>NZ_CP183209.1:0-4556409 GCF_048517045.1 Alteromonas sp. OM2203
GTCCCGATCCCAGAGGCAATGAAACATAAGAGCAACATAAACCCGACTTATCAGTTCGACAACTTTGTTGAAGGTAAATCTAACCAACTTGCTCGTGCGGCGGCTACTCAGGTAGCAAACAATCCTGGCGGTTCTTATAACCCGTTGTTTATATATGGTGGTACGGGTTTAGGTAAGACTCACCTTTTGCATGCGGTGGGTAACGGTATTGTTGCAAACAATGGCGATGCAAAAATTGTATATATGCATTCTGAACGATTTGTGCAGGACATGGTAAAGGCTCTTCAAAATAACGCCATTGAGGACTTTAAGCGTTTCTATCGCAGTGTTGATGCGTTACTTATCGATGATATTCAATTCTTCGCTAATAAAGAGCGTTCACAAGAAGAGTTCTTTCATACCTTTAATGCACTTTTAGAGGGTAACCAACAAATTATTCTTACCTCTGATAGATATCCTAAAGAGATTGATGGGGTAGAAGACCGATTAAAATCGCGCTTTGGTTGGGGTTTAACAATTGCTATTGAGCCGCCTGAGCTTGAGACGCGAGTGGCTATTTTAATGCGCAAGGCTGCCGAAAACCGCATTCACTTACCCAATGAAGTGGCATTTTTTATCGCTAAACGTTTGCGTTCAAATGTACGTGAGCTTGAGGGTGCATTGAACCGTGTTATTGCTAACGCTAACTTTACCGGTCGTCCTATCACTATAGATTTTGTGCGCGAAGCATTAAGAGATCTTCTCGCTTTGCAGGAAAAATTGGTTACGGTTGATAATATTCAGAAAACAGTCGCAGATTATTATAAGATAAAAGTTGCTGATATTTTGTCTAAACGACGTAGTCGAAGTGTAGCGCGTCCCCGTCAGGTCGCTATGGCGCTTGCTAAAGAGCTCACTAACCACAGCCTTCCTGAACTTGGAAATGCATTTGGTGGGCGAGACCACACAACGGTTTTACACGCATGTAGAAAAATACAGCAGCTAAGAGAAGAAAGTCATGATATAAAAGAAGACTATAAGAACCTCATTAGGACTTTGTCTTCCTAACAACACGACCTTAGAGGCGAGATAGCACTGCGATGAAATTTACTATAAGCCGTGAACAATTTTTACAACCCCTTCAGTTAGTGTCTGGCGCAGTAGAGCGCAGGCATACGTTGCCAATACTCTCTAATGTGCTTATTAAAGTAAGTGAAGACGCACTTTGGCTTACGGGTACAGATTTAGAGGTCGAACTAATTTCTAGTGTAAAACTAGAAGGTGAGTTTACCGAAGGGGAAATTACTGTCCCTGCGAAAAAGTTATTCGATATCATTCGTGGTATTTCTGAGGGCACAGATATTCACTTCTCTCTTGATGGTAGCAAAGCACTTATTCGTGCAGGGAGAGGTCGCTATACACTATCTACGCTTTCGGCAAATGATTATCCTAACCTTGAAGATTGGGAAGGCGAAGTTGAATTCGAATTAACGTGCAGCGATCTTAAGCGTTTAATAGATGCGACAAGTTTCTCAATGGCTCAACAAGACGTTCGTTACTATCTGAACGGCATGTCGCTCGAGACTGAAGAAAACACTATTCGTACCGTTGCTACAGACGGACATCGACTCGCACTTTGCCGATTGAATTACGAAACCACGCTTCCATCGCGTCAGGTTATTATCCCTCGCAAAGGGGTGTTAGAAATATCACGCCTCATTGGTGAGGACGATAAATCTCTGAAGGTGCAAATTGGTGCTAACCATCTACGTATTTTTTCGAACGACTTCATATTTACCTCAAAGTTAGTTGATGGGCGATTTCCTGACTATCGACGTGTGCTTCCGCAAAATGGCGATAAAGAAATAATCGCGAGTAAAGCGGTTTTAAAAGACGCGTTTTCAAGAGCAGCTATTTTGTCTAATGAAAAGTTTAGGGGCGTGCGTTTAAATCTTTCTTCAGGCGAACTTAAAATTACGGCTAATAACCCTGAGCAAGAAGAAGCAGAAGAAATTGTTGATGTTCAGTACCAGGGTGACGATTTAGAGATTGGATTTAACGTTGCCTACCTTATTGACGTGCTTAATGCACTAGGGTCTGATGGCGTGAAAGTAAGTTTGTCTGATTCAAATGCTAGTGCTTTGATTGAAGATGACGCTGATGATGCTGCTTTGTATGTAATTATGCCGATGCGTCTTTAGAGGCAAATAAATGCATGCTATTTCATAGGCTATTTAGTAAATTCAATATTGTTTAGTGTCTTATCTCAGGAAGCGATTAACAACAAATGTTTATCGCTTCTTTTTATTTTCAGTGTGACCTCATGAAACTGGACCGTGTCCAGATTACACAATTTCGTAATCTATCTTCTGTCAATTTTTCCCCATCGCCACTTTTAACAATTATAAAAGGTGCGAATGGCAGTGGAAAATCGTCGCTGATAGAAGCGCTATACTATCTTGGTTTTGGTCGTTCCTTTAGAACAAATAAGCACGGATCTGTAATCCAAAATGATAAAGATAGCTTTAGCGTTTTTGCCTCTTGTAAAACAGAGGAAACAAAGTCGCTTAAGTTGGGTATTAAGCGAGGTCGCACGGAATCTTTTATATGCAGTATCAACGGTGCGCATTCAAACAAGCTTTCTGATTTAGTTAGCTTAGTGCCGCTTCAGCTTTTCACACCTCAAAGCACAGATTTAATTATCGGCTCTCCTTCGGAGCGTCGTCGGTTTCTAGATTGGGGATTGTTCCACGTGGAACATGAGTTTCAATTGTTGGCTAATCAGTATTCAAAGTTTCTAAAACATAGAAATGCGCTTTTGAAACAAATGGCTAATTTGGACGCGGCGGAGAATCAATATTGGGAGTCGCAGTTCGTCCAACTCGGGGAAGCGCTAACGGACAAGAGGCGTCAATACGTTGATAGACTTACCCCAATCTTTAAAGAATATGCCCGTGAATTTCTTCCAAACTTCGATGTCGAATTAAGTTACTATAGAGGATGGGAAAAAGATGTGTGTTTATCAGAAAGCTTGGTTAAAAAACGTGAGTATGATGGTAAAATAGGACATACCTCTTCTGGGCCCCATAAAGCCGATTTAAGACTTAAAGTTAACGGCGTTAATGCCCAAGAGCTTTTATCAAGAGGGCAGCTTAGAATGGCTGTGGCGGCGCTACAAATGTCCCAAACTAAGCTTTTTAATTCTGCTACAAATCGAAAAAGTATATTTTTACTAGACGATGTTGGTGCTGAATTAGATGCAGATAAAAGAGAACAATTTATTGATGGGTTGCTCGAAATGGATACGCAGGTTTTCGTTACTGCAATAGAATCCTCGCAACTCGCTTTTATACAAAAATATAACGAAAAGAAAATGTTTCACGTGGAACATGGAAGCGTGAAAGAGGAGTAAAAGCTAGTATGTCAGCAGAGAACAACTACGACTCGTCCAGTATTAAAGTACTTAAAGGATTGGATGCCGTAAGAAAGCGCCCTGGTATGTATATCGGTGATACCGATGATGGTACCGGGTTACACCACATGGTTTTTGAGGTGGTCGATAACTCTATCGATGAAGCACTGGCTGGACACTGTTCTGAAATTACTGTGCTCATTCACAGTGATGGTTCAGTTTCTGTGTCTGACGATGGTCGAGGCATACCAACAGAACTGCACCCTGAAGAAGGGGTGTCTGCTGCAGAAGTTATTATGACCGTTCTACACGCAGGCGGTAAGTTCGACGACAATTCCTATAAAGTGTCTGGTGGTCTTCATGGTGTAGGTGTGTCGGTTGTAAACGCACTGTCTAGCCGATTGAAATTACGAATTCGTCGCGGTGGAAAAGCACACGAGCAAGAATATGCTCATGGCGTGCCTCAGGCTCCACTAGCGGTAACTGGCGACAGTGATAAAACGGGCACAATGATCCGTTTTTGGCCTAGTTCTGACACCTTTACAGATACGCTGTATCACTATGATATTTTGGCAAAGCGTCTTCGCGAGCTATCGTTTCTTAACTCGGGTGTGTCTATTCGCTTAAAAGACGAACGCGATGGCAAAGAAGATCACTTCATGTATGAAGGCGGTATTAAAGCATTCGTTGAGTACTTGAACGAGAAAAAAACACCAGTCCATCAAAAGGTATTTCACTTTAGCAGTGAGCAAGAAGACGGTATTGCAGTAGAAGTTGCAATGCAGTGGAATGACAGCTTCCAAGAAAATGTATTCTGTTTCACAAACAATATTCCACAGCGAGATGGTGGCACTCACCTAGCTGGCTTCCGTGGTGCATTAACACGTACGTTAAATAACTACATGGAAAAAGAAGGGCTGAATAAAAAAGCGAAAACGAACGCAAGCGGTGACGACGCTCGAGAGGGGCTAACAGCAGTTGTTTCGGTAAAAGTTCCAGATCCTAAATTCAGTTCACAGACCAAAGATAAGCTGGTTTCTTCTGAAGTTCGCCCAGCGGTTGAATCCGCAATGAATGAAAAACTGGCAGAGTTTCTATTAGAAAACCCTGCTGAGAGTAAAATAATTGCGGGCAAAATTATAGATGCAGCACGTGCTCGTGAAGCTGCTCGAAAAGCGCGTGAAATGACTCGCCGTAAAGGCGCTCTAGATTTAGCAGGTTTACCTGGAAAATTAGCCGACTGTCAGGAAAAAGACCCTGCATTAAGTGAACTTTACATAGTGGAGGGTGACTCTGCGGGCGGCTCTGCAAAGCAAGGTCGTAACCGTAAGAACCAAGCAATTTTGCCACTTAAAGGTAAAATCTTGAACGTTGAAAAAGCGCGTTTCGACAAGATGCTTTCTTCACAAGAAGTTGCAACGCTTATCACGGCACTAGGTTGTGGTATTGGGCGTGACGAATATAACCCTGATAAACTGCGCTATCACAGCATCATTATCATGACCGATGCTGACGTGGATGGGTCTCACATTCGTACGCTTCTACTAACGTTCTTCTATCGTCAAATGCCTGAAATCATCGAGCGTGGATATGTATACATTGCACAGCCACCGCTATATAAAGTAAAGAAAGGCAAGCAAGAGCAATATCTTAAAGATGACGATGCCTTAACAAATTACCTTACTTCAATCGCTATCGACGGTGCATCATTGCATACTAGCGATGATGACCCAGGTATTAGCGGTGTTGGCTTAGAAAATCTTGTTAAACAGTATCAGTCTGCAGAGAAGATGATAAATCGTATGAAGCGTTTAATGCCTTCATCTATTCTTTACAGAATGCTCTACACGCCAACCCTTAACTTAGAAGACCTTAAAGACCAAAGCGCACTGGAGCATGTTGCTAAACACTTTGTTGAACAGCTTACAGAGCGTGAAAATGACGGTGCAACATATCGCTATGAAATTCGTAATGACGCTGAACTAAGCGAATACTACATTACGATAATCATGCGCATGCACGGTATTGATTATGAATATAATATCGATCATGAGTTTATCGAGTCGTCAGAATATCAACGCCTTAAAGCGCTTAACTTGGCGATTAACGATATGATGGGTGTCGATGCTTACATTCAACGTGGTGAACGCAAGCAGCCTGTCGAGTCGTTTAAAGAAGCACTTGATTGGTTAATGAACGAAGCAAAACGTGGTCAGTATATTCAACGCTATAAAGGGTTAGGTGAAATGAACCCAGAACAGCTATGGGAGACGACGATGGATCCTGAAGGCCGTCGTATGCTTCAGGTGACAATCGAAGACGCCATTGGTTGTGACCAGTTGTTCACAACATTGATGGGCGATCAAGTTGAACCTCGCAGAGAGTTTATCGAAGCCAATGCGCTTAAAGTAGAAAACTTGGACGTGTAAACCTATTTGAGGTTCATGTACTTATAAAGGCGACTCGAGAGAGTCGCTTTTTTGTATCCAGAAATATGCTCAAATTAAGAGATAAGAAGTGACAAAAGTTTAAGATTTGTATTAATCTTAATTTACAGAATGACGGCGTATACTAATATTTGCTAAATTCGACAGGGATAGATTTATGACAGGGCGTTCAATTCTTACCTTTTTACTTGTGTTTTTGTTAATAGGCTGCTCAAAGCAAGCAGGAAAAACAGAATCTCAAATTCGATTTTCAGAAGCACAAAAAGCACAGTCGGCGCTCATAAACAAAGCAAACACCATTCTTGACACCAAAATCAGCGGTGTTTTTCTAGAAGATTTAAACCACATTTCTTATGCAAGCGAAATTGCACTTCACGCTAAGCAAGTATATATCGATTCAAAAATTGACTTACAAAGCGAGAGCTTAACCGCTCTCAATAATCGAATAGGTAACTATGTTAGCAATGCAGGATTAGAAGCAGTTAAGTTGCTCAACCTTTCTGTAGACACTACGGTGACGTTTAAAAAAAATATTGCAGATATGCCATTGCAGCCATTGAGCAGTAATAGCAGCGCGACGAGCGATGGAATGGTGAAGTTCTTAGCTAAGCAGTACAGCGTTGATATTACCACTTGCTGTTTATCTCATTTACAGGATATCGCTATTTTCCTGGGGCAAGTAGACGAACTTGAGCATTATGCTTTAAGGAAAATGATCGCTAATGTAGAAGTGCGCCTTTCAGAGTTGTTAAGGCACCCTGAAAACGCAAGGGAATACAGAGACGAAATCAATGCGGTTGGCGAACAATATAGGAGCCATGATGCTGAGGTAGCACTTAGGCGTTAAAAACGATACTCAAATAAAAAGGAATTCTAATGAAAGTACCAGTAATTGCGTTAATCTGCGTAATTGTGCTCACGCTTCGAATAGACACTGCTTTAGGTCAAACTAAATACGAAATTGTTGATAATGAAAATAAAACGGTGATTAAGGCAAAAGGTAAAACCAACGAAACCTTACTAGTCATTGAAGAGGAAATTAAGTTTTCTATATCTCGTACACCAAGTATCAATAAGTCCCAGCCTGCGTTACAAAACAATAGCATTTCTCTTGAAAACGGCGTGTTTGGCTTAGCGATAAATCAGACCACTGGAAAAATGTTGAAAATCCTCGGCATACCAACGTCAACATATAGTGCTGACGAAAATACAGTGCTTTATTCTTATGGAAGAAATCTTTGGGTTGTGACTCAAAACGGCGTAGTCAAAAAAATTACTACTGAAAATCACTGGGTATCGACAACACTTACTAATCTTATTGCTTTTGATAATCGGTTTAATAGTGACTGGCTAATAGAGGGAAAAGTGGGCTATGAAACAAGTAAAGCAAAGCTACTTAAACAGCTGCCTAATGGAAACCAAGTAAAAAATAACACATACCGAATGTCTCTGGAAGAACTAGATGGCGTGCACTTAGACGTCGTAATAGATGTGAAAATTATTAACGGTGAAAAGAAGCGGCTAGTTAATGGTTTTGAGTATGGATACACAGACATTGACTTCATCAAAAATTCAAGCGGAAAAAGCGAGACAGCTACTGAATACGGCAATGTTATTACGTTTATTGAAAATCAAAGAAAAACTGATGAACCAATAACTCTAGAGCGTTTAAATGAACAAGGCTTTCAGCCAGTGTATGACGCTTATGCCGATAATGGCGACGTGATTCAAGTTTATAGTAACAATCTTGTACTGAACTTTAGTTATGGAAAATTAAGTAAACTTTCTGTTTATGAAAGTGTGTTTAGAAATAAGGAAAAGTTGCAAGACTGGAAGTTTGGGAAATATTATAGCGGACAGCCTAGCTCAGAAATAATGGCATTGTATGGTGATGAAGTTATGGGCTATGACGACTATTTGCAGGTCTTCTTAGATGATGTGAAATATGATTTATATTTCGTTGAGAACGATAACGATGTAATGGCACTAGCCGAGCTTGAAATGGAATTTTTCTAAGCACTCACGTTTAACGCGTGAAAGGTTATTTAAACGAAACCTTTCACGCATATGTCAATTTTCTACCAAAGCTTAATTGGGTTTATAACTTTGAAACAACCAAAGCGACTTCTCCCGCACTTGCCGCTGTTGCCGTAAAGCGATAGGTTCCCGTGGAAGAGGGGGTGAATTGCAGGTTCTCTGAGCCCTGCTCACAGACCAAATAAACGGTAGAGCCTAACATTACGGGTTGACCCTTATATTTGCCGCCACAGCTCTGTGAGGGCGTCCATTTAGCATCTGACAATCTAAAGTCGTAGGGTTGGCCGTCAGCAATGAGCTCAACGTCAACAGTCCAACCTGAGCTTGAGCGTTTGAACTTGTAGCTCGCATCGGCTTCCCACCAGTTAAATACACCTCTAAGAAACATGTTTTCAAACTGAATGCGAGGGACATCCGGTGCTATCTCTGGGATCTTAAAGCTTCCACTGCTTGAACATGCAGAGAGAGCGATGCACATAGAAGCAATAGTTAATAACTTTTTCACAGCGTCTCCATTTATGAAAAAGCCCAACATTGAAGCTAGGCCTTTTGTCTTTTGTAGTCCTAGACGAAATAACGTTTACTAGCTTACTTATGACTTCGCGAGAATTGAAATATCTGCGGTAGTAAGGAAAAGTTGCCTTAAAAGCGACAGCAAAGCAAGTCGGTTATTTTTAACCGCTTCATCATCCGCCATTACCATTACGTTATCGAAGAAATTATCGATTACATTACGCAGCGTAGCGAGGGCAGTTAATATGCGCGTATAGTCTTTTGTAGGCACAGCGCTTTGAACTTCCTTCTGTGCCGCTTTTAGCTCGGTATAAAGCGCTTTTTCATCATTTTCTACTAATAGTGATTCATCAATATTAACAGTATCTGTCACTTCTACATTTTGCTTAGCAAGAATGTTTGCTACACGCTTATTAGCGGCGGCTAGTGCTTCAGCTTCATCCAATGCTCTGAACTTATCTACGGCATGAACGCGGGCTAAGTAATCAGCTGGCTTGGTGGGACGACGGGCAGCCACGGCTTGAATCACGTCAATGGCGATAGCTTGATCTTGTAAAAGCGCAGTGAAGCGACCTAGTACAAAATCAACAACCTGTGTTTGGGTATCAGTATTGGTTAACTTATCGCCATATACATCGATAGCTTTACCTACTAGGGTTTCGAGATCTAACGGTAGTGATAGCTCAGTAACAATTCGTAAAACACCGATTGCGGCACGACGAAGCGCAAAAGGGTCTTTATCACCTTTCGGTAGCTGTCCAATACTAAAGATACCTACTAATGTATCTAGCTTGTCAGCTAGCGCAACCGATGCGCTAACACCTGAACCAGGTAGCGCATCACCAGCAAAACGCGGCATGTATTGCTCATATAGCGCTTCTGCAACAGGCGCTTCTTCACCATCGTTCAGCGCATAGTATTTGCCCATAACGCCCTGAACATCTGGAAACTCCATCACCATGTTCGACATTAAGTCTGTTTTGGCAAGAAGACCAGCACGGGCTGCTTGGG
This sequence comes from Alteromonas sp. OM2203, assembly GCF_048517045.1. Taxonomy (NCBI): domain Bacteria; kingdom Pseudomonadati; phylum Pseudomonadota; class Gammaproteobacteria; order Alteromonadales; family Alteromonadaceae; genus Alteromonas; species Alteromonas sp. OM2203. Next base: position 9,400 of record NZ_CP183209.1, read on the forward strand.
TTTCATTCGCATCGATTTGCGAAGCAATGAACGCCGAGAGGGCAGATATACGCTCAGATTTTTCTTTAAGTGTACCAAGCTGCTTTTGGAACAGCACGGTTTCTAAGCTCTGAAGGCGACTCTCTAGCGTTGTCTTTTTATCACTATTAAAGAAGAACTCAGCATCTGCTAGGCGAGGGCGGATAACTTTTTCGTTACCTGAAACAACCTGAGAAGGGTCGCGACTTTCAATGTTGGTAACAAACAAGAAAGTGTTAGAAAGCGCGCCGTTACTATCTAAAAGCGGCACGTATTTCTGGTCGTCTTTCATTGTGTAGATAAGGGCTTCTTTTGGCACTTCTAGGAAAGCTTTATCAAACCCAGCTTGAAGGACAACAGGCCACTCAACAAGTGACGCAATCTCTTCAAGTAAGTCTTCGTTATAATCTGGTTTAAGCGACAAGCTTTGCGCTGCGTCTTCTAATTGCTGACGTACTTTATCTTTACGCGCTTCAAAATCTGCAAGCACATATTGCTGTTCTAGAGCCGAAGCGTAGTTGTCCGCATGATCGAGCTCAAAGCGTCCGTCGCCATGGAAGCGGTGACCTTGAACAACACGGTCGCTTGTTAGCCCCAATACTGACACGTTAACCACTTCGCTACCGTAAAGCACACAAAGGGTGTGAACAGGGCGTATAAACTGAGTATTGTAATTACCCCAACGCATTGGCTTTGGAATAGGCAGCTTGCTCACTGTCTGGTTGATTAGCCCTTCTAGTAGCTCAACAACTGATTGTCCGGGAACTTGAGCTTTGTGAAGTAACCATTCACCTTTATCAGTGACGAGACGCTCTGCATCGGCTACATCAATGCCATTACCGCGCGCCCAGCCTTGAGCTGCTTTAGTAGGATTTCCGTCTGCATCAAATGCTGCCGAAACTGCCGGGCCACGTTTTTCTACCACTTTGTCGGCTTGACCTTCGGCAAGGCCTGAAACATAAACAGCAAGACGGCGAGGGGCTGCGAACCAACTAACTGAGCCAAAGTCTAGGTCTGCTTGTGTTAGCGCTGATTCAAACTGTGTGGCGAAGGCTTCACCCAAAGATTTTAGCGCTTTCGGTGGTAACTCTTCAGTACCTAATTCAACTAAACAATTTTCTGTACGCACGCTTATGCCTCCTTGTTACATAGTGGGAAGCCTAATGCTTCACGCGCTTGGTAATAACTTTCTGCACAGGCTTTAGCTAAGGTTCTAACACGAAGTATATAGCGCTGACGCTCGGTAACGGAGATAGCATGACGGGCATCAAGTAAATTAAATGCGTGAGACGCCTTCATTACTTGCTCGTAAGCAGGTAAAGGTAGGTTGTTTTCGATCAGCTTTTTGCTTTCTGCTTCGCATTCGTCGAAAGTTCTAAACAAGGCTTCAACGTTGGCATGTTCGAAGTTATACGTCGACTGCTCAACTTCGTTCTGGTGGAAAACATCACCATAGGTAACTTTACCCATAGGGCCGTCGGTCCAAACCAAATCATAGATACTATCTACGCCTTGCACGTACATGGCGAGTCGCTCAAGACCGTAGGTAATTTCACCGGTTACTGGCTTACATTCGATCCCACCTACTTGTTGGAAGTAAGTAAACTGAGTGACTTCCATACCGTTTAGCCATACTTCCCAACCAAGACCCCATGCACCTAGCGTTGGCGATTCCCAGTTATCTTCAACAAAGCGAATGTCGTGAACTAACGGATCAAAACCTAACTCTTTCAAAGAGCCCAAATACAACTCCTGAATGTTATCAGGCGAAGGCTTGAGCATTACTTGGAACTGATAATAATGCTGTAAGCGGTTTGGGTTTTCGCCGTATCGACCATCAGTAGGTCGGCGGCATGGTTGAACATAGGCGCTACTCATTGGCTCTGGACCCAAAGAACGTAAAAACGTCATAGGGTGAAATGTACCTGCACCCACTTCCATATCCAGAGGCTGAATAATAACGCAGCCCTGACGCGCCCAGTAATCTTGAAGCGCAAGGATCAACCCTTGGAAGGTCTTAATATCGTATTTCTGCATACATCCGCTGCTTATTGGTTATCTGACTAAAAATAAAGGTGGGATAGTATACAATTTGTGAGGCATAGTATGTAGGTGTAAAGGGTGAAAAAACGTTACGAATAAAGCCCAATTGCCTGTTCACAGCAAGGATTTAATCTTCATTCATGTCAAACCAAAAGAAAACACACAAAAAAACACCTTTACATCGATGTGGCTGGGTGAGCAACGATCCTATCTATCTTGTTTACCACGATAACGAATGGGGGGTACCGGAGTTGGACAGTCGCGCACTTTTTGCCAAGTTATGTCTTGATGGTCAACAGGCCGGTTTATCTTGGCTGACTATCTTAAAAAAACAGCAGAATTTTGAGCGCGCGTTTCACCAGTTTGACCCTGAAAAAATAGCTTTAATGGGATCTTCCGATGTCGATAGGCTTATGCTTGATAGTGGGATAATAAGAAATAGGCTGAAAATAGAGTCGATTATCAAAAATGCCAAGGGGTTTCTTACCATAGAAGAAACACAGCCGTTTAGTGAATTTATTTGGCAGTTCACTGAGGGACGTACCGTTATCAATGCATGGAGCGATTCCAAGAAAGCGCCAACCTATACGCAGGCGTCGAAGGCGATGTCAAAAGCATTAAAAAAACGCGGGTTTAATTTTGTAGGTGAAACGATTTGCTATGCGTTTATGCAGGCCGTAGGTATGGTTAACGATCATGAAGTAAAATGCCATTGTTATGAGCAAACTTGCCAGCTCGCTGTTAAATGACATCAGCTACATCAATTCATCAGACGTCGTTGAAGAGCAATAGCGTTAATAAAAGGAGAGAGTTTTGCCTATTATCTATACGGACTGGTATAAGACATTGACCGCACGCAGTCTGCGCATCGGCCAATTTTCAAAAAACGAGAATACGTGCCCAACAGATTTATTTATTTGTCATAAGTGTTTGGCAATAGGTTTGCAAAGGAGGAAGCTCTGCTAACACTTTTGACTCGTACTCCGACTCGATTTGCTCTCGGGCTACATCCTGCTTTCTACGTTCGCTTTTAGGCAGCTTTTGCCTCTCTTCTAAAACCGCAAACCCACTTATTTCAGCAAAAAGCGCATAAATCTGAGGATACTGCGCCTTAAAATCTGGTGGTGTTTTAATTGGCAGCGCATTCAGCAAGTTCACTATGCGGATAACGCCTTCCGATAAATCGCACTGTTGCTGATCCATCGCTTTAGCAATAACAATAATACTGTCGGTGATATTGGCTATCCTAGATTGCCTTGCGGCCTCCTGACGTGCCTTCTGCTGTTTCAAAAGGAACAGCAGCTTACCTGCATAAAAACCCAATCCAACAATAATTAATAGTGCTATGCCTGAAAGTACTGCCCAAAGCATGAATTCTTCCCGTTCTTATTAATGCTTGAAGTCGTCAATGTTAATAGCGTCTAAATCGTCAAACGGATCCATATCATCGTCTTCATCGTCCTCTTCGACTATGCCAAGTAAATCGCAAAGAATACGGTGACGGGCCATCTTTTCATCAACATAAGCCTGTTGTTCTCGAGTCAATGGTTTGTCGTCATCAAGCTTATCGAGTAAGTCAGATAGGCGTTGGTCAGCCTCTAGCGCAGCCAACTCTTGTGCTGGTGTAGCGAACTTTTTCTTTTGAACGGGTGTTGGAGTGACAGATTTAACGAGCTGAATAGGCTTTTTACTGCCGTGGCGAGGATCTTTATTCTCTGCACTCTTTTTGCCAGTCACTTTTTTCTGTTCAACATTGTGGCGATTACCAGCAGGCTTGCCTTTGTGCTTTTTCGGGCGAGGCGAGTCAGATTTGCGGTTTTCGCTAGGTTTAAAGTCAGGATCTTTTCGAACGCCGATCAAGCCGACTTTACGAGATTTCTTTGAACGTGCCATAATTTCCAAATAACAAAGAGAGTGAAAAAACAACGCTATTATAGCGCGAATTCGTGCCTACGTATTGATCTTTGGGTTAGCAGTCGAAAATCAATACACACAAGTTTAAGTATTCGATGTTTCGCTCTAGCGTTTTCTCATTAAAACGACATCGTTTTCCGGAAAACTGACATCTAACCCATCTCTACGCGCTAAAAACTCGAAGGTAGCCACACTGAAAAAACTAACGTGAGTTATATCATTCTTATAGTGCCAATTAGCAAAGCGCGCTTTATCAATCACCCGTTTTGTCATAATGGCAAGTACACCTTCGGAGGCTAGAAGTGTGGTAAGCAATGCCCATTCCTTATGAGGAGTATGAAAGTGCTCTATAGCTTCTGTACACGTAATGATGTTGTAGTGTTGTTCTAGCGCTTGAGGCGTATTGGCATAGAAGGGGTCGTAAGTGTTCATTTGAATACCTTCATCTTCTAGCATGCTTGCTAAAACTGGGGCAGGGCCACAGCCGAAATCTAATCCTCGTAATTCTTCGCTGCTTAACTCTTTGATAATGGGGGTTAAGGGCGTCACAAGCTTTCTTAAAAACTTTTTGTAACCTTCGTCTTCAAAATTATTTTCATGCAGATCATATTCTTGTTTTTCCTGCTCTTTAGATGGTAAGTAATCAGGAGAAACATAGACTAAGCTGCAATGGTGGCATTGAAGGTAGTCACGTTTTTTATCACTGTGATAATGAGACGGTGGTGTAGAGCTTAAACATAAAGGGCAAGACATAAAAAAGCGGGTAATTTAAGAAGTACTAGAAAAAGAAAAAGGTGATGGTTTTCACCATCACCTTGCATTGTATGAGTGTCAATGACACCTCTCCCGTTATACACATCTATGTGTATCTGGCTTCCCTAGCTGTGCTCCCCTTATTTTTTTTGTTAGCAGAGCTGTATTGTTGTTTTTGGCCCTCGTGGCTCTTTATCCTGTCTTCCATGCTGCATTTTTATTATTATTCTTGTTATTTAGCCTGTAGGTTTTCAAAGGCCCCTACAAACTACGCCGTTAGATTACACGAATAATTTCAAAATACAACTTTTTCGGTAACAAAATTTTAACAACAATGTTTAAAAACGGTCACGCTTAGTGTAAGCCCGCGATATAGTTAGATAAAATCTCGATATCTTCATCGGTTAATTTCATTGCGATATCACGCATCATGCCATTCATGTCGTTATGACGCTGACCTGAACGGAATGCTTTAAGCTGTGAGGCTGTGTAAGTTGCGTGTTGACCGCTGATATCAGGGAAGCCAGCTAAGCCCATACCGTTACCTTTCGGTCCGTGACATGCGATACACGCTGTTACGCCTCTCGACTCGTCGCCGCCTTGGTAAAGTGTACGTCCAGCTTCAACGTACTGCTCAGGTGTTTCGCCGGCTTTTGGCTCTTGACTCGAGAAGTAAGCCGCTAAGTCTTTCATGTCTTGTTCTGAAAGAGGAGCAGCCATACCGTTCATAACAGCGTTGTTACGACCTTCTTCACCGCCCGTTTGAGAGGCTAGCTTAAATTCGGTTAATTGTTTAACGATGTACTTCTCATGCTGGCCAGCAAGTTTTGGGTTCATGTCAATCATGCTGTTGCCATCAGGGCCATGACAGGCTGCACATACTGCAGATTTCGCTTTTCCTGCCTCGGCATCGCCTTCTGCTATCGCAGTCGCGCTTAAACCTAAAGACATACATACCAACAAACACAGTTTTTTCATAATAAATCTCTTAAATGGATCCAACGGCTCGCGTGATATACGTGATATCATGCGTATTTTACACATTTAACGCGTCAGAAAAACCTATTCCATGATAAAACTATGGTTTTTAGCTGGTTTATTCATTAAATAACTGTAAACCAAAGGTTGTGACGCATGTTGAGGTTATTCTAGATGTCGTACTACACCAAAGCAAAATTCTTTACGAGTGCACCAGACATTCGTCACTTGAAAAATGACACTGGCATTGAAGTCGCCTTCGCGGGTCGTTCTAATGCAGGGAAATCAAGCGCACTTAATACCCTTACTCGTCAAAGAAACTTAGCGAGAACGAGTAAGACGCCAGGTCGAACCCAATTAATCAACGTATTTGAATTAGAGGAAGAACTTCGTCTAGTGGACTTACCTGGCTACGGCTTTGCCAAAGTTCCTGTGGCAATGAAAAAGAAATGGCAGGCATCACTGGGCGAGTACTTACAGAAGCGTAAATCGCTTAAAGGTTTGGTAGTGCTGATGGACATTCGTCATCCATTTAAAGATTTAGACCAAGACCTTATTCATTGGGCTGTAGCGTCAGATATACCAGTATTGGCACTACTTACAAAAGCTGACAAATTAAAAAGCGGCAAGCGAAAAGCACAGCATCTTATGGCTCGTGAGGCCGCAATGGCGTTCATGGGCGATGTAACCGTACAAACCTTCTCGTCACTAAATAAACATGGTTTACCAGAACTAGAGCGCATTTTAGATACATGGTTCGGTTTAAATAAAAATGAAAGTGGTGAAGAGTCTGACAGCGAAGGGGAGTGATAACTTTTGCTATCTTGATAACAAAGTCGTGTGTTTGAAAAAAGAACGCCCCGCGAAGTGCGAGGCGTAAACTGAGAGAAAACACATAAAAACCGTAGATATAGAGTAGCCAGAAATAGAGAAGTTCAGAAAAAGTTAAAAAAATTATTTTTAAATTTTTAAATCACTGATAATTAAAAATTATTACTTTTCTGCAGACATAAAAAAACCCCGACAAAACTGTCGGGGTTAAAGCAAAGGTTTGAAAACAGCTTTCTCACCTCTGTACCCTACATGCGTAATATTACAACAACGCACAGAAAAGGCAAGGGTGTTATGTAATTAAATTACCAAATAGTGAAGCGTATTCTTACATTTCACTGTTAAAACTGTAATCTAATTACCGAATTAGTGCGCCTCGTCCCAGTTTTCGCCCACGCCTGCTTCTACAACAAGTGGCACATTTAACGTAGCGGCACTTTCCATTAGCGAAGTAATAGTAGAAACATAAGCATCTACTTTGTCCTCTTTAATTTCAAAAACCAGTTCATCGTGTACTTGCATCATCATAGTGACATCGTCAGATGCATTTTTTCTTATCCAGTCATCTACCTTAATCATTGCCATCTTAATGATATCTGCTGCTGTCCCCTGCATCGGAGCATTGATTGCGGCGCGTTCAGCTCCTTTTCTACGGGCTCCATTACTTGCTTTAATATCTGGCAAATAAAGCCTACGACCAAATACAGTTTCTACATAGCCTTTTTCTTTTGCGGTCTCACGGGTTGAATCCATGTATTCAAGTACACCAGGATAGCGTTCAAAGTAGAGATCCATGTATTTTTGTGCTTCATTACGTGGAATATTAAGTTGTTTCGATAAACCAAACGCGCTCATTCCATAAATAAGACCAAAGTTAATCGCTTTTGCACTGCGTCGCTGCTCTGTTGTCACGTCTTCTAATGGCACACCAAATACTTCAGCAGCCGTTGCCTTATGGATATCCTTACCGTTAGCAAACGCATCTAGAAGACCTTTATCGCCAGACAGGTGCGCCATAATACGCAGCTCAATTTGAGAGTAGTCAGCTGCGACAAACTTATTTCCTTCCCTTGGAACAAACGCCTGACGTACGCGACGACCTTCTTCATTGCGAATAGGAATGTTTTGTAAATTAGGATCCGTTGATGAAAGGCGCCCTGTTGCCGTTACCGCTTGATGATAAGACGTATGCACTCGACCTGTGCGGTGATTGATCATTTTCGGTAGCTTATCGGTATAGGTATTCTTGAGTTTTGTTAAGCCGCGATATTCCATAATCTTTTTTGGAAGTGGGTATTCTAGCGCAAGCTCTTGTAGTACATCTTCAGACGTGGACGGCGCGCCTTTAGGTGTCTTTTTAATTACAGGTAGCGACATCTTTTCAAAAAGAACATGCTGAAGCTGTTTGGTTGAACCTAGGTTAAATGGTTCACCGGCTTCTTCATGCACCTCGTTTTCAAGTTCAGCAATACGTGTAGCAAGGTCTTGGCTTTGTTGACGCAGTCTTTGACTGTCAATTAAAACTCCTTCTTGCTCCATTCGAGAAAGAACACAGGCAAGGGGAACTTCAACATCTATCAGTAGATTTTTAAGCTCAGGAATATCCTTCAACTTACTCCAAATTGCATTGTGTAATCGAAGGGTGATATCGGCGTCTTCTGCGGCATAAGGCCCAGCTTCATCAAGATTAATTTGGTTAAACGTGAGCTGTTTAGCACCTTTGCCTGCAATCTCTTCAAAATGAATCGTTTTATGGCCAAGGTAGGCGAGGGCGAGTGAGTCCATATCGTGGCGCTGTGCAGTACTGTTCAGTACATAGCTTTCAAGCATAGTGTCGAAGCCTATGCCGTTTAACGTAATGTCGTAGTTAGCTAAAACATTCTTATCATATTTAATGTGCTGGCCTACTTTTATTACTTGGTCTGATTCCAAAATAGGCTTCAAGGCATCCAGTACAAATTCTCTTGATAATTGTACTGGTGCGTCGGGATAATCATGGGCAACAGGCACGTAAGCAGCTTCGCCTTCTTCAATACAGAACGACACGCCAACTATCTCTGCATCCATGTAGTTCAGGCTGGTGGTTTCGGTATCAAAAGCAATTAATTCGGCTTTCGCTAATTTATCAACCCACTCATTAAAGCGGTCCTTATCAAGTACGGTTTCGTATTTTGACTTATCAATCTCGACAGAGAGCGAAGAACCACTTTCTTCTTCGTTGTCGTCGTTATCACTAGCATCTGTACTTGGGGTGTTTGATGTATCACCCCCCGCAACCAGTGCACTCACTTCGGCATGCCAGCGCTTAAATTCATATTCTGCAAACAGATCGCGAAGCTGTTCGTTGTCTGCCTGGCAAGGCATCAGCGTTTCGACATCATACTCTAAGTCTAGATCAACACTGATAGTGGCAAGTGTATAGGAAAGGCGAGCTTGTTCCTCATACTCTTCCATTTTAGCAGCCATTGACTTGCTCCCTCGAAAGGAAAGATCGGCAATCTTATCTAAATTCTTATAGATGTCGTCAATGCCGCCAATACCGTTTAGCAAAGCTTGAGCGCTTTTATCACCTACACCCGGGACGCCCGGGATGTTATCAACTTTATCACCCTTAAGGGCTAGAAAATCGATCACGAGTTCCGGTGGAATACCAAACTTAGTATTCACTCCTTCAACGTCCATAATCTGGTTCGTCATGGTATTGATCAGAGTAACGTGTTCGTTAACCAACTGTGCCATATCTTTATCACCCGTACTGATCAGGGTTTCTATACCCTTTTCAGTAGCGTGTTTTGCTAACGTGCCAATCACGTCATCGGCTTCAACGCCTGACTCTACAATGACAGGTAAGCCCATTGCTTTAATGATGGTGTGTAAAGGCTCGATCTGACTTCTAAGCTCATTCGGCATGGGAGGGCGATTCGCTTTGTACTCTTTATAAATATCATCACGAAACGTTTTGCCCTTGGCGTCAAAAATTACCGCCATATGGGTAGGATTGTATTGTTTTATCAAGCTTTTAAGCATGTTCACAACGCCATAAATAGCACCTGTGTCTTGACCTTTTGAGTTTGTCAGCGGCGGAAGCCCGTGAAAGGCGCGAAATAGATATGACGATCCATCGACAAGAATAAATGGGGACTTTTTAGAGTCAGGCATAGATGACGTTTTTCCAATATACAATATGAGCGCAAGGATGCCACAGCCTTGATTAGATCGCCATATAATGAAGGAAGATTAAGATGGAGGGCGGATCGTTATTAGCCTGTGGATAACATTGTGATCTAAAGTTTAAGACACAGTGATCCAGATGATCTTTGTCAAATTAAAGATCACCTTTCAAATCAAGAAAAATAAGGGAATGAGACAAAGGTGTGAAAACAGCATACCTGCTACTAAACATTCCATTTTATGTGGATAACTTGGTGAACGTTTATTTTTGGTTTAACCAAGTTGGCCAAGTAATGTAACATAACCATTAACATTGTATATACGTATTATTAAGAACTTTTTTTGAGCAACTGCGTGTTTAATAGCCAATTTTTTTATAAGTAGATGGCATGTCGCCTAGGAGAATAATATGAAGCAAGTAGCCGTGATTTTAAGTGGAAGTGGCGTATTCGACGGAACTGAGTTGCATGAAGCGGTATTAACGCTTTTAGCCATAGAGCAAGAGGGGGCTTCTTATCAATGCTTCGCACCTGATGTGGAACAATTACATGTAATTAATCACCTTACGGGAGAGGTTGCTGAAGGTGAAACACGTAATGTTTTAGTTGAGTCAGCGCGTATTGCTAGAGGAAATATAAAACCTATAGCTGAATGCGATGTTAATGCATTTGACGTGCTTATTTTACCCGGCGGCTTTGGTGCTGCAAAGAACCTGTGTACTTTTGCCGTAGACGGCAAAAACTGTGCGTTCAATGAAGACGTACTCAACGTTTGTAAAGCCTTTGCTCGAGCGAAAAAGCCCGCTGCATACGCATGTATTGCACCAGCGCTTGCCGCAAAAGTATATGGCAATCAAACAAAGATGACGATAGGTAGCGATAAAGATACAGCTGAGGGCTTAAATGCGTTAGGTGCTTGTCACGTCGATTGTGCCGTTGATGAAGTGGTGGTAGATAACGACGCTAAACTCGTTACAACACCAGCATACATGATGGCAAATAGCATTAGCGAAGCTCATACGAGTATCAGTAAAATGGTGAGTACCGTCCTTGCCATGAAATGATATCTGTACCATCTGTATTTGCATAGTAAAGTGATAAGGGGAGACAAAGGTTTCCCCGTATAGATAATCGCCTTATAATCAAAACTCTATACTCTCGACCATCGCTTAAGCTCAAACTATAGCGAGATGAATGTTTCTGATAGTGTTTTTAAACATTCATCCAACTCAAACGGCATAACATGCTAAAAAATGTATAGTAAAGAATCATTGGCCTTGGAGTGAGATGCTCTTTGGTATTGTTCAAAGACACACTGAAACGATTGCGCCATTATAAGAACAAAGGCTTAATAAAAAATGCACTACCGTGCCATTATACGAATACTTGGATTACTGATTGCGCTCTTTAGCGTAACCATGATCCCACCTGCTATCGTGTCGTTAGTTTATCAAGATGGCAGCGGTCTTCCTTTCACCCTCGCATTTATATTGTGCGTTATTGGCGGTATGGCGCTGTGGTATCCCAATCGTCAGCAAAAAAATGATTTAAGGGCCCGTGAAGGTTTCCTTATCGTTGCGCTTTTCTGGACAGTACTAGCCAGTGTGGGGGCAATCCCGCTAATTTTGCTAGAACAACCAAGTATGACAATAACCGATGCTTTCTTTGAGTCTTTCTCAGGCTTAACAACCACTGGCGCAACGGTTATAGAGGGAATAGACTTTCTGCCGCACTCAGTACAATTTTACCGCCAGCAGCTACAATGGCTAGGTGGTATGGGTATCATCGTACTTGCCGTAGCAATTCTGCCTATCTTAGGTGTGGGGGGCATGCAGCTCTACCGAGCTGAAACGCCGGGCCCTGTGAAAGACAATAAGATGACACCACGCATAGCCGATACAGCAAAGCATTTATGGTACATTTATCTCTCAATCACTATTGCATGTGCTGGTGCATATTGGCTAGCAGGGATGAGTGTTTTTGACTCTATTTGCCACGCCTTTTCCACTGTCGCTATTGGTGGTTTTTCAAATCATGACGCCAGCTTGGGTTATTTTAACAGCCCTGTAGTAAATGTAGTCTGTACGGTCTTTTTACTTATCGCAGCGCTTAACTTTTCGCTCCATTATGCAGCGGTGAGCTCACGGTCAATAAAAGGTTACTTTAAAGATCCTGAATTTAAAGCGTTCTTTATTATTCAAGCGTCGCTTATCGGCATTTGCTTTTTAGTGCTTACGCTTTCAGGCTACTATAGTTCAGCGGAGCAAGCTCTCGACCAAGCTATGATTCAAGCGGTGTCAATCAGCACCACGGCAGGTTTTGCAACAACAGATTTCTCTGTGTGGCCAACGTTTCTACCCATCATGCTTATTTTTTCTAGCTTTATTGGTGGGTGCGCAAGCTCAACGGGTGGCGGTTTAAAAGTCGTACGGGTGTGCTTACTTTTCTTACAAGGTAAGCGAGAAGTTGACAGGCTCATTCATCCTAAAGCCGTTTACAGCGTAAAGCTCGGTGACCGAGCGATGCCTGATAGAGTCGTGGAGGCTGTGTGGGGGTTTTTCTCGGCTTATGCTGTGGTCTTTGTGATAATCATGATTGGTTTGATTGCCACTGGTCTCGACAATCTAAGCGCGTTTACCGCAACAGCTGCAATGTTGAACAACTTAGGTCCAGGACTTGGCAGTGTCGCTGCGAATTATGCTGATGTTAGCGATGCTGGTAAATGGATCCTGGTAACAGCTATGGTATTTGGACGATTGGAAGTGTTCTCGCTTCTGGTGCTGTTTTCACCTACGTTTTGGCGTAGTTAATTTGAAAGTTCATAGCGCATCCAAGTTAAGAGAAAGGGCGATGAGTAGCGCCTTTTTGTGCGTGCCGTAAAATTTGTTTTACCGCTATTTTACCGCCTCTAATAACACTGTTATTAGTATTAATCCGCGTGTTGAATTCACTTCCTTATGCACTGCACTAGCCAAAGAAAAAAGCGCTTGGCTGGAACAGCTTTTCCACATCACCAATGTATTTTTTATCAACTAAGAACAAGATAATGTGGTCGTTAGCTTCTATTTTTGTGTCGCTGTGCGCGATTATTACCTGATCGTCGCGGACAATAGCACCAATGGTCGTGCCTGGTGGTAACTTAATATCACCGATTTGTTTTCCAACGACCTTAGAGGTATTTTCATCACCATGTGCAATGGCTTCAATGGCCTCAGCGGCGCCGCGTCTTAACGAGTAAACGTTAACAATGTCACCGCGACGCACGTGGGTTAATAGGGCGGAAATGGTGGCTTGCTGAGGTGAAAAGGCAATATCTATTTCGCCTCCTTGAACCAAGTCTACATAGGCGCTTCGCTGAATAAGCACCATGGCTTTTTGTGCCCCCATGCGTTTTGCCAGCATTGCTGACATTATATTCGCCTCATCATCGTTAGTAACGGCGATGAAAGCGTCTACCTGTTCAATGTTTTCTTCACTAAGTAGCTCTGGGTCAGAGGCATCGCCACTGAAAACGATGGTTTTATCTAAATTGGCGGAAAGGTACTTCGCCCGCTCTGGGCTATATTCAATCAGCTTTACATTGTGGTTATGCTCTAGCTTTTTGGCTAAACCTGCACCAATCAATCCACCGCCTGCAATCATAATTCGCTTATAGCTAGACTCAAGCTTTTGAAGCTCGCTCATCACTGCACGAATATGTTTAGTCGCTGCAATAAAGAAAACTTCGTCGTCAGCCTCTATCACGGTGGTTCCTAATGGACGAATAGGACGGCCCCGCCTATATATGGCAGCAACGCGAGTTTCTACGTTAGGCATATGGTCTTTAAGTGCAGATAGAGCGTGTCCGACTAACAAACCACCATAGTAGGCTTTTACTGCAACCAAGCTCGCCTTACCGTCAGCAAACTCAACCACTTGAAGCGCACCTGGATAGTCAATAAGACGTTTGATGGCTTTAGTGACCAGTTGTTCTGGCGCAATAATATGGTCAACGGGAATATCTTGCTGCTTATAAAGCTGCTCTTGATAGATGATGTATTGCTCAGAACGTACACGGGCAATCTTGGTAGGGGTTTTGAACAAGCTGTAAGCTACCTGGCAGGCCAACATGTTACTTTCATCACTGTTGGTCACTGCTATCAACATATCGGCGTCTTCTGCGCCGGCTTTACGCAGTACATCAGGGTGTGACCCCACACCAGTCACTACTTGCAGATCAAGTCGGTCTTGAAGTCCACGCAGTATGGTAGGGTCTGAATCGATAACGGTAATTTCGTTATTCTCACCGACTAGGTTTTCAGCAAGCGTGCCACCTACTTGTCCTGCCCCCAAAATGATGATTTTCATTGTTATTATTTTGCCTTCGTATTCGTGCCGGTCTTACGTTTATGATATTGCACAACTATTGAGCTCTCATTCTGCCGACTTTACCAGTCTCGCATAATAGAAACCATCCATTTGTTGTTCACCTGGTTTAATTTGGCGACCAGGTTTTTCAGGAGTTTCGGTTTTCGTTATCGGCGACAACATTGCATCGGGAGTATCTGATAAAAACTGCGCTATTTGCGTTGCGTTTTCTTTTGGCAAAATGGAGCACGTAGCATAAAGCAGGGTACCGCCGGGCTTTAGTAGCCCCCACAGAGTATCCAAAATACGGCGCTGCAGCTGCGCGAGATTATCTATATCATTGGCTTTACGTAACCAGCGAATATCCGGATGGCGACGAATAACACCTGTGGCAGAACAAGGTGCGTCCAGCAAAATTCTATCGAACAGCTTACCGTCCCACCATGAATCAGGGGCAGCAGCGTCCCCTTGTTTAATATCAACCTGATGCTTAAGCCGAGTCATGTTTTCTTCGACGCGTTTAAGACGGCTGGCATCCGCATCCAAAGCCAATACATATTCGGTGTTTGGTTCGCGCTCTACAATATGACCTGTTTTCCCGCCGGGCGCAGCGCAACAATCTAAAATACGTTCATTTGTCTGCGGCTTTAAATAATGTGCCGCTAACTGAGCCGCACCATCTTGTACTGCAAAGTGGCCTTTTTCAAAGCCAGGCAGGGCGGTGATGTCTTCTCTGTTGGTAAGTATGATCGCGTCTGAATGCTGATCGCTCAGCGTGTATTGAACCCCGGCGCCATCAAGTGCTTCAGTGAAAGCTGTTAAGGATGTTTGAAGCGTATTAACGCGAAGCCAAATAGGGGCCATTGCGTTTGTTTCATTTCGCACGTGATCTGCATCAGCATCGTAGGCCTCTTCTATCGCCTTATACAGCCACTTGGGCAGGCCACTATTAATGATGGCATCATCAACTGGTTTGCAAGCAAGCTCTTCACGCTGAAAATTACGTAGCACTGCGTTCACTAAGCCTTTAAGCCCGGAAGCATTTAAATACGACGCTGCGGCCACCGTTTCACCTACCGCCGCATGCTTGCTTACTCGAGAAAAATTAAGCTGATAGAGGCCAAGAAGAATCAAATGCTCAACGACTTTTTTGTTACCCTTTAAAGGTCTATCGAGCAGGGTTCTGAGCCAATGCTGCAGTATTGGAAGACGACGCATTACTCCCAGCGACATTTCCTGTAACCATGCATTATCTCTTGCATTGTGCCTGCGTTGAACGCGCTCTAAACACTCTCGAGATGATTTACCTTGCTCTAAGATTTGATAGATAACCCACGCACAATCGGCACGTAAGTTTTTTTGTTTCGGTAGAGGTAGTGGTTTCACGTTTAATCCGTTTGTGTCAGACAACGACCTACTTCAAACCAAGCTTTGCGAGCATTGATTACGTCAGAGGCAGGGAGCGCTTTCTTACCAGGGATCTGAAGCAATGTAATACAAAGCGCGTCCCGTCCAGTAGCAACAGTAATACCTTCTTTATTCGCGCTAACGATAGTTCCGGGAGAAGTTTTATTAGGGAGGGTAACCACATTGGCAGCCCACACTTTTACATTTTGGTCTTCAACCTGCATCCAAGCTACGGGCCATGGATTAAACGCTCGAATATTGCGTTCAATCTGTTCGGCGTCATCAGACCAATCAATTAAGGCTTCTTCTTTAGACAGCTTCTTGGCGTAGGTTGCCTGTGTATCATCTTGCTTCGTAGGAGAATAACTTTCGAAGTCATTGACTACATCTACCAAGGCTTTAGGTCCAAGTTCGGCAAGTTTGTCGTACATGGTCGCGCTAGTATCGTTAGCAGCAATGGGCAACGTTGCAATGTATAGCATGTCACCTGTGTCCAAGCCTTCGTCCATCTGCATTATAGTTACACCGGTTTCAGCATCTCCTGCCCATATAGCACGTTGAATTGGCGCTGCACCGCGCCACTTAGGCAAAATTGAACCGTGTACATTGATACATCCGAGTCTCGGCGCATTAAGCACCGCCGTTGGGAGTAACAGACCATAGGCAACAACAACCATTAAGTCGGCGTTAAGGGCAGCAAGTTCTTGCTGTGCATCTTCGACTTTTAAAGAGTGGGGTTGGTAAACAGGAATGTTACTTTCTTCTGCAAGTACTTTAACAGGGCTGGCTGTTAGCTTTTTACCACGTCCGGCAGGTCTGTCTGGCTGTGTGTAAACCGCAACAACCTCGTGCTCACTATCAAGTAGTGCCGATAAATGTTTAGCTGCAAAATCCGGAGTACCGGCAAAAATGACTTTCAATGGCGCTGTCACGTTAATCCTTAAGCTTTAGCTGCAAGACGTGCTTCTTTCTCAAGCTTTTTGCGAATGCGTTGGCGCTTGAGAGGGGAAAGATAGTCGATAAACAACTTACCCTTTAAATGATCGAGTTCGTGCTGGATACAAATAGCCAGCAGCCCTTCAGCATCTAGCTCAAACAACTCGCCATTTTGATCTAAGGCTTTAACGGTAATCGCTTCTGCTCGCTCAACTTTGGCGTAGTTGCCCGGCACAGATAAACAACCTTCTTCACTAATTGTCGAACCATCTTTGCGAATGATTTCTGGGTTGATAAACACGCGTGGCTCGTTTTGATCTTCCGATACGTCCATTACAACAACTTGAACATGGCGGTTAACTTGCGTAGCTGCAAGGCCAATTCCGTTCTCGTCTTTCATGGTCTCGAACATATCCGATACCAGTTGTTTAATTTCGTCGTTAACCTCTTCGACGGGTTTAGCTACCGTACGAAGACGCTCATCAGGAAAACTTAATACGTCTAAAATTGCCATTTCTCGCTTACTTCACCTTTTCGCTGTATAAATTCATATACGATCTAATTGCCAGCACGCTTTACAGTGCCTATTAAGTTACTATTCTAACGTATAACGGTTACTTTCGTGCAGTTTTTTGCCGAAGGCCTATAAGAATAACAACTTTTGCCGATATAGTGCTATTGTGCGAAAAATCAACAAAAAGAGATAGTGAATAATTTGCAGGTGGTTAATTTGAAAAAACGATTAATGAGCGCTCGTCGCGGCGCAATATTATTTATTTGTGCATTGTTGTCGTTACCTGCATTTGCGCTTCAACTTAAAGAAACAGCGCCGGAAACCTATACGGTGAAGCGTGGGGATACACTTTGGGCTATAGCAAATATCTTCCTAAAAGAACCTTGGCTCTGGCCTGAGTTATGGCGTACCAACACGCAAATAGATAATCCTCACTTAATTTATCCAGGCGATGTAATTGTTGTTGGTTTTGTTGATGGTGAGCCTGTTTTAACGGTGAAACGAGACAAACCCACTTACAAACTTTCACCATCCACAGACAGACGCCTTAAACCAAAGCCGGTAGACGTCCTCTCTTGGACAACGCTTTCTCCGTTTATCAGGCAGCACATGCTTCTTGAAGAAGGCGACTATAAAGCATTGCCTAAGTTGTTGGGCAATCAAGACGGAAACGTGAGATTTGCTTCGGACGATTTTGTCCTCAGTCAACAGCAATTCAGTACTGACGATCAGTTTAGGGTAGTGAGAAAGCACGCTACTATAAAAAATCTAGACGGAAAAATATTGGGTATTCAAGTTACTCACGTATCTTCGGCTTCGTTGGTAGAAAATGGGCAAGCTGACGATAGTATGTTGCTTTTTATTGACGATGCGGATCAGGAAGCAAAGCGTGGCGATAAGCTAATGGCGGGTGGGTTCGACCATCCCGATAGCTTTGAATTGGTTCCAGCTAAATCGCAAAGAGGAGCAGTAGTTGGCGACTTACATGAATACGATTTGCTTGGTAAGTACGATGTTGTCATCCTCGACTTGGGCTCCGTAGATGTTTCTCCTGGTACCGTCTTGGGAGTTTACGCTCAAGGGCCAGCTATTATTGACGAAGAAAGCCCGCGCTATGTCGATGAGCCTGGCGCAAGAAGCGGCGGAGAATGGTTTATCGATACGGTATCACAGCCCGCACTCAAAGTTGGCGAAGTCGTAGTATTTAAAACATTTGATGCGGCAAGTTATGGATTAATAACGCGAGCGAATAAAGGAATTAAGCGCGGCTTCATAGTGGCGAAACCTTAATGCTTTTTTAAGTTCATTGTCGCTCACTAAGGAGCGATGATGAACTTACAGCTAACACCCCCCGATAGTACGCAGTTACCGTGGGTTAAACTTGCTTCTGCACAGAGCGTTTCGCCAAAGAGTTGGCTAGAAGTGCTGGAGCGCTACCAGCTTTCTCCCCATGAGCTCTTAAAAGAAAACACAGCCCTTTGCGAAAAGACAAAAGCGCTTATCGGTCAAATATCACAACCGTATGTCGATGCTGCGTTCAAATGGAAAGAAGCCGGTCAAAATAGACATATCATCACCGTAGACTCGCCATTTTATCCAGCGTTACTCAAGCAACTGGACAGCCCGCCATTCGTATTATTTGCTACCGGCAATTTAGAACTGTTAGGGCAAAAACAAATCGCAGTGGTAGGTAGTCGGCGAGCCAGTCATCAAGGCAAACAAATTGCCAATGACTTTTCTCTGAGCTTATCTAATAACGGAGTGGTAGTGACGAGTGGTCTCGCAATGGGAATAGATAGCGCTGCACACCAAGGCGCTATGGCAGGGAGCACAGGCACCATTGCAGTTATGGGGACTGGGCCTGATAAAGTTTATCCAGCTAAAAATATTAAGATACTTAATGATATTAACCATAATGGGGGGTTAAGCATTACAGAGTTTTTCCCCGGGCAGGGACCTAAGCCTTGGCACTTTCCTCGTCGCAATCGAATAATTGCGGCATTATCTCTTGGAACCTTAGTGGTAGAGGCAAAAATTAAAAGCGGTACCTTGATAACTGCAAATTTGGCCGCAGATCTGGGGCGAGAAGTATTCGCTGTGCCAGGAAATATCTTTCACGCGTATTCGGAAGGTTGCCACTGGTTAATCCAGCAAGGCGCAAAATTAGTAACTACTAGTAACGATATTCTCGAAGAAATTGAGGTTTATCCCGAGCAGATAAGCTTAGGCATAGATGAACAAGACGAAAAAAGTGCAGCGAATAGCTTGGCAACCGATAAATTATTAGCTAGTGTGGATTATGACATCACCGCTATTGATGTCATAGCCCAGCGCAATGCCTTATCTGTATCGCAAGCAATGGCATCATTATTAGAATATGAGTTGCGTGGTTTAGTAGCTGCTGTCCCTGGTGGTTACGTTAAATTGAGGGGAAAATAATATGTTCGATATCCTCATGTATCTGTTTGAAAACTTCATTCACAGTGAAACGGAAATTCGTGTTGATCAAGACGAGTTAACGGAAGAGCTTGTGCGCGCAGGATTTCATCACGATGAGATTTATAAAGCCCTCGCATGGTTAGAAAAGTTAGCAGCACTGCAAGAAACGGATATTAAACCGTATTTTTGCAAAGGCATTAGCACTAGCTTAAGCCGTATCTACACGCACGAAGAACAAATGCGTTTAGATGTGGAATGTCGCGGTTTTCTTATGTTCTTAGAACAGGTCAACGTTTTGGATGCGTCTACGCGCGAGATGGTAATAGATCGCGTTATGGAAATTGACTCTAGCGAATTTTGTTTAGAAGATCTGAAGTGGGTTGTGCTAATGGTACTATTTAACGTGCCTGGTAAAGAAAAAGCCTACGCGCAGATGGAAGATCTTTTGTTCGAAGAGCCAGATGGTGTTCTGCATTAATGCAGTCGTAGACTCTGGCATTTAAAAAAACCTACTTAAGAATGCGCTGTGAAATAGCAGCGTGTTTAAGGCCTTAACGTCTAATACATGTCTAAAATAGACCATTCACTTTTTTCAGCGCACGAGCATGCTTTGGATGATAATTTCGGAGACTGCCCGGACTGCGGTAAACCTCTTCACATAAAGAACAGCAAATCGGGGCCCTTTATAGGGTGTACGGGCTATCCTGAATGTACTTTCAGCAAGCCACTGCACGATAAGCAAACCACCATACTCAAAACCTTAGAGGGTGTAGCGTGTCCTGAATGCGCATCTGACTTGGCAATAAAGAAGGGCCGATTTGGTATGTTTATCGGGTGTACTAATTTTCCTTCTTGTCATCACATTGAGCCTATAAAAGAAAAAGAAGAGACTTTGGTAGATTGCCCAAAGTGTGAAAAAGGCCAGTTAATCTCGCGTACTAACAAATACGGCAAACAGTTTTTTGCGTGTAACCATTATCCGAAATGCCGTTATGTGCTAAATTTCACGCCAGTAAATGAAAAGTGTCCCGAATGTGGATGGGGAGTTTTAATAGACAAAAAAGGGCAGATTCAGTGCCCTCAGCCAACTTGTGGCTTTAAAAAGTAACTATACGAACAACTATACGAAGAACTATACGTAGAGATTAAAACCATGTCTGATATCCAAAATGGGAGCGTAAATACGTTTAACCCCGTTGAGGCTAATTTATCTGAAGTAGACCCAGTTGTTGACGCATTTCAAGCTGGTCGTTTAATCGTTTATCCAACCGAAGCGGTAATGGGTATCGGGTGCGACCCAGATAACGAAGAGGCAGTAAATGCGCTATTAGAGATAAAGCAGCGACCAGTTGAAAAAGGCGTGATCTTAATTGCTGCGAATTACAGTCAATTGCTGCCTTATGTTGACGACAATGCTATTCGTCCTGACAGGCGCACCGATATCTTTTCAAGTTGGCCGGGTCCTAACACTTGGTTATTGCCCAAGTCGGCGTCGGCACCAGCATGGTTGACGGGCAAGCACAGTAAAATAGCTGTGCGTGTAACTAATCACCCTGTAGTGGTGGCGTTATGTAATAAGCTAGGTAGGCCTTTAGTCTCTACAAGCGCTAACCTTACCGGTCAACCGCCGGCTACCACCACTGAAGAAGCAAAAGCCGTATTCGCCGATTCTGTCTTTTACATTGACGGAGAAGTTGGCGGTGCATCCAAACCCAGTACCATTCGCGATGGTGACACAGCAGAGGTAATAAGAGTATGACATCAGCAGAATTACTGGATGGTAAAAACGCCGCCGAAGTCATTGAACAGGTAAAAAGCTATCTATTAGGATTGCAAGACACCATTTGCCAAACGCTGGAGCTTGCTGATGGCAAAGGTCAGTTTGTTGAAGACAGCTGGCAGCGTGAAGAAGGAGGCGGCGGCCGCTCTCGAGTACTAAAAAATGGTGCGGTGATTGAGCAAGGTGGCGTTAACTTTTCCCATGTATTTGGAAGCCAAATGCCCGCATCGGCAACGGCTAATCGACCTGAACTTGCAGGGCGAAATTTTCAGGCGATGGGCGTATCTCTCGTAATTCACCCACATAACCCGTATATCCCAACATCCCACGCTAATGTTCGTTTTTTCATTGCTGAAAAAGAGGGCGAAGCCCCCATTTGGTGGTTCGGTGGTGGCTTTGACTTAACACCATTCTATCCGTTTAAAGACGATGTCGCGCATTGGCACAACACTGCGAAGAAGTTGTGTAAGCCATTTGGCGAGGATGTGTATCCTAAATACAAAAAGTGGTGCGACGACTATTTTTACTTAAAGCATCGCAACGAAACCCGCGGCGTTGGCGGTTTATTTTTTGATGATCTTAATGAATGGGGCTTTGAACAGTCATTTGCATTTATGCAAGCAGTCGGTAATGGGTTTATCGATGCTTACGTCCCTATTGTCGAGCGCCGCAAGCACGCTGATTACGGCGAAAGAGAGCGTGATTTCCAGCTTTATCGAAGAGGGCGCTACGTTGAGTTTAATCTTGTGTTTGACCGCGGTACCTTATTTGGTTTGCAAACTGGTGGGCGTACGGAATCCATATTAATGTCGATGCCACCGTTAGCCCGCTGGGAGTATTGCTATTCACCTGCACCAGGTAGCGCTGAAGCTAAGTTAACAGACTGGTTAAAGCCTACTGACTGGTAACGCGCCACAAACGAGGCGTTATCGGGGTTTAAAACTTACTCACTACCACAATAGTTAAACACCGATTTCAATGACTGAACAAGCGCCGTGTAATATTTTTACACGGCGTTTTTTGATCTACATCAATACTGAATATCATCAGTGTTTCAGTAGCTTACCAACCTTGCGCTGGATCAATGTTTCGCTAAGCGAAAGGCGTAAAGTAGCGCCATCTTGGTTAAACATATAAAGAGACACATCATGCGCAAACACTTTCTATCTGCATCTGCACTTTGTCTTACACTTGCTGCACTTTCACCTTTAGCCAGCGCTCATCAACAGGGCGACTGGATTGTTCGAGGCGGTCTTACGACGGTAGCTCCGGATGAATCAACGTCTAATATCGTGGCCGGTGGGACGGATCTTGGCGTTGCACTTAATATTGGCAACGATACCCAGTTAGGTTTAAACGTTGCGTACTTTATTACCGACAATATCAATATAGAACTTCTGGCAGCAACGCCATTTAAGCATGATGTTAACTTTTCCGTTGCCGATCCATTAGGTACGGGTAATCAGCTTGGTGAGGTAACACACTTACCGCCGACATTGACGGCTAACTATTACTTCAATGATGCAAGCTCGGCGTTTCAGCCTTACGTTGGTGCAGGGATTAACTATACCTTTATCTTTGACGAGGAATTTACGGGTGCAAATGAAACGGCGGGTTTAAGTGACCTATCGTTAGATAACTCATTTGGCTTATCTGCCCAAATAGGTATGGATTACCAAATCGATAAAAAGTGGCATGTAAACGCGTCGGTTCGCTATATAGATATTGATACTGAAGCCACATTTAAAGTGGGCGAAGCTTCTGGCACTGTAAACGATATTGAAATAGACCCGTGGGTTTATACACTATCTGTAGGTTACACTTTCTAAAGTTTTATTACTGGTAAGTTAGGCTTTCACAATTGCACTACTTTATGCGCCACAAAGAGCGTAGACAGTACAGGGGACTTGCGCGTTAGAAGGTTAATCCTTTTTACGCGCTTTTTTATTGTGTATTCACCATGTGTTCGGCAAGTTGGTCAAGCGCCTCAATTAACTGTTGTGCTAAAGTAATATCATCAACGGTTTTAAACATGGCTTTTCTCATGCAGTACATCCACTGTGCCTTTAACTCGGGTGTTACTGTGTAGGGAAGATGACGCGCACGCAGACGCGGATGACCAAATTGCTGCTGATAATCATCAGGGCCGCCAAGCCATAAACTCAAATATAAAAAAAACACATGACGAATTCTGTCTAGTGGCTGAGGGTGAATAGTAAGTAGTTCTTTCGCTAGCGGATCGGTCTCCATAATGTCGTAAAAAGCATTTGCTAACTCCCGTACTTTCTCCTCTCCACCTATACGCTCATATGGTGTACTCTTCTTAGAACGATTGTTGCTTTTCTTTATATTAAATAAGTCTCGTATTCCCATGAAAAAATTCGCTGTATTCGGAAATCCTATTTCACAGAGTTTATCACCAACTATTCATCAAATGTTTGCAGATCAAGTGGGAGAAAATATTTCTTATGAAAAAATACTTGCGCCAGTAGACGGTTTTGTAGATGCCGCCAACGCGTTTTTAGCTCAGGAAGGCGCGGTAGGTTGTAACGTCACCATGCCTTTTAAGCTTGATGCATTCAACTTAGCAAAGGTAGATGACCAAGCGGCTAAAGATGCACAAGCTGTTAATACACTAATGAATGGTGGCAATGGTGATGTGCTTGGATACAACACAGATGGTGTTGGGCTGGTAAATGATTTACTCAATAATAGAGCGGAAATTAAGGGCAAACGTGTATTGCTTATTGGTGCCGGTGGCGCAGCCCGTGGCGTCATTTCGCCGTTATTAAAAGCAGGTGCCGCTTCTTTAATCATCGCCAACAGAACAAAAGCGAAGGCTGAGGAAGTAGCATCCGCTTCTTCAAACCCTAAAGTGCAGGTGGTGGCGATAGAAGATATCGCAGATGTTGCGCCTCATATTATTATCAATTCAACAGCCGCCAGTTTAAGCAATGAATTGCCGTGTAGTTTGACTGATGGTGTTTTACAACACTGTGAAGTGGTTTACGACATGGTCTATAAAAACTCACCCACGCGCTTTATGAGAAATGCGGCTGAGCTAGGTGTTAAAACACAAATAGATGGGCTAGGAATGTTAGTTGAGCAAGCGGCCGAAGCCTTCTATATATGGACACAAAAGCGCCCTGACACATCGGATATTGTAAAGCGGGTCAGAGATATCGTTGAGCAAAGCGAGAAGCGAAACTAGTTCGCTTCTTCAAGATATTCATCTTTTAATACTACGTAGTTAATGGCCGATTGTTTTAGGAATGCTATTTCAGCGTCGTTGAGTGGCCTTTTCTTTTGCATGGGGTTTCCTACATAAAGAAATCCGCTCTCTAATCTCTTGTTTGGCGGTACTAATGTACCTGCACCAATGAACACATCGTCTTCAACTATAACACCATCCATTACAATTGCGCCCATACCTACCAGGATACGATTACCTAATTGGCAGCCATGCAGCATACATTTGTGCCCAACGGTAACGTCCTCACCAATAATAAGTGGGAAGCCGTTGGGATTTTTCTCAGATTTACGGGTAACGTGTAAAACACTGCCATCTTGAATATTAGAACGGGCGCCAATACGAATTTTGTTCACGTCACCACGGGCTGCTACTAACGGCCAAATGCTGGCATCATCTTCTAATACTACATCTCCAACTATTCTTGCAGAGGCATCGATGTAAACGTGCTTCCCTAAAATAGGTGAGACACCCTTAAAGCTATCTACTGATTTATGCATTACACACTCTTATAAACGAAGTAGGAAAGTGAATGATGCAAACTTTAACAGCAAAAAAGAAGGGTTGATACTGATAAGCGCCTAGAGAATCCCCAATGCAAACACCGCCCAAGGAATGTCGAAAAGAAAAATGATAGAGTAATGCGTTACGAAAAATATCGAGAAGAATAGATGTCAAAACGCTATGTGTTTTTTACCGGGCTTGCTTATGCATACCCTATATACAGACCTCTACAAGAAGCAATAAGAGCTAGAGGCGATGAAGCTGCGTGGTTTTTAGAGGATGGGTGTCCTGACCTTTTAGAGGCTGATGAGTTGAGGCTTAATAGCGTTGAAGACATTATCGATTTTAACCCTCTCGCAATTTTTGCATGCGGGAATCTCATATTTCACTTTTTACCTGGCATAAAAGTGTCTGTGTTCCATGGATATCCCATAGGCAAGCGAGGAGAAAAGAATAACGAAAAAGATGACCACTTTTCTATTCGCGGGTGGTTTGATATGTACTGCACTCAAGGCCCAAGCAGCACAGAGTATTTCAAGAAGCTCGAAGCAAAACATCAATTCTTCAAAGTGTATCAAACGGGGTGGGCAAAGGTTGATCCTTACTTCCTAGACTATGAGAAGCATAATAAGGCTCCAACTATCCTCTATGGCACAACCTTTTCACAGGGAATTTCATCAGCCCCACATCTGGTTGACACCATAAGCCATCTGGCAAAAAGCAAAAATTGGAATTGGCGATTGACGTTTCATCCAAAGATTAGCGACCAAGCGCTTTTGAATAAGTACCGTGCGTTGGCAGACGAACATAGCAATGTTTCATTTATTGATAATGTACGATTAGAAGACTTCCAGCAATCTGACGTTATGTTGTGCGACAGTAGTTCAATTATCCTAGAGTTTATGTTGATGGATAAGCCTGTTGTTACTTATTGCAATACAAACCCTGGAAAACATCTTTTGAATGTTACCGATGTGAATGAAGTAGAGGGCGCAATAGAAACGGCATTGTCTCGACCTGATGACTTAATGAAAGACGTTAATGACTTTGCTCATTATCATGAAGCATATAGAGACGGACATAACTGCGAGCGGATTTTAGATGCGGTTGATGACTTCAATAACAACTATAAAGATAAAATTAAGAAGAAGCCTTTGAACCTTTGGCGCAAGTTTAGGTTAAGGAATAAGCTGAAATATTGGGAATAGTTGGTATTTTGAGCGTTCAAAACGAATATGACACTTTTTTTAAAATAAGTGTTGACGTGAGCGCTCATTTCCCTAAAATGCGCATCCGCTTCGGGGGAAAAGCAAAACAGCAACCCTCCTGAAGTAAGTCTCTACTACCTTTATAGGCCAGTAAAGACGGGAGTTTAGAAGAAACGCTTCAGAAAATAAATTTTCAAAAAGTGTTGACAACGAAAACTTCCAGCGTATAATGCGCACCTCACTCGAACAGGGTGAGTCACTAAGAAGCAACGGCTTCTAGTGAATGTTCTTTAACAATTTAGACAAGACAATCTGTGTGGGCACTCGTTAAGAGTGTCACATAACGACGATTCATATTTCGATATATTTAATTGAAGAGTTTGATCATGGCTCAGATTGAACGCTGGCGGCAGGCCTAACACATGCAAGTCGAACGGTAACAGGATGTGCTTGCACATCGCTGACGAGTGGCGGACGGGTGAGTAATGCTTGGGAACTTGCCTTTGCGAGGGGGATAACAGTTGGAAACGACTGCTAATACCGCATAACGTCTTCGGACCAAACGGGGCTTAGGCTCCGGCGCAAAGAGAGGCCCAAGTGAGATTAGCTAGTTGGTAGGGTAACGGCTTACCAAGGCAACGATCTCTAGCTGTTCTGAGAGGAAGATCAGCCACACTGGGACTGAGACACGGCCCAGACTCCTACGGGAGGCAGCAGTGGGGAATATTGCACAATGGGGGAAACCCTGATGCAGCCATGCCGCGTGTGTGAAGAAGGCCTTCGGGTTGTAAAGCACTTTCAGTTGTGAGGAAAAGTTAGTAGTTAATACCTGCTAGCCGTGACGTTAACAACAGAAGAAGCACCGGCTAACTCCGTGCCAGCAGCCGCGGTAATACGGAGGGTGCGAGCGTTAATCGGAATTACTGGGCGTAAAGCGCACGCAGGCGGTTTGTTAAGCTAGATGTGAAAGCCCCGGGCTCAACCTGGGATGGTCATTTAGAACTGGCAGACTAGAGTCTTGGAGAGGGGAGTGGAATTCCAGGTGTAGCGGTGAAATGCGTAGATATCTGGAGGAACATCAGTGGCGAAGGCGACTCCCTGGCCAAAGACTGACGCTCATGTGCGAAAGTGTGGGTAGCGAACAGGATTAGATACCCTGGTAGTCCACACCGTAAACGCTGTCTACTAGCTGTGTGTGCCTTTAAGGCGTGCGTAGCGAAGCTAACGCGATAAGTAGACCGCCTGGGGAGTACGGCCGCAAGGTTAAAACTCAAATGAATTGACGGGGGCCCGCACAAGCGGTGGAGCATGTGGTTTAATTCGATGCAACGCGAAGAACCTTACCTACACTTGACATGCTGAGAAGTTACTAGAGATAGTTTCGTGCCTTCGGGAACTCAGACACAGGTGCTGCATGGCTGTCGTCAGCTCGTGTCGTGAGATGTTGGGTTAAGTCCCGCAACGAGCGCAACCCTTGTCCTTAGTTGCCAGCATTAAGTTGGGCACTCTAAGGAGACTGCCGGTGACAAACCGGAGGAAGGTGGGGACGACGTCAAGTCATCATGGCCCTTACGTGTAGGGCTACACACGTGCTACAATGGCATTTACAGAGGGAAGCGAGACAGTGATGTGGAGCGGACCCCTTAAAGAATGTCGTAGTCCGGATTGGAGTCTGCAACTCGACTCCATGAAGTCGGAATCGCTAGTAATCGCAGGTCAGAATACTGCGGTGAATACGTTCCCGGGCCTTGTACACACCGCCCGTCACACCATGGGAGTGGGATGCAAAAGAAGTAGTTAGTCTAACCTTCGGGAGGACGATTACCACTTTGTGTTTCATGACTGGGGTGAAGTCGTAACAAGGTAACCCTAGGGGAACCTGGGGTTGGATCACCTCCTTACCATTACGTCGAAAGACGCACTTGATGCAGTGCCTACACAGATTGTTTTGTTTATATAAAGACTCGCTTCGCGAGTGTCGCGATTAACTGCTTTACCGGAAGGGAACCTTCCTGACAGTTAACCTTCTCGCTAAAGAAGTGAAACCTAGATGTTTCAATATAGAGTGCTAATTAATGATCACATTCATTGATTAGTGTTTTTAGAAGCACTAATGTTCTTTAACAATTTGGAAAGCTGATATTAATAGTAATCAATCAAAATTGAGTAACTGAGAAGTCGAAAGACGTACTTTTTACTCTACTTGACTGAATTGCTTGTTATCAATTTATTGATAGCAAGGCAATTCTTCCGATTAGCTTGTCATTCATGCGACATAACTTAGACAGAAGTCAAAAGGCTGTTTGGGGTTGTATGGTTAAGTGACGAAGCGTATACGGTGGATGCCTTGGCAGTTAGAGGCGATGAAGGACGTGTAAGTCTGCGAAAAGCTGTGGTGAGCCGACAAAATGCATTTGAGCCACAGATGTCCGAATGGGGAAACCCACCTGTTTACAGGTATCGTTACGTGAATACATAGCGTAACGAGGCGAACGAGGGGAACTGAAACATCTAAGTACCCTTAGGAAAAGAAATCAATTGAGATTCCCCTAGTAGCGGCGAGCGAACGGGGAACAGCCCTTAAGCTGTATTGAATGTAGTGGAATCCTTTGGGAAGAGGAGCGATACAAGGTGATAGCCCTGTACACGACGCAATCTTTACAGTGAAATCGAGTAGGTCGGGACACGTGTTATCTTGACTGAATATGGGGGGACCATCCTCCAAGGCTAAATACTCCTAACTGACCGATAGTGAACCAGTACCGTGAGGGAAAGGCGAAAAGAACCCCTGTGAGGGGAGTGAAATAGAACCTGAAACCGTATACGTACAAGCAGTGGGAGCACCTTCGTGGTGTGACTGCGTACCTTTTGTATAATGGGTCAGCGACTTATATTTAGTAGCGAGGTTAAGTGAATAACGGAGCCGTAGCGAAAGCGAGTGTTAACTGCGCGTTTAGTTGCTAGGTATAGACCCGAAACCCGGTGATCTAGCCATGGGCAGGTTGAAGGTTGAGTAACATCAACTGGAGGACCGAACCCACTAACGTTGAAAAGTTAGGGGATGACCTGTGGCTGGGGGTGAAAGGCCAATCAAACCGGGAGATAGCTGGTTCTCCCCGAAATCTATTTAGGTAGAGCCTCGGACGAATTCCATTGGGGGTAGAGCACTGTTAAGGCTAGGGGGTCATCCCGACTTACCAACCCTTTGCAAACTCCGAATACCAATGAGAACTATCCGGGAGACACACGGCGGGTGCTAACGTCCGTCGTGGAGAGGGAAACAACCCAGACCGCCAGCTAAGGTCCCAAAATATTGCTAAGTGGGAAACGATGTGGGAAGGCACAGACAGCTAGGAGGTTGGCTTAGAAGCAGCCACCCTTTAAAGAAAGCGTAATAGCTCACTAGTCGAGTCGGCCTGCGCGGAAGATGTAACGGGGCTAAGCAATATACCGAAGCTGCGGCAGCACAGTTTACTGTGCTGGGTAGGGGAGCGTTGTGTAAGTGGATGAAGGTGAGTTGTAAAGCTTGCTGGACATATCACAAGTGCGAATGCTGACATGAGTAACGATAATGGGAGTGAAAAACTCCCACGCCGGAAGACCAAGGTTTCCTGTCCCATGCTAATCAGGGCAGGGTAAGTCGGCCCCTAAGGCGAGGCAGAAATGCGTAGTCGATGGGAAACGGATTAATATTTCCGTACTTATATAATCAGTGATGGAGGGACGGAGAAGGCTAGGCAAGCTTGGCGTTGGTTGTCCAAGTGAAAGCGAGTAGGCCGAAAACTTAGGTAAATCCGGGTTTTTAAAGCTGAGACGCGAGACGAGCTCCCAAGGGAGTGAAGTTGTTGATGCCCTGCTTCCAGGAAAAGCTTCTAAACTTATGATTATATGAACCGTACCCCAAACCGACACAGGTGGTCAGGTAGAGAATACTAAGGCGCTTGAGAGAACTCGGGTGAAGGAACTCGGCAAAATTGTACCGTAACTTCGGGAGAAGGTACGCCCCTGTTTGTGAACACTTCGCGTGGTAAGCAAATGGGGGCCGCAGTGACCAGGTGGCTGGGACTGTTTATTAAAAACACAGCACTCTGCAAACTCGTAAGAGGACGTATAGGGTGTGACACCTGCCCGGTGCCGGAAGGTTAATTGATGGGGTTAGTTTTCGGACGAAGCTCTTGATCGAAGCCCCGGTAAACGGCGGCCGTAACTATAACGGTCCTAAGGTAGCGAAATTCCTTGTCGGGTAAGTTCCGACCTGCACGAATGGTGTAACCATGGCCACGCTGTCTCCACCCGAGACTCAGTGAAATTGAAATCGCAGTGAAGATGCTGTGTACCCGCACCTAGACGGAAAGACCCCGTGAACCTTTACTACAGCTTGGCACTGAACATTGAACCTACATGTGTAGGATAGGTGGGAGGCTTTGAAGCACAGTCGCTAGATTGTGTGGAGCCGTCCTTGAAATACCACCCTTGTATGTTTGATGTTCTAACATTGGCCCCTTATCGGGGTTGTGGACAGTGTCTGGTGGGTAGTTTGACTGGGGCGGTCTCCTCCCAAATAGTAACGGAGGAGCACGAAGGTTAGCTAATCACGGTCGGACATCGTGAGGTTAGTGCAATGGCATAAGCTAGCTTAACTGCGAGACAGACACGTCGAGCAGGTACGAAAGTAGGTCATAGTGATCCGGTGGTTCTGTATGGAAGGGCCATCGCTCAACGGATAAAAGGTACTCCGGGGATAACAGGCTGATACCGCCCAAGAGTTCATATCGACGGCGGTGTTTGGCACCTCGATGTCGGCTCATCACATCCTGGGGCTGAAGTCGGTCCCAAGGGTATGGCTGTTCGCCATTTAAAGTGGTACGCGAGCTGGGTTTAGAACGTCGTGAGACAGTTCGGTCCCTATCTGGTGTGGGCGTTGGATGATTGATGGGAGCTGCTCCTAGTACGAGAGGACCGGAGTGGACGAACCGCTGGTGTTCGGGTTGTCATGCCAATGGCATTGCCCGGTAGCTACGTTCGGAACGGATAACCGCTGAAAGCATCTAAGCGGGAAGCCGGCCCAAAGATGAGTCATCCCTGACCTTTAAGGTCTGGAAGGGTTGTTATAGACGATGACGTTGATAGGCAGGGTGTGGAAGCGTTGTAAGGCGTTAAGCTAACCTGTACTAATTGCCCGAGAGGCTTAACCATACAACGCCCAAGAAGCTTTGGACTTCTGAGTGTTGTAGACAAGCTAAGCTCTGATAAAGAGCAGCAAGTAAGAGTAAAAAGCAGTTACTCACTGATTGAATTAATATTATCTTTCCCAAATTGTTAGTTATTAAGCAACGATGATTAAATAGGCTCTAAAGAGTACTGTTAGTCCTCCTTGCGCAGAAGTCATGATAAAAAGCATCATGATTCTGCACTAAAAGTTTTTCCTGGCAGCCATAGCGATACGGTACCACCTGACTCCATTCCGAACTCAGAAGTGAAACGTATTAGCGCCGATGGTAGTGTGGGGTCTCCCCATGTGAGAGTAGGACACTGCCAGGTCCCATTAAAAGAAACCCGCCTAACGGCGGGTTTTTTGCTTTATATAGAAGCCACTGTATTTTTATATACTTAGGCTAACAGAATTCAGTGAAGTTGATAGCGTTCAACTTTACGCGGCTAATAAGCTGCAAACCAGTTTTTCCTGGCAGCCATAGCGATACGGTACCACCTGACCGACATGTCGGCCCAGCCCATCCCGAACTCAGAAGTGAAACGTATTAGCGCCGATGGTAGTGTGGGGTCTCCCCATGTGAGAGTAGGACACTGCCAGGTCCCATTAAAAGAAACCCGCCTAACGGCGGGTTTTTTGCGTTTAGAAGTGGTAGGCGTATGACAAGTTTAGAAAGTCCAACCCAGGATTGTCATTGTTAAATCCGCCGTTAGAAAAATGCATATATCGCAACGCTACGTGTTGCTTTTTATCAAGCTCCACAAAGATGCCAATACGATCTTCGAATTGATAATTTGACCCAATATCTTTGCCAGCCACTTCTTGATCACCAATATAACTCGCACCAATACCTGCCTCTATATAAACCGGATATTGGTCATTTAGCGTGGCAACTTGCTTCATAAAAACGGGAGTGATGGATGCAGCATAGCTTGTGCTGTGTGTGTCGTTTTCTCCGTATTCCCAGACAACTGCGCTTACCTCCCAATATAACTTTAAGTCGCCAAACCAGTCGGTTACAAAAGTTTGTTCCAAAGGCCTGTACGCAAACCGCATTCCGTCGATATCATCGAACCCATGCATATAGTCAACGCTTACAGTCTGTCGAGCTTGTACCGAATTCGCAGTAAAAGTGATAAAAAAAGAAAATAGTAGAAATGATATCTTTTTCATAATTGCTCCTTGATTTGGTAATCAATAAGCAAAATTTTCTCCAACAATAAAAGTTATATATATCAATATGATAAGATTTAAAATCCCTGGTTTAAGCGACTGTTTATGTGTTATTTACTGCGGTTATGGAATTATTACAAGGCTGACCACAGAACGTTTTTTGTAAGTCCCTGTTGTTTCATCAGCCGCAGAGTTAACTGCTTGGTTTCTTCAATACCATACTTATTTTTTATTTCATCGATGGTTTTTGAGTTGGAATTAAGAAACGCATTGAGTTCGTGAATAATGTCAGGATGTTTTAGTGTTGAAACGGAGAAAGACACCGTGTTGTAAGGAAGCGTTAGATCAGCAGTGAACTCGCCAATATTAGGATATCGACGAAGAATACGTTGAGCTACGTTGTATTCTATATCCATGGCATTGGCTTTCTCTTTGTTTAATAGTGATAACCCCTCATAGACGCTGTTCACACCAATTACGTTCACGGTATTTTCGCTGATTTGTTTCTTCCATTTAGCTGGGGTAAAACCGTCGGGAATAATGAGGTTACTCACAAAGCTAATGCCCTTACCCTTGTTTTCTGGTTTTACTAACGTAACAGCAAAAGTGTCTACCAGTGGGAGAGAGTAAGCCTTATCAACGCTATATATTATATGGTCGTTCCATCTAGGGTTATCTGGAAAAACGAAATCAACATTCCCTTTTTTTAATTCAATTTGAAGGCGTTTAACGGGCATGCTTAGGTAGATAAACTGGTGCCCACTGTGTTTTGAAAACGCTTCCAGTATGGCCCATCCTAAACCTTTTTCATGGGGTGAAGAAAAGTTGTAATAAGGTGAGTATTCAATATTTTGAGCGCCTACGATGTAGGTCTCGGCTTTAATAGTCGAAGAAAAAAATGAAACACAAAGTATTATCGATATAGTCTGAATAAAACGGTGTGTGCTATTGCCAAACCTCTTCAATTTGCAATCCTTGTTCATTTAAAAGCTGCTGTGTCAGTTTTTCAAAGTCCATTACGCCGTACTTCAACTTAATACTATCAATTAATTCGGGGTTTGAGGATATAAAATCATTTAGTTCAGCAATAACGTCGGAGTGGTAAAGCG
This sequence comes from Alteromonas sp. OM2203, assembly GCF_048517045.1. NCBI lineage: Bacteria > Pseudomonadati > Pseudomonadota > Gammaproteobacteria > Alteromonadales > Alteromonadaceae > Alteromonas > Alteromonas sp. OM2203. The sequence goes on from NZ_CP183209.1 coordinate 42,986, forward strand.
TAGATAGAGAGAAAGGTATTTCATTGTGTGGAAGGGTCAAATCTAAAGTAAATACATCTTTCTCAAAATAAAGCGATGAGGAGTGTTGGCTCACAAAATACTCTAAATCGAGGGCGTCTACACGCTCCTGATATAAAAGATCCATTCCCTGTTGAATAGTATTTACCCATATAATCTTAGTACTTTGATTATTTATCCGCATTTGCCAATTAACAGGTGTGAACCCTAATGGCATGGCGAGATGTTTTATCGCCCCAATACCTTTTCCGACATTTTCTTTTTTAACAATAGTTCCTGTCATGGCATGCGTAAGGGGAGAAGAAAAGTGTTTGTCTTTCGACGTAGTAGTGCTGTTATACCATCCGCTGTTGTCAGGATAAACGAAGTCTACATTACCTTTAACCAGTTCAAGCTGAAGTCTTCGTATTGGTAAACTTACGTAAATAAATTCATGTCCAGAAGCGTCGGAGAATGCTTCTAAAACAGACCACGCTACGCCTTTATCAGCGGTGGAGGCAAAGTCGTAATGAGGAAAGTATGCTAAATTCTGAGCCCCAATAATGTACTTTTCAGCATAGACATTAACACTTAGCAGGGAGGCACAGAAAATCATAATCCATCGAATCATTTAAACTCCAAAATGATCACAGTTCTTTACAAAACGCTTTAAGTTTAATCACTTTGGTATTTAAAGCAATTAACTCGCCTCTTGATATAGAAAAAGCACGGGATAAAGAAATTAAGGTGCTATTACTTGAGAGTAAAAATGTCTAATGAAAATCTCGTGAGTTAAGCGATATTTTTTCTAACCAAGGTGTGCGATCAATAAGTTTACCAGCGATAATATGTATCACTCCCTCTTTGGAGCGTTCAATAATGCCATTAACTTGCAAAAGCTTAGCTTTTAAAAAGGTTTGTTGCTGCGCTCTGGCTGTGGATTGCCATACGACGACGTTCATATTGCCAATATCATCTTCTAAGGTAAGAAATGTGACGCCAGCGGCTGTACCAGGCGCTTGACGGCCCGTTACGGCACCAAGAACTTTAACTACTGATTTATTTTTCTTAGTAACGAGGGAATTAGACCAGCTAATATCTTTGAGCTGATGTTGTTGTCGAAGTAATGAAATTGGGTGGTTATTAACGGATAGTCCTGTCGATGCATAATCTTCGAGTAAATTTTCAGCATCACTGGGCGAAACATTTAATGTGCTGATGTTTTCATTAGTATATTTCTCTTCTGCGTCGAACAAAGGTAAGCGCGTTTGCGTATCCATTATTTTCCAGCGTGTTTCATAGCGGTTACCTGAAATGGTACGCAGTGCATCGGCGCTTGCGAGCGCTTCTAGTTCATTACTCTTGAGCGATAGCTGGTGTAGTTGTTCTACATTGACGTATCCCTTGTTAGACCTATTCTTCACAAGTTGTTGGGACGACGTTTCGCTAAGCCCTTTGATAAGCTTAAGACCTAATTGTATGCGCTTTTCTTGGTTTACTATAACTAGGGTATGTTCAGTGTCAGATTTGTTCACACAGGGAGCTTCTACGTGAATATTATGCCGCTTTGCATCTTGCACTAGCTGTGACGGCGTGTAAAAGCCCATTGGCCAGCTGTTTAATAACGCCACATAAAACTCTACAGGGAAGTAAAACTTAAGCCAGCAAGATACATAAGCCAATACTGCGAAAGAAGCGGAATGCGACTCTGGAAAGCCATACCCTGCGAACCCCTTAATCTGTTCAAATAAGTTATGAGCAAAAGTATTGTCATAACCTTTATCTGTCATACCTTTGATTAGCTTGTCTCTAAACTCGAAAATCCTTCCGTCCTTTTTCCAGCTCGCCATAGCGCGACGAAGTTGGTCAGCTTCACCCCCACTGAAGCCTGCGGCAACCATAGCAAGTTGAATGACCTGCTCTTGGAAAATAGGTACGCCCATAGTACGGGACAGCACCTTTTCGACTTCTTTTGAGGGATACTCGATAGTTTCGTTACCGTGACGGCGTATTAAATAAGGGTGCACCATATCCCCCTGAATTGGTCCTGGCCGAACAATGGCAATTTGTACTACCAAATCATAGTACCGACGAGGTTTTAACCTTGGCAGCATAGACATTTGGGCCCTTGACTCTATCTGGAAAACGCCGACGGTATCAGCGCGACAAATCATATCGAAAACCTGTTTGTCATCGCCAAGTTTAGTGATGAAGGGAATGCTTGTCTGAACGGGGTATTGCTTATTAATGAGGGCAAAAGCCCGGCGAATAGCGCTTAACATACCCAGAGCCAATACATCGACTTTTAATAGACCTAGTGTTTCTATATCGTCTTTGTCCCATTGAATAATCGTGCGAGCTTCCATCGCTGCGTTTTCCACAGGAACTAAGTCATACAAAGGGCCCGCGCTTATCACAAACCCGCCTACATGCTGTGACAAATGCCTTGGCGTGCCCAATAGAGATTCGGTTAAGTTAATAAGCTGTTGTACTCGTTTCTCTTGCGGATTTAAGCCGAGGTTGGCTAGTTGGGACTTCCACGGTATAACGCTATCCCGACGGTTTATTTGCTTAACAACAAAGTCCAGTTGAGATTCGCTAAAGCCTAGTGCTTTTCCCACATCTTTAAATGCTGATTTAAAGCGGTAACAAATTACCGTCGCGGCGATAGCGGTTCTTTCTCTGCCGTACTTTTTATAAATATACTGAATAATTTCTTCACGGCGTTGATGCTCAAAATCCACATCAATGTCAGGCGGTTCATTGCGCTCTTTTGAAATAAAGCGTTCAAAAAGTACGCTAATTTGTCTAGGGTCAACGGCGGTAATTTCTAAACAATAGCAAACCACAGAGTTCGCCGCAGAGCCACGACCTTGATATAGGATGCGCTGTTGTTTGGCAAACTGGACGATATCGTAAATTGTTAGAAAAAAATATTCATACTCTTGCTCGGTAATCAGCGCAAACTCTTTTTCAATGGTCTGCCTAATTTCCGTAGTAATACCTTCTGGAAAGCGAATTTTAATCCCTTCTTCTACACGCTCTCTTAAATAAGACGTAGGTGTGTAGCCTTTGGGAACAAGTTCCGCTGGATATTGATAGCGCAGCTCCTCCAAAGAAAACGTAAATAATTGGCTAAGAGCATTAGTATTCGCCACCCACTTTTCAGGATATAGCTTCTTAATTTTATGTATGGTGCGTAAGCTACGTTCTGCATTACTTAATGCACTTCTTCCTATCTCGTCAACGCTGGTATGAACTTTTGTGGCGTGCAAAATATGCTGTAGTGGCAACCTATCTGCGTGATGCATCAATACACCCGTACATGCAATAACAGGAAATGAGTAGGTAGATTGCAAAGCGTTATAGTGCGCAAATCTATGATGATCACGTCCATCTAGTAAGCGCTGCGCACCTATGTAGACGTCTATGCTGGGGTGCTTTAGCAGCCATTCTGCCCAATGTTTATCTTGGGTTTCCTTCTCACTGGGCAACCAGATAAATTTACAGTGTCGAATGGTGCGCAAATCCCATTCGGCTAGTTGATATTCACCTTTTTCAGAACGGCGCCTTGCATTAGTGATGATTCGGCATAGCTCACTGTAGGCAGCCTTATCTGGGCACAACAATACAAAGGATAAGGTCTCATCAAATACAAAGTAACTGCCCACAATAAGCTTGATAGGTAATTTTTGGTGGGTAATTTCATCGAAGGCTCGTACTATGCCTGCTACAGAGCATTCATCAGTAATAGCGAGAGCCTCGTAGCCAAGAAAAGACGCTGTGGTAACTAGCTCAGCAGGAGAAGAAGCCCCGCAAAGAAAGCTATAGTTGCTTTGACAAAATAGTTCGCTGTACTTCATGCTACCGTGCTTACCCTAACCACATATACCTAACAAAAAAGCCCTTGTACCCACCATCGAGATTCTTCATCTTTAAACACCAATAACCGGACACTCTGAGAGGTCTGCGCAATGAAGTAATCGCGCTTAGCAGGACGGTCGTGCCACCATTCGCTATTTAACCGTAAGGGCCCAAAACAAATTTGTGTTGGTTGAGTAAGTGGCATAGGAACATCAAAGGTAAAAGTAGGCGCAGTATCGCAAGCATAAGCATATTCAGATGCGTTCGGTTCGGTTACCGTCATATATTCAAACTGATGACTGTTGGCTGCGCGAGGTTGAAAAGTGCTTTTATCACCTAGTTTAGCGTTTAAGCGGCCAATGAGTTGCTTTTGTGCCACATCATTAAATCGATCGCTGAAAAAGTCGCCATTATGAGTATCTATTTCTTCAAATTGATGGCATTTAAGCTCAACAGCAGTAGCGGGTTCAGGCAATACAAGGTTTTCAATTTTAAGGGTAAATAACGGCAGCCAGCTTTTAACAGAAGACTGAGGTAGCGCAGATTGGATCTCAATATTCATGGGCGGCGCTTCTCTAAATTGAATGTATATGGCCACGTTTGATGTGTATAAATTTCTAGCTCGTAAATAATGAGATAAATGCTCAAGTTGTTGAGTCACAAAAGGCGTTAAGTGCTGTATGTTTTCTACGTCAAAGGGTAACAGTAAGAAGTTATCGAAGCGCTCTAGCGGCCTAAATAGCGTAACGCGGGGAAACGTCTCTCCTCTCAGTGCAGTCAGATACATAATGGTGTTATTGTCAAAGCGTCGACCTAGCTCTTGGACAGGCATGGCGAGTAACTGTTGCACTCTAGTAATTCCCACTCTAGCCAGCGACTCTATAACTTTAGGCGCCAGTGCAGTAAGAGAAAGAGGGCATGCATTTAACGCTTTTTTTATGTCATCAAGTGTATATACGTAAGTGCTGTACTTTTGAAGTGCCAGTACCTTTGCCGCTTCTATTGTCCACGCACAGCCAAAGTGGTAACGAACATCAGACTCCGATAACGCCTGCGTGAGGGTTTTCCATAGAGGCTCATGGCCACCGTAGTAATGGATTAAATTATCTAATCTTATAGCTAGTCCGCCTGCAGATGTGTGACTATCTAGCACAATGTCTGATGCCAGCGGATAAAGCCGATGTGCTAACTGCGTTAGCATATGTCTTTCGTTTTCTTCATTGAAAGGCAGTACATGTACATAAGGGCATAGTGCAGCCGCTTGCGCTAAACCATGCCCGATTTCAATGCCTTCTTTCTTTGCAATATCATTGCATTGAACAATTTTATTTATCTTACTGCAGTAGACGACAACGGGTGTGCTTAAAGGTAGTGACGAACCTTTATTGTTAGCATCATTACAAGACTCTTGATAATGCGCAGCTTTGCGCCTAGTCGCTCTATTATGACTATCTAAAGTAAGTTGGTAGCAGTAAATATAAGCCCATAGCATGGTCAGCTCACAGAGTGTAGCGCCTGATCAGAAAGCGTATTGTGCGTCATTGCCCACTTAATGGCGTTATTATCAGGCGTCCATTTGTGTGAAATAACAATGTTATCTTTAGGCCATCCATGACGCTGTTTGCGAATATTTACCGATAAAGCGTGCGAGGTTCCTTGCAGATAAAGATCTAAAGTAATAGGTAGCGCATCGTCGCTATAAGCTTGGGCGCTGCTTAATGGTCTGTTTTGTTGTTTACTTGACGATGACAGCGGCGGATGCACCGGAGTATAAAGCAAGCATAGGGCATCATTATGCGTCGCAGCTACCTGTAAACGGCGGGCTTCCTTTTGGCTTATTGCATTACTCCACAGCACCACGCAATGACAAGCTGTACTTTTTAGGCATTGCTCTGCCGCCCACAAGGACTCTTGCTGTGTATGCGTTTTTACTACAAGTACTTGTTGCGTCTTAAGGCCTAAATTTTCTAACCACGGCGACTGCAAACGCCCTGGAGGATTGATAAATACAACGAGTTTATGAGTACGATGCAGGCATATTACGTCTTTAAACAATGAGAGTTCACCAACGCCCGTTAGAGAAGCTATACGTACTAAGCCTGTAGAAGCAACGCCACCGTTAAGCGCTTTATCTAATAGCGGAAAACCTAATGAAAACTTTGTTTCATTTTGCTTTTGTTCTCTGGCCCGCCAAATATGAGGGTGGTTGTTAAGCATGGATAACGGTTTATTCATAGCACTCAAAATGAACTGTATTTATATACAGTATTATAGTGCAGCAATGATCCTTTTCAAGATTAAAGGCTCAAGCCTTGAAGCTTTTAATGCTAACTTATTGATTAGTTTGAAAAGGTAAAAGATTAAATCTTTAAGAAGAAGGGAGGTGTCAAGGGGCAGACGAGTATTTAAATTTTCAATTCAAGACAAAACAGCTATTAAGGCCTGCTGCTCTTTACCATACAGCAAAGAGCCGCCAGGCCCTGATAACGCTCTACTTGTGTTAATCAGTAAGCAGAACTAGCTTTCTTGTAAGGCCGCTGCAGATTGATTGGCTTTAGTAGTATTTATCGGTGCAGTAACCGTTTGGCAAAACGCGATAAAACCATCTGCTGTATTTTTTGCCCATACCATGCGCACATTGCTGGGCAGTGTTTTTACCATATCGCGAACCTCTTCAAGCGTTACGTCCTCATTCAGCAACGCTTTATTTAAAGACTCTTCAAGCGACATACCTTTCTCACAGCACGCCATTACAATGGTCGAGAAATTTCGCATTAGCGAGTGAAGTATTTGATAGTGCGATTGTTCGATAAGACGACTTTTATAATCACTTTCTACGCGTGCAGTAAAGTTCTTTTCTAATGCGTCTGTGACGAGAACAAGATTGCGATAAGCATAAGTTACTTTGCTGCTGGTTTGCTTATTTGAATGGCGCAATAGCGCCAATTCTTTTTGTAAGTTCTGCGTTCGCAGTACCAAGTAAATTAAAAACAGGATAAGTAATCCAATAACACCAAATGCAACGAACATCTTATTTTGCCTTTTGCTTTTCTATAAACGTATTTATGTGTTGTTCTAAAATAAAAAGTGGGACAGACCCATTTTCCAAAACGGCGCGATGAAATTTACGAACATCAAAACGCTGTCCTAGTGCAGTCTCTGCTTTTGCACGAAGCGCTTTAATTTTAATTTCGCCAATTTTGTACGATAACGCCTGTGCAGGCCATGAAATATAGCGGTCTATTTCTGTATTAACGTTGTGCTCAGAAAGCGCGGTGTTTTCCATCATGTAGTCCACCGCTTGTTGACGGCTCCAGCCCATCGTATGCATACCAGTATCAACCACTAAACGACACGCACGCCACATTTCGTAGCTTAAGCGGCCAAAGTTGTCATAAGGCGTTTCGTAAATACCTGCTTCTATGCCCAAAAACTCAGAGTACAGACCCCAGCCTTCACCAAACGCTGAAATATAGGTGTTACGACGTACCATAGGTAAGTTTTCAAGCTCTGCTGCCAACGATATTTGAAGGTGGTGGCCAGGCACTGCTTCGTGCAAGGTCAGTGCAGGCAATGCATACAAAGGGCGCTTATCGAGGGCATACGTGTTTACCCAGTAATATCCTGGCTGATCATCGCGGCTAGGATGAATATAACGGCCCGTTGTATATTTAGGCGCGATAGCGTCTGGTACAGGCGCTACACCGTAAGGCGTTCTTGGCAGATACTCAAAGAGCGAAGGAAGCTTTGCGTCCATTTTCTTTGCAATAAATGACGCCTCTTTCAGCAAATCTTCAGCGCTGGTGGCATAAAATTGCGGGTCTTCCCGTAAAAATGTAATGAAGTCGTTAATGTCGCCATCAAAGCCAAGCTCATCCACAATTTGTTGCATTTGCGCGCGAATGCGTTTTACTTCTGATAACCCTAAATCATGTATTTCCTGCGGCGTCATATCAGTAGTCGTGTAATGCTTTGCTCTATTAGCATAATACGCCACACCATCAGGCCAGTTATTTGCGGCAATATCTTTACGGGCATTGGGAATGTATTCATCTACCATGAAGTCGTAGAACATTTGATATGCAGGCAACACGCTGTTGTTTATGGCTGCCTTACCCTGTTCCGTTAGCGCTGATTTTTGTTCGGCAGTAAAGTACTCAGGAAACCGGGTAAATGGAGAATAAAAGCCACTGTCTTCAGCCTTTTCAACAATGTAAGACGCCACTGAGTTTTCAAACCCTTTCAACACGACTTTAGGTTGCGTGTAGCCTTCTTTTAGCGCCTGTTTCATGTACGCAATTTGTTGGTCGAAGTAAGGCTTTAGCGCGCTTAGACGGCTAATGTAGGCTTGATAATCTTCTACGCGCTTAAAGGTTGATAAATTAGGAAGCGAGGCCATCGCACCGTGGAAGCCATATTCTGAATTGATGGGTACCAAGTGCGCGCGATACATATATTCGTCCACATAATTAGCTAAACGATATTGCTGCATTAGCAAGGCAATATAAGCGTCAGTAGAGATATTCTCTTTTTCATACTGACTTAAGGCTTTTTGAAAAGCGCGCCATTGCTCATCTTGTGCTTTCAAAGCTTTGGGAGAGTTATCTGGTAACACGTGAGCGAGTGAAGTATCGCCTTCTCTGGAGGCTAAAAGTGGCGAAACCGAAAGCTCGTATTGCCAAATTTCATCGAGAAGTTGGTACAAGCTTTCATCGTTCAATTCTTTTGCTGTGGTGCCTATACTGCAAACTAATAGTAATGCCGCGAATACGTAGCGATACATAGGGATCTCCGGCAACCTTTACCGGCTGGGTCCGGCGGTTACTCTTTTGTTGGTGTATATATTGGACTAGGGAATGCCGTTACTTTATCAGATTTATTTTCTAATTTAGTAATTTTGGCAGAACCTTTTTTATTTACAGCGTCAATGCGCAAAATGTTGTGCATTGGAACATACGTTTTTGTTACTTCCGAGAATTCGTTTTTTAGTCTTTCATGACTAGGATCCACAACAACACTTGTGTGGGTATCCCACACAAAGTCACCTATTTCTATAAAACCAAACAAAGCGCCTTGTATAAGGGTTTTTACATACAATTCGTAGCGTTCGCCATTGCTGGTAAATTGAACGCGGTAAAGAATATCGTCTTTCGACATAGATGCTGCTCTTCACTAAAAAAATAACAATATCCGGAAATCGAGCCGGCATGTGGCTGATAATTTTACCTTGCTCCTAAAATGCGAGCAACGGTAGGAAACACATGGTAAACGAAAGCTGTTTGATGGTATTTCTCGTATCAACTGCGTTACTATGACGCACACTTAGTTATACGGTGAAATTAAAATGATAAAAAAACTCCTTATTGGTAGTGCAATGACAGCAATTACATTTGCTGCAACAGCACATAACCACGCATCGACAGATAATGCTTTCAACCCTGATACACAGCGAATCAAATCGCACTTGTTTTTCTTAGCAGACGATTTACTTGAAGGGCGAGATACTGGCTCTCGAGGTCATGAAATCGCGGCGCTTTATATTGCGACCGAATTTGCCAAATATGGTTTGAAGCCTGCAGGCACAGATGGCTACATACAAAATGTATCGTTTCGCAAAGCCAATTTGGTTCAAGAATCACCTAAGTTTACATTTACACAAAACGGCGAAACCGTTGATTTTGATTATCCGAAAGAATATTTAGCTAGCCCAAGCTTGCTTAGCACTGAGGCCAATGTAAAAGGTGAGATGGTATTCGTAGGCTACGGCATTGTGGCTGATGAGTTATCTCATAACGATTATAAAGACCTAGATGTTGAAGGGAAAATTGTTGTAGCGCTTGCGGGTAAGCCAAGCGACTTTCCATCAGAAGAGGGTGCTCACTTCGCGTCTGGCTATCAAAAACAAAAGTATGCGGTAGACAATGGTGCTATCGGTATGATCACTGTCACTACGCCTAAAAACGAGAAAGTGCGCCCATATCAGAGCCGCTTGAACTACATTCATACACCGCGTATGGCGTGGTTAGACGATAATGGCGAGCCTGCGAATAGTTTTTCTCAGCTTAAAGGCGGCGCTTACATGAGTGAAGGGGCTGCACGTAAACTGTTTCAAGGCGCAGAAAAGAGCCTTGATGACGTTTATGCAGTTCTTGAAGCTGACAAAGTACCGCAAGGCTTTGCGTTAAACGGCGTAGTTGATATCAGCAAGACGAGCGTGCACGACACCATCACAAGCCCAAATGTTGTGGGTGTGCTTGAAGGTTCAGACCCGGAGCTTAAAGACGAGTACGTGGTTTTCTCTGCTCACTCTGATCACATTGGTTTTGCCAAAACAGTGAAGAAAGACAACATCAATAACGGTGCTATGGACAATGCATCGGGTACGTCTGTCATGTTAGAAACTGCACGCCTGTTTAGCGAAATGAAAGAAAAGCCAAAGCGCTCAATTCTGTTCGTGTCGGTAACCGGTGAAGAGAAAGGCCTTCTAGGTGCAGATTATTTCGCCCGTAACCCAACAGTACCTGTTACTTCAATGGTGGCGAACGTAAACTTGGATATGCCTATTCTGACTTACGAGTTTGCAGACGTTATTGCCTTTGGTGCTAATCACAGTGATTTGCAAGACTCAGTGGAAAAAGCCGCAGCCAATGCTGATATCGAACTAAGCCCAGATCCATGGCCTGAGCAAGCCTTGTTCACACGCTCAGATCACTATGCGTTTGTAAAACAAGGCGTACCTTCAGTATTTATGGTGCCGGGTCTTAAGTCAAAAGATCCTAATGTAGATGGCAGCAAGGTCTTCGGTCAGTTCTTATCTACCCACTACCACAAGCCAAGCGATGATTTAAATCAACCATTTAACTGGAACGCCGCCGAAACTTTTACAAAAGTGAACGCGCAAATCGGTTGGACATTGGCAAATCAGAAGAACAAGCCTAAGTGGAACGAGGGTGACTTCTTTGGGAAGACGTTTAGTAAATAACATGTGTTGACTAAATAGCAGTGACTAGCGTCGGCCTTCATTAATGAAGGCCGACGTTTTTGATTATTGGCTAATTTCTGTCAAATCTGCAGAAAGCTTTTTACGCTCAAAGTACATCTTTATACGGAATTTTAAGTTTCGCCAAAAGGAGCTGTGATTAGAGTGACGGCCACCGTTTATAACTTCAATAGCGCTGACGAACGTTTTATCCTGAGTGAAGGGATACGGGCGAATTCCAACAACGCTTATCCCCACCTCGCTATGGAACTGCATATCGACATCTACAGCCCGAAAAAATAACTTACGTTTTAGTAATTTTTCAGCACCAGATAAGCTTAATGCATATGCCGCTGCGCAATTTGGAACTTTAAAAAAACTACCTAGAGTAAAGGTATTATCTAATGACATTGAGTCGATAAAAGGGTTATCGCGGTTGTCGAATAATTTAATCATGTCCCAGCCTTTAAGCTGTTCAACATGCTGAAGCAGGGGCGGAAGTTTATCGTCTATACACAAATCGTCTTCTAAAATAAGACAGTAAGGTATTTTTTCTTCAGAAATTTTCTTCCAAAGCTTTTGATGGCTGATATAGCAACCTATCTCTCCCACGGTAAGATTTCTATGGTGATACTTACGATTTGCATGAGCATCATAATGCTGTTCAATTTCTTCGTTGCTCAATGCCCGTCCAACGGTTGCGTCAAACCGAATAGGATGAAGACCCAGTGCGCTGAGCTTCGAAGATGTTGACTCCCAACGCTCAACGCAGGCTTCCATATTGATTACAAAAATTGGGATATTCTTCATAATTAATCGCTTTTAAACAACGGTCGCACTGCGCTATTAAAAAGCGAACTTTCGCAACAGCGGGCCTATATTTATCACTGAACAAACATTTGTTTAAACGTGGCCCATTGCTCATTGAACTGCTCTGTCGGCTTGCGGGTAAAGCCGCTGCGAATAAAGCCGTTAATGCGACCATCAGTGTAGCTAATCAGCATATTGGCGATAATCGCTTCATCCGCGGACAGTGTCTTACCTTCGCGTAGCTTGCGCTCTCTCAATACTTGTTTAAGCTGAGTTTCTAAACGCTCAAAAAGTTTTGCAATACGCGCGCGCAAACGGTCTTGCTCGCCCATAAGAGCATCACCATTTAAGATTCGGGTAATGCCCGGGTTTTTCTCCGCAAAGCCTAAAATGAGATGTAAAATAAGCTGGCAGCGCGTAAGCGAGTCTTTTTCTTCATTCACAATTTTATTGATACGTGTGAAGAGCGTTTCTTCGATAAACTCAATGAGTCCCTCAAACATGCGCGCTTTACTTGGAAAGTGGCGATAGAGTGCCGCTTCAGACACCCCTACCTTTTCAGCTAATTTAGCCGTAGTGATACGTTGACCAGGGCTGGTTTCTAGCATTCCAGCGAGTGCTTGCAGAATTTGGGCTCTGCGATTTGTTTTTTTGACAGCAGGCATGACGAAAGTAATTCCTCCGCTACCGAGTTACAGCAACTCGGGCTCCATGTTAAATTGGCTTACACCAAAGCGTTTATTTTTATCGTTTTTATTATCGACACTTAATAAGCATCTGTTAGCTCTTATTACTAAGCGCAAAACGCTCTGCAATAAGTGAAACGAGCTGTTCCGCTAGCTCATTTTTACTCGTTGCTGGAAAGCGTTTATCTCCGTCTTTCCAGATAACGTGCAGCGCATTTTTATCGCTATTAAATCCAAGACCGTCCACAGTAATGTCATTTGCAGCAATCATATCTAGCTTCTTTTTGACTAGTTTTGAACGTGCATAATCTTCAACGTTTTGGCTCTCTGCTGCAAAGCCTACGCAAAATGGCCTGTCAGGTCTTCCAGATATTTTTGCTAGAATATCAGGGTTTTTAATAAAAGTAAGTGTTAACTCATCACCTGTTTTCTTAATCTTGTTATCGGCGATAGTCGAGGCTTTATAATCAGCAACGGCTGCGGTACTGATAAAGATATCTGTGGATGGCGTGAGCTTTTCACACGCCGATAGCATGTCATCGGCAGTCACAACATCAATGCGAGCGCAGTTAGCAGGGGTACTAAGAGACACTGGACCTGCGACCAATGTGACGTTAGCGCCTGCCGCTGATGCAGCTTTTGCGATAGCAAAGCCCATCTTGCCCGAACTATGGTTTGATATATAACGCACCGGGTCTAAAGGCTCTCTTGTTGGCCCGGCGGTAATCATCACATTTCTTCCCGCTAGGTTTTGTAGTGCAGGAAAGCGTTGAAATGCATCGTCTTTGGCAGTGTTCAATACGCTAGCAATATCGACAGGTTCAACCATTCTTCCGGCGCCTATATCTCCACAGGCTTGTTCACCGCTCGCCGGACCGATAAACGTGACCCCATGCTCTTCTAAACACGCGATGTTGCGCTGCGTAGCTACCGCTTTCCACATTTGCTGGTTCATCGCCGGAGCTATGTAGAGCGTTGCCGTTGTTGCTAAATACAACGTGGTAAGTAAGTCGTCAGCCATACCGTGAGCGAGCTTTGCCAACGTGTTAGCCGTTGCCGGAGCAATCAATAAAATGTCGGCCCATTTTGCAAGCTCAATGTGCCCCATAGCAGCTTCTGCTGCGGGGTCTAACAGATGTTGATGGACTGGATGGCCTGATACGGCCTGTAATGCTAATGGACTTACAAACTCTGCGGCAGAGTCAGTTACAACAACACGAACATTAGCGCCTAACGCGGTAAGCTTTCGAACCATATCGGGAGCTTTGTAGGCAGCAATACCGCCAGTCACGCCCAGCAAAATGTTTTTATTAGCAATAGACATAAAAGAACACTAAATCTAAATATTGATATTAGCCTACCATGGTGACAAAAAATCGGATAGCTGAACGAAAGTCGATGTCGCCAAACTAGCCTATTTAATTTTTATCAATTGCTTTATGCCATATGAGAAACAGACCTTTAATACAGTCGTTAATACGTTGGTATTCATCTATAAACTCACTTTGAATGAGCTGGTGGACCGAGAGTATGTCAATAAAGGTGTGGCCGAAAAGCGAAAGGCCGAGAGAAAAATTGTTACAGCATGGCGCAGAAAGTTTAAGTGACGCAGAGCTTATTGCCGTCATGTTAGGAAAAGGCGTTAGGGGAAAAAGCGCGGTGGCTGTGGCTCACGAGCTATTGAATGAACTCGGGTGCTTGCGCGGGGTGGCCACGGCCTCAAAAGAAAAGTTCTCTACAATAACCGGTGTTGGCCCATGCAAGTATGCACAGTTCCAAGCGGGGTTTGAAATTTACAAACGCAATCTAGAGATAAAGCTCAAACGACAGGATGTGTTTAATAATGTTGATGATACGAAACGCTATTTGCAGGCTAAATTAAGAGACTGTGAAAGAGAAAAATTTGCGCTTTTGATGCTGGATAGTCAGCATCAACTCATTGCTTTTCGCACCATGTTTAATGGAACGATCAACAGCGCTGCAGTGTATCCTCGAGAATTGATCAAACAAGTTATGATCGATAACGCGGCTGCGATAATTTTAGTCCATAATCATCCTTCAGGCGTTGCTGAACCTAGTCATGCTGATATACGTCTAACGTCAGAGATCAAAAATGCCATGGCGTCGATCGACGTGCCTGTTCTCGATCATTTTGTGGTAGGAGACAAAGAAACTATTTCATTCGCACAGCGAGGCTTGCTACCATAAGAAACCTAAGTCATTTGTCGATTATAATCTAGTCAAATGGTTGAAAATGATTTAGCATAGGACTTAGTGGGTAATTTTATTAAAGGACTGTTATGAAGAAGTCAATTATTGCATTGTTTGCAGCTGCCACAATGGTAGCGGGTGTTAACGCACAAGATGGTGAAGGTGGTGCTGGTGCAGGTGGTGCAGGCGCAGTTAGCGGTGGTCTAATCGCTACTGGTGTTGTTGCTGCTGGTATTATCGCTGGTGTTGCAAACAACAACTCTGCAGACGCGCCTGGAAATGGTGGAACTGATCCAGTTCAACCTACGTGTGAAGGTGACGATCCACTAGTAGACGGCGTATGTGTTGGTACAACTAACACTGTTACTGTAACTACTTCTGGTACTAGCACGGTAACTAAGACAATTACTGTGCCTGTTACATTTACTTACGCGCCGACCGTACAGTAAATCTAAGAGTATTCGAAAAAGCCGCTTTTTTTAGCGGCTTTTTTATTTATATAGCAAAATTATTTGTTTTTAGTTTTAGTCGGCGTACCTCAATGAAACTACACATTCTATTAGTCATTCTAGGCTTTCTTTGTTTTTCTCTCTCAGGGTGCTCAACCACAACACTCGCTTATTACAATACGCTCAAGCTCGCTTTGAAAGACCGAAGTGTCTCGTACACGGTCGAGGAAATAGCGGCGAGTAAAGCAGATATTATGCAAATTAAAGCGGGTGAACGGGATACTGCCTCGCTTGCATTAGCCTACATTGATGGTGACAAGTACAGATGGGTATCAGGTGACAGAGTAATTTTCACTATGCATCACGGTATCATCGTCAAAACAGAAGGTTTAGATAACGACCTTTATTACATGGGCAACCTGCAGCATAACCCACTTGCAACTAATAACGTTTTACCGTTTAGCTGGGATCGCAAGGTTGACATTGCTGCCATTGGATATGGCATACCAATAGACTCATCGTGGAGAATTGAGGGAGAAGAGACTCGTGAATACCTTGGGTTTTCTGTGCCTGTAATTAAAGTCGTTGAGCACGTGTCATTTTCAGAATATACCCCTTTTATCGATGTGGGATTGTCTTGGGAAAATACTTACTTTTTGCATCAGTATTCGAAAGAGCTTCTGGCCTCAACGCAGCAGTTTAGCCCAGAAGGGGATGTGTACGACATGGTCTATCTGAGTCGAATTGTGCGTGAAATGACTAAGCAAGGAGCGGCACAATAATGAAGTTTATCTCTTCGCTAATTGCTGCATTAAGCATTACTGCAGCGGGTTCACTGTATGCTGACGACAACATGGTTAGCATAATGATAAACAAGCAAACATATCAGTTTGACAGGCCTATAAGACTGTCTAGTGCACTATCTATTGTTGCCGACAATGGTGACTGGTATTGGCCAAGTGCATCTGCGTTTGATTTATCTAATCCTAAAGCGGAACGCGAGAAAGAAATTGCGTTGTCTGAAATTAGAACGCTTCTAGCCCAATTTGATAAAGATTCTAAAACTCACGAAGCGCTTGAGAATTTGTACGAGCAGGTTGCATCATGGACAGTGTCTACCCGAATCGACATGCCAATCTCCTACAACCGTGCTCGGTTATTCTTTGAAGATAACCCAATGTTCCAGCCCGGAAAATACTGGATTCGTTTAAATGGTAGACCGAATGTTGTGCATTTCTCTGGTGCAGTTGTAAAGCCCGGCGCTTACAAGCATCAAAGTGATACCTCGGTTTATACGGCAGTGCACACGGTTAAAAAGGCAGTTGATGCCGACAGAAGTCATGTTTATGTAATCGACCCAATGGGTAACATTGAAGAAAAAGGGATTGCTTATTGGAATTTAGACTTTGCCCAAATTATGCCGGGTAGTCAGGTTTATGTGCCTATATCTTCAGAGCTTTTCAGCGATAAACTTAAGCAATTAAATAAGCGCGTCGCCGCGTTAGCAGTACATAGGGTTCTACCTCAATGAGTGCGCCACAACTTTTTACTAAAAAAACACTTGCGCTTGTTATTGGAAGCGCACTTTCTTCCACCGCTTTTGCCGACACGCAAATTCGGGTTACGCCGTCGCAAATGGTGCAAGGCGGTAACGGTCTAATCCAAACGCCAACCGCTCGTATGCGCGACGAAGGTGGAATGGCAATTAACTATACCGATAACGGCGAGTATCGTTTTTGGTCGGTAAACATACAGCTGTATGATTGGATGGAAGCCACCGCTCGTTATACTGACGTGCGTACGCGATTATATAGCCAAGTAGACTCGTTCAGTGGCGATCAAACTCTTAAAGATAAAGGATTAGATGTTAAATTCAGGCTGTGGAAAGAAAGTTACTACCTACCAGATATCAGCGTAGGCTTTCGGGATTTTGGCGGAACGGGCTTTTTTGAAAGCGAATACGTAAACGCCAGTAAGTCTGTAGGACCATTTGATTTTCACTTAGGCTTGGGCTGGGGATATTTAGGTACAGCAGACGATATTACTAATCCTTTTTGTGAAGTTAAAGATAGCTTCTGTGAACGTCCAGGCGGCTTTTCAGGCCGTGGCGGCAAGGTTGATTACGACCAATTCTTCAAAGGCACTACCGCCTTCTTTGGGGGAGTAGAGTATCAAACACCATGGGAGCCGTTAACGCTTAAACTAGAGTTTGAGGGTAACGATTACTCTCGTGACAGAGCGGGTCGTTTAGAGCAGGATTCTCGCTGGAATGTAGGCGCGGTTTACCGCTATAAAGACTTCGATTTCTCGTTGAACTACCAACGAGGTAATACGATTGGTTTTGGTGTGACCTATCGCTTTAATATGAATACAGCATCGCAGATAAAATTTGATAAAGACCCGCGCAATTTGATGGGTAGAAACGCGCCTTCTAAGGTGAAAGACGTCGATAAACCTCGACTTTATAACGATTTGTATAATTCAGGTGGCTTTATCTTATCTGATGCTGAAATTAAAGAAGACAGCGCAATCTTTTACGGAACTCAGCTAAAATATCGCGACGAAGACGAAGCCATTGAACGTGTGGGTCGTGTCGCTGCCTCAGAATTACCTGACAGCGTAAAAACTTATCATATTGTGGATAACCGCGGTGGTCTGCCGATGGTCGATACACAAATAGATGCGGAAGCCTTTATCGCTGCAGCGCGCTATGAGTCAGTGGACGCCGACATAAAAGAAACATATATAAGAACGTCACCATCTGAAGAGATCAGAAGCGCGTACGACCCTGAAAATACCTCAGGGATATTCTATGGCGCTGATTTCTTCTTTACTCAATCGTTTGGCAACCCGGAAGATTTCTTTTTATATCAGACCGGTTTGCTGTTAAACGGTGGCTATGCGTTCAATGAAAACTTCTCGGTTATGAGTAGTGCGCGAGTCACGCTTCTTGATAACTTTGACAAGTTTAACTACCTAGTTGACGGCGAAGACGTATCGTTACCTCGTGTTCGTACACGGGTTCGTGAATACGTGTCTGAAAACGATGTGTGGTTAGACACGGCCATTCTGCATTACAAAGACAATGTCGCTGACGATATTTTTGTACAGGCGTATGCTGGTTATCTCGAAACCATGTTCGCTGGTGTAGGTGGTGAAGTATTGTATCGCCCTGTTGATAGTAATGTTGCCTATGGCGTAGATATTAACTACGTAAAACAACGTGATCCATACAGTCAAACAGGCTTGGAGGATTACGACACCATCACGGGACATGCGAGCGTATATTGGCAGCCTGAATTCTTAGATGGTACGCAAATTACTGTAAGTGCGGGTCAGTTCTTAGCAAAGGACAAAGGCGTAAATATCGACTACGCCAAGCGCTTTGACAGCGGCATTATCGTTGGAGCTTATGCCGCGTTCACAGATGTGTCTTCAGAGGAGTACGGAGAAGGAAGCTTTACTAAAGGCTTTTATATTTCCATCCCTACAGACTTGTTCTTACTAGAACCGTCTAAAGGCCGTGGGTTATTCCCTTGGGTGCCTATTTCTCGCGATGGTGGGCAGTTATTGCGTCGTCCTTCAAGGTTAATAGACCTCACAGAAACCAGGTCACCTTTTTACGATTAAACAAAAAACGCCACAATGTGGCGTTTTTTTCGTTTACTCAGCGTGTAATTGAAGAGCTAAGTTTCTAAGTTGCTTACTCACTTCGCTTTTATTGCGCAAATATTGATAACCTTGTTGTGAAAGCCTGCTTAGAGGACGTCTGTCGTCTTTTGATTTCTTACTGCACGCTATAGTGCTGTCACAAGTTACATCTTGCGCAAATGGATAAGGCATTAGTGATAAAACAGTAATGCCATGCTCCCAAAAATGTTGAATTTCTGTATCGCAAGGCCTGCCAAATTTAGTGGTAGAGGCGTAGAGCTTTTGCGCTCCCTTTTTAGAAATTGCTGTCGCTGCGCCACCACTCATTGGCTTTTTATGAACGACTAGATTGAATTCGTCGTTGATAGAAAATTGTTTGGCGATCGGCCGTGTTCTGTTTGCATAAGCGCTGAGTTTAATTAAATCCCACTCATGGGTAAGGCCATTTAGCGTGGCAAAAGCTTTGTGCACGTCGCCCTCTACGAGAAAGTCATCTTCTAAAACAATGCCGTAATCAGCATCTCCCTCGGCGATGCGACGCCACGCTTCACGATGACTTAAGAAGCAGCCAATTTGAGCAGGTGTCAAATTATAATAATAGCGAGCCTTGTTTAAATCAGGGCAATAGTGCTTTAGGCAAGAATCCTCTGATAACGAACGACCACAAATTGCGGGAATGCGCTCAAACAATATATTGTGTTTTTCCAAAAGCGCCTTAGATTTTTGAAGTCTCTCTGTACTTCTATCTAAATTAATAAGGTAAACCGGGGGCATGGTTTGCGTGTTGTGTTTACGATTGGTCATAGATAGCAAAGTTGCTGATAACTACTACAGGTAATTTGATGCTAGAGTTCAAACATGACAAGCTTGCTAAGCTTTGGTGACATATTTATGTCTGGTGAGATCAATTAAGAATAAAAATTTTAAAATGCAAAGCGTAAATTTATTCGTAGCTTAACTTGCGAGAGAAAAGTACAATACACGCCACGAAAAAGAGTGTTGGTGGTATTTTGCGCAAAAATCGTACGTAAAAGTAACCTTTTTGTACTTTCTTATTGAAATGATCCTGCCTTTGCTGTATAAAATGCGCCCTCTAATTTATAGTAATACGTCATTTGACCCAACCACTGTTTGAGCGCTTGGGATTAACTGACGCGACAGTTATCGTTGTTCTGGAGACAAATACAATGTCAAGAGTATGCCAAGTAACAGGTAAGCGTCCAACGGTTGGTAATAACCGTTCACACGCACGAAATGCGACTCGTCGTCGCTTTTTACCAAACCTTCAAACACACCGTTTTTGGGTTGAGAGCGAAAGCCGTTTTGTAAAACTACGTTTGTCTGCTAAAGGCATGCGTATCATCGATAAGAAAGGTATTGATTCAGTACTAACTGATATCCGTGCCCGTGGTGAGAAAATCTAAGGAAGCCGACAATGCGTGATAAAATTAAACTAGTTTCTTCAGCAGGTACAGGTTTCTTCTACACCACTGATAAAAACAAGCGTAACATGCCTGGCAAAATGGAGATCAAAAAGTATGATCCCGTTGTGCGTAAGCACGTTATGTTCAAAGAGGCCAAAATCAAGTAATTAGCTTGCTTTTGTCTCCACGAAAACCCAGCTTTTGCTGGGTTTTTTGCTTTTACATACCCGCTTAAACCTAATTTTCTAATAAGATCTAAGTAGATCCTTCTCAAAACGCCAGATAGATCGCAGTCTAATACCAATTTACCATCTTGAAAAACGAACGGGTTATCCTACTGACGACTTTTATCGAATTGAATTAGCGTCTGTTCGAATGAGGTATTAGTATATGGCGATATGGATTACTGTAATTTGGATGGGTATAAAGCGTGGCTAGACTTTCACAGCGAGCGATGAATAATGTTGTAATAATCGCTATGCTTATAATGATCGCGCTGTTTAATCTAGACAGTCTCCGCCCTAAAAGCAATATTGTGCAGACTCGCAGTTTACTGCCAGAAGATGCTTACGTGTTAAAAATAGAGCACGATGGAAACAGCTTAGAGCGAGTGGGGCAGCAGTGGCGTCAAAAGGGACAAATTGACAACTTAACCATGGCCCCAGATATGCAGTTCTCTCATTGGCAGCGCGGCGTATTAACACCGGCGACTTCTATTCCTGAAGCGTTATCCGACGTTGAGCCTTATATCATTGTTGTGTGGTTGGCGGGTGATGCTAACGGCCTTGTATATGCCATCTATCCAAATACTTCACCGACAGTGATCAAATTTGAAAATAATTGGTACACATTAGCCAATACAGAACTTGATAAACTTTTACCCTGGATTGAATGAATGCCTGAGTTACCAGAAGTTGAAGTGAGCCGTTTGGGCGTTTCTCCACATCTTATTGGTAATACGATTACCGAAGTGGTGGTTCGTGAGCGAAGAATGCGCTGGCCAATACCCAACGAGGTGTCCCTCGTTGAAGGACAGAAGGTTACGGCCGTTAAACGGCGAGCGAAATATCTACTCATTGAAACGGCTACTGGTACGCTAATCTTACATTTGGGCATGTCGGGCAAGTTGCGGGTCATTGATGCATCGACACCGGTAATCAAACACGATCACGTAGACATTGTTTTAAACACAGGCAAATGCTTGCGTTTAAACGACCCTAGGCGCTTCGGTGCAGTGTTGTATCAGGCTCCTGATGCACAAGTTGCTATGCTCGATAACTTGGGGCCAGAGCCACTTACAGACGATTTCGACGATAAACGCTTGTTTACGTTATCGCGCAATCGAAAAGGCCCAGTCAAAAATTTTATTATGGATAATGCCATTGTTGTGGGTGTGGGAAACATCTATGCAAACGAAGCATTGTTTTTGGCCGGTATAGATCCGCGACGAGCGGCTGGCAATATAAGTGCAGCCCGCTATAAAGTGCTCACTGCAAAAATTAAACGAGTATTAGCCAAAGCCATTGAGCAAGGTGGAACCACCTTAAAAGATTTTGCGCAGACCGATGGTAAA
The DNA here is from genome assembly GCF_048517045.1 of Alteromonas sp. OM2203. NCBI lineage: Bacteria > Pseudomonadati > Pseudomonadota > Gammaproteobacteria > Alteromonadales > Alteromonadaceae > Alteromonas > Alteromonas sp. OM2203. Next base: position 64,630 of record NZ_CP183209.1, read on the forward strand.
CCAGGCTACTTTGCGCAGCACCTCAACGTATATGGACGCAAAGGCGAACCTTGTGAGGTGTGTGGTAAGGCAATAGAAAGCAAGGTCATTGGGCAGCGCAATACATTCTTTTGTACCCGCTGCCAACGCTGATTTTAAGACGCTTAGTCTTTTTTACCCAGTCTATCTCTTAACGCTTGCTCTACAACCGGATGACAAAAACCGTTTACCGCTCCTCGATGCAATGCAACTTCCTTAACCAATGTAGAAGAAATAAATGAGTTTTCTTCTGCAGGCGTAAGAAACACGCTTTCAAGCTTCGGGTTCAAGCGTCGATTCATGTTTGCTAATTGAAATTCATACTCGAAATCAGACACAGCCCGTAGACCCCGAATTAAAATAGTAGCATTTTGCTCGTCGGCAAAATCAGCGAGCAAGCCGGTAAAACCAACGACTTCCACATTGGGTAAATCGGCGGTGACCTTCTTAATCATTTCTACGCGTTCTTCTAACGTAAATAGCGGCTTTTTACTTGGATTAGACGCAATAGCTACAATGACGTGGGAAAATAGCTGCGATGCGCGTTCGATTAGGTCGGCGTGCCCATTAGTAATTGGGTCGAAAGTGCCTGGATAAAGTGCTCGTGTGTGCATAAGGTAAAATCTTATCGTTGTAGGTGATTTATGTGTTGACCGTGGTTAATGTAGCATAATAATCACGGAAGTAGTGCGCTGCTGGCAAGACTGCCACATAAGCACCTACTAATTAGCGATGGCGGCTCTATAACCTTCCATACACCAATGCCAATGTATCTCTTCCCAATGAAAAACCGTATTTTTACCTTTTTCTTTTCGTAAAGACCGCAATAAACGGTCTAAATTACTCTGTTTCCAGTGTTCACCTTCTCGTTTATGACAGCGGTCAAAATCGATAAGCCATATCTGCTTGTCATCATCAATCATGATATTTCTGACATTAGCATCGTGGTGATACACCTGACAGTTATGCATGGCCGCAAGTGCGTGTCCTACTGTATACCACTCTTCTTTTTGAAGGGATTGATGGCAAAGCACATGATGCAAATCCCGGCTATTAGGGATGTTCTGCGTAATGAGATCGCCGCGATAAATGAGGCCTCTGCGATGAATGCGTGCGGCCACCGGAATAGGAACACGCAAACCTTGGGCCTGCATAAGTTCAAGTAGTCTAAACTCTTCAAAGGGGCGTGAACGTTCCACACCAAGAAACACGTATTGATCGCTAAGTATTTTGCCAACCAACCCACCGCGCTTAAAATGACGTAAAACCCACTGTTGACTCTCGTGCTCAATAAAGATGGTGGTACCGCGCCCTTTCGCCTGACCGGTTACTTTGCTCTGAGCATGCCAAAACTCGGGGTTAAACATATCTGTGTTGGGCTGCTTGACTAAAGTGTCGTCGAAAATAAAGTGGTGTCCAGCACCGATGCCTCGTCGTATTGTCGCCATGTTGCCCACAACTTATGGTAAATTTCACATTCTAACGATTTATTTTAGTTTTTCAGCAACGAGAGAGCTTCTGTGGGAAAAAAGATTTGTTTAATGCGCTTATCAGCCATAGGTGATGTGTGTCATGCCGTCGCCATGGTCACTCGAATTCAAACACAGTGGCGCGATGCTGAAATCACATGGGTTATTGGAAAAGTGGAGTTCCAGCTGGTTAAGCTGATGCCAAATATACGGTTTATTATTTTCGATAAATCACAGGGAAAAGCTGCCGTTGAATCGTTAAAGGCTGCCGTGGCAAATGAGACCTTTGATGCGCTTTTGATGATGCAGGTGGCCTTGCGCGCCAATATGGCGTCGCGAGTGATTAACGCCAAACAGCGCATTGGATTTGACTGGGCCCGAAGTAAAGAATTGCACTGGTTGTTTGCCAATAAGCGTATTGCCGCAACAAAACACGCTCACGTTCTTAAAGGTTTTATGGACTTTGCCGATGCACTAGGCGTACCTGAGTCAGACTCATTGACGTGGAATATACCTGTAAGTGCAGAAGACGAAGGGTGGGGGGCTGAGCAGGCCAATGTACTTGGGAAATATGTGGTTATTTCTCCTGCCGCCAGCAAGGCTGAAAGAAATTGGTTACCACAGCGATACGCAAGTATCGCTGACTATATCCAACAGGCGGGAGTCAGCGTGATACTATGTGGCGGTCCAGGAAAATTAGATCGGCAAACCGCCGATGAAATTAAAGCTAACGTAAAATATCCGCTAAAAGACTTTACTGGGCAAACGTCATTGCATCAACTCCTGATGCTGTTAAAGCATGCCCACCTTGTTATCGCTCCTGATACAGGACCTGCCCACATGGCGACGACCGTTGGTACGCCAGTAATAGGGCTTTATGCGCACTCTAATCCACGACGTACAGGACCTTATCTGGACCTCGATAAGGTAGTGTCGGTATACGACGAGTGTATCGAAGCGCAAAAAGGGAAGTCGTGGGAAAATCTTCCGTGGGGAGCGCGTGCTAAAGGCAGTGCATTAATGGAAAAAATTTCAGTAGAGATGGTGAAGAAGAAAGTTGAACCATTTATCCGGTGATTTACTTTGTTGTAAGGTAAAACAATCAGCTATTATCTACACTTAGCTTTGCAAAGTGTACCTCCGACATAACAGGGAGTCGTTACTGAATGAAAAAGCCAGCGTTGCGATGGCTCACTCACTTGCTTGCTTTAAAGAAGCTTAAACTTGTGCTGCTCATAATAGCAGGGCTGGGTTTAGGTGTGCCTGAAGCTTATGCATCAGAGCCTAACGTTATGGTTAACGAAAGTGTGATGATAGCAAAGCTAAGCCGTTCTGAGCTTCGCCAAATTTTTACGGGGCAGCGTCAATATTGGGACGACGGCACTAAAATTACCGTATTCGTACTTCAAGACAGAGACGAGCTGCATAAACAGTTTTGTCGCGACATACTTCAAATGTTTCCCTATCAATTGTCTCGCTTGTGGGACCAAATCACCTATTCAGGTCAGGGAGTTACCCCTGTGAGAGTGATCTCGTATCAAGCGTTAATTGACGCATTAGAAAATACCCCTGGCGCTATTGGCTATGTCGAGCGCACTGATATTGTGAAGCTAAGACGGGTAGAGGTTAATTTATAATGAAAAAATGGTCTGTGTTCGCGTTATGGTTCGCCAGCTTCAATACCTTTGCCTCGTCCTCCGACTTTTCTTGGCATGGTTATATTTCCCAAGGTGTTACCCAGTCAAAAGACAGCAGTTTTATCACCGATAATGACGATGTCACAGGGGAGCTTACTGAGATTGGACTCAATGGCTACTATCAGCTGGCTGAGAATATCTCTATTGCTGGACAAATTAACTACCTAGATGGTGGCAATCGCTTTGAGCAAGGGGCTCGTCTCGATTACTTGTTTGTTGATTGGAAACTGCCAAACTTGCCCGGCGGATGGCGTGGCCAAATCCATGCGGGTCGCTTTAAAAATAGGCATTGGCTGTACTCGGTAACGCGAGACGTACCACAGACACGCTATACTTCTGTACTTCCTCAATCGGTCTACTTCGATGGTTTTCGAGATGTCGCCCTTGGCAGTAACGGAATCCAAACAAGCTTTTCCCACTTTGGAGAAGATAATATCTGGGAACTGAACTGGAGCTATGGACGGTCGAATATCAATGACTCGCAACGAGACTTTTTGCTAGGCTATGAGGCCAAGGGAAAAATAAAACAGGATTTCGTTCATCAAGCTAGCGTGTTTTGGCAGCCGTCATCAATGACATGGAAGCTAGGTGCAAGCTGGTTGAATTCAGATTTTCGATATATGCCTTCTGAAGACGACAATCGGCTAGCAGGTGGGGCAAACATTGAACGAATCATGCTCTCAGGGCAATATTTTGCCGAAAGTTGGGAAATCTCTGCTGAACTAATAAGGGAAGCGCAAGACAGTCAGGGCCTATTCTCTCCTAACTTTGTTTCAAAACGCACAGGTGAAGGTGGTTTCTTCCAATTTAGGTATTTGTTTAACAACGACGTAAGCGGGCTTATTGGCTTCGATACATACGTTAATGACACGTCAGACAGAAACGGAAAACAATTAGAGGCGATGTCAGGTGGGTTAATACCGGCTTATTTTGGCTATCAGGATACTTATACATTAGGCTTGCGTTGGGATATTGCGCCTAAATGGCGACTACAAGGGGAATATCATTGGGTTGAGGGAGCGACACGTGTGGTAAGTTTGTTGAACATGGACGTTGCATCCCATGCTGACAAACATTGGGAAATGTGGTCTTTGCAACTGATGTATTGGTTTTAAGGGATAAAATGAAGGTTCAGGTATCTTTTACTACCAAAACCATCCTCATCTTGCTGGCAATGGTTTTAACCGTTGCTATCGTTATATCGGCTGTTTTGATCCAAGAATCTGACGCTCGAGTGCTACTTCAGCAGCGCGAGAGTCAAATAGCCAACCATCGTCGCGTCCAGCTTTTTGAAGACATACTTCACGGACGTATGGTCACCCTTATCGACCTCATTAGCCGAAAAAATGATGCCTACACAACCAGCGTAGATGAACTACAACAGTCGTTAAGTGATCTCAATGAATATCTCACCTTAACGTACCAAGTTGAGTCGTTATTGTTGTTCGACGAAAGCGGCGTGGTAGGAAGTCCTGGCCGTGCTGTTGATACTAAAATTAAAAACCTCGTAGATACCACACGAGCCACCTTTGAAAGTCGCTCGCTATTGACGTGTGACAATGTGTGTACTCACCACATTTCAATTCCGGTTATGGCTGATAGTGATGTTATTCCTATCGTTGTTGTATCAACATCCATGCGTGAATTACTTTATTTATTCAGCCGCGCAACGGATGTGCACAAAGTGGCCATCGTTCAAGCAAGAGAAACACAGAATAAATCGGTAGCCCTTACCATAGCTAGCCAAGTCTCCGCAGCAAACCGTCAGTATCTGCAGTCGCTTTTCAACGCTTTGCCACCGGCGTGGCGTATTGATGATTTGGTGATAAAAGGGCTCAACACAGAGCTTGAAAACAAACAGCTGCTAGTGAGTTTGTTGCCGTTTGAACATGCGACGGGCGACCGGCCTTATTTGCTAATAGTACAAGATGTATCTGCTACCGTGCGTCAAAATGAGCAGTATCAATATGTGGTTATTTCAAGTGCGACCGCGCTTTTCTTAGTTTTTTCATCGCTCCTTTATCTGTTCTTAAATCAATATCGCACTCGGCTTTTAGGCATAAGCGAGCGGTTACCCATGTTAGCTGAGCACAAATTCAGTGAATTTTACACCAGTGCGGCTAAGCGTAGAACGTCTCCTATTTTCAAACTGACTGATGAGCTAGATGTTGTAGAAGAGGCGGCCAACGACCTAGCCCGTCAACTCGAAAGCTTTGACGGTCAAATGGCCATCAATACAGCGAAACTTGAAAAAATGGCTATGTTCGATGTGCTTACAGGCTTGCCTAATAGAAATATGCTGACCTTTCAAATAGAGAAGCAGTTGGCGGGTTCTATCCGAGACGAACGGTTAGTGGCGCTTATGTTTATGGACTTGGATGATTTCAAAAAAGTTAATGATAGTCATGGTCATGACGTGGGCGATAAGTTATTAAAAGCTGCAGCTATGCGCATTTCTCGGCCCATTAGAGAATCTGATATCGCTTCACGATTTGGCGGTGATGAGTTCGTTATTTTGTTATCGAATATCGAAAGCAAGAAGCACATTGATAAGGTTGCGCAAAAAATTATCGACGAGTTCAAAGAGCCGATAATGGTTGATGGTGTGACGTTTTATGTCTCTATCAGCATTGGTATTGCCATAACCAGTCATGCACGAGCCACACCTGTTGAGCTTTTACGCCATGCTGATATTGCTATGTATGAAGCCAAAGCCAAAAAAGGCGCAGGGTTTAGAGTTTATGATGCCACCATGAACCTAAAAGTCATGCAAAAGGTGGAATTAGAATCTGAGGCGAGAGAAGCTCTTAGAGACAATCAGTTCAGTCTGGCGCTTCAGCCTCAAATAGAGATGCATACTGGTAAGTTAGTAGGGTTTGAAGCGCTACTGCGTTGGTGCCATCCAACCAAAGGTCAAATTTCACCGGCGGAGTTTATTCCGTTGCTTGAGAGTACCTCGTTTATGCTTGAATTAGATTACTGGGTTATAGCACGCTCAACCCATTTAATACGCGAGTTTAAAAACAATGGATATGCGGATATCAAGATTGCAATTAACTTATCGGCAGGCCAATTTCTTGATCCCACGCTGCCTGAATTTTTGCAGCAGCAGATTATCAAAAACGACATTGCTCCAAACCAAGTGTGTTTAGAGTTGACTGAAACCGTGCTCGTTTCTGACATCAAGCGTGCAACCAGTATTATGAAAACCATTCAAGACATGGGATGTATGCTTGCCATCGATGATTTTGGCACCGGCTATTCATCGCTAAGCTATTTAAAATCGTTGCCCGCAGACTATATTAAGATAGACCGTTCATTTGTCGCCAACATAGCCAGTAGCGCCGACGATAGAAATATTGTGCACTCCACTATATCTATGGTGCGTAACATGGGCATGCAGGTTGTTGCAGAGGGTATAGAAACCAGTGAACAGTATGAACTGCTGTGTCGCTTTGACTGCGATATTGGGCAAGGTTACCTCATTAGTAAGCCGGTATCAGAAACAGATATCTGGACCGTGCTGGACAGCAAAGTAGAGTACAACCTTTGGAAAGACTTCGCGTAGCAATGCGTTAGCAGATGTCTGTACATTCAAGTGTGTTGAATAATTTACAAACTTAGTCGACAAACCCATTAAATACAACGCATGGGTGTATACCCTTCAACCTGCTTTCATTACACTACAGGTTTTTATATACCTACACTCGGAGAATGGCATGTCTGCGGCATTTATCTCTCATTTGCAATCGCAAATTGAAGCCACGAAAGAAGATGGTTTGTACAAGAAAGAGCGTGTTATCACGTCGCAACAACAAGCGGATATCGGTGTTGCTGGTGGCGAGCACGTTATTAACTTCTGTGCAAACAATTACCTTGGTTTAGCAAACAATGAAAGCTTGATAGAAGCGGCTAAAAACGGCCTTGATAGCCATGGATTCGGTGTAGCTTCCGTACGTTTCATTTGCGGTACTCAAGACATTCACAAAGAACTTGAAGCCTCCATTAGTGACTTCTTAGGCACCGAAGATACAATTCTTTACCCTTCGTGTTTTGACGCAAACGGCGGTTTGTTTGAAACCCTGCTTGGCCCTGAAGACGCCATTATTTCTGATGCGTTAAACCATGCCAGTATTATTGACGGCGTGCGGTTGTCGAAAGCGAAGCGTTATCGATATGCCAATAATGACATGGCGGCGCTAGAAGAACAGCTTAAGCAAGCGAATGCTGATGGCGCGCGCTTTAAGATAATTGCCACAGACGGTGTGTTCTCAATGGACGGTGTAATTGCCGACCTTGCCTCAATATGTGACCTAGCTGACAAATACGATGCCATGGTAATGGTTGATGACTGTCACGCTACAGGTTTTCTTGGTGAAAATGGTAAAGGAAGCCACGAATACTGTGGCGTAATGGGCCGTGTAGACATTATCACTGGTACTCTTGGTAAAGCGCTAGGCGGAGCATCGGGCGGTTACACGTCGGGCAAGAAAGAAGTGGTTGAATGGTTACGCCAGCGCTCTCGTCCTTACCTTTTCTCTAACTCTGTTGCGCCACCTATCGTCTCTGCATCACTTAAAGTGTTTGAAATGATGAAAGACGGCGATGAGCTTCGCGCCAATCTATGGCGCAATGCCAACCATTTCCGTAACCGTATGGAAGAGGCGGGCTTTACGCTTGCAGGTAAAGATCACGCGATAATCCCAGTTATGCTAGGCGATGCACGTTTAGCAAGCGAAATGGCAGACAAGCTGCTTGAAAAAGGCATTTACGTTATTGGTTTCTCATACCCGGTGGTGCCGAAGGGACAAGCCCGAATTCGTACCCAAATGTCAGCAGGCCACAGCTTAGAACACGTTGATAAAGCTATTGATGCGTTTATCGAGGTTGGTCGTGAAATGGGAGTGATTTCATGAAGTCGCTAGTTAAAGCGAAAGCAGAAAAAGGCATTTGGCTTCAAGACACGCCAAAGCCTGAGGTAGGTCATAACGACCTGCTGATTAAAATTCGCAAAACCGCTATTTGCGGTACCGACATGCATATATACAACTGGGACGAATGGTCGCAAAATACAATTCCAGTGCCAATGGTAGTGGGTCACGAGTATGTAGGCGAAGTGGTCGGCATGGGCCAAGAAGTAAAAGGTTTTAACGTTGGCGATCGCGTATCTGGTGAAGGTCACATTACATGTGGTCACTGCCGTAACTGTCGTGCTGGGCGTGTGCATTTATGCCGTAACACTGAAGGTGTGGGCGTGAATCGTCCAGGTGCTTTTGCCGAATATTTGGTAATTCCTGCGTTCAACGCATTTAAAATACCAGACAATATCAGTGATGATCTCGCGTCTATTTTTGACCCATTTGGAAATGCGGTTCATACCGCACTAAGCTTTGATTTAGTGGGTGAAGACGTACTTATTACTGGTGCTGGCCCAATTGGTATCATGGCAGCGGCAGTAGCAAAGCACGTTGGCGCACGTCACGTTGTTGTCACCGATATCAATCCATACCGTCTTGAGCTTGCTAAGAAGATGGGCGCGACCCGCGCTGTTGACGTCAGCAAAGAAGATTTAAAAGATGTGATGAACGACCTGGGTATGACAGAGGGCTTTGACGTAGGCCTTGAAATGTCAGGTGTGCCTGTTGCGTTCAGAGACATGCTTAACAAAATGAACCACGGCGGCAAAATAGCGATGCTAGGTATTCCGCCACAAGACGTGGCTATTGACTGGAATCAGGTTATCTTTAAAGGCTTAGTGATAAAGGGTATCTACGGTCGAGAAATGTTTGAAACCTGGTACAAGATGGCAAGCCTGCTGCAAAGTGGATTAGATTTATCACCCATTATCACTCATACCTTTTCTATTGATGACTTTCAGAAAGGGTTTGATACCATGGGGTCAGGACAATCAGGTAAAGTTATTCTGGACTGGCAATAATGACAACATTTACACACATTAGCGTAGACGATGTGGCAAATTTTCAAGGCGACGTTGCCATTGTGGACATACGCGATCCTCAATCATTTGCTAATGGGCATATGCCGAATGCTTCGCCGTTAAACAACGACAACTTTGCTGCGTTTATCGAGCAGACGCCTAAAGACAAGCCTGTGGTGGTTGTTTGCTATCACGGTGTAAGTAGTCAACAGGCTGCGCAGGTAATAGCTCAGCAGGGCTTTGAAACCGTCTATAGTATGGATGGTGGGTTTGAAGCCTGGCGATTGGCTAACCCGGTAGAAACGGCCTAATCATTTAACAAAGGTGCACAATGTGCACCTTTGTTTTATGCTTTTCACACGTAATACATTCCAGTATAAAGGTGTTATGTATCACACCTTCATTCAACGTAATATCGCGTTAATTCATTTCATGCTTCAGGGTAATAAGTAGCTTATGGGCCATCCTTTAATTGCGTTTAACCAACAAAGTCCCGCGCACCTTCTGGCTAACTACCTAACCAGCCAGAGTATCTCGGCAACGGTAATGCAAAGTGATAAAGAGTTTGTTGTTGTACTTGATGATCATGCACATGTCGATCGCGCAAAAGTTATTGCAGAAGACTTTTTGACAAACCCAACAAATCCTAAATATCAGCAAGCAGCCTGGGACAGTGGTAAAAATGTTCAGTTAGCCCCTTCTGGTAGCGGCTTCTCAGTGAAAAACATCATTAACGATGCAATAAAAGCTCCTTTTACCTCAGTCGTGTTTCTTCTTTGTGTTGCGGTTTATACGTTGTCGTTATTAGGGCTATTTGCGCCTATTGCGCAACATCTGCTCATGCAGCCATTCTCAGTCTTATCGGAAAATCATGAGTGGTGGCGACTGCTGGGACCGGCGTTTATTCACTTCTCAGCATTACACATTATATTTAACTTGCTTTGGTGGGGCATGCTAGGCGCCAAGATAGAACGTACGCTTGGGGTGAGTATGTTACTTATCGTGTTCTTAGTTTCGGCAACTATATCAAACGCCGCTCAAGCTATCTTTAGCGACCCGGTTCAGGCTAATTTATATTTGTTTGGCGGGCTGTCGGGTGTGGTTTATGCCGTAATGGGCTTCGTCTGGTGGTTGGGCTGGTTACGACCAAGCTGGGGCTTGTCGTTACCAAACTCGATAGTTGGCTTTATGCTGGTATGGTTAGTTTTAGGTTACGCTGACATTCTTTGGGTAAATATGGCAAATGCGGCACATACGGCGGGTCTTATTTCAGGCTGTTTACTGGCAGGGGCGTTAAGCTTAGGCTCTGAAAAGCGTTAGCGTTAGCGTTAGCGTTAGCGTTAGCGATAGCAATAGAAAACCGTTATCAGTGACGCCTATTACGAATGGGTCGTTTTACAGTCAAAGGCTGAAACAATCCTATCTATGCGGACTGGTAGCTTCAATAGATACAGAAAAGCGAGCCCAATGAAAGCTCGCTTTTTTGTACAATCTTGAAAATAGCTCAATAGCTCAATAGCTCAATAGCTCAATAGCTCAATAGCTCAATAGCTCAATAGCTCAATAGCTTAACCGCCTTGATATAGGTACTTCGTGAAGATAACGTTTTTCACCACTTCGCCACCGGTTTCTTGAACCATATGTTCTTGAAGAGCTTTCAGAATGGCGCGTCGGATGTCTTCACGGCCGGTAAGTGATTTGACCTTTTCCGCTGGCTGCTGGCCGAATATCTCAATTGCTGTCGAACGCAGCAAAGGTAGATGGTGCTCGGCAATTTCCAATTGACTCACATCGTTGATCATCAATTCCACAGATACGCGAACGTAGCCTAGCTTTTGTGCACTGTCGCTAATGTAGTTTGTAACAATTTCTGGCTCTAAACTTAAATAGGCAAAATTGGATTTATCTTGTGCCACTGCCGCGTTACTGCAGATAACCAACAAACCAAGTGCAAAAACACGTAAAACTAACGACTTAAGCATAGTGAAGTCCGGAACACCAAAGTTAAAAATTCTCTAGTAGTTTAGCAAAACTCAGATTAAACACACTACTGCAAAAGTTTAACCTAATGAAAATATTTGAATATGACGTGTTATCATACTAACAGATTCATTATTCGGGCTTTTCGTGTGAGTTTTAATGCCACTTTTCCAGTGGGTCTGCCGGTTAACTGGCAAGTACCGTCAGACGTCACAATTCCTCATTTACAGCTTAACAGCTGGCTATTAGACACGGGTTCACTTACCGAGCGTGTGCAATCATCAAGCGAACATTTTGCGTTAGAGCTACTAGGTCAACAAACTCAAACCCCTCATAGTAACGAATTGTCTCTTTTGCACGTTAACGGAGAAACCAGCTATCAAGCCCGAGAAATATTGCTGTGTGGCGATCACACCCCTTGGGTATTTGCGCGCTCTATCATTCCCCAGGCATTTGTTGATAGTGAGTTATCGAACCTAGGTCAAGAGCCGTTGGGAAAGCGTCTTTTTAATGATGCGCGCTTTATCCGCTCTGCCTTTGAAGTATGCCAGGTTTCGGCTTCGCAATTTGGTATAAGCAGCAATGAAACTTTGTGGGGCAGACGGTCGTTGTTTACGTTAGACAGTTACAGCATGATAGTGGCCGAGGTTTTCCTTCCGGCTTGTCCGGCTTATCGTCAGCCCGCGGGCAGCAACATACAAAGCGAAAAACAATTATGAAGCACAATTGGAATGCGTACGCGCGACTCATGCGCTTAGATAAACCCGTAGGTATTTACTTACTACTATGGCCAACCCTGTGGGCGCTTTTAATGGCTGCTCAGGGCTTGCCTTCGTTAGGTATAACGCTAATTTTTGTGGCCGGCGTTATCGTAATGCGTTCAGCAGGCTGCGTGATTAATGACTATGCAGACAGAAAAGTGGACGGAAGTGTAAAGCGCACGGCGCAGCGACCGTTGGCAACCGGAGAGGTCACATCTAAACAAGCGCTTCAGCTATTTGGCGTGCTTATCGCCATAGCATTTGTGCTCGTGCTGTTTCTCAATTGGCAAACCATTGCGCTGTCGGTTATTGCTTTGCTTCTGGCTGCAAGCTATCCCTTCATGAAGCGTTATACCCACTTACCGCAGGTGGTTTTAGGTGCCGCCTTTGGCTGGGCCATTCCTATGGCTTTTATGGCAGTGTTGGAAACTGTACCTACCTACGCGTGGTGGTTGTTCGTTGCCAACTTACTATGGACAGTAGCGTACGACACCATGTACGCCATGGTAGACCGCGACGACGACTTGCAAATAGGTGTTAAGTCTACCGCCATATTGTTTGGTAAAAACGACGTGCTGATAGTCATGCTGCTGCAAGCCTTGGCGCTAACCATTCTATGGTTTATAGGCTGCGCTATTAATGCCACATGGCCTTACTATCTCGCCGTTCTGTTTTCGGCTTTACTATGTGTGCGTCAATATCAACTTATTAAACGCCGCCAGCGTGAAGGCTGCTTTACCGCGTTTATTGAAAACCACTATATCGGCTTAGCCATTACCCTAGGTACAGCCTTTCATTTTTATTTGGTTTAGTAAGGTAAAACTTATCAACAACATTGGTAGCTATTTAGCGCTGGTATAATTTTTATAAATTACAGCGCTAAAAGCCTGCTTCAACCTGTACCAAAGTCCCATTTTTCCTTATCGATAGCCCGTTTAAAGTGTTTGCTAGCTTAAACAGGTACACGCTTTACTCACTGAGTATTTTAAAATTTGTGCACAAAGTGTGATACTAAGTGTTATACTTTTGGTGTCGAATGGAATCTATACGCATATATAAATTAAAGTGGTTTAAGAGATTGGCGAGCAAAGAAGGCTTATCAGATAGCTTGCTAAAAGTAGCAATTGCAGAGATGCAACAGGGATTAGTTGACGCAGATTTAGGTGCGAATGTTTTTAAGAAACGCGTACCTAGTGGTGGGCGAGGTAAAAGTGGAAGTTTAAGAACCCTAATAGCATTTCAAGTTGATACTAAAGCCTTTTTTATCTACGGCTTTTCCAAAAGTACTCGTTCAAACGTTAGTGTCAAAGACATGAAGGCTTTAAAACTCTTGGCTAAAGAGCTATTTAACTATAGCGATGAGCAGCTTAAAAAAGCTATTGATTCAGGTAGTGTTGAAGAGGTGAGATAAGATGAAAGATGGCATTTTAGATGTAGTACACCGTACGGCAAAAGATCTGAGCGAAGCTGGAATTATGGATAAGCAGACCATGTATCAATTCGATGCATTATGTTTACCTAAAGTTGAGCAATATGACGGACAGCGGATAAAAGCTATACGTGAAAGAGCCAGAGTAAGCCAAGCCGTTTTTGCTGCCTATCTAAATATTACGCCTTCGACCATAAAGCAGTGGGAGCAAGGAAGCAAAAAGCCTCGAGGCACATCTCTAAAGCTTTTAAACCTTGTTGAACAGAAAGGTTTAGAGATCTTGATGTAGCCTTCCAAGGGCTTAAAAAACCTTGGAAAAAAGAGCAGTTATAGATTTAATATTTCGGTTCATATAGTTCAACAAAAAAGCGCCGTAAAGGCGCTTTCAGGTTTCTAGAAGTACCAATGTCTACTTTTCTGCTAGCTTTGCTTCAAGCTCAGCAATACGTCCTTCCATCGCGTCTAGTTTTTCACGGGTGCGAATAAGCACCTGGCTTTGAATATCAAATTCTTCACGTGTCACTAAATCAAGCTTAGATAACTGCGACTGCAAAACAGTTTTTACGCGGGCTTCAGCTTCTTCAGCCATGTTTTTTACGCCGGGTGGTACGGCATCAGCAATTTGTTTCGCTAAATCTTCGAGTTTCTTCGGATCCAACATGGAATTCCCTTATAATGCGCAGCTCAAAATATTAAAGCTATTCTATCGGTATCGACACGACATGCAATGAAAACTGTGTTGAACCCTCGTGAACGTTGTTTTAGGAATTAAATGAAACTAAATGAAGCTCAAGAATCTGCCGTAACCTACGTGTCTGGGCCATGTTTGGTACTGGCTGGGGCAGGCAGTGGTAAAACCCGTGTAATTACCAACAAGATTGCTCATTTAGTGCGAAACTGTGATATGCCAGCCCGGTATATCGCGGCTGTTACCTTTACTAACAAAGCTGCTCGTGAAATGAAAGAACGTGTGGCGCAGACTCTGGGCAAGCCCGAGGCGCGCGGGCTCAAAGTGTCTACCTTCCACACTATGGGCTTAACCATTATCAAAGCCCACGTGAAAGACTTAGGGTTAAAACCAGGCTTTTCGTTGTTCGATGATAAAGACTCGTTTGCTCTGCTTAATGATTTAACGTCTGACACTTTGGATGGCGACAAAGATCAGCTTCAGCTTTTACAAAGCTGCATTTCGAATTGGAAAAATGACCTTATCTTGCCCGATGCCTTACTACGGTCGGCAACCAGCACGGGTGAACGAGAGTTTGCAGAAGCCTACAAGCGATACCAAGACAATTTAAAGGCCTATAACGCGCTCGACTTCGACGACCTTATTTTGCTTCCCACACTACTGCTAAAAAGCAGTGAAGCAATAAGAGCAAAGTGGCAAAGTAAAATTCGCTATTTGCTGGTAGACGAATATCAAGACACTAACACCAGCCAGTATGAGCTAGTAAAATTATTGGTGGGCGAGCGTGCACGCTTTACCGTGGTTGGCGACGACGACCAGTCTATTTATTCGTGGCGGGGCGCAAAGCCACAGAACCTGCATTTGTTGCAGCAGGATTTTCCCCGTTTAAACGTTATTAAGCTGCAGCAAAACTATCGCTCGTCAGGCCGTATCCTGCATTGCGCGAATATTCTTATCCAAAACAATCCGCACCTGTTCGACAAAACCCTATTTTCAGAGCTGCAGTACGGTGAACCGCTAAAAGTTATTGAGGCGAAAAACGAAGAGCATGAAGGCGAGCGTGTAGTGGCAGAATTGCTGGCTCATAAGTTTATGAACCGCACTCAATTTAAAGACTACGCCATTTTATATCGCGGAAATCATCAAAGCCGTATCTTCGAAAAATTGCTCATGAGTAACCGCATCCCTTATAAGATAAGCGGCGGTATGTCTTTCTTTGGCCGGGCCGAAGTGAAAGACATCATGGCCTATTTGCGGCTATTAGTGAATCAGGACGATGATAACGCTTTGCTGCGTATCATTAATACGCCTGGAAGAGGTATAGGCCGCGCCACGCTTGAAAAACTAGGTAACTTTGCCAATAGCTTAGGCGTGTCAATGTTCGAAGCGGCGACGCACCCTAACTTAAATAGCGTGCTGCCCGATAAAGCCTTTCATTCAGTTTCTGCCTTTGCACGCTGGGTGGTTGAGTTATCGGATAACGCACAACGTGGCAATACCGCAGAAGCCGTTCGGACGATGATCCGCACCATGGGATATGAAGAGTGGCTGTATGAAACGAGTGCCAGCCCCAAAGCCGCTGAAATGGCCATGGCCAACGTGAGTACGTTATTTGGTTGGGTTAACGACATGTTGGAAGGTAACGACCTAGATCAGCCTATGACGCTAACTGAGGTGGTGAACCGCCTTATTCTTCGTGACATGATGGAGCGAGGCGAAGACGACGGGGAAGGGGACCAAGTTCAGCTCATGACCCTGCATGCCTCCAAAGGTTTGGAGTTTCCTATTGTATTCTTAGTGGGCATGGAAGAAGGACTGTTACCTCACCAAAGCAGTATTGATGAGGATAATGTTGAAGAAGAGCGTAGGCTTGCGTATGTAGGCATTACCCGAGCACAGCGTGAGCTCATCTTCAGCCATGCCAAAGAGCGTCGGCAGTTCGGAGAAGTCATTAATCCAGAGCCGAGCCGGTTCTTATTCGAACTTCCGCCCGATGATCTCCAGTGGGAAAATCAAAAGCCCAAAGCTACCAAAGAAGAGCGTCAACAAAAAGGGCAGGTGGGTATCGCTAATCTTCGAGATATTCTTGGTAAAAAGTAAAAAGTAAAAAGTAAAAAGTAAAAATTAGAGAAGGAGCGCTAATTTAATGCTGTTAGATAATAGTAAATGCTTACTTTTAACTTGCTAGTGAAGCCATATCAAGCACTCTTGCATGCTTCAATACTTTGCCTTGCCCATAAATACACTCAATGTCATTAAGGGCATCAAGCTGGGCTTGAGAGTCAACACCCTCTGCAATAACCTGAAACTTCAAATGCTCAGAAATAAGCATGACAGACTGAATAAGTTTCAAATTACGTTGAGAGCGGGGAAGTGACTTCACAAACCGATGATCAATTTTTATAAAGTCGAAGGGGTAGGCAAACAAGTAACTTAGCGAGGCCAAGCCACTTCCGAAGTTGTCTAACACCAAAGTCACGCCTGCACGCTTTAATTTCTTAATAGCAGGAAGGATGAACTGAGAGCGTCGGTTTAAATCGTTTTCATCAAATTCGAGCACTAATTGATTCGGAGTGATGCCAGAGGTTTCTATTACATTTAGCATTTGGTTCACCATAGAGGCTTGTAATAAATGGTTTATTGAAACGTTCACCGCAATCTTGTTGATAGGCTCATCGGACGTAGCGTAGTGGTTAAGCAACTCGCAGGCTTTTGTGAGCTGGAACAGATCGAGGTCTAACGTAAGCCCACTTTGCTCGGCCACTTGCCTGAATTGCTCTCTGGCTATCTTTCCATAAGCGGGGTGTGACCAGCGGACATACATCTCTCTGTAAAGTGTGCTGTTATCGTTAAGCTTGATGACAGGCTGCAGAAAGTAGTCGAACTCTTCTTCTCGTAGTGCTCGCCTAAATTCATTTTCAAGCTCAAGCTCTTCAATAAGCCTGTCTCGCATACTTTTATCGAACATCACAAAGCGACCGCGGCCGAGAGTCTTTGCTTGATACATGGCAGCGTCAGCATCACGTAATACTTCATCTGCGCTGCGATAATAGCTCTCTAGATGAGCGATACCTATGCTTGCGCCAGAATACATTTCTCGGCCATCAAGTAAAAACGGCTCAGAAATAGACGAAATAATGCGGTTAGCGACTTCTTCTACGTCAGCCTCATCTTCAAAGTTATCCAGAAGCACAACAAACTCATCGCCGCCTAAACGGGCCAGCAAGTCATGGCCGCGAATACACAGCGTTATACGTCGGGCTACTTCGATAAGGAACTCGTCGCCAGCGTGGTGGCCGAGGGTGTCGTTAATAACCTTAAATCTGTCTAAGTCAATAAACAGTACCGCAAACATGCTATCGCTGTAACGTTGCTTGCTGGCTATGGCAAGCTCCAAGCGGCTGGTAAACATGGAACGGTTAGGCAAGTCAGTTAAGGCATCGTGATGCGCATCGTGAATAAGCTTAAGCTCAATTTCTTTACGCTCTTCAATCTGCTGTTTTAAGAACTTGTTGGTGCGATTAAGTTCGGCAGTGCGCTCTTTAACACGTTCTTCAAGCTGCACGTTATAGCGCTGCATTGATTCTGTGTTGCGCTTACGCTCAATGGCAACGGCAATATGGTGAGATACAAAACGGAGAAGCTCTTGATCACGTAAATTGTATTTCGCTAATTTTCCGTAGGTTTGTACTGCGATCACTCCCGCTATTTCACCATCAACAACAAGTGGCGAGCCTAGCCATGAGTTTGCGCTATTCAACATCGTTTGCGCTACAGAGACGTCAATCTCTCCTGACTCTGCAAGCTCCAGCACCCTTGGCGGGTTGATAAGCTCTGCCTGCCCAGAGCGCAATACAAACTCGGTCAGCCCCAACCCAAGGGGCCTGGTATTAATTTCACTTTGTTTAGTATCGCTAAAGTAAGGGAACTCTAACAAGTCCTCTTCTTTATTGTGAATCGCTATATAGCAGTTGGGTGCACTAATTAGCCTTGCCAAAATCTCATGCAAACTGGAATAAAACGCATCCATATCCCCTTCAAGATTAGCGGCAAGCTCAGAAATCTCGAAAAGTGCTTGTTGCAACGACTCTACTTTCTGGCGCTCAAGAATTTCTTCCTGTAGGTCATCATTAATTTTTCGCAGCTGACGGGTTCTTTCGCGGATGGTACGCTCGGTGAGCTCTCTATTTTTTACTCGGTCTACCGTGGTCACAATATGCTGTGAAACGAAAAGCAGGACCTCTAAATCTTCTTGTGAATAATGCACGCCTTCATCATAGGTTTGCACTACCATTGCCCCAATGACTTGACTGCCGCGTTTTAGCGGTACGCCCAGCCATTCAACGGGTTGTGAACCTACCAGTTTAATACCGTATTCGGCAGCTAAACGTTCCTCGTCATCGCGTTTGTAGAATAAATGATTGCCGGTTTTCAGAATATAACCGGTCATGCCATCCATGAGCTGTTCAGCGGGTAATTGCCTAACGGTTTTTTCGTCGAACTCATCAACAAAGTAAGCAAAATCGACAACGTGGGTTTCTGGCTCGTAAAAGGCAACAAAGAAGTTGTCTGCGTTCATGAAGTCGGCAATGATTTCATGAATAGCGGAGTAAAGGCGGTTTAGGTGGCTTACAGAACTGGCAAGTTCAGAAATATCAAAAAGCGCCTTCTGAACACGTTCAGCGCGCTTATACTTGTCGGTGAGTTGCTGAAGCTGCGGTATAAGTTCGCGCAACTCTTCTTCCGTCAACTCATATTGCGTCGAATCTTTTGACATTCCGCTCGCCAGTTAAAAAGTAACGTTACCCCAACAGGTTAAATTACCCGAATAGCAGGTAAAACGCTACTTTTTCCATCAAGTTGTAGGGATTGTGCGGGTATTAGATACCCTCAATCATATACTCGATCGCTGCTTTAATTTCGTCATCAGAACAGTTTCCGCATGTTCCGCGAGGAGGCATGGCGTTAATACCGTTCAATGCGTTTTGCCATACACCGTCAAGACCGCGCTCATCCAGACGAGGCTGCCAGTCAGCTGCATTTTGAAGCTTAGGTGCGCCCAATACGCCTGCTGCGTGACATGCAACACACGCTGAGTTGTAAACGTCTTCACCAGATTTTGCGCCGCCTGCTGCCGCCGCGCTGCCTTGTGCTGCTGCACCTGCAACGTGTACTTGACCTAGCGGTTTAATACGCTCGGCAATTTCATCATTACTCATTTCTTGTGCTTGTGCTGCAAAAACAGTTAGCGCAGTAGCAGCCACAGTTAACCAAGTCTTTAATTTCACATCTGTCTCCAGGCAAGGATGAATTTGTTTAAAATATAACTGACCAGATTATAACGGTAAATTGGGTCTGAACAACTATTTGAGGCCAATTACCTATAAAAAGTAAGGATTTTTAACACTAGAACCAAGCGGTCTAAAGAGATTTTAATAAATGAGTTGATGCCAGCCTGTGCCATAAGTATCATTACGCCCGTTAGCATCCTATGTGTAATATCGTAGTGCACTAATGCAAGTGCCACACAGTGACTACACTGTTCGTACAAACCGCCCTTAGCTCAGCTGGATAGAGCGCGGCCCTCCGGAGGCCGAGGTCAGAGGTTCGAATCCTCTAGGGCGGGCCATTTCCCTCTTTTTTGCCCTTTGCTTTTTTTGGTCATAAAGCCTTAGAAATGAGTCTGTGACCAGATTGTGACCAAAGGTCTCTTGATGACGTCATTTCATACGGCATCGTGTAGGCCATATTTCCGATAGTTTTGTGTTAGTCAAACTCTCCAGTTTGCTTCTCGCCGCTTTCTTTAATTTTTCGCTGATTGCGACCTGCTTCATTGTTGGTATCTGAACGTTCGGGAAAGACCGTTATGCGAGCGGTAATTATACGTTAAAGCAAATTCAGAACGACTTGGCGGACTGGCTGAACAATGTAAAGCCAGAGCATGAACTAACCTAAGCTGCCCCCAAAAAACTTCATTTTACTTTGTTTCATTGTGTTTATATATGCACACTTTTGGCTTATAGTACTGATTGTGCATATATAAACACACTTTTGGTGTAAAAGATGAGCAGAGAATCAATCGGTAACCAGTTAATGGCTGAGCGCAAACGTCGGCATTTTAGCCAGGGTGACATTGCCAGCAAACTTAAAGTAGACCGGTCCCAAATATCACGTATCGAGAATGGCCGGTACCAGGGATCACTGCAGCTGCTGGAGCGGTACTTAACTCTCATGGGGTTAGAATTAACAGCCACCCCCGTTAATCGCCGCCCGACATTAGATGAACTGGATTCTATTTACGATGACGACTAATTCCATTCTCGCCGGACTGCCCGAACAGGTTCGCCAGTTGAAGGTCAATGTGGCCGGGCAATTATCCGGTATATTAAATCGGACTGCCCAGTTTAACTACACATATACCCGGCAGGATTTACCGGTATCGTTAACGATGCCTTATCAACCTGAGCCGTATACGCGGGGCGCACTACACCCGATATTCACGCAAAACTTGCCAGAGGGCTATCTGCGCCGGTATATCTCGGAAAAACTTATCCGGTATGCCAACGTTGATGATATGTACCTGCTGGCGCTGATGGGGGCGAAGGGTATCGGCCACTTATCTTATGATGCTGGCATTGCGCTGCCAGAACCCGAACCCATCGCCATCGATGACATACTGCATTGGGATGGCAAAGACAGCCTATTCCCTCAGCTGCTTGAACGCTATTACCTCAATGGGATGGCATCCGGTGTTCAGCCTAAAGTGGTGGTATCCCGCTCTACCATCTTACAAAAAGACGTTATCGTTAAAACGTTTGATGATGAGTTCCCGCTACTGACGGTAAACGAGTTCGTCTGTATGAAATGCGCTAAATACTGTGGCCTTACTACGCCCCGAGTATGGCTCTCGGATGATTTGCAGCATTACCTGGTAGAACGTTTCGACGTCGACGATGAAGGCAATAAAATCGGTATAGAGGACTATGCCTCGCTCATGGGGCGCACCGGCGACCAGAAGTACAGAGGCACCTATGAGAATGTTATGAAGGCTACACTCCGCAATACGCATTCTACTGAAGAATTAGACAAGATGTTTGCGCTGGTGGCCTTTAATTGTCTGATTGGTAACGGTGACGCCCACCTTAAAAACTTCTCACTGCAATACAACCGAGATCACACTGATGTAAAACTGAGCCCAGTTTATGACGTTACTCACACGCTCATATACCCGACTATCGATAACGCCATGGCGCTGAAAATGCGAAAGAGCAAAGCTTTCCCGACGCGCCGAGATTTGATTGAATTCGCCTTTGAGGTGGGGGTAAGCCGTTCTATAGCCGGCGATACTGTCGATAGCATGGCGCAGGGGATTCTTGATTGCCTGGCATCACTGGATGAAGTAAACGCCATGGAAGGGCTACGCGAGTCAATAGAAAGGCATGTTGGCAGCGTCATGGAACAGCATTCTATCCAGGCAGCCTATCGCCATGACAAAAAGAAAAAATACGAATAGGTCATAAGGCGAGTGGGGGGCGATTGCCCCTCCTCAGACTATCGGCATGATGGTGGTCCCCATCTCATCAGCCAGCTGGGTAAACACGCTCCCCCCGCTCACGATAGCTCTCGCCACGGCCAGTGTATCGACTAAAACAGCGTTCATCAGGTTTTGGCTTATTGCCGCTGATTACCACTATAATATCGTCGCCCTCATCGTAAGCGCTGAGCAAGGTATTGGTGGCGGTGGTAGTAGAGTGAAACATAGCAACTTCTTCCGGTGCTGGTGGTTCTGCGCTATTAAAATGCGAAACCTACTTATTAGGCGTTTCAGTTTCTGTAAACCATGAGTGGTCGTTGCTTTTTTGATAACGATGACGCTGTTTAAGTTATTGATAATTAGTGATGTTTTATTTGCTAGCCCTCCGGAGGCCGAGGTCAGAGGTTCGAATCCTCTAGGGCGGGCCATTTTCTTTAAAAGGCATGAACGTTTCCCCTCAAGCTTAAAGCATGTGAAAGTCATCACAACGCATCGCAAAGTCGTTATACTGAAATTCAATACTTCACTTTTAAGCGTACCCACGTGTCACTAACATCGCCTCAGTCTTTACGTAATCCCAGTTTTGCTCAGTCACTGCTTTGTTTTAGCGCTATTGTTGCGCTAATAGCAGGTGGGTTGTTCGGCTTGGGTATTAGCCTGCACGCCCTTATCTTTTTATGTTTGCTATGGGCTGGGGCGAATGCCTTTAGTTTGGGATACACGTACTTGCAAATTCGCGAATTAATGACAAGCGCATTAACGCGGGCTATGCCGGCAATTTATATCTTCATACTCATTGGAATGGTTATCGCCAGCTTCATGCAAAGCGGCACTATTTCAACGCTTATTTATTATGGGTTAAGTTGGCTAAATCCCACTGTTTTCTTGGCAGTGGGGTTAATTCTTTGTGCGGTAATGTCGGTATCAACAGGCACATCGTGGGGAACCGTAGGGACTATGGGCGTGGTGCTAACGGGCATTGGTGAAGCCATGAACATACCGTCTCCCATTGTGGCGGCAATGGTGGTGTGTGGCGCAACCTTTGGGGATAAAATGTCGCCGGTTTCTGATACCACTAACCTCGCTGCAATGAGTGCGGGCACGAACCTCTATCGGCATATGTATGGCATGCTGTTTACAACGGTGCCTAGCTTCCTTCTCGCACTGGTCATTTTTTTAGTGATAGGTTTTAGCTACGCAAGCGAAAGTTTAAACGCAGGTCAGGTATTTGAAATTAAAGCAGCGCTTGCCAAGCACTATAACCTTGCACCCTACATAACACTGTTACCTCTGGCGCTACTTACGGTACTAAGCATCAAAAAAGTCCCGGCTGAAGTCACCATGTCATTCAGCATTTTACTTGCGGTCATCATCGCTATTTTCTACCAAAACACCAATACCATTAATGTGCTTAATGCTCTTTGGGAGAACACCCCGCAAAATACCGGGATCGCGAATTTAGACGCCCTATTAGGGCGGGGCGGCATCAGCAGTATGAGCTGGACTTTACTTCTGGCCTTAATGGCAATAGCACTAGGCGGTATATTACACGGCGCGGGTTTTTTAGCGGCGCTGTTGGCGGGCATTATCAAACGGGTGAAGCGCACAGCAAGCTTAATAGCGGTAACCATAGCCTCTGGTTTTTTGGGCAATGTGGCTATGGGCGAAGCCTACATCTCAATCATATTAAATTGCCAGTTATTCAAAGCAAAATATGAACAACAAAAGCTAGACCCTGCCGTGTTGTCTCGGTCAGTGGAAGAAGGCGCCACCATGACCACAGGGCTTATTCCTTGGACAACAGCGGGAGCATTCTATTCTGCCACCCTTGGGGTTGAGGTTCTCGACTATGCACCCTATGCCTTTTTCAACTATCTAAACGGCGTTATTGCCGTAACCATGGCCGCTTTGGGTGTGGGCTTATTGAAAGGGAAAACCGCAAATCGTTAAGTGAGCCATTTGCACTTTTTGTAAGTGGCAGCCACGGTTTATCCCTTGGTGGGGACAATTACGACTTTATCCCCACTAGGGGATAAAGCCGCATAAAGAGGCAGTTATGTTTTAAGCCGATTTAGGCTTCAACCAATGCTGCGCCAGCATGCCAATGATCATCGCTCCTACAAACATCAGCACAGCAGTTTGAAGCGACGCAATAGCAACTACGGCAGGGCCTGGGCAAAAACCACTGATACCCCAACCAATACCAAAAGCGGCAGAGCCTAATATCAACTTAGCGTCGATAGTTTTGCTAGTTGGTATATCAAACTTCTCGGCAAACAAAGGCTTGTTGCGCTTGCGCACCCAATACATACCTGGCGCAGCCACCAAAATGGCGCCGCCCATTACAAATGCTAACGTGGCATCCCAGTTGGCGCTTAAATCTAAAAAATTAAGCACGCGAGCAGGGTTACTCATACCTGAAATTAACAGGCCTAAGCCAAACAACAGCCCACAAAGTAGCGAGGCGATAATTACTCTCATGTTCTCTCTCCTCAGTTAATTTACAGGTGTCTGATAATTGTGGTGGTAAGTACAGCCGCACCCATAAACGTGAGCGTGGCAACAATAGAGCGGGGTGATAACCTTGAAAGGCCAGCCACTCCGTGACCCGATGTGCAACCAGAGCCAAGGCGTGTACCAAAACCTACGAGTAAGCCAGCTACAACTAGCCATGCCGAGCTCATTTGAGTTTGAACCTGCATACCGCCGGTAAACCCAATATAAAATACGGCAGATAGCACAACACCTATTAAAAATGCTAGCCGCCAGTAGCGTTCAACGCCGCGCTCTGTCATTGCGCCTGCGGCAATACCTGAAATACCCGCGATACGGCCTAGGGTAAGCAGTAATAAAACCACCGATGAACCAATAAGCAGCCCGCCTGCCAAGCCGGCAAACGGCTCAAAGGGAGTTGATGTCCAGTTTTCCAATTCTCTCTCCTAAATCTACTCGTGCGATGCTCTGTTAGTAACGCTATCGCGGATAAACACAGTACAGATAGAAGCCTTAAAACTTCTATTCAACTTCTATAAAATCGATGGCAAGATGCATCGCCAGCGCGCCTTCTCTGTCTTTCACCAAATCGTGCAGTGTAAATTGGTCAAGCTCGCTAATAAACTTATCAGCTGCGTCTTGAAGAATTGTTTTCAAGCGACATGTGGGCGAGATAACACATTTATTCGTTGGTGATGCAAAACACTCCGCCAATGCCACGTCTTCTACGGTTAACCTAAACACTTCACCTATATTTATAAGCTTGGCATCTTTTGCCAGACGAATGCCGCCCCCGCGTCCCTTTGTGCCAATAATGTATCCCTTGTCGATCAGCAAGGTGATGACTTTTTTTAAGTGATTAAAAGATACGAAGTACGCATCTGCAATTTCACCTGTCTTTACCAATTGATTTTTTCGTAACGCGAGATAGATCAAAACGCGAAACGCTAAATTACTAAAAGTATTGATTTTCATGGGTTATCTAAAAAAGCGATTGTTTCAATCGTTGAATTTTACCGCACCATAAAAATTAAATATATATTTAGAATATACTTTATTGTATATTTTGTTCTATCATATATCAAAATGAAATAAGGTGTCGATATGATTATTCTTGGTTACATCGCTGCTGTTCTTATGGGAATGGTTTTAGGCGTAATAGGCGGAGGGGGCTCAATCCTTACCGTGCCTATCCTCGTTTACTTAATGGGCGTTACGCCAGACGTCGCCACCGGCTATTCATTGCTTATTGTGGGGGCCACAGCCGCATTCGGCGCAGTAAGGTATTTCAAAGAGGGTTTAGTTGACGTTAAAGCGTCTATTTTATTTGCTGTGCCTTCCATCATTGCTGTTTATCTAACACGGGCTTTCCTAATGCCCGCCATTCCCGAAACTATCGCTTTTCAATCGCTAACCATAGATAAAAATCTGGGCATCATGGTGCTGTTCGCTATGCTGATGTTGGCCTCCGCTGCCATGATGTTAAAGAAGGCTTACAGCAAATCGGCGCCAGCAACCCAGGTTATTGAAAATAAACAACCCAACGTTGGGCTGATAGTTATTGAAGGCGCCGTAGTTGGTGTTGTTACCGGCATACTCGGCGCGGGCGGGGGATTTCTAATTATACCTGCCTTGGTACTTATTTTAGGCATGCCCATGAAGAACGCGGTGGGCGCGTCGCTATTCATTATCGCCCTAAAGTCGTTGCTTGGCTTCATTGGCGACCTACAAACCGGAATTCAATTGGAGATGCCTTTGCTGCCGCTTATGCTGGTAGCCACGTTTATTGGGATGGCTGTCTCCACGAAGGTAGCGGGAAAACTAGACGGTGCAGCTTTGCAGAAGTTCTTTGCATTCTTCACTTTAGTTATTGCCGTTTTCATCATGACCAAAGAACTTCTTTAGGAGAACACCCATGAACGTTGAAACCTTTTACGATAACAAAACGGCCACGTTTACCTACGTGCTATTCGACCCCGCTTCCAAAGAGTGTGGCGTGATAGATTCGGTTGCCGATTACGATATCTTTTCGGGTCGCGCGTCAATGGAAAGCGCCGACAAAGTTATCGACTTCATTAACCAAAACCAGCTTAAAAATAAGTGGATTTTAGAAACCCACGTGCACGCCGATCACATTACCGCGGCGCACTATTTAAAATCTAAAATTGGCGGCAAAATTGGTATTGGCTCAGGTATTAAAACAGTGCTAGATACCTGGCTAGATGTATTTGAGACGGCCAACGACACGCCGAGCGATGGCAGTCAGTTCGATGTGCTGTTCGAAGAAGGCGACACCTTCAATATCGGCGAATATGAAGTGAAAGTATGGCACACGCCGGGGCACACTCCAGCCTGCGCAAGCTTCTTTGTAGACGGCAAAATATTTGTAGGCGACACCATGTTTGCCCCTAACTTAGGGACGGCGCGCTGCGACTTCCCGGGTGGCAGCGCAGAGCAACTTTACAACACTATTCAGCGCTTCTTCACCCTGCCTGACGATACTACTGTTTACCTTGGTCATGATTATCCTAAAGAGGGTGCCGCCCCGCTATCAACGGTATCTATTAAAGAGGCCAAGGAAACGAACAAGCAAATTCGACCAGAAGTAACACTGCAGGAATATGTGGAAAAGCGCGAAGCAAGAGATGCAACCCTTGCGGTACCCAAATTACTGTTACCCGCCATTCAAGCAAACCTTCGCAACGGCCAGTTCGGCGAAAAATCTGAAGGCGGTAAGCAGTTCATTAAAATTCCTGTGAATGCCATTTGAAGGGGTGAGTTATGCAATATGCCAACGTAACACAACAGCTATCTGTCTGCCCTCAAATTTCAGTGGATGATCTGGAGACAATAAAAGCAGCAGGGTTTAAATCTATTATCTGTAACCGCCCTGATGGTGAAGGGGCAGACCAGCCTACCTTTGCGGAAATAGAAGCAAAAGCATCGTCGCTGGGTTTACCCTGCGTATATCAGCCAGTAGTTAGCGGAAAAGTAACCCAGCAAGACGCAATAACGTTTGAAGCGAACTTACAAAAGCTAGAAGGCCCCGTATTTGCCTACTGCCGAACAGGCACACGCTCTATTACCCTATGGGCCATGACCGCAACCAAAACGCTTTCTTATGAAGACATACTCTGTATGTCGCAGAAAGCCGGCTATGACTTAAGCGGGGTAGTGCGACGCCTAAAAAACGGCGGTGAAACACCCAGCGACCATGCCGATCACTCTCATGCGGTAGTGATTGTAGGGGCGGGCGCGGGGGGTGTTGCTGTTGCATCTAGTTTGAAATCGCGATGCCCAGATTTAGATATCGCTATAGTAGAGCCCAATGAAGTGCACTACTACCAGCCTGGCTGGACGCTAGTAGGCGGGGGCGTATTTAACGCTAACGACACCGTGCGCACTGTGGCCTCTGTTATTCCTAATAATGTTAAATGGATAAAAGCCGGCGTAGCGGCCTTTGCACCAAAAGAAAACATGATAGTGGTAGACGGTTGCCGTACCATTAAATATGAACACTTGGTGGTTTGCCCCGGCATTAAGCTAGATTGGAATAAAGTGGAAGGCTTAAGCGAAACCCTAGGTGAAAATGGTGTGACGTCAAACTACCGTTTTGACTTGGCGCCCTACACATGGGAATTGGTAAAAAACCTTAAAAAGGGGAAGGCAGTATTTACACAGCCGCCAATGCCAATTAAGTGTGCAGGTGCGCCGCAAAAAGCCATGTATATGTCGTGCGACCACTGGTTTAAAGAAGGCGTGTTAAACGATATTAACGTTGAGTTCTACAACACGGGTGCCGTACTTTTTGGTGTAAAAGAATACGTGCCGGCACTTATGGAATACGTTAAAAAATACCACGCAACGCTTAACTTTGAACACCAGTTGGTAAAGGTTGATGGTAAAGCAAAAGTGGCTTCATTCAAGAAGGTGGCAGACCCAGACGCCCCGCTCGTTGAAACTGAGTTCGACATGCTGCACGCGGTTCCGCCCCAGTCTCCGCCAGATTTTATCAAAGTTAGCCCGCTTGTTGATGGCACTGGTTGGATTGATGTCGACCAGTCAACGCTGCAACACAAGTCGTTTGAAAATATTTTTGCCCTTGGCGACGCCATAAACGCGCCTAATGCTAAAACAGCCGCGGCGGCGCGCATGCAAGCCCCAGTGGTTGCCAATAACTTGCTTTACGAGCGCGGTGTGCAAACAGATAAAGCCATCTACAACGGTTATGGCAGCTGCCCGCTTACTGTAGAGCGAGGTAAAGTGATATTGGCCGAATTTGGCTACGGCGGAAAAATCCTTAACAGTATGCCGACGTGGGTGCTTGACGGTACGAAACCGTCGCGCCTAGCATGGTATTTAAAAGAAAAGTTGCTTCCACCCATTTATTGGGAAGGCATGCTGAAAGGCAGAGAATGGCTGGCTAAACCAGAAACTCAGCATATTAATAAGTAACTCGCCATTAAATTCGACAGGAAGCTTTAGCCCGTTAGAAAGGCTAGAGCTTTTTTATTTTAGAAAATGGACTGCACTTGAGTTTTACGTAAGCACCGCTTTTTAAAGGGCGATGCTAAATAAAATGCTGCTTGTTCCTATCTCTCACACTCCTCCAATTTTCAAAACTAAAAGCAAAAATATAAATAATTCTTTATTCAATATTGTAATGTGTATTTGAGATATATATTATAGAGGCGTAGTGAGTTAGCGCAGTTCAAAACAGGAAGTTGCCTAACTTATTACAAGGCACTTCATGTCTTTTCCATTTTGGATATGGTCGAAACTACTTGGCCACCTCTCAGAGGTGGCACTTTTTTTCGATAAGCCGCTTCCATGCATTGATATGTTATAACGTTTGAGAGGGTGAAATGAGCAAGAAAGTAACCATGAGCGTGATCGGATTAATAATCAGCTCTCTTGTAAATGCACAAGATACCCCACAATCTCATAATCATCTGCATGAGATCGAACGGGTCCGCGTTACGGGTTCGCCAATGGCACTGAAAGTAGAAGAAACTGCAATAGCCGCGTCTATTTTAAGTGGTAAAAGCAAGTTATGGCATCACAGCCTTTCTTTAGGCGACTCAATTGCACATATGGTCGGAGTAGATACGGTAAGTACAGGCGGGCAAGCGGGAAAGCCAGTGATAAGGGGCTTAACAGGGAACCGCGTGCGAGTGTTGCAAGATAGCGTGCCTCAAGACTTTCAACAGTTTGGAATTAGACATGCACCAACTGTTGATCCGGTTAATGCGTACAGAATAGATGTGGTACGCGGGCCTATGAGTGTTATTTTTGGGTCAGATGCTATGGGTGGTGTCGTTAATGTAATAAGCGCTCAAGTTCCCTTGTACAGCGAATCAATGTTGTCTTCTGCCCTTCTGAGCTTTAAATACGGCACTAATAACGATCAGCTCGGTACGTCTTTACACGCAGAAGGCGGTAAAGCACAGTGGGGGTGGGCATCTTCATATCACCGTGAAAAAGCTGATAACTTTGAAACACCTTCTGCAGATATTAATTCAACGAGTGTCAGCAGCCTCCCTCGCTTTTCAGGCGAAATACCGTTTACTAACTTTGATATTGAAAGTATCAGTTTGGCTAGCGGGTTCGTTTCAGATGCTTTCGATTGGACGGTAAGGTACACCGGTTTTTCGAACGAGCAGAATTTTCTTCAACCTAATAATGTGCCAACAGGCCAGCATCTAGACAACAAGAATGTCTTGTCTGATATGGCCCTTCACCTTTCTGACCAATGGAATGTTCATTTTATTCTTAATTGGCAGAAGAATGAGCGCGCTGCTGGCACAGGAATATCATTCGAAAAGTTAAGCAACGCCAACAGCGATTTAGACATTGAGTTAGTGCGCACCCAAAGTAAGCTGCTTTTTGAGCATGATTACAGTACAGCGTGGAAAGGTCAATTCGGTGCTGAATACATATACAAAGATCAGACAACCAACGTTGGCACCTTGGTCCCAGATGCGTCGATAGACTACATAGCCTTATATGCTTACGAGAAGTTTGAAAATGATTTTCTCATTGCCGAATTGGGTGTCCGATGGGACAAAATAGTATTGGAGCCACAGAACGAAAGTCAGCAGTGGGTTGATAACTTTGACCGTAGAGTCTGGAGGGCACTAACCGGATCTATGAGTTTAAGTTGGAAACTCAGTGATAACTGGCTGTTCATTCAACGAATAGGAAGAGGGTTTAGAGCCCCATCTATTTTTGATTTATATGCGGGTGGTGTACATGGTGGTGTTGCGGCTTATCAAACTGGCAACAGCGAACTAGTAGAAGAATACTCGTTCAACAAAGAAGTTGGGTTGAACTACATAAGTCAAAATATACAGGCATCTATCACGTTTTATCAAAATAAGTTTCAAGACTACATTTACCAAGCTGATACCGGCACCACGCATCAGCCGTCTGGTTTGCCCCTGTTTGAAATGAGGCAGGGAGACGCCCAAATAGAGGGCGTTGAGATAGGCGCAAACTTCAAAATAACCCAACATATCGACTGGGAGTTTAACGCCAATATTATCAACAGTGAACTAGCTAGTGTTGGTACTGAGCTGCCACTAATGCCAGCAAATAGCTTTTATCAGCGAATTAACTACAGTTTTGGCGAACTATCATTATTTAGCGATATAAATTTGGTTATCGAGCACGAATACAAAAACAACAAGTCGATTGCAGGAAAATTTGAACCCTTTGCTCAGTACGATTTTCTCCCTTTTGGTACCGCATCGACAGAACAATATCATTTGATAAACCTCAGTGCTTCAACACAGTTACAGATAAACAAGCATCCAGTTACGCTTAGCGTAAAAGTAAATAATGTAACTGATGAGGCTTATCGAGACTTTTTAGATACCTACAAGGGCTATGCATTAGGTATGGGTAGGAATATTCAGCTTAGCCTGTCGGCTCAACTTAGGTAATTGACCATGAGTATCACTTTAGCAAACAAAGATGACAGAACCTCACTTCTTATTCTATCGGTAGTGTTAGGTATAGCAGCAACCGCTTTTTTGGATGCTGTGAACTATCTACAACACATTATTCTAGATAAGCCACTAACGCGGTATGAATTTATCGGACGGTGGGTTATTTACATGACAGATGGCGTATTTTCTCATCAATCAATTAAAGCCGCGCCACCAAAAGCAGGTGAATTAATGTTGGGGTGGGTTGGGCATTACGCAATCGGCATCGGGTTCGCTTTGCTTATGCTCATTTTTACCGGCGTTAAATGGGTGCTGAAACCATCTTTCTTGCCAGCGTTTATTGTGGGTTTTGCAACGTGCAGTATTCCTTTTTTTCTTATGTATCCAGGAATGGGATATGGTATCGCAGGCTTACACACACCTAACCCCGCCATGCTTCAGTCGAAGGTACTGTTATCCCATTTTATTTTCTCAGTGGGTCTTTATGCCGCAGGCTGGCTTCTAAGCAGGCGGATTCAAGATGCCTATAATGCATAAAAGGGGAAATTAAATAAAAGACGGCTCATGTTTTACGCTGCTGATAAATCCACATTAAGTGAATGGTAATCAATACTTTGCTGCTCGATAAACGAGGGTGCTTCATGAAGTAAAACAATAGATTTTCGTGCCGTAAGCCAAGGCAATATACGCATGAAAATGCGCTCTGCCATAGCGCTATCAAGCCCATTAAATGGCTCATCTAATACAATAAGCTCAGGGCTTCTAAGTAGTAGCCTAGCCAAACAAATACGTCTCGCTTGTCCACCTGAGACCTTTGCTCCACCTTCACCTAACCAAGTATTCAATCCCTCGGGAAGCGAATCAGCCCACGTTTGTAGCTCAACTAGCGAGAGTACATCGAACACTCTACTGTCTTCTATGCTTTCAAGACCCAATGTTAAGTTGTAGTACAAACTGCCAGACAGTAATGAAGAGGTTTGCTCTAGATAGGCACAGTGGCGATACAAGCTGTCTGACGAAATATTTTGTACTGATATATTATTTATCATTACGCTAGCGTTCGATTTATCTAACGGTACAAGCTTAAACATAAGCTTCGCTAATGTTGACTTGCCCGATCCAGATCGGCCTGTGATAAAAAGAGGGGGGCTATCATTCAAATTAAAACTTATCTTGCGTGACGCACTCGCGGGAATATGTGGGTGATTACTTACCTCGCATGACACCTCGCTTACTGCCGTAATATCAGTGCTATCGTTATCACAGCTTTCACTGGCCAATGTGGATAGTCGCTTACTTGCATAGTCGGTTTTTCCCCACGAACTGAACTGCTCTGGTGTGGCTTGTAATAGTTCAGCCACGCCAACGAACAAAAGTGCCAACATGATAGCTGTTGGCCCCTCAATAACGTGGTGGTTTACAGCCCATAAGCTGGCATAAAGAGTAGCTACTAGGGCAACACCAAATATTGAATCGGTTATCATCTGAATTCGAGCAATACGTTTTTGCAAATTATTGTGATGCTGCTCAAATAGCGAGAGTGCCTGGGTAGTATCTTGTGAGTGATAACTCATCAAATGCTGGCTATTGAGCACAAATGCGCCCTTGAGATGGCTAATCAAGGTTTCTCTCGTGTGATTTAAGTGCGAAATGGCTTGCGAGGCAGCGGTTTTGGTTTGCCGTATTGAAAACAATATAAGAAGTAACCAGGCTAGCGTTGAAGCAATTAGAAAAACAACACTAAACTCAAACCAGATAAAGCACAAAAATACGCTTATCACACCCAAAAGAAGCCCTGTGGCTAGGGTTGGAATAGTGTAACGAATTAATATGCTATCAAGGGCATCTAAGTCTGAGGTGAGCCGGCTTAGCCACTCACTGTCGGATGTTTGCCTAACATCGTGAAGTGGCCTATGGGAGAGCGCATTAAATATCGTGACGCGATATGTCGCAATTAGTCTCAATATAGTATCGTGATTGTATAGTCTTTCAATATATCGGCCAATGGTCCGACTAAGGGCAAAATAACGGATCCCAGAGCCCGGCATATACATATCAAGCTTTACAATTAAACCCGCACCTATGGCTATTCCAGCTAACGCCGTGGCAGTAATGAGCCAACCAGAAAGCGCCAGTAACCCCACGCCAGAAAGCATGGTAAAAAACGACCAAAAGAGCCCAATTAGCAGGCGTTTACGTTCATTCTTAAAGATAATTGAAAACCAAAACTTCATATTACCGCTAGGCCTTATTGGTTAAGTCAAAATGATTACTGGCTTTTGCAACAAGTTCACAGTCGTGTGTTGCAACCACTACAAGGGCGCGGCTTTTAAGCTCGTCTAATGCCTCTATAATTACGAGCCTACTTTTTATGTCTAAACTTGCCGTGGGCTCATCAAGCAAAATGAGTTCGGGTGGGTCTAATAGTACTCTCGCTAGCGCAATACGCTGCATTTGCCCGCCAGATAATCCTTGTCCGTGTTCACCTATCACTGTGTCTAGCCCGCTATGATGCGTTAAAAGCTCGTCTGACAACTCAAGCTTTTTAAGAACCCTTAACATATCTTCATCTGATGCAGAGGAGGACGAAACGGATAAATTCTCTCGAACGGTAGCGTTTTTAATCCATGCTTTCTGAGGCAAATAGGCAATGGAGTGCACTTCTTTAAGTGTTAGTTCAACACTGCCCGACATTGGGTGTAAATAACCTGCAATGGTGTTGAGAAGGGTGGTTTTACCACACCCCGATTCGCCAGAAAAAACCAGTAAACCTCGCCCGGAAAAAGAAAAATCGAGGGCAGACCTTTTCTCTTTATTGCCGTTATGTCCAATTACGGCGTCTTTAAGTGTTAAGCGAGTAACTTCACTTGAAGCTGTAACCTGTCTGCCATCGCTGTAGCCTAATACCACTTCTTGTTCTTCCAAGTGCTGAAGTGAAGACACCATATTATTGGCGGCGCCTAAAGCGCTGGCTCTGTCATGATAGTAAGTAGATAGCGTGCGCAGAGGCTTAAAAAATTCGGGAGCAAGCAGTAAAATGCCAAGCCCTGAAAATAGCGTTAACGACTGTGCTGGCCCCCAATTAATTGCCCCGTAAAGTGAAAAACCAATATAAATAGCAAGGCTTGCAATGGCTACGCTGGTGAAAAACTCCAGCACGGTTGAAGAAAGGAACGCCAGCTTAAGTGTCTTCATAACAATGTTACGATACGTGTCACCGCGCTTAGCGACCTCATCAGACATACTTTTCTGAGCCCCCAAAAGCGCAATAGTTGAAAGGTTTGCGACACGATCGAGAAAGTGCCCAGCTAATCGCTGGCGTAACAACGCATACCTTTCATTCACATGTTCAGCGCCCATGCCAACCAAGATCATGAAAAGTGGAATGAGAGGCGCCGATACTAAGAGCAAAACGGCACAAAGCCAATTCAAATAGGCGACAGTAACAAGAATGAGCAGAGGTGTTATAACAGCAAGCATTTGTTGAGGCCAATAACGGGAAAAATAGCCGTCGGTAGCTTCGATGTCTTCAACCCATTGCGATGCCAACGCACCGCTAGACAAACTCTGTAACGCCATGGGGCTGGTAGTATTCCACCGTTTAAGCAATGTTTTCCTTAAATGGTTTCTTACATTGGCGCTTGCGTCTTGCGCTAGGTTAGTTTGTTTCCATGTGAATAATGGTTTCACAACACTCACGACAAGAAGAAACAGCCAATAGCCAGGCATACTACTGAGAAGGGATTGGTTAACCAGCGTGTCGTGTGCAATTAGTGCAACCAACAGCCACTGCACTATCATAAGCACTGACCCTATCGAACCAAAAAACACTGATTGATTCAAAAGGGAGCGTTGGCTGGCTACTTGCTCTTTTAAAAACTGCGCGCCTGGTACAGCTTTTTTGTCAGGCGCGCTTCGGGTACTACTAGTCATGATTAATGGTAACCAGCGTCGCCCACTTTTCCTCTGAATACCCAATAGGTCCAGCTGGTATAGGCTAATACAATGGGAATAACAAACAAGAAACCTAACAACAGAAACAGTTGCGAATTATAAGAAGACGCGGCGTCGTAAATAGTAAAATTTGGTGGAACAATATAAGGCCATTTGCTAACTAGTAAACCAAGGTAACTGAACAAGAAGATGCCCATGGTAGCAACGAAAGGCATACCATCTTGCTGCTTTTTAACCGAACGAAATACTACATAGGCACACCATAATACCAATACCGGAAGTGCCCAAATAATACTAAAACCTTCAAACCATCTGACCATTGCTGTGCTATCCACATATGGTGTATAGAAAGACACTACACCAAATACAACAAGCAGAGCGATAAGCAACTTAGGCGTAATTTTATATGCCCATTGTTGTACCGCACCATCTGTTTTCATGATAAGCCAGGTGCTGCCTAGAAGCGCATAGCCTACAACAAGACCAAAACCTGTTAATACGGTAAACGGCGTCAACCAATCAAGGGGGCCACCTGAGTAAGCGAAACCCTCAGTTTCGAAACCCTGAATATAGGCGCCTACTACCGCTCCTTGCGCGAACGACGCAACGAATGACCCTATAGAAAATGAATAGCTCCATAAGTACTTAGACGTTTTCGCCTTGAACCTAAATTCAAAGGCTACGCCTCTGAAAATAAGGCCTGCTAGCATTAAAAACACGCCAATATAAAGAGCGGGTAAAAAGATCGAATAAACTAACGGAAAGGCCGCGAGTAGTCCCGCGCCTCCCAATACTAGCCAAGTCTCGTTGCCATCCCACACTGGGGCGACAGAATTCATCATTTTGTCACGTGCTTGTTCGTCGGGTGCGAAGGGGTACAAAATGCCTTGGCCTAAATCAAAGCCATCCATTAGCACGTACATCATGATCCCGAAACCAATGATGCCTGCCCAAATTAAGGTTAAATCAAATGTTGGTTCCATTTTTATAAGTCTCCATCAATAGCCACGTGGCCAGCTGAAAATGGACGTGCAGGACGCTCTACTTCATCCATTTCATGAGGGGCGTTAGCTTTTTCAAGTCCGCCTTTGAACACTTTAAGCAAATAGTAAATACCCGCGCTGAATACCAGTGCGTACACCACCACATACCCAATTAGAGAGAATAATGCCATGCCACCGGTTAACGAAGGCGTTAATCCTTCTGCATGCGTCATTTGGCCGTAAATGAGCCAAGGTGCTCTTCCTGTTTCGGTCACTATCCATCCGGCTAGAACCGCAAAGAATGGGCTTATACTCATCAATCTAAGGCCTTGTAAGAACACTGGCGATGTATAAATTTTGCCGCCCATTCTATAAATAAGCCCCCACACACCGAACAACACCATCAGCAGTCCAAGCCCAACCATGACCCTGAATGACCAAAATACGACAAACACAGGCGGCTGTTCTTCTTTTGGCACTGCTTTTAATCCGGGTACTTCACCGTCCCAGTCATGGGTGAGTATGAAGCTGGCTAACTTAGGAACTTTTAATTCAAAGTGGTTGGTTTGCGCTTCTTTATCTGGAATAGCAAAAAGAAGTAGCGGTACTCCAGTGCTGGTCTCCCAGTTACCTTCCATCGCAGCAACTTTCGTAGGCTGGTGTTTCATAGTGTTTAATCCATGGAAGTCTCCTACTACAGTTTGAAGTGGTGCAAGGAACAATAAGAACCATAAAGCTACTGACAGCGCTTTTTTATTCGCTTCTAGTTCGCGTTTTTGCAAAATGAACCATGCACTTACGCCAGCAACAACAAGGGCGGCCGTAAGAAATGACGCTAGCGCCATATGAGCAAAACGATAACCAAAAGAAGCAGTAAATAATGCGTCAGCCCAGGATTTAACGTGGTAAATGCCGTTTATAAGCTCTAGGCCATCTGGGGTTTGTAGCAAAGAGTTGGCTGACAATATCCAAAATGAAGAAATAAACGTTCCTGTTGCCACCATAATAGCGGCAAAAAGATGAACGCCTTGCGGTACTTTTTCTCGACCGAAAAGCAGAACGCCAAGAAACGCCGCTTCTAAGAAGAAAGCAGTGATAACTTCGTAGCTTAGAACGGGCCCCAAGAAGTTAGCGGTGGCGTACGAGAAATTACTCCAGTTTGTGCCAAACTGGAACGACATAACAATACCGGAAACCACGCCTATGCCGAAAACAACGGCGAAAACCTGTATCCAAAATTTTGACAAACGTTGCCAAATTGGGTTTTCAGTTTTGAAGTAAAGTGTTTCAAATCCAGCAATAGTACTTGCCAGACCAATCGTAAACACTGGGAATATGGCGTGAAAACACACCACAAATGCGAACTGTATTCTCGACAGTACGAGAGGATCTAATTCCATAATGCTGGCCTCTTTAGAGATAAACGCAACAGGGTTTTTAATTCACCCTATTTAGGACTGATAACGGTATTTTACGCTCTAACTTCTTAAATGTATATTTTAAATATACATATTAATTTGTGTGTTAACTATATTTAATGTTTTGTTGGGGCTCTCAAAAAGCATAGCTAGCCTGCAGATAGGCGTAACTAGTGAGTCGTTCGCCTGTGACCACTTTTCTGTTTAGATTGGCAAGCGCTATTCCTGACTCAAATTGCACGCTTTCAGCTATTTTGCTTCGAAAACGTAGCTCAGACAGCGTACCTAGAAAGTCACCATTACCGAGTAATTCGCCGTTCAAACGACCTGAAACGCTACTTCGATGTATATCGAACGCACGTATCTGCATAAAAAGGTGATTGCGTTCATTTAATTGAATGTCAGACGAAACGCCCATCGATGCCATATTGCTGCGCGCAAATAAGCCAAAAATACCTGTTGGCCCATACTCGAACCTTCTTGCACCAAACAGTGTGCTGAAACCTTCAAACGAGTCTGTTGGCGTGTCATCACCCGATGCAAAATCATAAAACACACTCACGTTAGCTCGATTGAACCTTGAAGATAGCGCTATGTGGAAAAAGTTAGCGCTAATGGGTTGTGATCGATAATCTCCGCGCTGTAGAGCTACTTCGTAATTTATACCTAATTGTTGTGAAAGTTTTATGTTGGCCAGATTACCGAAGGTTTGTCTTTGTGTTCTATTTAGTGAGTCTTGATCTTGAAGCCCGTAAAATTCGACGTCACCAACAGATGTTTTTAGGCTGGCATGAATTCCATAGAAACGCACGTCTGAACTTGATGAGTCGAGCTCCCTATCATTAATGCTTTGATGAATATCTAAAGTAGGTTTTCGGGTAACAGGGAAGGTATAAAACGCCGTAATTGATAGGTTTGATAGAGAGGCATCAATTTTTACGCCGTCGAAGGTATTGAGCGTATTCCTGAATCTATTTCTGGCTATAAGGCGCCTGCTTCCCACGTCCATGCTTTTAACGCAATCGTTTCTAAATTTTCGTCGTCTACTACACCTCGCCAAGACGCAGCGAGTTGTACGGGCTCTAACGCATTAGAATCATCTGTACCCACTGGCGTATATTGGCCCTGTTTGAAAATCCGGCTGTCCATGAGTTCAGCCTCAAACTGAAGTGGACCATATTGGTAAGCAGCATGTGTGGATATTCTTGTTACGACCGCATCGTCAGCTGCGTTAGATTCAGGCAATTGATTATTTACGTATTCGTATCTAACCCGAACATTAGTCGTTATTCTAACGCTATGTTCGGGTGTTTTATTTGCTATTACAGTGTTAGGTAAGAATATGAGAACTAAACCCAACGACAGGGTAGAAAGCTTAACTAAAGACATTTTGCTTGAACTGCTGTCTCATCAGGTATCTCAACTGTACCGTGCACATTAATGACTTATTGGCAGCTGTTTACGTTGCCATTCATCCATGCCCCCTGCCACAGAAAACACATACTTATGGCCCATATCAGTTAACGATTTAGCGGCTAACGCGGACCGGCCGCCTGTCTTACAAATTAAGTAAACACTGCGCTGTGCCAAGTCGTTAATCGCATCTTGCTCCTCGCAATGATGTACAAGGAGCGGATGGCTGCATATTTTTGCTTCAAGTATGCCTCTAGGAAAATTAACCGAGCCGTTAATATGACCGTGTTGATACTCCTCACTTTCCCTAACATCAATCAAAATGACGTCTGGTTGGGTCAGTGCCACCATTAAATCGTCTACCGTTACTTCCTCAACCGCAGCTTTCACTTCGCTAATGAATACCTTTGGCGTTTTCATCATTCACCTCACAGCTGATTAATAGGTACTTTGATATAACTAACGTTATTGCTTTCAGGCGGCGGTAACTCACCGGCTCTTACGTTAATTTGAATAGAAGGCAAAATAAGTCTGGGCATACTTAACGTCGCATCCCGAGCTTCACGCATTTTTACAAACTCATCCTTTGAAACGCCGTCTTTGACGTGAATGTTGTATTCCCGCTGTTCGCCAACCGTTACTTTACTTTCATGGGTGCGATGTTGAGTAGGGTAATCATGGCAAACGTAGATATTGGTTTCTTTGGGTAATGCCAAAATGCGATGTATAGAGTCATAGAGGGTAGTTGCACTTCCACCTGGAAAATCACATCTTGCGGTGCCCACATCAGGCATAAACATAGTGTCACCCACAAATACCGACTCGTTATTAAGTACGTAGGCAACGTCTGCTGGCGTATGACCCGGAACATGCATGATTTCAAAGCGCATGTTACCCACTTCAAGAACATCACCCTCTTCAAATAATCTATCGAATTGAGCACCGTTAGGTAAAAACTCTTTCTCTA
Source organism: Alteromonas sp. OM2203 (assembly GCF_048517045.1). Taxonomy (NCBI): domain Bacteria; kingdom Pseudomonadati; phylum Pseudomonadota; class Gammaproteobacteria; order Alteromonadales; family Alteromonadaceae; genus Alteromonas; species Alteromonas sp. OM2203. The sequence goes on from NZ_CP183209.1 coordinate 104,322, forward strand.
AATTAAACAGCGCTTTAAATATTTTTTGTACCTCAGTAATGCGTGCGCCGATGCCGATTTTGGCGTTATATTTGCGTTTAAAAAATGGAGCGGCTGACAAGTGATCAGCATGAGCATGGGTTTCCAAAACCCATTCAACTGACAAGCCCCGTTCATCTACAAAATTTGCAATTTTCTGTGCACTGGCGGTATGCACGCGGCCCGCGCTATAGTCAAAGTCTAATACTGGGTCGATGATTACCGCTTTTGAAGAAGCTTTATCCTCAACAACGTAAGTGAAGGTTTCACTGTCATTATCTAAGAAAGAAGTAATTTCAATATTCATGGTGATCTCCTAAATTTTGAAAAAGGTGGCATGCTTTCATGCCACCAACAAAAGCGTTTTACTTACAGCGCTTTTTTGCAGAAGTACCAGTCGACATAGTTGTAGCCCGCAGACTCACGACCTTCGGCATCTTCGATAGTGTGAGGAGGCGGTACAATTACTTCTTCACCAACCTTCCAGTTTTCAGGGGTAGCACAGCTGTTTGCATCGCTGGTTTGTAGCGCTTCAACCAATCTTACGAATTCATCGACTGCTCGACCGTTGCTCATTGGGTAGTACACCATAGCGCGAAGAATACCTTCTGGGTCGATAATGAACGTTGCTCGAACCGCAGACGTGTCGCTCGCACCAGGCTGAACCATGCCGTAAGCCTTCGCTACTTCCATCGACAAATCAGCAATGATTGGGAAAGGAATTGTTACGCCAAACTTCTCTTTAATGTTGCGAACCCAAGCAATGTGCGAATGCGTACTGTCAATAGAAAGGCCAAGTAGCTCAGTATTAAGTGAAGCAAACTTGTCAGCAGCATTGGCAAAACCGATGAATTCAGTAGTACATACTGGAGTGAAGTCAGCAGGGTGAGAGAAAAGTACTAACCACTTGCCTTTGTAATCAGAAAGTGACTTTTGACCGTGCGTTGTCTTTGCACAAAAGTCAGGTGCAGGGCGGTTAAGTTGCGGAAAAGTCACGTTGTTTTGAGTTTCTGTCGTCATGATTAAGCTCTCTTTTGTTTAAAGGTGTATTTAACTTACACATTTAATGTATAGTGAGTCATGAGGTTTTTCTAATATATTTTTTAGAATAGCTTCATCGGATTAATCGTTTAATGAAATTAGATAGGAATGAAATGATGAAAAAATTTTTTAAAGCACTTGTTGTAGGAGCGCTCTTAGCTAGCGCTTCAGGCCTCGTTGAGGCAAAAGAGAGCGACTTAGTAGACGGTCTAGCAGTAGTCATTACATCAGAAAATGAACAAGCTCAGATGATGGCGATGGTGCTATCGCTTCAAACGATAAAGGCGCATGGAAAAGAGGCACATATAACGTTGTGTGGTTCTGCGGGCGATTTAGCACTAAGCAGCACTGAAACAAAACCGATGAAGCCAATGGACGCCTCACCGTCGATGATGCTTAAAAAGTTAATTCAGTTAGGAGCAAAAGTAGAGCTTTGCCCACTTTATCTCCCTAATAAACCGGGTTCTGACAATGCACTAATAGAAGGAATTACCGTTGCTAAACCCGTTGAGGTAGCGGAGCGCTTACTAAATAGCAATTTTAAGAACTTAACGTATTAGTGTAGCGAAATGGAAGCCTTGGCTTTTAGTTGCCAAGCTTCCGCTTAATCACTACTGTTGTAAGCTTTTTTTCGTAAGGGGTCTAAACAATATTGAAAGTTTCAGGCTTTACTTGAAATGCTATGCCGCTTTATCTTCTTGTTGAAGAATATCTTCAAAAAACCAAGCGGCTAGTGCATAGCGCCCTTCAAGTTGAGACTTTGCGTAAACTGCCGATGCTTGTTGTCTAACGGTTTTCTCTTTTGTATTTCTTGCCGCTGCAATTTCTTGAGTGCTTAAGCCTTTTAGCATGAATAAGGCTACCTCTTTTTCGCTCGGGGTTAAGCTCCAATCATTGAACTGATTTTCGACCTCGTGCAAGTATTGCGCTTTCACATTTCGCAGCTTGTTATTCATAGAACTCAATCGTGCATTGGCGGTATTCAGCTCGGCGAGTAACAGCTTCGTTTTTCGGGTGCGTTTACGCATATCAAAGATAAGATAAACAGCCATCAAACCCGCAAGTAACACAATCATCGATTCTTCGATAATGTGTGAAGTAGGCACATTCAGTGACAAATCGACCATGACATCTCTGAAGTTTAAAAACATGATAAGCAATAAAAGGCTAGTAATTACTTTATCTTTCATTTTCTTTAAAAACAGTTAGTTAAGGCTTCATGGGACATATGTCTAATGACGATGAGACATATAAAGGAGAATACTAAAGGTATTAGTTTCTCTGGCGTCTGCTTATGAATACCCGTTATCTGTTCATCCTTTTAAGTTTTCTCGTGTCGAGCTTATTTTCAATCAGCAGCGTGGCGGCTGAAACGTTAAGTGCTATCACCAACAATACTACACAGCGCTTAAAGCAAATCTATAACGTTAACCCCGAAAAATTGCAGGATAACGTTAAAAGCATCAATCGTTGGTTACAAGGGCCAGCCTCTTTGCAGCTTATTGCACTGCCAAGCAATACACAAGGCGGTACCGATGAATATGAAGTAGGGGTGTTTTTTCCCTTTCGGTCACCTGCAGGCAGAGAGCTAGACGCTCAGCAGTTGTCTATTACCAACGCGCTGGATAACCTTCAGGAAACGCGGTTCAGACTCATGACAAGCGGTTTAATAAGAGAGGCACTGTGGCAGCGTCTCTTTGCAAAAGCCGAAGTAGATGGGCTTTTAAAAAAGCAAGAGTGGATTGCGTCGTTAGACGGTGTAATAGCAGGCTTAGCAAAAACTGGCGAGCTCGACCGCATCGCCTCATTAAGGTGGCAGCAGGAAAAGCTTTCACAGCAATTGGCGTTGAAAAAAGCGCAAATGGCGTTAGAGAAGGCGCGGAAACAATACAAACAGGTCACGGGTACTGATGTATTACCAGAGCAAGTTATCGAAGCTTTAGCTGGTGATCTTGAAAACAAGCTGCAAACACACCCTGAATTAAGGCTACTTACCCTGAGTCAATCTCAGATTGATATGAACCTGGCGCAGTCTGATCAATCACTTTCTCCTTGGGTGCTAGGCGTTATAGCAAGGCAACTTAGGGGGCCAACGGGCAATGAGAACCTGCTTGGTGTGAGTATTAATATTCCGCTGCCAATGGGCGAAGGCAACTCTGCAAACAATTATGCCTCATGGAAAGCAACACGCGACGAACTTACCGAAGCACTGGCAGAAACGTACACACGCCTACAAACGCAGCTCAATGACGCATTGCAACAGGTTAACTACCTTACTGAAGCCATTAACAATATAGAGGAGCAGGTTGAATTGGGTGTAGAGATCACCGACCTGTACCAACAGCAGGGTAACGTGTTGCCCAAAACATTTTGGCTAGAGCAACTTATCGCCCAGCAGGAGCTTAAGCTAACGCTGTCACTTAATCGTCTACGTCGCGCTGAAGCGATATCAAAAGTTAATCAAATCGCAGGAGTTACGCTTTGAAATTATTCACCTTTGTTTTCACAAGTTTGTTTCTGCTGCCAGCTATTGCTCAGACCGAAGTCCCAATCGATAGCCTTGGGAAGTTGAATTTAACCTACGTCAACGCAGCGCCTTCACAAAGCGTGCAAAAGGCAGTATCGACGGGCATTGTAGCGCCTTTTCCGGGATCGCAACTGCATCTTATGGCGCCTATGACGCCGCAGCAGGTGCAGTACCTTGTAGCCGATGGCACAGCCGTAAGCAAAGGGCAGAAGTTAGCTATGCTAAAAGGCAGTGAAGTACATCATTTTACTGAAAATTTAAAAGCCAAAACTGCTTTGCTTAAAATCAGCCAAAAACGGTTTAATGCGAACAAGCCCTTATTTGAAGCGAACGCCATATCACAGTCTACCTGGTTTTCTATCGCACAAGCTTATTACGACGCAAAACTTGCCTGGGGGCACTTAGACCATTTTGCTGAAATGTTTGAGTCAGACGAAGATGATGATATTGGATATTTGGTAGCCCCAGAGGCGGGCTTATTTTTATACGCAAACGGTGAGAAAGACCTAGAGGCAACGCGGCTAGGCAGCATAATTAGCAATAATTCACTCAGAATTAAGACCATGGTAAGCGCCGATGAAGCAAGCCTAATATCAGCAATAGAAACCGCGAACTGCCAGGTTCAAGTTGCGCGTACAGACGCAATAGTTAACGAGTATCTTACTTCAGTGTGGTCTGAGCCACTGCCTGAAAGCTGCAACCTGAAATTAGGCCAGCGCGCGCAAGTCAGCGGTCACTTTCAGCTTAAAGCTTTGAAAATTCCAGCACAAAGCGTGTTTTACCTGAACGGCCAATCGTCGGTATTCGTGCGCTCTGGTAACGTGCTTAACGTTATCCCCGTAGAGGTGGTTGGGCAAAGTGGTGCAGACGCGCTCTTAATCAAAGCAACGCCACAGCTTAATAACCAGCCGGTGCTTTCCTCATCGGTAAGCGCAGTGCAAGGTGTGCTTATTGGACTAGGAGAGATGGAGTGATAGCCCGAATTATACAATTTTCGCTTGTACAGAGGTTGTTTGTACTTAGCGCTTTCATTGGGCTGACTGCTTTTGGAATTAACGCGTGGTTGAACCTGCCTGTCGATGCATTTCCTGATATATCGCCAACACAAGTTAAGGTCATCATGAAAGCAAATGGCATGACCGCAGAAGAAGTAGAAGCGCAAATAACCCAGCCCATAGAAACTGAACTGCTAGGTATTCCACACCAAACCATTTTGCGTTCAACCACGAAATACGCCATTACATCCATAACGCTAGATTTTGAACAAGGTACAGATATATATTGGGCCAGGCAGCAAGTAAGTGCACGCTTAGCAAGTGTGGCCAATTTACTGCCAGCCATTGCCGAAGGCGGGCTCGCGCCTATGAGTACCCCTTTGTCTGAAATGTTTATGTTCACCATTGAAAACCCAAATCTTTCACTGCAAGAACGCAAGCATATTCTCGATTGGCAAATACGCCCTGTACTTCGTACCGTAGCCGGCGTTGCCGATGTGAACGTATTAGGCGGGTTTACTCGAACATTTCAGTTCGCGCCCGATTTATCGCGCTTAGTTGCCTATGGGTTTAGTTTAAATCAACTCGAAACAGCTCTGGCCGAAGCCAATATGAATGGAAGCGTTGGGCGAGTGCGAGCAGGCGCCGACTCACTTGTGATCAGAACGCAAAGCCGCGCCACAAGCCTTGAAGAGCTCGCGGAGTTAGTAGTAGGCAATGTAGGCGGGCAGCCGGTAAGACTGTCTGATCTCGGTACGCTCTCCCTTGGCAGCCTTACGCGCTATGGCGGGGTAACCCGAAACGGAGAAGAGACTACTCAAGCGTTAATCGTAGCGCTAAAAGACAGTAACACAGCCAGCGTTGTTGAAGGGGTGATGGAAAAGCTAAATGCGCTGAAAGCTACGCTGCCAGAGGGGACCGAGCTTAACGTTTTTTACAACCGTAAAACGTTAATTGATACCGCTGTTGGCACCCTTACCAATGCGCTCACTCAAGCTGTACTTATCGTTGTTGTTGTATTGGCTGTGTTCCTTGGCAATGTGCGCGCGTCTTTCGTGGTTGCGCTGGTTATTCCTATTGTTGTGCTGCTTACGTTTCTTGCTATGAGTATGACGGGCATTACAGCAAACTTGATGAGCCTTGGCGGGTTAGTCATTGCAATCGGTATGCTGGTAGATGCGTCGGTGGTTGTGGTTGAAAATACCCTATCGCAGCTTGGTGCGAATAAACCGTTACCTCGCCTTCATTTGGTGTATCGTGCCACCCGCGAGGTAGCGATACCAGTAATTGCAGGTACCATTATTGTTATCGTGGTATTCATGCCTCTTCTAACGTTAACCGGGCTAGAAGGTAAATTGTTTTCACCGGTAGCTACCACCATTGTTTACGCCATGATTGCCTCACTGGTCACTGCATTTACCCTTATTCCCGTGGTTGCTTCGTTTTTACTTTCGTCCAAAGACGGGGGTGTGCCGGGGTATTTGCAATCTCTTCAGTTAGCCTATCGACGCTCTTTAACGTTCGTCCTTAATCACGCTAAATTAACAGGCGTAGTGGCACTTAGTTTACTGGTTTTAAGCGGTCTTTTGTTCTCGATAGCGGGCAAAACCTTCATGCCGGTTATGGATGAAGGCGATATTATTGTGCAATTTGAAAAGTCGCCAACCATATCGCTCTCATCATCACTTGAAATAGACAAACAAATAGAGCGCATGCTGTTAGCGTCGTTTCCAGAGATAGAGCAAGTTGTAGCGCGAACTGGCTCAGACGAATTGGGGCTAGATCCCATGAGCTTAAATGAAACCGACGTTTTTATGCAGCTTGCGCCCTCAGATACCTGGCGCTTCAGCAATAAGCAAGCGCTGGAAGCGGCCATACGAGAATCGCTTCAGGCCTACCCGGGTATAAACGTTGGCTTTACGCAGCCTATACAAATGCGCGTGTCTGAAATGCTAACCGGCACAACGGGTATGGTGGCCATCAAAATTTTTGGTGCTGACATGCAAACACTGTCGGATATCGCGAATAACGTGGCTAACGTTGTGCGAAAGCAAGAGGGCGCAGTAGACACGAATGCCACGCTAATTGAAGGCGGTGACTTCCTTAGCATTATTCCCAAACCAGGTGTGGCCATGGCGTTTGGAATGACTAACGCGGCACTTTCACGCTATCTAAAAATGCAGGTTACCGGTATTCAGGTGGGAGAAGTAATAAAAGGCAGAGTGCGCACGCCAATCTACTTTGGCGAGTTAGAGCAGGGGCAGGCCGCTATCCTATCACCAGATGTACTTAACAGCATGATGGTACTTATGCCCTCGGGCCAAGAGCTAATGCTCTCTGATATTGCAAACATTACCCGCACACAGGGCCCAGCAGTTATTGAACGAGAAAAAGCTATGCGCTTTGCTGTTGTAACCACAAATGTTGAAGACCGAGATTTAGTGGGGTTTGTTGAGGCAACGCAAAAAGCTGTTCGTTCTAGCGTGTCTTTACCATCAGGCTATGCCATAGAGTACGGCGGCGAATTTGAAAACCAAATACGCGCAACGAATAACCTGCTTACGGTAATACCTTTGGTAATCGCTGTAATTGTACTGATATTGTTTACTATTTTTGGTTCGTTGAAACTGGCTGCACTGGTTATGGCTAATGTGCCTTTTGCAGTAATGGGCGGTGTTTACGCGCTGTTTATTACCGGCGAATACATCTCAGTTCCGGCTTCAGTGGGCTTTATAGCGCTACTCGGAGTGGCAGTGCTAAACGGTGTGGTAATGGTGTCGCATTACGAATCATTGAAAAGGCAGTCGTTATCGCTATCTGAGCGCGTAGCAAGCGGGGCGGTATCGCGTTTACGCCCTATTTTAATGACCGCTACCACGGCAATGTTTGGCTTACTACCTTTGGCGTTTGCATCAGGGCCTGGTGCAGAAATTCAAAAGCCGCTGGCGATAGTCGTAATCGGCGGGTTAATTTCATCCACGCTTATCACATTATATCTTCTACCTATTGGCTATCACTATTTGGAGCGCCGTCAAAATGGATAAATCCCAGCTATTAACGTTGTTTATCGACAAAGAAATGGAAGCTGATGTGGTAGATTGCCTAATTCAGTTTGATAGTGTGAGCGGTTTTACTGTATCCCCCTGTTTTGGCTTTAGCCGCGAGAGCGCCCATCTGAACAAGGCCGAGAAAGTGGCTGGAGGTCGGCACATGCTGAAGGTAGAGGTAGTCCATAACAGTGAATACGCGCAAGCAATGTTGCAAGCGCTAAAGGCACTTAACGGCCGAAATGCCATACGCTATACCATAACGCCAGTATTTGATGAGGGCCACATAGTTCAAAAAACGCTGTAAGCCAGCATGTGTACTAAGAGATATACGTCGCTAGTGCGGCCTGCTTATAACATTGCAGCGACTAAGCGCGCCTAAACTGCATGCGCATAAAAGTAACCATCGCCACACATACAACGCTTTTCTGATAAACTGTTTTCGAAGATCGCCCGTTTAAAGCGGTACAGCATAATGGCATCTATAAAAACAAAACAAAGGATCGTGTATGAGTAGTAACACCCGAGATGCAGCCTCATCAAAGGCTAGCACAGAACAGGAAACCGCATTTAGCGTAATTGATAAGCCTACGTTTTTTGGCTCACTCTTCCTTCTTCTTTCCGTCACTATTCCCCTTATTATTTGGCCCGATCAAGGCGCACAGTGGGTAGCCACGGCCAAAGAATTCGTTACAAGCAAACTGGGCGTTTTATACCTTCTACTCGGTGTGGGCGCTGGTGGCTTCATGGTGTACATCATGTTCAGCGATATCGGCCAAATAAAACTGGGCGAGCCTGAAGAAAAGCCTGAGTTCTCGCCTGTATCCTGGGCTGCCATGCTGTTTTGTGCCGGTATTGGGGCGTCTATATTGTACTGGTCTATGATTGAGTGGGTGTACTACTACCAAGCCCCACCGTTTCACATAGAAGGCGAAACCCCTGAAGCCGCCAAATGGGCCGCGGCCTACGGCATATTCCACTGGGGGCCGTTAGCCTGGGCTATTTACCTTATTCCTGCGGTACCTATTGCCTACTTTTATTACGTACGTAACCACAGCGTACTTAAAATATCCGAAGCCCTAATGCCGGTAATAGGCGAGAAAATGGCTCACGGCTGGCTAGGTAAAATTATCGATATCAGCTTTATCTTCGGCATGCTAGGCGGCGGGGCGACCACGCTAGGCTTGGCGGCACCTATGATAAACGAAGGGGTGCACGAACTATTCGGTGTACCTAAATCGCTGACTACGCAGGTGCTGGTGCTAATAACCTGTACAGCTATATTTGGCTACAGCGCGTATGTTGGCCTTAAAAAAGGCATTAAGCTGCTGTCAGACATTAACTTTTGGCTGGCCGTAGGGTTACTGCTATTTATCTTCATTGTTGGGCCCACGCTATTTATGGCCAATACCGGCCTAGACGCCCTTGGCCGAGTAATGAGTAACATCATTAAAATGGCCACATGGCTAGAGCCGTTCGCCGAATTCAACGGCTTTGAAGACACTCACTTTCCGCAAGACTGGACTATTTTCTACTGGGCTTGGTGGCTGGTGTTCGCGCCAAGTGTAGGCTTATTTATTGCCCGTATTTCAAGGGGCCGTACCATTCGTACTATGGTGGCAGGCTCTATGTTCTTCGGTACCATGGGCTGCTTCTTGTTCTTCATGGTAATGGGGAACTACGGCCTGTATTTACAGCTATCTGGCGAACTGGATGTAGTTACCATACTGAATCAACAAAGCCCAACAGCAGCCATTTTTGCCATGCTGCACACGCTGCCGCTAGACTACTTAGTTATTGCAGTGTTTACGCTACTGGCACTTATATTTACCGCCACAACCTTCGATTCCATTTCTTACATTTTGGCAGCCGTAGTGCAAAAAGAAGTAGACGAAGAGCCACTGCGCTGGAACCGTTTATTCTGGGCCTTTGCGCTATCTTTCATGCCTATAGTGCTTATGTTTGTGGGTGGGTTAGAAACACTGCAAACCGCTTCGATAATAGGTGGCGTACCGCTATTAGCTGTTGCCTTTATGCTGTGTATTTCAATTGTACGGGCCGCAAACTACGACATGCGTTACCAGCCCGACTACTCGGTAAAAGAAATTAACATAGGCGAGTTCCCAGACGACGACCCATGGAGCGAAGAGGGCTCGTGGGATATTGATGAGGACGGTGAGGAAGCCGAAGACGACGTGCCCATAGCCGCAAAACCCAAACCGCGCGGGCCGAAAGATCACATTGAAGGCGACCCACATAGCAAGCCGTCGCGACTGTAGGCTTTACCGAACAGGTCATAAATAATAGTTCACTTATAAATAGTGATTAAGTGACCCGTAAGTTATAGAGCAAAGCGCTGCCAAAAGGTGGCGCTTTTTTCATCTTGAAGCGCCACAATTAACTTTCACAAAAGGCTTGCTGTGTTAACGTAGCCACCATAAATAGCCCTGTTTTTTAGCAACAACGTTCAAGCAAATAGCAGCATGTCAGTAAAGAATTACCAAAAATTCTACCAGCCATTAAGAGCCGTGAATTCAGAAGACTTCGGCCGCTGTTTTTATTGCGGCTGCGAAACTGCACGCCAAGACTTTATCCCGCCCATTAAATTCATTCACGACTGGCAAAGCGGGCACCTGCAGGCCGACTTTATTTCCGTACCTTCATGCAATGAATGCTTCGACCTGCTAAAAGATGAAAACCACGGTATCCTAGAGCCCAGAATAAACACCTTAAAAAAGCGTTTGGCAGAAAAGTACAAAAAGGCCATTAGGGTGTTTAACCACTGGAGCATGGAAGAAATTGAAGAAATGGACGTCGCATTTCAAATAAGCCTGAAAGGCGGTATGCGATTGGGCAAAGAAACCTTGTCACGCCTTCAATTTGCTGGGTTCGACTATGAAGTAAACGGCAGCATAACGCGGGTAGCAAAGCCCCAGCACCAGGTGTTCAAAGTATTCGATGAAGAATTTAGCAGTTTTAGAGAAGCGCTAGCCTTTGCCAGTGCTACCTACAAAATAAAGAAGAGCCGACTAAGCCAGCTTTATTTCGACAACGATGAAAGCTTTGATAGGGCCATTGAGGCTTTTCATGGGTTGGTTGAGGGTAAGCCCTGATAATTTAATTTCTGGTTTTGCGCTCCGTAGTCAGAGGTTCGAACCCTATCGAGGCCACCATTATTCTTGACCGTTCTTTAAGAAGTACAAGTCAGAAAACCCCATTTTTACAAATTCGGTATCTCTGAAGTTTCTTACGGTTTTTTTGTCTTTACTGATAGCGGCAAGTTGCTGTTCAGTTTGCAGGAACTGGGAAAGGTCTATTCCCTCAGCATCGGCCACAGCTTCATGCATATTTTGATGGCGGCTGTAAGAAAAATTTATCTCTTTTTCCACACCTTTAAACTTATAACGTACTTTATGGGCCATGTTCTACTCACGTTGGTCGATGTAATTCAAAAACGGTTTAACCGCTATTATAAACTCAATTAGCGCCAATGATTAATGCATTACAAAAAGCGGGTGGTAAAACCACAGCGTGAGGTGTCCAATGAAAGCTTTGATAGGGCGATTGAGGCTTTTAATGGGTTTGTGGATAAAGGATAAATACTTTAGATTGCTATGATGTTCTAAACTAAACATTGATATAACCTACCTAAAATACGAGGGATGTATGGGGCCTGATTTCGAAAATAGTAAAGTACTCCTGATGAGGGGACCTGTTGAATTGATCAGCGAGGGATATGCTGGAATCGGGTGGGGGCAATTTCAGCTTCGGAATTTTACCACTGCTGATGAGTTCTATGAACATCTCGATAGCACACAGCAAAGTGTGGGGCGTAGTGGTAATCAATTGCGTCGATTTATTGAAGTTAAGCAAGGCGATTTCATCGTGGTGCCAGCGCCTGCCCGTATATACATAGGAATCGCTACTGGCGAGAAACGATTCTGCGCAGACAAACCGTGGGGCGAAAACCAAATAAAAGTAGATTTCCCTTGCGATGCTGAAAACGAGCCAATTTCAATCGCACGTACAGACTTGAAACAGGGTTTACAGTCTAGGCTGCGTATACGTTTAACGGTTGCTGATTTAGACTACTTCAAAGATGAAATAATAGAGCGTTACAACGACATTAAAAACAATGTGAGCAGCGGTGCCTTATCAAAAATTAATAAGCAGAGCGGTGAAGTATTAGAACAATTTAAGGCAAAACTGTTAGATAACCTTCGAAATAGAAATCATTACTTGGAAGCTGGTGGGCAAGGGTTAGAACACCTTGTGAAAGAACTGCTCGAACTTGAGGGTTACACAGCCGTTATACCTAGTAAACGAAGCCATGAAGTTGGCGTTGATGTTGATATAGAGGCACAGTCACGTAACCCATTCATTACGCAAGATCTACTGATTCAAGTGAAAGATCACGTAGGCTATACCGATAAGCATGCCATCGACCAGATAGCGAAAGTTAAGAGAAAAGACGATTGCTACAGGTGGGTAGTATCATTAGGTGATTTTACCGAAGATGTAACACAGCACGCGGACAGATTGAGCGTTAACTTAATGAATGGAAATCAACTTGTGGATTGGTTAGCCGAACGCTGGCAAGATTTATCCCCTTCGACCCAGCAAAAGCTTGGTATCGCTTCGGTGCCGCAACTTGTTTTTTAAATGCCGTAGCTGATTGATGTAAAGATCCCTAGCCTCTAACAATACAAAACTCTATGCAGCGAGGTGTTTTGCACTCCGGAGGCGAAGGTCGCGCGTTCGAATCGCGCCGGGTGTGCAATTTTTAAAGGGCTGTAGCCTGATTTTATTTTCCTGAAAATCTCTTTTTTGAAATATGTAGCAAATGTGTAGCAATCTAAACTGGAATTCTTTGATCTACTACCAAATCTGATACTTCCCAGTTGTACTCATCCATTAATCTAGCCATTTCATTATATACGGGCTGCTCTCCGTCTAAATCCCTCATAGTTAAAACTACGGAAAATGGTATTGATACGTCTGGTGCAGTGTATCCATCTCTACCTAAAACAGTTAGTCTTAATTTCCAAGTGTCGATATCTACGCCTTGGGGGAAGCGTGCATGATAGACTTTTACGGGTGACCATTTGTCACCATTTTTGACAAGTTCATGTTCATATAAGTTTTGTGAAGTCTGAAGTGGAACTCTTGAATTGAATTTCCCTGTTGTACTATCGAACTTGCCTAAACCTAACTGCAAATCTACTTGGCAATATTCAAATGCTTTGTTGGGATCTAACTCTGGCTGATATACAAGAGTTATAAAGAATTCCGCTCGAACTTTTCTGTCTTTTGTCCTAAGGCATTCTGGAATTGGAAATGGCAACTTATTGACTTCAAAACTCTCCTTCGCGAAGCCCTCGAAAACTATAGTGGTTTCAAAGTCACTGACCGAAAGTAATGAGGTAGAACTTTGTGGAACCCCCCAACCGAAATAAGGTCTATACTCAGATTGTGTGGGATAGGAAGAATTTGCACTATGTATTATTAACGCTTTAACGAGGTTTACATTTGCTCTGTTTCCCAAAGTCTGAAACAAGTTTGCTGCAATAGCAGAAACAATTGGAGTAGAGAAACTCGTCCCAATGTCATTGCGAGAGAATCCGTTAACATCAATAGAGTTAACGCCTAGAATTACAGGACGCCCACCAACAAACGTGATATTGCCCCCATAGTGCACAACTTCTGGCTTCTGAACAAAATTAGATACAGGCCCTTTTCTACTGAAGTGAGATGGCTCTTCGTTTTTTACGAACCCGTCCACATGAGCCAAGGAGCCTACGGTTATACTTCTAACGGAATCTCCCGGGCTCGATATTCCATCATTCAAAAATTTGGTTGGCGGCCAAGCCCTGACTTCTTCTTCAAAATTTCCTGCAGCTACTATGCAAATACAGTCATATCTATCCTGAAATTCATCGAGTAGTATGCCCATGGCAGATATTTCAGTCATCGATACAGGAGAAGAGCTACCTAAAGAAAGGTTCCATACTTTTATTTCTGGATTGTGCTCTGCAATTTCGTACATTGCATTGATTATCTCATACATGTCTCCGTTCTCGTTACCTAAAACCTCAACACTAAACACTTTGGCTTGGCATAGTGGAAAGCGATTGTCATATCCGTTGAGGTTATGGGAGTCGCATATTAACCCTGCGACAAATGTGCCGTGAGATGCTTCTCTGTAAGGATCTGCAACGAAAGAGCTCCGGCCAATTAGCCAAGGTTTGAGCATGTCACAACTGTCGCTAATTCCCGAATCAACAACGGCTACAATTGGATAATCCGTTTCCTCAGATGGGGGAGCTATATCCACTACCTGATCTGAGTTTACTCCTCCAATCATAGGCTTAATTTTTATGCATTTGCTGGAGGTGGCGCTCTGTACACCCATGAAATGATTCAGCTTAGAGGCTACTTGATTTGGATTCCCCTCAACTCTATATAATCGCACTACGTTAGATTTGTGTTTGTACCAACCTAAATCATAAGAGTTTAGAAATTCTTCAAACTTTGAGTCTAAAGCGACATTATCTTCATGTGTGTCAAAACGGAAGAGTCTCACGCTAAGCTGACCAGATTCATCGGAGATTTCGATCCGAGGTTTATACGGGTGGATAGACTTTACAGCTGAAATATCCCTATTGGTTTTTTTTGTGTTTCTAGATTGGCTTACCTTAGAGAATAATGAGTCTAAGCCTGATTTGGTTACTTTTATTAAAAATTTTGAATGCCCAATATCGCCGAAGAAAGGACAAGTCTTATCTGAGAAGATTGACTTAGGCCTGTTGGATTTTGAAATGGCATTTTCTTCTAATTCTACGACTGCTGCGGTGACTCCGGTGGTGAGTGAATCATCGCTATTCTCGATACTAGCTTTCAATTCGCCTATAGAGTTCAGCAATTTTTCGATAAATTTATCAGTCACTTCTTTATGAGGTTTTGAATTACTAAACCCACCCCTTTCAGGTCTGATATAATCTATGTCTGAAAATTGAACGTGTTTAATACTATTCTTTTTTTCAGTCATTCTTAATTCCCTTTAATATCTTGCTAACATAGCTAGGGGATATCCCCCAAATTTGACTGATTACTTTACCAGTAAAGAAGTCCGAGTTCATGTCACGAAGCAGTTTTATCTCTTCACTCTTATTTTCATTATTGAACGTAATCTTAGAATTTAATGATTTAACAAATCGCTTAAGTAACTCTAGTAAGTCTATAGTCCTATCGTGGATAACAATTTCGCGCAAATAATCGTGAATGATTATTTCTATTTCAGCTCCGGACATACCTTTAGAGACTTGAGAAAGTGTTTGGTATTCATACTCATCCAAAGGAAAATTTCTTAAAAGATACTTTATGATCTTTTCTCTTACAGATACATCAGGAAGTTTCATGTGTATTTTGTAATGAAAACGTCTGCCAATCGCGGGATCTAAAAGGTGTTCATGATTAGTAGCAGCAACTAAAATCGTATCTTCGAGGTTGTCGATATTTTGGAGTAAGCTGACAACAACTCTTTTTAATTCGCCTATTTCGTTTTTGTCATCCCGAGCTTTAGCAATTGCATCAAATTCATCTAAAAATAAAACGCATGGCTCCTCTTTCGCATATTCAAGCAAACTGCGTATGTTTTTAGATGTTGAGCCTAAATAAGAAGATATTAACGCATCTGCTCGGGCAGTCACGAGTGGAAGTTCAAGTCGCTGAGCTATATTAGCAGCAAGCTTACTCTTTCCAGTACCAGGAAGTCCGTATAAAAGCAGTGTTGGGTTTATAGGTACTTCAGCAGATGCTAATTTTTCTTTATTATTTATATACCTAATGAAGGAGTCTATAAGTTTATCGTCTCTATCTGCCATGAAAACAACGCTTCCAGATGGATCAGTCTTATCTGCTAAAGAGAAACGGTTGTCTTTTTCGACTGGAACTGGTCGATTTAGTGAGTTGGGGCTAAAAGTTTTTGAAGGACTTGTATGCTTCAAAAGCGCTTTAAGACTCTTAGCTGCTCTATTCTCGCCAGACTCCTCAAGCTTGACAGATAGCAGCTCTGTATAGGCACTGACAGATTTCTGGTCGCCAGCGAGTGCCCCTTTTATAATTTTGGATAATTCTACTATGTAGTCCATTATTTACCCTATTTTTATATTTGTGTCTTATCTTGGGTTTTCATTTTACTATTTTTATCACAAAATTTCCTAATTAGTGAATTAATATATTTTTAGTACACTTATTTACAGAACTCCAAGTAAAAGCATCTGAGCCGCTATGCGGCTCTTGTGCCTCGATTTTCTAAGCGCCATTCGTGAATTCTAGTAATAACTTCTTTTTCACCTAGCTTTATTCCTCGAAGCGAAATTGAAACCTCTCCGTCAAAGTAACTTTGTTTAAGTTCACCTGTTCCTGTATCAAGCTTTTCTTTATAAAGAGGCCTAATGGCCTGTTCATTGCGCTTACAGAATACTCCACCCATAAGTTTTACAAAGTCTGCCCACTTGCCTTTATCTGCTGCTTCGAAAATATCAGAAAAGAGTTCAGTTTCGTTGCAAAGCGCTTTAAGCCTTCTTAGTTCGCGCCAAACAGTAACAGCCCCTGCACCTAATTGTTGAAACTGACGTATTCCCCAACAACTAGCCCATGCTTCAACACGTTGCGCCGCTTCAACAGCATTGCCGCCGTCAATATCACTACCTAGGTTTGCACCATTAACATTTTTGCTTACATATTTAGCAATGTAGCCCGTTGCGCTGCCTCTTGAATAATCAATATCTTTAAAATCACAACGATATTTCTTGGCGCCAGCTTCATCACCATCTTCTCTAAGTGCATAGTGTTCGATAACAGCTTTAAACTCGTTCGATTGGTGATGCTCTATGAAAACAAGCATGTGCCAATGAGGTGTTCCGTCATGCTGTGGTTCAGCAATGCGGAAGCCGTATAGCTTAATATCCTTACGGTTTAAGTCAGCGCGAACAAGCGCCCACATATCGTTTAAATACTGCTGTGCTTCATAAGGCGTTGAACCATCCCATTTAGCGTTTCTATCTCCAGAGCTTGCATGAGTACTATGAAAGCGAGAAGGGCATGTAATCGTCACAAACAAGGCTTTGTGGTTAAGTTCTTTGGCTATTTCTTCATAACCAGCCATACGTGTCATAAGTTCATTTTTACGATTAACGGGGTTAGATACATTTTTATCCGACAGTTCAGCAAGCGAAAACGACTCATTATTTTCGTTAACGATAACGAGATTTTCGAGCATTTGCCTCTGTAGTTCTTTTTGAATTAAGCGATGTTTTACAGTGTTATCACTACAGTACTTTCCTTTTCTACTGTTTACCTGACCTAGGTGAATTTGCACTTTTTCTTCTGTACGGCGTAGCACCTTCCGTAATTTCCGATGCCACCAGTATTTGTCCTGCATTCTTTTGATTGCCCCGTTAACGTTAACGGGTTTGTTTAGCTCTGGAGGATTTATACCATACCCGTTAACGAACTGCGCACATTCATGGTAAAGCGTTATATTCCCGTTAACGGGTTTTTCACCCGTTACGTTACGGTTTACATGTGAATGAGTATAGAGCTCAAGACGTTTGCAGCGTTTTGCATTTTCATCTGAGAGTTCTCTTAGTTCAGACTCGCTAGCATCAAAATAGGGAATGATTTTTTCTGGAATAAGCGCATTTAACGTCTCAACTGTTTTACGCAAATAGCTGTTTGCGTTATACGGCTTATCATAGGTTTGATACTGGTTGATAAGTATTCGCTGAATAGATTCATTAAAATGAGAAATTCTTTTTTTTACAAACAGCCGATCTTCTTTTGATAGGGAACGGTAAAATTCACCGTTAATTTTATCTAACTCATCAAGTGAACGCGCCATTGGAGTTTCTTTATACGTTTTCATCGCGACCCTCCAGTTCGTTGTGCAGCTTTATTCCCTTTTCAGAAATCGAAAAATTGCTCCAACGAATACCGAACTCCATTTCCTCTTTGGTTTCTTTTAACAGCCCGATACGAGCTAACGAAAAGAAGACTGTCTTAGAAAATTTAATCGGTTTTTCTGTAGGGAAGTGATAATCCCCTAATTTTGGGCTCACACTGGTACAAAACTCAACAATTCCGCCGTTATAGAAGAAGGTGAGCAATTCGATTTGGTGTATTGATAGTTTCTTCACTACGCTACACCTTCATCTTGATAAAGGTGGGTGCGTCGTACGAAGCTCTCTAGCCAAGCATCAAGGTCTTCTCGAAGATAACGAACGGCTCGACCAATTTTGATAAAGGGTGGGGCAGGTGTACGATTTTCGCGATTACCGTCCATTCTTGCCTGTCGCAAGAAAGAACGGCTCATGCAGATGTATTGAGAGGCTTCTTTTTCAGATAGCACTCTACTCTTGATTTTATTAGTCATGGATTAACCCTGTTTGCTTGTTTTAGTACAGGGTTAATTTATCTTTCCCATAGTTCCCGGGAGTTTAGGAAGGAAAGATTATTTGGATTTTTTTACCTCAGAAAAGATATTTTGAAATGTTTTGAGTGACATGGTGTGCTCTTTTACTCCTGCTTTGCCCCAAATAATTTCATTTCTATCCATACTAATTAGTATGCTAAGGGGGTCGGTGGTATCAGTATCATTTTCAAAATTTTCCAACATTAGTTTATAAAGCTTTGTCGCGCCCATATGGGGATTCGCTCTGTGAATTAGTTTTATTTGCTCTTTCATCATATGTTCACGAGTGGCACTGGTATCGATATTCAATTGCAGTTTGCACCAATCTATCAATTCGTGCTTTAAAACCAAGTCTTCAAATGTGATATCCAAGCTTTTGGGTAAAGGTGTATCGTTATTATGAAGTAGCTCTCTATTTTCTTCATCGATGAGGTATGCATCGCATTGAGAGAGGTCAAGCTTCCCGACTGCTGTCACATACTCTATTTGATATTTATCTTCAAATAGCTGCTTCAGTAACTGCTCTGAACACGACTCGAGTGTATGGACTCCAATTAAATTATCTAGATAGGAAAAGCTCAAGGATGTATAGCCATCCCTTAAAAGTTGTTTTCTACAGTGTATTGGGAGTTCGACAACTCCGCTATAATACGCAACACCACGAACAACTTTTTTGAGTGAGCGTGGAACACGTTCGGCAAGGATGAAGTAGCGAGAATAGGTATATGTATGAAGTGGTACATTTGTATTCTCACACAGATATTGAAAATCGTACTTATTAAAATTGAACGCTTTTTCAAGTTCTTGCATACGGTAGTAGAGTTTTTCAATCATTGAAATTTTCGTGTTTCCATTGAATATTTAAATATTGGCCTAAAGATGACGCATTTATCAGTAATCATCAGCTTTCATTTTTACGCTTCTATCTCCGAGAGTTGCGGCCTATGTACAAAAATGTTTGTTTTGTGTACTCTTTATAGGTGTTAATAAATATTAAACTGAATATAAAATATGAAATACCAAAAGGAATTGGACAACATACCTCAATGCCCACCAAAAGATGCGGAAGCTAAGGTGACTGATAGTTTTCGCTTTGTTTTTGATCCTGTTTGCATAAAAAGCTTTATTCCACAGGCGTTAACTCAACCGACAAGAATGAGTGCAACCAATGACCCAGTACAAAAATGCAGTCTCACAGGTTTGTCTTTTTTTACATCTGATGTAGCTGCAGTTAGAGTTTACAATAATATTAAGATGATCAAAAAACACAAAAAGGCAAGAATTGGCAGTCACTTGGCAGAAGGGACGTTAGACCCCAAAGATGGCCTTCAGAGCGCTGTTAAATGCGAGCACTTTGATCTTCACCCTTCAAAAAATTCTTGTTTAGAAAATAAGTTTAAAATTGTGAGCGTATTGTGATGCCAATGGAGGATCTAAGTAGTTTTCAGATTAGAGAGTTGCCATTAGGTGATCTGATGTGGGTGAATGACTTAATTTACTATGATGGGCCTCTCTTATCGCAACTAAAGCACAAAAACAATGAATACTATTTAAAATTATGGTGTGACTGCGATGATGTCTCAAACCGGTGGATGTATTTTAAAATTTATGAAAAAGATAGACTACGTTTGTTGGTAGGAGAGAAGTCTTTAATTGATTGCCTTAAAGACCAGCCTGACAGGTTTGTTTTTTTCTCGGATGAGTCAGAAAGCGATTCAGTAAATTACATTGTTGATAATGGTTCAATCCCATTCGACTATCTTCCAGAAGAAGACTCTTACTTAAGTTTACATGATTCACTTTTAATAGAAGATACTACTGCTTTCATATTTGAAAATGATTGGAGTATGGATTCCTTAAGAGACTTATTCAAAAAGTTCTCGCAGATCTTTGATTTTAATTACTTAGTGTCAAATAGAAGCACTATTAACTCTAGCTTTCCTTGGAAAGATGGAGCCAGCACTGTTCACTTCTATGAAAGAATAAAGAATGCGATTCCTCAACGAGACCGATGCAAGCTAGATGCAGTAAGTTATGCTTCTCCTGGATATATGAAGATTAGTGGAGAACAGGAAAAGAGCCATGAGGCACTTGGAAAGATCAAGGACTATCTCGACCAACAAGTTGATATACAACTTCATTACTCAAAGCTCTATAAATCAATTTTAGCTGGTAAGTACAATTCAATGCCCTTTGAGGGTGCAGTTAGAGAGTTTGATAGTTGCAATTCTTGTAATGAATCCTTAAACGAACTAGCAAACTTGATACTTGGTGTAGACAAAGATTGGTTTATGCAGCAGTTTGAGTATAACTTTGTCAAAGCGAAAATATTGATGGGCCACACTCGTAGACTCGAATCATTTGCAAATTATTTGTTAGACTCAAATGTAAGAGCTGTATCAGCTCTATTTTTTGAAGAACAATTATAATAGGTTTACAGCGTTCGCCTTATGCTCAGGTGCTAAATGAGAGTACCTGAGCGTCATATCTAAAGAACCGTGCCCAAGCAACTCACGAGTTGTATTTAAATCAACACCAGCCATTACCAGTCTACTTGCAAAATGATGGCGTAGGTCATGGAAACGAAAATCTTTTATTCTCGCTTCCTCTAAGACCGTAGACCAAGCTTTCTTTATATCTTTAAGGGGTTGTTCTGGCTTTCCCTCAAAAACCCACAATGGGCTTTCACAGTCGTTTCTCCAGTTTGTTAGTGCAGACTTAGCTTTTTGGTTAAGAGGTATGTGCCGCGCTTTTCCGCTTTTAGCATTTGCCGCTTCAATCGTTAGAAAATCTCGCTCTAAGTTCACGTTTTGCCATCTAAGTGAAAATAGTTCACCCCTTCTCATTCCGGTATTCATTGCCAATATCACCAAAGGCTCTAGGTAGTCGGCAAATGTTCGTGCACTTAAGTTCGGTAGAAGTGGATAGCCCCGTTCGGCTCTATGTTTGTTGCCGCTGTCTCGCTCACGCTTTATTTTAATGTCTCTTGCTGTTAATGCTTTTCTCAAACGTTCTTCTTCGTCAAAGCTTAGATAACGAATACGGCTATTGTCTTCAATTAATGGCTTTAACTTTTTTAAATCGTGGCTAGGTATAACTTCCCATTCAACAGCCCTGCTCAATACAGATTTTAAAGTGGTAAATCGCCTGTTAATGGTCGCATTGCTTTTCTTTTGGTTAAGCATTTCAGTGCGTAACTTTTCTAGCAAAGAAGCATTAATATCGCGCAATTGCATTGGAAGAAGAGTAGGGAAGTTGACCCTTAAGTTTTTTAGCTCACGCTCGCCCGTTCGTGGATATTGCGCGGTGTACCATTTTTCAAACTCCAGCTCGATGAATGCTTGAAGTGTGGTGAGCCTTGCTAGCTTTTCTTGTGCTTTTAACTCTTTTTTATTTTCGTGTGGGTCAACACCTTGCACAATTGACGCGCTAGCCATTTTTGCAGCATCTCGTGCTTGTGCTGGCGTAATTTCTGGGTGTGTACCCAGCTTAACATTCTGCTGCCTTCCATTATGGCGATAATACAAAAAGTAGGTCACCCTACCTTTTGGAGAAATACGCGCATGAAAGCCTGAAATCTCTGTGTCATTTAGCCTTTTATCTTCAGGTTTAAGTGCATTAATGCTGCTGTTCGTTATCTTTTTCTTGATAGCCATAGGCAAAATATGTAGCAAATATGTAGCAAAGTGAGTGATTTTGGGTGAGTTTACATGAACAAGTATAACAAACCCTGAATATGTTTAATCTATATTAATCAATGGTTTGATGTTCTTTTTGATGCATTCTTGTTCATGGTTGTTTACCAAGAAATACCCCAAAATCAGGCTCCGGAGGCAAAGATTGTGTGTTCGGGTTACTCTGTGTAACGGCATTTAGGGAAACTAGCACATCCTAGGAATGTTTTGCCCGAGTTTACGCCCCGCTTTGCAACTCTCTCAATCAAGTTGCTTCCGCAACGAGGGCAAAAAGCTTGTTTCTCTTCGGGTATGGCAACAGGCGATTGAACATCTCGAATTAACGCTGAAAGTTCATTTCCACCTATAAGAAATATAGGCTTGCCGGCTGCAAAACTATACGCTTCCTGCGTAAATTTCCCCGAACAAATGATATTGATTTGATTAGCATTGCTGGCAGCAAGTACACCATACATTTCACGAACAACATTTACGCCCACTTTCTGGGCTTTCCATTGCTTGCATTGAACAAGTGAGATATTTCCGTTCTTTCTTAGCTCTAAATCGATACCGCCGTCTGGTCCGAATCCACCTTCAGTAACCTGGTACCCTAGTCTTCTGTAAGCTTCTGCAACAAGCTCTTCAAAATTTCTCCAGTGAAGTTGTCGAATTGAGTTTAAGTTAGTTTGCTGGTCTAACAATTCTACTTTTCTGCGGGTGTTTAGAAACGCCAGAGGCGCTAAAAGTAGGAATACAATACTGAAAAAGGGAGCAGGCACTGCGACTGCATTTAAAACAATATTTAAAAAGTGATTATCAGTTTCTATAGATGGGATGATAAGTCCCATTACAATATAAACGACTGCAGCTGTTACAACAGATACCCACCATGGAGCTTGTAAAAGAAACCCTGAAATAGAATGGCTTTTTTGGGGCATAACTAAACATCCTTGTTCTAGTAAACTCCTGTAGGTTAATACCAGCTAACCTTTCATAGGGTATTTAAATTCAGCAGTAGGTATTAAACCTTATTCATTTAATAACTCCCAGGTCACATTCATCGGTTTTTCACTTTCATGCTTTACGTATTTCACTTCGCCATAGAATATAAAAGGTGAGGCTGTTTTTCCTCTCAATTTGCTCTCTCGAACGAAAAGGTAAATGCGGCTACCTAATTTCTGATGTTCAACTATTTCTCTTCCACGCTTGTTACTTGGTGAAGTGCTATTTTGCGACTGCCAATGAAAATGTTTATCGTCAATAAAATAATCGTGGTACTGATGTTCGCTGCCTTTCCCTTGTTTGTTTAGGGTAACCAGCAAAATTTGAACATTCTTTTCTTTGAGTACGACATGACCCGATTGCCAATTACCAGGGTTAAACTCTTCGTTGAAAAGCGGCGGTATCTCTTCTCGCATTAGCTCGTGTCCTACAAATAGCTCCAGTGGGTCGACTTTTCCTTTTAAGCGCGCGAATGTCACCATTTCTTCACTCGCTATCATGTCATCATAATCTGGATTAGCTGCTCTCAAGGTATACGAGCCATCTGGATTTTTAAGTACTTTCCGCAGCAAGTATTGATTGTCGCCAGTTTCATCCTGCCTTTCGATAGCTACTGTCGTATTACTAATACTGCCAGCGTTATTTGGCGTGATTTGTTCCAATAGCAAATAGTCACCATCGTAAATAGGGTTCTTGCCACCGTTCATCGAGTTTCCAGATGCGCGAGCAATGAAGTGGCGAGAGTTATCTATATTTCCATAACCAAATGGCGCATTTACCAGCTCAGATACCTCGGCATTACCCGTTTTGAAATGACCGCAAGCTATTTTAATATTTGGGAAAAATGGTAGTTGTACACTATCGGGAAACTGGACGACATTACTTGTAGAAGGAGTAGTTATAGATAACCTTTTGTGCTTGTAACTAGCAAGGCGCTGTTTATTAATCTCAACGGTCATTGATAAAAACAAATCATGTTGAATTGCTGAAATACTTTGTTTGAAATGGAATTGCTTATCACTAATATCAAACCAAGCAATCTTCGATTCAGGCTCTTCAGTACACCAAAACTTAATCGGGTTACTGCGCCAATGCGCTCGCCACTCTGATTTACTTAACAAGGCCAATTGTTGTTTGCTTTCCGGTAAATCTGAAATCCATTCAGGGTTATCTAAAAACCACTGTCGTGCCCACTCTGCTAAATCATCAACACTCACCTGTGATTGAAAAACTTTATGCTCAATCAGCGTGGTAAGTAATACCAACTTGTAGCACCTCGAAGTTTTGGTAGCAGCTAAATCTTTAAACCACTGTAGGTGAACTTCAAGCACTTCCAGTTCGTCAGCTTTAAGGTCGCCCTTACTATCAACAAACTCCCACCATGATCCTCGATTTCGTCTAAGCTTTTCTAGACTCGCGCCCGCATTATAGAACTCAGTGTAGGTGGGTCTTCTGCCTAGCGTTTCTTTCAACCTGTCGTATTGGATATCAAGTTCATCTTTAGAAATGCTTGTAAGGAAATCGATAAACTCTAAGTCGAAGTTAACGTAACAACCGGCTGGAAGAAGTTTGTTTGCATTTTTTGCAAGGTCGACTATTTTTCTGCGGTTTTGCGGTCCATCTATAATGCTAGCAAACAACATTTCTGGGCGGTTTAAAAAGCTATGATGATTGCCCACAAAATCTAAAATAATAAGCCTATCCTTTCCTTCGCTTTTACGAAGGCCGCGGCCCATTTGCTGTAAAAATAGAATTTTTGATTCAGTAGGTCTAAGCATTAATACGGTATCGATCTTCGGTAAATCGACGCCTTCATTAAATAGGTCTACCGAAAACAGTATTTTAATTTCGCCGTTGTTAAGCTTTTCTAAGGCTTCGCTGCGCGTAAGTGAAGAATCTGAGTGAACACTAGCTGCTGCGACACCTTGTTGATTGAAGTAATCTGCCATGTAATCGGCGTGTTTGCGAGAGACGCAAAAAGCCAGTGATACATCTTGCGACTTAGTTTTCCACTCAGTGAGAACATGCTTTGCACGGCCTTTAGTTGCTAGTTTATTCGAAAGCTTTTCAGGGTCGAATTTACCATTGCGCCAAGGTAGGTGCTCGTAATCTACTTCTTTGTCGAATATTCCGAAGTAAGTGAAAGGGCACAATGCCTCTGCTTTTACGCCATCAAACAGGTCTTGCTGGTAAATAAGATTGTTGTCGCATAGCTTGAGGATATCGCTCCCATCAGTTCTGTTCGGCGTAGCGGTTAAGCCTAGCAAAAATGACGGCGTGAAATGCTCCAGCAAACGTTGATAACCACCCGCTGCGGCGTGATGAAACTCGTCTACAACAATATAATCGAAAGCAGTAACAGGAAACTTAGCTAGGTGAGTGAGCTGACCGATGGTTTGGATAGAGGCAAACAAAAAGTCATACTCTTCATCTTTCTGTTTTCCGCTGTATCTGCCTACCTTTTTGTTCGGGTGTATTTTAAGAAAACTAGCCTCAGCTTGAAGTAATATCTCTTCTCGATGTGCTACAAAAAGTACTTTTTTAGCATTTATCTGCGCGGCATCAAAGGCAGCTAGGTAGGTTTTACCCATACCTGTTGCTAGTACTACTAAACCTTTTTGAACACCTTCTTCTCGGGCCTGATTAAGTGCTGCTAGTGCAGTTACTTGGTGTTCTCTTGGCTCCGGAATTTCATGCTCTTTTTCATTCGGCAGTGACGCTGCAGATTGAATTGGCGTAACAACCCTTGCTGTGTTGTATCTAATTTCGTAGTCAGCTATTAAGTCGTAAGTTAATGGTTTAACTTGGGGCAATGTTAAGAGGTAGTGATACTGCGCTCGAATTTCTTCAATTCGGGCAATGGCTTCTTTGTCGTTATCATTTGGGTAATCAATTCGATAGTTCCACTCTATACCGTCGGTAAGGGCAGTTTTACTGATGTTACTAGAGCCAACGAATGCTCTGGCTGAAATTAGTGCTTCGCCACTATTTTTGACAAAAATGTATGACTTTAAATGAAAGCTGGTGGCCTGCTTGCTTTCAAAGATTTGGATGTCAGCGCCTCGCTCCTTAAGCAACATCAAACGCTTTAAGGCTTGTGGTTCAGTTATGTTCATATAGTCTGAAGTCAGCAATGACAACTTCACATCGCGTTCTTCTGAATTCATCGCATCTTCAATGTCTTGAATGATGAGGCTTAGCCCTGACATACGAATAAACGAAACTGCTATTTCTATACTTGTCGCGTTTTTCAGTGCATCGCGAATTTCATGTAGAAGGTATTGCTGGTTTCTACCGGTAACCAAATAATTTGTAGCAGTCATTATCCCTTCACCACTTCAACCGTAACCCACTTCACATCATCTCGATTCAAACCATCCTGGCTCGGAACAGGGTTTAAATTGCGTGCAGTTAGTCCATTGCTTTGCGCTAAAGTCGCCAATTCCTCGTAGCTTACAGGGTGCATGGGGCGTGCTTCATCGTTTGGGCCGAACCGAAGGCTTATGTACATGGCTCCGTTTTCCGAAAGCAATTCTGCTAACCGTTTTAACGCAGGTGGTCGTTCCGCTTCCGGCAAGTGCATCCATACCGCTGAAAGCAGTATTAGGTCGTATGTTTTTGGTGCTTGGGGTAGGGCGGTAAGCGCGGGTAGGCTGGCGTTACACCATGTAACACTGTTATGTGAATTGGCTTGTGCAAGGTTTCTTAGCTCATCGGCAGGCTCTGCTGCTGTAACTTTCCAGCCTTGTTCGGCTAGCCAGTTGGCGTCGCGGCCACTGCCAGCGCCTACATCAAGCGCGGTGCCTGCTTTGGTATTTTGTAGAAACGCTTTCCAATCGCTGTGCACACTTTCGGCGTCTACCGAGTTGTACAAATCGTAATAGTGCTGTGCTTTTTCACTGTAGTGTTCAATTGTTTTTGTCACTGTGAACAGAGTCCATTCGTTGTTTTAGTCTAACTTACAGCATGCCTTAAAGCTCGGCTAGTAAGGCCAACCTACCAAAACATTGATCCAGCGCAAAGTCTAAAGTGCACTACTCAGTATACTTAATTTATTAGCATTGGCGTTTTCGCCACTCCTCACCTTTATTTTTAAACCACAGGGAGCGCCGCTGTGAAAAAAACGCCGTTTATTCTATCTATTATGTTCGTTGTGTTTTTGGTTGTGGTTGTTAGCACTATTTTTAGTGGCCCTGAAAATGTTGATGTGGTGTCGGGGAACGGGCGTATTGAAGCTACTGAAATTGGTATTTCAGCTAAAGTGGCAGGTCGTGTAGAAGAAATTTACGTGAACGAAGGTGACAGAGTAACGGCGGGTGATGTGGTCGCTAAACTCGATACTACTACCATTAATAGCCAGCTTCAGCAGGCCAAGGCGCAGCGCCAGCAAGCTAAAAGTGCGGTAGAAGCTGCAAATATGGCTGTTGCACAGCGCCAAAGCGAAAAGTCAGCACTTCAAGCTGCATTGCTACAAACTAAAGCTGAGCTAAAAGCAGCCGAAGCGCATGCTGCCCGTACTAATGAATTGTCAAAAACAGGCGCAGTGTCTAAGCAATTGGCAGAAGATAATCTAACCACTGTTGAAAGCGCAAAGGCAGCGGTAAATGCTGCTAATGCTCGTTTAACAGCGGCCGATGCCACCATAGAAGCGTCGCGTGCGCAATACTACTCTGCACAGGCGGCAGTAAGTGCGGCCGATGCCACTATTGCGCAAATTCAGTCAGAAATTAACGATATGGTGTTAAAAGCACCACGTAGTGGGCGCATTCAATACCGTGTTGTAGAGCCTGGCGAAGTTGTTGGCGCAGGTGGCCGTGTACTTAGTTTGGTCGACCTAACAAACGTATACATGACATTCTTTTTACCTGCCACGCAGGTGGGCAAGCTAACAATGGGCGGTGAAGCTCGCATTGTGCTTGATGCTGCGCCCGATATAGCTATCCCGGCTACCATTTCTTACGTTGCCGATGTGGCGCAATTTACACCTAAATCGGTTGAAACCCAAAGCGAACGAGAAAAGCTAATGTTCAGGGTTAAAGCTCAAATTCCTGTTGATTTGTTAAAGCAGCACATTGAAAAAGTGAAAACAGGGCTGCCAGGTGAAGTATGGGTAAAGTTAAATGACAACGCTGAATGGCCTAGCGACCTACCTGAGCTTGTCGACTAATGAGCAATATTATTGAGTGCAATGCGCTAACGGTTCGTTACAAAAGCACTACTGCTATTCACAATATTGCCCTTTCTATTCCCGAAGGCCTAACGGTAGGCGTTATTGGGCCTGACGGTGTGGGGAAATCTACGTTGCTGTCGCTTATTGCCGGCGAGCGAGTTATGCAAAAGGGGCAGCTGCAGGTACTTGGTGGCGATATGCGTGATGAAAAGCACCGCGCCGCTATATGTTCCGACATTGCATACATGCCGCAAGGATTAGGTAAAAACTTATACCCCACGCTATCGGTCGAAGAAAACTTACAGTTTTTCGCCAAACTTTTTGGGCACAATCGCGCACAGCGTCGAGCCCGCATAGATAACCTTACCAAACGAACTGGGCTTTACCCGTTTTTATCACGCCCAGCTGGTAAGTTGTCTGGTGGTATGAAGCAAAAGCTCGGTTTATGCTGTGCCTTAATACACGACCCCCGCTTACTTATTTTAGATGAACCCACCACAGGGGTAGACCCCCTTGCCCGCAGTCAATTTTGGTCGCTTATTAAAGATATCCGCAAAGCCCAGCCGAATATTACGGTACTGGTAGCTACGGCCTATATGGATGAAGCCCAACAGTTCGATCATCTAATAGCGTTAAATGCAGGTGAAATACTGGCAAGCGGCTCGCCAACGTCATTGCTTGAGGAAACGCAAACCACCAATTTAGAAGCTGCATTTATTGCGCTTTTACCCGCAGACGCAAAGCATCAGCATCGCAACGTAGTTGTGCAGCCTTATAAAGCTAGTGAGCATACCCAAACCGCTATTGAAGCTAAAAACCTTACTATGAAGTTTGGCGATTTTACGGCGGTAAATAACGTTAGCTTCACTATTGGTAAGGGTGAAATTTTTGGCTTTCTAGGGTCGAATGGCTGCGGCAAGTCTACCACCATGAAAATGCTTACTGGTTTGTTACCGCAAACCTCTGGCGAGGCATGTTTACTGGGTAGCCCGCTTGCTGCTAACGATATTAACACCCGCTACCGCGTAGGTTATATGTCGCAAAGCTTTTCTTTGTATACCGAATTAACCGTTCGGCAAAACCTCATGCTTCATGCCAAGCTATTCAAAGTAGCTAGCAAAATACTAAATTCGCGGGTAGATGAAATGCTTAACCGCTTTGCCTTAAGCCATCATCAACACAGCCTACCTAACGACCTTCCACTAGGTATTCGCCAGCGTTTGTCATTGGCCGTGGCCATGGTTCATAAACCTGAAGTATTGATATTAGATGAACCCACTTCTGGCGTAGATCCAGTTGCCCGAGATAACTTTTGGCAGTTGCTTATTTCCTTAGCGCGAAAAGACGGCGTAACCATTTTTATCTCAACTCATTTTATGAATGAAGCAGTACGTTGCGATAGAATTTCACTAATGCATGCAGGCGAAGTGTTAGTAACCGATACACCTGAGGCCATAAAAGCGTCTAAATCTGCCGATACATTAGAACGTGCGTTTATCGATTACTTGGTTGAAGCACAAACGCCTACAAACCAAACCCAAAAGCCAGAGCAAAACGCGCAAGAAAGTTTTAGTGCAGATAAAACCGCATCACCAAGCAAACGTGCAAAAGGCTTACGACGGTTGTTAAGTTACGCATCACGTGAAACACTCGAACTTATTCGCGATCCTATCCGCTTAACTATGTCGTTCTTAGGCAGCATGGTGTTAATGGTGGTGATTGGCTATGGCATTACCATGGATGTCGATGACTTAAGCTATGCTGTATTCGACCGCGATCAAACTTCTACTAGCCTTAACTATCGCAATGCTTTATCGGGCTCCCGCTATTTTAATGAGCAGCCTGCTATAACCAGTTACGCCGATATGGACCGTCGAATGAAAAGCGGCGAGCTTTCATTAGCCGTGGAAATTCCCCCTGAATTTAGCCAAAAACTGCATAAGGGCGAACAAGTGGAAATAGGGGCATGGATTGATGGCTCTATGCCATCACGGGCTGAAACTATTGAGGGTTATGTAACAGGTATTCACTTAAAGTGGCTATTACAGCAAGCTTCGCAAGCCAGCCAAGTGCAGTCGACCAGTAATATTAATATTGAATCACGCTATTTATATAACCCAGATGTTCGAAGCTTAGTGGCAATCGTACCTGCGGTAATGCCGATGTTATTGTTGATGATCCCTGCGCTTTTAACGTCATTGGCGGTGGTGCGTGAAAAAGAGTTAGGCTCGATAATCAATTTGTACGTCACGCCAGTTACACGCATAGAGTTTTTGTTGGGTAAGCAACTACCTTATATCGTTACTTCGTTTGTTAGCTTCTTGCTGTTAGTTGCAATGGCGGTGTGGCTTTTCGATATCCCATTAAAAGGGGATATGTTGGTGCTCTGCTTTATAACGTTGTTATTCGTTACTTTTTCTACCAGCTTTGGTTTGTTGGCTTCAGTTTTTACGAACAGTCAAATTGCCGCCATTTTGCTTACCACCATCGGCACCATGGTTCCGGCTGTGCAGTTTGCAGGCATGATAACGCCAGTTTCTGCCTTAGAAGGGGCAGGGCGCGTAATAGGAGAGCTTCATCCCATTAGTTATTTTTTAACTGCTAGCAGGGGAATATTCAGCAAAGGGTTAGGCTTTGGTACGCTTGATTTTGCAGTGTTTGCCATTGCTATTTCTATTCCAGTTACACTGTGGCTTGCCACTGTTTTGTTACGCAAGCAGGAGCGCTAAACCGTGGAAATTAAAAATGTAGCCCAGTTGAGTATAAAAGAACTTTGGAGTTTATGGCGCGACCCGGCCATGCTTATCCTTATTATTTATGTGTTTACGGTAAACATTTACACAGCAGCTACTGCGGTACCCGAATCTTTGCACAATGCGCCCATTGCTTTTGTCGATCACGACAATTCGCAAATATCTAATCGAGTGATAGATGCTTTTTACCCTCCCTATTTTCTAGCGCCAGATGTTATTGAAAGCAATGAAGCCGACACGTATTTAGACACTGGTAAGTATACCTTTGTGGTTACCATTCCCCCTGAATTTGAAAAAGACATAATGGCTGGCATAGAACCCGACGTTCAGATTAACGTTGATGCCACACGTATCAGTCAGGCGTTTACCGGCAATGCTTATATTACCGAAATAATCACCGATGAAGTAAATGCTTATATACAGGGTTACAAGTCTGACACTGTTTATCCTGTCGAATTGATCATGCGAGCCAGATTTAACCCCGCGCTTGAAAGCTTTTGGTTTGGTTCTGTTATGGAGCTTATTAATGCTGTAACAATGATAGCCATAATTTTGTCTGGGGCTGCGCTTATTCGAGAGAAAGAGCGCGGTACTATAGAGCACCTGTTAGCTATGCCAGTGTCAGACAGTGAAATTATGCTTTCTAAGCTGTTGGCCTCGGGGGTAGTTGTGTGGGTTACTACCTTGCTTTCGGTGTATCTAATCATTCAGTGGGTTCTCGCCGTACCAATCAATGGCGAAATATGGCTTTTCATGGTGGCTGCTGCTTTACAGTTGTTTGCCGTATCGAGTATGGGCATTTTTATGGCCACTATTGCGCGATCTATGCCCCAGTTCGGATTGTTACTTATCTTAGTATTACTTCCTCTACAGTTGCTTTCTGGTGGTGTAACACCAAGAGAAAGCATGCCTGAATTCATTCAATACGCAATGTTGCTAATGCCCAATACGCACTTCGTAATGGCTTCCCAAGGGGTATTGTATCGAGGGGCGGGCGTTAGCGTTATATATCCTCAGTTATTGACGCTTTTAGCCATTGGTTGCGCGTTTTATTTCATAGCGCTTAAAAGATTTAAAAGCACCATTGGTAGTATGGCTTAGAAGCGTTATCTAGTTTTGGATCCATCTCTGTTTTGTTGTTCCATTTTCAGTGTAAATAGTAATAATTATCATTTAAATTAAGTTTAAGCTGTTTTATACTCCTGCCCCGAAAACATACAAACCCTTCAAAACCAATAGCAGAGAACACCATGAAATTAAGCAGTTTATTTGCACTAACGCCTATCGCGTTTGCATTGTCGGTAAATGCGCAAACTACGCAAAGCGATACGGTAGAAGCTAAAGAAGCAGACGTTGAAAAAATTCGTATTGTTGGCGTTCGTCAAAACCGCGTTAGCCGTGGGGCAACGGGCTTAACCATGGAAATAAGCGAAACGCCGCAGTCTATTAGTATTCTTTCTGAAGACTTAATGCAGTCGTTTGGTGCGTTTAATATTAATGATGCGCTAAAGCTTGCGCCGGGTATTAACGTAGAAGAGTGGGAAACCAACCGTACTAACTACACCGCCCGTGGTTTTGAAATTAAAAACACGCAAATAGACGGCGTGGGCCTGCCGAACGACTGGGGCATTGTTACCGGTGCTGTGGAAGCCTACGGCTATGAAGAAATTGAAGTTATTCGTGGTGCCAACGGCCTGTTAACCGGTGTGGGTAATGCGTCGGGTACCATTAACTATGTGCGCAAGCGCCCCACCAACGAAGAAGGTGGCGAAATTGGTGCAAGCATTGGCTCGTATAACTTTAAGCGCGTTCAGGGCGACTATTCAATGCTGCTTACCGAAGATGGCAGCTGGGCAGCCCGTGTAGTAGCAAGCGTTGAAGATAAAGAGTCGCACATAGATGGCCTGGAAAACGATCGCAGCTTTGTGTACGGTGTTATCGACGGCCAGTTGACCGACAACGCTACCGTAACGTTTGGGTTGTCTTACCAAGATGCGAATACCGACGGCAACACCTGGGGCGGGCTAGTGTTTAACTACACTGATGGCACCCAAGCCGAGTGGGACATTAGCGATACCACGTCTCAAGAGTGGACGAAGTGGGATACGGAAACCACCAATGCCTTTGTAGAGCTAGACTACGTATTCGATAACGATTGGCAATTGCTGCTTAGCTATAACTACCGCGACTTTGAAGATCAAAGCAAACTGTTTTACGCCTATGGCGCTATTGATAAAGATACTGGATTAGGCCTGGTTGGCTGGCCGGGTCGTTACGACTCAGAGCGCGATTCTCATCTTGTTGAAGGCCGTGTATTTGGTGACTTTTCCCTATTTGGTCGTAATCACGAAGTAAACTTTGGGGTAAGCCACGCTACCAGCGATGACGTGTCTTTCGTTCACGCCTTTGATTATGCTACTACCCCTGCTTACGGCCCCACACCAGCGTTCCCTTATGCGCTAGATGCGATTGCCGAGCCAGAGTGGCTGGCGGCTTCCGAGTATTCAAACATTGAACAAACCCTAACTCGTTACTTCGGTTCAGCCCGTTTTAGCATTACCGATGAAATGCATATTATTGCTGGCTTTAACGCTATTGATTTTGAACGTACAGGGCAAAACGCTGGTGCGGTTATCGATAACTCAGAAAGCGAAGCCAGCCCTTATGTGGGTGCTACCTATGCGGTAACTGAAGATATTAACGCGTATGTGAGCTATTCAGACGTGTATCAGCCGCAAGAGCAGTACGACATTAACGGCCAGTACCTAGACCCAACCAAAGGCCAAAACTTTGAGGCCGGCGTGAAAGCCCAGTGGTTCGACGACCGTTTATTAACCACGTTTGCTTACTTTACTGCAGAGCAAGATAACTTGGCAGCTTACGCAGGCACTAACCCAGATACGCTTCAGTTTTACTACAAAGGCGTGTCGGTAGAGTCTAACGGTTTTGAAATTGAAGTGGCCGGGCAGGTAACCGATGCTTTGCGTGCTAATGCGTCTTACACCAATATTGATGTGGAAGACGAGCAGGGTAATGATGCTAACTTATGGGCACCGCGCGACGTGGTTACGTTCCAGCTAGGGTATACCATTCCCCAAGCACCAGAGGTGGAAGTAGGCTTTGGTGGTCGCTGGCAGTCTGAAATAAGTAATGTGGATTACAACGTTGAGCAAGGTGCGTATTTCTTGGGGAATGTGTATGCATCACGTGCGTTTACTGAAGACCTCACCGTTCGCATGAACATCAACAATATCTTCGATAAGAAGTACATTAATAGCCTGCATACCGTGGGTTATTACGGCGCGGGTATTAACGCCCAGCTAAGTGCGTCGTATACGTTTTAATTACGCTATACGCCCGCCGTGTTAATGCGTGTTTTAGCGTAATGCGGTGGGCGTATTGTGCCTTCTTCATTCATTAACGATTGTGACGAAGGCGTCGCCAGTTAACTTTCTGCTATTGCTTGGCTATCCGCAAGCGGTAGTTCAATAGTAAACGTGGTGCCCACGCCTTCCTTACTTTCCACTGAAATACTGCCATTGTGATTTTCAATAATGCCGTGGCTAATGGCTAAACCCAGTCCTGTGCCTGAGCCTACTTCCTTTGTTGTAAAAAATGGCTGAAATAGCTTGGGTAGGTTATCTGATGAAATACCGCAGCCATTGTCGGCGATGTAAATTTTTACCGAATTCTCAAGTTCTTCAGTTTTAATTGAAATAACGCCGTCTTTTTCTACTGCCTGGGTAGCGTTCATTACAAGGTTAATAAAAACTTGGCTTAGTTCGGTTAAATTGCCGGTGATATATACATCGTTTTCCCGTTCATAGTGAAGGGTTACATTGTGCCTTAGCTCGTTATTAAGTAGCGACAGGGTTAAATCGATAGCCTGCTGAACCGACATGACTTCTTGTTTTGAGTCTGACGGATGGGCAAAGTTTTTCAGCCCCGCTACGGTTTTACTTACCCGTTTACTGCCATCAATACTTTGGTCGATTAAAGGCCCTATATCTTCGCAAATGAAATCAATGTTATCCCAGTTCACCGATATGTTGGTGAGCGTATCGAGTTGCTCCTTTTCTTTGTCCGGCAAGTTGTTAAGCTTGGTAAGAAGCGGAGCGATATCGTCCATATAGCTTTTTAGCGTATTTAAGTTGCTTAACAAGAAGCCTATCGGGTTATTTATTTCATGGGCTACTCCAGCTGCCAGCACACCAAGCGACGCCATTTTCTCTGCATGCAATAGCTCCTGTGTGCGCTGTTCTACCAATTTCTCTAAATGTTTTGCGCTAGCTTTTAACTCGTCATTAAGCTGTATCATTTCCTGATACATGCTTTCTTTTAGCTGAAGCGTGCCAATGTAAAAGTTGATGGGGTCGTGATGCACAAAGTCGTTTAACGCCAAGTTCATTTTCGACAGCTGCCCCATGTTGGTTAGCTGCGGATAACCGATAAAGCAATAGTTGTCTTCTACTTCGTAGAACGCGCCACCAAAAACAAAGGAGGGGCTGCTAATGGGGCAAAGAGTAATTAGCTGCCCGTTGAACATTTTTATAATTTGGGTGCTTAAAGGCAGCTGTGGTGCCACAAGCTTAAACAGCTCTGAAAACGGCGCGTTTACCGTAAGCTCAGGGCATACTTTGCCAAACGCATTACTGAAATTAACAATGTTGAGCTTGTCATTTAAATCTAATTGAAACGTTTGTGATTGCACTGGCTAGCTCATTTAAAGTCGATGCGAAAGGTGCTAAACGGGTTGTTTTCGTCTCGCAGTTTAACGGTTGAGACTGTTGCCGGCTGATTAAAGTGTTCGCACACACCCATTAACAGGCCTTCCACAAAAGGCTCGAGGCCGTCTCGTGATGAGTGATAATGGATAGTGATGCTGCCATCGTCGTTTTTCTCGCATAAAAACGATGGAGGCACTAGCTCTTCCAGCTGCGCTGAAATTACTTGGTGCATGTTGTTTAAGTTGGAAATAAATTCAAATGCGCCGCCTGAGACCAGCGAATACATTTCTTTGTAGCTGCCTTGCGATGTTTCTTTTACCCAGTCTTCTCCCATTTGACGAAGAAATACGGCTAAGTCTACGTTTAAATGCTCAACAGAAGCACCAACAATACCGAACGTCACTTCATCGCTATATGGCTGCACTTCTAGAAAGGTCGACTCGTAATCTCCCAAGGATGTTTTTATTTCATCCCATGCAGATTGGCCGTATCGATTAATCACTGTTGTGGATATAAATTTGTTTATCATGCCGTACACGGGGCATCTCCTTTACACTACCTATGAAAAAACATAGCACAGGGTTCAGAAACTGCGAGAGAGCGACGCGTTTTATTAAAAATTACGCCGTTTTTTTATGTACTTATTGCGTTATGGACCCAAAGCCTTGAGGTAAAAAGTTTAAGATAAAGAGATTAAAACAAAAAGTTTTAGAGCAAAAGTGTAGACGATTTATATTCCGCAGCGTTTTAAAATATGGATATGGAAAACCGCAGACTTAACCTTAATTAATTTGATTGCAAATTAACCAATGACTACTGTTATGAAAGTGAGACTTATTAAGGAAAACGTCATGCAATCATTGAAAAAAGTGTCTTTGCTCTTTGGTACAGCCGTTTTAAGTCTAACCATGAATTCGGCGGTATTTGCTCAACCCGATATGCAGTCTGTGGAAACTATTGACGTGCAGGGCGAGAAAGCTACGCCTCAATTAAAGCGCGCGTTTAAAAAGCAGCAAATGGCCTTTATTGAGTTATACAATTCCGTTAATACGGATGCCCAGTTCGACGTAATTTGTAAATGGCGCAAATTTACTGGCAGCCAAATTGCGCGCAAGTTATGCGAACCCAGATACATGATTGATTTTCGGGCGTTAACGGTTCAAACCTGGTCTACTCAGCCAGGCATTGATTTTAATCGCCTGCCCAACGACGACACTCTGCGCTTTTTAACGAAAGATACTCGGGAAGAAGCTTATCAACATGTTGCTGCTCTAGTGGCAACCAACCAAAAGCTGCTAGACAGTTTTATGAAATTAGATGCGCTTCATGAGCGAATTAAAGCGCGCAGCGAAGCCGATAACTAATAAACACCATCGTTATTTTTTCGCAAACCAAGCAACTGCCTTGATTAAAATTAATGCAGTTGCTAGTGTCTTGATACCCCATAAAAAAGGACTTTTAATGACGTGTGTTTATCAAGCGCATGTTCACTTATCTGGCCGCATTTAGCGTTTATCTACTGATAAATGCAACGAGGAATAAAGTAGGCGAACATGACGTTTTCAACCGCGCTATCGCGCACAATACTCAAAGGGTTTATTGCCACTACAGTCTGTGTATCTCACGTTTGTTTAGCGCAAGCGACGGAAACCTGCATCAGTTCTGATGTGGTATTTCATAACGGTGTTATCTATACGGCTGACGATAAGAATTGGCAGGCCGAAGTGGTTGCAGTTAAAGACGGGCGTATTGCGTTTGTGGGCAAAGATGCTGACGCCGCGCCGTGGCACTGCGGTGCTGAAAAACGCATTGATTTACAGGGCAGCACGCTTTTCCCTGGCTTTACCGACAGCCATCAGCATCTTGAAGGGGTAGGCAAACGCACGCGCACCCTCAGTTTGTTCGGTATACCTACGTTAAAGGCCACAGTGGCTGAAATTAAAGCCTTTGCTCAAACCGTGCCAGAAGGTGAATGGGTATTAGGTCGCGGGTGGATAGAGCGCGAGTGGCAAGATGAACAACGTTTTCTAACCGCTGCCGACCTCGATGCGTTCACTCAAAAAAAGCCGCTGTTTATGCCCCGCGCCGACGGTGTTTCAGCCGTGGTAAACTCAAAAGCGTTGGCCCTTGCGGGTGTCACCAAAAACACCCCCGACCCTGAAGGCGGTAAGTTTGAACGCTATAACGATGGCACGCCTACCGGCTATGTTTTGGCAACGGCAATGGACTTCTTTAGAAATATTTTACCCCCCGAGTCCAATCAATATATACAAGAAAATTTAAAGCGCGGTATGCAGGTAAATGTGTCGCAAGGGTGGACGGCAACCCACGACGCTGGCATGAAGTGGCGAGAGGTTCAGCAGTTAAAGCAACTGGCCAACGATGACGAAATGCTGCACCGGGTTTATATTGCCATACCTATTAGCGAGTCTGATAAGCTTTTTCAAAATGGCACTGAAACGCTTGCACAAGGGCTGTTTTATTTAAATGGGATAAAGGTGTTTATCGACGGCACCTTAGGTTCTCGTGGTGCTGCGCTTCTTGCGCCTTACAGCGATGCTGATCATAGCGGTTTTATGAACCGCACCACAAAAGCTGAGCTTATGCCCGTGTTGGAACAGGCGTTAAAGCAGGGCTTTCAAGTAATGACCCACGTTATTGGCGATCGCGCATTATATTCAACGCTTAATTGGTACGAAGAGGCGTGGAAGGCGTTGCCCACCGCCCAGTGGAAATCAGATGATCTGCGCTGGCGCTTAGAGCACGCGCAAATTATTCCACCCAATCAGCAAGACAGACTGGCAGACATGAATATTGTGGCATCAATGCAGCCAAGTCATGCCATAGGTGACTTAAACTTTGCGCCAAGCCGTTTGGGCTACAGCCGCTTAGAATACGCTTACCCTTGGAAATCGCTGGTGAATAAAGGTGTGATCTTGGTAGGCGGATCAGACGCGCCAGTTGAAGTGGGCGACCCACGCATTGAGTTTTACGCAGCTATTACCCGTAGTAGGCTTAACGGTACGCAAGATAAAGGTTGGCACCCAGAATTGTCGTTATCTCGGGAAGATGCGCTTCGCATGTTCACCCTATGGCCTGCCTATGCGTCGTTTCAAGAAGATAATTTAGGCTCTATTGAAGTGGGCAAATATGCCGACTTTTCCGTTTTCGACACTAATTTTATGACAGCAGAACCTAGCGATATTTTGAAGGCCAACGTTGTAATGACGGTGGTAAACGGCAAGGTAGTCTTTCAAAATCTTACCAATAATTAATCTGTTCTTATAAGCGCTGCATGCTGTTGCGTGCGGCACTTTCTGCGCTCCTCTTAATAACAAAGCGTTCTTTTATCCTAAAGGCTAATATAATATTCGTCTAATGAGTGATAATTATCTGAATAAGGTGTATTTTTTAGTGAATTTATTCTAATTTAAAGATGCATATTAGTTTGGTTGTATCACATTCTATTCAACAACCGCTAATAAGTGTTGCCTACGCCAATAATAAAAATAATCAAAAACCTTAAAACGCTTAAAAAACCACAAGTCTTGAAGGAGAAACACATTGGATCAAGGTAACTTTCCTAAAGGGAAAAAACTTAATCGAATAACCTCAGCCATTATTGCTAGTTCATTACCGTTTTTTGCGGCAATGTCAGCACCTGCTTTTGCACAAGAAGCGGAAGAGAAAGCAGAAGATTTTGAAAATATTATTGTAACGGGTACACGCATGAGCAACCGCTCTGCAGCCGACTCGCCAGTACCGGTAGATGTTATTACGGGTGAGGAATTCCGCCAGAACTCGTCAAGCGACGTGCAAGATATGTTGCGTACGAATGTACCGTCGTTCGATGTAAACACACAGCCAATCAGTGATGCGGCTACCATTGTGCGCCCGGCTAACATGCGTGGTCTGTCGCCAGATAACGTGTTGGTACTGGTAAACGGTAAGCGCCGTCACCGTGGCTCTATCATTTCTTTCCTTGGTGGCGGTATTTCTGATGGGGCGCAGGGTGTTGATATTTCGGCAATTCCATCACTCGCCCTGAAGCAAGTAGAAGTACTACGTGACGGTGCATCGTCACAGTACGGTTCAGACGCTATCGCAGGTGTGCTTAACTTCTTGCTCCGCGATGACGATGAAGGTTTTGAGTTCCGTGCAAACTATGGCTCTACCTATGAAGGCGATGGTGACAACTACACCATTTCTGCTAACGCTGGTTTCTCGCTAGGCGCAGATGGCTTTGTAAACATCACAGGTGAAATTCGTGACGTTGAAGGTACTGTGCGCTCAGTAGTACGTAACGACGTGCAGGGCATGGTTGATGCGGGTTACTTAACTCAGGCAGATTTTTCGACCATTAACACCTACACCAATGAAGTGCCACAGTACTGGGGCCAGCCAGACGTAGAAGACGACTATAAAGTGTTTATTAACTCAGCATACGAGTTAAACGACAAAGCCGAGCTGTACTTATTCGGTAACTACGGCAAGCGTACAGTAACCGGCGGTTTCTTCTACCGTAACCCGGTAACCGAGGGCAGCCAGCGCGGTGGTGTATATGCAGGCCCACTGGTTGACCCTCTAACGGGTTTAGAAGATCCAGACGGTGTACACTCAGTGCTTGTAGGCGACCTTGACGGCGTAGGTGTAGGTGGAAGCTGTATCGACGGTATTCCAATTGGCGGTAATGGTAATGTATTCCCTGACCCATCTTTCCTTGCTCAGGTTCAAGCCGACGATAACTGTTTCTCGTTTATTGAAACCATTCCTACCGGCTTTGTGCCGCGCTTTGGTGGCGATAACGAAGACATGGCGTTTACGGTAGGTGTGCGTGGCGATTTAGAAGTAGGTAACGGCTTAGGCTACGACTTCAGTGCGCAGCGTGGCTCTAACCGCACAGATTTCTTCATTAAGAACACCATTAACGCATCTTTAGGCCCAGCTACTCCGCGTGATTTTGTACCTGGTGGTCAAGAGCAAACCGAAACACTAGTTAACCTTAACTTTGTGTACGGTGTTGATGTAGGTTTAGCGTCTGACTTAAACGTTGCGTTTGGTGCAGAATACCGTAAAGAAGAGTTTGACTTATTTGCCGGTGATGAAGCGTCTTATGCGCTTGGTCCGCTAGCAAGCCAAGGCTTCTCATCTAGCTCGAACGGTTTTGGTGGTTTCCCTCGTGATACTAGCTCGTCGCAAGACAGTAACGCGGTTTACATTGACTTGGAAGCCGACGTAACAGAGCAACTTACCCTACAAGCAGCCCTGCGTCGTGAAGACTTCAGCGAATTCGGTGATACCACTGACTTTAAACTTGCGGGTATTTTCCACGTAACTGACGACTTCCGTTTACGCGGAGCGTACTCAACCGGTTTCCACGCGCCAACAGCGGGGCAGGCAAGCATTACTAACGTTACAACGCAAAACGTGAACGGCGTATTGATTGACCAAGGTACACTGCCATTGTCATCGGCGGCAGGTCAACTAGCGGCTGACTTCATTGAAAGCCAAGGCAACGGTCGTCCAGACCTAGGGCCAGAGGAAGCGGTGAACTTCTCATTCGGTGCATCAATTGATGTGGCAGACATGAGCTGGACCATCGATTTCTACAACATCGAAATGGAAAACCGTGTTGCGCTAGGTGCCAACGTAAACTTCCTAGATGCGCTTAACTTCGCCGGTGGCGGTACAAACTACGCAACCGTATCTGAAGCGCTTACCGAGCTTGATGCGTCGGGTATTATCGACCGTTCAGACTTTATTGGTCTTGATGATTTGTCGCAGTTCCGTTTCTTCTCGAACAGCTTTGACACTACTACACGCGGTATCGACATTGTAGGTAACTACAGTTTCGATTTATGGGAAGGTAACTCACGTATTACGCTAGCGGCAAACTACAACGAAACCGAAGTAGACGATGTAGGTACACTTAACCCTATCGGTGAAGGTCGTGTTGCAGCTATTGAAGACTTACTGCCAAACCTTCGCGGTAATATTTCTTGGACGCACACGCAAGGCGCACTTCGCACTCTAGTTCGCGCTAACTACTACGGAGGTTGGGACGACACAGGTAACGGTGTAGACGGTATTGATGCGGCTATCTTGATAGACGTTGAAGCTAAATACTCTTACAGCGAAAATCTCGACCTTGTTATTGGTGTGAACAACCTGTTCGACGAATATCCAGAAGAAAATCCAAGTGCGGGAAGCTTAGGTCAGCTTTACTCAGAAGCTAGTCCGTTTGGTTTCAATGGTGGTATGTGGTACGTGCAGGCACGTTATACTTACTAAGCCATTTTAGCCAGATAAAAAGCTAACTAACTAGTTTATAAACAAAATTGAATACCGCTTCTTGTTATAAGAAGCGGTTTTTTTTGACTGAAATTTATCCAAGTGCTAAGTTGAGAAATGTACAAGTAAAACAACGAGGAAGTTAACTATGATAAACCTACGTAAATACGGGCTTCATGCCATAAAAACAGCTGCGCTGTCGCTAGCGCTTGCAGCAAGCTTTCAGGTAGCCGCGCAAAACGATAAAGAACGCGTTGAAAAAATTGAAGTATTCGGCCAAAAGACTACACCGCAATTAAAAAGAGCATTCGATAATCAGCGCTTCGAATTCTTAGAACTGTACAACAGTATCAATGAAACTGCGAAATTCGATGTTATCTGCAAATATCAAAAGTCCATTGGAAGCAAAATTGCCCGTAAAAGCTGTGAGCCCCGCTATGTGAAAGACTTTCGCGCCATGAAGATTCAAACCTCTTCTACAGTCCCGGGTATCGAACTCAATCGCTTACCTAGCGACGATGATATTCGTTTTCTTACTAACGACACGCGAGAAGAAGCTTTTGAGCATGTTGCCGCGCTCGTTGCCACACACCCAGAACTGTTTGACAGCTTCAGAAAGCTAGACGCGCTGCATCAGCGCATTGAGCAGCGCAAAGAGGGCAACTAGTTCTTTGCGCTTCTTCGAAACTATAAAAAATGCGGCATTAAGCCGCATTTTTTTGTGTTAGTTTTTATTACTGATATTTTTTAAGCTCTAGGCGCGACACCATGCCTTTGTGCACTTCGTCTGGGCCATCAGCTAAGCGAAGGGCTCTTGCGCCAGCCGCAAAGCGTGCTAGTGGGAAGTCGCTACACATACCTGCGCCGCCGTGAATTTGCAGTGCCATATCCACCACGCTTTGCAGCATGTTCGGCACAACCACTTTAATGGCTGAGATCTCTGTCATAGCGTGTTTAACGCCTAAATTATCTATTTTCCATGCTGCGTGAAGGGTAAGTAATCGCGCTTGCTCTATTGCCATGCGAGCATCAGCAACGCGCTCTAGGTTACCTCCTAAACGGATGATGGGCTTACCAAAAGCAACCCGTTCGTGACCGCGTTTAAGCGCTAGCTCTAATGCTTTTTCGGCCATGCCGATAGCGCGCATACAGTGGTGAATGCGGCCTGGGCCTAAGCGACC
Source organism: Alteromonas sp. OM2203 (assembly GCF_048517045.1). NCBI lineage: Bacteria > Pseudomonadati > Pseudomonadota > Gammaproteobacteria > Alteromonadales > Alteromonadaceae > Alteromonas > Alteromonas sp. OM2203. The sequence continues at coordinate 147,222 of NZ_CP183209.1, forward strand.
TTGTGCTATCGCAAATCCTTTGCCTAAACCCATTATAATGTTGTCTTTACTTACACGAACATTATCAAAGTGCATTTCGCCATGGCCGTATGGCGCATCATAATCGCCGTAGGCATCTAGCATACGCTTTATAGTAATTCCGGGTGTGTCTAGCGGCACTATTACCATACTGTGGCGGCTGTGCTTGTCATTTTCTGGGTTGCTAAGACCCATGAATATCGTGAATGCCGCGTTAGGATGGCCTAGGCCTGTCGACCACCACTTCTTGCCGTTAATAACGACATCGTCACCATCTTCAATGATGGTGGCGGCCATGTTGGTCGCATCAGACGAAGCAACATCAGGTTCGGTCATGCCAAATACCGAGCGGATCTCGCCAGCCAGTAATGGTGTTAGCCACGTTTCTTTTTGTGCATCGCTACCAAAGTGATACAGCACTTCCATGTTGCCGGTGTCAGGTGCATTACAGTTAAATATTTCAGGGGCAAAGAGGTATTTCCCCATGCGCTCAGCCATCGGCGCATATTCCAGCGTAGTCAGGCCTTGGCCTAGCTTAGCATCGGGTAAGAATAAATTCGCTAAGCCTGCTTCACGTGCTTTGGCTTTAAGTGCCTCGGTGCCAGGGTGTAGCTTCCAGTTTTTCCAATCGCCGTGATTATTTTCTTTATGATGAAAGTCGTAAACTTCATTTTCAATTGGCGCGATATGTTCAGCAATGAAGTTATCAAGTTTTTCTAATAAGGCTTTGGTTTTGTCGTTATGTGAGAAATCCATAGGGTACCTTTATCTTTATATTGTTCGCTTTCGTTTGTAATGCTTAGAAACAGCGTATTTGAGTTTCGCATCACATGGTCGGGTTGTTTATCCAAGCGCGCAAAACCATGTACTGTGATCATCGAATAGGGCGCGCGAATGTACTTCGTTAGGCTCATACTAGAGAAACTTGCTCAGTGAATGAAATGAAATATAATCCTTAAATGGTGTGAATTTTATTCATGGTTTGGCGAATGCTTGAAAACAGACAATTTGAAAAGCTCGATTTGAATTTGCTGAAGGTGTTTGAAGCCCTTTGGCAGCATAGAAACATGACCCGGGTGGCTGAAGCGCTGCACATTACGCCGTCGGCAGTTAGCCATGCCATGCGCCGGTTTCGGGATATTTTAGGCGACTCGCTTTTTGTAAAAGAAAAGCAAAGTATGCTGCCCACTGCAGCCTGCGAACGTTTAGCCCCCGCTATATTGAAAGCCTTGAGCGATATTCGAAAAGCGCTAGGGGAGTTTGCTGACTTCAACCCGTTACACAGCCATCAGCGCTTTGTTATCGCCATGCAAGAGTCGTTAGAATTAGGTGTGTTGCCAGTTTTACTCTCTACCCTTGAAAAACAGGCGCCTAATATCGAAATAGTAAGCACTCGCTTACATCGTGACACCATGCTGGCTGATTTAACCAACCGAAACCTTCACTTAGTTATTGATATTGGCCGCGCCGTTGCAGCACCAATTTCCCATTCTCTATTACGTCGGGATACCTACAAGGTGCTTATGAATAAGCAAAACCCCTTAGCGCAGAATTTAGATAAGAAAAAGTACGTGGCTGCACGTCATATTACAGTATCTAACCGCGCTAAAGGCGCGTCGGTAGAAGAAATTGCGCTGCAACAATTAGGCGTAAGTCGGCCCTCTTTATGGCGTTGCCAAAATTACCGGGCGGCAGCAGATGTGGTGGCTAATACAGAAGCGCTATTAACCTTGCCGGGTTCTGTAGCCGATGCAGTAAGCGACGATAAACTGATAAGCACTAAGCTGCCTTATCAAATACCTGCACTGGAAACGCACCTTTACTGGCATAGCCAGCAAGAAGGCGAACCTGGGCTGATGTGGCTTCGCGATTTAATGCTACACTTGTTCGCTGAATCTGGTCTTACCAGATAGGTTCTGATAGGATTTGGTGTAATTATGAGCTCTAACCCGCTGCCAGTAGTAAACGGGTGTAATACGCTATGTAACCGTGTATCAAAAAGCGCCTAGAGAACAAATTCACAGTTGCAGCAGTTGTCACTGTTGGTAAGCTCGCACGTACTGGTGAACAGGAAGCAGTAATGAAAATTCATACATTATCAGGCTACATACAGCATATTTATCTTGTTGAAGACAGCAATGGCTTGCTGTTGCTTGATGGCTGTAGCCGAGCCGACGCAGACAATGTGTGCAAATACATTACCCAAACCTTGGGCCGACCGTTAACTGACTTAAAGCTTATTGTGGTTACCCACATGCATCCCGATCACGCAGGTGGTGCTATTAAGTTGCGTCAGCGCACAGGCGCGCAAGTGGCGTCTCATCCTAAAGCGGTCAATTGGTACGCTGGTTTTGCAGGGCGTACTGCTCACGGTATCGATTTGCTGTTAACCTGGTGGGTGGCAAATCGTATTGGCAAACCAAGAATGCCCATTTGGTATAACCCAATTTTAGCGCCAGACATGACGCTCAAAGACAACCAAACGTTGCCTGGTTTTCCCGACTGGCAAGTAATCTACACGCCGGGTCACACCGATCATGATTTAACCCTTGCGCACATTCCTACGCAGCAGGCTTACATTGCTGACGTGCTGGTGCAGGTGAAGGGCGAACTCGTTCCACCGTATCCGTTGTGTCATCCGAATCAATACCGTGAAAGCTTGAAAAGGCTGGCGCAGTCACAAATTGATACATTCTTTTGCGCCCACGTTCCGCCCACCAAAAAATCAGATATCGATTTTGAACACGTTATCGAAAATGCACCGCGCAAGCCAAAGAATCACTGGCATTCCAGTAAAAATCGCATAAAGAAAAAGCTCTTCAACCAAACCCGCGAGCATTAAATAAACAACGCGTTTTTTGTTTCACAGTGATAACTTAGCTGGCACTGCCCTTGCTTTTACCTCTTAATAACCACATTACTCTTTAGGTCGTACCTAAAATTAGGTGAGAGCAGTGAAGTGAGAGCAATCAAGCGAAAGGCGCGCTCTCAGAACGTTATTTTTAAGCTATAGGTTTAAGGGAACAGGAACTGCAAAGGCAGCAAACAAAAATAATGCAAAAGAATATCGCTACGCTTTTTGACAAAACTCGGGCAATGGCGTCGCTAACTGGCGACAAGCTAAGTAGTGCGTTTAATAAAGAAACCCACCGGTTCACTATTACCGGGCTTAGCCGAAGCGGTAAGTCCATGCTGTTTACCAGCCTTATCACTATGCTAAAAAGCCGCAGTGAAGAAGGCTATGCGTGTTTGCCCCTACTACGTTATTTACCGCCTTCTCAAGTGCTAGACATGCGAATAGAGCCCATTGAAGGCTATAAACCCTTTCCTCATTTGCAGAATATTACTGATCTTGAAAACGGCCAGTGGCCGAAAGCTACCGAAGAAGCATTTGGTTTTAAACTAGTAGTACGACTTAAAGAAACAGCCTCGCTAAAACGTCATGTACTGCCTCATAGCGATGTAGTGTTTGAGTTTATCGATTACCCAGGGGAATGGGTGACCGATATTCCTATGCTAAGTAAAACCTACGCCCATTGGTCAGACTCTGCGTGGGCGCAGTTAAGCAGCGGGCCCCAGCAGTATTTTGCCAGTCAGTGGAAAGCGTATGTTAATCAATTCGATTTCGAGCAAGAGCCTACAGAGCAGCGTATTAAGCTACTCGTTAACGCCTATCGGGATTACCTTATTGACGCCAAAGCGAACGGTATATCACTACTTCAGCCAGGCAGCTTTTTATTAGAGTCGAGCGATTTCGACTGGCAGGCGTTTGGTTTCACGCCACTACCGTCTAGCATTACCAGTGATGTATCGCACCCATGGTTTAAAATTTTTGATAAGCATTTTTCGAAGTTTCAAAGTCGATGGTTAACGCCGTTAAAACAGTCCATTTTTAAGGAAACCGATAAGCAAATTATTCTGGTGGATTTGTTTGAAGGGCTTAACCACAGCAGGCAGCACTTGTATCAGTTAAAGGAAACTTTAAGCCATTTGGCCGACACTTTTGTGTACGGGCAAAGCACGTGGTTTTCGCGCAATGTGCTGAAAAAAGAACAAATAGGCAAAGTGGCGTTTGTAGCGACCAAGTCAGATCTCGTGCCAGTAAGTCAGCGTGCAAACTTACTCAGTTTACTTACCCAAATTACTGAAGGGGCCAGAGCCCGGTTCGATGATAAGCCTATTCAATTCGAACACTTTTTAGTATCTAGCATGCAAGTGACCGATGATGGCAGTAACGAAGATGCTATTCGCTATCAAGACACCGATGGCCGCTATGTCGAATCTATGTTTGAACCCATTCCAAGCACGCTGAAAGAAATGGAAGAAGGCAGCCATTTTCCAGTACCTGATGTGACTGTGCCCAACGATTTTAAGGCGCGTATTTTAGCGGGTAAGGGCGTAGACAGACTGCTTCAGTTTTTACTGGGCAAAGGAGAGCAAGAATGAGCGATAAACCTTATAAATTTGATGAAAGCCCAGAGCCTACGCGCCCGTCTACACTTAAAAATAATGGGTTTGGCGAGCAAGACGGCACGGCTTATTCGGAACACGTGTCTCAACAACGTGATAAGTACGATGAGCAGCTAAATGAAACAACTGCTGATGACGGTAATGATTATCAAGATGGCGAGCCAATGCACAAATCAGGCTCCGTGAATAAACCGCAGTACAAAACTAAGGTAAAAACACAAACCTTAGATATTGCACAGCCTAAGACCAAGCTTCCACAGCAAGTTAGTGAAGACGTGTGGAAAGTAGATGTAAATAAAGATGGCATTTCTTTAGGTGCGGCAACCTTGGGGTTTGGTGTTGTTTCGTTAATTGGCTTTTTTGTATTTGAAGCCTATACCACCCTTGCTGCTAACGTTTCTGACCATCCCATTGGAACAGGCGTATTAGGTGCGCTACTGGTGGGGTTTGTTAGCTGTTTTAGCTTTTTAAGTTTCAAAGAGTGGCGCGGCTACAAGCAAGTGAATACGGCGATGGAAGATGCTGGTGTTATCCGAAATTTGCTGGCTAATAAGCGAAATGAAACTTCACCACAAAAAATAGACCGGGTGTTAAGTCAGCACGGAAAACGCTTTTCCCGGGGCTCTTACGCAGCGCACTGCTTCGACCGCTATAAACAGCAACTTCAAGACGATATGACAGGGCCAGAACGGCTTGGTCTTTACGAAGATACGGTGTTAAAACCTGTTCAGGAAAAGGCCCATAAGGTACTCAATAAAGAGTCGGTAACGGCTGGAAGCCTAGCGTTTATTAGCCCAAACAACCTTATTCAAACCTTTGCTGTGATTTGGATTAGCTTTCGAACCATTCGCCGTATGGCCCGTGTATATGGGCTCAGACCGAGCACAGCAGGAAACTGGAAGTTGCTAAAAGTGCTGGCTCAAAACATTGCGGCGCAGGGCGTATTTGACTTGGCTACCGATGAAGTTGCCAATCAAATTGGTGGCAGCTTGTCGGCCAAGTTTATGGAAAACTCGGCCGAAGCCATAGCAGCAGGCGCACTTAACGCCCGTTTAGGGCGTGCGCTAATTAAGCTGCTTAAGTAGCGCGACTTTACCATTTGTTAGGCTGCGCTATGGACGTTGTGCATCCTAACTGCCAGTGGTGCATTACGTAATTTAGCGCGAAATCTACTCGCTGTCGTAACAGTGTTATAGCGCCTTTTTAGTGGGTACAACCACGTTAGCAAAAATAAGCCCCGCTACTAGCGACATAAAAATAAGAAACACTTCCTGGCCTAAATGATCGGCCTTCACGAAGTCTTGGCCGGTCATAAACGAGTTCAAACCAATATAGGTTTTAGACCCCGGCACCAACACGATAAGCCCGTGCATGGCAACAATGGTAGCTGGTTGGTTGGCAATGCGAGTGAACGCATTAGCAAAAATACCTAATGCGAATGCACCCACGAATGCACCTAGCCCCGGGCTCATGTAATCTGAGCTCCATGCGGTAGCGCTGTAGGCAATAAACGCGGCTGCCAGCGCCCAAGGAATATGTTTAATACGCGTTCTGAATATCGCAACTAGGGCAATACACAGTAAGAATACCGCGAGCCACGTTGCCCAGTAAGGCAATGATTCTGCTGGCGTATACACGTTTTCACCGAACGCGCTAAAGCCCACAGATACACCCAGAAACGCGCCAAAGTACAATTTAAACAGCTGCATGATAGCGTCCATGGTGCGGGCGGTACCCGACACCATATTACGGGATGACAGCTCTGCAAGGCCCATGGTTAGGGCAAGACCTGGCACAAACACAATGACCGATGAAAGCACAACCAGCGGAATGTTGATGCCTGGGTCAACGTACTGACCGATAGCGCAGGCAAGAATACCGCCTACAAATGCGGTAACTGGCTCTAGCATTAAGTTTACGCGTTTAGACTGCTGTGCCCATAAGGTCCATAAATAGGCCACAATACCCAGCGCGCCCGACCAGCCAATTTCACTCCAACTAGCTCCCATCAGCATGGCAAATGCACCAGTAGCCATGGCAAAGGCTATGCCGGTTACCCATTTCCCGTAGGGGCTACCCATGGCGTCAATTTCGTCTAAACGCTTGTCTGCTTCACTTAGTGTTAATTTGCCCGATAGGAGTTCGCTGGCTAGTTCGTCGGTGAGGGATAATGCATTCATGTCTAGATCGCCAGGTAACAAACGGGCCGCATGATTGTATTCGTCTTCGTGACGGTCGCTCCAGATAACAAAAGTTAGTGACGTGGGCGTTGAAATAAATGAAGCGTGGACGCCCAAATATTTGGCGACTTCACCAAGGTAAGCTTCAAGACGGAACGCAGGGGTACCGTACTTGTGCAGCATTTTTCCTAGCTTCACTATAAATCTACGAATTTGAATAAATTCAACGGTATCCAACGCACTGCCCTTAAGTTTTGATAACTTTAATATGAGATAAATAAGACAAAAAAGCCAGACGCATAAGAAAAGGGTCTGGCTAAAATTTGTGCGGATTCTACGGAGGGTTTTACGGGAAAGCAAAACAAATTTTTTATTTATTTTGCCTTAAAAAAACTAATCGTTTAACCGATTGCAAAGCTGCCATTTTATTGCGCTTTGCATGCATGTATTCAAACAGAGTTGAACGGCTAGGCGCGGGCTTTAAAGGGCATCCAATCTTTCCAAACGGGCTCTAATCCTCTCGCTGCAATCGCGTTTACCACGTCTGATACCGAACGGTTGTCGTCTATATCAAACTGATTTAACGCCTGTGAAGGCTCGCTATAGCCGCCTGGCTGCGTTTGGGAAGCTGCACTCATTGATGTTATCCCCAGCGGCATTACGCCGTCTCGAAATGCGGCCGATTCGCGGGTAGAAAGCGATAGTTCAGCTTGTTGATTAAACAATCGGTGGGCGCAAATCAGCTGAAGCAAGTCACGTTCATTAGGTAGCTTGCTATTGGTAAGTGCGTTACCGCCAGTATCGTTACCCTCACAACTTCGAAGCCTAGGAAAGGCAATAGACACGCGGCTTTGCCAATAGTGCTGTTGTATCAACTTGCCGTGAAGAGCGGTCATAGCACTATCAACCCGCCAGTCACCTAAACCAAGTAGCGCACCTATACCTATCTTATCTATACCGGCTTGCCCTATACGATCGCTGGCTTCTAAGCGCCATAAAAAATCCTGTTTTTTACCCCGGGTGTGGAAGCTGGCGTAATGCTGTGGCGAATAGGTTTCCTGATACACTAAAACAGCATCTAACCCCTGGTATTTCAGGGTTTCGTATTGCTCCCTTTTTAGCGGCTGCACTTCCATCATAAGGTAGCTTACCTTGTCACGAATAGCGCTCAGGGTTCGTTCGAAATAGTCCATGCCCACTTTAGTTTCATGTTCACCAGTCACCAGTAACACCTGGGAAAATCCCATATCATTAATGGCTTCAATTTCGGTAAGCACTTCACTTATAGATAGGGTTTTGCGCTTTATTTTATTGCTCATGGTAAAGCCGCAGTAGGTACATTCATTGGCACATAGGTTCGACAGGTACAAAGGCACAAAAAGCTGCATAGTATTGCCAAAGCGATGGCGGGTAAGCGCCTGCGCACGACTTGCCATGGCTTCAAGATAGGGTACGCCAGCGGGGGAAATCAATGCCATAAAGTCGTCTAGCGATAGTGTATTAGCGTTTAACGCTCGCTCTACATCACTGTCGGTTTTACTGTTTATCGACAAAGCTAAATGCGACAAATCCTGCTGAATTAGCGCTTGCGCTACCTTCATACCGCCGGCTCCAAAAATGCAGTTAATGGGCTGGAAGCTTGTGCTTGATTAAACGTTGCGCCAAGCCCTGCTTCAAACGCTTTTCGGCCCGTTTCCACCGCACTGGCAAAGGCTTCTGCCATGGCCACAGGGTTTTGGGCGGTGGCGATGGCGGTATTTACCAGTACGGCATCTACGCCCATTTCCATGGCAGCCATGGCTTCACTGGGCTTTCCTATTCCAGCATCAACAATTACAGGAATTGACGCCTGCTCAACAATAATCTGTAAGAAAGGTTTGGTTTGTAAACCCTGATTACTCCCAATAGGTGCGCCTAAGGGCATAACCGCGGCGCAGCCTACATCTTCTAATCGCTTGCATAAAACAGGGTCTGCGCCGCAATAGGGTAAGACGTGAAACCCTTTTTTTGCCAAAATCTCAGCGGCTTTAAGCGTTTCGATAGGGTCGGGCAATAGATAACGCTGATCAGGATGAATTTCGAGCTTTATCCAAGGGCTACCTAATGCTTCGTAGGAAAGCTCAGCCGCAAACACAGCTTCTTGTGCATTTTTAGCCCCAGATGTATTAGGTAATAAAGTCACTCCTAATTCTCGAAGTGCTTTTAACGTTTGGTCTTGCCCGCTGCTGCTCGCTACGCGTTTCATGGCTAGCGTAACGATATTGCTTTGTGCGGCAGCCACCGCATTTTTCATGATGGTGGCGTTACTAAATTTCCCCGTACCGGTTAAAAGACGTGATGTAAACGTGTGGTTTGCTAGCGTTAGCATATTAGCCTCCTGCCACTAAGGTAAAGATATCAACGGTGTCGTTGTCGTTGAGGTAAGTAGTCGGCCACTCTCGTTTGCTCACGATGGCCGCATTTTTAGCGATGGCAGTGCCGTCTACGTCAATTTGCTTAAGCGCAATGAGTTCGCTTAACGAGATGGGTGCAATCACGGTTAAAGGATGATTGTTCACATTTACCTTAATTTGGGTCATGGCATACCTCACAGGTTGAAGAAGGGGGAAGTATGAAGCTTTGGAGCGAGCCTTGACTGGCATTCCCGGTTAGGTAATGGCCCCACTTTATGTCGGCGTTGAATCTTTTAGCTAAATACAGCAAAGCCTGTGTAGCTTGATGGCAGGCGGCCATACCTACTACTGGGCCTAGCACGCCTTTGCTTAGGCAGTCTTCGCGCACGTCTATGTGTTCAACAAGACAGGCGTAACAACCGATGCGTTTGTTGTTTTGAGGTAAGTTCAATGCCTGCCAGCGTAGTCCGCTTGCCGCCGCAATAAAAAGCGGAATAGAAGCACGATGGGTAACGGCATTAATGTGCTTACGCGTTTCGATGTTATCGGTACAATCAAGTACGCAATCGGCAGTAGAAATTAATGTTGGTAAGTTCTTACTATCAGCGTAAATGCTTTTAAATATGATGTTAAGTTTGGAGTCAACTTTGCGTAATTCATTAAATAGCGATTTGGCTTTAAGCTCGCCAAGGTGCATTTCATTGTAAGTCACTTGGCGCTGCAGATTACTTATATCTACGGTGTCGCCGTCAACTAATGTAATGGTTCCTACACCGGCCCCAGCTAAATACCGGGCGACTAAGCTACCTAATCCGCCAAGGCCAATTACCACTGCATGGGAGCTGGCAAGCTTTGCTTGTCCCTCATCTTCAACGCTATCAAGCATGAGTTGTCTGCTGTAGCGCCTTATGTCTTGCGTGTTTAATGAGTGCTCAAATACTTGGCCTGCTATATGGCTAACGGTTTGGCCTGCCGAGTAAGCAGTGGTCTGGGTGAATGAATGGCTATGCAAAACCCGCCTCCTTAGACAAAGCATAAAACGCGTGTAGGGGATCATCGACTTGGGTAATCGCACTGACTACCGCTATGCCGCTAACTCCTGTTTTAGCTACATCGGCAATGCGCGCTAGGTTAATACCACCTATAGCAACGGTAGGAATGCCTTCACAGAGTTCAACGTATTTGGATAAGCGTTCTATGCCTTGCGGTTTAGAAGGCATTTCTTTGGTATTGGTAGGAAATATGTGCCCAAGTGCGATATATGATGGCTTCAGTTGTCGCACTCGCTGAATTTCTGCAAAGCCATGGGTTGAGATACCCAGCCTGGTACCAGCCTTTCGAATAGCGTGCAAATCGGCGGTATCGATATCTTCTTGCCCTAAATGCACACCGAAAGCACCTAGCTCAATAGCCAGCTCCCAATAATCGTTAATGAATAATTGGCAGTGTGTGTGCTTTGTGAGTGCTATTGCCTCTTTTATCTGCTGGCGAATGTTTTCTTGTGTTCCCTGTTTTACACGAAGCTGAATGATATTAGTGTCGGTAGGTAATAATCGTTCTATCCACTCAACGCTATCGACCACAGGATATAAACCTAGATGCGTTTGGGTAAGGGTTTTGAAAGGGCTTATTACTGTATTGCTTTGAGGCAGAGGCGTTTTTTCTGCGTCTAATGAAAAGGTTTGCGTTGCCAGTGGTTCTCGAGGAGAAAATTTTACTAAAGGGAAGCTCGCTGGATTACGCAGAAAGCCAACGCAACGCCCAAAAGCAGGCGTATGTGCTGAGCTTGAGCAAGAGTCGCTTCTGATCTGGCTAACATAAGCGTTTGCCAGGGTGAGCGCATCCTCAATACAGTAATCATGTACAACAAATGCAGCAATAGCACTGGCTAACATGCACCCTGTACCGCGAAGCTTGCCAGTGTTTTTTCTTGGCTGAGTGAGCTGTATAGTTTGTGTTGGGCTCACAAAAGTATCACATGCTTGTGTTTGCCAACTTGCGTGCCCACCTTTCACATAAACAGCGTGTGCGCCGTTTTCAATAAGCTGGTATGCCGCCGCGCGCAGGCTATCATCGGTCTTTACTGGCATATTAGTTAACCAGGAAAGCTCTTGGGTATTAGGGGTAACCAAGTCTACGGTGTTTAAAAGTGCTTCTACCACTGGTTCAGAGAGCTCACTTAACTTTCCACCTGATGAGGTGCGCAATACCGGGTCCCATACGACAAACGGTCGTGGCATAGCCAGAGATTGAATGCGGGCACACAGTAATAACGCCTGCTCATCGTTAGCAATAGCCCCTATTTTTATGGCGCTAGCTTGAGTACTTTCACTTAGCACCTGCCACTGCTGATTCAGCGCCGAGACCGTCATGCTTTCTTTACTAAGCATCACCGTGTTTGACTGCGCCGTGGCCTGTGTAGTAATAACGCAGGCGTGAACCTTTAAGTCGGCAAGGGTAATGGCGTCGCGGGTTATACCCGCGCCGCCACTAGAGTCTATGCCGCCTATACACCATACAACTGGCTGTTTAACCGCCGTTTGCTGCAAAGCGTTGTCTGTCATGGCAATTCAACCTTGCTGTCGGCGGTATGATAGAGTTCAGCGCCAGATTCATTGAACGCGTTTGCCATGTCTTTCATGCCTTTTTCCTTTTCTTCTTCATGCGCATGATGTTCCGCCTGCTTAGCGACATCCCGTACCTCTTGGGAAATTTTCATGCTGCAGAACTTAGGACCGCACATTGAACAAAAGTGAGCAACCTTGCCGGAAGCCTGAGGAAGGGTTTCATCGTGATAGGCACGAGCCGTATGCGGGTCTAAGGCTAAGTTGAATTGATCTTCCCATCTAAATTCAAAGCGCGCTTTCGACATGGCGTTGTCGCGAATTTGTGCACCTGGGTGACCTTTGGCCAAATCAGCGGCATGAGCGGCGATTTTGTAGGTGATTAGGCCTTGTTTTACATCTTCTTTATTGGGAAGACCTAAGTGCTCTTTAGGTGTTACATAGCAGAGCATAGCGCAGCCGAACCAACCAATCATGGCGGCACCAATGCCGGATGTGAAGTGGTCGTAGCCCGGTGCGATATCCGTAGTTAAGGGGCCAAGGGTATAGAAAGGCGCTTCATGGCAGTGCTTTAATTGCTCTTCCATGTTCTCTTTAATCATGTGCATTGGCACATGCCCGGGGCCTTCAATCATTACCTGAACATCGTATTCCCACGCAATTTTTGTCAGTTCTCCAAGGGTTCGTAACTCAGAGAACTGTGCGTCGTCGTTAGCATCGGCAACGCTGCCCGGGCGCAGGCCATCTCCTAACGATAATGCCACATCGTACTTGGCGCAAATTTCACAGATATCGCGAAAGTGCTCGTATAAAAAGCTTTGCTGGTGGTGACTTAAGCACCATTTCGCCATAATTGACCCGCCGCGAGATACAATTCCGGTAACTCGTTTTGCCGTAAGGTGCACGTACTCAAGCAGTACACCAGCATGAATGGTGAAATAATCCACCCCTTGCTCGGCCTGCTCGATAAGCGTGTCTTTAAACATCTCCCATGTGAGGTCTTCGGCAACGCCGTTTACTTTCTCAAGGGCCTGATAAATGGGCACGGTGCCAAGTGGAACCGGACTATTTCGCAGAAGCCACTCGCGGGTTTCGTGAATGTTTCTGCCGGTGGATAAATCCATTATTGTGTCGGCGCCCCAGCGGGTCGACCACACCAGCTTTTCTACCTCTTCTTCAATGGAAGAGGTCACCGCTGAGTTACCAATGTTGGCGTTAATTTTCACCAAGAAGTTGCGGCCAATAATCATTGGCTCTAGCTCAGGATGATTAATATTGCACGGAATAATGGCGCGCCCTGCAGCCACTTCCTGACGCACAAATTCGGAGGTTATAGTCTCGGGTAAATTTGCGCCAAAGTGTTCGCCTTTGTGTTGCTGCGTAAGTTCTGCATCTTTAATTGCTTGGCGACCCATATTTTCGCGAATGGCAATGTATTCCATTTCAGGGGTAATAATGCCCTTTCTGGCGTAGTGCAGTTGCGTTACGTTTTTGCCCGCTTTCGCTTTTAACGGTTTGCGGTTGCGTATAAAGCGAAAATCTTCGGTAAAAATGTCGTTTTCACGCGCTTTAGCAAAATGTGATGAAACACCATCAAGAGCATGGGTATCGCCACGCTCTTCAATCCACGCTTTGCGCAAAGGCGCTAAGCCTTTGTGAACATCAATGTTTTCGTCGGGGTCGCCGTAGGGGCCGGAAGTGTCGTACACGGGAATCGGCGGGTTTGGTGTTAAAATAGGGTTGTCTTCGGTGCCACCGACTAAGCTGTCGTGCTGATGAATAAGGCGCATGGCAACGCGGATGTCATCTCGGCTTCCATTTTCGTAATGGCGTGTGGAATTGGGGTAAGCTTCGCCTGCTAGCTCGTTGATGAATTGTTGCGCCTGTTGGCGCTGTTCGCGTCTGTTCGACATAGCATTTTGGCCTTTTGAGTTTAGGTTTAAAAATGCTTGTCAGGAGTGAAGGAGAATACAATGTGCGAGGGTTAAGGTTTTAAACCCAGCTTTCAACTCGAGGGTAATAACAATTGTGTGATGAGCGTTATCGTTGCTTTAGCCTAGATGCTTGCGCCGCTGTCTGCGTTCGCTTTCTACGCTTAACCTATCCTAACTTTTTCATCACTCACTTTATTACACAAACGAGCAACAGTGTTGTAGGCACTGTGTGCATTGCATTTTCTTGTTCCCTTCGCAGGTATTAGCCTGATCAGGTTCTACGGATCCCACTTTCGCGGTCTCAGCTTACTGGATTACCAGTGAAGCACTCCGACAAGTAATTTATTTTATTCGCGCTTAAAACAAGGTCTGCTCACTAAAACTGAGCGTTTTTAAACGCAAGTTTGGAGCACGAATTTACTGTTCCTTTTTACTATATCTTCAATTTTACACATAATACAAGTACTACCAGCTAAGTTAAATGAAACGTCATCTAACCAGCTAACTGCTGACCCTCTTTATAAAGCTGAAGGGCTGTAGCTGTATCTTGTTGGCGCTCACTGATAGCAGAAAGCAACAGCAAGTCTTCTTTGCGCGATTTCATTTTTGTCGCTTTAAGCAAGGCTTTTTCAGCCAACACATCGTCGCCTGAGTTAAACGCAACTTGGCCTAGTGTTGAGTACAGTTCAACATTTTGGTCGTCTTGTTTAATCCAGCTTTCTAACAAACGTAATGACGGCGATGCATCAGGAATATTAAGCTGCGTGAACAGCGGGAACAAGGTGCTATTCGGGCCACGTTTTTGCCATTCAACCAACAGTTGCTGCGCGTCTGCATGCATGCCTTGGTCAAGTAACTGCTGAACATACGCAGCGCGATATGCATCGTCGTGACGCAGTTTGCGCGGCAGCGTATCCCAATATGATTTAAGCTCAACAGCACCTTGCTTACTGGCAATTTCTGCAAATTTACCTTTGGCAATACGCTGGCTCCACGCTGTGTAATCGTCTTTAGGTAGCGCCTTGCGCCAGGCAGAAAGATTGTCTTGCAATACTTGCCACTTACCCAGCTTGGCAAGAATACGCGCTTTAAGCTGAACAACTTGCTTGTTCTCGCGCTCTTTTTCTTCAAGTTCATCAAGCTTTTCAAGGGCCGCGTCGTATTTCTCTTCGGCCATATCGACACGGGCGTGCATGACTGTAGCGGCTACTCTTGCGTTGGGGAAATCAGAGGCCTGTACTAAGAAATAACGGGCCTTAGACAGGTCATTATTAGCAAGAGCAATTTGAGCTGATGCTAAATAGTTAACGCCTTCAAAATCTCCGTTTGTAGTTTTGCTTAACGACTTTTGAGCGCTGTCGAAATCACCAGACGCCATAGCGTGAAGGCCATCATAAAAAGCGCGTTTGCGCTTGCGCTCACCCAGTGTACCAAACCACTTGTGAGAGCCCGTTATCAGGCTTAACGCCCACACAATAAGTTTCGATAGTACATACCAAGCGATAACGGCACCAATCACCAAAATACAAAAGCTGATTACCGTCATTTCAATGGCAGTACTGCCAAGAGAAATAAGCACGTAACCTTTATCGCCAAGTAGCATTGGTCCAACAATGAGTGCAACAACGAATGCGGCTAATACCGCAAGGGCAATAGCTAACCATTTCATAGTGCGCTTGCTCCTTGTCCAAATACCTGTTTAACACGGCTATCTAGCAAACGCTCTAAAGGCTTTTGCGAGGCCAGCTCAGTAGGAATAGGACGGGAAATGTCAGTGGCAATAAGATTTTGTAGCGCTTCTACAAAGCCGGTCACTTGGCTTTTTTCTGTATCGTATTTTTCGATAATTAGCGTTTGGGCATATTGCAGTGATTGATTATATAAGCCTGCATCGCCTTGAAGCGCGGCAGTTTGTGCGTGCATGAGCTGCAGTCGAAGCTGCTCTTTCGCTAAAAATTGCGCTTCTAAAGAAAGTACTGGCTCAATAGGGCCCTCAATGGTTTTAACGGTTAAGAAATCATTAACCAAAGAGCGCCATACTTTAGCAAGGTTGTCTTGCCAATCGTCAGCAGATTCCGACAAGGTGGTGTCTTCGGCGCTCGCGTCCTCTGGTTTTTCAAAGGTATCAAGGGGAAGCTTGTCAATTTGTGCCATCATGCCGGTAAGCGCAAGGGCGACCGAACTCTGAGAGACAGGGTTAAGCTGCTGCAGTGTTTGAATGTCTTCCGCTAGGCTTGCGCGAACAGGCAGTACCGAAGGGTCTGCTAAAGACTTTAAGCGCTTATCTGCATTAACAAGAAGTAAAATGGCGGTGCGTACGTCGTTTTCCAGCCACAGCTTTCTGCCTGCCATACGCACTAAATAGTCGGCTTCGGCTATTAACCAGTCTGCGGGGCGGCGACCTTCCATATTGTTAAGTTGCTGCAGTGTAGACTCAGCTTGCAGAGAGAGTTGTTCGTTCTGCGTTTTCAGTTCGTCCACAGTGCTTTGTAAGGTTTGGTTTGTTCGCGCTACGTCTTGTAGCGTCGCTAAAATGTCTGCGCGCTCACGTTCAATGGCGTTCAATTTAGTCGCGTTACTTTGCTGGGTAGTGGCAGAGTCAGCGCTTGCCGATTGCTGCTGCATATAATACCAATAACCAGCGCCAGCCATGCCCAACACAATTAAAAATAGGATGATTACAACGAACCATAATAGGCCATTGCCTGATGATTTCTTTTGCTTAGCGCCAGACTTTGTCGATTCGCTCTGTGTGGCAGAAGACTCAATTACTTCTTTTTCAGCATCCACGTTTACGCGTTCCTCTACTTGTGGGCTATTTTCGTTATTATTGGCCATTTAATACTCCCAGTTATCCTTTACCCAGGCGATGAGCGCCTGATCGGTGGCTCGCTGACAAACGCCAACCTTTTTAATACCTTTAACAGTCAGGGTGTTGGCAATACGACTACTTACTGTTAACCATGGAAAGTCGAATAATGCGTCACCATAGTGTGCTATCAGCTGTAGTGCCATTGCTTCGCTTGTAGCGATAATGCCGCTAACGTCGCTCATTTTCCACCGTTTTGTGTAAATTGGACGGCTAAGTAGCTCTCTCTTATAAACGTTAAAGCAATTTACTAGAATTCCTCGTTCGTTTAATCCGTCGGCAATTGCACTTCGCCCACCTTCGCCTTTAATAATAACGACCTGTTGACAGTTTGCCTCATTGAGTTGATGCATTGCCAATATACCTTCCGATGTATGAACGTCAGGCGTAACAATTTTATCTAGCGGAAATACGTCTAGCTCAGATTGTAGTTTACGCAATGTCGCATCGCCCACTGCCACAATGAGCGGTGGGTTATCAAACGCTTTATTAAGGCCTGTTACTGCAGATTTAACTGCGTATACGCTGGTCACTACTACCACATTAACGGGGTTATTCCGCAGAAATTCAGCGGCAGCGCTACTTTCTGAAGAAACCGGCGTAATATCTGAGGTGGCTATGCCCACGGCATCTAAGCCAGCTTTTTCAAAAGCTATCGCACTGGCTTTTAATTTCGGTAAGGGGCGAGTAAACAGTAGCATGTAAACGAAGCTTCATCCTTTTTGGTTTTCGCCATACCGCGCGAAATAAAACAGCGCATGGGCAAATTAAACATAGCTTCCCAATGTGAGTAAAAAGCGCTTTAGTTGTAAAGCGCCTTAAGAATTTCTCCTGCACCTTGTTCTAGAAGGGCTTCAGCAACTTCAACACCTATGTCCTTGGCGTTTTTTCTAGACGCTGTCGCTGAGGCAAAAAGAAGCTCAGTGCCGTCTGGTTTACCTACCATGCCGGTTAGCGTTAGCACGTCACCATCAAGTGTAGCAAAGCTACCAATCGGTACTTGACATCCGCCTTCTAGTCGCTCGTTCATGGCGCGTTCTGCCGTAACTCGGGTATTAGTGTCGACGTGGTTTAAGGCTTGAAGTAAAGCGATTAGCTCTTCGTCATCGTTGCGGCATTCGATCCCTACTGCACCTTGCCCCACTGCGGGTAATGAAATATCCGCCGGTAACGGCATGCGAATTCGAGATTCCATTTCAAGGCGTATAAGACCAGCTGAGGCCAATATGATGGCGTCATACTCACCAGCATCCAGTTTTGCTAAACGAGTATTTACATTGCCGCGCAGGTCTTTAATGACAAGGTCAGGACGGTGTTTGCGAATTTGACACTGTCTGCGAAGGCTTGATGTGCCAACCACCGCACCTTGGGGCAGGGCGTCTAGACTGTCGTGATGATTGGATACGAAGGCATCGAACGGGTTTTCACGCTCGCATATGGCATGCAAACCAAATCCATCTGGAAACGCTACAGGTACATCTTTCATTGAATGCACGGCAATATCAGCGCGACCTTCAAGCATGGCAATTTCAAGCTCTTTTATAAACAAGCCTTTACCGCCAATTTTTGCCAAAGGCGTATCTAATATTTTGTCGCCCTGCGTACTCATGGGAACAAGCTCAACAGTCATTGAGGGATAATGCTCCAACAATTTAGCCTTCACATACTCTGCTTGCCAAAGTGCTAGCGCACTTTTTCTAGTAGCAATTCGAACGGTGCGGGTGGTGTTGAGGTGACTCATGATTATTCCAAACTAGTAAAAAAGATGAACTAAAGCGACGTATCACTGAACGTCATACGAGATACTCGTAGTATACGCATTTTCTGAATTAATGTTTGAAAATAGCAGTAGTTTTCTTCTTTGTTATTAGTAAGTAAACAGTCTATGCTAGGAACTGTCACGAAGTATTTGAGCAATTATGGAGAGCATTCTTTTATGGATAATGCATCGCTGAGGCAGCTTCTTAAAGGCGCCCAGCAAGATCAAGCAGAAAGGAAACGCAGAAGAGCAACCTTATACTTCATTTCCTATGTAGGCGGCACAATTATGGCCTTCATGGCGTGGCTCAACGTGGGTACGGATAACCCACTTTTAGTGGGCATGCTAGCGGGGTCTGCTGCGTTTGTGTACGCGAATGTCATGCTTTCTCACATATTTCCGCGCGCAGATATCTTTTACTACATTGCCGGGCTTGTGGTGATGTTTACGATAAACGGCTTAATTTACACGGGCGGGCTTAATAATACGGGCCTCTATTTTATCTTCCCTTTGCTTTTCGTTCAGATTGTCGTGGTGCAATTTAAACCTGCCTTGGCCTACGTAGCGATTACGGTGGGGATAGCCATTTTCATGCTTTATAACCAAAACCATATTCTGGCAGTCTATCCCGACGAGCATGTTTCACGCTTTCTGATTGCAACATTCTGTTTCATTTGCGTGGCATTTATAGGCGAAAATTTTTGGCATCAAAGCCGTAAAGAAATGCTACGTGAGAATTTTGAAAGAATGCGTCAGGCGAACACCGATCCGCTAACAAAATTACCCAACAGGCGTTTTCTTGAAGCAGTGTTTTTTGAAAAGGCGATGCAAGACCCAGCAGCATACTTTCCGTTGAGCGCTGTAGTGGTTGATATCGATTACTTTAAAAAGATTAATGACACCTACGGTCACGATATAGGCGACGAGGTGTTGATTCACCTTGCCAGCTTGATGAAAGAAACCGTTAGAGCGACCGACGTTGTTGCAAGAACAGGCGGCGAAGAGTTTTTAGTGCTCTTTCCCCATGCATCACTTAGTCAAGCCGTAAAGTTAGCTGAAAAAATGAGAAAAGCGATTGAGGCCAACCCCTTTGTAGAGGGTGACATCAATCACCCTATTACAGCAAGCTTTGGTGTAGCGACCGCACTCACTGACACCAGCTTGCATGCATGCTTAAAGCAGGCAGACGACAACCTCTACAAAGCTAAAAACGGAGGTAGAAACCGCGTTGTCGAGTAGCCCTATTTCAAACGGGTTTGAAGCCACGCGCTAATATCGTTAAGTTCTTGCATGCACACATTGTGTTGCATGGTATAGGTTTGCCACGTGGCATTAAATCCGCATTCGCTTAGCGTTTTAAACGCTGCATTTCCCATGAACACAGGCACTACTTCATCTTGTTCGCCGTGAGCCATCATAATCGGTGTGTCGCGATTGATATCTTTTGCTTCATTACTTAACAATGACGGCTCACACATATAAGTAGAGAGCGCAAGTACACCGGCAAGTTTGTGTGCAAACCTAGGCGCCAAATGAAGCGCGATAACTCCCCCTTGTGAAAACCCAGCAAGTATGATGCGTTCTGATGGTATGCCGCTTTCAATCTGCGCTTTTATGAGCTGTTCAACTTGCTCTGCTGATGCTTTAACACCTTCTAAATCTGCGCGGCTTTCGAAGTCTAATGACTTAATATCGTACCAAGCTCGCATACGCATACCGTTGTTAATAGTGATAGGGCGTTCTGGGGCATGGGGAAAAAGAAACTTAACGGACAAAGATTCGGGAAGTTTAAGTTCTGGCACGATAGGAGCAAAACCGTGACCTGAATCGCCAAGGCCATGAAGCCAGATAACACAGGCATCGGGCGCAGCAGATGGATTAATCTCAACGCACGGCAGAAGTTGCTGAGTCATTCTTTATTTCCTAGTTAAGTTTGTTGCTTTATCACCAATGGTTTTCCTTTCTCACAGGCAATCTCTATGTTTCTACGAATGGTGGCGGCAGAGTTATGATTCTGACCCAACCATGTAAAAACTTATTATTTTTAGTTATTTTGCTACTACCGTACTTCGATTTAAACGAAGGTATACATCTTCCATTGATGGATAAACTGAATAATCAGAGTTACGGCGCAATGGCTTAATATGCTATCATTGCCACCTGAAATCACCACATTTTGATAAATTTTAATATCCTATGGCTTCACTACTTGGCAACTTATTCATTCTTGCAGCTCCGTCTGGAGCAGGAAAATCAAGCCTTATAAAGGCACTAATGGAAAAGTACGAAGGCAATGAAAGCGCGCCTATGCAGGTGTCTGTGTCTCATACCACGCGTCAACCTCGTCCAGGTGAAGTTGATGGCGTCCACTATCACTTTGTCAGTCGTGAGCAGTTTGAAGCGCTTATTGAGCAAGGCGTATTCTTCGAGTATGCGGAAGTCTTCGGTAACTACTACGGCACATCTCGCGTGACTATCGAGCAGACGTTGCACCGCGGAATAGATGTGTTTCTAGATATCGATTGGCAGGGCGCACGCCAAGTTAAAGCACTTATGCCAGATACTTGCGGGATATTTATCTTACCTCCATCATTAGAGGTGCTAGAGCAGCGTTTAAATAGTCGCGGGCAAGATTCTGAAGAGGTCATCGCGGGCCGTATGGCACAAGCGGTGGCTGAAATGTCGCATTTTAACGAGTTCGATAGTGTAATTATTAACGACGATTTTGCTACCGCGTTAAATGACTTAGAGTCTATCGTTACAGCACGACGCCTTCGCACAATGAAACAGCAAATGCGACATCAAGTGCTATTAGACGAACTACTGGGTAACGCGTAGGTTTACCATATCGTGTATGGCGTTTGCTTGAAGGCCTTAAGATCAGCAATACGCCGCCTAGATCTGACTGCTTCAATTTCAAACAAAACACTAGGATCGCGCAGTGTGTTTGTGTATACTACGCGGCCGTTTTTTGAATAAATTGCTCAACCTAATTTCCGGAGAAATACATGGCTCGCGTAACTGTAGAAGATGCCGTAGATAAAATTGGTAACCGCTTTGACCTAGTGCTTGTTGCTGCACGCCGTGCACGTCAAATTGCCACTGGAGGAAAAGATCCTATGGTTGACGTTCAAAACGATAAGCCAACTGTGACAGCACTTCGCGAAATTGAAGAAGGTTTAGTGACTGCTGCTACGCTAGAACAAGCGGATCTTCAAGCTCAAGAACAGCAAGAACACGCTGAGTTTGCCTCTGTTGCGAACATTTTATCTGATCAGTAAAACTTACTTTCAACGGTTTTAGCTGTAATTTGGCGCCAGTGCTTTGAAAAAAGCACTGGCGCTTTGCTTTTGGTGTATTGGCTTATTGCACAATAAAACGTATTCTTAGTGTTATAACGTTTTGTAAAAGTGATTAGGGTAACGCTTCGCTGTGTATTTGTTTGAAGGTTTAAAGCAGAAAGTTTTAGAGTACTTGCCGGCCGAGCGCGTGCAGCTGGTTCAGGATTCTTTTGTGCTTGCGCAAGAAGCGCACGATGGACAAATGCGCTCAAGTGGCGACCCTTATATTACACACCCTGTTGCTGTTGCTGGTATTCTGGCGGATATGCACCTTGATCATGAAACGATCATGGCGGCGCTGCTTCATGATGTTATCGAAGACACCCATTACAGCAAAGAAGACTTGGCTGAAGCCTTTGGTGATACCGTTGCAGAACTGGTTGAGGGCGTAAGTAAGCTAGATAAGCTAGCGTTTAGTACCAAACAAGAAGCGCAAGCCGAAAACTTTCGTAAAATGATGATGGCCATGGTGCAAGACATCAGGGTTATTCTCATCAAACTTGCTGACCGCACGCACAATATGCGCACTCTGGGTTCGCTGCGTCCAGATAAGCGTAGACGTATCGCTCTTGAAACCTTAGAGATTTACGCGCCGATAGCCCATCGATTGGGTATACACGATATTAAAAACGAGCTAGAAGACCTGGGTTTCCAAGCCATGTATCCGATGCGCCATCGCGCCCTAAAATCGGCAGTTCGACAAGCGCGTGGTAATCGCAAAGAAATCATCGAAAATATCCGTGAAGAGCTTAATACCCGCTTAGACGCCTACGAAATCGACTCGAACGTGCTAGGGCGTGAGAAGCACCTGTATTCCATTTACCGCAAGATGAAAAACAAAGAACTGATGTTCAACGAGGTAATGGATATTTACGCATTTCGCATAGTGGTGGATTCGGTAGATAACTGTTATCGCGCACTCGGTGCTATGCATGGGCTTTATAAACCCATTGAAAATCGTTTCAAAGATTACATTGCGATCCCCCGAACT
Source organism: Alteromonas sp. OM2203 (assembly GCF_048517045.1). Classification (NCBI taxonomy): domain Bacteria; kingdom Pseudomonadati; phylum Pseudomonadota; class Gammaproteobacteria; order Alteromonadales; family Alteromonadaceae; genus Alteromonas; species Alteromonas sp. OM2203. Next base: position 169,741 of record NZ_CP183209.1, read on the forward strand.
AACGGTTATCAGTCGCTACATACATCATTGATTGGACCCCACGGAATTCCTGTTGAAATTCAAATTCGAACACAGGAAATGGACCAAATGGCTGACAAAGGGGTAGCCGCACATTGGCTTTATAAAGAGCCAGGCGACAATGGCACTACTGCGCAGCTTCGCGCACGCAAGTGGATGCAAAGTTTGCTTGAACTTCAGCAATCGGCCAGTTCGTCTTTTGAATTCATCGAATCGGTGAAAACCGACCTTTTCCCCGATGAAATTTATGTTTTCACACCAGACGGCCGTATTATTGAATTACCAACTGGTGCAACTGCCGTCGATTTTGCCTATGCAGTTCACTCTGATGTTGGTAATACCTGTGTAGGTGTACGTGTAGAACGCAGAAACTTTAGCTTGAGCAAGCCGCTAGAGAACGGTCAAACCGTTGAAATCATTACTTCCCCTAAAGCAAAACCGAATGCGAACTGGCTTAACTTTGTAGTAAGTGCTCGTGCGCGTACGCGTATTCGTCAGTATCTGCGTAAACAGCATTCTCAAGAAGCGGTCAACATGGGGAACCGCCTTCTTCGCCATGCGTTAGGAAGCGTTAAGCTAGATGATATTCCGAACGAAGATATCGAACGGGTTGTTGCAGAGACTAAACACGACAGTTTTGATGATTTACTTGTTGATATAGGGCTTGGCAACGAATTGAGCGCTATTGTCGCTCGTCGTTTACTTGGCGAGAGCACAACTGATTTATCAGATAAGAAAGGCAATGTTGCTATTAGGGGTACCGAAGGCCTGCTTGTTCATTATTCTCGTTGTTGCCATCCTATTCCAGACGATGAAATTGTAGCGGTTTTAAGCCCAGGTCGCGGTATGACTATTCACCAAATTGGGTGTAATAATATTCGCAAACTAACACGTGAAGAGCCTCAGCGCGTACTGCCCATGCAGTGGGACGATAATCCACAAGGTGAATTTAAGGCGTCGCTTCGCATTGAATTGTTTAACCATCAAGGGACACTGGCAACATTAACGAACACCATTTCAGGGTGCGATTCCAATATCATTGGCCTGCAAACTGAAGAAAAAGAGAGTAACATCTACTTTATCGACCTTGAACTTACCACTCACAATCGTGTTCACTTGGCGCGCGTGATGAAGAAAATACGCACCATGCCGGAAGTTCAGAAAGTGTCTCGTCATAGTCAATCTCGACACTAATTACTACACTATTTAGGAACTACTATGTCTAAGTCTATTATTCAGACCGATAAGGCACCTGCTGCTATTGGTACTTACAGCCAAGCGGTAAAAGCGGGTACTACTGTTTACCTTTCAGGCCAAATCCCGCTGGTTGCTGAAACCATGGAAATGGTATCCGATGATTTTGAAGCGCAAGCTGTTCAAGTTTTTGAAAATATCAAAGCGGTGTGTGACGCGGCGGGCGGCACAACGAACGATTTGGTGAAAGTGAACATCTTCCTTATCGACCTTGGTCATTTTGCAACGGTTAATGAGATCATGAGCCGTTACTTCACGAAACCTTACCCAGCGCGTGCTGCCGTTCAAGTTTCAGCGCTGCCTAAAGGTGCGCAAATTGAAATTGACGGTGTAATGGAATTACCGGAGTAAGCCATGTCACCTGAGCGTTACCAGCGCATGAGACAGGTGCTGGAAAGAAGGCAAACCGATCTTACGGTTTGCCTTGAAAATGTGCACAAGCCGCATAACGTTTCGGCGGTAGTAAGAACGTGTGATGCGGTAGGCATTCATCGCGTTCATACCGTTTGGGAAAAGAAATACCAGTTTCGTCGCGGTACGGCTATGGGGAGCCAGCAGTGGGTGCGCCAAACCAACCACGACAATATCAACGATGCGATGGCTGAACTAAAAGGCCAAGGCATGCAGGTGTTGGTCACTCATTTATCTGAGACTGCGGTAGATTTTCGTGATATCGACTATACCAAGCCTACAGCAATCTTGTTTGGTCAAGAGAAGTATGGCGCAACGGATGAAGCAAAGGCTATGGCCGACCATGACATTGTTATACCTATGATGGGCATGGTGCAGTCGTTGAACGTTTCAGTGGCAGCCGCTCTCGTACTTTACGAGGCTCAGCGCCAGCGCACTATTGCCGGTATGTATAGCACCCAGCAGTTGCCGGAAGAAGAATGTCAGGCATTGGCTTTTCAAAACGGCTATCCCCGTTTATACAAACTATGTCAGAGAAAGGGTTTGCCTTTGCCTCCTATCAATTCATTGGGCGAAGTTGATGCCGATGAAAACTGGTGGAAAGAGATGCAAATCACCCAGGCAGAAGCAAACGCACTAGAAGTTGACTAAGTCACTGGTTTTGCTTTTACTTTTGCTCTCACTTGTATAGGGGCCAGCCTAACAAACTGGCCTAAAGCGTACTCGCCAACCCCTCAACAATCCTTTACACTTCCTATCCAATAACACGTTGAATAACATTTGCTTGAGCTTTAAAGCGTTTAAGCAAGCAATGTTTAAAAGAAGGATGTCGCTTGATGCAAGCACTGGCCACTACACCCATAACTGCGCTTAAAGGCGTAGGCGCAAAGGTGGCAGAAAAGCTCAACAAAATTGGCTTGTTTACCCTTCAAGATATCTTGTTTCATCTGCCACATCGCTACGAAGATAGAACTCGTATATACAGTGTGGCCGAATGTCGCCCCTTTACTCACGTTAGCGTGCAGGGCGAGGTAATGAGCGCCGATATCCAGTATGGTAAAAAGCGCATGTTAGTGGTTAAGCTAAGCGACGGCACGGGCACTATTACGCTGCGTTTTTTTCACTTCGGTGCTGTACAGCGGTCGATGATGACACCAGGTAACACAGTGCGCTGCTTTGGTGAAGTGCGCACCGGGAAATGGGGCATTGAAATGATGCACCCAGAATTTAAATTGGTTGATGAGGATGCTCCACCTACCGAAGAGTCGCTTACGCCGGTTTACCCCACTACCGACGGGGTTAAGCAGTTAACCCTTCGCAATTTAACCGACCAAGCGTTAGCGCTGTTAGATAAAGGCGCACTTGCAGATTTATTACCTGAAGGCATTTATGACGAGCAGATAAGCCTCAACGAAGCTCTGCATTTAGTGCATCGTCCGCCACCTGATGTAGACGTACATGAGATGGAAGAGGGGCTTCACCCTGCTCAGTATCGGTTGATATTAGAAGAGCTACTGTCGCATCACTTGAGCGTGCTTAAAGTGCGTAAGCTGTCTGACGCTCAGCCCGGTATTCCCATTCAAGTGAATCAGCCACTGATAGATAAAATGCTAGCGCAGCTGCCATTTTCACCCACAGGGGCTCAGGCTCGCGTAGTACAAGACATTCAAAAAGATATGCAGCATGCGCGACCCATGATGCGCTTGGTTCAAGGAGACGTTGGCTCAGGTAAAACCTTGGTTGCCGCACTGGCAGCACTATCAGCCATTGGGGCAGGATATCAGGTAGCGTTAATGGCACCTACAGAGCTGTTGGCAGAGCAGCACGCGAATAACTTTCGCGGATGGCTAGAGCCTTTGGGAATAGAGGTAGGTTGGCTTGCTGGAAAGCTTAAAGGAAAAGCGCGCAATGAAGTAATGGCGCGCTTAGAAGCTGGCGATATTCAAATGTTGGTGGGCACTCATGCAATCTTCCAAGAAAGTGTTAACTATCAACAGCTTGCGTTGGTTATTGTGGATGAACAGCACCGCTTTGGGGTACATCAGCGTTTGGCCCTTCGCGATAAGGGCGAACAGCAGGGCCGCTATCCTCATCAGTTGATCATGACCGCCACGCCTATCCCAAGAACGTTAGCGATGACGGCCTATGCTGATTTAGACACGTCGATTATTGATGAACTCCCCCCCGGGAGAACGCCAGTACAAACAGTCGTGTTACCCGATACACGCCGAGCTGACGTTATAGAGCGGGTGCGACAGGCATGTAAAGATAATGGCCGACAAGCCTATTGGGTATGTACGCTTATTGATGAATCTGAAGTGTTAGAGTGTCAGGCCGCAGAAGATGCCGCAGTTACATTGCGCACCGCGCTACCTGACTTGCAGGTAGGATTAGTACACGGGCGACTAAAACCTGCGGAAAAGGCCCAAGTTATGGCTGACTTTAAAGATGGCAAACTCGACTTACTGGTAGCCACTACGGTTATTGAAGTGGGCGTGGATGTGCCAAACGCCAGTATCATGATCATTGAAAACCCAGAGCGTTTAGGGTTGGCGCAGCTTCATCAGCTAAGAGGCAGGGTGGGGCGAGGTGCGGTAGAAAGTCAGTGCGTACTTATGTATCAAAGCCCATTATCTAAAACGGCGACTCAGCGTCTGGGCGTGTTGCGTGAGTCGAATGATGGGTTTTATATTGCACAGCGAGATTTAGAAATTAGAGGCCCAGGTGAATTTATGGGCACCAAACAAACCGGAATGGCAGAGCTAAAAATAGCGGATTTAGTGCGCGACGCTGCACTTATTCCAAAAGTTCAAGAAATTGCGTATACGCTATGGGACAAATACCCCTCTCACGCTCAAGCCATTATAAATAGATGGATAGGGCACAAGGAGCAGTACGGCCATGCTTAATAGTGTGCCTTTAGTTCTTGCTGAAAATAGCAGTAGTGATGATACTGCGCTAGTGAATGCGGTAACTGAAAAGTGGAATTTCCCTGTTATCACTCATAGTGAAAAAGATAATGAAGGGTTCTACCTTCAGGTCAGAAATGGTGTGCTTGGTCTTGCTGACGCGAGTGATAAAAAGGTATTGCCAGTAGAAGTAGACTTTGCGTCACCAGCCAGTTTATACCGAAAGCAGCATGGCGGTGGCCGTAAAGAGCCTATTGTTAAAGCCATTGGCCTTAAAGGGAATGAAAAGTGGCATGTTGTAGATGCTACGCCTGGGTTAGGACGGGACGCTTTTGTACTTGTGAGTGTGGGCTGCAAAGTGACAATGATAGAACGTTCACCTATTGTAGCGGCGCTGCTTGAAGACGGCATCCGCAGGTTAGCGCTTAGTTTTCCAGAACTTGCTTCACAAATGACCTTACGGCATGGAAATAGTGCTGAGGTAATGCAATACTTCAGTGGTGAGAGTGTGAACGCTATTTATTTAGACCCCATGTTCCCACACAAAAAGAAGTCAGCCTTGGTGAAAAAGGAAATGCGGCTGTTTCAGCAACTGCTTGGTCATGATCCAGACGCAGATGCGCTGTTACCGCCAGCACTAGAGCTAGCCACGCACCGGGTAGTGGTTAAACGCCCAAACAGTGCAGACGTGCTGGCAGGAATGAAAGCATCAATGGCTATTGAAAGCAAAAAACACAGATTTGATGTGTATTTGTGTCAAAAAAATCTAGGAGAGTAGCATGATACAAGTTGGGGGCACTTTGCCTGAAGTAGATTTTAGCCTTTTAGAAAATGGCGAAATAACCAACCCAGGAACGAATGAGTTGTTTTCGGAAAAACGCGTTGTACTGTTTGCAGTGCCAGGAGCATTTACGCCAACCTGTTCACAAGCACACTTGCCGGGCTATGTAGCGCTTGCTGATAAAATCAAAGCGAAAGGCATTGATACTATTATCTGCTTAAGCGTGAACGATGCATTTGTGATGGATGCATGGGGTAAAGCGAACAATGCGGACGAAATTGTAATGCTCGCTGATGGTAACGGTTTCTTCACTAAACAAATTGGTTTGGATATGGGCACTGGAAATTTCGGTGGCTTACGTTCGCTACGTTATTCAATGCTAGTAGAAGATGGCGAAGTGAAAAAGCTGAATGTGGAAGACCCAGGTAGGTTTGACGTAAGCGACGCACAAACCATGCTAGATAGCCTGTAAGCACGCTTTAAAGCATAAACGTCAAGATAAGCCCGCAACCTAGGTTGCGGGTTTTTTTCGTTTAAGCGTTCGTGAATATTCATTAATTTACATATCCGTATACTTAGCATTGAAATTCATTAAAATGTCATCAGAGTATGATCTCCCACTTAACGAATAGCGTTAAATATCAACATGTTCAGCTAACATTAATCTGCTTTAGATTATGGTTAAGAGGGTTTCAGGCGCATGTCATTTAGGCGAGGACGCCAAGCTACATAGCGTGTGGACTCGTTCACTTACCTTTACTTGCTTAATGATAATAAGTATCATTTGCGCGAAAAGACAAACGTTTTAGGAATAATTATGACAACAACACTGAAAAAAATGGGTGCTTTGGTTCTGGCATCAGCGGTGACATTCTCAATGCTATCGTCTCAAGCATTTGCGAACGGTGCGATTGGCGATCACGTGAACAATCTTCACGCACACATTGGTGAATATACGGAAGAGGTGCATTGGCTAGAAGAGAAGTTTGGCGGTGTTGTTGATGCGTATGAAGCAAAAGACAAGTCTGTTAAGTCAGACGCGCTCATCGAATATTGGGAAGAGGTGGACTTCCACTCAGCTATCGAAACCCAATACGTGCCTATCTATGCTTCAATTTGGCAAGGTATTTATGGTGTAAAGGTAGCTATTGATGAAGGTAAGCCAGTTTCTGACGTGCGCGTAGAGCAAGAGAAGCTAAATCATGCCTTGTGGCAGGCGCTAGGCGCAGTTAAACTTGCAGCCCAGTATCAAAAGAAAGGGTTAGTGAACAAGGTTCAAACCACTGAAAAAGAACCGACCACTGGCCCTGAAGTAATCGATGATATTAAAACACGTCTTGATCGCGTGGTTGCGAAGTATGCAGAACAACTGCACGAGGTCGCAACAACACTTGTTCACGATACTTATCTTCAGCGCTTTGAAGGCGTGGAAGGTGACTTGATTGCAAAAGACGCAGCATTGGTTGAAGACCTTGAAAAAGACTTTAACGTTACGCTTCCTCAGGCTATCTCGAAAGACAAAGGCGTAGATGCTGTGCGTAAAGTAGTCGAGTCTATGCAGGTCAAGCTTGATCGCGCCCGAGCGCTGTTAGTCGAAGTAGAGCAAAGTCGCAAAGACGTATTTTAAGGAAGGTGTATGCAACGTAGAACATTCTTACAAGGCTTAGCTGCAGCGGGTGCTTTATCAGGCTTGCCCTTTGGCCTTGCTCAGGCAATGACGCAAACAGGTAGCGTGTCTGTTGAATCATTACCAAAATTAGAAGGCAAGCTTACCTTATATTTAGGTCGCGGCGAGGGCGGTCTATACGAGAATGTTCTAAAAGCTATTGAAAAACGCAACCCAAAACTTAACTTAAAGGTAAGAAGAGGCGGATCGGCAGCACTTGCAAATACCATTGTTGCTGAGACGAAAGCGGGCGTAAAGCGCGCTGACCTTTTCTGGGCAGTGGATACCGGTTCAATTGGTGTAGTCACCGATGCTGGCGCTGCCAAACCTTTGCCAAACGACTTGCGTTCGCAGCTTCGCGAAGATTTTCAGTATCCTAGCTGGTCACCGGTAACAGGTCGTGTGCGCACACTGCCTTATAACACAGAGCGTGTTAAGCCCGAGCAAATTCCAGAAAGCGTAATGGCGCTGGCCGATAGCGATTTGAAAGTGGGTTGGGCACCGGCTTATTCGTCGTTCCAGTCATTTGTAACAGCAATGCGTATTTTAGAAGGCGACAAGGCCACTAAAGCCTGGCTGAAAGGAATTAACAAGCACGCCAAAAAATATGCCGGCGAGCTTGGCGTGGTGATGGGCGTAGAACGTGGAGAAGTGGACATTGGTTTTGCCAACCACTACTACACGCTTCGTCTTAAGTCGGGTAAACCCAACGCCAATGTAGCCCTCGCTTACAGTAAGGGTGATGCGGGCTGTTTGGTTAACGCTTCTGGTATTGTCGCGTTAAGTGAAGGTGACTTACCGGTTAACTTTATTCGCTATTTGCTGTCACAAGAAGTGCAGTCGTATCTTGCTCGTGAAGCTTACGAAATACCTTTAGTCCAAGGCGTTGAACAGCCACAGGGCTTAGCAAGTTTGAGCACGCTCTCTCCGCCAGAAATGGACCTTCGCAAACTGGCTGATTTACGCCCCACCCTTAATCTTATGAGGGAAGTCGGCGTACTGTGACAAACTGGCCAAAGTCGTATCCACTGGCACTACTTATCGCGCTGATGGCTTTATTGCCCGTCGGCGTTTTGTTTTCTTTAGCTCAAGATAGTGCGCAGCTTTTCGATACTCATAATCTAAGGGTTTTAGGCAACACTGTTTCGCTGGTGGTACTTACCATAATTGGGTCTGTGCTTATTGGTGTCCCTCTAGCCTTTCTCACGGCCTATGTGCAAATGCCGTTTAAGCGTTTCTGGCTTATTCTACTCGCAGCCCCTCTAGCTCTACCTAGCTATATTGGCGCGTTTGCGATGTACTTTTCTTTTGGTCGGGGCGGAGAAATAGAAAACATTTTAGGTATTTCAACGCCGCCCATTAGCGGTTTGTGGGGCTCTGCATTAGTAATGAGTCTGTACACGTATCCTTTCGTGATGATGACAACCCGTTCCAGCCTTTTGAGTTTAGATGCTAGTTTAGTTAATGCTGCCCGCACGTTAGGTTTATCCCTAGGCGCTAGCCTTTGGCGCGTTGTGTTGCCGCGTGTCGTTAATAGTGTTGCGGCGGGCGCTTTACTTGCTGCGCTTTATGCGTTGTCTGACTTTGGTACACCAGCCATAATGGGCTTCGACACGTTCACCCGCGTAATTTTTGTTGAATACAATGCGTTCGGATTGAGCCAGGCGGCCATGCTAAGCCTGCAGCTTATGGTTATTGTTGGGCTAATTCTATTTATAGAGAGCCGTGTAAGCGGCGCTCAAGAACGCCCAGGCAGGCATTTATCGTTATTTCCAGCTCGCTGGCAGCGCAACCTGATGCTGCTATCCACCATGCCGGTGGTATTTATGGCTATTGTACTTCCACTTGCTATTTTCACGCTGTGGTTAGTGCGAGAAGGTACAGGTGGTTTTGAATTTAGCTATGCGTGGAATTCTGCCCATGCGTCATTTTTAGCCGCCATTGTTGCCGTCTTACTCGCTATTCCCGTCGCTCATGCTGCGATTGCCGGTAAAGCGGGGCGACTTATGGAGCGTATCACCTATTTTGGCTTTGGTGTTCCCGGTATTGTTATGGGAACAGCCTTGGTTTACGTTGGTCTTAAATATCTGCCAGCCCTTTATCAAACGCTAAGTTTGCTGGTGATGGCTTACGTGCTGCGCTTTATACCCCTTGCTGTTGGTAGCGTAAGAAGCACTGCCGAAAATATTGATTCAGGGCTAGTGAAAGCCGCCCGTGTACTCGGTGCCAGCCCACGGGAAGCGTTTATTCGCGTTACGCTACCGCTAACCCTACGTGGTATGATTGCAGGCGCTGCGTTAGTATTTCTAGAAGCCATGCGTGAGTTGCCGGCCACGCTAATGCTGGGACCTACCGGGTTTGAAACATTAGCCACATACATGTGGCGGGTTTATGAGGCAGGCTACTTTGGTCGTGCCGCTGTGCCGGGGTTATTATTAGTTTTATTATCAGGTGTGGGATTAATACTCATGCTATCGGGCGAAAGAAAAGCCCAATTTACCGTTACTGAGGATGATCGTTCGTAATGCTAAGTGTTAGTAATTTGTCAGTGAATTATGGGTCTACCCGCGTTGTCGACAAGTTAAATCTTGAGCTTGGTCAAGACGAAATCCTCATGCTAGTGGGGCCAACCGGCTGCGGTAAAACTACTATTTTGCAAGCACTTGCAGGGCTTATCCCCATCTCCGAGGGTTCCATGAGCTTGGGTAAATGGCAAAGCACGTCTAGCAAGCATGTTCCGCCTGAAAAACGTAACGTGGGTATGGTGTTTCAAGATTTTGCGCTTTTTCCACACCTTACCGTGCAGCAGAATGTGTGCTTTCGTTTAAAAGATACGAAGCTGGCTGATCACTGGTTAGAACTTTTAGGGCTGGATAACTTTCGAGATGCCAAACCCGCGCGTTTATCTGGCGGACAAAAACAACGGGTAGCATTAGCAAGAACGTTGGCCCACGAGCCGGCTTATGTATTGCTTGATGAGCCGCTTTCAAACTTAGATGCCGCGCTTAAAGATAGTTTGCGTTGGGAAATTCGCGATGCGCTTAAAAAAGCAGGTGTGCCCGCTATTTGGGTCACCCATGACCAAGAAGAAGCGCTTAGCGTTGGCGACAGAGTGGGAATTTTAAATAGAGGCGTGCTAGAGCAATTAGATACGCCAGAAGCCTGTTACTCTTCGCCAGCTAGCCGTTTTGTAGCGCGCTTTATGGGAGAGGCAAGTTTCTTAAGTGCAACTTTCGACAACAGCGAAGCAAATACTGATAAAACGGTTGTTACAGAAATTGGCAAGGTGCCAGGCACGCCGCTTCAAGGTGCCAACGGTAATGTTGATTTGCTGGTTCGCCCTGATGATTTAAGCTTAGACGCTACGCTTAATGAAACTAACTGCACCATTGAGTGGGTACGATACGAAGGCGAAAGCCGACTGTACGCAGTGGGGTTAGATAGCGGCGACGAGCTAAAAGTACGTGTTAGCCACGAGAATGCTATAAAGCCGGGTAACCGCGCTTTCGTTCAGCTTATTACTACACACCCGCTAGCGGTGTTTCCAAAGGACCACCGTGATTAAGCGCGATGTGATAGTTATTGGTGCAGGTGCTGCAGGGCTTTTTTGTGCGGCCCAGGCTGGGGCTCGCGGACGTAGCGTAGAAGTGCTCGACCATGCAAAGAAAGTGGGGCGTAAAATCCTTATGTCTGGCGGCGGCCGCTGTAACTTCACAAATATGTATGCCAGCCCCGAGAACTTTCTATCGCAGAATCCACATTTTTGTAAGTCAGCACTTAGCCGCTACACCCAATGGGACTTTATTAGCTTGGTTGCCGAACACGGTATTGCCTATCACGAAAAGACCTTGGGCCAATTGTTTTGTGACGACAGTGCCAAAGATATCGTCGACTTATTGCTTAAGGAATGTGATAAAGCCAACGTGACTATCACCACGCGCTGTGAAATATCGACGGTAGAAAAAACTGAAAGTGGGTACTTACTTTCTACTACAAATGGGGATTATGAGTGTGAGTCGCTGGTTATTGCGACTGGCGGCTTGAGTATGCCAAAGCTTGGTGCTACCCCATTCGGTTACAAAGTTGCTGAACAATTCGGACTTAATGTTTTACCTACCCGTGCTGCTCTCGTTCCATTTACTCTGCACGATAAAGACAAAGAAACGCTGGCTGAACTTAGCGGAATTGCCGTAGACGTTTATGCGAGCTGTAATGACACCACGTTTAAAGAGGCTATGCTTTTTACCCATCGGGGGTTAAGTGGCCCAGCTATGCTGCAAATTTCCAGCTATTGGGAGGCGGGGGACAGCTTAAGTATTAACACGTTGCCCAATGACGATGCCGCTAAACTTTTGCAAAACGCGCGCACAGAAACGCCAGATGCGCTGCTGGCTACCTGCCTAAATAAAGTATTCCCCAAGCGAATGGTCCAGAGCTTTATTGAGTATCATAACTGGCGCAACGTACCGGTAAAACAGCTTACTCATGGGGAATGTGACGCCATTGCTGACACGCTTGAAAATTGGCAGGTAAAACCCAACGGTACAGAAGGATATAGAACCGCCGAAGTTACTATAGGTGGTGTAGATACTAATGACCTATCATCAAAAACCATGATGGCTAAAAACGTAGAAGGCCTTTACTTCATTGGCGAAGTGGTTGACGTTACCGGCTGGCTCGGCGGGTTTAACTTCCAGTGGGCGTGGAGCAGTGGCTGGGCTGCCGGGCAAGTGGTTTAAAACGACATACCAATAGCAAGCCCTGCAACCACTGCGCTTTTATGGTTGCGGTGATAATCGTAATGAAGCTGTGGTGAGATGGTAAAGCCAGACACTTCAAACTCGTACAAAAAGCCTAATCGAACCACTTCCATTTTATGGCTGCCATGAAATTCTACGCCAGGGCCAATTTGTGCAATAAAATTGTGAGTAATGTGAAGGTCTGCGACCAATAGATAAGTATACGCATCCAGGTCTTCATAAGCGTACTCTGCGACAATCCCCACCCCTAAAAAATCGCTCACCCGGTATTCGTAGTCTATGCCTAATGTGAACGCGTTCCCGTGATCTTTGGTGTAGGTTGTACCTACCAGTGCAGACAAATGGTGGGGTGCTGACTGCCAGTGATGTCCCGCGTCTTTGGCATAAGTAAATGGGGAGCATGACAAAACAGCTAACAGAATTATTACTTTAATTTCTTGCATAACGCGCCTCATTTACCTTCTCACCGTGACTTCATAGAGAGCAGTCGTCTCTAACCCTAAGGTGGACTGGCTGATGTGAGATTAAGCATAGGATTCGTGAGGCTTTTGTGGTAATGAACTTTAGTCGAAAATTATTGAAACTAAGGATGTTTATGGTGTTATTTTATAGACGTTGTTATCTATCTATATACGTTGAAACTCGCTAGAGTGGAGTTTTTAGCGTCTGTTTTAAAGGAAAAGAATGATGTCGAGCCATGGTGAAAAAGCGCGTTTTATTGAAGCATGCACAACACAACTAATGCGACTATATTCGGCAAGTAAAGCGGGTAAAAACGTGGATGCAGACAAATACAGAGTGCAAGGCTTTATGCACGCTGGTGAATTAATGGGGCTGCTCACTAAGGAAGAAGGAAAAGCACTCATCGCCGACTTGCACATTGAAGTGTTTGGAGAAACCATTGATGCGCGTGCCGACAGAAAACGAAAGCTCAATGCGTTAAAAGAGTCAGACCCTGACGCCTACTTAGAAATTCCTGCTATAGAAAGACGCTAAATACCATCCTCACAGCCAAAGACGTTTCGATTCACGTTGGTGAGTTTTTAAGTAATGTCTATACTGAAGTAGTGTCGTTAACATTAACTCTGACGGCATGCCCTTTAATGTATGGCAAATCCACCACATGGAAAGTAGCAATCTTAAGTGAGCGGGGCATTAGTGCTTAAACAGCTAATTTATAGAAGCAAAGCAACGGCAAACTTTAGTGAGGATGACTTACTAAAGATCACATCAGACTCTCTACCTTTTAATCAAGAAAACAACATTACAGGTATCTTGTTATTTGATGGTGACTATTTTTTTCAGGTACTTGAAGGGAAGAGCGAAGTTGTTCAATCGCTTTTCGAACACATCAAAGAAGACAGCCGGCACACCAATATTGCAAAAGTGACTGAACTTGTCGTTCATAAAAGAGATTTTGGTGAATGGTCGCTAAGGACTCTGGCCGTGAACGAGGGCAGTCGTTGCTACTGGCTACCACCAGACCTCAGCCTTAGTAGAGAAGGAAGAATGTTTGCGTTATTAAACAGCTTTGCCTCTGGAAAATGGCGCACCTGTTTGAGCAATGAGGAACGCAAGCGGGTAAGTGCTAAAGTCATCACTAAGGCTACCTCGATTGCTCAGTTTGAGAGCTCACACATCCAATTTGCATTCCAGCCAATCATCGACACCTTTAAAGGCAAAATCACGTCATTAGAAGCCTTGATAAGAAGTGACGATGGCAAGTTTCCTGAAGCGATACTCGATTGCTTAGACGGTGAAGAGAAGTATAAGTTTGACCTTGAAAGTAAAGCCATTGCTATTGCTCAAGGGGCGAAGTTACTCAACCCAACTCAGTCACTCTCTATTAATTTATGTCCCGGCGCAATTACTTACTTACCTGATGTGGGCGAATATTTATATAAATTATTGAAGCAAAGCGGACTCAAGCCAGATCAGTTAGTGTTAGAGGTAACCGAAACAGAAATAATCAAAGAGAACGACGCTTTTTTCGAAGCTATTGAGTGCATTCGGTCTCGCGGTATCAGAATTGCCATAGACGATTTTGGCGCCGGCTACGCAGGGCTATCGCTGCTTGCTGACTTTTCCCCAGACAAAATAAAGCTAGACAGAAAAATTACCACAGGAATTCACGAGAATGGCCATCGGCAAGCCATTACTGAAGCGGTATTAGAGTTTGCTAATGCAATGGGGATTCCGCTTGTCGTTGAAGGGGTAGAGACAATAGAAGAGTGGTTGTGGTTACAACACATTGGCGTGCAAAGATTCCAAGGTTTTTTATTTGCAAAGCCTTGTCTTAACGGTATTGCAGAGGTCAAATTTCAGGTGGACGGCGAAACTCTCTAGCAGGAAGCTGTATCAAACCTGGCCGCTGAGTTAATCTTCGGTGAGATTTTGCTGTGTTTTCTCATTTCTCAACTACGCTTTATAGGTATAAAATTTTTATCATTAACACCCGCGGTGCATAACACTCGTTATGTGATGCTTTACAGGGATATGCTTGCTATACGGATTTGGCAGTAGTACCGGTAGGAATTCATTTATGACAAGTAATGTCTCAAACGTTTTTTCCCGCTTATGGCTTTGCCTCGGACTATTAGTCGTTAGTTTTCAAGCGGTCGCTGCATGTGAAATGGCCGGAGAAGATGGGTTTGCTATTACCGCTAAGGTGCCAGTAGAGGCGGGGCAGCAACGTTTTTCTTTTGTCTGTGATATTGACTCGCCCCACATACTTTATTTTTCTGATAATTCCATCTCGTTCAATCAGTTATATGATCAAGATATGCGCAAAATCTCAGCCCTCCCCGGCGCTTTTCAAGCTTACCCGCTCGACCCATCAAATAAGCTATTTTACTTAGACTTAAGCTCTCAAGTTGAAAGGTTTTTAACGTTAAATGTCTCTACGCTAGCCGATTATCAAAGGTTTTCTTCTGTTCACACCCTTACCATGAGCTTGTTTATTGGTTTTTGCCTCGCGCTCGTGCTTTACGTAGGCATGTTAGGAAGCAGCATGCGCAACTATGGCTTTTATTCCTACAGTTTTTACGTGTTCAGTGCGGCCATTTTTTTTTCCCTTCAAGAGGGACTGTTAAACATTGTTTTCCCCGATATAAGTCTTTTTTCCAATTTTAAGCTTATTTTGTTGTTTGCTGGGCTCACTGTTTTTGCTGCTGTTAGATTTCTTGATCAACTACTCGATTTCAAAGTGTTATTAATGGGTTGGCAGCGTCATTTCTTACTTGGAATGGCGAATACAGCTTTAGCGTTATCTCTGTTGCAACTTGTACTTCCTTACAGTGGGGCAGCGCTCGTTAATCACATGCTAAGTCTGATAACGCTAATTACTATGACAGGTACGCTATCAAGTTGCGTATATGCCACTTATCGAAAAGTTCACTGCTCAGCCCTTGTTATGACTGGCATTGCGGTAATGGTGCTTACCATGCTTTTCCGTTTGGTCTTCGTAGACACGTCAGAATTTATGTATCGATACGGACTGGTTGTTAGTATCACACTGGAAGCGTTTATATTTGCTATGGCGACGTGCAGAAAAGTAAAAAAACTAGACGATGATAGAGTGGGGGCTTTTAAGCGAGCTTCGACAGATGCTTTGTGTAACGTGCTCAATCGCAGCGGATGGGAAAGCATGGCGAATACTATACTGTCTACCTACAACAAGGAGCGAGGGTATCTCACGCTTCTCTTTATTGATGTTGATCACTTCAAGGAAATTAATGATCAATATGGTCATCATGCCGGTGATAAAGTGCTTCAGGTAATTGCCAAGATTTTAAAGAGTCGGTGTCGAGAACAGGATGCAGTTGGTCGTTTGGGTGGGGATGAATTTGTGGTGTTGAGTCATTGTTACAGTGAAGGGCAGTCGGAGCGTTTAGCGGCTCGTGTAGAAGCTAGTTTGAGCGACAGAGACATCAGAACAGATAACTATGTTATACCCGTAACAGCCAGTGTTGGCGCCTATATCACACAAGAGCGATGTAAGGATTTAACCAGTTTGCTGGATAGAGCGGATAAAATTATGTATCACGTTAAAGCGCAGAAAAAAGACGAGGCCCCCGCGGTCTCTTAACCATTTTCTATATTAATTGAGCTTTGGCTATGTGTTTAACTGCTCTGGTCAAATCGGCAAGTGCAGCAGACTCAAGCGTTGTCCAGTGCCAGAATAGAGGCACGCCTAATTCCTGATCAGGGAATAGGGGAACAAGTTCACCTTTTTCTACCTCTTGCGCAACTTGTAGTGTTGGAAGTAGTGCCCACACCACGCCATCTAACGCCATTTTTACAAACCCATGAGAAGAGGGGTACCAATGACAGGAGGTAAAGGTTGGCGCAATGTTATGGCATTCCCTCTGATAGTCAGCAAGTAAGGTGACGTCATACTCATCGTAAAGTAACCCTGGTGTAGCCATAACATGTGCTGGTGATATACCTTTGCGTAAATAGCGGTCTATGAAGCGGGGAGACGCGTAAAGTTGATAGCGCATAGTGCCCAGCCTTACTGACTGGCCGCCGGTGATCGGTGTGCCCGTTTGGCTAATGCAGGCCATAACGCGCCCCTGCTGAAGGATATCACGGGTTTGTGTTTGGTCTGCATTAACGATATGGACGGGGTTAGCGCGTTTATCACAAAATGCAGCCATCACTTGGGAAAACCACGTCGCCAATACATCATTGTTCACCGCTACACTTAGCGGTGCTGCGGATGCTTCAAGCCCGCTTTTAATATTTAACGCTTCTTCTAACACACTAACCTTTTGTATGTGCGCGAGTAGTTCTTTTCCTAGTGGTGTTGGCTTTAAGGGCTTTGTTCGCACCATAACCGGGCCACCGACGCTTTGCTCTAGCCGTTTAATCTTTTGCGAGACTGCAGATTGAGTAAGGTTGAGGGCCTGAGCACCCTTCTCAAAGCCACCATAGCGAAGCACTTCGTGAAAACACCGCAACGCATCATAATCAAGCATAAAAAAGCCACCTGTGAAAAGAAGGTTATAAATATTAATTTTGCTTATCAAAAACAAATATCATTAATTTAATTTAGTCCTCCAAGGTGTATAAAATCAAGACAATTATTTGGTTGTACAGCTTCTTTGCTTTTAAAGCTTCACCAGCCAGTGCGTTTTAAATTTTATAATTGTTTTACTTAAGAGGCAGGTAACATGTTAGCGGCAGTAACAAGTGGTTTCGTGATGGGCGGTACCCTTATCATCGCGGTGGGTGCGCAAAATAGCTTTCTTATCGAGCAATCAATGAAGCGACAGTGGACAAGCTTATTTGTGCTGCTATTTATCTTAAGTGACGCAATATCCATAAGCTTGGGCGCTATGGGGTTTGGCCTATTACTGCAGGAATACCCTATGCTGGTGACCATTACAAAATGGGCTGGCGTGGCATTTTTGTTATGGATTGCCTTCAACAAGATTAAATCCTCTATGGCAAATGATGCGTTAGTTTTGCAAATGGCAAAAAAGCAGCTTTCGTTCAAAAAAGCCCTTTTAATTGCGTTAGCAGTCACTTGGCTTAACCCTCACTTTTATTTAGATACCTTGCTGCTAATGGGTAATTTGGCAAGTCAGTGGCAGGAAAACAAATGGTGGTTCGTTGGCGGCGCCATTGGCGCATCAATTGTTTGGTTTATTGGTTTAAGTACGCTGACTGCACGCTTTGCGCATCATATGCAGCGTCCGAACTTTTGGCGCTGGTTCAACCGGTTAAATGCGGCAGTTTTGGGTATGGTCAGCCTTCAATTGGCTAGTCTGTAAATAAAAAGGTTAGGTAACCGAATTTCAAGACGCGTAGAGTGTTCATTTGAATCTTAACGGTTACCCTAGTGCTGATATGTACAGACGTAAAAGGATAGAATTGTGAGCTGGATGTATTTGATTGTTGCTGGCCTACTTGAAATCGGCTGGCCTTTTGGGCTTAAAATGTCGCAGGAAGCGGAAACCCGAGTGATGGGGATTTTACTTGCGATTGGGTTTATGGCTGCAAGTGGCTTTTGCCTGTGGATGGCACAAAAACACATTCCTATTGGTACTGCCTATGCCGTATGGACGGGAATTGGAGCGGCAGGTACGTTTTTAGTTGGCGTCATGTTTTATGGCGACCCTTCGTCGTTAGCGCGTTATTTTGGCGTCGCACTTATTGTTGCGGGCGTGGTGGTGTTAAAACTTGCGCATTAAAGCCTTCTGCAACGTGGTTAAAATTGACCCACAAATTATTGAGTAAAAAAAGCCCGACAGAATCGCTGCCGGGCTTTTTCGTTTTGTTTGCGCCGCACACAAACAGGCAATGCGTAAAACTTAGTTGTAGCCCAGCTGGTTTCTAAGCTCGGCCATAAAGGTTTCGATACGCTCTGCATTTTTACCTAAATCACTTTTTCCTACTCGTGATTTACTGCGCACATCAACCAGGGTGTCATCGCTTTTCGCCGTGAGCCTTATCACCACGTCATCTTTAAATCCAAACCACGTGGTAGTGTCGGTCGCCTCAAGGGTATTTGGTAAAGCACCTTCGGTGACTTGCTCCCAGCCTAGCGCCGCAATCGCGCTTTCGGCTGCAACATAGACTTCGTTAATTGGTTGAGGAAGAAGCTGAGTTTTGATCTCAGGGTATGCTTCTAGCTGCTGCTTGGTAACATCACCGCCTTCATAGGCAACCGAATTAGGTGCACCTTCTCGAAGTGGAGCGATGGCTACGAATTCTGGCGGGTTCGTAACATCGGTGGTGATATCATGAATTGGCGGAACAGCGCTCGCTTTACTCATCATGCTAACGGGCATGGCAACCGCAACTAAAGCCAAGATGGCACATATTAATGTACTTCCCCAGCTCACGTTTTTACGATTAATTAATACCTGCAAGATGATCAATATTATGGCGGCTCCGCCTACATAAACGCCAAAGCGCAATGAGGTAAACGCTGTGCCAAGGCTCACGCCGGCGTATTGATAAAGTGGGCCGGGCAATACGACCATGAGAAATCCAACGATACTGGTAAGGGCAATGAGTGCTTTCAAGTGAACTCCAAGGTTGTTATTTTAATTTGACCAACCTACTTTAACAGTCAATCGGGTCTTTTGGATTAGTTTCTTATAATAAATGTCGTCGCCGCTACTTAAGGGGCAACATTTTGAGATGCAGCCAGAGGAGCCTGTCTTTCAAGCAGGAGAAAATGAATTTGCACGCAAACACCGACAATGAAAGTATAGGTACTCAGCAAGCTGACCTATTATTCGATGTATTGTCGACGCAAAAAGCGTTATTTAGAGAGGGATTAAGCGAATACGCTCTCATTGAATTATTAAAAAAAGTACCTTATCAATTTTTCGATGAAGACGCACTGCGAGACCCTCTGGTACTTTTTAAAACACATTTTGTTTTGTTTCATGTGCTCTATAAGCTCAAACATTATTGGCGAAGCCAAAACGAGGGTGAACTCAGTATTCACGCCCTCAATATTAAGTTAGTAGCTAAACAATCGGTGGTAGAGAAAAAACGCGATGGCACAGTTCACAGCGCTCAGTTAGATGAGGTCGATACCCTCGCTGATTACTATTTGGATTGGTCTAATTTTGAGAATGCGGACCGCAATAGCGTTGATAATTTACTCGATGAATTCTGGCAGCGAATGGCCGGGGAAAAGGTCACGGTTGTGCAGCCGGGGGAAATTGATGAGGCTCACCAGTTGCTGGGCTTGTCTCAAGAAGGAACCATGACGCTCGCTATATTGAAGCGCGCATACAAGAAAAACCTTCAGTTAGTGCACCCTGACAAGGGTGGTGAGCAAGAAAAAGCCCAAAATGTAATTCACGCTTACCAAGTGCTTTTAAAGTATTATTCGTTTAAATAGGACGCCCGTACCTTAATGATTTCGTATTATTCGTATAAAGTACAAACCCTCCGGTGATTGACCGACAACATCGGTAACTTCAACTTCATTCTCTTTTATTGTGATGTATAAATGCGCACAATATGAGCTATCTACGTTTAGATTCGTAATAAACAGTGCTTATTTATGCCTAGTCTCCTTCGAGCCTTCTTATTGAGATTTCAGTAGGCTCAAAAAGATTCGGCATATCACAAGCAAAAGTCACTGAGTTTATATTGGAAGCACAGAGCACGTATCGTGCTCTGTAATTGTTATTGGGAAATAGAAGATTTATGGGTCGCATTTTTTATGTTACTGCAGCACTGATAACACTAATTGGTGTTGTTGGATGTTCAAACGAAGGTGAGCAAGCACAGGCGGGCGCTCAGCAAGGTATGCCAGCGCCGTCGGTATCGGTGGTTACACTGAAAAAGCAACCTGTAGTACATGAAATGGTGTTGCCTGGGCGGGTAAGTCCTTCTCGACAGTCGCAAGTTCGTCCTCAGGTAGACGGCGTTATTACGGCCCGTTTATTTGAGGAAGGTGCTCAGGTAGAAAAAGGTCAGCAGCTTTATCAAATTGACGAAGCACGGTACTTAGCGCAATTAAATAGTGCTAAGGCCGATCTCAAGAGCGTGGAAGCAAACCTTAAAACGTTGGAAGCGAAGGCCCGTCGTTACGATGACTTAGTGGCCCAAAATGCCGTAAGTAAGCAAGAGTATGATGATGTTATCGCCCAAAAAGACCAAGCGCAGGCAGCGATCAGTGTAGCAGAGGCCGCTGTTGATGTGGCTAAAGTAAACATGGGTTATACCAAGGTTTATGCACCTATCAGTGGCCGTATCAGCCGTTCGTTTGTTACCGAAGGTACCTTGGTTACTACAAATCAAGCGCAGCAATTAGCGACCATAACTCAATTAGACCCAGTGTATATCGATATGCAAGAGTCTGGTTCTTCTATCATTACCCTTCGTCAGTCTATGCGAAAGCAGGGCTCAATGGACGTTGAAGTAACGGTAGACGAGGTGACAGGTGAGCGTTATGACCAGACGGGCAGCGTGAAGTTTTCTGAAGTTACCGTAGATGAAACCACAGGCTCAGTTACCCTTCGAGCTGAAATGCCGAACCCCGACGGTGTTTTACTTCCAGGTTTGTTTGTGAAGGGCCATGTAATTACAGGTCGCGAGAATGCGTTGTTAGTGCCTCAACGGGCCACAACCCGTCAGCCAGATGGCTCGCTGTCAGTGTATGTAGTGAATCAGAATAATGAAGTTGTAGGTCGCACCCTAGACATTGGCAAAATATATCGCGACCAATACGTTGTGAAAAGCGGTGTGAGCGAAGGTGAAAAGGTTATTGTAACCGGTTATCAGAAGGTTAAGCCTGGCGCGAAAGTGAATCCATCAGAGTGGCAACCTTCATCACGTGGCTCTCGATAGCAAACAAGGAATTTAAGTAATATGGCTCGTTTTTTCATAGACAGGCCCGTGTTTGCATGGGTGCTCGCAATTATCACTATGATGGCTGGTGTTTTAGCCATTACTTCACTGCCAATTGAGCAGTATCCAAAGGTGGCGCCACCGTCGGTAACCATCTCTGCATCTTACCCTGGAGCGTCAGCCGAGACCGTTGAAAATTCCGTTACACAGGTTATTGAGCAAAGCCTAACCGGTATTGATAACTTGCGTTATTTCTCGGCAAGTAGCTCGAACAGCACAATGTCGATTACTTTGACATTTGAGCCTGGCACAGACCCAGATATTGCGCAGGTACAAACACAAAACAAGGTGCAGGGTGCGTTGCCGCTGCTGCCTACACAAGTACAACAGCAGGGTGTAACTGTTACCAAAGCGAACAGTGCATTTGCGCTGGCCGTGGGATTCTACTCAGAAGATGACACCATGACACAGTACGACTTAAGTGACATGCTGGTGTCTAGTTTCCAAGATCCTATCTCGCGCGTTAACGGTGTGGGTAATGTGCGTGTCTTTGGTGCACAGCGCTCCATGCGTATTTGGTTAGATCCTGACAAATTATATAGCTATAACCTAACGCCTACCGACGTACAGGCCGCCGTACAGGTGCAAAATACTGATGTTTCTGCGGGGCAATTAGGTGGTATGCCGGCTATTGAAAACCAACAGATTAATGCGACCATTCAGGCGCAAAGCCGCCTGCAAACTGTCGAAGATTTCGAAAATATTGTTCTTCGCGTAAATACCGATGGCTCCCAAGTGCGTGTGCGTGATGTAGCTCGCGTTGAACTTGGCGCGCAGAGCTACGACGTTATTGTTCGCTACGACCGCAAGCCAGCCTCCGGTATGGCTATTAGTCTAGCCTCTGGCGCGAATGCGCTAGACACCATCAAAGCGGTGAAAGCACGCGTAGAAGAGCTGCGCTCAAACCTGCCTGATACGGTGAAAGTCGTGTATCCCGTAGACAGCTCACCGTTCATTGAACTGTCAATTGAGTCGGTAGTGCACACGCTGATTGAAGCGGTGGTGCTGGTGTTCTTAGTCATGCTGCTTTTCTTGCAGAATTGGCGCGCGACGCTCATTCCTACCATTGCGGTACCAGTGGTATTGCTTGGTACGTTTGCTGTGCTGCTTGCTTTTGGTTTTAGCATAAACGTGCTTACTATGTTCGCTATGGTGCTTGCTATCGGTCTGTTGGTCGATGACGCCATTGTTGTGGTAGAAAACGTTGAACGAATTATGGAAGAGGAAGGTTTATCGCCTGCCGAAGCCACTAAGAAGTCAATGACACAAATCACAGGCGCACTGGTCGGTATTGCTGCGGTGTTATCCACCGTGTTCATTCCCATGGCTTTCTTTAGCGGTTCAGCCGGAGCCATTTATCGCCAGTTCTCGGTAACTATTGTGTCAGCCATGGCGTTTTCCGTGCTGGTGGCTATCGTTCTTTCCCCGTCTTTATGTGCCACATTGCTGAAAAAACACCCGGAAGATCATGATAAGAACAAAGGCTTTTTTGGCTGGTTCAACCGAACGTTCAACAAGGGCCGCGACCGCTATCAACGCACTACCACTCATATGGCTAAACGGGCGAAGCGCTATTTCGTTGTGTACGGCTTATTAGTAGGCGGTATGGTGTTTATATTCAGCCAATTGCCGGGTGCATTCCTTCCAGATGAAGATCAAGGCCGCATGATGGTACTTGTTAGTACGCCGCCGGGCGCGACCGCTGGTCGAACCCTTGAGTCTATCAAACAGGTTGAAGACTATATTCTCGAAGAAGAGCAGGAAGCGGTAAACGGTATGTTCGCTGTGGTCGGCTTTAGCTTTGCTGGTCAGGCACAAAATGCGGGTATGGCGTTTTTGAATTTCAACGACTGGAGTGTGCGGGATGAAGATAATTCAGCCTTTGCGGTCACGCGAAGAGCATTCGGCGCTTTCAGTCAAATTCAAGATGCATCAGCGTTCCCAATTGTGCCTCCGCCAATTATGGAGTTAGGTAACGCCACAGGTTTTGATATGCAGCTGGTGGATAGAGGCGGAAATGGTCATGAAGCCTTGATGAATGCTCGAAATCAACTTTTAGGTATGGCCGCTCAAAACCCTAAGCTCTCGGGCGTTCGACCAAATGGGTTAAGTGATGTACCTCAATTTAAAATAAATATTGATAGCGAAAAAGCGTCAGCGCTAGGTCTTAATCTAAGCGAGATTAACAACGCGCTGCAAATTGCGTGGGGCTCTAGCTACGTTAATGACTTCATTGACAAAGGCCGAATAAAACGGGTTTATATGCAGGCAGACTTGCCCCATCGTATGACCCCTGAAGATTTAGATAAATGGTTTGTTCGTAACAGTGACGGTGAGATGGTTGCTTTCAGCACGTTCTCAACGACAGAGTGGGTATACGGCTCGCCCAAGCTAGAGCGTTTTAACGGTATATCTTCAGTAAATATTCAAGGTAGTGCAGCCGAAGGAGTGTCTTCGGGTGAGGCAATGGCCGAAATGAAGAAGCTTGTGGAGCAGCTACCCCCGGGCTTTGCCATTGAATGGTCTGGTTTGTCTTTTGAAGAGCAAGAAGCGGGCTCTCAAGCGCCTATGCTTTACGCGCTTTCTATCCTTATCGTTTTCTTATGCCTTGCGGCGCTATACGAGAGTTGGTCTGTTCCCTTTGCGGTAATGTTGGTAGTACCGCTGGGGATTTTAGGCTCCGTAACGGCGGCATTTATCTTCAACTTGCCCAATGATGTTTATCTTCAGGTCGCGTTTTTGACCACGGTGGGTCTTGCCGCAAAGAATGCGATTCTTATTGTCGAATTTGCAAAAGAGCAGTATGAAAATGGTGAAGATTTGATGACTGCTGTTTCTAATGCTGCGTCGCAACGTTTCCGCCCTATATTGATGACGTCCATGGCGTTTATTTTAGGGGTAACACCCCTCGCATTGGCGAGCGGCGCTGGTGCGGCAAGCCAAAATGCGATCGGTATTGCGGTGATGGGTGGCATGTTTGCAGCCACGTTCTTGGCTATCTTCTTTGTGCCTATGTTTTACGTAATGGTAGAAAAACTGTTTCATAAACAAGACAAGCAATAAGTAAGTGCGCTAGAGTGAGAAAAAAACGCTTATTTCAAAAATAGGGATATTGGTAATGACCACTGTAGTATTTTCTCACGGCAAAGAAAGTGGCCCTTGGGGCAGTAAAATCACCACGCTTTCAAACGTGGCGAATGATATGGGCTTTGGCGTAGAGAGTATCGACTATCAAGACCTCGACTGCCCTGAAGCCCGTTTAGAACGTTTGAAAGAAACCATTGCAGAAAAGTGCAATGACGTTATTTTAGTTGGTTCGAGCATGGGCGGTTATGTCTCTTTGGCCGCGGCAAGTCAAATATCAGCAAGAGGCGTATTTCTTATGGCGCCTGCTCTGTATCTGCCGAACTATAAAATTCAGCGGTTCCCCTATGATGGTTATGTGAGCCTGGTACATGGTTGGAATGATGATATTGTGCCAATTGAAAACAGCCTGAAATACGCCAGACACCAAAAAGCTCAGCTTTTACTATTAAACGACGGCCACCGACTGGCAAACAGTAAGTCTGTCATATCACCCTTTTTCAGAAATTGGTTGGAAAAGTTCCGATATCAGTAAACGTGCCTTGTAAATTTGCACGGGTGCGCTTGATGTTAAGTTAAAGAACCTGTGGCGAAACTTAGCCTGGACATTTCAGAGGCCTAGCAGTGAATACTGCTGGGCCTTTTTTGTCGATTTATATTGCCTATGTCTACGACCAATCGCTTATCTATGCGGATTGGTATAATGCAGGAAATCGTTTGTTTTTGTGGCATGATGAGATATTGCGAGAAAAAGGGCGGATGGATATGGCATTTAGTTTACCTCAAGCACCACAGTGGTCATCATTAATAAAGTCTGGCTGTCGCGTCTTTGTGGGCGGCAATGCGTCGGTTCCTCATGCACTTGTACAGCATCTAATTGATAACAGCGAAGGCTTTAGTGACATAGAGCTTGTACATATGCTGGCCTTAGGCGATACCCGCTGGGTTAAAGAAGAATATAAAAACCTGTTTAAGGCGAATACTTTCTTTATCGGTGGAGAGGCCATGCGTAAAGCTGTCGATGAGGGACGCGCCGACTATACTCCGGTTTTTCTATCAGAAATTTCAAGCTTATTTAGTGATGGTACTCTAGCGTTAGATGCTGCCTTAGTAAATGTTAGCCCACCTGATGAGTTTGGCTATTGCTCACTAGGTCCAGCGGTAGATATCGCTATGTCAGCAATCAGGCAAAGCAAGAAAGTTATTGCTCAAATTAATCCTCAGGTTCCCAGAACCGCCGGACATTCCTACATTCATATCAGCGAAATTACTGCCTGTATTGAAGCGGAAGAGCCTTTGGTGGAAGTAACGCCGCCCCCGATTGATTCGGTTGCCGAGCGTATCGGTCAGTATGTATCAATGCTTGTTGATGATGGCGCAACGCTGCAATTTGGTATCGGAAAAATCCCAAGCGCTACCCTTAAATATCTGTGTAATCACAAGGATTTGGGGATTCATAGTGAAATGCTCACAGACAGCATTATTGAGTTGCTAGAGTCGGGCGCTATTACTAATAAAAAGAAGACCTTCCACCCCGGTAAAATTGTGACCAGTTTTGCCATTGGTACCCGTAAGCTCTATGACTTAATTGACAGTAACCCGCACATTGAGTTTTACCCTAGTAGCTATGTGAACAAACCCACCAACATTGCCAAAAACGATAACATGGTTGCAATAAACAGTGCACTTGAAGTTGACTTGACGGGGCAAGTGGTGGCGGATTCGCTGGGGTACGATTTCTATAGCGGCATAGGCGGGCAGGTAGACTTTGTCACCGGTGCGTCTATTAGTAAGGGCGGTAAAGCCATTATCGCACTGCCGTCTACAGCAAAAAACGAAACGATTTCTCGTATAACCCCGCGTATCAGCGAAGGCGCAGGGGTCGTCACCTCACGAGGAAACGTTCAGTATGTTGTAACGGAATACGGCATAGCATCGCTAAAGGGAAAAAGCATTCGAGAGCGAGCGCTCGAGCTTATACGTGTGGCGCATCCTAAATTTCGTGCAGCACTGCTTGAAGATGTTCGCCAGCACTATTGGGTGCCTCATTACCAAGAAAAGTACCCGACTGACATTCCTGAATTGGGCGTAATTCAGTTAAAAAAGCTAAATATTCAGGGCGAGACATTCTACATGCGGCCTTTGAATCCAGCCGATGAAAGACGCCTTCAAGAGTTTTTCTACTCTCACACCAAGGAAACGCTCAGACTCAGATACAACTATGATCCTAAGCAAATGTCGCGTGAGAAGTCGTGTAACTTGGTCTCGGTTGATCAAAGTTCAGATGCTGCGTTATGTATTGTAAGACAAGAAGGCTCTCGAATTACTATTCACGCGGTAGGGCGTTTTTACTATAACCCTCACGACAATACGTGCGAGGCAGCTTTTGTAACGCGAGAAACCCAGCAAGGCAAAGGTATGGCGAGCCGGCTTCTAAACGAATTGATTAATGTTGCAAAGGTGCGTGGCATAGCAAAGATGATGGCTTATGTCCGCGGTGACAATAGTCCGATGATCGCCATTTTTGAACAGGCGAAATTTAAAAGAAAGTTCACTGGCGACCCCAGTGATATAGAGTTAGTTTTAGATGTGGCATCATTGACATGACAGTAAAAATATTTCGAGGCAAGCACGGTACAAAACACGATTTAGGTAAAGACCACCCAGAATCACCCGACCGGTTGTTTGCGATAGATGACCAGCTGCTTTCCTCTGGTTTAGACATGGTGTGTGAGCACGCTGATGCTACACCGATTGCTGAAGCTCACCTGTCGCTAGCGCATGATCCTTACTATGTAAAAAGCGTGTTTGAGCACGCTGCGCAGGCAATGTTTAGTGATCACGAAAAAACGCAATATTCAGAAAATAAAGACACTGTGGCTTGGCTTGATGAAGACACTGGTCTTATGCGCCACAGCCTAACGGCTGCGCTGGAATCGGCTGGGGCAGGCTGCAATGCCGTAGATTGGGTTATGGATGGTGACGATAGGCAAGCCTTTTGTGCTACCCGACCACCCGGGCACCACGCCACCTACGACAGCGCTATGGGGTTTTGCGTCTTTAATAACATCGTTATTGCTGCTCGTTATGCCCTTCAAACCTATGAGTTGAAACGGGTTGCCATTATTGACTTCGATGTTCACCATGGCAACGGAACTGAACAAATTGTAGCTGGTGATCAGCGCATAATGTTGTGCAGTAGCTTTCAACATCCCTTTTATCCACATAGTGGCTCACCAGTATCAGCAAGTAATATTTTATCCGTTCCCCTAGAGGCTGGGGCCACAGGTGATGTGTTTAGAGAAAAAGTGCAGCATTGGTTTGATGCACTTCGCAACTTTCAACCAGAGCTCATTTTTATCTCTGCAGGCTTTGATGCTCATGCAGAAGATCCTATGGCGCATTTGCGCTTAGTTGAGGACGATTACTTCTGGATAAGTGAGCAATTGCGTTTCATCGCCGATGAGTGCTGCCATGGTCGCATTGTTAGCATGCTGGAAGGGGGCTATGACTTAAGCGCACTGGGTCGCAGCGTTGTATCGCACATCAAAGGAATGAGCCGCCCTTCGTCAGTGACCGCATAAAAGCGTGGTGTTATCTGCTACATACTGGCTGCGCTAGAGAGCTAGCCAGTTCAAAAGCATATATGAGCCCGCGCCAAACATTGCCAGATTCTCTGTTAACGAAATAAAACCTAGCGGCAGGTCTGAGTTACCACCAACGCATGCACATTTAAGCTCTCGTTTATCTATATAGACCGCTTTTATAACGGATACAGCGCCGATTGCTCCGATGAAAATAGAAATGGGTGACACCATAAGTGCGGGCAAACCCGAAAGCATACCTAAACCAGCGTAGGCCTCAGCAAAGGGGTATACATAAGCGTAGCGGACGTGTTTCATTGCTAACAAGTCATAAGTGATAAACTGATTTGAGAAAGCAACGATGTCCTGCAGTTTTTGCAGAGCAAGTATCACCATAGTGATACCAATAAAGTTCATGATAAAAGACGTTGTATCGGCTGCTATACCGCCTTTTAGCATAAGCGCACATACTATCAGGGCGGCTAATGAAAAAATAACGAGAATAGGCGTGTAGCGAGAGCCAAATTCGCTTTCCTGCTTTAAATTAAAGTAATCTCGCAAGTCGTCATAACCGCCAATGCGCTCATCTTCAATAAAGGTTTGGGGCGTGGTTTTCACCTCATACTTTGCTTTAAACCTGTCGGTTTCGCTGCGGCTTGTCAAATGATAATCGTTAACGACAAAACCTTGTCTTTCTAGTAAGTCTTTTGATTTTAGTCCGAATGGACAAATATGACTGGGCGTGACCATACGATAAAGTGTGGCAGATTTTGACATTATCGACTCCTTGTAAACCTTGCCCGCGTTTAAAGGGTGTGCGTAAAAAATACACACATTTCGTTGCAGGTTTAGCGGTAATTAACATTACTAGGAGAGATTACATAATTTGTGCCAGTCGTTAGCAAAAGCAGCCTTCAGCATCGGCATTAATAACTGCGCCTGTGTATGGAGATTGACGGGAATAGCTCACTACTTGATCTACGAGGTCCTCGCCGGTAAAGCAACCGTAACCCGTTGCATAAGGGCCTAAATATCGCAGATGGTTGAGTTCGTCCACCACAATCAGTGCGGGTACAGCAGGAATTATGTTTTGTAATTCTGGAACATCTTCTATGTTAAGGCGCACCATTTCATAATTGGTACCAAGCTTGTTTGAAAGCTGGCTTTGGTGAGGTGCAGTCAAAGATTCACAATAGCAACGAGAGGACGTGCCGACGTGCAAAATGGACCCCGCTTCGATACTTGCATCATTGAGTATTGCTACAAGTTGCGTATCAAACTCTGTGGCGGTAGTAAGGTGAAGGAGCTTTCCGTCTGGATCAAATAGCGACAGTTGACGTTGCCCATAAACTAAGAGGGCGGTAAGTAGACTCACCGCCCATAACATTAAGAGTACCCAGCCCCAACGGGTGCGCATTCTGTCTAAGGCCTTAATGCAAGGCTACACATTACAATCTGAAACGCTCAATGGCGCTTCGCATGCGTTTTGAAATCTCAGACAGTACATCAACTTCTCTAGCAAGACCTTCTGCAGTTGCAAGCTCTTCAGAGGTAAACTCGCTTAATCGAGCTGTACTCTGTGCGATAGAAGCCGATGCGGTTTCTTGTTCTACTGCCGATGTTGCAATTTCTGTCATGCTCTCGCTGGCATCTCGAATTTGCCGCATGATTTCGGTCATGGCAGACGTAGCGTCATTGCTGGATATGACCGCTTCATCAACAAGCTTAATGCACTTCTGCATTTGTTCAACAGAGCTTGCTGTCTGAGTGACCAGTTGTTCAGTAACGCTGGTAATCTGGTCGGCACTTTCTTTAGAGCGAATTGCCAAGGTGCGAACTTCGTCTGCAACTACGGCAAAACCGCGACCATGTTCCCCCGCACGCGCTGACTCAATAGCTGCATTCAATGCTAGAAGGTTCGTTTGCTCCGCAACCGCAGTGATTGAGCGCATCGCTTCTGAAATATGAGAGCATTGTTCATTGAGCGCTGAATTTGTCTGCGCCGCCGCATTCAGAGTGTTGCGCAATGAGTCGATGGTATGACTTGTATTAGAAATGGTGTCACGTGTGCTTCTTGAAGACGCCTCAGCAGATGATGCCTTATCACTTGCGAGGGTTGTTTGTTCAGTAGAAAGCTGCATAGTTTGTGCAATCTCTTCAGACGATGCAGACACCATCGCGATCTCTTGGTCAGTATTGCGACTTATCTCGAACATGTTATTGGCGGCGTGCTCCATTTTTCCACATCCGCGGACAACATCTTCAGTGAGGTTTGAAGCTAATTCTACGAGCGCTCTCACTTGGTCGATAAGATCGGCAAACGGTCTTATGATTTTATGTTCGCGGTTGAGCGCAACGCCCAAATCAAGCTTGCCATCGCTTTTCTGCATGGTTTCAATGGCTAAACGCAGTTCCGCTGCACCAGCACCCTCTTGGTGGCTTTGTTTGGCTATGTACATTAATACGCCACCTTCAGCGAGTGCAAAGGCCGCATGCATCAGTAGAATAGAAAAGCTAACGTGACCCTCTTCGAATATGAAAAGCGGTGCGCCACCGGCTTGTAGCAAGAAAAAAGAGATATGATGAACAGCAACTACTGCGGTACCCGTAGCCACGACTTTCCAATCTCTAAAGCAAGATAAGAAGGCGAGCAACACGAAAATTTCAAAATGAACTTCAATCAAGCCAAATGACTGGTGTATGTGCAACGCCGTCAGCAACTGCACGCCTATGGCCATGGCGTGGCGACTCAGTGACGAGTAAGGGTCTTGGAAGCTTAACATCAAGGGCACAGCGGCAATCGGAATTCCAAAAATAAATGCGGCAAGGAGTTCCCCGGTAAAGAGCCCAATTGCGACAGCAATAATTAGCTGCACAACGATAACAACTCGGAAAATCTTGTGTCCATCAAGAAGCCAAGGGTACTGCATGTCAATCTCCGACGAGTGTTTGAACTGAAATTGTAGGTTAGAAGTTCAAACTGTGCTAATTTTCGCTATTTTACGAAAACTGACGTTTTTTAACCATTTAACTTTTGTCTAGTCGTCTTTATTCTAAAAGGCCCAGCGCTATTTTTTTGAGGGAGAGTTACATGCCTTCGGTTGCTTTTCTTTCCACTGACAACCTCGAAGATTTCTTTGTTTATGACGAATTACTTGTACCCTATTTCAATCAAAAAGGTTGGAAAGTAGAAACCGTATCGTGGCATACGAATTCGGAAAACTGGGGGCGGTTTGACTATGTTATCGTGCGAAGTACATGGGATTACCAGCAACACGCCGAAGCATTTCTCGCCTGTCTAAAACAGATAGATGCATCAAGCACGACGCTGTTAAACCCGCTGAGGCTTATGCAATGGAATATAGAAAAGTATTATCTGAAGGACTTGCAGCATAAAGGTGTTCCTATTGTAAAAACAATATGGGAAACAACGTTTGATAACGGTGTTATTGATAAGGCCTTTGATGAATTTAGCAGTGATGCGATTGTCATAAAACCCGTCTTAAGTGCTAACGCTGACGACACGTTTAAGCTTGAACGCGAAACCTGGAAAGAAAGCGCTGGTGTTCTAAGCAACACCTTTGAGCACCGAGGCTTTATGATCCAGCCTTTTCTATCTAACATTGTGGAAGAAGGTGAATACTCATTGTTTTATTTTGGCGGTGCGTTTAGTCATGCCATTAGGAAAGTGCCACAAAAAGGAGACTTTCGCGTGCAAGAAGAGCACGGCGGAAGCTTGCAAACGGTTAGTGTAGATAATGTTCAACTCGCCATCGCTGAAAAGGCGCTTTCGGCTATGCCCTGCAATGCGCTTTACGCTCGTGTTGATTTGGTGCGACAGGATGACAATTGGGCCATTATGGAGCTTGAGTTAATTGAGCCCTCTTTGTACTTTAATTTAGATGAGGACTCCCCGGTGCGCTTTGTTGAAGCACTTTTGACATTCCATGAAGCAGCAACCAATAAGTAACCATGTAATTGCGTCTGAGGCTTATATCTTAAAGGAGGCGCTGGTTGCTAGCTAGCGCTTGTGTCTTAGCTAGCGGCCCCATAGAAGTTCTAACGCTTTTCATAGTTTCTTTTAGCAACACTTCGCTCACCCCGCATAACCTGTTTTTGCGAGTTACCATTTTGTTTTGATGACCGTGTATAGGCATTGCTAGTTCGCTCAATGCGCTTTGGCTCACTACTTTCTTTGGCCACAGAGCGAGGTTGCGGGCTTGCTCTCACCACTCGTTCTTTGTTGGTGTATTGTTTTGGCAAGCGTGATTCCTTAATGTTTTGCTCTATCCGTTTTGGCGCTTTCGCATCAGACGCTATACGGACAGGCTTATCTTTTTTTAGCTTTGTTAAGGTGTTTTCCTTCGTTGGCTTGTTCATTTTCGCCACTGCCTGATTACGCTTTAACGCGTGCTCAATAGACTGTTTGCGGTTTACTGTGCCTTGCCCATTTTTAAATCGACTTTCCCTAATAGGCGTTACTGTTTTGGGCTCAATAGTGCGCGTTGAGGGAGTCTTATCAACAGTGCGAGTAGCTAGCTTGCCTGCCTGTTTTTCCCCTTGGCGACTAGGTGAGTTCATTGTTCTAAATTGCTTATTCGATACATATTTTTCTCGCCTTTGCCCCGCTTTTTCATAGCGTGACGGGGCGCTATGAACCACATGATTAGAGTAACGTGCTCGACGATGTGTCGTATTATGTTCCCAACGACGATACTCTCGATTGATCACGCGTTTTCTCGGGCTCCCGTGATAATAGCGACGCACGGGTTCACGGTGTATGACCACGTGCCGATTGTGCCAGTGAACACTTCCGAAAAAGAAGAACGTTGAAAGACGAATACTGGGTGACCAAAATACATTGCTATGATGGTGATAGCTCACATTATGGCGCCATTGCACTGGCGACGTAGCATGCCACCAATGCCCATACACTGCGTGTGGATTGTAATAAGGTACGTAAACGACTTCGCGCTGACGAGGCTCTATATAGATAATTTCCCTTGTGTTTTCTCGCTCGGTTTCCACCTCAATGTAGTCATTGGTTACTAAGTTACCCGTATTGTGTGCGTGTTGACGCAATACTTGCACACGGTCGAGCACGCGGCCTTGATTAATAAGTACGTTATCGCCAAGCTGTTGCAACCAGTCAAGATCACTGGCCATGGTGTTTAGCAACTCGGTAAAAGGGGCGAGTGCTTTCACACTGGGATCCCAAGAAACACTGGTCAGTACGTTTTCTACTTGCTCAGGTGTTAAGTGCTTGTTGCTTTGACGCCAGCGATCGGCAGCCACCACATCTAGAGGATAGGTTGAGGCAATCAATATATGGGTAAGCAGAGTGTCTGGATAAAGTGCAATAGGGGCAAGTATGCTGTCTAGCTGAGCATCAGAGTATTGCTCGGTGGACGCTGTGGCTTGCATTAAATTCGTGTTTGATTGCGCCAGCGCGGGAAGTGCGGTAGCACTAGAAAGTGCCACTATCACGGTTAGGGCTATGTTTTTCATACATTCTCCTTACATTGCGCAGCGAGAAAAAGCCATTCGTAATGCGCAATGTGGTTAGTCTGTATACGTTATAACCGCTTTATGATTAACCGAAGCTGAATAGAAAACGCCCACTTGGAGGTGGGCGCTTTAACAAAGAATATGGGGAGGACCTGATTTACAGGCAGATTATTTAAAAACGTGAGGGTCGAATGCGTGACCTAATTTCTCTGTTTTTGTTTTCAGATAATGCTTGTTGTCTTTGGTAATGCCGTGGTCGATTGGCTTTCTTCCTACCACGTCAATACCCAATGCCTTTAGCGCGGCCAACTTTTTAGGGTTGTTAGTCATTAGCTCAACGTGTTTCACGTTAAGGGTATCAAGCATAAGTTTGCAGATATCGTAACTTCTTAAGTCGGCATCAAAACCAAGGTGCTCGTTTGCTTCTACCGTATCCATGCCGCTATCCTGAAGGTTATATGCGCGTATCTTATTTAGAAGGCCTATACCGCGCCCCTCTTGTCGTAAATACAGCAACACACCGTAACCGTTATCGACAATATTCTGCATGGCTTTTTCTAGCTGGAAACCACAGTCGCATCGAGTGCTAAACAAAGAGTCGCCGGTCAAACATTCCGAGTGAATACGAATAGGAACAACGTCATCTTCTTTCCATTCACCATAGGAAAGCGCGACGTGCTCTTGTCCGCTGGCTTCTACAAAGCCGTGTATTTTAAAGTCACCCATACGTGTGGGTAATTTTGCGGTACTGACATATTCGTATTTAGGCTGTTTGCTACTCATGTTACTTCTACACTTTGAACAGTGGGCATTAAGTGGGGATGACTTCTCTTTTTGCAAGTCTATCATTTTATTATACGCGAGTAGACGCTTGTGCTATCACTTTTTTCGTATAAAACCTATCAAGGATGGTTATCACAAAGGCTGAAAGTCACGCAATGGAGCTGGTTTGGCGACGCCATACCCTTGGGCGAAATCGATTCCCATTTTTCCCAATTGGGTCATTGTGCTTTCGTCCTCAACAAATTCGCCAACGGTCTGCATACCCATCGCTTTCGCAACATCGTTGATTGAAGCGACCATAGCCGTATCGATGCTGTCATTCAGCATGTCCTTAATAAACATGCCATCAATTTTAACCTGACTAACGGGCAAACTTTTAAGGTAGCTATAAGAAGAGAATCCGCTGCCGAAATCGTCCAGTGCAAAGGAACAACCCAAGCGATTGAAAGTACTCATGAAGTTAAGTGTATCTTCCATCTTAATGATGGCGACAGACTCAATGACTTCAAAACAAATTTTGTCATAGGGAATTTTAAACGTTTCAAAGGCGTTCAGAATAAATAACGTAAAGTCTCTGTCAGCAAGAGAGTGGCAGTTTAAGTTAATACTGCATCGTCGCAATTCAGCGAGGTGTTCAGGGTTTTCTGATAGCCATTTAAATGTGTTTGTTACAACCCACTTGTCTACACTCACGTTCATCTCGAAACGCTCTGCAGTGGGCAAGAAGTTAGCAGGCTCCACCAAGGTACCGTCTTTCTCTCGTAGTCTTAATAATACTTCGTAGTAATGACCGTCGCTGGTTTTATTTAAAGGACGCAATGATTGATAGTACAGCTCGAAGCGGCCTTCTTCTAAGGCGTTGTTAATGGACGAGACCCAGTCTAGTTCGCGCTGGTAGCGCTGCATACTTTCGTCGTCTTTATTGTATCGGTGAACCTGATTCCTGCCTTGCTCTTTCGCGAAATAGCAGGCGGCATCTGCCATGCTCAAGTACTGACCCGGACTGACTTCGGTGTCGTCGCATACTACCATGCCTATGCTTACCCCTAGATTGAAAATGCGGTTGTCCCACATAAATCTATAGGCCTGCACAGCGTTCAATATTTTGACAGCGTTTAGGTATACTTCATCAACGCTAAGTTTCGTATACATAATGCCAAATTCATCGCCACCAAGTCGGCCTATTTGTGCATCAGAAGTAAGGGTGTTCTCAATTAAGCGCGATATGTCTTTTATCAGCACATCGCCCGCTTTGTGCCCGCACGTGTCATTCACCACTTTAAAACGATCTAAATCTAAGAAAAGTAAACAAACAGGGGAGGCGCTTGGTGCGGTTACCTTCTCTTTAAATAAAGTTTCAAACTGACGCCTGTTGTATACCCCTGTGAGCGAGTCGTGGGTTGCCAAATATTGAAGGCTAAGATCAGACTGCTTTTTCTCGGTAATATCAATAATAGAGCCATACAGAAAATTACCTTCTTCGCTTTCCCGCATCTGACATGACAGAGAAAACCAAAATTCGCTGCCGTCTTTGCGTCTTCCACGAATTTCCTTACCTGTGACATGGCCTTGTTGGGATACCTTACCTAATAATACTTGCCTGTCTTCGGGTGATGCATAAAACGTTAGCGTACTGGCCGCTTTCAGAAGCATTTCATCTTCGCTTTCATAACCAAACACCTTACACATAGCGGGATTGACAGATATTAATTTGCCATCCCACGTCGAGGTATAGTGTCCCTCCGCCGAGTTTCTGAACAAATCGTAGAAATGATTCAAACTCGCAATGGTCTCTGCCTGCGTTGATAGCTTGCGCTGATTCTTTGCTTGCTCTCTGGCGATGACAGAAAACCCAAAACATAAGAACCCGAGAGTGACGAATATCAGCATGCCTGTAGCGACTTCAATCGTGTAAATAAGGTCGCTGAAAAGGGTGAGCGTAACTAATGCGTAGAAAGCGAAAAACGATAGCCACGCGAGTATATATGTGGTGCTAACTACGCGGGTGTTTTTGTCTTTGAAAATAAGTGCAAGAGCGACGTGATAAAGCCCCATGGCAGCAGTAAGCAGTAGTAACGAGATAGTGGTGTTATAGGCGTTGGTCGTTAAGCAATAGACGGTAGCTGCGATTGGAACAGCGTAATTAACCAACCGCAACAGGAGTGGCACGGGTGAAAAGAGGTGATGATTCACTTTCGCAATACAAAGAAGAAGCATACCTAGACATACCGCGTAAAAACGTTCACTGGCATTAGTCAAATTAGGCCAGAGCGCAAGCCCCCCTTCTGTAATAAACAACAGAGCAATGATTACGAGGGTGGCCATGGTGAGCCAAAAGCGAGTAGGGATGCGCTGTGTCAAATAAGAGAATAAATAGTAAAGTGCAATGAGTGTTAGCGCGCCGAATACCGCGCCGAGCAACACCAACATGTTCGTGTCATGCTGTGCTAGCAAGTCTCTTTCCCATAGGGCAATGGGGAAATATTCAAGACCATCATCTTTTACGGAAATCAAAAGTTGAGCATTTTGATAGGGCTGCAGCGTAAATCCAAGCCGTATGTTGGGAATGGGTTGTTTTAACGAAAAGTCGCCCTTACCTGCTTGGTAGCGATAAGACTTGATAATACGTTGACTGCTATCGAGTAAATAAATTTGTAAATCATCGACGTTTAGTCGTTCCATATTAAGCACTAGAGGGATAGGGCTATAGCCAGAGTGAGTTAGCTTTGTGGAATACCAAATTTGCTCACGCGCTTTTGGGCTTGCCAAGGACGGCTTAGACGCATTGCCGTTTAAAATATCAAAATAGGTAGCACTGTTTGGCGCAAGAGAGAGCTCTGCATGTTGGTTGATGATGGCTCGCTCAAATGATTCATTGATAACAAGTTGGCTGCTAGCCAGCGCGTTACAACAAACCATCACCCAACCAATGATTATTGCTATTGCATACTTTGTTAGCCGGGCTATTACCACTTGTTAATTCCTTAGAGCACGCTTTTTTGGGGTCTTTGGTTTGGAAATGCGATTAGCCGCTAAGTCTACTAACCCCAAGTGTTTTTCTAGAATAATACTAGTCAGCGTAAAAAGCCAAGCACAAAGCAAATCACCCTAAGCGTGGGTAAGATAATCAAAAATAGCGCGAGTAGACTGCTGCGTGCCAATGGGTTCTAGCCAGATTGCTTCGCACAGCCACTCTATACAAAGCATGCATTGAAATGCAGTATCGCTAGATTGCGTTGTGATAATGGCTTGAAAGCGATCTGATCCCCAGTCAGTTTCAGATATCGAGAAATTAAATAGCGAACAGAAGTGCGATACCCACTGTTGGGTTTTTAGTGGTGTGGCAGGTAGTTCAAGGCAAATTTCGACGCTTTGTTCGCTAATTCTGGCATGTTGTTGAACATCTTGGAGAGTAAAAGGTTGCATAGTTCTGTCAATTTATGGGTTTATGTAAACCTGCTAGCATTAATAAGTGTATATAGTACAACACAATAACAACAGCGTTAATTCAAGCGCATTAAGGACGGGGTATGCTAACACTACATCATTTAAATAACTCTCGCTCACAGCGAATACTTTGGCTACTTGAGGAGCTGGGTGTAGAGTATAAAATAGAATTCTATCAACGAGATAGCCAAACTAATTTGGCGCCAGACTCGCTGCGGGCAGTACATCCGCTAGGTCGCTCACCTGTTCTAACCACGCCCCACGGCCCGATTGCTGAATCTGGCGCTATTGTAGAGTATCTCGTGCGCTATCACGCGAGTGAGTCGTTTGCTGTTCCGCAAGATCCAGAAGCACTTCAGCAATATTGGTTTTGGCTCCATTTCGCAGAAGGCTCGCTAATGCCGCCTCTCGTAGCGAATCTAGTATTAGAGAAAGCACGCCAAAAAGGGTCTAAGCCATTTTTTATAAAGCCGATCACTAACAAACTGATAGACGGTATTTTAAACGCTTATTATGGTCCTAACTTAGCGCAGAGCTTACGTTACGTAGAATCTTATCTATCGAAAAATACTTGGTTTGCCGGCAATGAGCCCACCGGGGCAGACGTGCAAATGATCTTTCCATTGGAGTCTCTAGTTGCGAGCGGTAGGGCTAAGGATTTTAGCGCAATTCAAAGCTATGTGAAGCGCGTCCATGCGCGAGAAGCATACAAAGCGGCGTTAGAAAAAGGCGGCGAATACGCGTACGCTTAAATGCAGCGCTTCTCTTTAAGGGTTTAACAGAGGGGTTAGGAGGGAAATTTCCCCTAATGCTCTCGGTTAATATAACCATCAATTAACTGAATAAACGCGTCGCCATACCGCTCTAGCTTGGTTTGACCTACGCCGCTCACGTCTAGCAATGTGTTGCGTGTGGTGGGGAGCTTGCAAGCCATATCAACGAGGGTGGCGTCGCTAAACACGACGTAGGGCGGCACCTCGTTTTCTTCTGCAAGAACTTTTCGCAAATGCTTAAGGCGAGTGAATAATGTTCTGTCGTAATTAGCTGGAGCCTGCTTGGCTTTTTGCTTATCAGGCTTGAACTCCAACCGAGGTACAGCAAGTTGAACAGCAACTTCGCCTTTTAGCACCGGGCGGGCAGCTTCAGTTAGACGCAATGCCGCGTGTGCTGTGATGTCCACACGAATAAGCCCCTTGTGTACCAACTGATTGATAATATTGTGCCAGTAGCTATCAGACTTATCTTTGCCTATGCCGTAGGTGGAAAGCTGATGATGACCTGCCTCTTGTAGGCGTCGCAACTGCTTTCCTCGCAATACATCGATAACATATTGGCTAGCAGCTTGTTGAGAAAGCCGAAGTACACAGGACAATACTTTTTGCGCAATCACTAAACCGTCAATCATTTTCGGCGGGTCGAGGCAAATATCACAGTTACCGCAGGCGCTATCGCTGAACTGCGAAAAATAGTTGAGCAATACTTGACGACGACACGTTTGTGCCTCTGAAAATGCCTCCATGGCAGCAAACTTTTGTAGCTCGATTTGATTTCGCTCGGCAATCTCGCCTTGTTCAATCCATTGCTTTACGCGAGCTGCATCTTTTTCATCAAACAATAGTAGCGCTTCAGACGCCAAGCCGTCTCGCCCAGCACGGCCTGTTTCTTGATAATAACTTTCCACACTGCGGGGCACATCGTGGTGAACAACGTAGCGAACGTTTGATTTATTGATGCCCATTCCGAAGGCGACGGTAGCCACCACAATGTCGACCTTGTCGTTGAGAAATTGGCGCTGAACCAACTCTCGCTCATCACTGTCCATGCCTGCGTGATAGGCCGCACAGCGAAAGCCTTGTCTGAACAGCTTTGCATGTAGGTCGTCTACTTTAGCACGGCTATTACAATAAATTATGCCGCTGCCTTCTTGCTGTTTTACATACGCAACCACCTGGTCGAAAGCTTTATACTTACTCATAACGCGGTAGCGAATGTTGGGCCTGTCAAAGCTTCCCTTATAAACCAACGGGTCTTGCAGGTTCAGTTGGGTAAGTATGTCTGCTTGAGTTGCAGTGTCTGCTGTGGCGGTTAGCCCGATAACTGGGATATGAGGAAAGCGAGACTTTATTTGACCTAGCGCGCGGTAATCTTGCCTAAAGTCATGGCCCCAGTGCGACACACAGTGTGCTTCATCAATGGCAAATAGGCTAATGTCAGCGTGTGAAAGTGACTGCTGAAAGTAATATTGCATGAGCCGCTCAGGTGAGACGTAAAGCAGGTCAAGTTTACCGGCTTGTAATGCATCGTTGATGCGCCCTTGCTCATCAATGTCTAGTGTAGAATTGAGATATGCCGCCTTTACACCTAAGGCTTTAAGTTGTTCTACCTGATCTTGCATTAAGGAAATTAGGGGAGAAACAACAATGGCCGTGCCGCTTCGCACCAGAGCAGGAATCTGATAGCACAGAGACTTACCACCGCCTGTGGGCAGTAGTACAAGTGCGTCTTTACCTTCACATACTTGGTGAATGACTTCGCCCTGACCGTCGCGAAATGCGTCGTAACCGAAGACATCTTTTAAGATAGTTTCAGGTGTTTTTGCGCTTCGCGATTGAGGCTCGGATTCTAATGAAGCTATTGCAGTAGTCATGGCGCTGGATTTTACGCGTTTTTGGCGATGTCTTCACGGGGCAATTGCAAAAACTAGACGAAAATTCAGTGTAAGCATGATTCAGCAACCGGAAGGCGGTTATAGGTGTTTGGATTTTGAGCAGGTTGGGAGTTCTCACGTTTTGTAAACTCACAGGCGGATCAAATCGTATAACTTATCTTGATTAACTAACATTGGTTGGATGAATTTCCCTTCTCGTTATCTTCAATAGTAACGTTATTGATACTTTGACAATAAAGGGATTCAGCATGTCTCTCAGTGAGCATACTAAGGTTAGTAAAAAAATAGACCACCAAGTTATGATCAATCATGTGATTGCGCTTTTTCGTGATAATATGCCGTTTAACCAGTTGTTGGGCTTAGAATTTATTACGCAAGGCACTGGGGTAGAAACGCAGATTTCTTTGCATCTTAATTGGCAGCCCACGCTTACCGGCAACCCAATGCAAAAAATTCTACACGGTGGTGTAACAGCGACTATGCTAGACACCATCGGCGGTTTAGTTTCGATTGTAGAAACCATCAAACAAACCGCACTTGAACACCTTGCGGACCTTCAAGTTAGATTGCCTACCATGGGCACGATTGATATGCGCGTTGACTACTTAAGACCGGGAAGAGGTGAGCGTTTTATCGCAACAGCGGCGGTCATACGCAAAGGCAGTAAACTAGTGGTTTGCAGAATGGAATTGCACAATGAAAAAGGCGATCATATAGCCTTTGGGACAGGTACTTACATGCTCGGGTAATATGCTTGAAAGTAAGCTTTCACCAATCCCGTATAGCGGTACTTGCGTTGTGTAAAGGAAGTGAGTGGTATTAACGGGAGGTGCAGCATGGCAGAGCCATTACCAGATTTAATTGAAGAGATTGTTACTGACAGTATGAGTGATGATCCAGCAACCTTGTTGGCCGCTTTAGCAGGACAAGACGAGGTATACATTGCGTCTCTTTTAGAATCACTACCCGTAGAGAAGCGCTTGACGGTGTGGGAAGGCATACCGCGCGACCGCAAGCTCGATGTATTGGTAGAGATGCGTAGCGACCCTCGTGAAATTCTCATCGACAATACACCACATGACGAGTGGGCATCTATTTTTAACGGCATTGACGCCGAGGACTTACTAGAGCTTCTCGATTCACTCCCAAAACGCTTGGTCGATATGGCCTATGAGTCTCTTGACTCTAAAGAACGTAAATATTTTAGAGAAGCCACGCAGTTTCCTGATAATCAAATTGGTCACTGGGTAAATCACGAGCAGCTAGTTCTGCCGTCCAATGCAAAAGTGCGTGAGGGCTTGCGTTTACTGAGAAGAGAGATACCACAGCATTGCGACAGTATTTTTCTGGTCAACCGCTCGGGGCAATTTTCTGCACTGGTAAAAATTAGTCATCTCTTTACTGCCCAAGATCACGTGTCGTTGTTTGATTTATCCGAAGAAAACGTAACAACTATTCAAGGCGCCGACGACACCATGAATGCGTCGCTTCTTGTTCAACGCTCTGGATTGGCATCATTGCCGGTGGTTGATGAGAATAATAAGCTGCTTGGTCGCTTGGATGTGACGTCGGCTAGCGAATTAGTGAATGAATTTTACGAACGTCAGGTGATGGCGTCTGCAGGTATGGATGAGGACGAAGATTTGTTCTCGCCAGTGGCGAAAAGCGCACGCAACAGAGCACTGTGGTTGGGCATTAACTTACTCACAGCATTTCTAGCTTCGTGGTTTATTGGTCTGTTCGAAGGCACGCTTCAACAGGTTGTTGCCCTTGCCGTACTAATGCCAGTAGTGGCGAGTATGGGAGGGATTGCTGGAAGCCAAACGTTAACGCTAATTGTGCGGGGGCTAGCGCTAGGACAGGTGACCCCAGCTAACTTAAGGGCGCTGATGGTGAAAGAGCTCAAAGTAGGCGGTGTGAACGGCGTTATTTGGGCGTTAGTGATAGGTGTTGTTGCCTATTTTTGGTTCACTGATGCCATGTTGGGTCTGGTTATTTGCTTAGCTATTTTATTCAATATAGTGGCAGCAGCGTTGGCAGGCGTATTTGTGCCCGTCATTCTTGATAAGCTCAAAATAGACCCGGCCTTATCGGGCTCGGTTATCCTAACAACGGTTACAGACATTGTAGGGTTTGTGGCTTTCCTAGGTTTGGGTACCTTGTTTTTACTTTGAACTAGGTTTCTTTATTAGGCCGTAAACAGCAGGTTTGTCAGAACATGCGTAAACGGAGCGCCGAGTTAGCGAGGCATGCCTAAGCGGACTAGATTAAAAACGGCAGGCAAGAGTGGTTAATCTTCGTCTAATGCCTGCTTATCTCTTTTGGAAAGCGGTAAAGGTTGTGTATTTCTTGAAGCTGATAAACAATACGCGCCTTGTTATCTTGACAGTCTATGGAGCCAGCCTTGTCTAAGCAAGCCAGTGCCGCTCAAGTCGGTGTAATATGTGCTATTGCCGCATACAGTATGTGGGGCGTAGCGCCTGTTTACTTTAAACAGCTTATGGTATTGCCGGCTGCTGAAATATTGATGCACAGGGTGATATGGTCAGTCATTTTATTAGTTGGTCTTATCGCCGCGTTGAAACAATGGCCCAAAGTGGGCGCCGCGTTTCGCAACAAACGGGTTATGCAAATATTATTTGTTGCTGGACTTCTGCTTGGTGCAAATTGGCTTTTGTTTATTTGGGCCATTAATAACGACCATATTCTTGACGCAAGCTTAGGCTATTACATCAATCCCTTAA
The DNA here is from genome assembly GCF_048517045.1 of Alteromonas sp. OM2203. Lineage (NCBI taxonomy): Bacteria > Pseudomonadati > Pseudomonadota > Gammaproteobacteria > Alteromonadales > Alteromonadaceae > Alteromonas > Alteromonas sp. OM2203. The sequence goes on from NZ_CP183209.1 coordinate 212,742, forward strand.
TCAATGTTTTCTTGGGTCGATTGTTTTTAGGCGAGAGGCTGCGCAATCTACAGCGTGTAGCCGTTGGGCTTGCCGTTATTGGCGTTGCTATTTTAGTCTTCTCTTACGGGCATGTACCGTGGATTGCCCTAGTGTTAGCCGGTAGTTTTAGCGTATATGGTTTGCTTAGGAAGCAAGTTGCGGTCGATTCTCTACCTGGTCTTTTCATTGAAACTCTTATGCTATCTCCGCTAGCCGTTTTTTATTGGGTGTTTTTTGGCTCCGAGTACAGCAATTTACTCAATAACGATGTCTCATTGAACATGCTTATTGTGGCGGCAGGCATCGTAACTACCGCCCCGTTGCTGTGTTTTACTGCTGCGGCAAGGCGAATTATGTATTCAACATTAGGCTTCTTTCAGTATATTGGGCCAACGCTGATGTTTGTGCTGGCTGTCTACTTGTACGGAGAACCTCTTGAGGAGTCGAGACTTGTGACGTTCGGCTTCGTATGGGTAGCACTTATCTTATTCAGTGCCGATTCTCTAATAAATTATCGCAGTCAGCGTCAAGCTCGTAAGCTCGCAGTAGAGCAGTAAATCAGTTTAAAATGTCCGTACTATGTACTATTTGTTGTTTCACTTTGATATAGAACCACTATACCTGTGGCAACACGCCGCGATTACGAACATTTTAACTCTCGCTGAGAGGGTAATTATCTATGCGGACAGGTATTACATAGCGGTTCGTGTGGTTCGAGGTGTAGGGCGGGGGGCCATATCGTCGAGGGGTTAAAGCAGTGTGCCTTGTTCTAAGTTGGGCGCGTCAGGTGGTTCGCACTTGACCTGATTACGGCCGCTATTTTTTGCTGCGTATAGCTGCTTGTCAGCAAGGCTTAGCAGCTTATCGACCCGCTGCGTGTGGGCGCCGCTTACCCCAATACTGCACGTCACTTTAATGTTCGTTTTAGGAAGCTGTATCACTTCGGCTTCGACGACCTTTCTGAAGTCTTCTAAGCGTTCACAAGCTTCGGTAAGCGAAGTTGATGGCATATAAATGCAAAACTCTTCGCCACCAAATCGAGAAATGATCTCGTCAGGAAAATAAAATTCAATCAGCGCTGCGACTGCTTTTAAAACAATGTCGCCAGCGTCATGTCCATAAGTGTCGTTTATCGATTTAAAAAAGTCTAAATCGATAAGAGCAAGTGCGTGATCTTCTGATAGGTTTTGATGCTGAACCGTAAGCATGTAGAAAAAGTGACGCCTATTGGGTAAGCCTGTCAAATAATCCGTATTGGCAACCCTGCGAATTTCCTCAACACTCTCAATATACTCAACATTTTGCATTACGCGGCACAAAAACTCCTCATGACAGTAGGGCACACGAAGGAAATCGTTAGCTCCACTTTTAATAAAGTGGGCAGACATGAGCATGCCTTTTCCTCCCGCTATGCCCATTATCGATAGCTGTTCTTTTGAAAAAGCCTTTCTTAAACCCGCCACAAAATGTGTACCAGTCATATCGGGAAGCGTGTTATCTGTAATAACAAGGCGCACGTTTTTATTTTCAGATAAGCACTGCATAGCATCGGTGGCAGTTAAGCACTCGAAAGCGATAAAGTTATGGCGCTGAAGTAGAGATACGGTTCTTGTACGAAGCACTCGGTTTGTGCTGACTACGACTACGCCGGTGGACTTGTTTTTCTCAAGCCGACTAATAAGACGATTTAAATAATCGTAATTCTGAGAGTTTTCTTTCGGAATATAATCGACAACATCCCGTTCTAGTACTTTATCGCGAATAGTGTTGTCTAGGCTTTCCGTAGTAGCTATGGTGGGAATGAAAGACTCAACTGCAAAGTCGATAGCCTCGCCTTTAGGCGCATCAGGAAGTGAATAGGCAACAATGGCGCATAAAAAGGTTTCGGGCATGTTTTGCGAAAATCGCGCTTTTCCCTCTATCAGCGACGTTGCACCAACAGGCGTAAGGCCTGCACGGCGCACGAGTTTCGCAATGAGTTCAAGGTTGCCTTCACCATTTTCGATGATCAGCACATGTTGCTGCATACATTTCAACTAAGGTTAAGGCTGCCTTGCCACATTAATAAATTACGCCTTCTCCAGCTTTGCGTAAGCAAGTACCAGCCACTTGCTGCCAAATTCATCGAAGTTTACTTGAACTCGGCCGTGCTCACCACTACCTTCGTAATTAAGCACTATACCTTCGCCGAATTTACGGTGTACAACGCGTTCGCCTAAACTAAATCCGGTTTCTTCAAAACTCGCATGTGAGGTAGCCTGGCTGAATCGGTTATGTACCGGGCGCGAGATCGTTGACTTTAATCTCACCTCTTCGACGCAATCTGCTGGCATTTCGCGAATAAATCGAGAGGCAGTGTGATACTTGTCCTGCCCATATAATCGACGACTTTCAGCATAAGTGATATACAACTTTTGCATAGCCCTGGTCATTCCAACATAGCAAAGCCTGCGTTCTTCTTCCATTCTGCCAGGCTCATCGTTGGTCATTTGGCTAGGGAACATGCCTTCCTCCACACCGGCCAAAAATACCAGTGGAAATTCCAAACCCTTCGCGGTGTGAATAGTCATCATTTGCACGGCATCTTGATCTTTGTCTGCTTGTGTCTCGCCGGCTTCTAAAGATGCGTGAGCCAAAAACGCCGCAAGAGGCGTCATTTCCTCAGCTTCGTCAGGCACGATAAAGGTTTTACATGCGGTAACCAGTTCTTCTAAGTTTTCCAATCGAGCTTGCGCTTTTTCACCACGTTCGGCTTGATACATCGCGTAAAGACCCGATTGTTTTATGGCTTTATCCGCTTGTTGATCAAGCGATTCATCCAAGGTCGATTGTTCAAGCTCTGTAATAAGTAGCACGAAGCTTTGCATTGCATTCAATGCTCGACCTTTGAACCCGCCTTCGTTGATAAGCAGTTGGCAGGCCTGCCACATAGAGCAGTTGTGCGCGCGAGCTGTTTCGCGCACCTGTGATAGGGTTTTTTCACCAATCCCCCGACTTGGGGTATTTACCACACGTTCAAATGCGGCGTCGTCATGCGGGTGGCTTACCATGCGCATGTAGCCTAGGGCATCTTTAATTTCTTGACGTTCGAAGAAGCGCAAGCCGCCGTAGATCCGGTAGGCTAATCCCTCGTGGAGTAACGCTTCTTCTAGAACTCGGGACTGAGCGTTGTTTCTGTAAAGAATTGCGGTATCGCTTAGGGCATTGCCTTGGTTAAGCCAGTTTTTAATCTTCGAAACAATAAATCGCGCTTCGTCTAGTTCGTTAAAACCTGCATATACAGAAATTAGCTCGCCCTGAGCGTCTTCGGTCCAAAGCTCTTTCCCTAAACGGCCCGTGTTATTGTCGATAACCGTGTTCGCCGCTTTCAGGATGTTGCCGGTTGAACGATAGTTCTGTTCAAGACGAATGGTATTAGGTTCATTAAAATCTTTGAGGAAGTGCTGAATATTATCGACATTTGCACCACGCCAGCCATAGATAGATTGGTCGTCGTCTCCAACAATCATAATGTTGTTATTACCGCCACTATAAAGCATGCGAAGCCAAGCGTATTGAATATTGTTGGTATCTTGAAATTCGTCGACCAGCACTGCGCGGAAACGGCGTTGGTAGTGAGCGAGTACTTCTGGATTTTTAGCCCACAGTTCATGAGCCCGTAATAGCAACTCGGCAAAGTCAACTAAGCCAGAACGGTCGCAGGCATCCTGATATGCAGCATATACTTCACGCATGGTTTTTTGGATATGATCGCCATGGGTTTCTATGTGCTGAGGGCGTAAACCCTCGTCCTTATTGCCATTGATATACCATTGGATTTGGCGGGGAGCCCAATGTTTTTCATCTAGGTTCATGGCTTTAAGAATTCGACGAATTAAGCGGTACTGGTCGTCAGAATCGATAATTTGGAAATTTTCCGGAAGATTTGCCTCTGCGTGATGGGCATGTAGTAAGCGATGTGCTAGTCCGTGGAAGGTACCAATCCACATATTGTGTAGACTGCGCCCCATAAGCGATTCGATACGGCCGCGCATTTCTTTGGCCGCTTTATTCGTAAAGGTTACTGCTAATATCGAGAAAGGCGCGATGTTTTCGACTTCCATCAACCACGCAATACGATGCACTAATACGCGGGTTTTACCACTACCTGCGCCGGCAAGTACTAAAGCGTTAGACAATGGGGCTGCTACAGCTTCACGTTGTTTGTCGTTAAGCTCGTCTAGCAGTCGAGATACATCCATAATGTGGTACCTGTTGGTTGATAATTTTATACATTCAGCAGCCGATTATTATGCCATCTGACTGTGAATTTATACAGTCTAGTTTTCTACACACCCTTTATCGTAATGTTTTATCTTTTAACGTTTATTACCAAGCAGTAACACAACAAATTACAAAAGACGGGAATGGTCTATAATCGGTAGCAACGGTTAGATCTTGTTGGCCTTTGCTATAACAAATTAATCAGATAGATTGATCGATTTTAACGCTAAGGCGGTATCACATCGGTATTGCACCACACCAAACTCAGGTAAACTTTGCACCTGAATCGACATGCTTTACTTTGCAGCACTCAATCGTAGATTAATACTGTTAAGCCGTGGCTAACAGACCGAATCTAAAATACGTGACACTTATACATTAACGGAACATGCTCATGACCGCACTTTCTACGCCAATCGACTTTTGGTCGACGCTAAAACAAGAAGCGCAAGTTGTTGCAGAAAAAGAACCTTTGCTGTCTAGTTATGTGCATGCCAGTGTGCTTGCTCATCATAACTTCGAGTCATCGTTGAGCTTTATCTTGTCGAACAAAATGGCAGATGACGTTATGCCTGCCATTGCGATCCGCGAAGTATTTGATGAAGCCTACCTGCTAGAGCCTGGGATAAGTGAAGCCGCTACGGCAGACATTCTCGCAATTAAAGCGCGAGATGCAGCAGTAAATGATTACCTTACTCCGTTACTGCATTTTAAAGGCTTTCACGCTGTACAAGTGCACAGAATGGCGCACTACCTTTGGATGCATGGTCGCCATCAACTCGCACTGTTTTTGCAAAGTCGTAACTCAGCAAGTTTTGGGGTCGATATTCATCCCGCAGCGCGCATTGGCAAAGGCGTTATGTTCGACCACGCAACGGGTATTGTAGTGGGTGAAACCGCAGTGGTTGAAGATAACGTGTCAATCTTGCAAAGCGTTACCCTTGGTGGGACCGGCAATGAATCGGGCGACCGCCATCCTAAAATTCGCCAAGGCGTGTTAATTGGCGCTGGAGCGAAGATTTTAGGCAATATCGAAATAGGTGAAGGCTCTAAAGTTGGCGCAGGCAGCGTGGTACTTAATAACGTACCAGCCCACGTTACCGTGGTGGGCGTTCCCGCTAAAGTGGTCGGCAGACCGGTTTGTGAAAGCCCCTGCGAATCTATGCGCCAAAACGTACTAGAAGATAACTAAGATTTGCGGGTTTGAGTTCATTTCGCCTTCACCCTTCGTCAAAGGTTAATGTACCCTAGCCCCAGATTTAAACGGTTAAAGTACTCTGACCCCCCAAATTCATAGGAATTGGGTGAGTTCGTTGAGGTTGTCTAGCGCTACGTGAGGAAGCACGCTTACAGGTTCATTCGCTAATTTCATCGGTCTGTTACAGGCATACCAAGCTGCCTGATAGCCAGCATTAATCGCCCCTTTTACATCCTTAATAATATTATCCCCTACGTGAAGAATATGGGGGGGCGCGATACGCAAGCATGTGGCTGCTTCATCAAACATATCTCGAGCCGGTTTCATCGGTCGCGTGGTGCTGGCGTGTAGTATGGTCTCGAAATAACCATCAATACCTATTTTTTGGGCATTAACATTGCCATTCGTGATACCGACTAACGGCAGTCTATCGCTCAGCTTTTTAAGTGCTTGATGTACATCTTCAGCCAGCTCAAAGTTGCTCCTAGCGTCATAAAAGCAGTTGAAACAGGCTTCTACCGCTTCCCTAATATCATTACTTTTGCTTACGTCAATCTCGACTTTATCTGCCGAGGTGCCTGAAAGGGCGGCGGTCAAAACAACACGTCTAAGCTGCCCCATATCTGAGGCTAAACGTCTATCCTTAGCAATCGCAGCACGTTTAAGATGTTGCCAATCGTTTGGTGTGAGGGCCGCCGCTTTTTTGTGATGCTTCGCAATATGCGCCTGCAGCGCCTGCTCAGCCCGGCGAATGATAGGTTCATTATCGTAGAGCGTGTCGTCAAGGTCGAATGTCATGGCATCGACGTGGTTGATAGACCTAAAAAACTGCATGGATAACCCTTAGTATAGCTTTACTTCTTGTGCGCGCGTGGATGAGCCGCATCATAGACGTTGGCGAGATGCTGAAAATCGAGATGGGTATAAACCTGTGTGGTCGACAAATTAGCGTGACCCAATAACTCTTGAACCGCCCGCAAATCACCGCTTGATTCTAATACGTGCGTGGCAAAAGAATGGCGCAGTTTGTGAGGGCTAACTTTTTGTGAAAGCGACTGCTCTTTTGCCATTTTATCAAGACGATTAGCAACCTGTCGGTTTGAAATGCGGGTTTTGCGTTTACTTACAAATACCGCACTTTCATAGGGTGATGCATAGGCAGGACGCACTTTTAACCATGAATTAAGTGCTCTTTGTGCGTGTCGACCTAGTGGCAGAATGCGTTGTTTGCTGCCTTTCCCCATGACTTTTACTGTGCCGTCTTTGAGGCAGTCTGCTAGGTTTAAGCCGGTCAATTCGCTTAAACGCAATCCGCAGCCATAAAGAAGCTCAAACATGGCGATATCTCTGAGCTGCATACCTTCATCATCTTCACCACTTGTTGGTGCGGCGTTGAGCAGCTGCTGCATTTCATCAACACTAAGCTGTTTAGGGAGGGGTTTTCCTTGCTTGGGCGCTTGAATTCCTTCTACGGGATTACTGAAAAGCTGTTGGTGATCGATTAAATACTGACAGAACGTTCTCAGTGCTGACAATCTCAGTGCAATGCTGCGGGCGCTGTGCCCCGACATTTTCGCATCCGCCATAACGCGCTTTATATCGCTTGGAGTAAGTCCAGACCATTCATAAAGGCCAAGTAACTTGGCAACCTCAGTGAGTTGGCGCTGATAGTTTTTGATAGTGTGGAGGGATAGACCTCGCTCTACCTGAAGGTGGAGTAAAAACTTATCTAGCCACGCCTGGCAAGACTCACTTACAAGCGCGTCCGCAGACACTGACGTTAATACCCCATCATTTCAGGCAAGATAATATTAAGCACTTGCTGAAGTTGTTGAAGCAAGAGGGTATCCATATCTGGCGTAAAGTGACTTGCGTCGCTGCTGCTTATCCCCAAGATACCTAACTCTCGATTATCGCCAAGCAACATCAGTGCAACAGACTCAGCGGGACTTTCTCCGAATAATAGCTGGCGCTCGTGCTGGGACAATCGACCAAAAAAGAAATTGGTATTTTTAAAGCGTTTCTCTGTGAATAAACGCTGCTGTAGCTCCGGAATGGCGTGTGGACCCTTGAAGCTTTTTATCACGGCTGAAGAGAGTTGCAAACGTTCTTGAAGGACATCTTCTAGCGTAAACTGTACTTCGGCTACGCTCTCACAGCGTAAGAGTTGTACGTTTAAGTCGGTATAAACCCGATAAATTTTTTCGTTTTGCTTGGCAATACTCACTAACTGGTTAAGTTTGAAGTTAAGTTGCCTTACTTTCTGTCGCAGCTGCTCACTTTGTATTTCTACCAGCGATACGCTACCTTTGTGCTCATGAGGAAGCTTAATTTTTTCCAGTAGGTCAGGGTGTTGGGCAAAGAACTCGGGGTGTTCTAGCAAAAACCTGCGCACATCTGAACTCGACAATTCAGATGTGTCGTTAAATGGCTCAATTAATTGCGTGGCGTTAGACTGCCCCGATAAGTCGCTCATATATTTATCTGTCCGTCATATACGTGTTCGGCAGGCCCTGTCATTTTGAGTACGTTATCTGGGCCGGGCCAGCGTATACGTAAACTGCCCCCGGGTAAGTCTACCCTTACATCTTTTCCTAATTTACCCTGTATTTGACCAATTGCAACTGCCGCGCATGCGCCACTGCCACAGGCAAGGGTTTCGCCAGAACCCCGTTCAAAGACTCTAAGCTTTATGTGAGATTCATTGATAACCTGCATAAAGCCTACGTTTACGCCTTCGGGAAAGCGCTCGTGTCTTTCAACAAGAGGGCCAAGTTCTGCGACATTTGCAGTATCAACGTCGTCAACTTCCATCACACAATGTGGGTTGCCCATTGAGGCCGAGCCGATAAATAAGGTGCTTTCACCTACGCGCAAGATATAGGTATTTTCTTGTTTGTTAGCTTTTAAAGGAATATTGGCCGGTTCAAATTCTGGTTTACCCATATTAACGGTTACTTGACCGTCTTTTTCTAGGTAAAGCACCATTTTTCCCGCTTTGGTGCTAACCACAATTTTGTTACGGTTAATCAATCCCTTCTGTTTGACAAAGCGCGCAAAACAGCGTGCTCCGTTTCCACACTGTTCTACTTCTGAGCCATCCGCATTAAAAATACGGTAGTGAAAGTCTTGCTCTGGATCGTAAGGCGGTTCAACCATCAACAGCTGGTCAAAGCCAATGCCGAAATTACGGTTAGCCAATTGCTGAATTTTTTCTTTAGAGAAAAATACGTTTTGAGTAACGTTATCAATAACCATGAAGTCGTTACCCAAACCGTGCATTTTTGAAAATTGGACCTGCATTAAACGCGCATCTTTCTTGTTAGTTTGTCTCTAGTTTACGGAAGTTTATGCTCACCTTGCCAGAGATCTTTTTGTTTTTCTCTTTCGCGAACCACAATTGCCTTTTCACCATCAACCATGATTTCTGCTGGACGACAGCGACTGTTGTAGTTTGACGCCATGACAAAACCATAGGCACCCGCACTGCGAACAGCAAGTAGGTCGGTGGGTTCAATGGCTAATTCGCGGTCTTTGCCTATGAAATCGCCGGTTTCGCATACGGGGCCAACGACATCATAAATGCGGGGTGTTGCCGAGCTTTCCTGCTTCACAGGAATAATTTTTTGCCAAGCGGAGTAAAGCGCTGGACGCAATAGGTCGTTCATTGCTGCGTCGACAATCGCAAAGCTTTTCTCTTCACCCTCTTTAATAAACTCAACCTCGGTAACCAGAATGCCTGCATTAGCGGCTATAGCGCGGCCAGGTTCTAGAATAAGCTTCAGGTTTTCGCGGCCAACCATTTTTTCAGCCATGGCTTGAGCATAAGCTTTCGGATGAGGAGGCTGTTCGTCGTTATACGTTACGCCAAGACCACCACCTACATCTAAGTGTTCAATAATGATATTGCGCTCGGCCAGCTCATCAATAAGCAGAAGCAGGCGTTCTAGTGCATCAACAAACGGACCAATTTCCGTTAGCTGTGAGCCGATGTGGCAGTCCATACCGACTACATTTAAGTTGGGCAAAGACGCAGCCAGTTCATAAGTTGCGAGGGCGCGCTCCCGGGCAATGCCGAACTTATTGGCTTTCAAGCCGGTTGAAATGTAAGGATGCGTTTTGGCATCTACATCAGGATTAATACGAAGCGATATTGGCGCTTTAACGCCCAGTTCACCAGCCACCTCGTTAATACGATGCAGTTCAGGCTCTGATTCTACGTTGAAGCACATGATGCCCTGTTCAAGGGCATAGCGGATTTCGTCGTGCTTTTTACCCACGCCGGAAAATACCACTTTACTGGCGTCACCACCTGCCTCGATAACACGGGCTAGTTCACCAGCAGACACGATATCAAAACCTGAGCCTAGCTTAGCGAGAACGCTTAAAACACCGATGTTTGAGTTAGCTTTGACGGCGTAGCACACAAGATGAGGATGCTCACCAATTGCATCGTTAAACGCATGCCAATGACGTTCTAACGTAGCACGTGAATATATATAAACGGGTGTTCCGTATTGCGCTGCAATATCAGAAACAGCCACTTTTTCAGCATGTAGCTGACCTTCGCTGTAGGCAAAGTAATCCACTAGTTCTGTTCTCCAGAGGTAGGTGCGGGGGAAGTGTTGTTATCGCCAAGTGAAGTGTCGGTTTCTAGCGTGCTAGAAGACGCTGGTTCAGCCGACGTGTTTTGTGCAGGCGCTTCAGGAATATAAAGCGCCCCTTTGTAACCACAGCCACACAATGCTATGAGTGTTAGCAAGAAAACTACTGACTTTTTAAGCACGAAAAATCCCGCGAAGAATACGACAAATGCCGCTATCATCGCATTGCGGTATTAAATTGCAAGAGCCAATAAGCGTTCTTGCGTTTTATCACCGTATCGAACGTTTTTCCATAGCGCATCACATAGGCTCTGGGTATCAGAAAAGTCTTTGTTTTTAAGCCAATCAATCAGAATGTGGGGATTGTCTGGGAAAGCAATCGCTTCGTTTCCGGGCGCCTCAAGCCACTCTTCCACAATGTCAGTGTCTAATTGAAAAAGGGTTTGGCATAGATCAAGTTTGTCTAAGGTAAGTACATTCGACAACTGCTCAAATTGACCGTGCAATGGCTTTATGAGGAGTTTTTTGCCTAGCTGCAATGCCTCGCTAGACAGTTCAAAGCCCCCATTTGCAATTACACCATTGCAATGCTGGAGGGATTTCTGAAAATGTTTTTTAGACGTCGGGTGCCAATGTATATGACCCACTTCTCTTGCTTCGTCGATATCAGGATGAAAGCAGTGAAAGATTTGATCGCTTAGTGGCTCTAGCATTTGTTGGACATCGTCTATGTCTTCAAAGGGTAAGTATACTAATACATGCCCATTACCCGGAGAAAAAACCGGCTTTTCAGCCACAAACGGAGGGATGATAGGTTGATTGAAGTGATACCAATGTACACCTAATTGAAGTTCAGTAGGTGCGAACACTTTCATCAACAATGTATCAAAAATGGTATTGCCACTTTTAGGTACGTCATAGGCGAAGGCGGCTTGGTGACTAATAGAAATAGACGGCAAACCCTGCCGTTTGGCGGCCCACGCCGTCACTGGCTCGAAATCGTTAACCAGCAAATCGTAGCCGCTGGTATCAAAGGCTTTTACGTCTTTGATTAAACGGCTGACGTTAGCCTCCTTAACGGTAGCCCACTTATCCACGCGGCCGGCTTTTGTTATGAAGCTCAACCCAGTAAAAGTACGGTATTCTCCAAACACTTCCATATCGAAGTATTTTTCTGGCGCGCGGCCAGTAAAAACAAAGTCTACGCTAATGTCGTCGCGCTCTTCGAGCGCTGACGCCATTATACGAGCTCTAGCAATATGCCCATTTCCGGTGCCTTGCACACCATATAGTAATTTCATGCTACCCCAGAATTGAAATACTCAGTGTTGCAATTGTGGCACCAAGAAGTGAACCTGCTACCACATCAGATGGATAGTGAACGCCCAATAACACCCGTGACAACCCAATTAGCGCTGCCCAGCAATAGGCAAGTACCGCAAACGATGGGTAATAATGCGCAACAATACATGCCATCAGTGTGGCTGCGGCAGTGTGACCGGATGGCAGTGAAAATTTGTCTGACGGGGTGACATGTGCCGTTAAATTCATTAGAAAATCGCAAGGGCGCGGGCGCTTGAACATTTTCTTAAGCAGCACATAAATGGGTAACTCAAGCGCGTAAGCCATCAGCGCTGTGTAAAGGAAGAGCTCACCATGTTCAGGCTCGAAAGCCCAAAGCAGCATACCGATAACGAAGTACAGGTATCCGTCGCCTGTTTTAGAAAGCCAAATAATGCTGCGGCAGTCTCTTTTTAGCGTCAGTTTGTACAGGCGATAAAATAAGTCAGTATCGTATTTGGTCAAGGATTTCATTAGCATCGCCTTGTCCCCTATCGGTTAATTACTGCACAGGCTAAAGTTAATCTGTGACCAGTGGGTGACGAAAAAAAGAAACTTTTTTGACAGCAAAATGGGTTCACGTCGCCCTTCGGGTTCAGATGGTAAAAATGGCTAAGTGGACTGAGAATTTATCAATGATCTTTAAGGCCTAAAAGAGACGTCATATACATGCTATTTGTGCCCGCTAATCCAATTAGCGTTTAACGCGTTATTAAGGCAAAAGTTAAGCAAAATACGTGCTCAGTGATGCACAGGAGTGAAAAGAAAAAGATTAAGTTTCACAAAATAATAAAATAAGGCGAAAGGCACTAAATCAACCGTTTGCAACGCTTCGTTTAATGCTATGCTAGATTGAACTGCACAGAGAGCTTTATCCCTCTTCTCAATTTTTAGTAAGGCAAAATCATGGAATACAACACATCTGAATTATGCGATTTGTTTGCTGATAGCGTTGACGTGGTAGACCCAATTTTCGCGAGCTTTGGTGGCCGGTATTCTTTCGGTGGTGAAATAACCACTGTGAAGTGCTTTGAAGATAGGGGTCTTATCGATCGCGTTTTAGCACAGCCCGGCGCAGGCAAAGTGCTGTTGATAGACGGCGGTGGCTCTAATCGTCGAGCCCTATTTGATGCGTCTTCTGCACAAGTGGCCATTGATAACGATTGGGAAGGGGTAGTGATTTACGGAAGTGTGCGTGAAATAGACAGCCTTGCCGAATTAGATCTTGGTGTGCTGGCGGTGGCGGCTATTCCTGTAAACGCTGAAAGCGAAAGTATTGGTGAAGTAGACGTGCCGGTGAACTTCGGTGGCGTTACGTTCTTACCGGAAGATCATTTGTACGCTGATAGTACAGGGGTCATTCTTTCACCTGAACCACTTGACTTAGACTAGGTTGCGCTAGGCTCTGACCCTGTGACGAAAGCTTAACAGAAAAAATAAAAAACGGAGGTTTAGCCTCCGTTTTTTATTTATATTGTGGCTAATGCTAATTGTTAGCCTCATCGAAGACCATATTTAAGTACATCGCAATGCGTATACCGGCCATTTGAAGGCGCTTTTTGGCAGTAGGAAGATGGTGATATAAATAGTCATAGCTCATGTTATTCGCATCTTCTGGATAAATGGTATCGCGAATAGTGGTGCTTTCTTCAATCCATACCAGAGGGTCGGTGGTTGCCCAACTGCGAATATCCTTCGCCGCTATCGTTTTTGTTAGCCATTCAGTCCACTCAGAGTAAGACAAGTCGCGCTGGTCCAGCATTTGAGAGTCCCAAACGCGGTGAAGATTAGAGTCTTGCCAGAAAAACCGCACTTTTACGTCATTACCACCACGATCAGTGCCATTGCCTGCATGTAGGGGTTGATGAAGATCACCAATAATGTGCACGATAAACTGAAGGGCTAAACGCTTTTCCTCAACACTGGCTGCATCGCTTTTTAGCGTTTGGGTAAATTGCTTTAAAGCGGTAACCGCGTCACCTTGCTTAGGTGCGCTTACTTCGTTATACGCTTTGCCTTCAGGCACAGTCACATAATGCCAAGGGCTTGCTGTTTTCTGCCAAAATTCGCTGGGATTTGAGCGCATTTCATCTGCATGGGTAGAAGCTTCAGCGAGTGAGCCATGCGGCAATAGTTCCATAAGTGCGGCTTGTGAGAGTGGGCTCAGGTACTGCTCAGCGATAGCGCCGGTTACTCGGTGGCCCGTTTGACCCCACCCAAAGGCGGGAGAAGCAATGCATAATGTTATAAGTGTGCTTAGCGCAACTGCGCATGTCCTGTTTTTAAGCGCGAACATGGTTAATCCTTAGAATGTTTGGATGATTGGTAGCCCCACCTAGCAACAAGAGATTGTTCAATGCCAAGATGGTCAAGTATGCGCGCCACGACAAAGTCAACTAAGTCATCGATAGTCTTGGGGTTGTGATAAAAGCCTGGCGCGGCGGGCATAATAGTAGCACCCATTTGTGACAGCTTAAGCATATTTTCCAAATGTATAGAAGAAAGTGGCATCTCTCGCGGAACTAAAATAAGTTGGCCTCTTTCTTTTAACACCACATCTGCCGCACGCTCTATAAGGTTGTCACTCGCACCGATACTGATGGCAGACAAGGTGCCGGTAGAGCAGGGGCATACCACCATTTTGGCAGGCGCAGCTGAACCAGACGCAACCGGGGAAAACCATTCTTCTTTACCAAACACTTTTATTTGGTCGGGTTTGGCACCGCAATGCTCGGTAAAAAATGCGGCAGCGTCCTCAGGACGCCCAGGTATTTTTACATTTTCTTCAGTGGCAAAGACTACCTTGGCCGCGGAAGAGATAAGTACGTAAACTTGATAATCTGCATTAACCAGCGATTTCAAGAGTGTAAGTGCGTAAGGTGCGCCAGATGCACCTGTGATAGCAAGTGTGACTTGCTTGTCATGTTTCATTACATTGCCTCTGTAGACACTATGTCTTAGTGTTAGCTTTTTAGCTGTGGCTAATTTTAAGACTGGTGCTTTTTATAATTTAAATTTCGATTCTAAGGCATCTAAAAGTCGGCCGTGGATCCCTTCGAAGCCGCCGTTACTCATTACAAGTACGTGATCGCCTGGTTGTGCTACGTTACAAACACCTTGAACGATCTTCTCGACTTCTCTAAAGCAATGAGTCGGGGCGCTGCTATGGGCAACGGAATCAACAAGTGACCAATCCATTCCCTCTGGCTCGTAAAGATAAATCTCATCGGCTTTCTGCCACGAATTTGCCAACGTATCTTTGTGAACGCCCATTTTCATCGTGTTTGACCGAGGTTCTAGCACAGCCAGAATACGTGCATTACCCACCTTTTTGCGCAGTCCATCTAGTGTGGTTGCGATAGCGGTAGGGTGGTGTGCAAAGTCGTCATAAAGGGTGATGTTGTTTACTTCACCTTTTACTTCCATGCGGCGTTTAACATTCTTAAAAAATGATAAGGCTTCTATGGCATCCGGTAAGGTGACACCAGCATGGTGAGCTGCGGCGATGGCCATTAAGCCGTTGTCTACATTGTGCTGACCTACCAAAGGCCATGAGACGGTTCCTGCAGTAACGCCGTTATGCACTACGTTGAACGCACTGCCGTCTTTTTTAAGCAGTTCAGCATGCCACTCTTTGCCTAGTGATTGGCGCGACGACCAGCAGCCTTTCTTGAGCATATCTTCTATAGCAGGTGTATTGTTTGGCGTAAGAATAAGCCCGTTTTCAGGTACCATTCGCACTAAATGGTGGAACTGGGTTTGAATAGCAGCAAGGTCAGCAAAAATATCCGCATGATCAAACTCAAGGTTGTTGATAACCAAGGTTTTCGGGCGATAGTGCACAAATTTCGAGCGTTTGTCGAAAAATGCGCTGTCGTACTCGTCAGCCTCTATCACGAAAAAAGGGCTTTCACCCACGCGTGCTGATACGCCAAAGTTTTCTGGCACGCCGCCAATTAAATAACCGGGATTAAGACCCGCGTGCTCTAAAATCCACGCGACCATGCTGCTGGTGGTTGTTTTGCCATGGGTACCAGACAGCCCAATTACCCAACGATCTTTGAGTAAGTTATCAAGCAGCCATTGAGGGCCGCTGGTGTAGGGTAAATTGCGATTTAACACGTATTCAACGGCGGGGTTACCGCGCGACATGGCGTTACCAATGACCACAATATCTGGCACTGGGTCAAACTGGCTCTCGCCGTAACCTTCGGTAAGCTCAATGCCTAATGCTTCGAGCTGGGTGCTCATTGGTGGATAAACGTTTTTATCTGAGCCTGTAACTTTGTGGCCGAGTGTTTTAGCAATGGCGGCAATGCCACCCATAAAACTTCCACAAATGCCTAAAATATGTACATGCATAGCGCATTCCCAATGAATTTTCATGTTATCGGGGTACTTTATCAGAACCCTGCAACCTATAGATAATTCAATTTTTGTATTTAAACATATGCGTCATGCCTTTAAATTACGCTCACCTCAGGACATCTGCGGGATGCAAACTGGTATGGTGTGTGTATGTCATTGAACTGGTATGTTCCACTTCGCAGTGAACACGGTTACAATCTAACCGCAGGTATAAAAACCTGTGCGTGCTTGCTAATAAAAAAAGCCGGTAAGGAAAGCTGAGCGATGGCTAGCACGACACCCTACACACGAAAAAAAGGCTTACATTCAATGAAACGTTTAAATTCCCAATTGCAACAAGACGGTGCACCACTTGAGTTAATTCTGCTCATTCGTACACTGCTAGCGGGCTGTAAAGAAATTTCTTTCCGCGTGAGTCAAGGCGCACTTGCTGGCGTGCTCGGTTCAACTCTTTCAGAAAACGTACAAGGCGAAACACAAAAAAAGCTCGACGTTATCTCTAACCACATTTTAAAAGACACGCTAAGGGAATCTGGCTACGTTAAAGCCATTTCGTCCGAAGAAGAAGACGATGTAGTACCGTGCAATCCAGAAGGTAACTACTTAGTAAGTTTCGATCCGCTTGACGGGTCATCAAACACTGAAATTAATAGCCTTATTGGTACTATCTTCTCAATCGCTCACGCCCCGCAGTGGATGAAGCCAGATGACCCGTCTGCGTTCTTGCAGCCTGGTACACAGATGGTTGCAGCGGGATATGTGCTTTATGGCCCGTCTACAATGTTAGCGCTGACGACAGGTCGCGGTACGCACATTTATACGCTTGATAAAACCCACGGTGGCTTCCTGCTGACTCACCCGAATATACAGGTGCCTGAGCAAACCTCAGAATTCTCGATTAATGCGTCGAATCAGCGTCATTGGGAACCGGCAATGCAGGCGTATGTTGCCGATCTGCTAGCAGGTAAAGAAGGTCCACGTGGTAAAGACTTTAATATGCGCTGGGTAGCTGCCATGGTGGGCGATATTCATCGTTTGCTTTGTCGTGGCGGTATCTTTATGTATCCATTCGACAACAGGGACCCGTCGAAGCCAGGTAAATTACGCTTGCTCTACGAAGCCAACCCAATGGCGTTTTTGATGGAACAAGCCGGTGGTAAAGCAGAAACCGGTACTGGCCGAATTTTAGAAGTAATGCCTGAAGAAATTCATCAGCGTGTACCGTGCATCATTGGCTCTAAAGACGAAGTTGATATGTGCTTGAGCTACAACGACAACGCGAAGTAATGAAAAAATGGCCCGTTAGGGCCATTTAATTATTAAAAAGCGGCAAAATTTAACGAAAAATAAAGAGATTAGTACGACATGGGTCGTAAAGCGTTTTTATTTTGCTGCTGTCACCGTATACTTACGACCAAAATTTTTAATCCATCATTGAAAGGACCTAAGAATGAGCTTGAGTGCAATTTCTGCTGGTAAAAACGTACCAGATGAAGTGAATGTGATCATCGAAATTCCAGCACACGCTGACCCGGTGAAGTACGAAGTAGACAAAGACACAGGTGCGCTATTTGTTGACCGTTTCATGGCAACTTGCATGCACTACCCAACTAACTACGGTTACGTTAACAACACATTGTCTGAAGATGGCGACCCAGTTGACGTACTAGTTATGACACCTTTCCCACTACTAGCAGGTTCTGTAATTAAGTGTCGTCCAGTTGGCGTATTAAACATGACTGACGAGTCTGGTAAAGATGCAAAAGTTCTAGCGGTACCAGTAGACAAGCTTTCTACTATTTATCGTGACGTAAAAGAGATTGCAGACGTACCTCCGCTTCTTCTTAAGCAAATCGAGCACTTCTTCGAGCACTATAAAGATCTTGAAGAAGGCAAATGGGTGAAAATTGACGGTTGGGCAGACGCTGCAGCTGCAAAAGAAGAAATTACCGCAAGCATCGCGCGTTTCGAAGCAGAATAATTCACGCTGCTTTAAATTGATGATACAAAGGGCTGGTGTAATACCAGCCCTTTTTGTATGTGGTCTAAAAGTGAAGTTTGAAAACAAAAAGCAAAAGCCGATACAAAAAAGCGAACAAAATACTCAACGATAGAGAGCAGTATGACCCATCTTAGATTATCCGTGACTTCATTATTCGCTGTAGTAATGATGATTGTAACCTTCAACGCTCTAGCAGATGAAGCTCCGGTAGAGGTATATTGGGAAGACCTAGTGCCTGAAGGCTTTAATGAGCTCGCGCCACCTTCAGTTCAACACAATGGTGAAATGAGTCAGCTTCAGCCTGATGCACCAGTGGTCGATACCTTTGACGGAAAGCGTGTAAAAATACCTGGGTTTGTTGTGCCGCTAGAAGGCACCGCTGAACTCACCACCGAGTTCTTACTTGTTCCCTATTTTGGCGCCTGTATTCACGTACCACCACCGCCTTCTAATCAAATTGTGTACGTGAAGTTTGAAGAAGGTGTGCGCATAGACAATATTTACGACGCGATTTGGGTAACCGGTGAACTGTCGACCGACGGTTGGAAAGGCGATATTGCGTCGGTAGGTTACCGCTTAAAAGGCGAAGCAGTTGAAGGCTTTTAAGGATAGCTAGCCGGATAGGCTAGCCCTGCGTATAAATCTGCTCAGCGCGGTTAAAAAGAAGCCAAGACGTTAAAATGTACTTGTCGTTACTTTTTGGAATTTGGCCGCGGTGGGTGTGGGTAAAGTAAGCGGGCGCAATTACCATTCTGCCTGCTTTAGGTTTAACTGCACGGTTTTGATAATAAAATTCTGTCTCGCCCCCTTCTTCCACGTCGTTTAAGTAGTACATAAACAGCAGTACGCGGTGCAGCGCGTCGTTATGTTGAAGCTGCGGGTATACTTCTGAGTGCCAGTAGGGGTAGCCGCCGTTGCCTGCGGTGTAGCGCTGTGCATTGACATCGCCTACACGGAATAGGTAGTTAACCAGGTTGGCTAAATTTGGTTTTCCTACCTCTTCAAAGTTCTCACCTGTTACTTTTACCGGTTCGCCGGTTTTGGGGTGACGTACGGTTAAGCCAATAGGCCCAACAAGCGCAAAATAGTACTTTTCAATGTAGGAGACCAGTTGCTGACCGGTGTGCTGCATCACTTGCTGAAATAAGTCTTTAAATTCCGGGTTACGGCTTATCGACACATCCATGCTGCGTTTTTTATCCAAATCGACGCCACCACCGGTGCGACCTTGAGACAAATTAGGGCTGCTTTCGAAGCGTTCCATAAGCTGCGAGCACAGCTCTGGTGGTAACACATCATCAATAACTTCAATTAAATCGCTCATGGATACCTCTTACTGCGCTTTATTTCTTAGTGGGTAGTTCTTTAAAATGTGACTGTAGTTCCGACTTCACATTATCTGGGATAGGCGCAGAGCGCTGTGTTTTGTAGTCAAAATGTACCATGGTGGTAATGCCTGTTGAGCATAACTTGTCGTCCTGCCATAACTCTTGAAACACGTCGAATGCACTGTTTCCCAACCGGCTGATATAGGTTTTGACCGTCACAGGTTTGCCATAAAAAATTTGAGCTAAAAAATCTACCTTGTAGCTGGCTAAAATTAGCGGCCAGTTTTGTAAGTCTAGCTCGGGGGTAAACATCCTGAAAATGGGCTCTCTGGCTGCTTCAAACCACGCAACTAGTGCTGTATTACTCACGTGCTGTAGGGCATCGGTTTCGCAAAAACGTACGTCAAAAGAAGTGATAAGTGGTGCTGTATTACTCATAAATTTTTGTAGGCTTTGTTATTAGTTTGTTTTCTACTCTAGCATTATGCGCGGGAGTTTTCAGTAGACCCTTGTGTAAGCGATTGTGTTGAAGGTAAATCGTATTGTTTTGATTACCTTACAGGGGTGTGCCGTTAAGTGCTTTTGCATTACAATCCGCTTCTAACTTTTTGAGCGAACATACTATGACTGCGATTGGGATTGACTACGGTACATCAAATTCTGAGGTTGTGTATTTTGATGGAACGGCCCATCAGCACATCAAGCTTGACCCGCTAGATAAGAAGAGCAATAAAATCCGTTCTTCGGTGTTCATCTATTTTGAAGATGAACTGCC
Source organism: Alteromonas sp. OM2203 (assembly GCF_048517045.1). Lineage (NCBI taxonomy): Bacteria > Pseudomonadati > Pseudomonadota > Gammaproteobacteria > Alteromonadales > Alteromonadaceae > Alteromonas > Alteromonas sp. OM2203. The sequence goes on from NZ_CP183209.1 coordinate 232,642, forward strand.
ACCGCCACCTGATGCCATGGTGGAAGCGAAAGTTGCACAGCTACAGCGCGTTATCAGTGAGCAAATAGATAAGGCGAAGGACGGCTATTACTCGGCAAAAGACCCAAAAGAGCAGGCGATGTATAGCGACCGTATCGACTCGTTGCGCGGCGACCTTCATAACAAGCCTGCATTACAGCGCAAAGCTATTGCGCAATTGATGCATGCTATGTCGCTAGACGAGATTCCGCTGTTACGCTTAGTAGAACACGGCAAGTTTGCCTTTGGTGAAGAAGGGTTTAGACGCTTTCTTAAAATGCCGGACAAAGGCCGGCTTATCTATTCCCCTAAGAACTTTTTAGGTGCATCGCTAGACGGCGACCAAAAACAAGCGTTCATCGGTATTATTGCTAAACAGTTGGCATACTTTAAACAGTGTGCAGAACAGCAGCTAGGCAAAGTTGTTAATAACGCTGTTATTGGCCGTCCAGTTAAGTTTCACGGTACTCGCGGTGAAGAAGGAAACATCCAAGCCATTCAAATCATGACCGAAGCGGCAACTAAAGCCGGGTTTTCAGGGGTTAATTTCCTAGATGAACCTATTGCTGCGGCGTACAAAATTGAGCAAACTTTGCCTAAAGATACCACCACGCTCATTGTTGATATTGGTGGTGGGACAACGGATATATGCTGTATTAAGCTTTCGCCGGAACGTTCAAACCAGCTTGATCGCAAAGATGATGTTCTGTCGGTAACAGGTAGACGTTTAGGCGGTATGGATTGCGATAAAAGCCTAGTGCTAAAAGGCATAGCGCCTGAAATGGGTATGGGTCTTAAAATGATTAACGGGCTTCCTGTTCCGCCCACCTATTTTTCAGACATGTGCGCCGTTGATAACATTCCGGCACTAACCCGCTTTTTCTCTGACGATTACGGATTAGATATTTCCCAAACCATGTCAGTGATAAAAGAGCCTGCCCAGCTAGAGCGCCTGCTTATTGTGCAAGAGAACAAGTTGTCTGCCCGCGTTGTTAACTCAGCGCGATTAGCCAAAGAGCTACTTTCTAGCAAACAGAACATTACTTTACCGCTGCACTATATTGAAGACGACTTTGATGTAGAGATTTCTCAAGATTCACTTAAAAAAGCACTAAAACCTTGGCTTGATAAAGTGAAAGCGTTGGTAGTGGAATGTTTGGAAAATAGCAGTGAAAAACCAGAAGTTGTGATGATAACCGGCGGTATGAGTTTATCGCCAATCGTCGTTGATGCGCTGTATGAAAACCTGCTTACTGGTTTGCCTCGGTTAGAGAATGACGCATTTAACTCGGTATGCGAAGGGTTAGCTATTCAAGCGGCTAAGCACGCTTGATATAGTCTAGCTTCCTTTAAGCATTATGCGTAACACTAAGCCTTAGCGTAGTAGCGCTTACTACGCTAAGGCTTTTTTGATCAGTGCTTAAGAATATTGTGCTCTTTGAGATAAATCGCGATAGCCTCTGGCGACTCGAAAGCTTTTAACAGCATTTCTTGTGCGCGAGCTTTTACATCATTGTCTTCTGATGACGAAAGTAGATGGTACCATGTTTTCACTAAGGCTAGTGGCGGCGTTTGAGTCATTGGGTTTCGCTCCAGCAATTCTAACTGCAAAATTCACTTAAATCATCGTAACGTATGATTTGCCAAAACAAGCTCTGACCAGCGTGTAAAAACGGAAAAATCATCAAAAAACGCACTTTTTACAGGTTGCCGTGTAATTTACACAGCAACCTATCGTAAAAGCCGCGCATCTTATGACGATGTTAATCGCTCAACGCAAGCTTAAGCTTGATTGAGCATGGGCTTTAGGAATCGTCCAGTATGTGAAACTTCTTGTTGGGCCACATGCTCTGGTGTTCCCTCTGCAATAATCTGGCCACCTCCGGAGCCGCCCTCCGGCCCAAGGTCAACAATCCAGTCTGCGGTTTTAATTACATCGAGGTTATGCTCAATAACCACAACGGTATTACCGTGATCGCGTAGTCGGTGAAGTACCGCTAATAACTGTTTAATATCGTGGAAGTGCAAACCTGTCGTCGGCTCATCCAAGATATAAAGCGTCTGCCCAGTGTCTCTTTTTGACAACTCTTTTGCCAACTTAACTCGTTGAGCCTCACCACCAGATAAAGTGGTAGCAGCTTGCCCCAGTCGGATATACGACAAGCCCACATCCATGAGTGTCTGCAATTTACGTGAAATAGCCGGAATAGCATCAAAGAACTCACGAGCATCTTCGACAGTCATTTCCAACACTTCATGAATGTTCTTATCTTTGTACTTTATCTCTAGGGTTTCACGGTTGTAGCGTTTGCCCTGACATACATCACATGGCACATACACGTCTGGCAAAAAGTGCATTTCCACTTTAATTACGCCGTCACCCTGACACGCTTCACAGCGACCGCCTTTCACGTTAAAGCTAAAGCGGCCAGGCTTGTAACCTCGTGAACGCGACTCTTGCGTTCCTGCGAACATTTCTCGAATAGGTGTGAAAATACCAGCATAGGTCGCAGGGTTAGAGCGAGGTGTTCTGCCAATGGGGCTTTGGTCAATATCAACCACTTTATCTAGCTGGTCCAACCCCGTCATTGCTTTGTGTGGTGCTGGTTCAGCTGTGGTTGCTTTGTTTAATTCTCGCTGCGCAATCTTGTAGAAAGTGTCGTTAATTAACGTCGATTTTCCAGAGCCGGATACGCCAGTAACACAGGTCATTACGCCTGTGGGAATGCGCAAATCTACAGACTGTAAATTGTTACCCGTTGCGCCGATAAGCTCTAACCACTTACCGTCTTTAACCGGCGTACGAGACGCCGGAATGTCAATTTTTTCTCTTCCTGATAGATATTTTCCTGTAAGTGAATGTTCACTATTTTTTATATCTTCCAAAGAGCCTTCAGCAATAATTTCACCACCATGCACACCCGCTCCTGGGCCGATATCTACAATGTAATCGGCTTCGCGAATGGCATCTTCATCGTGCTCAACAACTAATACGGTATTACCTAGGTCACGCAACCGCGTAAGTGTGCCAAGTAAGCGCTCATTATCTCGTTGATGAAGACCGATGGACGGTTCATCGAGTACGTACATTACGCCAACAAGGCCTGCGCCAATTTGACTTGCCAATCGAATACGCTGAGCTTCTCCGCCTGATAGGGTATCTGCGCTGCGCGACATAGAAAGATAGTTAAGGCCCACATTAACCAAAAAGCTTAAGCGGTCCATAATTTCTTTTAAAATCTTCTCGGCTATCTGAGCACGTTGACCTTCAAGGTTGAGCGTCTCGAAGAAGCCATAAGCATCGGCAATCGACATTTCGGCAATGGCTGGGAGGTTTGTGTCTTGTATAAAGACATTACGCGCTTCAACACGCAAACGTGTGCCATTACAGCTAGTGCAGTGCTGTTGGCTTAAATATTTTGCTAGCTCTTCACGCACCGAGTTTGACTCGGTCTCGCGATAGCGACGCTCCATATTAGGGATAATGCCTTCAAATGGATGCTTACGCTCCATGACGTCGCCACGCTCGTTAATGTACTTAAACGAAAGCGATTTGCCTTTAGAACCATAAAGAACAATATCTTGGTGTTCTTTATCTAAATCTTCGAAGGGGGCCGTTAGGCTGAACTTGTAATGCTCAGCCACTGCTTGAAGCATTTGGAAATAGTAGTAGCTTCGTTTATCCCAACCTCGAATAGCACCGCCTGAAAGGCTCAACTCTGTGTTACCCACTACCCGAGCAGGGTCAAAGAACTGTCTCGTTCCTAAACCGTCACAGGTAGGGCAGGCACCGGCAGGATTGTTGAACGAAAATAAACGAGGTTCTAGTTCACTGATACTGTATCCACAGTGCGGACAAGCAAAGTTTGCTGAGAATACAATTTCCTCTGCATCCTTGTCGTCCATATCTGCTACAACCGCATTACCGCCGGCCAAGCTAAGCGCTGTTTCAAAAGACTCGGATAGGCGAAGGGCCATATCGTCGCGTACTTTGAAACGGTCCACTACCACCTCGATGGTGTGCTTCTTGTGCAAGTCTAACGGAGGGGGATCAGATAAATCACACACTTCTCCGTCTATGCGGGCACGTATAAAGCCCTGTGCTGATAAATTCTGCAGGGTTTTGACGTGCTCACCTTTACGTTCTTTCACGATAGGCGCTAATAGCATCAGCTTGCTGCCTTCTGGCATGGCTAACACTTTATCCACCATCTGGCTTACCGTTTGCGCATCAAGCGGTACATCGTGGTCAGGACAGCGAGGTGTGCCTACTCGAGCAAACATTAGACGCAAGTAGTCGTAAACTTCGGTAATCGTTCCCACCGTTGAACGAGGGTTATGTGACGTTGATTTTTGCTCAATGGATATTGCAGGTGACAAACCCTCAATATGATCAACATCGGGTTTTTCCATCATAGAAAGAAACTGACGAGCGTAGGCAGACAAAGACTCAACGTAACGACGCTGACCTTCTGCATAGAGCGTGTCAAATGCAAGAGACGATTTCCCCGAGCCGGAAAGGCCGGTAATCACCACCAGTTTGTCTCGTGGCAGTGTTAAATCGATGTTTTTCAGATTATGGGTGCGAGCACCGCGAATTTCGATTTTATCCATTGAAGCCTAAATGAGAGTTAAAGAATCAGTATGCCATAGGTGTCAAGTAAAGTGATATGACAATCAAGTTATACTGTGAGTGGAGAGAGCAGATCACCTCGCGGAAACTAGCTCACGAACACAACATCCGAACTGCATTGTAAAATGGTGATTTTATCCCCACTTTTAAACCCCTTAAGGTGCAAAAGGGCCAAATCAATCTCATCGGTGAGAAGAGCACCAATTGTATTAATCGAATTTAAGGTAAGTGGGCGAGTTTAAAATGTCCGTACTCTTTGTTGTGTCACCTTAATGCAGAACCACTATACCTGCGGTAACACGCCGCGATTACGAACATTTTAAGTCTCGCTGAGTGGGTAATTGTCTATGCGGACTGGTATTATGCTACACTTCGCGACCTTGTTATGATAGCTGCAGAAACAGGTGTTCTCTGCGCACAATTTTGTTTTTTGATTCTATTTATTGAGGGACACAGACGCTTTGAACGCTTTGGAATTGCGCGCCGCGCTTGCACTCGCCTCCGTTTACGTTTTACGCATGATGGGGTTGTTCATGGTTATGCCCGTGTTGGCTGTGGCCGCGATGGACTATCCAGATTATTCGCCACTATTGGTTGGACTTGCTGTGGGCGGTTACGGCTTGACGCAGGCTGCGCTTCAAATTCCCATGGGCATGATGTCTGATAAATGGGGACGCAAGCCTGTTATCTTGTTAGGGCTTGCTGTATTTGCAATAGGAAGCTTTGTGGCGGCCAACGCCGACAGTATGGCCATGATGATCGTAGGGCGTATTCTCCAAGGTGCTGGGGCAATAGCGGGCGCAATAATGGCCTTGGCTACCGATGTAAGCCGCGAAAGCCAGAGAGCGAAGGTTTTAGCTATTATCGGGATCGCTATTGGTTTTTCATTCTATCTAGCCGTAATTTTAGGGCCGCTCATTGCCAACTGCTATGGTCTCGCTGGTGTTTTTGGTATTACGGGCATATTGGCCATCCTATGTATGCCATTGGTTAAATGGATAGTGCCAAACGGTGTGCAGTTAAGTAGTGGCGATACACTGCCACAAAAAGATCAGTTAAAGCGTTTGGTATTCTCTTCTCAATTATGGCGTTTGAACATTAGCGTTATGATTTTACACATGATGATAACGCTGCTGTTCGTGCAACTGCCGGTTACGCTGCTAAATTTTAATATGACATTAGACAGTCACTGGACGATTTACTTACCCGTTCTAGGCGCGTCAATTGTTGGTCTAATTGTAATGATGGGAGCAGCAAGAGGCCGTACGCCTAAATCACTCCTCATAACCGGCGTTGTGTTAATGGGAGGCGCGTTTTTAGCGCTGAGTTTAGAAGATAATAGCTGGTGGTGGGTAACTGCGGCGGTGGTCTTATTCTTCACCGGGTTTAATTACTTGGAAGCGAACTTCCCAGCCTTGGTGTCTAGCATTGCCCCTGCAGGTCAAAAAGGCACGGCGATGGGACTTTATGCAAGCTTTCAGTTTTTCGGCGCATTCTTAGGCGGTGTAATATCTGGATTGGTCACGGATATATGGTCGCAAGAGTTGGCTTATGGTATCGGTGCTGCAAGCACGCTCGTATGGCTTTTCATCATTTTCGGTGTAAAAGAGGTGAGCCGCGTAAAACGGGTGATGATGCATGGACAATTCAATGATACTGATATTGATGCTATCGAAGGTCAATTATTGTCGGTACCAGGTGTGCTTGAAGTAACCTTGAGCAGTGAAAGCAACGCAGTCTATTTAAAGGTCAATCGAGATTTTGACGCGGTCAAAGCAAAAGATGTCCTAACAGTATAAAAAGGCTTAATGAAAGGAAGTACGCAGCCATGATTGACTTGAGTAACTACAAAGCCATTATTTTTGATATGGATGGCACACTCGTCGACTCAATGGGGGCGCACATTGATGCGTGGCAATTGACTTGCAGTGCATTCAATTATCCTTTTGACCGTGCATATCAGCACAGTCTCGGCGGTGTACCTACAATTGAAACGGTGCAATTGATGAATGCGAAGTACGGTAAAAAACATAACCCTTCTGAGGTTGCCATATATAAAAAACAGGCGTTCGAACGTTTGGAGCATATACCGAATTTAATACAAGACACGTTAGAGGTATTTAATCACTATAAAGCGAGCATGCCGATTGCTGTAGGAACGGGTTCCGACAAACAACATGCACAATCGGTACTAGATAAACACGGTCTTTTATCCCAGTTGTCCGCCCTAGTCACTTCTGATGATGTAGCTAATGGAAAACCTCATCCCGAAACTTTTGTGCGAGCCGCAGAACTCATGGGCGTTGATCCACAATTCTGCGTAGTGTTTGAAGACACTGAGATGGGAAGAAAAGCAGCGCTAGATGGTGGAATGTCGTGTTTTATGGTCGAAAACAACAGGCTTGTGTATTAGCGCTATTTTAAGCTAGACGGCGTGCTCTAGTTCGCTCAATGCATCGCCACAGTTATGTAACAGTGAAGACTTTATGCGTTTTGTGGCATCAATAATGGCGGTTTGCATCGCGTCAATAGCAATTTCGTTACTGTCTTTATGATTACTATCCTCTATCACATTCACGCTTTGGCCGCGAAACGTAGCTGAAGGTGAGAATTCGTTAGCATTTCTGGGTTTATACATTACGTCGAGCACGACAGTCGCAACCATGTTACTCCCTAAGCTTTTCACAAATGCGCGATTTAACACTATTTTCACGCTGTTGCCTGCTTCATTATTTGGGCTAACATTCATAGCTTCAAGGCTTTGCTGCAAAAGCGTGTATAAAGTATCTTCAGTGACATTTCTGCTTCCTACAAGTAAATCTTTACTTGAGCGTGAATCAGTGAGTTCTGCTAAGTTTATCGGGCACGCTTTAGCTTTAGACATGGCGAGTTGATACTCTTTTCGCTGGGCTTCAGGGATCAGGGAAGAGTCTAACTCTGGCGATGTAGACTCGCAGCCTATCAACAAAGCTAGTGCACAACAGGCAAAAAATACGCGCGACGCTGGCTTAATTTTCAATATAGAAAATGTTAATTTTTTCATTAATTTATTTTTGTTTTGTGCGGATAAACTACACTCAAGTATATGAAAATTAATAGCGCGAATAAACAGAACAACTGTTGCAAACTGTAACAGCTTATTTAGCATAACTTTAGCGTGAATCTGAACAATGGCGTAATTGAGAGCCAAATCATTCCAGCATTTCACAGTAATGACTCAACACGGACAGTTTTTAAATGACGACCTTTAAAAATACACTTTTCGGCTTGTTTTTATGTGTTTCTCTTAGCGGATGCGCAATAAACGTTTCTCCCTCTGCGTTTTTCTACCAAGACTCAGAGCAACAGCCGTTAGATGTCACCAAACTACATGCGGCTATTCAAAACGATAAAACGGCAGCGGGTATTACCCGTGTTGAAGTAAAGAATAAAGAGGGTCTAGTTCTACGAGGGGTTGCTGTATCTTATCCCAACCCAATTGTTAACATCGTATTTTTTGCCGACAACCGAATGCCTATAAGTGAAAACAACAGTGTTATTCACAGATTGGGTAAGTTGCCAGCCAACATTTTATGGTTAGATTACCAAGGAGTGGGGGCCAGTGATAAAGCAAAAGACTTGAGCATTAACGCTATTAAACAAGATGCCTTAACGCAATTTGACTATGTAGAGAGTGCTTTTGATGCGTCCATTCCAACCATTGTGCATGGTCGAGGCATTGGCAGTTATTTTGCCAGTTATGTTGCGGCGAATCGAAAAATTGATGCTTTGGTTTTAGATGGGGCTTTCAATAATATTTCAGATTTGATTGCCAATATGGTGCCTGGATTCTCTAACTCAATTACCATGATGAAGCTACATGACGAAGTCCATAGCATGCAAATTGCGCCTATATTGCGCCACTACGATGGCCCGCTTTGGTTAGTCGTAGGAGAGAAAGATAAAATTACCCCTTACCCTATAAGTCAACAGCTGCTAGAAGATGCATCAAGCAGCGAAAAATACATTTCTGTAATCCCTGATGCTACACATAGCGCAACATTGAAAAGTGATTACGCGATTAAACAATACAGAGAGTTTTTATCAAGATTCGCAAATTGAGCACAATATTCCTCACTGTGGATAACTAGTGGAAAACCTTGTTGGTAAGTCTGTTAATAGCCATATACGGCAACTGGTCACGATCATTTGGATTGCAGCTGGTCGGATCACGAAATGCTAGTTAAATCAAGCGCTGTAGCGCGATTGGTTCAGATCACATTGTTTTTTGATCGTAAAGGTGCATAGGATCACGCAATTTTCTTGATTGGGGATAAAATCTAAAAACAAAACGATCAAGTGGATGATTTTGTCAATACACTAGAGCTATGAATTTTTTAGAACGTGGCTGAACAAGAATGTACCAAAATACGATTAATCAGCCATTTGCGCTCGCGTTAACTTAAGCACATACCCGCGGTCTGCAGGTATGTTTTTCCCTAGGATAAATTTGGAAAGTGAGTTTAGACTCTTACGATTGAATCGCGCTTAACTACCGTTGGCGTATATTTAAACGTGAGCCCGTCCTCTGGCATACTTCCCGATGCGTACTTTAATGCCAACTCAGCTGCCTTTGCTGCCATCATTTCAACAGGGTAGCGAAGGGTTGTTAATTTAGGACGGCAGTATTTGGCAAGGAGAACATCGTCATAACCCATTACTGATACATGGTCGGGAACGGCAATACCATGGTCTTGCAGCATGGTCATTGCGCCAGATGCCATAGCATCATTATAAGCAAGCACTGCCGTAAACTTAGCACCAGTTGCCAATAAATTTTGCATCGCCAGTTCCCCACCTTCTTGGTCTGGCGTAGCATACTCAATCATACTCTCAGGCAAACTTAAATTTGCGTTGTCGATAGCGTTTCTTATACCTTCAAGACGATGGTTAGGGTCGTCTATTCGGTATTGACTGCTAATAACGGCAACATGCTTATGGCCTTGGTTAATCGCATACTCGGCCATTAATCGACCGCCGGTTACGTTGTCTAGCCAGACGCATCGATTTGCAATTTCAGGAATATAACGGTTTATAAGTACAAAGCCTGGAACTTGTTTGGCGAAGCCTATCAGTGTTTCATCATCCAAGGCCTTACTGTGAACAACCATGGCTTCTACGCGATGCTCTAATAGTGTTTCAATAGCGCGAAGCTCGGTTTCTTTTTCTATAGAGCCAGCACTAAGAAGTATTTGTACATTATTTTTGCGAGTGACTGATTCCACACCATGAGCGAGCATGGCAAAAAAGGGGTCGTGAAGTTCGGCAATAACTACACCTAAAGACGCGCTTCTTTTAGTTACAAGTGCACGAGCATTAGCATTGGGGCGATACCCCATTTCTTCCATGATTTTCTTAACCCGTTTTCGGGTGTCGTTACCCACTTTAGGGCCGTTATTAATCACTCGGGATACGGTAGCCAGGGAAACTCCGGCGGCCTGGGCTATATCTTTTATTGTTGCCATGTCTTTATTAACTTCGTTTTTTGCGTGGAAGGCCGTTACAGCTGTTAGCTATAGCGTACATTATATTTACAAAAAAAGATAAAACATCTCAATTTGGCACTGGTAAGCGGGTTTTAGATGATGTCTAACGCACCATTAGAAAGCTTACAATTAAAGAGGTCACACCTTTTATTTTTATCAGGTTAAAGACTGTAAATGCTTATGGAAAACGTATAACCTTTCTACGGCTCAAACACTAATTTCGATAGCTGTTGTTCACAGCGATATGCCAAAGGTACGCTCTGTTTATCTTGTTGGCACTTACTAAGGTAAATAACTTGTTATGAAAATAAATGTTTCTGTATTCGGTGAAGTAGACGGCAAGGATGTTTGTGCATACACGTTAAATAACACCAATGGCATGTCCGTAACTTTGCTTAACTACGGTGGTATTATTAAAGAAATAAACGTAATCAATGCACAGGGCAGGGTAGTAAGTTGTGTTCAGACATTTGATACGTTGCAGGAATATATAGATGACCCAAGTTATCGTGGGGCAATTGTTGGTCGCTATGCTAACAGGATTGGGAAAGGCACTTTTACGTTAAATGGCGAACAATACCAGCTAGATAAAAATGGCGGTGAGCACAACCTTCACGGCGGCCTTGCGGGCTTTCACAAAAAAGTATGGCAAGCGAATGTGCAGGAATTAAGTGACAGTGCTAGCGTTACATTTAACTTAACCAGTCCAGACGGCGAAGGTGGCTTTCCTGGAAATGTAGAGGTTTACGCTTGTTATACTCTTAATAACGATAATGAGCTTTCACTTGAACTATCAGCCACAACAGATAAAGAAACACCGCTTAGTTTTACTCAACATGCTTATTTCGCTTTAAGTGAAGAAGCAAAAGTAGGTACAACGCTACTGTATATTGATGCTGAAACAGTAACAGACGCTGATGATACGTTGCTACCAACTGGAAAATTAGTTGAAGTACGCGATACACCGTTCGATTTCTTAACATCTACGGCAATAGCGAAAAGAGCAACTCAACATCAATCACATCTTCTATTTGATATGGTGGGCGGTTACGACCATAACTATGTGCTTCGTGCGCCGGGTGGTAGAGAGCCACAAGCGACGGTTAATGCTGTTGATACGGGAATTGCGATGGCGTTACATACAACATTACCCGGTTTGCAGTTCTACACAGGGAATCTTCAAAATGATGATCAGCTTGGTGCACTGTGTTTAGAACCTCAGCATTTTCCTGATGCACCTAATAAACCTGAATTCCCCAACTGTTTTGTTAAACCTAATGAAACTTTCAAAGCTTCAATTAAATATACGTTTAGCACTCTTTGAATTGGCTATAATGGCAAAAGAAAATTAATTGTTATCAATTTAACAATTAATTTTCTTTGCTCCTTAATTGATAAAAAGAGGAGCATGATATATTATTGAAAGGGTAAACGTTTAACCCTTTGAGCTTTACGCGCTATTGCGTAGCTGGCCAATTCAGAGAGAGTGATTATGGGAACTCCTTTCGACCCTACAAATGATCCACATCGCCGTTACAATCCGTTGTTGGGGGAGTGGGTGTTAGTGTCGCCTCACCGAGCGAAGCGTCCTTGGCAGGGTGCTTCAGAAGAGCCTAACAACGAGCAAAAGCCATCTTATGACGCGTCATGCTATTTGTGTCCGACCAATACGCGAGTAAATGGTGAAGTTAATCCTGATTATGAAGGGACATTTGTTTTTCAAAATGATTTTGCTGCCCTTAAGCAAGACACTGAACAAGCAAGTGAAAAAAACGGCCTATTTCAGTTTGAAACCGAACAAGGCTGTAGTCGCGTCATTTGCTTTTCACCTGATCACAGCAAAACCTTACCTGAACTCTCTGACGATGAGCGTGTAGACGTAGTCAATACTTGGAAAGCGCAAACCGAAGAGCTCGGCAAAACCTATCGCTGGGTGCAGGTTTTTGAAAACAAAGGTTCGATGATGGGGTGTTCGAACCCGCATCCTCATGGTCAGGTATGGGCACAGCAACACGTGCCTACTGACCCAGCGAAGAAAGTAGTGCAGTTAAAACAATACTTTGGTGATAACGGCACGCCTATGCTTCTTGACTATGCAGAGCAAGAAGTAGCAAAGCAGGAGCGCGTAGTATGCCAAAACAATGATTGGGTTGTGGTAGTTCCGTATTGGGCAGCGTGGCCATTTGAAACTCTTTTATTGCCGCGTTTTGATGTTCAATCTTTGCATAAGCTTTCAGGTTCCCAGTCCCTTTCACTTGCCAAAATTATTGGTGAGATAACGGCGAAGTACGACAATCTATTTGAAACGTCTTTTCCATATTCTATGGGATGGCACAGTGCGCCATTTGATAATGAAGGCCATCCAGAGTGGACGCTACATGCACATTTCTTCCCTCCATTATTACGCTCAGCCAGTGTGAGAAAATTTATGGTTGGTTATGAAATGATGGCCGAAGCACAAAGAGATTTAACGCCGGAACAAGCAGCAGACAGATTAAAAGCACTTCCCACAGTGCATTATAAAAAACGTGAGAATGCAAATGGATAACCAAGTACTTTCAAGTAAGTTTGAAGCGCAATACGGTCATGCACCGGCACTTATCGCGCATGCGCCTGGTCGAGTTAATCTAATTGGAGAACACACCGATTACAATGAAGGTTTTGTGTTTCCAGCTGCAATTAACTTTGGTACTTGGGTTGCGGCAACCAAGCGCGAAGATAATGACATCTTGGTTACTGCGATGGACTATGAAAACCAGCAAAACCAGTTCTCATTGTCAGATATTAACTACGACGAAGAGCAAGGTTGGGCAAACTACGTTCGCGGTGTAGTTAAAGTATTAAAAGAGGCCTTGCCAGACTTTGCCGGTGCCAATTTACTGGTAACGGGTAACGTACCGCAAGGGGCGGGTTTAAGCTCATCGGCGTCGTTCGAAGTGGCTATTTTAAAGGCGCTTAGCGCCTTATATGAACTACCGCTAGACGGTGTGCAGGCAGCGCTTCTTGGTCAAAAAGCTGAAAATACTTTCGTGGGTTGTTCATGCGGAATAATGGACCAGTTAATATCAGCCATGGGTAATGAAGGTATGGCGATGCTGCTTGATTGTCAGTCACTGGCTATCGAACACTCCCCGCTACCTGAATCGCACCAAATCGTTATCATTAATTCGAATGTAAAACGTGGCTTGGTGGACAGTGAGTATAACTTGCGCCGCCAACAGTGTGAGCAGGGGGCTTCTTTGCTTGGCGTAACATCATTGCGTGAAGCAACAATGGAGATGCTCGAAGAAGCTAAAGCCCATATGCCAGAAGTGGTTTATCGTCGTGCAAAGCACATTATCACTGAAAATGCGCGAACACTTACCGCGAGCCACGCCTTAAAATCTGGGGATATTGAAACAGTCAGCACTGCCATGGCACAGTCTCACGTGTCTATGCGTGACGATTTTGAAATTACCGTTCGTCCGATTGATTATTTAGTTGAAATCATTGATGAAGTACTCGGTAAATCAGGCGGTGTTCGCATGACTGGCGGCGGTTTCGGCGGCTGTGTAGTTGCACTAGCTCCCACTGACAAAGTTGATGCAGTAAAACAAGTGGTCGCAGATAAGTACTTTGACGAAACTGGTTACCATGCAGATATCTACGTGTGTACCGCAACACAAGGTGCATTTGCGTAAGCTAAATATCTCGAAATGTTTACTGTTTTTTAACGCAAAACTCTCCCTTTTCTAAACAATCCTATTCGTTAGAATTGTTGGTGTCCCTTAGGCCGCATCTATACGTTGCGGCTTTTTTTACATAAAACACACATTTCCTATTAAAAAAAGTAAACAAAGTGTGATACTAATAGAGCCGCAAACGCTATCAGCCTATATGAACGTTCTTAGAGCGTTGATTATGCAATTAGTGGGTTGTTAACGCGTCTTTTAAATTGACGTGACACTGGTGTGGCAAAACCAAATAAAATAATAAAAACAATTTTTCACCTGTGTACCCTGCATACAAAAATTCGCCGCACCCAAAATAAAAACTTTGGGAAAAACTATGAAATTAGCATCATTAGATATCACTTTATTTGTGATATACGTCGTCGCGCTTATTGGAATTGCGTGGTGGGTATCTCGTGAAAAGCAGGGTCACCAAAAAGACACAAACGATTACTTTTTAGCAGGCTCAAGCCTACCATGGTGGGCGATAGGCGCATCCCTTATTGCTGCCAATATATCAGCCGAGCAAATAATTGGTATGTCTGGTTCCGGCTATCAACTAGGGCTCGCAATTGCGTCCTACGAGTGGATGGCTGCAGTTACGCTGCTTATCGTAGGTAAGTTCTTCTTGCCTATTTTCTTGAAACATAAAATTTACACCATGCCACAGTTTTTAGAGCAGCGATACGACCATCGCGTACGTAAAGTTATGGCTATCTTCTGGTTGGGTGTTTATGTTTTCGTAAATCTCACGGCTGTGCTTTGGCTTGGTGCGTTGGCAATTAACACCATCGCAGGTGTAGACATGATTTACGGCATGATGTTCCTTGGCCTTTTCTCGCTCACTTATTCTCTTTACGGCGGCTTGAAAGCGGTGGCACTGACAGACATTATTCAAGTTGTGTTACTTGTTATTGGTGGATTATTTCTCTCTTACACTGCGCTTAACCTTATCAGTGATGGTAACGGTGCGATTCAAGGCTTTATTGACTTGACGAATAAACTGCCTGAGAAATTCGACATGATATTGTCGAAAGATAATCCACACTATATGGATTTGCCGGGCATTTCAGTGTTAGTAGGCGGTATGTGGATAATGAACCTGTCGTATTGGGGCTTTAATCAGTACATTATTCAGCGGACGTTGGCTGCGAAAAGTGTTCAGGAAGCACAGAAAGGTATCGCATTTGCTGCTTTTTTAAAGCTACTTATGCCGCTAATTGTCGTGCTGCCAGGAATAGCTGCGGTACTTATCGTGCCTGACTTAGCTAAGCCGGACCAAGCTTACCCAAGTTTAATGACCCTCATGCCAGTCGGGCTTAAAGGTATCATTTTCGCGGCCTTGGTAGCGGCAATTGTGTCATCACTAGCGTCTATGACAAACAGTGTATCCACGATTTTCACTATGGATCTCTATAAAGATAAGCGCCCGAATGAATCGCAGCAACACTATGTCAAAGTAGGTCGTATCGTGAGTTTTGTTGCACTGATTATCGCAATGGTTGTTGCCAAACCCTTGTTAGGTAACTTCGATCAAGCGTTCCAGTACATTCAGGAGTTCACGGGTTTCTTTACGCCAGGTATATGCGCTCTCTTCGTATTAGGGATGTTTTGGAAAAGAACCACCGCAAACGGAGGGCTGCTTGCTGCACTTGGCTCTTTTGTTCTAAGCATTCTATTTAGACAGTTTTTGCCAGAGCTGCCATTTATCGACCGAGTCGGTATTGTATTCTTGCTTTGTGTGGGTCTTGCTGTAGTCGTGTCTCTTCTAGAGAAAAAAGGCATTAGTGAAAATGCGGTAGACGTGAATGACGTACAATTTAAGACCACTAGTGGATTTAATGTAGCGTCAATTGCTGTGGTGTTGCTCACCGCTGCATTCTATATCACGTGGTGGTAGCTAGCAGTAGGGGCGTTTTTAACCTAATTGCCCTCACCGTGATTTGCTAAAAACAACGCGAAAGTTCAGAGGACCTCAATAAGGAATTTTGTTAAATTCAAGGGGACATTGCTGTTAGTAGCGAAAAAGTGGGTCGAAAAACTATAATTTTCCCCTGCAAAATACGGTATACTAACTAGCTAATTATCGATGAACTTTCGTGCTTGCTGATGTCTGAATAAGAAGATTCATGCAGCAAGCCACTAAAAACGTTACAGGAGACATCAATGGCAACGAAAGGCGTTAATAAGGTTATTCTTGTTGGAAACCTTGGCAATGATCCTGAAGTTAGATACATGCCTAACGGAAACGCCGTTGCGAACTTAAGCCTAGCAACTAGCGAAAGCTGGAAAGACCAACAGGGTCAGGTTCAAGAGCGCACTGAGTGGCACCGCCTTACTATGTATCGTCGCTTGGCCGAAATTGCCGGAGAGTACCTGAAAAAGGGCTCGCAAATTTACGTAGAAGGTAAATTGCAAACGCGTAAGTGGCAAGATCAGCAAGGTCAAGATAAGTACACCACTGAAATTATCGTAGACCAAATGCAAATGCTTGGCGGCCGCGGCGGTGAAGGTGGTGGCGGTAACGGTGGTTACCAGCGTCCTCAAAACAATCAAGGTGGCTATAACCAAGCACCAGCGCAGGGCGGCTATAACCAAGCGCCACAGCAAGGCGGTGGTCAACAAGGTGGTTATAATCAAAACCAAGGTGGCGGCTACAATCAAGCCCCTCAAGGTGGAAATCCGTCTCAGCCTAAAAATCCGCCAATGGCTGAACCTGATTTTGATTTCGACGACGACATTCCGTTCTGAGAACGAACAAAATGTAGAATGTTGAAAAATTCTCTAGAAAGCCGCTCCTTAGCGGCTTTTTTTTGAGCTAAATTCAGCGAATTATGAGACTGATACCGACTAATTTTGTATCCGACTAATGTAAGATCACATTCTAGTTATATCCATAGCGCCGCATGTAGACAGGTGATGGATAAACGTCAATAAATTTCACATCCAAGGGTAGTCTTATAACGTGTCGGTATTAGCAAGATTATTCGTTTTTGCATTTTTCAGTATTAACATCAGCGCTTCAATAGCTCAAAATAATGTTGAGTGCGACGTTGAAGGTTGTGATGAGAAGAAGCCTACCATTATTTGGATGCGTCCACCTGAACTTGGTGTTGAAGGGCCTGGTATTACTATTACATCTGGCCCAGTGTATGATCTCATGGTTCACCTTTCTAGTTATCTTGAAAGTTATAGCCACCAATTTGAAGCCTACCCAGTTAAGCGTGCCTGGTCGTTAATTCAACATGAAAAGTCGTCTCAAAAGGTCTATTGTTTCTACGGCGCGTCATACCAAGAAGAGAGAACGAAATGGGGGTATTATTCTGAACCTACCTCTATCAATTTGCCTTTACTTGTTGTGTCAAGAAAAGCGCTCCCACCTTTAATCGATGATGAAGAAAATGTCGGCTTGTCACAAAGTGTGAAAGGCTTGTTTGAGTCAGTTTCTTTGCAAGCTTTACTCAATCAGAACTTAAAAACAGTGCTCTACAGCGACGTGAGTAACGCTTATGCACGAACCGTCGAGCAGTGGGCAACGCGGTACAATGTGTTAAGAGTGCATAGTCTAGGTAGAGACTTAGGCATGCATACCATTGCATTACTGAAAAGTGGGCGAATTGACTTCGGTTATGTTGGTCCTCGCGAGATTGCTACATTATCAAGAGAAGAGCTCGACACCTTGAGTGTGTATCAAGTTAGCGAACTGTCGGAAGAGTTAAGAGGGACAAAGCGCTTGCTATGTTCAAAGACAGCGCTAGGGCAAGAGGTAACAACGAGTTTAAATCAAACGCTAGCGCGTATTTTTGCGAATCCTGAAAAAAGTGAGATTTTGAGAGATACTAATTTCAGGGCCGATGGTTATTCTCATCGCCTTAAGCCTTTATTTGATGAACGATGGGATACTTTCCTGTCGAAAAAGTAAACGTTAGGTGGCACGTTTAACCTATTTTTCAGTACCTTTCTTACAGGGCTATGTGGATCTTTTTAAATAGTCCCTAATCTATTCCCTATACCCTTTAACGTAACCTGTATAGCTTTCGGCGTTGTTGCTAAGCCCTTATAATTGCAGTTTTATTACTGTTTCTTATTTCGTTTAATCAGCAATAATAATGGTGGTTTACTTGTATGGAATTCGTGAGGCGGTATTATGATTTTGTCTTTCAATAACAAGAAAATCAGCCAAATTATGAAAACGTTATCCCTGTTCTGTGGCGCTGCTGCACTCGCGTTTAGTACTTCAATGTTACCTACATCGGTTTCTGCAGCTCAGACCCTTTATAAACCTTTTCCAGCGGATGTTATGCCATCGCTAAGCGAGAAAGGCGCTCACGTTGTTGGTGTAAAAACTATTGAAGCGACCTACCCAGAAAAAGTCAAAGATATTGCTGGAAATGATGTCGAGCGTAAGTTGACCCTAGAGGTCTGGTATCCAGCTTCAAGTGCTGCTGAGAAGGCAACGTATGTGAATGAAACACGAAGTGGTCAGGTATTTGAAATTGAAGCTGATGCAAGCCGCGATGCGCCAATTGCCAAAGCAGAATCTAGCTACCCTGTGATTGTTATATCTCACGGCTATACTGGCTATCGCACACTTATGTACTATTTAGGTGAACACCTTGCGTCTCACGGTTATGTAGTTGCGGCTATCGACCATACAGACTCCACAAACAAAGACGTTAATTTTGCAGAAAACCCGTATTCTGGTTTTCCTAGCACATTGTTAAATCGCTCTCGAGACCAGGTTCTAACCCTGAACAGCATCAGCGAACATGAGTTTTTTAGAGACAGCGTTGATGCAAGTAAGGCAGGGGTTATTGGTTACTCAATGGGAGGCTATGGAGCGGTAAGCACAGTAGGCGGCTGTTATGCTTTTAACGACCAAGCGGCAGCGACCTTCACCGGTACACAAGATCCTAAAGTGGCAGCGCTTATTAAAGACGTACTAAACACCTGCGCAGGTGGTAACGACAGTGGTAAAGATGTGCTTCCAGCTTGGAAAGCAGCGCTAGCGCTGGCCCCATGGGGTGGGCAACATCAGCTATTTGACGTTGAATCACTTAACAATATCAAGGTGCCGGTTCTTTATGTAGCGGGTGATAACGACGATATATCTGGTTACGAGGGCATTAAGTGGCTATTCGAAAATACGGGTAGTGAAGGCTCTAAACTACTTACCATCAAAAACGCCCGCCATAATGTAGCCCCTCATCCGGCGCCGAAAGAAGCCTATGGCAGCGAATTTGATTTGGGAAGCTATATAGAACCTGCGTGGGAAGTGCAAAAGCTTAATGCTATCAATGAGCACTTTGCCTTGGCACTTATGAACTGCCATGTGAAAGGTTTAAAAGATGATTGTGAATACCTGAACGTGAGTGGCAGTAGTGCCCAAGTACCCGTAGACGGTAAGAAGCCAGAGCCTTGGAAGGGCTTCGACGACCGATGGGCATTGGGGCTAGAAATGGACAGTAAATAACAGTTTGAAAAGGGTGCTTCGGCATCCTTTTTTAATTTTGTTACATATTTATTTTCTAACTTTACGCATAGTGGCGTAATGTGAGACTGCTTCTATCAATCATTGATAGTAAAAAGCGCTTTAAAGCGGCATTTCGGGCTACCCATAAACTAAACCATAAGGAAGTGAAAATGCGTAAATTTACTGTGTCAGCACTATGTGCCTGTTCTATTTTGTTAATGCCTTCCATAACCGTTACCCAAAGCTATGCGGCAGCACAAAACGTTGCTACAGCAAGTGCCGACGATGTAGAAACGCTAAAGGCCTACTTCAAACAAGGCGACTATAATTACGTTGTAGAATCCCTTGAAGCCGTTGAAGGCAAATCGCCAGAGCAGCACAACATGCTTATTTCTTCCCTGATGAACATAGATTTAGATGATGCCGAAGAGGCAGCAGAGCAGTTTGTTCAGGATTACAGTGATAACTATAAGGCTTATCATACACACGCCAGCGTAATGGGAGCCCAAGCCTCAAGTAGTATATTTTCAGCACTAGGCTATGCGAAAAAAGCAAAGAAGAGTTTAGAAAAAGCAGTGGAAATTGCCCCAGAAGAGGTTGCTGTTTACCAAGCCCTAATGCAGTTTCACTTAATGGCCCCCTCTATTGCTGGTGGCGATTTGGATGAGGCTACAGCACTTGCGCAAACTATTTCAAAACTTGATGCTACCGAAGGTCAGTTTGCCTTAGCTAAGGTTTATTTGGAGAAAGATAAACAGGCAGAAGCAGAGGCTATCTTTGCCTCTTTAATTGATGATGACAGCACCCACATTCGCGCCAGGGTTGAGCTAGGTAGTTTCTATTTAGGTGACGAGCAGTACGCCGCATCTTACGATACTTTGTTGCCGTTATCAGATACTGATGTGACTGCAGTTTCGAAAGCGGATACTGAGGCTTGGGATACGTATCAAAAGCGTAAAGCCAGTCTTATGTATGGAAAGTATCGCTTAGGGCAAGTTGCTGTTGAAAGTGGCGAGTACACAACTTCAGGTATTAATGCGTTGAAGAGCTATTTGGAAGACTACCAGGTTACGACCATTGATACTGAAGGCTTACCAGGAGCTAATTGGGCCCAGCTGCGCTTAGCTGAACTTCTTCTTAACGCAGACAAAGTGAATGAAGCGCAAAACCTTGTTGAGACGATAAAAGAAGACAGCGATGAACGCTTTGCTAAGACACTTAAAAAAATTAAAAAGGCACTAAAAAAGCGAGCGGCGGTGTAATACCGCACAGCTCGCTTACTCGTATTTTCTTTCGGCTGCGCTTAAAAGGCCACAGCGATTAGAAAGCCATAGCGCTTAGAAAGCCATAGCGTTTAGAAAACTACAGGGCTTTAACAGTATAAATCAGCGCTGTTTGCGGGAAGAGTACCGGCAGCTGCATACCGTATTTCATTAAGACTTCGCCAGAGAATACTTGCCCTTCAGTTTGTTGCAAAATTGAAGGAGTGTATTCTTTCAGCTTTTCAGGCCATACACGCTCAATGGTGTATTGCTTGTTAGCATCAAGCCCTGCAAAGTAGAAACGATTCGGCGTAGTGCGTACGGTTTCTGTAACACTGTTATAAGCAAAAATACCTTCCTGCTTGTCTTTCGACACATAACCAAATTTCACATTCATGCCGTCATCATCCATGCGGAATAGGTCGCCGCCGTGGGTAATATGACGATATTTCTTATAAAGCGAAATGGCGTCTTTTAACACTTTTTGCTCGTGGTCTGTCAGTTCACGTGGATCCATTTCTATACCCATGTGACCAAACAAGGCGACTGCTGAACGAATTTCAATAGGTAGGTTACGACCCGTAATATGGCAATCACGCGGCCCTACGTGCGCGCCCATTACTTCAGATGGGAAGAAGTAAGAGCAGCCGCGCTGAATGTATAAGCGGTCTAGTGCATCGTTAGAGTCTGACGTCCAGAAGCGATCTGTGTGTGGCAATATGCCTAAATCTACACGTCCGCCACCTGAACAACAGCTTTCTATTTCAATGCCTGGCTTCGCCGCTTTTACGCGGTCAATCAAGCCGTAAAGCGCTGCCATTTGGCCATGCATTGCCGGTTTGCCTTGAAGGTTGCCTGGATGGTTTACGTCGCGGTTCATGTCCCATTTGATGTAGCTAATTTTGGGATAGGCTTTTAGTACATCAGTAATCACCTTATACAGGTACTCAACCACTTCAGGGTTGGTTAAATCCAATACGTACTGATTTCTGAAAGGGACGTGAGGGTTATTCTCGGTTTGCAGCGCCCACTCAGGGTGTGCGCGATATAAGTCGCTATCTGGGTTAACCATTTCTGGCTCAAACCAAATGCCGAATTCCATGCCAAGACCAGTAACATGGTCAATTAATCCGTCTAGCCCTTCAGGGTAGATGGCTTCATCTACAAACCAGTCACCAAGCCCAGCTTTGTCGTTTCTGCGGCCTTTGAACCAACCATCGTCTAATACAAAGCGTTCGATACCTAGCGGTGCTACCTTGTCAGCCAAGGCTTTAAGTTCATCTTCGTTGTGATCGAAGTAGATTCCTTCCCACGTGTTGTAGTGAACTGGGCGAGGCTTAGACTCAGCGCTATGGTTTAGCACATTGCTACGAATGAAATTGTGAAACTGTTGCGATAGCGAAGAGAAACCTTCACAGCCATAGCCGGTATAAAGCACGGGTGATGTATAGCTTTCGCTAGCGTTAAGTACCACTTCACCCGGAAACAATAGTTCACCGAATTGAACATAGCTTCTGCCGTCGGCCATCAACTCAGCGCGAAGCTTGTGGTTTGCTGATGCGCCAAGGTGGTAACCGAAACATTCACCGTTAAGCTCGCCTGTACCTTCAGGGAACGCAATTAAACCAGGAAAAGTATCGTGAGACGTTTTGCCACGACGGTTTTCACGCACGTAGCTGCCAAAGAATAAGTCGTGATCTTTGGTTTGGAATTCAGCAGACCAACGACCTTCGAATGTTTTAATTTTACTAACCGTAGTAGGAAGTGGAAGGCTTGCTGCGTTTAGATAGTTTAGGTTTAGTGCACTGCTGCCGGTGTTTTCCAAGCGAGATACATACTTAGCAATACTCGTTTCACCGTCTAGTTCAACGGTAGTGATTAGACGCATTCCGCGGTGGGTATCTTCAGCGATGAAAGACACCGATTGCGCGCTTTGGTTTATGTCCACCAAACTAAAGCCTGCTGACCATTGGTCAGCATCACCGGAAACTTCAAGGCCTGGCTGTCCTGTCCAACCTTCACCATGGGTAGGCACTAAGGTAATGGGTGGCTCGATTACTGGCGCACACTTAGCTTCTTGGCGTGTGTTTAAAACGCTAAGCATCTCAGGCGTTGTGCTGTCACTCAATGGCGCACCATAGTAAATGACTTTTGGCATACGACCCTGACAGTCGAATATTAAGGTAACTTTTTCGTTCGACAGGCGTACGAATTGAGAAAGTGACGACATAAAAACCTCAGCGTTAATAAAACGTAAATTTGGTGGTAAAGCTAAATATTTACAACGTAGGCAGTGACCTTTCACTGCATACTACGCCGTATTAAATCACGTCCACCTTGCGGATTCTATACTTAAAGGGTAAACGTTTAACTTTCAATGGTAGTCTGCATTGCAAGGGAAATGAAGTCTGACCAACAGGTATAAAATATAGACGTTAAAATTTGTAAAAAACAAAAAGGATGCCCAGAGACATCCTTCTTTTATGTGTTTCTAAAATGTTAAGCTTCTTTTCTATAAAGCTCTAACGAAAACTCTGCCTTTTGGTTAAACACCACGCGGTTCACAATTAGGGCAAAGGCGACACAGCCAATAAGGGTTGCGAACATTAGGTGTATGTAATGAAGTCCAAATGGCGCATATAGAGGTGAAGCTTCAAAGCTCATTAATGCGTAAATTGAAACGCCGAACAACACTGCGCCAATAGCTGCGAATGCATGGACGTTTCTAAACAGTAAGCCAACGATAAATACCGAAAGAATAGGCATGCTCAATAGGCCATAGAGCTTCTGAACTAGGTTTATAATACTATCAGCTTGTTGGTATACAGGGATTAGCGCTAGCGATACTACACACAATAAAACCGTAACATAGCCACTTAGCTTAGGTACGTTTGGCGTTTTGTTGATGTAGCTTTCGTGAATGTCGCACACGTAAAGGGCTGTTGCAGAGTTTAGGTTACTATTAAACGTGGTTAATACCGCAGCTGCCATGGCCGCTGCGAATACGCCAGATAGCCAATCAGGTAATACCGTTGCCACGATTTTTCCGTAAGCACTATCACCAATATCACCAAATAGCTTATATGAAACGATACCTGGAATAACGATAATGGCAGGTACAATCAGCAGGCGAATACCGGCTGCGGCAAACACACCCTTTTGTGCTTCTTTTAAAGAAGGTGCCGCCATTGCGCGCTGAGTAATGACTTGGTTAGTACCCCAGTAAAACATTTGAATGAAGATCATGCCAGTAAGCAACGTATGCCATGGGATCGGAGACTCATCATCGCCAATAAGCGTGAGTCGCTCTTGCGGAATGCCGTCAAAGTTATAGTCGATGGCTTGTAGTGCTAGAATAACCACTAATACGGCCATGGTTAAAAGAAGCACGCCTGAGTAGGTATCAGACACCGCTACCGCACGTAGACCGCCGAAAATAGCGTATAGGGCACCAACGATAACGAAGATAACTGCAATGTACATCAGCGGCAGTTCAACGTTAAACATAGACTGCATAAACAAAGAGCCAGAATAAATTACCGCAGGGCAGAATATCAGAGCGCTACCAGCGAAGAACAAAGCACTAATAACAGCGCGAATATGCTTATCGTGATAACGCTGCTCTAAAAGCTCTGTGGTGGTTGTGCACTTGAACCTGTAATACACGGGTAAGAATACCTTGGCCAAGACGAAAAGACCTACCACAGCAGAAAGCTCCCAAAGTGCAAGTAAGGCCATTTGGTTACCGTTCATACCAACAAGCTGGTCGGTACTCAAGTTGGTGAGTGTAATACTACCGGCAACGAAATACCAAGCTAGGCCACCGCCTGCCAAGAAATATTCGCGATTTTGATTTTGTGCATTTCTATTTTGCCCGCGGCAACTTAAATAGGTAAGAAACCCAATTAAAGCAGTCACAAAGACAAAAACAGACACCTGAATAGTGCTGGAAAACATGTATTACTCCTAGGGGCAGTTATGACTTGCTGGTTTCGAACTTAATATTGTTAACAGCGCGACCAGGGAACTTGGTGTTATGAAGGCGAATAACGCGGTTTACTTGAAAAATTGAGCTGAGAATACTGAAAAGCACATTCAATAGCCCTTTTTGGTTGAGGGTAGCAAGCTCATCGCCACTAAGATTTTGTAAGCGCTGCTCGTTTACTGTAGCTAAACCTCCAACTCGCTGATTTGTGTTATCTTTATATTCAATAATCAAATCGACGGCGTGTATCAGCCCCATTTCGTTTAGTTGGTTGAGCATGACAGCGGTTTGCTGCATAGCAGTAATACGCTCTTCAAGTAGCTTTTTCTTATTATCTAAATAGGCAGTTGGGCGCTTTGATTCTAAGAACAGTGCCTCGCCTGTTTGTGAAGAAACAGCAGGTGATTCAACATCAACGAGAATTTCTTGCTGCTGAGAGTCATTGTCCACACGGGCTATAAAAGGTAGGGTACGCAAGCTCAAGGGAGCATAATGACCTAGCCACGTGCCTTGGGTTTCAAATACATTTTCCTGCGGCGCTAACCCACAGAGTGCCGAGATAGTCCAATA
Source organism: Alteromonas sp. OM2203 (assembly GCF_048517045.1). NCBI lineage: Bacteria > Pseudomonadati > Pseudomonadota > Gammaproteobacteria > Alteromonadales > Alteromonadaceae > Alteromonas > Alteromonas sp. OM2203. The sequence goes on from NZ_CP183209.1 coordinate 257,818, forward strand.
TTTTGCATCGGGTGATTTACTAAAAAACAGCGGGAATTCACTCGCTGCCTGCACGGCCTCTTTAATTTCAATATTAACTAAATGGAATTTAGAGAAAGTCGTAGCTAACTTGCTTTCATCAATAGTGATATTGCTGTGGGCATCGGCCGATAAAACTTCAAATTTTGGCATATTATAATTCTCGTTAGCTTGCCAACCACTGCTCGATATAGTCGCGGTGGTTAGGTAAACTGCTTAGTTTTTGCTGCGTAATAAGCTGATTTTGTTTAATAACTTTATCTGCTAGATCGCGCTCGTTATAAAAATGGGATTGCAAAGAAAAGTCTGGAGAAAATCCCATTCCGTAAAGTACATACTGATAGCTAGCGGCGGGGAATAGCTCAATCGCCGCTGAAAAATCAGCAATTTGGGGGCCGCGATACTTCCATATTTCCAAGTCTTCTTTTAAAGAGTCGGGGATAGAAGCCGCATCGCGATTGGCAACCCAATAAGGTTCACTGCGTTGGTTAAAAATATAATGGAGCTTTAAGAAATCGATAATACGCTGCCAGCGATAATTCATTTGCTTGTTAAAGCGCTGACTAACGATAGGCATGGCCGACGTAGGCAACGGCATCTGCTCTGCAATATAGCGAGCCGAAATCTCAATAAGCATAAGAGCTGTGGCTTCTAAAGGTTCTACAAAACCCGCAGAGAGTCCAACAGCAATGCAGTTGCCTTTCCAAATTCGTTTCTTATAACCAGAATTAAAGCGTATTGTGCGGGCTTTTAGGTCGCCGTGCTCGTCGCCTACGTACTGACGCAATACTTCTTCTGCCCGTTCGTCGGTAGTGAAATCAGTGGAATAAACGTGACCTACACCTCTTCTGGAAGATAAGCCAATATCCCAAATCCAGCCTGCTTCTTGTGCTGTGGCTTGGGTATAGGGCTTTATTTCAAAGTCTTCTTCGTGGGGCACATGAAGGGCAAGGGCAGAGTTGTTGAATAGCACATTGTCTGCAGACACAACGCTTTCGCCTAGTGTTTCGCCAAGCAGTAGTGAGCGAAAACCAGAACAGTCGACGAATAAATCGGCTTTTAGAACCATGCCGTTGTTGAGGGTAACGCTTTCGACATGCTCACTTGATGACGCAGCCACGCTCTCAACTGTGGCGACAATATGCTTTACGCCTAACTCAGTCTTGCTGAAATCTCTTAGCATATCGGCAAAAGCACCAGCATCTAAGTGATACGCGTAGTTCGATTGTGCACTGCTGTATTCTTGTTCGCTGAGCGTGCGTGGTGCCATATTGCGTTCACACACGTGCTGCTGAAAGTTAGTAGCATTGGCAAAATTTGCAATGTCACCTACGTAGGGCGCCATCTCAACACGGCCGTAGCCTAACGGTACAGTAAACGGGTGGTAGTAAAAATCACCATCGCCATTTACCCAGTTAACAAACTTTCCGCCTTGCTTAAATGCTGCGCTGCAGCGTCTAAATACTTCTTTTTCAGATAGGCCAATGTCTTTAAGCGTATTTCGCATTGTTGGCCAAGTGCCTTCGCCCACGCCAACGGTAGGGATGTCACTGGACTCAACTAGTGTAATGTCTAAACCACATTCACCCATTGCTACTTTATGCTTAGCTGCGACGATAGCAGCGGTAAGCCAGCCTGCTGTGCCGCCACCTACGATAACAATACGCTGTTTTTTAGATGTATCAGATGAATGGTTCATGAAACAACACTACTTAAATGGAATTATAACTGCTTTCTACATTTATCCATAAACGTACTCGATTTGCCAATAGGCTTATGGATAAATGGCAGGGTTTTACCCCTGCCAAAACACACACACAAATTTTAGAATGAGCCTCGGATACCTACAGAGTAGCGAGCACCATTGTCTTCAATTGAGTAAATTTGGTCTGGGAAGCGGCCTGTTTGTGTAAGCTCTTCTTCAGTTACGTTTATGCCTTCAACAAATACCGTCAGGTTTTCGTTGATGTCGTAACTTGCGCTTACGTCCCACTGACCATAGGTTTCAGTAGTGGTCGGCTCACCAGATAAACCATTATCAAGTGAAAACAGGAACGACTCACGATTATTAAACGCAACACGTGCTTGGAACGCATCGCGCTCATAGAACACGATAAGGTTTTGCGAATCGCCTAGACCTTCCAATGCAAACGTTTGGCTAGTATCGCCAGATACCTCTGCGTCACTGTTAACTACCGTAGCGTTAGCCGTTACACCGAAGCCATTGTCCCACACGTGAGTAATAGCAACTTCGTAACCGTTAACCGTAGCAGTTTCACCGTTTTGCGGACGAGTAACCGTATAAACTTCACTAGCACCGTTTAGCTCTTCAGTGTCTGCAACTACATCTCGATTAGGGTCTTGTGGATCCAGCGATACGCCTGGTGCACAGTCTGCTGCAGCACAACGGAAATCACCTGGGAGGCGGTCAGTCATGTTATAAGTTTCTGCGCCTGAAAGAGTAACGATGAAGTCTTCTACTTCTTTACTAAATACTGCAAACGAGAAAACAGAGTCGTCGCTGTAGTACCATTCAAAAGATAGGTCCCAGTTTTCAGCACTAAATGGCTTAAGGTTAGGGTTACCACCGCTAGCCTGAAGATTCTGACGGCGAGGTTCACCAAAGGTCGTTGCCGGTGACATCTGAGACATAGTAGGACGTGTCAAAGAATCATAGCGAGAGAAGCGAACAATCATGTCTTCTTGCACTTCTAACTTCACGTTTAGGCTAGGCAGAAGGTTAGAATAAGACGTTGTTCCAGTAATATTCTCTGCTGGAGCAAATACGTTTGAGAAAAGCGTTAAGTCAGTGGTTGGAACAATGTCAGAAACAAACGCTTGTACCGCTGAAACAGCCACGTTTGTCTCTTCATAACGTGCACCGAAGTTCATGGTTAGTGGCATATCACCGATGTCATAACCAAATTCGAACTGTGCATAAAGTGCAGTTACTTCTTCTTCAATGTTATAGTAATTGTTCTGCAACGTTGGCGTTACCGGCGCCCCCTGAGAGGCAAGATAGTCTAGGTACGCATCACCGTCGTATGTATACCAAGTGTCAATCAGACCGCTGAAGAAGTTGTTCGCGGTAAACGGGCGGATATTCAATTCGTCAATAGGCGCTGGTGTGCCGTAACCACAGAATGCACATTGTGACGCAAACTCTTGGAATACGAATTTTTCACGCTCTGAGCGCAAAATACCGAAATCTACTTTACGGAACACGTCAGAATCAGCTAGATAGGTGAAATCTGCTTTGTATTCTGTTACTTCGTCTTCTGATGCAACAACATTACCTAGGTCATTATAGTGAAGGCGGTTTAGCGAAATATCGGGTAGTTGACCGTTGCCAAAACCATCGTGAATAACAGTAGGTGTGCTCCCTGTGCCGTCAAACTCGTAGTTGTTGATAATACCGACAACGTTAAATCGACCTTGGCCCGCAACGTCGTTTTCAGCTTCAGACGTTGAAACGTCGAATGCTGCTGAAAGTGACTCTGTAACTTGCCAGTCAACATTTAAGCCAAAGCCTTTGTTGGTAACGTCACGAACCCCACGGGTTGATGATACGAAGTCAGATGCTGGGTTACCGCTACCTTGGTGAAGATCAATTTCTTGCGTAAATTGAATTGCAGTACCGTATTCAGAAATAGTTGCAGAACCCACACGGTCTGGCTCAAACCAAGACGCAAGATCCGTTACTTGTGAATCAATTTCAAACTTAGATACAAAACCGTCTAACGTGATAGTGACGTCATCAGATGGTGCGAACTGGGCAACAAGAGACGCATTTGTACGCGTTCTGTCTTGTTGATCAACAACCTGGTCCCAGTTACGAGGAAGGTAAACATTAGATGCGATTACGCCGTCGTTTCGATTAGACAGTGTAAGGCCAGGGCGCCATCCAGCTGTTTGAATACGGTTAATCTGAACTTGACGCTCTTGATGCGATACTGCTAGTAGTAAACCAAACTTGTCGTCTGCAAATGTGTTACTTACCAAAAAAGAAGCCTGTGGAGACGTTTCTTCTGAAAGCGTCTCGTACATTCCTTTAACACTACCAACTGCTTGAAAGCCGTCGTAGTCGAAAGGACGGGCAGTCGATACGTTAATAGTCGAGCCGATGCCACCTGATTGAAGGTTTGCAACACCACTTTTGTAGATACTTGCGCCAGTAATTTGGTCGGCAGCCAGCACGTCGAAGTTAAAAGCACGGCCAGCATCGTCGGTAGCTAGCTGACGGCCGTTTACAAGTACTGTATTAAACTGTGGACCAAAACCACGTACTGTTACTTGTTGGCCTTCGCCGCCGTTACGGTCGATGGAAACACCAGTGATACGCTGAAGTGATTCTGCAACGTTAAGATCTGGAAACTTACCTAAATCTTCTGCTGCAATACCGTCTGAAACAGCTAGGTTTTCTTTCTTGTCAGCCATTGCTCTTTTTAAGCTGCTTACAATGCCGCGAACCTCAATAACTTCAACGGGTGCATCGTTTACATTCTGCGTGTCTGCGTCTTGTGAAAATGCAATAGGGGTATGTAGGGCAGAGGCGATAGCAACACCTAAAAGTGAGCGCTTCGCAATAGGGCCTAACTGTGATGTGTTAATTTTATGTGTCACTGTGTTTTCTCCGTGAGTAGGCTACGTTTTAACGTACTTTGCACTTAAATTACGTTCTTAGTATGTGCGGATCAAGCTTATTAACAATACTTTTACACATTTAACGTTATATTTTCGTGATTATTATTTGTAACTTTATGAAAAATATAATGTTTCTATTTAAAGGTAAAAGGTGAAACGTTTACCTTAATTTCAATACTAGCACAAAATGACAATGTAATTACAATGTTATAAAAATTTTTTTTGTATAAAAAAAGTGCGGCTTATAACCGCACTTTATTAACAATCAGAAAAATAAGGAAAAATTAACTACAGCGAATTCGAGCTACAGCCTCTTTCCAGCCATCATAAGCTGCGTTTCTTTCTTGCTTTGTCAGTCTGGGAGTGAAAACGCTATCACTCTTCCAGCATTGGGTGAGATCGTCAACTGAACCGAAAAGACCGGATTGTAGACCTGCGAGAAAAGCGGCGCCTAGTGCAGTGGTCTCTGTAATTTCAGGGCGTTCTACCTCGGCGCCTAAAATGTCCGAGAGAAACCCCATAACCCAGTCATTTCGAGACATACCGCCGTCTACACGGATAGTAGTGGGGCGCGCTCCATCGCTTTCCATGGCCTTTTGAAGATCTTTGGTTTGATAGCAAACAGACTGTAAGCCAGCGGCGACGATTTCACTAATGCCGGTGTCACGGGTTAATCCTAAAATTGCACCTCGAGCATCTGGGTCCCAGTAAGGTGCACCTAAACCTGTGAATGCAGGCACCAGAAACACCCCGTTGTCTTGCCTGGCACGCTGGGCGAGGGCTTCGGTTTCTGCTGCATCGTCGATAAGCTTTAAGCCATCTCTAAGCCATTGCACAGTAGCCCCCGCCATGAAAATACTGCCTTCCAGCGCATAAGTAGTTTTGCCATTAAGGCGGTAACCTACAGTGGTGAGCAATCGGTTTTTCGACTGAAGGGGCTCGTCACCGGTATTTAAAATCATAAAGCAACCGGTACCGTAGGTACTTTTGGCCATGCCTTTTTCAAAACAAGCTTGCCCTACAAGAGCGGCTTGCTGGTCACCAGCAACTCCTCGAATAGGAATGGCTCTGCCGATAATGTCTTCTTTAATGACGCCAAAATCATCTGCGCAGTCCATAACCTCAGGTAGCATCGATGAAGGAATATTGAATTTGCTTAGCAATTTCTCGTCCCAACACTGATTATTTATATCAAATAACATAGTACGAGAAGCGTTAGTGGCGTCTGTTTTATGTGACTCACCGCCCGTTAGACGCCAAATCAAAAATGTATCAACCGTACCAAAGAGTAAGTCGCCATTTTCTGCTTTTTCTCGAGCACCCTCAACATTGTCGAGTATCCAAGCTACCTTAGTTGCTGAAAAGTAAGGGTCGAGTAAGAGCCCGGTCGTTTCCGTGATGTAAGAAACGAAAGATTCGTCTTCACTGAAGTCTCGGCAATATTGTGCGGTGCGTCTGTCTTGCCAAACTATAGCAGGGTACACTGTCTTTCCCGTGTTTTTATCCCAGACCAACGTAGTTTCACGTTGATTCGTTATGCCTATAGCAGCGATATCAGAAGGCGCGAGCGAACACTTATTAAAAACTTCTTTGAGTGTAGATATAACGCTTTCCCAAATCTCTTCAGGGTCGTGCTCAACCCAGCCATCTTTTGGGTATTTTTGAGAAAATTCCCGCTGGGCTATAGCTTCAATGCTGCCTTTTGAAGAAAAAATAATACTGCGAGAGCTTGTTGTGCCTTGGTCAATGGCAAGAATATGTTGTCCCATTGGTCACTCCTGAAGATAATTTTCATAGAGTTTGCATCATTTACAGATGTTTAACAATGCTATATTTTCGAAAACGAACATTTGATTTTCGTTTTATCATGGGAACTTTGCTTTTAAGCACGTATAATTGCATAAGTTTTTATTTCTAAGGAAGTGTGATGAACCAAACGCAAAGACACGAAAAAATTGTTGGGCTTATAAAGCAGCAGGGTTTTATGTCTATTGATGATTTGGTAAGCGCCTGTGAGGTTACGCCCCAGACCATCCGAAGAGACTTAAATCAGCTTGCTGAAACTGGTGTAGTGAGCCGCTATCATGGCGGTGCTGGGTCAAACCGAAGCTGGGAAAATACCCCTTATCAGGAGCGGAAAACGCAAAACAGTGAAGTCAAAGAGAAGATCGCTGAAGCTGTTGCGGCAATGATACCCGACGGGGCGTCTTTGTTTATCAACATAGGTACTACTACAGAACTTATTGCCACTAAGCTGCTTAATCACAAAAATCTACACGTTGTAACGAACAATATTCACGTAGCGACTATCTTATCGGCTAAAGAAGATTTCTCAGTGATTATCGCCGCAGGTGAGGTTCGCTATCGGGACGGCGGTATTATTGGCGAAGCAACCTGTGATTTTATTAGTCAGTTCCGCATGGATTACGGCATTATTGGTATCAGCGGAATTAGTTCAGATGGCGCGCTGCTAGATTTTGACTTCAGAGAAGTAAAGGTTTCACAAGCCATTTTGCAACATACTCAGCATGTTATTCTTGCTGCTGACTATAGTAAATTTGAACGCCGCGCTATGGTTGAACAGGGCCATATTTCACAAGTTGATTGCTTGGTATGTGACAAGACGCCACCACCTAGCATAAGTAAAATTATAAAAGAAAATAATATCACTTTTGTGAAAGCGTGATCATTGGCTTGTGCTTAAGTTATGCCGTTATGCCATTATGATCACGGCATTGTCATAATTCTATTCTATCGTTACTTGTAATTGGCTGCGTTTGTCTAGACACGTCCTACAAGAGTACGAAAATACTCTACTTTTCAATTTTCCCCTTAAGTGTGTATAAGCGGCCTTTACCGGGATATGGGGCTGTTTGTCATCCCAATCTATCTTATTGGCCTAATCAAAATCTGCAGAGCGGTGTTCATTCAACTTTCTTTAATGTTCGATAATGTTCGTTTTGTGTTGACATGTTTTCTTTTTGGTTGTCAAATAGCCAGTAATTTAGCGAATGAAAACGTGAACACCAGTAGGGGCAAATTATGAGTCACAACAATGAATCTGAAAAAACAGTCGACGTTTTAGTCGTTGGCGGCGGTGTAAATGGCGTGGGTGTGGCGCTTGACGCCGCGGGACGCGGTCTTTCAGTTGCATTGTGTGAAAAAGGCGACTTAGGCGGCGCAACATCGTCATCTAGTAGTAAGCTAATCCACGGTGGCCTGCGATATCTAGAACATTACGAGTTTCGTTTAGTAAAAGAGGCACTTGCTGAGCGTGAGGTCTTATTGAAAAAAGCCCCGCATATTATGTGGCCCCTGCGTTTTCGTTTGCCGCATCAAAAGCATTTACGCCCCGCTTGGATGATTCGAATTGGCTTATTAATGTACGACTCACTGGCAAAACGCAACATGCTGCCTCGTTCGCGTAAGCTTTCTACTACGAGTGAAAGTCCTCTGGTTAGCGATATTACTACCTGCTTTGAGTATTCAGATGGCTGGGTTGACGATGCGCGCCTTGTGGTGTTGAACGCATTGGCTGCTCAAGACCAAGGTGCGGAAATTTATACTCGTACAGAGTGCGTTAAAGCAGAGAAACAAGATAACCTGTGGAATATAGAACTTAAAACGGCCCAAGGGAAAACGTTTACAGTAAAGGCTAAGTCAATTGTTAATGCGGCAGGACCATGGGCGGTGTCATTTTTAGATCGCTTAGTAAATGTTAATAACCCTAATGCGATGCGAATGGTAAAGGGCAGTCATTTTATCGTACCGAAGCTTTACGATACGGAAGAAGCGTATATTCTTCAGAATAAAGACGGTCGCATTGTCTTTGTTATCCCGTACGAAGGCGACTTCTCTTTGGTGGGTACCACAGATGAAGATTATAAAGGCAATCCGTCTGATGCCGCTATTTCAGAAGAAGAAACTGACTACCTCATTGACGTTGTAAATACCTATTTCAAAACCAAAATAACGCAAGATGATATTGTGCACTCGTACAGCGGCGTTCGTCCTCTATTGGAAGAAAAAAATGCATCTGCACAAGAGCTTACCCGCGATTACAAGGTCGAGTTAAAAGGCGAAACAGGAAAACCTGTTTTACTTAATATCTTTGGCGGCAAGATAACAACATATAGAAAACTGGCCGAACACGCCGTTGACAAGTTAGTCACGTGTTTTCCGAAAGCAAAAAAGGCATGGACGAAAGAAGTGCCTCTACCTGGCGGCGCTTTTACAGACCAAGCATCATTGATTAAAAAGCTAACTAGCGAGTTCACTTGGTTAGATAAATCGATAGCAGAGCGATACGCACGCCAGTACGGACTATTGTGCTATAAATTTTTAACAGGTCTCACATCGTTAGAAGAGATGGGTGAGGATTTTGGCGCGGGATTGTATCGTGCTGAGGTCGACTACCTCATCGATTGGGAGTGGGCTTGCACGCTAGAAGACGTAATATGGCGTAGAACGAAGCACGGATTGCGTCTAGATAAATCTCAGAAAATGGCGTTAGCGCAATATATAGCAAGCAGCATTAATGGCACTTCTGATGTTGTGAATGCTGAAGTTGCAAGCGCATAACCGTTTAAAAATAAACGCTTTTATAAAGCCCTATCGAGGGCTTTATTTTTGTTATATAACGCAGGGTATTTTTAAACGTAAGACGCGTTATTTTTTAATGCGAACTCATTCTAATTAGGCATCTATCATTAACAGGGACGTTATAGCTTTGACTTCAATAAAAGAAGTAATACTCATTCGACACGGGAAGCCTCTTTCCGCCCACAATGAAAAAGTTAACTCGGCAAGTTACGCTAATTGGGTACGCAATTACAATAAATCTCCTTTAGATCCAGCCAGTCATCCCAAGCAGCAAGTATCCATCGAAAATAGCTACATTATTGTTAGCCCATTACTGAGAGCTAAACTGTCAGCCGCGTACTACGGCGTGACTCGCGTTGATGAAGAGGTTTTCAATCTTAAGGAAATGGATATTCCTTATTACAAGCTTCCCTTTGTTTTACGCACTTGGCACTGGGTACTATTAAGCCGTACGCTGTGGATTATGGGTTTTAAAGGTCGCTTTGAAAGCTTCAAGTGTGCGCGACAGAGAGTTGAAGAACTCTCTCTACGCATCGAAAGTTTGAGCAATAGCCATCAACGCATTGTGCTTTTCGGGCATGGTATGACGAACTATTTTACGCGAAAAGCGTTAATGAAAAATGGGTGGGAACTTACGCAAAAAGATGGTGACTTTTGGGGTGTCACTGCGCTTAGAAAATACGATGTTGAAGCGGCTAACAATATTTAGACGTGGCTAGTGTCTATTATAACGTTTCCGCGATTTGTTGAGCCTTCCTTCAATATTTTCTAAAACTGCCGATAATAGGGTAAGTTACAAAATAAGACACGCTACTGCTCAAGATTGATTGAGAGAAGGCTAATGAAAACAAAGAATAAAGAAACTTCTTCTATGGCGACCATCACAAAAGCACTTATTGCTGTTATTTTCGCCATAACATTAGGGGTTACGATGAGCTTTCTTCACACGGGAGAAGAAGATACAACAACCAAGGCTTTTGCTGCTCAATTAGACAAATTCAAGCGTCATATTGTTGCTTCTCACTGGCAATGGCGAGTTCGGCAGCCGACAAACATGATTATGCTTATTCACTATGATGAATCAGGCAGTGAGGTTAACCGAACGCCCGTCCGCATGAGCCACAATGGTTGGCCTAGCTATGAATTATCAGATACAGGATGCGAGAATATATGGAAAGCTTTGGTGGCCGCGCCTTTGCGTGTGGACGGCTTTAAAGTTAACGCTCGATACTACGCAGAGTTAGATGATGGCGACGATAACTATTGGTGTCGCTTTAGTCTAAGTAGCGGAAGTTATTTCGATTACTTTCCTGCTGACGGTTCAGTTACCAGCCTTACTAACTAAACACTACTTCAGACAACTTTTTTGCTCATTAGGTTATACTTATGTAGGTGTTTGTTCTATTTAGATAATTAGTCTACTTTTTGTTTAGCGTTATATTACTCAATAACGCATTGGGGTATTTTAAATCATACGGTAATCCCCGACATTAACGAACTAAGTGGATCTATGTTTTCTAAACCGTTTACTTCGCAAACGAAAAAAACAACGCTCACAATAGGAATATCTATAGGTGCCGCTGAGTTGCATCTTGTTGCCGTTGATTGTGGTGAAAATAGCGTTGTGCTCGGTTCAGTTACATCTTTTCCTTTTGACCCTCAAGCTCCCCTTGATAAACAAATCAGCAGTGCTTTGAGCGCATTTGAAAAAGAATCATTCCGGCTGTCTATCGTGCTCTCTCAAGATATGTATCAGATGGTTCAAGTAGAAAAGCCTGATGTGCCGGAAGAGGATATAGCGGCTGCTTTACCCTGGACGCTCGGTGAGTTAGTCCCCTATGACGCTAACAATATGGTGCTGGACTATGTTGACTATCCCGTACAAACACGTGTGGGCGGTAAGAAAATAAATGTATTTGCCGCCGAGAAATCTTCCTTATCCTCAGTAGTTAAAACAATAGCAAGAAAGAAAAAGCAGGCGCTAATCCATATTCATACGAAAGAAATATTGATTACCGAAATGGTGCCCGATGATGATTATGCGCGGCTACTTATTGTTCAAGAGCCTGATAGTGAACCCTTTTTGATAATTGTTCGCTCGCGAGTAATTTGGCTAGCTCGTCGTCTTCGAGGCTTTGTAAATAAGGTAGATAACGATGCGGGCATGTCTCAGTTAAGCGATGCCTTAGGATTGGAAATTCAGCGTTCAATGGATTTTTATGAGTCGCAGTTAAAGCAACCTCCGCTTAAAGAAATTCTATTTAACACTCAGTTTGACTGTATACCAGTTATAGAGCGTTTAAAGCCATTTCAACCCGCAGCAATGAATGTGTTTACGCCACAGCTTCAATTAGCTGATGTGGTAGAGGCAACCTGTCATTTTGCTCTGGCCAGTGCGCTTGTAGCCGCGAGAGAGGGCCAATGAAAAAAACGATTAACCTCTACCACTGGTCATTAATACCTGAAAAAGAGCGCCTTCCACTTTCTAACGTACTTTTTATAACGGGCGGAGTGCTAACAATTATGGTTAGTGCGGTAATTTTGCTTAACCTTGTCTTAAACAATAAGCAAGATGAGTTAGCACAGAAAACGGCTTCAGTTAAGGTGACTGAGAGTGAAATCAAAACGTTGAATACAGCGCTTGAAACCAAGCGAGATACTAAAAACCTGCAGAAAGAGTTAGACCGTATAAATTCAAAAATTGATAGCAGGAAGCAATTGCTAGCTTACCTCGAGAGCGGGGAGCTTTCATTTGACGCTACTCGATATGGTGAAGTGATGGATGATTTGGCTAACTACCACAACCCCAACCTTTGGCTAACCGACATCGAAATAAATATACAACGAATTCGATTGGCTGGTCAGACGGTGACTCCGTCTGTCATACCGCAATGGCTGAAAGCGCTACAGCAGTCGCCGTTCTTTGAAGGGAAGGCATTTTCGTCGGTCAAATTTGATGAAGTTGACGGAAACGAAAACGTAAAAGAATTTTTCATATCTACTGATTTCGTTGGAGAGGCTGATGAGTCAATATCAACAACTCTCTGAAAAGTTTTCAGCGCTACAAGATAGAGAAAAACAGCTCATTTTATGGGTAAGCGCTGGGCTTATTGTTTACCTTTTCTTTTGGTTTGGCATTTCGCCGGCCCTGGATAGACTGTCAGCGGCAGATAAGTCACTTGCAAGAAAGGAAAGTGAGCAGGAGGCCCTAATCATCCAAAGAGACGCGATTCAACAGGCTCTCTCTATCGATTACACCCAACGGATGCAGCAATCATTGGATGATGCACGAAAAGCATTGCTTGCAGCAGATGAGGCGTTACTTGGATTTGACGAAGGGTTCGTCGCTGCAGATAAAATGCCCGACTTGCTGATGACACTGTTGAACGAAGAGAACGATATACGCCTGCTTAACTTTAGTGTAGAGCCAACACAAACCATTCGGTTTGGCGAAGGAGATACACAAAGTACGCCGTTTTATCGTCATAACATGCGCTTAGTTATTGAGGGCAGCTATTTCGAACTACGTCATTACCTAGCACGCTTGCAAGCAGCGCCAGAAAAGGTAGTAGTAACAGAATTTACGTACCGTGTAGGCGAATACCCTACTGCCACATTAGCTCTTGGGTTGGCAACGGTGAGTAGTAACGCAACTTTCATCTCGCTATAAGGAGAGAATGTGAAGCTCTCTACAATGATATTGATAAGTGTAGTACCAATTATCGTGGCGCTTTCCCCTGCTTTGGCCGCCCTAGACCCGACAAAGCCTGCAGTAGGGGTGTCCAGCATGCCTAGTGAAACCAGTACCGCCGACGGTGAGTTCACGCTTCAATCCATTTTTTCACGCAGTAATAGTTTCAGCGCAATCATATCGGGAAAGTCTTATCGCGAAGGGGATACGATTGGTGAGTACACCATTTCCAGAATTAATTCTAAAGACGTGGTTATTACCAACGGGCGTCAGCAAAAAACACTAAGAATGTATGAATATGAAATTAAAAAATAATCTCACTTTAAATGCACTGTTTTTGGCAGCAGCATGTGTACTTGCTGGTTGTCAAACGTACGGTGTTGGAGAGGAAGTGAAACCTCACATTCGTGACGAACTAAACCGTTCGCAGAATAATACGTCTAGCGTGCCAGCGCCACCACCCCAATTAAACCAAGAGCTGCTGTCTGAGGTCGCCCGTTACCAATCACTTCCTGCCCCCGTGTCTCAAAAAACGTTTGCGGTATCGGCAAATAACGTTGACGTGCGTCCCTTCTTTGATGCATTGGTTGAGGATACGCCTTACAGCGTAGCCGTTCATCCCGCAGTATCTGGCCAAATTAGCTTAACGCTCAAAGACGTGGCATTAGACGATGTATTAACTATTATTTCTAGAATGTATCCATTGGATGCGTTTTTGGAAGGCAAGGTTATTCAGGTCATGCCGTCTCAATTAAAAACCGAGTCTATCCCCGTTAACTTTTTGATGATCAAACGGTTTGGCGTTTCAAATGTGAGCGTTATTGCTGGCGGAGTGAGTGAGCAGGACCAAAACAACGGTGGTAACAACGGCGGTATAAACGGTAATAACAACATTAGCGGCAACGCATTGGGTGGCCAGGGCGGCTTTGGCGGACAAGGTGGTTTTGGTGGCCAAGGCGGTAACAATATTCAGCAGCTTAACGGCTCTAACATTCAAACAACCAGTGAAAACGATTTTTGGAGCGATCTGAAAGAAGCGTTGAAAGTTTTGGTGTCACCAACAGAAGGACGTCAAGTGGTTGTTTCCCCTCAAGCAGGCTTGGTTACCGTTCGCGCATTGCCCAGTGAAATTGCAGTGGTAAGAGATTTTCTGAATCAAAGCCAAGAAAGCTTGCAGCGCCAAGTCGTGTTAGAAGCGCGTATTATTGAAGTTACGTTGAATGATGGTTATCAACAGGGTGTACGTTGGGATCGCATTGCGAGCGGGCTTACCGGAAGTGTTAATTTTGGTTTTAGCGGAGGCGCGCTGGCTTCTAACTCCGCCGCGAATACGGCTGCAGGAATAAACCCAGCTATTAATGCAGTTAACGCAATTGGTAACACTATTTCTACGGATATTGGCGGTGTGTCGACACTTCGAATATCTCGAGGCGATTTTGATGGTGTGATTAACATGTTGCAAACTCAGGGTGATGTACAGATGCTGAGCAACCCAAGAGTTACAGTAACTAATAATCAAAAGGCTGTCATAAAAGTTGGACAAGATGAGTACTTCGTTACTGATGTGTCAACCAGCGAAGATCAAAGCGCCACACAGACTGAAAACGAAAACGACATTGAGCTTACGCCATTCTTCTCAGGTATTGCGTTAGACGTCACGCCGCAAATTGATAAAAGTGGCTCGGTTATACTTCATGTCCATCCCTCAGTAACCGAGACTGCGGAGCAAACTAAAGTGATTCAAGTGGGCGACCAGCAAATTTTGCTCCCCCTTGCACAAAGCAACATTCGAGAGTCTGACACGGTAATTCGCGCCAGAGACGGAGAAATTGTGGTTATTGGTGGACTGATGGAAACCGTTACCAGCGAGCAAGAGTCGAAAACTCCGCTGTTAGGTGATATTCCCTTCATCGGCAACGCGTTTAAAAACAAGGCCAAAACGCAAAGTAAACGCGAACTAGTCATCTTGATACGTCCTTCTGTCGTGCAGCCGGATACATGGGAAAAGCAGCGCCTTCGCACTCAGTCGCTACTTGACCAGTGGTATAGAGAGTAATTATGTACCAGCACTTTTATCACTTCACTGACATGCCGTTTTCGCTTACGCCAAATACGGAGTTCTTTTGTGCGTTAGCACCGCATAATGAAGCGCTGAAAGTTATTCTGTCTGCATTAAGCATGTCAGAAGGGTTTATAAAAGTGACAGGAGAGGTGGGTACAGGGAAAACCCTATTATGCCGTAAATTGATTAATCACCTCTCTGATAAGTTTGTAGCCTGCTACCTCCCGAATCCCTATTTGTCGCCAGATGAGCTGCGCTTTGCGTTTGCTAAAGAATTGGGTTTAGAAATAAACGGGAAGTCAGACTTGCAAGGGCTACATAGCGCAATTGAGACTCAACTTTTAGCGTTGAAAAAAGAAGGGCGTCAGGCGGTACTTATTATAGATGAGGCGCAGTCGTTAAGCTGGGATGCGCTAGAAATGCTTCGCTTATTCAGCAATCTTGAGACTGAAAAAAGTAAGCTTCTACAGATTGTAATGTTCGGTCAGCCTGAGCTTGATGATAATTTGGCGAATTCCAAAGTAAGGCAAATCCGCCAGCGTATAAGCTTTTCATACACGTTGCGCACCATGACCCCTCCTGAGGTAGATTATTACATTGCTCATAGGTTGAAGACTGCGGGTGGAGACGAGCATCTTATATCAAGTGGATTACGTGCATTTATTGCGTTGGTAACTAAAGGTACACCTAGGTTAGTTAACATTGTTTGCCACAAAATTTTGCTCCGCGCCTATGGTCAAGGTAAAAGTTCAGCAAATTGGTTTCATACTTTGAATGCGGTATTTGATACCGATGATTGCAAGCGTCGTTTCATACCTAGACAGAGTATTGTATTAGCGTCTCTCGCGGTATTAGGGGCATTAGGCATGTTGCATATTTATGGGGCTGGTGGTTTATGAGCATCTTAAACGACACGCTTAAGTCCTTAGACAACCGCAATCAATCCGAAGACTTTGGGTTGCCGCCCACCGTCGAAGTATCTCAGCGCTCGCCTCTGCTCAAAATCTGCGTTGTATTTGTAATTGTAATTTTCCTTACTCTGGCGTGGCGACTTTCTGGTTTTGTTTTTGATAATTTTGTTTTTGATAATAAGGAAAGCGATAATCTGGTAAATACAAACGCTGCTAGTCCGCAAAAAGCGGTGGAACGCCTTGAAGATAAGCACAAGCAAAGTGCGACGGCAGAATCTGAAAATAAACGAGAGGGGATGAGTTCAACGCCCTTATCTGACCAAGATTTAGCTTATCAAGTCACGCCTTCGGATGTTGTCGACCTTGTTTTTACTCGTATTGATGAAACAATTGAAGACGACGAGGCTGAGTATAAAGCGCAAGCGCAAGGCGATTCATCGGCTAAGCAATCAGATGCTAACGCTATGACAACTGATACAACCTTGTCGCCCACCATCAAAGAAGAAGTAGCGGTCAGCAATAGCGAATATGATCGACAAGTCAGCGATTCAGTAACCTCATCGGGGATTATATCAAGACAACCAACCGTCGATGTTGCGCCTAAATCTTCTGAAGAGCAAAGTGCTGTGCATCTCGAGGCAGGGCTCAAAGCCTATAATTTTGGTATGTTCGAAGAAGCGCAGAAAAGTTTTAATCTCGCGTTAACGACCTCTCCAAAAAATGAACAGGCAAGGAAGCAGCTTGCTGCCCTGTATTTTGGACAAAATAGCAGCCAACAAGCACTGCGAGTTCTTTCTGAAGGCATTATGCTCTCTCCCGAGAACTTAGAGTGGCGTGAGTTAATGGCCAAAATTTTAGTGCAAGAAAATCGTTTTGAAGAGGTGCTGAGTCTTATGCCTGACCACCTCGACGCTAAAGCCTTGGTTGAAAAACGGGCGGACTATCTCATACTTAAAGGGACGGCGGCGCAAGCCATAAATTATCCAACCCAAGCCGTATCGGCATTCAGTGCAATGACGTCACTTCAGCCAGAAAACGCAAAATGGTGGTTGGCATTAGGTGTCAACTACGATGCATTAAACAATGCCAGCCTGGCTTTATCATCTTACTCTAGAGCACTTGCTATCGGCGGACTTTCTACTGCGTCAGCGCAATACGCCAGCTCGCGCCTCAACGGTTTAAAGGAGCAACCTTAATGCGCCCTCGATTAAAGATGCGTCTTGGCGATTTATTAGTTCACGAAGGGATCATTTCAAGTGAGCAACTCGATGATGCGTTGGCAAGCCAACGAATGTCCGGACGTAAGTTAGGGGATACACTTATCGATTTGGGTTTCATCAGCGAGCAACAACTTCTTCGTTTTCTAGCGCAGCAATTAAATATTCCTTTTTTAGACATTACTCAGCGCCGAATAGATCCGGTGCAAGCCCAACTTATCCCGGAAACTTACGCACGCCGATATCGTGCCTTAGTGCTTGAAGCAAATGACGACGAAGTGCTAATAGGAATGAGTGACCCTACAGATTTAGGTGGCCTAGATCAGTTAGGCCCGCTTGTAGCGCCTCGCAATATTGAGCTTGCTATCGTTCAGGAAAGTCAGATGCTTGAAGCGTTTGATAGCGTGTATCGTCGTACCCAAGATATTGCGTCTTTTGCAGAGAAGTTAGGTGAAGAATACGCTGATGAAGGCGACTTTCAATTATCAGCCCTCGATGAAAACACCTCTGACGCGACGGTCGTTAAGCTCCTTCACTCTATCTTTGAAGATGCCGTTCAGGTACGTGCATCGGATATTCATATAGAGCCAGATGAAAAAATTCTTCGCATCCGTCAGCGCGTCGATGGCGTTCTACAGGAAAATACACTGGATCAAGTGAAAATTGCCTCTGCTCTAGTGCTTAGGCTAAAGCTGATGTCGGGCCTTGATATCTCTGAAAAACGAATCCCTCAAGATGGGCGTTTTAACATTAAAGTTAAAGGTCACACTATTGATGTGCGTTTATCGACCATGCCGGTGGCTAACGGTGAAGCGGTTGTAATGCGTCTTCTCGACCAGTCAGCAGGTCTGTTAACCCTAGACCAAACGGGTATGCCAGCGGCAATGGCGGAAAAGTTTCGGGCAGCTATTAGTCGTCCTCATGGAATGATTTTGGTAACGGGGCCGACGGGGTCAGGTAAAACCACTACGCTTTACGGTGCGTTGAGCGAGTTAAATAAGCCAGACTTAAAAATAATTACCGCGGAAGACCCTATTGAATACCGCTTGCCTCGCATTAATCAGGTCCAAGTTAATAATAAAATAGGGTTAGATTTTGCCGCTATTTTGCGTACAACCCTACGCCAGGACCCAGACATTATCATGGTGGGGGAGATGCGTGATCAAGAGACGGTTGAAATAGGTCTTCGTGGGGCGCTCACCGGTCACTTGGTGCTGAGTACCCTGCATACTAACGACTCAGTAACCAGTGCAATCCGTCTAATCGATATGGGCGCGGCGCCATATCTGGTGGCTACGTCTTTACGTGGTGTTCTCGCTCAACGATTAGTTCGCCGCGTGTGTGAAAACTGTAAAGCAGAGCGACCGCCTACGGTTCAAGAGCAGGCTTGGGTTCGTTTCTTAAAACCAGAACTTGCTAACGCTTCTTTTTATAAAGGAAGAGGCTGCAATAGCTGTAACCATACAGGTTACAAAGGGCGTATTGGCGTCTTTGAATTTCTAGAGATGAATGAAGACATGATGGAGGCCTTGCGTGACGATAATACGCAGGGTTTTGTTGATGCGACTAAGGCAAATAAAGATTTTATTCCGCTTTCTCATATGGCTCTCGATTATGCCGCAGAAGGTAAAACATCATTAGATGAGGTCTTTAAGGTGTCTGAGTTTGTTCCAGAAGTGGTGAACCACTAATGACACAATTCAGCTACGCGGGGAAATCAGCACAAGGTAGTCCTTTGCAAGGGATTATTGAAGCCGCGTCTGCGCAAGCCGCGGCGCAGGCTCTGCTGTCAAAAAATATCATTCCCGTCACAATTGAAGAGACAAAGAAAACAGAGACTGCCGATCAAGGCGAAGGCTTCAATATAGGGCGGCTTTTTGAGGCAAAGGTCGGGTTAGATGAGATGATTATTTTTTCTCGCCAAATGTACTCATTGTTAAAAGCAGGGATTCCCATTATTCGAGCTATAAAGGGGCTGAGCGAAAACGCTTCTCACAAACGCTTCCAGGAAATATTAAAAGATATCGCCGAACAGCTTGAACAAGGACGGAGTTTGTCGGTGGCCATGTCTAAATATGAAAGGGTCTTTACACGATTGACTATTTCGGTAGTGGTGGTCGGCGAAAATACCGGTAAATTAGATGACGTTTTTTTACAGCTAGCGCTTTATTTCGAACGAGAGCAAGAAACGCGAAAACGTATAAAATCGGCGCTTCGTTATCCTTCCTTTGTAGTCATTGCTCTGGTGATTGCTATGTTTATTTTAAACATATTTGTTGTGCCAGTATTCACACAAATGTTTGAACGTTTTGATACGGAGCTACCGCTGATGACTCGCATATTGATAGGAACATCAGATTTCTTTGTTAACTATTGGTGGCTACTTTTACTCATCATTATTGGTGGAGTTTTCTCGACTAAACAATATGTTAATTCGACTAATGGACGACTTAAGTGGGACAAATTTAAACTAAAGTTGCCTGTTGTGGGAAGCATTATTGAGCGATCATTACTTTCAAGGTATAGCCGCAGTTTTTCTATGATACTGCGTGCAGGTGTACCACTGACGGCGGGGCTGTCTTTAACCGCTGATGCTGTGGATAACGCTTATATGCAGATGCGCATTAAAGAAATGCGTCAGGGCATTGAAAAAGGTGAAAGTTTGCTGAGAGTGTCGAAAAATAGCGAGCTGTTTTCGACCATTGTCTTGCAAATGGTAGCGGTGGGTGAGGAAACCGGTCGTTTAGAAACACTTTTAGAGGAAAGCGCAGGCTACTATGAGCGAGAAGTTGACTTTGACCTTAAGAGCTTAACAGCCAAGATAGAGCCTATACTGATAGGGTTTGTTGCAATAATGGTATTGATACTGGCGCTGGGTATATTTACGCCAATGTGGAACATGATGTCTGCGGTAAAAGGCGGTTAAGTGGGCGCGCGTAGAGTGGGGAATTAAGTGGCGGGTTCTAAGACGGGTTTGCTTAACTTTATTGTGATAGGAACGTTGCTAGCTATCGTTTCGTCATCCTATATCTACCATGCGACATCAATAGTTAAAGAAGCTGAAGACGTTAATAAAGAGAACGCCGTTGCTCAATTTCAGCGCGTAGTGATGCTGGCAAGGGCACAGTGGATAAAAACGAAGCAGCAAACGGTTTTGATATATGAAACCGACTTTGACGCTAGCGGAAATATTCAACAGCAAAAAGACGTGGCTGCGGAGCTTTTTGTTAATGTCAAAGGGTGGCCTGAAGGTCTTGCTAAAGGCCAAGGTAAAGCCTGTGAATATTTATACACGCTAGCGACGTTAAGAGAAATGTCCATGCCATCTGAAATAGTGGTACGCGATGATTACGTAAATGGTTATCTTCAGTGTGCATTTTTTATACAAAACAGGGTTTGGTTTGAGTACAACGCGGGTAGCGGCGTTGTAATAGAAAGAAGAAGTTAACTAAGCGCCGGAGCGAGTCGCTTATTTTGTAATCTAGGAGATGTTATGAACACGAAACAGCAAGGCTTTACTCTTATTGAGTTGATTATTGTTGTCATTATTTTAGGTTTACTTGCGGCAACCGCACTACCGCGCTTCATTGATGTTACTGACGAAGCACGAGAAGCCAGCGTTGAAGGTGTAGCAGGTGGATTCGCAGCGGCGGTTGGACTTGTTAGAGCGCAGTGGGAAGTGGAAGGTCGCCCTAGCGGGAATAACGGCAATGGTAACGGTACGGTTGTGACCTATGACCAAACACCAGTTGGTGTTGACGGTACCATTGGCTATCCGACAGGTAGCGCAACAGGCAATACGTTGATCACAACGGTAAATGAAACTGAGTGCAAAAATGTGTTCGACCTTATTTTGCAATCAGCGCCGACCAATACTACGTCAACTAACGATGCCGTGGTCGCTGATTTCAGATATGCGGTTCGCGAAGATGATTCGGGGACTAATACCCAATGTGTTTACTACCTAGTTGAGTCTATGGGCTTGCCTAATAACACGGCACCTGCAGATGGCGCTCCAGATGGCACCGCGTTCGACGGTTTCACCTATAACCCAGCCACTGGCCAGGTTACTGTTTTTTAATTAATACTCAGGAAATTTGATTATGCAAAAAGTATCAACACAACAGGGTTTCACCCTAATCGAGTTAATCATAGTTATTGTATTGCTGGGTATTCTAGCGGTAACCGCAGCACCTAAGTTTTTGAACCTTCAAGACGATGCCCGTGATTCAGTATTAGAAGGTATTGCTGGTTCCCTGGAGTCTGCTTCATCTGTCATCTATGGAAAAGCGCTCATTGAAGATCAAGCTGGAGCGACTGGGTTCGTCGATCTTAATGGAAACGGCGTAAACGATGCTGCAACAGATGTGACAACTGTTAATGGTTATCCAGATGGTGATGATGCTGCGAATTTCACAAAGCTACTAGACTTACCTGATGAATACTTAGTTTCAACTGATGGCACCGACACTGCATTTATTTACTACACAGGGTACGGAGACTATTCGGATGTTGCGAATGCTCCTGATACAGCCGGTGATAAATGTTCAGTACAATATGTTAATGCTGGCGTAGGCGAGCGACCTACTATTACAGTCAACACTTGCGTAGAGTAATGTGAAGAAAAACGGTTTTACTTTAGTAGAACTTATTATAACCATATTGGTTATTGGGGTGCTGGCGGTTACCGCCGCACCTCGCTTTATTGGTAACGATACTGAAGAAGCCATTGCGCTTCGCGACAGAACCCTTCAGTTAGTGCGTAATATGCAGCTTCGCGCGATGCAAAACGTACAAGACAACAGTTGTGTAAAAGTCACTGCAACCGTCATTGCACCACCCGCTGGTCACGATTGCGCAAATTCACTTTCTACCGCTTTTGATGATGATCAAGTCGTCAATGCCTCTAGTACTGACTTCACCTTCCAAGCTGCCGATGAAAACGGCAATAGTTTTTCTCAAATCCAATTTGACGGGTTTGGCAGACCGAGAAACATCGCCTGCTCAACAAACTGCAAAATCCAGATAAGCACCTTTGCTGTGTGCCTTCAGAGTGAAGGAGCCATTTATGCGTGCTAGCGCAATGTTTCCTACGCGTAGAAAACGCAGTGAAGGCTTTACTTTGTTAGAGCTAGTAATTGGTATTGTTGTATTCACGATTAGCCTAACTATTGTGCTGTCGCTAATCGTACCGCAAGCTGAACAAACGGCTGAGCCATTTCGCCAAGTAAAAGCTGCGAAATTAGGTCAGTCGTTGATGAACGATATTCTAAGTCGCTCTTATGATGAAAATAGTGACCGAAGCCCGCCTTTTGAAACCTGTAATGCTAAGGGTAACTGTTCGACCACACTCGGCCCGGAAGAAGCTAATGAAGATGAGTATGATGATGTCGACGATTACAATGGCTATGTAGTTAGCAATGTGGGGGGGAACTACAACAATTACGGCTTTACCGTTGCGGTAGATTATGACAGTGATCTGAACGATAGCACGCCAACAGACGGTCAAACGTTCAAGCGCATTGATATTGCCGTTACCGCCCCAGACGGCCAAGTTTACAACTTCAGCGCTTATCGAGGGAGCTATTAATGTCTCCACGACAAGCTCAGCGCCAGCGCGGTTTTACGCTAATAGAGCTTATTTTGGTTATCACTATTTTGGGCGTAATTAGTGTTTCTGTGGCGCAGGTGATTTCTTTAAGTGCGCAAATCTATATAACAGGTGCAGAGCGTACTCGCCTTGTTTCAGACGCACGCTTTATTATTTTGCGACTGGAAAAAGAGTTACGCAATGTGGTGCCAAACTCTGTGTCATTTGACGCAAGTCTAGGGTGCCTTTCTTATTATCCGATAAAAGAAAGTGGCACCTACGTGGGCGATGCGTTTAATAACCCCATGCACGTAGTCGTGTTCAATAGTCAGTTGAGTGTGAATGATACCCTGGTTATATACCCGACAAATCCGCAGAGCGTGACTGACAACGGACGAACAATAGATGTTATTGCAGATGCCGCTGCCGACCCGTCTAGCGATAATCAATTTGATCTCACACTTAGTACATCCAATACGCAAACTTCCCCAGGCAAACGCTTCTTTGTTCCAGAAGCGCAAGTGACAGTATGCAGAACATCTACCGCCCAAGGTGAACGTTTAATAAGAACTCAAGGTGCTACTTCCGGCATTCTTGGTACTAATGTGGCATCGTGGAGCGCGAACGTAGTGACCGCAGGCCTGCGACAAAATGGTCTTATAGAGCTGCAAATGACGCTAGAGAGTAGTGATGATGAGCAGATATCGGTTGTACATGAGGTTCATTTCCCTAATGTGCCCTAGTAAAAAAACGCCCCAGTTAATAAACCATCGTAGAGGCCAACGTATTCTTGGTTTATCTGCTTCTCCAGCTCGTCAAAAAGGCTCTACAATAATAGTTGCGATTATAATAAGTGTTGTTCTTTTAGGGCTTGGTATAGCGCTGTCTAATCAAATTTCATCCAACATCCGCCAGCAATCCATTGAATATTATGGTGCCCGGGCTTATCTGGCGGCACAAAGCGGAATGGAAGTTGCGATTTCAAGGCTAATTAACGGTAATAACCCAGCATGCGCTGCTATTACTCAGCCAGTAATTATCAGTGCAGCGAACGTGCAGAATTGTGTTATTACACTCTCTTGTGAGGTGGAGGACGAGGTTGAAGAGCCTGAAGTGGCCGCCGGTGAAATTAGGGTTTATGCGTTAGGGGCCGAAGCGCATTGCAGTGTAGGCCAACTTGAAACCTCAAAACGCGTGCTTGTTGAAGTAAGGCAGGAAGAATAATGACATACCGAATATCTCTTGTTCGAGCCCTTTTCATTGGGATGCTATCTGTATTAGCACTTCCGGTGCTTGCCGTACCTCAAATTGAAGGCAGGTTCATTGAACTTCAAAATACTTATAACAAGGCAGAGTGGACCACAATTAGTTTTTCTCAGGTTTACGATGAGCCACCAGCCGTATTTATGCTCTCAACAAACCAAGGTGATAACCCTGCTATAGTCAAAATTCGCAACGTCACCAGAACTGGTTTTGAAGCATTGCCGCTTGAGCCCTCTGGTGAAGATGGCCCTCATATCACAATGGGTGGGCATTATTTAGCCATCGCCTACGGCGTTCACGAATTCCCTGACGGAGACATTGTTGAAGTAGGAAAAATGGAGCTGGATGCTACTACTATCCAAGCTTCTACCAACTCGCCTTGGTATATTCCATCAGGGCCATTAG
Source organism: Alteromonas sp. OM2203 (assembly GCF_048517045.1). Taxonomy (NCBI): domain Bacteria; kingdom Pseudomonadati; phylum Pseudomonadota; class Gammaproteobacteria; order Alteromonadales; family Alteromonadaceae; genus Alteromonas; species Alteromonas sp. OM2203. The sequence goes on from NZ_CP183209.1 coordinate 282,221, forward strand.
TTCCGGGTACTGAGGATGCGCGATATGCAGAAGTGCCATTACAAACAGACTTTGGTGAGCGGCCAGTATTTTTCCATTCTATTCAAACCGTGAATAATCAAGTGGACGTAAATGGGAAGAAGCCGCCCAATGAACATTTACTGCCATTTCTAACCATTGCAGCAAAATATGAAGCGCCTTCCTACTACATCGCCTTGGAAGCATCAGAAACAGATTATGAACCTGTAACACGACCCGAAACCGTTGCTTATATGGCTACCACGGAAGGGTTTGATCGCAGGTTCTTTGACGACAATGGTGTCGAGGTGGTTTGGGAGGCAGATTTTGCGGATGTGCTCATTAAAGGGTGGAGTGACGGCTGTTTTCTAAATAACTTTAAAAATAATTATACGCAAACGCCGTTAGTCGCTGCGAGTAAGATTAGCCGCAACGGTCAAGACGGAGGCTGGCTGCGCAGTTGTCAGGTAAACAAAAATAGATTGGGGCTTCGTGTTGATGAAGACCGAAGTTTAGATTCAGAACGTAATCACGCCGAAGAAGAGGCCAGTATTCTGGCCATGACATCAGAGTTTGTATTTAGTGGTGAAGTGCCAAGTTGTGACGTGGCATTTCCTGGCGCGGTAGCAGCATTTGGCGGCTCGGCCATTAATCTTCCCGCTAATAGCCGTATTATCGATGAAAACAGCGGCGTACTAAGCGCAACCCAATTAATCCCCGGAGGAACAGCTGGTACAGCAGATTATCCTAAGTGTGGAGAGCCTGGTGCTGACTGTATCGTGAATAACACAGACTCACTGACTGAGTCACAGGCTAGAGCAATACCTAGTATTACTGTTGATGATAGCGGTCCCGAAATAGTCGCAGGTAATCTAGCGGGGAATTACTACTTCAACAGGCAGAATGTGTTGATGGCAGCGGGAAACTATAACGTTGTTGCTCCAACACGCATTTATATTTCCGACCCAGGTACAAATCCAGTTGGCCAACCCACCCGCTTTGTTATGGCTAGTGCTAATGTCACCGTCGCTGATGGCGCCTATTTAGCTATTTATGTAGATGGTGACGTCCTCATTGATGGCTCCAACCCCCAAGCGTTAGTTATTGCCAAAGGCACGATAACATTTGCTAACGTAGGTGATGAAACCATTGTTGGGCGATTTAACGCCGGCGGGGGGATTGGGTCTGTTGCTTCGCCCCAAGTAGATATTCCTGCGCCTCTTAAAGTAACTGCGAACGAAGTACCTAATAACATTCCCGGCATATGCGGTCGAGAGGTTATCGAGGTATTAAATCACTATCGCTATGAGTTAGCGGACAACAAAGGAAGTAGCTGCGCGGCAAAACAGATAACGCTTAAAGCCTGTGCTGATGTGAATTGCGACCTTATTTACTCTCAGCCTTCAACGGTTAAGCTGTCACCTCAAAATAGTAACAATTTTAAGTGGAGTGGAAACGATGTCGTCTCGTTTACTGGACAAATTTCGTTAGCCCTAGAAAGTTTGAGAGGAAACGATACAAATATTGCAACGCTAGGTGAAACGCCATCGTCCCAGCTTCGCTGTTTTGTTGGCGGAAAAGAAGTGGGGATCGAAGGGTGTAAGATTAATTTTGAAGACGATGGTTTAGTGTTTAAGAACCTTACCGACAACAATGCGACCATAGTCACCCAACTATCGGGCAAGCCATCTGACCAAGGTTTTAACGGTAAAACTTATGCTGTAGAGGCGTGTGGCAATTCCGAACTCTTGAAAAACAAAGTTGTGGATGTTGACCTTAAATACAATTGCGCAAGCGCTAGCAATTGCTCGAACAAGCTAGCGCTAACTAATAACAACAATACGTATAAACTGGGGTTGTCAGCTGAAACATTCGCGCTGCAGTTCGATGCAAACTCTCGCGCTGAGTTTACGGTGCAGTATCCTGACGCGGGTGAATTGTCGCTTACGGGAATCATCACTGACAGAACAGCAATATCTGGGTCTTCAAATATCTTCACAGTTCGCCCTTTCGGTTTCGCAATGGACATTTTAAATGACAGTGGAACCAGTACTAATCTCAACGGATATGCGACTAACGCGAATGGCTCACTGCTGAAGCGCACGGGAGAAGATTTTGTACTAGGCCTTCGTACTGTGCAGTGGGTTGATGGCGAAGACAGCAATAACGACGGTATACCGGATAACTTCGCAGAATTAGCTAATAACAACACAGCCGAACATTATTCAGGGAGTGTTACTCTGACCCCTCAGCAAATCTTGCCAGCAGGTGGGACAGCAGGTTCATTAAGCGCTACTGCCGTTAATTTTGATAACGAAGGTATAGTTAGCTTGGCTTTAAATTACGATGAGGTTGGTACTATATCTGTCGCTGCGCAAAGTGCGTATTTAACAAACTCTACCGTACTTGGCGAGGTAAACAATGTGGGCAGGTTTGCGCCCTCTAATTTTGCACTGACGGGAAATGTAGTGGCGGCGTGTACGGCGAATGATGCGTTCAACTACTTTGGTCAGCCAATTAGCGAAGTGAGCTTCTCTCTTACTGCCCTTAACCAAAATGGCAGCCGCACGGTAAATTACTACGATGGCTTTGACAAGCTTACCAGTCTCGGTTTACAGGTTGAGCACGAAGGAAGTTTGCTGGACCGTTTAGAAAACATAAACGCGATAGGGTGGCCTCAAAGCGGAGCGACAGGGCAAATTAGCTTTTCTGATAATGACATAACATTTAGCCGCTTGAGCGGCACAGCGCTCGATGGCGCATATATTAATGCCGCTATTGTGCTGGTGGCAGATAGCGGACAAATAGAAGGTGCAAACTTTAATGGGCTTTCTTGCGGTGGTTCATGTGTTGACGATTTCGGAGGCGCAATTAGTTTTGCGTATGCCCGAGCCACGTTGATAAACAACTATGGCGGAGCAGATGAAGCTTTGTTACTGCCGCTTCGCACTCAATATTGGGACGGTCAAACGTGGCGAATAAACGCTAATGATAGCTGTACTGATTTTGAACACGCTAACATTACCGACGCTTCCGGTGAGCTGATTTCGTCTGAAGACGGAACCCTAAGTGAAGGTGCGTATACTACTGGCGAAGGTATGCGTTTATCGTCGCCAAACGGCGCTGGTAACTATCCGGTAAGTTATCCCCCAGATGCATGGTTACTGTGGGATTGGGATGGCGATGGCGAGGCTGATAATCCTCCTAGCGCAACGCTAACTTACGGTGTTTATCGAGGAAACGACAATATCATTTACAAAAGAGAGCAAATCAATAACGAATAAAAGTAATAAACTGGCGTTGTATTGAACCTTCTTTTTTTTACGCGGTCATTATGTGGGTCTAACCTAGGATTCAATTGATAAACGCGTATAGTGGTATACCTTTACAGGGTAAGCGCTCATGTCGCTTTTTTTATTGCAGTTATTTTTGCTCTAAGTCACAGCATCGCTTGCCCAAAATTGCCCCCATTGTTAAAGTGTGCGGATAACTATCGACTTCACGTTAAAGCGTCGCCATCTCACCTTTGCAAATACGCGTTAACACAGAAACAGGAATACACTCTTCATGTTTAAAAAGCTTCGAGGCATGTTCTCTAACGATCTGTCCATCGACCTCGGAACAGCTAACACGCTGATTTATGTAAAAGACCAAGGTATCGTACTTAATGAACCTTCAGTAGTAGCTATTCGCCAAGAACGAGCGGCTGGCCCTAAAAGCGTGGCTGCGGTGGGTGCGGAAGCTAAACGAATGCTTGGCCGAACGCCGGGCAATATTCGTGCTATTCGCCCGATGAAAGACGGCGTGATCGCGGATTTTTACGTCACAGAAAAAATGCTCCAGCACTTTATCAAACAAGTGCATGATAATAATTTTCTTCGTCCTAGTCCTCGTGTTTTGGTTTGTGTACCTTGTGGTTCAACCCAAGTAGAGCGCCGCGCAATTAAAGAGTCAGCGCTTGGCGCTGGCGCCCGTGAGGTTTTCCTTATCGATGAACCAATGGCAGCGGCGATTGGTGCAGGTTTACCGGTATCTGAAGCGCAAGGTTCGATGGTCGTTGATATCGGTGGTGGTACCACTGAAGTTGCGATCATCTCACTTAACGGCGTTGTTTACTCTTCTTCTGTGCGTATTGGTGGTGATAAGTTCGATGAAGCGATTATCAACTACATTCGTCGTAACTTTGGTTCACTAATTGGTGAAGCCACCGCAGAGCGTATTAAGCATGAAATTGGTGCAGCGTACCCTGGTGAAGAAGTGCGTGAAATTGAAGTTCGTGGCCGCAACCTTGCAGAAGGCGTACCTCGCGGATTTACGCTAAACTCAAACGAAATTTTGGAAGCACTTCAAGAGCCGTTAACCGGTATTGTTTCTGCAGTTATGGTTGCACTGGAACAGTCTCCACCTGAGCTTGCTTCAGATATTTCAGAGCGCGGTATGGTGCTAACCGGCGGTGGTGCGTTACTGAAAGACCTAGATAGATTGCTAATGGAAGAAACGGGTATACCAGTAGTTATCGCTGATGACCCGCTGACCTGTGTAGCACGCGGCGGTGGTAAGGCTTTCGATATGATTGACCTTCACGGTGGCGACCTGTTTAGCTACGAATAAACAGGAAAGGCAACCGTAAGGTTGCCTTATTTGTATCATGGATACTATTTTTACTCGTGGGCCCTCTTTAAATATCAGATTAACACTGGCGCTTGTTTTGTCAGTGACACTGATATTTGTCGATCATAAATTGGATGGCTTTAAATCGACGCGAGTTTATCTGAACTCTTTAATGAGCCCCCTCCAGTATATCGCTAACCTTCCTGGGCTTTTACTTAGCGAAAGCGCTCAGCGTCTTACGTCCCAAGAACAGCTATTGGCTGAAAATCAAAAGCTCAATAATCAGCTGTTGTTGTTGAGTGAGAAGCTGCAGCAATTCGATGTTATTTCCAAAGAAAATGCCCAGCTTCGTGAGTTATTACAAGCGCCAGTGAGAGAGACCTCGCGAAAAATGGTCGCCGAGCTTATGGCTGTAGATAAAAACCCCTACAGCCAGCAAGTGGTAATAAATAAAGGGGCCATAGATGGCGTTTACTTATCTCAACCAGTGCTTGATGACAAGGGCATTGTGGGCCAAGTAATGGAAGTAGGGTCGACAAACAGTCGTGTTTTACTTATCGCCGATGTTACCCACGCCATTCCCGTGCGATCTCTTCGCAACGACATCCGCTTTATCGCGACGGGAAGCGGTGCCCTCAATGAACTTTTTCTTGAGCATGTTCCCCACAGCGTTGATATACAAGAAGGCGACACGCTTATCTCTTCCGGTTTAGGAAACGTTTTTCCTGAAGGCTATCCTGTGGCAAAAGTCACGCAAGTTGTGCGCGATGAAAGCCGGCCTTTTGCCCGGGTTATCGTTAAGCCTTTGGCTAATTTAGACAGGCTTCGCCACCTTCTTCTTCTTTGGCAAAGTAAGCCAGATGAAGATAAATCGGAACCCGAAGTTGATGATGTAATCGAGAACGAGGAGAAAGCGTCCGATGCGTAAACGTAACCTCGTTATTTGGCTAAGCATTCTGGTTGCACTGGTTCTTCAAATTGTACCTTTACCTTCGCAGGTCGACGTGTATCGCCCTGATTGGGTATTGGTCGTGCTAGCCTATTGGAGCATGGCGCTGCCTCATAGAGTTAATGTTGGTGTTGCCTTTATAACAGGGGTGGCAATGGACGTGTTAGTTGGCACAACGCTTGGGATTCACAGTTTAGGGTTGAGCCTTAGTGTGTACATATTGGCGGCAAACTATCAACGCTTACGCAACTACTCCGTGTGGCAGCAGGCGATAATTATTGGTCTTATGTCATCGCTTTATCACCTCATGACGTTTTGGGTTCAGCACCTTTTAACCGATATTTATTTTCAGGTGGATTATTTGTGGCCAGTTTTAACGTCTATGGTGCTATGGCCTTGGGTATTTTGGCTGCTAAGACGTACCCGAAGACAGTTTTCTATATCCTGATCCACCCCTCTTTTTGCTTTAACCAAAGGTAAGTCAATGACTAAATCGGTAGTATTAGCGTCAGCATCACCAAGACGCACCGCGTTGCTCAAGCAGATGAACATTGCGCATACAATACATCCTGCCGATATTGACGAGTCGCCGCGCCTCAATGAAACACCGCAACCGCTCGTTACACGCCTTGCAGCTGAAAAGGCGCAAGCCGTTAAAGCTCAGCTAGAAGCACGGCATTCTATGACCGCAGGTACCGTTATCTTAGCAAGCGATACGCTAATTGCCTTTGAGGGGCAAAGCGTTGGGAAACCAATTGATAAAGCCGACTCTAAAAAAATACTGAGAATGCTTTCTGGAAAGCAGCACGAGGTGTTAACAGCTATCAGCGCATTGAGTGATTCGCAGCAACAGACCCAAGTTATCACTACCTCTGTGACTTTTGCAGCATTGACGGATGAGCAAATTGACGCATACTGGGAGACAGGAGAACCTGCTGATAAAGCAGGGAGTTACGCTATTCAAGGTCTTGGTGGGGAATTTGTGGTATCAATTAATGGCAGCGCAAGTGCTGTAATAGGTTTACCCCTTTATGAAACCCGCCAATTACTCAACGCATTTGGAGTTGTGTCGTGAGTGCTGAACTGCTTATTAATGTTACACCATCAGAATCTCGGGTTGCTCTGATTGAAAACGGAATATTGCAAGAGATACACGTCGAGCGCCACACTAAACGCGGGCTGGTTGGCAATATCTATCGCGGTAAAGTAAGCCGTGTATTGCCCGGTATGCAGGCAGCTTTTGTTGATATCGGCTTAGAGAAAGCGGCTTTTTTACACGCGTCGGACATTGTCATTCATAACGAAATTGCAGAGGAAGTCTCGGCAAGCCATATTCAAAAACAAGACATTCGCGAGTTGGTGCGAGATGGTCAAGATATTGTGGTTCAGGTGGTAAAGGACCCAATTGGCACTAAAGGCGCGCGCTTAACAACAGACATTACTATCCCAAGCCGTTATCTTGTATTTATGCCTTCAGTTACCCATGTAGGCGTATCCCAACGCATCGAAGAAGAAGCCGAAAGAGAGCGCTTGAAGTCGTTGGTGCAAGAGTTTTGTGATGAAAACGGTGGTTTCATTTTGCGCACCGCAGCAGAGGGTGTAGGCAAAAATGAACTGCAGTCAGACGCCGCTTTCTTGCGAAGACTCTGGGATAAAATTCAGTCTCGCATGAAAAAACGCAAATCTAATGTGCTTTATGAAGATTTACCGCTTGCACGGCGCGTATTGCGTGACTTTGTAGGCACAGAACTCGATAGAATACGCATAGACTCAAAGTTATCGTTCCAAGAACTTTTTCAGTTCACCAAAGAATATGTGCCTGAAATGAACGGCAAGCTTGAGTACTACACCGGCGATAGACCTATCTTTGATCTATACGATGTTGAAAATGAAGCGCAGCGCGCGCTTGAACGTCGGGTCGACTTGAAATCTGGTGGTTACCTCATCATCGACCAAACCGAAGCTATGACCACCATAGACATAAATACTGGCGCCTTTGTTGGGCACCGTAATTTAGAAGAAACCATATTTAATACCAATACTGAAGCGACGCAAGCAATAGCTCGGCAACTAAGACTGCGTAATCTTGGCGGTATGATCCTTATCGACTTTATCGATATGATTGAACCAGATCATAAACGACGTGTCTTACATTCACTAGAGGTAGCGACTAACAAGGACAGAGCCAAAATTAATATTCACGGTTTTACCGCGTTGGGGTTGATTGAAATGACCCGTAAACGCACCCGTGAAAGTATTGAGCATATTCTCTGTGGTGAGTGCCCTGTGTGTAAAGGGCGTGGCACAGTGAAAACTATTGAAACCATTTGTTTTGAAATAATGCGTGAAATAGTGCGGGTTAATCGCGCCTATGACGCTGATAAATTTGTGGTTTATGCGTCTCCCAAAGTAGCAGAAGCGCTAATGGGGGAGGAGTCTCATATGCTGGCCGAACTCGAAGTATTTGTATCTAAGCAGATTAAGGTACAAACAGAAACACTGTACAACCAGGATAAGTACGACGTCGTCATGATGTAATGCATTAACGTTATACAAAGGCAAAATGTGACAAATTTTTCGTCGGTAGCTGCTTATTTACTTAAGAAGTTCTGGCTGCTACTCGCCGTATTACTGGTACTTTTCGCGCTAGTTTTAAGCGCTGCACGCTATGCTCTGCCGCATATTGAGCACAACAAACATTTGTTGGAAAACTATATAAATGAGCAGTATGGCGTAAACCTATCTATAAAAAGTGTGCATGCTGTTTGGCAACGCAGTGGTCCTAGCATTGTACTTAATTCGGTGTCTCTAGCTAAAGATGATGCCTCTCCAGTCGCGCTTGATATTCGGCAAATTTACGTCGAACTAGACTTTTGGGAGTCTCTGCGCCATCAACTTATTTCTTCTACTCGCTTTGAGTTACGCGGCCTTCAACTTGATATCGATGCAGACCGCTTATCAGGTGGAGGAAAAAGTAACTTTCCTGTCGTAAGTGCTCTTGAACGCTTATTCCTGGAGCAGCTACAAAGCTTCTCGCTTGAAGACGGTGCCGTATCGATAACGCATCTTAACGAGACGAACTCCTTTAACATAGAAAGCTTGTCTTGGAATAACCATAACGAGCGACATCAGGGATTAGGCCAGTTAAAAGTCGCCGAGTTAGCTGCAAATTCTGCTTCGTTTGTTATTGATATCAAGGGATCGCGCGAGGAATTTGAAGGCGTTTTCTACGCAAAAGCAGAAGAACTTGATATATCACCATGGGTTAGCGATTTAATAAAAACGAAGCGTCCGTTAACGCAAAGTCGAGCTAATTTTGAAGTATGGGCTGACTTTACCAATAGTGAAATTAATAGCGTACAGGCCGAGCTAGATAATAGCTTACTAGAATGGGGCGGCGGTCGCGCAAAAACCGTAACAGGTATCACTAGCGGGAGTTTGCAAGTATTACCCAACACGGCAAATAAACAGGGTGGATGGAATGTCAGATTAGACAATCTTGTCGTTAGTTCTAACGGTGAGACAATGACAACCGACCTTATCGGCAGTATTGCGCCAAGTGGCGATGTCTTGGTAAATACGATTAAGCCTGTTCAGGTAAATCCATTTTTACTGCTCCTTCCATTGTTTATGGACGACACAGGTGAAGACGAGATACGTGAGCTAGATCCGAAAGGCGAGCTTGCGATTTTGCAGATCCAATTACATAACGGTGAACCTTCGTTGGCTGCAAAAGTGTTCGATTTACAATGGAATAAAACGGATAAAATTCCAGGGCTGTCGTCGCTGAACGCTGACTTGTTTTGGTATAAAAACAATGGAGCAATCTACTTAGATAGCACCGATAGTGTGTTGAGCGCGGACGGGATAATTAAAAAAGACCTCAATATCCACTCATTCACCTCGCAGTTCTACATTTATCCCACAACCTCAAGCGGGAAGGAAAAACAGTGGATAGTTAAAGGCAGTAACATGCTATTTGACAGCGATGCGGTCACACTAAAACCTCAGTTTAAGCTCAATACCTCTACGGGGTTCATGTCTCTCTATGCGGACGTGAGCGCAATCCCCTTAAGTGAGGTGAGCGATCTTTTTCCGGTAGCCGTAATGGGGAAAAATACTGATAAGTATCTAACCCGCGCTTTTAACGGAAAAGGCGACATAAGCAGTGCGCGCATTCTGTGGCATGGCGCGACCAGTGACTTTCCTTTTGAGGATAATACGGGCATCTTTCAAGCATATGTCGATATCGAAGGTGGCGACTTTTTATTTGCGCCAGACTGGCCTGCGCTCAGTGATTTAGATCTCTCGCTCTATTTTGTAAACAACGCTTTGGTGATGGAGAGTCCGACCGCGACGTTGGCAGGCATGCAAATAAGTAATATGTCAGCAGCAATTCCAAGCTTTAAACCTGATGCTCGCCTAGCAATTTACGCCACCGGTGAGGGAACCGGTGACGCGCTTACTGCACTTATGATGAACTCATCCCTTGAAAATTCTTTAGGGAAAGTACTTAAGGATGAAGTGCAAATTAGTGGGCCGCTTTCCGCAGACATTAAGCTTGATATTCCGTTCAAAGGTAAAGATGTGGTGGCTTCTGGTACGGCACATCTAGCCAATAATCCCGTTTATGTGGCCACCACCAAGATGCTTTTCGATAAAGCATCAGGAGACGTGTCGTTCACCAACGGTGACATTGACGCCACTAATCTGCAAGCACGTTTCTTAAAGCAGCCTATCTACCTTTCACTGGCAGGTCGACAGAGCGATACCTACGACCTCTCAGTTGAGTTAGGGGGGCGCTGGCATGTACACCCACTTGCAAATTATGTGAATACGGAGCTTACCGACTATATTGATGGTGAAAGTGAGTGGAAGACCAGCGTTGATCTTACTTTATCGAAGGATAGCTTTGAGTACGCAGCAAATTTGACAGCTGATTTGACGGCTACGCAAAGCCTATTGCCAGCACCCTTTGATACATCAGCAGGAAGTGAACTGCCTCTCGTGATCAGTAGCGAGGGCAATAGTAAAGCTTCAAATGTTGTGGCAACGCTTGGCGACAGTATTCGTTTTGACGGAATTTTACCGCACAAGGAAATGCAGTTTTCCCGCGCTCATCTCGCGTTAGGTGAAAGTGATATCGCTAATATCGGCACGGGTTTTAGCATCAGCGCAAACTTGGCCGAAGCCGATGTGCAAGCGTGGTTTAGCACGATTGATATGCTGCTTTCAGGCGCAGGGGAAGATGCTGAGCAAAAAGCCATAGTAAAAAGCGCGCTAACAAGCGATATGGAAAATACGGCTGACTCCGAACGCAGTGCGCCCCGTGCCAATTTGTTTGGTACACCGTCACGGATTTTTGCAAAAGCTGAAAAGCTCAATTTTGCCGGACACACGATCAAAAATGCTCAGCTTAACGCGACCGAGCGGAACAAGGACTGGATTTTAGATTTGGCGTCACCTCAGGCGCGGGCCACAATTCGGATTAATAGCGATTTAGCGCAGCAAGGTATAGAGATAAACGCAGACTATTTGTCGCTAGACAAGCCGGTACAACTGGCGCCTAGCTCATCAAACGATAGTCTTTATGTAGAGAGCACCGCTGTTGTAACTGAACACGTCTCGACAAAGGAAGATTCACTGTACAATATCGATCCTATTTCTCTACCGCCCATTTATTTTTATTGCCAATCTTGCGGTTTTCATGGCATCGACTTAGGTGAAATTACCCTAGATATTGCAAAGGATGATAGCGGGCTTGCCATTCGTCAGCTTTTGCTCAAGTCAGACGAAACCAATATCACCGCCAGCGGTTACTGGAAGCACGTTGATGGAGAGATACAAAGTGCATTAAACGGTACGCTAACGTCTCCTGACGTTGGGCAAATGTTAAAAGAATATGGCGTTGAGTCGGGTATTAAAGATTCGAGCGCCGATATTAGGTTTAACGTTAACTGGCCCAACGCCCCCATGGATTTTGGTTTTGAAGCACTGAACGGCGACGTGGAATGGTCTTTGTCTGATGGATATTTAACCGAGCTTAGCGACAAAGGCTCCCGAATTTTCACGCTGTTTAGCTTAAATTCAATTGTTAGAAAACTCAGTCTCGACTTTAGAGATGTTTTCGCAAAGGGCTTTTTTTACGATGACATGGGCGGCACGCTTAATATTGTAAACGGAAAGGCGTACACCGACGATACTGAAATTGACGGTGGTGCAGGTGAAATAGAAATTAATGGTTACACAGATTTAAACACCGGTGGCTTAAACTACAATGTGTCGTTTGCGCCAAACGTCACAGGTAACCTACCGTTCTTGGTGTATTTTTTAGCAACACCACCTACAGCATTAGCCGCATTGGCCATCGACCAAGTGCTAACCTCTGCGAAAGTGATTTCGAATGTGAACTATCGCGTTACTGGCACCATAAAAGATCCTAAGTTCGACGAAGTTGAGCGTAATAGTAAAGACATTAGTTTGCCTGCGCAGAATGCGCCTGTTCCTGCTAATCCGCAAGACCGGCCGCTAACGGATGATGACCTACGCAGGGTGAAAATGGAGGTGATCGATGGTTAATCTAGTTGCACTGCAAATGACATCTACGCCCAATGTAGATGAAAATCTTGATAACGTGGCAAAAGAGATGGCAGCGGCCAATATTGAAATAAATAGTTTGGTTGTGCTGCCAGAATGTTTTGCCTGTTTCGGCGGCAAAGACAAAGGTCAGTTAACTATTGCCGAGAAAAAAGGCGAAGGTTTGATCCAACAGCGCTTGTCTGCATTGGCTGCTCAATATCAGTGTTATATCGTGTCTGGTACATTTCCGGTTAAAACGGATAATCCAGAAAAATTTTCTGCAGCCTGCATGTTGTATGGTACTGAAGGCGAGGTACTTGCAGACTATCGCAAAATACATATGTTTGATGTGTCGGTGAACGACAATACGGGAAGTTACCGTGAGTCGGCGACAACGCAGGCAGGAACTGAGGTTGTCACCATTAACACGCCAATTGGCAACATTGGGCTTGCGGTGTGCTATGATGTACGCTTTCCAGGATTGTTTTCTGCAATGGGCGATATTGATATTTTAGTATTGCCGGCGGCGTTTACCCAACGTACTGGTGAAGCGCATTGGCATGCATTATTGCAAGCCAGAGCTATAGAGAAACAGTGTTTCGTGGTGGCAGCAAATCAAAGCGGCGTGCACGCCAACGGTCGTGAAACTTACGGCCATAGCATTGTTTTATCGCCATGGGGTGAAACCCTTGCCGAACGTAAAACCGACGTAGGTTTTGTGGCGGCCAAAGTTGATATTGCAGAAAGAGAGACCATAAAACAAAATATGCCGGTTGCCGAACATAACCGATTCAGGAGTCACCTTGTTTAAATCTGTTGAGCGTCATTTATTATCTGACTCAGGGCTAGATATTTCAAAGCTAGAGAAGGCGCTAGCTACTATTCATAGTCACAGCACCGACTATGCCGATCTGTATTTTCAGTCTAGCCAGCATGAAAGCTGGGTGCTAGAAGACGGTATTATTAAAGAAGGCAGCTACAACATTGAGCGCGGCGTTGGTGTGCGCGCGATCAGCGGCGAAAAAACAGGGTTTGCTTACTCAGATGAAATAAGCGAGGAAGCCTTAACTAAAGCATGTAAGGCGGCCCGTGGTATCGCACCTAGTGGCGGTACACAGCAAGTTGCAGCATTAGGCCAAAAAGCCGTTGAAGCGCGTTATAGCGAGAATAACCCTATTCTTGCGATGCAAGATGCTGAAAAGATTTCACTGCTTAAAGCGGTCGACGCATACATTCGCAAGCAAGAGCCCTCTGCCAATCAGGTCGTCGTGAGCTTGAGCGGTGTATACGAAGAAATACTAGTAGCAGGGAGCGACGGTACGCTAGCCACAGATATACGTCCATTGGTACGTTTGAACTGCTCGGTATTGCTAGAGCAAGGTGATAGACGCGAGCGTGGATCAGCCGGCGCTGGTGGTCGTTATGCTTATTCGTTTTTCAAACAAGATGAAAACGGAAAGCCTTACTATGAGAACCTTGCTGAAGATGCACTTCACATGGCGCGAGTGAACATGCAAGCCGTTGCTTCACCTGCTGGAGCTATGCCAGTTGTACTTGGTAACGGCTGGCCGGGCGTGTTACTTCACGAAGCAGTAGGTCACGGTCTTGAAGGCGACTTCAACAGAAAAGGCGCTTCAACATTCAGTGGCCGCATAGGCCAACAGGTAGCTGCTAAAGGTGTCACCGTTGTTGATGATGGCACATTAAGCGATCGTCGTGGTTCGTTGTCAGTGGATGACGAAGGTACGCCAACCGCACATAACGTTTTAATTGAAGACGGTATTTTAAAAGGTTACATGCAAGACAAGCACAATGCCAAGCTTATGGGTGTTGCGCCAACCGGTAACGGCCGCCGTGAATCTTATGCTCACCTTCCTATGCCACGTATGACAAACACTTACATGCTGGAAGGGCAGCACGACCCTCAGGAAATTATTGCGTCTATCGATAGAGGCATTTACGCACCGAACTTCGCTGGCGGTCAGGTAGATATCACCTCAGGTAAGTTCGTGTTCTCTAGCGCGGAAGCTTACCTTATTGAGAACGGCAAAATTACTGCACCAGTGAAAGGCGCAACCTTAATTGGTAACGGCCCAGAAGTGATGCAGAAAATTTCAATGATAGGCAACGACACTGCGCTTGATAAAGGCGTAGGGGTATGCGGTAAAGACGGTCAGAGTGTACCAGTAGGTGTAGGTCAGCCAACACTTAAAATAGATGAGCTTACTGTGGGTGGTACCGCATAGCTATCCGTAGTCAATACCCGATGAAACTAAAAAGGTTGGACAGTCGTTCCAACCTTTTTTGTCTGTGGCGACAGAAGCTAACGGCTACTGGTCGTCGTGCATCACATCCTTCAAATACTGAAACAGTTCTCTAAACGCTTTCGGGGGAGCATTCTTTTCACGCTCTTTTTTAATTTGGCGATGAAACTGGCGTAGCTTTTGTCTATCGAGCTCAGGGTACTGTTCAATGAGCTTTTGAATGGCAGGGTCACCTTGTTCAATAATCGACTCACGCGCTTTCTCTAATGCATGAAATGCGGCATTTGCTGCCTGATGTTGATGGGTAAGCTTAGCCAATGCTTCTTCTATTGCAGTGGTGTCTCGATTACGCAAGGTTTTACCGATGAACTGAAGCTGACGGCGATAACCATCCTTTTTCTTATTAACCCTACGCGCTATAGCCACCGCATCTGCTAACTCTTCATCCATGGGAATAGTGGCAATATGGGCATCGGTCAGGTTAACCAGAGTTTCACCTAGCTTGTGAAGTTCTTTTGCCTGACGCTTAAGTTCAGTTTTACTGACTAACTCTTCCTCTTCGAACTCATCTGCTTGCGCATCTTCGAAGTAAGGATCTTCGGGAGAATTGTATTTCTGATCACTCATTTCAAACTCATTAGTGTTACACTTTAGCTAAATTGTAACTATCACAGTCGAATTAAGACAGCGAAACTTACTATGCAAATTGAGCAGCAGTTAGGCGACATTCAAAATGTCGTAGATGATGTACTAAAATTAGCGCTATCTAAAGGCGCGACCCAAGCCGAAGCCAGCATGTCTAAAGTGCAGGGCATTGCCGTATCTTCACGTATGCAAGAAGTTGAAAACGTTGAGTTTACTAACGACGGCGGCTTAGGGATCAGCGTATATGTGGGCAAGCGTAAAGGGAGCGCGTCTACCGCAGATTTAAGCAAAGCGGCACTGACGTTGGCGGTAGAAAAGGCCGTAGATATTGCGCGATATACAAGTGAAGATCCGTGTACAGGACTAGCTGACGCAGATCTTATTGCGACAGAATTTCCTGATTTAGACTTATATCACCCAGAAGAGCTTAATACTGAGAATGCGATCAAAATTGCCATTGAAGCTGAAACGGCTGCAATGAACTACGACCCGCGCATCACTAATTCAGATGGCGCATCGTATAATGCGAACCTGGGTATGCGTGTGTACGGTAATACCCATGGAATAAACGCAGGTTATCCAAGCAGTCGCTATTCACTAAGCTGTATGGTTATTGGCGCACAAGATGGCGATATGCAGCGTGACTATGCCTACACGGTAAGTCGCAAAGCGGCACTGCTTCAATCGGCAGCGTCTGTCGGTGAAGACGCGGCGAAAGCCACTGTTGACCGTTTAGGTGCGCGTAAAATCAATACAGCGAATGTACCTGTGCTTCTGCATCGCGATATCGCGTCTAGTCTGTTTGGGCATTATGTGGGCGCAATTAGCGGTGGTAGCCTGTATCGCCGTTCAAGCTTCTTACTAGACAGTTTAGGCAAACAAGTTTTCCCTGAGTGGCTTAATATTGAAGAGCGGCCATTTATTAAAGGTGGTCTGGCAAGCTCAAGCTTTGATAATGAAGGCGTAGCGTGTTCTGACATGACCATTGTTGAAGCAGGGCAGTTAGCCACATATCTTTATACCACTTATTCGTCGCGCAAGCTTAACACCCGTTCGAACGGCCATGCTGGTGGTATTCACAACTGGCTAGTGGGTGATACGGGTCAAAGTGATGCTGAATTACTTAAAGAAATGGGCACAGGTCTGTTTGTGACCGAACTGATGGGGCAGGGCGTTAATGGTGTCACTGGTGATTATTCACGCGGTGCAGCGGGATACTGGGTTGAGAATGGTGTCATTCAATATCCAGTGCACGAGGTAACCATTGCCGGCAATCTGAAAGATATGTTTAAAGGCATTGTTGCGATTGGCGCTGAAAAAGATGTACGGGGCAGTGTGCAGACTGGGTCGGTGCTTATTGACCAAATGAAAATAGCGGGAAGTTAAGCTTACAACCCTCATATTTTATCTATACCGTTCAACGAGGTTAATAAAACCTGTTAGCTCACCGATGATTGTTCGTTTACATTGCGAAACTCGGTGGGCGACATGCCCGTGGACTTCTTAAAGCGCTTTGAAAACGTAAACACGTTTGCATAGCCCACATAGCTTGCGATATAGGATACTGGCCATTGGGTACTTAGTAGTAAGCTTTTTGCTCTGGCCATGCGCAGGTGGATGACATGCTGTTTCGGACTTCTTCCATAGGTTTGTAAACAAAGCCTATGAAGGTGAGGGGATGAATAATGGGCTTTCTCACTTAAGCTTTTAATATCCCAATCAAACTGCAGTTGTTTATCTACAGCTGAAAACAAGCTGTTTAGCCTGTTGATTTGACGTCTTTCCTTTTGCTCACCGGTTATACATTCTCCGAGCTGTTTCTCGATAATGGTGTAAAGGTATTTTGATACTATTTGCATCGCCGCCTGTCTGCTCTCGACATCGCGCTCTAGATACAGAAGCTCCATAGCGTGATGCAGTCCTTCTAAAGCCACATTGTCTAAAACTACAGCGCTATGGTTTCTCAGCGGTTTCCAACGTTCAACATCCGCAAGATTGAGCCAAATAATATCCCATTGCTCACTAACGATAGATACTTCGAAACTCTGATTAGCGGGCAAAATAATAAGCTGCCCCTCAGACAATGACATATTTTCACATGGCGTGCGAAATATACCTTCCCCACTGAGGCAATAAAACAACGTATGGTTAGGGGGCGAGACGCGTCCAACCGTGTAGTTGCCTGATAAATTAGAGCATCCGGCAAGCTCTATTTCTAGCTCACTAATTTCTGGTGCATTGCTGCTATCGATAAAGCGTTCAAAGCAGCTTGGTCCTATGTCTACAATATCTTTGAAACTAGGTTGCATAAATATGATTTGATAGTTTTGGATAAATAGATGAAAGATTAGAGCATAAAGGATTCACTGAAAGTTAGCTATATTGAGAGTAACTAAAATGTAAGAGATAAAATATGCTTAATGTTGCGCAAGTAGTGGCTCAGAATGATTGGCAAAACCCCGTGGTGTTTCAGCGAAATCGAATCAATGCTCACAGTCCTCATCATGGTTTTACTTCGTTAGAGAATGCGCTGCACAATATCAAAACACGCACGTGCAGCCTTAATGGTCAATGGGATTTTCGGTTATTTGATGCGCCTGAGAGCGTCCCCGAAAGTTTACTTTCTACAACATTGAGCGCTGAAGAAGGTAGCCTTTGGCAGCCCATCGTTGTTCCTTCAAATTGGCAGCTGCAAGGGTATGACAAGCCTATTTACTGCAACGTCAAATATCCTTTTGCGGTAAACCCTCCAGTTGTGCCTAAAGATAATCCTACAGGTTGCTATCGCACAGTTTTCACTGTCACAAAAGAGCAGCTTTCACAACGTAATCACATCGTATTTGAAGGGGTGAATAGTGCCTTTCATCTATGGTGCAATGGAGAATATGTTGGTTATTCTCAAGACAGCCGTTTACCTGCTGAATTTGATATTACAAAGATACTGGTAGAGGGCGAAAATCGCCTTGCTGTTATGGTGATCAGATGGTCTGACGGTAGCTACTTAGAAGACCAAGATATGTGGTGGTTAAGCGGTATCTTTCGCGATGTTAGCCTAATAACTAAGCCTCATCATCATATTCAAGATGTGTTTGTTACACCAAGCCTTGATGCTTGCTATCGAGACGGAAGTGTCTCAGTGCGTACCGCCATCAATGCACCTTCTACCTTTAAAGTGGGTATCCAGCTTTTTGATGGTGATAACGCTGTTACAGAGCAAGCGATTACCGGTACCAATAATAAGCGTATAGATGAAAAGGGCGGTTGGGATGATGTGGTATTCCAAACGTTGGCTGTAAAAGAGCCCAAACACTGGACCGCAGAAACACCAAACCTGTACCGCATTGTCGTATCCCTTATTGATGAGAGTGGCAACACAGTAGACCGAGAAGCCTATAACGTGGGCTTTAGAACTGTTGAAATGAAAAACGGTCAGCTGCTTGTTAATGGTAAAGCAATATTGATTCGCGGCGTGAATCGACATGAGCATCACCAAACCAAAGGTCACGCTATTAACGAAGATGACATGCTTGAAGATATTAAGCTGTTAAAGCAAAACAATTTCAACGCCGTACGCACCGCACACTATCCGAATCACCCTCGCTGGTATGAACTTTGTGATGAATACGGGCTTTATGTGGTAGATGAAGCCAATATTGAAACCCACGGTATGTTTCCAATGGGCAGGTTGTCGCGTGATCCACTCTGGGCTGGTGCTTATATGGCGCGCTTTACTCAAATGGTTGAGCGAGATAAAAACCACCCGTGTATCATCATCTGGTCATTAGGCAATGAGTGTGGCCACGGGCCGACACACGACGCCATGTATGGATGGGCTAAGTCATTTGACCCATCGCGACCAGTCCAGTATGAGGGCGGCGGCGCGGATACCACAGCAACTGACATCATTGCGCCAATGTATGCAAGGGTAGATACCGACATTAAAGACGACGCGGTGCCTAAATGGGCTATTAAGAAGTGGTTGTCGATGCCAGGTGAAAACCGGCCCGTTATTCTGTGCGAGTACGCGCATGCTATGGGTAATAGTTTAGGGAGCTTTGATGAGTACTGGAAAGCGTTTAAGGCGTATCCTCGTCTTCAAGGTGGCTTTATCTGGGACTGGGTTGATCAAGGGTTAACAAAGCATACAGAAAGCGGTGAAGCCTATTGGGCCTATGGCGGAGACTTCGGTGATACCGACAACGATAGGCAGTTTTGTATAAATGGATTGCTGTTCCCAGACAGAACTCCACATCCGCACTTGTTTGAAGCCAAATATTGCCAGCAACACGTGAGCTTCTCACTGGTGGAAAAAGACCATACCCTCGCGCTTTCTTTAAAAAGCGACTACTTATTCAGGCGAACAGACAACGAGCGTTTACGCTGGCAGGTACTTGAAGACGGTAAGGCAATTGCAGAAGGCGAATGCGACATTGATATCGCTCCTCAGCAAACACAGACCCTTGATATAAACCCTGAAATTACGTTTAAGGCTGGCGCTGACTATCACCTAAACATCGACGTGGTGTTAGCTAATGACTGTTCGTGGGCGAACGCGGGGCACGTAATGGATACCGCGCAATTAGCGCTTGCCAACAAAAGCGGTATTGTATCTTTTGCTTCAACGGATAAAGACGTAGAAAGCGTCAAAGCAGATATAGGTGTAGAAGCGCAAGATGCCGTGCTGCTTGTTAGTGTGCAAAACCAGGTGTTCAGCTTCAATAGTAAAAGCGGGCTGTTAACGTCATGGCTTAAAAACGGGAATGAGACCCTTAGCGCACCCCTAGAAGACAACTTTTTCAGGGCTCCGCTAGATAACGATATTGGTGTGAGTGAAGTCGATAACCCAGATCCAAATGCGTGGGAGTCACGCTGGCGTCGTGCCGGTATAGGGCAATGGGGACGCACTTGCACCCATATTGACGTAAAACAGAGTACCAGCGATGTGCGTATAACATCGTTATTTGAATATCATCACGCTGATATGCTCGTGGCGGCGACTAAGTGGACGTATACCATTAACAGGCAAGCGAAGCTGAAAGTGGACGTAGAAGTGCTGTTAGATGATAGCTTACCGCCTATGCCTAGAATTGGTTTGCAAACTGCAGTACCCGCTCAGACCGAGTTGCAGCAAAATCATTTAACCGTTTCTTGGTTGGGTTTGGGCCCGTTTGAGAACTATCCGGATAGAAAGGCCGCGGCCCGTTATGGTCACTACGCGCTGACAATTGATGAATTGCAAACGCGATATATTTTTCCAACTGATAACGGTTTGCGAAGCGACTGTAAGCAATTAAATATTGCGGGTTTGCAAGCGCAAGGAAAGTTCTACTTTAACGTCAGTGAATATGGTCAGGCACAACTTGATAATGCTAAACACACCAGTGATTTATCCCCGCAAGATTGCATCTTTGTTTATATCGACCATGCACATATGGGAGTTGGAGGAGATGACTCATGGAGCCCAAGTACGCACAAAGCTTTCCTGTTAGAGGAAAAAATGTACCGGTATTCATTCCTTTTTGAAGCAATATAAATAAAGCACTTTACAGAGCTGCCGTGCGCGCAGCTCTGTCGCTTAAGCTCGCTAACGTGGGATATGGCTTCTTAAGGTTTACCTATAAAAAAGCCGCTACGTTTTGTAGCGGCTTCTTGCAGATTCAATACTGGCAAAGGTATTAACTTAGCCGTCAACTTGCCCACAGAAACGGTAGCCTTCACCGTGAATAGTTACGATCAATTCTTCATCTGTAGGATCTGATTCAAAGTGCTTACGAATTCGGCGAATGGTTACGTCTACCGTGCGGTCATTAGGGCGCAGCTCGCGGCCTGTCATTTCCATAATAAGCTGTTCGCGGGTAAGGATCTTACCTGGGTTACTAAGGAAAAGGTGAAGAGCACGGAACTCACTGCGTGGTAAACGGAATTCTTTGCCGTTAGGAGAAATCAATGAGCGGCTATCGCCATCAAGTGTCCAGCCGTTAAAGCTTACGCGGCTTGGTAAATCGTCGTCTTCAGCAGAATTAGTTGTGCGAGAGAGTAAGTTGCGCGCGCGAATAGTTAGCTCGCGAGGATTAAATGGTTTAGTCAAATAATCGTCTGCACCAATTTCTAGACCTAAAATACGGTCCACGTCGTTGTCACGACCAGTAAGGAAAATTAAACCTACATTTTTACGGTCACGCACTTCGCGCGCCAAAATAAGGCCATTTTTCCCTGGAAGATTAATATCCATAATCACCAAGTTAATAGCGTGATTCTCGAAGAAATCATGCATTTGATCACCATTTTCGGCTTCAAATACATTATACCCTTCCGCTTCAAATAAACTCTTAAGCGTGGTACGGGTTACCACTTCGTCTTCAACAATTAACACATTTGGCGTCTGCATGGTGTTCTACACTCTTTCTAAAATACGATTTAAGCAACTAACTGGTTAAATTTTAATATTCATACACTTGATTGCAAGTAACTTGTGAATATTCTTAACAGTAAGATATTGGGGTTAGCCAATAAAAAACAAGAAAAGTTCATACTTTATACAACTATTACGAGGTTTTCGCATTAATAACGGGGAATACAATTATAAATTCCACTCCTTCGCCTTCCTCACTGGTTATCGATATCGAACCATTAAGCGCTTGCGTCACCAAGTTGTAAACTAAGTGCATGCCTAGTCCTGAGCCGCCCTGACCTCGTTTTGTCGTAACGAACGGGTCGAATATTCGCTTGCGGATCTCAGGTGGAATGCCTTTACCGTTATCGGTATAAACAAGCTTGAGTTTATTATCACTAACTAACTCGGCACTAATGTCTATTGTGCCTTCTTCCATTGATTCAAACCCATGAATAACTGAATTCATAATTAAGTTAATCAAGATTTGATTTATTGGGCCAGCCTTCGTTTCAACGTTTAAGGTAGGGTCGCAATTTACGTTGATGTTGTGTTTTAATTTTTTTAGTCGAGGCTGCAATGACAGTAGTATCTCATTAACTAGCTGCACAACGCAAAAACTTCGGCTAGATTCTGACGTTTGATCCACCGCAACTTGCTTAAAACTGCTAATTAGTTCTGCTGCTCGGTTCAAATTCCGATAAATGATGTTCAGATTTTCTTTGCTTTCATCTAAAAAGCGCTTCATTGCGCTGGCCTTGAGCGTCTTGTTGTCGAAGTCTTTCTGGATAACCTCAAGTCTATCTAACATCATGGTAGATGCTGTAACGCCTAAGCCAATTGGCGTGTTTACTTCGTGGGCAACACCCGCAACCATATCACCCAGAGACGCCATTTTTTCATTTTGCACAATTTGTCGCTGGAATTGATGAAGCTTCTCTAGCGTTTGAATTAGTTCTTGGTTTGCGTCTTTTAATGCTGTGGTTCGATGACTCACCATATCTTCAAGGCTTGCATTAAGCTTTCTGTGCTGCTCTTCGGCCTGACGCTGCTTTTGCATATACTCTTGCATGCGAAAAAGCATGACATTTACTGCATCAGCCAGTATATCTAGCTCGCGGATACTAGAACGGTCAGCTCTTGCAGAGTAATCCCTTTGACGGGATGTACGCTGTAAGAAACTAGCAATTTGTTCCACGGGGCCGGTCACAACGCGCTGCAAGCGCACTGCTGAATAGAAACTAATGGCAAGCAAAGCAAGTGCTACTGCTATGTTAAGCCAAATTGACTTTCCAACGAGCTCATTGAAGTTATCTGATGACACTCGCAAATATATCCAGCCCAGCTGAATATTGGTTTCTGTGTCGAAGACTTTGGCACTTAATTCCAAGTAGTGACCGTTATCAGCAAACTGAGGCGCCATGAAAAGGGAAGGTAACTGACTCTCTTTTCCGCCAAGCAGTAGCTGGCCTTCTCTATTATAGGAGGCAAATATTTGAGGTTCAGATGATTGGCTTTGTAACTTATACACGTGGGCGTTTAAAACAAGCTCCGCTGCGCTAAGATTGCTCAATGCACTTTCGATGCGTTCGGGTGTTTCATCATCGAGATAGGTAGAGGCACTTCTTGCGACCAGTTTTGCGAGCATGAGTGCGTTTGACTCAAGCTCATTTCGGTATGTTTCAATTTGAGTATATACAGCGAGCGTCGACAAAACGGCAAGTGAAAACGTAGTAATAGACATTACTACCCAAAGAAAAAGGCTTCTAATAGAAAGCTTAACTGCGTTATCTGTCATATCCGTTTTGCATACAATCCGTGCACGTCTTCCATAGAACAATAGTGGCGCATTATTCTACAAAAGGAAAGACGCGCATAAACAATAATTAATATGGCAAAAACGGCGAGCTTCAAAGAGATGTATAAAGCTGTTGATAGTCTTTTGCTGCGGCCTCCCACGTAAAACGTGTTCTCATTCCCCGCAGCTGCATCTCTCTGAATTTATTCTTATCTTCATAATAGGCAAGCAGTGCGCGGCGAATACATGTCAAAAGAGCATAAGGCGTAGGATCGTCAAACACAAACCCAGTCCCTTCTTGGTCATTGCTATGGTCGATAACCGTATCTTTTAAACCGCCAACAGAGCGCACAATTGGAATGGTACCGTAGGCTAAGCTATACATCTGATTCAAGCCACAGGGTTCAAACTGAGACGGCATGAGGAAGAAGTCTGCGCCCGCCTCAACAAGATGGGCGTGTTCTGAGCTAAATCCGTTAATAAAAGCAAATTGGTCGGGATGCTGTTGGGCAAACTCACCTAAATCCATGCACACTTTCGGATCGCCGGTTCCTACAATCACCATTTGAACATTATGCTTAATCAGATCATCTAAAATCGGGAGAATATAACCGAAGCCTTTTTGTTCGGTAAGGCGACATACCATACCGATTAGCGGTATATCAGCGTTATCAGGCAGTCCACATTTTTCCTGCAATACGCGTTTACACGATGTTTTCGCATGAAAGTTTTCGGTACTGTAATTTTCTGGCAAAAATGTGTCGGTCTCAGGATTCCACTGTGTATAGTCACAGCCATTCAGTATGCCGCTCAAGTCTGCTTGCCGTTTAACTAAACGCTCGTGAAGGCCATGGCTGCCTAAATCGGTTAATAACTCTTTTGCGTAATTTGGACTAACGGTAGTAATTTTCGTTGCGAACTCAATACCGCACTGAAGCATATTGACATATCCGCCATGCACTTGATTTGAGATATCGGGATGATGGCGAAGATATGGAATGGTGTCGAGCTTATGCACCCCTTGAAAAGCCGCGTTATGAATAGTGAATACAGTTGCGGTATCTTTGAAATAGCCTGACTTTTCATGGTTGAGTAAGAACGGCAACATAGCCGTGTGCCAGTCATGGCAATGGATGACATCTGGTTGTTTATCAATCGCTTTTAGCGTTTGTAGAACTGCACCGCTGAAGAAACTGAATCGCTCTCCGTTATCGTCGTATGCATCAAATGCGTTAGCATAGAGTCCCTCTCGCATAAAATGCTCGGGTGAGTCGACGAAATAAATAGGAATATCGTGCCACTGCAAATACCGAATATTAAAATGGTAAACTTGGCCTTCAGTAAACAAGGTTTGCGGTTCTGTTACCGTGGCTAAATTAAGTTGTTCATCCAGTACACGGTAGTAGGGCATCACAATAGTAATATCCTCACCTAACGCATGAAGTGCAAGAGGAAGGGCTTTCCCCACATCTGCAAGGCCGCCGGTTTTCACCAGTTCTTCCACTTCCGAAATAGCAAATACAATATTCACAGGTGCTCTCCCAGAGCTTAATGCACAGTGCACTTATTATGTTATAAGGTTTGAACCGCATAAAAAGCCACCGAGCAGAGCACTCAATGGCTTTAACATCAGACAGTCATGCTAAATTAGCACAAGCTTATGGTTTTTTTAATTACAACGCGGCCTGATAAACAGAAAATTGTGAAGTTTGTGCTGTTGTATAAACCGTTTGAAAATGTTCTGACAGCAATCCAGGGTAAGGTAAAAAGCGGTTGGCAACCATTTGCATGGTACCGCCACGAGACAAGCAGGATTTCGCATCTGATATAAAACGTTTAGTGATCGTGTAGTCTGTTTTTACACCAGTATGGAAAGGTGGATTGGTAACGATGTGCTGTATTTTTTGCGTTATACCATGCAAACCATCAGCAGCGTACAAGGTGGCCGACAACTGATTCTCCGCAAGCGTCAGTGCACTACAATAAACCGCCAGCGCGCTCACATCTGTGAGGTGCAATTTTAAATGCGGATATTTCAGCATAATATAGCTCGCTATGACGCCCGCACCACACGCAAAGTCTAGTATTTCACCACTCAGTGAGGACGAGAGTTTTTCTAATAATAGCTCGGTACCTGCATCAAGCTCTTTATAGCTAAACACGCCAGGCATTGTGGCTACTTGCCATGATGTGCCCTCAACGGTGTAGGTGTTTATATCCACCCACGCATCGGCCTCAAACGCGATATGAGGTTCATCTACCACAACGGTAATAAGACTGCAGTGACGCGCCGAGTCGACTTTTTGTGTCGTACCATATTGCTGCATCAATTTCGCAGCGCTTTTTATACCGCCTTTATTTTCGCCTACAACGTGAATATGACCGTGTTGCCCGACCATACCTGCAGCCATTCTTAGCAGCATCTGAAAATGCGTTTTAGCTTTGGGTAAGAAAATCATCACATCGGTATGTGAATTTTCAAGCGTCACAAAGGGCGCAAATATATGAGTATGATTACCGACTTTTTGAGTCACCTCAAAACCTTTGTGGCTAATATCTCTGCTATCAAATGACGCTGAGGGAATAACCCGCACAGACTCTGAAAACACATCAAAATACTGATGAACAACGGTAACTTCCTGTGATTTTAAACTATCTAGGAAGTAAGCGTCGGAAGGGTTGATAAACGCCCATTTACCTTTTTCGAACAGTGAAATATTGCGTTCTAACAGCTGGCTTTGAGGAGATAAGATCATTACTTAGTGCGCTCGAATATTAAATCCCACACCCCATGACCTAGCTTCTGGCCGCGGGTTTCAAACTTGGTGATTGGACGATAGTCCGGGCGAGGTACATAGTCGCCATCTGTCGCAGTGTTGATGTAACCGTTTGCGTTTTTCATGACTTCAGCCATGTGCTCTGCGTATTGCTCCCAGTCAGTCGCCATATGAAAGCAGCCGCCAATGGCTAATTTAGTACGAACTAATTCAACAAATTCAGGTTGTACAATACGACGCTTGTGGTGGCGCTTTTTGTGCCATGGGTCTGGGAAAAATAGCTGGAGGCGAGATATTGAACCGTCTGGGATCATATTTTTTAGCACTTCAACCGCGTCGTGGTCCATTACACGCAAGTTCTCGACGCCTTGTTCGCTTGCTTCAGCTAAGCATGCGCCAACGCCTGGACGGTGAACTTCAATGCCGATAAAGTCTTTCTCAGGTGCATTTGCGGCCATTTCAACCAATGACTTGCCCATACCAAAGCCAATTTCTACAACAACAGGCGCACTTCGGCCAAAAATCTCTGGCAACGATAACGGTGCTTCAGCGTAGTCAATGCCCTTGGTTGGCCAGTAATCTTCTAGCGCTTTTTCTTGTGCTTTAGTAAGTCTACCTTCGCGTTTCACGAAGCTTTTTACTTTGCTTACGTATACTCCGGCGGCTTCAGCTTCCGCCTGACTTTTGAATTGCCTCATTTGCAATGCCTTTCTAACCCAATTTTCTGGTGGCGCATTATCCACTTACCCACGGCTTATGCAACGCTAGAGTAGTAAAAATGCTGTAATTTTATACGCCAATTTGCTTAGCAATAATAGATGCAACCGCTTCAGTTTGCTCAAGTACCAGCATATGTCCTGCATCACTGATAGTGTGAAACGCGGCTTTTGGTAGCTTGCCTTTCAGCTGCTGTATCGCTTGCGCCGGGGCGATAGCGTCTTGCTGTGCTGCAATAAAGGTAACTGGCGCATTGATCTTTGCCAGCGCATCAACGGTACTTTCTCGTGGCGTAGTGGCGAGCGTATGATTAAGTAAGGTTGTTTTCCCTAAATCCTGCGCCATGGATTTTACAATGCCAGCCACATGTTCATCCTTCAAACGAGAAGGGTGTATAAATCGTGAAAGATAAGCATCGTTGTCGGGTTTAAAGTTTCCTTGCTTAAGCATAGTGGTCAGTTGTTTACGCTTGGCAACTTCTTCTTTTGACAAACCTTCTGGGTTGTAACCGATTAACGTTACCGAGGCGATATTGGCAGGATTGCGCTGTGCCACTAAGGCGGCTATAAATCCACCCATGGAGTAACCTACAAGATGCACTTTTTCATTTTCAAGAATACGATCTTCGCTTAATGCCAGCATCTCTATTTGTGATGCTGCCCATTGAAGCGGTACGTAGCGACGCTGCGCGATAGTTAAAGTGCGCCAAAGGGGCATAAAAATGCGCTCATCGCAAAGCGTACCGGGAAAAAATAAAACAGGGTGCTGCACAGACACGTGTGCTCCTTAACAATAAACGGGCTAGTTACATGCTACCATAGCGCGCTTTTTAATGAATGGTTGCTACGCAGAAAGCGACCAAACGTTGTAAGTGAACAAGCATTATTGACAAACGACCGAACGGTATTCATTAGCTTATAGATGATTATGACAGAACAACAACACACAGGTAGCTTTGCAGAAAGAGTGCTTGCATGGTTCGACAAAAACGGGCGAAAGCATTTGCCCTGGCAGCAAGACGTTACGCCTTATAAAGTGTGGGTGTCGGAAATTATGCTCCAGCAAACCCAAGTTACCACGGTAATCCCTTACTTCGAACGATTTATGGCATCGTTCCCTAGCGTAGAGCACTTGGCTAAAGCATCCCAAGACGACGTGCTTCACCATTGGACAGGGCTTGGCTACTACGCAAGAGCAAGGAACCTACATAAAGCTGCGAACACGTTAGTAGACAAATATAACGGGGAATTTCCTTACACTCTTGAAGAAGTCATGGACTTACCCGGTATAGGACGCTCTACCGCAGGCGCTATATTGTCGCTATCCCGCAATATGCGCTTCCCTATATTAGATGGGAATGTGAAGCGCGTGCTGGCTCGCTACTACGCAATAGGTGGGTGGCCGGGACAGAAAAAAGTAGAGAATCAGCTTTGGGAAGTCGCCGAGAAAAACACACCTGCTAATCCAGAAGATGGGCGTTGTGCGAACTATACCCAAGTGATGATGGACTTAGGCGCAATGATTTGTACGCGTAGCAAACCAAAGTGTGATGACTGCCCGCTCCAAGCCGACTGCATTGCTTACGCACAAGGCGCGCAAACTGACTATCCAGGCAAAAAACCTAAAAAAGCGCTGCCAGAAAAATCTACTTTTATGATAGTGGCGCAGTTCAATAGCCAGGTGTATTTAGAACAGCGGCCATCAACGGGATTATGGGGGGGCTTGTATGGTTTCATAGAGGTGTCTTCACTAGAAGAGGGGGTTGCACAGCTAAACAAGCGAGGCATAGTTGTAGATGAGACTCGAGCACTAGAAGGGTTCAGACATACCTTTAGTCACTTTCATTTAGATATCACCCCGGTAGTGGCCGTGGTAAACTCCGCTCCATCAAAACGCGTTGCCGAGACGGCATCTCGCTGGTTTTCGTTAAACGAGCCCATTGAAGTTGGTTTAGCGGCACCGACAACCAAAATTATTCAGCAGCTAGTGAATTGAGCATAAACAGCGTACTGTTTATGCATTGCTAAGCAGATAGCGAACGAAAGGAAATAACATGGCAAGAACGGTATTTTGTCGCAAGCTTCAAAAAGAGGCAGACGGCTTAGATTTCCAACTTTATCCGGGTGAACTGGGTAAGCGTATTTTCGATAACATCTCTAAAGAAGCGTGGGCCGAATGGCAAAAGAAACAAACCATGCTAATTAACGAACATAAGTTAAATATGATGGAGCCGAATGCCCGTTCATTTTTGGAAGAAAAAATGTCGGCCTACTTGTTTGACGACGTAGAGCCTACGATTGAAGGCTATGTTCCGCCTGAAAAATAAGCAAAAAAGCATTTTTTGAGCAAACAATGCGCAAACAGTAATAAAAGCGCAAAAAAAGCGAGAAAAACGGTTGACTTGTGAAAGCGAAAACCGTTTAATACGCACCCACAGCAGGACAGGCAGTTAACGCCTAGAACGCTAACAAGTTTCAGCCTCGATAGCTCAGTTGGTAGAGCAGCGGATTGAAAATCCGCGTGTCCCTGGTTCGATCCCGGGTCGAGGCACCATTCTTAGAAGCCCTTGCAGAAATGCGAGGGTTTTTTTGATTCCGACGATTGGAAAACCAGGCGCACGCTAACGTGCCCCTGCGGCTGCGCCGCGAGTTGCAATTCTATTGTGAATTATCATCTCTTTGTGCAAGCCTCGAATCGTTCTGCTACTCTTTTATTCAGTTTACTCTTCTCCTTTTCCATATATGCGTTTTTCAGGCTTACTTATAATTATTGGCGCTCTTCTTCAGATGCCTACGGCTGGCCAGGCGAAAACAATTGACGTGTTAGCTATTGAGTACCCGCCCTTTACCACGTCAAAGGAATCAAGTGACGGTATAGCTTTTGAGCTGTTGCGAAAAGCTGCACTTAGCGACGACATAACATGGCAAGCTGTTTATGCGCCCCCAGGGCGAGCGGCAGCAATTATTCGGTCAGGGGAGTGGTGCGCAAGTTTCTATCCCGTTGTTGAGAGCATAAAGTCTCAGTCGATTGTCCTGTCTAAAAGTAAAGTTAGTATTGGATTAGTGCGCTTAGCAGAAGAAAATACGTTTTCATGGCAATCACTACATGAGCTCGCCGGCAGGAGTGTAGCGTTATTGCGCACAAAAGAGGACTCTGCGTTTGCACAACAATTTACTGATGCGGGTTTTGATGTAGTGTTTGTTGAAAACATTGTGACGGGTATTCGTCTAGTAAAGATGGGGCGTGTAGATTACTCTCTAAGTGATAATCTGTCTTTTGCTCAGCAAAATGATGAAGGGCTACAATTTTCCAAAAGCTCCCTTGTCGTAACGCCTGTCACGCTTTATCTCAATCCTAACTGCAACGTTACAAGATTTTTTAATTAATTTTTAACGCTTTGTTGCTGCGCCTTTTAGTTTATCAATATCTCAATCGTCCATACACGGTCACTCTTTTAGAGTTGCACATACTTACAAGTTAGACACAAATAGCGACCCAAATGCCTTTTTTATAAAAAATTTATGCATGTTCTTGCCTACTTCTCAAAATGGATACTACGCTTACTTTATATGGGTACAGCCAGATACGGTCAAAGCCAGTTAAATGTAACTTTGTTATCTATCTAGATTAATAAAGCTATGCTGTCTTTGCGCTAGGCTTTTTGTCTTTGGCGCTTATCTAGCGTGCGTCACGCTCTGTAATTCGTTAACTAAGTAACATCGTAATTATGAAAGAGTTCTGCTGGTTTTCGATCACAGAGCTTTTTTTAAGGAGAGCTTTTTGTCGTTAAATAACTTACCTCCAACGCAGCAAGGGGCTTTGAAGAGCATATATGTAGTTTCGGGAGTGGGCGTTGCTGCTTCTTGGGCTTTATTCTTTTTTGTGTCTTCGCTCACGGCGCTTGCGGTATTAACAGGCGTGGTTGTCTTTAGCGTTTTCGTTTACGCAAGATCAATGGATGAAAACGAAGAGATCTATCCAGACAGCGGGCCTCTCGCGCAAAGCGAGAGTAAAGGGGGGGCAGACATCAAAAAAGCCAGTGAAGAACTTTCTGCTTCACTGAGTACATGCGATTCCAACTTGTCTTCCATTAAATCGACGCAAGATGATGCGGTAGAAACCTTGTCTAACGCTTTTAGCAGCTTGAAAGCGTTAGTTTCAAACCAAATAGGGTGTATTGAAGATTTGCTAAGCTTAGACCAAGCTCATACGCAATCTTATTCCGATCGTATGCGCAATTTCGCGCAAGAAACTGACGGAACTCTGACCCAATTTATCGATTCAACCGAGCAAATGTCCTCGTCAACCAAGCACCTTATGGATCAGGTGCAAACTATACAACAGGCGATGCCTACCGTGATCAATGCACTAAGTGGTATTGATGATATTGCTGCACAAACAAATTTACTCGCGCTCAATGCAGCGATAGAAGCGGCAAGAGCGGGGGAGGCAGGAAGGGGCTTCGCTGTAGTTGCAGATGAAGTTAGAGCACTTTCCACTCGCTCGACCCAGTTTAGCGACGTAATTAAAACCCAAGTTGAGAATATTCGCAGTTTGGTAGACAAACTCACCAACACAGCAGAATTTGTAGCCTCGCAAGACATTTCGCAAGTTGTTAATGCCAAAGCCCACATTAGTGAGCAGTTGGCTGAAATCATCAGAAAGGCAGAAGCAGACCTTATTACTACCAAACAAATTGAAGATATAGGTTCACAGCTTGATGACTCGATAAATACCGCTATTCGAGGAATGCAATTCGGCGATATCAACGGCCAGCATATCCAGTATACCCAAGATATGCTCAAGTTTATTTTAGAGCAGTTGGCTACATTAAACGCTAACAATACCGAAAGCTTCGTAAGAGCGTTAAACGAGTATCAAAAAGGGCTCGCACAAAAAGGTAAAAATGATCACAACCCCGTGTCTGCAACGTCTATGGACGCGGGTGAGGTAGAATTGTTCTAAGCTAAAAAGGAACAGGAAGCACCGTCAGTAATGACATACTTAGGAGAAGTGAGCACATGAGCAAGCATATTTTAGTTGTCGACGATTCGGTGTCGATTCGTCAAATGGTAGAAATGACCCTTAAAGGCGCTGGATATACCGTAACTACAGCCCAAGATGGGCAAGAAGCGCTCGATAAATGTAAGAGTCAGCAGTTTAATTTTGTACTGACTGATCAAAACATGCCTCGTATGGATGGTCTTACCCTTATAAAAAACTTACGAGGCCTTGGGTCTTACAGCAAAACCCCAGTCGTAATGCTTACCACAGAGGCGGGCGACGACATGAAGGCAAAAGGTAAGGCTGCCGGGGCAACTGGCTGGATGGTAAAACCCTTTGACCCAAATAAACTTCTTGATGTAACCAAACGCGTCTTAGGTTAAGTCCATCTTCTAATACTTTAAGTCTGGAAGGATTCAGAATGAGCATCGATATAGAACAGTTCCATGGCGTGTTTTTCGACGAGAGCGACGAGCATCTCGACGATATGGAACAGCTATTGATGAGCTTGGACGTCGAGTCTCCTGATCCTGAAGAACTCAATAGCATTTTTCGTGCTGCCCACTCTATTAAAGGCGGAAGCGGAATTTTCGGCTTTGATGCGTTAATGAATTTAACGCATGTGATGGAGAATTTGCTAGACAAGGCCCGCAATAACGAAATTGCTGTAACCGCCGACATTGTCAACGTACTTTTAGAAACCCTTGACGTATTAAAAGACACGCTTAATGCTTATCGCGATGAAACTGCAATCCCACAGGAAAACATCGACGAGCGCATCAAAATATTAAACGGCGTTATTAACGAGCAGTCCACCGACGCTGCGCTTGGCGATAATGGCGCGCTTCCTGAAATAAGCGCGAATATCCAAAGCGAAGGTGACCCAGATGAAAGTTTTGGTTTCTTTGTCGACGAGCCTACCAGTGCTGGTGCAAACTCTGACGATGGTTTTGGCTTTTTCGATGACGAGCCTATTAAGGAAGAGCTTTCTTACAACGAACAAGCTAAAAGTGAGCGTAATGAAGATGACGGATTTGGCTTCTTCGATGATGAAATACCGCACATTTCTGTTGCGTCTCAAACTGACGCGTCGGGCTCCGCCACGACAGAAACAATTGAAACCGAAACGGGTGAAGAAGAGCAGGGTTTCGGTTTTTTTGAAGACGTACCGTCAGCCCGTCATATAAATACCACGCTAGAAACGGCGAGCAGTAACCATTCGCAAAGCCCAAGCAAACAACCAAGCTCTACTGCTACAACTGACCTCGACAAAACAACGAATACCGGCTCAGCGTCCGCTCCTGTTAAACCAGTAGCCAAGCCCTCTTCGAAAAAAAGCACCTCCCGTGAATCGGCCTCTATTCGGGTAGACACCGCGAAAATAGACGTCATGGTTAACTTGGTGGGCGAATTGGTTATCACCCAATCAATGCTATCTATGGTAGGCCAAGAAGTTGAGGGGCAAGTTGGCGAGCGTCTTCAGCTTGCTATTGATGAGCTGCAGCGCAACACCCGAGAGATTCAAGAGTCGGTGATGTCTATGCGTATGCTTCCTTTAACTGCAACCTTCAATCGTTTTCCTCGTTTAGTAAGGGACCTGGCAGGAAAGTTGGGTAAACAGGTAGAGCTGGTACTTCAAGGGGGCAGTACAGAAATTGATAAAAGTTTAATCGAAAAGATTGTCGACCCCCTGACTCATTTGGTGCGCAACAGTATCGACCATGGTATCGAAATGCCCGATAAGCGAGTGGCTGCTGGTAAGCCGGAGAAAGGTACGGTTATTTTAAGCGCCGAGCAAAAAGGCGGCAGCATTATTATCAGCATTATTGATGGTGGTGGTGGCCTTCACCGCGACAAAATTCTCGATAAAGCGCGAAGTAACGGGCTTACCGTATCTGATGATATGCCTGATTCAGAAGTATGGCAGCTTATATTCCAACCTGGGTTTTCAACTGCCGAAGCCATTACCGATGTATCGGGAAGAGGGGTAGGTATGGATGTGGTGCGCCGCAATATCGAATCGATTGGCGGTCGTATCGATATTGAATCGAACGCTGGTGAAGGCTCAGCTTTCTTCATTCACTTGCCGCTTACGCTAGCCATCGTTGATGGCATGTGTGTGTCGGTGGGTAAGCAAATTTTTGTAATTCCACTTTTAAATATTATTGAATCCTTCCAGCCCACCAAGCAACAGTTGAAAACTTTAGGCAACGACACTGTACTTTACATTCGAGACCAATATTGGCCTTTGGTCCCTCTTTACGACTTTATGGAAGTTGAGGATGCCGCGCTTTCTCCTACAGAAGGCATTGTGGTGTTACTTGAAAGCAGTAAAAAACGCTTTGGTATTTTAGTCGATGCGTTAGTGGGTCAGCAGCAGGTGGTGATTAAAAGCTTAGAAGAACATTACCGCAAAGTGGCTGGAATAGCGGGGGCTACCATTATGGGCGACGGAAAAGTCGCACTCATCATCGATGCAGACTCTATTGCAATAACGTATACCTCCAGTCAAATAAAGGAGTTACTTTCATGAGTGAAACTGCCTCGCATCAAGCGGTTACCGGTAGACAAGACAAAGAATACTTAAGTTTTGTGCTTGGCGATGAGCATTACGCGTTGGACATAACCACAGTAAAGGAAATTAGAGGGTACGAACAAGTCACAAAGATTGCGAATGCGCCAGCCTTCATAAAAGGCGTGATTAATTTGCGTGGTGACATCGTTCCTATCGTGGATTTGCGCATTAAGTTTAATGTCGGCGAGGCCACGTACAACGACTTCACTATCGTGATAATGCTGAATATTCAAGAGCGCATTGTTGGCATTGTGGTAGATGGCGTATCCGATGTTATTCGCTTGTCTGAAGAGCAAGTACTTCCGCCACCAGAGTTTGGCGTAGCTTTTGACAGTAGGTATCTGCACGGCTTAGCCGATGTAGATGAAAAGATGATCATTCTGGTGAACATAGAGAGCTTAATTACCAGCGAAGAGCTGGGTTTAGTTGCACCTGAGAGCGTAAAAGACGACGCGTAGTTACAAGGTCCTTCACTAAACGGAAACACCTGACATTGGGAAATATTAGTTATGGGCGTATTTAATTTTCTTAACGGCGAAGAGTTAAAAGTAGCGAAACACGATGCGCAATTGAAGTCGAATATTCTAAAGGCCAGTGCCTCAAACTTGTTGGTTATCGATAAGTCTGGGGTTATTCACTTTCACACCCCCGCTTTTTTAAGCATGGCAAAAGCCTATCCCAAAGACTTTTCTGTCGGTGGTGGCGAGTCAACATTATCGGGAAAACACATTGACGATATTACTGTTAGGCCAAACTCTGCAGAAAATCCGTCTTATTTACTCACCCATGCCACAGGTGATAACAAGCGGCTCGTTTCACTCGCTGAACACACTTTTTGCGTAAGTGCATCTGCAATAACGGCGGACGAAAACGGCAATCAGCTTTATGTCACCGAGTGGCAGGACAACACTGAAAATAAACGCAATAAAGGTATGGTCGACGCGATTATGCGAAGCCAAGCGGTCATATCTTTTACCACAGACGGCGAAATCTTGTCGGCTAATGACAACTTTTTATCCGCAATGGGATACAGCGAAAATGAAGTGGTGGGAAAGCATCACCGTATTTTTGTTGACAGGAACTACGCACAAAGCGACGAGTATAAAGCGTTTTGGCAAAAGCTAAAAAGTGGCGACGTACACAGCGGTGAGTTTTGCAGAATTAACAAGCAAGGCGAAGAGGTGTGGATCCAAGCGACCTACAACCCGGTGTTTGACGATGACGGGAAGGTGGATTACATCATCAAATTTGCTTCTGACATTACGGCGCAAAAGCAGAAAAATGCAGATTTTGAAGGTCAAATTACCGCCATTAATAAATCCCAAGCCGTTATTGAGTTCGACCTTGAGGGCACTATTGTAAACGCGAACGAGAACTTCCTCGCCGCAATGGGCTACAGCCTGTCTGAAATTAAAGGGCAGCACCATAGTATGTTTGTCGACCCAAGCTACAAACTCAGTGCAGAGTACGCCGCATTTTGGCAAAGCTTAAAAGCCGGAGATCACAGCGAGGGGGAATATAAACGGATAGCAAAAGGCGGCAGGGAAATATGGATACGCGCGTCTTACAACCCCATTTTTGATAGTTCGGGCAAGCCATTCAAAGTGGTAAAATTCGCCACTGATATTACGCAGGATAAATTAAAAAATGCGTATTTCGAAGGACAAATTAACGCTATTGGTAAATCACAGGCGGTCATTGAATTTGATGTAGACGGCAACATTATCACCGCCAACGATAACTTCCTCAATACCATGGGTTACCGATTAGACGAAATCAAAGGTAAGCATCACCAAATATTTGTGGATGAGAAAACGAGGCAATCAGAGTCATACCAACGTTTTTGGTCAGAACTCAAAGGTGGGAAATTCTTCTCTGGCGAGTTTAAGCGAGAAAGTAAGACGGGTAAAAGTGTTTGGATTCAAGCATCGTATAACCCAATAGAAGATATGAATGGCAACCCGTTCAGAGTAGTAAAGTATGCAACCAATATAACCGAAGATAAGTTGAAAAATGCTTATTTTGAGGGGCAGCTGAACGCGATAAGCAAGTCTCAGGCGGTCATTGAGTTTGACCTTGAAGGCGTAATCTTGAACGCGAACAGCAACTTCCTCGCGGCGATGGGATATACCCTTGATGAGGTTAAAGGTAAGCATCACAGTATTTTTGTAGACCCCGCTTTCAAAAATAGCCCTGAATACGCGGCATTCTGGGACCAGTTGCGCCATGGGGTATATGCAAGTGGCGAATATAAGCGCTTTAATAAATCAGGAAAGCCGGTTTATATTCAGGCCTCTTACAACCCTATTTTAGACCAAAACGGCAAGCCTTTTAGGGTAGTTAAATACGCCTCAGATGTAACGGGAAGAACCCTAGCGGTAGAAAGTATTAAGTCTATTATGGCTAGCCTATCGGATGGCGATTTACTGAAAACGATAGAAGAGCCATTAGAAGGAGACTTCAAGGTACTTGGTGAATCTATCAATCACTTTATTGGTGAGCTGCGCGACACCATTGTTAAAATTCATTCTGCGGTTGAAACTATTGATACGGCTTCAAACGAAATAGCTACGGGTAACGCTGATCTGTCTAGCCGTACCGAGCAACAAGCGTCCAGCTTAGAAGAAACAGCCTCTGCCATGGAAGAACTGACCGGTACCGTGAAGTTAAATGCCGAGAATGCTGATCAAGCCAAAGGATTGGCAAGTCAAGCGTCTGAAGTGGCGTCTGAAGGCGGCAAGGTCATTGAACAAGTAGTGCACACTATGGGGGAAATTAACGACTCTGCTCAACGTATTTCAGACATTATCGGCGTTATTGACGGCATTGCTTTTCAAACTAACATACTTGCTCTTAACGCAGCGGTTGAAGCCGCCCGAGCCGGCGAGCAAGGGCGCGGTTTCGCGGTCGTTGCCTCAGAAGTAAGGACGTTGGCTCAGCGCTCTGCTGAAGCGGCAAAGGACATTAAAGCGCTAATTTCAGCGTCGGTCGATAAAATTGGCAATGGAAACGTGTTAGCGAATAAGTCTGGCGAAACCATGGCTAATATCGTTACTGCAATTAAACGCGTTAACGACATCATGTCTGAAATTGCAGCAGCATCGTCCGAGCAAGCCACCGGAATACAGGAAGTGAGCAATGCGGTGGTTCAGATGGACGAAATGACCCAGCAAAATGCAGCGTTAGTTGAACAAGCAGCGGCGGCCGCAGATAGCATGAGACAGCAATCGGGTGAACTAGCCCAACGTGTGTCGGTGTTTAAAGTGGGAAGTAGTCGCACGACTACCCAGCACACTGATATACAGTCGCTAAATGTCAGTAAAGCATTACCTAAAGAGCGTGAAGTGCCTAAACCGCGAATGAAAGCGCTTAATCCAGCCGCGCCCGACGAATCGGATTGGGAGGCATTTTAGTGTATGACTGCCACTCAAAGCACGGATGCACAAAGGGAATTTTCATATAGCCGAAGAGACTTTGAGCGGGTAAAAAGTCTGCTGTTTAAACAAGCTGGCATTAACTTATCTGACTCTAAAGATGCGATGGTGTACAGCCGCCTTGCCAGGCGGCTGCGCTTGCTGGATATGAAAAGCTTCAAAGAGTATCTTGCTTACGTAGGCAGCTGTAAAGATGAAATGGAGCATTTTATTAATGCGCTCACCACTAACCTCACGGCGTTTTTCAGAGAGCCACATCACTTTGATGCACTTGCTAATTATTTAAGAAAGCGACCTCAAACTAAGCGCATTTGGTGCGCCGCAAGCAGCACGGGAGAAGAGCCTTATAGTATTGCAATGACAGTGGCGTCGGTGTTTGGCACCTATACCCCTAATGTGCAAATACTTGCTACTGATATCGACAGCAAAGTACTGCAAAAAGCCCGGGAAGGTGTGTATGCCCAAAACAGTATTAGTCAGCTGTCTTACGACTATAAAACGCAATTTTTCTATAAGGGGAAGGGCGCACAATCTGGACGAGTAAGGGTAGTGGATGAGCTTAAAAAAATGGTGCAGTTCGAAACACTAAATTTAATGTCGCCACGTTGGTGTGTAGAAGCGCCAGTGGATGTAATTTTTTGCCGTAATGTCATGATTTACTTCGACCGGCCCACGCAGCGCAAAATCTTAGCTCGCATGGTTAAATTGATGTGCAGTGACGGTATATATGTCGCAGGGCACTCTGAAAACTTCACGATGTATCCTGAACTGGTCGCTCCCATGGGAAAAACCATTTATCGGCCAGTCGTTTAAAAGGAATTTGCAGTATGAGTCAGGACGAAAATCCCATTCGATATTTTGATAACCGACTCCAAAAAGAAGCCGTCAAACTTTTGCCCGGACAGTATTACGCCACAGCTTCAGATAAAGCTTTAGTAACCATCCTTGGCTCATGCGTAGCCGCGTGTATTTTCGATCAGGAAAAGCAGATTGGCGGTATGAACCACTTTATGCTGCCAGACCTCAACTTAACCACGAATCTTGATGATTGTCTTGCGACAAAATACGGTATACACGCTATGAATATGCTAATAGAGCAGCTAATTCATCTTGGCGCACGGCGTAATAAGCTGGCGGCCAAAGCGTTTGGCGGAGGAAAGGTATTGCCGGGATTTGTGCAGCAAGACATTGGGCGAATTAACGCTGAATTCGTTTTAGAATATTTGGACAATGCGAATATACCGCTTATTAGTAGTGACCTAATGTCCACCTATGCACGCAAAATTTATTACTTTCCGGCTGATGGCAATGTTTATATGAAGCGAATTCGTGAGTTTAACAATGCCACTCTTTATGAGCGTGAATCTACCCATCGGGTTCTACTTTCTGAACAAGCTAAAGCGGGTGTAATTTCATTTCCGGAACAGTCACATGCCTATAAAAGTTCTCGTCGTTGATGACTCTGCGTTAATACGTCAAATTCTTTCAGAGATAGTCTCGCGCGATCCTGACCTATTGCTGGTGGGGGCAGCGCCAGATGCCTACGCTGCAAAGCGAATGGTACAAGAGTTCAGGCCAGACGTTATTACACTAGACATTGAAATGCCAAAAGTGGACGGGTTGCGCTTTTTAGAAGTACTGATGAAGGCGATGCCAACCCCAGTTGTGATGATATCCACCCTGACAGAACGAGGTGCTGATGCAACATTACGTGCGTTGGAACTAGGTGCGGTCGATTTTATGGCAAAGCCAAAACTTGGTGTAGCGCAAGGCATGGCTGAGTACGCAGCGGTTATTGTTGAAAAGATAAAAGCGGCCGCCCACTCTAAGCTTGGTCAACCAACCCAAGCGCGTTGTACTAAACATGCATCCATGCGCTACACGGGAACCGAAAAGTTAATTGGTATAGGCGCATCAACTGGGGGAACGGAAGCAATAAAAGACGTAATTATGAATTTTCCCCGCAATGCGCCGGCTACTATTATTTCCCAACATATGCCGCCGGGCTATACAACAACCTATGCCAAGCGACTTGATAGCCTATGTGAAATAACCGTGAGAGAAGCACAAGGTGGAGAGCGCTTACTGCCTGGTTTTGCGTATTTAGCGCCAGGTAATAAACATTTAAAAGTGCAGAGGAGTGGCGCTGACTACCGCTTAATACTTGACGATGGACCTAAGGTGTCAGGGCATAAACCTTCTGTTGATGTGATGTTTGATTCACTCGCTGAGCATGCAGGCGCTAATGCCGTGGGGGTACTGCTTACCGGTATGGGGCGCGATGGAGCGCAAGGTCTTAAGAATATGTACACCAAAGGTTCTGTTACGTTTTGTCAGGATGAAAAAACCTGTGTTGTTTACGGTATGCCTAAAGTTGCTGTCGAACTCAAAGCCGCGAGTTTCGTCAAGCCGCTGGAAGATATCTCAGATGCAATTTTGGATACGCTTGAAGCATTAGGTGCAAGTTCCCGTCTCTAATTTTTCTTACGCTTTTGTGTCGCAAATGTCACCAATGTATTAATTGAACAAAAATAATCAAAAGTATAATGGTTGGGTTTAGAAAATAGACCATACTTTGATTGTATTTTGTACATCCGCCCGCGCGGTAAGAACAACAGAGGTGTGAGTGTGGTCGCTATAGCTGCAGATTATTTGGATAATTTTTTTTCCAACAAAAGCAATTCCTTCGTGATAGCTTTTCTAACGATGGCGATAAGTTGGGCGCTCTTCTTCACTTCTTTTGAGCATCTAGCGCTGGCTGCCAGCTCAGCGTGTGTCCTTATACTCCTTTTCTTTTTATCGAAAATATCTGAGCAACTTAGCGCTCCTAATAAGGTTCGTTCAGCAGCGACGGTCTCGACAATTGAAGCAAGCAGCGGCACTGATTTAATGGCAGAAACCATTGCTGATACTAACGAGATATTATCGGTCACCTCATCAAATATCGCTGATATCTTCTCTACGCAAACGGATGCAGTGGGAACATTAAGTGATGCGTTTATCTCGCTCCAGTCATTGTTAGGTCAACAAGAAGTCAGCATTAACAACTTACTTAAAGACGATGACAACAGCGACTGCGCATACGCTGACAAAATGCGCAGTTTTGCGTCTGAGACTGACACTACGCTGACGCAGTTTATCGCATCAACCAAAGAAATGACCGAATCGACGCGGGCGCTCGAATCTCAGGTACAAACCATTCAACAGGCAATGCCTACCGTAATTGAAGCGCTCGGTGGTATTGACGACATTTCGTCTCAAACGAATCTTTTAGCGCTAAATGCGGCGATAGAAGCTGCTCGTGCTGGGGAGGCAGGCCGCGGATTTGCGGTAGTTGCTGACGAGGTTCGCGCACTATCAACGCGCTCAACCCAATTTAGTGACGTAATTAAAAAGCAAATCGAAAACATTAGATCGCTAATAAACAAACTCACCGAAACCGCTGAAGTCGTTGCCTCTCAAGACATATCTCATGTGGTAAATGCCAAAGACGCTATCAGCGAACAACTCAAAAGCATAATTCGCAAAGCTGAGGCTGACATTCAAGGCGCAAGTGAACTAGAGGGCATTCGTCAACAGCTATCTGATGCGACCAATTCCGCCATCCGAGGAATGCAGTTTGGCGATATTAACGGGCAGAACCTGACCTATACGCGAGAGATCATTGACTTTGTAGTGGCTCAGCTAAACGACCTAAATGCACAAACTGCGCAGCAAGTTAAAGAGAGTTTGGCTAATTATCAGGTTTCACTCAAAGACAAAGGACAAGCAGATCATAACCCGGTTTCCGCAACATCAATGGATGCTGGCGACGTAGAACTTTTTTAATAACAAACATATTCACAGACAAGTGAGATTCATTCAAATATTCACAAAGGTGGTTGAATTATGAGTAAAAGCATTCTGATCGTGGACGATTCTGTGTCAATCCGCCAAATGGTGGAAATGACGCTTAAGTCAGCGAACTACAACGTGACAACAGCACAAGATGGCCAAGACGCTTTAGATAAATGCCAGGGTGCTCGTTTCGATTTTGTACTTACTGATCAAAACATGCCGCGAATGGACGGTCTTACACTTATCAAGTCGCTTCGTGGCCTAGCAAATTTCAGATCTACGCCTATCGTCATGCTCACGACCGAGGCAGGTGATGATATGAAAGCAAAAGGAAAGGCGGCCGGTGCGACAGGTTGGATGGTGAAGCCTTTTGACCCGAATAAGCTTCTTGATGTGATGAAACGTGTTTTAGGTTAATCCAATTTCGGCGTGTTTAGGGTAAAGGGGAGTCATTTATGACTATCGATGTAAATCAGTTCCATGGCGTATTTTTTGACGAGAGCGACGAGCATCTCCAGGACATGGAGCAGTTGCTCATGACCTTAGATGTAGATAACCCCGACCCTGAAGAGCTTAATAGTATTTTCAGAGCAGCGCATTCAATTAAGGGGGGCAGTGGCATCTTCGGGTTTGATGCGTTGATGAACCTCACCCATGTTATGGAAAACTTGCTCGATAAAGCACGAAATCAAGAAATTCAAGTTACTGCCGCCATTGTAGACATATTTCTTCAGACATTGGATGTGTTGAAAGACACCTTAGCAGCTTATAAAGAGCAAACCGAACTTCCTCAAGACCAAATAGAGGCAAGTATAAAGGTACTGGAAGAAACGTTAGCTCTGGCTTCTGGGCAGACCGCTGATGATTTGCAAGAGTCTATTCATCAGCAGGATACCTCTGCTGTAAGCGATGATATAGAGGGCTTTGGTTTCTTTGATGATGACGAAGGTGAAGCCCAAACGGCGACATCCGACACGAAGTCAGAAGAAATCGAAGGCTTTGGATTTTTCGATGATGAAGATGTGCCAAGCCAAAGTAAGTCCCAGGCAGAAAAAAACGCTAGTGAAGCTACAGTTGATGAAGGATTTGGCTTCTACGCACCAGAAAACTTACCGATAAAACCAGACGTTGAGCAAGCTGCTCAGTCAGTGCCTAAACAGCCAATTGTTAAACCAGTTAAGCCTAAACCAAAAGCGGCGCCTAAAGAAGCGGCATCCATACGGGTGGACACGACTAAAATCGATGCCATGGTTAATTTAGTCGGCGAGCTGGTGATTACCCAATCTATGCTTTCTAACGTAGGTCAAGAAGTAGAGGGCCAAATCGGAGAGCGCTTGCAGCTAGCGATTGACGAACTGCAACGCAATACGAGAGAAATTCAGGAATCCGTCATGTCGATGCGCATGCTGCCTGTGAATATGACATTCAATCGATTCCCTCGGGTAGTAAGAGATTTATCTTCTAAGTTGGGTAAAAAAGTCGACTTAGTTATCCAAGGCGGCAATACAGAAATCGATAAGAGCTTAATCGAAAAACTTGTCGACCCACTTACTCACTTA
Organism: Alteromonas sp. OM2203; assembly: GCF_048517045.1. Classification (NCBI taxonomy): domain Bacteria; kingdom Pseudomonadati; phylum Pseudomonadota; class Gammaproteobacteria; order Alteromonadales; family Alteromonadaceae; genus Alteromonas; species Alteromonas sp. OM2203. Next base: position 325,358 of record NZ_CP183209.1, read on the forward strand.
GTAAGAAACAGTATTGACCACGGCGTCGAAAGCCCTCAAAAACGACTTGCAAGCGGTAAGTCAGAAAACGGAACTGTAATATTAAGCGCTGAGCAGAAAGGCAGCAGCATCATCATCGGAATTATTGACGATGGCGCAGGCTTAAACAAAGAACGTATTTTAGAGAAAGCGATGCAGAACGGACTTCCGGTCTCGCCTGATATGCCAGATAGCGAAATTTGGCAGCTTATTTTCCAAGCGGGCTTCTCTACCGCCGCAGAGGTGACCGACGTATCGGGCCGCGGTGTGGGTATGGACGTAGTTCGCCGTAACATTGAATCTATTGGTGGTCGTATTGAAATTGAATCGTCACAAGGTGAGGGTTCAGCATTCTATATTCATTTGCCTCTTACCCTCGCTATCGTCGACGGGATGTGTGTTTCAGTGGGAGACCAAATTTTCGTTATCCCACTCCTCAACGTAATCGAATCTTTTCAACCTACCAAAACGCAAGTCAAAACACTGGGCAACGACAAGGTGCTATGGATTAGAGACCAGTATTGGCCTCTCGTCTCGCTCACTCAGCTAATGCAAGTTGATAATGGGGTTATAGAACCTACCAAAGGCATTGTTGTGTTACTTGAAAGTAGCAAAAAGCGGTATGGCGTCTTAGTGGATTCGCTTGTCGGTCAGCAGCAAGTGGTTATTAAAAGTTTAGAGCAGCATTACAAAAAGGTCGCAGGTATAGCCGGCGCTACCATTATGGGTGATGGCAAGGTCGCGATGATTTTAGACGCAGATTCAGTGGCAGCAAACTGTATCAATATTCTTAATGAAGAGGTTTCACTATGAGCGAAGCAGCCTTACAGCAAGCCGTTGGTGCATCACGAGAAAACGAATTTTTAAGTTTCGTTCTAGGTGAAGAGCATTACGCGCTTGATATTACGACGGTTAAAGAAATTCGTGGTTACGAGCAAGTTACTAAAATCGCCAATGCGCCTAGCTTTATCAAAGGGGTGATAAATCTTCGCGGGGATATCGTTCCGATTGTGGACTTGCGCATTAAATTTAATGTGGGAGAGGCGACATATAACGACTTCACTATTGTCATTATGCTCAATGTGCACGACCGCATCGTGGGTATTGTGGTTGACGGTGTGTCTGATGTCATCCGTCTTTCAGAAGAAGACATGTTGCCACCACCCGAGTTCGGCGTAGCATTCGACAGTAAATACCTTCACGGACTGGCTGATGTCGACGAGCACATGGTCATTTTAGTTAATATTGAAAGCCTGATAACGAGCAATGAATTGGGTTTAGTTGAAACGAAAGCACAAGCAGTAGAGGTCTAGAGAAAATGGGCATTATGACGTGGCTAGAAGAATTTACTAAAGCAACTGACGTTGAACAAGCATTGCGCAACAAGCAAGCGTTAGATGCCACAACCTGCTGCATTATGATGGCGGATGCCGATAGGAACATTATCTATGCTAACCAATCGGTGAAGACGCTATTAAAAGAGAACGAAAGAAAGCTTCAAGCTGTCTTGCCAAGTTTTTCGGCGGATAACTTAGAAGGACAAAACATCGATCAGTTTCATCGAAACCCTTCACATCAGCGCGGCATTTTAGCCGAATTAAAGTCAACAATGACTTCTACAATTAGCGTTGGCGACCTGAACTTTAAACTTACTCTGACCCCATTTTTCAACGAAAATCGAGAAAACATTGGCACTATGGTTGAGTGGGTTGACCAGTCTGAACTCCTCATTAAAAGCACGATGTTAGAAGTGTTGAACAATGCCCAAGCTGTCATAGAGTTTAACGCTGAAGGTGTCATTCAGCACGCCAACGATAACTTTCTTAACGCCTTGGGTTACAGCCTGAACGAAATTGTGGGAAACCATCATAAAATGTTTTGTGACCCTGATTACGTTCGGTCAGAGGAGTATGGTCAGTTCTGGCGCGATCTAAAAGCGGGTAAAGGTCAAAGCGGAGAGTTTTGTCGCTTCGACAAGATGGGCAAAGAGGTATGGATTCAGGCAACGTATAACCCAGTATTTGACGGCGATGGAAAAGTTATTCGCATTGTTAAATTTGCGACTGACATAACCGCATCAAAGCTTAAAAACGCCTATTTTGAAGGGCAAATTGAAGCAATAAATAAGGCGCAAGCGGTAATTGAATTCGATTTGGATGGCAAGATTTTAAATGCTAATGAGAACTTCACTAATACGGTGGGCTATAGCCTTGAAGAAATAGTTGGTAAACATCACAGCATCTTTGTTGAAGATGACTATAAGCGCAGCGTTGAGTATTCACAATTTTGGGAACAACTACGCCAAGGTGCGCAATTTTCTGACGAGTTTAAGCGTGTTGGCAAAGGTGGCAAAGAGGTTTGGATCCAAGCGTCTTACAACCCTATTTTAGACCAAAACGGTAGGCCATATCGTGTGGTGAAGTACGCTATTGATATTACGGGTACAAAACAAGCGATTAAAGACATTAAACACGCTATGAGCGAGTTGGTTGAAGGGAATCTTGATTGCCGTATTGATCATGAGTTTGAGGGAGAGTTCAAGGAGTTGGGCGCGTCTATCAATCGCTTTATAGACGATATGCGTCGCATAATCGGGTCAATTAGCGACGTAATGACACGTTTGTCACAGGGCGATCTCACAGCTGTGCTCGATGAGCAGTTTGAAGGCGAATTCCAAATATTAGGAGACGCTATTAATCAATTCGTGACTGAAATGTCGGGCACAATAGGTTCAATCTACCAGGCAGTAGAAACCATTAACACCGCGGCGTCTGAAATTGCTACCGGCAATTCCGACCTCTCCAGCCGCACCGAGCAGCAGGCTTCGAGTTTAGAAGAGACCGCTTCCAGTATGGAAGAATTGACCGGTACGGTAAAACTCAACGCCGAAAATGCAGAGCAAGCGAACAGCCTAGCATCTCAAAGCTGTGAGATTGCAAGCCGAGGCGGAGAGTTAATTCGCCAAGTGGTCGATACCATGTCTTCTATCAATGAGTCTGCCCAAGAAATTTCAGACATTATAGGTGTGATAGATGGAATTGCCTTTCAAACCAATATCCTGGCACTCAATGCGGCCGTTGAGGCAGCCAGAGCAGGGGAGCAAGGCCGTGGCTTCGCCGTTGTAGCCTCTGAGGTACGCAATTTGGCGCAGCGTTCTGCTGAGGCTGCGAAAGAAATAAAACAACTCATTTCAGACTCGGTTAATAAAATCGATGGCGGTAATAAGTTAGTTAACCAGTCCGGCGACACCATGGAAGAAGTGGTTACATCCATCAAGCGAGTAAACGACATCATGTCTGAAATAGCCGCAGCAAGTGCTGAACAGGCCTGTGGAATAGAAGAAGTGAGCAAAGCGGTCGTGCAGATGGACGAGATGACACAGCAGAATGCTGCACTGGTTGAAGAGGCGGCGGCAGCGGCTGAAAGCTTACAGCAGCAGGCTGGTAACTTATCTGAACGGGTTTCAACGTTCAATATAGGTGACAGAGCAGACTCACGCGAAATGCAGCCTGCAAAATCTTTTGCAATAAGTAACGAGAAAAAAATAGCGCCAGTGACCAAGCTAAATAGCGCTAAAAAGCTTGCGCCAAAGGTCCCTAGCAGCGATGAGTGGGAATCGTTCTAACGAAGAGGGAAAGGCGAGTTTTGAAAAAAACTCGCTTTTTTATACGTTTTAAGCGAGTCGTAAACGGGTCGCTATTGATGAGGTGGTAACACAATGGGTGTATTTAAAATATTTCACAACGAAGAGTTGGAAGCAGCACAAAGCCTTTCTCGTTTCCAAGAGCAAGCACTAAGTGAGAGTTCGGCCTGTTTGATGCTAGTCGACGCTGAAGGCTTAATCACTTTTGCAAACAAAGCACTATTGGCACTGATACAAGAACATCAGCAGAAGTTTAAATCAGCGTTACCAAATGTTGACCACCACAGTCTTTATGGCATGCCTATGGCGAACTTTTTTACCAACAATAATGAACTCGCCAATCGTTATGACAGCTGTAATAGCAAAGATTCCTTCTTAGTTCCCATCGGCGATTTGCTGTTTACGTTAAAGCTGACCGTGATCAAAAGTGCAGAGGGTACAAAAATTGGCACCATGGTTGAGTGGCTAAATGACCAGGAGCTTCAATACAAAACGGGCGTATTAGATGGGCTTGACCGGTGCCAAGCGGTCATATCGTTTACGCCAGATGGCATAGTTGAAGACGCCAACGAAAATTTTCTAAAAGTTACTGGCTATTCAAAAGATGACATCGTTGGTCAACATCACAGATTGTTCGTGTTACCCGATTACGGCGTTTCTTTAGAATACAGCAAGTTTTGGGAAGGCCTTAGAAATGGCGAACGTAACAGCGGTGAATATTGCCGTGTTGCTAAAAACGGCGATAAGATCTGGATTCAAGCCTCTTACAACCCTATATACGACAAGCTCGGTAATATAATTCGTGTAGTAAAATTTGCTACCGATGTTACCGACCAGAAAAGAAAAAATGCGGATTACGAAGGTCAAATTAATGCCATTGGCAAATCGCTTGCGGTTATAGAATTTAACTTAGATGGCGAGATACAAAATGCTAACGAAAACTTTTGTGCAGCAACCGGATATGACCTGAGCGAAATAAAAGGGCAGCACCACAGCATGTTTGTAGAGCCAAATTATAAAATGAGCCCCGAATATGCAGCTTTCTGGCGAGATTTGAAAAAAGGAGAGTTCAAATCTGGTGAATTCAAACGAGTGAAAAAAGATGGCAGCGAGCTTTGGATCCAAGCCTCTTACAATCCAATATTCGATGAATTCGGTCAGCCCCTTAAGGTTGTTAAGTATGCGTCAGATGTTACCGAACAAAAGCTTAGAAACGCCTTTAATACAGGGCAAATAGACGCCATTAGTAAATCTCAGGCGGTGATTGAGTTTGATGTGCATGGCAATATTCTCACTGCTAACGATAATTTTCTAGCTACGGTTGGATATGGTTTAGATGAAATCCAAGGAAAACATCACCGCATTTTCGTTACAAAGCAAGAGCGAGAGTCAGACCGGTATAAAATCTTTTGGAAGCAACTGGCTGAAGGACAATTCTATTCTGGCGAGTTTCATCGCGTCGCAAGAGACGGCACGGACGTTTGGATCCAAGCCACCTACAATCCCATACTCGACATGAGTGGAAATGTTGTAAAGGTTGTCAAATACGCAAGCAATATTACTGAACAAAAAGTAAAAAATGCTTATTTTGAGGGGCAACTCGCTGCCATTGGTAAATCACAAGCCGTTATCGAATTCAATATGGACGGTGTTATCCAAGATGCCAATGAAAACTTCCTAAACACCTTGGGCTATACGCTAGAAGAGATAAAGGGTAAGCATCACAGCATGTTCGTAGACCCTTCTTACCGAGCGAGCCCAGAATATGCTGCATTCTGGGAAGGGTTGCGTAATGGTTCTTATTCTTCGGGCGAGTATCGTAGGCTAGGTAAAAACGGGAAAGAAATTTTTATTCAGGCCTCGTATAACCCAATACTTGATCACAACGGCAAGCCCTTCAGAGTAGTTAAATTTGCCTCAGATATTACGGGTAGAACCCAAGCGGTAGATGAGATCAAGCACGTAATGACCAAGCTGACAGAGGGCGACCTGACAGTAAATATCGATCACGCGCTAGAAGGTGATTTTGCTGTCCTTGGTGAAGCCATTAATCAGTTCATTAATGAATTGCGCGGCACGATTACCAATATCAACGAAGCGGTAGAGACTATTAACGTAGCGTCGGGTGAAATTGCTACCGGTAATGCGGACCTTTCTAGTCGAACTGAGCAACAAGCTTCGAGCCTTGAAGAGACCGCATCAAGCATGGAAGAACTTACCGGTACGGTTAAACTCAATGCTGAAAATGCAGATCAAGCAAATAGTCTAGCAGCCCAAGCAAGTAAAATTGCATCTCAAGGCGGAGAGGTGATTGGAGAAGTGGTCGAGACCATGACTCAAATCAATGAATCTGCCCAAGAGATTTCAGACATCATAGGCGTCATCGATGGCATTGCTTTCCAAACGAATATTCTTGCGCTAAACGCAGCCGTAGAAGCTGCTCGAGCGGGCGAGCAAGGCCGCGGATTTGCTGTAGTAGCGTCAGAAGTACGCAATTTAGCACAGCGTTCAGCTGAGGCTGCGAAAGATATCAAAGAGCTCATATCCGGCTCGGTAGGTAAGATAGCAAGTGGTAACCAACTAGTCGTGAAATCTGGCGAAACCATGGCAGAAGTTGTGACGTCCATCAAACGTGTAAACGACATCATGTCTGAAATTGCAGCGGCTTCTGCAGAGCAAGCATGTGGCATTGAAGAAGTAAGCCGTGCGGTTGTCCAAATGGATGAAATGACACAACAAAATGCGGCGTTGGTAGAAGAGGCTGCAGCGGCGGCAGACAGTTTAAGACAACAGTCTTCTCAGCTGAATGAACGTGTTTCAGTGTTTAATGTAGGAAGAGGACTGACTGCTGAACAGCAGCAGATCGCTGCCTTACCGCAAGGGCAATTCCGTCAGCACAGAATGCCGTCTTCAGTTAGCCACGCACCAAGGGCTCAAGCCTTGAAGCCAGCTATGCCTGTTGAAGCGGAGTGGGAGTCATTTTAATGATGGCAGAAGTACAAGAACGCAGTGGAACAAGGGAGTTCGCTTTTGAAAAAGCGGACTTCAAAAAAGTTCAGCAAATGCTGTTTAAAAAGGCGGGAATTAATTTATCCGACGCGAAAGAAGCAATGGTGTATAGCCGCTTGGCAAGGCGTATAAGAGCGCTGAACCTGAAGAGCTTTAACGACTACCTTGCAGTTGTTGGCAGGTCTGAAGCAGAGTTGGAACAGTTCATTAATGCGCTTACGACTAACCTGACCTCGTTCTTTCGCGAGCCTCATCATTTTACAGCGTTAGCCGACTATTTGGCTCAGCATTCAAACGTTACCAATATTTGGTGTGCTGCTAGCTCAACGGGTGAGGAACCCTACTCTATTGCGATGGTGGTTGCTGAGGCGTTTGGTAGTTTTAAAACGCCAGTCAAAATAATCGCCTCAGACATAGATAGTAAGGTATTGGCAAAGGCGAAAGCCGGGGTTTATCCGTTAGCTTCAATTTCCAAAATCCCTATTGAGCGTCAAAAGCAATTTTTCCATAAAGGAAAAGGTGCGAACGAGGGAAAGGTTAAGGTAGTCGATGAGCTGCGCCAAATGGTGCAGTTTAAAAAGCTTAATCTTACCGACCAAAGTTGGGACGTAAAAGCGCCACTGGATATCATTTTTTGTCGAAATGTGATGATTTATTTCGACAAACCGACGCAATTGAATGTGTTGAAAAGGATGGTAGATATGCTCAAGCCTACAGGGCTTTATATGGCGGGGCACTCTGAAAACTTCAATATGCATACTAATCTTGTTAGGCCGGTAGGGAAGACTATTTATCGCCCGGCCGGTTAGGAGATTACGTGGAGCCCTGTAATTTTGAAGTACCTATTAGCTACTATGATAAGCGTTTTTCAGTTGACGCCATCAAGCTGTTACCTGGTCAATATTTTGTTACGTCTCAAGATAAAATGCTGGTCACGGTTCTCGGCTCTTGCGTAGCAGCCTGCATGTTCGACCCAGTAACCGGTGTGGGGGGAATGAATCATTTCATGCTTCCTAATGTGAATAAAACAGCGGGAGAGTTCGAAAAAGTGCAGGGAATGGCAGCGAAGTATGGCGTGCATGCAATGGAGGTGCTTATTAACGAACTGATAAAAGTAGGTGCCTCCAAAAAGAGGTTGAAAGCAAAGGTATTTGGAGGGGGAAGGGTCGTCCCGTCTTTTGTACAAAGTGATGTGGGCAGGTTTAACGCAGAGTTTGTTACACAATTTTTGAACACTGAAAAAATTCCAATCATCGCGAGCGACCTTTGTGACACCTACGCCCGCAAAATTTATTTTTTCCCTACCAACGGCAATGTGTTCATGAAACGTATCCATGAGCTTAATAATGCAACAATTATTGAGCGAGAAAGCCAGCATCGCTGGGAACTCAATAACCAAGATGCAAGCGGTGACGTAGATTTGTTTGAGGATTTAAAATGACAATTAAAGTATTGGTGGTGGATGATTCAGCTCTGATCAGGCAGATCCTTAGTGAAATAATTAAAAGTGAACCTGACATGACACTTGTAGGCGCAGCACCCGATGCGTTTGTTGCTAAAAAGCTGGTACTCGAAAAAGCGCCCGATGTTATAACCCTTGATATTGAAATGCCAAAAGTAGACGGGCTACGGTTTTTAGAAGTACTGATGAACGCTAAACCCACGCCCGTTGTGATGATTTCAACGCTTACTGAAAAGGGAGCGGATGCCACCCTCCGCTCTCTTGAACTTGGCGCTATTGACTTCGTGGCAAAGCCTAAAATTGGCGTAGCTCAGGGCATGGCTGATTATCATGAAATGATAGTAGAAAAAATTCGTACAGCAGCCCGCTCTAAAGTTAAAAAACGTAACCCTACTAAATCTGCTGCCGTCAAGACTGTTAGTTACTCAGGAACAGAGAAAGTCATAGCAATTGGCGCGTCTACGGGCGGCACAGAGGCCATTAAAGAAGTATTAAGCACTTTTCCAGCGAATGCGCCAGCTACTGTGATTACTCAGCATATGCCTGCTGGATACACGTCAACGTTTGCCAAACGGCTAGACGCTGTATGCCAAATGCAGGTTAAAGAAGCAAAAGGCGGTGAGCGATTATTGCCAGGGCAGGCCTATCTAGCGCCCGGTGATAAGCATATGGAAATCGAGAGAAGCGGTGCGGACTACAGAATTAGGCTTTCTGATGGGCCGCGTGTGTCCGGACATAAACCTTCTGTCGACGTGTTATTTACCTCGCTGTGCAGAAGCGCAGGCAGTAATGCCATAGGTGTACTGCTAACAGGAATGGGTAGCGACGGCGCAATGGGATTGCTTGAGTTGCGTAATGCGGGTAGTGAAACCTTCTGCCAAGATGAAGCAAGTTGTATTGTATTTGGAATGCCGAAAGTAGCAATTGAAAAGGGCGCTGCAAAAAGTGTAGTTAGCCTTGAAGATATGGGCAGCGTTGTCATGAATGCGGTAGAGAAACTCGATGCCGGTAGCCGTCTGTGATGAGGGCGAGTCTGCACTTATGTAAGAACCGTTGAACGGTTATCTGTGAAGAAAATGTTATCACTTCCCTTGTCCCAAAAAAGCTAAGGTGATTTAATAACACCGCTTAATTAAAAGTGATGCTGCTACAGAATGCTGTTGCTGTGGCCGATACTATGGATAGGCTTTTTATTAAGTGCGTAGAATGATAAGAATTGATACGTAAGTAGGTTGGCTCTTTAACGAATTGTCATAATAAAACTATAAAAGACAAATGGTTGATACTTACGATGGTGACAAAGTAAACGCTGATTTATTACAGCGTATGTTTTGAAGTACCTAACAAGAATAAAAGGCCTGCTATATTTCTTACAGATTCGAGAGCAAATATATGCTCCTTCTTACGGTATGACTTAAACCCGGGATTATAACGAGTAGTTGGGGACTCTTATGAAACAGCAAACGCTTTTAGCAATATCGGCCTTAATGTTTTCTTCTTCTGTACTAGCCAATGGTGGCTTTGAACCGAACAAAAAGGAATGCGTTAACGTTGGCAAAGAAATCACGCGCGTTAGTACAGAGATGGATGTAGCAAAGTCTGGCATTCAGAAATCATGGCTTAAGCGTCAGCTCAACGCATTAGAAACTAAACGAACGTCTTGCAGTACAAAAGGCTTTAAAGCTAACAACGCAGAGCTAGCAAAACTTTAAGATTCTTGTGTTTAGCAAAGAAAAAGTCTTACCTTGGTAAGGCTTTTTTTGTTTGAACACTCGGAAAAATTAAACCGAATTAGCAACCCTAATTACAGCGTTTATCAATATAAAAAACACTTCCGCGTCAAAATGGCAAAATCCATTCTGCCTCTTCTTCTATTTTGTCACTATACTGATTAACTCGTTAAGCGATGCAACAGTGTGATCGGGCATAAGCCCTAGCGGGTACATCATTTTACCCGCACGCTTAACAAATGTAGTTTGCATACCTGTCGCTTTAGCGCCACTGACATCCCATCCGTGTGCAGCTACCATCATAGCGTTCTCGTTCTTTACCTCAGCCTGTTGACAGGCCCAGTGGTAAACCGCTGCATGGGGCTTATAGGTACGAACGCTCTCCACACTTAACACGTGGGAAAAGTAAGTCCGAATATTGGCATATTCAAGCTGTGCATCAAGCCCTGCTTTTGAGGAGTTTGAAAGCGCCACCAAGGTTACGCCCGCACTTTGAAGCGCCTTTAATGTGGGAATCACATCGTCGTGCGCGGGCAGCTGAGTGATATGCTGTTTGATAGTGTCTTTCGCCTTCGCTTTATCAAGCGCGATCCCTTTTCCGTGCGCAACCATTGTCAGTGCTGCTGCCCCGATATCAATGAAGTCGTGAAACTGCGCTGACATGGTATCCACCAAGCTGTGGTGTAACAAATTAGCGAACCACAAGTCTACTAGAGTCTCATCGCCATCTAATACCGCCGCTAAGCCAGTTTTAATGGCCTGCATGTCTAACAGTGTTTCATTAATGTCGAAGAAAATGACCCTTGGTATCACGATATGTTTTCCTTTTGCCATCGGCAATGAATATAGAGTTTTGTCTAAATTTGTATTTAGTTATACCAGTTTGGAGCAGAATTGGTTTCGTTCTAATACTCCATTGCTGTAGTTACTGGTAGTACTGTAAATTTGCTTTAGGAAGAAAATTGTAAGAATAAGCAGCAAGAAATATAAGAAGCCAGCACTACAATATTGTGGCTGGCTTGCTGTATTAAGTAGGATAACAATGCCTATCTATTGTCTGTACGGTTACCCATATCAATCGACATGGCAATATCATCAAGTATGTCGTTTAGCCCTGTAATCTTTTCGTTAGCAATGAATACGCTCATTTGGGACTCAACCACAACATGGTCGGTAGACGCTTCATTTTCAAAGGTATTGTCTAGCGCATTCTGTACGCGGTCGAAGAACTGCCTTGCACTTCGCTCTTCAATATTGTGAAGGCATAGAATGAACTGCTCAGTACCAAATCGCCCTAAAATATCGTTACCGCGAGTTACGTTTTGAAGGGTTTGTGCGATTTGCCTCAGTACTTTGTCACTCTGGGTTGAGCCCATTTTACGAGTTATATCGCGCAAATTACTTATGTCGAAAATAGCGATAGCTATTGCTCTGCCCTTTTTCGGCGCATCGAGTTTATTAATGCGAGCAATGGCCGAATTTGCATTGAGTAGTTGCGTTACAGGGTCTATAGCTTTGCGGGCCAAGTGCTTTCTTCGTAACACATAGCCGGTAATACTGCCTAGTAATAAGAAAATGATAACGGCCGTGTATAAAGTATTTTTGCGACGCTGCTCCGCTTGTTCAATTGCAGATTCTAAATCATAAATGCGGGTGTACAAATTGGCTGCGCCAATAATGAGTGCCGAATCTTGTGTGAGTTCACGTCGTTTTGTGACTTCTTTGGAGTAAAGCTCAAGAGCCGCCTTTGCGCGCTCCATGTTGTCTAACGCCATATACATGGCAACATTAAAGCTTAAGTAATCTAGGTTGGATTGAAACACGCGAGGTACAGCAGCAGTGTTAGTAGACTCAACCTCTGCTAAATATTCTTCAATACAATTTAGATCATTCTCGTGTAAACAGAGTTCGGCTTTATGCCAGGCAACTAGCATCTCTCCAAGCGAGCTTGATATGTTCGCTGTAGCCTTTTCTAGTTCGGGAAGTGTATACGCCAAGCTACTGTAGTCTTTGGTTTTCCTGTGATAGATAGACAATGCGTACTGGTACAAAAAGTTAGTCAGTGGGGTGTCTATTTCGCTATTAAGGGTACCCAGTTCTAGAATGCTTTGATAAGCCCTTTCAGTTTGCCCACTACTTATCAATGACACAATTGCACTAATTATAATGCTTACTTTATTACTGCCTTTGTAAACTTGAAGCCCCATTTCATGCGCTTTTAAATACTGCTCTGCAGCCAAAGCGTGTTGTTCTAAGCTGCCGTAAAGTAAACCAATCGCATTATGTATATGCGCAAGCTCCCCCGGACTTCCGTTATCAGAATAGCGTTTGAGAACACCAAACATTTTGCCTAGCCGAATGCCCGGCTCTGTTGAATCAGAGCAGTAGTTTATAAGCCCTAGTGAAGAACTTGTGTATATGTCGCTGTGACGCTCTGGTGATGACAGCGCCTGTGCTTGTTGGTAATACTTGCATCGAGCGGGGTTTTCCCTAGCGTCATAAGAAAAGCCAATTTGATAAATAGCTGAAGCAAATGAGTATGAACCTCGGTCGATATCATTTTGCATAATAGCCTTGAGCAAGAGGCTTTCTGCTTCTTCATACTTGCCGCGACAAATTAAAAATTGCCCTTTTGCAACGGTCAACGCGAAGTGCTGCTGTTTTGAAATAGACTCAAGAGCAAGCGCATCTTCGAGTTCAGAAAGTAAGGATTGGCTTGGGCAGTCGTAAGAAGGTGAGCGTACTTTTTCAATAACAGCATCAACGCCTTCGTTTGCCAACGAAGTAAAAGAGGCAAGCAAGAAGCCCGCAAACGAAATTACAGTTAAAAACAGTTTTTGAGCCATGAGAATAAATCTTTCTTCTTATCTACATTCTTTATTCGGCGGAAAATTAATGGTTTTGCACATTAATAGTAATGGCTGTTGATATCCTAACCTATATACGGTTTAAGTAAAAACAGTAGATAGAATTTGGTTGTTTTTTCAATTTATTAATGTGCTGGCGAGCCAAAGCTTACCAATATAGCGACGCCTACTAGGGCAACGGCAGACCACGCAATAGTGGCTTTAGTAGCGCGTTCACCCAATATCCAGGCTACGCCCAAAGACATAAGTGCGCTAGTAGCGATAAGGGTTTGAACCACGGCCGCTTTAGCGTATGCAAACGCAAACATTTGTAAATAAATAGCCGCAGTAGTGCCTAGTAGGGTGGCTAAAACAAAAGCGGGCCAAATACGTTTCCCATTGACACTTTGATAGTCGATAACAGGCATATAGCGGGTTTTTGTAAAGGCTATAAGCGGCACTACAAACACCATTCCGCCCACTAGGCGCAAAAATGCGGCGCTGGCGGCATCAATTTCGCCAGCGCTTAAAATGTCGCGGCTGACTACCGCGCCAACGGCTTGGCACAGTGCTGCGCCAACCCCGTATAAGTAACCGCTGGTAGCAAACACATGAGTAGTGCTGCGTTTGCGCGCTTTAATAACCATATCAACAGAAAATAGAACCACCGCAACGCCAACCCACTGCTGCCAGGTAATCCATTCCCCAATAAAAGCCATCGCAAAAAGCGCAGTGAAAAGCGGTGCCAGCGTTTCAGCAACCAGTACCGCTTGGCTATCGCCAATGCTCTGTAAAGCTTTAAAAAAGCAGGTGTCGCCAATACCTATACCAATAAGCCCGCTAAGCAATAACCACAAAATAGCATGAGTACTAATCCCTGTTGGCTGAACCACTACTAAAACTACTGCCAAAATGGCAATAGAAATAAGCCCCTTCCAAAAATTCATGGTAAGTGGCGAAAACGCGTTACCGGTACCTCGGAATAAACGCGCAGCAATGGCCCAACAAAGCGCTGTACCTAGCGCAGCAAAAACACCCATAAATTACCTTTGAAAAAAGCTTGAATAAGAGCAAACGTACTAAAAAGTGCGGCTATGCTAATGCAAGGTGCAATTTGGGTAAACTTAAATCACGGTGTGATTTTTAGCGATAACTTCAGTGCTTTAAATAAACGTAACAGAATGTTGGGCGTAATAATGTCATCATTTAAATTATGTGGTTAAAAAGCTGTAGTGGTAACCTGCGCCTTAGATGGTATTGGGGTAGTGCTGGTATAAAGTGAAGTGAAAGGGCAAAAAGGCGTGAACATTAAACAACTGAATTTAAAAGGTATTAAAGGCGTAATATTTGATTTAGACGGTACTTTGGTAGAGTCGAGCCTAGATTTCACAAAGATGCGTATAGATGTTGGTTGCCCGCAAGACCAAGATATTTTGACCTATGTAGATGCTATTGCGTGTAATGAAACAAAAGCTAATGCCCACAATGCAATTTTGCAGCACGAACTAGACGATGCGCAAAACGCCAAGTGGTTACCCATTGGTAAAGCCATGGTAGAAAAAGTGCAGGCCCATAATTTGCCCATGGCAATAGTTACCCGAAACTGCCGCCAAGCCACCGCAATTAAAGTAGCCAACAACAACATTCCTATCGATTATGTACTTACCCGTGAAGATGCCCCAGCCAAACCAGACCCAACCGCATTATTAATGGTAGCGAATACATGGCAGCTTCAACCTGAAGACTGCCTGTATGTAGGCGACTTTATTTATGACCAGCAAGCCGCCGAGAATGCTGGGATGAAGTGGTTTTTGGTTTAGCGTTATCTATCTATTTCTGGTTTCTTTGGTTTTATAGGACCAATTGGAAGAATGGTGTATAAATCCTCTAAAGCTAAAATATAAGTTCCACCATATACTTTAGTATACTCTTCCTCTGTGAGTACTTGAATGTTCTTTTTTTGTTCGGTATTCATGTTAGTTCCTTCTTATTTAAAGATTTAAGCTCGACGAGCTTAACCACATTAATGATTGAACAGGGATGTAAGGTATGCTTGCTGAGACGCGTTTCCAAAAGCGTTATAAATTAAATGTGTGTGTCTCAATAGTTCTGTTTTACTTCCTCCTTTTTTCAAAATTGAGCCATGCAATTGGCATTAATCTCGAAGGTGTTAACTCTTTCGCTGGCGTTCCTGCGGGCACCATACGAGATCTTGAAATACGAGGTGATATTTTATACGTCGCTTCGGAAAATGGAGTATTCGAAGTAGTTGGTAGTGAATCGTACAAACTAGAATTTAATACTTTTAGTAGTGCTACTGGCATTATCTCAGATATCCATTTGGTAGGATCTGACCTGTGGATTGTCGAGTACGGTGTTGGGATTTTCAAAGTTGACCTTAAGAGCAGAGTCGCGAAACCTTTTCTTTTTGAAGAAGAGTGGTCTAAATCTGTTTGGGCTATCAAGGATACCGCAACACATTTTTACTTTTCCGTGATCGATGATGTCATCTCTGTTGAAAAGCGAACTAAAAATGTTGCGAAACTTAGTGCGCATCTAAACTTCTTTAACTTAAATAGTGCTTACTCACTTCATGCAACAAAAGAGCGCATTTATATTGCAGCAGGCAAAGGCTATGTGAAGGCATCCGAAGATTTTTCGGAGGTTGAATTGTATAAATTTAGCGAGCATCTGCCTCTTATAACTAGTGGAACGTTTATTAAGGAAATAGATAGCAAGCTCTATATTGGAGGACCTGAAGGATTATACATCGTTGGCGATAACAAGCTTTTCGTCCCGCTTGAGGGAATTAACGGTACATATGTCCACGATGTATTTAAAGCGGACAGTGGTGAGATCTGGGTTTCTGACGGGCGTCTCTTATCACTGACGGACGATGAGCTATCAAAGCCATTGTTTATGAATCCTATTCTCACATCTGAGTCTATAAGGACGGTCACTAAACTCGCTAACGGACCCAGTGGCTCTCTCCTTGTCGCATCATCGCAACTGGGATTGATATCTTTACCTGAGACAATGTTAGCAACGAATTTATTGTCAATCGAGGATGTCGTTTTAAGGAATAACATTCATACATCATCTGTTCGAGGTTCTGAGACGTTGGTGCGGACGGAAAAAGGAGTATTTAAATTAAATGAAAGCACTGGGGAGCTACTAGTTGATCAGCTATCGTCAACAAACGATTCTCTCTGCACCTCTTGGCAAGAAACGCTTTTTACGAAACTAATAAACAAAGACTATGATGCAGTTTGTAGCAGTGGATACTCTCATTTTATTGATGTAGACAAAGACGCGTTTTACTTCTATTTCGACGATGGAAAAAAGGCCAGTTACTTTTATGTCAAAGAGAACAAAATCCAAGACATTATTCAAGCACCACGAGGCGTTTTGCAAAGTACATTGCTCTCCGGAGGTGAGCTCGCTGCTTTCGATGAATATGACAACGTGCATTTTCAACTGTCTAAATTTAATTGGCGAACAATTACAGCCAGTGAAGGAAGCTGGTTTGGGCTTCAATGTCTGATTGAGCTCGACGATAGCTACTTGGTATGCACTTCTGGGGCCGGATTAAAAGTGATTGATAAAAGCTCAGGCTCCGTGAGTTCATCACCTATCTTGGGCAATGAGAAGCTCAGATTCATACGTGGCGCTATGATGAGTAAAAATCGCAATCTTTGGGTCGCTTCAAACATGGGGCTTTTTCTTAAACTTCATGAAAGTGGGGAGGTCTTTAAGCTCGGAACGCGATTCGGTATTTTAGACACTGACTTTGAATATAAAAGTTTTAAGCAGCTACGCGAAAAAATTTTGTTGAAGGGGGATAAATATAGCTACTTAGTAGATGAAGCTATATTGATAGATAGTTTGCAAAAGTCAGCTAATAGTCGATCGTCAGTTGTACTTTCGAATGTAAAGTGGATTGAGAATTCTGTAGAGTATGTTACCTATTTTCCAGAATCTTTAGAGTTTAAATTTGATAGCAGTTTTGAAGGAGCCACATTTAACTTTGTTATCAATGGTGATAAATTGGAAGAGGAAACAATAGAATTCTATCTAGATGACGGTGATTGGATATCCCACAATAAACCGGTGTTAAATCTTTCCTTAAGTGACCTCGATACGGGCTCTCACAAACTCTACCTACGAACAACCTCTCCATTAAATGCTATACAAAGCATGACAATTTCATTTGAAATAGCACCACCATTTTGGGCTTCTTCGACCGCTTTTCTTATCTATGCGTGTTTAGTATTTCTTTTTTGGTGGTTATGGAGAGTTGGCCTAATTAATAAATTTATGGACCGTTTTCGATCAACAACACTTTACACCCATCTTACTCGGTACGAAATCACCGATGGTCATTCTAAATTCGAAAAAATGTTACGTAGTAAAGAGCGCTTCATCAACGAAATTATGCAAGAGCTTCGTACGCCAATCCAACTCATCAACGGCTCTTTAGAAAAAGTCTCTGATACAGCTAAAGGAGCAAGCAAGGAATTAATTTGTGTACAGGACAATATGAAGAGAGTAGAGCATTTAATTAACCAAATGAGCCAGGATGTCCCTACAGCGTTGAACGCAGCAGATTACTACAAACTATATTCGCTAGAAAATATTCGATTTGTCGTTTTATCTCTTGAGCCTTTAGCTAAACAAAAAAGGCAGAACTTAGAGGTTCGAATTAAGGGGAAGAAGGAGGTGTCGCTGATTAGCGATAGCTTAGAAAAAATTCTTGTTAATTTGGTACAAAACGCAATTAAATTTACACCAGAACTTGGAACGATAAAAGTTGCTGCCGTACAAGATAGCAAGGAACTGAAGATTACCATTACTGATGATGGTGAAGGTATTGACGATCATCTTCATCAAAAGGTATTCGAAAGGTTTGAAAAAGGAAATACTGATAAAGACGGCAGCGGCGTTGGTTTGGCAATGGTTAAGTCATTAGTGGAATTGAACTAGGGCGAGATTACCCTAGAGAGTCAAAAAAGCATCGGCACTAAAGTTACAGTAAAACTCCCCATGGATGACGTAGCGTTTGTAAATTCACATGCAGAAGACTTGTCCCCAGCACACGCAAAAACAAATAGGAAATCACTTTTAATCGTTGACGATAGCAGAGCATTCCGCACTTATCTTTTTGACCTATTCTCCAAGAAATATAGATGTTTAGTCGCACGGAACGGGGTTCAGGCTCTGGAGGTCATGCAGCACTATTTAGTCGATTTAGTCATTACCGATCAAATGATGCATGAAATGAATGGGCTTGCGCTGACTAAAGCCATTCGTAGTAACAATAGCTACGCTCATATTCCTATTCTAATGCTCACCGCAGAAACCGGAACTGGACTAGAGAAATTAGCGCTAGAAGAAAAAGTAGATTATTTCTTGTCGAAGCCCGCTTCTAACGAAGAAATTACCCTGCGTGTCGAACATTTGCTAGCCCTGAGAAAGGTAAATGAAACCGAAGACAAAGAAAATGAGCGGCCTGTATTCAAATATGGGTGCCTGAAAATTCCTGAGTTTAATAATGAAAAAGATATGGCGTTCTATCTTAACTTTATCGCGGTACTGGAAAAAAACTACCACGATGAATCATTCAATAGAGAGCAGGCCGCAGCAGAATTACTTATCAGCGCGCGAAGTTTAAATCGAAGAATGTCTGAGTTGTTTGAATACAACTTTAGCGAGTTCCTGTCACGTTTTAGAATCGAGAAGTCCATTCCACTATTGTTGGAAGGAAACAGTATTCTAGATACCTGCTTAGACGTAGGCTTTGGCACAGCAGCTTACTTTTCGACATCGTTTAAAAAGGTCATGAACTTACCGCCAAAGAAATTTGTGGAGCAGTACAACGAAACTGTAGCTTAGAGCTTGAATCTCACAACTAACAAACCTTTATAAATACCTACGCCTTTCCGCCAAAAAGCCAATTAACAGAAACGATGCAACATAGCCTGCACCTTGGTACTGCCAGGGTAAGTAGGCTAAGGTGTGTTTTAAAAAAGGTGCGCCGTACAAGGTTAGTGCGCCATAGCCGAAGGCACACAGCACTACAAACAAGCTAACGCGAATGGTGAAATGGTAAGGTGCCAGTATGCGTTTCACATGGCCGTTAATTAGGTCGCCGTACACCACTAAAATAGTGGCCATAAGCATAATGCTCATTTCATTGTAATAGGGGCTTAATGCGCGAGAAAGGGCACTGAAAAGTTCACTCATAAAATGACTACTATTATGACGTTATTACTGTGTGCCCATTATAACCACGGCAGCGTTAAAAGCGTTAGCTAACACCTTTGTTTAGTGCGCTTACTGCTTTAAAACCTTGCTCGATAGTGGCAATGCGGTCGGTGGTTTGGTCCCGCTCTACAAATTTGTGTTCAATGCCTGCTAGTTTGCCGTGTGCGAATATCTCTTTAAAGTTAATGGTGCCTGTGCCCACATCTGCAAAGCTGCCGTCTTCAGCCATATCTTTTACATGCCAAAGCTTAAAGCGGCCTGGGTACTGCTTGAAATAATCAACCGGGTTTTTACCCGCTTTTACCGTCCAGTATAAATCAAGCTCCATGGCAACCAGGTTTGGATCGGTCTGGGTTATAAGCACATCTAATGGCGTCTTGCCGTCGCGCACTTCAAACTCAAAATCGTGGTTGTGGTAGGCAAGGGTAATACCCTCTTTTTTACAGGCTTCACCAATGGTATTAAGTTTATCAGCAAGGGCTTGATAAGGCGCTATGCCCGTACCGCGCTGCGCTTCGCTAAGCCAAGGCACTACCAAGTACTTGTGACCGACGGTTTGTGCGTCATCTAAAATTTGTGACAGGTTAGTATCGAACGCGTCTAACTGAATATGAGCCGACGGTGCAGTAAGGCCATTTTCATCAAGCAGCTGTTTAATTTCTTTGGCGCTGTGGTCAAAATAGCCCGCAAACTCCATTTCCGAATAACCTACGTCGGCGGCCAACGTAAGAGTTGCAGGCACGCTTACCTTCATAATATCTCTAAGGGTATAAAGCTGCAGTCCAACTGCACTGCTATGCATGCCATTCATCATCCCTCCTTCTTCATCACTGTGATTGTGCGCCAAAACAGTAGGAGCGCTCATCGCCGCTATTAAGCCAGACGAAAGTTTGATGAACTGTCGTCGTGAAACAGCAGAGCCAATTTTGCTGGCTGCGTCCGATATTGCGTTTTTACTTAAGTTTTCTTTACTTAAATTCACTGCTAACTCCTTTATTGTCGTGGTACATAGGTGATGGTGCTAAGTGATAGCCGATTAACTCGAAGCTTCGCCCGTGCTCTCACGCACTATTAGTTCAAAGGGCATAATAACCTTCGGCGCCTTGCGAATTTTTCCGTTAAGTAAATCAACAAGCAGTGTAACCGCTGTTCTGCCAAACTCTTCGGCTGGTTGAGCTATGGTAGTAAGCGGTGGGTCAACAAAAGCAGAAAATGCGATGTCGTCGAATCCAGCAACGGAAATATCTTTAGGTATGTTTAAGTTGGCTTGCTTGAATGCCTGCATGGCACCAATAGCCGTTTCATCGTTTTCACAGAAAACCGCTGTTGGTCTATTATGAAGGGCTGCTATATGTACCCCGGCGTTATAACCTGCCTGCAGGGTAAAATCTCCGGGAAATAATAACTTTTCATCAAAAGCGATATTAGCGTTAGCCAATGCATCTTTATAACCGGCTAAACGTTCTTGCGTAAGTGGGCTGGAGTCCGGCCCTTTGACCATGGCAATGCGGCTATGCCCTTTACCGATCAAGTGCTCTGTCATTGCTCTGGCCGCGGCCCGGTTGTCTAACGACACAACGGGATATTGCCCATTGTCGATAACCTCACAGGCGTTAACCATAGGCAATAACCCGTGATCATTAATCATGGAGACATCAAGCGGATTGTTTGCACGAAGTTGAATAAGACCGTCCGCTTGAGAGGTGCTGACCATCTTGGCGTAATGGCTTTCAATGTCGCTATTACCAAGGGTATTGGCTAATAAAATGGAATAGCCCAATTCAGCTGCGGCTTCCTGCATGCCGCTTATCACGCGGGCAAAAAATACATTAGCAACAGTGGGCACAAGCACCACTAAGTTATGTGTCTTTCCCGAGCGAAACTTTACCGCCATTAAATTGGGTTTATACCCAACCGCTTGTACCGCGGCCATTACCTTGTTACGCGTTTTTGGTGAAACGCGCTCGGGCTGCTGCAATGTTCTTGAAACGGTCGCCACCGACACGCCCGCGTTATCTGCTACATCTCTTATATTAGCCATTCGTATTTTTGTTTTTTAGTGCTGCTTTCATCGCATTGTAAACCTAACTCACTGAAACCGTGCTTTTAGTTACTATTCATGAGTCTTGAAAAAGAGAATAGTAATATGTAACCGTTTTCATTTTGTAAAAGAATACCCGCTTAAAAAGAAACGTCAAAGGGTATTTGTATGTTATTTGTAAATATTAATAGCATTTGAGCGTTGGTTTATAGGTATTGTAATCCCGTTAACCGTCTATTTCTGTTTGCTTTCCACATTGAATGTAAACTTTAGATTAATGAAATGATGATTTTATGGTTGACCATTAAAATGTAACGGGTTACATTTTTGTGTATTGTTCACATCAACCGTGCGTCTGCGCACAGAGGATCTGCTATGAAACCAATTCGAATGGGTATGATCGGTGGCGGAGAGGGGGCGTTCATCGGTGCTGTGCATCGCCACGCCGCTATGTTAGATGGAAACTATCAGCTGGTATGTGGTGCATTTAGTCGCAATGAGGAAAATAATTTGCGCACTGCCTCGTCATTACACATACCCACTTCCCGCTCATACGCCAGTTGGCAAACTATGCTTGAAGAAGAGGCCAAGCTGCCAGATCAGCAGCGCATGCAGGTTGTGGTTATCGTAACGCCTAATCACCTTCATGTACCTATTTCAATTACCGCTATTAAAGCGGGTTTCCATGTGTTTTGTGAAAAACCCGCAGGGGTTAGCTTTGCTGAAGTAAAAGAACTGCAAAACGTTGTTCACGCTAGTGAGTCTTTATACGGCTTAGCCCACACCTACCTTGGCTACCCTATGGTATGGCAAGCTCGCCATCTCGTTGAAAGCGGTATGCTGGGCAAAATTCGAAAAGTCTATGTTGAGTATCCGCAAGGCTGGCTGTCTGGTGAAGAAGAAACGCACAACAAACAAGCGCAGTGGCGTACCGACCCGGCCATTTCTGGGGCAACAGGCGCAATGGGCGATATCGGTACTCATGCATTTGGGTTGGTTGAGTTTGTATTAAACGACAGTGTTACATCGCTATGTGGAGAACTAAATACTCATGTTGAAGGACGTCGATTAGATGACGACGGCGCTGCGCTTATTAAAACTAAAAAGGGGGCGTCGGGTGTGCTGATTGCCTCACAGGTTTGTGCTGGTGAAGAAAACGCATTGAAGATCCGCGTCTATGGTGACAAAGGTGGCTTAGAGTGGCGTCAAATGGAGCCAAACTCTGTTATTTATCGCCCTGTTAACGCACCTTATCAAGTGTTCAGAGCAGGCCAAGGTCAAGTTGGTCTATGTGACGAGGCATCTGCACGTTGCCGCGTTCCAGCCGGTCATCCAGAAGGCTACTTAGAAGCCATGGCAAACTTGTATACCGATTTTGCGAAAGCAGTGCGCGCTAATCAAAAAGGTAAAGCCGAGGGCGTACCGGGAATAAATTCAGGCATACGCGGCATGGTGTTTATTGATGCCATGCTCGCCAGTACTGACAGCGACACCAAGTGGGAGTCGGTCAGTCAGGAAGGAACGCAGTAATGCAATTAAAACATACAATGAAAAAGGTGAGCGCTTATGGCTACTAACCAACAACCTATAAAAGGGCCTGCTATCTTTCTTGCTCAGTTCATGGGAAAAGACGCACCTTTCGATACGCTTGAAAATATGGCCAGATGGGCAGCCTCGCTCGGCTACAAGGGAATACAGGTTCCAACCGATCCTAGTCTGTTTGATTTAGAAAAAGCAGCTGAGAGCCAAGATTACTGCGACAACATCGCTAAAATTTGTAAAGACGCAGGGGTAGAAATCACTGAGCTTTCTACCCATTTGCAAGGTCAGCTAGTGGCGGTTCATCCTGCTTACGACGAGTTATTCGACAACTTTGCGCCTGCGCACTTACACGGTAAGCCACAAGAGCGAACCGAATGGGCAATTAATCAGCTTAAGTGTGCAGCTATCGCGAGTAAGCGCTTGGGGTTAAAAGCTCATGCTACTTTTTCTGGTGCATTAATGTGGCATTTGGTTTACCCATGGCCACAGCGTCCTGCTGGCTTGGTTGAGCGAGGCTTTGCTGAATTGGCTAAGCGTTGGAAACCTATTCTCGACGCATTTGACGATGCGGGTGTTGACGTATGCTACGAAATTCACCCCGGGGAAGATTTACACGATGGTGCATCGTTCGAGCAGTTTCTAAAAGCGGTAGATAACCACCCACGAGCAAATATTCTTTTTGACCCAAGTCATTTTGTTTTACAGCAACTTGATTACCTTGATTTCATTGATCGCTACCACAGCCGGATCAAAATGTTTCACGTTAAAGACGCCGAGTTTAATCCTAACGGTAGAAACGGTGTGTATGGTGGTTATCAAGACTGGCAAGACCGCGCAGGGCGTTTTCGTTCCCTTGGCGACGGTCAGGTCGATTTCAAAGGTATTTTCAGCAAGCTTACCCAGTACAACTTCTCAGGTTGGGCAGTTCTCGAGTGGGAATGCTGCTTAAAAGACAGTGCGCAAGGTGCAGCTGAAGGCGCACCGTTTATCGCTTCACACATTATCGAGCCTAGCAAATATGCGTTTGACGATTTTGCTGGTGGTGAAGTTAGCGAAGCGAAAAATAATCGCATTTTAGGCCTTGAGCGCTAAGCGCCATCAATAGGATAACAATAACTATGATAACCCTACGCCTGAGTTTGATGATGTTCCTTCAGTTCTTCATTTGGGGAGGCTGGTTTGTAACACTAGGCACGTATTTATCAAATACGCTCTCTGCCAATGGTGGACAAATCGGTATGGCTTTTTCAACCCAAAGTTGGGGCGCCATCATTGCCCCCTTCATAGTGGGCCTTATTGCCGACCGATTCTTTAATGCAGAAAAGATCCTTGGCTTGTTGCATATCGTTGGCG
The DNA here is from genome assembly GCF_048517045.1 of Alteromonas sp. OM2203. NCBI lineage: Bacteria > Pseudomonadati > Pseudomonadota > Gammaproteobacteria > Alteromonadales > Alteromonadaceae > Alteromonas > Alteromonas sp. OM2203. The sequence continues at coordinate 349,266 of NZ_CP183209.1, forward strand.
CTGCGCTTATGTACTGTATGTACCAAGCGGATGATTTTGCCAGCTTCTACCCTTACGTGTTGGCCTACATGATTGCGTACATGCCTACACTTGCTTTGGTCAATTCAGTGTCCTTTGGTCAAATGCAAGACCCATCTAAAGAGTTTGGAAAGGTTCGTGTGTGGGGCACCATCGGCTGGATTGTGGCAGGTTTAATGATTAGCTATGTCTTTTCATGGGATTCTGCCCAGTCTATTGCCGACGGTATGCTTAAAAACACCTTCCTACTGTGCAGTATTGCCTCGCTAATTTTAGGTGTGTTCAGCTTTACGCTGCCAAGCACGCCACCTCAATCTGGCGGTAAAGCGGTAACCATACGCGATATCCTTGGCTTGGACGCGTTGGCATTGCTCAAAGACAAAAACTTCTTTGTATTCTTTCTTTCCTCGGTACTTATTTGTATACCGCTGGCGTTCTACTACCAGAATGCAAACCCTTTTCTTACCGAAATAGGTGTTGAGAATGCAACAGGGAAAATGACGCTGGGCCAAGTATCCGAAGTATTGTTTATGTTGGCTCTGCCAGTATTTTTGAATCGTTTTGGCATCAAAGCGACGTTGGTCATTGGTATGGCGGCGTGGGTTATTCGCTATGCACTGTTTGCATTTGGGAATGCTGACGAGAATCTATTTATGCTTATTATCGGCATTGCACTGCACGGTATTTGTTACGACTTCTTCTTTGTATCAGGGCAAATCTATACCAATGCAAAGGCGGGCGAGAATGTAAAAAGTGCAGCGCAAGGGCTAATTACCTTGGCGACATATGGCGTAGGTATGCTGGTGGGTTTTGCCGTTGCTGGCGCAATTACAGACACCTACGCGTTAGACACAGGAGCACATAGTTGGCAGCAAGTCTGGTTATTCCCAGCCTCGTTCGCCGCTGTTGTCTTGGTGCTATTCGCCATTCTGTTCAGAAAGGAAAAGGTGAATGCAGATGCATAACATTACCCGTAGAAAATTACTTCAGAGTATGGCTATGACAGGAGCAGGCATTGCCGGAACCGGGTTAGCAGCTGCTGGTTTAGCTACTGCTATGCCTGCTCTAGCAAGTACAAACGGCACAAAAGGAGGCAATACCATAAATACGCCGCTTAAAGGCAATGTGAATCACTCAGTAAGCCGATGGACCTATGGCGATTTGAGTATCGAAGAATTGTGCCAGACCGTTAAGCAACTAGGCTTTGGAGCCATTGACTTGGTGGGCCCTGAAGACTGGCCTGTGCTAAAGCAATACGGTATCGACTCTTCTATGTGCAACGGCGCTGAAATTAGTCTTGAAGATGGCTTTATTCACACTGAATTACACGACGAACTAGAGGCACGCTATTTAAAGCACATCGATTTAGTTGCCAATGCGGGTTACACCAACCTTATTTGCTTCAGCGGCAATGCGCGAGGAATGTCACGAGAAGATGGACTTGAAAATGCGGTTAAAGGGTTAAAGCGCATTTTACCTCACGCTGAAAAGCGTAACGTAGTTATTTTCATGGAGCTATTTAACAGTAAAATCGACCATCCCGATTACATGGCCGACAATTCTGTTTGGGGAATAGAGCTTTGCAAGCGACTTGGCTCCAAACACTTTTCACTACTTTACGATATCTACCATATGCAAATTAATGAGGGAGATATCATTCGTACCATTCGGGACAACCACCAGTATTTTGGTCACTACCACACGGCGGGTGTTCCTGGGCGTCACGAAATTAACGCCTCACAAGAACTCAATTATGAGGCCATTGCTAAAGCCATTGTCGAAACAGGTTTCAAAGGCTACTTAGCGCAAGAGTTTATACCCACACCGAAGACACAGGCCCAGAGAATTGCGTCGCTTCAAGAAGCGATACAGATCTGCGATGTGTAATGTGCGAATTGGCACAGCGACAAAATTAGCGATAAGGACGTGTTATGGCGAGTAACGAATATGATGCAATTGTTATTGGGTCTGGTATCAGTGGCGGTTGGGCTGCAAAAGAGCTAACCGAGAAGGGCTTGAAGGTGCTGATGCTCGAGCGCGGCCAAAACATTGAGCACATAAAGGATTATAAAAACGCGCATAAAGAGGACTGGGATTATCCTCACCGTGATTTGCCCACGCAGGCAATGAAAGTAGATTATCCTGTACTTAAGCGCGACTACCCGCTAAATGAAAAAACCTACGGTATGTGGGCCAATGAAAAAGAAAACCCCTATACCGAAGACAAGCGCTTCGACTGGTATAGAGGCTACCATGTAGGAGGGCGTTCACTATTGTGGGGCCGTCAAAGCTACCGTTTGAACAAAGAAGATTTTGAAGCCAATGCTAAAGAAGGTATTGCGGTTGACTGGCCTATTCGCTACCAAGATCTGGCACCCTGGTATGACTACGTAGAAAAATTTGCGGGTATCAGTGGTAACCGAGACGGATTAGATGTGTTGCCTGACGGTATCTACCAGCCCCCAATGCCGATGAACATTGTAGAAGAAAGTGTAGCTGCCCGCGTTAAGAAAGCGTTTGAGGGCTCCCGTCATATATTGCATGGCCGCACGTCAAACATGACACAAAGCAAGCCCGAACAAGGGCGTGTTCATTGTCAGTACCGCAATAAGTGTTGGTTGGGGTGTCCGTTTGGTGGTTATTTCAGTACCCAAGCATCTACCCTTCCGGCTGCGGTAAAAACAGGTAACTTAACGCTCAGACCTTTCTCGATTGTAAAAGAGATCTTGTTCGACAAAGACAAAAAGCGCGCAACTGGCGTTGAAATTATCGATGCAGAAACCAACGAGACTTATGTATTTAAAAGTAAAATCGTTTTCGTTAATGCGTCAGCTTTGAACTCGGCATGGGTACTGATGAATTCTGCCACAGACGTGTGGGACGGAGGATTGGGTAGCAGTAGTGGAGAGCTGGGCCACAACGTTATGGATCACCACTTTAGAGTGGGTGCCTCGGCAGACGTAGAAGGCTTTGACGACAAATATACCTACGGTCGCAGGCCAAGTGGCTTCTATGTGCCAAGGTTTAGAAACTGGGGCGGCGATAAGCGAGACTATCTGCGAGGATTTGGTTATCAAGGCGGCGCAAGTCGTTCAGGGTGGCGCAAAGATATTGCAGAGCTTGGTATAGGAGCTGGGCTTAAAGATGCGATAACCGAACCGGGTCCTTGGACCATCGGGATGACAGCTTTCGGTGAAATGCTTCCGTACCACGAAAACAAAGTGTACTTGAACAAAAAAGTTACCGACAAATGGGGCTTACCAGTACTCGCAATGGATGTAGAGATTAAAGAAAACGAACTTAAGATGCGTAAAGATATGCAGCAAGACGCCGTTGATATGTTTGAAGCCGCTGGGCTTAAGAATGTTCAAGGTTGGGATGCCGACTATGCTCCTGGCATGGGTATTCACGAAATGGGTACAGCGCGTATGGGCAGAGATCCAAAAACGTCCGTGTTAAATGCGTATAACCAAGTATGGGACGCACCTAACGTGTTTGTTACAGATGGTGCAGCAATGACATCAGGCAGTTGTGTTAACCCGTCGCTAACCTATATGGCGCTAACGGCAAGAGCCGCTGAGTTTGCCGTGGAAGAGTTAAAGCGAGGAAACTTATAATGGAGCGCAGAGAACTACTTAAACTTATCGCGACAGCCACAGGTACGGCGTTATTTGCAGGGAATGTGTTTGCATACAAAGATATTCCTGCGGTACCGCTAAGTGACACATTATTTAATGAAAAAGACGTGGCTCTACTCAACGAGATGGGGGAGGTAATCATCCCCCAAACAGATACGCCTGGAGCAAAAGCTGCAAACGTTGGTGCAACAATGGCTGTGCTGGTAACCGATTGCTACACACCTTTACTTCAAAAGACCTTTCTTGATGGCATTAAGAAAATATCTTCGCTAAGTCAAAGTCGTTTCAATAAGCAGTTTGTACAGCTTACCAAACTAGAACGAGAGGCTCTATTTAACGACCTTGATGTAGAAGCGAAAGCGGCTAACCTTGCTAACGGTGTTTATCAAGGCGTTGAAACAGGAAAGCCTAGCCAATGGGAGCCAGGCACCGATGAGCCAACCCCTCACTACTTTACGTTACTTAAACAGCTAACACTCTATTGCTTTTTCACATCTCAAGTTGGCGCGACTAAAGTGCTTCGATATATAGCTATCCCCGGACGTTTCGACGGTGCATACCCCTATGAGAAGGGTGATAAGGCGTGGGCGACGTGATATTAGATACGCAGAACCTAATGATGGGAATAAAAACAATAGAGCCAAACGCAACACGTGATGGAACAGATTAGAAAAGGGTATAACACTATGAATAAAACACTCGTGGCTTTAACTGTGGCATTGCTTACGCCGTTTTTTGCATGTGCTGCAACAGATGAAGATACTGAGAAAAGCGAATCGCGTTTAACACGCGAACAACAGGCCGCAAAAACAGAAGTTTGGGAGCCGGTTCCTGAAGTGGTTTCTTTTGATAAGGCAGGTGTACCCTCTGATGCGATAGCTTTAATAGGTAGTGACTTGTCAAACTGGACGTCATTAAAAGGAGATGAGGCTAAGTGGACGCTGGAAAACGGTGTACTAACAGTGATGCCAGGAACGGGTGACATCAAAACAAATACTGAGTTTTGTGATATTCAGTTGCACGTAGAGTGGAAAGTACCGCAACCAGAGGCGGGTATGGAAGGACAGCAGCGCAACAACAGCGGTATCTTCCTTCAGCAGCGATATGAAATTCAAGTATTGGACTCATATCAGAATAAGACCTATCCCAATGGACAAGCGGCGAGTGTGTACAAACAAACCATTCCTTTGGTCAATGCTATGAAGACCCCCGGTGAATGGCAAACTTATGACATCATATATAAAGCACCCACCTTTAATGGTGAAAAGCTGGCAACGAAGGGCTATGTTACCGTAATACATAACGGGGTGGTGGTTCAGAACCATACTGAGATCCAAGGTACAACTGAATGGATCGGTGCGCCCGAATATAAAGCTCACGGATGCGCACCGCTTCAATTACAAGACCATGGCAACTTAGTTAGCTTTAAAAATATGTGGGTAAGACCGCTTTAAAACGCAAGCCGGTAGATATCTTCAATCTCTTCAATACTCAATTGCTTGGGGTTATTGCGAAGAAGGCGAGTTACTTTACTCGCCTCTTCTGCTAATTCCGTTACACAAGAAGGCGAAATATTAAAGTGGGTGAGTGAAGCGGGAATACCGACATCGCGACACAGTTTTTCTATAGCAGTTAATAACCGCTTAATGGCTTCTTCTTTTGAGTGGTGGCGCTCACATACCTTTAAAAGCTTAGCCACGCAGTAAAGTTTGTCTTGGCAGAACGGCGCATTTACTTTTAAGACATGGGGTAGCATAACAGCGTTACTCATACCATGTGATAAATGAAACCTACCGCCTAACGGATAAGCCAATGCATGTACCGCACCTACGCCCGCATTTCCAAACGCAAGGCCAGCCATTAAACTGCCGGTGGCCATATCTTCACGTGCAGATAAGTTTTCTCCATTATTATAAGCGTGATGTAGTGAATTAAAGATAAGCTGTAGTGCTTTTTCTGCGAGGGCGTCAGTAATCGGGCTGGCATTAACACTTATATACGCTTCAAGGGCGTGAACAAATGCATCTATACCGCTCGCTGCTGTAATAGACGGCGGGCACGTTTTAGTCATCTCTGGTGCAACAATAGCAACATCGGGTAATAAGCAGTGACTAACAATGCCTTTCTTCATTTGTGCTATCGGATCAGACAAGATAGCTATGTTAGTAACTTCCGAGCCTGTTCCGGCGGTAGTAGGAATGACGATGAGAGGTAGGCGTCGTTTCGAAAGCGTATTCTCACCGAACAGTTCGCTTAGTCTTCCAGTGTAGTCATAGGTAGCTGCAAGTACTTTTGCGCTATCAATAGCACTGCCTCCGCCAAGGGCAATAATTCCGTCAACCTTGTTCTCACGGAGCACCGTTAATTTAGCTTCTATAATATTAACTTCTGGCTCAGGTGGAATGTCATCGATAATAAGTAATGGCGAAGAGGGGATTAATTTCAGTACTTGATCAAGAAGGCCTGAAGAAGAAACACCCTTATCAGTCACAATGGCGCAGTCTCTGATAGACAGTCGCGTCATCTCATCTGCCAGCGCCTTTATAGAACCAAGACCCGTAATGAGTTTTCCTGCGGTTTTAAACTCTGAAACTTTCATAGTGAGTTCCTAATTAGAGCGTACAGTTAAGTAGTTACGTGGTACTTAATTTATAGTACAAACCAGCAGTTACCACTCAACTAACCTTATAGATGATTAAAAGCATGGTTAATTCGTAGGTAAAATGAACGTTTTGAGTGTTGTTTGTGCAAACGATCGAAAAATAAGGTTTTTTTTAAAATAAGTGTTGACGTGAGCGCTCATTTCCCTAAAATGCGCATCCGCTTCGGGGGAAAAGCAAAACAGCAACCCTCCTGAAGTAAGTCTCTACTACCTTTATAGGCCAGTAAAGACGGGAGTTTAGAAGAAACGCTTCAGAAAATAAATTTTCAAAAAGTGTTGACAACGAAAACTTCCAGCGTATAATGCGCACCTCACTCGAACAGGGTGAGTCACTAAGAAGCAACGGCTTCTAGTGAATGTTCTTTAACAATTTAGACAAGACAATCTGTGTGGGCACTCGTTAAGAGTGTCACATAACGACGATTCATATTTCGATATATTTAATTGAAGAGTTTGATCATGGCTCAGATTGAACGCTGGCGGCAGGCCTAACACATGCAAGTCGAACGGTAACAGGATGTGCTTGCACATCGCTGACGAGTGGCGGACGGGTGAGTAATGCTTGGGAACTTGCCTTTGCGAGGGGGATAACAGTTGGAAACGACTGCTAATACCGCATAATGTTTTCGAACCAAGCGGGGCTTAGGCTCCGGCGCAAAGAGAGGCCCAAGTGAGATTAGCTAGTTGGTAGGGTAACGGCTTACCAAGGCGACGATCTCTAGCTGTTCTGAGAGGAAGATCAGCCACACTGGGACTGAGACACGGCCCAGACTCCTACGGGAGGCAGCAGTGGGGAATATTGCACAATGGGGGAAACCCTGATGCAGCCATGCCGCGTGTGTGAAGAAGGCCTTCGGGTTGTAAAGCACTTTCAGTTGTGAGGAAAAGTTAGTAGTTAATACCTGCTAGCCGTGACGTTAACAACAGAAGAAGCACCGGCTAACTCCGTGCCAGCAGCCGCGGTAATACGGAGGGTGCGAGCGTTAATCGGAATTACTGGGCGTAAAGCGCACGCAGGCGGTTTGTTAAGCTAGATGTGAAAGCCCCGGGCTCAACCTGGGATGGTCATTTAGAACTGGCAGACTAGAGTCTTGGAGAGGGGAGTGGAATTCCAGGTGTAGCGGTGAAATGCGTAGATATCTGGAGGAACATCAGTGGCGAAGGCGACTCCCTGGCCAAAGACTGACGCTCATGTGCGAAAGTGTGGGTAGCGAACAGGATTAGATACCCTGGTAGTCCACACCGTAAACGCTGTCTACTAGCTGTGTGTGCCTTTAAGGCGTGCGTAGCGAAGCTAACGCGATAAGTAGACCGCCTGGGGAGTACGGCCGCAAGGTTAAAACTCAAATGAATTGACGGGGGCCCGCACAAGCGGTGGAGCATGTGGTTTAATTCGATGCAACGCGAAGAACCTTACCTACACTTGACATGCTGAGAAGTTACTAGAGATAGTTTCGTGCCTTCGGGAACTCAGACACAGGTGCTGCATGGCTGTCGTCAGCTCGTGTCGTGAGATGTTGGGTTAAGTCCCGCAACGAGCGCAACCCTTGTCCTTAGTTGCCAGCATTAAGTTGGGCACTCTAAGGAGACTGCCGGTGACAAACCGGAGGAAGGTGGGGACGACGTCAAGTCATCATGGCCCTTACGTGTAGGGCTACACACGTGCTACAATGGCATTTACAGAGGGAAGCGAGACAGTGATGTGGAGCGGACCCCTTAAAGAATGTCGTAGTCCGGATTGGAGTCTGCAACTCGACTCCATGAAGTCGGAATCGCTAGTAATCGCAGGTCAGAATACTGCGGTGAATACGTTCCCGGGCCTTGTACACACCGCCCGTCACACCATGGGAGTGGGATGCAAAAGAAGTAGTTAGTCTAACCTTCGGGAGGACGATTACCACTTTGTGTTTCATGACTGGGGTGAAGTCGTAACAAGGTAACCCTAGGGGAACCTGGGGTTGGATCACCTCCTTACCATTACGTCGAAAGACGCACTTGATGCAGTGCCTACACAGATAGTCTTGTTTAAAAATGAAGAACGACACAAGTTTATGGGGCTATAGCTCAGCTGGGAGAGCGCCTGATTTGCATTCAGGAGGTCAGCAGTTCGATCCTGCTTAGCTCCACCATCTACTTGACACTGAGTTTGTTGTTAACAAGCTTAGAAACTGAAGGCTTGTAGCTCAGCTGGTTAGAGCGCACCCCTGATAAGGGTGAGGTCGGCAGTTCAAGTCTGCCCAAGCCTACCATTCACCTGCACTTGCTTCGCAAGTGGTCGTGAAAAAGCCGCTTAACCGGAAGGGAATCGGGTGACCGACCCAGCATCCTGACGGTTTTTCTACTCGCTAAAGTTGGCGGTAGTTAAAGGCTAAGGTAGAAACTGATTTTATGTGTCACGTTGGACCCGAAATCCTAATGAATATTTACTGTTTCAGTAAGCATTGATTAGGGTTTTTTACTCTAAAGATGAAAGTACTGCTTTTGCAGGAAACATCAAATGTTCTTTAACAATTTGGAAAGCTGATATTAATAGTAATCAATCAAAATTGAGTAACTGAGAAATCGAAAGATGACTTTTTACTCTACTTGACTGAATTGCTTGTTATCAATTTATTGATAACAAGGCAATTCTTCCGATTAGCTTGTCATTCATGCGACATAACTTAGACAGAAGTCAAAAGGCTGTTTGGGGTTGTATGGTTAAGTGACGAAGCGTATACGGTGGATGCCTTGGCAGTTAGAGGCGATGAAGGACGTGTAAGTCTGCGAAAAGCTGTGGTGAGCCGACAAAATGCATTTGAGCCACAGATGTCCGAATGGGGAAACCCACCTGTTTACAGGTATCGTTACGTGAATACATAGCGTAACGAGGCGAACGAGGGGAACTGAAACATCTAAGTACCCTTAGGAAAAGAAATCAATTGAGATTCCCCTAGTAGCGGCGAGCGAACGGGGAACAGCCCTTAAGCTGTATTGAATGTAGTGGAATCCTTTGGGAAGAGGAGCGATACAAGGTGATAGCCCTGTACACGACGCAATCTTTACAGTGAAATCGAGTAGGTCGGGACACGTGTTATCTTGACTGAATATGGGGGGACCATCCTCCAAGGCTAAATACTCCTAACTGACCGATAGTGAACCAGTACCGTGAGGGAAAGGCGAAAAGAACCCCTGTGAGGGGAGTGAAATAGAACCTGAAACCGTATACGTACAAGCAGTGGGAGCACCTTCGTGGTGTGACTGCGTACCTTTTGTATAATGGGTCAGCGACTTATATTTAGTAGCGAGGTTAAGTGAATAACGGAGCCGTAGCGAAAGCGAGTGTTAACTGCGCGTTTAGTTGCTAGGTATAGACCCGAAACCCGGTGATCTAGCCATGGGCAGGTTGAAGGTTGAGTAACATCAACTGGAGGACCGAACCCACTAACGTTGAAAAGTTAGGGGATGACCTGTGGCTGGGGGTGAAAGGCCAATCAAACCGGGAGATAGCTGGTTCTCCCCGAAATCTATTTAGGTAGAGCCTCGGACGAATTCCATTGGGGGTAGAGCACTGTTAAGGCTAGGGGGTCATCCCGACTTACCAACCCTTTGCAAACTCCGAATACCAATGAGAACTATCCGGGAGACACACGGCGGGTGCTAACGTCCGTCGTGGAGAGGGAAACAACCCAGACCGCCAGCTAAGGTCCCAAAATATTGCTAAGTGGGAAACGATGTGGGAAGGCACAGACAGCTAGGAGGTTGGCTTAGAAGCAGCCACCCTTTAAAGAAAGCGTAATAGCTCACTAGTCGAGTCGGCCTGCGCGGAAGATGTAACGGGGCTAAGCAATATACCGAAGCTGCGGCAGCACAGTTTACTGTGCTGGGTAGGGGAGCGTTGTGTAAGTGGATGAAGGTGAGTTGTAAAGCTTGCTGGACATATCACAAGTGCGAATGCTGACATGAGTAACGATAATGGGAGTGAAAAACTCCCACGCCGGAAGACCAAGGTTTCCTGTCCCATGCTAATCAGGGCAGGGTAAGTCGGCCCCTAAGGCGAGGCAGAAATGCGTAGTCGATGGGAAACGGATTAATATTTCCGTACTTATATAATCAGTGATGGAGGGACGGAGAAGGCTAGGCAAGCTTGGCGTTGGTTGTCCAAGTGAAAGCGAGTAGGCCGAAAACTTAGGTAAATCCGGGTTTTTAAAGCTGAGACGCGAGACGAGCTCCCAAGGGAGTGAAGTTGTTGATGCCCTGCTTCCAGGAAAAGCTTCTAAACTTATGATTATATGAACCGTACCCCAAACCGACACAGGTGGTCAGGTAGAGAATACTAAGGCGCTTGAGAGAACTCGGGTGAAGGAACTCGGCAAAATTGTACCGTAACTTCGGGAGAAGGTACGCCCCTGTTTGTGAACACTTCGCGTGGTAAGCAAATGGGGGCCGCAGTGACCAGGTGGCTGGGACTGTTTATTAAAAACACAGCACTCTGCAAACTCGTAAGAGGACGTATAGGGTGTGACACCTGCCCGGTGCCGGAAGGTTAATTGATGGGGTTAGTTTTCGGACGAAGCTCTTGATCGAAGCCCCGGTAAACGGCGGCCGTAACTATAACGGTCCTAAGGTAGCGAAATTCCTTGTCGGGTAAGTTCCGACCTGCACGAATGGTGTAACCATGGCCACGCTGTCTCCACCCGAGACTCAGTGAAATTGAAATCGCAGTGAAGATGCTGTGTACCCGCACCTAGACGGAAAGACCCCGTGAACCTTTACTACAGCTTGGCACTGAACATTGAACCTACATGTGTAGGATAGGTGGGAGGCTTTGAAGCACAGTCGCTAGATTGTGTGGAGCCGTCCTTGAAATACCACCCTTGTATGTTTGATGTTCTAACATTGGCCCCTTATCGGGGTTGTGGACAGTGTCTGGTGGGTAGTTTGACTGGGGCGGTCTCCTCCCAAATAGTAACGGAGGAGCACGAAGGTTAGCTAATCACGGTCGGACATCGTGAGGTTAGTGCAATGGCATAAGCTAGCTTAACTGCGAGACAGACACGTCGAGCAGGTACGAAAGTAGGTCATAGTGATCCGGTGGTTCTGTATGGAAGGGCCATCGCTCAACGGATAAAAGGTACTCCGGGGATAACAGGCTGATACCGCCCAAGAGTTCATATCGACGGCGGTGTTTGGCACCTCGATGTCGGCTCATCACATCCTGGGGCTGAAGTCGGTCCCAAGGGTATGGCTGTTCGCCATTTAAAGTGGTACGCGAGCTGGGTTTAGAACGTCGTGAGACAGTTCGGTCCCTATCTGGTGTGGGCGTTGGATGATTGATGGGAGCTGCTCCTAGTACGAGAGGACCGGAGTGGACGAACCGCTGGTGTTCGGGTTGTCATGCCAATGGCATTGCCCGGTAGCTACGTTCGGAACGGATAACCGCTGAAAGCATCTAAGCGGGAAGCCGGCCCAAAGATGAGTCATCCCTGACCTTTAAGGTCTGGAAGGGTTGTTATAGACGATGACGTTGATAGGCAGGGTGTGGAAGCGTTGTAAGGCGTTAAGCTAACCTGTACTAATTGCCCGAGAGGCTTAACCATACAACGCCCAAGAAGCTTTGGACTTCTGAGTGTTGTAGACAAGCTAAGCTCTGATAAAGAGCAGCAAGTAAGAGTAAAAAGCAGTTACTCACTGATTGAATTAATATTATCTTTCCCAAATTGTTAGTTATTAAGCAACGATGATTAAATAGGCTCTAAAGAGTACTGTTAGTCCTCCTTGCGCAGAAGTCATGATAAAAAGCATCATGATTCTGCACTAAAAGTTTTTCCTGGCAGCCATAGCGATACGGTACCACCTGACTCCATTCCGAACTCAGAAGTGAAACGTATTAGCGCCGATGGTAGTGTGGGGTCTCCCCATGTGAGAGTAGGACACTGCCAGGTCCCATTAAAAGAAACCCGCCTAACGGCGGGTTTTTTGCGTTTGGAAGAAACAAAAAATGGGGTCAGAGTCTGAGGGATCCCCACGAATTTAATTCCATGTGCCTGCGGCCCAGGCCCGGTCGACTATGGAGCTGTACCATTTGAGTGCAGCTTTCCACTGTCGCATAGTGAATCGTATTCGGCAAGCAACAGCTCTCAGGCCGAGATAGTGGAATGACAGCACGCTTCTGGTGTCGGTATTTGCTTGGAAGCGCCGATGTTTATTCGAAGAGACGACCACCATACCCAGTAGTATTGCCACCAGTGACGCTAACGTAGTCAGCAATACCAGTATTGTTAGACGCTGCTTTTTCACGCTTTTATTCTGTTCATAGCCAAGCCCGAACTTCGTGCTTTTCATGTCTCTAAAGCCTTCTTCAATTTGCATTCGTTGCCTGTAAATGGCCACTACTTGCTTTGATAAGCTTCGATGAGGTGCCAGTGATGTCGCTAATAGCCATGGGTCTTTCGCCCCTTGCGCATGCACTTTTGAGCGTTTTGAGGCTTTACGTGTACCATCTGGATTTGAAGCATGACGCCCTTTAGATTTCTGTTTAAAAAGAACTAGCGTACAGTCAAAGGGATTACTTCTTACTATTTGGCTGTTATCAAAACGCTTCGGACGACAGGTTGCTTGAGTATAGAGATAGCGAATACACTGCCACGTATCTCCTCTATCAAGTGAATAAAGATGTGGCTTACGGATACGTCCAATAATGTCCCATCCAAGTGCCCTAACTGCCCTGAACCAAGGCGATTTATACCCTGCATCGGTAACGATAATGGGTCGGCAATTTGAAGGTAACATGGCGTGTAATGCCTTTAAGAATGCTTTGTGGGTGGCTGGTTTCTCTTTGGTCTTGTTGCAATGCACTTCTTGATAAAGTGTGACGGGCCGACCTTTTAAAGATATTGCCGCGCGTAAAAGAAAATGCGCTTTACGGTCATCTAAATCTGACCAGTCGATTGAGATAACAGGGCGTGTTGTGTTGCCGCAAAATAGTTGGCATATAGATGCATAGATGAGCGGTGTTTCACTTACTAAATGCGGGTTTGAGAGCAAGCGGTCAGCACGTTTAATCCGATGTTTTTCAAAGGCTTTAGTATTGATTCCTCGACCTATGCTGGTTACGGTCGCAGCGCTTCCATTAAGCAGACTTTTGACGCACGCCGTGACCGCACTTAGACGAGTTTTATGCATATTGTAGCTGACAAGCGATACGACATTGTTCACAATAGATAGGGCATTCATGGCTGTTTGGCCTCAGTGATTTTTGGCGATTGATCTGATCACCAAACGTCATGAATGTTCCTATCTTTTTTATCTCGCTGATATCGTTATATTATTTGTGGGGATACCTCAGACTCTGACCCCAATATTTAGAGAAATGCACTCTGACTTCAAAAGCTAATACTTTGCGTATCAATAATAACCAGTAAATTGTTTTCCATTTCTCGCACTTGTTAGGGTTATACTTGAAGATATCCAACTAAAAGGAACTGATGATGTCTGAGAGAGTAATATTTGAAGCCACTTTTAACCCTGCGGTAAAAACCTACTGGCTTTTAAGTTTACTGTTGGTGTCGTCTATCACTATAGTAGGTATACCTTTCTTGATTATATCCATCCCCTTGTTTTTCCTGATCAGTGGCAAAATATTGGCCGCCATGTCTGCCGTTGTGACAGAGCGAAAGCTGGTCGTAAAACGCGGTGTATTTAACAAAGAAGAGAAGTCTATTCCTTTAGAGAAAATTACCGATGTAGCTATGGTCCAAGGACCCTTAATGCGGCTTTTCAATTTATATCGGTTGTCATTCGAAACTGCTGGGCAATCGGCGCAAGGCGCTTTGGTTTCACTTATTGGTATAAATGACGCCGATGCATTCAGAGAGACAATTTTGTCGCAAAAAGATAAGTTACTAACAAATACTGGCGCGTTCCATAAAGAAAAAGTTGATGAAAACGATGATATGAAGTTACTTATTGAAAGCGTTAAACGAATAGAACAGTTGCTAGAAAAAGCGCTTGAGGGAAAACAGTAAACATTCAAGATTAACACCATATAGAAAAGCTAACATCTAAAGCACATTTCTTTGCTTTTTGTGCCTCTAATTTTTTTTACTGTCAGTATTCATAGACGGTCTTATTCGATAAAAGCCTTAATAGAATCGACTTACTTTTAGCAATGTGTAGGTTTTTTGGTAAACTCTTGCGAATATCTTTTTAGTCGAAGTAAATAGGACGAACTAATGGCCGTATTCGGTACAGTATTCATGCCAGAAATGGCACTTGCTACCTTTGTCAACGATCAATGGACTGACACCGAATTTGTCAGTGCTAATAGCATTCAACTTCATCCGGGCGCTCACGTACTCCATTATTCAAGCACATGCTTTGAAGGCTTAAAGGCTTTCAAACATGAAGATGGCAGTATTAACATTTTCAGAATGGATAAGAATATTGAGCGTTTTGCTCAAAGTAGTCGTCTTTTAAACTTACCTGAAATAGACAAAGCTCAGGTAGAAAAGATGATCATTGATATTGTTGCTAAATACGCATCTGAAGTACCTGAGCCTCCTGGTTCAATGTACATCCGTCCGACTCACATTGGAACAGAAGCATCAATTGGTAAAGCGGCTGCGCCATCAGCTACATCCATGCTGTATGTACTGTTGTCACCGGTAGGTGATTACTTCGCAGGCGGCCTGAAGCCACTAAGATTGTTATTAGATGAAACCGGTATGCGCTGCGCGCCACATATGGGTATGGTGAAGAGTGGCGGCAACTACGCTAGTGCATTGCCTCCTATCCTTAAGGCGAGAAAGGAAGTACAGGCTGACCAAATTTTGTTTTGCCCAAATGGTGATGTTCAGGAAACAGGTGCTGCTAACTTCTTACTTATTGACGGTAATGAAATCATCACTAAGGGCCTAGATTCTAGCTTTTTACATGGCGTAACCCGTGCAACTATCCTAGAGATAGCTAAAGACCATGGCATGACGGTTAGTGAACGCGATATCACAGTTGAAGAACTACTAGAGCGCTCAGCGAAACCTAATACTGAAGCTGCCCTTTCAGGTACAGCGGCCGTCCTTACACCAGTAGGAACTTTTATTCACAACGATAAAGAGTATCAGGTTGGTAACGGCGAAGCTGGTCCAGTGACAATGAAACTTAGACAAGCGTTAAATGATATCCAATGGGGTAAAGTGGAAGATACCCACAACTGGTTGGTGAAAGTACCAATTTAGTCTTAACCGATATCCATAAAAAAGCCTGCTTAAGCAGGCTTTTTAGTGTTTAATAGGTTTAAGCTTACTTCGCTTGGCCTTGTTTAGCTACTGCATCCATCATTGCTTTAATAGCGTCAGCGTCGCCAAGATACTCTTTAGAAATCGGCTTCAGGTTCTCATCTAATTCGTATACAAGTGGAACACCTGTAGGAATGTTCAGACCTAATACTTCGTCATCTGACATACCATCTAGGTACTTAACAAGTGCACGAAGACTGTTACCATGGGCGGCAATGATTACGCGCTTGCCGGCTTGGATGTCTGGACGAATGACGTCATGCCAGTAAGGCAGTACGCGTTCGATTGTTAGTTTTAGGCTCTCACCACGTGGCAAGATATCAGAATCTACATTGTTGTAGCGTGGATCGTGACCCGGGAAGTGCTCGCTGTCATCTTCTACCGCAGGAGGTGGAATATCAAAGCTACGACGCCAAATTTTAACCTGCTCTTCACCGTGCTTAGCTGCAGTTTCTGCCTTATCTAAGCCAGTAAGCGCGCCATAGTGACGCTCGTTCAAACGCCAGTGACGCTCGACGGGAAGGTAATGTTGACCCATCTCTTCTAGTGCAATGTTAAGCGTTTTAATTGCGCGCAAAAGGACAGAAGTATATGCCTGATCGAATGTAAATCCAGCGTCTTTTAGAAGCTGACCTGCGGTTTTCGCTTGTGCTACACCAGTGTCGGTCAAATCAACGTCGTGCCAGCCTGTGAAACGGTTTTCCAAGTTCCACTGACTTTCTCCATGACGAATAAGTACCAATTTATACATAGTTGAGTTACCTGCGGCGTTTGAGTGAAATAGTCTGAGATACTGCCAGAAAATGGACGTTCAGACGTATATTTAAAAAACTGCCGTTATCATCCTTGATCAGCGTAGAAAAATCCAGTTCAAGCTATCACAAAATCGCAGGTAAGATGTGTTCCGAAAAGCCATTATTGAGGCTTAGATAAAACGCAAAAGATCAGGATGCGCGACTTTTATCCACTCTTGCATAGATGGCTCTTCGATAAAACTGAAGTCTTTAAAATCGAAACCCGGTGCCACAGAACACCCAACAAGTGAATACTCGCCCATAGTTGCTGCTGCTTGGAAATTTCCCGCTTTCACAACTTCTACATATTCGTTATCCCCACCACCGATGCGGCGCTCCCACATTTGTTGATTCTCTAATTGAAATAATTGAAGTGGCGCGCCCTCATAGTGGTTCCACACTTCATCGTGCAGTACTCGATGAAAGCGACTGACCTGGCCTTTTAACAGAAGAAAATAGATATGGGTTAGCGCAGGGCGCGTCTGATTATGAGCATATGATGTTGTCTCGTGTTCAGAACGAAACACTTGACGGTAAAATCCCCCTTCAGGATGGGGCTCTAAATTGTACTTCTTAACTAACGGGTGTGTCATGATAGCGTCATTATTATTGTTAATCTTTGCTCGACACCTTCAATAAAAATAATTGCGAGGACGCAGCAAAGGTTTCTTATTTGGCTTGGTCTTAAAGCATAACCTCTGTGGATTTATAAGAAAATACAATTGTTGCTAATTTGTAAACTGGGTCGACCAGTTTTGAAATAGTTGCAATTCGCCACTTTAATAATGACCTTATTTGGCCTTGTTTAAAATCTCGATTATTTCAACTGCCGACTCTTTGTGAGTGGCACTATGAACTATAGGGCTAAAGCTAAATATTGGCCACTTCCAAAAAGAAGTCGGTATATCGTTTTTAGGTGAACTTTTTTTCATGTTTCAGCCGTACAAATACATACCAAGAGCGAGTAAGTGATACTGCTTCAAATTCTGCTAACGTAATCACTTATCATCGTCATTTTAAATTATGAACAGGCAAAGAAGGATGAGAGCGTATGACATATAAGTCTTTTTCGCAGCTTGAGGTTAATGGTAAAAGCTTCAAGGCAGTTAATTTTGACGGTATAGGTAGTAAGTATGCGCTCGACCGGCTTCCGTTCTGTATCAAAATTCTTTTAGAGAACTTGATTCGTCACGAAGACCAAGAATTCGTTAACAGCGGCGATATAGAACAAGTTGCTAAATGGGATATTGAAAATCACGCTGACCACGAAGTTTCATTCGTGCCGGCCCGGGTTATATTACAAGATTTCACAGGTGTTCCTGCTATTGTCGACCTTGCAGCCATGAGAGATGCGGTGAATAGGCTAGGAGGAGATGCTCAAGCGATTAATCCGCTAAACCCAGTTGAGCTAGTCATCGACCACTCTGTTATGGTTGACCATTTCGCTGAAGAAAATGCGTTAGAAAAAAATACAGATATAGAAATAGAGCGAAACAAAGAGCGCTATCAGTTTTTGAAGTGGGGCCAGTCTAGCTTCGATAATTTTAAAGTGGTTCCTCCTGGCCGCGGCATTGTCCACCAAGTTAATTTAGAGTATCTAGCACGCTGTGCTTTCACTAAAGAGCAAGATGGGGAAACCTTGGTTTATCCCGATACTTTGGTAGGGACAGATTCGCATACCACTATGATTAATGGCCTCGGCGTTCTAGGCTGGGGAGTGGGTGGTATTGAAGCAGAAGCAGCAATGCTTGGTCAGCCAGTTACTATGCTGTTACCAAAGGTAGTTGGTTTTAGGCTTTCAGGTAAATTGCCTGCTGGCGTCACTGCCACCGACATGGTGCTTACTATTACACAGCAGTTACGTGAACACGGCGTAGTCGGAAAATTTGTTGAATTCTATGGGCCGGGCCTTAAGCATCTGACAACAGCGGATCGTGCCACTATCGCAAATATGGCGCCAGAGTACGGTGCTACATGCGGTATTTTCCCTATCGATGATATAGCGCTGGATTACTTGCGTCTGACGGGAAGAGACGAAGATCAGATTGCACTTGTTGAAGCCTATGCGAAGTTTAGCCACTTATGGCATGACGACCACTCCAAAGACGCACAGTATCACGAAACGTTAGAACTAAATTTAGAAGAAGTTGTTCCCTCTCTAGCAGGTCCTAAACGTCCTCAAGATCGCATAGCGCTCGACAATGCCGCAGAGGCATTTAACGAATGGCATCGCTCTCAAATTGACGTAAAAGTGCTAGATGAGGAAACCGATCTCATCGCGGAGGCAGGTCTAGGCACGACCGACGATGTTGACGAAGACCATGATTCTTTTGTGGAATTTAGAGGAAGTAAGTTCAATCTTGAAGATGGCGCTATTGTTATTGCAGCAATCACGAGCTGTACGAACACCTCAAACCCTTCTGTTCTGGTTGGAGCAGGTCTGCTGGCCAAAAAGGCAGCAGAAAAAGGGCTAACGCGTAAGCCTTGGGTAAAAACCTCTCTTGCTCCAGGCTCTCAAGTGGTAACGCAATATTTAGAAGATGCCGGTCTCATGGACCCGCTAGAATCACTAGGCTTTAATTTAGTGGGCTATGGTTGTACAACGTGTATCGGTAACTCAGGCCCGCTGCCAGATGCTATCTCAGATGCGATTAGAAAGGCAAAACTCACCGTCACCTCTGTGCTATCCGGTAACCGTAATTTTGAAGGCCGAATCCACCCAGACGTCGCGGCGAATTACCTCGCGTCTCCACCTCTTGTTGTTGCATATGCACTTGCGGGTAATATGAATATTGATATTACTAAAGAGCCGCTTGGTAAAGCGAGTGATGGTGCGCCCGTATACTTGAAAGATATCTGGCCAACCGAAGAAGAGATTCAGCAAAACATCGCCGAAAATGTTACAGGTGATTTATTTAAAGAGAAATATGCTGATGTATTTAAAGGCAGTGGCGAGTGGAACGAGCTAGAGGTAAGCAAAACATCGGTCTACGATTGGCCTGACTCTACCTATATCAAGCATCCTCCATTTTTTGAAGTGATGGAGAAAGAGCCTGAGGTATTGACGGCGATAGAGAACGCTCGATGTTTGGTGAAAGTAGGAGATTCAATTACAACTGATCATATATCACCCGCGGGAGCCATTGCTAATGATAGTCCAGCAGGTGAGTATCTTCAGGCAGAGGGCGTTGATCCTAAAGATTTCAACTCGTACGGTTCGAGACGAGGTAATCACGAAGTAATGATGCGAGGTACGTTCGCTAACGTACGTCTTCAAAACCAATTAGCACCAGGCACCCGAGGCAGTGCAACTACCCATTATCCAAGCGGTGATAGTATGTCTATCTTCCATGCGGCGATGCGCTATAAAGAGGAAGGTGTACCTGCTGTGGTTATTGGTGGTAAAGAATACGGCACGGGCTCTAGTCGAGATTGGGCTGCGAAAGGGCCATCGCTCATGGGAGTCAAGGCGGTTCTAGCCGAGAGTTATGAACGCATCCATCGCTCGAATTTGATTGGAATGGGGATTTTGCCATTGCAATTTAAAGAGGGGGATAGCGCAAGTTCTTTAGAACTCAAAGGTAATGAATCCTTCTCTATTGATGCTGTTGAACGTGGACAGTCTGAGGTAGAGGTAAGAGCTGTTACTGACGATGGTAAAACTACTGCTTTCATGATGGATATCAGAATTGATACATCAAATGAGTTTACGTACTTTGAAAACGGTGGAATTCTGCACTACGTGATCAGGGAATATTTGAAAAAGTAGGTCACCATACAAGCAAAGAAATGCCGTTTATTCAGTTTTGAATAGGCGGCATTTTTATTTGGTGTTAGTAGTAACGTTTTTCGCAAATGATCTCTTTAATATTAGACCCAATAGCCGCTCGTTTTTCACATCTTAAATCTTGTGCGTCAGCGCCATATAAAGACATGTATTCATCCACGTATGGCTCTAACGCTTCTATATAATCTTCTGGCAGCGCATTTTTGATTTGACGATAAGAGCGATTCCATTCAGCAGTTTTTTGCTCCATAGCAACACTTAACCATAACCAACCTTCTTCGTAGCTTACAGGGGTTCCCCACCCTTGAAAGTACATTTGGGCAAGGTAATATTGGCCTTCTTTATTTCCCATTTTTGCTGACTCGGTTAATTTCTCGAGCGCTTTGCCATACCTTTTCGCTTTCAATGCATGTAAACCTAGCTCTAAGGTGGATATATACTCTGACTTCCAGATATGATTTTTAGTTTTTACTTGCGCAACTGCTGATAAAGACAAGCTAAGAAAAGTTATTGCTGTAGCTAAAATGAGTCTTCTGTTCATTGGGTTTCCTTTCCTTTTTTATATATTTGTACTACACACTTTGCTCTAAATAACCTGAGCAAAGGTACAGTTCTTTTGAGATTCCATCTCTGCACCACAAAAACGGAGGCTATTCACCGCCTATAATTTGAACCTGTGCTAAGTCGGTGTCACCTTTGATCACTTTGTAAATGGCGTCTTGAACGAGCGTACGCATTCCATCTTTAGCTGCCTGTGATTTCATGTCTGCGACACTCGCCTCTTTATAAACCATAGAGCGAAGCTCTGGTGTCATACCCAATAGTTCATGGACACCGGTTCGGCCTTTGTAACCAGTATTGCCGCACTCTTGGCATCCTTTTGCTTTGTAGAGTTCAAGAGGCGTTTGGATGTTTAGCTCTGACATGAGCTCCTTGCCGTACTGGCGCTCTATAAACGCGATATCAGTCTCGGTAGCAAGGTATTTCTCCTTGCAACTACCACACAAGGTTCTAATAAGACGCTGCGCTAATATCCCCACACAAGCATCAGAGAAGTTGACTGGGTCAAGGCCTAAATCGAGTAGGCGAGTAATGGTTTCAGGGGCAGAGTTAGTATGCAGCGTTGAAAGTACTAAGTGCCCGGTTAACGAGGCTTCAATACCCGCATGAGCGGTCTCTTTATCACGCATCTCACCAATGAGAATAATATCGGGGTCAGCACGCAAAAATGCCCGTAGCGCAGCGGCGAAATTAAAACCTATCTTGGGGCTTACTTGAACCTGCTGAAGCCCTGGCTGGGTAATTTCCACAGGATCCTCTGCCGTCCAAATCTTCTTCTCTGGCGTATTTAGATAACCCAAAATAGCATGAAGGGTCGTCGTTTTACCCGAACCTGTGGGCCCTACCACAAGTAATATACCGTGTGGCTTTTTAATCATTTCTTCTAGACGCGCGCGATTTGTTGGCGCTAGGTTCATCTTATCGATCGGCATGGCGCCACCCGACGCCAATATCCGCATTACCACTCCTTCACCGGCGACGGTTGGAATTGTGGCAACCCGCACTTCGACCAGCTGCCCGTTCATTCTAAAGGCGAGTTTTCCATCTTGCGGTACGCGCTTCTCCGCAATGTTTAGGTTAGACATGATTTTTATACGTGCAATAACGGCGCTATGGTGAGAGTTAGGCACTTGGTTCATGTCACGGCAGACGCCATCTACCCGCATGCGCACGCGTGTTGGAGCGTTTTTTTCCGGGTCGATATGAATGTCTGATGCATTAAGTCTTTTTGCGTCATGCAATATGCGGCTAACCAAACGTACAACGGCAGGCGCGTCGTCTGATAACTCATCAATTTGCTCGTCGCTGTCATCGTTCGATGAGCTTATTTCATCCAGAATATCACTCATCTCACCAGGGCCACCGCCGCCGGTATTTTCACCTAGGTATTGCAGAATTAAGTTAGGAAGGCTCACCGCTATTTCATAACTATCAATACCCATAGCACTTTCAATTTCCATGAGCAGTGCTGCATTATTAGGTTCTGCCATGAGCACGATAGGTTTGTCGTGCGCATCAGCAATAACTGCAACATAGTTCCTTTTTAGGTAAGAAACATTTAGCCGACTTTCGTTTTCAAATCTGTGATATTTATCGGGTAAGTAAGAAATAAAGGGTACTTGGTAATGAATAGACAGTGAATTGCCTATTTCGTCTTCGGGTATGCGGTACTCAGATACTAGCCGCTGAACAAAAGCCCGAATATCCGGTGTACTTGTTTGAATGTCTTTAAGGGTCGCTTCTTCTAGAAGGCTTTTATGAACGAGAAGATCGAAAGGGTTATTAGTGCCGCCGAGTTCAAATCTAAACTTGTCGCCGAGAATAAGTGCAAGGGCGCTACCAAGTTTTAAGTCGTTCTCAGTGAAAGGCCCATTTACTTTGTTGATGATTTGGATAACACCCATCAAAACGCCCGCATTCATTATGGGAACGCACAGAATATTTTGTGTCCTGAAGTCGCTGTCTTTGTCGAATCTATCCGCGAAACGAAGACGGGGGTGAATACTTTGTAGCAATGTGGGGCTATATGGGTCGTCGATAACGACGGCTTTTTGAGATAGTGCAACATACCCTGCAATGGACATTGGGCTGATAGGAACCTTTATCTCAAGTGTTTCCTTACCTGTTTTAAAGCGAGCGACTAAATCCTGGTGTTGACGTCGGCGCTGGAAAATACTCATACGTTGGGCACCGAACAACTCGAGTATAATCGGTTCCAACAACCCGTACGCATCCAAAAGTGTGGAATGGTTATTAAGGATACGTTTTATTTGTGCAAAAGTTTGCTGGTTATTCAGTACTTCCATATTCTCACTTCTAACAAGGACGGCCCGTCCATTTCTAATTATTTATAATTTTCTTCGTAGGGTAATAAGGTATACGCATACCGAGAAAGCAACAATACTACTTATAGACAGTTACATACAGTTATATAGCCTAAAAATATGTGTATAAAAAGCAAACTATCTCTTGCATTGCTCTTTCCTTTCTGTATAATTCGCGCCCACTGCCCAATACGGGCATGAATTTTTAGCCGCGACCTCACTGCTTTTAGGGTGGTTGCCGAAGTAACGGATTTATCATAACTGATTAGGCTGTTGCTGGCGTGCTAGAAAAAAGAACAGGGTTCCGATAGGGAACCATCGGTTTACGCACATCTTTTCTTTCCGGAATTAATGGAAGAGAAAAGGTGAATTTTTTTGTTCTTTCGATTGGAGCTTAATCGATGCCAAATCAAAGAATTCGCATTCGTTTGAAAGCGTTTGATCACAAGTTGATCGATCAGTCTACGGCTGAAATCGTTGAAACTGCGAAACGCACTGGTGCTCAGGTAAGTGGTCCTATTCCTCTACCTACTCGCAAAGAACGCTATACAGTTCTGATTTCTCCGCACGTTAACAAAGACGCGCGTGATCAATATGAAATCCGTACTCACAAGCGTTTGGTAGACATCATCGAGCCAACTGATAAAACAGTTGACGCGTTGATGCGTTTGGACTTGGCTGCTGGCGTTGATGTTCAAATCAGCCTGGGCTAACAAGAGAGGGTTATAACAATGGCGATTGGTCTAGTCGGTCGTAAAGTGGGTATGACTCGCATCTTCACTGAAGATGGTACGTCTATCCCTGTGACTGTTATTGAAGCGACCCCAAACCGTGTTACTCAGCTTCGTACTGAGGAAACTGACGGTTATCGCGCTCTTCAGGTTACTGCTGGAACTAAAAAAGCTAACCGCATCAACAAAGCTGAAGCAGGTCACTTTGCTAAAGCTGGTGTTGAAGCTGGACGCACTCTAGTAGAATTCCGCTTAGAAGATAACGAAGGTGCCGATATCGAAGTAGGCAGTGAAATCACTGTTGAAATCTTTAACGACACTAAAAAGATTGATGTCACTGGTACATCAAAAGGTAAAGGTTTCCAAGGTGCTATCAAACGCTGGAACTTCAGTTCACAGCGTATGACACACGGTAACTCTTTGTCACACCGCGCACCTGGTTCAATTGGCCAAAACCAATCACCAGGTAAAGTATTCAAAGGCAAGAAAATGGCTGGTCAGCTTGGTAACAAGCAAGTGACTACGCAGTCTTTGGAAGTGGTACGTGTTGACGTAGAGAACGGCCTTATCCTTGTAAAAGGTGCCGTACCTGGCGCAACTGGCAACGATGTAATCGTAAAGCCAGCTGTTAAAGCGTAACGTCTGGGGAGTGAACTGATGGAATTAACATTGAAAGACGCGCAAAGCGCTCTTGAAGTATCCGAAGCGACCTTTGGACGTGAATTCAACGAAGCCCTGGTACACCAGGTAGTTGTAGCTTACGGAGCAGGCGCTCGTCAGGGTACAAAAGCGCAGAAAACTCGCGCTGAAGTTCGTGGTGGCGGTAAGAAGCCATGGCGTCAAAAAGGTACTGGCCGTGCACGTGCTGGTACTATCCGTAGCCCAATTTGGGTTGGCGGTGGCCGTGCTTTCGCAGCAAAGCCTCGTGACTTTGACCAAAAAGTTAACAAGAAAATGTATCGCGGTGCGATTAAGAGCATCCTGTCTGAACTAATCCGTCAAGACCGTTTGGTTGTTGTAGAGAAGTTCGGTGTTGACGCACCTAAGACTAAAGCTCTTATTTCTGCACTTAACGAATATGAACTAAATGACGTTCTAATCGTTACTCCTGAAGTTGATGAGAACTTGTTCCTAGCGGCACGCAACTTGTACAAAGTTGACGTACGTGACGTAGCAGGCATCGACCCAGTGAGCTTGATTGCATTTGAGAAAGTGCTAATGACTGCTGATGCGGTTAAACAACTTGAGGAGGCGTTAGCATGAAAGAAGAACGTCTACTGAAGGTGCTAGTTGCACCTCACGTTTCAGAAAAGTCTACCATGGCTGCTGAAGCGAACAACACAGTTGTATTTAAAGTAGCTAAAGACGCGAACAAAGCTGAAATCAAAGCAGCAGTTGAAAAACTGTTTGAAGTTGAAGTTGAAGGTGTTCGTACTGTGAACGTTAAGGGTAAAACCAAGCGTCACGGCATGTCTTTCGGTAAGCGCAGCGACTGGAAAAAGGCCTACGTGGTTCTTAAAGAAGGTCAGGACATCGACTTTGTCGGTGGTGCTGAGTAAGAAGGGGATTAGAAATGCCATTATTGAAAGCTAAGCCAACTTCTGCCGGTCGTCGTCACGTTGTTCAGGTCGTTAATCCTGACCTGCACAAAGGTGCACCTTATGCGCCTTTGCTAGAGAAAAACAGCAAGTCTGGTGGTCGTAACAACGGTGGTCGTATCACGACTCGTCACATCGGTGGTGGTCACAAGCAACACTATCGTGTAATCGACTTCAAACGCAACAAAGACGGCATTCCAGCTAAAGTTGAGCGTTTAGAGTACGATCCAAACCGTTCTGCTAACATTGCTCTAGTATTGTACGCAGACGGTGAACGTCGTTACATTCTAGCTCCTAAGGGTATGAAAGCAGGTGATGCTATCCAGTCTGGTTCGGACGCTCCGATCAAGTCTGGTAACACTCTACCTATGCGTAACATTCCTGTAGGTTCTGTTGTACACGCAATTGAAATGAAGCCTGGCAAGGGTGCTCAAATCGCACGTTCTGCTGGTGCTTACGCTCAGATCCTAGCACGTGACGGAAACTACGTTACCCTACGTCTACGCTCTGGCGAAATGCGTAAAGTTTTATCTGATTGCCGCGCCACCATTGGTGAAGTTGGTAATGCAGAGCACATGCTTCGTTCACTAGGTAAAGCTGGTGCTACACGCTGGCGTGGTGTTCGTCCTACCGTTCGTGGTGTTGCCATGAACCCGGTTGATCACCCACACGGTGGTGGTGAAGGTCGTACATCAGGCGGTCGTCACCCAGTAACTCCTTGGGGTGTTCCTACCAAAGGTAAGAAAACCCGAAGCAACAAGCGTACTGATAAGCTTATCGTACGTCGTCGAAACAAGTAATAGCGAGGATTCACCATGCCACGTTCTCTCAAGAAAGGTCCTTTTATTGACCTTCACTTGCTGAAGAAGGTAGAGGCTGCAGTGGAAAAGAAC
This sequence comes from Alteromonas sp. OM2203, assembly GCF_048517045.1. Classification (NCBI taxonomy): domain Bacteria; kingdom Pseudomonadati; phylum Pseudomonadota; class Gammaproteobacteria; order Alteromonadales; family Alteromonadaceae; genus Alteromonas; species Alteromonas sp. OM2203. The sequence goes on from NZ_CP183209.1 coordinate 375,547, forward strand.
GAACGTAAACCAATCAAAACTTGGTCTCGTCGTTCTATGATCATCCCAGATATGATTGGGTTGACCATTGCGGTCCATAACGGTCGCCAACATGTACCTGTCATTATTAGTGACGAAATGGTCGGCCACAAGTTGGGCGAATTTGCGCCAACGCGTACTTACCGCGGCCATGTCGCGGATAAGAAAGCTAAACGTTAAGGGGTAGGAAGATGGAAGCATTAGCTAAACACCGTTTTGCCCGCACGTCGGCTCAAAAGGCACGCTTGGTTGCGGATCAAATTCGTGGAATGCACGTTGAGAAAGCTCTTGAGCTTCTTGCGTACAGCCCGAAGAAAAGCGCAGCGCTAGTAAAGAAAGTTTTGGAGTCTGCGATTGCTAACGCAGAGCACAACGAAGGCGCGGACATCGACGAGCTAGTCGTTGCCAAGATTTTCGTTGACGAAGGTCCAACTATGAAGCGTATCAAGCCACGTGCCAAAGGCCGTGCTGATCGTATCTTTAAGCGCAGCAGTCACATCACTGTGGTTGTAGCGGATAACTAGGAGTAGATAATGGGACAGAAGGTACATCCTACAGGTATACGCCTGGGTATCAGCAAACCATGGACATCTACCTGGTACGCTAATACTGCAGACTATGCAGATAACCTGTATAACGATCATCAGGTACGTCAGTATCTGACTAAGCAACTTAAAAACGCTTCACTATCTAAAATCGTGATCGAGCGTCCTGCTAAGAGCATCCGTGTGACTATTCACACTGCTCGTCCAGGCGTAGTAATCGGTAAGAAAGGTGAAGACGTAGAGAAGTTACGTAACTACGTATCTAAGCTAGCCGGCGTGCCAGCTCAGATCAACATCGCTGAAGTACGTAAGCCAGAGCTAGATGGCCAGCTAGTAGCTGACAGCATCTCTAGCCAGCTAGAGCGTCGTGTTATGTTCCGTCGTGCTATGAAGCGCGCAGTTCAAAACGCAATGCGTCTAGGCGCGAAAGGTATTAAAGTTGAAGTTAGCGGCCGTTTGGGCGGAGCAGAGATTGCACGTTCTGAGTGGTACCGTGAAGGTCGCGTTCCTCTGCACACTTTCCGTGCGGACATTGATTACGCAACCTCTGAAGCGTCAACTACTTACGGTATCATCGGCGTTAAAGTATGGATCTTCAAAGGTGAAGTTCTAGGTGGTCTACCTACAACTCAAGAGCAAGCACCAGCTGCTCAACCTAAGAAGAAAGGCCGCAACGCTAAGCGAGAGGGCTAATCATGTTACAACCAAAACGCATGAAGTTCCGTAAGATGCACAAAGGCCGCAACCGCGGCTTGGCAGCGGGTAATACTGTTGCCTTTGGTACTTACGGCCTTAAAGCAGTTGGTCGTGGTCGAATGACTGCGCGCCAAATCGAAGCAGCGCGTCGTGCTATGACTCGTCACGTTAAGCGTCAAGGTAAAATTTGGATTCGAGTTTTCCCTGACAAGCCAATTACTGAGAAGCCTCTTGAAGTGCGTCAAGGTAAAGGTAAAGGTAACGTTGAGTACTGGGTATGCCAAATTCAGCCTGGTCGTGTTCTTTACGAGATGGAAGGTGTTCCTGAAAATCTTGCACGCGAAGCGTTTGAATTGGCAGCGGCTAAACTGCCATTTAAAACAACCTTTGTAACTCGGACGGTGATGTAATGAAAGCGACTGAACTGAAAGATAAAAGCGTAGAAGAGCTGAACGCAGAGTTGATTAACCTGCTACGCGAACAGTTCAACCTACGCATGCAGCACACAACCGGTCAGCTTGAAAAAACTGATCAGTTGAGAAAAGTACGTCGTAACATCGCGCGTGTTAAAACCATTCTGACTCAAAAGGCTGATGCGTAATGACTGAGCAAAAAATTCGTACAGTACAAGGTCGTGTGGTTAGCAACAAGATGGATAAAACCATCACTGTTGTAGTTGAACGTTTTGTTAAGCACCCAATCTACGGGAAGTTCATCAAGCGCTCTACTAAGCTTCACGCCCACGACGAAAACAACGTGTGCAACCAAGGTGACGTAGTAACAGTACGTGAATGTCGCCCGCTATCTAAGAACAAATCTTGGATGCTAGTTGACGTTGTTGAAAAAGCTGGCGTTTAATCGCTAACTTTTTTCAAAGTCTTAAAAAAGCCGCTTTCGAGCGGCTTTTTTGTGTCTGTTTAACTGGGCTGGACAAGATTTTTAACCGTCTTATTAGTATCTTTGTCACCTTGAGTAAGAGAGGTGTATAGGTTGACGTAGGCATTAGCCATCTTTGTTATGCTGAATTTCTCTGCTACATGTTTGTATAGCGCATTTCCATACTGATAACGTAAAGTCGGTTGCTCAATTAAACTCACAAGACTTTCTCCAATGGCATCAATATCCCCAGGCGCCACCATTAAGCCCGTTTCTTTATGGGTAACAATCTCAGGGATACCGCCTACGGGGCTAGTTATCACAGCGCGTCTACTTGCACCAGCCTGTAGTAAAGCAACGCCTAGTCCTTCGGCGTAAGCAGGATGTATAACAATATCTACATTGGGGAGTATTTTTGTCACATCAGTAGTGAAACCGCATAGTTTGACATTACCGGCAAGCCCGTGACGCTCAATCAACGATTGATAACTCTCTTCAAGCCCTCCTTTACCAAACAACAAGCACGTTACCTTTTTGTGCTTGTGCAGAACGTCGTGCATTGCAAGTATCACGTCTGCTTGACCTTTTCGAGAAATATACTGGGCAAAATTAGCGATTACGGTATGGTCGCTTGGAATATTAAAGGTGTCGTGCAGCCACTGTTTGTTTTCCGGAAGAGAGTATTCGTCTAATTCCACAGCGGAATGTATGACGAATTGATGTTTTACTCCTTCGCAATGTTTTGCCACAACGCTTTGTACGCCCTCTGAAATACTGATAACTGCATCGAACTGTTTGTATTTATAGTATGAGAAACGTGACTCTAAGTTGTCGACACGACGGGTACAGACAGAAGGAATGCCGGTCATTTTAGCAATTATTGCTCCCCATACGTCAGCGCCTCGTCGACTATGAATATGGATGATGTTGGGCTTAGTCTCTTTTACTAATGAGAGTAAACGTTTGATAAATAGAAAGTCCGTTTCACCTGAATACTTTAAGGCGTGCACGTCACAACGTCCGAGAGGCGCGCTCTGAATCTCACTGTCTTGTGTGCATACTAAATGCTGTCGAATGTTATCGTGTTGTTCTAACGCATTGATAAGGTAAGTGACCTGTTTTGCACCACCGTATAAATGTCTGCCTAGTTCAACGTGTAAAACACAAGTGCTCAAATGTCGTCCTTAAAATTTATTTAATAATTTATATACGGAAGAAGCCTATTTAAGACTTCTTTGGGCGTAACTTCCTTCATACAGTCGAATTTGCCGCGACAGGTTGGCCGCCTTTTACAAGGCGTGCAGGATAATTCCTTATAAATAATGTGAGTGTTAGCGCTGTCAGTTTTTGTATAAGGGCGTGTAGAGCCAAATATCGCCACCGTAGGTTTATTGAAAACAGTTCCTAAGTGAGTGAGTCCAGTATCTACGCCAACGAGGGCATGGCATTTCGATGCTATAGCGACCGATTCCTCTAGTGTCAGATTCCCTGCTAACGACACTATGCTTTCTTGGCCAAACGTTAAGCTTTCAGCATGTGCGGCATCACTTGGTCCACCTAAAATGACAATGGGCATTCGAGTATGCTTTCTTATTTTCTCTAGTAATGTCTCCCAGTGCTCCATAGGCCAATGTTTTTGTGGTCGAGTTGTAAAGGGCGCAATAACCATAAAAGGCTGTGTAATACCCCTTAATGACAACTTATCAAACGCAGAGGCATTGACCGAGCTTAAGACCCTTACTTGCAGTTGATAGGGCTTTACGTTGTAAGCATTATCTCGCTGTTGCGTATCCGCTATGAATCTGGCTAGGTGACGATATTCACTGCTTATCTCGTCAGACATTGGCTTAGCCGTTGTGTGAGTCAACAGTAAGTGGCTATTCTCTTTACTTTTAAAACCAAAGCGGACGGGCGCGCCACTTAAGAAGGCCAACAATGCGCTTTTTAAGAGGCCTTGTGCTTCAACGGCCACCGTAAATCTGTGGCTGCGAAGTACTTGTCTAAATTTCCAAACTACCTTAACTAATTGCCAATATTGGCGCCGCTTTGCTAATGCTTTCCATTCGGATTTTGGCCAAGCAATAACATTGTTAACGTGTGGGTGTGCGCTTACCAGCCCAGTGTAGGGGGCTTCTACCAACCATGTTATCTCAACGTTGGGGGCTGTTGACGCGTAAATACTATTGATACTAGACGGAAGGCCTGAAGCCATTACAATATCGCCAATTGCGCTAAGACGAATAAAGAGAATACGTTGAACGTGTTGCGGCATTAGAATAGGCTTTGAAACACAATTATAGTTTACTTGAATCTAGTCAATCATACATTCACGACAGTTTAATGACTGGCAGTGATACTGACTAATAGCAAGTACTCACGTTAATAAACCAAATAAATTTTACCCGAAGGAAGTATTTATGCCTGCTGCCAAACGCAGTGACTACAAACCTAAATTTGTTGAAACGCTTTGTCGGTGGGGGTATTCATGTGTTTTAGCACTTCTTATTCCTTTTGCTATCGCGCAACTTGTTATGAGGGGCTCTACGAGTAATAAAGATTATAATCGTCGTCGTTTCGAACGCTTTGGATTAGTTCGCCGTCCACCCAAAGAAAATGGCTATCTTTTTCATTGTGTTTCAGTAGGTGAGGTCGTGGCTGCTTCGTGCCTTATAAAGCGCATAATGCGCCTTGAACCGGGTGCGCAAATCACTATCACTACCACAACGCCCACGGGGTCAGCACGAGTTCGCGACATTTTTAAAGATACCGTTCATCACTTCTACCTCCCTTATGATCTACATATGGCAATGGCCGGCATGTTGAAGCGGGTAAAACCTAAAATGGTAATGATTACCGAGGTAGAGCTGTGGCCAAACCTGGTTCACGCGTGCTGGAAACGCCATATTCCCGTCGTGGTCATTAATGCCAGAATGACCGACCGTTCTGCAAAGCGTTATAAGAAAATAGGAAAACTTTTTAATCCTATGTTAGGTAAGCTGTCTCATGTATGTGCGCAGGGACAACGAGATTTTGATAACTATTCCTGGCTGGGTATGGATAACAATAGGCTTACTCTCACTAACAACATAAAGTTTGATCAAGCGAGTTCTGAGATAAACACCTCGAGTCACTTTATTGGAATTAGCCGTGGGGAGCGGCCTCTTTTGGTAGCAGGCAGTACACATGAGCCGGAGGAAAAGGCTATTCTTGATGCGGCTTTGGAAGTATGGAAAGTATTACCTTCTTTTCGCGTTGTTATTGTGCCAAGGCATCCGGAACGATTCGATACCGTCGCTAAAATCATAGAAAAATACAATGTATCCTTCGCAAGGACCTCAGAGGTTGCATCGGTACCTGATGATATTAACGTTATACTTCTCGACGAGATGGGAAAACTCAACCAAGCGTACGCCGTAGCAAGTTTTGCTTTCGTGGGAGGATCAATTGCAGAACGAGGCGGTCATAATGCACTTGAGCCTGCAGCTTTTTCTTTACCTATTTTGATGGGCCCTCACACCTATAATAACCCTGTTATATGTGAATACCTTCAAAACTGCGGTGCGCTAACGATCGTTGAGGATAGTGCCAATATGGTTTCAGCTTTAACAAGGTGGCTTCAAAAGCCCGACGAGGCTAGTACAGCCGGTAGCGCTGGTAATAGGGTATTACTGGATAATAGCGGAGCGTTAAATGCCACGTTATCGTGTATTTCCAAGTATCTCACATGACGCGAGAAAGCGTCGTAAACGCCAGGTAACTAACTGTAATTGAATGAAAAACGAACCCTCGAATGGTGCATGGTGTGCACCAAAAGGGTTTGTGTAATGAACCAAAATACAGGTAAAGTTAGTGGGTGAATGTCTAATTCATTGATTTGGCAGAGTTTATTAAAGTTGGTGTACGGTTTGCTATTAAGCGTACGACAGCGTAACGACGGTAAAATCAAAATTAAAATGCTCTTGCTAAGAGGGCACTGGGTTACGCGGTTTTCCAGGGAGAGACCTCCTGCCGGTGGGCAGGAGGTTTTCTTAACTCACGACTCTATGTGGCCTTTTTTTGTACTCTCAGTTGTCCCTTCGTCACGCTCAGGCTCAATCAAGCTAATTAAACGCCATCCCGCTTTCGGTTCAATACTGTTTCCATTGATAAATGTATAGCTCTTACCTTCAGCATTTATAGCAATAAGTGGCGTTGCTCTCTCACCATATTGTTTAATATATTGCTCATAGCTAAACTCTTCAGACAGACGCGTTGTCTTAACCTGGGACTCACGGGCTATTGCCGAGGCCAAGTAACCGTAAGTGACACCCTCATCAAACAACGTTAACTTCTTAGCGTATTGTTCACTCACTTGGTGACTAGGGCGCGTGGACTGCTCATTATTCGTCAATGCCCACACTTTATCTTTACCCATTGTATATTCAAAGTGATACGCAATGAGTGGATTGAGCTGTTTATAGGGCGACATGATAAGAACAGAACCAAACGTGTTTAGGTCTAGGTGTCGGGCGGCATGATCTGACATGGGGTTACCGAAATAGACGGGAATGTCCATCATGCGCGCTTCGCGAATGGCATCCCAGTTAGTATCAGCAATCGTCACATCTAATTTTTGATTTAACATTTCACACGCCAAAGCACGATTGAACTTGCTTCCACCAAATATTAAATAGCCGGTAGGTGCAGGGGCTCTCACTTTTAATAGTGATGCAACGGTTCGAGAAGTTAAGCTCTGCACCACAACCGTGGCGATAATGACCATAAACACGATGGGGACGATGATACCCGCACCTTCATAACCTATTTCTTCAAGTTTTAACGAGAACAACGCTGATACCGCCGCCGCTACAATACCGCGAGGGGCTATCCAGCTAAGTAAGGCTAACTCGTTTAATTTAAGGCCGGTACCAATGGAGGAGGCCATGACTGATAACGGTCTAGCTACAAACATGATGGCGGCCAGCACTACAACAGAGCCCCAACCAACGTCTATAACCGATTGCAAATTCAAACGAGTAGCAAGCAGTATGAATAGCCCAGAGATAAGCAAGACACTCAAGGTTTCTTTAAACTCAAGTATGTCTTCCACATCCACGTCTTTCATATTGGCAAGTACCATACCGGCAATAGTAACAGCCAAGAGGCCGGACTCGTGGGCTACATAGTTAGATGCAGCAAAGACACCGAGAATAATCGTTAATACGGCAGTGTTGAGTAGGTAATGGGGGATCCATTCCTTTCTGATAGATAGCCCCAGTAAATAACCGGCAGCAAGGCCGAGCACCGAGCCAATACCTACGGTTTTACCAAAGGCAATCAACGTATGTGTAATAGCGGTTTCTTGTGACGCTACGATAAACTCGAACACCAGTACGGCAAGCAATGCGCCGATAGGGTCGATGACTATTCCTTCCCAGCGCAAAATGTTTGCGAGATTGGTTTTAGGTCGAACCGTCCGCAACATGGGAACAATAACCGTAGGGCCAGTAACGGTTACAATTGCGCCGAACAAAAAGGAGAGCTGCCATGACAGGTCTAGACTGTAATGGGCAGCCGTCGCTGCGACAATCCACGTCACCACAACCCCAATGGAACAGAGGTTTCTGACCATATTGCCGTGACCCGCAATATCGCTGAACTTAAGCGTTAATGAACCTTCAAAAAGAATGATGGCTACAGAGAGTGAAACGACGGGGAACAGTAAGTCGCCAAATAAACTGTCTGCGTTAAGTACACCGAAAACGGGCCCCACCACAATGCCAACAATTAAAAGAGGTAGTATGGCTGGAAGTCTAATTTTGTATGCCAAGTACTGACAGGCAATAGACAACAGTCCTACTGAAACGAGAGAAAGTAGTGGGTCTGACAAATGTAAATCCTTAACGTATTAATATTATTCCATCGTATATCAGTCTAAGCATTTGTCATACGGTAATGTTAGGACTAATTTACATGTAGCATGATACGCATAATGATTAAGTTTAGACCAGTACGTTAAGGTGTGCAGCGGGTAAAAATTCATTTTCAAATGGGGTAATAAGAATTGCCTATGCTGTTAAATAAACGGTTGAGCTAACCAAGAAACAATATGAATTTACGTGAGTTAATTCTTTAGTTTGATATTATCTGTGGTGTAGAGATTATTTTGGAGTGTCTCATTGAACAATTTATATCGGTTCATGGCTTTATCATTGGCACTTTTGCTATTTACAGCCTGTGCCGTTAATTATCCAACGCCTTTAGCATCGTTGAAAATCGATACCATGGTAACGTTACCTGATGAGCTTGCAGAAACTTCAGGTTTGTTCTGCGAAGAAGAAGGCATGGTTTCGCTGAACGACTCGGGTAATGCCCCGCTCATATTTCATGTCAATTACCAAGGCGAAGTAACAAAGCGTACGCGGCTGGCGCTTACCAATAAAGATTGGGAGGCCATTACTGCGGACCCTGATTTTTATTATATCGCTGACGTTGGGAATAATAAGGGTAAAAGAGAGCAGGTTGAAATTCACAAAGTGAATCGCAGCAACGTGAATGATATTAAAACGATTACGTTAAAATATGCAGGCAACAACGCTGACAATAATATTCCTTACGCTCATGATTTCGACTCAGAGGCCATGGTCAAGCTTGATAACAAGCTACTTCTATTTTCCAAAAGCTGGCGCACGGGGATAACGCATATTTATGACGTTAACGAGGCAGAGCCGCTTCAGACGTTACGTCCTTTCGCATCTATCGAGGGATTACCTGGCGTAGTGACGGGGGTAGATTTTGACGAACTTCAGCAGCGATTTGTGATAACCGGCTATAAGTCAGATCCTTTCGGCAATTTTGCTACCTTTTTGGCGCAAGTTTCAAAAGCGTTTTTACTCCTTGATATTTGGCCTTTAGATGAATACAAGCAAGTTGAGGGCGTGTGTGTCGATGGACAAGGCCTCTACTGGTTCAGTGAGGAGGCAACCGAAGGGCGCAGAGCATCACTTTCAAGCGCTCGGGTTGAAGCTAACTAACAAGCTATATCATCGTTATTACGTTCCAAATATAATTCACTCACTCTCCGTCATACTTTCTTCGTTATTTTTTATCGGGTGTTAGTAATATGGCTAATACCCAACCTCCTATTTTCTTGTCTATACTGATTTTGAAGACGTTAACGGTTTAATCAACGATATTTCAAGAGGCAGCGAAAATGCGACGATTTACTCAGTCACTGTTATCTGCATGTATTTGCCCTTGCTTGCTAATAGCGGGCCCGGCGCAAGCCTCTGTAGTTGAAAAAGCGCAAGAATGGTTAAATCAATACGCAGATAGCGACGATACTTTTTCGCTTACCCTTACGAAGAACAAGATTAAATTTGATGGCTGTAAGCAAAAGCAATATCAACTCGCGTTTAGTCAACAAATTGCCCCCATGTTTAATATTGAAGCCATAGTCCATTACAATAAAGGCCTGCTTGATAATGGCGTATTGTCTCAACGGGTAAGAAGTCATGAATTTGAACTGGTAAGTTGGTGGGACAGCGGCGATTATCGTTTGGGCTTAAGTCATAAAGTTAGACCCCGACATGAAATGAGCATACCAGTCGCTGATACCGTCCGTCTTCCTACTAGCACATCGGCAGGTATTTATTTAGAAATTCCGTTTAAAGAAGATAAGCATGTGCTAACAATTGGCGCACTCAGGGAATCATGGGAAAGCGATGGTGCGTCCTTTCAATTACCTTGGCGTTCTAGCAGAGACAATCAGGTAAAACTCCAATACGCTATCAACTTCTGAATACAATGCGAAGTTAGTTAATTCATCATTCCCAATCCGGGTGAGGACAACGCGCTCGTCGTTGTTAATAGCCGAGGTAGAGCGCGTTATTTATGTTGCCTACTTTGATCTCACGTCGCGGCTAATAGTCGCTATAGTTTGAACCGGCTTACTTCAGAAGATAGCTCCTGCGCTAACTCATCAAGCTTGTCGCTCACGTTCACTAAAATTTGTGTAGCATTAAGCGTTTCTTCACTCGACGCGCTAATATCGTTGATATTGCGACTGATATCTTCAACCACGGTTGCTTGTTCTTCAGTTGCAGTAGCCACTTGCGTGTTGACATCGTTTATATGTGCGATTTCTTCAGCGATGTTTTGCAGTAGCGTATCAATTTCAGTAGTGGCAGCCACCACATCTGTAGTGCGTTCACGGCTAGATTCCATCTGTGAAACGGCTGACTTGGAGTCTTGTTGGAATTTATCAATCTTCACCTGAATCTCGTCTGTGGCTTGAGCAGCACGTTGAGCTAGGGTTCGAACTTCATCAGCAACCACAGAAAAGCCTCTGCCGTGATCACCTGCGCGCGCAGCTTCAATAGCTGCGTTAAGCGCTAACAAGTTAGTTTGCTCTGAGATGCCTCGAATAGTATCTAAGATACCGCCAATTGCCGCTGTATGCTCGTCAAGTGACCGAATCACGCTGGAAACATCTTGTATTTGCTCTGACAGCCCCTGTATTGCATGTACAGCGCGTTGAGTGATTTCTCTTCCTTGGGCCGAATTGGTCGTAGCTAGGTTAGCATTTTGTGCTGCAAGGGTAGCCGATTGCGCGACCTCGTTAACCGTGCTGCCCATCTCTGTGAGCGCTGCTGCAGCCTGTAGAGTTTGATCGCGCTGACTTTTTGTTGAACTTTCTGTTTGATGGGATTGCTTGGCTACGTCTTGCGCTGATGTTTTAAGTGCATGACTCGTTTTCGCTACCTGAGAAATGGTGCCGTGGAGGTGGTCTATAAAGTTATTAAATCCTTCCACCAAGCGCGCAATTTCTTTTTGTTCTGGTGTGGGAATGCGAGAACGCAAATCACCTTGGCCTTGTCCAAGCTGCTGAAACACATCAGCAAGGGATTCTAGAGGCTTAGTTAACGTGCCCGCAAGCCAAATTCCGATAAGCGCAAACGCTCCCGCAATCGCTAACGCCCACACAATGATCTGACGGCTGCCCGCGTTCAATGACGCATAAAGCTCATGCTCGGGCACTTGAGCAACAACATACCAGCCTGCTTTATCTACATAGGTACTTGCAAACAGCTGTGTGTCACCCTTCGAGTCGCTAGTGGCCATAGCAAAGCCTTCGCGATTGAGAAGTTTTCCTGCAGTATTTGAATCGCTAAGAGACGCAAGTTTAGCTTTACCCAGCAACTCCGTATTTGGATGTGCGATGATAGTACCGCTGCCGTCAACTAAGAAAACAAAACCGGTTTGCGCAATTTTTACGGCGTTTATGATCCCTAACAATTCATCAACGGATTTAGCAACGCCCGACATACCTCTGCCGTTAACTTGCTGATAGTTCGCAAACAGGCGATAGCCCTGACCTGGCTCGTTATACAGGCTTAAAGAAATAGGCTCTCCGCTGTCTTTATAGGCAAAAAACCACCCGTCGAGTTCATCGTTTTTAAGAACCCGTAAAAAGCCCTCTTGATTCCAATATTTGTACGTTGTTCTATCGACAAATGAGGCCACGGTTAAATCGTTGAATTCAACAATATTGTTTAAGTAGCCAAGAAGGCGACGTTCACCAGCGCTGTCGGCACCTGCTGTTGACCATGCAAGAATGTCTGGATTTGAAGCGATGCTGTGAGCGACGGTTAGCATTACGCTCGCTTCTCTATCAACACGATTGCCAACTTGTTTGAGAAGTGATGGAAGCTGTAGCTCTTCCATACTCTCTTTAACCAGATCGCGGGCAATCCACTGACTAATTGAACCGACGAGTACGGCAGCCGCAAGTACTGCTACGATAAGAGAAATAATGAGTTTTTGTTTTATACTGAAAGTCATGACTTTCGACCACGTAAGTTAATGCTGAAACTATGAATAAAAGATGACGTGGCATTGCAGGCACAACGACGTCTAATACCGGTCGTTACTACGACACAGTACGGCGATTTAAATTTAGCGCTGGTTTTTATTATTCTTTTGGCCAAACATGTTATCGGCCTCTTACCAACAAAGTTTATACTTTTTGGTGGCAAAGAGCTCACTAAGATTGTGAATGACAACTGACCAGAAGGTCAATGAAAAGATGAGTGCTTTGTCGCGTAAAGCAAATAAAAAGGCCTTCGATTAAATAAATTAAACCGAAGGCCAGTATATTTACTGTGTGTTGAATAATTTCAACTACAGCCTAGAAGCGTTGGTGTTTATTCTTTCGCTTCTTTTGGGATCGGGAAACCGCGGTCACGCATTAACGCGTCTACTTTAGCATCGCGCCCACGGAATTTGCGGTACGCTTCTGCCGGATCCATTGCGTTGCGTACAGCGAATAGATATTTCACTAAGCGATCGCCTACTTCTTTATCGTAGAAGCCGCCGGGTGCTTCCATGAAGGCTTCTGCCGCATCAGCAGTTAAAACTTCCGCCCACATGTAGCCATAGTAAGCCGCTGCATAACCTTCGCCAGAGAAAACGTGTCCAAAGTGTGGAGAGCGATGACGCATAACGATTTCTTCTGGCATGCCTAGCTTTTTAAGCTCTTCACGTTCAAAAGTATCAGGGTCAATCTTGCTAGGGTCGGTAGTGTGATACTTCAGATCCATGATTGCAGAGGCCATGTATTCTGTCGTCTTGAACCCTTCATTAAAGGTTGAAGCCTTCTTAATCTTCTCAACCAATTCGGCAGGGATCGGCTCGCCAGTTTCGTGGTGTACCAGGTAGTTATTAATAACTTCATCGGTGGTTAACCAACGCTCTAGTAACTGTGACTGAAACTCGGTGTAGTCGCGCACGCCTGAGTGAGAAGATGGGTATTCTACGTCAGACGCTAAGAAGTGTAGCGCGTGACCAAACTCATGGAAGTAGGTTTCAGCATCGTCCCACGAAATAAGCGTAGCTTCGCCATCGGCCCCTTTAACGAAGTTCGAGTTGTTAGAAGATAATACGGTTTTTTTACCATCGAACGTGGTGTAAGAACGGTAGGTCGTTGCCCAAGCGCCTGAACGCTTACCTTGACGTGAGAACGGATCAAGGTACCAAAGGCCAATGTGCTCACCGCTATCTTTATCTGTTACTTCCCAAACCTTAACATCCTCATGGAAAACCGGCACTTTGCCTTCTTCAACCGGAGTGAAGTTAAAGTTAAACAGGCGACCAGCAACGTAGAACATTGCCTCGCGAAGTTTATCAAGCTGCAAGTATTGCTTTACTTCATTTGAGTCGAGGTCGTATTTGGCCTGACGTACTTTTTCTGCATAGAAGCGGTAATCCCAAGGCTCAATAGTGATATTAGCACCTTCTTTATCTGCAATAGCCTGCATATCAGCCACTTCTTCTTCGACGCGAGCAATGGCCGCAGGCCATACTTTCATCATAAGATCCATGGCATTTTCTGGGTTCTTCGCCATGCGATCTTCTAAACGCCATTGAGCGTAATTTTCGTAACCTAATAGTTCAACGCGCTCATCACGAAGAGTTAGAATACGCTTGATAATGTCGTTATTATCGAACTTATCTGCATTGTCACCGCGATTGTAGTAGGTGCGCCAAACTTTCTCGCGAAGCTCTCTATTTGTAGAGTAGGTTAAGAATGGATCCATCGACGAGCGGGTGTTAGTAATGGCGTATTTACCTTCTTCACCGCGAGACTCAGCGGCAGCCTTTGCTGCTTTTACAAAAGACGCAGGCAAGCCATCCAACTGGTCTTCAGTAATGTAAGTCACATAGTTTTCTTCGTCGGCAAGAACGTTGTTTGAAAACTTAGTGTGCAGCGTAGCAAGTTCTTCGTTGATTTCTGCGTAGCGTTTCTTTGCTTCGCTATCAAGCGTTGCACCATTTCGAGCAAAGCTATTGTACGTCATCCATGTAATACGCTGTTCTTCTGGCGTAAGTGACTTCAGCTCATCAGACTCGTATACCGCTTTTACTCTTTCAAATAGCTTTTCATTTTGCGTGATTTGAGTGAAGAATGCTGACATCTTAGGTGACATTTCTGCCTGAATCTCGCGGAATTCAGGGCTAGATTTGTTAGAGCTCCAAATACCGTAGTAAGTAAACACGCGGCCAAGCTCAGCGCCTGCGCGCTCCATCTCTACAATAACGTTATCAAATGTTGGTGGTGCTTCGTTGTTCGCGATAGCTTCGATTTCTTTAAGGTTCAATTCCATGGCTTTTTCTAGCGCAGGTTTCAAATCTTCTAGATTCATTTTATTGAAAGCTGGCACGCCGCCATACGGGCCTTTAAATTCTTGAAGTAGCACATTATCAAACTGTGCTTGCTGAGATGCTGTTGTAGGTTGTGCATCTGCGCTGGTGGTTTCAGGTGCTTTTTGTTCTGAACATGCACCCAGTGCAACCACAACCGCCATAGCGGTAAGTGATGATTTAAATTTACCCATGAGTTTTCCTGTCTGTTTTTATCTATACGTTTTTGACGCTTATCATCTTAAGATAATGTAAAAATAAGTTAAATGCTCTTTAACGTAATTCCTTGCAGCACAGCGGTTTGAAGAGAAATCGCGCTGATATGCAATTCATCGAAATTGGTCAAATTTTGATTGGCTTTATGCTGTATGGAATTTACACTGCGCGCGTTTTCAAATGCTGGCTTCAGCAACCCTTCAACCTTTTATATTTTAACGTGCTCACTATGTTCGAAATTCTACTTCACGCGTTTCCTGTCGCTTTTGCTTTGGCCTCTTTTTGGTCGAATACTGAACGTAAATTATTGCTACTGAATTTAGGGCTATGTATTGCTATTGGCTCACTTTTGGTTTTCGAGCAAGCGTGGGGAGGAGCCGTTGTTATTACGGTGGCAGGGCTGAGTACTAGTTATAGGCTAATTAACCAAAAGCTACTTTCTCCTGTGGCAACCTATATCACATTAATCAGCATGATGGTTATTGTACTGACGGTGAATAATCTAACCGGTAAAACCTCGTTAGTTGAAGCTATGCCTGTGTTAACTTTTATGGCTTACCGATTTGGTGAGCTTCACTGCAAAGAAGCGGGTCTTCGTGTGTGTATGATTGTTGGTTCTATCAACTTCACAGCGTACGGCATAATTACGCAAACCTGGGGGCTAGCTATTACGGAGGCGCTATTTGCTGCATCAAACCTGTGGTATTACATGAAACTAAGACGTGCCATGCGTACCAGCCCTGTATGAAGCATAAATTAGTTCATGTCAGACCGATAACTGCACTAACCTAATGACAAGAAAGTGGACGTTTTGAAGCCGTTGTTTGTATTGAAACCAAAGCCGCTTTGTGATTTATTGAGTGTTTAAAGGGAATCAAAATTTCACAGGGAAGACGATGCAACGCAAAGCCATCGACAAGGCACTACTTCTTGGTGTTCCTGCTTTTCTACTGGCTCTTTTTGTTTTAAATATCACTGCAGAAGGTGAAGTGAAACTAGTGGCTACCCTAGGCAGTGTAGGGCTATGTATTGGCTTTTTCTCTCACCATTACCTTGGCGTTATCTTGGAAAGCGGCAACGGCAAAGGGTTTGACTTTCACTATCCTCATAAGGAAGCCGTAATAAAAGCGAGACTTCAAGAGGTGCTTGGTGATGATGGGTTTAACAACGTAAAAAAGAATGTCTAAATAAAGCGAAAAAAGTGTAGAGCGAAAAAAGTGTAGAGCGAAAAAAGTGTAGAGCGAAAAAAGTGTAAAGCGAAAACAGTGTAAGGAGAAGCCCGAAAGTAATGCTTACTAGCGGGCTTTTTTAATTTATCAGTGTGAAGACTTACGCAAACACCACGGTCTTATTTCTGTGAATAATCACGCGGTCTTCTAAGTGGTAGCGCACGCCATGAGCTAATGCCGTTACTTCACAATCTTTACCCTTACGCACCATGTCAGCTGCACTGTCACTGTGACTAATACGTTTAACGCTTTGCTCAATAATAGGGCCTTCATCTAAGTCTTTAGTAACGTAGTGACAGGTTGCGCCAATTAACTTTACGCCGCGATCATAGGCTTGCTGGTATGGCTTAGCACCGGCAAAGCTGGGCAAGAAGCTGTGATGAATGTTAATGGCTTTACCTTGCAGCTCTTGGCAAAGCGTATCAGGTAAAATCTGCATGAAGCGGGCAAGCACGGTCAAATCAATCTTGTATTCTTGAAGTAAGGTCGTGATTTGCGCAAATGCAGCTTCTTTGCCGAGCGCTTTAAAGTCTACCCAGTGAAAAGGCACCTTGTACCAGTCTGCAAATTGCTTCATTTGCGGGTGGTTACCAATAATTACGGGAATATCACAGTGTAGTTCGCCTGTATGCCAGCGGTGCAGCAGGTCAACTAAACAGTGAGACTCAAGGCTGGCTAAAAGAGCCACGCGTTGCTTTTTGTTTGAATCACTCAGTTTCCAATTCATTTGATATTCATTGGCAAGGGGAGTGAACTCTTCCACAAAGCTTTTATGGTCTAATTTTAGCGAGTCGGTACTAATTTCATGACGCATGAAAAAGCGACCTGTCTGTAAATCGGTGTGATGGTTCGCTTCGACAATGGTGGCATTGTGGTCTGCTAAAAATTGCGAAACGCTGGCAACCAAACCAATTTGGTCGGGGCAGTCTATAACTAATCTAAATGTTTGTTGCATGAAGGCAGAATGAATTAAAAAACAGGTCCTCTTTTTACCCGTGCCGCAGCACGTTGTAAAGGTGATAGGCCTCTTTAACCCAGCTTAAATTGGCATAAGTCATAATTACTAACTGTGGTGCAGATGTTTTTGCTCATTCATCAGTTATCCCTCTGCGCAATTTCTCCCTAACAGACATGTTATGTTTTAAAGACCACGACTGGCGAATTGGATAAGTCACTCCCTGTGGCGTGGAGACTGATTCGAATAAGTGAAAGGCAGATACATGCATATCTACACTCGGGCTGTAAAGTGGCAGGGGCAACATTGACGTGGCTTTTCTAACAATTGTAACGTGAGGTTTGTATTCTTTTCCTTCTACCTCAATTGCTGCTTTTCGCGCCGCTTTACGAGATAGTTTAGCGAGTTCCATTAGTGCCTTGGGTTTATTGTTGGGAGCAGCAAATAAAATTTTAGGGCCATTCCATAACCCGGTAGTATCAAGCGTTAGAGAAAAAGGCTCACTCACGAGGTGGTCGAGTTCGTAAATAAGTGCTTCATGCTGTCGATGGCTTATTTCGCCTAGAAAGCTCAGGGTTATGTGAAAATTTGCTGCTGGCACTGCGTAGGGCAGGGGAGACCCTTGATGAATTTGTTGATGCTTTGAAGATTTTCGGGATATCGGAGCGGCAGCTCTTGTCCATTGCCTTGGCATGACTTCAGGTAAGGCTTGCTGACGCCAGCTATCAAGGGCGAGCTTTTCTGAAGTGCTAAGATCTAATCCAATAAAACATCGCATAGCTTTACTCCCTAATTTGCATTTTTACACCAGTTGCTCGTATGAAGCCTTTCTATAGCAATAGCCTATATGTTTTCACTAAACGCATAAACAAAGCAAACATATTAGTAAGCATTTACTTATCATGTCTCAATGATGGAGTTCTGACACACATGATAGGGCTTATCGGGTACACTTACGGCATTAGCTTACAATATTTTTTTGCCCCTTATGTTACAGCCGTTTTCTCATTTACCCGCTTATGAACTTGCAACACCGCTACAAAATGCGATTGTTGACAATAATGTCATTATCGGAGCTCCACCTGGCGCAGGTAAGTCGACCGTGCTGCCCTTGTCGTTACTGCATTCTTCCCTCGAAGGAAAAATATTGCTTATGCAGCCCCGCCGAGTTGTTGTAAGAAGTCTTGCCGATTATTTGGCCAGACAGCTTAAGGAACATGTGGGAGAAACGGTTGGTTATCGTATCAAAGGCGAGTCGAAAACATCGCCTTCAACAAAATTAGAGATTATCACTGAAGGGGTGCTGAGCAGAATGATTCAGCAAGACCCAGAGTTAAGTGGCGTAGCTGCAATTGTTTTTGATGAATTTCACGAACGCAGTATCCACAGTGACTTTGGTTTAGCGTTAGCTCTGGAGGTGCAGGCAGGGCTGCGCGACGACCTTCGGCTAATCATCATGTCGGCAACCTTAGAGATAGAGCCACTTAACAAACTGCTGTCCGAATACAGTGCATTGCCCGTGGTAAATCTGAACACGCAAGGGCGTATGTTTCCTGTAGATATTCGCTATATGCAAGATGTGTCTGCTCATGAACTCGTTCCCAAAATTGGCAGTGTCATTAAGCAGGCTGTCGCTGAACACCAAGGTGATATTTTGGTGTTTCTGCCAGGAAGAGGGAGCATCAACGCCGTAGCGCGGGACATAAAACCTTTGGCTGAGAGTGCTGATATCGCCCTTCATATGCTTTACGGCGCGCTGAGCAAATCTGCGCAGCAAGAGGCGATCTCTAAAGATGCAACCGGTCGGCGTAAAATTATTTTATCTACCAATATTGCTGAGACGAGTTTGACGATTGAGGGCGTGACTGTCGTCATTGATAGCCTTTGGGAAAATAGTGCACAGTATCACCCATCAAGCGATATTACAGCGCTTACGCAGCAGCGTATTTCTCAGGCTTCTGCGGTGCAGAGGGCCGGGCGAGCAGGGCGAGTCATGGCTGGAACTTGCTATCGCCTATGTAGTAAAAGCAGTTTTGAGCGTTTGGCAAAGCATAGTGCTGCTCAGATAGAAAAAGAAGATTTGAGCGGCTTCCTACTCGACACCTATGCGTGGGGAAGTACGCCCGATACGCTTGCATTATTAACGAGGCCTTCACCAGCGCAGCAGCGCACAGCCCATAGTAAACTTCGCCGCTTAAATGCAATTACAAGTAAAACCGATGGAGCAAAGGATAGTAAACCCGACGCCTATCGCGGGACCGAAAATATCAATATTACTGCCTATGGCCGTTCGCTTGCCAAATTGCCGTGTCAGCCTCACTTAGCACACCTTTTATTAACAGTGAAAAGCGGCTTTGATGCGTTTTCAGATGAAGAGAATAATGCATTAAAACAGGCTGCCATTTTTGTTGTTGCTTTGAGTGAAAGCAATATAAGTATTGGCGGCTCGACAAGTGTGATGGACACCTTACTTCATGTGAGTGGCAATACACGAAGCCAATTGCTACATCAGGCCTCTCGCTATTTGCGGTATGTATACAGTGGAAACACAGATATTCAAGTGCGCAATGCTGACGTGAATCTACTGGATGAGCACGCGCTAGGTTTATGTATTGCTATTGCGTTCCCGATGCAGGTGGGATATTTGCGAACGTCGTTGCCGTCGAATAACGGTAGCGTGAAAAAAGCCTCAGGTATCGGCAAGGCATCTACGGTAGGTAAGCGCGCGTCTGATTTGATTGAATATAAACTGGCAAGTGGCAAAGGCGCAGAGCTTACGGCGTCAAACAGTGCTAATTTTGCTAGGGGAGAGGAGGGTGAAAGTACGCCATGGTTAGCAGTACTTGATGGTCAACTGATAAAAAGCACGGTAACGATTCGCCTAGCGCAGCCAGTACCAGAACACTGGTTGCGTGTAGCGTTTCCCAACGCGTTCAGTGAGAAGCGCAGTGTGACGCTCAATGGTGACACGGGCCAGATGGAAGCGCGGAGAATCACCGGCTTCTTTGAGATAACGTTAAGTAGCCTGCCTGTATCTGGGCAAGAAAAAGCACGAGATAGCGACTTTTGGGACGATGCCTTTACTGACGGGTGGTTTTCTTATCTTGAAACCTTGCCGCTTTCAGCTTGGCCTCTCTCACAGTCCGATTGGCAGTGGTGGCGAAGGGTGGAATTAGCCGCAACGCTCAATTTGCCTCAGGAAAAAGCGTTTAACGACCCAGAGCCATGGCCATCTTCCCTCAGTGAGTTGGTGTATAAGGCGAGAGACAGCTTAAAATCGTCATTGAAAAACTGTAAGAATATTAAGTCGCTGCAGCAGTTACCGTGGAAAAACGCGTTAAATAATGGCTTGTCGTGGCCTCAACAAGATGCGCTGGCAACACTGTTGCCCACGCATTTAACCGTTCCGTCGGGAAAAAAGGTTGCTCTGGACTATCGCGACAACGGCGATGTGGTGTTGTCTGTTAGGTTACAGGAAATGTATTCGCAGCAAGTGCCAATTACACTTGCAGCGGGCAGCATAACCGTGGTGTGTGAATTACTGTCACCGGCAGGGAGACCTTTACAAACCACAAGTAACTTAGGCATGTTTTGGCAAGGCAGTTTCAAAGAAATTCAAAAGGAAATGAAAGGCCGCTATCCTAAGCACAACTGGGATTTACCGGATTAAAAACAAGGTTGAAGTCTGAGAATAGTTTCTATTAGTTATAAAGGGAGCAGCCATTCTGAATCCCCACGCTTCGCTAGGAAACTTGCCAGCGCCTTCTGAGTGGGTAATTATCTATGCGGATTGGTAAAATTACGTTAAGTTGGTAATTGAATTGTTAAAACTCTCTGAGGTAACGTGACGCTATGAAATCAAACAGACTAGGCACTGCCGCTCTTTTTCTAATGACATCGCTTAGCGCTCAAGCGCATGATTTCTGGTTAGAGCCTACCCATTACCACACCAACACACCCAGCTCAATTGCCCTGCAGTTTAAAGTAGGTCACAAGGAAGACACCTCTCATTGGAGTCTTGCCTGGAATAAAATAGTGGCTCTACGAACTTACTCGTCAGACGGTGTTACAGATATGGGGGCAAGCGTAGTGCCTAGAACAGCATTACTACCTGGTATGGCAAAAACCACTGAGCTAGCTCCTGGCAGTCACGTTATTGGGTTTGAAAGTTATCATGCCACGAGCGTATTAGACGCGAAGAAGTTTAACCAGTACGCAAAAGACGAAGGTTTAGCGGAAATACTGGCCTATCGAGAGTCTAGAGGTCAAAACGATATTGCGGGAGAGGAACTCTACTCTAGAAAAGCGAAAACCATTGTTCAGGTGGGTGACACCATTACGGATAATGTATTAAAGCCTATTGGCCATACGTTAGAAATAGTACCGCTGAATCATCCTTATAAGCTGAACGATAATACGCTGTCTGTTCAAGTATTATTCAAAGGGAAACCACTTAGCAACGCACTGATTGATGCATTATCACTTGCAGATCACAACGCTCAGACGCAAGCCTTAACGACTGATAAAGACGGCAAGGCGACGTTTAAACTCGATACTAAAGGGCCGATGATGCTAAATACCGTGTGGGGCGTGCCGTTAACAAATAGCTCAGCCGCAGACTTTGAAACGTATTTTTCAAGCCTGACGTTCGAGTATCTTCCTTAACCGACACGCTTATATGCAGCGTTTTTGTCAGTAAATGCCGCCAGTGTTATGCACTTCAATGCGGCATGCTTCAATTAGGACTGCGATGTTGTGCCGTTCTCAATTGAGATATCTAACGCAGCCATCACTTCAAGCCCTGGAAACCCGTCAGCAATCATGTTGTTGCTAATTTGATAGTTGCGAATGCCTTCACGTGTGGCTGGGCCTATAATGCCATCGGGTTTGCCCACATCAAAACCTAAGTCATTGAGCTTGCTTTGCAGGGCAATAATATCTTTGCGGTTATATGCCGGAAGGTCAGGCAATGTGGCTTTGATACCAGTAGCACCAGATATACGATCGGCAAGCACGCCAACAGCGATGGCATAAAACTCAGAATTGTTCCAGCGCATGATCACCCGAAAATTCTGATACGCAATAAATGCTGGACCATTATGGCCCGCGGGAACAATTACGTATGCTGTGGTATCGCCTTCACCAAGTTCGCTGCCATCAGCTTTTTTCACGCCTTGGGCGTTCCACTTACTAAGAGGCTTTTTATTTTTATAACCCGATTCCTGATAATCAAAGTTTTCTGGCAGTTGCACTTCGCGGCCCCAGCGAAAGCTTCTCTCCCAACCCAAGCTTGCTAAGAAATTAGCTGCCGACGACAGCGCATCTTCCTCGCTTGCCCACAGGTTTATCTGGCCGTCGCCATCGCCATCAATGGCATAATGCGTATACGCTGAAGGCATAAATTGAGTGTGGCCCATAGCACCCGCCCAAGAGCCAATCATATCTTCTTTTTGTAGCTTCTCTCTTTCCAAAAGTTTGACGGCAACGAGGAATTCTTGGGTAAAGTATTTGCTTCTGCGTTTGTCGCAAGCAAGTGTAGCCAGTGAATCAAGTACTGGCATCTTCCCTTTATACGACCCGAAGTTGGTTTCTAGGCCCCAAAAGGCAAGAAGGTAGTGGGGTGGAACGCCGTATTTATCGCTTAGTTCATGAAGTAGTTTCTCATGTTTAGCGTACATCTCTTTGCCTTTTTCAGTGCGCCAGTCAGTCACTCGCTTACTGAAATACCCTGGAAAGGTTTGAACAAATTCGGGCTGGCTTCTGTCCAACTCTATAACTCTGTCTTGATGAATAAGGCGGGGAAACACATCGTCAATAATCTGCTGACTGACGCCTTCTTGTTTAGCCTTGTCGGCAAGCGCAGCGGTACAACTAGCAAATTGTTCATTTGCAGAAGCATTACTTACTAAAGCACCTGAGAAAAGAATTGCAAATGACGTACGCAACAAGCCACCTTTGAGTGAGAATGTTGATAAAAAAGAAGACTGAAATGAAGCTAAGCGCATAGTACGGTTCCTGTGTTACTTCCCTGCATGCTATCGCATTGTGACCGCGAAACGCGAGTAAAATTCATTCCAAGTAGACGGCTTTTATGGTCAGCACGCTTTTTCAACGGAGTAAGGTTTACAGTGTGCCTAAATGGAAACAGTTGTTGAGAAGCGGCCTCAGTGGTAATGTTTACGCTATCAAAAACGACGTTTTTAAAGGCGCGCGTTAATCAATATCGCAAAGAATGCGATGTCATTTCAATGATCTTCATGGCGTTTTCACGTGGCAAAAAGACAGACTAAAGACAATACATCTTCAAATGGCAAGGCATCGAAAACATCCACAACGGGTAAAAGCTCGTCCAAACGTTCGTGGATGTTCACCCTGTTCTGGCGTGTGAGTCTTATCGGGCTCGTGGTGCTTGGCGCTTATGCTTTTTATCTCGACGCGCAAATTAAACATGCCTTTTCAGGAAATAAATGGGAAGTGCCGGCACAGATATTTGCTCGCCCTCTAGAAATAAGCAAAGGCGAAGAAATTACCCCGCAAGAAGTTATTGATGAACTAAATCTGCTTGGCTACCGAAAGGTGACTTTTGCTGATAGCAGTGGTGAATACAGTTATCAAAATAAGGTGCTCAATGTGCAGCGCCGTGGCTTTCAATTTCCTGAGGGCGCTGAGCCGTTACGCCATCTAGTCATAACATGGGAAGGCCCTCGTATTGGTGAAATATACGACAAGACTCAAGGTCGCCCTTATGGCGCGGTAAAGCTAGAGCCTTGGCTCGTTACGCGCATGACAAGCGGATCGCAAGAAGACCGTATGTTGGTTAAGTTAGATTCTATACCTGAAATGCTGCCCAAAGCCTTAACCTTGGTTGAAGACCGCAACTTCTACAATCATCACGGTGTTGCACCGCTTTCTATTTTGCGAGCTCTTATGGCGAATATTGCTGCAGGAAGAACGGTTCAGGGGGGCAGCACGCTCACGCAACAGCTGGTTAAAAATATGTTTTTAACCCGCGAACGTTCCATCGTTCGCAAAGCAAAAGAAGCCATTATGGCGGTCATTATTGACGCGCGTTACAGCAAGTCAGAAATTATTGAAGCGTATTTGAATGAAGTATTTCTAGGGCAAAACGGCGATATGGCAGTCCATGGCTTTGGACTTGCCAGTTACTTTTACTTTGACCGACCTGCAAATGAGTTAAGTACGGTAGAAATTGCAACGCTGGTAGCTATTATTAAGGGGCCGTCTTACTACAATCCGCGTAAATATCCTGAGCGTACCAAGGAACGTCGCGATCTCGTATTGCGCATGTTGTTTGACGAAAATGAAATTAATCGAGATGAATACGAACGCTATGTCAATATGCCGTTGGGATTAGCCAGTGGCGCAAGCTTAGCAAGCGGTAAACACCCTGCATTTATGGAGCAGGTTCGCCGCGAGTTAAACGAAATCTTGGCAGAGCCAAGCTTAAGAGATTCTGGCGTTAAAGTGTTTACAACACTTGATATTGTAGCGCAACGACGAGCTGAAAAAGCACTGTCGACCACCTTAGACGGTTTACAAAAAGACAGAAAAGTACCGTTGCAAGGTGCCATGGTAGTGACAAACAGTGCAAGTGGTGAAGTACGCGCCATTGTCGGTGGAAAAGACTTTGAGTTTAAAGGTTTTAACCGCGCGCTTGATGCAAAACGTCCTATCGGCTCGTTGATAAAACCAGCGGTGTATTTGACTGCACTAGAAGATCCAACGCAGTTCAATCTGGCAACGCCACTTAAAGATGAGCCTATTACCCTTGAGAGTAAAAATGGGACAACGTGGTCGCCTCAAAACTACGACAAGGAGTTCAGAGGGCAAGTACCTTTGCTTCAAGGTCTGGTTGAGTCTCTCAATGTTCCCACGGTCAACCTGGGTATGCAGATAGGGCTTGATGCTTTGGCTGATACGATTGCGCGCTTAGGTGTAACCACGCCAGTTGATAAAGTGCCATCGCTTACTCTTGGCGCGTTTGAGCTAACACCGTTTAACACCAATCAAATGTACCAAACGCTGTCAAACGACGGTCGCTATATTCCTCTTCATACTGTGACTTCAGTGGTAACAAATGATAACGCATTGCTTTGGAAGAAAGCCGAGTTCTATGCGCAGCGTGCAGATGAGGCGGCAACTTATTTGCTCAACTATGCGCTTTATAAAGTGACTACGGAAGGAACGGCAAAGCGCATAGGCTGGAACTTTGGAAACGTGAATATGGCGGGTAAAACCGGCACTACTGACGACTATCGAGATAGCTGGTTCAGCGGTTTTGATAGAAATAATGTAGTCACAGTTTGGGTCGGCAATGATGATAATAAACCAGTAAACTTAACGGGTGCAGGAGGCGCACTACCTGTCTTTGTAAACTACATGAAATCTCAATCACCCAAGTCACTATCTAGACGTTTTCCTAAAGGGTTGGGCATAGCGCATTTTGATGCTAAAACCGGTGCAGTTGTTGTTGCTGGGTGTGCAGGAAGTTTGAGTGTGCCTGCTATTTTAGATGTGCTCCCTCCACCTCAACAAGATTGCTCAGGCCGGCCGGTCGATAAAGATGGTAACACGAAAGAAAAAAGCTGGTGGGAAAAAATATTTGGATAAAAAAACTCCAGTAAGAAGATAGAAAACACAATTACATTAAACATAAACTCTGTGCTTTCTATCTCCCTCTGGAGCAAAGGCCCAGGGAAGGCAAATCAGATAAATGAGTTAACAAGGCACCTATTTATTTTTATCGCGATTTCAGTGGCTTTTTTGAAGAAAGGTGCGCGCAGTTGAAAAGACTAGCGCACTCACTAAAAACGCGATAACAGGGCCGAGTACTACCATAAACAGTGTAGCGGCAGTTAACATGTGCAATCTCCTTATGCGTCGTTATCGTCTGAGTTCACCGGCTCTATCGGCGTTATCGTAATCTCCGCTACCAAGGTTTCGGCTTCCTCTACCTCTGGCTCGAATGTATGGCTAGCGGTAAGCACGTCGTACGTTACGCTAAGCGCTAATTCCTGCTTTACCTCTGTCATGGCGTTTTGAACCATAAAGTCAGTATGCAAAGCAATGTTGTTTTGAGAGTCATCAGCAAATGCTTGTGTACTTAGCACGCCAGCAACGAAAGAAAGTGCAGTGAAAGTTTTGCGACCGATAAACATAGTAATCTCCTAAAAAGTTATGTTAGACACTGCACTGGGACATACTGCGTGGCAGCTATCATATTGCTAAAGGTTTCGATAATAAGTCGTTATCAATTAACAATTAGTTTATAGCGAGGGATGTGCCAGTTTTGTAAAACGAGTTAAGTTTATGAAAAATATGGTTTTTTATTTAAGCTAAATGAATGCAGCTAAACTTGATAACTAATGAGATGCTAAAAAGTGGTGAAATTTAAACTTAAGTGGTCAAAATGACTAATGGGGCTTGTGAAACGTCGCGTAGTCGAACGTTCAACTACGCGAGTGGTCTAAAAAACATGTTTATGCGCTTAATGCGAGCAACAGTATGTGAAGAGTACAGTACCTAGCGCTTCTTGTTTTTCAGTTGAGAGGCTAATGTAACAGTAATAGCGATGATTACGCCGGCAGCAATACCTACCGCGCCATCCGCCAGTATAGACATAACTAACGATGCATCGGGAATGAGGTCGGTAAACCAGTCGGTGATAACGTGCAAGAAACCTATGCTATGGGTCAGTATGCCACCACCCACTAAAAACATAGCCACAGTACCTACTACCGCCAGTGTTTTCATCAAAGCGGGTGCGGCTACTAACAATGCCCTTCCAATAAACCGCTGCAGAGTATTCATAGACCCTGTTAATGATTTTCGTAGCATGTAGAGCCCTACATCATCCATTTTCACAAGTGCGGCTACAAGGCCATATACGCCAAGCGTTATTGCCAGACTCAACGCCACTAATACACCTATTTGGGTGGTAAGGCTTGCATCTGTAACTGTGCCCAATGCAATCACAATAATTTCAGCAGACAGAATAAAGTCAGTACGAATTGCACCTTTAATTTTATCTTTCTCAAAGGCCACCATATCCACATCTTCGTGGGAAAGTGCCTCTATTCTTGCTTCTCGAGTTTTTTCTTCATCTTCGTGAGGAAGGTACTTGTGCAATAATTTTTCTGCACCTTCAAAACAAAGGTAAAGCCCGCCCAACACGAGTAGCACTGTAATAAGTGAGGGAACAAATGCACTTATGGCCAATGCTGCGGGAACTAGTATGGCCTTATTTAGAAGTGAGCCTTTTGCAACGGCCCATACCACAGGCAGCTCGCGGTCGGCTTTAACGCCTTGAACCTGGTCTGCATTTACAGCGAGATCGTCGCCTAGTACGCCGGCGGTTTTTTGTGCAGCGACTTTTGACATGGTTGCGATGTCATCCATTAACGTTGCAATGTCGTCTAATAGAGCAAGTAAGTTGGCAGCGGCCACAGTAATATTCCTTTTAATTTGTATGTAGTTATAACGTCTGCGCTGTATACATTTATAACGCTATGAAAAAGCAAACGCGATGTGCAAAGAATACGTGCAGCATCTAACTTTTGGCAACCCATCAATTCACGATACATAAAAATAAGATGGCTTTCTGTGTGGGACGCAATAATTATCTATGCGAACTGGTATAAGGTAGTTCTTACACTCTCTATTTATTTTTATGCAAGCACGACAAAGTGCAACGCTCTTGCTAATTATATGTTGATGCTACGCATTGATGGGCATAGTGATTTATCACAAGATTGGTGTAGCAAGTAACACGACTTAATTACATTTGCCTCAATGCGTGATAACTAACGCCTAATTGTTCGTCTCTTCGACAGGGCGTTTATTAACCCTAGCGTCAATAAAGCGATTGTGATCGCCCATTTTGGTGCATTCTAAGGTGCCGCCTGTGAAGCCGCTTAATAATGCCAGCGTTTTGTTCGCAGTACTGCTGCAGTTAACGCGTTTGGACGGGCGTTTATTTTCAATAGCTTCGCGCTGTAGCGTGCTCGGGCCCTTCAATTCAGGGCTATTTTTACTTCGCTGAAAGGCAGCAGCGGCACGCTCGGCATCTTCTGAAATTTGGTTGTTGTGATAGCCGCGAAAATATTGCGCAGCGCCGTCTTTAACCGACAAGTTGAGCGAGCCTGCTCGTCTATTTGCATCTATCGAAAGTGTGGGAGACGTTAAAACGTTAGGTGGTTCAGTTACGTCCGTCTTCGGCTCAACATCAGCGTTCTTTTTGTCCTGCGTTTGCTTTTCAGGTTGTGTGTCTATTGTGTTCTCTGATGCTTTATTAGTTAATGAATTATCGGGCTCATACTGTAATTCAGGTGTTGTCTTCTGCTTTTCTGCGTTATCTGAATCAGTTAGGTCGCTGGTCGCTTCTGTTGCTTCAGGGGGCACAACATCTTTTACTTTTTGAGATCGTGATATCGGTGGGAAGTATAGCCTCGCGCTAATTTCAGGCATTGGCATAGTGGCTTTATGTCGCGTCTTTTGATTATCAATATTTAGCTGAGAAAGAACAATAACTAACGCTACCCCGAGCACGTGAATCAAGGCTGAAACGATTAGAGGGCGCCATGCGGTTTTCTTAGCAGCATGGTGCTCGTTTAGCCTGTCGGGCGCAAAAAAAGCTGGGGTGAGAGTCGTCATAGTAAACAACAGACCATGCACTCAAACGAATAGTTCCCTTCTAATTTCATCGTACTTATTAGTCGCCTCACCTCAACGTTGGACATCTTCGCTTCATTCGAGGGCATTTCTTTAGCTATGCACCAAAATTGTGCGTTAATTTTGGTCTAACATGATGATTTTTGTTTTATGTTATTGAAATATATATAAAAAGATTTGTGGCATGGCTCTTGGTATGTCTTTGTACAGTTGGAAACACAACCATAAATCACAGATTAATAAAAACGAACTGGGAGCAACACATGAAACTAGTCACAGCGATCATCAAGCCGTTTAAGCTAGATGATGTTCGTGAAGCCATTTCAGAAATCGGTATCGACGGCTTGACCGTGACCGAGGTGAAAGGCTTTGGACGTCAAAAAGGACACACTGAACTATACCGCGGAGCAGAGTATCAGGTGGATTTTCTACCTAAAGTCAAACTGGAAATTGCTGTTCAGGATGATCAAGTAGAACGCTTGGTTGAAGCCATCGTTGGCGCTGCCAAAACAGGCAAAATTGGAGACGGCAAGGTGTTTGTTTACGACCTTGAACACGCCGTTCGTATTCGAACTGGTGAGTTGGATAGCGACGCGCTTTAAGCCACAACGATATATTTGCGGAGAAAACCATAATGGAAATCACTTTTGAACTTGGGTATGCGCTAGATACCTTTTATTTTCTAATTTGCGGTGCATTGGTTATGTGGATGGCTGCAGGTTTTGCAATGCTTGAAGCAGGTCTTGTTCGAGCGAAAAATACCACAGAAATCCTAACTAAAAACGTGGCACTGTTCGCTATCGCTTGCACCATGTACATGATTTGTGGCTACGGCATTATGTATGGCGGTGGCGATTGGGGTCCTTTTCTTAGCGGTATCATGGCTGACGGTGCAACCGGTGTTGCTGAAGAGCCTGCTACTTACGCGCCTTCTGCAGATTTCTTCTTCCAAGTAGTATTCGTTGCTACTGCGATGTCTATCGTATCTGGTGCGGTTGCTGAGCGTATGAAGCTTTGGGCATTCCTTGCATTCGCTGTTGTTATGACGGGCTTCATCTATCCGATGGAAGGTGCTTGGACATGGGGCGGTGAAGCGGTATTCGGCATGTATACCCTAGGCGACTTAGGTTTCTCTGACTTTGCCGGTTCTGGTATTGTTCATATGGCCGGTGCAGCCGCTGCCCTTGCTGGTGTAATTGTGCTAGGTGCCCGTAAAGGCAAATACACAGCAGACGGTAAAGTAAATGCTATCCCTGGTGCAAACTTACCGCTTGCGACTTTAGGCACATTCATCCTTTGGATGGGTTGGTTTGGCTTCAACGGTGGTTCTGTACTAGCAACCGCTACGGTTGAAAGTGCAAACTCAGTGGCTATCGTATTTATGAACACTAATGCTGCCGCTGCTGGTGGTGCTATTGCTGCACTTATCGTTGCACGTATTTTGTTTGGTAAAGCAGACCTTACAATGGTACTTAATGGTGCGTTAGCTGGTCTTGTTGCAATCACTGCAGAGCCATCAACACCAACGCCACTACAAGCTACGCTATTCGGCGGCCTAGGTGGTATCTTAGTAGTACTTAGCATTGTTGCACTAGATAAAGTAAAAATTGACGACCCAGTGGGCGCTATCTCAGTTCACGGTGTTGTTGGTCTTTTAGGTTTAATCCTTGTTCCTTTCACAAACGATGGTTCAAGTATTTCTGGTCAGCTAATTGGCGCCGCGACTATCTTTGTATGGGTATTTGTAGTGAGCCTAGTGGTATGGCTAGTGATTAAAGCGGTAATGGGTGTACGTGTAAGCGAAGAAGAAGAATTCGACGGCGTAGACATGAGCGAGTGTGGTTTGGAAGCATACCCAGATTTCACAAGCAGCCGTTCGTAATAAAGTCCGATTAGGCAGAATAAAGCAATAATAATAATGCCTTGTTACCATGTTTAAGCCCCGCCTAGCGGGGCTTTTTTCGTTATCTTTATCGGTGTTTACAAACAAGAGCGTTAAGGAAAGAAGCCTAGGCGTAATGTGACAATGAAGCTACACTAGAGAATATTGTAGCTCTGTACATTAACGCCATATAACGTTTGAGATAAAAGGAACACTATGATTGCAAATGCGCGACTTCTCCCATTGATACTCATCTTATTTAGTGTCAATTGTTTAAGTTATGACAGAATTACCGGGCATACATTTGCAAGTCGCTCAGAAGTGATTGCTAAAAATGGCATGGTAGCCACGAGTCAGCCATTAGCCACACAAGCCGCGTTAGATATCTTAAAGCAGGGAGGCAGTGCGGTCGATGCCGCCATTGCAGCCAATGCAATGTTAGGTTTAGTTGAGCCTACAGGTAGCGGTATAGGCGGTGACTTATTTGCCATAGTGTGGGATGCAAAAGAAGAAAAGCTAGTGGGCTTAAACGCCTCGGGTCGCTCGCCTAGACAATTAACGAAAGCGGTGTTTGCCGAGCGTGGCTTGCATCAAATTCCTAAATTTGGTCCGCTCCCCGTTTCAGTTCCTGGCGCTGTCGATGGCTGGTTTGCGCTACACGAAAAATTTGGCAAGCTGCCCATGTCAGCGTTGCTTACGCCGTCTATCAAATATGCCCGCGAAGGGTTCCCTGTTTCAGAAGTTATCGCCTATTACTGGCAAATGAATTACGAGCGAATTGGTCATTATGATGGCTTCGCCGAGACCTTCCTTATCGATGATAAAGTACCGCAAAAAGGCGATATCTTTAAAAATCCCGGATTAGCGGTGACGTATGAAAAAATCGCAACCGGAGGACGTGATGCTTTTTACAAAGGCGATATTGCGCGCACTATCGATGCCTACATGAAGTCTCAAGGCGGCTTTTTGTCATATCAGGATTTATCGTCACATACCTCTGAGTGGGTCGAACCGGTTGCCGCTAATTATCGCGGGTACGATGTGTGGGAACTTCCGCCGAACGGCCAAGGTATAGCAGCACTGCAAATCCTTAACGTTCTAGAGCACTATGATATTGAAGGAATGGGTTTTAATTCGGCTGACTATATTCACACTTTTGTTGAAGCGAAAAAGCTTGCCTTTGAAGATCGCGCCAAGTTCTATGCTGACCCAGAGTTCAACGACATTCCTGTCGATTGGCTAATATCAAAAGAATACGCAGCCAAACGCCAAAAGCTTATTGATAGCGAACGCGCGGCGAACCGGGTAGACGCTGGCATTTATGAGGGGGATACCATCTATCTGACCGTTGCTGATAAAGATGGCAACATGGTGTCGTTAATTCAAAGTAATTATCGCGGAATGGGGTCAGGAATGACGCCGCCGGGGTTGGGGTTTATTCTGCAAAACCGAGGCGAGATGTTCACTCTCGAAGAAGGGCATTTCAATGAGTATCGCCCTGGCAAGCGACCTTTTCACACTATTATTCCTGCTTTTGTTACCAGAAATGGTAAACCAGTGATGAGCTTTGGTGTGATGGGCGGCGGTACGCAGCCACAAATGCATGCGCAAATTATTGTAAATATTTTAGATTTTGGAATGAATCTGCAAGAGGCAGGTGACGCCCCAAGAATACTTCACAGCGGCTCAAGCAGTCCAACAGGTGCATTGATGACAGATGGCGGCTATGTAAGCTTAGAGTCGGGTTTCAGCGAGACCGTCCAGCGCGAGCTAATGGAGCGGGGTCACAAGCTTCAGCGGGTTGTTGGGGCATTCGGCGGATATCAAGCTATCGCATGGGATGAGCAAAAAGGAGTATATTTTGGTGCCTCTGAAAGTCGAAAAGATGGACAAGCAGCAGGCTATTAAGCACACTAGAGCAAATAATGAACGGTGTAATTAACCAGAGTTATTAAAAGCAGCTTCGCTTGAAAAGGTTTTTAAGCTTGAAGTAGTTGCTACAATTTGTAGAAAGATTCGCAACGCAAATCGCGGCGTATGAACGCCCTTAGCGAAACGTCATAACAAGGCGTTAATAACAACAAGAGCGGCAATGACACAACCACAAAAAGGCCTCTGCGCTGAGCCAAACTTACATGCACAGTATTTATTACTGAATGTGATTGACGACGATAGTGAAGCGGTACGCGCTAAACTATCGCGAGTACTGGATATTTTTGAACATTTCGAAAACGAACATTACGAAGCGATGGTGACCGGTGTTATTGCAATCGGCACGAGCTATTGGCCTGAGGTATACCCTGGCTTAATACCCGTAGAGCTCGCCCCTTTTCCAGACATGCAGTGTGAAGATAGAAGTGCGCCTACTATGCCGTGCGATCTCTTCATTCAAATTCGCGCCGACCGTCTTGATATTTGTCATGCAGTGGGAATTGAAGTTATGGACCTTCTGCGCATTCACGTAGAGCTTGTTGAGCAGATTAGAGGGTTTAGATATTTAGATGGTCGTGATCTTAATGGCTTCCTCTACGGTGCCGATAACCCTCGCGGCATGAAACGCCGTCAAGTGGGCATAGTAGGAGAGGATGACCCTGATTTTAGCGGCGGTAGTTATGTTCACATTCAACGTTATCGGCATGACCTGCGACGCTGGAACAGCCTGTCTAACCGACAGCAAGAGCAGGTGATGGGTACGACCCAAGAACATAACTTAATTAGCAGTGAACAATCCCCTTCGTCTCATAACGTTCGAGCAAGCAGCGTAGCGCCAGATGGTGACGAACCAAGGCTAATTAAGCAAGGAATGCCCTACGGTGACATGGTCTGTCAGGGATTGTTTTTTGTAAGCTGTAGCGCAAGTTCACGCCCTTTTAAGCAAATGCTTCATAGCCAAATTTATGGCAATGGAGAAGGTGACTATGATCGCTGGTTAGATTTTACCAGTGCTGAAACTGGCGCCGCGTTTTTCGCACCTTCCATCAACTTTATTCGCCAGCAAGCTAAGCTATCAGGAAGCTGATTTTTAAGTTAGGTGCAATAAATCAGCGACTTACTAATAAATTAATGCGCCGTCCCAATCGTCTTCGAGGTCCCGATTCTGATAGATCCTACATACATCTAAATGATGGTGGGCAAGGGGGTCATCTGGACTTATCGCAATAGCCGCTTCAAAGAAAGAAATGGCATCGTCCCACTGCTGATTAATTCGGCAGGCTACACCTGCTGCAATTTTAGCTTGTGATGCAAGTCTGCGCTCTTGCTCTTCCTGGGAAAGATGGCTAAGCACTTCATAAATCTCAATGGGTGTTTTTCGTCCTTTTACTCTTACCCAGTCAAGTAATCGCGTTTTGATAGGGTATCCTGAGCCGATGGTTTTAAGTACCTGGGCGCTAACAATAATGTCAGCTTTATATTTAGGGCACAATGCTTCAAGTCTTGATGCTATGTTTACGCTATCGCCGATAACGGTAGTATCCATCCGGTCTTCCGAACCTACAGTCCCCATAATCACTGGTCCAAAATGGATACCGATGCCCATATTGATTGCTTCGTAATTACTGTTTTTTCTGTGACCGTTGTATATAACGAGGGCTTTGCGTAAATCTAGGGCTGCATTTACGGCATCCATCGCTTTCTGCTGAGGCGTACCGCCGGGATGATCAAAAAGCGACATAATAGCGTCACCCATGAACTTATCGATAAAACCATTGTTTTGATGAATAGGGTCATTCATCCTGGTGAAATAAGAGTTAAGAAAGTTCATTAACTCCTGTGGCGTAATACGCTCAGAAAAGCCTGCGAAGCCGCGTATATCGCAAAACATAATAGCCACATTGTTTTCAGCAGCATAGCCAAGACCCAGGGAATCCACATCCGAGTTTGCCATGTGTTCAACGAATTGTCGGGGTACGAACTTTTGAAAGGTTTGAGTTAATCGGAGAGCTTCGTCAGCGGCAGCTTGAAAGCGTGCATCGTCCTCTGTTTTCAATGCAGAGCGGTGAACGTCCACACGACGTGAGAGAGCCTTTCTAAATCGGTACTTTAGACGTCGACTACGCCTAACGTAAAGAATCGTAATGACAGCGCTATAGATGAAGAGCGCGCCCAATGCGCCTGTTTGCCAATCCATTGTGAATCACACCTTTCAACGTCTTTGTTTTTAAGGCTATTTATCTAGCCAAAGAGAATTTCCAGATACGTGTGAGAAAGTTTAAAGGAGATGGCGGCACTAACACATTACTTTTAATTACATTTACAAATATGTGAGTGCCGAACGTTAATTAGCAATTAATGGACATCAGCCTATAAAGTTGAGAACACTTTATCGGCCGCTGCAAGTGTCTTTTCAATGACGTCAGCATTATGCGCTTTTGAAACAAAGCCAGCTTCATAAGAAGCGGGAGCTAAATAAACACCTTGCTCTAACATACCGTGATAAAACTTATTGAACTGCTCGGTATTACAATTAATCGCTTGCTTATAATTGGTAACTTTCTCAACGTCAGTAAAGAATATCCCAAACATGCTGCCCGCAATATTAGTAGTTAGGCTAATATTGTGTTTGTTGGCAAGAGATTGAAATCCGTCGACCAACGCTTGAGTATTTTCAAAAATTGAATCGTAGAGGCCCGGTTCTTTAATTTGCGTTAATGCAGCAAGGCCTGCAGCCATGGCTACAGGATTACCCGATAAGGTGCCCGCTTGATATATAGGGCCAGTTGGCGCGATATGCGTAATAATATCTCGTCTGCCACCAAAGCAACCCACAGGCATACCGCCACCAATCACTTTTCCAAGACACGTTAAATCAGGTTTTACGTTATAACGCTCTTGTGCACCACCGCGAGATACGCGAAAGCCCGTCATTACTTCATCGAAGATCAATACACTGCCGTATTGGTCACAGACGGCACGAAGCCCTTCTAAGAAGCCTTCTACAGGAGGTATGCAGTTCATATTACCTGCAACCGGCTCTACGATAATACATGCAATATCATCACCGTGAGCTTCGAAAACCTCTTTTACACTCTCAATATTATTGTATTCGACAGTAAGTGTGTGTTCTGCCACATTAGCCGGTACACCAGGCGAACTAGGTACACCAAGTGTTAGTGCACCAGACCCTGCCTTTACAAGTAATGAGTCTGCATGGCCGTGGTAACAACCCTCAAATTTAACGATTTTATCTCTACCGGTGTAGCCACGGGCAAGACGTATTGCCGACATGGTGGCTTCGGTTCCAGAGTTCACCATACGTACCATTTCCATTGACGGTACGATTTCGCTTACCAACTCAGCCATAATAACTTCGGCTTCTGTTGGCGCGCCAAAAGAAAGGCCGTTGTACGAAGCCTCAATAACCGCTTCGCGGATCTTCGCATTATTGTGACCCAGAACCATCGGCCCCCAAGATTGGATATAGTCGATGTATTGCTTTCCATCCGCATCCCACATATAAGCGCCGTCCGCTTTAGTGATAAAGCGTGGCGTACCGCCAACCGCTTTAAATGCGCGAACTGGTGAATTTACGCCACCTGGAATGGTTTTTTGGGCGCGGGTAAAAAGGGCTTCAGATTTTTGCATGTAATTACTTACTCTTATTGCTGAACCAAACCACATCACGCTCATACTTGGTCAATAGATTTTCTACCCCAAGGGTTAGCGCGAATAAAGCCATTCTAACCAACACACCATTATCGGTTTGTCTGAAAATAGCGAGGTTCGGGTTAAGGTTTAGATCGTTATCCAATTCGTTGGCTTCCATACGTGAATCTCTTGGAAGTGGATGCATGATAACGGTCTTCGACTGAAAGTGTTTAGTGTAAATCGACTGATTAAGTCTGAATTTACCACGATACTTATTGGCTTCTTCTTGTGATGGGAAGCGTTCTTCTTGAATGCGAGTTTGATAGCAGATATCCGCATCCATATTGCCTTCAAGGGTTTCAGTAATGGTAAGCTGATGGCCCGCGTTTTCTATCGCATCAATAATGGGCTGTGGCATGGCTAATTCTTTGGGCGAGATCAGCGTAAATCGAATGTTTTTAAACAAACAAAGAAGGCGTGACAGGGAATGCACGGTTCGTCCGTAGCGCAAATCACCAATCATTGCGATGTGGAGCCCATCAATACCTTGGCCATTGTATTCAAGTTCGCTTTTGATAGTGAACAGGTCGAGCAATGCTTGCGTTGGGTGCTCGTTTGCACCGTCGCCACCATTTATTACCGGAACTCGGCTTCCCTCTGCAAACTCGGCGACAGATCCCGCCGCGGGGTGACGCATCGCAATTATGTCTGAATAGCCACTTAACACACGTGCTGTGTCGTATAAGGACTCGCCTTTAGCAAGTGCTGAGCTAGACATTCCCGTGGTTTCTCTCACTTCGCCACCGAGAAGGTTAAAGGCAGTGCCAAAGCTGACCCGTGTACGAGTACTTGGCTCAAAAAATAAATTACCGAGAATAGCACCATCAAGCACCGTGGTTCGCTTCTGGCGCCTGGCATAGGGCTTCATGGAGTTGGCGACGGAGAATACTTTCTCGATAGCCTCGCGCTCGAATTGATTAAC
Source organism: Alteromonas sp. OM2203 (assembly GCF_048517045.1). NCBI lineage: Bacteria > Pseudomonadati > Pseudomonadota > Gammaproteobacteria > Alteromonadales > Alteromonadaceae > Alteromonas > Alteromonas sp. OM2203. The sequence goes on from NZ_CP183209.1 coordinate 412,403, forward strand.
CGAAAGAATGTGGTTACCGGTAAAGTCAGACATACGCTTCTCAATCATCAACGAAAACGGCGCTAGTGTATAATACCGCTTCATTTAAGTCATTAGAACAAGATGAACTTTGCACTACGTTTTTGTAAGGTTACCGGTTGATAGCTACGTTTCTTCTGGAAAGCACGCTTGCGGCAATTCTTACATACCGCAAAGCAACCTACTTAATGATATTTTGCAGCGGTAACCACCATAGCGTTCTGGCTTGTGCCGGCTGAACGTAAAGGCTGGGTTTACCTTCGAGAGTAATGGGTAAAGAGTAACAGTATCTTTTCTGCAGCGCGCCTCACATGTGCATCAATTTCTATATCTGAAAGTGGTGACTGTATGCCACAAAGCATCATAGTATGAAATTCACCTTTCAGCAGTGCACAGTAATCTACCGCGAGTTGCTGCGCTATGTGTCGGTCTAAGTTGCCTTCGCCAAATTTTTCAATGACATTGCTTAAAGTTTCGAGTGACGCTTCGGGACCAGCTTGGTAAAACAGTGTTGCCACATGAGGGCTATGCACAGCCTCTGCAATAATAACCCGAAAAATGGCGATGGCTTCAGGGTCTTGTAACAAGCGCATGAACTGGCTACCAACTTTTATTAAACAATCAGTGAGTGAAAGCGCGTGCGCCGTTGAGCTAACAAGTTGCTGAGTATCAAGTTGATATGAACGACATTTTGACGTGATTGCTGCCTTGAATAGTGCATCTTTACTATCAAAGTGTGAATAGACGGTTTGTTTAGACACGCCAGATGCTTTTGCCACAGTGTCCATTGACGTATTAGCAAACCCTTCTTTTAAAAAGAGACAAGACGCCGCGTGCAAGATCAAGTGATATTTCTCCTCGCTTTTTGGACGGCCTTGTTTTTTTGTAGTAGCCAAATGAACTCTCGCTTAAAAATAGATATATCAAACTGGACGGTCTAGTATTTATATACTAGCATAGCACAATAAGTATGCAAATATAGCCTAGGGTGCGCTCTAGAACGGTAAAGGGACTCGTTATGACAGCTTCAGCGTCGGCCTCAACAAAAAGTGGCAAACTCACGCTTATTATTTCAATTGTTGGTTTTACCGCGGCTTTAATCATTCTGTTAACCACCGCAGGCCTCGGCAATGCGACGCAAAGCCCAGAGGCAAGACTCCCCGTTGCAGTGTCTACAGGGACTATTAGCATACAGTCGGGCTTTGAAACGCCAGTAAATGTTTTTGGTCTCATTGAATCGCCAAAGGCCACCACACTTTCTTTTGATGTGGCAGGACAGGTCACAACCCTTCTTGTTGAGGAAGGGGACGTGGTTCGCCAAGGCGATAAACTTGCCTATCAAGACGTTAAAAGACTGAGCGCAAGACAGCGAGAACTTCAGGCTTCACTTGAACGGGCTAATGCTGATCTGGCGCTTGCCAAAGTGAATAACGAACGCACTATTTCCTTGGTTGAGAAAAAACTTGAGTCTGCACAACGTCTCGATGAGGCAAAAGCAAGCTTGAATGTGTCGAAAGCGCAGGTGAGCGAAATTAAGGCTGCACTTAATTCCCTAGATGTAGAAATAGAAAAAGCTACGCTAATTGCTCCGTTTGAAGGCGTTGTAAATCGTCGCTTTTTCGATGAAGGGAGTGTAGTGAGTGCAGGCAGCCCAGTTTTTGGCATTACAAGTATAGACAACTACCAAGCTCGTTTTGCTGTGCCCGCTGACGTGGTCGAGCAGTTCGATATAAACGAACCTGTTCTTGTAAAAGTCGGCGACATAAACGTAGCAGGCACCGTCACTCAGCGCCTTCCTGTTCGTAATGTACAAACCCGTACCATTGATATTCTTGTTACATTGAACAGTAACGAACGTGTCCGACCGGGCGATATGGCTATTTTATCTGGCTTTCGCTCTCATACAGAGACCGGAGCTTGGCTCCCTGTTAACGCGTTAAGTAACGGTTTACGTGGGTTGTGGCGCGTATTTGTGCTAACCAATCAGCAGAACGCCCAGCTTGAGGCTCGGGTTGTTGAGGTGGTGTATACCGACGGAAACAAAGCATTTGTTCGTGGTGCACTTAAAGACGGTGAAATGTATGTGAGTGAAGGCACCCATAAATTGGCCCCTGGGCAAATGGTATCAGTGCCCAGTCAACATCAAGCCGGAGCGCGCTAGTGAAGACGTTCAATTTTGATAATGATAAGCCGTACCCTTGGTACACACTCTTTTATAGAAGAGGGCACCTGCTTGTATTAAGTCTGCTTATTCTGATCACCGCTGGCCTTTCCGCTTTAGGTTCACTGCCTCGAATAGAAGACCCCCGAATAGATACGCGCAACGCGTTAATTATTACGCAGTACCCAGGCGCATCTGCTGAACGGGTTGAAGCGTTAGTAAGCGATGTACTCGAAGATAGGCTAAGAGAAATTTTTGAGATCAAAGAAGTTAAGTCTACATCGCGTGCCGGTATCTCTATTATTCTAATTGAGACACAAGATTGGATTGATAACACCAGTAACGAGCAGCTGTTCAGCGAAATACGCGATGCTATTGGCGCGGCAGCAGAGCTGTTTCCAGAAGGTGCAATGGCGCCAATTTTCGACGAAAAACGGGGCGCTACTGCGTTTACTTTATTGCTCTCTGTTCGTGCAGACCATTTCGAAAATACCCCTATAACCCTTACCGCGCGCTTGGCCCAGGAATTAACCGACAGATTGCGAAACGTAAATGGTACTGAATTAGTGCGGGTTTACGGTGCACCGCAGGAAGAGATAAGCGTTAATATTGACCCCGTTAAACTGGCGGCAACGGGCCTTAATCTGCAGCAAGTGAGTAATCTGATTAGTAGTGCAGATCCCAAATTACCTGCAGGTATGCTGAACTCAAAACAAAGCAACCTGCGTTTTACGGTCGGCGAAGGACTTAACGGTGTCAACATGATTGCCTCCATCCCGCTCGTAAATATCGAGGGGCGCTATTTGCGGGTTGAAGACGTAGCATCGGTAGAAAGGAGTTTCACAACCCCTCGAACTGAAGTGGCGTATTTAAATGGCGAAGAGTCTATTTTTGTAGCCGCTCGCATGCAGCCATCTCTTCGTTCCGATGTTTGGACAAAAAACGCCCTCAAGGTAGTGGAGCAATTCAACCAAGACTTTAGCGGTACGCTGACAGCAACGATTGCGTTTGAACAGAATGAGTATACCACTACACGGCTTGCCGATTTATCCATAAACCTTTTAATGGGGTGCGCCGTGGTTATGATGGTTATATTGCTGTTTATGGGTTTTCGCGCAGCATGGATAGTTGGTTTAGCTTTACCTTTGTGTGCCGCTTTTGCCCTTTTTTCGTTGAGTTTCTATAACGAGCAAATTCATCAAATGTCTATCTTTGGCATGATCATCGCCATTGGCCTACTCATAGACAATGCAATCGTAATTACCGATGAAATTCGAATCAACCTTCAGGATCCAGACTTAACGCGGGTGGGCGCGATGGCAAAGAGTGTTTCTCATTTATTTGCCCCGCTTTTGGCATCAACGCTGACAACCATCTTAGGCTTTATGCCAATCTTTTTGCTAAACGGAAACATCGGTGATTTTGTAGGGCCTATTGCGATAAGCGTGGTCATGGCGCTCATTGGTTCACTGTTTATTTCGTTAACCATAATAGCGGCATTAGCCGCTCGCTTTTTGCCGAAAAACGACGGGACTTCACAACAAAGCATAGGTTCACAATCATGGTGGAAAGTTGGTCTTCAAGCGCCAGAGCTCAGTCTTGCGTTTAAAAAGCAATTAGGACGATGGATTAAACAGCCTATTCTTGTATTGCCTGTTATCGCTCTGCTCTGCTTATCAGGCTTTGTCCTATCTACCACACTTGCTAACGTGTTCTTCCCAAGCGCAGATAGAGATCAGTTCGAGGTTTATTTATGGACAAAGGAAGGGAGCAGTATCGACAACACGACCGAATATGTGCGGAAAATTGATAGTGCGATACGCAGTGAAGAAGGGGTTGAGCAAGTGAGTTGGCTTGTAGGAGGCTCCGCCCCCTCGGTGTATTACAATCAAATGATGACCCGAGACAACATGCCTTACTTTGCCAATGCCGTAGTATCCACTACCACGGTAGAAAATGCTGCCTCTCTTGTCGGTAAACTCCAGCGAAAGCTCGATATCAGTTACCCAGAAGTTCAGATAGTAGTACGGGCATTCGGACAGGGGCCGCCAATTGCGGCACCCGTCGAAGTCGAGATTTTCGGTCCAGATTTAAATATTTTAAACGAACTTGGCGATCAAGTGCGTATGTTAATGTCTGAAGTAGATGGCATATCACAGTCAATCACCAGTATCTCTATGGGAGAGCCAGAGTTAAAGATTAACGCAGACAGTGACAGCTTATCCTATTTAGGTTTGACCCTTTCAGAATTAGCTAATCAAATGCAGATTAACTTTTCCGGTATAACGGGCGGCTCGGTGCTAGAGAGCACAGAGGAGATTCCGGTTCGCGTCAGATTAGATGAAGCCTTCAGACAAAATGTAACAGGTGTGGACGCCATGCCTATTCCTGTAGCGGGTGATAATGCTATTTCTTGGTCGCCACTTGCAGCGGTGACCAACTTAACACTTGAGCCTGCAACGAGCAGTATCACAAGAGTTGACGGTGAACGACTTAACCGGATCCAGGCTTTCCTACTGCCAGGCGTCCCCCCCATAGATGCAAGTAATCACTTAAGAGACTTACTGGAATCCCGTTTGATTTTACCCGAAGGTTATCGCATTCACTTAGCAGGTGATGCTGATGAACAGCAGCAGGCGTTAGGACAACTGGCTACTTATGCGCCTGTACTTTTAGTCTTGATGGTGACAACGCTAATTCTAACTTTTACCAGCTTACGCATGGCTGGCGTTATTGGTCTTGTCGCTATTCTTTCGGTAGGGCTGGGCATGTTCAGTTTATGGATATCCGGATTGCCGGTGGGCTTTAACCCTTTACTGGGCTGTGCCGGTCTTATTGGTGTAGCTATTAACGGCTCAATTGTTGTCATTGCCGCAATCAACGCGAATCCCAAAGCAAAACAGGGCGACACCAAAGCCATTGTTGAAGAAACCATGAGCTGTAGCCGCCATATCCTATCAACAACTTTCACTACTGTTGGGGGCTTGATACCCCTTTTACTCTTTAGTGAAGGAAGCTTTTGGCCTCCGCTCGCCGTTGTTTTAGCTGGAGGGGTGGGGTTCTCAGTTATATTGTCGTTGGTATTTACGCCCACGTTAGTGGCAGCTTTTCAGCGATATCGATATAGAAATCACGCCATGGCATAATTTTAAGGGTAAACTATCCCCTTTTAATAAACGTATCAATCGAGCTAGTTAGCGTATGCGAAAAACAAACCCATTAATGCGCTGGTGGCATACTGACTGCGTTAAGTGCAAGCACACGCGACTCTATATTGTTTGGGCCCTAATTATGTTGGTGGTGTATCTTTATGTCTGGCACTAATGTCGAACCTATTTTTATTCGAGCTGCGTCAAAAAGTAATGGCATTACCAGTTTGATACTGGGGGGCGTTGGGCTAATAGTGTCTGCTTTGTGGTTGGTGTTTTTACCAGACTGGCTTTTTTTAGCCGGCATTTTTCTTACCAGCGCCGCATTAGTTTGTTTGTTGGTGGGTTATTTTAAAATTCGTGAGCCAGACTTTAGCCTAGAGATAGCCAAAGACTTCATTACCTATCGTCATCGATTAGGAAGCTGGCGTATACACTGGGATAATCTTCAGCGAGCAGACTGTCCGCGTGTACGTCATGGTCTGGACCATGTTCCTCTTGAAACAATAGGGTTTAAACTTAAAAGTTACACCGACTTTCTACACACTATTTCGCCACGACTTGCCACACATCTATTGATGGAACAGCGTCCGCTTCTGATGCAAAACACAGATGGGAATTGCGCATCAGGGAGCTGTTATGAGCAATCAATGTTCGACGACAAGCAATATGTGATGGAAGATGGCACCGTCATAAAAGGCATTAAAGCAATGTTAGCTCACCGTATGGTAGAGCTGAGGAAACGACTTGGCTATGACATTTTTATAGCGAGTTCAGAGTTAGATCGTGACGCCAGTGAGTTTGCTGCTCTTATCGCGCAATGCCAACGAGCACGACAAATAGACGAGGCTCAGTGAGTAGTTATTTCTTATGCTCACTCTCTTTTACCACTTTCTTCGCTTCTTCGATAAGCGCGGGTAAGTGCTCTTTAACTAACTCGTGTTGACCTAATTTAAGGGCGCTTTCTGTCTCGTTGGCCAAATGCTGAAATCTCGGTAGGCCAGTGTAACAACATGCGCCATGCAGCTTATGCACCTCAGATTTGAGTTCGTTATAATCTTTTAGTTCCCAAAGTGTAGTGAGAAGCTCAATCGTTTCTGGCAGCAAGTCAACGAAACTTTGAAGCATTTCTTCTGCCGTATCTTGATTTTGATTAGCCCGTTTCAGTGCAAGCTGCCAATCAATAGACGGGAGCGCAATCTCTCCTGGCTCGATATTAATACACCACGACTTAACTAAATTAATAAGTTGTTCAACTTCTATGGGTTTAGGCAGGTAGTCGTCCATTCCTGACGCGAGCAGTCGCTCCTGTTCTTCTTTAAAAGCGTGAGCGGTAACCGCCACAATTGGTGTGCCCATGTTCAATGGTGATTTACGGATTTCTCGGGTCGCTTGTAAACCGTCCATACCCGGCATCTGCACGTCCATCAGGATTAGGTCAAACTCTTGGGTTTGACATTGATTAACGGCATCCTGACCGCTAATAGTGGTGACCAAATTGACCGGAGATTGATCAAGCCAGGTATGTAATAGCTTAAGGTTCATTTCCATATCATCTACCGCTAACACTTTGATTTTTGGCAGGCTTGCTATTTTCTCATGTATTGCATTTTTCACCGGCTTCATTTGGTTGTGCACTAAGCTGTCGAGCTTGGTGAGTGTCATCGGCATACGTATTTGAGAATGGAAGTGCTGAGATAAGCTTGGATATTGGGCAAATGGTTCTGGGCCTGAATACCAGAGAATACGTTTTTTGGCAGGAAACTGTACAAATTGGCTAAGAAACGTGTCTCGATCCGCCATTTTACTCACAGGTACAGTCGCCATAAAGAAATCAACCTGTTCTGTAAGTGTAGAAAGGTACGCTAAGGATTCAACAGATGTAACGGCCGCGCCAAGTGTTGCCATAATTTTTGCGCTTGAACGGCGGGTTGTTGGAACCGGGTCGAAAATGACTACGCTCTTGCCCGCCCACTCTTCTGAAGGTGAAAGTGAAAACTTTTGGCTTAACTGGTTCATCCTCAACGACACGTTAAAGGTCGAGCCTTGGCCAACGACACTTTTAAGCGATAAGTCGCCGTTCATTAATCGCACCAATTCACGGCTAATGACGAGCCCCAATCCTGTCCCTTGATAGTTGCGATTGAGAGCATCATCTACCTGAGAAAACGCGTTAAACAATTTTTTCCTGTCATGTCGGCTGATACCAATTCCCGTATCTTCTACCGTTATATTCACCTCATGAATACCGTGGGATAGGGAGCGCCCGCTTACTGCAAGTGTGATGGTGCCGCTAGATGTAAATTTTAAAGCATTGCTAAGAAGATTGTTCAGCACTTGCTTTATGCGAAACACGTCGCCGATTAACTTTTCAGGCAAGGGATTTAAATCGAAAACGAATTCAATGCGTTTACTATGGGAAGATTTAGCCATTATGGTGACCATTTCTTCTAGCAGTTTGTTGGGCGAAAAGGGCTGGTTATTTATTTGTAGCTTACCCGCTTCAATCTTTGAAAAATCCAGTATGTCGTTAACAATGGTTAGCAGGTTGTCAGCGGCAGTATTAACAATTCTTACTTGCTCCTGCTGATCGCTTGGCAGTGAAGCGTTGTCTAGTTCGCGGCTAAAACCTAAAATGGCGTTAAGTGGAGTACGAATTTCATGACTCATGTTTGCAAGAAACTGTGATTTCACGTTACTTGCTTTAATGGCGTCTTTTCTGGCGATATCTAATCGCGCGTTTTGCTCTTCAATCAGTTCAACGTTGTTGCGCAAATCATTTGTCGCTTGTTCTACTTCGCTTTCAAGCTGTCTTCTGCTTTTCTCCATAAGCGCAAACGAGAACAACCCAGCTTCAAGAAAGACGCCTACCTGGAAACAGTATGTGGTGAAATCATTGGTTGGCAATATACCAACCAAGCTAAGCATGCCGATTATTGCGCCGCTAGCCAGCATGCCCCATGCAAAAATAAAGTAGCGCGCGGGCTTAAACTTGTTGATGAAAGCTTCGAAACCCGCGTAAATATAACTTAATATTGCAACTAGCCCCAGCCCATAAACCAGGTTGTTCTTCCACATTGACGGCAAGACATCAGCAAAACAGATAAGGCCAGTTAACCCTTGGCCAATCATGAGTAGTTTTATCACAGGGTGGGCGGTAGGCGAGTTTTTCCTGGTCTCTAAAAACATGATAGTAAAGAGGCCCGAGCTAAGACCAATAATCACAAAAATAAGCTCTGAGTGACCCACTATCCATGAGGGTATACCCTCGCTAAACAATAATTGTGTATGACCGCCCCATACAAATTGCCATAAGATGACCGCAAAAATATAGCCCACATAGGCGAGAAGACTTTTTTCTCTTACGCCAAAAAACAGCACTAAATTATAAATAGCGAGAATAAGTAAGCCACCGTAAAAGAGGCCCCACAACAGACTATCGACTTGATAAGCGAGGTCGTGAACTGGTTCAGCTTGAATACGAAGAGGGGCGATGAGGCTGGATGATTGGCTTTCTATGCGTACGTAGAGGTCAGCAGGCTTGCTATCTAGCAGCTCTACGCGAAAAGTGGGTACGCGAAACCTTTGCTCTTTTTGTGCTTTACCTTGATGACTCTGTGCCAACACCTTGCCGTCTTGCACCAAGTAAAAATCGACGTTATCAAGCTGGCTAAAGTTTATCGAAAAGACCCAATTCGTCTCGTTAGAAACATTAGCGACACTGGTTAGCAGCCACATGCCGTTATTGCGAAAACCAAAGTTTGGATTGTGATGAGGATGCATTAGAAAGTCATTTCGCCTTCTTGATACATCACTGATGGTCAGTTGGTAATCGGTTTCGAATAGATAAAATAGAGAATCAGATAAATCTAGCGTACTCTTTTCATCGAAAAGCTGTTCGATATGCTGAGCTTGGGCATTCGACCCTAGGCAGCTGCCTAAAAGACAAAATAGAAAAAAGAATACGCGAAAGATAGCCATATATATCTGTACTTTTTATTGTTTAGGTAAGGTCTACTGTTTTAATCGCAACTGAATAATAAGTGGTAGTATTCAATCTACTCTATTTAACCACTGTCTTTGAAGAATAACAAAACAAACGCTTAGGGCGCTAAATCGCCAAACAAACATACCGCAATGATTTTCAAAGATTGCACACAATAGCGGTTTACCCCACAATAGCTTGTAACGTTCACGTGCTTCTTTTAAGTCGTGCGCTAATATCCGACAACGACTGCCGTACTATCACGAGCGAATTGGTATTAATAACAAAACGAAAAAATTATCATGAGTGACGAGATCATTATTAATCGCGATGGGGTAGAGCAACTTCCTCTTCGACGTTTCACCGAAGACGCTTATCTTAACTATTCCATGTACGTCATCATGGACCGCGCATTGCCGCACATTTCTGACGGCTTAAAGCCAGTTCAGCGCCGTATTATTTACGCGATGTCTGACTTAGGGCTAAGCGCTAACGCCAAATATAAAAAGTCAGCCAGAACCGTGGGGGATGTTTTAGGTAAGTTTCATCCTCACGGCGACTCAGCGTGTTATGAAGCAATGGTACTTATGGCGCAGCCGTTTTCTTACCGCTATCCGCTGGTTGACGGACAAGGAAACTGGGGAGCGCCAGATGATCCTAAATCCTTTGCTGCCATGCGTTATACCGAAGCTAAGCTCTCTCGTTTCGCAGAAGTCCTGCTCAATGAGCTGGGCCAAGGCACAGTGGATTGGGTGCCAAACTTCGATGGAACACTCGAAGAACCGAGTGTGCTTCCAGCGCGCTTACCGCATATCTTACTTAATGGTGTTACCGGAATCGCGGTGGGGATGGCCACTGATATTCCGCCTCACAATGTAAGAGAGTTGGCCAATGCCTGCGCTATGCTGTTGGATAATAGTAAAGCCGAACTGAGCGATGTATTAGAGCACGTGAATGGGCCAGATTATCCGACGGAAGCGGAAATAATTACGCCAAAGTCTGATATTCAAAAGCTGTATGAGACGGGGCGAGGCTCCATCAAAATGCGAGCGGTATATACAGAAGAAAATGGTGATGTAGTGATTACAGCACTGCCACACCAAGCGTCTGGTGCAAAAATTCTGGAGCAAATTGCAGCGCAAATGCAGGCTAAAAAGCTGCCGATGGTAAGTGACCTTCGCGATGAATCTGACCACGAAAATCCAACGCGCTTAGTCATTACGCCACGTTCAAATCGCATTGATGTGACTCAATTGATGCAGCACTTGTTTGCGACCACTGATCTTGAAAAAAATTATCGCGTTAACTTAAACATGATTGGGCTAGACGGCCGTCCTCAGGTTAAGGATCTGCGCACTATATTATCTGAGTGGTTGCAATACCGAAAAGAGACGGTCACTCGTCGCTTGCAATATCGACTCGATAAAGTACTGGCGCGCCTTCATATTCTTGAAGGTTTACTCATCGCATTTTTAAATATCGATGAAGTTATCGATATTATTCGAACTTACGACAAACCCAAGCCGGAATTGATGTCGAGATTCGGGTTGAGCGACAAGCAAGCAGAAGCCATTTTAGAACTTAAGCTAAGGCATTTAGCTAAGCTAGAAGAAATGAAAATTAAAGGCGAGCAGGACGAGCTTGCCGAAGAGCGGGACAAGCTTCAGCAGCTGTTGGGGTCAGATCGCCGCCTTAAAACTCTCATCAAAAAAGAAATTCTTGCTGATGCCGAAAAGTATGGCGATGACAGGCGCTCCCCTATCGTTGAACGTGGTGAGGCTAAAGCACTGTCTGAAAAAGAGTTGGTTCCTGCGGAGTCAGTAACAGTAGTGCTTTCAGAAAAAGGCTGGGCGCGATGCGCGAAGGGCCACGATGTAGATGCAGAAGGTCTCAGTTATAAAGCTGGCGATGGCTATTTATCAAGTGCAGAAGGAAAGAGCAATCAGCCCGCGGTCTTTATGGATAGCTCGGGTCGTACTTTCTCTTGCGATGCTCACGGACTCCCTTCTGCAAGAAGTCAGGGCGAGCCACTAACAGGTCGTTTTAGTATTGTTGGTGGAGAATCGTTTCAGCATGTCATCATGGCTCAAGACGAAAGTAAGTTTTTGGTTGGCTCTGACGCTGGCTATGGCTTTGTTGGTACCTTTAAAGACATGGTGAGTAAAAATAAAGCGGGTAAAGCCTACTTGTCGTTACCCACTGCGGCGAAAGTAATGAAGCCAACGCCTGTTACTAACCCTGACTCAGATTGGTGCTTAAGTATTTCTAACGAAGGGCGTATGTTGATGTTCCCGCTGCGCGACTTGCCAAGCTTGGGTAAGGGTAAGGGAAATAAGCTAATTAATATTCCTTCAGCTAAATCCCAGTCTCGTGAGGAGTATGTGAAAGTGCTTGCGGTTGTTCCTGATGGCGCTGCTATTAAGGTTGGTGCAGGAAAACGTAATATGACACTCAGCGCGGCTGACCTAACGCACTATCACGGTGAAAGAGGCCGGCGCGGTAACAAGCTACCACGAGGGCTCCAACGGGTAGACTCTGTTGAAGTAGTGCTGCCAAATAAGGATGAGACGCCCGAAGATTTGTCATAAAGTTTAGTTTGTTCTTAAGCCTGGTTGAACTAGACTCATAATAGGATTTGCTGAGGATTTTTTATGCTAGGAATAGTTTTTACGTCGTTAATCGATATGCTGGAGGAGAAAGTGTCTCCTGATTTCGCAGACGACGTTATCATGGAAGCTGAATTAGAAAATGACGGTGCTTATACCGCTGTTGGCTATTATCCATTTGAACAGATGGAACGTTTGGTAGGTGTGCTGGTAGAAAAAACGGGTAAATCGGCCAATGAGTTGTTATATGACTTTGGCCATTACCTGTTCGGAAAGCTTGGTGCAGTGCATGGAGATGTGCTTGCAAACACCACTGACATATTGCAAATGTTAGAGCATTTAGATGGCGATATTCATGTTCAGGTCAAAAAGCTTTATCCCGATGCCGATTTGCCGCGATTTAAAGTGCTCTCACGCACAGACACGACTATGCGCTTACAGTATTACTCCGAAAGAGAGCTATATCCGCTAGCTGAAGGCTTGATGGACGCGGCAGCAGAGTATTATAACTGCAAGTTAGAAAGAGAAACCCACCAGCTCGATATTCCTCACACCTACGAGTTTAGTATCTCTATCGTTTAGCTGGAGGCGTAATGGCGCATGACACTTCGCACAACTCTGTTAAGCAGAAAGACCGCACTGAAATTCTAGAACGGCGTTTAAAGCGTGAACGCCATTCAAGAGAACAGGCGGAGCAGCTATTACGAGAAAAAACCCAAAGCCTCTATGAAACTCTCAAAGAAAGCCAAGCTGTTCAAAAGGATTTAGAGCTAGCGTTATGGGCGTCTCAAGAATCGTTTTGGAGCTGGAAAGCCAACACGGATATAATGGAAATTCGTTCATTCTCACTGCATAGCGAGAGCGAGTTAACGTGGTCTGGAACCCTAATTCATATGATGGAGCGCGTGCATGAGGATGACCTCGATGGTCTTCAATTTCACTGGACCATGGCGCTACACGGAAACCGCGATCGCATTGAATTTTCCTTTCGATTAAAACTAGAGAGTGAATATCAGTGGGTGCGGTTGAGAGGACGTGTACTCAAACGGGGTCAAAATGGTGAGGCCTTGCATATTGTAGGTACCACCAAAGACATCACCCCTCAGCGTAAGGCGGAACAATCCTTTCATCTGATGGCGTCGGCCTTTGCCAGCTCAAGAGAGCCTATGCTCGTCCTATCGCCAGAACTTGTTATCACAGAGTGCAACGATGCGTTTATTCAATTAATCGGCGCATCGGTAAAAGAACAGTGCATTGGAATGGACTTTAATCGGATATTCATTTCCGAGAAAGTGAACAGAGAACTGCTGGCAATAAACAAACAATTACGCTTTGAATCTTCAATAAAAGCAAAAGGTGAGCAGGTTAAAAGTGTCGATATCTCGATAGCTTTGTTTGAAACGTATCAGCAAACGTCATCTTATTTGATTGCGACAATGCGGGATATCACGGATAGGAAGCGCAATGAGGCGAAGCTGCGTCAGCTGGCCCTTAATGATGAATTAACGGGCCTTTCAAATAGAAACGCCCTGCGAGAGTTTATTTCAACGCTGGTTAAAAAGAAGCAGCAATTTGTACTAGTTTTTATCGACTTAGATGGTTTTAAGGCGATTAACGATACAGCGGGACATGATCAAGGTGACATCGAATTAAAGCGCGTTGGCACATTATTGACTGATATGTTCGACAAAACTGGCAATGTCGGCCGGTGGGGGGGCGACGAGTTTATCGCAGTGCTGCCTGGTCAAACAGTTAAAAACGCGGCAGACAAATCTACGCAGCTTATTCAGAAAATTGAAGAGAACCTTGTACGAGCAAAATCTTCACAGCTTAGGCTATCGGCCAGTGTAGGTATAGCTGAGTTCCCAGAACACAGCGACAATATAGAGAGCCTTCTACAGTGTGCAGATGCCGCCATGTACAGGGCCAAAGAGCTTGGTAAAGGGCAGGCATTCATTTATGAAGTGGGGCTATATGAAAGTATGACCCAACAAGTAAGTATGGTAAATGATCTGCGCAGAACTATAGAAAACCACCTGTTAGATTTCTATATCCAGGGAAAATATGATCTTCAAGGTGAGCTGAAAGGTGGGGAAGTGCTATGCCGTTGGATATCGGGTCTACATGGTGTGGTATCACCCGCCATTTTCATCCCGATTGCTGAAGAGTACAAACTAGATAGCGCAATAGGCTTGCAAGCCCTTGATGCGGCCTGCGACTATATTTCGATCATGGAATCTCAACAGGGAGACGCCATCCCGCTGTCGGTCAATGTTAGTGCTAATCAGATGCTCGACCCGCTATTTCCAGAACAAGCGGCGTCTATCTGTGAAAACAATCACGTATCCCCCGAATATATTGAGTTGGAGCTCACTGAGTCGGTTTTTGTAAAAGATGAAAAAAAAGCACTGGGAGCATTAAACCGTTTACGTGATTACGGCTTCAGGCTTTCCCTCGATGATTTTGGCTGCGGCTTTTCTTCGCTGAGCTATTTGCGAAGCTTTCAGTTTGAAGTGGTTAAAGTGGATAAAAGCTTGGTGCAGGGTATTCATCAAGACAGTAAAGCAAATGCACTATTCATGGGGATAGTTGCGATGCTGAGAAGCCTCAAGATAGAGATAGTAGCTGAGGGAATTGAGCTGGAATCTTATCTACCTTTTATGGAACACGCCGAAGTTCAACTGATGCAGGGGTTCTATTTTGATAAGCCCATGCCTTATGATCAATTTCTCGCAAGGCATACTACTGAGCCAAAGCGGTAAGTGGACGTAAGAAGCATTTGTAGATTTTGGCCTAAGCCCAAAATTATCTATTAGCCCGGAACAGCAGATACAAAAAAAGCCCAGCAATGGGCTTTTTTTATCTAGGCATTTCCGTTATTTAGCATTCGTACTTTCAAAGATTTTGTCAGCCGATGCGGCAACAAAACCCGTGTAGAGCTTTCCGTCAGGCATTTCATAGCGTTGTGCAAACTCATAAAAGCAGCTTGGGATCGAGAGTGTTTCGTCGCTAAATGCTACGTCAGCACGATCAGCCATTGTTGACGATTGTGCTAAGAATACATCTGGGCCGCCCTTAATTTCGCCACCTGAAGTGTTAAGCACAAAGCCTGCTTCTTTTAGCAACATATTTACGTCAGTAAGTTCGTCGGTACGGCTTAAGTGATTCACACTTACGGTAAAGTGGTTCGCGCGAAAGCCCCATGCTGCCATCCACGCCGCGTATTCAGATTCGTTAAGTAATGTGTCGTATTCCGACTTAGACACTTCCCAATGCTTACCTGAATATAAAAAGTTATCCGCTTCCACCACAGATTCGGGCATTTGCTCCACTAGCTTTTTAATAATGTGCTGTGCGGTTTCAGACAGTTCGTCTACGCGCAGCTCGCTAATAAATACTTTTGGCTTAGTATCGTCTGGGTGTTCAAAGTGTTTCGCAGTCAGTTTTTTCGCTTCAAAGTCATAGTCGCCTTTCGCTTCGTAACCAAGCGCTAAGAAGTGTGCAGCAAGCTTATCTAAGCGGGTTTTATCAAGCGCAAAAGTTCGAAAAGCTACATGATCGTTAACGATGTCACTGGTGTTTTCTTCACCGGCAAGAAGAGCATGAATTTTGTGCGCAGAGGGAGTGATACTAACGTAATCGTCCCACATGTTGCTAAACAACGTATCAATGTTGCTATGCATGGCGGTAGGGTCCTTTCTGTCGTTGACTATTTTAGATGAATAGTTCGTATAGGGTTGGTACTAAAGGGGCCGATACGTAAGCAGCATCGGCCTTTCGTGTATTGTAAAAAACGCTCGCGAAACGTTTAAGATTGATTACATCGACAAGCCTGGGCTTAATTTGCCAGGCATGGTGACTTTATCAAGCTCAACCGATGCAACAGGGTACGCACAGTAGTCCGCCGCATAAAACGCACTTGCTCTGTGGTTGCCGCTGTCGCCTACACCACCAAATGGTGCAGCACTGCTTGCACCTGTTATAGGTCTGTTCCAGTTTACAATACCAGCGCGAATACGGGCAAAGAAGTAGCGATAGTCTTCTTCATTGTCACCTAAAAGGCCTGCCGACAAACCAAAGCTGGTGTTGTTCGCCTCTTCAATGGCAGCATCAAAGTCGCTGTAGCGGACCACTTTAAGCAGTGGGCCGAAATGTTCTTCATCTGGCAGTGACGCAAGCATGTCAGTAACATCGATAATACCTGGAGTCGCGAAGCCTTTGTTTTCGTCGTGTTGCTCAAGGCGAACCAATACTTTACCGCCAAGGTTTTCAAGCTCTTGCTGCGCTTTCACCATAAGTGCTGCAGCGTTGCTCGAAATCATAGCGCCCATAAAAGGCTGATCTTCAGCATCATAGTCGCCAACTTTGATATTTTTCGTAACCTCAATTAGGCGAGCAAGGATAGCATCACCTTGGGCGTCGGCTGGCAAGAACAAGCGGCGAGCACAAGTACAGCGCTGACCTGATGTTATGAAAGCAGATTGAACAATATCGTGAACCGCTGCATCTACATCGGCGACATCTTTTACGATTAGCGGGTTGTTGCCGCCCATTTCCAAAGCCAAAATTTTGCCAGGGTGACCAGCAAACTGCTCGTGTAAAATTCTTCCTGTGCGTGAGCTACCCGTAAAGAAAAGGCCATCGATGTCGTTATGCGACGCCAACGCTTTACCCGTTTCCACTTCACCTTGTACCAGGTTGAGTACGCCTGCCGGAAGACCTGCCGCATCCCACAGTTTCACCATTTCTTGTGCAACCATAGGGGTCAAATCGCTTGGCTTGAATACAACAGTATTGCCAGCAATAAGCGCGGGAACAATGTGTCCATTAGGCAGGTGACCCGGGAAATTGTAAGGGCCGAAAACTGCGACAACACCGTGAGGCTTGTGACGAATGAATGCTTTACCCACGGGCATTGGGTTTTCTACGTTGCCAGTACGCTCAAAGTAGGCCTTTTCTGAGATGCCAATTTTACCCATCATGGCACCCACCTCAGTGGCAGTTTCCCACTCTGGCTTGCCGGTTTCTTTTGCCATTACCTTCGCAAGATGCGCTTTAGCTTCTTCTAGCTTGGTGCCGTAAACCTTGATGACTTCAAGGCGCTCTTCCACGGTTTTCATGCTCCACGCTACAAGCGCGGCACGAGCGGCCTTAATCGCATCATCGATTTGAGCGGCAGTCGCAGACTTACCTTCCCAAATTACTTCGTTTTTTGCAGGATCAATTGACGCTAAGTCGTGACCCTGTCCGGCAACCCATTCACCGTTGATAAAATGTGTATGTAGCATAGTGGGTGTCCTTTTTAGTCTCTGAATGTAACCGGGGCAAAGCGAACGTACTCGCCCTCTTTGACATTCAATGCAGCAGCCGCTTGGCGAGATAGCACGGCAACTTGCTTCTCTTCGCTCACCGTCATCTCGGTAGCTACTGCACGAAAATCGGATATTGACGTGTTGATTATATAGTGAGTCTGGCCTTGTGCAGCCGCACTATCATCAATGACAACAGGAAGTTTTAAACTCGCCTGAGCGGTGCGGATATGGCTTAAGTTCGCTTCAACCGTTGGGCCCGCATCGAAAATATCTACATATCCACGGCAAGAAAAGCCTTCCTCTTCAAGGAGCTGAAGAGCAGGGCGAGTTTTTTCGTGCACCTCACCAATGACTTCTTGCGCTTCTTTGCTAAGCAGGTTCACGTAAATCGGATATTTCGGCATTAGCTCAGCAATAAATACTTTATTGCCAATACCCGTTAGATAGTCAGCAGTGGGGAAGTCCATAGAGAAAAAGTGGGTTTCTAGCCATTCCCAAAACGGAGAGCGACCCTCTTCATCACTTACACCGCGCATCTCTGCAATCACTGTTTCAGAAAAGCGCTCGCGATGCTCCATCATGAACAAAAAGCGTACCTTTGAAAGAAAGCGGCCGTTAATGCCGCCTCGGGCTTGTTCGCGAAGGAATAGCGTGCATATTTCAGTCACCCCGGTGTAGTCATTACAAAACGTAAGAATGTCTACCGTGTTGTGAATGTTTAGTTCGCGAGATGCATGTACGACCTTACTAAGGTGATAGTGATAAAACGCGTCTTCAATGCCAACAGCAGCTTCAATACCGGTTGTCCCTACTACCGTGCCGGTAGTGGTATCTTCCATAACAAACAGGTACGACTCATCGCCAGGTTCAGTTACGTTAGGTTTGTTGAACGCAGTTTCTGCACGATCAATTTTACGCTGTAAAAGTTCGTCGTTAACGGGCAAAGACGTGAAGCCAATACCCGATTCAACGGCAATTTCTTTTAGCGCGTTATAGTCGGCCTTCGTGATAGGGCGAATGATATTCATGTTCGCTACTCGTGTTGTAATTATTCGGCGTTTACAACGGCAGCAACGGCGCGCTCAAAACGTGCAAGACCTTCTTTGATATCCTCATCAGGAATCACTAATGAAGGCGCAAAACGAATAACATTCATGCCGGCTACCAGGCACATAAGGTGCTCTTTTGTCGCCGCCATCATGAAATCGCGAGCGCGGCCTTGGTATTTTTCATTTAACGCGCAACCAAGGAGCATACCTTGACCACGAACTTCTTCAAATACGTTGTATTTATCGTTAATTGCACCTAGAAGCTCACGGAAAAGCGCTTCTTTTTTAAGCACGCCTTCAAGTACTTCTGGCTGATTAATAATATCTAGGGCTTTCTCTGCAACTGCACATGCCAGTGGATTACCGCCATACGTGCTGCCGTGCGTGCCGGGTTTAAGGTGCGCCGCAATGTCAGCTGTGGTAAGCATAGCGCCAATTGGGAAGCCACCACCAAGAGATTTCGCAGTGGTCAAGATATCAGGTGTTACGCCAAGACCCATATACGCGTATAGGTGACCTGTACGACCAACCCCCGACTGAACTTCGTCAAAAATAAGTAATGCGTTATGCTTGTCACAAAGTTCGCGTACACCTTTCACGAAATCTACATCAGGCGGAATAATACCGCCTTCACCTTGAAGAGGCTCCATCATAACAGCACAGGTTTTGTCAGAGATAAGTGCTTCAAAGGCTGCTAGATCGTTATAGTCACAGTGGTCAACTGCGCCAGGTTTCGGACCAAAGCCATCAGAATAAGCGGCTTGACCACCTACTGTTACGGTAAAGAAAGTACGACCGTGAAAACCTTTGTTGAACGCAATGATTTGGTTCTTGTCTTCACCGTGCTTATCAAGTGCCCAACGACGGGCTAGTTTTAATGCAGCTTCGTTGGCTTCTGCGCCCGAATTAGCGAAATAAACTTTGTCAGAAAAGGTAGCATCGTTTAGCTTTTTGGCCAGACGAAGGGCGGGTTCATTCGTAAATACATTACTAAGATGCCAAAGCTTATTGCCTTGTTCATTAAGTGCGTTAACGAGCTCAGGGTGGCAATGCCCAAGAACGTTTACTGCAATACCGCCTGCAAAGTCGATGTACTCGGCCCCATCTTGGTCCCATACTCGAGAACCTTCTCCGCGAACAGGCACCATGTCTGCTGGGTTATAGTTAGGAACCATTACATCATCAAATGTAGCGCGAGTTACGTTCATCTTTGTTACCTCTGCATTGGGCGCTAAATCACACTATGTCAGCGTGCTCGTCAAGAATAGCCGTTGATTTCGACCTGATCTTATTCTCGAAACATTGTTTCAGCGCGTAAAAACTAATCGGATTTGGTTTACAGTATGCCATTTCTTTTAACATTTGTCTTCTTTCAAAAAGGCTGCAGCCCTTTATTTATAAGGACTGTGGCTTAATTTGCAGGAAAAGTGAATAACTATTAACTACTGGGCTATATCATTTAGTAATAATCGTTAATCAGCTTATGAAAAGGGTGACATGCGGGCTTTAGCAGGCTGTTGAGTAGGCAAATCATAGGCGTCAGCGACCAGTGAGTCATCGAATCCATTAGCCTCGAGCAGGCAATAGTATAAGAAAACGCGTATTTTTACTTTAAAAGGAATAAGTGGATACGTGATTGCATAATGACTGCATGAATATCCACTAAATTTTTAATGATTTTCTTCATTTTTAACTAATGGCAAAGTGAAAATATCAATTGATTTGAGTTTTTCGAGGGCGCCATTAGGGAATTTTTGCTCGTTGAAAAGTGGCTTAACGTCTTTCATTTCTACCAGTTTAAGCTGGTGCAACATTCTTATTTGCGTAAACGTACGCGATTGATATAGCGCTTTACAAAGCGTTCCCCGCTCTGCGGGCGTTTTGTTTGCACATGCGCGCATGGCAGAAGCTATTGGCAACCGTTTTAAATGCATCCATTCTAGTATGTCAGCACTCACAGCGTCGGCAAACTCTTGTTGCATAGCGATGAGATGGTTGGCTGAGGGAACGATTTTGAGCAAGGTTTCATGGCGTTTCTGCTCTTTATCTTTTTGGCATTCTTGTAAAAGATGAAGTTGAATTTTATCGAATAGTTTGAAATAAAGCCGCGTTACCGCACAGCGACCCAAGTTGCTCAATACGCCTAATGTGTAGGCCTCATTTCTGCTGCCTCCACTTATACTGGCTATCCGCTTTGCCGTTAGGGCAACACCCGTGGCGTATTGGGTCAGCTTTTGTTTGATAAGCGGGTGCGGATCGGTAATTTGTGGCATCGCGCGTTTCAATATAAGCGAAGGAATTAACGTGCGCAGGTTCTCAATGCCTAAAAAGCTGAGTGCAGTGCGAAGCGTTTCAACGATAATAATGCGACCGCGCGAGTCTTTGCGTCTGAACTGAGGCGTGTTCACAATGACGATAAGTTCATCGTAAAGCCACGGCATAGTGGCTGCGATGGGTTCTAATTTGGAAACAGAACAAGCTTTAACAGCAAGGGCGTCAAGCAGTTCACCGATGTTTTCCGGTAAATTGAGAACGGTTTGAACGAGCTCGTCGGTGGCACTTAATTGTTCGGTAAGTTCACCAAGTAATACTTCATGAAGCTGGTGGCTAACGGATTCTAGGTAGGACGCTTCCGTTTTTTCTTGCAGGCGTTTATTCTCAATCGCAATTTTTTCAACGTTTAGAAGTAATCTGCGCGCATCCCCTTGTTCAGACTGCTCAAAACTTACCTCACCAACTCGACGCTTTCCTAGCATTTCAAACACCCGTTCAGGCGATATGAGCAAATTTTCGAAACGATCATCTATCGTGGGCGATGTCGTTGCCCCCATTGTCATTGTAAAAGCTCTCCTGCTCATAACTTTTTGGTGAACGGAAATATTATCGTACATCAGGGACCTTATCGTTCTCGCAATAGCAAAACGCTAAATAACGGTTTTCTTAAGAGGCAATAGGGTTTGTAGCAATCACTGATAATATAATTTGTTTACATGTATTGTTTAAATAAACAGTCGATACCAAACAGACTTGGGAAAGTTAAACGAAAAATCAGTGAATTGCGAGTTTTACCGGCCTTCAAGCGTAACCTTTTAAACTATGAAAGTGTATCGGCTTTATTGAAATTTTCTTAAGGCGTTTTGAACTGTAAAAACGCATTTAATACGCTGTGACCGTGTTCAGTGAGTAAAGACTCAGGGTGATATTGTACCCCCCAAATAGGATGATACTTATGAGAAACTGCCATTATTTCTCTAGTACCGTGGGCGGTTTCACACCAAGCATCAACACGCAGTGAAGTAGGTACGGATGCGGGTTCTAAAACCAACGAATGGTAGCGTGTTACGTTGAATGTTTCAGGTAACCCTTTAAATAGACCGGTATTGTTATGTGTTAACGAAGATACTTTCCCATGCTTAATTTCTTGCGCGCCTACCACTTGAGCGCCAAATACTTGCCCAATGGCTTGGTGACCCAGGCAAACGCCAAGAGTAGGGATTTTACCGGCAAAGTGTCTGATTGCGGCTAAGCTGATACCGGCCTCGTTAGGCGTGCATGGGCCCGGAGAGATGACAAGCTGAGTTGGCGCTATGCGTGAGATATCGTCAATGCTAAGCGCGTTGTTTCGCACTACTTCAACGTCAGCGCCAAGCTCTTTAAAGTATCGAGCAAGGTTATGGGTAAACGAATCGAAGTTATCAATTAACAGCAACACAGCAGTGCTAATCCTTGGTGTTTCTAACGTGCGAGGGTTATGTTCATGAAGAGCTCTAAGAACTCTTCATGCTTTTTGTTAACGTTTTGCATTTAACTAAAAGTTTATGGCTTGGGAATAAAGCCCACAGCTTTGTAAACTTTCGCCAGGGTCTCAGCGGCTCGTGCAGACGCTTTTTCTGCACCTTGGCGCATAACATCATCAAGATATGCTCTATCTGCTCGAATTTCAGCGTAGCGGTTTTGAATAGGTTCAAGCAGGGCAACCACTGCATCTGCAACGTCACCTTTTAAGTGACCATACATTTTATCCGTATATTCAGGCTCAAGCGCTTTCACCGATTTCCCCGTTGCAAGAGAGAGAAGGGTAAGCAAGTTCGATACGCCAGGTTTCTCTGTTGGGTTGAAATAAATGTTGGCCTGTTCGTCAGAGTCGGTCACTGCGCGTTTAATCTTCTTAGCCAGCTTTTTAGGGTCTTCTAATAATCCAATGAAGTTATTCGGATTGTTGTCTGACTTTGACATCTTCTTTTCTGGCTCTTGAAGGCTCATGATACGCGCGCCAAACTCTGGAATATAAGGATCGGGCAAGCGGAAAACGTCGCCGTATAAGTTATTTACGCGTGTTGCGATATCACGTGTTAACTCAAGATGCTGCTTTTGATCTTCGCCTACGGGCACTTTGTCCGCCTGGTAAAGCAAAATGTCTGCTGCTTGTAGTACAGGGTAGCTATATAGGCCTACATTAATGTTATTTTCATTTTTCGCTGACTTATCTTTGAACTGCGTCATGCGATTTAGCTCACCCATTTGAGCATAGCAATTAAGTACCCAAGATAGCTGTGCGTGTTCTGGCACGTGTGACTGCAAAAATAGCGTACTCTTTTGAGGGTCAATGCCGCAGGCAAGATAAAGAGAGAGACCGTCCAAACATGCTTCGGCAAGCTGCTTTGGATCTTGTCTTACCGTTATAGCATGCAAATCTACAATCATATATAGGCAATCGTGATCGTCCTGCATGGAAACCCACTGTTTAAGTGCACCCATATAGTTGCCAAGGGTAAGTTGTCCTGAAGGCTGACAGCCACTTAATACAACGGGTTTATTGCTCATTTCTTTTTACCTGTAATACGTTAAAAACTGTTTTAATAAAGATAGAGAAAGCTTAGCTTCTACAATTATGCTTTAGATAGCATGGCGAGTTCATTACGCATTTGCGTAATAACATCACTGTAATCGTCTTGAGAAAAAATGGCCGAGCCAGCTACAAACATGTCTGCCCCTGCCTCAGCGATGGCGCGAATGTTATCGACTTTTACGCCCCCGTCAATTTCAATTCGAATATCGTAGCCGCTTTCTTCTACGCGCTGCTTCACTGCACGAACTTTATCTAATGTGGTGGGTATAAATTTTTGACCACCAAAGCCAGGGTTAACCGACATGATAAGAATGTGGTGTAGTTTGTCCATGACATGGTCAAGGTAATGTAGCGACGTGGCTGGATTAAACACCAAGCCGGGCTTACACCCTTTGTCAATAATAAGCTGTAAAGAGCGGTCTATATGCTCAGAGGCTTCTGGATGAAAGCTAATAAAGCTAGCTCCCGCATCGGCAAACTTTTCTATCAAATCATCAACGGGTTTAACCATCAGGTGAACATCAATAGGTGCGGTAATACCGTATTTTCTCAAAGCCTCACAAATCATCGGCCCAAACGTAAGGTTTGGCACATAGTGATTATCCATAACATCGAAATGTACCACGTCGGCACCGGCCGCTAATACTTTTTCCACGTCTTCTCCCAGTCGGGCAAAGTCGGCAGATAGTATCGATGGGGCAATTAAAAATGGTTTCATTACGAGTCCCTCTAATCAAAAAACAGCAAGATGCATCGCCGCTTAAGCTTTAAGTTACGAAAGTTTACCCAAAACCGAACCTCTTTACTATGTAAAGGATAATTGAGTGGCAATTTCACATGGGTTTACGTTGAACAGTGGCTGTTGCTGGTATGCCCCGTTTTGGTGAGAGCGCGTTATGCTGGTGCGTCTTTGTTCTGCTTTAACCAAAGCAGTTCCCACCAAAAAATAATCAAACCCTTTAAATTTATCTATATATCAATGCTTTGCAATTGCTCTTGTGTTTTTTTTTACTGAACCATAAATGGGCACCAACTTTGCGTTATCCAGTTCAAAAAGAAAACACAGACAGAAAAAACGAATAACAACAAGTTTGAATTTGACTGGAGAACACACATGAAAACATCTACAAAAAGAACTTTACTTGCCGCTGCTATTTCTTCAGCGTGTCTGCTAACTGCAATGCCTAGCTATGCAGAAGGCGAATTTACCGCCAATGCAAGTGCGACCAGCAACTACATTTGGCGTGGTCTTACGCAGACCACTAACGAAGCGGCTGTGCAGGGCGGTATTGATTACGCTCACGAAAGTGGCTTTTATGCCGGTACTTGGGCATCTAATGTGAACTATGGCGCGGGCGACGTTTATTCTTACGAGCACGACATGTATTTTGGTTTCTCGGGTGAGTCTGACGGTATTGCATACGACTTCGGTTACCTATACTACAACTATGATGACGAAGCGAACTTCGATTTTGCAGAAGTTTATGGCTCAGTAGGAATGGGGGGCTTGAGCCTTACTGTTTACCTTTTAGCGCACACCGAAGCTGACGAGGGTGAAACTCAAGACTTTGGCTTTGCACAAGCGTCGTATACCTCGCTTGATTACAGCATGGAAATCTTAAACGGCACAGAACTTGGTTTTCACGTTGGTTACCATGAAGGTGATTTTGCTGAAGCGTTTAATGGCGTAGAAGGTTATGTAGACTACGGCGTTTCAATTGCAAAAGATGGTTTCAGCTTTGCCATCACGGGTACCGATCTTGATGATATGGGCGGCGACGACGAGTTTGACAACGATGCTGTTAAATTCACTGTAGCTTACTCGGTAGATTTCGAACTTTAAAATTAAATCGAGAGGCCATCGGATGGCCTTTTAATAAAACGTTGAGTAGTAAAAGCCTAATGTCACATCATTAGGCTTTTCATTTTTAAAGCAACGCATTTTTAACTTGTTCGTAACCTACTTTTGTCTATAATGAGACTAATTTTTAAACGAGTGTAAGGAGTGTTCAGGATGAAAGTTCTTCCTTTTTTCGCGATTTGCGGAGCTGTGGCGCTAGCTAGCGTTGCGGTTACTACTGCGCCTAAATCACACTCGTCAGTATGCGATTTTCAACCGGTCACAGAATTTAATCCAAAGCTACCAGCAAGCCATGTTCAAAACCAGTGCGCCCGTCATCAAGAGGGGGTAGAAGAAGTGAGCTGGCTTTCATGGATAGCGGGAAAATCTTTTTCTTTTCAGTTTCACTTTTTAGATCTACTTGAGTTGTTGCACAGCGACGAAGGTAATCGAGATTTCACTTCACCTTCGAAAGACGGCTAAGGTCATACGATGCGGTCTGGCACTGGGTTTTGGTCAGTTCTAGGTAGTGTGATAGCGAGTTTGTTTGGGGTTCAGAGCCACCGAAATTATGAACGTGACTTTAACAAAGGGACCTTCATCAGTTTTGCAGTGATCGGCGTTATTTTAGTTGTACTTTTTGTGGTTTCATTATTTATGTTCGTAAAATGGTATACGGGCTACAGCGATTAGCGGTCAACCCTTCGCTATTGATAAATGAAGCATCTTCTCATTAACATCGCACGCTCTACTTAGTCAGTTTTTTCAAGAATCTACGTTATGGTAAGTTGCGTGTTGTTGCTTTGTTATTGCGGCTACTGCGCTTAGTCACCACAGTGGCTGGAGGAAAGTAAGCCAATATTTCATCTACTGGCTGTCGCTTTGCGCCGTTTTGACTTATCGAACGCTTAACTGACAGCATGCTGAAGTCAGCACCTTGATACAACGCCCTTGTAAGCGGCAAGTCGTGATTAGATATCAACACTGGTATACCGCGTTTTTTTGACGCTCGGCTGGCAAGTTCAGCGAGTTTTTCTTGTGATTCCAAGCCAAAACTTCGCGCCGCATAACTGGTGAAAGCTGCGGTTTTACTGATCGGAGCATAAGG
This sequence comes from Alteromonas sp. OM2203, assembly GCF_048517045.1. Taxonomy (NCBI): domain Bacteria; kingdom Pseudomonadati; phylum Pseudomonadota; class Gammaproteobacteria; order Alteromonadales; family Alteromonadaceae; genus Alteromonas; species Alteromonas sp. OM2203. Next base: position 438,480 of record NZ_CP183209.1, read on the forward strand.
AGGGTCACAATAAATGACATTACCTCGTCTCGCCCGTGAGAACACTTTTTCAAAAGGTAAGCAGGTGAATGTGGCCTTTTGAGACTTCTCAGAGAATACAAACATCTCATCTTCAGGAAAATAAGGTTTCTTGTAACGGCCAAAAGGCACATTAAAGCGGCCTTGAAGGCTATAGCGACACAGCCCGTTGTAACCGTGGCGATTCAAATACAGAAAAAGAATTGCGCGGTAATACTCGTCTCCAGTGGTATTAAACTCCTCACGTAAAGCGTAGTACATTTTTTCTTGATTGCGCTTCCCGTCAAAAAATGAGCGTGCGTCATTTATCAGTGCGTCTGGTTGCGCCTTAAGTAAATTGTATAAATTGATGAGATCAGGGTTAATGTCATTAAGCAGATAGCGTTTGTATTGGGTATTAAGAAACACAGAGCCTGCGCCAACAAACGGTTCAATCAGTTTGTTAGCTTGCGGTAATCTGGCCTGAATATGCTCAACCAAGCTGTATTTGCCACCGGCCCACTTTAAAAAAGCCCGGTTTTTTTTCTGCATCATGCTTAAACGTTACTACCTAGACGGAATGAAGACGGTGGTTTTTCCTTGCGCCGCCGTTCCAAGGGAAAGGGTCGTCTTTATACTTTTATGCTGATCAGTATCAGATATCACCACGCTAAAGGTAGATTGTAACTTTCATCAGTAAAACGGACAACCAACAAGTGTCGTAAGAATGGAATTTTGCGTATTTAGCGCTAATAACCAGCGTAAGCACCTTAATTTTCAACTTTACTTATTTCTGAAAGAATTTGGCGTCCGCGTTTTACAAACGCATTCTGCTTTCCGGGGTATTCTGGCAAAGCAGCAAGCCCTTGCTGAGCTTGAGAGATAGATGTGTAAACCTGCTTGTCTACAACCACAAACCAGTCGCCGCCATAGCGCGTCGTTTTGTAAATTCGAGTGCGGGTTAATAAGTCATTTTCACTGAGAAACGCATTGAGTACAGATTTATCCTTCATGGCAAGCATTTGAATAGCATAGTCATTTTCAGCGATCCACTCAGCATTTTTTGAAGGTGCGTCTTCGACTCCTTTGGCATTTATTGTGCTCTTTGATGTCTGAGCGGGTTTTGATATAACCACGATGGACGCGTCAACATCTTCATTGTTAGTAACCGCGCTACCTTGGTTGCTCAAACTTTCCCTAGAATTATCTTCATCGGCTGTGTCTGCCGTGGCGTCTTGTTGCTCTGACGTTTCTGTGCTTGCTGGAAGTGCAGCTACCGCTTCGTCCCAAGCGGTCACAAGAACATTGCCGTCAGTCGCCTTAGTTTGTGTATCTTCACCTTCTCTGGAAGCAAGGACCAGTTCAACGTTGGCTGCCTCAATGGCAATTTCATCTAGCGGTTTACCGTCGCCGCGCTGTGAATCGTCACTATTTGAATTATCGTCACTTAACAAAGTGCTGTAGGCCGAGCCCGGTTGAACCTGAGGAGACTGAGTTTCTTGGCTTTGTTGTTCAATAGGTGAGAACAGGGTCGCTAGTTTATCACCGTACTGCCAGTATACTAAACCAGCAAAAGTCATCAGAAAAACACAAGCTACCGCCACATAAAACCAGGTGGTTTTTAGTGGATTACTAAAGGTTTGAGTGTGTTCACGCTGTCTGTTTTCCAGATGTGCTTGAAACGCCTCACGGCGTGAAGCAATCATTTTGTCTAGCTCTGAGGCAAAGTTTGGCTGTTCACTCATAACCGACTGGCTGCTGATAATGAGTGGCGTTTCGGTGTTTTTAGCCGGAAGCCATTGCTTAGCGCGTTCTGCCCAATCATTGTTAGCAAACAGAAGCACATTTAAATGCTGTTTATTTCCAGCAAATCGACTTTGAAGTACCAAGTCCCATAATTCTTGAAGTAGAACATCAGGAAGGTTATGCGCTTGAGTTATTGCTATAAGAATAGGCCCCTCATGACTATTTAGGCCTGAAAGTAGTTCGTTTAGCGGTCTGACAAAACTGCCGACGACTTGCCCTAGTAGTTGCCTGCAAAGCTGGCGACGGTAATCTGACGGCTCCATGTTATCTTGGGCGGTTAAATAGGCAATTTCAGTATCATCGTGCTGTTGAAAAACAAAGGCTTCGAGGGTTTTTTGTTGCTGTGCAATAGACTCTCCGCTGACAAAAATCAGCTGAGAAGAGTAATTGACTAAGTATTCCAAACGATCATGCAGTTCGCTTTGCATGGGAGTTTGCCCTTATTAACCGTTGCTATTCAACCTAAAGCCAACTACACGTTACACCTTACATGCCAGAAGCAATAACTCAGGCTCCTATAAATGCTCGAGTCATATATCCGCTGCGTAACGTGTTAATGTTCGCTTTGAGTGTTTCGCGATAGCGTAAATTAGGACAGGATGTCGGTTAGAATGTCGTCGGTAACATCCTTAGTAACAACCGCTTTGCCAATCCCCTGGGGAAGTACAAATCGAATACTGCCCGCTTCCACTTTTTTATCGCGCTTCATATGTTTAACGTAGTCATCTTTCGTCATACTGTCAGGCCCTGCAACGGGCAATGCAAACGCTTCAAACAATGCGGACACACGTCGTGTTTCTGACGGCGTAAACCACGATAAACCTTCTGCTGCTTTACAAGCAATTATAGTACCAGCAGCTACTGCTTCACCGTGAAGCCAGTTTCCATAACCTTGCTCAGCCTCGATAGCGTGACCAAAGGTATGACCAAGATTAAGAATGGCGCGTAAACCGCCCTCGCGCTCATCCTTTGCAACCACGTCTGCTTTAATTTCACAGCAGCGAGAGATAGCTTCAGTAAGCACTTGGGTATCAAGTGAGGTAAGTGAATCCACATTACTTTCAAGCCACTCGAAAAATGGGGCGTCGTAAATAATGCCGTATTTGATGACTTCTGCCATGCCTGCCGCAAACTCTCTGGGAGGTAAAGTAGCAAGAGAGTCGGTGTCGATAGCGACATAAACGGGTTGGTAAAACGCACCAATCATGTTTTTACCGAGCGGGTGATTAACCGCAGTTTTTCCACCCACCGATGAGTCGACTTGAGAAAGCAGGGTAGTAGGCACCTGAATAAAAGGCACGCCTCGCTGATAGGTCGCTGCGACGAAGCCGGTAAGGTCACCTATTACACCACCTCCAAGTGCGATCAGCGTTGTATCTCTTGCTGCATTAAGCTCAAGGAGGCGGGTCATGACTACTTCGAATTGTTCTAAATTCTTATACTGTTCGCCGTCAGGCAATATTATGGTTTCAACGCGAACGTCGCCGCAGGCGGCTTTCGCCGTTTCTAGATAAAGAGGGGCGACGGTTTCATTGGTTACGATAACGGCGAGCGGACCTTTAATATAGGCACTAAAAAGGCCAGGTTGCGAAAGCAGCCCAGCCTCTATCTGTATAGGATAGCTACGTTCTCCAAGTTCCACAGTTAAGGTTGACATTGGCGTAGCACCTCCTATTACATTTTTAATTTATAAACCAATTTTACTGATAATTTGATTTGCTACAGCACGCGCACTTTGGTCGTCTGTATCAACAATGTAATCAGCAACTTCTTCGTAAAGCGGGTTGCGCATTTCTGCAAGATCCCGAAGTACTTGTTCAGGATCTTCGTTTTGTAGCAAAGGACGACGTTTGTCGCGTTGTGTACGGGCAACTTGCTTATCGATGGTCGTTTGTAAGTAAACAACAATACCACGGGCAGATAAACGATTGCGCACAGCTTTAGTTACAATAGAACCGCCACCTGTGGCAAGCACAATACCTTGCTTGTCTGTCAAATCATTAATGACGTTCTCTTCGCGCACGCGAAAGCCGTCTTCGCCTTCAAGATCAAAGATCCAAGCGATATCAGCACCTGTGCGGCGCTCAATTTCCTGATCAGAATCAAAAAAGTCTAGGTGAAGTTCGTCTGCTAGATGTCTACCGATGGTACTTTTGCCAGCACCCATTGGGCCAACTAAAAAGATATTACGTTTTTCAGCCATATTTGCTTATATCACAACTTAATCATGTTAGGGGCAGTGCACTGTTGCCTTACCAGCCTACCCATTGACTCGTGCCTATTTAGTGTCCAATAAGCACCACTCCTTAAACCTCGCTTAAATTTCGAGGCGGGGATTATCTCAGTTTCATGCAAGGCGTTGCAAGTTTTGTTACCAACAAATAGTGTATACCTGTAAATTTAGTTACAAAAAAGACCTTAAAATAAAAAAATGCGCTTATAGAAGCGCATTTTCGTCTCTGTAAATACAGTCGTTAGGGTCTTTCGGTTACAATTTTTGGCGTAACGAAGATAAGAAGCTCTCGTTTTTGCTGCAACTGTGACGAGTTTCTAAAAAGTGCCCCTACAAGCGGAAGGTCTCCAAATAGAGGGACTTTTGACACGCCATCAGAACTGGTTTGTTGGAAAATACCGCCAAGTACAATGGTTTCACCGTTTTCAACTAATACCTGTGTTTTGATCTCTTGGGTATCAATAGCCACAGCATCACCCGTAGACGTTGACACTGTCTCACCACGGGTATCTTGTGTAACAACCAAATCAAGAATGATGCGATTGTCAGGGGTAATGTGAGGCGTTACTTTCAGTGACAATACTGCTTTTTTAAATTCTACTGAGGTGGCACCACTTGATGTTGCCTGCACATACGGTATTTCAGTACCTTGCTCGATGTAAGCTTCATGTTGGTTTGCTACCGTTATGCGTGGGCTAGCAATGATTTCCCCTTTGTTTTCCGACTCCAGCGCTGAGAGCTCTAAGTCGAGTATAGTACCATCGACCAAACTGGCAATTTGAAACCCGATACTACCTGCAGCACTGCTTACAGGCAGGTTCACGTTAAGACGATTATCAATGCTTGGTACTACGCCACCAGCAATGGTATCCGCCCCTTCAATGCTACCAGAAACGCCGTTGTCATCTTGACGATCACTGAAACCCCAGCGCACACCAAGCTGTTCGTCAACATCGTCTAGCACCGTTACCATGCGGCTTTCAATAAGAACTTGTTTAACTGGAATGTCTAACGCTTTGATTGTTTTTCTTGCTTCATCAATGGAAGCAAGCGTGTCGCGAATGAGCAAGGTATTAGTACGCTCGTCTACCGTTACACCGCCTCTTTCAGAAAGAATACCGCCTTCTGTAGACTTTAAAATAGTAGCAAGTGCTGCTGCTTTGGCGTAATTAACCGATATGTTTACTGTGTGAAGTGGTGCAAGGTCAGACACTTGTTTTTTCGACTGAAGAGCTTGGGTTTCTCGGGCGGCAAGTTCTTCAGCAGGGGCAATCAACAAAATGTTACCTTCTAAACGCTTATCTAGCCCTTTAACGCGCAAAATCATGTCTAAGGCTTGATCCCACGGAACGCCAGATAAACTTATAGTGACATTCCCAGACACAGTATCTGTGGTTACAAGATTAAAACCATTTACCTGAGCAATGATTTGTAAAACTTGTCTAACTGGTACGTCTTGAAAATCGAGTGAGATAGGATCGCCAGTGTATACTTTCTCCGCTTCAAGTGCTTCTTGTTGTGCACTGTCCATAGGTGAAATGGCAACGCGTAGCACTCCATCTTTCACTGTATTTTTAACCGTAACCTGTCCGGTGTAGTTGATTTCTAATCGGGCTCCACCTTTTTCTACGAAGGTTTCTATCGTAGAAACCATGGTGCCAAAGTCTGCGACGTTGAGCTCTAATAATTGGTCCTCGCCTAAAGCTGTATCAGGAAGGGTTAGCGATACCTTACCCTGCGACTCTATTAGCTGTACTTTTGGTGCCTGACCTTCGAAGTTCACCACCGTCACTGCCGTATTACCCGCAGCTTGGGTAAAATCGACATTCGTAATCGTGGTACTGAATGTTGAAGTATCGCGCTTATTGCTTGGGTCTACCAATAGCGGCTCTTGTGCTTTGACCGGCGAGCTAAGTAAAGTCAGTGAAAGTACTGCTGTTGCCAAGAAGGCTAGCCAGTACCATTTCGGGGCTCTACGATTCAGAGACTTATTGAATATGTATCGTTCGGCCATGCTTACTCTCCCGCCTTCGATGCTGTAGTCATTGTTGTTGTTTTCCTTTGCCAGCAGCCTGCGCCATCAGGTAATAATTGTTCAATAGTAATCGAGTCTGCGCCGATTTGTATAATTTTGCCATAAAACAAACCGATACGACTCCCTACTTTAGCTTTATGTAGAACGCCATCATTACTTTTTAAAAGCGCCCATTTCTCTCCTCTAACCACGAAACTACCGGCTAGGGCCAATGCGTCTATGCCGTAAGCCTCCAATGCTTCTTTGCGGCGCTGAAAATCAGGCTGTAAACAGTTTTCAACTCGTGACGTCGTTACTGGTGCCGTCTCGTTCCGTAGGCGGTCAAAAGGGCTACGTAGTTCGCTTGATGAGTAATTAAAAGGAGGGTGGCTTTTAAATTCTGGATAGGGTTCAACCTGCGGCTGAGCTCGCTCCTTTACGCTTTGGGTGTAAGCTTGCAAGTCGTCAAGTTTAGGTGAACAACCGGCTATTAGAAATAGAACAATCAGAGATAAAAACGAACGAATCATTGTTCATCTCCTTCAAGATCTGATGCGCTTTCAGAGCGATAGGTTTTAGCCTGTAATTTAAGCGATAAGGTATTGGCCTGTCGCTTAATTTCGAAGTCATGCAGGGTCACAATTCGAGGTAAATCAGCGACCTTCGAAACAAATTCGCCAAAATTGTGATAACCGCCGCTTACTTCCATTTCGATAGGAAGCTCAGTATAGAACTCTTTTGGCACTTCTTGCTGCCAGTTCAACAGCTCAAATGTGAGGCCTGAAGCCGTTCCTACATAGGTAATGTCGTCTAGCAATCCAGGGGTTTCATTACTGGTAGGTAGACTTTTTAGCATTGAGGAAAAGTCTTCTTGAATCTGTTTTAGTTGCGCTTCGTAGGCATCTAAATTGGCCGCAATGCGGTATTTTGCTTCAAACTGAAGCTTTAGCTCTTGCTCTTTTAATTCAACTGCGTCTTTTATTGGCAGCTTCGGGCTGACTAACATGTAATAGCTTAAGGCGCCTACTAAAATAGCGAGGAAAGCTGCTACAACAATACGTACTTCGTTTGGCCATATTGCTATCTGTTCGAAATCGAGCTCATTGAGTTCTTTTAGCTTTGAAACATCAAACTTCATTATTTCTGTGCCTCACTCACTTCAAGCTCTACAGGAGCGACGTTTGGATTTATTGAGAAAGTAAGCGTGAAATTGCTGATGGCTCTGGCGGCACTGCTGTCAGATTTTATCGTCGATAGCTCGGCAGAAACAAAAACTTTCGAGTTATCCAGCGCACGCATGAAGTCAGACAGACGGTTATTAGAATCACTAATTCCTTCTATCTCAATGCGATTATTGCTCCGCGTCATTGTCTCGAAAGCAACACCAGGCGGAACTAGCTTTGCAAGCTCATCAAAAACAATCGGTGCAATATTGCGGCTGGCCTGAAGTTGTTCAATTAACGCCATCCGCTGTTCAACGGCACTCTTTCTTTCTTTTACTTTTTTAATTTCGCCAATTTGCGCATCGAGGATAGCAATTTCTCGTTCAAGGAACTGATTGCGCGAGTTTTGATTATTGATTTGCTGGTCAATGGCTTGACCGATAAACCAAAAAATGAGGCCAACGATGGCGGCAACAGCCACCAAGCCGGCAAGATATTGTTGCTTCTGATGCTGACGCTGCTTTTCACGCCAGGGCAATAAGTTTACATGTGCCATGGCGTAAAGCTCCGGCTCGCCAATCCTGCGGCAATGGCAAGTTGAGGCGCTATTTTGTTAAGTCTTGTGGTATCAAGTTTAGGGTTAATTGTCATATTACTAAAGGGATTGAAGCAAATTACATCAAGCCCCAAGTCTTGTTTTAAAATATCGACAAGAGGTGCTATGGTCGCTGCGCCACCACAGAATAGGATTTTCGTGGGACGATCTGCATGTAGCGTACTCATATACATTTGTATTGCACGATTGATGTTTTGCTGAAGGTTCGCGGCAAATATAGGCAACGTATCTTCTACCCAATTGCCAGAAAGCGTGCCGTCAAGAAGCTGCCTCTCTGCGCTTTCCCGTTCAACCATGTGAATAGCACTGATATCATTGATTAAATGGTTAAGGCCGAATGCATGCTCTTTTGTGTAGATTACTTCGCCATTTTTAACAACGCATATTTGCAGCAGCGACGCGCCAACGTTAACACAACAAAGCGGCGTATCTTCCTCATGGGCTGTATAAAAAAAGTCGAGCGCGTTTCCAATAGCAAAATTTTCCATATCGACAATTTTGGGCTCAAAGTTGGCTTCTCTAGCAAGTAGTAATCTGCTATCAACCAAATCTTTATGCGCCGCGGTTAAAAGCACATTTACCTTTCCGGTATGGGTGGCACTGGGGCCCATTTCTTCAAAATCTAAATACACTTCTTCAAGCGGGTAGGGAATTAGGCTATCCGCTTCTATTTCAATTTGATTTTCCAAGTCGTAGTCGTTTTGTTCGGGATCCATGTATACGATTTTGCTAATAACCGAAGTACCCGCTACGGCAACGTTGGCGAGCTTTATTTTCGTTTTAAGAGATTTACGAATCTTTTTAAGCGCGATACTGACAGACTCATAGTCTTTGATATCACGTTCTGAGAACGCGATCTTGCTTATCGGCTCACAGGCATACCCTTGAAGGATGAATCCGTCTTTCGATTGCTCTAGCCACACCGCTTTTATTTGACGCGTGCCTATGTCTAAGCCCACAATGGGCGGCAGCTTTTTTTTGAACAGCGATTTCATGTTTAAGTGTCCAGTTTCAAAGGTAGTTGCTCTAAAGTACAATGTTACTCTATTAGTATAATGCGTATGGTTCTAATGTAAGCACATACGTATAAATATACGTCATTTCAACAAAATGTCTTGGTATCCGTTACAGTGAAGTACATCAAACCATTTATTCTATTTAGTTTTCTATCAGGCCTTCTTGGTTTCGCTGCGCTGGTAGGTATTTACTTTTATATCAAACCTGACCTACCAAGTGTTACTGTACTTAAGGATGTACGGCTGCAAACACCCATGCAGATATACACCAAAGACGGAAAACTTATTTCGCAGTATGGAGTTAAACGGCGGATCCCGGTAAAACTTGAGGAAGTTCCTCAAGAATTGATCGATGCCATACTTGCTACCGAGGACAGTCGCTTCTACGAACACCGCGGTATTGACCCAATTGGTATTGTGCGTGCTGCAGTAAGTTTAGTGTTAACTGGCGAAAAACGTCAGGGGGCAAGTACGCTAACGATGCAGCTAGCGCGAGGCTTTTTCCTAAGCCGTGAAAAAACGTACGTAAGAAAGGTAAAAGAAATCTTCATTGCGCTTCATATGGAGCAGGAGCTATCAAAGCAAGAAATCTTGGAGCTGTATCTCAATAAAATCGAGTTAGGACATAGAGCGTTTGGTTTCGGTGCGGCTGCACAAGTTTACTATGGTAAACCGCTAAATGAACTCACGCTGGCACAAATTGCAACGATTGCCGGTCTTCCCAAAGCACCTTCAGTGTTAAATCCAGTTAGCAGCCCAGAACGCTCTGTTGAGCGTAGACGAGTTGTATTACTTCGAATGCTTGACGAAAACTACATCACAAAAGCCCAGTTCGACGAGGCTGCAAGCGCTCCTGTTTCCGCTAAAAAACACGGCGCAGAGATTGAAGTGGATGCGCCTTATCTCGCTGACACCATTTATAATGAAATGGTAGAAATTTATGGTAAGGAAGAAGCTGAAACAGGCGGCTATCAAGTGTTTGCAACCGCAACGTCAGATATGCAGCTTGCTGCTCAAAGAGCGGTGGTAAGAAACCTTCATGATTACGATGAGCGTCACGGCTACAAGGGTGCTCTTGGATATTTATGGAATATTCCTAAGCCAGAAAGTAAAGATGATGTTATCCCTCAGTTGTCATTGAGTTTCGACGTCAGTAATAAAAGCTCAAGGGACGAATGGGATGAGGCTTCAATGCTGCAAGTGTTAGCAGAGATTCCTCATATCAAGCCTCTTATTCCCTCTGTCGTAACAAAGGTCAACGAACAATCAATAGAAGTGTTGTCAGTTGATGAGCAAGTGCGGACGATAGAGTGGGGTGGTCTGGATTGGGCCCGTCGCTACATTACTGATTTCAGACAAGGCAGCGACCCGCAAACAGCCAGTGATGTCACGCAAGAAGGCGCGGTAATCTACATAAGGCAGCAAGATGATCAGTGGCGTATTTCGCAAATACCCGAAGTGAGTGGAGCCTTTATCGCACTTGACCCACAAAACGGCGCGGTCGAAGCGGTGGTTGGTGGTTATAGCTTCTACCAAAGTCAATTTAACCGAGCGACGCAAGCGAAGCGCCAGGTTGGTTCAAACATCAAACCTTTTGTGTACTCAGCAGCTATAGACAGCGGTTACACACTGGCATCTATTATCAATGACGCGCCGATTAACCAATGGAATGCAGCCACGGGCGTAGCGTGGCGCCCTCAAAACTCACCCGCTGAGTACGATGGCCCTATCAGAATGCGAAAAGCCCTTGGGAAATCTAAAAACGTAGTCTCGGTTAGATTACTTCGCGGGGTTGGATTAAGAGAAACCGCAGATTATTTAACCCGCTTCGGCTTTAATAAAGACGATATTCCATTGGATGAAACCGTATCGTTGGGTTCTAGTTCGCACACTCCTCTAGAGGTCGTGAGAGGGATGTCGGTTATCGCTAACGGTGGATATCTGGTAAATCCACACTTCATAAGCAAAGTGCTGGATGAAAATGGCGATGAACTATGGAAAGCCAATCCGGTTTGGGCATGTAATCGTTGCGAAAGCCAAAGTGATGCCGACATATTACCGGAAGACGAGGAAGCCGATGTTGAAGCCTTGTTAGCCGCAGAGCTCAATCAAGACATACTCTTAGGTGATTCCGGCGACGATGAAAATACCGAGAAAGTGATAGCACCTCAAGTGATCACGGCACAAAACGCCTTTTTAGTCGGTGAAATGATGCGTACCGCTGTTCGAGCAAACGGTAATTGGAGCAAAAAAACCTATTGGTTGGGAACCGGGTGGCGTGCTCGTAATATACTTCAGCGCACGGATATTGCGGGTAAAACTGGTACCACTAACGATTCACGAGACACCTGGTTCAGCGGCTTTCACAAGGATATTGTTGCCACTGCATGGGTAGGCTTTGACAATATGGGAAGACAACTCGGCCGTGCAACACGCAACCAAAATCTTATCAACAAAGATCCTGAAAAATTTAATTGGATAGGCAATGCCATGATAGGTATTGAAGATGGCGCGAAAGCAGCACAGCCTGCATGGATCAGATTCATGGAATATGCGCTTGAAAGTAAACCGCATACGCCAATGCCCGTACCAGAAAATATAGTGCGAGTTCGCATTGATCGTACCAGTGGAAAGTTGACCCGACGGACAGACCATACGACACTATTTGAATATTTCCTGCAAGGCACTGAACCGACAACTTATGTTCGTGATGACGAAGTGTTGGATCCCGCCACGCAGGATGAAACTACTGCGCCAGAGCCAGAAGAAATATTCTAATTATAAGAAGACACGTCGCTGACGTGTCGCTTCTTTAGGCTTGAGCGATGTAATTGCCTGAACACATTTTCGGAAAAACAATGTCAGAAGACTCACAACGATATCTATATATCCCTCACGCTGGCCCTTCATTGCTAGAAACGCCCCTACTGAATAAAGGCAGTGCCTTTACCGCCCGCGAGCGAGCGGCGTTCAACCTAACCGGTCTGGTGCCGCCTCGATATGAAACCATTGAGGAACAAGTTGAACGAGCGTATATGCAATATAGCAGCTTCGACGAAGCGTTAAATAAGCATATTTACCTTCGAGCTATTCAAGACAACAACGAAACCTTGTTCTATCGTCTCATTCAAAAGCATATCGATGAGATGATGCCCATTATTTACACCCCAACGGTAGGAGATGCATGTGAACAGTTTTCTGATATCTACCGTAGCTCCCGTGGATTGTTTGTGTCATATGAAGAGCGTCATCAGCTAGACGACATTGTTCGCAATGCCACAAAACGCAAAGTAAAAGTGATTGTTGTGACTGACGGTGAGCGTATTCTTGGGTTGGGAGACCAGGGTATTGGCGGTATGGGGATCCCTATCGGTAAACTGTCGCTCTATACCGCATGTGGCGGAATTAGCCCTGCTTACACGCTACCCGTTATGCTAGACGTCGGCACCAATAACGAGAAACTGTTAAACGACCCTATGTATATGGGCGCGCGTCATCCTCGTATTGGGCAAGAAGAATACGATGAATTTGTAGATATGTTCATTAATGCGGTGAAACGACGCTGGCCAGATGTGATGATCCAGTTTGAAGACTTCGCGCAGCCCAATGCAATGCCGTTACTTAATCGCTACCGAAACGATGTGTGCTGCTTTAACGACGATATTCAAGGTACTGCTGCAGTTACGCTCGGCACTATACTCGCGGCATGTAAAACTAAGCAGCAAAAGCTTAGCGACATGAAGGTTGTATTTGTGGGCGCGGGCTCAGCAGGTTGTGGTATTGCTGAAATGCTTATTCAACAAATGGTCTTTGAAGGTCTTACTGACGAACAAGCGCGTAAGCAAGTGTTTATGATTGACCGTTTCGGCTTAGTCACTGAAGGTATGGAAGGCTTACGTGACTTCCAACAAAAGCTTCAGCAAAAAAATGCAGACTTAGCTGATTGGACATTCAGTGGTGATTACGCATCACTACTTGACGTGATGCACTGCGCGCAGCCAGACGTACTGATTGGCGTTTCAGGTCAGCCTGGTTTGTTTACTGAGCAAGTGATCCGCGCCATGAAGCAAGGATGTGAGTTACCAATCATATTCCCACTGAGTAACCCGTCTCGCCAAGTTGAGGCAAGACCAGAGCAGGTTATTGAATGGACCGACGGTGAAGTTATTATCGCGACGGGTAGCCCATTTAAACCTGTTGAGTATAAAGGTGAAATTTACCCTATTGCACAATGCAACAACTCGTACATTTTCCCCGGTATTGGTCTTGGCGTTGTCGCCTCTAAAGCCAAACTAATTAGCGACGAAATGTTAATGGCTGCAAGTAACGCGCTTGCTTTAGCGTCGCCATTAGTCAACACGGGGCAAGGTTCGTTATTGCCGCCGCTATCTGCAATAGCTCAAATAAGTCGCGAGATTGCCTTTGAAGTGGGTAGGGTAGCGATGGAGCAGGGGCTTGCCCTTGAGATGTCGGATGACGCTTTGCTTGAAAGTATAGAGCGAAACTTCTGGAAAGCTGAGTACCGCCCTTATAAACGGGTTAGCATTTAACTAACGCTGACGTTTTAAAAAAGCAGGCCTTGCCTGCTTTTTTTGTGGGCATAGAAGTCAACCTTATACTCGGTTTGAGATAATTTATTCACAATAGCCTTGCCCCTTGCCCCTTGCCCCTTGTTCTGATGTCGGCATCTCAGTTTATTCAAACCTGTTTTATGTAAAAAGGTGTTGCTTATGCGCAACATTTCCTATTTTTACCCTATCGTTAATATGGGTTTTTTAGTTCTAAATATATGAAAAATAATGCTTATTTTGTTTTGGCATAAACATTGATAACTACCCTTGGCATATAAAAGAAAAAGTAGGTGTTATAAATGAAAAAAACAAAAACTCAATTTAATTCATTGTACTCACGAGCTCTTAAGCGCTCCTTCTCAACATCAATGGTTATGGCCGCACTTGCTACACTAAGTGCTTGTGGCGGTTCTGGTGATAGCGTAGACGACCAGCCCACACCAACTACCAGTACTTTTTCTCTTTCGGTTTCAGATGCCCCAGTTGATAACGCCAGTGAAGTGGTAGTGTATTTCGATGAGGTTGAATTAATTGGTAACGATTCACCAATCACGTTTTCTGTTGAAGATGAGAACGGTGATCCTCGAAGCATTGACTTACTGTCTTTGCCTGGCGAACAATTTGAAGTGATTGTTGAAGATACTGAAATACCGATAGGTGACTACAACCAACTACGCCTTAGCGTCACTGACGAGTCGTACATCGTGACTAACGAAGGCACATATCCTATTCGCGTGCCAAGTGGCGAGCTGAAGCTAGACGGTTTCACTGCACAGCCTAACTTTGACGCAGCCTATACTGTTGAGTTCGATTTAAGAAAAAGTTTAGTCGACCCAGTAGGGCAAGAAGTCATCATGTTAAAACCCCGTGGTGTTCGCCTAGTGTTAAACGACGATGTTGGAACGCTTAACGGCACGGTAGATAGTACGCTTGTGATGAACGAAAAGTGTGCTGTTAAATCTGACATGTTTTCTGGTAATGCGGTTTACATTTATGAAGGTGAGCAAAATGTTCTCGATACTCTTGGTGACGACGCAGAGGTCGGTTTCGATGATACCGAGTTACGCCCTTTTACTGTGGTGCCTGTAACCTACGACGAGTCTGATGAAACATTCAATTTTACCGCGGGCTTCATGCCTCAAGGCGATTATTCACTCGCCTTTTCATGTGTAGCTTTGTTTGACGAGCCGGAAACGGATGAAGATGAAGAGGACGGTTTCTTTTTACAAACTATCGATACCACCACTGTTGTAGCAGGTGACACTACTACGGTAACTATCGAATAGTACCAGTTTGCGGGCAAAGGACTGCTCGCCTTTTATTCACAAAGCCGCGCTCTGTTTTATTGCATAGCGCGGCTTTTTTATGTCAGTAATCGCGCAGTGCTGTTTATTAGTCGACATAGTGAGCCATACGCCTTTAAAAGCCGTTCTCTATAGATATGAAGTATGTCTCCTTCACCTAAAAATCATTTAAGGGAATCGCTATGTCGACAGAAAGTAACTACACACCCCCTGACGTTTGGACGCAGGCTGAAGATGATGGCAACAAGTGGGCCAGTATCAACCGCCCCGTGTCAGGTTCGACCCACGAAAAAGCGCGATCCACTGGCGAACATGGTTTACAGCTATACTCGTTAGCTACACCTAACGGGCAGAAAGTGACTATTATGCTTGAAGAACTGTTGGCTGCCGGTGTCAGCGAAGCAGAATACGATGCGTGGCTAATAAACATTGGCGAGGGCGATCAGTTTTCCTCTGGGTTTGTGGACGTGAACCCAAACAGCAAGATCCCTGCGATGGTCGACACAACAACGTCGCCAGAAACCAAGCTGTTCGAGTCAGGTTCAATCTTGGTCTACCTGGCAGAAAAATTCGGAAAATTTATTCCGCAAGACGCCCACGCGAAAGCAGAATGCTTTAACTGGCTATTCTGGCAGGTGGGCTCAGCGCCATACCTAGGCGGGGGGTTCGGCCACTTTTATAGCTATGCGCCTTATCCAATGGAATACCCAATCAATCGCTTTACCATGGAAACCAAGCGTCAACTCGATGTGCTAGACAAACACTTAGCGAACAATGAGTTCATGGCAGGCAGCGAATACAGCATTGCCGATATAGCGATCTGGCCATGGTACGGCAACCTCGTACTGGGGAACTTATACGATGCAGCCAAGTTTCTTCAGGTGCATGAGTATACTAATTTAGTTCGCTGGGCTAAGCAGCTAGAGCAGCGCGAAGGAGTAAAGCGTGGCCGTATTGTTAACAAGACTTGGGGCGATGATGGCCAGTTAGAAAACCGCCACAGCCCCAAAGATATCGACAACGCGCTCGCCAACACCTAAATAATGGGGTCAGAGTACATTACTCAAATGACGGGGTCAGTGTACTTAAGTTATGTTAATCATCTTCTTAGCATCACAATGCCTAAAAAGGGCATCGACGAAAAGTACTCTGACCCTGATTTTCAGATAAGCTCTGCCACACTTTTTAAGTATGCTTGTTGGAGTGGGGTGAAATCCCATTCGTTCAAATCTTCATCAAATTCAAAGTTGCCCACACGGCCCTGCCATTTTATGGCAGGTACAGACGTCCACGTTTTCATATACACCAGTTTACCGTGAAGGCAATGTAACACTTCAAGCTTAGGTTGCTCTGTTTGATTATAGGTGAGTCGTTCAGAAACGATTGAACCTTCCTCACATGCCTCGTTGAAAAATACAAAGCCACGATAGTTTCCATTCTCCGTAATGGTTACAAGAGATGCATATTCTTTATTTTCTGACACTTTTCTTAACGCGGGTAACTGAGCTTCTACACGTTTGATTTGAATACCCTGTTTTTTGTCGTGCCACTGCCAACCAGAACTGCCCATAAAAGTAAGTTCATGATTCTTATCATCAATTTGCATCAAAAAAGTAAAGGTTTTCCACGATGCTATGGCGATAATACATAGCATCACGGCCCCGGTTATATATATCAGCAGCTTAGTCATCGTTTTCTTATTGGCAGAGCTTTTGTCTGTCTCTTACGTATGCGGACATTTATCAGACTTAAATTGCAAAAAAGTAATGGTGTTACCTTTTTCGAGTAAGTAAATGTTCGTTCAGCGACTAAGCCAAGCGACACAAGACGTACAAGAAGCCATGTTGGTGCAATACGATTTGGCGGATAGTGACTATGGCGCTCGTGTCAGAAAGGCGGTAGCCAGTAGATAAAGCAAATGGGGTCAGAGTTAGTTTTAGGAAAACTACCCAACCCCATTGTTCTAGCTAAGTTCTAGCAAAACGTACGGTGTGGTTACAGGTGGCATGCCTATAACTGCAATCTTCGCAATATGCTATTGGGTAGCAACTATTGCGTAAACATGAAGCCGTGCAGCTTGGAGTGCTTTATCTTTCCAATTGGTCTGAGTAATCTCTGGTGAGTGATTGCTTTGAAAAAACTGAATATAACCATGAGTTAAGGCCATGACTTGTGTTGCGATTGTCACGGCTTTGTCACTTGATACCTGGTTTTTGGGAAGCGTTTTGCATAACCCTGCCATTGCTACGATTAATGTTGATTTGGCTGCTCTCGTCTCTTCGGTCATCGAAAAAAATGAGGTACTGCCGCCAAATATTAATTGATAGTGTGCCGTATTAAATTCGGCGTAGTTTAATATATTCTCGCAGGCATCAAGGACCTTATCTGAGGCTGTATTTCCATTAGCACGCAAAATGCTTTGGGTTAGCACTTCGCAAGCTTGTTGACACAAAGCGTTAAGAATACCCTGTTTGCCCTTAAAGTGACTGTAAATGCCAATGGTTGATAAATTGGCGTGCTTCGCAATGTTGCGCACGCTCAAAGCATCGTACCCCTCCTCGCTAAAGAGTTCAGATGCCGCCTGCAGTATTTTTTCTTTGTTATTCATATTATTTTATCGAGTAGAAGTTATGGCCTATAACGCAGTTATAACTATAGATTAAGAATTCACGAGTTGCGCAACCGTCTCTACATTTTTATCGCTCTGTTTTTTTGCGCAAACTCAGGAAAGCCTGCCTACATGTAGCGCTTAAAATAGTCTGTTACTTTGGGCCACAAGTGCTGACACTTTCTGGAAAAGAATTTCATATGGCCTATCTCATTTACGTTTAGTGCTTTTGGTTCAAGCGCTTCAATTTCAGAGTCCATATTAGGGAACACGCTGAGCATATCGTGAACGTTACGAATATTAGCAATGTCATCGTCGTTGGCGAGTAGCCACTTAGAAGGTATCTGAATTGTGTCGTAGTGATGCCGATTGTTTATTTTACTAATGATAATGGCTAAGCAATGGCAAGTAGATAAGTTGTTAGTACGCAAATGCTAACGCTTAGCTGGGATAGATAAGCCATAGCACTCGCGATTTAAAAAGTAATGACTCAAACAGGTAGCGTGAATACTTTCGAGTTCCGCTGGAAGTTATACAGCTCTTTTTTCACCGCCGGCAACGCGCTGATGTCAGCAGGCTCAAAGCCTTGCTCTAAAAACCAATGGGCAGTAACGGTTGTAAGCACAAAAATACGCTCAATACCTGCTTCTTTAGCACGGGCGCGCACTTCATCTAAAATCCGTTCGCCACGGTTTTTGCCGCGATAGTCTTGGTGGGTAGCCACACAAGCTAATTCGGCACAGCCGTCTTCAGGATATAAATACAAAGCTGCGCACGCGATGATCATGCCGTCTCGCACTATCACGATAAACTGGTTGATTTCGTTCTCTAAACGCTCTCTAGAGCGCTTAACTAACACACCGCTTTCCTCTAGCGGTTTTATCAGCTTTAAGATACCGCCCACATCTTCGATAGTAGCTGCACGTAATTGTTCGTAGTGGTGTTCCATTACCAAAGAGCCGGTACCGTCACGCGTGAACAACTCTTGCAGCAATGCGCCGTCTTTTTCATAGCTGATACAGTGGGCGCGGGGCACGCCAGCTGCAACGCTGGTGGTAAGGGCGCTCAATACGGTATCTTCGGTGGTGATGTCTCCCGCCATGATCAGTTGCTCTAACTGAGGACGTTCAATGGTGCGAAGCAATCGACCTTCGCGATTGTATATGCCATCGAAGTTTGAAAACACGATAAGCTTGTCAGCTTTAAGGGCAATAGCCGCCTGTGTGGCTACATCTTCATGTGACAGGTTAAACACTTCCCCCGTTGATGAATAGCCCATAGGCGAAAGCAGCACAATTGAGCCATCGTTTAGGTGATCATTAATGCCCGTGGTATCGATGCGGCGCACTAAACCGGTGTTTTCAAAATCAACACCGCCTCGCACGCCCATCGGCTTAGCAACCACCAAGTTCCCCGAGCACACGCGTATTTGCGAGCCATGCATAGGTGAGTTAGGCAAGCCCATAGTAAGCAAGGCTTCAACCTGAGAGCGAACTGAACCGGCGGCATCTTTTACGCACTCTAGGGTTTGCTTGTCGGTAATGCGCACGCCGCTGTCAAAGCGACCTTCAATATTGCGTAGGGCAACACGCTGATCTATTTGCGGGCGGGCACCGTGTACTACAACTACGCGCACGCCTAAGCTGTTAAGCAGTGCAATGTCGTGAATAATATTAGGGAAATTAGGATGTTCAATGGCTTCGCCACCGAACATCAAAACGAAAGTCTTTCCCTGGTGAGCATTAATATAGGGCAGTGAACTGCGAAACAGTTTTATGCCGTCATGATGCGCTAATACCATCTAAGCAGTTCCTTGTCGCTACCCTTGCTTGTCCAAGTCTTCCAGCTCCTGATACAGTGCTTTTGTCACCGTTTCTTTGCTGGTACCGCCCAAGATATTGCGTTGATTAACGCCGTACTCTAGCTGTAGTACTGGGTATACGTCGTCTTCAATTTTGTCGCAAATCGCCTGCATGTCGCTTAATGGCAAATCTTCAATGGCACAGCCTTTGTCGATGGCCTGAAGTACAACGCGCCCTGCAATATCGTGGCCTGTTCTAAACGGCACACCTTTACCTACCAAATAATCGGCAAGCTCAGTGGCGTTAGAAAAACCTTGGGTTGCTGCAACGCGGCAGCGTTCTTCGTTTAGCTGCAGTGAGTCAAGCACTTCGCTGGCAATGCATAAACAAATGTGCCACTGATTTACCGTATCAATAGCGCCCTCTTTGTCTTCTTGCATGTCTTTGTTGTACGCAAGAGGAAGGCCTTTCATGGTAACCAATAGTGCCTGCAAAGAACCAAACACACGGCCACATTTGCCACGCATTAACTCTAGTGCATCAGGGTTTTTCTTCTGCGGCATAAGCGATGAACCAGAGGTTACGCTATCGCCAAGCTGTAAGAATCCTGCTTCGCCAGAGTTATAAAAAATCATGTCTTCGGCAAGACGTGACAAGTGCATCATGCTGGTGCTGGCTACAAACAAAAGCTCTAGCACAAAATCTCTGTCCGACACAGCGTCTAGGCTGTTAAGGCATGGAGAGTCAAAGCCCAGCTCTTCAGCAATGGCATGACGGTCTACAGGGAAAGTAGTGCCTGCCAATGCGCCTGAACCTAAAGGGCACTGATTCATGCGCACTTTTAGGTCGTCTAAACGGCTTAAGTCACGCTTTAGCATTTCAACGTAAGCTAAGCACCAGTGGGCAAAGTGAATAGGCTGTGCACGCTGTAAGTGCGTGTAGCCTGGGATAATTGCTTCTTGATGACGGCTAGCGGCATTAAGAAGCGACTTTATTACACCCAAAACATCAGTGCGAAGTGAGGCAATATGTTCACGTACCCACAGGCGAAAGTCGGTAGCAACCTGATCGTTTCGGCTACGCCCAGTATGAAGTTTACGACCAATGTCGCCAAGCTTCTCTATAAGCGCAGCTTCAACAAAGCTGTGAATGTCTTCTTCGCTAGATGCGTTAAAGTCTAATTCACCTGCATCAGCTTTCGCTTTTAACTCGCTCAGTGCGGATTCAAGCTGGGCTTGTTCGTCAACGGTCAATACGCCTGCTTTTTGCAGTGCGCGCGACCAGCTGATAGAGCCTTGAATATCTTGGCTTGCCATAACCTGGTCAAACGGCAGCGAGTCGTTAACCTGTTTAAACATACTACTTGCACCGGATTCAAACCGGCCACCCCACAACGCCATGTGATGCTCCTTAAATGCTGTTTAATGCCATCGCTATCCGCGCGTAACTAGGTAGAGTTACGCACGGTATGCGACTAACCTTGTTTTTTTAGTGCTTCAATACGACTTGAAAGGCTGAATAGGCGGATAAAGCCTTCAGCATGCTTCTGGTCGTAAACATCATCAGCACCAAAGGTAGCAAAGTCTTCAGAGTAAAGGCTGTTTGGTGAGCGGCGTTGTGTAACCGTAGCTTGGCCTTTGTAAAGCTTAACCACGATATCGCCCGTAACTTTTTTGGCAAAAGACGCAGCGCCTGCAAGTAATGCATCGTTAAGAGCCGTAAACCAACGACCGTCGTACATCACGTGTGAGAACTCAAGACCAATCTGCTCACGGTATTTAAGCGCAGCTTTATCTAGCACCATAGTTTCTAGGGCTTTATACGCTTTAAGCAGTACGGTGCCTCCTGGTGTTTCATAACAGCCACGAGACTTCATACCTACAAGGCGGTTCTCAACAATGTCGATACGTCCAACACCATGCGCCGCAGCTACAGTATTAAGTTTAACTAGCGCTTGATAAGGCGATAGTGCCTCACCATCAACATGAGTCAGCTTACCTTCGTCAAAAGACAGGGTTACGCGCTCAGGTGTATCTGGCGCATCTTCTGGATCTACCGTTAGCGTCCACACTTGCTTGGTAGGCTCTTGCCATGGATCTTCAAGCTCGCCACCTTCGTGTGAAATGTGCCATGCGTTTGCATCACGGCTGTAAATCTTTGTCGCTGAGGCGGTTGTCGCAATATTGCGCTCAGCTAGGTATGCAAGTAAGTCTTCGCGGCTTACCATATCCCACTCACGCCAAGGCGCGATAACAGTAAGGTCTGGAGCAAGGGCGGCAAAAGTGCTTTCAAAACGAACCTGGTCGTTACCTTTACCTGTACAGCCGTGGCATAGTGCGTCGGCACCTACTTTGCGCGCAATCTCAACTTGCGCTTTAGCGATGACCGGGCGTGCCATTGACGTACCCAGTAGGTATTCACCTTCGTAAACTGCACCTGTAGTAATAGTTGGGAAGATATATTCGCTTACGAACTCTTCTTTCAAATCAACAATGTGGCATTCGCTTGCGCCAGACGCGATAGCTTTCTCGTGAAGCCCTTCTAGTTCTTCATCACCTTGGCCCACATCTGCCGCAAACGCGACAACTTCACAGCCATAGTTTTCTTTAAGCCATGGAATGATGGCTGATGTATCAAGCCCGCCTGAATAGGCCAGCACGATTTTTTTAACGTTTTGCATCTAAATAATCCTTCTAAGCGTCTTTTTAGGCGTCTTTATTAAGCGTTAAGTAATTGAGTAAGAATGGCGTTTTGGCCATGCATTCTATTTTCGGCTTGCTGCATTAATAGCGATTTATCGCTATCAATCAACGAGCCGGTAATTTCTAAATCGCGATGGGCAGGTTGGCAGTGCATAACGTAGCTAGCACCGGTTGCTTCCATCAACGCTTCGTTCACCTGATAAGGCATGAACTTTTCTTTGATCACTTCAAGTGGCGTCTCGTCACCCATTGAAAGCCATGTATCTGCATAGATAACGTCTGCACCGTTAGCAGCACTAAGCTCTGTGCTTTCAACAATCGATACACCCGTTTTCTCGGCAATCGCTTTTGCCTGCGCCACAATTTCAGGTGCCGCTTCGTGCCCCTCTGGCGTGACTACAACTTGGTTGCAACCTAGAAGCGCCCCAACAATTAACAGAGAATGGGTTACATTGTTGCCGTCGCCTACATAGGCCATGGTAAGACCTTCAGTTTTGCCGAAGCGTTCAAACATAGTAAGGTAGTCAGCAAGGCCTTGGCACGGATGGTATTTATCACACAGAGCGTTAATAACCGGCACTTTCGCCGCCTTTGAAAAGGTTTCTAGCGTTTCGTGAGAAAATACGCGAGCCACGATAGCGTCGGCCCAGCACGCAAGGTTAGCAGCGGTGTCTACTGCATCTTCACGGCCTGCTAAGTTGCCCGACTGCACATCTAAATACACCATATGGCCGCCAAGCTTGTTGATACCAATATCAAAACTAACGCGTGTTCGCAAAGATGGCTTTTCAAACAGGGCAACAATTGATTTTCCCGCTAGCACATTACTGTAACTTGCTGGCGCTTGTTTAATTTCTACAGCCAATTGCAGCAAGTTTTTCATTGCCTCGGGTGTCCAGTTTGCAAAGGTGAGTAGGTCCTGTTTCATTGTACTTCTCCGGCATTGCCTTTTGTTAGAGCAGCGTTTGTGGACTCTGTGTTTGCCAGCGCTGCGGGCAGAATTTGTGTACCCGTTTTTTTATTTAAAATGTCGTTGATATCAGCTGCCCAGCTTGCGATGTAAACCGCGCGGTTTAGGCTCTCTGCAGACGCAAGTGCCGCATCTACTTTCACCTTCATTCCGTCAGTGATCACGCCTTCGTCTGCATATTTCGCAATACTTGCAGCATTAAGTTCGCTAATTAGCAATTTGTCACCGTCAAGTACACCTTCAACATTTGAAAGTAATAAAAGTTCCGCGTTAAGAAGTTCGGCGATAACCGTAGCTGCTTGATCGGCATTTACATTCAGTAATCTACCTTGTGGGCTTGAGCCAATAGAGCTGATTACCGGAAGTGTAGACTGTGCTAGTACGCTTTTTAAAAAAGATGCATCAGCTGTCGAAGGCACGCCCACGGCGCCATATTGGTCAGCAAGTGGCTCGCATACCACCATATTTCCATCAAGCAAAGATAAACCAACTGGAGTAATACCCGTGGCTAGTGCCGCTGCACAAAGCTGTTTATTCGCAGAGCCTGCAAGTGCGCCGCAAATATAAGGCATGTGCTCATCGGGCGTAACGCGAAGGCCATCAATTTTTGTACTTTGAAGGCCCAGGCTCGCCATTAGGGTTTCAACTAACGGGCCGCCGCCGTGCACCACAACGACGGGGCGTATGGTTTGAACTTCTTTTACGCTTAAAAATAAGCGCGTCATTGCCGCTGCATCGTCAAGTAATGCACCACCAACTTTAATTACAATAGGTGAAACACTCATAGTACTAACCCTGTTTCTACTGGTTGTTTCGTCATTATATTCAGGCACTGTATAGCCTGCGAGGCCGCGCCCTTCATCACGTTGTCTATGGCCGCTGTTACCACTGCATACCCAGATGCCTCGTCTAACTTCCAGTGAAGATCGACAAATGGGGTGTGGGCAACGTCGTCAATTTTTGGAAAACTCTTGCGCAACCGCACAATGGGTTTATCAGCATAGGCGTCAGTGTACGCTTGTTCAAGTTGGGTGCTGGTGGTACCAGCTTTAACTTTAACCGTCACCGTCGCCAATATTCCTCTTTTGAAGTTTCCTAAGTGCGGCGTAAAGATAACCGGTGTGCCTAAATATGCTTCTATTTCAGGCGTATGACGGTGGCCTAGCACGCCATATGCTTGCAGGCTTACTTCGAAAAAACTGGTGGTAAGGCTAGCTTTTCTGCCCGCACCGGATACACCAGATACGGCGTTGATCACAGGGCGTACGCTTTCATCCAGCAAATTATGGTGAGCAAGAGGCTTAAGTGCACTAAGGCTCGCAGTGGGGTAGCAACCCGGCACAGCAATAACATCGGCACCGGCAATTTGGGCTTCGTGCCATTCGGCAAGACCATAAACAGCCTGAGCTAGGCTTTGTTCTTGCGTATGGGGAAAGCCATAAAATTGTTCGAAAACTTGGGTGTCTTTTAGCCTGAATGCGCCGGATAAATCGAGTACTTTGGCTTTACCTGAAGATAGCACTGGCATCCAGTCGTGGCTGGCCTCGTGGGGCGTGGCTAGGAAGATAAAATCAACGTTATCTGCCATCTCTTTTAATGCAGCATTTGAAATAGGTGTAAGCGTAGCGTTCACGTGAGCCAAATTGCCATGTAGCTCTGCGATATCTTTACCAGCGTCATTGCTATTTTCAGACACGTAGGTACCCGCTAGTTTTAACGTAGGATGTTGATTCACCAACTGAACAAGTTGTGCCCCTGTGTAACCACTGGCACCGATAATTGAAACGTTGTACATAATTTAAAATTCAATAAAAGGAGAAAAAATCACTTTTTACCTTTGTAAACTGGTTGGGCGTAAATTCTTGCCTAACCGCGACCACATTACAAAGGTAAAAAGTGTGCTACAGAATGCGCATAGGAGTGCACACGCATCGTCGTGCGCTATGCAAGGTGTAGCCAGCCAGGGGAGAGGTAAACTCTTTGTCGTTGCTAGTGGTTGAACCAACAACGTGAGTTGGTTGTGCCATCATCAATTCCTATCATGTTACAACCCTAAATAAGTGGGTTGGATGCTTTAACCGTCGACTATTCTAACGATATTGAATTTTTATTCAATAAAAATGTATAAATATTTTGTTTTGGTGTTTCGCGCAGTTCGCCGGTAACGAATTAAGTAATAGTACATTTATAGTTGTTACAGTCAGTTGACAACGCGAGCAAGAAAACTGAATATTTATATACGTTGTCGCATAACCATAACGAACTGAACAGCTTGCCTGTTGGCGTGGTCTTTTAATTAGTACATTGAACTATCTTAAAGTGTCTAACGAGTGGATGAAAACCTACACTCGGCTGTGAATACGTTTTGGAATAACCGGAAAATCAAATGGGCAAACTTACCTTGGCGCTTGTTGCGCACGATCATAAAAAACCTGAGTTGTTAGCATGGGTCAAGCAACACATTAACGTACTTGAACAATGCAATTTAGTGGGAACAGGAACGACCGGCGGCCTCATTGCCAGCGAAACCGGACTTGATGTCACTCGGTATAAAAGTGGCCCGCTTGGTGGCGACCAGCAAATAGGGGCACTCATCGCTGAAAATAAACTTGATGCACTTTTCTTTTTTTGGGACCCACTAAATCCAGCGCCACATGATCCGGATGTTAAAGCGCTGCTGCGATTGTGCTCGGTCTGGAATGTGCCTGTAGCCTGCACGCCAGCGACGGCAGACTTAGTAATAACGTCGCCATTATTCTTATCGCCAGACTACAAACCGGTGAAACCGAACTTTTAATACGCCTTTTAAGGTCAGTAGAGTTTGTCTGAACGGGCATGCTGATTTATTAGATGAAACAAAAAAGGCTGGACTAGGCCAGCACTTTTTATAGTGGGTAATCGGTCAAAGACACAGGTAGGTCTTATCTAAATATATCCCGTATTTTACGCTCATCTTCACGGTGGGTTTTTAGTTCCGTTTTTTGCTCATCGGTAAGTAAGGCAAACATGGCTTGACGATGTTTGGCTTTCTCCACACCAGCGCTAATAATGTCGTCCTTGTATTTCGTAACAAGCGCTTCCCAGGAAGCTTGCGAGAATGACGAGCTACGAATTAATTCGCGCTGTGCATCTTTAAAGCTACGCATGATTTGTCTGTTTGCTTCGGCGGTGTCTTTAAAAGACTCCCGAAGTGCACTAAGACTCTCTCTCTGTGTATCACTTAGCTCAATGCCTTCGAATGGCAGGCCATCGCGCTTATGTTCATGGCCTTTACGGTTGTGATGAGAGAATTTTTTATCTTTACCTTCTCTGTCTAAACGTTTCGCAAATTGCGCTTTTTTCTCTTCAGATGCATTGCGACGGTTTTCTTTTTTAGCTTCTCTCTTTGCTTCTCGAGCTAAAACTTTTGCTTGCTGCTCTTCAGTTAGCACGTTGAAAATGTCATGGCGAAGTTGTGCAAGAGCAAAATGTTGAGTCTCACGCGCTTCAAATTGAGTTTGTATAAATGTACTGATTTGGGTTTCAGAGGCGGTCTCAAAATCAAAATCGGGCTTGTCAACACTTCCCCGCACAGGTCGAGGCTTGGCCTCTTTAAACGCGCTAACCAGAGTTTTTATTTCTTCACGCTGCAAGTCGCTCAAGCCTATGCCGCGAAGGTGTTTAACCATTTCTTTAACCGGTTCGTGGTGACGCATACCAGGGCCCGCGGGCTGAGCCAACGTTAGGCCGCTTAAGCTAATCGCCGCTACAGTAACACTAGCAATTAATACCTTTTTCATTGTCGTCTCCTTTTTGTTAGGACACGATAATAGTAGCTTTCTCAACAAGGAAAGCTGTCAACGTACTGTAAAGCTTATGTAAAGGTGATGCCGTTTTGTAATTGTAAAGGTCTGAAAAGTTATAGTATGCGTTTGACTTTCGCTTTCGGCAATGTTTGAAAGCTTCGCTTCAAGCGTGAGTTGAAGTTTACTTCGTTTACAGGCACTTTCATGAATCTTGCAGCAAAAGAGTTTAATACCATGAGTTCAGATTTTCACTTGCAGTCAGTTCTAGTTATTGATGATGACCTTGAGCTTACAGAAATGCTTTCGGCGTACTTGTCCGGTATGGGCTATCAGGTTCAGGTGAAAAACGATAGCGAAGAAGGCTTGTCGGAGGCTATCTCAGGGCGTCATTACGACCTGATTTTGCTTGATGTAATGATGCCGAAAATGGACGGCTTCGATGTCTTAAAAAAGTTGCGAGCAAGCCACAGTACGCCTGTACTTATGCTTACGGCACGAGGCGATGACTACGACCGCATTTTAGGTCTTGAAATGGGCGCAGATGATTATTTGCCTAAGCCATTTAACCATAGAGAACTAGTGGCCCGTATCAAGGCCATTGTTCGTCGACACAACCTCTCAGCAACGGGAGGAGCCGTTGAGCAGGATTTGTTTGTAAATGGGATCTTTTTAAGTCCAAGTAGTCAGCTTGCCAAAGTCGATGATGTTGAACTTACACTTACCACTACTGAGTTTTTGATCTTACGTTTGCTCATGCTAAATGCTGCACAGCGAGTGACGAAAGAAGAAATAAGCTTAAAGATACTGGGCAAACCGCTTCAAGCGTTTGACCGCAGCATCGATATGCACGTTAGCAACCTGCGTAAGAAAATGAGTGCAGTAGCCGTCGATGAAAAAATTAAAACCATCCGGGGCGTAGGGTATATGTTAATTACTGGGACCCATTAATGGTAAAAATATTACGCAGCATAAATCCAACGCGTGCCATTATGGGGCGCATTTTTCTTTGGTTTTGGGCAACCTTTATTGTTACTGCTCTTCTGGCAATATGGGGAAGCCGCCTGTTTTTCGAAGACCTGCAAGTGGTGCAGATGAAGCCCCGTGAAGTGGCTGACTTAAACCAAGCAATTGAACGCATGCAGCGTGACCGATTGCAAACAATGCCATTAGAGGCAGCGCTCGAGCGGAGTTCTCGGGGTGTAAGAGGACGGTTGATTGCCGTAAACGTCCAAGATAACAGCTTAACATCAGTTGGTGGCCCACCGCTGCGAGACAACGATGTAGCTGACTTACTGCGCCTGGTAAATCAAACGTCACCCATTGCGGTTAAGCGAGGCGCATTTAAAATTATAGGCCCATTATTTTTTGAGCGAGAGGGCAAACGCTTTGCGCTTTTCTCAGCAAAGCTAGATATGCCCGAAAAGAGAACCCCTCCGATATTACTCTTTTTGACCATCGCCCTTATTACCACCATCCTTTTAAGCTGGTTATTTGCTAAATCGCTCACGACGCCGATATTGCATATTCAAGGCTCAGCAAAGCGTTTAGCGGGCGGAGATTGGCGAACGCGGGTTGAAGGGGCTGAGAAGCGTCAAGATGAACTGGGGCAACTTGCTCGTGATTTTAATAAGATGGCAGAACAGCTAGAGTCGATGTGGGGAGCGCAAAAGCGCCTGTTAGCAGATGTGTCTCACGAGCTACGCTCGCCTCTTGCACGACTGCAAATGGCGCTTGGCCTGGCTCATCAGCAAAATGTAGACCCGGATACTCTGTCCCGCGTTGAGCGAGAAGCTGATCGAATGGAAGCGCTTGTGGCGCAGCTACTTACGTTAAGCCGCGCAGAATCTGGAGAGGCGACAATGCAGCGACAAGCATTGACCCTAGTGCTAAACGATGTCTTTACCGATGCTCACTTTGAAGCGGCGAACAAGAACAAGCAATTGCAAATAGACGATATTCCCAAAACGATCGTACTCATCGACAGTATGATGCTTTGCCGTGCAGTAGAGAATGTTCTACGCAACGCTATTAGGCACAGTAAATTTATTACGCATATTTCATTTAGCGAGGATTACAAGCACTGGTGCATTCATATTACAGACGATGGCGAGGGACTAACGGTTGAAGAATGTGACCGCATATTTTCTCCCTTCTACCGCGCCTCCCTTGCTCGGGAACGTGAATCCGGTGGCGTTGGCTTGGGTTTATCCATTGCAAAAGCGGCGGTTGAGTTGCATCATGGCCGTATTATCGCTGAACCTGCTGAGCGCGGTGGGCTTCGCGTTACTCTGTCTTTTCCCAAGTGCTGAATAGGGCAACGACAGTGGTTACTGGCCGTATTTAAGCGCAACTTTATTGTAGAAAGGGGATTTATGAACTGGACGCTCACGTCTGAAAATAACTTAGCAAGCACCTTTGCCTCGCATATTAATCCTTTTTGGTTAGACAATGTTACACAGGGCCATTTCCTCGGCAAAAGTGACATCACAGTGCGTTTTGCGCATTGCATTCCCGAATCACCAAGAGCAACAATAGTCATCTGTTCGGGGCGTATAGAATCTTATCTAAAGTACAAAGAGTTTATTTACGATTTATATCAAAACGGATTTGCTGTTTTTATCTTAGATCACAGAGGTCAAGGCTTGTCAGATAGAATGACAAGGGATCCTCAGCACGGTTATGTAGCGCACTTTGATGACTACGTCGATGATTTCGTCACGTTTGTAGAGACCATTGTTAAGCCGTTGCAGCAAGGCCCTCTGCAGTTAATTTGTCATTCAATGGGTGGCGCGATTGGTGCGCTTACTTTACTGCGCTTGCCCAATCTATTTTCCAAAGCGGTCCTTGCATCGCCCATGTTTGGCATTAAGCCTTCCTTGCCTAATTGGCTAGCAAACGGATTAATTCGCACGGGGCTTGCCGTAAATAGAATGACAAAGAAAGATGCGGGTTATTTCTTTGGACAAACACCCTATATCGCATTTCCTTTTTCATTGAATAAGCTCACTCACAGTAAAGCGCGGTATGCGTTGTTTCGTGAATTGTACGATGAAGAGCAAGAAATTCAGCTTGGTGGTGTAACTACTGAATGGCTGGCCGCAGCACATCAGGCAATGAATAAAATTGAAAACAGTGCAAGAGGGATTTCAACGCCTTCTCTGGTACTTAGCGCCGATGATGACGCGATTATTGATAATAAGCGGCAAAGGCGTGTCGCTCAGCTAATGCCCAATGCAACGCTTGAAATTGTGCATCGTGCTTATCATGAGCTTTTTACTGAATCTGACGAGATACGCGAGCGTTCCGTTAAACGTATTCTCGACTTTTTAGCCTTTGATTAGCGTTAGCAATAACCTCGTTTGACAGAAAGCGCCGCTTTCTAGCCATAAAAACAACGTCAAAGATGATGGTAACCTCAGTTTCGTTATAAAATAGCCGAGTGATTAACTATTAAGGTAGTGTAGAAAGGCATGCTCGATATCGTACTTTATCAGCCAGAGATCCCGCCTAACACGGGAAATATCATTCGTTTATGTGCAAATAGTGGATTTACGCTGCACCTGATTGAGCCGTTAGGGTTCGAGTGGGACGATAAGCGTGTTCGCCGTGCTGGCTTAGATTACCACGAATTTGCTCACGTTAAGCGTCATGCAAATTTAGAAGCCTACCTTGAGGATGCAAAGCCAAACCGCGTATTTGCCTGTACGACGAAGGGAAAAGCGTTTCATAGCGATGTATCTTATAAAAAAGGCGACGCGCTAATCTTTGGCCCTGAGACCCGCGGTTTACCAGACGATTACATTCAATCGCTACCTCCAGAGCAGCGCGTTCGCATTCCTATGTTGCCAGATAGTCGCAGTATGAACCTGTCGAACGCAGTGTCGGTTTTTGTTTATGAAAGCTGGCGCCAATTAGGTTACGACGGAGCGCGATAACACAAGACGGATAAAGCAGCCTGAAGACATTCGTTTTTATGAAGCCCCGGTGTAGGGGCTTTTTTTATACCCAACCTGCTCGCCCGCTTATTGACGTAGCCATACGCTTTCCTGAAATTGGACTGTACGTTAATGTATTACCAGGTGCGCATAGGGTAGAGATTATCGATAACAATCATTACTACGTTGCGAATAATCGTTATTATCGCAAGCATGGTAATCGCTACGTGGCTGTAGATTCACCCTATAAAAAAGTAAAAAAAGCTAAACGTTATAAACATAATCAGCATAGCTATCATAGCAATAAGAAAATAATAATGGTGAGGGAAGGGCGATAAATGCAGCTTTGAAAGCTGGCGAAAAATTAGGGAAAAAGAATCGTTAAGAGGGTGATGGTCTTTAGCGCTTAGCCAAGACCATCAATTACTTATTAAGCTTCTTGCTTTAAGTCTCGTCCTAGCAGGGCTAACGCTGCATCTTTAGGCGATTTTCCGTGATAAAGCACGGCATAAATTTGTTCACAAATAGGCATTTCCACGCCTACTTTCTTTGACAAAATATGTACTTCTTCGGTATTGCGATAACCCTCAACCACCTGACCAATTTCTTCAATAGCCACATCGACACTCTTGCCTTGGCCTAATGCCAACCCAAAGCGGCGGTTACGCGATTGATTATCGGTACAAGTTAGTACGAGGTCGCCAAGGCCGGCCATACCCATAAAGGTTTCTGGATTCGCCCCCAGCTTTACACCTAAACGCGTAAGCTCTGCTAAGCCTCGAGTAATCAGTGCAGTACGTGCATTGGCACCAAACCCTAGGCCGTCGGCTAGTCCTGCGCCAATGGCGATAACGTTTTTAACCGCTCCACCTAACTGAACACCGGTAAAGTCTGAATTCTTATAAACGCGGAACGACTTTGCACAATGCAATTTTGCTGCAAATTCATCGCTTAAGGTATCGTCAGTGGATGAGAGCGAGATGGCGGTAGGTAATCCTGCTACCATTTCTTTTGCAAAGGTAGGTCCTGATAACACGGCTAGGGGATAGTCAGTACCCAGTATTTCCTCCGCTACATCACGAAGTAAACGGCCGGTTTTAGGTTCGAGCCCTTTAGTCGCCCAAATTATACGTTGATGCGGTTTTAGCAATGGTTTTAAGCTGTGAAGCATGGTTGCAAATGCATGGCTTGGAACCACAACCAATATATCTCGGCTTGCGGCAACAACGTCTTCTAAATCTGCGTTTACAACTAACGCTTCGGGAAACGTAGCGCCAGGGAGGTATCGCGTGTTTTCGCGATTCGCCGCCATTTCAGCAATGTGCTTTTCATCACGGCCCCAAAGCAGTGTTGGGTTGCCATTTCTGGCAAGACAAAAAGCAAGGGCGGTGCCGTAAGACCCCGCCCCCAATACTGAAACCGACTCTGAAACCGAATTCGACTTCATGTCCACGTCCTTTATGGTCACCTAATTAGGCGTCCATTTTAGGCGCTTCGCCTTGCGCTTGCTGTGCACGTTTTTGTACGTAAGCGGCAAAGATAGCGTCAAAGTTTACAGGTGCTAGGTTAAGTGGAGGGAAAGTTCCACGGTTAACCAGGTTAGAGATAGCTTCACGCGCATATGGGAATAGCATGTTCGGGCAGAACGAACCTAGCGTGTGTGCTTTGTTTTGATCTGGCATTTCGCCAATGGCAAAGATACCTGCTTGCTGAACTTCACAAAGGAACGCTGTTTCTTCGCCAAGTGTTGCTGTAACGGTAACTGAAAGCACCACTTCAAACACATTTTCTTCTAGCTTGTTCGTGCTAGTGTCGATGTCTAGTTTAATTTCTGGCTTCCACTCTTTAGTGAAAATAGCAGGTGCGTTTGGAGACTCAAAAGAAATATCTTTTGTGTAAATACGCTGAATATTGAACTGAGCACCTTGCTGCGCAGGTGCGCTTGCTGCTTCGCCGTTGTTTGTCTGATTTTCGTCAGCCATGGTATTTCCTATTTAATTGTCGTTTTAATTTAATGTAGTGCGTTGCTGTATGCGCTGACGCTTACGCTAAACCCAACATCGGATTTAGTTTGCTTTGTGCTTCTAAAGCCATCATATCATCACAGCCACCAACGTGCTGATCGTCAATGAAAATTTGCGGAACAGTCCAGCCGCCGTTGGCGCGCTCGATCATCTCGTCGCGCAGCTCAGGCTTAACATCGATCGGGTATTCAATAAATTCTACACCTTTTTGCGTCAACAGTGCTTTTGCACGGTGGCAATAGGGGCAATGGCCCTTGGTGTAAAGTTCTACTTTGCTCATAAAGGTTACCTGTTATTTAGAAACGGGAAGGCTGGCGCTTTGCCATGCGTTCATTCCGCCTTTTAATACATTCACATTAGCGAAGCCATCTTTTTGCATCGCGCTTGCTGTACCACGAGCCTGATTACCCATAGCGCATACTACGATAATGGGTTTGTCTTTACTGTTTTCAAGTTTCTTAAAGTTTTTCTCACGCAACTCTTCAGGTTTAATTTGTCTGGCACCCAAAATATGACCAGACTTAAACTCTTTCGCAGGGCGTGTGTCTAGCACTATTGCATCTTCTTTATTAATTAGAAGTGTTGCTTCGTGAGTGCTCAACTCTTTTACCGGCGATGTCCATGCACTGATGTAGCTAAATATCAACATCGCAATCAGTGCAACCCAAATACCAGCAAGAATAAAATTGTTGCTAGCAAATTCAATTAGTTGATCCATTACCTCTAACCCTGTCTACAGACCATGAAAAGTGTGCAAAGTATATAGAAAACTGGGCGAGAAACCAGCCTACCTTCACGTAAGATGTGTCCAAGGCGTAGTACATCTTAGTCAAATACTTTAGATGATTGATATTACGGATAAATTGCACTGGGCTTATGGATAGTCGTCAGATACACTGGATTGGGTTATTAGCAGCAATGATGAAACCAGGTAGTTCATTATTGATATAAGTTGAGGTTTTAAGCGCACGTTATGTCAGCACGGTCATTATTTTCAATCATCGGGTGCATTATTGCCCTCACTTTGCTGCCGATTGGAAGTAGTGCTTTTGCGCAAGTAAGTAATGCCAGTGCTCAAAAAGAGAAATTAGCTGAACTTCAGGCTGAACTTCGCGCCCGTCAGCAGGTGCTAGAAAACAATAAGGCCAGTGCACAAGAACTTGAGAATGTGCTTAAAGCTTCAGAGCTTGAAATTGCAAAAGTCGCTAAAGCGTTGGCGACAACCGGCCAAGCGTTAAAAGACGTTCAAAAAGAACAAGCCACACTTGAAAGCGAACAGGAAGCGCTTAAAGCAGCCATCCGAAAACAGCAATCTTTGTTGTCCAGCCAGCTTAAAAGTGCATTTATGGCAGGGCATTACGACTACGCAAAAATGGTATTCTACCAAGATGATGCTCGCACATTTGAGCGGGTTATTACCTATTATCAATACGTTGCAAAAGCCCGTCAGAAAGAAATAGAAAGCTTCCGCTCGAATGTGGCGAGATTGGAAGAAGTGAATGCTGAACTTGATGAGAAGGCGCAGTCACTCGCGGCGCTTAAAGAGGAACAAGAGGGCCAACGCGCGGTCTTGATAACCCGTCAGGACGACAGAAAGACCACACTGAAGAAAATAAACAAAACGATAGCTTCAGAAAATCAACGAATTGCGTCACTGCAAGCCGATGAAAAAGCGCTTAAAGATGCCATTGAAGCAGCGAGAATCGCTGCAGAGAGAGCGGCAAGAGAAGCGGAAGTGTCGATGGCGGGTTTAGCGAAACTTAAAGGAAAGCTCGCCCCGCCCGTGAACGGAAGAATACGTAACTTATTTGGAAGTCGCCGCCAAGGTCAGGTGTCGTGGAAGGGCATTGTCATAGATGGTGCAGAAGGCGACCAGGTCAATAGTATTGCGCCTGGTAAGGTGTTATATGCAGACTGGCTTCGAGGCTTCGGATTAGTTGCCATTGTTGATCACGGTAAAGGTTACATGAGCGTTTACGGGCACAATCAGGCTCTGCTTAAACAAGCAGGCGACGATGTAAGGCAGGGGGAGCGTATTGCGCTTGTTGGCCGAAGCGGTGGTCAGGAATACCCCAATCTTTATTTTGAAATCCGTCACAAAGGAAAGGCGCTTAATCCAAGCGCCTGGCTCGATTAGCACGGTTATGCACAAACAAAGTTGAAACTGAATCAGTTGTTGGTATTCTAGAAATTCCAGCAATGGGTGACAGCCCACATTGTGCGCTTACGCTTAATAATAATGAAGAAAAATGGATGTAATTTAGATGCTTTTGCGTCTGCTAATGCCTTGTATAATCTTTGTTTTATGCGGGCTAATTAGCCTTCAAGTAAAAGCAAAGTCAGACATAATAATAATATTAGATGACCTGGGGTACAGGCCGTCCGATGTCGCTGCTTTTTCTCTCCCTAAAGAAGTTACTTTTTCTATTCTCCCACAGACTCCATTGGCCTCTGAGATCGCAAGGCGCGCAGATCAAGAAGGCAGAGCGATTATGCTGCATATGCCTATGCAAGCGCAAAACGGTAAGGATATGGGGCCCCTTGGGCTGACTACAGATATGTTTGCCGGAGCGATAACGCATAACGTACGTAAAGCGATTAAAAGTTTACCCAACGCAGTGGGACTTAATAATCATATGGGGAGCGCGTTTACTGGGCAACATGAGGCGATGGAGGCACTGTTAAAAGAAGTAAAGCGCCAAGGTTTATTTTTCGTCGACAGTCGCACAACGGTGCTAACGAAAGGCGAAGAAATTGCAGAGCGACTAGGAGTGCCTAATGCTAGTCGACAGGTATTTCTTGATCATAAGTTAGACCCAAGGTTCTTGCTTAAACAGTTTAATCAAATGAAGCAAATTGCTAAAAGAGACGGGCACGTGGTTGTTATTGGCCATCCTCATCCTGCAACGATAGACTTCTTAAACACCCATCTTCCTTCACTTGAAGGGGAAGGGTTTACGCTAACCTCTGTCGCCGACTATTTTTCACACGCACCTAAAGTGGCTAAACAATTTGCTGAAAAACACGCGCATACAGCATCTCTTACAAGTGTCTCTCCAACGTCTTCGCTACTTAATTAGTCTATTTTAATCTCATTAAGATCAAAATTTAATGTGTGAACGTTTCGCATTTTAAATAGTCTGTTATAATATAACGTCATCTGGCGATGATGCCGCGAACAAATTTTCTTTTACGGTGGTAATTAGAGTAATGACTCCAATTGACGAGAATCCAACAAAACTAGACAAACTTGGCATCTGGGTGTCCGGTTTGTGCGCGCTGCACTGTCTAGCGCTGCCTGTTTTGGTGCCTCTGCTACCGCTTATAGGTTCAAGCTTTTTTGCGCAAGTATGGTTTGAAAGAACAATTTTAACGTTTTCTCTTATCGTAGGTGCAGTTGCTTTGCTTAGCGGCGCTATTCGCTACCACGGTAAATATTACCCACTCGCGCTGCTTTTCACAGGTGGAGCCATCTACTGGCACAAAGATATTTTCGGCCATCACTACGAGCCCTTTACCATTGCTATTGGTGCGGCGTTAATTGTAGCGGGTCACTGGGTAAATATGCGTTTGTGTAGACAGTGCAAATGCTGCAAGCGCACCGTCTTTTCAGAGCATCTGTCCACCGAACTTAAATAAGTAGTCTGGGTTGCTGACAGAAAAAAAACGAGCCAATGGCTCGTTTTTGTGTTTAAAAGCACAAGGATTAAAGTAATACTTTGCGAGCGGTATCGGGTACGTTTGTAAATATCCCTGCTACTCCCCACGCTTTAAGCATTAACATATCTCTTGGCTCATCAACGGTGTAAACAAATACGTCAAAACCCTCTTGCTGCGCTGTTTGCACAAACTCCTTGTCAACGGCATCTAAAGCTATGTTCACGGAATATGCATGTAGAGCGCGTGCACTTGCCGTGCAGTCTAGTTCATAACTGGCAGACAAGGCACCAATCTTTACGTCTGACCAACGTGATGCAATAGCTTGTAACCAGTGATGGTTAAATGAAGAAATAAGTAATTTTTCAGTGTCAATGTCGCTTTGCTGTACAGCAGTTTTAACTTCATGTACCCAGCCATCAACATCCTGTAAGTGCTTTATTTCAATATTGCACCATTTATTAACTGCAACACAGTTAAGGGCTTCCGCAAGGGTTGGAATGCGTTCGCCTTCACCAATATCCATTTTCCTTAGCGTTTCCCACTGCGTGTCCAGCAGATAGCCCGGTTCTCGGGCCCTGCGTGCCAGCGTTCTGTCGTGAAACACCACAATGCCGCTGTCGTGCTGATAGGTATCGAATTCAATGCCGTCTGCATTTTGTTCAAAGGCAAGGTTAAATGCTTTTACTGAGTTTTCAGGTGCCGCCTTACTGGCTCCACGGTGCGCAAAAATTAACATAGGCGAAGAGATCCTTGCGTTAAAAACAGAGCGTTACGAGTCGTTAGCGCTATGCAATTTATGGGTGTTAAGTGTTTCGTAGATTGACGCAGACGTGATCAGTATACCGCCAATTAACGCACTCCAACCGGGCTTTTCATTTAATAAAATAATGGCTAGAAAAACGCCATAAAGCGGCTGCATACAGGCAATAAGAGAAAAGGTTTTCGCTCTAAGATGTCGAAGGCTTGCTGCAATTAATGCATGGGGAAGGGCAGTAAACGCCGTGCCTAATAATAGCAGCATTAACCAAGAATTAGCTGAAGCAGAAGTAATGGCTTCACTGCCGACGGGCAACATTAAAGCACTGATAACTAACGTCTGCCATGCCATAGCCTGTGCGCCACTGTAGTGTTTGAAATGCTTGCGATGAATGAGGTTTCTAAACGAATATAGAATAGCAGAAGCAATGCCAATCAAAACACCCAGTGTCACATCATTCTCAAGGGACGTTTCTGGCACAATAAGGTAAACGCCGACAATGACGGTGAGGGTTGATACGATGTCTTGCCATACCAAACGTACGCGCTCAAAAAAAGGTTCAATAAGTACGGTGATTACCGGAAACGTGAACAGAGCAATCATGCCCACGGACACCCCAGCAAACTGCATCGCAGCAAAATACGTCACCCAGTGCAGTGCCATAAGTACACCTAAACCTAGCGCGACGCCGTAATCTTTTTTCGAATTAAGCTTTATTTTGTTATTTGCCAGCTTTAAAAACGCAAACAGCGCGATGCACGCAAATATTGAACGTACCAGCGTTATATCACTGGCACTTAGAGGCACAACCCTCGAGAAGAGAGCTGTACCACCAAGTAAGATTACGGTGAAATGAAGTGATATCAGGCTTTTTTTAACAGCATCCATAGATTAGCTGTCGGCGCCCTCTGATGGCGTTTCCTTTTTAGCGTCACTGCCTGAGTCGTCTAAAACGGATCCACTATCTTTTGTGTCTAGGGGAGGCTGTTCTGTTACTTCGTCATCGCGTGCTGACGCTTTCAATGCCATAGGCTCACCAAGACGGGTGACCATACCAGAGGCTAGCTCCTCAAAGTCAATCATGTCTTTTTCGAAGCATACCACAATAGTAGACCCTAGTTTGAAGCGACCCAGTTCGGCGCCTTTTTCTAGCTTCACCGCTGCTTCACTATCTTTTTCATACGACCAGTGTTGAACGTTTTTTCCCGCTGGTGGGGTAACAGTACCTGCCCATACAGTCTCAATACTGGCAACAATCGTTGCGCCAACAAGTACCATCGCCATTTTTCCCACAGGCGTATCGAAAAGCGCAACGACACGTTCATTGCGGGCGAACAGGCCGGGAATATTTTGCGCAGTTAGTGGGTTTACCGAGAAGAGTTCACCGGGCACATAAAGCATATCTGTAAGCGTGCCTTCAACAGGCATATGAATTCTGTGATAGTCGCGCGGCGCAAGATAAATGGTCGCGAACTTACCGTTTTTAAATGGCGCTGCAATATCGGGCTTTCCACCTAACAGTGTGGTTAGGCTGAAGTCGTGTCCTTTCGCTTGAAAGATGCTGTCGCTATGAATGTCACCAAACTGGCTCACTGTTCCGTCAACTGCGTGGATGAGTACGTCGTCATTTGCATCAATGCTACGTGCTTCAGGCTTAAGTGGGCGAGTGAAAAACTTATTAAAGCTTCGGTAATGCTCAGGCTCTTCATGCAGAGCTTCTGTCATATCAACGTTATACTGCTTGATAAAAAGCTTAATAAAAAAGGTAGTAACGCTACCCATTTCTGCTTCGGCAAGCTTGCCCACTAGGCGTGAAAGCAAGTGCTTGGGGGTTACATATTGCAAATTAACTTTAAGCCAATCTAACACAAAATATCTCCGTTTCTTTTATGCAGGTAATGTCGCACTGCATAGATAGCGCTATTGTATAGTAAGTCGTAGTATTTAAAGCAACTTTAGGGTTATGAGTGCTTACGCAAAAGCATAAGCACGTGGTTCATAGTGAAAATAGGTTCCACCTTGATTCAGCGAAACCAGACGGATGGCATGCTAAAAGCCGACTACGAGCCTGGAGGCAGACTATGACTAGGCCGCTGCTCTTCCATGGTCGTTAATATTCGGTGATAGCTGTCAAAGCGCTCAGCGCTAATTTTACCGTCTTCAACGGCCTCTCTTAATAGGCAGCCTGGGTCATTCAAGTGCTTACAGTCTCTAAATTTACAGCCGCCTAGGTAATCTCTAAATTCAATAAAGCCCCATGTGATGCGCTCGGTAGGAATATGCCACAAGCCAAATTCCCGCACGCCGGGTGAATCAATTAAATCGCCGCCAGCAGGTAAGTGAAGTAATTTAGCCGCGGTGGTGGTGTGTTGTCCAAGACCAGAGTTATCCGAAATATCACCGGTCAATTCATCGGCGTCTGGTAGAACCTGATTAATAAGGCTCGACTTACCAACCCCCGACTGACCTACAAAAACACTAATGCTATCGTTCAGGTATTCATTAAGTTTGCTGATACCCTCACCGGTTTTACAACTAGTAAATAGCACCTCGTAACCTAGCTTTTCATAAGTTTTGAGCTGTTCATTCACTTCTGCTCGCTCTTCTTCGCTCAGAAGTTCAACTTTATTAAGTACGATTAGTGGCGTGATGCCAATGTCCTCGCACGCCACAAGATAGCGGTCAATAATATTGAGGGAAAGGGTTGGTAAGATTGCGCTCACCACAATGATGCGGTCTATATTCGCCGCTATAGGCTTTATGCCATCATAATAATCGGGGCGAGTAAGAACCGAGTGTCTGTCTTTTACAATTTCAATAACGCCACTTACACCTGACTCGGCATCGTCTCCTTTGCTGAAAAATACTTTATCGCCGCACACCACTGAGTCTACGGTACGTCGAATATGGCATCGAGAAACTGCGCCATCATTATCTTCAACATCTGCATGTTTACCAAAACGGCCAATTACTGTG
This sequence comes from Alteromonas sp. OM2203, assembly GCF_048517045.1. Classification (NCBI taxonomy): domain Bacteria; kingdom Pseudomonadati; phylum Pseudomonadota; class Gammaproteobacteria; order Alteromonadales; family Alteromonadaceae; genus Alteromonas; species Alteromonas sp. OM2203. The sequence goes on from NZ_CP183209.1 coordinate 478,419, forward strand.
CCGCTCTCTAACGTGCTTTCATCAAAGCTAGCAGCGCCTTTTGTGCCGCGCTTCTCTTGTAAGCGCTTGCTTCTATTTGCAGCTACTTGTCGTTTCTGTCGTTGTGTAAGTTTTGGTTTTTTCGCCACGATTCTTTTCTAGTTTGACGTATACTATGACAATAATACCGTTTGTAGGGCATGGTTGCCATGCCTGTAGCGCAATGAGGAAAGTAATGAGTAAACACGACAGTAACCTTGTTTGGATAGACATGGAAATGACTGGGTTAGACCCTGAAACGTGTGTGGTGATGGAAATTGCTACCATTGTCACTGATGCGCAGCTAAATATTTTGGCTGAAGGACCAGTGATAGCCGTGCACCAAAGTGATGACGTGCTCGACAACATGGATGAATGGTGTACACGAGTGCATGGTGAAAGCGGGTTAACTGCGCGCTGTCGAGAAAGTAAAATTAGTGTGGAAGAAGCCGCCAAGCAAACAATCGCATTTCTAGAGCAATGGGTTGATGCAGGAAAATCACCTCTTTGCGGTAACACGATAGGTCAGGACAGACGCTTTTTAGTGAAGTATATGCCAGAGCTTGAAGATTATTTCCATTATCGAAGTATCGATGTCAGCACAATAAAAGAGTTAACCCGCCGCTGGAAACCTGAGATTTTAGATGGGTTCGAAAAGAAAGGTGTGCATTTGGCACTCGATGATATTCGCGAGTCTATTGAAGAAATGCGCTATTATCGTGAGAAAGTGTTTACGATTTAAGCATTCAGACCAAGAGGTACAAAAAAAGTAGAATTAAAGGTTGCGTTACCCCAAAATTTTTGTAAAATGCGCACCACTTCAAACGAAGTACCTCTTTTGTTGCGGGAATAGCTCAGTTGGTAGAGCACGACCTTGCCAAGGTCGGGGTCGCGAGTTCGAATCTCGTTTCCCGCTCCAAATTTTAAAGCTGATAGTAAAATTTACTTTCAGTGGGCGTGAAAAGCGCGACCCCATGTGGGCCCGCGACCGAGTGTCGGCCAATTGGCGAATCTCGTTTCCCGCTCCAAATTCACTTACGTTCGGTAAGTATCTAAAAGATGCAAAGCATCGACTCTATGCGGGAATAGCTCAGTTGGTAGAGCACGACCTTGCCAAGGTCGGGGTCGCGAGTTCGAATCTCGTTTCCCGCTCCAAATTTTCAAACATCACGAAAATCTAAACATTTACAGATGTATTGGTGCGACCCCTTGATGGGCCCGCGACCGAGTGTCGGCCATTGCTTCGCAACGAGTTCAAATCTGTTTCCCGCTCCACACTTTCATACCTCATCAATTACATTTGATAATTAACATTATTTTCTACACCAAAGTTATCTGAACTTTCTGTTCGATTAATGCTCAATTGCTACATGCTTTTATGAACGGATGCATTGATGAAAGAGCTAAGGGTTTATAACGTAGAACACCAGGGGCGCTTTTTCACCCAAACAAGTTCACCGAACAATTCTACTCTTCGAGCACTTTTTCTCTCTTTCGTAATCAATGGGTTGCTATTGCTTGCGTTAGCAATAGGTACAAAAACTAAATCTATTAGTCATCAGGGGCCCCAACTACGCATTCTAGAGGCGGTACTACTGCAGCCAAACAAGTTTTTAAAACTAAAAGGTTTCCCTAAAAAGCGTGAAAGTCAGCTTTCGCTAGAGCAAAAGGTGCTCACTAATACAGCAAATGACGTCGATGTGCAGGATGCTGAAAAACCACATAACGCCTCTTCATATAGCGACAAAATAAACGTCAAACCCTTGCACAAAAAAAACGTAGGATCAGAAGTCTCTGAAGAGGCTATGCCGAATATTCTCGAAACTTCAGAAGCTTATATCAATAAACTTAACAGGCAGCGTTTACATGATATTCCTGAGCAACCGCTTAGTAGAAAATTAGGAGGCAGTGAAGTGAACAACTTTCACAATCGTAGAATAGAGGATGATGATTACATGGAAAGCTTAGAAATTGTTGTAGATTGCAGCACTTTAAAAGGAAAGCTATTTAGCGCCCTTAGTAAAAATAAGGGCGTAACAATTGATAATCGTGATTTCCCGCGCTCGCGGCTGACACAACGAGATCAGTTCAGGGAACGGTGAAGTGTCGAGATCACAGAAGTTTTCAAATGCACATTGATAGGTATTTAAACAAACTACAATAGCTGCTTTTTCCAAAACTATACTAAAGTATAAGTTTTTTGTTATATCGCGCTTTAGCACTGATTCTACCTGCACTTACGCACTCTCATGAATCCTTATTCATCCCGGTGCGCACTCATTTGGTGCGCAATCGCCTTGATTTCAGGCCAATTCTCGATAAATCTAAATTTTATTGGCTCTTTTGCACAATAAATGTGCGTTTGGTAGGGGGTTAATAAATCAATTTGAATATTAAATAGATTTTAGTGGGTAAATATGCATAATGCGCCGTTTTTTGGCGGTAAATTAGCTAGCTACTCGCCTTTTGGTAGGCACATAGTTTGCAAACCCACACGGTTTGCTAAGCATAGTGTGGCAACTAAAAAGACTATGTAAAACGCATATCTCAGACATATAAAAAATAACCATCGCTTTTAGACTCCTTAATAAGCGCCAGAAAGAGCGTTCTGGAACGAAAAAGTATATTTGGAGAAACACACATGGCTTTTGATTCATCAAAGCAAAACAAGCTTACTGTACTTGCGTGTGCAGTAGCATCTGCACTGGCATTAAGTGCAACTGCAGTTCAGGCTCAGGAAGAAGCCGCTATTGACGAAAAGGATGTTGAAAAAGTAGTGGTCACAGGCTCTCGTATAGCACGAGATCCTAACCTGGCATCTCCTTCACCTGTTCAGGCTATATCAGAAGAAGATATTCAGCTATCAGGCGAGTTTTCCGTAACTGATGTAATCAACGACATCCCTGCGCTGTTTTCATCAACCACAGCGGAAAGCTCTATCGACTCAGGTTTTGCAGACGGTGCGAATATCCTTAACCTGCGTGGTTTAGGTTCAAACCGTACCTTAACGCTAGTAAATGGTCGTCGTCATGTGGGCGGTGTTGCAGGTTCTGCAGCGGTAGATGTGGGTTCAATCCCCGTAAAACTGATTAAGTCTGTAGAAGTGCTTACCGGTGGTGCGTCTGCCGTTTATGGTGCCGATGCGGTAACTGGTGTAGTTAACTTCATTTTGCAAGATGACTATGAAGGTTTTGAATTTGATGTAAATACGGGCATTTCGTCTGAAGGCGATGGTGAGCAAATTAGTATGTCTGCGTTGTATGGTGAAAACTTTGACAACGACAGAGGTAATTTTGCAATAAATATTGAGTATCAAAACGATGAAGGTGTGCGAGTAAGTGAAAGAGACAATGGTTTGATCATTGGCTCTGCGCGAGATTGGACTAACCCCGCTTTGCGATTCCAACAAGGCGATATTGGTGCTAGTACACCAAACTTGGCGCAATACTATAACTACGACAACACCGGCCTATTCAATTTCGGTTTAAGCATTCCATCTCAGGATGCGTTCATTCAAAACTACGTAGATACTTTTGGAACCCAACCGAATTTAACTTCAGAAGAACTAGCCCTGTTTAACCGCGCGGCGACAGCAAACCCTCGCGCTGTTCTTCCTTATCGCACTTTCCCGTTCACTTCAGGTTATGGCTACATCATACCGGGTAACCCTTATACGTTTGAGGGGTTTGATCCTGCAACTAATATCGACCTTGATGGTAACGGTACGCCAGACTGTCTGGACTCGTTCTCTGGATATAACAGTTCGTTTGGCGCCGCATCATTTGGCGCACTAGGTGGTTGCTGGAACGTGTTAGAAGATGGTTCTTACAGACCTATTCAAGATGGTTTAGTGTCAGGAAACTTTGAAGGCTTTGGCGGTGATTCATTCAACACCATACAGCAACAGCGTGGCTATCTAATTACGCCAAACGACAAAATTGCGTTAAACCTGTTAGGCCATTACGACCTTACTGATACAAGCACCGTGTTTGGTGAGTTTAAGTACGTTGTTCAGACAACAGAAAATGAAAGCCAGCCCTCTTCATACTGGGACCTGTTATTTGGTGCAGCAGATAACCCTTACTTGCCTTCTTTCATTCAGCCGTTAGCGAACGAAATAGGTGGTGTTGCCATTACGGCTGATCCTATTGGCATTGGTCAAGGTAAAATCGAGAACGAGCGTAGAACCCTTCGTGGTGTTATTGGGCTAGAAGGCTTCCTAGAGAACGACTGGCAGTATAACCTTGCGTTAAATTACGGAAGATTCGAGTTTGAGCAAGAAGGTACAGAAAATATTGTTGTAGTAGACCGTTTCTTCTCTGCAATCGACGCGGTAACAGACCCTGCAACGGGAGAGGCAACCTGTCGTGTGAACTTAGACGCAGATACCCCTCAGGTTACCACCGCATTTAATATCCCAGTATATGACCCAGGTTACTTTTCGTTTACTCCAGGTGACGGCAGCTGTGTACCTCTAAATATTTGGGCTGGCGCAGGCGGAATTTCTCAAGAAGCGGTTGATTGGGTAACGCAAGACAGCCGTAGTAAAACTACCATCGAACAGTTCGTGGTGAGTGGTTCACTATCTGGTGATTCATCTGACTACTTTGAGCTTCCGTATGGTCCGATATTCTTTGCTCTAGGTGGGGAGTATAGAAAAGAAAAATCAGAAGCGACCTTCGATAATTGGCAACTTGGTATTATTCCTGAGGGTTCACAGTACCAAGCTGGAACATTTATCTCTGACTATTCGTCTAATAACTCACTGGTATTCCAGCCGTCTATTAAAACGGCAAATGAAACCGGTGACTTTGATGTAAGTGAAGTATTTGTTGAAGTCTCTATTCCTCTAATTGAAGGTGAGATGCTTGCTGAAGAACTTACGTTAGATTTGGCTGCGCGCTATTCTGATTACTCTACTATTGGCGACACAACGACATGGCGTGCAAACTTAATGTATGCGCCTCACGAAGATCTTATGATTCGTTTGTCGCAGTCTCAAGCTGTTCGTGCGCCAAACATTACAGAGCTTTTCGGTCCTGAAGTGGGTACAACATTCCGTCCTACTGACCCGTGTAATGCCAGCGTGATTGCGGGTATCCGCGGTAATGATCCTGCTGCGGCTGATCAGATACAAGCCAACTGTGTAGCAGATTTCCAGTCAATCGGTTACAACCCGTTCAACGACGCAGGTGAGTATGTTTACACTGACCCACTATCTGCTGCATTCCCTGGTGTTACTGGTGGTAACGCAGAATTGCAAGAGGAAACAGCCGACACGACAACAGTGGGCTTCGTATATCAGGCAAGCTGGTTGGAAGGCCTGTCAGTGACCGCTGACTACTGGAGCATCGAAATTGAGTCAGCAATCAGTTCGGTTAGCTCTAATGATATTGTTAATGGATGCTATATCGGTGAAAACTTAAACGAAAATTTCTGCTCTTTGTTTACCCGTAATACCGATGCAAATTCACCACAGTTCGGCGGCCTTAACTTCTTGCGTTCAACACAGGTTAACTTTGCTCGCTTAGAAACATCAGGTGTTGATTTCAGTGTTGGCTATGACTTTGAAATTGATGACCATACGTTTTTAACCAAAATCTCTGGAACCAAGGTGAACGAGATTGACCAGTTTACTAACCCGAATGATCTTACCGAAGTTAACCCAGAGCTTGGTGAAGTAAATCGCCCTGAATGGGCTGGCAACTTTACCGTGACGTGGAAGTGGCAGGATCTGCAAATCGGTTGGCAAACTCAGTACATGGATGAGCAGTTAGTTGCATTTGTTGAAATCGAAGAGTATGAACGCGGTGATTACGATGACTCTGTCGTAATGGATGAATTTTTCCAGCACGATATTAACTTCTCCTATGTACTTACCGACACAGTTAAAATGTACGGTGGTATTAAAAACATTACCAACGAAGAACCTTTCTTGACGAACTTTGCTTATCCGGCGAGTGCCCGTGGAAGGTTTTACTTCATAGGGTTTGACATGCAGCTTAACTAAGCTGTTATCAGTACCGTTAAAGCAGCTCTTATGAGCTGCTTTTTTTACATTTGTCACAAGGTAAATTAATTTTTATCAAAAAGGTTATTGCAACAGAAGTAACATGCGATTATTTTGTTAATCTTCAAGCTGGTCAAACCAGATGCATATGCACTAGAGAATTGTTCTAGAAAAGCGCATGAGTTTATTGGCCACTGTTCTCACCATACATGAAGTGGCAAGATAACAATGTCAAAGAATTACGTACTCAATACCTACAACAAATTTCTAAAACTGCCCTTTGGCAAAAAGCTTTTTAGCTGGTACTCAGCGCGCAGAGCGCCATATTTTTCAACTGTTTCTCCACTTATTACAGACATTAAACCAAATTACTGTGAAGTACTCATCAAAAAACGCAAAGGGGTAGAAAATCATATAGGCACGGTTCACGTTATTGCTATTTGCAACGGGTTAGAAATGGCCATGGGGTTCATGTGCGAAGCCTCAATTCCCAAGAACCTCAGGTGGATCCCCAAAGGTATGGAAGTGAGATATCCAGCAAAAGCAGACTCTGATATTCGCTGCGTTGCTGAAGTGCCTGCGGATGCTTGGAAACCGGGTGATCTACCTATTGCAGTAAAAGCGTACAACGCGTCAGGTACTGTGGTTGTCGATGGCACGATTACCGTTTGGGTAAGTGAAAAGCGCGAATAGGTTTTAAACTCTTACAAGGGCCGCATTTGCGGCCCTTTTTTATAATGACTCAAAGGGAATTATTAAGTTTTTACGACAGGACGTTTAGAGTTTGACAGGAAAACGAAACCCAACTAAGAATATTGGTGTAAAAGATTAAGGCGCTAAATCGGTAGTTTATTTCATCCAACTATTTTTGTGGCAATGTTCTGAGCAATCATTTCGGGTTTCCACGATTAAAGAGGTTAAGATGTCTGTGATCACAAAAGAGCAAGTTACCAGAAAACCCTTTGCAGATAAGAAACACTATCCTTATGGTTTCGCCCGCTCTGGCGACTTTTCCATAAATGAAAGTAAACTGCTTCAAACCTACGGAAGCTTGTTTGCGGCACTGGTGGATGGAAAGATAACGCCAGAGAACGATGAAGAACAAGCGTACTTGGAGTCGGCACTGGGACATCGCGAGCCCGGCACTCCACAAGAAAAAGCGTGGTTAAAATACCAAGCGCGTATTAACAGACCGAAGACGGCGAGTATATATGGTTCTAAAAAGCCTGCTGTCGACGATGTTGATGACGATGACATAAGCGATAACAGCGACCTTGATATCGACCTTGATGATTAAGTGGTTGTGTTTATTCATTCCAACCGTCTACACAGAAAAATAAGAAGCCTAGTTTTTTCTTTTGGTGTTAATTTTGTGTAAATATATATCCTACTTTTCGTGAAAATATCCATAGCATCGAAATATTTATCCTAATTATTGTGATTATTGGGATATATATCTCACTTTTGCTGAATTTAGTGTTTTATCTTCCTATTACCTTAGTTATAGTCGGGGCATCGTCAACGTACGCTGACAAACCCCCCAACCCATTACAGGAGAAAGCACTGTGAAAATGATGTCGGGCGCAGCCATGGTGGTTGAAGCGCTAAAAGATGTAGGAGTGACACACGTGTTCGGTTACCCAGGCGGTGCCGTACTAGACATTTATGATGCGTTATTTGCGCAAGATGATGTCAAACACGTCCTCGTACGTCATGAACAGGCAGCCGCCCACATGGCGGATGGTTACGCACGTTCAACTGGCAAAACCGGCACAGTGCTCGTCACATCAGGTCCAGGCGCAACGAATACCATCACCGGTATTGCAACCGCATACATGGACTCTATTCCGATGGTTATTCTATCGGGGCAGGTGCCTTCAAAGCACATTGGTGAAGACGCATTCCAAGAAACTGATATGGTAGGGTGCTCACGCCCTATCGTTAAACACAGCTTTTTGGTAAAGCGCGCGGTGGATATTCCAGAAGCGATTGCTAAAGCTTACTATATCGCTAACACAGGGCGTCCAGGCCCAGTGGTAGTCGACTTGCCAAAAGATATTGTGAATGTGGCCGAAGAGCACCCGTATGTGTTCCCAACAGACGTGACAATGCGCTCTTATAACCCAACTGAAAAAGGCCATCCTAAGCAGGTTAAAAAAGCGGTTGAGTCGTTACTTAAAGCGGAGCGCCCTGTACTGTATGTTGGCGGTGGAGCAGTAGCCTGCGATGCGTCAGCAAAAGTTATTGAGTTAGCTGAGAAGTTAAACGCCCCTGTTACCTGCACATTGATGGGCCTTGGCGCCATGCCTGGCACACATAAGCAGTTTATCGGCATGCTAGGTATGCACGGTACGCTTGAAGCGAACAAAACCATGCATAATGCCGATTGTATTATTGCATTAGGTGCACGTTTTGATGATCGTGTTACCAATAATGTAGATAAATTCTGCCCTCATGCAGATATTATCCACGTTGATATCGACCCTGCCTCAATCTCTAAAACTGTCAACGCGCATATACCAGTGGTAGGCTCGGTTGATAAGGTTCTTGACCAGATTCTCAGTCAGGTAAATAAAAAAGATTTATCAGGTCAAAGCGAAAAGCTGGCCGACTGGTGGCAGCAAATTGAGACCTGGCGTTCTCGTCAGTGCTTAAATTACAACCAAGGTGAAGAGGTAATTAAACCTCAGCGCGTTATCGAAGCCTTGTATAAGCATACAGACGGTAAAGCTTATGTAAGCTCTGACGTGGGTCAGCACCAGATGTTTGCTGCGCTTTATTACCCTTACGATAAGCCGCGTCAGTGGATTAACTCAGGTGGCTTAGGCACCATGGGCTTTGGTTTACCGGCTGCAATGGGCGTTCAGTTCGCGCATCCGACTTCAACGTCTGTAGTAGTCACAGGTGATGGCAGTATTCAAATGAATATACAAGAGTTATCTACCTGTTTGCAGTATAACTTGCCCATCAAGATCATCTCATTGAACAACCGCGCTCTAGGTATGGTGAGACAATGGCAGGATATGATTTACAAAGGGCGCCATTCACATTCATATATGGATTCAATGCCTGACTTTGTGAAGTTGGCAGAAGCTTACGGACATGTGGGCATTAAAGTAGACAAGCTCGATGAGCTAGACGCAGCAATGGAGAAATGTTTCAGCTACACAGATCGCTTAGTGTTTATGGACATAGCAGTAGACCAAAACGAACACGTATATCCAATGCAAATTAAGTTTGGCGCAATGGATGACATGCGCTTAAGCAAGACGGAGCGAACCTGATGAAACGTATTATCTCAGTATTAATGGAAAACGCCCCTGGCGCACTATCTCGTATCGTTGGTGTATTTTCACAACGTGGGTACAACGTCGACTCACTGTGTGTAGCACCAACCGACGATGCGAGTCTTTCGCGTCTTACGATCATCACTCATGGCGATGATAAAGTTATCGAGCAGATTACTAAGCAAGTAAATAAGCTTATTGACGTGCTTAAAGTGGTGGACCTAACTGAAGGTACACACATTGAACGTGAGCTGATGCTTATTAAGGTTGCAACGCGTACTGAGTCAGTACGTGCTGAAGTTAAGCGAAACGCAGATATCTTCCGTGCGCGTATTGTGGATGTGAACGTAAACAATTACACCATTGAAATTACAGGTACCACAGATAAGCTCGATGCATTTGCTACAACGATGGGTCAATGTGCGGAGATTATCGAGTCGTCGCGCACTGGTGTATGTGGTCTTGCACGTGGTGATAGGGCACTTCGTCCATAGGGGCTTCCTTACCAAGTACGAATGATGAGAAAGGCTGTTTCATAAACAGCCTTTTTTATTTGCATGATATTAAAGAATTTCGCTATAACAAGGTTATAAAATCAAGGGGCAGCTGGCTAACGCTCTAATTTAATTGCTGTTCCCATAATAGGCCTCTACCCGCAGTGCTGCCCCATATGAGGTTTTAAAATCTTCTTCGCGTAGCCACAATACGAAAGGTTCCACTTCAAAAAATAGCCAATCGCGAAGCGTGTTATTTCTCCATCTGAAACCAGCATAGACTTCTTCTACTCGATAATTAGGCTGACTTAACCCTTCCACCATTATGTGAGGAATAATTGCGTTATGCTTATCTACTGAAAACAAATGATGGACTTCGTGTCGCCACAGCCAATCATCAGTTTCATCGCGAAAGTAAAACCGATTGTTTTGCCGCACTAAGTGTTTTTTGTTTATTTCGTATTGGAATGCTGCGCCGAATTCAGCCCCTAGGCGGTCGCGGGTGTAGTAGTAAAGTTCTGCGTCATAAAGCATGGCCCATTGTTTAGAAAAAGCGAAAGCATCTCTGTATCTGGCCATACCGTAGAGCTGATCGCGGCGGCCTGCGCCAATTCGAAACGAGTAGTGAGAGTCTTGGTCGGGGCGAAAGCGAAGGGCGATTGTCGTTCTATCTCTATTATTATTCCCCGTTTCTCGGGCTGCACGGATGGTATTGGTTTGTGTCTCGTCTTCGTTGTCGCTCAACAGTAAATCGACGCGCTCCTTTAATGCCGGTAGTCGCACACGAATGCGAAAGCGTAAATCTGTGTCTGACAGCATTCCACTTCTTGGCTCCCACGCTAACTGAACTCGACCCTCGGCTCTAGCCTCTTTTCTCTTTGAAGCGCCAAGTGCGTCAGAATTTTCAAACAAGCCATCAATCTGCTTTACGGTGAAGTCCATGGTGTCTGTGAAACTGCGCTGCCAAATGTCAAACCATGCTTCGTCGTGTTCAAGTGGTGAAGCATGCAATACGCTATCCTCATCAAGGTTCTGAAAGGCTGCATTCTGAGGAGGCGCATCAACATGGCTATAGGCTTCATGCACACTGGTCGCATTTGCAGTGGCTTTCACCGTACTGTCGGTAGGAACGGTAGTGAAAGGGGCAGTAAGCATCAAATGGCAATAGACCACAGTAAGACAAAGCATTGCTCACTAACTCCTTGTAAAAATTAGAATAGTTGAATGTTTTACTATTCGTGTTCAGTATACACAGAGCATGAATTGTCGTAGACAAAACGTCAATCTTTATTCATCGGCGTAAATATTCAGGTGAAAGCATTGGCGTGCAGTGGCATACTGTATCAATCGTTGTTAGGGAGATAAATTATATGGGTGGTATTAGTATTTGGCAGTTGCTGATCATACTGGTTATCGTAGTGCTTTTGTTTGGTACAAAGCGACTAAAAGGCATTGGTACTGATCTAGGCGGCGCAATCAAAGGTTTCAAAAAAGCGGTCAGCGAAGAAGAGAAAGACGCGGACTTTGAGCAAAAGAAGCAAGTTGAAGAAAAGTCAGCCTCAGAGCCTGTTACAACGCAGACAAAGAGCGACGTTAAAGAAAAATCCTAATGTTTGATATTGGCTTTTGGGAGCTATTGGTTGTTGGCGTGTTGGCCCTTCTTATTTTGGGGCCAGAGAGACTGCCGGGTGCCATGCGCTCTACTATCAATACAATTCGTAGTGTACGAAATGTTGCAACAGGCTTTAAGCAAGAAGTTGAGCATCAGCTGCGCGTGCATGAACTGCATGAAAACTTGAAAAAAGCCGAGCAACAAGGGCTTAAAGATCTTTCACCTGAACTTGAACAAAGTGTCGATGAGCTTAAAAAAGCTGCAGAGTCGGTTCAAGAACCTTACAAAAAGCAATAGATGTCTGACGCTAACAACCTAATTTCTCATTTAATTGAACTGCGCAGTCGTATTCTCAAAGCGCTTTTGAGTGTACTCATTGTGTTTCTTTGTCTAGCTGCTTTTGCGCAAGATCTGTATCAGATTTTAGCTATGCCGCTGCTTGAGGCGCTGCCCGAAAATTCGAGTATGATTGCAACCGACGTTGCGTCTCCTTTCTTCGCACCTTTCAAACTTACGTTGGTTTTGTCATTTTTCATTGCCATACCCTACGTTCTCTATCAGGTGTGGGGGTTTGTAGCACCCGGTCTATATCGAAACGAGAAACGCCTAGTAGCGCCGTTACTACTTTCAAGTACATTACTTTTCTACGCAGGTATGGCTTTTGCGTATTTCGTAGTATTCCCCATCGCGTTTGCATTTTTTACCAGTGTCGCGCCCGAAGGAGTTACAGTAAGTACAGACATCTCCAGCTATTTAAACTTCGTATTGAAACTGTTTTTCGCATTTGGGGTCTCATTCGAGATACCAATCGCTATTATTTTAATGTGTTGGACTGGGGTCACCGACGCTAAATCACTGCGTGCTAAACGTCCGTATGTAGTGGTAGGGGCTTTTGTGGTTGGCATGTTGCTTACTCCACCAGATATTATCTCTCAAACGCTGCTAGCCATTCCAATGTGGTTACTGTTTGAGGTTGGCGTTATTGTAGGTGGGTTCTATGCAGGTAAGAAACCCAGCGATGAGACGCCTTCTGAAACCACTGACAACACATAAAAGTTATAAAAAGAAAGGAATAAAAATGAAAACTCGACTGCTTTCTGTTGCCACTTTGCTATGTGCTTTTAGCGCGTTTAACGTATCGGCCGAATCGATAGGCGATGCTATGGAGAAATGCCGGAATACAGATAACAGCTTAAAGCGTTTGATGTGTTATGACAAAGTGGCTAAATCATTGAACCAGTACGATGGTGTTGATGCGCAAGTTAATCAGCTTCAAGCGTATAAAGGGGCTAATGGCAATGTCGCGAGTTCTCGCCCAGTGCCATCGACGCAAATGCCAAGCGCGCCAGCTAAACCGAAAAGTGAATTTGGTTTAGAGCATAAACGCGATTTAACAAAAGAAGCGTCTGAGATAGCGGTAACCATCGATTCATTTAAGAAAAACCTCCGCGATAAGTACGTCATTACTTTCAGTGATGGTTCTCAATGGCAGCAGACTGATGATACCTACATGAAGCTTGAGGAAGGTCAGGTGGTTTCTATTGAACGCGGTCTATTAGGTGCTTTCTTCCTGAGTGTAGAAGACCTAAATAAACGTATGAAAGTGAAGCGCGTTAAGTAAATGTCTTGGTTTGATGGTGGCGTCAATTTGCTAGACAGGCGATTTGACGCTGACGAGGTTATTCAGCGTGCTAAGGATGCTGGTGTCGATAAGCTGTGCATTATAACTACCCATCCAAAAGAGTGGGAGAGCGCTATTGCGCTTTACAACCAATATCCGAATGAGTGCTGTTATACCATTGGCGTGCACCCTCATAACGCTAAAGACGTGTCCGAGAAAGACTACCCTCTTTTACGCGAACTAGCGCAGCAAGAAGGGTGCGTTGCTATAGGTGAGTGTGGACTGGATTTTAATCGAAACTTTTCACCCCAGTCCTTACAGCGTGATGTCTTCGAAGAGCAATTAAAAATAGCCGCCGATGTCAATTTACCTGTGTATTTGCACGAAAGGGACGCGTTCAGTGAGCAGTTGTCACTTTTAAATCGGTACATGCCGAATATAAAAGGCGGTATCGCACACTGCTTCACCGGCAGCACTGAACAATTAAAGCAATACTTAGCTTTGGGCCTTTATATTGGCGTTACCGGCTGGGTATGTGATGAAAAGCGCGGTGAAGAACTGCGGGGCGCGGTAAAGCATATACCTTTGAACCGTCTTGTTTTAGAAACTGACGCACCATACCTTTTTCCAAAAACTTTACGACCAAGAAAACGCAACAATGAGCCAGCGTTTCTACCCCATATAGGTCAACAATTAGCAGAATATCTGCAGGTAGACACTGAAAAGTTACGTATTAGCAGTTATGCTAATACTTGTGAGTTGTTTTCTCTCAGTTAACCCTAGGTTCATATGCAAACAAATCTTAAAGCCATGCGCAAATATGATGCGGGTCTCATATTTGTAACAATCGTTGCTGCTGTTGGCTTTATTTCTGTTCTACTAAGCCTTTCCCCAATAACAAATACTAATTCAAAGTACTCGCAACTAAGTTACCTCAAAGAGACGGAAGGTGAGGCGTTAAATTTCAGAACTGTAACCCAGAAATCATTAGATGAGTGGCAGTCGGTCTCGTCGCCCATTAATTTGGGAATGGATACAAAAGTGCACTGGTTTTCCATGATAGTGTCACCGACACAAAGTACGGGAAGTCGCTACTTGCTGCACATCGATTATCCGTTGATAGATCATCTCGATGTTGCCGTGTTTGGTCAGTTGGGTAGCTCGCCGGTGGTGACTTATGCTAGCGGGGATGCTGAACCGTTTGATAACCGACCTGTTTTACACGTTAAGCCACTGTTTCCGCTTCCCGAGAGTGCGCAATCGCAGCGGGTTATTATTCGGGTTCAAACTTCAGGCACTATTCGTTTGCCCATTAGGATATGGGAAGAAGCTGAGTTCATTTCATTTACTTCAAGTAGAAATCTTGCACTGGGTATTTTCTTTGGAATTTTGGTTGCAATGGGTGTTAGTAACGCCTTTCTTACGGTAACAACAAGCAACGTATCCTTTTTGTTCTACTCGGGCTACATCGTTAACTTAGCGCTAATACTGGCTACGCTTCACGGTTATGGGTTTGCATATTTGTGGTCAGGCAGTGCCCTGTTTCAATCGAAAGCTATTTTATTGTTCTCAAACGCCACTATTATGTTTGCCATGCTGTTTACTCGAAGTCTTTTGCCGATAAGCGTTTACAGTGGCAAAGTTGATAAGATAGTAAAAGCACTGAGCTGGGTTTATGGCATAAGTATAGTAACCAGCTTCTTTCTTCCTTATTCTTTAATGATAAAAGCCTTCTTACTATTACTTAGCTTTACTGTCATATTTATCATGTGGTTAGGCATTTGGTTAGCGTTGAAAGGCGTAGTTGTGGCACGTTATTTTACGATTGCGTGGGGTTTTTTATTAGTGAGCGGCTTAAGTGCAAGCCTCGACAATGTGAACCTCATTCAGCTCCCTATATCGTCTAACAACTTGCTGATTATCGGTGGTGCAGTAGAAACACTGATCTTGGCACTTATACTTGCTATTAACTATAGCCACAGCCGCGATGACTTGGTCGATGCGCAGCAATTTGCTCTTGAACAGGAAAAGCACGCCAATAGCGCCAAAGAAAACCTGATTGAAGCGCAAAAACGCCATCAAGAGGATCTCGAATATAAGGTTGAAGAGCGCACGTTAGAATTAGAGGTCACGCTACGTGAACTGTCTGAAGCTAATAATGAGCTTGAAAGGCTTAATGCTATTGACCCACTAACGGGGGCACATAATCGCAGGCATTTTGATAAACGACTACGTTCGGAAGGGCGGCGAAGCCGTCGTGAGCAAACCCCACTTTCCCTTATTATTATTGACGTCGATCACTTCAAAAGTATAAACGATAGATATGGGCATGACGGTGGCGATGAGTGTCTCAAACACGTTACACGAGTGTTTCAAAATCACATCCATCGTCCAACAGATGACTTGTGTCGCATTGGGGGTGAAGAATTTGCGGTTATACTGCCTAATACCGGTATAGAGGGCGCGCTACACGTGGCTGAAAGTATGCGACGGGGCCTTGAATCTTCGCCTCTTGTGTACGGGAATGAGAGCATTCAATTAACGGCAAGTGCGGGCCTGTCGACCACTGTTATCGTGGATGAAGACCATGCACAGCGCTTGTTTAAGTTTGCCGATGAGCTTTTATATGAGGCGAAATCAGCAGGGCGCAATCGAGTAGAATATAAAACATTACAGGAAAAACTATGACATCTTCTTCTTTTCCCCACCGCAGAATGCGTAGACTTCGTGCAAAAGATGCATTGCGTGGGCTGGTTGCAGAGCATCGCTTAACCACAGACGACCTTATTTACCCTGTATTTGTATTACCAGGAAGTCAAAATCGAGAGGCGGTACCTTCAATGCCAGGCGTCGAGCGACTGTCTATTGATCTTCTTGTTGAAGAAGCGGCTAACTGGATAAAGCTGGGAATAAAAACACTTGCGCTATTTCCTGTAACGCCAATGACGCTTAAAACAGAATGCGCCAGTGAAGCATTTAATCCTGAAGGGCTGGCGCAACAAGCAATGAGGGCGCTCAAAAAGGCATTTCCAGATGTTATGCTAATGTCAGATATCGCCTTGGATCCGTTTACATCCCATGGTCAAGACGGGCTTTTGGACGAAAGTGGCTATGTGATGAATGATGAAACCGTTGATGTGTTAATCAAACAGGCGCTATCACACGCTGAAGCTGGAGCTGATATTGTGGCACCGTCAGATATGATGGACGGTCGTATTGGAAGTATACGAAAAGCACTTGAAGAGGCGGGGCATCTTAATACCTGTATTATGGCTTACTCGGCTAAATATGCATCAGCGTATTATGGCCCGTTTAGAGACGCCGTCGGCTCTGCGGCCAACATAAAAGGCGGCAATAAAAAAACATATCAAATGGACCCTGCCAATACTGATGAAGCGCTGCACGAAATTGCGCTAGACATTGAGGAAGGTGCAGACATGGTAATGGTAAAACCAGGCATGCCGTATCTTGACGTAGTTCGCCGGTGCAAAGATGAGTTTAAAGTACCGACCTTCGCTTATCAGGTTAGCGGCGAGTACGCTATGCATCAAGCTGCATTTGCTAACGGCTGGTTAAACGAAGAGGCTGTGGTGCTTGAGTCGTTACTTGCGTTTAAGCGAGCTGGCGCAGACGGTATTTTAACCTACTTTGCACCCAGAGCAGCGCAACTGCTTGCTAAATAATACGAGATATTTTTAAAGTACGATATCAAAGATAGAAAAGGCGTGCATGGCACGCCTTTTTTATGCTTTCTTCTTGTCACTAAAGCTATAGTGATTACTTACAAACTAGCTCAAAGCCAGCTTTGTGCTGAAGCCAACACTCATTCGCTAACTCTGCATTAATTAACGGGTGCGCCTTAAGCCAACCTTCGGGGAATGTTAGTGTCCACTTACTATCTTCACATGCCAGACTTACTTCTGGAATATGCTTGTTTTGACGTCGTAAACACAACACAACTGCGATGCGTAAAACCCGCAGCAGCCCTTTCAACATAGGTCGGTAATCTTCGTGGTACTTATCAAAAGCCTCGACACCCATTGTCAGGCGATGCTGAGCAACTAAATCTCTTATGGCGGCTCGTTGAAGTCGCGTAAAACCGGGCAAGTCAATGTAAGTAAGTATATACTCACCGTGCTCATGATGACGCTTATATTCGATGTGAAGGCCTATCTCGTGAAGCTGAGCGGCAGCCCCTAAAATAGTCTCTGTATCTAAATGGCAGATATTTTGTTGAGCACATAGCTGGTGACACAAGTTAATAGCAACATGCCGTACCGAATCCGCATGGCTTTTGTCGATGTGATAGCGCTGCTTAGTTTGATTAATGGTTTGCTGACGACGATCGTTCTCGGTCACGTTGTCTAGCATGCCATAAATAAGCCCTTCACGAAGCGCGCCACCAGAAATATTCATGTGTTCAATATGTAACGCTTCAAATAAGCTAATAAGGATAGCAAGCCCTGATGGAAAAATAGCTTTTCTGCTGTCTTCAAGACCGTCAATATTAAGTGACTTAATATCACCACAATCGATGCATTGCTTCTCTAGGTGATAGAGGTAGTCTAAGCGAATAGCGTCGCTGATACCCTGAGCCACTAAAATTTCAGTGATTGCTTGAGGCGTACCTGACGCGCCGAGGCAGTTCTCCCAATCGAAACACAAAAACGCATCAGACACGTGCGCTATCAATGCATGTGCGGCAGATTTAGCGTTTTCAAAGCACTCTTTTGATATCTCACCGCCGGTGAAATAGCGCTCCATGAACGTCACGCATCCCATATCCAAACTTTTCAGGTGGATAGGCTGCATGTCGTTACCAATAATAATTTCAGTGCTGGCGCCACCAATATCAATAACCAAGCTATTTCCTTGGTTCGCTGAAGTATAAGCTACGCCAAGATAAATTTGTCGGGCTTCTTCCTCACCACTTATTACTTCTAGCTTATGGTTTAGAATTTCTTCCGCTTTGGTAATAAATAAATGGGCATTAGTGGCAAGCCTCAATGTAGCGGTTGCCACTATTTTGATATTTGAAGGGGGGATGTCTTGCAGGCGTTCCGAAAATACCTGCAGGCACTGCCAGCCGCGTTCCATGCTAACGTCATCAAGTGCTAAATCATTGTCTAACCCCGCAGCTAGACGCACCTTCTGTTTAATCTTCCCTATTATTTGCACACTACCATTAACGACATGAACAATAACCATGTGAAAACTGTTAGAGCCTAAGTCTACGGCTGCATAATACTCACCGTAGGTTTGTGCATTGTGCTGGAGTTCTGCCTGCATAATATCTCGATTCTAATTAAATACCTTTATACCTTATGATTGCGCTCTGTTATTACGCCCTATTGTTTCGATTTTGGGGCTTTCCACGGCCTCGAGTATTTCCGCGACGCGATGTATTACGATTACTTGGTGCACGTCTTCTACGCGGTTTGGGCGGCGTAATATCTTCAAGAAGCGCACTGCGATCATAATCAGTCACAGGTATAGTCTGGTTAATGTATTGTTCAATTGCAGGTAAATTAAGCGCATATTTTTCGCAAGCAAAACTAATTGCGATACCGCTTTGTCCCGCACGCCCTGTACGACCTATACGGTGTACATAATCTTCGGCATCATCCGGAAGATCGTAGTTAAAAACATGGGTAACGGCGTCGATGTGAAGACCTCTAGCCGCAACATCTGTCGCAACCAAAATATCCAGGTTACCCTTAGTGAAGTCTTCAAGTATTCCCAAGCGTTTCTTCTGCGGAACATCACCGCTGAGTAAGCCCACGCGGTGGCCATCAGCAGTTAACCAGTCAGTGACTTTTTCGCAGCTGCTCTTAGTGTTGGCAAAGACAATCGCTTTTTCTGGCCACTCTTCTTCGATAAGAGTGAGAAGCAGCAACATTTTGTCATCGTCAGAAGGGTAGAACAATTCTTGCGATACACGGGTAGCGGTGGTTTGTTCGGGTGCCACTTGAACGTGAGTTGGATTATTCATGTGTTCATAAGCCAGCTCTTGCACGCGATAGCTAAGGGTAGCTGAAAACAGCATACTTAAGCGTTCGCTCGCAGGTGGCATACGACGGAATAAGAAACGAATATCTTTGATAAAACCTAAATCGAACATTCGATCGGCTTCATCTAGCACGGCAACCTGAATATTTTTCAGTGTAAACACGTTCTGTTTATAATAATCCAGAATGCGTCCTGTCGTGCCGATAATAATATCCACCCCTTCTTCCAAAGTTTCACGTTGACTTTGGTAACCTTCGCCCCCATAAATCAAACCAAGCGACAATCCGGTGTGCTCACTAAGGAGCTTGGCGTCGTTATAAATTTGAACGGCGAGTTCTCTGGTTGGCGCCATAATGATAGCGCGCGGGCCATTTGATTTGCTGTTGTCTTCATTTTCTGCTTTGCTTAGCAAATAGTGAAATGTAGCCACCAAAAAGGCAATAGTTTTACCGGTTCCTGTTTGAGCCTGACCTGCAATGTCGTGTCCTTCTAATAATGGAGGCAGTGCAAGTGCTTGAATTGGTGTACAATGTGAAAAATTAGCTGCCGTTAAGGCGTCAACAACCTTGCCGTTAATCGGCAGGTCGGAAAAATGAGTATCAGTTAAGTGAGTAGGCATAGCTTATAGCTTATCAGTGCTTGCATTAAAAAACAGTTTCTATATAACACTTATGGTCGGGCTGAGACAAATCAGCGACAGACCAATAATGGAGAAAAGAATGAGCGACAAAATTATCCAGTTATCTGACGATAAATTCGAAGCAGATGTTATCAATGCTGAAGGTCCTGTACTGGTTGACTTCTGGGCCGAATGGTGTGGCCCGTGTAAAATGATCGCACCAATCTTAGAAGAAGTTGCGAACGAGTTTGAAGGCAAGTTAACAGTTGGCAAGTTGAATGTCGATGAAAATAACGAAACTCCACCTAAATATGGTATTCGTGGTATTCCTACATTGCTTCTTTTCAAAAATGGTAACGTTGCTGCAACGAAAGTTGGTGCCTTATCAAAAGCACAATTAACAGAGTTTCTTAACGAAAATCTTTAATTGAAAATAATAAAAAACCGGTGCTAATAAGTGCCGGTTTTTATTCAAGTCACAGGTCCCAAAGCTCCATTCTAGGAGAAAGAGTTGCAATTTATTTAACATTTCGGTAGTAAAACGCTGGACGTTGTCTAAATATAGTGCTAACTTTTCTTCAGCGCTCATCCGAGCAGCATTCTGCTTACGCCCATATCCGGGTGATATCAAATCTAAACTAGAACAGAGTGACAATAAGTCCTGTAAGCGAAGTTCAAGCACAAAGACCCACCAGTATGAATTTAACTGAATTAAAGAACAAACCAATAAGCGAGTTGGTTAACCTGGCCGAGGAAATGGGCCTGGAAAACATGGCACGCGCCAGAAAACAAGACATCATTTTCTCGATCTTAAAGACGCACGCAAAAAGCGGTGAAGACATCTTTGGGGACGGGGTACTAGAAATTTTACAGGACGGTTTCGGCTTTCTACGCTCAGCTGATTCATCGTATCTAGCAGGTCCTGACGACATCTACGTGTCGCCAAGCCAAATCCGACGCTTTAACCTGCGCACCGGTGATACGATTGCAGGAAAAATACGTCCTCCTAAAGACAGTGAACGTTACTTCGCCCTTTTAAAAATCCGTGAAGTAAACTTCGACAAACCTGAAAACTCTCGTAATAAAATCCTCTTTGAAAACCTTACTCCTCTACATGCTGCAGATCGTTTGCGTATGGAGCGTGGTAACGGTTCAACAGAAGATATTACAGCGCGTGTTCTTGACTTGGCGTCTCCAATCGGTAAAGGCCAGCGCGGACTTATCGTTGCACCACCTAAAGCAGGTAAGACCCTTTTACTGCAGAACATTGCACAATCGATTGCGGCGAATCACCCAGACTGTGAGCTGATGGTATTGCTTATTGACGAGCGTCCTGAAGAAGTTACCGAGATGCATCGCCTTGTTCAAGGTGAAGTGGTTGCATCAACGTTTGATGAACCAGCGAGCCGTCACGTACAAGTTGCCGAAATGGTTATTGAAAAGGCGAAGCGCTTAGTTGAGCACAAGAAGGACGTAGTTATTCTTCTTGACTCGATTACCCGTTTAGCGCGTGCATATAACACGGTTATTCCTTCGTCAGGTAAAGTACTTACCGGTGGTGTTGATGCAAATGCCCTTCACAAGCCTAAGCGCTTCTTCGGTGCTGCACGTAACGTTGAAGAAGGCGGAAGCTTAACGATTATCGCTACAGCGCTTATCGATACCGGCTCTAAAATGGATGAAGTTATCTACGAAGAGTTCAAAGGTACAGGTAACATGGAACTACACCTGAACCGCAAGATTGCGGAAAAGCGTGTCTTCCCAGCTATCGACTTCAACCGCTCTGGTACGCGTCGTGAGGAGTTACTTACCACCCAAGACGAGCTTCAGAAAATGTGGATCCTACGCAAAATTGTTCATGAAATGTCAGAGATTGACGCCATGGACTTCCTCATTAGCAAACTGTCAATGACAAAAACTAATAATGAGTTTTTCGATGCTATGCGTAGACAAAAGAGCTAAGCAATTAATTGATAATTAAGTAGAAGGCGCCAACAGGCGCCTTTTTTATTGATCGATTTCAAAGAACCTCATTAATTATACTTTCGGCTAATATCTTCAATCTATTGAATCGGGTAGTTTCAACGCTCTATTTGTCCCAACAATAATAATTTCAGTGGTGTCTTCTTTCTGTAGATGAATTACTCTGTCTAAAAACACCAAAGGAAATAACTATGCATCGAAAATTGTTGTCACTTGCTTTTGTTGGGTTGGTTTGTGCGTCTGCGAACGCAACCAGCCAAATTAATGTTGATGAGCTGGCCGATAAAGTAGAGCCTGACGTTATCAAATGGCGTCATCACTTCCATGAATTTCCAGAGCTATCAAATCGAGAATTCAAAACCGCAGAGTATGTTGCTAACTATCTTAAAAGTTTGGGGTTAGATGTACAAACGGGCGTAGCTAAAACAGGCGTTGTAGCCATTTTAGACTCTGGAAATCCAGGCCCCGTTGTTGCCCTTCGTGCCGATATGGACGGGCTTCCAGTTAAAGAACAAAATGATTTAAGTTACCGTTCTACCCAAGTGGGTGAATATAACGGCAAAGAGGTCCCAGTGATGCACGCTTGTGGTCACGATACACACATGGCCATGCTAATGGGGGCAGCAAAAATACTCACTGACATGAAAGGTGAGTTAAAAGGTAAAGTGAAATTTATATTCCAGCCAGCCGAAGAAGGTGCGCCAGCAGGGGAAAAGGGTGGCGCTGAAGTGATGGTCGCCGAAGGGGTGCTTAAAAATCCAGACGTTGATGCTATCTTTGGTCTTCACATTAATGCCAATACCGACGTGGGTAAAGTTCGTTACAACGCGGGTGGTACTATGGCGGCGGTTGATCCGTTTAAAATTGTGATACACGGTAAACAAGCGCACGGTGCTTATCCATGGAAGAGTGTGGACCCGGTAGTGACTGCCGCGCAAATGATCATGTCAATTCAAACCATTGTAAGCCGTGAGCTAAAACTCATTGATGACGCCGCTGTAGTTTCTATAGGCTCTATTCATGGCGGTAACCGCTCAAACATTATTCCCAATGAAGTAGAAATGGTCGGGACAATACGAACGCTTAACAAGGCAGCCCGAGAACACATCTATGAATCGCTTCCTCGTAAAGTAAAAGCGATAGCAGAGAGTATGGGGGCTGAGGCAGAACTTACTTTGCCGTTAGACTATTCTTATCCCATCACTTATAACGACCCAGAATTGACGCAGGCAATGTTACCAACAATGCAGCGCACCGCTGGTGCAGAAAATACCTTACTTTCTAAGCCCGTTACAGGCGCAGAGGACTTTTCTTTCTTTCAAGAACAAGTACCCGGCTTGTACGTGTGGGTAGGGGGGAAGCCTCTCGATGTATCTGAGAAAGACAGCCCTGCACACCATACCCCAGAGTTTTATGTCGATGATGCGGGAATGAAGTTAGGCGTTAAGCTACTAACCAATTTTACGTTAGACTACATGGCTCAACACTGAGTGCAATGGCCGGAGGCATGCGTTGAATTCAGGTAGTATCAATTCACACTCTTTGTCATGGTCTCTGGCCCTACAGGCTGTAGTTGCCTGCGTACTTGGTTACGGAATAAATAGCTTTGCTGCGCCTTTTGACAGTGCAGGCATAGCCGTCTTTGGAGTGGGCGTTGCGGTTTACGCTTCACTTCGATTCCCACCTGTTTTTTCAATTCCTCTTGCGCTAATCATTAGCATTCCACTATGGCTAGAACACGGCAGTATTGTAGGTAAAGAAAGCCTTACTTTATTGCCCATCGTAATCAGTTTTTTCGGGTATAACAAATCACTCAAACAAGTAATAAAAATTGGGGCAGGCTTCTGGTCTATTGTCTTTTTACCAATATTACTGCTTGAACATTCATTGCATAATGGCGACAACGTAAATATGTTGTTTTCCGGCGTACTGGTAACGTGGGTAAGCGGTGTATTTGGTTTGATAACGGGTCACTTTGCTTATTTAGCAATTCATGGATTAAAGCGGCAAACATCCGGTGAATCCCAACGAGTGACGCTTCACTTCCTATTTAGCTACTTTTTTTCCGGCTGCTTCTTTGTGGCTTCAATGGCAGTAATCTATCTGTCCGTAAGCTTATTTCAGCATCAACAAGAACAACAAATTCGTAATTACATGGCCCAGCGGGTCAATGTGTTAGCGTTCCAACTCTCTAACTTTATCAAACAGCATCAAAACGCAGTCACCAGCACCGCTCAACTTCTTTCCAGCGATGCAGTGGAAGCAAGCTTCGATGATGCGGCGTCTACCTCACTTGAGGTTCTGGCGTCTCACAACCCCGAATTTTTGACGTTTCTTATCGCGGATAAAAGCGGCGATATAACCCATGCTTACCCTTTTGGCATGCTCGAAAAAGCACAGCGAAACGGCGTGCCTAATGTTGCTTATCGGCCTTATTTTTACGAAGTGATGCAATCGGGTAAGACATATTTATCTAACGTGTTTCAGGGAAGAGGGTTCGGCAACGATCCTATTGTGGCGTTATCGGCGCCAATTTTGGATAAAGAGGGCTTACCAAAAGGAATTGTAGAGGGGTCGCTTTCTCTAAAAAGCTTTGCCGCTATTGACCGTTTAAGCTTAAACGGCTTTTCAATGCTTATTGAAGATCAAAAAGGAGATGTTATCTATGCATCTCAAGCCCTTGATTTAAAGTCTTTATCCAAAGCACCCGTTTACGCCTGTGAACCTCAATGCGGTGTTGAAATTGAAAACGGTGTGCAGGGGAAAACGTGGTTAAGGCTCACTGAAACTATGTCATTCGCCAATTGGAGAGTGAGCTATTACTTCGACAAACGATTGTTACTCATATCAATGAGCAACTACTTACTAAAAGATTTGTTGTTGCTATTGGCTCTCTCCGCGTTTGGGACATTCACTGGGTACGTCGTGGCCAAAATGGTGGGCGCCCCTATTCGCCGTCTTGTTCGTTACATCGCCGATTTTGACCCGTCGAATAAAGACATTGCTGAAGCGCCTCAGCGCGCACTTCACATCCAAGAACTCTCGTCATTAAGCGATGAGTTTATGAGTTTAGAGTCTCGTCTTAGGGGGGCATTTGCTGAGCTTAAAGATGCAAGAAAAGCAGAGCAAATGTTAAACGTTGAGCTCGGAGAGCTAAATCAATCGTTAGAATCGCGAATAACGGAAAAAACGGAGCACTTAGAATACGCGCTTAAAAGGGCTGAGGCTGCTAACGTAGCCAAAACTCAATTTCTTGCGAATATGAGTCATGAAATAAGAACACCGATGAACGGCATTATTGGATCATGCGAGCTTATGCTTGATAGTGATTTGCCTGAACATGTCCGCGCCCGCGCTCAAGTGATTTCACGCTCGGCAGCCAACTTGTTAATGATTCTAGATAGCATATTAGACTGGTCGAAGATCGACTCAGGTAAGATGCAAATTGATATACAAAGCTGTGTGTTGCGTGAGCTACTCGACGCATCCTGCGAGCTTTATCGCTCGACAGCAGCTGCAAAGGGATACGACATTCAGCTGCAAATAGAAAATGATGTGCCGGCCGTGCTTAACCTCGATGCTGGCAAGCTAAGCCAAATTCTTAATAATTTGTTAAGTAATGCCATCAAATTTACCCGTGAAGGTGAGGTATTGGTAAGCGTGAGTTACGGAAGTAATGCGCTTAATATTGCCGTTACCGACACCGGAATTGGCATCCCTCCAGAGAAACTAGACCTTATTTTTGAGCAATTCGAGCAAGCTGATGCGAGCACAACAAGGCACTTTGGTGGAACGGGGTTAGGCTTGCCTATAACAAAGGGGCTGGTTGAGTTGCTGAACGGACAACTGAACGTTGAAAGTGAAATAGGTAAGGGAACTAGCTTCAAGCTAGTCATGCCTGCTTCGGTAGGAGAAATGGACCTAAGCAGCACGCTAAAGAATAGCGAAGCAACTCAGGTTGCGCTACCGCCTGGCTTGCGGATACTCCTTGCCGAGGACAATGATATCAACGCAGAGATAGTGATGGATATGCTAAAGGCTACAAAGGTCAAATGCATTAGAACAAGAAACGGTGAGGACACCGTAATTGCAGAGCGCAAGCACGACTTTGATGTCATTTTAATGGATTGTCAGATGCCGGTAATGGATGGGTATGCCGCCGCTGAAATTATTAGGCGAGAAGGCAGAAACAAAGACAGCCTCATTATTATCGCGCTAACTGCAAATGTGTTTGCCGAAGACAAAAATGCCTGCTTGGCAGCAGGCATGAATGCACATCTGAGCAAACCTATTCGTAAACAGGTACTATTTGACTGTATTTCCAGTCAGCTTACTCGCGTTTGAAGCAACATCAGTGTTGTCACCATCCGGTGTTTCACTCACTAAGCGAAGCACAATATAGCCGAGTAATGCTGATACTAGAGAGCCTGCCAGAATCCCTACACGTTCGTCAAAGATTTGGTTTATGCCTGTTTGTACGAAGGCAAGACCACCAATAAATAAACTCATAGTGAAGCCTACCCCGCAGAGCAAAGCGCAGCCATAAATGTGCTTAAAATTAAGGTCCGCCGGCAGTTTAGCTAGGTTAAGTTTTACCATCAAATAACAGAAGCCAAAGACGCCTATTTGTTTCCCGATGACTAGCCCCAAAAAGATCCCGAACGTGACGGGGTGAAAAATACCCTCTGGGCTAATGTTGCCAAAACTGATCCCAGCGTTGGCAAATGCAAATAATGGGAGTATTGCGAAGCTCACTGAGCCGTTAAGACCGTGCTCAAGTCGGGTGACAGGAGAGTATGATTCATCTTTCTGGTCTCGCATAGGAATGAAAGCGGCCAGCACGACACCAGCAAGGGTAGCGTGTACGCCAGACTTAAGCATAGCAACCCACAAAACAATGCCAACAAGGACATATGCTGGAATGTCGACAACATTTCGTTTATTCATCTGCCACAGCAACAGCAAACATCCCGCTGCAATAGCGAGCGCTCCAGTGGTTATATTCTCGGTGTAGAATAGCGCGATGATAATGATAGCACCGATGTCATCTATAATCGCAAGGGTTACAAGAAATACCTTAAGACTGGTAGGCACCCGACTACCTAACAACGCGAGAATGCCTAGCGCAAAGGCGATATCTGTTGCAGCAGGGATTGCCCAGCCTGCTATCGCGACCGGGTTGTCATAATTTATGCCTACATAAATGAGCGCCGGCAGCGCCATTCCACCAATGGCTCCCGCAGCGGGTAAAATTATATCTTTTGGGTTTGCTAATTCACCTTCACATACTTCCCGTTTAAGCTCTAAGCCAACATGGAAAAAGAAGATGGCCATAAAGCCATCGTTTATCCAGAGCAACAGGGGTTTATCGATAGCCCAACTTCCCGCTGAAATCTGTACAGGCATACTAATTAGCTTGTCGTACATAAAATCTAAAGGAGAATTGGCGATAATAAGCGCCAAAAGCGTAGCCCCCATAAGCAAAATGCCCGGCGCAGCTTCTCTATTCAGGAAATCAGATACCACATCTTGTACTTCTTCGATAACATCATCGAGTACATCGTTTTCATGCTTATCTGTCATTAATAACCTCTAATGCCTTGCTACTAAGTTCAAAAAAAAGGTTGGCGACCTTCTTAACCCGTGCAATTCAGGCTAGTTTAAGCGTATAAATTAATTATAGTTAATACGGGCTACCTCACGGTGAAAGATCACCTAAACGAGTTTTAAACTCATGTTGGCGTTTTGCTGCTGACACTTTGTTTGGCGGTATTTGCGGTGGGATTTTAAACTGTTTTAGGCTACAATCGCCGGCTTTCCAAGGTTGACCATTTTACCTACCTCGAGGATCTCTAGATGGCAAAAGTCGCGATTGTAATGGGTTCAACTTCAGACTGGCCTACTATGCAGCAGGCCGCAAAGATGCTGAAGTCGTTTGGTGTTGAATTTGAAGCGAAGGTGGTGTCGGCGCATCGCACACCTAACTTGCTAGTAGAGTTTGCAGAAAATGCTGCTGATGAAGGTTTCAGCGCAATCATTGCTGGCGCAGGTGGCGCAGCTCACTTACCGGGCATGATTGCCGCACATACGCATTTACCTGTGTTCGGGTGCCCAGTTAAATCAAAAGCATTAAATGGGTTAGATTCACTTCTCTCAATTGTTCAAATGCCCAAGGGCGTTGCGGTAGGTACATTGGCTATCGGTGAGGCGGGAGCCGCTAATGCAGGTCTTCTGGCAGCGCAAGTAGTTGCACTTCAAGAAGAAAGTGTACGTGATGCGGTTATTGCTTTTAGAAAATCTCAAACCGAAACCGTTCTAGCGTCAAGCAACACATTGGAGTTAGATGAATGAGAGTAGTCGTTTACGGCGCAGGCCAACTTGCTCAAATGATGTACCTAGCGGGAAGTCCACTAGGTATTGAAGTTCAAGCTGTGGACGTAAACAACGATTCCGTTGTACATCCAGTTAGCAAAACACCACTCGATTTATCGCTTGCTCAAGCGCTAGAAGATGCAGACGCGTTGACGGTAGAGTTTGAGCATGTGCCTGAAAGACTGCTAGAAGATGCGGCTAAGACGAATAAGTTGATGCCCAATATTGACAGTATTCTTGTCGGCGCAGACCGCGTTCGCGAAAAAAAGTTACTTGAAAGCATGCAGGTGGCGAATTGCGAACATCAGATTGTGACAGACCTTGCTCAGCTAGATGATTGCATTAAGCAGCTTGGTTCTAAGCTTATTCTTAAAGCAAGTCGTGATGGATACGACGGTTACGGTCAGTGGCGACTAAGTGATGAAGCCGATTTGCCAGCGCTGAAAAATTCTCTTCAAGGGTTAGACTTAGAAACCGTTCCGCTTGTTGTTGAAAAAATGGTGGATTTCGATAGAGAGCTATCGCTTATTGGCGTGCGCAATGCGAATGGCGATGTTAGAACCTATCCACTTGCTGAAAACTTACATCATCAAGGCCAACTGCATGTATCTGTTGCGCCGGCAACACATGTCGATGAAGCGTTGCAAACGCAAGCGCACGACATATTCGTGAAGCTGGCAGAAGGGATGGATTATGTGGGCGTACTTGCCGTGGAATTATTCCAGGTAGGTAACACGCTACTAGTGAATGAACTAGCCCCTCGAGTGCACAATTCTGGCCATTGGAGTCAGTCAGGTGCGGTCACAAGCCAGTTCGAGAATCATCTACGCGCTGTTTGTGGTTTGCCGCTGGGCGATACCTCAGCTATTGGTCCAAGCGCCATGGTTAATATCATCGGTTGCAGTAGCTTCTCAAGAGACCTTCTCAGTATTGATGGTAGCCACCTTCACTGGTACGGAAAGTCTGTGCGTGAAAAGCGTAAAATGGGTCACATTAATGTCACCACCAACAGCTACGAAAGTTTAGGTGAAAAGCTCATGGCATTGAGTAAATATTTGCCACTTGAGTACTTCCCGAAATTAGTTGGTGAAGCAACACGATTAAAAGGTTGACACCCACGCGTTTATCGCTAGAATACGCATCCGCTGTCTAGGCAGCGGTTTTAAAAAAGTGTGCCGACTTAGCTCAGTTGGTAGAGCAACTGACTTGTAATCAGTAGGTCGCCAGTTCGATTCCGGCAGTCGGCACCATTTTTCTTTTTTCCTATGCCAATCTTACGTACACTGGTTCCAATTATCACTTTGGAACTTAATGTATGAGCTATCTATCCAAACTTCTAAAGCCAATACTTACTGCTACTTATATCACAGCGTTGAGCTTTTATGCGTCTTCTATAGCTTTTGCTCATGGGCATCAAGAGCATCACGTTAACCAGCAAACCGATATCATGGTGATGGACGGTTATGCCAGAGCAACGTTCCCCCTAGCGAAAACTGGTGCGGTTTACTTCACGCTACATAATCAAAGCGATAAAGATAAAATACTGACCAGTGTAACTGTCCCTGAAGAACTGGCCAGCGATGCGCAAATTCACACTACCGTTATGGAAGGCGATGTTATGAAAATGCGTGAGCTTGCAGATGGTGTAACGATAGGCGCTGGTGAAATGGTGTCATTCGAGTCTGGCGGCTATCACATTATGCTGTTGGGTTTGAACAAAGGCTTAGTTGAAGGCAGTGAATTAAAACTTACCTTAATTTTTGAAGGCAATGATGAACTCGACATTACACTGCCTGTCAAAAAAGACGATGCGAAAAGTCATCACAACCACCATTAATCAAAACGTTATAATAACGTCGCCATCGAATAAGGCGATAAGCGCAATCAATTTAACCGTTAATCTAAATCAAAATTTCTGTAGTACTATTAAACCATGATGTTACGGCCTAGCTAAATAGCCGAAGCTAAATTCAACAGAGTTGTACACTAAGGAGTGTGAAATGAGCAAGATTGATATTGGTATCTCTGAGAGCGATCGTAATGCAGTAGCAGAAGGTCTTAAGAAGCTGCTGGCAGACTCTTACACATTGTATCTACAGACACATAACTTTCATTGGAACGTTGAAGGCCCGCAGTTCCGCGAACTTCACTTAATGTTCGAAGAGCATTACACCGAACTTGCAGAAGCGGTAGATGAAATCGCAGAGCGTATACGTACCCTAGGTGTAGCCGCTCCTGGTACGTACAAGTCTTTCGCGGAGCTAAGTTCAATTGAAGAAGTAGAGGGCGTGCCAGAGGCGACGGAAATGGTTCGTCTGCTCACCCATGGCCACGAGCAAGTAGTAAAAACGTGTAGAGAATCGCTGAAGCTAGCGCAAGATGCTGACGACGAGTCATCAGCTGCACTAATTGGCGACCGCATGCGTGTACACGAAAAAACCGCATGGATGCTTCGCGCAACCTTACCTCGATAAACCGATAATATATGTCGATTAATCCCGTCAGGGAGTGAATCCATCAAAAAGGGTACAGCAGGGCTGTACCCTTTTTTGTATACTGCTTTTCAAAGAAAAAACGAAAACGACAATAAAAAAGAGGCGTGTGCAAAAAAGTACCAGCTCTCTTGAACTTTGAGGCCCATTTTTGAATGAAAACAAATATTCCCCAGTCTGTAAATGCTAAGCGAATGTGCAAAATCGCTGCTTCAGTTGCGTGTGTAGCTACTTTATCTGCTAGCCAGTTTGCACTGGCCCACGGCGACCACAATCACGGCGTAAGTGACGATGAACTTACTGTTACTACTCTGGCAGAGGGGCTTGTTCATCCGTGGGGAATGGCATTTTTACCGAATGGTGACATGTTAATTACTGAGCGTGCGGGTGGTATTCAGCGTTTATCGAAAGACGGTACGTTGTCTGGACAACTAGAAAACGTGCCTGACGTTGTAGCGCAAAACCAAGGCGGTATGCTTGATATTGTTATAGACCCGGATTTTGCCAGCAACAACACCATTTATTTTTGTTACAGCAAGGCAAGTGATGTAGCGGATAAACCTGGAAGTAGCAGCAGTGTTGCCAAAGCCACCTTAGCTGACAAAGGTCTTGAAAACGTTCAGGTGATATTTAGCGCCGATTCAATCGTAGATAACGGCTTTCATTTTGGCTGTCGCCTTACGTTTGATGCCGACAACAAGCTATATGTTGCCATGGGCGATCGCTATAAATACATGAAGGAAGCACAAAATACGAATAACCACTTCGGTAAAATAGTACGTATCAATGCCGATGGTAGCGTACCGCAAGACAATCCGTTTACTGATGGTGATGCGCCTGAAATATTCAGTTATGGTCATCGTAATGTGCAAGGAATAACAATCCATCCTAAAACAGGCACAGTCTGGGCGATGGAGCACGGCCCTAAAGGCGGTGATGAAATCAATATCCTCGAAAAAGGGGCGAATTATGGCTGGCCCTCAATAACATACGGTATTGACTATAGCGGTGAAATCATCAGCGACAAGACCCATATGGATGGTATGAAGCAGCCATGGATTTACTGGGACCCATCCATAGCGCCAAGCGGGCTAACCTTTTATCAGGGGGATATGTTCAAAGAGTGGAACGGCGATATATTAGTTGGCTCTTTAAAGTTTACTCACCTTCGTCGAATTGAAGTAGAAAATGGTGAGGCAGTGGAACAATTTGAATATTTACGAGACAATCAAGCCCGTATTCGTGACGTTGAAGTGGGCCCCGATGGCGCTATCTATTTATTAACCGACGCGCCTGATGGAAAAGTCCTAAAGTTAACTAAGTAGCTGAATTAGCAAGCACAACAAAAGGCGCCACATCATGTGGCGCTTTTTACATTAAGGACAAACCTTATTCGGTGTCTTTTTCTTTCCTATAGCGCTCAAACCACGCCATGATGTTCCCCACCTTTTGGATTAAAC
Source organism: Alteromonas sp. OM2203 (assembly GCF_048517045.1). NCBI lineage: Bacteria > Pseudomonadati > Pseudomonadota > Gammaproteobacteria > Alteromonadales > Alteromonadaceae > Alteromonas > Alteromonas sp. OM2203. The sequence continues at coordinate 510,396 of NZ_CP183209.1, forward strand.
GCGAGGGCCGGCTTGCTATCCCGTGTGACGCTCCCGGGATGCGGACCATAGCAGCATCGACGCCTTGTAACTTCAGCGCCTGGTAATACTGTTCAGACTCACTGATCGGAGTACGGTAGTCAGCCTCACCCGTGAGTAGCATTGTTGGCGTTTTCACGTTACCTACTAAACTCAACGGGCTACGCTTCCAAAGCTTATCTGCAATATTCCAAGGCTTATCAGCCATCCAATATTGACTGAAGAAAGGGTAGGCATCAGCAGTCAGTGCAAAGCTCATCCAGTTAATCACAGGTTTAGCTACTACTGCAGCCCTAAAGCGCTCGGTTTTACCGATAGACCAGGCGGTTAATACGCCGCCGCCGGAGCCACCGGTTATGAACAGGTTGTCGCTGTCTACGTAACCGTTCGCTACCACCGCGTCCACCACATCCATTAGGTCGTTGTAGTCCTCAGATGGATAGTTGTGATGAATAAGGTTGCCAAAATCTTCACCGTAAGAGCTACTGCCCCTTGGGTTTGACCATACCACTACGTAGCCCTGCGCAGCCATAAGCTGTATTTCCATCGCAAAGTGAGGACCATAAGCCGCATGCGGGCCGCCGTGAATTTCTAGAATAAGTGGGTACTTTTTGCTGCTATCAAAGCCAGGAGGCAAGGCAATCCACGCGTCAATGGGGCGTTCATCAACGCTAGATACAACAGATAGGTCCTGAACTTGAGCAAGTGCCTTATGTCCTAACGCATCGCTATTTAAATCAGTAAGCTGTGTGTCTTTTTTCCCTTTACGGTAAAGCGCGAGGTCACCAGGGGTAGTTCGACTTGCCGTTGTGTAAACAATATCGCCTTTATCACTAACAGCGAAATCGCCAGAAGTATAAGGGCGCCCAAAGGCTTGGCCACCAAGCGTTACATCAATGGGTTTTATGTCACCTTTTAAATTCACAGTGGCAAGCTTGGTTTCCCCGTGATCAAGGTAAGAAAATACTAAGCCACGACTGTCTCTACGCCACTCAAATTTACCTAAACTTCTATCTAACGCCTCGGTTAAGCGAGTAAGGTCGCCGCTATTAAGTTCAAGGACAACGAGATCGCCATTCTGGTAGGATAGCTTTCTGTCATTCAGTTGAGTAAAAGCCAAGTACTTACCGTCAGGACTTAACGTAGGGCTGCCTTCAGGCCCGTCAAGATTGGTAACTTGTTCAATATCTGCCGTCTTTACATTCACTTTGTAAATGTCACTAGACAGAGGGTTCAATGCATAGTCTTCTTGGTGTGGGGTGGCGAAGTAAACCCAGTCATTGTCATTCGAAAATGAAAGCGCACCACCACTTGGGAATTTTCCTGAAGTCAATTGACGTGGTGTACCACCCTCAACGGGCAGCACATAGATTTGGTCAAACCCCTCTCTCAGGTAGCCTCTGCCGTCACCTCGATATTGTACTGCATCAATATAAGTCGCTTGCTCTGCCCATTGAGCGCCTTCTGGTTTACTTGGCATAGCGGTAAAAATAGGCTTTTGCTTTTCTTGTGTAAATAACGTAAATGCCAGCGATTTACTGTCGTGAGACCAGGTCAATTGGCGAGGCGTTTCACTGGTATTCGTTAGGCGCACAGACTGCATTGTATCTAAATAGTAAAGGTGGAGTTGCCCTCTGCCATTAACTACCTTCGTGTAGGCTACCATTTTACCGTTGGGTGATAACGTAGCTTGAGATAGGTTCTCATCCAAACCAATAAATGGACGGTGTTCGCCTGATTTTATATCTACCTGCCAAAGCCTACTTTGACGACTGTCCGTCATAATATCCATGCTCTGTCGAGCATATACCACGGTTTTGTCATTAATAAACTGGGGGTTAGCGACAAACTCTAAATTAAAGGTGTCATCAAAGACGAGTGCATTAGAAGGAACGAGAGAGGCGCTGTCTTCCTGCTCCTGTATTGCATAGGTTTGACCTGCACTAACGGCAAGTAATGAAAACGCTGTGGATGTGACTAAAAAACCTTTTCGGATAGACCAAGAAGTAAAGCGAAACGCAGACATGGTGGTTCCTTTTTATTGTTCTGGCGCAGAGCGCGATAGATTTGGCGATTGCTGTTATTGACTGAACATTAGAATCAGCCTAGTAGGGCAAGCCTTGCCTTAAACATATCGCTTTAGTTTCTCGTATGTAAAGAGTGTGCGGTAAAGACGCGAAATAACGTGTTAAAAAGAGCGTTGTCTTATTTTTCCTCTCCCCTTAGGCTGATTTTGCCCGTCAGAATATCTTTAAACATCACCCAGTCACCAATTAGGCTGTAAATAGGGTGCTTGAAAGTGGCAGGACGATTTTTCTCAAAAAAGAAATGACCGACCCAAGCGAAACCATAGCCCACTAAAGGAATTGCCCACAATATAGCCCAGTTGCCTGTTACGATAGCGGCAGCAATTACGCCTAAAACTAACCATGAACCAATGAAGTGAAGGGTTCGGCATGTTCCATCTCTATGTTCATTTAGGTAGAAAGGATAAAAGGCTTTAAACGAAGTAAATTCAGTATTCTCGCTGGTTTGTGTAGTCATAAACCCCTCTCAGTCTAGGTGCAACAGCAAAACTTCACACTACATTAACATCTCACTTCGTAACAAATAGTCGTCAATCCGACAAAGGTAAAGGCTTTATTCACGTTAACCTAGCCTTGTAATTTATCTATTACTGCCCCATATTCCACACAACATAAGAAATTAAAGGCCTGCGTTATGGAAAATCTCGTTGCGAATAGCCAAGCAACTATTGTTGATATTACGGTAGAAAACTTTCAACAAATTATTATTGAAGCATCTCAAGATAAGCTGGTGCTTATCGACTTTTGGGCTGACTGGTGCGAGCCGTGCAAAGATCTCATGCCTATTCTTGAGAAGTTAGCGGGTGAATATAGCCAGCACCTAATCTTGGCGAAAGTAGATTGTGAAGCGCAACAAGAAGTTGCCGCGCAGTTCGGTATCAGAAGCCTACCTACAGTAATGGTGGTTCAAAATGGTCAGCCAGTCGATGGCTTTGCTGGCGTCCAGCCTGAGCAGCAAATTCGCGAAATGCTTTCTAAATACCTCCCTAACCCAGAAGATGATTTGCTTGCTACTGCGGGTAAGGCCATTCAGCAGGGGGAATACGCAGAAGCACTTCCAGCGGCCAAAGAAGCGTTGACGCTTAATCCTGATAACGTTAATGCCAAGTATATGCTTATTGACTGCTACATTGAGACAGGGTCAATTGACACTGCGAAAGCGTTACTTGAAGAGATTAAGTTGGTCGACCAAGACTCTCGCTACAAAAGCTTAGCGGGCAAAATTGAGTTGGCAGAGCAGGCGGCTGACACTCCGGAGATTCGTAATCTTCAAGCGGCGGTAGATTCTAATCCAGATGACCTTCAACTAAAAGTAGACTTAGCCGTGCAGTTGCATCAAGCAAACAAATCTCAAGATGCGCTAGCGCTTCTGTACAGCGTGCTGAAAAAAGAACTCGGCTTTGGTGATGCAAGAAAGCTAATGATGGATATGATAAATGCGCTGGCAGATGGAGATCCGCTTAAGTCAGAATATCGTCGTAAGGTCTACAGCCTTCTGTACTAACCAGCGCCGTCTATAATTAAACACCGATAAACGGCCATTAATCAGCAGGCTACATAAAGCGCTATGGTTTCACTATAGGTGAAAACCTTTCTTTATGTAGCCAATTAAGCGCGTCGAAGTACTTGTGAAAATATTCTCGTTCGTAGTTATTACTGATGAAGTCGCGATGTTTTGAAGGGTGAGTTCGCTCTAACTGAGCACGTTTTACCATCCCAACATCTAGGACATAAGCTGAACGGGTCAACCCCCGGATAATATTGACTTTTATTGCTTCGGTTAGCCGGGTTTGGCATTCAGGGGTAGATAGCACCCATCGCCGAGCGTCCATTAACGCTGCCCATGGTTTGCTGTCAAAAGTGCTAATGATGTCATGCATTTCTTCTACGAAGAATTCAGTGGTTTTCAAGTTCCATGCGCCTGTCGCGAACACTTCAAGTACGTTACCTGATATATCCAAAGAGTAATTTCCATATTTAGGGAAACGCATAAAAAACCTTTTTATAGATCCACTGATATAAGACTAACCATTAAATCGAGAAACACAAACTCGTTTTTGAAATGTCAGCTACGGATGTGGATTCCACACTTGTTTGACAAACATCAGAAATAACATCAATTCACACAAATTGGGCAAAACTATTTACACTTTAATTGTAAATAAATGTTATCGGCTTTAGTCAGCGCCGTGCGCGCACCACGGAACTTTGATACTGTTTACTCGGTTATTTATTTTGCACGGTTTTACACGTAGGTAGCAGGCATGTCATATCAAAAGTTTTACACGGGTTTTCTTAACGCGAATAAAAATAAACAACACTATGCCTGTCACAGTCATTATTTTTGGCCTGACTGCACCCGTGACGCAATTTTGGAATACTGGGATGACAGCGCAACTTATGTAGACGAGAAGTGGGGATACTTCTTCGAAACACTCGTACCAGAACTACAGCAACGCATTAGCGATATCCTGAATACGGGTGCCCCAGAGCAAATTGTCTTTGCGCCCAATACCCATGAACTACTGTACCGCATTATGAGTTGTATCGACTCGTCTGGGCCGTATAAAGTGGTATCGACAGACAGCGAGTTCCATAGTTTTCAGCGTCAGGCCATTAGAATGCAAGAGCAAGGCACGATAGAACTCATTACCGTGCCTACTAAACCTTATGACACCTTCTCTTCACGCTTCATGGCAGCTATTGCCGAGCATAATCCAGAGTTAGTTTTCTTTAGCCAGGTGTTCTTCAACTCGGGTTATGTTGTAGACGACGTGGCTGACATTGTAAACAGTGTTGCCAATAACGACACATTAGTGGTAGTCGATGGGTATCATGGTTTTATGGCAAAACCCACGAATTTAAAAGCCATAGCTCACCGCGCTTTTTATCTATCTGGTAGTTATAAATACGCTCAAGCAGGTGAGGGGGCGTGCTTTGCACATGTGCCCACAGGATGCGATTTAAGACCGGTTTATACAGGTTGGTTTGCTGAGTTTGGTGAGCTAGACAAGCCTCGCGAAGCAGGTGGGAAGGAAAGCGTTCCCTACAGTCTTGATGGAATGCGGTTTGCGGGCGCAACAATGGACTTTACAGCTCTGTATCGTCTAAGAGCGGTACTTCGCATGTTTGAGCAGAATGATATCAGTGTCGAAACGGTGAATGACCATGTGATGGGCATGCAGCGTATATTTTTAGACAAGCTGGCTGAATATAATCATCCGCTACTCAATGAAGAAAACTTGGTGGTAAGGGATGCATCAAAAAGAGGGCACTTTTTGACGTTCGAATTAGAGAATGCTGACGTTACAAAACAATTAGCGTTAACCCTTAAATCACACCACATTCTTACCGACTTTCGAGGCAACCGCTTACGGTTTGGTTTTGGTCTCTATCATACGGCGGACTACATTGACCTTGCTGCACTTTCCAAGATGATATAGACCGTCAATGAAGCATTAACGAAAGGATAAAATATGGAGTGGCTTTTGCCCGCAGTGGCGCTGGTTTTAATTATCGAGGGAATTGGCCCGCTGCTCTTTCCTAACAAATGGCGAAATTATCTACAAGAAATCAGTCAGCAGCCAACCAATCAGCTTCGCCAAATCGGCGGTACACTGGTTATTCTAGGTGCGCTTTTATTGTTTTATTTTAGCTAGTAGCGGTTAACATGCCGTCGCTTTACCTTTTTATCTCTTGCTCTCTTGGTGAGTGAAATTTCAAAGTGAAACTGCCACTGTCTCTGTGTTGCTTGAAAATCATTCGGCGCGTGAATAAACGTGGTTGAAGAAATCGTTCACATCCAACGGTTTTTAAAAGCAAAAATAAAATAGTGGTATTTTTGTTCGAAAAAGGGGTGATCCTTGCCCTAGAATTTTGTAGAATCCCCGCCTAATTTTCTTACACATATGATTCATGGCAAAGAACGTTGTGGTACTCGGCACTCAATGGGGTGACGAGGGTAAAGGCAAGGTCGTAGACCTACTCACTGATCGCGCAAAATATGTTGTTCGCTACCAAGGCGGGCACAATGCAGGTCACACTCTAGTTATCGACGGTGAAAAAACCGTACTTCACTTAATTCCATCAGGCATCCTACGCGATAACGTTACCTGTATTATTGGTAACGGTGTTGTGCTTAGCCCAGACGCACTAATGAAAGAAATGACCATGCTTGAAGAGCGTGGCGTTCCAGTGCGCGAGCGATTAAAGATTAGTGAAGCTTGTCCGCTTATTCTTCCTTATCACATTGCACTAGACGTCGCGCGCGAAAAAGCACGTGGTGCGAAAGCAATTGGTACGACCGGTCGTGGTATCGGTCCTGCGTATGAAGATAAAGTTGCGCGCCGCGGTTTACGCGTAGGTGACCTATTTAACGCAGAAGACTTCGCAGCTAAGCTAAAAGAAGTGCTAGATGTTCATAACTTCACGCTTACGCAATACTATGGCGAAGAAGCAGTAGACTTTGATGAAACCTTAAAAGGTGCAATGGAAGTTGCTGACATCCTTAAAGCGATGGTTGTCGATGTAACTGACGAGCTAGACAAAGCGGACAAAGCAGGTTTACCTATCATGTTTGAAGGTGCCCAAGGCACACTTTTAGACATCGACCACGGTACTTATCCTTATGTTACGTCGTCAAACACTACCGTTGGTGGTGTAGCGACGGGTGCTGGCTTTGGGCCACTTAAGCTAGATTACGTACTGGGTATCGTTAAAGCATACACCACGCGTGTAGGCTCAGGTCCTTTCCCTACTGAATTAGATTGCGAAGTAGGTGAGCACTTAGGTGTTAAAGGTCACGAGTTTGGCGCTACTACAGGTCGTAAGCGCCGTACGGGTTGGTTTGATGCCGTTGCGATGAAGCGCGCAGTACAAATTAACTCTATCACTGGGTTCTGCTTGACCAAGCTTGACGTACTAGACGGCCTTGAAAGCCTTCAAATTTGTGTTGGCTACAAAGATGCGGACGGCAATGTAAAAGATGTACCACCTATGGCAGCTGACGGTTACGACAAAGTAACGCCAGTTTATGAAGAAATGCCAGGTTGGACAGATAACACCTTCGGTGTAACTGAGTTTGAAGCCCTTCCTCAAGCGGCGAAAAACTACATTAAGCGTCTTGAAGAACTAACAGGTGTTCCAGTTGACATCGTTTCAACAGGCCCTGACAGAAACGAAACTATCGTTTTACGTAGCCCATACGACGCGTAATAACGCCACGTTGAATACCTTCAAAAGCCCAGTTTTCACTGGGCTTTTTCATTTCTTTCTTATGGAATTCCAGTCAGTCCTCTTTGTCTAGCGCTCGTCCGCTATACATTTTCATTGCGCTTACGGACGGTTAGACACGTTCGCATTAAACATTAATTAACATTTTAGTTGCGTTGTCTTCGAACATCCCTATTAATATAAGATAGTATCAGTTAATTATTGCGCTGCTTTGCCCGGCAACAACCTTAAGATGAACCATAGAATTGTTGTAGTGGGTGTAATGCTATCGGAGCTTTCTTATGCCAAATAGACCTTCTCTTCACGCAGTAGAAACCGGCGTGTGTTTCGTTGATGTTGTTCACAAACTTAACGACAGTTTTGATACTGGTAAAACTCAGTCCCTGGAGTGGCGTAAAAGTCAGCTTAAGGCATTAGAAACCCTGCTTAAAGACAACCAGCACGATATCTTGCAGGCACTTAAAAATGATTTGGGTAAATGTAAAACCGAAGCAATGGTGGCGGAACAAGGCTTTCTGCTTTCTGATATCAAGCATACGCTGAAGCATCTTGATAAATGGGCAAAGCCGCGCAAAGTATCTACACCCATGGTGGCGTGGCCGGGTAAAAGCTTCCGAAAACCAGAGCCCCTTGGCACTGTGCTCATTATCGGTGCGTGGAATTATCCACTCCAGTTGTTACTTGCCCCTTATATCGCTGCTATTGCAGCGGGCAACTGTGCGGTATTAAAACCCTCAGAACTGGCCGAAGAAACTTCGTCGCTAGTGGCAAAGCTTATCCCCCAATATATGGATAACTCATGCGTTGCCGTAGTAGAAGGCGGTAAAGACGAAGCAACGGCGCTGCTGGCGTGCAAGTGGGACCATATTTTCTATACTGGCGGGGAAGCCGTAGGCAAAATTGTAATGAGCGCGGCGGCCAAAAACCTTACGCCAGTCACCCTTGAACTCGGCGGAAAAAGCCCTTGCTTTATTGATAAGCACACAAATCTTGCGGTAACGGCGCGCCGTTTAGTGTGGGGAAAATGGATGAACGCGGGGCAAACCTGTATTGCCCCTGATTATGTCATTGTAGAAAAGGGCGTAGAGCAAAAGCTTATCGATGCAATAAAAAAAGAGCTGAAAAAACAGTACGGCAAAGTACCGCTGTCTTCACCGGATTACGGCAATATCGTTAATCATCGCCACCTAAAACGCCTTGAGAGCTACCTTGAAAACGTAAATGTGGTATATGGCGGAGAGACAGATGCATCCCGCCCTGCGATGGCTCCCACGCTCGTGTTAGCACCATCGTTAGATTGCCCGTTAATGAAAGAAGAGATTTTCGGCCCCATTCTACCTATTATCACTGTTGATAATATGGACGCGGGCATTAAGCTTGTGAACAGCAGGCCTAAGCCACTCGCCCTTTATGCATTTAGCGACAAGGATGAGGTGCTCGATAATATTATCAGTAAAACCAGCTCGGGCAGCGTGTGTACTAACGACACTATGCTGTTTATGACAAACCCTGAGTTGCCGTTTGGCGGCGTAGGAAATAGCGGCATGGGTAGCTATCATGGGCAAGCAGGTTTTGATACATTCAGTCATATTAAAACGGTAATGAAGCGCTCATTCGCGCTCGACGTGTTCTTTCGTTACGCGCCGTTTTCTAAATTTAAATTATCGCTACTTAAGAAGTTTTTATAACAGGAGTTTTCATGGTTCAACCTTTTCACCTTGCCATACCGGTCACTAATTTAACCGACGCCGAAGCGTTCTACGGTGAGTTGTTAGGTTGTGAAAAGGGGCGCAGTGACACCCAGTGGATAGATTGGAACTTTTTCGGCCATCAGTTAGTAACGCACTGCGTAGAGGCTATGCCTTCGCCGCCTGCTTACAACGGGGTAGACAATCATGCTGTGCCGGTGCCGCACTTTGGCGTTGTGCTAACCATGGACGATTGGCAAGCACTGGCAAGTAAATTAGAGGCTGCCGATACCGAGTTTGTTATCGCACCTTATATTCGTTTTAAAGGTAAGCCGGGTGAACAAGCCACCATGTTTTTCAAAGACCCTTTCGGTAACGCGTTAGAGTTCAAAGCGTTCGCCGATATTTCTCAGCTTTTCGCTTCATAATGATTGGTGTCAGTTGCTTTTTGCCGTACATCAAAGCGCAGCTGATACTAAGCTAGCGCTTCTTCTTTTTCGGTTTGAAGCGCTTATATAAAAGCGCAACACCTGTAAGGGTGAACAAAAAGGCGCTGCCCGAAAAAGCAATTAACCACGGCGTGTTAAAGTTACTTCTGTCCTTATAATCCATTATGTGCAGCATCCACATAAAATCAAACAGCCGCCATGTGTCGGTACGTACGCGCAGAACACTGCCTGTGTTTGGGTCGATATAAAACCGCGATTTAAGGTCGTCATCGAAGTTTACCTGCCATAATGGCGCAGACAGGTTTTGCACTTCTTGAGGTAACACGCTTAATAACTGGGTCTCACCAATATCGCCAGTACCTGCGTATTGCCCTTTTGCTGCTTTACGAATAGCGCCTTCTTGCATGGTTTGCAAAGCTTCACCTGTTAATGCGCTGTAGCGATAGGCAATGTTGTCATCCACGACCTGATAAACAGGAATAGCATCAAGCGTGTTTGGGTCAGCATGGCCTACTTCATTTATACGATGAGTAAGTGAAAGTACGGCAGCGCTACTGTGGCGGCGCAAAATGTCTGAAGGGGTAACCGTAACGTTGTGCCACGACGTAGTGACGGCCTGTTTTAAGTGGTTGCCTCTTACTTCCTCTATGGGTAACCAGGCCATAACCAAGCCGCTTAAAAACCATAGGCCTATTTGAACAAACAGAATTAAGCCCAAATAGTTGTGCGCTTTGCGCATAAATTTCATCATCAGGTTTTTTGGTTTTATTATCAAAAGGCTATAACATCAGAAAACAATAACCGAGTAAACCGAAGAAGAGGGTGGTTTTGAATAAAGCATTAGTGCTGGTAGACGTACAAAACGTGTATTACACCTGCCGTCAGGCGTACAAACGTAACTTTAATTACAACCAGTTTTGGCGTGAACTCACCTACAATTTAGACATAGCACATGCTTTTGCATACGCCATAGACAGGGGTGACAGCAAGCAGCGTGAATTTCAAAACATTCTTCGTGCTATTGGGTTTGAAGTAAAGTTAAAGCCTTTCATTCAACGTGCTGACGGCTCGGCGAAAGGTGATTGGGATGTAGGTATAACAGTAGATGCACTTGAACACGCCGACGATGTTGATGAGATCATTTTGGTGTCGGGCGACGGCGATTTCGATATTCTTGTAAACGCCCTTAAAGCAAAAGGGAAAACTGTAACGGTGTACGGTGTTCCTGCATTAACGGCTGAAAGTATTCAAAAAGTGGCGTCTAAGTATGTTCCAATCGACGCTGCATTGTTGCTGTAAACACACTAGCAGTTTCGCCAGAGTTGATGCGATATTTAAAAAGGCCAACTGTGGAATACTCCACAGCTATCCCCTCTGAAAAAGGGCTGTATGAATACTGAAACCACTTGAAGTTCCACGTTTCCATCAGCCCTTTAGCTAGTAGCCATGAGTTCTCAGTCATCATTGCTTCGCCTTTAAAGGGCTGAGCAAATACGGCTTACCCTAATATGGCTTACATTAATACTGCTGTGCTAATAAGGCTGGACTAGGCTTTTACCTCGTCCGCTTTTTTCAGATGCGGCTTCTACACCTTCTTTAGTACGCTTAATTAAATGTACATCACCAAAGCGACGGTTATCAATAATATAGCCCATGGCTTTAAGCTCATTTACCGTTGCCTCTGTAAACCCGTCGTGCATACGAATGGTGTCTTTGGGCAATAGCTGGTGATGAAAGCGTGGTGAGTTAACGGCTTCTTCGGCGCTCATATCGTAAAGCAGGGCATTCAATAGCGACTGAGCTACTGAAGAAATAATGGTAGTGCCGCCCGGAGAGCCCGTTACCAGAACCACTTTGTCGTCTTTAGTGACCAGCGTTGGCGTCATAGAAGACAGCATGCGCTTGTAAGGTTCAATAGCATTTGCTTCACCACCTACTGCGCCAAAGAAGTTTGGCACACCAGGCTTAGCACTAAAATCGTCCATTTCATCATTCAATAAAAAGCCAGCGCCAGCCACAACAACACCGCTACCAAACGTAAGGTTGATGGTCGTTGTATTGGCAACAGCGTTACCCCATCTGTCCATAATGGAGAAGTGTGTTGTATCTTCGCTTTCTTTTAAACCAGGCTTAACGCTTGGGGTATCAGAAATTTTGGTAGGCTGAATATCTGCTGCGCGTTGAGTAATATAGTTAGCGTCTGTGAGCGCTTTTACCGGAACACTAACAAAATCAGGATCGCCCATGTATTCAGCGCGATCGGCAAACACGCGCTTACCAATTTCTGACATAACGTGAATGTATTCAGTGCTGTTTTGCGCTGGCAAATCGTGGGTTGCGTCATAGGCTTCTAGCATGCCGATCCACTGGGCAACGGCAACACCACCAGAACTTGGAGGAGGAGCGGTCACCAGCTCATAACCTTGCCAGTTTAAGTGAAGAGGTTTGCGCCACACTGCTTTGTAAGCCAGCAAATCTTCATAGGTAATAAGGCCGCCATTTTGCTGCATAAAATCAACAATGTGCTTTGCTACATCGCCTTTGTAAAAGCCATCCTTTCCCTGTTGCTGAATGGCTTTAAGCGTCATCGCTAGTTCCGGCTGTTTGAAAGTAGTGCCGGCTTTAGCGCGTGCAAAATACTCGCTGAAGTTATTATTGATACCTTCTTCTTCGGCGCGTTTAATATAGTGAGCAATGTTATTGGCCAATTTTTCGTGAACCACAAAACCTTGCTCGGCTAAATCTACTGCGGGCGCAAGTAGACGCTCCCAATCCAATGTGCCGTATTTTTTATGCGCGGCCCACATGCCTGCTACGGTACCGGGAATGCCAGACGCTTTAGCCCCAAACAAGGATTCGTAAGGTTTTACATTACCTTGCTCGTCAAGATACATATCGCGATGGGCATTTTCAGGCGCCATTTCACGGTAATCTAAAAAGTCGGTGCTATCTTCAAACTTTATCGTCATAAAGCCACCACCGCCTACATTGCCCGCCTCCGGCAGTGTTACGGCTAAAACAAACTGTGCTGTGATAGCAGCGTCAATGGCGTTGCCACCTTCTTGGAGTACCTGCATTGCGGCATCGGCGCTATAGCTGTCAGGCATGGCAACGGCCTGCTGGCTAATGCCAACAGTGGTGTTGTTCGTGTTATCTACTGTGTTATTTGGTGCGTGGGAACAGGCCACCACTACAGAAATAACCGCTAAGATCATTATCCGTTTTATCATGTAAAAACTCCTTGCTGAAAATTTGCGACTCATTTTTTACTGGTAATATTTAGCAGTTAATCGACGCTATCACTATGTCTATGCTTTCTGGATTAGCCAAGCATCACTAAACTCGCGATAAAATAGGCGATAAGCGTAAGTGCGCCCGCAAATAGTGCGTAGGGGAACTGAGTTTTAACGTGAGTTAATACGTCAGTACCTGCTGCTAGCGACGATACAGCCGTTGTGTCGGAAATAGGTGAACAGTGATCGCCAAATATACCGCCACCCAATATAGCTCCAATAACTAGAGAAGGAGGCAACCCTAAACTTTGAATCAGCGGCACACCAATAGGAATTAGGATGGCGAATGTGCCCCATGATGTGCCCGTGGTAAACGACATGATCGCTCCGGCAATAAATAGCATGGGAACAATAAGCACTAAAGGAAGGTACTCTCCTACTATGCCCGCAACAAACACACCTGTTCCAAGTACCTTAAGGCTATTGCCCAAGGTTAACGACAGTAGCACTATGGTCACTAGAGGAAGTAGTTCACCCATCCCTTTAAAACCAATTTCTACCGCTTCCTTATGGGTAAAACGTTTGTGGATTAAGAGCAGGCCATAGGCGATGGCAGTGGCTAGAGCGGTAGCGTAAAGTACAGACTTGCTACCGCTACCTTCAGACAATACGCCATTACCTGTCCAGAACATGAAGCCAACCATGCTTAATACCATTATTATCAGTGGTACCAACATAAAACGTGCCTTGGTGGCAGGTTCCGTAGTTTGGTTAACCTCTACATGCGTGAGCGCTTTTTCTTCTTCGGCCATTGGGCCGTGCACTTTGTCAGCGGAAATAGTGTAGGCCACAATAAGTAAGGTGAAGATGGCGTAAAAGTTGAAAAATACGCTGCCCCATAAAATTGAGGCTGATGAAGCTGGTAGCTCGTATGCATCGAGCAGGCTGAGTATAAATGCCCCCCAGCCGTTCAATAAAATCAAAATACAAACGGGCGCGCTGGTGGAGTCAATTATGTAGGCTAAGCGCGCGCGACTCATGCCGAAACGGTCAAACAGGCCTCGGGCGAATATCCCGGCAGTGAGCACACTTAAGTTTGATTCTATGAATACAGCGATGCCAGTGAACATGGTCAAGCCGCCAACTTGTTTGCGACTCTTCGCTACCCCTTTGTTTACTAGAAAGTTGACCGTTGCCGTTACGCCGCCAGAGTCACGTATAAATGCGAGCAACGCGCCAACTAGCACAGAGAAAATAAGCACCCGTGTATTGCCCGGGCTAGCGGCGGTATCAACCACGCGCTCTATGGCATTAATGGGCGCCATGTAGCTTGTAGCAATATCAGCATTTACCAAAATTAACGCTTCCGCGCACAAAACAGCCAGCGCTAATGCGAGTATGACTTCTTTTTTCCAAAAGACGACGGCAATAGCCACAAGAGGGGGGATGACTGACATCCAATCCATACTTCTTTCCAAACTTAAATTTATGTGTGCCTAGGACTTGTTGAGCTTTGATAAGTTACTACGCTCTACTTGCCCTATAGGTATGTCTATTTGCGTAAGAGAATGTGTGATTGCAGTTCAAAGTTGGCGAACATGCTTCTCTCATTTATGCTAGCGTACCGTATTGTGCTTCGTGTTACCAAGGATTAGATAAACATTGTTATTCCAGCAAGTTATTTGTAAAAAACGTGCTTCAGTAATGGGCCGTAGCGCTATCTTGTCAGGCGTGCTCATTTTATTAAGTGCAGCCCTTTTGAATGCCAGCGCAACCGCACAACCTGTAAGTGCTAACGCTTCGAATAATCCTAAGCCCAGCGCTGATGATGAAACCATTCGCGCTGTAAAAAACATGCTCGGGCAAAAAATCATTTTGGATTTTCGCTATTTTTGCGAAGACAATACGCCATCATCACGGTGCCGTACGCCTATGACCGTAATTCCACCGTCACTGTTAAATGTGCTCAGTACGCACAACATCGGCGGTGTTATTTTGTTTTCAGAGAATATCCAAAATACTGAGCAATTAGTAACGCTCAACTACACCATGCAGCAGCATATGGTAAAAGCAGGTCGTCAGCCGTTATTCATTGCTATCGACCAAGAAGGGGGGAGAGTCGCAAGGTTGCCTTCAGAAATACTTTCGCCGTTTGCAGGTAATATGGCCATTGGTGCCACCTTTCATCAACGAGGCAGCGCATTTGCGCAAAGTGTGGCATCGCATATTGGCCAAACGCTTTTACCGCTGGGAATAAACACCAATTTTGCGCCTTCGGTTGATGTAAATAGCGAGCCGAAGAACCCCGTTATTAACGTACGCAGCTTTTCGGAAAACCCAGAGCAGGTAGCCGCACTCGGGCAGACATTTGTCAGTGCTATGCAAAGTACGGGTGTAATGAGTGCTATCAAACATTTTCCAGGCCATGGTGATACCCATGTAGATAGCCACAGTGGCCTGCCGCAAGTAACGCATAGCAAAGCGCAAGCTATGGCGGGCGACATCCTTCCTTTTGCGAATATCATAAATAGTGCAACGCCTCCTGCAATGGTAATGAGTGCACACATTCAGTACCCGTCTTTAGACGATACAACAATTATTGATAAGCATGGTAAGTCACAAATAGTTCCTGCTACTTTGTCGAAGAAGATACTAACCGGAGTGCTTCGCAACCAATTAGGGTATCAAGGCCTTATCGTTACTGACGCGTTAGACATGGCAGGTATTACTCAGTTTTTCTCCCATGAAGAAGCATTAGTCAGTGCATTCAGCGCAGGTGCTGACATTGCGCTTATGCCGTTCACCATAAGAACCCAAGACGACATAAAAAAGTTCGCGTTGCTTTTGGATAATGCAGCAAATCGACTGTCAGAAAGCGCTTTCTTGAAAGCGTCTCATAATCGTATTATTAAGGCAAAACAGCGCTTTGCTTTGCAAAGTTTTAACTCCAAGCCCATGTCATGGTGGCTCAATGAAGCGAAAGAAAATGCTTCAATGAATACCCCTAACAGTTTGAAAAACAGAGGAATTCAAATTGAGAAAGCGCTTTCTAAATCGTCGGTGTCTGTACTTTCCGGTAAGGATAAGTTGCCAATAACTTCAAATCGCTGGTTGGCGCTCATGCCAGACGCGGCAAGATGTTTAGCATTTGAAGCCGCGCTTACACGCGAACGTTCCAACTTCAACAATAAGACTCTGGAGTTTGCGTGTTTGCCGTTAACTGCGTTACCTAAAACCCAATTAGCAATGAATCTATTAAAGAAAGCTGACGTGCTGGTGGTTGGTAATATTAGTCCTCTTCATGCGAATTACGAACTCGGTGGGTTTGATTTGCCCGAGCATGTAAAGCAACGCGCAACTGAAACTGAAATGATGGCATTTAGCAAAAAAATGATGGTTACTGCGAAAGCACAGAATAAAATCGTGGTCTTTGCTCTACTGCGCATGCCATACAAAGTGTATGACGTGAAAGAGCTAGCCGATGTTGCTATTGCTACATTTAGTTATGCGGTGAACATTACACAGCAAAGTGATAAAGAAAATCAGCACGTTACGAGCTATAGTCTTAATGCATTGGTTGATGTATTACTTGGTAGCGCGCTTGCTGAGGGACGTTCACCTGTTTCGTTGAAATAGGTAGCCACGCGAAAGCAGAGACCAAAACCAAAGATATTGCCCATTTAAGTGCGAACAAAGAGCCAAGCCAAAAGCCATTTCAAAAGCCATTTCAAAAGCCATTTCAAAAGCCATTTCAAAAGGAGTTATCGTGAATACAACAAATACATCAGGCGCTACGCAAACTTCATTAGTCGATACGGTATTAAGTGCGTTGTTCCCTTTTGTTCCGCTCCTGTTCGCTATTGTATTGGTAATAAGTGCGCTCATCGCACTGCACTACCTTCTGCTAGCCAAGCAGAGCCATCTTACTAGTGAGCAAAAGTTACCTCGCCAAGTTGGAATGTTGGTACTTACTATCATTGGCACTGTCGTAATTACGATGACGCTCCCTGTAAGTGAGAGTACTAGAAATCAGGTTATTGCACTTATTGGCGTACTTATTTCAGGTGTGATTGCCTTTTCTTCTACCACCATGGTAGGGAATTTGATGGCGGGGATCGTACTTCGTGTAAATCGTCCGTTTAAAGTGGGGGATTTCATAAAGGTAGAAGGCTACAGCGGTCGCGTTACCGAAATGGGCTTGCTCGATGTGGAAATTCAGACTGAGAGCAGAGAGCTTATTGCCTTTGCCAATACGCTGATGGTGAATTCGCCCGTTTCTGTGACCAGAGCATCTGGCGCAATTGTTAGTGTGGATATCAGCTTAGGTTACGATATTCATCACAGCATTATTGAAAAGCACTTACTTGTGGCAGCTGAAAATGCCCAGCTGTCAGAGCCATTTGTACAAGTGGTTGGGCTAGGCGACTTTTCAGTAAGTTATCGCATTTCAGGTCTACTAACTGAAGTGAAGAGTTTGCTGAGCGCGCGCTCAAGGCTTCACAAGGCCGTACTCGACGCTTTGCATAATGCCGATATTGAAATTGTTTCTCCTAGCTTTATGAATCAACGCCCCCAACCGGAAGGCTTAAAGATGATAGCCAAATCGCCTGGTCACACTAAGCAAGAAGAAGCATCTCCTGAAGACGTTATTTTTGACAAGGCTGAAGAGGCAGAGCAAAAAGAAAAAAGTAAAGAAACGCTGATACAGACGATCGCCGATATTGATGCAAAAATCGCTGAGAGTGACGGCGAAAACAGAGATGCGCTTAAACACCAAAAAGCCACCGCAGAAGCTCAGCTCGCAACTTTGGTAAAAACAAAAAATGAAGAAGGTTAGTTTTTACTAACTTTTTTAGCTTCCATTAAATCAAGGATTATATAGGTGTGAGTATTTACTTACATGTTGTATGAGAAGTTTAGTATCGCTAACGCTTCCTCCACATTTACCTTGATAAAACGCCTCAAATCTCAAGGCGAAAGGCGTTTGCCTGAACCTTAATCCGTGTCTTCGTAAAGCAGATATGCTTGTCGTTTTTCTCTAAATTGTTTTAAATCATTCTGCCAACTCTGACGAATTTCTGCAGGCGTTTTGCCGGTTTGAATTTGAAATCGTAGTGCATCAGTACCCGCTAATTTGTCGAAGAAATCTGGGCGAGTAAAGAAGGTTTCTTCAGAGGCATCACTGGCGCTGACCATCTTGTTATATTCAGAAAAACGTGAATAGGCATCTATCAATGTAGCGATATCTAAGCCACTGATAGGTGAGTACCTGTGAATCGTTTGCTTAGAGTCAGAGCCTTCCAAAATCGTAGGATCAGCATTAGTAAATACGTGTACACTTAGCAGGGTATTTTCGTGTTTAGGGTGGGGCGCTGCGCTATTTGCTTTTACCGGTACCTTGGTTTTACCAAATTCCACAAAAGGGTGGCCAATAAGTTGGAAGGGAAAGTCAGTGCCGCGACCTATACTCACGTCGGTGCCCTCAAAAAAACACAGCGTTGGGTAAAGGCGTATCGATAAATCGTTTGGCAGGTTAGGGCTAGGCGCTACAGGCAATGAATAATGCGCAGTGCGCTGATAGTTCTGCACCGGGACAACAGTAAGCTTAGCGTTGTCATAACTGCTCGCGTCAATATCTAACCACTGTTCCCCCACAATCATTTGAGCAAGTTCGCCCAAGGTCATACCGTGTAAGACGGGGATAGGATGCATGCCAATGAACGATGAAAATTCAGGTTGTAGTACTGGGCCGTCAACATAACGGCCGTTAGGGTTTGGCCTATCTAACACGATAACGTCAATATCACGCGCAAAGGCCGCCTCCAACACATAGTGCAAGGTGCTTAAATAGGTGTAAAAGCGTACGCCTACATCCTGAATATCGAAAACAATTACATCAATGCCTTCCAACATGTCGGAAGTAGGTTTTTTGGTTGCGCCGTAAAGGGAGTGAATAGGCAAACCGGTTTTAGCATCAATATTGCTATCTACCTTTTCGCCTGCGCCTTTGTCTCCTCTAAATCCGTGCTCCGGTGACATAATACTTACAACATTAACACTGCGTTGAAGTAGGGCATCAAGCAGATGCTGATTGCGCTGGCTTGTCTTTATCTTATTTTTTTGTGTAGCCAAGCTGTTGCTCGATTCGCGCTCTTCAGGCTCAACCATGCTAGAAGGCAATGCGCTGTGGCTCGAAACCAACGCGCTTTGGTTTGCCACTAAACTAACCCGTTTACCTGCTAGCAAGGGCAGGTTTTTCGAATAGCGTTCAGCGCCTACAGTAAACTGCTTAGTACTTGATACGGGCTGCTTATCCCCTAGTGTAGGCTGCTTTTCTATTAATGTAGGATGCTTCGATTTGCCATCTGTATCGCTTGTATATACATGTGTAGATAAGCTTTGCTGTGCACAGCCGTTAAGCGATAAGCTAATTAGTGCTAGAGAAAGTACTGCAATGAATGCGCTCGACGTTAGGCGTCTAAAAACCTTGTTCAATGTGACCGAAGTTAAAACTTTCATAGCATTAGGCTACCGTGGTTATTCGCTTTTATTCACGGCGGTACGTAAATACCCACCGCTAGCATCTAATTGAGCGGCGGCCTGCTCGGCAGATTGCCCAGTTAATACCATTAAAATAGCAACTTTAGCTTTGTTATTACACGCACCAAGCGCAGCTAAAGCGGCATTTTCACTGCAGTCCGTAGCCTGCATAACAATGCGAAGCGCACGGGCTTTTAGTTTTTCGTTAGTGGCATTCACATCTACCATTAAGTTTTGATAGGTCTTCCCCAGCTTAATCATAGTGCTGGTGCTAATCATATTAAGAATTAGCTTTTGCGCCGTACCCGACTTCATGCGCGTACTGCCAGTAAGTGCCTCAGGGCCAACAACTGGGCATATAGCTACATCAGCATGGGTAAAAATAGCGGCGTTAGGGCTACATGCAATAGCGCCGGTAAAGCAGCCAAGCGAACGGGCATATTTCAGTGCGCCACTTACATAGGGTGTACGACCGCTTGCCGAAATACCAATAACGGTATCGTTGTGGTTTAAGGACAGCGCTACAAGATCAGCACGCCCCGCGTCGACGTCATCTTCTGCACCCTCTACGGCGTGCTGAACGGCCTTTTCTCCGCCAGCTATCACGCCAACAACCAGTTCATCAGGTACGCTAAACGTGGGTCGGCACTCTACGGCATCAAGTATGCCCAGTCTGCCGCTGGTCCCCGCACCTATATAAATAAGCTTGCCACCATTTTTAATGCTAATGGTTGCAGCATCCACCGCTTTTCCAATTTGCGGAATTTGCGAGGCTACCGCGTTTGCCACTTTCGCGTCTTCGTTGTTAATGCGGGCAAGAATGCCTTCCGTGCTTAGCGTGTCTATATCGAG
Source organism: Alteromonas sp. OM2203 (assembly GCF_048517045.1). Lineage (NCBI taxonomy): Bacteria > Pseudomonadati > Pseudomonadota > Gammaproteobacteria > Alteromonadales > Alteromonadaceae > Alteromonas > Alteromonas sp. OM2203. The sequence goes on from NZ_CP183209.1 coordinate 530,495, forward strand.
GGTGTCTGGGTTTCTGCCTTCTGACACAATTTTATTCAGTGACTGGGCTAATTCGTTAACGGTGGGTTTATTACCTCCCGCTTGATTGTCAGTACTGACTGTATTTTTAATACTGGCGTTGGCGGATGATTCTGAAGTAGAAGAGTTGTGCGAAGACATTGAAAACCTTGGGGCAACGAAATTGTTATAATGAGCTAGCGCAAAGCATAACGGTATTTTATGCCATAAGAAACCTTGCGTTAGATGGTACGTTTTTCATTATTAATCCTGCGCCGCTAATACGCTTCTCGTGGTACACTCTAGCATTCTATACTCTTTCCCATTAAACATTTAAGGAACGTGTTTTTCTGTGAGCCGACAAACGCAAGCTATCATTCATGCTGACGCCCTTTTACACAACTTCAAAGTCCTTGCTGCTTTAGCGCCTTCAAGCCAGTCTATGGCGGTGGTAAAAGCTGATGCCTATGGTCATGGAGCAGTAAATGTAGCGCGCATTCTTCAGCATGTTTCTTCGCGTTTTGCCGTAGCGATAATTGAAGAAGCCATTGCGCTTCGCGACGCAGGTATTACAGCCCCTATCGTCGTTTTAGAAGGGGCGCACCAGATAAAAGAGTGCAAGATGGCTTTTCAGAATAACTGCATATTGGTGATGCACTGTAAAGAGCAGCTTGAGTGGTTAGATAAGTGCTCTGAAGACAAACGCCCTCACGTGTGGCTTAAGGTCGATAGTGGCATGCATCGATTGGGTTTTTCCTTGTCTGATATAGAAACAGTGGCTGCGAAGTATCGCCATTTATTGAGCGACCAAACCGTTATCGTAACGCACTTCGCTTGCGCAGATGACGTAGACAACAGCTTTACTGATTCTCAGTTCACCGCTTTTAAGCAGGTGGCAGATAAACTCGGTTTTCCTACTAGTGTGGCAAATTCGCCTGCAATCGTGAACTGGCCAGAAAGTCGTAATGCATGGAATCGATTGGGCGTAGGGGTTTATGGCGGCGCAGTATCTACTTCGCAAAAATGCGATACAGAGGTTTACCCCACAATGACTCTTCGCTCAAGCGTTATTGCTGTTCGTGATATCGCACTTGGTGAGGGCGTTGGTTACGGTCAAACATGGGTTGCAGATAAGCCCAGCAAAATAGCCACAGTAGGCATTGGTTACGCTGATGGATATCCTCGGCACTGTAAAAACGGCACGCCAGTGATGGTGCGTGGAAAACGAGCGTTTCTTGCCGGGCGTGTCTCTATGGACATGATCACCATTGACGTTACTCACATCGATAACGTGGCCGTGGGTGATGTGGTTGAATTATGGGGTCAAAACGTATCTATTCAGGAAGTGGCCACGTGTGCCGGCACTATCGACTATGAACTCATGACAAGAATTTCCCAGCGTGTACCACGCATTGTGAAATACCTTTAAATTTCAACGCTGTGCCAATTGGGCTTATCACTATATAAGTTTTAATAAAGTACTATTCATTAAAAGAATGAGACTTTTACCCGTGAGTTAGGTCTATACTGTTAGTGCTGAGATGCAGGATTGCGGTGAATGTTTCGCCTCCAACTGTGCTGGGCAACAACTCATAAGTGAGGTTTGTATGCGTACTTCGTTTTCTCGTCCAAGAGTAAACCGTGGAGTTGTAAGTCGACCGTCTAGACCTGTTCAAAAGAAGCAATAGGTTTGTAATAGGCGCCAAAAGGATACAAATAAAAGTTACAAAAAAGCCCGATTAGGACAGTCCTAATCGGGCTTTTTATTTTGACTGCTTCATCACAAGGGCTGTAAAGCTCAAAACGAACGAAAAGTAGAGCGTTAGCCCATAACGACTAAGATCCTCGATTGTTTCTCAACATGACGTTATGTGAGAACAACACTTCCTCATTAAGCGGTAACGCGCTTGTCTGAGCCTTCTAAAGTGCCTGTCTCGGCCTTGCTTTTTGCTTGTTTCTCTTGAGCAGGGAAATAGCGCTCAGGTCTGTGGTTAAGGGAAATAACCATGTTGAGGCAAAATGCGGCTAAAATAGAAATCAGCACTAAATGCCAAGCGATAAAAAATAATGCGCACAGTAAAATGGTACTGTCTACGGCAAGCTGAAAGGTGCCTGCTCTAATATTGAATCGCTGCTGTAAGTAAAACGCCATAATACCTACTCCACCAAGGCTAGAGCTATGACGGAACATCATAAGCATGCCCACGCCAATTAGAATGCCACCAAACACTGCGGCAAATATGGGGTTTACATGGCTAATATCCACAAACGCAGGGATTTGCTCGGTTAAAATTGATACCGTAGTAACCGAAATAAACGTGTTGATAGTGAAGCGTTTACTAATCTGCGTCCAAGCTAATGTGTAGAACGGCAGGTTGATTAGAAAGAATAATAAGCCAAAATCCATATCAACGGCATACGTACCTAGTAGGGCTAAACCTGCTGCCCCTCCAACCATCAAATCTTGAGACTGAAAAAGGTAAACGCCAAAAGCAACAAACAAGCCGGCGCTTATCAAAGCGAATACATCCTCGATGACACTGTGTTTTGTTTTTTGCATAAGAAGAACTTGCGTTAAGAAGAGACGGCGTAATTATACGTTTACATCTACACAGGTGATAGCGAGATGAAAAGTTAGCATGGTGCGATAAAACCCATGAGGTAAGTATGTCTTTACGACTTTTAACGCGACAGTGAACGGGGTGTTGCGTCAATGTAAACGCTGCACCAAGGTGGTTCAGTTTAAAACTGAAAATGCCGTTCGCTTTGTCGCACTGTCGTTATTCAACAATGGAGAATACAACGATATCTTGTTTGTTGAACTCTACGCTGCATTGCATAATGCCTAAATGAAGTGGGCTGTAAGCCTCGATTTTACTGCCGTTTGCAACGAACTCTGTATCCCATAGCAGCAAGTTTGCGGTGTCGAGTTGGCGCTCAACACTTTTCTTCGACACGCCAGGCGTGAAATTATCGCAAAGAATAATGACTTCTCGCCGTGCTTCAATCCAGTAGAACGTCGTAGTGATCAACAATGCTATGGCCGCTATTGCAACTACGTCTGCGATAATCGAACGTTTCATGGCCTGCACGTTTGTCCTCTCCTATACGTCTTTATTTAAAGAAAACTTTTCTGTGAAAATAAGGCAATGTAATGTGACCCAAGTACGATTACCAAAGTTCTTAAGATGTAACTATATAAAGAAAGGTTACGCGGTTTGGATCAAATCCCACTTGTTGCCAAACTTATCTTTAAAAATAGCCACAGTGCCATACGCTTCTTTGCGTGGCGTTTCTAAAAACGTCACGCCTTTGGCTTTCATCTCTTCAAAATCCCGCCAAAAATCATCAGTGTTTAAAATCAAAAATACCTTGTCTGCGGCTTGATTACCAACAAGCGCTTTTTCTCTGTCATTCTTAGCTTGGGCTAATAGCAAACTTCCGGCGCTCTGAGGTGGTGTTACTAAGACAAAGCGTGAGTTCTCGCCGGTACTTTTGTCTTCGGTTAACGTGAAGTTTAGAACCGACGTAAAGTAGTGAATAGCGGTGTCGTAGTCGTCGACAAAAAATGTAATGGCAGACAAGTGTTGGTTCATAAAATCCGTGTCAGTTAATGAATAAATGAGAGTAGAGAGTGAATACTACCTAAAACCTTATCGTGGTGAAATGCGGGTTGTCAGCAATAGCGTGAAGTTGAGCGATTTCGACAAGTGGAATATTTTCATCAAGACCATTGATGTTAATACGCAGGCACTCAGTCGCTTCACCATTTCTTTCGCTAATAAGCGTGCTTAGTGCTCTGCCGCTTTTCATCTCACCATTCTTAAGCTCAACACTAATTCCTAACTGATAGATGCATGTAATTTCAATATAGTCGTATAGCTCACAGGCTATGCGCATACTTAATCCTCTTCAGTTTAATGTTTAAACGTCATTTTGCTGTAATCGGCATCATGTAAAACATCGAGTTAAAATTCGCATCGTCACTTTGCAATAAATACGAATGAAAATAACGCTAGCACATGAAAAGCGTCTAATTCAGATTTGATATCCCAACAATAAATCTTACATTTGCAAATGATCTTTTTGTAAGGTTTACGCAGTATTGTTCTACTGAAGGAATTATTTTGGCGTATCCATCACTACGGCGTTACCTCCCCGGCTTTTTGCTGCAACGTTACTTGTCGTAAAGGGTTTCTCGCCGAAAATTGAATACAGGAACAGTAATGAACAAGCTACTAACTGCATTTTCTTTAGCTTCTATAGCAACATGCACAGCTGGTCTCGCCACTGCCGACGAACTGCCTTTCAATTTAAGCGGGCACGTTCGGGTAAACTACGGTCACCAAGATTGGCAGATACCTGAGTTTAGAGATGGGTTCGAATTTGAATCATTCAAGCTTGGTGTGTCGGGAGAGTCAGATCAATTTAGCTATAAAGCAGAGTATCGCTGGTATGAAAATACCGAATTCGACACCATACGCTTTGCCGACCTTACCTATCATTTTGATGAACAGACACAGATTACCGCTGGTATAACGCAAACGCCTTTTGGTCTTCAGCCTTTTGCCAGTAATAACTTTTGGTTTTCGGTAAATTATTATCTAGGCTTTGAAGATGATTATGATGCTGGTGTGAAGATAAATCACGATTGGGGTAATTGGGATTTTCAAGCGGCGTACTTCATGAACGACGAATACAACGATGCCGCTGAATTTGGGCGCTATTCGTTTGATGTTGCCGACGATGGTGAATATCGAAATAAAGAAGATGGTCAGTATAATCTGCGAGCGAATTACTCTGCCAACTTTATCCGTGGTGCCACTACAGATATTGGTGTGTCGTATCAATACGGCAACATTTTAAATTTGGATACTCTGGATGATGGCGATATGTCTGCTTATGCAGTTCACATGCGCCACACTCAGGGCGATGTAAAGGTTGAGCTACAGTACATTGATTATGAATATGACTTAGCTGCGCCTGAAGGGCAGGCGGATGACCGCATTGCGCTTTCATCTTTCACCTTTCCATTCTTAGCTGCCGCTGACGGCAAAACTTATTCAGCTAACTTTGTCTATTCCGTTCCTTATAACTTCGACCATATAGAATCACTTACCTGTTATTCAGAGTATAGCGTGGCTAAAGGCGAGGGGAGTGAAGGAAAAAATTCATCACAATGGATAAATGGCTGTAGCTTTGGCTGGGATAAATTGTTTGTTTATGTAGATAGTATTCAAGGCAAAAATATGTGGTTTTCAGGTGGTCCAGGCGTTGGCTTAGATTTAGGCGGCCGACAAGAAACCACCCATCGCCTAAACATTAATCTTGGTATTTATTTCTAAAACCTAACAGGACTTTGACATGCGATTACTATTTATAGCGACTTTGATACTTGCGCTAATACCAATGCAAAGTTTTGCCCATGCGTGGATGAAACTGCGAATAGCGACCAGTGAATATGCCCCCTACACCTCGACAGATATGCAGCAAGACGGATATATCAATCACATTATTGCCGATGCCTTTTTAGAAACGGGCGTGGAAGTTGAATTTGTTTCTCTGCCATGGGAAGAGGCATTAGAAGCAACGTTAAGAGGCGAGTACGATGCGCTTTCTTACGGTAACTTTGTTCGGTCAAGAGAGCGCGAGTTCTACCATAGCAACCCAATTAGTGCTGAAAGCCTAGTATTTTACGTTAATGCCGAGAAAGGCCCTAAAACATGGTCTGAACTTGAAGAGCTAAAAGACTTAAAAATGGGTATGACAGAGGGCTACTTATATAACGACGAATTAGCGGCGTTTATCAAAGATAATGAGAATGTAATTCAGCGAGCAACTGATACGGAAAACTTTCAAGCGCTGATTGACGGAGAAATAGATATTTTCCCTATCGATGAACTCACTGGTTGGTATTTGCTACAACGGGAATTTAGTCGCGGTGAGCGCCGCGATGTAATGACTATTAAGCCCTTCGTTTCAACCATCACAACCCACTTATTGGTGCCTAAAGGCACAGCTGATAGTCAACTTGTTCTTTCTTTGTTCAACAAAGGTCTAGAGGAACTTACTCTTGAAGGTAAACTCACTAGATTTAAACGCCTACTTAAAGAAGGCTATTACCAACATCCTCAAAAGAAGGTGAATTACGACAGACGTTAGTACTTACAGCGTTTGTTTTTTCTCTAACATGCTAATGTAGCAAGGGCTGTGAACTAACAAGTTTATCAGCCTATGCTAGTTGTTCCGCTGATGTGCATGAACGCGCTTTTCTGTTTTAAATTTAACTGCTAAGGTTGACGGCTATTTCGTAACGCCCACCTAGAGGTTGCCTTGTTGTACACAGCTGAAACATCGATCTTTGCTCGCTTAACTGCATTAATAAAACTACTTGGCCCGGGTGTACTCATGGCAACGGCAGCGGTGGGCGGTAGTCATCTGGTAGCTTCAACCCAGGCAGGCGCAAAGTTCGGCTGGCAGCTGGCGCTTCTTATATTAGTTGTGAACCTGCTCAAATATCCGTTTTTCAGGGCGGGTGTGAGCTACACCATCAGCACTAACCAAACATTGCAGCAGGGTTATCTAAAAATGGGGCGGCGCTATTTAGCCGTAGCCCTTTGTTTAAACACAATCGCTTCGGTAGTAAACGCGGCAGCACTTTTGCTGTTTGCAGCAAGCTTACTGTCTTATTTTGTTCCTTTTGATATTGCCATAACACTGTCGTCTTCCATCGTGCTTGCGTTGATACTTTTGATTTTATTAAAGGGGCACTTTGAAGGGCTAGATCATATCGCCAAAGGTATTATGGGAGTGCTGGTGATAGCTACTGTCGCTGTATTTATTGTAGCGCTGGGCAATTACTCCGAGCCAGCAGACCCCACCTTTACACCGCCTTCTCCGTGGACCCTTGCCACCCTTGGTTTTCTTGTCGTCACCATGGGCTGGATGCCCGCGCCCATTGAAATATCTTCTATCACATCGCTTTGGTTGAAGCGCCAATGCTCAGACCAAGCGGTAACGCCTAAATCAGCGTTGTTCGACTTTAACCTTGGTTATGCAGTAACCGTCGTCCTTGCGCTTTTATTTTTGGGGCTAGGTGCACTCATTCTGCACGGCAGTGGCACTGAACTCAGCGCAAGCGGCATTGGTTTTTCTCATCAGCTTATTAGCATGTACTCATCAACTATTGGGGAATGGTCCCATTGGCTGATAGCTGTCGTCGCGTTCTTATGCATATTTGGGTCTGCGCTAACAGTCTATGACGGTTACGCGAGGGTTGTGGCAGAAGCGATAACTTTGTTATTTAAAGGCGACAAATTAACCCGAAATATACTTGTTACCCCCGTATTATTGTTTATGGCTTTAGCCAGTTTTATCATTGTGCTTTTTTTCAAAGCAGCACTACTTGCCATGCTCGGGTTTGCGATGACGCTAGCCTTTATCACAACGCCCATGTTTGCTTGGCTTAATCATAAGCTTGTTGCGCAAACTCAGCTTCACTCAGATGCTGCACCCAATATCATCGTAAGAGGGCTAAGCTATATAGGGCTAATCTATTTGTTTGGATTTCTGGCTGTGTTTATTTGGTGGAAATGGCTTAGCTAATTCGCAAAACCTGTCGTCGAGAACCATTAGTGTGCTTTTCAAGGCGTTTGTGAATGACTTTTCTAGCTAATAAGCGCGAAGCGGAAAAAGAAGTAAATTGAGATGGTATAGCGGATATGCCAATTGAGACAGTTGTCGCGCTACCCGAATGAGCAACGCGATATTGCACTGATGTATCCTGCCGTGCTCAATAACGAGCAAAGCGGAGAGTATCGTTTGTTATGCTTTTTTAACGAACTGTGCTGTAAGCATCATTTCACCAGCGCCATCTACTTTGCAGTCTAGCTGGTGGTCTTTGGCATCTTTCACATGACGTATAACCGCTTTAGTGCCAATTTTTAAAACCAATGAGCTTCCTTTTACCTTCAAATCTTTCGCTAGGGTAATTTTATCGCCGGCCACTAAAGGTGTTCCATTAAAATCTTTAGCAGACACTTCTTCTTCAACAGCGTTCGGGTTCCACTCGTGTCCACACTCAGGGCAAATCAGCAGTGGCTGATCTTCGTAAACATATTCTGATTGGCAATGCGGGCAAGGAGGTAGTGACATCTTGAATTCTCTTAAAATGCTAAATTAAAGTGCTAGCGTCATAAAATGACTATTAGGGTCGAGTGAGTAAGTAGCGAAGGGCCCGCAATCAATGAATCCGAACTTTTTGTAAAGTGTTCTCGCTGCCAAAAAGTAATCCTGGGTCCCTGTTTCTAAACTTACCCTACTAAACCCTTTCATTTTCGCATGTTCTAGAGCAAAAAGTAATAACTCAGAGGCCACACCTTGTCCTCTAAACGTCTTGGCAGTGCGCATAGACTTCAATTCGACATGCTTAGTATCAAGGTTTTTGATGGCAACGCACCCTGCAAGTTGTTGTGCTTTCCAAGCACTAAAAAAGGTAATGTCGGGAGCTTTGAGAGCATCGACGTCTAAAGCATGGACACTTTCTTCAGGAGATGTGGCGTACATATCCGACAGATGCTCTTCTAAAAGTGCCAGCACCTCTGTGGAGCTTAGATCATCAATAACAATTTCCATATAAATAAATGCCTTCTAAGAATTTGAAAGAGCTATGCCTCTACTGCTTCAAGTCTTTAACCATGTTAAAAAAACGGTCGTCTTCACTTTTTATAACAAAACCATCTCTTTGATATAAAGCGACAGCAGGGCTAATTTTAAAAACTCGCAACGAAAGTGTATTTTTATTAGCGCTCAACGCCAGTCTTTTAGCTTCTTGAAGTGCGGTAACACCAATGCCTTTGTTTTGCTCATTGGGGATAATCTGTAAGTCGCGCAGGACACAGTTATCATCCTCATATTCAAGGCGCATTACGCCAACCACTTTTTCATCAAGCAGAATGTCTAAGTTGATAAGTTTAGAAGTGGCGCTGAGAACTTTTTCAACGTCCCATTCAGGTGCGTACTGTGCGTAATAGACACGCATGTTGTCAAAGGTGAATTCTGCCGCACGTTGCAATTCAGTGCATGGTATAAATGCAATGGTCATACTGTTCCTTCATAAGTTTGGCCATTCACACTATATGAATACAGAGCTTTCCCTCGGTATTGTTGCTCGGACAAATCGTTTGAGATACCAAATTTTTTAAGTCCTAGGTTGTGGATATTGCCCACAGTAGTTGCCCAAAATCGTGTTCGGATTTGAAAATAAGCGGAATAAAGGCATACAACGAGCATGTAGCATGAAGCCCAGAACCAAATTCCCTGGAGCTCCCCTTCTGATGCCAAGTCGACCATCTGCTGAAAATAATTCAAAATATCCATAGAGTGTTTCGGCCCCCGCGAGCGCTAGCGACAGCGTTAATGTGTTTGTTATGCGCTATTGACTGACAGCGCGCAGATACCATATTTAGGTATATATTGGTACTTGGAGAAAGCAAATGGCTTAAAATACCAACATTACTCTTGGTGACCATTTTGATGGCCTTATTGCCAGCCAAATTCAAACTAGTCGATATGGTTCAGCGAGCGAAGCAATTCGTTCAGCTCTTCGCTTGCTAGAAACTCAGGAAACCAAATTAAACACTTTGCGTCAATTACTCGTAGCAAGTGAAGAAAGCGGTGAGGCTGAATACGACCTTGGGAACCTGATGTCAGAACTAGATGGTTAATCAAAAGAGTGAAACCATTTAAGTTAACTGTCTCGCAAAATCCGATTTAAAAGATATCGCGTTATTTACGCAACGGAAATGGGGGCGGGAACAGCGTATTGTTATACGCCGCTATCATGACGATGCTTTTTGATTGACTCTGAAATAGCATTTGTTTTTGCTTGTGATTGACTCTTACACTTCTTTCTATCATCAATATGTCCAGTAGAGCAGCTACTATTATTATTCTCACCTTTGATCACTGCTGAGGTGGTGTTGTAGATTGCATCGAGACCGTCATTAGGCGTATTGATTGTGCCACAGCCCAAAAGGGCAATTGAAAGGAGAGGTAATACAAGGTACTTCATTTAGTTAAATCCTTTTAGGTGTATAACTCTAAGCTCAGGGGCGCAGACATGTGGGGCATAATGGCGCAGCCGCCCCGCATGTTTGCGCCCCAGCGAACGAAGTGAGTGAGTTATTGGGTTGTTAACTGCCATCTACTAGTAATGGTAACGACATGAGATAACCGTAATTGCGGTATCGTCCACGGCATATACCAAACGGTTGGTGTCACCTATTCTGCGGGACCAGAAACCTGAAAGATTTTCTTTAAGAGGTTCCGGTTTTCCAATTCCATCAAATGGAGAACGCTTAACATCTGAAATTAATTTATTGATACGTTTCAAGGTTTTCTTGTCTTGAGTCTGCCAATAAACGTAACTATTCCAAGCTTCATCAGTCCATGATAACAACCTGTTACTCATCAATAAGTTCTCGCTGGGTCGTTTTTGCTGCTTTAAACTGTGCTATTGAACGATTTAAGTGTTCAGCGTTCGCTGGAGAACGAAGTAAATGAACGGTTTCCATAAGACTGTTGTAATAATCTAATGACATTACAACAGCATCTTCAGAGTCACGACGAGTGATTACTGTTGTATCTGCATCGTTGATTACATTGTCCAAAACGGCTTTTAAACCATTTCGAGCTTCGGTAAAAGAGACAATTCTCATTTTGCACCCCGCTTGTACATTATATGAGACAAGTTTAGACCGGAAATGAGTACATGTACAGGATGTTGTGCATTACTGCGCTGTGGCAGCTAACTTCTCACTAAGGGGCGCAAATATGTGTGCCATAATTTGTTTGTTAATTGCCGTAAATTCAATAGGTGTGCTAACATTTGTGTGTACATTTCATAAGGAGTTTACCATGGATACCCGTATTCAGTTCAGAGTAGATGAAGAAACTAAACGGCTAGCTCAGATAATGGCCGAAAGCCAAGGACGTACTTTAAGTGACGCTTGTAGAGAGCTTACGGAAGAACTCGCTGAACAGCAACGAAAAATAATTAATCATGACCAGTGGCTTACTGAAGAGGTTAATGCTGCTTTCAGTAAATTAGAGAGTGGGCAAAGTAAGTTCGTCAGTCATGAAGAAGCGAACCTGGACATGGAAGCTCGAAAAATGAAAATTAGAAATAAAGCCACAAAATGATCTTATGGGAAAAAAGTTCGTTAGATGATCGTGAGGCTATTTTCGAGTTTTTATACGAATTTAACCCATTAGCAGCAGAAAAAACTGATGCAATAATTGAGAAAAAAGTTGAAAACTTGAATCAGCAACCTCTTATGGGAGTGGAGAGAGAGGGTGTACCGGGACGACTGTTAATAATCCCAGAGGTTTCAATGATTGTTTCATATTTCATAAAAGACGACATTATTCACATTCTTCGAGTTTTACACCAAAAGCAAAAATTTCCCGTAGGCAACTAACTTTTCAATAACGGGCGCAGGCACGTAGGGCATAATGGCGAGGCCGCTCGGCGTGTATGCATCCAAGCGAACGCAGTAAGCGACAACAGTTGTTTGATAATCATTGAGCCTCCTCCCTATCAGCATAAACTGAGTTTATCCTAATAGGCGACCAAACCAAGGGAGAAAACTCAATGAACTTTTATATTAATACACATCCGTACTATTGTGGAATCGATCTTCACACAAGGCTGCTTTACGTCTGCATTATTGATAATGAAAATAACATTCTTGTTCATAAAAAATCGATGATTCACCCGATAAACTGTTGCGCATCTCCACCTTTTTACGAATTTGCTTACACCTTCACTGAACCTGATACTAACTGGTCAATGTAGCCACTTAGATTTGAATAAGACAGAGGAAGGTTAACCGATGAATGTCTAGTGCCGTTGCCAGTCAAAAGGAATTGAAAAGCGCAACAACAAGAGCCGGTGACCGGCGCAGCTCTATATGAGTTTGACGTAGGCAATTTGCCTAACATCAGCCATGACAGACGAAGTAAACGAGTTCTAAAAAGGCTACGGTATTGATCTTGAAATAGTGGTCAAAGGGCTATCTTTTTTCATTGACAGCCCGGAGGCTCATATGTGTTATATGCGTTGTTCATTTAAACCATTCGTCTTTGTGGGATCTGATGGCGATTTCGTCAACCTCCGGCAGCTCGCTTAACTTTAAGCCACAAGAGTTACACGAGACAGCCCACATTGCTGACTTTGAATAAAAACTACCGTTGAATATGGTGTTTAACAAGGAATAAAATCGCTTATTGCAACGTGGGCAGGTTGATAACGACAATCGAAGTAATAAAAAGAGAAACAGATAGATGAATAGTGGGGCAATAAATCCCAACGGCGGAAACAAGAAGCCAAGAAAGATCCCTATTGATACTAAATAAAAGCATGGCCAACGAGCAGCATGTACGTTGTCAGAACGAAGCTTAATTTTTCTTAGGCCAGCAAAATACTCTTCCATGAGTTAACTACCAATTAGCATATAACACCCCAACATTCGTTTGTTAGGTGGCATGCAGATCTATGGGCTGCACGTTATCCAAATTGATGTTCTGCTTTGCCTGCCAAAGCTGGTAATTGTCTTGCATGCTAAGCCAACTTTCAGGGCTGCGCCCTAATACCTTTGATAGCCTTAATGCCATTTCTGGTGTTACTGCACTTTTCCCCTTAACGACACGATTTAGTGTTGAAGCGGCAACACCAAGATGGGTAGCAAGTGTCCTGCAACTGATGCCGTGTGGTTCCATGTAGATGGACTCAATAAATTCACCGGGATGTGGTGGGTTATGCATATTCATTAGTGATAATCCTCGTAATTTAAGATGTAAGCATTACCATCCGTGAACTCGAAAGTTACTCTCCAGTTGCCGTTAACTGATATCGACCAAATGTTTGACCTTTCCCCTTTAAGTTGATGTAGAGAAAAGCCTGGTAGATTTATGTCATCGATTTCTTGTGCGGTATGGATAGCAGCTAACTGCATGCGAAGTTTTTTCGCGTGCTTAGTCTGTACGCCTGAAGTTTTCCCTTTTTCGAAAAACAGCTTCAGGCCCTTATGTTTAAATGACTTAATCATGGGAAGAGCGTAGCGTATTGCGCAACGCGGTGCAACTTGATGTCTAACTTTAAGCTAAGGGGCGCTAGCATGTGGGCTAAAATCCGAGCGAAGTGAGTCAGCCCAAATGTTAGCGTCCCAGCGACTGGAGGGAGTGGCTTGAGCGCTTTGTTAGCCGCGTTCGTGCCAATACCCTGGTTTTCGGTGGTTGTGCATAATAGCTACCACACTAATTTCCCTGTTTTCGATAATTTTATAAATAATAGAGTATGGGAACCTGCTTAAGACAAAGCGTCGATGAGTTTGCCCCATTTTTGTCCATGCCGAAGGCAAAGAACTAACTGAATCGATGGCTTCCTTGATTTCTTGGGTAAATTCGTGACCCAACCCCAGTGACTGCTCTTGATACCAATCAAACGACTCTTTTATTTCCCTTTTAACCTCTGGATGAAAGGAAACAGGCAGCATCTTTTAATTTAGAGCCTTTTCTATCTCTTCCCAACTAATGCTTTTTACCGCACCAGACTCTAGCTCTGCGCTGCGAGCTTCTGCAAGTTTTACCCACTCAGATTCCACATCACTATCAATCTTAGTATCCATAGCCGTTAAAAGACAGTGGGCAGCAAGAGCTTTCTCTTTAGTACTGAGTTGCTCGATATTTTCAAGCATCACTTTTAATGCATCAGACATAAAATAACTCCCATTGAGTATGATTTGATATTACCACTAAAAAAGAGAAGAGAAAGGCTGGATTTACAAGTAACTTTTCAATAACGGGCGCAGACATGTGGGGCATAATGGCGAAGCCGCCCATGTGTTTGCGTCCCAGCCTGCGCCAGCAGGCGACTTAATTTGTTTGTTAAACCATAAAACTTAGCCTAAAATGACCTAATTAAAGACCATTTTGGAGACCTTTATGACTACTAGAGTTTTAGCCGAAGTAGCCGCAAGCATTACTGAACTCAAAGCAAACCCGATGAAAGTTGCAGGTAGCGCGTACGGAGATCCTGTTGCCATACTAAATAGAAATGAACCAGCTTTCTACTGCGTACCTGCTGAAATTTATGAAAAGATGATGGATCGTCTAGAAGATCTGGAACTACTTCATCTAGTGCAAGAAAGAAATAGTGAAGAAAGCGTTTCGGTAAGTTTAGATGACCTATAAGCTAGAATTTAAGAAAAGCGCGCTTAAAGAATGGAGCAAGCTCTGTAGTACTTTAAAAGAGCAGTTTAAGAAAAAACTGTCTGAGAGACTTGAAGCGCCGCATGTAGCGCCAGACAGAGTGATAGGCGCGGAAAATGTATACAAAATCAAGTTGAGACAATCCGGCTATAGACTTGTATACCAAGTCCGCGATGACATTGTAATAGTCACAGTACTTGCAGTCGGAAAACGTGAAAGAAATGAAGCATATAAAAAAGCGTTAAAAAGGCTGGACGCTGACTAAGGAGTTTAACACCCGCATAACGGGCAAAAATACGTAGGCTACAATACCAAGCGAAGCGCAGGGAGCCTACGTGTTTTTGTCCCTAGCGAGCGCAGCGAGTGTTAATGCGTTTGTGTACGCCCAGCATGGGCATGAACTAATGAGGTGAAAGTCCTCTGTAGGAAGGTCACCATCCTTAGCGATTAATATTGCTATTAGATGATAACTACTAGCGAATGGCAAGGGCAAACCCGTGAGGGCTTGTCTGGAGGAAGCCGCTAGCAAATCTGCGAGCTGATGAACAAGAACATCATATGAGGCGTAGGCTGAAGGTGAGTTGGCACAAGACAACGAAACCATGTGACTTAACGGCTACCGTAAATGATGCAGCAGTGCAGAGACAGTGCATGCTCTTATCTGGGGAGATCTGCTTAACAAGCGATCGGTAATTAACCAGTGAGGTTCTGGTATACAAGTGCCTTGGCTTTTCAGCGTCATCGACTGGAAGGAGCGAACTAGATGAAAACCGATAGCGCCTACAAGGGTAACCTTGAAGGTGATTAAGTAGAAGTCAGCAGACGGCATAGTAGCCAAACGCCCATCGTAATGGTTGGGACACGGTGAAGGCCTGAATACTTAGATCAAAGGAGGAGCCTTATTGAACTTGAATACACGAATGCCGACCGGTAGTGACGTGACTCAGCGTATCGATAAGCAGCCAGCCTTTAGTGCTGATCTACTTGTGCTCATTCTCCGACCCGCTAATATTCTAGCTGCGTGGAAACGAGTTCGAGCCAATAAGGGGGCCGCTGGCATCGATGGCATGTCCATTGATGATTTCCCTGCTTGGGCAAAACAGGGCAACTGGAAACGTATTATGAATGAGCTCCACTCAGGCCAATACCAACCTTCACCTGTTAGACGCGTGGAAATTGATAAACCCGATGGCGGTAAACGCCAACTAGGTATTCCTACCGTCTTCGACAGGGTTATCCAACAAGCTATTGCTCAAGTGTTAACGCCCATCTTCGACCCAACCTTCTCAGACAACAGTTTTGGGTTTAGGCCAAACCGAAATGGGCAACAAGCGGTGAAGCAGGTACAAAGCATCATTAAAATGGGACGCCGTTTTACTGTAGATGTGGACCTGTCAAAGTTCTTCGACCGCGTTAATCACGATTTACTCATGACCCACCTTGGCTATAAAGTGAAGGATAAGCGATTGCTTAAATTGATTAAACGCTACTTGCGAGCTGGGGTTATCGATAACCAGCTTTATAGTGAGAGCCGAGAAGGTGTTCCTCAAGGCGGGCCGTTATCACCCTTACTGGCGAACATTATGCTCGACCCTTTGGACAAAGAGCTTGAGAAACGAGGCCATAAGTTTGCTCGCTACGCGGATGACTTCACTATCTTGGTGAATACTCCACGTGCGGGTAAGCGCGTGCTTAGCAGTATCAGCAGCTTCCTGAGTCACCGTCTGAAACTGATCGTGAATTCGGTCAAAAGCCACGTCGTCAAAACCAGTGAAAGCAAGTTCCTTGGATTCACATTCAAGGCAGGTCGCATTCAATGGCACCCAAAGACATTGCTGAAATTTAAGCAACAGGTCAGACGGTTAACGAACCGTAACTGGGGCGTGTCTATGCACTACCAACTCTCTAAGCTCAGCCAATATTTACGTGGCTGGATAAATTACTTTGGTATCGCTAGTGGCTATCAGCGATGCGTCGATCTAGATCATTGGATCAGGCGCAGAATCAGAATGGCCTATTGGCGACAATGGCGAAAGCCGCGCACCAAAGTGAGACGCTTAATGAAATTGGGTGTGCAAGTTCAGGCCGCAGTTGCGTGTGGTATCACCAGCAAAGGGCCATGGCGCAGTGCTAAAACTCCGGGGGTTAATCAAGCTTTATCACTTGATTACTTAAAATCCGAAGGGCTTTATTCATTGCGTGATGGTTGGATCGCGCTTCACCATTCTAAGTGAAACGCCCTGTGCGGAGCCGCATGCAGGGTGTTGTGGGGGCTGGAGGTTAGATACCTCCGGCTACCCGATTAGCTGCCAATGCAATCAGATGGCCGCATAGTAAAACTATGTAATTTTCCCCCATCACGGGTTACGTAGTTTGAAGTCACTGCAACACCCACCTTAGAAAAATAACTATTTTCATTTGAATTACAGTATTCATTTAACTGCGCTTCTTC
This sequence comes from Alteromonas sp. OM2203, assembly GCF_048517045.1. NCBI lineage: Bacteria > Pseudomonadati > Pseudomonadota > Gammaproteobacteria > Alteromonadales > Alteromonadaceae > Alteromonas > Alteromonas sp. OM2203. Next base: position 547,215 of record NZ_CP183209.1, read on the forward strand.
AAGCGGACCAAAAGCTAAAATATCCTCGGATTCATCATGTTCAAGGATATACTCGTAAACAATTGTTCTACCTTCAAGGTGGACTCGATTTAACTTAGTAATGTCGTCTAGAAATATAGGTGTCATTTCATTCATCTGATTCACAACATCTTGTAATTGAGCGTCACTAATTTTTAACGACTCTTTCTGCAAAAAAGGTTTCCATACCGAATTCGAAATCAATGAAAGACTTCCGACAATAAGAAGAAAAATAACTACCGTCTTTGTTGTTTTGTCCATGCTCACCTTCTGGCAGCTAACTTTTGAACAAGGGGCGCAGACATGTGGGCTATGATGCGAAGCAGCCCACGTGTATGCGTCCCAGCCCGCGCAGCGGGCGAACTTGATTTTGTTGTTATGCGCGTTTTATACCGCAGCCATATTATACGGTGAGACATGCAAAGAGCCTTGATGTTGTCTCGTTTGCCACAAATCAAAAGCATTTTGCAAACGAAGCCAATGGGCCGCAGAAGGCTTACCGAAAACTAGTTCAAGACGAAGAGCCATCTCTGGGGTGATAGCCCCTTTACCATTAAGAACTTTCGATAATGTTTTACGGCTCACATCTAAATGTTGCGCTACATCAGTAATGGTCAGTTCTAGAGCACCAATAACAAGATCTTTGAGTATCTCACCGGGATGCGCAGGGTTATGCATATTCATTAGTGATAATCCTCGTAATTAACGATTTCAACATCTCGTCCAACAAAGCGGTATGTTACTCTCCAGTTCCCACTTACTCGGACAGACCAAATATCATTTCTGTTACCTTTGAGTTTATGCATATAAAGGCCTGGTAAATCCATGTCATCAGGTGTTTCGGCTTGATCGAGATTCGACAGAATAAGACGAAGCTTATTTTTGTGCTTTTTCTGAATTCCTGACGTGGTTCCTTTAGCGTAAAACTTCTGAAGGCCTTTATGTATAAAACTCTTAATCATGACTCTATTGTAACCTCAGGGGTTACGGATTGCTAGCGTAATTTTTGTGAGCGCATAACTTTTAAATAAGGGGCGCATACGCGTGGGCTATAATGCGAAGCAGCCCACGTGTATGCGTCCCAGCGAACGAAGTGAGTGAGTTTATTGACTTGTTATATGACATTACTCACCGGCTAGCTTGCGGCCAAAGACTTCTGAAAGCCAAATTGCGATAACAATATAAACTACCAGCGGTAAAAGCAGCATAAAAGAAGAAAAAAGAATTAGTGCGTAGTAAAAGTCCGCATATGCTTGAAGGAAAGATGAGTTTATTAGGCATGTTTCTGACGTCATGCTGCCTTCATTCCATCCTTGGCAGTTCATCATTCCGAGTACTGGAAATATAAAAAATAATGAGTAGAAAGGAAGCCTACTTAGAAGCCAATTAAATCCTTTTTTGATCAAGTAAACCTCCTGTCATATAACACCCCACATAAGGGGCAGTAACACGTGGGCTAAAATCCGAGCGAAGCGACAGAGCCCACGTGTTACTGTCCCAGCGAGATAATTGGACTCCCCCGCACCTGAGGGCTTGGGGTAATATTTTTGTTACCACACAAAAAATATTAAAGAGAGTCCTTAATATGTATCGTACTAAAGTCGGCGTCGATTTAGCAAAAAATATAATTCAGGTTTGCACACTACACGGTAAAAAAGTTACGTCTAATGTAGGGATGAGTACCGTTGAATTTTCACTTTGGTTAGCTAAATCTAAACCTGTCACTGTAGCGTTTGAAGCTTGCTCTACTTCAAACTACTGGTATCAACAAGCCATTAAAGCTGGTCATGATGCTCGACTAATTAGTGCCAAATTGGTTAAAGCTGTTAGGCAAAACCAAAAAACGGATAAAAATGATGCATTGGCAATCGCACAGACCTTATTTTTACCAGAAGTGTCTTTTATAAACGGCAAAAATATTGAGCAACAACAGTTACAATCAATTCAACGATTGCGCGAGTTAGCAATAAAGAGCCAAAATGCCTCGCAGAAACAAATAGTATCATTATTGTTAGAGCTAAATATCCGTTTACCCAATACATAAGCTGGCTTACTAAATGGGTTAGAAGGGGTACTTGAAGATGGAGAGAATAATTTGTCTGATACCTTCCGTGCCACTCTTTTGGTCGCTAAAGTGCAACTTGAAAATATGATTAGCGCTATTCGTGAATACGATAAATATTTAGAACAGAGTATCCAATCATTACCTGATTGTAAGAAGCTATTAAAGCTTGAGGGTGTAGGTCCAGTTAATGCAGTAAACCTGTATATCGCACTAGGTGCAAATCAATCGCAGCCATTTAAGAGTGGAAAGAATGCGTCTGCTTGCATTGGTTTAACGCCCATTCAGCATTCCTCTGGTGGGAAAGAAGTCATGGGAACCATAGGTAAATATTGTAAAAATGGATCCCTTCGAAGTCAGCCGCAAGCTTGGAGCATGAAAGCTCGCCAGCGAGACTTGGCCGTTTGTTCGCGTAAACATCAGTGAGCCAGAGATAGCTTCTCTACTAGAGCTCGAACATAAGCACGCATTTTTCTTTTTGTGATATTAAATTTTGGTTGTTGACATGGGGGAGTCCACATAAGCCTGCGAGCGGCTTAATGTGATTGTTATGCGCTATTGACTTACAACGCGCAAGTACCATAATTAGGTATATATTGGTACTTGGAGAAATCAGATGGCTAAAAACACCAGCATTACCCTTGGAGACCATTTTGATGGCTTTATTGCAAGCCAAATTCAAACTGGTCGGTATGGTTCAGCAAGTGAGGTGATTCGTTCAGCTCTTCGCTTGCTAGAAACACAGGAAACCAAATTAAACACTCTGCGTCAATTACTTGTAGCAGGTGAAGAAAGCGGTGAAGCTGAATACGACCTTGAGCATCTGATATCAGAACTAGACGGTGAATTAAAAGAGTGAAACCGTTTAAATTAACCGTACTAGCAAAATCAGATTTAAAAGATATCGCATTGTTTACACAACGGAAGTGGGGCCGAGAACAGCGTAATGTATATCTTAAACAATTCGACGATTCATTTTGGATGTTGTCTGAAAATCCTGATATTGGTAAAAGCTGCGACGAAATAAGAGATGGATACAGAAAATTTCCTCAAGGTAGCCATGTGATTTTCTACAAACAAACGGGCAGTCAGGAGATTCTGATCATAAGAATCCTTCATAAAAGTATGGATGTAAATCCTGTACGCTTTGGCGCATAACTTTTAAATAAGGGGCGCAGGCATGTGGGCTAAAATCCGAACGAAGTGAGCAGCCCACATGTTTGCGTCCCAGCCCGCTCAGCGGGCGAACTTGATTTTTTTGTTAGGAGACATTACCCAAATGCCTCTATTTGTTTAACTAAAAGTGATGCGGGTATGTCGATGCCTGTAAGATTTTTGCCAGAAAGATTTACTCCCACTACTTTCTCATCATCCTGTAGGATAGGTAAGAAGTCCTCCTTAAATTGTGCCCAGCTAACACTTCGTGCTTCTACGCCTCCGAGCAGTTCAGGATGCAGTTTTTTAAGCCTATCGATTCTAGATTTGGAAGACCATAGGGGCAAAGATACTTTGTTGTCACCAACATCAAACTCTAAGAGTATTTCGTTTGGTAGGCAACCAAACCAAACTATTTGAGTCGCTGCGACTTCTTCGTAAAATTTGTTTGCTTGTGTGACGCCTGCTGACATTTCCTTGTCTCCTAACTTTTAAATAAGGGGCGCAGGCATGTGGGGCATAATGGCGAAGCCGCCCTGCGTGTATGCGTCCCAGCGAACGAAGTGAGCGAGTTTATTGAGTTGTTAGTACCCGTAAACCCAATACTACCTAGCAACATTATTTAATTTTATTCCTATTTTTTATTATTTCACGATAGCTGAAATAGGTAAAAAATGGCGAAAGTAAATAAAAAGCTAGCAGCACATCTAGAGCAAAAAGTGGATAAATCAGTTCTGCTTGGCCAATAGAGCCGCAAAAGTCCCATGAAAATATAGAAATACATTCATAAACTGAAGTTGACCAGACATATGCAGTAAGACCGAATAGAACGCTAATTATCAAAAGACTTCTTAGCATTTTTAGATATAGCTTTTTGGATGGTTTTACTTTCAAGCTTCCTGCTCCGAGGGTACTAACTTTTAAATAAGGGGCGCAGACATGTGGGGCATAATGGCGAAGCCGCCCCGCTTGTATGCGTCCCAGCCTGCGTAGCAGGCGACTTGATTTTTTTGTGTACGCCCAGCATGGGCATGAACTAATGAGGTGAAAGTCCTCTGTAGGAAGGTCACCATCCTTAGCGATTAATATTGCTATTAGATGATAACTACTAGCGAATGGCAAGGGCAAACCCGTGAGGGCTTGTCTGGAGGAAGCCGCTAGCAAATCTGCGAGCTGATGAACAAGAACATCATATGAGGCGTAGGCTGAAGGTGAGTTGGCACAAGACAACGAAACCATGTGACTTAACGGCTACCGTAAATGATGCAGCAGTGCAGAGACAGTGCATGCTCTTATCTGGGGAGATCTGCTTAACAAGCGATCGGTAATTAACCAGTGAGGTTCTGGTATACAAGTGCCTTGGCTTTTCAGCGTCATCGACTGGAAGGAGCGAACTAGATGAAAACCGATAGCGCCTACAAGGGTAACCTTGAAGGTGATTAAGTAGAAGTCAGCAGACGGCATAGTAGCCAAACGCCCATCGTAATGGTTGGGACACGGTGAAGGCCTGAATACTTAGATCAAAGGAGGAGCCTTATTGAACTTGAATACACGAATGCCGACCGGTAGTGACGTGACTCAGCGTATCGATAAGCAGCCAGCCTTTAGTGCTGATCTACTTGTGCTCATTCTCCGACCCGCTAATATTCTAGCTGCGTGGAAACGAGTTCGAGCCAATAAGGGGGCCGCTGGCATCGATGGCATGTCCATTGATGATTTCCCTGCTTGGGCAAAACAGGGCAACTGGAAACGTATTATGAATGAGCTCCACTCAGGCCAATACCAACCTTCACCTGTTAGACGCGTGGAAATTGATAAACCCGATGGCGGTAAACGCCAACTAGGTATTCCTACCGTCTTCGACAGGGTTATCCAACAAGCTATTGCTCAAGTGTTAACGCCCATCTTCGACCCAACCTTCTCAGACAACAGTTTTGGGTTTAGGCCAAACCGAAATGGGCAACAAGCGGTGAAGCAGGTACAAAGCATCATTAAAATGGGACGCCGTTTTACTGTAGATGTGGACCTGTCAAAGTTCTTCGACCGCGTTAATCACGATTTACTCATGACCCACCTTGGCTATAAAGTGAAGGATAAGCGATTGCTTAAATTGATTAAACGCTACTTGCGAGCTGGGGTTATCGATAACCAGCTTTATAGTGAGAGCCGAGAAGGTGTTCCTCAAGGCGGGCCGTTATCACCCTTACTGGCGAACATTATGCTCGACCCTTTGGACAAAGAGCTTGAGAAACGAGGCCATAAGTTTGCTCGCTACGCGGATGACTTCACTATCTTGGTGAATACTCCACGTGCGGGTAAGCGCGTGCTTAGCAGTATCAGCAGCTTCCTGAGTCACCGTCTGAAACTGATCGTGAATTCGGTCAAAAGCCACGTCGTCAAAACCAGTGAAAGCAAGTTCCTTGGATTCACATTCAAGGCAGGTCGCATTCAATGGCACCCAAAGACATTGCTGAAATTTAAGCAACAGGTCAGACGGTTAACGAACCGTAACTGGGGCGTGTCTATGCACTACCAACTCTCTAAGCTCAGCCAATATTTACGTGGCTGGATAAATTACTTTGGTATCGCTAGTGGCTATCAGCGATGCGTCGATCTAGATCATTGGATCAGGCGCAGAATCAGAATGGCCTATTGGCGACAATGGCGAAAGCCGCGCACCAAAGTGAGACGCTTAATGAAATTGGGTGTGCAAGTTCAGGCCGCAGTTGCGTGTGGTATCACCAGCAAAGGGCCATGGCGCAGTGCTAAAACTCCGGGGGTTAATCAAGCTTTATCACTTGATTACTTAAAATCCGAAGGGCTTTATTCATTGCGTGATGGTTGGATCGCGCTTCACCATTCTAAGTGAAACGCCCTGTGCGGAGCCGCATGCAGGGTGTTGTGGGGGCTGGAGGTTAGATACCTCCGGCTACCCGATTATAAGCAGAGCCAGTTCCTTTGGTCTTTTTAAAAACTGTTGAAGCCAGCATACGATTGATTGTTAACACAAACAAGTAGAACGACAGTGGGCTGATGGTTTTGATTTGGCAGAAGCTAGCCGCCATTTGAAGTGTCAAATGCATTGGCGCTTGTTGACGTTGAGTAATAACTTGGCGCTAAAGCGCCTAATGCGCAACCTTTGAATTGAAAGCGGCGGATTTAAACCTACCACAAGTCAGAGCGATGCAAATGAAAACAGATGAGGGTAGTTGCACTGGGATTTGTATTAAGCCAAACGCAGTTTAGGCTGACGCCTTATAACACCCACATAAGGGGCAGTAACACGTGGGCTAAAATCCGAGCGAAGCGACAGAGCCCACGTGTTACTGTCCCAGGGAGCTTGCGACCGACTTAATGTGATTGTTATGATTCAATTTCCACTGAGCCTAAGCAGTAGACTCCCGGCTGTCCGAATAATTTACCACCGTTTTTCAGTTCAGAGTATGCGCCTTTTAAAATTGGGCGTTTGAAAAGCTTAGCGTGAAACATTTTGTTTCGAAGGTGCCTATGAAGTTTACCGGAAAGACTTTTGAACTCATTCCAATTCACTTCGTTGATATCACCTTCAGAGAAATGAGCACCTTGCCGCGCACCTCTTTCATCCCAATGGGTAAAACGACTCAAACTTAGCGCATTTTCAACCAAATCATGTGGTCTACCTTGGATTAATTGAAAAGTCCCCACTCCTTCAAGCGACTGGCGATATTTGCCAATATTAGGGCTTAATTTAAAGGTTTTAACAAATGGTGTAGATGTAACTGATTCCCACCAACCACGTACAAATATACCACCGTGATTATCCTCAATATGAGAAGACATAAGAATATCTGAACTTGATTTAAATTCTCTAATATCATGATCAGTATGAGAATAGGCTTCAAATAATCTCATAGGAGATAATTCGAACATATAGTCAATGACTTCAATTATATCTGAGCTATTGGCATAGAAGTCTAGTTGAGCCACGAGGTTCCCTTTGAATCATAACGGCCCGCATAACGGGCAAAAATACGTAGGCTACAATACCAAGCGAAGCGCAGGGAGCCTACGTATTTTTGTCCCTAGCGAGCGCAGCGAGTGTTAATGCGTTTGTTATACCGCCTACACCACACCTTGCTCAAAATTGGGTAATGCATCCAACTGATTAACCCATTGAAGTTGAGACTCACAATAAATATTGATTGCTGGTTTAATATCCGGAGCCTTGTCTATTGAGCCCAGGTATAAAATCTTTAGGCCAGCAAGTTTAGGATTTTGATTGTAAATCGGCGTACCGCAATGCTCACAGAAACTTTTAGAAGCGTTTTCTGACACTTGCACAGTTTTCAATGAGCCACTTTTTAAAATAAAATTTTCACTCGGAACAACTGCATATGTTGAAAATGCACTTCCATTCATTTTGCGGCAAAGATTACAGTGACAATTAACAATAGCTCTAATTTCATCCGATGAGCTAAATTGAAGACTCTGACAGTTACAACTTCCTTCCATGAAATATCCTTTAAGATGAACAAGCGGTATAACACTAAGCTTTGGGGCGCTAACATGGGGCTATAATCGCGAAGCGGCCCCGTGTTAGCGTCCCAGCGACCGGAGGGAGTGCCAACAGCGTTTTGTTAGGCGTACAACTGAAAGTACGCAGCTTTGCTGTCACCACTAGCCAAATAGACCGCGTGTTTAAATTATTGAATTTAAGATAAAACAACCCTGTGCGAAAAGCCAGATGTTAACGGTAATGTTGGATAAAAGAGCGAGTTTAGATAACTTGTATTGTTAAATGTTGGCGTTGCGGTGTTTATGAAAAGCACGTTGCTAAAGTCGCTTAAACAGCAATATGTGCTAGCCGCAAAGACAACCTAGCGAAACAACCTTGATGCTGGAATGTCACGGTTGAACCTACTTTTTAATGCTGTAAGTAAATGACGCCTAGACACAATGACTCCCTGAGAAATGCTAGCCTCCGCATTTTCGTGGGTTAACTTTTCAGCCAGAGCCATAATTAGTTTGTTCAATACTAAATCAATTTGGAGGCTAGCATGAACAAACATAGCATGATTTTTATCGGGTTGGATACGCATAAAGAGTTTCATGAGGTTGCTTATTGTGAAGAACAGCGTGGAGCGACACCAGTTCATTATGGGCGTATTCCCTCGTCTAAGGTCAGTGTAAAGAAGCTGCTCCGCCAGTTTGAATCCAAATATCCTGGCGCAACGCTTCACGTTGTTTATGAAGCTGGACCGTGTGGTTATTGGATTTACCGGCTGATTACGAGCTTGGGACATTGTTGCTATGTCGTGGCTCCATCTCTTATCCCTAAAAAGCCAGGGGAGCGAATTAAAACCGATCGCAGGGATGCGCTTAAACTCGTTAGGTCACTAAAATCTGAAGACCTTACACCCATCTATGTGCCTGAGCCGGAGGATGAAGCAGTTCGAGATTTGTCCCGAGCCCGTGAAGCAGCAATGAAGGATTTAAAAGAAGCCAAGTATCAGCTTAAAGCCTTACTGCTTCGCAACAACATTCGTTACGAAGGCACGGCCAATTGGTCCAAGAAGCATCTGCGCTGGCTTACCGAACTCATATTGCCTCATCCTGCCCAGCAAATTGTCTTGCAGGAACAATTGCAAACCATAGAAGAGCGTATTCGCCGGCTAGAAAGGCTCGACAATGAGTTAACCCATCACGTTCACCAGTGGCGTTATTATCCTGTGGTGAAGGCTATTCAGGCTATGCGTGGCGTTCGATTGCTAGTCGCCGTTGGTGTGGTGGCAGAGCTTGGTGATTTACACCGCTTCGATCACCCAAGAAAACTCATGGCGTATTTAGGTTTAGTGCCCAGCGAACAATCCTCCGGTGGTAAACGTCACTTAGGTGCCATTACCAAAGCAGGTAACGGCAGAGCAAGGCGTCTACTAATTGAAGGTGCGCACAGCTATCGCTATCCAGCGAATGTCTCTACCGAATTACAGTTAAGGCAAGAAGGCTTACCCAAAGACATCGTCGATATTGCTTGGAAAGCACAATTGCGTCTGTGCAAACGCTATCATCGTATGAGTAAAAAAGGTAAACACTACAATTTAATCATTACCGCGATAGCTAGGGAGATGGCGGCTTACATATGGGCCATTGCAAAGGAAGTGGTACTTACTCCGGTTAATCCAAAACTAAGACTGAGCCGAGTACCTGCATGATAAACGAGTTTGAGCTAACGCATTCGGATCAGGCCGCGGGATGTGGCACAACCTACGAGGGCGTTATGATGGCAATCACTTAATCGTGATTGACCCACGAGCATAGACTGATGAGAAGGTGCTACGGCGGAACATGTAAGGTCAGCACTGCTCATTCAACGAATGAGTAACCTACGAATACCAGCATACTAACCGACGACATTACTGCCTCATCCGGTGCGTTAGCTCATTTATTTTAAGTGAGAAACAAAGCTAATTATGGACTGAAAGAATGTCAGGGATACGCTCGTTCAGGGTTGACAAAGGGAGTCATACCAACGCTAAGCTTTGGGGCGCAGGCACGGGGCTATAATCGCGAAGCGGCCCCGTGTTTGCGTCCCAGCGAACGAAGTGAGTGCCAACAGCGTTTTGTTAGCTGCCCAACTGCGTAATATGCAACAGTTCACCAACTGGCCCCCATAAATAAAAAACCTTTCCCCAGGCTTCTTGTTGGACTGGGGTTATTTTAGTTTTGTGTTCGGACTTTGCGCATAACTCATACGCATCGTAGACGTCAGAGACGCAAATTTGCAACATGAAGTTTTTGGCCAAGTCTTCATTATAGAAGCGTTGCAAGAGGAAAAAACAATCTCCATTTTCGAAAAGTGTGAGATCGTCGTTTATGGATTCGGATTTGAATCCAATTTCCGAGTAGAAAGACTTTGAGGCTTCGTAATCCTTACTTGGAACAAATGTTTTTATATCTAATACATCCATGATTCTTTCCAAAGGCAGCTAACTTCCAAATAAGGGGCGCAGGCGCGTGGGCGAAAATGGCGAAGCCGCCCACGTGTTTGCGTCCCAGCGAGCGGCAGCGAGAGACTTAATTTGTTTGTTATAAGCCATGTTAAATGCAATCTAGCTGTACATAACAGCCTGTTACAACGCCAAAAAATGGCCAAGCCATAGTGTTAACCATTGCTAGACAAGTTGCAATTATATGCCTTGTCTTAGGTTTTACATTTAATGTTAGCCACGAAGCAATATGTAAAACAATTACTGGTACAAAAAACATTATTAGACTGAAGCTGATTAAGGCCATCTGTCTCGTTTCAATGACGTAGTCGGAAGAAGAAAAATATGAATAAATACAACCTACAAAGCCACCAGTAAAAGACAGGAGTATCGTAAACTTGTGTCCATAACAGCGTAAAACGTAATAATTAAGTTCGACCCATAGGAAGGTCAGAACAAAAACAGTTACAAAAAAAGCTGCCAATCTAAAACTCCCTGTGGCTCATAACACTAAGCTTTGGGGCGCAGGCACGGGGCTATAATCGCGAAGCGGCCCCGTGTATGCGTCCCAGCGAACGGAGTGAGTGGCAACAGCGCTTTGTTAGGGCTTTGGCTAAATAAACCTGCACATGCCAAAGCCAAGAGTTTCACCAGTTCGTGATTGGAACCCAAATTTTTCATAGAACTTTTCTTTTCCATATGCTGAAAAAAGTCCAATAGTTGACCCCGGTGGGCAGTTTAAAGTTAGGTAATTATTAATAGACTGCATTATTTTAGAACCTAGGCCAAGTTTTTGATGTTTTGGGTGAACAATGACGTCTTGGATATAAAAGAACATAGAATTGTCACCAATCACTCGGCCACAACCAACGAGTTCATTATCTAGGTACAATGAAACCCAAAATAAAGAAGAATCTATGCTGCGTTGAACGAATAACAACTCTGGATTTTTCCAGCCAATGGCATTTCTTATTGAAGTAAAATCAATCGCGTTTGGCGGCTCTTCTTTTAAAATAATCACTGTGGGAATAGTCCTTTTGCCCTAACTTTTAAATAAGGGGCGCAGGCATGTGGGCTAAAATCCGAACGAAGTGAGCAGCCCACATGTTTGCGTCCCAGCCCGCGCAGCGGGCGAACTTGATTTTTTTGTTAGGTGCGTGCATTTTTAAACCACTACCCTAGGTGGTTTACCATGAAAGTCCAAGTACAATTTTCTGAGATTATCTGGTACGAGAGGCCAGCCACGTTCAATACCTTCTTTGGTACCTTTCCAGAATAAGTGCTCTGTATAATATACATCTATGTACTCGAATTCCGCCTTGGTTGCAGTATCTAGTTTCTCGCTCATGTACTGCAACTGCTCAAGTGCTTCTTCTAAGTCGCCTTGGTTTAACAAAATAGTTGTCAAATTTGCGAACTCTTCCATTAGAAATGTAAGCGCCCAACTCTCATGTTTTTCCATAAGAGGAACAACGTCAGGAAACTTAGTGCGGATTTCTTTTAAGAATCGTCTTATTTCTGATTTAGCCATTGATTTCCCTGAAGCACCTAACGCTAAGCTTTGGGGCGCTGATGCGTGGGGCATAATGGCGAAGCCGCCCCACGTATAGGCGTCCCAGCGAACGAAGTGAGCGGCAACAGCGTATTGTTAGCTGCCATGGCCTACTCCCCGCTGTTTCATATAATTTGCGAGCTGAACTGAATCGTTGTTTTGGCTACCAAGTAATGCTTTATAAACGCCAACTTGATCTTCGCTTTTCTTGTGCTGACCCAGTTTTTCTTTTCCGTGAATTTCGGTTACAACTACTTTGAATCCAACCACTGCCTTTAATAATCTTTGAATATATTCTTGCGGCATGAGTTCTGAGCTATCTAATATCTCAGGCTCGTACTTATGAACTAATGAGTTTATTGCCCTTAGCGTTTCAGTTGCATCCAGTTCATGAAATATTCCAAAACAATGCACTGACGCGTAGTTCCATGTTGGGACCGCTGGTTTTGAAGAATACCAAGTAGGAGAAATATATGAATGCGGCCCATTAAATAGAACAGATACTTTCTTTCCAGATAAATCTTTCCATTGTGGGTTAGCTCGAGCCATGTGCCCAATTATGCAGCCACTTTCATTTTCTGAGGTATCAAAAATTAGAGGAAGGCGCGTTGCCTCTAAATCTTGAGTGATTAACGTACCAAAACCAAACTCCGATATAAACGCACTAATTGAATGAATATCTGGAATTTCCATGTTTTTTGGGGTGTACATTCAAGTCCTTAATGCTAATGGCAGCTAACACTAAGCTTTGGGGCGCTAACATGGGGCTATAATCGCGAAGCGGCCCCGTGTTAGCGTCCCAGCGACCGAAGGGAGTGCCAACAGCGTTTTGTTAGACGTACAAAGGAACGTACGCAGCTTTGCTGCCACCACTAGCCAAATAGACCGCGTGTTTAAATTATTGAATTTAAGATAAAACAACCCTGTGCGAAATGCCAGATGTTAACGTTAATGCTGGATAAAAGAGCGAGTTTAGAATACTGGTGATGCAGAATGTTGGCATTTCGGTGTTGATGAAAAACGCGTTGCTAAAGTCGTGAAAATAACTGAGAAAGCCAGCTGTGAAGACAACCTAGCGAAACAACCTTTATGCTGGAATGTCACGCTTAAACCCACTTTTTTCTGCTGTAAGTAAATGACGCCTAACTTTTCAATAACGGGCGCAGGCACGTAGGGCAAAATGGCGAAGCCGCCCTGCGTGTATGCGTCCCAGCGAACGAAGTGAGCGAGTTTATTGACTTGTTAGCAGTCATGCCGATTTAAACCGCCATTTTTCAATTTTTGGAGGTATGAAAGCGACTGCAAAAAACAAAATGGCAGAAACGTACCAAAGTGAACTATCTTCGGGTACGCCAAAGCCTAGTTCAGGTAATACAACTTGCGTAAACAAACCCACAACAACACCTAGAAAAAGCAAAGTTTCCCAATGAATTTTCGTAGTTTTAGATAAACGCCTTCCAAGTAAATAGCCCAAGGTTGGTAGAAAATCTAAGAATATAGAAAAGGCGATGAGAAATATGTATTGCCCAGTAGAAAGCTTATCTTCCATTGGTATGCCAAGAAGAATGAAGAAGCCAACAATTGCATTTCCTAAAAACAAACAAAGCATAAAATTCCTTTTGACTGCTAACTTTTAAATAAGGGGCGCAGACATGTGGGCTAAAATCCGAACGAAGTGAGCAGCCCACATGTTTGCGTCCCAGGCCGCGAAGCGGGTGACTTAATTTTTTTGTTATGTTCGCCCTTTTACTTCCTTTGTTTTTTCTTCAAACACAAACGTTAATGCTTCTGAAATAACACCTATAGACGTTAATGTTTTTAATGCTAAATCTTTGTCTAAAGAAAAATTTTGCTTAAGATTTTTACTAAAGAGTTTAATCTGTATATTAACGTTCCCTTTGTTAAATTCCTTAATAAATTCTCTGCAGGAAGAGGAAGAAGTGTCCTCCGATGTTTTGCATTCCTTAGCTATGCTTGCAAGCTTATCTGAGGTACTAGCTAATTTTTCCAATTCTGCGATATCTTGAGCAGCCTTAACTGGCGTGGAAGTAATTAATAATAGTAAAGGTAACAGTGATATAAAGAGCTTATTCATCAACTTATCCTTGTAGAACATAACTTAAAGCTAAGGGGCGCTAGCATGTGGGCTAAAATCCGAACGAAGTGAGTCAGCCCACGTGTTAGCGTCCCAGCGACCGAAGGGAGTGAACTTGAGCGCTTTGTTAGAAGCAGAGCCAGTTCCTTTGGTCTGTTTAAAAACTGATGAAGCCAGCATACGATTGATTGTTAATACAAACAAGCAAAACGACTTTGCAGTGATGTTTTTGATTTGACTGAAGCTAGCCGCCAGTTGGACTATCGAGTGTAATGGCGCTTGCTGACTCAAAATAAGAACTTGGCGATAAAGCGCCTATTACACCACCTTTAAAGTGAAAGCGGCGGATTTAAACCTACCACAAGCCAGAGCGATGTTAATGAAAACAGGAGAGGGTAGTTCCACTGGGATTTTCATAAAGCCAAACGCAGTTTAGGCTGACGCCTTATAACGCTAAGCTTTGGGGCGCTAGCACGTGGGCTAAAATCCGAACGAAGTGAGTCAGCCCACGTGTTAGCGTCCAAGCGACCGAAGGGAGTGCCAACAGCGTTTTGTTAGGCGTACAAAGGAACGTACGCAGCTTTGCTGCCAACACTAGCCGATAAGGCCACTTATTTAAATTGTTGAAATTAAGATAAAACAACCCTGTGCGAAATGCCAGATGTTAACGACAATGCTGGATAAAAGAGCGAGTTTAGACGGCTAGTAATGTTGAATGTTGGCGTTGCGGTGTTGATGAAAAGCACGTTGCCAAAGCCGTTGAAACTACCGAAAAAGTAAGCTGTAACGACAACCTAGCGAAACAACCTTGATGCTCGAATGTCACAGTTAAACCTACTTTTTAATGCTGTAAGTAAATGACGCCTAACTTTTCGATAACGGGCGCAGGCACGTAGGGCATAATGGCGAAGCCGCCCTGCGTGTATGCGTCCCAGCGAACGAAGTGAGTGAGTTTATTGAGTTGTTATGTTGCACAGCCCAATACAGCCTATTTCTCATTAAAAACCAATTGTTTGAAGCATGTTATTGCTTCTTGAACATCCTTGAAACGTTGTAGTTCAAAGCGGTTCCCGCGCTCAAAATAGAATACTTCAATTTCACTACGTGCATCATAAATACAGAATCCTTCGTAAGATGGAAGGGTGTCTATTGCATAGATTGACTCGTTCACGCCTCGGGCAATCATTTCTTCTTTCAGTTCTTGGAGTTCAATTCTCATCGTGCTACATAACTTTTAAATAAGGGGCGCAGGCATGTGGGCTAAAATCCGAACGAAGTGAGCAGCCCACATGTTTGCGTCCCAACGAACGAAGTGAGTGACTTTATTTTTTTGTTATGTGCCACTAGCTCGTATGTTCCAACAGAAGTGAATAAGAGCTTATGGCGCCAAATAAATTACAGTTGGTCACAATAGAAATTACAGTCCAGCCGTCTCTTTCAATTTCCTCAATCTGTTGATTTAAAAGCTCCAGATCTGGCTCAGTAGAGAACCAGTGCTTCTTCTTTGAAATATTGACTATTTTTCTCACTCAACTTTCCTTGTTTTAAACGATACGAAATTTCTGCTTCGGAATCTAAATAAACTTTGGCACATAACAATTTAGTGTAAGGAAAAAATCCTTTATGCAAGGTGGATAATTTCCGTATATCACTTTTACAATCTTATTACCTTCGCATAGAAATACACTTTCATCAATAACCTACACTTAGTAACTGAAAATACTGTACTTAAGTACGGAATCTTTCCTTTTTATTTTACGGTCGAGCCAAAAACCGTAATTCTGTATTTATTTACAGTAATAAAATTCAAAAAAATGAAATCAATGTTTATGCAAATGGTGATAGAGCATATGTACAACCGTCGCTATGCAAAGCGTTCGATAGAACTCTATAGCAAATGGATCATAAGCTTTATTCGCTTTAACAATAATAGGCACCCTTCTGAAATGGGAGACAAAGAAGTTGAAGTGTTTCTGTCTCACTTAGTAAACGCTAAAAATGTAGCTCCTGCCACTCAGGCGAGCGCGCTAAATGCGTTGGCCTTTTTATATCGCGATATATTGGAGCGCCCGCTTTCTTGCGAACTTAACTTTGTTTCAAGTCGCAGGCAGGCCAAACTTCCAGTTGTATTAACACAGGAAGAGGTCGTCTCTCTTTTTGAGCAAATCCCTGCCAACCTAAAATTACCTATATCCTTATTGTACGGAAGTGGTTTAAGACTAATGGAAGCGGTTAGGCTACGAGTTAAAGACATTGATTTTGACTACAATGCTATTCGCATTTGGGATGGAAAAGGCGGCAAGCATCGCATTGTAACGTTGGCTGCTGAGCTAAAGCCGGCCCTCACACGGCAAATCGCGATGGTAGAAAACTTCTTGGCGGCTGATCTTGAGAACCCGAAATACGCGGGGGTTTATCTACCTCACCGGCTGCGTTTGAAATACAAAAACGCGCCCAGAGAGTTAGGCTGGCATTATTTATTTCCCTCTTCTCGGTTATCTGTCGATCCTGAAAACAAAAGAGTGCGACGGCACCATATTGATGAGTCGAGTATACAAAAAGCGATACGCAATACTGCTAAAGCCTGTGACATTAAAAAGAAAGTTACGCCTCACACGCTGCGCCACTCTTTTGCAACGCATTTGCTGCAATCTGGGGCTGATATTAGAACGGTGCAAACACAATTAGGACATTCAGACGTAAAGACTACGCAAATTTATACTCATGTGCTTCAGCAAGGGGCGCAGGGCGTGGTAAGTCCTTTATCTCGCGTTTTGAAGTAACTTGCACAGGCAAATTACAGTCAATAAAAAAGGGCCCGAAGGCCCTTTTAAACATTTAGCTATTTAAACGCTTATACACGCTCAAATACGGTAGCAATACCTTGGCCTAAACCAATACACATAGTCGCTAAGCCTAGGCTTACGTCTTGTGATTCCATTAGGTTGATAAGCGTACCCGAGATACGTGAACCAGAACAACCTAGAGGGTGACCAAGTGCAATAGCACCACCGTTAAGGTTAATCTTAGTATCTAGGTGGTCCATCCAACCTAGTTGCTTAATGCACGATAGTGCCTGTGCCGCGAACGCTTCGTTAAACTCTGCAAGTTCAATATCGTCCATAGTAAGGCCAGCACGCTTAAGGGCTTTTTGTGTTGCTGGAACTGGGCCGTAACCCATAATTGCCGCATCACAACCAGCCACAGCCATTGCACGAATTTTCGCACGTGGTGTTAGGCCAAGCTCTTTCGCTCGGTCTGCTGACATAAGTAGCATGCCCGATGCACCGTCAGACAGCGCAGAAGACGTACCCGCAGTAACGGTACCGTTAACTGGGTCGAATACTGGGCGAAGTGCTGCCATGCTTTCAACAGTGCTTTCTGGGCGAATTACTTCATCGTAGTCAATAAGCTTTAATACGCCGTTTGCATCGTGACCTTCAACAGGCACAATCTCGTTAGCCCAGCGGCCTTCAAGGTGTGCTTTGTGTGCTAGTTGGTGCGATCGCGCGCCAAATGCGTCTTGTTGTTCACGAGTAATACCGTTTTGACGGCCAAGTAGCTCGGCAGTCATCCCCATCATACCGGACGCTTTTGCCGTGTACTTAGCAAGGCCTGGGTGGAAGTCGATGTTGTAGTTCATCGGTACGTGACCCATGTGCTCAACACCACCAATCATGTAAATGTCACCACGGCCGCTCATGATGCCGCTTGTTGCATCGTGAAGGGCTTGCATTGATGAACCACATAAACGGTTTACCGTTACCGCGCCTGTTGTGCGTGGAATTTGTGTTAATAGTTGCGCGTTACGTGCAACGTTGAAGCCTTGTTCTTTAGTTTGCTGAACACAGCCCCAAATGATGTCTTCAATTTCCGCTGGGTTTACACCAGGGTTACGCTCTAGTAGCGCGGTCATTAGCGCTGCAGATAGGTCTTCTGCACGCACATTTCTGAAAACACCGTTTTTTGAACGACCCATAGGGGTACGTACGCAATCGATTACGACCACTTCTTTCATTAGTTTTTCCTCCGGGTCTTATGCGAAATAGGATTTACCAGAAGCGGCCATTTCACGAACGCCGTCTGAGATCTGATAAATAGGACCAAGTTCAGCGTACTTGTCTGCCATAGCAACGAAGTTCGCCAAGCCAATGGTTTCAATCCAACGGAAAATACCACCGCGGAATGGAGGGAAACCTAAGCCGTAAAGTAGCGCCATATCAGCTTCAGCTGCGCTATCTACAATACCTTCTTCTAAGCAGCGAATTGCTTCGTTTGCCATAGGGATCATAAGGCGTGCAATAATGTCGTCAGCTTCAAAGTCTGTCTTCTCAGCTACGTGTGGCGCCATTAGTGCATATGCTTCTTCAGCTGGTGTTTTAGACGGCTTGCCGCGCTTATCAACACCGTAGTTGTAGAAACCTTTACCGTTCTTCTGACCTAAACGCTTCTCTTTATAGAACAAGGTTACAGGGTCGTTGTCTAGGCGAGCCATACGCTCTGGAATACCCGCTGCCATAACGTCTGCCGCGTGATCGCCAGTGTCGATACCTACAACGTCCATTAGGTAAGCAGGGCCCATTGGCCAGCCGAAGATTTTTTCCATTACTTTATCAACCGCAACAAAGTCTGCGCCGTCGATAAGAAGTTTACTGAAGCCCGCAAAGTATGGGAACAATACGCGGTTTACCAAGAACCCTGGGCAGTCGTTAACCACAATAGGGGTTTTGCCCATTTTAAGGGTAGCGGCTACTACTGCATTGATGGTTTCTTCTGACGTTTTTTCGCCACGAATAATTTCAACAAGCGGCATGCGGTGCACTGGATTGAAGAAGTGCATACCACAGAAGCGCTCTGGCTTGTCTAAGCTTTCAGCTAGCTGGTTGATAGAGATAGTCGAAGTGTTTGAAGTGATGATAGCGTCGTCTGCTACGTTCTCTTCTACTTCTTTTAGTACAATACCTTTTACTTTCGGGTTTTCTACAACCGCTTCAATTACAAGGTCTGCATCTTTAAGTGTGCTGTACTCAAGGGTAGGCGTGATAGCGTTAAGTGTTTGCGCCATTTTAGTCGCATCGACTTTACCGCGCTGCATACCTTTACCAAGAATTTTCGCTGCTTCTGAAAGACCAAGGTCTAGTGCGCCTTGATTGATGTCTTTCATGATTACCGGTGTGCCTTTCACTGCGCTTTGGTATGCAATACCGCCGCCCATGATGCCTGCACCTAGTACAGCGTTAAGCTTAGACTGCTTAGTGGCTGCTTTTGCTTGCTTCTTGCCTTTGCTCTTAACTAGCTGGTCGGCAAGGAAAATACCAATTTGTGCTTTCGCAGCGTCGGTTTTCGCAAGCGCTACAAAGCCTTCATTTTCAAGCTTAAGTGCGCCGTCGCGGTCAAGGCCTGCTGCTTTTTGTACCGTCTCAACCATTTTGTGCGGAGCTGGGTAGTGTTTACCGGCTTGAGCAAATACCATGGCTTGTGCGGTAGAAAAACTCATCATGGCTTCGTTTTTGTTTAGCTGTAGCGGGGCTTTCTTAACTGCTCGACGTGCTTGCCAGTCAAATTTACCATCAGCGGCGTCTTTCACCATTGAAAGTGCACCTTCAACAAGTGCTTCTGGTGCTACTACTGCGTCAACTGCGCCTTCAGCAAGGGCTTTTGCACCTTTTCTGTCGCGTCCAGTCGTCATCCACTCAAGGGCGTTATCTGCACCAATTAGGCGAGGTAGGCGAACCGTACCACCAAAACCAGGCATAAGGCCTAATTTAACTTCTGGTAAGCCAATTGAAGCTGTTGTGTCTGCAATACGCATGTCACACGCCAATGCCATTTCACAACCGCCGCCTAGCGCGAAACCGTTAACTGCAGCGATGGTAGGGAAAGGTAGGTCTTCGAAGCGGTCAAATACTTGTGACGTATTAGCAACCCACTGTAGTACTTCAGCATCGTCCATGGCAAATAAGCCAGTGAACTCGGTGATATCAGCACCTACGATAAATGCAGATTTTGCGCTGCGAACTACTAAGCCTTTAATGTCGCCTTTAGCAAGTAGGGCTTGAGTTGCTTCATCAAGTTCTGTCACCGTTTGGCGGTCGAACTTGTTTACTGAACCTTGGGCGTCGAATACCAGCTCAGCAAAGCCGTCATCTAACAGGCTGACGGAAAGACTTTTGCCTGTGTATATCATTATCATCTCCTTCGGCATTGGCCAGGATGTTAGTGAACTAATCCAACTGAATTGTAGGGTCGTATGCATTCACTAACGCGTTAGGGTGGCTAGATTCTTTACAAAGCCACACAAAATTTCAACAAAAAATCAAACAATCGTTTTATTTTGTCTAAGGTAGTGGTCCGATGACTTAAATTCAAGTGTAAATGTCAAATTCAAGCTTCATTTCGGCAATGGTGGTTGTATAATGAGCATAATTGGTGCAAAGCGCCAATCCAGCAAAAGAATAATCTACAATCATGTCAACTATGCGTGTAAAGCATAGCTAACGACAGCTGGCACAACATCTTCATTGGCAAGGAGCCAGGCTAGAGTTCTCCTTTCGTTTTAAAAACGTGTGTGGTTCTTTAGTCGCAATGCTGCTTTTTCAGCAACATTTTACAATTAGCTCGTTATGGCAATGTCGCCAACGCTCACAGGCGTTCGAGTGTAGAGCAGGGTAGGAGTTCTATTGTGTCTGATTTTTATTTTAATTCGTGGTTAGGTCGGCGTTCGCCGGCAAATATAAAGAAAACGGCCGCCATGTTCGCAGGGGCCTTTGTCGGTTCACTTTTTTCACTTCTTTCTCTCAGCGCATGGGCTTCACAGCCGTTAACGCTTCCCAATGATATTTTTGAACAAGAGCGCGCTCGCTATCTAGATGTCGAGAAAAAGTTATTAACCTATTCAAAGCGCAGCGTTCAGCATCTCGATAACGATATTTACGATTTAGCACACTATCCACTTTACCCTTATTTGTTGCGCCTTAAACTAGAGCGCACGATGTCAATAAGAACAAAGCGCGAGGTTAAGCAGTTTTTAGAAGATTTTGATGGGCAGCCTGTTAGTTATGGTGTGCGTTATAAATGGCTTAACTACCTAGCGAAAAACGATTATCGCAGTACATTTTTAGAAAACTACCGTTCGGGTATGGGCGCAAGGCTCACATGTATCGCGTTAAATTATCGCTTAAAAGAGGGGGAAAGCGAAAAGACCGTTTTACATGAGGTTGACGCACTTTGGCTTCATGGTCAGTCCCAACCCGAGGAGTGCGATCCGCTTTTTGCTAAGTGGAAAAAAGCGGGCATGATGACACCTGAAATGGTAATCAAGCGCATTGAAATTGCTGCGAAGGAAGATAACCGAGCTATTATTTCTTATCTTAAGCGCCAATTACCTAGTGATAAGCAGTACCTTGCAGACGCTTGGTTATCTGTCACTCGAGATACAAGCCGAGTAAATAGAACGGCGCTTTTTCCCCTAAAAAACACATCGCATGAAGCAGAAGTCATAGTCTGGGCGGTAGAAAAGCTTGCGTGGCGAAACCCTGATTTAGCAGGCAAAGTATTTACCCGCTACAACGATAAAAAAGTCTTTTCGAAAGCACAGCAGCACGTTATGCGAAGAGCAATAGCGCTTAGCTACACTTTAGACCGTCTTCCTCAGGCTCATCATTGGTTAGAGCTTGCCGATATCGATGGCGCTAGTGAAGATATAAAACTCTGGCACATTTCCCATTTACTTCGCACGAAAAAATGGCAAGAAGTGGTGGATGTTATTGATAATGCGCCAGCAAGTTTGCAGCGAGAGGAAAACTATCGCTACTGGAAGGCCCGTGCCCTAGAGGCGCTTGGCCAAACTATGCAAGCAACGGTGCTTTACAAAGAGCTTGCCCAAGAGCGTCATTACTACGGTTTTATGGCGAGCGCGCACATTGGCGAAATTCCGTCGCTAGTGCATACCCCAGCGCCAAGAGATACGGCAGCCATCGCTAGCGTGGCGAAAACCCCTGCGACCATGCGCGCGGTTGAGTTTTTTAGGCTAGACAGACCTACAGAAGCACGCAGAGAATGGTATTATTTGCTTGCCCACTTACCCGACTCGAAAGTAACCGATGCGGGCATATTAGCTTACGAGTGGGGGCTGTACGATCAGGCTATCACCAGCTTTGCACGCAGTGGCTACTGGGATGACGTCGAGCGTCGATTCCCGCTGGCCTTCAACGATGTATTTAGTGAAAAGTCCGAGGCATACAGCATTTCAAAGTCGCTTGCTATGGCGATTGCACGTCGAGAAAGCTCGTTCAGAAGCGACGCCATATCGCCGGTTGGCGCCGCAGGTTTAATGCAGCTTATGCCAGGTACAGCACGCTACGTGGCAAAAGAAAAGGTGAGCAGAAGCGAGCTATTTAAGGTAAATGACAATGTAGAGTACGGCGTTCAATACATTCGTTATTTAATGGATAAGCTCAATAACAATCCCGTACTGGTGTCAGCCTCTTACAACGCAGGATGGCGTAAAGTGTTGGAATGGCTGCCCGCGAATGAATCCTTACCTGTGGATATTTGGATAGAGAATATCCCCTATAAGGAAACCCGTGCTTACGTGAAAGCGGTAATGGCGTATCAACACATTTACGACCAGCAGCTAGGTGGAAACGAGAATATCTTCCCTCAACTCACTCGCGATATGATCCCTTCGGCCGATGCGGTAAGTACTCATCCGGTAACGGGAACACTGCAACTGGCGCCACGCTAGCGATATACAATGAGGCACGCTTAAACGCGCCGTTACGAATATATCGCTTTAACGTGTCGGTGGCCTTAACCTGCAAACCAGGCAATAAGCGAGGCATACATGCATGTCATGTAAGCCTCGTGATACACTAGATGCGTGTTCCACCTAACGACTAAAAAGATAAGAGGGGCTATGTCGCAACATCAAGTAACCTACCAACAGCATATCGAAGAGCTTCAAACTCGTACTCGCGAAGCACTTCAGCGAGAAGGACTAGACGGATTAGTTATTCACTCGGGGCAGGGCAAGCGCCTTTTCTTAGACGACAACCACTATCCGTTCAAGGTAAACCCGCAGTTCAAAGCGTGGATACCTGTCATCGATAACCCTAACTGCTGGCTGGTGGTTAATGGTGTAGATAAACCTACGCTTATTTTTTATCGTCCGGAAGATTTCTGGCACAAAGTGCCGCCAGAGCCTAATGACTTCTGGACTGACAGCTTCGACATTAAGCTACTTCAACAAGCCGATGCGGTAGAGAAATTTCTGCCTTACGATAAAAGCCGTTTTGCCTATGTCGGCGAATACATCGAAGTAGCCAAAGCGCTGGGTTTTGACAATGTTAATCCAGACCGCGTGTTGCATTATTTGCACTATCAACGTGCTTATAAAACCGACTATGAACTCGACTGCATGCGTGAAGCTAACAAACTGGCGGTAGCAGGGCATAAAGCCGCTGAGCGAGCTTTTCGTGAGGGCAAAAGTGAATTCGATATTAACCTTGCCTATGCAGCAGCTAGCAGACAAGGTGATAACGACGTACCGTACACCAGCATTGTGGCACTCAACGAGCATGCTTCAATTCTGCATTACATGCAATGCGATACGGTAGCGCCAAAGGAGTCACGCTCCTTTTTGATTGATGCAGGTGCAAATTATCATGGCTATGCGGCAGATATTACCCGTACTTACGCTCAAGACTCTGTTCATAATTCAGCGATGTTCCGCGACCTCATCCAGGCGGTAGACAAGGTAACGCTGACTTTAGTCGATTCGTTGAAGCCGGGTGTAGCTTACACTGACATTCACTTGTTAGCCCACGATGGCATTGCGCAAATTCTTCATGACACCGGCATGGTGAATTTAACGCCACCTGAAATCGTAGAAATGGGGATTACACGCACGTTCTTCCCACACGGCATTGGTCACTTCTTGGGGCTACAAGTTCATGATGTAGGTGGGCTGGTAAATGATGACAGGGGCACACCTAAGCCTGCTCCTGAAGATCACCCATTCTTGCGATGCACACGCATGGTCGAGGCCCGTCAGGTGTTCACAATCGAGCCAGGCTTATATTTCATTGAGAGCCTTCTGCGCGACCTTAAAGCGACACCTGCGTCTAAGTATATTAATTGGAATACCATTGAGGCGTACAAGCCATTTGGCGGCATTCGCATTGAAGACAATGTTATTGTGCACCGCGATAAAAACGAGAACATGACCCGAGATTTAGATTTAAACTAATGGGGCAATCTGTATCTCGTTGTTAGCGGGTAAATATTGTCATAGTGAAATCAAAGAGCAGCATGAAGCTGCTCTTTTTCGTTAAGCTCGCAAGATTTGATAAGAGTGATTAGAGTGATAAGTCTCAGATAATTGCCGATGGTTTGTAATGGCAGTCATTTCTTAAATAAAAAGTTGAGATGTGGCGTCTGTACATTGGGCGCATTGCGTGCGCAACTGGCCGTTAACGTTATCTTTTATGTAAACCATTGATGCTGTTATAAGTAAACAATGGTAGATAGTTTAAATAGTTGAAAGGAGTCTTTATGCCACAAGGTGACATTGTAGGTTTACTCATAATGGCAACGGTAGCGGGTCTTGCTATGCCTGCGGGGGCAATGTTAGCCACGTACAAAGGCATTCAGCCCAAGTGGCTAGAGAAAGAATTGCGACATGGAATTTTGGCCCTGGGCGCTGGCGCACTAATTTCAGCGGTGGGTCTTGTACTTGTGCCCGAAGGAATAAAAGACGTATCAGTCTTTACCGCCATATTGTGCTTTGTTGGCGGTGCTCTTGCTTTTATGACCCTTGATATTTATTTAGCCAAAAAGAAAACTGCGGGCAGCCAGTTAGCGGCCATGCTTAGCGACTTTGTGCCCGAATCAATTGCTCTTGGTACTACCGCTGCGCTGGGCGGAGGCACCATGTTATTAGGTCTATTAATTGCTGTTCAAAACCTGCCCGAAGGGTTTAATGCTTACCGAGAAATGCTGCCTAAAAATAAGAAGCGGAGCACAAAGCTCATTGTAATCTTTGTGCTGATGGCGTTACTGGGGCCTCTGTTTAGCCTGCTCGGGTTTTATTACCTTGCGCAGTTCCCCGTGATCATGAGCGGCATCATGCTATTTGCCGCAGGCGGTATTTTGTACTCGGTATTTCAAGATATCGCACCGCAAATTCGAATGGAAAATCATTGGCTGCCGCCATTGGGTGGTATTCTTGGTTTCTTGGTGGGGATGATTGGCTTTATGCTTGAAGGCTAACCTGTCAAAAATGGGGTTAGCCTAAACTTCGCTGTAATATTTATTTGATGCAGAAAAAATGTTTACTAAAACGGCTTGTTAAAGCACCAGAGATGTTTTGTGTACCAATAAGTGTGAAAGCCCACGTTTTGTATTTTTTCTAAGTTTAACAGCAAAAAAGGCGTGTTAGTTACCACACGCCCTAGCTTGTGCGCTCAATTGAAATATGCGCCAGCGCAATAAGCGCGTCTTTGTACTCAGAGTCGTTAATGGCATTTAAGCTATCTATGGCCATTTGCACTTCTTTTTGCGCACACTCGCGTGTGTAGTCTAACGCGCCGGTTTCTTCCATAATGCGTTGAATGCGCGTTAAATGAGGCAAACCATTGCTCTGTTCGATGGCTTCTTGAATCAGTACTTTATCTTCTTCATTTTTCGCATGCCACATGGCGTAAAGTAATGGTAGCGTCGGCTTGCCCTCTGCTAAATCGTCACCGGCATTCTTACCCATTTCTTCACTGTCTGCCATGTAGTCAAGAATATCGTCAGCTAGCTGGAAGGCGGTACCTAGGTGTTTGCCGTACTCTTGCATCGCGTGCTCAATATGCTCATCTTGATCAGTAAGCACTGCAGCAAGTTGAGTCGCAGCCTCAAATAAGCGGGCTGTTTTACCGTAAATGACGTCGAAGTAACGAGCCTCTGTCGTACTTGCATCATTACAGTTCATCAATTGCAGAACTTCGCCTTCAGCAATTTGATTTGTGGCTTCCGACAATATTTCCATTACGCGCATGCGCTTAAGGCTCACCATCATTTGGAAGGAGCGGGTGTATAGGAAATCGCCGACTAAGACCGAGGCTTGATTACCGAAAATAGCATTGGCCGTTTCTCGGCCTCGTCGCATGGTTGACTCATCAACCACATCATCGTGCAAAAGAGTAGCGGTATGAATAAATTCAACAATAGCTGCAAGCGTATGATGGTCGTTATTATCGATACCCATTGCCCGGGCACTCAACACGGTAAGAAGTGGGCGTAAGCGTTTGCCGCCACTGTTTACAATGTAAAAACCAAGCTGATTGATAAGGGCAACATCAGAGTCGACTTGTTGTTGTATCAGCTGGTTGACCGCCTGCATATCGTCATTAGACAGGGCGCGGATTTGAACTATATCCATAGGCATGGCAATAAATACTTACTCTTACGTCTTGGGCAATAATTTAAACGCGATTGTACCTTAATCACCTATACTATCCACCAAATTGTCTTAAAAAATGACGGCTTAACGTTTTTGCGTGTAATTTTTAAAATACGATTAGCCAAAGGCCTTATCTCGTATCCCTTCTTTTAAAATCCAATTTCATTTAGTTTAAGTCATTACGCGCTTATTTTGAGAGCCCACATACTATATTTTATGTTTTTTAGGCGCTTTCCATCATTTTTAAAGGCAAAAGCACATTTTTGATAAAAGTATGGTGCCTCATGTAATTTGAAGAAATGCAGAAGTTTGTCGGCATCGACAATATGTGTAGTAAAGATCGGCTTAAGCGTTAGGGCAACGGCGATGGCGAGAAATTAAAACTGCGATAGCGTGATAGGAAGCTGATTGATATAAGGAGGTAATGCGATCTCAACGTGGGATCGTAAATAGATCGCCATTATCTTTGTTTCAAGATTACCCGATCCGCGACGCGGGATCCCACGCGTTTTCCATACGATGTTAGCCAATAAAACCCGCTCAAAGCTCGATGTTTTCTTTCTGAGATTTCGAAATTAAGTTTCATTTTCTAAAAAAAATTGATGTTTTTTCAATGATTATGCGCATTTGAAGCTGCATCAAATAAGCAATTGAGGCATAATTCGCCCCATGTTGGAAAAATAATCATTTTTTCTGCGAATCGGGCTTGTGATTTACGGATGTTTCACGTACAATTCGCGCCCTGTTTTTTGAATTGAAGCGTCAGTGGACGCAGAGCGGAGTTAACTATGTACGCGGTTTTCCAAAGTGGCGGTAAACAACACCGTGTGGCCGAAGGCCAAACCGTTCGTCTTGAAAAAATCGAAGTAGCCCCAGGCGAATCGGTTGAATTTGACAAAGTTTTAATGGTAAGCAACGGTGACGACGTAAAAATCGGCACACCAATCGTTGCTGGTGGTAAGGTGACAGCTGAGGTTGTTACACACGGTCGTGGCGATAAAGTAAAAATCGTTAAGTTCCGTCGTCGTAAGCACTCTCGTAAGCAAGCGGGTCACCGTCAGTGGTTCACAGAAGTGAAAATCACTGGTATCAACGCATAATAGGAGCACGAACACATGGCACACAAAAAAGCTGGTGGTAGTACCAAAAACGGTCGTGATTCAGAGAGTAAACGCCTAGGTGTTAAGCGCTTTGGTGGCGAATCTGTTCTTGCTGGTAACATCATTGTTCGTCAACGTGGTACTCGTTTCCACGCTGGTGACAACATGGGTATCGGTAAAGACCACACGTTGTTTGCACTAAAAGACGGTAAAGTTCAGTTCGACGTTAAAGGACCGAAAAACCGTAAGTTTGTAAGCATCGTAGCTGAGTAAGCGCGAAAGCTTCTCGCCGAACAGGCTTAGAAAAACCCCGCGCTTGCGGGGTTTTTTGTTTTGTGAAACCTTTCTTTCTTTTTCTGTTCTTATTTAATAGCGTTTAAATTCAATGATGAATTCACGCTATACAAGGTTTTAGTTTTCGATTTTAAGAATACTGAGCATACACGAAAGCGTCATTGAGCATTTTGGTGTAAACTTAGTGTTCGCATTATTAAGTTAATAACCCACGGCATTAAAGCCCGGAGTGATAAATGAAATTTGTAGATGAAGCTGAAATTCGCGTTGAAGCCGGTGACGGCGGCAACGGTACAATTGGCTTTAGAAGGGAAAAATACGTACCTAAAGGTGGCCCGGATGGTGGCGACGGTGGTGACGGCGGCAGTGTATTCTTACAAGCCGATGAAAACCTAAATACATTGATCGATTATCGCTTCGAGCGTTTTCACCGTGCAGAGCGCGGGCAAAACGGCCAAGGTGGAAACTGTATTGGTAAAAAAGGTAAAGACCTTACCGTTATGGTGCCTGTAGGTACGCGTGCTACTGACAGTGACACTGGCGAGGTATTAGGCGACTTAACTCGTCATGGTCAAAAGCTTAAAGTGGCGCAAGGCGGTTTTCATGGTTTAGGTAATGCTCGTTTCAAAAGCAGTACTAACCGTGCTCCACGTCAAAAGACTAACGGTACGCCGGGTGAAATTCGCAACCTTAAGCTAGAACTAATGCTTCTAGCAGATGTAGGTTTACTTGGTATGCCTAACGCGGGTAAATCAACCTTCATCCGCTCTGTATCGGCAGCTAAGCCGAAAGTGGCTGACTATCCGTTTACTACGCTAGTGCCTAACCTAGGCGTGGTTCGTCAAGATTCACAGCGCAGCTTCGTGATAGCCGACATCCCTGGGCTTATTGAAGGTGCGGCAGACGGTGCTGGGTTAGGTATTCGCTTTTTGAAGCACCTTGAGCGCTGTCGTATATTGCTTCACATTGTCGATATTTTCCCTGTTGACGAAACAGATCCTGCGGAAAATGCAAAAGCTATTATCGAAGAGCTACTGAAATACAGCCCTAAACTGGCTGAAAAGCCGCGCTGGTTGGTATTTAACAAGGTAGATTTGCTACTAGAAGAAGAAGCAGAAGAGCGCTGTCAGCACGTTATAGACGCGCTAGAGTGGAAAGGTCCGGTCTATCAGATCTCCGCGTTTCAAAAAATAAACCTCGATCCGCTTTGTAACGACGTGATGAACTTCATCGAAACGCTTCCTGTTGAGATGGAAGTAGAAGAAGAGAAGAAAGAAGTAGAATTTAAGTGGGATACATACCACAAGAATACGCTTGAGGCTCATGACGAGTTTGAAGATGGCTTAGGTGACGATCTCGATGACGACGACTGGGATGAAGACGACTACGATGTTGAAGTAGAGTATCGTCGCTAAGATACAGTCGCTGAAAACGAAACATCGTTAAGGAATCGTTTTCAAACTGCACTTACATTCGCTAGGTACAGGCATTGCATTTAATTCAAAAAATGCAACACCGATAAAGCTCGCATATTTGCTCTTGCAAATGCGGGCTTTTTTTATATATATGGGAAATTCTCTTTGCTGCGTCACCTCGATGTAGAACCACTATACCTACGGTAACACGCCGCGATTGCGAACATTTTAAATCTCGCTGAGTGGGTACTTATCTATACGGATTGGTATTATACTGCCAACGCTTTAACTTGAACTTAGCGTGAAGGTAGAAAAATGAAAATAGCAATGATTGCTGCAATGGCTCAAAACAGAATTATTGGTGCAGATAATGATATGCCGTGGCATTTACCGGCTGATTTAAAACACTTTAAAGCCATCACGCTTGGTAAAGCGGTGATCATGGGGCGCAAAACTTATGAGTCTATTGGTAAAGCACTGCCCGGCAGGCCAAATATTGTTATCACGAGCAACAAAGACTATAGCCTATCCGACGCAACCGTTGTTGATTCACCCGAGTCAGCCTTCGAGGTAGCCAAAGCACTCAGCAATGGCGTTGAAGAAATAATGGTCATTGGTGGTGGCACCATCTACCAGGCTTTCTTAGATAAAGCCGACACCTTGTATTTAACTCATATTGAGCTTGAGGTTGCGGGAGATACTCAGTTTCCAGACTACGAAGCATCAGCAAATTGGAATGAACTATCAAAAGAACACCATAGCGCTGATGAAAAAAACCCACATGACTACACATTCGTAACGCTAACAAGAGCTTAAACGAGAAGATATAAGAGCGTCGCGCTTTTATATAATCAGGGGCGTTAGCCCACACACAGGTCAAAGCAATAGATTGACGTTTCGCGCAATAGTAGTGACGTAGAGTGAAATACGTATTGGTGTGCGTTAGGCAAGTTTGTTCACGTTTGATGAAAAAATGCCAGTGTCGTAGGACTCTCACAAACCTTACAACACTGGCATTTTATGTAGTGCGCAGTTGCTAATTCATTTGGTCGAACAAGTTCTCTAATGAAAGGCCTTGGTGACCCAGCATGTCGCGAAGACGACGAAGTGCTTCCACTTGAATTTGACGCACACGCTCGCGTGTTAGGCCAATTTCCGCACCTACATCTTCTAATGTTGAGGGCTCGTATCCCATCAGGCCAAAACGTCGAGCTAATACTTCTCGTTGTTTAGGGTTTAGCTCTTCAAGCCAATTCACAATATTACTTTTAATATCAGAGTCTTGTAAGCTTTCTTCAGGGCTGAACTCTTTTTCATCAGCAATGATATCTAGTAGCGCTTTGTCGTTTTCTCCGCCAATTGGCGTGTCGACCGATGTGATACGTTCATTCAAACGAAGCATCTTCGTAACGTCTTCAACGGGTTTATCAAGGGCTGCTGCAATTTCTTCTGCAGTTGGCTCATGATCAAGCTTTTGAGAGAGTTCACGGGATGCACGTAAATAAACGTTTAGTTCCTTCACTACATGAATAGGCAAACGAATAGTACGTGTTTGATTCATGATTGCGCGTTCGATGGTTTGGCGAATCCACCATGTGGCATATGTTGAAAAGCGGAATCCACGTTCAGGATCGAACTTTTCTACAGCACGAATTAGCCCTAAGTTACCTTCTTCGATTAAATCGAGAAGTGCTAATCCACGGTTGTTATAACGGCGAGCAATCTTAACAACAAGGCGAAGATTACTTACAATCATTCGTTTACGAGAGGCTTCACAGCCTTTCAGTGAGCGGCGCGCAAAATAAACTTCTTCTTCTGCGGTTAGCAATGGTGAAAAACCAATCTCGCCCAGATAAAGCTGTGTGGCATCTAGGTTTTTAGGTTGGTCATCCTGACTAAAAATGGCTTCATCATTTTCTAGGTCAGCGTCGTTTATTAAGGTTTCGTCAGCTTTTACATCAGCTGGCATATCGATGACTTCTAAGTCATCTTGAGGTTTTGATTCCAAGGCTTTGTTTGACTTACCCATGGTGAATCTCCTGCTACAAGGTTTACCTTATGACGTATCTCCTTTGTCTTTATTGTTATTATTTATTTTTATTATTTTAATGTTGGCAGGTATTTCATAGGGTCTAATGATTTCCCTCTATACCTAACTTCAAAATGAAGTTTTACCGAATCTGTTCCGCTGTTACCCATCGTTGCAATTTGCTGCCCCGCAGACACCCATTCTCGTTCTTTTACTAAAATAGTGTCGTTATAAGCGTAAGCACTTAAGAAGGTATCTGTATGTTTTATTATTACCAGATTACCGTAGCCGCGAAGTGCACTTCCTGAGTAAACAACTTTTCCATCTGCTGCCGCTAATACCTTACTTCCTTTAGCACCAGCAATATCAATTCCTTTGTTACCTGACTCCGACTTACTAAAGGTACCGACAAGTTTACCTTTTGCGGGCCATACCCACCTTTTGACTTTGTCTGGAAAACCTGCTGGTGCTTGTTTTTTGACACCACCTGTCGGCTTCTTGACAGTCTTAACGTTTTGTGGTTTAACATTTTTTTCACTTTCAACATACGCCTGTGGAGCAGGGCGGTCAACCAAACTTTTGTCTACTTTTCTTGTGGTCGGAGGTGTTGACTGATTGGTCTTGTGTGCGGTTGGCGAGGGCGATCTAGCGGTATCTAGTCTGGGCGATAACCTTAATGTTTGGCCCGGGAAAATAGTGTAAGGGGCTGATAAGTCGTTGTATTTTGCAATGTCGCGGTAGTCATTACCCGTGTACCAAGCAACGGCAAATAGGGTGTCTCCCCGTTTAACTTTATAGGTGGGTTTGATGTACTCTTCGCTGCCATCGGGAACTTGACTATTTAAAAGAACCACAGGGGCAGGTGCTGTGCGCCCTGCACAGCCAGCTACCCATGTGCTAACGAATAATGCCAACCCTAAATATAGCAGTTGCCTGTGCATGTCATCGCAGTAGTAGATAAGCGGTGATGGCAAGCGCAACGACAATCCAGCCAAGCACCTCAACATATTGTCGTAGCTTTTGTTCCATGGCAGCGCCACCCCATCGCATCAGCGCTGCAACAAGGAAAAAACGGGCTCCTCGCCCCACGGCTGAAGCAATGACAAAGGGCAAGAACGCCATTTGCAAAAAGCCTGCACTTACTGTAAAAATTTTATAAGGAATAGGGGAGAAGCCGGCAAGAAAGACGACCCAAACGCCATAATCTTTAAACCACTGCATGGCGGTATCGATTTTGTGCGTGTAACCCCAGTTCTCAATTAGCGGCGAAAGCCATGCGTCAAACGCGAAATAGCCTAGCCAATAACCAGCAATGCCACCCAAGATAGATGCAATGGTAGTAATAAAGGCAAATTGCCAAGCCTTATTTGGCTGAGAAAGCGCCATTGGGGCAAGCATTACATCCGGTGGAATAGGAAAAAATACGGATTCCGAGAAGCTTAACCCACCTAAAAACTTGGTTGCGTGACGATGTCGCGCCCAGCGTAACGCCATGTCATAACATGGCTCAAAAAGCTTCACATTAGCTCTCCTGCTATAAGAGGAACAAATCGAACCGATTCTATGGTCGATGTTTTTAGTTCACCCTCAATCCTGTCAATACACAGTAACGATTGCTGTTCGTTACCTACGGGTATAATTAATCGCCCACCTTCTTTTAGCTGATCACACAAATCTTGCGGAAGACTAGCTGCTGCTGCAGTTACAATAATGGCATCATAAGGCCCTTTCGATTCCCAACCCTTCCAACCATCGCCATGTTTCATTGCAATATTGTGAAGGTCGAGTTGATTCATTCGACGTTTCGCATGAAACTGAAGAGACTTTATACGTTCAACGCTAAACACTTTAGCAAAAAGCTGCGCAAGGATAGCCGTTTGATATCCCGACCCCGTACCTATTTCTAGCACTTTTTCAGGTTTGTTGGGGCTATCAAGCAGTAGCTCGGTCATTTTCGCAACAATATAAGGCTGCGAAATAGTTTGTCCTTGGCCTATCGGTAACGCGGTATTTTGATAGGCCTTGTGTTTAAGCGCATCGGGAAGAAAGCTCTCCCGCGGCGTGCCAGCAATGGCGTTTAGCACTGCCTGCGAACGTATTCCCTCGTTATAAAGCAGTTGTGCTAACGCGTCTCCTTTTCTAGAAGCTCTCATGATGTTGCGTACTTTCCTTTATTCTTATTAACAGCTACGCGAGATATGAATGGTTGCGCGCCACGCTTACTCGTTATCTAAACCCTATTAATGGGGGATAAGGTTTCCACACATTCCCTAAGGACTGACGTTGCAAAACAGCCGCTAGGAAGCGCAAAGGAGATAGTAAATGTATCACCCTTACTCTGCCATTCAAGCTGTGAAGGCCAAATTTTTATTGCTCGACGTTCTTGCTCAACGCCGCATTGGCTCAAAAAGTCGATAACTTCACTATTTTGTTCAGCTACCGAGTGCTCAAGGGTTAATGCGTCTGTTTGACTAACGAGCGCACCTTTACCCCAAAGCGGTGCAGAGGGGCACACGTCTTTCGCGTCAAAACGAGCCTGCGCGTCTTGTTGCTCTTGCGAGCCTGTCGGCCCATTATTTATAAAAAAGCTATTTGAACCGCTAAGAACTAAAGCATCACCTTGGAGCACGCTGTCAAACAGACCTTGTTCTAAACGGGCAGACAACATCTCGTTGAATAACCAACTACGCAGCGCAGAAAGTGCCATAGAGCGTTTATTGCGGTGCCTGATGGTTTCGCCATTTACCATGCGTTCGGCCATGACAAGATTACCACCTCGTTGAACCTCACCCATATCATTTAAACGCATAACGCCGAAACGCTGTTCACCATAGTAATTGGGGACGCCGTGCTTTTCAATTTCTCGCAGGCGCTCCTCAATCGCTTCAGGATGCAGCACCTGACGTAACGTAATGGTAAAGTGGTTACCTTTTAATTGACCTGTACGTAGTTTTTTATTGTGGCGTATTTGTTTTAGTACTTTAACGCCTTCTAACTCAAAGTTGCTAAAGTCAAAATCCGGTTTGCCCGGTGCGTGAATACCGAACCACTGCTGAGTAACCGCATATTTGTCTTTGCGACCAGCGTAGGTTATTTGGCGCAAAGGAAGATTTACGAAGCGAGCCAGTTGCTCAGCAACAAAAGCGGTATTGGTATTCGTTTTTTCAACAAATACGAATTGATGTTCGCCTTCACCGCACGGCATATAGCCAAGGTCTTCTACAACTTGAAAGTCGTCAGCTTGAAATTTGAAAATGCCCGTTGATACAGGTTTTGCGTAATAATACTGCCAGTGGTCAGTGTGTAGCGGCTTCATAGTTTTTCCAGTAGTACTACAGCATGGGCGGCTATGCCTTCTTTGCGCCCAGTGTAGCCTAGCTTCTCAGTAGTGGTGGCTTTAACATTGATATCGTCAAGGTTTACGTTACAGTCCTTTGCGATAATTTCACGCATATGGCTTATATGTGGCGCCATTTTAGGCGCTTGGGCGACAATTGTCATATCTGCATTGCTGAGTCTGTAGCCCTTTTCACTGACTACATTAACGACATGACGGAGCAGAACGCGACTATCTGCACCAGCGTATGCTTCGTCAGTATCCGGGAAGTGCTTGCCAATATCTCCTAGTGCTGCGGCACCTAACATGGCGTCGCAAAGCGCATGTAGAAGTACGTCACCATCAGAGTGCGCAACGAGTCCCTGTTCATAATCAATGCTCACTCCACCAATTGTGATGGGGCCATCGCCACCAAATTTGTGTACATCAAAACCGTGTCCAATTCGCATTATGATTGTGCCTTTTGATTTCTCGCGCTATCACTTTTTTCTGTAAAGCTGTGTGCGCTAAATTTTTGCTTAAGATAAAATTCTGCCAAAGGGAGATCTGCCGGGTGCGTAATTTTGATATTCGCCGGGCTCGCGTTTACCAATGCCACCTTGTAACCCGCAAGCTCCATCGCTGATGCTTCGTCAGTAATATTAGCGCCGCGCGCTAATCCATCTAAAAGAGCAGCCTTTAGCCATTTTGCAGGAAAAAACTGCGGTGTGAGAGCATGCCACAAGCCATCCCTATCTTCAGTATGAGAAATCACATTGCCTGAAGAGGCAACACGTTTCATGGTGTCTCTAACTGGTGTAGCTAAAATACCGCCAGCAACGTCTTTGCTGTCCATTAATGCGATAAGAGAAGTAATGTCGGTATCTTCCACACAGGGTCTTGCGGCATCGTGTACCAAAGCCCAGTCGTTCTCACTTAGCATCATGATGCCGTTAAGCACACTATCTGCACGTTCTTTTCCGCCCTCAACAACGCGAATAGGCTTATCGCGTAATTTATAACTATCGAAGTAGGCGTCGCCTGGACTTATTGCAACTACAACGTCGTCAATCTGCGGATGCGCCAATAATGCGTCAATCGTGTGTTCAAGGATCGTTTTGCCATTTAACGTGAGATACTGTTTGGGGCGGTCAGCTTGCATTCGGCTGCCAACTCCTGCTGCGGGGATGACCGCAACAACGCGGGGAGATGTCATTTTTTTCACTTAGAATCTGCGGGCAAAATACGGTAAAAGGTTTCTCCCTTTTTAATCAGCCCTAGTTCGTTTCGCGCCCTTTCTTCAATAGCCTCTAACCCTATCTTTAAATCATTGATATCGGCTTTGAGTAAGGCATTGCGTTGCGCAAGGTTCGCGTTTTGAAGCGCTTGCGATTGAACTTCTTGTTTTCGGTTGAAATAATCGGGAATACTGTTTTTTCCAAACCACAGTCTGTATTGCAGTAAACCTAACAGTACTAACAATACAATAGGAAGCCATTTACCTTGTAACACAGATTCACCTGACTATATGGTTGAGCGGAAAAAAACAGAGGCGCGATGCCTCTGCTGTGTCTTATTATGCCGCGAAGCGGCGTTGAGTCAAAGGTGCTTTACTCACCTTGCCCCAATTTCCCTTTTAATTTATCCAGTAATTTGTTTTTTTGCTGATCTACAACATTGCTAAGCTGCGCTTGAAGAAGCTCTTGAAGCGCGGCGCTGTCGCCTTGGGCTGCGCTCAGCATACTGTTTACATCAACGAGTTCACCAGATAAAAGCGATTGCTCGCTGCTAATCATGCTGTTGAGTTTGTTGTTAAGTTCATCGAGCTTATCTTTTTGGCTGCCGGTTAGTTGTGAAAGCGCCGCCTTAGCCAACTTGTTGTCAAGGTCAGACTTTATATTAAAGTCGGGGTCTGAAAGGGTGCCATCAAGCAACATGGTCATATTTAAACTCGTGAGAGTTTGAAGCGCTTGCGCGATAGCGCTGGTAACGTCGCTTGTACCTGTTGCTTCCATAACAAGCTGCTCAAGGTCAACTTCGCCTGTACCAGTAAGCATGTTATCAGTTACTTTCATCGAGCCATTGGTTTTCATCAAGGCAGACTTCAGCACAGCATTTAGCGTTTCATTGCCGCTGAATGGAATGTCAGACATATTTACACCGGCTAATTGCCACACTTGGCTGGCATCAACACCGTTGCCGTCAATCCAGAATTCACCGCTAGAGGTAAATGATTTTAATAAGTCACCCGCTGCCTCAATAGTAAAAGTAGTAGGGGTGCCAAAGACTTCGTGAACGTTAGTAATGTTATTCCACTTACTGGTAATAGATTCGTTTTGCCATAGCACTGACACGTTCGCTTCTTTTACAAGAATTGAGGGCACTTCGGTTGGTGCTTCGCTTTTTTCTTCCCCTTGAATAAGCGGCATCACAATTTGCATTGCAGACATCAAGTATTCTGTGTATTCGGCGGCTTTGTCACCAAATACGAAATAGGTAACCTGCGAAAGGGCAGCTTGATCGCCAGCTATAACACCTTGAAGCAGGGCGTAATCTTCTTGCGGGGCTTTTTTAAGTGCCTCAACACTCTCGCTTAATGCTTTCTTGGCGTCGCTCGCTTTTTCAGTAAAGTCACTTATAAGCGCGCGATCGGCCTGCATTTCTTCTTTCAACTTGTCGAATGCCGACTTGGCTTGTACCAATGCTTGCGGGTCTTTGTAGTTGGTCTCTTTCAGTTGTGCAACCTGAGTTTTATAGTATTCAATGCGTTTTTTATCAGGAAGTGATTCGTAGTCAGCTTTAAGGCCTTCACCATAAGTAGCGTAAGCAGCTTTGGCGTTTTCAATCGCCGCTGTTGTTTTTAATGGATTTCTAGCAAGTAGCTCATCTACCGTGGGGACAGCCTCTTTCGCTTTTGCTTTAATTTCGTTAAACGACAATGA
This sequence comes from Alteromonas sp. OM2203, assembly GCF_048517045.1. NCBI lineage: Bacteria > Pseudomonadati > Pseudomonadota > Gammaproteobacteria > Alteromonadales > Alteromonadaceae > Alteromonas > Alteromonas sp. OM2203. The sequence goes on from NZ_CP183209.1 coordinate 584,606, forward strand.
GCGCTGTGGGACTCGATAAACCTCGCCTTGTGAAGGACGCTCGGTATCGAATTGTACCTCTAGCAGGTTGAGATTGTTTACGATAACTTGATCATCAAGCAGAGGCTTTAATTCTACATCGGCATTAGCCTCGCCTACGAACACTTGATTGTGAGAAGGCTTGGTAGGGTTAGTTAACGCAATACCCTTAAGTGTAACCGTTGTGGGAAAAAGGGAGTGGTCGAATTCATCGATATTAACTTCAGCGCCATAGGACTCGCCCAATTTCGACTCAAGAATCGACTTAATAATGATGTTGGCAAACAAAAAGTACACAAGGAACAACAACACAAAAAAACCAACAACCCACAGTAAAATAGGCTTACCCTTTGAACCACTACTCATATTTCAACTCCTTGATATTAAAGCACTTGGCAACTTTTGCTTTTGCACTTCATTTTTTGCGCTTGCTCTTGAAATCGTCAGAAAGCGTGCGAAAGACCGCTAACATTGGTTCCAATCAGTGTAATGCAGACAGCAGCAATCTTCCATACGTAGCGAGCATACAGAATGTTTAATTGAGCGGTTATTTTGCAGTCAACACTGTAGAGCTTGATTACGACATATCGTTTTTCAAATTTGAAATGCTTGAAGTTGCCCTACAACTTGGCGCTGAGGTAGCCTATTTAACATAGGAAGCGGTGTGTGAGGCAGCCTTTACTTATCGAAAGTAAAGGCCAGCCACTTTTTAGACTTTTATTATTAAAAATATATCTACTCTGCATCGGTCAAGCGTTCTTCCATAGCGAACGCTAATATCACACGATTTATAATTTAAAGCGGTTTGCAATATCCATGATCGATAAACAACTGCTGCGTAATGCCTGACTGGCGGCCGCTAATTCGTCTGCAGTGCGCAGGCTAATATCAGCAGCACCCGATAGCGCGTTAATACGCATGTTGGCCTCGGTAGCGGCCTCTGCCTGTTGCTCAGTGGCTCTTGCTATCTCGCTACTCATATCAGCAATCTCTGTCATTAAGCGGTCGGCTTCTTGCAAGTTTATATTTGCTTGAATGGCATTATCAACGGTTTTGGTAGAGGCTGTTTGACTGACTTTCACAGCGTCTACTGCGCTTTTCGCGTTGCTTTGTAATTTTTCAATCATAGCCTGTATTTCATCGGTACTTTGACCTGTGCGACTGGCTAGTGTACGAACTTCATCGGCGACGACAGCAAAACCTCTACCTTGTTCACCAGCCCGGGCCGCTTCTATAGCAGCATTTAAAGCCAGTAGGTTGGTTTGTTCAGCTATACCCCGAATTACATCAAGCACCGCCCCAATACTTTCTGTTTGTGCAGCCAGCTCAGTTACCACACGGCTAACACTTTCAATATCAGAGGTTAATGAGCGAATGTCTTCTACAGTGCTATCTACTACCGCTGCACCCTGTTGCACATTTGTTCTTGCGCTGCTAGTACTCTTCTCGGCTGAATCGGCATTGCTACTCACGTCATTTATCTGCGTTGTCATCTCTTCCATTGCCGCAGCAACTTGAAGCATATTTTCGTTCTGTGTTTGGGCCTGCGCGTTACTGTTTTGACTGGACGACTCTACTAACTCTGCCTGCTGAGTGAGCGAATTAATGTTTTCACGAATACCCAATAAGGATTGACGCATTTTTTCAGTATATTCATTAAAGTAGCGTGCTAATCGCGTAATTTCGTCTTGCCCTGATTCTGGCAGAGAACGGGTTAGGTCACCTTCACCTTGCGAGATATCCTTCATCCGTTCTGTAACTTCTTGAACCGGTTTTACAATACTGCCGCCAATAACAAAAATAAGCAGAACCACTAAAATAATACTCACCACACAGAATACAATAATGACGTTACGCAAATGGGCGTATTCTTTTTCAAGATTTGTCAGATAAATCCCTGAACCTACCGTCCAACCCCACGGTTTAAATTCTTTCACGTAAGAGATTTTATCTGTTGGGACTTCTTCACCTGGGAGTGGCCATACGTAATCAACGAAACCGTCGCCTTGCGCCTTTACCCTTTGTGCCATTTCAACAAAAAATGGCTTTCCGTTGCCGTCTTTGAAAGTGCGTAGATCCTGCCCGTCGAGCGCTGGCTTGATTGGATGCATAACCATGGAGGGGGTTTGATCTTGGATCCAAAAGTAGTTGCTGCCGTCGTATCTGAGGGCTTTGACGGCGGCGAGTGCCTGACTTTTAGCCGTGTCTTCAGCTACACCCTCTTGCTCAGCAAAGCTGGCGAGCATAGTGTGAACGACTTCGACGAGGTGCTGATTTTCATCATATGACTTTTGTTTTAGAGCTTCGTAGTGCCTGTTTAAAACCAGCGCTGTAAGTAAAACAAATAACAGCGTGATGAGCGCTGCGATGATACCTAGGCGCTGTATCAAACTAAATTTTCTTAACCACATAAGGCAAAACCTAACTATTAATTCTAGTTTTACCTAAGTGTAGACGTTTTTTTATTAAATGCTTTTTTCTAACAGCTTAAAAATACGTGTCTAAAATCATATGTTTTTTACAATTTAAAGGCTTCGTGAAGCAGTAAGAAAAACGATAAAAAAATGTGTCTGCGACATGTTATTAAATGTCATCTAACCCACTGGCTATGCAGCTTGACACGGGTTTGAAAAAACTTTGTTGACAGGGGCTTGGCAGGGCTTTTTTCTGTGCTACCATCCGCGCAAATTTGGCGCCGTCGTGATCTTCATCCAAAAGTATAAAGTTTAAAGATTAACGATACGTCAAAGCAGGGTTTCGACTTTGCTTGTTTTTTCCACGCTTCCATGTAACCGTGAGTAGTCATACACGGCGGGAACGCTTTTTATTACAGCTATTTCTATGAAAGGGTTGCGATGCTCATTAACGACACACTTCATACAACTTCACCCCTACGCCAGCGCATAAGAGACTACTATCGCATTAGTGAGTCAGTGGCTGTAGATCAAATTCTTCCTATTGCCGAAGTTAATCCTCGTGCGCGCAGTCGCGCGTGGGAGAGAGCGCGAAAGATGGTGCTACAAATTCGCCGCGAACAAGAAGGGCACGGTGGCGTAGACGCACTCTTGAACGAGTACTCGTTGTCTACTGCCGAAGGCGTGGTATTGATGTGCTTGGCCGAAGCTTTGCTACGCGTGCCAGACAAGGCTACCCAAGATGAACTTATTCGCGACAAACTCTCCCAAGGACAGTGGACGCCGCACCTTGGCAATTCAGAGTCGTTGTTTGTAAACGCATCTGCGTGGGGCTTGTTGTTCACCGGCAATATGGTGAACTATGCCGACAAGCGTAAGAAAGAACAGTTTGGCCTGCTGAAGCAAACACTTGGACGCTTGGGTGAACCTGTTATTCGCCGTGCAATGAACATTGCCATGCGCGTTATGGGTCGTCAATTTGTTATGGGCGAAACCATTGAGGATGCAGTCGACCGCGCTAAAGAGAAAGAAACCAAAGGGTACGTGTACTCGTACGACATGCTTGGTGAAGGCGCACGAACTATGCGCGACGCTGAGCGTTACTACGATGCATACGTGAAGGCGATAAAGGTTATTGGTAAAGCGGCTAACGGACGCGGACCAAAGCGTTCGCCGGGCATTTCAGTAAAGCTTTCTGCTATTCATCCACGTTTTGAATTTTCACACCGCGAACGCGCAATGGAAGAAATTCCTCCGCGTTTAAAAGCGCTGTGTATGATGGCGAAAGAATACGATATTGGTTTAACGGTAGACGCTGAAGAAGCGGATCGTCTTGAACTTTCTTTAGATATCATCGAAGCCGTATTTCGCGATGAAGACCTGAACGGTTGGACAGGCTTTGGCTTGGCCGTACAGGCCTACCAAAAACGCGCAATCCACGTTATAGAGCACTTACGTGAACTTACCCTTGAGGTAGGTCGCCCATTGATGGTGCGTCTGGTTAAGGGAGCATACTGGGATACGGAAATTAAGCTTACCCAGCAAGCAGGTCTCGAAGAGTTTCCTGTATTTACTCGTAAGTCATCAACCGACGTGTCATACCACGCCTGCGCAAACCGCTTACTTGAATACCGCGATACTATTTACCCGCAGTTTGCGACACACAATGCTTACACCGCATCGGTGATTGTTGAGCTTGCTGGTGATGACAAAGAAGGTTTTGAGTTCCAGTGTCTACACGGTATGGGCGATACCCTTTACGATCAGGTGGTAACACAGGATAAGATTCAATGTCGCGTTTACGCGCCTGTGGGTGAACACGAAGATCTATTGGCCTACCTAGTACGTCGTCTTCTTGAAAACGGCGCGAACTCGTCGTTTGTAAACGCCATCGTTGACGACGAAAAACCGGTTGAGTCTTTGCTCGAAGATCCAGTAGAAAAAACGCAGCGCTTGAAGGTGCGTTATAACAAGTTAATAAAAACTCCACGTGGGCTGTATGCGCCTGAGCGCGATAACTCGCGTGGTTTAGACCTTACCGACACGAATGCTGTTACTGCTTTGAAACATGAACTAGAGCGTTGGCAGGACTACTACAAAGCCAATGGCGAAATACCGGAAGGCGCTACGCCCGTATTAAACCCTATGGATCACAGCGACATTGTTGGTTATCACCATTACGCGACGCCAGACGATATGCGTAAGGCGTTAGATGACGTTGATGCAGGTTTTGAAGCTTGGTCTAAGCGTGATGTGAGCGAACGCGCTGAAATTCTAAATCGCACGGCGGATGCGCTTGAGCGTCATATGGCCGAGCTTATTGCTATTTGTATGCGCGAAGCGGGTAAAGTTGCGCAAGACAGTATAGATGAAGTACGTGAAGCGGTAGACTTCTGCCGTTATTACGCAGTACGGGCTGAAGAACTAGCGGAAGATCAGCGTTTGCTACCTCGCGGCGTGGTTTTGTGTATCAGTCCATGGAACTTTCCATTAGCCATATTCCTAGGGCAAGTTACCGCGGCGTTAGCAACGGGTAATACGGTTATTGCTAAACCTGCTGAACAAACCAGCATCATCGCCCAGCGCGCAGTAGACATTATGCACTCGGTAGGTTTACCGGAAGATGCATTAAAACTTATTGTATCGCCAGGTAAAGAAGTGGGTGAAACCTTACTGCCAGATGAGCGCATTAAAGCGGTAATGTTCACAGGTTCAACGCAAACGGGAACGCTTATTTCTCAGGTGCTGGCAGAGCGCGGCGGCGAACAGGTACCACTTATTGCAGAAACGGGCGGTCAAAACTGTATGATTGTCGATTCAACTGCACTGCCAGAGCAGGTGGTTGATGATGTCATTCGCTCTGGGTTCCAGAGCGCCGGCCAGCGCTGTTCTGCACTTCGTGTGCTTTACGTTCAGGAAGAAATTGCTGACGATCTTATCGAAATGCTTATTGGCGCGATGAAAGAGCTGACGGTAGGTGACCCAACACAGCTTGCTACCGATGTTGGCCCTGTTATTGACGAAAAAGCGTTGAAGAGTTTGACCGACCATCAACAAGCGATGGAAGATAAGGCGAAATTACTTTATCGCTCGGAAATGCCTGCGACGTTTAAAAAAGGAACCTTCTTCCCACCAACGTTGTATGAAATTAAGAACATCGATGTGCTAGAAAAAGAAGTATTTGGTCCAGTGGTTCACATTGTGCGCTTCAAGTCGAAAGAACTTGATAACGTGCTAGAGCAAATTAACGGCACAGGTTACGGCCTAACGATGGGTATTCATTCGCGCATTGAAGAACGCGCTAATGAACTGGCCGCAAAGAGCCGTGCAGGTAACGTTTATATTAACCGCGATATTATTGGGGCTATTGTTGGCGTTCAGCCATTCGGTGGTCGTGGTTTATCTGGAACGGGTCCAAAAGCAGGTGGTCCAAACTACTTATCTCGTTTGATGATGGAGCGCGCGACACCTAAGCCTTCACATATCGATGATGTAGATGGCACAGATACAGCGCTAGTAGGTGATGAAGAGATTGCTGAGCGCGCGCATGTGATAATGGATAAAGCCAAAGCAGTAGAAGTTCAGTGGCGTCATACGCCGTTGAATGACCGTATTTCGATGGTGCGTCAGCTTCTGGCGAAAATCGCGAAAGTCGACATCGTTGATGAGCTTGCAGATGATTTAAACCGCACGTTGGCGACAGCCCGTCAGCAGCTAATAAGCGTTGAGCGCAAACTCGCTAAACCACAAGTTCTGCCAGGGCCAACAGGTGAGTCGAACAAGCTTTACCTAGAGCCGCGCGGTATTCTGGTCTGTTTTGCCGATAAAGAAGTAACGTTTGAATACTGGTTGTTGTCTGTAGTAACAGCACTTTCAACCGGCAACCCAGTAGTGTCAGTGGTATCTGAGATTTTCTATGAAGAAGCGGTAGAAATTCAGAACAAGTTTGAATCGACGGGTGCACCTAAAGGTTTGTTCCAAGTGGCCCGTCTAGCTCACTTAGATACGTTATTGATGGATGAAGATTTAGCAGGTGTTGTAGTAGATTCAAGCACTGAACGTACAGCTCGAATCTCGGCTATGTTGTCATCTCGCAAAGGCGCAATACTGCCTGTTATCACAGCAGAATATAACGATAACCTTATTCAGCGTTTGATGACTGAAAAAACGATCAGCATCGATACAACAGCATCGGGTGGTAACACCTCACTGATGACCCTTGTTGAAGATGATGAATAAATAAAGGGAATAATGCTTCACGAATAAAAATGGCCAGCAGTATGCTGGCCATTTTTTTGCTATCTTGTTCCTGGCGACGCCAAAATGCGTTCAGGTTACATCCATTCGCTATTTCGACGTTTGCGCTTTGGAAGGTAGGTTATCAACACGCCAAGTAGAATACCGATACCGGCTACCATGCCACCACGGGTAAACCATGTCACCAATTCATCCTTGCTTGCACTTTCAACTTGTGCGGTAAGTCGAATAATTTGAGATGCCTGTTCGTCATTGGTAGTAGTAAGCTTAGACACCTGCTGACGAGCGTCGTTAAGCTGCTGACGAAGCTTTGCATTTTCCGACTGTGCCGACTGCAGACCACTTTGGCTTTGAGCAAGCTTTTCGCTAATGATGGGTAGCTGTTCTGCCTGTGACATTGTGTTAGACACAAATTTACTTTCTACCCAGCCTTTACGACCCTCAGGATCAGTAACCTGCGTAAACTCAGCGTCATTGTCTCTTGCTAGAACAGTAATAGGCGTCCCGGCTTCAATTGAACCTAGAATGCGATAATTGCGACCAGGTCCGGTATGCATAAAGATAAACAAATCATCTCTTATATAGTGTGATGAAGACGCTTCTAAATCAGCGGTATCTTGTAGCGAAAATGCTTGAAAAGAGCATGCAATAAGGGCTGCTGCTAACCACTTTCGAATCATATGAAGTCCAATTTAAGAATTTAAAACGTGAAGATGGTATTGGTTGACCGCCATAAAGGCAAGTTTGTTCCACTTTTGTCTAAATTTAGAAGACCAGAAAAACGCTGTAGCATTGCGAAAAGTATGTGACAGAGGTATGGTGTCAGCATCATAAGCTGTGCCTTGCGCAACCATGTCAGAAATAGAATTAAAATTTGTAACAGGTGACGATGCTCACCAAGCGTTTACTCAACGGGTCCTCCCTCTTTTTGAAAACCACAGTATAAACGTCAATTCACATCGCGAAATGCGATTGGAAAATGACTACTACGACACGGATAAACTCGACTTTCAAAATAATAAAATGGGGTTTAGAGTTCGTGGAAATAACGGTGAGTACGAGCAAACCTTGAAGACCAACGGTGTAGTAAGCGGCGGCTTACACAAACGTATGGAATATAACGTTGCCTTGGAAAACTCACGTCCTGATTTGGCCTTGTTCGATAATAACGTGTGGCCGCAGGGGTGGGATATAGCTGCAAAAAATGCCAGCTTATCAAAGCAATTTAGTACCCATTTCACGCGAAATGCGTACGTGGTCACTATCGGCGATAGCGTTGTTGAAATCGTGCTGGATTGTGGCGAGGCGACAACAGAAAAGGCCAGTTCATCGATTAACGAGATAGAGCTTGAGTTAATGTCTGGCGATATAAACAGTCTGTTTTCGCTGGCCGCGCTAATAAATAACAATATGCCAGTTAGGCTTAGCGATGTCTCTAAAGCAGCACAAGGGTATCAACTGCTCCACGGCTTCAATGCAAAAATACGTCATTTACCGGACTTTCTCTCACTAGAAGAAAGTACCACAACAGAAGATGCGTTTTGTCATGCTGTACAAACCGCATTGGCCCATTGGCAGCATCATGAACATGTGTTTTGTGAAAGCGGGTCCATTAAAATGCTTGGGGAAGTTGCGAAAAGCGTTCGACTGCTGCTACAAAGCGTATCGCTTTATCTCCCGGTGTTGCAATGTCCAGAATTATTAACCCTGCATCAAAAGCTAGTGGCTCATGCAGAAAAGTGGGGATGGCAAGATGATCTGCAGAGCCTTCGCTATCTTCTCTCTAAGAAAAGCATGTTTAGTAAAACATTGAGCAAGCATCCCGCTGTGGTTAGTTATCTTCAAGGGCGTCAGGCAGGGTTGATGCATGCTCATGAGCCCGAAAAGTTGTTTTTTGACAACGAAGCGACCGATATCAAACTCTTGGCCATCAGCCTGATACAAAACAAACCTTGGCAAAGTGAGGCGACAGGCTTCGACCATCCTGTGCTTGAGCACGCAAAAGGGTGGTTGTCGCAGGGGTGGCAGACAGTTCAACAAAGCATGCCGCTTAGCAAAACCATGGGACCTGTTAACTATAGCGCGGTGGAAATTGTGCTTAGGCAGACTCTATGGAGTGGGTTTCTTTTAGGCGACTTGTTTGTAGAGGAGCGCGGAAATTTTCGTGCTCCCTGGTTAGATCTGCTTACCGGTATTGATGAGCTCAACGCACTCTTAATGCTGAAGCAGTCGATAGATGATGCCGAGGTTGATTCTCACAATGAAGTGCGTAAATGGACAGCGGAAAAACTGTCTACGCTTATTCGCATTATGGAACGAACGCGTTCTGTTGCGATGCAGCGCGACATTTACTGGTAGCCGGGCTAAATGGGTAAGTTTCCAGATGGCAGTGTAATTCTCATGGACGGAGGGCGCTGATGACCTCAGCTATTTTTAGTTACATTCTCTACGCGTCGATAGGCATTTATGTATTCGGGCTAGCACGTTTAATTTTGCGAAAAGAGGGATTACGCAATAAGCGCTGGCTGAGCGCTGCTTTTATTTGCTGGCCTCTTTTCATGTTAGATGAATGGTTGCGCCTAGCTTCAGCTACCGAATTTGCTTTTGTTTATGGCTTATCAGACGTGTTTGCAGTTATAGCTATCACCTGTTGCTATCGAGCAATTAAGCCCATGTTATTGGCTTACCCCTCATCAAGAAAGCGATTGTGGTGGCCAGTGATTATTACCGCTGTATTTCAGAGCACCGTGCTTTTAATCCCCATTGAAGACAAACAGCAGTGGCTAGCAGCTTCTCCCACGGGGCAGCCATTACTGCTATGGCCTGCCTATATCGCGTCGCTGTTAACTGGGTTTAGTGTATTGCTGATAGGTATCTTAATTACTGAGCATATTCAGATGTATCACAGGCATCTTCCAGAGCAGGCTGTGGATATTAAAAACCTAAAAATGCCCAAGTTGGCTGGCGTGATGGGAAGTTTAGTGGGAGTGGCATTTATGAGTATTTTGCTTGTTACCGCCGCTACGTTTGGCTTTTTCCCTGTACCGTTTTGGGAAAGCTTTCATCATTTAATGATAGGTACGGCATTATTGGTCGTGCTGTTTTCGCTAACGTTCATACGACGCACGTCGCCGTCTCCTTTAGACTATGAACGGTTAGACGAAGGTAAAGCGTCACCTTATGAGAATAGTAGTGTTATCTCTAAGGCCGAGCGCTACACCATAGGTTCAAAAGCGTACAAAAAGCGATTTTTAACGCTAGATGAATTTTGTAAGGGGGCTGACATTGACCCCACATCGCTAGCATTGGCCTTACAGCTGACAGAGCGTAAAAACTTCAGGCGGTTTATTTTCCACTATCGCCTCGAATACGCAAAAAACGTGTTGCTGCGCAGTGACGCCAAGCTTGAAGCGGTTGCAAAGCGGATTGGGGTGAATTCAGAAAAGTTTCTGAGCGACTATTTGGTGAAGCACCTCGATACGACAACGCTAAAATAGGTGGCACGACCGCTGCCACCGCTAACCGCCAAAGGCGTTTGACAATATCTGGTGGGTGAATGTCTTACGCAAATAAAACCCTCGCGGGCGTGTTTTTATGCGCTGGCCTTCTTGTCCTAACGCATCTGTGAGTACTTTGCCGTTCGCAGCTTTCGGCCGGATATGCAGTGCTACGCCCTGGCGAGAGGTGATCGTCTCAACCTGTCCTGTAGAAATTTGCTCAACTAATTCTTCCCAGTCGCTTCGTAACAGCGCATCTTCATGTACATTGGGTCGCCAATAAAAACCGGTAGCGACTCTTCTCTGCCCAAGCGGAATGGCTCTATCTCCTTCAATAGGCAACCACAAAACTTGCTGTAATTTATTGCGCACATTTGAAGTTTCCCATGTAATGCCAGGGGGCATGAGCAGCGGTGCAAAACATACATATGTTGTTTCTAATGGCGAAAAATTAGCGTCAATGGGTATAGTTTTCAATTCAATACCCAGCTCAGGGAAGTCTTGCTGAGGTTTTGAGCCTGCACTCGCCCCTAACCATTTTTCTATGAGCATGCCTGGCCAGCCTTTGTGACGCTGAAGATTAGCTGGAATAGCGATATTTGCCATCTCGGCTAACTCTCCCAATGACAAACCTGCAATAGCATGACATCGCTGTAGAAGGCTTTCTGGTGACGTTGGCGGAGATGATGGGGGTTGCATAAATGTCGTTATTTCCTATTTGAGCGGCGATGGCGAACATTAAAGCTATGATTGGAGCATAGTTTATGGAAGAATGAAAACATATAACAGTATAGTGTGCCCGGGAGTCTATGTGATAGATGCCGATGGATTCCGTGCGAATGTGGGCATAGTGATTTGCAACAAAATGGGTCAAATATTTTGGGCAAGACGTTATGGTCAACATTCATGGCAGTTCCCTCAAGGCGGAATTGATGAAGGGGAAACTGCCGAACAAGCTATGTACCGCGAGCTTCACGAAGAAGTAGGGCTGACACCGAAAGATGTCACTATTTTAAGTGTTACCCGCAACTGGCTGAGATATAAATTGCCTAAGCGATTAATTCGTCAGGGCAGCAACCCTGTTTGTATAGGGCAAAAACAAAAATGGTTCTTGTTGCAGCTTGATTGCAACGAGCGAGATGTCAATGTACTCAAAACGGGTCATCCAGAGTTTGATGACTGGAGGTGGGTAAGTTACTGGTATCCGATAAGAAACGTTGTATCGTTTAAGCGAGACGTTTACAGACGAGTAATGAAAGAGTTCTCGCCTGTGGTCATGTCTGCGCAGCATCGTCCACCACAACGCCAAAACGTAGTGCCACACAAACGTGGTAAAAAGCGCAGGCGCGGCTAAACATGCGGAAGATTGCTATGCGCGGGTGTAAGCAGCGAGTAAACAAGGAGTAACCGGTGAGCCCTCAAAGCCAGCAAGGCGCAATGCTAACTACATTAAAACGTATCGTGCAGGAAATTAGTCAAATTTCTGCTCTCGATACGGCGTTGTTTCGGCTTGCCTCGCGTGTTAAGCAAACGCTAAATGTGGACTCTTGTTCCATCTATCTCGCTGACTACGAGGCGCAAGAGTTCATACTAAAAGCTACCGACGGTCTTCACCCAGACGCCGTAGAGCAAGTTCGCATTGGTTTCTCAGAAGGCCTCATTGGTCTTGTAGGACAACGAGAAGAACCTCTCAATATTGTTAATGCACCTAGCCACCCCAGGTTTAAGCACTATCCCGAAGTAAAAGAAGAAAAGTACAACGCTTTTTTGGGCACACCTATCATCAATCAAAGGCGTGTGCTTGGCGTTATTACGCTCCAGCAAGCTGAAATGCGACGCTTCAGCGAAGATGAAGAGGCGTTCTTGGTTACTTTGGCCGCGCAGCTAGCGTTGGAAATCACTAATGCCGATATTCGCGGTGCGCTGACACTCTCAAATTCAAATGACAACACTGCCCGACAAAAAAATGTGCGGGGCATTGCAGGCTCCCCAGGGTTAGCGATTGGTAAAGGGGTGTCGCTAGACAAGTCAATTAACCTGAAAAACTGGGTGGTAAAACGGACCGATTCTCCGTTAGAGCAAATTCAATTATACCGCAAAGGGGTTGAGGTAACGCGAGGCCATGTGGACGCATTGTCTAATGGACTTGATGAAGCCATTCCCGATGACGTTAAGTCTATATTTCAGCTCTATCATCACCTGCTCGATGCAAATAGTTTGGGAAGAGAGGTTGAGGAAAAAATTCGCGAAGGTTGGGATGCGGCATCATCACTGAAAATGGTCATAGAAAGCTATGCTGCTCGTTTTCGTGCGATGGACGACCCTTACATGCAAGAGCGTGCCATTGATATTGTTGACTTGTCAGACCGTATATTAGCCAACATTTTGTATGAAGCTAACGGTCAAAAAGTCACAGAGAAGGTCATCACAAAAGCCAGTATCTTGGTGGCTGATGAGGTTTCAGCGCCAATGCTTGCCGAGTTTCCAAGAGACAAGCTCAACGGCATTATTTCTATTCGTGGTTCTAACAACTCTCACGCTGCAATTTTAGCAAGAGCTATGGGCGTGCCCGCCGTGATGGGCTGTCAAAATGTAACGCCTGCGCTTTTGGAAGACAAAGAAATTCTGCTTGATGGCTACTCTGGTGAAGTCATTATTTCCCCTGAGCGCAACATAAAAACAGAGTTTATTCAGCTCATTGAAGAAGAGTCGGCGATCGCCGAAAAGATTGATGCAGAGGCTGATAAACCGTGTGAAAGCGTAGATGGCTGCAGAATGTCGCTCTATATTAATGCTGGCCTATCTGCTGAAGTTGAATTAAACGCTGAGCAAATTGGTGCTGGTGTAGGGCTTTATAGAACTGAAATCCCTTTTATGCTTCGAGAGCGGTTCCCCTCAGAACAAGAGCAGGTCGAATTGTATCGCCAAGTGTTAGAGGCTGCGCCCACATTACCCATCACTATGCGTACCTTAGACGTGGGAGGTGATAAGCCATTACCTTATTTTCCAATTAGCGAGGAAAATCCATTTCTGGGGTGGCGGGGTATTCGTCTAACGTTGGATCATCCTGAAATTTTCTTGGTTCAAGTACGCGCTATGCTTCGAGCAAGCGTTGGGCTAAGTAACCTACAAATAATGTTGCCAATGATTTCCACCGTGTCTGAAGTGCAAGAGGCAAAGCGACTTATTAATCAGGCATTTTACGAGATATCTGATGAAATAGCCGAGTCAGGAGAGACCCTGAACAAACCTAAGTTAGGTATCATGCTTGAAGTACCTTCTGTACTTTATCAATTACCTCAATTGGCTAAGCACGTCGACTTTTTCTCGGTAGGCAGCAATGACTTAACCCAGTATTTACTAGCGGTAGATAGAAACAATACGCGAGTAGCAGGTCTCTATAACAGTTATCATCCTGCGGTATTAGGTGCGCTTTACGATGTGGTGCAAAAAGCTAATCAGAATCAGGTGCCAGTGACTATTTGTGGCGAAATTGCTGGTGAGCCTGCTGGCGCACTACTGTTAATGGGGATGGGATACCGCCGATTGAGTATGAATGGTTTTAACTTGAGGAAGATCAACTGGCTTATTCGAAAAGTCACGTTAGATGAGTGTAAGCAGTTACTTTCGCTGGCACTTACCTCTGTGAATCAAGAAGAAGTCTTTGTGCACTTGAATAAATATCTTGAAACAAAGGGCCTTGGAGGCCTTATCCGAGCAGGTGCGTAAGGAATGGACCCACTCGTTGTTATCATAGTCAGTTGTCTGATTCTAGGTTCCGTTGTTGGCATTCTCGCGGGAATGCTCGGCATTGGCGGTGGTCTTATTATCGTGCCTGCGCTGTCGTATTTGCTTATTCACTTTATGGGAATGACCACTGAAACCGTCATGCCTGTTGCTATTGCTACTTCGCTTTCAACCATTATTTTTACAGGCATGTCCTCGGCGCGCGCTCATTACAAACTCGGTAATATTCAACGTAGAGTGGTGCTTTACACGGGCTTGGGCATTGCCGTTGGCGCTATTATAGGCGCACAGGTGGCAAGTCATATATCCGGTGAGCTCCTAAAGGATATTTTTGCCGTACTAGTTATTTTAATTGCACTGCAAATGATATTCGGGAAACAAAAAGCGTCCGAAAACGAAGCGTCTAACGGCACCTTATCCTTCGTGGGTGGTGGCGCTGGTTTACTAAGTGCGTTGATGGGCATAGGTGGTGGTGCATTGCTGGTGCCTGCTCTAGTATGGTTTCGTGTTAATGTACGCGCAGCTATCGGCTGCGCCGCTTTTTGCGGCTTAGTTATTGCAGTTTTTGGAACCACTAGTTTTGTTATTGCAGGGTGGAATGCGATAGATGTACCAGAACACAGTTTGGGTTATGTTTATTTACCTGCCACAGCTGGTATTGTTGCTACCTCGATGTTCACCGCAAATATTGGCGCGAAGCTTGGACAGCGCGTGAACGTTCGCATATTGAAAGCGATGTTGGCATGCTTGCTGGTTCTCGTAAGTATTAGAATGATTTTAGGAATTGAATAAAGTAATGGAACAGAGCAGTTATCTGGTATTCCCCAGTATCGACCCCGTTATCTTCAGTATGGGCCCGTTAAGTGTTCGTTGGTACGGTCTAATGTACCTTGTGGGGTTTATCGCCGCCTATCTATTGGCACAAAAGCGCCTGTCACAAACGAATTGGAGTCGCGAGCAGCTAAGCGATTTACTTTTCTGGAGCTTTGTCGGCGTTATTTTAGGTGGCCGTATCGGTTACGTATTCTTTTATCAGTTTGGCATGTTCCTCGACGACCCGCTGTATCTTTTTAAGATTTGGGCTGGCGGTATGTCATTCCACGGTGGATTACTTGGAGTATTGGCGGCGCTGTTTTGGCGAGCGAAGTGTATGAACACGACTTTCCTGAGATTAGGGGACTTTGTTGCGCCACTTGTACCGATTGGGTTAGGTGCAGGGCGAATTGGAAACTTCCTTAACGCAGAGCTTTGGGGGCGCAGTACCGATGTGCCATGGGCGGTTATATTTCCGAATGCGGGTAATGTGCCTCGCCATCCCTCTCAGCTCTACGAGTTTGCGCTAGAGGGGGTTTTACTCTTTATTATTCTATGGCTTTATTCTGCTAAAAAGCGCCCAGTAGGGGCAGTCAGTGGTTTATTCTTATTAGGCTACGGAAGTTTCCGTTTTATCGTTGAGTTTTTCAGAGAACCCGACGCTCATATTGGCTTATATCAAATGGGCCTAAGCCAAGGACAACTTCTTTGTTTACCTATGATTGCTTTAGGAATAGGATTATTAGTACGCGCATATACGCGTGGAAAAGGCCGTGTTGAACAGTAAATAAGTATAAGAATAACGATGAAAGAATATCTCGCATTAATGCGCCATGTACGTGATACGGGTGTGAAAAAGGAAGATCGAACTGGTACGGGTACGTTAAGTGTATTTGGCTATCAGATGCGATTTAACCTCCAAGAAGGTTTTCCGTTGGTGACCACGAAGAAGTGCCACCTTAAATCAATTATTCATGAGCTGCTTTGGTTTCTAAAAGGCGAGACTAATATCGCCTATTTAAAAGAACACGGCGTGAAAATATGGGATGAGTGGGCAACTGATGAGGGTGAACTTGGCCCTATTTATGGCCACCAGTGGCGCAGTTGGGATCGGGGCGATGGCACATCGGTAGATCAAATCGCAGAAGTGGTAGAGCAAATCAAAACCAACCCTGACTCTCGACGTCTTATCGTGAGCGGGTGGAATCCAGCGGTTTTGCCAGACACCAATTATTCTCCAAAAGAAAATGCGGCAATGGGTAAACAGGCTTTGCCCCCTTGTCACACGCTGTTCCAGTTCTACGTGCTTGACGGAAAGCTAAGCTGCCAGCTGTATCAACGCAGCGGCGACATTTTCTTGGGCGTGCCATTTAATATTGCAAGTTATGCACTTCTCACCATGATGATTGCCCAAGTTTGCGATCTGGAGCCGGGTGATTTCATACATACACTGGGTGATGCGCACTTGTACTCAAATCACCTTGAACAGGTGGAGCTGCAGCTTAGCCGCGAGCCGTTTGCGCGTCCCACAATGGAAATAAACCCGGAAGTTAAAGACATCTTTGGGTTTTCTTTTGACGACTTCACGCTTAAAAACTACCAGTCACATCCACACATCAAAGCCCCCGTCGCAGTTTAAGGAGTTACCATGAGTACTCCAATATTGATTTGCGACGACTCGGGTTTCGCAAGGCGTCAAATGGCGCGTAGTTTGCCTGATAATTGGGATGTAGATGTTTCTTTTGCTGAAAATGGCGAACAGGCGCTAACGCTTATTCGAGAAGGCAAAGGAGATGTAGTTTTTTTAGATCTCAATATGCCGGTTATGGATGGCTATCAAACAATGGAAGCTATCCGTAAGTTCGACTTACCGTGTTTGGTAATCGTTGTGTCGGGTGATGTGCAGGCACAAGCACGAGAAAAAATGCTGGCGCTTGGTGCATTAGATTTTATCAGAAAGCCCATCGACAACGAAAAGCTGAGCCAAATATTATCGTCTTACGGTATCTACAGTGGTGAAGGTCATTCGTCAGGTGCTCGTTTAAACACAGTGCAAAAAAATGATGCGCCTCATACACGAGATGAACCGACAAGCAACGAAGATAAATTAGACGCATGTCGGGAAATGGTGAACATCGCTATGGGGCGAGCAGGGGAAAACCTCGCTGAGCTACTGGGGGAATTCATTGATTTACCTATCCCGAATGTAAACCTCATAGAGAGTAACGAACTCTCTATGGCGGTGGCTGAGATAAATCGAAACGAAAGCGTGTCAGCGGTTTCTAAGGGATTTATCAGCGAGGGCATAAGTGGTGAAGCACTGGTGATCTTCAATGACACCAACTCTCAAAATATCGTTGACCTACTAAAATACCCGCCGTCAGCGTCGTCTGACAAGTTAGCGTTAGAAGCGCTTATGGACGTGTCTAATATCCTTATAGGTGCCTGCTTGAACGGCCTGTCTGAACAATTAAGCGTAGCATTCAGTCACACTCACCCAGTGTTGCTTGGTCAACATCAAGGTTTGTCAGCGTTGTTGAGTGATAATGTGCATCGGTGGGGTAAGCTAATGGCCATAGAGATTGGCTATGCTATTAAAGCAAGAGATATCTCGTTTGATTTACTGCTGCTATTTCCCGGAGATGCCATGAATCACGTTTACGAACGCTTATTAAGTGATGAAATGGACACTAACGGTGGTAAGGAGAGTCTATGAATGCTTCAACAAGAACGTTGACCCAGAACACGGAAGGTACGGCTTCTCAGGTGCCCCTGGAATTACTTGATTCCATAGAGGTCGGAATTGCGGTACTTGACCGTAATTTTACAGTACAAGTGTGGAACAAGTTTTTAGAAAACCACAGCGCTAAAAAAGCACAGACAGTCATTGGCGGCAGCATTTTTTCTCATTTTTCTGAGATAGATGAGGCATGGCTGAGAACGAAAATCGACCCGGTCTTCAATTTGAAAAGCCCTGTCTTCATCATATGGGAGCAGCGCCCTTTCTTATTCAAGTTTACCTGTAATCGCCCCGTTACATGCGCCGCTGAGTTTATGTACCAAAACGTAACCATTTTTCCTATTGTAGAAAATAATGGCCGAGTTGAACGCTTTTGTATGCTTGTATACGATGTAACTGAGCAAGCGTTAGGCAAGTTGGGTATGGAGCACCTTAACGAAGAGATGAAAACAGCGAGTCGCGTCGATGGCCTCACCGGGCTTTTTAACCGTCGCTATTGGCAAGAACGCTTTGACGAGATGTATAAGCTGTGTGTTCGTAGAGGTAAACCAAGTACAGCGCTTATGTTGGATATCGATCACTTTAAGCGCATTAACGATACTTACGGTCATCAAGCCGGTGATAAAGTCATTCAAATGCTTGCAGCGCTAATAAAGCGTTGTGTAAGGGAAACCGATTTAGCAGGACGATATGGCGGGGAAGAGTTTGCAATCATATTGAATGATTCCACTGTAGAAGATGCAAGAGCTGTTGCAGAGCGAATTCGCCAACTGGCACAGCGTTTAACGGTTGAGCACGAAGGAGAGTCGATAAGTTTCACTGTTAGTCTTGGCCTTGCTCAATTCTCTGCAGACTTTAAAAGTGCGATGGCCTGGTTAGAATGTTCAGACCAAGCGCTTTATAAAGCAAAAGAAAGCGGCCGAAACCAATACTGTATTTACGAGTAAAACCGGCTCAGCTTTGTTAAAGTGCCAAGCGAAGCGTATTTTTAAGCTCTTGAAAGGTTATGGGTTTTACAAGATGGTAACGAATACCCGAACGTAAAGAGGCTTCTTTATCGTCGCGATGTGCATTTGCTGTTAATGCGATGACAGGAAGGTCAGGACGGCCTTCCTTCAGTATTTTCGCAACCTCCAAACCGCTAATGTCTGGCAGGTTAATATCGAGTAAAACACAGTCAAAGGCGGACTCATTGGCTCTGCTAATAGCATCATCGCCCGTGTAACTTACAGTCACTTCGTGCCCCATACATTGAAGCATGTATTCGACCAATTCAGCATTTATAGGCTCATCTTCAACAACTAATATTCGAGCCTTTTTATCATCGGGCACTGCATTTTTGCTATTTGTGGTTAGATGACGAAGCGCATCGACAAACCTGTTTCGGTCGATTGGTTTTACAAAGCCTTGGTAGACTGGGAGTTCGCTAGTAGCGATGATATTTGCAATATCCGGTGTGGCTGATAATACGATTATGGGCGGAACCCTTTCTCTATATATCGCCCGTAACGTTCTTACCAGTTCAAGGCCATTCATCCCAGGCATATAAAGGTCGACAATAATTCCGGAGAACTGCAATATTTCATCGTGAAGGTTTAAAAGGTTTGCACCCGATGAAAAAGTACGTGCCGTAAAACCCTCAGAGGTAATAATAGATTGTAAATGTAGCCGTGAGATTTCGAGATCATCAACTACCGCAAACTTGGCGTTAGACGTGTTTTCCACTGCTGGCTGTTTAATTTCGACAGGGTTAAGGGGGATAAAAATCTTAAACTCGGAACCTACGCCTACTGTGCTTGAAACTTCTATATCCCCACCAAGTTTAGCGATGCATTTGCTTGCAATAGATAGCCCAATACCTGCGCCAGGATAACGCCGAACGTTGGCATGTTCGCCGCGATAGAACCTCTCAAACATGCGTTTCTGAATGACATCATCAATGCCTATTCCCGTATCGCTTATAACGACGACTAGGAATATTTCTCGTTTTTTCACTTGGGTTGTAATGGCAACATCAATTAGCCCATTGGTCGTAAACTTCACTGCGTTATCAAGTATGTTGGTTATCACCTTAGAAATAGCAATAGGATCCGTATTTACATACTGGGGCACACTGTGACTGCAGTGCATATTAAATTCGATTTTCTTGTCTTTTACTTGGACTGAAAAAGGTGAAATACATTCATCAAGCAGGCTTATTAAGTCAATTTTGGTTAATTGAAGGTTATCGTCGGCTTTAGTCGCAAGAACCTCAGTTAGATTATTCGTAAGGTTAAGTAGTCGATAGCTGGACTGCTCTGCCTGCTGAATTAAATGCGAACGCTTAGACTCCATGTTCGGAATAAGCTCAAGTGCACTTATTATTGCGCTTATCGGTGCGCGAAACTCATGGCTAATAAGCTGCAAAAATGCTTTATTTTGCATCTCGGAATCATCGTTTATTGGGGTCACCCTTAACTTTGACTTACTAAACTTATGGCTACCACTACGTGTATGTCTTTTGTAGATTAACCAAGCCACAAAGTACCATAATGACAGCGCTAGAACGCCGACGATGAGGGTAAGATAGAAGCGACTGTAAAGGCCTTGTAATTCATTGAAGTTAGCGCTTTCGCGGTCTTGGATGAGCGTCATCAGAGGAAGTAGGGTCAATTCACTTGTGTCGTAACGTGCTGCTATATTCGGCGGGCTCTTCACGAGAGTGTGTACCAGATTGAGTACATCGACAGCCTTTTGCTCGCTTGGTTCATTACCTAAATTACGGGATATTGTTGAAAAGGTATCCTCATCCAAGATACGGCCTGCTTCGGAGATACCCAGTTCGGTCTCAAAGAAAAGACGTAAGTTCTGATGGGCTACGCTTATCGGTAGTTTAAGATTATTAAACGATGCCGTTGCAGTAGGGGAGTCAGCGAAGTGACGGAGATTGTAGCGGTTGATGTGCTGCTCAGCAGCAAGAATGTCAGCTTCAATAGCGTGCCCTTTTGTTAGGCTCGCTACGATGCGCTCCTCTTGGTTAACGAGACTTATCAAAAAGATAACGGTTATCAGCGCAATAAGCCCTGCGATGAAGTTTACTTTTAGTAAAGTAAACTTCAGGACTTTCACTAATGGTTTGCTCTTTACATGGTCAACCTTGGCTGCACTCAATATTCTTCCTTGGTAGCTAGTTTTAAAACTACACCTTTATTTTAAATGTAGATAACACTCGTGAACTTGCAAGGCAATAAGATTAAATTATCCTCTTTCAACCCGGTTGATATGGTGACGAATAGCGTACAAAAAGCAGAGGCTTGGGACTACCATTGCGGCAGTTAGAACAAAAAATAAGCTCCAGTCACCGTGCAAACTGTCTACGACTACACCACTGCTAGAGGCAACCAACGTTCGCCCTGCAACGCTCAGCGATGCCATTAGTGCATATTGTGTAGCGCTAAAAGCCCGGTTACATAACAGCGATATAAAAGCGACCATCGCAACCGTGCTCCACGCGCCCGTAAAGCCGTCAACGATTACAGTTACCGCTAGTAGAGAAGTAGAGGGACCTGTTTGCGCAATAAGCGCAAAGAGAAGGTTTGACGCCGCCATTGCCACACCGGCAGTCATGAGCCCTCGGTATATGCCATAGCGAATATTAACAAGGCCACCTAATAGAGAAAAAATAATCGTTACCCACCAGTTGAGGAGTTTTGAATATGTCGCGATATCGCTGTTAGAGAAGCCAATTTCTTTATAAAAAACGATACTCATTCGACCAAGAAAGGCCTCGCCGATTTTGAATAGAAAAATAAAAAGTAAAAAAGATGCTGCGAGCTTAACGCCATTACGAGTAAAAAATTCCGAAAATGGGGTGACAAGTGTAGTTCTAACCCAGTAAACAACGGGAGAGCTATTCGTCTTGTGAGTGATTTTTTGAAGCAAGGCTTCCCTGTCAATGAGAGGTTCATTGGCTATTAGGGTTGCGCACATTAATAACGCCATAATTGCCGCTAACAGCAGGTAGATATCAGGCCAAGACCAGGCGGTTAAATCGGCAAGAAAAAATGGAATTGCGCCAAGCCCGCCATAGCCAGTCCACCACCCAGCCGTTGCCATCGAAGACGCTGCAGACAACCCATCCTTGTCGTCTTTATCTATGCAATCGATACGGAAGCCGTCAATGGCGATGTCCTGCGTAGCAGACGCAATAGCGATCAGTAAGCCTACAAACGCGACATAGTACAAATCGTAAGTTGCAGTTAGTTGAGACATACCTAGGCACAAAAGCACAATGCATAACTGCATCGCGAAAATCCAGCCTTTGCGTTGACCTAAAAGAGGCGGCTTAACCTTGTCGACTAGGGGAGACCATAAGAAATTAAAAGAGTAAGTGGCAAAAATAATTCCAAAGAGTCCTATGGTGGAACGAGAGAGCCCCTCATCTTTTAACCAGGCTGAAAGTACTGAGCTAATCATTATCCATGGAAAGCCACTGGAAATACCAAACAGAAAAATATTCAGATAGCGCTTGTCATTGAAAGTCTTTAAAGCGGTTAGCAAAACTTCAGCCCTGGGAAGTAACTCAAAAGCGTATTGAGCCATGAACCACATTGTTTAGCAACAATACTTGCCTAATAACACGTAGCGATAACAGGCTAAAGGGAGCGGTATATGAGTAGAGAGCAACGTATCTTGTGGGTTTGAGAAAAACCACAACGGGAACGGTGTTAAGGACGAACACCCACACAGTCAAGTGGACAGTGCCCTAAACCTTCCAAGAAATTGACGCAGTTTGTAAGCTCGTCAACAAGAAAACGATCTTGTCTAAGCTTATCTTCATTCCAATAATGTACTTGATGCAGTAAATGCCAAAAAACGCGTTCCTTTTGAGTGTAGGGCTGGGTTAACGTAAATTCAATTTGACCCCATTCCTCCATGCTATCCCAAAAAAATAGCTCCAACTCCTCAATAGGAAGCTCATCTTGCCAAAATGCTCTCAAATAGAAACATAGCTGTTTCGCTTTGTTATCTACAAATTCCTGAACACTCACAAGTAACTCAACCGCCTTTGTTTACTAAATTAAAGTATAGTCCAATTCGCAATTTTCACTCGCTAAGCTAATTGATAATTTGCCTTATTAACCTAGGTGTCTGTTTTGGGTGAATATTTAGACTAGGCTGAAGACGAGAGAATTACCAGCCCAAATGACGTGTCCAACCAATGGTGTTATTTGCAATTATCTGAATTTGCGGGTTTTTTTGAGTTTCCTTTATACTAAAGGCTAAAAAACTGCTGGGGATCGTTATTTGTCTGTAGTGTATTTTAAGTTCATTTTTTGCTCTTATTTTCCTTTTCAATGTTGTACTTGCTTCCCAATCGTTAAACGCGCTAAGTGATAAATCTAAAACCGGATATTCCGCTTTTGCCATGGTATTAATAAGCAGGTTATTCGTCGTATCTTCAGGCCAAAATGGTGAGATTGCGATGAAGGTGTCAGGATGTAAATTAGGTTGTAGCTCTGCCGCCGAGAAATAGGTCGCGGCAAGCATGCCTTGCGCAATCACCATGCGATAGCCAGAGCGGTTCTGTAAATAATTATTCAATGCGTTGACCTGCAAGGTTAGTGCAGACGTAGCTGTTTCGAAATTAAGGTATTGAGTAAGTTGATTACTTCTTGGATGTATTGCTTCGTCAGCTTGATTGTTTTGTGCTGCATCATCTTCTGGTGTGCTAGCGGCTGCCTCATCTGCTGAAGGCGTAGGGGCTAGAGGCAAGTTTACGGGGCTAATTACTACGTGCCATCCTTTTTCAGCGAGCAAGTCGGCAAGGCTGTTGCCCTCTGCGAGTGTAAGGCTTGAGGGAAAAGGCTCGGTAAAGATAATCGCAGTACCAAGAGATAAAGGGGTTTTTGCCTCTACCTCAATAACGGGGGCCTCTGCCTCACCGACCATTATTGATTTAACTTCCCCTGGAAGATAAGCATTGCTCACATCATTGAAAAAGTCGCCGTAAGCTATCACAGGGAACATAGACACCATGACAAAAAAATATAAGGTGATGGATTTCCTGTTCATATAAGCGTGCTATGCCTTTTCATTCTCTCAACGATGATATCTTCGATACTGTGAAACAACGAGATATTACAATTCTATAGTTTATCGGCAAATAAAATGAAAACTATAGGGGGCCGAATATAATGAACTAGGTTGTCGGTTTGGTGTTTCACAAACAACGAGCCTATTGTGTTTCAACTGAAAGCGAACTGGGACGATGCTGACTAAAGGGAATTGGTGTTTGAAAATGAAGCCATTGGCCCTGTGTAGGGTGACAGAAACTTAAGCTTTCCGCATGAAGCTGCAAACGAGGCGCCATAGCAAGTGCCTCGTCGTGAGCATAAAGCCTGTCTCCCAAAATTGGATGCCCTAAGGCAAGCATATGTACTCGTAATTGATGTGAGCGCCCTGTGATAGGATAAAGCGCCACCAAAGAGTAAGGGCAGCCATTTTCATCCACAGTTCGCTCTACCGCCTCAAAACGGGTCATCGCTTTTTTGCCGCGCTCAAAGTCGACCATTTGCTTTGGCCTATTAGGCCAATCGCAAATAAGCGGCAGATCAACGTCACCTGTATCGGCTTCAATATGGCCGTGGACACGAGCAAAATAGCGCTTTTTGGTTTGCCTTAATTCGAACTGCTTTGAAATGTGACGATGGCTCTCTTTAGTAAGCGCCAATACCAGTATACCCGAGGTCGCCATGTCCAGCCTGTGGACCACAGTTGCGGTAGGGTATACACGGTTTACTCGACTAATAAGCGAATCGCGATGCTCTAACGCTTTACCCGGCACGCTCAAAAGTCCACTCGGTTTATGCATTACCACCATATCCTCATCCTGATACAAAATATCAAGATAAGGCGTCATAGGTGGGTTATAAACAAAGCTCGGGTTTGCCATTATTTTCTCATTACTTGACGCGTCACTAAGGCGTTTAGCGCGACGCGTTATATTATGGGTTATTAACGACTATGCGCAGCGCGTCTAGCTCAACATCTGCTTCTTGAATAACTTTATCCAGCGCATTCATTTGCGTTTCAATAAATTCAATTTCACTGTCACGAACAGCAGGATTACGTTTTTGAAGGTCGCGCAATCGCTGTATTTCTTCGTTTAGTGTGTTGTGCATGTTGTTAAGCGCATCATGTTGCTTTTGATTTGCCTGCTGATGTGCAAGCTTTCGCGCTTTCTCAATAGCTAATTCTAGGGGCTGTTGCAGTGCTTTTAAAAGCTGCGCCGAGATTTTGCGACCAATTTTACGCTTAACATCAAAGCTTAGATCTGAAGGATTTCCTTGCGCATCTAAACATACGCGCACTGGCGTTTGTGGCAAGAAACGACCAAGCTGCAATGCTTTGGGGGCTTGTGCCTGAAGTACGAATAACGCTTCTATCCAATAGGCGCCTTTAGGCAGAGACGGCTCTGCAATAAAGCCCATACTGCTTTTTCCATGTACATCAGTAAGTACGACATCTATGGCAGTATGAACAAGCGGGTGGTCCCAGCTTAAAAACTGAACGTTTTCTAGGGTGGTGGCAATGCGGCGTTTGTAGGTGACTGTCATGCCTTCTGGATCTAAGCCTGGGAGCTGGCTTACCATAGACTCCGTTGGCATAAGAATAAAACAGTCGTTACCTTTTTCGTCTTGCTGTACGCCAATAGCATCAAATACACGGCCCATAAAACGGGAGAGATCTTGCTCTGTATCTAATGCAATAATGTCCTCAAGCAGTTGCTCTACACGTCCCTCGCCAGAGGCATTTAGCTCTAGAAGACGGTCCCGTCCGGCTTCAAGCTGGGCGACGAGTTGACTATTTAGCGTAATACTCATGCTCACCAGCTCATCTCGCGCACTCATATCGTCAGGATGTAAACACGCGCCAATTAGCAGAGGTTTAACATCATCAAATACGCCAGAACCGGTAGGGCAGGTCTTCTCAAAGGCATTAAGCCCTTCGTGATACCAGTCTAGTAATACGTGCTGTGCGGTTTTTGCTAAATACGGCACGTGGATTTGTACCGTTTGTGTTTGGCCAATGCGATCAAGACGACCAATTCGCTGTTCAAGTAAATCTGGCGTTATTGGTAAATCAAATAACACCAAGTGATGAGCAAACTGGAAATTACGGCCTTCACTGCCAATCTCGCTACATAATAAAATTTGTGCACCGTCTTCTTCATCCGCGAAGTAATGCGCTGCTTTATCGCGCTCAACAATGCTCATGCCTTCGTGAAATACGCTATGGCGAATACCGGTTTGGGTGCGAATTACCTCGCCAAGCTCTTGTGCAGTGCGAGCGCTGGCGCAAATAAGCAGAATTTTTTCTGGCTTAACGCTTTGCATGAAATCAAGCAGCCATTCAACGCGAGGGTCGAGTTTAGTCCAGCTGTTCACTACGCTTGCCATGCGTTCTGGGTATAGTGAATAGGTTAGGTCACCGCCACTAACCGCGTCTGAATAAACGTCGGGTAAAGCAAGCTCATAGGCGTTTAATTTACGTATCGGAAACCCTTCAATATTGGCTCGGCGGTTTCTAAACAGCATCCGCCCTGTACCATGGCAATCGATCAGTTGATGTAGTAACGCATGACGGCTTTCTGATGTGCTTAGATCGCCAGCATGCGCCATTACATCTGGTGCGAATTCATTGAGTTTACTGCGTTGTTTATCATTGGGTTCGGCGTCAGAGAGTAAAGGCGCTACTGCGTCGGCTAATTGGCTGTATTTTGACTCTTCTTCTAAGAAAGCGTCGTAGCTGTGAAAACGCGCTGGGTCTAATAAGCGCAAGCGAGCAAAGTGGCTTTCGTGGCCAAGCTGATCAGGCGTCGCGGTCAGTAACAGCACACCAGGTGTCTGGTTAGCAAGCGCTTCTACACACTGATACTCTTCAGATGGCGCTTCGCTAGACCAAGCAAGGTGGTGGGCTTCATCAACCACCATTAAATCCCACGTTGCAGCTTGAATTTGCTGCTGACGCTTTTTATTTTTGCTTAAGAAGTCGATACTACAAAGCACAAGCTGGTCGTTTTCAAAAGGATTTACCTCGCCATCATCAGAAGCTTCACTTTCCTCAATTGCTTCACAGCGATCTTCATCATAAATAGCGAAAGGAAGATTTACGCGACGGAGCATTTCCACTAACCATTGATGCACTAGTGAGTCAGGAACCAATATAAGTACTCGACTTGCACGGCCGGTCTTAAGTTGCTGATGAATGATCAGTGCGGCTTCAATGGTTTTACCTAGGCCTACTTCATCGGCAAGCAATACACGAGGCGCGTGCCTACCGCCTACTTCTGCGGCGATGTGAAGCTGGTGGGGAATTAAGGAGATACGTGCACCGGCAAGGCCGATAGTGCTAGAGCGAAGGTAATCATATTGGTGATCAAGCGCGCGCTCACGCAAGTCAAACCATTTTGGATTGTCTAGTTGCTGACTGAACAAACGCTTTTCAGGTTGGTTTAAGCGAATGTGGCTGTCTAACATCGTCTCAGGTAAACGTGCTTGCGCTTTCGTGTCTTCGCGAAGCCCGTGATAAACGAATAACCCCTGACTTTCTTCTTTTTCGGTAATGGTCATTTCCCAGCCGTCCTGGCTTTTTACCGTTTCGCCAATTTCAAATATCAGTCGTGTTAGCGGCGCATCTTGCTTGGTGTATTTTCGCGCTTCGCCCGTTGCTGGATATAGCACTTCAACCGAACGGAAATCGCTACCAATCACGACTCCTAACCCCAGTTCTATTTCTGTATTACTTAACCAGCGTTGACCAACTGAAAATTGACTATCTGAACTCATAAATTACCAACCTATATTTCGGGGGGCGGTATTGTACGCATTGCGTTGTGATAAGTCATTAATACTAGCTCATTTGATTTACAGTTGCAGGTGGGAGGCGTAATTGGGTACCGATGCCTCTGCATAAACAAGACGATTAGCACTAGAGGGTCTTCATTACTTCACAACGAAAATGCTGGTAGAAAAAGAACGTTAACGTGCGCATCAGGCTTGCTTTGTCACAGGGTTGGCGTAAAACTGTCGTATTACTGACCATGGATATTTCTTACTGTCAATCGCGTTACGTTTTTAACTTATGTGAAGCGCAGCTAACAGGAGGAAGCGCGAGATGGATATGAAAGTAGACAGTCAAAAGCTTATACAACTTCGCAATGCTAAGGCACGGAGTCAGGGAGCCTTTGGAAGCAGCCAAATCGAGGGAAATTGCGTTAGCACAAGCGCCAACTTCACTGCCGGGATTGCCTAAAGGAAACTATCTGATTTTGTCTTTCACCACTGACTTTGATTCAAAAACCACTATGAAAGTAGAGACCCTTTCTATGGTGGAAGTTGATGGCGAATATAAAGCAATAGGCTACTTCATTAAGTAGCCTACTCAGGAAATTGGTACAAAGTTTCAATCCCTTGAATGGCTTTTAAAGCATCATCGCTCGTTGCATTGTTGATGGCTTTTATAAGTTCAGGTGCATTGTACGGTTCTAGCAGGGTTAAGAACGTCGCTGTGCCAGGCGGCATGCCACTATGCACCGCTTTTTGCAGTCGTTTCCATACGGTGAAAAGCGACTCCTCACCTAGCGTCTTTTGCTGCACCACGCTATCAATGGCGCGGTGCATTATCATTCCGCAAGAATAATAGAGATTGAACTGTCCGTTTTTATAAGCATGAGCCAGCGTAGTCTGCGCCAGCCCTTCAGTACAGCTCTCGAAAGCGCGGGTCATTCGGCTTTCAACATAGCTATTGGCGTCTTCGTAGAGGAAGTTCATGGCGATTGCCGCAAAGTAGTCGGCGCTACCCTCGTGCAGCCAAGACTGCTCCTTGTTTTCTGATACACCTTCGGTACTGCCAGGCTGATAAAAATGTGCGACTTCGTGAGCAAAGAACCAAAGTGTTTGGTTAACAAAGCTGCTGTTATTGGCCTGCTCATTTAAGTCTTGTCTGTTCCAATGCATAAATATCTGGTTAGGTAGTGTGCCGCCTTGTGTGGAGTGAGCATCTATGTTTGCGTAAGAGGCAAGTAACATAGGCTTTTCGCCCTTAAGCGGATTAAGAGAATGGGAGAAAAACGCCATCATGTTGGGTATGTCTTCTTCTAGCGAAACTTTAATACTTTTAGGAAGCCCGGGGTCAATTAGGGCAACCACATCATCGGTAATAATTGGCTGTTGCCTACCCACATACACAACTCTTCCGTCATTGTTATCTGTCCACGACACGCTGCTTTTCACTACTTTGCCATTCAACACTATGTGCTCATCACTGGGAACATTGAGTGTCAGATGCCATTTATTATCTTCTTCAGAACAGGCATTAGCACATGCAAACAATCGCCCAGAGTGAAAGGCATTTCCACCATCAGAAAATGGAGAAAATGGTGCGTAATCTTTACCCAAATGTTTATAGGTGGGCGTCATTAAAAATGACACGGTAGAGAGGGACTTGCCTGACTTAGAGCGCACAAGTTCTTGGTGTTTGGCGTCATCAAAGACGATTTCTATGTCGCTATCTTGCGCGAACCAACGTGTTGTTCTTGATGTATCCGGGTTTCTAACAAAAGCCAGCGTTTTGGCTGGCGTAGTCAATGTGTAAGTAACTACCCATTTTTCAGACGTGTCAGCCGTGCTTTTCTCAACGTTGATTAGAATGTTAGAAGAGGAAGAATCATTGTGTCCTTGGCTATTCGCCCATGCTATTTCAACGTTAAAGCACGCCAGTAGTGCTAACGATATGCTTATGGCCGTTTTTATTTTTGTGATGTTAAGCCAATTCATAGCTGACCTTTCCCTGAGTGTTATTAATTTAAACGCATCCACTTTATTGAGGTGTTGTGGCATTGGGTTAGCACCCGTGCTTAATTCACCGCTTCATCAAATACACCTTAGCCTATTTGGGTATTAAAAACACAGCTAAAACTGCGCTAACTGTAGTTAAAGTGTGAGCATTTGTTACGAACCAAGTATGCCAGTTTCATCTTTCATTCAGAACTGGAGCGCTGTGCTATCTCATATAACGTGATGGGACTGTTCTTCGCATCTCACTTGCTCTAACGAAAAATAAAAAAGAAAAAACAGTGCTAAATCTTAAAAACTGGATTATGGTGGAATTAAGGGTTCGCGAGTTTAACAAACGAACCTTTGAGGCAGAAAGTGAAGTACTGCTTCTCAGTCGACGCGAGTAGGGGAAGAAGTCCTGTTTCGAGCGGCATTCTCCTACAACCGTAACTGTAGCTTGTTAGTGCGTTCACAAATGAACAATACGCCTAACCTGGCTTTATTTACCGGAGTAAAGGATGCCAAGAAAAAATTCTACCGATACTAAGATTTACGTCCTCGATACCAATATCCTGCTGCACGAACCTCACGCTTTTCTCTCTTTTAAAGAACATGATGTTGTTATTCCAATGACTGTATTGGAAGAGCTCGACTATATCAAAGACAGTAAAAAAGACGTGGCGCGTGATGCACGGGTATCTATTCGAGCAATGGAGGATTTACTCCATGACGCAACACCAGAAGATATGCTTGCCGGTGTTTCGATGGAAGGGTTGGGAGCGGGTCAAACGGCACCTACAGGTAGCCTATCTATATTTGCCGATCTCAATATGGTTGAGGCCCAGCAGGTCTTCACTAGCAATGAGAACGACAACCGCATTATTAACGTAGCGCTGCACCTGCAAAAGACATTCGCGCCGCAAAAAGTGGTATTGGTGACTAAAGACTTAAACATGCGCCTTAAGGCGAAAGGGGCGGGCCTTGCTCATGTTGAAGATTATCGCACGGACCAACTTATAACCGATATCAAGTATCTATCCCGTGGCTTCCATACTTTTGAAGGTAATTTCTGGGAAAGTGTGAAAAGTGTAGACAGCCGCACTGAAGGTCGCGACACCATTCATACTATCCCCAAGTCTATGTTGCCAGAAGCGTATATCAACGAGTTTTTGCTTGATGAAACTAAGCAATTTACGGGGCTTGTAGAAGAGATCACCAACGACCATTTAGAAGTACTCGATTTAGGCTATGAGCGTTTAATGGGGCGTCATGCTTGGGGCATTACACCCAAAAATATCGGGCAGGCCATGGCACTCCATGCACTGCTAGACCCACACATTGATATGGTTATTCTCACAGGCCCTGCCGGTAGTGGTAAAACGCTACTTGCGTTAGCGGCAGCCCTTGAAATGGTTGTTGAGCGCAACATGTATGACAAAATCATTGTGACGCGAAGTACGCCGGAAATTGCCGAGTCCATCGGCTTCTTACCGGGTACGGAAGAAGAAAAAATGTTGCCTTGGCTGGCAGCGATTACTGATTCTTTAGAGGTGCTACACAAGCACGATGAAAATACCAAAGGCTCTATGAACTACATCATGGAAAAAGCCAACATTCAGTACAAATCGGTCAACTTTATGCGTGGTCGAAGCATCCAAAATGCTATTGTGATTTTGGATGAGTCGCAAAACTTAACCGCATCACAGCTCAAAACTATTATTACGCGTTGTGGTGAAGGAACTAAGCTCATTGTAGGCGGTAACCTGGCACAAATAGACAGTAACTATTTAAGTGCGGTGACCTCGGGCTTAACCTACTTAGTTGAGAAGTTTAAAGACTTCTCAGGCAGTGCCACCATTAATCTAGACGGAGTGGTAAGAAGTCGACTTGCGAGTTTTGCCGAAGAGAATTTGTAAGCTTATTTTCACTTTGCTCTTTCGGTTTTTAAAAAGGAAAGCGCCTGTATTTATAGGCGCTTTTTTATCTGAGAATAAACTGATTCATTTACGGTTTGCTTGAATGCAAGAGAGATAATTAGCCAGCTTACTCCATAATTTCCACTTTATAGCGGCCTGTAACAATATGGCGTTCAGTATCTTCAGACACTTGGCCAAAAGGAATGAGAGCAGGTCCAGTGGGGTCATACAAAACATAAGTGTCGCCGTCGTACTCAATAGTTCTATCGTCAACCATTGGGGTTATTGCAATACCAAGCAACGCATGATTAGGTAGAAAAACCATTATCATTTTTGTAGAGGGCAAAAACGCTCTAACCATAGCCGAGGTAAGCACCGCTTTGCTGTCGCAGTCCCCCAGGTTTTGCATAAGTACGCTAACTGGCGGCGCATAACCAGAACCATTGCTGACAACCCTATCTTCTAAGGTGTCATAGGGAATGCTCTGTATCCATCCAAGAAGCAGTGAAAAATATGCTCTGGAGTCTGACTGAGATTCGAGTTTTTCATAGAAGGCCTGAGACGCAGCTACCAAAGGTTTGACCGACTCAACTGCATACCTCGCATGGTCTGGCTTGATGGCTTGTTGATTAAAAAGGGTAGTAAATCGTGTAAAATAATGGGCGTGTAGGTATTCGTTATATTCTCGTTGCTGAACAGCTTTTAAATCGCTCAGTATTTTCTCGACCAGCTCTTCATTAGCGCCTCTTACTTCGATATTAATTGACTCACGCTTTGGCAAAATTTTTACGCGAGCCTCTTTAGGGTTTATTTTTTTCGCCTCTTCCATAAGGGCAACTGTGACGTAGCGCTGGGCTATCTTTGGCTTGTAGTTGGGTTGTTGAGTAGGCGCTTCGTTTAACGCCTCAGACGGTATCTCGAAAGCGATAGATTGAAGAGTATTGTCTCCATCTAGCCACTCATAACTTAACGCGACGCCCGTCTCGGTTTGCTTTTTAACGAATTTAAGTTGTTTGCTCTGTGACAAAGGAGAAATCAAAAGCCCAGCTATCAGCAAACAGGACTTTATTTTTAAACTCACTCTAGCGCTGCATGAACCAGATTGCGTGTTTTTGTAAACCACAGTGCGTACGCCTACTCGATATTACTTTCGTACTACTGAGTATGCGTTGCTGAGCGCAAAAAACAAGGGAACCGTATAGGTAACGCGCCAACCTGCTTATTCTTGAAACCAGTTGAGTTCGTTGTGTAGGCTTACAACGCTGCCCACTATGATGAGTGTAGGTGGTTGAAGCTGCGCTTCTTCTTGCTTGGCGACAATGTTTTGCAGAGTACCCGTCAGCACTTGCTGCTTTTCAGTGGTTGCTGACTGTACCAGCGCAATTGGTGTTGTGGCATCTAGACCGTGCTCTATCATTTTTTCGCAGATGATGGGAAGCCCGGTCAGGCCCATGTAAAACACCGCCGTTTGGTTTTTTTGCGCAAGGGCAGGCCAGTTAAGATCAATGGTGCCATTTCTTAAGTGGCCAGTGGCGAACACCACAGATTGTGCATGGTCTCTATGGGTAAGCGGAATACCCGCATAGCTCGATGCGCCGCTTGCGGCGGTAATCCCTGGCACAACTTGAAACTCAATGCCATGTTTAATAAGGGTTTGAATTTCTTCGCCACCACGACCAAATATGAACGGGTCGCCGCCCTTTAAACGAACGACGCGGTTGCCTTTTTTGGCCTCATCAACCATCAACTGGTTAATGTCGTCTTGCGGGAGGGTGTGATTACTTTTGGCTTTACCCACATAGATTTTTTCCGCATCACGACGCACAAGTTCAAGAATCTGCGGTGATACTAAACGGTCGTACACGACAACATCAGCCTTTTGCATAAGTCGCAATGCGCGAAATGTCAGGAGGTCGGGGTCACCCGGGCCTGCACCTACCAGATATACCTGACCTTCTACTTTCTTGTCTTCAGCTGCTGCCTGCAATGCTAACTCGAAGGCTTCATCTGCTTTTTTATCTTGCCCTTTTTCTATCATTTCGGCGATGTCACCGTCGAGAACATCCTCCCAGAAATAGCGGCGCGCAGTCACACCGTTAAGCGCTTGTTTTACTTTGTCGCGAAACTTCTCTGAGAAAGAGCCGAGTCTACTTAAGTTTGCTGGTAAAACGGTCTCAAGCTTCTGGCGCAAATAGCGCAATAGCACAGGTGCCACACCGCCACTGCTCATCGCAATTACAATGGGAGAGCGGTCAACAATGGAAGGCGTAATAAACTGGCAGAGTGGCGTATTATCTACCACATTTACTAAAACTTTGTTCGCACGAGCAAGGTCGTGAATGTGCTGATTTACTTCAGGTTTATCGGTTGCTATGAAAATCATGTCCTTGCTAGTAAGGTCATTATCTTCAAATTCACGCTCAATAAGGGTTACTTTCTCGTTTTGGGCGATCAGTTTAACGGTGTCGCATACCCAAGGTGCAATCACAGTAACAGTGGCAGGGGTCTTCATGATCAGCTCAAGCTTGCGGGCCGCGACTTCGCCTGCCCCAACAATAAGCACATTGAGCTTTCTAGCGTCTAGAAATAACGGAAAATAATCCATAAAGGTTTTATAAGCTTCAAATACAAAAAAAGAACTGACACTATTTTGCGCCAATTCTTTTTATTTAGAAAACAACGAAAACAGCCTTTATATTACTAATGGTTATATAAAGGCTTATAGTTTTGCTATTTAGTTCTTACGCTTGCGCTCACGGCTGCCGCGATCTTCACGATTACCACGAGGTGCTTTATCTGCACGACTTGGGCGTTCGCCACGTCCTTCACGTTTAGGTGGAGGCGTGTCAGACCATTCGCGGATATTTAGACGCTGACCTGCCACTCGCGTGCCCGAAAGGGTATCGCGTGTTTCTTTAGGCATACCGTCTGGAAGGTCTACAGTACTGAAATTATCATAAATCTCGATAGCACCAATGTGCTTAGAGTTGATATTCGCTTCATTCGCAATCGCGCCAACAATGTTACCTGGCTTAGCACCGTGAACATGGCCTACTTCGATGCGGAAGCGCTGCATACCTTCTTCTGGCTTGCGGTTTCCGCGTGGTACTTTCGGCTTTCTCTCGCGACCATCACGACCATCACGGCTGCCTCTTTCGCGGCTATCGCGAGGAGGCTTGCTGTTGATGTCTGGGCGATCAGTTTCTTTAAGAATTAACGGTTCGTCGCCTTGCGCAATTTTAAGCAAAGCAGCCATTAACACTTCAGGAGACGCTTCGTTTTCTGCTTTAATCATCTCAACGATAGGCATTAACGATTCAATGCTATCGTCTTGTGTTGCTTCGGTAACCGATTGCTTGAAGCGACTTAAGCGTGTTTCGTTGATTTCGCTAATTGAAGGAATTGGCATTGCTTCAATAGGCTGCTTAGTGGTTTTCTCAATAGAGAACAACAGGCGCTTTTCGCGATGAGAGATAAATAAGATGGCGTCACCTTGACGTCCAGCACGACCAGTACGACCGATGCGGTGAACGTAAGACTCACTATCATACGGGATATCATAGTTAATAACGTGGCTCACACGCTCAACGTCAAGACCACGAGCTACTACGTCAGTAGCAACAAGAATATCGATATTACCCTGCTTAAGCTTTTCAACCGTGCGCTCGCGAGCAGCCTGAGGAATATCACCGTTTAGCGGCTCTACATCGTAACCACGGGCTGACAGTTTATCTGCCAGTTCAACTGTAGCGGTTTTCGTACGCACGAAAATAATCATACCGTCAAACACTTCCACTTCCATGATGCGAGTCAACGCTTCAAGTTTGTGATGTGGCGCGATTTGACAGTAGCGCTGGCGAATAGTGCTTGCAGTACTTACCTTAGACGCAATTTTTACGTGCTTAGGATCTTTCAAGTAACGCTGGGTAATTTTCTTGATTGGGCCAGGCATGGTTGCAGAGAACAACGCGGTTTGGCGTTCTTCTGGCGCATGGCTAAGAATAAGCTCTACGTCATCAATAAAACCCATGCGAAGCATTTCGTCAGCTTCGTCAAGCACAAGATACTTAAGCTCGCTTAAGTCTAATGTTTTGCGCTTAATATGGTCAATAATACGTCCCGGTGTACCAACAACCACTTGTACGCCACGTTTTAGCTGACGAATTTGATTATCGTACGACTGGCCGCCGTATACTGGAAGTACTCTAATTTTTTGACTAAAGCTCGCATAAACCTGAAACGCCTCTGCAACCTGAATAGCTAGTTCACGAGTTGGGGCCAATACCAGTAATTGCGGCTTACTTTGCTCAGGATCGATATTTGCCAACATGGGCAGGGCAAACGCAGCGGTTTTTCCTGTCCCTGTCTGTGCCTGACCGAGTAAATCGTGACCTTTAAGAAGAAGAGGTATACTCTCTGCTTGAATAGGTGACGGTTTCTCATAGCCAACTTTTTCGAGGGCTTGTAAGATAGGTTCTGGTAAATTGAGGTCTTTAAATGTCATGTCGACAGTTGTTGTCATTAAGGGTCCTGGTGCATTAAGTAAGGAGGGTGCGGCATACGACTAAACCAAATTTAGCGGTTTATTATCGCAAGACGCTATACAGCGATGAACTGGCCATTCAGGCGAGTTTAAGAAGCGTATTTTTAGCGTATTTCGCGATATGCTTGCCAGCAGTGTTGCAAAAACCCGTATTATATTCGAATAATGGACAGGTTGCCACGAAATTGCACAAATTAGATGAAATAATAAGCAGTGTGATGGACCTTTTTTACAATAGTGCAGCGGTGTGACAATAAAAATTTGAGGAAGGGCAAGGAATTACAATGACAAAGTATAAAACAAATAAATTAATTAAACGCACAACGTTAGCAGTAATGCTATCCAGTGCACTTTTGTCAGGCTGTAGTGAAAAGTCTATGGAGAGCCATCTGGCTGACGCAAGAAATTACGCCTCTCAACAGCAACTTGACGCGGCGGTCGTTGAATACAAAAACGCCATTCAAAAAGTGCCTAATGCTGCCGAGCCGCGCTTCGAACTAGGTAAGCTGTATTTGCAGCAAAATAATTTTGCTGCGGCAGAGAAAGAGCTTAACAAGGCAATGGACCTGGGGCACCCAGTGAGTCAGGTCATTCCGCTTCTTTCTGTCGCGTATCAACAGTCGGGGGCAGAGAACGCCCTTTCTGAGGTGGACTACCGAGCAGAAGGCATGACAGCGGTGGAGTCAGCGGAAGTGGGGTTTTATAAGCTTCAGGCGCTAATGCAGCTAGGTAAAACAGAGGAAGCGCAGACACTCCTTGCCGATTTGTCTACCTTGGATACCAGCTCAGTATACAAAGGGCTTATTGATAGCTACGTCTTCGTTTTAGATAACGATATGGAAGGCGCCTTAGCTGCCACTGAGGCCTTGCGCGAACAAGCGCCAACAAATAAAGATGTGCTTCAGCAGCTCGCCAAGATATATCTTCAAAACGGTGAGCCTGAAAAAGCAGCCGAAGTTTACGGTGTTTATGTTAGTCAGTTTCCAGATGACGTGACCAGCAAGTTCGCCTATGCCGCGTTGTTAATAGAGATTAGAGATTTAGAAAAAGCAGCGCCTATTGTAAATGACTTGCTGACCCTTAACGAAAACCACCCATTGCTTAACACTTTTAAAGGCATTATCGAGTCGGCTAATGAAAATTATGCTAAAGCATTAGAACATTTAGAGATTGCTGTACAAAACGGTAGAAGCGATCAAGTTGTTCGCCTAGTGGCCGGTTTTAGTGCTTATCAAATTCAAGACTTCGAGGCTGCTCAGCGACACTTGACCATGGTTGCATCAAGTTTACCAGATAACCACCCCGGCCTTCGCATGCTGGCAGATAGTATGCTTCAGCTTGGTGAGAATGACGAAGCGCTAGAAGTTTTGGCTCGGGTAGAAGGTGAGCAGGGTATTGACGCTGCATTGTTCTCAAAAGCCAGCTACCAGTTGCTGAAAGACGGTAATGTGGTGGGCGCTAAACAAATGGTAGAAAAGTCTGAAGCAGTCAGCGCTACTGCTGAAGATTTATCTCGTCTTGGCGTGCTTCAATTATCACTGAACGATATTGACGGCTTGGTGAACCTTGAAGAGGCTGTAGAGAAAGCACCAGAGTCAGTGACATCACAAGCGACCTTGCTGCGGGCTTATATTGCAACGAATCAGCTAGATAAAGCAAAGGTTGCCGCAAAAGAATGGCATGAGCAGTCGCCAGAGACGGCGGCCCCGCTTATCTATCTCGGTAACATTGCTACTGCAGAGGGCGCTTATCAAGAGGCTGCCCAGTACCTCGATAAAGCAAGTGGTTTAAGCGACGCGGGTAACGAGGTGACGTACTCACGCGCTAATCTTCTTGTAGCCGAGGGGAAAAAAGAAAATGCTATTGCGTTTATTCGCGCTTTTATTGATAAGAACCCCGCAGATGTTCAGGCATTGGCGTTATGGTTTGCATTGGCAGCGGAAGTGGGGGATGGCAAAGCGGTTATCGCCCACACGCAAACACAATTTAGCAAGAACAAGAGCAATCTTAAGTTAAGGCTGCTACTGGCAAGAATGTACTCGATAAACGGTCAGCTTGATAACACAGTGTCACTGTTAGCGGATGTAGAGGGTGACGAATCGTCACCTCAGGTTTTTTGGAACTTAAAAGGCCAAACGCTTATAGCGACGAATAATGTAAAAGAGGCAACGGCCTTTTTTGACCGCTGGCTGTCCTTTTACCCACAAGACAAAAACGCGGTTCTAGGTAAACTATTAATTGTTGATTCACAGAAGCAATTTAAGCAAGGCCTAGCCCTTACCGATAAAGTGCTTGCGAAGCGACCCGATGCACAATTAACGCTGTTGAAAGCGTATTTCCATAGTCGTCTAGGTCAGGCAAAACCAGCTTGGGATATTATCAATAGCACGACCGATGATGTAAAAGCATTGCCATTTGTGAGAGGCATTATTGCGCGTTTGCATCTTATCGAGAAAGCGCCAGAGCAAGCAGTAGAACACGCTAAAGCGGCCTATGACGCAACGGCAAATTCAGACAATGCGCTGCTTTTAGTGGCTGCACTGGAAATGTCTGGTAAGAAAGAGCAGGCGTTTAGCTTTTTAGAGAAACATGTTGGTGCTCACAATAATGATGTGCAAAGCGCCATGCTGCTGGCTGAGCGTCAAATTCGCTCAGACCGAAAGGCGGCCATAGATACCTATGAACAGGTGTTGTCCAAAACACCGGACAACTTTGTGGTATTGAATAACTTAGCGTATTTAGCTTTTGAAGATGGCGAATTAAAACGGGCTGAGGAGCTCGCGAAAAAAGCCGTGTCATTACAGCGTGAAAACGCAGATGCTGTAGATACATTGGCGCAAATCTATATTGCTAAAGGTGATAAAGAGGCAGCGTTAGCGCTTTATGAGCAAGTTTCCGCAGGTCCTATCGCAAGCGATGAGGTTTATTTGAACCATGTAGACTTGTTACTTGCGCTCGATAAAAAGGCATTAGCGAAGCGTCGTCTAGCAAGCAGAGAATTTTCATCCGAAGCAGCAAAGCAAAGAGCGGAGAATATTAAACAGCAACACGGGCTTTAAAAGCTTTTAGAAGAGCGAAGCGGTTGGTTTCCTCTTCACATTACTCGTAAAAAAACAAAGGCCACATTCGTGGCCTTTGTTAAATGTGATGTCACGTGTTGCTTGTCTCTTTAAGGAAGGCTAAGGCAGTATAGATTGACATGCTACAGTGCGCCCGTTTTCGCAGAGCCCTTAACTAATCGCGCTTTGAATGCTGCGCCGACAATTGCATTTTAAGCTCGCGCAGCTCTTTCATTACATCGTGCAGTGTTGGCTCTACATGCCCTTGGGCAATTTGCTCTTCTAGCAATGCCGCTTCTTTTTCTGCCCGCGCTTTTTCATTTTCTCTTTCCATTACGTTTACCACAATGCCAATCACCATGTTTAGAAAGGCGAACGCCGTGAAGAAGATAAACGTGAGATAGAAAATCCAACTCAGCGAATATACTTCTTGGGTTTCATACATAACATCTGTCCAATCTTCGAAGGTCATGATCCTAAAGAGTGTAAGCATCGAGATGGTAATGTCTCCCCACAGCACTGGGTTAATGTTCTCAAATAGCGTGCTGCCCACTGCGGCGTATATGTAGAAGATAATAAACATTAACAGCATCACATAGCCTAGCTGAGGCAATGCTTTAACCAGTGAAACCAATAAAATCCGTAGCTCTGGGATGATTGAAATCATACGCAGCACACGGAAGACACGCACTAAGCGTGCTATCAACGCAAGCTCCGTATCATCTGCGGGTATCAAACTTATAATAACGATTAGCGTATCAAACCAGTTCCAAAAGCTTTTGAAAAAGTAGCGCTTACGCTTTTCGGCTAAAAAGCGAATGGTGAGTTCAGTTAAAAAGAAAGCGCTGATAAACCAATCTAGAAACAAGGTTACCGAAGCCATTGCCGAGGGAAGTTCATAGGTTTTTGCACCTACAAGCAGGGCGGAAATTACAATAACGCTTATAACAAAGGCTTCGAACCATTTATTGGCGCGGATCCGTTCAAATTTATTTTGAAGTTCAGAGGCTTGCATTTTTATTTATCACTCAAGGAAAAATCACTAAACCAACGGGCTTGCTGTAAGCCCGTTTGGCGTTATACTAAAGTTGCAGTTTGCACATTTAATGCGACATAAATGTTGGGGCAACACGCG
Organism: Alteromonas sp. OM2203; assembly: GCF_048517045.1. NCBI lineage: Bacteria > Pseudomonadati > Pseudomonadota > Gammaproteobacteria > Alteromonadales > Alteromonadaceae > Alteromonas > Alteromonas sp. OM2203. The sequence continues at coordinate 624,564 of NZ_CP183209.1, forward strand.
CATTTTAAAACCGTTACCTGTGCATGTAATAAAAAATAGTCATTAAAAACGTAGGTGAAAATAAGGGGCACAATCATGGATGATGAATTACGTTTATTGCAAGCAAAATTACGCGCTGTGTCTACCCGTTTATCTACACCCATTTTAAGCAAACAAAACGCTCAGGCACTTTGCCATGAATACCGCGAGCTGTTGGGTGCTCTACAAAAGTTCACATCGCTAAAATAACGCTTTTGTTTAAGAGTCAATTTGACTCAGAGACTAATTTGACCAAGAGCCTAATTTGACTAAGAAATTAACGCGCATAAAAAAGGGCAGCCCATCGCTACCCTTTACATCGTCATTAAGGCTTTGTTAGTACCCTAATTTTTTATCCATTGCTATCGGTTTGTACCGGTTTAAGACCGCGGTTAACCATCGCCACATCTTCACCTGTCAATGTACCTGCCGCTTGCTTAAGCGTAATCACTGACTGAATAAAGTCGTAGCGAGCGCCCGCAAGGTTACGGCGTGCGTCAAACAAGTTACGGGTGCTGTCCAATACGTCAACAATAGTGCGTGTGCCTACATCAAAGCCTGCTTCTGTGGCTTTAAGTGCACTATCAGCGGAAACCACAGATTGTTCTAAAGCGCGAATAGTTGAGATAGACGCTTTCACATTATTAAACGAGCTGCGAACAGATTGTACTGTTTGACGATAGGTTTGCTCGGTAGCTTGGCTTTGCGCAACGTAATTATATTTGGCCCGCTGCGTTTGAGCACTTACGCTGCCGCCTTGATAAATTGGCACGCTCAGCGTAACACGTATCGACTGGCTGTCTAGATAAGGCGTGTCATATGCGACAGGCGCGCTCTGACCCGCATCGTTAATAAATTCCCCTTCAACTTCGTCTTTTGAGCGACCGTATCTACCCGATAAAGACAGTGTCGGTAAGTGCCCTGAACGCGCAATCGCAATGTCTTCTTTCGCAATGTCCATGGCTAAACGGTCAACAAGTAACGCTAAATTTTTATCTTCAGCGGTTTCTAACCAGCTTTCTACGGTTTCAGGCACCGGCATGGTTGCTGAGAAATTCTCTTTATTAAGGCCATATAAGTTATCGTGGTACTTACCAGTAATAACCCGCAGTGCCTCAAGGGCAAATTCAAGCTCGTTTTTAGCCTGTATTTCCTGTGCCACAGTTCTATCAAAATTAGCCTGTGCTTCGTGCACGTCAGTAATTGCAGTCAAACCAACTTCAAAGCGCTGACGAGTTTGTTCTAATTGACGCTCGATAGCACGTTTCTCAGAGCCAACAAACTCTACGTTATCGCGAGCGCGAAGCACGTCAAAATATGCCGTTACTGTTCTTACAATAACGTCCTGCATGCTTGCGGCAAGCTGAGCGTCACTTTGCTCCGCAACCTTCTCAGCACGGTCTAAGTTTAGCCAGTTTGCATGGTCGTATAGTGACATAGATAGCGAAATGCCATAGTCCTTAGTGTCTACCGTGGTGTCGGTAGTGAAAATTGTATCTGGACCTAGCTGTTGAAAACGCTCAGATTCGGCATGGGTATAACCCACCGAGCCTGAAATTTGGGGGAGCAGGCTTGCACGGCTAAGACTAATTCCTTCAAACGCAGCATCACGTTGCGCTTTCGCTTGGTTTACCAATGGATCGTTCGCCAGTGCTTGTTGATATACCCGCATTAGGTCATCGGCCAAGGCACTAGTTGTCATCGATACTCCGATAACCAGCGACAGAAGTGTTCGTTTCATGCTTACGTCTTCCTGTTGTGTTCAAGTTGCGTCGTCGTGTTTTCGTTAAGACGACTAATTAAAACCAAGTGTATGAAAATTCAACCACAAACCGAAAGTACAAACTCGTAACAGTATTCATTTAACTGTAACAGAATATGTGATCTACCCACGCAATTATTATAGTAATAGACGACTTGTAATATGACTTTTCTGCTATTCGATCACACCTAAATATTGCATTTACAACGCATATACATGGTTGGTGTGTAAATGTACTATGTATGATAAATCTATTTGAACCATAAGTGTCAGCAAATGAGCAAGGAATTCCTTTCATTTACCTCAAATGATGTAGAAATCACCGATATTAAGCCAGTGTATCGTGGTTTCTTTACGATGAATCAATATCAATTTAAACACAAGTGCTTCAATGGAGAATGGAGCGACACCGTTACCCGCGAAATTTTTGAGCGCGGTCATGCAGTGGGGGTACTACCTTACGATCCCATTCTCCAAGAGTTCGTACTGATCGAGCAGGTAAGAATTGGGGCGTTGGCCACATCTTCAAGTCCTTGGCTGATAGAAATTATCGCAGGCATGATAGATGAAGGGGAAACACCCGAAAACGTGTGCCACAGAGAGTCAATGGAAGAAGCAGGCATTGAGCTTGATAACCTCACTAAAGCGCTCAGCTATTTATCCAGTCCTGGTGGCACGACAGAAAGATTACATATTTTTATAGCGAAAACGAACGCGGCGAAAGCGCACGGTATCCATGGCTTGGATACCGAGTCTGAAGATATTAAGGTGCATCGGGTTAAAGAGAATACCGCCCTTGAATGGTTGGAAAATGGCCATATTGACAACGCGGCGGCAATAATTGCGCTACAATGGTTTTTCATGCACAAAACTCAACTACTGGAGCAATGGCAGACATCGTGACTCAACGTAATCAACGAAAGTATGTACCTAATCTTCCTTCTATGCAGGCGCTTTGCGAACTGAATTACTCGTATGTTCTGAGGATTCTGCCTGACTGCGATACGGAAGATTTGAGCTACGAATTTTCGGTAGGGGTTGGTCTGTCTTATGAAATTCGCATTGTCGATTCTGCTCGTTACACCAGTACGATAAGCATTAAGCAGACCACCAAAGATATGCCGTCATACCTAACGCCCAGCATGACGGTGCGCTTATATCACGATGCGCGTATGGCCGAGGTTATAAACAGCCAAAATACAGGTGCACTCGAGCCATCTTATGATTATCCAAATTTAAAAATGCGTCAGCGCAACGAAAAGCACATGGTTAATATCTTCTTGGCAGAGTGGCTAAATTTTTGTTTGCAGCATGCATCAAACGTTACTTCTGAAGCGTGATTACCCTTCTACAGTTAAGTGATTGCCACTTACTTAAAGATAAAGAAAAAGCAGGTTATGCAGGCATTGCCCCATACCACTCGCTAGCGCGTGTGCTTCAAAATGCGGTAAGTCCTTATATCAAACGAAGTATGGATGATGGGAATGTCAGTCAGCCTCTACGAGATAACGAGCATAAAGTAATCATGCTCGTTACTGGCGACATTAGCGGTGACAACTCTTTAGAAAGCTATCGGCACTTTACTGCGCTAATGGACCACTACTTAGCGGATGCAGATATAGAATGGTATGTACTGGCGGGTAATCACGACAACAATCCACATTTTGAAGCGGTGTTGAGTGAGCGGACGCTTAAAAGCGATAAACCGATAGTTTGCCAGCGCTGGCATATTCACGGCCTGGATACTCGCTCATCAAGTGATATTTATACAGCGGCAGGAGAATTAAAAAGTGAGGACGTTTGTGCGCTTGAACAAGCGTTAGTGAGTGCCCCTAGGAATAACCATCTTGTTGTATTGCATCACCATGTGCTTCCGTCAAATAGTTGGATGGATAAGCACTATTTGGATAATGCGTCTAAAGTTGTGGCACTATCTGAGCAATATTCACAAATTAAAGCGTTAATTCATGGCCATGTACATTCGCCGTTACGCCAAACAATAGGTTCAGACAATATCCCTTCTTACGGCAGTCCCTCTACATGTTGGCAGTGGAAGATGCAGGTAGAATTTGGTGTAAGCGACGAGGCACCGGGTTATCAGGTGATAGAGCTTTGCGATGATGGTGCAGTGAATGTTACGGTTAAACGGGTTGAAAAATAAGAGACAACAATGCAGCATATTTTATACCTTCACGGCTTTTTGAGTTCCCCAAAATCAATTAAAGCGCAGGCCACGAAAGCTTATTTCGAAAAGCATCATTCTGATGTCACATTGCATATTCCAGAGCTATCTAACTTTCCAAGCAAGGTTGAAAGCCAACTTCTTGCGCTTATTGAAAGTACTCCCGCCCTCTTAGAAGATGGGCTTAAACTGATAGGCAGTTCCATGGGCGGTTACCTCTCTACATTTTTGTTAGAGAAGTTTGGTGGCAAAGCGGTATTGATAAACCCGGCTGTTCGTCCTTATGAATTACTGCAAAGCTTTATTGGCGAACATGAAAACCCATACAGTAAAGAAAAATTTGAAATCGTCGCGAGTGATATGGACGTGATAAAAGCGTTGGAAGCCTCGTCACTGAGCGCGCCAGAGCGCTACAAAGTATTGCTTCAAACAGAGGATGAAACTCTTGATTATCGTCTTGCTGAAGAAAAGTATGCGCAAAGCCAGCTTGTCATTGAGCAAGGCGGTGACCACAGCTTTGTAGGCTACGAAAATCACTTACCTGCTATCGCTCAATTTTTGCTAAACTAAGCGCATTGCCAGGCTCATCGAGCCCTGCTAACATCAAACAAACACAGTGCAGTACTGTGATTAATACCAGTGCTGTTTACTTCCTTTTCGTCGCTGGCTTAAATAATAACCATAACTATGTCAAATCAATACAATTCAGATGCTATCGAGGTTTTAAACGGCCTTGACCCCGTAAAGCGCCGCCCTGGTATGTATACCGACACCACCCGACCGAATCATTTAGGTCAGGAAGTCATCGATAACAGTGTGGATGAAGCGTTAGCCGGACATGCGTCTAACATTAAAGTTATTTTGCATGAAGACCAATCGTTAGAAGTGATTGATGACGGTCGCGGTATGCCTGTAGATATCCACCCTGAAGAGGGAATATCGGGCGTAGAACTTATTCTCTGTAAGCTTCATGCAGGTGGTAAGTTTTCAAATAAAAACTATGCGTTTTCTGGTGGTTTGCACGGGGTGGGTATCTCGGTTGTAAATGCGCTTTCAACACGCGTTGAAGTGACCATCAGACGCGATAGTAATGTATATCAAATTGCGTTTGAAAACGGCGATAAAGTAGAAGATTTGCAGGTTATTGATACCTGTGGCAAGCGAAATACGGGAACCCGGGTTCACTTTTGGCCCGATCCCCAATATTTCGACTCAGCCAAGTTCTCTGTTAGCCGCTTAATTCATAATTTGCGTGCAAAAGCGGTTCTTAGCCCTGGTCTTCGTATTCGTTTTGACAATAAAATTTCGAAAGAAAGCCAAGAGTGGTATTACGAAGACGGGTTAAAAGACTATTTATACCAAGCGGTAGAAGAGTTTGAGACACTGCCGTCTGATGCACCTTTTGTCGGCACGTTTAGCGGTAACACAGAAGCGGCAGATTGGGCGGTAATGTGGTTGCCCGAGGGCGGCGATTTGGTGACAGAAAGCTACGTGAACCTTATCCCCACTGCGCAAGGCGGTACGCACGTTAATGGTCTTCGACAGGGATTATTAGAATCAATGCGGGAGTTTTGTGAATTCAGAAACCTCATGCCCCGTGGTGTTAAGTTATCTCCCGACGACATCTGGGATCGCTGCGCCTACATTCTATCAACCAAAATGCAGGACCCACAGTTTGCCGGGCAAACCAAAGAACGCCTATCTTCGCGCCAAGCCAGCGCGTTTGTATCGGGTGTGGTGAAAGACGCCTTCAGCCTTTGGCTGAACCAGCACACAGAAATTGCTGAAGCGCTTGCTGATATGTGTATCAACAATGCACAACGACGTCTGCGTCAAACCAAAAAAGTAGCCCGCAAAAAAGTAACGCAAGGCCCAGCTTTACCCGGAAAGCTTACCGATTGCTCTTCGCAAGACATCTCTTACTCTGAACTTTTCTTAGTGGAAGGGGACTCGGCGGGTGGCTCGGCCAAACAGGCTCGTGACAGAGAGTTTCAGGCAATTATGCCGCTGCGCGGAAAAATATTGAACAGCTGGGAAGTCGATTCTTCTCAGGTACTTGCTTCACAAGAAATTCACGACATTTCAGTGGCATTGGGCATTGACCCTGACTCAACCGATTTGTCGGGTTTACGCTACGGTAAAATTTGTATACTAGCGGATGCTGACTCCGATGGGCTACACATTGCGACCTTGCTTTGTGCGCTTTTTGTACGTCATTTTAGAACTTTGGTTGATGCAGGGCACGTGTATGTTGCAATGCCGCCACTATTTAGAATAGACGTGGGCAAAGACGTTTACTACGCGCTAGATGAAGGTGAAAAACAGGGCATCTTGGATCGTATTGAAGCTGAGAAAAAGCGCGGTAAAGTGAACGTGCAGCGTTTTAAAGGCTTGGGCGAGATGAACCCGTTACAGCTTCGTGAAACGACAATGGATCCTAACACGCGCCGTCTCGTTCAGCTTACCATTGAAGATGCAGAAGAAATGATGGAGTTGATGGATATGCTGCTTGCCAAGAAGCGTTCTGGTGACAGAAAAATTTGGCTGGAAAGCAAAGGAAATATGGCAGAAGTGGTGCTGTAATAAGCCGCTCTAGCATATGCCTTCCGTAACTTGCAGATAAAGCCTAGCTAGCAATAAAGCAAAAGTGAAACGCCAAGACACTATCCTGATAAAGGGAGTGCTTGGCGTTTTAATTTGTACATCTTCAATAAGATACTTCCGCGCATAATAACACTTGTTCCATTTAAGATAAGTAGCGGCCAGCTTTGGCTCAGTGGCATTGTTAGACCAAACAACAAAGTGCTAACGTCTTTAATAAGAATATTCTTGAAAAGCGAGAATGACAGCGAGCCTACTTTTTGTCGTCGTTGTAAAACCAACCATTGATGCAGTGAGCCTTGAAACAGAACAACGGTGACCGCAAGCATCAGGGTATTCGCTCCTAATTGTGCCAACGCCGGAAAGGGGCGAAATGCGATTGATAGTGTACCGCCAATAAGTGCAAACAATGCAAGCGCGGTAACAGCGGCACAAATGCGTGTACGCCTGTGCTCCCAAATTTTCCAAATAATGATGAGTGTAAGGATAAGCGCACCAAAACGCGTCCACACGAGATAGTGGTTGAAAGGCTCAACAGAGATACCAAACAAGAAAATTGAAAAAAACGCGAAGTAGCTAGAACCAAATTGGTTAAGGGAAAGACTGTGATTAGCGTCATTATCGACCACAATTTGGCTTCGTGCAATGGCTTTTATTTGTGACCACAGCCCTAACCACGTAAGTAAAAATAGCGCAGCACTCGCAAAACCCAAGATGTGGTAAAGCACTTTGATAGCTCCACTTTAAGATATTGATAATATTGAAGTGTGAATAGTGTATCACAGCGAAACGATGGCGAGACGAGAAGAAAACGCACTATGAATTCAGGGTAGCTTGAAGCCATCAAATTTCCAATTGGCCCAGTACCTGCTTCCCCTCAAATAAGGTTTCGAAAATAGCGCAAATTCATTAGCAAGGAGGATTATTTTGACATTGTACCCAGTTACTTCATCATCACTACATCGGGCAGTTGGTAACGAAACCACAACGCTTCTTTTTGATCACGACGGTACACTTATTGATTCGGAGACCGTACATTACGACCTGTGGAAGGACATTTTGCATGAGTATAGAGTGGAACTTAGTGAAGATTTTTATTGCGAAGTAATGGCAGGTATCCCTGTTAAGCAAAACGCAGTTGATTTGGTGGAGCACTTTCAACTCGACGTTGCGCCTGCCGTGTTAGCTGATAAAAAGCACAAGAGTATTAGCGACTACTTAGATAGGCAAGCATTTCCCCTCATGCCTTTTGCTAAAGAAACCCTTAGTACGTGCTTCAAAAATGGCTATACCATCGGCATCGTAACAGGAGGAAGCAAGAAGTCTGTCGAAAAGACGCTGTCGCAATATGAGTTAGGCGGCTATGTATCTTGTGTGGTCGCTGTGGAAGATGTAGAAAATAGCAAACCTGCTCCTGACTGCTATGAACTCGCTATGGCTAAATTAAACAAGTCGCCAAGCGAGTGCGTTGCTATTGAAGATACGCAGACGGGGATGAATGCGGCAGTCTCTGCGGGCTTAGCTTGTGTGGTAGTCCCAACTGCTTTATCAAAGCACCACGACTTTACAAGCGCTACCGTTAAATACACTAGCTTAAATGAATGGGTAAAAAGGGAATTTGGCCGCTAACGCATTGCTAACCAAGCTCTATGACTTGTCAGGCCACTTAAGCTCACGTCGTAGTGGCGGGCGAATAGATAACATAGTATAAACAGTGCCTTGACTAGGGCTTATCTAAATAATTTCACGGGTAAAGCAGCAGTATCATGATTTTGCGTAGCGTAAAATGGCTTTTTATTATCATTGCCGTTATTCTCCTCCTGCTTCTCGCGGGTGCAACAGCGGTTGCCATTATGGCGGTTCAAAAGGCGCCGCTGGTGGCATCAACTGCGACGACGCAACTTGATGGCGCTGACAGTGTGAACGAATTATTAGGTCAGCTTCAGCGGGCGTTTTCGCGGCGCGAGGAAGGCCATCAGGTAACGCTAACTGAAACTCAGGTCGAGAGTCTAGTCGGCGTTCTACAGCGTGCGTTGCCTGACTTTAAAGGTGTGGTAAATATTAGCCCTATCGGAGGGACTATTAACCTAACCTACGCCATTCAGGATACGGGCTATTTTGTGAATGCCTCGGCGCTCGTACTGCCGGGCAACAGTTTGCGTATTGAACAGGTAAAAATCGGCGATTTGACAATACCGGGTCGCTATCTACTTCGCTTCCTTGAACGTACCGTTAATTCTTATACCGATTCGGAAATCGCTACAATCGCGTTATCGCGTGTTGAAAGGGTTACTATGAAAAGCGGTGAGCTTACCCTAGATGTGGGGCGATTAGATGCTCTGTTGACCGAGTTAAACGTAGTGGCATCGAATATGTCAGTTGACGAGGAAAGCGAACTTCAGCGCTTGTCCGCCTACTATTTGCGCTATCTTTCTGGAAGAGAAATCGCGCTCTCAACCGAACCTGTCTCTCTTATTGAATATTTACGTGAGGGAATGGCGAGAGCGCGAGAGCAAAGTGAAACACCTCAAGATGCGGTACTACACAACAAAGCGGTTATTTTAGCGCTTGCTGTTTACGTAGGGCATCATCGCGTTGGAACCTTGGTGGGAGATATACAGCCCAACGCTGAAAAAGCGTTAAAGCCGCGCAGAGGCGCAGTACTTCACAACCGTAATGACTTAGCCCGACACTTTATTATTTCAGCGGCGTTAGAACTTCTGTCTGAAGAAGGTATGTCGTTAGCTATTGGGGAGTTCAAAGAGCTTATGGACCGCGGCAATGGCGGGTCAGGTTATAGTTTTGTTGATTTGGCAGCAGATATGTCAGGTAATGAGTTTGCGCAGGTGGCAACCGAGATTAGCACCGCTGTCGATGTGCAAAATGCGATGGCGCGGATTCAAAGCGAATTAGAAATAATTCCTGCTATTGAGGGGTTTCCAGAAGGGTTGAGTAAGCAAGCTTTCATAGAACAGTATGAAAGGGTAGACAGCATTGCTTATCTTAAAGAGGTAGAAGAAATAAAGCGCAGAATTAATTTGCTGCCCCTTTATCAACGATAAATTATCTATGCGGATTAATGGTATAAAATGATGAATATTTGAAAAAAAGCCCGCTGTTAAAGCGGGCTTTCTTTTTTTTGATGTGCTATGTTTAGTTCTTTGAAAGCGACTGTTGAAATTGAGCGATAGTCACCAGAGCTAGCTCTATTTTTTTCACGAGTGGCGCTAATGCCTGTTTAGCTTCATCGTCATTGAGTTCTTTGATCGATTGCCAGTCATTCGCGATTTCTTGTACATAAGGACCGAAGCGTTTAGCTGACGTGGTAAACCCGCTGTCATCCGCAAACACAGCTGCAAATTTGCCTTTTTGATCGCGCTGCAAATTATCTAAAATTTGGTCGGCATCAACGGCTTTGCGGTGCAGCGTTTGAAGTGTTTCCTGAAGTTGTTGATGGACAGCCTGCATCTCTTGGCTTTGTTGCATGGTTACGCCTTTTGTTTCTTTGTGTCGTAAGTGTACATCTTGAAGTACGTTCGCTGTAGCTGAACGCTACCCATGACCTTAGTTAAAGCCATGATAATGCCTTACGGTAAATAATGGTTAAAGTTTAATCTTTTAAGGTCGATAACCTAAAAAGTGTTGTTGTATTTGCAGCGGTAGTTAATAAAGCCAGTTAAGGTTTACTAACGCCACTGATTGCTAAATACCCAACATGTCGTAAGGGTGGGCAATTTTGCCCATTTTTTTACTTTGCTACAAGCAACAAAGGAAAATGGTATGGATCTACAAGGTACTAGTGCCTCTGGAGCGTCCGGTGCGTCACTTGAGTTGGCCTCTCTTAAGTTGGCAAAAAGCCAGCAAGAGCAAGAGGGTAAAGCGTCGCTTCAGCTGCTGGAATCAGCCGCTGACGTACCAAAAGCGTCATCTTCAAACCCCGCGTTAGGCGCCAACATCGATACCTACGCGTAAGTTACGGATGCAAATGTAAGTCGATAGGCGTTTTGCCGGGTTGACCGCCAATTTCTCTTACCAGTTTTGGCACTAAGAAACCCGGCAGACGCTTTATCGCTTCTTCCATAATATTGCGGCCATCGTCATCGCTTACATAGAAGTGACTCGCGCCTTGCACCTTGTCGAGCACGTGAAGGTAGTATGGCAACACGCCTGCATCAAAAAGCGCTTCGCTTAAATCACTAATCGCGTCGCCAGAGTCGTTGACCCCTTTCAATAATACAGATTGATTAAGTAACGTTACCCCGTTTTTCCGCAGTGTATTCAAGCCCTTTTTGAGTGAATCTGACATTTCATTGGCATGGTTTGCATGCAGCACTAACACTTTTTGCAGTGGTAGCGCGGTAAACCATTTAATGAATTCCTCGCTAATTCTTTCTGGTAGCACTACAGGTAAACGGCTGTGAATACGCAAGCGTTTTATGTGGTTGATTGTCGCTATTTCGTTGGCTAGCCATGCCAAGTGCTCATCTTTTGCCATAAGCGGATCGCCACCAGAAAAGATTACTTCGTTGATATTACTGTTGCTGCGAAGGTAATCGAGAACCTCAACCCATTGGTGCTTACTTACTGCATTGTCGGCGTAAGGGAAGTGGCGGCGGAAACAGTAACGGCAGTTCACAGCGCATCCAGTTCGAACCATTAACAACACGCGAGAATCATATTTGTGCAAAATACCCTTACCCGCAGTGTCATGCTCTTCTAGCGGATCTTCGCTGTAGCCTGGCGAGGTCAAGAACTCGTCGTTTAGCGGCATCACTTGCAAAAACAAAGGGTCGCTAGGGTTTCCTTTTTCCATTAAATCAGCGAAGTGACGCGGAACACGCATAGGAAAAAGTCGACGAGCTTTGATGTGCTGGGCATATTTTTCTGGGTCTAAACCTAAGTGTTGTAATAGCTTTACTGGGTCGGTAAAGCTAAGGGCTAATTCTTTTTGCCAGTTATGCTCTACAGAAATCGCTTTTTTAGGTATTATTTGTTCCACGAAACTTTTTGTACCTTATGTTTAGACAGAGGAATTATGGCTTATTACAGCACTAACGAGTTCAAAGGCGGCCTGAAAATCATGCTGGACGGCGAACCTTGCAACATTTTAGAAAACGAATACGTAAAGCCGGGTAAGGGCCAAGCGTTTAACCGCGTTAAAATCCGCAAGCTTATTTCAGGTAAAGTTTTAGAAAAAACTTTCCGCTCAGGTGAATCGGTAGAAGGCGCTGACGTAATGGATACGGAGCTTGCCTACCTTTACACCGACGGCGAATTCTACCACTTTATGAACAACGATACATTCGAACAAATCGCAGCGGATGAAAAAGCGGTAGGTGAGAATAAGAAGTGGCTAGTAGAAAACGACGTTTGTACTATCACGCTGTGGAATGGGTCACCTATCACAGTAACGCCGCCAAACTTTGTTGAGCTAGAAATCACAGAAACCGATCCTGGCCTAAAAGGTGATACAGCGGGCACAGGCGGTAAGCCAGCAACGCTTACTACCGGTGCGGTGGTACGTGTTCCTCTGTTTGTTCAAACAGGTGAAGTTATCCGTGTAGATACGCGCTCTGGCGAATACGTGTCTCGCGCACAAAAATAATATCTTATACCAGTCCGCATAGATAATTACCCACTCAGCGAGAGTTAAAATGTTCGTAATCGCGGCGTGTTGCCGCAGGTATAGTGGTTCTACATCAAGGTGACACAACAAAGAGTACGGACATTTTAAACTCGCCCTTCGGGAAGGTCTGGCAAGCTTCCTAGCTTCATTCTGGGAATTTGAAAGGGAACAACCATTCCTGCATTCCCACGCTTCGCTATGAAGCTTGCCAGCGCCTTCTGAGTGGGCAATGATCTATGCGGATTGGTATTAAGCGCATATCGCGCATTCTTTTTACGTGTAAAGCCGGTGCCTTTGTGTACCGGCTTTTTGTTTTAGCTTTTTCTATTTAGGTTTAAACACATGCAATCTTGGCAGCCTACTACCACTCATGAAGCGCGTGTTGCGCGTGCCGAATTACTTAGAACTATCCGTGATTTTTTTTACGCAAGAAACGTGTTAGAGGTAGACACGCCTTTACTTTCAAACGGCACGGTTACCGATGAGCATCTTGATGCATTTGATACCGAGTTTAACTTTGCCCACTCGGGCAAGCCCACTCGGTTATATCTTCAAACTTCGCCTGAATATGCCATGAAACGACTACTTTGCGCTGATAGCGGCTCTATCTACCAAATATGTAAAGCATTTCGTCACGAAGGCGAGGGCCGCTGGCACAATCCAGAGTTCACTATGTTGGAGTGGTACCGCTTAGGCTTCGATCATTTTGCATTAATGGACGAGGTTGATGCCTTATTGCAAGAAACGCTAGGGACAGCTCCAGCCGATAAGATGACTTATCAGCAAGCGTTTCAAACCTATTTGAATATTGACCCTCTAAGTGCTGATGACAACGTGTTGCTAAAGGCAATGGAACAGCAGAATATAGATATTCATGCACCGCAAAGCCTCAGCGATGACAGTAAATTTCAGCTGTTATTCAGTTATGCTATCGAGCCTAAAATAGGTATCGATAAGCCATGTTTTATTTATAATTTTCCGGCTTCTCAAGCGGCACTTGCCAAGTTAAGCGCTACAGATGAACGGGTTGCCGAACGCTTTGAGGTGTATTACCGAGGCGCTGAACTCGCCAATGGTTTTAATGAATTGAGCGCTGCGCGCGAGCAACGTCAGCGCTTTGAAACGGACAACGAGAAGCGTAAGGCGGCTGGTCTTCCCGTAAAACCTATCGATGAGCACTTTCTAAGCGCGTTAGACGCGGGGTTACCGCCTTGTGCGGGTGTGGCACTGGGTATCGACAGATTACTTATGCTCAAAACGAATGCAAAGCACATTCAAGAGGTAATTAACTTTACGGTAAGCAGAGCATAGGGCCTTTTTGGATGAACAGGAGAGCGAAAAACAGGACTTTGGCGCTCACACTGTTAAGAAACATTAAATTGCGCTAGATAAAGGTGAAGTTACGTTATTCTGCGGTTGACATGCGTCAAGCAATGCTGAAAAATGTTATAACATCACTAAATAATGTTATAACATCCTCAGAGGAATACCCATGAAAATGCGTTCGCTGCTAAGTTTGTCCATAGCAGGGCTGTTAAGTGCGCCTGTGTATGCCACCACGGTAACAGGAAAGGTCACAGACACGGCAGGTCAGCCAGTCGCAGGGGCCGAAGTTAAAATAGAAGGTAGTCGCCGTGTAGCATACACTGACGAAAACGGTGTTTACCGCTTTGACGACGTAAAACAGCCACATATTCATCTACATGTTTACTCTTCCAACTATATCCACGGTGACAACGACTTAGGTGACGTAACTGCCGATCAAAACGTCGACTTCGTTTTAAAACCTTCATCGGTCGAAAATATTGTGGTTACCGCTAACGCACTTCAATCGTCGGTACTGGAATCGGTTACGCCAGTTACAGTCATCGGTGCTGAAAAATTACGTAAAATTGAAGCGCCAACGCTAGGTGAAACGCTTAAAAATGCCCCGGGGGTTCACAGTACCTATTTTGGCCCTGTATCTAGCAGTCCTGTTATTCGCGGTAACGATGGCCCACGTGTAAAAATTGTTCAAAATGGCTTGGATGTTTCTGACGTATCTCGTGTTGGGCCCGACCATAACGTAGCCACCACACTGTCAAGCGCCACTCAGGTGGAAATTTTGCGCGGCCCAGCGACGCTCCAATATGGCAGTGGGGCCATTGGCGGTGTAGTCAACGTGGTTGATAAGCGTATTCCTCAGTATCAGCTTGAAGGCGTTGAAGGCGAGGCTGAAACTAGCTACAGCACAGTAAACAATGGTTCTTACACCCGCGCCGATGTGACGGGTGGCAGTGGTAATATTGTTTGGCATGTAGATGGTTTTTATCGCGATACAGATAATGCAGATATTCCAGGTTTTGCGTCTATTGACCCGGATGAAGATGAGCCAAACGGTGTATTAGAGAGCAGCGCCATGAAAACAAGCAACATTGTTGCTGGTTTATCTTATGTGGCTGACGAGGGGTACTTCGGTTTCGCGGTTGAGCAGTTAGACAATGAATATGGTGTGCCTGGTCATAGCCATGCCCACGGTGAGGAAGAACACGACGAGCACGATGAAGATCTTGAAGGTGAAGATCACGATCATGAAGGGCATGATCATGAAGAGCATAGTGAAGAAGGTGTGTTGCTTGATGTGGATATGACTCGTTATCAAGCTGCAGGCGAGTGGCACTCTCCTGTACGTGGCCTAACAAACCTCAAATTTGCTGCTGCCTACACTGACTATGAACATGCGGAAATTGAAGACGGCGAGCCTGGTACCGTATTTACAAACGAATCGAGCGATATCCGCCTATCTGCTTATCACGAAGAAGTGAATGGTTGGCACGGGGTGTTCGGGCTACAGTTTAACCATAGCGATTACAATGCAGTGGGTGAAGAAGCCTTTACGCCAGCCAATACGACGTCTAGTTACGCGCTTTACATCGTTGAGCAGAAGAAAGTAGGTGACGTTACTTTTGAGCTTGGTGGTCGACTGGAGCGCACCACGTTGGACGCTGAAGCCAGTGAAGTGGAACTTGACGTATTGCATGAAGAGCATGAAGGCGAGGAACACGAGGGTGAAGAACACGATGAAGAGCATGAAGAGCACGCTGTTGCTTTCAACTTCCCAGACTATGACTTTACCAGCCTGTCGCTTTCAGCTGGCGCAAACTGGGAATACCAGGAAGGTCACTCAATTGCCGTTACATTGTCACGCAGCGAGCGAGCACCTAGTCAGCAGGAACTGTTCTCAGCGGGTCAGCACTTAGCAACCCAAAGCTACGAAGTAGGCTTGGTGTTTGATATGGACGAAGAGGGGCATATTGAAGAGGGCCTCAAAGGGGTAAAAGAAGAAGTAAGCACCAACCTAGACATTACTTTTCGTAAATTTACCGGAAGCTGGGGCTACAGTGCGTCTTTCTTCTACAATCAGGCTGATGACTATATTTTCCAAACAAGTACGGGGCTGATTGCACTTAGTGAGCACGAAGAACACGGCGAGCATGAGGACGAAGAGCTAGAAGGCGAGCTTGAAGGGCACGGACATGACGAGCACGGCGATGAAGAAGGCTTGCCAATCTATTACTTTCAGCAGGCTGACGCAGACATATGGGGCTTCGAAGCAGAAACTTACGTAGACCTGACTGACACGCTGCGCTTAACCGTGTTTGGTGACTATATTCGCGCGGAAGTAGAAGATGACAATCTTCCACGCACGCCACCGCTACGCTTTGGTAGTGAACTGAGCTATGTAAATGATGGCTTTAGCGCCGATGTGGGCTTTACGTGGTATGACGATCAAACTGAAGTGGCGTCATTCGAGACAGCTACAGACGGTTACACCTTGGTCAATGCCAGTGTGCAGTATGAGTTTGGTGCTCAAGGTATCGATTGGGTTGTATTTGCCCGTGGTGAAAACCTTACTGACGAAGAGGCACGCGTGCATACATCTTTCTTGAAAGACCAAGCGCCGCTTCCAGGTAGAAACTTCACTATGGGTGTAAGAGCGTTGTTTTAACCAAACAAGTCCCTTGCGAAAAAATAAAGGCGATGCATTGAGGAGACTCAGTGCATCGCCTTTCTCGTTTTAGACCAAGAAAAAATGCACTGATTGTTTATTTTTCCTGTAAAACTAAACCTTGATAAAAGCGTAGCATACCAATCCGCATAGATAATTACCCACTCAGCGAGAGTTAAAATGTTCGTAATCGCGGCGTGTTACCGCAGGTATAGTGGCTCTACATCAAGGTGACACAACAAAGAGTACGGACATTTTAAACTCGCCCTTCGGGAAGGTCTGGCAAGCTTCCTAGCTTCATTCTGGGAATTTGAAAGGGAACAGCCATTCCGGCATTCCCACGCTTCGCTAGGAAACTCGCCAGCGCCTTCTGAGTGGGCACTTATCTATGCGGATTGGTATTATGAACATCTGAAACTGGCTACGGAATAGAGGTGACAATGATTGAATTGGCGAGTTGGCTAAATACTCAAAGTGAAAAACACATGGTGTTAGGTTATGGAAGCTTGCTAAGTAAAGAGAGTCGAGAGCGCTACTCGAACATTTTCACAAAAGGGATCCCTGTAACGGTTTCAGGCTTTGAACGGGCGTGGGTAACGCGTAGTCTTCAAGAAAAACAGACTTACGTTGGCGCATTGGCCAACTCGCACAGCAAATTAAATGCCCAGCTCATACCTACCCTTATTAACCCTGCCTTACAGGAGCGAGAAAAAGATTATCGGTTTGTTGAGGTAAGTCCCAGCGCGCTTAATTTTCACCTTCATGAACCCGATGAGTCTTCGTTGATAGACAATGTGCTGTCTCAATTCACCTTCTGGATTTGTGAAACCCTAGCGTGCGAACCAGCAAGTGAAGAATTTCCCGTTCACCAGACGTACGTTGACACCTGCTTGGCCGGCTGTTTAGAACACGGTGGCATTAAAGAAGTTGAGCGTTTTGTAACTCATACCTCGCTGTGGGAGCATCCAAGGGTAAATGACAGGGCAAAACCGAATTATCCGCGGGCGGCAAAAGTGAATAATGAAGCTATCAAGCGCATAGACAATATTTTAGCAAAGGGCTAGTGTTTATAAATAACGAAAGCGCTCATGCGAAAGGTTCATTGTGAATACAAATAGCTCTATTTTTACAAGGAATGATATTACATTGCGGCCCCTTACTTTCGACGATAAGCAGTGGGTACTTGCGCTTCAGCAGGACCCGTTATGGCTTAAATATATTGGAAGTAAAAATGTCAATACACTAGACAATGCGTGCGATTATATCGGCAGAACAAATGCGCAAAGAGAAGAGTGGGGATATGGCCTGCTTGCCGTTGAGGCGACAGACACGAAACAGCCTTTGGGCGTTTGTGGGCTATTTAATCGTTTTGCGTTTGAGTGTCCTGATTTAGGCTTTGCTATGCTGCCAGAGGCAAGAGGTCGTGGCATATGTTATGCGGCATGTCAGTGCGTTATAGCCTGGTCTGCTTCCGAAGGATATCGCTTTTTAACCGCGATGACCCACCCAGAAAATATGGCATCGCAAAGGCTTTTACAACGTTTAGGATTCAAAAAGCTGGGATTTTACTTCGATAAAACCTTCCCAAAGCAGCATTTGTTTAGGCTGGATTTACAGCCATAAAGGAACGTCCTCTATGGCTGTTTTTTTCAAAAGTTCTTACCGTAATTTTGCCCTAGCGTTACAACGGCGGTAGCACGGTCATTTTTTTAATAATGATTGGTTCAATCGGAACGTTATTCGCGTTTAAGCGGATTGAGTATTCGGTTTCTACTTCCGACATGGCATCAACAATATCTTCACCGTCCACAATCACGCCAAACACTGCGTAGCCCCAATCTCTGCCCGGGTTTAAGCTACTGTTGTCATTTACGTTAAAGAAAAACTGACGATTTGCCGTATGCGGGTCACCCTGTCTCGCCATTGCTATGGTGTGTAGGTCGTTGGTCAAACCGTTACCAGACTCGTTAAAGATATCGGGGAAATTTGATTTGCCATTGAAGTCGGTCGTATAACCGCCACCTTGCACCACAAAGCCCGGCACAATGCGATGAAAAATGGTGTCTTCATAAGCACGCTTATCTACATAGCGAAGGAAGTTATTTACCGTAATGGGCGCACGTCTTCTGTCCAGTTCTACCACGATATCACCCATGGTAGTTTCAATCTTTACCCGTGGATAATAGTTATCTGGCTGAACCTGAGAGCCATCGTCTTTCTTTGCCATAGCTGCTGAACTGCTGCCTATCAACATAACGACCGTTAGCAGTGGTAAAAGTATTTTTCTCATAAAAATGCCTTTAAATTTAATCCTTAATTCGCGTATTTCTTTTTCGCACCTAGCGTTTCGCAGTGCCTAAGATAACGAACTTTTTATCGCTCGCAAGTACCTTGGCACCACCGAACAATTTTTTAAGTTTAATGTGATAGTCCAGGTGCCGGTTACCCACCACAACAAGATGCCCACTTTTTATAAGCAATTCTCGTGAATCGGTGAACATCTGCCATGCAATATGATCGGTAATGGCGTTTTGTTGATGAAACGGTGGGTTACACAATATTTTGGTAACAGCGGGTTTGTATTCACGCTGCAGAAGGGTTTCTAAACAGTTACTTGCCACAAATTCACACTGATCGATCTTATCTGGAAAGTTATTGAGCACGTTTAGTCTTGCGCTCTCTAACGCCATATAAGACTCATCCACAAATATAACCTTGGCATCCGGCGCAAGAGACAATGCATTGACGCCCAATACGCCATTACCGCAACCTAAATCTACCACCACGTCATTAGCACTTATCGTCATGTGCTCTAACATAATGCGCGCACCAATATCTAATGACTGACGTGCAAATGTGTTGGCTAGGTTATCTATGTTTAGCGTTATACCTGTTGTGCTTTTACACTGCCAGCGGGTAGGGTAAGGCGAGTCAGCCTGCTTTAAAGATGGTCGAGGCGAAGCGAAAATTAGCCGCGATTTCTTTTTTGCAAGAGAAGTGGTTGTGGGGCCAATATATCGCTCAAAAAGGTTGAGCACAGATTTTGTGATGGCTTTTACTTTGCCCGTCGCGATGATCTGAGTGTCAGGTGTAATATATTTCTGTAAGTCAATAAGCTGCTGTTCTAGCAGCGCAAGTGCACGTGGGACTTTTACTACAATAATTTGGGGAGCTTCTGCTGGAGAAAACGTTGAACTTTCAACACTGGTAAGTGTTTGCACAGGAGCCGTTTTTAGCGCCTCTGATTTATCATTATCTGATGTATCTAATAATTGGTTAGCTTTTAGGTTCTCGTGTAAAGAACGCAATGATATGTAAGAGTCAGATACCCAGTAAGGCGCTAAATGCGAGAACCAGCAGCCTAACGCACCAAAATCATCGTTAAAGATCATCATTGAGCCATCACTTTCACCGGTACCGATTGGAAAAGCTCCTTCACTCAATAACGATTCAATGTGCTCAATAATGAGTTCGTCGGCACTATCCCAAGCCTGAAGGCTTATATGTTGATGCTTTTCAGGGTAGCGAATAAGTGAGAATTGTCGGTCGGCAAAAATAAATTCTGTATTCATTAGCGTCTGTATTTTAGGAAAGGCTCACGACATTCACTAAAGCGAATGTGCATTTGATGAATTATAAGTGTGTATCTTATCATACCCTCGGTAGCACTCTAGCCAATAACTGCTGCTGTTTTACTGAAGCATGCCGGAATGAAAGACATTTCCTGAATCAGCGAAAGGATGGGAGGTCAAAAAATCAATCCACTTACACGGTGCTTGCGTATTTAGCAGCATAAAGTTAAGCATAGATAACACTGACTTTCATTATTAAGCTAAGACTAAGCACCAAGGGAAGCGAAAAACGTACGTATGCAATACTCTCTATTTGAGGCACCCCGAAACGAAGCGTCGCCTTATAAACTGCCATTATCCGAGGCTGATGTTAGGTACTTTCCCAGTGCATTGTCGCAAGATGACGCAGATAGCTTCTTTGCCTTGTTAAAAAATGAACTTCCTTGGCAACAGGACACGATTAAGTTATTTGGAAAGTCGGTAAAAATACCGCGCTTACAAAGCTGGCATGGCGACCCAGAGTGCACCTATACCTACTCTAATTTAACCATGGCGCCAAACCCATGGACGAAGAGTCTTTCGTCAATAAAAGCAAAGTGCGAGGCTCTGTGTGCACAAAGTTACGGCACACGGTTTAACAGTGTTCTTGCTAACTGGTATCGAGATGGTAAAGACAGCATGAGCTTTCATTCTGATGACGAGCCTGAGTTAGGCATGAACCCTGTTATTGCTTCAGTGACGTTAGGTGAAGCAAGACCGTTTGTCTTTAAACATAAAGAAACAAAAGAAAAGTATACGCAAGTACTTGAGCACGGCAGCGTATTGATTATGGCAGGAGCAACACAAAGCCATTATGTACATGGTATTGCGAAGACGGCTAAGCCTATCGGTGGTAGAATTAACCTTACATTTCGACATCTTATTCAAAGAGCAAGGTAAGCCAAAATGCAAGTAAAAACGTTTCTTGAGTCAACTATTGAAACAGCACTTAGCCCGAGTTATTTAGAAGTGGTTGATGAAAGTTTTATGCATAATGTGCCCGATGGGGCGCAAAGCCACTTTAAAGTGACAGTGGTGAGTGATGCCTTCGAAGGAAAACGACTGATTGCCAGGCATAGAGAAATCAACGGCCTTGCTGCTGAGGCGCTACAAGGGCCGGTACATGCGTTAGCACTTCATACATATACACCCTCCGAGTGGGAAGCGCGTGGCGGACAGCCTCTAACTTCTCCTGATTGCCTCGGTGGGAGCAAGTACAAAAAATAACGCTTTTTATCGTAACGATTGGAAGTGGAACAGAATGAGTGAAATGGAAAGCAGCGATATGAAAAATAGCGGTACGTTTGCCCCGTACGTCGATTTTATTAAGACCCCAGCCATTCAAGTATTATTCTTGGGAACTGGTTTTTTACTTGTGATGCTCTTTGTTTATATGGGCGTGCTAACGTCTTTTGACAACAGCGTATTTGAAGCGCTTAGTACCCTTGGTAGTGTGGAAGGCTGGCGGGGCGATGTGCTTAGAGATACCACAGCGCTAGGCAGCAATACGGTGCTTATTTTCGTGGTGGTATCAGTCGCTGGAGCCTTGGGCATGGCGGGAGAGAAGAAAAAGGCGTTAACGTTTGTTAGTGCTGTAGCAGCGGGAATTGCGATGACATTTTTACTAAAAGCAGGTATCGATAGGCCGCGTCCATCGCTTACCATGCAGCATGTTGATGTGTACACGCAAAGCTTTCCATCGGCGCACGCTACGCTATCTACCCTGGTATACTTCTATCTGGCGAATTTACTCACGCAATTATCGCAAAGTACGAAAGTGCGAATATGGATTTATGTTGCCACCGCCTTCCTGGTGTTTTGTATTGGGCTGAGCCGCGTTTTACTCGGTGTGCATTGGCCGAGTGATATTATCGCAGGATGGTTTGCCGGTGGAAGCATGGCGGCGTTTTGCTTTTATGTTATTAAGTGGAAACGCAAACTGCGTATCAAACGTGAAGCCTAAACAAGATGAGTTGTGTAAACGACTCGGTGAGATAATCAAGCGCGATCCCTTTAAAATGCGGTGCCTTCGTGCCTTACGTACCCTTGCATTACCACAAGGGTATATTGGCGCAGGGTTTGTTCGAAATGCCATTTGGGATGAACTACATCAAAAGGTTTCGCCTACCCCACTAAATGATATCGATGTCGTTTACTTTTGCGATAAAGTTACTATACCCAACAGTAGCGCTGAATATAAAAGCACAAAAGAATCACTTTCCCAATTAGATTTTTACCATGAAGCGCTATATGCAATTAAGTCGCAGGAGCAATTGTTTCAACATGAACTCTCCCGCCTCGTACCACACGCTAACTGGCAGGTTAAAAACCAAGCGCGTATGCATCTGGCACATAATCACTCTGCTTATCGAAGTTGTCATGACGCCATTTCATATTGGATAGAGAAGGAAACCTGCGTAGCGGTTCGCCTCTTAGCGAATGATGATGTAGACATAATCTGCCCCTTTGGCTTAGAAGCAAACTTTGCTGGAACGATAAGTATTAATCCCAAATATCCAAGGTCTGATGTTTTTGAACAGCGAGTAAGGTCTAAAAATTGGCTTAAGACTTGGCCTTTGTTGAAGGTAGTTAAAAAACACATGCGAAATTGTAAAGGTCTACTTCAGCGAAATGAATGAGCGAAAGCCACGGCTTTTCCTTTATAATCTTTATATTAGAAAGGCTGCAGCCTTTTGATTTATTGTATATTATGAGCGTCAGTAAACGTTTTGTTTAACGTGGTTATTTTGCTTAAGTTATTAGGGTTTTGTACATGGCTAGAATGAACTATCACCACCTTTACTATTTCTGGCGTGTAGCAAATACCGGGAACCTCACTCAGGTGGCAAACGAGATTCACTTGTCTCAGTCTGCAATTTCAGCGCAACTTAAACAATTCCAAGAGAATTTAGGTGTAACCTTACTGAAAAGAGAGGGGCGAAAGTTAATACTTACCTCTCAAGGGAAGCAGGTTTTAGAGTATGCGGATGAAATATTTTCAAAGGGAGAAGAGCTAGAAAACCTGATAAATAAAGGTATTCCCTCTCAGTCCAGCCATGTGGCTATTGGTGTTCTTTCTAACTTATCGAGAAACTTTGTAGAAAGCTTTACTTTGCCATTAATAAACGACAAATTTACCACTTTCTCGTTGCAGACGGCTGGCTTAAGTAATCTTCTTGACGGTCTATCTAGCTTTCGCTTCGATATTATTCTTACGAACCACAATATAGAGCTAGGTCAACAAAAAGGCATTTGGCACAGTGAATTAGTCTCTCGACAAGCTATTGAAATAATTGGACCGGCAAAACCCCGAAAAGCAAGAAAATTTCCTCAGAGCTATGCTGATGCCTCGTGGGTCCTTCCTTCGCAAAACAGTGAAATACGCTCGGCCTTTAGTATTGCTTGTGCTCGAGCACAATATACGCCCAACGTAAAAGCTGAAACTAACGATATGGCAATGCTGAGGCTTCTCGCGAGAGATAGTGGCGCTTATTCTGTAATGCCGTCTGTTGTTGTTCGAGACGAAGTTGCCAATGGTCTTCTTTATGTTCAGCAGAGTTTACCAGATGCATACGAGCATTTTTATGCTGTAACACTCGCTAAAAAGAAAATAACACCCCAAGTTCAAAAGCTCATTGATAACGCCAAAAGCGACATCACGGTTATGACGTAATAGATAGAACCGCTATCTAGCCACGACTCGGCCTATTCGATTGTTTATCGCTAACCACGAGTTATCGCTAGGCGTTTCCTCTAAATATATACAGCGTAAACTCTGCATATCGAGTTGATAAAGAGACGAGTAGAAATGCGCACTGTACTTAGCGGGATCTCTAGGTAGTCGCAATACATTGCAGTTTTTACTTTTCACATTTACTGAATCAGCCGTGTGGGAAATCACCCCTTCATCAGCACGAAGCTGCATTTTGGACAACGCCTCTGTTGAAAGTAATTGCACAGGGGTGTTCGGCTGGTAGTGTTGTTTGGCGCTACCGGGTACGGTCACACCTAAGTTGTCGGCATACTTAACAGGCTCGCTCAGCGCTTGCTCTATCATCAAATCATCGATAGGTCCGGGGCGAACAATAGTGGGAATGGGTGTCGTAATATCTAAAATAGTCGATTCGATACCAACACCTGATTGGCCACCATCTACAACGGCAGCAATACGTCCGTCTAGTGATCTCAAAACATGCTCTGCACAGGTGGGGCTAATGAATTTATATTTGTTAGCAGAGGGGGCTGCCAAGCCTTTTTTCGTAGCCCGGATTAGCGACATAAAGTTTTCACTTGCAGGAGCTCGAAGCACAATAGTGTCGTGGCCGCCCGTCACTTTATCTGATACCCAATGCTGCTTTTTCAACAACAAAGACAAGGGGCCAGGCCAAAAAACGTCTGCTAACTTGTACGCAATATCCGGTATGTCTTTGGCCCAATGTGACATGTCATCAACGCTTTCAATATGCACTATCAACGGGTTATCAGCAGGTCTACCTTTTGCTTCAAATACTCTTCCAATTGCATCTTCGTTCGTTGCGTCGGCTGCTAGCCCGTAGACAGTTTCGGTTTTTAAAGCAACGCATTCACCTTGCCTTATAAGCTCCGCAGCAGTAGCAACGTCTTTTGGAAAGCGCAGTACAGAAGTTTTGTAATTCATGAAGTTCTCAGCAGTTTTTTCTAAGTGCATCATGCAATGTCTTTAAAATTAATCAAAATGGATTATTTAAATGAAAATGATATATATTTTAGAACTATAAAATTAACAAATTCCCCTAATTTTCTGAATATAAATGATTTTATCCGTGAGTTAATTTTAACAATTAAATTAAATAGAATGAATTTGTTATAATTATATATTTTTTATAATTACTTGGGCGTGCTCTACTTCAAGGCAGGAAAAGGAGGATTGCATGTCGTCTCAAACAAGTTCATTTTTACTAATTTTACTACCGCTATTTTTGACTGCCATGTCATGGTTCAGCGGCTCGAAGAACACAGTATTTTCAAAGCTATACGTTGAGCGAGTGGCGATTTGGGGCACCATAGCACTATTTTCGCTCTCTCTTCTGGTGGGGCTATTTTCACCAGCCTCACCCAGCCTCGATAGTATGATAGTGACACTCTCGCCAGTGAAATCCGCAGTTATCTTAACAGTAGTTATCATTGGTGTGATTTTAATGCGATTCTCAAGAAACTATTTTGTGGGCGAAGCATGTTATCCTCGATTCTTAAAATGGATGCAGCTAACCTTGGCATCAGTTGTGGTAACAATACTAGCTAATCACTTTGTGATCTTTTGGTTAGGTTGGCTCTCGGTTAGTCTTTCTCTGCACAGGTTGTTACTTCTTTATCCGGAAAGGTCGCGAGCAGTTGTGGCGGCTCACAAGAAGTTCATACTAGCCAGAGCATCCGAGTTGCTGATGGCTGGCGCGTTTATTCTTTTATATAGCGCTTTTGACACGCTATATATCAACGACATTTTTACACTTATAAGTAATGCCTCTGCCGGTGAAGCAAACGGCGTTGTCGCTTTAACTCTCAGTGCGCAGCAATCCTCTTACTCACTATTTGCAGCATGCCTTATTTCGTTTGCCGCACTAATTAAGTGTGCCCAATTACCTGCACATGGGTGGCTAATTAATATTGTTGAAGCACCAACACCTGTCAGCGCATTACTTCACGCAGGCGTTATTAATTTAGGGGGATACCTCTTATTAGCCTTCGCACCGCTAATTTCACTTTATTCTGAAGCCCAGTGGATATTGGGTATTGGAGCAGGCCTAAGCGTATTTTTCAGCGCATTAGCAATGACCACCCGTGTCACGGTTAAGGTTCGCCTTGCGTGGTCAACGTCGTCACAAATGGGACTAATGCTTATAGAATGTGCCCTTGGGCTTTATGCGCTCGCGTTAATTCACCTCGTTGCCCACTCGTTTTATAAGGCATACGCGTTTTTAAACTCAGGTTCAGCGGTTTATGAAGCACTTGAGCATGATATCAGTGCACAGCGAACACCTACATTTGCGGATTGGTTAAACGCGCTGTTCGTTACCTCGCTGATAGTACTAGCAAGTTTCTCACTCACCGAGTATCAAGGCCCTGCAAGCCCTTGGGTTCTCGTTACCTTAGCGTTTACTGCTTACATTGCCATGCGAACCGCAACGTCGGATCAGACTCAGCTCTATATCCTAGTGGGTGTTTCAATTGGCTTGGTTACTCTCTACAGCTACGTTAAAGCCTTTGTTGCTGAAACGATTCTTTATCGCTACCCGCAGCCAGCTGACATGTTCTCACCCGTTGATACATGGGTGGTGAGCATTATTGCAGCACTTTTTATTATTCATTTAGTCATGCTTTCCTACGGGCACAAAAAAACAGTGCAACAGTTTAAGCAATTGCTTTTCGGTGGGCTTTACCTTGATGAATGGTTTACCAAGATCACACTTAAAATTGCCCCAGTTACACTTAGGCAAAACACAGGAAAGCGTCAGAAATCAGCGTCAATTACACAGATAGGGAGCAAATAATGGCAATCGTATCTCTCAATACGTCGAGTCTTGATGAAAAGCGTATCCAGCGAGCGGCAGCAGAAGCCTGTGGCAGTGTCGCGCCTAATTTTCCTCTCGATAAGCTAATTGCGGTAAACCCCTTTTGGAAGCTTATCGACAAGCCTTTTCAAGATGTATCGGCAAGGGTTCATGCACTCACGGGTATTACTGCATTGATGCCCGCATCTTACTGGCTTGACCTTTATAAAGAAGGCGCTATTTCAGATAAAGCCATAGAGCATAGTTTGGCGCAATATGATGTTGGCGTAAATAAAGATATATTTATTGCGTCAATGGAAAATGAACGCTCTGCTGTGACCTTACCTTTGCTTACGAAACACTTCGACGCTTATCGCAGCAATAATGAAATGACATGGGAAGAAGAATGTATATTTCAGATAAGTCAGTTTTGTGCTGCCTATTTTCAGCACGAATCACCGTTAGTGCAAATTGAGGGAAATACTCCTGCAAATACCCTTTATAAAAGCTGGTTGAACGGTCTTAAACACGATAGTGGTATTAGCGTTTTAATGAATACGAAGAGCCTGAAAAAAATATTTAGTTCTTTGCCGAGTGACGTTGATACGCTGTTAAAAGAAGCAGTAGATGAGCTAAACATTTCTTCACAACACGCTAAAGATTATTTTTATGCGCTGATTATGAACCTAAACGGTTGGTCCTCTTATATCGCATATAGAACGTGGCTTAAGGAGTGCAATGAACTGCAAGGTTTATTAGCTATCCGTTTGGCGTGGGAGCTCATTGTTTATCGCTATTATCGTGAATTTGATAAGGATAAAGCACAGCAGGTTCATGTACGTTTTGGCTTTCTCATTAGACAGTTAGCTTCACGCATAGCGCGGCAAAAAGAGGCCGAGCGGGGGCTTTGGGTGATGATGTATGCCTATGAATATGAGCAACAACAGCGTCTTCAATCTAAGCTAACTTCTGCGTCACCAGCAAAGCAGCTTGCTCCCGACACGCAAGCAATATTTTGTATCGATGTACGCTCAGAGGTAATACGTCGAACGCTAGAATTAAAAAGCCCCACAATAAAAACTATGGGCTTTGCAGGCTTTTTCGGAATGCCCATTTCTTATGCGCCAAAGCACACTGATGCCGAAAGACCCCAGTTACCCGGGCTTCTCTCACCGCAGCTTAGAGTGAATGAGAAGAATGTGGTTGCCCATAGAGCTGAGATGACGCAACATCGAGCGATGTGGCATAAATGGAGTAAATCGCCTCTTGGCAGTTTCTCAATGGTTGAGTCAGCAGGCTGGTGGTACGCCTTCAAATTGCTGAAGAACACCTTGCTTCCATCAAGCAAAGAAAATCCAATTAACGCCCTAAGTCACCATTGCGAATGGGAAATTAGTAATAAAGAAGGCCCTATTGGCCTTGAGGATAAAGTTGCTCTAGCGGCCGGTGCGCTAAAAATGATGGGAATATCCATATTCGCACCAACGGTTTTACTGGTTGGTCATGGGAGTAAATCAAGAAATAATTTGCATGCGGCTGGCCTTGACTGTGGCGCGTGCGGAGGTCAATCCGGCGAAGTAAATGTTAGGGTACTTGCTCAGTTGCTCAACGACAGCGACGTGCGTAAATCGCTTATAGCAATGGGCTATAAAATTGCTGGCAATACACGATTTATTCCCGCTTTACACAATACCACAACCGACGATATCGAGTGTTTCGATAGCCCTGTTCCAGAGAAACTTAAAAACTTGCTTATTGATGCAAAGCACCAAGCGCAAAAGGAACGCGCGAAACACTACAGTAAAAATCTGCCGTTTGAATCCGATAAAAAGCGTAATCAACGCTTTCAACACAGAGCGAGTGATTGGTCACAGGTTCAGCCCGAATGGGGGCTTGCTGGGAATTCCTCGTTTATTATTGGGCCAAGAGGCAGGACCCGTGGCGTTGATCTTGAAGGGAAGACCTTCCTGCATGACTATGCGTGGCAAACAGATCGAGACTCATCGATATTGGAAACTTTAATGACGGCGCCCATGATTGTGACGAATTGGATTAATAGCCAATACAACGCGTCTGTAGCAGACAACAACAAGCTAGGCAGCGGCAATAAGGTCCTGCATAACGCACTTCACAATAATATTGGGGTTTTCGAAGGTAACTCCGGTGACTTGCGTATTGGTTTGTCAAAACAATCGCTTTACAACGGTCAACGATGGGTTCATCAGCCTGAACGTCTAAGCGTTTACATTGTGGCCCCGAATACGAAAATTTATGACATTGTTCAAAAGCACAAAATGCTGCAGGACCTTGTCAATAACGACTATCTATATTTGTTCAGTTGGGAACACCCTGCTGTCATAGAGCGCTTATATAAAGGGAAATGGTACAAGTCGCACGGCTTGAGTATGTAAAAAAGTATTGTGTGTAGGAGTAGTGACAAGGATGTCTTTTATCCTATTATCTACCTTTTTCGAGGCCCATTTGCTGAGGGGCGTTGTGCGCTTTTGGCGGCAATATTTACTATCTTAGCGGCAATGGCCGCGATGGTTGTATTTTCGCTCATGGCTTGTTTTTGCAGTCGGCGATACGCAGTGTTTTCGCTTAGCTCAAATTGCTCCATCACGACCAGCTTTGCTCGGCTTATCAGCTTCTGATCTTGGATTGCTCGCTTAGCTTCTTCGAGTTCTCGTCCCATGTCTTCTATGTGTTGGGCTTGTGAACGCAGTAAATCATAAAAAGAGCGGTGTGCAGATAACGTTTTTGTCTGCTCGCTGAGTGAAAGCGTTTTGTTTTCGTCTTCTTTCGTGTCTTCCGCTAAGCCCGGCATGCTTGGGTCGAACAATAAGGTAAGTGGTGAGCCATCAGTAGCATGCTCATCATTGAAGCGCGTAAGGAGTTGTTGGTGGTTCGCCATTTCATGTTTTGCCTCGGCTACTTTATTGTTGGCCTGCTGTGTCAGGGCTTCGGTGAGCGCAACCTCGATAGTCTGCATTGCATCAATACGACGTGTTGCCACATCAAACCAAACTTCTGATATTTCACCGGCAATGGGGCTGCCGTCACTAAGTTGTGCAATCATATTTCTAAGCTGCGTGATATTAATTGTTGCAGGGCTCTTGTTTAACGCATCGAGTGCGTCTTTGTGCGGTTCACAACTGAACTCACTAAAAATACTGAAGTGTTGGTCTTGGGCCTGTTGAAGTGCTGTAAGCTTTTCGCACAGGCGCGCATCAAAATGGGTTTCCGCAAAACCTATTGCGCCCCACGCGCGTTCTTGCCCTGCATACTCTTTAGCCTGCATAAAATTAAATAAGGCAACCAGTAAGCGTGTAATTGTCGGGTCGCTCGCGATATCCGCAGCTTCAAAAATAACAGTAAGTAAACTAGCCACCAGACGGCTGTAAGCGCGCGTAGATTCAAGCGGTGTTAGCTGCTGTTTGCTCACTTGCTCTCTCAAGCGAGGCAAATAGTCTGTAGCCTGCATAGCGAGTGTAATGCTGCTCAGCAAACGCGGGTTACCTGTGATGATCTCATCAGTCAGATACAAGGCTTTTAATTGGCTTTTCAGCATGGATTCCGCTTGTTCGCTGGCAGTAACATATTGCATTCGCTCTCTGCCATAGCGCTCGCCTTTTGAAGCAAGAAAGATATTGCTGGCCCCGCGCTCTTTTTGTAATTCATGAATGAGTTCACGAACCGCAATGACAATACGACAGTTGCTAGAAAGCTGCTCAAGCACGGTGATTTCAGCGACCTTAGCCGCTAACAAAAAACGCTTAGTCGCGTCGCTACAAAGTGCAATGGTCGGTTCAGGTTCATGAAGCATATTAAGGCCTGCTGCTTGTTGGCAAATACGTTTCGCATTTATCTCGATAGATGCGTTTTTATGCGGAAACCATGTTTGAAACTCTTCGTTCTTCAATTTAAGCAACAAGCAACACTTATGCCCTGTTTATTAGAATTAATGAAGATAAATGCCAGAGTGAACAAAAACGCTCTGAATGCTGATATCTAGCGGCATCCGGTGTGGCTGAAACTTTTACTTAAGGTAACTTTATAAGGGGGCGGGAAGGTGAAAGACGTCGGGAAGAAAGAGGCTGCGCCAAAATGGTGCAGCCTTGCAAATTATGTGGTTTTACTTCCAGATTAGTTTCTGACTACGCGAAGAAACCAGCCCACAAACAGCGAAATCAAAAAACCGAAGAAGGCAATCATTGTGGTGATGGTTAACATTTGCCCAGAAAAATCAGCATTCTCGCCAGTGTGCTCGCTAACCAGCATTCCTGATGCTTTAAAAATAAACAATGCCGCTACAGAAAATAGTAAAATTACGGCGGTCGACATGATAGTGGCTTTCCAATAAGCCTTCGGCGACATCCAATGAATAGCGCCTGCCACTAGCACGCACAAAATAGTCAGAATATAAGGTACCACTTTAACTCCTCGTTGAATAAGACATGTGCCTTATTGCGACGTCTTATCGTAGCCCCGTATTAGAAATCGAAGCGTATTGAACGACGCGGTTGATAAAAACCATTATACGATGCCATGTACGATGCAATTTGTCAGCATTCGCTATTAAATTAAGCCCTGAAACCGTACATGAAATATTGACAAGCTCACAGCATAAGGAAGGGGGCAAAGAGCCCTGCGCTTATCACGTAAATGCCGAGTAGTTCGGGCTGGGGCCTGTTGATCTTTGCTGTACATCAACGTTCAACAGGCCCTAGTAACAATCTATTAAAAGATTTTAAGCGACAATGATGATAGAATCGCCGAAAAAATCTCCTACCTACTTGGTGTTCTGCTATAGCGCGGTGTACGCCATGGTGGGTTGTTGTGTTTAACATCTTAGCTTCTGAGAGAACATGTTCGATTTAATTACCAGTAAAGACAGCAACGTTAAAAACGACGTGCTATCAGGTATTACCGTGGCGCTTGCCTTGGTCCCTGAAGCCGTAGCATTTGCATTTGTAGCAGGCGTAGAACCAATGATTGGTCTTTATGCGGCTTTCATGATGGGCTTAATCACTTCCGCTATTGGTGGGCGACCAGGAATGATTTCTGGTGCTACCGGCGCCATGGCCGTTGTAATGGTGGCACTGGTTGCCCAACACGGCGTGCAATATCTATTCGCCGCGGTTATTTTAGCCGGCTTACTGCAAATTATGTGCGGTATATTCAAGCTCGGAAAGTTCATCCGCCTGGTGCCATATCCGGTAATGCTAGGCTTCGTAAATGGTTTGGCGATCGTAATTTTCTTGGCGCAATTAGGCCAGTTCAAAGTCACTAACGCTACTGGTGAGTTACAGTGGATGGAAGGTACATTACTTTATTGGATGCTAGGTCTTGTGGCGTTAACCATGGCCATAATCTATTTGTTGCCTAAGCTAACTAAAGCCGTACCTGCGTCGCTTGTAGCGATTGTTACGGTGACGTTGTTAGTACACGGTCTCGACTTAGAAGCACGCACGGTAATCGACTTTGTTCGTGACTTGTTACCTGCTGATCAGCGCGATAGTGCAACGCTAGCCGGTGAACTGCCTAGCTTTGCTATTCCTATGGTTCCGTTCACCTGGGAAACTTTTATGATAGTACTACCAACCTCAGTGATTCTTTGCTTGGTCGGTCTTATTGAATCGCTTCTTACCCTTTCATTAATTGATGAAATGACGGACACCCGCGGTCGAGGCAATAAAGAGTGTGTTGGCCAAGGTGTTGCAAATACCGTTAACGGTTTCTTTGGCGGTATGGGCGGTTGTGCCATGATTGGTCAAAGCATGATCAATATAAACTCTGGCGGCCGTGGTCGCTTATCCGGTATTACTGCTGCACTTGTACTATTGGGCTTCATTCTATTTGCTGCACCGCTTATTGAAATGATCCCGCTTGCTGCTCTTGTTGGCGTGATGTTCGTCGTAGTTATCGCTACCTTCGAATGGGCGTCATTCAGAATTATTCGCGGCGTAAACAAAGAAGATGCCTTTGTGCTATTTCTAGTGACAGGCGTTACGGTTATTGCCGACCTTGCCATTGCGGTGGTTGTGGGTGTTATCGTTTCAGCCCTAGTATTTGCATGGAAACACGCTCGCCATATCGAAGCGAAGTCGCACATTGATAACGACGGCTGGAAAGTCTATGAACTAGATGGCCCACTTTTCTTTGGCTCGGTATCGCATTTCAAAGACTTGTTTGATATCGCTAACGACCCTAACGATGTAGTTATTGACTTTAAAGACTCACGTATTTGGGATTCATCAGGTATCGATGCACTAGATACCCTTGCAGATAAATACGAAGAGCAGGGTAAAAAGCTTCACATTCGTCACATCAGCGATGAGTGTCGTTCACTGCTTCGCAAGGCCGACAAATTTGTTGAAATTAACGTAGTTGAAGACCCTCGCTACCGCGTAGCGACGGATAAACTCGCCTAAGTTATTTGATAGCGCTTAATGCACCAAGTAAACACAGTTTTGCGTTTGTTTGGTGCAGTTGTGAAGTCTGTATAATGCTTGTTTTACGGTAAATTTAATAAAACCAATGAATTACGTTTTTGGCACTGAACTTGGATAGCTATAAACGTAAAGTGTGTTTTGGTGATTTGTGTCAATCGCTGAAAATTGTGTGATTTATAACACTCCGTAAAATGTGTTAGCTAGAGTATGCTGATCTTAAGTGTCAGTATTAGCAAAATAGGCAACGAAGCCCGCATCAACGAAAGTTGAAGCGGGCTTTTTTTTGTCCCGAAAAAAGGGGAATACCATGACTTCATTGGACTCAAAAACGCAAATTGTCGTCGTAGGCAACGGCATGGTGGGGCATCATTTTGTTGAGCAGCTTCACCAAAGCGATGCCAATGTAGAAATAACCGTTTTATGCGGCGAGTCACGCCTCGCGTACGACCGCGTTTATCTGTCATCTTTTTTTAGCGGCGCGAGTGCTGATGACTTAGCGCTTACTACACCCGCTCAGTACGCCGAATGGGGCGTAAACGTAGTCACCAATGCCTTAGTGACCGATATTGACCGTGACCATAATAAAGTTACGACTTCAGAAGGGCAGGTGTTCAACTACGACAAGCTGGTTCTTGCCACCGGTTCTTATCCTTTCGTGCCTCCCATTCCCGGGAACGACCAAGAGCATTGCTTGGTCTATCGCACCATAGACGACCTGCTCGCTATTGAAGCGTCAGCAGCGGTGAGCAAAGTAGGTGTTGTCGTAGGTGGCGGTCTTCTAGGTTTAGAGGCAGCGAATGCCTTAAAGCAAGCTGGGCTAGATACTCACGTGGTCGAATTTGCGCCACAGCTTATGGCAGTGCAGCTAGACCAAGCCGGTGGGACCGTGCTTAAAGACAAAATTGAAGATTTAGGCGTAACCGTTCATACCCAAAAAGCAACCCAAACTATCGAGGCCGGTGATACTTGCCGCTATAAAATGGTGTTTGCAGACGGCACTGCACTAGAAACTGATATGATTTTATTCTCTGCCGGTATTCGACCTTCTGATCAGCTCGGCAGAAAGTCAGCGCTAACACTGGGTGAGCGCGGCGGTATTGTCATTGATAGCCACTGCTTGACGTCTGACCCTAATATTTACGCGGTGGGCGAATGTGCACTGTGGGATAACAAAATTTTTGGCCTGGTTGCACCTGGCTACACCATGGCGCGAACCGCAGTAAGTCATATCACCGGCGGCGATGCCGAGTTCGCTGGCGCAGACATGAGTACCAAACTCAAACTAATGGGTGTGGAAGTGGGCTCCATTGGCGATGCACACGAACGTACAGAAGGTGCTCTAAGCTACACCTATTTGAATCAGCCTGATGGCGTGTATAAAAAGCTGGTAATAGATAGCGAACAAAAGCTCGTGCTTGGTGCTGTACTCGTTGGTGATACCAGCGACTACGATACGCTATTACAATATGCGCTTAACGGCATCGAACTGCCTGAACATCCAGAGAGCCTCATTCTTCCATCATCCGATGCCGCACCAGCATTAGGTGCCGATGCACTGCCGGACACCGCCTCTATTTGTTCGTGTCTAAACGTGACAAAGGGCGACATTGTCTCAGCTATAGAAGGTGGCTGCTGCAGCGTTGGCGATGTAAAAGGCGAAACCAAAGCCAGCACAGGGTGTGGTGGTTGTGCCGCCCTGCTTAAAAATGTAGTGGATTGCGAGCTTGAAAAGCGCGGTGTGGAAGTATCAAAAGCCATTTGTGAGCACTTCAACCACACCCGACAAGAGCTGTTTCACATTGTTAAAGTTAACGGCATTCGCACCTTCGACGAACTACTTGAACAGCATGGTGAAGGTTTAGGTTGTGAAATTTGTAAACCTGCTGTCGGCTCAATTTTAGCCTCGGTGTATAACGACTACATTCTTAAGGCTTCACATCTTCCTCTGCAAGACACCAACGATATCTACCTTGGCAACATGCAAAAAGATGGAACTTACTCGGTTGTACCGCGTGTACCTGGTGGCGAAATAACGCCTGAGAAGTTGATTCTGCTCGGCGAAGTGGCAAAAGAATACAACCTGTACACCAAGATCACGGGTGGTCAGCGCATTGATTTATTTGGTGCGCGCGTAGAGCACTTACCGGATATCTGGGAAAAACTGGTCGCTGGTGGTTTTGAAACCGGCCATGCTTACGCGAAGGCACTGCGTACAGTGAAATCGTGTGTGGGCAGCACATGGTGCCGCTACGGTGTACAGGATTCTGTTGGCACTGCCATTGACTTAGAGAATCGTTATAAAGGCTTACGTGCGCCGCACAAAATTAAATTTGCCGTCTCGGGGTGTACCCGTGAGTGCGCAGAAGCCCAAAGCAAAGACATTGGCGTTATTGCTACCGAGCAAGGTTGGAACCTGTATGTGTGCGGGAATGGCGGCATGAAGCCTCGACATGCAGACCTGTTTGCCACCGACCTAGATACCGAAACCCTTATTAAGTACATCGACCGCGTGCTGATGTTTTATGTGAAAACGGCCGACCGCTTACAGCGCACATCGGTGTGGATGGATAACTTAGAAGGCGGTTTAGCTTACTTGCAAGACGTTGTGATAAACGATGCTCTTGGCATTAATGGTGAGCTTGAAGCACAGATGGATGCTGTGGTTGATGCTTATCAGTGCGAATGGAAAACCACTATTGAAGATCCTGAATCTCGTAAGCGTTTCCGTCAATTTGTAAACAGTAGTGCCAGCGACACCAATATTCAGTTTGTTTCAGAGCGCGGACAGGTTCGCCCAGCCACGGAAGCTGAAAAAGTAGCAGGGAAGGAGCAATTTATTCCCGTCTCTATGGTGTAGCCCATAGACTTAATGGTGTAGCCACTGGCTTATCAACCTTGTTAGGAGATACAAATTATGACAGCTGCGCAAAACATAATAGCGTCGGAACAGGCAGTGCAATGGCACCTTGTTTGTGAGACGAAGGACCTAGTGACAAACAGTGGCGTTTGCGCCCTTGTTGACTCACAGCAAGTAGCGCTTTTTTGCTTGAAAATAAAGGGCGAAACTCAGGTTTTTGCCATTAGTAACTACGATCCTATTGGTAAAGCAAACGTGCTTTATCGTGGGCTTTTGGGGTCGATAGGCGGCGCACCAGTTGTCGCTTCGCCGCTGTACAAAGAGCATTACTTTTTAGAAACGGGGCTGTGTAAAGAGCACGATGATGTATTCGTCACGGCTTACCCTGTAAAGGTAGAGGGCGAGAAGGTATTTGTAGGCATTTAAGCGAACAGCCCTTATTTGAATGCCCATATGAATAAAACCTTCTTGCAAAAACGCATTCAATTACTGCGAAATCGAAAAAGGTAATGACATGAATATGGCTACACGACAACCCGACATGATGTCTGAACAATTAAGACAAACAACATGCCCTTACTGCGGCGTAGGGTGTGGTGTAGATATCAGTTGCAACGTAAGCACGCGTGCCATAACCCTGGACACTGTTAAAGGCACGCCAGAGCATCCCGCCAATTATGGAAGATTGTGTGTTAAAGGAACCAACCTGCTTGAAACAAATGACCTAAATGGACGTTTGCTACACCCAACCATAGCAGGTCAACCGGTGGATTGGGACACGGCCACCGATGTTATTGCGGATAAGATCACATCTACCATTGCGCAGTATGGCGCGGATGCCGTTGCTTTTTATGTATCAGGCCAGCTTCTCACCGAAGACTATTACATTGCCAATAAACTTATGAAAGGTTATATCGGCAGTGCCAATATAGATACCAACTCTCGTCTTTGCATGTCATCAGCCGTAGCCGCTTATAAGCGCGCCTTTGGTGAAGACGTGGTGCCTTGTGATTACACCGACTTAGAGTGTACAGATTTATTAGTCATCACCGGCAGCAATACGGCGTGGGCGCACCCCGTGCTTTTTCAGCGCATTCAGCGAGCAAAGCTGAAGAACCCAAATATGAAAGTCATTGTCGTCGACCCGCGCAAAACCGAAACCTGTACGATAGCCGACTTACACCTTCCTATAAAACCAGGTAGCGACGTAGCGCTGTTTAACGGCTTGCTAAGCTATGCAAACGCACAAGGTAGAATAGATAGGACCACCGTAGAGACCTATGCCGAGGGGCTTGATAAAGCGCTTGAAAGTGCGAGTAGCTTAACGCTGGATGACGTGGCTAGCGTATGCGGTATAGAAAAAAGCAAGGTTAAGGCTTTTTTCGGCGCATTCTGTGAAGCATCTAGTGCCATTACTTTTTATTCTATGGGCGTGAACCAGTCTTCTGCTGGCGTAGATAAAGCCCAAGCCATTATTAACTGCCACCTAGCTACAGACTTGATTGCCAAAGACGGGTGTGGGCCGTTTTCCATCACAGGTCAGCCCAATGCCATGGGGGGGCGTGAAGTCGGTGGTTTAGCTAACATGCTAGCTGCCCACATGGATTTAGAAAACCCTGAGCATATCGAAGCAGTAAAAACCTACTGGGACGCACCTGTTATGCCCAAAGGGCAGGGGCTCAAAGCTGTAGACCTCTTTAACGCAATAGAAAGTGGCAAGGTTAAATTCGTTTGGATAATGGGTACTAACCCTGTTGTCAGTATGCCCAATCGCGGGCAAGTTGAGCGCGCACTTTCAAAGTGCGAGATGGTCGTAGTGTCTGATATTGTTGAATCGAATGATACGCTTAACTACGCTCACATTGCCCTTCCTGCCACGGGGTGGTCGGAAAAAGACGGCACAGTGACGAACTCAGAGCGCCGTATTTCACGTCAGCGCGGTATATTGCCCCCACCTGGAAGTGCAAAACACGATTGGCAAACCATGTGTAACGTGGCGGCTAAAATGGGTTTTGGCGAGGCATTCAACTTTACCCATCCGTCACAAATATTCTGCGAATACGCTGGCTTAACTGGCTATCACAATAATGGTAAACGCCAGTTAGACCTATCACCTTTGCAAGGGCTTAGTGAAGCTCAGTACAATGGTCTATCACCTGTTCAGTGGCCTTTTTATAACGCAGCTTTAAATACGTCTTCACCTGGCGCTAAGCTCGAAGCAAACAATAAGCCTAATCTTATTAGCAAGCGCCCCTTTGAAGATAAGCAGTTTTCGACGCCTAGCGGTAAAGCTAAGCTCATCCCAGTAACCTATAAAGCGCCATTGCAGGTGACATCAGATGCTTACCCTTTTGTAGTTAACAGCGGTCGAGCGCGAGATCAATGGCATACTATGACGCGCACAGGTAAAGCCGCAAAGTTACTTGCCCATATGCCCAGCGCATACGTGCATATCAACCCTAAAGATGCAGCTGAATTGGGCGTTGAAAGCGGAGATCTTGTTTCTCTTTCAAGTGCAGTATGTAAAGACGCCCCAGTTATCTACCCTGTAAAAATGGATACGGATATGCGCAAAGGGGAAGTATTCATTCCCATTCATTGGTCGGCACAATGGGGGTCTCACAGTAAGCTAGGTGCACTTTACGCCAGCGCGGTAGACCCTATTTCAGGGCAGCCTGAATTAAAACACGCTGCTGTGGCCATTGCGCCTGTACATTACGCTACCTATGGGAAACTCTTTTTTTCATCAAAAATACAATCGTCACACAGCTTAAAAACAAGCATTGATAATCCAAACATTGATAATCATGATACGCTAAAGGAAATGTGTGATTACTGGAACAAAACTCCGCTTGAGGCCGAAAGCGCTACATCAAAAGAAAGTAGTACTGAAGAAGCGCTATCAGTATTAAACGTAGCTTCGAACAAAGGTCGTCGAGATTTTACACAAGGGTTGATACCTCTGCTGCCGCAAAACGCGGTGCTATTGCAGTTTCATCACCATGCATACTCAGTATGCTTAGCACTTGTCGATGACGTACTCTGTTTCGCGGCGTTTTTAGGCAATGAGCCAGAAAAGACTGCAAGGGCTCCAGCAGACGCACATACAACAGCGGCGGCAGCGCCACATTCAACAAGCACATGGTCAGTACCTAACGAATGGCTAGCCAGTCTTCTCAATACATCTATTTCCACAGACATACAGCGCAATTTATTGCGAGGCCAGGTGGATGAAGCGTTTCTAAATGGCGATGTAGTTTGTAGCTGCTTTGAAGTACGAGAAAAGACCATTACAAATGCCGTTGAAGAAGGCTGTAGTTCGGTGGCAGAGCTTGGTGAAGCATTAAAGTGCGGCACCAACTGTGGTTCTTGCAAGCCCGCCTTGTCTCAGCTTATCGACAAGCATTTAGTCATAGAAATTCAATCTATTTAGGAGCGTTAAATCATGTCAATTGCATCCAGTTGGTCGTTACCGTTTTTGCGCACCTTATTCAAACAGCAGAAACCTTTGTTTAATCTTTTTTATCACGATGCTATTTCTACCACGACATCGACGACACGCCAGTGCTTCGACAATTCGAAAACTTCCGCTAAGCATTCGTACTTAGGCAGGTGGTTGAAGTTAGCAAGCAGGCAAAATGAAGGTCATAAACAAGGGCAGGTGTTCATAGTTGGTGCTGGCCCTGGCGATGCCGAGTTACTTACCCTGAAAGCGCTTCGTCTGTTACAACAAGCCGATGTCGTGCTGTTCGATGCCTTAGTCAGCGAAGATATTCTCGCGCTAATTCCCTCTAAAGTGGTGAAAGAGTACGTAGGGAAGCGCTGCAAAAAGCATAGCTTTACCCAAAATGCTATTTGTAAGCGCGTGGTTGAATTGGCAAGCAACGGTCACATTGTCGTGCGGTTAAAAGGCGGTGACCCAGCCCTATTTGCAAGAACCTGCGAAGAAACCGATGCACTCACAAATGCCAATATTCCCTTTGCTATTGTGCCAGGTATTACAGCGGCATCGGGTGTGTCGGCCTATACGGGTATCCCTTTAACCGATAGGCGCTGTGCTCA
Organism: Alteromonas sp. OM2203; assembly: GCF_048517045.1. Lineage (NCBI taxonomy): Bacteria > Pseudomonadati > Pseudomonadota > Gammaproteobacteria > Alteromonadales > Alteromonadaceae > Alteromonas > Alteromonas sp. OM2203. Next base: position 664,253 of record NZ_CP183209.1, read on the forward strand.
GTCAGTAAGTTTTATGACTGCACATTTTAAAGATGCAGATCAATGGCCTGAAATGGCTCCCATGGCGCAAAATGTGTTAAAGCAAACCATGGTAGTTTATATGGGGTTAAGCCGACTTGAAGGTCTGTGCAAAGGCTTGGTCCATCACAAGGTGCCAACCACATGGCCAGTAGCCGCAATTGAAAATGCCACTTCGCCTCAACAGCGCGTGATTACTGGCGTGCTTGCAGATATTCATAGCAAGGTAGAAGCAGCACATTTAACGGGGCCCACGTTACTTATATTTGGAAAGGTGGTAGAATCTCGTCAACAGGTAAATACACTTCTACTACATTCATCTGAGCATGCAACAACCATTTAGCGAGTACATAAAGATTATTGGTAAGGGTCAAAAAGGGGGGCGCAGTCTTACCCGTGATGAAGCTTATCATGCCATGAAAATGGTATTGGCCAATGAAGTGACAGGCGATCAACGCGGCGCATTTCTTATGTTGCTGCGTACCCGTGAAGAAACACCAGAAGAAGTTATTGGCTTTGTCGATGCATGCAGAGAGCTGATAGAGCCAGAAGTTAAAACCCTCACCCCCACGTTAGATATTGGGTGTTATGCCGGAAAACGCCGTCAGTTACCTTGGTACTTATTGGCCGTAGCGGTTCTAGCCAACAATGGTTACTCGGTTATGCTTCACGGTGCTCATGAGCCGGGGTCAGGGCGCCTTTATGCAAGTATAGCGTTACCTCAATTGGGCCTGCCTGAAGTTAGCAGTATTAGTGACGCCAAACAGCAGTTAGCAGAAATAGGCGTTACCTACCTTGATTTGTCTTATTTGCTGCCTGCGCTCGACACAATTATTAAGCTTCGTGAGGTGTTTGGCCTGCGTTCTTGCGCTAACACCCTTGCAAGGTTGTTGAATCCCACCGCTGCACAATTTTGCGTACAGGGCGTTTATCATATGCACCTTGACCACAAACACTGTCGCGTTAACGAAAATTACCCATCTAACGACGCGCTTTGCTTTCGTGGCGATGGCGGAGACCCTGAAGTCAACGGCGAGCGAGAAACCGAACTGTTCATTACTCGAAATGGCAGGACTGATGAAGTAATAATGCCGGTGATTGCCGACAAATGGGCACTTAAAGACAAAGACATGAACGTTAACGACATGCTTGATGTGTGGACGGGGAACGCGAGTAGCCTTTACGGTGAACAAGCCGTTTTGAGTACACTTGCCAGCTATCTAGTACTGCTACAAAAGTGTGATGTCGCAGATGCCTTGTCGCAGGCAAGGCAGCTTTGGGCACAGCGCGATAAAAGTTCAACGCCGTTTTAACCGTTCGGTACAATATCCGTTTAACTCCATCAAAGATCACACGTCCCGAGTATTGGTCAGATAGTCTGTGTTAGCTGCCTACTAAATAGAAGCTTAACCGCGGGGGGCGTAAAACCCTCTTGATCGAGGAAAGATAGTCAATCGTCGCATTGACTTAATCGTTGCTATACGTGTTAATAGTATGAACAAGGTTTCCTAAAACGGTGTTATGCGAATATAAATACCATGTTAAACAAACGCATCATTGATGTCGCTTTTATAACAGACAGTCGCTTGGACGAGAAAAATATGCTCGAAACTACGCGTCATCCTAATAGTATGGTACTTACACAGCAGGGCACCGCTGTCGTAGCTGGTTTCATGAAAAATGCTGGGTGGTTAGCAACGTCGTATACGGAACAGCCGTTAGAAGAATAGAGGCTGACGCAGAGTTAAACGAGCAACTCGTTGAATACGAAGCGCGTCTAAAGCAGTCCCGGTTTCATCCGTAATTACTGTCAGTTTAGGCGTTGCAACGGTTGAATTTGCTAAAAACGATAGTTGAGCGCTCACAGCAATTCTGAATGCTGCTAATAAAGCCTTGTACGACGCCAAATCGAGTGGACGGAACTGCTGCGTATATACATCGCCTCCGTAGTCGAAGACCATTGCAAGCTTGAAACTTACCGCCTCTGATTTCAAAGAAAAGAGGCTTTTATTACAAAAAAATGCTTCAACGCTTTTACTTTATTTTATTTTCGTTAGTTTCTAAAAATTTTTCTTTCCTCTGCTATCTTTAATCAAAAACAAAAATAGCTTATCGCTTCAGGCACTAATCATCACTAATTGTGTAATACCATATCTTACTTTAATTTGGGGAGCGCAAAGGGTTTGAGGGCTGAGCAGTGAGAGAAGCTTAGTTTATCAGGAGCACAGAATGTTTTTCAAAAATAAAGAGTTGCTAGCAGAGAACTCACGTTTGCAGAAGGAAATTGAGACATACCACACTGTTCAGGAAGAACTTCGCGAAGAAATGCTTTATGTCGAGTTAAAACCTGACGGTAGAGTTAGCGCAATTAACGATTTATGTGTTCAGGCTACTGGCTACTCAGTCGCAGAATTAGAGGGAAAGTCTCTTGAAAGTATAATGAGTCAAAATGCGCTCAAAAAGCCCGCTGCACAGGATATGCTTGGTGCTATAAAAACGCATCGCCATTGGCACGTTGCGGTCAGCTTTCAAGATGCAAAAGGGCAAGAAATGTGGGTGCGAGGTATTGTGCAGCCCGTTGATGATGCGTATGGAAATGTAAAATATATTGCTTTCTACATGGCAGAGCAAACGCGAAACATCACTCAAAGCAACGAATTGCGCGATATGATTGCTGCACTTCACCGCTCATCCGCAGTTATTGAGTTTAATTTAGATGGAACGATAATAACAGCGAACGAAAACTTTCTTAGAGGTATGGGCTACTCGATAGAGCAGATAGAAGGTAAGCATCATAGGATTTTTTGTACAGAAGAAGAAGCTAATTCCGAAGAGTATAAACATTTCTGGCGCGATCTAGCCGCAGGGAAATTAGAGTCCGGAAGGTTTAAACGAATTGATAGTAGGGGAAACGAAGTTTGGTTAGAAGCGTCGTATAACCCTATCAGAAATGAAGACGGAAACCTTTATAAAGTGGTTAAGTTTGCTACTGTCATTACCGAACAAATGCAGAGAGAATTCGCCATTTCTGAAGTGGCAAACGTGGCGTTTAATATATCCCAAGAGACGGGAGAGCAGGCGCGCAAAGGTAACGAAGTACTTAATGCTACAGTGAAAGCAATGAATGAACTTACGACGCAGATGGGTAATGCTAGCGAAGGCATTAAAGACCTCGATGAGCAATCTCAGAAAGTGGCTGATTTGGTCAAAAGTATTAGCGGGATTGCTGACCAAACCAATTTACTTGCGCTGAACGCGGCTATTGAGGCTGCACGTGCGGGTGATCAAGGTAGAGGGTTTGCCGTCGTTGCCGACGAGGTTAGACAATTGGCTTCACGGACAAGTAGTGCAACTGAAGAAATAGTAAACGTGGTGGTTGAGAACAGAAAGCTCACGGAGAATGCGGTTCAGTTAATTGAGGCTGGGCAAGAAAAAGCTCGTGAAGCACTTGAATACTCAACGCAATCCGGCCAGGCAATGGAAGAGATCCAAGGCGGGGCCAATGAGGTGGTTAACGCCATCGGACAATTTACTAAACGTCTGTAGAACAGAGCGCCTACCTCTCGTATTGAGCTCATCTATCCATTCAGATTTATTCAATTGTGGTGCTTATTTAATCGCACCACGGTTGAACACCTCCCCCGTTTTGGTGCACCAAACCTCTCATTGTATTGTAACTACGCGCGCTTATTTTAAACTATTTATATAATTATCAAAGCTTTAAAATTTTGGCACGTTGACTGCAAACCTAAACGTGCAAAATAACGGTGCCGTATAAGGCAGCGAATGCGACACGGCTGCTTAGGCATCGTGAATGCAAAACATTTTCCATAGTGTGAATAAGAAAAATTATTGGGAATCAGTGGAGAGTAGTAGGGAAGCTCCAACTTCTCCTACATTTATGGCAAATGATAATAACAATAAAAAAGACGGTTTTATTAAGCTAAAGCTTTTATATAACCTCCCTTTAAGATGAGGTGTGTGAGCGGGAATTCCTGACTTACCAATAACAACTTGATGCGTTAGTAATTACTCCGATGTTACTAACACGGCAACGAAGCCCACCGTGCTAGACATGTAAATGTCTATAGCTGGTGGGTTTTTTTTTGGCTACGAGGAACACGTATGACTGGGTTAAAGACAACATCATTACTAAAACGCTTTAGAGCGGTGGGCGCAAACGTTTGTGCTGCACTTGTCGTTTCTGTAGCAACATTTTCAACATCTGTTTCAGCACAAGCGCCCGCAGTAGGATGGCCAGAGAAAGAAGAGCTGAAATTCGGTTTTATTAAACTGACAGATATGGCACCGCTTGCTGTGGCGTATGAAAAAGGCTTTTTCGAAGATGAAGGGCTTTACGTCACATTAGAAGCGCAAGCTAACTGGAAAGTGCTGCTAGATCGGGTTATTGATGGCCAGCTAGATGGCGCTCACATGCTTGCCGGTCAACCAATTGGCGCGACTATTGGATTCGGTACGGAATCTCATGTAGTTACTGCGTTTAGCATGGACCTAAACGGCAATGGCATTACTGTATCAAACGAGATTTGGGAGAAAATGAAGGCGCACATTCCACAGGAAGATGGTAAGCCTGTACACCCAATAAAAGCTGATTATCTTAAACCGGTCGTTGATGAATACCGCAATGCCGGTAAACCTTTCAATATGGGCATGGTATTTCCTGTTTCTACCCACAACTACGAGCTACGTTATTGGCTAGCAGCAGGTGGCATTCACCCAGGTTACTACGCCCCTCACAAAGGTGATACCGCAGGCCAAATCGATGCACAAGCGCTATTGTCTGTCACACCACCACCACAGATGCCAGCGACAATGGAGGCGGGTACTATTTATGGATACTGCGTGGGTGAGCCATGGAACCAGCAAGCGGTATTTAAAGGCATTGGTGTACCTGTAATTACTGATTATGAAATCTGGAAAAACAACCCTGAAAAAGTGTTTGGTGTAAGCCAAGGTTGGGCTGACAAGTATCCAAATACTCACATACGTGTGGTAAAAGCCTTAATTCGTGCAGCAATGTGGTTGGATGAAAACGACAACGCTAACCGTCCTGAAGCAGTAAAAATTCTTGCTAAAAGCAACTACGTTGGCGCAGACGAAGACGTACTGGCTAACAGCATGACGGGCACCTTCGAATACGAAAAAGGCGACAAGCGTGACGTGCCAGACTTCAATGTATTCTTCCGCTACAACGCCACTTACCCCTACTACAGTGATGCAATTTGGTATCTCACACAAATGCGCCGCTGGGGACAAATTTCAGAAGCTAAGTCTGACGACTGGTACAAAGAAACGGCCAAAAAAGTCTACAAGCCAGAAGTTTATGCCCAAGCTGCTAAAGCACTTATCGCTGAGGGTAAGGCAAAGGCTTCTGATTTCCCTGAGTTTAAAACGGAAACGGGTTATAAGCCGCCTCAGAGCGAGTTTATTGATGGCGTAACGTTTGATGGAAGCAAGCCTAACGCTTACTTAGAGCAATTTGATATTGGTCTTAAAGGCGACACTGTTCTGTAAGTGTTTCGTAATGTAGCCCCGTCCATCCAATGGTTAAGGCGGGGCATCCAAAGCGCAATAGCGCACATTAAATATCAGGAGCAAGCAATGAGCAAGATGACAACTATTCTTCGCCTTCCATCATCGCCGTCAAACGCGAACTCTCTATTGAGTCGCTTATATCAATCCACGCCTGCGTTGTTGCTGCCTGTAATCGGCTTGCTGATGTTTCTGGTCATTTGGAATGGGGTTGCAAAAAGTATCGATACGTCGTTAGGCCAATTCCCGGGCCCTTCACAAGTGTTTGAGCAAGCGGGGACACTAGTCGACGAGCATGTCGCCCAGCGTGAAAAGGCAGGCGCGTTCTATCAACGCCAAGAGGAACGAAATGCAGCTCGTGTGGCGCAAGACCCTACTTATGAGCCGAAGGTACGAGACTTTACCGGTGCACCCACTTTCTTCGATCAAATTTGGACCAGCCTCTACACCGTTATGGTTGGATTTTTTATTGCATCAGTAGTCGCAGTCCCATTGGGAATTTTGTGTGGTTTAAGTAAATCAGCCTACACGGCAATAAACCCGCTTATTCAGTTATTCAAACCCGTTTCGCCACTAGCATGGTTACCACTAGTCACTATGGTAGTAAGTGCGCTTTATGTCAGTGATGACCCAGCGTTTTCAAAGTCATTTGTTACTTCTGCTTTTACGGTCTCGCTTTGTTGTCTATGGCCAACCCTTATTAACACTGCCGTAGGGGTTTCAAATATTGAAAAAGATCTTATCAACGTGAGCAAAGTGCTGCGTCTAACGCCTTTCTCTCACCTTACGAAAATAGTATTGCCATCTTCAATCCCAATGATTTTCACTGGGCTTCGACTATCGCTTGGTATTGGTTGGATGGTACTCATAGCAGCGGAAATGCTTGCCCAAAACCCAGGGTTAGGAAAGTTTGTCTGGGATGAGTTTCAAAACGGTAGTTCTGAATCTTTAGCCCGAATAATGGTGGCAGTATTAACTATTGGTGCCATCGGCTTTGTACTGGACCGTTTAATGTTATCAATTCAGCGTGCGGTAAGCTGGGATAAGTCGAGCGTATTACGCTAATTTTGAGGAGAAATTTATGCACACTAAACACCTAGAGTTAGAGCAGGTAGGTATCGACTTCCCAACTCCAAAGGGCCCCTTTACTGCGCTTCAAGATGTAAATCTTAAAATCAGTAAAGGTGAATTCGTATCACTAATTGGTCACTCTGGCTGCGGAAAATCGACTGTGCTGAATATTATCGCGGGTTTACACCAAGCGACTTCTGGTGGCGTAATTTTAGACGGTGCTGAAGTAAAGCAGCCTGGACCAGAGCGCGCCGTAGTATTTCAAAATCACTCTTTATTACCTTGGCTTACGGTATACAAGAATGTTGAGCTGGCGGTTAAATCGACCATGCGAGGCAAGAGTAAAAACGAGATGCGTGACTGGATCATGCATAACTTAGAACTTGTGCACATGACCCACGCCCTCGACAAATTGCCCAGTGAAATCTCTGGGGGGATGAAACAGCGAGTGGGCATTGCCCGTGCGCTGGCTATGGAGCCTAAAGTGTTATTGATGGATGAACCGTTCGGCGCGCTAGACGCATTAACGCGCGCTCACCTTCAAGACTCTTTAATGGAAATTCATGCTGATTTGGGTAATACCGTCATCATGATTACCCATGACGTGGATGAGGCCGTGTTGCTATCTGATCGCATCGTAATGATGAACAATGGGCCCGCCGCCACCATTGGTGAAATTCTAGATATTGAGTTGGCTCGCCCCCGTGACCGATTAGCGCTTGCAGACAACAAACAATATAACCACTACCGACATGAGGTCTTAACCTTCCTTTACGACAAGCAGAAAAAGGTTGAAACCGTTACTTCACGTACTAACAACGGAACATCAAAACCCAGCGGGGTGACATCTGAAAAAAAAGACACTAAAAAATCAGATGCTGCCTAGCAATATCGGCATCTGATAAGGGCGGTAGCTTCAACGCCCACAACCCATGAATTTCACTTTTCAACCGGCATTTTTATGCTGGCTGGGCAAGTGTTGACTAATAAAAAACAAAACCGATAGGGAATACACATGAACACGTTACAAAAATTAAGCATTAACGTGCTAGCAGCATCTGTTATGACAGTATTAGGCGGCAGCGCCATGGCTGCTGATATCCACGCCGCTCTGAGCGACTCAAAGGCATGGGCTGACCTTAATTTGCGTTATGAGGCCGTAGATCAAGACAATGCGCTAGAAGATGCAAGCGCGCTGACCTTACGTACCCGTTTAGGCTTTAGCTCAGGAAGTGTTAATGGTTTCTCATTTACCGCCGAGGTTGAAGATAGCCGCATTGTACTGGGGCAGGATGAGTTTACCGTCGGGCCTACGGGATTTAATGTAGGTGAATACTCGGTGATTGCCGACCCTGAAACAACGGAGGTTGACCAGGCTTTTATTCAATATAAAACGGATAAGTTCACTGCCAAAGTAGGTCGCCAAGTGATTACGCTAGATGACCACAGATTTGTTGGCCACGTTGGCTGGAGACAAGACCGTCAGACCTTCGACGCCGTAAGTGCTAAATATGCGGCAACCGACAATCTAGCGCTTTTCTACAGCTATTTGTACAAGCGCAATCGTATCTTTGCAGAGGCTGCTGACCTTGATTCAAAAGACCACATCCTTCACGCAACCTATACATCTAAGATAGGTAAATTTGTGGCCTATGCTTATTTGTTAGAAGTTGATAATGATACTGACAACGCACTAGATACTTATGGTGTAAGCTACGATGGTAAAATGAAAGGCGATAACGTTAGTTGGGCTTACGGGGGGGAATTTGCAACTCAGTCGAGCGAAGCCGGTGCGGGTGAAACTGCCACCGACTTTGATGCGTCTTATCTTAATGCATATTTAGCTGCCACATTCTCTGGCATAACGGCTAAAGTGGATTACGAAATTTTAGGCTCAGACGATGGCATGTACGGATTTGCAACGCCCCTTGCTACTCTGCACAAATTTAACGGATGGACCGATCAGTTTTTGGGTACGCCTGCCCAAGGGTTGAAAGACCTTAAGTTTTCACTTTCTGGAGGCTTAGCGGGGGGGAAATGGCTATTGGCTTATCATGACTTTTCTGCAGACGATAGCAGCAATGGCGTTGACGATTTGGGTAGCGAATTCAATGTTCAATACACCAAGAAATTTGCGGGTAAGTACAATTTCGGTATCAAGTACGGCACCTACGACGCGGGCGAGATAAAAGTAGACGCAAATCGCTTTTGGATGTGGGTTGGTACCCGCTTTTAATCGCAGGGTGAATCTATTTTTAGATACCACATAGCGAAATAGCTACATCAAATTTAGGTTGGCTTAGTCATTATTGACTTAGCCAACCTTTTTCAACGGCAGTATCTAGCTGCTGCAATACGTAGTCCCACAGCGCTGGTGCGCAAGATTTTAAATGGGCATTACGCTTTTCAATCTTCTCTCTTGCAATTGAATGGCGTTTCCAGCTTCCCCCATTGTCTTTCATGTTTTGAAAAACAGGTAGCACCCGGTCCATTGCTTTAGCAAACTCTGCATCGGCGGTTTCGGCTGCTTCAAACTCAAGCCATAACTGAAGCATTTCATTATCCAGTGGACTTGGAAGTAAGCCAAATATCCGTTTAGCCGCTGCCAATTCTTTTTCAGCTTGTGCGTCATGGTCGCTCTGGTGGTTAAAAGCGAACATGTCGCCAGCATCAATTTCTACGATGTCGTGAATAAGAATCATGCGAATAACACGGGTAACATCAATAGTCTTGGCGGCATATTCGCTCAGCATACTTGCCATCAACGCAACATGCCAGGTGTGTTCTGCTGAGTTTTCTTGACGATAATTATCGCAGGGAAGGGTGATCTGGCGCTTTACCGCTTTTAATTGGTCAAGTTCACAGATGAAATCAGCAAGGTCGCTTACTGCATACATTCGGGAGCTCCTAGGCGTGAAAATGGGCGCCTGAGCGCCCATTTTGTAATGTAGAGGTGTAACGTGGAGATGATTGCTTTAGGGCAACTACTTCTGTTCAGATAACCACACAATTAGATCAGCGATATCATCGAAGGTCATATCAGAGGTAAAAGTTGGCTGATATTTACCGTTAATAATGAAGCTTGGTACACCGGTTAGGTGCTCACGATACTCATCGATTTGCTGCTGATTCTTACGCAACATGCTATTCACACCAAAACTTTTCGCCATTTTATCGAATTCTTCACCATCCACGCCGTTTACTACGAAGATGTTACGAAGGTCTTTAAGGCCGGTTACAGAGGCGCGCTGTTTGTGAATATAGTTAAAAATAGCACCGTTCATCGCGTCTTCTTGCTTCATAGCGCGAGCAATAAGCATAGCTTTTGTGGCATCGTCTTGAACTTCTGGCCCGGTGAAGCGCATGAAGTTCACGTGCACTTTATTGAACTTGGTGCCGTCGCTTTTCTTTTCTTTAATTTGCGCAACGATAGGTTCAAATTGGAAGCAATGTGGACACCAAAAAGAGAAGTACTCAGTAATAACTGGCTTATCTGTGGCTTCTTTATCAAGCACTTTATAATGCGTGCCTTCTTTCCATTTAGACGCGGTTTCTTGGGCACAGGCCGTTAATGGCAAAAGCATTGCCATGACAAACATTACTGCAAACTTTTTCATGGAATAAGATCCTATATTTAAAACTATTATTCTGCGATGAGATTATCACAGCATTGTTCGCTTAACTAGGTTCTGTTGTTCTTCAACCCCTTATACGCGATAAGCTCACCAAAAAATGGGATTCAAAACTCTAGAGTGACCAAAGCGACGAAGTATAAAGTCTTAAGTAACCATCGCCAAAATGCTTAATTAAGGGCCGGTTCAAGACGATAAGCTGTGCGTTTACTTAAATAAGTGTAAAAGTATCAATGTGAATGAAACATGAATCAGGTGTGCACCCCGTTATAGGAGGGAAGGGGGCGGATACTTGGGCTTAGTGTTGTACGGTGCACACGTTTTTAAATAGTGAACGCTGTAAAGAAGCCTGTGTAAAAAGGCTATACCTTTAGATATAGCCTTTTTAACTAATCTCTCAGTTTGTTACATGCTGTAGTTAACCGATATTAATGCTCGGCGTTCTTGTCCTGCATAGCCCACAATATCTTCATAGTCGGTATCAAAAACATTATCGAATTTGAGCGAAACCTGCCATTTGTCATCAATTTGGTAGCCAAGATTGACGGTAGCGAGAGTATAGGCTGACAGCGCTAACGTCTGTGATGGTTCTGGAAACGGCGGAAAGAAGGTATCGTAATGAGTACCTGTATACGCGAACTTAGTATAGAAGCTGAATTTTTCGGTGCCAAAATCTGTATTGTAAGTAAGTGAGCCTTGGTGCTTCGCCCGGCGAAGTTCCCTCGTGGTAATACCATTATCAGTTTGCTCTGCATCTAAGTAGCTGTATGCCGCCGTGATGTGTCCGTAGCCACTGTTCCAGTTAATTTCCAAGTCTACACCTTCTCGGGTACTGCCTCCGTCTATGTTGTCAGCACTGAATGCGCCTGCTTCTGGAACGAAAACGAAACCGTTAATTTCATCTTCTAAATCAGCCGTGTAAACGCTAACTTGCCCGGTTATTGTTTTCCAGTTTGCTTTAACACCTACTTCCCATTCTTCGCTAGTTTCGGGCTCTAGGTTCGGATTTCCAATAAAACTGGCAGGAAAGAAGCCAAAGCGCTCTGTGAAAGTGGGCGTTTTAACCGCACTTCCATAGCTGGTAAACAGAGTGTAATGGTTATTTAATTGCCAGCTCAATCCACCGCGATAGCTGACCGCATTATCGAATTCACTGTTGTTGTCGTATCGAGCGCTTAGCGTAGCGGTTAAATACTGAGTTAATTGACCGTTCGATTCAGCAAAAAGACTATATGTATTATCGTGCTGCTTTTGATTAGGATCGCCAAAATTGATGGGACCGCGCTGGTCGAAGAGTCGTTGAAGATATTCAATGCCCCCAGCAAAGTCCCAGTTTTTAATGGTGTAAAAGCTTGTCCAATTCAACTCAATGCGCTCGCCAGTTGTGCCCCCTGCTTCAGCGCCTAACTCAGTATTGTCGTTCTCGTCTTTGCGGTAATGGGCACTTAATGCAGAGCGGTATGGCGAATGCTCAGGAGTAAACTCCCAGCGCAGTTTGGCGCTAAGTTGTGACCCATCAGTCACATTGTCGGTGTCAGTGGGGAGTCCAGTGGTAGCAAAGTCAGTGCCGTCGTAGTCGTTTTCATAGTCTACGGTACGCACATTTGCGATGATAGTATGTTCAGACGTGGCGGCATAGTTGAGGTTAATGCCAGCGGTCATATTGTCATAGCCGTCATCTTCATTGCCAACGCGAGACACATTGTCTCCATCAGTTTTGATATAGCTGGCATAAGCGGATATTCCAACATTTTCACTTTGAGAACGAGCATTCATACTGCCTTGTAGTGTTCCTTGCGTGCCCGCTGCCGCAGAGAAATCCACGTGAGACGTGTTCGCAGCAAATTGGCCAGACTTGGTGGTGATACTCAGTACGCCACCAATAGCACCACTACCCCAGCGTGCACTTTGAGGGCCACGCAGCAGTTCAATGCGCACCACATTCGCGCTGGTAAGGTGTGCCAGGTCAACAAGACTACCTTGACCTACATCGTTAGAAACAACACCATCAATTAAAATAAGTAGATGATTAGTTTCGCCACCGCGGACGCGCACTTCAGTCAGGCCGCCCGGACTGCCTGACTGGGCTAAGCTTACACCCGGCAGACCGCGGATGAGGTCAGTCAGCTGCAGTGCACCTGACGCTTTAATGTCGCTTTCGGTTAGTACAGAAACAGAGCTGGGAAGCGTTGCTATCGGAATTGGTAACCGGGTACCCGTTACCGTAAGTGTTTCAATACTTTGATCTAGGGTTTGAGAAAAAGCAGGTGTGCTAAAGCACGAGAGAACCGCAGCACTAAGCGCTGCGTGATTAAAATGTGTACGCATGATTATTTATAATATCTTTGATGTACTCCGCCCGAGCACATGTTTAAGGGAAGTGCTTTGTTTACTGATTATTAAGTCACAATAAGTAAACAACACCATGAAGCACAGGCCGGTATCCGGACTTACTCACCAGCACTTTATAAGTGATAGTTCTTTTGCCTTCCCATCAATTAATGTTTACTAACGCAGTATTGCGCTAGCACTTACAAAGACAGTGGCGTTTGAAAAGAAAACGACATAGCGTTGAGTTTACCGTTGCGGGGGCAGCATCAGCGTTTCACTGATTTCCCGTTTAACCCTTGTCGCCGTCGCTAATCCGAGGGAAAAGGGCACCTAAGCGATGCTGATTATAGAGAAAGTGCAATGTGATAGCGAATATGATTTATCACGCCTTCACCTTGTTATTACTTGCAGTGAACTGTAATAACAAGGCGTAACTAAGCGTTTAAATAGTAACCGCGTCGAACTAACCTACGGTCCGCATCAGAGGGATAATACCAATCCGCATAGATAATTACCCACTCAGCGAGAGTTAAAATGTTCGTAATCGCGGCGTGTTACCGCAGGTATAGTGGCTCTACATCAAGGTGACACAACAAAGAGTACGGACATTTTAAACTCGCCCTTCGGGAAGGTCTGGCAAGCTTCCTAGCTTCATTCTGGGAATTTGAAAGGGAGCAGCCATTCCTGCATTCCCACGCTTCGCTAGGAAACTTGCCAGCGCCTTCTGAGTGGGCACTTTTCTATGCGGATTGGTATAATGATGCAGGTGAAACAAAATGCCGCACCTGAATCATTTAATAGCCAAGCTTCAACGCAGGCTCTTGAAGGGCCGACATTTGTTCTTTTAGGGCAAGAATTTGACCTTCCCAGTATTTGTCTTCTGCAAACCAGGGAAATGCGCGAGGAAAGGCAGGGTCTTTCCAGCGTCTAGACAGCCACGCCATATAATGCACCATACGCATCGCGCGAAGGGGTTCGATAAGCACAAGCTGCTTGGAATCGAAAGAGTGAAACTCTTCGTAGGCTTCGACCAACGTATCTAATTGTAAAAGCTGCTGCTGACGATCTCCACTCAGCATCATCCACAGATCTTGTATAGCAGGCCCCATACGGCAGTCATCAAGGTCAACAAACGTAGGGCCGTCTCGCCATAAAATGTTCCCTGGGTGACAATCGCCATGCAAACGAATAGAAGACGTAGGCTTATATGCTTCCTTAGTGGCCGAAATAACGGGGTTCAAGATGGCAAAAAATGCGGTTTTTAAATGATCTGGTAGCAAAGTACTTTGCTCGAGCACGTCTCTTGGCTCGTTGACGTAGCTTTCAATATCAATGGAAGGGCGAGAAGTGAATGTTTTGGAATGAGCGACACGATGAATTCGGCCTATAAAACGGCCCATCCACTCGAGTTGATCAAGATTGTCGTTTTCAAATTGTCTTCCGCCAACAGAGGGAAACAGTGCAAAGCGGTAGTCGGTCTCACCGACTCTGTGATGGTGCAGTGTACTGCCATTAATGGCAATAGGCGCGGCTAAAGGAATTTCATTCTCTATAAGTTCTTGAGCAAACTCATGCTCTTCGTTAATTTGAGTGTCGCTCCAGCGACCCGGTCTATAGAACTTGGCTACATAACGCATACCATCTTCGGCAAGAAATTGGTAAACACGATTCTCATAACTGTTAAGCGCTAACAAGCCGCTTTGAAGAAAAATGCCCTGGCTTTCCAGGGCATCTAATATGGTATCTGGACTAAGCCCAGAGAAAGAAAAGTCTGTCATCGATAAAGGAACTTCGTTGGTTCATCAACCGTAACCGTTTCCCCATCAATTGTGGTGGTTACACTGATAAAAATATCGGTAACCGTATCTTCCAGATTATAGGCATTAGTTGCAACTGAAATCGGTGTACTGTAAACCGCGCCTCCGGCAACTGTCATCTGCTGCTCACCAATATATTGATAATCCGGCAGGCCTTTTACAGCAATAGAGTAGGTCTGTGTTTGCTGAGTTTTGTTGAGTACCTTGATGGTATAAACATTTTCAATAAGACCCTCGTTTGTCTCGCGGTACAATGAATTTCTGTCGCGAATAATGTCTACTTCTGTTGGGCTGCGCGTCCAGATATTGGCAACCAATAAACCTGTCATAACAAGAAGCACGACAAAATAACCCACTAATTTGGGGCGAATAATGTGAGTCTTGCCTCCAGCCAATTCTTCTTCGGATGTGAAACTAATAAGCCCTTTGGGGTAGCCCATTTTATCCATAACACCGTTACAAGCATCTACACACGCGCCACAATTAATGCACTCGTACTGAAGGCCATTGCGTATATCGATACCGGTTGGGCACACTTGCACACACAAGTTACAATCGATGCAGTCGCCCAACCCTTTTTCTTGAACCTGCTCGTGACTAAGTTTACGAGGTCGAGGACCGCGCTGCTCACCTCGTTTTGCGTCGTATGAAACAGTGAAGGTGTCTTTGTCGAACATGGCCGACTGAAAACGCGCGTAAGGGCAAATGTGTGTACACATGATTTCTCGCATGTAACCCGCATTACCATAAGTACAAACTGCGAAAAATATAACGGAAAAACCTGCCCAAAAACCGGTGTTGAAGGTTACAAAGTCAATAAATAATGCATCAATTGGCGTAAAGTAGCCAACAAAGGTTAATGCCGTTAAAAGCGCCACTAACACCCATGCGGTATGCTTGGCGGTTTTGCGTAGAAATTTATCGGCATCCATTTTGCGGGCATCAAGCGCGATGCGTTTATTTCGTGGCCCTTCGAACTTCTCCTCGAACCATGTATAAATATAGACCCACGTTGTTTGTGGGCACATAAACCCACACCAGACTCGACCAGCAAACGTAGTAACAAAAAAGAGGGCGAAGGCAGAAACAATAAATATGTAGGCCAGCAGCGTAAGGTCTTGGGGCCATAGGGTAAGCGAAAAAATCGTAAAACGTTGCTCGCCAATATCAAGAAGCACCGCCTGATGACCGTTGTACTGAATCCACGGAATTACGGCGAAAAGGGCCAGAAAAAAGAGCCCAAAGAATCGTCTGAACGTTTCAAGTGGGCCTTGAACTGCACGGACATAGATACGGCTACGAGAGTCGTGGCGTTTGCCCTCAGTGGCTCCTTTAGGCTTATGTACCTTTACCGGTGTAACGGTCTTTACCGGTATTTGTTCATTCATAGCTTAACCTTATATCTTAACCTTATATGATGTAGCGAACTGCCTGCGCAGTATAACGTGGTTCACACCATCATCTTTAACATAGATCAATAATGCGGCGTATGGTGAATCTTTTTGAACTTTCAGTCAATACTGAAAGTTCCGAAATTTGGCTTAAAGTAGGGCTTTATTTCCTAATTTGTGTTGTCAGTGTCAACTTAGCAATACGGTGAGTAACTCAAGATGCTCATTGCCGATTAGCATACATGAGTATAGTTCTCAGTATTTACAATTAACTAGGTATCACCCTAATATCTTTAACATTAATATGGTCAATGACTGACTGCATCGTGTACAGTGAGGTTCATAAAATCCGAAGTTGGTCTTGCATAAACACCGCTTCGCAAATTGTAGAAAAGTTGGCGCTATTTGTCGTAAACGCCTATCGAAATTAGCTGAGAAGTCATGTTAAGGTTTTTTATCATCGCCGCTGAGATCATCGTATTAATCTTAGTTTTGCGCTCTCCTTTTGTTCAGTATCTTTTTGAAGATATTCAAAATACCGTGTCTGATTGGCTTGTATCTATTGCTACCGCTGCCGAGCGCGAAAGTCTGACTAATTTGCAGGAAGACATTAGTGGAAAGCTCAGTCCTTTAAAACCTTATCAGCAAAGTTACATTCAACAAATTACTGCGGACTCAGCGAGCGTAAAGCGGTTTTATCACACCTACTGTGAAAATGATGACATAAACCCTAATTTTTCGGGAACTAAACGCGCTCAACTTTGCCTAATCATTAAACAGTCGCCAGTTATGCAGGTCGCAAAGCGAGATTAGACTATGCAAGTTCATAAGCCTTTTCTTTAGATGCGAGTAGTGAATTGAATAAACGATTTCACATTGCTTGCTAACTTACGGTTTAAATGACTGAATTTAGGAGCATGAAAGTGAATAAAATACGTACCTTTTCTTGTTTGGGCTGCGCAGCCGCAGTCGGATTACTTGCTGTTTTTGCTCCCACACAAGCGGCAGAGGTTAAAATCACGTGGGAAGAACCAGAGTCTTACAGTGACATCAGGCCCACGAATGAGTCACGCAAACGCTTTCGGGAGCGCACACTTGAAGAACTTGAATCGCACATCGTTGAACTAGCAAAGGATTTACCTGAATCGCAAGTGTTGTCTATGACGGTGACCAACGTCGATTTGGCCGGGCAAGTGTGGCCAAGTCAGTTTGTTGGCTTTGGTAACGGGGCGGGTAGTGATGTTCGCATCATAAAGCGTATTGATATACCGCGTATGACGTTTAGCTATACCCTCGCAAACGACGATGGGCAGATCATTGTGAGCGGCGAAGAAATTAAACTTAAAGATATGGACTTCATGGAGTCGAATATTCGTCGCAATCGCACAGAATCTTTGTCTTATGAAAAAGCAATGCTCAACGATTGGTTTTCAGATACGTTTGCAACCCAAGTTGCAGCAACAAATTAAGTTTTCTTGAGCTAAGGTTGCGCTTAACGAGAGATATCGTAACTTTTCAAGTGTACTTTTATTTCAAGGGTACACTCATTTCAAAGGTACACTTATAAAGTACTAATTGAAATGTTAGCAATAGCGAATTGTTTTCATCCCGCTGTAACTATTAAAAAGGTCACATAAACGTGACCTTTACTATATGCGTGGCCCAACTATTTTGGGCCTCTAGCAACTTACGATTGACTATTTAGTTATCACAGATAGTCAAATTCGTTACCTGAAATAGCAAGCGTGCTGTCTGGGCCTGCTTTATATGCAGCTTTATGTGCGTCGCGACGTACAAGTATACGTTCCATATAGAAATTCCGAGTTTTCATTTTCGATGCAGCAAGTACGGCGTTTTCTGAGTGCTGTGCTTTATCAGCCATGCTGTACCATAGTACGCCGATAAGTGAATAAGCACTGTAGGCGAGATAGTCACAGGCAGCCGATGCGGCGGTAGTTGCATCCATGCCGAGGCAATCAGCTGACGAGGCGCGCCAGTCGTCCAGAATACCTTGAGCCAAATTCTTTGCCTCACTGTCTTGGATGTCATTAACGAGTGCACTGAATGCATTGTAGGTCGCTTCCATCATCTGGCCGCCGTCACGGGTTAATTTACGGCCGATGAGGTCTAGCGCCTGAATACCATTAGTGCCTTCATATAGCATCGCGATGCGCACATCTCGCATTAGCTGCTCCATGCCCCACTCGCGAATAAAGCCATGTCCACCGAATACCTGAACGCCTAAACTGGTGGTTTCAAGCCCCATGTCAGTCATAAACGCTTTACAAATTGGCGTTAAAAACTGAAGTATCTTCTCAGCATCTTCTTTTTCCTGGCCTTCAGCGTGTTTCTCAACGTCCATAAACTTGGCATAGAAAAGTGATAAGGCACGACAGCCTTCAATCAGTGATTTCTGAGTGAGCAGCATGCGCGCTACATCGGGCTGAAATACGATAGGATCTGCTTTACCATCTGGATTCTGAATGCCTTGTGGCGCGCGAGACTGAACACGTTCACGGGCATACGTCAGCGCACCTTGATAAGACGCTTCAGCAGCACCTATGCCCTGTAAGCCTACTTGGAAACGGGCGTCGTTCATCATAGTAAACATACAGACTAAGCCTTGGTTCTCTTCACCGACAAGGTAACCTGTAGCACCATCGAAGTTCATCACACATGTTGGGCTCGCCTTGATACCCATCTTATGCTCTATACTTCCCACAGACAGGCTATTAGCTTCACCTGGTTCGTTGTTCGCGTCTGGTAAAAACTTGGGCACTAAGAACAGACTTATCCCTTTTACGCCTTTAGGCGCATCAGGTAGGCGTGCTAATACAAGGTGGATAACGTTAGCGCTCCAGTCGTGATCGCCAGCGGTAATAAATATTTTGTTGCCGGTCACTTTGTAGCTACCGTCGCCTTGTGGTTCGGCTTTCGTGCTAAGTAAGCTTAAATCCGTTCCTGCATGTGGCTCAGTCAGATTCATAGTGCCTGTCCACTCACCGCTAATAAGCTTAGCAAGATAGATATCTTTGAGTTCCTTACTGGCGTGCTTTGTTACCGCAAGGGTTGCACTTTCTGTAAGCATGGTCGTTAAACGCCAGCTAAGGTTGGCGGCGTTGAGCATTTCGTGAACCGGAACAGCCATGGTGTAAGGCAAATCTTGACCGTCATATTCGGCAGAGCCTAGCATCGCATTCCATCCATTAGCGACATATTCTTGGTAGGCATCTGCGAAACCTTTAGGGGTGGTTACTTTGCCGTTTTCTAGTTTGCAACCTTCTTCGTCGCCTTCTCGATTAAGTGGGGCTACAACATCTAACGCAAATTTAGCACCCTGAGCAATAATCTCATTGGCTAACTCGCAGTCAAAGTCGCTTATGCCCAACTTTTCGTAATGAGCATCAAGTCCAAGCCAGTCTTTTAATAAAAACTGAAAGTCAGTTGTAGGGGCATGGTATAGAGGCATGGATGACTCCTTTTTCAAACAGGTGTTTTAATTTTGCCTATTATAGTCACAAAAAGCCTAGCCGTAATAGCCCGTTAAAGGAAAGTTAATAATAAATGTGAATGATAAATATGTTTGTAAGCTCATTGGTGGTTTCGGTTTGAGCAAGCCATTCCCATCAACAAAGCAACATGGCTAAGTTTACTTGCTTTTATCTTTCTCACTGGCATGCTTACGCCATAGAAATAAAAGTTAGACAAAACGTGGTTCACAATAATATGGCATCAGGTAATTCGGATAGTACAAACGCGACAATCAACAGTGCTTTAAATAAAGACGAACGTCATCATCGCCCGGTTTGCATTGTAACTGGTGGGAGTCTTGGGATTGGTTATGCAGTTTGTAAGTTGTTCAGTCAAAACGGTTATAGTGTTATTAATCTTGATATCAGAGACTTCGAGCAGCCGTTATCTAATTGCCTTTGGAAGCCCTGCGATGTGAGCGTAGTCAGAAACATCGAATCATCAATAAGCGAGGTTATTGCTGCCTATAACCGCATAGATGCGCTGGTGTGTAGCGCGGGTATACATGTATCAGCAACCATCGAGGATACGGATGAAGCCTTGCTTGATAAAGTCATAAACCTAAACATCAAAGGGGCCTATGGCGCGATAAAATCCTGTTTGCCCACAATGAAAGCACAAGGTAGCGGTGCCATCGTTGTAATGGGCTCTGACCAGTCCTTTGTGGGCAAGCGAAACTCCTTTGCTTACGGTGTAAGCAAAGGAGCGCTAGCGTCTATGGCTAAAACGACAGCGCTTGATTACGCGACGTACAATATTCGCGTAAACGCAGTGTGCCCTGGAACTATTGAAACGCCACTTTTTCATAACGCTATCGACAATTATGTAGCTCGCTCAGGGGCAAATAAGGATGACGTGGTAGCCGAAGAAGCCGCCGCACAGCCTATTGGCCGATTAGGCCAGCCAGACGACGTCGCTGAATTGACTTACTTTTTGTGCAGCAGCAAAGCCTCCTTTATTACGGGAAGCTTATACGCTATTGATGGCGGCTACACCGCACAATAGTCAAGCGGTGTGTTTGAAAGCAGCTAGTGCGTTGAAGAGCAAACCTTTACCGTACTTCAATTTTAACGTTAGGCATATGCATGAGCCCAAGTATCACAGCTAAGCATTATAACCAAGGTAACATAAAGTGAGTCAGCATTTGCCTTTGTGGATAGATCCGCATATTCATTTATTTGCCTTGAGCGAGGGGCAGTATCACTGGTTAAAGCCGTCTAATACGCCTTTTTGGCCCGATAAAAGCGCGATTGCTAAGAATACCACTGAGAACGACCTTTTGCGTGCAGCGCGAGGGCAGCTTGCAGGGTTTGTTCATATCGAGGCCGGTTTCGATAATCAACGGCCATGGCGAGAAATTACCTTTTTAGAACGTCACTGCACACTGCCTTTTCGGTCGGTTGCCTGCATAGATTTAACGAGCAATGATGTCGGTAGCCATATAGATAAATTGAAAACTTACTCATCGGTGCGAGGCTTGCGCCATATTCTAGATGATGATGCTAGCTCTCTTTTGCGAAGGCCAGACGTTCAGTGGGGGCTAAGGCATATGGCTGCCCGAGGGTTAAGTTTCGACGCCCAGTTTGATTTAGCCGATTCTCATGCAGTTCGCTCGTTACTCTATATGCTTGAACAAGAGCCGACTTTGCGAATTGTGGTAAATCATTGTGCTGTAGCACCGCTTTCTACTGCGCACTTGGCATTTAAAATGTGGCGTAATAATTTACGCTATTTAGCTGAAACAGGGCAGGTGGCGTTTAAATTTTCGGGTTTAGAAATGCAGGAGCGCAACTGGCAATGGCCGCGGGCGTCAGTCGTGTTAAACACGCTGTTAGAAACGGTAGAAATAAGCCAGCTAATGTTTGCCAGCAATTATCCGCTTTGTCAGTGGCGTATGCCTTATGAAACGTTATGGCAAGGCTATTTAGATATAACAGCGCCGCTATCTGACGAACAAAAAGCGGCGTTATTCTCACTCAACGCTAAGCACTGGTACGACATCGTTTAACGGGTATAGATTCTTAAAAAGTTTGCTAACGAACGGCCTATTGAAGAACAATAGGCCAGCTGTACGGTTTGTAATTAAACTAAGATTTTTGCCCGTAGCTTACGCGGATTATTTTAGTTCAGTTACCGTCATATGCGGTGAGCGATAGACAACCTCGTCGTTTAAATCAATGCCAATTCCCGGCGTGTCTGGAGCTTCTATAAAACCATTTACCGGCTGAGGGTCCTGAATGCACAACTCACGGTTCCAGTCTTTTATCGCGTAAGTGTGGTGCTCGTGAATTAAGAAATTAGGAATAGCGGTTTCCAAATGCAGGCTAGCTGCTGTGGCAACTGGACCACCGCAAACGTGGGCTTGAATTCGCACGTCGTAGATATCTGCGTAATCACACACTTTTTTGGCTTCTGTAAAACCACCACACAGGCCTACATCTGGTTGTAGAACATCAATAGATTGATCTTCAAGATAAGGGCGAACATCCCAACGGTGATACAAACGCTCGCCGCCCGCTATAGGCACGTTAACGTTTTTAGCCACTTTGTCATGTAATTTTGAATTCAGGTAGTTCACTGGCTCTTCATAATATAAGCAGCCAATTTCTTCTACAATATCGCCTAGCTGTATAGCAGTAGATGCGCCTAACAAGCTGTGACATTCAAAGATGATGTCGCCATCTTCACCCATAGTATCTCGAATGGCCTGAAGTCGTGCTTTGAATAGCTTAAGCTCAGGTTTAGTGAAGAGCTTTGTTCTGTCGAAGTGGGTGTTGCCGTCTTTATCGTAAACAATAGGGTCTACTTTAACCGCATCATAACCGTCTTTAAGGGCTTTCTCTGTTGCTCGGGCATAATCAGCAGGGTCATTGAGCTTGGTGACTTCTTTATCCCAGTCAAACTGTAGCTGGCTAGCATAGCTGCGTAACTTGCCGTTAGTCTTTCCACCTAGCAATTCATAAACCGGTAGGCCAAGTGCTTTACCCTTAATATCCCATAGTGCTGTATCGATGGCACTCATTGCCGCATAAATAACTGGCCCGCCGCCAAGACCCCAAAAGCCCTCACGCAGCATTCTCGACCAGAGAAGCTCTGTATGGAAAGGGTTGAAACCAATAAGCATAGCTTCAGCAATTTCTTTAATCATATGGGCTGCTGCGCTATGACCCCAGTCGTAAGCAAGGCCAGCTTCACCTACCCCAGTTATCCCTTCATCTGTGTATACACGCACAAAAACAGGGTTCCACTGAGGGCGTTTAGGGCATTCAATATCGAAAATTTCTACTTTGGTTACTTTCATAGTGTTACAACAATTCCTGTTTGAGTAAGTGAGCGCATGACGAGTAGACGCTGTTTGACCGTCTTACTTTCGCTAGAAAAGCAGCCCATCATCGCAAAAGAGTCTGAATAACCTATCGTTATTCGCAAAAGCTTGGATCTAACTTGTACGCTTTTCTAAGCATTGCAGGCCATGCTTTTTGTCCACCGGTTTCGCCGCTGTGGACAACGTTTGCCTGAGCATAAATACCGTCGATAATAGTTTGCGGTATTTCAATGATTTCCTCATTCGATTGCATCAAAGCTAGTTGAATTTCGCAGGCCCGTTGTAAGTCGTAGAAGCGCATAAAGGCGTCGCCGACGGTTGGACCAATAGTGAGTCCACCATGATTAGGTAAAAGCATGTGGTTAGTATCGCCCAAGTCATCCTGAAGGCGCTTTTTCTCGCTTTCATCCACCGCTAATCCTTCATAACTGTGATAAGACAGCGACGGCAAAGAGAACATAGAATATTGGCTCCACGGCTTGAGCCCACCTTTTACTGACGCTACCGATATTGTAGCCAGCGTATGAAGATGGATGACACACTGTGCGTCGTGTCGCACTTCGTGGATCGCACTATGAATTGTAAAGCCCGCAGGGTTTATGCCGTAAGGCGTGTCGTCTAGAATATTGCCTTCCAAATCAACTTTCACTAAATTTGAGGCCGTGACTTCATCAAACCCAAGGCCAAAGGCGTTAACCAAGTAATGATCAGTGCCCGGTACCTTAGCTGAGATATGCGTGTAGATAAGGTCTCCCCATCGCATGTCTGCAACTAAGCGGTAGCAAGCGGCCAAATCGACACGTGTATTCCACTCTTGTTCAGATACTTTGCCTTTAAGGCTTAGGGTCGGCAGTGAAAACAAGCCAGTTCTCCTTTTTAAAACGTGTAGACAATTTACCAATACAGATATAGATGAACAACGATTTGTCAGTGCTGGTTTATAACGATTTGGGTATAGCCATCGCGCAAGGGAATAAGGTCGTCTGCAAATCGCATTGATTTCTCATCAATAGAGAATGGGTCGACCTTTACCAGCCCTTTTACCTCTAGTTTAGCCCATGGTGGAGCATCAAAGGCATCTGGAAGCGTTTCTACACCGGCATCTAATGCGCAGCCGAAAAGGGCTAGGCCATTTTTTGTCGTCGCTAAATATTGTGAAACCTCTACATTAAAACCGGTTTCTTCCCATGTCTCTCTATGAGCAGTGCATGCTGGCGATTCACTATTTGCAAGCCCACCCCCAGGGAAATCAAGTTTATTTGATAAGCGGTGTCGTATTAGCAGCACCTTTTTGTCAACTTTGATTAAGCACGCTGCAGCAGTAGCCACTGATGGGTTATCTATTTTTAGCGTGTCCAACCTAGCTGATAGCTCATCCGAAATACGACACAGAGGTTCGCTAGGTGCGCCTCCCGTACAGGAGAAAAGCGTTAAAACAGCGAATAAAGCTGATAAGTGAAATAAGTTGCGCATCGATTTGAGTAAAATACAAGTTGTGTCTGTTTAAGGTTATTAAAATATTAACGAAAAGAAAGCCACAGACTCTACGCAAAAAATAAAATAAAACAACAATAACGCAGTACATGAATTAACGTTTAACGACGCTTACCTAACAAATAAGCGATTTTTATGTACTTGAGTACCCATTGACTGATATTGACGATAAAAACTCATGTTCGATGGGACGCTTTTACCTATAGGAAAGGTTATGTCTTCACGATTTTCTTTATCGCCATTACTCATTGGCGTGGTGTTGCTTACTGGTGTTGTGGTGTACTTAAATATCCCTGAAGAACAAAGCGCAAACCAGAGCGGACCAAGGGCTACCCCCGTCAACACAGCGTTTGTTTCCTCACAAGCTTTTCCTATTACTATTGAATCTTTGGGCACTGCAATTGCCAACGAGTCAGTCAACATAACCGCCCAAGTTACAGACACGGTGAAAGTAATTAACTTTGAAGATGGTGATGAGGCGAAAAAAGGCGAGGTGCTTGTGCAGCTGAACGATACAGAAGAGCGAGCACGAGTCGAAGAGCTAAGAGCAAATATTGAGGAAGCAAAGCGTCAATATACGCGTATTGCTGATCTGCGACAGTCGAATGCCACATCTGAACAGCTGCTTGATGAGCAACAAGCTCGAGTAAAAGCGCTTGAGGCTCAGCTGGACATAGCGTTAGCCCAGCTTGATGATTTGCAAATTCGCGCGCCATTTAGCGGGCTTTTAGGTAACCGAGAAATCAGTATTGGTTCATTGGTACAGCCGGGCGATACCATTACTTCGTTAGATGATATCAGCGTGATTAAAGTTGATTTCAATATTGCTGAAAATCACTTGGCAAGTGTTGCAAAAGGGCAAACGCTGACCGCGTCTTCCGTGGCTTATCCCGGTGAGACTTTTAAAGGCAATATTTCGAATATAGATACACGCCTTGACCCCATTAGCCGCTCTATTCGAGTAAGAGCAACAATCGATAACCAAGACAAGCGTCTACGACCGGGTATGTTATTAACCGTCGTGGTTGAAAAGCGCGTTTTAAATACACTAGTGCTTCCTGAAAAAGCCTTAGTACCCGTACAAGATAAACAGTTTGTATACGTCATTAAAGATAATGTTGCCCATCAAACGGAAGTAGAAATAGGTGAGCGCCGTCCTGGCTTGGTTCAAATAGTCAGCGGTCTCAGCGAAGGGGATGAAGTCATAACCGAGGGGACGCTTCGCGTGCGAGACCAGTCTCCGGTTAACGTTCTTAACCGCTAAGGGAGCTCACTGCTATGTTGTTATCAGACGTTTCCGTAAAGCGCCCGGTATTTGCTACCGTTATCAATTTGCTATTGATTATCTTTGGTATTGTTGCGTTCACTATGTTGAGCTTGCGGGAATACCCAGATATTGACCCCCCAATCGTCTCGGTTAGCACAACGTATACAGGTGCATCGGCAAATATTGTTGAAACCCGTATCACCCAACTTTTGGAAGATAGAATTTCGGGGATTGAAGGTATCAAAAATGTTACCTCTACGTCTCGCAACGGTCGGTCTGACATTACCATCGAGTTTAAATTATCGCGGGATATTGATGCCGCCGCGAATGACGTACGTGAGCGAGTAAGCCGGGCGTTAAATAACTTGCCTGATCAGGCGGATCCCCCGGAAGTATCAAAAGCTAATTCAGATGAAAGCGCTGTTGTTTGGTATAACTTGCGAAGTACCAATCTAAATACGATGGAGCTAACGGATTACGCTGAACGTGTACTGGTAGATAGGTTATCTATTGTAGATGGCGTGGCGCGAGTGCAGCTAGGTGGTGGTAAACGCTATGCCATGAAAGTGTTTTTAGATCGCAACGCAATGGCCGCCCGAGGGATAACCGTAAGCGATGTCGAGCAAGTTATTCGTGCCGAAAATGTTGAACTACCAGCAGGTGAGGTGGAAAGTACCGACAGAAATTTTGAAGTGCGGGTGGCAAGAACCTTTCTATCTCCCGATGACTTTGCTGCGCTAACTGTTGCCGTAGGTGACAACGGCTATCTCGTTCGCTTAGGTGAAATTGCTCATGTTGAACTCACCGCAGAAGACGACGAAACCGAGTTTCGTGGCGATGGGGTAAATATGATAGGGCTGGGTATTATAAAACAGTCCAAAGCAAATACTCTTGACGTTGCACGAGCAGCAAAAGCGCAAATAAAAAAAATAGAGGCAACGCTTCCCGACAATATTTTCATTGTCCCAAGTTACGACTCATCTGTTTTTATTGAGGCGTCAATCGATGAGGTCTATGAAACGCTTGGCATTGCGATGTTGATGGTTGTTATCGTGATTTACCTTTTTCTAGGTAATATTCGCGCCACATTAATTCCAGCGGTTACCGTGCCTGTTTCGATAATTGCTGCTTTTATTGTGATGTATGCATTGGGTTTCTCTATCAACCTGCTTACCTTACTAGCAATGGTACTTGCCATTGGCTTGGTGGTTGATGACGCTATTGTTGTACTTGAAAACATTTACCGTCGTATCGAGATGGGAGAGCCTCCAATATTAGCGGCTTATCGCGGTGCAAAAGAAGTAGGTTTTGCCGTAATAGCTACAACTCTTGTGCTTATTTCTGTGTTTGTACCTCTGGTATTTCTAGAAGGAAATATAGGAAGGTTATTCACTGAATTTGCACTGGCGATTGCCGCCGCCGTTGCGTTCTCAAGCTTTACTGCGCTTACCCTTTCACCAATGATGGCGTCAAAAATTCTCAAAAAACGCACTCGCTCATCGGGTTTTGGGAGTTGGATGGATAAGCGTTTTTCACAACTTGAAAACGGGTATTTCAATACGCTGGGCAAAACACTGCATCAGCCTATTCTGATGTTATTAATGCTCGTTGTTGCGGTCATTGCGCTTGTTCAGTTGTCAGAGAAAGTACCAAGTGAGTTTGTTCCCAAAGAGGACAGGGGAAATTTCTTTATTCTGATGAATGCACAGGAAGGGGCAAGCTTTGAAAGTAATGCGAAAAACCTAGAGAAAATTGAAAGCATCTTAATGCCCTACAGAGAAAATGGAAAAATAAATCGCTTACTTGTACGAACCCCAGGGTTTGGCGGTAATGCGGGTATCGCGATTGTAGGTTCAGCCGATTGGGATGAGCGTGATTTTAGTACTTTTTCTCTTATGGATGAAATTAGCGGAAAACTGAATTCTGTTCCAGATGTGCGTGCTTTCGCCATAATGCGAAGCGGGATCTCGGGAGGCGGTTTAGGTCGGCCGGTGCAGTTTGTGCTACAAGGTGATACCTATGAAAATCTAGTTGCATGGCGTGACATCGTGCTTGAAAAAGCCACTAAAAATCCAGGTCTTATTCGCCTTGACTCAGACTATAAAGAAACGTCTCCTCAGCTCTTGGTAAATATTAATCGTGACAGGGCCGCAGATCTTGGTGTGTCTATTAGCGATATAGGTGGCACATTAGAAGTGATGTTAGGGCAGCGACGCGTATCCACTTTCCTTGATAGAGGTGAGGAATACGACGTAATTATGGAAGGGATCGAAGAAGATTTTAGAAGTCCCAACAGCATAGAAAACCTTTACGTACGCTCTGCGAGAACCGGAGAGCTTATCCCCATGGATAATTTGCTGACGTTTGAAGAGCAGGCAACATCAGCCCAGTTAAATCGTTACAACAGGATGCGAGCAGTAACGATTTCTGCAAACCTGGCAGACGGTTACACATTGGGAGAAGCGCTCAACTATCTTGAAAACATTGTTGCAACGGAGCTACCTGATAACGTATCGATAGATTACAAAGGTGAGTCTCAGCTTTATCAAGAAGCCGGCAACTCTTTTGTGTATGTATTCATTCTCGCTCTCGCCATCACATATCTTATTTTAGCTGCTCAGTTTGAAAGCTGGGTACATCCACTGGTGATAATGCTCACAGTGCCATTGGCACTAGTTGGTGCCTATATCGGTTTGTTTTTCAGTGGAATGACAATTAACATTTATAGCCAAATTGGCCTGGTTATGCTTATTGGACTCGCAGCTAAAAACGGCATACTCATTGTGGAGTTTGCCAATCAGTTGAGGGACGCGGGCATGGAATTTGAATATGCATTGAAACGCGCTGCAGCCCAGCGTTTGCGCCCCATCGTTATGACTGGTTTTACTACTGTATTTAGCTCTCTTCCCCTAGTACTTGCTTCAGGGCCCGGCGCTGAGAGCCGAATGGTGATAGGGATGGTTATTTTCTCCGGCGTCTTAGTTTCAGCGTTTATGACACTATACGTCGTGCCGACAGCCTATAGCTGGCTAGCTCGTAATACCGGTTCACCACTTAAACGAACCAAAGAAATTGAGCGACTTGAAGAAGAAATTCCTTACAAAAAAGGTGAATCATAATTCTATATGCAGGGCATTTGCCCTGCATTGTTAACCTCTTGGTCTGATAAACCATAAATTAATAACGTATTTTTCTTAATACGTTAGCATGTCTCGTCATCACTTTGTTAAAGTTTTGTTGAAATCTATCTTGTTGATATATTTGTTCTTTTCTAATTTTAAAGCGTCAAATTTTTCTATCTTATTCAGCGTCATAAGTATTAATTGTACCCATTAGACGTAGGTATAGTTGCTTAACTTTTTTCTTCCACTACACTGCGCAGCAATTACAGGTGTCTATATAAGTCACTCATTTATAGACATTAATTTTTTATGCTCAAATTGGCGATTATGGCGTTTGTGACTAATACTTACCACGTCGTAATTATATGAGCGAGCATGCCCATATTTGCCAGCCGCGACAACACACTCGAACTAAGATTCAAATAATAGTGTTTAAAGAGTAGATGGCGGTGAGCGCGTATATCAACATACTTTAGAGGACACATCATGAAGAAATGGATACTAGCAGCAGCCCTTTGTTGTAACGTTGCGGTTGCCGACGTCGCTGTTATCGTGCATCCCAGCAATGGTGACTCATTGGATAAAGACAGTATAAGCCGAATCTTCTTGAATAAGGCAAAAGCATTTCCTGGCGGCACGCAAGCAGAGCCTGTAGCGCTTGCGGAAGGGCAAGCGGCGACTGACGAATTTAATGGCAAAGTGTTGAACAAAACTGCAGCCCAGCTTACAGCGTTTTGGTCAAAGCTTGTGTTTACCGGTAAAGGTCAACCACCAACAGCATTAGGTAGTGATGCAGAGGTTGTTTCTGCAGTAGCGGGTAATCCTGGCGCCATCGGCTATGTCGATGCTAGCGCTGTGAACGACAGCGTGCGCGTTGTTGCAACCTTCTAACCTACTGTGTAATTAAAGAATTAAAGAATTAAGGAATACGCATGAAAACCAAACTTGCTATCTTATCTGTGGCTGGCCTTTTAGCTGCTCCAACAATGGCAGACATTCAGATTAATGGTTTCGCAAACTTGATTGCCGGCATGACGTTAGATGACGATGAATCAGTTTACGACTACGACAGTGACTTTAGCTTTGATCCAGCCAGTGTATTTGGTCTCCAAGTTCGTGGAGAAGTGAGCGATAAACTATCGGCGACGGCTCAGTTAGTTGGTCGCGGTAGAGATGACTACGACGCAGACTTCGAATGGGCTTATATGACTTATGTGTTGAATAACAATGTCAACATCAGTGCAGGTCGCCTACGTATGCCGCTCTTCAAATACTCAGCGTCACTTGATATCGGTTACTCTTACCACTGGCTTACACCACCAGATGCGGTTTACGGTATCGACTTTAACAATATCGACGGTGTTCGTGTGGATTACATGAACTATTCGGGGGACTGGGAATACGGTGCACAGTTTACAGTTGGTCGCGTTGAAGCTGACACTACTATTTCTGGCACACCTGCAGCGCTAGAGCTAGAAGATGTTGTTGCTGTTTCTTTTGAAGCGACGCGCGATTGGTTCAGTGCGCGTACATTGTTAGCGCGCGGTAAAACGAGCGCCGCTAATCCAGATTTCGACACCTTTGTCGGTGGTTTGGCGCAGTATGGCGCTTTCATACCTACCGCTTCAACCGCGGCTGAAGGTTTTAGTGTTAACGAAGACACGGGAACCTTCTTTGAGGTTGCCATTGATATCGATAAATACGATTGGTTCGTAGGTGCAGAATTTACACAAACAGAAGTTGACGGTTCTGTTATTGCTGATAACAAGGCATGGTATGTAACTGCTGGCATGCGTTTTGGCAAGTTCACTCCGCATATCACCTATGAAGTTGAAGAAGCTGATAATGGCGCCCAGTTAGGTCTAATAGCAGCTTTGCCTGCAACAATCGCCACAGGAGACGCAGTTGTTGATGCAACATGGAATGGCGCTGCTGGTACGGCTGGCATCTACCAAACAGCTGCGGGTATTGCTGCGCAGCAAAATCTTGATGTATCTGCAGTCACCGTTGGTTTGCGTTACGATGTTGAACCGGGTTTCGCGCTTAAAACTGACGTAACCTGGTACTCAGATGACCTAAACGATTTGAACGATGCTACACTTCTAAAAGTGGGTGTAAACTACACGTTCTAATACTCTGCTTGGCCTCGTATATCAATGCGAGGCCATAATTAAATTAAAGATTTTCGCTATTAAGTAGATAAAGTAGAACAAGATAGTTTTTCACTCATACTTAGAAAACTATTGAGCAAATATAATAACAGTGGAACAGCGAATGAACTTTTTAAAAAAAATGCCAATTGCGACTAAGATTTTCCTCATTCCGGGTATCGCAGCGCTAAGTTTTATTATTTACTTGCTTATTACTGTCTACACCGCCTTAAATAACGGTGCGACCCTTGAGCGTGTTCAAAAAGTTCAGTTCCCTGCGCTACAATTATCTGCTTCCACCCTTGTTGAAATGCAAAAAGTTCGTGATACCCTTTCAAGTGCGGTTACTACTGGCGACCAAGATACCCTTGTCATGGCGCAGGAACTTGCTGATGAGGCAAAAGCCGGTCTTTATCAGATAGCGTCTATTAGCCCTGATTTTCGCAATGATATTTCTCGAATTTCATCAGGGTTCGATGATTATTTTAAAGTCGCTTTCGACGTTTCTCAGTCCATGGTCAATGGAACCGCTGATTTTAGCCGCCTTGGTGAGCTTTCCTCAAAGATGAACAAGTCTTATGACGGTGTTATCGCGTCCATGTCCAAGTTCAGAGACGAACAACAAGCAGCGTTCGAGGATGCATTTGAAAATACAGACAGTGCAAATACCTCGTTAATCAGTACCGGGGTAATTTTAGCCATCGTTGTTACCATTTTACTGTTTGCTACTGCCGTACCTATCGTTAGGGGCATTAAGCAAAGCATCGACGATGTGGTCCGTTCACTTAAGGATATCGCACAAGAAAATGGCGACTTGACGGTACGCATCGAAACAAAAAGTGAAGACGAGATTGGTGATCTGGTTTACTGGTTTAATCAGTTCATGGATAAATTACAGGGCGTTGTGCGAGATGTAGTGGAAGCCAGCTTGCCCCTTTCTAACCTTGCCCAAAACTTACGTGGCGTTACCGAAGAGACTCAGCGTACGATAGATGTTCAGCAGCGTTCGGCCACTAACGCGAAACAGGCTGTAGATACAATGAGCGGCTCGGTTGATGGCGTTGCACACAGTGCTGCACAGGCCGCGAGCGATGCCAACGAGGCGACCAGTGCTGCAAGTGAAGGTCGTCAAATAGTACAGCAGACTGTAACCAGCATTCAGCAGTTAGCAGACAACGTGCGTGAAACCGCTGACGTGATAGCGCGACTTGAATCCGATTCAAACAAGGTGGGTTCTGTACTTGACGTTATTAAAGGAATAGCCGAGCAAACTAACTTACTTGCGCTTAACGCCGCCATTGAAGCGGCACGAGCAGGTGAGCAAGGCCGAGGCTTCGCTGTAGTTGCGGATGAAGTACGTACGTTGGCATCGCGTACCCAACAATCGACAGAAGAGATTCAAAGTACCATTGAACAATTACAAAGCGCAGCGCACTCTGCGGTAGAAGTCATGGCTCGCGGTACTGAACAAGCGTCTAGTAGCGTAGAAACTGCGAATAAGGCAGGAAGTAGCTTGGAAACAATCACAAGCACCATTGGTCGTATTAACCAGATGAATGAGCAGATTGCACATAACACAGAAGACCAGCGCACTGTGGCGGTAGACATAGTTCGTCATGTTGACGAAATTCATCATCGTACAGAGCAGACTGCTAGCCGCTCGGGAGAGTTAGGCACAATGTGTAATGAACTTGCAGACCTAGCACAGCACCTTGAGTCTATTGCTAAGCAGTTTAGGGTGTAGTAACAAAAGCTATTATAAGCAGCTAGTTAATGCTGTGATGAGCAACTTTAGTAAAGACCCCATTAGGGGGCTTTTTTGCAGATATTCCCCTAACGCAATTAATTGATTGCCTTTACGACGCATAAAAAAATCCCCAGCAAGCTGGGGATTTTTATTAATGCGATTACCGCTAGAACTACTCGTCTAAGAAACTACGAAGCTGCTCAGAACGGCTAGGATGACGAAGCTTGCGAAGTGCTTTCGCTTCGATTTGACGAATACGCTCACGCGTTACATCAAACTGCTTACCCACTTCTTCAAGCGTATGGTCGGTGTTCATATCGATACCAAAACGCATACGAAGTACTTTAGCTTCTCTTGCTGTTAAACCCGCCAGTACTTCCTGAGTTGCGCCTTTCAAGCTTCCGCCTGTTGCTGAATCGAGGGGCTGGATAATTGTGCTGTCCTCGATAAAGTCACCAAGATGTGAATCTTCATCATCACCGATGGGGGTTTCCATCGAAATAGGCTCTTTAGCGATTTTAAGTACTTTGCGGATCTTATCCTCAGGCATCAACATGCGCTCAGATAATTCTTCAGGTGTAGGCTCGCGACCCATTTCTTGAAGCATCTGACGAGAGATACGATTTAGCTTATTAATCGTTTCAATCATATGAACAGGAATACGGATAGTACGCGCCTGGTCTGCGATTGAACGAGTAATAGCCTGACGAATCCACCACGTTGCATAGGTAGAAAACTTGTAACCACGACGGTATTCAAATTTATCTACTGCCTTCATTAGGCCAATATTACCTTCTTGGATAAGGTCAAGGAATTGAAGGCCGCGGTTGGTGTACTTCTTAGCGATTGAAATAACAAGACGCAAGTTAGCTTCAACCATCTCTTTCTTCGCGCGGCGTGCTTTGGCTTCACCGATAGACATGCGACGGTTGATGTCTTTGATATCAGCAATGACCAAGCCAGTTTCTTGCTCAACTTGGTTCATCTTGCTGATACAGCGCTCAATTTCTTCTTGGTTAACTGCAAGATCTGAGGCATAAGGTGCACCAGACTTAATTGTTTCGTGCAACCAAGCTGTCGACGTTTCGTTGCCAGCAAATGCTTTGATAAAATCTTTCTTAGGCATTTTAGCGTTAACGACGCAAAACTTCATAACAAGGCGTTCTTGAATGCGCACTTTATCCATCATTTCGCGCATGTTTTTAACCATGCGGTCGAACTGCTTAGGAACCAAGCGGAACTCTTTGAATACGTCGCTCAAAGCGTTAATTTGAGTACGCGCATCCGCGTGAGAGCGCCCTTTCTTCTCAATGACTTCACGGGTCTTGATGTACTGCTCACGAAGCTCTGTAAAGCGCTCACGTGCTAACTCAGGGTCAACACCGCTGTCGTCTTCTTCTTCGTCTTCGTCTTCGTCATCATCGCCATCTTCATCATCTAATTCTTCTTCAGACAATTCAGAACCAACGTGCGTTGCTGTTGGAGCAAGATCTTGATCATCATTAGGGTCAACAAAGCCAGAAATAATATCGCTTAGACGAATCTCTTCTGCTTCGTAAAGGTCCCACTGATCCAATAAGTATGTAATTGCTTCTGGATATTCGGCAACTGAACACTGAACCTGATTGATACCATCTTCGATTCGCTTAGCGATTTCAATTTCGCCTTCACGAGTAAGAAGTTCAACAGTACCCATTTCACGCATGTACATGCGAACCGGGTCAGTCGTACGGCCAATTTCACTTTCTACAGTAGCAAGTGCCTGTGCTGCTGCTTCTGCAGCATCTTCATCGGCATTTGCTTCTTGCATGAGAAGTTCGTCTGCATCAGGAGCTGATTCAGATACTTGAATTCCCATGTCATTAATCATGCGGATTATGTCTTCGATTTGATCAGAATCGACAATATCTTGCGGCAGGTGGTCGTTAACTTCTGCAAAGGTTAAGTAACCTTGCTCTTTACCTTTTGCAATCAGGAGTTTAATCTGAGACTGCTTGCTTTGCGCCATATAACCTACACTTCTCACATTCAATTAGTTTGCAATAGAAAAGACAACATACGTCTAGGTATGTTCCCTGATCTGCTGTAGTACTGCATTTGTATCAAGGCCGTTAATGCTCGATGCCACGCCGGTGTAAACCGTTACTTTTGCGATGCACATCTGCTCGGGTTTGGTTCTGCCCGTTTATGTTCGGCTATATCTTTGCTACTAGTATTGCTGCATATTTGTTCACTTCTTTAGCGTTAAGCCTAAATAAAGAAGCTTGCAGCGAATTAGCCAGTATAGCAGAATATGCGGTGGTTTTACCAGATTGATGGCCGATTTTTTAGCCAGTAATTTTCTTGCAGCCAACTGTCAAACCAGCCGGAGTTAAAAGTACTTACTACGTTAGAGCAGGCTAACCAGCAGGTCAAAAATCAAATTGATGACATACGTGGCTAACTTTTCTGTCTTTCCCTCATGAGCAGGTTCAATTCCTGTTTCTCCGCTTGGGTAAGCGGCTGAACCCGCGAGCGTGAAATTAAGGTTTCAATTCGGCTATCAAAATGCCCATCGAGTAAGCGAGCGAAACTGTCGTTGTATACACGTTCAGCATCCTCGTCTTTTACTAAGTGTTCTTGTAACAATAATTTCGCGATAGTAGAAGAATGGGGATGGTCGCGGAAATTTTCAACAAGCTGTGCGGTTTTTGCTTTTGGATTTGCTAAACAGTAGCGATGAACATCGCGTAACAAATCCATACCCGCGGCAGTACTACCAGCAAAAATGTCTATCTGAACATCTTCGCATATCGACGCGAGTGCTGGTTTATCTATGAGCAAACGGATAAGCATCCGAAGAGGCGATAGCTTAGGCTTATTCACTTGATTTCGACTTGGGGAATACGCTTGCTTAGAGCCTTGATTTGCCCTCGTAATATCTTGTTGGAGCTTAAAGCGGTCGAACTCGCCAGTATGTTTCGCCAACTCTTCCAACAGCATTTGTTTCTGGTCTTCCCCTAGCGTACTTTCGATAAGCGGTAATGCCGCTTTTTTGAGCGCTATTTTGCCTTCAGGCGAGCCTACGTTGTGGGTTTTTAACAAATTTTCGAAAAAGAAACGTGACAGGGGCATGGCTTCATCAAGCATACCCATAAATGCTTCTTTACCTATTTGGCGTACCATAGTGTCTGGATCTTCACCATCGGGTAAGAATAAAAACGACAAACGTACGCCATCTTTTAACGCAGGTAGCGCATTTTCCAATGCGCGCCAAGCAGCTTCTCTGCCAGCTCTGTCGCCATCGTAGCAGCATACTATGTGCGACGTTGCGCGAACCAGCATTTGAATATGCTCAGGGGTCGTCGCAGTACCCAATGCAGCAGTGGCGATATTAATGTCAAATTGACTGAGTGCAACTACATCCATATAGCCTTCAACGATAACCACGGTATCTAGGTTACGATTATTTTGACGAGCAGAATAAAAACCAAATAGCTCGCTGCCTTTATGGAATATGCGAGTTTCGGGAGAGTTTAAGTATTTGGGGCCGCCATCATCGAGGACACGCCCACCAAACCCAACGACGCGGCCGCGCTTGTCTCGAATTGGAAACATAATTCGATCGCGAAAGAAGTCATACGTACGACCTTGGTCATTGCGATTAACAAGTTTTAAATCGATGAGTTGTTTAATGCGCTGTGGGTCTTTACCAAATGTATTAAGCAGGGCATCCCAACTATCTGGCGCATAGCCGATTTCCCATTGCTTAACGATATCGCCGCTGAGCCCACGATTTTTTAGATAGTCGATGGCCTTTTTGCTATTGCCGTTTTGGCGTAGCTGATGCTGAAAAAAGCGCGCAACTTGTTCCATCACTGCATAGTCGTCTTGTTGTTGTTGCTTTTTCTCTTCGCTCATCGCCGGTCGGCTGCCCTTTTCTCGGGGTACCTCAAGACCGTGGTAGCGAGCAAGTTCCTCAATAGCCTCTACAAACTCAAGGCGATCAAACTCCATGATAAAGGAGATAGCGTTGCCATGCGCTCCACAGCCAAAACAATGATAAAACTGCTTGTCTTGACTAACTGTAAAAGATGGAGATTTTTCGTTGTGGAAAGGACAGCACGCCTGATAGTTTTTGCCTGCTTTTTTAAGTTTTACTCGGCTATCGACCACTTCTACCACATCAGTACGTGATAAAAGATCATCTATGAAATCGCGCGGTATTTTTCCAGCCATGAGGGTATTTTTAAAAAGGACCATTAATGCATATGATGCAACGACGCCTTAGAAGGCCTATAGCAACATGATTAAGACAGTGGGTTACTTTAACAGGGAAGTTTAAAAATGAGAACAACGAAGGCGTGGTTACCCACACCCTCGCACTAGTTGGTTCAAGCTATAATTTACGCTTACGCGTTCAGGCGTGCCTTAATTTTTGCACTTAGCGCACCCATGTCCGTACGGCCTTGAACTTTAGGCTTTAAAGCGCCCATTACTTTACCCATATCCTGCATACCTGAAGCGCCTGTAGCGGCCATGGTTT
Organism: Alteromonas sp. OM2203; assembly: GCF_048517045.1. Lineage (NCBI taxonomy): Bacteria > Pseudomonadati > Pseudomonadota > Gammaproteobacteria > Alteromonadales > Alteromonadaceae > Alteromonas > Alteromonas sp. OM2203. The sequence continues at coordinate 701,227 of NZ_CP183209.1, forward strand.
CATCGATAAGGGCGTTTAGCTCGTCGTCACTTAAAGGCTGAGGAAGAAAATCTTCAATATAGGTAATTTCTTCTCTCTCTTTACTTGCTAGATCGTCACGATTAGCTGCATCGTACTGAGCTGCTGCGTCTTGGCGCTGTTTAACCATCTTGGTAAGTACAGCCAGAATCTGGCTATCATCAAGCGTTATTTGCTCATCAATTTCTTTTTGTTTGATGGCAGCCATAGCCATACGAATAGTACCAAGACGTAATTTTTCTTTTGCACGCATCGCATCTTTCTGCGCTGCTTTTAAATCATCAATTAGTGCCATGATGCTTCCTGTTTTTTATTAATAAATTAAGCTTATCAGGCGCTGCAAAAACTTACAGCAAAGATTACTATACCTTCAATCCTACGTTAAAAACCGAGTGTAATCATTTAGTAGGACTGCAAAGGATAAAAAATAAAGGCCCAGAAACGCGAAAGGTGCTGCAATTGCAACACCTTTCAGACTCGTTGGCTAACCCTATATTAGTAGAGTTTTACGCGACGTGCGTTTTCACGAGCTAGCTTCTTAAGATGACGCTTTTTAGCGGCAGCTTTCTTGCGCTTGCGTTCCCAAGTTGGCTTTTCGAAGAATTCACGACGACGAACTTCAGAAAGAACACCTGCTTTTTCACAAGAACGCTTAAAACGACGCAGCGCCACATCAAACGGCTCGTTTTCTCTAACTTTAACGATAGGCATTAAACACTCACCTCAAAACTTTTACTGTGTAAATCCGGGTAAAATTGTGCGCTAAAAAGGCCACCCGGGTTAAAAATGGTGCGAAATTCTAATCATATCTACAGAGAAAGTAAAGGATGAATTGCTAAAAAATAGCCAATATTGTGCATTTACCGTTCATTTACCTGATAACTGGCATTCCATGAATGTAGGATTAAAGGTAAACTCTGCGCTCGTTAAGCACCGTGTTCCTTAACTCGGCACAATTAAGCGCCCTTTTCAGACGATGTCCTTCATGATTTTTCTTTTTTTGAACGGTAATCGGTCAAAAACGTAAAACCGGATGTTTCTGATAAGGGTAGTATTATGATCGCGGCCGGATCATAAAGATGATCGCCACAGATCGCCAGTATTATTTACTTTGTTTTTGGTATTATTCGACAAGTACGGTTCATTAAAGTTGTGAACGTGTAAGCGCGTCCAAACGCAGAGCATTATCGTTAGTAGTAAAAAGGCTTACTCCCCATGCGTATTTTAGGAATTGAAACATCTTGTGACGAGACAGGCATCGCGGTTTACGATTATGAAAAAGGTTTGTTGTCACATGAGCTTTATAGTCAAGTTAAACTCCATGCAGATTATGGCGGTGTGGTCCCCGAACTTGCCTCCCGTGACCACGTTAGAAAAATCATTCCTCTCATTGAAAAAGCTATGGAAGATGCCAACACAAAGCCATCAGAAATCGACGGCGTTGCTTTTACTCAAGGACCAGGCTTGGTTGGGGCACTGCTTGTAGGATCTTCAGTAGGCCGTTCGCTGGCCTACGCATGGAATGTACCTGCGGTGGGCGTTCACCACATGGAAGGGCATTTGTTAGCGCCCATGCTTGAAGATGACGCGCCGGCATTTCCTTTCGTTGCTCTTTTGGTGTCTGGTGGCCACTCAATGCTGGTTAAAGTCGAAGGCATCGGTCAATACGAAGTACTTGGTGAGTCTATTGATGATGCCGCAGGCGAGGCGTTTGATAAAACGGCTAAGTTACTAGGGCTTGATTACCCTGGAGGGCCTTTGTTGGCGAAGTTAGCTGAAAAAGGCGAAGCAGGTCACTACAAGTTTCCACGTCCAATGACAGACAGACCGGGCCTTGATTTCAGCTTTAGTGGTTTAAAAACGTTTGCAGCGAACACCATTCGCGATGCTGACTTAACAGACAATACTGACTTGACCGCACAGCAGGTAGAGCAAACGAAAGCAAATATTGCCTATGCATTTCAAGAGGCGGTTGTCGATACGCTTATCATTAAATGTAAACGTGCGTTAAAGCAAACAGGTATGAAACGTTTAGTTATAGCGGGGGGCGTGAGTGCTAACACAATGCTACGCGCAGAGATGAAAGCCCTTATGCAAGACCTTAAGGGAGAGGTGTTTTATCCAAGCTTGGCGTATTGTACCGATAATGGTGCGATGATTGCCTATGCCGGTATGCAGCGTTTGAAAGCAGGAGAGACCTTAGCTTTGTCTTCTCAAGCTAAGCCGCGCTGGCCGCTGGATACCTTGACGGCTATTTAATATACGTCGATTGTTCGTCGCAAAACGTGCTCGTTGATGGTTTTCATTGAGCTGTTTACGACGAACGTTTGGCGTAGCCAATAACGTTTCGCGATGGAAATACACAAAAAGGCAATGAAAACATGCTTCACTGCCTTTACTGTTAATCAGATGAGCAAATAAGCAAGGGAAAGGCAGTATGAGGTTAGAAAACTGGACAACACGGTTCTCAGGCATGGTGAAATACTCGCTTGGTTTTTTTGTAACGTCACTCACTCTAGCAACGCTAATATCGTTCAATGTATTCGCTACGGGTCAGGTACTGCCAACTGGAACGCCAATGGCGCACGACTCAAAGGGGGACGCTGAAACAAATAAGCAATACGTAGTGATGATATCTTTAGACGGCTTTCGTCACGACTACATAGAGCTGCACAAAGCTAAGCATTTAAACGCCATTGCGAAGCAAGGGGTAAGGGCTGTGTCGATGACCCCTGTATACCCTTCCAACACCTTTCCCAACCACATATCTTTAGTTACCGGATTACTTCCCAAAAATCATGGCATTGTAAACAACCGGTTTTACGACAAATCGCGGCCGAACAAGGATAGCTTCGCACGATATGAACTTGGCGATGGTGGCGCAGACAGCACATGGATAAAAGCAACACCACTTTGGAATCTTGTTGAATATCACGGTATGAAGGCGGCTACTTTTTTCTGGCCAGAGTCTGACGCGCGTATATCTGGCGCATTACCCACTTACCACTATCATTATTCCAAATATTCCGATTACCAAGAGCGGGTTGATCAGATAGTCAACTGGCTCAAATTGCCTGAAATATCTCGTCCTCGCTTTATAGCTGGTTATTTTTCATTGACTGATTCAGTAGGTCACGACGAGGGGCCTTTCGCAGACAAAACTTACGATGCGGTTCAAAAAGTTGATGCGCTGATTGGCCAACTTTACCAGCGCATAAATCAACTAGATCTAAAGGTAAACTTAGTTGTTGTTTCCGACCACGGTATGACTCCGATAGACGAGGAGCAACTTCTGGACATAGCGTCACTGTCAATTCCAGAAAGCTTTATTATCGAAAATGCAGGGGCCCAGGTGCATTTGTATGCTAAAAATGACCTGTCTAACGAAGCAATCAGCAATGAAATGTCCCGCTTAGAGAAAATAGCCGAAAATCGCTTCATTGTGTTGAATAAAAAGCAGCGTGCGGCGCGTCACATGGAGGCAGGCAACAGAACGGGCGATATTATTATTGAAATTGCGCCACCCGCGCGTTTCAAGAATCCCAACAGTATGCATGTCAGTAAAGGAGGACACGGTTACCTCAATACGCTGCCTGACATGGGAGCGACGTTTGTCGCTGTAGGACCCGCGTTTGCATCAGGTACAACCCTTCCTCCATTTAGTAATCTGGAGGTATATCCAGCGCTGGCAAAAATTCTTGGTGTTGCACCGATTACACCTATAGATGGAGAGCTTGATGTGTTAAGAAAGGGGCTTATTCTTTAACTTTTCCTTTATCCCACACCTTACTTTCATTACCCGCTAGCAGGCGGGTAATGTTGTCTTTATGTCGCACTATAATAAGCAAAGAAAGCATTGCAACGGGAACGGTGTACAACGGCTTTATTAAAAACGTAAACAGAGGCGCTAGCGATACGGCGATAAGCGCGCCGAGTGAAGAGTAGCCGGTAAGAAAAACTATAATCACCCAACTTAGAATGAGCAGGCCCGCTAAATCAAGCCCAATAGGCAGCATAGCGCCAAATGCGGTAGCTACCGCTTTTCCACCTTGAAAACCAAAGTAGAGCGGGAAAATATGGCCTAGGCATGCGAATATGGCTATTAAACCCAGAGTGATAGGCTCTATACCTAAAAAATAGCTGCCATATACGGGAATAGTGCCTTTTAAAATGTCCATAACAAGAACAAGTAATGCGGGAACACGCCCACCTAGTCGGTAAACATTAGTTGCGCCTGGGTTTTTAGAACCGGCGGTTCTGGGGTCAGGTAATCCAAACAGTCGACTTATTACGACGGCACTTGAAAGTGAGCCAAAGAGGTAGGCGACAGCAATCATTAAAAGGGTTAGCGAAATCATTTATGCATTCTAGTTTTTAAAAGTATTTTTTAAGCATGTGCTATCTAAGTAAAGGGGCCTTTTTATTAGACAGATATGGGCTTTCTTACAAAGTGCGCCATGATGCACATTGCACCAAGCCGCCTAATTAAAATTATAAAACCTTGGTTGCTCCCAGTTGTCATACAGCGGTATAGTTACGACACATAAGCGTAAAGCTACTCCATCCAAACGTGATATACCACCGTTTAGCCTCAATATATGGGTGAAAGCGCAGTAGTAAGACCAGTAATCACGCCGATAACACGGCGATAGATTGGTTTGATAACAGTACAAGATGAAAAATTCCATGGGTAAAATATATATTACAGGTCTTGAGGTTGACACCCTGATTGGTGTTTATGATTGGGAACGCGAGCGCACAACCCAATTACTTCTTGACGTGACACTTGATGTTGACTTGCAAGCGGCTATGCAAAGCGATGACGTGGCCGACACCGTCGACTATGCAAAAGTCGCCGAATGTATCGTACAAGTGGGTAAAGAAAGCACGTTTGAACTACTTGAAGCTTTTGGTAGCAAAGTAATGAATTCCGTTCTTGAAAGCTTTCCAGCTAACGGAATTACACTTAAAATCGTAAAGCCAAATATCCTTCCCAACGCGCGAACGGTTGCTGTTGAAATGAGCAAAGAGCGGGTTTAATGTCTTCACACACCATATTGATTAGTATCGGTTCCAATATAGAGCGGGAACATTATACGCGGCGGTCTTTAGCGGCGTTAAAACACGTGTTCAGTGATGTCACCGTGTCTTCCGTTTACGAAAGTGAAGCGGTTGGGTTTAACGGTAACCCTTTTTACAACGCAGCAGCGCGGGCAACAACATCGAAAAGCATTGAAGAGGTGTGCGCCACGCTTAAATCTATCGAGAGAGAGAATGGCAGAGTGCACACAGACAAAAAGTTTTGTGCCAGAACCCTTGATCTTGATTTGCTTACCTATGATAGTGAGATAACCACAACCCCTGTGGTTTTGCCTCGCGAAGAAATTTGCTACAACGCGTTTGTGCTTTGGCCGTTAGCTGAACTTGTTCCCAACGACATTCACCCTGAAACGCAAGAAACCTATGCCCAAATGTGGCAAAACTTTGATAAACAAAAACAGCAACTATGGCCAATTGACTTTACTTGGAGTTAAGCAAAGGAATGACACTTTTCGAAATTATAATTTTAGCAATTATTCAGGGCGTGACTGAGTTTCTTCCTATTAGTAGCTCTGGGCATTTACTTTTACCCGCGGAACTCTTCGGATGGGTAAGCCAAGGCTTGGCCTTCGATGTTGCTGTGCACGTAGGAAGTCTACTTGCTGTCATGATTTATTTTCGCCAAGAGATAGGGCAAATGACGGTGGCTTGGGTAACGCAGGGTTTTAGCAAGCAGCAATCTACAGACAGCAAGTTAGCATGGTACGTCATTGTTGCGACCATTCCCGCTGTGATCATTGGCTTCTTAATGAAAGGCTGGATTGAAGATAATGCACGTACGGCTTTGGTGATAGCTGGCACTACCATTTTCTTTGGCTTATTACTTTGGTATGCGGATGCCACTGCTAAACGAGAAAAAGAGCTTGAAGGTTTAACATTAAAACAAGCTGTCTATATTGGTTTAGCACAAGTCTTGGCGTTAATTCCGGGGACATCTCGTTCAGGTATTACCATGACCGCAGGCTTGATGTTAGGGTTAAAGCGAGAAGCCTGCGCTCGTTTTTCTTTCTTATTATCAATTCCAGTTATTTTAGGTGCGGGACTTTTAGCTACCCTCGACTTACTTAATGCAAACGAGGCGGTTGACTGGTATGCGCTGCTATACGGCGCAGCGTTTTCTTTTGTAAGCGCCTACCTGTGTATTTATTTGTTTCTAAGCTGGATATCCCGCATTGGCATGCTGCCTTTCGTTATTTATCGTTTGGCATTAGGCGCTGTATTGCTATGGTTTGTGTTCGCGTAGCAACGAGCCATTAGCAAAGCGGTAGGGGCGGGGTTAATGAGTATTAATTCGATGTGCATCGAGCGTCACTGTTTAGACAATATTGAAAAATTACAGGCGTGAATGAAACGCGCCATAATTAATATGGAATAAGGAAGTGAGATATGGCAGAAACTATTTTTGATAAGATTATCAACAAAGAAATTCCAGCTGATATTTTGTACGAAGACGAACTTGCTCTGGCGTTTAAAGATATTAACCCTCAAGCTCCGACTCATTTTCTCGTTATACCGAAAAAGCAGATTGCGACGGTGAACGATATTGCAGAGGAAGACCGCGTTGTTGTGGGCCATTTATCTTTCGTTGCCGCTAAAATCGCGAAAGAGCAGGGCTTTGCCGATCAGGGTTATCGCACGGTTATGAACTGCAATGAGTATGGCGGACAAACTGTGTATCATATTCACCTACATGTGCTAGCGGGTAAACCACTTGGCTGGCCTCCATACTCAGAGAATATGAAGCGTCACGTAGAGTAATCAAGGTTCCATAGGAAATATATAGTAAAGGCCGCACTTGCGTTTAAGGGCGGCCTTTTTGTTATATCTGTTGCTGAAAATGAGGTTATTTGCTTAACCTTTGACCTTTCCCCGAGATTAATCAGCAAGGCCCAGTATTTTCTTACCTTGGTTGAAGTGAATATCAACAGGAATACTTGCCGCTTCTAAACGTGCTAAATCAGATGCAAGGTCGGGTTTGATAACGCCCATGGTTTCAACCAGTTTCGCTACGCCATCGTAATCGCCGTCACCCTGCAGTGTAAGAATAAGTTCAGATAATGCTTCAACAGCGGCACCCATCTTTTCCATATTCACGCGATATAGACCGTCTTCTGTTTTTTCAAACGCGCCTTGTTGGGCAAAGAAGTTGAAGCGGATCATGTTCGCTTTACCATGAGCAGAGCTTGCGCCGAAACGTACTGAGCGGAAAATTCCGGCCATAAAGGTGACGTAATAATCTTCCAGTGTACCTTCGGTAATTTCACCTTTTTCAAGAAGACTTTGTACCATGTACAAACCTAAAATATCGGCTTTGCCTTCTTCAAGGGCTGAAGCATGCTCTTTTAATGCGCCGCGCACGGTACTCGCACCATCCAATGTATTCTTAATACCAAGACCATGTGCTACCTCGTGGAACATGGTATTTGCAAAAAAGGCGTCGAAGGTAATATGTTTTCGCTGCTCGGGTACGATTAACGTGTCTGCAATAGGTACAAGAATAGTGTCGAATTTTGCGCGCATAGCGTTTTTAAGCTGAAGACGACGGGTGCCTTTTTCTAGCTGAACACGTTCATCATTTGGCAAATTGATTGCGATGGTTTTGCTGCCCGCATTAGAATGCCCTGCATAATAAATAACGTCATAAGCATTAAGGTCGGCATCAGAACCCGGCATTTCAGCTTTATACGCCTCAGCAACCGGAAGCCCTTGCTGTAACTCAGGTAAGAAGGCTGCATATTTAGCGAGCTTTTCACTCCAAGCGAGGTCTTTAATTAGCACGTACGCTTCAAAGGCAGCGCGATAACCAAACAACTGATCTTCATAGCTTTCGATAGGGCCGATAACCAATTCAACCGGATTGGTTTTCATATCCATCCATGCCATATCAGAGGCGAGGTAGTCGTTTGATAGTAAGGCCTCTGAACGCAGTTGTAAGTATTGCTTAAAGCTCTCGTCTTCAGCGAGTGTGGACGCTTTTTTGAGAAGATCAGAAGCCTTCATCAATTCGCTTTTAAATGCTTCAGAGTAAGGCACTGAATAAAGGTTGCCTGCTTCGTCACGTTTAATCATGGAGTAAAGACCCTGTTTGTCTTTAAAGTTCGCCGTAGCAAACTCGGCTTTATCCATGTCGAGAGGGTAAAATTCGGCGCCAAGTGCTTTATCTTCATAGCCGCTAATAAAAGGCGTATCGCCGTTTAACCGGTCCCATGGGCCATAGTTTATGGCGGCAAAATGACGAACTTTTTCGTCGCTTATTGAAGAGAGAAAGGCATCTTTATCTTCGAAGAAAGCTTGCTTCCAAAATAAATCATCCATGATTTTCGATGCATCGATTAACAGAGAGAGCATTTCACGTTGATTATCGCTTAGGTGAGATAAATCACTCGTCAAATCTACACCGTGATAAATAGACAGGCGTGACTCATCAACTAACAATATTTGCTGTTTATCAGTATCAGGTGAGCTAGCTTGCGTTGTGTCGGCGCTCTTGCTGCAAGCTGAAAGTATGAATAGTCCAGCTACTGCGGCTGCAATAGGGGAGTAGCGTGAAAGTACTTTTTTCATATTATAATTACCGTTTAATCTGTCGTTGGGTAGGTAGCACACTATAGCTATGCTTTTGATTTAATACAAAAGTATGAAAAAAAATTGCGTGAATTTGATAGTGCTCTGCCGCTTGTTGTCTATACTTTGAATAAGCCCTAGGTATTAGCGAAAATTTCGCTGTCACGTTTTCTATTTTTAGATGGTCGAAACCGAAGAGCTACTATAGTATGGTGTTAGAAACATCAAAGAAAAACAATAAACAGTTTGTATTTTCACGTGTCACATTTGGGTTTACACGAGTAGACGCAGGGAATGCAACGTTCAACAATTAATCTGTAACGCCGTGACTTGTCGCAGTCATCGATTAATCAGTAATGTAACTTATTGCCTTTTAAGGGCTATTTGGAACTTCCTAAGGGTAGAAATATGTCTACACAGAACGCGCTCTCAACCATTTTGGTTGAAAAAATTAATAATGATACGCTTGTACTTCCTACACTTCCCGCCATCGCGCTGAAAATTCGTAAAGCGGCAGATGATCCTGATATTAACCTTAATGCGATGGGTGATGTTATTGGTCAAGATCCATCACTTAGTGCAAGAATGATTAAGATCGCGAACAGCGCTTATATGGGGCGTAGTGTCAAAGTTAACTCCGTTAGTCAAGCGGTGACGCGCATTGGGCTGCGTCAGATAAAGAATATTTCCACGGCGTTAGCAATGGAACAGTTGTTTGTGTCTAAAAATGACGTGGTTGCGCGCTATTTACAAAAAGAATGGGCAAATACGGTGAATATTGTTGCTAGTTCTATGGCGGTACTGCAGCTTTATATTGCTCGAACTAAAAAGCGTGAAATGAGCATGGATACGATGACGCTAGCCGCGCTTGTGCACAACATTGGTGTCCTTCCTATCTTAACAGAAGCAGAGCGTCATCCAGAGGTATTCGCAAACCCTTCATTTCTTGAGGTGGCAATTGACAAACTAGCGGGCCGGATCGGCGCCAATATTATGGAGAAGTGGGGCTTCGGTGAAAGCTTTGTCAATGTTGCAAAAAATTGGAAAGACTTGAGCTATATTCCTGACGAGTTAAGTTATATCGACTTTGTTCGTGTGGGCGCTGCTGTATCAGGTGCTGCTGGTAATCAAAAAGACGCGATTTTAAATCTAGCCATTCAGCGTGGTGTGGTAGAAGATATGGGTGAGCTTCACTCAGATGAGTTTGAAGAGCTAAGTAGCGCTGCCAAGCAAATCTTCCTCTAATGTAGGTTGTTTAGAAGAAGGGACTAAGCCCGTTATCCTATGTAAACGAGCATTAGTGGTCAATATGAGAAAGCCGATAGCGTTGAGTTCTCGGCTTTTTTTGTCCATCTCAGTTAACGTGGGTGTTCTGGCGGCTTCTGAATATAAAGAAGTAGTAAACCTAAACCTAGCCCCCAAACCGCAGAGGTCATGGAAAATAAACTGAAGCCTGACGCCGTACAAAGCATGGTAAGCATTGCAGGTGCTCTGTGATGTTCAACTTCCATAGCGCGCGCCACGGCGCTTTGGAGTGTGGCCAACAATGCGAGTCCGGCAAGAAGGTGAATGATAATACTGGGCATACTGACAAATAACGCCACGACCACAGACGCTAACAGCCCCATAAATAAATACGCCACGCCGGCTGCTATTGCAGCTCTGTAGCGTTGCGACTTTTCGCTATCAGCTTGCTCGCCCATACACAGCGCTGCGGTAATGGCTGCCAGGTTAAAAGTAAACCCACCGAAAGGCGCCAATAGTGCTTGCACAATGGCAATGCCTGATAAAATTGGCTTGTGGTCGGGCGTGTATCCATGAGCGTGATGAATAGCAATGCCTGGTAAGTTTTGGGAAAGTGTAGTGATGAGAAAAAGAGGAAAGGCTAACCCAATAGCCGCACTTAAAGAGAAGCTAGGTGTAACCCAAATAGGAGCCGGTAGTGTAAAATTCGATGCCATTTCTGGTGAAAACATCGATGCGTCGCCCGGTAAAGATATAACGCCGTGTGAACTGCCCATAAATACACTAATACCCACCGACATAACCAGTAATATCAGCATTAGATAGCGGGGAAATAAACGGCTCCCAACGAGATAGGCCGCAATAAATAACGCGACTAAATACGGCGCTTCATTTACATCACTGAATATCGCTAAACATATAGGTAAGAGAATACCAGCCAAAAGTGCAGATGAAATTGCAGGAGGAATTCGACTTATCTGTTTCAGCAGACTACGGCTTTGCGCGGTCACAAGAGAAAGTAAAGCGCATATAACAAATGCCCCAATGGCTTCACTTAATCGGTAGTCACCAATACTCGTTAATAGAAAAGCCGCACCAGGTGTAGACCATGCGGTAACAACGGGCAGTTTGGAGAGCCATGAAAACAGAATGCAGGTAATGCCCATACCTAGACCAAGTGCGAGTAACCAGCTTACTACCATATCGTCACTGGCGCCGGCTTTGCGCGCTACATCGATGATGATAACAACAGAACTGCTATAACCTACCGTAACGGCGGTAAGCCCTGCGCTGATATGGCTTAACTTCCATTTACTCATAAAAATACCCGTGCTAGAACGTCGACCCTAGATTGATTGAGCGATAAAAACAGACTCACTATGTTTATCGAATTTTTATCGTTAAAGTGTGCTATCCTATCTAACTGTGCGCTATAGCGCACATATTGTAACATAACATTTGTGCGTTATAGCGCACAAGCACTTTGGTAGCACCTGCGAAAAAATAAAAGGCTCTGATCAGATGACAAAATCGAATACGCCGCCTTCTGCTATTTCGAAAAGTATTTCCCAACACCTGCAATCGGTTCGCAAAGCACGGGGGCTTTCCCTTGATAAAACAGCGCAGTTGACGGGGGTATCTAAAGCTATGCTAGGGCAAATAGAGAGAGGTGAGTCGAGTCCTACCATTGCAACGCTGTGGAAGATAGCCACAGGCCTTGAATGTTCGTTTTCTTCTTTCTTATCTGATGACGACGTTGAACTTTCCTCTCAACATGCCGAGCATAAGTTCGCTAATGATATAAACGTAACCATAAAAACCTTATTTCCATTTAGCGCTGCGACACAGTTTGAGATGTTCGAGCTTTGTTTAAAGAACTTTCATGAACAGCATTCTTCGGCTCACCAAATAGGCGTCACCGAACATATTCACGTTTTACAAGGAAAGTTAGGTGTGTTGCAAGGTGGTCAGTGGCAGGAATATAAGGCACAAGAGCAATGTATATTGCGAGCAGATCAGCCTCACGGTTATCGAGACGAGGAAGGGGAAACCCGTTTTATTGTGGTAATTCACTATCCACATTGAAACGACGTTATAGTATTCGCCAATGCACCACACATTAATAAAAACGTGGTGTAGATAATACCGCCGAATGGCCTGATTATCCTTGTAATAATAATCAGGCGCTATTATAGCGATGGGGTATCGTTGACGTTACCCCACGACTATCCGAACAGTTTTACAAACTGTCGTCGTTAAGATTAAGTGCGCCACGAAGAAAGTTGAGCAGCGTACAAATTTCCGCTGACATTAGCGCGAACTCTGCGTCAAGGCGGGCCTCAACCTGATCTTTAGGTACGTCGTCAGTCTCTTCTTTAATGCGGTCTGTGAACTTAATGCGCTTAATAGCACCGTCTTCACAAATAATAGCGGTTAGCGTTTCTGCATATTCAAATGCGACTTTTTGAACCAGTTTACCTGCATCTAGATGAATACTGATTTCTTCACTGTCTAGCGGCTGATTCTTACAACGTATAACGCTGCCTGTGTCATCGGTTGATTTAAGTTCAGCTTCTTCAAGTAGGCCTACGCCTTCTGGCGTTGACTCAGTAACCCAGTGGGTAAGTTCGCTTTGAAGGCTTCTACGCGTGAACGGCACAACCGGTAGTGAACCTATAGCCTTTCTTACCATTGCCAAAAAGGCTTCGGCTTTCCCATCAGAAGACGCATCAACCACTACTAAATTGTCGGCAAGTGATATAAAGCCGTGAGTGTAGGTATTTTTCGTAAAGGCCTGGGGCAGCAAGCGGGTCTGAATTTCTTGCTTAAGGTCGGCTTTGGCTTTTTTGCCAACCGGCGAGCCGGTTTCCATTTCGATCTTAGCTGTCATTTCATCAAGTTCAGCATTTACTACAGCCGAAGGAAGAATTTTTTCTTGTTTCTTTAATGTTATCCAAAAACGCTGTTGAACAACATGAAACATAGTGCCTTGCTTTCCAGCTTGAGAGAACGGGGAAGCAAACCCCATGGTTGCCAAATCTTGGCTGCCGCACGGTCTGAAAGCATGCTCGTTAAGGGCGCGCTCTAAATCGCCCTCGTCTAGCGATAGCGGCTGAGTAATTTGATAGGCTTTTACGTTTTTAAACCACATAGTGTAAGCATTCTCTTGATAGAAATAGGGCGCAAGCGTACCAATGTAGACGGAGCTGTGCAATTGAATAAAAGACGCTTACAAGAATAAAAGCGCGTATGCTACGCGCTTATGTTGAGACAAAACTTTTCAGGGGGGGATATTAGTTTTTAGGAAAACGAATGAAGTACTCTAAGCCTTTATCGATAGAGCTTTGTGCTTCTATCTGCCCATTCAGTGACTGTGTTACCAAGTTATACATGATGTGCGTGCCCAAACCACTGCCACCTTTGCCTCGTTTGGTGGTATAGAAAGCGTCAAAGAGTTTGCTCAACTCTTCTTCACTGAGTCCTTTACCGTCGTCGCTGTAATAAAGACTTACCGTATTATTCTCTTCTTTTACCTCTAGGGTAATGGAGCCCTTAGCCCGCCCTTCAAAACCATGGGTAATGGAGTTCATAACCATATTCGTAACGATTTGGGCAATAGCGCCCGGCGCGCACGTAACCACCAGGTTTTGTGGACAAGAGACATTGATTTGGTATTCGGTATGTTTAAAGCTTGGTTTCAGCGATTGAATGATTTCGTTGATATAGTCATTTAAATTAATTTCTCGTTCAGTCTCGCTTGTCTGGTCTACCGCAACCTGCTTAAAGCTAGCAATGAGGTCAGAGGCACGCTCGAGATTATTCAGTAATAATAGCGCTGTTTGTTCTGCCTCATCGATAAAACTCGCCATATTTTTACTGGTGAGGCTTTTGTCTTCAAAGTCCGTTTTTAAATTATTAAGTCTCTCTTGAAGAAAACTAGCGGCGGTGACACCGACCCCAAGCGGCGTATTTACATCATGTGCAATACCAGCTACCAAACCACCAAGTGATGCCATGCGCTCAGACTCTAGCAGCTGCTCTTGTGCATGTTTTAGCGTATCCATTGAGCCAGCTAACTCCTTATTGCGTTGTCTTAGCTCTGCTTCAATGTATTGGCGGTTTTCGTTTTCTTGCCGAAGCTCTCGCTGATGAGCTATCAGCTCGTCCTTTTGTTGTTCGAGATCGAGCATAATTTGCGATAAAGACGCGGTCTTTTTCGCGACTTCTTGTTCCAAAATGAGGTTTTGGTCATCCAACTTTTTGTTCGCAAGGGTTAACTCATTTTGCGCTTCGTTTAATTTATTATTCGAAGCGATAAGGTCGTCAATGACGCCATTGTAAGACTGTTTAAGCTGAAGTAACTCATTGTCATCTTCTAGTTTTATATTGAGTTTGCTCTCTTCAGGGTGTTGGGGATCAAAGTTTTCCATCTGCTCAGTAATAGTTTGCAGAGGCTCTGAAAGCATGGTGCGAAACGCGGTCATGAATAGAAAAACTAGGAAGGTGGTCTTCACAATTGCGTTGCCGATAAGAAAAAAGACCCCAACTTCGATACGACTAAAAATTGTGTCGAAGCTTGAATACAGGGTTACGTCGCCTACAGTTGACTCTCGCCCTGAAAATTTAAATACCAGAGGAAAACTGAAACTAAAAACACCGCCAGAGTGGTCCTCAATAATTTCGCGGTCCACAGGAGCAGGTGAGCGCTTAGCACGAAGACCGTACTCGGCAATGTAATTGCCATTTTCGCCGCGGACTTGCAGGCCTTCAACAATAGGCAAAGACATCAAACCTTCTGAGATGGCACGGACTTGGTCATGATTTAGTTCCCACAAAGCACGAGTAAGGCTAGACGAAAACGTATTTTTCAACGTCTGTAGTTCGCTTTCCACATGGTTTTTGGTGCTGAGGTACTCTGTAAAAATCTGACCTACCGTAACAAGCAGCGTCAGTGAGAAATATACTGACAATACTCTGGTTAAGAGCTTCCTTGATAACCCTGTCTTGACCGCGGCCATTTATAAACATACCCCTGTTACATCAGATCTATGATTTACGACACCTTTGCGACTTAAATACTTGTTTGCTGATAAGGTGTTGGTAATTTTGACAATTCAAGAATATGCGTAAACGTGTCAATAAACAAGATTGAGTGATTAAACTTTGGACGGAACCTATTTATAAGTGTCTTAAGCTTGACACATTAATGTAATCGTTTTAATAAAACTGTCACAGACCACATTAATAATAGCGGCGATTAAAATGAGCAGGAATATAACGATGTCTCGTACAGTGTTGGTGGTTGAGGACGAAGCGCCCATTCGTGAAATGTTAAAGTTTGTATTAGAACAATCAGGATTTAACATTATTGAAGCAGAAGACTTCGATGTCGCGCAAGAAAAAATTTGTGAGCCGTATCCAGACTTAATATTGTTAGACTGGATGCTACCCGGTGGTAGCGGTGTGCAGTTGGCAAAAAGCTTGAAGCAGCACGAGTTCACACGTGATATTCCTGTCATTATGCTTACAGCGCGCGGAGAAGAAGAAGATAAAATTCGCGGTCTAGATGCTGGCGCTGATGACTATGTGACAAAGCCTTTCTCGCCAAAAGAGTTAGTTGCGCGGATCAAGGCAGTAATGCGCCGGGTTACACCAACCTCTAGCGAAGAGCCGATAGAATTTAATGGTCTTAAGCTAGAGCCGGTATCTCATCGCGTTATGGCGAATGACGACCCGCTAGATATGGGCCCAACAGAATTTAAGCTTCTTCACTTTTTCATGACGCACCCAGAACGTGTATACAGTCGAGAGTTATTGCTTGATAATGTCTGGGGAACCAACGTATATGTTGAAGACAGAACAGTCGATGTGCATATTCGACGTCTGCGTAAGGCCATATCTCGTCACGGTCACGATGCAATGATTCAAACAGTGCGCGGCGCAGGCTATCGTTTTTCTACTAAGCTATAAAGCAAATAAAATGAAGGGAGAAACACATAGTTGCTCCCTTTAGTTTTTTCGCCCTAACTGATGTGCGCTTCTTTTTACTCTTAACAACGCGAGCTATCTCATGTATTACCCGTTCTCTTGGCTGAGAAGTACACTGCGCTTAATATTATTCCTTGTGATATTTGCGCTGGTCGGGTGGTATTTAGATGACATGCTACTTGCTGTTGCTATTGGCGCAACGCTTCTGCTGCTGTTTAATTATTGGCATCTTTATAAGCTGAATCGCTGGCTATGGCACAGCCGTAAGATGTCTCCTCCCACGGTACGTGGCGTGTGGGAGCATATTTATGAAGGTATTTATTACCTTCAGCGCCGCAATCGAAACAAACGCAAAGAACTAGGCGAATTAGTTAAGCGCTTTCGGGAAGGTTCTGAAGCCTTACCTGATGCGGCGGTTGTAGTAGACGCAAAGGCGTGCATTATGTGGTGTAACCGCCTGGCACGCTTAGATTTAGGGCTGAAATGGCCTCAAGACTCAGGTCGCCGCATAGATAATTTGATCCGTCACCCTGAGTTTATTCAGTATTTCCATGCGGGCAACTACAAGTATCCCATTGAAGTGCCATCGCCCACCAATCCAAACAAAACCTTCGAATATCGCATCATGCCTTATGGTGACGAGCATCTTTTACTTATTGCCCGTGATATTACCCGTGTTTCACAGCTCGAGGAAATGCGAAAAGATTTTGTGGCGAATGTATCTCATGAGCTTCGCACGCCGCTAACGGTTATTAACGGATATCTTGAAATTCTTCCTATTGATGAAGACTCTGATCCATTCATGCAAAAGGCGATGAAAGAAATGACATCGCAAACGCAACGTATGCAAAGTTTGATTGAAGACTTATTGGTATTGTCGCGCATTGAAGCAAGCTCAGAGCGAATCTATGAGAATGTGGTTAATGTCCCTGTCATGCTCGCGCAAGTTGAACGAGAAGCGCAATCACTGAACAAAGAGAAAAATCATACAATTACATTTCACGTGGATGAAGATCTTTACGTATTTGGTGTAGAAACTGAGCTTCGAAGTGCGTGTTCGAATCTTGTGTTCAACGCCGTACACTACACCCCCGCTGGCGGTGAAATTAACGTATATTGGCAGCGTGAGGTCAATGGTGCACAGTTTTCAGTGGTAGATAACGGCGATGGTATCGAACAAAATCATCTCAATCGCTTAACCGAGCGCTTTTACCGCGTGGATAAAGCGCGATCAAGAAAAACCGGGGGGTCTGGTTTGGGCCTATCCATTGTAAAACACGTGCTGAGCCATCATAATTCGCGCTTGGAAATTTCAAGTACGTTGGGAGAGGGAAGCACCTTCTCGTTTGTTCTGGACAACGAACTCATTACAGAAAAGCTTTAAATTGGGGAGGTTACGTGTTTGAAAGGCGAGGAAAGATGATAAAGCGGTTCTGTTTTATTTCAAACGTACTTTTACTCGTTGTACTATTTTTGTCTGCCAACGCGTTTGCAAGTTCTTCAAAAGATACGCCTACTCAAACAGCTTCTCATGCTTACGACGTTCCAACTTACGAGCGAGCGCCTGGCGTAGCGGGAAAAATATCGTCTGTCGGCTCCGATACGCTCGCTAATTTAATGACATTTTGGTCACAGGAATTCAAAACGTTCTATCCCCAAGTGGGGTTTCAGATCCAAGCATCAGGTTCATCGACAGCACCACCTGCTCTTATTGAGGGCACGGCAACAATAGGCCCAATGAGCCGAGAGTTAAAGCCCAGTGAAATCCGAGACTTCACGCGAATACACGGCTACCCCCCCACTGTCTTAAAAGTTGCGATGGATGCCATCGCTATCTTTGTAGACAGACGAAACCCACTTCCAGGTATGACGTTAGAGCAAGTAGATGCCGTGTTTTCGGAAACACAGTTTTGCGGGAGCGACAATGAAATAACAAATTGGTCGCAGCTTGGTGTTGATAATATCGCTTATCGTTCTCCCATCCGTCTTTATGGAAGAAACTCCGTTTCAGGTACTTACGGCTTGTTTAAAGTGATGGCATTGTGCGATGGTGACTTTAAAAATACGGTGAATGAACAGCCAGGCTCGGCCTCTGTGGTATTGTCTGTGGCCAGTGGTACAGGTGCTATTGGCTACGCCGCCTACGGCTACAAAACAGCAGGCGTTCGTGCGTTGCCGCTAGGGGATACACTTGATGATTTAATACCTTTATCTATCGACACCGTTCGTAACGAGACCTACCCCTTTGCTCGTTTTCTTTATCTCGTTATTAATAAGAAGCCAAATGAACCATTACCTACATTAGAAAGAGAATTTCTTCGCTACATTTTGTCAAAGGAAGGGCAGCAGCAGGTATTAAGAGACGGATACTTCCCTATAAGGGAAGATGTCCTTGTGCGTCAACGGCGTTTACTTACAGAGTAAGCAATTTGTCATAATTGCGTCATAAATTGCTTTTCTGCGTTCCCTAACTTTATTCTAGGTGATTGATTCTAGAGCTCGTTCACTCTAGGGCGCGCTTTTGATGAAATTAGTCGCCGCAATTACACTAGTCATAAGTATAAGAAAAATAAAAAAATAATTTTTGAAGCTCGATTTTTTTTAGCCTCGCCCTCTTTCAGTTAGCAAAAATTTGAACTTTTTATATGAAACTTTTGTTACAGCGCCTTAATGTAACAAATGTGTCATTTACCTCAGTTAAAGTTTCCGCGTTTTCTAAATCCATAATTATACCGTACCTGGAGAAACACATGGAACTTAAGCAACTTTTCAAAGCTTCAGCGATTGCTACTGCGCTTGTGCTAGCTGGCTGTGGCGGCGACATCAATATCAGCGAAGGCGATATTGATAACAGCGTTACTAATACTACTAATAACAATGGCAGTGACACTGACGGCGGCAACACTGGCGGTGATACAGGTTCAACTGACACTGCTCCAGGTGAAGTAAGCTCTTTTCTAAGTGGCGAAGTTTCTGAAGCATTCGGCCAAACGGTTGAAGTACGTGTTCTTTCTGGTCGTTTGACTGCAGACGATGCAGATGCACAAGGCGTTGTTACACTAACAAACGACAAAGTATGGGCGCTTGAAGGTCCAGTTTTCGTTGGTAATGACAAAGCTGACAGCGTAACGCTTGCTATTGAAGAAGGCACTGTAATCTTTGGTCGTACTGGTGCTGATTACCTTGTAGTTAGCCGTGACTCAAAAATTGAAGCAGAAGGTACAGCATCTTCTCCAATCATCATGACTTCATTCAACGATGTTGTTGGCGACGAAGTTGGTGCTGGTCAATGGGGTGGTGTTGTTATCCTTGGTAACGGTACATCAACTAAGTGCCCACAAGATGGTTCTGACTGCGCGCTTCAGGTTGAAGGTGCAGAAGAAGGTGCAGTATTTGGTGGTACAGACGATACAGACAGCTCTGGTATCCTTAAATACGTAGTAGTTAAGTACGCTGGTTTTGAAATTGCGCCAGACAACGAACTTAACGGTATCACTTTCGGTGGTGTTGGTTCAGGTACAGAAGTTGACTATGTACAAGTACACAGCAACGCAGATGACGGTGTAGAATTCTTCGGCGGTGCGGTAAACGCGAAACACCTAGTTTTAACGGCTAACCAAGATGACTCAGTAGACTGGGACAACGGTTATAAAGGTAAGCTTCAGTACGTTTATGTTCAGCATGCCGCTGACAACTCTGACGCGAACCGCGGTATTGAAGGTGACGGCGACGGTGGTGACGGTCTAGAATTCTCTAAGCCAATGATCGCTAACATGACAGTGATCGGTAACACTTTCGATACAGCTGACGCTGACTCTGAAGGTCTACTACTTCGCGACCAAACTGGCGCAAACCTAATGAACTTCCTTATCACTGGTCCAGAAGCAATGGGCGAGTGTTTAGAAATGGACACTGACGAAACGGTTCAAGCTAACCTTTCTGACGGTGACCTAACCATGACTTACTCAGCGATTGCTTGTTCTGAGCCGTTCAATACGCCAGAGGGTGCAGTTGACCTAGAAGCATGGTTCACAGGCCAAGAAGGTAACCAGCTAATCGCGTTTGAAGACCGTGCAAATCTTGGTCTTAACCCGGACGGTACACTTACAGCAGAAAGCGCACTTCTTACTGCTGGTGGCGACGCATCTACATTGCTTGATACTTTCTTTGAAGCAAACACATTCGTTGGTGCTGTTGGTGAAGACGACTGGCGTCAAGGTTGGGCATTCGGTTTCGGTGGCGGTAACATCGAACTAGCACAATCTGCTTCTGGTTGCCCGTCAGGTACAACGTCAATTACGCCAGTAGACGGTTCAACCACTACGTGCGAAGTGTCTGGCACTATCACGTCTGACCTTACCCTTACAGAAGGTAACTTCTACGCGCTTTCAGGTGCAGTATTCGTAGGTGGCGACAAAGAAAACAGCGCAACCCTTACTGTCGAGCCTGGCGTAACTGTTTATGGCGCATCTGGTAACGACTACCTAGTAATTAGCCGTGACTCAGAGATTAATGCAAACGGTACTGCTGAAAACCCAATCACGTTTACTTCACGTGACCACGTTGTTGGCGGCCTTGAGGCGGGTGAAGCTGGCCAATGGGGCGGCATGATCGTTCTAGGTAACGGTGAATCTACTAAGTGTCCTCAGGACGGTACTGATTGTTCACTTCAAGTTGAAGGTGCACAAGAAGGTGCAGTGTTCGGTGGTACAGATAACACTGATAGTTCTGGTACGCTTCGCTACGTTCGCGTAATGCACGGTGGTTTCGAAATCGCCCCAGATAACGAACTAAACGGTATCACGTTTGGCGGTGTAGGTTCTGGTACTACTGTTGAGTATGTACAAGTACACAAAAACGCGGATGATGGTGTTGAGTTCTTTGGTGGTGCAGTAAACGTTAAGTACCTTACGCTAACAGGCATTCAAGATGACTCTGTAGACTGGGATAACGGCTACGTAGGTAAGCTTCAGTTCGTACTAGTTAAGCACGCTGAAGACAACTCTGATGCTAACCGCGCAATTGAAGGTGACGGTGACGGCGGTGACGGTCTAGCGTTCTCTAACCCAATGATTGCTAACATGACTATCATTGGTAACGAGTTCGACACTGCTGACGCTGACTCAGAAGGTGTTCTACTTCGTGACCAAACTAACGCGCAGTTATACAACTTCGTAGTCACTGGCCCAGCGGGTATGGGTGAATGTTTCGAAGCTGACCTTAGCGATGGCGACACTACGCTACTTGCTAACATGGACGGCACTAACGACCCACAACTTACTTTTGAAACATCTGTACTAGCGTGTGCGGAAAATATCAAAGACTCTGGCGACTTTAGCCAAGAAGATTGGTTCACTGCGCAAACAGGTAACAGCCTACTTGATAACACTGCAACAGTACTTAACGGTATCTACACAGTGGATGCAACAGTAGCGACTGACGTATCGACGCTAGACAGCTTCTTCTCGTCAGTAGACTTTATCGGCGCAGTTAAAGACGCTGATAACGACTGGACTGCAGGATGGACTGTAGGCCTTGAATAAGGCCCAGTTCGCATAGCTAAAAACAAGCAAGTGCGTTGCAAAAAGTGGCGCACTTGCTTTTAAGTTTGTAAGACACGAATAATTTTCGTGAAAGTATTCCTTTCTAAAGAGGTTCATCATGAACAGACCTGCTAACAGGTTTCTTCTAAAGCCCATTAGCTTAGCCGTTGCAGCAAGTATCTTGTTTCCAGCGACTATAGCCAACGCTCAATCAAATGAAGAAGAAGTGATTGAGGAAGTTGTCGCAACTGGTACACGCCTAAAGGGTACCGCGACAGCAGTAATGGAAGAACGTAAAAATCAAGCCTTCGTTGCTGATATTATGGGTGCTGAGCAGATTGCTCGTACTGGTGACAGTGATGCTGCGGGTGCACTTCGCCGGGTAACTGGTCTAACACTGGTAGATGGTCGTTTTATCTACGTTCGTGGTCTTGGTGAGCGTTACTCATCAACACAACTAAATGGCGCGATCGTGCCAAGCCCGGATCCAACGCGTAACGTAATCCCCCTCGACTTATTCCCGTCGAGCATTATCGAAAGCCTTGCGGTTCAGAAATCGTATTCACCATCTATGCCCGCTGCTTTCGGCGGTGGTAACGTAAATATTCGTTTAAAATCTATTCCTACACAGCGTGTTTTCAACATATCAGCTGCGGTTGGTATTGATACAGAAAACTCGGGTGACGTGTTAGATTATGCTGGTGGCGGTCGCGACTGGACAGGTGAAGACGACGGTACTCGTGGTGTTTCTGCTGCTATTCAAGAACGTTGGGATTCAAAGAATTTCCTGGACGACCTAGAGCCAGAAGAAGCATTAGAACTGTTCAAGGGTGTTAACAGAGAATACGGGCTAGAAAGAGAGTCTGCCGATCCTGATATGCGTTTTAACGTAACTTACGGAGACAGTTACGATTACGACGACGACTGGCGTTTTGGCTTTTTGGTAACTTCACGTTACTCAGCCCAAACCCGCTCTTCTGAAGAATACGAGCTACAAGATCCTGACTTAGTAGGCGATGACATTATCAATGTACGCTTCTTTGACGATATTCAAGGTACTGAGCAAACGGTGACTTGGTCTTCACTATTAACACTAGGTGTAGACTACAACCGTCAACATCGTATTGATTACAGCCTTATTGTACTAAACGATACGCGCGATGAAATTCGCGAAATGTTTGGTAACACGGAAAACTTGAACCAAGCAGAAGGCTTGCGTATTCGCGATATCGACGTTCAATACGAAGAGCGCTCGCTATATACCAATCAGATTAAAGGTCAACACACCATCCCAGAACTTAACTTCATGGGTATTGATTGGACTTACTCATTGGGTCGCTCTGTACGTCATGCGCCGGGTAACTTCAATGCGCGTTTCGTAATGGAAGACGTGAACCAAGACGGCATCTTTGATGATGAAAACGAAATCTTCTTGTCAGATGCACAAACTGCGGCTCGATATACGTTTCAAGACCTTCATGACCGCTTGGAGAACTTTGGTTATAACGTGACTTACCCGATGACAATGGGTAAGTGGGAAACTGAGTACAAAGTGGGTGCAAGCTTTGTAACCAAAACTCGTACTGCAGAAAACCGCCGTTTCGATATCAATACGTTAGGTGTTGAAGACCGTTCAATATTAGATGGTAACGACTTTAGCGAAATCTTCAGCGACAGCGTTTTAGACAGCCTGTCTTTGTCTAGCCGACCTATCATTCGTGATACGACTATTGCTGGTGATGACTATGTAGCGGGTCAGAAAATTGATGCGTACTATCTAGAAGCTGATTTCTTCTATGACAACAAGTGGCGTTTCACTGGTGGTGCTCGTTATGAAGACTTCCGTCAGGTAGTGGCGCCGCTAGACCCGCGCACAAACCAGTTTGACTTGAGTGACGAAGCAGATCGTTCACAGCTTGCGTTCCAAGAAGACGGTTTCTATCCAGCGCTGGCAGTGACTTACTTCTTAGAAGACGATATGCAGCTGCGTGCAAGTATCGGTCAAACGGTTGTACGTCCCGATCTTCGTGAAGTGTCATCAGCAACTTACTTAGACCCGTTAACTAACTTCCCTATTGCGGGTACACCTGGTGTAAGCACTACAGATATCATTAACTATGATTTACGTTGGGAGTGGTACCGGGAAGCGGGTAACAACGTGTCTGTAGGTCTTTTCTACAAAGACATGGAGGCGCCTATCGAATCGGTTCAGTCTCCGGCTCAGGATGGTCCACCGCTAATTCGTATTGCTAACGCTGAATCTGGCGAGGTGTACGGGGTTGAAGTTGAATTCCTACAAGACTTAGCCTTCATTGGCGACGGTATTTGGGACAACTTGTTTACTACAGGTAACATCACTGTCAGTGATTCTGAAATCGTATTAGATCGTCAGAATATCGTTGAGCAAACTGGTGTTTCTGCGGCAATTACTAATGTTGAGCGCCGAATGACCGGCCACTCTCAGTATGTACTTAACATGCAGTTGGGTTATGACTCAGATAATGGTGAACACTCTGCGTCATTAGTATACAACGTATTCGGTGAGCGTATTCTAATTCCGGGTATTGATGGCTTCGACGATAACTTCGAACAACCATTCCATTCACTGGATATGGTGTATAAGTATTACCCAGACTTTAATAGCACTGTCACATTACGTGTTCAGAATATCCTAGGTGAAGATCGTGAAATTGAATTCAACGATACGCTGCTTAGGTCAGAGACAAGAGGTACGGGTATTAGATTGTCATTTAAGTATGACTTCTAAACCCTAACTTATTACAGAGGCCGCTAATCAGCGGCCTTTTTTATGTTTAATAGATGACAGTTTGGTCTATTTATGACAGTTCCGTAATAAAACTGTCACAGAAAACTCCTATCCTACGCGCAGAAATTTATAGTCGGATACAACCGATTTCTTTTAACTTTAAAGGTTTGAATGTATGAAGCTTATCAATGCTTTGCTAGTTGCAGGTGCGCTGACAGCGACACCCGTACTGGCACAAGACGATGAAGTCTTAAAACCCGTTGTCGATGAGGCAGCGAAAATAAACGAGTCAGCGGCGAAATCGCAAGAAAAGATCAACGGTATTACCGATCAAATCGACAGCAAACTTCAACAGTTCAAAACTTTGATGAAAGAAATCGAAGGCCTTGAGGTTTATAACACTCAGCTTCGTAAGCAAATCAGTAACCAAGAACAAGAAATGGCAGACCTAAACTCGGCTATTGACGAAGTGTCAGTTGTTGAGCGTCAAATCACGCCACTAATGATGCGCATGATTGACGGCCTAGAGCAGTTCGTTGCGCTAGACGTACCATTCCTTCCAGAAGAGCGCGCAAATCGCGTTGCTGACCTTCGCGCTATGATGGACCGTGCCGATGTGGCTGCGTCTGAGAAGTTCCGCCGCGTAATGGAAGCGTATCAAGTAGAGATGGACTACGGCCGTACTATGGAAGCATACAGCGGTATTCATTCAATTAACGGTCAAGAGCGTGACGTTGAATTTCTACGCCTT
This sequence comes from Alteromonas sp. OM2203, assembly GCF_048517045.1. NCBI lineage: Bacteria > Pseudomonadati > Pseudomonadota > Gammaproteobacteria > Alteromonadales > Alteromonadaceae > Alteromonas > Alteromonas sp. OM2203. Next base: position 726,203 of record NZ_CP183209.1, read on the forward strand.
GGTCGCACAGCGCTAATTTATCAAACACGTGATGCAAGCATGCAAGGTGTTTGGAACAAGCAAACTCGTCAGTGGGAAGAGCTTGATAGCAGCTACCGTACACAAATTACAAAAGGTCTGCGCATGGCGAAGAAGCAACTTGCACCAGACTTGCTAATGCTGCCAGTGGCAATTACAGACTAAGAGGTTGATGAGAATGTTTAATTCAGTAAAACGTATCGCTGTTGGTCTAGCAGCCCTTAGCATCAGCGTTGGTGCTTTCGCACAAAGCGACCGTGCTATGGACTTGGACGCACTTCTTAAACAGCTAGAAGAAGGTCAGTTCGCACAGTCACAGCAAAACAAACAGCGCGAACGTGATTTCCAAGCGCAACGTGCAGAGCAAGATCGCATTCTTCGCGAAACTCGTGAAAAGCGCGACCAAATGCTTGCACAATCAGAGCAGCTTGAAACTCAGTTCGAAGAAAACGAATTTAAGCTTGCTGACTTAAACGGTGCACTAGACACACGTCTTGGTTCATTGAAAGAACTGTTCGGTGTGTTACAGCAAATTGCTGGCGACACCAAAAACAAATTCTATAACTCAGTGGTCTCTGCACAAATCCCTGGCCGTGCTGACTTTCTTGATAAGATGGCACAAGACATGGGGTCAAGTTCAAAACTAGCATCAATTGAAGAAATTGAGCGCGTTTGGTTTGAAATGCAGCGCGAAATGACTGAAGCTGGCAAAGTAACTACGTTCAAGACAGACGTTGTTGAAGCGGGCGGTGAAAAAGTGAATAAGTCTGTTGTTCGCGTAGGTCCTTTTGCACTTGTTGCTGATGGTAAATACCTAGAGTACAACGGTGTAACAGGTACAGTATCTGAACTTGTACGTCAGCCAGCAGATCGTTACATGGACTCTGCTGCTGAACTACAAGCATCAAGCGGTGAATTAGTTCAGTTCGGTATCGACCCAACGGGTGGTTCAATCTTAGGTCTTCTTGTTCAAGCGCCTAACCTTCAAGAGCGTGTAGAGCAGGGCGGTGTAGTAGGTTACATCATTCTTATCGTAGGTGCATTCGGTTTACTACTTGCTCTAGAACGTCTTGTAACGCTGTCGCTTATTCGCATGAAAGTGAACAAACAGCTTAAGAGCAAAGAAGTAAACACTAACAACCCACTTGGCCGTGTACTTAAGGTACGTGACGAGCATCCAAATGCTGATGTTGAAGCGCTTGAACTTCACCTTACAGAAGCGATTTTAGGCGAAGTGCCTAAGCTAGGCCGCAACCTAACTATCATCAAGATTATCTCAGTAGTTGCACCGCTTATGGGTCTACTAGGTACGGTAACGGGTATGATTAATACCTTCCAGGCAATTACCTTGTTTGGTACCGGTGACCCGAAACTAATGGCAGGTGGTATTTCAACTGCACTTGTAACAACAGTACTAGGGTTAGTTGTAGCGATTCCAATGACACTGCTTTATGCAATGCTTAACACGCGTTCTAAGAACATTGTGTACATCCTACAAGAACAGGCGTCTGGCGTAATTGCAGAGCGCGCTGAGCGAGGCTAATCATGATCGAGTTTCTAGAAGCAATTCGCGATTTCACAGAAACAGGTGGTCAGGTTCTCCTGGTCATCGGTCTGCTGATATTCGTTATGTGGCTTTTGATCCTCGAGCGTGCGATGTATCTGATGGTTTGGCACAAGCAAGCTAAGAAAGAAGCGGTTGCGATGTGGACAGCACGTACCGACCGCTCATCTTGGTTCGCTGAGCAAGTTCGTCAGAAAACGATTTCACAGTTAACTATGCGTCTTAACGGTAGCATTCCTATTATTCAAGCACTGGTCGCGCTTTGTCCGCTGCTAGGCTTGATGGGAACGGTAACCGGTATGATTGAAGTGTTTGATGTAATGGCGATTGCGGGCTCAGGTAATGCTCGTTCAATGGCATCAGGTGTATCAAAAGCCACTATCCCCACAATGGCGGGTATGGTTGGCGCGCTTTCAGGCGTATTCGCCGCTACTTGGTTAACCCGTACGGTGAAATCAGAACGCACGCATCTTGAGGATGCATTGATTATTCAACGTTAATGCTAGTTAAGCGTTAAGGTAAGGTATTTATTATGAAGCAGCACTTTCAAAACTTAGTCGATGAAGAAGAAGCAGCCATCGACATGACGCCCATGCTGGACGTTGTATTTATCATGTTGATCTTCTTCATTGTGACTGCGTCATTTGTGAAAGAAGCCGGTATTGATGTTAACCGTCCAGAAGCAGCAACTGCTGTGAAAAAGGACCGCGCTAATATCCTTATCGCAATTTCAGATAAAGGCGAAATTTGGATTAACAAACGTCGTATCGACGTTCGCGCAGTACAAGCGAACATTGAGCGTCTTCGCGCAGAAAACCCACAGGGTTCTGTTGTTATACAAGCTGATAAAAAGGCTACAACAGAAACCCTGATTAAGGTTATGGACGCGTCGCGAGCCGCTGGCGTTTACGATGTTTCGATTGCAGCCCAAGAGCAATAAATCATGCCACGATATTTAATCGCATTTGTACTATCCCTTGCGATCACGTTAGGCCTGTTCTTCTTGATGCAATCGCTTATCAAGATGGGTGGCAGCGCACTAACTGAGCCGCCTAAGGGAAGCGTGCTTGACTTTGTTAGGGTCAAGCAGGATGAACAGGTTGAGAAAAAAGATCGTAAGCCGAAGAAGCCACCCAAGCCAGAAGAGCCGCCCCCGCAAATGGAGCAGCCTCAGATGGACTCACCTTCTCCTGACGCCGAAGGTACGTCAATGGACTTCGGTGCTGAAGTGGGAGACGACATCTCTTTAGACGGAGGCCTAGCCCTTGAGTCAGGCGACGGTGAATACCTTCCAATTGTTAAAGTTGCGCCGGTATATCCGCGACGTGCACTTCAACGGGGCATTGAAGGCTTTGTTATTGTTGAATTTACGGTGACTAAGCAAGGTGCGGTGCGCGACCCAATTGTTGTAGAAGCAAACCCAGAAGGTATATTTGAACAAGCGGCTATCGATGCTGCCATGAAGTTTAAATATAAGCCTCGCGTGGTTAACGGTGAAGCAACAGAAGTGTCTGGTGTACAAAACCGTATTTCGTTCCAAATTGACGGGTAACAGATCATGATGAGAAAACAGACGAATACATTGCTTAGTGCACTGGCGTTTGCATTTGCATCGGCCACGGTATCTGTACCCAGCATGTTGGTTGCCAATGATGCTGTTGCGCAAGAGCAAAAAGCGAGCGAGAAGAAAACTCGCCGTGTACCCACGCTACGCGGTAAGGTTTACGAGCAGTTAGCCCGCGCACAAACGGCGGCGGATGAAGCCGGTAACGTTGAAGAAGCTATCGCTATTTTGAAAGAAGTAGAAGATAAGTCTGACTCAATGAATGCCTACGAAAAAGCCATGATGTACAACTTTTTCGGCTTCATTTATTACAACAACGAAGACTATACAAAAGCGTTGGAATCGTTTGCTAGAGTGGTAGAGCAGCAGCCTATTCCTGAAAAGTTCGAAATGACAACGCTTTTCAGCTTGGCTCAGCTTAACCTAATGCAGGGGAATTACGACGACACCATCACTTATTTAGAACGTTGGGAAAGCCTAAATACAGGCCCTGTACCGGTTAAAAACAAAGTCATCAAAGCCCAAGCGTACTATCAGAATAAGAAGTACGACGAAGCGGCAATGTGGATTTCTGAAGCGGTTGCCGATCACGAAGCTGAAGGCATGATCCCTGACGAAGGCTGGTTAATACTTCAGCGTGCTATTTTTTATGAACTCAAGCAGCCTCAAAAGGTTAAAGACGTTCTTACTAAAATGGTGAAGTTGTTTGACGAGCCTAAATATTGGATCCAGCTAGCTGGTATGTACGGTGAGCTAGGTGAAGAACGCAAGCAGCTTGCTATTATGGAAACGGCTTATCAGCGTGGTTTTGTTAATACGTCAGCTGATGTGTTTAACATGGCACAGCTTTATTACTATCACCGTGTACCGTATAAAGGTGCTAAATTGATGGAACAAGCAATGAACGACGGTGTGTTAGAGAAAAACTTGCGCAACCTTAAGTTCTTAGGCCAAAGCTGGTCACTTGCTAAAGAGCAAGACAAAGCCATTCCCGTTATGATGCAAGCCGCTGAGCTTTCTGACGATGGTGAATTAGATGCACAGTTAGCGCAAATTCTTCTTAATGAAGAGCGTTTTGACGATGCCATCTCTGCGGCAGACCGTGCGGTTGAAAAAGGTGATTTGAGAAACCCGGGTTTGGTTTACTTGATCAAAGGCATGGCACTTTACAATAAGAAGCAATATGCCCTTGCGCTTAATCAGCTAGCTGAAGCAGAAAAGCATCAGAAAAGCCGTGCTATGGCGCAGCAGTGGAAGCAGTTTGTGCAGGGCGAAAAACGTCAGGCAGACGCCATTGCAGCTGAGTTAGGTGCAAGTTAGTAGCAGCGAAGTTCGAAGCTTAAAAATTCAAAGGGTCGAGTAATCGACCCTTTTTTGTGCGTGCTAGTTTTTAATTTAATATTTGATAGGTTTACTCTAACTGCGCCTTTATTCCAAATATGCGGCTGTTTGTGCTATTAAAAGTTGTGACGACATCTCGTAATTATCTATGCGGACTGGTATTAAAGGTTTTTAGGAAGTAAATCACTCACTGACACAACCTTTCCTTCCGCTTCTAATTGGTTCCAATAGTGCTTGGTTTCGATAATTTCGTTTTTTATTGATAAAAAGCAGTCAACTAATCTAGGGTCAAAATGCTTACCTGCACCTTGAAGTAAATAGTCGAATGCCTCTCCATCATCCCATGCTTTTTTGTAAGGGCGCTTCATTGTAAGGGCATCAAAAACATCTGCAATGGCTACAATACGGGCGCTTTCTGGGATGCTCTCTCCTGCCAATCCATGCGGATAGCCAGCACCATTCCATTTTTCGTGGTGACATAGGGCAATCTCAGCAGCAAGATTAAACAGTGGAGTATCACAACGGGAGAGAATTTTATGTCCTATTTGCGCGTGAGATTGCATAACTTCCATTTCACTGTTTGTAAGCCTGCGCGGCGCTTTTAAAATTGAGTCAGGTATTCCTATTTTTCCTGTATCGTGCATGGGGGCGGCTTGCGCGAGTAAGCATGCATCATCATAAGACCAGCCCGAGGCCATGGCTAAGCATTTGCTATAAGCAGCCATGCGCCAAATATGATGCCCCGTGTCCGTATCATTGTAATGGCCTGCAGCCGCTAGCATGGTAATAGCACTTTGCTGACTTTTGCTAAGTTCCTCAGTGCGTTTAGCCACTAACTTTTCTGTAGTGCGCATTTGATGTGCGAGACTGAGATGGGTTTTTACTCGCATCAGCGCTATGCTAGGTGAGACAGGTTTCGTAATGTAATCTACTGCACCAAGCTTAAACCCTTTTTCTTCACTTTCGCCTTGGGTAAGAGCTGTCACGAAAATCACAGGAATCTGGCTAAGTACTGCATCTGATTTAAGTCGCTCACATACCTCAAACCCATCCATATCCGGCATCATGATATCGAGTAAGATAAGGTCAGGCGTATGTTGCTTGGCAATTTTAAGGGCTATAGGCCCTGAGGGGGCGACTTTAACACTGTAAAAAGGGCTGAGTATGCCCAGTAATATATCAATATTCGCCGGCTCGTCGTCAACGACAAGAATATTAAATACGTGTTCGGCGTTGTTAGGTACTTTCATGGATAACGTCATTAATAAGAGTTTCTATAACAGTTAAAGCGCTTTCAAAATCATAAACAGAAGTCAGTTGCTTTAAATGAGCGATGGTGTGTGAGTGGCTTGATTCACTATATTGTGTGGCGAGCAAAGATATATGCTCTAGCGCTTTTGCATCATAGGTTTCAAGCGCGTCTTTTGTCTGCCTTAAAGAAGCAAGTAAAGCGCCGTTGTCAACAGTAGGATCGTCATGGTTTTTTTCAATTTCATCATTTTTATCAATGGTATGAGCGATCAGTCGCAGTGTGGCATCCAATGCATAAGACAAGTCTGAAACATGTTTTGCGATAGCGGTATCAGGTCGTTGTAGCGACTCAAGTAAAACCTCAAGGCAGCGTTCTAGCGTAGTAGCCCCTATTTTACGCGCATCAACGAGTAGCGCGTTTAGCAGGTCGCTTGTATGTAAAGGCGACTGTATGATGTTAAGTAAGTCTGTCATTACGCTGCGTTGACTGTATGCGGTGTAGAACGCCAACAGCGATATGGTAAATTCGTCTGAACGTTCGGGCACATCAATGTCGATGTAACCTGCGTGAATGTGAGAGTCGATAGTGTGGACTATTTCATCGGCCGTTGCTGGCTTCACTAAGTGATAGCACATACCTGCCGTTAATGCTTTTTCTGAGGCTTCATTAGTCTCATCTGCACTTAGCGCGATTATAGGAGTCAGCCATCCCTCTCTGTTTACGAGCTTATCTGCAACATCATAGCCTGAAATTCCAGGTAAGTGGCAATCCAGCAAAATTGCGTCAAAGGTGTTCGATTCGCAAAGGGTCAGCGCGTGCTCTCCTGTGGCAGCTGTCACGACCGTCATACCTAAATCGACTAAGATTTGCTGGCTTATTTCAAGGCTTATTAGGTCGTCATCTACCACTAAGATACGCTTGTTTGACAACCGTTTGGCCCGCCATTTTTTACTTTCAAGTCTCTCTTTTGCGGCTTCGCCAAATGGCAATTGAAGTGGAGATAGTGCCGAGATTAACTCTCTATCAGAGAACGGTAATTCCACAACTCTGAATTCATTGTAACGCTTTTTTCCTAAGCGTTTTTGTACGTCCGCTCTACTGAGTGGGCTTACTAGAATATTGCAACATAGCTGAAAATCGTCGTTATTATTCAACCGGTCTAAAAAAGTTTTCCAGCTCGCCTCCTTATCACTCAAAAATGCGATGGTTTGCTGCCCGGTTGAAGCAAAGCGTGCTTCGTGCTCATCAACAATTTCGCAATTGATGCTAAGCCTCTTCAGCGTTTGAGCGAGAATTTGACATCCTCGCGCTACGCTGTCGTGCGTTTGAATACAAAGTACATCGGAGGGCAAAGATACTGGCAGGAATGGCTTTATAACGGGGCCTTCATCGACGCAGACTGGAAGCGAAAAAGCGAAACTGCTACCTTCGTGAATCTTACTTTTAAGGGTAAGCTCCCCGCCCATCAGTTCTACAAGACGTTTGCAAATAGCCAAACCCAGCCCGGTACCACCAAACTTCCTCGAGATGGAGGCATCTGCTTGTACAAACGCGTTAAAGAGCTTTGACTTCCCTGCATCGCTAATACCCATACCGGTATCGCTTACATTGAAAAAGAGTTTGTCTTCTCGCTTAATAACTTTAAGCACTACATAACCATTGTCTGTGAACTTGATTGCATTGCTTAAAAGGTTGAGTAGAACCTGATAAATTTTTTCGCTGTCACCACGGCATGGTGAATTCGTGTTGTAGCGTATATCGAAAAGTAGCTGTAAACCTTTCTGCTGCGCCTTAACTTGAAAAACTTGCGCAAGCTTCTCAATGGTTTTAGTTAGGGTGAAAGGTTCGTTTAATATATCCACCTTATTAGCTTCAACTTTAGAAAAATCTAAAATACTATTCATTAGTTCTAGCAAGGCATTAGAGCTTCGCTGGACCTTTTCAAGGTATTGCTGGCGTTGGTCTTCGTCCTGCGTTTCCAAGGCTAGGTGAGTAAGCCCAATAATAGCATTCATAGGCGTTCTAATTTCGTGACTCATGGTGGCGAGAAAGTCACTTTTCGCCTTATTCGCGCCTTGAGCGGTGTCGTAAGCTTTCTGTAATTTATGCTCGATAGCTTTTCGACTGCTTATGTCGCTAAAGACTCCAACATGTCCATCTGGCCTGCCGTCTTCGTCAAGCAGCGGAACGGCAACGATAGAGATAGGAAACAAACGCCCCCGTTTATCCGTAAAGTAATCTTCGTAAGAAGCGTAAGATTTGCCCGCTCTTATGGTCAAATTGACTGGACATTCTTCCCTAGGTAGAAGTGTACCATCCCCTTTTTGATAATGAACGGTATCGTGAAACCGTCGGCCTTCAAGTTCCTCGACGGTCCAGCCTAAAAGTCGAGAAGCCGCTGGGTTGAGAAACTGAGCTTTTCCCTCGCTATTGACCGCATATACCCCTTCGCCGATGCTATTGGTAATACTTTGGTAAAAGGCGCGATCCTCTTTTAGTTTGCGGGCAAGGCGCATTTGTTCCGACATGTCTGTGCAGATAACGACAAGCCGATTGACTCGCGTGTTGTATTCCACAATCGGTACGACCGTGGCAAATACTGTCCATGGCTCATTCGTCTTAGTAAAACTGTGCAGTTCTCCTTGCCAAATTTCACCTTTAATCAGCGTTCCTAATATTCTGTTTTGCTCTGCAATTGGAATGTTTTGGATGCGGAAAATGGCGGTACTCTTTCCGATTAATTCGTCGCGAGAAAATCCGGAAAGCTGACAGCATTTATCATTCGCCGACAGCAAAATGCCATTGAGATCTATAGTTGCCACGATACCGTGTTTATCCATGGCTTTGCGCTGGAGCAATAGCTCATTATTCGCGTTTTTCTGTTCGTTGATCAGTTCATAGGTCAGCGCACTGAGATCGGAAAGATTGGTAAAATTTTCATCTATGAGCGGCTTGTTTCGCTCTTCAAGCAATTGATTTACTGCACGTCTAAGGGTTTCAATGACGGCTTTCTGTTCGCTGTACTCTTGGCGAACTTTTTCGTTTACCGTCATCAGTTCCTCTGAACTGATGCGCAAACTTCTATCTCTTAGCGTTATATCTCTTTCAAAGAAAGCGTAAGACTCATCGACTCGTGAAATAAGCGATGCTAGCCCTTGTTTGAAATCAGCCGTTCCCTCAATTTGATCGTCATCGCTTTTAGATTTGAGCTCATTGAGCCAGCGCTCGAGTGTCACTGTATCGTCGAGGTTGAATGCTCGGCGCAACTGGCGCTCTAATAGTGGGGTCAAGTTGCTTCCCTTAATAACATAATAGTCAACGTCTGGTTGTGTAACTCACATTGGGCCTTATTAAGTAAGGGGCTAATTTCACCATAGGAATAAAAGCCAGCAATACATACTTGACCAGTAAGTTGACGGTCTATTTCCTCAATTTCTTCTTCAACCCGGTCACCCATAACCAGTTTGCGTCCAACACAGCTAGTAACAAGGGCAAGACAATCAGCATGATAGTTAGGGGTTGAATTGGTAATACCGTCTATAGCCCTATGAGCGCCATCGATAAGATCATCCGTCGACGCGTGCATTAAACGTAGGTAGTGACTTTGTTGAACTTCGCCTGCCAAGATTAAGCTTTTCGATGATTCATCTATGCCGAGTATCGTTCTAATGACCTGTGTAGGTTGACCTTCCTCGTTTAAAACTTCGAAGGGAAACAAGAGCCCACTTGCAGGAAGGTCGTTTGCGTATTCGCCCAGGTACTCTTTATAGATATCAAGCGCAGGTCTACCGTCTAATTCAAAGAGCTGATTCGCAGTAGCTGATGTTACTGCTCTCGCCGGGCCAAACGAACGCCAGCCGCCATGAGCACTATAATCAAACGACAAACTATCACCATAAAAAGCGATAGCGGCAACGCTTCTGCTGTCGACGCCTTCAGGGTGCAACACATAAGTTTGTTCAAACGCGCCATAGTCTCCGGCTAGTCCTCCGCTTATTCCTACATTTTCGGGTAACTTGCTCGTCAAGCCTTCTAACAAGGCTGAGCCGTTTACATCAACACCGGGCGCGAGGAGATAAACACCTCTTAGCCCTTCATTGTCTATATCACCTGCCAATGATTGCCCGGTTTTAAATGAGCTCCCCATGTCTTGTAAACGTGTATGGTAGATTTTAACTTGTGCACTGCTACTGAAACGTACTGCGACGAGAGTGATACCATTTTCAAAAACTCTGTTGCCAGAAATTTCACCTGCAGTACTACATCCAATGCAATTGTGACAGATTTCAGTCAGCGTTTTACGAAATGAGGGAATAAGAAAAAATGTCGGCGAAGCGAAGGCGATAACAAACGATGGTGAAAACGCTCTCAACGCCTCACTCTCAGACTGTAGCTTTTCTAAGCTGGTAAAAAACAGCGTCTTTGAAAGCATTGATATGGATTATGGATTACTCATTGGTACTTTATAGTAACAACTGAGCAAATTTACAATTTTTGGAGGTTATTCTTTCGTAGTAATAAACTGATTTTTAGAGAAAAACAGCCGTTTAAGAAAATACTTAAACGGCTGTTTTTTTTATCATGCGGAGCGAAGTTCTCTTCGCAAAATTTTACCAACGGTAGATTTAGGTAGCTCGTCAAGAATAGTAATAGATTTTGGGATCTTATAATTAGTTAATTGCTTTCTGCAGTGTTCGATAACGTCGTCGGTAGATACGTCGGCAGATACAGTAATGAAGGCACAAACCTTTTCACCCGTTTTGTCATCAGGTTTGCCCACGACGGCTGCTTCCATTACGCTAGGGTGCGTGGTTAAAACGTCTTCAATTTCATTGGGGTAAACGTTAAAGCCAGAAACAATAATCATGTCTTTTAAGCGGTCTACGATTTTTATAGCGCCTGACTCGGTGCGTATACCAATGTCCCCGGTTTTAAAGAAACCGTCTTCGGTCATTACTTTAGCGGTCTCGTCATCCCGGTTCCAATAACCCATCATAACTTGGGGGCCGCGCACTGCTATCTGCCCAGACTCGCCCTCGGCCACAGGTTTATCTGAACTGTCTAATAGTGACACTTCGGTATCTTCTAATTCATGACCTACCGTGCCAATTTCTTCTTTTCCGGGGATGTTGAATGAAACCACAGGCGCCGTTTCAGAAAGACCATAACCTTCGGTAATGGTGTTGCCGGTAACATCTTGCCATATGGAAACGGCAGCCTGAGTAAGGGCGGTGCCCCCTGACATAGTAAGGTGAAGCTTAGAGAAATCTAATTTCGAGAACTCAGGATGGCGCCCTAAGCCAACAAATAAGGTATTAATACCCATGAAAGCAGAAATCTTGTGTGGCTTGAGTGTTTGAATAAAGCCGTCAATATCTCGTGGATTTGGAATAAGGATGATTTGCGTACCCTTAGCAAATAGCGCCATCATACCTACCGTGAATGCATAAATGTGATAAAGAGGTAGCGGGCATACAAGCACTTCTTCACCGTCTTTAAAGCCTTCTCCGATGCGCTCTAGCATTTGAATGCAGTTAGCTAGCACGTTCTTGTTACTTAAAGCCGCTCCCTTAGATACACCTGTGGTTCCCCCTGTATATTGCAACATAGCAAGCTCATCTAGATTTATAGAAGGGCGTTCGAATTGAGGTAACTCACTTCCTATTTCGATTGCTTTACTTAGTGATATCGTACCGTCAAGCGAGGGTGCTGTGTTAGGGTCTAAAAGTTCAGTTGCAGATGTAGTGATGACTGTACTGATGTCTGTTTCAGTCTGTATGCTGTTGAACTTTGGAAGTAAATCGCCAAGAATGACCAAGGCTTTTGCACCACTGTCAGTAAACTGATGTTTCATTTCCCTTTCTGTATAAAGGGGGTTGGTGTTGACTACCACTAAACCCGCTCGTAATGCTGCATATACGGCAATGGGATTTTGAATTAAGTTAGGAAGTTGAATGGCTACTTTAGTGCCCGGGGCAAGTTTAGCTTCGTGAACAAAATATCGCGCTAGTGCAGACGATTTGCTATCTATTTCAGCAAACGTGAGGGTTTGTCCAAGTGCCGTGTAAGCGGGCCTATCGGCAAACTGGTGCATTACATGTTCAATGTAGTCGGCTAGACAGGTCACGTTATCAGGATAAGTTATCATAATGCTTGTTCCTAGTAGGGCATGGTAATTAGGCATTCGTTATACAGTACCAAACTTAACCTTTTATTTACATCTGTGTTAATTTATTCGGCACTATCAATATTATTTATGTTTTTGCTTTAAATTTATTACCTAAGTAGGCAAAGACACACCCCGCAATAAGCCCTGCTAAACACTGCGCTAGTAAACCAGCTAAAGAACGAGCGCCAGCGATAAGCGTAACGTTAAGAATAGGCTGCATTGCCATGAGCATTATTCCAAAAGACACGGCTCCAGCTAATGAAAACAATGCTAAGCGGGTAGGGAATGGTGCACTTTCAGTTCGCCTGCTATAAATACGATCGATAAGGTACTGCGTAATGAAAAAGGCAAGGGCGAGTGTCACCGCGATAATAACGCCATAGGTTGGAAGGAGCCCCAGTAAATCTTGCCTTATCATGAAAAGCCAGTCGCTAAACCCAATAGAAACGTCAATCTTTGTAAGCTCCGTCAATACCGCCGTTGTGTGAAAAATACTCGCTAATATAAAGCCTGCGGCCCATGCGAGTATGAAAACAAAAAATGTATGTCGTAAGAATTTTTTCATTGTTTTAGCCAAAAAGCTTCCGGTCCTTGTTATAGATAAAATGTAGGTTTGACCTATCAAGCTGCTATTTTTTATCGAAAGTGCACGACATAACATAGTACGTTTATCCACATACAACAATCAGTTGATTTATTCGTCAACGCCACAGGTTATTAAAGCGCAGCTCGCCAGGCTAACTGGTATTTATTTGTTAAAATGTGCTGCCCATCCGACAAATCGAGTCTTTGCAAAAGGCTTTTTAACCCAATGCTATACCGACGAAACGGGAAGGTTAGAGGGAAAGTTGGTTTAACATTTAACCGATCTGTTCTTCACAGATGTCCGTAAAGATTAACGAATATTTATGGAAATATATTAGCTGGGAGAAAAGTTAACTTTCGTCTTCTGTCAAAATTAGAGGCAAGTTCAGTTTCCCAGCTATGACCTAGAAGGCACTAGCATGTCAGATGAACAACACACTACCCCAAAGCTACTGCTCGCGTTAACGCCAGTTGTACTTACATTGATGATATTAGGCACGCAGATATTTTACTTTGGCGTGTTCGAACCCCACATTCCGCTTGCTATTGGCGTGGCGCTCACAAGTCTTGTCGGTATTTATCTTGGCCTCACATGGTTAGATATTCGCGCAGGAATATTTAAAGTCATCTTGGTAGCGCTACCGTCCGTAAGCGTTCTTATTGTTGTAGGGATGATTATCGGTATATGGATTGCCAGCGGGACTGTGCCTACTATTATTTATTACGGCCTTAAAACCTTGTCTCCTCAAATTTTTCTTGCGGCTGGCATGGTTATTTGTGCGGTTGTATCAGTATCGCTAGGTACAAGCTGGGGAAGTGTGGGGACAGTCGGGCTCGCACTAATGGGAATTGGTGAAGGTTTTGATATACCCATGTACTGGACTGCGGGTGCTGTGGTGTCGGGGGCATTCTTCGGAGACAAGGTTTCCCCTTTATCTGATACGACAAATCTTGCGCCTGCTGTTACAGGAACTGACGTTTTTTCACATATCAAGAATATGATGGCCACTACCATCCCAGCGATGTTGATTGCGTTTCTAATCTATCTCGGCGTCGGTTACTTCGTAATCGATTCACAAAGTGTCTCTTTTGTGAAAATTGAGGCGATCACTACATCCTTAGAGTCTAATTTTACCATTTCCGGTTGGGCACTGGTGCCGGCTCTTGTTGTTATGGCATTGGCATTAAAGAAATTCTCCCCACTTCCTTCTTTATTTGCAGGTGTTGTTGTGGGCGGCGCTTTTGCGATGGTGATGCAAGGGCAAAGCCTTCAGGCTGTATTTGACTATGCGAATAACGGATATGCTATTCAAACTAATATCGTCGAGATTGATACATTGCTGAATCGAGGTGGTGTTCAATCAATGATGTGGACAATCTCGTTAGTGCTTATCGCTCTAGCATTTGGAGGGGCGCTCGAGACGACAGGCTGCTTGAGAAGTATTATTAATGCGATAAAAAGCAAAGCGAAGACGTTTGCTAGTACGCAGGTTGCGGCGGTTGGTACGGCGTTCTCAACTAACTTAGTAGCGGGCGACCCCTATTTGTCGGTAGCGCTGCCAGGACGGATGTATTCTCCGGTTTACCGCGGAATGGGCTACTCTACTCTTAATCTTTCGCGAGGTATTGAAGAGGGAGGAACGTTAATGTCACCTCTCATTCCTTGGAATGCAGGCGGAGCATTTGTTATATCCGCACTTGGTTTGGGCGTGTCGGGTGGCAACCTAGAAAACTTGCTATATATTCCGCTGGCATTTGCCTGCTGGACCGCGCCTCTCATTGGCATCTTCTATGCCTATGTTGGTTGGTTTTCACCTAAAGCCACCGAGAAAGAGCGTGAAGAGTGGAAGTCGACGGGGGCAAAAATTGCGAAGTTTAACGACGACGGAACGCCAGTCACCGATTGAACAGCTCCGACTAATAACTTGCAAAGCGCATAAGGCTTAACGTAGATTCATTAACACGGTTTTTGAACGAGACTTTTTTGAGATCCGATAAAAAGTCTCGTTTTCAATTGTGTCTGTGTTGTCCAACTCTTTTGAGTAGTCCGTTATGAATAATATAAAAAACGCTGTAGCGCTCTTAATATTGCTTGTTCTAAGCGTGAAATGTTGTCTTGCGCGCGTAGATGACTATGTTATTCGCGAGCACGCAGGCGGGCTGGCTTTTCCTAAGTCGATGACTTTGCTGCCTGATAATTCACTGTTAATTTCACATAAGCACGGAGTGATTACCCGAGTCACCAGTGAAAAAACGCAAAAGGAATTTTCATTGTCTTTGCCCGAGCTTTACAGTGAGGGGCAGGGCGGTGTACTTGATTTGCTGGTTATTAGTGGGTTTAGCGAATCTCACCACATGACGTCGGGCGAACTTTTAATATCGTACTCAAAGGGAACCGCAGAGGACAATCGGCTGGCGATTGTGTCAGCGACATTTTCTTTCAGTGAAGGGATTACAAACCTCAAGCCTGTTTTTGAAGTGAACGACGGGAAATATACGCCTGTGCACTACGGCGGTAAATTGCTCAAATTACCTGAAGGCGGCTATCTCGTAACAACAGGAGACGGCTTTGATTACCGAGAACAAGCGCAGGTTATTAGTTCCCATTTAGGTAAAATCATAGGTTTTACACTAGATGGCCAACCGTTGCCATCCCCCGCGTTTGAAGAAGCGCCATACGTTTACAGCTTGGGCCATCGTAATCCGCAAGGACTGGTGAACTTTAACGGAGACATCTATCAGCACGAGCACGGTCCGGATGGTGGCGATGAATTAAATCTTATTGTAAAAGGTAATAATTATGGCTGGCCGGTAATTACTAAAGGACTCGATTACTCGGGTGCCCGAATTTCTCCTTTCATTCAATACAAGGGGATGGAAAACCCATTGGTTGATTGGACGCCTTCTATTGCTCCCTCTTCCATGGCGGTTTATGCGCATACCGCGTTCGCGTCGTTAGAAAATACGTTACTGGTTAGTTCACTCAAAGCACAGCATTTATTCGCCGTTTATGAGGCCGCCAATGGTTGGAAAGCCGTGCCCATAATCGACCAACTAGAGACACGACTTCGAGACGTAAAGGTCGATGCAAGTGGTAATATTTGGGTTTTGACAGACGGCGAAAATGCAAAAATTTTCAAAATTTCTCCATCGTAAGTGATGGACGACGCTTTGATTTAGTGTGAAGCACTACCAATACAGAGGATTAAAGGTCAGACCAATAGAGGTCGTGCAGAGATAAACTTGTATGTAATTTGTACTGGTAGTACCATAAATATTGTAAATGTCTGGCATAAATACAACACGGTTATTTATTTGGTTCGTCATTCAATAATAAACAAAAACAATAGAGTGAATTTCAGAGTGAATTTTTAACGCAATGAAAATAAAGCATAAAATTTCAATTTTTCGCATTTCTGTCCTTTTTATACGCTAACAGAGACAAGGTTCAAGGGCGTATGTATAGGTAAAATATCGGTTCGCACATACCCCATCTCTTTTTATGCAAACATTACGTAAGCCGTGAAAATCGGTTAAAATACCCTTCATTTTTATATGCGTATAGCTAAGACCGACTTAACACTACGCCCAAGTAAAACTAAGACCGAGAGAACTATATGAGTTTGTATTCAGAATATCTGGCAGAGATCGAAAACCGTAAAACGGAATTAGGTCTTAACCCTAAGCCTATTGACAGTGCAGATCTGCTGTCTGAAATTATTGCTCAAATCAAAGATACAACAAACGAGCACCGCGAAGACTCTCTAAAATTCTTTATCTATAACACGTTGCCGGGTACCACTCCTGCAGCTGTTGTTAAAGCACAGTTTCTAAAGGAAATTGTACTTGGCGAAGAACAAGTAGAAGAAATTACGCCTGAGTTTGCACTTGAACTTCTTTCACACATGAAAGGTGGTCCATCTGTAGAAGCACTTTTAGACCTAGCGCTTTCTGATAATGAAGCAGTTGCTAAACCAGCAGCTGAAGTATTGAAAACTCAGGTTTATCTGTACGAAGCGGATACTGAGCGTTTAGAGACAGCATTTAAAGCGGGTAACGCGATTGCTAAAGACGTACTAGAAAGCTATGCAAAAGCTGAGTTCTTTACCAAGCTGCCTGACGTTCCAGAAAAAATTGAAGTGGTAACTTATATTGCCGCAGAAGGTGATATCTCAACTGACCTTCTTTCTCCAGGTAACCAAGCGCACTCTCGTGCAGACCGTGAACTTCACGGTAAGTGCATGATCACCCCTGAAGCACAGCAAGAAATCGTTGAGTTAGGCAAAAAGCACCCTAACGCCAAAGTAATGCTAATTGCTGAAAAAGGCACCATGGGCGTAGGTTCATCACGTATGTCTGGTGTGAACAACGTTGCACTATGGGCCGGTGAACCAACAAGTCCTTACATCCCGTTCGTAAACAAAGCGCCAATTGTTGCTGGTACTAATGGTATCGCCCCAATCTTTCTAACTACCGTAGATGTAACCGGTGGTATTGGTCTTGACCTTAAAAACTGGGTTAAGAAAACAGACGAAAACGGTGAAATTGTTCGCGATGCTAACGGCGACCCAGTGCTAGAAGAAGCGTACTCGGTAGCAACAGGTACGGTGTTAACTATCGATACCAAAGCGAAGAAGCTTTACAACGGTTCAGAAGAATTAGCTGACGTGTCTGCGTCGTTTACTCCTCAAAAAATGGAGTTCATGAAGGCGGGTGGTTCTTACGCGGTAGTATTCGGTAAGCAGCTACAGTCTTTTGCAGCACGCACGTTAGGTATTGAGGCGCCAGCGGTATACGCACCTTCTAAAGAAGTATCGCACGAAGGGCAAGGCCTAACTGCTGTTGAGAAAATCTTTAATCGCAATGCGGTTGGCGTAAACTCTGATGCACCACTGCACGCTGGTTCTGATGTGCGCGTTAGAGTAAATATCGTCGGTTCTCAGGACACCACGGGCCCAATGACTTGCCAAGAGCTAGAGTCAATGGCTGCGTCAACAATCTCTCCACTTGTTGACGGTGCATATCAGTCTGGCTGTCACACAGCGTCGGTTTGGGATAAGAAAGCGCAGGCTAACATTCCTAAGCTTATGTCATTCATGAACAACTTTGGTGTAATCACAGCACGTGACCCTAAAGGTGTGTATCACTCAATGACTGACGTTATTCACAAAGTGCTTAACGACATCACGGTAGACGACCGCGCTATCATCATTGGTGGTGACTCACACACCCGTATGTCAAAAGGTGTAGCATTCGGTGCCGACTCAGGCACGGTTGCATTAGCACTTGCAACAGGCGAAGCGGCAATGCCAATTCCAGAGTCTGTGAAAGTGACCTTTAAAGGCAGCATGAAAGAGCACATGGACTTCCGTGACGTGGTTCACGCGACACAAGCGCAAATGCTGAAGCAATTCGCTGGTGAGAACGTATTCCAAGGCCGTGTAATTGAAGTACAAATCGGTACTTTACTGGCTGACCAAGCGTTTACTTTCACCGACTGGACTGCAGAAATGAAAGCGAAAGCGTCAATCTGTATTTCTGACAACGAAACTATGATTGCGTCTCTTGAGCTTGCCAAGACGCGTATTCAAATCATGATCGATAAGGGTATGGACAATGAAGCTAATATGCTTCAGGGGCTAATTGACCTTGCCGATAAGCGTATCGCTGAAATTAAGTCTGGTGAAGAGCCAGCGCTTGCACCAGATGACAATGCTAAGTACTACGCAGAAGTGGTTGTTGATTTGGACCAAATCGACGAGCCAATGATTGCTGACCCAGACGTAAACAACGACGACGTATCTAAGCGTTATACTCACGATGTTATCCGCCCGGTTTCTTACTACGATGGTAAGCCAGTAGACCTAGGCTTCGTGGGTTCTTGTATGGTACACAAAGGCGACATGCAAATCATCGCACAAATGCTACGTAACCTAGAGAAGCTTAACGGCTCTGTAGAATTCAAAGCACCACTTGTTGTTGCGCCACCAACATATAACATTGTTGATGAGCTAAAAGCAGAAGGTGATTGGGAAGTACTTGCGAAATACGCAGGCTTCGAGTTCGACGATGCTAAGCCTAAAGAAGCGGCGCGTACTAAGTACGACAACATTCTTTACCTAGAACGTCCTGGATGTAACCTATGTATGGGTAACCAAGAAAAAGCTGAGCCGGGCGATACAGTAATTGCAACGTCTACTCGTTTGTTCCAAGGTCGTGTTGTAGCTGACTCTGAAGAGAAGAAAGGTGAGTCGCTACTTGGCTCTACGCCGCTAGTAGTACTTTCAACCGTACTTGGTCGCTTCCCAACAACGGAAGAGTACAAGCAAGCGGTTGCAGGCATTGACCTAACCAAGTTTGCTCCGCCTTCTGAAGACTTGGCAGTTAAGCCTAAGTTCGAAGCTGATGTAGCGGTTAAGCGCGTATAAGCTTTTAACGCTAAGTAAATCTTAAAAAGCCCCAACATAGTTTGGGGCTTTTTTGTACCTAAAATTATGGGGTCAGAGTACATTTCTTTAAAACCTACTCTGCTTAATTGCCGAAAAATGTACTCTGACCCTGAGGTATCCCCACAAATAATATAACGATATCAGCGAGATAAAAAAGATAGGAACATTCATGACGTTTGGTGATCAGATCAATCGCCAAAAATCACTGAGGCCAAACAGCCATGAATGCCCTATCTATTGTGAACAATGTCGTATCGCTTGTCAGCTACAATATGCATAAAACTCGTCTAAGTGCGGTCACGGCGTGCGTCAAAAGTCTGCTTAATGGAAGCGCTGCGACCGTAACCAGCATAGGTCGAGGAATCAATACTAAAGCCTTTGAAAAACATCGGATTAAACGTGCTGACCGCTTGCTCTCAAACCCGCATTTAGTAAGTGAAACACCGCTCATCTATGCATCTATATGCCAACTATTTTGCGGCAACACAACACGCCCTGTTATCTCAATCGACTGGTCAGATTTAGATGACCGTAAAGCGCATTTTCTTTTACGCGCGGCAATATCTTTAAAAGGTCGGCCCGTCACACTTTATCAAGAAGTGCATTGCAACAAGACCAAAGAGAAACCAGCCACCCACAAAGCATTCTTAAAGGCATTACACGCCATGTTACCTTCAAATTGCCGACCCATTATCGTTACCGATGCAGGGTATAAATCGCCTTGGTTCAGGGCAGTTAGGGCACTTGGATGGGACATTATTGGACGTATCCGTAAGCCACATCTTTATTCACTTGATAGAGGAGATACGTGGCAGTGTATTCGCTATCTCTATACTCAAGCAACCTGTCGTCCGAAGCGTTTTGATAACAGCCAAATAGTAAGAAGTAATCCCTTTGACTGTACGCTAGTTCTTTTTAAACAGAAATCTAAAGGGCGTCATGCTTCAAATCCAGATGGTACACGTAAAGCCTCAAAACGCTCAAAAGTGCATGCGCAAGGGGCGAAAGACCCATGGCTATTAGCGACATCACTGGCACCTCATCGAAGCTTATCAAAGCAAGTAGTGGCCATTTACAGGCAACGAATGCAAATTGAAGAAGGCTTTAGAGACATGAAAAGCACGAAGTTCGGGCTTGGCTATGAACAGAATAAAAGCGTGAAAAAGCAGCGTCTAACAATACTGGTATTGCTGACTACGTTAGCGTCACTGGTGGCAATACTACTGGGTATGGTGGTCGTCTCTTCGAATAAACATCGGCGCTTCCAAGCAAATACCGACACCAGAAGCGTGCTGTCATTCCACTATCTCGGCCTGAGAGCTGTTGCTTGCCGAATACGATTCACTATGCGACAGTGGAAAGCTGCACTCAAATGGTACAGCTCCATAGTCGACCGGGCCTGGGCCGCAGGCACATGGAATTAAATTCGTGGGGATCCCTCAGACTCTGACCCCATTTATTATCTATTGTGGGTCGGTTGCTACGAGTTCATCGAGTATACCAAGTAGCAGTTTGGTGCCGGTGCCAGAGGCTATTGCGTCAAAAACATTCTCTACATTTTTACCGTGCTGCCCGCCAGCTAGGTCGCTGATTGAGCGGATAATTAGCCAGTCCACATCGTTTACAAAACTCACCTGTGCAACTGTTGCCGATTCCATTTCAGCTACATCTGCGGTATAGACGTCCCGTAGCCATTCGCGATATTTGGCGTTGTCTACGAACACAGAGCCGGTTACCCCGTTACCACCTATATCTACCAGTATTTCTTTACCTGATGGCATAGTGATAGGCGGGATCTTTTTGAGCGCACGTTTTGCCATTTCTAACAACGCTTTATCGGCAGTAAAGTATGGCATTCTCTTGCGAGCATCCCATCCTTCTTTCACAACGGCGACTTCAGTAGGGTGAATAAATCCTATGTTTTTATAGTTAGGGGCATGCTCATCTGTGTCCCGGCGCGCTTTGTAATACTCGAGTTGTTTAGCGTAATAGTCAGGTAACTCATAGGCGCTAGCGTCATCTTTTTTAGGGTTAATATAGACAGATTCATCGTGGAAGTACCAGCGTTCAGGCACAGCAATATCACCAGGGGTGTATTTAGGGTTGATGGCGCCAGCAATCCCCATCATCACCAACTTATCAATAGGAAAGTAATCCAGCGCCATTTGTACTGTCATCGCTGCATTAGTGATGCTGACGCCGGTACTAAATACAACGATGGGTTCGCCTTTGTAGGTGCCAAGTTGGTATTTAACTCCTTTTATATAGATGGTTTGCGTAATTTGAGCGTCATCTATATCCGCAAATGCAGCATCTATGGCTTCAATTTCGGGCTCGTAGGCGGCAACAACAGCCGTCCATTTGTTAGATACATTTGAAAAATCTTTCGGGCCATATTGGCTGGTGTCGTCGTTAGCGAAAGACGACAGTGATATACATACGAATAAAACAAAACTACTTAAGCGCATAGTGACCTTATTTAATTTATTTGCGCACCAAACAGGTGCAGACTATGGAACAAGAGGGAGTCTAAAAGCCTTTGAGTGCTGTAGGCAAGGCTTAAGACACTACTATTCAATATATTAGTAAGGTTCGGCAGCAAGGTTTAGGCCAAGAATGAGTGAGCGGGACGGAGTTCATTGCTGGGGAAAAGTACGCTGACCCCAATATTTTTATGCAGAGACTCTGTTTAGTACTTATACTGTGTTATCAGCTATTTACTCATCTTTAGAACACCTAATGTCGAAGCAGTACACCACAAAACCTGAATCATTTGGCGAAGTCACTGCGAGCGTGCGAAGCGCGGGCTTCAAGATTTTGCTGGGTTTTTCTTTATTGATCCTAGCGGTTATTGCTATTAAACAACCCGATAACGTTTATGTGGCATCATTTTTCGGCCTTTCTTGGTGTTCTATATCAGCAGCAGGTCTCACCTTTCCTAAATACCAGGAACTATTGGCAAAATTGTGGGCCATACTCACAATTCCAGTCGCCCCTTATTTGGTAATAAGCAATGGACTTATGCCCGCAACCTTGGCGCCAATTGCCACCATATTTCCTATTTTGTTGCTCTCTAATAGTTGGCGAGTTGTTGCCATGGTGGTACTTGCAAGCTGCACGTTTCTCGTCCCTTTCTATGACAAACCTTACGATGAAGCCCTTTGGTTAAGGTTATGCTTAACAAATGTGGTGGTTTCCCTAATCATCTATGTCTTGGCAAGTCAGTTGGAGAAAGCCTTGCTGGAGAGTAAAAAGAAGTCCCTTGAGCTAAACAGAGCACTTGAGAGTGAAAAACAAGCTTCGGCTGCACAATCGCGGTTTCTTGCAACTATGTCACATGAAATCCGCACGCCGTTAAACGGTATTCTGGGCTTGACTGATGTTGTGTTATCCAATGAAATTACAGAAAAAGTGCGGCCAAATTTGGAAAAGATCCAGCGTTCAGGGCTCTCACTTAACCGCATTTTGAACGACGTTTTAGACCTCTCTAAATTGAATGCGGGAAAACTCGCATTGGAATCTATTCCCTTCGACTTAAAACGTACTGCCAAAGATTGTGTGGCTTTCTATGCACAATTAGCAGAGAACAAAGCCATTTCACTGCGAATAAGTGTCGATAAAAAATTGAATACCAGTGTAGTGGGTGATGCAACGCGCCTTTCTCAAATATTAAACAATTTAGTGAGTAACGCGATAAAGTTTACTCATCACGGAAGCGTCACGTTATGTCTGGCTAAAGGAGAATCGTCAAACACCCATCAATTTGTCAGGTTTTCTGTCAAGGATACAGGAGAGGGGATTAATGCCTCTGAACAAGATCGCGTATTCGATGCTTTCACCCAAGCTAACAGCAGCATAAATCGAATGCATGGTGGTACAGGACTTGGTTTACAGATAGTAAAAAGCTTAGTTGAAGCAATGGGCGGTACGGTTTATCTACTAAGTGCTCAGGGTGAAGGAAGTGAATTTTATTTCGAGCTGCCGTTTGAAATTGCAGAGAGCCCAATTGACGTTTTAGAACAAGTGAATGCACCGTCGTTCTCGAATCTTAGCGTGCTAGTGGCCGAGGACAATGACATTAATCAGGTCGTGGCCAAATCATTATTAGAAGATTTAGGGCTTAAAGTAGTACTTGCTAATAACGGAAAGCAAGCCGTAGAGCTCGCGCATAATCAGGATTTCGACCTTATCTTAATGGATTTGCATATGCCTGAAATGAACGGCTCTGAAGCTGCATTCGCATTGCGACAGGCAAATATCACCATTCCTATTATCGCATTCACTGCTGCGGTAGTTGTAGAAGAAATAGATAAAGCGTTAGCGTCAGGAATGGATGGATACCTTACGAAACCAGTCAATAGGTCGGAGTTATACGCGACGCTGACCAAATATTTGGGCGGGGATATGTCTGCCAAAAATTCCCGTATTGCCAAAGTGGAGGACACGGAGTAATTTAGCCGTATGAGTAAAGATAGTTCTAATAAACTGCTTTAAAAACATAAGTTAAACAAGACGCTCGTGCCCCAATCGAGCCGATATTCAAATTCTTCACTAAAAGATAGTGCTTGCAGAAAATGGGGGGCTGTATAAAAGGATTTAAATTTGAAGTCATATATACACACCATTATTGCCCTATTATTTTTTGCTTTGCCGAGTTTTACGGTTAGCAGTGAGCCTGACACAAACAGTCAGCGTTATGAACTGAAAGTAGAGAAACTCCAATCCCATGTGTTAAACGAGCAACGAGATGTGGTGGTTCAGCTTCCTAAAAGCTATGCGGGAAATCCTGATAAGAAATATCCCGTTGTTTATCGACTTGATGGTGGGGGCAATCTTCCTGTAATGAATGCGGTACTGGAGTCGCTCCAATCTCAAAATGCTGCGCCAGAAGTGATTATAGTAGCGATTGAAAATACCGACCGTCTTCGAGATCTTTACCCAACGGCAAATGAAGATCCAAACGGGCCAGTAGGCTATGGTGGTGGCGGAGCAAAGTTTCTTTCTTTTATAACCACCGAACTTATGCCCATGGTAGAGAGTAAATATCGTGTGCATGACTTTCGAGTGATAGAGGGCGCATCAGCAGGTGGTGTATTTGCGTTATACGCGCTTTCCCAAAAACCTGAGCTTTTTAACGCCGCGCTTACTTACAGTGCTGCAGTTTGGTGGAATTATGGCGCATCTGCAAAGCGGATGGTTGCGTTCTTAAAATCTGCCAACCAATTAGACCATTATATTTATACGTCTATTGGGAATGAAGGTGCCCCCATGCGTTCTTATTACAACGACATGATTTCTGGAATACGAGCTAACCAACCCGCTGGCTTAAGGTGGGAAAATGAAGCCTATGCCGATGTCCCGCATAATCTGGTTACTGCCGCGTCTACTTTTAGCGCTTACCACCACCTGTTTTTATCAGCCTATTTGATGCCGCAGCAGTACACTGGCGATGTGAATAGTATCAGCGAGTATTATGCCCGCGTTTCAAGACAGCGAGGCGAAAAACTGGAAGCACCGGAATGGGTCATTCGTGAGTTAGGTTATCACTACGTAGGTTTACAGAACTATGACAAGGCTATTGACTTGTTTAAACACGCCATCGCCAAATATCCGCAGACTCCAGATGCGTATAATGGCCTAGCGTATGGTTACGAGCGCATGGGTGAATATGAAAAATCGCTGGAGAGTGTGAATAAGGCTTTGGCCCTTTCGACGCCAGAGCACGACGGTCATCAGGTGTATTTAAGCCGACAAAAACGTCTGCAATCTTTGCTTAAGGAATAAGTTACTGTGAATCATCCAAATACAAATCGACAGTTAAAACTTCTGGCCACCGCACTTGTTATGGTTGCTATCATAGCAAGCATAAACGGTTGCAGTACCGTTACGACAGGTCAAACTGATTACTGCATTGAGCAAGCTAATAACGCAGATGTTCATGGAGTAAGCACCGCCGATGAGCAGTTAAATGCCTGTTTAGAGACTTATCAAATGCGACGGAATGAAGAAAGAACCTTTGGTGAAGCTTTAGCTGAAGAGGTGCTGATCTCTGTCATTGATATAATTACTGATTAAAGCCTGGGTTAAACGAAAAACTATCCAACGTACAGTTAAAAAAGATGAGAAGGCAGAGTAATTTACTCTGCCTTCTTTGTTTTTGCTCTGTTTTTGAAAGCGCTGAAGTGGGTAACGTTTAATGCATAAAGGTGAATCTAGTGCGATACTTTTTAACTTTATTTTGGTTGTTTTTTGTTACGGGTCTTGTCAGTGCCAACGACAAGTTAGAATTTGTCGATGGGGTACAACTTGCCAAGCAGTACGATTTCAATGACACTGAAATTAACATAGCCGATTATTGGGTGAGCGAAAAGTTAGACGGCATTCGCGCAAGATGGGACGGGTCTGAACTGCGCACCCGCAACGGTAACAAGATTTTTGCGCCCGCGTGGTTCACTGCTAAGTGGCCAAAAGCCACTATTGACGGTGAACTTTGGATAGAAAGAGGAGAGTTTGAGCGGACGGCTTCTATAGTGCTTTCAACGTTAACGAGCGTTGAGCTGCACTCTGTTACCAACGCTTTATTGAGCACTAAATCTATAACTGACGCTACTGCAGCAACAGGTTCCGTATCAAGGCAACGCTGGACTAAAATTAGGTTTATGGCCTTTGACATGCCTATGACAGGTGAGCTTTTTCAAACCCGGCTTAACATGCTTAACAGGCTAAGTGAGATTACCCCTAACCCAACGTTTGCCGTTATCCCTCAATTTAAGCTTACATCTATTGATGCACTTGTAGAAAAGCTAAATCAGGTAACACAAGAAGGCGGGGAGGGCTTGATGCTACATCATGAAAAAGCGCTATACATCTCAGGGCGAAGCAACAAGCTACTCAAAGTAAAAAAATTTGAAGATGCAGAAGGGAAAGTATTGGCACAACTTCCAGGGAAAGGTCGTTTTAAAGGGATGATGGGGTCGCTTCTTATAGAAACGCGAGAAGGCATTCAATTTAAATTAGGAACGGGCTTTTCGAAAATAGACCGCCAGTCGCCGCCAGCCATCGGCAGTTGGGTGACCTTTAAGTTTTACGGTGTAACGAAAAATGGGAAGCCAAAGTTTGCAAGCTACCTTCGCACTAGACCTCAGTCAGACTTACCCAATTAGCACTTTTCAAAATGACTGTGCACACTCCATGAACCGCCTCTCACTTGCTGTTGTTAATCGTTTACGGTTTTCTTTATTCAAGGAAACATCACGTACAGTTAACTTCTTGTCTTTAAGTCATAAACCCTTATAACTTATCTATATGCTAATTACTCGAAAGACTTTATTTACTTCTATTTAATCGCTTTTATCGTTTAAAAGTAATGGTATGAATAGCGATTATAAGTAAATAAAAAGGGCGCAAAATTTAAAAAACTAGCCTGTGAAGTTATACTGTTGATGATTTATTAAACACACCTTGCGTCAAGTGTTCACAAGACCGTTTACTCCCAGCGCGCAAGCTAACGTAGAGGAAGACACTGTGTTACAAGATTACCGCAATCACGTTGAAGAACGTGCCGCTCAAAATATTCCACCTAAACCTCTCAATGCTGAACAGGTGGCTGGCCTGGTTGATTTATTAAAAAATCCCCCGGAAGGTGAAGGGGATTTTTTATTAGAACTGCTTTCTGAGCGAGTGCCGCCAGGGGTTGATGAGGCGGCTTACGTTAAAGCCGGATTTCTAAGTGCCATCGCAAAAGGCGAGGACAGCTGTGAGCTTATTTCTAAAGAAAAAGCCGTTGAACTGCTTGGTAATATGCACGGTGGCTACAATATCGCCACATTAGTAGCGCTACTCGACGATGAAGCATTAGCGCCGCTGGCAGCGAAAGAGCTAAAACATACGCTTTTAATGTTTGATGCCTATCACGATGTGGAAGAAAAGCACAAAGCAGGTAACGAGTACGCCACTGACATCATTAAATCGTGGGCTGAGGGTGAGTGGTTTACGTCGCGCAAGCTAATGGACGACAAAATTACCTACACCGTTTTTAAGGTAACCGGTGAAACCAATACTGATGATTTGTCTCCTGCCCCTGACGCATGGTCTCGCCCAGATATTCCTCTGCACGCCCTTGCAGCTTATAAAATGCCGCGGGAAGGACTTGTTCCGGAGGAGCCAGGCGTTAAAGGCCCAATGGCACAGATAGAAGAAGTTAAGAGTAAGGGATACCCTGTCGCTTTTGTCGGTGATGTAGTCGGTACAGGTTCGTCGCGTAAATCGGCCACTAACTCTGTGTTGTGGTTCTTTGGCGAAGACCTGCCGGGCGTGCCAAATAAGCGCGGTGGCGGTGTGTGCATTGGTTCAAAAGTCGCACCTATCTTCTTTAACACAATGGAAGACGCCGGCGCGTTAGTGTTTGAAGCTGATGTGGACAAAATGAACATGGGGGATGTGATAGATATCTATCCGTTTGAAGGCAAGATCACTAATCACGAAACCGGTGAGCTTCTCTCAGAATACAGCTATAAGTCGAAAGTAATTTTAGATGAGGTGCGTGCAGGCGGACGTATTAATCTGATTATCGGTCGCGGCCTCACCGAGAAAGCGCGCGAGACACTTGGTCTCGGCCCAACCGATCTTTTCCGCACGCCGGAACAACCCAAAGAAAGCGCAGCGGGTTTCTCGCTAGCACAGAAAATGGTAGGTAAAGCCTGCGGTGTTGAAGGTATTCGCCCTGGCACCTACTGTGAGCCTAAAATGACAACCGTGGGCTCGCAAGATACCACAGGCCCTATGACTCGCGATGAGCTCAAAGACTTAGCTTGTTTAGGGTTCACCGCCGATTTAACCATGCAGTCATTCTGTCATACCGCGGCTTATCCAAAGCCGGTGGATATCGAAACCCAGCACACATTGCCTGACTTTATTATGAACCGTGGCGGTGTATCGCTTCGCCCGGGGGACGGTATTATTCACAGCTGGTTAAACCGTATGTTGCTGCCGGATACGGTTGGTACTGGCGGTGATTCCCATACCCGTTTCCCACTAGGTATTTCATTCCCCGCGGGTTCTGGCTTAGTGGCGTTTGCTGCGGCAACCGGCGTTATGCCCCTTGATATGCCAGAATCGGTACTGGTGCGATTTAAAGGCGATATGCAACCGGGTATTACGTTACGCGACCTAGTACACGCCATTCCGCTGTACGCCATTAAACAAGGGCTGTTGACGGTAGAGAAAAAAGGCAAGATCAACGCCTTCTCTGGTCGTATTCTTGAAATCGAAGGCCTAGAAAACCTCACGGTAGAGCAGGCGTTTGAGCTTTCAGATGCATCAGCAGAACGGTCAGCCGCAGGGTGTACTATCAACCTTTCTGAAGCGTCAATCGCTGAATATCTGCGTTCAAACATTACTATGCTTCGCTGGATGATTAACGAAGGTTATGGCGACCCACGTACGTTAGAGCGTCGAGCGCAGAAAATGGAAGAGTGGCTAGCTAACCCAGAATTAATGCGTGCCGATGCAGATGCCGAGTACGCAGAGGTTATAGAGATTGATCTCAACGAGATCAAAGAGCCCATAGTGTGCTGCCCGAACGATCCAGATGATGCAAAAACCTTATCTGAAGTTGCTGGCGATAAAGTAGATGAAGTCTTTATTGGCTCGTGTATGACAAACATTGGTCACTTCCGCGCAGCCGGTAAGCTACTTGAGCAGTACAACAAAACATTGCCAACTCGTTTATGGATGTCACCACCGACTAAAATGGATAAAGCCCAGTTGATGGAAGAGGGCTATTATAATATTTATGGTCGTGTGGGTGTGCGCACAGAAATGCCAGGATGCTCACTATGTATGGGGAACCAAGCAAGGGTTGATGCTGGTACAACGGTCCTTTCAACGTCTACTCGTAACTTCCCTAACCGGTTGGGCGATGGGGCCAATGTATATTTGACCTCAGCAGAGCTTGCTGCTGTGGGCGCTATTGTAGGACGTATCCCAACAGCCGACGAATACATGGAATATGCCAGCAAAATTAACGCGATGTCTGGTGAAGTTTTCCGCTACTTAAACTTCGATAAAATGCCTAGCTTTAAGAAGGCTGAAGAAGAAGCGAAAGCGCGCATTATTCCAACATTGAATGTTGCCTAAAATAGTGTATAAACTACAAAGCCGGTGACCGTTAAGGTGACCGGCTTTTTTTATGGTGAAAAGGAATGTCTAATGGGAAAATCTTTCTTTATTGTTGCAGCACTTGTATTAACCTTAGGGTGTGCAAAAGCGCAGGTCGACCCTGTATCGTCGCCGAATTCAGTGGACTTCGAATCTATCACACTGGAGATAGGCGGCAAGCACTATGAAGTAGAGTATGCCAAAACCTTCGAACAGCGCGCCCAGGGTCTAATGTTTCGTAAAGCCTTATGCGTAGATTGCGGTATGTTTTTCAAATTTTCTAGCCCCAAATTTGCGGGCATGTGGATGAAAAATACTTTTGTTCCCCTAGACGTGGCATTTATCGACAGAAATGGCGTAATAACGGATATAAAACCTCTCACTCCCCACAGTTTGGAGTCGGTCGGATCATCGAAAGAGGTACTTTACGCGTTGGAAATGAACCAAGGGTGGTTTGCCGAGAATAATATAAAAGTAGGCGACCAAATTACGATTGATTAACTGCGCAGACCGCGCGGTTACTGCTAGCAAAAAGCTAGTTTTATTCTGGAGTTAAATATAGTGACAAATGCCTTATCGATAGCTAAGTTCGGTGGAACTAGCGTTGCGAATTACGAAGTAATGCAAAACTGCGCCCGAATTGTTGCCGGTAATGACAAAACGCGCATTGTGGTAGTAAGCGCTGCAGCAGGTGTAACCAATCATCTAGTAAGTTTAGCGCATACACCCATGACGCAGCAGCAAATTGAAGAGACCTGTCAGGCTATTATCAACATTGAACTTGCCATTCTTAACAAGTTAAAAGACAAAGATGCGGTAGAGCCGAAACTCAATGACTTGTTAGAAGAAATGCGTAGCTTAGCGTTTCACGAAGAAATACTTCATCGAGACGACTTGAAAGATCAGCTGCTTTCTATGGGTGAGCGAATGTCATCACTGATGTTCGCCTCAGTGCTTGCAGAAGAGGGCGTGAAAACCATGAACTTTGACGTACGTAAGGTGCTGCGTACGGACAGTGAGTTTGGTGAAGGCGCGCCTCAAATTGAAGAAATAGAAAAGCTGTCCAAACAATTATTGGCACCTGAAATTGAGAACGCTATCGTTGTTACACAAGGCTTCGTCGGTGCAGATGAACAAGGCCGAACCACAACGCTAGGTCGTGGCGGTTCTGACTTTACAGCTGCCCTGCTTGCAGAAGCACTTGATGCCGAATCGTGTGAAATTTGGACCGATGTAACTGGTGTATACACAACTGACCCGCGCATTACATCTGCGGCTCACCCTTTGCCAGAGCTTAGTTTTGAAGAAGCGGCGGAAATGGCCACCTTCGGAGCCAAAGTTCTTCACCCGGCAACTATGGAACCAGCGCTTCGAAAAGACATTAAAGTGTTTGTAGGGTCAAGCAAAGAGCCTGAAAAGGGCGGTACATGGATTGTGCGTGACTGTGAGCACGAACCACCGTATCGTGCTATTACTCGCCGTAAAGAGCAGGTAATGGTGACAGTGAAAACACCGAAGATGATGTATGCGCAAGGCTTCCTACAGCAGGTATTTGCCATCATCGCTAAGCACAAGCTAAGTGTTGATTTGGTTACGACCTCGGAAATCTCGGTATCTTTTACCCTTGATAACCCAGCAAATTCTGTGGCTCAGCGACTGAACAAAGAAACCATTGCCGAACTTGAGACCATCTGTGATGTGAAAGTGGAAAAAGGCTATGATCTTGTTACCGTTGTTGGTAACAACATGCAGACAGCTGTAGGCGTTTCAAGCAAAATTCTATCTGCGGTATCAGACTTTAACCTGCGTATGATTTGCTTTGGTGCTAACCCGCACAACTTGTCGTTTTTAGTGAATGAAACAGACAGCGATGTGATTGTTCGAAAACTTCACACAACGTTATTTGAATAACACCTGTGATTGCATGTATTAAATTAAAACGGCCGCTTATGAAAGCGGCCGTTTTTTTTAAGGCTAGACTGGTTTATTTAATTTCTACAGGAACGATGATCTCGTGGCGTTTATTCCAAGGAAGCGTAAAAGGGGAATCATACCCCATGTAACTGGGCGCTCCGACCGCCTTGATATTGTTATCGCTCAACGTTTTAAGCAGTTTATTTTTAAACTCCTCTTTTTTATCATCACCGTTTAGCCCAGAGTACCGAATTGCAGCCACCGTTCTTTCTGGCACGGTGACTAAAGATACATCTTTATGGGTTGGCAAAGGGGCGTTCTCAGCACTGTATTTACTCGGTAAGAAAAACATCATTTTCTCTGACGATGACATCTCTACAGGGGAGGTCATTGAAATCTTTGTGGCATTATTGCCAACCTCTACAGGTGACGTCATTGACACATCAGTGTTCGTTTTGTTTTCACCTGAAATGTAATTAAACAAGAGCCTGAAAGCCCCGGTGTCTTGATTACCAGACGATTCTACGGCCATAGACGCTTCATAGTGTCTAATCTCCGTATCGTCAGAAAGTGTTTCGATGACGGCGTAAGAAAGTGTTTCTGTGTCTTTGTAATACGAAGGCTCGGCATGACTCATGGAAAGCGGTATCCAAAAAACGGTTAATGCAGAAATAAGGCTAATTCGACGTAAAAACATATTATTTAAAAAAGTTAGAAACTCATATTCTTATTACGTGTTTCCAGCTTTTTATGCTCATTTATATTTACAGTGAAGCGCAGCGGTAGAAGATGGATGGATTGATTTCGGCAAGCTAAAAACAAAAAAAGGGGCGCGCGCCCCTTTTAAAATAGTCTGTTGAGCAAGATTACACTTTAAACTGCCTAATAGACTGCTGTAACTCGTCAGCAAGGCGAGCCACTTCATGGCTAGACTCAGACGTTTGTTGTGCACCTGCTGTAGTCTCTTCAGCGATGCCAACAATGGTTTCGAGCTTTTCACTGATTTCTTGCGACACTGTGTTCTGTTCACGCGCTGACTGCTCAATTTGAGAGCTTACGTCATGTGCTTTGTGCACCGCATCGGTGATGATATCCAGTGCTTGGGTTGCTTTTTCAGTTTGCGCAACGCAGGCCGCGGTTTGTTCTTTACCTTGATCCATTACCGCTACAGCTTTCTCAGCCCCAGCTTGTAGTACTTCAATCATGGCATTGATTTCTTGGGTTGACTCCTGCGTACGGCTGGCAAGGGTTCTTACTTCATCGGCAACTACCGCGAAGCCTCGGCCTTGCTCACCTGCACGTGCAGCTTCAATAGCCGCGTTCAACGCTAGCAAATTGGTTTGGTCTGCAACACCGCGGATAACGTCAAGGATCCCGCCAATGCTCGCACTGTCTTGATGAAGCTTATTGATAACGTCAGCAGCTTCCTGTACGTCGCGAGATAAGATCTCAATCGTGTTTTTATTTTCAAGAGAAATCTTACGAACGTTTTCCGCTTCTGCATCTGCATGGCGAATTTGGCTTAGTGTATCTTCAGCATTCTGAACGACCAGTTGCGACGTTGAGTGCATTTCTGTCGTCGCCGTGGCCACTTGGCCAATTTGTGATTTTTGATCTTGAATAGAATGGGTAGTTTGTGCCGTAACCGCTGACGTTTGTTCTGACGCCGCAGCTAACTGCTCCGCTCGCACGTTAATCGCAGTGATAAGCTCTTTTAGGTTACCAATTAGCGTATTACAGTTTCGCGCTAGAAGACCAAATTCGTCCTGTGCAGAGTCATCTAAACGATGTGTGAGGTCGCCTGATGAAGCAACAGTAAGTAGCTCGTTTACGCGATAAAGGGGGCGTGTGATAGCGCGCACTGTTGCGAAACCGATAATTGCCGCCACGGCGATAGAAATTAATACCACCACAATTACAACGGTGTTACCCGTTGTGATAGCACCGTTTACCTGACTTTCCACATGCGATGCTTTTTTATCTGCAAGCGTAAGTAGGTTTTCTAGAGCTACAACACCTTGTGCAATATTGTCATCTGACGCGTTTAACCCTTTTTCAGCGTCGTTTCTGCGCTCTAATCTATCAACGTGAAGCTGCATTACCCCGTCGTTTGCTTTGATCGCGTTAATTGCGTTATTAACCAGATCGTTAATGTCATCAAGCGTGCCCGAATCGTCGCGTCCGCCCGCGGTCTGCATCATGTCGCTCAGCTGAGTTACCACTTTCTCAACCACAAGATCAACTTCGTTCCCCAAGGTTTGTGAACGTACTATTGTCTGAGTTTTAATGTACTCATAAGATACAGTTAGCAAAGAAAGCAATGAAGTTTCTAGCTGACCGCCAACCTCGGCTGCCCTACGAAGGTTTGCGTCGCGCTGAACACTGTCTAAATCTGAAAAGTCTAGTAGATACGTTGATGCGTCGTCAGCATTATCTTCAGCGTCACCGAGTCTGTCTTGAATCGTGTTGCGCAAATCAAGGTACATTTGGTGGTTTTTATACATAGCCTCAACGTTAGTGATATAACTCTCGTAAGACTCGCGTACTGAGCTAAGCGTATTTTTTAGTTCAGGCTCGTTGTTAACTGCCAGTGCTAGCTTTTTATATTCACTTTCGAAGGTATCTTTTGCCGAATTGAAAGCCGTTCTTTTGTCTTTCAACTCACTTAAATTCTCTTCAATGTAGCTTTCAAAGGTCAGGCGACCCATGTTAAGAAAGCTTGCTTTAAGCGCGTTACTGCCCGCTACTGTTGGAAGCGCAACATCGTTAACTTCTTCAGTGGCTGAACCTATTGAGTTGAGGTTATAAAGTGAAACAACACTAATGACGATTAGAAGTGCGCTAATCGCGACAAATCCCCCGATTACGCGTGTGGCTACCGTTATTTTCATCGGAACTCCTGGATGAGTGTTTTTATTTTTATCTCTAACGATATTACCCGTCTCAGCCAACAAAATATAGCGCTTAAAAGCTGCAGTATTGTTCTTAAGCAGAGAAGATAATTAAACATCATCGTTACTAACTGACGTAATTGTATCGGCTACAATAACTTAATGTTTATTTTATTTAGTCACTTAGTATAAAAATAATTTGCAAAATTTAGCTGGTAATACCAGTTATTTTTTAAAAGTAGCGTCGGTAAGGGGGGAATTATCTATGCGGACTGGTATTAAAGTTGTCTTTTGTGTTTTTTAAGCGTCGATTGCAACTTGTAATGAGTTGTCTAAATTCAGTAAGGTCATGCTCTGTCCCCAAACATATCCCGTATCTAGCCCTATAAATTGATGGCTGTTAGTTTGGCCAGAAAGCGCTGCCCAATGACCAAAAACAACCCGTTGTTCAGATGAAAGCTGAGTGTTTTTACGCTCGAACCAAGGCATGATTGTGTTGCTCGTGCTATGAGACACGGCGCTAGGGTGGGACTTGTTATTAAAATCGAGTGTGCCATTATCGTAAACAAATCGCATACGAGTACACGCATTTACGATAAAGCGAAGTCGCTCTGCGCCTTCTAAGTTCTCAGACCAATTATCGGGGGTATTCCCGTACATGCTTTCCAGAAAGTCAGCATAGTTATCAGCCATCAAAATTTCGCTGACTTCGTCGCTAAGAGATATGCTTTGTTCGATAGACCATTTAGGATAAAGCCCCGCATGTATCATTACCGAGCGATCGTCAATTTTCATTGCCAACGGAAAGCGTCGTAGCCAGTCAACAAGTTCAGGTAAGTCTGATGCCTTAAGCAGTGGCTCTAATTTATCTGACTTTTTTGACTTTCGTATGCCATTAACTACCGAGAGCAGATGTAAATCATGATTGCCCAACACGCTATGAAAATTTTTACCGAGGGATTTTAAAAAGCGTAGCGTATTTAGGGAGTCTTCTCCCCGGGCAACTAAGTCGCCTACAGCAAGAAGCGTATCGTTTGTGTCATCGAATTTAACTTTATCAAGAAGGCGACGAAGACCATCATAGCAGCCTTGAATATCGCCAACGACGTAAGTGTTTCCGTGAGACATAAAATCCTTAATGGAGAATACTAGGGATAGCTAGACGAAATATATCGATTGGAAGTCGAAAACGCTCGCCGTCTTCTAACTCCATCTCGTAATAGCCTTCCATATTACCCACTGGGGTGTCAATGACTGCGCCACTCGTATATTCAAATTGCTCGCCAGCTTTCAATATGGGTTGTTTACCCACCACACCTGCGCCTTGTACTTCCGACGTCTTGCCATCTGCGTCAGTTATTTTCCAATAGCGATTAATAAGCTGTACGGTTTTATCACTATTGTTCTCAATTGTGATGTGGTACGCAAAGGCAAACTGCTTTGAATCTGACGGAAGGTGTTCTGGGAGGTGGCGGGTTTTTACCCGCACCTTAATATCAAGTACATCCATGAATATGGCTATTGCTCTTGTTGACTCTCTTTTGCCGTTACTGCATTAGCCAGTGTGGCAAAATCGTTGAGTGATAAAACTTCAGCGCGACAAGTAGGGTCGAGACCCAGTTCACGAATTTCATCTTCACTTAAACAATCTTTAAGTGAGTTGCGTATGGTTTTACGGCGCTGATTAAAGGCTTGAGCACAAACACGTTCGAGTGTATTCACAGACTCAACGTCAACAGGCGGTGCCTGGTGTGGCACAAGCTTCACTACCGCAGAATCGACTTTTGGTGGTGGCTTAAACGCACCAGGCGGCACATTCAGTACCGGGATAACATGGCAATAATATTGTGCCATGACGGAAAGCCTGCCGTAATTTTTCGACCCAGGCCCTGCAGCCAAACGATTAACCACTTCTTTTTGTAGCATGAAGTGCATGTCTTCAATGCAGTGAGCATGGTCGAAAAGGTGGAACATCAACGGCGTTGAGATGTTGTAAGGCAAGTTACCAAACACGCGAAGCTTTTTGTCTTTTACCGGCATCTCTTTGGCCAGTGAGCCAAAATCCATGGTCATCGCGTCTTGTTCAATAACGGTGAGTTTATCACCATTGAACGGATGATGGCGTAAGCGCTTTGCTAAGTCGCGGTCTAATTCTATAACCGTTAGTGCGTCTACTTCTTCACAAACGGGGTCTGTCAACGCACCTAAACCAGGTCCAATCTCTACCAAGTTTTGTTCGTTTTTAGGCGCGATTGCGGCGACAATTTTTCCTATAACATATTCATCATGTAAGAAATTTTGTCCAAATCGCTTTCTGGCCGTATGGCCTAAATGTGTTTTACTCATTGTTGGTGATATGCAAGCTCAATGGCTTTTTCCAATGCTTTTCTAAAACTGCCGGCGTCGGCTTCTCCCGTACCCGCTAAATCTAGCGCAGTACCGTGATCGACCGAAGTGCGAATAAAGGGTAATCCTAAGGTAATGTTCACAGATGCCCCAAAACCTTTGTATTTTAACACGGGAAGGCCCTGGTCATGATACATAGCAAGCACTACGTCAGCATGTTCTAAGTATTTAGGTTGAAAGATGGTATCGGCCGGTAAAGGTCCAGTTATCTTTAGCCCTTCTTCCCTAAGCTCATCGAGCGCAGGAATAATTGTATGAATTTCTTCAGTGCCAATATGCCCATCTTCTCCGGCATGCGGGTTCAAACCGCATACATATATGTGGGGCTCTTTAATACCAAATTTAAGTTTTAAATCGGTATTGATGATATGAATAACTTTGTACAGACGGTCTCGAGTTATTGCTTTTGCTACATATTCTAACGGAATATGGGTTGTAGCAAGCGCAACGTTTAGCCCTTCAGTGGCAAGTAGCATCACAACGTCTATGGTATTTGATTGATACGCAAAAAATTCGGTATGGCCACTAAACGATACGCCCGCTTTGTTAATAATACCTTTGTGAACAGGGCCTGTAACAACCGCATCAAAATCGCCTTCCATATTTGCCTGACACGCTTGACGCAGAGTTTCTACCACGTATAAACCGTTTTCGCTATCAAGGGTGCCCGGTAAAACTTCGACCGACGTATCAATTTGTTTTATAAACAGTGAACCCGCAGCTTGAATCTGCGGGTTATTGGCATCGTAATCGATAAGTGTGAGGGGAAGACCTAAGGCGCTTGCTCGTGCTTTAAGCATCTCGCCATCGGCAAATACGACAAGCTGCGCTTGCCATGCTTCTTGGGCCAGTTTAATTATCAAATCTGGCCCGATACCTGCCGGCTCTCCCGGGGTTATTGCTATTTTTATTGGTGTAGTCATGAATAACTTATTGTTACGACTCGACAACTTCGACGTAAGCTGCATCGCGCATCTCACGTAACCAGTTCTCGGTTTCCTCTGCAAATTTACGGTTGAAGATAAGCTGGTATGCTTTGTCTTCTTTACGCTTATCTGTTGCGTCATCCATGCGACGATCGATAAGCTGAATTAGGTGCCAGCCATGAACGGTGCGAACTGGTTCACTGAATTCACCCGGCTCAAGTTGAGATAATGCGTCTTTGAATTCAGGAACATAATTGCTCGGGTCTGACCAGCCAAGCTCGCCACCACGAAGGGCCGATCCCGGATCTTCTGAATATTCTTTCGCTAAATCAGCAAATTCTGATTCACCGCTTTTCACTTCTTCTTTGAAGCGAGAGAGCATTGCTTTGGCCTTCTCTTCACTAAGAATGATAGACGGCTTCACAAGAATGTGACGAGAATTTACTTCTTCAACAGTGACTTTTTCAATTCCGCGTGTGTCTAACACTTTCAAAATGTGAAAACCAGCACCACTTCGAATAGGCCCAACAAGCGCATCTTTATCCTTGTCTTGAACAGCTTCAGCAAACAGTGTAGGCATAGCATTAATGTTCAGCCAGCCCATATCACCGCCTTCTAGTGCCTCATTGCCTGACGATGATGCAATGGCGATTTTAGCAAAATCAGAACCTGACTCTAAGAGTGAAATGACTTTATCTGCACGCTCACGAGCAGCTTGAATATCTTCATCCGTTGGTTCCGGCGGAAAACCAATAAGAATGTGGCCTAAACGGTATTCTGCCTGGGTCGCGCCCTGTTGCTCAATTAAGTCAATCAGCGTATCAATTTCTTGTGGCGTAATGTAAACACGACGGCGCACGTTAGCACGGCGAACTTCACCCATGATAATTTCTTCACGAATATCTTCGCGGTAATCATCGTAGGCGATACCCTCAGCTGCCAATTGAGCACGAAGTTGTTCAACGGTTGCATTTTGGTTAGACGCAATATTGCTAATGGTCTGTTCTAACTGTGGGTCGCTGATGCGTATACCCATACGTTCAGCCATTTGAAGCTGTAGGTTTTTGGTGATCAAACGCTCAATAGCCTGTGTGCGCAGCGCTCTGTCTGAAGGCAGCTGTTGATTATTCGCTTCTGCGTTGCGCTTTACTTCTTGTACAAGGGCATCAATTTCGCTTTCAAGTACCACGCCTTGGTCAACAATGACAGCAACACGGTCGAGCATAACTTCTTGCGCAACACTGTTAAACGAGAGTAGGGCACCTAACATCAATGCACGGATAATGAACTTCATACACACTCTTTTATTATTGGTTAATTGCATTTAAGCGATTAAAAACGCTCAACTGCGGGTTAATTTAAACTATAAGGCTGACGATAGCCAAACATACCGTCTTGTAGCATGCTTCTTCGGGTTCCCGACGAACCAATACCTTTAAAGATAAACTGCAGCGATATACCAGAATCAAAGTCGTCGGTTGTTTGCTGGCCAACGTCATTATAACGGTTATTTAAGCTGCGCTGTGCAACAAGGCGCACTGCCCAGCAGCAAGATTCATATTGTATACCTGCATAAGTTTCTACACTTCTGTTGCGCTCTAAATCTCGATACGTACGGCCAACCCATTGCCAGTTTTCAGAAATAGGCCAGCTTGCAGAAATACCGATTTGATCTATCGTCTCGCCGCTGAGATCGCGAACATAGCGATGACTTAATTGAATAAAGCGCGCGTCATCTTTGCGGTATTCAATACCTACGCTACTCAAATCAACTTTATCAGTATCAGTGGTTACCTGCACATCAGAATGGAAGAACCAATTGTTGTTAAAGCGCCAGTCAATTTCGGCCGCAAGTGCAGAACGATCTTGATTTTTAGTTGCCGCAACGACTTTGTTATCTTCAAGGTAGAATATCTGACCCACACTAAGAACAAATTGTTCCCGATTGTTTTTATCAAGCATGCGTGTGGTAGCGCCAAGGGTTATCTGATTGTTGTCACTAATGCGATCAAGTCCAGTAAATTCCTGGCCCCTAAATAGCCCTTCCACGTCGGTAAGAAGAGGCGTGGAATCGTAAAATCCGATGGCAGTTTGGTCTTCATAAGAGGTGTAGAGGTACTGTACTTTCGGCTCTAGTGTCATGGACATGTCGTCACTAAACCATGATGTATCTCGCTCAAAATACAATGCGCCGTAAAGACGCGCTTGACCAAGAGTGCGCTCCACGTCCTCTTTTAAGTTAGTGCCCTCAACGTTATCTTGCTGATAAACCGTTTGAAATACCGTAGTTTCAGCGACAAGTTCACCCCATGCGGCGCGTAGCGGCATCGCCAGTGTTGGCGCAATGTGAAAACGGGTGGCGGTTGGCGCTGTATCTAGCGTATTGTCAAAATGCGCGACTTCTGAATCCAAGTTAAATTCAAAATAGTCGCCTAAAGATTTGCTGTAATTCACCTTTATTTCAGGTACGGCGCGGTAGCTATCTGCGGTGTCACCAAGTACCTCGAAATCTTTTATCTGCATATTTACAGATAAATTTTCTGAGTAGTAACTTAACCCAACGCTGCGATAAAGGTGAGTATCTGCACGGCTGTAATAGTCAGAGCCTAAATCTACAAGGTAGTTATTATCACTCAACCCGTTAAAGTCTATGTTGAGCAACCAATTATCAGCAATCAGGCCTTGGTGTTCTAACCGATAAAAATAACGGTCAGGGTTACCTTCAATATCCGAATCGCTTGGTAAGTATTCTACGTAGGCTTTACCTTCACTGCGCTCAGTTAAATAACGAAACTCAGTATTAAGCTGCAGGCCGCGAAGTGACATCACTCGCGGCGATATCGTCATGTCGTAATTAGGCGCAATATTCCAATAAAAAGGTTGAGTGTAATCGACCCCAGTTCTGCTCGAGCTGGTTAGTTCAGGAAACAGCAGACCTGTTTGTCTTTCATTGCTTACTGGAAAAGCAAAATAGGGTAAGTAGAACACCGGCACGTCGGCAATATAAAACCGAGTATGTTTGGCTTGCCCCCATACTGTCCCTTTTTCCAAACTTATTTCACTGGCCCGTATCGACCAGTCTTCTTCACCTTCAGGGCAGGTAGTAAAGCTTACGTCTTTAAGCACAATACCTGAGGCGGTATCGAGTACTATATCTTTGGCAGCGCCTTGGCCGACAAAACCGGTAAGTTGATATCGGGTGTTTTGCATTTCTAGACGCTCTTCTTCTGAACGAAGAGTTACAGCATCGCTTTCTACTTTTAACTGCGCATCTTGGTAGGTCACATCACCTTTCGCAATAAGGTCGCGACCACCGCCATTGATTTGGGCCTGTGATGCACTGATTATTGCGGTATCCGAGGTAATATCGACATTGCCTGAAAACAGGGCTACGGTATCTTGGATAATTTCAGTGCGGTTTGCTTCCACTTTTACGTGGCCTTTAGGCATTAGTGCCTGGCTGCTAAAAGTAACAGGTTCCACCGAACAAAACGCCAATGGAGCTGCATCTGTTAGGGAGATAGAGTCTAAAGTTGTCGTTTCCTGTGCAAACGCGACCGTAGGCAAAAGAGTCGCGGAAACAAGCATGGCGCAGGTGTTTTTCATGCGTTAATGGGTGGCCTGTTTTGTTGTATGTTGCTTTTAAACCCAAGTGAGACGGTGTGCGTCTTGGTTAGTTCGACATAACGTTTAAAAAACCAGTGATAGTACCAGTTCCAACCAAAGCTTGAGGTGAATCAGTTTATCACTTGCGATTACTTTTTATTTAGGGGCTCAATTCTAAGCACTTCTGGCGCAATTACCAACCATTCAGGTAAAAAAATGCACTTTTATAGGTTTATCATCGCAACGAGTAAGGCGATTATCTGCTCAATGCTTGATTTTAAGCCTTCAAGACCAGAAGAGAGAATCGTGGTTGCCCAATAAATAGCGCATTAGTACTGTTGGGACAGATACTAGGGAAAAACGTCAAGCAAAGCGCTACAAGCGCTAGTTAACTAGCTTATGTATTTGATATGATGCAGGACATGTCACGCTGTGCACGGCGTGCGCAGGCAAAGAAAGCATTACCTTTTTGATTCGTGCACTAATGGAGTATGACGCGATGTCAATTTGGGGAAAAATCCTCGGCGCCTTATTCGGCTTTATGTTTCTTAAAATACCTGGGGCAATTTTAGGCCTATTAGTTGGTCATTTTTTCGATAAAGCCTACCGTCAAGATTTCAATCAGTTAGGTGGATTTGGCCGTTTTTTTACCGATCAGGATAACCTAAAGCAACAGGCTATTTTCTTTCATAGCTTGTTTAGTGCATTAGGGCATTTAGCCAAGTCAGACGGTAAAGTAACAGACCGTGAAATCCAGATCGCTACATCACTAATGGATGAAATGCGCCTAACAGGTGATGCTCGACGTGAAGCACAAGATGCGTTTAGAGAAGGAAAAGCACGGGATTTTCCTTTGGTCGACACCTTAAAAGGGTTCTATGAAGCAAGTCATGGAAGAAGAGATATACTCCAAGTATTTCTGGAAATACTTATCCAAGCTGCATTTGCCGACGGTCAACTCTCTCAAGAGGAATATCATGTACTTGAGAAAGTAGCGAAACCGTTAGGCTTTAGACGCCGGGATTTAGACTACTTAATTTCTATGTACGAGGCGGAAATTCGCTTTAGACAACGAGGCGGTCAGCGTGGTCACTCGGGAGCGGGGCAACGTCAACACTCTGCCGGGCATCAATCTGCATATTCAGAACAGCAAAGTATTGATGACGCTTATAAAATATTAGGCGTGTCGTCTTCCGACGATGAGAAAACCATTAAACGTGCTTACAGAAAACGCATGGCTGAACATCACCCGGATAAGCTTGTCTCTAAAGGGTTGCCAGAGCAGGCCATGGAAATTGCTAAGAAAAAAGCACAAGATATTCAGTCAGCCTATGAATTAATCAAACAAAAGCGTGGCTTTTAAATGGCGAGAACTGAACGCGAGCTAACCTATGTGCCGGCGGCCAGCCAAGCGCATAT
Organism: Alteromonas sp. OM2203; assembly: GCF_048517045.1. Classification (NCBI taxonomy): domain Bacteria; kingdom Pseudomonadati; phylum Pseudomonadota; class Gammaproteobacteria; order Alteromonadales; family Alteromonadaceae; genus Alteromonas; species Alteromonas sp. OM2203. The sequence continues at coordinate 768,465 of NZ_CP183209.1, forward strand.
CGATGGATTTATCGAAATGCTGTGGCTTGAAAAAGGGTTGTCAGAACATACGCAGCAAAGCTATCGCACAGACCTTACCAAGCTTGCTATTTTCAGCAATAACGTAGGCGTTAAAGATATCGCAGTGTTAACTACCGAGCAGCTTCAGGACTATTTAGCATTTCGCCACGATAAAGGATTATCGACACGCAGTACTCAAAGAGCGCTGAGCGCAATTCGAGCGTTTTTCGTTTATCTTATTAGCAAGCAAGTTCGCGTTGATAGCCCAGTTTCAGCGCTATCTAACCCTAAAACACCCAAAGCGTTGCCCTCATCTTTAAGCGAACAGCAGGTAGAAGACTTGCTTAATTCACCGCTTACGGACGACCCTATTGAATGTAGAGATAAAAGCATGCTCGAAGTGCTCTACGCTACCGGTCTTCGAGTGAGTGAACTTATCGGGTTGACGATGGATCAGATAAGTATTCAACAAGGTGTAGTGCGAGTAGTAGGTAAAGGTAACAAAGAGCGTTTAGTTCCATTAGGGGAAGAAGCAATTGAATGGCTGCTTACCTATATCAAAACGGCGCGTCCCATCCTGGCAACTAAGCCCTCTGACTTTGTGTTCCTTAGCAAACGGGGCCAGAAAATGACTCGTCAGACGTTTTGGCACCGTATTAAATATTATGCTGTGAAAGCCGGAATTGAACAGCATTTGTCACCACACACCCTAAGGCATGCCTTCGCAACACATTTGCTTAATCACGGCGCTGATTTGCGTGTTGTGCAAATGCTGTTAGGACACAGTGACCTCTCTACTACTCAAATTTATACCCATGTGGCAACAGAGCGACTTCAAACGCTTATTCACAGTCATCACCCAAGAGGCTAGTGTTAAAAGAACTGAACTTTAAATCACAAATACTATAAGTGGTGTACTGCATAAGATAAGGTTCATATTCAGCGTGTATTAAGTTGAATTGTGTATGGTAGGATATTCTAGTCGAGTGAAAGTTGTTGTGATCGTAATGTGAGCATTAATTAGAATAAGAGCTCTCGGCCATCTTTTTGGCGTGAATATTCCCTGAAAGTTAGCATGTGAAATGCAATTTTTGGGTAACTAATACGGTCTGATGAGAAGTAACGTTAGATTGTAAGCGGTTGCTTTATGGTTAATGAGAGCACCAGCGCAGTTGCCCAAAAGGCACAATGGAGAAATGTTTAGTGAAAGTAGTACAGAAAATATTGTTAGCTGGCGTTGTCGCAGCAAGTTCATTACTCGGGCTTAGCGCACACGCCGCTGATGAAGCCGCTATTCGTGACAAGTTAACGTCGATGTTAGGTTTAGACGTGGAAACGATTGCAGACTCTCCAGTGTCAGGTTTGGTGCAGGTATCTACAAACCGCGGCTTGTTTTACGTTAGTGAAAATGGTCAATACTTACTGCAGGCCCGTGTATTTAATATCGACGAAGAAATGCGCAACGAGACAGAAATTGCGCTTTCTGGTCTGCGTAAAGACGGCGTAAAAAAAATGGAGTCGTCTTCAATAACGTTTAAAGCGAAAGATGAAAAGCACGAAATCAGTGTTTTCACCGACATTACCTGTGGCTACTGCCGTAAATTCCACAACGAAATTGATGCGTTGAATGATGCTGGCATCACTGTTCATTACCTTGCATTTCCTCGTTCGGGCCTAAATAGTCAGAATTACGAAGATATGGTGTCAGTATGGTGTGCCAAAGACCCTCAAAAAGCACTTACTAGAGCAAAAGCGGGTAGCGATGTAGCCAGCGCAAGCTGCAAAAATAAGGTAGCGGAACAGTATATGCTGGGGCAAAAGTTAGGGGTAAATGGCACCCCAAATATTATCTTGCCTGACGGTTCACTGATACCTGGATATCAGCCTGCTGCTTTGTTGACAAAGGCGCTAGAAGCGACAGAATAACGCTTTGTAGAACTCCAAAAGATTATAGAAAAAACGCACTTGTGCGTTTTTTCTTTTTCTGGGGTATTATCTCTTAAATTCTTTTCCAAAAAGTTTTTCATCACATTTTTGTACAGTGAGACATTGCGATACTGAAAGAGTAGGTTGTTACTGTAAAGAGTATGTCGACACTGTACATCATCAATTGTAACGACAATATTGGTTAGTGGTATCTCATGATTTTGCCTATTGTTCGCCGCGAGGTTTCGGGCACCTCGCTAAGCTCAGACTTACACCCAGTTATCGACAGAATTTATCGTGGCCGCAATGTTGCGAATATGGATGATTTGGAAAACGGTCTCAAAGGATTGACCCACTTCAACGCCCTGAAAGGGATGCCAGAAGCAGCGCAAATCCTCGCTGATGCGATAGAACAAAATAAGCGCATAATTATTGTTGGCGATTTTGATGCCGATGGTGCCACCAGTACCTCAGTGTGCATTTTGGCGCTTCGCGCCATGGGCTATCACAATGTCGATTTCCTAGTGCCTAATCGATTCGATTTTGGATACGGACTTAGCGTGCCCATCGTAGACGAAGCTGCTAAACAAGGGGCAGAGGTAATTGTTACGGTGGATAACGGCATATCCTGTATTGATGGTGTAACCCATGCTAAAGCACTAGGAATGCAGGTTGTTGTTACCGACCACCATTTACCTGGTGAAGTCTTACCGCCAGCTGACGCGATAGTAAATCCTAACCAACCCGGTTGTACGTTTCCCTCTAAAAACTTAGCAGGTGTCGGCGTTGCCTTTTATATTATGCTTGCGCTAAAGGCTGAGTTGCAGCAGCGAGGGTATTTTGAAAAGGTAGGCATCGCGCCGCCAAATTTAGCTTCACTGCTTGATATCGTTGCCGTCGGTACTGTGGCAGACGTGGTGGTACTGGATAAGAATAATCGAATTTTGGTTCACCAGGGGCTTCAGCGCATTCGGGCTGGCAAATGCCGGCCAGGTATTAAGGCGCTGGTGGAAGTGGCCAATCGCGATTGCGCTCATTTGACGTCAACTGACTTAGGCTTTGTTGTTGGGCCTAGGCTCAATGCGGCAGGACGCCTCGATGACATGTCGCAAGGCATTGCCTGCCTGTTAGAAGAAGAAGTGATTCAAGCGCGAATGATAGCGGCTGAACTTGACGCGCTTAATAAAGAGCGCCGTGAAATTGAAACCGGTATGAAAGCGCAAGCTGAAGCTGTGCTTGAGCAAATGGCGCTAGATGAGGGGGATATGCCAAGTGCACTGGTGGTTTATCGTGAAGACTTCCATCAGGGCGTTATTGGGATAGTCGCAGGGCGTTTAAAAGAAAAGTATCTTAAACCCGTTATCGCTTTTGCCCATCAAGACGACGCAATCATTAAGGGCTCCGCACGCTCTATTCCGGGCGTACACATTCGTGATGTGCTTGATGAAGTGAATACCCGCTATCCGGGTGTTATTGAAAAGTTTGGTGGGCACGCCATGGCAGCAGGCCTAAGCTTGCCTGTTGAAAAGTTGCAAGACTTTGAGAAGGGGTTTATTGAAATCGCGGCTAGGCATATGGAAAAACTCGACGGTAGTCACGCGCTGCTCTCGGACGGTGATTTATCATCAGAAGAACTCTGTCTGCCTTTTGCACACCTGCTGCGACAAGCTGGCCCATTTGGACAAGGCTTCGAGTCTCCACTATTTGATGGTGAATTTACCCTTCTCGATCAGCGTTTAGTGGGGCAAAAACATCTTAAAATGGTGCTAAAGTCTGACGGTATCAACGAGGTCGACGCTATAGCATTTAATGTTGATATCAACTCATGGCCAAATGCTATGATCAAGCGTATTCGAATTGCTTATCGACTCGATATCAATGTATTTAGAGGGCAAGAAACGGTGCAACTTATTGTGGAGCAAATAGAAGCGATATAGCATAGTGGACGTGGCTTCAGGGAAAATCAAAGGGTACAAAAGGGTGAAAAGCGAAAGACAGAAATTGGTTGAAAAGCATCGTCAGCTAAATCAAACCGACAATGTTAAAGTGATGTCGCATGTGCAGCGTGAAGAGAAAGACAGTGATTGGATCCGCCACACCATTATGCTGGAAGGCATCGATGTGCCCTTTATCTACCGACGTAAGCAGCAGTACCAGAGCTTGAAAGGTGCTCGGGTTAATGTGACTTACTATCGACATGTTGAAGATGTGGCCGGTATTGAATTTGAAACTATGAAAGTGGTTCGAATCAAACGCAGTTAGGCGCGTGGCTCGTAGAATGCTCCATTGCCGTCTAATGAATAAAAATTGAAACGGGATCGCTGCTACGGGTAGCAACATCGTATGCCGATAAAACACAGTGAGAAACAATGAATAATGAATGGTTAAATGCCTATGTGTTACATAGACGCCCCTACAGGGAAACCAGCTATATTGTTGATTTTTTCACGTTGGAAGAAGGACGGATAAGTGCGGTTGCGAAAGGCGTAAAAAACAGTAAGTCAGATAAAAAAAGTCTGCTCCAACCTTTTCAACACCTTCGTTTGCAGCTTAGTGGTAAATCAGAGTTAAAGAACTTGCGGCACGTTGAAAGCGTTTCTCCCTCCATCAACCTTGCGGGTACCGCCTTATTTTGTGCCATGTATGTCAATGAATTAACTAACCGCATAATGCCCGCAGGTCTTGCCAGCGATGGCGTGCACAATGCGTATGAAAATGCACTGTTATCACTGCGTGATGAAAACGATATAGAAGTTACCTTGAGGCAGTTTGAGTTTGCATTGCTTGATGAAATGGGTCTGTTGCCCGATTTCACAACGGACGTGGAATACGAGATGCCGATAGTGGAAAGCGGAAGCTACCATTTTCAGATGGATGCTGGATTTATTAGATTGCCAGAGGATGCGGCAGGCGCAAGAGGAATGCGGGGGTTACCTGGCCAAGCCTTACTCAGTTTGTCGCAGGGCGAATTTACCCCCCTTAGTAAAAAGGTGGCAAAAGTACTTTGCCGCGATTTACTTAAACCACTTATTGGTGACAAGCCGCTGAAAAGTCGGGAACTCTTTATGTCAAAGCCCCGTTGAGCATTCGCGTAAAGGGTGGACAAGATAACGGCTTGTTCATCTTAGTAAAAATTATTTTCTCTTAACTCAAGCGCGTAAACAGCACCTAAAATCAAAAACTTTGTTACAATCTTCAAACCTTACAAAGGCGTATTACGCCGTTAAATCAACTTGATAGATACGAAGAGTGCTTCTTCGTTCTTTTACGCTAGGTGGTGAAATGAGCACGATTTTATTAGGCGTTAACATCGACCATATCGCAACGCTTCGCAATGCGCGTGGTACACATTATCCAGATCCAGTGCACGCTGCTGATATAGCTGAGCGTGCGGGCGCAGATGGCATAACGGTTCATTTACGTGAAGATCGCCGCCATATAAAAGACCGCGACGTACGTATTTTGGCGCAGACCATCAATACGCGACTGAATTTAGAAATGGCGGTCACCGATGAAATGCTTGCTATTGCAGAGGAAGTGAAACCCGTTTTTTGCTGCTTAGTACCTGAAAAGCGAGAAGAATTAACCACTGAAGGTGGCCTTGATGTAGCGGGCAATTTTCACAATATCAAAGCCGCCTGTGAAAGACTCGCTAATGCAAACATTCTGGTGTCGTTATTTATTGATGCAGATAAAGCGCAAATTGACGCGGCAGCAGCATGTAAAGCGCCTTATATCGAAATTCATACAGGGCAATACGCAGAAGCCATCAGCGAAGAAGAGCAGCACAAAGAACTCGCTCGTTTAGTAGAGGGAATTGAGTACGCCGACAGTTTAGGGCTGAAAGTGAATGCGGGTCATGGCTTGCACTATCATAATGTTAAACCTATCGCGGCTATTCCTCAGCTAATCGAGCTAAACATTGGTCACGCCATTATTGCGCGCGCGGCGTTTGATGGCCTTCACACTGCCGTTGCCGATATGCGTAAACTCATGCTTGAAGCTCGAGCAGGTATTTAATAAAGGTAAAACAAACAGTGGCTATCGCTGGATTGGGTACGGATATAGTAGAAATTGCACGCCTTGGAAAAGGCGATGGTGTCAATGAACGCTTGGCCAAGCGTGTGCTTACGGCTGCTGAACTGCAGCAGTTCAGTGAGCACAGCACGCCGGTGCGCTTTTTAGCCAAACGTTTTGCTGCAAAAGAAGCGGCGGTTAAAGCGCTAGGCACTGGTATTGGCAATGGTGTCAGCTGGCAACATATTGAAGTGCGCAATAACGACCTAGGTGCGCCAGAATTACATTTTTCTGGTGAATTTGCATCAATATGTGAAGCGCGAGGCATAACACGAAGTGTAATTAGTATCTCAGATGAGCAGCATTACGCCGTTGCCACCGTTATACTAGAGACAGCGTAACCATGGGCTTCCTTTGAGGGAAGCAACACGTTAGCCAACAGTGCTTACTTTTCTTATTAATATTTTTTAGAAAGCATCGACGGCAGATTCTTATGAAGGTTGAAAGGCCTAGCAAAAACCATTTATACAAACAGGGAACCGGAGTCTCACTTGGCAAACCTTTTCAAACAGTCGCGCAGTAAGCAAAAAGATAAAGCGTCTCGTACTCAAAGCAGTGCTTCAAAAAGAGGAAGTGTTAGTGCAAATGCGCAGGTCGCTGGTCTGCGGTTTGGGAAGGATAAAAAAACAACAAATATCAGCGCAAGCCAAGCAATAGATACGGTAACCATTGATGATTTAGATTGGATGGGTAATGGCGTGGCGCGCGGTAATCCCATGGTGTTTGTGGAAGGCGCCCTTGTAGGAGAAACCTGCGATATAGAGGCGTTATCTAGTAAAAAGAAAGTCATAAACGCCAAAGCGAAAAAAATCCACGCGCCAAGTGAAGTAAGACAAGTACCTTTTTGCCCTGTGTTTGATGCATGCGGCGGGTGCCAGCTACAGCACATAAAACCCGACGCTGCCCTTGCGCAACGTGACCTTGCCCTTAAAGTGATGATGGAGCGTCACCTTGCAATGAAGCCACACGTTTGGCAAGCATCTCTAGAGGGGCCTCGCCCTCAATATCGCAGGAAAGCAAGGCTGGCCATAGATGCCCGTAACCCTAATCTAATTAAGTTGGGCTTCCGCGAAGCGAATAGCAATAATGTTATCAATGTAGAAACATGCCCTATATTGGTTGACCCGCTATCTACAATTATTGGTCCGTTGCGAGACGCGTTGACAGGGTTTGAGTCTGCTCGTCATATTGGGCATGTTAGCCTTGTTGCAGGTGATAATACCTCACACCTTGTTATTAAACACACCAAAGCCCTTGAGGCTGAGCTGATTGATGCGGTGAGCGCATTGGTGAGCGAAAATTTCTCTGTTAGCGACCATGATATCGAATTCAAACTTGAGAATAAGCAAGGGCAAATTCGCAGTGTAGGTAAGCATACTGATATTGTTATGAATACGGTAAATGGTTGCTCAATTTCCCCCAGTGCTAACGACTTTATTCAAATAAATAAAGTGGTTAATGAAAAAATGATTAACCAAGCAATAGACTGGCTAAGTCCTCAGCCCGACGAGCGTGTAGCTGATTGGTTTAGCGGGCTGGGTAATTTTACTTTGCCCATTGCTAAGCGAGGTGCAAAGGTTCAAGCGATAGAGGGTGTGGCCGAGATGGTGCGCCGAGCTAAAGACAATGCACAGCAGCAGGGCATTGAAAATGTTGAGTGGCTGCATTTAGATTTAGCCGATAAGACCAACGTCGAGGCTTCATTGCAACAAGGCGTTGATAAGGTATTGCTAGACCCCTCACGAGAAGGGGCGTTGACTGTTTGTCACGCGCTTGTAAAAGCACTACCAAAAACGATAGTGTATGTTTCTTGCAATCCAAGTACGTTTACAAGAGATGCAAAGGTGTTGATAGACGGAGGTTATGAAATGGAAAAAGCGGGCGTAGCAGAAATGTTCCCCTTCACCCATCACATGGAAATGATGGCCTTGTTTACGCGTAAGCAGCAGTAACGAGTAAAGGATATGGTATCTACAAGAAAGGTCCACGAAGCCGATCGGCCGCCCTTTGAAGCGTGGTTAGACAGCCTAGAGCTAAGTGCAGAAACAAAAGAAAAGCTAAGTGCGGTGTCCTCCATGCCTGAGCGACTATTGGTTGGTCAGGAAATGGTTGAGATTTTGTGCCAACTTAATATGGATGATGCGACGCTGCAGGCCGCGCTGGTTTTTCCTTATTGCGAACAGCATGCGTTGAGTGAAGACGACATATATGAAGAGTTTGGCGGCGAGATTCGCGACCTCATTGTTGGTGTTCGCCGCATGGATGCCATAAAGTCGTTACACGCTCGTAAAGTAAGTGGCTCTGGCTTTGCTCAGAAATCAGATGAACAGCACATAGACAGCATTCGTCGCATGCTGCTTGCGATGGTAGAAGACGTACGCGCCGTTGTAATAAAAATGGCCGAGCGTATTTGCGCACTACAACAGGTTAAAAAAGCCGACGAAGAAACTCGCGTCATGGTGGCACGGGAGTGCGCTAGTATTTATGCGCCACTAGCAAATCGTTTGGGCATAGGTCAGCTAAAGTGGGAGCTTGAAGATCTCGCTTTTCGTTATTTGCATCCGATTACCTATAAACAAATTGCGCAGCAGCTTGACGGCAAGCGCAGAGAACGCGCCGAATATATAGATACTATTGTAGACGATCTGCAAGGTTTGCTTGACAGCGAAGAGATCCGCGCCGAGGTTTATGGTCGCCCTAAGCATATTTTCAGCATTTGGAAAAAAATGCAGAAAAAGCGCCTTACGTTTGAGCAGCTTTTCGACATTCGTGCAGTGCGTATTATTGCCGAGCGTTTGCAAGACTGTTACGCAGCGCTAGGCACCGTTCACGCTAGTTACAAGCATTTACCCAACGAGTTTGACGATTATATTGCAACACCAAAGCCCAATGGCTATCAATCTATTCATACGGTTATTGTGGGGCCTGAAGGGAAGTCGGTCGAGATTCAAATTCGCACACAGAAAATGCATCAGGATGCAGAGCTTGGTGTGGCTGCGCACTGGAAGTACAAAGAAGGTAGCACGGGCAAGCAGTCAGGCTATGACGAGCGCATAAATTGGCTTCGTCGTATACTTGCATGGCAAGAAGAAGTGGCCGAATCGGGTGATTTGGTTGAAGAGCTTCGTAGCCAGGTGTTTGACGATAGAGTGTACGTGTTCACACCGAAAGGCGACGTTATTGACCTTCCCCAAGGTGCTACGCCGCTTGATTTTGCGTATTACATTCACAGTAATGTAGGTCATCGCTGCATTGGCGCAAAAGTGAATGGGCGTATCGTACCGTTTACTTACTTGCTGCAAAGTGGGGATCAGATAGAAGTACTCACCGGCAAAGAACCAAACCCAAGTCGCGACTGGATGCACCCTGGCCTTGGTTATGTGCACTCCTCACGGGCCCGTGCCACCATTCATTCGTATTTTAAGAAACAGGACAGGGATAAAAACCTTGCCGCTGGCAAAGAGCTGTTAGAGCGTGAGCTTCAGCGCGCCCACTTGTCAGCTAAAGTACCTAATGAGGCATTTGAGAAGTTTAACTTACAAAGCCTTGATGATTTGTATACTGCGGTAGGCGCTGGCGATGTGCGCGTTATGCAGGTGATTAACTTTATTCACCATTTGCAGGAGCCGCCAGCCCCAGAGCCCGAGATAAGCCCGAAGGTTAAAACCAGAAAAACCGCAGCCGGCACAGGTAAGAAAGATGCGGTGGTAGTGCAGGGCGTGGGTCACCTAATGAGCCAGCTGGCGAACTGCTGTAAGCCGGTGCCCGGCGAAGCTATATTGGGTTATATCACCCAAGGTCGCGGTGTAAGCGTTCATAAAGAAAATTGCGACCAGCTGCAGCACTTGTTGTCACAGCACCCTGAACGCCAAATAGAAGTGAATTGGTCACAAGAGCTTAAAGTGGGTTTTGAGACGGGCATTGATATATTTTGTCATGATAGAACAGGGCTGTTGCGCGACATCACTACGGTGTTGGCTAACGAAAACGTGCCGTTATTAGGTGTAAACAGCTTAAGTGACAAAAACAGACAAACGGCGCTAATCACTATTTCGATAGAAGTTCATGATCTCGACACCGTATCAAAAGTGCTAACTCGACTGCGACAGCTTAAAGGCGTGACTGATGCAAAACGCAAACAAAGCTAAGCTTACTGAAATGCAGCGGCTGCTTGAAATAATGGAACAGCTGCGCGACCCCCAATCTGGGTGCCCGTGGGATGTGAAACAGACCATGGAAAGTCTAACTCGCTACACCATAGAAGAAGCCTACGAAGTGGCTGATGCTATTGCCACTGGTGATATGCGCGATATTAAGGATGAGTTGGGTGACTTGCTGTTTCAAGTGGTGTTCTACGCGCAGATAGCCAGTGAATCTAAAGCGTTTTCTTTTGACGATGTGGCGCAGAGTATCAGCGACAAGCTGGTGCGTCGTCACCCTCATGTTTTTGCTGATAGTGCCAATAGCAATAACGGTTTAAATGAGACCGCGCTGAACGAACAATGGGAATCAATCAAGGCTGAAGAAAGACGCGCTAAACAAACTGGTAATCACAGTATTTTAGATAGTGTTCCGTCAGGAATGCCAGCACTGATGTACGCACAAAAGTTGCAAAAAGCATGTGCCAAGGTTGGCTTTGATTGGCCTGATGCCGCACCCGTAATAGATAAAGTACGTGAGGAAGTGGAAGAGATTCAGCAAGAACTGGATTTCAAACAGCGAGCACAAGGGGCACTGAATGCTGGCGTTGCACCTTTAAACAGTGGCGTGCCCGATAACCAACAAGCTATTGAAGAAGAAATTGGCGATGCACTTTTTGCCATGGTTAACTTGGCAAGGCATTGCAAGGTAGATGCTGATACCGCACTTCGAAACGCCAGTAATAAGTTTGCTAACCGTTTTAAAGGAGTAGAGCACTTGGCGGCAGAGCAGGGCGAGAAGCTCGACGCATTGACGCTTGATGAAATGGAAGCGCTGTGGCAGCAAGTTAAAAAGTCCTCTCGTTCTAAGTGAAGAGCTCGTTATGGAGTCTCCAAACACGCCTCGTTAATTAACTTTCTACCATATTCGCCTATCAGAAAACGAATGGCCTATGAATTAGACCAATGTAGATGGAAACTTTCCCATTTTGGCTTATGTTTATAATGTAGGTTTGATTTACGACAAGGCCACGTAGATCCGTTTTGTCTAAAATCTGTGTATAAAAATGGCACATTGGAAGGGTGTTTAACCAGTGTTCTTCAAAAGCACTGGCCAAGGAGTTGGTTTGGATTGGGCGTAATTGTTTTATGAAAAAAATACTGTATTCAACGCTGGGGTTGTTCTTAACGCTCTTAGGCATTGTTGGAGCATTCTTACCGGTAATGCCAACCACGGTATTTTTGATAGCTGCGCTTTTTTGTTTTACGAAATCCTCACCGCGCCTTGAAAGCTGGTTGATTCAGCATCCCAAATACGGCCCAGGTCTTGTTGCATGGCGAAAGCATGGTGCAATATCGAAAAAGGTAAAATGCATTGCCTGCTGTAGCATGCTTTTAAGCTTTATTTTTGTTTGCCTGTTTGCATCTATTCCCATTCCTGCCTACATAGGCATTGGTGTGTTTATGGGAGTCGGCGCGTACTTTGTGGTTACACGCCCCAGTCTTCCTGCTATTTAGTTTCTTCAAACGCATTAAGTCACGCTTATTTTGAGAAGTCTTTGCCTTATTCGAAGGCATATGCTTTTTGATACACTCAAAACGTCTAGCGATTTCTACCAAGTCGTTCGTGACTACTTACCCATTCATCGGCCACCACAGCAGAACCCAAAGATAAATCGCCGCACAATACGGTCGCAGCAACAATTTCAGCAAACTTATTTACGCTGCCTCTTTCGGTGCAGCCAAGCACACTTAAACATTCGTTTTGGGTTGCCAGGCCCGTACCACCGCCATACGTGGCAACGATTAACGACGGAATAGTGACCGAAAAGTAATAGTCGCCGTTTGGCGTTATTTCAGCGTAGGTAAACCCCGCCGACGACTCAGCCACATTAGCGACATCTTGCCCGCAAGCGATGAACATGGCGGTAATACCGTTAGCGAAATGCGCACCATTGTTAACGCTACCTGCCATCAATGCGCCCATATTTGAATATTGGCGCTGTTTAAACAAAGCCTCTGGCGGGCAATGCATAATCTCCGTCATAAGTTGTTTTGGCAGGGTGATTTCTGCTACAACGCGCTTTCCGCGGGTATGCAGCGAGTTTAAGTGCGAGTGCTTTTTATCGGTATCAAGGTTTGCGGCCAGTACGAAATGGTCGATAGCGTTTGGATAGTTTGCTTGTATCCACTCGCAACCCGCTTTTGTGGCTTTACTTACCATGTTCTGACCAGCAGCATCGCCGCAGGTAAAGTTGAATCTAAGCCAGCGTAGCTTAGAGGCCGCATACTGCTCAATATCTCTTAATCTTCCCACGCTGGTGGTGTTATCACAGGCTTGTTTAATTGCACTGAAATTTTGCTCTACCCACTTACCAAAGGCTAAAGCCTCTCTGGCATTGCTAAACGCAAACAAAGGTGCTCGCTGCATAGCATCGTCAATAACCGTCGTAGTAATACCGCCTGCTTCCCTTGTTAGACGCATACCTCTACTGTAGCTGGCTGTTAGCGTCCCCTCTGTTGTAGCCATGGGAACGTAAAATTCGCCCTTAGCATGCTCTCCATTTACCAACATTGGGCCTGCAAAGCCAATAGGTACCTGTGCAACGCCGGCAAAGTTTTCTATGTTGCCCGATAAGGTTTCAGGCGGGATTGAATAGTATCCTAAGTGGTTTAACTGAGTGCCTGTCTCGCGGGCGATAAACTCGCGGCGGGTCTGGCTCATGTCATGGGTATAGTCGTTGTCTGAAGAACGTGGGATTTTAGGCATTAGGCCACTCCTTTTTTATTTCATAATAGGAGCGCTGGTATCAGATGAACACTGTTTACAATTTATACATTAAGATAAATGCAGTCTATGTAAATGAATTAAGTGAAGAAAGGCGTCTAATACACCTTTCTATCACTAATATCTGGAAAAGTTAGGCTCTGCCAACTAACTTTTTCTCGCTATTTTCGCCTCCAATAAAGCGATTTCTTTTTTGCGACCTAAGTCTGCAATAGGGCGATCTGAACGACTTGGAGCGACCTGTGCCTTTTTGGCGAATTTAAGGGCTTCGTCATATTTACCGTTATCGAATAAATACTCCGCGTAAAAATAGTTAGGATCTATTCCGTCAGGGTTTATTTCAAGCGCATGCTTTAGCAATTTTTCAGCTTTTTTGTCGCTACCGAAACTAATAGGCCAGCCCGGAAGCTTATGGTACAGCACGCCTAGACTGGTCATTGCAGAGCCAGAGAGTGCGTTTTCGTCCAATCGCATTGCTTGTTCAAAACTCTTACGAGCATCCTTTGCGTAGTCCAGAGCACCAAGGCCGCCCTTGGCACCGGCTGTACTGGATTGAATTATGCCTTGCCAAATCAATAGTTCAGGGTTGTTGGGTTCTGCCTTAACGAAAGATTTAGCGGTATTAATAAGGGCGACGAATGCTTTTTCCCTTTCTGCATCATCAAGTTCATAGTTAATATGTGCCCACTGATGCTGAAGTGTCTTTAACGGGGTGGTTGCTGTTTCACTTGAGGCTGATGTCGGCGCTGTACTTTCTGTGGCCTCGTTAGCTTGAGCCATAGCCGTATGACTTAATGCCAGACCGAGTCCTAGAATTACCGTGGTGCTAAGCGTGGTTAATTTCTTCATAGTAATGTCCTCGTGTTAAATCAGCTTATTACCCAGGCGGGTATCGTTTTGAGCGCTGGTTTGTTTGTCTTGTGATTGCGATTTTTGAAAGGCATAGCGTTTAATCATTGGAAGTTTTTTTGCCAACGCGTTGTCAACAACACTGGGAACTAGCGCGTTAAGTTTGGCAAAAAAGCGTTCAGCACGTCCTAGCGCCACTCTTGGCAAATTGTTTTCCAGCTGTTTAATAAATGCTTGTGCTACTGCATCAGGCTCGTCTGTCTGGTTGCCTAATGCGTCGTTTAGCGCAATAGCGCGTTGGTCGTTTATGTCGGTGCGCGTTGCACGTGGTGCTAGATAATGAAATTTGATTTTGCTATCGTTGAATTCTCTGTGCATGGCTTCCGTCCAGCCTTTCAACGCGAATTTAGTTGCGCAGTAGGTTCCGTGCGCAGCAAAACCGATACCTCCAAAAGCAGAGCCTACATTCACAATGTGCGCAGACGGTCTACGTTCTAGTAACGGCAGCAGGCGTTGGGTTAGTAGCATGGGTGCCAGCATATTTGTCGACACAATCGACTCGATAGGGGTGCCCTCAAACTCGCCAACATAGGTAATGCCGGCATTGTTAACCAGAATACTTAAAGGAAGTCGTTGGCAGGCACTTACTACTCTATCTCTGCCTTCATCTGACGTAATGTCAGCCACAACGGCGGTATGATGAAGGGTTAAATTTTGTTGCAGCTGTTCGAGCTTCGCCTTACTTCTGCCAGTTAGGATAATGTGCGCGCCTTTTTCATCAAGCGCCTTGGCTATTGCTTTACCAATACCGCCAGTAGCACCTGTAAGAAGCACCACTTGATTACGCCACTCAATATTCATTGTATTTACCTTAACGTGTTAGCCGTTTACCTCAGGAGATAAGTACCAGAGGTACACCCTTGAATTTAAGCAACCTGTTCCAAGCCGTGTTCGGGTGTTAATTCGCGAAAGATATCTCCGTATAAGCGATAAAACATGTTCGCGCTGTGAATGATCATTTGTTGCTCTTTGGGGTCGGTAATTTTGTTCATAAGCCCTTCAAAGAAAACAATGTGCTCTTGGTCTAGCGCACCGTGAGAGGTAAGGTATTTAAACGCTGATTTAGGCAGTGATAACTTGTCTTTGATTTGTTTTGCAGCGGCGTCGGCAAGCGCGATACTTGTGCCCTCTAAAACGAATACCATGCCGAAGAAATACAGTGGACTTTTGCGTGCGATTGCATCAAAAGCATAGGCAACCATTAATTCGGTAGCGGGTGCAGGCTGACTATTCCTCGCCTTTTCTTTATCAACGCCACAGGCTCCAAGGTCGTTAAGGATCCACTCCTGGTGACCCATTTCTTCTTCAATGTATTCACCAATTGCTTCTCTTAGCCATTCCTTATCTTCGTTGAGTTTGGCACCTGTAGCCATAAGCAGGGGAACAGTAAACTTAACGTGATGATAGGCCTGTTGAAGAAAGGCAATATAGTCGTTTAGGTTAAAATCACCGTTAAAGCAGCGTTGTATAATCGGCGCCTGTAAGAATGTCTGTCTGGCATGCTCGGTGTTGCTTTGAAGTTGCTGATAGAAATCCATAGATTATTCCTTGATAACAAATTGAGAAGAAGATGGTATTGTGCTTTGAGCGCTGTACAGGTGTTGGTCTAGGCTCTGGTAGAGCAAGTCTAAATCAGTCGCGTAGCTAGCGATTATTGCGTCACGTTTCAGCTTTCCCGTTGGGGTAAGCAGTTGGTTTTCTGGCGTGCAAAGACCGATGGAGGTGAAATTAACAACTTGCGCATAGTCAGGTAACTGCTTATTGATAAGTGCAACGGCGCTTTGAATTTGTGTATTGGAAATAGTATTGGAAGCGGGTACGAGGAGCGCAACACAGTAGGGTCTAGCTTCACAATACACCAAAGCCTGTCTAAACAGTCCTGTTCCCAGTAACAATGATTCAATCCACTCCGGCGATACATTTCTACCAAAGCTGTTCACCATTATGTTCTTTATACGCCCACTAAGCGTGAGTGTGTTGTCAGAAAAAAAGCCTAAATCGCCGGTTCTGACCTGGGTCGGATAAAATGAGGAAGGTTGATTCAGATAGCCCAGAAAGTGGTTACCTGTAACTACAATTTCACCCTCTTCGATGTGCAGTTGATTATGACCTAGCGTTTTTCCGGCACTGCCCATCGTATTGCAATTGGGCGTGTTCAATGTTGATACTGATACCGCTTCAGATAAGCCATAACCTTCAAATACTGGTAGTCCCTTCGCTTGAGCTTGCGCCAGCAAAGCGGGCGATACATGCGCACCACCAACAGCAATGAACATTAGTGATGAAGGCGGTGCCCAGCCCTGATTACATGCCTGTACTAGCACCATGAGTAAGTCGGGAACCAAGATGACAGACGTTGGTTGAACGCGGTCTATCAGTGAAAGCAGTGCATTTGGGTTGACGAGTTTGCTCCCTTGAAATCCGCGCTCAGATGCTGTGGCTAAATAAACCGTGCCGCCGTGGTATAGAGGAGCGTAAACGCCGGCAATATTCTCAAGTAGGGTAGACAATGGCAGCAAACATAGGTGGTTAACTATTTCCGGTTGAACTGCACGCTCAATAGAATAGGCAACTTTCCATTGTGATTCAGTTGACAGGCATACGCCTTTCGGTGAACCCGTAGAGCCTGAAGTAAAGGTTATTTTGTTAGTACCTAAAGGCATATATACCCGAGCGTCATGTTTGAGCGGATGAGCGACAATGTCGTTTTCGCTATCAATAACTGTCGGAGACTCACTCCATTCACTTAGTTCGCCACCGCTATTGGTCAACAAAAAGTGACACTGGCTCTCATCCAATACATGTTCTTGTTGGGAAGCGCTAAAAAATAGTGGAACGGGAACACAGCAGACATCAACCTGTTGGCAGGCTAAATCAGCAATCACCCATGCAAAACTATTGTCAAAGGCAATGCCTATCCTCTCGGCATTGTGGTTTGTTATCCAGCTTGCGAGGTTCTCGACGGCGCTGAAAAGGGCGCGGTAAGTCATTGAACTGTCATTGCACTTCAGCGCAATATCATCATCGTGCCCATTTATATACTGATTAAGCAACATACGCCGTTTCCTTTTTGGTGCACATACTTTGCGTTAACGCATCCACATTTGCGGAAATAAGCTCAATTGCTCTTTGGTAATGAGCATTAAGTTCAGGGCATCCAATGATGTGTTGGGTTACGTGATTTAGCGACAGGGCAGTAACCTGAGGAGCGGTATCATAGTAGGTACCCCAGTCATCACTATTTCCTTTAAGTTTTGATACATCAGCTCTAACAAGGGGGAGGAGCTGAATACCCGCGCCCAAGAGTAAAGCGGTGAGTTGTGAAGTCGCACTGAAAACCAGGTATTTGCTACCACATCGTTTTAAAACGAAGAACAGGGCAAATAATAAGGGGAGGGTATAGCGCGATGCACTGCTAAAAAGGTTACCAACTTCAGCAATATGCGCTCTGTTTACGGTTATCCCTTGTAAGGTGAGGGCAGTTTCTACCGAAGTGTTGAGGTATTGCTCTATAAAAAGAGAATTATACTCACCATCATATGCGGCAAATCTTGCGCCTGCGGCGGCTTTAACTCCATTAGCTTCAAGAGCAAACAGCATAGGCATAAAAGAAGTCACTCGTGCGTTATAGCGAGCTTTAAAACCACTTGCTATAAACGCTTCAATGCGGCGACGGGCATTATGTCCATGTTTTGCCGCGATAAAGGTTATAGCGGGCTTTTCCTTTGAAACAATCGCAGATTGCTTACCAGCAACCTGGGTTGGAACAGAAGCTAAAACGTAACTCATAAACATGCTCATTGGTTTTGCGATGTTATGAGTATTAACGCGAGACCTTAAGAGAACCTTAAGTGTGAAAAATTTTTATAAAGGTTAATGTTAAGAACGCCCAAGCCATTTAATTGCTTGAGCCTTTATAGCTGTTAAAAACTGGGCCGTTAGTCGGTAAATCACAGGTAGCGTTTGCAGCACTGGCAGGAAGCAATAACCATTCGTCACGGTGGGCTATGCCCAGTGAAGTTGCTTGTGATAAGTCTACACATTGAAACTTGTAGTCACTTGGAACTAACAAAAAGCGTTGACGTATTGGGGAGCTAATCCGCTGGCCTGAAGCTTTTGTTAGCCCGCGCGAAGGCCCGGAAGTATCAGTTAGCCAAGCCCACGCTGTACCGTTTTCTAGCTCTTTAAGGGTATGGTAACCAAAATGAGACATTTCAAAGGGTGAAAAAAGCAAATACTGTTCTTTAAAGCTGACTATCCCTACCTCGAAGGCAGTTGAATCCTTCGTCAACATATTATCTATTTGGCTTTCTGCATTTTGAAGGACTATACGGGGAGTACGGTAGTCATTGAGCAGCCATGCTCCGAATGTGGAAGGGATTACAGTTAAAATGAAAAGCCATGAAAGTAATTGGTAGGCAAGTGATTTCCCCTCCACTGCATTGCGATTTTTATTGTAAAGATAATAGACAATATGAGTACAAAGCCCAGCGAAACCGAGTACGAGTAATAACATACTTAAACGAACAAGGGTTTCGCTGTCGCTGTCAAAGCGCGTAATCAACTTGCTGGCGATGGGCTCTTGAAACAGCAGTGCTAAGCCAGCAATCAATAAAGCGCCAGAGATTAACGAAGTTACTGCACGCGAAAACAGCGCTAACCCTCTTGATACAGTTGAATTTGCAAGTACTAGACCTGCAATCATGCTCAACGCTGGCAGTGCCGGTAGAACATAAACACCACGTTTACCTGGGCTGATACTGAAGAAAATGACGACTAATATT
This sequence comes from Alteromonas sp. OM2203, assembly GCF_048517045.1. Lineage (NCBI taxonomy): Bacteria > Pseudomonadati > Pseudomonadota > Gammaproteobacteria > Alteromonadales > Alteromonadaceae > Alteromonas > Alteromonas sp. OM2203. The sequence goes on from NZ_CP183209.1 coordinate 787,088, forward strand.
ACCCATATCAACAATGATGAGTAAGCGGGATTTTGAGTAAGCACATTTCTTAACCATTTAGCTTTTGATAGCAGTATGGCAACTGGCGTGATCCAAAATACGGGAATAACTTCAACAATATAGTAATACCAAGGCTCTATGTGATGCCACGCATTGGCATAACGCTCAGCTGTTTGTTTAAATAAAATGTTCGACAAATATTGTTGAATTTGAGGCTCTTGTTTTATCAAGCCAAGATAAAGCAGAGGTGCAAGCCACATCGCCACAACCGATAGCATAATTAAGGGACCAAACAACATACGTAGTGACCACTGGCCGCGATGTAAGCCGCTAATAAATGCGAAAAACGCAATGGGAATAAACAAAAGAATAGGTAAAAAGCCAACGCCTTTCGTTATGATGCCAAGCCCCATAAAGAACCATGCTGTAAAGTACCATCGCCAACTAACACGCACGTAAAAGTGCTGAATGAACCCGTAGACGCCAATCCAAATAAAACAGGCGACAAGGGCATCGATTTGAGCAAATTTGGCTTGAATAAGAAACTGGGGGCTAAGTAGAAGTACGAGCATACTCAACATTGCCGCTTTTTCGCTGGCAAGTCGTAGCGATAGGTTGTAGGTTAGCCCCAAAGTGACAAGGCTTGCGATTGCGTTAGGCAGGAGCATAGCCACCTTCAGGCTACCCGTTATAAGGTAAAAGAAGGCAATACACCACATAAACACAGGAGGCTTGTCCGGATAAATTTCGCCACCGCGCATGGGCACAAGCCACTGTCCGCTGTTCACCATCTCTTTTGCGACTAAGGCAAATCGAGGCTCATCGGGTGGCCAAGCATCTCTGAAGCCTAAACCTATCAATATCAGAGCACAGGCGAAAAAGAACAGAGTTGATGCATGGCTATTTAAGTTAAGCACAAGCCTCACGACGGCTCACTCCTACGAGAAATGCCTGATAAGGATAGAAGTAGAAGAAGGCTTATGATCAAGCCACCTATTTGTAAAGGCTGTTCAAGGGAACTGACAAAGCGAGAACCGCTTCCAAGTAAAGTAAACAAAAAAGTTTGAGGCGCAAAACCGATTGCACTTGCAAGAATAAACGGGACGAACGGAACGCTTAGCACACCTGCGACAGCGTTTGTGATTAAGTTAGAGCCTACAGGGAATAAACGAACAATTAACACATTGCGAAAACTTCGCTTGGCCAGTTTGTTTTCAACTGGTTTTAACTTTGAACCTAAAAGACGGACAGCGAGTGAGCGCAAAGGGCCATTTGCTAATGCGTAGGCGATACATGCAGACAATACCGTTAGCAACAAAGCAATTAATCCTCCCTGCCATGCGCCAAAGCTCACTCCGCAAAAAAAGCTGACTGCCTGACGGGGAAAACCCATAGTTAAAAGCACAACACAGCCACTTAAAATCACACTCAGCGACTGCCAATTTAAATTTGAAATATAGGCATTCAACCAATCTGTATCATCACCGTGTTTCCATACTTCACCTGTGACCTCAAGCGACAAATAGCAGATAAGCGCGATACTAGCTGCACCAATTAAAAACCGCATGACGCTTTTGAGGCGGCGAACATTAGTCTTCATGACCCATTCCGCTGGCAATGTGATTAAGCTTGTTTCTGTACATTAGCCATCTGACGCCAAGCGTATCGATGATCCCTGCCCAGCCACGATTCCATGCTGTGTAATTTGATTTACCTTCTAAACGCGCGCGATGATTGACCGATACACATACCACCTTTCCCCCAAGCCTTTTAGTTAAAGCGGGAATATATCGGTGCATATGGTCGAAGTAGGGTAACAGTAAAAAGGTGCTTCTTGGGAGTAGCTTCAAGCCACAGCCCGTGTCTGGTGTGTCGTCTTGTAGGATCCACTGGCGAACACGATTGGCAACTTTAGACTGAAATCGCTTCCACGGGGTATCTTTTCGCTTTTTACGATGTCCGATAACGCAGAAGTGCGCTGCGTTAGTTTCTTTAGCTGCGCGAATAAGTCGCGGTATATCAGCAGGATCGTTTTGCCCATCAGCATCAAGGGTGATGATCCACTTTCCTTTTGCCTGCAAAACACCGTGAAAAACGGACGTGCTTTGACCGCAGCTCATAGGGTGGACGATGACCCGACAACTTACCGGCAAGGTGCTTGAAAGGTTACGCAGTAAGGATAGAGATTCGTCGCTGCTACCATCATCTACAACAATAATTTCTGTTGTTGCATTGGGGACCACCTCTGAAATTTCTAGCAACAAAGCAGAAAGGTTTTTGGCTTCATTTTTAGCAGGTAAAACAACACTGACGTCAAACTGGCGCATAAGAATATTTGGTAAATCATCGAATGACGTGCACTTTATAAGTCGAACCTTAAGGGAAGCTTAAGTTGGGCGCTAAAGTACAAACTTACATTAGAATTCGTATTCCAACGACATGCGAAGTGTGTGATCTTTACTGTCACCGTTTAGTCCAGCTATAAAGCCCAGTTCCCATTTTAACTGCTTCTGTCTGTCATAACGCTTTATACCCATAAAGGCTGGGCCTACGCCAATAAAATCCTCAGCAACATAAACTTCAACGCCGGGCTGTATTTCAGGAAGCCAGCGGTATCTAAACTTGGCTTTAAATTCGCTTTCCCATTCGTTAGCAACCGTTTCGCCCCATTCATAAACGACGCTAATGTTGGTAGTAAGGCTAAATTGGCCAAACTCTTTTTCAGTAAGCAAGCCTGCCTTTACTTCCCAGTCATCAGTATTATGTTGTTTTTCAAGCTCAAACAATGTGCCCCAGTCAGCCCAATACTGTCCCTGTTCGGTCATCATCCAACGTAATTCTAATTCGTAACCCTCTACGCCAAAATCTTCATTCTCATCACGCGCCCCTACTACATAGGCCTCTAAAATTAAAAATTCAGAAAGTGCGTGGCCGAATGAAAATCGTTGCATTAGCACATTTCCATCGTCGTTTTGTCTGGATGTCAGGCGCCATTCGAATTCTCGCTCAAACGGCAGAACGTAAGGATGATATACCTTATCGACGGTAAAGTTATCTGCGCGTACCTGACCGGCAAACAGTAACAAAAACGTGATTAAGGAGAAAATAGCACGTTTTAACATGCGGCCTCCTTGAGAGGGGTAGACCTTTGTCTTGTACACAAAAAAGTGATGAGATTAGGGACAATCAAAGCAATTAAAAAGACAAGGATATAATTTATAGAGGGCGTGGCTTCATAGCCAACAAGCGCGTTAAGTAAGTGCCCGTACTCGCTGTTATCGCTCACAATGTCGCTGCTATCCCAAAGTTGGTTTGGCGAGGGGAACGTATCGGTTTGTTCCAATAATAAAGCGATATTGGCTGCCTGCGCTGCAACAAAAACAGAAATAAAGCACTGCGTTACTTTTAAATTAACAAAATGAGTGAGAAAAATATTAAGCAAGATGGCAATGCTGATGCTTATACCAAGCCCAATAGTGGTGCCCAGTAATAGCAAGGTGCTATCGCTGTTTCTCGTCAGTTCAGAGATGAAGTAAACTAAAAAGTGCAGCGAATTTGGTAGTCCAATACCCAATACTAGCAGCGAGACTCCAATGCTAAGCAATGATGAATTCGATGTGCCATATGACGCGAGAAAGCACATGCCAATCCAAGCAACAAAAAATAATAACGTCTTAAGAAGTTCAAATCCTGCGCCTTCATAAAATTCTGACACCAAGCCCAGCTTTGGATAGGTCAATAATGCGATAAATATAAGCGCAAACAAACGCCATAAGATATTGACCGAGGAAACGCGAGGTAGGGCTAGCAGCACGCTGATAAGTAAGAAAATAGGTAGCGTATCACGCAGAAAAAGCACAACAGTATTAATGAGCATATTGATTGTCCTCTGCGCTTTTCACTACTACCTTACCGACCGCGGTGTTTGGATGAAATTCTCCGAAGAATGGGTATTCTCCTGGTGTGAGCGGTCCGATAAATATGGTGCCTCTGCTATTTGCAAATATCACCTTCTCTCTGTTTAAGGAGAAGCTATCGATTTCCTCTGGTGTATTATCAAAGTTGATAAAAGTAAGTTTTACCTTTTGCCCAGCTGGAACAGTGACTTCTTGGGGGTAAAATAAATGTGATTTAATTTCAACTACAACCTCAGGTAGCGCCCAGGCACTTGGTATGTGGCAGGCAAAAAAGCCAAAGACAAAGGCAAGGGATGACTTAAAGTACGTAGTCATTTGAAAAATTTACCCTTACTTCTAAACCGCCCAGCGAACTTTCGTGCAGTGTGAGTTCTGCATTATGTAAAGCAACAACTTGCGCAACAATTGCGAGACCTAGTCCACTCCCCGAAGTGGGTTTACTCGTAGACCCCCTTTGAAACCGTTTTATAACCTCAGGTCGTTGATCAGCAGGAATGCCCGGGCCCGAATCGCATACACTTAATGAGACACCACTGTGATGACATTCTACTTTAATTAAAATTTGCGCCTTTTTAGGCGAATAGTTACTCGCATTACTTACCAAATTCTGAAGCAGCGTATACAGCATAAACTGCGAGCTTTGAAGCCAAACCTCATCCCCTTCCAGCGCAATTTCCTGTGCTTTATTTTCTATTTTTCCATAAAGGTCACTAATGACCTCTTGAGCAACATGGTGCACATTAATAGGCTCTCGTTGCTCAACAAAGGTCTCTGGGCTTGTTCTAGTTAACAAGAGAAATTGGTTTACTGCATGGATCATTCTGTCAGTATCAGCCTTAAGTGTTTTAAGTACTTCACCCTTTTCGCCCAATTCATTTGCGATGTTGTGAATATTGATTTTCATAACACTTAAAGGCGTTCTAAGTTCGTGCGCCGCATTAGAAGCGAACTGTTGTTCACGCTCAAATGCAGCGTTAAGGCGATTGAACATAGTATTCAATGTAGAAACCACAGGTGTAAGTTCACTTGGTTCTCTTTGCAGTGCAATGAGAGAAAAATCGTTGCCTTTTCGCTTTGCTAGCAATCTAGATAAATGTTTTAAAGGTGACAAGCCCCATGTTATGCCAAAAAACAAAATAAGAGCGAGCAAAGGTACACTCAATATAAAAGGAGTGATGGCCGCTACGGTGAGCGAGTCGGTAAGCATAAATCGGTTGCTTACCGGCTGAGCGACCATATACCAAGTGGCAGGTTGTTCCTGGTACTTAGCAAACACACGCCAACGAGTACCCAACGCGTTGACTTCAGAAAAACCGGGTGTGAAGGCGGCTATGGGGGTAGTGAGTTCAGCCGAAGAGGTGCTTATTAGTTCGCCTCTCTTCCAGATCTGAAACAACAGTGCATGTTCCTCTTCCTCACTATTACTATCAAAATAAGCAATGGCGCGGGAGAGCTCAATCAATTCGTCGTCTAAAAGTGCACTAGAGATATCTAGAGTCGCGCGATAACCATGAAGGGCTGCGCTAAAAATCACCAGCACGAGGGCACTGATCAATGTAAGAATTAGAAAACGGCGAATAGACGACAACTCATTCCCCCGATTTAGAAATACAGTAGCCCACGCCGCGAATGGTTTTGATAAAATTATCAGGCATTTTTTTTCGCAAATGACTCACATGAACCTCTATCGTGTTACTTGCTACTTCTTCGCCCCATTCATAAAGTTTGTTTTCAAGCTGATTTTTGCTCAATACGCGCCCGGCATTTTCTATGAGCGCTTTAAGTACCATAAGCTCACGTCTTGGTAAGTGTATGGTCTCATTGTCGATTGTCAGCGTGTGGTGTGCGGTATCAAGACTCACATTTTTAATCGTAATGATTGTTTGGGAAGCCGTACCTAGGCGGCGTTCAAGTACGCGTAATCTGGCGAGTAATTCATCAATTTCAAATGGTTTTGGTAAATAATCATCAGCACCTGCGTCTAACCCAGAGATTTTGTCGGATACTTTATCTCGTGCAGTTAGAATTAATACCGGGAGTGTCGCATTCTTTTTGCGTATCGATTGAAGTACATTCAAACCATCTGTATCGGGTAAGCCTAAATCAAGAACAACGATGTCGGTTTGTCCGATACTAAGGGTTGTCATTGCGTCTGCACCTGTATAAACGCAGTCAACAGCATAGTTTGCATTTTTAAGAGACAAGGCTAGCGCATCAGACAAAGGCCTATCATCCTCAACCAATAATATTCGCATTCAGATACTCGACGATATGTAATCAGTAAAAGTGTATACCAGAAAGCTTAAGAAAACCTTAAGAACTATACTGTGAGGGCAGTCAAGTTACTGTTTTCATGAAGATTGCGAAGGCTTACTTACTAGCTACCTTTCTTGCTTCGCGTTTTGCGAACGCCAAAGACTAACCATGTGGTGCCCGTATGAGCAATGGACATCGAAAAACAGTCGCAGCGTTGTAAAGTCATCAAATAAAATCTTAAAAACGACCTTGGTGTTTATTATCGCAATTCAATAAGTTCTTTTCTTAGTGCCTCAATCGCTAGCTGTGGGTGTTTGTCCCAGCGGGCGTAGTTTATTCGATAAGGAATGTTGGGATTATCAAGATAGTGAATTCTACGTGTGCCACTATCGACGAGCTTTCCTGCCTCTTCGTGGTAGTCAAAGTAATTAAAAATGTTATTAAGTTCACCGTTTTCCAATATTCGAATAAGACCTATCTTCAACCTGTTGGCAAGCGCCTGGTTATTTGGGCTTACAAAAAAATATTCATAGTTGGGATAATTGAGTAGGTGATATTGCTCTAAGGAAACATGCTTATCAGAATGGCGGGACAGCTCGCGATGTACTTCAATGATGTTGCGGGGAAAGGCGTCAACAAGATTTTTCTCCACGAGTGAATACATAGAATTAAACCACAAGCTCCAATCCTCACCTTCAACGTTGTAACCATTCGAGCTCAGTACAGTTAAATCAGGCCAATCCGAACCCTGTACTAGGGTCCGAGTTTTCAGTGTTGAACTATCAATGGAATAGTTAAAACTATCTTGTTTATCTGGGTTTATGACGAACACGCGGAAGCCAGCAAAACCCTTGAGTAATGGAAGTCTGATAGGGATAAGTTGTTTTTCTCGAACTTGACTGGTTGCGCTCCACATGACGTCAGCTTCGCCATTGATAAGTGACACCAGCTGACGGCTTTGACTCATGGGTTGGGGATGTGGAACTAAGGTTGTGGTTCCCAGATCTGGGGTTGCATTAAGTGCGGCTTGCAAAACTGCGACGTGATAGTTGCCGTAATCGTTGTCTGCAAACGCGCGTGTGAAAACAATACTCTGGTGATTTTCTTCTTTGGCCACTACATCGTAGCAAAGAAAAAATAACGCAAATGCACTAAGACATGCCGCTGATGAGAATTTCATTTGTTTTAATTTTGTGATCAAAAATATAACAAATAAAAAATATCGCATATTAAGCGCATTGTCATTTGTTTTATGGCTAAATATTATTCATTTATTTTGCATTAGGGGTTCGCATTTATGTCAATTCCTGTATAATTCGCGCCCTGCCCAGTTACGCCCACCTTTGGGAAGGTGGAAGAATCAGCCGGCTCGAAGGGGTCTTTGTGTTGATTTTAAGGTGATTTCTGGTGTTCAGAAATCAGTAACGACGATATTATTCGGGTGAATTTGAAAATGAAAACTTTTGTTGCTAAGCCAGAAACGGTACAACGTGACTGGTATGTGGTAGACGCCACAGACAAAACTCTAGGCCGTTTGGCTTCTGAAATCGCACTACGCCTTCGTGGCAAGCACAAGCCAGAGTACACACCTCACGTGGACACTGGTGATTACATCATCGTAATCAATGCTGAAAAGGTTGCGGTAACAGGCCGTAAAGCGCAAGACAAAATGTACTATGCGCACTCTGGTTACCCAGGTGGTCTTAAAGAGACAAACTTTGAAAAACTAATTGCTCACAAGCCAGAAATGGTTCTTGAAAAAGCAGTTAAAGGCATGTTGCCAAAAGGCCCTCTAGGTCGCGCAATGTTCCGTAAAATGAAAGTTTACGCTGGTGCAGAACACTCTCACGCAGCACAGCAACCACAAGTTTTGGACATTTAAGGAGCTATTAACATGGCAGATACTCAATACTACGGCACAGGCCGCCGCAAAAGTTCTACTGCTCGTGTGTTCCTACGTCCAGGCACAGGTAGCATTAAAGTAAACCAACGCGCTCTTGACGAGTACTTTGGTCGTGAAACAGAGTGCATGGTTGTTCGTCAGCCACTTGAACTTGTTGAAATGACTGAAAAGTTTGACGTTTACGTCACTGTAAAAGGTGGTGGTTCTAACGGTCAAGCGGGCGCAATCCGTCACGGTCTTACTCGTGCTCTTATGGAGTATGATGAAGCGCTACGTCCAGCCCTTCGTAAAGCTGGCTTCGTTACTCGTGACGCACGTCGCGTTGAACGTAAGAAAGTTGGTCTTCACAAAGCGCGTAAGCGTCCTCAATTCTCAAAGCGTTAATTTTTACGCTTTTTGTATTGCAAAAACCCGGCTTATGCCGGGTTTTTTATTTTTGCTTTCACAAGTGATTTTATAACAAAGGTTTAATTTCTACGCCTTATCCCATCAAATATACCTCAAAACCTTGATTTTAGAGGTTTACCTCGCTAAACCTTATCATACCTTTTGAATTAAATTATCGCTTAAATAGCAGTAAAACCTTGTGTTTATAAGGGCTTTTCTTTTATCATTTGCGGTCGAAAATTTTGAAAACTTTCGTGACTTCGTGAACTAGCAAAATTTTGCTGTAGCGTCGCTATCATGACAAGCCATATGATGCATGACTCAAGCGTGACAAAACCAGTATAAGCTTGGGTTACACATCATAATTATCCAAACCTGGAGAAATGTGGATGAGCAATGTATCTGTAGATGCAACAGAGTCTGCACACAATGAAAACCAGCCAGAAAACAACACTCGTCGTCGGTTCTTGACCGTTGCCACGTCGGTAGTTGGTGGTGTAGGTGTCGTTGGTGCTGCTGTGCCTTTTATTGCGTCCTGGAATCCAAGCGCCAAAGCGAAAGCCGCTGGTGCTGACGTTGAAGTAGATATCAGCGGGATTGAACCTGGACAGTTAGTACGTGTAATGTGGCGAAGCAAGCCAGTATGGATTGTTCGTCGCACGCCAGAAATTCTTGAAGAATTAGGCGCACACGAAGATAAGCTGAAAGATCCTAACTCTGAAGCTGAGCAGCAGCCAACTTTTGCTCAAAATCGTTTCCGTTCAATGAAAGAAGAATACCTGATTCTTGTTGGTATTTGTACGCACTTAGGTTGCTCTCCACAGCACCTCAAAGATGGCGCGTTTGAAGAATACGTTGAAGGTGTACCTGATGGTTTCTTCTGCCCATGCCACGGTTCTAAGTTTGATATGGCGGGACGTGTATTCCAAAACGTACCGGCACCTTTAAACCTAGTAGTGCCGCCTTATCAGTTCGTTGATGATACAAATATCATCATTGGTTCAGAAGCGGAGGCTTAATTATTATGAACGCTTTTCTAGGTTGGATTGAAGACCGCATCCCATTGATGCGCGTTGCAAACATGCACGCTATTCAATACCCAGCGCCAAAGAACATGAACTTTTGGTATGTGTTCGGATTCCTAGCTACTATCGTTTTGGTAAACCAAATTGTTACTGGTATTTGGTTAACCATGAATTTCGTTCCTTCTTCAGAAGGCGCTTTCGCTTCTGTTGAATACATCATGCGTGAAATCGACTACGGTTGGATTATCCGCTATATGCACAGTACTGGCGCATCGGCGTTCTTTATCGTTGTATACATGCATATGTTCCGTGGCATGATTTACGGTTCTTATCAGAAGCCTCGTGAACTTCTATGGGTGTTCGGTATGTTTATCTACCTAGCGCTTATGGCGGAAGCATTCATGGGCTATGTACTACCATGGGGACAAATGTCTTATTGGGGTGCTCAGGTAATCGTTTCGCTATTCGGCGCAATCCCTGTTGTAGGCCCTGACCTTGTTGTTTGGTTACAGGGTGACTATGTTATCTCTGGCGCTACACTTAACCGTTTCTTTGCACTTCACGTAATTGCACTGCCTTTGGTTATTGTTATCCTTGTGTTCCTTCACATTATCGCACTTCACGAAGTGGGTTCTAACAACCCCGACGGTGTTGCGATTAAACACAAGAAAGGTTCACTACCTGAGTCTGAAAAGACTAAATATGAAATCCACGAGTACTACACAAGCAAATACGACATCGCTGATGACGTGTTACCGTTCTTCCCACACATCGTGCTTAAAGACCTTGTGGCGTTCTGTGTGTTCCTAGCACTATTTACTTATGTACTGTTCTTCGCGCCAGAAATGGGCGGTAAGTTCTTGGAACATCCTAACTTTGAAATTGCTAACCCGCTGAAGACACCTGAGCACATCTTCCCAGTGTGGTACTTCACGCCGTTCTATGCGATTTTGAAAGCGGTACCTGACAAGTTGTTCGGTGTACTAGCAATGTTTGGTGCGATTGCTGCGCTATTTGCTCTACCTTGGGTTGACCGTGGTCGCGTTAAATCATGGCGCTATCGCTGTGGCTTGCACAAAGTGAACCTAATCGTGTTTGCAATTGTGTTTATCTTCCTGGGTTATCTAGGTGGTACGCCACAAGAAAACTGGAAAATTGTAGCGTCGCAGGTTGCGACCATCATGTACTTCGGTTTCTTCATTGCACTGTTCTTGTACAGCAAAAACGAAAACACTAAACCTGTGCCAGAGAGGATTCCTAAATGAAAAAAATGATGTGCTTTTTAGCCTTCTTCCTACCTGGCGTAGCGCTTGCGGCAGGTGGTAACGTGCACTTAGACAAGGCGCCTATCGATTTAACCGATAAGGCATCTTTACAGCGCGGTGCTCAATTGTTTATGAACTACTGCTTGGGCTGTCACTCTATGAAGTATCAGCGCTATCAGCGTTCATTCCAAGACTTGGGTATTCCTGATGAACTTGGTCAAGAGTATCTCCAGTTTACGGGTGAAAAGGTGGCTGACTATATCACTCGTGCCATGCCTGAAGAGGCAGCTGCAGGTTGGTTTGGTGCTGCGCCACCAGATCTTACGCTAGTTGCTCGCGTTCGTGGTGAAGATTGGATTTACACCTATCTGCGCTCTTTTTATGTAGATGAGAGCCGCCCGTTTGGTGTGAACAACACTGTATTCCCAGAAGTGGGCATGCCACACGTACTTCAACCACTTCAAGGTACGCCTACTCGTACTTACGAAGAGCAAATGGTTGATGGTGAAATGGTTAAGCGTTTTGTAGGCATCAAGTCAGATGGCACTGGCGCCATGTCTCCTGACGAATACGACCAAGCCGTTGCCGATATCGTGAACTTCCTTGAGTACACGGGTGAGCCTTCAAAACTTGAATCTCACAAAATTGGTAAGTGGGTACTTATCTTTATCGCAGTATTGTTTGTATTTGTTTACTTACTGAAGAAAGAATACTGGCGAGAAGTGCACTAATCGCACAGATTTATGTATAATATGAAAAGGGGGCGTCTCGCCCCCTTTTTTGGTATTTATTCGTGCTACCTGAAAGCGTCTAAGACAAGCGCTTTCAGGTAGCACGAATTAACGTAATAAGCTTACCGTTTGTAAGCATAAACTTGTTTCTCGACGGAGGAAATTGAATGGCCGTAGCCGCGAATAAACGTTCTATTATGACGTTGTTCTCTGACACAATTGATATTTACAGCCACCAGGCACGTATTGTGTTGGCAGAAAAAGGTGTGGGTGTTGAAATCAGCTTCACAGATCCTAGCAACCTGTCTGAAGATCTGTTGGAGCTAAACCCTTACGGTACTGTTCCAACCCTAGTTGACCGTGAACTTGTACTTTATAAGTCTCACATCATCATGGAATACCTTGATGAGCGTTTTCCACATCCACCATTAATGCCTGTTTATCCTGTATCACGTGGTCAAAGCCGTCTGATGATGCACCGCATTGAGCAAGATTGGTACTCACTGGCTGCGCGCATTTTCCGTGGTGAGGGTGATGTAGAGGCAGCACGAAATGAACTGCGTGAAGCATTGTTATCACTAGCACCTGTGTTTGGTGAAATGCCTTACTTCATGAGCGAAGAGTTTAGTTTGGTCGACTGCTACCTTGCTCCGCTACTATGGCGTTTACCAGCACTTGGTATCGAGCTTAACGGTGCAGGCAGCAAAGAAATTAATGCTTATATGAATCGCATTTTCTCTCGCAGTTCGTTTAAAGCGTCTTTGACTGACCAAGAGCGCGAGATTCACAACCCGTTATGACATCTATGACGTCAAACCAGCCCTATTTGCTTAGGGCGTTCTATGAGTGGATTGTTGATAATGACTTAACGCCGTATATTGTGGTCGATGCAACCAACGAACTGGTAGAAGTACCGCAAGAGTTCGTTAAAGATGGTCAAATCGTCTTGAATGTATCACCAAGTGCGTGTGTTAATTTCTCCCTTGATTTAGATGGCTTATCGTTTCAAGCGCGTTTTTCTGGGCAACCAAGAAGACTAAGCATGCCATGTGAAGCAATTATAGCGATTTATGCAAGGGAAAACGGTGCGGGTACCGTGTTTGCAACAGAGGAAGATGTGGCACGAGCACAGCAAGACAGTGCGGACACATCTGAAAATGCATCTCAGCCTAGCGGCCCAACGTCGCTTGAAGACGCTGATGCAAGCGACGTCAAAGACGCGCCTGTTCCACCTAAAAAGGGTAAACCTACTCTCAAGGTTATTAAATAGCTTATTAATTAGCTCATTAAATAGCTTGTCAAATAATGTATTAGCCTGGTTTTGTGAAGTTTATCTACTCAGCAAAGCCAGCGCTTATCTTTCTTATTCCCTTAAGTTTCATCTCCGGTTCTCCCTTTCGCACAAAAGTAAAAACACCCCATTACCTGCGTAATAGGGCGCTTTAACGTGGCATTGCCGTTTACCAGTTAACGGGTTCGCGTTATCACAACACGACTTGTCGGAAAATCAAAGCGATGGGCTTCGGTTAGTACGGACGTTGACAAACCTTCACGGCTTGGGTCATTTGCGTTTGCACTGGTTACCACACCTTGATGGAGCCTTACTGCATCGGCAAGGTCGTCCCTAACTACATCATAACCCGCTGCCTCTCCGCCACCACCAGCTGCACTAGCAGCAGGGCCAGGCATAGTGGTAGCGGTTTCTGTGTTTGCTTCGGTACCAGCGTCCCAGGTCACTGTCATGAACGTTTTTGTATCACCAACCGCCATGTTACTTACATTAGCAGCGTTTAAGCCGGTGAACGCGTCGTTAGTGTTGACCAGCATGGTGGTTACCGTAAGGCGTAAGTCGTCAGCATCGAGTTCCGGAACCACAAGGGTTAGTTCTGTGCCCATTGAGCGAGGGCCCAATATTCCTCCAGAGTTTTGCGCATCCAAAAAGTCCGTGGAGTCCATGGCTTCAGTAATGACCATAGACGGGTCACCGCCCTCAGCCATAATTTCAATGCCCATGCTGGCTGGCTCGCCCTCACTAAATGAATGGAAGCCTGACTCGTGTAAAATGACGGCGGCAGGTGCAAAGGGCTGAGAGTAAGTTAAGTTGGTAATTTGAACTGTGTAAACCGCTGAATTACCGTTGCTACCGTCTTGCCCGTTCGAACCGTCTTGGCCGTCTGCGCCATCGGCACCATCTTGACCGTCGACTCCAGCTTCACCTTGAGGACCAGCTGGCCCTTGAGGTCCTGTATCACCATCATCGCCGCACGCCGCTAAAAGAGCCGATAGCATCAATAACGTACTGAGTTTTACTATTTTATTAGTCATTTTAATGGCTCCTTAAGATGCAGGAACAGTTATAACAACACGTGCAACGGGGTTTAACCAACGGTGTACGGTAGAGTCCAGATCACTGGCACCAGCGGCGCTATCAGTATCGCCAAGCGCATTGCGGTGGATGTGTACTGGGCCATCTTCACCATCTTCTATTTCACCGTTAACTACCTGTGCCGCCACACCTGTGCCGCCCGTACCTAAGTCGACGATACGAGTAGGCGCACCGCCGCCAGCGACACCAGGAACACCATATCCACCCAGCGCATTTCCTGTACCAGCTTCAACGACGTCAGTACGAGCACTATTTAGCTCATCGTTTAACTCAGTGCCAGCATCGTACGCATTAAGATAATACGTATAGGTGCCAGGCTCAGTAGGGATTTCAATACTGTCCATACCTACAAAGGCATCATTAGTCGGTATCAGCATAGACAGCAGTGAAAGATAAGGCTTGTCCATTGTGTCGAACGGATAACTTAATGTTGCTTTCGGGGCTAGAAGGCCGCCAAAACGATGCCATGTGTTTGAGCCATTGTCTGTATCGACAGGGCCCAATAACGCCTCAAAGTTAGCGCCGCTTGAATCAGCGTTTTGCTCATCATCAATAACCCCCGCTTCAGCAAGCCACGCTAACGCCGATGAAGCTGGCTGTCCGACCTCAAAAGCGTCAACTGTGTCATCGTGAGCTATGACTAAGCGCGGCGTAAAGCTTTGCGCCTGGGTTAAGTTAGTAATTTCAACATCTAATATAACGGCTTGGCTTACGGAAATTGTTGCAAGCGACAGTAGGGTAGCGCTAGCAAGTTTAGTGAATTTCATTTTATTGTCCTTGTTTATGGCTTAAATCGCATAAGAATTTAGGGCAGTAAAATTTTTAATTCATCACAGAACTATCACAAAAAAAACACAGTTTTGTATCGCTAAATGACGATATTGTTAAAAATTTTTGGTGCTTATTTATCAATCAAAAAATTGTTATTAATGTGAAATAAAAACACGAAGGGTCGGGTCTTGTTTTTTATTGGCGAATTAGGAGCGAGTTATGATCCTTATCATCTACACTGGAAATAAGTTTCAACAAAATATATCGCAATGCTTAAGTAAGCATAGTTTTCTTTACGACGCAGTCTCTAATTTTCAATCCGCAGAGTCGTTGCTTAAGGCGCAGCAGTATTCACTTATTATTGTTGAATCGCACAGTAATACTATGTGCCTGCAGCGTATTAAAACTCTTGTAGACGCTAATACCGAAAGCTGGGTAGTGGCTGTTGAAAGTGATATGTCTCTAGCAGATAAGGTCTACACAGAGGTAGATGAGGCAAATTATTATGAAGCGGGTGTTGATGACTACTTTACTGGTGCGTTTGACGAACGTATGTTTTCAGCACGTATTCGCTCTCATATGCGTAGAAGTATGCCTAACCACGAAAACACGAGAGCTTCCGGTGGTAGTGACGAGCGTATCGAGATAGGCCCGCTTAGCGTCGACTTGCGTTATCACAGCGTGACGATTAATGGGCAATTGCTGACACTAACAGCACGAGAATTCACCTTGTTGAATTATTTCTGTCGTCATCCCAATCAGGTTTTTTCTCGCAACCAACTACTTAGCGAGGTGTGGGGCTATAATCACGAAGGGTACGAACATACGGTAAACACCCATATTAATCGTCTACGCACTAAACTTGATAAGGTTAACAGCATTGAAAATGGCGGACAGCTAGTACAAACCGTATGGGGTGTCGGATACAAACTGAATATTAATGGGTATACAGCCAATTCGTTAATTGCCTAAGCGCATAATATCAAAAATTGCTAGATCCTAATTAAGGATGATTGTTTTTTAGGCTTAAATTAAAAACAGCGTTGCCGTACCTAAAAAGGCAAAGATACCAACCACATCGGTTATCGTAGTTAAAATAACGCTTCCAGCAAGCGCTGGGTCTATTTTAAGGCGCTTCATGATCATGGGTAAGGTTGCGCCGGCAAGCGCTGCCGCAATCATGTTTACCATCATCGCAAAGGCGATAATAACGCCCAGCATGTAATCTTGCTTCCAGAGTGCGATAACAGAGGCAATAAGCACAGCCCAAATTGCCCCATTTAAAAAGCCGATAGAGATTTCCTTACTGATAAGCCAACGCGAGTTACTGGCATTTACATGACCGAGCGCCATACCCCGAATAACAAGAGTTAGTGTCTGGTTACCAGCCACGCCGCCCATGCTCGGTACGATAGTATTTAATATAGCTAATACGGCGAGCTGGCTTAGCGTGGCTTCAAATAAGTCACTTACCATTGCAGCCATTAGCGCAGTCACTAAATTAACTGCCAGCCAAACGGAACGGCGTTTAGTACTTTGCATAACAGGCGCAAAGGTATCTTCATCATCATCAAGACCCGCCATACTCATCATTGAGTGTTCAGCGTCTTCACGAATGATATCAACTACGTCATCAATGGTAATTCGCCCCACTAAGCGATGATTTTCATCAACTACCGGCGCTGAAAGCCAATTATAACGCTCAAACAGGCTTGCCACTTCATCATCTGGCATGTTTACCGGAATGGCTTCCGACTCTTCGTCCATAACGTCTGATACTTTGTCGTCAGTGTCAGCAGTGAGCAAACGGGCCACGGGAATAATACCAACTAAATTATCCGTTCTATTAACCACATAGAAGGTGTCTGTATTTTCCGGTAACTCTCCTTTTAAGCGAATGTAGCGAAGAACTACATCAATGGTTACATCTGGACGCAAGGTAATGGTATCGGTGTTCATGATGAAACCAGCGGTTTCTTCACCGTAAGATAGCGCTTGCTCTGCACGTACGCGGTCTTGTGCATCCATTGAATCAAGAATGTCTGCCAACACGGGTTCAGGAAGGCTACTCAGCGTTTCTGCCAAGTCATCGGTATCCATTTCTTCAAGTGCATCAACCACATTGGCGGGGAGCATCTTTGTGATAATACCGTTTCGAACATCATCAGATAGTTCTTCTAAAATATCACCGTGAAAGTCGCTATCAATCAGCTCCCAAAGCTCATCACGAGTCCGGCTGGGGCTCGACTCAAGTATGTGGGCAACATCAGATGGGGGCAATTCGAGCAGAAGCTTACGTACAGATACAAATTGCCCGTTTACTAACGCAGCATTGAGTGTGCGTAGCTGTGTTTGTACGTATTTAGAAACAAGCGCTTCTGCCATAAGGCGTTATTCCTATAGGGTGAAAAAATAAACGGTGCAGGCGTTAACGCCTAAGTGGCCGTAGAGTATCGCAATTATAATGATCCTGTCATGACAATTGCATAGCTTTTGCGCAAGATTTGATAAATACCAGACTGAAAGTATATTAAGTAATCAATTAGACGTGTGACTACTCGTCTTCATTAAACCTGCCTTCTATTAACTGCTCGATAGCAGCAAGCGCGTCTGTGGCATCAACACCGTCAACAATAACATCGACTTGCTCACCCTGATGACTTTCCAGCATCATTAAGCCAAGAACACTACTGGCGTCGGCTTCCTTGTCGCCTTTTTTCAGAATGATCTTGGCGTCAAATTGATTTGCAAGTTTAACAAGCTGTGTAGCTGCTCTAGCATGCAGGCCGAGCTTGTTTACAATAGTGAGCGTTTTTTGAATCGTCATTATTGGTTTAACTCCCTATGGCGAATTTGAACATCTGGATGAATTTCGCCGAAGGTTTTAGATAAAGTCTGAGCGATATATACCGAGCGGTGCTGCCCGCCGGTACACCCTATTGCGACGGTGACATAGCTTCGGTTGTTGCGCTCTAAATGAGGTAGCCATGTGGTTATCAGGTTTTGAATTTGCCAAATGAACTTGGTTACCACTGGTTGTGAGCCTAAGAAGACTTCTACCGGTGCATCAAGGCCAGTAAGGTGCTTAAGGTCGGGCTCCCAATGAGGGTTTGGTAGAAAGCGTGCGTCAAAAACATAGTCGGCGTCTTTTGGTATACCGTGTTTGAAGCCAAATGATTCAAATACCAATACAAGACGAGAGCTTTTTTTACCAAGAATGCGCTCTCGAATTAACTCCGCGAGTTGATGTATTGTTAGCTTATCAGTATCTAAATACAGGTCTGCTCTTTCTACAATAGGCGCAAGTAGTGCAGATTCGGCTTTTATTGCCTCAAAAAGTGATTTGTTAAGTTTGGCGAGAGGATGAAGACGACGGGTTTCGCTAAAGCGTTTGACGAGTACATCGTCGCTTGCGTCGATATAAACAATCGTCATCGACCAAGATGAGGGTAGATAATCAAGTATCTCGACTAGGTCATCAGGGTTCTTAGGTAAATTTCTGACATCAATACTCACCGCGACTTGATCGTATTCATCAACAACCGTGTGAGTGAGGGTAGGGAGTAGATTTACCGGAATGTTGTCAACACAGTAATAGCCTAAATCTTCTAGTGCTCGTAGCGCCACAGATTTACCAGAACCCGAACGACCACTGATTATAATCAGCTTCACCTCATTTCTCCCTAATAGACTGGTTTTATCTTGTTTGCGTTATCGATTGAAACGGCTCAATTGCCCAAATACAAACGGGCATTAGAAATTAACATAATGCAGAGAGGATCTCATCGCTCTTTGTAGCGCGGCGTATTGCCTTAATCGTCTCTTTGTCGCTCAGTTTACCGGCAACTGTTGCCAAGGTTTGTAAATGCCCTTCGGTTTGCTCTTCAGGAACCAGTAAAGCAAAAAATATATCTACCGGCTTTTCATCTAAGGCGTCAAAATCTATAGCCGGTGTACAGGTTACGACAATTGCAATTACTTTATCGAGACCCGCTAAACGTCCGTGAGGCAAGGCAATACCGTTACCGATACCCGTGCTTCCCATACGCTCTCGAGACATTAGACTGTTGAGTACCGTCGCCGAGTCGATGTTCTCATTATTTTTGGCGGCAATATCTGCGATTATCTCAAGAATTCGTTTTTTACTATTACACTGAACCGCACATTCAGTGCGGTCCAGACTTACGATGGCTTGTATGTCCATGCTTAATTAACTACTAATGTTTTTTCAGTTTTTCCTTATGCTTGATTACTTGCCGGTCGAGTTTATCAACCATGCTGTCAATCGCCGCATACATGTCGGTGTTTTCTGAGGATGCGAATACTTCTGCGCCACTTAAATGAACAGTCGCTTCGGCTTTTTGATTTAATTTTTCAACGTTCAGGATGACATGCACATTAGAAATGTGATCAAAGTGACGTTCAAGTTTGCTGAACTTCGTATCGACATAATTACGCAAAGAGTCGGTGATTTCGACATGATGACCAGTAAGGTTGATTTGCATATTTCGTCTTCCTTATATTATAGAGCCCGTTTAAATAAGGCTTTTGCGTTGGTTCGACGGCGGGATCGATAACGATTCCCGGTATTTTGCTATTGTCCGCCGAGCGACTTTTATGCCTTGCTCGGCCAACAATGAAGCAATCTTGCTATCACTTAGCGGCTTGCTAACATTTTCAGCGGCCACCAGCTTCTTGATCAATGCTCGAATAGCGGTGGATGAACACTCACCACCAGACTCTGTCGCAACGTGACTTGAAAAGAAGTACTTCAGTTCAAAAATACCACGTGGTGTGTGCATGTATTTTTGCGTCGTCACACGAGAAATAGTCGATTCGTGCATATCTACCATTTCTGCGACATCATTTAACACCATTGGTTTCATCATTTCCGGGCCGTGCTCGAAAAAACCCATCTGCTGCTGCACAATGCAATTCGCAACCTTCATCAGGGTTTCATTGCGTGACTCTAGGCTCTTTATGAACCACTTGGCTTCTTGCATGTGTGAGCGGATGAATTGAGAGTCGCTACTGTTCTTTGCACGACGACTCATCGCAGCGTACTGTTGATTCACGCTTAATTTAGGCAGGCTGTCGGGGTTTAATTCTACCACCCAACGACCATTCTTTTTGGCGACTGAAACATCAGGAATAACATATTCAGGCTCTTTAGTAACTAAAGCACTACCTGGGCGAGGATTCAAGGTTTGTAACAAACGCATAGCCTCACGCAGCTGATCTTCCTTCAGGCGACTCTTACGCATTAACGTGCGATAGTCTTTGCTACTAAGAAGGTCAGAGTACTCTTCGATTAACTGCTTCGCTTCAGCGAGCCACGGCGTATCGTCTGAAAATTGGCGAAGCTGAACCATTAAACACTCTTGAGGTGTCCGTGAACCAGAACCAATGGGGTCGAACATTTGAATACGCTTTAATACGCACTCTACTTCGTCCATCTCTATAGGCTCTTCTAAGTCATCATCGTTTACCGCATCAAGAATTTCTTCAAGAGAGACGGTTAGATAGCCAGATTCATCAATCGAGTCAATAATCGCCGTTGCAATTGCCCGGTCAGTTTCCGAGAAATGGGTCAGGCGCATCTGCCAAGAAAGGTGTTCTTGAATATCGTCAGTAGTTTCGCCTTGGAAAATCTGTTCATCATCACTTGATGGACCTGGCGCTGGCGCTGAAGATGCGGAATAATACTCATCCCACGTACTGTCGATAGGCAACTCGTCAGGGAGATCGTTTTTTTCTAACGCATCTCCGGCTTCCAGGGTGTCGCTTGATGCAGTAGCAGACGCTTCTGATGCTCCATCATCATTATCGAGATTGTTCTTTTCTGATTGAGGCTCGTCATTACCTTCCTCAACTTCTAACAGTGGGTTAGAGTCAAGCGCCTCTTGAATCTCCTGTTGAAGATCAAGAGTAGACAGCTGCAGCAATTTAATAGCCTGCTGAAGCTGAGGTGTCATGGTAAGTTGTTGGCTAAATTTTAGCTGTAAAGATGGTTTCATCTACGTCTTATTTAAATGCTCTAAATTGAATATACCAGAGCGAAATTGAAAAATGACAATTCGGTTACATTAACTATAGCCTGAATTGTTCGCCTAGGTATACATCCCTTACTTTTTGATTACTTAAAACCTGTTCCGCTGTTCCTTGCGCAATAAGCTCGCCATGACTCACAATGTACGCTTTTTCGCAAACATCCAATGTTTCTCGTACGTTATGGTCAGTGATAAGGATACCAATTCCTCTATCACGAAGATGTTGTATTATCTTCTTTATATCATTAACTGATATTGGATCAACACCAGCGAATGGTTCGTCTAATAAAATAAATTGTGGATTTGC
Organism: Alteromonas sp. OM2203; assembly: GCF_048517045.1. Lineage (NCBI taxonomy): Bacteria > Pseudomonadati > Pseudomonadota > Gammaproteobacteria > Alteromonadales > Alteromonadaceae > Alteromonas > Alteromonas sp. OM2203. The sequence goes on from NZ_CP183209.1 coordinate 808,086, forward strand.
CGCTAACGCTCGTGCTATCTCCACCCGGCGTCGCTCACCACCCGACAAACTCATACCCGCACTATTACGTATATGGTTGATATTAAATTCATCAAGTAGTGCGTCAGCTTCTTCTTCTTGCTGGTGTGAATTTAAATCTTTACGAGTTTGCAAAATTGCCATGATATTTTCGTGAACGGTCAACTTTCTAAATATTGATGCCTCTTGTGGAAGGTAGCCAATTCCGCGGCGTGCGCGCTCATGCATGGGTTGATGAGTGAGCTCGTTTTCGTCAATTTCAATCTTGCCTTTGTCCAGGGGTACCAGACCTACAATCATATAAAACGTGGTGGTCTTACCAGCGCCGTTTGGACCAAGAAGACCAACAATTTGCCCTGTAGAAACAGAAAGGCTAACGTCTCTCACCACTTGACGAGATTTATAAGCCTTAGCAAGGTTAGTTGCGCTAAGAGTGGCCATGGCTATTTGTTGTCCTCACTATCTTTGTCTTGCTTTTTCGATGTTTTACGAATGGTGTCAGGCGTAAATACCGTCGTAACGCGACCTTCACCATCTTCTCCGCTGCCGCCAGTAGCAAGCAATTGCTCGGTAATCATATCAAATGTAATGTTGTCACCTTGCACTTTACTCGTGTCTTGCTGAAGTTCGGCATTGCCAGCGAGAGAAATGGTGCGGTTAATAACCTCGTAACGAATTTCATTGGCTTTTGCCGAAACAGGCGTGCCGTCTTCTAAAGTTTGAGAGTAGCTCGCCGGTTTGCCTCTAGCGATGAAAATTTCACGACCGCTACCTTCACTGGCGATAACTTCAACTTCGTCCGCTTCAATCAGTAGTGAACCCTGTGTGATGAGAACGTCTTCTTTATAAAGTGCAGTCTTGTTTTTCCCATCAATAAACTGGGTGTTTGAACCTATTTTTATGGGCTGCGAAAAGTCGTCTTCGCTCGCGATCACCGCACCGCTAGCGATGGCAAGAAAAAGGCTAGTTGCTAGGGGAATAAGTGGTTTGTACATGATCTAATAGCTCGTATTCTTGTGTGCGTAAATTCGCGTTAAACCCATTGCTCAAAATAACGTACTGAGTACCTTGTATTTCAACGGGCTGGTCAGAAGTCATTTGTTTGGTGTCCAAATTTATTTGAATATATTCGGTTGATAAGCTTTGGACAAAATCATCGCTCGTTTGGTTCTCAATAACAACGCGATTTTCCAGCTGAATAAGCTCGTTGTTGTAGAGTGTGCCTTCTTTAGCCGTAACAACCCAAGGAGACGTTGCATTTTCGGTATAAAGGGTATATCTAGGTTGTTGAAACAAGACAAAACCTAGTTGGTCGTAATGCTCCATTGATTCAGCAAAAACCTTATGGTTCAGCTCCCCCTCTTGATTGTAGAGGGTCGTGGTTAAATTTTTCGCTTTATAAGTGGGCTTTAATGCGTCATTTTCACCACTGCTCTGCGCTTCTGGCTCCTCTTCCATCCATGTTGGTACATACATCAACATCGCTAGAATAAAAAGCGAAGATATACTGAGTCCTAAGCGATTAAAGCCAAATTGGCTCATACACTTGCTCCGAATATTTCATTCGCCACACCCTTGGCTTGTAAAATGGTGTCCGATATTTCACGAACCGCACCAAACCCCCCCGGGAGTGTGGTAATCCAGTTGGCTTGTTTAGCGACAAAAGGATGCGCATCGGCAACCGCAATCTTGACTGCTACATGCTTAAACATACCTGTGTCAGGCATATCATCGCCAACTGCTGCCACGTCATCGGCATTTAGTTCGAGATTTTCCATTAGTGCGCTCAAAGCCTCGGCCTTGTTTTCCTCACCTTGAATAATGTGCGCCACATTCAATGCTTTCATTCTGTTTTCAACAATGGCTGAACGACGACCCGTGATGACAGCGACATTAACATTATGGCTTACCAAGGCTTTGACGCCGTAGCCATCTCGCGTATGAAAGGCCTTTAGTTCTTCGCCCGCATTGCCTAAATAAATTCGGCCATCTGAAAACACACCATCCACATCACATACCAATAATTTAATCTTCGATAGTTGAGTGAAAAGTGTGTCATTCATTTCTGTGTATAAGGTTGCTGGCATTTATAGCACTCCCGCTTTGAGTAGCATATGCATATTAAAGGCTCCCACGGGTTTGCGCTGAGAATCTGTTACCATAAGCGCACTGATTTTATGGGCTTCCATCAAGTTAAGCGCCTCTACAGCGAGTTGCTCAGAAGTGGTTGTTTTACCGCCTTTTGTCATTACACTTTCAACCGAGGCACCGTGAACGTCAATACGAGCGTCTAGAATTCGGCGTAAATCACCGTCAGTGAATACACCAGTAAGTGTACCATCAGAGGCAATAACGCCCGTCATCCCAAGGCCTTTTTTGGAAATTTCAAGAAGTGCGTCAGCCACTGAAGCATTCAAACTAACAAGCGGAATATCGCTACCAGTAAGCATGATGTCATGCACTTTAAGCAACAGCTTTCTTCCTAGACTCCCCCCCGGGTGTGACAATGCGAAATCGTCAGACGTGAACCCTTTCTGATCGAGAAGAGCCACAGCAAGCGCATCGCCCATAACTAAGGTGGCCGTGGTGCTTGATGTAGGGGCTAGGCCTAATGAGCAGGCTTCTTTATCCACACTGATATCGAGCACTACATCAGCGTGTTGGCCTAATGAACTTGACGCGCTGTTTGTCATCGCTACCACTTGAATTCCCAGTCTTTTAACGACTGGCAGCAAGTTAACTAATTCGTTTGTTTCACCAGAATTAGAAATAGCTAATAAAACATCACCCTTACTCAACATTCCCAAGTCACCATGATTGGCTTCACCAGGGTGCATGAAAAAAGCGGGTGTGCCTGTACTTGCCAGCGTGGCAGCGATTTTGTTTCCTATATGCCCAGATTTCCCCATTCCGCTAACAACAACTTTTCCCTTGCAGTGGTATAGAATATCGCATGCTGCAATAAAATTGTCGTTTAAACGTTCTGCAAGGTTCGCTATAGCGTGCGTTTCAATGTCGATAACGCGTTTTGCTGAGTCGATATAGTTCATCTGAGTTTGTGTATTCATGATTATCCGAACAGCCAGAATTGGTAGCCAATGAAGCAAGCAAGAAGTATAAATCCATTCGTTCTTGATATTGTACGCTTACCGATTAAATCAAAGCTGAACAAGAATAGCAGTAGCGTTAGTCCAAGCATTACGTACATATCTCGATTATAGACATCTGGATCCAACAAGCCTGGCGCTATTAACCCCGGCATTCCAAGTACGGCGAGCAGGTTGAAGATATTAGAACCAATAATATTACCAAGGGCTAAATCATCCTCACCTTTGAGTACGCCGGCAATGCTTGCAGCAAGTTCTGGAAGGCTGGTGCCAAAAGCAATGATAGTTAAACCAATCACCAAGTCAGATATCCCCATATACCTTGCAATTTCTACAGCGGAGTTCACCAAAAAATGTGCACTCAGGGGCAAAATGACCAGACCCACACCAATCCATATAAGCGCAGATGTATTTGAAACGCCTTTAGGTATTTCGTCAGCTGTTTCAGCTATCAACGGGTCTTCTTTGTCTACTTGTAGCGACAGCCAGGCCATCATGGCTAATACAAAAATAAACAGAGCAAGTAGAATAATGCCCTCGTAAGACTTAAGTTCGCCATCGAACAAAAAGCCGATAGCAATAAGGGAAATAATAAGAAGAGCCGGAAGCTCTCGCTTTAACGTTGTTGATGAAACAATCAGCGGCTTAACCAATGCTGTTATGCCAAGGACAAGAGCGACGTTGGTAATGTTCGAGCCCAGCGCGTTTCCTACAGCGGTATTCATATTACCATTTACAGAGGCAATGGCGGATACCACGATTTCAGGCGCAGAAGACCCCATAGCGACAATCGTTAAACCGATCATCATAGGTGAAATACCGATGTTCTTTGCTAGCGCTGAAGCACCATAAACAAAACGGTCAGCGCTCCAACTAAGTACAATCAGCCCAATAAGAAAAATGACGATGTTTAAAAGCACAACAACCTGTAATAAAAAGTATTTCGCTAGATTGTCGCAAAAAGAGTGCCATTTGCCTATGCTCGCATTACTTTATTTTTATCAAATGCTGCGAAATGGTAAAAACCTGTGTTAAATGAAGAGTAAATCGACAAATTAGTCCTCGTTCGTTGCCTTTGATTGGCAGCGATAGCAGCAACACTGCATGTTGGTGTTCAGTTTCCATTAACAAACTATCAAATACGATAGACGTGCTCACTCACTTTCGACTTGTTGTCTTATATAAGAAGTGCGCTTGAGCGCGCGTGACCTTACATTCGTCTTAATCGAACATAACTTGTAACTTTTTGACTTTTGCGAGGGGCTTGAAAAAGCGTACAATGACACTAAATCACATCGCCCAGCCACGACTTTTTACCAATCGTGTTGATAAACTACACTGCCGAGTAAACTTTATTGGTATTATGTGTTCTTAAAGTAAACTCAAGAGTATACATTTACAGTAAAATGTTTAAGGCATAGAAATTGAATACGCTAGGCAACCTATTCAATTACTCTTTTAAAAGTGCAGTGTGGGTGAAATTTTTACAGCCACTTTCTTTCGTCAGGGGTCGACATTTAAGTACTTATGGATCATTTAGTTGAAGTAGATAACCTAACTTTCAAGCGTGCTGACCGCGTTATATATGACGGCATTTCGCTCAAAGTACCCAAAGGTAAAATTACTGCGGTAATGGGGCCTAGTGGTATAGGTAAAACAACGTTGCTGCGCCTTATTGGCGGGCAGTTAACGCCAGATGAAGGCGACGTGAGATTCGATGGTGACTCGATTGTTTCTATGTCGAGAAAGTCCCTTTACAACACGCGCCGAAGAATGAGTATGCTGTTTCAGAGCGGCGCACTTTTCACCGACATGAGCGTGTTCGACAATGTTGCGTTTCCGCTTCGCGAGCATACCAAGTTATCTGAAGATATTATCGCGACCATTGTCGCTTTAAAGCTACAGGCTGTGGGATTGCGCGGTGCTGCTCAACTTATGCCAAGCGAATTATCTGGTGGTATGGCGCGCAGGGCTGCACTTGCAAGAGCGATAGCGCTTGATCCTGATTTAATCATGTATGACGAGCCATTTGCAGGCCAAGACCCTATTTCCATGGGGGTCTTAGTAAAGCTTATTCGTGAGCTTAACGATGCGCTTAGCCTAACAAGTATCGTTGTTACTCATGACGTAACCGAAGTACTCACTATTGCAGATTATATTTATATACTGGCTGATAAGCGCGTAATAGGTGAGGGTACGGCTCAAGAAATCAAAGAAAGTGATTCTGAGCTGGTACAACAGTTCTTAAAAGGTAAAGCAGATGGTCCAGTGCCATTTCACTACCCTGCACCTGATTTGAAAACGAGTTTTTTGGGGGGCGATAAATGAAGTACTTCCAGTCAGTCGGTGCAAAAACGATCGCTAAAATAACTTCAATTGGACGTGCCACATTAATGCTGTTCGGTGCGCTAGTGGCAGTTCCTCGCGTTAAAAATATTCCGTTAGTGATCAAGCAGCTTTATGTTGTAGGCGTGCAGTCGCTCCTAATTATCATGGTATCTGGTTTGTTCATTGGCATGGTGATGGCGCTCCAAGGCTATACAATTTTGGTTGATTATGGCGCTGAAGGGAGCTTAGGTCCTATGGTGGCTTTGTCGCTACTGCGGGAACTGGGCCCGGTTGTGACTGCATTGTTGTTTGCTGGTCGTGCTGGCTCAGCGTTGACAGCTGAAATAGGCTTAATGAAAGCCACAGAGCAATTAAGCAGCTTAGAAATGATGGCGGTAGATCCGCTTAGGCGTATTGTGGCTCCTCGCTTTTGGGCTGGAATGATTGCCATGCCAATGCTGGCGATTATTTTTAGCGCCATTGGTATCCTAGGCGGGCATTTGGTCGGCGTGGATTGGTTGGGCGTTGATGCGGGCAGCTATTGGTCAATTATGCAATCAACAGTAGATTGGAACCAAGATGTCATAAACGGCGTAATAAAAAGCCTCGTGTTTGCCTTAGTTGTGACGTGGATTGCCATATTTAAAGGTTACGATTCTATTCCGACATCGGAAGGGATCAGCAAAGCGACTACTGAAACAGTGGTCTATTCATCATTAGCAGTATTAGGGCTGGACTTCGTGCTTACCGCCCTTATGTTTGGTATCGAGTAGGGGTTAGGAATGAGTAAGTATAAAACGGAAGTGATGGTTGGTATGTTTGTCATGCTTACAATAGGTGCATTGTTACTATTAGCACTTAAAGTGGCAAATCAAACGGTAGCGACCGAAGGTGACACCTACACGTTATATGCAAAGTTCGACAATATTGGCGGGCTGAAACCAAGATCTGCAGTGAAAGTAGGTGGTGTTACGGTTGGTCGTGTGTCGTCAATTTCTTTGGACCAGGAAGATTTCACTCCTGTGGTAGAGCTATCTATCCTCAACGAATACAACGGCTTTCCTGAAACCAGTTCAGTATCTATTTTGACTTCAGGCTTATTAGGCGAGCAGTACGTTGGTTTTCAGCCAGGGTTCTCGTTTGACGGTGTGGCAAACTTACAAGATGGCGATTACCTGCAAGATACTAAGTCAGCGTTGGTTCTTGAAGATTTGATTGGTCAGTTCTTGTTTAACCGCGGTAGTGACGAAAACTAATCGTTGCCCATTATATTGCTTGCACAGCATACAGTTACCAATGAATTACAGCAACTTGATGAAACTAATTTGACGGTAATCAGGTCTGCTAAACAGAGTTTGAAGGTAGGAGATAAAATTTTGAAAAAGATCATAGCAGCCATTGGCATCTTTATGATGTCGATAACGAGCGTAGTGAATGCGCAAGAAGTGAATGAGCAAAACCCGTATGAATTGGTGCAGGATGTAGCAAATCGTACGTTTGAACGTATTAAGGCTAATCAGGAGGCTATCAAAGCCGATCCAGAAATGCTTCGTACGATCATGGAAGAGGAACTAGTGCCGCATATCGATTATAAATTTGCGGCATTTATGGTGTTGGGTAAACACTTTAAATCGGTGCCTCAAGAGAAAATGGGCGAATACATCAGTGTGTTTCGACAATATTTAATTACTTCTTATGCAGTTGCGATGGGGTATTACGATAATCAAGAGGTGATATTCGAGCCAGAGTCATCTTTTGATGATAAAAAATCAGTAACGGTGCGTGCCGTAGTACAAGACCCCAGCCGTCCAGAAATTAAAATTGCGTTTAAAGTGCGTAAAGACAGTAAAACGAATGAGTGGAAAGCGTACGACATGGTTGCCGAAGGCATTAGCATGTTGAATAGTAAGCGTAGCGAGTTCGAATCAATTCTTCGTCAAGAAGGCATAGATTCTGTGATTGCTTTAATGCGCGATAAAATTGGTAAGCCGGTTGAATTAAAACAAGGTGAGCCGATTGAAATCGAGGGAGAGGCTGAGTGAGCCTCTTTGAGATAAACGACAAAGGTAACGTGATTGTTCACGGTCAACTTGACCGTGACACTTTGTCAAAGAATTTCTGGGAAAGCCTGAGCAGTAACGAGCGAGGCACCCTGCAGCAAAACAAACGTTGCACTCTGGATTTGAACGATGTCGAACGTGCAGACAGTGCCGGTTTGGCGTGGCTTATCAATGCCGTTAGGGATGCAGAACAAAATGGTGTTAGCATAACACTCAGCAAAATACCGGAAAAGCTTCAAAAGCTTGCAAAAATCAGCAATGCAGATAGCTTTTTACCTGTAGAATAAACACCAGTTAGCGAATTAAGAAGTAAGTTATGGAATTGTCTGAAATTGAAAAAATCTTGAAAGATGCCTTAGACCTTCACGAAGTACATGTGAAAGGAGAGGGATCGCATTTTAATATTATTGCTGTAAGCGATGCGTTTAATGAAATGAGCCGCGTAAAGCGTCAGCAAGCTGTTTATGCGCCCTTAGCTGATAAGATTGCAGATGGCAGCATGCACGCAATCACAATCAAGACGTTTTCGGTTAAGGACTGGGAGCGCGAGCGCCAGTTCAATATCCCTCAATAATAGGCGCAGCTTGTGGATAAACTTGTAATAAAAAAGGGCCCAGCGCTAAACGGCACGGTTCGTATTTCTGGTGCTAAAAATGCGGCTCTTCCATTGTTGATGACAAGCCTGCTTACTGACTCTCCTTGTCGATATACTAATGTTCCTCGTCTTCGCGATATCAATACCACCACTGCGCTATTACGCGAGCTGGGCGTCGAAATTGCTCAACCTGCACCTAACGACATCGTTATTGATTCGAGTACGCTGGAGAGCGTGACTGCATCGTATGATTTAGTGCGTACTATGCGAGCGTCTATTTTAGTTCTAGGCCCTCTACTTGCGAAACAGGGTAAGGCAAACGTGTCTTTACCCGGTGGCTGTGCTATTGGTGCTCGCCCGGTCAATCTTCATTTAACTGGCCTTGAAAAAATGGGCGCTAAAATAGAAGTTGATGAAGGCTATATTCGTGCAGAAGTTGACGGACGCTTAAAAGGCGCGCGCATCTTTATGGATATGGTAAGTGTTGGCGCCACAGAAAACTTGCTTATGGCTGCGGCGTTGGCAGACGGTACGACGGTGCTAGAAAACGCTGCACGCGAGCCTGAAATTGTAGATTTAGCAAATTGCCTTATTCAAATGGGCGCAAAAATTAGTGGCGCTGGAAGTGACAAAATTACTGTTGAAGGAGTGGAAACGCTAAACGGCTGTGACTATGCCGTGCTACCTGATCGTATTGAGACGGGGACCTTCCTTGTTGCTGCTGCTGTTACTGGCGGAAAGGTTCGCTGTACCCATGCCGCGCCTGATACGTTAGATGCCGTGCTAGACAAGCTAGAGCAAGCTGGCGCTAAAATTACGACTGGTGATGACTGGATTGAACTCGATATGGAAGGGCGAAAGCCACAGGCAGTGAGGGTAAAAACCGCCCCTCATCCAGCTTTTCCTACCGATATGCAGGCCCAGTTTGTTACTTTAAACTGTGTTGCAGAAGGCACAGGTGTTATTACCGAGACCATTTTCGAAAACCGTTTTATGCATGTGCCTGAATTACAGCGCATGGGTGCTGAGATAGCGCTAGAGGCTAACTCTGCTGTTTCGAAAGGAAGCTCACGCTTAAAAGGTGCGCCCGTTATGGCAACTGACCTTCGCGCATCAGCAAGCTTGGTTATAGCCGGTCTCATCGCAGATGGGGAAACTCATGTGAATCGTATTTATCACCTTGACCGTGGTTATGAAGCTATTGAAGAAAAGCTCAGAGGTTTAGGTGCAAATATCGAGCGAGTGAAAGAATAAGCGAGAAGTCGTTATTCAGATAAAAGAAAAGCGCCTTTTGGCGCTTTTCTTTTATCGATAAAGTGAAACAACAGACTTCTACTGACTCGCGCGAAGTTCTCCAACCGTAGCTGTTAAGGTTAAAGAGGTACCGTCTCGGCTAAGTTCAATCTCAAGCTCTGTGCCCGGCTCTGTTTCAGCAATCATATCTAAGGTTTTAGACGCACTTTCCAGTCTTACTCCGTCAATTGCTACTATGATGTCGCCGGGACGAATGCCAGCGATGTCTGCTGGGCTACCCTTTGCTACCGCCGACACATCGATGCCAGGACGGTTGCGATTTTCACCACCTACGAAGCCGAGCTGACCGCGTATTACACGGCCATTACTGATAATTTCATCCATTACCCGTTTAGCAAGTTCATAAGGTACCGCAAAGTTAATTCCGTCTACATTGCGGACGCGGTTATTTGAATCGAGAACTTGGAAGTTAGCATTAGTAATACCCAACAATATGCCGTTGCTATCTACTAATGCTCCGCCGGAGTTACCTTGGTTGAGTACCGCATCAGTCTGAATAAAATCCACATAGTTGGAAAGTCCGTTTCGTCCTGCTCTGCTTACGATCCCCTGCGTAATTGTCTGACCTAAGTCGAATGGGTTACCGATAGCCATTACCACATCACCTACATGAGTATCTGGTTCTGGGACTTGAGGAATAATATGAAGGTTATCTGCAGTAACTTTTAGAACCGCTAGGTCTGTAAGCGGATCTGTACCGATAATTTGTGCTTCAAGAATACGGCCATCTTGAACTGCTACGTAAATGCTGTCGGCGTTTGCAACTACGTGGTGACACGTAAGTAGGTAGCCGTTTTCAGTCATGATCACGCCAGAGCCCAAGTTAGTTCGACCGCGCGATTGATTTCTAAAAAGCCCGGAACCATTCTCAATGCTTACGCTATAAATATTGACGACGGCTGGTGCAGAGCGGCTGAGCGCAGTGAAATAGCTTTCACGATTAGCACTTACTGATACATCAGTGAAAAAGCCTTGAGCCAGCCCTTTACCTTGTCGAAGTTCTGGAACAAAAATCAAAAGCAACGCTGCAACGGCAACGCCGAGGAGAACAGATTTTAATAAGAAATTTATTATTGAGCGGCCAGTCACAAGTCACACTTATCGTTTTCTGTCGCACTTACTCTAAACGCACTATTTTTGTGGTGCGACATCATAAAAAAGCGCGACGTTTTTAAATTATCATTCTTAACATAAAGGATATCACTTAATTGAATAAACTACCGTAATGAAAAGCAAATTTAGTGCAATCGAATTTGAATTATCATTTCCCTTCAATGGTGTCAGACAAACTGTTCACGTTTGCCATATTCTAGTATTCAAATAAAAACGGCGCTTTAAAGAAGCGCCGTTTTCTATTAGTCAAACTTTCAATCTAGCCTAAAGCTATTGTCTGATAACCAAGTACAATGTTGAATTACCGCGTTTCACGTTAAGCGCAATAACACCTTTCGCTTCATCTAGTGCATTTCTGAACTCAGCCACGGTAGATGTGCGAACTCGGTTAACACCTATGATCACGTCTTCAGACTGTAAACCAATGCGCGCCGCTGGTGCACCACGTTCAATGTCAGACACTACAACACCGGCATTACCCGCGTCATCAGTACCGTTTGCGAGCGTTGCACCCTCAAGCGCTGGGTGTATTTGAGCCGCAGTAACAGTGGTATCTGCCGCATCATCTAGCACCACATCTACCTTCATTTTCTTACCTTTGCGCATAACAGTAAGCTCAACTTCAGCGCCGGCCCCCATGCTTGCAATCTTAGCTCGCAACTCTTGGAAGCTGTTAAGTTTACGTCCATTTATAGCGGTAATAATATCACCCGCTTGAATTCCACCTTTTTCTGCTGCTGAATCAGGCTGCACCTCACTAACGAATGCACCAATGTTAACCTCAGCATTCATGGCTTCAGCCAGACCCGCATCGATGTCACTACCAAGAATACCTAACAGGCCGCGTCTTACTTCACCAAACTCAGCAATCTGATCAACTAAACTCTTCATCATGTTTGCTGGAATGGCAAAGCCGATACCAACGTTTCCGCCGTTGGGACCAAAAATTGCGGTGTTAATTCCAACGAGTTCGCCACGTAGGTTAACCAGTGCACCGCCCGAGTTACCTCGGTTGATTGCGGCGTCAGTTTGAATGAAATCTTCGTACCCGCCAATGTTTAAACCTGAACGACCTAATGCGCTAACAATACCTGAGGTGACTGTTTGCGATAGACCAAATGGGTTACCAATTGCTACCACAAAGTCGCCCACACGCAGGGCATCTGAGTCGGCTAATGGCAGTGCTTTCAAATCGTCCGGATCAATTTTCAGTAGCGCGATATCGCTTTGTTCATCTGAACCCAGCTTCTTCGCTTTGAACTCACGACCATCCGTTAATTTGACGGTGATTTCATCCGCGTTATCAACTACGTGGTTATTGGTTACTACGTAACCTTTGTCCGCATCAATTATGACCCCAGAACCTAGACCTCGGAAAGGACGTTCCTGAACTTGCTCTTGCGGTGCACCAAAGAAGTAGCGAAACATTTCTGGTACACGCTGTGTAGAAGTTTGCGTGCCTTCTACAGCAATACTTACTACGGCAGGCGTCGCCTCTTCCAGCATGGGTGCTAGAGAGGGAACTTCATCTTTTTTATCTGAAAAGAACGGTAACGCCGCCTGTGTGTTAGCAGTAAAGCCCAGTGAACTTACAACAACGGCAGACGCCAATAGACAATGGCGGAAAGACATTTTCATGTTCGCTTACACTCCTTCATGTTATATGCGACATAGCATGGTTTCACTAAAAGAGTCCGAGGTCGTGATAAAGTTCCCGATGTTACTGTTTTTCTGCGTTATTCTGCTCAGAACCACCGACGAACAACCCAGAACCTGAGTTTGCAAAGTCCTTTGGCTGTGTGTCAGAAACACGGTTAACTTTAGACTTATCTGAACCTTTTAGATTATTACGTAAATAGGTTGTGGCTTGCTCCCCGTAGAACGGGACTTTGCTGCCTTCTTCTTCACCGCCTTGCTCGAGCAGTGTTTCGTACTCATCAATCTGTTGCTTTAATGTTTCGCACTGACTTTCAATGCTCTCTAAACTCTGACGAGTTTGATGAATGTGATGCTGTGCTTGCTGTGCAAGGATCTCTTTAACTTGCTTCTCAGTTTGTGCAGCACTGCCTGCGCCCTGCTTTTGCTGAAAAAAGCGACCTACAAAAAAGCCAATAATTAAACCAACAACTAATAAAGCAAGAGATACTAACAATTCCATTATATTCTCCGAATAAATCTACATCGCGCAGCCGACATTTTGTTGTACGATCTAAAAGCTGCTTTCGACCATAAGCTGAATATAGCAAGGTCAAACCCGAAAAGCGCATACATAGTCACATTTATTCAGTGTATGTCGAATTTCAATGTGAGATTCTACCGTGATTTCCATTAAAATTAAGGTCATAATTGAGAAATTCAAGCAGGTCGGTGCAGCAAGTGCCACTATTGACTTTTGTACGGAGTGAATTCGGCGATGACGCCATGGGAAAAATATCAGCTAGATCTTCAGTCGTCTGATTTTCATTACGACGCAGCACAAGAAAATGCAGTAAAAGAACTTCAACGTTTGTTCGACGAACTGACTCAGCCTGAAAAGAAAACAACGTGGCGGGTGAAGTTAAAAGCAGCATTTGGTAAAGGCCACGCCAAACCAGGTATTCAAGGTATCTACTTCTACGGAGGAGTAGGGCGAGGCAAAACCTACCTTGTTGATACTTTCTACGATTGTCTCCCATTTGAAAAGAAGATGCGTGTTCACTTTCACCGTTTTATGTATCGTGTACACGACGAATTAAAGCAGCTCAAAAGCGCCCAAGACCCGCTAAAGTTAGTGGCCGCCAAGCTAGCAAAAGAAGCGCGGGTAATATGCTTTGACGAGTTTTTCGTGTCTGATATAACCGATGCCATGATTTTAGGCACGTTGATGGAAGAGCTGTTTGGGCACGGTATTGTGCTGGTGGCGACTTCGAACATAGTACCTGACGATTTATATAAAAACGGATTGCAACGTGCGCGGTTTTTACCAGCCATCGACTTACTAAATCAGAATACCCGTGTGGTAAATGTTGATAGCGGTATTGATTATCGTCTTAGAACGTTAGAGCAAGCCGAAATTTATCACTACCCACTTGATGAAGAAGCCACCGAGAACTTGCATAGCTACTTTTCTCAGCTAGCGCCAGAAGAGGGCTCTCAAGGCGAAGACATTGAGGTGAACAATCGCAAAATACCAACGCTTAGAAATGCTGACGGGGTATTGATGATAGATTTTAAAGCCCTGTGTGGAGGTCCTCGCAGCCAAAGTGATTATATCGAGTTAAGCCGTTGTTATCATTCTGTGCTATTAGCCAATGTTATGGAAATGGGTCAACATAATGACGATGTGGCGCGCCGTTTTATTGCCATGGTAGATGAGTTCTACGAGCGAAACGTGAAGCTAATCATTTCGTCAGAAGTTGCGTTGGAAAGCCTGTATACCGAAGGACTACTTAACTTTGAGTTCAGGCGCTGTCTCAGCCGCTTAAAGGAAATGCAGTCACACGACTACCTAGCAACCGAACACTTGCCGTAAACACAAGTGTGTGGGGTCAGAGTACATTTTGAACTCATTGAAAATGTGAATTCTATTTACCTGTAGCCTTTCTAGGGGCGTTCACATTGGTATTACATGAAAATTAAGGTAGAATTTCGCCCAAATTTTTGTGTTGCTTAGCCTGCCGTTATTTTGGGCAATGTTTCGCTTGGTAATTTTAAGCACTGTCGCGCTGCGCCATTTAAGAAACGTCGCGTTCGGCAATGTTACCAAGTCAGGCAGAGCGACGCAGCCTGGTTTAATGGTCAGGCAAATAGTAGCCCGATAAAACCCAACGCAGCATTTCAAATTGCGAGAAAGAGAATTTTAAGATGGGAAGAGCATTCGAAGTACGTAAAAACGCCATGGCAAAAACTGCCGGCCAAAAAACTAAAGTTTATTCTAAATACGGTAAAGAAATTTACGTATGTGCGAAAAATGGTGGTGCCGACCCAGACACTAACCTTTCACTTCGCCGCCTAATGGAAAAAGCAAAGAAAGACCAAGTACCAAGCCACGTTATTGAAAAAGCGATAGATAAAGCCGCTGGCGGCGCAGGCGAAGACTTCCAGCCTATGCGTTACGAAGGCTTTGGCCCGGGTAACTGTATGGTTATTGTTGATTGCTTGTCTGACAACGCAAACCGTACCATTACTGAAGTGCGCAACTGCTTCACTAAAACTAATGCCAAGCTAGGTGCACAGGGTGCGGTATCGCACATGTTCGATCACCAGGCTGTTTTCCAATTTGAGGGTGACGACGAAGACGCCATCTTAGAAGTGCTAATGGAAGCAGACGTAGACGTAACTGAGGTTGAAGTTGAAGACGGTAAAGTAACCGTATATGCGCCGCACACCGAGTTTTACCAAGTAAAAACAGCGCTAACGGAAGCCTACCCAGACATTACTTTCATTGCAGAAGAAATGAGCTGGATGCCTCAGACTGAAACTGAGATTAGTGAAGAAGACATGCCGATGTTTGAAAAATTCATGGACATGCTTAACGATTGTGACGACGTACAAGACGTTTACCACAACGCGATTACGCCTAATTAATTGATTTGAGTAAATAAAACGTTTACTGGGATTAAATAAGTCGTTTACAGTAAATAAAGCGTTTAATAGATAGCTAAAGCCCACTTTAAAGTGGGCTTTTTTATTTTACGATAACGTGCTTGATAGGCAATTTACAGTAGCTACACCCAACAGATACTGGGTCACTGACATTACCTACATCCGCACTTACGAAGGCTGGCTCTAGCTTGCCGTCGTTTTAGACTTATACTCTCGCGCTGTCGTTGGTTGGTCGATGAGTTCTCACATGGAATCTGAGCTTGTTACTCAGGCGCTGCTAGCTGCGGTATGGCGACGAAAGCCCAAAAAGCAGGTACTTTTACATTCAGATCAAGGAAGTCAATTTACAGGTTATGAGTGGAGTCACTTCTTAACAGAGCATGATCTCAAGGCCAGCATGAGTCGCAGAGGAAACTGCCACGATAATGCGGTACCAGAGAGCTTCTTCCAACTACTTAAGCGAGAGCGAATAAAGAGAAAAATTTATACAACGCGTGAACATGCAAGAGCCGACATATTCGATTACATCGAAATGTTTTATAAATCTAGGCGCAAACATGGTGAAGCGAATAATATGCCTCCACTGGTTTATGAAAAGCTAGAAGAATCCAAACGAAAATCTGTCTAGTAAAGTCTGGTCGATTCATAACAAGCTTTCTCTAAACTTAAAGTGAAATTTATAACCTGTGTTGCAGTATGAACCGTGCTAAAAAATTTGCGACGCGAAAAAAATAGCGTCACCAATAACCGCTTCTCAGAAACTCTTACTGCTCCTCACTTTAGTGGTGTCCGTCCGGTAATCCCCACATTCAATTCATAAATTAGCTACGGCATGGTGTTCGCTTTGCAAAGGAGAATGACCATGCAGCAATATCAACGAAGAGAAGTGCAAGATTGGCTCAATTTATTTGAGCAACAAAAACAAAGCGGACTCACCGCAGTGGAGTTTTGTCGTCAGCAGCAGATTAACGTTCAAACTTATTATACCCGACGTCGCGATATTCGGCTTCAACGAACAAGTAGCAAGTTTGTTCAGGTGAACCGTGAAGTCACGAAGGTTGAATCCTACACCGAAGCAATGGGTGGCGAACTTCTCTTGCAACTTGGAAATGCCCAACTTACCGTGCCAACCAATATTAACCCTCACTGGGTTGCTACTGTGATGAAGGCATTGGCCGAATGAAGATGTTCGTAGAGCCTGCCGACATTTACCTGTACATGGATATCGTCGACTTCCGCAAATCGATTAATGGCTTAATTGTCGTGGTTGAGCAGGATATGAAACTGAATCCGTTTCGCGATGCGCTGTTCGTCTTCTGCAACAAAAAGCGCGATAAGGTCAAAATACTCTATTGGGATAAAACGGGCTTCGCACTCTGGTATAAACGCCTCGAAAAACATCGCTTTAAATGGCCTGTCGATGCGAACTTAAAACAGATGCATATGAGTGAACAGCAACTACAGTGGCTGTTATCGGGCTACGATGTCATAGGGCATCAGCCGTTGCACTACAACGCATCCGGCTTATAACCTGTGATCATAAGTAGCGATTAACGATCACGAAATAGTCTTAATAATGTAAGGTAATCAGCAGCTTAATACGGGATAATAGCGGTATGAACGAGAAAGAATACCAATCCCGCATCGCTGAACTTGAAGCGCTTCTTGAAGAGAAGCGCGCGCGGATTGCCTATTTAGAAGAACAGTTCCGTGTTGCCCAGCACAAGCAGTTCGGAAAAAGCACCGAAGGTCACCCTGGGCAAGGTGAGTTGTTCAATGAAGCGGAAGAATTAGTTGTTGAGGCTGAAACTGAAACAGCTGAAGAAGCGATTAGCTACACTCGTAAAAAGCCCACACGTAAATCGCTACCTAAAGACCTGCCTCGTGAAGTTATCGTTCACGATATTAGCGACGAAGAAAAAACCTGTGACTGCTGTTCGGGCGAATTACACCGCATTGGTGAAGATAAGGCAGAGACGCTTCAGTTTATCCCTGCTCAGGTAAAAGTGATTGAGCATGTTCGCCCTAAATATGCGTGCCGTACCTGTGAAAAGGGCGGTATCAGCAACACGATTAAACAAGCGCCCGTACCTCACAGCGTTATCCCAAAAGGTTATGCGACGCCAAGCTTATTAAGTCAAATCATTACCAGCAAATATCAGTATGGCTTACCGCTGTATCGACAAGAAGCGATGTTCAAACAGCATGGTATCGAATTAAATCGTAAGACGATGGCGGACTGGATAATCCGCTGTGCTGCGTTGTTTAAACCGCTTTACGAGCAGCTTCGTCAACACCTGTTAAAGCAAGCTGTTATCGCGGCGGATGAAACCACGCTGAAGGTGGTTGAATCTGATAAAGCGACTAGCTATATGTGGCTGTACGCCTGTGGTGCTGACTCACCTGGCGGAAATATACCTGGTACAGAGACACCCAATATCGTGCTGTACGACTATCACAATAGTCGCGCAGGGCAATGCGCGGTAAACTTCTTGAAAGGCTATAACGGCTACTTACAAGTGGATGGCTATCAAGGCTATGAGCAAACGCAAGCGACACTCATTGGCTGTTGGGCACATGCACGTCGTAAGTTCATGGAAGCCAAAAAAGGCGCAGGTAAAAAAGGCAGTGGCAAAGCAGACTGGGCACTCAATCACATCCAAAAGCTCTACCGCATCGAAACACAGTTAAAAGATAAAACAGTGGAAGAGCGCTATCTCATCAGACAAGAAAAAAGTCTGCCACTACTCAATCAGTTCCATACATGGCTCACAAAGTCAGTGCAACAGGTGTTACCGAAAACCAAATTAGGTGAAGCGATACAATACTGCTTGAACCAATGGGAAAAGCTTGTACGTTATACACTCGATGGGCTACTCAGTATTGATAATAATCGTGCTGAGCGCGCAATTAAACCGTTCGTCATCGGCCGGAAAAACTGGCTGTTTAGCCAAACTGCCACAGGCGCAAACGCCAGCGCAGTGCTCTACAGCATGATCGAAACTGCTAAAGCCAACGACCTCAATGTGTTCGAATATATGATGACTTGCCTTGACGAACTCAGCTTCCCCAACGTCGATATTGAGCAACTGCTACCATGGCAGTTTGCTAAGCGCTAGGTGGTATTGCCGGACGGATACCTTTAGTGTAGAATACAGCGACTATATCATCCAACGTGATTTTGACTTTGTCGCTTGAAACTCGAAGCTACCTCGATACTGGCAATTCAATTCTTTTTTTTAAACTGAAGATTATGGCAGCATGATCGTTCAGCGTGTAATTTGTGCAGGAGTGTTTATCCGGCTTATACTTTTTATGTCGTGCCTGACTTTATCGCTTAAAACTAACTATCACTTAGACTTTTGTTGTGTCTTTTTTTAAAAAAAGCTTCTTTAAAGAATAGGTTTTTTTACACACCGAAAATAAAAACCAGCAAGCAAAGATTACGAATATGAGCTGCCACAAGGAACTGAATGTATATACAATTATATCGCTTATCATCCAATTTCCTGCTTTCAACATAAAAAAGTTTTCATGAAGTATCGGGTAAACATCTTCGAAAAGGCGTTCTACTATCATATAAGTAAATAGGAAAACGAAAGCGGTACTCGACAAAGAATAAAGAAGCACAACCAGCGCCGTCTTGCGAGAAAGTTCTGGTGTTTTAAAGTCTAATTTTCTATTGCGCAACCAGTTTAGGGCCATCTGTTTAGAAACATCACGGAGATTTGCTACACCAATGTAATCCGAAGCAATCCAGTATCCGTCCATTCTAAAAAAAGGGTTCAAATTCCATAAAAACGCGATGTTCAAAAGGCTAATTGAGTAAAATAAAGCGCTATTGTTGTATAAAAAACATAACCATATAAGGGCAGAAGTGTAAATCAGTTGAAAATACATCCCTCCGACATCAACTATAAGTCTTTTGTTTCTCTCAAGCTTCCAAGACTCTGAAAGGTCTGCGTAGAAGACTAAAAAACAAACATACCAGCCCACGCCAATTTCCATATTTCGACATTGATATTTGTAAGCAGCACTGCTGTGACCAAATTCATGAAAAAATAGGCCAGCTGCTACCAATGCTATTGATAAAATTAAATCGTTAGAAGAAAGAAATTCGATAGTAAACGCAGATGATTCTAACGAAATTAAATAATAACTCTGAGACGCAATCGCGCTAGCTAGTAGCAAAGAGCAAATAACGGGATTGAAGAAAAAGCTTAAATATTTTGAAACTAAATTAACACCTGTTTTGCTTACAAGTCGGAAAGACAAAAGCATAGCTGATTTCTTAGTTGCTATGCCTCCCGCTGACGAGCGCTTCGATGTGTCTATGATCAAACCTTTTGGAATGAAGAACTCAAAGATTAGTTTTTCGAATTTTTTCCACTCCGGTTTTCCGCTTATTGCTTCGTACGATTTTCTAATAGCATTTAGGTCGCTCTTGCCGTCAAAAAGAAAAAGCAGCTCTCGCAACCAAATTGGTAGCCTGTAATTTTTGACGCCTTTGCCACAGTCTAGAGCAATCAGAAAGCTCTTTTTGCCCTCTGCATCGAACTCTCGCAATTGAGCATTTGGGTTGAACAAAAGCATTGCTTGTTACTCCTTTAAGGCTGATTTGCCAAATAATTACTAGTTAAAAAGCGACGTCCCTGTCCACTTTCTATGTACTACTTATCTTGCTTCACAGTCAACTTCGAGCGGTGCACATTCTCCACCTGGGCCGCCACCGCCACCGCCACCGCCACCACCGCAAATGCCAAATTCAACTCTGTCTTCTAGTTCTTGTATATCAAATGTTTCTAACAACGATACTTCTGTATTATCATTTTTCATTACGTTATATCCATGTAAGTTTATAAATCGTGCAACCTGCACTCTCTCCCAGCTTAAGGCTGGATATCTGTACGATAGTCTAGACTATCGTAATCAGATTCTTCTTCCAAAGTTGCTCTATAAAGCTCTGCAACACTTCAGTATTAGTAGCGTCATATATATTACTCAACGCATATTTATTGGCCTTAGATATTTTATGAAATAAAAGCGGATTACATTTAGGGGGTTTGTAACCTTCACCATTTGTGAAATCAATCCAAACCATATTTTCTAAAGTTCCAATTGCTACAACTTTGTTTTTGTTAAGTTCGATGCGCTTTTTCCCTGAAATAACATCTTTGAAATTTTCGCTTTTCAATAAGTCTGTTTCGGTTTCTTTAGCAAGCCAACGGTGGAAACAGAGCGCAAACTCCCAATGCTCAGGAGTTTTTTTTACTTCCTCACTTAGAAAGTTATAAAGCGTCTGCATAGTTTTTTGGTGGCTATAAATATCTTTAATTTTTTCTTGCTTATCCTCGCCTTCCATCATTGGAAGAATAGGTTCGGCAAATTTAATATGCTTGTTCGAAGTACCATTAAGTTCAGAGCCAACCTCACAAGACAAAATTGGCAAAATAGGAAGTTTTAGTAGTTTTTGAAGTCGAGAAATCCCATATTTAACGTTGATTCTTTTACCAAAAAATTCTACTTCGACATGGCTTTCGTCATCTTTAGATGAGCTAGGTCCCATATTTCCATCAACATAGATAGCGCCAATACGCCCTTTTTTTATTTCTCGAAATACGCTGCTGCCGACTTTTCTTTTTTCAACTTCTAATAATTGAATACTATCGGCGAAGTCAGCTGGTGCAGAATGCCTGAGATTGTAGAAATCCCAATAAGCTTTACCGGCAATTGGAGCGATTGTGGGTAGTCTTTGTGCTGCTAGGTCTAGAAATATATGTCGGTGAGGGCCAAAATGAAATAAGCCAAGAAGCACGCTTCCGTATTTTTCGTGGAGCTGACATATGAGGTTTGAGGGCCACACTTCAATGTGTTTTTGTTGGAAAAGTCGTTGAAGTTCTTGTGAGTCTGTTTCAGTATTTAGTTTTGCGAAATAGTGTTTGACTCTATCGTCAAACGATTTTTGCTGGGCTTCTTTCATCTTCAGCGCTCGTTTGGCAAGGTTGCTCACAGAAAAGCCATCTGTGTTTCCGAACAGCATAAGATAATTAAGATAATAGAAATCCTTTTCCGTCATTTGTTTACTCTTTGTTTACAACTCACCTCAATATTTCACACTAAAAATTATAATTCAAGAAATATAATAAAATTGGGAACATTTATGGAGTATACTAAATCCACAATAGGTAAATTAAGAATAGGTTACATTTTTACCTCAATTGACTAGCACTTGCCGCATTTAATTTAGTTTTTAGTAAATCTCGCGCCACTTATTTTTTAAGGTTATTGTTTCCATGTCCTTTTCATATGAGAGCTTTACTATTAATCATGAGCCAAGTTCGCTGGGTGCGACCTCGCAAAAGTGATTTAGGTTATTTAGTATTGACTTAGCGTGTTCGGTTCAATTTTAAGCCAAAAACTGAAAAACGGTTGTTCAAATCTAATAAAGTTACACTAATGTAAGTATCAATGAGTGGCGACAATCCATTGAAAATGACCTCTGATTAACTCAAAAGTGTCCGTCCGGTAATCCCCACATTCAATTCATAAATTAGCTACGGCATGGTGTTCGCTTTGCAAAGGAGAATGACCATGCAGCAATATCAACGAAGAGAAGTGCAAGATTGGCTCAATTTATTTGAGCAACAAAAACAAAGCGGACTCACCGCAGTGGAGTTTTGTCGTCAGCAGCAGATTAACGTTCAAACTTATTATACCCGACGTCGCGATATTCGGCTTCAACGAACAAGTAGCAAGTTTGTTCAGGTGAACCGTGAAGTCACGAAGGTTGAATCCTACACCGAAGCAATGGGTGGCGAACTTCTCTTGCAACTTGGAAATGCCCAACTTACCGTGCCAACCAATATTAACCCTCACTGGGTTGCTACTGTGATGAAGGCATTGGCCGAATGAAGATGTTCGTAGAGCCTGCCGACATTTACCTGTACATGGATATCGTCGACTTCCGCAAATCGATTAATGGCTTAATTGTCGTGGTTGAGCAGGATATGAAACTGAATCCGTTTCGCGATGCGCTGTTCGTCTTCTGCAACAAAAAGCGCGATAAGGTCAAAATACTCTATTGGGATAAAACGGGCTTCGCACTCTGGTATAAACGCCTCGAAAAACATCGCTTTAAATGGCCTGTCGATGCGAACTTAAAACAGATGCATATGAGTGAACAGCAACTACAGTGGCTGTTATCGGGCTACGATGTCATAGGGCATCAGCCGTTGCACTACAACGCATCCGGCTTATAACCTGTGATCATAAGTAGCGATTAACGATCACGAAATAGTCTTAATAATGTAAGGTAATCAGCAGCTTAATACGGGATAATAGCGGTATGAACGAGAAAGAATACCAATCCCGCATCGCTGAACTTGAAGCGCTTCTTGAAGAGAAGCGCGCGCGGATTGCCTATTTAGAAGAACAGTTCCGTGTTGCCCAGCACAAGCAGTTCGGAAAAAGCACCGAAGGTCACCCTGGGCAAGGTGAGTTGTTCAATGAAGCGGAAGAATTAGTTGTTGAGGCTGAAACTGAAACAGCTGAAGAAGCGATTAGCTACACTCGTAAAAAGCCCACACGTAAATCGCTACCTAAAGACCTGCCTCGTGAAGTTATCGTTCACGATATTAGCGACGAAGAAAAAACCTGTGACTGCTGTTCGGGCGAATTACACCGCATTGGTGAAGATAAGGCAGAGACGCTTCAGTTTATCCCTGCTCAGGTAAAAGTGATTGAGCATGTTCGCCCTAAATATGCGTGCCGTACCTGTGAAAAGGGCGGTATCAGCAACACGATTAAACAAGCGCCCGTACCTCACAGCGTTATCCCAAAAGGTTATGCGACGCCAAGCTTATTAAGTCAAATCATTACCAGCAAATATCAGTATGGCTTACCGCTGTATCGACAAGAAGCGATGTTCAAACAGCATGGTATCGAATTAAATCGTAAGACGATGGCGGACTGGATAATCCGCTGTGCTGCGTTGTTTAAACCGCTTTACGAGCAGCTTCGTCAACACCTGTTAAAGCAAGCTGTTATCGCGGCGGATGAAACCACGCTGAAGGTGGTTGAATCTGATAAAGCGACTAGCTATATGTGGCTGTACGCCTGTGGTGCTGACTCACCTGGCGGAAATATACCTGGTACAGAGACACCCAATATCGTGCTGTACGACTATCACAATAGTCGCGCAGGGCAATGCGCGGTAAACTTCTTGAAAGGCTATAACGGCTACTTACAAGTGGATGGCTATCAAGGCTATGAGCAAACGCAAGCGACACTCATTGGCTGTTGGGCACATGCACGTCGTAAGTTCATGGAAGCCAAAAAAGGCGCAGGTAAAAAAGGCAGTGGCAAAGCAGACTGGGCACTCAATCACATCCAAAAGCTCTACCGCATCGAAACACAGTTAAAAGATAAAACAGTGGAAGAGCGCTATCTCATCAGACAAGAAAAAAGTCTGCCACTACTCAATCAGTTCCATACATGGCTCACAAAGTCAGTGCAACAGGTGTTACCGAAAACCAAATTAGGTGAAGCGATACAATACTGCTTGAACCAATGGGAAAAGCTTGTACGTTATACACTCGATGGGCTACTCAGTATTGATAATAATCGTGCTGAGCGCGCAATTAAACCGTTCGTCATCGGCCGGAAAAACTGGCTGTTTAGCCAAACTGCCACAGGCGCAAACGCCAGCGCAGTGCTCTACAGCATGATCGAAACTGCTAAAGCCAACGACCTCAATGTGTTCGAATATATGATGACTTGCCTTGACGAACTCAGCTTCCCCAACGTCGATATTGAGCAACTGCTACCATGGCAGTTTGCTAAGCGCTAGGTGGTATTGCCGGACGGATACACTCAAAATTGAACAAGGATGAAGTCCATCCTTTGATTACAATAGATAAAGTCTACGTCATAAGACCAGAGCTTGCCTGAAACGGAGTCCTGTTATGCTATGAAAGACTGTTCGCTTCACGCTCATGCTTTCGCTTAAGTACTAGCTTGGGGAAGGCAATTACTGACAAAATTTCGACTACAAGATTGATTTCTGTTCAACGTCTTTATTAAACATAAGGTACCACCCACTTATTGATTTTACTGGGCAGTATTAAACAACTTATTTACTGTAAACATTAAAAATGCTAATGCAAAAAGTGTTATGTAAAACCCTCGATAACTCGAGGGGTTTTTATTTGCTGAGTTTATAGCTTCACTTAACAGTTGATAGGTAATCCTGCCTCATGTACTCTTTTTACAAAAGGGTTTATACGTTACGGAATAAATTACTAAAATCAGGATCTCGAAAAAAATATGGCCTCAACCTCGTATTTCCTGTTTTTTATAGCAGATATTTGAACATTAACTGTAGTTAGTGGGCATGTATTTGTAAGCCGTTTGTTCACCTTTGCTAAAACTTTAGCACACCATTTGATTATAAGAAGAAGCTCGATAGCCATCTGTCGAGTCGAATTGTAAGGGAATACGGTAATGCATACTAGCCGCACACTAGCTTTTTGTTTTGTAGTGTTTTTGTCGCTTTGGGGTGCCCCAGTTCAAGCTAACAACGACACGGCATCGCTATATCAGAAAAACGGGACTTACTACGTAAAATCAGCCCCTACATGGGTGCCTATAGGCGGTGCTGTTTTCGTTATTATCCCAACTTATAAAGACGGTGACATAGTAAAGATAGTGCGTTCGGGTAATACGTGGGTTACTACCCCCATTACATTGTCTCAGTTCAACGCGGTTAACCCTGCTGCTTTAAGCAGTTCGTCATATCAATATACAGATGTAAATGGTGATGGTGAACAAGACTTCGTAATTAACTTACCTGGAGAAGAGCTTCAACTTCAGCTGTTAGCCTCGGCATCGGGTGAATACGCGGCATCCACAATTTCTACCATTACCAATACAGACTGGCTTGCTAAAGGTGGTAGTGTAGGTAATCAATCATTCTCTGCGTCTTCTATTGCGTCAACTAATTTTTACGGGCAAACCAGCGGTGCACCAAGTGTTAGTGGCGGTGCAGCAGTTTACAATATCCCTATAGATGTGGTTCCAGGTCGTGCTGGGGTTCAACCTTCGGTTAGCTTGCAATATAGCAGCCGTTCAGGTGTAGGTATTGCTGGCGTTGGTTGGTCGGTGAGTGCTAGCGGCGCCATTTCTCGTTGTGCTGCAACTCTTGCGCAAGACAACTACATTGGTGCAGTGAAGTTTAAATATACCACCGACAAGCTTTGTTTAAATGGGCAAAGGCTTATGGTTGTGCAAGGCTCTTATGGTCATGCTAATTCTGAATACAGACTTGAGCTAGACAACAATACACGTGTTTTTCAGCGTATAGGAAATACCGATTCAAGCTCAACCTATTTTGAAGTTAAAAAAGCAGACGGTAGTACATCATACTACGGCAAAGATAGTGGGTCTCGTGTTTCACCTAGTGGTACCAACTCAACAATGTCATGGCTGCTAACGTCTACCTACGATGTTAGCGGTAAAAACCACATGTCGTACAAGTATACTGGTTTCGGCGCAGGTGAACGCTTGCTGACAAGTATACTGTATACCGGTAATGGTTCTACAGACGGTAACCGTAAAGTGTCTTTCCACTATGAAAATAAGCGAAAGCCGCGTAAATCGTATATGTGGGGAACGTATTCTGAATCAACCAAGCGTTTGAACTATATCGATACGTTTTACGGTAGCACGCGCGTTAAACGATATGACCTTTCTTATACAGCAAGCCAAACGTCGGGCAGAGACCTTCTAACAAGTGTTAAAGAGTGCGGTTATACCAACGGAACACATTGCAAAGAAAGTACATCGTTTAACTGGAGTGACGATACGCCGAATATCGAATTCGAGCCGTTTAGTTATGATAGCCAACCACTTTTCACTACCGAGAAGAAAATAGAACATGTAATTCCACGTGGCGATATTAATGGTGACGGTGTTAGAGACTGGAAAGGCTTCTTTGTTAATGCTGAAGGTGAGCGTACTGGGACAACCAATAAAACCATCCATCCTTGTCACCTTAATATATATAACAGGGTGGTGGTGTGCGCCGAGGGCGATTTCAACAAAGATGGCTTAACTGATGACTGGCGTAACTACAACGGCACGTTGCAAATTAAATATTCTTCCCTTAACAGTAATAGTTATTGGTTTTCTACCGGAATAAAGCTTAATAAACATACTTATTATAAAAATTTCGAAGATGATCACATCATGCATATCGCTGACTACAACGGCGATAGCTGGCCAGATTTAATGGTATATAGATTTGAAGACTATGAAAATGCGAAGCTTTGGCTATATGCCCACTCTGGCAATACTAATAACCCGTACTCGGTAACGCCAAGGCTTGTTTATACATTCAAGGCAGTTGGTAAAAAGACTGATGTCTCAAACTATAGGCCTAGCACAACAGTGCAGTTTATGGGAGATATGGACGGCGATAGTACGCCTGACATTATGGTTGCATCAATAAGTTCAGATGCAAAATACAGTGTTAACCATTCTCAGCCTAGTCCTCAAGCCTTCTTATACAACAATGGCAATGGATACTCTTACACTTCAGTGCCTTTTTCTTATGTTGGTGACAGTTCAAATTGGGGCGATGTTACACACTTCACTTATTTCGTAGATATTAACGGCGACGGACTACAAGACTGGCTTGGGTGGAAGGAAAACCCTAACAGTGACACTGAAGCGCTGCTTGTTGCGAAAATCAATAAAGGCAATAAAAACTTCGGTAACGAGATTTTAGTTGGCGGTGATAACTTCAGAGTTAAGACTTCGTTTATCTTTTTCCCAAGCGGAGGGGATATAACCAAAAAATCAGCGATGTTCGGTAATGCACTAAAGGTGGCTGACATTAATGGCGACGGAATATCTGAAATTCTTGAGCCAGGTGCCCGCTTAGTTACGGGCTGCACAAAAGTGTACGACCATAACGGCCGCATTACTACGCGTTGTGGTGATAGTCTTTATGGTGCATATCGTACGGGAAGCGAATCAGTAACTGAGATTAATTCAAGTGCCGTTGATGACAGTATTTACAGATGGAATGCTTTCTATTTCAACGAAGACAGCAATGGAAATATATCGTTAACGAAAAGAGAGACTGATTACATTGGTCACGCCTATCAATCTGCGTTTGTAGATAGTCATGGAAAAGGCTTGCCTGATCTTGTTTCACTGCATGTCAAATCGTTCTCAGATAATTCATTTAGTGGAAACGGCTCTGGTACAGAGATGTCGTCTTACTTTGGCAACTACGGTGCTTATTACAGCCGCAACAAGGGCGCAGCAAGAGGTAGTGAAAAGTATCTACCACATGACCTAATGGAATCTGTATCTGCACCTAAAGGAATATCTGCTAGTTGGAAGTATCGCCCGCTTAGTAGTGATGAATATGATAAATCGGGTGTAAATGGTGCACCTTATTACGAAACAGACTTCGACTATACAGAACAGCTGGAAGGTGGTGAAGGCGAATACCTTCACTTCGCATCTAGTATGTACACGGTTGCAGAATTCAATATCGATAACGGTATTGGCGGCCAGAATAAACACCTTTATCGTTACAAAGGCGCGGTATTCAACACGCAAGGTCGCGGCTTTATGGGCTTCAGAGAAATTATTCATGAAAACCAAGCCGCAAGCACTTTGTCTAGCTCTGTTTTTGAACAGATGTTCCCTAAAGTGGGGTTAGTGGAGTCGGCAAGTGTTACGCAACTAGGTGATAGAGAGCCGTTCACTACTACCGACAACAAGTGGGTTATAACATCGGCTCACACCAATTCATCTACTTTCAAGGTTCACAATGAAAGACAAGAAGTACGAACCTACGATGTAAACGCACTGCCACAAGAGCTGTCCTCTACTATTGTTACCGTAAATCAGCAAGATGTAGATAAATACGGTAACGTAAGAAAAAGTACCACAGTAAAAGAAGATGATTTTAGCGAAACAACCGTAATCAATACGGCAAGCTACTCTGCAACCGACGCTTGGCCAAATAAGCTTACTGGTAGTACGGTTGAAAAACGCTTAGCACCTCGCTCACCTTCTGTGTTGTGGGGTAAATCGAATACGTTTACCAAGGTTCATTCAACCTATATTGAACAGTGGGACAACACACATAGAAAACCTAAGAAAGTAATTACTAATAATGCACGTGATAGACTAAGCGAAAGTAGTTGTTTTGACTCAGCAAACTCATCAGCGTGTAGCCTAGTAACAACCACATACAATACGTACGGCTTGCCTACTACTTTTCAGACGAAAGGTAAGGTAGCTAGCGGTAATTCTACTAATGTACGTAATGTTCAAATACGCAAAGTTACCACTACCTATAGTGACAATGGCACTTCAGCGAGTAGTGCAGGATATTTCCCTTACAGCGTAACTGCTGAAAATGGCAACTACGACACTGTTGTTACCACACATACTAGCCCGTATTCTGGCGCGCCAGTAAAATTGATTGATGCCAATGGTATAACATCAACCACCAAATACGACAGTTTGTTCAGGCCAATAGAAGTCAAGGCACCAGGTGTTTCTACGCAATCAATAAGCTATGCGTCGGCCGACAGTGCAAGAGGGTCTAGCCATACCTTGTTTATGGTTTCTACTAAACAAGCGGGTGCCCCACGCACCAAGCAGTACATTGATAGGTTAGGAAGAACTTTAAGAACAGCAACTGAAGGGTTTACTAGCGGTCAGTGGTATTTTACCGACAAGCGTTACAACGCGTTAGGTCAAGTTACGCATGAGTCGCTGCCACATACTGGAAGCCCTGTTTATACTCGATACACCCAATATGACGTGTTAGGCCGTTTAAGAAGTAAAGTAACGCCTGCGGTTAATAGCAGTGAAGATTTCACAACGAACTATACTTACAATGGCTTTACTACCGAAATTAGAACGTACGCCAGCGATGGTCACAATCTTGTTATGTCGCGGGTGCATGACAGCGCTGGGTTACTAATGCAAACCACCGACGCGCAGTCGGGTGTTACTGAGTATGGTTACGATGCGCAAGGCAACCCTGTAGTTATAAAAGATGCCGCAAATAACGAAATTGTTGCACATTACGACAACTGGGGTAGAAAGCTGTGGGTAGATGACCCCAACCAAGGAAAGACTACCTTCGTTTACAACACGTTTGGCGAGCTTGAATCTGAATCAGATGCAAATGGAAAGTACCAACGTTACGACTACGACTTACTAGGGCGTGTAGTAACTAGATTTTCAAGCAACGGTAATGCGTCGTACATTTGGGATACTAGGAAGAAGGGTTTGTTGACCAAATCTTATGTTTCAGGTGCCTCAAAAGAGTTTTTCTACGACAGCCTAGCCCGACCTACTGAAGTAAAAACGGTTATCGACGGCGCAGTGTATTCTACCCGCACGGCTTATAACCTTAACCACGGTTACGTTAAGTCGTTAACGTATCCAAACGGCATGCAAGTGGCTATGGACTACAACAGCCGAGGCTATTTAACTACTGAACGAAACGCCGCTAGTGGTTATGTTTATCGCACCGTTACCGAGCAAGACAGCTTTGGCAACATCAAAAAAGCCAGCATAGCTGATGGTAGGCAACAAGGTGAATACCTATACAGCATGCGCAGTGGCCAAATGCTAATGAGCCGAGTAACCGCCGATGGTGGAACGGTTCACTACCTTGATTACAATAACTACGACAGCTACGGCAACCTACGAAGCCAAGTAAATCGTGCTATTAGTTCACCTCAAACCGACACGTACACCTACGACTCGCTTCATAGGTTAACGCGTTCTTCAATTCGAGTAGGTAGCGCAACGACAACAATTGACTACGGTTACGACGCCGTTGGTAATTTGAAGAAGAAAACGGACTACTCGGTAAACAGCAATAGTGCTTACGCATATTTCTCTGGCTCAAACAAAGTGAAGTCTGTTCAGCTCAAAAACGGTGGCACAGATACCTTTGGTTACGACAACAAAGGCAACTTAACAAAGCGAAATAATGTAACTGAATTTACATATAACGTAATGAACAAGCCGACGGCTATTAACCGTAAAGGTTCTCAGGTGTCGTTGGCTTACGATGCTGATTGGGCAAGGTATAAACAAGTACGTACAGTAGATGGAAAAACCATTACTACTCACTACGTAGACAAGCTTTACGAAGTTGAGAGAGAAGGAAGTAAAACGACTAACACGGCATACATAAGCGATGTGGCGATAGTAGTTGAAGGTACGCATCAGAAGAAAATTCGTTTTTCTCACAGAGACCGTTTAGGTAGTGCTACAACGTTAATAGATCATAACAACAACGTTATGGCATATCGTTTCTTCGACCCGTTTGGTAAGCCTAGAATGGGTGATGGTAGCCTTATGCAAAGTTTTGGTAAGTCGGCAAGACTATCGAATAACTTGCTTGATGTGGATATGGCAACGCGCAGAGGTTTCACTGACCATGAACACCTTGATGAAGTTGAAATAATTCATATGAACGGGCGGGTGTACGATTATAACCTTGGGCGTTTCCTCTCGGTCGACCCGTTGCTCCACATGGAGGCTGGTAGCCAAGGAATTAATCCTTACAGCTATATCTTTAACAACCCGCTAGCAGGAACTGACCCAACTGGATATAAGCCTGAAGAAGTTGAAATAAAGGTTCGTCATAAACCGACCACAGGAAGTAGAATTGGTCGAACGGAAACCGTTACCGCAACCGTAAGTGTTTCAGGTGGAACTGCAACGATTGATTTGAACGGCGGAAGTGCTGCTGCGCAGACTGCTGTAGCAGGCGCCATAACATCAGCGATATCAAGTGGCGCACCCTCACAGAGTGCAGCCAATCAGACAACTCTTGGCTCATCTACCGATATTAATAGTGAGGCTGGGAAAAACAAAACTACTACTGGGGGAACCTCCGTTTCAGATACTCTAAAAGGCGTTGGAAACGCTGCGGTAAATAGCTTGAAAAAAGGAGGGGGGATTGGACTTGCTCTGACCCCGATACCAACAGCGACAGACGAACAAATGGAAGAGTTGGCCCAACCAGCAATTGCAGCCAATCAATTAATGCATGAAGGGTTGAACTTAGAAAGTGATTTATCCGAAAGCGACTATGCGAGATTGCAAAATGATTTAGCACGTATTAGAGGAAAACAATCAGGTCCAAATGGAATTCAGTATGCTTTAGTTGCTTCGGAGAGTGGAGATTATGTTTGTTACACCTGTGAATCCGGGGTTCAATACTTGTCGACGGGTGACGTTTGGAAATATGGTCAAACAATTAACCCCGCTTCAAGATATACTTCCTCACAATTAGGTGGATCTCTCGCCGGGAGAAGACTTGAGCAAGTTACCCAATACAGAGGTACACAAAGAGAAATTTTACTTTCTGAAAAAGTGAAAATTTATACTCATTTGGCAGTCGAAGGCTCTTTGCCTCCGGGAAATAGGATTAGACGATGAAGCTTGTATTTACTTATGAAACAGATGAAAAAATACACGGTCAATTAGGGACATTAAAAGAAATGACTCAGCGTCTGGAGGTTGCAGCTAAGTCTGAATCTTCGATCGCTGCATGTGAATGCATTTATATAAAACTTATTATTCAAGAGCAGGTAGAAGGATTTGAATCATTTAGCAAAGCATCTCCACCTTTTTATAAGGAGAAAAAGGTCGAGAAAAATCCACTTTTTGGTGACAAAGAATATAATGGCTATTTAATGTTTGACTGTTTGCTTTCACCAGAGGCATACCAAACGATTTTGGCTAGGGCAGAGAATGCAACTCAACATCTACTTATAAGAGAAATTAACCAGCAACACAGCATGCTGTCTGACTATATATCGCCGAAAGAACTCTTAGAGTTTATCGACAGCAACGCAATTAAATAAAGTCTGAGCTAGTAAAAATAAAGGTTAGTTAGATTACTCACCGTAATTCGAAACCAAATCCCGCTCCGGCGGGGTTTGAGCTTGTTTGGTATCGATAGTGTTTCAACGAAACTTAAATTGGAATGACTCTTAAACAATGGAAATTTTAAAAACATACTGGTTTTTCATAGCTTCGGCTATTACGATTTTTCTGGTGCTTTATTTTGTTGATAGAGCAAAGACTAGGTTCATGAACCGCTCAAGAGAGCAAATCAGAGGAGGGATACTAACAGGTTCCCTCTCTTATGATGACCTGAAAGTAATCTCACGTCGTTGGTGGCAAAAAGAGTCTGACTTAACATTCACTCTTGAATTAATGCTTGCGGGTGCTGTATCTAATGAAGACAAAGGACTATCTGAGCATTCGGATTTACTTCGAAATCTAAAAAAAGAACATGAAATGAATCAATTATTCTCCGAATTGCCGGAAAATGTTCGATTAAAGCTTAGAGAGTTGCAAGCTTCTAGCCCAGAAGCAGAGGAGACGATTCATCAATTGGCAACGTCGCTTAGCTCTTTGTACTCGAAGAATCAGATAGCCAAAAAGAGAGAGAGGATGGTAATGTGGTTGGGAATCATGATTGGCATTGCAGGCTTGCTCTTTTCTATTTACGTAGCTAAATAGCCATTAGAAACCCCATCTTAATTTAAATCCAAATCCCGCTTCGGCGGTGTTTGTATTTTAAGGCAAACAGAATTCTTTCGTTTATCAACACTTACTGCCTTTTCACTTTGCCCTGTCAAAAAATGAATGACTAAAAATTAAACTTGCTAATACCATATGTTGCCTTGTTTAATGTATCTATGCTTAAGGAGGAGTGCAGATGGCAAAAGGAAAACTGATTTGGCATATCGCCTGCGATGAATCGGGTATCGATGGGCAGGTATATTACGGATTTGGCTCTTTATGGATGAAGTATCAACGTCGCGGAGACTTTGCCCGCATCATCAGGAATCTCAGGGAAAAGCATCGTTATGAAAACGAAATCAAATGGCAGCGTGCGCACCAGAAAAATAACATCGCCTTTTACAAAGAGTTAGCCGATGTTTTCTTTAAACATGCATGGTTGGCATTTCATTGCATAGTCATCAGAAAAGGGTTGGTAGACAAATCATTTCATGATGGTGACTACGACCTCGCAATGCGTAAACACTTCACCACTCTCATTTCGTCAAAAATAAAAGCGGTTAAAAAAGCACATCCCGACCAGCAATCAGAATTTCGAGTTGAAGTTGACCCATTGCCGTCAAGATATGATAAAGCAGGCGAAGCATTTCATACGATAGCTAACAATATCCTCAAGCAAGAATTAGGCGGTGATGCACTGATACAAACCGTTGTGACTAAAGACTCAAAAGACTCTCAGCAAATACAACTGGCCGACTTTCTTTTGGGGGCTGTTATGAGCGCGTTTCAAGGAAAAGTCACCTCTGATAGAAAACGGGATATGGCTAATCATATTGCATCATACTTAGGCTGGGATTCTCTACAACATGATACTTGGAACCATGAGCGTAAATTTAATATTTGGTATTTTCATGATGTCAGACGTGAGAGGTGAGAAATCCACACAAAAAATGTAGAGCTAAAATATCCGCTCCCAACAAAGTCACTCAAATGAAGTCAAAAAAAGAATGAAAAAAAGCAATCATCAAGGAAAGGTACTTAAAGACCACAAAAAAGTGGGGAAAAAATTCATACCCCCTTTGATGCAAATGGATATGATGAGAGAGACCTCGTTTGTCAACGACAGGCTTCCATGTTTAATCTGGATGTCGGCATTGTATCGTCGCATTGGTGATAGGAAGGCAACAGAGTTTATTGTAGATTTTATTGAAACTGCATATAAATGTAGCGAGGGTGAGAAGGTTGCTCCGCTTCAATATATGGGCAGTTACACAAGTTTGCCCGATTCAATAAAGAATGAATTGTATGGGACATTGAAAACTAAACCATATTTCAACGACCTTCTAAGTAATCTCGAACACCAGTATCATTTGCTAAAAAGCTACCCTTTTGCATTTCTTTTTTCTGAGCACCAATATGGCGTAGACCGTGAAGACGCTATCGAAATGCTAAAAGAGGATGTAGAGTCACTTTTAGACCGAATGTCATCAGAGGCAACCAAGGTTCAGGTTACTGCGGTTTATGCAGAGATGACATCAGGACGAATGAAAATTTCAGCTCATATCGACTTGCCTGACTTCAATGCAATTTTCAAAGCGCCAGAGTCTGAAGATGCGAAGCGTGTTGCAGGTTTTGCTCGCGCTCATATCAATGGATTTGCAGCAGCTTCTTTCCTGAAAGAAATAGGGATTCCTGAAAACCAGTGGCCAAAGACTTTTTGGGATGAGGCTTTTGATTTAGATGGGTGTGAAAATGGATATTGAAGAGTTAGTGAGCGGCTACGTTGGTTATCTTGTGGACAGTTTCGATGAAGTCTGGACGCAAGTTAAAATTCCCGCTGATAAGTTGGAGGCATTTTCTGCCATTGGTGGCCTTTTATCTCGTCAAGTTACCCTTTCCATTGAGCTAGCTCAGGCTCCCTCGACTTGGAATGGTCACTCTGCACCCCTGTTTCTTCGCTCTATGACCGATTTGTATATCACTCTTGCGTGGATGATGGATGACTTAGACGAACGTCCTCAAAAATACGTTATGCACGGTCTTGGTGAGGCAAAACTGCTTATCGAACACTACAAACTCTTGTTAGAAAAGGAGGAATATCAAGAAGACAAGGAAGAGCTTCAACAAATGATAGACTTCAGAGAGCATTGGATAAATTCACAGCGCAGAGACTTTTTTGTCGAAGTTGATGTAGGTACATGGTCGAACTTAAATTGTCGAAAAATGGCTCAAGAGGCAGACTGCGAAGAACTTTATAACTTTGCTTATACGCCATTCAGCCAAGTGGCTCACAGTATGTGGCCGCATGTTTCAGTTTACAATACGACGCGTTGTAAAAATCCACTGCATAAGCACCACTTAATTCCTGCATTACTGGAAGTGCCGCTCGATCCCGACTACTTGTATAGAGCTTGCAAATACGTAGACAAGACTTATAAGTTATTTGAAAAACACTTTGGGGCATCAATAAAACAAATGCCACTTGATTGGTGGGGTAGTTTTTGGGAGTCGGTTTCCGTTGAGCAAAGTGAAAAGAGTGACTCAAACGATACTTAGAGTAGGAGAAAACTAGTCTATTAGGCTACATTCACCGTCATGCTTGCTGGCAAAATCAGCAATCTTTGCTTCGGTGCGTGGTAGGTCTCCTTCGTAGCGGCAGAAGAACTTGATGATACCGTTGTTGTCTCGGTGGATAGCACGAACATTATTCTCGCCGCCATCAATGTTCCACATGCCATCCGTCAATGGGTAGGCATCTTGAGCACGGAAGTATTCGACTGCAATCTGGGCAATGATTTTGTTCGCCTCATCCGGTCTTTGTACTTTTAGTGCGTGTTGACAATGTGGCATCGTCTTTTCTCGCAGCGTTATGAAATGTGTGCATTGAGTATAGCTAAAAGCATGTGATAAGTCTTAGCGGAGAGCTTGTGTCAGTAGTGCTGTATATGTTGCCTCGCCCTTAGCCAAGAAATACTGAGCAATATTGCACCGACAGTGGCAGAGCCAGCCAATTGCCTTACACGCCAGAGTCGCTATACTAGAGACAGGTAAGAGAGGGACCAGTCGGATTGAAAATTCCCCTCCGCCCGCTATCTAGTAAGGCTTTTTGTAGGACTTCGGTCTTACCCAAAGTACGGTGGTGTTTGCGCAAGACGCATGTTAACTAGGTGATCCGGAATTTCCCTCGGATTGATAAGACAGCTTTACGAGATTAGAAATGATGAGCGATGAATCTTCCAAAGCAGATGACCATGAAGCAAAACGAATTGACGGACTAGATTACGCGTTGCTTAATTCGCTAGTTGAAGTCGAAGTCGATGAAGTTTCGGAGGTTGATTTGCTAGGCAATGATAATATTGACAGGTGGCCAACACTTCAGCCTCAAGCTGACTTGGACATCGATAATTCCTAAATCAGAATTCACACATCTAAATACTCTATTCAACGAACGTTCTTAAAATAGCGTATTTATGCAACAGCACTTTCGTCATTCAATCCGTTCAACTCTGTGACAATAGAAACGAGTTCTTCGCTCGACGCTTAGTCAAAAACGCGTTCGAAAAAATACTAATTATCGAAAAAATTCGAGTTGAAAAAGAGAATACAACTTAGATTCTTTCGTCGGCGGATACTCATGGTTTTCTTATAAAAAGCCAGTTCGTTTTTAACAAAAACGAATATCTTTCAACGTTAGAAATGAACTGAAAAATTCACACGTCGAGAACGACTGAATCCAAATCACATGTCAGAAACGCAAAATGCCGTAAGTTGCAGCTTTATCTTATTTGGTTTTTAGGGTGGCAAGTTGTTTGGACTAATGGTCTAGAATTATCGGAATATGCACATGCATAGTCCAAGTATTCTTTCCACTCTTTCCAAAAGCAGTATGCCATGCATTCCAAAAAGGCTTGCCACCAATGAATTCGATAAACAACTATGTGTTTAGCAGAAAATTATTTCTTCCCTTAAAAGATAGACTAAAAACGATTCTGTGTGATCAAAACTTTTTATATAAAAAGCCGTTAATATTTAGGTTTGATATTTTCAATTTAAACAGACCAAAATTTTTGAACAGCGTTCATTGATCGTTCTGTAGCAACTGGGGAAATTTTGCTTTTTGCTTTTTGCTTAAGTAAAGGGTAAAGGCACTGTGCACATTTCCGTGTTGGTTATCATTTGCTGTACGATAATTAACATCACTCTTCGATGCGTCAGTTTCATTATGGATAAGCCAGAATTAAAGTTTGAAGTCATTCCATCCCCCCATGACCCACAAGTTGGTGCGTCTGTTGGTGTTAGGGTCCATTATGGTTCAATGAATGTAACAGCAGAAAGTACACTTAAGAGAACTCAATATGCCAACAAGGTAGAGGCAGTAGAAAGATTGAAAAAGCGTTTAGTGGCGGAACGTTTTCTTAGCATTAATGATACAGATTGGATTGATGCAAATGCTTTTGCCAACGACAATGATTGATTCTTTCTTCAATTATGGGTTTAGCTTGCTAATACAGAAATAGATCAGCGCCGAGGTAAGTGCTTCAGTGCAAATGGTTTAGAGAGCGGCAAAAAGACAAAACATAATCCTCTCACACTCTCTTTAGGTTCACTATCTGGTACGCCCATCTGGTATTCTATATCTACCAAAATCTCATCAAAATCAGCATGAGCGAGACGGCAACAGAACTCTCGTTGTGCAGCCAGTGGCTCGCCATTCAATAGCCATTCCATCGTCTCGAATAATTTAGAAAGAATGAAGTAGTGCTGCTCAAGCATCGTGCTATCAATTTGTCGCTTCACATTGCCATACAATGGTACAGGCAATAATGCATCGTTGTAAAAAACGTAATTTACCAAAAATTGATGTAAGTGACTTCGAATCAAATCAACGCTTGTCATTAATATCGCAAAAGAAACAGCGCCAAAGACAAGGTCTTCTTTATCTGTAACATCATTGTCTTGATAATTCGGAAGTGATTGCAGGCTTACGAGCAAAACCGCTAACAGTTCGTCTGACGGAATAACGTGAGCAAAGTGGATGATGTCGTTAAGACAGTCGGAAGAGTTGAATTGCAAATCGATAGAGAGCTTTTTGGCTGCATGATCGCCAACGTCAGATAAATAGGTATGCTGCTGGCGATAAGAAATACCTTTCTCAATACCTTCTAGAACACGGATGAGCTCAGTCGAATCTGAAGCGATCAACCTTACACCTTTTTGTCTAGCAGCCTTGGACAACTGCGCGACCGTTTTGGTGTTCATTTTAGCTCTGCCTTTTAGGTGATTATCAAATTTTCCGTTTTTATGCGTTACGCCATGTTTGTTGCGCTTACTCTCAGAAATCACTGCCTTCTCTATTGCATATCCTGTCACATTGATCCCGCATGAAATACAAAATTCTGTTGCATATTGCATCGCAGCAAGAATTAAGGCATCGCTTTTTCTTTTTTTCATTTTCGTAGCGCTCGGTTAAGGGCAATTACAAATATAGCCCAAAAACACATAGAGGCATTGAATAACGCTTACATCGAAGGGGATTTTAGAAAATTGAAAAATCACCTTAATAATTATTGAAACATCGCTCTATGTTTACAGCTCCAGCAAATTTTAAGGACCTCTGAGCGTGAGTAAGCCCACTGATAACGACACAGTCGAACAGCTCGCAACAAAAATTAAGCAAGACCTGATGGAATTACATGGTGTGCTTCTTCATGGGAATGCGCTTTACAGGGCGCTCGGGTTTGAGACCGGCAATGCGTTTCGGCAGGCAAAGCTCAAAGGGCATATTCCGGTGCCATTAATGAATTTTGAAAACAAACGTGGAAGCTATGCGCTAACAGAAGATGTAGCGCTGTGGTTGGCAGAGCAAAGGTTATCGGTAAAAGATGAAAGGGGGGAAACAAATATGTAACGAGTGACAGTCAATTTTTTACCTTCAACAAAAAAGCCGATAAGTCTCAACTTATCGGCTCTGATGTGGTCTGCGGTTGCAGTCCTCGACAACTTCAACTGTAGTTACTCATCAGTATTTTCGCAAGGTTCGGTCAAAGTTTTTTGATTGAGCGTGGCTGTGTGTTTTGAAAATTCATATACCAGATAAGTGAGGATGAAGATGAAACCTTCTGAAGAACAACGCGTAATTGCAGATGCCGTTTTGGCAGCATTGCAAGCTACAGGCCCCTTAGATAGGTCTGATGGCGAGCGACTTCCAGCATCGGCATCGAAGCTGATAATCGTTAACAAGGACAATCCGATACGTATCCAAGTAGTGAGTGCGCCTTACATCGAGCTAACTCCTACTCATAGGAGGCTCAATGATTAGTCGAAAGCAATCACAAATACTTGCGGAAAAGCGCAGAGTTATAAATTCGGTTTTGCCTGCCATTTTGGAAGGGAAAGAGTTTTCTTTGCGCGCAGAAACAAAAAAGGTGAAGTTAACCAGACCTACAGTGACATCCGTCGTGGAAAAAGTTCGCGAAGCGCCAGAACAATTTGAGGAAGTAAACTCGATACCGGATTCTAAGCTGCTGGCGTTACTTAAACGTCCAGCCGTTGCGGATAAACCAAAACCTGATTATGCGTCCTTGCTGTCCTTTATTCACAAACACAGCCTGTTAAAGAAAGAGGCCTATCTGGTTTATTGCGAGCAGTGCAAAGAAAAAAGTGTTAAGCCCGTCTGTCAGTCTGGGTTCTATGATGGGTTCGCTCAATTTGAGGACAAGAAAACATCTTCGATGATGTTTCGATACAAAGCCGGTGAGGTCGTCTTTGTTGATTTTGCAGGTAAACGTCCTTCGATAACTGACCCATCGACGGGTGAAAAAACAAAAGTTGAATTATTCATCGCCACATTAGGACATTCTAATTGGGTGTTTGCCTATGCATGTGCAACACAGTGTGTCGATGACTGGGTAACTTGCCATGAAAAACTGTTTGAAGAGATGGGAGGGGTGCCTGAATATGTTACGCCTGATAATTTAAAATCAGCCGTGTCAAAACCGGGGAAATCATTTGTACTAAACCGCCTGTACCAAGATATGGCGTTGCATTATGCGACGCATATAGAGCCAG
The DNA here is from genome assembly GCF_048517045.1 of Alteromonas sp. OM2203. Taxonomy (NCBI): domain Bacteria; kingdom Pseudomonadati; phylum Pseudomonadota; class Gammaproteobacteria; order Alteromonadales; family Alteromonadaceae; genus Alteromonas; species Alteromonas sp. OM2203. The sequence continues at coordinate 847,862 of NZ_CP183209.1, forward strand.
CTCGCAGTTATAAGCCAAAAGACAAAGCGCGCGCGGAGGCAGCTGTACGACACGCCTATCAATTCCTTCTACGAAAATTAGTAGCGCAAACGTTCTTCTCAATAGAAGAACTTAACGCTGCGCTTAGGCCTCTAGTTGTTGAATTCAATGCTAAACCATTCCAGCGGCTCCAAGGCAGTCGAAAACAATGGTTCGAGGAAAGTGAAAAACCAGCGTTGTCGCCTTTACCCAAACTTCCTTTAATTAAACTCAGCGCTTTGAGCTATTGCAAGGTGAATAGTAATTACCACATTTTGGTAAAAAATCACTGGTATTCAGTCTCCTATGAATTAATAGGAGAACGGGTGTCTTATCGCACTTCTCAGACACACGTTTATTTCTATTATGAGAGTTGTCCAATTGCAGAGCATAAGTTGTCTACAGAAATTGGTGGGATGACGACAGAGGAATCACATCGAGATCCTAAACACGCCGCTTACGCAAATCTCAGCAAACCTAAACTTCTGAAATGGGCTAGCCAAGTTGGGCCAAATACCATTGCACTTATCAATGCGCAATTTGAAAACAAACCCGATGGGGCACCCAGTATTAAAAAACGTTGTGGAGATTTTAAATCGCTAGCAGAAAAACATGGTTATGAAGCGTTTGAGAAAGCGTCTGAAAATGCCCTGAATCACTCATCACCGTCACTGCGGTTCGTCACATTGATGCTTAACCAATCACAGACCAACAACAGACTTCATTAGGAATGACTATGGAATCCATATCTACCAAACTTAAACGGCTTAAATGCAGCGGGGGCGCAGAAGGATTTGAATCACTGAATCGCCCACCTAATGTTCTAAGCAAAGAAACTGAAGAAGCCTTGCACTTTATACTCGATTATGAGCTTAACAAGCGCGAGGACACACGCATTACAAAAGCCATTCGCGATGCCCATGTACCTTATTTTAATGCGTCTCAAGAAACATTGATGCTAACTGGGCCTCGGAAAATAAAATCACAGGCATTAAATGCGATATTCAGACCTTTTTGGATTAATGATAGCCACAACATTTTGTTACAGGGCGTTGAGAAGAGCGGGAAAACGTGGGTATCTTCTGCCTTAGCGGTGATGGCTATTCGAAACAAGAAAAAAACGTACTTTGTCACGTTCGATAAGTTTATCGAAGACATTGCCGTTGCGAGTGTAGAAGGGAAAATGCATGAGCTCTATCGCGTTTACGATCAGTTTTCTGTGATTGTAATTGATGATTGGCTTGAAAAGTCCATCACAGATTTGGTAGGAAATTTTGTTATAGATTTTCTCTGTAAATGGGCAAGTGAGAAAAGTGTCATTCTGACAAGCACTATGTCACCCAATGAATGGCAAGCTAAGTTACCCACATCCGACGGCGCGGCGAAAATTATCCAGACTTTCTGTAACAACAGTTACCCCATAGAGCTGATGCCGCCTGCCTATGAAGACGCAGAGTTCATAAATATGGAGGATTGTTAATATGGAGTCGCAACTATATAACCAATGGCAGGTATACAGCCCTTCATCGTTGCTCTCGCAAGAGACGGAGTTCCAGTTTACCGAGATGCTGGTGTCACACTATGCATCGTCGTTGCAATCTGATCCTGCCGCTCAACATTATCTGAGTAGGGTTCTTGAGCTAAATAACAGCGAAGTATTGGAAACTTTTAGGTTGGGCTTTTCTGATCGGTCATTATCAAAGGCCTTTATGGGCACTTCAGAAGAGGAGGCAATTCGTGGTGTCTATCAACGGTTCGGGTTGTTCAAGCCTAATGGCAGAGAGCGATTTAGAGGGATGATATTTGTCCCAATCTTTGATGGTAATGGCGACCTTGCTGGCGCATTTGGGCAACGCATTGCCAGTTTCCCTCTGATAAAAAGGGCTGAGACAGACTACACGGTCAGGCCAGATGTAACGGGTTTATTTTTCCAGCATGAAGCGATGAAAACGTTCAAGCATATCCTTCTGTGTGAGTCGCCTTTTGATGTTATATGTTTGCATGCAGCAGGTGTTTACAATGCGATAGCGATGCTTGATATGTCCTATTTTGACGACGAACACTTATCAAACCTGTTGGAGCATGACGTTGAATCGGTAACTATTGCGTTTTCTCGTACACCTTCGGGTAACCGATATTATGCACACGTTCGACGTTTGCTTGAAGGCGTTGATATTCGCGTTGATAAGCTTGAAGGCGTCATTGGTGAGAGCATCAGCAGTGTGTGGTCAAAATCAAAAATGATGGGCAGAGTGTTGGGTCAAATCGACGCTAGTCAGGCAACACAAACGCATACTAACGAGCATCTATGCCCTCACTTATTCAAGCATTAGCGTCTTATCTTGACCATTGCAGACTTGAAGAGCAAAGCCTGCGGACAATTGAAGGCAAGCGACATAACCTTCAATTGTTCGTGCGTTGGTATATCTCCAAACACGGATTCAATGTTTGCGATTTAAACAAAGACGGCATTCTCGATTTCATGCGGTATTTGCATGAATACCGAGACCCACAAACAAAACGGCTTATTTGCCGAGCAACACGACGCAACAAAATTACGGCGGTCAGAATTTTTTGCCGGTATTTATTTCAGAGCGATCATCTCGCAATCAACCTTTCTGAGAAGGTAAAGACGCCTAAGGCAGAGAGATTAATTACGCAAGACATACTCCAGCCTGAAGAGGTGGCCGCTATTGCCAAGCAAACAATTGTGACAGGTGAGAACGGTGTTCGTGATTGCGCCATACTGGCAGTGTTTTTCTCCTGTGGCATTCGACGTAATGAAATCACCACTCTGACACTTAAAAGTATTAACTATGACGCAAAGCTTCTATTTGTTCGCAAAGGTAAGGGAAATAAGGATCGTATTATTCCGATTGCTGAAGGAGCATTAGAGCTTATCAAGCGATACAAAGAAGACATTCGCCCTCAGCTCGTCAATTACCATTCCGGTGATTATTTGTTTTTAGATAACCGAGGAATGCAATTTAACGGCGGTCAGGTCAGTTCTCTTATATCAAAATACAAGCAGCGGGCTGGCATTTCAAAGCGTGGTGCGAGTAACCTCTACCGCCACACTACTGCGACCGTTATGTTGGATAGTGGCGCTGATTTGTTAACCGTCCAGAAGATGCTTGGTCATGAAGATGTTAGCACCACACAAGTGTATACCCATATCGCTGTTGGAAAACTGAGGGATGACTACGTTCGCACTCATCCCGCTGCCACCCTGCCGAGTATTTATTCCCCCGAACCTTGATGTAGCTAAAACATCGAATTTCTTCATTAGCACAAATCTTCAATGCTGATGAATTCAATTTGTTCAACTGATACTCCCGCTTTTGCTAGCTGTTCGCGCAGTCTATCTTGTTCGTCGGCGTCGTAAAAACTGACGCGCCATGGTGCATCGGGACTATTTTTGTGGATCAATTCGAAATAAGGCAAATCGACATCACTGAATGAGTGCCCTAAAACGAAGATGCGTTGAATCCCCTTGAGTCTATGAAAAAATTCTTCATGCTGAGATATCGTTTCATGAACCGGTTTTTGCAAAATGGCTAGCGGTATGCCCGCGTTACCTTCGGCATCGCTAAACATGGTACGTAACGAATCGCCGTTTTCATCTAACTCAGGCACTTCCGCTATCTCAACACCATGCCCGAAAACTAACTCTGAGTGTTCAGATGTAGCACCATGGATATGGCAGACTTGTGCATTATCAATTGAATACACTGTTTGAAGCGTTGATGTGTAGTTGAAGGACAGAAAAAAATCAGAGGATGTGAACGTATTGATTCTGCGTTCTGCGTCAATTTCTATTAGCTCTACCCATTCTGTGAAAGCCTCTTGAATGCTGGACACGAGTAATTCCGATTGATTAGTCAATTCATCTTCTAGTCCGTATACCTCACTTGGTCGAAAATTTTCGTGAGTTACGTCAATTTCATTGTAGTAATCAAAATAGCTGTCAGAATCAAAACTACCCAAATCATTTTCAAAATCCTTCCAAAGTCCATCTTCATTGACAGTGAAATTAAAAAACTCGGCAGTATCACCGAAGTTTACTCCGTTTACATTCAAGTATTCGTGGAAGTCAGAGTACGAAGTTTTGAGTCCGTGAAATAAGTCAAAACCGTTTCCGATGATGTATAAAATCGACATCAGCAGCGTCTTTTATAGTTATTAGTCCAGCGCAACAGCCTATCACCAATAAATCGCTTTGTTTTGATTTAGTCTCAGTGGTAGGGTATTTACGATAAAAAAGCCTTTGCTCTTTAACAGCTTGCCTTCTCTTTAAGGATGTAATCATAGTCGTGCGCCATTCATATGAACGGGCGGGTGTACGATTATAACCTTGGGCGATTTATGTCGGTGGACCCGCTGATTCAGGCGCCCACCAATAGCCAAAGCCTCAATCCATACAGCTATATTATGAATAATCCTATGTCAGGGATTGATCCAACCGGCTATTGCTCAACTGATGATACTCTTCAGGGGTGTGCTGATGGACTAGAAGCAGGTACAACACAGGCAATAACGAATTCTGATGGTGATACTGTGGGATACGTTGGCAAAGATAGTCAAGGTAACCTACACATGACAAGCAATGGCTCGGATAGAGGGCAAGCTGCTGTAGCGAGTACGGTTGCCAGTGTCGGGAAGCAGTCAGACATTAATTCTCAAAAATCTATAGCGCAGTCTGCAAGTCACAATCGGCACACAAGAGACACAGTAAATAGAATTGTTGATGGTGTGGTAGATGAAGAGTTTGAAGGTGAGTTTAGCGCTTCAGTAATTGCAGGTGAAGGAGAGCTAACTGCGTCTAGAGGTGCAAGAAGAAGAACAGCTAGCTCGAATGGTTTACAGCCATTTATTAATGCGCAATATGGTAGGCTCTTCAGGCAAATAAAAGAGATAAACCCTAACTTCAATGTTGCAAGACCTCAGGGGCCATTAACTAGGCAAGACATTCAGTTTTTAGAATCCCAGTTAGCCCAGATGAGGGGAAGTACTCAACTTCAACTTTACTGGCCAACAAATATGGGGTTTGTAGGTGGTTCTACCAATGGCACCTTAAGGCCGGGAACCAGAATTGACAGATATGGCACTGAAAATGGTTTTTTTGTTTCACCTGCGGGCACACCGTTCGGGCAAAGAGCTTTGCCGCAAGGGTTTCAAAATTCTCCCTATACTATGTACGAAGTATTAAGGCCAATTCCAGTAAGAAGTGGATTCATTGCACCTGCATTCGGACAACCCGGATTAGGGACACAGCATATACTTCCCATGAGAGTTAAAACTCTTCGGGAATTAAATTATATTAGGCCAATAAATGAATAGAGAAGAACTTAGAAAGCGACTTGAAAGTGAAGGCTTCAATAAAACGATCTACTCGCTTGACGGTGATTGTAGCTTTGAAGGGTATTGCCTAGACTACTCTTATGGGACATGGCGTGTATACTATTTTGAGAGAGGAACAACATATGATGAAGATCTCTTCAAAAATGAGGAGGATGCATGTTTGTCTTTTTATAATCGTATTTCAAGTGATGCCGTGGCAAAAAAGTAAATAAAACCTGAAAGCACTCTGTGATTCCATAGTCACTTCTCTTAAATTCTCTTCGGTGGGTTTTCGTTTAGAAAAATAAAATGGGAATCTGCCGAAGTATAAATAGGGCAGTCACTCTTCGACTTAATCTCGCATACCCCCGCCTACCCAGCGGGGCTTTTGTCGACAAAGTGGTAGGCAAGCTATATATGGAGTGGTCTTAACTTGAATCCAAATCCCACTTCGGCGGGGGTTGGATCCAATGAACTGAGCAGGAAGCAATTGAGTGGCGCACGAAAAAGTTCAAAAACAGCTATCGGAATACCTTGAATACGACCTAAGGCAGCTTATTGATAAACGAGTTTCCGCCTTTAAGCGACAGCTAGAATACGTTAAAACAAAGGATAACCCGCACCTTATCAAGCTCTATTCAAATAACTGGAACGATGAAATGCTTAAGGTCGTGTTCGTGCTCAACTCATTTTATCAGCTTGTACTTGGTCCATTAGACAGCTCGGCTCGAAGCTCAACAAATTGTGGTCTGGGCTCAGATATACCAATAAGTTATGGTAAAAGTATCAAATTCAACGCCTCTAGAAGTCGCAAAATCAATAAGACGGTTGAAAGCTTTTATAACATCATTGCGAAATTAGAAATAAATAGATTCGTGATGGGGCTGAATTCAGTTAACGACATCGTTTTCAATCTTGCAAAGGACTCGTATGAAAACGAGTAGTGCGTGGTTATCTGACGTTGAAAAGATGGTCACGCAATTTGTTGATGACTATTCGTTGGTATATAGCAAAAAGCAACGAGAACTTTCTGCATCATTTGAAATTGGGTGTTTTCATGCATTACTCGATTATTATGAGCAAATGCAGTTTGATATTTCAGTCGAAAATCTTACTACTGGCGATGAATTTCGCTATCTAACATCACCAAGTGGTAATCCTGATAACTTCTCTTATGTTGTCGCATCGCTTGGAGAAAGAGCCTATGAAATTAGGCAGCAGCTAAAGATTTATTCCGAGCTAGATGAATACATTTCTTTTGCGCCTGACCTATCTGTTGTGAAAAGAAACACTCGCATTGAAGAAGTGAGAGATGATGACTATGCGAAGGGAAAACGTTCGTTCTTCAGGGTTTCAAGCAAAGACGTGATAGCCGCACATGAGTGCAAGTCGCTCCCTCCATTCCCGGAGTTGATGGTTTCTTTTATTGGAATGTTTGTTACCGCCCACTCTTGGCACACAGATGAAACTTGTGGTGTATCATTAGATGATACTGGTTTGCACTTAGCCCCAACAATGTTTGTAGGTGGTAGCGCACAAGCTATGCATTTGAAAATGATTGCTGCGATTCAAAAAGTACACCCTTTGAACATTGTGGTGGGTATGCATCAAGGAAACTGGGATTTGTATGGTCCCCATAAAAAGCTCAATCGGTTAGATGTTTCTGGTGATAGAGAAGCACTAACCTTAGCGAAACCAATTCATGACTTCTTGAGCTTTCCTTGATTTCAATCGCCAAATATGGACTGAGTCTACTCATTGATACCAAATCCCGGTTCGGCGGGGTCTGCAATCAATTGAAACTTGATCAGGTGGATACAGCCTCGGGATGCTCTTCCGATGCAGACATAGTAGAAGACGTTTACCCGCTACCATGCCGGACTAGCCAAGGGGCGTGAGGAACTTTCAACTCGACGGTCTCGGTTTTGACGATTATATCGGTAATATACCCTTTTTCACTCAGCTTGCTTTCAACGAGTGAGGGTTTCCAAATCGTGCGACATGGGATTTCAGAGGATTGGGTAGTAACGACCTCAAGCCATTTCGCCGAATTTCATCTCCAACAGGACCTGCATCAGTCTTGCCCTGTCTTCGGCAGTATTGAAAAAGCTTTTTGGCGTCCTTAACTCCAAAATAGGTATGGGGCTATTCACCCATTCGTCTCTGAGTTCGGGGTCATCAATAACGGTAACTAGTTCTGCCTCTAACTCTTCAAGAGTCACTTCAGATTTGCTGCTGTGTTGGTCCATTACTGTCCCCCGATACTCGCTTTACGTATTCCAAGTTTAGCAGAAAGAAATCAGGAATGATTAATTACCGAGACTGCTTCTCAATAGCAATCCTAAACCGATAATGTCAGCTGTTCTAGATCTATAGGATAGTAAACACTATCTGATTACCGGCAGTAATCAATCTGCGGTTGACGCTTTTTGTTTACCAGCGGTAAGCAAATTGTGTTTACCTTGTACCCTTTTAAAAGTCGACGCATTTTTTCAACTTCATGCGCCCTCTGCATAGAGAATATATGACTTACTATTTACCTGTAGTCTCGATAATAACCCCAGCCCAATACTCAAGATAACAATCCTGCCACTATCTTTAATTATTTTAAGGTGGCAACCTCGTTTGGAACGGTGGTAAAGGATGACTGGGATTTACAATTGTACAGTCCAATGAAAACTGCCACCTATTCCAAAATGGCAGTACCAGTCATTTTAAAAGATATTGCCATTAGTGGTTAATATGTCAGTTAAATCTTGCCATATATTATAGCGTTTAAGGAAAGGTTTGGTATTCCACTCAATTAAGATAACCAGTGAAATTCTGGTGAAATAGCTGGACGAGAAATTCCCTTTCTAACATCTGAAACTGGGAAAAAGGGGAGGTTCAATTCAGTGAAAACGAAGTCAAAGCCCCTCTCGTTGTCGTGCCATTTCCCCTCCTTCGAGCCCTCTTTCACGCTGATTTCATCCAGTAATATATCGAGATCTGAAAGCATCAACCTGATAAAGAATTCTTGCCTGACGCTAGCTTGCTTGTTTGCTAATGTGGGGCCATGCGTGTTGTATAGAACTGCTTTCATTGTCCATTCGAGTTGACTTGTCTGAGCGACCCACGAGCTATTTTTCCAGTGCTCAGTATCAGGGAAAAAATCTGAAGCGACAACATTCATGGGGAGTTGCTTGGTAACGTACTTAATTATGTCGTCCTCCACATACTTCAATTCTCCATGTCGAATTGCATGCCAAAGCAGAACATCGAGTTTGTAGGCTGCATCCTCTTCAAGAGAAGTGCGAAACTCTTGTGACAGCCACATTGCCGCCAGATAAAGTGCTAGGGGCTTATCCGTACGACCCCCCTTTAGATGTTTAACGATGATGGTTGCCGAATTTGCGCCATTTCCCGAAAAAGCCATTAAGAGTTCCATGATTATCGACTTCGTTGGTGTAGGTAGTGTCGTCAATGCTTCTGTCACTGTCACCTCTTTCTCAAGCGCTGCTAGCAGTTGATAAAATTCCCCATCCAGAGGTGGTTCAATGGTGACATCGTGTAGGGCGGCAGCTTCAAGATATTTGCTCTCCGACTTTCTGTGCATTTGTGACAGCCCCAGAATATGCTTTTTAGCTTTTCCATTTCTGTCTTTCGCATCTCTGAATCGAGCCGGTTTATACATATTGAGCTTTCGTTCTAGCGCATCACCATTCACGGGTATGTTTAGCGCCTCGCAAAGTCGGACAGTGAGCTCTTTAGTCGCTATGCGCAGAATGAGTAGTGAGTTTCGCCCCATGTGCTTGTCCAGCTTGAAAATTACCTTACAAGTCTAGCTCAGTCACTCGCTGTCGCACTGAAAAAAATTAAATTAATTATTTAATCCCTCTGGCGCATTTCTAATTCAGCACACTACGCTCAACTTCCACTTTCATAAAAGGGGAATAAGTGTGACGAAGCGAGTCGTAGACGAAGATATTATCCGGTTCCTATTCGCAGACAGCATTAGGAATGAACTACTGAAAGAGCATGGGGTGCTGTTGGGCGGTAAAAACCTAACGCATCAATTGGGATTCCCTACCAGTAGTGCGTTTCGCAAAGCTAAGTCGCGAGGGGTACTGCCTGTGCAGGTTTTCGAATTGGAGAACAAGCGAGGTAGCTTTGCTCTCACAGATGACTTGGCAATATGGCTGTCGGATCAGCGAGTGCAGCAATTCACGTTAATTGAGGAGGGCAATAAGGAAAATAAGTCTTAAACCAATATCGACTTTTTGCACAGCGCAAACAAAAAGCCACTGAATTGGCGTTCAGCGGCTTTTGGAACTGCATTTAAATAACTCTCATTACGAATGTAGACCGTGTTTGCTAATTACGCAAGACAGGCTTTCTCTTTATTGTCTGCGTGTTGCTGTGCCTAATTACTTAACGAGGCATATGATGGATACCATTCAAAAAAAACGTATTGTCGCGCAGCAGTGTTTAAAAGCGATAAATAACAACGAGCTTATGTCGCAGCGCTCTTTAGCCCGGCTCTCTGGCCTTTCACGGCCAACAATAAAACGAATTGCTGAGAGAGTTTCTCAATGTCCGGAACAATTCGAAAATATACATGCTTTACGTGACTCGGAGTTAATCAGCCGGTTAAAAACAGCCAGCAATCCTATCGTTGTAAAAGAGAAGCCCGATGTCCCGTTTCTACTTTCACTCATGAAAAAGCATGGGCTGGATGTGAAGTCGGCCTATGGTGTTTTCGTACGAAATGCAAAAGGGCCTGTTTACAGTCTCTCTCATGTCTATGACGAGGTTAACCGGTATCAGGCGCAAACATCGTCAACCATGCTACTTCATTATCATCCCGGCCAAGTCGTCTTTGTCGATTTTGCCGGGAAGCGCCCGGTTATTACTGATGCCAAAACTGGAACTAAAAAGAAGGCTGAGTTATTCGTTGGTATCCTTGGCTACTCGGGGCTCACATATTTCTGTGCCTGCCACACGCAGAACCAGCAAGACTGGATAGCGGTGAATAAATCGATGCTAGACTATTTTTGGCGGCGTACCGGAGTACATCGTACCAGATAATCTTAAAGCGGCAGTCATCAAATCAGGTAAAGAGCCAAAGCTTAACCCTCTGTATGAAGAGTTTGGTCTTCACTATGCAACGGGCATCATACCGGCGCGTACCTATCATCCACAAGATAAAGCAAGAGTCGAAAACGCGGTCCGTCAGGGCTACCGCTACATTTTAAGCAGGCTCACCGGGCAGGCATTTTTCTCAATAGATGAACTTAACGATGCAATCAAACCGCTGATGGATGAGTTTAATAATAAAGCTTTCGCAAAATTCGAAGGGAGTCGGCGCTCTTGGTTTGAGGAAAATGAGCGCGAGGTGCTAAGTGCGTTGCCAGATGAGGAGTTTGTCGTCTGGAGTGTGCGTAAACCACGTAAAGTCGACAAGACATACCACATACTTTACGAAGGTCATTATTACTCAGTGCCTCACCAGCTGATTGGTAAAACGGTGCTTCAGCTTGTGTCTGACGTTGCTATCCGTTTTAGCTACGACAATGAAACGGTGGCTGAGCATCTATTAAGTAATACTCAAAATGCTTTCTCCACCACACCGACCCATATGCCTAGCACGCATCGTGCCTATGCGTCGCTTAACAAGCGCGAGTTGCACGATTGGGCAGTTTCCGTAGGACCTGCCACTACGTCACTGATTGATGCCCAGTACGATGGGTTATCTGAAACAGCGCCAAATGTGAAAAGCCGCTGTGCCAAGTTCAAGAAACTGGCTGAAAAGTGGGGGAATATCGCCTTTGAGAATGCAGCAAGCGTGGCGATGCGTCGCAGCTCACCATCATTGCGTCTGGTGTCAGCAATCATCAAAAGTGAAGCTGGCTCAAGTAGAGGGGAGCAACTATGAATACGTCGACAATTCTACACAAAATGCGAGCGCTACGTTTAGGCAATATGGCTGATAATCTTGAAGTGATGCTCAAGCAGCCGAACAATCTTGATGAGGCAACGCTTGAAGCGGTGGACTTTTTACTAGATTGCGAAAAGGTAGGGCGAGACGAAACCAAGCGTACTAACCAAATTAAGAAAGCGAATGTGCAGTACAAGCTGGCTCATCCAGACAATGTGCTGTACAGCGGCTACCGAGAACTGAATAAGTCTGCTTTGCAGGGGCTATTTAGAGGTCACTGGTTTAAAAACCAAAACAATATTGTCTTGGAAGGTTCCCAGCGGTGTGGCAAAACCTACATTGCCAGCGCTTTAGCAGTATCGGCGTTGATGGCGAATCAAACAGTATATTTTTGGGACTTTGATAGTTTTTTAGAAGAGCTTAATCTCGCCAGCATTGGCCATCCGGAAGCAAAGCTTCATGACAAACTTTATAAGCCCGATGTGGTTGTGATTGATGACTGGTGTTATCGCATAGTCACGCCACTTATTGCCGACATGATGGTGGCAACACTGGATAACCTACTTGGAAGTACTAGTCTGATTTTAGCGTCCGTGGTGCCTCAGCAAGAGTGGATCCAAAGTTTGTCGATTAAAAAAAAGCATACAGCCGTGCTCGAGAAATTTGCGAACCGCAGTCATCATTTAACTCTTTACCCGCCATCCTCAGCTGGGCCTATCGGTCATCCGGGGAGTGCGTAAGATGGACACTCACTTTCAACAGGATTGGGCGCTTAGCTGCCCATCCTGCCTTATTTCAGCGCAAATGGAGCGAGAGTACGTCGAGATGGCGCTTCTACACTACCAGTCTGCGCTGACTGCTTCTAAGCGAGCTTCAGATTATCTAATCCACGAAAGGGGGCTGTCGGCGTCGATTATCAGCGAGTTTAACGTCGGTTTTTGCGACAGAAGTTTTGGCCGACTGTTGCCCGAGGGAGAGAGTATCGAAGGTGCTATGGCCAGAGGGGCACTACAGCGACAAGGTATTATTAAGCCTAATGGCAGGGAAGCGCTTCGAGGCTGTATCACATTTCCTGTGAGAGGACCCGACGGTCAACTGATTGATGTCTATGGCAGAAAAATCGCCAAATATCAGCGTCGCGGGAGTGCTCACCGCATGACACTCTTCAAAGAGCGGTGTTCGTTTTTTAATGCCCAAGTACTAAACAGTGAAACGAAGATAGTACTCGTGTCTTCTCCTTTGGAAGCATTAAGCTTAATTCAATTGGGTGTGACTAATACTGTCGGGCTGCTTGGTCTCAACACTTTAAGCGAAATGATGCTCACTCAGCTTGCTAAAAGCATGGTACATCAAGTTACGGTTATATTTGCTGCACATGCAGCTGGACAACGTTACTCGAATCTGGTGTGTAAACAGTTGACGGAATTAGGTATCGCAGCTCAATCATACTTTCCCGAAGCTAATGGTGATATCAATAATATGCTAACAACTTCGTCCGCAATCCGTGAGCTTGTGAGCCATGCAGTGAAGGCGAAAAGCGTATGAATAGCCAGTATTTAAAGGTTACTAATGCCGTAGCTTTGTATTTAGAGGACTGTTTGGCGAGGGAGCAGTCCTTTAGAACTATCGAGGGCAAGAGCAGTACATTGAATCAGTTTGTACGCTACTGTGATTCAAATGGCATCTCTGATATTTCGCTTATAACGTTATCACAGCTAGAGGGATACCGGCGCTTCCTCATAAAGCAAGTTAAGCCAAATGGTGAAATGTTGGATATTTCAACGCGTCGTAATAAGCTTACTCATGTAAGAGTGTTTTTCAGGCGACTATATGAGCTGGAATATCTTGAAAACAACCCAGCAGATAAGTTTCTTGTGCCTAAAAGGCCAAGGCGCTTGCCTGAAGGGATTTTGTCGCCCGAAGAGCTCGAAGCGATTTTTCAACAAACTGAACTTTACGGCCCCAAAGGTGTGCGCGATAAAGTTGTACTTGAGATGTATTATGCGTCAGGTATGAGGCGGGCAGAGCTGGCCGGTCTGGCCGTATTTGATGTAGATACTGTCAAGGATTTGGTTCGAATAAGAAACGGTAAAGGACGAAAGGATCGCATCGTACCAATCGCTAAACGCACAAGTGAAATGGTGACGTGTTATTTGAATACCATTCGCCCGAAGCTTTCCAGTATCGCCTCGGGTGACACATTATTTTTAAATGACCGAAGCACGCCGTTTACACCGCAGCAATTATCTTCCTTGGTTCGAAAATATGTGACTTACGCTGGCGTGCGCAGAAAGGGAGCATGCAATTTATACAGGCATACCGCCGCCACCCAGATGTTGGAGAATGGCGCAGACATTCGCATTATTCAGGAACAGTTAGGGCATGCTGATATCTCAACCACGCAAGTCTACACTCATGTCACTAATAAACAGCTGGTAGAGACCTATCAGCGCACCCACCCCGCAGCGCTTAACGGGAAATAGCGCCGCCGGGTGCTATTGTGTTATCGAGTAAGGGTTTAAAAACTGCCGCTGCCAAAACAACCGCTTATCGATTTCAGACAGTTCAGCTTCGGCACAGACGGCATCAAAGTTAGCTTTAATAATCTGAATTTGATGTTCAAAAATAGCCTTAGCTTCCTCCTGCGATAGCAGAAAGTTATGCGCGGTTAGAAGGCAGGTTGTGAGTTGGCTCATTTTATTGCTACCTGCAATCAGCATGGCCTGAGACGCTTCGTTTCCGGTACGCCCTTGAGGGCATATATCATAGGCCGGTGTTAACGTTAGTGTGTGGCCAGTCCAGAACGCTGCATGGTTGCGGGCATGATCGTCTGTATTGCCGCAAAGAACATTAAATGTCAGGCGGCAAAATAGTTCCCGAAGTGTCTCTTTCGGTTTAGTAAATCTGTGTCGAATGATTTCTGCCAGTCTCTCATAGCTGGCATACCGCGCCATCATGTCATCCAGTGCAAACAGGGTAAGTGCTGACACAATAGACTTTCTTTCCCAGCCTTCCTCTGAAGCTACACGATCAAACCGTTCTACCAGCAGTACATCTTTATTCGCGGCTTTGGTTAGTTTGACCGGCGCTACATCAAGGCCAGCCAGTTTGGCTAATCGCATGGCGATGTATTCAGCCTTAACGACACTGTAGATATCATTACTGGCGGAAAATTTTGCGATGTATTTTGTTCCGTCCTCTTCAATCAGGGCTTTTGGGCGTGCGCCACCAATTGAACTTCCATGAAACAGGGCTTGATCTAGCTCGGGTGTTAACGGTACGCCTTTTTCAACGCGTTCTGCCGATTCTACTAATTCCTCCATGGTGACATTCTTCGCAGAGCGCGGCACGTATTCGGTAGGAGAAAGCTGAAAATCTAATGCACCAATGCGGTCAGACCCCGACTCCAGCAGATAGGTCAACTCGTCTAGCTGAGCCGTATCGATATCATCACCTTTATACCCGAGGCGTCGGTTGATAATAACGCGTCTGCCCCATGCATCTGGCGCACTGTCACGGATACAGCCGGGCACACTGAGCCCGTCTAATAACGGAAGTGCACCGGGACGCAGGGGGAGTTCAGGCTCATAGATAGGCACTGCATCTTTCACTCTCTCTAAGTAACTTTTACCATAGTTGAAGATCAAGTTATCTCCATCAGGAGCGAGACGACCTGCCACGACAGGCTTGGTTTCTTCGGGCAACCAAATCCAGACGAATGCTTCTTTATAATCCTGTTTAGAAGTCATCTATCACTTCCTTCTTCGTTTTTCGGGCACTTTTAGGCAGCAGTGACAGCTTTTCTTCAATTTGCCTGACCTGCATGGTAAGTCGGCTAGGCTCTGCTTCAAACAATGTTACACCGACGATTCTGGCTACCTCAAAAGTTGCTCCTATTTCGCATTTAGGATCTGCCTTTTCTATGCGGGAAAGCATGCCTCTGGAAATACCTGCGCGGTCAGCAACCTCCTGCGCACTCATCTTTTTCTCCAGCCTTGAGGCACGAATGAGCTTCGCCAACAATGTTAGCGCTTCTTCGGTGTAACTGGAGTAACTTCTGACTGTGGATTTTGGCATTTGCGTCACACATGAAACTTTATATGGCTTTATGTTCTATATATAGCGCATGGAAATGTATTGGTCAAATTTTATGATGTCTTCATTGTTCTATATATGAAGCAAATAAGCTCTTTATGTTCCATATGTGATGCATTCATGGTTTGGTTTATTCCGTGTAACCAAGTGGTTAAAAAAACAGTGTTGACAAATAGGACACCTCTGTCTAATATTTGACTTGTGCAGACGATTCGTCTGTTGTGCTCTTTAAAACCTCTAATAATTGTGAACTGCAAAAGGCTTTTGGGCCGTTCATTTGTGTATGCAAAATGAACTACTTTTCCTGCAAAGATGTAATTCTAGACCCTCAATCCGAGAGGCAATGGAAAGATATAACATCAAGAACGACGGTGATTACTGTTGGTGCGGCGGGAGAGTTTCCAGAGAAAACTCTCTGTGGTGTTGGCTTGGTTTGTCTTCGGTGTTTCAAATCGGTTCGCAAATGTGACTTGGCGGCGGGGTCAAATCCGACCCGATTTTCACTGAAGAGGTTTTAATCATGAATGATGATGTAATTGCTAGCCTTAAAAAAGCTAGAGAGAAGTGCGCAAACACCGTAGACAAAAGCACAATACAGGAGCTGGATGCTGTAATCCGGTCTCTAGAAGAGCAAGGCATTAAGCCGAAGTCTCGGATAAAGTGGCTCAGTATCGCAACAAAGGCAATGTTCTTGTTGAGGATGCTGGCTGGTGAATTCGGACAAGGTGAATAGCTTGAATCTTGATTGTGCAACCAGCCATATAAATCCATTTATTACTAGGTGAATATTTTGATTGATGTAAGCAATACACTGAAGGAATGTAGAGAAATTAAAAGTGTTTCTTTGGGGCAACTTGCATCTAAAAGTGGGTTGAGTAAGTCATACTTATCTAAAATTGAAAATGGTAAGCGTGATCCGTCAATAACTACACTTAACAATCTTTGTGAGTGTTTAGGGATACCAATTAGTATATTTGTTCTACTGGCAGAGGAAGATACTGAGTCAGAACTCACGATGCAGCTAAAAAATATAGCAAGGGAAGCTATCTCAAGTGACGCATTGGTTTGAATATAAACAAAACCCAATTGCGTCGTTATCCACGCTCGCTACTAGTGTAGGCCTGAAAGAAACAGCGCTTAGAAAGCTCATTTTAAATTCAGATAGCCATTACAAGCTTGCCCTCAGAAAAATAAAGAAAGACGGCACTGTTCGAGAAGTCTTCAAAGCGTCAGAGCAATTAAGCTACGTGCTTAAGATGATCAAATCTCGAATTCTAGATAAGGTGGAGATCCCTAAATACATCACCGCAGGTAGAAAGGGTAGAGATTATGTTCAAAACGCGAGTCATCATTTAAATACAGAGGTGGTCGTAGCGGATGATATAAAGCAATTCTTCCCTTCAATCAGGCAAAGTCATATCAATAATCTTTTCCAATACTTTTTCAAGTTTTCACCAGAGGTTTCTAACGCGCTAAGCCATTTATGCACTAAAGACGGCTATTTAGTTCAAGGCAGCCCAATAAGTGGTGATATAGCAAATTTGATTTTCTACGATTGTGAGCCTGAGCTAGTTGGTTGGCTCGAAAGTGTAGGTTTGCGCTACACCAGATATTACGACGATATACATATAAGTCCGCTGCATGAAAACTATACTCTTGATTTGACGGAAATTAGGAGAAGGCTATATGGAATGTTTGGTAAGAAAGGTGTTGAACCTCACAGAAGCAATCAAAAAAGCCGAGTAATGTACGGAAACAACCGTATCGATATTCACGATGTTACCGTTAACTCGAAAAAGACCTCACCTGCAAAGAAGCGAGTGTCAGCAACGAGAGCACAGTTACATCAATTCACTTTGCTCGTTAGTGCAGATGGTTCAGTGAAAAACATCCTAGAAGAATACAGATCCCTTGCCGGAAAAATTCAAACGTTGAAAGCTCAAGGCTCTCCAAAATATCATAAAATGCAGAGAGAGCTCATCGGAGAGCTACATAACATAAACAAAGTTAGTGCAAAACGATTCACTCGCCGTGCTAGGAAGGTAAAAACACGAAAAGAGCTGGGTAATTTCGCGGCCCTCATAAGTCCCCTCAAGAAAATAGATGCTAGATTATCTGCTGTGATAAAAGCGGAATTAAACACAGCAAAAAATCGTCTTAAAAACAGCTAACATCGCTCTTTAACATTTTTCTTATACCGTTCAAATTCATATGAACGGGCGGGTGTACGATTATAACCTTGGTAGGTTTATGTCGGTTGATCCGCTGATCCAAGATCCAGTTAACTCTCAAAGTATAAATCCATATTCATACATAATGAACAATCCTTTGTCTGGAACTGACCCAACTGGATATTGTAGTACAGGCACCAATATCAAAGGTAAGGATATGTCTGACATGGGATGTAAGACTACTTATGAAGACAATACGTCTAGCAGAAATCCGCAGCAAAGAGGTGGTAAAAACAATGGTGCCGAAGTATTAGTAGTACAAGGGCCCCAACAGGACATCATGGATGTTGGTTCCGAACTTGAAAAGCATGGCGGTCGATTAATTTATGGAGTTAACGAACAAAACGGTACATCGACTGCGGCTTATGAATTTGGTAGCCGCACTGGTCTGGGTAAATATTCGGATATGTATTTCGAGTTAGCGAATACTATCGGAGACGGCGCAGCTACTTTTGCTAAGAATTTAATTCCCAATACAATCAACGGGATGACTCAATGGTCCGAAGAATTTTTACATTTAGATAAAGGTAGTTTAGGTCGAATGAATCAGTGGCATGAACCTCGTAATGAGGTTGCGCAGCTTGTCGCAGGAGACTTCGGTCAGTTAGCCGCTGTAGCAGGTGCATTTATTCCTGTGATGAGGGGATATGGCATAAGTGGTCGGCTGAATGTTGATACAGCAAACACATTTTTATTCGGAATTTATACGGATCGAGTCTTAACACAACCAATGATCCTAACGAGATATTATGACAATACAAATGCATTTGCTAAAGGAAGGTTTATGACAGAAATGTCCTCTCTATCTGGTTCGCAATTCATAAATCGAATGGGATTAGCATTGAGGCCAGAGTGGAACAATATGACAAGACAAGCATATTGGGAGATCCCGGCAGGTGTTAGAGTTTTTTCTGGACGCGCTGGACCACAAATGCCGTGGCTTGGAGGAAAAAGGCAACACTTCATACCTGAACTTAACAACCTAAAAAGGGTGAATGGTGAACAGTAATGAGAGCTAAAGTTATAGACATTAATTTTTATTCCGATAAGGATTGGGTCTTAAAGTTAAAGCAAAGTGATGGAATAGAATGCTTTGTAATGACGAAAGATATATATGATAAATTAGGAATTGAAACGCCGATATCCAAAAAGGTATTAGATTCTGTGGATATCGGTAGTTCATTTTTAATTGAAACCATCTACGATGGTAATCGGAACTTAGTTGTTAAGCTTAATTGACAGAGAAATATTTAGTGGTTCAGCTTCTGTTAATAGAAGCATCCTTATGGACACTCAGCCCTAATTTAATTTTGGCATCCCCCGCCCACCCAGCGGGGCTTTTGTCGCCAAAGCTGGCCACGAAGTTTTAAGTAAAAATTGTTGGAGTATGGATGCTTACTTTTAATGGAAAAAAGTTTAAAAAACAGATTTGGACAGTCACTCTCGGTAACCAAAAGTCGTTCTTTAATATCGCTGCTTCTTTAGGCTGAAACGCTTCCAACAGGTGGACGCACATCAGGTTCGCTCATTCATATGAACGGGCGGGTGTACGACTATAACCTTGGTTGATTCCTCTCTGTAGACCCCTTCATACAAAGTCCTAGCAATAGCCAAAGTATCAACCCGTATAGCTATATTATGAATAACCCCTTAGCGGGAACCGATCCAACGGGATACATTGGTTGTGCTGAAGGCGACACTTGTACCGAAACCACCACGACAAAGAACCACTATGAGACTAAAACTGGTTCGCGAATTAAGACAAAAACAGGAAGTACCACAACTACAACGACCACAAATCAAAACGGAGATACTGTAAATATCACTTCATCTACCGTGATGAATAATGGTAATTTCCAAACGTCGAGTGTCTCTTATGATAATGGAGCGGTATCACAAGTAAGTGCCTCGAAAGGCAATTTCAATACTGGTGATATGGTTGGTGCAACCGCAGATCTCCAATCACAAGGTAATATTGCAAAAGGTTCTGGAGACGCAGGAGCAAATATTACTTTTAGTAGTAATTGGTGTCACGGTGGGTCATGTAGAACGGGAGTACCTACTAATATTGATGCCCGTTCAATAAGCGCCATTGATCAAGGTTTAGAAGAGCTAAACTCGTATATGTCGATGGCTGCCGGGGCATTCTCACTTCCATCAATAGTTAAGTCATTCTTCACCAAAGGAGCTAAGGCATTAGCTGATGATGTTCCAACCAGCGTGCATAAGAACTCTCGATCTTATGAAGGTGAGACACACGTATATGCCATTCGAAGTCCTGACGGAAGCGTTAACAAGATAGGTGAAAGTGCCCAAGGTGTTCGCATTAGAGATGGAGCTTCTAAAAGAGCCGAGCAACAAGTAAGAAGGCTTAATCGTGAAGTCGGCCCCGGTCACACTTCGGAAATTAGAAATATATTCCCAAATAAAAATGCAGCTCGAAATTATGAAACAAGACTCATTGAACGCTACCGCAGAATGTATGGTCAAGATACTCTGCCGGGAAATAAGACAAATAGGTAAAGGTAGAAATGTCTGAAAAAAGAATTTTGTTAATTGGGGGCGTATCCTTAATTAAAGGAAGAGTAAAGGAAGCCGGTCCCGTTATGAAAGAGATCTGTGATGAATTAGAGCCGCTATTGCAAGACATCGGTTTTGTGGATAGCGCTCCGTTTAAAACAGTTAGTATGATCATTAGGTTTGGAGAAAAGACTGATTTAACGCCGGAATATGAAGCAATCAATAAACGATACAATGAACTACCTGTTGCAGTTGAAATGGAATTGGCTGAGTTTAGAGTTGCGAGTAAAGACGTTGTGAAGAGTGCTTTTGTAAAAGCGACAATTGATGTGCTGCTCGACATTGCAAAAAAATACGACCTGCCGTCAGAACCATTTGAGATGATTAAGTCTTGAATATAGCAAAGCCCGCATCAGCGGGCTTTGTTGTATCTAGGCTAAGCAGCCAGCTCGTTATCGTTAGCGATCTGCTGTGTGGCTTCTTGCTCTGTCTGTTGCTCAGCAATGTACTCATTGGCCATGGCCTTGTGTTTGTTGATGCTCATGCAGCGGGCGAGAGTTTTCAGCCGTGTGGCCATGTCAGGCGTTTGACCTTTGTCGGCCTGACCGCTTTGGGCATCCAGCTCTTGAGCGTTCACAAACCAATGGCACTGGTCTTTATGGCGTGAGCCAGCCACGTAGGATGCGGCTCTGTCCATGGCCGTTGTATACAACACAAAGGTATCGCCATCCACGGTCGCG
Source organism: Alteromonas sp. OM2203 (assembly GCF_048517045.1). Lineage (NCBI taxonomy): Bacteria > Pseudomonadati > Pseudomonadota > Gammaproteobacteria > Alteromonadales > Alteromonadaceae > Alteromonas > Alteromonas sp. OM2203. The sequence goes on from NZ_CP183209.1 coordinate 868,723, forward strand.
CCTTGGCTACTGTAGACGGTACAGGCATAGGCTTGCACCAGTTGTAATCGGCCTTGTTCATCACTGTAATCCGACTGGTAAAAGCTCACCGTGCGGCCTGAATCGAGCTTGACCGTAAAACGAATATCATCACCTTGTTGCAGCACCTGTGTAATGGAGCCTTGCTCACCGTTGGTGAAATCGCGTTTGTAATCGTTCTTAGTAAAGCGCACACGCTCACCCTTTGAGAACGCAAAATACAGACTCTGGTTGGACACCACACACTCGGTTAAAATGTTCTCTGTCCCTAGTTTGCCTTGGTCTTGGTATACCTTGCGCACCAAGTCATTGAGCGGCTTTACGTCCTTCCAGCGCTGCGCCATTATCATGGTTTCCTTATCGGGATTGGCCTCGGTATAAGCCTGCCAGTGTTTCACTAACTGCTCACGGGCGCTTTGACTGTCCTGCTCGATATGCAGTAAGCCTTTGCCCTGAAAACTGTCCAGTGCTGCTTTGGCATTGCCACTTCTCAAGTCATTGACCGCCGCTCGCGCCCACGCTTCACGTTGCCTGCGAATGGTATCAATTCGTGCACAGCCTTGGCGCTGGCTTAAGTAGCGCAAGCTGCCGCCATGAGTGATCGCATCCATTTGCTGCTGCTCACCGACCAATACTAGCTTGGCTCCAGCGGCGTGCGCGGCCTGCATCAATTGCAGTAAATCCGGCGTTGCAAGCTGACCAGCTTCATCCAGCAAAATCACCGTGTCTTTGAATTTGGCTTGGCTGTTACCTTTGCTAAGCTCATTTAACAGGCTCGCCAACGTCGTACTTTCAATCCCGGTGTCATTTTCCAGTTGCTGGGCGGCTTGTCGTGCTACAGTAGCCCCGCGCACGGTAAACCCTTGTGATTGATAGGCCAAGCGCATGGCCTGCATCGAGGTGGACTTACCTGCTCCGGCACGGCCTTGAATAATATCCAAACTCGACTGACACACCGAAAACACCGCCTCAACTTGCTCGTCAGACAGGGCAAAGCCTTGCTGCTACCTTGTTGGTGAATCGCGTGTTGAATGGTGCGTTCATCCAGCTTGTAATGGTTACTCGCGTGCATCCTATCGGCGTAATTGAGCAAGTCCTGCTCAATGGCCAGCATGGCTTTGGTGGTATAAATCTGGTTATTGCTGAGGTCTTTGCCAAGGCTCACCATATCGCTATCAGCCAACAGCTCCCGCACCGTATCTTCAATGTCTAAACGCGAGACATGATTAAACTGGGCTTCCACGCCAACCGCCGCATAGATATCCTGCAAGCGGAACACCGCTTGCGACTCGATTAACTTGTCCAAGATATGTTGCAGGGGTAATGGCTCAGGTAAATGTGCGAGGTTTGGATGACGTATCTTGTCCATCTCGGCTTGAGTAAAGCCTAACCTGTCCATGTCCGCTTGCCATGAGGCAAACAGCTTTGGCCTGTCCACCGTTTGCTTGTAATCACGGGAATTAAGCGTAATGGTATCCCCAACTTTGGATGCCGCTTTGCTCACGCCCATGGCTTCCATCTGGGCGCGGATAGCCTCAGCTCGCTTTGAGAAAAACTGGCAAATACCTTGGTCAACGCCTTTGACCTCAAAGTGCTTGTGACCGTCTACCGCTTCCACTTCAAAGCCCAGTTCACGCAAACCATTGGCCAGTGCACTGCGGTAAATCGCCCCGGAGGCCATCTGCCATAGAAAGAAGTGCTTTGATTCCAGTGCGCCCCATGTGCCGTCGGCTCTGGGCGCAAGATTGGCAATCAAACAGTGGGTATGCAATTGGGGATCTTGTGCTCGGGAGGTACTGTGCTCAAACGTCGCGCCAATCAATCCTGTCACGCGCTCCTGAATATGCCCACCTTTGCCCCTACGGGTAAAGCTGGCGTGCTGCTCAACAAAAGCAAACGCTTCTTCCACTGCTTTTTGCTGGGCGTGTTGGATAGCTTTCCGGGTTACTTCATCGGCGCGTGCCCACAGCATGGATACGCTCTTGGGTGCGGAGAAGGTTAAGTCCCAGCCTGCCCGGTGATTGTCCCCGGCATTTTCACACAATGGCTCACCTTCCGGGCTGAAACCGTTAAACACGCGCCGGTAAGAGGTGGTGTCTATCTGGCTGGTCAGGCCCAGCGTTCGTGCGCCTGAGCCTGTCCACTTACCCGGTGGCTCACCGCCACCTTGGTAATAATCTTCTTTTGCCAGCTCTTCATAATACGCAATGCTGTTAATGGCGTTTAACGAATTCATGCGGCCTGCCTCCGTTTTTTAATGGCTTCACGGCGGCTGGGTTTGTCCGTTGGCTCTGCTGTGTCAGTTGGTGCGGGTTTGGCTGTCAGCCAATCAGCAGGACAATGTTCGTCACTGATAGGGTAAAGCGTGGCATAGGGCCAGCGAAGGTGATACACCGCTTTGTAACCGGGCAGTAGCATGTAGCCTTCCACGCCTCTTTTATCCGGTTGGGGTAAATCAGTCAGATTTGATTTGGTTACCAGCGGCAGGCTTTCCCGGTGCCAATTTTGGGTGGTACCGGTACCTTGACCCGCACTGGAGGTGGGGCGTTCCACCACACGCTCGCCAAAGACCTTGGCGGCTTCTTCATCGGTTTCGCCTGCTGCGCCCATGCGCATGCAGATAAACATCGTAAACATATTTAACAGCGCCCGCGCTTCCTGCTCTTCATAGTCTCGGCGAATTTGGGCAATGGACTGGGTGCCGGCGACAATCCGGCACCCTTTTGAACGCCCCAAACTCATCCATTCAGGTAAAGCCGGATTTTTCGATAAGTTGCCCAACTCGTCCACAAATAACCATAACTCTCTGGCGGGACTATTGGTTTGCGCCAATGTGTGGCTGGTCATCAGGGCAATTAAGGTATTGCATAACGGCGCACCGATATCTTTGTAGCGCTTATCCGCTTGTACAATCACCACCGGTTTATCGGTTTGTTCGTTATTGACCCAGTCGCGAACACAAAATCCGTTTTCATACGCTTTGGGCCATGCTTCAGCCAGTGTATACATCCAGCCTAACGAGCCGACTAGCTGCGCAAAAAATGACTGTGTAGTTTTACTGCCCTCCATAATAAACCGGGCTGCACGCGGGTAATGCTTTTGCAACAGCGTTTGCAGGGCGGCGTCATCCAATGACAGTATGCTGGCCAGCTCACACCACCCCCAGTGTGGCTGTGTTTGATTGAGTATTTCTATCATCCCGGTCAGTTATTATTAGGACACCCACCGCAATTTGATACTAAATCCCGCTTCGGCAGGGTTTATATTCAATAAAATGAGCAAGAATCAAAAGGGCAGAATCATTTAGAGGCTGCAATAGTTTTAAAGAGCAACTATAAGGACACCCATCGTAATTTCTTTACTCATGAGTAAATCAGGACACCCACCATTATTCCACACAAGTGTTATACATATCGCTGTTCGCAAACTGAGAGATGACTACGTTCGCACTCATCTCGCTGCCAGTCTTCCGAGTATTTATTCGCCCAAACCTTGATGCAGCTGAATTATCGAATCTCTTCATTGACACAGGTTAAATAAGGACACCCACCGTAACTTGGAAGCAACGCAATGCCTGGCTGCTACAATAATTCTGGAGGATATTTGTCCGGCAGCGATGTAGATAGAGCTTATTCAACAGTTTTATCTGCACTGATGGGAGGAAGAAAAGTACGAGTGTTGTACGAGATTAATGAGGGCTCTACAGGCTGGGGAAGGTGTACCATTAAGTCACTCTTTGTTATGTAACGAAGCCAAGGTGCTCTCGTTTTTAGATAAGTAGTTATAGTTTTGAACTACTAATTTACTTACCGTAACTTGAAACCAAACTCTTCGTTGGTTGAGTTACTTTTGATTGGAATCAGCAACTCGATGGAATTATCCGAGAAGAACGATATTATTTTCATCATTGTGTAGATATAATCGGGGGGCTTTAATTTATTAAAACTAAGGACAGTACTTTGATTAGCAAATCCGTATTTGACAACACTAGTAAAAAGCCGTTGGCTTATACCGTTGTTTTCCTATCTCTTTTATTTCCGTCTTCATCATATGCAGGATGGTCGAGCAAATGCTCCGCTGCTTCTAGTGTGGTGGCTTGGCCTAATGCCGGTGACCAATATGGTACAAGGTTTTATTTAAAGGAAAATCCTGCTAACTGTGATGGTTTCTGGATACCGCAAAATAGTAACAACAAACAATCTGTTCAAAGCATTTTCCTCACCGCCATTTCGACCGGATTGAATGTGTGTGTTCAATATGATGAGAGCCACACAAAATATAATGGTTCCTGCAAGCTGAATAACGTAAGGCTATCGGCTAAAAACTAACAAAAGACGCACAGTTAGTGAAAATGACTTTCAGCGTAAACATATTAAGTGTTGTCATACGGGCAATTACCCCGACATTGAAACGATAACAGAGTAATTGGAATTAGCGTCATGGTATGAATAAACGCTATTCTGTGACGCTTCCAGCTAAAAGTAGCTCAATTATGAAAAGGAATTCTATGAAACAATTAATCGTTATTATTTTCTCAATATTACCGTCGGTTTGCTTCGCAAACTATTACTGCCACGGCAAAGTTCAGCACTTGGGGATGTCTGATAGTTTGCACATGAGCAACGGGTTCGGTGTTCACCTAATATGTAATTTCAACGAGCCAAAGTGCAATGCTTGGATGTCTGCTTTGATGGCAGCAAAAATGTCGGATAAAACCGTAACTGTTTATTATAGAAGTTCTTCATCAGCAAGCGGTGACCAAGGTAATGGTTTGTGCCAAGAAATTGGGCATTGGGTTAGTCCAGATGATCCAGTTTACTATGTTCAGTTAAACTAAGACTTTAGTTTTCTATAAAAACAAATTCGAGCACAACGTGAGAAAACTTCATAGCATTAGACAATGGCTAGCTTAAAAACATTTACTTTCAAAGGATTATAATGAAATTAAAAACTCTCTTGTTAACGGCTTTGTTACTCAAAGCTTTTCCCGCGAATGCTGTGTTTGTAAATGGCACCATAAAAACACTATTTGGTTCTACAAATGGGGAAGTAGCATTAAAACTAAACGAGGGGTTTCCTCAGGAAGTTATAAATTCAGAATGCCCTGGCACTAATGGCTTTGCGGGCAATAAAAATGCAGACCCTTTTTTAAAATCGTTATTGTTAAGTGCTTACGTTTCAAAATCAAACGTTAGACTTTTAATTAGTGGCTGCGATGGAAGCTGGTTAAAAATCAATAATGTATATCTTGAACCTGCAAGTGAGTAAAAGGCGAAGCTTTTCACTTCAGTTAAATTCAATCTAACTTCAACAACTGGTCCAGAGTGCAATTACTTACAGAAACAAAATAATCAAAAATAGAGGCCATCAAAAGTAAGATCGGTAGCCATAAATGCCAAAGCCACGAAATGTTCAGATAAGCCTGCAAGACACACCTTATTACCATTGTGTTACACGCTGTGTAAGACGAGCATTCTTATGTGGAATCGACAAATACTCGAATAAAAGCTACGAGCACAGAAGAGAGTGGGTAGAAAAACGCATCCATTTTCTAGCGTCAGTCTTTGCTATTGATGTTTGTGCCTATGCAGTAATGAGCAACCATACGCACGTTGTTTTACATATTGACTCATCGCAGGTCGAAGATTGGAGCGTTGAGGAAGTTATTATCCGCTGGCACAAGTTGTTCAGCGGCACCTTGTTAACCCGAAGGTATATTGATAACGTCAAAAAAATGAATATGACAGATGCTCAGATACGCGCTGTTCATGACACGGTAAAGGTTTGGCGTAAAAGGCTTCGTGACATTAGTTGGTTTATGCGTTGTTTAAACGAATACATAGCAAGGCAAGCAAACAAGGAAGATAACTGCACGGGGCGCTTTTGGGAGGGACGTTTTAAGTCACAAGCATTATTAGACGAAGCAGCCTTACTTGCATGTATGGCTTACGTTGACTTGAACCCAGTTAGAGCGAAAATGGCAAAAACACCTGAATCATCTAGCTTCACCAGCTTTCAGTACAGAGTTAATGCGATGAAAAAGCAAAAGTCGCCAAAATACCTAATGCCGTTTTCGGGAGGAGTAAGCGATAGCTCACTCAAAGCATTACCTTATTCACTGCCAGACTATTTGAGGTTAGTAGATGAAACGGGAAAGCACGTAAGACAAGATAAGCGTGGAGCTGTCGATAATGGCATTCCGGATATTTTAACGCGTTTAGGTATTCAGAATGAGCATTGGTTAGAGCTAACCACAAGGTTCGAGCAATGCTTTAATGGCGCAGCTGGCAGACTGGAATATTTGGAAAGGTACAGCAAAAACAAAAATATAATCCGAGTTCATTGCAAACACGCTTCCCTACGTTTGCTAGGCTAATGTAGGGAATTTGTAGTATGCTATTTGGGAAATTTACACACACGCAATTTCGTTACTAACAAACGAGATTTTTATGCGTATCAATACAAGGAATGTTAGGTTGAGAAATATCTTTTTCTGCATTGCCATGCTTTTAATGCCCGCCGTATCACATGCTGCCGCTGGCTGGACTGGCAAAGCGACTGTTACTTCGATTTATTCATTAGACAAAGAAAAAGTTTTGTTGTCTCTTTCTAGCTTCCCTAATCCAGGTAATTGTCAAGTTAATAGCAGTGGCGATGTAATCATAAATTCGCAAACACACCCAGCTTGGTTTTCAATGGCATTAACGGCTTATACAACTGGGGCTCCAGTAAATTTATATATTGTAAACAGCTGCACAACAGTGTGGGCAAATACATCATTCGCTAACGTTGGTCATTTTAGGTTAGTTAAACCTAATTAAAAAAAGCGATAACTTCAAATTAACGCGCGTCCGCGTTTTCTCCTAACAACACTTTTTAAGGACTTCAAGGATGATAAAAAACTTTTCAAAATCACTACATTTTACAATTTTTGTAATGCTTCTGCTGCCAATTAGCTTTTCTTCAAACGCTGGATGGGCGGGAAATTTAGAAGTTAAAAAGATGTTCGGTAATAGCAAAATTTTCTTTGGTGTAAATATACCACCTTCAGATACATGCGATTATCACGGGCGTGACTTTATATTCGATGCTACAACCGAGGGCGGCAAGAACATGCTGTCGATGTTAATTGCAGCCTACATGGCAGATAAAAAAGTGGACGTATGGTATACAGCAAGTAGCGTACCCAGTACCGACGAAAAAAGTGGCTGCAACCCCAGCACTATAGCTGTTATGACGCAAGTTGGCTTTTCGGAAGAATAGCGAACAAGACATTCATACTTAATCATTTATTTAAGCTGCAAAGGAAGGCTAGTGACCAAACCTTATAACTGCAATACAGAACAGTTCAATAATGATAAGAACAATGTGCCAAAAGCCATTTCTAGTGCTTTTGTCAGGCAATTAATTAAGCGAACAATAAAGTACTTACCCCCAACCTTTGCTGCAATAGGTTTTCTGGTAATACTCGTGTACTGCATGCAAATAGGGTATATGCCAACCTTTGATTTAAGCACGCTTACTACTGTCTTGGTTTCTGTAGCATTCGCAGCATTGTCCCTTACATTTTTATTTGTGCTAGTTCTCTTGTTGCCTGGTGTTTACTGGCGAATTATTACCGGAGAATCTGAACATTTAAAAACTATTATGGCTATTCCTGATTTTTTCAGTCGAACGAGAAGCATAGCGCCGTTTTTTGTTATTCCTTCAATAACATGGTTTTGCGTTATATTTTGGTTTGCGTCAAAAAATGTAGTTTTTCTTCCATTCGCAGTACTGTCTGCATTGCTGTTTGTTGTGTTTCTTTTAAACGGTAAAGAATGCGCCTTTTTTAAAAACTGGTGTAAATTTAACCTTTCGGGCGCGTTTACTGCATTTGCATTCTTATTTCCTACTTTACTCATTAATGACAAATTTGCTGATACAGCGCCTGTGTACAAAGACACCTTTACCTATGTTTACTTACTTTTGGTAGTATTTATTAATGTAGTAGTGATTGGATCTACCACAGACAAAGACTCTTTGAAGAAAGCTGTTGTAATTGCTATAGGCGGCGTTGTTTTGGTTGCTATTGGTACGGGTATGCTTGCAGAAATACCCAGAAAGACAATGGCGCTATATAAACTTGGCAATATTGAAAGCGCGACACTACATTTAAAAAAAGACGTATGTAATGTTTTTTCGACTATAGACACGTCTAAAAAGACTGAAAAGTCTTGCGTACTTGAAAATGTGGAGATTCTTTTTCGATTGGGAACCGAGTACTTTGTAAAAATTGACGGTAAAGAAGCAGTTATTCCAAGCCACTACGTAATTCAGTGGTATTCCATGCCTAAAACCAAGGAGGGGGCAAATACCACAAAATAAAGCTGATAAATTAACAATGACTTTATCAGCCCAAAACCGCGTTCATTATTTTCGGGCGATTCCTCTCACAAGATGATTTATCAACAAATACTTTTACTGGTTTACCCGCTAGGTTAGCTGCAAGTAACATGCTGTAGAGTCTATTTTTCGACTCTTCAGACAGCTCGCTGGCAACCATGTAGCTATCGATATCCGAACAGGTTTTGGCAGGGTTATATACGCTATCGTCAACTACAACCCTTATAGTGTTCGTTTGATATGTGTTTGACCACAGTTTAAAGCTTTCGATAGTTACCCAGCCGTCGTTGCCGTCATGCGCAAAAGCAACAGGGAATGTGATGAATAAAAGAATGACAGTTGTCATAAAACATTTCATTTAGAAACCTTTTGCTGAGAAGGATAAGATTATTGAAGCGCTACTACGCGATGTAAACGATGTGTTTTATAACCACCCACATTTGTTTCTGCGTCGTGGCAATGCCAAGAAGCAGATTTTTGTTTTACATACAGGGTATATATAAAACTGATTAAGTTTGTTTCATTGGACGGAATGTGGCACTTGATATCATTTGATAACCAAACCACCACTGCCTGATTACCTTCCCATTCTATAATTCCTTTCACTGTTAACGTGGCACCGCTTGGTGTCCAAGCGTTTGCAAAGCTAGAAAACAGAATGGCTATTGAAAATAAAATTGTTCTTATCATTATCACCAAAATCCTTTTTGTTAGAGTTTTAGTTATTTTACCCAGCTAATAAAGAGCTAATTGTATATAAATACCAGTATTAGATGCAGTATAACTAAGCCAAGCAAGAAGTTTTTATTTTATTGAAATGTACGCAAGCTGATTTGATTGCGGTGTTGTATTACTTGAATTTATTGCTATCTCTACTTTACTGTCAGTCGATTTTGCTGCCAGTGCGATTGATAGAAACCCATTAAAAGCAGGGTTGCTAAGGTTTGTATGCGTATATTTTTTACCAGCACATGGCTGGTTATACTCAACAATTAATTTATTTTCAAAGTAAAAGCCGTCATCCCTTTTTCCTTCTACAGTTACATTTTTTACTGTCATATCGTTACAGCTCACTACACCGGCATAGCTGTATGCAGGTAAAGTTAAAGCAAGCATTAAAACAATATTCTCTTTCTTCATTACAATTTCCTTTATTTTTAATTCATCTTTCTAAAAATTATCTTGCTTATAAAAGGTATTACAAATCCTTATTACATACTATTTATCCGAAAATACCTTAAGCGCTCGTATTGCCGTGCCAGAAGCCATGCATTCATTATTTTCATATATAACAGTAATCTGTTTTTCTTGCGACTGCGCAGCAATGGCAATCGAGAGAATGTGTGAGGCTGCGGGGTCTGATAAGTTAACCCTTAGTAATTTTTTAACGCTGCAGTTCGTCTGAGGAATAGATTCTTTGGTTTCTATAAAAATAGAGTTAGTATTCCTACTCACTCCAACTGAATCTATTGATAATATGCTTTCTGTTACTTTTGCATGAGTAAGCAAACCGAATGCGAGAAGAGTTGCTATTATTCGAGTTTTCATAAAACTTCCGTTGTGAAAATAAAAACAAGATATCTAACCAATAAAGAGGGATTTAATTGATGAAAATGCTCTTATGTACTGTGTTACTGATGTTTTCATTTGGTAGCAACGCAGCACAAGTATATATAGATGGAAAAGTAAAAAGTATTAAAATGTTCAGCGATGTTGTTGTTATTTACGTTACTTCTGTACCGCGGGCATGTAATACAGGGCAGCCAAGAGTTGCCATAGACAAAAACGACCCAGTTTTTTCAGCGGTAGTTTCTTCTGCTTTAGCCGCAAAGGCAACTGACGCAACAGTTCAAATTGGTTACCATGACTCGTGTTCGGTAAATGCTCTTTCTTGGGATTTTGAATCGTTCTGGGTAAGGTAGTTAGTTAAGAGATAAACCTGCACGGCATGACGTTGAATTTGCTTAATACAAGGTTGTTCTGTATTTTGTTGTCGTGCTTCAAATATCAAGGATGATAGTTTGCCACTCTCATTTACGCATTCGTATTTAATCCGCTTTATTTGAATTCATGTATTTGCCTTTCGGCAATTCTCAGAATATTAAACTTCATTGAAATGTTTGATACTAAATTTGCTATTCAAAATTGTGGAAAAGATATGTTTAAGATTATGCAGTGCTTGGTATTTGTTACTTTTTTAATGAATGCTGTATTTAGCCATGCGCACGGTATAGTAGAGGGTTACGTGACTGATGTGCGAGTAGAAAGAAACGGTAAAGTACTTCTTACTTTTGATCGGAATATAAGCTCAAATCCACCTGCTTGTAGTGCAGATTCCAGAAGAAATATGGCTTTTAATTTAACCACTATTGCTGATAGCGGGATGTTGTCTGCAGCTCTAACAGCGCAGTCTACTCGTAGGCTACTACGTGCGAGAGGTTCTGGTGCATGTGAGTCGTGGGGTGGTATCGAAAACGCGTTGTATTTGGTTGTAAGGGGAGAATAGAGAATGATTTACAAATCAAAATTTAGAAGTTTATGTGCTTTGCTTATGCTTCTGTTGTGCCCAACATTAGTGTTTGCGAACCAGAACACGGGGCCAGTTATCGTTACCGCTGTAGAAAACTGGTCGGGCGGAGATGGCTTATTCGTTTATACCGATCAGCAAACCAAAACAAACCCAGCTAACTGCAGTTATACAGGTAACTACGTTACGTCCAGTAATATTAAAGACGTATTTAGAACTATGCTATTAAGTGCACACATGGCAGGTAAGAAGGTTCAATTTACTATATACAGCGGTGGGTGTGGTAGTAGTCGCCCGGTTATTGTCGCGATAAAAACTCTGCAATAATGCTAAATGTAGCTCGAGAGTAGATAAATCAGGAAGAGGTTACGTAAAATTTAAAGAGCCCTTGGGAGGCTCACCGGCGAGTTGTATTAATGGTATTCATGGTAGCCACTTGGCATTTGATACCAATATAGCCGGAGGAGTTAGCATTCTTAGCGTTGTTCTAGCTGCGCATGCAACGGGTAAAAAGATTCATGCATCAGGAACCGGCGTTTGTGATATTTATGGAGTTGTAGAAAGTTGGGCCACAGGATGGATATTACCGCATTAAGGATGAAACAATAATGCGATAACATCGCACCCGCGAACGTTTTTAATAGTTCACTTTCAAACGATTGATAAAACAGTGACTGGTGCTGCTGTCAAAGTTGATTGATATTGTTTTTCCCATCGCCGCGGCCGCTAGTGCTGCGGAATACATTTTCTCTGCACCCTCTATTTTCACGCTATTGCTTCCAACTGTAACTCGGTGATATTGGTTTTTATCACTGCAGATAGAAGAGTTATTAAAGATGATGATGAAATCACCATTTGAGACGGGATAAATAGACTTAATTGTAGACGTATGCCAAGTATTAGCTGCAAACGAACTTGGAATAACAAATATAAGGCTACACAACAAAACGGTTTTACGGACTAGCTTAAACATTACTTCCTCTTTGTATTTTAGTTTTTATTGGCTTTCAATAGTTAACCTGCTGGGTCAAATTGTGAAATTACACAGTCTCCCATATTGTTCTCCCTAGCATGGGTATATACTGTTACTACTTTTTTCTCAGAGGTCCAAACGGCTAAAACCAGAGAGGTTATAGCTACATCTTGTTGTTTTATAAGCATCCAACCATTAGATACACCAGCACAATTATCCGGAACACCTGAATCTAGCATGATCATTAATCCTTTTTGTGATGAAGTAATATTCTTGATATACCCAGATTGATGACCAATACCAGCGGATGCTGTAAAGGACAATAGTGTGGTACAAATAAACGCTAAAATTGTTTCATATTGTATCCCATAAAACTAACCTACCGACCCTATATATTGCGGTGCATAACTATTCCCATAGGTAGGTAACGTTGCACAGTTTCCATTTTCAGCAAAATAGAATACAGCTTTACCGTTATTGTTTTGTATGTTTTGTAATAAGCCAACCCATAGTGAGCAAGTAACCGTGTCGATGTTTTTCCATGTGCCTTTAGTGTTACAAATAATCGTATAATCGTTTCGACCTGAATGAAGAATATTCACTGTACCGTTGCCGTAAACGAGCACTCGCTTAACGTCTACTTCACAGGAAAAAGCGGCATTTGCATTTACAGAGAAAAATAGCATTGAAAAGAAGGAGAGTAGTTTCATTTTAGTCTTTTGGTTGTTAAAAAGTTTTATTGGGACTGTGGAGGTTAATCATTGATTACTATTATATTAATGTCTTCGCCATCGCCCCATCTAGTACACGTATTTAATCCAGTAATCACAACTTCTTTATTTGCTAATTTTGCTGCAAGAAGCTGACTGAACTGAGATTTTCCAGCAGTAGAGTTTTCATCTTTAATCAACCAATAGTTATTAGTGGCGCATTTTGGGGAATCTACTTTAGCACTTCCCGACAAGGTTACTAGATGAAGATTGTCAGATGCACGAGCATAAAGCGTACTTATCTTTCCTTTTTGGCTTCCGGAGTAAGCCGTAAAACTTAGAGTTGCAAGAGCAATTAATGAACATTTTGTTAGAATTTCAATCTTTCTCATTTTTTTACCTTCAACCTATACGATAAACTTTAATACGTGGTCCTACACATTCGTCTTTGCTGTCGTAACCTATGTTTACTACTTCGCCAGCTGCGTAAGCAGCAAGCAAACGGGAAAACACAATTTGTCTTAGTTCAGGTGTGGTTTCTGGAGCGATAGCAATGTAGTCGAACTTTGTGCACAAAGGGGGTGATGTAGGCTGGTTTTCTACTTTGAAAAGTATAAGTGGTGAAGTGGTATAGGTTAAAACGTCAACAACCTTTCCTTTGAAATTGTTGTCGTAATCTGCATTAGCTGAAAAAGAAAAAAGTAGGCAAACAAACAATAAATAACGCATTTTCATCTCTATAACATCCTTGTTTTCCCGAGTATATCTTTATTAGCAGTGAAGTGATAGCGTCGATTTAAATAGCATGAATGTTCAGGTAGCTTCTACAAATTCACGGTTTGATACTTAATAGGTGCAAGCTTATTCAGAATTCTATTTTCCTGCTGATAAGTAAGGCCCACATCACGCATTGCGCCCTGCACATATTCAACCAAAATATAGAATTCACGTTCTTTAATATTAAGCCCGGTGTGCGATTCCAACATCGTTTTACCATCGTACTCGCAAGGCCCGCCAATAAGCTCACAGGTTTGTAATACGAGCTGGTCTCTTAGATGCTTTTTGGGAACACCTTTAAAATAATGGCCAATGACAGGGTCGGTATAAATACGGGTAATGGCAACGCCGTATATGGTGTTCAGAGTTTTATGGCCGCCAATTTCTTCATAAAGACTTTGCTTAGAGATGCTTGTGCACCCGCTTAATACACAGGCTAAAAATATGATGGTTAATGCGCGAACCCGGGCTGTTTTAATCATATAACTATAGCCTTTTTAAAAGTGACCATTTACTGTTAAATAAAAGCCTGAAGAACTTTCTTGTAGCGGCAAGTTGCCCAAATCGACATAGGCAGCGGTAATTGAGAGTGACTTATTGGGAAAATAGGCAATAAAGGCATCAACAACTGTGTCTTCTTCGGCTAGACCGCCTAATCGATTGGTTTGTGTTCTAAATTCTGTGCCAATGGCTGTAGTTGGGCTGATTAGAAGCGCCAATGAACCTTCCCATTCAAGTTTTGCACTTTTATCACCTTCGGCCCCAAACCCTAGTAAACCAAACACATTTGCTTTTGTGTACCTGGCGGTTAAATTGGTGAGTAAGTTATAGCCAGACGGTGTGCCTAACCATAATTTGGTCGCTGAGAGGTACACGTCAGTGCCGCTGTCGTCTTTTGCCCCTAATAGAAGCGGAACGCCAGTTTCAGGAAGTGGTACAGAGCCGTCAGGAAGAGAGAGTGAGCTATCAAAATCTCTGTTTTTCTTGTACTGGGCGCCTATCGCTATTTGAGGAAGCCAAGAATCTTGTGCGAAGACGCCATCTCCAAATACTTTAACTTTCGCGCCTACAATATCCTGTTCAACTGTCGCGCTGTTAGCGTTAGATATTGCACCTTCGGTAAGTAATGCAAACACATTGCTGGTTAGCCCAGATGAAATATCTAAGCGCTGGCGCTGCAAGCTAACTTCGACGCGGTCAAATAGGCTAAAACCCGCACCAGCCGTAGTGAGCCTATAATCGTTTAGGCTTAAATATTGAATATTGGCAGAGTAACTAACTTCTTCTTTACTCGTGTATCCACCGATAAATGCCCAAGGGGTTATGCCGCCACCAGCGGCGCCTTCAAAACCTGTAACCCCGCCTGAGGCTACTAAACGAGAACCACTGTCAGCGAATGCTGTAAATGAAATGAGCAAAGAGGATAACAGCAAAACCTTTTTCATAAGGAAGATCCTATTTTATGTTGCAGCTATTCCATATTTCTTTGAACAGCATATTGGCTACATAATAGTATCAAGGTTGCCCAGCGTAGGCTAATCGTATCGCGTAGTACATTATTTAGTTTGCTCATTCATTAGTGCAAACGTTTACCTAAGCATGTAATTTTTTAATAAAATCGTTCCAAATAAGTGGTTTAGATAAGTAGTAACCTTGTGCCCAGTCACAGCCGCTTTGTTTTAAATAGTCAAGTTGCTCTTGAGTTTCAACACCCTCGGCAATAACGCGTAGGCCATATAATTTGGCTAAATTTTGAATCACCATAACCATTTTTTTTCTGGCTTCTCTTTCAGAAAATAAATCGTTTACAAAGGAACGGTCTATTTTTAAGCAGTCAGCAGGGTAATTTATAAGCTGGCTAAATGCGGTATAGCCCGTACCAAAATCATCTAAGGCTAGTGATACGCCCAGCGCTTCTAACGCTTCCAAAGTTGCCATACATGTCGTATCACCAGCGACAAAAGCAGTTTCTGTCACTTCAAGTTCTATATATTCAGGCGACACTTTATAGGTTTCTAGTAACGCTTTTACTTGAGCGGGGAAGAGTTCATTGTGTAACTCTACGCCAGAAATATTTATGCAGATTTTTCCTTCAAAGCCATGTTCTGACTGAAGGTTAATCAGTGCCTTCAACGCATTATTGATAACCCAAAGGTCGATATCTTTTATCAGCCCGGTGGCTTCTGCGACGGGAATGAAACGATCAGGACCTATTCCCTTTAGGTCCGGCGAGTGACACCGAAGTAAAGCTTCAACAGCAACTATGGTGCTATCTCGACAGTCAAATATCGGCATATATACCAAAGAAAAGTGCTCTTCACTTAATGCGAGCTTAAGGCCTTTTTCTATTTGTTGACGCTCTTTAAGGCTGTCTGCAATATCTTGCGTAAAAAACCTAAAGCAGTTCTTACCACTGCGTTTGGCGTTATACATTGCTGCATCTGCGTGGTTTATCAACTCTGAAGGTTCAGTTGCATCATCTGGATATACTGCGATACCTATGCTTGCATAGGTCATATGCTTAATACCGTCGACTTCAAAGCCGCCGTTGAATACGTCTAAAATGCGTGAAGCGACTGTTGCGGCATTTAATGGCTCTTTAATATTCGGTAGCAATACAACAAACTCATCCCCGGCAAGTCTGGCTAAACTCTCGGTGCTATTTTTAAATAACTGATCCGTTGGACGAATAGCTTCCCAGAGACGTTCGCTAAATTTAAGCAACAAACGATCTCCTGCTTCATGCCCATACTGGTCGTTCACTTGCTTAAAGTTATCTAGGTCAATATAGAGCAAACCGATACGCTGATTGTCTTTTTCTGCTCTGCTTAACATTCGATTTAGGTTTGTTTTAAAGCTCCATCGATTTGGTAGGCCTGTCAACGTGTCATAATAAGCCATCTGACGAATATCATCGTCGTGAAGCTGCATGATGGTTTCATATGAGCGTTCTTCAGATCGCAATGCGGCAAGACATATAGCATTAAGTGCTAGTGTGGTAAGTAAGAAGCGGAGAGACTCAACAAGGGTGTAGCTAGTCATTAAAATAGCTGACAAGGGGGTAAATAACAGCAAAGTACTGGTCACACTGAAAATGCTGAATACTGCTACCGCAGGCCAAAAGCGATTGATGAAAAGATTGATTGCGGCAATGGGATATATCCACAGCATTCCTGTGTTGTCTTTACCACCTGTGACAAGGAGGCTTATTGTTAAGACAAACAAAATCGCGCTTAAGATAATAGCGGCTCGCTCTACATTATTAGAGCGCTTCAACACATACAGGTTTATTAAACCAACGACTGCGTTTATAAGCAGTACGCTGCCTAGAAATATTGACCCATCGTACAAACTGTAGCTACCCAACGCACACAGGAAAATAACGCCAATAATGGTAAGTACGTAGCATAACGTGTGGCGCCTGCTTTTGCGGACTGCAATCATTTCTTGCTGACCAGCAGTGGTTTGGCGAGGCTGATTGGTTGCTGTCAAAGTGTTTCCCGTTTCCGCAATAAGAAAAAAGCTAAAATGAGTGTCGTGTGTTAACTAAGATTCTGATCAACCCTTTTGAAACCAATGATATTCTTAAACGTTCTATCGCTCATACTAGCTAGCGATTGTAGTAATATTCATCTTCAAAAATAATTTGAAACTGATTCATGAAATAGAGGGCTTATAATTGAAAAAGCCAATCTATACCATACGCACAACTTTACAAATATCTACTTAATCTTTGAGGAGTAAGTTGTGACGAACCCTATTATAGAAGATCTGAACAAACGTTATACGGTCAAAAAGTATAATGTAAATAAACGCATAGCCACTGATGACCTTGCCACGATCCTTGAGGCATTGAGGTTATCAGCTTCTTCTATCAACTCGCAACCTTGGAAATTTGTGGTTGTAGAAAGCGACGAAGCCAAACAGCGTTTACATGATAGCTTTGCCAACAAGCACCAATTTAACCAGCATCATGCCAAAGAAGCGTCGCATACAATCCTGTTTGCTTACGATCCGACGTTCACTAAAGAAAAGTTTGTTAAGCGTGTTGATGCAGAGGTTGCATCGGGACATCTCCCTGAAGACATGCGGGAAAACTTTATGGGTGCTTATGCATTTGCCGAGGCGAATACCGATGAAAATGGTAATAACGCAGCGTGGACTAAAGCGCAGGTTTATCTTGCACTTGGAAATGTAATGCACACCTTGGCTCGTTTGGGGATTGCGTCTACGCCGATGGAGGGCGTAGACTCTGATATGTTGAGTGTATTGTTCGCTGATGAGCTAGACGGTCATATTTGTGAGGTGGCGCTAGCTATGGGGTATCCTGATACAGAGCAAGATTGGAACTACGGTTTGCCTAAAGCACGCTTACCGAAAGAAGATGTTATTACTGTCGTATAGGTGTACCTATACTTTTAAAGCGCAAAATAAGTTATTTCTGAGCTGGAAAAACTTCAAAAAGGGCCCTTTCTCTGGGCTCTTTTTTATTGGCGATTGAATTACGCTATTTCACCCCCATTTTGGCTATTAGATCGAAACCCTACTCTTACACTAAAAGAATTACTAAATTACTCGTGCACGCCGCCTTTAAACGCTTTTACCCCGCTTCATTTGCGCCTTTTCTTGTGGCGTGGGTATTGTCGTATCTGGTTGTCAGTACAGGCTTTCAGACATTTGGTGTTGCGAGTAATGCTGAAGTTACGTCTCAGTCACCATTTGCCAAGTTTGTTCACAGCACGCAAAGCTATTCCCTTCGATTTAGTTCCTCTAAACTGTCGGATGGTAAAGGCGACAAACATGATGATGTAGACACTTTCGGGTTAATACCATCATCATTCCCCCCCGTTTTTAACGATCTTTTATCCGCCAATGCCACATCGGCACTTCTTTTTACTCACACTAAAAAATGGGTTAGACCAAGCCCGCGCAGTCCGCCTTCGGCCCTGAGTTAATGCTTTATTTGCGCCAGAACGCGAGCAAGTTTGTTTTGTTCCTAGTTGTGGCGTCTTAAAAAACGTAATTATTCAGGATTTTAAAATGGCACGATTTTCATTTCGTGGCTTTGTGTATGTGCTTATTGTTATGCTCGGTTTACTGAGCGCGGCGCCCAACATATTGCCACAATCAGTTAAACAGCAATTACCTACGTGGTACACCACTTCCACACTATCTTTAGGCTTAGACTTGCAAGGCGGTTCGCACCTGCTCTTAGCCGCCGATACCAACGCCTTAATTGAAAAGCAACTCAACAGTTTTTCGAGTGATTTATTCAGTGAGTTGCGAAGTCAAGATATACGCTATACCAAAACCTCTCATTCACTCAGCCCTAAAGCGGGAAGTGACAGTAGTTCGGGTAGTGTTGTTTTTACTTTGCGTAATTCAGCTGATGCAAGAAACGTAAAAAACACAGCATTTCAAGTTTCCGCACAACCAAACGGTTCAAGCGCACTTGATATTACGATAAAGCAAAGCACTGTTACTCTTACGCTTAACGAGCTATATACCGAACAATTGGTTAAAGACACGTTAAGCCGAAGTGTTGAAGTAGTTCGTAAGCGTTTGAATGAAACGGGGCTTACCGAACCTAGCGTTACTTTACAGGGTAAAGACGCGGTTTTAGTGCAGATGCCGGGTATGTCTGACCCAACCCAGGTTAAAAAACTGCTGGGCACTACTGCACAAATGACCTTTCATTGGGCCGCGAACAGCCAGTCTGAGCAGGTAATGAATAAGCAAGATGCGGCGGGTAATACCTATCGTTTAGAGCAAAAAGTAGCGCTAGAAGGTGAACACATTACCGATGCGGCAGGTGTGTTAAGCACCGAAACCGGTCAGCCAGTAGTGACCTTTCGTTTAGACAGCGCGGGCGCAAAACAATTTGCCGCTATGACGCGCGACAACATTGGTCGCGTACTTGCTATTGTACTTGACGACAAAGTGGTGACAGCACCCGTCATTAATAGCGTAATCCCTGGTGGTCGCGGTGAAATAACCGGTAACTTTACGTTGCCTGAAGCGGGCAATACGGCATTAATGCTTCGCACCGGCGCGCTACCCGTTCCACTTACCATTATAGAAGAACGGACGGTTGGACCTGATTTAGGCAGCGATGCAATCCAAACCGGAGTAGAAAGCGGTGTGGCAGGTGCATTACTGGTATTGGCATTTATGGTGGCGATTTACGGCAGATGGGGTGCTATCGCAAGTTTTGCTTTGTGTATTAATATGGCGCTAGTGTTTGGCGCACTAACTCTGTTTGGCGCAACATTGACGTTACCAGGCATCGCAGGTTTGATCCTAACCATGGGCATGGCGGTGGACGCGAACATATTGATAAATGAGCGTATTCGTGAGGAGAGCAAAAAAGGGCGTCCGGCAGCCAGTGCAATAGAAGTGGGGTTCGATAAAGCCTTTGCGACTATTGTGGATTCAAACTTCACTACGTTAATAGCGGTAAGCTTGTTGTTTATGTTTGGCAGTGGCCCTATCAAAGGGTTTGCAATTACTATTGCCCTTGGTCTTGTCTCTTCGGTATTTACCGCGGTTGCTTTAACTAAAATGCTGATGCTAAGAGTGGTTAAGTCGAAGCATAAGAATACGCGAGATCGCGTACAGCAGCGTCTACCTTTGCGCTTCTCATCGCCGCTTTTGCGGTTGAGCGATAGGCTCAGCGGTATTAATTTTCTGGCAAAACGAAAAATCGCGCTAACTGTTTCGGTAGTGCTAACCGTGCTTTCAATGGGTTTGTTTGCCAAACCAGGCTTACATTATGGCGTCGACTTTACCGGTGGCACCATGATTGAGTTGACCGCACCAACCCTTACTACCGATGAGCTAAGGAATGTGATTGAAAGCAATGGCTTTGATCAAATAGCAATTCAAGAATATGGTAGTGAACATCACTATTTATTGCGAGCACCTGTTCTAGATAGCACTGGCGAGCTTGAAAATAGCAACGCAAAGCAGACTGACGCACTAAAGCGTGCGATTTCGAAAGCTGACGAACAGGTAAGCTTTGATAAAGTAGACATGGTTGGGCCTAAAGTCAGTGGCGGCTTCGCCGAGCTATCAATTCTTGCATTGCTTATCGCAGGTGGCGGCATGTTGGTGTATCTGTGGGCACGCTTTGAGGCGCATTTTGCCACCGCGGCGCTGCTAACCGTGATACTCGACTTAACCAAAACCATAGGCTTTTTCGCGTTAACTGGCATCGAATTTAACTTAACGGCTGTCGCCGCTTTGTTGGCACTCATTGGTTACTCTATAAACGATAAGGTGGTGGTGCTTGATCGCATCCGTGAGTTATTGCGTTTAGACCCAAACAAGCCATTGGCAGATACCATTAATGATGCCGTGAACAGCACGTTAAGCCGCACGGTATTCACTTCCGTTACCACGCTGTTGGCATTGTTACCGATGGCTATTTTTGGTGGTGATGCAGTAGAAAGTTTTGCAGTCCCTATGGTTTTTGCTGTGGTGATTGGCACGTCATCGACCTTGTTTATCACCTCTACGCTGTTGTATTTGTTGGGCAGCAGAAGAGAGAAACAAGGTAAAGCGCAGTTAAAGCCTACTGCAGAAGAGATTAAGGCGTCGCTGTCACACATCCCTTAGGCGGCACAAGTTCCTTAACCCCAATACCTCAGCGGGCTTTTGTACCTCAATACATTGGTGCAAAAACGCGGTAAGGTAGCAGTATTAACAGGAACCTTTGATTCTCTCACGCATACCCGAATAATTTGCGTGAGAGCATCAAGGGCAATAAGGAACGTATAATGTTTGCAGTTGATCACATTATTTTACTCAGTGCAGTGCTTGCCATTTTGGGCGTACTGGCCAGTAAGTTGTCTCCGCGCTTTGGCGTACCTGTTTTGGTGCTATTCCTCGGTGTGGGTATGTTGGCTGGAGAAGATGGTATTGGCCGAATACTCTTCGACAATGCCGATGCCGCACATGCTATAGGCACATTTGCGCTTATATTGATTTTGTTTGATGGTGGCCTGCAAACGTCAAAGAAGTCTATCATTCAGGCATGGAAGCCAGCGGCTTTGCTCGCCACCTTTGGCGTAGTGGGTACAGCTGTGCTTACCGGCGTGGCGGCAATGATTATCCTCGATTTACCGCTTTATAAAGGCTTGTTGCTTGGCGCTATCGTGGGGTCAACCGATGCTGCTGCGGTGTTTTCCGTTTTGCGCAATGCCGGCATCCGCATTCCCGCTAAAATAAAATCGACACTAGAGCTGGAAAGTGCGTCGAACGATCCCATGGCCATATTTCTTACCATCGGTCTTATCACACTCATTCAAGACAGCACCACTAAGCCGCTAGATTTACTTTCGCTCTTTGCCAGTCAAATGGGCGTAGGTGCTGCTGTAGGAATTGTCATCGGTGGAATTGCGGTTTGGCTATTTAGGCGAGTTTCCTTAATGGCGATTGGTCTTTACCCCGTATTTGTGATGTTATTTGGCGTGTTGTCTTTTGGTTTGGCTGCAAATTTAAACGGCAGCGGCTTTCTCGCTACCTTTATTACGGGCGTGATTGTGGGTAATAGCCGCTTTGCTTATCAGCGTAATACTTTCGTGTTTCTGGATGGGCTGGCTTGGCTAGGTCAAATCGCCATGTTCGTTATCCTCGGCTTGCTAGTTACCCCCACCGAGCTCTTTGTAAACTGGAAGGAAGGTTTACTCATTGCGTTTGTGCTTATTTTTATTGCACGCCCGCTGGTGGTAATGCCTATTTTGTTGCTTTCGAAGTTCTCGTTCAAAGCATCGCTTCTCATATCATGGGTGGGTTTGCGAGGCTCTGTACCGATTATTTTAGCCATCTTTCCGCTGATATTCGGTATGCCTTACGCAGAGCTAATTTTCAATGTGGTGTTCTTCATTGTGCTGATCTCAGCCCTGTTACAGGGCTCAACTTTGCCCTACGCGGCGCGCAAGTTAGGCTTAGTATTAGAAGACCAAGTAAAGGAATCGAGCACGCTGGAAATTGTCAAAGTTGCCAAAAGTAAGCGAGAACTTATAGAAATAGAAGTTTCTAAATTATCACCGGCACTAAACAAAACTATCAGTGAATTGTCTCTTCCAGAGAATACAGTAGTGGCAATGATTGCCCGTGGAGAAGAAACCCTTATACCTAAAGGAAGCACTAAAATAGAAAGGGGCGATCAGATTTTTATCATTACGAAACTGCTAGATAAAAATTCAGTAGAGCGATGTTTTTATGGTGAGTAGGAATAGGGTGCTATTGTAAGGCACTTCATGTAGAATGCGCCGCGGAGTTGGCCAGGCAATCGCCGCTTTCGTAAGAAAGGGGAGGAAAGTCCGGGCTCCAAAGGGCAGGGTGCCAGATAACGTCTGGGCGGCGCGAGCCGACGACAAGTGCAGCAGAGAGAAGACCGCCTAAGCATGTTTACATGCCGGTAAGGGTGAAAGGGTGCGGTAAGAGCGCACCGCACCTCTGGTAACAGAGTGTGGCAAGGTAAACTCCACCCGGAGCAAGACCAAATAGGATCCCTCAACGTGTGGCCCGCATGGGGATCGGGTAGGTTGCTTGAATCAGTGAGCGATTGCTGATCTAGAGGAATGGTTGCCCACGACAGAACCCGGCTTACGGCCAACTCCACTCTTTTCTAAACAAGCCTTATGACGCGCTTTTTTGACGTTTAGGTGAAGCCTCTACCTGAAGGCACACTCCTTCAAGCAAAGATACATTATCCTTCGTTACTGAAAAAATATCGGAAGACCTGATGTGAAAATACCCGCGCCTGCAGTTTTGTCACTAGGCTGGGTAATACGGTTGCACACACAGCTTTGGAAATACGTACTGTTTGACGAGAATAAAGGCTCTGCTAAATCGTGGGTAAATACGATAGGAAAAACTTCAGTATAATCCTGTTAAGATGGGTTGTGTCTTCTAAGGGCGATGTACCTTTCGAAAAAGGCTAATGACGGATATCCTTAAAAACCAAGGTCGTATATCAAGGTTGGAAAAAGGTAAGGAAGGTAAAGTGGAAAAAACGGCGAGCATAAGCCATGCATTGAAAGGTAGTTTTGCGATTGTGATGGCAAGTTTCTTGTGGGGAACTACTGGTACCGCCGCTCAGTTTGCACCTGAAATCAGCCCCCTGGCTATTGGCGCATTTGCGATGGGTATCGGCGGTGTTCTGCTGTGCGTGAGTGCTCGTAAATCCTTGTTGAAGGATATGCGCATTCTATTTTTAAAACCCCTTACTTTTTTGTTTGGAAGTGCTTGTGTTGCCATCTATCCGCTCGTCTTCTACAGTTCAATGCGCCTGTCTGGCGTAGCCATAGGTACCGTAGTATCTATTGCTAGCGCGCCTCTTTTCGCTGCCCTATTGGAATATGTTCTAAGTAAAAAGCCCGTGTCTTTAAAGTGGTTTATTAGTTTTGTATTTGGTGCGATGGGCATTGGGCTGTTAGCAATGGGTAAGTCACAAAGTATGCTGACGTTAGCAGCATCGCAGCATGACCAAGTGTTAGGCGTTATATTAGGTTTAACCGCAGGTTTAACCTACGCAGGGTATTCATGGGCTGCGAAACAACACATCGACGCGGGTGCAAACTCCCAATCAGCGATGGCAGGTCTCTTTGGTTGTGCAGCACTTGTTCTGCTGCCTTCCCTTTGGTTTACCGGTCAAAATTTGTTTGCAAACACTGTTCACACTAGTGTTTCACTGTATATGGCAGTGGTACCTATGTTTCTTGGTTATTTACTATTTGGCTACGGCCTTCGTACTACCGAAGCCAGTAAAGCCACGCTTATCACGCTGATTGAGCCATTAGTTGCTACACTTTTTGCAATCTTCTTAATTGGTGAAGTGTTCAAGCCGGTGGGATGGGTAGGAATGACGCTCGTGTGTTTCTGTCTTCTCATTCAATCGATAAAGCTTCCCTCTGTCTTCGAAGGGACTCGTCACAAGGCAACCACATAGTCTCGTTGATGCTACTTTAAAAAGCTATCAGGCGAGAAACAGTAAAGGCTAGAGCGCGCCGCAGCATACGCCCTATTAAAACTCGAAGAAAATAGCGCCATTTACAATGAAAAGTCAGAGTACATGGTTAGCGATTTTTCAGTACTTGCCCAGTATTCAACTTTTTCAATGAGATCTTCGGCGTCAAAAGGTTTACTTAAGTAGTCATCCATTCCAGCGCTAACACAGCGTTCTTTGTCGCCTTTCATCGCATTGGCGGTTAAGGCGATAATAGGGATATCTACGTATCTCGCGCCCGCCTCGCCACTTCGAATACGCTTGGTTGCCTCAAAACCGTCCATTTCAGGCATTTGACAGTCCATTAAAATAACATCAAACGTCACCTTCATTTTAGAAAGTGCTTCCAGCGCTTCAAGCCCTGATTTGGCACTTAAGGTAGTATGACCGGTCAGATGCTGCTTAACGATAACTTGGTTTATGTCATTGTCCTCAACAATAAGTACTTTATGTTTCTTACCTTTTGTTCGTTTCGCTGTTGATGGGGGATAAGATGGCTTAAGTAGGGCTTCGTCAGCTTTTTCTAGTTTTACTGTAAATGAAAAGGTGCTGCCATGCCCCTTAATGCTATCGAGCTTTATTTCACCGCCCATGAGCTCACAAAGCTGTTTGCTGATAGAGAGGCCAAGACCGGTTCCGCCGAATTTTCTGGTTGTAGTTAAGTCTTCTTGCGTAAAAACATCAAAGATTGTGCTTTGTTTATCTTGAGCAATACCAATGCCAGTGTCTTTTACACTGCACAAGAGGCTAAGTGTGTCATCAGCATTTTGCGCAATACTTGTCGTCACCTCAATGTGGCCTTCACCGGTAAATTTCACCGCATTGCCAAGTAAGTTGGACAGGATTTGTCGAAAGCGAACATCATCGCCTTGAACTACATGAAACCCTTGAAGATCGAAGTGGAAATGCAGCGCTAACCCTTTTTCCTGACACAGAATAGCGTATTGGCTTTGCAAGTTTTCAAGTGACTCGAGTATGTCAAAGGGGCTGCTTTCTATTTGCAATTGGCCAGCTTCAATTTTAGAGAAATCCAAAATATCGTTTACGATATGAAGCAAACCTTGAATGCTAAATTTGGCAAGGGACAAGTAGTGCTTTTGCTCTTCACTTAACTCTGAACCTGCTAGCAATTGAAGAACACCGGAAATGCCGTGTATAGGGGTTCTAATTTCATGGCTCATACTCGCTAGGAAGCTAGATTTAAGGCGAGCAGACTCTTCCGCTTTTTCCCGTGCTTCTTCAAGATATTTTTCGGTTTGTCGCTGCTGTGTTACGTCTTGCTGGAAACCAATATAGTGAGTCACTTCCCCGTTTATTTTAACGGGGGTAAGGTTTAAGCGGTTGTAGAAGTGCGAACCGTCCTTTTTGGAGTTAAGGATGGTAGTTTCAATAGGCTCACGAGTGGCAATGGCATTTCGAATGTCGTTGATGGCCTCTGAATTAGTCTCATTGCTTTGTAAAACTCGACAATTTTTTCCTATGATTTCATCGCGAGTAAACCCTGTTAAGGCTTCAAAGGCGTTATTGACATATATAACAGGCTGTCCGACTCGTTTTATGTCGGAAATAATAATAGAAACGGTAGCTTCATCCATGGCGTGAGTGAGCACTTTGACGTGACTTTCAAGGGAGCGTTGTTCTGTCTCATCACTGCCAACAAAGATATCACCCCGGATGTTGCCGTTAGCATCCCAAAGTGACGTTTTGGTCCATTGGATATACAGCTCTTTTCCTTCTTTAACCGAAAAGTGTCTAAGCTCTTTATTTTGAACGGAGGCGAGTTTGTGAGTAATCGATTTCAGAATACTTTTTTTATCGCCATATTGACTATCGCAAAAATCGTCAAATCGTTTATTAGAAAGTAATACGTCATTATTTTGATCGACAACAACAAGCATGTCGCCCATTGATTCTAAAACGTTAGAAAACTGCTCGTTAGATAACGATACTTCGGTTAAGTCCCAGATAAGCTTATCAAAAGCATCGCGAATATCGGCGAGCTCTTTGGCCTCAACTTGTTTTTCTTCTACACGAGGTTTCTTATCTTCGCTATTGAGCGTGCTTTTAATTCCTTGGTAGAGTTGAGAAAGTGTCCTTTCCGCTAGTGCTCCTGTCATAGATACCATGTGCAGAATGATGAATACAAAGCCGACAATCATGGTAACTAAGACAATGCCTGTCCAAGCGAGCTCTCTGTAAGCCGTAATCGTGGGTTTTACACTGTAAAGGTTGAGGTTTGCCCAACTCGCTTGTTTTATTGCATAACCTTTGGCGACGAAGTCAGAAAAATTTGTTCCAGGCGCAATTAACGTGGGTTCGCTGCTGAACAAGACGTTACCTTCTTTGTCGGTAACAAGCTGATTGGTTAGGCGCGGGTAGGGAGTCAAGAGAGACTGTAAACTATCTACGTACATTACCAGCGCGCCTTCAGCTACTCCTTGCAGTAAAACAGGTACACTGATTAACACGCCGTACTTCGATACTGAGGAAAAGGTGTTTGACGAGCCTAATGTTTGCTGTCGCCAGGCGTTGCTTAAAGACTCTGGCAGTGTCGCATTCCAGTTTTTGTCGATAATTCTTTTTCCGGTAAAATCAAAAAGTGCAAACTCCACGCTCTCAGCCTGGGTTAAATTTAAAGAGCGAAAGAACATGGGTAGATAGTTATCTCGCTGCTCGAAGTCTACCAGAGCATTAATGATAATATCATTCGCTGCTAAGTCGGCGAGTTGTCGAGTCGTGTCATTAACGATGTAGTTAATGTCTTGCTCAAGGCCATCTACCGATTGCTGTTGAAGTTTATCGGTTTGTTTAACAATAAAGTGAAAAGAGAGCCCAAATAAGGCAATCGATAGCACTGTTATCAACAATGCCAGTCGTGGGATCATGCTTGAAAGGAGAAGCGAGCGTAACCTCGTAGGCTCATTCAGCATTATCTTTGGCCTACCGTTACCAATTGACCTTTCTCATTATATTTAGTCATAAAATAATCCTTCGACCATAGCGCATCATGCCTGTTTGCAGTAAAAGGAGCATCGTAGTTCTTTACTGCGCCCTCGATATTTTCCAGTGACTCGAGAGCATGCCGCAATTTATCAGTTTCTATACTATCAGCTTTATCGGCCGCCGCGGCAATTAAATGAATTAAATCATAGGCATGAGCCAATCCGGTAACGCCATCAATAGCGTAAATGTCGACAAGGCCGTATTTATCGTAGTAAGCATCTAAAAGCTTTTTGGCTTTGCTATTTTTCTGATGACTAAAATGGAACGTTTGGAGCACCGAAATATCGTAATCGCCAATTGGGTTCGCCAAAGCCGAAAAAAACTGCCCTGATGCTATGCCCCAATGTGATATTACAGGTAGAGAAGCTACATTTTGCTTTGCCATTTCATCAACTACAACAGCCCCTTCGGGCACATTGGTAACTAAAATAATGCCCTCGGCATCACTCGCCTTTATGGCTGCAATGCCTTCTGAAAAGTCTTTTTGTTGCCAGTTTATCCAATGGACAGAGGTAATTGTGACCCCGTTTTCACTTGCTGCCTGATTGAGTGATTCGAGATTAGAGCGGCCCCATCCAGTGCGCTCTAGGACGAGTGCTACCTTCGATAGCCCTTTCTGCTTTGCGTGATCAATGAGCACGATGGCAGCTTCGGCGTCCCGAACGGAAACGCGAAAAACATTATTGGGTTCATACCCATTATCTACAATGGGAGTTCCGGCTGCCCAAGGTACTAACATCAATAGGTTTTCGCTGTGTAAAATATCTATTTCAGCAAGCACAACCGGCGTGTGGACCCCACTGACAACGGCAAGTAGGTTAGGCATCTCAGCAAATTGTTGAATGTTGAATACGCCACGAGACGGATTTCCACGGTGGTCTTTGGCTACTATTTTTATTTTGCGACCGAGAATGCCGCCCGCAGTATTTATTTCATCAACAGCGAGTTCGACGCCTCGCGTGATAGCTAATCCTCCTTCCACAGCAACTGCAGATAAGTCAGCATCAATACCAATCACTAAAGGCTCTGCTGACCCGAAAGCGCGACATGAAATTAACAGAGATGAAACGCAAAAGAATGCCGAAATAAGAAGTTTTGAACGCATAAAAATAATACTCAAATCATTACCTCAAAAGTGTATAGCAATGCGCTCTTACTTTTTTCGGAATCGTATTGTTCTTTAGTATAAATTTAGTGTGGCGGATAAACCGATAAAACAGCACCGACTCTGTATTTAAACGTTAAGAGGGTAAATGTGGCATGATTCTACTATTAATGCTTATTAGTATTATGTTATCTCTTTGTTAACAATGCAGGTGCGTAAAGAAGTTGAGTGGTAATAATACGCCCAGTGTATTTTTTGCCAACATAAATAAATGGTGTTTGACAGTGTTGCAAGCAGTGATAAACGGTAGTTTGGAGTTCGTGTGCGAAAAATAACCCTGCCAACAATAATCGATATTGAAGCAAGCGGTTTTGGTGCAGCAAGTTATCCCATTGAAATTGGTATAGTGCGCTATGATGGTGCAAAGTGGTGCAAATTACTCAGACCTTTCGCCTCTTGGGTACATTGGGACAAAGAGGCTGAATCGCTGCATGGCATATCACAGCAGATGCTGCAAGCGAGGGGGGAAGAGCCGTTAACCGTTTGTATGGAATTAAACAATTTCTTAGGGAATACGGTTGTTTATAGCGATGGCTGGGTAGTAGACAACCCGTGGCTTATTAAATTGTTCGCTGCTGCTCAGGTGGAGATGTCTTTCACATGTCGAGCGCTTGACTATATTTTAAGCGAGGCGCAAATGGAGAAGTGGCACGAAGTGAAAAATAATTTAAATGCTGAGTTTGATGTTAAGCGACATAGAGCGAGTTCAGATGCAATGATAATTCAGCAAACCTATGCAAAAACCCTAGAACTTACTAGAACATAATCCGTGGTTTAAAAGAGATAATTGACACCAAGTGATAGCGCCATATTTTCCTCTTCACCCACCTGCCGGTGTTCGATTTCAACAGCCATGTTTAAACCATCTCCACCGCCAAGAAGCCAGCCCAACCGGGTAAACGTACCCTCGTCATGGGGCAGATAGAGCCACTCAGCGTAATGTTGAAAAGCCGTATTGTTAGTCTTATAAGTAGCATAAAGTTTTTGTGGAACCCAAGTATCGAAGCGTCGACTGGCGCTAATCATTCCCTGCGATCCGGCAGGGTAGGTAAAACTACTGTCATAATAATGCGTTTCAGTAATCGATTGAACGCGATACATACTGTTGAGCTGCCATCGTGCAAGTTTTTTACTTTTAAATTGAATGGGATTGAAGTGGGCGTCAGATGTTTGTGCTGATACCGGCATTGTTATCAATGCTAATGCAATGCATAAAACGGAAGAAATACCGGTAACGACATTCATAGAAGAACCTAAGTGTAAATTGTCACCGCATGCGTAGAACGTTATCGACAAGCGGTGGTATCAATAAACAAACGAACATTTTTTAATCATAGGCTAAATGCTGGGGCTTGAAAACAGAAAGCGTGATTTTTTATTCTGCACCTTCGATAAGGCTACTTATATAAAAACGCCGCCGATTGAAAGTATCATTCGGCGGCGCTTGAACAGAGCTGTAGGCCCTTTATTTTTAAACAGAGGCTTTAAGTGCTTCCGCTTTATCTGTTGCTTCCCATGGGAATTCATCACGACCGAAGTGACCGTATGCTGCGGTTGGGCGGTAAATAGGGCGCTCAAGGTCAAGCATTTGAATAAGACCATACGGGCGTAAATCAAAGTGTTCACGCACTAATGCAACGAGTGTTTTCTCATCAACCACACCTGTACCGAAAGTATCGATGCTGATAGACGTTGGCTCTGCAACACCAATGGCGTAAGACACTTGAATTTCACAGCGCTTGGCAAGACCAGCTGCAACAATGTTCTTAGCAACGTAACGACCCGCGTAGGCTGCACTGCGGTCTACTTTTGACGGATCTTTACCAGAGAAAGCGCCGCCGCCGTGACGGGCCATACCGCCGTAAGTATCTACGATGATTTTACGACCTGTTAAGCCGCAGTCGCCCATTGGACCACCGATTACGAATCGTCCCGTTGGGTTGATGTGAAAGCGTGTATTTGTGTCAATCCACTCGCTTGGAAGCACAGGCTTGATGATTTCTTCCATTACCGCTTCACGTACTGTTTCAGTGCTTACTGAATCACAGTGCTGAGTTGACAGTACAACGGCATCAATGCCAACCGGCTTATTGTTTTCATACTTGAAAGTAATCTGGCTTTTCGCGTCTGGGCGAAGCCAGTCAAGCTTGCCAGACTTGCGTACTTCAGCTTGTTTTTGAACAAGGCGGTGAGAGTAAGTAATTGGCGCTGGCATTAATACGTCAGTTTCATCGCTTGCATAGCCAAACATTAGGCCTTGGTCACCTGCACCTTGCTCTTCTAAGCTTTCGCGGTCAACGCCTTGGTTGATGTCAGGAGACTGTTTACCAATAGCATTTAATACAGCACATGAATCGGCGTCAAAACCCATATCAGAATGCGTATAGCCAATTTCTTTTACTGTTTTTCGGGTAAGTTCTTCAATATCTACCCAAGCTGAAGTAGTGACTTCACCACCTACTAAAACCATACCGGTTTTTACATACGTTTCGCAGGCCACCCGAGCGCGAGGATCTTGCTCTAAAATTGCGTCAAGAACCGCATCTGAGATCTGATCAGCAATTTTGTCCGGATGTCCTTCAGACACTGACTCGGATGTGAATAAATGCGTGGCCATAAATGCTCCGTAAGCGTTAAATTATCAAAATAGTCGTATATTGTACTAAAACAAGTTATAAATACCAGTCTTTACTTCTAGACGTCTAAAAGTCTCTTTGTTACGAAATGTTGACAAAACCCGATCAGTATCAGGGTTATTTCTATAGAATAAAGAGACTTAGGCAAAGATAAGAGGGTTTTCATTACCGTGCTAATACGCATCGGTGAGCGTATAGACCATTTTTTACTATTACTTTCGCTATTAGCAATGAAAACTCATTGAACTGTTAGGTGGCATAGGTAAGAATAACGCCACATTCAATCGTATAAAGAAGTAGAGCAAACGCCTTATCTCTACGCTCGTCTAGCTCTGCTAGCCCGCTAAGATACGAAACAAAAGATACAAAATAAACCAGGAGACAACATGCCCTCTCGTCGTGAACTCGCCAACGCAATCCGTGCATTAAGTATGGACGCCGTTCAACAAGCTAAATCTGGTCACCCAGGTGCCCCCATGGGGATGGCTGATATCGCACAGGTACTATGGGGTGATTTCTTATCTCACAATCCTGCTAACCCGTCTTGGGCTAACCGCGATCGCTTTGTACTTTCAAATGGTCACGGCTCGATGCTGTTGTATTCTCTACTTCATCTTTCAGGCTATGAACTGCCAATTGAAGAACTAAAGAACTTCCGCCAGCTACACTCTAAAACACCAGGACACCCAGAATATGGCTATGCACCAGGTGTTGAAACCACCACAGGTCCACTTGGCCAAGGTATTAGTAATGCTGTAGGTATGGCGCTTGCTGAAAAAGTACTAGCTGCACAATTTAACCGTGACGGCCACAACATTGTTGACCATCACACCTACGCATTCCTAGGCGATGGCTGCTTGATGGAAGGTATCTCACACGAGACGTGTTCACTAGCCGGTACACTTGGCCTTGGTAAGCTTATCGCATTTTGGGATGACAACGGCATTTCAATTGACGGTGAAGTAGAAGGCTGGTTCACCGACGACACACCAGCGCGCTTTAAGAGCTACGGCTGGGAAGTGATCGATGGTGTTGACGGTCACGATGCTGAGCAAGTAAAAGCTGCCATTGAGAAGGCACAAGCGAATACGGCGCAGCCTACGCTTATTTGTTGTAAAACCACCATTGGTTTCGGTTCGCCTAATAAAGAAGGTACCGAGTCTTGTCACGGTGCACCACTAGGTGAGGACGAAATTGTTGCTACTCGCGAGAAGCTTGGCTGGAGCCATGGCGCTTTCGAAATTCCAGACGATATTTATGCGGGCTGGGATGGCAAAGAGAAAGGCTCAAAAGCGGAAAGTGCCTGGAATGACGCTTTCGCAGCATACGAAGCCGCCTACCCAGAGCTTGCAGAAGAATTCAAACGCCGTGTAAATGGCGAACTGCCAGCAGATTTCAGCGACAAAGCAGACGCTATCATCGCTGAACTTCAAGCTAACCCACAAAACATTGCTTCACGTAAAGCGTCGCAAAATGCATTAAACGCGTTTGGTCCGTTACTTCCTGAGCTATTAGGCGGCTCTGCCGACCTAGCAGGTTCTAACCTTACCATTTGGGAAGGTAGCAAAGGCGTTGAAGCAAACGATGCATCAGGTAACTACATTTATTATGGTGTACGTGAGTTTGGTATGTCTGCCATGATGAATGGTATTGCCCTTCACGGTGGCTTCAAGGCATACGGTGCAACCTTCCTAATGTTTATGGAATATGCACGTAATGCGGTACGCATGGCGGCACTAATGAAGCAGCCTGCAATTTTCGTTTACACCCACGATTCAATCGGTCTAGGTGAAGACGGTCCAACGCACCAGCCGGTAGAGCAGGTGGTTGCGCTACGTGCAACGCCTAACCTTGATAACTGGCGTCCTTGTGATCAGGTTGAGTCTGCTGTTTCGTGGAAGTCTGCTATTGAGCGCACTGACGGCCCAACAACGCTAATCTTCACGCGTCAAGGCTTAGCGCAGCAAGAAAGAACGGCCCAACAAGTTGCAGATATCGCTAAAGGCGGTTACGTACTTAAAGATTGCGAGGGTACACCAGAGCTTATTCTTATTGGTACCGGTTCTGAAGTTCAGCTAGCCGTAGAAGCAGCAGAGAAACTTACCGAGCAAGGTAAGGCCGTTCGCGTAGTATCTATGCCATCTACTGACGTATTCGACCGTCAGTCTGCTGACTACCGTGAAAGCGTATTGCCTTCTAGCGTTGTTAAACGCGTAGCTGTAGAAGCGCTGTCTAAAGACAGCTGGTACAAGTACGTTGGCTTTAATGGCGCTATCGTGGGCATGGATACCTTTGGTGAGTCTGCACCTGCTGGCGACCTGTTTAAGCACTTCAACATTACCACTGACGCTGTAGTAGAGGCTGCACTGTCTCTGTAAGAGGTAATAGATAAGCCTATGGTAAATATTGCCATAAATGGGTTTGGTCGTATTGGTCGCAACGTGTTGCGCGCGCTGTATGAAAGTGGGCGCAACAACGAGTTTAACGTGGTGGCCATTAACGACATTGCAAAACCTGAAGGCATTGCACATCTACTTAAATACGATACCGCCCACGGGCGGTTCCGTTTTGATGTGGCCTTAGAAAACAACACGCTGAATGTCGCAGGCGACGATATTACACTGCTCGCGATAAGCGATATTAAAGACCTACCCTGGAAAGACTTGGGCGTTGATATTGTGCTTGAGTGTACAGGCAAGTTTGATGACAGAGCGTCGGGGCAAGCACATTTAGATGCAGGCGCTGGCAAAGTGCTTTTCTCGTCACCCGGTTCACCAGATTTAGACAATACGGTCATTTTTGGTACTAACGAAGACACGTTGACCAGTGAACAAAAATTAGTCTCTAACGGCTCTTGTACCACAAATTGCATTGTTCCTGTCATCCAAGCATTAGACGCTGCGTTTGGTGTTGAAAGTGGTACGATCACAACCATTCATGCCTCTATGCATGACCAACAGGTTATCGACGCCTATCACGAAGATTTGCGCAGAACCCGTGCTGCAAGTCAGTCGATTATCCCCGTTGATACACGCCTTGCTGCTGGTATAGAGCGCATTCTGCCTAAGTTTGCGGGTAAGTTCGAAGCCATTGCGGTTCGGGTGCCTACTATCAATGTCACTGCGATGGATTTAAGCGTAACGCTTCAGTCTAAGGTAACCATTGAACAAGTGAACCAAGCCCTTCGCAATGCAAAAGCGGGGCGTTTGCAGGGCATTTTGGATTACACCGAAGAACCATTGGTGTCGGTAGATTTCAATCACGACCCACACTCGTGTATTGTAGATGGCACACAAACAAGAGTCAGTCACAAACAACTGGTTAAAACACTGGTGTGGTGTGACAACGAATGGGGTTTTGCAAACCGTATGCTCGACACAGCAAAAGTGATGTTCGACGCAAAATAACGCATTGATGCTGCCAGGGCTGGTGGCACCAGCTCGCGCAGCTTTCACAGTTAATTTGAGTGTATTTTATCTTTAAGACACGCTCTACTGAATTAAAATTAACATAGGAAAGACGATGGCAATTACAAGCATGAGCGATATGGCTTTAAAAGGTCAGCGCGTATTAATTAGACAAGATTTAAACGTGCCGGTGAAAGACGGCAAAGTAACCTCAGATGCCCGTATCAAAGCATCAATTCCTACTATTAAAGCAGCCCTAGACGCTGGTGCGGCAGTGATGGTGATGTCTCACCTTGGCCGTCCTACTGAAGGCGAGGCTGCAGACGAGTTCTCACTTCAACCTGTTGTTGATTATCTTAATGACGCCCTAGACGTACCGGTTAAGCTTGTAAAAGATTACCTTGACGGTGTTGAGCTTAGCGAAGGCGAACTGGTTATCCTTGAAAACGTACGTTTTAATAACGGCGAAAAGAAAGACGACGAAACGTTAGCAAAACAGTACGCAGCACTTTGCGATATCTTTGTTATGGATGCGTTCGGTACTGCTCACCGCGCACAAGCGTCTACTCATGGCGTTGCTAAATTTGCACCAAAAGCCTGTGCTGGCCCATTACTTGCTGCAGAATTAGACGCACTTGGCAAAGCGCTAGACAACCCTAAGCGTCCAATGGTTGCTATTGTGGGTGGCTCTAAAGTATCTACCAAGTTGACCGTGTTAAAAACATTGGCTGAAAAAGTAGACCAGCTGATTGTTGGCGGTGGTATCGCCAATACCTTTATCGCGGCACAGGGCCATAATGTCGGTAAGTCTCTGGTAGAAATGGATTTAACTGAGCAAGCTACGCAGCTGATGAATGAAGCGCAGGCGAATGGCGGCAATATTCCAGTGCCAACAGATGTTGTAGTGGGTAAAGCGTTTGATGAGAATACTGAAGCTACGTTAAAAGTAGTGAGTGACGTTGCTGACGACGATATGATTTTTGATATCGGCCCAGACTCATCTAAGGCGTTAGAAGACATTATTAAAAACGCAGGAACTATCGTATGGAATGGTCCTGTAGGCGTATTTGAATTTGAGCAGTTCAGTGCCGGTACGAAAGCGCTGTCCGAAGCTATTGCGGCAAGCGACGCATTCTCAATCGCAGGTGGTGGTGATACACTAGCAGCAGTTGATAAATACGGAATTGCCGATAAGGTTTCTTATATTTCAACAGGTGGTGGCGCGTTCCTAGAATTCTTGGAAGGTAAAACACTACCAGCGGTAGCAGTACTAGAAGAAAAAAATAAATAAGCCTAAGCGCTGCGTAGAAACGCAGTGCGTACAAGCTCTCGATAGCTAAGGCCTAGTGCAAATGTTGCCCCATTATGTGTCACGCTCAGTAACAGCATTTTTGAGCGTGACCCTATAATCGGAAACGATTACCCCAGCGAAACAGTGACGTCCGCTGGCATAAATACCAATTTTATTACAGATGTGTTTATTAAAGGTGCAGGCATGCCGCGTCTGAGACAAACAGATCTTTAATAGAATTGGTATAACAATAAACCCTACACCTGTCTATCAAGGCAGTAATATACAAAAGGAGTGTTGCAATGGCATCACAAGCTCAGCAGGCAATGCTGGATAAACTGAAAACACAAACCGGTTTTATTGCAGCGTTAGATCAAAGCGGCGGTAGTACCCCGAAAGCGTTACGCTTATACGGCATCGAAGAATCTGAATATAGCTCAGATGAAGAGATGTTCAACCTTGTTCATGAAATGCGTACGCGCATTATCACCAGCACCCCTTTTAGCGGCGAGCGCGTTCTTGGCGCAATCTTATTTGAAAACACCCTTGATAGAGAAATTGAAGGCATGCCTACTGCTCACTTTTTATGGCAGAAAAAGCGTGTTATTCCTTTCTTAAAGGTTGATAAAGGGTTGGCAGAAGAAAGTAACGGCGTGCAGGTAATGAAGCCCATGCCTGGTCTTGATGCATTACTCGCTAAAGCAGTAGCGCAAGACGTGTTTGGCACTAAGATGCGCAGTGTTGTTAAGCTTGCCAATCACCAAGGTATTAAAGACGTAGTCGCTCAGCAATTTGAAGTGGGTAAGCAAATTTTAGCAGCGGGCCTTGTTCCAATCATTGAGCCAGAAGTGGATATTCACAGCCCGCAGAAAGCCGAAGCCGAAGCGCTACTTAAGTTAGAGATTTTAACTCAGCTTAACCTTCTTAGCGAAGGTCAGGAAGTCATGCTTAAGCTAACGCTGCCAACAGAAGCTAATTTCTACAAAGAGCTTGTTGACCATCCTCGCGTACTTAAAGTGGTAGCGCTATCTGGTGGCTATAGCCGCGAAGAAGCAAACGCGAAACTGGCAGAAAACCAAGGCATGATTGCGAGTTTCTCTCGCGCATTAACTGAAGGCGTATCTGCTCAGCAGTCTCAAGAAGAGTTTGAAGCAACGCTAGATACTGCAATTGAAGGTATCTACCAAGTGTCTAAAGTTTAATTCTCTCTTTTTAAATTGATTGTAAAGAGCGCCTAATGGCGCTCTTTTAGTTATGAGTTCCGTTTACTTAGGGTGACACCTTTATCTTGGTAACTACACCTTATAGCTCGCCATTACCTTTATCCTTAACCTAATAAGCTCGTCTTAGCAATTCCTAAAAAAGGCGAATCTCTACGGGATTAGTGCCTTAAGTAACAACTCTATATGTGGCTATAAAATACGCCCGCCCACAACATGCAGGCAATAACGATTGATAGAAAAACCCCTGCCGATGCTAGGTCTTTTGCCAGCCCTGATAGTGCATGAAATTCTGTGCCTATTCTATCGACGGTAACTTCAATGGCCGTATTGATTATTTCGGCAAATAAAATGAAAAAAATGGAAAACATTAAAATTGCCCGTTCAAGTAAAGGGATTGACCAAAACGCAAGTACCACGAATGCCAAAACAGTTAGGCTTAGCTCCTGTTTAAATGCAGCTTCGTTCTTAGTAAGCCAACTAAATGCTCGAAGTGAATTCTTTAGAGCCTTAAATACTCGAAGCAAACCTTTTGGCTTGTTGGTTGGGTCGAAGTGCGCGGTGGTACTTACCACACGGTTTGATTCATTTAGGCTTCGCATTGTTTAAAGATATCCATAGTGGGTTGGTATGTAATACTCTTGACACTTGATAAACCAAGTAACGTGTCAAATAAGTTGTCTTGAGAGTAAGGATGGTTGGCTAAGTTTTTAATACAATTTCGGTAGTCTGAATCTTCGAATTTCGACGCCCAAAAAAGCATAGGAATATGAGTTTGTTCTTGCGGTGCAATTTGATAAGGAAATCCATGCAGATAGAGTCCTTTTTCACCTAAGGATTCACCGTGATCGGATAGATATAGCATAGAAGCGTTTGGCACATTTCTTAATGTTCTAACAATCTCACCAAGTACAAAGTCAGTGTATGCAATAGTGTTGTCATAGGTATTGAGAAGCGCTTGTGACTCACAATTTTGAATGTCACTTCTAGGGCAGTCAGGAGAAAACTTCGCAAATTCAGTGGGATACCTCCGAAAATAAGTGGGGCCATGAGAGCCAATCATATGAAGAACAATAACTCTATTACTTTCCGCAGGTATTGATAAAACGTCCTTCAAAAGCGCGTTTAGCAAAACGTCATAGCAAAAATCACCGTCACATAAACTAGGGTCTCGGGACGGGTCAAATGCAATAGTTTCAATTCGTTTGCACACCCCCTTGCAGCTACTATTATTGTCTATCCATGTCACGTCAGCGCCAGCTCGGTGTATGATATCAAGCACATTATCCTGACTTTCCGCAATGCGAACATCATAGCTTTGCCTTGAAAGTCGAGAAAACATACAGGGTACTGACACCGCAGTAGCGGTCCCGCATGAGGTCACGTCGTTGAAACTTACCGCGCCTATGTCGTTCATAAAGGGCGTGGTGTTTCTGCTATAGCCATTATTGGCAAACTTGTCTGCCCTTGCTGTTTCTCCAACAACCAGTACAGTCGTAGAAGGCAAAGCGTTATTTCTATTTATTATAGAAGGTGTCTTGTCCAGTACCTTGTAAGGAAGTGGCGGATAAAGGTAGGTGTCTCTGAGATATTTGTAGCCAGAATCGTAAAATGCATACGGGATAATATATTTGGCTAAATCTTTGTTATTTCTACCCACCGCAGCATAGTCTTTATAAAGGCCGGCAGCAATAATGATTATTCCTACCACTGCTAATACGTTGAGCTTAAGTAAGTGCTTAACTCTAGCAACTAATTTTCCATTAATTTCCTGATTAAAGACGGCAACAACGGGCACCAATCCTAACAAGAAGAAAAAGAGTAAAAGCGTTGAGTTTAGATAGGCAAATGCTTCACCAGAATTGGTCTCCATCACATTTTGAATCATACTCTTATCAAATATCACGCCGTAAGCGACCGTACCGTATAAAAGAAGTGAACTGACTAACAGCGTCACTGCCACTGTCAATCTTGGCAAGAGAATGGCGCCTAATAGGCTAAGGGCGATGATATTGAAAAAGGTAAGCAACAATGGAACGGACAGAAGAAATATCCACTGGCTTACTGTGGTTGGTAGCACAGCATGATAGACATTTGAAATAAAAGGGAAGTTGAATACCAGCGTTATTGAGACTGATGCTATAAAAACAAAATTGGCTAATGAAGGATTTAAATTTAACGAACGTGGAAATTTCAAAGTCAGTTCTCTTGTGTACTACTTGCAGCACAAGGTAACTTTCAAAACTTAAATAAAGCTTAAGCAAAACTTTGGGATTAGCGTTAATGGGAATTTTTATCTAGAACCAACAATTCCAGATGGTTTCCCATTGCAACTATTTGTTATACATAGAGAAACGGCGTGCAGTTGCACAAAAAGCTTCCTAAGCCGTCACTTTCTATCGTTAATTAATTCAATATTATTCTCGCCTTCAGTTTATCTTAAGATTGAGATCATAACCTTAGCGAGGAATAAAAATCGACCAATGAAACATGAGAATACTCCTTGTAGAAGATTCATTGTCTTTGAGAAATAGCCTGAGCTTAGGTCTAGAAAAACTTGGCCATTCAGTTGATTTAGCTGCCACAGGGCCCGATGGTTTGAGTATGGCGCTTCTTGGTAGCTACGACATTATTGTATTAGACCGCATGCTGCCAGAGCTTGATGGAATGGCTATTTTAAAAGCGCTAAGAAAGAGACGAATGGAGACTAAAGTACTTATTTTGTCTGCGCGAGCCGAACCAGCAGAAAGAGTAGAAGGTTTACTAGCAGGCGCCGATGATTACCTCTCTAAGCCTTTTTCATTTGAAGAGTTGTCAGCGCGACTTCTCAGTTTGATGAGACGGGGCGTGACAAACTGTATCAACGATCAAATTACCATTAATGGGTTGATATTGGATATTCAGGCCAAGTCTTTTTTATTAGGGGACCAAATTATTGGTTTAACGCCGAATGAATACCGAATAATAGAGTGCATGTTCCTCAACAAAGGCAAGGTCGTCACATCAGAAAAGTTAAGTGAATTTATTTCCGGTAGTTATGATCATATCTCAAAAAATGCAATTGAAGCGCATCTCTCTTCAGCGCGAAAAAAAGTAAGGGCGTGTGGCGCTACACTCCCCATTAAAAGCAAGCGGGGCTTTGGCTACGTCGTGTTGGACGGCGATGAAGTCAATACGTAAAACCTTAACACGACGCCTTTCAATCACTATTTCGTTGCTAGTAATTGTCGTTTTACTCGCCGCAGATATCGGAGTAGATACCTGGGTTCAAAGAGAGTTTAATCAAGGTTTAAAAGCCAAAGTTGGCATGCTTCAGAGCTTAGTTAATGAGAATTTAGACGGCGTTGAGTTTGAGTTCGCTGGCGAGTATTTCCCAGAGTTCGAGGGTGCTTCTTCTCCAGAATACTTTCAATTGTGGTACAAAGGGCAGGTTTTCGAAAAGTCGGAATCCCTTGCACTGTACACTGTTGACGAGCTGCCGTTTGAAAACTTAAGTTTAAACGAGGCGGTGATTAACGACATTACGCTGCCAGATGGTCGTTCCGGGCGTATTATTCACACCAAATACGTGCCTCAAATTGACTCTGAAGGCCGCGAAGCATTCTATAATGTACGAGGCGAAGAGCAGCGCGACGCCATGGTTATCGCATACGCAACCTCCACTGAACTGTTGAATTTTACTCTTTGGTTTATCGATATCGCATTTTTAGTGGCGCTTATTGTAATTCCGTTAATGGTAAGATTCGTCGTGCGCAACACGGTGTCTTACGCGTTGGCACCACTTGATGCATTAAACAACAATATAAGAACTCTAAGGTTTACTGCCACAGATAAGCACGAAGCATTCTCTACAAACGTTTCAGAACTAGAGCCAATCGTCAGCAGCTTGAACCATTTTATAAACGATAACTACGCCCTATACCTTAGAGAGAAAAGACTTACCTCTGACATTGCTCACGAACTTAAAACGCCGGTTTCTGAACTTATCAACCTGGCGGAAGTTGCGATGAAGTTTCCGGGAGAGGAGCGACTCGAAAAAGATTTTAAACCGCAGGTTCTTCGCATTGGTGTGCGAATGAAAAACATCATTTCAGGTTTGATGTTAATTCAAAAGCACA
The DNA here is from genome assembly GCF_048517045.1 of Alteromonas sp. OM2203. Lineage (NCBI taxonomy): Bacteria > Pseudomonadati > Pseudomonadota > Gammaproteobacteria > Alteromonadales > Alteromonadaceae > Alteromonas > Alteromonas sp. OM2203. The sequence continues at coordinate 909,967 of NZ_CP183209.1, forward strand.
GTGTCAAGCAGACTCAATTAAACGACCTTATTAATATTGAAGAGCTCGTTGCTCAAGTTGTTGCAAGCAAAGCGGTAGATAATATTAATGTGGTTGCGAAAGAAAGGAGCGACGTGGTTATTCACTCTAACCGAATTGCGGTGGAGTCTATATTTAGCAACTTGTTAGACAATGCTATTGAGCATGGAAAGCATTGTGAGCCGATAAGCGTGTATATAGGCAAAACGCAATCAGGACGGGGCCAAATAGAAGTGACAAATATAACGCATACTGAAATGGATGAAAGTGATCTAAGACATATGTTCGAACCCTTGTGGCAAAAGGATGCATCACGTACATCGGAAGACAACTTTGGTCTAGGGCTTTCAATAGTAAGTGCATTGTGCAGTGCGATTGGGGCAGACGTATCGGTAGATAAGTTGGACCATAACCACATCTCTTTTTCTGTGATTTTCAAAAGGTCTCTTAATAATACATGCTGTTAAAATGCGTTATTGCTTGCTGTAAAACGATATGACGTACACTGCCACGCTCTGGAGCTCTAAGTTTGTTTTTAACAAATACGTGCAATCGCTTATTGCCTGCGTTTACTAGCAAGAATGTTTCTTGTAAAAGCGTAATCGCCTGTGTAGCATAACGCCGCAATTTTCCTTATATAATTGAATTTCTGGAATAATCATCGGTGAATAATCATCAGTACATGAAGCAGTACACCATATACGCATTAATTGCGTTGTTGTTTACTTGCTTATCTGGACTTAAACAGGATTACAAGCCGATCACGTTTAAGCATCATTTTGATGCTTCTATCTCAGAATATTCATTTGAATTTGATACTGAGGAAAGTGCGCCGGAAGAGCCCGTCCCGCCACAAAATGTTGTGCTGGATTACCTTACGGACTCCTTCACGGATACCGCAAAACCACGTCCGCGTGGGCTTTTCAAAACATCCCTTAACTACGCAACGCCGTTAACCCGAGCGCCGCCTATTGCTTAGTTTTTTAGGTTTAGCGGTTATTGGCTACCTAAAAAACACGTTAATTCGATATTCCTAACAACGCGCCAGCGCTTTGCTGGATGTTTTTGCGTGCTTAATTATCAGCGGTGAACCTATTTGCTGAAAGCGCGCTAGTGGCATGCTGTCTTTTTATAAGGCATGTCACGATTAGCCTTTTTATTACGAATTTACATTATGAGCAAAAAAGCACTTCTTGCAGTAAGCATTGTTTCCGCACTTTTAGGTGGTTGTGGACATGAAGAACATGTTGCACATCACGAAAAACTTCAATTCAACGTTACTCATCCTATCGTACAAGACACAACGCTGGTAAAAGAGTACGTCAGTCAGATACGTGCCATTCAACATATTGAAGTTAGAGCTATGGAAAAAGGCTATCTTCAATCGACCTTTGTTGATGAGGGACAAACGGTAGAACGTGGTCAGCCCATGTTCAAAATAATGCCGAACGTATATGAAGCTGAACTACACCGCGCTGAAGCCGAGGCTAAAGCGGTCGAGATGGAGTACAAAAATACAAAGTCGCTTGTTGAACAAAACATTGTTTCTCCTAACGAACTCGCCGTTATTGAAGCACAGCTTCAAAAAGCTCAGGCTGAAGTTGAACTGGCAAAGACTCATCTAGCGTTTACTGACGTTAAAGCACCGTTCACTGGCAAAATGGACCGACTGGAAGCTCGAACGGGAAGTCTGCTTGATGAGGGTGAACTGCTCACCACATTGTCTGATATCAGCACAATGTGGGTGTATTTCAATGTGCCTGAATCAGAGTATTTAAAGTACGCGCAGAACAGCGCATCAAATGAGCAAACTTCAGTGCGATTAAAGCTTGCCGATGGCAGTATTTACGCGCATCAAGGCGTGATAGATGCTATTGAAGCCGATTTTGATAATCACACTGGTACCATCGAAATGCGTGCGTCTTTCCCTAATCCTGACCAACTGCTAAGACATGGGCAGACCGGTAATGTCATGGTGGATATTGCCTATCCGGATGCTTTAGTTATTCCTCAGAAAGCCACATTCGAAATTCTCGATCAAAGCTTTGTGTATGTGCTGGATAGCGAGAACAAGTTAGCAACCCGCCACATTAACATCGCTGCAGAACTCCCTAACATCTATCTGGTTTCAGACGGACTAGCGCCGGACGACACTATTTTGATTGAAGGACTGCGAAGAGTTTCGAACGGCGATGAGATAGAGCCGGAACTTATTTCAGCCAGCGACACATTAGCTGAACTGTCACTGCACGCAGAATAAGGGGGAGCTATGTTTGGAGTTTTTATTAAACGTCCAGTGATGGCCATCATGCTATCGCTGATGATTATATTTTTGGGCGTGTTGTCGGTGTTTAGCCTGCCCACGTCACAGTTTCCAGATATTGCTCCGCCGCGAGTGCTTATTTCTCTGGCATATCCCGGTTCGAGCGCTGATGTATTGGTGAAGTCATCGCTGGTTACCATTGAGCGTTCAATCAACGGTGTGCCGGGCATGAAGTACATCGTGTCTGATGCGACCAGTGCGGGTGAAGCCACTATTCAAGTTATCTTCGATTTAGATGTGGATCCGAATCAGGCGTTAATTAATGTGAAAACGCGGCTTGACCAGATCATGAACCGGCTGCCCCAGCTCGTGCAGTTAGAAGGGGTGGTACTAGAGCGGGTTCAGCCTAGCATGTTGATGTACATAAACGTTTATAGCACGGACGAAACGGCTGATGAAAAGTTTCTGTACAACTATTCCAATATCAACCTTATCCCAGAGATACAGCGGGTAAACGGTATTGCCAGTGCAAAAATATTGGGAAGCCGCCAGTACGCCATGCGAATTTGGCTGAAGCCCGATCGCATGCGTGCTTACAATGTTTCTGTAGATGAGATCATGGAATCGATAGACGAGCAAAGCTTGATTGGACGCCCTGGACGACTTGGCAGAAGTTCAGGCATTACTGCTCAGTCCAAAGAATACGTGCTTATTTACGAAGGACGTTACGACGAGCCTGAAGAATATAAAAATATCATTATTCGCGCCGATTCCGACGGTCGCTTGCTCAAATTAGGTGACATCGCCGATGTTGAGTTAAGCAGTGAATTCTTCGATATCTATTCAAACAAAGACGGATATCCTTCCGCTGCCATAGTACTTAAGCAGAACTACGGAAGTAGTGCCAACGAGGTTATTTCTCAGGTGAAAGCCACTATGGCTGAACTAGAAAAAACGTTTCCAGAAGGCATGAAGTACGAAATCAACTACGATGTTTCCAAGTTTCTAGATGCATCTATTGAACAAGTGCTGCATACCTTGTTTGAAGCCTTTATTTTGGTTTCCTTGGTGGTGTTCATCTTTCTGGGTGACTGGCGCTCCACACTTATCCCGCTTCTTGCTGTGCCGGTTTCACTGGTTGGGACGTTTTTCTGCATGCAGGCCACAGGGGTGAACATAAATCTTATTACTCTGTTCGCTCTCGTATTAGCGATAGGGATTGTGGTGGATAACGCTATTGTTATCGTGGAGGCCGTTCACGCGAAAATGGAAGAAAGCAGCAGCCTAACCCCTTATATGGCGACCCAACAAGTACTGGGTGAAATGGGGGGAGCTATTATCGCGATTACACTTGTGATGACGGCGGTTTTTGTGCCCCTTATTTTTATGACGGGGCCGGTAGGTGTATTCTATCGCCAGTTCTCTATTACCATGTCATCGTCAATTATCATCTCGTGTATTGTGGCGCTTTCATTAACGCCAGTGCTGTGTGCAATGTTGCTTAAAAACCCCCATTCACACACAAGAAAGGCAACGCCATTAAGCAAGTTTATCGACGGGTTTAATTATTATTTCAACAAGTTAACCGGTCGTTATACAGGCATTGTCAAAGCTATCGTTACGCGCCGCAGTGTTACTATAGTGCTGCTTGCGGGCTTTGTGGTAAGTACCTTTGGCGTTAATCAGGCATTACCTACAGGCTTTATTCCCGGTGAAGACCAAGGGCAAATCTATGCCATTATTCAAACACCGCCAGGCAGTACCCTTGAAGCGACGAATACAGTAGCGCGAGAGCTGCAAAGCTTGGCGCTGGACGTTGAAGGCGTCTCCTCGGTGTCCTCGCTTGCTGGCTACGAAATCCTCACGGAAGGACGAGGCTCAAATGCAGGTACCTGCTTGATTAACCTTGAAGATTGGGCTAATCGCGAACAGTCGGTACGTGAAATTATTGAAGAACTAGAAGCCAAAACACACCACTTAGGTGCAGTAATTGAATACTTCGAACCACCTGTTGTGCCGGGTTATGGCGCGTCGTCGGGGTTATCATTCCGTTTACTCGATAAAACCAACACAACCGACTATCAAGAGTTCGACCAAATCAACAAAGCCTTCATGGAAGAACTAGGCAAACGCGATGAGCTAAAAGGTTTGTTTACTTTTTATGCTGCCGATTATCCTCAATACAAAATTGAGATAGATAACCAAGCTGCAATGCAGAAAGGGGTATCTATTGGCGCCGCCATGGAGAATTTGAATATTCTTATTGGTAGTACTTACGAGCAAGGTTTCACGCGTTTTAATAACTTCTTCAAAGTGTACACACAAAGTGCACCGGAATATCGTCGTTATCCCAGCGATTTATTGGATTACTACGTGAAAAACGAAGAGGGTGAAATGGTGCCTTACTCTGCTTTTATGAAGCTGATCAAAACCCAAGGCCCTAATGAAATTACACGCTACAACCTTTATACCTCGGCAGCAATTCGTGCAGAGCCTGCAGCAGGGTATACCTCGGCGCAAGCGATAAAAGCAGTTGAGGAAGTAGCGGCTGCCACCTTGCCAAAAGGATATGACATAGGTTGGGAAGGCCTGTCATTTGACGAAGCTAAACGAGGCAATGAAGCTATCGTTATCTTTGCCGTAGTATTGTTGTTTGTATATATCGTACTGGCATCACAGTACGAGAGTCTGCTTCTACCTTTCGCGGTTATTCTTTCGCTACCTACTGGTATTCTTGGCTCATTCCTGTTTTTAAAAGGTATGGGGCTGGCCAATGACGTTTATGCTCAGCTTGGTTTGGTTATGCTGGTTGGGTTACTTGGTAAAAACGCCGTATTGATAGTGGAATACGCAGTGCAAAAAAATCAGCAGGGCTTGTCAATTGCCGACGCGGCAGTTGAAGCGGCCAAACAGCGCTTTCGTCCAATCCTAATGACATCGTTCTCGTTTGTAGCAGGGCTAATTCCGCTTGTTATTGCAACGGGGGCAGGCGCAGTGGGAAATAGAACTATCGGTGCTTCTGCCTTAGGCGGTACTTTGTTCGGCACTATTTTTGGTGTGCTGGTTATTCCTGGGCTTTACTACTTGTTCGCCAAACTTGAAGAAGGTAAGTCATTAATCAAAAACGAAGATCATGTCCCTCTTACTGAAACTTACCACTATAACGATGAGGTGCTAAGCGATGACAAATAAAAAGCGATTTACCTATAAGCCGCTGTGGTTAGCGCTTAGTAGTGCGTTGTTAGTACAGGCATGTGCTATTCCTACCATTGAAACGCGAAACCCTAACCTGGATTTGCCAGAGCAGTTTAACGCGAAAGTTTCGCAAGTGGATACTCAGGCTGGTCAAGGGATTAACCAGAGTACACAAGCAAATATTCAATGGAGTGAGTGGTTTAACGACCCTACGCTTTCTTCGCTGGTGGAAACGGCGGTTAAGAACAACCAGGAGGTGTCTATATTAATTCAACGCATTAATATGGCGTCGAATGAAGTGTATGCACGAGAAGGGGAATATTTGCCTCGACTCTCTGCGGGGGGAGCCGCTGAAACCGAAAAGGTTGGCGAATATACCCGGGAAGGCGCAGTAGAAGAGCAGTTAAATATCAAGGAGGATAAAGAATTTCCTGACCCGCTGGCAAACCTAAAGCTAGGCCTTAATGCGTCGTGGGAAATTGACGTTTGGCATAAGCTGAGAGATGCGTCTAAAGTGGCCTCGCTTGAATATTTGGCGTCGGTTGAAAGTAAGAACTTTTTCGTTACCCAGTTAGTATCTGAAGTTGCGCGTACTTACTATGAACTGCTGGCACTAGATAACAAGCTAGAGAACCTCGACTCAACCATTTCGCTACAGCGTAATGTTATTCACACTATTAATGCGTTGAAAGAATACGGGCGGGCGTCATCGCTACCCGTTGCGCGCTTTAACGCGGAAGTGAAGAAAAACGAGAGCGAGCGTTACTTGATTGAGCAGGAAATCCTAGAGAAAGAGAACACGCTCAATCTGTTATTAGGACGCACTCCACAGCCCATTCAAAGGGATAGTAACGTGTTACTTGATGCTAAAATCATCAACCCGCAGGTAGGTGTACCCTCTGCGCTATTAGACAATCGCCCGGATATAAAACAAGCAGCACTCATGCTCCAGGCGGCAGAGTTAAATATCGAAGTGGCTAAAGCCAACTTCTACCCATCTTTTGAGCTAAAAGCAGGGTTAGGTTTATCGGCGTTTGATAGTCGCTACTTGTTTAATGTGCCTGAGTCATTGGCATATTCATTATCTGGTGATGTTTTTGCGCCATTAATAAACCGCAGGGCGATTGAGGCGGTTTATCAAAATGCCAGCGCCGAACAAATTGAAGCGGCTTACGAATATGAACTGACCGTTTTAACGGCGGTAGCTGAAGTAACAAACAGTTTGTCGAAGCTCGATAATTTGGAGAAAAGTGCTGAAGCAAGGCGTCATCAAATTGCTTCACTCGAACAGTCGATTGATATTGCCAATAGGCTTTTTTCGTCAGCTCATGGTGAATATTTAGAGGTGCTGCTTGCACAGCGAGAGGCACTGGAAGCGCGTAGCGAGTTTATAGAAACCCGTCAGCAGCAAATGGCCGCACTGGTCGATTTGTATCAGGCACTCGGAGGCGGATGGCAGTCTTAAAATAACTAGGAGAGCGTTAGCTCTCCTTTTTTTTGCCTTTATCAAAAGCTGCCGGTGAATTTCAGACTCAACGTGTGACAAAAGCAGAACGCATGCGGTGTTAAATGTTAACGCGTAAAGTTAAAGCGTGAAAAAAAGCGCTCAGCTTCGTCACTATCAAAATCATAGCCATTATTCGTCATCGCTTCCAAAGCATCTTCTACCGTTTCGTAAAAGCCATAAGGAACCTCGGCAGCGTCGTAGCACTGAGAAATCTGATGCTTAGTTGTGAGCATAATGTCGGTATCTAATATCACCACGGCAAGAAACGACAGGCCGCGGGTTTTTCTTACACGAGTTTGTTTTACAAAAATATCAAAGGTGGAAGGGGGCATCAGGCTTTCACCGTAAAGGCAGCTTACTTGTGCCCATTTAGTGCCCTTTTCGAATTTTGAAATGTCAGAAGACATCTTAATTACGCCATTTCTCATGGTTTCGTCATTCCACGGTCCGCGCGCTGAGAAGAGCAGCAACTGACCGCTTACGCTACATTCAAACTCGCCGTGTGAATTATTCATGGGCACTCCTTTTACGCCTTGTATAGAAGTTATCATTTTATCGCTATCACGCTACTAACCATTCGGCCAAAGCCAACGCCCCTGTGTACTGCGCTTAATCGCCTAGCGATGTCGCTCAACGTTTAATCTTTATTGGCTGAATATATTCAGTAATATGGAGACGATAAATGCATCACTACAACGTGATCACCCCATAAAAAGAACGGATAAGAACAAATAGATTAAGGTGAGATATGTCTTTTACGAGAAATCACAGGTACCCGTCAGTCAAAAAGCGGTTTGCTATATGGGCTGCACTATTTAGCGTAGGCACGCTAGCTATGCCATCCACAGCGCTTGCAAGCAATGAGAGAGAATCTCTTACTACCGACTCTGAACGCTATTTTAAATCGGAAGATATTTTCAATTTAGAATACGTGAGCGAAGTTCAAGTATCGCCAAACGGTAAATATATCGCCTATGTACGTCGCTCGAACGACATCATGTCTGACAGCAGTCGCGCGAACGTCTGGCTAGCGTCTGTGGATGGCAAATCTCATCGCCCTCTACTGTCATCTAAAAAGAGTTACTATTCTATTCGCTGGTCACCAGACGGTAGTCGTTTGGCTTACCTTTCTAATGAAGAAGGTAAACCTCAGCTATACGTACGCTGGATGGACACAGGGCAAACGGCACTCGTCACTAATGTCACTTCAAGTCCTAGCAACATCACATGGTCGCCAGACGGTAAGCATATTGCCTTTACCATGAGCGTAGATGCCAAGGAAAAGCCGCTAGACGTCAAAATGCCCAAAAAGCCTGACGGTGCAAAGTGGTCTCCTAGCTTTCAATATATTACTAAAGCCCGTTATCAAGCCGATGGACGCGGTGTTCTTGAGCCTGCTTATACCCATATTTTTGTTGTTCCTGCCGAGGGAGGCACCGCACGACAGCTCACTTCAGGTAACTATCATCACAACGGGCGTTTAAGCTTCTCTCCTAGTGGCAACAAAATTTATTTCTCTGCCAACCGCAGTGACAATTGGGAATATGAACCTGTTGAGGGGGATATCTTCTCTGTGGATATGATGGGTAATATCGCGCAGCTAACTAGCGAGAAAGGGCTCGAATCATCGCCCGTAGTATCGCCTGACGGAAAGCATATTGCTTACGCGCGTCGCGATGACGAAAAAGTGATGTACAAAAATAGCTATTTGTATGTGATGAAGAGCGATGGTACAGATGCTCAAAACTTAACAAAAGACATTGATAACTCGGTATCTAACTTTCATTGGAAAAATAATAAGCATATCTATTTTCAGCAATCGGTACGCGGCTTAGCGCAAATTGATGTGGTGTCTTTGTCAGGCAAAGTGAAAACAGTGGCTAGCGGTTTAGGTGGCACTACACTCGGTCGTCCTTACGTGTTTGGTACCTATCATGCGGTAGGTGATGTAGTGGCATACACCAAAGGACGAACCGATCGTCCTGCGGATCTATTTGTTACTACTCGAAGCGAGCGACAGCTTACAGCACTTAATGAAGACGTGCTGGGTCACAAGCAGTTGGGTGAAGTTAAAGAAATTGTCTATCAGTCTTCTATTGATGGTGAAGAAATTCAAGGTTGGTACATTCTGCCGCCAAACTATGACAGCACGAAAACCTACCCACTTATTTTGGAAATTCACGGCGGGCCAAATCTCGCCTATGGCCCTGTGTTTACTGCTGAGCTGCAGCGCATGGCAGCAGAGGGCTATGTGGTGTTTTACGACAACCATCGCGGCAGTACAGGTTATGGTGAACGCTTTGCACTATTACTTCAAGGGAAGTACAGCTCGGAATATGACTTCTCAGATCATATGTCCGGCGTCGACGCGTTAATAGAAAAGGGAATAGCTGACCCAGAGCGCCTGTTTATAACGGGTGGTTCAGCTGGAGGGATTGCATCAGCCTATGCCATTGGCCTCACCAATCGATTCAAAGCCGCTGTGGTTGCTAAACCTGTTATTAACTGGCTATCGAAAGTACTGACTGCCGATTCAGGTCTTTATCAAATCCCTTTTCAATTTCCTGGCAAGCCTTGGGATAACGTAGAGCATTACTGGAAGCGCTCACCTTTGTCGCTAGTAGGAAACGTAACGACACCAACCATGTTGATTACCGGTGTGGAGGATAAACGCACGCCCATGTCTGAGACTGAGCAGTTTTATCAGGCTTTAAAGCTTCAAAAAGTGGATAGTGTACTGGTAAAAGTACCAGGTTCGCCTCACGGTATCGCATCAAAACCTTCAAGAATGATTGGTAAGGTTGAAAACATTCTGGCTTGGTTTAAAAAGTACGACATCGTACCGTCACAAAACACGCAAGTTGAAGCTAAATAGTTAGTTTGCTGGGGTTAAGAAAAGGTGGGGCTATTGCGTCGATTCAATCGGTTCAAGGCCCCATTTTTTTAATATCCGAGCGTATTCGCCATTTGCTTTTAAAATTGAGAGCGCATTTTTAATCGAAATCACTTTGTCTTGCTCAGTCTTTAGACCAGTGGCAACAAAAAGATCGGCACCTAATGCTTTGATGACATATTCGCTCGTTACGTCGTTTGGGTTAAACCCAGCGTCATTTATTTCGTATTTACCTGTCTCGAAATTTGCAAGAGCAAAGTCGATGCGTTCCATGTACAGAAGCTTCCACAATATTGCAGGTTTCGTGACCAACGCTAAGTTTCTATTTTCTTCAAAACCTTGCTGCTGCAAAAATGATGCTGAGCCATAGCCCCTAATCGATCCTATCCGAAAGTTTTTAGCATCGTCCAATGATGTGATATGTGCATTATCTTTTCGCTTTAGCCGAATGAGTGCAGCCTGCATATGATTAACTGCGCCTAGCCACTCAAACTGATCTTCTCGCTTTGGTGTTTTTAATAATGATAAGAGCACAAAATCTGGTTTTTCGTGAGTCTCCTGATAAGCTCGAGCCCATGGCATGTGCTCAAGAGAACTAGTAAATGGGAGCAGAGGTTTAAGCGCATTCGCAAGGTCTACGTTAACGCCCTGCGCCTTACCATTTTCGTCAATCCAATAATAGGGTGGCGTAATTTCGCTAAGAAAGTAGATATGGTTAGGCGTTGCATAGGCAGATGAATTTACAATTAACAACAGATAAATCCAGATACTACGAAACATGACGATTATTGAGAACCTATTATAAGAATGCGATTTGACTTTTTTTAATAAGGTAAAGCTAATGCGTAGTATACGATTTTTATAGACAAATAATACTCATATTTGCCTATAAAATGTGCATAACGGAGTTTTGGCAGGGGCGTGAAAGGCGCTGTTTGTCTATTCCACGGTGGGATGTAATTGCTCAATGTTAGGAACAATAGAGAGTTTCAAATCAAGGGCTTTCCAGTAATGGCTTTCTCGCAATAGATCAGCAGAGATAATCGGTTTTTCGTCGAGCCACCCCTCAGGGAAGGTGATGGTGAGTTCGCTCTTTTCCACATTCACTAAAAGTTCTGGAACAAAGCCTTCCTGGCGTTTGATATTCAACAACACGCCCAAGCGCAATAAAGCGATTAAGCGTTTTACCGCAAGATCGTCAAATAAGTTGAACGAAGGCAGTTCGTTAATGCGAATTTTCTTTCTGTGAAACCTGACCAATGTGGCTAGTAATAACTGTTGTTCTTGTGTAAACCCAGGCATATCCGTGTTGCCAAGTATATAAGCACTGTGTTTTTGAATGCCACGAGAGTTAATTTGCATGCCGACTTCATGAAGTAAAGCTGCCCATCCGAGCATGCTTTTAAAATCACGGCCTTTAAGCTTCCACACTTTTTCAACCTCGCGAAACAGCGTAAGTGTTGTGTTCAAAACCATGGTGGCTTGTGAGGTATCTACGTCATAGCGGGTGGCCAAACTACTGGCGGTTCTGCCGCGAATATCTGCGTGGTGCAACTCATCTTCCATTTGATAAAGAACACCCTCACGTAAGGCTGCTGGAGAATAGACTAAGCCTTCAATTTCCAGCGCTTTAAATACGGCGATAAGAATAGCGAGGCCGCCAGCGATAACTACGCGGCGATCTTCACTTAAATCAGGATAGCTAAGCTTGTCTATATGTCCTGCACTAATGAACTGCTTCATCAAGTTGCGCAAGCTCTTGAGCGTCACAGGTATATCGTGGCCATTCGGCCTGTCTTGCTGACAAAGAGTAAATAGTGAACGAATGGTACCTGATGTACCGATACACTGAACCCAACCTAATCTGCGATATTTGTTGTCGATTAACTCAAGTTCTTGTTGTGCCGCGGTAATGGCGCGATCAAAGGCTTTTGCCTTTAGCTCACCATCTGAAAAGAAGCGCTTGGTGTAGCTAACGCAGCCCATTTGAAGACTACGGCAGAGTAAGGGGGTGAAGCCTTCACCAATGACGAACTCGGTAGAACCACCACCGATGTCTATTACTAACTGCTGACCGTCTGCATGATTGGTATGGGCCACACCTGAGTATATAAGTCGCGCCTCTTCTACCCCCGAGATAACTTCAATAGGGTAGGGAAGAATGTCTTTTGCTGCATTAATAAAATCGCGAGCGTTTCTCGCCCTTCGCAACGTATGGGTCGCCACAATCCGCACTGAGTCAGGTTCAAAACCTTTCAGGCTCTCTGCTACCACTTTTAGCATAGCAAGCCCACGCTCCATCGCTTCATCAGACAATATATCGTCGTCGTTAAGACCTTCGGCCAAGCGAACCTTTTGTTTAACTCTATGCAGAATCTGCACAGACCCAGCAACAATGCGTGCTACTACTAAGTGAAAACTATTTGAGCCAATGTCTAGTGCTGCGACTTTATTGACTTCGCGGGTTTCCACGTCATTAAAAACTGATTCGTGCTGGGTCATGTACTAATTTTCTATCCTACAAAGTGTCTTCTAGCTTCTTCAAATAGTCATAAATGTCTATCTGAGAGCGAAGTTTTTTACGGTTACCCCTGCGAACGTACTTGTTGCTCTGATCCTTGTCAATCACTCGTGCTTTAAGGGTATCTTTAAATTGAAGCTCCATTATATCAACAATGCGCTGTTGAAGCCCTTTATCGTAAACAGGGCAACCTACTTCGATACGGTTATCCATATTCCGAGTCATCCAATCGGCCGATGAAATGTACACTTTTCTTTCGCCGCCGCCTTCAAATATCATCACGCGGGGGTGTTCAAGGAACCTATCAACAATAGAGATAATTTCGATGTTTTCACTTATTCCTTTTATCCCAGGATTCAGTGAGCACATACCGCGAACAATACCGCGAATTTTAACGCCAGCCTGGCTTGCGCGGTACAAATCATCGATAAGTTCTTTATCAACAAGGTTGTTAATTTTGAACGTGATCTGAGCTTTCTGTCCCTGATTTAAATGCTGAATTTCTTGACGAATCAGAGACTGAATTTTAGTTCTGGCATTTAGTGGCGATATTTGAAGGTGCTGAAATTTATAGCGTCTGTAAGGGTATTGAATGAGATCAAATACCGCGACGCCTTCATCTGCTAATTCTTGATTGCGGGTAAATAAGCTGTAATCGGTATAAATTTTTGCGGTTTTCTCGTTAAAATTACCTGTACCAAAATGCGCATAATTCACCAAGTTCCCCCGTTCTTCACGGGTCACAATACATAGTTTAGAGTGAATTTTAAGGGTAGGTACACCGAGCACTACGCGTATACCCGCATCCGTCATACGCTTAGACCATTCAATGTTGGCCTCTTCATCAAAGCGCGCGCGAAGTTCTACTACAACCGTTACTTTCTTACCGTTGTCCACCGCGTCAATCAACGAGTTTACAATGCGCGAATTACTCGCAACACGATAGATATTGATACGTATGGTTTTGACGTTCGGGTCGAAAGCTGCCTGACGTAAAAACTCGGTGAAGTGCAAAAAGCGATGATACGGGTAATAAAGCAAAATATCCCGTGCTGTAATGGCATCAAATACCGTGTTGTATTTCGAAAAGGCTTTACTGTCTATCGCAGGAAGTGTTGCATGCTCTAGATACTCTCGACCCACATTTGGAAAACCAATAAAGTCTTTAAAGTTGCGGTAGTGCCCAGCAGCATGCATGGTATCAAGCTTGGTGATTTTTAAGCGTTTGCGCAGGTCAGACTGCATATCCTCTGGCATGTCGGTATCGTAAATTACCCGCACAGGTTCAGCAATTAAACGCTGCTTCATACTTTCAGACATCTTCTCAACAAAGCTTTCGTCAATCTCTTCGTTAATCGAGTATTCAGCGTCACGTGTCATTTTGAACGAGAAGGCTTCGATTTCATCAAACTTAACAAAACCGCGAAATATGTCTTCGATACAGAGCTGAATCATGTCATCGAGCATAATGATGCTCTTCTTCTTTTTGCTCTTTTGTGGCGGTATTAACATGAAACGCGACATTTCAGTTGTTGGCACCTGAATCACAGCAAACCTTGGGTTGCGGTCCTTCCTTCTAAGAGCAACGTAAAGGTATACCGATGTGCCGTTGAGTCGGCTGAGCAAGTCGGTTTTTTTATCAATTAGAATAGGGGCTATGTGGCGAAGCGCTTTGTTTACGAAAAAATTGCGAACCCACTGTTTCTGATAGTCATCAAGGTCATCTTTTCTGAGAATATGGATGTTGTAGCGAGCAAGCGCTTTAACAACTTCTTTATGTATTTGGTCAAATTTTTCAGAAAGGTGTACTACTTTCTTCTGAATTTGCGCCATTAAGCCGATGAGTCGCTCTGCTTCTTCCTCGTTTCCATCATTTTGTGCGATGGTGATTTGTCGCTTAACGTCGGCGGCGCGAACGCGGTAGAATTCATCAAGGTTGTTTGAGTAAATGCCTAGAAAGCGAATTCGCTCTATTGCAGGGTTATTTTTATCCGCTGCTTCCTGAAGTACTCGTTCATTGAATGCAAGCCAGCTTAATTCTTTGGGATAATATAAAACGTCGTTATCCATAATGTCTCATTTCACGTTCATAAAAATGGTCAAAGACTGCCATCAGTCGGTGACACTACTGTGACAGAACGCACCTTGTGTAAGAAACAAAGGCGCGTTGCGGTGATTCCGTTACCTTTCAAAGCTCTACGCTTTGGTTTGTTAATCACTGATAAGTGAGTAACAGTTATTTTTGATTGCACTATCGCTTTGCCGAAATGTCTACAACTAAGTCGTTAGCTAGTGATTCTAATGCATCTTGCAACGCACCATCGTCAAAGTCTTCAGGTACTGCAATTTCTGCTTTGGCTTTAAATATGAGACTTCCCCAATTAGGGGCACTTTCGCAATGGGATGCAAAGGTTAGAATATTCAAATTGAATTGATTAAGTACCGATGTGAGTTCTTGAACGATACCTGTTTTATCGTTACCCATTACATCGACGGTGAGTTTTGTATTGTTATTGTTTTGTTCGCTAGCCACCGCCACCGATTGTACTGATAAATCCGTTATGGCATCCAGCGCATCAATTAAATTCTGCTTGTGCTCTTCCGTTACATGCACTTCTACGAAGCCAGTAAACATACCCGCCATATGTGCAAAGCTTGAACCTTGCCAATTGCCTTCATGTTTGTATATGCACTTAGCTAGTGCATCCACTAGACCAGGCTTATCTTTACCCATAATACTTATAACCAATGACTGCATTTTATGCTCCTTATTGGGCTGGTAGAGAAAAACTTTTGATCGTCTTTCTGTAGGGTAATACCATAGGCGCCGCGTAAGTTGCGCGAAGGTAATGCTATAAACTTTCACTTGCTATTAGCATAACAAAACTTACACTGCTCACCAGTGCAATTTAGGGTTATTCTTCTGAAAAATGAAGAATTTCGAAAATAAGAATGACTAAACAACCGCATGACTTTCGATAGCAACAGCAAGAACAAAAAACGCCTGCGCAATGATAGGCGGGCACGTTACGTAGTAACGGGCTTTGGCGGTCTTGTTTTACTGACTCTTGTTATTCTAGTGACTCACCTGATTATTCAGGCTTTACCCTTAGCATATAGTCCCAGTTTACATCTTATTGCTTCATATCAAATTCCAAAAAACGAACGAATTATTATTGCTGGTGACTTCATAAATAGTCAGCCGCTGTTGGTTAAAAAGCAAGACTGTCGCTTAGGGTTAAAACAGCTTGATGAAGCGAATTTAGTTGGTATGCACGACTATATTCGTCCATGTAGTCATGTGCTGTCTGCGCAAAATATGATGGGCGAAAACTACATTGTAGACGTCTCTCCAAATGCGCAAGTGAGGGTGTTGCCTGTTCGTTCGTTTATTATGAGCGCCAGCGAAGGCGCAGATACATCGGCACATTCCGCCTTGGCAGGCCAAACCCAGATAATGAGTTTTGCCCTTCCAAAGGAAGAATGGAATAGACGGAATGAATGGGATTTTGCACTGTCTTCTAAATGGGCGGTGGTATCGATTCAACGTGAAAATAGCATTTTTATAAGATGGATTAATCGGCAGCAGCCAACCAATATTATAGATAAACGTTTTAACAACGTTGCACGCTCTGTCCTGTTGCCGGGTAGTGAAAGCGTGCTTCTTCAGTTTGACGATGGGTTGTTCCTCAATAGATTACGTGATGGTGACGCTACATTACAGCCCATAGCAGGTGACCTTGGCTTAGCGAGTGATGAGCCAATTGTCTTTCCACTTGCCAAAGACCGCACTTTCTTTTTAGTGAATAGCAACGCTAGAACCCTGACTCGGTGGGTAATAAGCAAAAGTGAAAAGGGGCTCACCTTCGAACCGACCTACCACATTCCTCTAGTTGATGAAAAAGTGTTAGACGTGGCAGAGCATGCCAGTATTAACATAGTGGCAGTAATGACGAGCAAAGCGAGGTTACTGCTCGTCAACCGTGTTTCGGGTGATGTCGTGTCGGTACAAAATTTTAATCACCCTGTCGCCAATATAATTTGGTACGGCGATAAGTTGTACGGGTTCTCTGACACCACGGTGTCGGTATGGGAAGGAAAGCATTTAAGTGGAATAACAACATGGGCGTCGCTTTTTGAGCCTCAGCACTATGAAGGATATGAGACCGAGAATACGGTATGGCAAACCACTAGCGCATCAGACTATCAAGAAGCTAAATTTAGCTTAACGCCACTTCTTATTGGCAGTATCAAAGCGTCTCTTCTTGCATTACTTATTGCTATACCCGTCGCGATCGGCGCGGCAATTTACACGGCATTTTTTGCCAAAAGTCGTATGCGTAATATAGTCAAGCCCGCGATTGAGCTGCTAGAAGCTATTCCCAGCGTGTTAATTGGCTTCATTGCCGCTATCTGGCTATCACCAAAAGCAGAGCAATTTCTCTTTTCCTTTGCTTTCTTCCTTATTGTCATACCTTTTGTGCTAATCGCGGTAGCGCTTGTCCAGCGGCCAGTGGCGGACTATCTTCCTAAACGATTCCGGCATGGGGCTGAACTTATGTTTGCTTTGGGGGGCGTGTTCGTATTGGGATTTGTAAGTGTAGAGTTTGCACCATCAATCGTGTTCTCTTTAATTGGCGTTGACGGTTTTACCTTACTCGCTTCTGAGTCAAACAGCCCCATTGGCAAAACCACTATTGTAGTCGCGCTAGCGTTGGGCGTCGCTATATCGCCCAGCATATATTCACTAGCCGAAGATGCTATAAACGGGGTTCCGAAAGACTTAAAGCTTGCCTCATTTGCACTAGGCGCCACTCGATTGCAAACCCTTTTGCACGTGGTGTTGCACGTTGCACTGCCTGGTATTGTGGCAGCAATAATGTTGGGGTTTGGTCGCGCCTTCGGCGAGACCATGATAGTACTAATGGTCACCGGGAATACACCCATATCAAGCTGGGGGTTAATAGAAGGTTTGCGAGCACTTACTGCCAATCTAGCAATTGAGCTACCCGAGGCTGAAGTCACTTCTGCCCACTATCAAATCTTGTTCTTAACTGCCTGCATATTGTTTTTGTTTACATTCATGGTGAACACAATTGCAGAGCTTTTACGACAGCGACTTAGGAGCAGACAATATTATGCTTAGTCGCCAATCGTTTGGGCTAAACGCGGTTCAGCGCCAGTCTTTCGTTATTAGCTTAACCGCCTTTTTTACTAGTCTGTTGCTCATTGCACTAGTAAGCGTGCTCATTCTTATTGGAATGCGAGGAATGGCCTATTTTTGGCCTGAGCCGATTTATATGGTGACGGGAAAACAATCTGACGGCAGCGCTTTCACCGTTTTCGCCAATGTTTTTGAGGATCCATCGGGGGGCGGCGTTAGGCTAAAGTACTCTGATAGCCAGACCCCTTATGGCTCGCAGAAACAACTTGCCGAAGAGCAGGTTGAAAGTCTGGACCTAATACCGGAAAGCGCTGAGATAAAATTTCAAGATGGAAGACGAGTGCTCGCCATTCCAGAATATATTGTCGTGCCCTCAAAGCCCGCTCAGGGGCTTGAAATAATAAACGCAGTAATGGATGAAGTTGCCCTGATTACTGCGCAAATAGAAGAGCTAAACACGCAAAAACTAGCGCCTATTCACGAAGCCCTTTCACAATTTGATAAACGAGGGGTTGATGAGGAAGCTCCCGCTAGAGAAAAGCTGGTAGCCTCGTTTACTGAATATCAGAAGCGCGTAGAAGCGTTAGAAGCAACGCGAGCGGAATATGAATTATGGGTAACGTTTGCCGATAAGTCTGCTTTTGTCATTCCTATGTCAGATATTCAGAGCGTGGACTTTGTGAGTCGACTAAGCACGTTCGAAAAATGGAAGGTCGTGCTTTCAGAAATTGGTGTATTTCTTAGTGACTCTCCCAAACAAGCTAATACTTCAGGCGGGGTATTTCCGGCACTATTTGGCACCGTACTGATGGTGTTTCTAATGACGATTATAGTCACTCCTTTTGGCGTATTGGCTGCGATATACTTGAGTGAGTATGCACCCCATTCAGCTCTGACGACCACCATACGCGTGAGTGTAAGCAATATGGCTGGTGTTCCCTCTATTGTTTACGGCGTATTTGGATTAGGCTTTTTCGTTTACACGCTAGGAGGCAGTATAGACGAACTGCTTTTCAGTGACGCACTGCCATCACCCACAATGGGGAGCCCTGGTATTTTCTGGGCTGCACTAACAATGGCTATTTTAACGCTGCCTGTTGTGATTGTGGCGACCGAAGAGGGTTTACGCCGGGTGCCGGAAGGTTTGAAAACAGGAAGCTATGCTTTGGGCGCAACGAAATTTGAGACCATTGTTCGCACAGTTTTACCTATAGCATCGCCCGGTATTATGACTGGCGTAATACTCGCCATTGCGAGAGCTGCAGGAGAAGTTGCTCCCCTGATGTTAGTCGGTGCCGTCAAATTTGCCCCTGCTTTACCGATAGATGGTGAATTTCCCTATTTACACCTAGACAGACAGTTTATGCATCTTGGCGTTCTTATATATGATGGCGCCTTCCACAGCCAGACTGATGGAAAAAGTGCAAGTATGATGTTTGCAGCCTGTCTACTTTTACTTATTGTTGTATTCATCTTAAATATACTGGCTGTGTTACTAAGAGCACGTCTGCGCAAACGCTATATCACAGGATAATTACAGGTTTAGATAACATGTTGAAGTTGTTCGAACACAATACACTAAACGTTGACGACATTAGTGCAGAACAAACCGCAGTAGAGGTGAGAAACCTCAATCTGTGGTTTGGTAATAAGCATGTGTTGAATGACATCAGCATGCGAATACCCAAAAACAAAATAACGGCTTTAATAGGTCAAAGTGGCTGTGGTAAATCTACGCTTATTAGCTGTTTCAACCGCCTTAACGACTTGTATGATGGCTGTAAGTACAACGGTGAAATCATAATCGATGGCAGAAACATCAATAGTCGAAAAATAAATGTGTCCCGTCTCAGAACCAATGTAGGCATGGTGTTTCAGCGGCCAAACCCGTTTCCTATGAGTATTTATGAAAACGTTTGCTATGGATTGAAACTGCAAGGCGTCAAAGTGCGCCGTCATTTAGATGATGCCGTTGAAAGTGCACTGAAACAGGCGGCGCTGTGGGATGAAGTTAAAGATCGCCTGTTCGAATCTGCCCATGTTCTATCTGGTGGTCAGCAGCAGCGTTTGGTTATTGCGCGGGCGCTAGCGCTAAAGCCTGATATTCTGCTGCTTGATGAGCCCACTTCGGCGCTTGATCCGCTTACTACCCTATTTATCGAAGAACTTATGGATTCGCTAAAAAAGCAGTGCACCATCATTATTGTGACCCACAACATGCAGCAAGCGTCTCGTGTGAGCGACTATACGGCCTTCTTCCATCAGGGCAGATTGATAGAGTATGCAGACAGTGACACGCTATTCACCATGCCTGAAAAAAAGCAGACAGAAGATTATATTACTGGGCGCTATGGTTAATCTAATCATCCATATATCCCACACTTACCTTGTGCAGCGCGCAACAAAACTTCGTTTTTCTGCGGCGCATCAAGTGCTATAGCGTCAGGAGAGATTATCATGCGACAAGTAGCATTAAATACCCATATCTCAGGAACGTTTAATATTGAGTTAGAGAACCTGCGTAACTCGGTATTAACCATGGGAGGTGAAGTAGAGCAACAGTTGGTAGACACGCTAAAAGCAGTGAAACACAATCATGCCGCACTGGCCGAAAAAGTGGTGTTAAACGATTTGAAAATTAATTCTATGGAAATTCAAATTGACGAAGAGTGCTTACGTATTATCGCGAAACGTCACCCCACAGCTAGCGACTTGCGTTTAATTATGACTATTTCTAAAGCCATTACCGATATTGAACGAATGGGCGACGAAATAGAGCGTATTGCCAAGTTAGTAACCCGCAATAAATTGCCAAGCTCAGATACTATCAAAAGCAGTATGTTACTTATTGGTGAGAGAGTGGCAGCCATGATGCGAGGCACATTCGATGCTTTTGCCCGCCAGGATGAAGCGGCGGCGTTAGAAGTGTATGACCAGGACAATCGCATCGACAGTGAATATAAGAGGCTGTTGTCTTACACAACGTCTGAAATGCAAAAAAGCACCGAGGATATGCAGGATTGGCTCGATGTTTTGTGGGCAATGCGTTCGTTAGAGCGAATTGGTGATAGATGTAAAAACGTTTGTGAGTATGTTATCTATCTCACCCGTGGCACTGATGTTAGGCATACGCCGCTAGAAAATATGCAGCAAAAGTTAGAAGATTTGACGTAAACCTGTCCAAGTGGTCAGTGCGATTTTGCTTAGTTACGTTTAAAGAGCGAGTTAAGTGAAATTTATCTGTCATAAAACTGAAATATTTGGTGGATTTATCATCGCATTCAATTAATTCCACATACTTTTATCGTTTTTCGATGATTTTCGCTATGGCTTCTAACATGATTACGTTATCATGCGCCGCAGCCAAGAACAGATCGTGCAAAATTTAATCGAACCTTATGATAAAACACAATTTGTCTTTAACTTCTTTCTCTAGCCTTTGGGGCGAAGAGATCATGCTACTTATTCAAGTAGCGTCCAGCCTAAATCGCGTTTAGATCGGGAGCGATTATCCGTGGAATTTTTTGAAAGTTATGGCCTAATTCTTATAATCCTTGCCGCCGGCGTTGGTTTCGTCATGGCATGGGGTATTGGAGCAAACGACGTTGCCAACGCAATGGGTACGTCAGTAGGTTCTAAAGCTTTAACAATTAAACAAGCCATTATCATTGCAATGATATTTGAGTTTGCTGGCGCCTACCTAGCAGGTGGCGAAGTAACGTCTACTATTCGAAAAGGGATCATCGACTCAACCTACTTTATAGACATACCTGAATACCTTGTATTAGGCATGATCTCGTCACTACTTGCAGCTGGAATCTGGCTAGCAGTAGCGTCATGGTTGGGGTGGCCTGTATCTACAACCCACTCAATTATCGGTGCAATCATCGGCTTTACTGCAACTGGCGTAAGTATGGACGCTGTATCATGGGATAAAGTAGGTGGCATTGTAGGTAGTTGGGTAGTAACGCCTGCTATATCAGGTATTATCGCCTACCTTATTTTTATGAGTGCTCACAAGCTCATATTCCAAACCGCCTCTCCATTTGCCAATGCTAAACGCTACGTACCTTTTTACATGGCACTAGCGGGCTTCGTCATGTCGTTGGTCACCATCAAAAAAGGCCTTAAACATGTTGGTTTAGAGCTAAGCGCCGTTAACGGGTATCTGCTAGCAATTGGCATTGCTGTCGCGTTAGGCTTCTTGGGTAAATGGTTTATTGGTCGTATGAAGTTCAGCGGCTCTGAAGATGCAGATTTACAGGCGGCAAACGTAGAAAAAGTATTCGCGCTTCTTATGGTCGTTACAGCCTGTTGTATGGCGTTTGCCCACGGTTCGAATGACGTAGCGAATGCAATTGGCCCTCTAGCGGCTGTAGTAAGTGTAGTAACCAGCGGTGGTGAGATTAACTCGAGCACCACGCTTGCCTGGTGGATTTTGCCGTTAGGTGGATTGGGAATTGTTGCAGGTCTTGCGCTATTTGGTCATCGGGTTATAAAAACGATTGGCCAAGGTATCACTCACTTAACACCTAGCCGTGGTTTTGCCGCAGAACTCGCAGCAGCATGTACGGTAGTTATTGCATCGGGTACAGGCTTGCCTATTTCAACCACTCAAACGCTTGTAGGAGCGGTATTAGGCGTGGGTTTAGCTCGCGGTGTATCAGCACTTAACCTAGGGATTGTAAGAAATATCGTTGTGTCATGGATTGTTACTTTGCCTGCTGGCGCAATCCTTTCAATTATTTTCTTCTTTATTCTGAAAGCATCCTTCGGCGTGGCCTAATCGCAAAGTAGGCTGCCTGTTAATTGGTATCAAAAAAAGCCGCATATTGATGCGGCTTTTTGTTTTTTCAGGTCAACGTTTACGTTACTCTGCCGATATGGGGCTCTCGAAGCCTCTCGGTTTAACACCTACCACTGCACATTTTAACTGGTGGATGGTTTCTTCAGCTGTACTGCCCATGATATACCCCGGAACGCCCAGTCTTGCTACCGTTCCCATTACAATGATGTCTGTATCAAGTGACGTAGTGGTAGCGGCGATCTCCCTTCTTGGATAGCCATGTACTATATGTTTTTGAGGGTTTAAATACTCCCAAACATTCTCATCTAGCTCGTTTGATAATTCTGTAAGTAATCTCTCTAACTCTTCTTCTCGTTCAGAATGTATTTTGGCAAGGTCCGTTTCCATTCTGTCGTTGTCTACGGTAATAAATCCGTCCCTTGCGATGTTTTCTGGCACAGCATCGAACACGTGGACAATATGCAGTTGAGCAAATTCGAGTAATGCTATTTGAGCGGCATGTTGCAGTATATCTCTATTCAGGTCTCGTCTGATGGAAACCTCATGAGTAGGATAGTGATAGTTTAAATCGAGCGCCGCTACTACGTTTTTATATTGGCTACGAGGCTTGTGATTTATTATCCAGACAGGGCAGGGACACTTACGGAAAAGCCTCATATCGAGACTGCCAAATAGCTTATCCAGAAAACTTTCTTCAGCTCTTTTTATAACTAAGTCGACATCATTACGAATAACATAGTGCACAACATCAATTAAAGGCTGACCTACTGTTACTGCGGTAGAAACATCATATTGTTCACCCCAATTTTCAGCTTGTTCTTTCAGCCAATGTTTAGCTTGCGTTTCCATAGACTGTTGAGAATCGATGTATGAAAACGACTCCATTACCATACTGGCATTTGGCGGCAAGGCCTCTAAAGAGAGCATTATCGTGAGCGAGGCCTGATGTGCTTTGGCGATATGAAGTGCCTGTGCCACAGTATCATCCTGTCGATGAGCGTCGCTTAATACACATAAAATATTCTTATAATGTCCTTTCATATTGCCCTCTATAGGTACTCGCGCTATGGCTGAAAAATGACGAGAGTGCGTCTACGCAGCTGTTAAAGAATACGTTGCGAAGATTACTCTTTTTTAATCCTAACGCTACTTATTCATGCTTTCCAGAGAAGAGATAAAGATTTCTTAAAACCTTCGTAATTAGTGGGGCTGGATATGGTTTTATTGCAACAACATTAGCGCAAACACCCCACATAAATATTGCGGATGTCTAGGCTGTTTGTAATCTTTATGTTAGATTAATTCATTGTCTTTTAATCCCTTTAAAGAATAGAGAGAAGCCGATGAAATGGCCAAATCTAAAGCACCTACATTATTTGGTAACGCTTTATCAGGAACAGCATTTTCACCGAGCAGCCCAGCGTTGTAATGTTAGCCAATCAACGTTGAGTACGGCCATTCAAAACTTAGAAGAGCATTTTGGAAGCCAGTTACTGGAACGTGAGCATAAGACCTTTGTGTTTACATCTTTAGGTTTAGACATTGTTGAACGCAGTAAGGTGTTACTGCAGGAAGCAGGAGAGTTGGTAGAGTACGCTCAAAACGCAGGAAACTGGCAGCGAGGAACCCTTAAGCTTGGTGTCATTCCCACCATTGCTCCTTTTCTTTTCGAAGGCATGATGGGAGCATTTTCTGCCTTTCTTCCCGATATCAATTTAGAGATGCAGGAAGACACCACAGAGAAGTTACTTCAGCAGCTAACTGACGGAAGACTCGATTTGTTAATCTTAGCGCTTCCTATGGAGACACCGGGGTGTAAGCAGATGGTGTTGGGTCATGACCCTTTTCATTTGATAGCGCACAAAGACATGGCGGCGCAGCTGCCAAATCCTGTTGATATTTCAGGCCTACCTAAAAAAAGTATATTTTTGCTTCAACAAGAGCATTGTATGACAGGCCATGCTGTGAGTGCATGTAATCTTCAGCACAGTGATCAAATAAGTAGTGTTGCCGCAAGTAGTCTGCATACACTGGTTCAGTTGGCAAACAGTAAAATGGGCTATACCTTTTTGCCAGAACTTGCCATCAATCAGTCTATTCTTGAGCATACCGGCTTGAAAAGCTTTCCAGCAGAAGACCAAGGTTTTAGAGAGATTGGGTTGGTATGGCGCTCAGGTACAACCCGAATGCAGCTGTTTCGCCGCATTGGTGAAATTATTTCGCCACTACTGCCTATTCCAACATTGAAGTAGTTAGCCATTGAGACGGCGTCTTAGCCTTATTAAAAGCGGTTGACCAAAAACATGGCAGCCGCTTTTTTGTTTTTCACCTGAGGGAGCCGTTACCTGAAATGCAGACGTGTTACGCTGTACCTACTCTAAAGAGGCAAAAAGGAGAGCCAAAGACTACATTTTTGGCGCAACATGCCCTAGTTCTGCCGCCCAAGTAAGCTCTGATCTTAGTAGGTTGTTTGCTGCGCTTGCGCCGAAGCTATGCAGTGCGTTGTAAGCACTATTTGATGGAATACGGCAATAATGACAGAGCGCATAAAACAAAAGACTACAGCGGTGTTGAGAGCCGTCGCAGTGTAAATATATTTTTGCTCCCTCGCTTAGCATTTGAGATAGCTCGTGAAGATATTGATGAAGATGTACATCTTCAGTCGGAGATTCAGATGACGGATGCATGAAGGGTACCCATAGCCAGTCTATGCCCGCAGCTGCAGAATTATCGCGAACAATAGGGGCGTTTTCTTCACTGGTTTGCACAGTAGCAATATGGGTAACGCCAAGTGATTTGAGTTGTTTAAAGTCATTTTCTACAGGTTTTTTGCCCAGGCATATTTTCCCTGCACGCAAAGAAAACCATGCAATCTTAGGTGAAGTTTTGGGGCTGTCATCTTTCGTATCAAATGCTTGCATATCTTCGCTTCTAAGGGCCTGTTATCAAAATACAAAATAATAAATAGAAAAATAATGGCAGCTGCATCCGCCTATAACGAACAGGTGCCAAATTGCATGTGTGTACTTTACCTTTTTCGCTACATAAAAGCACACGCCTAAGCTAAAACACAAACCTCCTGCTACAAGTAGCCAGAGGCCCGCACCCGGAAGAGCAAGGTATAACGGGTAAATAAGACCTAGCGCTATCCACCCCATCAATAAATAGGTCATTACCGACACTTTAGGAAAGCGATGTTGCGCTACTAATTTGAATGCGACTCCACCAATTGCTAGGCACCAAATAACGGCGGTCATGGTTATTCCCAATACGCCACCAATTGAAACCAACAGTAAAGGTGTGTAAGTACCTGCTATCAGTAAGTATATTGCACTGTGGTCGAACAGTTTCAGCCATCCTTTTGCTTTGTCATGTGAGATAGCGTGATAGAGGGTTGAGCTTAGAAACATTAAAATTAGTGTAGACCCGTAAATAACAGCCGTTGTTAACGCAAGAGGATTGTCGGCGCGATACACCATGAACACTAGACCGATAATTGCCGCGATAAGCCCGAGTCCGTGAGTAATGCTGTTCATCCACTCTTCCAGAACAGAATAAGCTTTTGCTGGGATACTTTTTATCTGTGTTTCTTCTTGTGTCATCACAGCTCCTTTTTTTACTTTAAAAATATGCGAACCTCTCCACCTAGTGTTTTGTGTAACACCCCGTAACATGTGCAGGTGAGAGCACGTACAGGGAGAGCACGTACAGGTGAGAGTATAGTACTGAGATACTTACAGCGCACACATGTTCGCTGAAGTTTAAATAATAACAGAAATTGGCAGTGCTAGTTATGACAAACTAGGTACACTCTCTACAACGACTCGCGCATTGCGCTCTCAAAGCAGTCACCTAATTTATCAAGAAGATCCCGTAAAGTGCGGCTTTCTTCAGTAGTCATACCGTCCAGCTTGCAAAGCATCTGAGCGGGGACGTCTTCGGCTAGGGCTTTCTTTTCTTCTCCCGCCTTTGTGAGCTGTACGCGCTTAACTCGCTTATCGGTTTTATCTTTGGTAATCATTAAAAAGCCTTTGTCTTCTAACTTTTTAAGTATTAGCGACATAGCGCCACCATCGATAGCGGTCTTATCAAGAAGCTCGGCAATAGTAACGTTGTCAGTTTCCCACAAGGCCATTAAGGTTACATATTGCGGGTAGGTGATATCGAGCGCTTTAAGAAGGGGCCGGTAAGCGCGAGTAAACGCGTTCGATAGCGTATAAAACCGATGACAAAGCTGATTTTCCAACTTCAATAATTCTGACATAACGCTATAACCTTTACCGATGTTGCCTTTTGACTAAGGATAATATTTTGCATACAAAGCACTTGATCCGCAAGTTGGTTAGGTGTTAATTTATTTTGCATGCAAAATATATTAACTCGCTAATAAGGAGAGCAACTATGCATAAGCTTCAACAAGTCGTTTATACCGGAACTGCAACCGCAACTGGCGGTCGAGAAGGAACGGCGAAATCAAGTGACGGGAACCTAGATCTTAAATTATCTACCCCGAAAGCGCTGGGCGGCGCAGGTGGAGAAGGCACAAACCCAGAACAGATGTTTGCTGCAGGCTATTCGGCGTGTTTTATTGGTGCACTGAAACACGTGGCTGCGGCGCAAAAAATAAAGTTAGCTGACGACATTAGTGTTACAGGTGATGTGTCAATTGGTCCCATTGAGCAAGGCTTTGCTATTGCGGTTAAACTGACGGTAGATTTAGGCGATATGGAGCAAGCACAAGCGCGAAGCTTGGTCGATACTGCGCATAAAGTATGTCCATACTCAAATGCAACACGCGGTAATATAGAAGTAGATATCAATTTAGCCTAATCAATTAACAGCGGTTAAGCGGTTACGCCTGCCAAAGTGGGCGTAACTATCCACATTAACCGTGTTCACTTGTTAAAAACAAAGCGTGAGTTTACATAAGAACATTTACGGCAAGCTTTTATTGAATTAACGCATCACTTCTTGCAATGCTTTTTGCGCAATATCGCGCTCTTTCACTATAGCGTTTTCGAAATATAGCGCAGGTGCAACACCGCTCTTCGCATTTGATTCGCCAGCCGTAATGGGGCTTGATACACTATTACCGTATCAATAATCCTTTAGGAAGCTCTATGAGAAAATACGGACTACTGGCTACATTTATTTGTGCACCTGTTTTATTTGCGTGTAGTGATAATCAGAATGTAGACACAGCGAAGGCAGATAAAGATAAAGCCGTTAAGGTTGAATCGGGTTCAAACGCTCAAGCAGCAAATACTCAAGTAGAAAAACATGCCGATGAAGCCATCGCTTCAGGCATAGACTATCACTCTTTTGCGAACCCAAACGAAGTTCGAGTTACTCATCTAAGTTTAGATCTCACCGCAAACTTTGAGTCTAAGCAGCTAATTGGTAGCGTAACGTTAGACATTGAACGCGCAAAACCTGAAAACGACACATTGGTATTAGATACACGTGGGTTAGATATTCAACGTGTGAGTGTCGATGGTGAGGATGTTCCCTTTGATATGGGAGAGACTGATCCTGATTTGGGGACGCCTCTTTCTATTACTTTACCAAGCGCTGCCAACTCATTAACAGTTGCGTATTCGACCTCACCAGAGGCCTCGGGCGTGCAGTGGTTAACACCAGCTCAAACCGCAGGTAAAAAGCATCCGTTTTTATTCACGCAAGCGCAAGCGGTTCATGCTAGAAGCTTTGTTCCGCTTCAAGACTCGCCCCAAGTTCGCGTAACGTATGACGCTACCATTAAAACACCAGAAGCCTTGTTGGCGGTAATGAGTGCATCAAACGACCCAACGACGGAACGTGACGGTGAATACGAATTTACTATGCCACAGCCAATCCCCTCTTATCTTATTGCATTAGCGATAGGTGATTTAGAGTTTAAAGCTATGGGTGAGCGCACGGGGGTCTACGCTGAGCCAGCACTACTGGAAAGTGCTGCGAAAGAATTCGAAGATACTGAAGCAATGCTTGAAGTAACAGAAGCGACCTACGGTCCTTACCAGTGGGATCGCTATGATCTGCTTATCCTGCCTCCTTCGTTCCCCTTCGGCGGTATGGAAAACCCTCGACTATCGTTTATTACGCCAACGGTTATTGCGGGTGATAAAAGCTTGGTTTCACTAATTGCCCATGAACTAGCACACAGCTGGTCTGGAAATACGGTTACTAACGCTACATGGCGCGATTTGTGGTTAAACGAGGGTTTCACGACCTATTTAACCTACCGCATTATGGAAATGATCTATGGTCATGACCGCTTTAAAAAAGAAGCAGTATTAGGTTATCAAGATTTAGAGAACGACGTTGCGGCTCTAGATGACAATGACGAAATCCTTGCGATTGACCTTCGCGGTCGTAATCCGGACGACGTGTTTTCTAATATTCCCTATGAAAAAGGCGCGCTATTCTTACGTGAAATTGAACAAAAAATTGGGCGCGAAAATTTTGATGCGTTTTTAATGCAATACTTCAAAGACTTTGCCTTTAAGAGCATCACAACCGATACCTTTATTGCCTATTTAGATAAAACCTTGTTGAAACAATATCCTAATGAGCTAGACGCTGAACGCATTCACACATGGATTTTTGAGCCTGGTATTCCAGAGGGCGCACCACATCCTGAGTCTGATGCATTTTCTAAAATCGATGAGACCCGCAGCGCTTGGTTGTCTGGTGGAATAAAGGCTGCTGATATTGAAACAGGACAATGGACGGTACACGAGTGGCTGTACTTCTTAAACAATATGCCTGAGTCACTCAGTGAAGCACAGCTTGTAGAGCTAGATTCAGCGTTTTCACTCACCTCTACTAAAAACAACGAAATTGCCCATAGCTGGCTAATGATTGCAGTAGAAAATAACTATCAGCCTGCGTTTGAGCGTTTGTATAGCTATTTGGTGTCGATAGGGCGAAACAAGCTGGTTAAACCCCTTTACCGCGAACTATCAAAAACGCCAGAAGGCAAGGCATTTGCTAAGCGCGCTTTTGAAGAGGCAAAACCGGGCTATCACCCACTCACCGTGAAAGCCAATGAAGGCTACGTAGAGTAAGCGACACAATCGCGCTACAAAAACATAGTTCAGTTAAATATAAGCAGCTCGAAGGAGCTGCTTTTTTTGTCTCTTTCAAAACTTCGCGCTTATTGTGCAAAATACACAAGAAGTTTTGAACGAGTGTTCAGTTAGGCGATCTGAATGAATTTTTCCTCGTATCAATTAGTCCTTGTGCAGCAGAAGTACATTGCATCAAATAAGCTTGTTGGATGTACTTTGAAGGATTCAATTCAATAATTAAGGACTGTTTATGTATACGCAAAAAATGCACCCTACAACGACGTTTCCAGACATCAACGTAACGCTTTCTACCGGAGAGTCGGTGTCGCTTACAAGCAAAGAAGAGGGCTGCGACTGGAAAATGGTAGTCGTGTTTCGCGGCAAACATTGCCCCATATGTACAAAATATTTAAATAAGCTCGAAGATTTCAAAGGTCGTCTTCGAGAGATCAACACAGACCTCATTGCAATAAGCGGTGACAGTAAGCAGCAGCTCGATGAACACTTAGACGAACTGTCAATTACATTTCCAATTGCCTGTGGTCTATCGCAGAGCGATATGAAAACCTTAGGCTTGTATATTTCCGAGCCCCGTTCAGAGAAAGAAACAGACCACAACTTTTCGGAGCCAGCGCTATTTGTACTGAACGAGAATAATAAGATTCATATTGCTGAAATTGCCAACGCGCCATTTGTGCGTCCAGATTTAGAGCAGCTGGTGTCGGGTCTGGAGTTTATTCGTAATCCCGACAACAATTATCCAATTCGCGGTACGTTTAAAGAGTAAGTCTGTTTATTACTATCTAAGTAATCTAGAAGGCCATCAGTGTAAGCGAAGGCCTTCTATTTTTCTGTATGAGCAAAAGTGGAGTAGAGGTTTTTTAAAGTCTAATCGTCTGAATGTGAGATTGAATAGGCAATTGGCGCCATCTGTTTTTTAAAACCATCTATTGCAGCTAATGGAAGTGCAACTTGCATATCCACGCTGTTAGTGTAATCGCAGCTTGCGATATTACCTTGTGCCTCTTCAACTAAGTGTCTTACAAACTGTTCGTGTTTGAAATCAAGGTTAACCAACACTGTTTCCAGCTTTACTTCTTCTCGTACTTCAAGGGCATCGATAGCTTGCTGCGCAGCTGCGGAGTAAGCCCTAACAAGGCCGCCAGCCCCTAATTTTATGCCGCCAAAATATCGTGTAACGATAACCATAATATCGCCGATATCTTTGTGTTGGAGTACATTTAATATGGGTTTACCGGCTGTACCGCTAGGCTCGCCATCATCGGCCATTGCTGCACTAGTTGGCGAATTGGGATTCCCAAAGACATAAGCCCAGCAATGGTGTCTGGCGTCGGGGTATTGTTGTTTAACGCTGTCTAAAAGCGCCATGGCACTTTCGCGAGAATTAGCAAAGCCAGCGCAAGCAATGAATTTGCTTTTTTTAATTTCGTACAGGGTTTCAACCTGTGTAGCGGGAACGGGATAAGTCATCTGCGCATTGTAAGCGAAGACGATTTTTTTTATAAGCCTAATGAGCTAAGTCGAGCGTTTTACGTGTTACGTTTTATGTGTTACGAAGTTACGTGGTTTGTTCATAAAATATGTAATCACGGCTCATCCATTGGGCTTAATTCAGCATGGAATGGTTGTTTTTTCCTTTTCCAAGAGTGATTATCTGTGCCCTATAAGAAGCAAAAAAACTCATAAGAACAATTCATGCCGTTAGAACGATTTATCCCTTTTCGCAAGTGCGACGTCGCTACGTTGTGTGAAAATTTGCTTGCGCAAGAGTCCGCCTGCTTTCGTACTTTTTCGACCTTGTTAGTGAATCGTATTCATTACCAGTACCACGAGCAACTGGAAACATTGAAAAACAGTTACAGTCATTTCGACCCGAATAAAGATACTCGTGACCTGCACGTCTCAAGCGAAGCTGTGCGTAAACAAAATCAGAAAGCATTTGCGAATGGTTTTGCAAACTTATTAAACGCCGCTAATTTTGAAAAAGTCACAGATGAAGACTTAGAAGCTGCACTTAAAGAAGAATCTCTGTTTAAAGTACGCCTTGCTGTTAGTTTCGACGATTTTGAGAATGTGGTGTTTTATCGACGAGGTGAGTCAGTAAAAACTGAAACAGTACGAACATTTTTCGGTTTACGCAAAAAGCAGGTGTCGTTTACTAATTACGATAAAGTAGCCGTGTATATCACCTTTAAAGATGAAGCCTACTTTAAACAAAAAGGGCAAAAGCCATTAACGTTTAAACCTGGTTCAACCATCGTAAAGCTTTTTCAAAACGTACCTAAAGCTGACCTAGAAATGCTGTTTCCCAACAGCGAAGTAAAAATGCGCCCGCTTGATAAGTTAATTATTAGTGCATCAGCTGCAATTGGCGGCACCGTTGTGTTAGTCACTAAATTAGGCGCGTCGCTACTACTTATGGCGTCATTTCTCGCGTTTTGGCTGGGCTTTAAGGACGACGAGGTGGAACTGACCAAGCAAAGTCTCATTACTTTTGGAATTGGCATGGGGGTATTCGGTAGCTTTGTCTTTAAGGAATGGACAAAATTTAAAAATCGAAAAATACGCTTTATGAAAGCGTTGTCTGACAATCTGTATTTTAAAAATTTAGACAACAACGCAGGCGTGTTTCATACGTTAATTGATGCCGCAGAAGAAGAGGACTGCAAAGAAGCCTTGTTGGCTTACACTTTTCTACTTAGATGCAGCAAAGTCTCCGCTGAAGGCGATGCTGCATTATGTTCGGCTCAAGCAGAGCATGAAGTTGTTGCCGGTGGAATGACATTAGCGACGCTTGATAGCGTGATAGAAGCGTACTTTTTAGAAGAACTCGATTGTGCACTCGACTTCGACGTTACCGATGCCATTGATAAATTGGTGGACATGGATTTAGTTGAACGAAGCGGCGATGTTTTTATTGCTCGAGGGCTTAGTGATGCTGTTAAGACACTTGACGATTACTGGGACAATATTTATCAGCCTGTTTGATGATCGCTTAGCCTTACAAATGCCATGCATAGGTGAGAAATTTAAGCCTGCAGACATTCACGTTATTCTTAAATACTGCTTATTGTGCATATTGCACGTATTGCACAATGCATACAAACCATTGTCATAAAACCACAAAATCTCTATAGTTGCTTTAAGGTGTGTAGAGCGTCATTTACACACCATGGCAACAGCCGCATTGCACTGAATGCGCACCTCTATCTCCAATGCAACAAGCCTGGTTCACTTCTACATGAAAATATTGCATACATCTGACTGGCACTTAGGTCAGAGTTTTTTTACCAAAAGTCGTAAAAACGAACATGCTGCCTTTCTTAAGTGGCTTCTTCAACAAGTAGATGTGCATCACATAGATGCGATCATTGTCGCGGGGGACGTATTTGACACGGGCACGCCGCCTAGCTATGCCAGAGAGCTCTACCATGCTTTTATCGGCGAGCTACAGGGTAAGCAGTGCACCTTGGTGGTGCTGGGGGGAAATCACGACTCGGTGTCAGTGTTAAATGAAAGCAAGGCGTTACTGAAATACTTAAATAGTCATGTGATAGCCAGTACCTATGGCGAATTAGGTGAACAAGTGATTGCACTTAATAACCGCAAGGGCCAGCCCAGTGCGGTGCTGTGTGCGGTACCATTTATTCGCCCTCGTGACGTTCTAATAAGTGAGGCAGGGCAAAGCGCCACCGACAAGCGCCAGGCACTTGGCGATGCAATAAAGCAGCACTATGCGTCGCTGTACAATGAGGCCTTATCCTTGCGCACCTCAATAGAAGAAAAACAAAGGAAAGAAGGCAGTGAACGTAGCGCAGCCATTCCTATTATTGCCACTGGGCACTTAACCGCCTTGGGCGTGAGTCAATCAGAAAGTGTGCGTGATATTTACATCGGCACTCTTGAAGGCTTCGACGCCAAAGGTTTTCCACCCGCTGACTACATAGCCCTTGGGCATATTCACAGGCCACAAAAAGTGGCGAAAACAGAGCATATTCGCTATTCAGGCTCGCCCATACCGCTAAGTTTTGATGAACTGAACACGCAAAAACAAGTGGTGCTAGTATCGTTTGATTCTGAAAGTACAACACCAACCCTTTCTACGCTTCCAGTACCCCGCTTCCAGGCTATGGAAGTGATAAAAGGCGACTTAAAGACGATTGAGGAAGTTATCAATAAAAGCGAAGCCATTGCTGTAGCGTCTCTCACCGATGATGACGCAAATAATTCCGTTCAGCCCCCCGTATGGCTGTGCATTGAGGTTGAAACAGAAGACTATTTAACTGATTTGCAGCAGCGTATTCAGGGCCTATTAGAGGGGAAAAATGCTGAAATTTTGCAATTAAAACGCAAGCGCAAGCGCACGGTAAAGAGCTTAACAGAAAAACAAAACGTGCAGCTAAGCGAGCTGTCGGTAAATGAGGTGTTTGAAGCGCGTTTGGCATTAGAGACCATAGAAGAGAATCCAAGCAGCGAAAAGACCGAAGAATTACTGCCGGGAGTAGTAGAAAGCGACGATGTCACAGATGTTGCTGACTCAAAGGAAAACACTTCGCGCATAGACCGGATTAGACTGATGTTCAATGAAGCGGTAGAGCGTGTAAATACCAATGACGAAGATGCTGATGTGTCAGGTGAGACATCGAAAGCAAAGACTGAAGGCTATACCAGCAATAAAGTCTCATCTCAAAATGAAAGCGACGTCTCATCTGTAAGCGCGAGCGAGTCTGAGCAAGGTCAAGTCAGTGCAGATAAGCGAGACCACAAAGGAAAAGGCGAATAATACGATGAGAATATTGACCTTACGCCTTAAAAACCTAAACGCCCTAAAAGGGGAATGGAAGATAGATTTCACCCAGTCGCCGTTTATCGACAATGGCCTGTTTGCTATCACAGGCCCAACGGGGGCGGGTAAAACCACGCTACTTGATGCCATTTGTTTAGCGCTTTATCACCAAACCCCTCGCCTGGGGCCAATTTCAACGTCTAACAACGACATCATGACCCGCGGCACGGCGGAGTGTTTGGCGGAAGTTGAGTTTGATATTAAGGGTAAAGCCTACCGCGCGTTTTGGAGTATGCGCCGCGCTAGAGGTAAAGTAGACGGTAACCTGCAAAGTGCCGATGTTGAGCTAGCTGAAGTGGGAAGCGGCAAGGTACTGGCTACCCAGGTTAGACCGAAAAGTGAAGAGATAGAGAAGCTGACCGGCCTTAATTTTGCCCGCTTTACTAAGTCTATGATGCTGTCGCAAGGGGATTTTGCTGCATTTTTAAATGCTAACGAGGCCGACCGAGCCGAGCTGCTTGAAGAGTTAACTGGCACCGAAATTTACGGGCAAATATCACAGGTAGTGCATCAGCAATTTAGCGATGCTAAACAAAAGAAGAAAGAATTCGCGATAAAGTTAGAAGGCGTAACTTTGCTAAGCGACGAGCAAATTATCCAGCTTGAAGAAGAGCAAGCCGAAACCAAAGGCCAAGTCGCAGCGTTTAACCAAACACTTGCGGAACTGCAAAAGCAGCAGCAGTGGGAACATGCATTTAGCGCCAACGAGCTAGCCATTAAAGCAGCCAGTGAAGCACAGCAGGCCGCGAATAACGCCATCAATGAGGCAAAGCAAGAACTTGATCTTTTAACCCAAAGTGAGCCCGCTGAAAAACTTCGTCTGCCGTTCTTGCAGAGAAACGGGCTTCAGCAAGATGTAACACGGTACAAAGAAAAGCTTGGTGAAAAGACAACTCAGCTTCCCGATTTAAAAACGCAAAAAGCACAGCTCAGTTCGGAAGTGAGTAAAGCTGAACAAGCGCTACTTCAAGTAAAGCAGCAAAGTAGTGAGCTTGAGAAGCGCATAAACGAGCAGGTTGTTCCGCTGGATAACGAAATCGCGCAGAACACTGCCGCTCAACAAAAGGCAAACGAACATGTCGCGAATTTAACGGGCTCAATAAACGCGCTAACACTAAAGCGCACAGAAATTGAAAATGCCTCGGCAGATAACAAGACAAAACTCGAAGCATTGGAAGCCTACTTAAATGAACACCATTCACTGAGCGGTATGGCTGAGTTTATCAGCGGCTGGAGTGAAACGGCCCGTTATATTGAACAAGATCAGAAGCAATTAGATGCACTGACACAAAGCGTAAAGAATGATCGTCAGGCGCTTTCATCCCAAGATGAAGCTATCGCAAAAAACAATGAAACCTTAAACACCTTAACTCAGACCTTCGATACCAAAAACGCGCAAGTTGCCAAGTGCGAAAAGGCACTTCATGCTTTATTGGCTGACGCGCTATCTGATCCCAGTAAGGCCAGCGCTAATAGCAAAATGGGTCTTCAGCAAGAGCGCGATAATAAACTTCGCCACTGGGACAACCTAGTGCAAGCGGGACACGTTCAACAGCAATATTTAGCACTGGGTGAAGATAAGGTATCGCTGAGTGCACAGAAGGAAGACTTAGCGAAACAGTTACAGCAGCAGCAATCTGACCGCCAAGCCTTGGTTGATGCTTACAAACAAACCCGCGGTGATTTAAAAGACATTGAGGCGCTTATCGCCCTAGATGCTGAAGTGGCCCATCTTCGTGCTCAGCTAAAAAGTGGCGAACCATGCCCTGTGTGTGGGGCTAACGAGCACACCACGTCTAGCGTGGTTATTGATGTACCTGAAACTATTCAAAAGCGAGATAGCTTAAAACAACAGCTAGATAATATTGAGCTACAGGGGGCGCGAGCAAAAGAAAGCGTTACACACACCGAATTTACCCTTGCTCAGACTAATAAGCAGCTAGATCAAGCCATTGCGCAACGAGAGGCGTTGTTAGCAACGTGGCAGCAGATTTTACATGCAATGTGCGCTGATATACCGAGCTTCCAACAGGTCGACATTGATACATTGCAAAGCGTCGCTCAATTTACCGAACAGTTTAAAAAACGGCTTGATGACATTGGCGCCCAGTTAACCCGCATAGAAGAATGCGAGCAAGCCCTTAATGCCGCAATTCAGAGTAAAAATGAAGCGCAACACGCGCTACAAGCCAAACAGTCAGAACTTGCGGTTACAATGCAGCAGCGTGAAACATTGGAAAAACAAATCACCGAACGCAATGCAGAGTTAGAGAGTAAAACTAACATTGTTAACGATAGTATTGAGGCGCTCAGCAAGACGATGACGGCATACGGTGCTGAAATTCGTAATATGTCTATCGATGGAATTGCTAAATGGTTAGCCGAAAAAGTCGAAG
Source organism: Alteromonas sp. OM2203 (assembly GCF_048517045.1). Taxonomy (NCBI): domain Bacteria; kingdom Pseudomonadati; phylum Pseudomonadota; class Gammaproteobacteria; order Alteromonadales; family Alteromonadaceae; genus Alteromonas; species Alteromonas sp. OM2203. The sequence continues at coordinate 946,668 of NZ_CP183209.1, forward strand.
CCCTCAAAACTTATAAACAAAATGATCAGCTGCACGGCAAACTTAAAAGCGAGCTACAAGAAGTGGATAGCACCTTGCTTGTACTCAATCGCGATATCGAAAGTGCCGACAACCAGCTGAAAGGCGTATCCCAAGAACTCTCGCAGTTAGATAGCAGCCTAAAGGCACTGCGTGATTCGCGTTTAACCATATTCCCTGAAGGCAATATTGCTGAAACAAGGAATAAGGCAAACGCCGCCCAAGAAAAGGCTGAGCGAAACCTGAGTGAATGCAAATCTCGCTTGCAACAAACTCAGACCATCTTGTCTCGCGTAGAAGCAGAAATTGCTCAACTTGACGAGCAAATGCGCGAAAAAGAGCAGGCACTTACAGAAGCAACTGAGTACTTTAATCGTAAGTTGGCAGAAAGCCCCTTTACCGACGAACACGCGTTCAGCCATGCCCTTTTAGACGAAGAAAACCGAACTAGGCTTCTTGAGCTGCAAAAGCGATTAACTGAGCAAAAACAACAGGCTGACCTTAAATTAGAAAACGCGCTGACAACACAGCAGTCGCTTACAGCGCGTGACCATGCAGAGCAGTGGCTGCGCGATTTACAGGAACACGGTGCACAGTGGCTCGATACGAAAATTGCCCAGCAAGCTCAGCAGCGTGACACGCTATTATCTTCTTTAGGGCAAATTGAACAGCAGCTAAGCGCCAATAACCAAGCACGAAAAAAACAGCAGCAGCTTGTAAACGAGATGGCCCAGTTCGAAGCCTACTACGACGATATTACTTACCTGCACTCACTGATTGGTTCGGCAAGCGGCGACAAATTCAGACGTTTTGCCCAAGGGCTTACTTTGGACAACTTAGTGCAGCTAGCTAATCAGCAGCTTGATAAATTACACGGTCGCTATCAGCTAATTCGAAAGGAAAACGAAGGGTTAGGTTTAAGTGTACTAGACACTTGGCAAGGTGACGTAGTGCGAGATACTAAAACCTTGTCTGGCGGAGAAAGTTTCTTAGTGAGTCTTGCGCTGGCTTTAGCTTTATCAGACCTGGTTAGTCACAAAACCAGTATCGATTCGCTGTTTTTGGATGAAGGCTTTGGCACTCTGGATGCTGAAACTTTAGACGTGGCCCTTGATGCGCTAGATAACTTAAATGCCAGCGGAAAAATGATTGGCGTGATAAGTCATATTGAAGCCATGAAAGAGCGTATTCCTACTCAGCTTAGAGTAATTAAACGCAACGGTGTGGGCTTAAGTGCACTAGAAAAGCCTTATGCGGTGGGGTAGTGGCGCAGCCGACAGCCAGCAATAGAAGTTACTTTTTGCTTAAAGCTTTGTTCATCTCATAAAAACGGGTAAGCGAAGCGCTTACCCGTTTCAACACTATTTGCTTTAAAAAAGCAATTACTTAAATGTTTGTTTATGGAATGAAGGCATCGTCAAAAGTGTGAACGAAAGTAGTTTTCGTTTGTTGTTTTGTCACCATCTTAACCGTAGGCGTTAGCGTACCAGCAAACTCACCCTGGACATTGTCTAAGAAGGCTTCAACAAAGCCACCTGGCATCATGTACCAAGAGTAAGCTTGTTCATTGTTTTCAGGCGGATTTGCCAACACTAAACCACTTCCATTTAGTGGAATATAGTCACTGCGAATTGACGGCCCAACAAAGCCGTATAGCCCATCTACACCAGCATCTTGAAGCGCAGGGGAAAAGGTAAATTTATGGCTGATAGTCCATAGGTATACGAGTCCGCCAGAGAACGTTGCGTGGGGGCGTTCTAGCTGTTGGTTAGTACAGTTAGCATGCAAGATGGGCGGAAGAAGCTCAAACTCCGTCATACTATCTTCATTAGCAACGGCAAGACCTATATTACCGTTATAATATTTCGCCTGTGGGCTTACTGGAAGTGAACTGTCGTTCGCTGCCGCTGGATTAGCGCCATAAGGACCAGGGTTAACGGGATTAGTTACGCCATCGGTTGTACCGCAAGCAACTTCTTCACCTGGACTATTGCCTTCAAACAACATATAGACTTGACCGTCCTGCGGGTTTTTAAATACCCACGGGTCTCTGAAGCCATAGATGATGGGGCCAGCTTTTGATTGCTCAAGCGTTTGATACATTTCGCCATCCGCCTCAGCGATTATTTCGTGCTCGCTCCAGTCGCTAAAAGAAATGCCGTTTGAATCTGCAGAGATGGTTGCACTAGCCACAACGAGCTTTTGGGTAAAATATTCAGCATCATTCGGTCCAGCGCCTTCGCTACCCGAGGCCGTGTAGTAAAAGTAGACCTTGTTACCAACAAGGATAGTCGAGCCTGCCCATTCTCTTAGTCCCGGCGTATCAACGTCTTCGGGGAAAACATCACCTTGGTAGTCCCAGCTTTTTTCATCGCGTGAAATCGAGTAACCAATCTCAGCGGTCCAATGACGCTGTGGAAAATCTAAATCTCTGTCAGCAGTTAGCGAGAATATAACTTTATAACCTTTATAATTAACGGTTCTAGAGTCTAAGTTTGTCATCGGCCAAGTGTCCCAAATCCAAACTTCGTCAGTAACAATATCTACTGGCATCTCTTCTAAAAGAGGTAAGGTGTTATCCTCTTTTAACTCAATCTTTGCTGCATCATCTCGGGTCCAAGCGTCAGTATAGTCGCCCCACGCTGGGTAGCTCATCTGTTTTCTCGGATTTTCCGATGGCGCAGCATGTGCTGATCCTAGCAGACCTATGCCAATTGCTAAGGTCGTTGAACAAGTCAAAAACGTTTTTTTAAAAGTCATATAAACAGTCCTGTATTTACGATTAAGAAAGATAGTCATCCTCGGTCTATCTATCTCACATTCAGCATGTGGTATGCCAAGTATTGTTTTTGGTTTTTCATCTATATGATAATTAGAGGTAATTTAGGGTTTGGTGATTTTTTAGAGTTAGAGGTGATGCTAATTTTGAAGGTATAAGGCAACAGTTATACGTAAGTTATTCACCTTGACTGCAATATTTACTTAATCGATTAAGTTTTATTGGGCGTTGTAAATAATTCCTAACAGACTGACCTTTATGCATTTTTTCAACCTCTCAATTGTAGGTACGGTTGGTGAGATATATCGCAGAAGAAAAGTGTCGCAGTTGAGCATCATTTTTTAGGAGAGTATTATATTTAATTATAGTCATTTCACGTAAATACTATCAAAATTATGGTGTTATGATGCTTTATCTTTATCAAAAATAGATATGGAACATCATGTAAAGTGAAGCGATTCGTCATCCTCCCTATTTACGAGTGGACGTCTTATGCGCAAAAGATACTCGAAGGCATGTAAGCCCTTATAAACGGTAAGCATACGGTAATTTGCGAGTAACTAAGACCAAACAGGTTCATTTGTCTGGGGTTATACTCTATACCAGTCCACATAGATAATTACCCTCTCAGAAGGCGCTGGCAAGTTTCCTAGCAAAGCGTGGGAATGCAGGAATGGCTGTTCCCTTTCAAATCCCAGAATGCAGCTAGGAAGCTTGCCAGACCTTCCCGAAGGGCGAGTTTAAAATGTTCGTACTCTTTGTTGTGTTACCTTGATGTAGAACCACTATACCTGCGGTAACACGCCGCGATTACGAACATTTTAACTCTCGCTGAGTGGGTAATTATCTATGTGGACTGGTATCATGGCGCGTCATCAAAATAATAATGGACCAACATTTATGGATTCGACGTCTCGCCCAAGCCTGTTTCAGCGCTATATGAATGGCAGTTTGGTACTGCAAATTATCATTGGTATCGTATGTGGTATCGCGATAGCGAGTTTTTCACCATCGGCTGCCCAATCAGCAGGGCTGTTGGGTAACTTATTTGTAAAAGCTCTTAAAGCCATCGCGCCGCTTTTGGTTTTCGTTTTAGTCATGGCGTCTATAGCCAACCATAAGCAAAACGAACAAACTTTTATAAAACCGGTGCTTGTGCTTTACCTTATAGGCACACTAGTGGCCGCGCTTACCGCCGTGTTGGCAAGTTTTGCATTTCCTACAAGTTTAAGCTTAGTAACCTCAGACATTAGCCAATCTGCACCGAAAGGGGTCTCTGAAGTCCTTTCCACGTTGCTTTACAACATGGTAGATAACCCGGTAAATGCGCTAGTAAACGGAAACTATATTGGCATTCTGACTTGGGCTGTAGGTCTAGGTTTAGGTCTTCGTCATGCTAGTGACGCAACGAAAGCGCTACTTCAAAACATGGCAGATAGTGTAACAACCGTAGTGGGTTTTGTTATCAAACTCGCGCCCTTCGGTATTTTCGGCTTGGTAGCCAATACCATTGCCACAACGGGCTTTGAAGTATTGCTTGGCTATTCCCATTTATTAACGGTACTCATTGGCGCAATGCTATTTATCGCCCTTGTAACTAATCCGTTGTTGGTATTTTTGGCAACGAAAAAGAATCCGTACCCTTTGGTGTTTAAATGTTTAAAAGAAAGTGGCATTACGGCATTTTTCACCCGTAGTTCTGCGGCGAATATTCCGGTAAACATGGCGCTATGCAAACGCTTAAAGCTTGATGAGGACACCTATTCGGTATCTATCCCGTTAGGCGCGACCATCAATATGGCTGGGGCTGCGATCACAATCACCGTGTTAACGCTAGCTGCGGTTAATACTTTAGATATTTCCGTAGACTTTCCCACCGCTGTGCTGTTAAGCGTTATCGCAGCAGTATCGGCATGCGGAAGTTCAGGCGTAGCAGGTGGTTCGCTGCTGCTTATTCCGCTTGCCTGTAGCCTGTTTAATATACCTAATGAAGTGGCTATGCAGGTGGTCGCGGTGGGCTTTATTGTTGGCGTATTGCAAGACTCTGCTGAAACCGCACTCAATAGCTCAACCGACGTTTTGTTTACCGCCGCTGCGTGTGAAAGGGCTGGCGGCCAGTAAACATAAAAGAGTCAAACGTAAAAGCGTTAAACATGTTAAGTGTGCGAACTTATTGCATCTACCGCTTCAAAAATTAGCCGTGCAGCCAGTTTTGCTGTGCGGCTATCAATATCATAATTGGGGTTCATTTCTGCAACGTCACACAGTCTCCACTGATACCCGTAAGTACTTTGTTGCTGTGCTAAAAAGTGCAGTGTGTTGATAACAAGCGTGGGGGAAATTCCCAACGCACTGGGCGCGCTAACGCCAGGTGCTTGTGCTGCTTGGAACGCATCTAAACATATGGTGACATAAAGCGCATCAATGTCTTTTAGCATCGGAGATAGCAGTTCATCTATTCGCTGCATACACAGCGACTCATCATTTAACGCCACATCGGTTAAATAACGGGTGTTAGACGCATTAGCAAAGTTAAATAGCGCCGGTGTATTGGCTGCTTTAGATACGCCCAAGCAAGTGTAATGAAACGGTGTGTCGTGAAGCTGACAATGCTCGTACACTTGCCTAAATGGCGTACCTGAACTGCTGTTTGGAGATGGTTTTCTTAGGTCGAAGTGGGCGTCGAAATTAATGATACCAATGCGGATATTTGGGGATTTAGCCTTGAAAAGCCCTTGATAACTACCCCATGCGATTTCATGTCCCCCTCCCAGTCCAATGACTAATCCGTCATTTTGCTTGAGGGCATAGCTGATGGCATCGGCATATTGAGTTTGTGCTTGGGCTAAGTTATCTTGGGCAGTAACATTCCCTAAATCCGCCAATGATGTGCCTGGCCAGTGCCAAGGCAAGTTTGCAAGCGCATGGCGAATAGCGTTTGGACCAGCAGCTGCACCTACGCGGCCTTTGTTAAATGCCACACCCAAATCACTTTCAAAACCAACAAGAGTAACGGAGTCGGCTAACGCAGTTTCGTCGCCTGCCTCGATTTCGCTGACTTTTTGATGCCAACGTAGGCCCTCAACACCGTCTTCACTGTCTACTCTGCCTTCCCATTCAAACATGTTTACCTTCCTTATAAACCGCCACAGGGCGGTGGCCATTAATACAATAGGCAAGCTCAGCGGGCGTTTCGATATCCCACAGCGTTAAGTCAGCAAGCTTGCCTGCTTCAATAACACCTCGGTCGTGCAGCCCGAGTGCACTCGCCGCGTGCATTGTAGCGCCGCGTAGCGCTTCTTCTGGGGTGAGTTGAAACAGCACACACCCCATATTTATCGCGGTAAGGATAGAGGCTATCGGCGAAGTACCTGGATTAAAGTCAGTCGCTAAGGCCATGGGCACATTGTGCGCCCTTAGAGCACTTACCGGCGGCTTTTGCACTTCGCTTAAATAATAAAATGCGCCCGGTAACAGCACGGCAACGGTGCCACTTTGTGCAAGTAAAGGAATATCGCTGTCAGCTAAATATTCGATATGATCTACCGATAGTGCGCCGTACTTAGCTGCTAGAACTGCGCCTTTGCTGTCGCTAAGCTGCTCTACATGAGCTTTAATTGGCAGGCCATGCTTCTGTGCACTGCTAAATACACGTTCTGTTTGTGAAGTAGAGAAACCGATGGTTTCACAAAATACATCAACGGCGTCAGCCAAATGTTGCGAGGCAATGTGAGGAAGTGCCTCTTCACAAATAAAATTGATATACCCGTCTGGGTCCTCAGCGTATTCGTTTGGTAGGGCGTGAGCGCCTAAATAGGTGGTTTGAATACTCACAGGAAGGTGCTGCTCAAGCGATTTAGCTACACGTAACATGCGCACTTCAGTGTTTAAATCCAGCCCATATCCTGATTTTACTTCAATGGTGGTAACACCTTCTTCGCACAGTCGCTTTGCTCGCTTTATCGCGGTATTAAGCAAAGTGGGCTCATCTGCTCGTCGTGTTTTTTCCACTGTGCCTTTAATGCCACCGCCTAGTTGTGCAATGTCCACATAGCTTGCACCCTGTAAACGCATTTCAAATTCTTCAGCGCGGTTACCGCCGTAAACTAAATGAGTATGACAATCTATAAAACCAGGCAATAGCCAAGGAAGTTTAGTTTTATCCCCTTCATCTTGCGGAATTAGAGTAGTGGCGTCTATGACGGTATTGGCTTGCTGGAATACCTCGCCCAGTGCGTCATGGCAAGGAATTAACGCAGCAATTCTGCCGGCTGTTATGGCAATAGCATGTGACGATAGTTCGCCATAAGGAAAGCCGTTGTCTTGCATAGACGCAATGCGAACATTGTAAATAAGCGTGTCGTACTGATAACCCATAACGTGGTCCACTCTAAGTCACTCTTTGTTTAACTCTATCCAGAGTCACTACTGAAAGTAGTGTAAATTTTGAAGTAAGTGTACTTGTGCATACTTGTATATACAAGTATGCTGTTAGCATACTATTAACAATTTAGTTGTGACTCCACGATATGCAACCTCGATACAGGGTAATTAAAGCGGCAATTTTAGATGCCATTGAAAACGGTGACATGAAGCCAGGCAGTCAGGTGCCCTCGGAAAATCAGCTAGCGCAACAACACAGTGTTAGCCGGATGACTGCGCGAAGAGCACTAAGTGAAATGGTGGACGAAGGCATTTTGATGCGTAGCCAAGGGATCGGCACTTTTGTGTCGGATAGTCGCCCTATGAGCTCAATGCTAGAAATTAAAAGTATTCGCGATGAAATTGAGCAGCGAGGCCACCGTTACACCAACGAAATTTTAGTATTGGAAACCGCGCCTGCCAGCGATACCATTTCCCAGCGCTTGGCCGTCGATTTAGGCGCTCCCGTGTTTCACAGCATTATTGTACATTGCGAGAATAACTTACCTGTTCAGTATGAGGACAGGTGGGTTAACCCGGCATGGATAGACGATTACTTAAATAAAGATTTTAAAGCGCAAACCGCAAACTTTTATCTGAATCAAGTCGCGCCCCTTTCACAAGCCGATAACAGTGTAGAGGCGGTGGTTGTTGAAAAAGATATTGCGCAGGCGCTATTAATCAAACCCAAAGAACCATGCCTTAAAATTACACGACGGACATTCTCCCGAGTGCCAAATGCATTAAACAACCATTTAAGTGACAGCGGCGAGTCGCTATCTGCTAAGACGCGCGCAAAAAACACATCAAGTGCTGTCGTGAGCTACGCCGTTCTCTATCATCCAGGTAGTCGATACCGTCTGGGAGGACATCTAGAGTTCTAAGTATTACTGCGCCGCGAGCGCCAATAACTCGCTACTTTTTAAAACAGATACTTCCTAATAAAAATATAAATTGGCAAGTCAAAAAATATGCCTAGGAGAAGTTTATGAAACGCCTCGACCCTACAAGAGATATTCGTGCCCCAAGAGGCAGTAAGCTCAATGCGAAGAGCTGGCAAACCGAAGCTCCGCTTCGCATGTTAATGAATAATTTGGATCCGGAAGTGGCTGAGCACCCGCAAAATCTTGTAGTTTACGGTGGTATTGGTCGAGCTGCCCGTGATTGGGCGTCGTACGATAAAATTGTTGAAGTACTCAAGCGCTTAAATACCGACGAAACTCTACTTATTCAATCAGGCAAACCGGTTGGCGTATTTCCCACTCATGAAAATGCGCCGCGAGTACTTATAGCTAACTCTAACCTTGTACCTCACTGGGCAAACTGGGAGCACTTTAACGCGCTAGATAAAGCGGGTTTGATGATGTACGGGCAAATGACGGCAGGGTCGTGGATTTACATTGGCTCGCAGGGCATTGTTCAAGGCACGTATGAAACCTTTGTAAGCGTGGCGAAAACACATTTTGAAGGCAGGGCTGAAGGGCGCTGGATTTTAACTGGCGGATTGGGTGGAATGGGCGGAGCACAGCCCTTGGCCGCGACCATGGCGGGCTTTTCTATGGTGGCGGTAGAGGTTGATGAAACCCGTATAGATTTCAGAATTCGAACAGGTTATTTAGACAAAAAAGCACATTCGTTAGAAGAGGCTTTAGCCTTTCTAGATGAGGCCAAGCAAGACGGTAAGCCAGTATCAATAGGTTTGCTTGGAAATGCTGCAGAGGTATTTCCAGATATGTTATCAAAGGGGATTATCCCTGACGTAGTAACTGATCAAACGAGTGCCCACGACCCACTAAATGGCTATCTGCCAGTGGGTTGGACCCTAGATCAAGCCGAAGCGCAACGTAAAAAAGATGAAGCGTGCGTTGTTAAACAAGCAAAACAGTCGATGGCACTGCAAGTTAAAGCCATGCTTGGTTTTCAGCAAGCGGGTGCCGCCACCCTCGATTACGGCAACAACATCAGGCAGATGGCACTAGAAGAGGGTATTGAACATGCTTTCGATTTCCCGGGGTTTGTTCCTGCCTATATTCGACCGCTTTTCTGTCAGGGCATAGGACCTTTTAGATGGGCGGCGTTGTCCGGTGATCCAGAAGATATTTATAAAACTGATGCCAAGGTTAAAGAACTCATACCCAACAATCCACATCTACATAACTGGTTAGATATGGCCAAAGCGCGTATTCAATTCCAGGGTCTTCCCGCGCGTATTTGCTGGGTGGGACTAGGAGAACGCCAAAAGCTAGGGTTAGCATTTAATGAAATGGTTCGAAGTGGTGAGCTTAGCGCGCCAGTCGTGATTGGTCGGGATCACCTTGATTCGGGCTCAGTGGCTTCACCAAATAGAGAAACTGAGGCCATGCTTGATGGTTCAGATGCTGTTTCAGACTGGCCGCTACTAAACGCCCTGTTAAACACCGCGGGTGGCGCAACCTGGGTGAGCCTTCACCATGGAGGCGGTGTAGGTATGGGCTTTAGTCAGCACTCGGGCGTTGTAATAGTGTGTGACGGCACTGATGAAGCGGCTGAGCGTATAGCCCGAGTACTCCATAATGATCCTGCCACAGGCGTGATGCGTCATGCTGATGCAGGCTACGACATAGCGAAAGACTGCGCTGCTGCGCACAACCTCGACCTTCCTATGATAGATTGTGCGGGTAGCACTCAGGAAGGGAGTGGTACAGGTCTAAACCAACACGCAGTTAAAGCTTCAGATAAAGGGCCTGACAAACGAGCAGGCGGGGAGGCGTAATCATGTCACATTCGTCTTTCTTCACTGATAACGCTGGCGTTAAGCAGTTAAACCTTGTACCAGGCACACTGACCCTTGAACAATTAAGAGAAGTGCATAGGCATCATATCCACTTGTCGCTGGATGAGAGTGCTATACCGGCTATAAACGCCGCCGAGCAAGTTGTGCTCAATGTAATTAAAGAGAACCGAACTGTTTATGGCATTAATACGGGCTTTGGTTTGTTGGCTAATACGCGTATTCATGTTGATGAGTTGGAGTTATTACAGCGCAGTATCGTGTTATCGCATGCGGCCGGTACGGGCGATTTTATGCAAGAAGATACTGTCCGCTTGCTCATGTTATTAAAAATAAACTCTTTGGCCAGGGGGTATTCAGGCATTCGGTTAAGTGTAATAGAAGCGCTGATTACTTTGTTTAATGCACAGGTTTATCCCGCCATTCCTGAAAAAGGTTCGGTCGGGGCCAGTGGAGACCTCGCACCGCTAGCCCATATGAGCGTGGTGCTGCTAGGAGAGGGGGAAGCCTTTTTCAAAGGATCGCGAATTAGTGCGGCTAAAGCACTCGAAATAGCCAGTATGCAGCCTATTGCCCTTGCGCCTAAAGAAGGATTGGCGTTATTAAACGGTACGCAAGCGTCGACAGCGTTTGCGCTTCAAGGGTTGTTTTACACTGAAAATGCCCTTCATAGTGCTATTGGCATTGGTGCGCTAACAGTGGAGGCGGCCCTTGGCTCTCGCGTCCCGTTCGATGCACGTATCCATGAAGTTCGCGGTCATAAGAGTCAGTGCGATGTGGCTGCCGCCTTTAGATTTCTTCTTGATACATCTGAAATTGGAAATTCTCACCAGCGATGTGAAAAGGTACAAGACCCTTACTCTTTGCGTTGTCAGCCACAGGTTATGGGCGCCTGTTTACAGCAAATGCGCTATGCCAAAGATATTTTAGAGGTTGAAGCCAATGGTGTTAGCGACAACCCTCTGGTCTTCGTTGAAAGTGGCAGCAATACTGTCACGCCAGCGGGAGATATTTTATCTGGCGGAAATTTTCATGCAGAAACTGTGGCGATGGCGGCAGATATGTTAGCAATTGCACTTTCTGAAATTGGCGCGCTATCAGAGCGCAGAATGTCGCTTATGATAGATACCCATTTAAGCGGCCTACCGCCGTTTCTCGTTGAAAATGGCGGAGTAAATTCAGGGTTCATGATTGCTCAAGTAACCTGTGCGGCACTCGCTAGCGAGAATAAAACCTTGGCGCACCCTGCATCAATCGATTCTTTGCCAACGTCGGCGAATCAAGAAGACCATGTATCCATGGCAACGTTTGCGGCGCGAAGGTTAAGAGATATCTTTGATAATGTAGCAGGTATATTGGCCATTGAATGGCTAGCGGCCTGTCAGGGAGTAGATTTCAGAAAGCCGCTTGCAACAAGCGAAAAGCTGCAGATGCTGATGCAGCTATTAAGAGAGCAAGTACCGTTTTACGACAAAGATCGCTATTTCGCGCCGGACATTGAAAAAGCAAAGCAACTGATTAAGCAATGCGACCTTATGGATAAGACACAGTTAAACCTGTTAGGTTAGAATGATCCAGGCTTGATATTTCGAGTAAATACAATGCAGATCATAAATAAGGTAACGGTGGGAAAAGTATGAAAACAAATGGACGTTGGTTCAATTCGCAAGAGGCTCGTACTTCTATGAATGGCAATTTTGTGAAAAGCTCCCTATTAGGTTTACTCGCTGCTTCAGTATTTACTTTGGCGGGCTGTAGCGACAGTGAAGTGGGCGATGTATCGCTAGGGCTTTTTACTACAAAAGATATTAAAATTGACGCGCTTCAAGACCCTGTAGTGACTGGCGTAACCTGTCATATTTCAAGTATTGAAGCGAACCTGGATTTGTCAGACCCATCAGACAGTTCTATCGCGTGCAGACAAACTGGCCCCATTACCGCTGAAATGCTAGAGGCTATTGATAAATCTGATTCAGGAGAAGTGATCTTCAAAAAATCAAAAAGCGTGTTTTTCAAAAACATGAAGCTTAGAAGAATTTACGATGCCGATTCAAAAACACTGATTTATCTGTCTTACAGCACCAAAGAAACATCGGGCAGCTACAAACATAGCTTGTCTACCGTACCGCTATGGGAAACGCTCGCGTTTAAAAAGCCCGCCTGATTTGACAAATTTCGCTGACAATGCGGTGTTGCCAGCGATATCTGCTACTTGCTGTTTTAGGTACTACCAACATGTCCTCACTAGAAGGCATGTTGGTATACAAACTTCGAATGTCGCTTACATTGGATAGCCTATTGCCAATCAAAAGACACTATTGATAGCTGATGACAAGTAAGCGATAAGCGAAAAGAACTCGAATGCAAACTAGAAGAAGCGGGTGTATACCAGCATTGCATTAAGTGATGTGTCATCATCGGTTAATGGGCTGTCGCTAATACTGTCGTCAAAGAATGTCGCACCTAGCTCTAAGCGCGTTATGCCTTTGAAGAACTGCCGTGTAGACACTGCAATACGAATTTCAGTATTCAAGGCCCCATCACCATTATAAGCGCTGCGAAATGCAGTGGCTTCTTCTGGGCGAACGCCGTAGTAGTAATCTACATAGTTACTATCTTGGTAGTTTACGCCTATGGATGGCTCTATCATATACTGGTCTATTCTAAACCGTTTACCAATGCGGGCTGACGCTTGATACCCGTCAAACTTGCCTAATATATCCGCGCTGGTGGAAAGTGAATAAACCCAGCCACCGGTGTTGTAATTAAGCCCTATCCCAGCGGCGTAGCTAAAGTCTCTGTCTTCCATGCCGGTGAAGACGGCGCTATCGTCTTCTTCATAGCCTGCAAAAACAGGCACCAGTTGGGCGTCTAGCGTAAAACCGTCTTGCTGAAAAAGTTGATAGCCCACAAAGGGGCCGTATACGCGAAGTTTTTCGCCCGTGTAGCCAATGATAGGTATTGGAACAATACGGTTGTCGAAATCGGTATACACGTCTTGAGACGCCGCCACGCCAAAGCCCCACATCCATCCTTGAGGCTGCTGTGCGTTTCGCGGTTGTTGAGCAAAGGCTGCCGCGGATAGCAATAATGATGAAGACAGGCTTGCTATGCCTAAATACGAAGTGAATTTCATGGTTACATTTCCTTTTTTAAAACAATACAGTTCAGGCTCAAGCTTCGATCAACATGCCGCACGTATTTAAGTACATGTTTCATTGTTGTGTGCGTTTTCCCTCCGTTTTAGCAATACGCACAAATAAAAATTGCTTACTGTGTGATAAGAGCATTCTATTCCCCAATACGCATTAGAAAGACTTGGATATCGATACACACGGGCATGTTATCGGCGTTCCAATCCGATAAGTATGGCGAGCATTTGTTACAGTGAAATTTACCCATTCGTTTTAAATAAAACCCTGGTTTAGGTGTCATTTCATTTATACGGTGAATATCCTCACTTGCTAACCTTGGGTTAATTCATTAACGCCAGAGTTTACTCAGAAGGCTTTTCTTCTCAGTCGGTCCGAATATCCACAGGTAAATTCCATACCAATGCACGTTGTTTTTATTGAAAAGATGTGCGATTTTAAGTTACTTATAACCTTACTTTTTTAAGTTATAAAATTTGCGCTGAGACAGTTAATCTTAGATTAAAACCATTGTTTAAAAATTAAGAATAATACGAAGGATCGACAATGAAATTGCCAATTAAATTATTTGCGCTGCTAATAATATCTATCATAGTTACTGGGTGTGCCTCTACATATGTCCCTCCAACAACAGGTTATAAAGCGCCTGAAAAAAGTAAGGTCGGCGTTTTGGTTGTAGCTAAGGAGTACCCCAGTCACACACATGTTGGTACCACTATTTTTAACAACTTTAGTAAAGAATATGAGTACGACTGGCAGCTCAAAGAAACTATCTTTAAAACTTTCGAGAATAAAATAGAGAATGGGACCTCATTCGAAGTTGTTGATTTATCGAACTTCCTTTCTGAAGGTAGCACGCCGAGCTTTGTCACTGTGGAAAATAAAGAATGGGTATTTAACGAAACAAGTGCGGCGATTAGAGAAAAGCTAACTGCAGAGGGAATAACAGCGGTTGTAATTATAAAAGAATCACCAACACTAGCTGCAATGGAATGCGGCATGTACGGTTGTTCGGAGCACTATAGTCAAGGTTATGGACTCTTTACACGAAGCTTTCTGGGTTTAGATAACTACATGGCATCTGCTAGTTTTCAAATATCTATCGAGACAATTGATAAACCGGTGGATATCACGCGTTTAGAGCGTGTGAAAGAAACACAGAGCTACTTGGCAAAGAACAAACAACTAGAAGATTTTCGTGACCCTGAAGATTTTGAAAATATTACAGAGAACGAGCTTTTACCTGTGAAGGCAGCGCTTGTAGAGTATTTTGATAATTTAGCGGTAATGACGCGTCAGTTCTTAATTGGAGCGGACGTGTCTACAGGCAAATGAAAAGTTGATTAACTTCCTTTGTAAACATTGAAAGGGGCAATATAGCCCCTTTTTTAAATTAACTTACGCGTTCTCTTTATGCGCTAAGAACTCTTCATAATTACCGTCGAAGTGATTAAGCTGCTTATCCTTAATTTCGATAATTTGCGTCGCTAGCGATGAAACAAACTCGCGGTCGTGGCTTACAAAAATAACCGTGCCGTCAAATTTATAGAGTGCATTGTTCAGCGCTTCAATCGATTCCATATCCATGTGGTTAGTAGGTTCATCCATCACCAATACGTTAATGTCTTCAAGCATTAATTTACCGAACAACAACCGGTTCTTCTCACCACCAGAGCATACCTGTACGCGCTTGTTAAAATCGTCAGACGTAAATAATAAACGGCCTAGCATGCCTTTGATCTGAAGGTCATCATGTTTAGGGCTGCGCCATTGGCTCATCCACTCAAACATTGTGATATCTTCTGCAAAGTACTTGGCGTTATCCTGCGGAATATAACCAATTGCAGCATTTTCTGCCCATTTGAAACTACCTGAGGTGGGCTCAATGTCGTTTACTAAACATTTTAGCAGCGTGGTTTTTCCTGCGCCGTTTTCACCGATAATAGCCAAACGCTGACCGGCTTCCAGAAGCAAATTTGCATCATCAAAAAGCGGAAGGTCTGGATAGCTATGGCCTAACTTTTCAAGGGTGATGGCGAGGCGGTGAAGCTTTTTGTGCTGCTTAAAGACAATGTATGGCTTGCGGCGGCTAGAGGCTTTCACTTCAGCAAGTTCAATTTTCTCCAAGCGACGAGCACGAGAGGTCGCTTGCTTTGCTTTTGAAGCGTTGGCAGAGAAGCGCGCTACGAAGCTCTGTAGTTCTTCAATTTCAGCTGACTTCTTCGCATTTTCAGCGTGAAGCTGCTCTTGAACTAGCATAGCCGCCTCGATGTAATCATCGTAGTTGCCCGGATATACACGCAGTTCACCATAGTCGATATCAGCCATGTGGGTGCACACAGAATTAAGAAAGTGCCTGTCGTGCGAGATGATAAGCATGGTCGATTTACGTTTGTTAAGTTCGTCTGCCAACCAACTGATGGTGTAGATATCCAAGTTGTTGGTCGGTTCGTCAAGAAGCAGAATGTCTGGTTCAGCGAACAGGGCTTGCGCTAAAAGTACACGCACTTTCTTGCCTGGCGCGACTTCTTTCATCAAACCAAAATGGTAGCTTTCGTCAATGCCAGCAGAATTTAAGATATCCCCAGCGCGGGCTTCAGCGGTATAACCGTCCATTTCGGCAAATTGCGTTTCAAGGTCGGCGACACGCATGCCGTCTTCTTCGCTCATATCCGCTTTGCTATAAATGGCGTCACGCTCTTGTTTTACTTCCCAAAGCTCGCGGTCGCCCATGATCACAGTATCGACAACGCTGAATTCTTCAAACGCAAACTGGTCCTGACTCAGAATGCCCAGCTTAGTGCCAGGTGACATAGAGACATTACCGGAGGAGGGCGTAAGCTTACCACTCAGAATTTTCATAAAGGTTGACTTGCCACAACCGTTCGCGCCAATAAGGCCGTAGCGGTTGCCATTGCCGAACTTTGCGGAAATATTTTCAAATAATGGCTTAGAGCCAAACTGCATTGTAATGTTTGCGGTGGTAATCAAAACAGGTATCCAGGGGTAAAACGATGAGAAGAGATACTAACGATTAATAGCGTCGCTAATATTTAAAAGCGCGCGCACTATAAGGAATTGAAGGCGACATGTCGAGGGAATTTTGAACAGTTTTTAGTTCCCTTGGCGATAGAAAGTTGCATACCCCATTTCCACTGCGCATTACGATACATAAGCACATAGGAAAATAATGCATAAACGTAAAAATTTTACCCACTACTTAAGTAAGCAGCTTTAGGTTTATTCTAACGGTAGATTTTTTAATGACGGCTGAGCTTGAGAGTACGCGATAGCCAAGCCGCGCACTACAAGGCTTTATTGAGGCGAGAAAATAAAAAAAGAACGTACTTAATGGCACGGTCTAAAATTTGCTACTAACTTAAATTGAGATGAAAACGCAGAACGCAATCGCGCCTGTGAAGTCAGTGCGAAGTTTTATGGAACCGTGCGTTAACTGCACCAATGACGCAGTTAACACAATGAAAAATAAAACTGGGCATTTTTAAAAAGGAAATCCTATGAAGTACTTGAAAAAAATCGCAATTGGTTGCTTTTCAGCAACGGTTTTAATGTCTGGCAGCGTGCACGCTGAGGCAATTAGTTCAGATGCCGTTATGCAAACTCAGGTTGCTCAGTATAATAAAACCCAGCTGATTAACATGGTTAATCGCTCTGATGTACAGAGCAAACTGGTTAGTTTGGGCGTTGATAGCAACGATGCCATTGCTAGAATTAATGCTATGACAGATAGCGAGATTGCACAGCTAAACGATGAAATAAATCAAGCGCCTGCGGGCGGTATTGTTGGGGCGGTACTTACTGTTCTTGCAGTGATTGCTATTTTAGATCTAGTTGGTGTAACCGACGTATATCCGTTTATTCGCCCAGTGAACAGCTAATTGAATGAATGGCATTATTAAGAAAGCCTGCTATCTTGCAGGCTTTTCACTTTTTCTTATTTTGACTGGTTGCCAGTCTACCCCGCAAGCTGATCAGTTACGACAAGAGGGGCTCTCCTCCTTACCTGAATCTCATACTATTCAAACAGTGCCATTTTTTCCACAGGAGCAGTATTACTGTGGGCCTACTACGTTATCTGGGGTATTTGGATATTACGGAAAAAATGTTTCTCCAGAAGAAATCGCACCTAAGTTGTTTATTCCAAACAAGGACGGAAGTTTGCAACTAGAAATGGTTAGCGCTACGCGTCAGTATGGTCTTTTGCCATACACTGAACGCGGAACACTTTCTTCTTTATTGCAGTTTGTTAAAGACGACATACCGATAGTCGTTTTCCAGAATTTATCTATACAGCTACTCCCCCAATGGCATTATGCCGTTGTTATCGGATTCGATAGTGAGAAAGGCTCAGTAACATTACATACTGGTGTAACGCCAAACCATGAAATGTCTCTAGAATTGTTTGAAAGAACGTGGGGGAGGGGGAATTATTGGTATTTGGCGCCTGTCCCCCCCGGAGTAACGTCGTCTGAGATGACGCCATTTACGTATGTAAGCGCTGCCTACGATATGCTAAAAGTTGGTGATGAAGAGCAGGCATTAGCTTTCTTAGAAACAGCGACAAACCAATGGCCAGATTATTGGTTGAGTTATTTTTTAGTTGCAAATCACTATCTTTCTGCTGATGAAGATGAAGCCGTACGTTGGTTTGAAAAAGGCTATGACGTGGGGAAAACGCAAAATGCTTATGTTCACAACTATATATTGGCTTTGAGGAAAAGCGGTGCAAATTCAAAGGCCGACACGATTTTAACTGAAGCATTAGTGCAGTTTCCCAATGACGAAAAACTTATAGCGTTAAAGCGATCATAACAACTGTTGAGGTCGAACCACGTACAGCTAATGTACGGTTCCATTAGACAAAATTTGGTCTACTATTAAACCACGTTAGTAGGTTTCGTTTCGACTATGCAAAAGCATTTAAGCACTTCTTTTATTAATTATGATAACGGCATTGTTGTGTCGGAACTGCACGGCATTTTTAATCAGAAAAGCGCTGAAGAGTATCAAAAAGCACTTTTTTCATTAGTTATGAGCCTAAATAATCAGCCTTTTGCGCTGCTCGCTGACATCAGTCGTGTAGAAGGTGCTACGCCAGAAGCTTTCGATATAGTAAAACGCATTATTAATCGTCTGCCTGAATTCGGTTTGGTCGCCAAGGCTTATGTGTATAAAGGGCCAGTGATCAAAGGGATGATGTTTCAGCGAATTCCAGAGCTTGAGCAATTGGAATATTCCTTTTTTACCGACCGCAATACGGCCTCCGATTGGCTTACCAAAGAATACCAACGACAGACTAGTTCTCACTCCTAAAGAACATTTGGTGTAGGTCTTGCGTAAACATTAGTTCATGAAAAGCACAACACCTCGATAGGAGCCCTCACCAGTGAACAACATTAGTATTTTCGATAACGAGCAAACAGTTGCGATACTGGGGCTAGTTGGTGTTGTTATTGTGCTTTTCGCCATCAAGCGACTCATATTGGTGCGTTTGAAGGCAAAGGCGCGTTCAGAAACAAGCAGTATGTCAGATATCTATCGGGTGCTCGTACTGTCTTTAAACGCGCCTTTAAACTTACTGATACTGATCATTTTTGCACAGTTAGTTAAAAGCATCATTGCGGTCTTTGGGGTTGAAAGCGAAGCGCCTATAAAAGCGCTTGATACGGCCATTGATGCTGGATTGATAATCACGCTAGTTCTCTTTTTCGAGAGATTTGTTACTTATTCACTGAAACGCTATCGTGACCAGTCAACCATTGTAAAAAACACCAGCGCTATTGCTGGTGGTGCAGTAAGGGCAGTGTTTGCCGTACTCGCCATTTTAATTATCTTAAGCACTATGGGTGTGTCAGTAACGCCCGTGGTGGCGTCGCTGGGTATCACTTCTTTAGCGGTAGCCTTAGCCCTTCAACCCACGTTAGAAAACTTCTTCTCAGGCATTCAACTTGTTATGGATAAGCCTATTCGCATCGGCGATTTCATAGAATTAGATTCAGGGGAGCAAGGGTTTGTTGAAAAAATAGGATGGCGCTCAACGTGGGTCAGAATGCTGCCTAATAATATTGTTATTATGCCTAACAGTAAGTTATCTAACTCTAAGTTAATTAACTATTACTATCCTGAGCGGGAATTGTCGGTGCCGGTCGAGGTCGGCGTGCACTACAGTTCAGATTTAGAGCACGTGGAAAAGGTATGTCTAGACGTTGCCAATACTATTTTAAAAGAGCATGAGTACGGGGTAGATACCTTTCAACCGTTTGTGTTGTTTCATACCTTTGATAACTCAAGCATAAATTTAACTGTTATGTTGAGAACCCGTGAATACTTTAATCGATTCTTTATCAAAAGCGCGTTTATCAAATTGCTGAAAAAGCGTTTTGACGAAGAGGGCATCGTTATCCCATTCCCAATTACTGCCGTTAATATTGAGCAGGAAGGCGCCGCTAATTTCTTGTCGACAAGGAATGGACAAACAAAGCCTCAAGGTTAAAAAAATGGTTACCTCAGGATACCGCTTTGTTGAATGCTTTAGTGTAGCTTGTTGGGCCATACTCCAAACAAAGCGAAGGAAGAATCATCAAAAAAGCCACGTTAGAAGACGTGGCTTTGGCATTTACTCGCTATATCATTGATAGCGTATTAAAACGTATAGCGCGCTGATACACCTAGAAGGTCTACATCGTCGGCAATAACGTAAGTTGCACCAAACGAGAATTGTGGTGTGAAAAAGTAGTCAGCACCGATTTCAAAGGCAGTGTCGTCTTCTTCAATGTCGATATAACGAATAGCACCGCGCAATTCGAATTGCTCAGTAAGCATTGAACGAATACCTGCGGAAACGCCGTAACCGTTGTCGTCTTCACCAGAAATGCCGTCTAGTTCTACATCTAAATTGACATACTCATAAGTAACTTCGCCAAAAAAGTCTGTATTAGCGGTTAATCCATAGCGGTAACCAATACCAGCTGAAGCATAATCTAAATCGATATCAACCCCAGCAACATCTTCACCAAGCTGACCGTAACGACCAGTAAGATATACGCTTTCATTCAGAGATTTAAAGCCTTGAATTTGAAAGCCCGTTGGCTCGAAGTCGCCTGCGTCTTCGATGTCTGCTTGTACATATCCAGCTTTGACGAAGTCATAAGAAGGCGAAGCTGCGAAAGCATTTAAAGAGAGCGCGCCAAGAATACTGGCGATAATAGTGCGTTTCATTGTTTCTAATATCCTTTTAACAATCATAACTTCCAACCACTTTTGGAAGCTTCAACATTATGGGGATGAGTTTTGAAAACCAAATAGGTTAGTACAAGAAGTTTTTGTTTATTGACTATAGCCAGCGCGGTTTTTAAGTCGTGATTGAAATTACATTGTCGAAAGAATGATCAGTTAATGCTTTTTCAATGATAAACAGATAAGAATACTGGCAAGGCTCAGTGCGGATGTGGTGTAGGCAAAAGAGGCTGTAGGCTCCATATTTAAAAGGGTTACCGCGTAAGCGCCAATCGCAGCTCCTGTAAGGTGAAAAAAGCCGGTTAATGCTGCTAAAAAGCCAGCAGAGGTGCCAGAAAAACCAAGAATAATAGTGACACTGCACGGCATTGCTATGCCAATAAAAAAGAAAACAATGTAGCTGAACCCCAATACTATTGCTAAAGCATTTACGTGAAGAGGCACAGTGAGAACCCAGAATACAAGTGACAGCACGAATATAAATAGGCTGGATAGTCGAAACTTCTGCAATACAGGAGTGGCTACCAAACGAATATTCATTACGCTGCCTAATACGAAGCATAGGGTTGCAAATAGCGAGTAGATTGAAAACATTGTTTTACTTAAACCGAACTGCTCCATCACCATAGATGGCGCGGCCGTGATAAAGCTAAACACAATGCCATAAAGAAGCCCGCTCGCCATACCTACCGCGGCAATTTTTATAATTGATGCCTTGATAAGAACCAGTGTCTCGCTTAGCACATTCTTTGAGTTAGAAGGAATGTATTGCGAAACGGTAGACATTACCGATAAAAGCAGTACAAGCGCTACAGCACCCATCATTAGAACAAAGTAAAAGATGGCAGTAGTACCGAAAGACTCACCAATCAACGTGCCCACGAGTGGAGCGATGGCAGGGGCAACAGCGAATGCAATATTCGTTAACGAGAGTGAGGTATTTAGCTGTTGTTCAGAAAATATCTGCCTTGATAAACCGCGGGACACAGACACACCCACACCGCCGCCAAGGCCTTGTATGATGCGCCCAATAAGAAAGGTTTTTTCAGTGTCGGCGAAAACGAGCATAATCGTTCCTGCCCCGAACACCAAAATGCCGCACAGCAGAAGTTTTTGCTTGTTGACATAATCGCAGGCGATACCAAAGACAAGCTGTGACATAGAGAAGGCGACAAGAAAAATAGCAACGCTCTTTTCTATAACGCCAACGTGACTGTTGTACATTACCGCTAAGTCGTAAAAAAAAGGGCTATAAATGCTCGTGGAAACTTGGCCCAATATAGAAAGTATGATGAAGGTGCCAGTTAGCAGATAGAAAGTATTGGAAGGCATTGACGACTTCATTAAATGACTAACCAGTATTTAAGTAACGAGTAATGCAAATGCTACAGTTGTGATATGACAGTTTTAATAAAGGCTATGGAAGCTAAGACGTTACCGATGAAACGATATCAGACTCTTTATCATTAACGTTGGTCAAAACTAATGAACTTAAACAATGCTTCGTGAAGAAAATGGTGGCCCACCCTGACTTGAACAGGGGACCTGCCGATTATGAGGCCCCATTGGCAAGCTTATAATCCCTTTATAAGTGCGCTTTTTAACGTGGTCATGACCAGCAACTTACCGATATTGTTACCACCTATGAATTGTATGGTGTAACTCAAATTGATTCTTACCAGTTCTGAACTAAACTTTATTATGGTAGTATAAAGTAGGATTGAATCCTTACAAAGTTTCTTTCATTGGAGGTAAATTATGGCAATGGTAAAGAAAAGTATCACAGTAACTGATCAACAAGAACAATGGATGCAAGCACAGCTAGCTACTGGCAATTATGCCAGTGACAGTGAGTTATTACGAGACTTAATCAGAAAAGAGCAAATGCGTACTAGCCAAGTTGAAGTTATTAGACAAGAACTGCTCAAAGCAGAGCAAAGCGGTTTCAGCTCTCGTTCTCCTGAAGATATTGTTAATGCGGTGATTGCTAGAAAACAAACTAATGGCGAAGTATAGATTAAGTAGTGCTGCCGATCAGGATTTCGAGCAGCTATTTGAATATGGCATTGATAACTTTGGGTTAGCTCAGGCTAAATCATACGTTGATGGGTTGATTATTCAGTTTCAAAGCATTGCGGAAAACCCGTTGCATTATCAGGCTGTAGATCACATTCGTAAGGGATATAGACGAAGCGTGTATGGAAAACATGCTATTTACTATGTCGTTTCTAATGACAGCGTTGATGTCATGCGAATACTAAGAGCAGAAAACCTTAACACTGCTTTTGAGTAATTAATGTGTCCAGCTCGTTATCAGATAGGCTCTTAGAAATTGATAATCGACTTCAGCAGCTCGCTGAAGAAAAAGAGTCATTGTTAAATGAACGTAATAGTATTCTTGCACAACAAGAAGTCGAGCTAGCCAAACACTTTAACCAACACGTTTCACCTAAAGCTAAAGTCGATTTATTCATTTCTTATTTTAAAGGTCGAAATGACGTTTACCCGTTTCGTTGGGAATCGCAAAATGGGCGAAGTGGTTATTCGCCAGCGTGTTGGAATGAATGGAAACCTAAAGTTTGTAATAAACCACGGATTAGTTGCACGGAATGCTCAAATCAACAATTCAAGCATTATGATGGTCAAGCGATATTTGATCACCTAAAAGGGAATCAAACGATTGGGATTTACCCACTTCTAGAGAACAACACAACCCACATTCTTGCTGCTGATTTTGATAAAGACGATTGGATTCACTCCGTTAAAGCTTTTTCTGAAGCCTGTGATTTTTATAAAGTACCTCACATTATCGAACGCTCTAGAAGCGGCAATGGTGGACATGTATGGATCTTCTTTTCGCAAGCTATTGAAGCAGTCAAAGCTAGAAAGTTGGGTAATGGGCTATTAACGAAAGCGATGGAAATGTACCCTGCGCTCTCATTTACTTGCTTTGATCGTTTGTTTCCGAATCAAGATATTATGCCAGAAGGTGGCTTTGGTAACTTGATAGCATTACCTCTTCAACTAGAGCCAAGAAAACAAGACAATAGTGTATTCATAGATTCGTCAGGGATAGCTTATAAAGACCAGTGGTCTAAGCTGGCTTCCATTCAAAAAGTTGATAATACAGCACTTGAAGGGTTGCTGTCCGAAATAACGTTAATCGATGAAAAAGCTAATAATGACTTGGCAGATAAGCCTTGGAAGAAACTATCTACTATTGATAACGATGTGATTGCCAATTGCCCGGAAGAAGTAACCTTAGTTATTGCTGATCAAATTTATATTCCTATCGAGAAGTTTCCCGGCAAATTAACATCAATACTAAAACAGTTAGCAGTATTTTCTAATCCAGAGTTTTATAAACGGCAAGGCCTTCGGTTATCTACTATTGGGATTCCAAGATATATCTGTGCAGCTCATATAGAAGGCCACTTCTTAATTCTGCCGAGAGGTTGTTTATCGTCTGTAAAAGCTAAATTAACCGAGCAAAAAATTGAAGTAAATCTAGATGATAAGCGTTTTTCAGGTGACAAGCTTATTAAGGTTAAATTTACAGGAAAGCTGAAAAGTCAGCAGAATAAAGCAGTAAATGCGTTATTAGATTCATCTGTTGGGATACTCGAAGCTTCTACAGGCTTTGGTAAGACAGTTACTGCTTTAGCACTGATTGCTAAACGCAAGGTGAACACTTTAATATTAGTTCACAGCCGGCAACTGGCTGAACAGTGGTTAGGGCGTATTAATGTTTTTCTAAAAGATACTGAAGTTGGCTCATTACTTGGTGGTAAGGAAAAGCTGTCGTATCAGGTTGATGTGGCTACATATCAAAGTTTAGTCAGTCGAAACGGTATGGATATAAAGCCATACATTGAAAAATATGGGCAAATTATTGTCGATGAATGCCACCATTTATCAGCATCAAACTATGAAAGCTTGATCAAATCCAGTCATGCTAAATTCCTTCATGGGTTTACAGCAACACCAAAACGGCAAGATGGCTTAGAAAAGCTAATGATGTTTCAACTTGGATATATTGTTTATAAAGGCGTTAAATCAGGTTCAATGTTTAATCGGCAAGTGATAGCACATGAAACAGATACAACGTTTCCTAAGGAGTGGCTAGAGCCTGATACTAAGCCTCATATTTCACAAATTTATAAGCACCTAGTAAACAGTGATTGCAGAAACCAAAAGATCGTCGACGATATTCTCCGTTGTATTGATGATAAACGTGCTGTAATGGTGTTAACCGAAAGAAAAGAGCACATCGAGCTTTTGTCAGCTTTACTAACGCAGAAAGAGCTAATGGTTGTAGAGTTGCATGGTGGAATATCAGCTAAACAGCGGCAAGAGCGCATCGCTATGCTTGAAGAAAACAAAGATCTAAGTAACGATAAACAGGTAATTCTTGCAACAGGTAAGTATGTTGGCGAAGGGTTTGATTTACCATACTTGGATACGTTATTCATCACCTTACCTATAGCGTGGAAGGGTATATTAGCTCAATATGCTGGCCGAATTGGACGAGAGTGGAGCAACAAAAATTCGGTTCAGGTTTATGATTACCTTGATGACTTCCCAACACTCAAGCGAATGTTTTCAAAACGAGAAAAGGGATACAAAGCATTGGGTTATGAAATTACATACCGTTAACCGTACTTGAGTATTTAACCAGCAACTCAATTTTTAATTAATTGCTCAAGCTTTGGCTATAAACTAAAAAATACTCAAGTATATGCAGTATTTTCATTGAAATTACGCAAACGTGTTCGAAACAGCTAACAGAATCCCTAATACCTATCTGATGACCTAAACTAACCCTTTGGATTTACAGGGCTTTCCAAGCAAGGCATACTTATACTATATAACTTTATCTATTTTTCACAGGATTAATAACTTCTTCTCTGGTAGTTCTAGTCAACTGAATTACTTTACATTTGGTCATTGACTTTATCCTATTCATTAAGTCTGGATGCATAAGCACTTCAACGCCTTCAAGTTCAATGACATCGGTATCATAAGAGTCTTCGTATATTTTTTACCAATTGCGTAAAACTAAAACGTCATTGCCCGAGTTATCCTGAGCTATAAAAGGATTACTGGGAGCAATTTCAAGGCCTAATGCTGCTAACAATGAACTATGCGGCACTAGAACGTTCAACTCCCCTAACCAGGTTGTGTAATCGTCAAGGCCAAAGCTAAGGTGGCTATATTACGTGAAATAAGCTGTGTCTATACCTTTAGGGAAGTAGATGATGACATTTTGAATGTAACACTTGATAGTCCAGAGAAGGTTTATCAAGTGTTTAAGCATTTGAAGCATGAAACCAAAGAGCGTTTTATCGTGGTGAACTTGAACAGCCAGCATCAAATCATCAATTATTAAGTTATAGCGATTGGCACGGTAAATCAGATATCACTTCGTCCGGCTGAAGTATTGAGAACAGCCATTTTAATTAACGCACCAGCTATTATTCTAATTCATAACCATCCATCAGGTGATCCAAAACCAAGTCAGCAAGATTTTCATTTTACCGAACAAATTAAACAAGCCGCAAAGATGTTCAGTATCTATGTGCTTGACCATGTTGTTATTGGATATGAGCGTTTGATAGAGCTGTCAGAGATTAAGCCCTGTTAAAATCAGGGTTTCAACCAAATTCATAGTTACCAAAAAATTACACTAATTTCGTTACTAGGGGCGATACTCAATCAAACGTGGCTACTTTTTAAAATGAAATTTAGGGAAAATAGAGGTGGTCCTAGTTGACCTTGGTCGGGATTGGCGACTTATATGGTAAAACAGAAAATAGTGAGCAGTTATTCACCATCTAGCCCACGTATTTAGTGGAAATGGTGGCCCCACCCTGACTTGAACAGGGGACCTGCCGATTATGAGTAAGTTGCGTTGTGGTTATTTGAACTTATATGTAATTCATTGTCTTTATAAATTCCAATAAATTCAGCGTCTTATTTTTATATGTAGTAATGCGTTCTAATATGTCTTTATAATAAAAATGCTTACACGGGGCGTACATGAGTCTCTGGTGTAAGTAAACAGAAGCGGCCGGCGACTGCTGCAACAGTCCCGACCGCATGATCGACGATAGACATAGGAGAACCGCCGATATGGCAATTCTAACTCATCTTTTAGTTATTTCAGAGCAGCTAACCCCTAACCACAAATTAGGGGTTACGTATGAGTAAGAAATACAACATCACTGATACTAGAGCAGCTAGTTTCCCTATCCCCGAAAAAGGGCAGGCAATCTATTGGGACGAAAAGCAAAGTGGTCTTGGCTTACGTGTAACAGCTAATGGCGCAAGAAGTTGGATCGTTCAAGGTTACGTTAATGGAAAGTCGAAGCGCTTCACATTAGGGTTGCTAGATGAGCTTGATTATAAAGAAGCAAGGGAAGAAGCTAGCTCTACAAGAGCTTCTATGCGCAAAGGAGTAAATCCTTTAGAAGAGAAAAAGAAGCGGCAGAATGTGAGTGAAGCTGAAACCGTCACCTTGGCTGAAATCAAAGACGACTATGTGAAACACAAAAGAACAAAGGAGATGCCTCTACGCCAAGCTTCTATTAACGGCATTGAGAGCTGTGTTAAGAATGAGTTTTCAGACTGGGCAAGCAAACCAGTGGCAAATATTACCCGAGATGCGGTAATTGAACGTTTTAGGAATATCTCTAAAAAAGCCCCAACACAAGCGAACCTAGCATTTAGAAACTTACGTGCCTTGTTAAATTGGGCTAAAGAGAAGTATACCGCTCCTGATGGAAGTTACACGATATTGAACCCAAACCCCGTGTCACAAGCAATCAAATCTAATGGTCTTGCACAATGGAACAAAGAGACAAAAAGAGATACAAGGATTCCAGAAGATAAAATAGGGGAGGTGTGGTTAGCGTTAAACGCTCATGCAGACCCAGAGAGAAATATCGCTACGACTTGCACCAGTGCTGACCTCATAATGTTTATGCTCCTAACTGGTACACGTATCAGCGAAGCAAATCAGCTCACTTGGGACAGAGTGAAATTGCATGACGACGTTCCAACTTTTCATTTGGATGTCACGAAGAACCACAATTCGATCACTCTCCCAATTAGCAAGGAACTCAGGAAAGTATTGTTAAGACGAGAATCTCAAAAATTGTCTAACAACCCCTATGTTTTTCCTGCTAAGCGGGGCAAAGCTGGTTACCTCAAGGATCCCCGTGCTTTATTCGTTAGGGTTTCAGAGATTACGGGGTGTCATATTCATCCTCATGCAATGCGTCGAACCTTCGAGGAGCTTGCGGTAAGGTCAGGTGTGGATTCAGATAGGCGTCGAATATTGCTTAACCACATATCCGGTGATGTTCATGCTCTGCATTACGGTAATAACAAAGATCCGAAAGTGTTGATTCAAGAGGTGAATAAAGTTGGTGACTTTGTACTTCGTTTAGCGCAAATAGCTGAGTCGGCTGCCAAAGCTGATAATGTCGTGCAAATGGTGAAATAATTCTCTTTGCAAACGAATATAAAATTGTATAAGTTAATACGCAGTTACCTAATGTAGGTAACACACCATTCCAACTCTTTGAAAGCGAGCGTGATGCTTTGTCACTTCGGTGATTCGCTTCAAAGAGGTAAAGATCTGCATGGGCAGTGTCGCGGAGTTCATAATCGAATTCGCTGCATTGCCTTTTTTGTTTAGGGCTTGCGGCAAGTGAATATAGGCAACCCCATGACAACTCAAACTATAACCACAGTTAATACTCAACAAGCAGCCGAGCTCCTTGGGCTTTCTCCTAATACTCTGAACCAATGGCGACACATTAAGCGTGGCCCAGCATTTCATAAATTCGGCAAATCAGTTCGATATAGCTTGCAAGAATTAGAGGCTTATATGGAACAAACACGCCGAGAAAGAACATCCCGTTTTGGTGACCAATCCTATTAGAACGACTTACTAGTTGTAATGGGCGTTCACCGAGAAAACTAGAAGTTTTTCATACGCATTTGAATGCTCTTGCATCAACAAGTAATTCACCTGTAACTCATTCAAAAAAAAGCGCTGTGCCCATCGTGGGTTAGACAAAGCGCTTTGGAGTGATTCATGTTAAACAATAATGATGAAATTAATTACAAACAAGATAATACGTGGGATCCCACAAAGGCTGTACATGCAGAGATCGGCAGCCAGCAGTACAACAGGGATGACGAAAGTGAGAGCGCTGCCCCAGCCAGCGTAAAGCCCGAGAAACTGGAAAATATACCAAAGGAAATGCGCGAAAGAGCGCAATGGTGTGTAGCTGGTGAAGATAAATCACCATATATAGGTAATGAGCGGAAACTCTACCGAGCCAAGGTTAACGAAGGTCCATGGCTGTCGTTCGATAAGGCTTGCGAGTTAGCAATAAAACATAGCGCTAACATAGGCTACATACTAAGCAAAAATGATCCTTACACTTGCGTAGACCTAGACATAAAAGACGCTAACAGCAAAGACAAGCACGGAAACCCATTACCACAAACCATGTGGACGACACCGAGTCAGCTAGACTGGTATCGCGGTATCGTGCTGGCATCAAATTCTTACGCTGAGCTTAGTACCAGCGGCAAAGGAATTCACGTATGGGTGGAAGCTGACTTAGGGGAAGGTCGACGCGGTAAAGGTGTTGAGGTTTATTCCCAGGAACGTTTCATTATTTGTACGGGTAACAGCATTAGTGACATTAGTTTCCAAAACCTGTTCGGTGTTACCGTACCACATCCGAAACATGCAGACCCCAAACCCATAGCACAGCGACAAGCACTTATCGAAAGCATAGTTGCTGAGTTCGGGAAAGAAGACGTTAAAATAGAACTAGTTGAGGTTGAGCAAAAGCAACCTGACGATGTTATTTGGGAACGTGCACGTACTGCTAGCAATGCTGACAAGTTTATAGACTTATGTAAGGGTGACTGGAAGAAATGGAACTTCCCTTCGCAGTCGGAAGCTGACCTTGCACTAATGTCAATGTTTACCTTTTACACTGAGTCAAACGAACAGTGTAGGCGTATGTTCCGCCAGACGGGATTAGGTAAGCGTGAGAAAGCTGTTAAGAATGACGTGTACCTTAACCGAACGCTTAAAATTATACGCGGTAGGCAGGAAAACGAAAAGAAAGGCAGGACAGACATTTCCGTAAGCCTTTTTAAGAAACAAGAATCTGCAAAATTGGCTGTTAAGTCCTTAGGTGTGTTTCTTTCTGAACAAACGGTAATTGAGTTCATAATAGATGATGTTTTGAAGCGTGGTTGGCTGTATTCACTAACAGGCTATACAGGCTCTGGAAAGACTGGAATTGCAGTGAAGATAGCTTTATATGTAGCCACAGGAAGAGTGCTGGCTGGTTACGAAACTCAAGGTGAACCTGTCTTATACATCGCTAGCGAAAATCCCGATGATGTCAGGAATAGGTTTCGTGCATCTTTATCAATTGATGACTGGCCTGTAAGCGTTAATCAAAAGATTCACGTAATTGATCAATCGTTTTTATTAGACCAAAAGTTAGAAGACTTGGAGGAGATAGTAATCAACGAAAAGCCATGCTTAGTAATAGTAGACACGGATCAAGCTATCTCATTAAGTAGTAAAGACAGTGAAAACGATAATGGTGTACGAATCGAGCATGCAAAAAGGTTAAGAAAGTTATGTTCAATTGGTTCTCGCCCGACAGTTCTCGATTTATGTCACCCTAGTAATGCAACGAAAGATAAGCCGAAACCGCGAGGTGGAAGTTCATTTCTGAGTGAAGTAGACGGGAATATCTACTGTATCAGTAAGGGAAATATAACCACATTATGCAATGATGAGGATAAATTCAGAGGAAATCCGTTTCAAATTGAGTTTTTGAAAGGCGGGGTGACCCACTCGGACATAGTTGACTCGAAAGGAAGAACAATATCGACACCTGTGTTTTCACCTGTAGAGGCAAAACTTCAAGAAAGTCCTAAAAAACAGAAAGACGATAAATCACTGCTATTAGAAGTGATGAAGAAATATCCCCAATCTACCCAACCTTTTTGGGCTAAAGAGCTCAGTTGGATAAATGGTAAGGGGGAGCCAGACAAATCAAAAGTAAGCAAATTATTGACGAAGCTCAGTAATGAAAATCTGGTAGCCAAGTCGGGTACAAAATATAACTTAACCGCAAAAGGCAATAAATTTATACGTGGTTGAAGTTGCAAGAGTTGCATTGCAACTTTTACTACGCAACTTATTTTATAAAAGCGGCTAAACCTAGCTAATTTAAAGGGGTTGCTACGCAACTTTCACTAGCAACTTTTTGAGCTTGGGTTGCATAGTTGCTGCATACACAACCCTTTAGGGTTGTATGCAAAAGCAACTTTTAGGTTGGTGTTAGTTAGCCCTACTTATTGGTAGTAGTGTGCTTTAATTTTTAAATTTAGAAGTAGGTTATTGTTACCTAAATAAAAAGTTTGTAGATGTTTTTTGTTTTAGTGTAACGTGTAACTGTTATGTACTGTTAACAAGCGTAACCACACTGTTTTTCACGTGTTCCTTGCTTATTTTTTTCGAAACAGCGAGGAATATAAAATGGAAATCAATTCAAACATCACTCCTTCATTACACCCTCAGAATATTACTTCAATTGATGGGTATGACGACACGACAGCAGGCTATGTTGAAAGCGCTAAAGCTGCTCTAGAGTTAGCTTATAAATCTCTTGGCGCGGTTCATAGTGCGCGAGCAAAAGTTAATGCTAATTCTGCGTGGTCAAAAGAAAAGAAGATCCTAGAACTTGCTGAATTTGGTGAAAAGAATATGGACAGAATTTTGCCCGTATTTGATCGCACAAGAACTAATCTTGAATCTGGTATCAAAAGTGTCGAGCAGGCAATGAGCGAGTCACTAAGCAAAACTACCCCTGCACTTGCCCAAGAAATTAGATCGCACATTAAAACTTTGGACAGAACAGCAAGAGCTGAATTAGTGCAAAAGCTATTCGCAGAAAAGAATTACGATGTAGTGACTGCAATAATTGATGCACCAGCATTTTTGTCTGGGATTACCACAGAAGAACGTGAGAACTACAAACGCAAGCTACACGAGACTACTAACCCCGAGCTAGTTAAACGCGTAAAAGTTATGAAGTCGGCACTTTCTATTATTGAGAGTAGAGGCCCACTTGTGATGCTCCAAACCGAAAAAGCTATTGGCGCTAACTTTGACTTAATTGCCAAGTTACGCAACGAAGAAAGTGCAACACGACGCGCCCTTATTATTAAAAACCACGAAGAAAACCAAGCCTGATCTAGTGTTGATCTTATCAATAGGGGGAATTATGTCAGAGCCAGCAGTAAGTGGAAATAAAGCTTGGGTGAAAGGAATGAGTCGCCTAATCCTAAAGGTCGTCCAAAGGGAATAGTAGACCGAAGAGCTAAGATTACCGAAAGCATGTTAACCGATGCTTCGGATATAGTTGAAGCTGTTGTTGCAAAAGCAAAGCAGGGTGATGTGCAAGCTGCACAATTAATTATTTCGCGGGTATTACCCACATTAGCAGCACAGAGCGAAAAGGTTGAGTTCGAGCTCGATACCGCTGCTTCTCTTGCTGAACAAACGGAGCAAGTGTTAGCGGCAACCTCAAAGGGGGTATTGTCACCTGACAGTGCGCAGCGAATAATTCAGATAATTGGGGCGCTTGGTGAAATCCGACACCTTGAAGATATTGAGGATCGTTTAGCTGCTTTGGAGGGGAATACTAATGCCTAAGATAAATATAGAAGAACGCTTCATCATCCCAACGAATCATATGAAAGAGTTTGCACCTCTCTTATACAGATATGCGCCAGAGGACTGCTTTCGGCTGACTAAGTTCTATGATGATTGTGGTCAAATGTTCTGGCCGCATGACAAGCATCTGCGGACAGTGCGTTGCCTATTTCTTCAAACAGGGCAGGGTGAGTTTAAGTTGGTAGTGGCAGAGGACATAGAAAAGTTATTCGATTACAGTGATAAGAATATTCCAGCTACTTGTATTCGCTGTGATGTACCTGCAAATGAGCTTGCCAGTTTTATGGAACCAGAGCTTGGGATTGCCAGTTTTATTTCTGTTCGCCATCCACATCACAACCAGCGTGTTGAGATGCTATGTATGCTTGCTGATATTTACTTCCCGAGTAAAGATAATGCGGCATAGTGCTAAAACAAAAGTGCTGCAACGAATTGCAGCACTTGAGAATCAGCAGCATAAGGACTTAAACAAGCCTTATGCGCTTTTTCCTGTTAGGAAGTCACTTGAAGATTGGGAACTACTTGCTGTACCTAAGCAAGCTCACCTTAAAGCTAATGTTAAGACTGGTGAGCCTGTAGCTTATGCGTAGTAAGCCAATCTAATCTGATTGGCTTAATTCACAATCACTTACCGTTTCTGCATCAAACGTTTGTATATTGATGTGACTTGAATGAGCGAAGAATAAGATGCCTTCGAACGACCCATTACATATGGTTTGTGGTTTGCCACGTCTTTATATGCTGATGATGCTGCACTAACCAAGTCTTGTGGTTCAAAAATATCAGGGATGTTTAATTGCCATTTGCCATCAATTTTTTCAATAAACATTGAGATAGCAGCTAGTATCGGGAATATAACACCATCTGGCACTTCTACAATTTCTCTACCATCTCGAACGATAGAGCGCATCCTTGTTCCGACAAATTTGGGGTGCGCCTTCCACTCTTCATAAAGCTTCCAAGCAGACGGAGCAATATCAATGAAGTATTGGTATAGTTCATTTTGTTCGTCAGTTGCATTACCCGAATCAACTTTTTTCTTAAGTTCGGTAAACTCTTTTAGACACTTCGCTTTTTGGTTATACGCATAGTTTTTGTTTGCGGTGTCACCTCTACCAGTACCCTGCCATAGTTCTTCTGGGATAAGAGCTGTCATTACTTGTAGTAACTTCTCGGTATCCATATGATCTTCAGTTGAGTCTGTTTCTGAAGTGCGAAGTTTTTGTCCATCTAAACCGCTGCTAATGGATTTTTCTAATTCTGTGAAAATACCGAGCTTTCCAGATATAGATAGTAGCTTTACATCATTTTGAAAGTTTCTAGCAATTGATATCTCAGCTACGAGGTTTTCGTCTGTAGTAATTATCAATTCAAATGTTATATGAGCATCGGGAAAGTCGGATTGGTCTTTGAGACCTTCGAAGTAGTCTTTGATGATGCCTTGTGTCTGAGCACCATTAATAATACTTGCTTCGTTAAGAGTTAACTGCCGCTTCTTTTCGTTGATATCGTAGTTTTCCGCTACGATTGTGACACCACCGTTTAAAACTGAGAACTTGTCAGGGTTATTTTCTAATGTGTTCTCAATGGCTCTGTGAACGGCTGTTCTCACTTTTTTCTTCTTACCCTCTACATCCAATAGGTACGAGCGCACGTTAGCGTGAGTATTTAGTTTTAAAACTTCGAGTATAGGCATATGACCTGTAAGAACTTTACGGTCGTTTGCAGTGTCATCGGGAGAAGAGATGTTGCGTAGTGAATGGAACTCAAGAACTGTTTTGCTGTTTTCAGGCGCAGCTTGCCTATTGAGAGTAAGTGTACTCATGTCATTACCTTTAAATTTTCATGCCTTTCATCGGATTACATGAACTCCCTCTCGGAGCCACGAAGATGTAAAGTGCATTTTTAGATTTACACAGAAGTAGAGTCTGATCAAGGGAAATTTGAAAGAACATTACTTGAGAAAGAAATAAAGGGAAATGCGGGAATCTAAGTTATTGATTTTTATAGAAAAGATGGTGGCCCCACCCTGACTTGAACAGGGGACCTGCCGATTATGAGTCGGATGCTCTAACCAACTGAGCTATGGGGCCGTAACTTTTTATTTTGCTTACAACAGGCTTACATCAAAATTTCAGTTAACTTTAATTTTCTATAAGCTGTTGTCTTTAATATACTTTATATCTCTTAAAATGACCAGCGCAACTTATTATGAGTCGGATGCTCTAACCAACTGAGCTATAGGGCCATTTAGAGATGCGTTCTAATATTGTTTTGGATAGCAATAACAAACGAGCGCAAGTATAAGCAGTTTTAACTACCTTGTCACGCCTAGGTTAGGGGTTTGTGATTTGTTTGCTTTATTTTTGTTCACTCAGTGGTTTGAATTACTCAGCGAGTTCACTTTATTGGGGCTAATAATGGTATTCTGTAACGAACGAAGTGCACAATGCCGTAGTCGGTTCTTATAAGCAGCTCATAAAGCGATATTGCATAGTTCACCTTAATTAATAAATAACGCGGTTTCCTTTTCCAACTGCTCGCTAATCACAGGAAGTAAATAATAAGATGAAAAAGTCTTTTCGCGCGCCCGTCATATCTTCTCTATTCATAGCTGTGTTCTTCTCGCTAGCTGGGTGTGACGTAATAAATTTTAAAGGAAGAGAGCCCGGTGAAATTCCTTTTAAATTAGTAGGTGTGGATACTGGCGCTTGCCCCATGATCATGAGCATAGGCCAGCAGCGCTGGAATATAGACTACTTTGGCTTTTATCTTAGCAAGCCTGAGCTTCGCATTGATGGAAAATGGCAAAGAGTGAAGT
This sequence comes from Alteromonas sp. OM2203, assembly GCF_048517045.1. NCBI lineage: Bacteria > Pseudomonadati > Pseudomonadota > Gammaproteobacteria > Alteromonadales > Alteromonadaceae > Alteromonas > Alteromonas sp. OM2203. Next base: position 981,678 of record NZ_CP183209.1, read on the forward strand.
TTAAACAAACTCAGTGGCAAACGCCGAATGCGGCTCTGCTAAAATTCCACAATAAGTGCGTTAATCCCGATGATGCTAACACCAAAATAGTATTGGATGTGTCTGAGCAACTTTTGAAGTTATCAACTAACCTCCGTTTTACCATGGGGTTACCTTTTGATATTAACCACGCTAATCCATCTACTCAGCCGTCGCCATTGAACGATTCGTCGATGTTTTTAAATCAGCGTAACGGCCACACGTTTCTTAAGTTTGATGTGTCCAAAAGCGGAGAAGAAGCGCACGAGTGGTCTTATCATCTAGGAAGTGCAGGGTGTGAGTCGGAATCTGAAAACACACCCCCAGAGAGTTCTTGTGCTTTTACAAACCGCGTAGAATTCATTTTGCCAATGACGCAACTTGATACCGACTTAGATTTAGAGGTATCAGTGTCTAATATCGTCGCCCAGGTTCAAATAAACGAGGCACCAAACTGTGTGTTCGCATCTTCAGAAATCACGCCATGTGACAAGCTGATTCAGAATTTGGTGCACCGACCCTGGATAAAGTGGCAGTAATAACCTGACATCGTCATGTTTATACGAAAATATACGAAGGGCGAAAAATAGCCGTTTATTGCTTTTGATGACTAGTTTATACTCCGAAAATATACCAATTAAATGCCTATGTGTTGATTATTAACTTCGTGGTAGACTTTGATACTTACAAGTTACGTTAATAATAAAAAAAGCAGGTAAAAAGTCGCGGAGACGAAAATGACTGAAAAACCTTTCATTACGAGTGGTCGAAATACTATCATTCATAAAATCAGAAAGCTTGACCTATTGGTGACGAACGGAGACGAGAACCCTCCGATACTAGTGACCTACAAAGGTATTAAGCAGTATGAAGGTAAAATTCCAGATAACAAACGCGAAGCCAAAGCGTTAGATATGGAATTGGTAGACGTTACCACCAGCGAAGTCTTTGGCGACGAGAAAACGTTAGTTTTTATTCAGACACTAAACGGCAAAGAATACAAAGTTGACTACTCAAAAGTCGGTACGAGTATGTTTATCAAAATTCACCAAGACAGTATTTTTTAGAAGAATTCAAGCATTAAGCGTTATAGCATAATGTATTAAAACGGGGGCCAATAGCCTCCGTTTTTTTTATAACAACTCATGTTGATTCGGTATTATCCTCAAGGTAGGTTCACACTGATTGAAGTGCCAGCTTTGAGCAGTAATTGTTTAAACTTGACGATCGTCATTTTAAAAACACATCAATGTTCTCCCCTATACCCTCGTCATTCCTTTTCCGCGTTACAAAGAATGTTGCAAAGTGTGTGTTAAGTTCGACTAATAACTGTTTAGACCGATGGTTAAACCTCTGCTTTTGTGCGCTTGTCGCAACATCTCATATAGCGGTGTTTTAACGTTTTTATCGCGTAGTCATCACAAAGTTTCACTAATTTAATGATGCGGGGGCTTAAAGAGGTCGTCACCGCGTTGCCAAATATTATCAGAGGAACTTGTTATGTTTATGTCACGCCGTGTTACCCAACTTGCTTTACTTGGAATGAGTCTGTCACTAACCGTTACTGCCGCCAGCGCTGCTTCGTATCCACGTGAGCTAGAGAACAACTTAATTGCAGTATGCGAAGCAGTGAAAAGTGACAATCGCTTGAAGCTTCACCGCGCTGTAAAAGCCACAGGCCTTAATATGAAAAATCTGCACACCGGCTTAGTGTGCAATGGGCAAGATATGCTTACGTTCGCTATTACTAATGGCGCGGATGTCAATGCGCAGCATATCGCTCGTCGTATCAATGCAAGCCCAAGTGTTTTAACTGCAAAACGTTGAACGATTTCTGTTTACCCTGACCATTGGGCTACATAAAACGTAGCCCTTTTTTAAAATTGTTTATTTCACTTTCTTAGTCATGACTTTTTTGAAAGTTAGAATTAAAAGTTCTTGGTGCTAGTATTCTTTGCACCTGCAAGGGAACGCAAATGATCGCACTGGTATTCTTACAATCTACTTCTCTGCAAAAGGCGCTTTGTGAAATATTAGAAAAGCGTGGTCTGTTCAGTAAAATTTATAGCGCAGATTCAGCTGGTCATTGCCTGGCGCTCGCTGAAAAGTATCAAAACGCTATCGGGTTTTACTCGGTTGCGCCATCAAGCAGAAATCTAGCCTCAAAATATTGGCTGGCTGTGGGCAGTCAAGACGAAGAAGCTTTGTTAGCTTTTTCTCACAATGCATCAGGTTTTGTAAAGATTCCACTAGAAGAAGCGCAGGTTTTACGAGCAATTGAAAGTGCGAAAATTAAATATCACTGCTACGAGCGAGATTTTCAATTTTCTCAACTTATTAGAGGCTTATGTAAACAGTACGGTGTCTCAGAATCCGCGCTACTAGCGAGCTTAAGACTGCAACTATTCAAAAATGCCCAGCCTTGTGTAGTGGGGATCCGCGCTGAAAACGGGTGGTGTTGCCTAAACCCTGAAGATATCAAATGGATTGAGGCTGCGGGTGATTATATGTGCGTTCAAACCTTGTCAGAAAGTTATGTCGTTCGCACTACTTTGTGTGACTTACTTAAACGGTTGGGAGCGCACTACTTTAAACGATGCAATCGCTCAGTCGCCGTCAATGAAATGCATGTTGCTCACTTGGAGCAAAAATGCAGTCAGCAGCAAGTTGTCATGCAAAGCGGCGAGAGCTTTAAAATTACCGACAAATATTACTATCAGTTTTGGCAGTAAAACGCAGGCTGCTCTAAAGATAAAAAAGCGCTGAGTTGTGCGTATACGACCATGGTACTGCTAGCGGTTAAATGTGCTTCTCGTTACACTACATCGATTGGAGTTGCAGATAAGTCATAGTAGGGAGTATGCGTGCAAAATGTGAAAGACACGATGGTAGGCGCGGCCGCAGTTTTCATCGCTTATTATCTTGGCCTTTTAATTGTAGGTGCAGCATCTCTTCCCATTCCCGGTCCGCTGCTCGGGCTTTTTCTGCTGCTTGTAGCGTTATTGTGCTTTCCAAAGCTTGAACATTATGTAGCGCGCGCAGTAACGTTTCCTCTCAAGCACATGTCACTACTTTTTATCCCAGCGGTGTTAGGCGTGACCATGTATTGGGGGGAATTAAAAACTTATGCTTTAGCTATTGTGATTGCTATTGTCGTTACGACGTCGTTTAGTTTGGGCTTTACTGCTTGGCTATCGCAACAGCTTTTGAACTCAAAAAAGCGCGGTGTTCTAGCTAACGGTAAAAATTTCGGCGATGTAGATGATTGAGGCTTTACATAATACTTTAAGTTTTCAAGGTTTACTCTGGCTGAGCATTTCTATCGTCAGCTACATGATAGCGCTTTGGGCCAATAGAAAATGCAGTGGCCACCCTGCAGCTCACCCCATTATCATCACGGCGTTATTTGTTTCCTTGGGGCTTTATTTTTCCAATACGCAAGTTTTTGAATATCAACGTGCTGCTTCGTTACTGCATTGGTTGTTAGGGCCAATCACGGTAGCACTCGCCCTACCTATTTATCGCCAATGGCAAAAGTTAAGGCATTATGGCTGGCGTTTAGTAGTAAGTATAATTTTGGGCGGTGTACTCGCCCCTTTTTCAGCGTGGTTGACACTTTTTATATTCGATACGCCCCGCGCTATACAATTCACTATGCTCGCCAAATCAATAACCACGCCCTTAGCGATGGAGTCTAGCGCACAAATAGGGGGGATACCTGCGTTAGCTGCTGTTTTCGTTATCGTTACCGGTATAGTGGGAGCTGTAGTGGCTTCTACTATATTTTCCCTTTTTAACGTTAAAAATCGTCAAGCCCAAGGTATCGCGCTAGGTACTGTCGCCCATGCCATAGGCACTGCAAAGGCAATCCAAATGGGAGATGATGTTGCTGCTATGGCAACATTAGGCCTATGTGTGAACGGCATTTTTACCGCACTAGCCTTGCCCGTCGTTTTTAGCTTATTCATCTAAGCGAATAAATCTTAGTCTCTTTAACGCTTAAAGTAGGTGGGAAAAGCTGAGCTTGCACGCAGGCCTGCCTTAATTGATGCAAAACACGCTGGCAATATTCTCCAAAAGTGCTATTTCTTAGTGAGGTGATTCGTATCACTATATGCATGAGAAAAATCGTATAAATTTAGCGATGCGGTAATCGAAGACGCTCAGTCGCAAAAACGACACTTCAGTTCAAAGCTGTATTGCCGATATAGTCTGGATTGCGACAAAATATCAGTGTTTGCTGGTTTCAAAAGTTAGGTGGTAAAAGAACTTAATGTTTTCTGTACTCGTTTGTGACGACTCGTTAGTTGCGCGTAAGCAAGTGGCAAAATGCCTCCCTCAAGATTGGGACGTTGCTGTGCACTTTGCGAAGAATGGCGATGATGCCCTCAAGGCGCTTGCCGAAGGCAAAGGCGATCTTTTGCTGCTCGACCTAAACATGCCTGTTCTCGACGGGTACGGCACGCTCGAGGCAATTAGGGAAAAAGGGTTAAAAACAAAAGTAATAGTAGTGTCCGGAGATATTCAGCCAGAGGCTCATGAGCGTGTGACATCCCTAGGTGCTTTGGACTTTATTAGAAAGCCTGTCGATCCTAAAACGTTAGCAGAAGTCTTAGATAAATATAATATTCTTCATAATGATGAGGAACCGCAGCTAGAGGCATCTCCCCTCGACCCTGATATAAGGGATTGCTATCAAGAAATCACCAATATCGCGATGGGTCAGGCTGGCGACCACCTTGCTCGTACCATGAACGTTTTCGTCGAGTTACCTATTCCCAACGTAAACTTAATTGAAGTTTCTGAGCTTCATATGATGCTATCGGATATCGAAAGTCATGAACAAGTTACTGCTGTGTGCCAAGGCTTTTTAGGGCCTGGAGTCAGCGGTGAAGCCTTGTGTATTTTGAGCGACTCAAGTTTTGATGATGTGGCAAAAATACTTAATGTGGAAGGTGAAGTTGACGACCAACTTCAGTTAGAACTCTTGATGGATGCCGCAAGTATACTTATTGGTACTTGCCTGACAGGTTTGGCAAATCAAATGGACATTAATTTTAGTCAAGGGCACCCTATCGTTTTAGGACAACACCGCGCCATTACTGAAATCATCGCCATGAACCAGATAAAATGGAAGCGTACGCTTGCCATTGAATTGAGTTACGGTTTAGAAGGGTACAATGTGCAGTGTGATTTGATACTGCTGTTTACGGAAGAGTCGATGAAGATGATGAATTCTAAGCTTGCCCACTTGTTGGAGGATTACTGATGAGCCAACATTTAGATGAGTTATTAGAGTTTCATTGGATGATGGACATGCTACAGACCGTTGACGTAGGGATCGTTGTTTTAGACAGGGACTTCACCGTTAAAGTCTGGAATGGCTTTATGGAAAGTCATAGCGGTCTTTTACCTAGCGACGTCAGGGATAAATCTTTGTTTTCGCTATTCCCCTCAATCAAGCAAGATTGGTTTATGAAAAAAGCTAAGCCTGTCTTCGACTTGAAAACTCGCGCTTTCATGACATGGGAGCAGCGCCCCTATTTATTCAAGTTTCCAAATTATCGGCCGATTACAGGAAGTGAATCTTTCATGTATCAGAACCTTACGCTTTCTCCACTGACCTCAGCAACGGGTAAGGTGGATTATATCAGTATGATGATCTATGACATGACTGATGTAGCGGTAGGTAAAAAGCAGCTTGAGGCATTACAGGTAACAATGTCTGAAGCGCAAGAAGCGAAAAAACTCTTCTCATAGCCGCGACAAGCTGTATGCGTTAATGACTAATAGTTAAACAGCGACATAATCTACATCAAGTTTTCACCTGACACTGTGTTTAATTCATTGCACAGTGCAATGGGAGTATGTATGCAATTAAACGTGTTTTCAGGTTCAGATAGGTATTCTGGTGTCCTAGGCCGATGTCTAATTTTTATCGCAGTTGTAATGCTTTTGGCTGCTTGTGGCGGAGGCGGTGGTGGTGATAGCGATAGCGGGAACAACACTGGAAACCTTGTTGTCAATGCAGGGCCAGACGCTACTGTGACTGAGGGTGCTAGCTATGCTTTGAGTGCCCAGGTTAGTGGAGGCGATGGAACATACACGTACAATTGGACTGCTTCGCCTTCATTATCGATTGCTCACGATGATACCAGTTTATCTGCAGCGAGCTTTGTTGCGCCACTGGTAAACAATGCAACGCAATACACAGTAACGGTTTCCGTTAACGATCAAAGCGGTAACACAGCAAGCGACTCTGCCGTAATTACCATTGCTCCAGTCAATATTCCTCCCCAAGCGAGCATTGCTGTTCCACAAAGAGACGACCTGCCTCAAAACACGTTTCCTGGTGGTGTTGAGCTAATATTAGATGGCACCTCAAGCCGAGATCCAGATGCTACTGATGAAGCAGTATCTGACTATATGTGGTCTCAAACTGATGGTGTTAATGTGATTACAGGTGTTGAAACAAATCTGTCAACGCTGACTATCGTTACGCCGATAGCAAATGAGGAGCAGTCGCTTTCTTTTGAGTTAGTGGTCACAGACAGTGAAGGAGCGACCGATACTCAAGCTATTACTATTGTTGTGCAGTCTGAAACGGATACGCTTCCTACGGTAAGTGCGGGTGTTTCTCAAGGTGTGTTTAGCGGCGAGATAGTAATACTCGAAGGCGAGGCCACAACCAGCATTCCAAATGCTATGCCTCTCACTTATCTATGGGAAAGAAGCAACAACGTTCCGGCTGGTTCGACAGCAGGCCGTCCTATTGATGACAACGACGCGCTTTCAACCTTTGCCGTAGCGCCTGCTGTTTCAAGTTCTACAGTGGTTGCGTATACGCTTACGGTAACTGACGCCAATGGAAATAGCGTAGAAGATACAATAAACGTTCAGGTTCGTCCCATGCCTACGCCGCTTATCAACGATACTGGATTTTTACAGCAGGCAACGAATAATGCGTTAACGCAGGCGCAGCAAAATGAATTCCCAGGTCAAGATGGGCAAAGAGGGGCGGATGTTGTTGAGCAAAATGGGTTGATTGAAAAAGCCGGTCGCGGAAAAGCTGGTTTTGATTTTACCCGCTTAAACGCTAACGGGGATGAGCAGGATGCTGACACTGATACGTGGTCTTGTGTACGCGACAACGTCACCGGATTAGTATGGGAAGTAAAGACTGACGACGGTACGTTTCAAGATAAAGACTTTACTTATTCCTGGTTTAGCGAAGGAGTAAACGGCGGTTTTGAAGGGGATGAAACAGGCGCTAATGGCACCTGTTTACTCACAAATTGTAACACGTCAGCCTATGTTCAGGCCGTAAATGCGCAAGGTTTGTGCGGCTTTTACGACTGGCGTTTGCCTACTCATCATGAGCTTTTCTCATTAATGCACTTAGGTATTGCTGCTGATGTTGCTATAGATGAAGACTATTTCCCTAACACCGGGGAGGTCTCCTCAGTGCCTTTGTGGTATTGGACGTCCGTACCAAGTGCTGACGGTGTAAATAGCGACGATGCGCAAAATGCATGGGCATTGGACTTCGATTCAGGGGTTGATAACTTCCTTAATAAATCAACAGCTGGCCGAGTGCGTCTTGTAAGAGCAGGGAGATAGTGATGAGTAACGTAATGAAAGAAACAACCCTTACAAGCAAAGTATCATCGGCGATTAAAGCCCTATTTATTTCGACGTTTCTTACTTCCGTATCAATTTCAACAATTGCTCAGGAGTGTTTATCAGACGGCCTAGAAACCACGCCTAATGATAACTTTGAAGCAGTGACGACGAGTACGTTGTTGGATACTACTACTGACTTGGTATGGAGACGTTGCGCTGAAGGCCAAACCTGGGATGGTTCGACATGCAGTGGCGAAGCGGTGAAATATACCTGGCAGCAAGCGCTGCAGCTAGCCCACGAAGCCAGCAACGAAGATTTGCTAGGGTGGCGATTACCGAATGTTAAAGAGTTAGCAACAATTACAGAGCGTGACTGTGTTCGCCCAGCGATAAACAGTTCTCTTTTCCCAGCCACGCCACCAGATGATTTTTGGACATCAACGCCATCGGCGGATGATCCTGACCGCGCGTGGGTTGTTGCGTTTTTTAACGCGAGTCATTCCATAAAGGAAAAAGACCGGTTTATCTACGTGCGTCTAGTGCGAACCTTTACCAACGACTAAGTATAGAGAGCACGTAAGCTTATTAAACTTTAGCCTTTCGTCTAATATCTTGGGCTGGGACTTTTTATCACCAAAGCACGCTTTATAATGCGTGCTTTCTCTTTTCAAGTTAGCCGGCAAATTGTTACACGAAAGTGTTTTGTCAATCACGCGATGGTTATGATACCTGCGGGTAGATGTTCTCGACATGTTCAACCTGATTTTTAGCACGTTAGACTCATGATGGCTTTTTATTTCCGAGTAAGCTAGCCACAATGACAGTATGAAAATGATATCGCGCCTAAAGGCAGGTTTTCTTACATTCTGTTTGTTCGCTGGACTTAGCACGTCAGCACATGCGGAATATACCTGCAATATTGATTTTGCCTATGGTATTGCTGTTAACGACCAGCAGCTTCGTGTGATGGATAAAACCCGAACTGTGGTTCAAATTAACGGTCAAGACCAATTGTTCATTGGCGGTCGCTGGCAGACACTGAATGAACAAGAGCGGCAGTGGCTAGAAGAGTATTCTTCAGGTTTGCACTATGTAGTTCCAAAAATGATTATTTTGGCTACCGAAGGTGTCGACTTGGCTATTGATACCATTGAACACGTGTATTTAGGTTTAGTTGGCAGCGACCACGATAGCTATGAGCGTTTAAACGCTGCTATGAAGCGCGTGCAAAATCGCGTGAAAGATAAATTTAGGCACGCCAGTAATCATTATTTTATCGGCCCCGGGTCACTTGAAAGCGTTGATGAATTTGTTGATAGCGAAATTGAAGCACAGCTTGAGGAAGCTATTTCTACTTCAGTTGGCGGCATATTATCGGCGATAAGCGGCATTAATACCGGAAGCGGAGAGGTGAATCAGGAAAAAGTGGCTGAAATTACACGGCAGCTCAACAATGTCGGAGAGCATCTTGATGTAGGTGACAAAGCCACCACTTTGCGTAAAAAAGCAGAGTGGTTTTGTGAAAAACTTAAGCGTTTAGACGTTGCAGAAGAAAACCTTCGAGCCAGCGTACCTGCCTTTAAACCTTACAATATCATTACGCGCCACGATGAAAGTGAAAATTAGGCGCAGATAGGAAAGCAACACCGTCTTTCAAAACTGTTTATAAGAGAAAAGCCTGCGTGAGCAGGCTTTTTCGTTCCAAGTTCTTTGTGAGGCTTAAGTAAAGTTGAAAGCTTAGAAAAGCTTTCAACTTAGGATAAGTAGGTTTAAACGAAACACGACAGTAACGAGTTGAGATATCTACGTCCTTTAGCAGTTACCTGCCAGTGACTATCTGAAATAGAAAGTAACCCTTGGTGATGAGCATCAGAAAGCGCACGCTTAACATCGTCAGCTACTTCAATACCCGTAAAGTCGCTGAAGTCACGTATCGGGCAAGGCTCAACTAAACGAAACCTATTCATAAAAAACTCAAACGGCAGGTCGTCTGCACTAACCAGTGTTTGCGTATCTAAATACGGTCGGCTCATTTCCATGTAGCCTCTGGGGTGTTTTACCTTCACCGTGCGATGGATTGTGCCATTTGAACCGTCGGTAATTTTACCGTGAGCACCACAGCCAATACCTAAGTAATCGCCAAAGCGCCAGTAATTGAGGTTATGACGGCATTGATGTCCTGTTTTTGCATAACCAGAAATTTCATACTGTTGGTAGCCAGCAGCCTCTAATAAACGGTGTCCCTTTTCCTGTATTTCCCAGAGGATATCGTCGTCAGGTAGTTCTGGTGGTTTGGAATAAAAAGGCGTGTTTGGCTCGATAGTCAGCTGATACCACGAGAGGTGATAGGGGTTTAACTCTATACCTTGCTTCAGATCTGTCATGGCATTCTCTACGCTTTGTTCAGGTAGACCGTGCATGAGATCCAAGTTAAACGTAGGTAGCCCCGCGCTGTGCGCTTGTTTTACCGCGTTTTCGGCTTGGCTTTCGTTATGAATGCGACCTAGCACCTTTAAATGCTTAGGTTGAAAGCTCTGAATGCCCACCGAAATTCGGTTTACGCCCGCCTGATAAAAGCCTGCAAACTTACCTGCCTCAACGGTACCTGGGTTGGCCTCCATGGTGATTTCAGCAGTGTCGCTCAAGTTAACCCGTTGTTTAACGCCGTTTAAAATGTCAGCCATGGCCTCGCTTGAAAACAAACTGGGCGTGCCACCGCCAATAAAGATTGTCTCAACAGGGCGGTCTCCAATGCGTTTGGCATCAATTGCTAAATCGTCCAGCAGGTGCGCCACATATTCTTTCTCGGGTAAATCAGATTTAAGCCCGTGAGAGTTAAAATCACAGTACGGACACTTCTGAACACACCAAGGAATGTGGATATAAAGGCTAAGCGGTGGATTACGCAAAAGTCGCTCTCATATTATCAAGCAAAATCGCTAGGGCGTTGCCGCGATGGCTAATGCGGTTCTTTTCGGCTTTCTCCAATTCTGCTGCAGTACAGCCATGAGTTGGCACGTGAAATACGGGGTCGTAGCCAAAACCGTCGTTACCAGAACGAGCGGTTAAAATTTCACCTTGCCACTTACCTTGACTAACCAGTGGTACCGGATCGTCGGCATGACGCATAAACACCAAGGTACAAAAGAAATGCGCTTTACGCTGAGTTTCGCCATCAAGGGCAGCTAATAGCTTGTCGATATTGGTATCATCAGTTGCATCAGCGCCAGCATAGCGGGCTGAATAAATACCGGGCGCACCGCCAAGGGCGTCAACCACTAAGCCTGAGTCGTCAGCAATAGCAGGAAGGCCTGTTACTTTTGCGGCATGGCGCGCTTTAATAATGGCATTTTCAACGAATGTTGTGCCTGTTTCAGGTACATCAGATACACCTAATTCTTTTTGGGCCACAACGTCTACGCCGTAATCTGCAAATAAGGCGGCGAACTCACGCACCTTGCCTTGGTTACCTGTGGCTAAAACAATCTTTTCTGGGAATTTCATTGTGTACTCTTTTGAACTGACGGTGAGTTAAGGCGGTAGGCAGCGGCTGCGGGCGAAACATTGCCTCCACAAACACGCGGTAAACACATCCATGTGCGCTCCGCTGCCGCATCCCTGCAGTAGAGGGTTTGTGTCGGCAATGTTCCACCCACATCCTGGCCACCGCATTAACTCACCTGAATGCTACTTATTGACTATTTTCGCACGCTTTACTTTTTCTTCTTAGGCTTAGCTTTTGCCTTGGCTTTGTCTTTGGCCTTCACTTTTTTCTTTTTTGGGCCAATTTTAGGCGTTTTATTTTTAGGGCGTAGCTCGTCGATGACGCGAGCTTTAAGCGGTTCGCCCATGTAACGGGATGCTTTTGTTACCATTTCAAAGTCGTGAGCTTCAACCAAAGATATAGCCGTACCTTTTGCGCCGGCACGACCTGTTCTGCCTATACGGTGAACGTAAACATCGGCCTTGCGAGGCATATCGAAGTTAATGACGTGACTTACATTTGGTACATCAATACCTCTCGCAGCGACATCGGTAGCTAATAAAATTGGCACCTCACCGCTTTTAAAGCGAGCCACAGCAGCATTGCGTTTATCTTGTGGCATTTCGCCCTGTAGCCAGCAAACCGGGATGTCCTTCGAGGCTAAAAAGTCTTTTAGCATTTGAAGACGGTCGCGTGTTTTCACAAAAACAACCGCAGACGTCGTCGTTTCTTGCTTTAAAATATTAACCAGCAAAGCTTGCTTGTGATTCATATCGTCAGCAAGGTGATACCATTGGTGAATTTTGTTTTTCTCTTTACGCGACGGGTTCGCTTCAACCACTTCTGGATTATTGAGAATGTCGTGCGCAAAGGTTTTAACACCTTTACCTTCCAGCGTGGCAGAGAACAATAGGTTTTGCTTGCGCCAGCGCGCTTCCGCAGCAATTTGGTTAACTACCGTTGAGAAACCCATATCCAACATGCGGTCAGCTTCATCAAGAATTAAACACTCGATATCACGGCAATCTGCAGCTTCTTTTTCGATATGCTCAAGCAAACGACCTGGCGTGGCCACAAGAATATCGAGATTTTTGCTCAAGGTTTCTTTGTCGGTGCCATAGTTAATACCACCTGTGATAACGCCGCACACAATTTGGGTGTGCTTAGTAATGGCAACGGCTTGCTCGTGAACCTGTAATGCTAGTTCACGGGTGGGCGTTAGAATTAGAATGCGTGTGGCCCCAGGCTGTTTACGCGGGTAATCAAGTAAGAACTGACAGGCAGACAATAAAAATGCCGCAGTTTTTCCCGTTCCCGTTGGTGCAGACGCCAAGATATCTCGCCCGTCTAACGCATGAGGGATCACCAGTTCTTGAATGCTAGTTGGAGTTTCAAACCCCATATCGGCAACTGCGTGACACAGTGCTTCGTCTAATTCGAGTTCTTCGAAAGTCATAGTATAAAAAACGCTCTAAATGAATGGGGCGTATTGTACCATTGATACACCATTTTAAGCAGTAAATCTCAACCGACTTCAACAAGTTATTCTTTTCTAAGAAGTTGATTTGTTGCTCTCATAATACTTTAGGAGAGATCTCAATAAAAAAATGGTTTTGTTATGTTTTTAAACTATAACTATAACCATCAATATTCGCGACAGCTATGTCTTATCTTCCGTTTTTACTTGTGCGTATAGGGAAATTTAGTGACTTTAAAAAAGCGTTTAATTATTGCTATTGTATCTTTGGTAACGATGGCAGTCTTGCTATTGTCCGGTCTATCACTATACGTATCAGTGACAAGTGCTGAAAGTGCACTCCAAGCGTCAGCAAAAGACAAGTTACGTCAGCAAGCAATTCAAACTAAATCTGCTATTCAAGATTACATGGCTTTTAATGAGAAGCAGATACGCAACTTTTCTGAATCTTCTCTAATACTAGAGGCCACCAAGGCGTTCGTGCCAGCTTACAAAAGCTATATAAAAGAGCGCTCTGCTTTGACTGACTCTCAAAACGATGTTCTGTCTGGTTATTACTTGCAAGAATTTGCAGTACGTTATGAAGAGCGAAATGCTCAAAAGCTTCAGCAAGCAGATTCTCTCATTGACCCATTGCCTCTGGTTGCCAAAACGTTGCAATATGACTTCATTGCAAATTCTACGTTACCCATAGGGCAGAAGGACGGTCTCACTGATTTGTCCAATTCAACAACATACTCAGGAGTACACGCTCGTTATCATACGGAAATAAGACGGTTTCTAAATGAGTTTGGTTACTACGATATTTTTATCGCTGACCCCACTACAGGAAACGTTATTTATAGCGTTTATAAAGAGCTCGATTACGCAACAAGTTTGATAAACGGTCCCTACGCAAACACAGGGATAGGGGAAGCCTTTTCCTTAGCAAAACAAGTTTCTAATAAAGACAGTGTATCGGTTAGTAAACTTGAAAAATATCTACCTTCCTATGACGCCTTAGCGGGTTTCCTGTCGAAACCAATAACAGATGCCGATGGGTTAACGGTTGGCATTCTGATATTTCAAATTCCGATAGACAAAATTAGTTCTGTTCTAACTCATCAATCTAAATGGAAGCAGAACGGGTTTGGAGAATCTGGAGAAACTTACCTTGTCTCACCTGACAAGTTACTAGTCACTGAAAGCCGATTCTTTTTAGAAGATAAACAAGCTTATTTAAAAGCCATTGAAAAGAATTTTCCAAAGATAGCTGCTCAGGCAAGAGATGCGGATACATCTGTCGGTATTCAGCCGGTTAATACCGAATCTGTTAGAAAGGCGTTAATGGCAGAAGAGGGCTTTCTTAAAATAAAAGATTACCGTGGCGTAGATGTTTTCTCCTCTTATGTGCCCTTAAAAATTGGTGAGTATAATTACGGGCTTTTAGCTGAAATAGATGTGGAAGAGGCCCTGTCGCCCGCTTATGAGTTACGCTCCAATTTAACAATTTCAACAGTAATTGAAGCGATTATCATTTTGGGTGTCGCGATTATAATTGCTCTATGGTTAGCGAAAATTTTAGTTCAGCCACTTTTGCAAGTAGGGCAAGCCTGTAAAGAACTTTCAAATGGAGATGGCGATCTCACGATAAGATTAGAACCCTCTTCTATTTCTGAAATAAACAATATCATCCTTCCGTTCAACAGTTTTATTGAGCAGATACAAAATATTGTCCTCAAAATAAAAGAGAACAGTGAAAGCGTATTTTCATCAGCGCAAGAGCTTAGCGCTACTATGGAACAAAGTAACAACAGTGTTAATCAACAACTGCAAGAGACGCAAATGGTTGCGACCTCGGTGGAAGAGCTGTCGATGTCAATTACTGATGTTGCCAGAAATACTGTTGATACAAAAGACGCTACTGATAACGCAAACCTAAGCTTAAAAGAGAATATGCAACGAGCCGACTTAGCGGCTGACAACATAAAGCTATTAGTAAAGCTTCTAGGTGACTCAAAAGAGGTGATTTCTTCTTTGCAAAGAGAAGTTTCACACATAAATAGTTTACTTAGCGATATTACGTCTATTGCCGATCAAACGAATCTTTTAGCGCTTAATGCTGCAATAGAAGCTGCTAGAGCCGGTGAAGCAGGGCGAGGTTTTTCTGTTGTTGCTGATGAGGTAAGAGCTTTGGCGAATCGTTCACAGAGTAGTACTGTTGAAATATCACAGATTGTAGACAGAATGAATAACGCTTCAAGTTTATCTGTCAAGGAAATGGATAAGGCTACAACCGCTGCAGATGGAGGCATTCATTTAGTTGATCTTGTTACCACTGCTATGGATGAGCTGTCACAGATAATTTCAAAAGTGAAAGCGATGGCTGACAGTGTCGCTGCTGCAACAGAAGAGCAAAATGTAACCTCTGAAAGTGTAAGCGAGAGCGTAAATAGCATAGCTGTTCAGTCAGAAGAATTGTCGCGGGGAGTGGCCGTAGCCACTCGCTCAGCGCAGGACCTTTCTATTATTGCTGAAGAAAATAAGAAATTAGTATCAAGGTTCAAAGCTTAAACTAAATATTGATTTTCTTTTTGAAAGGGAAGCCGTATAAACCACTTAGGGAAACTACATAAGTGAAATTTACAGCAAATGAATCGCTCAGTTAATATTAGTTAGTGATTGATGCAATAGCGTTTAGCTTGGCTTGGTTAAGCGCGTCTTTTATTTCAGGGCCTTTAACGCCCGTGGCAATGATATCTTGCACGTTCACTTGGTTGGCGGCTGCCAACGCATTTTCAATGCGTTTTTGTTGGTGTTGCCAATCTACACCTTTGTTATGTGCATAAGGCGCAAAAGCGCTGAGTAATAATGTGAAACGTTCCTCTCTACGCCATGCATCACAGCCATTGAATAAGGCGAGTAAGTCGGCAGGCGAATTCTGTATGTCTAAAAGAGCGTCTTTAAATTTGCTGCTTAGAATGGCAATTTCACTGACTTGGTTTTGCACTTTTAGTCGGCTGCAAAGACGCTTCGCTTCCTCTTCATTAAGATGAGTGAGCAGAGCTGTAAATCTTGTTATTAGCCGAGTGATTTCTAGAGCGCTGCTTTCAGATGTTTGGGTTCCAGAGTCACCTTTATTAAAAGAGCTTTCGTTTACAGCCTTCTCTAGCGCTACCGCGGTTTTTAACGTTGCCAAAGCAGTATCTACACTACATTCAAGCTCAGCAAACCAATCACTTAGCCCATGGGCCTCGTTTAATACGCTGAAAAAAACATGCGGTGTTTTCTCTAAAAGACTACGCTTTGTTTCTTGCCATACGCGCTCCGCGCTTAGCGTGCTTAGTTCGCCGCTTTGCGCCATGGCCTGCATAAGTGCCATGGTTTCATTGGCGATAGTAAAGCCCAAATAGGCATAGCGGGTGGCAAATCGAGCCACACGAAATACGCGTAAAGGATCTTCATTGAAAGCTTCAGAAACGTGGCGAAGTAGGCGGTTCTCTAAATCTTTTTGGCCGCCGTAAGGGTCGATAAGTTTTCCTAAGTTGTCTTGCGCTATGGCGTTAACCGTCAAGTCTCTTCGTAATAAATCTTCTTCCAATGTTACCGAACTTGATGCATCGCAAACAAAACCAGTATAGCCTTTTCCTGACTTACGCTCTGTTCGTGCAAGCGCATATTCTTCCTGAGTTTTAGGATGTAAAAATACAGGAAAGTCTTTACCCACTTGGGTAAAACCTTGGCTAATCATTTCTTCAGGGGTAGCGCCTACCACTACATAGTCGCGTTCAACAACTTTTCTGTTTAATAGTGCGTCACGCACTGCGCCACCCACGAGATATACCTGCATGCTATTCCAATGATTTGTTAGTCAGTAATGCTTTTTAATTTGGAGAGTAACGATTTTTGGCGTGTTACAAAAATCAATTCAACCAAGCTTATAGTGGCGCAGTATAGCAATGTTACAAATAAAATTCGTAGCCTCATCGTTATGCGCTTTCACTTCATGGTTGCCTCTGGTAGTTTAATCGCTGTCAAAATAAAAACAGATAGGCGCTTCAGCAACCATGTATTTGAACTATTTCGGGTTAAATGACAATCCTTTTTCGATTGCGCCAAACCCCGATTATTTGTATATGAGCCCAAGGCACAAAGAAGCATTAGCTCATTTGACCTTCGGCCTTAGGGAAAGTGGCGGTTTTGTGATGCTCACAGGCGAGGTGGGCACAGGAAAAACAACGGTTTCACGAAAGTTATTACAGCAGCTACCAGATAATACGCAGGTAGCCATGATCCTAAATCCGACGCTGTCAGCCCTTGAGTTATTGGCAACGGTTTGTGATGAATTAGGATTACCGTACACCCCTGAAAGAGCGAGCCTAAAATATTTTACCGATCTTATTTTGTCTAAACTGGCAGAGAATCATCAATCTGGCATTAATACGGTTTTGATGGTCGACGAAGCACAGCATTTGATGCCAGAAGTACTTGAACAGCTCCGTTTATTAACTAATTTAGAAACAAATCGGGAAAAATTGTTGAAGGTAGTGCTAATCGGTCAGCCTGAACTGCAGCAGTTGTTAAAACGCAATGAATTGCGCCAGCTTGCACAGCGCATAACCGCTCGTTATCACTTACTTCCTTTAACAGCGCCAGAAGTGAGCGCCTATATTGCTCACCGCCTAAGTGTAGCCGAAGGTGATATTAGTATATTTAGTAAATCTACCCTTCGCGCGGTACATCAAATTACAGGTGGAATTCCAAGGGTTATTAATTTGCTTTGCGACCGTGCGTTAACCTTGTCTTTTACCAAGCAGCATGCGGTTGTGCAAAAGCCAATCTTCTTGGCCGCGGCAGAGCAAATCTTAGGTGAAGATGTAGTAAGTCAGCGAGTACAGAGTCAGCGCAAGTGGTATTTGATGGCAACGTTTGTATTGGCGGTGTGTTGTGGCTACGGGCTAGGGAGTTTGTATGTCTAATATCGTTGCCATTGAAAATTTAAAGCCTGGAATGGTAATTGTTCAAATTACTCAACAGAACGGGCCAGTAAAAATAAGAAAGTCGGGCTTGGTGACCAGTGATGCCATGGTACAGGGCTTATCTGAAATGGGAGTACAGGAAGTTGAAATAGACCCTGAACAAACCGTTGAAATTGCACCTGCTGCAACGCACCATAGAACCCAAACTCAAGCGCTGCTCCGTGGTGAACACGATACTACCGCTAAGTTTGATAAATCGCTTAACGAGCAGTTTAATCGCAGTTTGTTTTTGCCAACGGTGGAAGGCTTACCATCGGCATGGAAGCTGTATACCAAGCAATTTGGGCTTTTTGCTGTCGTTATTCTTGGCGGTTTGTGTATTGGATTTTCAGCCGCGACGACTGAGCGCTGGTGGCCGGCGTTAGTATCGCAATCCATTAGTAGTGTGGATGCTAAGAGCGATAGTAAGGATGAAAACAATACGGCTTTAGCTACCCCTCAACAGGTTGTGTCGCAACAGGGTAGTAATAGAAGCGTCGAGTCGGTTGATGGGGGGAGCACCGGGGTAGAAGAGCAATCAACCGGCCAGAATATAGGGCAGAGAAACAACGCTAATGATGTAGCAAGTGCACAAACCCAGCCAGGGCAAAACAACAATTCGGCTAACGGTACCGCATATAATCAGCGAGACACAGCGAGAGAGGATTTTCTTGCAGGTAACAACCAGCGTGGCAGTGAGAATGCTGTAAGTAATCTAAATAGCACAGCACAGACCACAGCACCAGCCGTAAACAGGGGCTACGAACAAACTCCGCAAGACGGTGAGCCACAAGGGGTCAATTCACAGAACTATGAAGGAAAGGTGCTTAACGAAAGTACCTCGCAGTCTGATGTATCTGTGTCTCCAGAGCTGATGGCCCGCTTCAACGCGGCTGTTGAAGCGCTTGATACCAAAGCGCAAGATAACGAGCAGCCAAAAGAAAGTAAAGTAACCGTAAGAGACGATATTCCTCGTGTCGATCAGCTACCCGTTCGTTTACTAACAAGACTTCCATCGATGAATTTCAGTGCGCACATGTATGCGTCTCGTCCCGCTGATAGATGGGTGAGAGTCAACGGACGTCAGGTCGGCGAGGGGGATTGGATTGCTGATAGGGTGCAAATAGTAAATATTGAAGCCCAGCGTGTGGTACTTTCGTTTGAAGATGAACTCTTCACCATGGCAGCGTTGACAGATTGGTAACGGTTTCCATCTGATAGAAAACGAAAGCCGGTTTTCAATGCGCAATGCTAAAAGATACGTAATACCAATCCGCATAGATAATTACCCACTCAGCGAGAGTTAAAATGTTCGTAATCGCGGCGTGTTACCGCAGGTATAGTGGTTCTACATCAAGGTGACACAACAAAGAGTACGGACATTTTAAACTCTCCCTTCGGGAAGGTCTGGCAAGCTTCCTAGCTTCATTCTGGGAATTTGAAAGGGAGCAGCCATTACTGCATTCCCACGCTTCGCTAGGAAACTTGCCAGCGCCTTCTGAGTGGGCACTTATCTATGCGGATTGGTATAAGGCCTGATTCGACGTAGTTTTCAAATCAGGCTTTTTTTCGTCGCTCAATAATGAATTTAGGCTCAAGGAGAGACGTTATCAGGGCTTTGAATTAGGCCTTATACTGATATTTTATATCGGTATTTGGTTTACGAAAACATCTCTGAAAAACTTAGGCAAATTCAAGCTAAACTCTTCTGGGCGCACACCTGAAACGATCTCATCCTCATACAAGCTTAAATCAATGCGCTTAACTTCATTGAAGTGTTGAGAGGTAACGCTGTAAAACGTCATCACGTGGGGGCTTACCGGATCTTTAGGGTTTATCTTACTCACGATGCCAAGCTTGCCGCTTTTAAGTCTAACCAGTGAACCAACGGGATGAACACCAATACATTGAATGAATTGCTTGACCAAGTCTTGATCTAAATTCTCTGTTGCTGTCAGGCGCTTAAGGGCTTGAGTTGGAGTAATACTTTCTTTATGTGAGCGGTTAGACGTCATAGCATCATAGGCATCAACAATCGCGGCAATACGCGCATACTCAGAAATTTCGTCGCCAACTAAGCCCTTGGGGTAGCCACTGCCATCTATGCGTTCGTGATGTTCTTCGATAATCCGTAGCGATAGGTCTGATATTTCTCCACATTGTTCAACTAGCTCAACGCCAATTTGAACGTGAGTTTTCATCACTTCCCAGTCGCCTTGTGAGAACGCGCCTTTACTGTTACGGATTTCATCTGGTAGCGATGACATACCGATGTCCATCAGTAAAGTACCTAAGCTTACTTGTTCGATAATATCTCTGTCGTAACCAAGAAATTCGCAAAATATACCGCTTAGCACGCTACAGTTGATGCTGTGTTCAAGAAGATATTGGTCTGTGTCTTTGATCATGGTAAGACAGCTAAGCGCATCTTTATTGTCAAAAACACTTTCGATTAGACTATGAGAAAGCGACTCCATGGGAGATAAGTCTTTTACCGCCCCATTTTTGAGCGACTTCAAAAAACTGCTTTGTATAGAGAGTGCGCTATCGTAAAGGTCGCTAGCTTCACTAATTGAATCGCGACCGACTGGCTTAACCGAGGGCTTCGTCACCTCTGGTTGTGTTTCTTCTGCTGGCTCTGGCGCCTTTTGCGTTTTAGGAAGCTTTGATTTCGTAAAATCTACTTCAACGCTTAATATACCTTTTAATTTAAGGTTATCTATAATGGCTTGAGTTTTAACAATACCTTTAGAACGCATTTTAAGTGAGCCCGTCTGTTCAAGTACTTGATTGACGTACATTCCCGGCTGCAATTCATCAATAGGCACTTGCTCTAGCATTATCTCTCCTGTGGGGCATGTTACTGCCAAAACCATCAACTACAATAGAAACGAATAGTACGATATTCCAATAGAAAAAGTGAGGTGTTTACACATCTTTCGCATAAATAATAATGAATGTAAGTGTAAGTTCAATGCTGAATAGACGGGTAATTTTTGAAAAAAGACATTAAGCACTTGCTAGTGCAAGTTCGGCAGATATAAAAAGAGCGCATTTATAGCGCTCTTTTTAGACGTTGCGTCTTAAAAAACGTTTAAGCTCTGTTTTACAACCACGCTGGTTGCTTATCTTCAAAAGCTTCAATTGCTTCGGTTAGTTCGAGTGTTTGCCCAATAGCGTCCAACCCTTTAATTAGGTTGTTTTTATGATGTTCCGCTATATCAAAACTAAAGCTAGTTTCATCAAAGCTTACGGTTTGTGAAGGTAAGTCCACGGTTATTTCAACCGCTGGATTAGCTTTTAGTGCAGCAAACAATGCGTCCATTTGCTCGCTGGATAGCGCAACTGGCACTAGCTGATTATTAATGCAGTTACCGTAGAATATATCAGCGAAGCTGGTGGCAATAACTGTTTTGAAACCAAAGTCGGCAAGTGCCCACGGGGCGTGTTCTCGGCTTGAGCCACAGCCGAAGTTCTCGCGAGCTAGCAAAATACTGGCGCCTTTGTGTTCTGGCTTATTCAGCGCGAACGCTGGGTTTGGCTCTTTCTCTTCTAAATCCAAATAGCGCCAGTCGTGAAACAAATGTTTGCCGTAGCCAGCACGAGTTACGCCAGTTAGAAACTGCTTTGGAATGATTTGGTCGGTATCGACATTGGCCTGATCAAGTGGCGCAGCAATGCCTGTGTGTTGTGTAAAACCTTGTTCAGACATAACTTACTCCTGATAATCTCTAACGTCAGCAAAGCGACCGGTAATTGCAGCAGCGGCAGCCATTGCAGGGCTTACTAAGTGAGTGCGTGCACCGCGGCCTTGACGACCTTCAAAGTTACGGTTACTGGTAGAGGCACATCTATCGCCTGCTACTAGCTTATCGTCATTCATACCAAGGCACATTGAGCAGCCCGGCAAGCGCCACTCAAAGCCAGCATCAGTAAAGATTTTATCTAAGCCTTCTGCTTCAGCCTGGCGTTTAACATTACCTGAGCCTGGCACCACAATGGCAGTCACTGAGTCGGCTACTTTACCTCGCTTGGCGATTTGTGCCGCTGCGCGCATATCTTCAATTCGTCCGTTGGTACATGAGCCGATAAATACGTGGTTTACTGCAACGTCGGCTAGCTTTTCACCGGGTTTTAAACCCATATACTCAAGCGCTTTTACTGCGCTTTCTTTTTCAATCGGGTCGCTGAAGTCTTCAGGTGCAGGTACCGGTGTGTTTACGCCAATAACCTGACCAGGGTTTGTGCCCCACGTAACCTGAGGAGCAATATCTGCCGCTTCAAGCTCGACCACAGTGTCAAAGGTTGCGCCTTCTTCGGTGTAAAGGGTTTTCCAGTAAGCGACGGCGTCTTCCCAGTCTTGGCCTTTCGGTGCGTATTCACGGCCTTCAAGGTAAGCAAAGGTTTTCTCGTCTGGTGCAACAAGGCCTGCTTTCGCGCCAGCTTCAATACTCATGTTACACACCGTCATGCGCTCTTCCATGCTCAAACCGCGGATAGCTTCACCTGCGTATTCGATAACATGGCCAGTAGCGCCAGCGTGGCCAATTTTGCCGATAATGGCAAGAATAATGTCTTTTGCGGTAATACCGACAGGAAGCTTGCCATTTACGTTGATAAGCATGCTTTTCGCGCGGCTTTGTTTCAACGTTTGTGTCGCCAGTACGTGCTCTACCTGTGAGGTACCTATACCAAAGGCTAGCGCTCCAAATGCACCGTGAGTAGCTGTGTGAGAATCACCACATACCACCGTCATACCCGGCTGAATCAAGCCCAGTTCAGGGCCCATTACGTGCACGATACCTTGCTTCTGGTGACCCACTGGAAATAGCTGAATACCGTGTTCTTCACAGTTGGTCGCTAAGGTTTGTAGTTGAAGCGCGTTAGCTGGTCCACACGCGTCGATTGCCAGTGAGCGGGTTGATATGCTGTGATCCATTGTACCAACAGTGCGATCTGGGCGACGTACTTTACGGCCTTTTTCATTAAGGCCAGCAAATGCCTGAGGTGACGTTACCTCATGAATTAAATGGCGATCGATATAAATTAAGCTGTCTTCACCAATTTGGTCGATAATGTGGGCTTGCCACACTTTGTCATATAAGGTCTTGGCCATGAGGTGTTTTTACTCCTGCGCCATTAATTGTTTAACGATTTCATCGCCGACTTGCGACGTGCTTGCCGCTTGGCTGCGTTTGTCAGAAGGAAGTAACTCGCCTGTAAGTACACCTTCTTCTAGTGTTGCTACGACCGCTTTTTCGATGGCGTCTGCGGCATCACCTAAGTTCATGCTAAAACGCAGCATCATGGCGGCTGATAAAATTTGTGCGATAGGGTTAGCAATGCCCTGACCAGCAATGTCAGGGGCCGAACCGCCTGCTGGCTCATAAAGGCCAAAGCCTTCTTCGTTCATGCTTGCAGATGGCAACAAGCCCATAGAGCCTGTCATCATGGCGCATTCATCAGAAACGATATCTCCGAATAAGTTTGAACATAGCATTACATCGAACTGTGCTGGATTCTTCATGATTTGCATGGTGGCGTTGTCGATGTATATATGGTCCAGCTCTACATCTGGATAGTCTTTTGACACTTCTTCTGCAATTTCACGCCATAAACGGCTGGTTACCAGTACATTGGCTTTGTCTACTGACGTCACTTTGCCGCGACGTTTTTGTGCTGCTTCAAACGCAGCAATAGCAATACGGCGAATTTCACGTTTGCTATAGCGCATGGTGTCATACGCGAACTCTTCTTCGCCTTCACCTTCACGGCCCTTTGGTTGACCAAAGTAGATGCCGCTGGTTAGTTCGCGCACAACTAAAACGTCTACGCCTGATTTTGCGATATCTTCGCGAAGGGGAGACAAATTCTCAAGGCCAGGATAAATACGCGCAGGTCGTAAGTTACTGAACAAGTCGAAATGGCTGCGTAGGGTTAGTAATGCCGCGCGTTCTGGACGTTGTTCTAGTGGCAGAGTGTCCCACTTAGGGCCGCCGATACTGCCAAACAAAATCGCATCGGCTTGCTCACAACCCAACAGCGTTTTTGAGGGCAGGGCTTCACCTTCAGTATCAATGGCGTAGCCACCCACAGGATATGCAGTGCGGTTTAGGGTTACGTTAAATTTCTTTTCAACAGCATCTAAAACCTTATTGGCTTCCTGCATAACTTCTGGGCCGATACCGTCTCCGGCTAATACGGCAATTGAATACTGGCTCATTTATACTCCTGCAACGCGTTCTTGTTGATTTTTTTGCTGATCAATTTGATCGGCTAAATAAGTGTTGTTTAATACGAAGATAAGGGCTTTCACGCCAGCCTCTACAATATCTGTAGCAAGACCTATTCCGTGGAAACGGCGGCCTTTATAGGTAGCGATTACGCTCACCTGCGCTAGGGCGTCGGCACCTTCACCTTTTGAATCTAATTTGAAGTCCACCACTTCTAAATCTTCGTGACCCAGTATAGACATTATGGCTTTATACGCAGCATCTACAGGGCCATTACCAATGCTTGATTGAGTAATTTCTTCACTGCCCACTTTCATTTTAACAGTGGCGCTTGGAATGATTTCACGGCCAGAGTTAGCTTGAAGATAAAGCAGCTGGAAATATGCTTGATCGTGTTTCTGTTTATCGAAGAACAACAAGGCTTCAAGGTCGTAGTCGTACACTTGGCCTTTTTTATCTGCTAACTTCAAAAATGCGTTGTATACCGCCTCTAAATCATAGTCTTCTGCTTTGTAGCCAAGCTCTGTTAATCGGTGTTTGATAACATGGCGTCCAGAACGTGACGTTAGGTTAAGATTGTTCTTATTAATGCCCACACTTTCTGGTGTCATGATTTCATAGGTATTTTGCGCTTTTAAGACACCGTCTTGGTGAATACCTGATGAGTGGCTAAACGCGTTTGCGCCCACAATGGCTTTGTTGGCCTGAACCGGCATATTACAAAGCTGGCTCACTAACTTTGAGGTACGTGAGATTTCGGTAGAGTTGATATTAGTGTCGAAGCCCAACATGTTCTTACGGGTTTGTAAGATCATGGCTATCTCTTCAAGTGATGCGTTACCCGCGCGCTCACCAATACCGTTAATAGTGCACTCAACTTGTCTGGCACCTTGCTCGACGGCTGCTAATGAGTTCGCAACAGCTAAGCCTAAGTCGTTGTGGCAGTGTACAGAAATTGTTGCTTTGTCGATGTTCGGAACGCGATTGAACAGCTGTTGGATAATACCGCCGAACTCAGTTGGTGTAGTGTAACCAACGGTATCTGGAATGTTGACGGTTGTAGCGCCTGCATTAATTGCGGCTTCAACCATACGGCATAAGTAATCGATATGAGTACGACCGGCATCTTCACAGGAAAACTCCACATCGTCAGTATATTGTCTGGCGTGCTTTACCGCTTTTACCGCCATCTCTACGATTTCGTCTTGGGACTTTCTGAGCTTGGCACCAACGTGAATTTCTGAGGTGGCGATAAAGGTGTGAATTCGGAATTGCTCTGCCACACTTAACGCCTGGCCACAGGCATCAATATCACCCGGTAACGCACGAGATAAGCCGCAAACGATAGAGTTTTTAACTTCTTTGGCAATCATTTGTACCGAACGAAAATCGCCCGGTGACGAAACAGGAAAACCTGCTTCTATGATATCTACACCTAAACGCTCGAGCGCCAGCGCAATCTGTAATTTCTCTTTGGCACTTAGGCTTGCAGGTAAGGCCTGCTCACCGTCTCGCAATGTGGTATCAAAGATTTTCACTTGATTTGTCATGACGCTCTCTCAGTTGAATAGTTAAAAAAAAACCCGTGCTTTGCACGGGTCTTTGTAAATTTAAATCGCTGGTCGCAATCTACCCGTGCAGTCTGGCTGCCATAAGGAGTAGAGATAGAAGAATGAAACGAGTACGCATTTGCTGTTGTTTCTTTGCTAACCAAGTTGATAGCGACAATGTACCCATGTGGCACGAAGAGGTCAACCATTGATTACGATAATGACTATATTTTTCCTGTATAAAAGCCGTTTTTTAATTATTTAGGATGGTTATCCTAAGTTTGATGGTTTTGGAAGGGAGGGACAGAGTGTTTTTCGCTATTGATGCAGATGCTAGCCTTGTGATCGTTATTAATTAGGACGTTTGTACTAAATTGGAGTGCTGTGGGTGGTTGGTCTTTTTGGTTTTTTATGCATTTTAATTGATTTTATATGCTTATATGGCCGTGTCACCTATCAAGCAGAGTAAAGTTCTTCCAATTGATTTGAGTAGATAAACGCATTTCGCGAAGGGATAACGCACGTGGGGACCGCTTTGATTTAAAACTCCATGCATGGCCACATGATGCTGCAGTCATAATCGCCTTTGAAGGCCGCAGTAGTTTCTTGTTTTCAACTGAAAGCGCTGTAGCCTCTGAAAAATCATCGCGTTGTGTAGTTGAGTGAATACACTCCCCCGTGTTAGCGAACCACCCATTTTTGTTCAGATGAAGTTGTGTGTTGTCTTGGTTTACCATATCAATGGAATCAAGCTCAATGTGAGACCCTTCCATATTTAAAACTAAAACCGGTACAACAAGGCCGTACTTAGCGTTTTTTGTATACCAATCTTCACGTTTTTCTACATCGTCTAGATGATTAATGCCGGGACACTTCGCAGATTGCTTGGCATACCAACTTCCATTATGAGTATCTGTTTTTAGGGGAGATGGATTAATTGTGTTGCCGTTATTTACCATATATCGAGCAATGGCTTTTACGTGGTATGGAAGCCCGCCCATTCGGCGTCTAAGTAATGACAAGTTTTTTATCTCACTATGAGCGAGAGAGATGATTTCTCTTTCATACAGAGCAGTACATATTTCATTGAATTGAGGGTGGCTTCCGCCGAGCTCACCAGCGTCGCTGAAAAAGCCAACTTGAGCATTGGGAGTGGAGTGGGAAAGTTCGTCGCCTTGAGCCATCGGGGTTTTCAAATGCCTTTCTAAAGTTCTCTAACCCTAGCAAGATTCGGCGCTTGATGCTACATGGTTTCATCAAGCAGAGCGAAAAATAGACACAAAAAAGCCGCTATCTAAAGCGGCTTTTTATCATTTTTGAAGACGTTAATTATTGACCTTTGATTTCGCTAAGGCCTTTGTAAGTTGCAGCGTCACCTAGCGCTTCTTCAATGCGAAGAAGTTGGTTGTACTTAGCAACGCGGTCAGAACGGCATAGTGAACCCGTTTTGATTTGGCCCGCCGCTGTACCTACTGCTAGGTCGGCAATAGTGGCGTCTTCAGTTTCACCAGAACGGTGAGAGATAACCGCTGTAAAGCCCGCATCTTTCGCCATTTTAATAGCGTTAAGGGTCTCAGTTAGTGAACCGATTTGGTTGAACTTGATAAGGATTGAGTTACCAATGCCGTTATCAATACCGCGCTTAAGAATTTTAGTGTTAGTTACAAACAAGTCGTCACCAACAAGCTGTACTTTGTCACCAATCTTCTTAGTAAGGCTTGCCCAGCCGTCCCAGTCGCTCTCGTCTAGGCCGTCTTCAATAGAAACAATTGGGTACTGGGAAGAAAGGTCAGCAAGGTAGTCGCCAAACGCTTCTGAATCGAAGCTCTTGTCTTCGCCTGAAAGTACGTATTTGCCTTCTTTGTAGAATTCAGACGCCGCACAGTCAAGCGCTAGCGTGATGTCTTCATTCATTTTGTAGCCAGCATTTTCAACAGCTTCAACGATAACGGCTAGTGCTTCAGCGTTTGAGCTAAGGTTAGGCGCAAAACCACCTTCGTCACCAACCGCTGTGTTTAAACCTTTAGCAGAAAGTACTTTCTTAAGTGCGTGGAAGATTTCTGCACCCATACGAAGTGCTTCTTTAAAGCTCTTCGCGCCAACAGGCTGAACCATGAACTCTTGAATATCTACGTTGTTGTCAGCGTGCTCGCCACCATTGATGATGTTCATCATAGGTACTGGCATAGAGTATTGGCCAGATGTACCGTTTAGGTCTGCAATGTGCTCGTAAAGCGCTACGCCTTTCTCAGCTGCAGCTGCTTTCGCTACAGCAAGAGAAACGGCAAGGATTGCGTTTGCGCCAAGGGTCTCTTTGTTTTCTGTGCCATCAAGGTCAATCATGATGCCGTCGATATCAGCTTGCGCTAGTGCGTCTTTACCGATAAGTGCTGGCGCGATGGTATCGTTAACTGCTGCAACTGCCTTTGTTACACCTTTACCTAGGTAACGAGACTTGTCGCCGTCGCGTAATTCTAGTGCTTCGCGGCTACCAGTAGACGCACCAGATGGTGCTGCAGCTCGGCCCATTACGCCTGATTCTAAGTATACATCTGCTTCTACAGTAGGGTTTCCGCGTGAATCTAAGATTTCGCGTCCGATAATGCGACTAATTTTCGCCATGTTTTTTCCTCAACAATTGAATGGGGTGCAACGGGAGAGAGCACCCCTTTTATTAGAAATTAGTGATTTTCTTTCTGGTATTTTCCTGCCGCAGCAACGAAACCAGTGAATAATGGGTGTCCATCCCGAGGAGTTGACGTGAACTCAGGGTGGAATTGGCCCGCAATGAACCAAGGATGATCAGGGATTTCCACCACTTCTACAAGTCGCTTGTCAGTGGACAAACCACTTACCTTTAATCCCGCCGCTTCGATTTGGTCGCGCAGGTTGTTGTTCACTTCGTAACGGTGACGGTGGCGCTCATAAATTTCAGCGTTGCCATACATCTCATGAACTTTTGTGCCTTCAATAAGGTGACAAAGCTGGCTGCCCAAGCGCATGGTACCGCCTAAATCTGATGTTTCAGTTCGCACTTCGGTCGTGCCCGCAGCATCTAACCACTCAGTGATGAGACCGACAACAGGGAAAGGTGTTTCAGGGTCAAACTCTGTGCTGTTCGCGTTTTCCATTTCAGCAACATTGCGTGCGTATTCGATGAGAGCTACTTGCATACCTAAACAAATGCCAAGGTAAGGAACTTTGTTTTCACGGGCATAGCGGGCTGCGGCAATTTTACCTTCAATGCCACGTTCACCAAAACCTCCAGGTACCAAGATAGCATCTAACTGCTCTAGAATTTGGGTGCCTTTGCTTTCTACATCTTGTGAATCAATATGGTGGATGTTCACAGTTAGGCGGTTTTTGAGCCCTGCGTGTTTGAGCGCTTCATTAACAGACTTGTAGGCGTCAGGTAGCTCTACATACTTGCCTACCATACCAATGTTTACTTCAGCGGTAGGGTTTGACTCAGCGTAAAGCACTTGTTCCCACTCAGATAAGTCGGCTTCTTCACACTCAAGGCCAAAGCGGTCAACCACAAGCTGATCCATGCCTTGTGCTTTAAGTGCAGCTGGAATGCGATAAATGCTGTCTACGTCTTTCAAAGAGATAACAGCTTTGTCAGCAACATTAGTGAAAAGCGCAATTTTAGAGCGCTCGCTCGCCGGCAGTGCTCCCACTGAGCGACAAACAAGAATATCTGGCTGAATACCAATAGAACGCAGTTCTTTTACTGAATGTTGCGTAGGCTTAGTTTTTACTTCACCTGATGCTGGCATGTAAGGTACTAACGTTAAGTGCATGAACATAGCGCGCTCACGGCCGACTTCGGTACCAAGCTGACGAATAGCTTCCAAGAATGGTTGTGACTCGATGTCACCTACGGTTCCGCCCACTTCCACAATAGCCACATCATGACCTTCAGCACCTTCAATCACGCGGCGCTTAATTTCATTGGTAATATGAGGGATAACCTGAATGGTTGCGCCTAAGTAATCACCGCGACGCTCGCGCTTCAGTACTTCTTCATATACCCGGCCGGTTGTGAAGTTGTTGCGCTTAGTCATACGGGTGCGAATAAAACGCTCATAATGACCAAGATCGAGGTCGGTCTCTGCGCCGTCATCGGTAACAAATACTTCACCATGCTGAATAGGGCTCATTGTGCCTGGGTCGACGTTGATATAGGGGTCGAGCTTTAACATGGTAACGGTGAGACCGCGAGCTTCAAGAATTGCGGCTAACGATGCTGCAGCAATACCTTTACCTAGCGATGAAACTACACCACCGGTGACGAAAATATAATTTGTCATGCGAAACCTAGAACGTTTGGGTTGTATGATAAATATAGGCTGAGTTTAGAACAAAACCAGCTACACTTTGGACGGGGCGATAGTATACGCAAAATCATGTGGGCAGACAATCAATTTGCCCACATGATGCACAATTTTACGATTGGCTTAAGCGCTTGAGTGTGTATATGAGGTCAAGTGCTTGGCGCGGTGACAACTCATCGGGTGATAAGTTTTCAAGGGCTTCTACCACGGGGTGCGGTTTGTCAGGAAAAAGCATCTCCGCTTGGCCTTTAGCTTTAGACCCGTTGCTGGCGGAGGTTTTCGCCTTGCTCATTGGTGCCGTCGGCTTGTCTTGCACGTCTTCTGACACACTTTCGCCATTTATCATAAGGTGTGATGATTCTAATACGGACAGCTTTTGTTGGGCCGCTTTTATCACTGCTTTTGGCACGCCAGCAAGCTGAGCGACTTGTAAACCAAAACTCTTGCTAGCAGCGCCCTCAGAGACGGTATGCATAAAGCGTATGGTATCTTCAAACTCCATCGCATCTAAGTGCACGTTTACGACGCCGCTTTGCGTTTCTGGAAGTTCAGTAAGTTCGAAGTAATGCGTCGCAAAAAGCGTATAAGCGTTAAGCTGCTTCGCCAAATAACTCGCGCAGGCCCATGCTAGCGACAAACCATCATAGGTACTTGTACCACGACCTATTTCATCCATTAATACCAGCGAGTTTTCGGTAGCATTATTAAGAATATTTGCCGTTTCCGTCATCTCAACCATAAAGGTAGAGCGGCCAGAGGCTAGATCGTCTGAAGCACCAATACGGGTGAAAATTCTATCAAGCTTTCCGATGTGAGCATTTTCTGCAGGCACAAAACTGCCAATGCATGCCAACAAGGCAATCAGCGCGGTTTGGCGCATATAGGTTGATTTACCGCCCATGTTCGGTCCGGTTATGATCAGCATGCGGCGCTCGGAGTCAAGCTGAAGCGGGTTCGCAATGAAAGGGTTTTTCATCACATTTTCAACCACAGGATGGCGACCGGCGTCATAGGTAAGTGCGCATTCTTGACTTAAATGTGGGCGATGCCAGTCAAGGGATACAGCACGTTCTGCAAAACAGCACAGCACGTCGAGCTTGGCTAGTGCTGCGGCGGTTTCTATTAAATTGTTAAGGTAAGGTGCAAAGTTGTCGAACAAGGCTTCATAAAGCTGCTTTTCTAGCGTAAGCGCAGCGCCTTGACTGCTGAGCACTTTATCTTCGTGTTCTTTAAGTTCAGGCGTTATGTAACGTTCCGTGTTTTTAAGGGTTTGTCTGCGGATATATTCTGCAGGTGCTAGAGCACTGTTAGCTCGGCTAATTTCAATGAAGAACCCGTGTACTCGGTTATAACCTACTTTTAATGTAGAAATTCCCGTGCGTTCTCGCTCTCGCTGCTCCATGGCGTCTAGATAGTCAGTTGCGCCTTGCGATAGCTTACGCAGTTCGTCAAGCTCTGCGTTGTAGCCCTCGGCAATCACGCCACCGTCCCTTATAACTACAGGAGGATTGTCGATAATAGCTTCGTTCAGCAGGGCTTGAAGCTCAGGGTAAGTGCCAATAGTTTCGCTAATGCTTTTAACTTGCCCTGTATCGAATCGACCAAGTGCATCTTGTAAATCTGGCAGGGCATTAAACGCATTTTTTAACCGCGCAAAGTCGCGAGGTCTGGCTGAGCGAAGCGCTAATCGCGCCATAATGCGCTCGATATCACCAATGTGCTTTAACGCGGTGCGAATATCTTCAGGGTCATCGTTAATGAAAGTTTCAACAGCATCTAAGCGGCTGTGAAGTTCATGTTGATCAGTCAAAGGCGAATGAATAACGCGCTGTAACATGCGGCTACCCATAGCTGTAGTGGTGGTGTCCATCACGCTAAACAGGGTATTTTCCTGGCCACCCGACAAATTATGGGTAAGTTCTAAATTTCGGCGAGTGGCCGCATCTAACTGCACGCGGCTGTCTTGCTGTTCGGTCTGAATGCGGCGTATATGCGGCAGGGCGGTGCGCTGGGTATCCTTTACATATTGTAAAACACAGCCCGCGGCGCCTAAGCCTTTAGTGACGCCTTTTATACCAAAGCCTTCTAATGTTTTAGTTTCGAACTGAGCGTTTAACTGCTCTGTGGCAGTCTCAATGTCGAATTCCCATTCCGGGCGGCGTCTAAGCCCTTTGCGGTTTTCTATAAGTGATAAACTTTCAAATCCTTCTGGATAAAGCAGTTCCGCAGGGTTTACTCGCTGTATTTCAGCTAATAGGCCTTCATCACTATCGCTCTCGAAAATAACAAAGCGACCGCTAGTAACATCTAACGTTGCCAAGCCATAATGCATGCTGTGACCGCACACAGCGGCAAGAATATTATCACGGCGCTCTTCCAAAAGAGCTTCGTCGGTAACTGTACCAGGCGTAACGATACGCTGTACTGCACGCTCAACAGGGCCTTTACTAGTGGCTGGGTCGCCTACCTGTTCGCAGATAGCAACCGATTCACCCATTTTCACTAAGCGTGACAGGTAGCTTTCTACGGCGTGATAAGGCACACCTGCCATGGGAATGGGTTCACCACCAGATTTTCCTCTGGCTGTTAATGAAATATCCAGTAATTCAGCAGCTTTTTTGGCATC
The DNA here is from genome assembly GCF_048517045.1 of Alteromonas sp. OM2203. Taxonomy (NCBI): domain Bacteria; kingdom Pseudomonadati; phylum Pseudomonadota; class Gammaproteobacteria; order Alteromonadales; family Alteromonadaceae; genus Alteromonas; species Alteromonas sp. OM2203. The sequence continues at coordinate 1,014,023 of NZ_CP183209.1, forward strand.
GTCGTAAAACAACTCATAAAAGTCGCCCATGCGATAAAACAGTAAAATATTAGGATGCTGCGCCTTAATAGTCAGGTATTGGCGCATCATAGGAGTATGTGATTCCAAAAAATGCCTCTGCGAATTTGTTGCTGGGTTTAATGCCTGTTGAGGGGAATAAATGATAAACTCACGCCCACTAAGATCAAGCGAAGATCTGATAAAGCACAACAGGTGTAATTAGGTATATCTAAATGAGCACAACATTTTCAACTGATTCGACAGCAAACGCCACCCCTTTAACACTTGATAGCGCATTATCTGCGCAAGTCCATGTGTTGGGTGACGCACTCAGGAGCAAAGGTTGGACCGTATCGAGCGCCGAGTCGTGTACGGGCGGAGGAGTCGCTTTTGCTTTTACCAGTGTGGCTGGCAGTTCTGATTGGTTTAACCAATCCTGGGTGACGTACTCTAATGACGCAAAGCAAAGCGTTCTGGGCGTAACAGAACACACGTTAAAAGAGTACGGCGCGGTGTCGAAGCAAACGGTGAAAGAAATGGCTGAAGGCGTGCGCCGTAACAGCGGAGCGCAACTCGTTGTAACGGTTAGCGGCATTGCCGGCCCTGGCGGTGGCAGCGACGCAAAACCGGTGGGCACTGTTTGGTTTGGCTTTTTGTGTGGGGAGCACGAAGTGCAAATCAAACAGGTTTTCAGCGGCGATCGCGACGAAGTTCGCCAACACGCTATTAGCTTTGCCATTACTCAGTTAATTAAAATGTTGAGTGAAAATTAAAAACACTGGTTGAAACTGTATGCTTGTACAGTATAGAATGTGATCATTATTTGGTAATTTCAAAGATATGGAAAACACCAATACAGAATTTAACCGCAAATCCTAGAGGATACTTACGTGGACGATAACAAATCAAAAGCTTTAACCGCCGCAGTTGGCCAAATTGAAAAGCAATTTGGTAAAGGCGCTATCATGCGCTTAGGCGATAACCAAGCCATGGATATTGAAGCGATTTCTACTGGCTCACTTACCATTGATATCGCTCTAGGTATAGGCGGTTTGCCATGTGGACGTGTTGTTGAAATCTACGGGCCAGAATCATCAGGTAAAACCACGCTAACACTTCAAGTTATTGCTGAAGCGCAGAAGAAGGGCAAAACTTGTGCGTTCGTAGATGCTGAGCACGCCCTAGACCCTGTATACGCTGAAAAGCTAGGTGTAAACATTGACGAACTATTAGTTTCTCAGCCTGACACTGGTGAGCAAGCACTAGAAATTTGCGACATGCTAGTACGCTCAGGTGCGGTAGATGTTGTTATTGTTGACTCGGTAGCAGCGCTTACGCCTAAAGCGGAAATTGAAGGTGACATGGGTGACTCTCACGTTGGTCTGCAGGCACGTCTAATGTCACAAGCATTGCGTAAGCTTACAGGTAATATCAAGCGCTCAAATACACTGTGTATCTTCATTAACCAGATTCGTATGAAGATTGGTGTTATGTTTGGTAACCCAGAAACCACTACTGGTGGTAACGCGCTTAAGTTCTATTCTTCAGTGCGCTTAGACATTCGCCGTATTGGTGCAGTTAAAGAAGGCGACGAGGTAGTAGGTAACGAAACCCGCGTGAAGGTAGTGAAGAACAAAGTTGCGCCTCCGTTTAAGCAAGCCGAATTCATGATCCGCTACGGTGAAGGTATCAGTAAAGAAGCAGAGCTTATCGACCTGGGTGTTAAGCAAAAGCTTGTTGATAAAGCCGGTGCCTGGTACAGCTATAAGGGTGATCGTATTGGTCAAGGTAAAGCAAACGTAATGAAGTACCTTAAAGAACACCCTGAAATAGCGAACGAGATTGAAACGAAAATTCGTCAAGAACTACTGCTTCCAAAAACAGTGAAAGCCGAAGAAGTGGTTGCTACGCAAGAAGACGACGCTCTTCCCGAGTAAGAACAGCGCGTTAGTTTTTAGAAACCCACCTTACGGTGGGTTTTTTTATGCCTCATGCCTGTATTAATTTGTGGGACATATTTACTAACATTTATTATAAGCGTGAAACTTGTACTGCGAAAAAAAAGAGGGAATGCTGTAATAAAGTTAAGCACGTACAGACTATAAAAATAAATAAGGCCTACTTTGCTTTTTGTGCAAATAAGCCCACAATAATAATGAACAGCCAACTGTTTATCTAAAAAGAGGAAAGGGAATGATTGAAATATCAGGTCTCGCAAAGCGCTTTACGGTGGAAAACCCAAAAAAGCTTAGCGAACAAGAGAAGAAGGACCCACGTTTAAAAGGTCGTTATTTCCAATCAGTAAGGGATGTATCTTTTACTTGCGACAAAGGGCAGGTTCTGGGACTACTTGGTCCTAACGGAGCGGGTAAAACCACCACATTACGCATGCTTTCAACGGCGCTTAAACCAGACAGTGGTAAAGTGCTTATTGGTGGTGAAGATGTATTGACTAACCCGAATATTGCGAGAAAGAAGATTGGTTTTCTTTCCAGCTCCACAGGTCTATACGGTCGTTTAAGCGGGCGTGAAAATATTAGCTACTTCGGAGAGTTACACGGCATTTCTAAAAATGTGATTAATGCCCGTATCGAGGAGTTAGCTGATTTGCTAGATATGCAAACCTTTCTAGATAGACGTGCCGAAAATTTCTCCTCAGGCATGAAGCAAAAAGTGTCTATTGCGCGTGCGGTCATTCACGAACCGGAACTGGTGGTTCTTGATGAGCCTACTACTGGCCTTGATATTATGGCGACCAGTACAGTAATGGAGTTCATTCAGCGCCTTAAAAATAAAGGTACGCCGGTGATTTTTTCAACTCACCATCTCGACGAGGTCCAAGCGCTTTGCGACAAGGTAACGGTTATTAACCAAGGTGAAACCGTGTTTAACGATTCGCTTGCGGCATTTAGCGCGTTGTCTGGTGACGAAGTATCTGGCGGGCAAATGCATAAGAGCTTTCTAAAAACACTCTCAATGGATGCTAAGGAGATGGGTAATGTGGTTAATCTTTAAAAAGGAATTCAAAGAGCTATTACGCGATAAGAAAACCATCATATTCATGATTGGTCTACCGCTTTTATTGTTTCCAGCCATTTTTGGCGTGGCCTTTTTCTTTATGAGTTCTGCAGCAGATAAAGCGGAAAACGAAGTGCTCAAATACGCAATCGTTGGTGAGGCTTATGCACCTGCAATTGTGCAGTCCTTTAATAGTGCCTCTGATAAGTTTGAATCAGTTCCAATAGGCAATGAGACTGACTATGCCAAGCTCATTAAGAACGAGACCCTAGACTTCGTATTGGTTATCCCTGAAACCTTTGACAGTGATGTTTTGAATTCAGGTCAGCATAAGATTGCCCTTTATCTCAACGATGCAGGCCTAAATAAAGTCATGGGGCGTGTTTCTGAGATTATTGATGAGTATACCGATGCATTTCAGCAGGCGGCTTTTGCTCAGCTTAATCTTGATGAGACACAACAGGAAGCACTATTGCAACCTATTAAAATTGAAAAGCAGAACGTTGCTGACGATCGCGAGGTATGGGGTGAACGACTTGGAGGCATGCTGCCTTACTTCATCTTTATACTGTGTTTACAAGGAGCAATGGCCCCTGCAGCAGACTTAGGAGCAGGTGAAAAAGAAAGAGGCACATTAGAAACCTTGCTTATTTCACCTATGGATCGCCACAAACTAGTGCTAGGTAAATTCTTTACGGTGGCAGCAGCAGGTATTGTAACAGCGCTCATAACGGTTTCCTCCATGGCATTATGGGGGCTGGTGCTATCGCAAGGCATGGCCGTTGAATTTGTGGTAAAGATAATGTCTATGATTGGTCTTGTAGACTTCTTGTTGATCTTCTTAATGTTGGTGCCTGTGGTGGCTGTATTTGCAGCTGTATTATTATCGCTATCTATTTATGCCCGCTCCTTTAAAGAAGCGCAAAGCTATATGGGTTCGCTCATTATGGTGGTTATCTTCCCTGTTATCATTGCAATGATGCCAGGCGTAGAGCTTAAAGGCGGTTGGGTTTGGGTGCCGCTAACTAACGTTGCTCTTGCGATGAAAGAGTTGTTTAAAGGCACCATGGATTATTTTGCGCTGTTTGGTATTTTTACCTCAACTGCAGTAATCGCAACAGGGCTGATTTTCTTCTGCATCCATTGGTTCAACAAAGAAAAAGTACTCTTTAGATAGTTTCAAGAAATTTAAAGAACTTGTATAAGAGCTCGCCTTCAGCGAGCTCTTATACATAAAAAAGGAATGGCACCAAATAAAGTCAATAGTCATCTCATTTTCAAAAAGGTCTAGTGAGGCGACATCAATCATCGGGCTTTGTTTCACATGTCACACTTCAAAATCCACTCGTTTAATAATACCTTCCCACCCGGGAGGAATTTTTCCTTGCAACACGTAAGAATAAGCAAGGAGCTCTGCAATTACGTAATAGAGTGATTCAGGAATATCTTGCCCTACGTCGAGTGTAGCGAGCACTTCACTTAAATAGGGATCTTCGTGAATTAGTATCCCAGTTTCCTCAGCCATAGCAATGATTGCTTCGGCTAAACCCCCATAGCCTTTAGCGACTACTTTTGGTGCATTTTTTTTGTCTCCACCTGCGTATTTAAGACCAATGGCACGTTTTGTTTTTTGTGAGTCAGTCATAAATTACACGCTTATACCCGAGTTTCGAAAATTTGGTGGGGACGGGAGTTGAGGGTTTCAGGAATGTGTCCCCGCTGGTAGCTCGTGCTGTCAACTGTAAGTCCGAGGGAGGTTAGCCGGCGCTTTAAGTAGGGCAGAGTGTCACTTATTCGCTTTAATACTTCGTCGCTGGATGCATATAGGTCTAACGTTATTGTGTTTTTATCAATTTTAGACTTCGCCAGAACTTGGCCGCTGTCACCAATATCTAGCTTCATCGTAATATTCCAAAGAGAGCGCTGTCCCGCTTGTACGCTTTTATGGTTTGGCCCTCCTTGCTCGCGCTTTATTAGAAGCTCTGGCGGAGAGTGATGTTGTGAAAGCGATGGCAAAATGTAGTAAAAATTGTCTTGCCCTTGAATACGGCTGTCAACGTTGGCTATTTTGTTTTGCTGGTGACTACTAAGTAAGGTTTTAAGTTGTGCCAGTAGCTGCTGCCGGCCGTCTAACTGATTTATGTCTTGGCTAACTCGGCTAGGCTGTGAGGTTACCCCCATATTAGCCAATGTTTTTGAAACAACGGAGTCTGGCGCATCTATTTGTGTTTTTAAACTTGGCTGTCTCTGCATCGCGCGACCAGCTAACGCAAGTTGAACTAAAGCAACAAGCCCCTGAATGAAATTAGATGAGTTTACCGGTGAAGTTAAACTTAAAGGGGTTGTAACAAGTGTTTGGGTGGATATGAGCTGCTGCAATCGTTGTGATAAACTTTGTTCATTCATATCGGCTACTACTTTTCTTGACGACGTTTTCATTTCTTCGTCAGCCGTTAAGGTTTCACTAGCTGGGCCTTCAATTGCGTTTGGATTAGCATGAGGCGAGCTTGTATCAGAAATAGTGGGGGGCGCGCCTAAAGATTTATTTTGTGAAGCGGTTAACTGCTGGATAATGTTGGAAAGCAAGCTGCTCGACAAGCCTTTAGCTTGGCCACTTAACGCCTGAGCAAGCGCTGCAAGAGAAGATTTACCTGCGTTGTCTTTTACTAAGTTGCTCTGCTCGGCGAGTTTATCGACATTAATAGTATCCTTCGCTTGTGAGGTAGTGCCTTTAAGTGTAGACGACAGTTGCTCATTAGATGGTTTGGGGGGGCCAACAAAATCTTGAATAGATACCTTAATTTGAGAGGGCTTAGCATTGAGTGCGTCTAGGCCTTTTAAATGCTGCAGGATTTTATCAAAATGTTGAGCATTGGATACGCCCTTGTTTGGCGGTAACCTTCCGTTCTCCACAATAGCGATTAACTCGCTTAGCGCCTTATTTGTGTTACCCGTTTGACTGAGCAATATCCGTGAGAGTGTTGTGATGGCATTGTGAACATCACTACCCTTAAGCTGTGTAGGAGCTTCACTTCGGAGGTTTGAGATAGACGGCGAAACAATGGTGTCACTTCTCCCCAGTCCGTTTTCCGCCCCTATCCCTATTCCGTTGGGAAGTTGTGAAAGATTCAGTCTATTCACTTGGTCATTTGTCAAAACAGGAATAGAGGGTGGGGAAATGCTGCTTGTTGATAAGCTTATTTGCACCAGCGCGTTTTGTTGAGCTGTGCGTGTTGTTAGCTTACCGTCCGACAACGTCAGCGCAGAAAGCGCTTTTAGTACATTTGCTTCAGTACCTGAGTTTTGCAGTAGCGCACTGAGACGGGCCGAGTTTTTTGCGCTGTGCTCTACTACAACTCCCCCTTGGCTAAGTGCCTTTTCAATGAGTGTATGTTGTAAGTTGGTGCTTACATTTTTATGTGTGGCCACAGCGACTTTATTTGCGCTACCAGTGTTGTTGGTGAAAAAGTCTTGAACGCGACTATCAGTATTTAGACTGCTGCTTGCAGCAAGATGAGTTTGAGAAATTTGTAAAACGACACTGCCGTTACTTGTTCGACTGAGCCCCAGTACTACCTGCTGACCAATTAACTTTTGAAGCGCCGCCTTGGCACTGCTATCAGCTTTTTCCGTATTTATATCGGTAAGAGGCACAGCTTGTTCTTTCGATGTAGCAAGCATGAGTTGCCCAAAGCTTTCATTTTTTGTTGAAATAAAAAGCTTGCCCTTGAGCGTTACGGCTGCGTTGTTCGCGGCAAGAGCCTGAGCTACGGCTTTGAGTAATTCAGCTTTATCTTGTGCTGATAACGACACACTTTGTTGAGATAAACTAGTAGAGAGCAGCACAGCTGATGGTGCGTTCGACTGTCCTTGAGGGGCTCTTTCAGAGCTGTTTGGGGCTCGAGAAGCAGTAGGTTGAGGCAAAAGAGCAAGTTGTGCGTTATTCATCGCTTGCTTGGAAAGTTTAGCGCCTACCTCTTTGGGCAACACTACATTCAGTGTTTGTGCGGTTACTGATGGAGCGTTGTTCGACGATGTACTTATCGATAGCACTCGTTCAGGTAATCGTTCCACGACTACTTTTACGCCATTATCGATTGCTACAGCCCGTGACAGTGCAGCGTTTGCAGCAGCCGGAGGCGTACTTCCGCTTCCTACTTGATTAGCGGCACCGGCGTTTCCGCTTAACTGTGAGGACGCGGAGGTAGATGCAGAAGGGCCGCTTGACTGGCTCAAAGCTGCAGCCAAAAGTGATGATAGTGGTGTTGTCATAGTTGAGATATCGGCACGTTCGCGCTTTTCCTTACTCATTTCAGTATAGCAAAGCGCGTGAGAGCTGTTCCGCAACAAAAAAGCTCGTAAAAGAGCGCAGCGAAAGAATTCGTCCTTAAGTGGGAATTGCTTCAGGAAAAACGCCTTTGTTGTTGAAGTAAATCATATTTAATTGGAATTCGCGACTGCGAAAAAGCGTTCATGTGGTAGACTAGCGCCATTTTTCAGAACCTATTTTTTGGTCGGGAGTAGCTAGGCAGTGTTAGAGGCGTGCGGCTTAACGTGCAGCAAACGAGACAGAACCCTATTTGAAGGGCTTTCGCTAGTGATAAATGCTGGCGAACTACTGTATCTGCGTGGCCCTAATGGTGCTGGAAAGACTAGCTTACTTCGTATTCTAACAGCGCTAAGTGAACCTGAACTAGGTACCGTTTTATATAATGGAATAGACATATCAAAAGATAAATCAGGCTACTACCAAGCGCTTTTTTATCTTGGTCATAAAAGCGGCACTAACGGAAGCCTTTCAGCTTTAGATAATTTGTCTTTTTGGTTAGCGCAGCACAAGGTGTCTGTGGACGTTAATGCGCTTTACGACGTGTTGGAGAAAGTAGGTCTAGTTGGACTTGAAGATGTTCCAGTTCGATATCTCTCTGCAGGGCAACAGCGTCGCGTAGCGCTTTCACGATTGTGGTTAAAGCCTGCCAAGGTTTGGATACTCGATGAGCCTTTTACTGCCCTAGATGTAAAAGGGATCCACATGCTTGAATCAAGTATGAAAGATCATGTCGCCAAGGGCGGCCTCATTGTTACTACTTCTCATCAGCCATTATCTGAAACCGCGGGTAAACACCGTGTATTTGATTTGGAGTACCGGTTCTGATGTCGCTCTATCACGGAATCTTTAAACGTGACATGCAAATTGCGTTTAAGCAAAAAGCAGAATTGGTGCAGCCACTGATGTTCTTACTCATGGTGGTAACATTGTTTCCTTTAGGAGTGAGCCCGTCTCCTGATACCCTCCAGCGCATTGGGCCTGGAGTGATTTGGATTGCTGCAATTTTGTCTTCTCTCATGGCGATGGAAAGGCTATTTCGGGATGACTTTCAGGATGGTTCGCTAGAGCAATACATACTCTCGGGTATGGCATTACCTGCCGTGAGCGCGGTAAAAGTCGCTGCTCATTGGCTGGTTAGTTTTGTTCCTCTATTGCTGTTGTCGCCGCTGCTAGCCATGTTTTTAAATTTAACAGTCGATATGTATGTCGCGCTTGTTCTAACTTTGTTGCTGGGTACACCATTGCTTTCCTTAATTGGCGCCATCGCTGTAGGGCTAACCGTAGGATTACAAAAAGGCGGAGTACTGTTGGCGTTGCTACTCATCCCTGTCTTTATTCCGTTACTGATATTTGCCACGTCGGCTGTGGATTCTGCCGCACTGCAATTACCTTATCACGCGCAACTTGCTATTATCGCCGCCATGCTTTTACTGGCCACAGCATTAGCGCCGTTTGCCATAGCGTATTCTTTAAAAGTGAGTCAAAACTAATGTGGAAGTGGTTACACCCTTACGCTAAAACAGAGCGAGCATATCAGCTTTGTTTAACATTACAGCCTTGGTTTTGGGCTGGTGCATTACTTTGTTTGAGCATAGGCACCGTTTGGGGGCTAGCATTCGCGCCTCAAGATTATCAACAAGGAGATTCATTTCGAATCATCTATATTCATGTGCCTAGCGCTATCTTGTCGATGGGGACCTATGTTGCTATGGCGATAGCAGCCCTAGTAGGTATGGTGTGGCAGTGGCGCACTGCCTATATGAGTATGATTGCCATGGCCCCAATTGGCGCAGTAATGACATTTATAGCGCTCTTTACCGGTGCAGCTTGGGGTAAGCCCATGTGGGGCGCTTGGTGGGTGTGGGATGCACGTCTTACCTCGGAGCTTATTTTATTGTTTTTGTACATGGGGGTTATTGCCCTTTATGGCGCATTTGAAGATAAGCAACAAGCAGGTAAAGCCGCAGGCGTGATGGCACTTGTAGGTGTGGTAAACATCCCTATTATTCATTATTCAGTGGAATGGTGGAACACATTGCATCAAGGAGCCACCATTAGTAAATTCGACAACCCGTCAATTGCGCCAGAGATGCTGTGGCCGTTGTTAATTAACCTTTTAGGTTTTGCTTTTTTTATTGGTGCGGTGACCACAGTGCGCCTTCGCAATGAAATAGTATTACGGGAAATGCACAGGCCTTGGGTACAAACGCTTGCTAAACAGCAGCTAGCCAATACACAGCAAAAAAGAGCAGCCAACCAAAATATGACGGAGGGCAATTAGTATGCAGTTTGACTCGTTTGCCGCTTTTATCAATATGGGGGGCTATGCGTTTTACGTATGGCTGTCGTTTGGCGTTACTTTTGTGGCCATGGGCATTATTGCTATTCAGAGTTTTATTAAACACCAAAACCTCCTAAAGCAGGTTGTGGTGGAGCAAGAGCGTAAAGCGCGCATAAAAAGAGCGCGAAAACAACAGCAAGCCAGTACTTAGTATTAACAAGATAAGTGTACATAGCCTTAACTTGCGTTTTTATTGTTTATTAGTTTTTTCGAAGTGAGAGTTGCATGAACCCGAGACGAAAGCAGCGACTAGCCGTAGTGGGAATTATCGGTTTTTTAATAGTAAGCGCAATTGGACTAATGCTTTACGCCCTAAACGACAGTATTGACCTTTTTTATACGCCTAGTGAAATCATTGAAGGCAAAAATGGACAGAAGCCCCAGGTTGGCCAGCGCCTTCGGATAGGTGGGATGGTGGTGCCTGGTAGTGTAAGACGGGATCAAGAAAGCTTAGCAGTGAGTTTTGATCTAGTCGATACAGGTCCAAAAGTAACGGTAACCTATAACGGCATTCTTCCTGATTTATTTCGAGAAGGTCAGGGCATAGTTGCTACAGGCATACTTACAGACGCAGGCGCGATTAAAGCGCAGGAAGTGCTGGCGAAACATGATGAAGAGTATATGCCACCAGAGCTTGCTGAAAAAATGAAAGGAATTAAACACGTAAAACCTGAAAATATGCCAAGCTACGAGACGCCAAGTAGCGCTGGGGGCAAATAATCATGGTCCCTGAAATTGGAAATATTGCGCTAACCCTTGCGTTAGTTTTATCTATTTTATTAGCCGTGTACCCTCTATGGGGGGCGCATCGTCAGCATGAGACGCTGATGGCAACAGCAAAGCCATTGGCAATTGGGCTATTTTTGTTTACGCTCATCGCCTATGTATGCTTGACCTATGCCTTCGTTACTGACGACTTCAGTGTGGCTTATGTGGCGCAGCACTCAAATAGTCGGCTTCCCATCTATTATAAAATTACAGCAGTATGGGGCGGCCACGAGGGCTCTTTTCTGCTATGGGTACTGATGCTTTCAATTTGGACAGTAGCAGTGGCGATATTCAGCAAGGGTATTCCTCTTGCTATGGTCGCGAGAGTGTTGTCTGTGCTTGGCATGGTGGGCATTGGTTTCTACCTTTTCATGCTTCTCACCTCAAACCCTTTTGACAGCATGCTACCGTTTTTCCCAGTCGACGGGCGAGATCTCAATCCGTTGTTACAAGACTTTGGAATGATCATTCATCCGCCTATGCTCTATATGGGCTATGTGGGGTTTGCAGTAGCGTTTGCTTTTGCGATATCAGCATTAATTTCAGGGCAACTAGATTCGACATGGGCACGCTGGTCAAGGCCTTGGGTTATCTCAGCCTGGGCGTTTTTAACCGTAGGGATTGCACTTGGCAGCTGGTGGGCGTACTACGAGCTTGGCTGGGGCGGCTGGTGGTTTTGGGATCCAGTAGAAAACGCGTCCTTTATGCCATGGCTGGTTGGCACGGCCCTAATGCACTCATTGGCGGTAACTGAAAAGCGAAAAGCGTTTAAGTCGTGGACGGTACTTCTGGCTATTGCTGCATTTAGTTTGAGTTTGTTGGGTACTTTTCTAGTGCGCTCTGGCGTAATTGTGTCGGTACATTCATTCGCAAGCGATCCGACCCGTGGTCTTTTCATTTTGGGCATACTCATTGCGCTTAGTGGCTTTGGGCTGTTGCTTTACGCCATGCGCGCGTCATCGCTAAAAAGCCCTGGCCGCTACCAAGCGTTCTCGCGAGAAGTATTGCTGATGGGCAATAATGTCTTCTTGTGCGCCGCGACGTTAGTTGTCTTGTTGGGTACGCTATTGCCGCTCGTTCACAAAGAACTTGGCTTGGGGAGTATTTCGGTAGGTGCACCTTTTTTCAATCAAATGTTTACGTTATTGATAGTGCCGTTTGTATTGATGTTGGGACTGGGTCCGTTAACGCGCTGGAAACAGCAAAAGGCCAGCGAATTGCAAAAACAACTTCTGGTTGCAGGTGGTATTGCGCTTAGCGCCGGTGTACTTGTTAACTTTGCCTACGACGAACCCAGCTATATGGGTATGCTTGGCATGGTGTTGGTGTTTTGGATATTGGTCACGACAGTACAAGAAGTGATGCAGCGTTTATCGGCGATGCCCCCAGGTAGCACAGAAAAAGCATCGGTTATGGCGAAGCTTCGTAAGCTTACTCCAAGTCATTGGGGCATGGTGCTAGGTCATGTTGGTTTTGCTATTTGCATTATCGGTATTACGCTTGTGTCGAATTATGAAATGGAACGAGATATTCGCATGAATATCGGCGATACCGTGACCCTTGGAGGCTATGACTTTAGCTTTAGAGATGTGCGCAAGGTTCAAGGTCCGAACTTTGAAGCGGACAAAGGCGTTTTCGATATTTATAAAAACGGAGCATTGATAGCGCACCTAGAGCCTGAAAAGCGTTTGTATATCGTGCAGCGCATGCCAATGACAGAAGCGGCTATTCACTCCAACCTTGCTAGAGACTTGTTTATTGCGATGGGTGAACCTCTAGATAATGGCGCTTGGGCTATCCGTATTTATATTAAGCCCTTTGTTGTTTGGCTTTGGGCTGGCGCAGTAGTTATGGCCATAGGCGGCATCTTTTCTATAAGCGACAAGCGCTACCGTATGGCGAAAGTGAAAAAAATAAAACGGGTATTTGGTAGTAAAGATAAAAACGACGCAGTGCAATCTCACGGTCAAGTATCGGCTACATCAAATACATCAGTAAAAGGAAACGCATAATGAAAAAAGCGCCACTTGTTGCCATTCCGTTAGTGCTGTTTTCTTTATTAGTTATATTTCTGTTTAAAGGGCTTTTTTCAGACCCGCGTGAATTAGACTCCCAGGTTCAGGACAAAACTCTGCCAGCATTTTCACTTCCAGATTTAATGCAGCCCGATGTAACTTATACTCCTGATGATTTAAAAGGAAAGGTAACCATATTAAACGTCTGGGGGGTATGGTGTGTCACATGTGCTGTTGAAATGCCTTACCTTACTCAGCTTAAAAACGAGCAAAACGTTCACATAGTGGGTTTGTATTTCGATCAGGACTTAGACCCTGACTTTGGTACAAAAACACTAAGCAGGGTGCAACAAGAAGTAACAGACATGCTCAGTCGCTATGGTAACCCTTACGCCTATAATATTTTCGATGTGTACCGTGATACGTCGCTTGATCTTGGAGTGACCGGGGCACCCGAGCATTTTGTTATAGACGCTGAGGGCATCATTCGCATGCATCACATAGGTGATATTAACGAACGTGTTTGGAATTCGAAGGTAGGACCGCTTTATAAAAAACTTGTGGCAGAAGCATCTGGAAATGACGTTAAAGAACGAAAGGTAGATGTTGAAGCGGTGATGAGCAGTAACATAAATGCGCAGGAGGGCGAGTAATAATGCTTGCGACAGATGTGATGCATTGCAGGAATGTGCTGCACAACTCCATTACTGCTATTGAGGGTAATAAGAAAAGTGCTGTTAACAAAGCGCGCTTTAAAACCGTTGTGCTTAACATTTTGGTCCTCATGGTTATATTAAGCAGCTTTCCAGCTAACGCGGCTGAAGATAAGTTTTTATTCGACACACCAGCACAGCGCGAGAGCTTCTTAACGCTTACTGCTGAGCTGCGCTGCCCCATGTGTCAAAATCAAAATATTGCCGATAGTGATGCCATGATAGCTCATGATATGCGTCGAAAAGTCTACGCGCTATTAAAGCAGGGCAAAACGGAACAAGAAATCATTGATTTTATGAAATCTCGCTATGGTAATTTTGTTCATTACCAACCGCCAGTCACGGCAGCTACACTGTGGCTTTGGGCAGGCCCGGTATTATTTATTTTTATTGCCTTACTAGTCGTCGTAAGGCGCAAATCGGTAGCGCCACCAGAAGATATGGCCGCGAAGCTAGCCAAAGCAGATGAAATGTTGGAGCGAGAGAAAGAATGAGTTGGTCTGAGTTTTATATTATTGTTTCAGGCTTAATCACGCTTGTTCTTTTAATTATTGCTTTTCCTTGGTTACGTAACAAAAACCACGCAAAGCAAGACAGTTTAACCAATACGCAAATTGTTAAGCAGCGTTTAGCAGAGCTAGATAGGGAAGTAACCGAAGGGCTTATCAGCGAGCATGATAAGCGCCAAGCAGTTGATGAACTGAAATTGGCTTTGGTTGATGAAAGCGCGTTTCAATCGCACAAGACAGGCAACGCAATCTTACCTCTGGCGTTAGGTGGCGTACTAGCCATCGCCTGTGGCGTGATTGTTTATTCGCAGGTCAATCAAATGGAAGGCGTGGTTAGAGCGAACAAGGCTATTGAAACATTACCAGAGCTGAGCCAGCAGTTGGCAAACGGCAACGCTAACAGCTTAACGCAGCAAGATATTGCAAGCCTTGCACTTGCGATACGTCAGCGACTGCGGGAAGAGCCCTCAGACGACACTGGCTGGATGTATTTTGGCAGGTTAATGCTGAGTATGGGCCAAGAAGTACAGGCGATTGAAGCTATCGATAGAGCGGTGAAGTTAGCGCCTTCTAATTCTGCTAATCGTATTACTCTCGCTCAAGCGTTAATGACTACCGGAGATGTCAACAATTTGGAGCGAGCGCAGTCGATTTTATTGAGCCTGCTTAGCGAAAACCCACAGAATGATAACCTTGCCCTTATGATGGCAGTGGTGTCTGCTCAACTTGGTGACCTTGACAATACCCGGCGTTTTTACAAACAGGTAGAAGGCAAGTTACCTAAAGATAGCGATATGGCACAGCGCTTAGTCGCTCGAATTCAAGAACTGGAAGGTAACACCAACGACGTGGTTGGGTTACACAATACTGCGCAACCGTCGGCTGGCAGTGGCAAAGATAAAACCAGCGGGGAAGAGACAGGCTTTAATGTTACCGTTAACTTGTCTGAAGAAGCTCGCGAAAATGCCCCTAGAGAAGGCTTCTTAATTGTATTCGCTCAAGATGCTAATTCGGGCAACAAAATGCCTGCAGCAGTTGTAAAGTTGCCTATAAATAGCTTTCCTATTTCTTTAGCATTGACAACGGATAACGCCATGATGCCACAATTTACGCTAGCAACACTGTCTGATGTGATAGTGACCGCGAGGCTATCTGAAGACGGTGATGTGGCCGTTTCGCAAGGAGAATGGCAGGGTAGTGTGAATGCGAGTGTAACCATTAACGAACTCTCTTCACTGAGCATTATTATTGAGAAGGAATTATAAGTATGGATTTGTCCAAGTCACTCGCTATCGGGCTGATTATTGCTGCAAGTTTTCTAGGGGGGTGTGCGAGTAACCATACCCAAGAGCAAGCTCAAGGGACGACTACGAATGCTGCGGTAGTAGATACGTCCGACCCACGTGACCCGTTTGAACCCGTCAACCGTGAAATTTGGGATTTTAACTGGGATGTATTAGATGCGTATATTTTACGCCCTATAACCGTTACTTATGTAACGGTTATGCCTCAGCCTGCACGTACAGGGTTAGTGAATATTACAGATAACCTACAAGAGCCAGCTAACTTTTTGAATAATATTTTTCAAGGTAAAGTAGATGATGGCTTAGACAGCCTGGCCCGCTTCCTGATTAACACTACAGTGGGCTTAGTTGGTACTTTCGATGTCGCATCGAAAATTGGTATAGAGCGCAAACGTGAGCAGTTTGGTGAAACGTTAGCAGTATGGGGCTTAGATACAGGGCCTTTCTTAATGCTTCCATTTTTAGGCCCTAGTGATCCCCGCAGTTTTACCGGTGATTATGTGGACGGTTTTGCGTTTCCAATGTCTCTGCTTGAAGGTTCTGTTAACTTAGCTCGTATTGGTTTTTCTCTTCTTGAAGCGAGAGCGCAGCTACTAGACCAAGAAGCGCAGCTAGAGCAGTCTGTAGATGATTACGCTTTTGTAAAGAATGCTTATTTTGAAAACTTGGAGTTTCGCGTTACCGATGGAAAAAGCGGTGATAAAGCGATAGATGATGAGCAGCTAGATGACTTTGCTGACTTTGAGGCTATGTTGGAAGGCAGTGATTTTGACGGCTATGAAGAACCAGCAGAACAGTTGAATGAAGAAGCTATGGACGACATTACTGACGAATCTACTGAACTAAAAGACAAGTCGGGCGAAGAACGCGAGAAATCTAAGCGTCTGGGAAAGGACCGCGAAGGGAAAGACGGTAAATAAACATTCCTCTGATGGATAGAGCGGGCTGCGTAACAGCCCCATTATTTGAGGCTCCGTCAGTTTATTATCTACAACACCCGATACAAAAATGCCATGCGTGTTTGCATGGCATTTTTATTTATAGCATGTGAAGTATGCCTAGTAGCACCTTCTGAGTGGGTAAATATCTATGCGGACTGGTATTAATTAATCCTTTGGATAGCCCATCGGATTTTGAGACTGCCAGTTCCACGTGTCTGCACACATGTCTTCTAAACCTTTTTCAGCATGCCAGTTGAGTTCTGTAGCAGCTTTAGTCGGGTCAGCATAGCAGGCTGCAACATCGCCATTTCTACGCGGTGCAATCTTATAAGGTACGGTTTTTCCCGAGCCTTTTTCAAATGCCTTAATCATTTCGATAACGGAATAACCCTGACCTGTTCCTAGATTGTATTTATCTAAGCCCATGTTAAGGTTCAAGCGATCTAGTGCCTTTAAGTGACCGTTGGCTAGATCGACAACGTGGATATAATCGCGTACACCTGTACCATCAACGGTATCGTAGTCATCACCAAATACGCTCAGTTGTTCTAGCTTACCGGTAGCTACCTGAGAGATATAAGGCATCAAGTTGTTTGGAATACCATTAGGATCTTCGCCGATTTGGCCAGACTCATGTGCGCCCACCGGGTTAAAATAGCGAAGCAATACAATGTTCCAGTCGCTATCCGATACATAAAGATCGCTCAGCATATGCTCTACCATCAGCTTAGACATACCGTAAGGGTTAGTTGGCTGCCCTGTCGCCATGTCTTCACGTAGCGGCAGTGATGCTGGGTCGCCGTAAACCGTAGCAGACGAGCTAAAAACAATGTTCTTTACATTGTGCTTTTGCATAGCTTTACAAAGAGTCAGCGTGCCGTACACGTTGTTTTCATAGTAGGAAAGAGGCTTTTGCACAGATTCGCCTACGGCTTTTAACCCTGCAAAATGAATGACGGAAAAAATGTTATGTTCGCTGAAAATATCATCCAGCACAGCGGTGTCGCGGATATCACCTTGAACAAAAGTAACTGACTTGCCTGTTAACGTTTCTACGCGACGAAGCGATTCAGCACTTGAATTGGCTAAGTTATCCAGCACGACTACGCCGTAATTTTGTTCAAGTAACTGTAAAACCGTGTGGCTACCTATATAGCCCGCACCACCAGTGACTAAGATGGTTTTCATGCATTCTCCTTGCTAGACGGTTGCGCGATGTACTTTGCGCATATGGAATATTGAATAGGTTTTATAACCAATGGGTAAACTAAAAATACCACAAAAGCCCAAAGTAACGATGTCCAATTTGATGCGGTTTGTAGAATTAGCACAAACACAGGAACAATAACGAGTAATTTAAGAACATTGAGCAGCGTTTTTTCTGGAACAGAGAGTCGTTTTGCCGCTTGGTCGAGCAACTTTACGCGCTCTGCAAGTGGAAGACCCTGTAAGGCAGGAATGTTTCTTGTAGAAAAATAAAACTTCATAGGTTTACTCACAGCCTTTAATACGAAAACCTTAAATAAAAAAACCGCCGGAACGTTACGTTGCGGCGGTCATTGTAGGGTAATTGTTCAGCACTTAAAACATGCGAGCAACAAATTACGCCTTTTCTTCAATACCTGCTTTTTCCCAGAAACGAGATTTAAAGCTCATTAAGCCAATCACGATAGCGATAGCAATGCTAAATAGGGCAATTTGAAGATACAGATCTGGCATTTGCTCTACGTTTTCAGGGTCGAAGTTACCTGACAACAGACCAGCAATAATGTTACCAATAGAGTAAGTCAGTACGAATACCCCCATCATTTGACCTGCAAAACGCTTGGGCGACAGTTTACTTACAGCACTTAGTGCGACTGGGCTTAAACAAAGCTCACCAACCGTATGAAGGAAGTAAGTAGTAACGAGCCACATTGGCGCAACTTTAAGACCTTGTGCAGCATATTGCGACGCCATAAACATCACCAAGAAACCCGATGCCATAATAACGATACCGATAGCACATTTGATGGTGTACGACGGGTCTATCATTCGTTTAGCAAGATTAATCCAAAGTGCCGCGAAGAAAGGCGACAAGATGATAATAAATAGCGAGTTCGATAGTTGGAACCACACCGTTGGAATTGCGTCCATTCCGAATAGAGAGGTGATTAGCGAGCCGCTTTCAAGCACGCGGTCTGTATAGTTCTGTGCGAATAGGTTCAAAGATGAACCAGCTTGCTCGAAACCAGACCAGAAACAGGCTGATGCAACGCACACTAAAAATAGCGCCCACATGCGCTTCTTCTCGTTCTCACTCAACTGACCTTTGAAATATATCAAGCCAAAGTAAGCGAAGAAAATCACGGTAAATACAACGGCGACCTGTTGAGCAAGCGCAACTGGCTCGATAACAATGGTGCCCATGTGAGCAAGCACAATAACAACAACCGCAACTGCGACAACTGCCCATACGCCCATCCACGCGCGCTGCTTAGCTGCACCTTGATAAGGGTTTGCTGGTGCAACAGAGTCAGCCGATAGCGAACGATTGCTAAAATAATATTGAATTAAGCCAATAGCCATACCAATAGCAGCAGCACCAAACGCATAGTGCCAGCCCCAGTTCTCTTGTAAGTAACCGGTGACAAGATAAGCGATGAGTGAACCTATATTAATACCCATGTAGTATAGGGCGTATCCACTGTCGCGACGTCCATCGTCGTCACCGTACTGCTGACCAACCATCGCCGAGATGTTGGGTTTAAGTAAGCCTGTACCTGAAGCAACAAGGATAAGGCCAACAAAAAATAGGTTTTGTAAGTCTATAGCGAGTACGACGTGACCTGCGAAGATAATAATACCGCCATACCACACGGCGCTTTTACCACCAATTAAGCGGTCAGCTAACCAACCACCCGGTAGACCTAGAAAATATACTGCACCTGTGTATAGACCGTAGATAGCGCCTGCGGTTGCAACAGTAAAACCCAAGCCTTGGGTTTGTAGGCTTGCTGTCATGAAAAGAACAAGTAGCGCGCGCATACCGTAATAACTCATGCGCTCCCACATTTCTGTAAAGAATAGCGTTCTTAGGCCCCCTGGATGGCCGAAAAAGCTAGTATCGTTAGATGGTTTCATAATTATATTTTAATTCCATATTGCTTATGGTTGTTATTGTAGAGCACTTATAGAATAGGCTCTTTGATTGTAGTCCGTAAGGCGGATAGCTTCTTATACTAGAGCTTGCTTAAAGACACAAGATTTGGGCGACAAACTTCATTAAAGCAGTGTCAATCGACTAAGTCTTGAACGACTTAGTCGATTGAACTATTGGTTTGCTAGAAAGGTGGGAGCACTAAAGCTCACGGATTGTGGCAACGACAATGCGTATGATGCCGTAAATAAGCAATAGAGATATACCGAATAATACGAGGTTGTAAATAACCGTTGGATAAGCGTTATCATCTGGAAGGGTAGGCGATTCTACAGTTACCAAATGTTGGAGCTTTTGGTATGCCTCGACGCGCGCGTTCTCCAGTGTAATAAGCGATGAAGAGTACGCTTGAATCGCGAGCTGTAGCTGAACCTGAAGATTGCTGTATCGTGCCATTAGCTCGCTAACAGATAAAGCCTCACTTTCACCTTCAGCCGTACTAATACGCTCTTTCTGCTTTTCGACTTCCTTTTGAAGTGCAGCAATGTCTCGCTTTATATTGATGATTTCTGGTGCGGCATCAGACATCATGGTCGACATTGTACTCAGCTCGGCTTTTTTCTGTGCAAGGGTTGCCTGGAGAGAAAAAGCAATTTGCTGGAAGGCTGCACCCTCAGCTGAGGGGTCGAGTACGTTGTACTTGGATTGAAAACTTAAAATTTCTGTCTTGGCTTGCTGTAGTTTTTGTTCAACAATTTCGTGTTCACCTTTAGCGAAAGCGAGTTTTGACTTAGCTAAGTCATTATTAATGTTGTTGATAAACTCTTCTGCTTTATCCACGATAGCTTGGTTAATTATTTTGGCGTATTCAGCATCGAACGCCCGTGTGCGTAGGCTAATTACAGCAGATGCTGAGTCAACACTGACTTCAATGTGGTCAAGATAGAATTGATAAAAATCTTCCTGCTTGTGGGAAGACGAAAGGCCGCTAAATATATCCGCTTTATCAGACATATAGTGCTCGCGAAGACCTATAGCATCATCGAGATATTTAATCATATCTGCAGATTGAATATAGGCCTCGACTAATTGGCTTTCAGCTCCACCTGAGCCGCCTGAAACACCTGCTGCCATGAGAAGGGATGACGGATCGAAACTACTGCCACCATCGCTAGATTTTACGATTAGCTGACTTTTACTTTCATATTGAGGTGCTGCCCATACAACGAGATAAAAGGCATACAGAACCCAAGGCAGGACAAGGATAAGTGTTTTGTGCTTGCTGAGAAGGGCATTGAGCTGTGTAAGAGATTTTTCCACTGTGTTTTGAACCTATTTAAGTGATTTCTTATTGTCTGCATCCTGCGTATAAACGTCGATGCCTTCTTCGAGATCGTGATAATAAGTGAGTTTGCCGTCGTCAATGATAACGGCAGATGTACAAAATTCCCGAATTTGATCAAGCTCATGGCTTACCATGATTACGCCCGCTTCCTCACTTTTTTCTTTAAGTGATAAACGTGCCTTTTTTCTAAATAGCGGATCACCAACCGATGTGGCTTCATCAATAAGATAGATATCAAAATTGATATTCATGCAGCAGGCAAAGACCAATTTAGCTCGCATGCCTGAAGAATAAGTGCGGACAGGAAGATCGAAGCGTTTACCCAACTCTGCGAATTCCTGAACTTTTTCTTCGTATTCGGGAAGCGATTTAACGTTATTAATTCTTCCTACGAAACGGGTGTTTTCACGCCCCGTCATTTGAGGATGAACGCCGGTCTGTAGCGCAACGGGCCAAGACATCGCCTTGTTTGTTAAAACGCGTCCTCTATCTGGATATTCACTTTTAGCCAGCATTCTGAAAAGTGTTGATTTACCCGCGCCATTCTTACCTAAAATAGCAACATTATTTTCGGTAGGAAAATCAAAATTCAAGTTTTTGAATATGTATTGAGGTCCCATTTTACTGGGGTAGCTCTTGGTTAAATTCTCAATTTTTATCATCGAGATAGTACCTTTTTCCAAGTAATGTGGTACATCGAGAGGCTGAGGAATAGGAATGCGATAGTGATTTCAACTACAAAATTAAGCGATACCCCTTTAGTACCATAAGACTCAAAACAAGCATATCTAGCAAGTTCGTTAAAGTGCACTAAGGGATTCCACGTCAAATAAGGCCAATATTCTTCGGGCAAATCTTGCAAGCTAAAGAATACGCATGAAATAAACATCAATGGGCGGGTTAACATCGATTTTATTTTATCTACTTCCGGTACGAAAGCGGCAGCAATCGCAAAAATCATCCCTATAGATATAGAAAACACCCACAATAGGAGAAAAAGACATATCAATAATAGAGGGTCATTTACAGTAAATGTTTCGCCCATCAAATAAAGCGCAAGGCTTAGTAAAGCGACTACTACGACTTTAACTGAAAATTCTAAAAAGCCGGCCGTAAGAATTGCAGATATAGGTTGCACTTGCCTAAATGCGTAAAGAGGTTTATTCCGACGGACAGAGGTTGATACAGACTGTAAACACGTAGTGAGGGACTGAAGGCCCACCATTCCGATCATCATAAACAAAAAGAGGGGAATAGAGTGAATGTCATCGCCACTTATTAGCCCACGTAAATACGATAGCGCAAATATAAACGCGAAAGGCTCTAGAAATGCCCATCCTAGTCCAAACTTATCGTTAAATTTACTTTGAAGCTCACGCAGGAAAAGCGCGAAAATCACGCCTCTCCATGCGTAAAGCTGGTCTTTGAACGTTACCATGCTAGTTTGTGGCTACGTTAGCTGCAATTGCAATCTGGTAAACGATTTGCGTTATATCTTTAACAGCCTGAAGTAGTTTGGTGTCTATTGTTGGCAGAACAATAATTTGATCACCAGGCTCTAGCTTGCTGTCATTGCTAGATAGAAACGAATCGTTAATACTGGTAAAGGTAACATTACCGTTTTTACGAACAATGAGTATGCGTTCATCTTCAGCACGCTCGGTAAAACCGCCAGCCCATGCAACATAGTCCTCTGTGGTTGCGTCGGGATTAAATACCACCGATTGTGGAAGCAACACCTCTCCACCCACGTGGACCAAGTCTGTAACCTCTGGAATTACAATTGTATCGTTAGGCTCTAGTAGAATATTTGCAATTTCACCATTTTCTGAAACTACCACTCGTCCTTGAGGCTCAACTTGGCGAGCACGAGCGATAAAGTCAGCAACAAGCTGCGCTTCTTGAGCACGAATAGCCCCTTCACCTGTCGAACTTATGGGCGCGGTGAACATGCTGCGTTCAAGACGTCGTAACCCTTCCTCAATAATCTCTTTCTGTTTTATTGCGACACTTTCTCTTAGGAGGTAAATGTTCTGAGTGTCGGAAAGCGTTGTGTCAGCTTCAATATGGTCAAGTACATCGATAAGTCGCGCGCCTTTATCAACCATGATTTGTGAAGCGCCTGCAAAGGCACCTGCTACATTGATACGATAGATTTGTGGTTCGTGGTCGGCGATATACTCAACCGTATCGCCAGCTCTAAGTTCAAGAGACGCGAATTCTTCAACACTTAAATATCGTGCAAATTGCTTATTGCTGCGTATACCTGAAACAGAGGCATGAGAAGCGAATTCGCCGGGACGTGCAAAGTAGTTAACCACACCACCGTTTAGTTCTTCGTTTAAGAACTCGAAGGTAAAGCTATTGCGCGCGCCAGTTTCAACAACGATAGTGTTGCCAATTGGATGCACTAAAATGGTATCTCCATCTTTGAATGAAATTTCAGGGAGCTTACCATTTCTGAAAAATGCATATAAATCTGCTGAAGCGACGACTTTTCCGTCTCTTACAATATCTATTTGTCTGAAACTACCCCGCTGAAAGTCTATACCTCCAGCACGTTTTAAGTAATACAGGACGCTGTCCGACGCAAGGCCAGCATACTGACCTGGTCTTAGAACTGGACCTGAAACATACAACGAAACTGGTGTCGATGTCAGCAGGTTCACGTATACATTAACGTCGTTTGTGTAGACTTGTCTGATTTTGGCGGTCACCGTTTGATTTACACTACCTGCCGGCGTGTTTGCTATGCGAACTGGACCAATATTCGGAATAAATATGTTTCCTTGATTATCAACCGTAACCACATCAGAAAAGTTTACTGCGCCCCAAAGCCAAATAGAAATCTTATCTCCAGGTGCAATTAAGTAATTGTCGTTTAAACCAGAACTGCGTTCTGATTCAAAGCCGCCGATAAATAAATTAGCAGCAAAGGGCGGGTTTTCCATAGGCGCTTGCGCTGGAAAAACGGTATCAATTGTAGGCTCACCTGGAAGATTGACGCCATTTCTTGGTTGTGTTGAAAACTGGCCCATCGCGCTCGCCGAACTCGTTGCACCAGGTAAGGTACGCTGCGTTGATATACTAAGAGGAGAAACTGATTGTGCCGTTGTACTACTTTGAGACTGTTGAGCCCTTTCTCTAAGTTGTTGCAACTGCTCTACGCTTTGGGCAAACGAGTTACCTATAGATAAATTGCAAATCAAAGCCATATACGTGACGAATAATACGCTTTTTATAATTGTTCCGATGTCCATAAACTTCATTTACTTATTCACCTTGCGCATTAGTAGAAGCAACCAGAGGAGAAATCACTCGCCATTGACCACCGCGCTGGCAAGTTGTCACTTTTTTTTGTGCTGAAGGAGTGCTAATTTCACCTTCTTGTAAAGAAAAGCGAATACACTTATTCCCTGTCGCCGAGATATAGTGTTTAACAGCAGTGTACTCACCGCCGTCAAAACGTATTGAAAATGATTCTTTTGAATCGAAATATATATTGGCTTTTGGAATATTTATTGCAAGCTCTTTGTCTGGTGCGAGCGAGTAGGCGAGCGAAGAATGCACCAAAGGAATGTCAGCTTTGGTAACCGTGGGGGAGTTTGTGCACCCGGCTCCGAACGCAATAATTGCGAACGGCAACATAAAACGTGTGAATTGTTTGAACATTAGCTTTCATATCCATATAGCAATTTCGCGCTAGAATAACATAAGTTTTGAAAAAAGCATGTTTGCCGTCTCAATTGCTACGTAGTTTAAAGCATTTGAATCGCGCTTAAATATAAGTTGACGAGAAACCGAGATAGTTATTTCTTCTTGAAGTTGCAATGTTACAACCAGGATTATGTTTTCAAATTTGGATCATCGAATGTGTTTTTATTGCAAATTCCTTTGGCGTGGTAATTTTAAAGATTAAAAACGATGTTTCTAGAGGTATTTTTATAATTAAGGTGGTTAGTCAACCAAATGTTTTATATCATTACAGAGTTTTCTATCCACGCTTAATAACAAAACGCCCTCGTCGCATTGGTAGAAATGGAAGTTGTAAAAAAATGGATGCACGGTTTAAGTTTTTAATGTTGTTTTTGAATGCACTGATCTGTAGTGAAGCGGAATACGTTTTTGGGGTCGGTGACGAGAGGTTGTGTTTTTTATGCTAACGTACTTGCAGTTCGTTCCATTGTTCACTGCATTTTTTGTTGCGCTGATCCTTTTAGTAGTAATGACGCCATTGGCACATCAATTTGGTCTAGTCGATCAACCTTCTGCGCGCAAACGCCATGCTGGTATCGTTCCTTTAACGGGAGGCGTTGCGATCTTTATGGCTGTGTTAGTCGCCAGTGTTGCTACTGATGTTTGGATGAAAAATAACCCTCTATTTTTCACGGCTAGCGCTTTTATTGTTTTACTTGGCATGTTAGACGACCGCTTTGATTTAAGTGCTAAAGGTCGTTTGATGTGTCAATTTGGTGTTGCAGCAATAATGGCTTGGAGTGCCCAAAACTATATTACGTCGTTAGGTAATATTTTCGGCACAGGTGAAGTGCTGCTTGGACTTAGCGGTTATTTCTTCACTATCATTTGCGTCGTAGGCGTCATTAATGCGTTTAACATGATAGACGGAATTGACGGTTTAGCCGGTGGAATGAGTTTAGTCATTTTGCTAACGGTTTCCGGTTTTCTAGTCTTTACAGGCCATGGCGCGTCCATAATGGAACCTCTTATTATAGTAGCTGCAATCGTTCCGTTCCTCGCCTTTAATCTCAGTTGGAAAGGTTTCAGGGGAAATAAGATATTCATGGGCGATGCGGGGAGTATGTTTGTTGGACTAACCATTGTTTGGTTGCTTGTTGATCATACCCAAGGAGAAACGGCAGCGTTTAGACCTATTACTGCTGTATGGTTAGTGGGATTGCCTTTGATGGATATGGCGGCGATTATGTATCGACGAGCGCGAAAAGGTCAATCGATGCTAAAACCTGACCGCCAACACCTTCATAACATATTCATGCGAGCTGGGTTAAGCAGCAGAAAATCACTTGTCGCCATTCTAATGTTAGGGGCTTGCTACTGCCTTATCGGTATTCTTGGCGAAGTTTATCAAGTGCCGGAAGCGATAATGTTTTGGTGCTTTATTGGCTTACTCGTTGTTTACAGTCTTGTTATCCAACATATCTGGAGCGTACTTCGTTTTGTTAAGCGCGTAACTGCCTAGATTAGTAAAACCGTAGCCGTCTGAATAAAATCTCTGTAACATACCTCAAATAAGAGCGCATCCATTAGCGCTTTTATTTTCTTTGTTACTTATTTCGCTGGTAAAAATACTTGATAAATCAATTCTCTATTCTCCATAACAAAAATAAAAAACAGCAGGTTGAATCGATTGTGGCTATGGCGGTTTATCAAGCTGATAATGCAAAGTGGATCAGCGAAGCAGTAAATAGTATTTTAGCACAGACCTATACGAATTTTTTATTCATGATTGTGGTGGATGGCCCCGTCCCGCAAGCAATTATAGAAGTGCTAGATGAAGCCGCGAGAAGCGATGATAGAGTAATAATAGGGCAAAATAGCCATAATATCGGTTTAGCGAGCTGTATGAATTCTGTTGTTGAGTTCGCTATGCAGTTTTCCCCGTCTTTTTTTGTGAGAATGGATGCTGACGATATATCTGAAGAGCATCGATTGCTGCGTCAAATCACCTATTTAAAAAAGCATAGCAATATATCTATATTGGGCTCTGCACTTACCGAGATTAATGAAAGAGGTGAGAAGGTAGGCGCACGTGTAATGCCTGCTTCCCACCGACAAATAGTGCGTATATTACCTCGTCGCTGTTCGCTAAATCATCCTACTGTGGTGATCAGGTTTAATGTCTTTACGGATGGCCATAGATATGATGGAGATTTGCTCAACACGCAAGACTATTTTCTCTGGATAACGTTAGCGTCTCGAGGGTACATTTTTAGAAATTTAAAAGATAGACTGCTTAAATTTAGGCGAGTAAATAATTTTTATAAACGCCGGGGGTTAAGTAAGTCACTTAACGAATTTAAGGCGCGTCTGTATGCGATAACTAAGCTCAGGCAGTTTTCTCCTTACAACTTTTTATATGCCTGTGGCGTACTTTCATTACGACTAATGCCGGGTAAAGTGGTCAAGCTTGCCTACAAGCTAGATAGGCACTTATTAGAAAGGTTCGGTAAACATTGATTACTGGCGTTGTCATTGTATTGTTCAATCCAGACGTTAAGCACGTAGCTAAACTGCTTGACGCTTTTTCTTCATCTGAGTGGGATTTAATCCTGGTGGATAACTCCCCAGTATGCACTCAAAGCCTCGCCTCCTCTCACGTTAAGTACATTCATTGTTCAGAAAATGTTGGTATAGCGAAGGCCCAAAATATTGGTCTAAAGGCGCTTTTTGACCGTGGCCTTGAGTATGCATTTTTGCTCGATCAAGATAGTTTCTTTTCGCCGGTTATCGCTCGTGAATTGCTATCACAGTTTTTGGAACTTGAAAAATCATGCCCAATCGCAGCGATAGGTCCTTCTATTCATTGCCAGTTCTCAGATCGTGTTGAAGAGGGCGTACTACAAAAAGGGAAGCAGATTTCCCATTCGCTTAAAGAGGTAAAGCAAATTATAGCTTCAGGTATGCTCATTTCTCACCGCGCTTTTACAAAGGTGGGAGGAAAAGAGAGCGCCCTTTTCATTGACGGTGTTGATCATGAATGGTGTTGGCGTGCTAGAGCAAAGGGCATGGCAATTTATCAATCGCTAAGTGCCTGTATGCCTCATCGGCAAGGGGATGATCGAGTAAAGGTGTGCGGTGTAACGTTTAAGCAAGGGGCACCTATTCGACTTTACTATCAGTTTCGAAACGTACTGATTCTAGCCCGGCGTCCCTACGTTCCTCTTTATTGGAAGCTTCGTCATGTTTGTGCAATACCACTTAGGTATATTGTAAACCGGTATTTTTTTGCGCAAGGTAAAGAACGGGGCTGCTTCATGCGTGCTGGACTTAGAGACGGGACATTGCATCGCACAGGTTCTCTGGACGAGAGGTAGGAAGATAGGCATAGAGGAAAGTAGCGGTTGATACAGGCGTTAGCAAAAAGCAACACTTTGGTAAATTCCGCTGCTACGTTGTAAAATCATCCTAAGTAATCTTTCACTAAGTTGGTGCATTAGGTATCATTAATCCCACTAATGGTGCGATTAGATAAAGATTTGGGTGGTTTTGCCCACTAACAATACATAAATGCTCTAAAAGGGCAATTGGAACATCGATTGCATTGAAATGCGTTATTGAAAAGAATTAATGAAAAAAGCTTTAGCTTGAGATGCTGAATGACAATGAAGTGTCGTCTTAAGCGTAAAATTAGGAATTCAAAAAAGGAATATTAACTATGAGTCAGGTAAAAAAAGCGGTAATCCCTGTGGCGGGACTTGGAACGCGAATGCTTCCAGCAACAAAAGCAATTCCTAAAGAGATGCTTCCAGTGGTGGATAAGCCGTTAATTCAATACGTAGTCAGTGAGTGTGTTGCTGCAGGACTTAAAGAAATTATTCTTGTGACACATGCAAGTAAGAACAGTATTGAAAACCATTTTGACACGTCTTTCGAACTTGAAGCGACGCTTGAAAAGCGTGTAAAACGTCAGCTTTTAGAAGAAGTCCAGTCAATTTGCCCGAAAGACGTTACGATTATGCATATTCGTCAGGGCGTTGCTAATGGTCTTGGGCACGCTGTACTTTGCGCTCGTCCGCTTATCGGGGATGCACCGTTTGCTGTAGTTCTACCAGACGTAATTATTGATGATGCCGCTAGCAACCCTAAAAAAGATAACCTTGC
Source organism: Alteromonas sp. OM2203 (assembly GCF_048517045.1). Classification (NCBI taxonomy): domain Bacteria; kingdom Pseudomonadati; phylum Pseudomonadota; class Gammaproteobacteria; order Alteromonadales; family Alteromonadaceae; genus Alteromonas; species Alteromonas sp. OM2203. The sequence goes on from NZ_CP183209.1 coordinate 1,042,306, forward strand.
CGATATGGTTGCGAAGTTTAATACTAGCCGAGTAAGCCAAGTAATGGTTGAGCAAGTGCCAGAGGAAGAGATCTCTAAATTCGGTATTGCCGATCTCGACGGCGCTGCAATCACGCAGGGTCAATCAGCTAAGATCCATAAGATGGTAGAAAAGCCACCTCTTGATGAAGCGCCATCTGATCTAGCAGTTGTAGGTAGATATGTGCTGTCCGAGAAGATTTGGGATCTATTAGAGTTTACACCTCCAGGGGCAGGCGGTGAGGTACAGCTTACTGATGCTATTGACGCATTAATGAAGCTTGAGCAAGTAGACGCTTATTACATGAAAGGTAAAAGCCACGACTGTGGAAGTAAGTTAGGCTATATGAAAGCTAACGTTGAATATGCACTACGTCACCCATCTTTAGGCGCAGAGTTTAAAGAGTACTTAACCTCTGTATTAAAATAATGGCTATGAGTTACTAGGTTTATAAACAAAATAAGCCTGCACTCGCAATTGTTACTAGCTTGTCAAAATGCGCCTATCGCGGCGCATTTTTTATTGGCAAGAAGGTCTAATAATTACAACTACATGACCTATTTTACTAAGACATAACTCTCTATTTTACTGAGCATCTTTTCACCAATCCCTTTAACTTGGGTAAGCTGAGCTACTTCAAGAAATGGGCCTACTTCTTCGCGATATTTTACGATTGCTTTCGCTTTAGATTGTCCTACGCCTGGTAAGGTTACCAGTTGCTCTATTGTTGCTGAGTTTAAGTCGATTCGCTGCTGAAGGGGCGCAGTTTCGCTAGCGTTGTTACCGTCTTCACTCATGGCCTGAGCGTGAACTGTAGGAGCTTGAATGGCTAAAGCTGAAAGTACTAACAAACCTGAGATTAACTTTTTCATCATCTTTCCTTGTATGTAATGCATCAAACACTTTCACCTTAAATGGCATTGTGTTGTCGCTGTTTAGTATGTGAGTTGTGTACACAGAGTGCACTTACGTTTTACAGGCTAGTGCAAGGCAGAACGTTGTTTAACCTTACGGCGGCGTTTTACTCTTGTTAAAGCAGGTAAATTACAAAGCTCAGCACTCTGAAAAGGTACAATTGAAATGATAAGTGTGAATGAGGAAAGCGGTAGTCCAGTTTTAGTACAGTTTGTGCGGTGAAAAAATGAAGGTGAATCAAAAAACGGGCAATAAAGCCCGTTTTTTAGTACTACTTTGTTAAAACAGAGTGGCTTACAAGCGATCCAAAAGTGCTTGTGTGAACTCTATAGTACCGGCTTCACCGCCTAAATCACGCGTAGTGCGGTCTCCAGACTCAATAACGTCTTTCAATGCTGTGCGGATTTTTTCAGCTTTGTCACCCATGTTTAGATACTCAAGCATTTGCGCTGCAGCTAGAATAACTGATGTTGGGTTGGCTAGGTTCTTACCAGCGATATCTGGTGCAGAGCCGTGAACCGCCTCAAAAATTGCACAATCTTCACCGATATTTGCGCCAGGTGCCATACCAAGACCACCCACAAGACCCGCGCACAGGTCTGATAAGATGTCTCCGAATAGATTGGTAGTCACAATAACGTCGAACTGATGCGGGTTCATAACAAGCTGCATACAGCAGTTATCAACAATCATTTCAGCCGATTCGATGTCTGGGTAGCGCTCACCAACTTCACGTGCGACTTTAAGGAAAAGACCTGACGTTGACTTAAGGATGTTAGCTTTATGTACTGCCGTTACCTTCTTGCGACCTTCACGACGAGCTAGTTCATAAGCGAAGGTTACGATCTTTTCAGCGCCGTCACGGGTGATCTTACTCATTGCTTCAGCTTCGTTGCCGTCTTCTGACACAACCTGACCAAGACCTGAATACATACCTTGCGTGTTTTCACGAACAGTGATGATATCGATATCTTCGTAACGTGCTTTGGTGCCTTTGAAAGAAATAACTGGGCGCAAGTTTGCATAAAGTTTGAACTGCTTGCGTAGGCTTACGTTAATCGAAGTGAAACCTTCACCCACTGGCGTCGTTAGTGGGCCTTTAAGTGCAACCTTATTTTTTGCGATTAAATCTAATGTTTCTTGAGGTAGAAGCTCGCCATGTTCTTCCAGTGCAACTAAACCTGCGTCGGCATAGTCGTAGGCAAAGTCACAGCCAACCTTATCTAGAATTTTTGTGGTTGCATCGATAATGTCCGGGCCAATGCCGTCACCGCGAATGACTGTAATACGTTGCTGAGTCATGTGGAGGGATCCTCTGGTAATTCTGTTGTCAAAATCGTTAGGTTTATTGGGTTTTTCTGGCGCTTTAAAGGCCAAATCCTGCCTGCTTTGTTTATTATAATGGAAATTGTAGGGAAAAACGGTAAAGCACTGCAAAAGTTGCCGTATTTTATACGATAGCCGGCGCAAGTTATAGCCATTCGTAAAGATAAATTTATTCCCGTTATACCAATTCGCATAGATAAGTGCCCACTCAGAAGGCGCTGACAAGTTTCCTAGAGGGCGTGGGAATGCAGGAATGGCTGCTCCCTTTCAAATTCCCAGAATGACGCTAGGAAGCTTGCCAGACCTTCCCGAAGGGCGAGTTTAAAATGTCCGTACTCTTTGTTGTGTCACCTTGATGTAGAACCACTATACCTGCGGTAACACGCCGCGATTACGAACATTTTAACTCTCGCTGAGTGGGTAATTATCTATGCGGACTGGTATTACAAGAGTGAGAGGTCGCTCAGAAGGTTGGAAGGCTTGAAAGTTAAATGGAAAGAGGGCAGTAGAGTAAATGCGCGTTGGCATCTAATGTTTTAAGTACCTCGTCTTCCTCTAAATTCAAAATACGCAATATAGTTTTTACTTCGATACTTTTTAGCAAAACGTAGAAGTCGTGCGTGAGCAAGCATGATTTTGCCAATGAAAACCCCAGCAGAATAATGGCTTGTTCTTTTTGTAAGGATTTAGGCACTTCGCTAGTTGGCTTGTTGCACTGATGAATAACGGCGCGCCACGTCGAGTTTTGATGCCAACTCCCAGCAAGTTCAGATGCTATTGCAAGCCAAGGGGTGCCTGATTTTACTTTGAATGCGCTGTTAACGGTGACATTTTTAGTTTTATCTACGGGAAGCGACTGGGCCACTTTGAAGCCAGGTAACGTAAAAAGCGGAGAGCATACAAACGTCATGCTCAATGCCGCTGACTGAGGCGAAAATTTAGTATTCGCCGCTTGAGCAAAGTGGCTGGCAAATGAACAAGCGAGTAGGGTGACTTGTTTGCACATGGCCATCAGGGGGAATTGATTTTGCGTCAACCTTTCTAATAAGGCGAACTGAATAAGCATATCACCGACACGCTCAATACCGTAGGTCAATACCGCTTGCTTTAAACTTTTTACAGGAAGCTGTAGTCGATTATCTTGGCTCGCAGTATGTATCAGGAATTGATTGAAAGTTGGCACTTGTTCAATCTTATCGCAGAGCGTTGGAATATCTACATCAGGTTTTTGCAACGAATCTATGATGCCCAGTAACGCTTTTGGGGGGTGCTGTATAGCGTAGGTGGAGGGCACAAACGAACTACCACCGTGGCTTAACCTCGCCTTGGCGGTGTCAGTGTAAAGGGCGACAAAATGTTCGAATGGCACCGTCAATTTGACAGGGCTATGGATAGATGAAAGCGGGACCCATTTGCCATCTACATCTTCGTTACTTAAGGCAAACACAAAGGCATGGCTCTGTTGTCTGTCTACAATCACCCCAGGAATTCCGTTTGCGTAAACTTTTGCGCCTGGCAAAGGATATTCAAATAACAACATCAAAGAGGCGATGTAATGCCTGTGCTGAACAGGAATACGAGATGCTATTAGCGTGAACAGCAAAGCATGTTCTGTTTTGTCTGATTTAAAAGCAAATACTCCGGCAAGTAAACAAAGGCGCTGGGCAATGTTAAGCCTGTTATCTGCGATGTATTTCATTTGTCTTTCAGACTGGAACGCTTTCTGTAAGCGAAGCGTATCTAACCAAATTGTCAGATTGTGCTGTCGTAAAAAACGAACAACGTCAGCAATTTTGCTTTTATCTTTCTCGATATCAGTGAACCAATGCGTCGCGAGCAACGACCCGATAATGTGCTGCAAATAATGGTCATTTAAACGACAAAGTTTTCCAAACAATGCTAACAGTAAGAGTTGTTGGGTGCCCTTGGGGAGCTCATTGTCAAGATGAAGTAAAGACGCTGGGATCGCCGGATTTCCATTTATCAAAGCAAGAATGCGTTTAGCACTTTTTAACCAATGGTTTATGCGCTCTTCAACATTGAGCGACGCATCGCCTTGTTTTGCAAGTCGCTTAAGCGTGGAAATGATATCGCTCACTCCCCATCCTTTTAACTTTTTTGGTAACTGGAATAGGCTCCTTCGCCCCAAGCAATTAACTTGTCATTCTCGAACAACAATGGCGTACATTCGTCTTGCGTAGTCAAGCCATCCGCGCGCACATGTTGGGTGCGAAAAAACATAACTTGGATGGCCATAGAACCTTGACGCTTAGCCTCTGTGATATCTGGTGACCCAAGGAGAGCGAGAACTTCTTCTCGCGTACTTCCTAGTTTCAACTTGGTGATTTGAACTCGATTATATTCTTCACGATCTTTCCAATCCATGTTTTCTGGTTTATCGGGGTAGAAAGCGATAACCATAAAAACAAACACCGCGTAAAGCGCGACGCCAGCTAAAATTAGACGAATAACCTTGGTGTTCATGACCGTTACTTCTCAATTCTGAGTTCTTAAATACATGCGTGAGGCATGGATATCATATTGAACTTTGTCGACTCTTTATTTACTGCATAGCGCATTGAACCCACAATAAGGACACTCAATGTGCGTTATACAATTATCTACAGCACTCTTTTAAACAGTGTACCGCAAAACGCGCGGGAAACATAAGTGGTAATCGTAAGCAAATACGTCTTAAATAGCGTGCCTTTAATTCGTATCTTTCACCACATAACAGGGCTCATAAGCACTACCTGGTAACTTCATTCTGTGTTGCTTTACGAAGGACTCTAACAGTACATCCACTTTTTTCATTAGCGCGCTATCACCGGTAAGTTCAAACGGACCATGCTTTTTAATCTGTGCAATGCCTTCAGCCTTCACGTTACCGGCTACAATCCCAGAAAATGCTTTGCGCAGGTTTGCTGCAAGCTCGCTTTTGTTCTGGTCGAGGTGAAGTTTGAGGCCCGACATACTTTCATGGGTTGGGATGAAGGGTTGCTGGAAATCGTGCTCAATTTTCAATGACCAATTAAAACTGAAGGCGTCTCCCATTGCTCCTCTAAATTTTTTAACTTTCTCAAGTTCTGAACATAGAGTACGGGCCACTTCTTCGGGGTCGTTGACGATGATTTGATACTTTGATTGAGCTTCAGCGCCTAGGGTAGCGCCAACAAATTCATCAATAGCTTCAAAGTATTCCTCACTGCCCGCGGGGCCGGTTAATATGAACGGAAAAGGTTGTTGAGCATTGCGTTCGTTCACAAGAATACCAAGAAGATAAAGTAACTCTTCAGCAGTGCCTACCCCACCTGGAAAAACAACGATGCCATGTCCTAACCGAACGAATGCTTCCAAACGCTTTTCGATGTCAGGCATGATTATCAATTCATTTACGATTGCATTAGGTGGCTCAGCCGCGATGATGCTTGGTTCGGAAATGCCGATGTAGCGTCCTGCTTTATGTCGCTGTTTAGCGTGACCTATTGTTGCGCCCTTCATAGGACCTTTCATAGCTCCTGGCCCACATCCAGTGCAAATATTCATATCGCGAAGACCAAGCTGATAGCCGACTTCTTTTGTATATTTGTACTCTGTTTGATTTATCGAGTGGCCGCCCCAGCAGACGATAGTATTTACACCGTCATTGCCTTCAAGTGCCTTGGCATGGCGTAGCATATCAAACACCATGTCTGTGATTTCATTACCTTCGGCGGGTGCTGTTTGGTGAAGAAAAGCGTACTTGTTTCCCATATAAAGCAAATCGCGAAGCACTGCGAACAAGTGTTCATGTACACCACGTACTAATTTTCCATCGACAAAGGCGACTTCAGGGGGGTTAATCAGCTCAATTTTCACCCCTCGTTCACGACGTATTAGTTTAATTTCAAAACTTTCGAAAGGTGCAAATAGGGCTTCGAAATTGTCTTCGTCAACGCCACTATTTAAGACCGCTAGGCAACAATTTCTGAACATATCGAAAAGTTCGCTATTCGCTGCATCTTGAAGTCGAGCGACCTCTACCTGAGAGAGTTGGCTCATCCAGCCAACGGGATTAAGCTGTACCTTTTTCATACATCTACTTCCTATAAATCAGCGCTTAGGTCAGTCACAACAAGATTACGGCCGTCACGTTTTGCTTTATAAAGATATTCATCGGCCCGTTCAAATACAGATTCCGTGGTATCTTTTTCACCGAAGCAGGTTGCGCCGAAAGATGCGGTGATTTTTACTTTTTCCTGCTTAAACTTAAACGGCATGGCTGCGAGTTTAGTTCTGATTTCGTTAAGTTTTTTGTCAATATCTTGCATCGGTATTTCCGGCAGCAACATCACAAACTCTTCACCTCCCCACCGTGCAATAAACTCATTGTCTGAGAGGTTTTGCTTTAGAAACTTGCTAACCACTTGCAAGGTTTTATCGCCCGCGGCATGACCAAATCTGTCATTTATAGATTTGAAAAAATCAATATCGACAACTGCCACGGCTAAGCTACCGCCGGTTGCTTTATAATTGCTATATGCTGTTTCTAGACGCTCGTTGTAAGCTTGTCTGTTAGGTAAGCGCGTCAGTGCATCCGTTCGACTCTGCATCGCTTGTTCAGCGATTTTCTTTTTATAAATAACGGTTTGCTGCTGCAGTGTGTCAATACGGGATTGCATAGCGGAGAGTAAGGCCAATAACTTTTCTTGGCCTTCTTTATCATTATCTTGCTGTTCGCTTAGGGTATTCGCTAGCTCTTTTACACAGGTTTGGGTTTGTTCTTTTAGCCGTTCAAAAGACTGGCTTTCAGAGACCGCCTCTTCAATATGGCTAATGTGGCGGATAAGTTGTTCGTTGCCAGCGCGCCTTTGTTCAAACTGTGATTGGCTGCTTTCTATGGTGCTGTTGACATCGTTACTTACTTCGCCAAGTGAACGATGAAGGCTTTGGATAACCTTACCTGTCAAGCTAGCCTCTGACATGGCGTCTTGTACTATCATGCGTAAAATAACGACGCAGCTTTTTAATAACTGGCCTTCATCCATGCCTTCATCAAGTCGTTTCTTAATATCATTTAACTGCTGGTCGTTAGGCTTCTTTTGTGCATAAGAGGTTATCAGGTGGTTTAGCTCAACAAGAATAGAGCGGTAGTGTGGGTTGTCGTCTTTGACAGAGCGGGCTTGCCCGCGAGCATTTGTTTTTGCGTCGTTGTCAGGCGCCGCGACTGGCGACAATCCAACCATTTCTTTGTTAAGCGCGATACGGTGCAATGCTATGGCTTTAGCATATAGCTTGTAAATGCTGAAAATATCGGTAACAGGCTGGTTTAGCTTTATGAGCTCTTGGGTAGTAAGGCTTTTGAGTTCATTATCTTCAAACACAATTTTCTGCAGCTGTTTCATTGCGTCTTCTAACGAAGAAACGGTATCAACACTGTATTTTCTCAGCGTTATTTCTTGGTGTTGCAGCGAGTTGTTTAATTTTTCTATGCTTACTGCGGCCAGACTAAAATTGGGGGTGCCGGAAAGGTGCCCTCTTAATATTTTGAGCTCGGCATCTATTTTATCGGAAAAGCCCTCATAAAAAGCGGAGAGCTTTACGATAAATTGACAAAGAAGCGTATTATTTTGCTTTAGGGTTTGTAGTTGTTTTGCTTCCATATTCTCGTCTTCATTTAAATTCGCTTCGAGGCAGAATTGTAGCTAACCCACTTTACTTAACTCACCGCTATTTTTATTGGCGGGCTTGGCGATGATTGGGATAGGGCGTCTCGAAATTTGAGCGGAAGGGGTTTATATCCAATCCTCCTCTTCGCGTATATCTCGCACAAACAGTTAACTTTTCTGGGCTGCACTTGTGCATAATGTCGCTGTAAATGCGTTCAACACACTGCTCATGAAATTCATTATGCTGCCTAAAGCTAATTAAATATTGTAAGAGCCCTTCGCGGGCTATCGCCTTTCCTTCATATCTTATTTGAATACTAGCCCAATCTGGTTGGCTTGTTATTAAGCAATTAGATTTAAGTAAGTGGGAAACGAGTGTCTCTTTCACTTCTTCGTGGCTTTCATCGACAGTTAGATAGTGCGTATTAGGTGAATATTCATCGACAGTTATGTCTAGCTCATCCAATAGAACGCCTTCGAACTCTTTAAACTGCAGTTCAGCAAAATGCTGGGGCAAGATTAAGTTTACGTCCACCGGTTGTCCGGCACATGCAGATAGATCAGCTTGTAATACGTTTTTTACTTCATCGTCAGAGGAAAACTGACTTTGGTTAAAGCTGTTTAAGTATAACTTGAACGATTTTGACTCAATGAGATTTTCTGACGTTATCGGAACACGGCATTCTAAAATAGCGACACAGGGTTTTCCCTTCGGGTTTAGCCAGGAAAGTTCGTAGCCCGTCCATGTATCTATACCTGTAAAAGGCAGTTGGTTACCATTTAGATTGAGCGTGTCACGGCTAAGGCTGCGCGGCACTCCCTGCAATAGACTTGGATTATATTCAAACTCGTAGTCAACCTGTTTTCCCAAAGAAAGGTTATCAGGTGCAGAGATAATAATTTTTTTAGGTGGGTTGTCAGTCGACATAAGAACCTTTTATATATCTACTAGAAGGCGAAGGAAATTTGCGCTGAACCTCTGTGAGTTCGAATAGCGAGTACCGTGGCCTTGATATTGACTTAACTGTTTAGTTGTATAGTGTACCCCAAAAATACGCAGGTAACGTCACAATGGCTCTAACAATTTCAGAACAATTAACTAAATTTGTATCATCTTATGTCGAAGAGGCGAAAAGCGAAGGGCTCAAAATAGTTTTCGATAGCGACTGGCCATCACCCTGCTATCAAGAGGCGGCAGAAGACGGTGACTTTGTAAGATGGAAGCCAACGTTACAAACTCCTAAACTTTCTTTCGATAATGTGGAAGAAGCGATGTCGTTGAAGCTGCATCCGGATTATTGTAGTTATTTTACTGTCTATTACAGCGATAACTTAAAAGCGAAAGCCCCACAAGGTAACTGCGAACTGCTTCAGGTATTTAACCATGAAGACTTTGAGCGGCTTCAGCAAAACTTAATTGGTCACTTATTGATGAAGCAGCGGCTAAAGCAAGCTCCAACCTTATTTTTTGGCCTTACTGATGAAGAGGATTTTATTCTTACTGTCGTAAATGACAGTGGTGAAGTTGCACTAGAACAAGTAGGTAAAGAGCCAACACAAATTCTTGCGCCATCATTAGCTGAGTTTCTAGCGCAGCTTACGCCTATTACAAGGTAATACCTATCTATGCGGACTGGTATAAAGGCTCCCATCGTGTCGTTATCTCTTTTCGTTAACGAGCTGCTGTACTATCTGCTTTAGCTCAGTGACTTCTTTTTCTAACATTGCAATTTGTTCGTAAAGGTGTCGAATAGCACTAGAAGGTAATTCAGAGACTTGTGGGGGTAACGAACCACTTTCATTCCTATCAACGGCTGGTTTGTTAGCGTTAAAACGTTTAATGGCCTCAATCGCTTCGGTTACTGACACTTTATACGGCGCCTTTGCTCGCAAAATTCCTACTGTGGGTGTTTTACCTTCATTATGCATTTGGAGGCAAAGAGCGTGAAGTTGTTGTAAGTTCGAATTATTCATTATGAAGGAATGGTAGGTTGGAATGCGGATTAGTTTAGCTTGATAAGATGGTTAATTTCACCAAAAAATTAGTGATTTCGCTAACCGCAAAAGGTGGGGAACGATAGATTTTTATTAAAATCTTTAAATATTAATTACTTAAAATCTTGGTCCTATTCTTGTTTACTTTGTTTTCAATTACTTAATACGCATTTAGCGAGTGTCGAAACGTTGTAGGTATTTCGGATTGGAACTTAATGTTGCGTCAGGTTGCAGACTTAATACCTTACAAAACCTCGCGTCAAAATTGTAAATTACTGCACAAATAAAAATAAGGAATTCACATGAAAATTATGCTTCTTTCTGCTGCTTTAGCCTCTTCACTTCTATTATCGGGATGTGTTGTATCTGTTGGCGGAGGTTCAGATAGTCATTATGGCGCTGATTGGGAAGATAGAGAGTTTAACAATCGTAAGCACATCGCAAATCTTGAGAAGGGGACAAGCTATGAGAGCGTGCTCAGAAAGATGGGTGTAGCAGACTTCAATGAACTGTTTGAAAAGCAAGATGGCACTTACCGTGTACTTTATTACCGAACGCAAAAAACCATGGGTGACGGTATTACAACGAAAGATGAATGCACGCCTCTTGTATTTAGAGATGGAAACCTCGTTGGATGGGGTGATAGTGCTTACGGTCTAATGCACTAATTGTTCTTAGAACCAGTGCGTCAAGTGCTGGGTTAAGTGTTTTTTGTTAATAAAAAGTTAACATCTTGGGGGTTTTCGCGTAGGGTAAAGTTTGAGCGGGTGAAATGGTCGATAGAGGTTTTTAATTTAAAGATCGCAATAACTCATTTCACTGTAATGGTTAAGCCACTAACAAAACTTTGCGTTTGAGGAGCCCCTATGAGTAACGAAGCGATAGATGGTGCGTTAGCCCCTCTTCAAGACATTGTCAAAGCGATATACCTAACCGTAGACGATCTCAAAGTCGCCGCCTCTATCCTTTATAACGCTTATGTCGACGACCCTTTGTTTATAGATATTTTTCAAGCTGAGAAAGAAGGTTATGAGAACCGTCTTCGCTCTGCGATTCGTGAGGAATTAAACGCATTTTGGGTAGCAGAGCAACCAATGATTGGGCTTTTTGATGAAGAAAGGCTGATTGCAGTTGCTTGCTTAACAGCGCCTGACGCAGCATTCGGCTCTGGTCGATACTGGCACTGGAGACTAAGAATGTTGCTTACGGCGGGGCTATTTGGTACCAAACAGATGCTGGAGAAAGAAGAAAAAGTCAGGTCACTGGTGCCTGCTGATAACTTCCACATGCTCAGTTTTATTGCGGTTCATCCAGATTACCAACATCATGGTCTTGGTCATATATTACTTGGCGCTATTGATAGCGTAGTTGAGGAAGATGAAAAGAGTGAAGGGGTATCAGTGTTTGTTACCATTGATAAACACCGTTCTTTTTTTAACGACGATAATTATCAGGTAGTCGGGCAGCTAAGCCTTTCTCATGTTAAAGGCGACGTAATGTTTCGTCGCACCTGATTCCTTTCCAACCTCGTTTTGTTCGTTTCTTGAACCGCTCTGGCCATCTTAATCTTCGTAACGTTAAATTTATGACAGAGTTTGTAGGATATGTCTTACAAACTCTGTGCGTGATCCTACCTAAATTCATCAATACAAAATTAGACAAAAGTATAAAGCTATTGATTTTATTGGATTTTCTTATAGTTAGTCCAAAGTAGTAAGAAAAACTTTCTAAAATTGCTGTAATTCAACATGGCGGTAATATTTAGAAGGAATACTATAAACACGTCACAAGGAAACACGACGAGTCACGGATTGAGTAAGGAAAGCGATAGGACAACTTAAGGATAAGATTCTCATAGGATAGTGAGAGAAGGGAAAAGGAAAGCAGTTAGGAAACTGCAGCGATAAGGACATTGAAGGGATAGTAAGGATTTAGGATGTTTTGTGTGATAGGACATCACGACAGGATGTAGCAAAGGAATAGGGACAAATGCTAGCAAGGAGCTAGTCGGCATGAAGCCAAGGGCGAGGAAATGTCTTTAAAGGATACTGAGTTTGCATGGACGAGCAAACCAAGGATGAATAAAGGACATGCTGAAGGATTAGCAAAGCTGTAGCAGGATGTGCAGTATATGATGGATAAAGGAAAGGAATGTCAGCGGAGCCTGACTAGGACAGCCTCAGGATGAGGAACACTGTACAACGGATTTGCAGTTATGTAGGAGCAAGGGAAGGGACCTACGCATGGATGGGTAGCTCGCACAGGAAGGCGCGAGAGTAGATGGAAAGGGGCGTATACGGATTTTAATCGGGAAGATTTTAGTCGCAAAGGATCGCGGAGAAGGATACTCAAAATTCCAGGAAAAAGGGGAGCCGTCAGGTTCCCCTTTTTTTTGTAAAAATGTCCCGTCCTGAGAACTCGTTGGAGAATTAGGAAGCGTGCCCGCTTTCCGACTTAAAGGCTTAAACTCTATGTGGTGGCACCTCTGTTCGCATAATTCTTACACCTATCAATTCAACTTCGCCGGTGTACCTGTCCTCGCCATTACTTGAAAACTCAAAATTGAATAAGCTGTGCCAGTCTGGCTTACCATATTTAAATGAGAATCGGGTTCTTGCTCGTGCCACACTCAACAATTGCAAACCGTGTTTATCGCAGTATTGTTTTAGATAAGTGTTTGTTCGTTCGGAAATAGCGCGTATACGCCAAAACTGATAGCCTGTAAATCCAATAACCAGCCACACTACTAATTCGAGTAACGTCATCTACTTTCTCGCTTGTGCAAACAGTTGTTGAAATGCGTTTGAGAGAACGTTTGAGTTTGCATTTGAATGTAAGAGCGTCAGCACTTGTCTGCGCAATTTCGGGATTTGTACTAAATCGGAGAAAAAACCTGCAAATAAAGCACCTTGATGCCCCTCTTTCTCATCAACTTTGGCTGTTTGTTCAAGAAAGGCACTCAGCAGCAACGGTTCCATTTGTTCAAAGTGACGGGCAGCAATTACGCTAAGAATATCCAGTCTTTGTGATTTTTCGTCTTTTAATAAATCAAGAAGCTTATTATTTATTAGAGCGTTAAAGGACCCTTCTGACGAGCCCCTTAGCGCTGCTAAATTAATATCGGAACGCTTATCTATCTCGTTTAAATACATGGCTAACAAATGTTCAGACAACGCTACGCTTTCACTCATTTCCATTAGCGTATCAAGAAATACATTAGAATAAAGCGATACGTTGTTTCTAATCGCATTTTCTAAAGTATCTCTTTTGGGATGTGTACTGAAGCGATACGCAAAATCCGCGACGCTCTGCATTGAGATTTGCTGCCAGTCAACAAGTTGCGGAGCTTGAATATAGGCTTCAACTTTCTGTGCTTCTTCACTTAACGGTTGCGCTAAGGTATGTTTGACCAGTGCGTTGAACTGAGCGAGTTGCGATTGATTGGGAACAAAAGAATATGGATTATCCGGCAGCTTCTGCGCGTTTTCCGTATCTTCAGCAACAGATTGCCCTAGCGCATCAACAATAATCTCTAGAAAGTGATTTCTAGCAGCGGCAACCACCAAACCTTGTTCATCAAGCGGCAATTTAACGAACCAAATATAATGTTGCGTTGAAGCATTTTTATTCCAAAATACAATGCCAAACCAAGCATGCTGCTGACGAGGATAGGGCGCATAGGCGCTGCCGTTTTCTATTTCTAGAAAAATTTGACTATCTGTAGGTTCAAGGCGGCGACCTAAATCAAAAACTAGATATTCAGTGCCTGCATGTAACAAAAACTCACTGATAGAATTAATACTGTTAGCGCTCATAACTCGTTCCAAAAAACTGCTTTGATAAAAATGTTTCAGGGCGAGCATTCTTCAATGAGATACCGCCAAGAAACATTGGTAATGGTATCACAGCATAAGAATTTCAACGATAAGCCACACTGACTTATGTTCACCTTAAGCCCCTGCTATACTGCGCGCCTCAAAATTGAAGCGTTCATGTTTTGCGGGGACATAGTGAATCAGTCAAAAGGTATGCGTTATATTGCATTTAAATGCGCGCTGGAACAGTTAGAGACTACCATGAAAGAAGAGGGGGTTTGGCCGAGCAAAACGCCGAGTAAGCAAGACCTCAACAGAGCGATGGAGAGTACAGTCCCTTTTTCTGTAGACTGTTTAACGTTTGAAAGTTGGTTAGCCTTTATTTTTATTCCTAAATTGCGTGTTTTGCTGTCGCTAGAATCTCCTCTACCGCCAATGCAAATTGCGCCTGCCGCTGAAGTTTATCTATCCAGTGCAAAGCAACGAACGCTCTATCAACTGCAAAAAATTGATGATATTGCCAATGGAGACATTGGATGAATAGGCGTAACCAACCCCAATATTCTATAGACAGTGACGCAAGGTGCCATTTGAAAACAACGTCAGAAGAAAAAGAGGATCAACAAGGCGACTTTAGCGCTCTGCATCTACCTGTGCTGTATCAAGATGAGTATATCGTCGCTATAAATAAGCCGCCGGGTCTACTTGTACACAGAAGTCCGATAGACAGACATGAAACCGTGTTTGCGGTTCAAACACTCAGAGATCAAATTGGAAGGCACGTGTTTCCTGCTCATCGCCTCGATAGACCTACATCTGGCGTGTTGGTGTTTAGTTTCAGCTCTGAAATCGCGGCAAAGCTTGGTCAGCAAATGATGGATAAGCAAGTAGTAAAAGCATATCACGCCATTGTTCGCGGTTTTGTGCATTACACTGGGTTTATCGACTACGCGCTAAAATATCGCTACGATAAAATTGCTGATAAACACAAACGTCCCCAGCAAGCTCCACAACCCGCATCAACAATGTATCAGTCGGTGGCACATTTCGAAGTACCAGAGCCTGTTGGTAAGTATCAAAGCGCACGTTATTCTCTCGTGAAGCTTTCCCCGAGTACAGGAAGAAAGCATCAGCTTCGTAGGCACATGGTGCACCTCCGTCATCCGATCATTGGCGATACGACCCATGGAGACGGTAAACAAAACAAATTTGCTAAACAGCACTTTAATTTTAACAATTTGGCCTTAAGTTGTACCCATATGGGATTCTCCCACCCGCTAACTGGAAAGTGGATAACCATTAATGGCGAGATGAATCATGGAATGCAACAATTAGTAGCGCAATTGGAACCGTTTAGGGTTTGAATCTATAAAGAAGTCAGAATTCCAGCCTGTCGCTATAGGCAACGAATATTAGTTTAAGAGGTAAAAATGGCAACATTGAAAATTATTGCGGGTACGGTATACGGGAATGCGCAACACGTGGCCGAGCAGGTAGAAGAAAGCTTAGCCGAACAGGGGGTTGACTGCTCACTAGAAAGTGACCCTTCGGTTGCCGATTTCACCGATGCAGATGCGCTCCTTATTATTACGTCTACAACCGGTCAGGGTGATGTGCCACCTAACCTAGAGTTCGTTTTTTCGGATTTGAAAGACGAAGCGCCAATGCTGAGCGGAAAGCCATTTGCGGTAGCAGCATTAGGCGACAGCAGCTACGGAGAGAGTTTCTGTGGCGCAGGTAAACAATTCCAAGCGCTACTTACAGAACTACAAGGCAGCGCAGTTGCAGATATGTTGGAAGTTGACGCGATTGAAACATTAGAGCCAGAAAAAGATGTGGTAGAGTGGGTTAACGCTATTAAAGATAAATTGCTGGCCTAAACCAGTAGACGCTTTTTGATTATGAATAGAAAGAGGCGCTTATGCGCCTCTTTTAGTTTGTGACTCTATTAGCATGTGGCTCGGCTAATTAAAACTAATCCGAGCCGTTAGCGATAAGCCAGGAATACTACTTACTCTACGCCGCGAAGTAGCGCGTTGATACCTACTTTCGCGCGGGTTTTGGCGTCTACTTTCTTCACGATGATAGCTGCGTAAAGACTGTATTTACCATCGGCGCTTGGCAGGTTACCCGCCACTACTACTGAACCTGCTGGTACACGGCCATAATGAATTTCACCGGTTTCGCGGTCATATATACGCGTACTTTGGCCGATGTAAACACCCATTGAAATTACTGAGCCTTCTTCAACAATTACGCCTTCTACAATCTCAGAGCGTGCACCGATAAAGCAGTTATCTTCGATAATAGTAGGGTTTGCTTGGAGCGGCTCTAATACACCACCGATACCTACACCGCCGGAGAGGTGAACATTCTTGCCGATTTGTGCACATGAGCCAACCGTCGCCCATGTATCTACCATAGTGCCTTCGTCTACGAATGCACCAATATTAACATAAGAAGGCATTACTACCGCATTTTTACCTACGAACGTACCTGTGCGTACAGCGGCAGGTGGAACAATGCGCGCACCGTCTGCTGCAAATTGTTCTGCGGTGTAGTTAGTGTATTTAAGCGGCACCTTGTCATAAAACTTGCTTTCCGCACCTTCAATTACATCGTTATTGTGAAGGCGGAAGAAAAGTAGAACAGCTTTTTTAAGCCATTGATGTACCACCCATTCGCCAGCAATCTTTTCCGCAACACGGCCTTTACCGCTGTTAAGAAGGTCGATAGCTTGTGCTACTGCATCTCTTACTTCATCAGGTGCAGATGAAGGGCTAATGTTGTCGCGATTTTCGAAGGCGTCTTCAATAATGGCTTTCAATTCATTCATGGTATTGTGATATCTTCAAGTTGGTCGAGTTTAAACAGGATCCGCTTTTTAAGGTTTACCTGTTGTTCTTGGGTTAATGCTTTGCCAGCGTCATTGCTGACGATAAAAATATCTTCAGCTCGCTCACCTATGGTGGCAATTTTTGCAAGCTTTAGCGTCATATTAGTATCAACGAATGCATGCCCAATTTTAGCTAAAATGCCTGGAGCGTCTAGGGCTTCTAACTCAATAAGTGTGGCTTCGTCGTTGATACTGAAAAAACGAACCTTAGTCGGAACGTCTAATTGTTTCATTTGTCGTGGTAATTTGCGCCTGTTTTCGTGTGAGCGCCCCGGTTTTTCTAATTGGGCAGAAATAGCATTTTCAATTGACGAAATACGAGACTCGGAACTTATCCGGCTACCATCGTTTTCAAGAATGAGCATACTGTCAAATACATAGCCATCACGTGTTACTGTTACGTGGGCATCATGAATTGAACAATTGCGGCTATCAAGAACAGAAGCGACTTGAGCAAATAAGGCTTTTCTGTCTTTGCCATAAACAAACAACTCAGTGCCACCTTTGGCGCTGTTATCGTTTGCTTTAACGAGAAGCCCATCGTGTTCTGGCGAAAGCCAATCATCCTGCGCCTTTATGATCTCATCGGTGTGCCAGGCAATTTGCGTGGGTTTAAAGCGAACAAAATAGTCGTCATCAAGGCGTGCCCATAATGCATCAATGGAAATAGGGTCGATAGCTCGTTCCTGTAAAATCTGTCTCGCTTGATGCTTATGGGTGGCAACGCGTTCGTTAAGCGTTACCTGACACTGCAGGCCATTGTCCAACGCCTTCTGTGTCATTAGATAAAGTTCGCGAAGTAGCGAGGCTTTCCAGTCGTTCCATAAATTGTCGTTAGTTGCTCTGATATCAGCAAGCGTAAGTGTGTAAAGCAAGTTTAGATGGTTATGACTTCTTACTGCACTTGCAAACTCACTTATTACGTCAGGGTCATAGATGTCACGACGTTGGGCTACTACAGACATAAGCAAATGATTTTCAACTAACCATGCGATCATTTCAGCGTCGTCACTTGATACATTGTGCTGCTTACAAAACTTCGCCACATCTTGTGCGCCTAACGTTGAGTGATCGCCATTTCTACCTTTTGCAATGTCGTGGAAAATCGCTGCGATATAAAGAACTTCTGGCTTATCTAGGTTTCTGCAAATTCTGCCACAGCGCGGAAAGTCTTTGTTCTCTCTCGAGAAAAAGTAATTTACATGTTTAACAAGTCTATGGGTATGTTCATCTACCGTATAGGCGTGGAACAGGTCAAACTGCATCATGCCCACAATCGTATCCCATTCAGGTAAATACGCCTGCAAAATACCGTACTGATGCATGATGTCCCAAGCAAAATCGAAGAACTCAGGCTGTTTCATTAAGCGCATGAATTTTTCACGGCACAGCGGGCGTTCTACATAATACTCAGCTTCAAACGCGCGGTGAGCATTACGCAATTGACGAATACATATGGTGCTCAGGCCTTTTACGTCAGGTAGATTGGCCACCAAATTCAAAAAATCTAAAATTGCTTCAGGTGATGAAAATACGGTTTCGTGTCGTGGCGAAATCATATTGTCGAGAAGCTCAAAGTCTTCATTAATTACAACGCTTTTTTGAACGCTTTGATTAAGCATGTCGTATTTGAAGCGTTGAAGCAGCATTTGATTTAACTCTGATACACGCGCTACCGTACGGAAAAAGTCACGCATCATTTTCTCAACGGACGATTTCCCTTCTTCACCGTAACCCATCATCTTTGCAACGTCGGGTTGATAGTCAAAAAGTAATCGGTTTTCGCTTCTACCAGCAATTAAATGAAGTGCGCAACGCATTTTCCAAAGATGCATACGACAAGCGATTAATTCACTGTGCTCTTGTTCGGTAAAGTACCCGTGACCCACCAAATTCCAGCCGTCATACTCTTTAAAGTGCTTTTTCGCTACCCAGCCTATCGACTGAATATCTCGCAAGCATCCGGGGTTTTCTTTGATGTTTGGCTCAAGGTTGTAGGCGGTGCCGTTGAATTTGGCATGACGTCGCTTCTGCTCATCATATTTAGCAGAGAAAAACGCTTTACTCGACCAAGAGTTTCTACCATTAACTTCATCCCACAATTTATCAAAGGTAGTTTCACTGCCGCAAAGCAAACGGCTCTCAACTAAATTGGTCGCAATGGTAATATCGTCTTTTGCTAGCTTAACGGTTTCTTTAATGGTCCGGACAGACTGGCCCACATCAAGTTTAATGTCCCATAATAGGGTAATAAATTGACCAATCTTTTCTTGAACTTCAGGCTTCAGCTTCTTTCTACTGACAATAAGTAAGTCAATATCTGAGTGAGGCTGCAAGTGACCTCGACCATATCCGCCTACCGCGCAAAGTGACAGTTCGTCTACGGTGTCGAGACCGTAAAGTTGCCAAAGATGACAAAGAAGCGCATCGACAAACTGCGCACGTCCAGTAACGAGTTGATTAACTGGCGTTACGTCAAAGGACTCGGTTATCCATGTATAACTGGCCTCCACGCAAGACTTAATTGCGGGGATTTCATCCACAGAGTTTATGGTGTCGATATTCTTTATCAGTGATTGCAGCGTCAAAATGCACCTTTGAATTAGACTTCTTTTTAAACGCTACGAACAATAGCATGAATTGGTAGCACTTCGCAGTAGCAAATTAATGCATAAGTTAGGTTGAATTGTGAATATTTATGGTTTTTTGTTATAGGTGTGTAGCATGACAATAAAGAAGGCTAGATGGGTGTTGAAGTAATTTGTTCCACGTATTTATTTGAAAAAAGCGGCAACGATAAATCGATGCCGCTTAAATTAAAAACCAGAGACTATGGTTCATTTTATTAGTTATGAGAAATAACCCGCTCCAACGCTTCTTCTTCTCTAAGTGTTAGCACCTCAACACCAGTCTCTGTTACAAGCAATGTATGTTCCCATTGGGCACTTAAACTTCTGTCTTTAGTTACCACCGTCCACTGGTCTGGCAGCACTTTTGAATAGCGTTTACCCGCGTTTACCATAGGTTCGATAGTAAAGCACATACCTGGCTCTAATACATCGCCTGTGCCCGGTTTGCCGTAATGAACAATCTGTGGCTCTTCATGGAAGCTAGCGCCAATACCGTGACCACAATATTCTCGAACAATTGAATAGTTATGCGCTTCTGCATGAGTTTGGCAGATGTGACCGATATCACCGAGGCGCATGCCTGGCTTCACTTGTTCTATGGCTTTATACAAGCATTCTTGAGTTACGCGAATAAGCCGCTCAGCAAGAATTGAGGGTTTACCAACTACGAACATTTTTGATGTATCGCCGTGGTAGCCATCTTTTATAACAGTTACGTCAATATTGATGATGTCGCCGTCTTTCAATTTTTTGTCGGAAGGTATTCCATGGCAGATGCAATGATTTACTGATGTGCAAATTGACTTAGGAAACGGCGGGTGGCCATAATTTAGTGGTGCTGGCACGGCCTTCTGCTCGTTTACGATGTAATCGTGGCAGATTGTATTTAACTCGTCAGTAGTAACGCCTTTCTTAACATAAGGCCCTATCATTGTGAGAACCTCGGCAGCCAGTTTACCGGCAACGCGCATTTTCTCGATTTCTTCTGGGGTTTTGATAATAGCTGTCACAGCGCCTCTCAAATCTTTTGAAACTAGTGTTGATGAAGAATTTATTTCTCTACGCATTATAGCACTAAACAGGTCATTCTTAGTAAGATGCTGAAATTAAGTGATTTTATTTGTATAGCGCTGACGAATGTAAAAGTGTGCGCTATAGCGCTTCTTTTAATAAAGCTACACCATTTTGGCCTTGCCTTTTTACCCTCAAAACTTGAGGCTAGGGTTAGATTGTGATATAAAGCGCGCGCCCTGACGGAAAGCTCATTTTGCTGCTCGCATTTAGCACCGTTTTAGAGGGTAAATTTATTCTATTAAAACACACATATACCGACACTTCGTATCGGGGTGTTCAGTTCAATCTAGGTTGGTCTGAATCGATACAAGGGGTATATGGAGGCCTAACCCCAAGAGGAAAATAAAATGGCTAATGTTTCTATGCGTGACATGCTGAAAGCCGGTGTGCATTTCGGTCACCAAACTCGTTACTGGAACCCAAAGATGAAGCCTTTCATCTTCGGCGCTCGTAACAAAGTTCATATCATCAACCTTGAAAAAACGGTTCCACTTTTCAACAACGCACTTAACTACCTTTCAGGTGTTGCGTCTAAGAAAGGTAAAATCCTTTTCGTTGGTACCAAGCGTGCAGCTGGTGAAGCGGTTAAAGATGCTGCGCTTAAGTGCGACCAGTACTACGTAAACAAGCGTTGGTTAGGTGGTATGCTGACTAACTGGAAAACAGTACGTCAGTCAATCAAACGTCTTAAAGAGCTTGAGCAGCAAAGCCAAGACGGTACGTTTGAGAAGCTAACTAAGAAAGAAGCACTTATGCTTCAGCGCGAAATGGACAAGCTTGAAAACAGCCTTGGCGGTATCAAAGACATGGGCGGTCTTCCAGACGCAATCTTTGTTATCGACGCAGATCACGAGCACATTGCTGTAACAGAAGCGCGTAACCTTGGTATTCCTGTTGTTGGTGTTGTTGATACAAACTCTAACCCAGACGGTGTTGATTACATCATCCCTGGTAACGACGATGCTATCCGCGCTATCCAACTTTACTTGGATGCTGCTGCAAACGCTATTAACTCAGGTCGCGAAAGCAACCTTGAAGTACAAGCTGAGCAAGACGACTTCGTAGAAGCGGCAGAGTAATTCTGATTGCTGACTGTCATATCTTGATAATATGACAGGACTACAATACGAAACGTATTGAGAGGGGCGGTATCGCCCCTTTTACCTAACGAATTTATATTTAATGCTGAGGAATTGAAAAATGGCAGTGACTGCAGCACTAGTTAAAGAACTGCGCGAACGTACTGGCGCAGGTATGCTGGATTGTAAAAAAGCCCTGGTTGAAACCGATGGTGACATTGAGTTAGCCATTGAAAATATGCGTAAATCAGGTCAAGCGAAAGCGGCTAAAAAAGCAGGTCGTATCGCAGCTGAAGGTGTTATCCTTACTAAAGTTGAAGGTGGTCGTGCGACCATGCTTGAACTTAACTGTGAAACTGACTTCGTAGCACGTGACGAAGGTTTCCTTAAGTTCGGTAATGAGCTTCTAGAAGTAGCAGCAGCGAACAACATCAACGATATCGACGCACTTAACGACGCAGACCTTAACGGTTCTAAAGTAAGTGAAGTTCGAGATGCACTTGTTGCTAAAATTGGCGAAAACATCTCTCCTCGTCGCGTAATTAACGTTGAAGGCGATACGCTTGGTGCATACGTACACGGCGGCCGTATTGGTGTTATCTCTATCCTTACTGGCGGCGACGAAGAGCTAGCGAAAGACGTTGCAATGCACGTTGCAGCTGCAAGCCCGCAGTTCGTTAAGCCTGAAAACGTTCCAGCAGAAGTTGTTGAGAAAGAGAAAGAAATCCAAATCGAAATCGCTATCCAGTCTGGTAAGCCAGCTGATATCGCAGAGAAAATGGTTGCAGGCCGCATGAAGAAGTTCACTGGCGAAGTGAGCTTGACTGGTCAGCCTTTCGTTAAAGATCCTTCAATCTCTGTAGCTGAGCTTCTTAAGAACAACAGCGCAGACGTAATCAACTTCGTACGTTTCGAAGTTGGTGAAGGTATCGAGAAGAAGACTGAAGACTTCGCTGCTGAAGTAGCCGCTCAAATGGCCGCTGCTAAGAAATAATTCAGTGTTTATCTTTTGCATTACGCAATAGTTAGATAAACTACAAAGCACCTCCTAGGAGGTGCTTTTTTATAGCTGAACGTCTTTCGTCTTGCCATTGCAATGCGTAAGTGTGAAGCTAGGCGAGACAAGTGCGCGCCTGCCTAAAGAACGAAAGCGATTTGTCCTATGTTTTTTTGCGTATAATGCGCCGAAAGGCATAGGACAAACCGGGTTTACGAGGACAATTCAAACTATGAGTATCACACCAAAATCAGCATACCGACGCATTCTGTTAAAGCTCAGTGGTGAAGCCCTAATGGGGGCTGAAGGCTTTGGCATAGACCCTAAAGTGTTAGATAGAATGGCACAAGAGATTAAAGAGCTGGTTGAACTTGGTGTTCAAGTTGGTCTTGTTATCGGTGGTGGTAACTTGTTCCGTGGTGAAGGGCTAGCGAAAGCGGGTATGAACCGTGTTGTTGGCGATCACATGGGCATGTTGGCAACCGTTATGAATGGTCTTGCCATGCGTGACGCGCTTCACCGAGCATTTGTAAATGCTCGTATGATGTCAGCTATTCCGCTAAATGGCGTGTGCGATGCGTACAACTGGGCAGAAGCGATTAGCTTACTAAAATCAGGTCGTGTTGTTATATTCTCTGCCGGAACGGGTAACCCTTTCTTCACTACAGACTCTGCGGCTTGCTTACGTGGCATCGAAATTGAAGCCGATGCGGTACTAAAGGCGACTAAAGTGGACGGTGTCTATAGCGATGACCCAGTGAAAAACCCAGAAGCAACGCTTTATGACGAGCTGACCTACCAAGAAGTATTAGAAAAAGAACTTAAAGTGATGGACTTGTCTGCGTTCACTTTGGCGCGTGATCACAGCCTACCTATTCGCGTATTCAACATGAATAAGCCTGGTTGCCTAAAGCGTGTTGTGATGGGCGAGAAAGAAGGTACTGTAATTCGCCACGCTGACAACGATTAATTAAGAACAATAGGATACAAAACGTGATTGATGAAATTGAATTAGATGCGCAAGAGCGCATGGAGAAAAGCCTACTTGCATTAAAAGGCCAATTCAGCAAAATTCGCACAGGTCGTGCGCATCCAAGCCTTCTAGACGGCATCATGGTACCTTATTACGGCGTAGACACGCCGCTCAAGCAAGTGGCTAACGTTGTTGCTGAAGACAGTCGTACATTAGCGCTTACTGTATTCGACAAGAGTGCTATACAAGCAGTAGAAAAAGCGATCATGCAGTCTGACTTAGGCCTTAACCCAATGAGTGCGGGTGGTTCAATTCGTATTCCACTTCCTCCACTTACAGAAGAGCGCCGTAAAGATCTTATTCGTGTTGTTCGCAACGAAGCTGAAGGTGGTCGTGTTGCTATTCGTAACATCCGTCGTGACGCTAATGGCGACATTAAAGATCTTCTTAAAGAAAAAGAGATCAGTGAAGATGAAAGCCGTGCAGCTGAAGAGAACATTCAATCTATTACTAACGATTTCATTAAGAAAGTCGACAGCATGCTTGCTGACAAAGAAAAAGAACTAATGGAAGTTTAAGTAAGTATTATGATTGGAAAGCGTTTTAGCGCAGCCAAATCGACGAAAGCTGAGGTGCCGGCAGTCACTGCTGGCCCGAAGCACGTTGCGATCATTATGGATGGCAACGGTCGGTGGGCGCAAAAGAAAGGGAAAATTCGTACCTTTGGCCACAAGGCCGGGGTAGAGTCTGTACGTTCTGTTGTGCGCTTTGCACGTCAAAACGGTATTGAGTCACTTACGCTATTCGCGTTTTCAAGTGAAAACTGGAAACGTCCTGAGGAAGAAGTCAGTGTATTGATGGACTTGTTTAATCTTGTCCTTAATAGTGAAGCAAAACGATTACACAAAAACGGTGTGCGTTTGCAGGTCATAGGTGATGTTGAAGCGTTTGATGCTAAGCTAGTCGAAAAAATTCGCAAAGCCGAAGACATGACTAAAGACAACAAAGACTTAGTTTTAAATATCGCTGCAAACTATGGCGGTAGATGGGACATTGTCAATGCTGCTAAAAATCTTGCGATGCAAGTGAAAAGTGGTGAACTTGATGTTGAGAGCATCAATGAAGACGCATTTAATGCGCATATTTCAACGGCTAACCTTCCCGAGTTAGACCTTCTCATTCGCACTGGCGGCGAGCACCGTATTAGTAATTTCCTGCTGTGGCAGTGTGCCTATGCCGAATTGTACTTCACAGACGTACTTTGGCCTGACTTTAACGAAGACGTATTTCAATTAGCCGTAGACGATTTCAATGTGCGCCAACGTCGTTTCGGTCTAACCGGTGAACAGGTAGTCACAGCCGATGGTTAACACCATGCAGGCAATTATCAGGCTAGCCCTGGTAACTAAAGCCAAGGGCAAATTATGCTAAAACAACGAATAATAACTGCATTAATCCTAGCGCCACTGGCGCTTTACGCTATTCTTTTCCTTCCCATTTTTTGGTTCGAAATAGCCATTGCTGGCGTGGTTGGCATAGGCGCTTATGAATGGGCAAACATGTCGGGCGTGTGTGAACGCCCTAAGAAGCTCATTTATATGGCGGGTGCTTTTGCCATATGCATTGCACTCTCATTGATTGTTGATGCAAGTATGATTTGGTATCAAGGCCAACTTCATGGTTTGTACCGCGCCATACTTACCGTGGCTGTATTATGGTGGATAGCCTCGTTGTTTATGGTGCTTGCCTATCCTAAATACTCAAAGTTTTGGAAAGACAGCCGCAGTGTAAGAACCTTGTTTGGCGCGCTGACATTAATTCCAACTTGGGTGGCTGTGGTTGCACTTCGCACTAGTTTGCATGATGTTGACCCTTTCTATGGTGCATCGCTTATCTTTTATGTACTCGGTATTGTATGGGCTGCCGACATAGGTGCATTCTTTGTAGGTGTGAAATTTGGTCGCCATAAGCTGCGCCCTAATGTGTCGCCTGGTAAAAGTTTAGAAGGCTTATTAGGTGGCATTGCTGCTTCGTTCGCTATTATTGCTTTTGCGGCACTCCACTATCAGGTAGAGCCATCTCGCATTTGGCTTCATCTCGCTATAGGTGGTATTACGGTTGCCGTTTCGGCATTAGGTGACTTGAACGAGAGTATGCTAAAGCGTTGTGCTGGTATAAAAGACAGCGGTAAAATTCTTCCTGGGCATGGTGGCGTACTTGATAGAATTGACAGCTTAACAGCGGCATTTCCCGTATTTGCGTTTTGCTATGTAACTTGGATGGCGTAATGCAAACAGTTACCGTTTTAGGGGCCACAGGCTCCATTGGTTGTAATACGTTAGATGTTATAAACCGTCACCCAGAAAAGTATCGTGTTTTTGCTATCACGGGTAATTCACAGCTTAAATTGCTTATGGAGCAAGCCCAAAAAAGCTCGCCGCGCTATGTAGTTGTCGCTGATGAGTCGCATTATCAAGCAGCTTGTGAACTTGCAGTTCAATATGGTGTCGACGCTGAAATATTAGCGGGAAGTCAAGCGCTTGAAGAGGTGTCAAGCGCGCCGGAAGTTGATGCAGTGATGGCTGCAATTGTTGGCGCAGCAGGTCTTCTTCCTACATTAGCAGCAGTAAAGGCTGGTAAACGGGTTTTACTTGCAAATAAAGAAGCGCTCGTTATGTCGGGGGCACTTTTTATTGATGCGGCTAATCAAAGCGGTGCCAAAATTCTTCCAATTGATAGTGAGCATAACGCCATTTTTCAATGCCTTCCGCACGATTATGAGTACGGTAATTTTGCGGCATCCGGCATTCATAAAATACTGCTAACGGGCTCAGGCGGTCCTTTCAGAGAAAGACCTTTAAGTAGTTTTTCTTCAATCACTATCGATGAAGCGAGCACTCACCCAAATTGGTCTATGGGCAGGAAAATAACCATCGATTCGGCAACCATGATGAACAAAGGTCTTGAGTTTATTGAAGCTTGTTGGCTGTTTGGTGCGGGAGCCGGAGACATCGATGTGGTTATTCACCCACAAAGTATTATTCACTCTATGGTGCAATACGTTGACGGCTCGGTTATCGCGCAAATGGGCAACCCTGACATGCGCACGCCTATCGCTTATGGATTGGCGCATCCTGAGCGAATAGAGGCGGGAGTCGATCCACTCGACTTTTCTAATATGGCGAATTTTAGTTTTCAAACTCCTTGTTTCGAACGCTACCCCAACTTAAAGCTCGCGATTGATGCTTGTAAAGAAGGGCAATGTGCGACGACAAGGATGAATGCTGCTAATGAAGTGGCCGTCGAGGCGTTTCTTCAAGGAAAGATTCAGTTTTCTAACATCGCTCAAGTGAACGAAGCCACATTAAACGCCATGCCCTATGTATCGGTTAGTTCGATACAGCAAATAGTAGAGCAAGACAGTTTGGCGAGAGCGAAAGCTGACGAGATTATTCGAGGAAAATTTCAGTGCTAGCATTTTTATGGAGCCTAGGCGCATTTATTGTTGCCTTAGGTATTTTAGTTGCGGTTCACGAGTGGGGGCACTTCTATGTTGCCCGTAAATGCGGTGTACAGGTAGAACGCTTCTCAATAGGTTTTGGAAAGCCAATTTGGCGTAAGTTAAGCAAATCTGGCACAGAGTATGTCATTGCTATGATCCCGCTTGGTGGATACGTTCGCATGCTTGACGGACGTATTGACGATGTACCACCTGAACTAGCAGATAAGGCCTTTAATAATAAACCGGTATTGCAGCGCATGGCGGTGATTGCGGCTGGACCTGGGGTCAACTTTATATTTGCCTTTTTCGCGTTATGGGTAATGTATTTAGTTGGACTAGATACCGTGAAACCTGTGGTCAAAACCATCGAACCCAATAGTATTGCAGCTATCGCAGGCGTTAAGCCAGGCGATGAAATTATCAAGGTAGGCGATAGAATTACACCAGATTGGGAAGCGGTTAATTTAGAAATTGTCTCAAATATCGGCGCTGAAAAAGCCAGTGTTACGGTTAAAAATCCATCAAATGTTGAAAAAGAACTGAGTTTTACGCTGAATGCTTGGAACTTTGACCCAGATCGCGAGTCTCCTTTAAGCAGCTTAGGGCTAACCCCTTACCGCCCTGATGCAACATTAACCGTTGGCTTTGTCGGTGAGGGAAGTGCAGCACAACAGGCTGGGTTGCAGCCTGGTGATAAACTGTTAGCGCTTAACGGTAATAGGCTGCAGTCGTGGGAACGTTTAGTGGAAGAGATTGTTGAAAGCCCAGGAGAGCAAATATTGCTCGAAATAGAAAGGGATGGACAAACACTTGCGTTAAATGCCACGATAGCGCGCCGCGATACACCACAAGGGCAAAGTGGTTATCTAGGCGTTAGCCCAACGTTTGAGCCTTGGCCTGAGGGGTATGTGTTTACACATCAATATGGCATTATAGAGGCTATTGGGAAGGCGCTAGATAAAACGTGGCGTCTTATGACACTGAGTGTCGAAATGATAGGGAAGCTCATTACTGGCGACGTGTCGGTGAAGAATTTAAGCGGACCTATCTCAATTGCTCAAGGTGCGGGAACAAGTGCTGGGTATGGACTTGCGTACTTCTTGAGTTTTCTTGCCTTAATAAGCGTGAATTTAGGCATTATAAATTTATTACCCTTGCCCATGCTTGACGGTGGTCACCTCATGTTTTTTATCGTGGAGTGGATCACAGGCAAACCTGTGCCTGAAGCCGTGCAGGAATGGGGTTACAGAATAGGTGGCGTGCTTCTGTTTATGATAATGGGTATCGCAATTTTTAACGATATCGCTCGCATAACCTGATAGATATCAGGAAGTACAAAACAGCTAATACAAAACGCGGCCAGGAAAAGAAAAATAGATGAAGTTAAAACAGTTAGTAGCAGCCGGAGCCATTCTTTCCAGTGCTAGCTTCGCCAACGCTGCGGCGCAAAACAGTGAATTTGTCGTTGAAGACATTCGCGTTGAAGGTTTGCAACGTGTTGCACTAGGTGCAGCCTTAACCTACTTGCCCGTTCAGGTTGGCGACGAGCTCAATACATTTAGGGTAACGCAGCTTATTCGCTCGTTATACTCTTCAACTCACTTTGAAAACGTTGAAATTCTTCGTGATGGTAATACGCTAGTTGTGCGTGTTGCTGAACGTCCAACGATCAGTAATATCATTTTTGAAGGCAACGATGATATTAAAGATGAGCAGCTTCAAGAAAGTTTGGACGGTAATGGCGTTCGTATCGGTGAGCCGCTTGATAAGACAGTATTGACCTCAATTGAGAACGGCTTAAAAGATTTCTTTTACAGCATCGGCAAATATAACGCTGATGTGACCGCCATCATTACGCCTTTACCGCGTAACCGGGTAGACTTAAAGTTATTGTTTGAAGAAGGCGATGCTGCTGAAATCGAACAAATAAATATCGTCGGTAACGAAATTTTCTCAGACGAAGAGCTGATGGAAGCTTTCGAACTGCAATATGATACGCCATGGTGGGACTTCTTATCTGAAACTCGCTATCAGCAGCAAACGTTGCAAGGCGATATGGAAACGCTTCGTAACCATTATCTGAATCGCGGCTACCTTCGCTTTAACGTAGACTCTACACAAGTATCAATGACGCCAGAAAAATCTGGTATCTACATTGCGATGAATGTGTCTGAGGGTGAGCAATACACTATCTCTGAAGTTGAACTAGTGGGTGATGTGCTGGGCCACGAAGAGTACATCGAAAGGGTGCTTCCCCTCACTACTGGCGAACTTTATAACCAAGCAGAAGTTACCTATACAGAAGAGTTCATTAGTAAGTACTTAGGGCGATTTGGTTATGCTTATCCAACAGTGACTACCGTTCCTGAAATTAACGATGATGACAAAACGGTAAAACTGACGTTGTCAGTTGACCCAGGTAAGCGTATTTACGTAAATCGCATCAAGTTCAACGGTAACGTTGTAACCGCTGATAGCGTGTTGCGTCAGAACGTAAGCCAAATGGAAGGTACGTGGTTATCTAATAACCTACTTGAATCTTCTAAAAACCAGCTTTCTCGTCTTACCTACATGGAAGATGTAGAGTTTGAAACAGTTCGAATCCCGGGCTCTGAAGATAAAGTTGATGTTAATTTCAACGTTAAAGAACAGCCTTCTGGCTCGTTCAATGCCGGTATCGGCTACGGCGACAGAACAAAACTCAGCTTACAAGCGGGTATCCAACAGGATAACTTCTTGGGTACGGGTAAGCGTATTGGTCTTAACCTTAGCACAGTGTCGTATCAGCGAAGCGCGCAAATAACTTACAACGACCCTTATTTTACTATTGACGGCATTAGTTTGGGCGGAAGTTTAGGCTACAGTGAATTTGATGGTTCTGACTTCAACGTTATTCAATATAACTCGAAACGGTGGTCTATCGGCGCGAACGTAGGTTACCCTATCAACGAATTTAACCGTATAAACTTTGGATTGACTTACAGTAATGTTGAGTTGTTCAACCGTGGTTATTATGAACAGACTGAGCAGTTCTACAATCAGTTTACCAACGGTGAAGACCCTGATGCTGCTATTAAGTACGACAGTTATTTAGCTAGCGTAAGCTGGAGTAGAAGTACATTAAACCGGGGGTTATTCCCAACAGCGGGCTCATCACAGCGTGCCTCTGTTAGTATTACTACCCCTAACTCAGACGTTAATTACTTTAAAACCGTATTTGATGGTAAGTGGTACTTCCCGCTATCGCGTAACCAGCGTTGGTCATTCTTGGCGCGTATGCGTCTAGGGTATGGTAACGGTTATGGCGATATAAACGGCAACGAGCAAATACTACCGTTTACTGAGAACTTCACGGCAGGTGGTGCGGATTCACTGCGTGGATTCGAGAACAATACAGTGGGCCCAAGGGGGGTATTCCTTGGAAACGCGGGTAGTATCGTGGGGCCAGACGGTGAAGCTTTCCCAGGCGATCCAACAGATGCTCAATTATCTTGGTCTACGCGCAGCTTAGGTGGAAACGCCATGGCACTCGGTGGTGTTGAGCTCATAGTTCCAACGCCATTTGTAGAAGAAGATATGGATAACTCTGTTCGCACAAGTTTGTTTGTGGATGTGGGTAACGTATGGGATACTGAGTTCGATTATGACTATTACAGTCAGTTTCAAGTGGCCTCAACACAGAGAGGCGAGCTATTAGACTATTCTGACTGGAGTCTGTATCGTAGCTCGGCAGGTATATCGGTTCAGTGGATATCTCCAATGGGGCCGATGGTATTCAGCTTCTCGAAAGCGATACAGCAACGTGATGGTGACGATGCGAGATTTTTCACTTTCAATATTGGTCAAACTTTCTAAAACATTAAAGCGAGCGTGTAATAATCGCGCTCTATAACAAGATTTACAAAAGGAGTTCCCTTTGAAACAGTTGGTTAAACATATCGTTGCAGGAGCAATGTTGGGTAGCGCTTTAGTAAGTACGTCTGTAATGGCTGAACAGAAAGTCGCTGTAGTAGACGTTCAAGGTATTTTCCAAGCAATGCCTCAAGCTGCTGAAATACAAAACGCTATTCAAGCTGAGTTTAAAGATCAGCTTGAAGAAGTGAATCAACTTCAGCGTGACGGTCAGTTTTACGCGGAGCGTCTTCAACGCGATGCGGCGACGATGAGCGATACCGAAAAGAAAGAACTTGAACAAAAAATCTTGTCAGTTCGTGAAGAGCTTTCTAAAAAAGGTCAGCCTTTACAGCAGAATATCCAACGTCGTAGCAACGAAGAACGCAATAAGCTTCTTGGCCTTATCAAACAGGCTATTGACTCTGTAGCAGCAAAGCAAGGTTACGACCTAGTGCTTAACTCTGGCGCAGTTGCATTTGCAAAAGAAGAGCACGACTTATCTGAGCAAGTACTTCAGCAGGTTAGCAAAGCTAACTAATCGACGGTTTGAAACAGTCGTGAAATATATCAGGCCAATTTCCGAAAGGTGTTGGTCTGATTTGTTTTTTGCGCTTAACAGCGTATGGTTGCCGCCGTTTTTAGTTTTTACGGCGAGTTTGACCAAATACCAATCAATTATCCGCATTGGTATGAAATAGTCATGGGTCATGCTTGTATACAGGAGAAAGTTTTTGGCCAATTCACTCAATACCATCGAAATTCAAGAAATTTTGGAGTTACTTCCACATAGGTATCCATTTTTGCTTGTTGATCGTGTAACAGACTATGTTCTGGGTGAGTCTGTAAAGGCTTATAAAAATATTACTATTAATGAGCCTTGTTTCACTGGGCATTTCCCTGGGCAGCCTATATTCCCAGGCGTCCTTATCTTAGAAGCCATGGCCCAAGCCGCCGGTGTTTTAGGATTCAAGACCATGGGTAATAATGATAAGTTATACTTGTATGCAGGGATCGACAATGCACGCTTTAAGCGTCCAGTTGTTCCTGGAGACAAGCTTGAGTTTGATGTTGCTCTGGTTAAAGAGCGCAGAGGGATTTGGAAATTTAAAGGTACTGCAAGTGTCGACGGCGACATTGCTTGCTGTGCAGAGTTTATGTGTGCGATGAGAGAGATAGCGTAACGTGATCCATCCTACTGCGGTAATTTCAGAAAGTGCAACGATTGGTGAGAATGTCACCATTGGTCCCTTTTGCGTGGTTGACGACAACGTCACCATTGGTGATGGGTGTATTCTGAAATCACATGTGGTGGTACGCGGCCCTACGCGTATCGGTAAAAATAATAAGTTTTATCAGTTTTCTTCAATCGGTGAAGACTGCCAAGATAAAAAGTATGCGGGCGAGCCTACTGAGCTTGTTATCGGTGACGACAACGAATTTCGTGAAGGCGTAACTGTTCACCGAGGCACTATCCAAGATAACAGTATTACCATCATTGGTTCTCGTGGTCTGTTTATGGCTAACGCACATATCGCCCATGACTGCGTGCTAGGTGACGATATTATTATCGCCAATAATGTAGCAGTGGCAGGGCACGTTCACATCGACGATTTTGTTATTGTTGGCGGCGCTACAGGCATTCACCAATTTTGCAAGATTGGTGCACACGCCTTCTTAGGTGCCGGCGGTATCATTTTAAGAGATGTTCCTCCTTTTGTGATGGTAAGTGGGCAAAAGAACATTCCTCAAGGAATAAACTCTGAAGGCCTTAAGCGTAGAGGCTTTTCGAAAGAAGAGGTACTTGAGATAAAGCGTGCTTATAAAGCTATTTATCGCGAAGGAAATACCATTGATGAAGCGATTGAAAAGCTTGCCGAGCCTGCTGATAAATTTGATGGTGTGGCATTAATGGTTAAGTTTTTGCAAGACGCTAAGCGAGGCATCATTCGCTAATTATGTCTAAGCCAATTCGTATCGGCATGGTTGCCGGAGAGCCCTCTGGTGATGTGCTTGCCGCTGGAATGGTTGCAGAACTAAAACGTCAATATCCTGATGCTATCATCGAGGGTATTGGCGGTCCAAACATGATAGAAGCAGGTTTCCATAGTCTTTTCGACATGGAAACCTTATCAGTAATGGGGCTTGTTGAAGTCCTCTCTCATTTACCTGCTATTTTAAAAGTCAAAAAACAGCTTCTCGCTCACTTTGCACAAAACCCACCAGATATTTTTGTGGGAATTGATGCGCCTGATTTTAATTTGAGAGTAGAGAAAGCCCTCAAAGCCCGCGGTATCAAAACCATGCACTATGTAAGTCCTACGGTGTGGGCGTGGCGTGAGAAAAGGATTCACAAGATAGCGAAAGCGGCTAATCGCGTATTGGGTTTATTTCCTTTCGAACAGCAGGTTTACGACAAATATAATGTTCCCTACACCTTTGTGGGGCACACAATGGCTGATGCTGTTGCCATAGAACCAGACCAAAAGGCGGCAAGAAAGACGCTTGGTGTAGACGAAGCTGCGCCAGTTCTAGCTGTGCTTCCCGGCTCCCGTCGTGGTGAAGTGGATACGCTACTTCCGGTGTTTTTAGAAACCATTGAAACTATCCATGCGAAGCGTAGTGATATTCAGTTTCTTATTCCCGCTGCAAACGAGCATCGTTTTGCGCAGATAAAATCACTATTGCTTGCAGCCAATAACGCAGAGGAGCGTTTACCTATTCACGTAACACAAGGTACTTCCCGTGATGCGATGATCGCAAGTGATGTTATTTTGCTTGCTTCAGGTACGGCTACGTTAGAGGCTATGTTGTGTAAGCGCCCAATGGTAGCCGCTTATTTACTTGCACCGCTCACTTACAAAATAATGCAGCGTTTATATAAAGCGCCGTTTTTCACGTTGCCAAATCTATTAGCTAATGAAGCGATTATTCCTGAATTACTCCAAGATGATGTCAATGCAGAGAATATGAGCAATCAGTTACTCAACTTCTTCGAAAGTGACAATTCAGCCCTTATTTCCCGTTTCACCGACCTCCACCATACGCTAAAATGCAATGCTGATAAAACAGCAGCAAAAGCTGTCGTGGAGGAATTGTTTGCATAAGTTAATTGCCGGTGTTGATGAAGTGGGGCGCGGACCACTGGTAGGTGATGTGGTCACTGCCGCGGTTATTCTCGACCCAGAGAATCCAATTGAAGGTCTCACTGATTCTAAAAAGCTCAGCGAGAAGAAACGGGTAGCGCTCGCTCAAGAAATTCGTGAGAAAGCGCTCTATTGGAATATTGGTAGAGCCAGTCCAGAAGAGATCGATAAACTCAATATTCTTCAAGCGACAATGTTAGCGATGGTCCGTGCAGTTGAAGGCTTATCTGTGAGGCCGGATTTTGTGCGCGTAGATGGAAACCGCGTGCCCGCTTGGAATTATGAGTCTGAGGCTGTCGTAAAAGGAGATAGCCTTCATGCTGAAATTTCAGCAGCTTCTATTATCGCTAAAGTAGAACGCGATAACGACATGATTTCGCTCCATGAAGCCTATCCACAGTACAATTTTGCAGGGCACAAAGGCTACCCAACCAAAGCTCACTTTGAAGCCATTGCTGAATATGGCATTTTAGATTGCTATCGTAAAAGCTTTAAGCCCGTTAAAGCGTTACTTGAAGAGAAATAACACCATGTCATCGCCATTTATTCATTTACGTGTTCACAGCGATTATTCGATGATGGACGGCTTAAATAAAGTTAAGCCTATATTGGGGAA
Organism: Alteromonas sp. OM2203; assembly: GCF_048517045.1. Taxonomy (NCBI): domain Bacteria; kingdom Pseudomonadati; phylum Pseudomonadota; class Gammaproteobacteria; order Alteromonadales; family Alteromonadaceae; genus Alteromonas; species Alteromonas sp. OM2203. The sequence continues at coordinate 1,076,828 of NZ_CP183209.1, forward strand.
GGTTGCCGAGCTTGAGATGCCCGCGGTGGCGATAACCGACCAAATGAATATGTGTGGCTTGGTAAAGTTTTACTCCGAAGCACATAACCTAGGCATTAAGCCGATCATTGGTACAGATTTTTGGGTAACTAACGAAACGTTTGGCGATGAGCCATTCAGACTCACCTTATTGGCAATGAATAACGAAGGGTATAAGAATATCACGGTTCTTATATCTAAAGCCTATCTTCGGGGGCATTTGGCTCATCGCGCGGTGATTGATCAAGAGTGGCTTATTGAGCATAGCGAAGGGGTTATTATCCTCTCCGGTGCTCAGCATGGCGATGTGGGCGTAGGTTTAACGAAAAACAATCCCAAGCTTTTAGACAGCGCTGTCGATTTCTATCAAACTCACTTTCCTGATCGCTTTTATTTAGAACTTATTCGAACAGGTAGGCAGGGTGAAGAAGATTATTTGCACCGTGCGGTAGAGCTTGCTGAGCAGCGCGGTATGCCTGTCGTTGCCACTAATGAAGTGTGCTTTATTGACCAAGAAGGCTTTGACGCACATGAAATTCGTGTGTGTATCCATGACGGTTATACGTTAGATGATAATCGCCGCCCTAAGCGCTATAGCGACCAGCAGTACCTTCGCACAAGTGAAGAAATGGTTGAGCTATTTGCCGATATTCCAGAAGCCATTGAAAACACGGTTGAGATTGCTAAACGCTGTAATGTCACGGTTCGCTTAAACGAGTATTTCTTACCTCAGTTTCCAACAGGTGGCATGACCACCGAAGACTTCTTGGTTAAGGTGTCTGAAGAAGGGCTCGAAGAACGGTTAGTGTTTCTTTTTCCTGATGAAGAAGAGCGCAAAGCCAAGCGCCCTGAGTACGATGACAGACTTCGCATTGAGCTAGAAGTTATCAACCAAATGGGTTTCCCAGGCTACTTCCTTATCGTTATGGAGTTCATTCAGTGGAGTAAAGATAACGGTATTCCGGTAGGGCCTGGGCGTGGTTCCGGTGCGGGTTCACTGGTAGCTTATGCCCTTAAAATTACCGACCTAGACCCGCTTGAATTCGACTTGCTATTCGAACGTTTCTTGAACCCAGAGCGTGTATCTATGCCCGACTTCGACGTCGACTTCTGTATGGATAGACGAGACGAGGTAATCGACCACGTTGCTGAACTTTACGGGCGTCAGGCGGTATCGCAGATTATTACATTCGGTACAATGGCGGCAAAAGCGGTTGTGCGCGACGTAGGCCGTGTACTTGGTCATCCTTATGGTTTTGTAGATAGAATTTCAAAGCTTATTCCACCAGATCCGGGCATGACGCTTGAAAAGGCGTTTAAAGCTGAGCCACAACTACCAGAAGTTTATGAAAGTGATGAGGAAGTTAAAGACCTCATTGATATGGCCCGTATTCTTGAAGGGGTAACCCGTAATGCGGGTAAACACGCCGGTGGCGTTGTTATTGCGCCAACGACAATCACAGATTTTTCGCCGCTATATTGTGACGATGAAGGTAAGAACCCAGTAACCCAATTCGACAAAAACGACGTTGAAACAGCAGGGCTTGTTAAATTCGACTTCTTGGGTCTTCGTACGCTGACGATCATTCAGTGGGCAATAGATATGATCAAGGAAGGCAAGAATGTTGATGTAGATATCAGCGCTATTCCCCTTGAAGATCCTAAGAGTTTTCGAACTCTTCAAAACGCCGAGACAACGGCGGTATTCCAGCTTGAATCTCGAGGCATGAAAGAGCTGATCAAGCGCCTTAAGCCGGACTGTTTTGAAGATATCATCGCATTGGTAGCCCTATTCCGTCCTGGACCGCTTCAATCAGGCATGGTAGATAACTTTATTGACCGTAAGCATGGTCGTGAAGAAATATCTTACCCCGATGCGGAATATCAACACGAGTGTCTTCAAGAAATTCTTGAGCCCACCTATGGCATTATCTTGTATCAGGAACAGGTAATGCAAATAGCCCAGGAAATGGCGGGCTATTCACTGGGCGGTGCTGACTTGCTGCGCCGTGCAATGGGTAAGAAAAAGCCGGAAGAGATGGCTAAGCAGCGCGGTACCTTTGCTGAAGGCGCCAAGGGCAATAACATTGACCCTGATCTTGCGATGAAAATCTTCGACTTGGTAGAAAAGTTCGCGGGTTACGGCTTTAACAAATCTCACTCTGCTGCTTATGCGTTGGTGTCTTACCAAACCCTTTGGCTGAAAGTGCATTATCCTGCGGAATTCATGGCTGCGGTAATGTCGGCGGATATGGATAACACCGATAAAATCGTGACGCTTGTGGATGAATGCGAGCGCATGGGCATTGAAATACTGCCGCCAGATTTGAACGCGGGTAAATACAAATTTACCGTCGATAGCGAAGGCCGCATTGTCTACGGTATTGGTGCAATTAAAGGGGTAGGTGAAGGTCCTATTGAAGCCATTATCGAAGCGCGCGAAACCCAGGGTGCATTTAAAGATCTTTTTGATTTTTGTGCGAAGGTTGATATTAAGCGCGTTAATAAACGGGTGTTAGAAAAGTTAGTGCTTGCAGGCGCTATGGACAACTTAGGTCCACATCGCGCTACATTGATGGCTACTTTACCTGATGCCCTTGCCGCCGCGGGACAGCATGCTAAGGCGGAGTCGTTTGGTCAATCAGACATGTTTGGGCTTTTAACTACTGAACCCGACGAGGTTAAACAAGCCTTTGCAGATGTACCGCAGTGGCCAGAAAAAGTGTGGCTAGAAGGTGAAAAAGATACCTTAGGGCTCTACTTGACGGGCCACCCCATAAATCAGTATGCGGAAGAATTACGTTATTACACCGATGGTCGCTTAGTTGATTTAAAACCGACTAATAAAGATCAAATGGCTAGCGCGGTTGGTTTAGTACTTGGCGTTCGTGTTATGACGAACAAACGAGGGCGTCGTTGGGCGATAGTGACACTTGATGATAAGAGTGCCAGAATAGATGTACGTTTCTTCCCCGATATGTACGAACAGTTCGAAAGCGTGTTAGAAACTGACAGAATATTGCTAATAAAGGGACAGGTCAGCTTTGATGATTTCTCTGGGGGCAATACAATCACCGCCCGTGATGTAATGGACATTGTTCAAGCACGAGAGAAAAACGCGAGAGCACTGGCGCTTAATATTGATACCCAGTTGCTTGAACCAAAGAAAATGAGTCAGATGCAATCTATCCTGCAGGCATTTAATGGTGGAAGTTGTCCTGTTCAGTTAGCGGTAACCCATCCGGACGCTGAAGTTACCTTGGCGTGTGGTGCAAGATGGTACGTTACCCCTGAAGACCAACTTTTACACGATCTCAAACAATGTTTGGGAGACAAAGCCGTATCAATTCTCTACCATTAAGGGTAAGAGTTCGTTAGATTGGACATCTCGCGTTTGTATAAACGAGCGTAGTACGAATAGGACATGAAATGAGTATACAGTTTTTGGACTTTGAACAGCCAATAGCCGAACTAGAAGCAAAAATTGAAGAGCTTAGGTTGGTAAATCAAGGTGGCGAGTTTGACGTTGGGATTGAAGAAGAGATTAACAAGCTTCGTGGAAAAAGCGCGGAGCTAACTAAGAAAATCTTCTCTGATCTTGGCGCATGGCAGGTTTCACAACTAGCACGTCACCCGATGCGTCCGTACACCCTTGATTATATTCCGCGTATCTTTACCGAATTCGACGAGCTTGCTGGAGACCGTGCGTTTGCAGATGACAAAGCTATTGTGGGCGGCCCAGCGATGTTAGACGACCAGCCGGTGATGATTATTGGTCACCAAAAGGGTCGCGACACTAACGAAAAAATTAAGCGTAACTTCGGTATGCCTAAACCTGAAGGTTACCGCAAGGCATTGCGTCTCATGAAAATGGCTGAGCGCTTTAACATGCCTATCATTACCTTCATCGACACGCCAGGGGCATACCCGGGTGTGGGTGCTGAAGAGCGTGGTCAAAGTGAAGCCATTGCGAAAAACCTGTTTGAAATGGCAGAGCTTACTGTTCCAATCGTATGTACCGTGATTGGCGAAGGTGGCTCAGGTGGTGCACTAGCAATTGGTGTAGGCGATCGCGTAAATATGCTTCAATACTCTACCTACTCGGTTATTTCGCCGGAAGGCTGTGCCTCTATTTTGTGGAAAAGTGCAGAAAAAGCCCCTTTGGCTGCTGAAGCAATGGGCGTAAGTGCGCCACAAATTAAAGAGCTTGGGTTAATTAACAGTATTGTTGAAGAGCCGTTAGGTGGCGCGCACCGCGATCACAATAGTATGGCGGCTAACCTTAAAGCTGTTATTAAACAGCAGCTTAGTCAGCTAAAAGAGCTAGATAAAACCAAATTAATGGAAGAGCGTTACGCCCGTTTAATGTCCTTCGGTTACTGCTAGGCTTTTTTCGCCTCTGCGTTTAGTAGCGCAGGGCTGTTTAGTTAATGATATCAAGGGGTTGTTTACCAAAGGTAACCAACCCCTTGGCTTTTTTTAGACCATAAGATTAAGAGGCATACCGGTAAGTGTCCCGCCAAATTTTCTCAGTAAGCGAACATGTCGTTAATCGTATAGAGCACCTTCTAAGCGAAGCTGACATGTCTTTGCAGACCCCTCTCGTTGTCGCTTATAGCGGCGGTGTTGATTCTTCTGTTCTGTTACAAGCCGTAATCGCGTATCGCGAACAATTTAATGCGCCTGTCCATGCGGTACATGTACATCATGGTTTGAGTGAGAACGCCGACAACTGGGCACGTCATTGTGAATTGCAATGTCGTCTCGAAGATGTACAGTTTCACTTGTATCGCGTAGAGGTGAATACCGGTGCGCGCAAGAGTCTAGAAGCCGAGGCGCGGAAAGTAAGGTACAACGCACTACTTGAAGTTTGTGAGCAAATAGGCGGCGTATTGCTGCTAGGTCAGCACGCAGAAGATCAGCTTGAAACCGTTTTGCTGCAGTTGAAACGAGGCGCTGGGCCACAAGGATTAGCAGGGATGGGGGAAATGCAATACCGAGGCAAAACGCTCATCATGCGTCCCATGTTGGCATTAGAGAAGACTGATATAGTCACCTATGCAGAGGATGAAATGCTGCAGTGGGTTGAGGATGAATCTAACCAGCAAAATAGTTTTGACAGAAACTTTTTAAGAAACGAGATTATTCCACATTTATTAAATCGCTGGCCTCAGTTGACTAAGACAGTGGGGCGCAGTGCAACGCTGTGTGCAGAGCAGAGCGCGCTTGTGGTTGACTCGGCCCAGTCATTTTATGAGGATTGTAAGCGCACAGAGTTAAGGCTAGACGGTCAAAAACTCGCTTCTTTGTCACCACCTTGGCAAGCCATGGTTATACGTGCCTGGTTTAATGCACAACGCCAACTGTCACCGTCTAAAGCACAAGCTGACCAAGTACTATCGATGTTAAACGCGAAGCATGATGCGACGCCTGAAGTTAACTTCAAGTGGGGAAAGGTGATTCGGTTTGACAAAGACCTCTATTGGGTCGCAAATACAACACATGAACCTGACGCAGATGGCACATTAAATCTCAATACTGACAATCATCTTCCTTGGCTTAACGGGTCGGTAACCGTTCTTTTAACTCAGCCAAAAGAGGACGACATGGTTACGTTTCAAACCAATGCTCGTAACCTTCGCATTAAGCCTGAGCACGCTAGTGTATCTAAACCATTGAAGGAATGGTTCAAGGTGTGGCGTATTCCGCGATGGGAGCGAAATGGCGCGCCGGTTATTTACCTAAATAGGCAACCTATTGCGGTAATTGTTAATGGGGAATGTGTTTATTTACAACCCAGAGATCAGCGTATCCATGTGTCTTTCAAATCAGACTAAGACATTTTAGTTAACACGTTAAACGACACCAACTAAAAAAGCTGTTTTCGCTAATGGTGCTTTGATAGGAGCGTTTAAGTCAGCATTTATTGCATACCAAGCTGCGGCAATAATCAAGCTAAAGCACAGAAGCTTGGGGGCCTCAGACTGGTATACTGGGAAAGAGAAAGAGGCGAAGGCGGCAGTATTTTGCCTCTCTATGCGGATTGGTATTGACTCAAACATCTATGCCGCTTGATAGCTATTTTTTCCTGAATTTTTGACGCGATACAACGCGTTGTCTGCGCGGTCGAAAATGCTGCTGACTGTATCACCGTCTCGGTAGATAGCACCGCCTAAACTTGTCGATACTTCTAAGCCTGCCAAATAACTAGAGCTGTTTATGCTCGATTGTATACGCTGTGCAGCACAGGCAAGCTGAAGCTGTGTTTGGCAATCTAACAAGCAACAGAATTCGTCGCCGCCATAGCGGAATGCTTCATCTTCGTCGCGCAGCATTCTCGATAGGTGTGATGCCACATGCGCCAGAACTTTGTCACCTTCGCCGTGCCCGAAGTTGTCGTTAACGTACTTGAAATTGTCTAAATCTATAACTAAAAGAGCAAAGGGTTCATCGTGCCTTTGGGCCCAGCCCAGCTGTCTTGTCATAGATTGCTCAAATCCTGCTCGGTTGCCTAAACCTGTTAACGCATCTTTTGTCGCCATCTGCTGAACTTGCGCAAGAGTTAGCGCGTGTTTAACCTGTTTTCCAAATAAATCATGGAGTTGGAAAAGCGCTTCCCGTTGCGATAACGACAATGGTGAACTAATGTAATAATACGCGTGGGCTTGTTCGCCATTGATAGTGTTGGCACCTTGCAAAGGCAAATCAATCAGCGTTGACGATATCTTCGCATTGCCATAAATCCAGCGGGAGTCAAAATCAGATAGGCTAAACCCGATGACTGGCAGCAGCATATTAAGCTGCTGGAAATACACGCCACCTAACTCTTGAAGTTCAAGAGTGGAAAGTATCTGTGTGACAAAGCCTGATAGTTCACTAAATGTAAGTGAACTTGCAGTGCTCTCAGCAGGATAAAAGCTATTGTGTTGTGTGCTATCGTAGACCGAGGTTGAAAAATCCACAGTAGTGCCCCTATACAAAATGCGTTGATATGCAAAGAAACAAGCGTCAAAGCCCTGACGTTCCTGTGGCCTAGCTTTCAATTTTTGAAAGGTTTTATGGCGGTCACAATGGCAAAACTTGCCGAATCTGCATTTGTACTAAAGGTTTTTGCAAAACAAGTGCCAATAAAGGCAAGCAGTTTGATTTTTATTATAAATGTGAGGATATTAATCTTACGTGGCTTTTTTGACGGCCTACAACAATACACACATAGGGTTAGATTTATCATTGGGTATACGATAGTTACTCGATACTAAAGCCGCAAAAATCTGTAGCGATATTGCATAGCATATTCATTAAATTTTCGGAGGTAATGTGGGAACAAGCTTTTTAAATGTTGTGATACTGATGTTTATATCTGTATGCGCTGTCGCTTTATTTAAACGTGTTCACCTCCCTCCTATTCTTGCCTACCTTTTTGCTGGCATTTTGGCTGGACCGCAGATCCTTTCGGTTTTCGCACACCCAGAGGAAATGCACCTTTTGGCCGAAATCGGCATCGTTTTTCTGCTTTTTTCCTTGGGGCTAGAATTCTCCCTACCTAAATTACTCGCCATGCGCTCTTTAGTATTTGGAGTAGGTTTAGGGCAAATGGTGTTCACTACCGCTGTCTTTACCTGCATCCCCTTATTTTTCGGTATTTCAATGAGCGCTTCAATAATCATAGGTGGTACTCTCGCTCTTAGCTCTACGGCGATTGTCATTAAACAAGCCACAGAAATGGGGATCCTCAATAACCGTCGCACGCAGCTCGCTGTCAGTATCTTACTTTTTCAAGATTTAGCGGTTGTTCCATTTTTAATTGCCATTCCTCTCCTAGCTCAGACCGGTGAAGTAAGCATTGCGCTTGCCCTCGGTGAAGCGCTACTCAAAGGCGTTTTCGTTATTGCATTTTTAATGTCTGTAGGTAAGTGGTTACTTCCTTGGGTATTTAGAGAAATAGCGAGAACCAGAACAGACGAGCTGTTTGTTCTGACCACTATTCTCATAGCATTGTTGGCAGGAGGGTTAACCTATTATTTCGGGCTATCTATGGCATTGGGCGCATTTTTGGCGGGCATGATGCTCGGAGAGAGCCAGTACAAATACCAGCTCGAAGCTGATATACGCCCTTTTAGAGACATATTGATGGGGCTGTTCTTTGTGACAGTGGGAATGCAGTTAGAGCTAACCGTACTATGGGACAGTTTGTTTGAAATTGTTTTCGGTGTATTTGCACTTATGATAACCAAAGTGGTACTCGTAAGAGTCGCTTCTTTATTGGTTAAAACAGACGCCATAGATGGATGGTCAGCAGGCGTTAAGCTATGTCAGATCGGAGAGTTTAGTTTTGTTATTGCAGCACTCGCCACTACACATGGTGTACTCACATCAGAACAATCGTCTCTCATCGTGAGTATGGGCGTAATCAGTATGGCACTAACACCTTGGCTAATGAACAATAGTGTCACCATTGCTAAACGCATCGTTAATAACGATTTATCTTTTGACGATAATATAAGTCACAGTGCGGGCGCTCAACTCACTAACCATGTGGTGATATGTGGGTTTGGTCGAGTAGGGCAGTCGGTGGCGAGAATGCTGAAAATGGAAGGTATTCACTTTGTCGCCATTGATATGGATCCTGTGAGGGTACACGAGAGTCGAAACGCTGGGGAGCCCGTTATTTTCGGTGACGCTAGTCAAAAAGATATTTTGCTTAATGCCAATATAGAAAGCGCCAAACTCGTATTGGTTACCTTTGATCAAGTCGATAAAGCGAAGCAAGTTATCACCCAAACAAGAAGCATTACCGAGACGACCGATGTTATGGTAAGAACGAAGCGAGATTACCAACTTGATAGTTTGTATACCGCTGGCGCTAATCAAGTGGTTCCGGAACTTCAGGAAGGAAGTTTGATGTTAGTTTCTCAAGTACTGCATTATGCCGGTGTTCCCATGTCACGTATTTTAAAGCGCGTTCGAGCGGAAAGGAAAGGCCGTTACGATCACATGCACGGCTTTTATCCAGGAGAAACCACTGAAATCACCTATGGCACAGAAGATAAACTAGAATTTATTCACGCGGTTGTGCTGTCTGAACATGCATCGTGTATCGGAAAAGCAATCAAAGATATAGATTTCTCTAGAATGCGGGTGGCAATCAAAGGGTTGAGACGAGACGGCAACGAAGTAAAAGACCCCGATAAGGACGCTATCTTACAAGCTCACGACGTCCTTGTGATTGCGGGTAAACCTCGACGGGTGGAGCGGGCAGAGCGCAAACTGTTAGAAGGGAGCTAGCGCGCGGTTTAAGTTAGCGCGCTGGCGGGGAGACAAGTTTGAGGTGACCTATGCGACGCGGTCTTTTTCTAAGTCCGCAAACTGCTTTTTTAAGTCGTAGCGTTCGTCGGTCACAATTTTCTCCAACACTGATACGCGCTCTTTCAAATCAGCAATTTCTTTTTTGTAAGCTTCCACTTCTTTAGTGTTAAGCTTTTTTCTACTTTTGTCTTTTGCACTATCGACAATACTGACAAGTGCCCAAGCACAAATGGCTACTATTGCAATCGCGGTCATATTCACGGTGGTATCCCTCACAAATGGCTTTAAAACAGTGTAGGTGAAAATATGTTCAGTTGTCTAATTCACCTGTATATCTAGTCAATTCGATCTAACTACTTATTGAGAAAATCCTGCTAGGCTTTTGGCAATATAACGGTTATTTTTCAACATTTTTGGTAAAAAATGTAACCAGTTAATTCCTTCACTTCAGCAGTGTTATAATGAGAGTTTGCAAGTACATTGCCAAGTGACAAAAGTCATTATTTTTTAATGTGTTAGGTTTTTTACTCGGCAGGTATAAAATAAAGATTAACAGATTTCACCAACTTAAATAGCAAATTTGACGAATGAATGACCAAAATAGTAACTCTCTGTCAGCAAGCCTCATGAAAGAACAGAAGCACACAGAAGAGCATCAGCAAGATTCATCTGGCGAATTAAAAAGACAGAGTGAAGAAAGGGATTTAGCAATTGAGAGTGAACCGTCGAAGCATGATGGTAGTTTATCCCTGCACGATAACGCGATTCAAATCAAACGACCCTTTCAAGATGCTTGCGAGACGTTCACAAGTGAAGAGATTGAGCAACATAAGCATTGGATGAAACATGCCTTAACGCTTGCCGATAAAGCGGAATTAATAGGAGAAGTGCCTGTAGGAGCTTGTGTGGTATTAAATGGCGAGCTAATTGGCGAAGGGTACAATACGCCTATAACAGATAACGACCCTTCTGCTCATGCTGAGCTTCGTGCCGTGAAAGCAGCCGCCTCTCAAGTACAAAATTATCGCCTTGTTGATGCAACCCTGTATGTCACACTGGAACCCTGCTCAATGTGCGCAGGCATGTTGGTACATGCGCGTGTTAAGCGGGTGGTGTTTGGCGCCAAAGATGCCAAAACCGGTGCAGCGGGTTCTGTCATGAATTTACTTCAACATTCAGCCCTAAATCATCAGATTGAGATAGTGTCGGGGGTACTAGCTGACGAGTGTGCACAGAAATTGTCAGACTTTTTCCGCAAGCGCAGAAAGGAAATAAAGGCGGCTAAAAAAGCCCAAAAACTTAAAGAGAATGGTGAGTCTGATTAGTTCAACATAGAAGTTTATAGAAGTGTAAATGTAAGAGATCTGAGGGCAGCGGGTTGAGCCGCCCATAGTACTAGCTCGGTGTGCGAGTTAGTTGAGTAAACATGTCACTGGTCACAAAGAGCTTGCGACGCTGAAGTACTTTTTGATGACAACGTTTAAGCATAAGCCTACGTCTATTATTGTTTTTCAATTTTATTCCTTTTTTCATAAAACGATTTCTTTTCATTTATTCTCCTTTCTCTCATCTCTCGCTGTAGAAAGACTAACCGTCCTTCTCGCATTGAATATGTTTATCGAATATTGTCTTTTGAGAAAGTGAGTTAGCGTTGACTAACTCTTTCTTAGGGTAGTGAATAAAGATGACATCGAAATGACAGTTTTCAAGAGAGGCGATAATGAATGGCGTTAAATTTTTCCTTGTTCGTCTAGCCAGACTAAGCTGTCGTAATAGCGACGAATATTTTCAACATACTGCAACGCCTCGTCGCCTCTTGCGTAACCATAGCGGGTAGTTCGATAGTATTTCTTTTGTCTAAGCTGCGGCAAACGGCGTTTTACGTCTACCCATAGATCAGGATTTCCACCTTGTCTTTCAGTAAGTACTCGCGCATCTTCTAAGTGTCCCATGCCGATGTTGTACGATGCCATAGCCATCCAGGTTCTATCGGGATCGCTTATACGCGCTGGGATCCTATTTAGTAAGCTGGCGAAATAACGTGACCCACCGCGAATACTTTGTTCAGGATCGGTTCTATCGTCCACGTTCCAGTCGCTTGCCGTGTCTAACGTAAGCATCATTAACCCACGTACGCCCGTCCGAGAGATAGCTTCGCTGTCCCAGTGACTTTCCTGATAGCTCATAGCCGCTAAAAGTCGCCAGTCGAGCTCGCCAGCATACTTTTGAAATAACGGTTTGTACTCTGCCAGTGAGGTTTCTGCAGCGTAGTTAAATGCTCGACTGTCCACATAATCAAACTGTCGAATATGGCCGAAATATTTATCTTCCAACACCGTAAACCAACCAGACTGATGCACGGTGCCAAAATATTCAATTAATGCAGCTTTAACCGAGTCATCTTGATTCATTGGTAGAGCCCATGCCATTGGCATCTTCTCATCAAGTGTTTTCGCTACTGCTAAATTGGGGTAGCGTCTGCGCTGAAGTGCTAACCGATTGCTGTCGGCCACTGTATACGCGATGTCACCATTAGCAACTTGTTGTAGCAGTTCTTCTGAGTCTGAATCTTCAGTGGTCATCAAATTGGTTTTTATGACCTTACCGCTCTCATTCAGTTCGTCGAAAATATCTGTTAAAAGATAGGCTTGGCTACTCCCTGATACTGCAACAATCGGTGCGTCCAAATCAGCGAGATCTCTAGGCCTGTTTGTTCCCGCCTGAAAAATAAGCTCTTGTTCGACGTGCTGGTAGGCGGGTCCGTAAGCGAAGCGTTTTTTCAATGAATCAGTGACCGCATCACCCGTTGCTACGATATCTAGGTTGCCTTCTTCAAGTTGCTCAAGCATGACTTCGTAACTATAAAACGGATACAAATCTAAGGTGACACCCAAGTAATCAGCGAAACCTGCCAGTAATTCGTACTCAAACCCTTGAGGGCCTTCTGCGCCATTATAAAACGTGCCTGCTCCGTAAACCGTGCCCACGCGAATCGATTCTCTCTCTAATAATGATGAAAGCGAAGTAGGCACTGATGGGACGCCACAACTCATTACCGCTATAGATAAAATAATTATTAACTGTAGTTTTAATCGCTTTTTATAGTCAGATGACTGCATAGACCTTTACTTGTTGTCATTAAACCGTCTAAGTTTAAAAAAAAGTTCACGTAAGCGCGTTATGAGGTTACTTACTGCTCATTATTACTTTATAATCCGCGCCGAAATACTCATCAATCCAAGAGGCAACGCGTCGCATTGGTGGTCGTTGTTTCTAACAAACCAGGTAAATCAATATGTTGGTCCTTCGAGGCGCTCCTGCACTATCAGAGTTTAACCAAACTAAACTGATTGCAAAGCTGGGTCAATCCGGCGTTAGGGTAAAAAACCTTTATAGCGAATATGTTCACCTAGTCGATTCCAAAGGTGACTTGTCTAAGCAGCAAATAGAAATACTCGAAAAGCTGCTCACTTACGGCCCCGCGAGGCAAGCACAAACACCTTCTGGAACTCTATTCCTTATCACTCCTCGCCCCGGCACCATCTCTCCCTGGTCTTCTAAAGCCACCGACATCGCTCATAACTGTAGTCTAAAAAATATCAACCGAATAGAACGCGGCTGTGCATTTTATATTGAGTCAGAGACGGCACTTAGCGAAGATGATTTTGCACTTGTTGCTAGCTTCCTACACGACAGAATGACTGAGTCAGTATTTACTAATACCGACGATGCAGCGGTGCTTTTTGCTCACACTGAAGCCAATACCTTCACCAGTGTTGATGTTTTAGGCGAAGGCAAAGAAGCGCTGGTTAATGCGAACGTATCGTTAGGCCTGGCACTTGCAGATGATGAGATTGACTACCTATTTGAAAGCTTTACAAAGCTAGGCAGAAACCCGACTGACGTTGAACTTTATATGTTTGCGCAAGCAAACTCAGAACATTGTCGTCACAAGATTTTTAACGCTAGCTGGACCATTGACGGCGAAGATCAAGAGAAGTCGCTGTTCAAAATGATCAAGAACACCTACGAGTTATTGCCTGATCACGTGTATTCAGCCTACAAAGATAACGCAGCGGTTATGGAAGGATGGGAAGCGGGGCGCTTCTTCCCTAATCCTCAAACACATCAGTACGAATACCATCATGAAAATATCGACATTTTGATGAAGGTAGAAACCCACAACCACCCAACGGCAATTTCACCTTTCCCAGGTGCTGCAACAGGCTCTGGTGGTGAAATTCGTGATGAAGGTGCCACAGGTCGTGGTTCAAAACCTAAAGCAGGTTTGGTTGGTTTCACCGTATCTAATTTACGTATACCGGGCGCTGAGCAGCCCTGGGAATTAGAATACGGCAAGCCACAGCGCATTGTTAGTGCCCTTGATATTATGCTTGAAGGCCCTCTAGGTGGTGCTGCGTTTAACAATGAATTTGGTCGTCCTGCGCTATTAGGTTATTTCCGTACGTTTGAGCAAGAAGTTAATAGTTTTAACGGCGTCGAAGTGCGCGGCTACCATAAGCCTATTATGCTGGCTGGTGGCTTAGGAAACATTCGTCGTGAACATATTGAAAAAGGTGAAATCACCGTTGGCGCTAAGCTAATTGTGCTTGGCGGCCCTGCGATGAACATTGGTCTTGGCGGCGGCGCAGCGTCGTCAATGGCGTCTGGCCAATCGAACGAAGATTTAGACTTTGCCTCTGTACAGCGTGACAACCCAGAAATGGAGCGTCGCTGTCAGGAAGTGATTGATGCATGCTGGCAGCTAGGCGACAACAACCCTATCCAGTTTATCCACGATGTGGGCGCGGGTGGCCTTTCAAACGCACTGCCTGAACTGGTTAATGATGGTGGCCGTGGCGGTAACTTTGAGCTTAGAAAAGTATTGTCTGATGAGCCTGGTATGACACCTTTAGAGCTATGGTGTAACGAATCCCAAGAGCGCTATGTTTTATCTGTCGCGCCTGAAAATATGCCGGTATTCGAAGCAATTTGCGCCCGCGAACGTGCGCCATTTGCTGTGGTTGGTGAAGCCACTGCCGAACAGCACCTGAACCTGAACGACAGTCAGTTTGAGAACAAACCTATTGATATGCCGCTAGATGTACTTTTAGGCAAGCCGCCTAAAATGCATCGCGACGTAAGTTCGTCCGAAGTAAGTTCGCCAGCATTAGACGACACAGGCATTACCTTAAGTGAAGCTGCAAACCGCATTTTATCTTTGCCAACTGTCGCTGAAAAAACTTTTCTTATTACCATTGGCGATCGCTCGGTTACCGGCCTTGTAAGTCGCGACCAAATGGTGGGCCCATGGCAAGTGCCAGTGGCGGATGTAGCAGTAACCGCTGCGGCATTTGACACCTACCACGGTGAAGCGATGTCGATGGGCGAGCGTACGCCTGTTGCACTTTTGTCACACGGCGCGTCAGCACGTCTTGCTGTGGGTGAAGCGTTAACCAACATTGCCGCAGCAAACATCGGCGATATTAAGCGCATTAAACTGTCCGCAAACTGGATGGCAGCAGCTGGACACCCTGGGGAAGATGCAGGTCTTTATGAAGCTGTAAAAGCAGTGGGTGAGGAACTTTGCCCAGAGTTAGGCCTAACCATTCCTGTGGGTAAAGACTCAATGTCGATGAAAACGGCATGGAATGAAAACGGAGAAGACAAAGCGGTGACTTCTCCGCTGTCACTGGTTATTTCAGCGTTTGGCGCCGTAAAAGATATTCGCAAAACGGTGACGCCTCAGCTTAGAACAGACAAAGGCGCAAGCCGCTTGTTGCTACTAGATTTGGGTGAAGGTAAAAATCGCTTGGGCGCGAGCTGTTTGGCGCAAGTTTATACCCAGCTTGGCGATAGCCCAGCCGATGTGGTGTCCGCTAGCCGCCTTAAAGCCTTCTTTGACGCAATGCAGGCGCTTATCGAAAAAGGCTTGGTATGTGCGTACCACGACCGTTCAGATGGTGGCCTGTTTACCACTGTTGCTGAAATGGCCTTTGCGGGTAAAACAGGCGTAAGCGTTAACCTTGATAGCCTTAAAGGTAACGACATTGCTGTAATGTTCAATGAAGAACTGGGTGGCGTTATTCAAGTGCTTAAAAGCGACCAGGAAGCAGTTAACGCAGTATTGACGGAATTCGGTTTAACTGAATTTACTCACGATATCGGTACGCTTAATAGCACAGATATGATTGAGTTTAGTCGCGATGGCGTCGCTGTACTTGCAGATAGCCGCGTATCAATGCGTACAACGTGGGCGCAAACTACGTTTGAAATGCAAAAGCTTCGTGATAACCCAGAGTGTGCTGAACAAGAACATGCGGCGAAGCAAGATGCTGCCGATCCTGGTTTGCATGCAGCGCTATCTTACGATGTTAACGAAGACGTTGCCGCGCCCTATATCGCCAAAGGCGTTAAGCCCAAAGTGGCTATTTTAAGAGAGCAGGGCGTTAACTCGCATCTTGAAATGGCGGCTGCATTTACCCGTGCAGGCTTCGACGCTATCGATGTACACATGAGTGACGTGTTGGCAGGTCGCATTACCCTTGAACAGTTTGCGGGTCTTGCTGCTTGTGGTGGTTTCTCTTACGGTGATGTTCTGGGAGCAGGTGAAGGCTGGGCTAAGTCTATACTGTTTAATAGCATTGCTCGGGATCAGTTTGAAGGCTTCTTCAACCGTAACGATACTTTCAGTTTAGGTGTGTGTAATGGCTGTCAGATGCTCTCGAACCTTAAATCATTGATCCCTGGCACTGAGCATTGGCCGCACTTTGTCACTAACCAGTCGGCGCGATTTGAAGCCCGCGTTGCAATGGTTGAAGTGATGGAATCTAAGTCTGTGCTGCTTGATGGCATGGCAGGTTCGCGTATGCCTATTGCTGTGTCGCACGGTGAAGGTCAGGCTGAGTTCGCTAACGACAACGCGTTATCACTGGTGGGCGCGCAGGTGGCGATGCGTTACGTAGACAACTACGGCAAGCCAACCATGCAATATCCAGCTAATCCGAATGGTTCACCACAAGGTATTACTGGTTTAACTTCTGTAGATGGGCGCAGCACTATAATGATGCCGCACCCTGAACGTGTATTTAGAGCCGTTGCAAACTCTTGGCGTCCAGATGAATGGCAAGAGGACGGTGCGTGGATGCGAATCTTTAGAAACGCCCGTAAATTTGTTGGCTAGTTAACAGTGTGATTTTAATAAACAGGGGGAAACCCCTGTTTATTTTCTATAAAAATACTGTTTAATAAACGCGCATACCTTAAATAGGCGTCAAACCTTTGTCAAAGTGTCAAAAATCTGGTTTTTGCTCTTGTCATCAAGTTGTCACTGATCTATTGTAGTGCACGCAGGGAATGCAATTAGGTTACAGGAGTTGAGTTAGGGTTGTACCGGTATTCTGCATTTGCGAGCTGGTTTAAATAATAAGAGACGACCAATGAATCGTTCCTCAAAAGGGTTTGGCTTAACCGGAGTGGCTGTAGCTGTAGTGCTGATGTTCGTAACTGCTGTTTTTAGCACATCTGCGAAGTCTGCCGAAGCTCCAACAACGCTAAGTGTGCTGTTTTCAGTTAAGTAGTCTGAAAGAAAAATTCTAACGCCCGTATCAAGTTGCTTGATACGGGCGTTAATCATTGGCATGCGAGAAGAGGCGACTAAATAACATCGGTTAAGAAAAGGCGCTAAGCCAATAAGCACTTTTGAAGGCGCTACAGAGCGTTATTTCATAAGCCCTGCAGCCCTCAATTTAGAAAGCTTACGCTTTTATCCTTTCTTATTTTTCTCTCTATTAATTAGCTTTTGCTGAGGATGTTTTTTCAGTAACACATAAGTGGCACCAAACCCGCCGTGCATGGGTTGCGCCGTATGATACGCAATCACCTCATCAAGTTCTTTTAGCCAATGATTAACATAGCTCTTCTTTAATGCCGGAAAGGGTTTACTGTTTTCACCTGTTCCATGCTTAATGAGTAGGGCACGAACCCCTCGCTCGTGACTTGATTTAATAGTGCTATAAATCAGGTCGCGGCTTTGCTCTAGCGTCTTTCCTGATAGCGAAATGTTGGTCTCTAAAGGGTATTTCCCAAGACGAAGTTTTTTAAATACGCCGTCTTGAATGCCAGGCTGCTGGAAATGTATAAAATCATCAGGCGGTACCGGCTTTACACCTTCCATGCTTAGAGGGTTAACGAGTTTTTCGCGGATGCTCATCTGCCTGGCGGCACGTTTCTGCTTTTCTGCGAGCGCCTTTTCAGGGTCGTGTAATAAAGCCTTATCATCTGATGCAATAGGTTTTACATCTTGCATTTCTGCAAAAAACGAATCGATATCATCGTTTTCAAATTGGCTCATACTATTCCCCGTATTAACTACTACATCATTATTTATACGTTATTTTTTGCCTGATGGTCTATGCGAAGTGTACTTATTGGAAAGCTAAATGCGCAGATAGACGACGCTTAAAATCGGCAACGGCTATAAAAGTGGGGATTAATTTCGAAATTTCATCGGTTAGTAGATGGCACCGGGCTCAGATAGTGCCTCTATGGCAAACCATTCCTCTTCGGTAAATGTTGAATCACTCGGTGTTTCAACATCATCGCCTGTTTCTTTTTGGGGGGACGAATCGAAAGTCATTGTGCTCTCCTGTTTAGAAGAGTATTGCTCAATTCGATTAAATTACAACCAAAGTAGAAGAAATAAACATGATGATAGGGGAGCGAAATGTATAGCAAGGTTTACTTAATTTTTGGTTTAAGCCAGTCAAAATGGCGTCCCCAGCTGGAATCGAACCAACATCTAAGCCTTAGGAGGGCCTTGTTTTATCCATTAAACTATGGGGACCTAATGCGTAGGAAGCTTTATTATACGTAGTTCCAGAAAATACGAAACCCTTTGATTAATCAACAAGGTGTAGTGTTTTATAACAACGTACTTATGCGGCTAAAACGGCTTATCTATGCGGATTGGTATGAATACCATGTGATTCTAATCTACCCAATAAAAAGCCCCCGTCGAATACGAGGGCTTTAGGTTAACTTCACAACAAGGTTAGATGTCAGTTGGTGGAAGTTTATCTATCGCTGTTTTCAAAACTTCAGACTCTGTCGGAGAAGCGGTTGTCACGTCACCGCCACTTTCTTTAGACGTATCGCCTACAAGTCCGTCACTAGCATCAGGAGATACGCCCTCACTATTTGAATCCACAGAAGTAGGCTCTGTTGATGGCAGAATCAACTCTTCTGGGGGAAGATCAATATTGACGAGGTCAACAGTTACCTCTGTCACCGGGCCCCCGGAGACGATATCGTCTTCTTCTGGAAGCGTGATGGTGTCATCAGGCAACGTGCTTTCAGGTGTTGATGCCTCAGGAGAAAGCGGGCTCGTTTCTTCTGGAGCAGTTGAAATCGGGTTGCCGATATCAACCGTGTCTAAAGTTATACCTGATAAATCGATGGTGTCGCCACCGCCAAAACCATCGCCAACAGTGGTGCCAAGTGTGCTGACCTCCTCTTCAGGAAGCGTAATGATATCAGGCTTGGTCTCTACTGGTTCCGCACTCATGAGCGGCGAAGTAGGCTCGTTTTCTGGTGTTACCAGACTAGTTTCAGCGTTAAGGTCGACTGTTTGAAGGGTTTGCCCTGTTAGGTCAATTTCGTCAGGTGCTGTAGGCTCGTCAGTAACCACGGTGCCGCTGCTATCTGATGCACTTACAGACTCAGATGAACTGCTCATTACCACTTCTGGTACACCTTCACCAGATGCCGTTACAAACACGTTAAATTCTGCCTCTTCGATAGTACCGTCTGGATATTCGATACGGTAAGTAAAAGTATCCGTTAAGGTCCCACCAAATACGGCTTGCGTGTTATCCGGGGTATAAGTGTAAGCGCCAGTTTCGTCAATTTGCAGCGTGCCGAAATCTCCCACTAACGTAATGCCGCCCGAAGCGTCTTGGAAGTTAGTTCCATCAGCAGATACACTCACGTCGTATGTTGGGCCAAACAGTATATCGTTTTCGAACAGATTACCGGTGGCGGTTTGTACGCTACTGACTTCAAACTGATCAAGGTAGTTGACGGTAGAGGATAGATCCACACTAATACTCCCCGCTACCCCAAGCCCCGTGGTGCCATTCATTGATAGACGATATAAGCCTTCAGTTAGTCCGTTGACGGTAAGCACGGTATCACCGTTAATGCCTAACAAACTAATGAGCTCGCCGTTTGGGAACACTCTATAAGGTTCCCACGATCCGTTTTCGAATCTTTCTACTGTTAAAGTAAGGCTCGAAACCAGTGATAATAGGCTGCCATTATCGACGTTCAAGGTGATATCTTGAGTGGTATTCGTAGCTACCGCAAAGGTACTGCTGGTATCACTAAAGCTTCCTCCAAGTCCTAGCAAATAGCTATGTGAAAGCGCACCTATGTCACTTGGACCAGCTTCAGATACAAAGTTATAGGTTAATTCAGCACGGGCCGAGTCAGCGGATACCCCTTGTCCAGACAGGTTAAAGTTCAAGTTTGCAGTAGACGTATTGGTTCCGTCTGAAATGGTGTAGCTAAAACTATCAGTATTGCCTAAGCCGTCGCGCACGCCGTTGGCTACATAGATGTAGCTGCCGTCTTCAAAAATGGTGAGGTCGCCATAGTCACCTTCAATAGTAATGCCCGACAAACCAGTACCTAATACGGTTACCGATTCCCCATTGGTATGGGTAACTTGCGTCACTACGCCGCCTTCAGCAATGCTATCTGCAACATCACCTGTATTAGCAGCATCAATAACATTTCCCGATGTTGTAGTGCTGCCCTCAAACGCGTATTCAGTGAGCGTTGAAGTTATATCGGTAGATTGTAGTAAAGTAAGTGTATTACTTAGCAATGCCGCCGCAACAGCGTCTAATACGGCATCTGCCAATGCGCCTAACCCTAATAGATTCAGGCCTGTGGTGATTGTGCTGACTAAATCGCCGGCACCTATAGTGTCTGCGGTGCTCAAGGCCGGCTCTAGAATAAGATTTCGTACTACCGTACCTAAACCCAGACCATTGAGAACACTCGCGTTAGTACCATTCAGTGCATCTTCTACAGCAGTCAATACAACGTCTTGGTTCTCTTCCCCAAGGACAACACCACCGTCACCTAGTTCAGTTAAGGTAATCGAGCCGTCACCATCTTGATCAAGCAGAGACTCGAGTACACTATCATCGTTGCGAACTACAACGGTATATTCACCAGCTGGAAGCCCTGAAAACTTAGCAACAAGTATATCGTCACCTGTCAACCCAATCAGGTTTACGCCTGCTACATCACCTATTAAAGGGTTGTCTGGTGTCATGGCCGTGGCGACCACGTTGCCATCTGCATCAATAATATCAACACGATACGCATCAGCGACGGCGACTAACGCTGTTTGGCTAACTTCTACAACCACTTCGCCAAAGAAACCAGCATCAACGGTAAGCGTTGTGCTAGCCTCTGGCGACCCTGCCGCTGGTGAACCTTCGGCTAAGCCAATGACTTGGAAGTCACTATCGGTAACTGGGGCGTTCACAATGGCGGTTTGTGCGCCTAGCTCCATATCATTGTTATCGGTTTGGGCGACTACTGGTGGGAAGTCGCTGCCAGAAATGGTGATGGTAAGTGTCGCAATATCTGAAGTTTCACCATCTGATAGGGTGTAGTTAAACACTTCATCTTGCCCAATGGCGCTGCGGTCACCATCGGCGGTGTAGGTGTAAGTGCCGTCTGCAGCTATTTCTAATACACCATATTGACCTTGGATGGTTATAGTACCTGTTGCAGGCACATTGACGCTATCACCGGCCGAATTAGTAACAACAGTAACTTGAGCACCATCTAAAATAGTGTCTGCGCCTACACCACTAATATCACCGTCAATTAAGTTGCCTTGGGCCACTAAATCACCTGTATAGGTGTATTCTGTTAACGTGGTTGTGATGTCGGTGTCTTGCAATAGGGTTAGCGTATTGCTGAGCAATGCATCGGCAATGACGCTTAAAATATCATCAAGGAAGCCAGTTAAACCAATTGCATCAAGAGGCGCGGTAAGTAAATTAACAAGCTGACCTGCGCCAATTACTGTAGTCGTATCCAGAAGTGTTTCTAATACTCCCCTTACTTGCGTGCCAACCGTACCAAGTGGAATACCTAAAACGCCGGTATTTAACGTGGTTTCAATAGTATCAAGAACTACTGCTTGATTGTCGGGCCCAAGTACAACACCAGCTGTACCAAGTTCATCAAGGTCAACATCGTTACTATTGTCGTTGTCTAACAAGTCTTCAAGTAAGTTCTCATCATTGCGGACCACCACACTGTAGTTGCCAGCATCAAGGCCTGCTAACGTGAACGAAATGGTCTCGTCGCCGGTAACATCAAAAATGTCTAGTCCACCGACATCGGCAAGTTGTGAATCTGCGCTAACCCCTTGGTAAACAAGTTGACCGCTCTCGTCATACACCTCAACAATGTAGGCATCGGCAACAGCAACCAGTGCTATTTGATCAACTTCTACTAACACTTCACCCACATGGTTAGGAGAAACGGCAAAAGATGCGCTTGCATCGACACCGCCTGTAGACTCTGCTAAGCCAATCACTTGCACGTCGCTGGTGGTTTCCGGTGGGTTGACCGTGACCACAGGTTCGCCCATATCAACGGTGTTACCGTCGTTTATAGCATCAAGCGCTTGTACAACTACGTTTTGGCTAGCGGTACTCGCAGTATTTCCTGCTTCATCAGTGACGGTTGCCACTACGGCATAGGTGCCCGCTGGTAGCGGTGTGCCAGTTAAATCCAGGCTCCAGTTGCCGCTGCCATCAATAGTAAGTTCAGGGTCAGTGCCAAAGGTATAGGAAGTGCCATCAACGGTAACGGTTAGGGTAGTATTGTCACCAAGGTCTACCGTTCCGTTTAGCGTAAGCGTGCTATCGCTAGTAATAAAGTCTCCAGCAACGCCAGAGTCGTTTGAAATACTATCGAACGTTACCGTCTGACCGTTATTGTTTTCATCAATACTGGTATCGATAACAACTGTACCTGTGTCAGTAGCAAGGTTGCCTACAGCATCTGTGGCGGTAACCGTTGCCGTATAATTACCTTCAGCAAGCAGGGCGACAATATTGTCAGCCAGCGTCCATGTGCCGTCCCCGTTATTAGTGGCGGTATAGTCGTTGCCGTCAATCGTCACCACCACAACCGCATTAGGGTCGTTTACCGTACCGGTAAGTTCTGGCGTGGTGTCGTTGGTGGTTAGATCGTTAATGGCCACCGTAGGTGCAGTGGTATCAATTACCACCGTGCCCGTGCTGGTTACCGTGTTGCCTGCGGCGTCTGTTGCAGTCACTGACGTTGGGTAACTACCTTCAGCTAACGTGGCAACTACATCATCGGCTAACGTCCATGTGCCGTCCCCGTTATTAGTGGCGGTGTAGTTTTTGCCGTCTATAGTGACCACCACAACCGCATTGGGGTCGTTCACCGTACCAGTTAACTCTGGAGTGGTGTCGTTGGTGGTCAGATCGTTTATTGCAACCGTAGGCGCGGTGGTATCAATTACCACAGTACCAGTATTGGTTACCGTGTTGCCCGCGGCGTCTGTTGCAGTAACAGAAGTGGGGTAGCTACCTTCAGCGAGTGTAGCAACTGCGTTGTCAGCTAACGTCCACGTGCCGTCACCGTTATTGGTAGCGTTATAGTCGTTGCCGTCAATCGTTACCACCACAACCGCATTGGGGTCGTTCACCGTACCGGTAAGCTCTGGCGTGGTGTCGTTAGTAGTAAGATCGTTAATGGCTACCGTAGGCGCAGTAGTATCAATCACTACAGTACCCGTATTGGTTACCGTGTTGCCGGCGGCGTCTGTTGCACTTACCGATGTTGGATAGCTACCTTCAGCGAGTGTAGCAACTGCGTTGTCAGCTAACGTCCACGTGCCATCACCATTGTTGGTAGCGGTGTAGTCATTACCGTCAATAGTGACTACCACAACTGCATTCGGATCGTTCACCGTACCGGTAAGCTCAGGCGTGGTGTCGTTGGTGGTAAGGTCATTTATTGCAACCGTAGGCGCGGTGGTATCAATAACCACTGTACCTGTATTGGTGACGGTGTTGCCCGCGGCGTCTGTTGCCGTCACCGAGACTGAGTAACTGCCTTCTGCAAGGGTCGCAACTACATCATCGGCCAGCGTCCACGTTCCGTCACCATTGTTGGTAGCGGTGTAATCATTACCATCAATCGTTACCACCACAACCGCATTGGGGTCGTTCACCGTACCAGTAAGCTCAGGCGTGGTGTCGTTGGTGGTTAGATCGTTAATGGCTACCGTAGGTGCTGTGGTACCAATCACTACAGTACCCGTATTGGTTACCGTGTTACCTGCAGCGTCTGTTGCGCTTACCGAAGTTGGGTAGCTGCCTTCAGCGAGTGTGGCGACTACGTTATCAGCCAGCGTCCATGTGCCGTCACCGTTGTTCGTAGCGGTGTAATCATTGCCGTCAATGGTCACCACCACAATCGCATTCGGATCGTTCACCGTACCGGTAAGCTCTGGCGTGGTGTCGTTAGTAGTAAGATCGTTAATGGCTACCGTAGGCGCAGTAGTATCAATTACCACTGTACCTGTACTGGTCACCGTATTGCCCGCGGCGTCTGTCGCGCTTACCGATGTTGGGTAGCTGCCTTCAGCGAGTGTGGCGACTAAGTTATCAGCTAGCGTCCATGTGCCGTCACCGTTGTTCGTAGCGGTGTAATCATTACCGTCAATAGTGACTACCACAATCGCATTCGGATCGTTCACCGTACCGGTTAGTTCAGGCGTGGTGTCGTTGGTGGTAAGGTCATTTATTGCAACCGTAGGCGCGGTGGTATCAATAACCACTGTACCTGTATTGGTGACGGTGTTGCCTGCAGCGTCTGTTGCGCTTACCGAAGTTGGGTAGCTGCCTTCAGCGAGTGTGGCGACTACGTTATCAGCCAGCGTCCATGTGCCGTCACCGTTGTTCGTAGCGGTGTAATCATTACCATCAATCGTTACCACCACAACCACATTGGGGTCGTTTACCGTACCGGTAAGCTCTGGCGTGGTGTCGTTGGTGGTTAGATCGTTAATGGCTACCGTAGGTGCTGTGGTATCAATCACTACAGTACCCGTATTGGTTACCGTGTTACCTGCAGCGTCTGTTGCGCTTACCGAAGTTGGGTAGCTGCCTTCAGCGAGTGTGGCGACTACGTTATCAGCCAGCGTCCATGTGCCGTCACCGTTGTTCGTAGCGGTGTAATCATTGCCGTCAATGGTCACCACCACAACCGCATTAGGGTCGTTTACCGTACCGGTAAGTTCTGGCGTGGTGTCGTTGGTGGTTAGATCGTTAATGGCCACCGTAGGTGCAGTGGTATCAATTACCACCGTGCCCGTGCTGGTTACCGTGTTGCCTGCGGCGTCTGTTGCAGTCACTGACGTTGGGTAACTACCTTCAGCTAACGTGGCAACTACATCATCGGCTAACGTCCATGTGCCGTCCCCGTTATTAGTGGCGGTGTAGTTTTTGCCGTCTATAGTGACCACCACAACCGCATTGGGGTCGTTTACCGTACCAGTAAGCTCAGGCGTGGTGTCGTTGGTGGTTAGATCGTTTATTGCAACGGTAGGCGCGGTGGTATCAATTACTACAGTACCAGTGTCGGTATCGGTATTACCCGCATCGTCAGTTGCAGTAACAGATGTTGGGTAACTACCTTCGGCGAGTGTAGCGACTACGTCATCGGCCAGCGTCCACGTACCGTCACCGTTATTGGTAGCGGTATAGTCGTTGCCGTCAATGGTGACTACTACAGTAGCCGTTGGGTCATCAACCGTACCCGTTAGTGCAGGCGTAGTGTCGTTGGTCGTTACATCATTGATGGTTACAACAGGTGCCACGGCGTCTACCGTGTCAGATGCAGGCCCACTTGTGTTGCCCGCTTCATCGGTTGCTGTTGCCGTTACTACAACTCCATCTGCTAATGGTGTATCTGGCGTTACGCTCCAATTGCCGTCGCCATCAGCGATGACAGTGAAATCTGGCGTGCCGTCTCCGTCTACATCCACATTTACCGTTGCGCCCGCTTCGGCTGTGCCGGTAATTTCAGTGCCGTTGCCCGCTTCAACGGTAGGCGCTGCTGGTGCTGTGGTATCAATAACCACTGTGCCAGTATTAGTACCCACATTACCTTCTGGGTCGGTTGCAGTAACCGTTGCGGTATAGCTACCTTCAGGAAGTGCCGCCACCGCATCATCAGCTAGCGTCCAAGTGCCGTCACCGTTGTTAGTGGCGGTGTAGTCATTACCGTCAATAGTGACTACTACAGTAGCCGTTGGGTCGTCAACGGAACCAGTAAGCGCCGGTGTTGTATCATTAGTCGTTAAATCGTTGAAGGTAACGACTGGCGCTGCCGCGTCAACCGTGTCTGAGGCTGGGTTGCTAATGTTACCCGCTGCGTCAGTTGCCGTTACGGTCACAATTACGCCATCGGCAAGCGGTGTATCAGGCGTAATACTCCAATTGCCGTCGCCATCAGCGATGACGGTGAAATCAGGCGTGCCGTCGCCATCCACGTCCACATTTACGGTTGCACCGGCTTCAGCGGTACCGGTAATTTCGGTACCGTTGCCCGCATCCACAGTAGGTATGAAAGGTGGTGTAGTATCAATCACTACCGTTCCTGAATTTGAACCTACATTGCCATCGGCATCCGTGGCAGTAACGGTAGCGGTATAGCTACCATCTGCGAGTGCAGCCACTGCATCGTCAGCCAGGGTCCAGCTTCCATCGCCATTGTTAGTTGCGGTGTAGTCCACGCCATCAATGGTCACTACTACGATAGCGCTTGGATCGTCAACCGTTCCGGTTAGCTCTGGTGTAGCGTCATTAGTGGTTAAGTCATTGATTGCAACGACTGGTGCAACAGCGTCTACTGTATCTGACGCTGGCGCACTACCATTGCCAGCTTCATCAACCGCCGTTGCCGTAACTACAACGCCATCGGCAAGCGGTGTAGTGGGTGTTACTGACCAATTTCCATCGCCATCTGCGATGACGGTGAAGTCTGGCGTGCCGTCGCCATCCACGTCCACATTTACAGTTGCCCCTGCTTCCGCAGTACCCGTAATTTCAGTGCCGTTACCTGCATCGACGGTAGGCGCTGCTGGAGCAGTGGTGTCAATCACCACAGTGCCAGAGTTAGTTCCGGTGTTACCGTCGGCATCAGTAGCAGTAACCGTAACGGTATAGCTACCATCTGCAAGTGCAGCCACTGCATCGTCAGCCAGCGTCCAACTTCCATCACCATTATTTGTAGCAGTATAGTCTGTACCGTTAATGGTAACGACCACGATGGCGGTTGGATCGTCTACCGAACCGGTAAGTGCAGGCGTGGTGTCATTAGTCGTTAGATCGTTAAAGGCAACGATTGGCGCAACAGCGTCTACCGTATCAGACGCCGGGCTACTCGTATTGCCTGCTTCATCGGTAGCTGTTGCCGTGACAACCACGCCATCCGCTAGCGGTGTTGTGGGTGTTAGTGACCAGTAACCATCGCCATCAGCAATCACTGTGAAATCAGGTGTGCCATCACCGTCAACGTCTACGTTTACGACAGCGCCAGCTTCGGCTGTACCGGTAATTTCAGTACCATTGCCTGCATCAACAGTAGGCGCAGCTGGCGCAGTAGTATCGATAACACCGCCGTTTTCGTTTGCGGTTGCCGTATTACCCGCGCCATCTGTTGCACTTGCGGTGACTGAATAATTACCTTCAGATAAGGCTGCTGGCACATCTACAGAGAAGGTGCCATTAGCTTGAACAATGGCGCCAAATGTTTGGGTGTTTCCTGCACTATCGGTAACGCTGATGGATACGGTGCTGCCTGGTGCAATATCTGTAGTACCGGAAATGGTTGGTGTTGTGTCGTTTCCTGTACCAAGCGAGTCCAAGGTTAGGTTTGGCACGGCTGTATTGATATTGCCGCTGGTAGTATCAGACGCCGAGTTTCCAGCGGCATCAGTGGCGGTAGCAGTAACATCGAAGTTTCCGTCTGCCATTGCATTGGGCACGTCGGCGCTGAAATTACCGTTGCTGTCGACAATAGCCGTAAATGTCTGTTCTGCTCCCGCGCTGTCGGTGACGGTTATGGTCACTGAACTACCTGGGCTTAAATCGGTGCTACCGGTGACGGTTGGCGTGGTATCGTTACCTGTGCCTTGTGCATCTAAATTGATCGTCGGCGCGGTAGTGTCTACGCTACCGTTTGTTTCAGTGGCAGTAGTCTCATTACCTGCTGGGTCTTGGGCAACGGCGGTAACGGTATACCCTCCTTCAGCCATTGGGCTTGGCACATCGGCCGAGAAACTGCCGTCTCCCTGAACGGTTGCATCGAAGGTTTGACTTACACCTGCGTTATCCGTAACCGTAATCGTTACTGTCGCGCCTGCAGGCAGGTCAGTATTCCCTGATATTGTAGGCGTTGTGTCGCTGTCTGAGGCTAGTGTATCTAACGATAGAGTAGGGGCTGTTGTATCAATAATACCTGTGTTGTCTACGACGGTAGTGCTATTACCCGCTTCATCACTCGCCGTGGCTTCAACACTGTATGCACCTTCAGCTAAAGGCGCAGGCACATCCACTGTAAAGTTTCCATTTGCATCAACTGTAGCTGTGAGGGTTTGAACATTTCCCGCGCTGTCAGTTACCACAAGTGTAACTTCACTACCCTGCGCAAGGTTTGTGCTACCAGATAGAGTAGGCGTTGTGTCATTGCCTTCCTCAAGTGGCGTTAAGGTTAGTGATGGTGCTGTAGCGTCTATGCTTCCAGCATCACTCGCTGTCGCTGTATTACCTGCCTCATCACTGATGGTAGCGCTTACCGTGAAGTCGCCTTCAGCTAAATCCGTACCAGGGGAGATAGAGAAAGAACCATCGGCCTGTACCACTGCACTTAAGGTCTGGGTCGCACCAGCGCTATCCGTTACCAAAATAGTGACCACAGAGCCCGCAGGTTCATCGGTTGTACCGGTAATGAGTGGCGTCGCGTCGTTAGTGGTATCGGCAACATCTATGGTAAGCGTAGGTACAAGTGTATCAACTACGCCTGCCTCGTTATTGGTTGTACTGTTGCCTGCTGTATCAGTCGCGTTTGCTGAAACAGTGAAGTTCCCTTCAGCCATTGCCGCTGGCACGTCGGCAGAGAATGCGCCGCCCGCGGCAACCAATGCAGAGAACACCTGAGTATTACCCGCACTATCAACAACCGTTATTTGCACTGTAGAGCCTTGCGGTAAATCTACAGTGCCGCTTATGGTTGGGGTTGAGTCGCTAACTGTGCCTGGCTCGTCCAGCGTAATAACAGGTGAAATTGTGTCGATTAAGCCGGTTTCAGCGTCGGACGCTGTATTGCCAGCTTCATCAACAACCGTAGCCTGAACTGTGTAGCTACCCTCAGCCAAAGTGGCGGGTACGTCTACGCTAAAAGAGCCGTCGCTTTGCACGGTTGCTGATAAGGTTTGTATATTGCCAGCGTTATCGGTGACGGTAATTGAAACCGTGCTTCCGGCTGGCTGGTCTGTCGTTCCGCTAATGGTCGGTGTTGCATCATTGCCAACACCCGGATCTGCCACATCAATAGCCGGTGATGTGGTATCTACCACACCGCCAGTTTCAGAGTCAGAGCCTGTATTTCCGGCTCCGTCAGTCACCTCTGCGACAACTGTGTAGCTACCTTCGGCCAAGTCTGACGGTACGCTTGCGCTGAAGGTGCCATCTCCTTGTACTGTTGCAGTAAAGGTTTGAACTGCTCCAGCACTATCTGTCACTGTTAAAGTGACGGTTGCACCAACTGGCGCGTTAGTTGTACCTGAAATAAGAGGCGTAGCGTCGTTTGTCTGGCCAAGGGCATCTAGTGTAATGTCCGGGGCGCTTGTATTAATATTGCCGCTATCCGTCACTGTCGTGCTATTGCCCGCAGCATCGCTCGCACTGGCTGTTACATCGTAATCGCCATCAACAAGCGCGCTGGGTACTTCAACTGAGAAAGTGCCATCCGCATTTACCGTGGCGGTAAGATTTTGTACGTTACCGCCTGCATCGGTGACAACCAGCGTAATTGTTGCTCCCTCTGGCAAGTCGGTAGTACCGCTTAATACTGGCGTTGCGTCATTGCCGCTGGCTACTGGATCTAAGTTGATAACAGGTGGAGTGGTGTCAACTGTACCGTTATTATCAACCGCTGTGTTTTGATTTCCCGCATCATCAGTCGCCGTCACTTCTACTGTGTAATCGCCTTCTGCAAGGTCAACTGGCACATCAGCGCTAAAGCTACCGTTCGCTTGAACGGTGGCAGTGAGGGTTTGCGTATTGCCTTGGCTGTCAGTCACGCTAATGCTTACAGTGTTTCCCGCAGCCAAGTCGGTGGTTCCCGATATAGTCGGTGTAGCGTCGTTGGTCAGGCCTTGTGCGTCTAACGTTATGGTGGGGGCTGCTGTGTCTATGACACCGTTATTATCTATTGCCGTTGCTGAATTACCCGCATCGTCAGTCGCAGTGACAGTCACACTGAAACTGCCCTCAGCTAAATCGGCAGGAACATCAGCACTGTAAGTGCCATCGTTTTGAACGGTTGCAGTGAATGTTTGGGTATTTCCAGCGTTGTCTGTCACGCTTATGCTAACGGTTTCGCCAGCATTGAGGTCTGTGGTGCCAGAGATAGATGGCGTTGCATCATTGCCAAGCCCTTGTGTATCGATGGTTATCGATGGGGCTGTGGTATCGATGTTACCGCCATTTTCGGTCACTGATGCACTGTTGCCAGCGCCGTCTGTGGCGGTCGCAGTAACAGAATAGTCACCTTCAGGTAAGCTTGCAGGAACATCAGCCGTAAAGCTTCCATCGCCTTGCACTATGGCACTGAATGTCTGTGTGGTTCCAGCACTGTCAGTCACAGTCAGCGTTACAGTACTACCTGGCGCTAAGTCGGTGTTACCTGAAATAGTCGGTGTGGTGTCGTTGCCAGACCCAAGAGGATCAAGGGATAGGGTAGGTGCGGCAGAGTTTATGTCGCCGCTCACTGTATCTGTAGCAGTATTGCCTGCAGCATCAGTGGCCGTTGCAGTAACGTCGAAGTTTCCGTCTGCCATAGGATTAGGCACATCTGCACTGAAGTCGCCGTTAGCATCTACGGTTGCAGTAAACGTCTGCACAGTGCCAACGCTGTCAGTTACTGTGATAGTTACTGTGCTTCCTGCGGCCAGGTCGGTGTTTCCGCTAATGGTAGGCGTGTTATCGTTACCTGTACCAAGCGGATCCAGAGTGATAACAGGCGCTGTGGTATCTACGCTGCCACCCGTTTCAGAATCAGAACCTTGGTTACCTGCCGCGTCTTGAGCCGTTGCGGTAACCGTATAGTCACCTTCAGCTAGTGGTGAAGGTACGTTGGCTGAAAAACTGCCGTTGGTTTGTACCGTAGCGGCAAAGGTTTGCGTATTACCCGCACTGTCGACCACCGTTAATGTGACAATGGCGCCAGCTGGAAGGTTTGTGGTGCCAGAAATGGTTGGCGTAGCGTTATTCTCTGGCGTTAATTCGTCAAGATTTAGCTCAGGTGACGTGATGTCGATTACGCCTGAATTATCGAGAACCGACGTGCTGTTGCCTGCTTCATCAATGGCGGTAGCTTCAACACTGTACGAGCCTTCAGCAAGGGCACTGGGCACATCAACCGCAAAGTTTCCTGCAGCATCAACTGTTGCTGTAACCGTTTGAATGTTGCCAGCACTGTCTGTGATAACCAAGGAGACCACGCTACCTTCCGCTAGATCTGTACTTCCCGAAATGGTTGGCGTTGTGTCGTTGCCTAATCCTTGAGGGTCTAAGGTTAGGGTAGGCGCTGTGGTGTCTATGGTGCCTGTTGCATTGGCTGACGCACTGTTGCCAGCATCGTCGGTGGCCGTTGCGGTAACCGTATAGTCACCTTCAGCCAGTGCAGCTGGCACATCCACAGTAAAGTTGCCGTTTGCGTCAACCGTTGCGGTCACCGTTTGTGTATTGCCAGCGTTATCGGTGATCGACAGTGTTACGCTCTCACCTGCTGCTAAGTCCGTAGTACCTGAAATGGTCGGCGTAGTATCGTTATTTGAACCCAGCGCATTTAGTGAAATAACGGGGGCGACGGTATCGACGATACCGTTATTGTCGGTGACAGATGCACTATTTCCGTTGCTGTCTGCAGCGGTAGCGGTTACTGAGTAATCACCTTCGGCAAGAGGCGCGGGGACATCAGCACTAAAGTTACCGCTCGCATCAACAAGTGCAGTAAAGGTTTGGGTGTTGCCTGCACTGTCAGTGACAAAAAGCGTCACGGTTGAACCCGCGGGTAGGTCAGTCGTACCTGAAATGGTTGGTGTAGTATCGCTAACCGTAACTTGCGCATCTAGTGTCAACGCAGGGGCGCTGGTATCTAGCGTACCGGTATCAGAGGTGGTGGTTGTATTACCTGCATCGTCTGAGGCACTTGCTGTTACAGTGTAGCTGCCGTCTGGTATAGCGTTTGGAACATCCGCACTGAAGTCACCGTTTGCGTCCACAATGGCGTCAAAGGTTTGTGTATTGCCTGCGCTATCTGTGACGGTTAACGTTACCGTGCTTCCCGGTGCTAAATCAGTGCTGCCCGATATGTTAGGCGTTTCATCGTTGCCTGTGCCCTGCGGATCTAGCGTAAGTACAGGGGCGGTGGTGTCAATATTGCCACCGTCCTCAGTTGCGGTTGTTGAATTACCTGCATCATCTGTTGCAGTAACTTCGACGCTGTAGTCTCCTTCAGGCAGTGGAGATAATACTTCTGTAGCAAAGTTGCCATCTGCATCAACCAATGCGTTAATGGTTTGCGTGTCGCCATTGCTGTCAGTTACGGTGATCACAACGACAGCGCCTTCAGATAAATCTGTATTACCTGAAATAACCGGCGTAGTGTCATTACCTGAATCTAACGGGTTAACGGTAACAATAGGTGCTTGTGTATCAATACTTCCATTTGTTTCGTTTGCCGTCGCGGTGTTGCCTTGTGCATCGCTTACTGTTGCCGTAACGGTAAAGTCGCCTTCAGCCAGGGCGCTAGGCACATCAGCACTGAACGTGCCGTCTGCTTGCACGGCTGCTTGGAAACTTTGCGAGCTACCGTTGGCATCTACCACAGTAATGGTAACCAGTGTGCCAGGTGCCACGTCGGTAGTACCTGTGATAGTTGGGGTAACATCGCTGGTAGCGCCTTGTGTATCAAGGGCTAACAGTGGCGCTTCACTATCTACATTACCTGTTGTATTGGCATTCGCGGTATTGCCTGCACTGTCGGTTGCACTGGCAGTCACAGTAAAGTCGCCGTCAGCAAGTGCGTTTGGCACATCTACGCTAAAGTTACCATTCGCATCGACCAAGGCATTGATAGTTCGCGTGTTTCCAGCGCTATCTGTTACGACAAGTGTAACCGTGCTTCCTTCAGGAAGGTCTGTTGTGCCTGAAAGTGTGGGTGTGGTGTCGCCCGTGCTGCCAGGGTTTTCAAGGGTAAGCGTAGGCGCGGTGGTATCTACAACGCCGCCATTGTCGGTTACTATTGTCGCATTACCATCGCCGTCAGTTGCTGTAGCCGTTACGCTATATTCACCTTCCGCTAATGGGTTGGGCACATCGACACTGAAATTACCTGAACCATCTACCGTCGCCGCGAACGTTTGTGTATTGCCAAGCGCATCGGTAACAGACAGTGTAACAGTGCTGCCAGCGGGTAAATCGGTAGTGCCGGAAATAGTGGGCGTGGTGTCGTTATCATCACCCAGTGGGTCAAGGGTTAAGCTTGGCGCATTGCTGTCCACGGTGCCAGTTTGTGACGTCGAAGCACTATTACCCGCAGCATCGGTAGCTGTTGCTTCAACAGTGTAGTCGCCGTCAGCGAGTTCGGCAGGCACGTCTGCGCTAAATTCGCCGTTCTCGTCTACTGTGGCAGTAAAGGTTTGGCTGTTTCCAGCACTATCGGTAACGGTAAGTGTAACCGTGCTGCCCGCTTCCAAGTTTGTAGAACCGCTAATTGACGGTGTCGTGTCGTTACCTGTGCCAAGTGGTTCTAGTGAAATGGTGGGGGCTTGCGTATCAATGTTGCCGCCATTTTCAGTGACAGTCGTTGTATTGCCTGCCTCGTCTGTTGCTCTGGCTTCTACGGTATATTCACCCTCAGTAAGCGGCGTTTGTACGTCTACGCTAAAATCACCGTTCTCATCAACGATGGCATCGATAGCTTGTGTGTTGCCCGCGCTGTCGGTCACCACAATAGTTACTGTTGAACCAGGTGGTAAATCGGTAGAGCCAGAAATCGTTGGCGTGGTGTCGCTACCGTCAGTTTGCGGGTCTAAAGAAAGCGCTGGTGCGGTAGTGTCTATTTCTCCTGTAGCTGTGGTGGTAGAACTGTTGCCTGCTGGTGTTGTTACAGTAACATCTACCGTGTACTCACCTTCGCTAAGTTCCGCTGGCACATCTTCGTTGAACGTGCCGTCAGCGCCCACTGTAGTGACGATTGTTTGCTCGTTACCCTCGCTATCTGTAACAACAATGACGACTTCACTGCCTGGAGGGGCATCGGTTTCACCAGAAACGTTTGGCGTAGTATCGTTCGTTGGCGCAGGTTGATTTACAGTCGTAGAAGGACTCGTAGAATCGTAATCGCCACTTGCTGTTGCTTGTGCGGTGTTACCCGCATCATCTGTCACCTCGGCAGTTACGCTGTATGTACCCTCTGCCACCGCATTTGGAACTTCAGCGGTAAAGCTACCATCGGCAAGTACAGTGGTGGTAAAGGTTTGAGTAACGCCAGCACTATCGGTAACAGTAAGCGTTATGGTGCTTCCGGGCACGGCATCCGCTAACCCCGAAAGTGTGGGTGTAGCATCGCCATTTATTCCTGGGTCGTTTAATGAGATGGTTGGCGCCGTCACGTCGATAGCACCCTGAGCGTCAGCATTGGCCGTATTGCCTGCTTCATCAGTTACGCTGGCGTTAACCGTAAATTCACCTTCAGCTAATTCAGCAGGTACATCAATGCTATAGGTGCCGTCTGCTTGCACAGTGGCAGCTACAGTTTGCGTGTTGCCCGCGCTATCGGTGATAGTTAATGTAACTGTACTACCCGGTGTAGCATCAGTGGTACCTGAAAGGGTTGGTGTGGTGTCGTTACCAGTCGCTATAGTGTCGATAGTGATCGTCGGCGCAGTGGTGTCAATTTCGCCTGTGGTGTCTGTAGTTGCTGTATTGCCAGCCTCATCCGTCACGCTGGCGTTAACCGTAAATTCGCCTTCGGCTAATTCAGCCGGTACATCCACACTATACGTGCCGTCTGCCTGCACAATAGCTGTAATAGTTTGCTTATCGCCCTCGCTATCAGTAATGGTTAGTGTAACCGTGCTGCCGGGCGTGGCATCAGTCGTACCTGAAAGCGTAGGCGTAGTGTCGTTACCTGTCGCTATGGTGTCGATAGTGATCGACGGTGCAGTGGTATCAATCACGCCCGTGGTATCTGTAGTTGCTGTATTGCCAGCCTCATCCGTCACGCTGGCGTTAACCGTAAATTCACCTTCAGCTAATTCAGCCGGTACGTCAACGCTATACGTGCCGTCTGCTTGCACAATGGCAGTTACAGTTTGCGTGTTGCCCGCACTATCGGTAATGCTAAGTGTTACTGTGCTTCCCGATGTGGCATCAGTGGTACCTGAAAGGGTTGGCGTGGTGTCGTTACCAGTCGCTATGGTGTCGATAGTGATCGTCGGCGCAGTGGTGTCAATTTCACCTGTAGTATCAGCGGTTGCTGTATTGCCTGCTTCGTCGGTGACGCTGGCGTTAACCGTAAATTCACCTTCGGTCAATTCAGCAGGTACGTCAACGCTATAGGTGCCGTCTGCTTGCACAATGGCAGTTACGGTTTGAGTAACGCCTGCGCTATCGGTAATGGTTAACGTAACTGTGCTACCCAGTGTGGCATCCGTGGTGCCTGAAAGGGTAGGCGTAGTATCATTATCAGTAGCTATGGTGTCGATAGTGATCGACGGCGCAGTGGTATCAATCACGCCTGTGGTATCAGCGTTTGCTGTATTGCCAGCCTCATTCGTCACACTGGCGTTAACCGTAAATTCACCTTCGGCCAATTCAACGGGCACATCAACGCTATACGTGCCGTCTGCTTGCACAATGGTAGTCACGGTTTGCGTGTTGCCCGCGCTATCGGTAATGGTTAGCGTAACTTTGCTGCCAGGGGCGGCATCAGTGATACCTGATAGGGTAGGCGTGGTGTCGTTATCGGAACCTGGCGCATTAATGGTAATGGTTGGGGCGGTGGTATCAATTTCCCCTGTGGTATCAGCGGTTGCTGTATTGCCTGCTTCATCCGTCACACTGGCGTTAACGGTAAATTCACCTTCGGCCAATTCAACGGTCACATCAACGTTATACGTGCCGTCTGCTTGCACAATGGCAGTTACGGTTTGAGTAACGCCTGCGCTATCGGTAATGGTTAGCGTAACTGTGCTGCCAGGGGCGGCATCAGTGATACCTGATAGGGTAGGCGTGGTGTCGTTACCAGTCGCTATGGTGTCGATAGTGATCGTCGGCGCAGTGGTGTCTATCACGCCCGTGGTATCAGCGGTTGCGGTATTGCCTGCTTCGTCGGTGACGCTGGCGTTAACCGTAAATTCACCTTCGGCCAATTCAGCAGGTACGTCAACGCTATAGGTGCCGTCTGCTTGCACAATGGCAGTTACGGTTTGAGTAACGCCTGCGCTATCGGTAATGGTTAGCGTAACTGTGCTGCCAGGGGCGGCATCAGTGATACCTGATAGGGTAGGCGTGGTGTCGTTACCAGTCGCTATGGTGTCGATAGTGATCGTCGGCGCAGTGGTGTCAATTTCACCTGTAGTATCAGCGGTTGCTGTATTGCCAGCCTCATCCGTCACACTGGCGTTAACCGTAAATTCACCTTCGGCCAATTCAACGGGCACATCAACGCTATACGTGCCGTCTGCTTGCACAATGGTAGTCACGGTTTGCGTGTTGCCCGCGCTATCGGTAATGGTTAGCGTAACTTTGCTGCCAGGGGCGGCATCAGTGATACCTGATAGGGTAGGCGTGGTGTCGTTATCGGAACCTGGCGCATTAATGGTAATGGTTGGGGCGGTGGTATCAATTTCCCCTGTGGTATCAGCGGTTGCTGTATTGCCTGCTTCATCCGTCACACTGGCGTTAACGGTAAATTCACCTTCGGCCAATTCAACGGTCACATCAACGTTATACGTGCCGTCTGCCTGAACTATCGCAGTCACAGTTTGCGTGTTACCTGCGCTATCGGTAATGGTTAGCGTAACCGTGCTGCCAGGAGTGGCATCAGTGGTACCTGATAGGGTAGGCGTGGTGTCGTTATCAGAACCCGGTGCATTGATGGTAATTGAAGGGGCGGTAGCGTCAATTTCACCGGTGATAGAACTATTTGCAGTGTTACCTGTAGGTTCTAACACGGTAGCATCTACGGTGAACTCACCATCAGCCAGAGCATTTGGTACGTCTACGCTGAATGTGCCATCGTCTTGTACAATAGCCGTGACAATTTGAATATTCCCAGCACTGTCGGTAACGGTCAGCGTGACTGTACTGCCTGGAATTGCTGAAGTAATCCCCGATAGAGTAGGAGTGGTGTCGTTCGTCAAGCCTATCGCATCTAGGGTAAGTGAAATATCTTGTGCTTGCTCACCAGTGCCAGAAAACTCAACTGGCGTAATATCGTCGTCGCGATTTGTACTTTGATCGAACTGGAAACCCACTGGGTCGATTTTTTCGTTTATGCGGTCAACGCGCACAAAATTACTACCGCCGTCAGTACCAGCGCCGCCATCAAGGCCCGCTGCGGTTGCTTCTAGCGACTCTAAAATGTCTCCGTCACCAGCAAGCGCATCAAGGAAGTCAGCGTCACCTTCTTGGTTGTTACTGTCTATGCCGTCAATACCGTCAAGTAGTGCTGTTAGCTCATTGATACTCTCATCAAAAACACCAAATTCATCGTCAGAATTATTTTCAGTGAAATCTAATTGCAGCGGGAAAGTAACGCTTTGTCCGGCAGGAAGTGTGCGGAGTTCTCCATCTACACTTACGGTAACAAATCCATCAGCAGATACGGTTAATATGTCACCTTCGGCTACCGTCATATCTACAGTGACGTTGACAAGCTCACCCGTTTCAACACGTACTAAAGAAGCCTTGCCGTTTACTTCTGCAATGATTACTTCAGCCATAATTTCCTCTCAACCGATAAATTTTCACGCTATACAAAAAGCGTAGCAGGGCTTTTCTATCCCGTTACCGGACCGTAGTACGGGTGGCACATATCCTTTGGTATAAAACCTAGGTAGTTCCCCCTAATTTGTTAATAATTAGTCTATTAATTGGATGCTAGGTTTGCACAATTACGCACAGCGTCTACTTTTCTAAGTAAGAAACCAAGCAAATGTTGCCGGTTTTTATTTAGTGAGATTTACATATGAATGTAATGGATTCAGTGCTTACCAAGATTGTAATTGGTGCAGTTGGCGCTGTCCTTGTTAACGCTGCCGTCGCGCAGAGCAATGGAACTAATGCTTCGTCAGTCAATTTGGAAGACTATGTTCGCAAGGTGGTAAATGAAAATCCAGAAGTGCAAGCCAGTTGGCGACAACTTCAAGTAGCAATGTCAGATGTTGATATCGCGCGGGGTGGATTTCGCCCGCAAGTAGATGTATTGGCATCGAGCGCATATAGCGATAGAAATTATGGGTTAGATCGAGAAT
Organism: Alteromonas sp. OM2203; assembly: GCF_048517045.1. Classification (NCBI taxonomy): domain Bacteria; kingdom Pseudomonadati; phylum Pseudomonadota; class Gammaproteobacteria; order Alteromonadales; family Alteromonadaceae; genus Alteromonas; species Alteromonas sp. OM2203. The sequence continues at coordinate 1,115,058 of NZ_CP183209.1, forward strand.
ACATGGGGCATACTGGGCAAATTACGCTAACCCAAATGCTATACGACGGCTTTTTGACAAGCAGTGAAGTAAAGCGGTTCAAGCAAGCGCAAGTTGTCCGCTTTTTCGAACTAATGGGTGAAATTGAGCAGAAGTCTCTAGATACATCTCTAGCTTATATGGACGTGCAGTTGTTCCGGGAGCTTCTAAAGCTCGCTGAAGAAAATTTGATTACTCACGTAGATGTATTCAAACAAATTGAAGAGAGTGTTGAGGCAGGTGTCGGTCGCAGAGCTGACCTAGAGCAAATCAGTGGTCGTCTTTCTCTCGCCGAGTCTAACGTGCTTACTGAACTGTCTAATTTGCACGATGTTACCGCTCGCTTTTTACGGTTGGTGGGCGAGAAGCCCGCGAACAACTTGCAGCCGGTAACGTTAAACTCTGCCTATGTTGATGCAAGTGTTACAGATATTCAAACCTTACTCACCAGTGCATACGGCACCAATCCTCAGTTCAACGCTGCTATTTACAATATAGATGCACAACGTTATGCGGTTGATAGCGCAAGAAGTCTTTACCACCCTCAGGTAAACCTGACCGCAAGTTATGGTGCGCAAACTCGAGATCAAGCTGCATTAAATAATACCATTACCGAGGCGAGCGTTGGCGTTAATTTTTCTTATAACTTGTATAACGGCGGTTCGGACCGCGCAGCGATTCGACAAGCATTGTCGCAGGTTGATTTAGCAAAAGACTTGCGGGACAAAGCCTGTATCGATATGAGACAAACGGTACAAATTGCTTATAACGACATTATCAATATTGCTGAGCAGCTACCCTCACTGAATGCCCACCGCCTGTCTTCAGACAGAGTAAAGTCTGCATACATGGATCAGTTTACTATTGGTGAGCGTTCTCTATTAGACTTACTCGATTCCGAAAACGAGTACTACGAATCAAGTCGCGCGTATTTAGAGGCGCAATATACTCTGGAAAAAGCTCGCGTAAGACTGCTTGCAGCTTCTGGGAGCTTGGCGAATACATTAGGGATCACAAAAGAAGGCGTGCCTGATGTATTAGACAAAGCAGAGCAAAATATTACTTATGATCCCAACTACGTCTGCCCAGCCGTTCGCACCAACTTTGAAGATGAGTTGAATATACTCAAACGCGACACAGATGGCGACGGCATTGTGGATTTGTGGGACGACTGCGCCGATTCAACACCAGGTGCCATGGTCGATGACTTTGGTTGTGAAGCCAAAGAGCCTGAGATAGTGCCAGAACCAGAATCACGCGCTGCAGATTTTACGTTAGATAATGCGAAGATAATCGATTCGTTTAAGGTCAATATTGAGTTTGCGTCTAACTCTACCGAGGTTTTGCCTAAGTACGAAAATTCGCTTCAAGACGTTATCGAAGCACTAAACAACGACCCAAGCTCAGGAGTGATAATTCACGGTCATGCCTCTTTAGATGGAGATGCAGCTTACAACCAACGCTTGTCTGAACGCAGAGCAAAAGCTGTAGCGTCGTTGCTGATGACCAAAGCAAATATAGAAGCTAGAAGAATTACTGCGGTTGGTTACGGAGAGAGTCGTCCGCTGGTTGATGAAGAATCAGACTTGGCAAACGCCCGTAATCGCAGAATTGAAGCGGCTATTATCCAGCTTCCTTCTAACGAATAGTGATGTGTAGGCTTATATGAAGGAAAAGAGGGTCGTAGACGACATATCCTATTTAGAACAGCAAGGAGGCGTATTGATGGATTGCTTAATGACCATCTGTCATGCGCACCATTTAAAAGTATCTCGAGTTAGCCTGCTAAGTGGTCTTCCCTTGGATAACGGCGAACTCTCGCCCACAGGGTTTGACCGTGCGGCAAAGCGAGCGGGGCTCGCCAGCAGAACAGTTAAACGGGATTTAGACCATGTCAACACTGCATTATTACCCGCAGTTTTAGTATTAAACGAAAAACAGGCCTGCGTGCTTCACGGTATTGACCATTCCCATGCAAGGGTTTCGTATCCAGAACTGGATGATGCCGTAGTCGAAATTCAAAGAGATGACTTAGCCGCCCGTTATACGGGATACATCATATTCGTCCGTCCAGAGATGCGCGCGCATGAAACCAATGCTCAGATTGATAAGTCATCGGTAGGTCATTGGTTGTGGTCATCTATAAAATCAGCAAAAGGGCTATATCGCGATGTACTGTTAGCCTCTGTTTTTATCAGTCTGCTTTCCATTGCTTTGCCTCTGTTTGTGATGAACGTGTACGACAGGGTAGTTCCAAATGCGGCACTTGAAACCTTATGGGCGCTGGCCATCGGCGTGCTTTTAGTTCTCGCCGCAGATTTTTTACTGCGCATGCTAAGACAGTATTTTGTTGAGCTGGCAGCGAGCCGACTGGATGTCACCTTATCTGCAAAAATTATGGAAAAAGTCCTGTCTATTAATTTGGCAAACAAACCTGCTAAAAGCGGTTCGTTTATAAACAGCTTGCAGTCGTTTGAAAGCATTCGGCAGTTTTTTGGCTCTGTAACTCTGGTGGCATTGGTTGATTTGCCCTTCGGGCTCTTGTTTGTGGCTATTATTGCCATGATTGATATTTATCTCATCATTCCTATTCTTATTGGCGCCACCGCGCTCTTCCTTTACGCCATGAAAGCACAGCGCGTAATGCGGTCTCTGTCAGAAGAATCAATGGAAATCAGTTCTCGTAAAAGTTCTCTCGTTACTGAAAGCGTCACTTCTTTAGAAGACATAAAAGCATTTGGTTACCAGAGCCGAAACCAAAGTGCGTGGGAAAAACAAACAATCTTTCTTGCCAAAGTTAATGCAAAGCTGCGTCTGGTTTCAATGTCGGTTAACAACGCAGCACTTTGGGTTCAGCAGTCAGTTGGCGTCGTCATCATCCTAACGGGCGTTTACCTCATTATAGAGGGTGTGATCACTCAAGGTGGATTAATTGCCGCCTATCTTTTATCAAGCCGCGCCATGGGGCCGGTCTCTCAAGCTGCGGCTCTATTGGCACAATATCATCACGCAGAGACGGCAAAAAATGCCCTCGACGACATTATGTCGTTGCCGAGTGAGACAGGCAGTAACAAGCAAATAAAAAGTAATGTTGTGCTTAAAGGGAATATAGATGCTTGTCAGCTATGCTTTAAATACCCAGACGAAACAGTATTGGCGCTTAAAGACGTTAATTTCTCGATAAAACAAGGTGAACACGTAGCTATTTTGGGGAAAAACGGATGCGGAAAATCAACGCTGAATAAATTGCTTATGGCTTTTTACCGCCCTGAATCGGGTCAGTTACTTATGGACGGTATCGACCTGCAGCAATACGACCCAACACTACTTCGTAAACAAATAGGCTATGTGCCGCAAGACGTCAGCCTTTTCTACGGTTCATTGAAAGACAATATTATGTCTCAAGATTTAGGTATCGATGAAAGTGACTTTTGGGAGGTACTGACCCAGTGTGGTTTGGCCAAGCTTGTTAACGGTAATGCCAATGGGGTAGATCAAAATGTAGGTGAGCGAGGTAGCTTACTTTCTGGTGGCCAGCGACAAGCAGTAGCGATGGCCAGAGCCATAGTGCGAGACCCTGCAATATATATCATGGATGAACCTACCTCAGCCATGGACTCAACTAACGAAGCGCAAATGAAGGAAACCATAAAAGCTGCCACAGCAGGCAAAACACTGATCATCAATACCCATCGAACAACCTTGCTCGACCTTGTTGAGCGTGTGATTGTTGTCGAGAACGGAAAAGTCATCGCTGACGGTAAAAAGGAAGACGTACTTGTTCAATTTAAACAGCCAAGTCAAAAGCTTAAGAGGGCGCCATGATTTCTAATAGTGGTGGTGAGAAAAAAGACTGGTTGCAGCGATTAATGCGAGGTTGGCTAGCGCCGCCTCCAGGTCAGGATTGGGTATTGGAAGCCGAGTGGTCACGGATAATGCAAACCCCTGTGAAAGCCCGTGGTCTCTTGTATCTGGTGACGCTAGTTTTGTTACTCTTGGTGATATGGTCGTATTTTGCAGAGATTGATGAAGTGGCAAAAGGCGATGGGAAAGTTATACCGTCGCAGCAACTACAGGTTCTCCAATCCTACGACGGAGGAATTGTACAGGATATATTAGTACGAGAAGGGCAAACGGTTGAAGCTGGGCAAGTGTTATTAAAGGTTGATCCTACCCGCTTTTTGTCAAGCCTTGAAGAAAACACAACCCAGTTTGCGGCGCTGGCGGCGAAAGTGCAGCGCTTATCTGCGCTTACCCAAGGTGACGTATTGCGGTTTAATCGAGAGCTTCGCGAACGGGCACCAACTGTCGTTGATAACGAACGCAAGCTCTACAATTCCAACTTGGCTGAGCTTGATGAAGTCGCAGCAGGATCGGATTCTCGTATTATGCAACGCCGTCAAGACGTGGAAGAAGAGCGAGCGAATCTTTCCCAGTATCAAAACGTTTTGTTCCTCTCAAAGAAAGAGCTCTCTGTGACCAAGCCATTACTTGCATCAGGCGCTGTTTCGGAAATTGAAATTCTTCGTTTAGAGCGTCAAATAGTAGAGCTAGAGGGAAACATCGCCAAGTCCAAGGTAGCGATTGAGCGTGGACTAAACGCCATCGAAGAGGAAATTATTAAGAAGGAAGAAGCACGCCTTAAACTCGTTAACCGATGGAATCAAGAATTGACCGAAGCCACCGCTGAAATGGCGACGTTGCAGCAGTCTCAAACCAGTTTGGAAGATGTCGTGTCGCAAGCGGCGCTAAAATCACCGATTAATGGCACGGTACAGCGGTTGCTAATCAATACCATTGGGGGCGTTATCACCCCCGGTAGCGCTGTTGTAGAACTCGTCCCTCAAGATGACCAACTTATTGTTGAGGCAAAAGTCTCGCCTAAAGACATTGCGTTTATTCGAGAAGGGCAGCAGGCTATCTTAAAGTTCAGTGCTTATGACTTTACTATTTATGGTGGTATGTCTGCTGAAGTTCAACACATCAGTGCCGATGCTATCACTAACGAAAAAGACGAAACTTATTACCTAGTAAGACTTGAGACGAAGAAAAGCATTGCGAATGAGGCGTTAGAAATACTGCCTGGAATGATTGTACAGGTAGACATACTGACGGGTAAGAAAACGGTGCTTAATTATATTTTATCCCCCCTTTTCAATGTGACAGCTTCTGCACTGCGAGAGCGTTAATGAGAAATTTCATTGCAGAAAAAGACTTGCAAGGGGCGCTAGCACGGTATTCGTGGACTAGTTACAGTCGAGTTGAACAGCTAAATTGTGATAAAAGTGATTGTATCTGGATATTGGCGAGTAATGATAATTGGCGTCAGCGGCTCATTGGCGCTAAGCAGAAAGTCGACAATATCGCCTTACTCACTTACAAGTATGATCGGGTAGAAATGCAAACGGCACTAATGATGGGCGCTAGAGCATATTGTCATGCGCTAGCGACGCAATCTTTACTGGCCTCGGTGACACGTGTTCTTGAAGCGGGGGGCATATGGTTACCAAGTGAGCTGCTCGCTGTGTCTATATCAAATGTAGCCGCTAATAGACAAACGGGGCGTGTTATCCCCTCGCTACAAGGGCTAACCAACAGAGAAAAAGATGTGTTAAATGGTATATTAGAGGGCTTGAGTAACAAAGAGATAGCGAGAGCGCATGGAATTACCGAGCGCACCGTTAAGGAATATGTTGGTACGCTACTACACAAATTTGAGGCAAAAGATCGAATCGGTCTATTACTCAAACTCGGCGAGTTTAGTCATCTAAAATATGCTCTATGACCTCAATGTGAGATACCACTCCATCAATACCTAGTTCTATAAATAAAGCTTTATGGTCTGGGCGTTTAACGCCATCTGCGTACACGCTGATGCCAAAAGTATGAGCTAATGAACAAAAACCTCTGATAAACGCGTGGTTGGCTGGGTTAAATTCGATGTCAGTCATAAAGGCAGAATCAATTTTCACATAATCTAAACCTAGCTCTTGCACGTTCAATAATTGTGAGAAAGACTCGCCTACACGCTTAAGGCCAACCTGGCATTCTCTGGCTTTAAGAGCGTTACAAAACGCTTTAAATTCATTTGGGAAACGGTTAGCGGTAGATTCTCGTACTTCGAAGCACAGTTGCGTTGCCACCTTTTTATCCGCGTCTAATCGAGCGTAAAGTTGCGATAAAAGTGCAGAGTCAACTAATAACTGCTCAGAGCAAAGAAACGCATACTTGGATATCGCTTCGGAATATTTAATGGTATCCATTAGGTGAGTGATAGTCGTCAACTCTAATTGAGGTAATAGCCCTAGATAACGTGCCCAATGAGCATAATAGCCATTTTTTCGCAGCTCACCGTCTACATTTACGCCTGCCCAGCATTGGTAATGAACAAGATGTCGGTTCACATCAAGAACAGGGTAGTTAAAAGTTTCAACATCCTGGTTTTCAATAGCGTGTTTTAGATCATGTTCCCATCTTTTCTCTTCGACTAAACTATTATCTGTATTAAGTATGGCTTCTATAAAAGGCTCAGTCCTATTCGTTGTCTCTGCTTCGTCGAGCATTGCGTCTGCTCTCATTAATGCGTCAGAAAAACTATCATCAGAGCGCAGTTTTGTTACTGATTGAAAGACTTTTGGGTCTCCTTCATAACAAAATGCACTTAAGCAAGCACCATGAAGAGCATTAGATATCTCGGCAGTATTGTGAGCTTCAGTGAGAAGGATGGCAAACTCGTTCTTTTGCATCCTTGCTACTCGGCTATCGCTGAAAAGATGATGATGAAGTGTGAGGCTATCATTGATTTCTGCTATGAAATCGCGAATTCTCTTTTTGCGAATATTAGCTGGAGAGCGAAGGAAGCCATTTCCTTCGGTGAACCTCATGAAGAACAAGCAGTTAACGCCCTCAGAATCACGAAAGGCGAGTTGACCTTTTAGTATGGAAATAAAATAGTCTCTGTTTGCTAAGCCCGATTCATCGTCAAACTGAGTGCGATAGCGCAGAATATCAAGCCGCGTATTTTCTTCCTCCATGATTTTCTTGGAATTTGCTGCTAAGAAATTCATTGCGCGAACTACCCGCTTTAGCTCGAGTGTTCGCGGTTCAGGTAGTTGGATAAAGCGCATTTTCTGGAATGATTCAGCTTGAGCAACCACGCCGTTGAGTGGGCGTATAATAAAACGGAGTGCCCATCCTCCGATAATACCGGTAATAAGTCCCAGAAGGGACAGTCCGATAATAAGTCGTTGAGTGGCGCGCCACATTGAAGCGACAGCAAAGCTCGTGTCCGTCTCAACGTAAACCGTGCCATATTGTCCCCAGCCTTCGCTTACTTGCGCAATACCCAGTTTTACATCAGGTGCAAAATTCTTTGCGAACCATGCAGGCGTATCTGCATTTATTTGTTCTTTATTACGATGAGCTGACACTATTTCGCCATCCGCCTTTTGCAGAACTATCGAAGCATAGTGGCCAATATCAAATTGAGACATGATGAAAAGATCTAGAGAAACGGAGTCCTTATCAAGGCCGCTCAAAGTAAGTGCAAGCATGCTGGCATTATCCACGTTTTTTGAATAAAGCTGCTCTTCTACGTATTGCTTCGTGGTGAAAGCATGAATAGACACGCTACCCGCAATTGCAACAAGGACAACGACTAAAATCGCTAGCCATAATTCTCTTGTTATTGACATAAATATTTATGACCTTCTGCTAATCCCTTCTTTCTTCATACGCTCAATAACATCTCGCCACCGTGACAGTCTGCTTGTTGACGATGAAACTTGCGTTTTTTGACCGGGTTGCCAAATACCTGAGTCATTGAAACTAAATACAGGTATGAGGTCAGTTCGTTGAGAGCCGGGTAAAACGTTCGACACTAAACTATCTAGCACTAGAGGATCTGATGAAGGGGAGTCATAGTATCCTAAAACCATGTGCGCTTGCGTTACTCGGCTTCTACCGATTTTTGCCTTAACGTAAATTAACCGAAGTTTAGCACTATCAACACCTAAGTGTAGCAGAGCTATATACTTTGCAATGGCGTAATCCTCGCAATCGCCGCGCGAATGACCAAAAAGTTCAGATGGCGTAGCCCAATAGTCCTTTTCATTAAATACGACATCGTCGGTTGCATACTGGATATGTTCATCAAAAAAAGCATTTACGCCGATGAGCTGCTCATTAGTACTTTTATTTTCAAGACTGCTTAGGGTGCGAGCTAGCGCCTCCACATGACGGGCTTTATCAGCACCAAATTTTTCGGTTACTTGCCTTTCAAGTTGAGAGAACTCAATAGTGTAATGCCGCTCGATTTGCTGAGCGGCCTGCAATAATGCGATAAGTGCTAAACAACTCGATGCGAGTAGATGAAAGGTCATAGATTAACAAAGTAGGTTATACGAAAGTCTAAAACAAGGTATCTCTCTTACCTTGAAGGATAAGTATGTAAAATAATACTTTGTTATAGATATAGCATGACGTTTGGCAGAAACCAAATTTCCTAATTAAGCGATTTAAAAAACTTTACCTACTTTTTAACTACAAAATCGTTATTTTGAATATTTGCCGTTATCCCTGCATCAGAGATGACTACTGATGAATTGCTAAATGCACTTTCTACGATAAATGTACCGGGGTAAAGCGAGTATTGGAGGTATTTCCTGCCGCGGTTATCTATGACTTCTTTTGCTTGGTAGAGATACATTTCATCTTTTTCAGAGATACCGTTGTCTCGGCCCAAAGAAACAGAAATACGATTGTCTACCACGTCAATTACTCTGCCTGTAATGGGCTGACAAGCGGTAGATTCTTTTATATCTTCTACCGCTTCACTTATTACACCGTCAATTGCCTGTCCATATCGCGATAGCCAAAAAGTTGATGAGAATTCATCAACATCTTCAAATCTATCAAATGTCCATTCTTCCTCTCCTTGGTAAGTTGAATTAAAAAGAAGTCCGCCATTGATTCCATCATATAATTGCAGCGACATGGAAAAAACGCGGCGAGGGACACTGTTACGCCAAGGTGAGAAGAGAGAAGTACCTTTTTCCTTACCCATGCTTAAATCGTTGATTACACCAATGATGACAAACTGAGTATTACCTTGCGCCGCGAGCGTGCGTATATTTTGGTCGGTATAGCGGCTGTCGAATTTAGCAGTGTGAGGAGCAATATATGAAATTTTTAAGTTTTCACTTTGGTTTTGCATAGCGTCCGCAAATCGTTGAGTAAAAGCTTTGTCGAAATGAGGAATATTCCCTTGTGTTAATTGGGCTCTATTCCTTATTCTGAAATGGGTCGTCGCAAAGTGCTTTTCGTCATGTTGAGCAGAACAGATCTTTCCCTTTGGAAAAATGTCGGCTCTTACTCTAACGGTCACCACATCACCATTAAATATTTCATCAACAAGTTCAAGGTGCTCTACTTCGCCGGTAGAGCGTATGGTCATTTCTTCGTTCTCAAGTAAACCGTTTGTTAGCTTTGCAACACTTTGTACAGACGCGCCAGCAAAGAGCATTGCTTGTTTAAGTGCTTCTTGTGTAGCTGTTCGTTTAGCAGCTGATTTGTTACCATTTACGACAACAGCCTGTCCAGTGGCTTCATACCACGCGGCATGCGCTTGCCCAATAAAAAATGCTAGAAGGCAAACTAGCGCCACAGCGATATTAAAAATTCTTGCCAGTGTTGTTTTGCTAATGTGTTGCACCGCACACCTCTATTGTAGATAAGCTCATGCGTATGATTAAACCCCTTTGTTTCGTGAGAACTATGCGAGAACAGTGCCAAGTAATAACGCCATTATTCAGTTGATCAAAATAGGCGCATATATTGCTAGTCCTTACTGTTAATAAGGCTGCTAGTTAGTTAGCCAACTATGTTGATCAAAGCTTTACGTTAGATAGGGTGAGTAGACTGCGGCAGCGAAAGCAAACGCATTGACTACATGCTCGTAAATTAACGGTTACAGATAGGTTAGGCTAAGGCCGGTCCACGTTCTTAGCACAAGGTTGCAGGGTTAGTGATTTTTGCTAGATAAAATGCGACTCATCATTAATAGATTAGCGATGCAAGTTGAGGTTTAAGCGTATGTATTTGCGTAAATTGAAAAAATCTAAAGTTATTATTCAAGCGGCTGTTCTTGGTTTAGTGCTTGGCGCTGGCGGCTGTGGCATCGTTGATAAGCATGTTGAGTGGGAAACTGTTGAGCCTGATTCTTACCCTGTTTTGAAGGCTGTTGGGTACGCGCCGATTTCCTCCCAACAAGGTGACAGTGACAGTGTGAAACTTATTATGGCCATGAAAGCGTCAAAATTAGATGCATATCGAGAGCTCACCGAGCAGGTGTATGGTCAAAAAATTGAAGGGAGTCAGTCTGTTTCTGGCCTTGTTGTAGACAGCGAAAATTTACGTTCTACTGTTGAAGGAATTATTAGAGGCGCAGAAGTTGTCAAGGCATACCCGGTAGGAGAAGACACCTATGTAACTGAACTTTCTCTCGACATGCAGCAGGTTTACAACATTTATCTGTCTACGGCTAAACCAAGAAGAGTAAAAGACGTTAAGTATTACTAGGGCGTGTATGTTAAGACGCTGTGACGAAAAGTAGAAAGTGGGGGGCGTGAAGTGCATTACCCCACTGAACAGAGATTCTCTCAACCAGCACACATATCGTAGATGAGAAAGCTATGCCTAGGCGCTGACGCCTGACCCAAGCGTACCACCCTTGGGCTTGCCTTTTTTGTCATAGGTGAGCGATTCTTTCGCGCGAACTTCCATCATCAAATTGCGTAAATGTGTGAGGCGCAGCTGTCCTTGCTCTACGGCTTTTTGATTGATTTGTGTTCGATACTTACAATCGTCGAGAAGACGGTTCGCTTGTTCCATCAACAGCTCGTCATTGTCTGACAACGACCCTTTGTCGCGAATAATATGCTCAATTTGCCCATCGAGCGTTTGTATATCAGATAGCAGCTGCGTCTTCTCATCAAGCAGGTTCATTAACGACTCTGCATCGCGAGAACTGATCAACTGAAGCTCTTTTTCAAGCAAAGTAACAAGCGTAGAGAGTTGCTCTACCTGCTTGGTAATCGCTTGTGTTGTTTGGCTGCTATGTTCTGTCACACGTCTTCTCTGTTTTTTGTCTAGCGCGATTATTTAGTACTAAAAATTTCTGATTCCAACTTAGCTATTTTATTCGCAAGTACCTCAGGGTTAACTTTGTAATCGCCGCTTTGAATTGCTTTCTTAAGGCGATCGACTTTTTCCTGATTCACAGGTGCTTCAGAACCTTTTTTCTGCACCTGACTAAGTTGCTGTGCCGATTGAGTCAAAGAAACAGAATCCTGACGTGGAGCAGGAGCGGTCTGCGCAGTTTGCGCCGAAGCTTGTTGCTGAGATTGTTGCGTCTGGTTTTGCTGCGCAACCTTCCCATTGTCAATAGGTGTTTTAGGTAACCCATTGTTTATATTGTTAATTGCCATTTTAAGTCCTCACTACCTTTTTTGCCTCAGTTTAGTTATCGGCCTTTTGGCAAATTTCTTTAGCAAAATTATGCACAAAAAAGTAGAAAATAACCGGGCCTTTTACAAGTGTATCACGACTTCTTCAGGGCTCGCGACTCTTGCAATAATCGCCCTATTGCTACTGGCATTTAAAACTTTAATGTTGTCACCTACAACGCCGTCTTGTTGGGCAATACCGGCAGTCTTAACTTCCATTCCTGCAATTTCTGCAGTAATCGTTATTCTATCGCCTTTACACACGAAGCATAGCATATTTGATTGAATAGCTTGGCCATCTGTCACTCTTCGTTTCATTCTTGCACCGATAAGTCCATCCATGTCGGTAAATGCGGTGTGGCGCAGTCGTCTTATGTCTACTTTAGCCAGCGCTAAATTTGATGATGTAAGCACCGTTCCCGGGCTTACTGCGCCTTGTGTAACTACTATTTCCTTCGTGCGAGTCACTTGACCACTAGTAAATAAGTACCAGTCGTTATTTTGGCAACTAACTCGAACTGAAATATAGGACTGGCTCAGTGCTTCTTGGGAAACATGGTATTCAAAGCCTGTTGGACAATTGGGAATATTTATCCGATCGTCTATCTTCACAACATCGACATCAATGTTAGTATCCTGCGCATTATCAGTAAGCTGAGCCAAAAGATAATGTCTGGCGCCTTGTTCTACTTTTTCGTGATTAGACAGTGCTGCTAGGCAGCTCGTTGAACATGCTCCAAGCAACACAAACGAAAGCAATCGGGTAAGCAACAGGTATATTTTTTTGTTTATTCGTTTCATCATGACTTTTCGTGTTCAGTTTATGAGTTTTTGACTATGCTTAAAAACATCAGTCCAGCGACACATTGGATTAAATCGTAAAGCGCGTATTGAAGTTCAATATGCGCTGATTCCATGGCAGGTATAACAACTCAACGAAGGTTGAGATTACTAAACACACTAAAATGACACCAAGCGTCATTTTTCTGTCGTTTGACCTGCAAAAATTTAGTGATATTGTCTATCTTTACTATCAGAGGCAATGATCATGCCCAGTATTTTTAGAGGTGACCTATGTCGGGTATTTTAGATTCAGTTAACCAACGAACTCAGCTCGTTGGACAGAATCGCTTAGAATTGCTGCTGTTCAGACTTAATGGCCGTCAACGCTTCGGCATTAACGTGTTCAAAGTACGTGAGGTGCTTCAATGCCCTCCTTTAACCGCAATTCCAAAGCTCAACCCGTTGGTTCGCGGGGTCGCGCATATCCGTGGGCAAACCATTTCGGTTATCGATTTAAGTATGGCCACTAAAGGCCGCAGAATAGAAGATATTTCTAATGCTTTTATCGTTATCGCTGAATACAACCGCTCTGTACAAGGCTTTTTGGTTGGTGCTGTTGAACGGATTATCAATACAAACTGGGATGCGATTATGCCTCCTCCACAAGGAACTGGCCGCGCCAGCTACTTAACGGCGGTGACAGAGGTAGAAAATGAACTTATTGAAATTCTCGATGTAGAGAAAATACTAAACGAGATTTCACCTCTTAACGCAGAGGTAAGTGCAGAAGTGGCCGAAGGGCTAACAACCGAAGGTCAAGAAAATAAAATAATCTTTATTGCCGATGACTCATCTGTGGCGAGAAACCAGGTTAGAAAAGCACTTACATCCCTTGGGCTTGAAATAGAGCTTGCTAAAAATGGTCTGGAAGCATTAAACAGGTTGAAAGAAATTGCAGAGGAATATGGCGACGTTACCAAACGTGTTGGTGTTTTAGTCTCAGATATTGAGATGCCGGAAATGGATGGTTATACCCTCACTGCGGAAATAAAAAATACGCCTGAATTGCAAAAGCTGCACGTTGTTCTCCACACCTCATTGAGTGGCGTGTTCAACCAAGCAATGGTTCAAAAAGTGGGCGCCGATGATTTCATCGCTAAATTTCACCCTGATGAACTGGCTACCGCGGTACAAAAATGGCTGATGACAGAGTGCGAATAACGGAGCAATATAGGATTGGCTAATAAAGACGTTTCGCCAGCAAGCTACTTGAAGTTCAGGGAGTTCTTAGAGAAGCAATGTGGGATAGTGCTTGGTGAAAATAAGCAGTACCTCGTTCGCAGCCGACTAGCTTCTTTACTTTACAAGCACAAGTATGAATCCGCTGATGAGTTGATTGACGTCGTGGTTCGCGGGTTTGACAGAGCGTTGCTTCAAAGCGTAATTGATGCGATGACCACCAATGAAACACTGTGGTTTCGCGACAACTATCCCTTTGATCTTCTTGTGAATAACTTGCTTCCCTCACTTTCATCTAAGAATCAGAGGATCCGCATTTGGAGTGCCGCGTGTTCTTCGGGACAAGAGCCGTATTCTATTGCCATGTCTGTTCTTGAATATCAACGACAGCGACCCGGCGCTCTGAGAGCTGGTGTTGAAATTGTTGCTACCGATTTATCATCGGAAATGCTGCAAAAATGCGAACTTGGACTTTATGACGAACTATCTCTTGCCAGAGGTTTATCGCCTCAGCGTAGACAAGCCTTTTTCCAACAAGGCGACAACGGCATGATGCAGGTTAAACCTGAAGTACGTCGCATGGTGACATTTAGAAGTCTTAACTTGCTTACAAGCTATGCTGCGCTGGGCCGTTTTGATATCGTTTTTTGTCGCAACGTGTTGATTTACTTCTCGGCTGACGTAAAACAGCGCATACTGCAACAAATTGCCGGGCAACTGCAGCCTGAAGGCATACTTTTCCTTGGCGCTTCCGAGTCAATTAGTGCTGCGAGCTCTACCTATAGTATGGTCAAGTGTCACCCTGGACTCTACTACCAAAAAAAATGATCTAACTTAGGGGTTTGAATATCCAAAGTTTTTTTTGGTTAGTTCGAACCCTCTTCCTCAAAATTCCCGTCAAAAAATCATTATGGCATTTGCCTTGCTAACTATTTTCACAAACGACAGTTAAACGAAAATAAGCGACGCCGTATTTTCCTTATATTGTCATCATGAAATGTTTTAAGTAAGTCAGAGGTCATTGTATGGCTATAAACCTAGATAAACTGGTTGGCTTTCACGAGTCAGCACTAAAGATACGCACAGAGCGTATGGAAGTGATTTCAGGGAATCTAGCGAATGCGAATACGCCTGGATACAAAGCGCGGGATATCGACTTTAACAAGGCGATGCAGTCTGCAATGCAAGAGGCATCAAGCCATTCATCTAGTCGTGCTTCTTCTGGCTTAGTGCGGACAAATGATCGCCACTTAAGCGGCAATCCTTCGTCTGTAGCGGCAAACTTTGACATGCAATATCGCGTGCCAACTCAGCCAGATACCGGAGACGGCAATACGGTGGAAGTGCAAGCGGAAAGAAATCGATTTTTAGACAATGGATTGCGCTACCAAGCCAGCCTCGAATTTTTAAATGGAAAAATCAAAGGCATGAAAAAAGCGCTTAGCTCAGGAGGTCAATAGTCATGAGTTTATTTAACGTAATGCAAATTTCGAGCACGGGTATGGAAGCCGAAAACGTACGCCTAAATACCACGGCCAGTAATATTGCCAACGCAAACTCGGTCAGCAGCAGCTATGACGAGACATACCGAGCACGTCATCCTGTTTTTGCTACAGCGTTACAAGATGCGATGCGCGATCAGTCAAAAGGTGCGGGTGTTCAGGTGAAAGGTATTGTTGAAAGCGATGCTCCGCTTCAAGTTGAATACGCACCCAACAACCCAATGGCAGATGAGAATGGCTACATCTATAAGCCTAACGTTAATATTGTGGAAGAGATGGCAAATATGATGTCTGCATCTAAAGCCTATGAAACAAATGTTCAGGTAGCTGATACAACAAAACGCATCTTTCGTCGCGTATTGCAGCTTGGTCAAGGGCAATAATTAGCCGCATGAATTTTGTGAGGATTAATCAGTGAATACTATAAACAACACCGGCTTAAATACTGACATGTATTGGCAGGAAGAAACCGTCAAAATTGCCGATGGCACCGAGCAACAGCTTACGCAGGAAGACTTTTTCTCGATGCTTACAGAGCAGCTTGCCAACCAGGACCCCACTGCGCCAGTAGACAATGACCAAATGGTGGCGCAAATGACATCGTTCACGATGGCTGATGGCATATCCCAACTTAATGAAAAATTCGAGTCGTTTGCTGCTTCAATGACCTCGAATCAGGCGCTCCAAGCATCTAGTCTGATAGGTCAGAACGTGCTTGTTCAAGGCAATGTTGGCTTCATGGCCTCTGAAGGAGACGGTTTGTCGGGTGTGGTTGTGAACGAAAAGACGGTTCAAAACATGACGATAAGTATCGAAAACCAATTTGGCGAAGTAATTAAAACCATTGACGCAGGTACGCAAAGTGCTGGCAACATTGAGTTTGAATGGGACGGCAAAGATAAACATGGCAATTTAATGGCTCCTGGTGAATACGTTATCAGTGCCACCGGAGAGCTAAATGGTGAAGGTGTTCAGTTAAACACTGCAGTTAATCGTCATGTTGGAAGTGTAAGTTTGGCAAATAGAGGCCAAGGGGTAATTTTAAATTTGGATGGTGATGTCAGTATCAATCTTGATGACGTCATTCAAATCGGCAGTTAGTAGGAGAATCAATAATGTCTTTTAATATTGCACTGAGTGGCGTTTCAGCCGCACAAAAAGATTTGGACGTAACAGCCAACAACATCGCAAACGTAAACACGGTTGGCTTCAAAGAGTCTCGTGCTGAATTTGGTGATGTTTATGCAGCATCTCTTCTTGCAGGCGGCAAAACAAAAGTGGGTGATGGTGTTTTAACTCAAGAGGTTGCTCAGCAGTTTTCACAAGGTAGTCTTCAGTTCACTAATACATCGCTAGATTTGGCGATAACCGGCAATGGCTTCTTTGCTACGGTGCCTGAAATTACATCGCGAGATTTCTCTTTCACGCGAGCGGGTCAGTTTAAATTAGACAGCGACAATTTCGTTGTAAATAGTAATGGTGACAACCTGCTCGGTTTTCCAGTTAACGCGGATGGTACTAGTGCCTCTGTTGCATTAAGTACGACAGAGCCAGTGCGTATTCCTGATTCTTCAGGTTCTCCGCAACAGACTGCAGAGGTAGATATTCGAATGAACCTGCCTGCTGGCGATGCAGGTTTAGATCCACAAGATTTCAATCCTGATGACCCATTGACGTACAACGCTGCTACATCAGTAACCGTATATGACTCGCTTGGTGATAGCCATGTAATGACCTATTACTTTATAAAAGATGGTGCAGCAGGTGTAGATAACGAATGGTATGTTGCCACAGCAATCGACGACACCCTTGTTGATATGACGGACTCTACTGGCGCAAATACCGATCCTGCTACAGCGGTTAATTCTGTTGGCGGTAATACGGGTAATGCAGTAACGGCATCTAAACTTATCTTCTCTCAAGGCGGTGATTTTTCAGGCATGGAGACTCCCGATGGATTGCCAACCTTAGACTTTAAAATGCAAACGGAAGCGCTGGGCGCAGGTATTCTGGCCAATGGTTCAGATCCAACGCAGCAGATTAGTATCGATTTTAACTTAGATGTTAATAATGCTACGCCAAACGAACCGACCCAGTTTGCATCAGCGTTCGAGGTCACGTCACTTGAGCAAGATGGTTTGCCAGTAGGTCGTCTTACGGGTATAGATATCGGTCCTGATGGTTTGGTCCGCGCTACGTTCTCAAACGGTACTTCTGAGCCCATCGTTCGTGTTGCGCTAGTTCGTTTCTCTAACGAACAAGGTCTGACGCAAGAGAGCAGCACTCAGTGGAAAGAGAGTATTCTATCAGGTGAAGCACTAGCGGGTGAAGCAACAACCGGAACGTTTGGTGAGATCAACTCGTCTGCTTTAGAGCAAGCAAATGTTAACCTGACTACAGAGCTAATTGATATGATCATTGCTCAACGTAACTTCCAGGCTAACTCGCGAGCCCTTGAGGTAAATAACTCATTGAACCAGACTATCCTTAACATTCGATAGTTAACGGCAAGCTTCAGAATCTGAGGCAATAAAGCGGCAATATTCAGGCGTGTAAATGCGCCTGAATATTGCCGCAAAATGACAGGTCGCAGCATCGCGGCCTTTTTATTTTTCTTTATATTTCAATTCAGTAACTTCCATCTTCTCCAATAGTGCTAAATATCAACAGATTGGCATTGCCTTTGCAAAATCTTGTTTAAGGTTTAATCAGAGTCAAAAGTCAGTCATGGACAAACTTCTCTACATTGCAGCAAGCGGCGCATCCCAAGACCTTTTAGGAACAGGGATTCGGGCCAACAACTTAGCCAATGCACAAACTACTGGTTTCAGAGCACAGTTAGAGCAGGCGCGCTCTATGCCAGCTTATGGCGAAGGCTTGCCGACCCGCGTTTTTTCTATAACAGAAAGCCCCTCAAATAATTATGAGTCGGGCCCAATGATTAAGACCGACCGCGATTTGGACGTGGCAATTCAAGGGGATGGCTGGTTTGCGGTTCAAGATGAAAACGGCCAAGAAGCTTATTCAAGAGACGGCAATTTTAAACTGGGCGACGACGGAATTTTGACAGACATTCACGATCGCGTAGTGCTTGGTGATAACGGGCCTATTTTCTTACCCGTTCCTTTAGACAACCTAAACATTGCCTCAGACGGAACGCTGTCGATGAGACAGTTAGGCGCACCAGCGAACGTTATAGAAGATGTGGGTCGCCTTAAATTAGTTAGCCCTAACTATGCAGATATGGAGCGAGGCAATGACGGCTTATTTCGCATGGAAGACGGCTCAATTGCGCCAGCTAGCGCCAACGTCAAAGTGATGTCCGGCATGCTTGAGGGCTCAAACGTGAACGCAGTTGAAGAAATGGTAGATATGATAAGTCTACAGCGTCATTACGAGCTTCAAGTAAAAGTAATGAAACAGGCTGAAGAGCTTGATACTCGCGGCAATCAATTGCTGCGAATCTTGTAATAGAATTTTTATCATCGTTGCCCCTTGAGCAACGTCGGAGGTTAACATGCATCCAGCATTGTGGATTAGTAAAACAGGCCTAGATGCCGCACAAACTGACGTGGCAGTGGTATCGAACAACCTTGCAAACGCTTCAACCGTGGGCTTTAAGAAAGATCGCGCGGTATTTGAAGATTTGCTTTATCAAAATATTAATCAACCGGGCGGGCGATCCTCTGCCGATACCGAATTACCTTCAGGCTTAATGCTAGGTTCAGGTTCTAAAGTTGTCGCTACGCAAAAAGCGCATACCCAGGGTAATCTATTAACCACTGAAAATGCCCTTGATATGTCTATTCAAGGCCGTGGTTATTTTGAAATACTCCAGCCGGACGGCACCATTGCCTATACAAGAAACGGTCAGTTCTCGTTAAATGACCAGGGGCAAATTGTGACCTCTGGCGCTGGCTTTTTACTTCAGCCTGAAGTCGCTATCCCAGAAGATGCTCAGCAAATTACGATTTCGCAAGATGGTGAAATTAGCGTAAGCATTCGAGGGCAAGCTGAACCACAGGTATTGGGACAGCTAAACATTTCAGATTTCGTTAACCCTACGGGTTTGCAGCCCACAGGACAAAACTTGTTTGTAGAGACGGCCTCTAGTGGAGCGCCGATTCAGGGCATTCCAGGTCTGCAAGGACTGGGATATATCTCTCAAGGCACGCTGGAGACCTCTAACGTAAACGTAACTGAAGAGTTGGTTAACCTAATCGAAAGTCAACGCTTGTATGAGATGAACTCAAAAGTTATCTCGTCGGTGGACCAGATGCTTGGTCAAGTTATTCAGCAACTTTAATGGGTAGTATCATGCGTATTCTAGGTTTATCTGTTGCTCTGCTCATTATTGGTGGCTGCGCCAGCACAAGTGAACCGCCTGTTCAGGCAAACGACCCGTCGTTTGCGCCAGTGATCCCAGATTACCCGCGTGAAACGGTGGTTGAAGACGGTTCGCTGTTTCGTTCACAGTTGGCAAACAATCTTTATTCGGATGTTACGGCCAGAAGAGTAGGCGATATTATTACCGTTACGTTAAGCGAGAATACGCAAGCCAGCAAATCTGCTGACACAAGCACAGCTAAAGACTCAAATGTAAACCTTAACCCTATTACCGGGCTAGCGGGTCAAGCAATCAATATCGGCGGCGAATCGATTCAGCTCGGAATAAGTTCGTCTCGCGATTTTAGCGGAGACGCAACGGCGAACCAAAGCAATAGCTTAAATGGCGCTATTTCGGTAACCGTGGTTGATGTGCTTCCCAATAGCAACTTAGTTATTCGCGGTGAAAAGTGGCTAACACTGAATCAGGGTGACGAATATATACGTTTGACCGGCATTATTCGTCCAGCCGACATCAGCCCCGAAAATGAAATTGTGTCAACCAAGGTCGCGAACGCGCGCATTCAATATTCGGGCACGGGAAGTTTTGCCCGAGCACAAGAAAAGGGATGGTTAACCAAGTTCTTTGATTCGGCTTGGTGGCCTCTTTAGGTTAAGGGTAGGAGAGTGAACATGCGTTTATTATCAGTTTTATTGGCCGTTTCCTCACTGCTTTTATCATCTCAAGTAGGGGCGCAGCGCATAAAAGACTTAGCGAGCATTCAGGGTGTGCGTAGTAACCAATTAGTAGGTTACGGCTTAGTCGTTGGATTGCCAGGAACGGGGGAGCAAAGCCCGTTTACAGAGCAAAGCTTTCGTACCATGTTGCGCAACTTCGGTATCAGTCTTGACGCTAATACCAAACCTAAAATTAGAAACGTAGCAGCGGTTGCGGTTCACGCAGAACTTCCGGCTTTTGCCAAGCCTGGGCAGACCATAGATATTACGGTTTCTTCAGTAGGTGAAGCGGCTAGTCTTCAGGGAGGAACGCTGCTACAGACGTTTCTCCGTGGCGTAGATGGTGAAGTTTATGCAGTGGCGCAAGGTAGCCTAGTTGTTAGCGGATTTGGTGCACAAGGCGGCGACGGCTCTAGGATTGTAGTCAATACCCCAACTGTAGGCAGAATACCAAACGGGGCCATGGTAGAGCGCTCAGTTCCCAGTGGTTTCGCCAATGGCGATACGCTAACCCTCAACCTTCATTATCCTGACTTTTCAACGGCAAAAGCGCTAGCCGACACCATTAATGAAAGATTGGGCGCGCAGCCTGAAAATGGCTACATCATCGCAAAACCCATCGACGCTGCATCTGTACGAGTTACAGCGCCGCGCGATGTAGGTCAGCGAGTAGGCTTCTTGGCTACACTCGAAAACTTTGAGTTCACTCCGGCAGATGCACCGGCGAGAGTTGTGATTAACAGCCGCACCGGCACAATTGTAATTGGTAGTGACGTACGTTTGTTGCCAGCCGCTATTACGCACGGCGGGCTTACGGTAACGATTTCAGAGAATCAGCAGGTTTCACAGCCTAATGCCTTTGCTGATGGGCAAACAGCCGTTACCACACAGTCCATTGTGGATGTCGATTTAGCTGATAGCCGTATGTTTAAGTTCGAGCCAGGCGTAACGCTTGACCAACTCGTGCGCGCCGTAAACGAAGTTGGTGCAGCACCTGGTGACTTAATGGCAATCCTTGAAGCATTGCGTCAGGCAGGTGCTTTACGTGGCGAACTTATCATTATTTAACGGGTGTAAGTGGAATAAATACGATGGAATCACTCAGCACAAAAACTCAGCTTGATATGGCTCGAAACGTCCATGACATGGGCAGCATAAACAAAATGCGCGAAGCCATTGCGTCAGGCGATGAGACAGTATTGCAAGAAGCTGCGCAGCAGTTCGAGGCGATATTTGTGCAAATGATGCTGAAGTCTATGCGTAAAGCACAAGATGCCCTTGCTGACGAAAACAGCCCGTTTAATTCACAGCAAGTTAAATTTTATCGCGACATGCACGATCAGCAGCTCGCCACAGACTTGACATCAGGCGGTGGCTTAGGGCTTGCAGACGTTATTGTAAAACAGTTAGGGCAGACAGAAGATAGTTATACGCCCGCGAGCGTGATTAGAAGTGACGGTGATTTATCTTCTTTAAATAGAAACCGCGTACAAAACGTCGCGCAAGCTCAAGACGCAGCCCTTCACTCTGAATCAATAAAGAGCAGGTCAGCGCAAAAAGACGCCATGTTCGAGACACCTGAACAATTTATCGAAAGCCTTATGCCGATCGCCGAAAAAATAGCAGAAAAGTATGGCATGGATCCCAAAGCTATTGTGTCTCAGGCCGCAGTAGAAACGGGGTGGGGTAAATTTGTAATTCACAAGTCAGACGGCAGCAGTTCACATAATCTGTTTGGCATAAAGGCCAACAAGGGGTGGCAAGGTGAACAAGCGGTGGTGGACACATTGGAATTTAACAATGGACTTCCGCAAAAACAAAAAGCGGCATTTAGATCTTATTCATCGGTAGAAGAGGCCATGGAAGATTATGGCCGATTTATCACAACGCAGCCTCGCTATAGTCGGGCTGTTGACAACGCGTCTGATGCCGTCAAATACACAAGCGCGCTTCAAGAAGCGGGCTACGCTACTGACCCTGAATACGCAAGCAAGATAATGGCCGTTTATAACAGCGATCGTCTTCGCGGGCTAATGCCATAATTTCGGGTCATCGGTGAGGAGAATACAGTGAGTTCGGTTGACTTATATTCATTAGCGACAAGCGGCGTAAATGCCAGCAGTAAGCTATTGCAAACAACGAGCAACAATATAGCCAACGTGAACACGCCAGGCTATGTTCGTGAGCGCACTGAACTGCAAAATAGCCAAGTATTTGGCGTCGAAATTGGCAACACCGAGCGTATTATCAATGTGTTCGCCCAAAACCAACTTAGAAGAGATATTACGGCTGTTGGTGAGCTTGAAGCATTTTCTAGCAAAACAACGGCTATTGATAACCTGTTGGCAAGTGAAGCAAACTCCATTTCAAAAGGGTTGAGCGAATATTTCTCAGCGCTTCAAACCGCCGCTGACGATCCGACTAACCTCGCATCACGTGAGCAAGTACTTAGTAAGTCTGAGTCTCTCTACAATCGTATGAGAACCTTGTCGGATTACATGCTTGAAAAAGAAGAAGAACTCAATCTTGAGTTCACGTCGATGGTAAACAGAGCGAATACGTTGATTGGCAGTATCGGTGATTTGAATCGCAACATTGTTATTGCAAATGGCAACAGTACGAGCGACCAGCCGAGTGCCCTACTTAACGAGCGAGACCAAGCTATTGATGAGCTTGCCTCAATAATGGGAATAACCGTAAAGGAAAGTACAACGCAAAACGGCGCGGTAACCATTAACCTTACCTCAGGTGAGTCTCTCGTTCTTGAAAACGGTGCGTTCAATCTTTTCGAGTTGAGCTCTAGCGCTGATTTGACCACCAAGGAAATCAAGTTAGAAACTGATTTTGGTTCACAAACTAAAAATAACGCATCCTTACGTATATTAGAAAGTGATCTTGGCGGCGCATTAGGCGGCCTATTCAACTATCGAAATGAAGTCCTAGGCCCAACGATGCGTGACGTTGGTCAGTTATCTGTAGCCTTTGCGGACGCTATGAATACGCAAAACAAGCTGGGTATGGACCTAGATGGCCAAATCGGTGGTAACATTTTTGACATTCCCTCGTTCAGAGGCTTAGCGTATGAAGACACCAATGGTGACTACGTAGTTACAGCACAGATCACGGAAGGCAAGGGCGCTGAATTAACTGATGCTGATTATAAAATTGAAGTAACGGCGGTTGCTGCTGGGGTACCCAGTGAGATAGAAATTACGTTTTTAAACCCAGACGGCACGCCCAAAAAAGACGGTTCAGGCACAGACATCATTTTTTCAAACTTTGCTGTGACACCTGGTTTTAACGAGTTGCCCGGTGGTATTGAAATCGACTTTTCGGGAAGCGATCCTTACACCGTTGGCAATACATTTTTAGTTCAGCCTACTAAAGATGTAGCTTCAAAAATAAGTTTTGCGACAAATCGTCCTGAAGATTTAGCTTTTGCTAATCCCGTGAGGGCAGGGGCTGATAGCGCAAACTTAGGTAGTGCAAATATTATTGATGTTGCCGTATCAAACACAGAAGTAGGAACGTCAGCCTTTGATGGAGCGGGAGGCATTCTAAATTCTGCGCCTGCTCAAATCAGTTTTACGGCGGCTGATACGTATAATGTTTTGGATGGAAGTGGAACGGTGCTCGCTACCGTTACTGGCACAACGAACTTAAATAATCTTATCAGCCAAGCAGGCATTAGCCCTGACCCAGGGTTTGATCTGAGTTTAGATGGCGTGCCGAAAGCCGGGGATAGCTTTTCAATTAGCTATAATACAGATGGCTTTAATGACAATAGTAATGCGCTTAATTTAGCCGCTCTTCAAAGTGAAAATAAAGTACAGGTGAGCAGTGAAGCCACCAATAAGCCTCGTACGTTTCAGGATGCGTATGCGTCTATGGTTGGGCGAATTGGCGAAGACGCTTCAATGGCTAATGTTTCACTGGCCTCAGCAGAAGCGATGAAAGTGCAATCGCAAAATTGGTTTGAGTCTGTTTCGGGTGTAAGCTTAGATGAAGAAGCGGCTAACTTAATAAAGTATCAGCAAAGCTATGCCGCAGCAGCGCGAATTCTATCGACCGCTCAAGAGCTGTTTAATACCATTCTGCAGTCAGCAAGGTAGGTGATTTATGCGTATATCAACGAATCAAATTTATGACCAAAACATGCGCTCGATTATGCAGAACCAGGGCGATTTGGCAAAGACACAAGAGCAACTGGCCTCGGGCAAGCGCATAATTACGCCCAGCGACGACCCTGTTGGTGCGGCAAAAGTACTTCGCTTGACTGAAGAAATTGACGAACTCACCCAGTTCCAGCGTAACAACGATTTGGTTACTGGTTCACTTGAACAGCAAGAGGCGGTGCTCACCAATATTACCGACTCAATTAACCGTGCCCGCACGCTTATCGTTCAGTCGGGTAACGGTATTCTATCTGACCCTGATAAACGCGCTATAGGGGCTGAATTAGAACAAATTAAGCTCGAAGTGTTTGATCTTATGAACACGCAAGATGCTGATGGGAATTATTTATACGCTGGCTTCCAATCAGGTAACCAGGCGTTTGAATACAACCCAGCTGCAGGTGGCAACGCCATTACGTTCGCGGGCGATCCTGGAGTAAGCTTCGTTCAGCTATCAAATAGTTCGAAGATTCAATCAACTAGTAATGGTTACGAAGTGTTTGAAAACGTGCTATCACGCTTTAAATTCTCGGTTGATAGTACTATTGGCGCTACAGTGAACACTGCATCGGTTAAACAGCAGGGAACATTCGACACTTTTTTTGACAAAAACTATGACCCGGTAAATGCTGCGAACAACGATTATCGTATTAATTTTTTAGCGTCAGGGCAGGCTGAACTTGTCAATCAAGGAACCGGTACGGTTGTCGACTCAGTTTCCTATATATCTGGTCAGCCTTTCACTATAAAGGGAATGGAGTTTGATGCGACGGCCGCGCCTGGCGATAGTATCGACTTATCCTTTAATGCGCCTGAGAAAAAAAGCATGGCCCAGTCTATTCACGAAATTCAAACGATTTTGATGGATTCCACAATAGATAATTCAGCGCTTCAAGAATCGATAGCCGATGCATTAGTAGGTTTAGATAACGGGCTTGAAAAGCTTTCTTTAGAGCGTGCTTCGATTGGTAGCCGGTTAAATATAGCCGAGAGTACTTACGAAAGTAACCTAGATATGGAAATTGCCGCGAAAGCGCAGCGTTCGTCAATTCAGGATGTGGATTACGCCGAAGCATCTACTGAATTTGCGAAGCAAGAAACGGCATTAAGTGCTGCGCTAGCTACTTTTCCTAAAGTGGCCAACTTGTCGCTATTTGATTTTGTTTAGCCTTTCTAATTTGTTAATTCACTAACGCCGGGTAAACACGCCAAATAAACTCGAGCTTCGTTGTCTACATGACAAGAGTAGTAGGAAACATACAGGCGGTCGTTTTCTACTACTAAACCTGGATAACTCGTATCTTTACTGCTTGGCAACGTATGTAGTTCTTCAAGTTTTTTCGAGTCACTGTTGAACAGCCATATTTTCGTAGAGAACTCTCTAGTTTCCCATTTGACGTGTCTTCCAGCGACAATAAATCGATTTCTACTTATTGCTACAGCCGCAGGACCGCCTATGTAAATTCCCAAATCGTGCCATTCCCATTTAGTAAAAGGTGGCTTCGATGTGCCAAATTGTGCACTGAAAGTATCGGCATCTCTTCTTAAAAATACCGAGGCGTTGCCGTCGTCATCAAACAAGATTGTGCTTTCATTAGGGTAACCTTTGCCTTGCTTTTTTAGGTTAAAAACATCCTCTTTATGGGGCCGCATTGTGCGAGTGGGGTCGCCCTTATAAAGAGATAATGTGTTTGAGGGCCGATTGTAAGCAAATCCGTAGGCTTCAGAACCAAACCATTCATGGTTCCACAACCACCAACCGCTTTTACCAAAACTATTTTTGCCTGACCAAGATTGTCCTGTAGTTGAAAAGTAAGTCAGCATTTTAGTGACCATTTTTCCGGTAGCTAAGTATGTTTTTGCGTAAGTAGTTAGGATAAGCCGTGTCCCATCGAAAGAAAATTTAGGATCTCTTAAATCTGCATTGTTTTCTCTGATTGTCATTTTCCTGAGAACGCGAAAAGTCTTTTTTTCTACTGTCAGAATAACGAGAAAACCATCGGCACTAACGTGATTAGTTGCTAGGCGATAACAACACAGTAATGTTTGACCGCCTTCGTCGAAAGGATTTTTAATTAAATCGGTGAATGCACAATGGGCAGCAGGCTTAGAAATACGCATTAAATTAACTAGATTCAACTTTTTTTCCACCTTAAATCTTCCTTAAAAATCCAATGGTTACAAACGCATTTGCGGGTTCTTGGCGGCAATATATTACCGCTTATCGGCAAAAATCGTAATTTTTCCTAAAGGGAATTTACATTTTGTCGATACAGATTCTGAGAGAGCCAGTTCATCAATTACCCCTCAGGTCTTGATGACTACTAAAACAAAACGTCGGCAATGCCGACAGCCAGCGCACGCTGGACTGAGAGTGTAGGAGAGACTTTATGTCTATGTTCGTTAATACCAATGTATCCTCATTGAATGCCCAGCGTCAGCTATTTGATGTTAGTAATTCTTTGAGCACGTCTTTTGAACGCCTTTCTTCAGGCTTCCGTATCAACAGCGCTGCTGATGATGCTGCAGGTCTACAGATTACCGATCGAATGACTTCACAAATTCAAGGACTTAACCAAGCTGTACGTAATGCAAACGATGCGATTTCACTGTCGCAAACTGCAGAAGGTGCACTATCTGAAACAACAACAGCTCTACAACGTATACGTACGCTTTCTATTCAGTCGCAAAACGGTATCAACAGCTCAGCTGACCGTGTAGCACTGCAAAAAGAGGTGTCAGCACTACGTACTGAGATTTCGCGTATCTCTACAACAACACAGTTTGCTGGTGTAAACATTCTATCAGGCGATTTCTCTGCTAAATTCCTTGTAGGCGCCAACGCAGGTCAGACTATTTCTGTAAACCTTTCTAGCCCAACGCTAACACGTGCTGGAGTTAATGGTTTTAGTGCGACGGGATTGAATATCACAGGAACTGGTGTTGACGTTCTTACGAGCGAAAACGCTTCTGGTCTTTTAGCAAAAGTAGACAGCGCCATATCTGCAATTGGTGGTTTACGCGCAGACCTAGGTGCGCTACAAAACCGTTTCCAGTCTACAATTCGTAACTTGAGCAACATCTCAGAAAATGTTTCTGCTGCGCGCTCTCAGATCAAAGATACGGATTTTGCTACTGAAACGGCAAACCTAACGCGTAACCAGATTATTCAGCAGGCAAGCACAACTGTATTGTCGCAGGCTAATCAGCGTCCGCAGGCAGCATTATCGCTACTTGGTTAATACTATATCGAGAGTGGAGCCAGGAGGTAGTGCTCTAGTCCACAAAGCGATTCATAAAGCCGATACCGATATGGTATTGGCTTTATTTTTTCTCGGTTAAAATAACTTACGTAGTCAAACGATAAAAAGGCGATTAACCATCGGCATTTTTTAATTTTTGAATTACCCTAGTATTAATTCGTCAGACCCACCCCCTATCTTGCTTCAATACTACTTCCGCTAGAAGTTTTTCCAACCCTATGTGTTTGATAATAAGTAACTTTCATCCGAAAACTAAAAAACCTCCAAAATATTTTAAAAAACACTAAAGTAATTTTCCCCAAGTGACGATAACTATTACAAAGGGAGGTATAAGAGGTTTTATACTTCCTGAGCCAATAAAATAGTGGTTTACATTATCAATATTTAGCTTTTGATGGGTAGATAACTTTTTTTAAATTGGTTTTAAAGTTAGGAAAAACAGTGTTTTATCTTTGTTTGAATAAATTTTTAAAAATTTCTAAAGAAAATTTGTTTGAGTGACGATAAATAAGAAGGTTTGTTGGGCGAGGGACTGCTGACTGGCGAGAGTGAAGCCAGGAGGTAGTGAGAGGTTTGAGGTCTGGAACATCAAACTCACCAGCCAGCAAAGAGAAGTAACTTCTCTGTATAGCAAGTTTTATCGGTAGTGTGCCGGTAAAACGTCAGATTACTCTGACACCTGAATAAAGCACAGGCTATGCCATTTTTAAAACTACAGCGCAGATAATAAAAACAATAGCGCAATCTCGAAACTGTTAGGAGAGACCCATGAGTCTATTTGTTAATACCAATGTGTCATCGTTAAATGCACAACGTCAATTATTCACAACTGGCAATAACTTAAGCACTGCTTTTGAACGTCTATCATCTGGTTTTCGAATCAATAGCGCTGCCGACGACGCTGCTGGTCTTCAAATTACCGACCGTATGACATCTCAGATTCAAGGTCTGAACCAAGCGGTACGAAATGCAAACGATGGTATATCGCTTGCACAAACGGCTGAAGGAGCGATGTCTGAGACCACTACGGCGCTTCAACGCATTCGCACTTTAGCGATTCAATCACAGAACGGTATTAATAGCTCAGCGGACCGTGTTGCGCTTCAAAAAGAAGTCTCTGCACTTCGCACGGAAATATCGCGCATTTCGACGACAACGCAATTCGCAGGTGTAGACATTTTAACGGGTGATTTTTCTGCCAAGTTCCTTGTTGGCGCCAACGCAGGGCAGACTATATCAGTAAACTTGTCTGCACAGGCACTGCGTCGCGCAGGTGTTAATGGTTTCAGTGCGACAGGCCTAGGAATTATCGCTGACGACGTGTTAACCGAAGCTGGTGCATCACGTTTGTTAACCGCGGTAGACAAAGCAGTATCGGCAATTGGCGGCCTACGCGCTGATTTAGGTGCCTTACAGAACCGTTTTCAGTCAACTATTCGTAACTTGAGTAACATTTCTGAAAACGTGTCTGCGGCAAGATCGCGTATCAAAGATGCTGACTTTGCCACTGAAACGGCAGAGTTAAGCCGCAACCAGATATTACAGCAGGCAAGTACCACAATTCTTGCCCAGGCGAACCAGCGCCCACAGGCTGCATTATCACTACTTGGCTAATTACCAAAGTTAGTTATTAGGCGCTTATTTGGGAAGGAGTTGAGAGGCCATCCCCTGAAGAAAGGTTAGCGGCCATTTAGGCCGCTCCTTTGAGAAAGCGTCGACTAACAGGACTGAGAGTGTAGAAGTGTTGGTTGAGAGGCCAGTTTATCCTACTAAACCCTGCCAGCCGACAGAAACTGAATTTGCTCAATCTCCTAACGTGAGCAAATTGGCCGAGATTAAATTGTCTCGGCCTTTTTTTATTTTTACCGAAACATCCCACCAATTTCAAACTGCGGTAGAGCAACGCCGCGAGTTCATAGTATCTAAAGCATATTAAGTGCCAACTTAAAAATTATAAGATCATATCTGTCTCCAACTTATCACTCACCACCAAAATTGTTCCCTTTAATCTACTTCGTTTAAGAACGACTACTCTTTCTCCTTCCTTGAAAGGACCCAGTTAGTACGATTGATACTGCGTTAAATTAGAATTAAATCTTCGATAAAAATTTATTTTTTGCTTTTAAATCATTGCTGTAGATTGCTGGGTCTAGTTTTTTTTAAAAAAAATAAAAAAAAAGCTAAAGAACCTAAAGCCTTGGCCGATACCTATTGTTGAGGGGTAATTTAATTTACTTTTATATTGAGGTGTTAGCGGGAGTAGTGACCCAGCTAATATGAACTGGAAGGATTTGATTATAGCAGTTTTGCCATCGAATCCCTAGGAGGTAATCTATGTCTTTATTTGTAAATACCAATGTTTCATCGATCAATGCGCAGCGTCAGCTTTTTGACGTGAACGATCGTCTAAACACTTCGTTTGAAAGACTTTCATCGGGATTCCGCATTAACAGTGCATCGGATGACGCTGCAGGTCTGCAAATTTCTGATCGTCTTACATCGCAGGTACAAGGTCTTAACCAGGCCGTGCGAAATGCTAACGACGCTATCTCTTTGTCGCAAACAGCAGAAGGTGCGCTTAGCGAAGTTACTACAAGCCTACAGCGTATACGTACTCTTGCTGTACAATCACAGAACGGTATTAACAGCTCTGCTGATCGTCTGGCACTACAAAAAGAAGTGTCTGCTTTACGTACAGAAATTTCACGCATCGCTACCGATACACAGTTTGGTAACGTGAACATATTAGATGGTAATTTTTCTGCGAAGTTTCTTGTTGGTGCTAATGCCGGCCAAACAATTTCGGTAAATTTGTCATCAACAAATCTGGGTTCCATTAGCGGATTCAGTGCTACAGGTCTTGGCATCACTACAAACAGCGTTGCTACAGCGGGCGGTGCATCAGCCTTACTTAGTGATGTTGACGCTGCTATCTCTGGTATTGGTGCGGTTCGTGCAGACCTAGGTGCACTTCAGAACCGTTTTCAGTCAACTATCCGCAACCTGAGCAATATCAGTGAAAACTTATCTTCGGCTCGTTCACAAATTCGAGACACAGATTTTGCTGCGGAAACAGCAGAGTTAACGCGAAACCAGATTATTCAGCAGGCATCTGTTTCTGTACTAAGCCAGGCAAATCAGCGTCCACAAACTGCGCTGTCTTTGCTCGGATAAGCTATACTTTAAAATAGCGACCTTAGTTGAGATGTAGCGGGTGCTTGCTTTTTAAGCAAGGGCCCGTTTTGTTGTTTCAGTCGGGAGGTATTACGTGGAAATTCAAAATACCCAAGTTGGCCAAGTGTTTGCATCACTAGCTCCTAAGAATTCTGAAGTTGTTGAAGCTGATATTCAGAATAAAATTGCTGTTCTTGAAAGTAGTGAACCGGCTACATCTAGCGATACGCGTCGAGGCAATACGCGACTGGCAATTGATGAGTCGAATAATACAGAAAGGCAGCAAATTCTTTCTCAAGGTTCTCAAGCGCAGGCCGATAAGAGTGAAGAAGAGCGTAATGGCATTGAGTTAGATGATGCTGTTGCGAAAGTTGAATCATTCTTAAAAGTTCAGAATCGGGATTTAGCGTTTACTATTGATGAAAATACTAATCGTTCGGTAGTGACAGTTAAAGATTCAAAATCTGGTGACGTAATAAGGCAAATACCTTCAGAAGAAGTGTTAAAGCTTGCCGATCGGATCCAAGAGTTACAACAGGATGTTGGGGACAGTGTGGGAGTGTTTATCAACAATCAAGTTTAGTTTGAGGTAAAGTATGACAATTCAGTCTCTAGGTGTAGGATCAGGTTTAGCCCTTGATGATCTTGTACAGCAACTTCTTAGCGCAGAACGCCAACCCAAAGAGGAGCGTTTAAATGCAAAAGAAGAGCGTATCGAGGCTGAAATATCTGGCCTTGGTAAGATAAAGTCTAAGCTCTCTGACTTTAAGGACGCCGTTGACGAACTAAGAAGCGATAATGGCATTAATGGTCGTGAGCCCACCATTTCTAATCCCTCAGAAGACAATGATGTTCTTTCTGCCGAGGCTTCTAACTCAGCGCTTCGCGGGAGTTACGAAATTGTTGTAGAGCAGCTAGCGTCTGGCAGTCGAATTACAACAGACGCAGGTGCATTCACGTCAAGCAGCGATCCCGTACTTACTTCAGGAACAGGCTCATTAACGTTTGACGTGGGCGGAAGCAAAAGCTTTACCGTAGATGTTACCGCTGGGATGTCACTCACCGCATTACGCGAAAAAATAAACAACTCTGATAACAACTTTGGTGTAACCGCAAACATCATTGATACAGGAACCGGTGCAGGGCCTCGATTAGTATTCTCGTCGAGCGAAACTGGCAATGGAAACGATCTCGTTATTACCAATGACACTGGCGCTACAGAGTTAGATAGATTGTCAACGGCAGGTGGCACAAACAATATCAGTGCCGCAAATATTCAGAGTGCAAAAAATGCGGTAGCTTATATCGACGGAATTGAAGTTCAAAGTAGCTCCAATGAATTTGAAAACACGATTCAAAACGTTTCCTTTGAAGTAAATGAAGTCTCACCAAAAGATGCTGCAGGCGATTTCTTAGCTACTAAATTGAACATTGGTTATGACAAAGAAGGTTTAGATAAAAAGATCAGAGATTTTGTCGATAACTACAATTCACTGATTGATGAAATAAAAACTTTGACGCGCTACGGTGAATCTGAGCTTGAAGACGATGGCGCATTAGCAGGAGATTCATTACTGCGTGGTATACAAAGCGGATTAGCTTCTATTGTTGGCGATAGCGTAAGTTCTTCTTCATTAGGAGGGCTCTTCCAGATCGGTATTGAATTTAATGATGACGGAAAGCTCGAAGTCGGCACAACTGATTTTGGATTGGGTTCTGGCGAAGACAGACTGGAAGATGCTTTAGAAGATAATTTCGATGAAATAGCAAAATTGTTTACAGACCCTGACGAAGGCATCGCAACTCGACTTTATGACTTTTCTAAAGAGTACACCTCATTTAGTGGACTAATTAGCTTGAGAGAGCGCGCAGCCAAGGATGATAGGGATGATATATTTGATGAACGTGAGACCCTCGAACTGCGTATGTTGAATTATGAAGAAATCCTTCGAGATAAATATTTAAACCTCGACCAAACCGTAGCGCAATTAAACCAAACTGGTTCCGCGCTTTTAGCGTCGTTATAAAAAACATAAATTTGGAGTTTTTATGTCACTTAAAGGTATAAATGCATATCGCAAAGGTAACCTTAAGCAAGATATTGCTAATGCCGATCCGCATAAACTTACACTTATGCTTCTTCAAGGCGCATTAGACAGAATTGCATACGCTAAAGGTGCCATGGAACGCAAAGAATTAGTAGCCAAAGCCGATTTCATTTCAAAAGCGAATGCGATCATAATGCATCTGCGTGACACTCTTGATTTGGAAGTGGGCGGTGAAGTCGCTGAGAATATGTTTGCGCTATATAACTATATGATTGAGCGCTTGAACGATGCACATTTTAACAACGACTTGAATATGTTAGATGAAGTGTCTAGCCTATTAACACCTATCCGAGATGCATGGGTACAGATTCCTGAAGAGGCGAAACAGGAAGCTTACGAAGCCCAGCGTCAGAAACGACAAGCTGTGTGAAACTACAAGACCTTAACCACTCTTTAACGCCAACAGCGCTGCAAAACTTAAACGAAAGCATTGCGGCGCAGTTACTGTTGGACCAAGAAAAACCCTCTGATTACGCTATGCTGAGAACATTGTTAGCAGAGCGAGATTGCCTTATAAAAGACCACTTAAACTCACTTTCTGTTAGCGAAAAGCGGCAATTTTCTGAAAAAGAATTGATCGTCAATCGCCTCCTCGAGGAGTTGGCCTTTAAATTGCTTGAATCTTCAAAAGAAGAGATTATTCAATTTGTTAGAGGCAAGGCTGCAGTCAAAAAATACAAATAGAAGTATTTTTGCTTTAGACAGCATTGGTTTATTCATTTGACATAGCTTTTATACTTGAGCCTCCTGTAAACTCCTCTTGTTGCGTCAAAATTATGTCTCGTTCTTAAATAAAACTAAAATTTTAGAAATCGTATAATTGGCAGAGCTCTTTGATTAAGGCGCTGGAGTCGAAAAATGCTAAAAGATATTAGAATCCACTTAGACCCAGATGAAAAGAAACAAAGCGAGCTAGAAAAGAAACTCGCTGAACGAGTTACACAAAATTATCGGCGAAATTTCGGGGCATTCAAGGCGTATGTACCTAATATAGTCGATAAAATTGTGCAAGCTGCAACGCTAGATATTTCCATTTTTACTAATCGGAATGGCGAACTTAATATTGTCAATTACAGCAACGGTCGTACATTCTACGATTTGTCACCCGAGAAGGAAGTTCAAGCTCAGTATGTTGAAAAATTACTTCACTGTACCTATTGCGATCTAGACAGAAATGTAAGCTATAACTCCAACTATGAACATTACTTACCTATTTATGACAGGTACTTATCGCAACCCCCTTTAACAAAAGATATTAATTTACTCGTTGTTATGGGAGTGGGCTTAGGCTTTCATATTCGAACCTTGGTTGAAAACCATAACATCAAACACCTTGTTATTTATGAGCCGGAAGAGCAATATTTTTTTGCTTCACTCTATACGTCAAATTGGAAAGTCATACTAGAAACGGCCAAGTCGAAAGGCACTGCACTTTATTTTCAATTAAAAAATAGTGGTATATCTATGTCTAATGACATAGAGGAACTGAAAACTCATTTTCCAATTTCAGGTTTTTATTTTTATCGGCATTATAATCACAATACGTTCAACCTTCTCGAAAATGCATTACTTACTTCTAGTTGGGAGAACTTTCAAAAAGATGGTATCAGCAAACAGCTAAGAAAGTCTGAGGAAAGTCTCCTGCCGCATTGGAACAAACCTGTTTCAATGAAGCGACTTGATGAGGCGAGCAAAGAGGAGCGTTTTACTCTCAATGTAGAAGCTTTTAAACGCTACGTCCCGAATATTGCCAATGAATTTGAGTGCTACACACCTAATTATTGGGTTCCAATGCAGGACGCGCGCGGTGCAGTAAACATATTTAGCAAAGTATCTCTGGCTAATTGGTACAGTGATTCACCATTTGAAGATGCCAGTATAAATTTCGAAAACTTCAAAGAGTATCCGAATAAAGATGGCTTAATATTGGGGTATAACGGGGTTAAGCTGAAGCATTATCAACACTTTCAGTTTGTTAAAAAGGCAGAGAAACTTTTAAAAGACGCAGGAGATAAAACAAGTAAGCTACCCGAGCAGATAAAGTCGCTAATTCTATTTGGTATTGGACCTCAGTTAGAAACGTTGTTTGAGAACAACGATGTTGAAAAGCTCTTCGTCTGTGAGCCTAATCGCGACCTATTCTATGCATCGCTTTATTTAATAGACTGGGCAAATATTCTTGAGCGCATCGACCAGAAAGGCGGACGTTTATACATTAATGTTGGAGATGATGGCTCAAATCTATTTAGAGATTTGCTGAATCAGTTTTATTCTGTTGGTCCCTACATTCTCGCTAATACATACTTTTATCAGACCTATCATAACACCAAGATGGTTCATACCATTAGTCAGCTGCGTGAGCAGTTGCAAGTTGTTATTGCCATGGGTGAAAACTTTGATCATGCTCGCTACGGCATTGCGCATACAAAAGAAACCATAGGTAGAAAGTATCCACTTCTTTTAAAGGACCCTGCAAAAAAACTATCACTAGCAGACAAGGATATTGCAGTCTTCATCGTAGGAAATGGCCCGTCACTAGATAGCACAATCGATGCTATCAAGTCTTTTAAAGACAAAGCTATCGTGGTCTCGTGTGGTACAGCGCTTATGCCGTTGTATAAAAATGGCATAGTTCCAGATTTCCATGCAGAAATCGAACAAAATCGTTCTACTTTTGATTGGAGCTGCCGGATTAACGACTTTGCTTTTTTAAAGCAAGTGGACTTGTTGTCATGTAACGGAATTCATCCAGATACATGTAAGTTGTTTAGAAATACCTATATCGCATTTAAAGAAGGTGAATCTTCTACGGTTTCTTCACTAAAGTTACTCGGTGAAAAAAACTACGAAGAACTTCAGTTTGCTTATCCTACGGTATCCAATTTTGCTATAAACCTGTTTACCTTGATGGGATTTCAGCAGCTTTACTTGTTCGGAGTCGATTTAGGTTTTGCAGAACAAGATAAACATCATTCTAAGCAGTCTGGCTATTATGACAATCATGGAAAGGAAAAATATAGTTATAAAGAACGGCATAATACCAACATCGTGGTGCCAGGAAACTTCAAGAAAAGTGTGTTTACCAAGTATGAATTTAAAGTTTCCAAAGCCATTATTGAGCGCACGCTTGCAAAAGCTAAAGTAGATTGTTTTAACACAAGTGACGGTGCGCTTATTGCTGGCGCGAAACCATTACCTGTAGACGACATCCTGTTAGTGACATCTGCCTATGAAAAAGAGGAGGTGTTGAGAAAAGTGAAGGCGGAAGCATTTCAACCTTTGTCGGAAGATCGCGATTTTTTACAAGAATACGATAGTTTTTACGATCAGCCAACCTTAGAAAAACAATTGAATGAGTTTGTAGCGATGACGCAAGATGCTTTTGAAGTATCGGACGATGCAGAGCATTACACAGAAAAACTTAAAAAGAAGTTGTTTTCGTCATATCAAGAGGGAAGGTCACTTCTTTTCTATTATCTTTACGGTACGGTAAATTTTGCTAACTCTGCATTCAGTAAGTTGCTTTATTCGGATGAATCAGAATACGAAAAAGTGTCACGTCTCAATATGCTAAGGGAAACATGGCTTGAAACACTAGAAATGATTCGAGGTGCGATCCTGCAAGGGAATCACATATTCGATAACGTCTCTAGTTTTGTGCCAGAGCGTGAGGCTATTTTTATAAAAGAACAAAGCCAACAATTTACCGCACGATCTAATCTGAGTGAGAACGATAATAAATTCATAAAACAATATTTAGATGCGGTTTCTGAAATAGACAAACAGTGGTTCGAGCTCAACACTAACAATAATGAGACCGCATTACTCTGTGACGAAAAAAATTACCCTACTAAAGAAAGTATGTCTGGGGCACATGTCGTTGTACAAATTGATAAAGATACATCCCAGAAAGCGTTAGCAGATTTCTTCTGTAAACAAAATACGATTTTATATCATCATCCAGTGTTTGACTTTAAATATGACGTTGATGCGTACCTTAATGGTGAAACTGTTTTCTATCATTCAATTAATAAAGCATCTTGGACTGTAAAGGCTTGGATTCAGAAAAAGATTGCACTAGTCATTCTGCCAAAGCTTTATTTTGTGGGTGAAAGTAAAGAAGTTTCAGATGGTTTAAGGGATTATGCAGAACATGTGTTAAGTATGTTCCCAGATCATGTCAGCTATATCGATTATCCAAATTACATTATGATTCCAAAGGATAACGCTCAATATAATGACTACATAGTCGATAAATTGGGTAATAGAGGTGTTGTATGTGTTGGCAAGCCAAAGGTTGAGTCGATGTTTTTTGAAGGGGTGAGCAAACGTGAAGCACACCAACAAATTGAAAACAATATTTTGTGGTGGGGCTTTGGAAGTGAGCAATGAACTTTTCTGACAAGGCCGCTGTAACGGCAACAATGAACAGCACGCCATTGGTATCTGTGATTGTACCGAATTATAGGCACGAAAAGTACCTTGAGAAAAGGCTCGGCACTATCATCAACCAAACGCATAGTAATATTGAAATTATATTACTAGATGATGGTAGTCCTGATAAAAGCGAGGAAGTGCTTACCGCATTTGCTTCAGCCTGTGAGAAAGTTGTTGGCTTATACGTCAGCAATTCGAATTCAGGATTACCTATAAAACAATGGATAAAAGGGGTTACATTAGCTAAAGGCGATTTTATTTGGATAGCCGAGAGCGATGACGAAGCTGAGCCTGAATTGCTTACCACACTTCTTTCTATTTTAAAGGACAACCCCTCAGTCGGCATGGCTTACTGCGACAGCGAAATAATTGATGAAAGTAGTCAAATTATCGCTAGGTATGACTACTCCTCTCATCACTATTCTGACGATGGACTGTGGAAGCAAGACTTCTGCATGAAGGGAAGAGACTTTGTTAGAGATTACATGGTTTATCGCAATGTAATACCTAACGTAAGTGCAGTATTGTTTAACGCTTCAGTTTTGAAAAAGAACCTCCGCGAATGCGACTTCAAATACTGCGCAGATTGGGCGCTTTACAATAGAATACTGTTGTCGCATGACATTGCTTTCACTTGTATCCCTCTGAATAAATTTAGAAAACATGTTCAAACAACGCGTTGGCACAATAAGAAAAGTTATGCGAAAGAGTTAAGAGAAAAGTTTACGCTATTGAAATCATTGAGGAGTGCTGTGGGTTTAAATAAAGGTGCCCAAAGTAATATTAATTCTTCATTGAACTTTATTTTTTCGAACAGGCATAAATTCAAGAGGATTGAGTATTTGTGCAGTCAGATTGCTGCTCTGGACAACTCTTTAATTACAGAACTGTATATATTTGGCGCTAATGATATAGCCGAGCGTGCTGTCGAAACATCACTTACAATGAATGTTAAGCCCATCGTCATAGATACCTTTAAAGCTGGACAAATATTTAAGGGAATAGAAGTTTTGCCTTTAAATCTCAATAGTTTCAATGCTGCGAGTGCCGTTGTTGTTTGCTCTTTAAGCTATCAACAGTCAATGCAAGCGATACTTGAAAACTGTGGTTTCGAAGGATTGGTGTTACGAGTATAGAGAAGACTGATGAACAAAAGCATTCTTATAGTTGGATGGAAACAGGAGCTTGAACAGGTCGAGTCTTTGGTGAGCTCATTAGAGAACGCGCAAGTCATTTTGTTTGATGATGAAGGACTGGTTTGGGCACCCTCTAAAAAAGTTGATAATATCGAGTTCTTAGTTATAGAACAGGGCCAGTTCACTCACAGGGATAGTAGCCTCAAGGCACCTTCTGAGATAGCGTTATGGCTCTATAAAAATCCATCTTTCGATACAATATATTTCTCTCGTTACGCTGGACTTGGGTACTTTGCTAATGTTTTGCATCAAACCGTTGAACGCTGTATGTACTGGAATATTCGCTGGTTTGGTTGTCATTCAGTTCAGCAGGATTATGCTAACGCAAAACGGTTTCTCGACAAAAATGGTTTGCTGCTAAGTTATCTTGAAAAGCATCAAGAAAGAAAAAGAACGCAGCTGAAAAATGAACGTTCGCAAATAAATATAGATGATGTTTCGGTTATCATCCCCTTTCATAATCGCATAGATTATTTACCTTTAACTCTTTTGTCTGTAGCGCAGCAAGGTACCGGACTTGAAGTTGTTATTGTGAATGATGCGAGTAGCCAACTAGAAAGGGAACAGTTAGCAGATTTGGTGAAAGACCCGCGATTTTCTAATCTACACATTAAAATCATTGATAGTAAAACTCCCCTTGGTGCCTCCAACGCAAGAAATAAAGGCGCTGCAAATACAAACCGCGACTATATATTTTTTCTTGATGATGATGACATTCTCGCACCAGACGCACTTCGCCTCTGCTGCGACACGCTATCAAGAGAAAATGCTGATGTTGTTACCGTTGCTTTTTGTTTTTTTGATGGCGACGGTATCCCTGATTTCGCAAACGAAAAGGGCATGCTAATTCAATTCCATGATGCCAAAGACTGGTCATCAGCGTTGTTATACAACTGTGTAGGAGGCATTAGCGCACTGTACCGCAAAGTTGCTTTTGAACAAGCCAAGGGTTTTCAGTGTGGAGAGTTTGCAGGAGAGGAGGATTGGCAACTCATCTTGAAGCTTTCATTTACAGGCAAAAATATCGTCAACATACCCTTACCGCTTTTATGGTATCGAAATACACCATTTAGCTTAAGTAAAAAGATGTTGCGGTATGAGAGTCGACAGCAGCTATTTGCCTTATATGAAAGTGTTCTCCCCGAACCTTTAGTGGCTCTCTCTGAGTTTGTAACGTCAACGCAGCATATGCAGAAATCTTCGTCTGATGAAATCGCAATGCTGGGGTGGGAGTTATATCCTTATCGAGAAAATCCTGTTTACATCTACGGTGGCGGGGAATTGGGACGCAACGTTTTAACGTTTTTAAAAAAGCTTGAGCCATCAATAAGCATCGAATTGATAATAGATAGAAATGCGTTATTTATCAAAGAGATAATGGGGTGTAAAGTGGTCGCCCTAGATAAGTGTCTTTTTAAAGACAATGCAGTGGTAGTCATTGCCTCATTGAGTTTTGTTGATGAAATTGCAGCACAACTACCCTCCTCTGTGAGTCATGTTATCAAGTTGAAAAAGTAGGAAAGATTATGAATGACAGGCCTTTTCTGAGCTATGTATTACCCACTAGAGATAGGCCTCAGCTGCTTAAAAAGTGCCTTGAATATCTATATGCGCAGCAAACTGATGATTATGAAGTAATTGTCTCTGATAATAGCATTAATAAGCCCTGTAAAGACGTTGTTGCTCCATTTCTCAAAGATAAAAAATTTAAATATTTTAGACCGACTGAACCTTTATCAATGCCTGATAATTGGGATTTTGCGATTGAAAAAGCACAAGGTCAGTACATCACTGTTATCAATGAAAAATTTCTTTTTCATCCACGAGCAACGACGGTTTTGCAGGAATTAGCTGATGAATTTAATACCCCTGATATTTTATCTTGGCAGTATGAGCATTTTGCGATGTTAGATGGTGAAGGTCAGCGGGGTACTTATCACCCCCTGATAAAGCCGGTAATGCCATCTGTTTATAGTGCACTTGAAGAGCTAAAGCGACGATTTGACTTTATCGAGCCTTTGTTTGGTCGTTCCACACAGGAAAAAATTAGTTTTGGTAAAATTTATTCAGGTGCAGTTAACCGAAAAATTGTAGAAAAGATAAAACAACATTACGGGCGTATATTTGTGCCAATGAGTCCTGATTTTACTTCTATGGTTTGTGCGCTAAATTTTAGCAATAAATGTGTGGATGTGGGGCGTAGTCTTATGATGGTAGTCTCGGGAGAGAATATTTCAAATGGTGAGAGAACTAAAGTCTCTCTTCCCGCGGCAAAGCAATTTCTAGAAGAAACAACGCCTGACTTCTCGCAGTACATATCGCAACTTGTCGTTCCCGGCTTCTGGCTTGGACATAACATATTTATTGCATCAGATTACGCATGCATTAAAGCAATGTATTCGACAGGTAATTTGAGCAAAGTAAAGCTTAACATTCCAGCAGCCTTGGGCTGGGCAATGATTGAGTATGATCAAGTCACTGAATGGGGAGATGAAGACCCTGCGAACTTCAAAAAGATTTTGGATGACTTTTATGCATTGCTCACGGACGAAGAGAAAGCTATCACAGATAGCATTATTGAAAAAAATGAGAAAATCCGTCAGCCGAGTCCTCGAGAGATTTATCATTCGGGCCTTACAAAAAGCGATATATATATACCTGATATAAGTCCAAAAGAGCTTGCTCGCTACCACTGGGAAAAGCAACTTGCCCTGCCACGAAAGCCAGTATCCACAGGCCCTCAGCATCTAGATGATGCAATGCAGTTCTACATAAAATACACTAATCTCTCTTTAGAATTGCTTGGATTATGATGCTAGATAAAAAGCATGTTGCCGATCATGACCGTTTGACTGATGAAATCTTAGCAGGACTGCTAAAAAAGGTTGGCTTAATAAAGTCAGCGGATATTAAAACCGCAATGTCAGATTTGCTCTGCTATTACAAACAACACTTATCACGCGTTGAGAATAAGATTAAATGCGGCTTTTGGGTTCAGCGC
The DNA here is from genome assembly GCF_048517045.1 of Alteromonas sp. OM2203. Taxonomy (NCBI): domain Bacteria; kingdom Pseudomonadati; phylum Pseudomonadota; class Gammaproteobacteria; order Alteromonadales; family Alteromonadaceae; genus Alteromonas; species Alteromonas sp. OM2203. The sequence goes on from NZ_CP183209.1 coordinate 1,156,522, forward strand.
AATGCTGCAATGAATCACATGTTTGAGTTGTTCTGTTCGCTCAAAGAGTATGCGCAAATTGAAGTTCTCGCTATTGTCGATATTGATGAGGTTAAAAGTAACCCACAGTGGCTAATAGAGAGTAACTGGCTTGATGTTCCGTTTCTCTTGTGTTTCGAGGAAGATTTTCAACAGTTAGACGCGCTAGATATTGTTTTTATACAAGAATCGAACTTCGAACTTAGCTTTAATTGGTCTACAAATGTTAAGCGCATCGGGTGTCAGCACGGTATCGATGTAAAGCTGACTAAAACACTAAACGAATACGGTGGATGTCTAGAGTTTGATTATATTCTTTCAGCCCAGCCTGTCACGTGTGTTAACAAGCAAGCGTTCTCAGGTTACTTTCCAAGAGCATTGCGACAAGCAAGCAGTGATGCTTTAACAGTCATTCCTTTTGGCTCAATAAAATTCGATAAGTTTTATCAGGTTTACAGGCAGTGCAGCAAAAAAAACACGGCGATTATTTACCATCTCTCCAACCTTGCTTTAGAGGCGACTTGGGTCGTTGATCACATAGCACCGACCGTTACTTTTCTGTTAACTCATTTTCCAGAACACGAGATTATTTTCAGACCTTTTCCAGAAGATTTCTCTCACCCAAAAATTGCATCTGTCATTGAGGGCTTCAGTAACAACCCGCGGTTTACCTTCAGCCAATCACCTTCTTATATTGGCGACTACAGCAGAGGTGTGGCAATGGTCTGCCACAGGCAATATCAATCACACCTTTATCCTCTTGTTACCGGACAACCTATGCTGGTTTTCAAACCCGGCGGCGGAAAGTCTGCTATAGAAACAACTATTTCTAGCTTAGATGAATTGAAGGAAAGACTGAGCGCGATAATTGAGGGGACAAAGGAGGAAAATACACCGCAATATCATAATACTGTAATCTGTAATCCAGGTAACTCAGTAGGTTATCTCGTTGAAAATCTCCACTTTATTCTAAATGGCGTTAGGCTACCTGTATGGCAGGAATATAAGCTAGACCTTATGGAGTCCGTCGACAAGTGTCTGGAACAGTATCAAAGGTCGTATCAACCATTTAATAAGCTTGCGCTTGCTGCCTGGAAAAAATATCCCGAAAAAATGGACTACGCAATTACAGCCGCTGAGTCTCTATCAAGACGAACAGAGAAAGAATTCGATGTGAATCCTGGTTTAGCGCTTTTATATTTGCGTAAAGCACTCAACGTTGTTTTAAATGTTGCAGAACTTAATGATGCCAATAGCGAAAAACTAGCTAGTTGGATGACTCGACAGGGCACTTTTATTTTGGGAATGATCGAGCAGTTGTGTAGCTGTCTAGAAACGCCGCTACTTGAAACTGAAAAAGTGATTATTAACCAGTTCGGAAAAAATGTGGCTCGCACAATTCCTTCACTGTACGCTCAAAAACTCTCGGTGAGATCTTGTCATAATGGGCAACAGCTTTGTACTGCTTCAAATGCAGTATTGTATGGTTCTGGTGAGCTCGCGAGTCAATTTATAATGCAACAAAGAGTAGGTGGAACATATGACATTGTGGGCGTTGTCGACTCTTCACCTTCACGACATGGGTGTAAGTTCGAAGAGTACATTATTAGTCAACCAAATGAGCTACTTCAATTAGATGTTCCTATTATTATTTGTTCATTGGCTTTTGCTGAAGAAATCTATTTAAGCTTATGCCAATTAGGTATCTCGACAGAGCGAATGTATAAAATTTTTTAGCGTAATAGAGTCAATATGGGCCTGATGCTTGCTTTATTTTTGTATATACTTCAGTGTCATAGAAATGACAAATTACCAAAATACACAAAGGCTTAATAATGAAAGCAGTAATCTTGGCGGGTGGTTTGGGTACTCGAATAAGTGAAGAGTCACATCTACGCCCGAAGCCCATGATAGAAATTGGTGGCAAGCCAATACTGTGGCACATAATGAAAATATACTCTCATTATGGAATTAATGACTTTGTGATTTGTCTTGGCTACAAAGGTTACGTAATCAAAGAGTATTTCGCTAACTATTTTCTTCACTCTTCTGACGTCACATTCGATATGCGCTCGAACAATATGGAAGTGCATGAGAAGCATGCTGAGCCTTGGCGTGTCACTCTAGTGGATACGGGCGAATCGAGCATGACTGGTGGTCGATTGTTGCGCGTACGAGAATATCTTGATGATGAGACTTTCTGTTTTACCTACGGTGACGGTGTTGCGGATATTAATATATCCCAAGCGATCAGTGCACATCGAGCTTCGGGAAAAACGGCTACCGTTACGGCAATTCAGCCTCCTGGCAGATATGGCGCTCTTGATATTCAAGGTGATGTGGTTAATCGATTCAAAGAAAAACCGGCTGGTGATGGCGCTTGGATAAACGGTGGTTTTTTCGTACTTGAGCCACAAGTGTTTAATTACTTAACGTCAGATGAAGACAGCTTCGAAGATAAACCTCTTATGGAATTAGCGATGAATGGGCAGTTAAATGCTTATAGGCATCATGGTTTTTGGCAGGCCATGGATACATTGAGAGACAAAAACCAGCTAGAGTCTATGTGGAAACAGCCTAATCCGCCGTGGAAACTGTGGTAAGCATTATGTTTAAAAATTGCTTTGCGGGTAAGCGCGTTCTAATTACAGGTGCTACTGGCTTTAAGGGAAGTTGGCTAACGCTATGGTTACAGGCATTAGGCGCGGAAGTAACTGGGTATTCTTTGGAGCCAGACACCACGCCTTCTCATTGGAGCTTGCTTGAACTGCAAGCTGACCATGTAAATGCAGATGTAAGAGATGAAAAAATGTTAAGTAGCGTGATAGAGAGAATATCACCGCACCTCATATTTCATTTAGCCGCACAGCCCCTTGTCAGAGCCTCCTATAATGAACCTGTACAGACGTGGGCCACGAATGTAATGGGAACAGTTAACTTACTTAATGCATCACGCGGTTTGAGTAGTTTGCTTGGTATTGTGGTAATTACTACCGATAAAGTTTATGACAATCCAGAAAATGGCGCGCCATTTAATGAAAATGAGCCGTTAGGGGCGTGCGACCCATACAGTTCATCGAAAGCGGCGTGTGAATTGGTCGTAGAAAGCTTTCGCAAAAGCTTTTTCAATGATGGTGCTCCAATTGTTGCCAGCTGTAGGGCAGGTAACGTGATTGGGGGTGGGGATTGGGCCAAAGACCGATTAATTCCTGACATCGTTAAATCAACAATAAACGGTTCTCCTCTTGATATTCGATATCCAAAGGCGGTAAGACCTTGGCAACATGTGCTTGACTCACTCTCTGGATATTTGTGTTTGGCACAAAAGATGGTTGAAGATGATAGAAGCGTGCAAGGCGCGTGGAACTTCGGACCGCGGCTTCAAGATAATTACAGCGTTGAAGATATTTTGACCACCATGAAATCGTTTTGGCCCGAATTGACATGGAATATACAGCAGGGTAAACCTTTGCACGAAGCAACATTGCTTAGATTGAACTGTGAAAAAGCACAATCACAACTCTATTGGCAGCCTGTTTGGGATTTCAGTGATACAGCTCGATATACCGCACTGTGGTATCAAAACTATTATGCTAATGGCCATGTCTCTTCTAAAGAGCAATTGAAGCAATATCAGCAAGATGCGCACAGAAAAGGAGTTGTTTGGGCGTGCAGTTAAAATGCGATGAAAAGCCAATCAAGGGTGTAGTAGAGATTCTAAGCCCAAGGCTCGGTGATGCGCGAGGTAGTTTTAGTCGCTGGTTTTGTGCCGAACAACTTTGTCCACACATTGAAAATCTCTCATTTCGACAAATGAATCATTCTGAGAACTTTTTAAAAGGAACCGTCAGGGGCTTGCATTATCAACTAGGGCCACAAAGAGAATATAAAATCGTGCGTTGTATTAGAGGGATAGTTTCTGATGTCGTGGTTGATTTGCGCAAAACATCAGATACATTCTTACAGCATACAACAGTAGTACTATGCGCTGCTAAAAACAACGCGTTAATTATCCCTCCTGGGTGCGCACACGGTTTTCAGGTTCTTGAGCACGACTCTCAACTCCTTTATCTTCATACTGCAGATTATTTACCTAATTATGAAGGTGGAGTTCATCCAAACGATCCTAAGTTAAACATTCAATGGCCGCTGCCGATAACAGAAATATCTGTCAGAGATAACGGGCTGCCTAAATTGCCGGGATATTTTAAGGGTTTGTCATTGTGAAGTGTCGCCACTGTAACCATTCACTATCGCTTCCATTTGTCGACTTAGGCTCAATGCCGCCGTCAAATGCGTATCTTAGCTGTGAATCCGACTTCGAGATGGAAGTATCATTTCCACTGAATATTCTAGTTTGCGACAAGTGTTGGCTGGTTCAGACAGAAGATTTTACGCGGGCAGATGAACTTTTCACTGACGATTATGCCTACCTTTCCTCCACGTCATCTACATGGGTAGAGCATGCAAGGCTTTTTGTTGATGAACTTGTGGAAAGCCAAAATCTAAATGCTGAAAGTTTTGTGGTTGAGCTTGCCGCTAACGATGGCTATCTTCTTCAGCATGTTGTAAGAAAAGGCATTCCTTGCTTGGGTATTGAACCTACTTCTGTAGCGGCAGAGATAGCAAGAAGCAAAGGCGTTGATATACAAGAGTGCTTTTTTGGATTAGAACAAGCTTGTCGTTTATTGAATGACTATCCAAAAGCGAATGTCATCATTGGAAATAATGTACTTGCCCATGTGCCTGATATTAACGATTTTGTCAGTGGTATTGCCACTATGCTCGCTAAGACTGGGGTCGTGAGTTTAGAGTTTCCACACTTGTTGAACCTTATCAAATACAAGCAATTTGACACTATATATCATGAGCACTTTTCTTATCTCTCTCTTACCGCTGTCAGTAATATTTTAGCATCAGCGGGATTAGAGGTTTTCAATGTAGAGAAGTTATCGACGCATGGAGGTAGCTTGAGAGTATGGGCTCAGCATAGTGGCCAAATTAAAAAAGTGAACCACAATGTCTTCAACGTTCTTGAAGAAGAGCAACATTTCGGTATGGGTCTTCATAGTACCTATCAGAATTTTGCGCATTCAGTGGATGCAATTTCACAAGACTTGAAAGCGTTCCTGAAGAAAGCAAAAGCAAGTCATAAAACGATTGTTGCATATGGTGCAGCGGCTAAGGGAAATACGCTGCTTAATTACGCGGGCGTTGATGTGTCAGATATTCCGGTAGTTTTTGACGCTGCTGATTCAAAGCAGGGAAAGTTTATGCCAGCAAGTCACATTCCTATTCTCCCACCTAGTGGACTCAAAGAGTATTCTCCAGATTATGTGTTGATTCTACCGTGGAACATCGCTCATGAAATCAAAGATGTGGTTAAACCACTAGTGCCTAAAACATGCAAATTTATAACCGCAATACCTGAATTGAGAGTTATATGAAAGTATTGGTCACAGGTGCGAGTGGCTTTATTGGTGGTGCGGTTATAAAAAAGCTTACTCAACAACGTATTCCGTTCGTAGCCATTGGCCGTTCTTGCCCAGAAACCGTTGCTGAGGAAAACTTTATTTCGATTGATTTGTCGAGCCAAACCATAGCAAGCTTAACCAAGGTGCTAAAAAGTGTAGAGTGCACACACCTGCTTCATTTGGCGTGGTTTGTAAAGCCTAATCAATTCTGGGAAGCGCCAGAGAACATGGATTGGGTGGCTTATTCACTAACATTGTTCAGAGCATTCCATGCAGCAGGTGGAAATATCATTGTAAGTACGGGAAGCTGTGCCGAATATGGAAACTCAAAAGAAGTATTGAGTGAAGCTCATAATGAAGGCACTCCCAACACTTTATATGGAACTGCGAAGCTTTCATTAAATAATATTGCAGGCGTATGGGCTAAAAAACATGATGTTGGCTTTCGATGGGCAAGAATTTTTTTTGCTTATGGGCCAGGTATGCCAAGTGCCAAACTTATACCCTCTCTAATGCGCTGTTTAGAAGGCTCTGAACCTGTATTTTCGGTAAATGCATTAGATAAACGCGATTTCATTTTTATTGATGATATAGCGCAAGCCATGCTGTGCTTATTGACCACGAGGAATAATGGCACATTTAATGTGTGTAATGAAATAGGACACTCTGTTGTAGATATTTTAAATATGTTACAAGGGGTTACTGGTTTTGATGCATCTGAAATTAAAGCTATAGCTAACGAAAATACTCTGAATTTGCCGATTGTCGGCCGTAATGGTCTTCTTAAGGAAATAGGTTGGCAACCTAAATACGATTTAGCCTCTGGGCTAAAGAGAATGGTTACTGCACATAAATCACCTGCAGCAGGAATATAAAATGAAAATCACGATCGATACAGAAGAAAAGACACTAAGTACACAAGATGGTGATGCAACCAAAACGTTGCCGCTTTATTCGAAAGAAGCATTTGAGACGCTCTCGAAATATTGGGTAAAAGTAGGGTGGAACCAAAAGTATGTCTATACCTTTAGTTGGTTTGGTCGTCCTGTAATTCAACTTCCAGAAGACATGATACGAATGCAGGAAGTTATTTATCAGCTTCAGCCTGATGTAATTGTAGAAACAGGTGTAGCACACGGTGGTTCGTTAGTGTTTTACGCAAGTTTAATGCAGGCTTTAGATAAAGGACGTGTAATTGGGATAGATATTGAAATTCGTCCTCATAACAGGGCGGCAATAGAAGCCCATTCTCTATTTCATCGAATAGAGCTTGTTGAAGGTAGCTCTACCGACGAAAAGGTAGTGGCAGACATTAAGAGCATGGTTAAAGAGGATGAGACTGTACTGGTCATACTTGATTCTAACCATACCTATCAACACGTACTCAGCGAGCTTGAAGCCTATGCTGAACTTGTTTCTGTTGGTTCTTACATTGTTGCTACAGATGGCATAATGCAGGATTTAAGTGACGTGCCAAGAGGAGGAGCAAACTGGGATACAGATAATCCAACTCGCGCAGCGGCGGATTTCGTGAAAAGAGATGACCGCTTTGAAATCGTTCAGCCTGAATGGCCGTTTAATGAAAGTGAGCTTGCTGATAATATAACGCACTGGCCAGGAGCGTGGATCAAACGTGTTAAGTAATGTCAATGCCTAAAAACGGCAGTTCACTCCCTTATTATTGTGCGAGATTAAGGGAGTGCAATAAGACGGCTTTGTCTTTAATCAGTCTTACATCGTCAGAGCAACATCTTCGTTATGTTTAGGCACGCCAGCAGTCAATCGCCAGGCTTGATGCTATCTAAGAACGCTTTTATTTTTTTTGATGACTCGTAGCAGGCTTTATCTTCAACACTATCTACTTCCAACCAACCACCGCTATGAAGAGATGCAGTAACATCATGACCATTATCTATTAGCGATTGAATAAAATCAGTCATATATAAATTTTGAGACTTTGATGCTGGCATTTGGTCAAATGCAGTAAGCCACTCATTTTGAAATGCTGCAGATACCTTTAACAAACCTATATATTGAGCCTGCGCATCTTCATCAGTTGTAATGCTTTGACCTAAAGAAACAATTTTATGACTATCTTTCTCCATGACGAAGGATTCAGCATCACTGAAAGGGTCTTCCATCCTAAGCTTCCATAAGGAAAGCCAATCTAAGTCTGCCGAAACAACCAGTGAGCCTTGTGTATCTAAAATACGATTAAGGGTATCTTGGTTATATACAATGTCGCCGTAACAAACTAATAGATCTTCTTTGCCGTCAAAGAGTACACGTGCTCGCATTAATGAATAAACCATATTGCTGTTTGCGTACTGTTCGTTGTAAAAGCAAGGTAATTGATATTGCTCGAATGCATCGGGAAGATAACCTGTCACTAAGCTAATATTATTGATGCCCCGCTTTCTTAATGAAGAAAGTTGATAATCAAGCAAAGGAGTGCCGTTTACAGGAACCAGTGCTTTTGGAAGTGCGTTTGTGTAGGGGCGAAGGCGACTGCCGAGCCCAGCTACCAGAATGACTGCTTTCATTGGCTAAAAAACTCTTTTATAAATTTGATGTCATGCTCACAGAATTCTTCTTCTCTTTCTGGGTGCCACATAATGCCGACGACAGGGGCGTTCGGGTGTGATATCGCTTTGATCACCCCATCTTGAGATTGCGCGTCTATTCTTAATAAAGTGTTGTTATTACGTGTACCTAGCTCGTGATAACTATTCACAGTGCGTAAAATACCTTTGTGCTTAATTTGCTGCTTTTGAGCAATATGTCCGGTTATTGGCGTTAGTGCTTGTCCGTATTTATCTTGAATAACTTGCATACCACGACACACACCTAACACAGGTTTTTGCGCTGTAATGAATATGTCTAAAAGACGTTTTTCAGTAGCATCTCTCAGCGGTGCGTCTCCTCCATACGTTACCAAGGAGTTGCCGCCAGTGAGAAGAAGTCCAGACGGTGATATTGTCTTATATAGTGCTTCTGCTGCTTGCACATTATTGGGAATCAGAATTGGAAGTAGTCCGCAGTGCATGAGTAACAATACCCACTTCTGATCTAAGCTGTCTCGCGTTTCATTTCGATCTTGTAGAATATCTACACGCTGAGTAACAAAAATGGTGTTCATGAAATGATATGAACCTTTTGACATTGGCAGTCAATTTTTAGCATTTCTGCATTTTTCCATTTCTTAAACCACCACTCTCCTGCACCTATAACCGCAGGTACATTGAGTTCTTGTGCTCGAATAGCCATATGTGAATTTAGTCCGCCAAACTGTGTAACTAACCCTGCTATTTCATAAGAAAACAACCAGTCGAATCCGGGGTCAGCAGCCTCAATAAAAACAATTTTTCCTGCTACCGAATTTGGATCAATATTGGTACAAACCGGAGCCGTGATGCAGCCAGAAGTAACGAAGTTGGGTTCTTCGGCAAGCACTTGATAAAACTGGGCATCAGAAGGGCGTCGAATCAGTGCCGGCAATTTTATCTTCTGGCACATCTCATAATACTCCTTGCCGAGAGTAATTGTGCTAGCTAATGTTGCCGTAGCGCTGTGACTCGTTGACTGTAATCGCAAAATTTCTTTGATGTCCGCGAATGCTAAGTCGTCACGGCTAAAGCCCACCTGACTGCCTAGCTGCTCAATAAGTACCAGTGTTTGACTTAAACTTCGAGAGAAAACAAATTTTCCGTATTCACGCGCTTCAATAGCGTTTTTTATAAAGTTGAACAATGTAACGGCGTCGCAAGAGAGGTTGCTACGTGATAGCGCCTCATTAATGTTATTTAGCTGTTCTAATGACAATGCGAACTTATTTAATTTGTCACTGAAACCTTTGGTTGTCGAAAAATAACTGCCAGGCTCTTCGTCATAACGTTTAGAGGTAATGTCATATGTTCCAGGTCGTAAATGCCCGTATTTTTTAATGAGTAAGTCACGCTGCATTGTTTTGCTATCATCGAGCAATGCAGAACTAACGGTTTTTACGCTGTGTAAGAAGCTATCGTAATCGCATTGGGTTATTAATTTGCTTTCGCACATTGACTTTAGGAGCTGAATGGCAATAAAACCGGCTCTTGCAAGTCCCGCAAATGGAAGTGTGCCATAGTTTTTGCAGTCTTCTATTAGCCAATATATTTTGTCTATTTTATTCAAGTCAGACTGAATTATTTGATCCTGCCTTTTTTCAAGTTCATCTATTTTCTCTATATCTTGATGAAAAACACTGTTTTTATCGGTAATCACATTATCGGTAAGTACAATTAGTGCGTGTTGTATTTCATTACATTCAGACTGACTAAATCCGCACTGCTTAAGTTCATCAAGCTGGCCTTTTAGTCCGAAATTGAAACAGGATAAAACAATGCTGAACTCGACTTTGTCGTGGAGGTGCGGTGACGCTTTTAGTGTATTAAGGTAATGATTAACGAGCTTTTCAGCCAATGGTTCTGCCAAGGTGTTAGGGATAAAAGAGTTAAAACTAGCTCTAATATCAACGAAAGGCGTACCGCCTAACACTAAAAGAAGAGGATGGTTATACACGTTTCTGTAACCATAGTTAAACCGCTGTTGCGCCCATACGCGGTCTGTAACTAATTCCTTATAGAGAGAAAGAGCGAGTGGTTTGGGTTTTACGCCAATAATTTCTGCAGGGTTCCAATCTGGCATAACGCCAAATAGCGTTTGCTCGCCACAAAGGTACGGGTGGCGGGTAGACATACGTTTAAGCTTTTTCTCAATACAGGAAAGCTCTAGCTCGTATTGTTTTGTATTACTTTTTGATTCTTGGCTTTCTTGTTTTAGCGCTAACAAAAGAGGCCGTACCTGTAATAGAAAAACCTTATTCTTCTTGATGGCAAATTCGATATCCAGAGGGCATGTACCAAACAGCGTGTGTAGTTCTTCAAATAGTGCTATCACTTGAACTAGCCATTTTTCCTCAGGTTTTGCATCGTGCCTTATGAACCAATTCTGTATCGTTGAATCTGCGCCTGATGTAACCGATTGTGTATCACCGGTAGTATCAGCACTAATAACATAGTAGTTTCCATTACTATTCGGTTCTCTATTAAAGGCAACACCAACAAAGTCAGGTGTATCAAGCATTGGCTGAATAAATACTTGATCGTCATTTTGTGCATCGCCATAAGATGCGAACACTTTGCTTATTGCGTGACTTAAAGCTTCAGTTGTGTTTTTAACATGTAGTAACGAAGTGTATTTACCAGCTTGACTACTACAGTCGGTGTCTTCATTCAAACAACTAGAACGAACAATTAGTTCTGCGCCTAATTGCTTAGCTGCATGAATATGTTTATCACCACCGCGTTTCCACTCTGCAAACGTAAAAAAATTAAGTGGGAGTACTGATGCGCTTTTTAGCCTGCCATACAAACTATTTAGCACTTCTGCCTTAGAGGAAGCTAACGAAAGCTCGCTACGTGAAAGCGTAACTATATTGTCAGAGTAACTCATAAACATTGCTCGCTGAATGCATCAAATATGTGTCTTGCGACACTATCTGCGGTAGTAATATCGCCTTCATTAACGATAGTGAGGTCAGGAGACGTAGGAAGCTCAACGTTCAGATCCAATCCTGGCATTTTTGCGTTTTTTCCTTGATTGTGTGACGCATAAAGTTTTTTTGGATCGCGCTTACGCCTTACATCTTGGCTCGTTTTTAAATACACTTCGAAATATCCGGCATTATGCAGCCTATTCCATTGCCTTACTTCTTCGAACATACTAATAGTTGGTACAATAACCAAGTGGCCTTGAGAAGCGAAAAGCGATGCAAGACGAGCATAAATATAAGAACCACGCAGCCTGCTAGCTTCGTCAAATTGCCAATGTGGATCTTGAATAGCAGCCCTAACTTGATCGCCATCAAGGACCACAGGAGTGAGGTTTCGCGCTTTGAATAATGTAATAAGTTTTTCTGCTAACGTCGACTTGCCTGCGCCAGAAAGACCTGTCAGCCAAATTACTTGGCCTTTTGCTGTATTACTCATTTATGAATAATCCTTTTGGGCTGAGAGGGTCGAAACGGTTGGTTACTTTGTTTATTGTCATCATTCTTAAAAGTGGGTGCATGACATAACAAGCTCGAGGGCTAGGCGTTTTGCTTTTGTGCTTACTGCTGGTTTTTTTAATATCGGATATGTTGGGCCAAGACTGCCAAACACGTTTTAGTGTTTGTGCTCTAATCCACGGGTCGATGACATAATCCATATAAGTTGCGTTGAGGATCTCATTTGGTAGGTTGATATGGAAATGTTGGCAGAAGATAGGCTCGCCGGCGTCAATTTCTTCGGTTAAAAAAAATGCTGTTGCTGCCAAAGTATTGTCGCATAACAGTGAGTAATAGAAGCAAGTGCTTCCCCTAACTTCCGGTAATTGACCTGGGTGTATATGTAAAAAGCGGATGCCAGCTTTAAAAAAATGCGGTTTTACAATACCTCCACCACTAAAAATCCACGTTTTGATCCCTGTTTCTCTTATGAGCGCTAAAACGATATCGTCGTTGATATCACTGGCGTTGATTGAATACAACGGAATGCTTGCATGTTTCGACAATGTCTCTTCATCGTTTTTCATTGAAATGTAAGACTGAGAAATACCTTTTAGTGTCGTTAACGATTTATTCAGGTGTGGGTTACTCAGTTTTAAAATACATGATGGAAATTTATTTAGCTCAGAAAACACGTCCATGTAAGCTAGAGCTCTAGCTCCAGGCATTGAAATAAAACCAATGTCAGTATTACTGCTCATTAGACAGTGCCTCTAGAATATTCAACAAGTCGCCAAGTACTCTTTTCAGTGGCGCCTTATTTCTAATGTGTACAATAGGAAAAGAGAGTAAGTAATCAGTAAGTCTTACTGCGCTATTGAGCGAATTTAAGTCTTGGTTTTTCTCGCATTCACTGTTCAGTACTTCAAGTAAAAAAGTACCAACGACTATAGCTTGGTCAGCAGTAAGGTTTTTCATAAGCGGCTCTCCTTTTACCGCTAAGTCGCTACGAAGTACGAATCGCTTTTCTAGCCTTCGGATAGCTTGTTCACTCAAGACCCACTGCATTTGTTGAGCACTCAAGTATTGTTCCAGTGCGGCTCTGATGGAATAATCATCGCCTTCAATTTTCTGCATCACACTTTTTATTTTAGCTTGATATGCAACCAATGAGTCTTCGATTGAGACCGAAGGTATGTCTTGCTCGTGTCTATTTGAAGTTTGAAGTGTCATATTACTCGTTATTCGCGCATAGTCAGCGCCATTCCAAATGCTCTAAGTCTTGTATCGGCAAAACTATAGTAACCCTTAACGAAATGGTTTCTATAGTTTTATTAGAATGAGCCGATACAACTCTTTTCGATTAGAGTTTATGTGTTTACTATGTGTTTATGAAGCGACAAGTAAGGCTTTATTTACTGTCTATAGCTTTAGTTTGTCTATCAGGAACATAAATTTTTACTCCCCAGTAGTTTGACATGTAGAACACAAATTTGACGTACTCCGTCTTGTTACTGCTAATTTAGAGGTCATACAAATGATAAATGTCGCTTTTTGTATCGATGATAATTTTGCGCCTTATTTAGCGGTGAGCCTTGCCAGCCTTATTAAAAATACCGACTCGTGTGTATCCCTTAATATTGTCGGCAATTTATCTTCGGAGGTAAAACGATGTCTAAGAATGCTAGAAAGTGAAAAGGTAACGATCAATTTTATTGCTTACAAGGCAAACATAACGGAAGGCAAACTTAGTGAACGTTACCAAGGGCGCTTAAATGGCATTACTTTCATTCGTTATGCACTTGCTGAAATATTGCCACAGTTAGATAGGGTCGTTTATCTGGATGCTGATATTCTCTTCACAGGTGACATAAAGACACTTTGGGATGAGTCACTTGACGGCAAAACGGTTGGTGTTGTCGAGGATCATTCCTTAACGTCTCAAAACAGGCCGGAAAAAATAGCGCTTTCCTCAAAAAGTTATTTTAATGCTGGCGTAATGCTTATAGATCTAGCGAAGTGGCGAGAAAATGATACGTTTCAACATCTGACGTCTGTTCATGGTTCAAGAGAGCAATGGGAATACAATGACCAGGATGTTTTAAATAAGGTGCTTGATGAACAGGCTCACTATTTAGACGCAAAGTTTAACGCGCAAACTTACACAATAATGCATTCAGATGTTACTTCGCCCGTGGTGGTACATTTTACTGGTCAAGAAAAACCATGGCATCTTTCTTCAGCACACCCTTACACAGAGCAATATAGGAGATTTTTTGAAGATATACCTTTCGAGAACAATACGTTGTCATTGTTTCTTGATAGTGAAGACCATGCCATCCTCGAAAAACTAAAAGAAACATTTACTACCAGTGGTCAAATTGCCATTTGGGGAGCTGGGGCGCGTGGAAGACGAATTATTAAAGCGCTAGAACAAAAGCTTCCCCACATTGTTATTAAACAAGTTGTTGATACGTACTTAACTGGAAAGTGCTTTTCCTTTTCCATTGTTTCTCCAGAAAATTTGATGACTGAACAGGTCGAAGCAGTAGTTGTTGCAACGCTTCCTCACAAACAAGACATTACGAACTCATTACGCCATAAAGCGTTAACTGTTATATAGGGATTTATATGTTTTATCTTTTTCCATTCGGTGATGTTCCAAAAAGCGAGGGTGTTATAATCTACGGTGCTGGTGATATCGGTCAGTTATTCATACAGCAATTAGAAGTAACGAGGTTCTTTGGCACTATTTACGTTACGGACAAAAAAATAACGTCTGCAAAGCAAGAGGGAGCAATTAAATTTGTTCGAGAAGACGCATTGCTTCGGCTACCAGCGTACCCAATTATTGTAGCGTCTTTAAAATTTGCCGATGAGATAGAGCTTCACTTAAAAAAACTGGGCGTCAACGCAAACAGAGTTGTTAAACTTAATGCTAACCATGTAATGGAAGAGGGGCAATATGAGCCCCATACTTTCGATTGGAACGAGTATTATAAAGATGCAGAAGGGCATAATGAGGTGCAGTTTCAGACCTATCTTGAGCCCTTGATGCAAAAATATAATTTCAATTTATCCCAAGTAATGGATTTTGCTTGCGGTAAAGGCCGAATTGCTGACTTGTTAAGCGGTAACTGTGAGTCACTTATTTGTGTAGACACAAGTCAAGAAGCAATCAGCCATTGTGCCTCAAGGTTTGACGAGAAAGAAAATGTGGAATGCCGCGTAAGTAAGCCTGAAAAAATCCCGGCAGATAGTGGCAGCGTGAGTTTTATTTACAGCTGGGATGCGATGGTGCATTTCGATTACAAGAGCGTTGATTATATATTAAGTGAGTTTTCCCGCATCCTATCTATCGGTGGTTACGCTGTGCTACACCATTCAAACGCTAGAGAACACGAAGATTTCAAAGCAGACAAAAATTGGAGAAAAAATCCTCATTGTCGTAGCGAGTTCAACGCAGAAGACATGCGTCATATTTGTAGAAAAAGTGGCTTTATTGTTGAAGAGCAGCAGATTATGGATTGGGGGATAAAAGCGTTAGATTGTATTTCGGTAATAAGGAAATGCTAGTATGTTTGCTGCCATCAATACGGCCCACACAGTCTGACATGAAACAAGACTGAACACCGGATTTTAAATTAGCGCTTTATCTCTTCAGCAAGTATGTTCACAACAAATTCAACCTGTTCAAATGTTAACTCCGGAAAAAGCGGTAATGTCACCGCTTGCTGATAGTAAGTCTCCGCATTTGGAAAGTCGCCAAGTTTAAAGCCTAAGTTCTTGTAATAGGGCTGCATATGAATAGGAATATAATGCACGTGCGCAAAAATACCTTGTTCACGTAAATTCGTCACAAGGTCGGCATGCTGTTTATCAGTAAGCGAATCTATGCGAACCACATAAAGATGATAGCTGGAATAGCCATCAGCGTTTTGCTTCAACGGTGTTATGGTTTCACATCCGCTAAATAATCTATCGTAGTGTGCTGCTAGTGCGTTTCTTTTTTCCAGAAATACTTCAAGTTTATCCAGCTGGCTTAGTCCTAGCGCGGCCTCTACATCCGTCATACGATAATTAAAGCCTAACGAAATTTGTTGGTAGTACCAAGGTCCATGACTTTCTTCTGTCATCATTTCTGGATTGTTTGTTATGCCATGGCTGCGCAGCATGCGCATTTTCTCTGCCCATTCACTATTATTTGTGAGGGCCATACCGCCTTCCATAGTGGTAATTAACTTCACTGGGTGAAAGCTAAAAACGCAAATGTCAGCATACTGCCCGCTGCCTATGAACGCGCCTTTATATTTAGCACCAATGGCGTGTGATGCATCTTCGATAACATAAAAGCCAAACTGCTTTGCCAATACGTGGAGGCTCTCCATATCGCATGGCTGTCCAGCAAAGTGAACCGGAATAACCACCTTAGGCAGTGTATTGATGTTTTGGGCATGCTCAAGCTTCTGCTTTAACGCTTTCATACACATATTGCCTGTTTGCAGGTCAATATCTACAAAGTCAACCGAAGCACCGCAATACAATGCGCAATTAGAAGATGCTACGAATGAATTAGGTGACGTCCAAACAAGGTCATCCTCGCCAACACCTAACACTAAACAGGCAATATGAAGTGCCGAAGTTGCGCTATTCACGGCAACGCCAAATTCGGCGCCACAGTAATCAGCAAGAGCTGCTTCAAATTTAGGAACTGCAGGGCCTTGTGTTAACCAGTTTGATGTTAAGGTTTCGACAACGGCTTTTACATCTTCTTCATCAAGATGCTGTCGCCCATAAGGAATCACTATTGTGCTTCCTCATTGAACTTCTGTATCTCCTCAATACTCAGGAAATGTTCGTTTGTGTCTGAAACGTACTCGAAACCCGACTCTACAAGCTTTCCCTGTTCGCTAAGTGCATTGCTAGTAAAATTGTTGCTTCGGTGGAAAAACTTGATAGCTGGGGCAATAACAAAGTGGTCATCGAACTCAAAAGTATGCAGCGACATGTCGCCAGGGCACATCATTTCATGAAGTTTTTCACCTGGACGAATGCCTACATATTTTATTGGAATATCCGGTGCCATTGCAGTCGCGAGGTCAGTAATTCGAATAGATGGGATTTTAGGTACGAAAATCTCGCCACCCAACATGCGCTCAAAGTTTTTAAGTACAAAGTCGACGCCCTGCTGAAGAGTAATCCAAAAACGGGTCATGTCTTTGTGCGTAACAGGAATATGATCGCTGTTTTCCGCTATCAACTTATTGAAAAAAGGCACCACAGAGCCACGAGAACCCACTACATTGCCGTAACGCACTACGGAAAATCGAGATGCACCGGCTCCCACAATATTATTGGCTGCAACGAACAATTTATCTGAAGCTAATTTAGTAGCACCGTATAAGTTAACCGGGTTGGCGGCTTTATCTGTAGACAACGCAATAACTTTTTCAACGTTATTATCAATGGCAGCGTTAATTACATTTTCGGCACCATCGATATTCGTACGAATACATTCGGTAGGGTTGTACTCAGCGGCAGGGACTTGTTTCATAGCTGCTGCATGTATAACAAAGTCAACACCTTGCATGGCGCGATTAAGACGTTCTCTGTCACGAACATCGCCAATAAAATATCGCATGCAAGGCGCGTGAAATTTTTGCTGCATTTCGAACTGTTTGAGTTCGTCGCGTGAGTAAATTATTAAGCGCTTTGGTTTGTATCTCGCTAACAGAGTCTCAGTGTACTTATGGCCAAATGAACCCGTTCCACCTGTTATGAGAATCGATTTTCCATCGAACATAGCTTGCCCGCTGTTTTTATGGTTATGAACACAATATATCATGTGTCGGCATTTTTGCCATAAAGCTTTAGAATCTATGCGCTTAGGTGAGGATTATTAGTCCTAAAGGTGTAGTTTTCTTAGTGTTTAGGTAGAACGTGTTGTTTATTGCAGGTAGATTAAGCACTGATTCTTTTTTACTAAATATGTTGAGATGCCGCCTAATACGGCTCAAAGCCCGAGGGCTGGAAGTTCATCTAGGTTTTGTATGGTGAACTGTGCATCGAATCCAGGTTTGGCAGGTGCCTTTTTGTGAACACCAGTTAGCACCCGAACAGTTGGCATTTCAAGTTTATTTAAATTAACGAAGTCTTTCGCTGGATTGTCACCAATGTAAACCATTTCGTGCCACTGACACTGTTCTGCTTGTTTGATTTTTTCAAAACAATAAGTAGAAGGTTTAGCATGTTTCACTCCAAAGCGGTGAGTGACAAATACGCGCTTAAAGTAGTGCGCTATGTTGAGTGCTTCCACTTTCTTACTTTGTACCACTTTATTTCCGTCGGTTACGAGGTAAAGTGGCTTGGGCAAACTTTCTAGCAACGTTATGTGATTGTCGGGCAAAGTCAAAGTGGGTTGGTGTAAGCGATATGCTGAAACACAGGCACGTACATTTCTCTTATTGACTGCTATACCATGGTTAGCTAGATAATCATTGAAAATTCGACCACGACCATTTCGATCAAGTAGAGTAACTAATTCTTGAAAGCCACGTCGCTTATCAACATTCCAGTTTTTTTCCACAAATGAGGCAACGGCTGCAAGACCAGACTCTACATATTGGCGCTCATCATAAAGGGTATCATCTAGGTCGAAGATATAAATCATAGGTAATAGTCGGTAGCAGCTCTGATCTGCGTAATTTTATGGGATGCGAGGTCCACGGGCAACGAATCGATATCTTCACCTATACTCTCGCACAAGCTCCAATAAAGACTATCAACACCTGCTTTGATACCTAAAGTTGAAGCGCCTCCAAATCGCGAATTACACTCAATGATGTGAAGCGCTCCATCAATTATGATGCCCTGTAATACAACGGGGCCAGAAAGTGCTAGTTTAGAAAGTGTTTGTGTCACCTGTGCTGTAAAAGGGCAATTCGGTAAAGTATAAGTAATTTGGGATTCACCGTTAACAACCAAGTCTCGCACACGGCACACGGCCGCTTTAACCAAATGATCCTTCGTTAGCCAAGCGTCTACGCTAATTTCTTGACCTGCTTTGTATAATTGAAAAATAGGGGAGGATAGACCTTTGGCGTGCTGCACTGCGTCGTTTTCGTTTAGATTAAGACCAACCGCTTTACTACCCGCACCAAAACGTTCTTTGACCACGTAACGCGATGGCTGTGTGTCCTGAATAACCGTTTTCACCTCTTCGATGCTTTCAAATGAAGGGATGATAAAAGGAATACCGCATTGGCCGAATCTTAATTTATCTAAACAAAGCTCAATTGCACTTTCATCAGAAATAAGCACTTGAATGTTAGCGCTTTTTAAGTTGTTTTTTCGCCTTGCCCAAAAAAGCAGTTCGCCGTCTCTACTTGGGAGAATATGAGTAATTCTTCGATGCTTGAGCTGGGCAATAATCTCATCTGCGTTTTCTTGTGTTGTGGGTGGCATTTGCCAAAATGCATCGCAAAAGTGTCGTGTGAGTACTTGGCTACTTAAATCTCCCGCCGTGACTATGCCTTTATTATCGATACGCTTAACTGCGCATTGAAGCGCTTTTAATAGTGGAACTTTATTGCTAGCGCTTGAAAGTAATACGTTCACGTTAATTTGACACCTTAGCTATCACGCTCATTCACAAAGCGTACGTTTTTGCACGCTTATACCTGTTCTAGGTGCTGACATCGATGCTCTTCTATTTTCGTATTCCGTAATTTGTGTCGTCTTTTTGGGCGTTTGCCAATGTCCATACATAAATGTGAGAAAGCCTTCTGCATCGAATGGGGCAAGAAAGGTTTCACCTAAAAACTCGATTGGCTCGTAGCTGTCGAAATGTGTAGCGGGGGCAAAAAACAGCCCGCCCGAGGACAAGAGTTCAGATAAACCATTTATCGAGTCTCTGCGCTGTATACTTATATCAAAAGGAACTAATTGGGTGTGTGATAAATTACTAAACTCTAGGTTGATGCAACAGTCTATGTTGTTGACCGTGATAATGACGATATTCCATTTTACGTCATAGTTTGTGTTTAATAATTTATAAAGCTCAGGTAGCGATGCCTGTAACCTTTCGTAATTGTCTTTATCTACAGCTAAATCTATATCGTCATCCCAAGGTATGAGCCCTTTATTTCTCACAGCACCTAATAAAGTTCCAGAATCTAGACACGCTGAAATGTTGTGGGAAACGAAGTATCGATTTAGCGTACGCATTACGGACTGGGCAAAGGCTAACGTTTCATTGTCTTCGAAAGGCAAGGCAGCTTTTACCGACTGCTTACTCGGTACAATGATATTCGACTCATTAATACCCATTTCTTCGGTAAGCTGGGAATAGATTTGATCAACCCACTGACTGGTGATAATTATGCTGTCGACATCGTGAGTATTGATATCTGCGGGTGCAATGATGGGATAACCCATAAAACGAGTTCCGTGTTTCGCACTATCGTTATCCGTGAATGCCACGACTTCTATATCTGGGTGATTAGAAACGTAGTTTTCTCCGGCCTTACTTGCACCGAACAGAATGGCTCTCATCTCACAGTAGCTCCCAACTCATAGGGGTACCTTTTGGTGCGTCGCACTTGATTTGCTTTCCAAGCAAAAGGGGAAGGTATTTGGGAGGCAGTCCAAGTCCTGGACGAACAGAGCGTAAATTCTCCGCATTTAATGTATCGCCGGCTCTCATATCTTCGGCAATGTATAAAGAGCGTCGGTGTACCAACGAGGCCTTTTCTCGCTCGGTGGCGCCATAACTCACCTTTCCAATTGCTACCGCTGCCCGCGCCGTTTCCTCAACAAGCAGCTTAATTTCATGGGGTTCAAGAGAAAATTCTGCGTCAACCTCTCCGCCGTTTCTGTCTAAAACAAAATGCTTTTCAATGACTGTTGCGCCAAGTGCCACCGCAGCGACAGCTACCCCCACCCCCGGTGTATGGTCGGAAAGTCCAACGTGACAGTCGAAAAGTTCGCTCAAATGAGGAATTGTCTTTAAGTTGGCGTCTACCGGGTTTGCTGGGTAATTACTGGTGCACTTAAGTAATATGATGTCATCACACCCATTGGAACGAAGTACTTCAACAGACTCGGCTATTTCTGCCTGGCTAGCCATGCCTGTAGAGACAATAACGGGTTTCCCTGTCTTTGCTACAGCCGCTAGGATAGCGTGGTCAGTATTTTCAAAAGACGCTACTTTGTAACAAGGAGAATTCAATGTTTCTAGGAAGTCGACAGCGGTTAAATCGAAGGGCGTGCTAAATGCCAATAGGCCTTTCTCTTTGGCATAGTCGAATAGCTCCTTATGCCATTCCCAAGGCGTCATCGCCTCTTTGTAGAGGTTATACAAAGAGTTTCCTTTCCAAAGACTATTTGTGTCTTCAATAAAAAATTCGCCTTCATGACAATCCAAAGTGATCGTGTCTGGCGTATAGGTTTGCAATTTTATGGCATGTGCGCCAGCTTCTGCAGCTGCATCAATGAGTCGGTAGGCTTTTTCTAATGATTGTCCATGATTTCCAGACATTTCTGCGATGATAAAGGGAGCGAGACCCGGACCAATTTGAATATCACCGATTGTGATTGGTTTCATGACTACCTCGTAACAATGTTCAATATAGTATCCATTACAAAAGATGGATTTTTGTTTGCGCTCACCAAAGATACCGCGTTGTTTGCCAGTTTACGCATTTCTTGCGGGGAATTTATCGCAAATTCAACGGCCTTGCTAATATCTTCGTTTGTGACCTCGTCACATGCTCCTAGCCACAAACAGCAATGCCGTTCGTGCAAGCACCGCGTCGTTTCAACTTGATTATCAGCCAATGTGATAATTATGCCCGCTACCCCCGATGCCGCGCGCTCCCAGTGCATCGAACCTCCAGCGCCAATCATTGTATTGGCGGCTTTCATAAGCTCAGATATGTGACCGCAAGTGACATGAAGCTTCGCGTTAGGTAGGCGTTCAACTTTTGCTTTAAGTGTACTAACGCCGGAATAAGCCGCTCCGACAACAATATCGGCTGAAAAAGTTAAAGACTTTAATTCAATCAAAACATCAACGACGCGCTCTGTTAAATTCCCAGGGTCGCTGCCGCCAAAGCAGACTAGAATATGATTGTCATTTCTAGGCATTGGTGGTGCGCGGTAAAACTCATTTCTTAAAATAGCGAACTCGGGTCCTAAGAGTTTTTGGCAATGAGGAGGGACAAGCTGATCGTATCGGAATTCAAAGTCCTCAAAGAGATTTTGGTCCAAAATCACGTCACAGTCGTGTTGGCGGTTTGCTAAATCGTCAATGACAACAATATGTTTGCAGCGACTGCGCATCACTTTACTAAACGAAGCTGATAGCTGATAGTGGTCGACTATAAGCATGTCGATAGACTCATCGTTCATGTCATCAAGAAGCGCTATACAGTGAGTTGCATGAGAGGCTTGTTCTACTTCATTTAAGACCGCCGAAGCATTATCTTCCAGTTCGCCTTCATCAAGCGATGGCGTGGTTAATATTGCAATTCCAGCACGCTGAATCTGTTGTTGTAGAGTTAAAGGCAGCGCGCAACACAGGAATGTTATGCTGTGTAAGGGAAGTAATTGTGTGGCCAAGGTTAAGCAACGCATAACGTGGCCGAGTCCTATTTGGGCCGTACCATCGACCCTAAAAACAATCCTCACTCTACGTTTTCGCTCTGTAAAAGCTTGTAAAGCAGTTCAGCTCTAACCCAATCTTCAGGTGTATCAATGTCTTGCACTAAGTGGTCTGGCATTACTACCATTTTCGAGTTTGCGCCAAAAATACGTTTGGTAGTATCAAGCCAGGTTTTGTGATGGCCCCAATACAACTGTCCTGCATCATGAAAGGCTGGTGGTAAATCCTGTGAGCGCTGAGTAATCCCAAAATCGTCAAAAGGTTTTACGCCGCCATTTTCGGTTTGTAATATCGCACGTTGAATTGGAAATGAGAATCTTGCCGCTGTAAAGACGTAGTCTGTATTGTCAGCGTTCATTAGCATTTCATAGCAAGAATTAATTAATGATGTGGTCAGAAGAGGCGATGTTGCATAAACGCAGGCGCAATAATTTATATCCCAGCCTTTTTCTAACAGAGTGCTCAGAGCATGGCGAACTACGGGACTAGTGCCTGTGTAATCATCTGCCAATTCTGCAGGTCTCATGAATGGCACCTCAGCACCATAATCTATTGCTACGTTCGCAATAGATTCATCATCTGTTGAAACCACTACTTTGTCTACATAAGGGCTTGCCAACGCGTTTTCTATTGCATGGGCAACCATAGGTTTACCGCAAAACGGTTTTATATTTTTTTTAGGAATGCGTTTGCTTCCGCCCCTTGCGGGGATTATAGCTACGTTCATTTACTTGTTCCGTTCAAAAAAGGCTAGCTCAAATCTGATAACGAACTCAAAGCCGCTGCATTAACGCATTTAAATGCTCTGTTAGACTTTTCAGTTGGCGAATTTTTTCGTTTTGAATTTCACTGATAACGGTTTTAAGTTCAGTAGTAGAGACATCTTGTGTACGTGGCAGATACACAACTTTAACGATATCTTGCAGATCATCGAACTTTCCAATCCAGTCATCACCCATTGCAAAGATATCAGCGTTTTCTCTTTTTAAATCTTCCCGTTTCTGTTCCCAACAGTTCTCCTCAAATACGTCATCGACATAACGGCAAGAAAGCAATATTTCCTTTCTATCAGCATAAGGAATAACGACGTTTTTACCTTTGATGGTATTAAATTCGTCAGAGGATAACCCAACTACAAGCCTATCACCGAGGCTATGTAATCGCTTTAAAAGTCGTACATGCCCAATATGGAATAAGTCGAAGGTGCCGTAGGTCACCACAGTTGTCATAATATTATTCTCTGAAAATAAATGAATTGTACACGCTAAACTTATCGGCAAGTCAAACAGTTACATGAGCGTATAATTTATACGTCAGAGGTATTAATCATTATACAAATGGTTGACTATATTTTATTCAGTGTTCTGCTAAACTATAGGGGTTATAAAACTTAGGAAAGTATCATGCAAGTTAATAGCTCAACGTCTTCTATTCTCAGTCAAGTGCAAGAGCGACAAGAGTCTTTGATGGAGAAGCTTGCCAGCGGCAAGAAAGTTAATAACGCGCTAGATGATGCTTCAGCCCAGCAAATCATCGATCGTCTCACCTCTGAAGTAGAGGGCAGCCGTCAGGCAATAAACAATGTTTATGACGGCATCTCCCTTGCGCAAGTCGCAGAAGGCGGCCTCGGAAGCATAAATGACGACGTTAACCGTATTCGTGAGCTTACCTTACAGTCGGGCAGTGGAGTGTTAAGCAGTGGCGATCGTCGTGCAATTCAATCTGAAATAACGCAGCTGCAAGAAAATATTTCGCAAACCATTGAGCAGACCAACTTCGCTGGCAAACCGTTATTATCTGAAAACGGTACACTTGATTTTCAATCAGGGGCAAGTGCTGGGCAATCGATAAGCGTGAACACGCGAGATATATCTTCAGAGCTAAGTGATGTGCTCGCGATCGATGTAACGGCGGGAACAAGTATTGAGGATGCACTAGATGCAACTGATGCAGCAATCGAAACACTGGGCAGCGCCCGTGGCGATTTAGGCGCAACGCAAAATCGCTTTGAAAGTGCAGCGCGTTCTCTTACTCAGTCGAACATTAATACTGCAGAAGCGAGAAGCCGAATCCAAGACTTAGATTTTGCTCAAGCAGCATCAGAGCGCGCATCTAACGATGTTTTAGGGCAAGCTGCTCTTACCGTTCAAGCGCAGGCTAATCAGCAAGAAGGACAGGTTTTGTCTTTACTAAGTTAGGTGGTTTTTAACGAAATTCACCATTATTAATCGAAAGAAGCAGGGTAACCTGCTTTTTTTATTGATACATTTCCCAAATCAGCGGTTGCGCTCCGATCTTTTGTCGTTACAATTTAGAAATGCGCTAAACTGTAAATAATAACAAAGCGTCCTCGGGGAATTGATGAAGAACATTTTGCTGGTTAGTGACAACCAGGAACTTATTCAAAACTTAGAAACTATCGTTACGTTCATGGGAGAGTCGTGTCAATCACGAGGCTTTAGTGAATGTGAACGCTATTTGCTAGATAGCGGTGCTGACGCTGTTCTTATTGAACATGTCTCTTCAACCATCGTAAGCAACTTGGTTGAGAAGTTTCCACACATACCTTTTGTTGCACTGGTTGAAAATAACAGTCAAGCGACAGCGGCTCATAATTTAGTTAGCGTTATAGCAACCCCATTAACGTACCCCGTTTTAACTCAGGCTATTCATCGCTGCCAAGAATATTCTAGACGTAAACCCAGCTTGTCTCGCACCGCGGGTACAAAAACGCGATTGTTTAGAAGCCTTATCGGCAAAAGCGAGCAAATTCAAATTGTTCGCCGCTTAGTAGAGCAAGTTGCCCCTACTGATGCCACAGTATTGATCCTAGGTGAATCTGGTACGGGTAAGGAAGTCGTTGCCCGTAACGTACACTTTTTATCAGAGCGTAAAGACGGTCCTTTCATACCTGTTAACTGCGGTGCCATTCCTGGTGAATTGTTAGAAAGTGAATTGTTTGGTCATGAGAAAGGGGCCTTCACAGGCGCGATCAGCGCGCGAAAAGGGCGCTTCGAATTAGCGGAAGGTGGTACGCTATTTCTTGATGAAATTGGCGATATGCCGCTTCAAATGCAGGTGAAATTGCTGCGTGTTCTTCAAGAACGCACGTACGAACGGGTAGGGGGGAACAAGCCTCTGCAGTGCAACGTTCGCATAATCGCGGCGACCCACCGTAATTTGGAAACCATGATCAGTGAAGATAAGTTTCGCGAGGACTTGTACTACCGCCTTAATGTTTTCCCAATTGACAGCCCTGCCTTAAGACAAAGAAAAGACGATATTCCCCTGTTGCTACAAGAGTTGAACAGTCGTATTCAGGGCGATGGCGTTGAGTCCGTGCGTTTTACTGAGCAAGCCATTGCGTCTCTTATGGAGCATGACTGGGCAGGTAACGTTAGAGAGCTATCGAATTTAGTAGAGCGACTAACAATTCTCTATCCCGGACAAATTGTGGACATCGCTGATTTGCCTGAAAAATATCAGTATGGTGATGTGCAAGCTTACGAACCTGACTATCCCGAAGAGATTCTTGAGCGTGAGGCATTTAACGAGTTGTTTGCTGAAGCGGCTGCACAAGAGCCTGAAGAGGATATCAACCAGTCAAATAATCAAAGTTTTAATAGCCTGGTTTCTTCTGAATTACCTGAGGAAGGCGTTAATCTCAAAGAGTATCTTTCTGAGCTTGAAGTGAACCTTATACGGCAAGCCCTAGACAACCAAGAGTGGGTAGTAGCGCGAGCTGCCGACAAACTTGGAATGCGGCGAACAACCCTTGTTGAAAAAATGCGGAAGTACGATATTCAACGCACCGAAGATGCGTAATGTCAGGTAATTGACGTTACGCTTTCCTCTAAAAAACCTCGTATATATTTGAAATATATATCAATTCGCAGTTGGCACGCCTCCTGCTTTCTCTAAGCCATAGTGAACAACGTCTGCAATTTGACGAGGGTTATATGGCTTTTGACAGCACCACACATTCTACTGATTACACAACGTCAGCTTATACACTAGATAGTGTCGAGGCAGCGATGCCACGTGCCGAGGGTTGTAGCTCAAGTTATGATGATATTGATTCATTGCGTTTGCAGGCGAGCAGGTTAGAGCATTTACTTCAAGTAATGCCGGCTGGCGTAATTGTTCTCGATGGCAAAGGCGTGGTTCGACAGGCAAACGAACAGGCGAAGGCCCTTTTGGGTGAGCCGCTAGAAGAGGAAGTGTGGCGTCGTATTATTACACGTTCTTTCAAACCGAGAGCCGACGATGGCCATGAAGTTTCATTGGTCGATGGACGTCGTGTAAAGCTATCCATCACGCCGCTTGAAAATGAACCAGGGCAGCTTATCGTAATTACTGATTTGACGGAAACGCGACAGCTACAAGCGAGAGTCAGTCATATGCAGCGCTTATCTTCTCTTGGAAAAATGGTTGCGTCGCTTGCGCATCAAATACGCACTCCACTTTCTGCTGCCATGCTTTACGCTTCAAATCTAACTCGTAAAGGCTTAGGGGAAGAGGCGCAAACACAATTTGCAAATAAACTGAGCGATCGACTTAAAGAGTTAGAGAGTCAGGTTAACGACATGCTGCTTTTCGCAAAATCGGGGGAAGAGCAGGTGGTCACTAATATTAGTTTGAGCGACCTTTTAGCGTCAGTTGAAGGAAGCGCTCAATCAATGATAACGCAAGCACAGCAATCCCTCCTCTTTTCTGGATTTGATCAAGAAGCAACGTTAACGGGAAATCTCACTGCACTTCAAGGCGCGGTTTTAAATCTTATTCATAATGCCAGTCAGGTCACTGGCAAAGGCGAGCGAATCGTTGTCAATGCAACGATGAATAATGAACGCTTAAATATCGCTATTGTTGATAAGGGACCTGGCGTCCCTGACTCGCTAAAACACAAAATATTTGAGCCGTTTTTTACAACCAAAACACACGGTACGGGTTTGGGCTTGGCGGTCGTAAAATCGGTGGTGAATGCACATAACGGTACACTTAGTGTTTTAGACATGCCTCAGGGCGGTGCCTGCTTTAGTATTTCTTTACCTTTTAAAGTCCATACCCAATCGTCAAATTCGTTGACTCACGTTGCGTAAGTCATAGGAGAAAATCATGTCTAAAACTACTATTTTAATTGTTGAAGATGACGCAGGTTTACGCGAGGCACTCCTGGATACGCTGTTGCTTGGCAACTATAATGTGGTAGAGGCTGACTGTGCAGAGCAGGCGCTTTTAATGTTGTCATCACACGCTGTCGATTTGGTGGTGAGCGATATTCAAATGGGCGATATGAGCGGACTTACGCTTTTGAAAAACATCAAAGCGAAATATCCTAACATGCCTGTGTTGCTAATGACTGCATACGCCACTATCGACGATGCTGTTCAGGCTATGAGAGATGGTGCGACCGATTACCTCTCGAAGCCTTTTGCGCCAGAAGTTCTTCTTAATTTGGTAGGGCGATATGCACCTGCGCAAAAAATAATATCGCGCACGCCGATTGTAGCTGACCCTTCAAGTCTCAAGCTATTAGAGCTTTCCCGTAAGGTGGCAAAGTCAGACGCTACTGTGATGGTAATGGGGCCTAGTGGTTCCGGTAAAGAAGTGTTATCTCGTTATATTCATGATCAGTCGCCGCGAAATGATGCTCCTTTTGTTGCCATTAACTGTGCAGCAATTCCTGAAAACATGCTTGAGGCTACACTGTTTGGCTATGAAAAAGGCGCGTTTACCGGAGCTATTCAAGCGTGCCCTGGTAAGTTTGAGCAAGCCCAAGACGGTACGCTGTTGCTTGATGAAATCACCGAAATGGATTTGGCGCTGCAAGCTAAACTCCTTCGTGTATTACAAGAGCGTGAAGTTGAGCGACTAGGTGGCCGCAAAACCGTAAAACTCAATGTGCGTGTCATTGCCACGAGCAACAGAGACTTAAGAAAGGCGGTGGATGCGGGAGAGTTCAGAGAGGACTTATACTACCGCTTGAATGTATTTCCGATTGAATGGCGACCATTGTGTGAACGTCCAGGCGATATTGTTCCTCTTGCTGAGCATTTAGTCCAGCGTCACGCCAGTTCGCAAGGGTTAGGCACAATACGCTTGAGCGCTGCTGCGCGTAATAAGCTGTCTCAATATGCTTGGCCAGGTAACGTGCGGGAGCTCGAAAACGTTGTACAGCGTGCATTAATCTTGTGTGAAAATAAGGAAATAGACGCCACAGATCTTATGATTGATGAAGATATGTCCGCACCGTTAGAGGCGGTACAAGAACATGTTGAAGACAGCAAACTAGGCTCTGAGCTTCGTTATCAAGAGCATCAAATTATCCTTGATACACTTGTATCGTGTAACGGTAAACGAAAAGACGTGGCTGAAAAGCTAGGTATTAGCCCCCGAACCCTTCGCTATAAGCTTGCTCGAATGCGTGAAGACGGCATTGAAGTACCCGCGTAAGGGCTAGCGGCTCCATCCATCGTTCTTTTAACTATCTTTCCGTCGCCTCTGTTGTGTAGAAGGCGGCGGTTTTTTGTTCCCGCTCCTTGAAACAACGTCATTAATTTGGCTTTTCTCCTTTCTTGCTTTCTATCCTTATGATTTTAATGGGTTTTAAAAGTTGGCAAGGCCCTTGCAAAATCGCTTCTATATAATGCGTTTCGCCATCAATTAGGCGGTTATCAAAGAAACACTAGGAGTAGGTATGGACGTTAAAGCCAATAGTTTGTATCAAGAAATGCAAAACATGATTGGACAAACTCGTCTTCAAGTTAATGAGCCTCAACAGCAGCAGTCGCTTAATGAGATCAATAGCTCTGCAAGTGATTTCTCGACCATGCTTAAAAATGCGGTAGATGGCGTGAACAGTATGCAGCTAGAGTCCAAAGACGTACAACAACGCTTTGAAATGGGGGACCCTAGCCTTAGCTTAGCGCAGGTAATGCTAACGAAAGAAAAGTCAGGCATTGCCTTTGAAGCGACCGTTCAAGTACGAAATAAAGTACTTGAAGCCTATAAAACAATAATGAACATGCCGGTATAGGTGGAGTAGGTTATGGCTGAAGCAACAGGTACAAACCTAACGGTTCCTGATCAAAATCAAACGGTAGACAACGAGCCGGAAAATAAATCTGGATTTATGGATACGTTGGGCAGTGCTGACATGATGCGTCAAATGGCATTGGTCGTTGTACTCGTTATCTGTGTGGCCATTGCTATTTTTATTCTTATTTGGTCTCAAGAGCCAGATTATCGTCCTCTTGCAAAAATGGAAACCCAGGAGCTTATCGAAACTCTGGATTACATGGACGCAAACCAAATCGAATACAAGCTTGAAGGAAACATTGTTTACGTAAAAAGCGATGAATTTCAAAATATACGTTTGGGTATGACCCGCCAAGGGTTAACAAAAACATCTGATGCTGGTACCGATATCATCATGCAGGATATGGGATTTGGAGTCAGTCAGCGGGTTGAAATGGAGCGTCTGAAGCACGCACGAGAACAACAAATTGCCGCTACTATCGAAGATATCGCCAGTATTCAAAAAGCACGTGTTCTCTTGGCGATGCCAAAAGAAAATGTATTTGCGCGCAGAGAAAAGAAAGCGTCGGCCACGGTTGTTTTAACGGCGAAGCGCGGTGCAGTGATTGCTGGTGAGGAAGTGGACGCTGTTGTTGATATCGTAGCGTCTGCCGTGCAAAACATGGAGCCTTCAAAAGTGACGGTCACCGACAGCAACGGCCGTTTGCTTAACTCTGGTTCACAAGACTCACTGAGTTCTCGTGCAAGAAAAGAATATGAAATTGAGCGCCAGCGCGAGCAAGAGTACTTAGAAAAAATTGACGCCATCTTGATACCCGTTCTTGGTATCGGAAACTATACCGCTCAAGCCGATGTGGCAATGGACTTTACCGCCATTGAACAAACACAGCGTAGTTATAATCCAGACCTTCCCGCGGTTCGAAGTGAAATGATAATGGAAGAGAATAGCGTGGGTGGCGGCGTTGGTGGCATACCAGGCGCGCTATCAAACCAACCTCCACTTGACTCTACTATTCCCGAGAACGCAGGCGGTGGTACTCAGCAAACAATGCCAGGTCGTACCGCAAAAGAGTCAACACGTAATTACGAGCTTGATACCACAATTAGCCATACCAAAAAGCAAACCGGCGTTATTAGAAGACTAAGTGTGTCCGTTGCCGTCGACTATACTCAAGTCGCTGGTGAAGACGGCGCTATGACACCGACGCCGCGCAAACAGGAAGAACTTTTAAATATTCGCAGACTTTTACAAGGTGGTATCGGTTTCGATGTCACACGTGGTGACTCGCTAGAAGTCGTCAGTGTTCCGTTTACTCGCATGGACGCAGGGGAAATTGAGGATGTGCCGCTTTGGGAGCAACCAGGATTTCTGCCAATTCTTAAGCTAGTTGTTGGTGGCTTGGTTATAATAGTGCTTATCATCTTTGTAATTCGTCCAATGCTGCGTCGTCTAATCAACCCTGACGAGTCTAACGAGGCCGATGAGTTTGATGCTGATGAAGGTCTTGATTTAGGTGATGACACCATTAGCATGTTAACGTCAGACTTCGATGAGGGGCAGGTTGGCTTCGCGCCTGACGGCTCGCTGATGTTACCAGACCTCCACAAAGATGAAGATGTACTTAAAGCAGTGCGCGCCCTAGTGGCTAATGAACCTGAATTATCAGCCCAAGTAGTGAAGGGCTGGTTAATGCAAGACGAGTAGTGAGATAAGATTATGGCTGAAGAACTTGCCAATGTTTCAGAGCCGTCGTATGACGTCAGTAAATTAGAAGGTGTCGAAAAAGCGGCTATCTTACTGCTGAGCTTATCTGAAGAAGACGCGGCACAAATTTTAAAGCACCTAGAGCCAAAACAGGTTCAAAAACTAGGTGCTGAAATGGCCAAAGTGGACGACATGACGCAAACCAAAATTACGTCAGTTCACAAACACTTTATTGAAGAGATTCAGAATTACAGCACGATAGGCTTCCAGAGCCAAGACTTTGTGAAGCGAGCGCTTACTGCAGCTTTAGGTGAAGATAAAGCAGCGAATCTAATCGACCAAATCCTCATGGGTAGCGGCGCTAAAGGTCTAGATTCACTTAAATGGATGGACTCTAAGCAGGTGGCCAGCATAATTCGCAACGAGCACCCGCAGATTCAAACTATTGTATTATCTTACTTAGAGCCGGAGCAGAGCGCGGAAATTTTGGCGCAGTTCCCGGAAAAAGTTAGATTAGACCTCTTGATGCGTATTGCTAACCTCGAAGAAGTTCAGCCAGCGGCGCTACAAGAACTTAACGAGATCATGGAGAAACAGTTTGCAGGTCAAGCCGGAACGCAAGCAGCCAAAATGGGCGGCTTGAAGTCAGCTGCGAACATCATGAACTATCTCGATACGGCGATAGAAGGCCAGCTCATGGATGCTATCCGCGAGCAGGACGAAGAAATGAGTCAACAGATTCAGGACCTTATGTTCGTATTCGACAACTTGGTCGATGTGGACGACAAAGGTATTCAAGCGATTCTGCGAGAAGTTCAGCAAGACGCGCTGCTTAAGGCGATTAAAGGCGCCGATGAAGAACTTAAAGATAAAATTATGCGGAACATGTCTAAACGCGCCGCTGAAATGCTTGCTGATGATTTGGAAGCGCTTGGCCCAGTACGTATTAGTGAAGTTGAAACGGCACAAAAAGAAATTCTCTCTGTCGCCCGTCGACTTTCTGACTCAGGTGAAATTATGCTAGGTGGCGGTGGTGGTGAAGAGTTCCTGTAGTTAACTACTGGAATAGCTTTTAACACCCTGAACCATCTCGTCTAGGTAAACATATGACCGGTAACAAAAGTTTCAGCGAAAATGAGATTAACGAGGCCAAAAAATGGGATTTACCCTTTGTAGAAGATCCTACTTCAACAAGGGAAAACGAGCCCACTAACGCACTTAATAAGCGTTCAGATTGGAAATACGAGCCCCCAGAAATCGAGGAGGAAATAAAACCTCCTACTGCTGAAGAAATCGAAGCTATCAGACAAGCTGCTTATGATGAAGGGTATCAGGAAGGCAAAGAAAAAGGTTTTGAAGAAGGCAAAAGCGAAGGGCTCGAAGCTGGTTTATCAGAAGGAAAAGAGCAAGGATATGCAGAGGGACTGGAGCAGGGATTAGACGAAGGACGTCAGCAGATGGCTACGCAGGCAGAAGTGTGGCAAATGCTTGCTGAAAAATTGCATGAACCGCTTTCTCAGGCTAACGACACCACAAGGGACCAGCTCGTTAAACTAGCAGTTACCCTTGCTAAAGCTGTAATAAAGACAGAAGTCAGTACCAATCAACAAGTCATTCTTCAAGCGTTGAGTGAGGGAATCAAAGCATTGCCTATCAATCAAGCCAGCTATCAGATTCATATGAACCCTGAAGACATTGAGCTGTTAAAGTCCCATTTCGGCGATGAAGAAGTGGCTAATAAAGGCTGGAACCTTGTTGAAGCGCCGGCGATGGAACGCGGTGGGTGTGACATCACTACCACTCAAAATGCCGTTGATGTGTCAATTGAACGTCGCTGCCGCGATGTCATCGATAAATTTTTATTAAACCAAGGGCTGTCTGATGACTAGCCCGTGGCACAATCATTTTGAATCGTTAACCAAGCAGGTTACCTCGCCACCTGTAGTAGCTGCTGGTAAACTTGTAAGAGGTATTGGCCTCACGCTTGAGGCCGTTGGCTGTCAGTTGCCAGTGGGAAGTCAGTGTTTGGTTCAAACCATTGAGGGTGAAATAGAGGCTGAAGTCGTTGGCTTTGGTGACGACATTACCTATCTTATGCCGACTGAAGCTGTCCGGGGCATTGTGCCAGGAAGTCGCGTCATGCCGTTAAATCGCCAAAGCGGCTTACCAGTAGGAATGGGGTTGCTAGGGCGAGTCGTAGACGGTAATGGCCAGCCTCTTGACGGGCTCGGCGAAATCGATGCTGAGGCCAGAGCGCCAACCACACGTCCTCCAATGAACCCGCTCATTCGTCGCCCAATTAATACCCCTATGGACGTTGGTGTACGCGCCATTAATGCATTGAATACGGTTGGTGTTGGCCAGCGCATGGGGCTTTTTGCTGGCAGTGGCGTGGGTAAAAGTGTGCTGTTAGGCATGATGACCCGAGGCTGTGAAGCCGATGTAGTGGTCGTTGGTCTTGTTGGTGAGCGTGGTCGAGAAGTTAAAGAATTTATTCACGAAATACTTACCGAAGAAGAGCGTCAGCGCGCGGTGGTCGTAGCCGCGCCTGCCGACACGTCGCCGTTAATGCGATTAAAAGGCTGCGAGACCGCGGTGACAATTGCAGAGTATTTTCGTGACAAAGGCATGAAGGTATTGTTGCTGATTGATTCGTTAACCCGCTATGCCATGGCGCAGCGAGAGATTGCGCTTGCGGTAGGTGAGCCACCAGCGACCAAAGGATACCCGCCTTCAGTGTTTGCTCGCCTTCCTGCTTTAGTTGAACGGGCGGGCAATGGCAGCGAGCGACAGGGTTCGATAACGGCTTTCTACACTGTTTTGACCGAAGGTGATGATTTGCAAGATCCCATTGCCGATGCAGCAAGGGCAATCTTAGATGGCCATGTGGTCTTGTCACGCACCCTCGCCGATAGTGGTCATTACCCTGCTATCGATATTGAAGCGTCCATCAGTCGTGTTATGCCGATGGTGGTCAGTGAGGAGCATCAGTTAATGGCCCGTCGTATTCGACAAGTTTATTCAAATTACAAACAAAATCAGGACCTAATATCAATTGGGGCGTACGCTAAAGGCTCTGACCCGCGTATTGATTTAGCTATACGTGCGGAACCTGCGATCAATGCCTTATTGCAGCAAGGAATGAAACAAGTCATTCCTTATGATGAAAGCTTAGAAGGCATGGCCGCTCTGGCTAAAGGACTGGGACAAGGGTAATGGGCATTACAATAAGATACGCTTGGCGAGCAATGCGCATGTGCTCAGAATCCCTAACTTATGGGCTCTACAATGTCTAAACAATTAGAGCGTTTAGCCGAATTCGAGCGTGAAAAAGAACAGCGAGAAGCGCGCTTTTATCAGCAGGCTCAGCAAAACGTTAATCAGCAAAAGCAAAAGTTAACCAGTCTTGAGCAATACCGTATCGACTATGTCAAAGGTATACAACAAACCGGTCAGGCAGGTGTAACCGCCACGTATTATCAGCAACATTTATCTTTCGTTGGGAAATTGGATAAAGCGTGTGAGCAGCAAATGCAAGTGATTGCTCGTGCGCAAATGGCCGCAGACCAGCGCAAGCAAATGTGGTTAAAGCAACAGCAAAAGGTTAAAGCCGTTACTTTGCTGTTAGATAAGAAGAAGATAGCAGAGCAGAAAAAAGAAGCCAAAGCCGAACAGGCCATGATGGACGAGTTCGCTACCCAACGATTTTTCAGAGCTAAGCGCTCTCCTTTCTAATAATTGGTAGAGCCTTGGTCACTTTGGCTCAACCCTTGCACAACCAACATACAATATATCGATGCGCAGCAATTACAGTGCAGTGGTTATTAAGGTTTAGCAGCGTTTCTTTGAAATTGTACACACATAATAAAGTACGAATTTCATAGAGAGCGAGCATAGAATTTAACGCCAAGCGATAGCCATATAGGGTATCCGAATCGAACTAAGTGATTGTTATTTAATAAGCATTAGTGGGGTTGCGAGTAACTAGGTTTTAAATGGTTTGTATAAAGCCAAACACATTACTCGCATCATGTTACGTCTTCTTTGTAAAAGACGATTTAAATGTAGGACGGTAGGACAATATGCAACAAGTTGCCGCACAAAAAACAGACATTGCCGCATTACCCTTTTCTGCTTCTAGTACGGCTAAAGCCGTTGGAACAAGTATTGGCACCCAGCAAGAAGTAAGCAGTGTAAATAACCAAGCATTTAATCGACTTTATGAAGAAGCAAAATCGAGCAAATCAGATTTTGTTTTAAATGACAAAGAGACCTTGAGTTCTCAATCTCGCGCAGCAAATTGCTCAAACGACACCCATGCGTCGTCTCCAGCATCTAATAATACGATGAAAAGCGATAAAGATCGTGATGCAGGTCACACTGATCTTCCCGTTGAAAAGAATGAAACGGACATACCTTCCGATTCAGCGGCGGATACAAAAGAAAAAAGCGTTGAAATAGGCTCAAAAGAGATTGCAGAAGACAGAGAGTCGGCCAAAACACAGCAAACCACTGATGAAGAGGGAGATGTAAACCTAGCAGTCGATGACGCGCAAGGTAACACGGCGCAAAAAACGGTGACCGAGGCACAATTCGTTATTGGAGCTGGTGGTAAAAAGGACGCCGAAGCGGGTGTTATTACCACACCAGGTACGCCAGACGGTAAGCCTGGAAATGAAAATGAAGAGCCAGACTGGATTGCCTATGTAGAAACAGTAGCAAATCGTTTTGGCAAGAACGAGCAATCTTCAGATGCATCGAACCCTAAAGCCAACAATGATATTTCCGCAGTTGTAGATGAGGCAGTGAACGTCCTTTCTGTGAAAGAAAGCGGCAAATTGTGGAAACTTCCCGACGATGTTAATGCCAGCGACGCCCCTTCAATAATGGCACATCTACTATCTCAGCTTAATAACGGCAGCAGTGAAGGTGACATCACCTTAGAGTCTATTTCGAGCGAAGCACAACAAATGCTTAGTGCTTTAACATCGCTTTTACTTGGGGCTGATGCCAAAGGCGGACAAGGTGGTGGCAATGAAGACGCTAATAATGCGCTTATACATGCCTCCGCTAATGCTAAATCCGATATGAACTCTGATGACGACAAGGGGCTTACTGCGTTAATTGCACAGCTCATGCAGCAAAAAGAAAGCGCAGGCGATGGAGTGCAAGATAGTAGCGGGGAAGCGGAAGGCGCAAGTAAGCTTGATCGAGTGCTGACCGGCGGTAAAAACTCAGCCGATGAATCCCTCGTGTTAAGTCTGCTTTCTGATGAACTTAAAAGTATGCAGGAATTGTCATTGGACGAAGCTTCTTCAGAAGCAAAAGCAGAAGCATCACTTGCTGAATTGACAGCGGCAACGGTGTCAGTAAAAACTGAAGAAGTGAGTGCTAAAGTGACGAACGCTAATAATGCAACTTCATCTGACGTAGGTCTTAAAACGAACTCCAGTAGTGACCAAGGGCAATCAGCCAATGACGAACTGGTTGGGGCAGTGCCAAAAGACCTTCTAACCGCTATAAGTGAGTTATCGCCACAAAGCGCCCAGAAAGCAGCGGAAACATTTGCTGAACGCGTAGTGGCGGGCATGCCAAGTGGTTCACAACAACAGAGTGTGAAAGCAAATATTATTGCTGGCATCAACGAATTTCAGCAGCAAGTGCAGCAAGGCAGAGAGCCTGGTATTGATTTGTCAGCTATCATAGCGGATGCAGCGAAAGAGGCTGCAGTAAGTAACGACGTTATCGCTTCAATGACGGCTCGAGTTGATGGCCAAGCCACTCAATTTCTTAATCTAATGAACCAAACCCAAGCAAGTGCTCAACAGGCTTTTGCCAGCATGCTTGGGCAAACCGACACTGTTATGCATGAGAACAACCAGCTTAGAGCCGAAGCGTCAAAATCTCAGCAGCAGTTTGAGGGTTTTGATAAAGCCGTCAATATTCATAAGCCTGAAGGTCAGCAGCAGTTAAATGAAAAAATTCGCTGGATGGTTAATGCCAGAAATACCATGGCTGAAATTCGTTTAGACCCACCTGAACTTGGCAGTATGCAGGTTCGTGTAAATGTGTCGGGTGACGCGGCGAGCGTTAGTTTTATCGTCCAATCACAGCAGGCAAAAGAGGCATTATCTGAGGCGATGCCTAAACTACGGGATATGCTCTCTGAACAGGGCATAGAGTTGGGGGATGCCCAAGTGAGAAAAGATAATTCGTCTGGTAACGAAAATGGCCAGCAACTTGCAGGTAACGAGAATGAAGGCCGTGGCGACGGAAATCGTAACGGTAATGACGAGTTAGATGAGATGGAGAACGGGCGCGTGATTGAGCAGTCAGTCACTCGGGCAGCAAAAGGCGGTATCGATTTTTATGCCTAAGTAGCTAAAACTCGGCATTTTTAGCAATAGGTTGAATGGTGAGAATAGACCAGTGCTGCTATGTTTGACTGTACCGTCAGTGGATGGGTTTATTTGAACTTATCGAGATAAATGGATTTCGGTGCCAAGCATTCTTGTTTGAGAATAAAGGGCCGTTGACTTAACTTTGTGATCCAAAATTTTGCGCACAGAGCTCGATAGACTAGGCATTCACGCAGAATGGCATTGCCATTTTTGACGGAACCTTGATAATACGTTTTTTCCTAGAATTACTGATGAGTTGCACATGGCTGATGAAGAGTTACAAGTAGAAGAAGGCGGTAAAAAGAAAGGCAAAATGATGCTGATTATCATCATCGCCGTCGTTCTTGTTGGAGGTGGGGCGGCTGCCTATTTCTTATTGTTTGCAGGTGGTGATGAGCCCGCTGCAGAGCAGTTAGCTGAAGCTGATGCGGCCGCCGCGCAAGCAGCAACTGCGCCAGCTGCGGGAAATGCCGAGATGGGAACCGCATTGTACGTAGCCATGCCTCGACCTTTCGTTTTCAACGTTCCCGGTTCTGGCAGAGACAGACTGGTTCAAATAAAAGTACAGCTTTTAGTGCGTGGCTCTGACAATGAAGAGCTGGCAAAAACGCATATTCCCCTGATTGAGGGCACGTTGCTACAGGCTTTTAGCACTTCGAATGCGGATGACCTGGTCACAGAAGCAGGGAAAATTGAGCTTCGCGAGCAGGCAGTAAGTGAAGTGCAAAAAGCATTGAAAGACATTACGGGTAACGACGTTGTCGAACGCGTATTGTTTACTGGTTTTGTCATGCAGTAATGCATTGACTTTGTAAGGTAGAAGACCGTGAGTGATTTATTATCTCAAGATGAAATCGATGCCCTGTTGCATGGGGTAGATGATGTAGAAGAGGATGAGGTCAGTGATGGTGACTCTGATGCTTCTACGCTCGAGTACGACTTCTCCTCGCAAGACAGAATTGTGCGTGGGCGCATGCCTACGCTTGAAATTGTGAATGAGCGCTTTGCACGTCACATGCGGGTAAGCCTGTTTAATATGATGCGTCGTTCTGCCGAAGTATCGATTAACGGTATTCAAATGATTAAGTTTGGCGAATATATTCATACGTTATTCGTACCAACAAGCTTAAACATGGTGCGTTTCCGTCCCCTGAAGGGCACTGGCCTTATCACTATGGAAGCCCGGTTGGTATTCATTCTGGTAGACAACTTCTTTGGCGGTGATGGTCGATATCACGCGAAAATTGAAGGTCGGGAATTTACGCCGACAGAGCGCCGAATTATTCAGATGCTGCTGAAAATAATCTTCGAAGATTATAAAGAGGCATGGGCGCCGGTTATGGACGTGTCGTTTGAATACCTAGACTCAGAAGTTAACCCTGCAATGGCAAACATTGTGAGTCCAACTGAGGTGGTAGTAATCAGCTCATTTCACATTGAGTTAGACGGCGGTGGTGGAGACTTCCATGTATCGTTGCCATACTCAATGCTAGAGCCAATTCGCGAATTGCTTGATGCGGGTGTTCAAAGCGACAAAGAAGACACGGACTTGCGATGGAGTAAAGCCCTTCGCGACGAAATTATGGATGTTAAGGTGGCGCTCACTACCCATATGCTGGATGTCGATGTGCCTCTTCGCGACGTGATGGAGTTTAAACCTGGCGATATTATCCCTGTGGAAATGCCAGAAACCATCACCGTATTAATTGAAGATCTACCCACATTCAGGGCTAAGTTAGGTCGAAGCAGAGACAATTTAGCGCTGAAAATAGTAGAAAAGATTGCAAGACCGACTTCAGTGAAGTCTGAGCTACAGTTATTAACCCGCGGTGGGCGCATTATTGATAATGACGCAGAACTGCAAGTACTCGAAGAAGACCTGTAAGGTAAAGGGGAGTTCCCATGAGTGAAGACGGTATGGACGATTGGGCTGCGGCCATGGCTGAGCAAGCCGAATCTGAAGCGGAACAAGAAGCTGGCGATAATGAAGATGTGCAGGTAGCCGAACTTGACGAGCTAACTGACGATGCGCCAATTACGCAAGAAGAAAAGAAAAAGTTAGATACCATTCTCGATATTCCTGTGACTATTTCGATGGAAGTCGGTCGTAGTCAAATAAGTATCCGAAATCTGCTACAGTTGAACCAGGGTTCTGTGGTGGAGCTGGATCGTGTTGCCGGTGAGCCACTAGATGTATTAGTTAATGGCACGTTGATTGCTCATGGTGAAGTAGTAGTGGTCAACGACAAATTCGGTATTCGATTAACGGATGTTATTAGTCAAATTGAGAGAATCAAGAAGCTCAGATAAAACTTCTTATAAAGTAAGGGGTTGCGTAATGCTGCCCCTTTTGTTTAGTCAGCCAGCCCTCGCGCAGTCGACACAATCCATTACCAATCCCACATCAGTACTGTCAATTTTCCTTTCTTTGTTAGTTGTTGTTGGTGTTATTTTCGCGCTGGCTTATGTTATGCGTCGGTTTAATGTCACTGCCATGGGTAGCAATCAAATGAAAGTGGCAGCTAGTATGGTTGTAGGTACAAAAGAAAAAATAATGGTGATACAGGTGGGCGATGAGCAGCACCTTATCGGCATAACCAGCCATAACATTTCCCATTTGAGCAAGCTTGATAAAAACCTGGACATACCTGTTAAAGGCTTAGGCAGAACAAGTGGCGAGAAGCCAAACGGCGCAGATGCGTTCAAACAAAAGTTAGTTGAGGCGATGGCGGGAAAACTTAACCCTAATATTGAAAAGAATGATACGAAGGAAGGAACAAAAGATGCGTAAGCTAACTTGGCTGGTTCTTGCGCTATCACTCCTCTCGTTTGCAGAGCCAGTGTTTGCGCAACAAGGTATTTCAGCGGTTACCGTCACCACTAATCAAGACGGTACGCAAGATTATTCAATGACACTCCAAGCGTTGTTTATCATGACAGCGCTAAGCCTAATTCCTGCATTTATCATGATGATGACGTCATTCACTCGTATCATCGTGGTTTTATCGATATTGCGCCAAGCAATTGGATTACAACAGTCCCCTTCAAACCAAATATTAATTGGGGTTAGCCTGTTTCTTTCCATGTTTATTATGGCACCAGTATTTGACGAGGTTAATGAGCGCGCGTTACAGCCTTATCTCAACGAACAGCTCACTAGTTTAGACGCACTTGAACAAGCCAAAGGACCCATGCGTGCTTTCATGCTCTCGCAGACACGAGTGAAAGATCTGGAAACCTTTGTGCGCATTGCAGGTGATGAAGGGAAGTATGCTGATACCGACGAAGTACCGCTTACTATCCTTATTCCAGCTTTTGTGACCAGCGAACTTAAAACCGCGTTTCAGATTGGTTTCATGTTGTTTATTCCCTTTCTAATTATCGACTTGGTTGTTGCTTCTATCCTGATGGCCATGGGTATGATGATGCTATCGCCGATGATTGTGTCCCTGCCATTTAAACTTATGCTCTTCGTGCTTGTGGACGGCTGGAATCTTATTTTCGGTACGCTGGCAACCAGTTTCGGTATGGGCGTCTAGGAGGCCTTATGTCACCAGAAGTCTTTGTAGAAATACTGCGAGAAGCCATGTTTATGGTCATCGTTTTGGTATGCGCCGTTATTGTTCCAAGCTTGATTGTTGGCCTAGTGGTAGCAGTGTTTCAGGCTGCAACCAGTATCAATGAACAAACAATGAGCTTCTTACCTCGTTTGCTTGTTACACTTTTAGCCCTTAGCTGGGGAGGAAATTGGCTGGTGCAACAGCTCATGGACTTCACTTTTAGAATGGTCGATATGATCCCGCAAGTTGTGGGATAGAAGGTCAATAAAGTGGAAGTCGAACTCGCCACCATCAATCAATTTTTGGCTGACATGCTGCTGCCCTTTATGCGGATTAGCGGGTTATTCGTGGCAATGATTGGATTGAGTGCTAAGTCTATTCCGCCCCAAGTGAGGGCGCTTTTAGGCATCATGCTTACGCTTATTATCATGCCCGTCGTTCCTCCGTCACCGATTGAAAACTTGGTGGATGTGGGCACCTTCTTAATTGTTATCCAACAACTGCTGATAGGTGTAGCCATTGGTTTTATTTCAATGATGGTACTTAACACCTTCGTGCTGGCAGGGCAGATAATCGCGATGCAAACCGGTTTGGGCTTTGCGTCTATTGTCGACCCAGTCAACGGTATTAACGTACCTGCGGTGGGACAGTTTTATTTGATACTTGCTACGCTCTTGTTCTGGACGCTAGACGGCCACCTGTCTATGATTCAAATGATCGTAATGAGTTTTGAGGCATTCCCAATAGGCGAAGCGTGGTGGACGGGCGAACAATTCCGCGATATCGCGCACTGGGGAGGCTGGATGTTTATCTCGGCTATCACCCTGTCACTTGCGCCAATTGTGTCATTATTAATTGTAAATTTGGCTTTCGGTGTAATGACTAAAGCTGCGCCGCAATTAAACATTTTCAGTATTGGTTTTTCCATAGCACAAGTAATGGGTCTACTCATTATTTGGATAACCTTGGATAACTTTACTGCTCACTTTGAAACCCAATGGTTTAGGGCTGAGCAGTTTATGTGTGAATTATTGAATATTTGTCCGTAGGAAATAATGGCAGATTCAAGCGAAAAAACAGAAGACCCCACGGGGAAAAAACTCGAAGATGCCCGAAAAAAAGGGCAATTGGCTCGTTCCCGGGAGTTATCCACGACACTGGTGCTAATAGTCAGCGCCGTTATGTTTCTATTCGTCGGTGGCTGGATTGCAGAATCTGTTTTTAAACTTACTCAGCGAATGTTTATTCTTTCTCGCGACGAAACCTACGATATTACCCATATGTTTGGCGCATGGGGAGAGGCTTTTACGGCGGTAGGCCCTGCGGTATTGCTATATATGGTTGTCGCAATGATAGCTGGAATTTATGGTTCTATTGCCCTTGGCGGCTACAATTTCACATGGGAAGGAGCAAAACCCAAAGGGTCTAAAATGAGCCCGATTCAGGGGTTCAAGCGCATGTTCGGCACCAATGGATTGGTAGAACTATTAAAATCTATTGCCAAGGTTGTCGTTATTATCGGCATGGCAATTGGCGCGTTGTTGTACTTTGAAGATGAAGCGCTGCATCTTGATATGGAACTCTATCCAGGCAATATCTTTCATGCGCTCGACATGCTCAAGTGGGCTTTTCTTATTTTAGTGTGTGGAATGATCCCCATTGCACTTATTGATGTGCCTTACCAAATGTATAAGCACAACAAAGAAATGAAGATGACCAAACAAGAGGTCAAAGACGAAAGAAAGAACGCAGAAGGCGACCCTATGGTTAAGGGGCGTATTCGTCGCCTGCAATATCAAGCTGCAACCAAGCGAATGATGCAGGAAGTGCCTCAAGCAGACGTGGTTGTTACCAACCCAACTCACTTTTCTGTCGCTATTAAATACGATGAAAAGGGTTTAAGAGCGCCAGTGGTTGTCGCTAAAGGTGCAGATGAGTTAGCAATGCACATCAGAAAAATCGCTACCGCAAATAATGTACCTTTAATCCCTTCTCCGATGCTAGCTCGCGCTATTTTCTATTCAACAGAAGTCGACGATGAAATTCCCAACGCTTTATTTATGGCGGTAGCGCAGGTGCTAGCTCATGTGTATCAATTGAAGGCGCATAGGGCAGGGAAAGGCAAGCGGCCTAAACCGCTCAAGCGAGATTTGCCCATTCCGCCAGAATATCGTCGATAATCACAGTCATCGTCCGGAAAAAG
This sequence comes from Alteromonas sp. OM2203, assembly GCF_048517045.1. Lineage (NCBI taxonomy): Bacteria > Pseudomonadati > Pseudomonadota > Gammaproteobacteria > Alteromonadales > Alteromonadaceae > Alteromonas > Alteromonas sp. OM2203. The sequence continues at coordinate 1,199,615 of NZ_CP183209.1, forward strand.
CTTACCATAATCAAGATAGCGCTATTTTTAGCCGATTAGCAGTTTAGTAATAAAGCTGGCACGTTAGTTGAAAACTCCCTTTCAGATTCATATAAAGCGTCAATTTTCTGATAGAGAGACACCAAGCCATGCAGTTATCCGGTTATCTTCAGCGATTCGATAAAAATCAGCTGCAAAATTTTACGAGTGGTCTAGGCGCGCCCATCGTCCTTTTGGCAATCATGGGCATGGTTATTTTACCCATGCCGCCTTTCCTGCTGGACGTGCTTTTCAGTTTTAATATTGCGTTATCTCTCGTCATCATATTGGTTGCTGTTCTCACTCAAAAACCTGTTGATTTTGGTATTTTCCCTCTTGTTTTGTTAATTGCAACAGTACTTCGACTTGCGTTAAACGTGGCATCCACGCGGGTTGTATTGCTTTACGGTCATGAGGGCGGAGATGCCGCGGGAAAAGTAATTGAAGCCTTTGGCGCCGTTGTTATTGGTGGCAACTATGCCGTAGGTATCGTTGTTTTTGCTATTTTACTTATTATCAACTTTAAAGTAGTCACCGCTGGTGCTGGCCGTATCTCTGAGGTAAGTGCAAGATTTACTCTTGACGCTATGCCAGGCAAGCAAATGGCAATTGATGCGGATTTGAATGCGGGTTATATCGACCAAGATCAAGCGCGCCAGCGTCGTGAAGAGATTACTGCAGAAGCTGACTTTTATGGCTCGATGGACGGTGCATCAAAGTTTGTGAAAGGTGACGCAGTTGCCGGGCTTTTCATCATGCTAATCAACATTGTTGGCGGCCTATTTATTGGCATGATTCAGCATGGCCTTTCATTCGGAAACGCAATAGAAATCTACACAATCTTGACCATAGGTGATGGTCTGGTCGCTCAAATTCCTTCACTACTGCTTTCAGTTGCCACCGCAATTATCGTTACTCGTGAAAATGAATCTCAGGAAATGGGCAAAGAAATACGCGGCCAGCTGGGAAATAATCAGGCGCTATACATTGCTTCGGGCGTGCTATTTGTCATGGGGATCATTCCGGGAATGCCTCACATAGCGTTTCTTGGTTTTTCTTTCTTGATTGCAGGCTTTGCTTATTTTCAAACGGTACAAGCTCGGAAAAAGGCTGCTGCACCTGCAGTACCCGACAATGTGTCTAAGAGCGAAACCGTCGCGCCAGAAGTGAAAGAGTTGGGCTGGGACGATGTACAACAAGTTGATACTATTGGTTTAGAAGTAGGGTATCGCCTTATTCCACTCGTTGATAAGTCACAAGGTGGTGAGTTATTGACGCGTATTAAAGGGGTGCGTAAAAAGCTGTCTCAAGAGCTTGGGTTTCTTATTCCACCCGTTCATATTCGCGATAATTTAGACCTAGAGCCCAATACATACACCATTGCCATGCTAGGCGTTACTATTGGTGATTCAGTGATTAGTCATGACGAAGAGCTTGCCATTAATCCTGGACAGGTTTTCGGTAAACTAGAAGGACGAGCAACCAAGGACCCAGCATTTGGCCTGGATGCAGTATGGATTAAACCAAACAAACGAGAGCATGCGCAGACATTGGGTTATACGGTTGTGGATGCGGCGACCGTGGTAGCAACCCACTTGAGTCAGCTGTTGACCAACAACGCCTATCAGTTACTTGGGCACGAGGAAGCCCAGCAGCTTCTTGATATGCTAGCCAAACAGCACCCTAAACTTGTTGAAGGTTTGGTACCTGATATTCTTCCGCTTAGTACAGTGGTGAAAGTGCTGCAAACATTGCTATTTGAAGGTGTGCCTATTCGCGATATGCGAACCATCGTTCAAACCCTAAGTGAGTATGGTACTCGCAGTCAAGACCCTGATGTACTTGTATCTGCGGTACGTATCGCACTTAAACGACTTATTGTTCAAGAGATAACCCAAGGGGCGAAAGAAATACCTGTCATAACCTTGGCGCCAGAGTTGGAACAGATGTTGCACCAGTCACTTCAAGCAGGTGGCGAAGACGGTGCTGGTATTGAACCAGGCTTGGCAGATAAGTTGCAAAAATCACTGCAACAAGCCAGTCAGCAACAAGAGTTAGAAGGTGAGCCTGCTGTGCTTCTAACATCTGGCATGCTGAGACCGGTACTCTCTCGCTTCTTAAAATATTCGGTTGTTGGGCTTCATGTACTGTCTTATCAAGAAGTTCCTGATGACAAACAAATAAAAATAGTCAGTTCGGTTGGTCAATAATCTGACGCTGGGTGATTGGAGAGGTTGCAATGAAAATTAGACGTTTCTTCGGCAAAGATATGCGTGAGGCGTTAAGCCAGGTTAAAGCAGAGTTAGGCAGTGATGCCGTTATCATGTCAAACCGCAAAGTGGCTGATGGTATAGAGCTTGTTGCAGCTTATGATAAAGAGCCCGATGCAAAACTCGCTGTTCCTAAAGCTGCCTCAAAAGCGCCTGGTCAAAAGGCTACGCCAAGCTTGAGTGAAATAATTGGCGACGACGGTCCAGATAGCCTAAAAGCCTTATTAGAAAAACAGCATGGTGCTGCGGCTGCGACAGCCAATCCAGGAACATTATCTAACGTTGCTGAAAACCACATCCAGCAACGCCCTCAACCTATGTCAGCTAATGCAAAGCACGCCAACGAGATAGCGTCACATTTGGATTTTTCTGATGCATTTATTGATGATGTGGAAAGTCAGCAGAGTGCTGGTCATCGTGCTAATGACTTACCCTTTCCTGACCACCAAGCCTCAAGCATTGGCGAAGCGCCAATGACACAATCGGCAGAACTTGCACAAATAAAAGAAGAGCTTGCGTCTCTACGGGACGTTCTGCAATATCAAGTTGCTGACCTTATGGAAGCAAAAAATAAGCGTCAAAAACCAGTTCACCAGTACTTGACCACGCGTTTAGTTGATATGGGGTTGAGCAATGCTCTCGCTAATCAGCTAATAAATTACACGCCAGCTCACTATAACGAACGTGACGCGTGGATTTATCTTCTTAACCTATTGGCTAATCGCATAAATGTGACGGGGAACGATATACTTAGTTCACAAGGTGCGGTTGCGTTGGTTGGTCCTACCGGAACAGGTAAAACAACAACAGTTGCCAAATTGGCAGCCCGTTATGCGCAAAAGTATGGTGCAGAGTCAGTCGCTATGATCACCATAGATACGTATAGAATAGCTGCCTATGAGCAGCTAGCGACATACGGAAAAATTATTGGCTGTACGGTAAGAAAAGCGCAGACTAGTGAAGAGTTAGCCGATTTATTATTCCAACTTCGTCATAAGCGACTAGTATTAATCGATACGGCAGGGTTTAGTCAGCGCGATAGTCGATTAATTAAACAAATTAAGCAATTTGACAACGGTCAAATGCCTAAAGTGAAAAAATATTTGGTGGCGCAAGCCAATACCCAATATCCAGCGCTTCAAAGAATCATCCAAGCGTATGATGATATTGAATTAAGTGGCTGTATTTTCACGAAGTTAGATGAATGCTACTCTTTGGGAGAGGTATTGAGCGCTGCCGTTGAGTACCAACTACCGGTTAGCTATGTCACCGATGGTCAGAAAGTGCCAGAAGACATTAAGATTGCAGAGGCGAAATCTTTAGTTTCCGCTGCTGCAAAGCTTTATAAAAAGTACGGTTTGAATCATACTAGTGGTAACAACGCAATTAAAACAGCATAAGTAGTATGATTGACGATCAAGCGAGTAGCTTAAGAAAAATGAAGCAATCACGGTTAATCAAGGTTATCGCCGTCACCGGAGGCAAAGGTGGCGTTGGTAAAACAAATATTACTCTCAATACCGCTATCGCTATGGCGAAGCAGGGTAAGCGAGTCATGGTACTTGACGCGGACCTCGGTCTGGCAAACGTTGATGTTATGCTAGGACTTCGCGTAGAGAAAAACTTATCTCATGTGCTTTCAGGTGAATGTACCCTTGACGATGTTCTCGTCACCGGTCCGCACGGGATCAAGATTGCGCCGGCCACCTCTGGCACGCAGTCGATGGCAGAGTTGTCCCCAACTCAACACGCAGGTTTGATCCGCGCTTTTAGCGAGCTAAGAACGCCGATAGACGTGCTGATTGTCGACACTGCTGCTGGAATTTCAGACATGGTATTGAGCTTCTCGAAGGCTTCTCAAGATATCATGGTCGTGGTTTGCGACGAGCCTACCTCACTAACCGATGCCTACGCCCTAATAAAAATCTTAAATCGCGAACATGGCGTTTTTCGTTTTAAGGTAGTGGCTAATATGGTGCGCGACGTGCGTGAAGGCCAAGAATTATTTAGTAAATTAAGTAAAGTGACAGGGCGTTTTTTGGATGTTGCACTAGAATTAGTGGCAACGGTTCCATTTGATGAAAATATTCGTAAAGCCGTAAGAAAACAAACGGCTATTGTAGATGCCTATCCAGGCTCTCCAGCCGCAGTGGCCATAACACAACTTGCTAGTAGAGCATTGTCATGGCCCATCCCGGCTCAGCCAGGCGGACATCTTGAATTTTTTATTGAACAACTTGTTGCAGAAAAAGCAGTAGGAAATCAGCGTTGAACAGCAAGGCAGCCGCTTATCAACAACAAACCGATAAGTCGCAGTTAGTCGAAAGACATGCGCCATTGGTTAAGCGTATAGCGCATCACTTGATGGCTAGGTTGCCTGCAAGTGTTCTTGTTGATGACCTTATCCAATCAGGCATGATTGGGCTTTTGGAAGCTGCACGAAATTTTGATGGCTCTAAGGGAGCTAGCTTTGAAACCTTTGCAGGCATCCGTATTCGCGGTGCAATGCTAGACGAAATACGCAAAGGAGACTGGACCCCTCGTTCAGTCCATCGTAACGGACGTGCTATTTCGGAAGCTATATCCCAAGTAGAAGGTGAGACCGGAAGGGATGCAAGAGATTCTGATATTGCTGAAAAGCTTAACGTAAGCTTGCAGGATTATCACCAAATGCTCAATGAAGTAAATGCCGGCAAACTTGTCGGAATAGAAGATTTGGGTGTGTCGGAGGACGTAATCACGACTGAGCAGAGTAGAGGCAGTGATGCGCCGCTGGAAGACTTGATGCAGGGCGCTTTTCAAAAAGCACTTGCCCAAGCGATTACAACGCTACCTGAACGGGAAGCGATTGTGCTTTCTTTGTACTATGATGAAGAATTGAATTTACGAGAAATTGGTGAGGTTCTTGATGTAAGTGAGTCAAGAGTCAGTCAAATTCACAGTCAGGCCATGTTAAAACTCAAATCACGAATGAAGTCGTGGCAGGCTGACGAAGAATAGAAATTAATAACAATTAACCCCTCATTGGAGGCTATTTTGGACAAAAGTATGAAAATTCTTGTGGTTGATGATTTTTCTACCATGAGACGTATCATCAAAAACCTTCTTAAAGACTTAGGTTTTGCCAACATCCAAGAAGCGGATGACGGAAGCACTGCACTGCCAATGTTGCAGCAAGGTGATTTTGACTTCGTTGTTACTGACTGGAACATGCCCGGCATGCAAGGTATCGATTTGCTTCGCGCAATTCGAGCAGATGACAAGCTTAAACATTTACCTGTTCTTATGGTTACTGCTGAAGCTAAAAAAGAACAAATCGTTGCTGCAGCGCAAGCCGGTGTGAACGGGTACGTAGTAAAACCCTTTACAGCAGCAACGCTAAAAGAAAAATTAGACAAAATTTTCGAACGTTTAGGTTGATCCAGACGCTCACCAGATAAATGAGGTTTACTGGATGGCAACGAATATAAACGTTCCAATTTCGTTGGAAGAAGCCAAGCAACTCGTTACTTATCTTGAAGAAGGTGATAACGCTTCAGCCAATGCCCTACTTGAAGCAGCATCAATGAAAGAAAACGTTGAGTTGTTTGCTGAAGTAGGAAAATTAACGCGTCAACTTCATGACGCGTTAAATAACTTTCAGATTGATGATCGCATTAAAAACTTAGCAACCGACGATATTCCGGATGCTCAGTCCCGCCTGACTTACGTTATTGAAGAAACTGAGAAAGCTGCTAATACTACTATGGATGCCGTTGAAGCGAGCATGCCAATAGCAGAAATGCTTTCAATGCGCATCGATAAGGTAATGCCAGAATGGAAAAAGTTAATGAATCGCCAAATTGAGCTTGGTGAATTCAAAGCGTTGTGTGCAGACTTAGACGAATTATTAGAAGAAGGTTCGCTTCAGTCAGCTAAACTAACACAACTGCTTACTGAAGTGCTGATGGCCCAAGGTTATCAGGACTTGACGGGGCAAGTTATTCGTCGCGTTATTGACCTTGTAAAAGAGGTGGAGGACAGCTTAGTCAACATGCTTACCATGTTTGGCGAGCGCGATGGAGAAGAACATACTAAACCATCTCGTGTTAAGGCCGATAAGATAGATGGTGTAGAGGCAGAAGGCCCAATTATTGACGCCGAAAAACGAGATGATGTCGTTTCAGGCCAAGATGACGTAGATGATCTTTTGTCTAGCTTAGGTTTTTAGGGGAGCGGGCGCATGTCGTTTGATGTTGACGAGGATATATTACAGGACTTTCTGGTTGAAGCTGGAGAGATTCTTGAACAATTACAAGAACAGCTCGTTGATCTTGAAAACAACCCGGAAGACGCGGATTTACTGAACGCAATATTCCGAGGGTACCATACAGTAAAAGGAGGCGCTGGTTTCCTTTCTCTCACAGAACTCGTCGAAATTTGCCACGGTGCAGAGAACGTATTCGATGTGATGCGAAACGGGCAAAGAACTTTAACCCCTGAACTCATGGATATTATTCTGCAGGCCACCGATGTGGTTGTAGAAATGTTTGAACGAGTGAAGGCTCAGGAGCCACTGCAACCTGCAGACGCGCAGTTAGTTGATACACTGCATAAATTGAGTCGTCCTGAAACGCCAGACGAAAACATATTCGACTCTTTAAGCGCCCCTGTACAAGAAACCGCTGCGGATGAGCCAGAGCTAGTAATAGAAGAACCTACAGCAGAGGCAGAGAGTAAAAGCGATAACGGTGGCGGTATTGACGAAATCACTGAAGATGAGTTCGAAGCGCTGCTCGATGAACTTCACGGTTCTTCGGCACCGGGTCGCTCATCATCAGCTACAACTGAAGCGCCTTCTGCATCTGAGTCAAAGCCGGCCGCTTCAACAACCTCTGCGATAAGTGATAGCGACGATATTACCGACGAAGAATTTGAAGCGCTGTTAGACGATTTACATGGCAAAGGTCAATTCAGCGCCAACGAAGCGCCAGCTGTAGAGACTAAAGCGCCTGCAGCGCCAGCATCTTCAAGCACAGGCGGTGACGAAGAAATTACCGATGACGAATTTGAAGCCCTTCTTGACCAATTACATGGTTCAGGTCAAGGACCAACCAAGTTAGGTGAAGCGCCTAAGCAGGTAGAGCCACCTGTCGACAAGGCAGCGACTGAAGCTGTTCAAAAAGCCAAAGAGGCAGCGCCAAAACCAACTCCTGCACCAAGTGCTCCAGCGCCATCTACCCCCAGCGCGCCAGCAAAAGCAGCAAGTGCTCCACCTAAAAAGGATGATAAGAAAGCGGCTGCCTCTGCACCTCAAGCCGAAACAACCGTGCGGGTTGATACTAAACGCCTTGATCAGATAATGAACATGGTGGGTGAGCTTGTTCTGGTGCGAAATCGTTTGCTTAGCCTTGGTATTAATAGCAACGATGAAAGCATGTCTAAAGCGATTGCTAATCTTGATGTAGTTACTGGCGACCTACAGGGTGCGGTAATGAAAACGCGGATGCAGCCAATTAAAAAGGTATTTGGTCGCTTCCCTCGCGTTGTTCGAGATCTCGCAAGAAGCTTAAAGAAAGAAATTACGCTTGAGCTTGTTGGTGAAGAAACAGATTTAGACAAAAACCTGGTTGAAGCACTGGCCGATCCATTAGTGCATTTGGTTAGAAACTCGGTAGATCATGGCATTGAAATGCCTGATGATCGCGCGGCAGCGGGCAAGCCAAGAATGGGAACCGTCCAACTGTCAGCGTCTCAAGAAGGTGATCATATCCTTCTTACCATTGAAGACGACGGCAAGGGCATGGACCCCGAGAAGCTCAAGGAGATAGCCATTAGTCGTGGCGTGTTAGATGCTGATGCGGCAGCGCGTATGTCTGATGTTGAAGCGTTCAACTTGATTTTTGCTCCGGGCTTTTCTACCAAGACAGAAATTAGCGATATTTCTGGTCGAGGTGTGGGCATGGACGTGGTTAAAACTAAAATTAACCAGCTCAACGGTACGGTCAATATCGATTCACAGCTAGGTAAAGGTACCCGACTTGATATCAAAGTCCCTTTAACGTTAGCTATCCTTCCTACTCTAATGATTGTTGTAGGAAAACAGACCTTTGCGTTACCATTAGGCGCGGTGAACGAAATAATAAACATGGACATCAAGAAGACCAACACGGTCGATGGCCAGCTAACAATGATAGTTCGTTCAAAAGCAATTCCGTTGTTCTTCCTCGGCGAATGGCTGATTCGTGGCCCTAAAAATATTGAAAGAGATAAAGGTCACGTGGTTGTTGTACAAATAGGTACACAGCAAGTTGGATTCGTAGTAGACGCGCTAATAGGTCAAGAAGAGGTGGTTATAAAGCCGCTTGATGCCTTGCTACAGGGGACACCTGGCATGGCTGGAGCAACCATAACTTCAGACGGTGGAATTGCACTTATTTTAGATGTTCCGAGCCTTCTAAAACGGTATGCGCGTAAACCCATTAAGTAAGGCGATGAATTAATAGGAATAGTAATCCATGGTCTTTAAAGTCCTTGTGGTGGACGACTCGACATTTTATCGTCGTCGGGTAAGAGAAATACTCGACAGCGATAAAGAACTTGAAGTAGTCGGGGAAGCGCGAAATGGTCGTGATGCACTAGAAAAAGCAGAAGCGCTTAAACCAGATGTAATAACTATGGATGTGGAGATGCCGGTAATGGACGGCATTTCTGCGGTGAAGGCTATCATGGATAAAAAGCCTACGCCGATCCTTATGTTTTCATCATTAACCTATCACGGCGCCCAAGCCACGCTTGATGCCCTTGAAGCAGGGGCGCTCGATTTCTTGCCAAAGAAATTTGAAGATATTGCGCAAGATAGAAAAGAAGCATCTCATTTATTGTGCACCAAAGTTAGGTTGATAGCGCGCAGGGGCGTTGGTCTTAGGCGTCCGTTATTTAGAGCAACGGAAACAAGACAGTTCCCAGATAATGCGCCCAAACAGGCTTTCTTTAAAACCTCTGGATTATTGTCCGGGCATAAGGACGCTACAAAGCAACCCACCGTATCGTCGGTCAGGGCAACGGGGAAACGCTATAAATGTTTAGCGATTGGTGCATCTACTGGCGGGCCTGTTGCTCTTCAAAAAGTGCTTGCGCCTTTACCTGCAGACTTTCCGTACCCTATTTTGCTTGTCCAGCATATGCCTGGTACGTTTACCACCGCGTTTGCGCAACGGTTAAATTCAAACTGCAACATAAGCGTGAAAGAGGCTGAGCATGGCGACGTATTAAAACCGGGTCACGCCTATCTGGCTCCGGGTGGCAAGCAAATGTTGATAGAAAATATTGGCCTGAGCAAAAGCATAGTAATAACCGATGCAAGCGCGTCGGAAAAGGTCAATTATAAACCTAGCGTAGACCTTACGTTTGGTTCATTGGCTAAAGCTTTTGGTGGTGATGTTTTAGGTATTATCTTGACGGGAATGGGTGCAGACGGTCGGGAAGGCTGTCGATTGTTGAAAGACAAAGGCGCAACCATTTGGGCCCAAGATCAAGATTCTTGTGTTGTATATGGCATGCCGCAAGCTGTAGCGGTTGCTAATATATCGAGCAAGAACATTAATATTGACGATATAGGTAGTTGCGTTCAAACCGAGATGCGCTAGCGCGTTGGACTCTAACGGAATAAACATCATGAAAGTGTGGACTGTAGCAAATCAAAAAGGCGGAGTGGGGAAAACAACCACTACGGTGAGCCTTGGTGGTTTGCTTGCAGAGCAGGGAAAGCGTGTACTTATGATAGATACCGACCCTCATGCATCTCTGAGTTATTATTTCGGTATTGACGCTGAAGCAACGAGTCATTCAGTCTACGATATTTTTATTCAGTCTAGTTCACTTTCTGCCGATAACGTTATGGATTGCTTAAGTCCAACGAAGTTAGACAATCTGTATGTGCTGCCTGCCACAATGGCGTTAGCCACCCTTGATAGGACGATGGGGAGTGAGCAAGGAATGGGGTTAGTCCTTAAAAAGGCCCTGGCTAAAATTGCTGATGAATTTGATGTGGCGATTATTGATTGCCCACCAGTTTTAGGGGTACTTATGGTCAATGCACTAGCAGCATGCGACAAAGTAATTGTACCCACGCAAACAGAATATTTGGCACTAAAGGGGTTAGACAGAATGATTCGGACCATGGAAATTATGGGGCGTTCGTTAAATAAAACCTTCGATACAGTGATAATTCCAACTATGTTTGATAAGCGAACGAACGCTGCGCTAGCATCACGTAAAAAGTTATTAAGCGATTATGGTGAGCGCGTGTGGGAAGGGGTAATCCCCGTAGATACTCACTTTAGAGATGCCAGTTTAGTGCAGTTGCCTATTTCATCTGCTTATCCTAAAACTCGTGGTGTGTCTGCTTATGCGAAGCTATTAGCCGTGTTGGAGAAGTAATAAAATAATGAGCAAGCAATCACCCTTTGCCCGTGAAGAAGTGATGGAGGCCTACTTAGATAGCCTTCTCAAAGAGCCTGAAACACCGGAAGATGTTACTGCGCGCACGGCTAAGTTGCTTGAGCAAGCGTCTCAACAAATAGCGGAAACAACCCTATTAGGCGTTGAAGAGCAAGATTCTACCCAGCACAAAGAAGAGGCGATCGCAGAAAAGGTAACGTCGATTATAGAGACGTCGACGCTTAACTCTGTTGAGGATAATAAGCGAAACCCAGTAGCTCAAACCGAGAGTCAGGAAAATAGGCTTTTAGACACTGAAATTAAATCGAAAGTACCACTAAAGGATACTCTCGGTTTTCGTTTTCAAGCGCTATTCTTTGAAGTGGCGGGTTTAACGCTAGCGGTACCGTTAACTACCCTAGGCGGAATTCATCAAATTGAGAAAATTGGGCCACTTTTCGGAAAACCTGATTGGTTTATGGGTGTAATGCTGCACAGAGAGTCTAAACTCAATGTTGTGGATTCAGCAAAGTGGGTAATGCCAGAAAAATATGATGAAAACCTCGCACAATCGCTCAACTACCGATATCTTATTATGTTAGGAGAAAGTTTGTGGGGGTTGGCAAGTGAAAAGCTTGTTAATACGGTCAATTTGACTACAGATGATGTTAAATGGCGCGAGTCCACAGGAAAACGTCCCTGGTTAGCGGGGATGGTTAAAGAAAAAATGTGCGCGTTAATTGACGTTGAAGAATTAATATCTATGCTTAACAAAGGCTTAAGCAGTAACGACCAGACGCCATAGTATTGGGAGCCAGGTTCATGACCGACGAAAGAACAAGTAGTAATGCCACCGACAGCAATGACGAAGTCCTTCAATGGGTTACGTATCGCCTAGGTGATGAAACATATGGTATTAACGTAATGCAAGTTCAAGAAGTGTTGCGTTATACCGAGATAGCTCCGGTTCCCGGTGCGCCCGATTATGTATTAGGTATTATCAATCTGCGTGGTAACGTGGTAACGGTGATTGATACTCGTGCACGATTTGGTTTGCCGCCAACAGAGATAACAGACAACACACGTATTGTAATTATTGAGTCTGACGAGCAAGTTGTTGGAATTTTGGTTGATAGCGTGGCCGAGGTGGTTTACTTGAAGTCTTCAGAGATTGACAGTGCACCTAACGTGGGCACAGAGGAAAGCGCCAAGTTTATTCAGGGCGTTAGTAACCGCGATGGCGAATTACTCATTCTTGTTGACCTTAATAAATTGCTAAGCGATGAAGAGTGGGATGAGCTTAGCAATATCTAAATAAATGACTGTGCAGTATTATTTAGTACTGCCTGCATTTCCCCAAGGGTTACGTCCATGGATTGGCAGCTTGCTGCACCTACCTTGTTAGAACTAGTTTTGATTGTGTTAGTGGTTGTACTTGCCGTGACGGTTGGGCTGTTGTACTCGCACGTTCGTAAGCTGCGTACTTCTATAGAAACTAGCCAAGCTGAGCATATTGGAGCGCTCGCCCGAGTAGAAGCGTTGGCAAACAACGCGAATAATCAGCAGTCTGAAGCGCAGGCTAGAACTATAGTTATCACTCGACACCTCAAAGAGCTAGATGAAAAGCAGATAAGCATTGAAAATGAGCTTCGCGAGCTTAGGTTACAAGATCCTTCTTTACGCCTTTATCAGCGAGCAGCAGAGCTTGTGAAGCAAGGGGCAAGCATTGACGAGATTATTGAAGCCTGTGATATACCAAGAGCAGAGGCGGAAATGCTGGTTATGGTGCACAAACAAGGTAATTAACAAAACAGTTCTACAAATCTGAAAAGAAAAACGTTTAGACGTCTAGACGTAAAGATGTTGACATATTCCCAGTTATAGACACAATACAGATATCGTAATTTATCACTGGAGCCCTCTATGCCAATTCGTATTCCTGAGCAATTGCCTGCACAGAATGTACTACTAGGTGAAAACATTTTTACCATGGACATGGACAGGGCGGCCAATCAGGATATTCGTCCTCTTGAGGTTGGTATTCTTAATTTAATGCCGAATAAGATCGAAACGGAAGTACAGCTACTTCGTTTGCTCTCAAATACACCGCTTCAAATCAATGTGGACCTTATTCGTATTGACAATCAAGCGCCAAAAAACACGCCGCAGTCGCATATGGACGCTTTTTATCACGACTTCTCTGCCGTAGCGAACAAGAAGTACGATGGTCTCATTGTAACAGGAGCGCCTCTTGCTCTAATTGATTATGAAGAAGTGAAGTATTGGGACACTATGACCACAATTTTAGAGTGGGCACAGCGTCATGTTAACTCAACGCTATATCTTTGTTGGGCTGCTCACGCTGCTATGTATCACTTTTATGGCATTACCCGAGAAATAAGAGACGAAAAGTTTTCAGGCGTATTTAAACATCACGTCAATGATCCTAATAACGAGTTATTAAGAGGTTTTGATCCAACATTCTTTGCCCCTCATTCTCGGTATGGTCACATTCAAACATCGCAATACAACAGTGTAGATGGCCTAAACGTAGTGGCAGAGTCAGATGATGTAGGTGCGTATATTGTCGCTTCAGATGATAAACGGATGGTATTCGTAACCGGTCATCCAGAGTATGATCCTGATACACTCAAAGACGAATACTTTAGAGATCTATCAGCAGGGCAAACCCCTGCAATTCCAAAAAATTATTTTGAAGGAGATGATCCAGCCAAGTCTCCCATTGTACAGTGGCGCTCACACGGTAGCCTGTTGTTTACAAACTGGCTGAATTACTATGTCTATCAGACCACTCCTTACGATTTAAGTCAGCTTGCTGAAAAGTCACAGCCAAAGAGGTAGCACGTGAGCCAAAGAACAAATTCAAGCGCGCAGGCAACGCTTACAGAAGCCGCTAAACAACGTATTCTTATACTTGATGGTGCGATGGGCACAATGATCCAGCGCCACAAACTAGAAGAAGCCGATTATCGCGGAACCCAGTTCGCAGATTGGCACTGCGACGTAAAAGGTAATAACGATATGCTGGTGATTACCCAGCCTGATATTATTTACCAGATTCATTGCGATTACTTTGACGCTGGCGCAGACATTATCGAAACCAACACGTTTAACGCGACAACCATTGCTATGGCTGATTACGACATGCAGGCGCATTCTCGTGATATTAACCTTGCTGCAGCAAAGTTAGCGCGTAAAGCAGCCGATGAATTCACGGCAAAAACACCAAATAAACCAAGATTCGTAGCGGGTGTACTAGGGCCAACAAATCGCACGGCGTCAATATCACCAGATGTAAATGACCCTGGTAAACGAAACGTAACCTTTGACGAGTTAGTTGAAGCCTATAGCGAGTCGACCGAGGCACTTATCGAGGGTGGTGTAGACTTGATCATGCTAGAGACTATTTTCGACACGCTAAATGCGAAGGCGGCGGCGTTTGCCGTGGAGTCTGTATTCGAAAAATTAGGCAAGTTTTTACCCGTGATGGTATCGGGGACAATTACCGATGCCTCAGGGCGTACGCTATCGGGGCAAACCGCTGAGGCGTTTTATTACTCAATGCGCCACATCAGCCCTTTCTCTTTCGGGTTAAACTGCGCTTTAGGTCCAGACCTTCTGCGACAATATGTCGATGAAGTTGCCGCGGTTAGCGAGTGCCTTATTTCTGCTCATCCCAATGCTGGATTACCCAATGAATTTGGCGAGTACGATATGGAAGGCCCCGAAATGGCGGAACATATCAAAGAGTGGGCCCAGTCGGGACTTGTCAATATTGTGGGTGGCTGCTGCGGCAGTACGCCAGAGCATATCCGCGATATTGCAAATGCTGTTGAGGGTATCGCGCCACGAAAAGTGCCTCAATTTGAACCTAAAATGCGTTTGTCAGGCCTAGAGCCGTTTGTACACTAGGAGGGCATTATGAGCGCAGAATTTTCCACATTTATTAATATAGGTGAGCGAACCAATGTTACGGGTTCGGCTCGCTTCAAACGTCTTATCCTTGATGGTGATTATGAAGCCGCGCTTGATGTTGCAAGACAGCAAGTCGAAAACGGCGCGCAAATCATCGATATCAATATGGATGAGGCTATGCTTGATTCCAAGCAGGCCATGATCACCTTCATGAATCTTATTGCCTCTGAGCCGGATATCAGCCGCGTACCCATTATGATTGATTCGTCTAAATGGGAAGTGATTGAAGCTGGGCTTAAATGCGTCCAAGGCAAAGCCATTGTTAATTCAATTAGTTTAAAAGAAGGTGAAGCACTTTTCTTAAATCAAGCAAAGCTCATCAAACGCTACGGTGCCGCAACCGTGGTGATGGCCTTTGACGAGAAAGGGCAGGCCGACACGCAGCAGCGCAAAGTAGAAATATGTCAGCGCAGCTACAAGCTGCTGACAGAGGAAATCGGTTTTCCACCTGAAGACATTATTTTTGACCCCAATATTTTTGCCGTAGCAACGGGGATTGAAGAGCATGATAATTATGCAGTAGATTTCATTGAAGCTACCCGCGAAATACGTCAGACCTGCCCGCACTCCCATATTTCTGGCGGGCTCTCTAATATCTCTTTCTCGTTCAGGGGAAACAATCCCGTGCGTGAGGCGATGCACTCGGTATTTTTGTATCACGCCATACGCGCTGGTATGGATATGGCTATCGTAAATGCTGGTCAGCTAGAGGTGTATGACGAAATTCCAGCTGAACTTCGTGAAGCCGTTGAAGACGTGATCCTGAATCGCAGAAGCGATGCTACTGAGCGTTTGTTAGACATTGCACCTAACTATCAAGGTGACGGCAAAGCTGCAGCAAAAGAAGACTTAAGCTGGCGTGAGCAAGACGTTAATAAGCGCTTAGAACATGCTCTAGTTAAAGGAATTACCGACTACATCGTTGAAGACACTGAAGAAGCTCGCCAGCAGGCCGAGCGTCCGCTACACGTTATTGAAGGGCCGTTAATGGACGGCATGAACGTGGTGGGTGATTTGTTCGGCGAAGGAAAAATGTTTCTCCCTCAGGTGGTCAAGTCGGCCCGAGTGATGAAAAAGGCGGTGGCACACTTACAGCCGTACATCGAAGAAGAAAAGTCTGATGATGCTAAAAGTAACGGTAAAATTCTTTTAGCTACCGTAAAAGGTGACGTTCACGATATTGGTAAGAATATTGTGGGTGTGGTACTTCAGTGTAACAACTTCGAAGTGATCGATTTGGGCGTAATGGTGCCAGCGGCAACAATTTTGCAAACGGCCAAAGATGAAAACGTAGACATGATTGGTTTGTCTGGTCTCATCACACCTTCCCTTGATGAGATGGTTCACGTTGCTAAAGAAATGGAACGTCAAGGTTTCGAAATTCCATTACTTATCGGCGGTGCGACCACATCGAAAGCCCACACTGCGGTAAAAATTGAACAGAATTACCATTCACCTGTTGCGTATGTGCCTAATGCGAGTAGGGCTGTTGGCGTATGTCAGCGCTTACTCAACAAAGCGTCTCGTGATATCTACGCGCAAGAACTTGCTAAAGAGTACGATACCGTACGCGAACAACATGCACGTAAAAAGCCTCGTAGTAAGCCAGTGACGCTAGCACAGGCCAGAGAAAACGCCTTTAAGCCTGACTTTACTACCTTGCCAGTTAAGCCCGCGAACTTGGGTGTTACCCCTGTTACCGCTAATTTAGCAACGCTTCGCAAGTACATCGACTGGACTCCTTTCTTTCTAACCTGGTCTTTGGCCGGAAAATACCCACGGATCCTTGAAGATGAAGTTGTGGGTGATGAGGCTAAGTCGCTATACAGTGACGCTAACGCTATGTTAGATAAAATTATTGCTGATAACACCCTTCAAGCGAAAGGCGTTATCGGTCTATTTCCTGCAAATCGCGTTAATGACGATGTAGAAATTTACAGCGATGAGTCGAGAAATGAGGTCCAAGGCGTTGCTCACCATCTGCGTCAGCAAACCTTAAAAGACAAATTTGCTAACTATTGTTTGGCAGATTTTGTCGCCGATAAATCTAGCGGTATCGAGGACTATATAGGCGCATTCGCGGTAACAGGCGGTATTGGCGAAGACGAACTGGCTGATAGCTTCATAAAAGCCGGCGACGATTACAATGGCATTATGGTTAAAGCTGTGGCCGACAGACTAGCTGAAGCTTTTGCTGAGTACCTACATGAGCAAGTGCGCAAGCACTACTGGGGCTATGCCGCAGACGAATCACTAAGTAATGAAGAATTAATTCGCGAAAAGTATCAAGGTATTCGTCCGGCGCCAGGCTATGCGGCTTGTCCTGAGCACACCGAAAAGCAGCTAATTTGGGATTTGTTATCTGCAGAGCAGCACACCGGGATGAAGCTGACCGAGAGCTACGCTATGTGGCCGGGCGCATCGGTATCGGGGTGGTATTTTGCACACCCTGAGGCTAAATATTTTGCCGTAGCTAAAATCCAGGCTGACCAAGTAGAAGATTACGCCACACGTAAAGGCTGGACCTTAGAAGAGGCTGAAAAGTGGTTGGGTCCAAACTTAAGTGATTAATGCTGATTAGGCAGGTAACGTGTATGCAAATCGAAAAGCCTTTTAGTCAGGCCTGTGAAAACAACAAGCGCGCCATTTTGAGCGTGCTTGAACGTAAATTTGCCAATTGCCGACAGGTATTAGAGATAGGGAGTGGAACAGGTCAGCACGCCGTATTTTTGGCTGAGCATTTGCCCCATCTTATTTGGCACACAAGCGACCAACCACATTATCACGAAGGCATTGCCGCGTGGCTGAGTGATTCAAATACGGGGAATGTGAAACCTCCCATTGCATTCACCGTTGGGCAAGATGACTTTCCCAACCTCGACATAGACGGCATTTTTACGGCAAACACCGCGCATATCATGCAAAAAGAAGAGGCGAAGCTACTCATTGAATCAGTAGCGTTGCACTTACCCAAAGGGGGCGTTTTCTGCCAGTATGGCCCTTTTACTCATGGTGGTGAATTCACATCTGAAAGTAATCAGGCATTCCATACCTCGCTTTTAGAAAGAGGCTATGGAGGTTACCGCGATATCAATGAGCTCACTGCTTGGGCAGGCGAGTTAAGCTTAAACGAAATTATCGACATGCCCGCCAATAACCATATGCTTATTTGGCAGAAACGCTGAATAAGCCCAAGGGGCTGAACGTTTTGCTAAAACTACCTTGGTGAATATCAACAGCCCCCTAATCAAAGGAGTAGCTATGAGCTTTAAAGTAAACCATTATTTCGACAACAAAGTAAGCTCGATTGGGTTTGAGTCTGCAAATGGACCATGTACGTCTGGGGTTATGTCGCCGGGTGAATATACCTTTTCTACATCACAAAAAGAGCTAATGAAAGTGGTCGAAGGCGAGTTAGTTGTTAAGTTACCAGGAAGCGAAGAGTGGCAGGCGTTTGTTACTGGCACTAGTTTTAATGTACCTGCTAACGAATCTTTCGATGTAAAAGTGTCAACGCCTACCGCATATCTTTGCTTTTACAGCTAATTCTTAAAAGCGTTCAATTCACTCTGTATGTAAACTTTCGTAGAATTGACTTTCAGAGGTTGTAAAATTTCTCTGTATATCTCAAAGTATTAGACGTGCTGGCGAGCTAGTCTCACTTGCACGCCTAATACTAATAAAACTAAACTTGTAATGTGTGCGAATTATAAGGGCCTGTTGACCTTTGATGTACGAATTTTGGTCTAAATGGAAGCCTTTTAATCGCGAAACAGTCCTGCAAGCCTAGTGGGCTAGGTTAAAGGGCTGTGACAAAGAGTAAAAGGCTTCCATAACGACCCCTTCGGGCAGCGTCTTTGTGCCATCTATACTGCGTTGAATGTTTTCGACTTAGAACCACTAAACCGTCAAACATCCGCCTTGTCTAGATGGCACAAAGACCGCTGCAAAAATGTACAACAAAGGTCAACAGGCCCTAGTGCTGGAATACACTTTTCACACGTTGTGGCGTTTAGTACACAATGAGAAGTACAAATGAAATCCATATCACTCCAAAAAAAGTTCATGCTTATCGTTGGTGGTAGCATAGCTTTAATGTTACTTATCACTGCGTTTTTCTTGGTCAATACCGTTGCAGACAACACCCGCAGTCGTGTAGAAAAAGAGGTCAAATCCCTTGTCGCCCGTGAAGCAAATGATGTCGAAGGCTTTTTCGCAACCTATGGCGGTGTTGCTAGCGCGTTTTTGAGTAGTCCTTTTCTACAGGATTTTTTCGCGCGTCATAGCACGCGAGGAGCACCCGAGAGCCAACTGGCTCAATCCAAGGATATCTATGCCACTTTTAAGGGCATTAGCAGCCAAGATCCCATTATTAAATCTGCTTTCTTTGGTTCAGCCAAAACAGGTGAGTATTTTTATGAGGAAGGGCGAGTCGGCGTCGAAACGTCAGGCCCTGATGCCGGCAATCCTAACGCCGGTTATTTTGCTACTAAGCGACCGTGGTTTACCACTGCCGTTGAAAAAGGAAAGTTATATGTTACGCCGCCTGCTGTCGACTCCCAAGATGGAAGCGTATCTGCGGTAGTACAAACACCGATTTATAAAAACGGAACGTTACTAGGCGTTGGCGGTGTCGATATTCTTATTAGCACGGTCGGTAAAGTCATAGATGCCATTCGCTATGAAGAACAAGGCACGGCGTTTTTACTCGATGAAAACCAAAACATTGTTTACTTTCCAAAACAGAGCAAAGCGCTACCATTAAGTTCTTCTATTCAAAACTTCGACAGTGTATTTGATGATACCGAAGGTTTTGGCAAGTTGGCGGGTATTATCGCAGCCAATGAATCTGGTATTGTGCCCCTAACTTGGAAGGGAAGAGACTATGTTGCGGTTTTTGAGCATGCTAAGTTGACCAACCCACAAATGAACTGGTCGCTGGGTATTCTTGTTCCTGCAAGCATCATAGATAGCCCAATAAATAGTGCCATTACTACGGCAATTATCGTCGCCATTGTTATCATTGGATTAATAGCACTTATTACCTATTTGGCGAGTGCGAAAGTAACTCAGCCTTTGGTGGAAATGCGCAATGCAATGGCAGAAATAGCACATGGCGACGGTGATTTAACCAAGCGTTTGGAAGTTAAAAGCAACGACGAGATCGGTGCACTAGCCATAGAGTTTAATACCTTTACCGATAAACTGAGGTCGCTACTTAAAGATACTGCCGCTAACACTAAGGCCGTTTCTGATGCGGCTGACCATCTTCGAGACGTAAGTCACGCCACCAGCAAAGAAATTAATCAAGAGCGCAGCCAAGTGGACAACGTGTCTGCGGCGGTCACGCAGATGGCCGCTACCGTTGTTGAGATTTCAAGAAATGCGGCACAGTCCAGTGACGCTGCGACTAAAGCAGATGAATTGGTACAAGCCGGCAGTGAGCAAGTGCAAGATGCCATGAGGGAAATTCGCGCGTTGGCTGACGCCATCAGTCAGGGTGTTGAAGTTGTGGGCGGATTGAGCAAAGAGTCAGATAGCATCGGTGCTGTAGTCGACGTCATTAACAGCATCGCTGAACAAACTAATCTACTTGCATTAAACGCAGCTATTGAAGCGGCGAGAGCCGGTGAACAGGGGCGCGGCTTTGCCGTTGTTGCAGATGAAGTTCGCTCATTAGCAAGTCGTACACAAGAATCGACGACTGATATACGAAAAATGGTAGAGCGATTGCAGGCGATGTCTGAGCAGACCAACAGTGTTATGCAGGAAGGACAAACCCGTTCTCAATCTGGTGTCGATAAGACAGAAAAAGTTGTCGAAACGCTTAAAGACATTACCCAGTCTATAGGTTTGGTTCACGGGCAAAGTACTCACATAGCACTTGCGACAGAGCAGCAAACGGAGGTGGCGCAAGATATTAATAAGTCGCTCGTGGCAATCACAAGCTTAAGTGACAAAACTAGTCAACACGCTGAAGAGTTAGCGGTGGAAGCGACGCAGCTCAGTACTGTCTCTGGTGACTTAAAAGAGCTGGTGGGGCAATTTAAGATTTAGTGCCTCTCGTGGCTGAATGTACTGCGCACTCAGTTGCATGTAAAAATAGTGGTTTCCCGCTTGCCATTTTATATGGCAAGCGATTCATCCACTCCTGAAAAGCAATGGCATCTCCACCATAAAGCTTAGAAGGGTTATGGTTTGTGGGTTTGAGAAAGAGAAATGAAATCATCTACAAACCCCAATACGTCCTGCGCTTTTCTATGGCCTAAATACAAGGTTTTTGATACGCCTTGCTCTCCAAGCGAGCGACAAGCCAGAAGTTCGCTTTCTTTTGATTCATCAATTAACCATTTAGGTAGTGCAGTAACACCGCGCCCGGCAGCTACCATTTGTAAGATGATCTCAGTGGTTTCAATCGTTTTATGCTGCCTCACCGTGCAATTGGCAGGCGTCAAAAAATGAGTGAAAACGTCCAGTCGGCTTAGCTCTACGGGGTAGGTAATGAGAGTTTCGTTGCTTAAATCTTTCGGTGTTATAAAGGGTTTCTCTACCAAAGGGTGATGCTTATCCATTACCAATACTTGTTCATATTCAAATACAGGGGTGTAGGTGATCGTATCGAGTGAGAGCGGATCTGGGGTAAGCAAAATATCTATATCGTAACCGTGTAGCGCTTGAAGACCACCGAAGGAGAATGCTCTGCGGACATCTACATCGACGTCAGGAAACGCTTTCAGAAAAGGTGCGACGACTTTTAGCAGCCATTCAAAGCAAGGATAGCACTCCATACCGATGCGCAATATTCCCTGCTTGCCATCAGCAAACCGTCGCAGTTGTGCTTCAGTATGCTCAAACTGAGGTAAAACCCGATGTGCCAAGCCCAGTACGCTTTGACCTGCCTGCGTGAGTGTAAGTCTTCTACCATCTTTGTTCCACAATGGTACATTGAAATGGGCTTCTAACTTTTTCATTGCGTGGCTTAACGCCGATTGCGTGAGAAAAAGCGACTTCGCCGCTTCTGTCATCGAGCCTTCTGCATCAATCGCTCTTATAATTCGCAAATGTTGCCTATCAATCATAACGCTCACATATGGTTTAGAATTTTTTAAACAGAACCTGACGTCGTACTGACGATTGTTACCGCATCGGAGAGACGAGTTTCTATTATTTCTTTTATGATAATTGAAATATCTCTGAAAGTTTTTCTACCTGGCGCGGTGTTTCTCCACGCCAGAGAATGCTGACGTTCAATTGGCATATTCGCAATCTCACATACATGCAGTGCTTCAGGTTTGTGCAATTCAGAGTGGATATAGAGACCAGGTAGAAATGCCACGCCCATGCCCATTACCACCATTTGACGCAGTGTATCCAAACTTGTGCCTTCATAGTCACGTTGTAAGTCTGCGCCAATTTCATCACAAATGCGCTGCACTTGATGATGAAAATGATGTTTATCTTCAAGGGTAAGTATTTTTTCACCGGCGATCTCTTTGGGGTTAACGAACGCTTTTCCTGCTAATTTGTGATCAGAAGGCGTGACAAACTTTAAGGGTTCATTAAAAAGCGGATGCTTGATTAACTGTGAATTTTCTCCTGATAGCGGAGAGAGAATGAGGTCGTACTCCCCACGCAATAAACCATGTTGAAGCGCATTGGGTGCGCCTTCTCGAACATAAAATCGAAGTCCAGGTTTTCTCTTATGCAAATCAGGAAGCACGAAAGGTAGTAAGTATGGCCCGAGGGTGGGAGGAATACCTAAGCGATAAGTAACTACTTCACCTTCAGATAAGTCACGGGCAATCTCACTGAACCTCTGCGACGATTGTAAAACCTCTTCCGCTGCATCAAGCAGTGCTTTACCTTGAGGCGACAACAGTGTGCCGGTGCGGGAACGTTCAAACAATGTTAAGCCTAAGAGGTTTTCTAGCGCACTAATTTGACTGGTCAGAGTAGGCTGGCTAATTCCAAGTATCCCCGCGGCCTGCCTGAAGCTTAGGTATTTCGCTACTGCTACAAAGTAGCGTATTTGATTTATTGACGGCGTCTTTCCGTTGAATTGCATGGTGGGAAATATCTTCTTTTACTAAACTTAAGGTTACCACTGAAACTGTGGTGATAGTATTTAGCTATCGCGAGTTGGTATATTAAACTATTAATCTATCAAGTGAAACTGACGTAATTACATAATCATTACAATTATTAAAAAATTGGGAGTTCTATATGGATCACGTTATCTCAGGTGTTGCTAAATTCCAGAAGGAAGTTTATCCGGGCAAGAAAGCTACGTTTCAAAAGCTTGCAAACGGCCAAAATCCTGAAGTGCTTTTTATCACGTGCTCAGATTCTCGCATCGACCCGAATCTTGTTACTCAGACTGACCCAGGTGAGCTTTTCATTTGCCGCAATGCGGGCAATATTGTACCTCCTCACAGCAACCAAACTGGCGGAATGACTGCTTCTATCGAATTTGCTGTTGCGGCATTAGGCGTTTCACATATTGTTGTTTGCGGTCACACTGACTGTGGTGCAATGAAGGGAGCTATTAACCCTGCAGGCCTTGACTCTCTGCCCCATGTAAAAGAGTGGCTAGGTCACTGCCGTGTGGCAACCGAAGTGGTAAAAGAGCGCTGTGGCCATTCAGAGCTTTCAATTGACGACCTAGAAGCGGTGACTAAAGAGAATGTAGTGCAACAAATTCAGCACCTTCGCACACATCCAGCTGTTGCAGCAAAACTAGCGACTGGACAGGTTAAACTTCACGGTTGGGTGTATAACATTGGTTCAGGGGATGTACTCTATTACAACACTGAATCAGGTGAATTCGACGTAATGGATGAGTCTACAGCAGAAGCGCAGCTTGCGCGCGCCGAATAAGGCTCTTTAGTATGGTGAAAGTTAATTTTTCTAATTTACGTGGTGATTTTACCGGTGGTTTGACTGCCGGTATTGTTGCTTTACCACTGGCGCTTGCCCTAGGTGTAGCCTCAGGCTTAGGCCCAATGGCGGGTCTTTACGGCGCTATCGCTGTCGGTTTCTTTGCGGCGCTTTTCGGCGGAACACCTGCCCAGATTTCTGGCCCCACAGGGCCAATGGTCGTTGTCCTTGCAGGCTTGTTTGCAAGTCTTTCGGGCGACGCTAGCCTGATATTTACGGCGGTTATATTAGCGGGTATATTCCAGATTGTGTTCGGTGTGTTAGGTGTAGGCCAGTACATTCGGTTAGTGCCTTATCCAGTAATATCGGGCTTCATGTCGGGCATCGGCGCAATTATTATTATTTTGCAAATTGGCCGCTTGCTGGGACACGAGCCTCCGGGCGGTACAATTGGCGCTTTGTCTTATTTACCGACCGCACTTGCAGATATCGACTTTGCTACCTTAGCACTTGGCCTAGGTACACTCGTTATTGCCTATAAGTGGCCTCCACAGCTAGGGAAGTTTGTGCCTGGAGCACTTGCGGCGCTCATTATTGGTACGCTAGTAAGCTTAGCTTTTACAGTACCTGTCTTAGGCGATATCCCTACCGGTCTACCAAGTTTGCACCTACCTGTTTTTGAGCAGAGCAAAGCGTTGCTTATTCTTGAGGCTGCATTCATTCTTGCGGTACTAGGCGCGATAGACAGCCTGCTTACATCGCTGGTAGCTGACAATATGACGCGTACTCGTCATGACAGTAACAAAGAACTTATCGGCCAAGGCATTGGCAACACGTTTGCAGGTCTTATTGGTGGTATCGCAGGTGCTGGTGCGACTATGCGTACAGTTGTAAATATTCGCAGTGGCGGTAAATACAACGTTTCGGGTATGGTTCACGCGTTGGTGCTACTTGCAATAGTGCTCGGCCTTAGCCCGCTAGCGGCGCAAATTCCTCACGCGGTTCTTGCAGGTATTTTGGTTAAAGTTGGCCTTGATATTATTGACTGGAGCTACCTGAAGCGCGCTCACAAAGGCCCTCGTTGGGACTTTGGTCTGATGCTCATGGTACTGGCACTAACGGTATTTGTAGATCTGATCACTGCGGTAGGTGTAGGTGTAGTATTTGCTGCTCTTGCTTACGTTAAGCAAATTGCACAGCTACAAATTGAAGAGCTTAAGAAGATCCCTGATTCGCTTAATGATCCTAAAGAGAACGAGCTTTTAGAGTCGCTTAAAGATAAGGTTTCAATCTTTAGCTTTGGCGGTCCACTAAGCTTCGGCGCTGCTGCAGATTTAGGTCACCATGTGAGAGAGCGAGTTAAAGCTGGTTCTAAAGTAACCATTCTTGATTTCTCCCGTGTGCCGCTGATGGACGTATCTGCTGCGATGGCAGTGGACACAGTAACGTCAGATGCGCTTGCTGCGGGACGTCAGTTGGTCATTTGCGGTGCTAATGCAGAAGTGAACAAGGTACTTGAAGGTGTTAACGAAGCTCACCCGGGTATTCCTAATTTTGAGACACTACACGACGCATTGCTTTACGCAAAAAAGCAAGTAGGCGGCACTAAAGGCGAAGACACTAGCTATCAAGCCGCAGCGCAGTCTTAAAGTAAGACACAATCAATACACGCTTTTCCCTTTTTAGCCCTCTTTCGTGAGGGCTTTTTTATGCCTTAATAGACGCCACTCCAACTTTTAAATCTAATACTATTCCGCACAGATAATTGCCTACTCTCATATGCTAGTGCTAGAAAAGTAAAAACGGGCAAAGAAAGTTAACGGATATATTGGAAAGATAACAGACCCCATCGCTAACTTATTTGTATAGGTATGTTTAAGCATAATTCTATCTTCCGACGGGACTTATTTATTTTATTAATTGAATGTTCAATTAAACTTAACGCAACTGTAACAATCCACCCCTAAAGTAGTGCACAAATAATACAAACTACTGGGAAATACATGAAATCACACAATAAACTCTCTTTAGCGGTGCTTGCTGCACTTTCATCAATGGCTGCCCTAAGTGCACCGTCTTCTGCAATGGCAGAAGAAGCAGCAGGCGCAGAAGAAGAACGCATAGAAGAAATTACCGTTGTTGGACGAAGCGTTTCATACGCAAATAACGCCACAAGCGAAGATATGTTCAAGCAGCAAGCTAATCTTAGTAGCGTGCTAGCCGCAGTGGATAATCTACCTGGTGTATTGATTAACGAAGGCGATACCTTTGGTGCGGATGACTGGTCTACATCTATCGTTATTCGTGGCTTTCAGGTAAACCTCAATGAACAACAAATTGGTATGACGGTAGACGGAATTGCCAATGGTAATTCAAATTACGGCGGTGGTGCGAAAGCAAACCGCTATATCGATACTGAAAACGTTAAAGGCGTTGAAGTATCTCAGGGCACAGCAGATATAGCCTCACGCTCACATGAGGCCTTAGGCGGCACGCTTAATTTTACAACCATTGACCCGTCTATGGAGCAAGGTTTAGTAGCGAGTGTGACTGCGGGCGAGTTTGACGCAGCAAAATATTATGTGCGTTATGAAACGGGCGAAATTTTTAAAGATACCTATGCGTGGATAAGCCTTTCAAGCCAAGAAAGCTCTGACTTTATGCAGCAGGCGGCAGAGAATACACGTGACCATTTGGCAATGAAGTTTATATCTACTGTCAACGATGTGTCTCTTACTGGTTATCTTTCTTACGACGATACTCATGAAGACAACTACCAGCGTATTTATGGATTAGCACAATATGCGCAAAACCCTGATTGGGACCAGTTAACAGACGAGTGGACTGGTGTACCTTATCAGGATCAGGCTTATCGTCGAGGTTGGTCTACATTACGCGAAAATCTTTTCGCCTACCTGCAGGCTGAATTCACAATTGGCCAGGTCGATTTTATGACAAACGCTTATTATCACGACAACGAAGGTCGCGGCGAATGGGTACCACCATACATTGTCGATATTACCGATGATGGCGCGCAAGGACATTCAGAACTCGTTGTAGGCAATACAGTATTCGGTGGTCAAGAGCTAGGACAAATTTACTTTGTCGATAGACAAGGCAACCAGCTTAGCCCAATCGAAGGTTGTCAAAGCTCGTTAACTTTCCCTTACGGAGGGGCTGGGCCAGAGTATGACCCGGGTTGTCATGAACAAGGTGCAATTCCTGTCGGATCATACCGCCATACACATTATGCCAAACAGCGTATAGGCCTTAACGCTGATGCCGTTTGGTACACTAAGGTTGGCGATTTTGACAATACTTTACGCTTTGGTGTTTGGTGGGAAGACTACGACCGTGATGAGTCGCGTGACTGGCACAAAGTTACGAACTCTGCCATTAGTGTCGATTATGACAACGTGCCTTACTGGGTGCAGTACGACAGAACTTTCCCAGTTGATACCTTGATGTATTATGTGGAAGACGAGCTTGATTTAGGCTTTGCCCGAATTCGCGCGGGTGCTAAGAAGTTTAACGTCGATATCGAGAAAACTGACAACTTCGACTCAGCCAATGACTTAGCAGTGAATACTGATTCAGATACGCTGTTTTCAGCCGGTATCGTTGCACCTTTACCTATTGATGGCTTAGAGGTCTTTGCTGGCTATGGCGAAAACTTTGCGGCTATCAAAGATGCTCAACTTGAGCGAAATGATACTGATCTTCGTTTTATCAAACCAGAAACGGCCGATAACATCGATGTTGGTTTCCGCTACGCATCACCAGGCTTCAATGCCAGCGTGACTTACTACAACATTGAATTTAACGACCGTATTCAATTTACCAGTAACGAAACGCGAGAGGGAATAGACTTTCTTGAAGCGGCTGCTGGTGGATACAAAAACGTAGGTGGTATTGAATCAAGTGGTTTTGAGATTTCAGCAGATATAACGCTCACCGAAGAACTTTCTTTGTTCACATCGATTACGCTAAGCGAGTCTGAGTATGTGGCGACAGTGGGAAGTTCAGGAACGGTTTACGAGACTTTAGCTGATGCTCAAGCCGCCATTGCTGACCCCAATAACCCTGAAATGTCTTTGGTGGCCATCGAAGGTAATACGGTTATCGGAACGCCGGATACTATGGCAGTAGTGAGCTTCGACTGGGCTCGTGATAATTATTTTGCTGGCCTATCAACGAAGTACGTAGATGGCCGCTATCTTGATATCTATAATGCTGCAGAAGTTGACGACTACATAGTAAGTGACTTCTATGTAGGTGGGTTTATAGAAAATCTTGGTCCGAGTATAGAAGAGCTTGAAGTTCGCCTTACAGTAAACAACTTGTTTGACGAAGATTACGCGTCTACTATTGCCCCAGGTGCTTTTTGGATTGGTGCGCCTCGCGCTGTAGCAGTGAACGCACGCTTAACCTTTTAATCGTGATATCATATCTGCGGCAGTTAAGCACTGCCGCAGAGTGTTTATTTGATTTTAGGTTTGGAGTTGTAGCATGCCCAAGGTGGGAATGGAGCCAGTTCGCAAGAAGCAATTAATAGAAGCAACGCTAGAAGTGATGGCAGAAGTTGGCTATCACGGAACAACGATTAGCTTAATTAGTAAAAGAGCGGGGCTTTCATCAGGAATAATCAGTCACTATTTTGGTGACAAGCAAGGCTTAATTGAAGCTACGATGCGCCACCTTCTCGATGCGCTAAAAATCACGCAGCGTATTGACGATCCCCTAGAGCGAATTGATTTCATTATTGAAAATAACTTTTCACAAACGCAAGGGGCGAGTTCCGCTACCAATACCTGGTTCAACTTCTGGGCGCTGTCACTACATAATGAAGGACTGCATCGTTTGCAGTGCATAAATCATAAGCGTCTAGAGCGAAATCTTGCTTATAGCTATCGCGAACTGATCCGCTCAGACCAGGTTAAGAACATAGCCGCTTCTACCGCGGCACTCATAGACGGCTACTGGCTACGTTATTCTATGGGAAGCGTAGGTAATGGCGACTTTTCAGAGGCTGTAACGCGCTGTAAGCAATATGTCCGTGACGTAGTAGCGCAATATGGGAAGTAAGTGAGCATTTGCTGGGCCGAATCAACGCTGACAATAAATTAAAAAAGGGCGGTAAGAAATCCTTCGTACCGCCCTTTTTACCTGCTTAGATTTAATTGCTGGGCACTTATGTTGTGAGCATTAAGTACTGCCGATAAACGCCGAGCGGCTGTCGCTATCCGGCGTCAAAGGCTATCAAATAAATAAGCTAATCCATTACCAAATTCTTACGCGCTCTTCTGGCGCAAGATAAAGTGCATCACCTGGTTTCACGTCAAACGCTTCATACCATGCATCATGGTTTCTTGGAGCTTGTGCACGATAACGACCTGGCGCGTGTGTACCTGCGCGAAGTTGATTCAGCATACTTTCTTCAGTGCGTTTTTCTTTCCACACTTGTGCCCATGCAAGGAAGAAACGCTGATCGCCTGTTAGGCCGTCAATTACCGGCGCTTCTTTGCCGTTAAGGCTAAGTTTGTAGGCGTGGTAAGCCATGGCTAGACCACCCACGTCACCAATGTTTTCACCCAAGCTGTTGCGACCATTTACGAAGTTACCTTCGATAGGCTCGTACTGGCTGTATTGCTCGGCTAGCATATCTGCTTTTTCTTCAAACGCTGCGCGGTCAGCATCGGTCCACCAGTTGCGCTGAATACCGTTTGCATCTGACTTCGAGCCTTGATCGTCAAAACCATGTCCCATTTCGTGACCAATTACCGCACCGATTGCACCGTAGTTAACTGCTGCGTCGGCGTTTGGATCAAAGAATGGTGGTTGCAAAATAGCCGCTGGGAATACAATTTCATTGAACGAGCTATTGTAGTAGGCATTAACGCGCTGCGGTGTCATACCCCAGCGATTGCGGTCGGTCTTCTCCAGCTCACGTTCTATCGACTGGTCTTGGAAGAATGTGCGAAGATTACGAACGTTGCCTACTAAGTCCTTGTCGCTAATAGTTACGCTGTCGAAAGACTGCCATTCGTCCGGATAGCCAATTTTAGGGTTAAATGCCATTAGCTTTTCTTTCGCATTTACCTTGGTTTCTTCGCTCATCCAATCTAGGTTTTCAATACGCTCACCTAGTGCTGTACGCAAATTCTCAACCAGTTCTGCCATCTGCTCTTTTGAACTTTCTGGGAAGTATTCATTTACGTAAATCTTACCGATGGCAAAACCAAGAGACTCTGTGCCAGACATTTGACTCACTGCGCGCTTCCAGCGAGGACGAGGCTCTTGCTGACCGCTTAGTGTACGACCAAAGAAGTCAAAGTTGGCTAGGTAGATATCTTCAGATAAGAAACCTGCATTGTTTGAAATAGTGTGGTACTTCAAGTACGACTTCCAATCGGCTAAGTCAGCTTCGTTGATAATCTTAATAACGTCTTTTACTGGCTCAGGCTGCGTAATATTCAGCTCAGGCACTTTATAGCCGGTTTGAGCAAAATACGTGTCCCAGTCAAAGCCAGGGTATTCGTCAGACAGCTTGCTACGCTCAATTTGATTAAGAGTAAGGTCGCGGTCACGGCGTTTTTCGCGCGGCCACTGAATTTCTGCAATTTGTGTTTCAAGGGCAAGAATGTTGGCTGCTTTTTCCGCTGCGTTTTCTTCGCCTGCAAAATTTAACATCTGCTCTATGTGTGCTACGTAGGCTTCACGGATTTTAACGAAACGTTCGCTATCGCTAAGGTAATAGTCACGATCTGGAAGACCTAAACCACCCACACCAACGCTTAACTGGTATTCATTCGGGTCTAAGCGGTTGTACCACATACCGCCGCCAATTGGCGTGTTAGAACCTACTAACCAGCTATTGCCAAATGCTTTGGTTAGGTCAGTTTTATTTTCAATGCTATCAATAGACGTTAGTACGTCTTTGATTGGCTCAATACCTTTTTCGTTGATGGTATCAGTATCCATGTAAGCAACAAAAAAGTCGTGAACAAGCTTCTCTTCTGCATTTAGCGAAGACTTTTCCATTAGCCCATCAATAATGTTTTTAACTTGCTCTTCACTGCGCTCGGCAAGACCGGTAAAGGCACCATAACGTGTTTTATCGGCAGGCAACTCATAGTTGTCATACCACGTGCCACTTGCGTACATAAAGAAATCGTCGCCGGGTTTTACTGCTTCATTACGCGCAGTGAGGTCTACGCCGAACGAACCTAATTCAGCTTCACCTTTCACTTCAGGTGCTTCAACTTTACTCGTCTGATCTTGCGCCTGTTCAGGCTGTCCACAGCCTGCAAGGCCTAAAGATGCCGCAATCGCTACGGCTAGAAGTTTATATTTCATCGTTTTTCTCGTTTTGATTGTAGGTGTCGTCGTTAGGTAAATTGACACTGGTTGTTTTTAAAGTAGGCACAAATTCCTTGTTAAACGGTAAAGCATTCCGTGCCTGATTAAAATAGTTAGCGATATGCGGCGTTTCACGCTGTAAAAAGTCTGCTACAGCACTATGAAACGACGCATGTTGTAATTTGTGATGTGAACGGCAGTAAATGGGTTCGAATCCTCGAAGTATTTTATGTTCACCTTGAGTTCCGGGATTAAAAAGCGGAAGCTTCTTCGCAATGGCAAATTCAATGCCTTCAAAATAACAGCAGGCAAAATGGAGGCCGTCTATTTCTTTGAGTGCTCCCCAGTATCTGCCATAAAGTCCCGTTTCATCATAGAAGAAAAGGGCACTTGCTACAGCTACGTCATTTTCGCTCGCAGTAACAATAAGCATCTTATCGCTAATGCTTTCTACAAGTTGTTCAAAGAAGGCGTCATTCAAATATCCCACGTGACCGCTTCGTTTTAAATAGGTCGCTTTGTAACACTTTGTAAAAAAGCGAAGTGTTTCAGGGCTAATTTCATCTCCAGTATAGTACGTAAAATGAACGCCTCGTTCACTAAGCTTTCGTCGAGTTTTCTTTATATCCTTCCTTTTGCGTGATGTTAGCGCGTTTAGAAAGTCGTCAAAGTCTCTGTAGCCATAGTTATGCCACTGAAATTGAACCGTGTATCGTGTAAGGTAATGAGGCAGTGTTTCATGAGACTGTGTTAGTTGTGTAGATGTTGCATCACTAGGGAAAAGCCAATGAAATGAAGACAGGACTTCATCGAACTCTTTCTTGGCGTGCTCAACAAGTGCAAGCTCAACTTCGTTTACAAGTTCGGGGGTTAAAAGAAATTGACCGTCGCTTAATAAGCGAGGGCCCGTTACAGGAGTAAAGGGTATTGCGGATATCCATTTAGGGTAGTAATCCAAACCATGCTGCACGTAGGCGTTGGCCCAAGCATGGTCGAATATATATTCCCCGTAGCTGTGCGTTTTCAAATATCCGGGAATGATAGCGCTAACGTTATCGTCTTGATTTTGCAATATAGCGATGTGACAAGGCTGCCAGCCGGACTCGTTAGTACAAGACTCGCTGTTTTCTAGCGCGTGTAAGAATTCATAGGAAAGAAATGGGCCTGCCCCCCGCGAAAGTTGCTGCCAGCGCGTTTTAGATAGCTGTTCAATGGAGTCTATAATTCTTATGCGAACGTTTTGTGCTGTCATGCAATTTACATCATGTAGAAATTAATGTGTTTATGCTGAAATAATCGCTATTTGCAAATATTTAGCGTTAAAATAACGAGATTTCTACGTTTTATACAGGATAGTCGATTTCAAAAATGTCAGATTTTGATCGAAAAATCATTACCGAAGCGATTACTCGCATGCTAGCACGACGAGAGCATAGCTTCAGCGAGATAATTCGAAAGCTTCAGCAAAAGGGCATAGAGAGCAATGCTTTTATCCCAATTTTAGAAGAATTTAGGAATGCAGATATTCAAAGTGACGTGCGTTTCGCTGAAAGTCGTGCGCGCGCACTGTATCTAAAGGGAAAAGGTCCGCGGTTAATTAAGCTAGATTTGCAGCAATACGGTATAGATGAAACTGTTGCGGAGCAAGCTCTGCAAGAGATTGAGGCTGATTGGTTTGAAAGCGCTAAAAAGGTTAAAGAAAAGAAATTTGGCGGGTTTTATGAAACTGAATTTGCGTTAAGGCAAAAGCAAAAGCAATTCCTGCAATACCGAGGTTTTTATCAAGAGCATATAGACTACGCTGTAAGCGCAAACGACCACGACTAGCGCTCAACCTCTCCAAATACCAGCCTTTCGCCTCTTAACATTATAATGTCATTTTTGTATGTCGAGAATAAGTGAGTTTTGTTCCTATCTTGTTCTTGTTCCACTTAACAAAAACGCGCTTTCCGTGGTATTGTTGCGCAAATTTGTGTGCATTTTAATTTATTCAGAGAATTGTAATGCGGCATTGCACATTGCGTAATGGCAAACGCCCTGATTATAACGCTCAGTAAAACAGGCAAATAGCACTCGTCGTTAATAGAATAAAGGAAGTTAGGTTTTCAATGACATTATCAACTGCTGACTTACGTAACAAGTTTATCGATTATTTTAAAAGCCATGGCCACCAAGCGGTGGCAAGCTCGTCACTGGTACCGGCAGATGATCCCACACTTCTTTTTACCAACGCGGGCATGAACCAGTTTAAAGACTGCTTCTTAGGCGCAGAGAAGCGCAGTTATACCCGTGCGGTATCGTCTCAGCGCTGCGTTCGTGCTGGTGGTAAACATAATGACCTTGAGAACGTAGGCTACACTGCTCGTCACCACACCTTTTTTGAAATGCTGGGCAACTTTAGCTTTGGCGATTATTTCAAAAAAGAAGCAATAGAGTTTGCGTGGAATTTCCTTACCAAAGAAATTGGTCTGCCAAAAGAAAAGCTGCTGGTTACCGTTTACTCTGAAGATGACGAAGCTTTTGATATATGGGAAAACCATATTGGCGTGCCAAAAGAAAAGATTATTCGCATCAGCACGTCAGATAACTTCTGGTCTATGGGCGATACCGGCCCATGTGGCCCTTGTTCTGAAATCTTCTACGACCACGGTGCGCACATTTGGGGTGGTCCTCCAGGAACACCTGAAGAAGACGGTGACCGTTTTATCGAAATTTGGAACTTGGTATTCATGCAGTTTAACAAACAAGCTGACGGTACCATGGAGCCACTTCCTAAGCCTTCTATCGATACGGGCATGGGCCTTGAGCGTATTTCAGCTATCTTGCAGAACGTGCACAGTAACTACGAGATTGACCTGTTCCAAAACTTGATTAAATCGGCAGCATCAATTGTTGGTAGCGAAGATTTGGAAAACAAATCACTTCGTGTTATTGCTGACCACATTCGTTCATGCAGCTTCTTAATTTGCGATGGCGTTATGCCATCGAATGAAGGCCGCGGATACGTTTTACGTCGTATCATTCGTCGTGCGGTTCGTCATGGCTACCAGCTTGGCGCAAACGATATCTTCTTTTACAAACTTGTTGCATCACTTGCCAAAGAAATGGGTGAGGCGTATCCAGAACTTGTAGACCAGTTGCCGGTAATTGAAAAAGTACTTCGTGTGGAAGAAGAGCAGTTTAGCAAAACGTTAGCCCGAGGCATGGCGATTCTAAACGATACGCTGGAAACTCTAGAAGGCGATACCGTGCCCGGAGATGTGGTGTTTAAGCTTTACGACACCTACGGCTTCCCTACTGACTTAACAAATGATGTGGCGCGTGAGCACGACCTCAAAATTGATGAAGAAGGGTTTGAAGCTGCCATGCAGGCGCAGCGTGCCCGAGCACAGCAGGCAAGCAACTTTGGCGCAGACTACAATAGCAAACTCGCCATCGATCACACGACATCATTCACCGGGTACACCGATGTAGAAGGTCAGGCAAATGTTGTTGAGCTTATTGCCGACAATGCATTTGTTGATACGCTAGAAGATGGTCAAGAAGGTGTTGTGGTATTAGACAGCACGCCGTTCTACGCAGAAAGTGGTGGTCAAGCCGGCGATAAAGGCGTACTTCGCGTAGCTAACGGGGAGTTTGTTGTAACCGACACTCAGAAAATGGGCAATGCGTTTGCACATAAAGGTGTAGTGAAAGGAAAGGTTACTAAAGGCGACACGGCAACAGCTGCTATAGACCTCGCTAACCGCGAAGCAATTAAAAAGAACCACAGTGCTACGCACTTACTTCATGCAGCATTGCGTGAAATTCTAGGTGAGCACGTAACGCAGAAAGGTTCATTGGTTGAAGCGCCACGAATGCGTTTTGATTTCTCTCATTTTGAAGCGGTAACGGCACAGCAGCTTGTGGAGATTGAGCGACGAGTTAACCAAGAAATACGAGCAAATCACACGCTAGCCACTGAACTTATGGACTTAGACGAAGCCAAAGCTTCAGGCGCAATGGCACTATTTGGAGAGAAGTACGACGAAAAAGTTCGTGTGGTAACTATGGGTCCATTCTCTGTTGAGCTATGTGGTGGTACTCATGTTACCCGAACTGGTGATATTGGTTTGTTTAAAATTACGAGTGAGGCAGGTATTGCATCTGGCGTTCGACGCATCGAAGCAGTCACTGGCGAACACGCACTTGAAGTCGTGCAAACGCAACAAGCCACACTGTCTTCATTGTCTGCATTATTGAAAACAGACAGCCAAAATGTAGTCGAACGCGTAGTTTCTCTACAAAATCAGACTAAAGAACTAGAAAAAGCGCTCAATTCTGCGAAACAAAAACTGGCGAGTCAGCAAGGTGCTGATATGCTTAGTAATGCAGTAGAAATAAATGGCGTTAAAGTTCTTATAGCGAATTTAGAGGGCGTTGAAGCTAAGTCACTACGCTCAATGATGGACGATATAAAGAACCGAATTGGCGAGGGGATCGTAGTATTAGGTGTAGCGAATGAATCAAAGGTTAATTTGATTGCGGGCGTTACGAAGAATCTAATCAATAAGGTTAAAGCTGGTGAATTGGTTAACTTTGTTGCATCTCAGGTCGGTGGAAAAGGTGGCGGTCGTCCAGATATGGCACAAGCCGGCGGCGACAACCCAGAAAACTTGCAGCAAGCACTCGATTCGGTTAACGCTTGGTTACAAGATAAGCTATAATTATTTACGTATATAACGGTGAGTTTTTGAAGTGACGCAAAAACATGGAATCACCGTCGCCCCCATCGGGTCGTGCTGGTGGGTTGGTAAATCTTAGGGATGACGTTCAGTATTAAGGAACAGGAGCAAGAGAATGCTTATTTTGACTCGTCGAGTTGGTGAAACGCTTATGGTTGGTGACGATGTAACTGTCACTGTTCTTGGCGTAAAAGGGAATCAGGTACGTATCGGTGTTAACGCACCAAAAGAAGTTTCTGTGCACCGTGAAGAAATATACATGCGCATTCAAGCAGAAAAGGGCGGTCAGCCGGGTTCAGCCGAATAATTGCATTATACGCTTCATCGGAAAAGGTCAGCTATTACGCTGGCCTTTTTTGTTTTTTACTGTTTATTCCGGTGATGGTTTTCTAATAGTCATTGTGTTTTTTGGTGCGGCAGCCGATGGTGTGTCGCGTTTAATTTGTTGGCGTTGAGTTATAAAGACTTAAAGCCCGTTGCTCGCTCACTTCTGACGTTCGTTGTTAGCGCAAAGGGATAATATTGCGCAATAATAGATAAAAAGAGATATAAAGCGTTTATCATCAGCTATAATTTGAAGAGCGATTGATAATTTTTAGTATCTGACTTTAGGAAGAGCCGAGAAAAAGCAACGGGCATTTTATTTAATTGCTTGTATTGTGAGCAGATTACTGGTTTTTTGCTCGAATCGTTTAAAATGACAGCGAGCGAACACTTTCTTTATAAAAAAGGTTTGACTCACGCCAACGAATCCGTAAAATGCACCCCGCAGTCAAGGAGAGGTGGGTGAGTGGCTGAAACCAGTTCCCTGCTAAGGAACCATACGCATTACGCGTATCGAGGGTTCGAATCCCTCCCTCTCCGCCATTATCATTCGTTGGTAGTGACGGTCGACAACAAGTTTTTGCGCGTGTGTAGCTCAGCTGGATAGAGTACCTGGCTACGAACCAGGCGGTCGGAGGTTCGAATCCTTCCACACGCGCCACTTAATTTAAAAGCGTCACCTTTCGGAGTGAAATTCGAAAGTATACAAGTTAACGCGTGTGTAGCTCAGCTGGATAGAGTACCTGGCTACGAACCAGGCGGTCGGAGGTTCGAATCCTTCCACACGCGCCATATTGAGAAGCCCACCTTTAAGGTGGGCTTTTTCATTTCTGTTTATTACTATCTTTCTTTGTTAACACCTCTATAAGTGCATTGTTTAAAAAGTAAGCTAAGCTTTAACTGTTAATTGAGCAGTAATCAGCGAGGCAACTTATGTCACACCCATCCACTACTTTTCGATTTTTAGCAGAACCTACAGATGTTAACTTTGGTGGGAACGTTCACGGCGGTATCGTTATGAAATGGATAGACCAAGCTGCCTACGCGTGTGCAGCTCAATGGTCTAAATGCTATTGTGTTACGGTTTCAGCTAACGGAATCCGATTCATTAAGCCTATTAAAGTTGGTCAACTAATAGAGATTACAGCGTCTTTAGTTCATACAGGCGCATCAAGCATGCATATTTACGTTGTGGTGAAATCTGGCGATGCGACCGCAGACACAACGACGGTGGCAAATCGCTGTTTTATCACTTTTATGGCGGTAGATTGCGATGGTAAACCGGCCAACGTTCCTGCCTACATACCGGAAGACGAGCGGCACATGCAGCTCGAGTTAGTAGCCATGCACGCAAAAGATTTTGCAAAGCAGTTAGATAGTGACTTCTCAGACAATATAGGCTTTCATTAGATTATGCCTTACAAAATGAGCGATTGATGGGCGAGACCTAAATTCAGTTACTGATAGCTTATAGAGTCTTTGTTGCAATTTTATTAAGTAAAAATGCATTAAATTTCATATGGTGGCGTTCTGTAGGGTTTTTATTGGTTTTTTATGCTGTTTTGTTGTTTTTTAAAAAACCTCGTGATACTTATTCAAATACCAATATACAAACAGGATTGAATATGAATTCGGGATCCGTCAGTAGCTTGCTTGTTGAAGCGGGTTCATTAATGCTCATTGGAATGGTGTTCGTTTTCTCATTTCTCGGGCTTCTTATCGTAGGTATACACTTAATAGCGCGGTTTTGCGAAGCGTTCCCTGGGGAAATAGAAGAGCCCTCAGTTAATGTAAAAAGAAACAATCAAGCGGTACAACCTGGAATAGACGGAAATGTTATCGCAGCTATTTCCGCAGCCATCCATACCCATCGTCACAATTCAAAAAAATAAGCCTAATCAGGAGTTACCATGTCAAAGCCTCTGGCCCTTACCGAGCTAGTCCTGC
Source organism: Alteromonas sp. OM2203 (assembly GCF_048517045.1). Classification (NCBI taxonomy): domain Bacteria; kingdom Pseudomonadati; phylum Pseudomonadota; class Gammaproteobacteria; order Alteromonadales; family Alteromonadaceae; genus Alteromonas; species Alteromonas sp. OM2203. Next base: position 1,237,551 of record NZ_CP183209.1, read on the forward strand.
GTGATGCCCATCAATCGCTTCTTGCTACGCGTATGCGTATCGAGGATATGCTTCCCATAGCGGAAAAATTAGATAAAGCTGGCTTTTGGTCGGTAGAGTCATGGGGAGGTGCTACTTTTGATGCATGTATTCGTTACCTAGGCGAAGACCCTTGGGAACGGATTAGAAAGCTTAAAGCGGCAATGCCTAACACTAAACAACAAATGCTCCTTCGCGGGCAAAACCTGCTGGGATATCGCCATTACGCTGACGATGTAGTGACACGTTTTGTCGAACGAGCCCACGAAAGCGGCGTTGACGTGTTCAGGATCTTCGATGCCATGAACGACATTCGTAATTTAAAAACAGCGATCAAAGCAACGATAGACAGCGGCGCACATGCTCAGGGCACTATCTCTTATACTGTCAGTCCAGTTCATAACCTTAAGCTTTGGTTAGACATGGCAAAACAGCTTGAAGATTTAGGTGTTCACTCTATTTGCGTAAAAGACATGGCCGGGCTTCTAAAGCCTTATGAATGTGAAGCATTGATTACTGGCTTAAAAGAGACGGTGAGCGTGCCTATTGCTATGCAGTGTCACGCAACAACGGGGCTTAGTACGGCAACGTACCAAAAAGCGATTGATGCGGGGATTGATATGCTGGACACGGCAATCTCTTCAATGAGCATGACGTATGGCCACAGCGCAACAGAAACTATGGTGTCTATTGTAGAGGGCACTGAGCGCGATACCGGCATATCGCTACCTGAGCTTGAGGATATTGCTAGCTATTTCAGAGAGGTGAGAAAGAAATATAGCCAGTTTGAAGGCAGCCTTAAAGGCGTTGATGCGCGAATTCTCTTAGCGCAAGTGCCAGGCGGAATGCTAACCAATATGGAAAGTCAGCTTAAAGAGCAAGGCGCTGAGGATAAGTTTGAGGAGGTACTTAAGGAAATTCCTAGAGTGCGCGAAGATTTGGGGTTCATCCCGCTTGTCACTCCAACATCACAAATTGTGGGCACACAGTCGGTACTTAACGTGCTTACTGGCGAGCGCTACAAAAGTATCACAAAAGAAACGGCTGGCGTACTGAAAGGCGAGTACGGTGCTACGGCTGCTCCGGTCAACAAAGCATTGCAGGAACGTGTGCTTGATGGCGCAGAGCCAATAACGTGTCGTCCTGCTGATAACATTGCACCAGAACTTGATACGCTTAGTAAAGAACTTGATGCTTTGGCAGAGAAAAAGCAACTTTCTCTGGCAGAGGATAAAATTGATGATGTGCTTACTTACGCATTGTTTCCCCAAATCGGCCTTAAGTTTATTGAAAATCGCGGTAATCCAGATGCATTTGAACCAGCGCCTGGTGAACAAGACTCAGCAAGCTCTAGTCCATCGCAGCCGGTTAAAGCCACGTCAAACGTAAAGGCATCTAACTCGTCAGAAACTTATGATGTCAATGTAGATGGTAAGGTGTATCGCGTCGAAGTTGCTCCTTCTGGTACCTTAACAAGTGTGACTCCTGCTAGCGGTGGAAATACGCAGCCCCAAGTTCCAGCGAGTAGCGCAGCACCAGCTGCTGCAGCCTCGTCAGAGTCTATTGATGCGCCATTAGCGGGTAACGTGTTTAAAATCTTGGTAAGAAACGGTGACAGCGTATCAGAAGGTGATGTGGTGATGATCCTCGAAGCCATGAAGATGGAGACTGAGATTCGTTCAGCATACACCGGGACAGTTACCGACATTGTCGTAGGTGAAGGTGATGCTGTAACAAGTGGCCAACCGTTAATCTTATTGGGGTAATGCATGGATAAGTTAATGGTACTTTGGGATAGTACCGCGCTTGCGCATTTTGAAGCGGGCCAGCTAATAATGATGGCCGTAGGCTTTGGTTTACTGTACCTAGCCATTGTGAAAAAGTTCGAGCCATTGCTTTTATTGCCCATCGGTTTCGGTGCGTTGTTGACGAATATTCCGATTGCTGGGTTTTCTGAAGCGGGTGGTTTGCTTCATTACATCTATAAAATCGGCATTGATACCGGCGTATTTCCGCTACTCATTTTTATGGGTGTCGGCGCAATGACGGATTTCAGTGCACTTATTGCAAACCCTAAAATGTTGTTACTTGGCGCAGCGGCGCAGTTTGGGATTTTTGCAACCTTGTTTGGCGCTATCGCTTTAAACCTGATCCCAGGTTTCGAGTTTACGTTAAAGGATGCAAGCGCTATTGCTATTATAGGCGGCGCAGATGGGCCTACGGCGATTTTCTTAGCTTCGAGGCTTGCTCCCGACTTGCTTGGTGCTATTGCCGTAGCCGCCTATTCCTATATGGCATTAGTGCCTATTATCCAGCCACCAATTATGAGAGCTCTGACGACAAAAGAAGAGCGCGAGATAAAAATGGGGCAGCTTCGACCAGTATCAAAGCGCGAAAAAATCATTTTTCCTTTAGCTGTGTTGTTTATGACTATCTTGTTCCTACCAGCTGCTACACCGCTTGTGGGCATGTTCTGTTTTGGTAACCTAATGAAAGAGTGCGGTGTTGTTGATAGGCTTAGCAAAACTGCTCAGAACGAACTTATAAATACGGTTACGATATTTCTCGGTTTGGCGGTTGGTTCAAAGCTATCAGCCGAAGCATTCCTTACCGTTGAAACTTTAGGTATCCTGGGCCTTGGTGCTATCGCATTTGGTATTGGTACCGCCGCTGGAGTACTTATGGCCAAGCTAATGAGCAAACTTTCAGGTGGGAGCATCAATCCACTCATTGGTGCTGCGGGTGTGTCTGCGGTACCTATGGCTGCGCGAGTGGTAAACAAAGTTGGCCTAGAGGCCAATCCCCACAACTTCTTGTTAATGCATGCAATGGGACCTAATGTCGCGGGTGTATTGGGGAGTGCTGTAGCTGCAGGGATCTTATTGGCGCTAGTAGGCTAGTCACAAATCTGGTTAAGATCGACCTGACTATTTAAACGTTAATTATAGAGAGGGGCGCGTTAGCCCCTTTCTGCTATCTTTAGGCTTATCGAAGGGTTTGTTGAGGAACAAGAGATTGATAAGCCGTAACTAATTTCTTGGTGCGAATGTGCTGCGGCCACCTGAAAATAGTTTCTGTTTTGCCTTCTTCTACAATTTCACCGTTCTCCATTACAATGATCTTATCGGCGATATGCCTCACAATACCAAGGTTATGGCTTATAAATACGAAAGCTAAACCGAGTTCTTGTTGTAGCTGCAAAATCAAATTTACCGTTTGAGAGCGTATTGAAGGGTCAAGCGCAGCAAAGGGTTCATCGGCCACTAGCACCTTAGGTTTTAATACAATCGCTCTGGCAAGGGCAACCCTTTGCTGTTGTCCATCGGACAGCATGTGGCGGTAAAAATAGTAGTGCTCTCTTAGTAGACCCACTTTCACCAACATGTCTTCTATGATTGGTTTTCGTTCGGCTTCAGACAGCCCAGTATTTAGTCGCAACGGTTCATCTAAAATCTTTCCTACAGGCACAGCGGGGTTCATGGATTCACTGCTATGTTGCAAGATCATTCGAATATCGTGGGTGCGTTTTTGCTTGTTGTCTTTCGACTGATACTTCGCTAAATACTTGTGTGTGTTAATTTCAATTTCACCAGCATCGGCGGGTAAGGCGCCAACCAAAAGTTTTGCAAGCAACGATTTTCCAGAACGGTTTTCACCGATAATAGCGATTGTTTCTCCACGCTTTACACTCAGGTTTACCGGACCGAGTTGAAACACTTCTGGGCGTTTTAACCAGCGCTTTTTCTCGTTGTGAATAAAAGTGAGGTTTCTTACCTCCATAATATCCATCACAGCTTCTCCATGTGTAACGGGTAGTGGCAGCTATAACTGTGATCATGAATCTTTCGTACGGCAGGTGTTTGAACGCATGCTCTTTGTGCGCGAGGGCAGCGAGGACCCAATCTACAGCCAATAGGTAAATGCTGAAGTGTAGGAATAGAGCCGCTCAACGTAGGCAAAAGGGATTTTGGCGGTAAGTCTTTCCTGAAACTCGGAGCACTGTCGAGTAACGCTTTAGTGTAAGGGTGAAGCGGGCGCTTTTTAATGTGTTTCATTTTTCCCGATTCGACGGTTTGACCCGCATAAAGCACCGTCATTGAGTGGGACATACTGGCAATGGCTAACAAGTCATGACTAACAAACAATATCGACAAAGAACGGGTTTGGTTCAAGCGAGTAAAAAGCTTCAAAATTTGAGTTTTGGTCGTCGGCTCCATACCGCGGGTAGGATCGTCGGCAATCAGTAATTTAGGCTGAGATACTAACGCCATGGCAATCATGAACTTCTGACCTATATCCGCGGGTATTTGATGCGGGAAAGCACTTAAGTAGTGTTTGTGGTGTTTAATCCCTACTTTGTGAACGGTGCTAATAGCAATTTTTTTACGATGCTGAGCTCTTTGCCAAAACCAACTGCCCTCCACAAACTCATCGGGAATACTTTCTTCTAGCTGCTCTCCTAGCGTGGCTGAGGGGTCCAAACTTGCCTGAGGGTTTTGAAATACTACCGCGATTTCACGGCGCATTACTTCACGACGCTGTTGTGAAGACATGCCTAAAAGGTTCTCACCATTCCAGCTCATCCTGTCGGCGGTTAAATGCCACTGATTGGGAAGGGCACCACAAATTGCTGACACAATAAGGCTTTTGCCTGAGCCCGATTCACCGACTAATGCACGAATCTCCCCAGTACTTACAGATAAATTCACTTTATCTAAGGCTTTAATCGTGCCTTCACTACTCTGCATTTCTAGCGTGAGATTTTTAATATCAAGCATCGGCATATTAATGACTCACTCTTTTTCTCAGTGCAGAACGCAAACCATCGCCCACAATGTTGACTGATAAGACCATGAAAAATATTGCCATGCCCGGAACTGCGACATTCCAAGGAGCCAAATAAGTAACATCTAAACCATCAGCTAGAATTACGCCTAATTCGGGCAGGGGGGATTGGGCGCCTAAGTTAAGAAACCCTAATGCTGAGATGTCGATAACCGCAATGGAAAGGGCAAGCGTACCCTGTACAACGAGCATTTCAGTCATATTGGGTAAAATGGAATGTACAAAAAGCTGCCATTTGCTCGCGCCATCCAGTTTTGACGCTATGATGTATTCCTTCTTCATTTCAGCGCGTACGAAGCTGCGTGTGTGATGAACAAACTGAGGGATCAACGCCAGCGTAATCGCCCACATGCTATTGACCAAGCCAGTACCTAAAATCGCTACTATGATAATAGCAATAAGCAGTGTTGGAATAGCCATTAACGCATCTAAAAGGTGGTTGGCTACGCTAGAGCGAACACCCCGCAGCATGCCGGCAAATGCGCCCAAACTAACGCCCATTAACATAGCAAGAACGACGGTGATAAATGCCGAACCTAGCGTTACACGACAGCCATATATTATCCGCGTAAATAGGTCACGCCCAAGCGCGTCGGTACCAAACAGGTAAGAAATGGAACCATTTGCCATCCAGCTAGGCGGTATCAGCAGACCATCGATGTTTTGCTCTAGCGCATCATAGGGCGTGATCAAAGGGGCAAACAGCGCAAATACAACGAAAAGCGCCAACATAATTAGGCCTAGCATAGAAATGTGGCTAGCTCTAAATGATGCCCATGTCCGCTGCCACGGCGACGGATGGAACTCTTCGTCGTATAGACTAAACTGCGGCACGTTCGTATTTCTCTCTACTAGGGTCAATGACTCGGTTAAACAAATCGACGAGAATGGTTAATGTTATGACAACGGTAGAAACCGCCATCATTCCTATCCGTAGGGCAGGGTAGTCACGCTGATAAATGGCTTGAATTAGCCAGTTACCAATACCGGGCCACGAAAATAAGGTCTCCACGATCATAGCATTTGTTATGAGGGTGGTAATCTGAATCGCCATCAACGGCAAAATTGGCAGTAAGGCGTTGCGCAAAATGTGGCGAAAGAATATTTGCCAGCTTGAAAGGCCTCTAGAAATTGCTGCAGCAATATAAGGGCGATGCCTCACATCGATAACAGAACGCCTTGTTATTCTAGCCATAGACGCTGTAGCAATTGCGCCAATAGCAAAGGTGGGCAATGCTATGTGTGAAAGCGCATCTTTTAATGCCAAGGATTTGTTTTCGATATCTGCAAATAATATATCGACAAGAATAAAGCCTGAAACAGGCTCAATGTTATACAGCAGGCTGATACGGCCAGATAATGGAGCCACGTCCATCTGTAAGCTGAATACAAGGATGAGCAGTAGCGCAAACCAAAAAACCGGGAACGAATAAATCGTGATACTGGCGCTGTTGATTAAATAATCTGAAGTTGAGTAACAACGAATTCCTGCGTAATACCCCATCGGTATCCCAATAAATAATGCCATTAGCATTGCGTATGTTGCCAACTCTATTGTGGCTGGCATCGCTATTCCCACCTCATCTCTTAGCGGTAGGCCTGAAGTAAAACTATACCCCCAGTCACCTGTTAGTAAATTGCTTACATAGTAAAAGAACTGATGTACGTAGGATTGGTCTAATTTAAACTGCTTTTCTAACGCGGCGCGTTGAATTTCATTTTGCGGTACCAAGCCTGTCAGATTTTCTAAAACGTCGCCTGGAAACAGGTAGGCCAAAGAAAACGAAATAATCGCTAATACAAGAAGCGTTAATATAAATAGCGTGCAATATCTAACGAGAATCTGGGTCACAGTGTTTTTTCTACTCCACCAAAGCGCACGCCGCCAAAGGGATTTATAGTTAACCCCTCCAGTTCGCTTCTATACGCCTGATAACGATAAGCATGGGCGATGGGTACCAGCGGTAAACGTTCATACAGCAGTCGGTTTACTTGTCGATAAATGGCTTTGCGCGCTTCAATATCATCAGTCTTAAGGGCATCGTTAATTAATTTATCATAATCTGGGTTACACCACATGGCTCTGTTAGTGCCAGAGGGAATAGCGCCGCAGCTCAATAATGGGCGGTAGAAGTTATCGGGGTCACCGTTGTCTGCGGACCAACCTATTAGCACAGAGTCGTGTAACCCTTCTCGTAAGTGCCGCCTAAACGTAGCCCAGTCGTAACTTACAATCGTTGCTTCAACGCCCACATCTCTTAGATATCGCTGGATCAGTTCTGCCATTTTTGTTGCATTAGGGTTATATGCGCGCTCTACCGGCATGGCCCAGATAGTCATTGAAAAGCCGGGTTCTATTCCTGCGTCAGCAAGCAGTTTGCGGGCTAATACAGGGTTGTAGGCGGTGTCGTCAGCATCATTTTGAAATGCCCAACTGGCCGCGGGTAACAAAGTTTTTGCCCGAATAGCACTGTCAAAGTACACGGCCTCTAACAAAGTATTTTTATCGATAGCCGCTGCCAGCGCACGCCTTACATCTGGGTTGTTAAAAGGAGGGCGTTGAGTATTAAACGCCCAAAACCCGATATTCAACCCCGGTTTCTCTGCCAGAATCAGGTCTTCCTTCGCACGAATAACTTCAAGTTCGGTTTGCGCCGGAAAGGCGGTGGCATCACACTCACCGGTCATTAACTTAGCTAGTCGAAGTGAGCTTCGAGGCGTAATATCAAAAATAAGCTGTTCTACGGCCGAGTATTCGCCCCCATTTGACTGAAAGCTAGAAGATGCGGGGGGCGAGGCATTCTCAGGTTCTTTGCTAATTTCAGTATTAGTTTGTTCAGACGCGTTTTCACTGTCCTCTGAGGATAAAGACAAACGCCAATAATCTTCGTGGCGACGATACTTTATAAAGTGATCTTTTCGATAGCTTTCAAACTTAAATGGGCCTGTTCCAACAGGCAGTTCATCAATTTTACTTGGGCTACCGGCTTGCGATAGCTGGCTGGCATATTCTTCCGAAAGGATCACCGCAAAATCAGTGGCTAGATTAGCCAGAAAAGAGCTATCGCGGCGCTTAAGCGTAATTTCTACCCGGTAGCCATTTACGCGCTCCACTGACTCAATGTTTTGTGCAAGGCCAATGCTTTCAAAATACGGATAGCGCCCGCCTGATATATAGTGATAGGGATGAGATGTGAGTCTCCACCTGTCTATACTAAAAAGAACGTCATCAGCGTTAAAATTTCTTGTCGGCGTAAAGTAATCAGTGCTGTGAAACCACACATCTTTTCTTAGTTGAAATGCGTAGGTCAGGCCGTCGTTAGTCACTAGCCAACTGCTCGCTAAACTTGGCACTATCCGTCCAGTCTCCGGGTCAAAGTCAAGCAGACGGTCGTAGAGTTGATGGGACGAGGCATCTGATGTTGTGCTTGAGGTATCTAATTGAGGGTTGAATGTAACTGGGTTGCTTTCCGAGCAGTAAATAATTCCCGTATTGTAGAACGCTTGTTTATTCTGTTTAGCGCAGGATGCAACGACAAGCGCCGTACACAAACATAATGACAAACGCTTCACCAAACCATAGGACATGCTTTACGCCTCGACGTTTTCAGCGGAAGAATCTAGTAAGTTATATTTCTTGAGATAGCCTCGGAGCTGATGGTATGTCAGGCTCAATTTCTCAGCCGTTTTCTTTTGATTAAACTGACTGTCTGCAAGAGCCTGTTTTATCATATCTATCTCATATTGTTGAGAGCGTTCTTTCAAATCTATGGGATATTCGACGATTTCTTGCTGATTATTGGGTGCTAGAGGAGAAACATCAGCTTTTTCAACAACAGCATTTGCTATAGGTGTGTCGGTTTGGGTATCGTGCTGGGGCAATTCAGCGCTTTTCACTCTGTCATTGGTCTTTACTCGACCTTTAGGGCGAAATGCAGATTCAAAAGGATCCAAAATAATTTCATGCACAGGTAAATGAGGGTTATTGGTTCTATATACTGCTCGTTCGACCACGTTTTTAAGTTCTCGGATATTACCTGGCCAGTCGTATTCTAGAAGCGTTCGTTTTGCTTTTTCCGTAAAACCGCTAAATAACTCCATCTCCATTTCACGTGCCATATTGATAGCGAAATTTTCAGCCAACATCATGATATCTTCGCGACGTTCGCGAAGAGGGGGAATAGTAATCACGTCGAAGGCAAGTCTGTCGAGAAGATCAGCGCGAAACTCCCCTGCTTCAGCAAGCGCGGGCAAGTCTTCGTTAGTGGCTGCAATAAGGCGGACATCAGTTTTTACTGATTTACTGCCACCTACGCGTTCAAACTCTCCGTACTCAACCACCCGGAGAAGTTTTTCTTGAATAAGCCCAGATGTGTTTGCTAACTCATCTAAGAAGAGTGTGCCGTTGTGGGCTACCTCAAAGCGACCTTCACGGCGTTTTGATGCACCAGTAAACGCGCCCGCCTCATAGCCGAAAAGTTCACTTTCGAGCAGGCTTTCGTTCAGCGCTGCACAATTGAGTTTGATGTAGTTCTGATCCCAGCGCTTGGATAGAAAATGCAGACGCGCTGCAATGAGTTCTTTACCCGTGCCTCTTTCGCCAATAACGAGTACCGGTTTATCGAGCGGTGCAATTTGTGAAATTTGCTCCAGAACTTCTAAAAAACTATTCGCTTGGCCAAGCAAATTATCTTGTTGTCGATACCTACTCATTAAATCCCTCAAAAGTTAGTCATTTCGACCAATTAATAGTGTAGAGCAAAAATTATTGATAAACGAGTATTATTTGAATATAAAAAAATCTATTTAAAATAGAAGGTTAGCGCGAGAGTAAAGTTGGCAAGTATATTGAATACTATCAATACCAAGAGAAATCTATTTATCACGAGTGGTGTTTTTAACACTGACTATTTTTAGCAAGAGGTAATTATTATGGGTATCTTCTCGCGTTTTACAGATATTGTGAATTCAAATATTAATGCGCTTTTAGACAAGGCGGAAGATCCTGAGAAAATGGTTAGATTAATCATTCAGGAAATGGAAGACACATTGGTTGAGGTACGCTCAGCATCTGCGAAGACATTGGCCAATAAGAAAGAAATCGTCAATCAGATTTCAAAGTACGAAAGCGACGCAAGCGACTGGGAAGCGAAAGCTGAACTAGCGTTAAGTAAGGATAGGGATGACCTGGCGCGTGCTGCACTGCAAGAAAAGAAAAAGTCCGCTGAAGCTGCCGAAGTATTGAGCAAAGAGTTGGCAATTGTCGATGAACAAATAAGCAAGCTTCAGGATGAAATTGGTCAACTTCAAGAAAAGCTGGCCGATGCGAAGAGTCGTCAAAAAACGATTATTATGCGCCAAAAGACGGCGAGTTCTCGTCTTGAGGTGAAAAAGACGCTAGATAGCACTAAAGTAGATAATGCAATGGGGCGTTTCGAACAATACGAGCGCAAAATTGATGACCTTGAGTCGCAAGTCGAAGCCTACGATTTAGGGAAAAAGACATTGCAGGATGAGTTCGCTGAGCTAGAAGCTAGCGACAAAGTAGAAGACGAACTTGCAGCACTTAAAGCGAAAGTAAAAGGTGCAAGTAAAAGCACTGAAAAATCAGAATAAAAAGAATAGGGTGGGCCCTCCTGATGTTCGATTTACAGGAGGGTAAGTACATCAGAGTTTGTAGGAGAGATTGAGATGGATGAAGGTACAATAGCAGTGTTGGTTATGCCCCTTGTGGTGTTCTCAATATTTGTTGCTCCGATTTGGCTTATTTTGCACTACCGCAGTAAAAAACAAGTTAATCAAGGACTAAGTGTAGAAGAGCACGCCGCTTTACAGGATCTAGCTGAAAAAGCTGAAAAGATGAGTGAACGCATCGAGACGCTAGAGGCAATTCTAGACAGTGAGGCGCCTGAGTGGAGGAATAGAGCATGAGAAACGGTAAGCAGCTCTATCGTAATCCAGAGAATGCGCGAATAGCTGGGGTGTGTTCAGGTGTTGCCGAATATTTTGGTTTAGAAACGTGGTTAGTAAGGATTTTAGTTGTTACCGGATTCTTTCTACTAGCCGGACCTTTCATATTTGTCGCCTATATCGCCGCGTGGTTTATTCTCGATAAAAAACCAGCGGGATTGCAGAGTAACGCGGCAGCGCCAGTATTCTCAAAAGGGAAAGGTTGGACAAACCCAAACGCCGGTCAGGTAAAAAGCGCCAAGGTAGAGGTAAAGACCAAAGTGTGGCAGGCTGGAGAGCCTCCGAAACAAGCGTTCCATGACATACGCAATCGTTTTGAAAAAGCTGAAGTACGTCTTCGTAAAATGGAAACATATGTGACCTCTCGAGAATATCAGCTTAACAAAGAGATAAGTCGCCTTTAATTTTGTCTTAAATCTCGCAAGCTAAACGCATTTAAGCCGCTTCTTTGAAGCGGCTTTTTAGTATGTAAAACAATACCTTAAATCTGCATTGTAAAACTCTTGTTACAGCTAAATCATAAGCCACATTAGGCCGGCTGCTTTTCGCCGTCCGGAATTTCATTACACTGATATCCAAGTTACACAACACTTATTGGTTAAAGAAGTTATGCCAAAAGCTACGCAATATCAGTCGAGACAATCGGATGACAATGGCATCATTCATTGGTCAGATGAAGAGAATCAAATCTGGTCCGAACTTTATGCCAGACAAATACCATTAGTAAAAGAAAGAGCGTGCCAGCAGTATCTTGACGGGCTTGATTTACTAAAACTCGACGAAAAAGCAATTCCTCAACTACCGGATATCAACAAAGTATTGATGGAGCAAACAGGTTGGCAAACCGCTGAAGTTCCAGCGTTGATTAATTTCGGGGAATTCTTTAGGTTGCTGGCTAACAAACAGTTTCCAGTAGCAACATTTATTCGCACGAGAAAAGAGTTTGACTATCTTCAGGAGCCGGACATCTTTCACGAGGTATTTGGCCATTGTCCGTTGTTAACGAACCCTGCGTTCGCGCACTTCACACACACCTACGGAAAATTAGGCCTTGCTGCGAGCAAAGAAGACAGAGTATACCTAGCACGTCTTTACTGGTTCACCGTAGAGTTCGGTTTAGTGAGAGCTAGAGATGAACTGAAGATATATGGCGGCGGCATTCTATCCTCCCCTGGTGAGACAATTTATGCGTTAGACAGCGATACGCCTTTGCGCAATCCGCTTAGCGCAATCGACGCGCTTCGCACTCCATATCGCATTGATATTATGCAGCCGCTTTATTACGTATTGCCTGAGTTTGATTATCTTTTTGAACTTGCCGAAATGGATATTATGGCACTTGTAGAAAAAGCAAAGTCTCTTGGGTTATTTTCCCCGCTTTTCCCTCCGAAAGAACAAAAAGCAAGCTAGCACTATTGTTAAAAAAATGTGTTTTGTATAGGATGCCGCGTCAGAAGAGCGGCATCTTTGTTTCTGATGTTCAGTGACCCTAATTTACTTGCCTTTAAAAGCTTTAGCGCCTTGGTTCCTTAAAATTTAAACTTCTGTAACATTTCTCTTGTTATCTTTTTGTAAAAGTATGATACTCTGTACATATATGTTTACAAAGTAGCCTTAGCACCCTATGCGTCTAGAAATAAGTTGTCAGGACCGTCTTGGGATCACTCAAGATGTATTAGATATTCTCGTTAATAAAGAAATTGATTTGCGCGGTATAGAAATCGATCCGGCGGGAAAAATTTTCCTAAATTTTCCCAACATTGAGTTTGCCGATTTTCAACACCTCATGCCCCAAATTCGTCGAATAGATGGAATTGATGATGTTAAGACCACGCTTTTCATGCCAGGAGAGCGAGAGAAGAATCAGCTATCTGCTATTTTACGCACCTTGCCAGATCCTGTTTTTTCTATCGATGCTAAAGGTAACATTTTACTTTGCAATGAAGCCGTATGTGCAGGACTTGAAATTCCATACAGTGAAATTGAGGGCACCGAGATAGGCGAGGTAGTGAAGGGATTTAACTTTACTAAATGGATGGACGGCAAATCTCCGGGGCCGCAATCTTCAAAAGTAAAGTTCATTCAGCAGGATTATCTTGCCGATATGCTTCCTATTACCGTACCTGATGGCGATCAAAACATGATCATGGCAGGCGCTGTGGTCATATTGAAATCTGAAATGCGACTAGGTCAACAGTTCACTGCGTTTCACCAGTCGCCAACAGATAGTTTTGATCGTTTCGTTGCTCAATCACCGTTAATGAAGCGCGTGGTTCATGAAGCGAAGCAAATTGCTGACTTAGACGCTCCAGTACTCATATTTGGGGAAACCGGTACGGGAAAAGAAATGATAGCCCGAGCCTGCCATCAGTCTAGCCGTCGCAGTGAAGGGGCATTTTTAGCGTTAAATTGCGCTTCGTTACCGGATAGTGTGGCTGAGACCGAGCTCTTTGGTTATGCGGCAGGTGCCTTCAATCAACCGAATGCAAAAATAGGACTGTTAGAGCAGGCCAAAGGCGGCACACTTTTACTGGATGAAATAGCCGACATGTCTTCTCAGCTGCAAGCTAAGTTACTTCGGGTTTTAGAAGATGGTGAATTCAGAAGAGTGGGAGACTCCGAGCCAGTAAAAGTAGACGTTCGATTTATCTGCACGACATGTCGCGACCTTGGTCAACTTGTAGAAGAGGGACGATTTAGAAAAGAGTTGTATTATCGCCTAAACGTGCTCAGTCTGGTTATGCCGTCTTTAAAAGACCGCAGGCAAGACATTGTGCCATTAGCTGAGTCTTTTATCGTTCAGCACAGCACTAAATTAGGGCGACGCCCAGCAAAACTGAGCAAGTCATGCGTTGATTTTCTTCAGCAGTATCCGTGGCCTGGCAACGTAAGGCAGTTACAGAACGCCTTGTATCGTGCTTTGTCACTGCTGGACGGAAAAGAAATTACAAAAGAAGATATCCAGCTTCCAAGTTGCGCACCGAGTGTTACCTACATTGATGAAAACTTTGAAGGTACATTAGACGAAGAAGTGAAAAAATTTGAGAAGGACTTGTTAAAGCGTCTTTATCCTTCCTATCCAAGCACACGGCAGTTGGCTAAAAAACTTGGGCTTAGTCATACAGCTATTGCTAATAAACTGCGTGAGTACGGCATAAACAAAGCGACGGTAAAGTTATAAATTTTCGCAGACGACGCGCCGCGCTTTTTCTAGTGTTTAAATATCACACTAAAAAAAGCGCGCCTGCCTCTTGCTAGCAGTCCCTCACGAACGCCTCGTATTCCTGTTACGAAAAATTTACATCCTGCTCGACGCCTGCCCAATATGGCTGCAAGAGTATTACGCGAACTTACAGCGTACACCCTTTATTACAGCTAAATAAAACTTCGTACATTGAATGCTTCTCAATGTGTATCAACTAATGGCATAACTATACCTATGTAAATATAGTTGCTCGTTGGCCCTTTTGAATAGTGTGTACTTCTCAATCGACTAAGCCGCTTTAAGAAAACGCAAAGGCCAATTGAACGACAATCTTCGAGGGAATTTTAATGAAACTAGCCACCTATAAAAATGAAACACGAGACGGCTGCCTTATGGTGGTGTCGAAGGATCTTTCTCGAGCGTGCAGCGCGCAAGATATTGCACTGACAATGCAAGATGCTTTGGATAACTGGAAGGAAATAGCGCCTCAGCTACAGATGAAGTATCAAGCGCTTAACGATAATAGCTGCGACAGCGTGCCGTTTGATGAATCTCGCTGTGAGTCACCGCTGCCAAGAGCCTATCAGTGGGCAGACGGAAGCGCGTATGTTAACCACGTAGAGCTAGTAAGAAAGGCGCGCAATGCAGAAATGCCCGAAAGCTTCTGGACTGACCCGCTAATGTATCAGGGTGGTTCAGATGATTTTATTGGACCAAAAGACGACATTATTTTACCTAGCGATGATTGGGGAATTGACTTTGAAGGTGAAGTTGCGGTGGTCACTGACGACGTGCCGATGGCTTGCACACCTGAGCAGGCTTCAGAACAAATTCGACTAATTATGTTAGTCAATGACGTGTCGCTTAGAGGGTTGATTCCTGGCGAATTAGCAAAGGGTTTTGGTTTCTTTCAGTCTAAACCCGCATCGAGCTTTTCACCTGTTGCTGTAACACCAGATGAACTAGGCGATGCATGGAAAGAGAGCAAAGTACATTTGCCTTTACGTTCCACCTATAACGGTGAATTGTTTGGAAAGCCTGAAGCTGGGCAAGATATGACTTTTGATTTTGGTCAACTTGTAGCACATGCAGCTAAGAGTAGGAATTTAGGTGCGGGAGCTATAATTGGTTCAGGTACCGTGTCGAATAAACAAGGCACTGACCATGGCTCAGCGATTGCTGAAGGCGGTGTGGGATATTCCTGCATAGCTGAAGTACGCATGATTGAAACAATCAGAGACGGAAAGCCATCTACACCGTTCATGCAATTTGGCGATCGCATTCGTATAGAAATGCTGGATAAAGAAGGAAACTCGGTTTTTGGTGCTATCGAACAGCAGGTAAAACCGCTTAGTTAGTTTTACATGTGGAAACTACCTCAGCATTGGCAAGTCTATATTTTTAGCTGGGGCAGTTTCCAAAAGGCTTTTTCAATACTGCTGGTCTATCGCTATTTCTCGGCGATTTGACAGATTATGCTTAGGCAATGGAGTCGTTTATCAGGCAAACGTAACATTGTTTAAAGCACTGTAATTAACGTGTAATCAATGACAGGTGTTGTTATTTCATGAGTATTAAACTTTACGGCTACTGGCGCTCAACTGCGTCTTATCGAGTTCGCATTGCGCTTAACTTAAAAGGCGTCGAGTATGAATACGTGCCGATACATCTTGTAAATAACGGCGGCGAGCAGCATAGCAGCGAATACAGCCGTCTTAATCCCGCACACTTGGTACCTACCTTCGTTGACGAAGATGAAGATATCATTCTGAATCAGTCTCTATCGATTATTGAATATCTTGATGAAAGATATGAAAGCGATTATCAACTTATTCCAGAGCACCGCATAGAAAGAGCAAGGGTAAGAGCGCTGGCGCAAGATATAGCCTGTGACATTCAGCCAATAGGAAACCTTCGCGTATTAAACGCTTTAAAAGGAAACTTTGAAGCAACACAAGAGGATGCTGAAAGATGGGCGGCCCATTGGATAACACTGGGTTTTGACGGAATTGAAAAACGACTTCAAACCCAAGCTGGTAAGTA
Organism: Alteromonas sp. OM2203; assembly: GCF_048517045.1. Classification (NCBI taxonomy): domain Bacteria; kingdom Pseudomonadati; phylum Pseudomonadota; class Gammaproteobacteria; order Alteromonadales; family Alteromonadaceae; genus Alteromonas; species Alteromonas sp. OM2203. Next base: position 1,253,632 of record NZ_CP183209.1, read on the forward strand.
TTGCTTTGATTTTGATGTGACGCTTGCTGATATTTGTTTAGTACCGCAAGTTTACAATGCGCAGCGGTTTAATGTAGATATGAGTCGCTATCCGCTGATCAGCAAAATAGCAAAAAACTGTAACGAGTTGAGTGAATTTGAATTGGCTAAGCCCGAGAGTCAAATCGACGCGATTTAAATAGTTGAGTCAGAGTAGTAATGTACTCTGACCCTATAATTTTGATTACTGGCGTTTTATTGGTAGTTCAGTCGTATTCTTAACTTGCTTCAGTGCAAACGTAGAGCTTATATGGTCTACCAAAGGAAGATGTGTCAATTTCGTCTTCAGTAAAAACTCGTATTCTTCAATACTCTCCACGATGACTTTCAATAAGTAATCTTTTTCGCCGCTTGTGGTATGACACTCCACTATTTCGTCGATGTTCTGCACGGCATTTTCAAAATCGGTTAACGAGTCACCGTCGTGGTTTTTGAGCGTCACATAAATAAAAACCGACACACCCAAGTTAAGCTTTTTACTGTTAAGAAGAGTGACTTTACCAAGAATAATGCCATCAGCTTCCATTCGTTTTACCCGCCTCCAACATGGAGTATGAGACAAGCCTACACGTTGGCTCAAGTCAGCCATTGACACCGTGGCGTCTTGTTGAAGAACGCGTAAAATCTCACGGTCAAATTTATCCAATTTCATTAACACTGTTTCCGTCGTTTTTATGATGTTTATTATATATCAAAAAAAAATCTAGGATAGCCATCCTAGAAAAATTGTATTCAATTCTATTGCGTTTCAGTTTGTAAATTTCATTAACAAACTTTGCAAGGCCTGTCCTCTGAATTATCGGATACACTTTGTAAAATGTTGATGAACCTCGCGTGGCCGGTAAGTGTAACGCAAAATGTCATCACACTCTCATATCAGCCCAATCTGGAAGCGTGTACTTTTCGTGACAGCATCATATTGGGTAGGTTTCAACTCATCACGGTTTTAATAGGGAATATATGTCAGTTTTTGATCACCCAGAGTTCGATAAACACGAACATGTTGCGTTCTATCACGATGAAAAAGCGGGCTTAAGTGCCATTATTGCTGTGCACAACACCAATTTGGGACCAGCACTCGGTGGTTGTCGCATGTGGCCCTACGTAAATAGTAGTGAGGCTTTAACTGATGTGTTGAGATTATCTAAAGGCATGACCTATAAAGCGGCAATGGCTAACCTTGCGCTTGGTGGTGGTAAATCTGTAATTATCGGTGATCCGAGAAAAGCAAAAACGCCTGAAATGATGAAGGCGATGGGTAAGTTTGTAGAGTCTCTTGGGGGCAAATACTTCACCGCGGAAGATTCAGGTATATCGGTAACTGATTTACAGACAATGGCGACTGAATCTGATTATATCGCTGGCGTTAATGCAAAATATCATTACTCAGGCGAAGTGCCTGATGGCAACCCTGCGCCCTCAACTGCTTACGGGGTGTTTGTAGGGTTAAAAGCGACGGTAGAATATGGTTTGAAGCGAAGCTTGGATGGTGTGAGCGTTGCTATTCAAGGTATGGGCCATGTGGGCTATCGTTTGGCGAAACATCTGCACGAACACGGGGCTAAACTCTACGTTGCTGACATTTACCCAGAAGGTGTGGAGAAAGCAGTTGCTGAGTTTGGTGCGACAGCTGTGGCACCGGAAGAAATATTAAGCTTAGATGTTGATGTACTCGCACCTTGTGCATTGGGAGCAGCTATCAACGACCAGACCTTACCGGCAATAAAGGCAAAAGTCATTGCCGGCGCTGCGAATAACCAACTTGCCCGTGAAGACATGGGAGAGCTACTTCAGCAGCGTGGAATTCTGTACGCGCCTGACTATGTGATTAATGCAGGTGGTGTTATTGATATTTTCCATCAGCGAATGGAATCAAGTTCCAATGAAGCGTTGCGCGCACACATAGAGCAAATTGGCGATACGCTCAAAGAAATTTATGAGCGTGCAGAGCAGGACGGCGCAGCAACCAACCGCGTTGCAAATGTCATTGCAGAAGAGAGATTTACTATAAAGGGTTGAAAACTCTCGGCCAAGTAGTCATAATGCGCCCCGCACTCAAGCAGGGGCGAATGGCTCTGCACTGAATGCGATTTTCTATGGTGGGCTTTTGGTCCTCCCGCAATGATACTCTGTGAACTCGGTCAGGCCTGGAAGGGAGCAGCCGCAGCAGACGACTCATGTGCCGGGATGTGGCTGGAGGCCTGCCACCCAAAATCCTCTATTCTTAAGTTCTTTCGCTTTTCTTATTCTTCTCTGTTTCATCCAAGTATTTCAGTGCTTTACTAATGGCGTGCTCCACGTTCATTTCCATTTGATTACGCTCGCTTTGCGGTAAATAAAAAGCCATATCTACCTCATATCGAATATAACGAGGTGGGACTTGATTTAATGCCAAACAACACAAGTCGGCTAGGTAGTCAGGGCTTTTGGTTGTATCCAATCCTAACTTGGTAATTCGTTCTAATACCAGGTGCTCATAATAATTATGAATGTCGTCATCTAGCTTCATGATTCTTCCCCATATAAATCTGACAGCGCTCTAATGTTGTCGTTTTGACCTAAGCTACAGTAATTTTTATCAGATGCAGCATCCATTTTTAGCTATGGACACATTTTTATACGCACACAGTGGTATAACACAGCATTTGGATGTATGTCCTTATAATGTATAGCTTGTATTCTGTGGATGTCGAGGTGACGATAATAGAATTACTACCAGTCCGCATAGATAATCACCCACTCAGCGAGACTTAAATAAGCGCAAAAAGGCGAGAACGACATGAAAAAGAATATAGAGCCCTGCTACTACGGCGACTACCTCCAGTTAGATAAAATACTGGGGGCGCAAGACCTCCAAAGTGAAAAATACGGCAATGCGGCGCACGAGGAGATGTTGTTCATTATCGTCCATCAAGTTTATGAACTATGGTTCAAACAGGTACTTCACGAGCTCAATGCGGTTATTGATACCTTCAATCAAGAAACGGTGAAAGATCAGCAGTTGACCTTGGTTGTGCATAGACTACATAGAGTCATACAAATTCAAAAACTAATGAACGATCAAATTGCCATCATGGAAACCATGACACCGCAGCAGTTTCTGTCGTTTCGAGATTACCTTGTCCCTGCATCTGGGTTCCAAAGTATCCAGTTTAAACGTTTAGAGATTTCGCTCGGCTTAAAACGAGACTTTAGAATCGACTTCGATAAACAAAGCTTCTATAACCGCCTTACAGACAAAGATAGGGCACTACTCGAAAACCTTGAAAGTAAGCCTAGTTTGTTTGAGCTAGTAGATAAATGGCTGTCGAGAATGCCACTTTTAAAAACCGAGGGGTTCGACTTCTGGCAATATTATAAAAATGCGACAGACGAAATGTTAAATGATGATCATCATACCATTTCAACCAACGACATGTTATCTGAGACAGAGATGCGCCAAGAGTTAAAAGATTTGAAAGCGACTAAGGAGAACTTCGATGCTCTGTTTGACGACGCTAAATTTGAAAAACTGAGGGGCGAAGATAAATTTCGTTTAAGTCATAAAGCATTGCTTTCGGCGCTATTTATCAAGCAGTACTCAGAAGAACCCATTTTTAACCTTCCTTTTCAGCTCATCACTTCCCTGACCGAAATCGACGAACAGCTCACTATTTGGCGCTATCGCCACGCGATGATGGTTCAGCGAATGCTGGGAACAAAGATAGGAACGGGGGGATCATCAGGCCATCATTATCTGAAAAAAACCACAGAATCTAATCGCATTTATTTGGACTTTTTTAACATGGCAACGTTTTTATTACCTAAGAGTGCTTTGCCTGACTTGCCCGAATCAGTGCGGAAGCAGCTAGGATTTTATTTACAGTAAAAAACAGAGGAAATGAAATTGTTTATGGTGAATTAAACGTTCCAAAGAACGGGTAAAACGAAAACTTAGGGTACGGCGAGAGTATACTGAAGTGGTAAACATCGCCCTTTTTAATAAGCAGCACAAAAAGTGAACTGGCAAGGTCGGCTTTTGTGCTTAAAGTGTTAAATGTAAGTTAATATTTACAAAAGAAGGCTGAAAGACAAAAAAAAATTGAACTTTTAGGGAACACCCGTCTGATCCCAGTTGACCCTGTGCTTAGGATGTGGTTATTATCAAAGTGAGGCTTTGACCTTACTAATAATAATTCGTTATATAAACGATTTAAGAAACACACACTAAGAGTTTTAGTGGTCCAGGGAGACAATACATGTTTACAAACTCTAAGCTGGCTAAGTCAGTGAAGTTAGCTTGCGCATTCGGTGCTGCATCAACTATCGGCTTCACTGGTGCAGTTAACGCACAGGAAACCGAAGAAGCAGCGGACGCAGTAGAAAAAATCGAAGTAACGGGTTCTCGTATCCGTCGTACCGATATCGAAGGTGCCAACCCAGTTACAGTGATGTCACGTGTTGATATTGAAAAGTTCGGTGTTACATCAATCGGTGACGTTCTTCAAGCAATTCCTTCTGCAGGTTCTGCTATCAACACCAACAATAACAACGGCGGTAATGGTACAACTACTATTAACATCCGTGGTATTGGTTCAAACCGTACACTAGTTCTTGTTAACGGCAAGCGTTGGGCCCCAGGTATTGGCGGTTCTGTTGACCTTAACAACATTCCAGCTGCAATCATCGAGCGTATCGAAGTACTAAAAGATGGTGCTTCTGCGGTATACGGTTCTGATGCGATTGCGGGTGTTGTAAACATCATTACTCGTCAAGACTTCGAAGGCGTTCAAGCGTCTGGCTACATCGGTCAGTGGGGTGAAGGCGACGGTAATAAAGAGCAGTGGGACATTGGTTTCGGTACAGCTAACGATAAAGGTAACGTATACTTCAACATCTCTTACGTTGAAGAAGAGCCTACATTAGCGGGCGACCGTGAGATTTCTTCAGTACCAGTTTTCGGTACGCCTGCAGGTTTTGGTGGTTCATCGGCTCCTCCTCAAGGTCGTTTCCACGTTTTTGACCAAAATCCAAATTTTGATCCGCTAGACGAAGACTCGGCTCAATTCCTTTCTAACAATAACGAAGGGGATAGCAATGGTGGACTAGCGCCATGGGTTGAACCAACTAGCCGATTCAACTTCGCGCCGTTTAACTATCTTTCTACGCCGCAAGAACGTACTAACATCTATACTCAGGCACGTTATGAGCTTACAGATAACGTATCTGTTAACGTAACGGGCTTCTACGGCAATCGTAAGTCAGAGCAGGCACTAGCACCAACGCCACTGTTTTTGGGTACCGCGTTTGCTGAAAATGCTACTTTGGCCGCTAATCACCCGTTCAATCCGTTTAACCGCAGAATCACGACAGACGCTTCGTATTTCACGAATCCAGAAACTACGCCGAATTACGACACGCTAGGTCTTGACCCAACGCTTTATGATCCAAATGCATCAGAGATGTTTTTGTTCGGTCGTCGTATGATGGAAGCGGGTTTCCGTAGCTTCAGGCAAAACGTTGACCAGTTCCAGTTCAACGGTGGTTTTGAAGGTGTATTTGAGTTTGCTGACAGAGAGTTCTTCTGGGATGTAAACTATACTTATGCAGATATCACTCAGAACACATCTACCGACGGCCTACTTAACATGGACCGCGTTAGAAGCGCACTTGGTGACCCTGCTAATTGTACTGGCGAATGCGTTCCATTGAACTTATTTGGCGGTGCACCTGAAGTTATCGGTGAAGGCACAATCACGCAAGAAATGCTTGATTACATTACCTTTACTGCACAAGATGAGCTTAACTCATCACTTGAGAGCTACTCTGCAAACATCTCTGGTGAAGTATTCGAACTACCAGCGGGCTACCTAGCATTTGCTGCGGGTTACGAGAAGCGCTGGCAGTCAGGTTACGATCAGCCTGATGCAATCATTGCTGCGGGTATCACTTCTGGTAACGCGCGCCTACCTACCTCTGGTGCGTTCAGTGTTGAGGAAGCTTATCTAGAACTTGCAGTTCCTCTACTTTCAGATATGCCTGGTGTAGAGCAACTAGACCTAGAACTAGCGACTCGTTACTCTGACTACAGCAACTTCGGTGATACAACGAACTCTAAAGTTGGTTTGAAGTGGCGTATTAACGAAGATCTACTTGTACGTGGTACATGGTCTGAAGCGTTCCGTGCACCTTCTATCGACGAGTTGTTTAGCGGTAACAGCGATGCATTCCCACCACTAACGGATCCATGTAACGGCGGTGCAGCGGGTAACCCTAACCTTCCTGGTTGTGCGGGTATTCCAGCAAGTTATGTTCAGCCTAACTCACAGATTCGTATCACCGTTGGTGGTAACGCGAACTTACAGGCTGAAGAAGCTGAAAGCTTTACTTATGGTTTCGTTTACTCACCTGCGCAAATTGAAGGTTTATCAATCACGTTTGACGTGTTCGATATTGAAGTTGACCGGGCTGTATCTTCAGTAGGTGCGCAAACTATCCTTAACGCGTGTGCTGAGACAGGTGAAACACTCTGTTCACTAATCACTCGTGGTGCTGGCGGTAACGTTGTTGACCTATTTAACGGTCAAATCAACCTAGGTGGTCAAACGACTTCTGGTTTCGATTACAACGTAGCGTACAACTTCGAAACTGAATACGGTGATTTCCGTATAAACTGGGATGGTACATACATTGATGAGCGTTCACTGATTGTTGTTGACCCAGTAAGCGGTACTTCAGAGACCTTTAACGATGCAGGTCAAGCGGGTGACCGTGACGTTGTTCCACGTCTACGTACTAACTTGGCACTTACTTGGAACTACGACGATTTCACAGCTAACTGGTTAGTGCGTTACATCGGTAACACGACTGAGCTATGTCAAATCGACGGCGGTGCACTTGACCAGCAGCTATGTAGTGATCCGGTTGATCCAACTGCAGAAGAAGGCGATAGCTTCAACGAGCTAGAAGCAATGGCTTATCACGATGTATCGTTAGGCTATGCAGTTAATGATAACCTTCGCATTACTGTAGGTGTGAACAACTTGTTCGATACTGATCCAGAAGTTTCTTACTCGACGTTTGCTAACAGCTTCGACCCGTCTATGTATGAAATCCCTGGACAATTCTTCTACTCACGCGTAAACGTGACCTTCTAATAGAAGTGTAGAATGAACTAACAAAAAGCCTCCTCGGAGGCTTTTTTGCTGTGTGGACAACAAGAAATGAATATAGGACAGTGCATCAAGAATGCTAACGAAGCCCACTCGTCGGGGAATACCGATGAGGCGATGAGATGGCTAAAGCAAGCAGGTAGCTTGGGAGATCTTAATGCGGCACTAGACTATGCCTATTTTAAGTCAGGGGAGAACCCAGCTGAATCGGTGGAGTTCTTAGATGGTGTAAGTTGTGCAGACAACCCCGTTGTTAAATTTCATAAATTGCAGATTGGCTATTTTGGTGAAGTGACAACGAATACCAGTGAAGTTGCTAAGACGCTACTTACACTTGGCAACAAAGGTGTTATTGAGGCTTACTTAGTTGCGCTATCTTACCTATCGATAAAAAGCGCTACATTTTCTTACATTGCAGGCAAGGTGTGTCACCTAGCACCGAATATCAGTAAACAGCTTAATCTGGCTTTACCAACGCAAGGTGAAATTGACAAAGACATTGACCAGCAAGTCATTGAGGAATTGTCCGAATCGCTTGATAGAGAAAATAAGCCTTCAAAAGTGTTAGATAAATCCTTACCTATTGAAATGTACGAAGGCATACTATCTGAATACGAATGTCACTATTTGATCACGAAGTTTAGCGCGCTGCTGCAACCTTCAATGGTTGTAGATCCTTTAACGGGAGAGGGTAGGGTTGATAGTGTCAGAACAAGTTATGTAGCGATAATAGCACCTAACCATTGCGACTGGATTACCCGCAAGCTAGACAAAGTAATATCACAGGTAACGAACACACCAAGGTGTAATGGTGAAGCATTGAATTTGTTGAGGTATGAACCGGGTCAGCAGTACAAACCCCACTATGACGGATTAAACGAAAAAAACGATGCGCTAATGTTTAAAGATGGCAAACAGCGCATACAGACTGCGCTTATTTATTTAAACACGGTCAAAGAGGGTGGAGAAACCCTCTTTCCAAAACTAGATATTAGCATAGCGCCAACAATCGGAAATATGGTTGTTTTTTCTAACACGGACGAGCATGGAGAGCTATTGTTAAACAGCTATCATGCTGGTGCGCCATCTATTTCAGAAAATAAATGGTTAGTTACAAAATGGATTAGAGAATGTACAACCATTTATGGTAACGTAGTTTACGGTATTCATACTAAGGGATAACACGGATGAAAAAAGTAACAAAAATAATTATTGCATCAAGCCTTGCTTTAACACTAGGTGCATGTGGTTCAACCAGCAATCAAAGTTCTCAGTATGCAAAAGCTGATACCAATGCTGAAGACGATGGCATGGTATGTAAGTTAGAGAAAAAAATTGGTTCAAACCGAATGCAACGTGTTTGTTACTCAGTTGAAGAGCGCGAGCAAATGCGTGAAGCGGGCAGAGAAGCTTGGACTCGTATGCAGGGTCGAAATGAAACTGGCGGTGGCGACCAGTAATTCAAGACTTTGTAAGGTTAGTATGGGAAGCAAAACACTTCCCATTTTTATATGAATAACAACAATAATCACATCACTCAATTAATTGAAAGCATTGCAACAATGGTTGATAAAGCTGATTATGATTCAGCGCTTTCGGCCTATGCGTCTGTTTTCAAACAATACCCCGAATTTTTAGCTCCCAAAAATAAAGAGCTTCTCACGAAGTCGAGGGCCACTCATATCCATAACGCTGCCAACTTGTCTCGTAGGGCACTGTACAATGCTTGCCATCACATAGGGAGCACGTCCAGAATAAAGCAGGCGGTGAATATGTTGTGTGGCGTTGAAAGAAAGGTTTATCAACACAAAGCACAAAAGCCAAGCTTTCTCTTTATACCTGATTTACCCTCATCGCCATTTTCTGAAATTAGCGAAGTGGATGGGCTTCAAGATTTAGTTAATAAGCTATCTTCATCTAAGGAAGCCTTTCTCTCTTGTGTAAAACATGCAAACGATAACTATGTTCATGAGATAGGAGAGGTTCCTACGTCCGATGATTGGAAAAAACTGAGTGAAAATTGGTCTTCCATGCATTTGATGAAAGGAGGTCACTTTACAGAACATGCCAAACGTCTCCCGCACGACGTTGTGTCCTTGTTTAATTCGCCTTTGTTAGCACATTGCCCAACGCACGCACCTGAAGTCGTGATTTCGGTTTTAAAGCCAAAAGCCTATATTCCTCCCCATTACGGTATCTCGAATATAAAGTGGACACTCCATATCCCGCTTGTTGTTAACGACAATGCTTATTTAGACGTCGCTGGCGAGAAAAGAATGTGGGAGGCAGGAACAGAAGCTTTACTGTTTGACGATAGCTTTGTACATAGTGCGGAGAATCCAGCTGACGAAGCACGAGCGGTATTGATCATCGATATTTGGAACCCCCATTTGACCAAAGTAGAAAAGCAAGACATACAAATGCTGATGCGCGAATATGCAAATTGGTCCGCACATTTTGGTGCGCTAGCAGTTTTGGATAAGAGGTTTTACTAACATCATGCAAGGCCAACCTAATATTATGATTCCCCAGCTTATTAATGCATTTAAGCAAGGGGACTTTGCAAACATTGTTAAGGCCGTAGAAGCATCGCCAGCGCTTGTTAATGTGGATCCTGTCGTCGTTCAATTATACGGTGGCTCGCTGCGCAAACTGGCAGAGCATGAGAAAGCAGCGAAAGTTTTTGAGAAAGGGTTAAAAAAGTATCCTTCATCTACTGACCTAATGAATAGCTTTGGTAACTTTCTCTTAGACAGCGGCAATGCAGTAAAAGCCTCACAGCTTTTTAGAAAGGCGAGCAGCATAAATGCGTCGTCTTTCGATTATAGATACAATCTTGCAAGATCCCTTTATGCTGAAAAGAAATACCGTGAGGCCTTGCAACTAGGACAGCAACTATTAGAGGTCCGTTTGAACCATATTTCATTACGTATCCTACTAGCTGCTATTCAGGTTGAACTAGGCAACATAGACAATGCCGAAGCCTATTTAATTTCAGTTCTCAATATCGATAACCGTAATGTCACAGCCCTGAATAATTTAGGCAACCTGAAGCGAGGGCAGGGAAAACTCGTGGAAGCAATTAGCCATTACGAGCTAGCGCTAACACATGCGGTTCAGGCCAATGCCGATACACCACTCATTTATCAGAACTTAGCTGCGGTTATGGGGCTCAATGGTGATACTGATTCATCATTAGCGGTGTACCAAAAAGGGCTGTCGCGTTTTCCCACCGACAGCGAATTGAACAAACAATATGCTCATTTTGCCTGGATAAAGAACGTTTCTTCGCCTTTTGCTTTTTTCGAAGAACAATTGTCGGTCGAAAATGCAGAACTTGTACTCGTATATTGTGAGTTGATGTTACGTATTGGCGAACCATCAAAAGCGCGTTATTGGCTTGAAAAGTTAGTAGGCCATACAGATAAGAGTATTAGCATTGCTGCAACTGCTCAATTAAGTAGTGCCCTTAGAGATTTAGGCGAATTTGAAGCTGCAATAACGTTAAGTGAAAGCAAATTGAAAGAGACACAAGGCGACAACGTCGCACTTCTCGTTGAAAAAGGATACGCGCTATTAAGCTTAAGAAAATACAAAGAAGCAATTGTAGTATTTGAAAAGGTTTGTCGTATGACCCCACTCAATCAAGGGTACTGGACACTGCTTTCTACAGCGTACAAGGCGAACGGCAATAGTAACAAATACAAAAATCTGTGTGATTATCAGCGCTTTGTCCACGCTACTAAGCTTCTGACAGACAGCGCAGCAAATAATAGCTTTGTACAGGACCTGAAGGACTACCTTTCAACGTTACATAACAACGAAAGACACCCAATTGGGCAATCTTTAAGAAACGGCTCGCAAACGTTCGAGAATTTGTTAGACAGCAAACATCAATTATTGCAAACGTTAAGACGCGTTCTAGAAGAAAGGGCGCAGGAATTTATAGGCAGTTTGAAATCCGAGAAGAAACACCCCTTTCTTTCTCGATTAAGTGATAATCTAAATTTTATAGGAAGCTGGTCTGTACGCCTTCGTCGGTCGGGTTTTCACAAATCTCATTATCATTCTGAGGGCTGGTTGAGTGGCGTGCTTTATGTCGACGTTCCTGAAGAAGTTAATCAAGGGGGCAATGGATGGCTATGCTTTGGTCGCCCTGATATAAACGGCGTTGCTATGGATGAAGATTATGCGATTAAACCAGAGGCTGGTACCGTTGTTTTCTTTCCCTCATACCTATGGCATGGGACCAACCCCATTGAGACTGAAAGTCAGAGAATGACTGTAGCTTTTGATATTGTGCCAAATTAACAAATTCTCGATAAGCTCTATATTTTTTCCCTGTTGTTTCAGCTATTTGCGCCATAGCACGCTGGTAAACGGGCAAACCTGCTATCTGTGGTTCGCTTAACCCTACGGCCCAATGTTTATATTCTGCTGTATCTGGCCGTGCGACTTCGTTAAGACGAAATGCACTGGCTTCAAGACCCTTAAACACAGTAGTTGCTTCATTTTTCGAACATAAATTATCGAAAACCCATATTGGTTTCTCATCTACGTGATGACTGTAAGTTGGTTTTGCCATGATATTGTTGTTAATTCTATTTCTATGAGACTATGGCGTCATTAATATCAAATTGTGTTGTACAATCCAACGCTATCGTAAGAAAAAACGCTTCGCAAGAAATGCGTAACAGTTCAAAATGAAACAGGAAAATCGATGATTGACGGTATGAATAGTCAGCTACTTCAAGCTGATATAAAAGCCTCTTTCGACAAAGAAAGAAAAGTACGAGTAAAAAGCTTCTTAACGCAGGAGCATGCCGAACAGCTTTTATTGAGCTTAACGAACGACGTACCCTTTGAGATGGCGTTGGTACGCGGTGGTCGCTACGAGTCAATCTCTCAAAGCGCTTGGAAGGCAATGGATAACCAAGCAAAACAGGCAGTAAATACAGAAGTAATGTCTAATGCGGCTAGAGGTATTGGCTTTGTGTACGGGCGACATCTAGTAACGTCAACAGAACGTATTGCCGCAATGAGTAAGTTTTACGACTGGATTAATAGTGAAGCAGTACTTCAATGGGCGAGAGAGCTTAGTGGCTTCGACGATATTCGTACAGCAAGTGTCCAAGCAACCCGCTATACACCAGGCCAATTTCTTACTCGCCATCAAGATGTAGTTGAACGAGAGCAACGCCGCCTTGCTTATGTGGTTAATTTGGCACCACAATGGCATCCAGACTGGGGAGGTTTGTTACAATTTTACGAAGATGATGGTACGACCACTGAAAGTTGGGCTCCAGAATTCAACACATTAAGTCTTTTTGACGTTAAACACATTCACAGCGTGAGTTATGTTACCCCTTTCGCTCAGCAACCGCGTTATGCCCTAACAGGTTGGTTTAAAGCAATTTAACACACCGGTTTTTATCAGAACGACAGTGAAATAGCGAAAGTTTTATATTAATCGATTAAGTAATATACGGATGTTTACAATCCCTCTCAATTGTAACTTCGCTGAAAAATGATTGTAAAACCAGCAGATAGCAGTCTAACTGTTAAGTGTAAATAGGGAGTTACTTGACTAAACGTAACATTCCATGTGAGTATACTACGTTCGTAGTACTGACTATTGACGTCAGCGCTACATCCCTGAAACAAAATTGTGAAAGTTTTATACGCCCCTTGCCCGAATATTTTCCTTATCGGCGAGGATTCAAATAAGAAATTTGGTTGGGAACTATGTCCAAAATGAGCAAGAGAACTCTTATTGCTTCTACTGTTATGGGTGCATTCGCACTAACAGGTAGTGCAGTCTCTGCAGATACGCTTGAAGATCTTCATAAAGAAGAAGCGAAAATCCACGCGGCTGCAGCGAAATCTCAAGAAAAAATCAACACGTTGTTTGAACAGTCTCAAGAACTACTTGTTGAGTATCGTCAAACAGTAGATGAGACAGAAAACCTTAAAATCTACAATGATTACATCGCTAGCCTAGTTGCAGATCAGCAACGTGGTATTGATTCACTACAGCGCCAAATCGACAGCATCGAACAAACTAAGCAGGGCATTGTTCCTCTTATGTTCCGCATGATTGATAGCTTAGAGCAGTTCATCAAGCTAGATCGCCCTATCCGTTTGGAAGAGCGTCTACAGCGTGTTGAGCGTCTTCGTGACCTTATGGCTAATTCTAACGTTACTGTTTCTGAACAGTTCCGTCAGGTGCTAGAAGCCTACTTAGTAGAAGTTGAATACGGTACTAAGATCAATTCTTACCAAGGCACTATTGATGATGCAGGTACAGAAGTAACTGTAGATTTCTTTAACCTGGGTCGTACAGCGTTACTAGCTCTTTCACTTGACCAGACGCATGCGTGGGTTTGGAACAATGAAAGCCGCTCTTGGGAGAAGCTAGGTGATGAGTACCTTTCTTCGACTATTGACGCAGTGAAAATGGCGAACGGAACCATTCCTGCGGCTCTTGTTAAACTACCAATTAGCGCAGCGGAGTAATTGTTAATGAAACCAGTATTCAAATCTCTTTTAGCCGCTGTGACAGTTGCAGTTGCGGCAACCGGAGCGCAGGCTCAGGAAGCAAAGAGCCTGAAAGACCTTCTAGATCAGGTTCAGCAGAACCGTGTTTCTGAAGCGAAACTAGATAAGCAACGCGAAGCTGAATTCCAATCAGCTCGTGCTGACAAGCAAGCGCTTCTTCGCAAGGCTCAAGCAAATCTTAAAGCCGAGCAAGATCGTGGTGATCGTCTACAGAAGCAATTCTCAGACAACGAAGTAACACTTAACGAAAAAGCGGCTGAACTAGACCAAGCTACCGGTACACTAGGTGAAATGTTCGGTGTGGTACGTCAAGCATCTTCTGAAGCTTACGGCCGTATCTCTACGTCGATCGTAAGTGCACAATACCCAGGTCGTGGTCAGTTCTTAGCAGAAATGTCTGAGGACTCTAAAGGTCTTCCAAACATTAAAGAACTAGAAGACCTATGGTTTGCGCTTCAGAAAGAAATGACTGAAGGTGGTGAAATAGTTAAGTTCACTACAGAAGTTGTTAACCTTGACGGCGGTTCATCACAGCAAGAAGTACTGCGTGTTGGTACATTTAACCTTGTCGGTGAAAACGGTTATTTAGCGTATGATGCTGAGTCTGAAGTTGTTCAGCCTCTTGGTCGTCAACCAGACAGTCACTTCGTAGCGTCTGCGGAAAATCTAATTGACGCGACTTCAGGTTTTACGCCTTTCTACGCTGACCCATCTCAAGGCGGTATTCTTGGCCTATTGAAGCAGAAAGCGACAATGTCTGAGCGCTACCACGCTGGTGGTCCGGTAGGTTACACAATCACGCTAATGCTTGCTGTTGGTCTATTGATTGGTTTGTACAAAATGATCACATTGACCATCACTGGTGGAAAAATGCGTTCACAGCTTAAGAACGTAAACAATCCTTCAGAAAGTAACCCGTTAGGTCGTATCCTTAAAGTTTATCAAGAGAACAAAACTGCGGATGCAGAAAATCTTGAGCTTAAACTTGATGAAGCGATCCTTCGTGAACTTCCGAAAATTGAAAGCGGCATAAACGTTATCAAGATTTTCGCAGCGATTGCTCCACTACTGGGTCTACTAGGTACGGTACTAGGTATGATCGAGACATTCCAAACCATCACATTGTTCGGTACAGGTGACCCTCGTATGATGGCAGGAAGTATCTCAATGGCTCTTGTAACTACAGCTCAGGGTATTATTGCGGCTCTGCCTCTAATTCTTACTCACAGCATCGTAGCTTCTCGTAGCAAGTCAATCATCCACATTCTTGATGAGCAAACTGCTGGTATCATAGCTGCTCACTCAGAGTCGGAGAAAGCGTAATATGAATTACCTGATTGGATTATTCGAATCGGTCAGGGACTTTATCGCTACCGGCGGTGACGTACTTTACTTCGTTGCTGCCGCGCTCTTTCTTATGTGGGTTTTAATGATTGAGCGTTACTGGTATTTAACCTCGGTCTTCCCAAAGGTGAAGAAAAACATCATCGCGAATTGGGATGCCCGAGCAGATACCACATCATGGTATGCGCATAGAATCCGTGACGCGTGGATTTCTCAAGCGTCAGACGATCTAAACGCTAGAATGCTGATTATAAGAACCATTATTGCAATGTGTCCACTAATCGGTCTACTTGGAACAGTAACCGGAATGATCAGTGTTTTCGAGACAATGGCAACTCAGGGCACCAGCAACGCACGTCTAATGGCTGCTGGTATCTCTATGGCAACTATCCCGACAATGGCGGGAATGGTAGCTGCGCTATCTGGGCTGTTCATCAGTTCACGTCTTGAAGCGAAAGTGAAGCTGGCAAGAGAAGGGCTAGTTGATAGCCTGCCACATCATTAGAGAGAGAGATTATGGCTCGAAAAGTCAGAACCGAGGAAGAAGATGCACAGATCGACATGACGCCAATGTTGGACATCGTGTTTATCATGCTGATCTTCTTTATCGTTACCACTGTTTTCGTTAAAGAAGCAGGGATCGAAGTCAACAAGCCAGATGCGAGCCAGGCGATTCTTCACAAAAATGCAAACATTTTCATCGCCGTAACTGAAGACGGAAATGTGTGGCTAGACAAGCGTGAAGTAGCGCCGGACAGCGTAAGAGCGAATATTGAAAGACTGCTAACCGAGCAGCCGACTGACTACGTAATCATTCAAGCTGATGTTAAAGCAAAGCATGGTTTAGTAGTTGAAATTATGGATCAGGTTAAAGCCGCTGGCGTTAACCGAGTCTCGGTAGCGGCAAGGGGATAAGATGTTACGTATACTTGTATCTATTGTATTAGGTGCTGCGGTTGCATTTGCCCTTTTCGTTCTAATGGCCAAGTTGATTGAAAATTCATCTAGACCAGCAGACGAGGTACCGCCTGCACCGGTTATCGATATTGTAATGCAGGAACCAGACGACCAGACGCAAACGCGTACTCGTGTTCCACCACCACCTCCGCCTCCGCCTCCACAACCTCCGAAAATGGAGCAAGTCGAGCCGGAAACAGCGGAACCTGATGCAGATGGCTTTAGCTTAGCTATCCCTGCTATCGACACAGGTGGTGTAGGTGTAAACATTGGTGGTGTTGGTGCAATGCAACGTGATGGTGAAGCAACACCTATCGTTCGTATCGACCCGAAATATCCACCTGATGCTGCCCGTGATGGTCGTGAAGGTTGGGTAAGACTGTCTTTCACTATCAACGAAGTTGGTGGTGTAGATGATATCGAAGTTATTGATGCTGAACCTAAGCGTATTTTCGACCGTGAAGCACGTCGTGCTCTACGTAAGTGGAAATACAAGCCTAAGATCGTTGATGGCAAGCCGGTTAAACAACCAGGCATGTTCGTACAGCTAGACTTTAAACTGGAGCAATGATCATGATGAAACGTACATTCAAAATGTCAGCCGTTGCTTTAGTGCTAGGTGCAAGTGCGGTGCTTTCAGCACCCGCTGCCCTTGCGCAGACATCACCTGTTGTTTGTCCTGGATATGAGAAGGGAAAAACGACGCTTGTTGGTGAGCGTACCGGTAAAAAGGTTCAGAAGGCGTTTGAATTCTACAATGAAGACCAAGTCACTGAAGCATTAAATGTACTTTACGAAGCCGACCCGTCAGACGATTTCGATAAAGCTTACGTTAAGCGTTTTATTGGTAACCTACTTGCTGCGCAAGAAGGTCAAGGTGGTAAAGCACTAAACTACTTAGTTGAATCAGTTGAGCCCAAGGTACTTAACGACCTAGAACATTCTCAAACACTTAAGCTTTTAGGTGATTTGAGTATGCAGGAAGAAAAGTATACTGATGCGATTAAGTGGTACAACAAGTGGATGGACTTCACGTGTAAAGAGGACGCCGATGTTTATACGCGTTTAGCTCAGGCTTATTACGAATCTAAGCAACTAGCAAAGATGGTCGAGCCGGCAGACAAAGCAATTGCTTTGTATGAAGAGCCAAACAAAAACCCGTATGTATTGAAGCTGACTTCTTACTACGAGCGTAAGATGTACCCTGAGACGGTTGCTGTTGCGGAAGATCTTGTTAGAACTTTCCCTCAGGAAAAGACTTGGTGGTCGCGTCTTGGCTTTTTCTACATCTTGGTTGAAGACTATAATAAAGGTCTTTCAACACTAGAGCTTGCTTATATGCAAGGTTATCTAGAAAAAGAGTCAGAAATCAAAACGCTAGCCCAGCTGTATCAAAGCAACGGTATGCCCTACAAGGCAGCTAAATTGCTTGAGAAGCATATGAAGGATGGTTTGCTTAAAAACGATGCTGATATGCTAGCTAATATTGCTAACGCATATCACTCGGCTAAGAACTTTAAAACAGCAGCAAACTTGTATGCGCAAGCTGCAGCTAAGAGTTCAGATCCTGAGCACTATCGTAAGCAAGGTACGCTTCTACTTGTAGCTGAAGACTATAAGGGTGCTATTACAGCATTAGAAAATGCTTTAGAACGTGGCGCAGATAACCCGGAGAAAATTCACTTCACATTAATGGAAGCGAACTTCTACGCAGGTAACTATAAATCTGCCTATAAGCACGTACAAGAAGCTAAGAAGGACCGCTCACTACGCCGAAACGCAGCCGCGTGGGAACCTTACATCAAGGAAAAAGCGAAAAACCGCGGTATTAATATTTAATACTCGGAATTCGCGATAAAAGCCTCCTTTGGGAGGCTTTTTTATTGGCGTAAGCTTTAGTGTATGACTTTAGAGTAGAAACTGAACCGTCGTAAAAGTGACTTGTAAAAAGGGCGATAGCAAATAACGTATCTAACGACACTTCACTTAACAGTATCCAAGAAAGTTACTCGAATGCGGGGCGCAATATAGCCCTAATTGCTGCCGTTAATCCTTTCAACCCATTTACCTTAATACCGTTGTCTTCTAGCACTTCTTTAATAAGCGCCATATTCATATCTGAGATTTCAAATAGTGATACTAGGTAACTATTCGTATTCATTATTTTTATAAGCTTATTGAGTACGTAGAGGCTAGTATTAAGTAATTCAGCGTCATTACTGTGTTTGGTTTCGTGCCTGTCATTTGTTGCTTTAGGGCAGAGCTTTGCCTCGCTCGCTAATTTATTCAATATAGGCCAAGTATCATCAAGCGTTCGCGTTCCCTGTGTAAAGTGGTTTAGCTTACTTATATAGATTTCAAGAACAGAAATGGGTAGCTCGTGCAGACTAAGTGCACTAATGAAACTCGCTTTGAGGGCTACGACTTTTTCAACCAGTTCATTGGTATAATTGTTTATAGGTAACACAGCCAAAGCGCTGGTTTCACCACTGGCTTTATTAGGCTTTCGACCATAATCAACGATGTAGAAGTCATTATTAGACCAAAATCCATCAAGTTTATTTGTCGTTCCGTAAGACGTTAATATTGCATCAATAGTGCGCTTACGGGCTTGTTTCACTATTTTTTTGATTAGTAGGCTGCCAACACCTTTATCTTGAAGCTTTGGGTGAACAGCAATGCGGTTTATTCGCCAATAGCTCTGTGTTGCAGCATTAAAGTCGGCAGATAGGAGTGTTAATCGTTGCGCTCCTAAATGACCTTTGGGGCGTCGCTTACCCTCTGCTATACCAAGAGCAACATCGCTTAGGCAGTCTCCGCCTTCTATGTTAATTATTGCTGTAGCAAGTACTAGGTCTTTAACTTTAAAAGTCACGACCAGAACATCTGGACTATCCATCAGGCGCATAAAATCGTCAGGGGTGGTCTGGTAGTGAGCAAGTGAAAGCAAAGACATGATTTGCCGCAGTATGTTTTCGTCTACATTCTCAAAAGAGCAAATATCAAATTCGCACGCCGTTATTAGCTCAGAGGTATTGAGTGATGTAAGAAAGGCTATGCTATTTTGTATGCTACTTTCTGAGTTTACGTTCCAACCAGCATCGTTCATGCAATCATTTTCAAACAGGCAGGTGTTATTAAGAAAGGCCTCAACAGGATCGTTTTCAAACCAACGTAAAGGTGTTGTTAGCGTTAGATGTAAAGTCTCGTTTGGTAAATTGGGAATGAGTTTATGAATAAAACCCCTTCCTGAGCCTTCATAGCCTAAAAGTGTGGTGCTTAACACCCACTGTGGGTTATACGCCATTATTCGGTGAATAACGGGAAGTGGCATGGACGCAGCCTCATCTACTATAACGAGGTCATATTTCGTGTCTTCTTTGCCAAAAAGCAACTCACTATCGGGCGGGACCCACTTAACCAAACCTTTTGGCGCAGTTTGCTGTTCCGCTCGTTGTGTTTCCATACTTGCCACTTGCGACGTATACAATTTTACGTTCAGGTTGTCTGCTTCTTCAGATTCTGCAAAGCGAGATAAAACATTTGTTACGTTTTCAGAACGTTCGCTGGTAAGTAAAATGTGCTTACCTTCTTTTACAAGGCTATCGATAAATAGGCCTAAAAGGGATGATTTACCTCTACCTCTTGGTGCTGTGATAAGCGCATAAAGATGATTACGCATGTATGCTTGATGCAACTGATAGTAGGCGTGCTCTTGCTCAACAGAGCGAAAACGGGTATTTGCGTGTTCGTTGTAAATTGATCCTTGTTCTACGCTGTAAATGGAAACATTGGGAAGAACAGTCTCCGTTTCAGTATGAAAACCCATGTATGGGTTTTTACGCAAGTTCTCAATGAAGCGAGAAAGATATCGACTGTGGTTAAGCGTAAACCCTTCTGATAAGAAAGGCACCGCTATATTGTCGACCCATGCGTTAAATTCTGGGCAAATGAGTATTAAGCAGCCACTACGTTTAACAATGCCCGCCACAGCCATAATATCACCTGGCTTAAAGGAATCGCGGCAATCCAATAAGGCAATGTCACATTCGACGCCAAGCACTTGTTTTCGCATCTTTCCTTTTAATGCGTTGCCAGTGAGGTTCGAAATACTTAACGATGACAGCTCATTTGTTGAGCTTCTAAGGCTAGATATCGCAGCTTCACAAAAGTCATTACCTCCTGAAATAACCAGCATTCTTCGGTGAAGCAGGGGAGTAGCCTGTGAGCCGTTTTTGCAGCTGTCTTTGCGATAGGGGGCTAGAAGCCATTCGCGTAATTGAATTAGCGCCATGAATCAGTTTTTTCGGTATAATCTGACGCTATAGTAGCGATTTATTATGAGGAATTCGAATGCGCTTTCTTTCTCGGCGTCTAGTAATGCCAAACGATCTTAATTATGCCAATTCTTTGTTCGGTGGGCGCGCGTTAGAATGGATAGACGAAGAAGCTGCCATTTGGGCAATTTGTCAGTTAGAAACCAACTGCTTGGTAACAAAGCATATTGGTGAAATAAGCTTTGAATCACCCGCTATGCAGGGGGATATCGTAGAATTTGGCCTAGAAACTAAGGCTGTGGGCCGAACGTCTATTACTGTAAGCTGCTTGGTTCGTAACAAAGCCACCAAGAAAACTATTTGTTTTGCAGACGATATCGTTTTTGTAAAAGTTGACCCAGATACGCGTCAACCAACGGCACATGGCAAAACGCTGGAAGGGTTAAAGGCTCAGACTGACGATGAAGTCCGTCGCCTAAACATGAATATCGACGCGGACTAACTGCACGCTTCTAATGCCTTATATCATATAAAAATTCTGACGTTAGCTTAATGTCTTATCTTCTTGACGGCGCGTATCGAACTGGTAGACTCCGTCGCAGTTGTTAAAGCCTCCTTACAGAGTACTTTAACGCAATACCAAGGGGTGTCCGTTTTCGGTCTGAGATCCACATGTGTGGGAACCCTTAAACCTGATCCGGATAATACCGGCGTAGGGATGGTTCACAATATAGCCTTATCACCTGCCGTTAGACCCGGATCTTTTTTCTTAAATAAGAACAAGAGATCCCATGTATAAAACACTTTTCACGCTTTCATTACTTGCGAGTTCTGTTGCAGCCTATGCGCAAGATACCAATGTAAGTAAAAGTCCAAATAGCGCGCCAACCGATATTGAACGCGTCGTTGTTACTGGCGATTTTCGTCAAACCACACTGGATCAGTTAAGCGCCAGTGCGACTATTTTAGACCAAACGCGTCTTCGCAGTAGGCAGCCTAGCCATATCGACAGTGTGTTAAACAGTATTCCAAACGTTAATTTTGCTGCTGGCGCGTCTCGTGGCCGCTTTGTGCAAATTCGCGGTATTGGAGAGCGTAGCCAATTTGCCGAACCAATCAATCCTTCTGTGAGCTTTATTGTCGATGAATTCGATTTTTCTGGTCTTGCCGCAGCGGGCCTTATTTTTGATACCAATCAGCTAGAAGTCTATCGCGGGCCTCAGGCCACGCTGTATGGTACTGGCGCACTGGCAGGGGCAGTTAAACTTTCCAGTAACAATGTAGGCAGCGATGGGCCAGACTACGTTGAGGCTCGCATTGGTAACAAAGATAGCTACCGTATTGAAGGTGCCACTGGCGACGATATTAATTCTGATTGGGGATACCGCGTTGCGCTGGTTCATGACCGTAGCGATGGTTTTGTAGAAAACACGTTTTTAGGTAGAAGCGATACAAATAATATCGATGAAACCGCATTGCGCTTCGCTGTAGAAGGCAGCGTCGACGAGAGAACCACACTCGCGCTTACTTATCGCTGGTACGACATTGACAACGGCTACGATGCGTTCTCGCTTGATAACGACAACAAAACACTGTCTGACGAGCCAGGTTTTGACGAACATCAAACTCACGCAGTAAGTGCGCGCTCAACAACGAGTACGGCCGCGGGCGATCTCATTCTTATTGCTACTCATGCTTCTCATAACATCGCTTATGGATATGATGAAGATTGGACATTCACCGGTTTTCATCCGTGGGGTTACACCTCTTTTGACGCGTACTACCGCGATGTCGAAACCCAAACAGGTGAGTTGCGTTTTGTCTCGTCTGACAGTGCCGCGCTTTTCGATGGTATGACCGACTGGACCTTAGGTGTATTCTATAAAAACACAGAAGAAAAGTTGCTGCGTCAGTACACGTATTTAGACAGTGACTTTGCCAGTGAATATACACCAACAACCACTGCTATCTATGCACAAACAGAAAGCCGTTTGAATGATAACCTAGCACTTGTAGCGGGTTTGAGAGTAGAAAACTACGATTTTGATTACGCTGATAATAATCAGCTTACACGTGCTTTTGATACCACCATGGTCGGCGGAAAAGTAGCGCTTCAGTATACACAAGGCGAGCACTTCTATTACGGCAGTATCTCGCGCGGCTACAAAGGTGCAGGCTTTAACCCCGACAGCCGCGTGAATGACGACCAGAGATTCTTCGGCGAAGAGTACAATTGGAACTATGAAGTAGGCGTAAAAGGCCCGCTATTAACGCCTGACCTTGTTGCTCGTGCTGCAATTTTCTATATGGATAGAAAAGATACTCAGGTGAGCGATTTTGACGTAATCACTCGTGATGACGGTACGGCAGGGTTCGTAGATATTATTGATAATGCTGATTTAGGAACAAACAAAGGAGCCGAGCTGGAGCTTAGCTGGATTGCTAGTGATGCATGGCAGCTTGATGCAAGTGTTGGTTACCTAAGCGCTACCTTTGAA
This sequence comes from Alteromonas sp. OM2203, assembly GCF_048517045.1. Taxonomy (NCBI): domain Bacteria; kingdom Pseudomonadati; phylum Pseudomonadota; class Gammaproteobacteria; order Alteromonadales; family Alteromonadaceae; genus Alteromonas; species Alteromonas sp. OM2203. The sequence continues at coordinate 1,276,456 of NZ_CP183209.1, forward strand.
GGGTATACGCTTGCAGACGGCACTGAAGTATCAGAGCAACGACAGGCTCAATCACCTAAATGGACGGCAAACCTTTATAGTGAGTACGCACTTACAGATGACGTGCTTTGGCGCGTAGACGTAGACTATAAAAGCGAATACCGTTTTTCTGACGGCCATGATGTAACCGCACCAAGCACAACACTGGTTAACTCTGAAATCGTAGTGTTACACGGTGATTGGCAAACCTCGCTGTGGATCCAAAATGCATTTGACCGCGAGTACTACACTCGAGGTTTCGGTGGTTTTAGTAACGACCCTCGCGATGAATATGCCTTTGAAGAGCCATATTACCAAATAGGTAATGGTCGTCAGTTCGGTATCACTGTTAAATACGCGTTTTAAAATAAAAGGAAACGAGCATGCAAGTTATGGTTGAGTTGTCGTTGTACCCACTGGTAAACGAATATATTCCGCCTATTCAAGATTTCATAGATAGGTTAAATAGCTACAGTGAGATCACGGTTTCAACAAGTTCAACCAGCACGCAGGTTACCGGTGACTATGGTGTGGTAATGAATGTACTTAGTGAAGAAATGCAAAGAACCCATGAAGAAGTGGGGCAGGCTATTTTCGTGGCCAAGTTTCTTAACTTCGATGCCATGCAATCCAGAAAATCGTCTTAATGGCTAACTTATTTTCTGAGTTTACCTCACAAATTGCCGCTACTTCACTATTAGAGTGGGTAGCGGTTGTCCTTGCTATTGCCTACGTACTGTTAGCTGCAAAACAAAATAGCTGGTGTTGGCTATGTGCTTTTGTAAGTACGGCGATTTACACTTGGCTATTTTGGCAGGTGACTTTGCCATTTCAGTCTGCGCTTAATTTCTTTTACATGATAATGGCGGGATACGGTTATTATCAGTGGTCGAAAGGGGCGGAAAACGGCGATATTAAGCCGGTACGTCACTGGCCGATTTGGGTACATTTTCTCATTGTACCTAGCATGTTACTGCTCGCATGGGTTTTGTCTGAAGTAGCAGGCTCACAGTTTAATAGTGAGTACCTACTATTAGATGCAGGCATTAATTTACTTAGCGTAATAACCACATTTATGGTGGCACATAAAATTCTGCAAAACTGGGTTTATTGGTTCTTCATCAATTTAGCTTCTGCGTATTTATACCTGCAAGTGGGTTATGCATTGTCAGCTTGCCTATTTTTGGGTTACGTGGGCTTTGCGGTATTTGGCTATTATCAGTGGCTGGTGCAATATAAGAAACAAGGTGAACAAGTTGGATATCATCGCCACGCTGCAAAAGGCGCTTAACCTTAGCGACAGTGCTAAAATTTCTATACATCCAGCTGGTGCGGTAAATCGTGTTTATCGCGTTCAAGACCCGGTGACTAACCCATTACTTTCAAGGAACGGCAATCATCGAAGTAATAATAATCAGAAGCTTGAAGATACCCCTGTCGATTTAGCCGTTAAATGGATGGGCGATGATGATTTTAGCGGTGTGGAACGTCAGCATCAGTTTGCTTTGCAGCAACAGCTTTACGGATTGGGTGTAGCGCCACAGCCCATATGGTTAAGCGATGATGAAACCATCTGGGTTGAACGGTGGCAAAGCCACAGTGAAAGTGCAACGTTTTCTTCGCATAGACTTCCTTTATATACTTTGGCAAAGGCTCTCGCGCGTATTCATTCACTACCTGTAACCGCTAGGCCATTAAATTTAGCCGCAAGATGGCTCCATTACAGTGATGCTGCACAGCTCGATATAAGCAGCGAGCTTTATTTAAAGGCGCAGGCGTTTCGTAAAAAAGCAATAAAGAGCGAAGAAGACGATGATGACTATGTGTTGTGCCATAACGATTTGCTGATTAATCACCTGTTAATAAGTGCAGACAACACTGTAACAATTATTGATTGGGAATATGCAGCAATGGGCAATCGCTACTTCGATTTAGCTAGCTGCTGCCTTATCAATAAACTCGATAATAAAGAAAGTGATGAGTTGATGCAGCATTACGCCGCCATCATGAATATAGATGAACATAAGGCGCTCGAGAAATTTGAACTGCATACCGAGATTGTCGCTATCACGAATGATTTGTGGTTTGCAGCGCTCAATGCAACGAAACATGTATAGGGAAAGCAGGGGAGACTTCTATCTAATAAACCCTATGTATTGCCTTTTTCAAACTTGGGTAGAGGGCTGAATGAAAAGTTGCGCATCACTTAAACTCAGCACTATTCGATTGAAAAAACAGCGCATTGCATGTTAATTAAGCATGCAGTTGTATGTGATGATAAAAAGGCTTTACCTTTTTAATGTCATCCGTATAATGCACAGCGCGCTAGGGGTGTAGTTCGAATTGGTAGAACAGCGGTCTCCAAAACCGATGGTTGGGGGTTCGAGTCCCTCCACCCCTGCCACTTTCTCTTCCTGTGAACGTTTACGTTCAAATCCTAAATCGTTTCTTTATTAAATTCTTCTTAGATTTTATTGGTTTCTGTTGCTAGTGCTTAATTTGCTGCAGCTGTTTTATTTCCTCTTATACCAAGGGCTAGGCATTATAAATTCGCGAATAACCCTTATGAATTAACGCTTGTGAATTAGCGCTTAAGCATTAAACAGCAGGTGCAATCCGAGCAAAAGAACGCGATAGTTATTCAACCAAGCCTGCAACTTTAGTAAACTAAACAAATACGATGAACTATCCACGTTAGGTGTTTTTGCGCAATGTCTCTTACTTCATATCAGCAGGCGGTTTTACAGGAAATGGGGATCCCGGTTTGGATCACCAAAGAAGCCTACACTGAGCTAAAGCAGGAAGACCAAGCGAAACAAAACAATACTAATGCAGTACAACGCAACGTCGGAACTGCTAGTAGTTCATCGACACAATTACCCTTCAGCCAAAACGCTCAAACCAATAAGCCGCCTTCAACGCCAATATCTCAAGAAGAAAAGCAATCACGTCTTGCTCAGTTGCGGGCAAATGTTGGCAGTAGCGCGAAAGATAAGGCTAAGCCTAAAAACGGCGGGGCAGTAAAACTTTCCACATCTGGCGCGTCGCACAATGAAGGGAAAGTAGGGCAAACCGAAACAGGTGCTTCACAGTCACACAACATTTCGCCGTCTTTCGACAATGCGGTTACCTCGCAAGAGTCTTTAACAAAGTCTATTGGCGCAAAAGGGCCTGCATCGCCAGAAGGTATTCCGTTAAGTGCAGAACAGAAAGCAAAATCACAGCAATGGCTGAAGGACTTACAGCTAGCCTGTGTTCAGTTGGGTATACCGTCACAGTGGGCTAGCACCATAACGATTGGCCGTACGCTATCGGTAAACGCAACGGCCATTATATTACCAGCCACACCGCTTAAACTCACAACTGTGCAAAAACGGGAGCTGTGGGCGCAGCTTATCAGCGCAGCACGCAAATTAAACCACTCCGCTAACGGCCAGTAGTGGCCTCGATGAAGTTAACAATCGTACCGCCGCAAGGCTTTAACGAGCACATTGAACTTGCCCATGCTATCCATCAAGAGGCACACGTGTCGCCTTGGAAACTAAGTACCTTCGCGGACTGTTTCACCAAACCCTATTACGGGGTGTTCGCCTTTGATAATGACAAGATTGTTGGCTATGCCATTATGCTTGAAGTCGTTGATGAAGCTACGCTGATGGATATTGCGGTAGACAGTCGCGCAAGAGGCAAGGGTGTAGGTCGCGCTTTAGTTGATTTTGTCATTGAGACATCAGTGAAAAATGCAATGCGTGAAATGTGGCTAGAAGTGCGTGAAAGTAACCATACTGCTATTGCGCTTTACGAGAACTCGGGGTTTGAGCATATAGAAACCCGCAAAAACTATTACACAGTAAAAAGTGATAATGACGGGCATGACAAGAGTAATGGAAACAGCGCACAAAAAGAAAACGCTAAAATCATGAAGTGGACAAACCCCACCTTGGCCTAGTGTTTGTATTCCTAGGCATATACGTTTCGCGTATATCAAAGCACTTTCTGAACTCAGCATACGCTTCCAGACCATACGCGCGTGTTTAAATTAGAACACGTTACCATCAAGCAAGGTAGAAATAGCATGGCTAAAGTGCTCAACAAGGCTTTAATCTCATCAAAACGATTTGCTATAAATGTAATTACCTACAAAGAGGGTCATAGCGTGTTAGAGCATAATGACCCTATGGGCAGCGGGCGTTACTTTAAGTTTAATGTGGTGCTTAAAAAGCCGAAGCGCGGCGGTCAGTTTTGGGCAGAGAAAGTCATCTTTAACCTCTTTAACCGCATTTACTTTTTTCGGCCAGATAAATACATGCACAGCGTTAGCAAAATAGAAAAAGGGGAGCGGAAGCTGCTGTCTGTTGCATTGTACCTGTAAGTCATAGTGTTTATCAGTGATTAACCACCCGTATAGCAAAGTTTCCACAAGGTTTTAAAAAGTTGACCATTTGGTCGATAAATTGGCGTGTTTGCACGGTCAGGAAGGTTTTAATCCCTTGCTAATTCACTTATATTTGCGCCCTCAAAATTCTCCGCCTACATTCAGCTTACCGGGCGGTAGAAACTTCTCTTAACGCAGTTCGTGTAATTGGATTTTTTAAAACGCATGTCTTCATCATCGGTGGCGGAAAAAGAGCAATCAAAAGGCATTAAAATGCTTTTGGTTGCGGTGTTGTGTTTAGGACTTAACTGGCCAGGCATGAAATTAGGGCTTGAGATTGTCGGGCCTGTATGGATGGTGTGCTTGCGCTTCTTGTTAAGCCTTCCCGTACTCGCGCTGTTTGTACTTATCACCAAGAAACGTTTACCAGTATTAAATCGCAAAGATCGCTCGGTGGTTTTTGTTGTAGCGTTTTTCCAGTTTATCCTATCAATGGGGCTTATTACTGTCTCACTGCAGTTTATACCCGCGGGCACGGCGAGTATTCTTATTTACACCACACCGCTTTGGATGCTGCTTATTGACACCCTATGGTATCGGCAACGCCCGCCTTCTAAACGATTAATCCTTACCGGTATTTCTACTATTGGCTGCGCAATGATTTTATTTGCTTCGGGAGAACCAGGCGCTTGGCTGCCGCTCTTTGGGATGTTGTTAGCGTCTGCATTGTGGGCAGTTGCTATTCGAAGAGTGTCTTTTCATAAATGGAAAGGTAGCGTTATTGAGGCGGTATTCTGGCAGTTTACCATCGCAGGTTTCGCCATGCTTGCTATTGCACTGATAGTTGAACCAACACCTAATTTTGGGGCTTACGATATAAGGGATTGGTTGCTACTGGCGTACATTGGGCCAGTGGCAACGGGTCTCGGATTCGGCCTTATGGTAGCGGCGGGGCCTAAATTACCCCCAGATAAAATCGTTCTAATTAGCACACTTACGCCAATTGTGGGCTATGTAAGCTCTGTGATATTGCTTAAAGAAACGCTACTGCCTATGGTTATGGCCGGCGCAATATTGATGATAGCCGCGCTAATAGTAAATGGCCTTCCTCAAAGCACACTTAAAAAGATATTAGGTAAAGGCCACGCGAAATAACGGTAAGTTAAAGAGTTAGTCGAGGCTGTATAAAATCTAAAAACGCAGAGATACGAGACGATACAGCGCTATTTTTATAGTAAACCGCTTGTACCGACTCTCTGCGGTTTGGACTGACGATATCGTCGCTAAACACATCGACAAGCGTGCCCGCGCTGATATCTTTGTGTACCATAAAGTGAGAAAGTAGCGCGATACCTTGACCTGCCAAGCACAGCTGGCGAATAGTTTCGCCGCTTGATGCACGAAGACTGTACTGTAAGTTGATATCTTGCTTAAGCGGCCATTTATTTAGACTTGGTGAGTCGCTAAAGCCAATCAGTTTGTGTTTGTTTAGCGTGCTAATTCCATCATCGTTTTCAGATATGGGATATTTTTCAAGATACTGTGGGCTCGCCACAATATGCAGCTTACTTTTTCCTAAGCGCCTTGCGTGTAAATTCGAGTCGCTTAAATCACCAATACGTATTGCGATATCGGTTTTGTGTTCCAACAGGTCAATAATACTATCGTGACTGGTGATATCGAGGGTTATGTCAGGAAACGCTTCTCGAAATTCTCCCACTAACGGCGCTAGCTGGTGGAATACAAACGGGCTCGCGGCATCAACCCGAAGTTTTCCAGACGGGGCGCGCTTTAATAGCCGTAAAGCTTCTTCGCCTTTTTCTAATATATTTAGCCCGTCTCTGGCATATTGCAGGAAAAGCTCACCTTCTTCTGTTAGTTCCAACCGCCTAGTAGTGCGATTCAATAGGGTTACATCTAACGTATCTTCAAGACGGGTAACAGCTCGGCTTACTTTCGCAACTTGCTGATTAAGCAAATTAGCAGCACTGGAAAAACTACCTGTATCCACAACGGTTAGAAAGGCTTCTAAATCTTCAGTTTTTGATGAGACTGGCATTACACACCTTATATTTTCAAATATCGCAAAAGCATTTTGTCATTAGTGCTGTTTTTTGCAAATAAAAATATCGTCAGACTGTACGCACTTTATAAATGACTCCCCGAAAGACGGTTAAGTTGTTCGCTTGAAGGGAATTGCTGGCGTCGGCAACGACTCCAATTACGTTAATTACTTTTTGAGGATAATTGAAATGCCTATTGCATTGTTTGCATTAACGTTAAGTGCGTTTGCTATTGGCACAACAGAGTTTGTGATAGTGGGGCTTGTGCCTACAATTGCGACCGATCTTGGCGTTACACTACCGAGTGCAGGCTTACTGGTAAGCTTGTACGCTGTTGGTGTTGCCGTTGGCGCACCGGTTCTTACCGCCCTTACGGGAAAGTGGAACAGAAAGCATGTTCTGCTGAGCTTAATGGCGCTATTTGTGGCAGGTAACATTCTTGCCTGGCAAGCCCCTAGCTACGAGAGCCTAATTCTAGCCCGCATACTGACAGGCCTTGCCCACGGTGTGTTCTTTTCCATAGGATCAACTATTGCTACAGGGCTAGTGGCGAAAGAAAAAGAAGCCAGTGCTATTGCCATTATGTTTACGGGCTTAACCGTAGCCTTGGTTACTGGCGTACCTTTGGGTACCTGGATTGGTCAAAACTTCGGTTGGAGAGCAACCTTCCTTGTGGTTTCCGCGCTTGGCACGCTTGCGCTAATTGGCAGTGCGTTGCTGGTACCGGGTAATCTTAAACAAAGTAAGCCGGCCACCTTGAGTGAACAAATGAAGGTGTTGGTTCAGCCTCGTCTGGTATTAGTGTATCTGATGACGATATTGGGCTATGGCGGCACGTTTACGGCATTCACCTACCTTGCCCCTATATTGCAGGAAGAGGCGGGTTTTGCGCCCTCAGCCATTAGCTTAATTATGCTGGTTTACGGTGTATCTGTCGCGGTAGGCAACATTTATGGTGGCAAGCTTGCTGACAAAAAAGGCCCGATTCGCGCGCTAACAATCATCTTTTCAGCCCTTGCCATCATCTTATTTGCGCTAACGTTTACCATGGGCAGTAAAGTTGCCGCAGTGATCACCGTTTTAGTGTGGGGCGCCTTTGCCTTTGGCAATGTTCCAGGACTTCAGGTGTACGTTGTTCAATTAGCAGAGAAGTTTACCCCTAATGCTGTTGATGTCGCTTCAGGTTTAAATATCGCGGCATTTAACATTGGCATAGCAGTGGGTTCAATTCTGGGCGGTGCAATTGTAGACGGCATGCAGTTATCTGATACCGCATGGATTGGCGCAATTATTTCTGTTGCAGCGTTACTTGTTACGCGATACAGCGGCTATTTAGACAAGCGCGCACTCAGTACTGCCAATACGGCGAATAATACAACGAGTGCGTAAGGAGGTCATAATGACGACAAATACCTTTGATAAGCTTGCACAACATACGTTCTCAGTAGGTGTAGAGCTTCCGCTAGATAACGACTGGGCGCATTTCGACGCCACAAAAGGTACGCCATTCGGAGTACCTGATATGACCGAGCATCACAGCCGTATTCAATTAGCCGACAAACTAGGGTTTAAAGCAGCGTGGGTACGAGATGTACCGGTTTATGACCCTAGCTTCGGTGATGCCGCTCAGGTTTTCGAAACATTCACTTACCTGGGCTATTTAGCGGGTATCACAGACAATATTCTATTAGGCACAGCCGCTGTTGTTTTACCTCTTAGGCAGCCATGGCTTGTTAAAAAGGCGGCAGCAACGGTGCAGCAGCTAAGTAACGACCGCCTTATACTCGGTGTAGCCAGTGGGGATAGACCGGTCGAGTATCCGTTGTTCGATGTCGATTTTGACAGTCGCGGCGAGCAGTTCAGGCAGTCACTTGAAATTGTAAAGCACGGTGAGAATTCCCTTGAGCCTGGCATGTCACTGTTACCGCGCTCAACCACGCCGCCTTTGTACGTTGCAGGGCTCGCTCAGCAAAGCCCTCAGTGGGTTGGAGAAAATATGGACGGTTGGTTGGCGTATCCAGGTACACCGAACGACCATGCAAAGCGCGTAGAACTATGGCGAAATGTCGCGGGCAATAAGCCTTACGTTAGTTTTATTCATCTCAACTTGGTTGAAGACGATGAAGCGCCCATAAAACGCCACCGGTTCGGGGTTGAAACTGGTGTAAATGGGCTTATCAAAGAACTCAATGCAATGAAAGAAGCGGGGGTTGATCATATTGGCCTGCACTTCAGACGTAATACGCAACCAGTAGAAGACGCGATGCAGCGCATTGCTGACAACGTATTACCTCACTTTCATAAATAACGGAACCAACAAGGAGGCATCATGCCGAATGTAAATCAGTCACAATCTAAAATTCCTTCGCTAGGTGTAGGCACGTTTCGCTTAAAAGACGATGAAGCCTATAACAGCGTGACAATGGCACTTGAAGTGGGTTTCCGTCATATTGATACGGCGCAAATATACGGCAATGAAGAAGCGGTAGGTCGCGCTATTAAAGACGCTATTGCAAACAATCTTGTTGCACGTGAAGACCTTTACGTCACCACCAAGGTGTGGAATGACAAGCTGAATAAAGCAAGCTTTGTGGATAGCGTAAAAGAGAGTTTGGAAAAGCTTCAACTGTCGTATGTTGACCTGCTACTTATTCATTGGCCGTCACCGGAAAACGGCGAAAGCATGGAAGAGTACCTAGGAGAATTGCTGCGCGTTAAGGAACTGGGACTCACAAAAGAAATTGGTATTTCTAACTTTACCGTGGCACAAATTGAAGAAGCGGTGCGTATCTTGGGCGAGGGCGTTATTGCCACGAATCAGGTAGAGGTACACCCTTATCTTACTAATGAAAAAGTGCGTGCAGCGTGTGAGAAACACGGTATCACAGTGACAGGATATATGCCGTTTGCTGTTGGTAAAGTGTTAAAAGACGAGACCATCATTGCAATTGCAGATAAGCATGGCGTGAGCACTGCTGAGGTAGTGGTAGCCTGGGAGCTGGCCCATGGTTTAGTCACTATTCCATCGTCGACTAAGCGCAAGAATCTGGAAACCAATTTCAAAGCGCTTGAACTTACCCTAGGCGCTGACGATATCGCAAAAATTGACGCGCTAGATTGTGGCGACCGTCAAGCTAACCCAGATTTTTCACCTGCGTGGGACTAATCGGAAAAATCACTGTGTTAAGGAGCTTTTATGCAAGCTAACGTTTGGCAATTTGAACAAGCTGGCGCATCACTGGTAAAGCAGGTACGCGAGCTTTCTGAGCCTAAGGCCGGGCGTATTATCGTGCGCAACTATGCTATTGGCATTAACCCAGTTGACTGGAAGTTTATCGATGATAACCCGCGCGACTGGGAAAAAGGGCATATTCCCGGTGTGGACGGTGCGGGTGTTGTTGTCGCTGTAGGTGAGGGCGTTGATAACAGTCTTCTTGGTAAGCGGGTGGCTTACCATCATAGTCTGGGTGAAAACGGAAGCTTTGCCGACCATAGTGAAGTGTATGCTAGCCGTGTAATGGTCGTGCCAGAAAGCGTTGATTTTGCGCTAGCTGCTGCGTTGCCATGTCCGATGCTTACTGCCTGGCAAGCGTTCAGTAAAGTGCCGGTCAGAAAGGGGGCTAACGTGTTAGTCAGCGGTATGGGCGCCGTTAACAAACTGCTGGCGCAAATGCTTTCTCAGGCTGGTTTTAATGTACATGTTATCTCAGGAAGCTTTACGCAAGAGCAAGCTGCTGAAATGGGAGTAACAGCCATCCATCGCGGTAAACCTGAAGGACAAACATTTTACGCGCTTTTCGACGCGAACGGGCCAGACTATGCGGCGTCACTTGTGCCGCTTCTTGAAGCTAATGGTCACGTGGTGAGTATTCTAGGTCGTATTGAAGTGCCTGTTGATGCGCCTTTCACTCGCACTATTTCTTATCATGAGATAGCGCTAGGTGCGCTGCATGATTATGGCGATTTGTCACAGTGGCAGCGTTTGGTGAAAGACGGTGAGGCGTTACTTGAGCAAGTTGCTGCGCAAACGTTGGTTGTCGAAATACCTAACGTGTTTGAATTCGATAATTTGAACAACGCGCTGCAATTTTCAAAAGAAGACAAACGAAAGGCAGTGGTTGCGGTGTCATAAAGCCGGAATGATTAAGTTTCTTCCTTTATCTTTGGCTACGTAAAGGGCTTTATCAGCTCGCCTAAAGGCTTCGACAATATCGTCGGAGCCTTTACATAATGTCCAACCTATACATGCTCCCAGTTTCCTGTTATCTATCGATGCAATCGCTAACTGATTAAAGGCACGGTGGACGATTTCCAATTGTTTTGCAAATTCCTCGGCTTCGCTAGACTGGTTACCATTAGGCTGTGTGACACGCTTTGCAATGGCAAATTCTTCTCCACCATAGCGCGCTGCTACTTGTCCCTCATCATTAAGCGGCGCAAGAATGTTAGCAATGCCTTTTAGTACTTCGTCACCTGCATCGTGTCCAAACGTATCGTTGATACTTTTGAAGTGATCTAAGTCGATTAGCGCAATGGCTAGCGCGGCATGATTGTGTAAGGTTTTATCAAACGTTTTATCTACAAATAGGTCCAGCGTACGACGATTGGGCAATTCCGTTAAGCTATCTTTAGAAGCTAACTCTGCCAAAGCAATGTTGGTCTGTTCGAGCGCTAGTGTACGCTCTCTCACCAGCGCTTCTAGTTTAAATGTCTGTTCACTTTTTAATTGTGCTGCTTCTTTCTGTGCGTCTCTTTCTCTTTGCGCAACCTTAACCATGTAGTTCGCGGTAAGCGCGACCATAAACAGACAGGTCATCACGAGTCCAGTCATGAAAGTGGCGATAGGCTCTAGATAAAGCTCGACCTCAAAAAGTGCAATAATAGTAAGGACTAGGGTACTAAATGTTACTGGAAGCATAGCGGCAGCTAGCCATTTGGCTCTGTCAGAGCCTCGCTTGTGCTCTACAAAGATGGTGATACCGGCAATTAACAAGAAAGGGAAAAAGAGAATTACAGGAAGTTTTAGTGCAGAATCAAGCCCTACGCTTTGCCATAATAATATCCCCATAAAAGGCAAAATCGCGCAGAACCGTTTGACGGGCTTCGCTCCGTACACTTCATGGTTGTCTCTGGCTAGTGTCTGAAACAAAACCCAAAAGGCGGTAATCAAAACAGAGTAAATACTTACAGCATAGCTAATATCGTTCAAATTTGGCGTATTAGGCCAAAGTAATTCAAACGCGTAACCGAAGACGCGCAAAAACCAAAAGGTTATAGTAAAAATGAACGAGGCAAAGCTTAAAAAGACTAAATTGCGGCTAGCAATGAAGCCCAATGTACAAAGTACAGTAAGCAGCCCCATTGCACCGAAAAACGCCATATCCCGCTGCAAGGTTTTCATATAAAGGTTGCTGTAATATTCAGGTGTAGCGACTGAAAAGCTATACCTTAATATTTCGCCTTTCATAGTGCCGCTAAATTCTGTATAGGCTGACTGTGGTAATATGGAAGGAAAGTGGTAGTTCGGCGCATTCACAGAACGAGAGCTAAAAGGCAAACTGTCGCCCGTTACCCACCTTTTAGTGCCGTCAGTCACTGTTAAACGTTTTATTGCTGGAAAGCTAATTGAAAACCAGACAGGAACTTGCGTATCCAATTGGTTGTAAACGCGAACTTTAAAATGTAAATACTGTGAAGGCGACCTTTCTATAACATCAGCGTTATAAAACCACTGTTCATCGCCTGTAAGTTCAGCGGAGTTGCTTACTGCAAAAACGACATCGCTGTCTAAAGGCAGCATAGACTGAGGATCATTGAAATTAGCTGCGTTAGCGGTTGGGCAAAAGCATGCTATTACAAGCCATGCGAATAATATTCGCAGCATTCATCGTCCTTGTACTGTTGGTTACTTTTTGTTTAAAAATCAATATAGCACATTGTTTAAAAATGTAAGCGCCCAATAAATAAAAACAAAAACACATAATTATCAGCTTATATCTATAGAGCACTACTCAGGTCTAGCATGTTGAAAGTAAGGTCAAGAAAACGTGTGATGCCGTGTAGATTGATGTTTATTCAGTAGGCTATGTACAACAAAAATAGCACACAGGCTCAATGCAATGGCTACCGCAACAGACGAGAACCGATAAAGCGCACTGTATATAATATCTTGTTGGGGGGAAAGTGACTGTCCGTACAAGATGCCAAAAGTGGTAAGTACGCCAAAGCCGGTCCCCGCGCCACCACCGTTCAAAACGTGCTGCCGACTTATAAAAAAGACCAATATCCACAGGCTAAAACTAGCGAAAAATAACGTATCGCTGTAATTCAGCAAAACCAGCTGAGCGAGCAGGGCTAAATTGCACCCAATCAAGGTGCCTATTGCTCGCTGCCAACCGCTCAAGGTGGCCCCTTTCCAGCAAAGAGGGAACAGAATCAGTATGCTCGCTGCTTGCGCCGAAATAGAATCAACTAAATCGAAGGTTTGAAACACAGCAAAAGATAACGTAGCCACTGTCGAGCATAAGATGACTTCGTGTCGGATGCTCGCTTGATCTTTAGAGACCTTAGGCGGTGGTGTTCGCGGTGCTCTATCGGGGAATATTAGGTGTAAGGCAAAAGCGATGCCTAAAGCAAGTAAAATTGCGCCAATATTTGAAATCACCAACGGGTAGATGTCTATTCCATCGTTACTGTAACTTGCGAAGTGCAGCTGTAACGACAGCCCAACCAGAGAAAATGCGCCAAACAAAAATAATGTGCCCTTACTCATTTGCCAAAATAAAAAAGCAAAGGTTGCTGCGATTAATGGTGTAATAAGCAGCGGGTGGGTTCCAAACAAACCATACACTACTAGCACAACCATTGCTGGGAATACGGTCGCTGCAAGAAACTGTCTTATTATGTGCCCATTTAAAACGGCTACCAGCCCTAGTAATAGAATGGGGTAAAGTGTAAAAAATATCGGGTTCGGCCAGTCCATTGCCTTTGATATAGTAAACCCGAGAGTCGCGCCGCTGGCAATTCTAAGCATCTGTTGAACATCATTTTCGCTAAGTTGTGTTTTCATAACCTGTTCTAGTAGATGTAGTGCAATAAACTGATAAAGCGAATTTGAACATTCGCGACAAAGCTTTCTATGGGGTTATTAGGAACAATTTGAACCGTCGCCCTGGCACCACTGGTCAGACGATTTAATGGCGCTTCACCTTCATCTAAGCTGATATGAACGCGCTGGCGTTGCGCGTCACGCACCCATCGATTCGATTTTTCAACTGTGGCTAGCGTGCCGTTTGCTGACAGTTGGCCTTCACTAACGCCAGCCTCGAAATCTTCCACCTGCGCCGCAAACACCTTCCCAGGTATCGCATCAAAAACAACTTTAGCACGCACGCCTTTTTCTACATTGGTTAGCGACTTTTCTCTAAAGTCAGCAACCAAGTCAAGCTTGTTATCTACAACAGATGCAAGGGGAACGCTTTGTTTGGCATAGGTTCCTTTTGACACCTGCATGTTTGCCATAATGCCTTCGTGCGGAGCCTTTATTCTGGTGTATACCAGGTTTAATTCTGCACGATTTAGCGCGTTGCGAGCTTCCTGATATTTGAGGTTACGATCGCCTCTTTCTCCCCTAGCTACAATCTGCTGGTTTAACTCAGCTTTAAGTGCGCTTAAATCTGCCTCGGCGCTTTGAAGTTGGGCGTTAGCTTTATCCACGTCTTGTTGAGAAACTACGTTGCTTTCTATTAATGTGTTTAATCGTTGGTATTCATTTTTGCGCTCTACGAGTATGGCAGTCGCGGCTGCTATTCTTGCCTTAATTGCGTCCACCTGGGCGTCAATTTGAGCATTTTCTTGTGCCACATTCGCCAATTCAATCTGCGCTTTTTCAAGCGCAATATTGTAGGGAGTATCGTCAATTTCGAACAATACTTGCCCTTTTTTAACGTGTTGATTGTTGCTAACTAAGACCTTAATGATTGGGCCATTAAGCTGAGGTGATATTTGTGTAACCTGATGGTACACCCTTGCTTGAGGTGTCATTGGTATGCGGATATCGGCAACTACAAAATATATAAAACAGGCAGCAAAAGCTACTAACGCTAGTTTCACGTACCTTGCAAAAGCTTGGTCGGGTGTTCTTTCACTCACTAATTCGCCTCCAGAAGCCGAACGGCATTTTGCTCAATTTTGTTAATACATAGAGCCATGATATTTAGCTCCTCGTCGGATATACCTGCATAGACCTCATCCCGCAGCGCGGCGAGCGTGCTTTCTATATCATTCATACGGCCTTTTCCCATTGGTGTGAAATAAAGCAAACGGCTTCGCTTATCGTTTTTATCAACAATGCGTTTGATCAACCCTGCGGTTTCTAATTGCTTGATCGTTCTAGTAAGACTTGGCATCTCTATTTCAAGACTTTCCGCTAGCATTTGTTGGGTACATCCTTCGCCAAGCAAAGCAATATGAATCATCACACGCCACCTCGATTCAGTGAGGTCAAGGTGGGCTACAGATTTGGTGACCGTTTTTCTACATCTTCTTGAAGTACGTGCAAACAGTGCGATTAAGTGAAGCGGCATCGGTTCTGAAAACATCATCGTAATACTTATTAATTTATTTAGCATGCTAAGTATTTTATTTGGTTAGCATGCTAAGTAAATGGTTGTGGGACGAATAGGCTAATAAGTTCGTTGAGCGTCTACGTGAAGGTTTTCGTTAAATTGAATGATAAGAATTTGAAGACATCTTTAAAATTAAACCGTCGATTCATTTAACCCGTCATGAGACAGGTGCTACGTAATTTCGCTCTACTGTTACGCCCAGTAAAATGCTAAAATCCGCGCAATTAATTACCAAGCCGTATCAAGCGTTTCATCGCAATATACAATTTGCGCGGACAAGCATTGCTTATCCGATATAAAACGCGCCTGTAAGTTATTGGTTTACAGGGATAATAGATAACGAAGATAAGTATTGATGTCAGATAAGAAACTTCTAGAAGAGATTAAAAAGCGACGTACGTTCGCAATCATATCGCACCCGGATGCGGGTAAAACCACCATTACTGAAAAAGTACTGTTGTTCGGACGTGCGCTTCAGACCGCCGGTACTGTAAAAGGTAAAAAATCAGGTCAGCATGCTAAGTCTGACTGGATGGAGATGGAAAAAGAGCGTGGTATCTCGGTAACTACCTCGGTCATGCAGTTTCCTTACAGCGACCACTTGGTAAACCTGCTGGATACCCCAGGGCACGAAGACTTCTCTGAAGATACCTATCGTACGCTAACAGCCGTTGACTCGTGCCTTATGGTAATCGACGCCGCGAAAGGTGTAGAAGACAGAACTCGTAAGTTAATGGAAGTCACTCGCTTACGCGATACACCTATCATTACTTTCATGAACAAGCTTGACCGTGATATTCGGGATCCCATGGAGCTGCTTGATGAAGTGGAGACCGAGCTTGATATATTGTGTGCGCCAATTACTTGGCCAATTGGCTGTGGTAAGAGTTTTAAGGGTATATATCACCTGCATCGCGATGAGACTATTTTGTATCAAAGCGGCCACGGTCACACTATCCAAGAGGTTCGTATCATTAAGGGGTTAGATAATCCTGAACTCGATACTGCCGTGGGTAGCGATCTTGCTGAAACCTTGCGTGACGAGCTTGAACTTGTGCGCGGCGCATCAAATGAATTTGATCAAGAGCTATTCCGTGAAGGTCAGTTGACGCCCGTATTCTTCGGCACAGCATTGGGTAACTTTGGCGTAGACCACATGCTTGATGGTTTGGTTGAATGGGCGCCAGCGCCACTAGGCCGCGAGACAGAAGAAGGTACTATCGAAAGCACTGACGGAAAGTTCAGCGGATTCGTATTTAAGATTCAGGCCAACATGGACCCGAAACACCGCGACCGTATTGCGTTCTGTCGTATTGTGTCGGGCAAGTATGAAAAAGGCATGAAAATGCGTAACAGCCGTTTAGGCAAAGATGTGCGTATCTCCGATGCATTGACCTTCTTAGCCGGTGATCGTTCACTGCTAGAAGAAGCGTATGCTGGCGACATTATCGGCCTGCACAACCACGGTACTATTCGAATTGGTGACACTTTCACGTCAGGTGATAACTATCGTTTCACCGGTATTCCAAACTTTGCGCCCGAGCTATTTAAACGTATTCGCTTGAAAGATCCACTTAAGCAAAAGCAATTGCTTAAAGGCCTTATTCAGCTTTCAGAAGAAGGGGCGGTTCAGGTATTCAGACCACTGGCTAACAACGACTTAATTGTTGGTGCGGTAGGTGTTCTGCAGTTCGACGTAGTTGTGGCTCGTTTAAAAGCCGAATACAACGTAGATGCGCTATACGAGCATATTAACGTTTCAACGGCTCGCTGGGTTTACTCAAGTGATGAGAAAAAACTAGATGAATTCCGCCGCAAAGGTGAGCAGAACCTGGCGTTGGATGGGGGCGATAACTTAACGTATATCGCACCGACTATGGTGAATTTGCAGCTAGCCCAAGAACGCTACCCAGATATCCAATTTACGAACACGCGCGAAAATTAAAGAAATATACATTATGAATATACATGCACTATTAGTTAATCGTTTCACTGAAGCTCTGCAAGAGATGGGCGTAGAGAATGCGCCAGTACCCGTTTCGCGCAGTGCTCGACCAGAGTTTGGTGAATACCAGTTTAATGGCGCTATGGCACTGGCGAAACAGCTAAAACAAAAGCCACGTGATATCGCAGATAAAATTGTTGAGACAGTGAAGCTTGACGATATTGCCAGCAAATTAGAAGTAGCGGGCCCCGGTTTTATCAACGTTCATCTAAATGACGCATGGTTGTCTAACCAGTGCGAGCTATCGTTGACCGATCCTCGCTTAGGCATTGCAAAGTCGCCGGAGCAAAACATTGTAGTAGATTATTCATCGCCGAATTTAGCGAAAGAAATGCACGTGGGTCACCTGCGTACTACTATTATCGGCGATGCCGTTGTTAAGGTACTAGAGTTTTTAGGTCACAACGTAATTCGTCAAAATCACATGGGCGACTGGGGCACCCAATTCGGCATGTTGCTGGCGCACCTTTCAGACAAACTTCAAGAGGAAGTGGCTGAAACCGCGCTGTCTGATCTTGAAGACTTTTACCGTGAAGCTAAAGTTCGCTTTGACGAAGAAGAAGGCTTTGCCGACCGCGCCCGTGAATACGTTGTCAAGCTACAGGGCGGCGACGCTCAGTGCCTCGCACTGTGGGAAAAGTTCATCGATGTATCTATTGCTCACTCAGAAGAAGTGTACGACAAGCTAAACGTAAGCCTTACCCGCAAAGATATTATGGGTGAGTCGGCTTATAACGACGACTTGGCCAACGTAATCAGCGACCTTAAAGCAAAAGGCATCGCGGTAGAAGATCAGGGAGCGCAGGTTGTGTTTATTCCTGAGCTTGCCGATAAAGAAGGTAACCCTGCCGTTTACATCGTTCAAAAATCCGGTGGTGGATACCTGTACGCAACGACGGACCTTGCGGCAATGCGCTATCGTAGCGGCAAATTAAACGCTGACCGTACGCTTATTCTTACTGACGCTCGCCAGGCGCTGCACTTCAAACAAACTGAAATTGTAGGCCGCAAAGCAGGCTTCATGAAAGAAGAGCAAACATACGAGCACTGCCCGTTTGGTATGATGCTAGGCAGTGACGGTAAGCCATTTAAAACCCGTACCGGTGGCACGGTTAAATTGGTTGAACTGCTTGATGAAGCGGTTGAGCGAGCAGGCAAACTGATTGCCGAGCGTGACAACGATTTAAGTGAAGACGAGCTTAAAGAAGTTGCACGGAAGGTAGGTATTGGCGCAGTAAAATACGCTGACCTATCTAAGAACCGCACAACCGACTACATGTTCAATTGGGACTCAATGCTAAGCTTTGAGGGTAATACAGCGCCTTATCTGCAATACGCCTATACTCGTGTGAAAAGCTTGTTCAGAAAAGCGGGCGTTGATATGGCAACAATGCCAGTTGATATTAACATCGTTGAGAAACAAGAGCATGCGCTCGCTGTGCTGCTCATGCAGTTTGAAGAAGTAATTGGCATGGTATCGCGCGAGGCGACCCCTCACGTGTTGTGTACTTATCTCTACGATGTGGCGTCAGCATTCATGACATTCTACGAAGCCTGCCCAATGTTAAAAGACGGTATTGAGCCAGCGGTACGCGACAGCCGTTTAGCATTGTCAGCTTTGGTTGCCAAAACATTAGAGAAGGGATTAGCTCTACTAGGTATTGAAACACTCGAAAAAATGTAGTGTTCGCGGTACAACATAGATATTGATATTGAAGAGGCTGACAGTGTTTGTCAGCCTTTTTATATACGTAATGCAAACGACCAAGACTTGGCTTGTTGGTTTTAATAAACATTTTTGTATCCCAGTTAAAACCGATAGGCCGATATATTCTTATAAAGTAGATTATTAAAAAAACAACGCAAAAAAGAGACAGGAAATTCTAATGACAAAGATCCTTGCATTTGCAGGCAGCACCCGTAAAGGTTCATTTAACCAAGCCATTGTGAACGTAGCCGCCGAAGGTGCACGAGAGTCTGGCGCAGAGGTTACTGTAATTGACTTAGCTGATTATCAAATGCCAATATTTAATGAAGACGAAGAAGCTGAGTTTGGTATGCCTGAAAGAGCACAGGCATTTAAAGAGCTACTCATGAGCCATGATGGGTTTCTCATTGCATCACCAGAATATAACTCAAGTTACCCCGCACTGCTAAAAAATGCCATCGACTGGGCATCGCGCATGGGGGAAGGAGAAAAACCATTGCAAGCCTATCGCGGTAAAGTGGCTGGTATTATGGCGGCGTCTGCCGGTGGTTTAGGCGGTATGCGTGTACTTGTGGTGCTGAGAATGCTACTTGAAAACCTAGGTACTATGGTACTGCCAAATCAAAAAGCTATCGCAAAGGTTGATTCGCTTATGGAAGATGGTGCAATTACCGACGAAAAAACGATAAAGCAGCTAAAAAATTTGGGGAAAGAAACCGCCGAGTTGGCTGGTAAGCTAGCCTGAGACATGGGTTTAGGGTAGCTAGAGTAAGCCGCACGCGCTCTAGCTATCTACATTTCAGAA
Source organism: Alteromonas sp. OM2203 (assembly GCF_048517045.1). NCBI lineage: Bacteria > Pseudomonadati > Pseudomonadota > Gammaproteobacteria > Alteromonadales > Alteromonadaceae > Alteromonas > Alteromonas sp. OM2203. The sequence continues at coordinate 1,296,057 of NZ_CP183209.1, forward strand.
TTTCTATCCATGCTAAACAAGTGTGCCTTTGAAATTGCTTCGATTAGAGAGTGCGCTATTTAATATGAGAAACACTTAGCACCATCAAGCCCCTTCATTGCCCATCCTAGAAAAACAAATTTCAATTCACAAAACGACGTAAAACCCAACCCATGGCCAGTCGTCATTATTGCTTTGATGCCATAGTCTAGCTCAGTGCATTTGCACATTACTTTAATTGAAAAAAAGGAGCTTTATTATGGAAGAACTCAACATTAACGAAATCGATGCAGTCTCAGGTGCAGGTGTAGTTGACTTATGATTTCGGTCGAGGATTTGGCAACGGATTCTACGATGGTGCAAACGAGCCAGAAATTTCTTAGTATTGATTGAGCAGGCTTTGGTCTGCTTTTTTAGTTTTATTTAAGCATGGACAAAGGCAAATAATCATGGATAAGAAAAATTACGGCAACATAGCATTTTGGTTTCTCGTGCTATTAAATATTATCTCTCTCTTTGAGAGTATTATTTCAACAGAGGGGTTCTCGCTTTTAAAAGAGCCTGAGTTTCAAAACCTACTCTTACTCGCAATTCTCAAAAAACTTGCGAATCGCTCAAATGAAAATGCATTTGAAACAGACAGCATTATATAACGTGTTGTTTCTCGAACTCTCTGTATTATTTTGACGCTAGGTGTCGAAAGAAAGCCGCTAAATCGAGTGCGGCTCTCTTGCTATGCTTCACACTTTTACATATAAATTAGTGGATGCGAAAGCACTGTCGATAGACAACACTGTTGTAAACGCGACCGCGCTGAAACGATAGTTTTTATTTTCTTAATGATTTGGCTAGCTTGTAAAATTACATTGCAACCAATGTATATTGATAAACATTACAGATAAAGTGCTGCGCCATATACAACGCACAGACACTTTAAACTGCGAACGTTATGGTGTTAGCAAAGTTTCATCGCAGTGGAATATTACTCAGTTCAACATTATATGGGTCGGGTGAACCTATGGTTTCATGCACCCATTCTGCGCTATAGTAAGTATCTGAGTAACGCTCACCGCTATCGCACATGAGGGTAACGATTGACCCAGCTTCGCCGTTTTCGCTCATTTGCTTGGCAATACGTAGCGCCCCCCATAAGTTCGTGCCTGTAGAGGGGCCGGCTTTAATTCCCATGGTATTGTTTAACCAATGCATGGTGGCAACGCTTGCCGCGTCGGGAACCGCAATCATCTCGTCAATCACGTCGTGTTGAAAAGAGGCTTCTACTTTAGGGCGGCCAATCCCTTCTATGCGGCTTCCTCTCGTTGCTGTTAGCGTGTGATCTTTTGTTTTGAAACTTTCAAAAAACACACTGAATTCAGGATCGACGACTACAAGTTTGGAAGCTAGACCTTTGTAGCGTATATAGCGGCCTATTGTTGCCGACGTGCCGCCTGTGCCTGCACTCATTACTATGGTGTGAGGCACAGGATGAGGTTCAGCTTTCATCTGCTCAAAGATACTTTCAGCAATATTATTATTGCCGCGCCAGTCTGTAGCACGTTCGGCGTAGAGGAACTGATCCATAAAGTAGCCGTGAAGCTCTTTCGCTACCTTAGTGGCTTCGCTGTGCATTTGAGTAGGACAATCTACAAAGTGGCACTGCCCTCCGTACCGCTCAATAAGGGCTATTTTACTCTGGGCGGTAGACTTAGGCATAACGGCAACAAAGGGGACACCAATCATTTTGGCGAAGTAAGCTTCAGATACTGCAGTACTGCCCGATGAAGCTTCAACAACCGTTGTTCCCTGCACAATTTTTCCATTGCAAAGGGCGTATAGAAAAAGTGAGCGGGCAAGGCGGTGCTTTAAACTCCCCGTAGGGTGCGTGCTTTCATCTTTTAAATAGATATCGATATTTTTGAACGCTATTGGCGCTAGTTTAATTAGATGCGTATCAGCCGAGCGTTGATAATCAGCGTTAATAGTATTTATGGCTTGTGTAACCCAGCACGTCATGTTGATCTCCTCATTGTTAACGACAAGGGTATCAATGCGATTAGAGAAATAACGTTTAATTTTTTTGTTTGAATAGTACTTTTTTAGAAAAATATTCTTCATTTTGTTCGTGTTGTAAAAAATTAAAAGGTTGGTGTGTCTGCTTGACAGAGAAATTGTGGAAACAAAGAATTTCAGCAACCTAGCTATTCTTGATATCTTTGTACCTTATTCCTTACCCCTCACCCCTCACTAGGTAATAAGTAACAACATGAAGACTACATTGCTTTTTACAGAAATAGCTTTTCTGTTCACGACCCTATTAGGTGCGCAAATTAGTGCAGAAGAGATTAACACGCTTAAAGTGGCCACATTTAACGTAAGTATGGAGGCCACCAATTATAAAGCCTTGGGCATGGAGCCAAGCGATGAAGTACTTCAACACGTTCTTTCAACGGGTGAGCATAGCCAAGTTAAAAACATTGCTGAAATTATTCAACGCGTTAACCCCGATATCTTAATGTTGAACGAATTTGACTACATTGCAGATAAGCGTAAAGGGGTAGAAGCATTTGTTAAGAACTACCTGAATGTTTCACAAGGTGGCCTTGAGCCTGTGGATTACCCATATACGTATGTGGCCACAGTCAACACAGGGGAGCCCACGACATTCGACTTAGATAACAATGGCAAAGCAGAAGGTTTTGGTGGCGATGCATATGGCTTTGGGCTTTATCCCGGGCAATATGGCATGGCGCTTTTGTCAAAATACCCTATTGATGTTGATGGTATTCGCACCTTTCAGACGTTTAAATGGCATCACATGCCTCACCCACAGGTTCCAATTATTCCCGATGAGAGCGGAAGTACTGATAAGGGCAAGCCTTGGTACGACGTAGAAGAGTGGGCCGCGCTAAGGTTGAGTTCTAAGTCTCACTGGGATGTGCCGGTGAAAGTAGGAGATAAAACCGTACACATACTTGCTATGCATCCAACACCACCTAATTTCGATGGAAGCGAGGATCGCAACGGCAAACGCAACTTTGACGAAATTAGGCTTATGGCAGATTATCTTTCTCCGGATAAAGGAGCCTACATCTACGATGATAATGGCGAGAAAGTCAGCCTGTCAGAGAACGCGCGTTTTGTACTTGTTGGTGATTTTAACGCGGCGGATATTGGAGATAAACATCGCGAGGGTGTAATTGAACAGTTAACCGAGCACCCGTTAGTTAATAACGACATAATTCCAACAAGCGCAGGTGGTGCAGGCGCGTCAGGAGCGGAGTTTAGTAACCGCTTTACTGCCTATTGGGGAGCCAGAGCTGACTATGTTTTGCCATCTCGATTTGGCTTCGATGTGAACGATACTGGCGTTTTCTGGCCTGCAAAAACCAGTGACCTATATCGATTAGTTAAAGACCGCGAAGCCAGCTCAGATCACAGGTTAGTCTGGATTAACTTGTTGTTGACCGAAGATAACTAAAAACCACAATTTTTGTGTTAGTTAATAGATAGAGGTATTATTACATCGTCTATCTAATAATATACCGAGAAGCCATTGAAGTTTGTGTCTCTCACTTTTGTGATGTGTTTGCTGTGGGTGATACCCATAGATGGCTTTTCGGTAGAGTCTTCTCAGCTCATGCCGCTCAACCGTTATTTCCCTCAATCGTGGGGAACGAAAGACGGGCTTCCTCACAATAGTATTCACGCATTAGCACAAACGTCCAATGGGTATCTATGGGCGGGTACTTGGGAAGGTGTAGCTCGGTTCAATGGTCAGCAGTTCACTGTATTTACCCGCGGCGCGCAAACGGGATTACCAGACTCCGGCATTCGAAGCTTGTATTACAACAAGTCCCGCGACGAGCTACTTGTGGCAGGAAACCGAGGCGGTGTAACGTCGCTTATTGCCGAGCAGTGGCATGCTCAAGCGCCCCTGTCTTCAATGGTTAATCATGCATTCAGAGACAGTAATAACGTGTTGTGGTTTGCGCTGGAAGACATGGGGATTGCAATGAGAACGCCTGACGGCACGCAAAAAGAATACATTGTAAATTCGAGTGCTTACCGCATAATCGAAGACGGATTTGGAGTAATCTGGTTTGCAACAAATCAAGGGTTATTCAAATACATAAACGATAAATTTCAGATAGCTGTACCCGACCACAACATACTCTCTGGTCCATCATTTACTCTCGCTCTTGATAGCAAAAAACGTGTTTTAGTTGGCACAGAACACGGTGTTTGGCAGCAAAGAAACGGTACCTTCGCGCTACTTCACAACTCACTTGCCGACAAATCAATTAGTAGTATTTTGCTTGATCATCAAAATAGCATTTGGGTAGGCACCATCAATCATGGCCTTTATCGTCTGAGTGACTTAGGCCTAGAAAAATTGGATGCGACAGCAGGTCTTCCCAATAACCGCGTTTTTTCACTGCTTGAAGATTTGGAAAAAAATATCTGGATTGGCACTAATGGTGGTTTGTTTAGGCTGCGTCGCGCGCTATTTACCACATTCTCGCAAAGCCAAGGAATGAGTGGAGACTTTTTGCGAACTGTTTTGCAAACGTCTGATGGCAAACTTTTAGCAGGTGGAAGTGCTGGATTAGATATATTTTACAATGATGCGTTTTCCAGCGCATCGCTCACTACGGGTGAAGCTTTTTCTGTACTCAGTTTGGCAGCGGTAACTGAAGAGGTAACGTTAGTTGGCACCTATACAAAAGGTGTGCTGCGATATGAAAATGACCAACTTACTCCTTACCTCAATAGACATTTAGGGTTACCGAGTAATGAAGTAAGGGCCATTCTTTTAGCGAGTGATAACAGTGTTTGGTATGCCACGGCGCAAGGTGTAGTTCAACAAACGCCAGATGGAAAGCTAATCCATTTTAATGAACAAAATGGGCTACCTGCCCATTTTTCGATGGGCTTGGCAGAAGATCGTGAAGGACGAATCTGGATTGCTACAGGGATAGGGCTCGCCTATATCCAACAGGGTATTGTGCACGTAGTTTCGTTTCCTGAACATTCAGATGCACAGCACGCGTTCAGTTTTAGCGTTGTTGAAAAGGGTACTTGGATTACAACCGATCGAGGCCTTGCGTATTTTGACAATGCTACTAAGGCACTTAGTGTAATCGAAAAGTCGCAGGGGCTTCCCGTAGATAAACTGTTTTCAATCGGTATAGATCACAACAGCGGTGTATGGCTAAGTTCAAACCAAGGGGTCATTCTCACTTCACTATCAAGTCTTAAGGAGTGTCTGACACATCCAAGTGCATTATTGGAATTTGAGCATTTTAAGGAAGAAAATGGCCTGGCGAGTATTCAAATCAATGGTGGGTCACAGCCATCTCAGTTTGTTGATGTAGACGGAAATGTTTGGCTTCCTACTGCGAAAGGGCTCGCCACAGTAACGCCTGCAAACCTTGCCATGCTGAGTGAATTCCCTATTCCGGTAAGTATAGAGGCGGTACTACTGGACGGTGCTGACCAGCAATTTGATACGGATAAAAGGGAAGTAGACGTAACGCCGTTAAACACGCGAGTTGCGTTTCAGTATGCAGGGTTGGGATTCGCTATGCCTTCGCGTATAGAGTATCAGGCTATGTTAGTAGGATATGACCAAGATTGGGTTAACCGTCATCAATTTAGAATGACTGAATACACTAATTTAGCACCTGGTCGTTATCAGTTTAAAGTACGTGCTCGTTACATTGGAGGCACCTGGCAAGAGATTACGTCACCATTTTCTATTCGCGTGCTACCCAGCATTTATCAGACATTTGCTTTTAAATTCTCGGTATTTCTTTTCTTCTGCTTCGTTATCTATGCACTTTACAAAGTACGTTTTCATCACTTGAAAAAATCAGAAATGAATTTAAAACAAAGGGTCGATGAACAAACCAGGTCATTAGAATTACAAACCAAGCGGTTCGAGTTCCAAGCAACTCATGATGATCTAACCGGTATTGCAAATAGACGAGCATTCGACCGCTGGCTTGTACAATATTTTGAAGAGGCTAAAGCGAAACAATCTCCTCTATGTCTTGCCGTTATCGATATCGACCATTTCAAACAGGTAAATGATCAGTACTCCCACTTAGTAGGAGATAAAGTCATTACTGAGGTGGCCCGTATATTAAATCGCGAAGTTCCGCATTATGCTAAATGTGCAAGGTGGGGCGGCGAAGAGTTTACTGTGTTGTTACCCGAATATGACTTGATAAATGCAAGTGTTGCTATGGATCATGTTCGAAAAATCGTGGCAGCACATGATTTCAGTTTTATAGCGCAAACGCTGAAAGTCACAATCAGTATTGGTGTAGCAAGTGCTGATGGCGCGAGAGATCACGACAGAATGTTAACCCATGCCGACCAAGCACTTTACACTGCAAAAGAATATGGCCGCAACCAAGTGACCATTTTCGAATAAACGATAAGTGAAGTAGTGGTTAATTACTACAACATCTTTAACCTGACTTTGCCGTAAAGCTCTACTGTGGCGATTGACCCAACTGCGCTTCTTCTCGTTCTCGTGAAACTGCCTCGAACAGCGTAAAGTAAGCCACCACAGCAAGATTAGCGACAAACCAAAGGTCTTTAATAACGAACTGACCTAGGCGATTGACGATAGTCGTGCTGTTAAAAGTATCCGGCACAGTAAACAAAAACGTTTGTGTCATAAGAAAAACCGATAAACAAGCCAGTCCGCTCGCAATGATCATCGGCTTGTTCTTAGTAAAGATGCCCGCACCCAATAGCAGTGCAAAGAGGACATCAAACCCACCAATTACATTCGATGCCCCTTGAACGCTAAACACAGCATATAGCCACGACATAAACGGTGATGTTTCAACTAGCCCCACAATCGCATTAGCTTCAAACTCGAAAAACTTCATGCCTCCTATCCATAATAAGACCATGGCTACAGGAGCAAAGTTAAGGTATGTAAGTTGCTTGAGCGAAAATTTTTCGCGATAAAACAAGAATAGGAAAAGCGGTAATACTGCGAAGTACTTAATGATGCCTTGACCGCTGCCAATAATCGGGAAGCCCCCTAAATCGGCCATCCATCTCGTTGGTGATAATAACGTCAGTAATGGAATGGCAGTTACAAAAGCGGCATATAGTGTTACTGCTTTTGCTGAAACTAGGTTAAAACGTGCTGCAATGGTCATTAACGGTAGCAACAGCAACGCGATACCAGAAAAAGCACCAAGGGCACTCTGGCTCAACACAGTGCCTAACGAGTAGAAATTAAATGTAGCGATAAGTGCATTGGGGTTTGCACCCAGTAAAAATGTTAGGCCAAGAACTGCGAAGCTAAAAGTGAGCAATGCGGTGACCATGCTTTCGGTTTGGTTTAGTGTCATAAAGCGTCCGTAAATACTGCTAGTTTTGCGAAGTGTATGTAGAGACCCGTCGAGGTAGCACTAAAATTTCATAGGTTTGATAATTTATTAGGCATAGCGCAATAAGCAAATAAGGATTTATCGACAAAATAAGAACTTATCCAATAGCAGTTGTCATAGGTAGCAGAGGTCTTAAATAAATTAGGTCTTAAGTAGTGTAGGGCTTAAATGGTTTGGTTTTTAAATAGTAGTGGTTTAAAAAGTAAAATAAATTGAGAGAAAAAATGAAACAAACAAGCAGTAGAGCACATAAGCGTTTTGGAATCTGGTTAGTAGCAGGCGCGTGTGCAGCCTTGTCTGCTTGTGGCGCTCAGCCCCCAGAACCTATTGATGAGCCAATCGCGAGTGTTGAAGACGTCGAAAGATTAGAGCAAGTTGTTGACACCTCCTTGCCCTTGGTACAGCAAGCCTATTCCATCGAGTCTGAAAAAGTGTGCGACAAACAAGGTGGTAAGTGGAAGAAAGTAGGCCGACAGCAGGCTTATGCTTGTGTGCTACCAGCGAATGATGCTGGTAAAGCGTGTAGTGACAGCAGCGAGTGTGAAGTGGCTTGTGTTACAGGAAAAAATCAGGTAGAAGCCGGGCAAAAGGTCAGTGGCGTGTGTTTAGAAACTACTGACTTATTTGGCTGCAGAGCCTATGTGTCTAAGGGGATTGTGGAGCATACCCTATGTGTTGATTAAGAGGCGTTAAAGCTAACGGGCGTTGAATGAAGCACATGCCAACGGCGGTGCGCTTCATCAACCAATAGTCAACTAACGTGCAGGAAAGTCGAGTCTGTCCAGTTCACTCGCCGTCTCATTACATTCGCCTAATAGGTGCAGCCTATCTTCGGTTTGATGTGTATCGATTTCTATATAGCCGGTTTGGCAATAACCTGTTTCATCCAATTTTTCATCAAGAGAGGCATAGAGTTGCTCTGTCATTCTCTCACCGCTATCTGACGATTTTTGTGATGAGCCTCCTCGGTTTTCTTGTCCACCACGGCCGCCACGACCACCACCTTCACCACGGCCTCCTCTGCCGCCGCCATCTTTAGCGCCGCCACCTTTACCGCCACCTGGTTGTTTCATTGAAGGAATGCTAAACGCGAAAAGCTTGGTGCCGTCTTGCTTGATCTTGGTCTCAAAATATATTTCATCCTTGTCTAAAGGTGGTGGCCTGTGGGCGCACGCACTCACAATTAAAGAGGTCGTTACTACTAATACTGTTCTTTTCATTTTATTTTACGCTTGTTTAAACCACGTTACTTTGAGGTTCAAAAGCGTCTATTGTTACAATATGCAGTGTAAGTTTTGAGTAAAGTATTTCCGACTTATTTGGGGTGTTCGTTGTTGATTGGATACCAAAGTTCAATGGCTATTTATAAATAAAAACCTACTTTTATTATAGAGAATATAAGAGTTAGCTAATGCCGTTGAATAAATTGAAGGTATTCATAATTTCAATACTTCTGTGTTTCGCACTTCATGTGAGTGAAGCGAATGCTCAAGATTTAACGAAATTAAGCCGCTACGATCAGGTAACATATAGAGCGATAACCCTCTGGTCGAATAATAATGAACAATTGAATAATGAGTTAAGCAAACAAATTAAGTCGTCAGGTCTCCCTCGGGATGACTCCTCGCTGGGGCTTATCTTTAAACACGTTATCTGGGAAGGTTTTAACGGAGATAAAGCAGTTGAAAACTGGTTTAGCCGTCCAAGCAGGCTAATTGATACGGATGATTGGGATGCCCTTAAAAGCCTAGATGCTGAACTTTATGCTGGAGTTCGATCGTACTTTATTTATTCGAGTTCGGCTAGACACGATGGAGATGAACAACAAGTAAGTCCAGCGATAGAAAAACTTAGACGCTTAAAATCTGAAATGCTCGAAGCCTCAAATAGTAAGGCTGTTGCTCTTGTAAGTGCATGGCTAGGCAATGAATTTCAATCAAAATCGCATATTGACGCATTAGTCGAATTTAAATATTCGTTTAATTATTTGAACGTTGAGAAAGAAGATTCGTTCAAAGCTATGCTAACTCAAAGAGAAATTGCAGCATATATAGCGAATATACTCATAGAGCTTCAGCTTTACTCTGAGGCCTTGCAGTACGCAGATTATATTCTATCGATAGTGCCTGTAAGTGAGCGATATTCTGTAGACTACATTGCTTCAGTCCAAGCATTGACCCAATTAGGGCGCTTTTCGGAAGCTTTAGCAAAATCAGAATCGGCTGTTGAATTAGCAACAGAGCAGGACGATACAGATAATCTGATTGTCGCATTAATACTTAATTTATCTGTATATACGCATTATATGACAGAAGCCGAAGTCGATAAAATAAGAGGTTTAGCTGGGCGAATAGCGGCTGTTGTTGATGCAAGTACTAGCAATAGCTCTTCGCCAATGATAGAGGCGTATATTCAGACAGCTCTAACTCTAATTGAAGCATTAGATGGTAATGACCCTGTCACATTCTCTGAGGAGATTGATACTCTTACTGAAAAATATGAGACTTGGTCAGCACTGCATCCCTCACCAACGGATATCAACCTAAGGCTTTATCAAAATCTCCAGAGAATTTATGAGGTAAAGGGAAACTACAAAAAAGCGTATCAATTCGCTACTAAATATCGGTCGCTAAAATTAGATAGAAACCAACTTATCTCATCTTCAAATGCTAATCTCGGTAATGACTTTCTCTCAAAAGAAATTGAAATCACTGAACTTAAAAACATAAAAATTAATAGAGAAAAAGACCAATTGACCAACCAAGCTAATTTTCTAAAAAGTATATTGTTTGGCGGTTTGGCTATTATTCTAGGTTTCACCACGCTGTGGTACCGACGTCGACACAATATCTCCAAAGCCTTGGCCGACGTAGACTCTCTAACCGGTGCTTATACTAGGAGAGCTATCAACAGTTGGTTGACCTTTATCTCACCTGAACAGGTTAATTGTGCAGTCCTTTTAGATGTCGATCATTTTAAAAAAATTAACGACAACTATGGGCATAATTTGGGAGACGAAGTGCTCAAAACACTGAGTCAAATTATCATAAAACGCATACGTAAAATAGATCGCTTATGCCGGTATGGGGGAGAAGAGTTTTTGTTGGTTATACAAGCAACAGATATCTCTGAGGCGAGCGCAATAATGAATGTTATTCGAAAAGAGGTAGAGGGCATTGAGTACTGGGGAGAGCAGGAAGTACCATTTAACGTAAGCTTCTCCGCCGGTATTGTAACATTTAAAAGCACTGATAAGATTGAGTCAGTATTAGAGCGTGCCGATTATCTTTTATACGAAGCTAAAAGAACGGGAAGGGCAAAAACGTTAACAGAATAGCCATTGATAATGGGGCATATGTTTACGGTTCTATGCTCAGTTTAATAATCAATAATAGAGTAAACTCATTAAGGTCACTCTATGCTAACAGGGATAAGTTTCATGCTTTCCAATATCATTCGCTTTGCGAAAAACATTGTAGTGTCCTTAATTGCAATCTTTGTGTTTTTTGGTGTGCTCGACTTCTTGTGGCTTGGCGTTATTGCGGATGGCTGGTATCAAAGTGAAATGGCTCCTCTGCTTAGAAGTCAATTTATCACGTGGCCTTGGGTGGTTTTTTACCTTATGTATGGATGCGTGGTGTTTGTACTTGCTGTGGTGGCGAACAGAGATAAGTCGCTACTTTATGCTGGGATCGATGGCGCGCTTCTAGGGTTGGCCAGTTATGGCGCCTACAATTTAACGGCGTACAGCATTATTGAAGGTTTTACTTTGTTTATCATGTTGATTGATTGGGCGTGGGGGACGTGCCTAACCAGCGCAAGCGCTATGGCTGGCTGGTTAGGGTTTCAACTGGTTAAGGAAAAGAGTAGCGAATAATTCGCTTTAACACGCTGGCGTATTGTTTTATAAAGCCGCCAGTGTTGTAGTGCATGCCGTGTTCTTTGAATACGGCTTCTACTTTGGGGGCCATTTCCCGGTAACGCCTTGCAGGAATATCAGGAAACAAATGGTGTTCTATTTGAAAACTCAAATGCCCAGTGAGAACGTGAAACAGATTTCCGCCCTTAATGTTCGAAGAGCCTAGTGCCTGACGATAGTACCACTGTCCTCGGGTTTCATTAGTACAATCTTCCTCTTTAAACGTTTCTACGTCGCCAGTGAAATGACCGCAAAAGATAATGGTAGAAGTCCATAAATTGCGTAATAAGTTGGCAATAAGGTTGCCGGTAAATACCCATAAAAATAACGGCCCAGCTAGCAACGGAAATAGCACGTAATCTTTGACTAACTGACGCGCACCTTTGCTAAAAAAACGTTTTTTTAGTTCGCTATGGGTAACCTGATTTTTGCGATTGTCTTTTTTCTTTCCAAAAAAGACACGCTCCGCAGCCATTTCGTGGTAAGACACGCCCCACTGAAACATTACGCTAAGCACGATATATGTCGCGAACTGCCAAAGGTTTTTTACCCGCCATCTAAAGTCGTTAGATAAGCGAAGCAAGCCATAGCCAAAGTCTCTGTCTTTACCAATAATATTGGTATAGGTGTGATGCTCGTAGTTATGGACTCGATTCCAGCTGGAACCGTCGCAAGCAATATCCCATTCGTAGCGTCTTGAGTTTATATGTTTATCATTCATCCAGTCATATTGACCGTGCATCACGTTGTGGCCTATTTCCATATTATCGAGAATCTTAGCCGTAGCTAAACTCAATACGCCGGCAACCCAAAGCAGCGGTTGAATGAACCCCAACATGAGTAGTATGCGTCCACTCCACTCGCAAACTCGCTGAATAAGAATAATGCGTCTAATATACGAGGCATCTTCTGTCCCCACTTTTCGTTTTACGTCGGCCTTAATTTCATCAAACTGAGCAGCGAGTAACTCATAGTTAGGCTTTTTTCCATTGCTCTTTGGCTGAGCTACTTGAATCTCCTGAGTTTTGTGCACCGGTAACTGTGCTTGCTCAGTGACTTCTTCACGATGCTGTGTGTCTATCGTAACGCTAGTGGTCATAATTGGATCTCCAAATCGGTAACAGCTTGTGACACACATAATTGGATAAGTTGCTCTGCGCTATCTGAAAGTTCGCCAGTGCGGGTATCTCTCACCACGCCGCGTTTTTTAACGCATTGGCACTGGTGACAAATGCCCATGCCACAGCCGTATGTTACGGGTTGTTCTGCTTGTTGAAGTTGTGAAAGTAGGGATTGCTGATTGTCGATAGTTAAAGTTTCGCCGTTGTGTAGCAACGAGAAGGTTTCACTTTGGCCGGGGCTGGAGCTGTTTATAGCTGGAAGCGCAGCAAAGTGCTCACTCGAAAGGGGCGCACTGATTAGCTCTGCAAAGCGCCTTGCCTGCTCGTACATAGCATTTGGGCCACATACTAACCAGTGTGCGTTAGCAAAGTAAGATAAATGCGCTTCTAAATCACCGCCTTTCTGCTTGGTTAAAATTGAATAAGAGAAGCTTTCGCAGCGCTTTTGGAAAGCTGACAATTCGTCAATCAGAACGTGTTCATTGGGCTTGGCGAAATAAAGTAAATGCACCGGTGTGTTATTGAGTTGTGCTTTTTCTATGACATCATCGAGCATTGCAATAAAAGGGGTTATACCCGAACCGCCGGCTATCATGAGAAGGGGCTTTTCAACTTTCGGCCATATAAATTCCCCCATTGGCGCCGAGATATTTACCCATTGGTTAGGTGGACAAGAATGGAGGTGAGGCGTTAGGGCACCTTGGTCTTTCACTTTTGTCACCAGACGTATGCATTTAGTTCGCCGATGAGTGTTTGCGCCACTTGCTACAGTAAACACGCGAGTGGTGAGCCTGCCATTAATTTCTATGGTCAATGCGATATGCTGCCCAGCGGCATGCGTAGGCCAAGCCCGTTCAGGCTTAAGTACCACCTCAAGCATATCAGTGCTTAAGTTTTTTACCGCCACAATTCTGGCTCTGAAATAGCCGTCGCGCCAAGCAGGTTTAAATTGCTGCACCAGTACTTCCCAGTAGCCCTTCCAAGAGCCATGGTGAAGTATGCTATCAGTAAATTTATTTAGTAATAGTCTCAATGTAGAACTCACACCTATATTCTGTCTGAATATCTTTAATACAAAAGTGATGACAATATTTAAGCGTACAACTGTACTCTCATTCAGCGAACAAGTGTAAGCTTAAATTTTTCTGCGTCAAGAGTAGAGGTGTAAAAATTTAGGGTAACGTCGTCGAAATGAGCTAATATTTTTGCGAAAAATGCAAAAGTGCTTTGTTAGAAATACGGGTTCTGACCTAGCTTATAGGTCCTATATTTACTGCTATCTGAACGTTTACAATGCAAAGAAGCTGAAAGGACCGATTTATGAAATTATTTCAAACCGTATCGCTGGCTGGAAAAACGCTTAAAAACCGTGTTGTTATGCCGCCAATGACTCGCTCTCGCTCAACCCAGCCTGGTGATGTGCCCAATGCCTTAATGGCAGTTTATTACGCTCAGCGGGCAAGCGCAGGGCTAATCGTAAGCGAGGGCACGCAAATTTCTGTGCTCGGTAAGGGGTATGCGTGGACGCCGGGCATTTATACCCAGGCGCAAATCGAAGGCTGGAAATTGGTGACAGATAAAGTGCATGCAGCGGGTGGAGTGATGTTTGCGCAGCTTTGGCACGTGGGGAGAGTATCTCATCCTTCCAATACGGAGGGGCAGCAGCCGATTAGCGCATCGGCAATTCAAGCACAAGGAGTAAAGGTGTTCGTTGATGAAGACGGCAACCCGGGCTTTGTCGAGTCGGTAATGCCACGTGAAATGAGTATTAAAGATATAGACGCGGTGGTGGAAGAGTATCGCGTCGCGGCTCGAAATGCTTTGGAAGCAGGATTTGATGGTATCGAATTGCATTCGGCTAATGGTTATTTGCTTAACCAATTTATTGATTCTCAGAGTAATGCAAGAACAGATGAATACGGCGGGACTTTACAAAACCGTATTCGATTCTTAAAAGAAGTGGTGCGGGCCGTGTGTGAGGAAATTGGCGCTGATAAAGTAGGTGTACGTTTAGCGCCACTAACAACATTAAACGGGACAGTCGACGATAATCCTGAAGAGACCTATCTTGCCATTGCTTCCATGCTTAATAGTTTCAAGATTGGCTATATGCACATTGCAGAGGCCGACTGGGACGATGCACCGCAAATGCCAATATCTTTCAAGCAGTCTATTCGCGGAGCATTCAACGGTATACTGATTTATGCAGGAAAGTACGACAAAGCGCGTGCCGAAAGCGCGCTGTCAGAAGGATGGGCAGATATGATTGGTTTTGGTCGTCCTTTTGTCGCTAATCCAGATCTACCGCATCGGTTAGCTAACGATTTGCCACTAAATGAGCATAAACCTGATACTTTATTTGGTGGTGATGAAAGAGGTTATACGGATTATTCGTTTGCCAAATAGACCTTCAATCGGCAGACGTTTAAAGAGTACATAGAACAAAAAGGGGCGCCGCCCCTTTTTGTGTGATTGTTGTTTTTGAAGATGCTTGCAGCTAAATACAGAAATTTTATACGTATCTGAGCTTGCTTAAAAATTACGGTTTCGATATAGCCAAGCAGCTATTCCGCTCCCCGCTATCAGCATCGAAGCTATTACCCACAATTTTGAAATTGGCGTTCCATTCGGGCATTGCAGTGCCATGGTCGCGCCAGCTAAATTCTGGCAGTCGAACAGTTGGCCTAATGCCAATACCAAAAGCCCAAGCAGCACGCCGATAACAGCATATGAAAAATTATTTAGCGACATACCTTTCCTATTGCGTTTCCATTTGTCGAGTATCACGATTCCAAGGCCGCAATGCACAGTTGTAATAAGTGATTGCATTAAACCGGTGCAGTAGTCACAGGGTTTGTAAAGCATATAGCGCTTTATAACTTTTATCTTATGGGTATTGGCGGTAAAACCAATACTGGCTGCAAGCCGTTAAACGGTAAAATTGTTCATTTTATCTTTAGTGCTCAAAAAGTGTTCGCATAACCAGGTAAAATCAGCGTCGCAATATTTACGCCAACCCCTATCAAAATTCCTCTAAATTCGGTACTATCCGCGGTCTTAAATTTTTAACGAAATAAGCGGACTATGTTTGAAATAAACCCCGTTACTAATGCGATAAAAGATATCCGCGAGCGCACCGAAGCGCTTAGGGGGTATCTTTGACTTTGATGCAAAGTCAGAGCGTTTAGAAGAAGTTAGCCGAGAGTTAGAAAGCCCTGACGTTTGGAACGAGCCAGACAGAGCACAGGCGCTTGGCAAAGAAAAAGTGGCCCTAGAGCAAATCGTAGAAACGATCCACAAGCTCGACCAGGGAACTGAAGACGTTGAAGGTCTTGTCGAATTGGCCGTTGAAGCCGAAGATGAAGATACCTTTATTGAGGCACAAACTGAGCTTGAAGGCTTAATTGAGCAGCTAGAAGTGCTTGAGTTTCGCCGCATGTTCTCCGGTCCTAACGATGAAAACGATTGCTATATTGATATTCAGTCGGGCTCTGGTGGTACAGAAGCACAAGATTGGGCCAATATGTTGCTGCGCATGTATTTGCGTTGGGGTGAAGCCCACGGTTTTAAAACTGAACTGATTGAAGTATCAGACGGTGATGTAGCCGGGATTAAAAGCGCAACTTTGCGTATTCAGGGCGAATATGCGTTTGGGTGGCTACGTACGGAAACAGGTGTTCACCGCTTGGTACGTAAATCACCGTTTGACTCGGGCAACCGCCGTCATACGTCGTTTTCATCAGCGTTTGTATATCCAGAAATTGATGATGACATCGATATTGAAATTAACCCGTCTGATTTACGTATAGACACTTATCGCGCATCGGGCGCGGGTGGCCAGCACGTTAACAGAACGGACTCTGCGGTACGTATTACTCACGAGCCGACGGGCATTGTGGTGCAGTGTCAGAACGACCGCTCGCAGCACAAAAACAAAGATCAGGCGATGAAGCAGTTAAAAGCCAAACTTTATGAGTTTGAACTGCAAAAACAAAACGCCGAAAAACAAGCGATGGAAGATAGCAAGTCTGATATCGGCTGGGGAAGTCAAATACGCTCTTATGTATTAGACGACTCTCGCATTAAAGATTTGCGCACTGGCGTGGAAACACGCAACACTCAAGCCGTGCTAGATGGCGACTTGGACAAATTTATTGAAGCCAGCCTGAAATCTGGGCTGTAAACCGAACAACGAAGTGAAAGGTTATGACTGACCAACAAACAGACGATAACAAATTGATTGCAGAGCGCCGTGCAAAGCTAAGCGCTATTCGCGAGCAGTGCCGTGCAAACGGTTTCCCAAACAGCTTCCGTCGCGAAAACTATGCGGATGAGCTTCAAGCTAAGTTCGGTGAATTCGACAAAGAAACGTTGCAAGAACAGGGTAACAAAGTAAGCATCGCTGGCCGTATTATGGCTAAGCGTGGTCCTTTCATGCTGCTTCAAGATATGACTGGTCGCATTCAGGCATACGCGGATAAAGACACGCAAAAAGCCCTCAAAGCAAAATATGGTGCACTAGATATTGGTGACATTATTGGCGTGGCGGGTGACCTACATAAGTCAGGT
Source organism: Alteromonas sp. OM2203 (assembly GCF_048517045.1). Lineage (NCBI taxonomy): Bacteria > Pseudomonadati > Pseudomonadota > Gammaproteobacteria > Alteromonadales > Alteromonadaceae > Alteromonas > Alteromonas sp. OM2203. The sequence goes on from NZ_CP183209.1 coordinate 1,313,063, forward strand.
AAAGGCGATCTTTACGTGAACATGGAGCAATACGAGTTGCTCACCAAAGCACTTCGTCCATTGCCAGAAAAATTCCACGGTCTGAGCGATCAGGAAACGAAATATCGCCAGCGCTACGTTGACTTGATCACAAGCGAACAAACCCGCAAAACCTTCATGATCCGTAGCAAGATCGTAAACGGTATTCGTAATTATCTTACCGAGCGTGACTACCTTGAAGTAGAAACGCCAATGCTACAGGTTATTCCTGGTGGCGCGACCGCGAAGCCGTTTGTGACTCACCACAATGCGCTAGACATCGATATGTACCTGCGTATTGCACCAGAGCTTTACCTTAAGCGCCTAGTGGTTGGTGGTTTTGAGCGCGTGTTCGAAATTAACCGTAACTTCCGTAATGAAGGCTTATCAACCCGTCACAACCCAGAGTTTACTATGCTTGAGTTCTACCAAGCGTATGCAGACTACAACGACCTGATGAACCTTACAGAGGATATGCTGCGCACGTTAGCAGAAGATATTCTAGGTACAAGCATCATCAAGAACACAACCAAAGATGCCGATGGTAATGTGACGTCAGAAGTTGAATACGACTTTGGTAAGCCGTTTGATCGCTTAAGCATGGGTGAAGCTATTCTTAAGTACTGGCCAGAAGCTAACGAGGAAGCTATCCGCGATCCAGAGGCGAACCTTGACGCGCTTAAAGCGATGGCAAAACAGCTCCACATTAAAGAGCCTGAAGTTGACGGTATTTGGGGTGCGGGTAAGTACCTTTGCGAAATCTTCGAAGCAACCGCGGAAGAGAAGCTTATCCAACCTACGTTTATTACAGAATATCCGTGGGAAGTATCGCCGCTTGCGCGCCGTAACGACAACAACCCATTCATTACCGACCGCTTCGAGTTTTTTGTAGGTGGACGTGAGTTAGCGAATGGCTTTAGCGAGCTTAACGACCCGGAAGATCAGGCGGAACGTTTTGCGAAGCAGGTTGAAGAGAAAGACGCTGGTGACGATGAAGCCATGCACTTTGACGACGATTACATTCGCGCGCTTGAATATGGTTTGCCGCCAACGGCGGGTGAAGGTATCGGGATTGACCGTCTAGCTATGCTATTTACTGATAGCTCAACAATTAAAGATGTTATCTTGTTCCCACACATGAAGCCTCAGGCGCCAAAAGACGCGCAAGAAGCGGGTGAACAAGAATAATCTTAATCCTTAAATATCGTGATTTAGGTGCTCGGCGCTGTTAAAGCTTCAGCGCCTTAACACGCTCTACTAAAAGGGTATTCTCGGGAACGGGAATACCCTTTTTTGTTGCCATATCTACAATGTAACCGTTGATGGCGTCTATTTCTGTTTGTCTACCGTGAGCAACATCCTGATGCATACTTGAGTAGTTTTCTCCGGTTGCCTTGGCTACAGACAGCACATTTTCAAGAACTACTTGGGCGTCAAACTCTAGCCCGTAAGCATTCGCCACTTGGGTAAACTCATCACAGATTGCGTTGCGGCTTTGTTCAAATTGAGCATCAGCAATGTACTTATTTTGAATATTGTGAAGCGCCGTTAATGGGTTAATTACTGCATTAACCGACAGCTTCGTCCACAGCGCTTTTAAGATATTACCTTGGTATTGCACAGGAGGGAGTGCGTCATGTAACGCGGCAATCGCGTTGGCAAGCTGGGGCTTCTTTTGTGAAAGTGCTGACAGCGTGCCAGGTGGTGGACTGTCACATGAAGGCGCGTAAATTTGGGGCGCGCCAATTTGGGTTGCGCCAACGCCAGTATACTTAACATGAAAATCGCCGCTCGACGCGCTTACTTTTAACGCGCCATGACTGGTTGTGGCAAGCAGCAGCGGATAGTCACAGCCTAACAGCTCTGTTGCGGCCTCAAGCCCGCCCATACCGTTGTGAAGCAGTACTACTGTAGGTTGTTGTGTGAGATAGGGAAGCCACTGCAATAAGGCTGCTTTAAGTTGATACACTTTTAGGGGGAGTATCAGCACATCGGTTTCTGCCAGCGTGACAGGTTCAAACTTGGCAGGCTTGAGCATGGTGGTTTGACCATCTTGCCATTGTGCCCATGACGGCATGCTTTTTCTATTTCTGGGGTAGCAGTCATACGGCACGCCGTTTTTCTGGGCGCTCGCAGCAATTAGGCTTCCTATGGCACCGCCGCCAACTATATGTAGTTTACCCATTAGCATCTATTAAACATTCAAAGTAGCTTCTATTTTATTATGACTATTGGCACCTATTAAGCATGTAGCGCATTTTTCCTAGCGCACCGGCATAAAGCGTGCGGGCAGAGAAGGCCATGGATAAGTTTCTGGTGCATTAAGCCCGTTGTACCAAGTCTGCACATCGGCTTCGTTGATTGCTTCACCTGTATCGAAAGGTGCAGTAACTGCTAATTCACCAGAAGACAAAGGAAGGTGCAAATGCCATGCATGAAGATACAGCCTGTCTGATGCCTCACCCCCATATAGTGTATCACCGAGAATTGGCGCGCCGATACTTTTGAGCGCCACGCGAATTTGATGGGTTTTCCCCGAGTGAGGTTTAACGATAAAACCGCGAGTTCCGGGCTTTGCCGCGTTACTGAAAAACTGGGTGATGGCGGGGTTTTCCTGAGTCTTTAGAAGGATACGTTGCCCACCTCGACGATTTTTCATATCGCCGATTATCATACCTTGTTTCTTTTTAGGTTTTTGAGCGCTCAAGGCTAGATAGTATTTATTTACACGTCTAGATGAGAAGAGCGCGCCGATTTCGGCGGCTGTTTGGCTGTTTTTGGCAAGGCATAAACAGCCTGATGTACCAGTATCTAAGCGGTGGCACAGATGCAATTCTGTTAGTGTAAGCTGTTTTTTAAGAAGCGAGACTAATCCATCTGTTCTTGAATCTGTCTGTGCAGTTGAACTCAGGTTTTCACAGGGTGTTATCGTTTCATTACCTTCTTTAATTACGCCATTTTCATCAACAGCATCGTGCATGGCAATGCCTACAGGCTTGTTAACAATGAGGACGTTATCGTCCTCAAAAATAATTGGAATAGCTTGCACTAGCTATTTTCTAACTCAGAAATGGCCTCTTCGTAATCAAGCTCGTCAACCGCATCAACGATAGCTGCACGCTTTTCTTGAGGCAAAGCAATGGCATCAAGCCAATAATCTAGTTTGTCTTGTGCTATGAACTCACTGGCTTTTAGCGCAGCCAGTAATTGCTTTCTGGCTTGCTCAGCTGCGGCTCCAGTCGCTTGGGTTGACGACGGTGCTTCTGTTTCGGGCTCCTGAATTAGTGCATCTACCGCAGCGATCGTTTCATTGAGCAGACCTAAAAATACGGGATATTCATCAGCTACGCGATTTTCATTTCTAAAAGCGCTTTCTACTGGCTTGCTAGCATTATGTAGAGCAAACAGCCCCAGATTACCTGTTACGCCTTTTAGGGTATGAACAAGAGAGTAGGCTTCGTTAAAGTCGCCTTTGGCAATATGGGCTTGCAAACTGGCATCAAGAGTACGGTATTCATCGGTGAATTTGCCTAGTAAAGTAAACAAAAGTTTTTTGTTCCCGCTCAACTGAGACATTCCGAAATCAATATCGAGTACTGTTGTTGACTGATCCATGCGCTTATCCTTATTTAGCCACTTGTTTTTTGTATCAAATGGAGATCATTGATTATTTCATACATCACGTCTGCCGATTACATTGGCCAAAACGTAGTATATGAAGACTTCATCGCGTCAGTGTATTTCAGAAATACATAAATTAATACAATCATAACAAAGTCCAAACAGGTAAAGCGCTAAAAAGTCTGGTAATCTTCGGAAATTCGCTATTGCAAAATACGGCTCACGTTATCAGTGCCTTCTCAATTTAATTTTGTAGTGAAAAAGCGTTGTTATTTTAAAAGGAATCATCATGTCAGGAAAACTGACCCTACGTACTTTAAGTCTCACAATAGGTGTAATGTTTGTTGCGGCATGTCAGCACGTGTCAATAGAACAATCTAAGAACGAAGCGACGTCTCAAGAACTTGCAACAACCGCCGTATCCATACCCTATGAAAAGTATAAGCTAGAGAACGGCCTTACCGTTATTCTTCATGAAGACCACTCAGACCCGCTGGTCCATGTAGATGTTACTTATCATGTAGGTTCTGCGAGGGAAGATATAGGGAAATCTGGCTTTGCACACTTCTTCGAACATATGATGTTTCAAGGCTCTAAGCACGTTGCTGATGAGCAGCATTTTAAAGTTATTACCGAGTCTGGCGGTAATCTGAACGGCACCACAAATACCGACCGCACTAACTATTTTGAAACTGTACCGGCTAATCAGTTAGAAAAGGTGTTATGGCTAGAATCAGATCGTATGGGCTACCTGCTAGAAGCCGTAGATCAAACCAAGTTTGAAAACCAAAGAGAGACCGTTAAGAACGAACGGGCACAGCGAGTAGATAACCAACCTTATGGGCTGCGTTTTGAACTCAATGGCGAGGCACTATACCCAGAAGGCCACCCTTACTCCTGGATGACCATTGGTTATGTTGAAGACTTAGACCGAGTTAATGTTAATGATTTAAAAGCGTTTTTTAAACGCTGGTACGGTCCTAACAATGCCGTTCTCACCATTGGTGGTGATATCGACGTTGCCAAAACCAAAGCGTGGGTTAATAAGTATTTCGGTGAAATTCCAGCGGGTCCTAAGGTAGAAGAACCTAAGCCTCAGCCCGCGATGCTTAAAGAAACGCGCTATATTACTTTAGAAGATAAAGTGCATCTTCCGCTTCTGCAAATTACTTATCCCACCGTATATGGTCGCCATGAAGATGAAGCGCCGCTTGATGTGCTCGCTGATATTTTGGGCGGGGGAAAAACATCATTGTTCTACAAAAATTTAGTGAAAGAAGGCATTGCAGTACAAGCAGTGGTATCTCATCCTTGCCGTGAACTTGCCTGTGAATTCCAACTTTTAGCGCTAGCAAATCCTGCAAAAATCACTTCTTTGTTAACGCTACAGAATGTGCTGAATGAAACTCTCAAAGAGTTTGAGCAGCGTGGTGTAACGTCAGACGATTTAGCCCGCACAAAAGGGCAAATAGAGGCTCGCACCGTGTTTGGTTTGCAAAGCGTTTCCGGCAAAGTCTCTGCGCTTGCTGCGAATGAAACTTTCTATCAAACGCCAGACCTGATTGCTGAAGACATTGAGCGCTACAATGCAGTGACAGCTGAAGACGTAATGCGCGTTTATAAAAAGTATATTAAAGACGCAAATAGCGTTGTATTGAGCGTCGTGCCAAAGGGACAGGTCTCGCTTGCTGCGGCTGAACAAAATTTTGAGCGCCCTATAAGAAACATAGACGTTGAAACTGTGAAGGTCACTGATGAAGAAGTGTTCAGTAGCGCACCATCTAGTTTTGATAGAAGTGTTATGCCTGTAGCTGGTGAAGCGCCAGTCGTTGATGTGCCTGACTACTGGGAGGCTGAACTTGCTAACGGAATTGAAGTACTCGGTGTAACCAGCACAGAAACGCCTACGGTAACGCTAACTATAGGTATGGACGGTGGCATGTTGCTAGACCCAGAGGGTAAAGCGGGTACAGCTTACCTAACGGCACTGCTCATGAACGAGACAACAAAAAACTACAGTAACGAAGAACTGGCCAGTGAACTTGCTAAATTAGGCAGTGCTATACGTTTTAGTACCGCAGGAAGGTACTCGCAAATTTATGTATCTACACTCACTAAGCATCTAGATGAAACGCTGACACTGTTAAAAGAAAAGCTGTTCAACCCAGCGTTCAGCGAAGAAGACTTCGCGCGTATGAAAGAGCGGGTGATACAAGGACTGCAGCAACAAGCGCAAACCCCTTCTAGCCTAGCGCGACGAGCAAGAGATCTTATCTTGTTTGGCGATGAAAATCGCGTGAGTTTGCCGGATGAAGGCACACTGGAAACCGTTCAAAACATTACGCTTAATGATGTTAAAAGTTTTTACGCTAACTACTATTCACCCGATAAGGCGAGTATTGTTGCCGTTGGCAACCTGTCTAAACAATCCATGGTCAACACGCTCGATTTTATTGGGCAGTGGCAAGGTAAAACTTATGAGTTTGCTGATTACAGTGAATTTCCAAAGTATGATGAAAATCAAATTTTCCTGATAGATAGTCCTGAAGCCGTACAGTCAGTGGTTTATATTGTCGATAGAAGCTTACCTTTTGACGCAACAGGCGATCACTTCAAATCTCGGCTTATGAACTTCCCATTAGGCGGCGCTTTTAATAGTCGCATTAATTTAAATCTGCGAGAAGATAAAGGTTTTACTTACGGTGCTAATAGCGGTTTTGTCGGTGGTAAAACACTCGGGTGGTTCGAAGTGAGTACAGATCTTACAGCGGTCAACACCGGTGAGGGTATCACAGAAATCTTGAAAGAGATCAATCGCTACCGCACCGAGGGCGTAACAGAAGAAGAAATCGCGTTCATGCGTAATGCATTTACGTTAAGTGATGCACTTGAGTTTGAAACACCAACCAGTAAAGCGCGTTTCTTAAGACAGTTATTAAGCTATGGTCTAGAAAAAGGTTATCGAGAAGAGCAGCTAGACATAATTAACCACATAGACAAGAAAACGATAGATGCGTTGGCAAAGCAATATTTGAATCTAGACAAGATGCAAATTATTGTAGTGGGCGACAAAGCAAAAATTTTACCCCAGTTAAACGCGCTATCGATGCCGATTATCGAGTTGTCAGTAGAGAGTAACACCCGAGAAACGTTAAACTGATAGATTAATTTTTATTGAATTTATACTATTGTCCCCCATAACTGGGGGCAATATTGACATAACGGACCACCATTTTGACTGTAGACTTATCCCGTTTTGAAGCGCGCATAGCTGCGCTAAAGTCACCCGAATTTCTCGCCGCGCTTAAAGATATTAAGCGCGGAGTTGAGCGCGAAGCCCTGCGTATCAATCCAAATGGTACGCTGGCACAAACTCCTCATCCAAAACCATTAGGTTCGGCGCTTACCCATGATTCAATAACCACTGATTTTTCTGAATCTCTGCTTGAATTTATTACGCCACCAGAGAGCAGCGCTGCTAAAACAATTTCTCAGTTAAAAGATATCCATAAGTTTGTTATTAACAATATTGGTGACGAGCAAATTTGGCCGCTAAGTATGCCTTGCTTCATTCAAGATGAAGCCGAGATTCCTATTGCTTATTTTGGTGAGTCGAACGTTGGTAAAATGAAACGTGTTTATCGTATTGGCCTTAAAAACCGCTACGGAAGCATGATGCAAGCCATAGCTGGCGTTCACTTTAACTTTTCATTGCCAGACAGTTTTTGGAAGCTGTGGGCAGAGCTCAATGGTAACGCGTATTCACAAGATCAAATTTCTTCGGATTACTTTGGTTTAATTCGCAATTACCGCCGTCTATGTTGGCTAATTCCCTATTTATATGGAGCGTCCCCTGCGCTGTGTGGCTCATTCTTGAAAGGAAAGCAACATGCACTTCCGTTTAGGAAAGTTGGTAAGGGTACTGTATATATGCCTTATGCAACCTGTTTGCGGATGAGCGATTTAGGGTATACAAGCGCAGAGCAGTCTTCACTTAAGATTTGCTACAATCAGCTAGATAATTACGTCAAGCTACTACGTGATGCTATGAACACTCCGTCTTCTCGGTTCAGCCAGTTTGCTGCAGGAGAAGAAGGGAATTATCAGCAATTAAGTCGCAACATTATTCAAATAGAAAATGAGTTGTACTCGCCGATACGTCCTAAGCAGCCAACCCAGTCTATGGAGAAACCCACAGACGCACTAGTGCGCCGCGGTATAAGCTATATTGAAGTTCGTGCCTTGGATGTAAATCCATTTTCAGCAATAGGTATCTCACAGACTCAGTTTGATTTCTTAGATGTGTTTTTAGTGTCGTGCTTGCTCATGCCAAGCCCAGAACTAGACGAAACACAGCTTAAAGAAGCGAAAGAAAACATGAACAAGGTCGTACTTGAAGGACGTAGCCCGGAGCTGCTGCTTCAAAACGGCGGTGAAGACATTTCTCTTCCCAACTGGTGTACTTCATTATTCAGTTCATTTGAGCAAGCCGCGGAACTTCTCGACTTAGCTAACGATACATCTCGTTATTCGCAAGCGGTTAAAACTGAATTTGAGAAAGTGCAGAACCCAGAGTTAACACCGTCTGGAAAATTACTTTCCACTTTGATAGAGAGCGACAAAGATAATGGCGTGCTAGGCTTAGAGTTAGCCCAGGCCTATCAAGCTGAGATGAAGTCTTTCGAGTATACCGATACAGATGCTGCAGGGTTTGCTGCGCAAGCGGAGACGTCGTTTGCAGCGCAGAAAGAAATAGAAGCTGCTGACACTAAAGACTTCGATACTTTTATTCGTGACTATTTCGCTGAGCCTCCAGCAAAAAAAAATGCCTGACATAAGTCAGGCATCGAAGGGTTCCAGGGAAACACACATTTTACTAGAACATTAATTAAGACAAGCTATGAACCAAAAGTTCAAAAAATTGGTTGTTTTTTTATCAACACTCATCGTTCTTTTTCCTCTGCTTATCGCTGGATGTGCAACTACGCCTCCTAAAGACATCAGCAATTTGTGCGAAATATTCTATGAAAAAGACGATTGGTATGATGCAGCTGCCGATGCAAGAGATAAATGGGGCGTGCCTATTCATGTACCCATGGCCATGATGTATCAGGAAAGTTCCTTTCGCCATGATGCGCTTCCTCCTCGTGATTATGTGTTCTTCGGGCTTATTCCGTGGGGACGGGTGAGTTCAGCTTATGGGTATTCACAAGCGAAAACGCCTACGTGGTCTGACTACATGAGGGAAACCAATAACAGTGGTGCAGATCGTGATGATTTCGAAGACGCTATCGACTTCATGGGCTGGTTTATTTACAAGTCGCAAAAAGTGAACGGCATTTCTAAATGGGACGCTTACGCCCAATACTTAAATTATCACGAGGGCTGGGGCGGATATAAGCGCAGAAGCTATGACCGAAAACCATGGCTTAAAAAAGTCGCGTCAAAAGTTAAAGCACGTTCATTACGCTATGCTACTCAACTTAAAACCTGCGAGGAAGACTTGCAGAAAGGTTGGTTTATGAAGCTGTTTAGTTAAAACATAAACTACAAAATCAAAACGCGGCATTTAGTCGCGTTTTTTTGTGCTTTGAAATACTTTTCAAAAAGGTAAGAGAACAAGTTTGATTAGAAAAAAAATGAGGGATAGACGGGCGTCTATCCCTCAGCGACGCTAAGCCAAGACCGTTTTTTTAACTCACGTCGAACAGGCATCTACAAGATATTGTAAATGAGAATGATTTTCAATACATTTTTTTACGAAAAGGCCATATTCAATGTCAAAGTATTAAGCAAAAAATTATCTGTGTCTTATACTTTTCGAGTGGAGGAAAGTATGGACAGAGAAAAATTTAAGGCGCATGGAGAAGTTCGCGCGCAGTTTCTAGAGGCCAAGGGCATATTATTTATTGACCTTGTAGGCCCGTTCAACCTTGAATTTATGCAAAAATATGAGGGGGTAGTAGGGCTCGAAAGAAAGAAAATTGACCAACCGTGTTGGGGGAGTCTGGTAAACGTACATGGTTTAGCGTTGGCCCCGATGGAAGCGACAATTTCAGGTCAAGCCATTGTGGCGAAGGCAACCTCCACCGGATTAATTGCTACCGCGATTGTGTTACACGAATCTGAAGGGAAGGCGCTACAGAAAATATTTTGGTCGAGAGTTTATGCGTCTTCTCAGCTTCCTTACAAATATTTCGACGCTACTGAAGAAGCGGAAGCATGGCTCAGCGATAAGTTATTTATATCTACGCAGGCCTGCAAAATAGACCAACGCGCCCGCGTTAAAGAGTAATGACTTTACATAAGTTATTTCTGGGTTTAATAAAGCCATAAAGTATTGATCTTAGTTAAGGCGGTTGCCTTAACTATTCTACAGGCTTAACAGGAGGTAGCCATGGTAGGAAGTCAGCACCAATATCGTTTTTTCAATGTGAATAACGTGCTTTTTGATATACCAAGCAATGTTTATGATGATAGAGCGGTTGATGGATGGTTTAAAAATATATCGCGAGCGGGACAAAAGCTCGATGAATGGGTCATTTTTTCTATTCCTGATAAAAGTTTAACTATTACCCATACGGCGGCGTCTCAACTTTGTTCCAGGCTTCCCTTTCTTCGAACTTATGGATGTCGTGGTTTTCTTTTACTTGCCAATCATGTCAACGCGAAAATTTTTCAACATAGCCTGCGAGCAGTTCCTCCCAACTTTGAAATCCAAGTTAGCGAGTCGATGGAGAAACTCTGCCGAAATGCAGAAGCACTGCTTGGTAGAGAGGGAGATCTGAATTTATTCAATCGTTACAAGTAAGCATTTAATCACGCTCATTATGACAAGGCTTTAAATACTTTGAATGGGAAATAGAGACCTAGTATCGATAGCATTTTGACTCAGATCAACAAATTATCGCGCCGTTGAAGTGCTGGAAATAGGGTTTGATCTAGATCACATTATTTAGACCGCGCCTCTTCTATTATTAACGTAGTTGAAGAGGAGACAAATTATGTTGTGGACGATGATGAAAGATCCTGTGGTATGGGGCTCACTATTAGGTATAGGTATTATTGTAGCGATGATGATGTATTACACCTATCTCTTTATGCACAATAGCGCTGATGAGAATAAATAAGCGTTAGCGCTTGTTGTTCTGAAGCGGGATATCGACCAGCACTAAAAGCGCTGCTTGCCCGCCATATTCTAGCGGAGCTTGATGAAAAGCGCGCACGTGCGGATGCTGAACAAGGTAATGAGGCAGGGCGGCTTTCAGTACGCCCTGACCAAAGCCGTGCATTACGCAAACACAGTCTATTAGCTCTTTTCTTGCCGTATGAATAAGCGCGGCTAGTTCCATTTTTGCCATTTCACGGGTAAGGCCGTGTAAATCCAACGTCATTTCTGGCGAGTAATCTCCGCGACGCAGCTGTTTTAAAATATGTGTAGATTCGCCCTCTTGGCAAAAACGCATAGGACCTTCTTGAGGCAGCGCCGCTTGGTACATATCGGAAAAGTCGAAACTCGCCGCTAATTGCTTACTGTGCTTTAAATGCTTACCTTTTATTTGCTGAGACTTTTTAAACAACTCAACTTGCTTATTGGGCTCAATTTTATCTTGTGATAAAGGCGTTACACCCTTCATAGCATCGGTAAATGAGAAGGTTTCTTCCTCCGCATTTATATCGCTAGCTTTTCTATGCCTCGCCTGATTAGTTTGGCGTTTAGGTTCAGAAAGCTGCTTCTTCAATGCTTTAAGTTCTTTTTTAAAGGTTTTCATCAGCAATAGGTTTGGTCAATAAACTCGAGTTAAACAATACAAAACGCCTAAATTATAACGAATAGAAAGATTCGGGACGTAGTTAATTATGTGAATCGGTATGAAGTTTGGGTATGATACCAGCTTTGAAATTTTTGATGTACCCAAACGCCATGACCGATAAGTTCTACCTTGAAGAAGCCATTGAAGATCTGCATACCTTGTTAGATATGACACGGTGGGCAACCAGCCGTTTTAATGATGCAGCCTTGTACTTTGGCCATGGTACTGACAACGCGTGGGACGAAGCTACTAACCTTGTAATGCAGGCACTGCATTTACCTCATCCGATTTTAGAGCAGGCGGGTGAGAATGTTTTAAATTCCCGTTTGACGAAAAGCGAGCGCGAGAAAATTGCAGAGCTTGTTTTAAAGCGTGTACAAACGCGCATGCCATTGCCATATATTACTAATGAAGCTTGGTTCTGCGGTATGCCATTCTACGTAGACGAGCGAGTGCTTATTCCTCGTTCGCCGTTCGCTGAACTTATCCAAAATGAGTTTGCCCCGTTTGTGGAGAACGCGCCTACTAGTATTCTTGACATGTGCACAGGTGGAGCATGTATTGCTATCGCGCTTGCTCACGCGTATCCAGAAGCGCAGGTGGATGCGGTAGATATCAGCACAGATGCGTTGGAAGTGGCCGATATCAATATTCAGGAGCATGGTCTTAGCCACCGTGTTTATCCCATTCAGTCTGATTTGTTTTCAAGTTTAGAAGGGCAGAAGTACGACCTTATCGTATCGAACCCGCCTTATGTTGATGCAGAAGACATGGCTGACCTGCCAGAAGAGTATCACCACGAGCCTGAACTGGCCCTTGCCGCCGGTGAAGATGGCCTAGAACTTGTTGATATCATGCTCAAAGAAGCACCAACATACCTCAATGATGGCGGCTGGATATTTGTTGAAGTTGGGAACAGCGAAGTGCACATGAGCGAACGTTTCCCGGGTTTGGAAGTCATTTGGCTAGAGTTTGAAAATGGCGGTTCAGGTATTTTCGCGGTACGCAAAGACACATTAGTACAGTATTTTAGTAGTAAGGATTAATAGTTAATTATGTCAGGTAACAGCTTCGGAAAACTTTTCACTGTAACCACGTTTGGTGAAAGCCACGGCATTGCGATAGGCGGTGTAGTAGACGGTTGCCCTCCAGGACTTGAGATTACAGAAGAAGACCTTCAAGTTGATTTGGATAGACGTAAGCCGGGTACTTCACGTTACACCACGGCGCGAAGAGAAGATGACGAAGTACAAATTCTATCTGGCGTATTTGAAGGTAAAACTACAGGTACAAGCATTGGCTTATTGATTAAAAACAAAGATCAGCGAAGCCAAGACTACGGTAATATCAAAGATCGTTTTCGTCCTGGGCATGCCGACTATACCTACGATCAAAAATACGGTAGCCGAGATTATCGCGGGGGCGGTCGTTCGTCAGCCCGCGAAACAGCGATTCGCGTAGCCGCTGGCGGTATTGCTAAGAAATATTTAAAAGAAGTGCACGGTATAGAGGTGTTGGGCTATTTGTCTCAGCTTGGCCCTGTCACCGTTGATAAGGTTGACCACAGCGTAACCAACACCAACCCGTTTTTCTGCCCAGATGAATCTAAGCTTGAAGCACTTGATGAATACATGCGCGACCTTAAAAAATCTGGTGACAGCATTGGTGCTAAAGTGTCAGTGGTAGCGAAAAACGTACCCGTCGGCCTAGGCGAGCCTGTATTTGACAGGCTAGACGCTGAAATTGCCCACGCCATGATGGGCATTAACGCGGTAAAAGGCGTGGAAATTGGTGACGGCTTTGATGTCATAAACCAGAAAGGTAGTGAGCACCGCGATACGCTTACCCCTGAAGGCTTTACGTCTAATCACGCAGGTGGCGTACTAGGCGGCATCTCTACTGGCCAGGATATTGAAGTGCATATGGCACTTAAGCCGACCTCGAGCATTTCTGTTCCGGGCAAAACCATTAATAAAGACAATGAAGAAATTGATATTGTCACGAAAGGCCGTCACGACCCGTGCGTGGGCATTCGTGCAGTGCCAATTGCCGAAGCCATGCTGGCGATAGTATTGATGGATCATTTGCTGCGTCACCGTGCGCAAAATGCAGGCGTGCTTTCGACCACTAAGCCCATTGCTGGTCAGGCATAGCGTTTTTTTACTATCAACGCAGCAACCCTAATACCGCAACAATTACACGGATTAAAAACGCGCAGTATTAACCTTGTGTTGCGCTAATTATTTTCACCATTCGCCACTGCCAGTTTTGTGCTAGTGGCGTTTTTGCATATGGAGATGTGAATTGTCACACAATGGCCTAAAGAATACTGAAAGCGCTGGTGCAAACACCGTAAATAGCGCAGCAAGTAGCAAAACGGCACTCTTTATTCTTGCTATCACCTACTGGCTTTATTTCGGGCAGCTTGGTGTACTTGTACCCTATTTAGGAATCTTTCTTGATGGGCGGGGCTTTTCTTCGGCAGAGATTGGGGAGCTTTTTGCCGTCATCACCCTCGCGAGAATACTAGGGCCGGGACTGTGGGCGGGCGTAGCAGATAAAACAGGTAATGCTATTGGTGTTATGCGCTTGGGCTGCTTCCTTACCGTATTGACGTTCAGTTCGGTGCTCTACTTCACCAGCTTCTGGGGACTTACCTTGGCCTTCGGTTTAATGATGATGTTTTGGACGGCAGTGCTGCCGCAACTTGAAGTTATCACTATGAACTCGGTGGCTAACACTAATACCACCTACGGGCAAATAAGGTTGTGGGGAAGCGTTGGTTTCATTTGCTTAACGGTAGGTGTTGGAAAGGCCCTGGATATTTTTTCTACCGACACGCCCGTACATGCGAGTATTTTTGTGCTGGCGCTTTTATTCATCAGTACTTTATTTATACGCGCACCGAAAGAGTCTGCGCCTGAGAGTTCTGCGGTGGGAAGTATTTGGAAATTCGCAAAGCAAAAACCTTTTGCGGTATTTATCTTTGCTTCTGCATGTTTGCAAATCAGTTTTGGAGCCTATTACGGTTTTTTTGCACTTTATATGCGCGACCTCGAATACAGCGGCCAGGAAACGGGGATCTTTATCGCGCTAGGTGTACTGGCTGAGGTAGGAGTATTTCTTATCGCCCGCCGGCTTATCAGTCAGTTTGGCGTATGGAACCTACTATTTGTGAGTATTGCGCTAACAGGGCTACGTTGGTACGTCATGGCGGCGTTTGCTGATTTCTTTATGGTTATCGTGCTGAGCCAACTTATTCATGCCCTAAGCTTTGGGTTAACCCATGCAGTATCGGTACACTTTATCCACCAGTTTTTACCTAAGGCGTATCACAGCCGGGGGCAAGCCGTTTATATCAGTGTAGCCTTTGGCCTTGGTGGCGCCTTTGGCAACTATATGGCAGGTCAGCAATGGCAGCAGGGAACGAATGCCTATGAGACGTTCGTCACTGCTGCGGTATTTGCTGCAATAGGCGCGCTGTCATTGTTAATTTGTTCACGAAAAGAGATGGAAAGTGCAAAGGCGGCTTAAAATCTTGTCTTGAGGGCTGACCGCAGGCTTACGCCTGCGGTGTGCGCTTACACTCTGCTATCACTTCAACGCCGTCGTCGCCGTTGTCTTGCTCTAAGCGTACGTCGAATTTCCAAAGCCTATGTAAGTGGCGCATGACTTCATCTTTTGAATCCCCTAGGGGAATGCCCCGCTGAGGAATATAGCGAAGGGTGAGCGAGCGATCGCCTCTTACGTCCACATTATGTACCTGAATATTAGGTTCCAAATTGCTCAAATTGTACTGGGCGGACAGTTTCTCCTTGATAATTTGATAACCCATTTCATCGTGAATTGCACTCACTGCTATAAAAGGCTTTTTGGTGTCGTCTTCGAGAGCGAATAACTTAAAGTCGCGAATGACTTTGGGCGACAAAAACTGACTGATAAAACTTTCGTCTTTAAAGTTTTCCATAGCGAAATGCACGGTTTCCAACCAGTCCTTACCGGCTATGCTTGGCAAATACTTATAATCTTCCTCGGTAGGCGACTGGCAAACTCGCTTAATGTCCATAAACATGGAAAAGCCTAACGCATACGGGTTTATACCGGAGTAATAGGGACTATTGTACTCTGGCTGCATGACTACGCTTGAATGACTGTGCAAAAACTCCATCATAAAGCGGTCGCTTACTAAACCCTCATCGTACATCTGGTTTAAAATATGATAGTGCCAAAAGCAGGCCCACCCCTCATTCATCACTTGAGTTTGTTTCTGCGGATAAAAATACTGGGAAACTTTTCGTACAATACGCACAATTTCACGCTGCCAAGGTTCAAGTAGCGGTGCATTTTTTTCGATAAAATAAAGCAGGTTTTCCTGGGGCTCTTGTGGAAACCGAATTTTTTCTTTGTGTTTGCTGTGCGGACTATCGGGGAGGGTTCGCCATAGTTCATTTACCTGAGATTGAAGGTATGCTTCCCGTTCTTCTTGCCTGTTTTTCTCTTCTTGTAACGAGATTTTCTGTGGACGTTTGTAGCGGTCAACGCCATAGTTCATTAGCGCATGACAGGAATCAAGTATGTTTTCTACGTCTTCATAGCCGTATTTCTGTTCGCACTTTGCAATATAGTTTTTGGCAAAAACTAAATAATCGATAATCGAGCTGGCGTCAGTCCAGGTTTTAAATAAGTAGTTCCCTTTAAAGAATGAATTGTGGCCGTAACAGGCATGTGCCATAACCAGTGCTTGCATCGTAATGGTGTTTTCTTCCATTAGATATGCAATGCAGGGGTCAGAGTTAATAACGATTTCGTAGGCCAGACCCATTTGACCACGACGATATTGCTGCTCAGTTTGTATAAATTTTTTGCCAAAACTCCAGTGGGTATAATTAAGTGGCATGCCTATGCTGGCGTAGGCATCCATCATTTGTTCTGCGGTTATTACCTCAATTTGATTAGGGTAAGTGTCGAGTTTAAATTTCTTCGCAATGCGATCGATGTGCTGTTCATACTCTTCGATAAGTGGAAACGTCCAGTCGGGCCCATCGCTTAATAAGTGGCGTCTTGATGTTTCAGGCTTGTTGTTTTCTTTTGCCATAGCGTCGGTTGTCATATTAGGCTCCTTGCTGCGCATCTTGTGCAGAGCGTTTGAATAGCTCTCTGAACACAGGGTAGATGTCGGCCTGGGTTTGTATGTGCTTACATACAAAATTATCGTGAGTAGCGGCAACTTTCTCATATTCACGCCACAAACTTTGGTGTTGTCTTTCTGTTATTTCGATATAAGCGTAATAGCGGGTCGCTGGTAGTAACTTGGCAGTAAGGAGGTCGCGACATTGCGGTGAGTCATCAGCCCAGTTGTCGCCATCTGATGCCTGAGCAGCATAGATATTCCAATTTCCATTGCTGTAGCGCTCGCGAACCACTTCGTCCATTAATTTCAAAGCACTCGAAACGATGGTGCCCCCTGTTTCTTGTGAATAGAAGAACTCTTGCTCATCGACTTCTTTAGCTTGAGTATGGTGGCGAATATAGACCACCTCTACATTTTCGTAGGTGCGCGTTAAAAACAGATATAGCAAGATGTAAAACCGTTTAGCCATATCTTTGGTGGCCTGATCCATTGAGCCTGACACATCCATTAGACAGAACATTACGGCTTTACTCGAGGGAAGAGGACGTCTGTCATAATTTTTAAAACGCAAATCGAAGGTGTCGATAAAAGGCACCCGTGCAATTTTCGCTTTAAGTGTTTCGATTTCTTCTTTTAATGCATTTATTGCAAACGTATTCTCGTGTTTGTCCTCGACAAGCAGTGCAAGCTTTTCTTCAAGCTCTCTGAGTTTCTTTCTATCACTGCCGCTAAGGGCAATGCGCCTTGCAACAGAGCCTTTTAACGAACGAACAATATCTAGATTACTCGGCACGCCGTCGGTTTGATAACCAGCGCGATAAGTTTCAAATTGAGTAACCTTATCAAACTGATTTTTCTTTAAGTTAGGTAGCGCTAAATCTTCAAACAGTAAGTCTAAATATTCGTCTTTGGATATAGAAAATACAAATTCGTCCTGACCTTCGCCCTCATTGCTTGCATCGCCTTCACCTGCACCCTGACCACCGCCACCGGGTGGCCGGTCAATTTTGTCACCTGCTATGAATTGATCATTGCCGGGGTGCACAATGTCTCTACTGCCACCTCGACCTGTATGAAAAATAGGTTCAGAAATATCTCTGGCGGGAATGCTAATTTGTTCGCCAGAGTCTAAGTCGGTTACCGAGCGTTTGCCTACCGCATCAGAAACCGCGCGCTTTATCTGCTGTTTATAGCGCTTGATAAAGCGTTGGCGGTTTACCGTGCTCTTACCTTTGCTGTTTAACCTTCGGTCAATAAAATGCGCCATACACACCTGCTTACTTTGTTGTGAACGTCAAATGCCCGTTTTAAAGCGTGCCAGTGCACGCTTTAAAACCACGTAGTTCAAGCCCTATGATGCTTTACGTACGCGCAAGTACCATTCACATAGCAATCGAACTTGTTTCTGCGTATAGCCTTTTTCAGTCATGCGGTTTACAAAGTCGTCGTGCTTTTTCTGCTCTTCTGCAGAGCCTTTGGTGTTGAAAGAGATAACCGGCAGCAAGTCTTCCGTGTTAGAGAACATTTTCTTCTCAATCACAGTGCGCAGCTTTTCATAGCTAGTCCACGCTGGGTTTTTACCGCTGTTATTTGCACGGGCCCTCAAAACAAAGTTAACGATTTCGTTACGGAAGTCTTTAGGATTACTAATTCCTGCAGGCTTCTCCGTTTTTTCTAACTCTGCATTGAGAGATGCTCTGTCGAACAACTGCCCAGTTTCTGGGTCGCGATACTCTTGATCTTGGATCCAAAAGTCAGCATAGGTTACGTAGCGATCGAATAAATTTTGTCCATACTCAGAATAAGATTCTAAATATGCAGTTTGAATTTCTTTTCCGATGAACTCTACGTAGCGTGGAATTAAGAAACCTTTTAAGAACTCCAGATACTTATCTGCGGTTTCTTGTGGGAATTGCTCACGTTCAATTTGACGCTCCAATACATAGAACAAATGAACCGGGTTTGCCGCCACTTCTTGATGGTCGAAGTTAAAAACTCGAGAGAGGATCTTAAATGCAAATCGAGTAGATAACCCTTCCATACCCTCGTCGACACCCGCGTAATCGCGGTATTCCTGATATGACTTAGCTTTCGGATCAGTGTCTTTTAAGCTTTCACCGTCATAGACTCGCATTTTGGAAAACAAGCTGGAATTTTCAGGCTCTTTTAAACGAGATAACACGGTAAATTGAGCCAAGCATTCTAAAGTGTCTGGAGCACAAGGTGCACCGTTAAGCTCACTACTATCCAACAGCTTCTTGTATATGCGAATCTCTTCACTAACTCGTAAGCAATAAGGCACTTTTACAATGTAGACTCGGTCTAGGAAGGCTTCATTGTTTTTATTGTTTCTAAATGTCTGCCACTCAGATTCATTGGAGTGGGCCAAAATTAGACCGTCGAAAGGAAGGGCAGAGAAGCCTTCTGTTGGGTTATAGTTGCCTTCTTGTGTGGCGGTTAACAGTGGGTGCAGCACCTTAATGGGCGCTTTAAACATTTCCACAAATTCCATTAACCCCTGATTGGCTTTACACAACGAGCCAGAATAACTGTAAGCGTCAGGGTCGTTTTGTGCATATTGCTCTAACCGACGAATGTCAACTTTACCCACTAGCGCTGAAATATCTTGGTTGTTCTCATCACCGGGTTCTGTTTTCGCTATACCCACTTGGTCTAGCACCGAAGGATAAACCCGAACAACTCTGAACTGAGTAATATCGCCGTTAAATTCATGTAGGCGCTTGCGAGCCCACGGCGACATTATGGTTTTTAAATAGCGTTTAGGAATGCCATATTCTTTCTCTAAGATGTCACCGTCTTCTTTAACATCAAATAGACAGAAAGGGTGGTCGTTGACCGGAGACCCTTTAAGCATATAGATAGGTACGTGCTGCATCAGCTCCTTAAGACGCTCTGCTAGCGAGGACTTACCGCCGCCCACAGGGCCAAGTAAATAAAGAATTTGTTTCTTTTCTTCAAGCCCTTGTGCGGCATGCTTAAGGTAAGAAACGATTTGCTCTATCGCTTCTTCCATACCGTAGAATTCTGAAAAAGCTGGATATCGAGAAATAACGCGGTTTGAGAAAATGCGGCTGAGCGCCGGGTCGTTGGCAGTGTCGATTAGCTCTGGCTCACCAATAGCTTGTAGCAAACGTTCTGCAGCGTTTGCATAAGCGCTTTGATCTTCCTTACAAATTTCAAGGAACTCCCCAATGGTGAACTCTTCCTGTTTTCGCTCTTCATAGCGACTTTGATAGTGTTCAAAAATACCCATGAATACCCCTTAAATACGGAACCCCGTAACTTCAGCTTAGTAGGTATTTGGGAAAAGGATAGTAATTATTGTGTATAGTTTTTAATCTTTTCGTCTAACGAAAAATGCAACTTTAATAAGAATTTAGTGTCTCTTAACGAGCAATTTCACATAAATAAAAGCCCCGCTCGTGAGCGGGGCTTTTCATTCAAATTTATTAACGCTATACAGAACTAAATATGTTCCACATTAAGGCATTTGGCTTACGCGAAGTTTTTGCTTGCGAATTCCCAGTTAACCAGTGCCCAGAAGTTTTCTAGGTACTTAGGACGCGCATTACGGTAATCGATGTAGTAAGCGTGTTCCCAAAGGTCGACTGTTAGTACTGGTGTAAGGTCGTCACCAGAAATTGGCGTTTCTGCATTGCTCGTGTTAACGATATCTAGGCTGCCGTCTGCAGTTTTAACAAGCCATGTCCAGCTTGAGCCAAAGTTGTTCACTGCTTTGTCGTTAAACGCTGCTTGGAAGTCTGCAAATGAGCCCCATTTTGCATTGATCGCATCAGCTAGCGCGCCTGTAGGCTCGCTGCCGCCATTTGGGCTAAGGCAGTGCCAATAGAACGTGTGGTTCCAAACTTGTGCTGCGTTATTGAAAACACCGCCTTCAGAAGATTTGATGATTTCTTCTAGGCTTTTGTTTTCCATATCAGTACCTTCAACTAGGCCGTTAAGCTTAGTTACATAAGTAGCGTGGTGCTTGCCATAGTGATATTCAAGCGTTTCAGCAGAAATATGCGGTTCTAGTGCATTTTGTTCGTATGGTAATGCTGGTAATTCAAAAGCCATGACGGTCTCCATGTTGGTTTAGTATTTTAGTCTAAAGCACACTTATCTTCGCCTGTTCAATAAGTGCCAATCAACCCTTGGTTGTCTATATCACTTTAGATGATAAAGCATATCCCAAATGTGGGGATAAAGTCCTATAACTCAATGACAAAATTGTGAAATTTTTTAAAAACCAATGTTTATCATCGAAGATAATGATTCGGTGTACTGGTAGATAGCATTACAGGCAGTGAAAAGATCAATATGGTGATGAGTAATTAACGCTAAAAATATGATACCCTCCACCTTGATAAATCATTCATGCATTCCCACTTAACTGGGAATACACTTTTGTGCTCAGAGGAATCAAATGGATAATACTGAAAATCAATCAACGCTGGATAGAATCAAGCAGCAAATCGAAGAAAACCCAATTTTGTTGTACATGAAAGGTTCACCAAAACTGCCTAGCTGTGGCTTTTCTTCACAAGCATCGCAAGCGTTGATGTCATGTGGCGAACCATTTGCGTATGTCGATATTCTACAAAACCCTGATATTCGCGCTGAACTGCCAAAGTATGCGAACTGGCCAACTTTCCCACAGTTGTGGGTAGAGGGTGAGTTAGTGGGTGGTTGTGACATTATTATTGAAATGTTCCAGCAAAACGAACTACAGCCGCTTATCAAAGAAACTGCTGCTAAGTACAAAGAAGCAGAATAATCGTTGTCTTAAATCCCCTATTTTTAAAATCATAAAAATAGATTAAAAAGCCGGCTTACAGCTGGCTTTTTTCATTAATTTCCGCCAATAACTACGTACTTTTATCCCCACGAAATCTATATAGACAGGCCAGAAAACCAAATCCTCTACAGTCTAAAAAAATATTTTTATTTCATCGAAAAAGGTTTGTTTTTTAAAATCTTGCGTTCTATAACACAGTCATCTGACCGCTAATGAGTCAGTGTTGAAGGTATAAAACAACAACCACTCTAAACACTTTTTTGATGTGTGCAAAACACACAAAGTGCTTTCGAGAAAATCCGGGAAACCACCATGAATACAACCTTGTCTTTATTGACCAGAAACGTACGGGGCGTTCTAGCTGCATCTGCTGCGTTTTCAGTAATGGCTACTGCACCAGTTTATGCGCAAGAAGCAGAAGAAAGTGCGAAAGCTGAAGATTTCGAGCAAATTGCCGTTGTTGGTTCACGCGCAGCGCCTCGCTCAGTAGCTGACTCCGCCGTTCCAATTGATATTATCTCCGACGAAGAATTCAAGCAGCAGGGTGCCACAGATATGGTATCTATGATGCAAACTGTTGTTCCGTCTTTCAACGTGAACGACCAGCCAATTAACGATGCATCAACGCTTGTTCGTCCAGCTAACCTTCGCGGTATGGCGTCAGACCATACGCTTGTTTTAGTTAACGGTAAGCGTCGTCACCGCTCTGCAGTCATTACCTTCCTTGGCGGCGGTCTTTCTGACGGTGCACAAGGCCCAGATATTTCTGTTATTCCAGCGGCAGCCCTGAAGCAGGTAGAAGTACTTCGTGATGGTGCGGCAGCACAATACGGTTCAGACGCCATTGCAGGTGTAATTAACTTCGTACTTAGCGATGCATCTGAAGGTGGAACGTTTGAAGCCCGTTACGGTTCTTACTATGAAGGCGACGGCGACATGATCCAGTTGTCTGGTAATGTCGGTTTGCCACTTTCAGAAAATGGTTTCCTTAACCTATCAGCTGAATACCGTACAGCTGATGATACCTCTCGCAGCGTTCAGCGTGATGATGCAGCGGCACTTGTTGCAGCAGGTAACACTTTCGTTGCAGATCCTGCACAAATTTGGGGTTCTCCTGAAATTAAGCACGACATCAAACTGTTTGCTAACGCTGGTATTGAGTTGTCTGCTACTTCAGAAGCTTATATGTTTGGTAACTTCGCTGAACGTGAAGTTGAAGGCGGTTTCTATTTCCGTAACCCACACAACCGTGGTGGAGTAAACGACGGTGGTACAAATGCTGACGGCGAACAATTGTTGCTTGTAGGTGATTTGACTGGCGACATGTCAGGTAACTGTCCAACTGATATCGTGGTTGGCGACAACGTACTTACTAATCCACGTTACATTAGTGAAGTAGCAAATAATCCAGACTGTTTCGCGTTTAACGAGATTCTTCCTGGTGGCTTTACACCTCGCTTTGGCGGCACGGTAACGGACATGTCTCTTGTGTTTGGTACCAAAGGTGAGTTGGATAACGACATTACTTATGACGTGAGTTTGAACCTTGGCCAAAACGAAGTAGATTTTGCTATCAGCAATACAATCAACCCGTCTTTAGGTCCAGATACGCCAACCTCGTTCAGCCCAGGTCGTTATACACAGTCTGAACAAACTCTTGATATTGACTTTACTAAACCTTTCGATGTTGGTTTGTACGAACCGCTATTCGTAGCGACAGGTTTCCAATATCGCAATGAAAGTTATGAGAGCGTTGCAGGTGATACAGCCTCTTATGAAATAGGTCCGCTGGCGACACAAGGCTTTGGCATTGGCTCAAATGGTTTCCCTGGCTTGGCGGCCAATAGCCAAGGTCGTGTGTCCCGCAACAACATTGCACTTTACGTTGACGCAGAAGCCTATATTACTGAAAACTTCATGTTAGCCGGTGCGCTTCGTTACGAAGACTTCTCTGACTTCGGCGATACGACAAAAGGTAAAATTGCGTTCCGTTGGCAAGCGCTTGAAAACATCGCGTTCCGCGGTGCATTCTCAACTGGCTTTAAGGCGCCTACGCTTGGTCAAAGTAACGTGCGTAACGTTACAACAGCGTTCGGTACGGGTGGTCAGTTAATCGACCGTGCAACGCTACCACCAACAGACCCAGTATCGCAGCTTAAAGGTGGCGAGCAGTTAACGCCTGAAGAATCAGAAAGTATCACGTTTGGTATAGTAGCCGACTTTGAAAATGGTCTTTTCATTACTGCTGATTACTACAACATTGAGCTGACTGACCGTATTAGTACAGCGTCTGGTATTGCGTTAACTGAAGACGATATTGCAGCACTTATTGCGCAAGGCATTAACGATGCTTCTAGTTTCCAAGAGATCAGTTTCTTTACTAACGACTTCGATACAACTACTGAAGGTCTTGATGTAGTAGCAAACTACTCGATGGAGATGATGGGCGGCGAGACTAAGTTCTCACTTGCCTACAACTGGACATCGACAGAGGTTGACCGTGCATCGGACAACATTTCAGCTGAGCGTATTCGCATGCTAGAAGACAACCTTCCAGCAGTGCGCTACAGTGCAACAGCGAATCACACCAACGGTGACTGGCGCTTCCTTGCACGCTTGAACTATTACGGTAGCATCTTTGAAGATCACTTAGATTCTGCATTGCCTATTGATAAAGTAGGTTCAGAGTTTACTGTGGACTTAGAAGTAGCTTATAACTTCACTGAAGAGTTTACTGTAACGGTAGGCGCGAAAAACGCCTTTGATGAATACCCAGATGAGAATACACAGTATGCCGGTATCG
The DNA here is from genome assembly GCF_048517045.1 of Alteromonas sp. OM2203. NCBI lineage: Bacteria > Pseudomonadati > Pseudomonadota > Gammaproteobacteria > Alteromonadales > Alteromonadaceae > Alteromonas > Alteromonas sp. OM2203. Next base: position 1,337,269 of record NZ_CP183209.1, read on the forward strand.
CAGGTTCGTTGTATCCAACTACCTCACCAATCGGTATTAACGGTGGCTTCTATTATCTAAGAGGTGTTTATTCTTTCTAATCGCTAGTTATAGCGAAAACAACTTTCACAAATGTTTCGAAGTGAAGGGGAGCATTAGCTCCCCTTTTATCTTCTATCATCATTTACGTGAAAATTTACCAAAAAACAGGCATTATTGATGCCCATGTAAGCAAATCGAAACACGCAACATTTATTATTATGACGAGAAAGTCGACAGTAGCTGAAACCTTTTTAAAATACCGCTCTAAGTTAATGCGCGCGGTAGGTTCTATTGTTGGCGCCGACGACATTGAAGATATCGTGCAAGAAGCTTTTATAAAGAGTTACGAAGCAGAATTAAAACAAGAAATACAATACGAGCGGACATACATGCTCAAAACAGCGCGTAACTTAGCGCTAAACCATGTTGCAAGAGCTGAAAATAAAAACAAACAGCAGTTGGACGATATGGATATGTTGCCTTACGAACTTGTTGGGCACAGTTTAGAAAAGAATGTAGAAAGTAAAGAGCGCTTTATTCATTTTTGCCGAGCGACAGACACGCTGTCAGCTGATGTAAAACGCGTATTTTTACTCAAAAAAGTATATGGCATGCGACAAAGAGAAATTGCAGAGCTTGTGGGGCTAAGTGAAAGCACCGTAGAGAAGCATGTCGCCAAAGGTTTAATGATGTGCTCTAGATATTTAGCTGAGCTTTCAAAGGACAGTGCATCCCCCCGTGCCACTGCTACCGCGACTCAGGACATAAGCAGTAGTTAACATGAACAATATTCGCCAGTTTTCAAGCAAAGAAGATATTCAAGAGCAAGCCTGCCTTTGGATAAGCCGTCTCGACCGCGGGTTAAAAAGTGACGAAAAAGAAGTATTAGACGATTGGCTATCTGAAAGTAATTCCCACCGCCAAGCATTATTAGATGCTGCAAGTTTATGGGACGATATGTCGGTGCTTAATGAACTAAGTGGGCTATTCCCTCAGCCGACAGCCCGCCAACCGTTGAAAAAACACAGCCTTCCGAAAACAGCAGTTTGGGGCATTGCAGCAACGTTCTTAGTCATGGCAATTGCTGTTGGCGTTATTGTTCAGCGTACATGGTTAGACAACGCGCCTGAATTCGCCGCTGTAAGCCAGAAAGTGCAAACAGGGGTGGGGGAGCAGAAAAACGTTACCCTAGCAGACGGTTCACAGCTTCACCTGAATACAAACTCTACAGTCACCGTAGACTTCACATCAACGGCGCGCAATATCGTGTTGTTGAAAGGCGAAGCTCACTTTGAAGTCGCTCACGATAAAACGCGCCCATTCTCGGTTACCGCGGGTAATAATACGGTAACAGCAGTTGGTACGGCTTTTAATATGCAGTACGTCGACGACAATGCATTTGAATTAGTGGTTACTGATGGAAAAGTATTGGTTAAAGACCGGTTCAAGTCATCATCATCAAACGAATCTCTATTTGGAAAACGCCCCGTTTCGGAAGAAGGTCTGCTGATGTTTGCGGGAGAGAAAGCTACTGTGTTAGGTAAAGTAGAAGCCCGCGAGAGTATGTCGCAAAATGATATTGACGATGATTTAGCGTGGCAGCAGGGCATGATAGTATTTAAAGGCGAGCCATTAGATGCCGTGTTGGCAGAAATTGGACGTTATACACCTGTTCGTTTTCACATTTCTGACGATAGTTTACGTAAACGACGTGTAGCAGGATACTTCAAAGTAGGCGATATAGATGGCTTACTTTCTGCGCTAAAGAGCAGTTTCAATATTAATTATCAACGAGTCACTGAAACAACGATTGAACTGAGCACTGCGAAAAGTTAAATATTTCTGAAAGCTGGGTGCTTTCGATGATTACTCATTGGCATCATTTTATTTAATGTGACAATATAATTAAAATAATAAGCACATCGATTTAATATCTTGCAGTACGGCAATTTTGCAATAAGCAGGCAATCTAAAAATAAAAGAAAAAAGCTGCATGCTTTCGCGTGTTCGGCTTGTTGTCGTTCGCAAAATAAAATACTCAAACGCTTTATATCTAGTGTGTTTTTACCTGCGCATATAGTCTCTGGTATTTTTCTCCTTTTATGGCCAACGGAAACGGTGTTTGCGCAAAATATTAGCGACTCGCCCATTTTGTCTGAAACCCAGTCTTCCTCTGATGCAATTACATTTTCAATACCTGCCCAAAACGCCAATGAGGCGCTGACTGAGCTTGCTAAACAAGCCAATACAACGTTGTTGTTTCCCTTTGATCTAGCAAGAAAAGTAAAGACGAATGCTTTAGAAGGTACGTTTACATTGGATGAAGCCTTGACCCAGCTTCTCGAAGGAACGGAGCTTGCCGTTATTAGTGATGAAAACGGCGTATTGAGTATTCGTTCGCGCTCATCCCTTCTAGCGAAACCAAAACAAAGCGAAGACAACGAGAATGAGGTTGAGGAAAAGACTAATGGACTTGAAAAAATCGCTGTCGTTGGTACTAGAAACTCGCCTAGAAGTGCTGTGGATTCACCGGTCCCTCTCGATGTTATTGGCTCTGACGCGCTAAGTTCTCAAGGTAATACCGACGTGCTCTCTATGTTGAGCGTGATGGTTCCATCTCTTAATGTAAATGACCAGCCAATAAATGATGCTAGCAGCTTGGTGAGGCCTGCGAATTTAAGAGGTATGTCTTCAGATCATACGTTGTTGCTTCTAAATGGAAAACGACGACATCGCTCCGCGGTTATCACGTTTCTAGGTGGCGGTTTATCTGATGGGGCACAAGGGCCAGATATTTCAGTTATACCCGCTTATGCCCTGAAGCAAGTAGAGGTACTGCGAGATGGGGCATCGGCTCAGTATGGCTCAGATGCTATAGCTGGCGTTATTAACTTCGTCTTGAAAGATGCAAGAGAAGGAGGCAGTGTCGCTTTGAAGCTTGGCGGATACAGCGAAGGTGACGGCGAGCTTTTTCAATTTCAGGCGAATAAAGGTTTCGGCATAGGAGAGACAGGCTTTATCAACGCCACAGCTGAGTACAGGCAGCAAAATGGTACATCTCGTTCTGTTCAACGCACTGATGCTCAAAACCTTCAAGAGCAAGGTAATACATTTATTCAAACACCTGCTCAAATTTGGGGGGCGTTAGATGTGAACGAAGATATCAAACTCGCACTCAATGCTGGCCTTGACCTGTCTTCTTCATCGAAATTGTATAGTTTTGCTACCGCGGCACGCCGTGAGATTAATGGTGGATTCTATTTTCGAAATCCACAAACTCGTGAAGGTGTGTTTAGCCGCACGGACTCTGCTACTGGAGAAAGTCGTCTTATTGTTGCGGATTTAGATGGGTTGGAAAACGGTATTACATGCCCTTCTATTACCCTTTCAAGTAGTAATGTTTTATCAAATCCCGATTATCAACGAATAGCAGATAACTCAACCGCGCTTGGTGCAAACTGTTTTGCCTTTAACGAGTGGTTTCCCGGCGGGTTTACGCCCCAATTTGGCGGATCGATTACTGATGCCTCAGTTGCTATGGGAATAAGGCACGAACTTCCCGATGGCTGGGCGATGGATGCAAGCGCCACACTTGGATACAGTGATATTGAGTACACTATTTCAAATACGGTTAATCCATCATTGGGCCCTCAAACACCCACAACTTTCTCACCTGGAGGCGTTTCGCAGGTAGAACGTACGTTTAATCTGGACTTTACCAAGTTAATACAAACCATTTTTGAAGATCCAATCAGCATTGCCCTGGGTGTTGAATGGCGCAAAGAAACCTACTTTCAGAAAGCGGGTGATGAAGCGTCGTATGTTGCAGGTCCCTACGCACTAGAGCCTCCACTGGGCTTGAATCAAGGATTTTCTATAGGGTCAAACGGCTTCCCAGGTTATCAGCCGCAGTCAGCAGGCCATTGGAGTCGCAATAATTGGGCGCTGTATGCGGACGTTGAGCTTTTCGTTACAGAAGAATGGCAGTTTGGTATGGCGACACGCGTTGAACATTTTAGTGATTTTGGTTCAACGTTCGACGGCAAGGTAAGTACTCGATATAAATTAAACGATCTGTTTGCATTACGCGGGTCGGTTAATACCGGGTTTAAAGCACCCACAGTGGGTCAAAGCAACGTAATCAATGTTACCACTGCCTATGGTATAAACGGGTTGGAGGACCAGGCGACGCTGCCGCCTACCGACCTAATATCGCTCCAGCTCGGTGCAACGCCACTGACACCCGAAGAGTCGGTTAACTTCAGTTTAGGGGTGGTTATGCAGGCAAGTGAGACCTTTTTTGCCACTTTGGATTATTTTAATATTCGTCTTGCGGATAGAATAAGTACCACATCAGCTATACCGTTGACCGAAGAGGACATTACTGCACTCATCGCTAAGGGGCGCCTTGATGCAGCTAAATATAATGCAGCTAAATATTTTACTAATGATTTTGATACGAAGACACAAGGTGTCGATATCGTTGTAAATTACAGCTTTTCTCATGAGGATTGGTCAAACTCTTTGCTGCTCGCTTATAACTGGACAGACACGCAGGTGGAACGGGTTACTCGCTACCCAGCTCTAGTCAATGGCGAAATACAACTTTTACCAAATCTAACCCAGGCTCGCGTTAAAATGTTAGAAGATAACCTGCCGGGTCATCGAGGCAGTCTTACTCTCGAGCAATCAAAAGGTAATTGGGCTTTTACTTGGCGTTTAAATTATTACGGCAAATTTTATGAGGACCATCTTGATGCCTCAGCGGGTATGGATATTTTTGGCAGTGCGCTAACCACGTTTGATGCTCAACTCTCTTGGCAAGTACTACCGCACACTGTGCTTACCTTTGGAGCGCAAAACCTCTTCGACGCGCTTCCTGAAGAAAATCCATTTCAAGGAGAGGTTGGGGCGCTTTACCCACCTACATCTCCAAGTGGCATTAATGGTGCTTTCTATTACGCAGGGCTTGAATATACTTTCAAGTGATAGTCCGACAGTTGTATTTCAAATCACTGCTTTGAATGGTGTTATAGAAAGGATAATCAAGTGAGGTTCTTCGTGTTTTTCGCCACATTAATGCTGCGGAAAGTAGAAGGCATTGTGATAGAGACGGAAGAAAAAAGGGACAGATGGAATAAAGTGAAATGGGCCTAATGAACGTTCCTAGCCCACGTTTTTAAATAAGGTTTCATCGACAATTGTTTGATCAATAATTTGCTGTGCCATATTGATGCACTTGCCGCATTGAGAACCAAGCTCTAAATGTTGACGTAACTCACGCATATTCCCCACACCGTTTTCTTCAACAGCCGCGCGAATGCTCTTATCAGTTACCCCATAGCACATACAAACAAACATTAAACGTACTCCAAATGAATCTGTAAATGATAATAATTGCTATTCATAAATTTGGCAAGCAGATATTTAAAATTTAATGCAGTGAAATTGATTGCTGTTTGAACTATGCAAAAAGGTTTTTGCTCTCTGATTGGTATGATCTGTCAGAAAAAGCAGCATAGGGTATTGTTATTCGAATAATAGTACCTACCTTTGCTCATAGATAGTTATCTTAAATAATTGCGCTAAGTAATTATTTTTATTATTACAATCCACATTTAAATGGAGAGACTCATGAGTGTATTAGTTGGCCGCCCGGCGCCAGATTTTACTGCGGCAGCAGTGCTTGGTAGCGGTGAAATTGTTGATACTTTCACGCTAAGCGAAGCTATAAAAGGTAAAAAAGCAGTCGTCTTTTTCTACCCGCTAGATTTCACATTTGTTTGCCCGTCTGAGCTTATTGCGTTTGACAAACGTTTCGACGAATTCAAAAAGCGCGGTGTTGAGGTAATTGGTGTGTCGATCGATTCTCAATTTTCACACAACGCGTGGAGAAACACTCCAGTAAATCAAGGTGGTATCGGCCCTGTTAAGTATACTTTGGTGGCGGATGTCAAACATGATATTTGCCAAGCTTATGATGTAGAGCACCCTGAAGACGGTGTAGCGTTCCGCGGTTCATTTCTTATCGATGAACAAGGTATGGTACGTCACCAAGTAGTAAACGATCTGCCACTTGGCCGAAACGTAGACGAAATGCTGCGTATGGTTGATGCACTAGCGTTCCATGAGGAGCATGGTGAAGTTTGCCCGGCGGGTTGGACCGAAGGTAAAGCGGGTATGGATGCGTCACCTGAAGGCGTGGCTAAGTATTTATCTGAAGAAGCTGACAAGTTATAAGTTAACCCCGTAAAATCAATAAAAGAACGGCGCCAATTGGCGCCGTTCTTGTTTTTCACCAATCCGTATAGATAATTACACATCTGCATTTAAGCAGCATGCTCATCATCGAAAGATTAGGCCTTTTAGTTTAATCTTCGCTTCCTACAGGCCAGCCGCCCAATGCTTTATATCGATTCACCATATAGCAAAATAATTCGGTAGTTTTCTGCGCGTCATACAGTGCACTGTGTGCTTCGTTTTGATCAAATTCAATGCCAGCAGCACGGCAAGCTTTTACCAGAACAGTTTGTCCTAGCGCCAAGCCAGCAAGGCTTGTTGTATCGAAGGATACGAAAGGGTGAAATGGCGTTCGTTTAATATTACAGCGTTCTAACGCAGCATTGACAAAACTCTGATCGAAAGTAGCGTTGTGAGCCACAATAACCGACCGCTGACAATCGGCATTTTTTTGCGCTTTGCGAATACCTTTACAGAGATCTTTCATCGCTTCACTTTCTTCGATAGCGCCTCGCAGAGCACAATTAGGGTCAATACCATTAAATTCTAGCGCTGCGGGCTCTAAATTCGCACCCTCGAAAGGATCGATATGGTAATGGAAAGTTTGATCCGGGTGCAAAATACCGTTGTCGTCCATTTTGACGGTTACCGCCGCGAGTTCCAATAGAGCGTCGGTACCTGCATTAAATCCGGCTGTTTCAACGTCGATGACAACGGGAAAATAACCTCTAAAGCGCTGGGAAAGAAGGGGCGGGTTAGCAGACATAAACACTCTTGTAGACTAGATTAGAAAAACAAGTTGATGACTTTAAATGTGCACCAACATGAGAACGTACGAGAATAATGAATTATCGCAAGGATGTTACTGAGTTGCCAGTTTCAATTTGAAGACTATCAAATGAAGATGAGATTAGTAGCTAAAACAAGAAAAGTGAATGGTATTAGGCGCTAAACTTTTCTACACTTTGGACGATAAACACATTATAGGTGGAACTACGCGCTGCCATATTTGCTATGGCGATAGTTTTTACTAAGGTAAATTGAGCTTGTTCGAGTTTACTTAGCAGCGTGGATAATGTGGCTTTCAAAAGGGTGAGGTGATGAAAAATGTAGCCTGCACCTGGTTTAGTTTGATTTTCGTAATGGTGTCGAAATGGTCTCGAAATTAAAATATATCGCGTTGATCGGGATGGTGAGTTCACTTTCCTCCCAAGCCGCCATGCGGCAGTATTCTGCGACAATAGAGAGCTCTAGCTGGCGTATCGATACCGACACACGCTTACAGTGTACGCTTAATCATGATTTGCCAGGATATGGTGAAGCCATGTTCACAAGCACCGCATCAAAACAGCTCAATATGGAATTTGAGCTGGATATGCATTTGCTGCCCAGTAAATTTGATATGGCTGCTGTTTATTCTGTACCACCAAAGTGGATGCCGGGCGTTGCACCTAAGCCTATTGCGGATATGTCGCTTCGGAAACAATATAATGGTGACCTGCCTAAAGACGCTGCATGGACGATGCTATCTGAACTAGAAAAAGGTTTTTGGCCCACCATCTATTATCAAGATTGGTACAATAAGTACGACCAAGTCAGTGTAGCGCTAAACGCAAGTAATTTTTCGAGTGTATATCGCGAATTCGTTAAGTGTGTATCTAATTTACTGCCTTTCAATTTTGACGATATCGCCTATACGGTACTGTCTTATCAAAACAACAGCACTGAGCTTACTAAGTACTCACAAAAGCGCCTTACTATGATAGGTGAGTATTTAAAAGAGGACAGCGAGCTAGAACTGGTGCTTCTTGATGGTTATACCGACAGTTACGGTGGCCGTTGGAACAATGAGCAGCTTTCTATACGCCGCGCTAATGAGGTCAAAAGTTACCTCACAACGCTTGGTGTGCCTGAAGATAGAATTAAGCTTACCGGTCATGGCGAAAAACGCCACATCGCGCCAAACGATACGAGAGAAAGCCGTGCGCAAAACCGACGAGTGGTAGTACGTCTGTCTAAATCTTAAGCGCTGGTTGGCTATTACCAACTTACCAAAGTATAAGAAATGGAGGGGAAAATTTCGCCCTCTACTTCTTGGTAGATCGCCATGACAAAACTGGGACTAAGTGATCAGTAAATACACCGTCAGCATTTACAACCTTATCAAGCATGTCTAGCACTTGCTCGCTTGTCATGCTGTCAGGCAAAGCGTCTTTTCGGTAGGTGTAAGGGTGGATCGTCAGCCCGTTTTTGTGAGCGAACTCAAGCCACTTTGCCGCTTCAATCTTCCCCTTTGCCATTGCTTTGTTATTCAGTAGGTGGCCTAACCATGGCCCTATACCATCAGCATAAGATGCTACTTCGTTCATACCTTCTTCAGAACGAACCCAATCATAGTCGGTGTCACTTTCGCCCCAGCTATTCTCGCCTATAAGCATCACCACTTTGCCTTTATAACCCAATGTTTCGCGAATGCGTTTCACTTCTTTAAAATCAAAACATTGAATATAGCTGTTGCTATTTTCCACACCGAAACCGAACGCATTGAGGGTGTCGATGACAATCTTACTCGCATCAACGCCTTCGTCGTGGTGAAAAGCAGGAGACTTAACTTCAGGATACACGCCAACAGCTGCTTCAAACTGGCGATTAAGCTCGCTGATAAGCTCAAAGTGCTCAGTTAATGTAGCAATCTTAAAATTCGCGTGTTTACCTTGGTATCTATCCTTAAATACGGGGGTACCGTTGCCACCTGTACGTTCATGTACTCTTAGTGCTCTCAATTCTGCAAGTGTAAAATCCCGTGCATAATACCTTCCGTCAGCACGGTGCCGAGCGGGAAATACGTCTTCAACATCGGTAACGGTTTCCAGATGAATATCGTGTAAAACAACAGGTATATCGTCTTTGGTAATGACTACATCTTGTTCTATAAAGTCGGGCCGCAAAGAGAAGGCAAGCGTAGCAGCTTCAAGTGTATGTTCTGGTAAATATCCTGATGCGCCGCGATGTGCAATAACCGTGAAGGACTTAGTAGCGTTTGCTTCATTAGTGTTAGCAAGTGGCGCACTTGATGTGAAAATGCTTGAACACACTAATAGTAAAGCAGGTAAAAGACTTTTCTGTATAGCCTTACCTTTCACACTATTTGAATAAACTAACTTTTTGTACTGCACAGTAGCACTACTCCATGTGTTCATTGTTATTTGCCTTTTCTCTTCTAAGCCTTTTAAATTATTAGGCCTCAGTTAAATCATTACTATCAGTGCTCGAGCGAGATAGATTTGTTTTGTATAAGTTCTATCGCATAGCCGTCGGGGTCACGGACAAAGGCTATCACGGTGGTGCCGCCCTTTACGGGGCCGGGCTTTCTATAAACGTCAGCGCCGTTTGCCGCTAAGTTTTCACAAAAGCTGTAGATATCGTCAACCTCAATAGCGATATGGCCATAGGCATCGCCTTTATCATAAGTGTTATCGCCCCAATTGTAGGTCAACTCAAGCACTGTGCTGTCAGACTCATCGCCATAACCGACAAATGCCAAGGTATATTCGTATTCCTTGTTCTCTGATTGACGAAGAAGGCGCATACCCATTAGCGAGGTGTAAAAATGAAGTGATGATTCTAAATTCTCAACTCGAAGCATAGTGTGAAGCATTCGCATAACAGATTCCTATTTTGCCGACACCGAAAGTAATGGCTTGCGGCGTACTGCATGATTATTGCGTGGTTAATGTCTCTCCATTCAAGCGAAAACACCGCATATCAATTAAGGGCTTACAGTGATATTTAGTTTGAGAACAGAGCAAAAAACACAACGCAGTGTGACTTTAATAAATAAATGTTAACCCTTTAAGACAGTTATACAATTTTTGTTGGTGAATTAAAGTCATTTAAAAGTTACATAGATACATTAATAAAACACGCGACTAAAAAATAAACGCGAAATGATTGGACATGACGATGTTTTACCTGTACCTTCTGTCTCGCTCTAGATATGTTATATGCTTTACCTAATACTGCGCTGTACCTTTCTTTATTCCTTCAAATTGAAGTTCTATTTAGATATACAACTGCTTTACTAGCTTGGTTATGTCTATTGCTATCGGTGATTTTCACCACAACATCAATTTTTTTAAAAAAGGTTTTTATTATGTCTAATTCAGTAAACGGCACAGTTAAATGGTTCAACGAAGAAAAAGGTTTCGGTTTCCTAACACCTGAAGCTGGCGGTAAGGACGTATTCGTACACTTCCGTTCAATCACTTCTGACGGTTTCAAAACTCTTGCTGAAGGCCAAGAAGTTAGCTTCGAAGTTGAACAAGGTCAAAAAGGTCCACAGGCTGCTAACGTAGTAGTTCGATAAGACCTTAACGCTTATCTACTAAATATGGGCTCTTTGACTCGCTGAGCGAGGCGCAGAGAGCCTACTTTCCGTTTTAAAATTTCTTAACACAACCTGCGAGGAATTCAAAACAAACTACATTTATAAAGAAGTTCTTAATATGCAAATCCAACATTCTGTATCTACATTCAATAGCGCGACATCTTCAGCGTTAATTTCAAATATCTCTACCAACAAAACCACTGTTGCTTTTAAAGAGGCAAATACCTATCGCCATGTTGTTCTCACTTCACGTGAAGAAGTTAGACGATTCGTTGCTGAATTGGTAAAAGCGTCTTAACGGCACAAGTTGGGCAAATCTTAGGTCGAATATTAATCATCTATGCGCTTAGTATTAGCTTTACGTCGTTATGAAAAGCTACGTTTATCATTACCGTAGTACGCCATTATTGGCCGACAATAATACAAAGCATATACAAAAATAGCGTTAGATTATGTTAAGGCCAGCATACTTGTTTTGCATGCTGACCTAATTGCATTAAGCATTAGTGAAAAAACAGACGTTTCTTCGAAATTATTTTGCTTTCAAATCTATCTCGGAATCAGCAAGTAAGTATATGCTAGCTGCGTATGCTGCGATGTTTTGCGCAAGCTCATCGGGATTGATTTTATCTAAAGTGTCATCCGGAGTGTGGTGAAGATCGAAATAGTCCCTTCCGTTCTGATTCAGTCTAATTGTAGGCACGCCTTTCGCTGCAAGTGGAATAATATCCGGACCGCCGCCGGCGATATCAGCGCCGCCTCGAACAATGCCAAGTGGAGAAAGAATCTTTGCGATTTCATCTACTAGTACTGTTGCTTCGGAGTTTACATTAGACACCAGTTGCCAAATAGTTTGCGCCCCAAAGTCAGACTCTGTCGCCAGCACATGATTATTAAGGTTCTTCTCATGCTGTTTTGCGTAAGCAAATGCGCCTAACAGGCCAACTTCTTCAGCACCAAACATAACTACACGAATAGTGCGTTTAGGGCGTTCAGGAAGTGAAGCAATTAACGCGGCAGCCGCCGTTGTTATTGCAATACCAGCACCATCATCGACCGCGCCCGTACCTAAGTCCCAACTGTCTAAGTGGCCGCCTATAAGCACGATTTCTTCAGGCTTTTCACTACCGACTAAATCTAAAATGACGTTGCCGCTGCTTACTTCGCCCTTCCACTTGGATTCCGAATGAAGCGAAAGTGAGAGTGGTTTACCAAGATTGTGTAGACGTCGTAAATGATCAGCATCTGGGTTTGAGATAGCAACGACGGGGATATCTGCCCAGTTTTCGCCATCAGAACTCATCATGCCTGAGTGAGGAAAACGATGAGAATCCGAACCCACTGAACGCACTACCAGTGCCTCAGCACCACCGCGTTGAGCATGCTGCCACCCTATACGGCGACGTTGGTTAGCCTGACCGTAGCCTGCACCTGTTTGACTTTTCACCATGGCGTCGCCATCGACGAAGGCAATTTTGCCTTCCAGAGCACCGTTTTCAACAGCTGTTAAAGCGTGAATGTCGCGGAAATACACAATGTCTGCATTAATTTCTTTTTCTGAAGGGGCCGCACCACCTAACGCAGTGCCATAAAGCGGTTGTGCATAGGGTGAAGTAAGTGAAATATGTAAATGACCTCTATCCCAAAAAGGCATAGTGAACTCTTCTACACTAACTTTATCGAAGCCCAATCGAGTTCCTACTTCAACGCCCCAATCTCTTGCGCGTTTCTCTGCTTCAGAGCCGCCTAATCGAGGGCCTACTTCTGTAGTAAGTGATTCTACAATGCTATAGCCTAAGTCACTTTTTAGTGCTTTTTGGATAAGTGCTTCAGCATTTTTTTTCTGTTGAGGCGTAATTGGTGAGCTTTCAGCGAAAACGCCAAAACTGCAAGCACTTACCAATGCACCAAGCGCTAAACTTTTAGCGATAGTATTTAATCGAGACATGTGTTCTCCGTGAGTTATTTTTATATTTCTATTTTATTTGCGTTGGCACAAATATGACATATCAATCATAGCCAATTTGATTGGTGCTTTCGAGGCAAACCATAAGCCCTAGTGGTTCGTTAATCGTAAAGTCGTTTGGTGCGATCTGTTATATGAGATAGAAAAAAATAAAAAAGGAGTCTTTCGACTCCTCTTAAAATGTTTTTATTTCCGCTTCTTCAGCATCAGCTTTTGTTTTTTCTCTTGCTCTTTGAGTACTTCGTTAATGAAGCTTTTCCTTCCGAATTCTCGTGTAATAACGCACTTATTTAAGTCAAATCCGCGGGCAGGGCAGTATTCTCTTCCATAAAGAATGATTTGTAGATGCAGGTCGTTCCATCTCTCTCGGGGGAACAGGCGTTTTGCGTCACGCTCGGTTTGCTCTACACTTTTTCCGTTTGAAAGGCCCCAGCGATACATGAGTCGATGGATATGGGTATCTACGGGAAATGCAGGGATGCCAAACCCCTGAGACATGACAACTGCTGCGGTTTTATGTCCTACAGCCGGCATCGCTTCTAATGCCTCAAAGCTTGCTGGAACTTCACCGTTATGTAGCTTGATAATCATGTCGGATAAATGCCAGATCCCTTTAGATTTCATGGGCGATAAACCACAAGGACGGATAATGTCTTGAATTTCTTCAATACTCATCATCACCATGTCATAAGGGTTATCGGCGCGAGCAAATAGCTTCGGAGTAATCTGATTGACCCTTTCGTCAGTGCACTGCGCTGATAGCAGCACAGCGATTAGAAGAGTGTAGGGATCTTTATGATCTAGGAAAATAGGTACTTCTGGATAAAGTTCATCCAAAATTCGCATGATTTCTTTGACTTTTTCTTGCTTTGAGATGGGCTTAGCAACATCTAACATTAAGACAGACTCTTACTCTTATTTTATGGTCTCGGTAAAGGATGACTAGCTTTCAGCAGTAACACGCACCCGTGCAGCTTTTTCTGTTGTTACAGTTTGCTGTGCAGCAATTTTTGCGTCAATAATATTCTTTATAGCGATGAGCAAGCCCATTCCTAAGAACGCACCGGGAGGAAGAACGGCCAGCAGGAAAGGGTTCTCGGTACTAAACAGCACGACTGTCCAGTTTTCAGCAATTGGACCAAATAGCCTATCAGCTCCGGCTAATAATGTTCCTGCGCCCAAAATTTCACGCATACCACCTAAAATGACCAATACGGCAGTAAAACCTAATCCCATCATAAGCCCGTCATAAGCGGAGGCAAGAGGGTCGTTTTTAGAGGCAAATGCTTCAGCGCGACCAATGATTGCGCAGTTGGTGACAATAAGCGGAATAAAAATGCCTAAGGCTAAGTAAAGCTCGTAAGTAAATGCATTCATTAGCAGCTGAATAATAGTAACAAAGGCAGCAATAATCATGACGAAAACAGGGATACGGATTTCATTTCTTACTAGGTTTCGCACTAATGATACGGTTACGTTGCTACCAATCAGAACAAGCATGGTGGCAAGGCCTAAACCTAAGCCATTGATAAAGGTAGCGGTAACCGCTAACAAGGGGCACAGCCCAAGCAGCTGAACTAAAGCTGGATTGTTTTTCCAGAGCCCTTGTAGCGATAGGTCGCGAAAATCGGTCACGTTTAAAGCTCCTCTACTTGTTGAGGGTGTGCCTCATAAATGTCGTTAGGCTCAGCGGTGTTAGCGTTATCTTTGCGTTGGCAAGTGTTAGGGGCAGAGAATAACGCCGACTGGTTAGCCTGTGCATACAACAAGGCTTCACGCACTGCGCCTACTACCGCCCGTGGCGTAATGGTTGCGCCAGTAAATTGGTCGAACTCGCCGCCATCTTTTTTGACTTGCCATGGTGCTAAATTATCGTTTGAGAAAGGTCTGTCGCTAAACGTGGTGATCCAGTTACTAACCGCAAGCTCAATCTTATCGCCTAACCCTGGCGTTTCTTTGTGTTCAATCACTCTAACACCGAGTACCGTCATTTTATTTTCAGTAGGTTTTCTCTCGTCTTGATTAACTTTATTTACACCCTCATTGTCTTTTGAATTTAAAAACTCAGATGCGTTCACACTGACGCCTACAACTAAATCAATATCACCGCTATAACCGTCAGGAGCGGTGGCCTCAAGCACCACTGCACTCGGTTTACCGTTCAACGTGGCTCGGTAAACTTTGTGCGCTTTTTTTGCGCCTAATTCGGTTGCCGTCACTTGAGTGCAGTTTGCGTATAGTGGATTATCGTGAAATTCACTGGGCACTACTTCATTGAGCACGCTCAGTAGTTTCTGCTGCTTTTGTTGCTCAATCTTATCTTTAGTGCCATAAAAGGTAAGCGAGATAAGAGCGGTAGTCACGACGGCAAACGCACCTAACATCAACCCGTTTTTAGTTAAGCTGTCTTTCATCATTAATATTTACCTCGACCTTTATCGGCATTTTTCCCATAAACACGTGGGCGAGTGTAATAATCGATAAGCGGTACAGCCATATTCATAATGATCACTGCAAACGCTACAGCATCTGGATATCCACCAAACGTCCGAATGATAACAATCCAAAAGCCGATGGCCGCCCCAAAAATGATACGCCCTTTAGGTGTGGTCGATGCTGATACAGGATCGGTGGCGATAAAGAATGCGCCAACCATAACTGCGCCATTAAACAAATGGAAAAGCGGTGAGGCATAGTAATCAGCATTGGCTAAATGAAGCAGTGAAGCGCAGACAAACACACTCATTAACATGCCGCCTGGAATATGCCAGCTGATTATGCGGGTTTTCCATAAATATAGTCCACCCAGCAAATAAGCAATACTCACTATTCCCCAGCCTGCGCCAGCGGCTTCAAAAAAACCGCCATCGAAAATTGGCTTAGTGAGTGATTCTGAGTAGGTGACACCTTGAGTTAGATCGGTTTTCAACGTGTCCAATGGTGTCGCCATCGTTACACCATCGGCAATGGTTTTAAGCTGAGTAACGTCATATCCACTTGTGGTAAACCCCGTAAATATCAGCGAAACAGCGTCGAAGAAGCTCGGAGTAATCCCAGCGTGAGTAGTGGGAGGCAACCATAAGCTCATGGCGGCAGGAAACGAAATGAGCAGAACAACGTAAGCGATCATTGCAGGGTTAAAAATGTTGAATCCTAAGCCACCATAAACTTGTTTAGCTACTGCAATGGCAAAGAAAACACCGGTTACCGTCATCCACCAAGGGAGGGTGGGCGGAATGCTTATTGCGATTAAAAGCCCAGTTAAAACGGCGCTATAGTCGGTAAGTGTGCGCTCTATAGGGCGATTCCGAAGGTATAAAATAAGGCCTTCAAAAACCAGTGCACTTACTACAGCAATCACTGACTGTATTAACATGCCCCAACCAAAAAAGAAGGACTGCGCAATCATTCCTGGGATCATGGCGTAAATCACCATGCGCATGACTTGACCCGTATCGCGTTTAACCCGCTGGTGTGGCGAACTCGATAAACTTAATTTCATTGTGATTCTTTCTCTTTATCTGCAGCGGCTTTTTTCGCCTTAGCTTTAGCGATAGCCGCGGCAATACGTGCTTTCTTTTCATCCTGCCCTGACATCGGAGCGCCGTCTTGCGTGTTCGTTTCTGCATTGTCCTGCGAGGGTGATTCACTCGGTTCGCCCTTCGCCTGGCTCTCTGTCTCATTGTTTTCGGTAGGCGATGATTCTTCTTGGCTTGCTAGGGCACGCTTTTTCGCTTTAGCTTTGGCTACGGCTGCTGCAATTCGGGCTTTTTTCTCGTCCGCCTCGCTTTTTCCGGAAGAGTCTGCGTTGCTTTCTTGTTGAGTACTGTTGCTTTCTGGTAAATGAACGATTTCTTCGTTTTCTTTTTCATTACCGGCAGAACTAACCGTTTGCGCTACTTCAGCCTCTGCCTTTTTGGCCTTCGCTTTAGCTACTGCTGCGGCAATTCTTGCCCGTTTCTCGTCCTGTTGCTCATTCTTCTGCTCGCCTGACTGAGCGATGCTTTGAGAAGGAGATTGTGCTGGAGATGACGATTCTGGCAGCCCATTTTCGGACATACTTTTGGCCGCTTTTTGGGCTTTTGCTTTCGCCACTGCCGCTGCAATTCGCGCTTTTTTCTGTTCTTCTGCTGATAGTTTTACATTGTTATCAGCGGTAAATTCTTCTATGTTTTTTGCGACGTCTTCGTCTGCATGTTTGTCTGCGTGTTCGTCTGAGTGGTTTCCGGGGATCGGCTCTTCAGAGGGAGCAGCTTGTGCTGCTTCTTTCGCTTTTGCTCTTGCAATAGCTGCAGCAACTTTGGCTTTTTTCTCATCTTCAGGCGATGGCGCAGCAGGTTGAATAGACGATGATTCGTCGACCTTTTCACTTTGAGCTTGCGCCGCTTTTTTCGCCTTAGCTCTGGCAATAGCGGCCGCTACCTGAGCCTTCTTATCGTCTGTTGCAGTGCTTGGTTCGCCAGTGTTCGACGTTGTACTCTCATTACTTGAATTAGCCTGCAAAGCAGCTTTTTTAGCTTTCGCGCGAGCAAGCGCCGCGGCCACTTTGTCTTTCGCTTCTGTTACGTCAGTATTGCTGGCGTTATCGACTGCTTCAGCATTGTGTTCTTTCGCTTTATTAGCAGCTAAACGCGCTTCTTTGGCTTTTCTGTGCTTTTCTTCACGTTCACGCTTTTCCCGCTCTAAGCGTTCTTTGCGAGCTTCAAAACGTTGCTTTGCTTTTTCTGCTTTATTCTTCTCATCACGCTGTAGACGAATTTCTACTTTGGCTTGGCGATAATAATGGACTAGCGGTATTTCGCTCGGGCAAACGTACGCGCAAGCACCGCATTCAATGCAGTCGAACAGGTCGTATTCTTCCGCCTTGTCATATTCTTTTGCTTTGGCATGCCAAAACATTTGCTGAGGTAGCAGAGAGGCTGGGCAGGCATCAGCGCACGCGCTGCAGCGAATACATGGTCGCTCAACATTGTCGTCGACGAGCTCTTTTTTTGCAGGAACAAGTAAACAATTGGTGGTTTTTACCACGGGTATGGTTGCATCCGATAAGGTAAATCCCATCATGGGTCCGCCCATTACCACTTTAGGCGCTTTTTGCTTTTTCGGATTGTATTTGGCTTCGCTCAATAAATGAGAAACAGGAGTACCTATCAGTGCTCGGAAGTTGCTGGGTGACTCAACGGCTTCACCGGTCACAGTGACAATTCGTTCAATAAGTGGTTTGCCATGCAAAATGGCATCAGCAATAGCGTAGCAGGTGCCTACGTTAAACATCATTACACCAATATCCGCTGGAAGGCCGTTTCTTGGCACTTCTCGGCCAGTGATGACTTGAATGAGTTGTTTCTCACCACCAGCAGGGTATTTGGTTTCTACGCTGACTACCCGATAATCTTTCTTATCCTGGCAGGCAATATTTAACGCTTCAAACGCTTCTGGTTTGTTATCCTCTACTGCCACAATAATCGCTTTGGGGCCGATTAAGTGTACAAGAATATCCAGCCCCTGGCGTATTTGCCACGCATGCTCGCGCATAAGGCGATCGTCAGAAGTAATATATGGCTCGCACTCAATACCATTTAAAATGAGAAATTCAACTGGTTTTGAGGTCGATGTTTTAATGTGAGTAGGGAAGCCCGCACCGCCCATGCCTGAAATACCTGCCTGACAGATAGCATCAATCAGCTGGCTTTTGTCGACATTACTGTAATTCGTAGTAGCAGACAGTTCACACCATGTATCTTTGCCGTCAGGGCGTATCGAAACACACATTTCTGTAAGGCCGCTAGGGTGCGCCACAACATGCGGCGCAATAGCCACGACTTCACCCGAAGTTGGCGCGTGAACAGGCACTGAAAAAGGCGAAGAGCTTTGCGAGAGAACTTGACCTTTTAATACTGTATCACCAACCTCTACGCAGCATATTCCATCTGAGCCAATATGCTGTCGAAGCGGCACTACCAATAATTCGGGCATAGAAGGCTTCTGGATAATAGAAGTGTTAGAAAGGGCCTTTTTATCGTCTGGGTGTACACCACCCGGAAACGAGTATGTTTTTCCCGCATTTAAGGTTTCTATAATTGAATCAAAACTTGGATACATCACAATTACGACACCATTTTTATGGGAATATCACCTTTAGGTGATGATGAAAAATCCCACTTCCACGTAGAAGTAGTTTCAGTGATAGGAACCATATCAATACAGTCAACAGGGCAGGGGTCTACACACAGGTCGCACCCTGTGCACTCATCGGTAATGACAGTGTGCATATGCTTTGCCGCGCCCAAAATAGCGTCAACAGGACATGCTTGAATGCACTTCGTACAACCAATGCATTCATCCTCACGAATAAAGGCGACTTTTTTGACGTCTTCCTCGCCGTGGGCTGCATCGAGGGGTTTAGGTTCAACACCCATCAAATCAGCAAGCTTTTTGATGGTAGATTCACCACCGGGAGGGCACTTATTAATATCATCGCCCTCGGCTATTGCTTCAGCGTAAGGCTTACATCCTGGATAGCCACATTGGCCACATTGGGTTTGTGGAAGCACGGCATCTATTTGCTCTACGAGCGGGTCACCTTCCACTTTAAAGCGGATGCTGGCGTAGCCTAAAACAAGGCCAAATATTAGGGCTAATACACCGATTGCAGCAACGGCAAAAATTATGGCAGTAGACATCGTCATTATAGCTTCACCAAACCACTAAAGCCCATGAAAGCAAGAGACATAAGACCTGCCGTAATCATGGCTATTGACGCGCCTTTAAATGAAACAGGTACATCCGCTGCTGCGAGTCGCTCGCGCATCGCAGCAAAAAGCACTAGTACCAACGAAAAGCCAACGGCAGCGCCAAAACCATATATGAGGCTTTGCATGAAATTGTGCTGTTCTGTGAGGTTCAAAAGTGCAACGCCTAATACTGCGCAATTAGTCGTAATGAGAGGAAGAAAAATACCCAGTAGCCTATATAAGGTAGGACTGGTTTTGTGTACCACCATTTCAGTGAACTGAACCACTACTGCTATAACAAGGATAAAAGCTAGTGTTCTTAAATAACCAATACCCAAAGGTGCGAGTAAATAGGTTTCTACCAAATAGCTTGTTGCAGAGGCGAGAGTGAGTACGAATGTGGTTGCCATAGACATGCCCATGGCGGTCTCTAGTTTTCCAGAAACACCCATGAATGGGCATAACCCGAGAAACTTGACCAACACGAAGTTGTTAACCAGTACTGTACCAATCAATAGCAGTAAAAATTCAGTCATGAAAAACGCAATTCCTTCGAGGAATCTAGACGGACATTGCCCGTGCTTTAAAAAGAAAGATAGATTGTTTCTATTATCCCTTTTTAGAACGGGTTTAACAACTTGATTGAATTAGGGTTATTTAATGTCTAAACGCGTTGTTTTGGGAATTAAAATAAATGGATGTGGGTAGGACGATTTGAGAGCCAACTAAGTGGCTCCCCGAACCCTCCTTACTGGGAACTATTAGAGTCCCAATGGTCGTCTTTACCCGTAAGTTACCGCCACAATTGAGAAAAGCGGCATAGCTGTATATTTTTTAAATAGTTCCCCCTAATGTGAATTTGCCCTAACGCTGCTTGTTCTGCTGCACCAAAATGGCAGTATGAAAACGGACAAAAGCAAGTTCTTAGAGCCACGTAACCACATTACATTTAAATGTGATGTGTGTTTGCACGTGTGGGATTCAGAGCCCGAGGAAGTGGTAAGTGATGAAAATTTAGCTCACCCTTACCGTTATTTTGCCACTTGCCCGTCATGTAGAGCGCATTCGCAGCAAATTCCATGGCAGCGCGGCTTATTCAGCAGCTATGTAAAATCAACAGGCCCCAAAACACTGGAAGGTAAAGCGGCCTCTGCAGCAAACTTGGACGGACACCCTACGCCAGAGGAAGCGTTAAGAACGCGATTTAATGCGTTGAAACACGGCGCAGCGGCAAAGCAAGCGCTCTATTTTCCTGCGAAGCCTGGCAAATATGATGCGTGTGAAACATGCGATATCGATTTTAACTACTGCAGCCAGCAAGTGGCATGCATGCGCAAAACTGAATTATTTATGCGCCATCTGATCGCCATTGAAAGTCACGACCCCAAAATGCTGCGAGAGCACCAAGCGATGCAACAGGCTAACTTTGCTTCGTTAATGGATGACATGCTGATAAGCGTAATTAATAAAGGTGTCGTGCTAGAAACACCGGCATTCTCATTTGATAAAGACGGTGGCTTTCACCTTGCTCAGTACACTGATAGTGAAACTGGCAAGAAAACCACCATTATGGATACGAAAGCCAACCCGCTGCTTAAGCATATCTTCGACCTAATGAGCAAAAACAACCTTACGCTTGCTGATTTGGGTATGACGCAAAAAGTGCGTGAAGAAAATGAAATTCAAATGGGCCGCTTACAGCAAGAAGGCAAAGATAAGCAGAGCTTAGCCGACTTCCAAAATAAACAGCATGAATTACTCGATAGCTTGCGCGAAAAAATAGTGAATTCTCAGAATGCGCTTAGCCAAGATGAAATATTGCTAGAACACAAGAAAGCGAACGGCGATGGCTGAACGTGTAACCGCAAAAGAAAGGCAGCGCCTGCAGCATTTGGCTGAAGCTGAAATTATGCGTTACAAGGGTGACCATTCCCTTTGGCATAAGCATGTTCACGACATAACACTAGACCCAATGCAGGTACTTAAGTGTTATGAAATGGATAGGTACCCAAACACCATCGATAACAGTTGCCGTCGTACAGGTAAAACCGCAGTTAAAGAAATGTGGAACCTCGAATACCTGGCAACGAATCCCGACCAAGAACTGGGGATTGTGGCGCCCAAAGAAGCACAAAGCCTGGTTAACCTTAACTACCACCTAGACGCTATTCGTCGGTCTGAAATTCTCGGTAACTTTATTGAATACCGTAATGGCCGTAAGCAAATGAGCGATACTTATTTTAGGTTCTGCAACCGAAGCATAGCGCGAGGTTACGGTATCTTTTCCCAAATCGACGGCGGCGATTTAACCTTGGCCTCTATTGAAGAGGTCGACGACTTAGACCAAGAGCGCCTTAATTCCCGTTTCCTACTTACCATGGGTTCGACACGCCGCTTAGGTGCTGACGAAAACGCCAAGAACGAACCAATAATTAGAATTACAGGTGTATTTAAAGGGGCGTCGGTACTTTCAAGTTTGTTAGAAACGAAGAAATATCACTTATTGCCTACGGTCGATTGTCACTTAGGGGTAGAGCTTGGGATCCTAAACGGTAAGTTTATCGACGACATGAAAGTTCAGCTTTCACCCGAAGAGTACATTCGCCAGCTGCTGTGCATTAACACCAGTTCTACTAACTTAATTTGGGAAAAGTATATTCGTGCAGCCATTCAGATGGGCGCAAAAACCAACATTGAAATGGTTATCCCCGAGCCTGGTGCCAGATATAGAAAACGCGGTTTATTAAGTTTTGGTTACGATGCTGCAGGCCATGGTGAGAGCGCTACGGCATCAAAGCATGCATTTATTGTTACTGAGCAAGTCGGAAACTATGTTGTTTTTGTGTTTGCAAAGACATGGGCTGCAGGTACCGACGACTCGGTTGTTAAAAATGACTTGCTTGCGTTCTGGCGTTACTTTCGTCCCGACTACGCCATAGGCGATGCTTACGGCTTAGGTATGCTTACCCAGTTAAACCACGACCTTTATTATGAAGGCCTCACCCCAGTTGATATACGAGCGATTAATGATGGTGAGTCGAATGCTTCAGCATGGAATGATTGGGCCTTTGCACCTTTGCGTTTCGAGGGCTCAATAAAACACAGTATGGCGCAAGCATTAAGAGGGGTTTTCCACCACGGCCACGCCGTTATTCCTTACGTCGAACATTTAGAGCCGTCCGGCTTAGATATCGATAGTTTAGCGATTTCAGATATTAAAACCTTTATTAAGCAACTATCGAACATCAAGCCAGAAGAAACCAGTAAGAGTTATTCAAGTTACGTAATGGTGCTAAAGAAAATAGGCGATGACTTATTTGACGCTGCTATGGCGTCTGTGTGGGCGCTTGCTACGCGAGGCCAACCAAAACCAAATACAGCCGTAATGTCATCTTCCCGAAGTCGCGAAGAGTTGCTAGGCACCACCATTTTATTACCAGGGGTATAGAGAGCATGGGAATTATTTCAACAATTAACCGAGCGCTTGGCCGCCATACTTCCTCGGTAGACGCTGTAAGTAAGAGCGAAGAAGCCCAGCACAAAGAAAACACGCGTGGTGGTACCACGGTTAACACTGAAAATTATGTAAGACGTTTATACAACGAACTTTATGTGTCTCCTGACTATAAAGCGGCAGTACACCACATTAGAGAAATGGACCGCACCGACCCTCGTGTTAAACGAATTCATAGGCGCATGGCCCGAGATGCAACAAAAAATGGTATTCGTCTGCAGTGGAATGGAAAAGAAAACGACCGTATCAGCCGGCTATTTAAGCTTTGGGTTAACCGTCTTGGCCTCAATAACCCTCAAAAGCTTCACTCTGACGCAAGAGGTGCCGTGATGGAAGGTGCGCTTGCAATGCAGTGGGTTGTGAATGACCAGCGAAACATGGTGTCTGGCCTTCGCATGCCAGCAGAAACTATTCTTGCTGATACGTTGCCAACAGGCCAACTTAAAAACATCGCCGCAGCCTATAAGCAATTAGATCCCGTTGGTGGGTACCAGATTATTGCTGAGTTTGCTTTTTGGCAGCTTTCCGTTGTCAGAATTGACCCCGACAACTACGACGATTTTGGTTGTAATGGCCGCCCTTATTTAGATGCCACACGAAAAACGTGGAAGCAGCTGCAAATGACCGAAGACGATTTGGTTATTCGCAGACGAACACGCGCACCCCAACGCTTTAGCCACGTTCTTGATGGTGCCACAGCGGAAGAACTTCAGAAGTATAAAAACGGCATTGAAAACGAAAAAGGTTTAATGACCACAGATTTCTATTCAAACAGAAAGGGTGGCGTTACTGGGGTTAATGGCGATGCCAACCTAGACCAAATTAACGATGTTGTGCATTTGCTCGATACGTTCTTTAGCGGCGCCCCAGCACCGAAAGGTTTATTTGGTTATTCAGATGGGTTAAGCCGAGACATTCTAGAAGACCTTAAAAAAGACTACTTTGAAGAAATAGAGGGCCTGCAAGATACCCTTTCACAAGTTTACTTTGAAGGCTTTCGCCTGCAGCTGCTGTTAGCCGGCATTAATCCCGACTCTTATAACTTCAATGTGCAGTTCACCGAGCGCAAAACAGAAACACGTAATCAGAAAGCAGACTTGGCGCTTAAGTATCAAGCGCTGGGGGTACCAGACTCATTAGTATGGGAAACGGCAGGCTTCGAACCTGCTTATGTCATGGATAAAATCAAAGACCAGAAATCAAGTGGTGATCCTTATCCTGGCGAACAAGACGATGATGACGGCACACCAACTAACGAAAGCCCAAAACCTCGTGTTAAAGTTACACCAGGTAATGAGCCTAAAGGTGAGTCTGCAACCTATGTCCGAAACGCTTAAACCCATTGGTGATAATTTAGTTGTTACTGATGAAAAACCGGAAAATTCGTCGTCTGTCTTAGATGTTATTGACAGTCGCCCGTCAAACCAAGCCACTGTGTTAGCGGTTGGCGAAGGCCGCGTGCTTAAAAACGGTAAAAGGGCGCCGATGATAGTTAAGCCAGGGGATAGAGTTTTACTAGGTAGGTATGCTGGCTTTAGGTATGAACTTGCTGATACCACGGTACGCCTGCTTTCTATTAATGATGTACAAGCCATATTATGAGTGAGTGATCATGAGTGAATTATCACGCAAGAAAGCAATAATAAAACGGGCACAGGCATTGGCTTTAAAAGAGTACTTTGCCCTCGACCTTAGCGCTCTGGCTGAACTGCAAAGCTACTATGAGAGCAGCTTAGAAGAGGTGATTAGTATTCTCCTTTTCTACGCTGACAGTATCGGCATTATTCGCTTACAACAGCTTTCCGCACTACGCACCGACATAGAACGTGCGCTTAATAATTTGGCAAGTCTGCAAACCGAACTGCTAAACAGAAGTTTGTTGGCATCGGCTAATATTGGTGTAAAACCTTTTTTGTCGCATTCCGCTGCAGCGTCTGCGCTAGATATTGCCCAGCGAACAACGCGGTTCGTTAAGCAATTCACTGGCGAAGACGGCTTACAGCTATCTGACCGACTTTGGATAATTAACGACAACAATAAGAATAAAGTGCTAAGAGCGATAAACAGCGCAGTTATTCAAGGGCATTCGGCCAGCGAAGCAGCGGCCAGTTTGGTAACCAACAACGAGTTGCCCACCAAAGAAATTAAAAACAAAGTTAATAATGCATCTGCAGAGAAAATAGGAAACGTACTCAAAGCACAAGGCAAGGATGAAGATGCGGCGTATTGGCAAGCCAGGCGTTTGTTTAGAACAGAGATAAATCGCGCTCATGGCATGGCTTATCAAAATAGCCTGGAAGATGATGACGACATTATAGGTACACGCTTTATGCTTAGCCCTAATCACCCAAGGGTGGATATTTGCGACATGCATGCAAGTGTAAACCGTTTTGGCCTAGGCAGAGGCGTTTATCCTAAAGGCAAAAACCCGTGGCCTGCTCACCCGAATACCCTTAGCTATGTAGAAGCGGTATTTACCGATGAAGTGACCGACGAAGACCGAGCCACCAAGCAAGACCGAATAGAGTGGTTAAGCAATCAATCGGGCAATATTCGCATTGGTGTACTGGGTGTTTATAAGAACAATTTGCTACAAAATGACCAGTTAAAAGAAACCATGATCAGGTCAAAAGTGAAGACCTTGAAAAAACGTTTTGTTTAAAAGTTTGCCCTAACGCTGCGTTTTCTACACTGCCACACTCAAACTAGGTTAATAATAGTTGAGTGTGGACATGCCCCAACACAACCGAAAAATCCAATTGGAAGCACCTACTCATACGAAGACGGTGCGCTTTCTTGCCTCTGCAGTTTCGGTGGATGCCGAACAAAAGACCTCAGTGGTTACTATCACCCGAACGGGTAAATTCTTTGACCCTCGCTACGGACACTTTGAAATTAGCACCACAATGCTGCAAAGCATGGTGAATAACTTCAATAAAGGTGTTTTTGGTCAGGACATTTTCATAGATAAAGCCCACAACCCGAGTGACGGTGCGGCAGGCACAATTACACGCTTATTCCTGGATGGGAACAAACTGCGTGGTGAAGTGGCGTGGACGCCTTTCGGTCAAGAACTGATTGAAAAGAAAGGTTATCGCTACTTGTCAGCGGAATTTATTGAAAATTTCGTCAGCAACGAAGAACCCCATACCGAATTTGGCCCCACGCTTTTGGCGGCTGGCTTGGTGGTTCGCCCCTGTATTAAAAATCTAGACCGTGTAGAGCTATCAGAAGGTGAAGACTTCGATGGCATGCAGCTAATTTCACAGCAGCTGGCGGTTCAATTCTCTAAGGAATCAAACGTGGAAAAATTACTTAAGTTATTTAAAGAGGCGCTTGCGAATAAAAAGCTAAGCGAGTCGGCAATATCTAAATGGGTAGATACAGCTAAGAAAGTGCTTGAAGGCATTTCAGACGAAACCCAGCAAAAAACGTTAATGGCGAATCTGCAAGAAACGGCGTTATCACTTGCTGAAACCTCACCAGAGACTGTACCTAACGTTACGGTTAATACGTCTACTGGCTTAACGGAAGAAGCAGTAAAATCACTATTTGAAAAGCTAGAAGCTGATAAAGCTAAGTTGCTGTCTGACGCTCAAACCAAGCGCGATGCAAATGTTAAGCTGTTCACTGAGCAAGTGAATGGTACCGAAGGCCTTTCTGATGGTGTAAAAGCGAAGCTGCTTAGGTCGGCTGACCTTATTACTGCAGAAATGACAGAAGGCCAAGTGAAAGCACTGGCAACACAGCAAATTGTGCTGGGTGAAGAGCTAGAAGCGCAAACTAAACTGGCTGGCATGGGTTTCCAAGGCGGCAATGGCCCGATGGGCTCTGTTGTACTGGCTTCTGGTCACAACGCTAATGCAATGAAACTTGCTGAAGATGTGCGTAAGCAACTTAAGCAAACGTCGTCATTCTCAAACGGCTCAATTCGCCTATCTGAAACGGTTGACCCGTTCGTAGATAAAGTACTTACCTTGTTTGATGGACAGTATAACCAGCAGCTGAACCGCGAATACAAAGTATTAAACGGTGAAGAAGGCAGTATTTCTGATGCAGCGCTACCTTATGCTTTCCGTCGTGAAGTAATTCGTGAAGCCCTGCACGATATGAATATTCTTCAGCTGGTAGCAGCCGAGACAGACCCGGGTGCACAATCGACCACGCAAATTCCGTATGAAGAGCGTAAACCGTTTAAAGGCCGTAACGATGGCTTAGTGTTTGAACGCGGTGGAATTCCGAAAGCAGGTGTTCAAACTCGCTTCGATATGGCATACGTAAACGCAATGAAAATCGCGTTCAACGTGTCTAATGAATTAATGCACTTTACTCGCGTAAGCGGTATTAACTGGGATGCATGGGGCCGTCATGTGGCGTCTTGTTCACGTATTTTACGTGAAATTGTAGTACGTCGCCTAGCTAACGAAATGCTACGTATTTCTGACAGCCTAGCGGCCGTTCCGGTTAATGCGGAAAACATCGCTTCACAGCTTGATGGTTCAAACACAGTAGTGAAAACCAGTACGTTCCCTGTTGTTCGTCCACACCAGGTGTTTGACCTTCAAGGAAACACCGTTGGCAATACGTCGAACCCAATTACTATCATGTTCGGTTCTACGGAAATTTTACCGTTTGATGGCACGGGTAACCAGGCATCGGGTACGTATTACGTATTGGCTAACTGTAACTTGGGCTACATTCAGTTTGTTGATGAAACGGGTGAAGTGGTTACACCTAACGAGACAAATGCAACCATTTCATATTCTCGTGCAACGAACGTTGCAATGTTCGACATTGACCTGCCAGCAGACACTAAGCTTGAACAGCACTTAAACGGCTTGCTACGTAAGATTGGTAACCGTAAAGCGGTAATGAAAGACGACCGCTTCCAAGCGCCTAACTTCCTGCTTATGAGCAACACGCTTAACGACATGTGTACCAACGCAGACCAATTCATTGTTAGCCTTAAGCGTGACGGTAGCGACACTAACGGCATGGGTGATTTGGCTGCCATTAAAGCAATGCCAGCATGGTCTACGAATGCGCCAGGCATCGACTTAGGTGATGAACGTATCCTTATGGGCCAACGTGGTACTACACACTATCGTGTAGCAAAAGCGTTCTCTATGAGCGAAATGCAAGAAGGTCGCGACCCTGAGACGGGTGAAATGAACGGTACCAAAGAAGCCTACGGTGAAGAATACAACGCTATTCATACACCTAAGCCATTGGCCGATCGTTATACCTCGGTTGTTGTGTACTCGGGCACTGGCCGCTAAGCCAGTCATGTAACCCAAAAAAGGGCAGGCCACATTGCCTGCCCTTTTTATTAACTGGCTAAAAGGTAAAAACCATGAAAGTGAAAAAAGCGATTACCAATACCTCTGCAGCAATTATGTTTGTAGCTGGTAAAATGATTCCTCCTGGCGAAACACGTATTGTTGAAGTACCAAAGCAATCAGCATCTAGCCAAGTGGTAACTATATCGTTTGATGTCAAGGGCGAACTGGCTACAACAGTAGCTAAATTGAAAGAAAAGCTTGAATCGTTCACCCAAGACCAACTTCAACAGCTTCAGGCTGAAGAGGAACAAGGCCAAAACCGTGCAAGCGCGATTGATGCCATTACGGATGAAATTAAGTCTCGTGAGTACAGCGTTGAGCTAGAAGAATTTGCATTAGCATTGTCTAGCGTTGAAGACTTAGATGCATTGCTGCTTGACGTTGCTAAAGATGAAGCCAAGGTAGCAATGGTAAACGATGAAATAGCAAAACGGGCAGAGCAACAAAAGCATGTCAATCAGTAAAGCGGATCTTGTAGCAAGCTTATTGGTATCGGTATCAAGCAGTACTAAACTGCTTGATACTGACGATATCACGATAACCAGCACCATTGTTGATAACGCACTTGATGCGCTGTCACGACTTGCGCCGGCAACAGGTATCGACACCATTTCTCTGCAGCCTGGCGTGCAGATATACCCAGCGCCCTCTAACATTTGGGCTTACAAGGAAACGGCGTGGGGCTTTGACCAGCGCGTAGCACCATGGGAACCAGGTTATATTTCTCGGTTACCTGATGTGACGTATAACGAGGGGAATATTTACTTTAGCTTTGCACCTACTGCGCAGATGATTAGTAATCTCGGCAGTCGATTTACCTATTTCTACTATGCTCGCTACCAAGTGAATAATGGCGCCATAGAGATAGAGCCACGCAAGCAGGCACTACTACTTTTACTCTGCCAAATGGAAGTAATGAAACTGTTAGTGCTGCGAGAGCCTGGCACGCAAGTTACTACCAAAGGGAATGCAGGCAAGATTCAGTATGGCAGCCCCAAATTAGCGTTTGAAGCGCTTCAAGAGGAAGCTGGCCGTATAGCTGAAACGCTATGAACGAAATCATTCTAGACCTTAATACTCGCGCTCTAATCAACTATTTAGAGCGCAGTGTTAACGCCATCGATGGAACTACCGCAAAATTACTTCGCCGTTTATCGCAAGAAGGTACCAGAGAAGCGAAGCGCCACACCCCTAAAGCAGAAAGCACCCTAACCAATTCAATTCGCGCTAAGCAGCAATCCGCTAGTTTTCATCAAGTGGTAGCTGGTGTTCATTATGCTAGGTATGTAGAAGAGGGAACGGGCCGCGGTGGATGGGTACCAGACCAAACTATTTTAGATTGGATGGACGTTAAAGGTATTACCCCCGACGACGAAGACATGAGCATTGAACAGCTGGCCTATCTCATACAGACCAAAATATTCTATCAAGGCACCCCAGCGCAGCCGTTTATGAAGCCAGCGCTTGAACATATCAAAGCGAAAGCGCCAAACCTAGCGTTGACTTACTTTAAATCTGCATTAGAGGTTAAAACAAAATGACCCCCGAACAGCGGCTTAACACGGTTAAAGATAACCTTAAGCAAATAGTTGGCATTCACCATGTCACACGAAATTACAGCGATTTAGACACCGAAATGGACAAGCATGAACGCATTTATGCCGTATTGTCCTCTGGCTTTCCGCAGTTCGGTAGCTTGTACGACACGGAAGACGAAGTGCATAACTTTATGATAGTGGCCCAGCAGCTGGTGAGCGAAAACACCACTGGCGAGCAAAAAGAAGCCATTGAATTTTCTATGCTCGAGGTAATTAAAGAATTAGTTGCCCAAGATGGTGAAACAAACGAACCGCTTAACCTTGAACTGGTCAGCGCCAGAACCTCGCGCCAGATGGATCCTATTCACGCTTGGGTTTTATTCGAACTGCGCTTTAACGACCTTTAACTTTTGCCCTAACGCTGCGCCCCCCTCATTGCGACACTGAGCACTACAGAAAAAGGGGGCGACCATGCCTATTACAGTAACCAATTCATCTACGAAGCCAGTGCGCAGCGCCGGCATTAACTTCGCACCAGGTGTAAACACTTTTGAAGACGGTGAGCTTTCCAGTGCCCAACTAGCCCAATTAGCGCCAGTTAAGGTACTGAGTACAAAGCACACCGCAAAGCAGGCACCTGTCGCTAAATTAGCAAAGGAGCCTAAGCAATGAGTGCTAAGTATCAAAAGTATAAGGTGAAACGCCTTCTGCTCACCATGGCAGTGTTTAACGCTGCAGCGAATCCAGCCCTAGTCATTGGTGAAGATTATATTGCGGCAGGCGAAACGCCGAAGCACATCCAAACCAAAAACGCCGAACTTTCGCTAGAAATTGAAACGTTAGACCGTGAACTGGACGATGCAACCCTAGGTTATAAGCCCCAAATGCTAGTGGGCCAGCATTTTACTATTTCAACTGAAGTAGAAATTGCTGGTTCCGGTACGGCTGGTACTGCCCCCGTTTATAACGACCTAATTAAAATTGGTGCGTTCTCAGAAACGGTGAATCCCGGCACTGATGTGCAGTACGAACAACTGGACGATGATAGTTGGCCCGATGCGACTATTTATTTCTACCACGCTGGCCGAAACCATAAAGTATTGGGTGCACAGGCCAATGTAAGTGTTGCTGTTGCCAACGGTGCACTGCCTACCTACACCCTAACCATTACAGGTACCTACGGCGGTGTATTAAAAGAGGCTATGCCCACTCCTTCTTTCAATCAACTTAAGCCTGTAAAGGTGGGTAACCAATACACCACGTTCACGCTAGACGGCAGTGAATATGCGCTTATTAACTACTCTTCAGACCAAAACAACGAAGTGAACTACACCGATTTGCCAGGTTATGAAGGTGTGAGCATTGATGACATTGCGCCAGAAGGTGAAATTGAAATTCTAGTGCCTGATCACGGCGACTTCGACCCGTTCGCGATTGTGAATAGCGAAGCGGAGGTGTTCCTACCTTTCTCGCT
This sequence comes from Alteromonas sp. OM2203, assembly GCF_048517045.1. Classification (NCBI taxonomy): domain Bacteria; kingdom Pseudomonadati; phylum Pseudomonadota; class Gammaproteobacteria; order Alteromonadales; family Alteromonadaceae; genus Alteromonas; species Alteromonas sp. OM2203. The sequence goes on from NZ_CP183209.1 coordinate 1,368,485, forward strand.
TCAGCACGGTACCACAGCAGGCAATATCGTTACCTTTTCCAACCCCGAGCTACAAATTTTAGGCGTGGGCTACGGCGAATTTGAAGGTAAACGCACGTTTGTGATGCCGTATGGCGCCATTGGTAAAAACAAAATTACGGTGAGCTAATGCAATTAAAAATTAAACGAAAAGAAAGTGTCGTGTGGCCTGTATCTGTAAAGGTACCTGCAGACGGCGGGGCGCTTGAAGAACATAACTTCTTTGCTCGGTTTAAGCGCTTATCTGAAAAAGAGTTCGATGCTGCGGCCAAGGAAGGCCAAACCCCGTTACTTAAAGCTGTGATGCTAGAAGCTGGTGAAACTGAAGCCAGTCTAGAAAAGCTAAGTGATGAAGACAAAGCAGAGTTGCTTTCAGATACCAATTACCGTGTTGGTCTTTATAACGCCTACTTAAAGATGGACGCAGGCGTAGCGGAAAAAAACTCCTAGAGGCCGCCCAGTTTTGGGTAGGCCCTAGCGTTACAAGTAGCGACAAACAGGAATACATAGCGCAATTAAGAGACGGCTACGGGATGGACGAAGCGCAGATAAAAGCGGTTCTCCAAGAAGACGAAGACTTCCAAGACCGAGTGCTAGAACTTCTTCCTGAAAACCAAGCTGCATTTTACTGGTTTTTAGATGTTGATGACCTATGGGTTTACACCGAAGGTTTCAGAGTTGCGCTAGATATCCCTGCAGTAATGGCCGATGCACAAGCAACAGGCCGCAAGTACAGCAAATTGGACTACCAAAAGTTAAGAATTCTTAGCCGTCACGTAGTCTCAACACTTAACGAGCGTGCCAGTGAGCAAAAGTGACCTAGATATAATGATTAACTTACTTGCCAATACTAAAGGTATGCGCAAGGAGTATCAGCAGGCCATTGCACAGCAGGTAGCCCTTAATAAAGAGCTTACCCGTGGTACCTCGCAAGCCACTAGCCAAGCTGGCAGTTTTACCACTTTGGAAAACGCGGTTGGTAAGTTGGATAATCATCTAAAGGAATTAGTGAGCCAACAGGCCGCACTTAACAAGGAAGTTAGTCTTTCTAAGCAAAACACGAATGCCGCCCGTGATGGCCTAGACCGTTATGAGCAAGTGTTAGAGCAATTACAGCGCGAAATGCGCGACGTTATTGCCAGTCAAAGCAGTTTATCTCGCAGTTTACGTACTACTGATACGTCAGCATCTGCAGCAACGCGAAACATTAAGCAACTTGAAGTACAAAGCCGAAGCCTGGGCGCAGCCGTTCGGCCACTTGGCGGTTACATTGCCGGTGCTTTTGGTGTGCTTGCAGCGCAGAATGCCGCGGTAAATATTAAAGACACCCTTTCTGATTATCAGCAGTTCAGCACACGCCTTCGCTTCTTAAGCGTAGACACCCAAGACTACGCTAATTCACTGAGTTTCTTAACGCAGCTAGCAGATGATCATGGCAAGTCTGTACTGGTTATGGGCGAGAGTTATGCCAGCCTCGCTGCGCTTCGCAAAGGCGATATTATTAATCAGCAGCAACAGTATCAGCTAATGACGGGCTTAAGTAATGCGCAAAGCGCACTGGGTGTTAGCACCGACCAGCTGGGCAACCTAATGTATGGCTTGGGCCAAGCGCTTTCACAGCCCACAGTACAAACCGCTGAATTTAACCAAGTGATGGAGCCAATACCCGGTTTAATGCAGTCCATTACGAAAGCGGCTGGTCTGCAGGGCAAAACGTACCGTGATTTGGTTTTAGAAGGTGAAGTAACCAGCGCCATGTTCCGTGATGATCTTATTAAGGCACTGGGAGAATACGACGGTGCTGCAAAAGCCAATATCGACAACATTACTGCGCAAGAAAACGCGCTAGAAAATTTACGTGTTCAAACCATAGCAGCGTTTGAACAACCTATTAGTGATGCCTACGGCACGTTGCTTGAAACCACAGGCGAAGCGTTAATATTTGTAAGAGACAACGCCGAAACACTCACTACAGCGGTCGAGACATTAACAGCCGTTGCATTGGTTCGTGGTGCCGCTGCTTTAAGCAACTACGGCGTTGAACTTGGCCGAAAGACAATGGCACAACAAAGTGCAACAGCGTCAACACTAGCGGCGGCCAAAAAGCAGCATGAACATAATTTGTCACTTCAGTTAGCGGCTAAACGTTCACTAGAAGTTGCCAGCAACGACACACTTCGTGCTGGTGCACTTACTCGCTTAGCAACCGCAAACCAAGCGGTTATTGCCAGCCAAAATGCTTTGAACGTAGCTACTGCACAATATTCAGTGGTAGGACGAACGGCCACAGCCGTAGCACGTGGCTTATGGGCGGCAATAGGGGGTATACCTGGTGTTGTACTATTAGGTACCTACGCATTATATGAGTGGGCGACGTCTTCTGATGATGCTAAAAACAGCACTAAACAACTTAACGATGAAGTAAAAGCGCTTCAAAATACGTTGAATCCGTTTTCCCAGTACACCAAAACCCAAGCTGTTGGTGCACTACAGCGCTATACAGGCCAGTTAGAACTTGCCAAACAGCAAGCCGAAGAACTGCGTAAGCGTTTCGATAATCCTTATTTTAAGACCACAACTGAAGACGTTATAGCCGCTGAAAAAGAAGTACAGAGGCTGACAGACGTTATCGCACAGCTGCAGGCCATTCTTGCCAAAGGTAATGCATCTAACGACCCTATCGTTAATACCGATGAAATAACAAAGCAGCGCGAAGCGGCCGCCAAGCTTCTGGCCGACTTAGAGCGTCAACGTGTGCTTTACGGTCAAGTGGGTGAAGAAGCCCGTGTCTCTTATGAAACCACACACGGTTCGCTTAAGGATTTAACTGCAGCTGAAAAAGAAGCACTTATTCTTGCGGCTAAAAAACTCGACTCCCACAAGAGTGACATTGATGCACGTACCCAACAAAAGAATGCAGCCACAGCACTGAAAGATGAAGTTGACAAGCTGCTAGCTAAGCAGAAAGAAGAAATCAGCCTTTACGGCAGTACAAGCCGTGAAGCCCAAGTTAGATACGACATTGAGTTTGGTGCACTACAAAACGTTAATGACGAGCTGAAAAAGAAACTGCTTCTACAAGCTAAAGAGCTCGACAACTTAGCACAAGCTAAAGCCTTGCAGTCTCGTGTAGAGAGCATTGCTGTTGGCACCATGACCCCTCAACAACGAGAACAGGCTAATCATAAGAGCAATATCACAGACCTAGAAACGTACCGCGATAGCCTGCCTCAAAATGACCTGGCGAAACGCCAAGAAATCAACCAGCTTATTGAAGCAGAGCAGCGCCGGCACTCTAGCGCTATGACATCCATTCAGTCGGGAACCAAAACTGAAATTGATGCTATGTGGTCAGATACGTTTGACCGCTTTGCTTCTGGTATTGGTACCGCAACTGCTGACGCGATTTTTGAAAGTGAAAACTTAGGCGATGGTTTACGAAATGTATTCCAAAGCATGGGTAAGCATGTTGTAGCAACATTAATTGAAATTGGCGCGAAACGCTTAGTGCTTGCTGCAATAAACTCTACGGCGGCCACATCGGAAGCGGCAACAGCAACAGCAGCTGCAACAGCATCAGGTGCGGCTATTACTGCATCCATGGCTCCAGCTGCAGCGGCCACCACTCTGGCAACAGCTGGTACAAACTCAATAGGTTCAATAGCAGCCATTGCCGCAGTAGGCGCAGCCATTGCCGCAATGTTTGCAGGTTTATTTGATAAAGGTGGTCACATTCCATCAGGTAAGTTCGGTATTGCCGGTGAATATGGCCCTGAATTCGTAAAAGGCCCAGCGACCGTTACTAGCCGTGTAGACACCGCCAACATTTTAAACAGACAAGCGGCCAACGATGGCGGTGGGCGCAGCGTTGTATTCAACGACAACAGAACAATCAATGTTTCAGGTGGCAACACTGAAGAGGTAATGACGCAGCTAGCACCTATTCTTGAACGTCAGCAGCAAGAAACGTTAGCGAAAGTCGGTCAGCAATTTAAGACGGGTACAGGCCCAGTGTATTCAGGTTATAGGGCATCGCGATGAGTTTACCTATTTTCCCACGGCATATTTTGCCTTCATCCCTGCAATTTAAAATTGTACCCAATTCAAGTGTATCGACTGGCCCTGGGCGAACCTCTGAAGTGTGGACACGACCAGGTGCTTATTGGACCTTTAGCGGTTCATGGTCGAAGGTTCGATATGCACAAGGGCGAGAGCTTTCAAACTTTATTGATTCGTTAGACGGTAGCCGCGGCGAATTTATGATGTGGGATAGTACCCATACTCAGTTAGGTGACTGGGCAGGTAACATCGTGGTTGATGGAAACGACCAATCAGGCACGGTATTAAAAATTAAGAACGCCATTCCTAACACATTGATAGCGCCTGCTGGCGATCGTTTCCAGCTAGACAACTATCTATACAAACTTTTAGAAGATGCCGTTGCCGACAACATCGGTGAATGTACGCTTCGCTTTAGGCCTCAATTGCTAAGTATTCCGATAAGCGGTACCGGCTTAGTCGTTAACGACCCAATGAATAAAATGATGCTGCCTGACAACCAGCAGGGGCCGAGCTTCGCGCAACGAAAACTGGTGCTGAATGATTTTTCTATCAGCGGCTACACGAGTATTCGCGCATGACTTATCACCTCAAACCGCAAGTTGAAGCCATTCTTAGCCAATCTGAAAAGTGCGCCTGCATTATGGGTACTATCGAGTGGCCTGCTGGCATGGCGCGGTTTCACAATGGTGCAGGCCCAATCAAATCAGACGGCGAAACCTATTGGGGCGTAGCTAACAATGGAATGGTAAGTGTAATTAAAGAGGGTAGCGCTCCTCGAGTAACGCTAACACTTATTACCCCCGACACGTCGGTACTTGCTGAGGCGCTTAAAAATGATGCGGCAGGCGGGGAAGTGCGTTTGTACCTTGGCGTCTTTAATGACGACCAGCAGCTGGTTGCAAAGCAGCTTATCTATCTCGGCATCGTCAACAACACCCCTGCCAAGTACAGCGCTCCACCGACTATTTCTGTCGAATGTGTTAGCTACACCCATCGATGGAGCCAACCAAAACGCTACACCACGTACAGCGCAGCGAGTCAGCGTGCAATTTACCCTAACGACAGCTTTCTAGATGACGTCGAAGCCGTAGCTAAAGGGCCGCTAAGTAGTTACAGCGGAAGTAACGCCGTAAGCAGTGGTGGCCGCGGTGGTAGAGGTGGCGGTACAACAACGAGGCAGCGATGATAAGACACACTGACTGGACAGTTCGTCTGACAGATTTTGTAAAAAGTAAAAAGCACACGCCCTTTGAGTGGGGTGTGAATGACTGCTGTTTGTTTGTAGCTGACATGGCGCTTGCTATTACAGGTGTTGATCCTGCAGCCACGTTTCGCGGCAAATACAAGAGCGAACTTGGCGCTATGAAACAATTGAAAAAGCAGGGATTCGATAGTGTAGAAGCGGTACTAACCCACGCTTTTGGTTCAACCGTTTCAAGGCTAGAGGTGCGTCGCGGTGATGTTGTTTTATTTGAAAATGACGGCAGAGACATAGCAGGCGTTATGTTTGGTGAAGTACTCGCCCCGGGTGAATATGGGATAGAAACATTCTCTCCACTTTTAATTAAAAATGTTTGGAGGGTTGGCTAGTGGGTAAAGCGGTTGAAGCTGTTGGTGGCGCATTGGTTGGCTTAGTCGGCGGCGGTCTAAAATTTGCGTTTGGTTTAATTAGTGGTGTGTTCGGCTCACTGCTTCAGCCAGAAATACCAGATACCAGCGCCCTTGGCACTGGCCACCAAGACCTGCGCACAGAAAGTAATTCACCGCGACTTATGATTGTAGGCAAAACAGTGACAAGTGGGCCTATTACTAAGTACCAAAAGCGCACGCTTAATAAGAAAGAATACAACTTGTTCTTCACACCATTGGCTGCACACCCTTGTGAGAGCGTAGAGCTTTACCAGCTTGATGGAAAAGACACGTCTTCACTAAGTGGTAACGGCTACAGAATTCAAGTGGCGCTAGGTGACCAAACAACAGCAAACGCTACTGCCCGTACAGAAATGACCAATGTAGATGAAGACTGCATAGGTTTCGGCATAACGTACGCTTATCACAAGTACGAAGTGAACCCTGACATCTTCCCGAACGGCGTACAGGACGTTAAATTTTTAGTTGCCGGCATAAAGTGCTACGACCCAAGAAAAGACAGTAGTGTAGGGGGCAGCGGTGACCATAGAGCCGATGACCAAAGTACGTGGGAATGGACCGAAAACCCTGTTCTTATCAATTTGTACTGGAAGCGCTTCGGCGGTGACGAAGTATTACCCATTGAAATGTTTGACCTGACTAACTTGGCCTACGAAGCAAATTTATGCGATGAAGTTATTAGCTTCGAAGATAAGAACGGCGATACGCACACTGAAAAGCGCTGGACTTGTAACGGTGTAATAGACCTATCACAAGGGCAACGGATTGTTGAGGACGAGCTACTTAAAAGCTGCGGTGGTCGCTGGGTTGAAGCTGGCGGTAAGTATTGGCTTTTAACTGCAGCTTATCGAGGTCCTGCAACCGTTACACTAACTGAAGATGATTTAAAAGCTGACGTAGACCGTCAGCCATACACACCGCTTGAAGACAGGTGCAATGCTGTTGTTGCCAAATTCATCGACCCTGATTCCTTTTATCAAGAAACCAATAGCACTGAAATCTTCAGTGAATATTACCGTGATACACGCGATAAAAAATATCTTCAGCATGCAAGGCAATTGGCATTCACCAATTCTGACACCATGTGTCAGCGCTTAAATCGAGTCTACATGGAACGGTTAGCCGCTGGCGATACGCTTAAGGTCGTGGTTGGCTGGAAAGGTATTAAGTGTTCGCCTGGCAAAGTGGTGAACATTGAGTTTAAAGAGCACAATATTATCGGTAAAGAATACGAAGTTATCGACTTCGACTTTGACACTGAATCATTTACTTGGACATTGGTTCTACAAGAAACAACTGCAGAGATTTATAGCGATAGCGTTATACCTTCAGAGCGAGACTTAACGCCAAACACTGACATAGACAATACGTACGTGTCAGCGCCACAGAATATTAATTATTCGCCAACGCCAAACGATGCTTATCGGCAAGGTTTACTAACGTGGGAGCATAGTGCACCAGATAGCGTTCGCCGTTACGTGGTGCTAATCACCAAACAACCTGCAGATAGTTTTAGCCAGGTCTATTACCCGACGCTACCTGCATTGGATATTAACAATTTAGCATTGGGCGACTACAGCGTTGCAATTTCTGCTCAGAACCGCTTTGAAAAAAACAGTGTGGCTACACAAAAGGCGTTTAACGTAGGAGCGACATCAACCCCGACCGATGACATTGGCATTAATATTTTGCCAGGGCGCGTAATAGTTAATGGGCCAACTCCACCGAATGGCCGAGCAACCTACGAATGGAAGTACTCATTTGAAGGTAGTACACAAGAGAACTTTGACGACGCCATTAATGCTGGCCGTAACCTCACAATTACTATCACCAACACGCCGCACAACGGCACGGTAACGGTTTGGTACCGACTGGTAAACGACACAGCTGCAGACCCTAATTGGTTATCGGTGACTATTCCCAACCTGATTGGTATTGATGCACAAGATTTTGTGCCAGAAACCTTTGCTTTGGTGCAGTGGCCTGGCTTACCCGCAGCACTGGGTGATCACATTGAAGCGATTACTAATGATGTGTCTTATTGGAGTACCCAAACCAGTGAGCAAGGTGACGACTACCAGCAGCTTATATACAACGTTACCGAAGCAGTAAGCGCGAACCAGATAAACAGCACAGAGATAATCGGCCTTAAACAAAAAGTAGGTACCAAAACCGTCTCGGCACAATTTACTGAGTTCAAGCAGGTGAATATCGGTTATGAAGATGAAAACGGCGATTGGATAGTGGGTGCCCCCCTAGTTCGAGCATTTGACGAAGTAAAGGTAGTGAACAAAGATGGTGACGAACTATCAGTCATCAACTTCATGCAAGCACTTGAAAATCAGATTGGCGAGTTAGGCGGCACCTATTACCTTGGCGTTGTAGACGAAAACGAAGAGTTTACGGGCTTAAGTATTCAGGGCGGGAACAACAATTCATCAATTCACCTTTACATGGACAACCTTAAGTTCGCCAGTCAAGCCGGCGTAGTATTTTTTAACCTCAATACTATTACTGGCAAGTTAGAAATAGGTGCAAATACTGAGTTTACGGGAACTATTAGAGCAGCTCGGGAAGTAACCGTTCGTGAGCATTTTATGCGTGTTCAAGACTATGACGGGTTTGGGCCTGATAATTTAGTGATATGGGAAGGCGACCCTATTTTAAATACAGACGGTGAGCCAGACTACAGCCAGCTTCGCAAATCAAACGGTAGATTCGGTTGGAAGGACAGTTTTGCTAATGAATATCTAGGAGGCTCATTAACAACGGGGGAATTGATAAACGGTGGCGACTCAACACTTCTAACTCTTAACCCTTCAGTGGAAGTTGGCCCATTCACAACTAACGGTAACCCTAAAACGGTTAGCTGCAGTTTTGGGTGGGATGGAAACCACACGTCTGATGGTGCGTGCCCTACAGATTCAAGTTTCGTTCCCCAAGCCACGCTTATTCTTGAACGTAGCCTTGGTGGTGGGGGATGGTCAGAACTTCAGCGAAAAGTTATTACAGGCACAGTGGAGTATAACGAGTTCTATCAGGATGATAGAGCTGAGCCTAGTTGTAATCAAAGAGATAGAACGGGAGGTTCATTCACTTATACAGATACTAATACTTCACTGGGAACATTTTCATACCGTCTGAGGGTTACAGGACAACAACGTGCGCTATTGCAGCAATTTATCGACTCTCAAAGGTTGAGTCTCATTAGCGTCGAGGGGCGTCCGTCATGAGCGCAGTGAGAGAATTCCCAAGCGTTACACTTACAAACAATAGTAATCTGGTACAGATAAACACCAACGATTCTAACTTCTCAGTAGTGCCGGGTAGCGTGATTTTCATTGCAGGTGATAGACCTCGAGTGGTTACAAGCGGAAACACCGTTAATCGCACCTTAACGCTGGCTATTGCTTATACGGGCAATGACATAGTAGAGAAAAGCGCGACCCTTATACCGCTTGGTCAAAACAATGTCTTATTGTCCGCTATTACTTCACTAACAGAAGCACAAAACGGACTAGCCGAAGCATACGGTGATGGTCCTGGTAATGTTAGTGAAATTAGCTTTTCAATGATTGTCGATCCCCCTGCGACCGCTACACAGTGGCCTACTTGGGAGCAAGTGCAAGGTGATATAAATGAAGTATTGCCAGAAACTGCAACTCGTTTTCCTAATTTTTCGGAAGTGGGCGGTAAAGTTTCGGTTGAACAACTGCCCGATGATATCGATACGGACAATAAACGAACGCAGGCACTAAGCCCACCATTAAAGCAAAACCCAAGTCTTACGCATATTTTGAGTGATTACCCAACACTTAAAAAGACGGTAGATATTCCTACGTATTCACCTAACAACAGACGAGAAATGTTGTTTGATGATGTACGCCAAGTGGCTTATGTAGCATTAACTGATGAGTGGTTACCCATATCAAACATTGTTGAAAAGCGTGAATTTTTACTTACGACAAACGGTAAGCGTATTTGGTTTGACAGTGCGTACACAGGTAGTTTGACCTTGCGTGTTTACCCAATGGGGAACGGTGGAAACGGTCTACCTGATAACCCTTCGCTGGATAACTATCAGTGGCACACGATAACTTCAACAGTTACAAGCGTTACATCGTTTGGAAGTTCGTTCATTGGTCTTATCGACTACATAGAAACTGATGAAGGTTTTGAAACCTTATCTACTGCGAGAAGCAGCTTTCCATCTATTAATGCTTATTACGGCGAAAGTGATGGTAGCAAAGCGCCAAACCAATTTAAGCAATTTACGCTAAGACAAGACGGTGATTGGTACAGCGAAGACGTTATGCCAGCCACGCCTTATTCGATGGGTTCTAGTTGGTCGCAAGATTCACAAGACCCTCGATTATTTACAGTAAACAATGCGAGTGGTAGTGCTGATGCTTTAAGGCTGTTCAGCGAGAATTGGGATGACTACGACTTTGAAATGGTGCTCGTTACCGATGTAACTAAAACAATGGCGTTAACAGTAAGCAATAACGCTGACTACTACACCTATTTTGAGGGTACTTACCGCTTTATTATTGAGCAAGAGCGAATTTATTTAAAAAGACAAGCTAGCTTTGCCCCTATTACTGGCACGGTAAGAATTGAGTCATTGCGTTTGAGGGTAAAAGGCTATGAATAGATTATTTGATACGAACCGGCAAACCGATGATGGCTGGACCGAAGGCGAAGAATGGCTTGATTGCAACTCACCACAAGAATTTAACGAGATTTTTCACCGTACTTATGGTTCATCTGACCCCGACGACATAAACCCAGCTTGGCGAGTAGAACCCGGCGATAACTTTTACATAGGTGCAGACAAAAACCTGATCCGTGACTGGCATCCTATTCGTGATCCTTGGTTGCTTGATATTGCAGGCACAAAATCAGCCCCGCTCTCGTTCTACTTTGGCATTCAAAAAGGCGTATCAGACGTTGATACAAGCCTTGAAAATCACGCCCCATACATCGTTAACAACGTTAATTCTTTTTTAGAAATTAGCGCAGACCATTACCGTTTATTTGGTCTGAAAATGAAAGACTCAGACCCTGCAATTGAATTAACAGCACAGGTTGAAGGGATAACAGTTCAAGACGCTGTGCTTATCAACACGCCACTTATTAAAACTGAGGGCTACCGCATGATTGGTTGGGTGTTACGTAATATTACGTTTATCGGCGTGATAGCAAAAATGCTTGATGTACCTTTAGCGTCCAGCAACGTTTCTTTGCAAGATATTCATTCAACAGGTGAAGGTGATTGTGGCTTAACAGTGGGTGCAGGCCATAGCGAAGTAGAAGTAATCGCGCTAACTATTGATAACACGTATCACCAGTTTGATGAAACTAAGACGCTATATCACGGAGTGGTGTTTGAGTCTGGTGCAGAAGCAACGGTTCGCTACAACACCATTAACGGCTTTAGCGGTAGCGCATTTAAGTTTTACTGCGAAGCTGATGTGAAAGGCTTAGTAACAGATAAATGTGGTGCTGGTATCTACTTCGGAGAATATGCCACTGCTCGTGATTGTATGGTTACGTTCCTACGTCAAATAGAGGGTGACAGCTACGCATATTATTTTGAAAAAGACGGTGAACTTAATAACTGCGGTTGTAACCTTGATGAAACCGGAGGTTTAGGCGTGGTTGTTATGGGCGAAGGTTCTACCGTGACAGTAAACGGTGGAGACTACCAGTTGAAGTTACCGCTACCTTTTGCAACTGCAATAGGCGCCTCTACCATTGTTTTGAATAACGTTACCATTAATGGTGTGCTTTACAACGAGACTATTAACTTGTTTCTAGGTGAAAGTTGGCGCGGTGAAAAAGCAGAATCGGTTACCGATCCATTACCTGTTTACGCCAACAAAATGCTTTATATGCCTTTCGAGCATATTCCTCGTATGCGTGAAGCTATTTCGGTACAAGGGAACACTCAACCGTTTGGTAGTGTAATAACCCTACCTAGTGGTGCAAAAATAGCCCCTGATAAGCCAAGCGGTGTTCGTTATAACCCTTGTGAAGCTTTTTTGCATCTAGACCCAGGTGAAATGGCAACGGATTACTTTCGCTATTCTACGGAAGAGAATATTTATACCCACCGTTTTGAAATTTACCCCTCACCAGAAGTAGGCGCAAAAGTGGTTCAACCCGATAGCTTTAGCGGTAGCGGTTGGTCAAAGGATGGAGAGCGATATACAGCTAATAACGCTAACACTTCGCTAAGTGCTAACTACGCTTTTGAAGAGGGTGAGATTTACCAAATATCGTTAAAGCTAGAGGGCAGAACTTCTGGTGGCGTTTTGCCTTCAATTGGCAGCGCACAAGGTCAGTACAGTCATAGTTTAGAAGGTACAGAAGTGTGGCTTATTCGTGCGCCAGCTAACGCAACAGATATCACAATAGCAGGGCAAAGCTACGCAGGTGATGTGTTGAACGTTTATGTGCGTAAGCTACTTAGAACTGAAACACCAGCCGTACCAGAGTTAGAAGCCACAGTGAACGGTTCAAACGTTGAACTTATTTGGTATCTAGATCCGATTGCGCGATTAAAGGATTTGGAAACACCAAGAGTCACTATAACTGGTGAACTGAATTACGGTAATCGTGACGGTTACTGGGATAACGATGGTGGAAGTTACCTTTTTGAAAATGTCAGTGCAGCAGCCAAGAAAACCGCTATTAATTTACGCGGTGGCAATAACCTCGATGTTTGGAAACTGAGCGTAACAGGTGGCTACACAGGAGATTATGAAAGATACCAAAGTGCGCTTTCTCCTTCTCAAAATGGCGGCCCTCATTTTAATAAGATACAAGCTTGTTATGTGAAAGGTGATTTAGGGCTTACATCAAATAACGGCTCGTACACTAGCGAGTTCGGCAACTGCGACATAATGGTTTTTAACGGTCAATCTAATTTTGAAAACTATGGTTCCGAAGCTTATGTTCTTGGTATGGTCGGTAAAAATGCCACTGATGGGATCATAGACACCAAGAAAAGGATGGAAGTAAATCACAGTCTTTTCTATGGGGCTTATCGTAGTTTAAGAACGCACAATGTAGCCACGAACTTAGTCGCTAATAGCGACTTTGTGAGAACAGACGGTACTAAAGATTGTATAGCGCCAACTCACGCCCACAGCCTTACTAACGTTTGGAATTGTCATTTTGACGGGCAAAGAGGTGTAAGCATTGAGCAACTGAAAAAACAAGTGAATCCACACCACACTAAGTACAGCAATACAGGTGTTATCCATGTGTTCACAGAAAGTACAGATATATTAAAAACCTACCCAACAATAAAAGACTACTGCCGCGTTGCTATGACTGATATGGAGTTTGAAGTGTCAAGTGATAGCGGGGCTAATTGGTCAACGCTCAACGTTCCTAATGTTGGCTTGCCCGGTGTTATAGGCGCATTCGAGAGAACACTTAATTTTTCTTCAGGCACATATAAGATCAGATGCCGATGTCTTAACGGTGCGCTTATTGGCGCGTGGTCTAACACAATTTCAATTTCAATTACAGTATAGAGAGATAGAGAATGCCACAACGTATATTAATGATCGGCGATGAAACCGTACTGGGCTTTGGGGCTGGCACCGGATCACTAAACTTTGATGGTGCTCGCGTATTATCGCCGTTAGGGATTTTAGCCGGAGCTATGCCTAACGCAGAATCAAAAGCCGTGGTAGGTGTAGGGAGGATAAACGGCTACTTGTCTCCGTTAATATCCTCACTAACTGATTCCGGTGTACAACTTTCGGTGTCTGATATTACCGAGTTTAATGCCCCTACGATTGGTAGATCATGGTTTAGAACGTTAGCTGGCGGGTCTATGACGTTTACGTTTGAAGACGTAACGGATATAGCTTTAGGTTTCCCGGTTAGAAGCTACGCCAACATGAGTTACCGAGTAGACGGAGGTGATTGGTTTGTCGTTGATGAAAATGACAGCAATAACAGGCTAGAAAGGATAGAGATTTCTGGTCTTTCTTTAGGCCAGCATACTGTTGAATTAACCTCTGCCTCTGTTGGTTCATTTTTAATTTACGCCGAAGCTTGGAACGCTGCAAGCGACACAGTGATTATACCTTGGGCAGGTAACGGGTTTAATACAAACGACATTACAGACGTTAGACCGTGGGAGCTTTTGAATGCCGTAGCAACGGAGCCTTTCGACAAAGTAATTTTCAACTTCGGGAATAATGATGTTGCTTCCGGAGTATCACAAACAGACTTTGTAACAAAAATGTCTTCGTTGCTGGATGCTATTTACGCTGCAAAACCTACCTGTACGGTATTTCTAACTATCCCTAACGAGCGTGACACTGGGGCAAGTTACCTACCCGCCGCTATACAATCGTTGAATACCTTGTACGAAAATACAATCATACTTGATGCTCGTACTGCTCCGGCAATGGGTACTTATGATATTGCGAATAGCGCTGGAAATATGGCAGATGCTAAGTATCCGAACGCAGACGGTTACGCGGAGGTCTGGAATCACTTAGCACCTCACGTAGCAAACGATACTTCAACAGGCGTTTATGGGGCAGCAGGGGCCGAGCCAACAATATCTATAACTAGCCATACGGATTACGCTTGTCAGAAAATAGACCAGAACGGTATCGCCAATTTTCAAGTATCCGGTGTAATCACTGACTTGCCGGACGGCGCTAGAGTGTTTTACTCACTTGACGGCGGGAATACTAGCTACGTGCTAGATGAAAACCCTTCAACTACGTTTAGTGGTACTGTTCCGGTTTTAAAGCAGAAAAATTTAATCGTATGGGTTGAAGGTTTCCCCAATAACACGAGTAGCGTACAGAAAATTACTGCGGCTTTAGTTATTGGAGCATGGTGGCAATCAAACGAAGCTGGCCGAGTAACCAACTACCAAACAGGCGAACTTTCAGCAATTACTACTGGCATAACGCCAATCATGTATAAAGATGGAGCGTTTAAGCCTCTTGCTGACCCAGTAGGTCAAAACTCGTCTAACGGCTCTACATGGCCTAGAATAGCTACTCTTTATGCTAATGCTGGTTTACCAGTCTGTGTAATCAACGTAGCAGTAGGTGGAACAAGCATAGGCAGATGGATTCCTTCAGCGAATGACCTTTACCCAACGCTTATAGATGCAATTACCAATAGTGGCGTTGGTGGTTTGAATATGTCTGTTTGTTTGGGTGGTGAATCAAATAGCGGTGGTGACTACGGTGAAGGCGCAAGCAATAAAGCTACGGTGAAAAACGGCTTAAACGCTATTATAAATGACCTGTATAGCCGTTATGGTTGTGATCACTGGCTAACCTACTTCCCTCGCACAGACTATATCAATGCCGCATCGGTGTTTGAAGCTTTTGATGAAGTTATAGCTGAAAACCCTCACTGTCACTTTGGCGGCGATTTACGACCTATTGATGTGGAAAACGAAGGTGACGGAACACACTTAAAAACTGATGCTCATGCAATAGAAGCGGCAGACTTGCGATATGCAGCTTTTACAACAGAAGTTACTCAGCCTGCAAACCAGCCCCCAGTAGCCAACGCTGGCCCCGACCAATCAGTAGCTGCAGCGACGCAATTCACGCTCGACGGTACCGGTTCGCAAGATACCGACGGCACAATTGTAGAATGGCGCTGGACACAAACTGCTGGCGATACAGTAACCCTTAACCTAGACGACCCTGCACGGCCTACGGCAACGTCGCCCAGCAAAACAACGTCGCAGCGCTTAACGTTTCAGCTGGTTACTGTTGACGATGAAGGTGCAGAAAGTAGTCCTGGTACCGTGAACATCGATGTGGCCGCGTTCGCTGTTAGCGAAATGCTTAAACTATTGGATACACGTCAATGGACTGTGGTTAACGACGGTTCGGTACAAGCATTTGAAGGGCGCTCTAACCGAGAAGCGTTCCGCTTCCTTGTTACCCCTAGCGATGGAATACAAACATCTGCAGAGGGTTACTTTTTGTTTGACCAACCAGGTGTACATGCTGTCGAAGTCATATCCACACCAACGTCAAAAATAAGCTCTGTCGACGACCCTCACATGATACGTGGTGACGTTATCGCAGCCAGAATTGGTGATTTGCAAACGGATGAAAATGGTAATTTGACACTGACATTCGTGCTGTATGTCACCGACGATAAAGACGGTCTTGTAATGACAGCCAAAGTCATAGAGCCATATCAGAAAGCGTCTTATTTCAGAAAGCAAGGTTAATGAGGGCATAAGCATGTCTTATCAGGTAACGCAGTTGAACGATATTGAAGTTGAAGAATACATAACAGCAAGGATTGTGCGACTGAAATCACCAGAGGGCGTGTTTAAATTTATTGCTCAATCTGAAGGGGTAGATGGCGTTACCGTGTACCTAGGGCACGGTAACCTATCGCCTCCTATAAAAGTCGCTATTCGTCAGTGGGCTGAACTACGAGGAATAAAGCACATTGATTGGGGCCGAGGTCGCGAAGCTGTTACGTCTGTGAAGATAAAATAGACGCCACTATTGCCCTAACACTGCGCGTGTTCAATTGTCAAAATGCAACCTGTTAACTTCTACGTTATTTCAACAGGTAAGGTAATGGCAGACATAGACAAAACAGGGCCAACGAATTGGTTCTATCACAACTCGGGAACGTTAATACTGTCGTTATTAATTTTTCTTAGTAACTTTGTGTTTGAAGATATTCAGTCAAAAGACAATCAGCTGCAGGAAGAAGTTAAAAAACTCAATATTCAAATGGCCGAGCTTAAAGCTAGCATAGGGCCAATTATCACCACCTTTAATCTGGTTAATCAAAAACGCTATACCACCGAAGACGCAGCGCGTGATCAAGAAATATGGCGCCGCCAGCTTGAAGAAGTCAAAACGCAGATGCGTGAACAGCAGCTGGTGAACAAAGACATTAACGATCGCCTGGTCAAAGTAGAGTTGAAATTTTGAATATTCAGCTAATACGGCACGAGACCGACGACCAAGGTACACCAGGCAATATCTACATTGGCCCCTGGTCTGCACACACTCTTGAATTGCCGTGGCGCAATAACTTACCCAATCTTAGCTGCATTACTGCAGGCACGTACTCAATGCGTTTGGTGAAAACCCGTAAACCAATTGGTGGCCGCTCTCACCTTTATATTATTGAAGATGTGCCAGAACGAAGCGGTATTCTCGCTCATGCTGGCACGTTTGCCGGCAACAAAGAAAAAGGCTTTAAGACTAGCGTTCTAGGCTGTGTATTAATGGGTTACCGCGTCGGTACCTACCAAAACCAACGCGCCATTTTCGATACACGCAGGGCAATAGGCGACTTCAACAACATTCTTGCTGGCAAACCAGCACGCATAACAATTATCAATGCTTGGGAGAAACAGCATGATTGAGTGGATAGGTGACGCATTAATGGCGGTAGTGGGTGGTGGTGCAACGGGTATTTTAGGCTCTGCAGTGCAAAGCTTGTTTCAATACAAAACCCGGGCATTGGATATTGAACAAGAGAATGTGCGCCTGGCACACGACGCGAAGATGGTAGAACTAGAATCTACCGCGAATCTGCGTATTCTTCAGCAAGAAGCCAGCGCCCAAGCTGACAGCAACGCTTATGCCATGCAAACCGTAAGCTACGAACACGACAAGCGCCAATACATGCCAGAGAACGGAGCTCCAACGTGGATTATTGGCCTACTTGGTGTAGTTGATGTGATACGGGGACTCGTACGACCTTCATTAACGGTTTACGTAGCTGTTGCAATTACTATTATTTTGGTAGAAGCCAATGCGCTGGTTGAATCAGTCGACGGACTGGGTGAAGACGTTCGTTTAGCGGCCGCAATGGAGATTTGGCGAATGGTGGCGTACATCGCCACCACTATATTCTTTTGGTGGTTTGGGCAACGGCCACAAAAAAGGGCTTAGTGAACACTGGCCCGTAGCGCGAACTCTATTTCAGTAGGAGTAAGTTCAGATGCGGGCTTATGCATTTCTTCCAGCGTTTCTACCACTTCCATTTTCGTGGCTTTGTCCAGTTTATCTGCAATATGATGCTCTTCGGCGTACATGATCACCATATTGAGTACTTCCAATTTATCGTCAATGGTAAAAGTGTAGTTTTTAGCTTTAAGACATTCCATAGATGTTTTATTGCCACATTCCCAACGTTTAACGTCAGTAAAATAAACGCTCTTACCATCCTGCACCATTAGGTCTACGCCAGATTTACTCACCAATCCCTTACGCTTGTCGTCGCCCAGTAGCTTATAGGTACCGAACTGACCACGGCTAAATGCCATTGCATCAAGTTGCGTTAAACTGAAACTGTGAATGTCACACCCCTTTAATGCCTCGGATAATGCCAACGGGTTTCTGCACGGGCCATAGAGTGTTTCTATCTGCTGATATTCAATTGACTTGTTTTTAAATTCGAACGTAGCTGGCTGCATTAATACAACCGAAGCCATACCGCTTTGCATATCAACGGATAGATATGCAGTGTATTGGGCGTCTTGTGCGTGAATAGATAACATATTTTCGAAGGCGTCTGCGTTCGTATAGCTATCTAACATAAACGGCGTACCTTTCCCTTCCAGCAACCAATTCAGGTTTACATGCTCAGTGCGCATGATAGCCGTCAGAATGTCAGTACCTGGCACCACGTTACTTAATAATCGTGCGGCCGTACCCGATGATAAGCCCAATTTTTTAGCCCACGGCGTTACTTTTCTGTCAGCCAACACCCATTCAAGACGCGGCGTAAATTCTTTTTCGTTTGGATAATTCATAGTCTTATTCAAAATCGGTATTAAAAATCCCAATAAATGAATTCAAATCCCAAATATTGAACCTATAATAAACAATGTATTCATTTGTAAACATACTAACTCAAAAAAGAGGATTTCGCAGTGTCTAGCGTAAAAAACAAACCTATGTGTTTTCGCCCCAGTGCTGAATTAGAAAAACGTATCAAGGCGGCCGCTAAGCGTGAAAAGCGCTCTAACTCGCAAATCATTGCGTTGGCTGTCGAGGCAGGCATTCGTAATTTTGAAACCACTTCAGCTGCAATTCAGGAGTAACCTGCATGCCTTCATTAACTGAAGTAAAGCACAGCAGTGCGCATTCGGCTGTAAGAGAAAAGTCTAAAAATTCACATGCCGACAAAGGCCAGCTGAGAGTCAGGCTTTCTTGCAATGCCATCGTAGACAAAGACAACAACGGTTACAGCATAACGTGCATGCAGTCTGGCCGTTATCAAATGGCCTACGGCTCGTCGCTAAGAATAAGAAATTTTAAAGTGAGCTTGCCTGATGGCGATGTAATGAAAGCGTCAATGTTCTTCATGTTCGACGGCTGCATTGCGTTCGTTCAATCCATTTCACTAAACGACTTCACAGCGTTATTTCACGCATTTAACCCCGAGAAGGTAGACGATGAACTGAATTTGCTTGGTACAAGCGAAGAAGAGGTGATTGCCACGAGCACGGACCAGGTGCCCATGGCAGGAACTAACAATGCATAACCATGAGGATGATCTAATGCAAAGTCCAAGGAATTATAACGCAGTTTTGCATTCTGCGCACCTGCTACTCAAAAGCCACCCACACGCTGCAGAGGTGTTTGCATGCGCATTGGGTAAGACGGCCAATACAGTACGCAACGAACTCAACCCTAATTTACCCAGCTATAAGCTAGGGCTAATCGACGCTATTGAAATGATGGCTACCACCCAATGTTATTCGCTGCTTTATCAGATTAACGCCATGCTGGGTTTCGTTGCTGTGCCCGTCGATGCTAGCCCGAAGGCAGAAGGCAAATTGCTAGACCAGTTTTGTTCGTGGCAAGCGTCAGTAGGGCAGACCTGCCAAACCATTTACGACGCAATCGAAGACGACGTAATTACCCCAACCGAGCTCAACAGCATAACCAGGGCTGGCAACATCAAAGTTGCCCACTGGTTCAAAATGCAAATTGTGCTTCAAAACAAAGCGGAGGCTGACCATGGCTCATTCAAACGTTGAAATGTTACCTGTGCCTGCAGCTGATGCGCCACAACGAGAGCAAGGCGAAATGTCACCACTTCAACTACAGCTCATTATTAAACGTCAAAAAATGCAGCTTCAAGTGCATGAAACCATGGTAAAGGCGCTGCTTAATCTGCAATACGCAGAGCTTAACGAGCGTCAACGTAAAGGCTTGCACGAAATTGTGCGCATCAATGCTGGCATGTTGAAAATGGAGTTGCCCCATGAGTAACGAAACCAACATTCCAACCGCATTGCGCAAGGCTGGCATCCGTTCAGTAAGTACGAACTGTGGCGCCAATCAAACTATTACCCTTAAACCTGGTGCATTAGGTTTATTTTTTGGCGATGAACTAGCAGAACGTTTACTGGCAAAGCAACAGCAAAAGGAGCGGGCACATGGCTGAGGTTAAAAGTTTCACCCGTGAAGAAGAAAAAGTGCTGTTTAGCACCATCCGTAAATTCAAAGACATTGAAGCAGAGCGCGACCTTAACTGGATGCTATTAATGCGCTATACGGCTCGTCGTGTTGAAACGGTGCATTTGCTAAACGTAGACGACGCGCTGCTAGCGCTAGATAAAGGCTACCTGCACATTGCTTCACACATGCAAAAAGGTGGCAAGCAAGGCAACAAGCGCGGCTTAAATAAGAAGCAAGAAATTTACCTTGTCGATGCGGCCCGTCGCGCTCTTGAAGCGCTGCTAAAAATTCGCAAGCGCATGATTGCTGCAGCACCTGAAAAAGCGTACGACGATACAGCGCTAATTCTATCTAGACGTCGCCAGCGCATGAGTATTCGCAGTTATCAGGAGCGTATGACGCACTGGTGCAATGTTGCCGGCATCGTAAAAGCGTCACCCCATTGGCTTCGCCACACGTGGGCAGTTCGTCGTTTACAGAATGCATCAACCGGCGCAGCGCTGCGTGAAGTGCAAGAGGTATTAGGTCACGAGCACATTACGACCACCCAAGTTTATACACAGCCCAGTCGAGACGACATGCGCAAAAGCATGCAGGAGGCAGCCCTATGATTTTCGTGAAAAAAGCGTTTAAGCCACTGCGCGAAGAAATTGCGAGTCAGCGTGAACGGTTGCTGGCCGATGCCAAGCGACGTGAGCAAGAAGACAAGTTTTTAGAAAACCAGCGCAGCCAAGGACTTATTCACCATGAGCAGTAATTACATATACAACCAGCTTGAAAACCTGCGCACTACGTTTGCCAGGGTAAATTACTTCCCATTGCAAATGCCTGGCATGGGGCCTGTGTATCTAGCCACAGTGAATTGTGAAGACAAATGCGCCGGCAAATGGAATATGCAGAAAAGCTACACAGGCCTAGTCACTGAAAAACATAACGTAGAAGCGATTCAGCAAATTATGCATGCAGGCGCGAGTACTCGCACTGTGAGCGAATGGCTAAAGGTTGGGTGCTAAGCAACATGTCTAACAACAACCCTTTTACACAACACTATTTGCAACAGTTAGAAGAGCAAATTGCTGCGGCCGAAGCGGAGTTGTCGCAGCAATTGAAAATGCTGAAAAACAAGTCTGAAGGGGAGTGGTGCGAATTACTGCCTAATTCCGAAGCGCTAAGCGATTTCATTGTTAATAACACGGAAATCATCGAAAAGTTCGCTGAGCTCATTGTTATAACGGGTGTATTGAAGCTTGCCCGTCGCTTAGAAACGCCGTCACCACTTAATTAAAAAAAACGAGGTAAGAAATGCTGACGTTAGATCAGTTAAGAGAACGCATCACTCTGCCAAACGCTGCCGAGCGTATGGGCCTCACCAAAGTGAGCGACAATGGCGAACAGCAGCTGTGGAAACGCGCCCACGCAGAACGGCCAGAAATTACTATTGGCGTTAAGCATGATGTATGGCGCGACCGCGATAATCAGAACGGCGGCAACATCATCGACTTAGCTATGTGGGTATTCGACGTAGACTACCCAGCGGCAAATAAAAAAGTGCATCAACTGTATTTTTTACCGTTTTTAACACTGCCTGAAGAAACCGAAGAAGCCACCGACGACATGGCTAAGCTGTCATACATCGCTGGCAAAAGCCTAGAAGACCAAGAGCGCTGCAGAGTTTATCTAAAAAATGAACGTGGTATTCCCGATCACATCATTACTGAAGGTATTAAACAGAAAACGTTAGGCTGGACAAACTACACCAACCCGAACGTTGCCCAAGGTGAACCGCACTGGGGCGGCGAAGCGGTTAGCTTTATTACGTATCAGCCTAATACCAAAATGCTAGCAGCTGTTGACTATCGCTACTATGTGCCCGAGCTAAACGGCGGCATGAAAACCAAATCATTAGGCCAAAAGAATGGCGTGTTTTGGATGCTAGACCCCCGTGCTCTGCGCCAAGCGAAAACTGTTTATGTTGTTGAAGGCCCGTTAGATGCATTAAGTATTGAAGCGGCGTTTAGCAGCGACCCTACCACCTGTGCCGTGGCGCTAAGAGGAACCCAAGTACAAGTAAACTGGCAGCTATTCTTGGGTAAAACCGTAATATGTTGTTACGACAAGGACGAACCTAAGCCAGATAAAAGAAACCCCACCGGACCCGACCGTTGTTATTCTGCAGAGGCCGAGTGGCGCATTCACGAAGGTTGCCTTGCAGCGGGGGTGCCTTGCTTTTTTGTCGACCGTAGCGAATGGGAATACGGGCAAGATGCTAACGACGTTTATAAAGACTCGCAAAGTAAAGAGCCTTTTAAGAAGCGTGAGCCGTGGTTAATACCAGGCTTAGCCGGCAACAGTGAAGATAAACCGCACAAGCCGCGCTTATGGTTGCCCACTCACGACTACCAGCAGTACTGGAAATATCGTGTTAAAGACGACTTTACCAGCATGGCTAAAATGTCGAGAGACGACGACGGCCAAGAAAAACTAGAATTTGTTGATGTGGCTGGCTTTAGAGTCGCAGGCTTAAGCCGTGTTGAAATAGCCAGTGCCAGCGCAACGACTACTGGGGAGCATGACGACAGCCCTCATGTTCAATTTGTTGCTATGTATCAAACGGCCAGACACGATGAAGCGCTGCAGCGAAGAGTAATGAACGACGAGCAGCTGCACAACTTAGACACCTGGCGTAAAAGCGGCCCTATCTATAACCCACGTGCGTTTTCTCGCATGCTGAACATATTCGAACGCACCATTGGTATAGGCAGTGTGCAAGCGGCCAACTTTGTAGGCCTGTGCTATCTGGCAGGTAAGCCAAAAGTAAACGAAGGCAAAGACTGCTTTTTTACTGAACCAGCACAGCAAAGCCCGTATCACAATTTTGCGTTTCCTCGTGGTATGCGTGGACATGCTGGGCAAGTGGTCGAAGCCTATCAGGAAACATTCAAGGACAACGCTGCAGCCAGAGCGCTAGTGTGGATAGTTGGCGCACAATTGAAACTTTATCTAGGTTTTTGGCCGCATTTTATAATGCAAGCAGGCAAGGCCAGCGGTAAATCAACGTTACTTAAGCGCTTATCACGTACCACGGGCATGAAAATTCTCAGTGGTCAAAGTATTGGTACCGAGTACCGACTAATGACGTCGGTATCAGGTACCAGTCATCCCGTAGGCTGGGAAGAACTGAGCGCCAAAAAAGCTGACGTTATTGCACGAGCCGTCTCATTATTGCAAGAAAGCTATAACTACACCGAAACAACCCGTGGCAGTGCTCAAACCCCGTTCCTTATCGCTGCGCCTGTGTTACTGGCAGGTGAAGACGTGCCGGTAGAAAGCTTGACGGGTAAAACCGTGCGCACCGATTTAAGCAACCGTAAAGGCCCCATGCTTAACGAGAACCTACCTAAGTTCCCCATGTATGAATGGATGGAATGGTTAGCGAAGCTGGGCCGTAAAACGGTGCAAGAAAACTATGAGATAGCACAGCAGAAGTGCAAAGCCTACAACCGTGCACAAGACAACGATAAGGGCGCCGATCGGATGGTAGATAACTATTCTGCGCTTATGACTGCATGGCGTTTGCTTACCGCGTTTACAGGTATTGAAGACGTTAACGGCGACTTCGAACGTGACCTAATTGCAGAAATGAACAGCCACATTTCAGATACCACTAACGACCGCGACCCATGGATTTGGATTGTTGAAATCATCATGGACGAAATTGCCGCTGGTCGTTACGTGTACCCCTATGTATTTGAGTGTGAGCCTCACAACGATAAAGAGCCACGTTACCTATGTGTGCGTGTTAAGCACATGATGGCGCATTTATCTACCAGCGTGGCCCTTCGTGAAAAATACAACAACATGCCCGTGAAAACAGCGCGAGTACTTAAACACCAAATGGAGCAAGCAGGCGTTATTCACAACGACAGCGTAGTACGCAGCATTAACGGTACCCGTAGCGGCCACATGCAACAGCTAGACGTTAAGAAACTTGAACAATACGGCATTAGCGTAACAGCACCGGAGACGCTACGTGCCCACAGAGAACCGATGTTATGAAAGCGCAATACTTCAACAAAACTTACCCAGTAGGTACCCAATTTAAATATTTCCCTGTGAAGGGAAATTACAACTTTGAAATTGTGCGTACCTCTTCGCCAGCATGGGACATCCCTAGTAGCCGCCATGCACTTGTAAAACTATCTGGCCGCAGTGGGGGCGTCTGCGTGTCACACCTTAAAGTGAACTAACAACAACCATTGAGGATTTTTTTATGATGTCATTTTTACCAAACTTCGGGCGAATGCCTGTTAGCGAAGAGCAGAACGTTAGCGTCATTCTGCAAGACGACAGTTTTTTTGAAGGGCCAGCAAAGGATTTTGAATGGGAAGGGAAAGGGCCAAACGTGGTGGAAGGCTGGCGCGAAATGTTACCAGGTGAAGTACTGCATAGTGAGCACCGTTTACCTCACCGCAGAACCCGTATTTTAAAGAGGGCTTACAAGTGAAATTGATTAACGCTCTGTTAGCGCTATTGGGGCTTGTAACAGTAGCGTCGGTGTACTTTAAAAGTGACGCACTACAAGCGTGTTTAATTCTATTAATTTTTATGATGCTGGTTGCAGAACGTCGTTCTCGCCATGTTCAACAAAGCAAAATGTGGAGGCGCATCAATGGCGACAAAAGGACTAAATAAGGTCCAGATAATTGGCAACTTGGGTGCAGACCCTGAAGTTCAATATCTACCAAATGGTACGGCTAAGTGCGTGGTTAACCTGGCAACTACCGAAATATTTAAGGACAGAAACGGTAACGCCAAAGAGGAAACCGAGTGGCACCGCTGCATCATTTGGGGAAAACGCGCAGAGATTGTCGGGCAGTTCAGAATGAAAGGCGATCAGTTGTATGTGGAAGGCAAAAAGAAAACACGCGAATACACAGACAGCAACGGCCAAGAACGCTCGATTTGCGAAATCATAGTAGACCAAAGCGGCGACGTGCAGCTGCTCGGCAAAAAAGAAGCACAAGGTATTTAACACCCATGCCCGTGGACCAGACGGGCTTACAAACTAAGGAACTAATGATGATTAGAGTTTTTTCAGCAACACATTGTTATGCAGAGTGCAAAATTGCTATCGACCACAGTAAGTGCACAGATGAAATGCTTCATGAAATTAATAACTTTTGGAGCGATAGCAAATGGCGTCTTTCACAAGCCGATGGGGATGTTGGTAAAGCAGTGGCGAAAATGCTTATCAAGCAATGTTTCTCACTCCAATACGTGAACTACGGGCTGAACCACTGGGGGGTTATGAGTTGTTTCGACTGGGATAATGGAGAAGGGCAAGAAGGGTGGCCGAAAATGGATGGCTCGCACGGAATTGCCATTATTTCTTGCGAGGAACCCGAACTTGATATTGATTTCTTCAGCGCTGAAGAAGTCGATTCTATGCCTTCCATTCCTAAAGCACCTGAATGGTAATAACCCATGCCCGTGGACCAGGCGGGCTTAATTTATCAAGGAACTAATGATGCAAACTGAAATAGATACAGCAGAAATTGTTGTATGCACTGGCCTGTTAGGCGTGTGCGTTTTAAGTGTCACCTCAGATTCGCCAGACACAATCACCGGCGACATTGAGAACTGGGGAACCGACGACTGGCACGACCGCTTACCAAAGCATGTTAAACCAGAAGAAGGTGTTTACACCATCAAAGCCGAAGTAACTTACCTAGAAAATATCGACGAATGTAAATACAACATTTTAGAAACTTCGTGGAAAGGCAAAGCTAATTAACCCCGTGGACCAGACGGGATAAACAACCAAGGAACTAGCAATGATTGAAGAAAACCCATTTCTACAAGTAGGTTCACTACGCAACCGAAACAGCAACACGCTTCCCAAGCGCTCGAAAGAACGTAAAAAAGTAACTCGTGAACAGCGCCACCGCATTGAAGACTTTGAGATGGCAAAGCAAATGGGCTTAAAGGTGTGGGAGCTTTACGAATGAAAGCCTACGTTCTCATTGGCATTTGCGCAGCGATAAGCTGCGCTTGTGCTGGCGGCCTGTTAGTAGGCATGCAAGTGTCAATTCGCTTGTTTGCCTTCAGCTGCGCTCACGAACCCCAGTGGTTCAAAAACACAATGCAGCATTTATCAACGGGCCTATTTTACTCTGCAGCTGTTGGCGCTATCTCGCTAATGCTGGTTATTTTTAAGGTGTGATCATGAGTGATAAAAACTTTGACCCGGGTATGGAAGGTACCTGTGAATTAAAAGAGGCCTGGGCTGATGGCAAAAAGCTCTACTACGTTGAAGATATACCTGGGCTCTTAGAGCAGATTGCTTGTTTAAATAAGCAACTAGCAGCGGCTAATGTTTGTGTGGCGGAGGTAGAGACAAGAAAAGAGGCTTTAGAAGAATCTCTGAATGGTTGCACTGAGAAAGTTTTAAGCCTTTCAGGGAAACTAGCAAAGGCTAATGAGCGTGTGAGGGAGCTTGAAATTATTGCCTCAGATAGGGCTGTTTTTATTTTAAACGGCGTTGAATATGGCTATATAAATTTACCTACCGATGAGCCAGAAGATAAGGCTAACTTAACTTATGCCCTCTGCAAGTTAGAAGATGGTTGCGCCCTAAACAAATTCGCCATAGAGAAGAAGATTGAAATGATAGAGGAAGTTATTAACGACTGCCAATCATATTCATTGGATGGTGTAATTTTGATTGGCGGAGTTAAAGCCAAGCTAGAACAACTACGCAAGGAGCAAGAGCATGGGTAATCTTAAAATAAAATGGTTTTTGCGACTTAGCGTGATTGCTTTGGTCGCTTGGGGGCTAGTTGACGCCCCTGATGGAACTATGACTATTGAAAAACATTTAGCAGTATTCATTGTTGTAGGTTTAGGTACATGGCTTTTTTCTTTGGCAGCTGTGTTTTTTCAGGTTGGCAGGATAGGAATGAGGTCAATTCTTAACGAGTTCTTTGGTAGTGACGCAAAAGAAAACGAGCAGCTACGCAAGGAGCAAGAGTGATGGACTATGAAAGCGTGAGTGACTTTGAGATTAATAAGGCTGTTGCTGAGTCTGTATTTCCAGATGATGCGATTATCACAACAAATGTTAACGGGTATCCGCCAAAATTTATAAATGACGAAAAAGGTAAAAAGGCGTTTTATGAAATAGATAAGATGCTTAATCCTGAAAAGTATAAAGATAGCGTAATAAACATCAGGTCTAGAGGTATGAGTTTTGTGCGCGACTTCTGCAACAACCCAAGCGATGCATGGCCGATTATCATGAAAAATAAAATAACCGTTGGGCCGCAGGAAAACGATATATGGGGTGCGTTTGATACTAGTGTTGAAAATACTTATGACGACAAAAACCCACTACGCGCTGCCATGATTGTTTTTTTGATGGCCGCCAAGGAGCAAGAGTGAAAATTAGCATCCAACTAACAATAGCAGGCTGGCTTACTTTGCTAGCCGACCTAATCTATGGGCTTCCCCCTGAATTTGGAGCCATAGGCATTCACTGCTTTATAGGCGCCATGATTCTTGCTGATATTGAAAGGAGAACCAAAGTTTGACACCCGAATAATTCAGGTGTAGTTTTACAGGCACTAGAACACCATAGCGGTTATCCGCACCCGTTAGCCTTTGCGGTTTTTTTGTGCCTGTAAAGCAGTCGCACGCCATAAATTTATCTATGGCGGGTTGAGAGGCGTAATACAATACCCGCAAGGGGAATAGGCCCGGAGCGTCTATGGTGCTCTAGTTGAGACCCGCCACCCATTGGTGGCACTACTAACTAAAAACCATAGGAGTCAGTAATGACCACATTTCTTAATGCCGAATTAAAGGCAAACAATAATCCGTTCTCTTATTCCAATACCGAAATAAATACCGCCATTGATGAAAATGGTGATGCATTTTTTGTCGCAAAAGAGGTATTTGAAGCCCTCGAAATTGCATGGAGAGGGACAAAAAGCCTGCAAAAATTACCAGAAACGTGGCAAGTGGTACGCAATCTCCGTACTAGCTTTGGTGTAAAAGAGACCTTTTTCATCAACGAACCTGCGCTTTACATGATCGCATTTCGCTCTAACAAACCCGAAGCCGTTAAATTTACACAGTGGGTGTGCGAGGAAGTATTACCCTCTATTCGTAAACAGGGGTATTTCGGCACATTACCAGCCAAAGACCTTATTGCGCTGCGTAACCAAAAAATCAAACTCATTCAGGAACTGGTGAATTGTCGCGACCAGTTTGCCAAAAGTGCCTATATCACTACGTTGCGTAACATCTGCAACCAGCTGGGTGAACCCATGCCAAACACCGAACTACTAGGCCAGCAGTTAGAACTAGGGGTGTAATATGGGAAGTCAGAGCCGATATCAAACCGCCTACGAACTAAGCGAATATTTAAAAGGCCTTCAAAGCTTATTTGAAAACATGGATGATGGGCCAGTAGAGCACTTACAGGCATTTCAGATGGTGCAACTGCTAAAACCAGCCACTGAAAAAATAGACATACTGGTAAAAGCCGAACGCTAAATAAACGAAAGCCCACAAATTAAAGTGGGCTTTTTATTGCGCTTTTTGTTAATTCTCATTACTGTGAATTTTTAATTGATATGGAATTCACAGTGAAAATATTAACTCTAATACTTCTCTCGTTATCACTTCTCGGTTGTGGAGCTACTCAGCAAGAACGTGAGCTAGGCTACACTACACATATTGACCCATACAAAAATTATCAAAAATACACCGCCCTAAATGCTGGTTATCTGGATGGGCAGTCTTTGCTCAGCTTACAATTTCTTTGGCTTGATATTTTTGCGGATGTGCTAGATGGAGAACATAGTTTGTGGGTGGCGGCCACTTTGGAAGGTGATCATTGGCAATTTATAAACCCAGGTGAATCGCTTGTGTTGATGTTAGATGGTAAGCCATTAACGCTATTTTCAGGAACTGGTTCGACGCTAAACAGAAAAGTACTGTCTTCACGGACAATACGGGAGAAGGCTCTTTATAAGATTTCTCCCGAAATACTAGAAAAAATAGCGTTGGCTTCTAATGTAAGCCTTCGCCTATACGGCCACCAAGGTTTTATAGAAAGAAGTCTATCGGCTAATCATCTAATTAACTACAGAGCTTTTTACGAACGCTTTGTAATGCCAAGAAAAGATAAGTTCGTTAATTCAACAGTCGTTCGCACTGCTCAATAAGGCAGTGCAATGCTGCTGTGTGGTCTGTGCCGGTTTCTTCCATGTTGATAAGCATAGATTTGATAGAGGATAAAAGGCTGGATAAAAGAAAGGTGTTTTGCTGCATGTTTATTCCTTTAGTACTGCGCTGTAAACATTTCAATACTATCAGCCTAAAGAAGTACGATCTGTTAATTCAAATCCACATTACTAAACATTTTGCTATAAGCCAGGCTATTAATATTCTTTTTTGCTGACCAAGTTAAGTAAGTAATGGGTAAAACTATCTAAAGTTCTATACCTCACACTGGGCCTACACGCGCAGCACCACATTTGAATAGTTTTTAGTTTTAACCCCTCTATTGCCGATGGTTTATTATTTTCAATAGCTACAACCGTTTCCCTGCTAATGCACAGTTTTTCTGCTATCTGTTGTTGAGTAAGCCCAGCCTCCCTGCGTAAAGCTCTTAATTGCTTCCCGTCAAACGACGGTGGCAGGCAAATCATGTGTACCTCACTGCCAAACCGAACCCTACGAATTAAAACAGCCGAACAGGCTGCTGACGCGCATTATTAACATTTTATGCGGGGGCGCAACTGTTGGACATTGGACATTTGAAGCGTTTACCCTGCTTTTATTGCCTATGCTTCTGTTTTTTATGCCTTATTTTTTATTGCGCTTTTTATTGCTGTCAGTTTTGTGGTTTTTTCTGTCCGTTTTCAGCCGTTTTTTGTCCGTTTTGTTGTTTTCTGCGTTTCATCGTTTCTCTTATTATTATTATTTTTCTTTAAGAATTAATAAGATAAAGAAATATAGATAAAAGGGAGATGTCCAGTTTTAAAATCGTCACTGGTCGGAACTGTCCGAAAAAAAAGAGCATGTCCGTAAATTTTGGACAGTTTTGGACAGTGCTTTGCCCTTGTTCTGCGCGGCCTGCATCGCTAAAAAGGGTTAAATGTCCAAATGTCCGTGAAAATATGCCCCTGGGGATCCTTTAAAATGCAGATATTGGTGAATGAGTGGTTGCAGTTTAAACAGCTGAATGAAGGCCGTTCAGCCGAAACTATTAAGAAGTACCGCTATTATCTAACGCTCTATCTCGCATTTTGCGAAAAGTCGCTAGTTGACCCTTACGAACCTAAACAGCTGCAGCTTGAACAGTTTACTGGGTTATTCCTGCATCAAATGAAACTGGTACCGCAAAGCCGACGAACTGCAGTGGCTGCATTGCGTGGATTTTATGAATACCTATTTAATAAAGGCCATACACACGTCAATTTTACCGCCTCATTACCTTACCCAGCCTCTTCGCAGAAAATCCCCGTTGCTATGGGCCTGCGTTATTTCGAGCAGCTGCTACAAAGCTGTGACCTGGAAACATTTATTGGTATACGAGACGCTGCGATTATTGCGCTAATGGGTGGCTGTGGTTTGCGTTTGGCTGGTATTGTGTCGCTAAACCTCTCTAATATTGTTTCTTATGAGCACGACGGTGTTGAACGTTTAGCTATTCGCGTTGTTGAGAAAGGGAAGAAAGAACGGCAGGTTCCTTTGCCTATGGAAGTGCAACTATTCCTGCGTGTTTATATCGGCCATCCTGATTTACGCCATATCGACCGCACACTACCCAATGGTGATCAGGTGTTATTCATCAGCACTAATAACCGTAGAGTTAAGCCCTGGGATTATTACGGTGAAAACAGAAGAATATCACCGCGCACTATTCAGAAAATGATTCATAAACGAGGCATTGCAGCTGGCGTTCCTACCAATCAGGCTCACCCTCATGCACTACGACACCTTACCGGTACCGAATACGCAGAGGAAGACTTAGACATTATTACCCGTCAAACTCTGCTAGGCCATAGCGACCCCAAGACCACAGAGATATACACTCAACTCGCATTACGTAAGCTAACCAAGCAAGTCGATAAGGGTAATCCACTAGGAAAGATTACTACTGCAGTAACACCACTCCTTAACGCCCTGAAGAAATAACCTCTTACTATCACTATAGCGCTGAGCCAATTACCCCAGCGCTAAAGCAAACCCCTCTCTCACCAGAACCTAAAATTTACCAGAAAGCTTTACACAGACACGCCTTTGGTTCTTTTCTGGTGCGTGGAAATTATATAGTCTGTACCACCAACTAATAGATAATGAATGTTTGAGGGTGTGCGCAGCAACCCTTGAAACTCTCTTTTTAAACGGACAATAGCACTTTGGTTCGCGGGAACTCTTACTGCGCTTTATATACAAAATACGCAATACACAACAAAAACCACACGATAGAACACAGCCTGTAGCCACACTCATTTAATAAAAAGCGCAATAAAAAATAGAAATACAACTTAAACACACACTTACTGTACGAATATCCTGCAATCTACCAGCATCATGCATTATCATTAGAAGGGGTGGGGGCTCGGCAAGTATAAGGGCTTTCTCAGATAGGGTAGGGTGGGTACCAGCATATCTGCACTGATTTTAAACTTCGTTATAAGGCAAAAATCATGAATGAAAGCGCGGCTGAAATAAATTCGCTGAAAATGGCCGAACTGAATAAGCTGAACTTACCTAAGTTTTGGCGAGAAATATTACAAATCGCCGGCCCTGATATGTTTATAAAAATTTGGCGTGTCGCCAGCTGCCCCGAAAACCAGTGGAAGCAAGATAAAATTTACGTGCCCTCCATTAAGAAGTACCAAGAGTTTCAATGCGTACAAATCATCAAATGCTTCATTGAAAGCAACATGTCCTGCACCGAGATAACCAAAGAACTAGAAAAACATGGAATGTCTCGTTCTCCTGATACAATAAGACGAATAGCAAAAAAGTACGAATTGGGGGAAGTACCCCTTAGATAGTGATTTTAGGAACTAACAATGACCACTTGTGTAATATATGCGCGTGTTTCCACTGCGAAACAAGCCGAAAAGGAACTTCCTGTTCAAAGCCAAATAGACAAATGCCTAGCCCACGCTAAATCGCTCGGGGCCGATGTGAAGAAAGTATTCACAGACGAAGGTATCTCTGGCGCCACTGATAACCGTCCTGCTTTCCAACAAGCCATTTCATACTGTGAAAACTTCGACGTTGATTATTTTATCTGTTGGAGTACTTCACGCTTTGCCAGAAATGCGCTTGAAGCAAAGCTAAATAAGCGACGATTAGCGAATAGCAGTACCAAGATAAGCTATGTGTCCCAAAACATCGACAAAGGCGATTCTGGCTTTATTTACGAGGGGATTTTAGAGCTATTCGACGAGTACTATTCTCGACAAGTTTCACAAGACACTAAGCGTTCAATGATCGCAAATGCCCAAAAAGGCTATTTTAACGGTGGCTATCTAACATTTGGGTACCAAGTTGAAAAAGTACTGGGAGAGAAAAATAAGACCAGGCTAGTTCCCAACCCGATGGAAGTTGGCACTGTTAACCGAATATTCGAATTAAAGCTTTCTGGCTATGGTGGAAAACAAATAGCTGAGCTGCTTAACGCTGAAGGGCGTCTTAATCGTGGTAAGAAGTGGAATAAGACTTCAATTCTTGGCTTGCTGCGCAACGAACGTGTGGTTGGCCGTATCGCTTTCGGTAAAAAAGGCCGCGATGGTTCACTGCCTCGTTCTGAATGGATAGTGGTAGATAGCCACGAACCGATTGTTGCTTTCGAACTGTACGACGCTGTGCAAAAAACAATGGATAGCCAAACTCAAAAAGCGGTGCAAGAAGGTGGTTCACCCAAAAGTACTCGTTTCTTTACTGGCCTATTGAAATGCGGCAAATGCGGCAAGTCGATGAAGATAGAAAAGGCAAAAGGCGCGACGAAGACTTACTACTATTACAACTGCAGCACTAAACAGGCTGGTTTGGGCTGTGAAGACCGTAGAATTAATTCAGCCATATTCGACCCTTGGATGACTGATGTTATCTGCGCAGAAGTGCTTACAGAACGAAATTTGAAAGACTTGCTATTGCAGCTTAACGACTTGTGCGGCTCTTGGGCGCAAAAAAAGCGAGACAGATGCAACGAAATTGTTCAGCAAATTAAAGAGTATGAGCGCAAAAACTCGCGCTTGTATGAGCTACTGGAAGACGATACAGGCATTTACAACGTGCAAGACCTTGCACCGCGTTTACGTTCTAACAACGAAACGATTAGGAAATTAAATACTGAATTAGCCGTGGCCGAAACGGAAAAACCACCACAGTTGGAAATTTCTGAAACTGACCTTACCGAATTGAGCGAATTGCTGGTTGATATCATCAAAACCACCAATAACCCGGGTAAAGTTCGTGAATTCTTTAAGACGTTTATTCACAGCATTACGCTGCAAGACAATGAAATTAAAGTGAAATACAGACCGGAGGCACTTATTACTGTGAACTCTGAAATAGTTCCCAGTGAGAGAAAGTGGCTCCCCCTCCCCGACTCGAACGGGGGACCTGCGGATTAACAGTCCGTCGCTCTAACCAACTGAGCTAAGGGGGAATCGACACCTAAGTTGTTTGCTGAAGTTGGCTCCCCCTCCCCGACTCGAACGGGGGACCTGCGGATTAACAGTCCGTCGCTCTAACCAACTGAGCTAAGGGGGACCTGTGCTTCAACGGAGGCGAATATTAAAGACGTACTTAGGAACTGTCAACAACATAAATGAAATATTTGTTCTGACTGCGCAAAAAATAGCTTTTTGAGGCTTTTGTGCTTATTTTGTCGTCAATCTAGTGAAAGCGGTGATTAATAAGTGCGCATTGTTAGACAATGATGAGTGATGAGCGTTTTTTGGAATTTAAATGATGTGATTTACAATCTTTTTTTAATATCTATTTATGTCTTTCTTCTATAACTAAATAGAATAAAAAAAACCTTCCATACTGTTATTATGTACAGCATTTAATAAATCTGTAACCTGTACCCGAGGATTAAAAGGTTAGTCGTCACTTACGTGTTATCGAATTAACTGAGCACAAAATCGCGCCAAATATGGTCTGGCGTTAGTTATCCACTAAATCTGTGGATAACTATGTTGATAGCTTAAATTTTGTGAGTGCCTTTGTTAGATCGGGGGGCATTTGATCTATGACACTTATTAAAGTGTGGTGATAATAATTATTTTTTATCAGAGGGTTATGGCTAATTTTATGATCGTGAATCTTGATCGAACATGATCGATTGAACAAAAAGTAGCTTGTGTGTTAATTCAACGAATGTCTAAATGCTACTCAGTAAAATCCATCTTATTTCTCAATATCTTACATTTCATTAACATGTGAGGTTGTCAATTGTACGCGCTGTATGATCCTGAGAATGCCGTGGTGAGCGTAAATAATAAGTAGTAAAAATGAAACGGAACAGAAATTAAACTGTAATTAAGGTAGCAAGGTGTTTCTAGCTTCACTTTGCCGAAAATCGATTGTTGGGTCTGCATTGTTAGCAAAATTATCAAATTTACGTATTTTGATAAGTAAAAGTGGTATTACAAACAGCGCTCTCATCGTTTGATTTGTTTGTCGAATACACATAGCTATATATATCCTGCTCTTTTACACTAACGCGCAATTGATTACAGGATTTTAGTTTGCTGGAGCTCAAGTGATAAAAAATAACGCTAAACCACGTACTTCTGACCTATTGGAGGAAGATATTGGTGTTACGTTAAAGCGTATGACCATTCCCATGATATTGGGCATGGTAATGATGATGAGTTTTGGGCTTATCGACACTTTCTTTGTGAGTTTATTAGGCACCGATCCGCTCGCTGCAATTAGTTTCACTTTTCCCGTCACGTTCACAGTAATAAGTTTAAATATTGGATTAGGCATTGGTACGTCTGCAATTATCGGGAAGCTACAGGGCAGCAAACAAATAACGAAGTCTCAGCATTATGCAACCGGTTCTTTAATGTTGTCTGTATTACTCGTCGGAGCGTTAGCAGTGATAGGTCTTTTTACTATAGAGCCTGTTTTCGAATTGCTGAATGCCACAGATAACCTTATGCCTTATATCTCCGACTATATGGGGTTATGGTATTTATCAAGCATTTTCTTGGCTATGCCTATGGTGGGAAATAGCGTGTTGCGTGCCTGTGGAGATACGCGAACGCCAAGTATTGTTATGGCAGCTGGTGGTGGGCTTAATGCATTGCTTGACCCTATTTTTATTTTTGGGTTTGGCCCTATTCCGGCAATGGGTATAAAAGGCGCTGCACTTGCTACTTTTATCGCATGGATAGTGGGCGCCCTTTGGATACTCCATATTTTAGCTGTCCGTCGCAAGTTGATGCTGCCCCGATTGCTAACTCTCAATGAGTTACGTGACAGTAGCCGAGAGATTTTGAAGATAGGATTACCTGCTGCCGGCGCTAACATGCTTACTCCTATAGCCGGTGGAGTCATGACAGCAGTTGTGGCTAGTTATGGCGCTGAAGCCGTAGCAGCGTGGGGTGTAGGCAATCGCATGGAGTCAATTGCCAGCATTGTTGTGCTGGCGTTATCCATGACGTTGCCGCCATTTATTAGTCAAAATGTGGGAGCAGGGCAGATTGAGCGAGTCAAGAAAGCATATTCGCTAACCTTAAAATTTGTTCTTGTGTGGCAGTTCATTATCTTTTTGGCTATGTGGGGGCTTTCTAGCTGGATAGCTGTCGTATTTGCTAACGAGGTGGAAGTAAGTGTGCTGATACAGCTTTTCCTAATGATTGTGCCATTAGGTTATGGCATGCAGGGGATAATCATACTGACAAATTCCTCGTTAAACGCTATGCACCGCCCCATGACGGCGTTGCTTTTGAGTGTCATCCGGTTGTTCGTTTTTTTCGTACCCATCAGTGTTGCAGGTAGTTTTCTTTTCGAGCTGAAAGGGTTGTTTGCGGGAACCGTCATCGCGAATATCGCAATGGCATGTGTTTCTCTCGTTGTTTTCAAGCGTGCTGTTGCCGATTTTGAAGCAAAGGCACCAAGTTTATCTGAGCGCTCATTTTGAGATGTCTACTGGTTGTTATAAATCTTTACTGGGGCAGTAAAGGGTCATTAACAGCCAACTCGCAACACGTTTTCGAAAGATGATGTAGTGGGTAGCACGCTGCTTTAACGTATTCAATAAAAGGTTAATTTAATGAGTAGAGGGTTCGAGCTTCATTCGAAATATAAGCCGGCAGGTGATCAGCCAAAGGCGATAGAAGCTTTAGTAGATGGATTAGACAGCGGGTTGGCCGGCCAAACACTTTTGGGCGTAACGGGGTCGGGTAAGACGTTTACCATGGCTAATGTCATCAATAAGGTGCAGCGCCCCACGCTTATTTTGGCGCATAACAAAACCTTAGCGGCTCAGCTTTACGGAGAAATGAAAGAATTTTTTCCTAATAATGCGGTGGAATATTTCGTTTCTTACTACGATTACTATCAACCTGAAGCCTACGTACCGAGCACTGATACTTTTATCGAAAAAGATGCGTCTATCAACGACCATATCGAACAAATGCGGCTGTCAGCGACCAAAGCGCTGATGGAGCGAAGAGACGTTGTCATTGTAGCCAGTGTATCTGCCATTTATGGCTTGGGCGATCCTGAGTCCTACATGAAAATGTTGTTACATCTACGCCAAGGCGACACCATGGACCAGCGTGATATTTTACGTCGGTTGGCTGAACTGCAGTACAAACGAAATGACCTTGCGTTTGAGCGGGGGACATTTCGAGTTCGTGGCGATGTTATTGATATTTTTCCAGCGGACTCTGAAAAACAAGCCGTGAGAGTTGAATTATTTGATGACGAAATTGACAAAATAAGCCTGTTTGATCCGCTCACGGGGGCTGTAGACAAGTCCGTAATACGCGCAACGGTTTTTCCTAAAACCCATTATGTGACGCCTCGCGAGAAAATTTTAAATGCTATCGAGCATATTAAAGATGAATTGGGTGATAGAAAGAAACAGCTTCAAGAAGCTAATAAATTGATAGAAGAGCAGCGTATCTCGCAGCGTACCCAATTCGATATTGAGATGATGATGGAGCTAGGGTATTGCTCGGGAATAGAAAACTATTCTCGCTACTTATCAGGACGAGCGCCAGGAGAGCCGCCACCAACGTTACTAGATTACTTTCCCGCTGATGGTCTAATGTTCATTGATGAGTCCCACGTAACGGTCTCACAAGTAGGCGCTATGTATAGAGGTGATCGCTCCAGAAAAGAAACACTTGTCGAGTTTGGTTTTAGATTGCCGTCTGCGTTAGACAATCGCCCACTAAAATTTGAGGAGTTTGAGCAAATTTGCCCTCAAACCATCTATGTTTCGGCCACGCCGGGCGATTATGAATTAAAGAAGACGGAAGGCGAAATTGTCGAGCAGGTCGTTCGTCCTACCGGACTTTTAGATCCTATTATAGAAGTTCGTCCTGTAGCCACACAGGTGGATGATGTACTCTCTGAAATTAAGAAGCGGGTGGAGGTTGATGAAAGGGTTTTGATAACCACGCTAACGAAGCGCATGGCCGAAGATTTAAGTGAATATTTAAATGAGCACGGCGTAAAGGTTCGCTACCTGCACTCTGATATAGATACCGTAGAGCGTATCGAGATTATACGTGACTTGCGCTTGGGTAAGTTCGATGTACTTGTAGGGATAAACCTACTGCGAGAAGGTTTAGATATGCCTGAAGTTTCTTTGGTGGCTATTCTAGACGCTGATAAAGAGGGCTTTCTACGCGCAGAACGTTCTCTGATACAAACAATAGGTCGAGCGGCGCGACATGTGAATGGTAGGGCAATACTTTATGCCGATAGCATAACTAAATCGATGCGCAAAGCCATGGATGAAACAGACCGCCGTAGGGAAAAACAAATTGCGCATAACAAGGCGAATAACATTACGCCGATGCGATTAAATAAGCCTATTACCGATATCATGGACTTAGGTGAAAGTGCGCATCCTGCTTCTGGCAAGGTAAGGCTCAGAAAAGTTGAAGAGAAGAAGAAACAACAAAAAGCAGCCAGTGCAACTGACCTTATGGATCAAATCACCGAACTTGAGAAGCAAATGTTTGAATATGCCCGCGAACTAGAGTTTGAAAAAGCGGCATCACTACGAGACGATATTGAATCATTAAGAAAACAAGTAGTAACACTCTCCTAGTTATTTCTTCTACTTAACATAAGGCTGACTGTGGTTTATTGTATGTAAATGAATAACCCCATCAGCCTTACTTTACTCCCCGTCTCTTTTATCTTACCCATCGTTAATTTGCGAATCGGTTCGGTTCAGTTCGTTACCACAGAATTAAGGTTTTTTGCTTTAAATGAGATGAAAAGCCGTAAAATATCGTTGTAATAGCACAATTAGTTTCATATAGTTCTACATTGAGTATCGAAAACTATACCTATAAACAGGTGCTAATATGCTTAACCGTCTTCAGGAATCAGATATAAAGCTACTGCGTGTGTTCTACGCTGTAGCAAGCTGCAATGGATTTACTGCGGCAGAACCCGTGTTGCGAATGCAACGTCCAAATATCAGTGCTGCAATTAAGAAACTGGAAGAACGGCTTGATTTAGTACTATGTCATCGCGGTCGCGGTGGTTTCCAAATGACAAAGGAAGGTGAGGTTGTTTTTCAAGAAACCAAACGCATCTTTAATGCCTTTGATAATTTCGTGTTTAATCTGAAGTCGCTTCATGATGACTACTCTGGTCACATCACTCTAGTATTAATGGCTGGTCTGCCGTTATCTATGCATTTAGCCGTCAGTAAGGCGGTAAAAAGCACGATGAAAAAGTTTGATGATATCCACGTTAATATCCAAACTCGTTTATACAACGAAGTGGAACACGTGGCGCTATCGGGTGAGTGTCACTTGGTAGTATCTACCTATGACATGGTTAAGCCGGAATCTGTGACGTTTCACCCTATAGGTATTAACACTGAAGGACGACTTTATTGCTCGCCAACGCATCCCTTGGCGAAATATCGGGATACTGAATTACCCGAAGGCGTTAAAATAAGTGACTATCCCGCGATCGGTATTTCAGGTTTGTCTTCGGCCAACTATATCGAGGATGAAACAAGATTATCGATACAAACTTTCTCTGACTCTTTCGATGCCGCTATGTCTGCCATTATGACCGGTGAATACGTTGGATTATTGCCTGACTATATGGCTAAAGAGCAGGGCGCTGCACTTGGGCTTGTACCTATTGCGAAAGGAAGTCTATTTAATTTTAGCCACGAATTATTCGTAATGAACGGTAAGAATACCCGCCTGAACCCGGTATTGCGACACTGTATAAAAGAATTAAGCTACTTCATTTCCGAGAGCCAGAAATAGCCGTACAATTTTCAACGGTAACGAATTTTCATAACCGAAGACCCACAAATATGCCTCTCACTTGACGCTCGTTTGTAAAACACAAGATCGTCTTAGTGAGAGGTTTCTTGCTTGGAATTTTTTATTCGTATTCAAGCGGGTCAGTGGCGTTATTTTCTTTAAATGCTTCTAGGCGCTCTTCACAAGCCCCACACTTACCACAGGCTTTTTCTCTGCCGTTATAGCACGTCCACGTTTGTCCGTAATCTAGCCCCATGGAAAGACCATCGGTCAAAATCGCCGTTTTGCTTACGTCAATATAAGGGGTCATGATAGTGACCGGGGTGTAATTAGCTATACCGCAAACGTCATTCATTTTATGAACAAATTCAGGACGACAATCTGGATATATAGCGTGGTCGCCAGAGTGTGCCCCATAGTAGACTTCCTTAGCTTCTAGGCTCACAGCATAGCCCACTGCAAGGGAGAGCAGTATCATATTACGATTTGGCACCACGGTTTGTTTCATGCTCGGCTCTTCATAGTGCCCTTCTGGTACCTCTATATCCGAAGTTAAAGCTGAGCCACCAATCAGGGTATTGATGGCACTGATATCCACAATCTTATGAGGGACATTGAGTGATTCACATACCCTTGCAGCGTAATCAAGCTCTTTTTTGTGGCGTTGACCATAGTCGAAACTGAGGGCGTGAACTTTTTTTCCCTCTTTCAGTGCTTTATGTAACACTGTGAAGGAGTCCATGCCTCCAGAATAAATAACAACAACGTTTTCTGACATAGTTTTTGAAGATTTAAGAAATTATCCCCGAATTTTATGTGATCCTTGGTAAAATCCCAACATACAATTGTTAAAGGGTATCAAATTGTCTGTAATGTCCACGCTAAACATCAATGAGATGTTCGAAACTATCCAAGGTGAAGGTGCCCATACCGGTATTCCTTCTATTTTTGTAAGGTTACAAGGTTGCCCTGTCGGTTGCCCGTGGTGTGATACTAAGCACACTTGGGAAATAAAGGCTGATTTGAGCGTTACGCCAGAGGCCGTTATTAATAAAGGGCAAGAGTCGGAAACCTACTTTATTTCTGATGAAGCGGCCTTATTAGCTCAGTTTTCTATAGAAGGATATGTTGCAAAACACGTGGTTATCACCGGCGGTGAACCATGTATGTACGATTTGCGACCGCTCACCAAGCTACTTCACGATAACGGTTACTCTACACAAATCGAAACCAGCGGTACGTTCGAAGTGCTTTGTGATGCACGTACTTATGTGACAGTGTCTCCAAAAATAAATATGAAAGGCGGTTATGATGTATTAGTCAGTGCTCTTGAAAGAGCCAATGAGATTAAGCATCCTATTGCCATGCAAAAGCACATTGATGAACTTGATGCGCTGCTTGCTAATGTGTCTTCCCTTGAAGGAAAACAGGTGTGTTTACAACCTATTAGCCAGCAAAAGCGAGCGACGGAGCTTGCAGTTAAGACTTGTATTGAGCGCAACTGGCGACTATCGTTACAAACACACAAGTATATTGGTATCGAGTAAATGTCAGTTCAAAAGACCAACTTATGGCGCTGCGAAAATGGTTAATTTAAACCTGTTTAAAAGGGTTAACCTTCTGGTTTGTGTTCTATGTGGCCTGCTTACAGCGTCTTATGCGCAGGGGGCGCTGTGGACTATCAACTATCCTCGTCCTATTGACGACTCAGATGCACGTGCACAATATCCAATCGCTTTATTAAAACTTGCCCTAGATAAAACCGGCGTAAATTACGAGCTACGTCCGTCAGACAGGATCCTTCTGACAGGAAAAGCAATGCGTCAACTTCGCGAAAATAGAGAAGTTAACGTGGTGTGGAGCATGACTGATAGTCAGCGAGAAAAGGAATTAACGCCTATCCGTATTCCCATTGCAAAAGGACTAATTGGGCTTCGGGTGTTCGTTATAAACAAAAATAAAAAGTCGAAGTTTGAAAACGTATTGTCTCTTAATGATTTGCGTAAACTGACTCCTATTCAGGGCGAAGAATGGCCAGATACAAAAATTCTTCAGGCGAACGGCTTTAACGTATTCACAGTGCCAGAGTTTCGGGAGGCCTATGACCTGATAGGGCAGAGCAAGGGCGATATTTTTCCTCGTTCAGTGATTGAAGTTAACGCTGAACTTGAGGCTGAAGGCCCGGGTAGTAATCTCTATCTTGAACCATCCATGGCATTGTATTACCCAACGGCAATGTACTATTTTGTGAGTTTAAACAACAAAACATTAGCAAACTTAATAGAGACGGGTCTACAAAGAGCCATAGATGATGGCTCATTCGATGAGTTATTTAATTCAACCTACGCACCTATTTTAACATCGTTAAATATGGAAGAGAGAACCGTTTTTTCGCTAGAAAACCCTCTACTGCCAGTTGAAACACCGTTGTCGAATCCAGCCCTTTGGTACAAGCAGAATAAAGAAGAATAGCGGTTTCTTAATGCCCTTTAAAAATGAAAAAACGCGGCACAGGCCGCGTTTTTCTTTTGTTCTTTAAATGTTCAATAGCCGTTACGATTCGCCTGAGTGAACACCTTTCATTGAACGACCTGATGGGTCAGCATTGTTTTTAAAGCTTTCGTCCCACTCTAGTGCCTCTGCCGTACTACACGCAATTGACTTACCGCCGGGTACGCAGCGCGCTGCACTTTCTTGAGGGAAGTAGCTCTCGAAAATTGTGCGGTAGTAGTAGCCTTCTTTAGTGTCAGGCGTGTTAACTGGAAAGCGGAACTCAGCGGTAGCAAGCTGTTGATCTGTGACTTCGTTTTCTACGAAGTCTCGAATTGAGTCAATCCACGAATAACCTACACCGTCACCAAACTGTTCTTTCTGACGCCACAATACTTCTGCAGGTAATGTCTCGCCGTTATCAAACGCTTTGCGAAGGATCCACTTCTCCATTTTTCCATCTATGCACATTTTATCCTGCGGGTTTAAGCGCATGGCGACGTCAATGAAGTTTTTGTCTAAGAATGGAACACGTGCTTCTACACCCCATGCAGAAGTGGCCTTGTTAGCACGTGCACAGTCAAACATATGCAGGCGGTCAAGTTTACGTACCGTTTCTTCGTGGAATTCTTTGGCGTTTGGCGCCTTGTGGAAATACAGATAACCACCAAAGATTTCGTCAGAGCCTTCACCTGAAAGCACCATTTTAATGCCCATCGCTTTGATTTTGCGGGTCATTAGGTACATAGGGGTGGCGGCACGAATGGTGGTTGTATCGTAGGTTTCTAGATGGAAGATAACATCACGGATGGCATCTAAACCTTCTTGAATCGTAAAATGAATTTCATGGTGAACCGTACCAA
Source organism: Alteromonas sp. OM2203 (assembly GCF_048517045.1). Classification (NCBI taxonomy): domain Bacteria; kingdom Pseudomonadati; phylum Pseudomonadota; class Gammaproteobacteria; order Alteromonadales; family Alteromonadaceae; genus Alteromonas; species Alteromonas sp. OM2203. Next base: position 1,411,559 of record NZ_CP183209.1, read on the forward strand.
TCATGTCCGCCACTTTCTTAGCCGCTTTCAGATCAGGAGCACCTTCAAGGCCTACAGCGAAGCTGTGCAGACGCGGCCACCACGCATCGGTTTTGTCTTCGTCTTCAACGCGCTTCGCCACATATTGTGCAGCTACAGCAGACACTAACGACGAGTCTAAACCACCAGATAACAACACCGCGTAAGGTACATCAGACATCATGTGAGACTTTACGGCTTTTTCAAAAGCAACGCGTAGTTCTTCTAAATCGCTCGTGTTGTCTTTTACGTTGTCGTATTCCATCCAGTCGCGTTTGTAATATTTTGTGATTTTTCCTTCTTTGCTCCAGAGGTAGTGGCCAGGAGGGAATTCACTAATTGTCTTACACACCCCAGCTAGCGCCTTCATTTCAGAAGAAACGTAGAAGTTACCGTGTTCATCGTAGCCGGTGTAAAGGGGAATAATTCCAATATGATCACGGGCAATGAGGTAAGCATCTTGCTCTTCATCATATAGGATAAAAGCAAACATACCTTCTAGGTCATCAATAAAGTCCACGCCTTTTTGTTGGAAAAGGGGAAGAATAACTTCACAGTCAGAGCGTGTTTTAAACGGATATTGCTCATCTAAATCAGCTGCCAACTGCTTATGGTTATAAATTTCGCCATTAACTGCAAGAATTTGCTTATCGTTCTGGCTGATAAGAGGCTGCGCACCCGTGTCTACATCGACAATTGCCAGTCTTTCGTGACAAAGAATGGTATTGTCATTATTCCAGATACCCGACCAGTCAGGGCCACGGTGGCGCAATAGTTTAGATAAATCGAGGGCTTGGGTTCTGAGTTCAGACACATCGGTTTTGATATCAAGGATACCGAAAATACCACACATATAACGGATTCTCTCTGTTCACTTGTTGAAAAAAATAATTTGAAGTTTTTTCTGTCGGTACTCGCGTACGAGTGAGCGAAGGATTGTTTTTATTCTTTTATCGCGTGCCTTGAATGTGCCAGTCTGACAGGAAATTGCAAGTACATTATGATGAGAAAATGGAAATACTTATTCCTTTTATCTCAAAATAGCGTTTTATTAACATTTTTATCCTATTTACGCCGTTAGATGCGACACATTTATATCGTGAAATGAAGAATGCTGGCGTTTTTATAGGCTATTGGAATGATTGAGAAGCGAAGTTAATTCGAGGGATTAAACGAAAAGGAGCCTTATGGAAGGCCCCTTTCATCATGCTCTATTAAATGCGTAAAGGGTGCATATAACTAATATTTGCGCTGAAACTCGCTTGCTTCATTCCACTTTGGCCACGCATCAGCATTCGCTACGCCCACACCAACATCGAATAACATTTGAGTATCTTGCACTATGCCGCTTAAATCCCAGTCGTCGCGATATTGGTCGCATACTTGGTGATAGCAACCAGTAACAATAACATTCATACGCTTTCTGTATTTCGCAGTTTCTTCATCTGCTGGTTCATTACCGCCTTCAGCATAAAGTGCCGGAACACCCTGTTTGGCGAAGCTAAAGTGATCCGAACGATAGTAGTATCCCGCTTCAGGACGGTCTTCTTGTGTTAGTGAGCGACCTTGCTTTGCAGCGGCTTTTTCAAGGTAGTCTTCCATTTCTGACTTACCCATACCTACTACAGCGACGTTTTTGGTTTTACCCAAAACGTTCATTGCGTCCATATTAATATTAGCAACCGTGTTTTCAATCGGGATCACAGGGTTACTAGCATAGAACTTACTACCCAAAAGGCCTTGTTCCTCAGCAGTTACCACCAAAAATGATACCGAGCGTTTAGGTGCTGGCGTTAAGTTTGAGTAGGCTTTTGCCATGGCTAAGATAGCGGCGGTTCCCGTGGCGTTGTCGTGAGCACCATTGTAAATTTGATCGCCTTCTTTACTTTCGTCTTTACCTAAATGGTCCCAATGTGCGGTATAGATAATATGTTCGTTAGGAAACTCAGCGCCAGGAAGAGTGGCAATTACGTTGTTGCTCTCTGATTTTTTAAACGTATTTTTTACCGTCACTGAAGCTTGGATATCCATAGCCTTGCTATATGGACCTTTCATGGCATTAGCTTTTTCAGTATCGAAATCAAGGCCTGCATCAGCAAACACTTTTTTCGCAGCATCAAGCGTAAGCCAACCTTCAACGGCTACACGGCTTGCTCCTTTGTCAGCGCTTACTAGGCCGTACTGCGGGCCACTCCAGCTATTCGCAACAACTGACCAGCCATAAGAGGCTGGGGCTGTTTCGTGAATAATAATAGCGCCAGCTGCGCCCTGACGGCTAGCCTCTTCATATTTGTAGCTCCAGCGACCATAGTAGGTCATAGTGGTGCCTTGGAACTTACCGCTTTCAGGATTTTCGAAACCAGGGTCATTAATAAGCATTACCACTGTCTTGCCTTCGACATCTAGCCCTTCGTAGTCGTTCCAGTCGTACTCAGGTGCGTTAACGCCATAACCAACGAAAACAAGTTCAGAATCTTCAAGTGACACTGAGCTTTGCTCGCGCTTAGATGACGCAACCATTTGCTCTTTATAAACAAAGCTATTGTCTCCGATCGTCATGGTCATGTCTGGATCGGCGGTAATTTCCATTAACGCTACTTTTTGTAAAAAGCTATCACCGTTGCCGGGTTTGAGGCCTGCTTTAGTAAACTCACTGACAAGATAGTCGATGGTTTTCTTTTCGCCTTCAGTGGTGGGTAAACGGCCTTCGAATTCGTCTGAAGAAAGTACTTTCAGGGGCTCGCGAATATCGGCATCTGAAATATTGTTGTAAACACTGTCGAAATTCGAGGCCGCAGGCATTTCCTTTTTGGCGGTTTGATTTTGTGGTGTGCTGTCGCTTGATGGTGTACATGCACTTACGCCTAAAAGAGTAGGTACAAGTAACGGCAAAAACATTTTTTTCATTGTTAGTCTCTGTTTGCTCTACAATACGATTCCAGTATAGAGAAAACCCCAGAGCGAACCAATAGTTGATATGCAATCAGACTCAATACCCTTCTGTAAAGACTACCTAATAAGCCACGCAAGCAAACCGGTTACAGCACTTCTAGAAGAAGTTGGTTTATTAGGTAGCAATTATTTTCCCACGCCTGAACTATTGAACCAATTAACAGCGCAACATTATAAACACTGGCAAGGACCTGCTTTTAAAGGTCAAAGTCAGTTCTCAGATGACGACAAGCGATACTATGAAACGATCATTAGTGAAGACAAGGTAGTACCAACTCGGGAGGGAAGCTGGCACGATTTATTTAATGCACTTATCTGGTTACAGTTCCCCAAAACCAAATCTCTGTTAAATGAGCTGCATATTCGCGATATTAACGAACACGGTGTAAGCCCCAGAACGGCTCGCCGCAATCGCATTACTCACTTCGATGAATGTGGTGTAGTGCTTGCGATAGAAGAACCCAAGCAAGCTACACTAAACAGTGTTGGTCTTGAAAGGGAGCATGATAGCCGACAACATTATGTTGAATCGTTAGAGGCCTTTTTGCAGAGCCTTGCTGCCCACAAATGGGAACAAAGCTTTTTAACCCATCGAGAGCGATGGCATAGTGAAGTCACGCCATTTATTTTCGGACACGCGAATTTGGAAATGATGCTAAACCCATTTATAGGGCTTACGGGGAAATGGCTGGCGGTTTCGGTTCCTTGCGGTTTTAGCAAACTGGATAAATGGCAACAGCGCTTGGTATTAGACAACGCATTGATACTGCGTATTGAAGCGCTAGATTATTTTCAATCTGCACCTCTTTTGAAGCCTTTGCCTCTGCTTGGTGTACCTTTGTGGCACAGCCAACAAGGTGAAGTGTTTTATCAGAATAAAGACTATTTTAGACCGCTACGTGAGGGAAGTAAGTCGACAATTCAGCTACCCTTGTGGTCTTAAGCGTGTTGCGCACTGACACTTTGGCTTGTTAACTGTGCGTTTTTTACACTTGGCTTTTAAGGCTTAGTTTTTGATACTTTGCTATTGAGAGCTTAGCGCTGCCCGAGTTTTTATCGGAAACAGCGCCAACTAATAGCCAAATAGAAGCGGGCTATGCAGTGTGTTTTCTTAGAATAGCGCTAAAGCAACCAACCAAATGCCGTAGATAACCACATACGGCGCGCTCGCAATTAGTGCCGCTTTCTTAATAGGAAAAGACGTCCACTGAGTGATGCCGACAGTCGCTAGATAAATGCCCCAGAAAAGCTCAAGCCTTAGTGCTTGGCCGAAAGCATACCACGGGGAGTCCATAGGAATACTCGCTAAAAAGCCAAGAGATGTAGGTGATAATATCGTTGGAGCAACTTGGTGATCGCCAGTAAATAGCAGCAGTGCTACGCCAACCAAGCCAGTGAGTACATAAGGCATAGAAAGCCACCACGCAAAACCGTACCAGTCCGTAAAGCCGAAAACATGGCTATCATCCGAGCGAGTCATCAAGTTTACGTAAACCGCGTATACCGCATTTACAATGATTGGAACAAAAAAGGCGCCGATTATCGATGACCAAAGTAAGGCGTCTCTAGTGAAAAAGGCTTTCATTTGCTCTTCTTCTGCAGGGCTCATATCGCCTTGAGCAGCAATATTCATCTGTGCGAACCAATCAATATCTACAAAGTTTACATATAAATATTGAGATACCAGCGTGATAGCGGTGATCAATATAAATGGCATCCAACTCCAGTTATTGTTTTCACCTATGGCCTTGAACACGCCATTTGGCTTGAAGAATATATCATTACACGCTTGGAAAGGGTTCGATACGTTGTGCATCCCTTGCTCCTTTTACTTCGTTTTATTTTTTGATTCGGGTGCTGTTTAAAGCAGCAGTTAGTTCTGCTTGATTGCTTGTTAACACGCTAATAGTTTTGGCATTACAGATTACTAACGGCTAGGTGTGTTGTACAGCACAAGGTTCTGATAAACGGTATTTATTTGTAAGAGAAGATGAATATAGCTTATTCAACAATGTGTGAAATTGTGAATTCAACAGATAGCAAAAAGGGAAGCAATGAAGTGGCCCACCAATAGTTGGACTATCCAATTACTGGGGACACTTCACAATGCTTCCCTTTATATTAAATACTTACTCAATGTTATAAATAAGTCGCATTCAAAAGTGTAAGCACAATTGCGCTATACAGAAGTGAAATAGGCAGCCCAATTTTTATAAAGTGTGAAAACTTATAATTCGCGGCATTATAAACAAGCAAGTTGGTTTGATAGCCAAACGGCGAGATGAAACTGGCGCTTGCCGCAAAAGCTACCGCCAGCGCAAATGGCATTAATGGCGCACCGATAATCTGAACTAAACCGTAGGCAAACGGGAACATTAACGCCGCAGCCGCATTGTTAGTAACAAACTCAGTTAAAACCAAGGTAAGTAAGTAAATGACTATCAATGCTACGAACCAGTCGGTACCCGACAACACCGGCATTAGTGCTTCCGTGGTCGTGTTGATGACACCTGAATTTTCAAGCGCGCTGGCTAGGCTTAAAGCGCCAACAATTACAACGATCAAATTTAAAGGTAAGTTTCGCTTCATTTCACCGTTTGACGTTACTTTCACACCAATCAGCGTAGCTGCTAAAAACAACAAGCCAATAGCCAGCGAAATCATGTCTGCAGCAGCAAGTAAAACTGTGGTCAGGAAGCCGCCAAGGGTAATCCATTCTTGCTTGTTCGTTAATGGGCGGGCGATTTTTTGCTCTGACAAAATAAAAAAGTTTTTATTCAAATTTTGACGAGTGGCAAAGTCTGGGCCCGTAGCTAAAAGTAAGAAGTCACCCGCTTGAAGTTTTATTTCTCCAAGTTTGCCTGAAAGCTGCTCACCATCACGTCGTATGGCTACAACGGCGGCATCAAATAGCGCTCTAAAACCAAGTTTCTTAATCGTTTGACCAATTACCTGAGCGCGATTGGCTACTACTACTTCGGTTAAGCTCTCGCGCAGCACACCATCGGTTTCTGCAAACATGCTCAAACCTTTTATGTGGCTAAGGTTTTCAAGCTTTTGAACATTGCCAGAAAAAATCAGCTTGTCGTTTTCAAGAATAACTAAGTCTGGGCCTACAGGAGATATCAGATTGCCATTGCGAACCACTTCTACCAAAAAAAGTTCTGGCAGATTACGCAAGTGGTTCCGTTCGACGGTTTTGCCAATTAGCTCTGAACCAGGCTCAACTTCGGCTTCAACCATGTACTCGTGATAGTTGTTACTTTTATTGCCAATATGAGGCAGCAATGGAAGCAACAAAAACATAAGTAGACCACAGCTCAGGCCCGCTACGGTGCCATAAAGTGTGAAGTCAAAAAAGTTAAAGCCCGGATGCCCGTGTTCTTGTAAAAAACTATCGACGATTAGGTTGGTAGAGGTACCGATTAAAGTAACCGTCCCGCCTAAAATAGCCGCATATGATAGCGGTATGAGTAATCGGGAAGCAGGGTGATATTGGTTCTGTTTTACAGGACCAATGAGGCTTGCCACAATTGCCGTATTATTAAGCAGTGCAGAGGATATAAAGGTTAGTGAAAATAGTCGCCAGTAGGATTGCGTGAAGTTAGCACTTACTAGTTTTCTACCAAGGCGTTTTATCAGTGCGGTTTTATCTATGGCGCTACTTACTAAAAGTAACAAAACAAGGGTGATAAGGCCCTTGTTGGTCAAATTTAGCAAGATGTCATCAAGAGATAACTGCTGGGTAACCAGTAAAGCTAATACTGCACCTGAAAATACAGTAGAAGGGCGCTGACTGGTAAAAATCAGCGCACATATCGTACTGGCAAAAATTGCCAGTACGATGAACTGGGTCACATCCATATTGCTCCAGTCCTGCTTATAGTTTACTAATATCCACAGAGTTCCAATGCGGGAAGTGCTTACGTACTAAGGCATTGAATTCAAGCTCAAACTCAGAGAAGTTCGGCGAGGTATGCTGTGCATCACCGGCTATTTCGTCGATGATCATACCTGCGCCCACTGTACCATTGGTCAAACGATCAATAACGATGAATGAGCCTGTAGGGCGATTGCGCTTATACGGGTCACAAGCAACGGGCTGGGTAAATTTCAAATCCACCACGCCAATCTCATTGAGATTAAGGTGCATAGCATCCGTTTCTTCCAACGTGTTCACATCAATTTGATTATCGATATGAGCTACAACGCCTGGTGTAGACTTGGTCGCAAACTTAAACAAGTATTGCTTGTTTGGCATTAGTGGCTCTTCCGACATCCACACAAGGTGTGATTTAAATTGCGTGTTTAGCAATGGCAAGTTATCTGATTTTACAATCATATCGCCACGAGAGATGTCAATTTCATCTTCTAGCGTCAGCGTAACCGCTTGAGGTACGTAAGCGCGTTCTTGGTCCCCTTCAAACGTAACGACTTGCTTCACCTTTGATTTCTTACCAGAAGGTAGTGCCGTCACTTCGTCGCCGGGTGCAACTTGGCCAGATACTACAGTACCTGCAAAACCACGGAAGTCTAAGTTAGGACGGTTAACGTATTGAACTGGAAAGCGGAAGTCTTCATGGTTGTCGTCTTCACCAATTTCAATGTTTTCCAACATTTCCATTAATGGTGTGCCGTCAAACCATGGAGTATGTTCGCTTTTACCCACTACGTTGTCGCCTTCAAGGGCAGAAATAGGAACGAACTGAATATCAGGAATATCAAGCTGTTCAGCAAACTTCAGGTAGTCTTCCTGTATTTGTTTGTACACTTCTTCTGAATAGTCCATCAAATCCATTTTGTTGATAGCAACAATAACGTGTTTGATACCCAAAAGAGATACCAGGAACGAGTGACGTTTAGTTTGAACTTTAACACCGCCACGAGCATCAACAAGAATAATAGCAAGGTCACACGTAGACGCGCCAGTTACCATGTTGCGGGTGTACTGCTCGTGCCCTGGAGTATCGGCGATAATAAACTTACGCTTGTCAGTAGAGAAGTAGCGGTATGCCACGTCGATAGTGATACCTTGCTCACGCTCTGACTGAAGACCGTCTACGAGCAGGGCAAGATCAACCTTCTCACCGGTAGTGCCCACTTTTTTGCTGTCTTTAGTGATAGCGGCAAGCTGGTCTTCATAGATCATTTTAGAATCGTGAAGTAAGCGACCAATTAGGGTACTTTTACCATCGTCTACGCTACCGCAGGTTAGGAAACGTAGCATATCTTTCTTTTCGTGTTGCTCTAGGTAAGACAGAATATCCTGTCTTAATAATTCGTTTTCATTGTTCATGTTATGCGCTCACAAGGAAAAAGGGGTTTAACACAGACTCTTTTTGGTTGTACGTAAGAGCGTCAGCGTTGTCAGCTAATGGGTTTTCAGGGTCAAGTACGGTTACGTTTGCACCTGCCGCTAGTGCAACGGCGTGCGCTGCACCTGTATCCCATTCAGATGTTGGGCCTAGACGAGGGTAAAGATGCGCTTCGCCCTCAGCCACTAAGCAAAGCTTCAGTGAGCTGCCCATCGCCACAAGCTCGGTTTCACCTTCAAGCTGCGCCAATAAATTCTGAATTTCAGGGCTTTGGTGAGAACGACTACCTACCACTTTCCACACTTCGGCACCATTGTGCTTGCGTGCAGAAATAGCGGTGAATTCGCCATTCACTTCGGTCCATGCACCTTCACCTACAATGCCTACATAGCTTTTGTTTAGTGCTGGCGCGTAAACCACACCCATGGTCGGCTTACCGTTTTCGATAAGTGCAATATTTACCGTAAACTCACCGTTTTTCTTAATAAATTCTTTAGTGCCGTCTAGCGGGTCTACCAGCCAGTATGACGACCACGTTTTGCGCTCTTCCCATGAAATATCTGCTGACTCTTCAGAAAGAATCGGCAGGTCAGATTCAGCTTCAAGGGCGTTAACGATGACGTTATGTGCGGCAAGGTCAGCTTCTGTTAGCGGGCTGGTATCCTGCTTTTCATAAATGGCGAAGTCTTTCTCGTAAATCGCCATTATCTTATCGCCGGCTTCTTTGGCGATAGCTAGCACTGTTTGTGCAAGACTATTTAAAGGCTGTGTCATTACACCAATCCCTTTTCTTGAAGCAAAGCATACAATCGCTCAGCGGTTTGCTCTGCTGGTTCATCCTGATAAGTTAAGTGTACTTCCGGCGCTTCTGGCGCTTCATAGGCTGAATCAATACCTGTAAAGTCCTTAATTTCACCACTGCGCGCTTTCTTGTATAGCCCTTTTGGATCGCGTTTTTCACACACTTCAAGAGGTGTATCGACAAACACTTCTACAAACTCTCCGTCTTCCATTAAGCTGCGGCAGTAATCGCGGTCGGCTTTGAAAGGCGAGATAAAAGCGGTAAGCACAATGGTACCTGCATCGACAAACAGTTTAGCGACTTCGCTAATGCGGCGAATGTTTTCAACGCGATCTTTATCGCTAAAACCTAAATCGCCACACAGACCGTGGCGCACGTTGTCGCCGTCAAGCAGATAGGTGTGCTTGTTCTGCTCGTGAAGCTTTTTCTCAAGCAGGTTTGCTAATGTCGATTTACCAGAGCCGCTTAAACCCGTTAGCCAGAATACACGAGGCGTTTGACCAAGCTTTTCAGAGCGGGTGGTCTTGTTTACTTCGTGTTTATGCCAAACAACGTTGTCGGTGGCCATTAGAAGTACCCTTCCATTTTCTTCTTCTCCATAGAGCCTGCGCTGTCATGGTCGATTACTCGGCCCTGACGTTCAGACGTCTTGGTAAGTAGCATTTCTTGAATAACTTCAGGTAGGGTTGCCGCTTTAGACTCTACCGCACCGGTAAGTGGGTAACAGCCAAGAGTACGGAAACGCACAGAGCGCATCTCTGGTACTTCACCTTCTTCTAGCGGCATACGGTCGTCGTCAACCATAATGAGTACGCCATCACGCTCAACAACCGGGCGAGGTTTGGAAAGGTAAAGTTGAGGGATATCGATATTTTCTAGGTAAATGTATTGCCAGATATCTAGTTCAGTCCAGTTAGACATTGGGAATACACGAATGCTTTCGCCTTTGTTTACCTGGGAGTTATAGATATTCCAAAGCTCTGGACGTTGGTTTTTTGGGTCCCAGCGGTGGTTGCTGTCGCGGAATGAGTAAACACGTTCTTTGGCACGTGATTTTTCCTCGTCGCGTCGAGCGCCACCAAATGCCGCATCGAACTTATATTTGTTCAGCGCTTGCTTAAGTGCTTGGGTTTTCATGATGTCAGTGTGTTTTGCCGAACCGTGGCTAAATGGGCCAACGCCAGCTTCAACACCTTCTTCATTGATATGAACAAGCAAATCGAAACCGTGTTTCTTAGCTTGTTCATCACGGAACTTAATCATCTCTCCAAACTTCCACGTGGTATCTACGTGCAATAGTGGGAAAGGAATTTTGCCTGGCGCGAACGCCTTGCGTGCAAGGTGAAGCAGTACAGAAGAGTCTTTTCCTACAGAGTAAAGCATAACTGGGTTTTCAAACTCAGCAGCAACCTCACGGAAAATCTGGATACTCTCGGCTTCGAGTTGTTTCAAATGCGTTACAGACGGGATACTAGCAGTCATTTTGAAGTCCGAATTTTATGTTATATACAAAAAAGTTATATATGGGTTATTTTTCTGCATAGAACGATAACATATTTAATTTCAAAAGTAGTATGCGATTTTGCTATTTAAAATAGCTATCTTATTCCATTAAATAAAACTGTCATGCAATTGAAGCATAAGCCACTTTTTTTCAGGGCTATAAAAAGAAAAAAGCCCTGTTTAGGAAACCAAACAGGGCTTTGCGTTCGCGAAATGTAGCGCTATTTTTCGCTAATTTTTAGCTCACTTTTCGTTTAATTTCGTTTGAAACGCATCGAAAGTATCAACTACACCTTCTCGTGGAGTACCTGATTTACTTAAAATCATGATGGTTAAGCTAGATAAAATAAACCCGGGCACAATTTCGTATACCCAGTTACCAAGTTTCTGACCACCCACTTCGATTGGAAGATAAATCCACAGCAACACGGTTACCGCCCCAACTATCATGCCACCTAACGCCGCACGACGGGTCATTTCACGCTTAAACAAGCTAAATAAAACGAGTGGACCAAAGGCAGCGCCAAAACCTGCCCACGCATTACTTACAAGGGTCAAAATAGTGCTGTCTCGGTCGTAGGCTAGATAGATAGCAACAAGCGCTACAACTACCACGCTAACGCGGCCTGCGATAACGAGTTCACCATCTGACGCATCACGACGCAGAAATGCCTGATAAAAGTCACTGGTCAATGAGCTCGACGTTACTAAGAGCTGTGATGAAATAGTACTCATGATCGCGGCTAGAATAGCAGCAAGCAAGAAACCACCAATGAGCGGGTGGAACAGAATTTGAGACAGGTAGATAAATACGGTCTCGGGATCAATCTCATTGCCGTTTCCTGTCACATAAGCCAAACCAAACAGGCCTGTCATTAAGGCGCCGATAATTGAAACTATCATCCAACTCATACCAATATTTCTTGCAGTTGGAATATCTTTGACTGAACGGATAGCCATGAAGCGAACGATAATGTGCGGCTGGCCAAAGTAGCCTAGGCCCCATGACATAAGAGAAACAATACCTATGAACGTTAATGCTTCGTTGGAAGACGCATCCATAAAGGCATCGAATAGTGCCGGGTTGATGTTGTCTAATGCGTCGATTGAAGCACCGACCCCGCCTAGCTCACTGATAACCACAGCGGGAACCATAATAAGCGAGACAAACATGATACAGCCTTGAACGAAGTCAGTCATGCTTACCGCCATAAAACCACCCACTAATGTGTAGGCTACAACAACGCCTGCGGTGACATACAGCCCCGTTTCATAGGTTAATCCGAATGATGTTTCAAACAATTTTCCGCCAGCTACAACACCCGAAGATGTATAAAGGGTGAAAAAAACGACGATGACAACAGAGGCGATAACGCGAAGTAGACGAGAATTGTCTGCAAATCGGTTTTCAAAGTAATCGGGAAGCGTAATAGAATTATTGGCGACCTCTGTGTATACACGGAGGCGTGGTGCTACCAGTATATAATTCGCTAGTGCGCCTAATGTCAGACCAACCGCAATCCAACCGGCGGACAAACCGGATACATACATTGCACCGGGTAAACCCATGAGCATCCATCCGCTCATGTCAGATGCGCCTGCTGAGAGAGCAGTAACAGCGGGGCCTAACTGGCGGCCGCCGAGCATATAGCCTTCTACGTTGGTATCTGTTTGCCGATAGGCGAAAAGGCCTATCCCTAACATTACTACAAAATATAAACCCAACGAGATTATCGTGCCTGTAGCCATATAAATTCCCTATGTTTTTTCTTTCATGCTAACACCTATGACTGAGAGTCTCTACGTCATTCAGCGCCCTTGCATGTTTTCTATACGGCTAAAGGTAAATAAAGTTTGAGAGAATTTTAAAATGACAAAGAGGCTACGCGAGCACGGCCGTCGCGTTTGGCCTTGTAAAGCAAGTCGTCACAGGCTTTGATAATTCTGTCTAAGTTTGTTTCTCCTTTCACATCCAACAGCCCTGACGAGAAGCTAACGCAAAACTTTTCATCAGTACCGTTCCAATGTTTTTGGCGTGAAAGAGCCACATTTAGTTCATCGAGTATCCGTTTTGCTGACTTTTCATCCGTGTCGGAGAAATAGATTAAAAACTCTTCGCCTCCGTACCGGCAAAGTTTGTCAGATTTGCGAATTCTATTCTTGATAATTTGGGTTATTGTCGTTAGCACTTCATCACCGACAGCATGACCGTATCTGTCGTTAATCTTCTTAAAGTTATCTACGTCCAATAGCGCAATACTTGAGGTCTTGTTGCTTTTAAGTGACTTTTTCAAACTGTTTAACATAGCTCGGCGGGTGAGGGCGCCAGTGAGCGAGTCCCGTTCAGCGAGTAAATCGCTCTGTTTTTTAGCGACCCAGAGCCATAGGACAAGGATGAGCAATATGGTTAGCAACAACACGAATATGGTTGTTTTCATGGCTTCTTTGTCGGTAGAAAGACCCTCTTTCTGCTCCCGTAAACTAGCGAGTTCTTTCTGCCGATAATGCGCTAATTCAATATCTTCTGCCAAGTTATCTCTGAAGTTAGACGAAGAAAATTTAAATTGCTCCGTATTTTTTGCAACGAGTAATTTATTGTAGTACTGAGAGTGCTCGTACGCTTTTTCGTAATTGCCCGCAGCATCGTAAAGTCTTGAGAGTTCGAGCTCCATTTTGAGCTTAATCTTCTCTTTAAAACTTAAATCGGAGGTTTTTGCGAGAACGATCTTTTTATATTGCTGAAGTGAATCATTGAACTTTGCTTCATCATTCAGTACCGCTGCGTAAAGTGCATCTGCGTAGACAGAAAGCTCTTGGGTTCTTTCCTTCATTTTTGAGGTATCGAGTTGTCTAATTTGCTCCATGACTTTTTGTGCTGCGCTCTCATAGCCTTCACCTTTCTGAAAAACAATAGCACGAAGCTTTTGAACATATATCAAAAGCTTCTCATGGGCTGAATTTACCTTAGATACATAATCTATCGCATCCTCTACCAAAGCTAATGCATCGTTAAAACTGTCTTGAACAAGTAATGCGTCTATCGCCGAAAAGAAAGCCCAAGTTTTGGCTATTGTGCTTTCAGCCTGTTTTTTACTATCAATAATTTGTTGGGAGTGGTAGAAAGCTCTACTAGGAACGAAGAGCTCGAGGTAGGCATCTCTGAGCCAGTCATGAGCGATAGTTTTTGATAACGCATTTTGTAAGTTTTTGTCTGGCGAATAATGAGGAAGGTGCGCCAATGCATATTCAAGTTCATTAATGGCCTCTATAGGATTGGCTAAATTAAGCTCCATAGCCAACCATATACTCGCTATTGCGGTAGCTGTTTTACTACCCGTATCCAGAGCTTCAAGTTTCAAACGTCTCAGTGCAGGCACAGTTTCGCTGATACGCAGAGAAGAACCGTCAAAGTCGTTAACCGCCCTTGCATATATGTAATACGCCTTGGCAGCAGCGAAGAGTTCAGGAGTAAGCGCTTTTAGTTCTTGCCAATGTTTATCTAATAACGGCTCTTTAACGAAAATCGGAACTCTTGGGGAGTCAACATCATTTGCCGTGGAAGTGGCTAATAAATGTCTAAATATCACTCCTTCACTTTGTTTATCATTCTGTAATCCTGATTCATCAATCATTACAGTGATATCAGTATTGCTCACATTACTTGGTGTGTTCCAATGGAAGATGGTTGTGGCTGCAATGTGACTATAGCCGTCAAGTTTCTCTAACCTTAAAGCGTTTTTGATATCTGAGCTCTGTGCGCGTAAAGAAAAACAAGTTATCAAAGGCAACAATAGCCAAACCATTAGCCTTGTAAAGCGATACCAAGCGCTCATTGTAATTGCTACCTCTATACTGCGGATAAGCTGAACATTGTTGTAATTTAAAACGAGTGTTTTAATAGGGCGGTAATTATAAGTTTTATAAGCGTGAGTTTCACCTTAAATTTGGGCAAAAAAAATCGGCCACAATAGGCCGAAGAAGAGAAGGAATAAGGAGAACAGTTTTTTTGGAACGCCCCATAAAAGCGTTAAGCTGAAAACTGCATCCTTTCCGAAATGGCTTTTTTCATTTCGCTAAGATCCGCGTTTTTGTCACCAACAATCATAACGTTTGCGCGCTGCATCTTAATGCTCTCGCCGTGATATTGGCTATCCCCGAACCTACTCGGTACGCTAACGTCGCCTCGTTCCGGCACCACAAATATAGACATTTTACCTTGTGGCGTATCAACAATGAGGTGAAGACTTCTAACCGTGCTCAAGTGACAGTAGTTTGCAACTTCTACACCGTCTAACATTTCGCTAAAACTACCACCAAAGCTTGCTAGCTTTGCATTAACCATATTTAAGTCAACCGGAAGCAAAGAGTGAGCATGCTCCATTTCAGCGTACTGCATGTGAGCAAGTGCTTGACCGCCTATACTAAGCGGTTGGTGGTACCACATGGTAAGGGCAATACCCACGGTAAAAGCAACCGACGCAGCCATAGCCAAATACCACCTGCTTCTGCGCTTGTAGCGATTGAATTCGTCAGTCGATTGTTGCCAAATAAGCTTGCTTGCAAGATCCTCTGGTACGTCGACTTTAAGCGCTTGCTTTAGTTGCTTATCTAGCTGCTTCTGTTCATTCCAGAAATTCCGTTTGCTTTCATCTTCCTTTGCCGCCTCTACAACATCACTGTCAGTCGTTTCTGGATCGGCGTAGATTCGACGCCTAAACTCTAACTCATCCATTTACACGACCTCTCTGTTCATTTTGTTTCTCTAATGCCTCTTTCAGCTGATTTCTCGCCCTAAACAAACGCGTCATTACCGTGTTTTTGTTAAGTCCTAATTGATTAGCAATCTCTTCACCACTAAATCCAAAGATGAGTTGAAGGATTAAGGGCTCGCGATACTCAATGCTCAATCCACCCATAAGTCGCTGAAGTTCTCTGTCTCTCAAATCGCCGTCTGCGTGCTGGGTGTCATCTTGTATATGGCAATCGTCAATATCCACCGTATCGAATTGCTTTCGCTCAAACCGACGGGCGTTCTCGCGGCGAAGAATGGTAATCAGCCATGACTTCGCCGCCTTTTCATCATTAAGGGCATCGAGTGAGCGCC
This sequence comes from Alteromonas sp. OM2203, assembly GCF_048517045.1. Lineage (NCBI taxonomy): Bacteria > Pseudomonadati > Pseudomonadota > Gammaproteobacteria > Alteromonadales > Alteromonadaceae > Alteromonas > Alteromonas sp. OM2203. The sequence continues at coordinate 1,427,253 of NZ_CP183209.1, forward strand.
AAGCACGCAGAAAGGTTTCCTGTACAACATCTTCGGCAATGCTCTGGTCTTTAATAAGCCAGAATGCATAGCGGTATATGTCGGCGTGAAATGCCTTTACCAGTGCTTCATATCTTTGGTGTTTTGCTTTCATACCCGATAAGACCTGACCACTATCGAATTTATTTCGACTAAACATAAAAAAATCCAAAATCTTAAACTTTTTTACTATGGCATAAAAAACGCGCCATTTCTTTAGCCGAAAGACGCGTTTTTATCATAACGTTAGTGAGCGGATCACTCAGTCGTTTTTGCTAGACACCTTTTTGTGAAGCAATCCAAGCATTTATATTTTCTTCTAAAATAGAAAGCGGAACAGGGCCATATTTTAACACTTCATCATGGAAACCTTTCCAATCAAACTTGTCGCCAAGTTCGTTCTGCGCCATTTCTCGAAGCTCCATGATTTTAAGTTTACCAATCATGTAAGCAGTGGCTTGACCCGGCATGGCGATATAGCGTTCTATAGCTTTTTGCGCGTCATATTCAGGGTTTGGTGTGTTTTCAATAAGATAATCTACCGCTTTTTCACGGGACCACTTTTTCGCATGAATGCCCGTATCTACAACCAAGCGGCAGGCGCGCCAGAGCTCCATGGCTAAACGACCAAAGTCGGAGTAGGGGTCTTGATAAAATCCCATGTCTTTTGCCAACTCTTCGGTATATAACCCCCAACCTTCCGTGTAGGCCGTAAAACTTAAAAACTTCTGAAATTGAGGAACACCGTCTAACTCTTGTGCAATTGCACGCTGCATGTGATGGCCAGGAATACCTTCATGATACGCTAGTGCCTCTAGCTGATATGTTGGCATAGCTTTCATATCATAAAGGTTGGCGTAATAAATACCGGGGCGGCTGCCATCTTGGGCTGGGCTTTGATAAAACGCTTTGCCCGCAGACTGTTCGCGAAAGGCTTCAACGCGTTTAACGATCATTGGCGCTTCTGGAAGAATGCCGAAGTACTCAGGAATAGCGTCCCGCATGTCATCTATAGCGGTTTTCGCCATATCAAGGTATTGCTGTCTGCCTTCGGCTGTAGAAGGTAAGTAGAATTGATCGTCTTCACGCATGAACACAAAAAACTCTTGAAGAGTACCTTCAAACTTTACTTGTTTCATGATGTCGCGCATCGCACTGTGTATGCGCTCTACATTATCTAGACCTATCTGATGTACTTGATCTGCAGTCAGGTCAGTGGTGGTAAACCAGTTGAGGCGGTTCTGATACCATGCATCACCGTTAGGCAAACGCCACACACCATCGCCTTCTGGTGTTACTTCACGCTGATGTACCAGTTCTTCGATAAACTTCTCGTACGACGGCATGACTGATGTTACCAAAGCGGCTTTGGCTTCACCAAGTAAAGTGGTTTTCTCAGCGTCAGTTATATCTAGTTTGCTAACTTTATTTTGAAAGTCCTCCCATAATGTAGAAGGCGTTTCACTAGAATCAAAAGGTGCACCCGTAATTACATTCTTGGACGCATCAATCATTTGGTCGTAGGCCCATGCTGGAGGAAATACGCCAGCTTTTTCGCGTACTTTCATTTGTTCGATAACTTGATCGAAGTACGTGCGGACATTATCCAGACGACCAATATACGCTTGGGCGTCTTCTTTACTCTTTACGCTGTGAATATTGATAAGGAAGCTTGGCACTTGAGTATGTGCAGCGCGGAATTGGTGAACAATATAGCGGTGATGTCTGAATTCGTCGTTAGCTAAATCGCGCTCTATGCCAAGTTTGTATAGACGCAAGCTCAGTTTTTCTTGCTCACTCAATTTGCTTGTGTCGAAGCTATTTAGTTTCTCAAGTCGGTTCTTGGCAATAGCAACGCGGGTATCGGCCTCTTCATCGCTGATGTCATCCCATTTGTCGTAGTCCCACTTTTTACCGAGGTAGCTTTGGAATAGGGGGGAGCGTTTTAGGTCTTCTTCAAAGGTGCGCTCAAAGAACGCATTAAGACGCTCTGACTCAGACTGTCCAGCTGGCTTTTCTGTTTTTATTGGCTCTGGTGCGTTATTGGCTGTTTCCGTTGCTGGTGAGCATGCCGCAAGCGTTGTAATAGCTAGCGCTATTGGCGTTAGCTTTAAAAGTGTTTTTTTCATTATTCATTCCCCGTCGCGTTTAATTGATTATTTTTATCGGCTAGGACTTTTACGGTTAATACACCTTTTGAGGGCAATACGGCCCTAGCTGTTTATCGAATACAGGCATCGTATCAACAAAACCCTTGCCATTGCGACATGGCAAAGTGCAGGGGCTTTGATAACGCAAATTCTAATCCATTAGCAAATGAAATGCGTTTTATGAAGCAGGATATAGGTTAGATAGCGTGTGATTGTCACTCGCGTCTTTTCGCTTCCATTCGTTACGAGTGCGCTTAACTTCATTCGAAAGTTCTTCCAAAACCTTCGTTATTTGTTTGGTTTGTACGCTAGCATCAGATTTATTGGCTGAAAAACGCAGTGCGTACAACTCATTAACTATACGATTAATACTTTCAAACTGTGAATGTTTGACATTACCTGCAGTTAACGCATTTATCCACTGCTTAAGAGAGGGGGATAATGAACGTATATCCTTTGCCTTTATCACTGACATAAGATTTTGATATTGAGCTTTTTCATCGAAACTAGTTAAAGCATGCGAGCCCGGTACACCATGTTTAACACTGCTGTTTTGCCCAAACGTTCGCGATTGCTTAAGCTTTCTGTAAGTGTATAGCCATCCCGCAAGCGCAATAACGAACAGCGCGATGAATACGCCGGTCACAGCCCAATATAAGGGCGCAATCTTATTAGTATTGGCGTCATCTGAAGCATTATTTGATGCGTTAGTGTTATTGTCAGCGTCGGCAGAAGATTGCGCTGCAGTTGAAGGTACATCGTTTGGAACATTCTCTACCGTTGTACTGCTCGATACTGGGGTGTTCGCGTTCGCCGCATTACCCTTATTTACGCCACTTGCTGGCGCTACCGTAATTGAGCGAGCAGGAATGGTGGCATACTCGGTTTGTTGAGTAAGGGTATTGAACCAAGGAATAGTAATTTCGGGTAATACAAAGTTACCCGCTTGGGTAGGGATGATGGCCAACGACGTTTGACGCTGGGAGATAAGGCTTTGGTCCTTTTCCACTGTCGTCGTATTCGACTGGTCTGGGTATAATTTAAAGTTTGGCGGATAAAACTCAGGAATATCCGGAAGCTGTTCTTCTACCACACCTAGCGCAGTTAGCGTAACGATTCGGGTTACTGGCTCTCCTGCAACAAAGGTATCTCCCTGTGGCCACTCTTCATCCACTCTTACCATTTCAGAGGGCAGCCATGGATAATCAATTCCCTGAGGAATCGGTTTAATGTTCACCGTGATATCAGGCCCAACCCGATTAATTTGTTGCGTTCTGTTAAAAAAGCCAAACCGCTGATTAGTGTTAGCCGCCATCACTTCTCCAGTAAAGATAGGGCCTCTTAGGGTGAATTCACCAGATGCCTGAGGGACGACAGCGAATTGACGTTCAATGATCTGATAACGCCGTCCATTAACAATGTCGGTGTACTGCTTATCGTCACCTAGTTGTTTAATTTCGGCATTTTGCATTTCGGGTGCTTGAAGGCTGCCCCGTTCAATATTACTTGAGAGAAAAAGTTTAACTGTGTAAAGCAACTGTTGATTTAAGTAGGCTTCTTTTATATCGATGTCTGTGGTGACGAAATAATCACGGGCCACATTGCTTTGTTCTTGAACCGGAATAACTTTCACCTGAATGGCCTTAGTAGACTTACCCTCGACGGTAAGTGAAGGTATGGTAAACGTGCCTTCCTTTCGAGGAAAAAGTGTGGTGGTCCAGACGGTGGTGCGTTTAGTGTCAAAATTAACGATAGACGTTTGGCTGCTAACAGACGTTCTGCCAACTACAAAGTCTTTTAACAGAGGAGAGCTATCAAATGCATCTCTGTCTGCACTTCCATCTGCAGTGATAGTTAAGCGTATCGCCTCGTCTATCATGACAGGATTTCTATCAATGGTGGCTTCCACTGCGTTCACATCCGCGAATGCGTTTGTACTTGCCACTGCGCTAAACAAGGTGGTTAGCATAAAAATAAAACATGTAGATTGTAATAAAGCTTTCATCTACCAATCACTCCGATTTGAGGGCATACGTTGACGCTGACGTTTTTGTGCTTCTAATTGCATTTTTCGTTTAAGCAAAAATGCGGGGTCGTCTGGTACGCGACGCATTAAACTTTCCATTCGCTGTAGTTCTTCTTTTTCAGCATCAGTGAGCTCTTCAGCTTGGCCTTGCGCGGCTTGTGCTTCGCGCTCTGACTGTTGCTCGCTCTCTTTCGGTTGCCCACTATTTTGCTGGGCACTTTCATTTTGCTCAGACTGATCCTGCTCTGCATTTTGTTGTTGTGAATCTGATGAGTTGCTTTCGTCATTTATCTTCGAATCATCAGGCTGCTGCGAGTCATCACCGCTATTTTGCTGTTCATTATTAGCGCTCTGTTCTTGATTTTCATTTTCATCTGACTGTTGGCCCTCTCCAGGGTTTTGCTGACCGCTCTGGTCATTTGACCCATCCTGATTGTTTTGGTCACTATTTTGAGAGTCATTTTGCTCGCTATTATCACCTGACTCGTTCTGATCTTGATTTTGCTGCTGCTCGTTTTGATTCTGCTGCTGCTGTTTCAACAAATCTTCAATAATTTTCTTGTTCGTTCTCGCATCTTCAAAATCCGGAGCTTCGCGCAAAGCTTGGTCATATTTTTTAATCGCCTCTTCTAGCTTACCGAGCTTTGCTAGTGCATTACCTTGGTTATAAGCGCTGTTGGGTCCTGGGATGTTTTGGTAGGCATTCAACGCACCTTCATAATCACCAGATTTATAGAGTGATGAGGCCTTCCACGTTTCGTCATTAAACTGGTTAACAGCGTCTTTATACTTACCTCTTTGGTAACTGTTCAATGCTTCCTGATTGTCATTCATAAACGGCTTTTGCCACCATGAAAGCGGATTAGGTCCGCTTGACGACGCTGGTGCAGACGATGTCTGTGCAGCTACATTTTGTAAGTCTTGAGAACTTTGCAAGGCATGAGCGTTTTGAACGAAAGACGGGCTAAGTACGCCAATCAACACAATGAATAACAGGCCTCGTTTAAATGCAAAAGCTGCGAACGGAAGGAGTAAAAGTAATAGGTAAGGGCCAACCTCTTTCCACTGATCACCTTGTAAGTTACTCTCTTCTTCGCCCCCTTCACCGTCGTTTTTGTCGAGTAGCGATACTGCGGCTAGGGCCTCAATATCGGCGTCGTTTGATGTGAAGGATTCGAAACGTCCGCCGCTCGTTTTTACAACACCTTTCACTGCGCCTTCATTTAACTTAGGTATAACGATGCTGCCTGTAAAATCCTTTAGAAGCTCGCCGCTTTGTTGGCGAATGGGAGCGCCTTCAGACGTGCCAACCGTAAGCGCATTTACAGTGAAAGGAATAGATGCCACATACTCTTGAAGTTCTTGCTGTTGTTCTAACTCTATACCGTCAGTAATCCAATAGATCATGCCTGAGTTATATCCCGCATTGGTTAGAAGCTCGGCTGCACTCTCTATACCTAACAGCGGATCGCTGCCTGGCACTGGCATGATCTCGGGTGAAAGACTGGGAAGTAGCGTTGTGATATTGCCAGCGTCTTCGGTTAATGGGCTTATAACAAATGCATCTCCCGCATAAGCGACAAGACCCATTTCGCCTTCACCAATAGCGTTGACCAAGTCTATCGCCTTATACTTAGCTCGGGTCAATCGATCAGGCGTCATGTCGGTAGCGCGCATAGATAGCGACATATCAATAACAATGACATGTCCCATTTTTAGCTGATAAACCGGTTGAGGTAAGCGCTCCCACGTTGGTCCAGCTAGCGCAGTTACACTTATTATCCATACAAAGGCCAGCATCCACATAGGCGGTTTTGCGCCTAATTCGTTTTTTCCAATCACCATGTATTGATACAAGTGAGAGGGGATCACCGATTGCCATCCCGATTGCTTAGCCGTGGTTTTTCTTATTAATATCACCAGCAACATTAGAGGAATCAAAGCGATAAACCATTCGGGGCGCAAAAAATGAAATTGGTTTAAGAAGTCGAGTTTCATTATTTCGTCTCCTTAGTTAATTCTGGACCATGCGCGGAAAACGGATTTTGCTTTCGTTTTATCCAGCGATATGACGAAATTGCCAGGGTTAAAAATGCCCATAGTGCAGATAGGAGTATTGCTGCCGCAAGAGGATAGTAAAAAAGTGCGCTTAATGGGCGCATTTTGCGGGTTTCACCTTCAATTGGCTCAAGTGCGTCAAGCTGTTGGTATATGGACTGTAGCTCTTGCGCATTTCTTGCCCTGAAATATTGCCCACCTGTTGAAGTTGCGATGTCGGTCAACATTCCCTCATCAAGCTCTTGCGAAGGGTTTATTTGGCGACTGCCGAAGAAACTCTGAATTAGCATTTTGTCGGCGCCTACACCTATGGTGTATACCTTAACGCCTTTGCTAATAGCGAGCTCTTTGGCTTGCTCTGGCGTGATGTTACCTGCTGTATTCTGTCCGTCGGTAAGAAGGATCAGTACATTGTTTGACTCTTCACGCTCATCAAAACGTTTCACCGCTAAACCTATAGCATCGCCTATTGCGGTTTGCTCGCCCACTAGACCAATAACAGCTTCACTAAGAAGTGTAGATACTGTGTCTCTGTCGTAAGTTAGTGGCGCTTGAACGTATGCGGTATCAGCAAATAAAATAAGACCAAGTCTATCGCCCACGCGACGCTGAATGAAATCGTAAACCACAGATTTTGTCATGGTTAGTCGATTTACTTGTCTGCCTTGAAGCTGCATGTCATCAATTTTCATACTGCCTGATAAGTCGACGGCTAGCATCATTTCCCTTCCTTCGTTGGGAATGCTCACGGGCTCGCCCAACCATTGAGGGCGGGCTGCGGCAGTCACAAGCAGTAGCCATATTAAACTACTTACCACAAGCGGTATCTTGGTTTGCTTTAATTGAGTTTGCTCTGACACTTCGCCAGGCCGCAAACTGGGAACCCGCAGCGCAGCCATCGGCATGTCTTGCGCTTTTTTAGAAAGCAGGCGCACAATAATAGGCAAGGGGAGCGCAAAAAATACCCACCACCAAGCAAAATTAAGCATGATGAGTCTCCTTTGCTTGATTGTTGTTTGCTGATGCGCTCTTTAAGGCGGCTTGCGTATTACTGCCTTCGAATTCTTCATTGCCAGGCACGTCAAATGTTAATTTGTTCTTGGGAAAGCGAGCTTTAGACAGCCAACGTTTTACCGCGTTTTTACATGCATCAAAATCATTGGAATTTGGGTTGGCGTGATAAATATTGCTAACCAACAGTGCTAAATCGCTCTCAAGGTTTTTATCACGTTTCTTCAGCGCTGAGGTTAGAAACGCTTGCCACTGTTTACCATATAAACCAGCTACTTGTTCAGTAGGGTAGTAGCTCATTGCTGCGCGCTTCAATATGGAATTAAGCGCTATGGGCCAATTATTCTGTTGTGCTGAAACGGACTCGAGAAGTGCTAAAGCTTGCTTTCGCGGCTTGTTATGACGCAGGTAAGCTGAAAGCGTTTTGTACAGGCCGAAAATTGTGATGACAACTAAAACAGTAAGTAACCACCACCCCCAATCTAGCGGCCAAGCACTGACGTCGTTAGGAACGTGGATATCTCTAAGCTGAGCGAGTGGATCTTGCTGCTGCATTTGTAGAGGTTGCTGATTAGGTAACTGCATAGTTTGTGTAGCGTTTAACGGAATACTGCTGTTTTGCATCAATTCAGCTCCAATCGTTTTTCTTGTTGCATACTTTGAAGCTGATCATCTAAGGGAAGCCCGGCTGAGACACTGAAACGAGCGATATTATTTTTTCTTAGCATTTCATAAATTGTACGGTTATGGTCGTCACGCCATTGCTTGTATTGATCTTGCTCTTTACTGTCGCCTAAAACCCAGCGCTGCTGATTTTTCCCGTCTGAAACACTTACCGTTTGAAGCGACGATGTGTTTGGTAAAGCGTGCTCTATGGGGTCGTTGACCACTATGGCTCTAACTTCACAATGCCTTGTTATATGGCTTAAGTGTTGAATAGCTTGAGTGCCAAGATGCTGAAAGTCAGACACTAAGTAAACTAGGCTTCCTGGTCTGGCTAAGCGTCTAGCGCGAGCGCAAGCATCGGCAAAAGCTTTTTCATCACGAGCTTTATCTGGCATATATTGCGTGCTTTGCTCATGAAGGGACATGAGTTCATGGCATACGTGCAGTACGGCCTTTTTACGCGTGAGAGGTTTGATTTCTTTATGCTGCTGCTGATTAAAAACTAACGCACCAACTTTATCTCCGCGAGCGGCAGCAGACCAACTAATTAAGGAAGACACATGAGCGGCTTGGACTGCTTTCGTTAACAATTGCGTTCCGAAGGCCATTGAGGGTAAGTAATCGCAAAACAAAAACACAGGGCGTTCTCGCTCTTCGCGATACACCTTAGTGTGTGTCTTCCCTGTGCGCGCGGTCACGCGCCAATCAATGGCGCGAATATCATCGCCAGGTTGGTAATGTCGCGCCTCGTCAAACTCCATTCCGCGCCCTTTGTGTTTAGTAAGGTAGCTTCCTGCAAGCTTGGCTTGAGGCATGCGTTTGGGCGCTAAACTAAAGAGTTTAGATAACTGCTGATAGCGAAGAAGCTCAGCTGTTGACAGGGTGACGCCGTTGCTTTGCAGCTTAATTAGCTGCGACTTCACATTTTCCATAGCTTATGGAACTGCGACTGTAGCGACAATCTTATCTAGCACATCGTTGATTGTTACACCTTCGGCTTCAGCTTGATAAGACAAAATAATGCGGTGGCGAAGAACGTTATGTACAACAGCCTGAATGTCATCTGGTCCGACAAAATCTCTGCCGCTTAGCCATGCGTGAGCGCGTGCGCATCGGTCTAAACTAATGGTGGCGCGAGGGCTTGTTCCCATTGCAATCCACTGGCCTAAATCAGCATCGAAGTTTGCTGGTTGGCGGGTCGCCATAATAAGCTGAACTAAATACTGTTCTAATTCTGGAGCCATATAAAGCGATAAGGCTTCCTTACGGGCCGTAAAAATATCGTCCTGTGTGAGCGTAGGTGGTGTTACCGGTGGCTCTGACAGGGCTTCACCGCGTGTTAAAAGTAGAATTTCTAGTTCTGTTTCCGCGCCTGGATAATCAATATCAACATGCATTAAAAAACGATCTAATTGGGCCTCTGGCAGAGGATAAGTCCCTTCTTGCTCTAGTGGATTTTGCGTTGCCATAACTAAAAACAGTGGTGGCAAAGGATAGGTTTTGCTCCCTACCGTAATTTGGCGTTCGGCCATGGCCTCTAATAGCGCCGACTGCACTTTTGCTGGGGCACGGTTTATTTCATCGGCCAACACTAAATTGTGAAAGAGCGGGCCTTTCTGGAATACAAATTCACCCGTCTCAGGTCGATAGATATCCGTACCGGTTAAATCTGCTGGTAATAGGTCAGGGGTGAACTGCACACGGTGAAAATCACCGTCAATACCATTAGCAAGTGCATTGATTGCGCGAGTTTTAGCAAGTCCTGGAGGTCCCTCAACAAGCAAGTGACCGTCGGCCAAAAGAGCGATAAGAAGGCTTTTTGTTAACGCGTGTTGACCAATGATTTGTTGGTCTAAGTAAGCGTGTAACTGTTGAAATTGCGCTGCTGCCATAATGCAAAAATTTCCGTTTGAGTTCTCGTTATTGGGATGTGTCAGTGCGACGGCGACGTAAACAGATGACTTTAAAGTGATCGCTTATGCCATGACTAGATTATTTAAACCTTAGGTTTACGTCACAATGACACAAAACAGACTTTCATTTCCATATAAGGTTCATTGTAACTTTCTTCAAGTCGTTTAACGGTATTAATAACACGATATTTGGTTATGCTTGTAAGCAACGGGCCGACATTAAGCATGGCACCAGTCGCGGTAATAACTTTAGGGCATTTATTTTGTTCTTCTATCCGCATTATTTGCTATTTTGTTCATAGTTTGTAAAAATCGTAACTATTACAGGTCAGACCACTTGAAAGGCATAGCGCTAATTTTAAAGTAGGTCATCAATTTAGGTGCATTATGGCTACAAAACAATCAGTTACTACCCGAGAGGGTGATCGCATCGCCATTGTCGCGGGGTTGCGTACTCCGTTTGCTAAAATGGCGACATATTTTCACGGCGTGCCGGCTGTAGATTTAGGCAAAATGGTTGTGAACGAACTGCTCGTGCGTCACGGTGTTCAGAAGGAATGGGTTGACCAGGTTGTTTATGGTCAAGTTGTTCAAATGCCTGAAGCCCCAAATATCGCACGTGAAATTGTACTTGGTACCGGTATGAATGTTCACACTGATGCCTATAGCGTATCACGAGCTTGTGCGACCAGTTTCCAATCAACGGTCAATATTGCTGAAAGTATGATGGCTGGCACGGTTCAAGTGGGTATTGCCGGTGGCGCAGACTCAACGTCAGTCTCACCTATTGGCGTATCAAAAAACCTTGCGCGTGCGTTAGTTGACTTACAAAAAACCAAAACTCTTGGTCAAAAACTTAATATTTTCAAACGTTTGAGCCTGAAAGATTTAGCGCCGGTTCCACCAGCAGTAGCCGAGTATTCTACGGGATTGTCGATGGGGCAAACGGCAGAGCAAATGGCGAAAACTCATCAAATTTCTCGGGAAGAACAAGACAAACTCGCACATCGCTCACACAGTCTTGCGGCTGAAAGTTGGGAAGCAGGTAAACTGTCTGGCGAAGTCATGACCGCTTATGCTGAACCATATAAAGGTGCCCTTGAGCGCGACAACAACGTACGTTTCGATTCAAAACTTGAAGGTTACGCGAAACTTCGTCCAGTGTTTGATAAAAAGTATGGCTCTGTTACAGCAGCAAACGCAACACCACTTACCGATGGTGCTTCAGCGGTATTGATGATGACAGAGAGCCGCGCAAAAGAACTCGGTTATACGCCGTTGGGCTACATTAAGAGCTACGCGTTCTCAGCAATCGATGTGTGGGAAGACATGCTGATGGGGCCTTCTTATGCTACACCAATCGCCCTAGATCGTGCAGGCATGACCCTAAATGATCTAACGCTTATCGAAATGCACGAGGCATTTGCAGCACAAACGTTAGCGAACGTTAAAATGTTTGCAAGCGACAAGTTCGCCAAAGAGAAACTAGGCCGCGACAAAGCGACTGGCGAAATTGATATGGACAAATTCAACGTAATGGGTAGTTCAATTGCCTACGGTCACCCGTTCGCTGCAACTGGTACACGTATGATCACGCAAATGCTTAACGAGTTAAACCGCCGTGGCGGTGGTACAGGTTTATTAACTGCATGTGCTGCGGGTGGTCTTGGTGCGGCTATGATTGTGGAGACAGAATAAGATGAGTCAGGAACAAGAAATGACAAATGAAGTTCAGCCAACCTCAGGCGCATTTACGCTTACCAAGCAGGATAATGGCGTCGCAATTCTAAGCATGGATGTACCTGGTGAATCCATGAATACGCTTAAAGCAGAGTTTGGCGATGAAATTTCAGCCATGCTTGACGACATTGAGCGTGACAGCAGCATTAAAGGTGTTGTGCTGACGAGCGGCAAGCCAAGTTCATTTGTAGCTGGCGCTGACATTACCATGCTAGCCGCCTGTAAAACCGCTGAAGATGCAACAACTATTGCCGCTGGCGGTCAAGCCATTTTCGATAGAATTGAGAACATGAAGGCGACCTTCGTAGCGGCTATTCACGGCCCTGCGTTAGGTGGTGGTTTAGAGCTCGCGCTTGCATGTCACTATCGCGTATGTACCGATTCACCAAGTACGCAGGTAGGTTTACCTGAAGTTCAGCTTGGATTACTACCGGGTAGTGGCGGCACACAGCGTCTTCCTCGCTTAATTGGTATTCAGCAAGCAATGAAAATGATGCTGACAGGCTCTCCGGCGCGAGCGAAGCAAGCTAAAAAATACGGTATTGTTGATGAAGTTGTACCACAGACTGTATTGCTAAAAGTAGCAGAACAGTTTGCGCTTAAACGCAAACCTGAGCGCGACGCGCCTCAGAAGAGCGTTATGGACAAAATGTTGGAAAAAACTGGCGCTGGCCGCAACATGATGTTCAAAAAAGCCCGTGAAGCAACGTTTGCAAAGACCAAGGGCAACTATCCCGCACCAGGCTATATTATCGATGTTATTGAAACAGGCATGAATGAAGGCATGAAAGCGGGGCTTAAAGCGGAAGCTGAAGCCTTTGGAAAGCTTGTCATGACGCCTGAATCGTTCCAGCTTCGTCAAATTTTCTTCGCGACTACTGAAATGAAGAAAGAAAATGGCGTTGAGGGCGTTAAACCTGAAAAAATGAAGAAAGTTGGTGTGCTAGGAGGCGGCTTAATGGGCGGTGGTATCGCCTATGTAACGTCGACGAAAGCTGGTGTTCCCGTGCGTATTAAAGACGTACGTGCTGAGGGCATAGCTAACGCAATGAAGTACAGCTATGACATCTTGAACAAAAAGGTGAAGAAGCGTTTCATGCGTAATAGCGAAATGCAGAAGCAGTTAGCGCTTCTCACTGGTACGCTTGACTATAGTGGCTATCAAGATACCGACATCGTAGTTGAAGCGGTATTCGAAGATTTAGAGCTCAAGCAAAAGATGGTGGCGGATATTGAAGAGAACTGTAAAGAAAGCACAATCTTTGCGTCGAATACATCGTCTATTCCAATTACACAAATTGCAGCTAGAGCGGCTCGCCCTGAAAACGTGATTGGCCTGCATTACTTCTCGCCAGTAGACAAAATGCCATTAGCGGAAGTTATTGCTCACGAAAAAACCTCTGATCAAGTTATTTCGTCTACGGTTGAGTTTGCTAAGAAGCAAGGAAAAACGCCGGTGGTTGTTAAAGACGGCGCAGGCTTTTACGTTAACCGTATATTAGCGCCTTACATGAATGAAGCAGCTAACCTTATTCTTGACGGTGAGCCAATTGAGCATATCGATAAATCTTTGGTCAAGTTTGGCTTCCCAGTAGGTCCGGTTAAACTTCTTGACGAAGTAGGCATTGACGTTGGTACTAAGATTATTCCATTCCTTGTAGAGGCGTTTGGAGAGCGTTTCACTGCGCCAAGCGCTTTCGATAAAGTCCTTGCTGATGGCAGAAAGGGTAAGAAAAACCAGAAAGGTTTTTATTCTTATGAAGGTAAAAAGCCTGGAAAAGAAGTGGATGAATCAATCTACGAACTACTGGGGCTATCACCCTCTGCTAAGTTAAGCGAAAAAGAAGTGGCAGAGCGCTGCGTTTTAATGATGCTTAACGAAGCGGCGCGTTGTTTGGATGAACGCGTTATCCGCAGTGCCCGTGACGGCGACATTGGCGCTATTTTCGGTATTGGCTTCCCTCCATTTCTTGGCGGTCCATTCCGCTATATGGATACCCTTGGTATTAAACATGTGGTTGCTCGTCTTAATCATTACGCCACCGCTGTTGGTGAAAAATTCACCCCTGCTGATGTGTTAGTGAAAATGGCTGAAAACGATCAGAAGTTTTACGAATAAGTTTATAAAGTGTTAAAAAGCCGGGCTTTGCCCGGTTTTTTTATATCTAATGCTTATTTCTGCTGGTTTATTGTTCGAAATTGGGTAAACTCTCCCCGCTTAAAAAATGCACGTGTCAATTTCTTGTCGCTATTTATCAGCTGCTTATTGCAAATATTTGACTAATTGAGTCTTTGTCATTGTGTTTTGTCAAATTATGGGGGCGATGTGATTTCACTGGTGGTAGTAAGCGTAATCTTTTCACTGTACTTTTACGTGGAAGCATTTAAGTGGGGAATGAACGCGAAAAAATGGGCTATTGCAGGTTTTGTACTAGGCCCTGTGTTATTGCCTATGTTCTCTATTTCCCGTCATGTACATTGGCGCAACGCGGTTGGGTTTAATAACCTTTATATCGCTGCATAGACCCAGTAGATAATCTCGATAGAAAAGCTTTTATCAAGAAACAGGTATAAAAAAAGAGAGTATTTACTCTCTTTTTTTGAAAATCGTTTTAACTTCAAATTAGAAGCCTACGCCGGTACCACCGCCTGAATGTGGTTTAACATACTCTGGCTGAGTAATGGTTTCTTTTTGCGACTCAGGAGCCTGTTTAGCGCCTTCTTGTTTGTCGGCAGCAACTGGGGTAGCGGTAGAAAGTACTAGTGCAACTGCGTACTCTTTTAACATGTTAATTTCCTCTGATTTTTTGAACGAACAAACAAAGCCGATTGTTTTATATTTTTATCGACATATTAATATTTGCTAATTGCGTGCCACTTTTTTATTTTGCAGAATAACGCATATAAATCAGTGTTTTATGTTTTTTGAATCAATAGGGATGCGTTGTTAAAGTCGCCAGCGCCATAAATATGGCACTAAAGTCTAATATACGAAGGATTTAGAGGAGGTTTTTTGCCTCTTGCTGCAAAAAACGTAGTTGAAAAAGGAAATTTGACGCCCCCTTGAACAGAGGGCCTATAGAACAACGGGTATCGTTAGTACTGGGTATTGTTCAAAAGCGTGTGGAGCTTTTGATTTTCTGTTAGCAGTTTTTCAAAGCGCTCAGCGTTTAACGGACGGCTATATAAGAAACCTTGCAGCATTTCACAATCATATCGACGTAGAATATCGAGTTGCGCTTCTTCCTCAACACCTTCCGCAACCACCTTCAAGCCTAAATTATGTGCAATATTGATAATAGCAGCGGCCATGTGACGGTCTACATTGCTCTTCGCAATATCATCAATAAACGCTTTATCAATTTTCAAGGTATTGAGAGGGAATCGCTTTAAATACGCTAATGATGAGTAACCGGTACCAAAATCATCTAAGGCCAAATGAATGCCTCTTTCCCGCAGGCGAGTCATCATTTGAAGGCCATTTTCAGGGCTTTCCATCAGCGTGCCTTCTGTAATCTCGCACTCTAGGTGCAAAGGTGATAGGCCCACATCGCTTAAAATTTTATTTATTCTGTCGTCTAGGTCTGGCAACTCGAACTGTTTGGCCGATATATTAACGGCCACACGGCCGCTAAATAAACCCTGATTAACCCAGCGTTTAGTATCGGCGCAGGCTTTACGCAGCACCTGCTCACCAATTTCAATAATCTGACCTGTTTGCTCGGCCAGTGGAATAAATTGCCCCGGACTAACAATACCTTTTTGCGGATGTTCAAATCGTACCAACGCTTCCATGCTAACTAATTTGCCAGATGCAATATCCACTTTGGGCTGGTAATACACAGTGAACAGGTCGTCTTTAATCCCTTGGCGAATAAGGTTTTCAATTTGCAGTTGCCTAACGGCATTTTGATTCATTTCACCACTGAAAAACTGGTAGCTGTTGCCGCCATTATTCTTGGCAAAATACATAGCAGTATCTGCATTTTTTAGCATTTCTTGTGGCGACTCGCCGTCATCAGGATAAAAGGCAATACCAATACTCGCGCCCAAGACAAACTCTTGTTTGTTGATAATAAAAGGGCGGGACAAGGTATCAAGCAAGCTTTGCGCAAAGTGGGTAACCGTATGAATATCGGCATTATCTTCCATTAAAATACTGAATTCATCCCCCCCTAATCGATAGCAAGTCGCATTTTTACCAGTAATTCTCTGCAATCGCTTTGCAATCTGCTTTATTAAAATATCGCCCGTTTGATGACCTAGGGAATCATTGATCTTTTTAAAGTTATCCATGTCTAGGCACAGCAAACTATGTTGCGCAGCTTTTCGCACTAGGTTTTGATGACTCGCCTGGAAGAAAGAGCGGTTAGGCAGCTCTGTAAGCGGGTCGACATTGGCAAGCTTTAACAGCTCTTTTTCAGTGTTTTTGCGCGATGTGATATCGCTAAATACACCCACAAAATGGCTTATTTTGCCGTCTTCGTCATGAACGGCGTCAATATTAAGCTCCATTTCATAGCGCTCGCCGGTGACCCGAACGCTTTCTACCTCACCTGACCAGTTACCTTTAGCTTTAAGTGTTTTTTTGATCTCTTCTGTAAACGCATCGGGGTATAAGTGAAAGTGCATATAGCTAGCGAGCGCTTGCTCACGGGTTTCACCGGTATAGCTACAATAAGCATTATTTACGCTAATAAACTTAAACTGTGTATTAGTGATAAATACACCTTCAGAGATGTTTTCAATAGAGCGTTTAAACAAGTTAAGTTGTTCTTCCGCTTCTTTAAGGTGATGGATATTTTTGAGTGTTCCGGTCATCCGAACAGGCTGCTCGTTGTGATCACGCTCTACCACTTTTCCGCGGTCTAATATCCAAATCCATTGATTTTTGAAAGTTTTTGCGCGATAGGCGAGTTCATAAAAATCGCTGTTACCTTCTAGATGCGCTCTCAATGCGCTTTTTACCCGGTTAATGTCGTTAGGATGAATGTTAGCGTCATAGGCCCCGGTAGTGCGTATATCATCTTGAGGAAAATCTAAGGTGCCCCATGTATTAGCACGGTATACTTGACCTCGATATACGTCCCAGTCCCAAAGTTCATCGCCCGAGCTCCACAGGGTCAGCTTTAAGCGCTCTTCAGACTCTTTGATGGCAAGTTGATTGGCTTTTCTAATTTGGTATTGACGAATAATAAAAGCAAAAGTAGCGAAGGCTATTAAGCAGTAGAAAACGAGTGCCACGGTGTGAAGCCAAGGGGGGCGCTCAATTGTTATCTGTAAGTCTCTACTTTCAGACCAAGATTTTCCTGGTTCTTTGGCCTGTACCGAAAACGTATAATTACCGAAGGAAATATTATTGAATTGGGCGTTCCGTTCGTTATCAACATATATCCAATCATTTTCAAAATTAGAAAGTTTGTAACGATAAGTAACTTGATTTGGATACACGGGATTTACTAGACCAAATGAAATGCTAAACCTCGTTTCAGCATGTTTTAATGTAAAGTTGTCGTTATAAGTTAATATTTGTTTTGAAGAATTTGA
Organism: Alteromonas sp. OM2203; assembly: GCF_048517045.1. NCBI lineage: Bacteria > Pseudomonadati > Pseudomonadota > Gammaproteobacteria > Alteromonadales > Alteromonadaceae > Alteromonas > Alteromonas sp. OM2203. Next base: position 1,444,382 of record NZ_CP183209.1, read on the forward strand.
GCGAGGTGGCTCATCACCGTAATGCAGGTTCTTTTTGGATTTAGCTATCGAGCCAAAAATATTTATGTGATACAACTGAGGTGAAAGAGTTTGTTCTATTTCCTCATTACTTGCTTTGGAGGTTTTTGAAATTCTGATAAAGCCCTTGTTTCCCCCAAAGTATATAATCCCCTCGCGTGTAGAGATAACCGCTCCTTCACCCAAAGAATTAAATTCTAACTGGTCATTTGGTATACTCTCTGCCTCTCTCAGAGAGGGAAGAAGTAGCTTGTGCACACCTCTGGCATCAGAAAACCAAATACTATTTCCTACAGCTGTAGTCGACGTTATAAAACCACTTTGATTATCTCTTTTTTGTTTGTTTAGTAAAACTAGACTTTGTTTATCGAGCTGTAATACACCGTCTGAACGAGTGGTTAGCCACAAACCGTCATTGGTTTCGTGGATGCCGTAGACAAGGGAATTAATTCCATTTTTGGGTCCCAAAACATTAACGATTCGCTGCTCTTTGACAGAATAAACAACTAATTTGTCTTCTAGTCGAAACCAAATTCTTCCATCACTATCGGAATAAGTAGCGAACATTTTGCCATATTCGGTAGGTATATTTTTGTGCGCTGAAGTTGTTTTATTTGGCTCATTGGTAACGTTATCAAATTTAATCGAGTGAATTTCACCATTCGGTAATTGGAACCATATCGCATCCTCACTTTTAAATATATGATCTATGAAAGAACCTTCAAAATATTGCTGTAACAACATCAATCCATTGTTTGTTCTTTTGAATACAAGTAATCCATTGGAGGAAGCGACCCAAATGTTGTCGTTCTGATCAATCTCTACGTCCCAAAACGAACTAGCTTCATTAATGCTCGTGGAGAGGTCGAAAAAAGATACACTGCCAGACTTTTTTGAAATTTTTCCCAAACCTTTTTGCTGAGAAATGAGGAAAAGCTCTTTGGAGCTGTTTTCAGCAAAGCCCCATATAGTTGTGTAGTTATCTTCAGTATGTTTTTCTGAGTTATAAACAGGTTGAAAGTGAACTGTTGCAAATTCGGGATGGTATTTGAATGCTCCGCGATGAAAAGTTGCAGCCCATACAACTCCAGTTCTGTCTTCGATTACTTTCATAATAATTTCTGGAGGAAGACCAGTAGAGTTATAAGTATCAGAGTTTAAGTGTAAAAACTCTGGTTCGAAAGATTGCGTTATCTCTTTTGATGCCGAATCAGATAGTAGAAATAAACCAATGTACGTGCCAACCCAAATATCCTCATCGACAACCTTTATTGAAAACGAATTTATATCTTCATTAACTCCTAGAGCTTGCCCGTTAATTTGTTTCAACATTCGTCCATTTGAGGCCAAAACGATGAGACCTTCATTTGTCGCTAACCAATAGTTGCCGTTAATCACGGTGATATCGTGGAGTGCACGGATATCAAGTGAAATACTCCAAGGATTAACTTTGCTTGTATCGTGAACCTCAAATGTTTCAGTATCGATTAATTTAGCGCCAAATTTGTTTGACCCGACCCATATACGATTGGCCTCTTCAAATATCACTTTTATAAAGCTTTCTTCTTTAAAAACTTGAGTGAGAACGCTTATCTGTGAGGTCTGTTTCGAATAGCGATAAAGAAACTTTTTATCTGCAAATAATAAATCGCCATTTTTTGATTCTGAAATGGCAGTGATAAGATCTGTTTTTATAACCGAGTTATCTTTATTGAAGACTTTAAAACTGTCTGTCTCTGGCTCATAAAGCGCTAAACCTGAGTGAGTTCCAACCCACAATTTGCCCTTTGAATCGACAAATAGCGTTTGAATATAACCTGAAGGCAGGGAGTTTGGGTCGACATCAGAAGGGTGATACTGCTTTACATCGTAACCTGAATAACGATTGAGGCCATTTGACGTGGCTAGCCAAATAAAGCCCATATCATCTTCTACAATGTCTAAAACAGCGGTGTCAGACAAGCCATGTTTTTTATTTAATTCTGTAAAATGAAGATCAGAAACTTCTATCGCCTTCGCACTGGGAATGAATATTCCGGGCAAAGCCAACATCAAAAGCACTATTGAATATATTAGGGTTGAGCGCACCTACACACCTTTGGCATACGCCATTTATTATTTATTATTTATTATTTTTATCCTGGCAGCATCCCTAACAACCAGAATAATAAATATGCCGAATTAACGTGGTCGCTACAAGGACTTTTTGGAAATAACCATGGCGGTGGATTACTTATTGAGCAACTTGAAGAAATGAATCGATTAAGTCTTAATTTCCGTGCAGTTCTCGACAGATAGCTGCAAAAAATTGACTATTCAATAATAAGGAATTTCTTGTTTAAATTGAGAAATACTGTTGATTGTTCGTTTTTCATTTGTAGGTAACGCGTCGAACCTTCCTCGCGAGAACAGCACAAGCTCGCCACATCGTTCTCTTTTGGCTAGTTGCTGAGCAAATTCTTGTATTTCTTCAAAACTGAGTTCTTTTACCCGTTCGGCAAGTTTGGTGTTGCGGTTGAAGCCTAAGTCCTGCGTTCCTAAACTCACCCACAAACGTTGCGACTTCATTGACAGAGTAAGATCTCTTTCTTCCAATTGCTTAATGAGGTTCTGCTGAATTGTGGGCCAGTAAAAGCGATAGAATTCAATTTCATTTAACTGCTGGAACAGAAAGGTGGTCATAGCCTCTAACAGAACTTTGGGTTCACACTGTGGGCTTTGAATATAAAACGCCATTCCTGGGTGCTGATTATGTGGAACATAACCGGTACCAACGATATACCCTAACTGCTTCTCAGTTCTCAAGGCGTTAAAGAAAGGCGCTGCCAACATCTGCTCTAGCACCATACACAGTGCCGTGTCGGTTAAGCCGGGAGATGGTGCTTGTAAGTAGAGCACCACGGCAGAGTCATCGTGATTACAAACTACCTCATGGTAGAGGGCGCCGCCCACCGGCAGTTTAGATACTGCACGGGAGAGTGGGGCACCGCCTCTCTCAGAACACCGCTCCCGCAGACTCGAAGAAAAGTGTTTTGCTTCGTCACTTGTCCAGTTTCCATGCATGAACGCCTCGATAAAATATTGCTTGAAAGCCTTAGCTCGACAACTAAGCATCTGCTCATATGAAATATCATCAATGACGTCTAATAACTCAACGGGCGCCTGCGTATTTCTCTGAATCAGTACACTTAAGCGAGAAAATAAACGGTTGGTTGGCTTATTGAGCAAAGAATTATGTAAGCTTTGGATTTGCAGAGCTTTATGGTGTTCAAACGCTTTTTCATCGGGAATAAAATTCACAACCGCATCGAGCAGTTGGCTTGCCAGCAGCGTTTGTTGATGAGTAAAGCCACGAGTGTGCAATGTAAAGCCAGCTTGATGCCCATAAATTCGATAGTGTAGCCCTGCGATTTCCGCACGATAGTATTTTGCTTGAAGATGGTCATTCAAGGCGCCTAGCCAAATGCGTTTTGCCGCCACTGATAGCAACGAATCTGAAAAGTAGCTTGTGTCAAACGAGACATAGATATCGCCTTTAGGACTATGGAATTGCTGGTCTTGTGCAAACCAGAAGCGGTAGTCACCATCGTCTAATAGTTTATTTGGAATGTTAAAGCCAAACTCGGGTAATATCAGTTTATATTCGCTAGCTAAATAAGGGTTCGGCGGAGGAAGGGCAAGCGCTGGATTCGGCTTTGGAGAGGCGAGGGAGCGCAGCAAATTCTGGTCAATTTGCTCTATCCCATATTCGGCCTCGTAAAATGCACAGGTTTTGGTAGTTTTGACACTTTTAGCAATTATCTTAAGGCGAATATTGTCGGGCGTAAAATAAGATAACGCGTTTTCTAAAATACCCTCGTCATAGCTTCCAATGGTAGAGCGAAGTAGATTGAGTTCGTGCTGATCAAAAATAAATTGATGCTGTGCATATTCGATAACCAGCCCGAGTGGTTTTACATTTTCCTCATATTCCAGAGCGAGGGCGTTCAACTGCGATTTCTCATGAAAACGCCACTCTTCTGATGCCGCTTTCTTTATTAAGTCTATGTAGCTGAACAGCGCTTCTAACACCAATGCCTTGTTTTCAAGGCCTTCTTGGGTGAGCTGAAAGCTAACATTGAAATCTTTGAAGCTATCACCTTCAATCCCAGAGCCAGCGATAAGGTTTAACGCCCAATCTTGCTCTTTTAAATAGGCCAGTAAGCTGCCTTCGCCTTCATCACCAATGAGATGGCTTATATAATTAAGGGGTTTAGTGACGTAGTCGTTTTGCAGAGCAGGGAGTGCAAACGTTACAATCATCCTTCTGGCTGATTGTAACGGGTTGATGTTTATTTGAATGCCCAATTCGTTTTCTGTGTAAAGTGGTGGCCAGCGATCGTTAGCTAACTCACCTTGGATTAACGAACCAAAGCATTGTGATATAAGTGCTTCAAGCTGAGGAATGGGCATTGGGCTTGCCACACAAAGTCGCATATTTCGAGCACAGTATAATGTTTGATGAAGCGCTTTTAAGCGTCGTTTTAATTCGGCGCAGTCATGCTTAGAAAACGTATCGCTGTTTCCTACTGAAAACTTAGCAAAAGGGTGTTCAGGGTTGCAGGTTTCTTTATGTATCTGGTAGAGCCGACGTAAATCATCTTTCTTTTTAAACTCAAACTCAGCGTGAATATTCTTAATTTCATTGGTAAGCGCGTCTTCTTCAAACAACGGCTGTTTAAGCATGTCTGCAAAGGCGGGCAGTGTTTGCGCTATTGCGTCGCCGCTGCAGCTGTAGTGGTAATTAGCGTATTCCGTGCCAGTCCACGCATTTATTGTCCCTCCGTGTTGCTCAACAAAGCCGTTGATGGCGTTTGGCTTGGGTAGGTGACGACTACCCATAAACAGCATGTGTTCAAGAAGATGAGCTAAGCCCTGACAGTCGTCGGGGTCGTAAAAATGCCCAGCTCTGACAGCCATAGATATAAACGATTCATTCGCTTCTGGCGTATGGCATAACATAACACCCAATCCATTGGGCAAGGTAAAGTGATGTGCGTTCTCTAAGTTTATGATGTTATTCACATTGTCTCGTTATTAGTCAAGAGCACCTCACTGCTGGAGCATCTGTTAAGTAGAACTTTAAAAAACGTTAAATAATGTACGAATATTCTCACTATTCGCCGTTTAGCGCTAGGCGTCCTATCAGGTCTCTGATATCTTACGCATACTTTCATTAATACTATGCGCAATGTTATGTCAGGTCAAAGTAGCAACGACGACATTTATCTTTTCATTATGCGTCACGGTGAAGCGGAAGCACCCAGACTCGATGATAAAAGTAGGCAGCTTACTCCTTTAGGGAGAGAGCAGGCGAAATCAGCAGCTTTATGGCTAAGAGATCAATATTGTGAAAAAGGTGTTGTAGACCTTGCGCTTGTTAGCCCATATCGCAGGGCTAAACAAACACACGATATGGTATCGTTAGATATCATTGCAGACAAAGTAGAAAGCAATGAGGACATTGTTCCAGACGGTTCTCCTCGACTCGTCAGTGATTACATTGACGCACTTCTGCACGCTGCAGTTAACTCGAAAAAGCCCATTAAAAAGCTGTTGGTGGTAAGTCATATGCCTTTAGTGAGCTATTTAGTTGACGAGCTTTGCGATTCTTACACGACCAGCCTATTCTCTACAGCTTCAATTGCCGTAATAAAATACTCGCTGCGTGAACATAAAGGCACCTTGGTCACCCATTATCAGGGCTTATAATACTTATCTATGCGGATTGGTATAATCTATATTTGCTAGCCTTCATGTTAAATGAGAGGAATTGCTCAAATAATAGTTAAGGTTCTTTTCAACCGGTCGATAGTATCTTTGAGAGTGTCAAAGTTTATTCTATTGAAGGGTTGGGAAATGGACAGCAAATCTATTCCTGAGCTCCTTAAGCGTTCATTGCAGTCGCATATGGCGGAGGCGGATTTACGTGAAGATGAGGAGACGCAGGATATTATTGCCAAATTATCTGTGCTATCAGATAAAGTTGCTGAAGCGAAAGCTAGGGCACTGGCAAACCGAGCGCAGCGCCTAGCTGAGGAAGCAAAAAGGTAGTGACCTTAGTGAAATGCGCTAGTGGTCATTACCAGATTCTTTGGGCGCAATGTAATATTCCGGCATAACCCTAACCGTTTTTATCATGCTCTCTGATATGTCTACAATTTCCAACGGATAGCCAGCCAATCTTACACTCACCTTGTTTTCAGGAATATCCTCAAGATATTCGAGTAATAGTCCATTCAATGTTTTAGGACCTTCAGTGGGTAAATTCCAGTTCATCTCTCGGTTCAACTCACGAACGTTAGCACTTCCATCTACTAAAACGGAGCCATCTTGCTGCAAATTAGCTTCTTTACTGTGGTCGGGAACCATACTCGTTGTAAAGTCACCGATGATTTCTTCCAGAATATCTTCTAACGTAACCAGCCCCATAATATCGCCGTACTCATCGACGACAAGAGCGATGCGCTCTTTTTCTGCCTGAAACTTATACATCAACGTATGAAGCGGCGTCGATTCAGGTGTGAAATAAATTTCACGAACCGCACGAAGCAAACTTGATTTGGTGAACTGATCTTTCGATAACAAGCGCAGTGCGTCTCGCACATGAACAAAGCCCACCGCATCGTCAACACTATCGCGGTATAACAGAACGCGAGTGTGCTGCGCATGGGTTAACGCTTTTTGGATTTTTTTCCAGTCATCATTAATATCTATGGCAAAAATTTCTGCTCGCGGCACCATAATGTCTTCAGCGGTAACGCTCTCTAGGTCAAGGATACTAACCAGCATATCTTGGTGTCGCTTGGGTATCATTGCACCCGCTTCGAAAACCACGGTTCTTAATTCTTCTCTGCTAAGCGAGTCATCGCTACCACTTGCAGGGCTAATCCGTAGAAGCGCAAGAATACCGTTGGTAATTCCATTGATTGCGGCGACGAAGGGGTATAGCAGTTTTAGCAGAGGGAGCAGGATAATAGAGCTGGGGAAGGCCACTTTCTCTGGGTAAAGCGCCGCCAGTGTTTTAGGCGTCACTTCCGCAAAAATGAGCAGAACCAAGGTTAATCCAAACGTGGCTGCAAATAAGCCCCAATAATCACCAAATAGTCGGATACATAGGATTGTTGCCAGTGAAGATGCAGCAATGTTAACTAAGTTATTACCGATAAGGATAAGACCTATTAAGCGGTCTGGTCGGTCGAGAAGCTTCGCAACTCGTATCGCAGAGCGATTACCTTCGCCTTGCAAGTGCTTGAGCCGATAGCGATTTATCGACATCATGCCAGTTTCTGAACTAGAAAAATACGCAGATAATAATATGAGTACGCCGAGCGCGATAAACAGCGTACTCGTTGATATGTCGTCCAATTAATGGGTTCCTGTCTAATCTTAGGGTTCAAATGTATTGATTTGATGCCTTGGTTTCAAGGGGAAATTGTTGATATTTCCTTAAATGTGCAGAAAACAAAAGGCATCGGCGCTAGCAATTTACAAATTTAATTAGCGGTGGACTGGTTGAAATGCATATAAAGCGTATGTATTTACAGAAGAAACTCGCGGACCAGTTTACTGCCAAAGTAAGCGAGCGATAAAAGAGAAACCCCAACTACGGTCATAACGATAACCTGGCGTCCACGCCATCCCCGTACTTTCTGACCTATTAAGAGTATAAGAAAAACCACAAGTGCCGCTCCCGATAAAACGGTCTTGTGGGCGTAGGTTTTGTTAAACATGTCATCTAAAAAAACAAAACCACTAATAAGGGAAACCGTTAAAAGAGATGTGCCCGCTAATAAAAGCTTAAATAGAATGTTTTCCACTAGCATCAATGGAGGAAGCGAAGAATGAAGCAGTGCCGCGCCTTTTTGCTTTAACCGATAGGTTATGTAGGACATTTGTAGAGCATAAAGAAATGCGATAACCAAGGTGCAATAAGCGAACAGAGATAAGCTGATGTGGATGACCAGGCCTGGCTGTAGCTCTATATGCATAATGTAGGATACTGGAATAAACTTTGACGCTAATACAGTAAGGCTCGCAAAACCAAAAACAACGGGAAGCAAAATCAAATTAGGAATAGCTCGAGCAAAAAACAGCATAGATACAGTAATGATCCACGAAACCAACGACAGTACATTGGTAACACTCATGTCCTGTCCGGGAGCAACAATGATAACGTTAATCAGAAACGCAATATGTGCGATTGCGCCTACGCTCGCGAGTGACAATCCAAGTCGTTTGTTAGGGCCATCTTGATGGACAAACTTGCCAATAAGCACTGCAGCGGCGAGAGCATAAAGTAGAGCAGCGGATATGGCGAAAAGGGTGTTCATGGTGCTTCCTGTAATGCGTGGGTGACGAGTTCACCGACTGAGTCGGTATTGATACTGCAACTTGCAAGTAAATTCAACCATCTCCTTGATTTTGTTTATTTCACACCCACTTTGTCCGAGAGTATACAATCGATACAAATGTTTGAAAATTTAACCACAATTGTGGGTACGTTCATATTCCCTTTTACGATACAATGTGGGCATTACGTCTGAAATAAAAAGAAGTTTCATACTATGTTTGAGAATTTATCAGAACGCTTAGGCCAGACATTACGAAATGTCAGTGGTAAGGGGCGTCTAACAGAAGACAATATTAAAGAAACGCTGCGTGAAGTGCGTATGGCACTGCTTGAAGCCGACGTCGCGCTCCCCGTGGTGAAAGCGTTTGTTGCTCAAGTAAAAGAGCGTGCTGTTGGTACCGAAGTTACCAAAAGCTTAAAGCCCGGCCAGGTGTTTATCAAGATAGTTCAATCTGAACTAGAGTCAGTGATGGGGGAAGCTAACGAAAAGCTTAACCTTGCCACGCAACCTCCTGCCGTTGTGCTTATGGCCGGCTTGCAAGGGGCGGGTAAGACTACCTCTGTAGGTAAACTTGCCAAGTACTTGACTGAGCGCGAGAAAAAGAAAGTTATGGTGGTGAGCGCCGATATATATCGTCCGGCCGCTATCAAGCAGTTAGAAACGCTTGCAAGTGAAGTGAACGTAGCTTTTCACCCGTCAACCATTTTGCAAAAGCCCATTGATATTGTTAATGACGCGATAAGCGAAGCAAAGAAGAACTTCTTTGATGTATTGCTTGTAGATACCGCAGGTCGTCTGCATGTTGACAACGATATGATGGACGAGATTAAAGAGCTTCACGCTGCGGTTAAGCCAATTGAAACCTTGTTTGTGGTTGATGCCATGACAGGTCAAGATGCTGCAAATACGGCAAAAGCCTTTAATGATGCACTTCCGCTTACCGGTGTAATCCTTACTAAAGCAGATGGTGACGCACGAGGTGGTGCAGCATTATCAGTTCGTCATATTACGGGTAAACCCATCAAGTTTATCGGTATGGGTGAAAAGGTCGATGCGTTAGAGCCGTTCCACCCTGAGCGCATCGCATCTCGTATCTTGGGCATGGGTGATGTACTTAGCCTTATCGAAGAGGTTGAGCGTAAAGTCGATAAGTCTAAAGCCGAAAAGCTGGCCAAGAAGGTACAAAAAGGTAAAGGTTTTGACCTTCAAGACTTTAAAGATCAGCTTGAGCAAATGAAAAACATGGGCGGCATGATGGGGATGCTTGATAAGCTACCCGGCATGGGCGGTATGTCTGACAAGATAAAAGATCAGGCAAATGACAAGCAGTTCAATCAAATGGAAGCCATCATTAACTCAATGACACCTGCTGAGCGAGCACGTCCCGAAATTATCAAAGGTTCTCGCAAGCGTCGTATAGCCGCTGGCTCTGGCACCCAAATTCAAGATGTGAACCGCTTACTTAAGCAGTTTACTCAAATGCAAAAGATGATGAAAAAAATGTCTGGCGGCGGTATGAAGAAAATGATGCGCCAGATGAAAGGCATGATGCCCCCAGGCGGTGGCGGTTTTGGTGGTCCTGGCGGCCCTGGAGGACCAGGTGGATTCGGCGGTGGCGGCTTCGGCGGTGGCGGTGGCTTCCCGCCACGGTAAAGGGCTCCCTCGTCATTTTAAGATGTTTAAAAACCTCAACTGCAGCAATGCATTGAGGTTTTTTTATTTTTTTGCATCCAGTTTCTCTGTTGGCTCGTTTGGCTTACTGAACAGGACGTGAGCACTATCTATTGCACCCGCTGCCGATAAGCAACGTCTCTTCGCTAAACAACAAGTATGGAGATGATGATGGAACTTAATAAAACATCACAACAAAAATTAAAATTATCGCTATTAGCTACCGCTATGGTTTTTGCACTTAGTGCCTGTGATGGTGATGACGGCGCTGACGGTTTAAATGGCGCAGATGGTGTAGATGGCTCACCCGGTCAAGACGGCGTACCAGGTCAAGATGGCGCTCCGGGTTTCGCAGCTAGCACCTTTTTGGTTGCCAACAATGGCGATGCCAACCGCAACACGGTGTCAGTCGTCGATCAAAATGCCAATTCACTCAGTACCGTAATAACTGGTGCAAATGAAGGTATTGTGTTTACTGAAGGCGGCGCGTTGGTTCAAGCTGGTGACAGTGATTTACCTTTATTAAGAACGCTGTGTAATTTTGATACTCAGACGAATTATATGATGAGTACTGGTAAGGAAATAACCGGTACTTCAACAGGCTTAGTTAACCCCAAAGGTATCACTTTTGCTGAAGATGCTGGCTTAGTGATGGTTGCCGATTTCAACGGCCAAAAGGTCAGTGTTTTTGGTGGTCAGGCAGCGGGAGACGTAGCACCTGTTGCTGAGATAATGGTATCCGCAAAACCATGGGACCTGGCCTATGATGAGCAAAACGACAGATTATTTGTAGCACTGACTGATGGTACATTAGCAGTATATGACAATGTCGCTGGCTCGGGTTTTGCGCCTACGGTCATGCGCTCAGTGGTGCCTTCTGATGCAGACGGCAATCAAATATCTATAAATCTGCACGGTATTGCTTACGAGCCTATGTCTAATCGCATGGTGTTGTCTGATGTAGGTGATGCTGCAGTTGCAGATGATGGTCAAATTTTTGTGTTGGACAATGTTTCTTCTGCAGATGGGGCAGTGGTACCAACGAGAGTGATTGGCGGAGCGTCGACTCAGCTTGGTAACCCGGTAGATATTATTCTTACAGGATCTGATCTTCGTGTGGCGGAAAAATCAAATGATGCCATTTTGGTTTTCTCAAATATTTTCAATGGCGAGAGCGGCGACATTGAACCTACGTTATCTACGCCGTCTGTAAAACCAGAGTCGATAGCCGAATTTAAAGAACGAGAAGCGATGGAAGACGCGTCAGACGATGGCATAACTACCATGCCGATCATGGGACTGTCTGTATCTAGCAATCCGTCGAGTGAGAGCGCAACGACAGGACAGGTCGCACAATATAGCGCAGTGCTATCTAGTGAGTTAAGTACCTTTGATGCGGGTATGAGTATTGAAAGTGCTGCCTTTACGGCAAATGGCGATGGTGTTATTACCTATGATAACGTAGATACATTAACAGGTGGTCTGCTTATAGTTAACCGTCTTAAAACCATGCGAGACGGCATGGAGTATAGCGATAGTTTCGACCATATGATCGCAGGCAGTGAAACCGGTCTGATTGCACCTAAAGGGCTAGATATTGCCTCAGATGCAGGTGTGGTATTTGTCGCTGATGTTAATGAAACCACACCAGCTGTGCGCGTCTTTTCACCGTGTGCTTCTGGCAACGTGGCGCCGCTATTAACCCTTGAAGCCGCGAATGGGGCTCGTCCTTGGGATGTGGATTATGACCCGGTTACTGACAGCGCGTATCTCGCATTAACAAATGGTTCGGTTGCGGTATTTGAGGAAGTTGTTAGAAGAATGGAGAGTGGTGAAACCGTAATAACTGGCGAAGATAGACTCATTGTGCCTGCAAGTGGCGGTGCAGCTTTTGCTGCTCCAACTAACATTCACGGTATTGACTATGATAGTCAAAGCGACAGCCTTGTAATCTCTGATGTGGGTAGTGCTGCCGACGCCACTGACGGTAAGCTTTATGTTATATCTGGCGCAGGTCGTGCGGATGGCTTAACTGACGTATCGGTGAATATAGCTGGTCCGAATTCAATGTTGGGTAATCCAGTGGACTTAATGTTAAGCAACGGTCACGTCTATGTTGCTGAAAAATCAAACGGTATGATCCTTCGCTTTGATAACATTCTAAACTCAGCATCGGGTGATATTGCACCGACTTTTAGCATGATGTATCCAGCGCCCGAGTCGGTTAGCGTGCTTTCAGTGAAGTAAGATTGCCGGTGAAATAAAAAGTAAATCGTAAAGGGGCTGGTTTAATGGCTCTCTTACATTGGCAAGTTGACAGCAATTTGTCACATTAAGCATGGCGGTACGTACATTTAACATGGCGTACCGCCATTTTTATTTAGCTATGTAACTACTACATAACTATCACTCTTAGGTTGTATAGTAACCTTCTTAAAGCCAGTAAAGTCGGTTTTAGATCCCTCTTAGTGCAAAACTTAAGCGTACTGTTTCTCATAACAAAATCTGCAAACTTTACCCGCTTCTCTTGCTGGCGTAATTTATCTCTTTCCGCGGCATAGCGGTAAACGCCCCATAAGTTTGAAATGTAACGTTACTCAATTGAGAGCGTGCAAGTATCAACATGAAGAAAGAAGCAAAAATCAACCCTCAATAGCGCGCTTTATAACCAACAAATCAACCTGCGTCTGTGCAAGTTAGCTAATTCATAATACACTGACGGGCTACATCGTGCGCGCGTGCTTGGATGTGAAGGTAGGCAATTTTCTTAAACCTTTGTTAAGCACAGTTTTATGTTGTGTGAACAGTCACACGGCAGAGTTTTTGATACAGGAACACTATGGCAGGCTTAAAACGTATTATTCTAATCGACACGCATTTACCTGGCGTGGTCGAGCTAAAGCTTGATGGGCACACCAATATTTGTGGTACCAATGCGTCGGGTAAAACTACCCTTCAGCGACTTATTCCCGTGTTTTACGGTGAATACCCAAGTCGCGTGGTACCGGCAACGCGAGACAGTTTCGAGCGTTGGTATTTACCTCGTTTATCAAGCTTTATTATCTACGAATACACACGTGCTGAAGGTGACCTGTGCCAAGCAGTGTTAAGCTCAAACGGTACAGGCGTAAACTACCGTTTAATTGGTAAGCCATTTGAAATCAGCGACTATTTGATAGAGCAAAAGAATGGAAAACACGCCAGTGTAAGCAGTGCCGAGCTTGCCCGCGCCATGAAGCGTAACAACATTTTGGTCACCAGTTTGCTGAATACCAAAGACTTCCGCGCAATTATTCAAAACGATCACGGTGTGTTAAACCAAAGCAACAATGCCCGCGAACTACTAGGCTATGCGAAAATTTTTAGTCTGTGCGAACCTTCCAAGCATATGCGCCATATCGAGAAGCTGGCTAAAGCGGTTCACTCGAAAGAAGGCAAGATGGAAACCATCAAGGCAATGATCGCTGCTATCTTAGAAGAAGATGGCGTCACGCCACCTACTTCGGGCCTAAGTCGTCATCGCGTTGATGACTGGATTAAAGAATGTCACTTAATCAAACAATTCGACAAAATCCGCCCTGAGTTTTCCAAACTTGAACAAGCTGACATGGCTCTGACAAGCACAGAGCAAGTGCTTGCTAACCTGAAACATAGCTTTGAACTTGATAAAACTTACCTGGCTGCACGTGTTGAAACCACCAAAAACGAGCTTGATGAAAACAGTTTTCAGCGTAAACAAACGGACAGCGAGTGGGGCGATACTCGCGATCACTTGAATCAGGTTATTTCTTCTGCCCGCGCCGATGTTGAAAAGTTCACGAGTGAATTAGATACAGTAGAGCGTGAATTCGATAAGTGGCAAGACGAAAATATTGAGCAGCTTAAAGAAGACGTTGCAAATTTGTCGCAGTGGCAAAATGAAAAGGCCATGGCCGATAGTCGCTATGTTTTGCTTACAGAAAAGCACCAAGATATAGAGTCTGCGTACAACAAGCGCTTAGCAGAACTAGGCGAGAAGCTCTCAATCACGTTGGAAGAGATGTCAGCCGCACGCCAAGAGGCCGCTGAGAATAAAGCGCAGCAGCAGCAAAACGAGCGTGAAGCGTTGAGCCGTATTCAAGATGATTATAATGGTCAGCTCAGTGCACTACAGAATGATTACCAAACTAGTTTAAATGAGCTGAAAGTCGCAGAAGCTGAGCTTAAGGCTTCACTAAGCAACGCAGGCTACAACGAATTTGAGCAATCCCAGTTAGATATTCTTGATGCGTCCATAAAAGAAGCATCGATTAATGAAGATGCGGCCCGCGGTGAATTAAGACAAGCTCAGCAGGCCCATAGCAAGTCGGTAGAGTTTCGCAAAGAATGTTCAAACGCGTTGGATAAAGCGCGTAATGCCTTTCAGCAAGAAGAAAAAGCGGTTAGTAAAATTAATGCGCTTTTATACCCTGGCGAAGGGTCGCTACTTGAATTCCTGCGCGCTAATGTTGACGACTGGGAATTGTCGCTTGGAAAGATAATTCGACCAGAACTATTAGAACGTACCGATTTGGCGCCTTCGTTGGCGATAGATTCGGTGGGCGTTAGCGACACATTCAATGGTGTTAAACTAGCGCTTACTGAACTTGATACACCTGATTATGCCTTTACCGAGCAAGCGCTTAAACAGCAGCTACACGAAGCGGAAGTGCGACAAGCTGCGGCACATGCAGCACAAAACGAATGTGAGCAGCGCCTTGCAAAAGCAAACGAAGACGTGCGCAACGCGGAACTCGTGGTTACGCAAAAAGATAACACGGTAAAAAGCGCAGAGGCGACGCGCAAACGTGCACAGCAAGACCGAGATACAGTACTCAGTGAATATCAGCAGGCCTTATCTGTACGTAAGCAGAAAGCCAAAACTAAGCTGGAAGCCAATCAGCAAGCGCAAAAGCAGGCAAAGGCACAGTTCGAGCTGAGTCGAGATGAGATAAAAGATCAGCAGCGCGAAGCGGAAACCGAGCATAAGTTCCATTGGCAACAGCTTATCGCTGATAGCGAAGCGAGGATTTCCCAAGCCGATAGCGATATGCGCAAAGCGAAAGAGAGTGCGGCGCAAGACCGTAAGGGTATGCAAGACTGGCTGGAAAGTGAGTTAAGCAATCGCGGTGTCGACGTTGACGAAATAGGTCAGCTTAAAAAGCAAATCAATAAGCTAAAAGAAGATATAACGCGCACTGAAACCCATCGTCATAAAGTGGCCGACTATGAGCGCTGGTATTCCAATGTATTCACGAAACAAAAGGTTGTATGGCAGGAAGGCTTATCTAAAGCGCGCAAGTTACTCGGTGAATCTGAACGAAGCTTGGCGAGTAAGCAGGCAACCTACAAGACGGCAAGAGAGCAGCTTCAAGAACAGCATGCGCAACTAGAAGCAACGCTTAAAACCGCCAGCGACCATCTAGAGCAGGTTAAAAGTTTAAGCAAATCCCTAGCTAAACTTACGTTACACGCCGGTGACGAAACCGCAGAGATCAAGCATGATGATGTTAGCATCGGTCAGCGAATATCGGAAGTGCAAAGCCAGCTTCAAGAAAGAGAGAACTTGCTCAGCGATATTCGTGCTTACGTAGAAAGGTTTGATCAGCTGATTGCCGCGCAAGCCGGTACAGGTTTATCGGACACATGGGAGCGCGCTCGAGAGGAATGCGCCACAATTAACGCCCACGGCGTGAAGAGCTTTGATCACCGCCGTATGGTGTCGCACTTAGCCCAGCTTCTAAATGTTATTGTTCCTCAGAAACTACAGGGCTTGCGTGAGCAAGGCCGTATCTTTGGTGCCGATCTTTCGCAATACTACTTTGTACTTGCCGACATCGACAAACGCATTGTGTCGCAAAGCCGCCGTATTACCCAAGAGGTTGACGGCGATCTTTCTCTTGATGGTGTATCAGACTCGGCTGTTAAAATTCGCTCACGTATCAGTGAACTTGAATTCTGGCCTGAACTTGAGCAATTCAGAAAGCTCTATGAGCACTGGATGGAAGAGGGGGCTAACGAGTTACCAGAGGAAGAATACGGTCAAAGTATGCGCCGTGTTCTTGATATTCTTGGTCGTGCGGCGCTTACGGGCGGCATTAGCAAGCTACTTGATATTGAGTTACACCTACGCGAAGGTAAAAGTGACCTCGTCATTCGTACCGACCGTCAGCTTAATGAATCATCAAGCCACGGTATGGCATACCTTATCTTGTGTAAGTTTTTACTCGCTTTCACCCGTCTTCTGCGCGGTGATGCCGATGCCACAGTGCACTGGCCTATTGATGAATTAGGTACACTTCACCAAAACAACGTGAAGAAAATCTTTGAAGCATGTCAAAACAACAACATTAGTGTTGTCGGCGCATTCCCTAACCCGGAATCGGAAGTACTGACGCTGTTTGAAAACCGCTACTTGATAGATAAGGTGACCCGCCAACTGCAGGTGGTTCAGCCAAAAGCAAGCTCTATAGGGGCGCGCATAAAATTAAAAAAAGAAGCAGAAAAGAACGGTGAAGTAGCAGGTGAGGAGACATCAGCATGATGACAGAACAAGGCCGTGTACTAAGCGCACTTTTACAAGGCGCGTTTATTTGTCAGGTGACCGATGAAGAGGCGTGGCGTTTTCTTAAATCAAGAGACAATGCAGCACAGTTAGAACCTCATTTGGCGCTATTAAACCGTACACTATCGACCACCGCCGAAGGTGACGTTTTCTTCGCCAGTTTTCTCACCATTGGAGAGAACGAGCGTAAAGTGCTTACCCAGCAGTTTCAAGATACAGCGTCGAACTTAGTACCTTTGGTGGAATGGTTGCTGTTGGTTCAGCAAGCGAATGAATCTGATATGCCAATTACCATGGGCAGCGCCATTCGCTTGAACGAACTGCAAACCACTATCGAAGATACACCCGCCTACGCTGAACAGCTAGAGAAGATATCGCGTTACCGTATGTTCGGCTCTACCAGTGTGAATTTAGACGGCCAGCTCAAGCAGGTATTTAAGCGCTTAACCGAAATGGGCTATTTGATAAAGCCAAATCCGGACAAGCAGATTTATTTAGGCACGGGTAAAATTGAACACTTGTACGAGATACTTCGCTTTATTGATGAAACGGAAGCATTGAGTTTATCTGAGCAGGCGGAGGCCGCTATTTCGCAAGGTAGCTTGATATGACCCAGGTATTAATTCAGGCAGGCACTAAACTATTAAATGCACTGGGTCGTCACAGCGACCTTATTATGCAGGCGTATATTAATGGTTCGGTAAAGGAGCGAGATCACAGCCCTAAGATATTAGAACAGCTCGTTCAGTTAGGTGTGTTATGGCGCCCAGAGGCCCAGAGTGAACTGCGTTTAAAAAGTGCGGTAAGAACCCTTTTAGAAGGCAGTTTGCAAGACGAACGCAATCGTACTATTAACGCCAATATTGGTGCGTCGTTGGCAAGCCTTAAAACCTTAACCGAGCATTACAAAGAGGCGCTTCATTACGGTAAATATAACGAAGCCGCCGCCCATATGGGCGATTTGACCGAGCATGTTTATCAGCTTTCAGAATCATTGAGCAATAGTGTGCGTGTCATGTTTGGCCGCATTAACAATGAATTCGGCTATGTGTCTTCGGTTGAAGCAAAAATTCGTGAAAATGAACTGGCACAAGGGCAGGTCACAGACTTATTGGCACAACTTGAGTGTTTTCGTTTCGATGAATTAAGTGAATTGGCTGGCTCTAACCGAGAGCTCCGTCATCTGTTGGTGGTGTCGCTGCAGCAGCGTTTTGCCAAAGCTGCGCAGGAGTTATCGGTAGTACAAGCTCGCTTGCTTGATTTGCTAGGCAGATTCAGAGAGTTCCAAGGCCGTACACGCTTGCTAAAAGGCTTTTTGCTGCACATGGAGCAGCAGCCTGACTTCGCGCCGGGCAACTATGCTAATCTGACCAATGTCCCGGTGTTGTTTAATCATTCAGACTCTATCATTTCAAATGCTGCTCCTGACGTTAACAATGTAGAGCATGAAGCAGACTATCAGCATATAGTCGGTTCGTTGACTCACATTCACAAACGTCAGTCCAAGCACGAAGAAACTAAACCGGTCGATATTGATGTTACGGAACAATCGACATTGTCGTTAGAAAAAGATCCCCTACAACAAGCAGTGGAAGAATATTTCTGTGAGGTCATTGACTCAGGTCAGCCTAAGACAGCGCTAAATTACTATGAAGAGCATTCTTTAGACTTCGACCCTGAAGTGTGGATTTATCAGGTCATTGGTGGCTATCAATCACTAACCACTGAGGACAAGCAATTTTTCGCGTTAGAGCCTCATGGTCAAAATGATTCGATTTATACGGGAAACTTTTATATCAATGACATCACTCTAGGGCTAAGATAGCGCCAGCAAAACGTCAATATAAAAAGCGCCTAGCAATATATTTTAATGTCTGCTGGGCGACCATTTTTTCAATTGTTTCTACTATTAACAAGTCCTGGATGGACCTTCACTAATATTTTAAGCCCCAAGTTTCTATATTGCTATCATCGTCAAAAAATTCTTACTTTTTTGCCACGCACGATACTTGGAACCTGTTAAAAAGCACCTATAATACATTAAGCGTTTACACTTATTTAACATGATGAACTAAAAGCTTCATTGCAGCGTAACATTACCGTCAATTCATTGGTCTAGGTTATTTATGCAGTGATTCGTTACCGCGCCGTCCTTGTGCGGAATACAAAATGTCAGTGAAGTAAACGCAAAACTATCGCTACTGCAGGATGCAGTACATGTTGTGGTACTGCCGCGTACAGTACGAAGAGGAAGAGTGTTATGCAATTATCAGAACAACAAAGCTTTAATCAGGCCCTAATCAAATTATCAGTATTACTTTATCAAGTTGACGGTATGGTAACGCTGTCTGAACAGGATTATCTTAGCTCAATAATAGAATCGCTCGATTGGCAAAGCCCAATCTGCCGCGAAGCTTTCTTGAACGACACTATCTATCAAACTCGAAAGGCTATCGACACGGGCGATGCAATTACTTTTTTACGCAGTCTAAAGAATGACTTGTCATTTGATGCTGAAAAAACATTAGAAGTTGCGATGGCGATAACCGGTGTAGACGGGGAGCGTAGTGAAGAAGAAACGGAACTGCTCTCGCTTCTTACCCATAAGTTATTGGCTAAGGCACTAGTTTCAGGAAAAGATACCCTTCAATAATTCAGCGTATCGAAAATAGACCTATAAATAATGTCAAACCTTGTAATTAAAGCGGCATTTACATGTGCCGCTTCGCTGTCGCTTTTTATGTCAAGCGGCTGTCATTCGTCACACAGTTCTCAATTTAGTGCCAGCGAAAAACAGTTTCCTGTTGGAATTCAGCCTTTTAGCGCTTATTTAGAAGAAGTTGAAGCTTACCTTTACCAGCATAGAGCGTTCATTTCTGACGATAAAGCCAAAGAAGTCACCATGAATATGCCGTTTGAATGCGGCTCTCAGTACACCGAGAAAGGGCTACTACTTGTTCATGGATTAGGTGATTCTCCGTTTTTCTTTCGAGACATCGCCAGCGCTTTGTGTCGGGAGGGGGTTCATGTCAGAACTATCTTATTGCCGGGTCATGGCTCTAAACTTGGAGACATGCTAAATGTCAGCTATCAGCAATGGCAAAAGGAAACAAATCATCACATCAAGCTGTTTTCTAGCGAAGTCGATAACCTATACCTGGGTGGTTTTTCGACAGGAGCAAACTTAACCACTATTGCTAGTTTTACAATGGCCGACCAACTTGACATAAAAGGGCTCGTTCATTTCTCACCCGCGTACAAATCTCGCTTTTTCGTCTCTCGTTTAGCGCCTTACGTTGACTCACTGTTTCCGTGGCCTAATGTTGAAGAGGAAGACAATCCAAGTCGATATAATTCCACCGCTATGTCAGGCTTCGCAGCCTACCAAGAAAGTGTTAATGCGCTTCAAGATTTGTTTTCTGCATCAGCAAGCAAACAAAGTAAATTGAATTTGCCCGTTTTCATGGTCGTTGCAGAAAAAGACAGCGTTGTTGATACGCTAACCATTGCTCAGCAATTTAAGGACAATTTCATCCACCCGAAAAAGTGTTTAGTCTGGCAGGGGGAAAATGAGCCTGGCATATCTTCAAATTCGCTTATCGTTCAAACGATGAAATTACCAGAGCAGCGCATTAGCGCGGCATCTCACATGAGTACGCTGTTTTCTGCTAACAATTCACTATACGGCACGCAAAGTGATTTTCGAATTTGTGACAATGGTCAAAGCGACGAAAAAGAATCACGCTGTATCGCGGGAGAGGAGGTTTGGTTTGGGCCTTGGGGATATGAACCAACAGAAGAAGAAAAGCCTCACATTTACGCAAGGCTAACCTATAACCCTTATTTCGAAAAGGTAGTAGACCAGTTAACTGCATTTATCGGAAAAGAAGAGGCCGCAGCTTTCTGCAAAAGCGAGTGAGCAATTGCTTACATTGCGAACCTAAACTATTACCTGAATGCAAATTGGCGAACGCATCGTTTACATACAGGCTAACAGTTTAGGTTTACTTTCTATAAAACGCTCAATTACTCGCCAACTAGGCGCTATGTGCCTGAGCATCTTCCATTTCTTTCTCTAATTTTGCACTTTCATCTGCTCGAGGTTTGGTAAAGCGAGCTAAGGCTAAATAAAGTACAGGGGTTAGATACAGGGTAAATACTACGGCAATACCTAAACCACCAAATACCACCCATCCTATCGCGTTGCGGGCTTCTGCACCTGCACCAGTCGAGAGTATAAGCGGTAGACCACCGAGAATAGTCGACACCAGTGTCATCATAATGGGACGTAAACGCACTTTACCGGCCTCAACAATCGCATCGTAAACATCGTATCCTTTGTCACGAAGCTGGTCGGCAAACTCAATAAGAAGAATTGCGTTTTTGGCTAGCAGACCAATCAGCATCACTAGGCCTATCTGCGAATAAATATTAATGCTTGTGCCCGTTAAAAACAGGGCATACACAGCCGCTGCTATTCCAAAAGGAACGGTGAGCATTACCACAACCGCGCTATTTACGCTCTCAAACTGAGCGGCAAGTACCAACAGAACGATAACAAATGCCAATATATAGGTAAGCGCGACTTGTTTAGAGGTTTCTTCAAAAGTCTGCGCCTCGCCTAAAAATACTAGTCCTATACCATCTGGAAGAGTATCAAGACCAAGCGCTCGAATTTTTTCAACAACGTCGCTAAGCGCTACATCCTCAGGAAGTTCCATTTCAACCTTTATCGCACGTCTTTGCGCCTGTCGTTCTAACTCAGCAGCCACACCTTCTTCGCTTATAAATGCAACGCTGGAAAGAGGAACCAGATTACCGTCATTACTTTTTACGTACAGACTGGTAAGTTCGGAAGGGGCAAGCGTACTGCGGTTATTGGTTTGCAGCATAATTGGAATGGCTTGATCGCCCACGTTTAAATCAGCAATATCATCGCCATTAACCGCAGCGCGAAGGGTGCTTGCAATATCAGTAAGTGGCACACCTAGCTCTTCAGCGCGGCGTCTGTCGATATTTACACGCATCTGTGGCTGCGTAGGGTCGTAGCTTATACGAGGCCTGCCAAGCTCAGGTAACGTTTCTTCAAGCTGGCGGGAAAAGCGTTGTGCAGCACTGAAGATGTTTTCATAGGTATCACCGGTAAGCGCTATTTCAAGCCCGCCGCCTTGTCCTCGAAGGTTCAAGCTATTTCCGCCAAAGGCATTGCCCGGTGCTCCCGGGATTTGCTGAAGTTTTGGACGGATTTCATTCACCACATCTTGAAGGGATTTGTCTCGTTCATCCCAATGCTTAAGTGGCGCAGTGATGAAAACAATGTTTGGATCCCAAGAACCCACCACAGTGTAAATAGAGTCTATCGTGCCGTTTTCCACATAAGGCATGAGAAGTTCTTCCATTTTCTCTGCTTGCCTGTCCATGAAGTTTAGGCCAGCCCCGTCCGGACCCCGGGCAAAAATGCGAATAGTGCCCCTGTCTTCACTAGGCAGAAGCTCATTGTCGATATTTTGCGCTAAAATATATGCTCCACCGCCTGCTGCTAAACTCAAAATCCCCACAACCCAGCCGTACTTTAGCGCTTTGAGTAGCGAGGCTTGATAAAGACGTAAACAGGCATGACCAAATTTGCCAAAGGTTTTACTGAACAGACCATCTTTACTGGCTGGTTTTACTTTTAACCGAGCCGTTAATGCGGGGACTAGAGACAGTGCGACAAAAGATGAGATAACTACTGCGCCAGCGAGCACACCACCGAATTCCCTAAATAATCGCCCTGCGGTAGAGGGTAAAAATGCAATAGGAATAAATACGGAGGCCAGTACTGCGGTTGTGGCGACCACGGCAAAAAACACTTCTCTTGTGCCAACGACGGCAGCGGCACGAGCGCCAAGTCCCATGCTGCGGCGTCGCTGAATATTCTCTGAAACCACGATCGCATCATCAACTATCATTCCCGTTGCCAGTACAAGCGCAAGAAGGGTAAGGATATTAATGGAAAAGCCCATACCCCAGATAATAGCAAGGGCGCCTGCCAGCGACACAGGTATAGACAGCGCTGGTACTATGGTTGCGCGCCATGAGCCTATAAACACCAGTAGCGTAACTACCACAAGCGCCACAGTAAGGCTCAGTGATATCACTACCTCTTTAACAGAGTCTCGAATAAATTCTGCATCGTCAGCGGTGACTACAATATTCATATCAGTAAAGCGCTTGTCGAGGTCTTTTACCATCGCCAGCACTTCATCCGAAATTTCGATAGTATTTGAGCTAGCTTGACGGATAACGCCTACGCCAATAACAGGTGTGCCGTCTAGGCGGACCACGCTGGTGGTGTCAGCAGGACCGAAAAAGACACTGGCTACGTCGTTAATTCGTATATCACCGGTGACCACAATATTGCCCACGTCTTCAGCTGAGACAGATGTGGCGTCAGCGCGAACGATTAATGCCTGTTCAGCGGATTGTATGCTTCCTGCGGGCACATCAAAGGGTGCCAGTGACAATGCATCGGCAATGTCACTCATTGATAAACCAAAGCTAGTGAGACGCAGTGGGTCAACTGAAACACGCAGTACGCGCTCTCTATCGCCATTTAAGGTTACGTCGGCAACGCCGGGAATGCTTAAAAATAGTGGTGCAACATCGGTATCAACCCGTTCGGTAAGGGTTTCCATATCCAGCGTATCGCTTGATATAGCCAAGCTTACTACCGCTTGCGCGTCGCTGTCTGCGCGAATAATCGCCACTTGTTCAACGTCATCAGGAAGCTGTCTTTGTACGCGGCTTACCGATTCACGCACTTCGTTCGCGGCATCTTCCAAATTAACACCAGGACGAAACTCTACGCGAACCCGTGCTGAATTTTCTTCGCTTTGCGCATAAATATCTTTTACGCCACTTACCCGGGCAACCGCACCTTCCAGGCGACCTGTTACTTCGGCATCAACTGTTTCTGGTGACGCGCCAGGAAATTGGGCGGTTACAGTAACCCGGGGCGTGTCCACGTCAGGAAGTTCACGAACTTCAAGACCACTTAGTGCGGCAAGACCAGCAATAGCAATAAGTAAGTTCAATACAACAATAAGAACAGGACGTCGTATTGATAAAGAAGGTAAATCGTTAACAGAAGAAGCTAGATTAGGATCACTCACCTTGAGGCCCTCCGGCCAGTTCAGTTGTAATTTCCTGACCAGAACGCAAACGTTGTACACCTTCTGCAATCAGTTTGTCGCCTTCTTTGAGCTCGCCAGAAACTAGAATGGTGCCTCGTAGCCTTTGATGAACACTCACATCAACTCGCTTGGCTTTTCCGTCTTCAGCAAGCCATATGTAAGCGCCAGTAGCCCCCCAAAGCAGTGCAGCTTCTGGAATAGCGGCAAAACGGTCGCCTTCAATACTTAAGTTAACGCGAAAGCTCATACCTGGACGGAATTGATCTGATGAATTATCAAGCAGTGCTCGTGCTCGAAGGGTACGGTCTGCTTCGTTAATGCGCGAATCAACCTGCGCTATTTCAGCTCTTACTAGCGTTTCTTTATCGCTCCATGGCTCTAAGGTAACATTAGGGGCATTGAGCAGCACTCGCAATGCGGCTTCAGGGGCTTTGAAGTTAACGAAAAGTTTGCTTCGGTTATCTAGCGTAGTGATAACCGTTTGCTCGTTTATCCGATCGCCCACCTCAACATCAGTTATCCCCACAACACCGTCGAATGGGGCAATAATATGCCTGTCGTCCAAATCTGCTTGGGCTTCTTCTAATGCAACTTCGGCAAGGTCCCGCTGGGTGCGAGCCAAGTCTAATTCACTGATAGGTACTGCGCCTTGCTTGTAGCTAGACGCCAATCTTTCTACTGTGCGCTGTGCATCTTCTAGATTCAGCCTAGCGCGTTTGAGCGCAGTTTGTTGGCGTCTGTCATCAAGACGAACAAGCACCTTACCTTTCTCAACCGATTGGCCGGGGACAAAATTGATTTCTGTGACTTCGTCAGAAACGGCCGGGTACAGGATGATGGAGCGCACGGCTTCAGCGCTACCAACGGCCTCTACTTTTCGCGTCTCGTTCATAAATTCGATAGACTTGGTGACGACAAGTTTCGCTTGTCTGTCGCCCATGAATTGAGCGTTAGCAACCGGTATCGCAATAAGAAAAAGAGCACAAAGACCAGTCCATGTCTTTAGTGCACCATATACTGAATTTTTCATTTTAAACCCGTAGCGTTATCGAACTTGCGGTTCTTCGTTATCTTTTTTACTGCAAGTTCTTTGTTGTTGTCTTTTCAAATTGCCTAATTATTAGACTTTTGGTTAATCTCATATTTGTACCGTATAGCACCATAGGCGGTTCAGCTAAGCAATTGCAGTTCGGCGTATTCCCTATACAAGGTATCGCTTTTCATCAACGAAGCATGATCTCCACTTCCCACGACGTTTCCTTTGTCCATCACAATTATGCGGTCAGCATGCTGTACGGTAGCGAGTCTGTGCGCAATGACAATGCTAGTTTTGCCGACCATCAACCTGTCTATGGCTTGCTGAACCATACGTTCACTCATTGCATCAAGCGCACTTGTCGCTTCATCAAGAAGTAAGATAGGTCTGTCTGCTAAAATGGCGCGTGCAATGGCAATGCGTTGTTTTTGTCCGCCAGAAAGCTTTACACCACGTTCTCCTAGCTGAGTGTTGTAGCGTTCATCAAGGTTATCGATAAACTCGTGTGCAAAGGCTTGTTTTGCAGCATTCACAACGGCTTCGTCGGTTGCATCAGGACTGCCATAACGAATGTTTTCCAACACGGTATCTGCAAACACTACGGGCTCTTGGGTTACTATCGCAATATGACGCCTCAAGACATCAACGGGCATTTTATTAATAGGTATTCCGTTAAATAGGATCTGCCCAGCGCTAGGGTCGTAGAAGCGCATAAGAAGTTGAAACAGGGTTGTTTTACCTGCGCCACTAGCACCAACTAAAGCAAGGCGTTCACCGGCTTGTACATCAATGTTTAAGTTATTAAACAGAGGTTTACTATTAGGATATGCGAAGCTGACCTTATCCAACTGAATTCTTGGGGCAGCCTTGGAAATTGAAACTTTATTTTCAACCTCTCTGGGGTTAGATTCTTCTGCGCGCTCAGACTCGGTAATTTTCTTCACCTTATCTGATACGGGTTTGATAGCTGACTCAGTAGTAAATAGTTCGTATAAACGTTCGCTAGCCCCCACACCACGCTGTACTTCGCCTATGACTTCACTAATTGTGGCCACGCTGCCGCCAGCCATCACTGCATAGAAAAGAAACGCAGAGAGTTCGCCGACTGTCATGGTTCCGTCGAGCACCTGCATTGCGCCTACCCAAGCAATAAAGATAATTGCTGTCATGCTGATACACATAATGCAGCCAATCAGCAACGAACGGTAATGAATACGCTTTTTGGCTACGTCCATGGCAAGCTCTACTTTTTTAGAAAAATGCAGGCGCTCAGCATTTTCAGCGTTGTAAGCTTGTACGGTCATTATTTCATGTAAACTTTCATCAATACGCGCGCCTAGGTCTGCCACTTTATCTTGGCTTGCTTTTGCATAACGACGAACTTGGGGCGCGAGTACTTTAATTGGAACGAGTACTGCCGGCACGGCAACAATGACACAAAATGTTAGCAGTGGGCTGGAAAAGGTCATTAACGCCAATGCTCCTACGAAGGTAACAATAGAACGCAGCGTCATCGATAAACTCATCCCCACTACGGTTTGAATTACCGTAGTGTCGCTAGTGAAGCGTGAGATAACCTCACCGGTTCTAAGCTCTGCGAAAAATGAAGGGGGAAGTGAGAGCAAATGAGAGTAAACCTGATTTCTAATGTCGGCACTGACTCTCTCGCCTAACCATGTCATCAAGTAAAAGCGGGCATAGGTCGCAATGCAGGCAATCAGCGTTATTAGCAACACAATAAGCGTGGCCTGGTTTAAGGTTTCAGAAGCGCTTTCTACAAAGCCGCTATCGATAGCGTATTTAATGCCTTGTCCTAACATTAACCATGCTAAAGCGGCAGTAAACAAGGCGGTAATGGCCCCAGCGACACGTTTTTTGTAACGGCTTAGGTGTGAACCTATCCACTGCAGTACTTGTTTTGTTGACACTTCATTTAACGGTATTGCCAAAATAACCTCTTTTAAATTTTCAACAGATAAAGCGATGCTACGGAAAACCGTATCTGATTTGCGCTATCAATGCGTTCGAACAGAAGCTGAGAACGTTCAATGGTTAAGACTATACGCTGAACTGGGAAAAGTTGATTTATTCATGCGACTACAGTTGCAGTAAATCAGGTGGGTTGAACCTTATTCGTTGTGACTTGTCTTGACTAGCGCAGGTCGGATTAAAATTTTTTAGGGAATGGCGGAAGTCGCATAGTTAAAGCAAGAAAAGAAAAATCAAGAATAGAAAACGGCTGGGCTCAAAGTAAAAAAAGGCTTGGGGCTCCATTTATTATCTGGAACCCCTACGTACCTGATAGTAATTAAGCACTTTGAAGTGCAAAGTTTAGCAGCTTCAAGTGCTTAGCTTTGACTAGCAATAAGAGCTTGTTCAATGTCAGCTACAATATCGTCAATATGTTCAATACCTACCGAAATACGAACCATATCTTCACTAACAC
The DNA here is from genome assembly GCF_048517045.1 of Alteromonas sp. OM2203. Taxonomy (NCBI): domain Bacteria; kingdom Pseudomonadati; phylum Pseudomonadota; class Gammaproteobacteria; order Alteromonadales; family Alteromonadaceae; genus Alteromonas; species Alteromonas sp. OM2203. The sequence continues at coordinate 1,471,704 of NZ_CP183209.1, forward strand.
CAGCCGATGCAAGCTCATCAGCATTTAACTGACGGTGTGTGGTGCTAGCTGGGTGACAGGCTAGAGACTTTGCATCACCAATGTTAACCAAGCGTAGAATTAGCTGTAGGGCATCGATAAACTTAGCGCCTGCTGGCAATCCACCTTGAATACCAAAGCTGATAATACCGGCTGCTTTACCGCCACAAATGCGTTGGCAGGTGTCGAAGTGCTCACTATCAGGCAGGGCAGCATAGTTAACCCAATTCACTGAAGGGTGCTTTTCAAGAAACGCAGCCACTTTTTCTGCGTTTTCGCAGTGGCGCTCCATCCGTAACGATAAGGTTTCTAAACCTTGCATAATATTAAACGCACTTTGTGCAGAAAGTGCAGCCCCTGTGTTACGCAGAGGCACAACGCGGCAACGGCCAATATACGCGGCTGGGCCAAGTGCTTCTGTGTAAGTAACGCCATGGTAGCTAGGATCGGGTGTAGTCAGCATACTGAATCGTTCTGGCTGGGCAGCCCAATCAAAGTTACCTGAGTCAACAATAATGCCGCCCACTGTAGTACCGTGACCGCCAATATATTTGGTTAACGAGTGAATGGCGATGTCGGCACCATGATCGAACACTTTGCAAAGAATAGGAGTGGCTACGGTGTTATCAACAATTAGCGGCACGCCTGCGGCATGTGCAATATCGGCCCAACGTTTAATATCAACAACGTTTCCTGCAGGGTTGCCAATAGACTCGCAAAATACGGCTTTGGTATTTTCATCAATAGCGGCAGCAAGGCCATCGAAGTCATTAGCTTGTACGAAGGTAGTTTGAATACCTTGGCGAGGAAATGTATGCGCAAAAAGGTTGTAGGTGCCGCCGTATAACTGTCCAACACTTACAATATTGCTACCGACTTCTGCGATAGCTTCAATGGCGTAGCGAATAGCGGCCATACCAGAGGCTACCGCTAAAGCGCCCACACCACCCTCTAATTCAGTTAAACGCTGCTCTAACACTGCGTTGGTCGGATTCATTATGCGGCTGTAGATATAACCTGGCACTTTAAGGTCGAACAAATCAGCACCATGTTGCGTATTATCAAACGTAAATGATGTGGTTTGATAAATAGGAGTAGTTGCTGCTTTTGTGGTTTCTTCGCTAGTATAGCCTGCGTGTAATGCAATGGTTTCTGGTTTCATTGAACATACCTTAAAAGTTAATTTATATTTTGCGCGTTTAGGTGTTTAGGTGTTTAGATGTTTAGACGTCTATAGGTCTGTTGGTTAAGGTAATCCAAAAATCTTTACTTGTGAAGTATTAAAAAGTTATTTGTTAATTAAATGTAGGAGAGTGTTTTGGAAAAGCCAGTGCGACAGCTCGGTCAACAATTAACACAGCAAAGTAGTAAATCTATTCTCTACTTCGTGCACGACCCAATGTGCAGTTGGTGTTGGGCATTCGTTCCTACTTGGGAGCAAATACAGCGTGAGTTACCCAACGATATTGAGGTTGTCTACTTGCTTGGCGGGCTCGCACCGGATAGTGATTTACCTATGCCGGAACAAATGAAACTTACTATTGCAGGCTATTGGCAAACTATTCAAGATCGTGTGCCTGGAACACAATTCAACTATGATTTTTGGACAAAGTGTCAGCCTCGTCGTTCGACCTATCCTTCGTGTCGAGCAGTTCTTGCAGCAAAAGCGCAGGCTAAGGATAGTGGAGAAGCTAAAATATTAGAGAAGGCAATGATCAAGGCAATTCAAGAAGGCTATTACCTAAATGCAAGAAACCCATCAGACTTTGATACCTTGGCGGGCTTTGCTTAAGAAATAGGACTTGATTTCGAGCGCTTTAAATTAGCGCTTAACAGTGCAAGTACAGTTGAGAAACTAAGCGAAGAAATGCATATGGTTCGTAGTATCGGTACGCAAGGCTTCCCCAGTTTAATACTTAAGTCCAACAAACTCTTTGAGGCAGAAGAGACAGAGTCACAAGAGCTTAAAAACGCTCAGTGGCAAAACATACCTTACGACTATTATGACGCAAGTGTAACCCTGCGTCGTCTGTAACGGTTATCGAAAGAAGGCCGAACTTTTAAACTGTCCCTTCTTTGCATTGGTCAAGGCGTAAATCACCCACTGATTTTGGATATTCAACGCGTGTTGTTACGATTTCCGATACTGGAATGCCAGAGTCTGATTCCTGCAGCCAAATCTTCATATCGCGATTGTCGCGGATCTGGTTGAGGGAGTAACGCTTACCACCTTCTAAATTTACATCGAGTCGAACAATAGCCTCGCGCATGTTATCTGCAGGAAGATCGGTATTCACAACCATGGCGCGAACAAATAGAACATGCTCACCCTCTTCCACGTCCCGCAGCGCTGATGCACTTGTTGGGCGCTGATTAAAACACATAAGTTTTACGTACTCTCGTTTGTTATCATAAGCTTCGCCGCGATTAGCGAAAAAATCTATACGTGCTTCATTAGGTTGAACTTTGGCTTGTTGGTTAATGACATCTGAAACAGACGTACAAGCGAAAAGAGGAGCAATCGCAGTAGCGAGTAGAAGCGATGGTAATTTCATTTGAATAATCCTTCTCCGTGAGACATACACTGACGCCTTCAACAAGCAAAAGCCTCAGATAAAAATAAACACATCCTAAGTGCCATCCTTTAAACTGCATATGGCTGTTCAATTCGCACAATAAAACAGTGCACTATTAACAATACACCATGATCAAATGTTTTAAAGAAATTTGTGATGGATAGGTTAGTTGTGAAACCGTTTTAGCTCCAATACCACGCTAATGAATAAAGGTTTAACTAAACAAAGGATAAATCAGGTTTTTACTTGCATTGAGTGGCGATATCCGTATAATTCGGCGGCCTTCTAGCTGGCGTCTATTTTTTAGACGTTGTTCGAAGGCTTAAGTTAACGGTAACGCTACAACGAGTTTGAGGCATTTATGGTTACTATTCGTTTACAGCGTGGTGGCGCGAAAAAGCGTCCATTTTATCAACTAGTGGTGGCTGATAGCCGTCGTGCAAGAAACGGTCGTTTCATTGAAAACATCGGTTTCTTCAACCCAACTGCACAAGGTCAAGCGGAACGTCTTCGCGTAGATCTAGAGCGTGTAGATTACTGGGTTGGCGTAGGCGCGAGCTTATCAGATCGCGTTTCTAGCTTGGTAAAAGAAGCGAAAAAATCTGCAGCGTAAGCTGTTATTAACTGGTGGTATAGATGAGTCTAGCGTCTGACAAAGTGATTGTTGGCAAAATTGGCGCACCGTATGGTGTTAAAGGTTGGGTCAAAATCAACAGCTATACAGAAACGCCAGAAGGTATATTTGAGTACGCGCCATGGTTCCTTGGCGAAGAAAAAGAATACCAAATTGACCAGTGGCGACCGCACGGTAAAAGCCTCGTTGCAAAAATTGTGGGCGTTGATAGTCGAGATGATGCCGAGCGCATCAAAAACTTGGATATCAACATAAACGCTTCACAGCTGCCTGATTTAGGTGACGAAGGGATTTATTGGCGTGAGCTCACCGGCATGAAAGTGGTAACAACGCAAGGTTACGACTTAGGTGTGGTGAAAGAAGTATTTAATACAGGAGCTAATGACGTGATCCACGTTAAGGCAAATGTAGGCGATGCTTTTGGTCAAAAAGAAAGACTATTACCTTTTGTGTTCGACGAAGTCGTACAAGAGGTGGATAAGGAAGCGAAGGTCATTAAAGTTGACTGGGACCCGGGGTTTTAAGTGACTCCGGAAAAGTGGTTCGGTGTTGTTAGCCTGTTTCCAGATATGTTCGCCCCATTTACCCAGCAGGGTGTTATAGGTCGAGCAGTTAAATCTGGAACCTTATCGGTTGACACCTTCAACCCCCGTGACTTTACACATGATCGCCATCGCACAGTAGACGACCGCCCCTACGGAGGCGGACCCGGTATGCTGATGATGGTAAAACCGCTAACTGACGCAATACAAGCCGCCAAGAAAGTGGGCGGCAAAAAAAGTAAGGTGATCTACTTATCACCACAAGGGAAACCCCTTGACCAAGCAGGCGTACAGCGTCTTGCTAACATCGACCGCACAATTTTAATTTGCGGCCGGTATGAAGGCATCGACGAGCGGGTAATCGAAAGCCATGTAGATGAAGAAGTGTCTGTAGGTGATTACGTGTTAAGCGGCGGCGAATTACCAGCAATGGTCCTTATGGACGCGGTTGCACGGTTAGTTCCCGGTGTGCTGGGGCATAAAGCTTCAGCAGTTGAAGATTCTTTCACTGACGGTCTTTTGGATTGTCCGCACTATACGCGGCCCGAAATACTTGATGGTCAAAAGGTTCCTGAGGTGTTGCTAAGTGGGGACCATGAAAAAATTAGGCAGTGGCGATTGATGCAATCATTAGGTAGAACCTGGCATCGTCGCCCTGATTTGTTAAATCACCTAGCTCTGACTGAGGAGCAGCAGCGTTTGCTTGAATTATTCCAAGCGCAACTGCAGCAAGATGACAGTTAACTAGGACGAGAGGATATGATGAGCAAAGTCAGTCAAGATATCATCAAAAAAATCGAAGAAGCACAGCTAAAGACTGATGTTCCTGCGTTTGGTCCAGGTGACACAGTAGTTGTTAAAGTTCGCGTTACCGAAGGTGACAAAGAGCGTCTTCAGGCTTATGAAGGTGTTGTTATCGCTAAACGTAACCGTGGTCTGCACTCGTCTTTTACCGTGCGTAAAATTTCTAGCGGCGAAGGCGTTGAGCGTGTGTTCCAAACACACAGCCCGGCAGTTTCTTCAATTGAAGTTAAACGTCGCGGTGCGGTTCGTCGTGCTAAGCTTTACTATCTACGTGAGCGTTCAGGTAAGTCTGCACGTATCAAAGAGAAGCTTAACTAAGATTACTAATCCTTGCGTTATTGTTAACTTCGAAAAAGCCCGCTTCACGCGGGCTTTTTTGTGCCCGCAATTCGATCCTTTTGTCCTCTCATCAATTACAAATATTAATATTTGTTAATAGAGAAAAGGATGAGTTCAGAATATTTTATTGTACTGGGAATTTTGGGCGTTGCATTTTTTGCTGTTTCTGGTGCGTTACTCGGCCATGATAAAAACATAAACGGTTTTGGCATCGTCGTGGTTGGTGTGATGACTGCGCTAGGCGGCGGTACCCTGCGTGACTTATTGTTGGGCAAACCTATATTCTGGGTAGAAACGTCGGAGTATCTTATAGCTACTTATTCTGCCATCTTCGCAACCGTGCTGTTCGTTCGCTATATGCCATCGCCCTCAAATTTCTACTTTATTCTCATCGATACAATAGGACTCGCTATCTTCAACGTCATAGGTATAGAAAAGGCCTTAATTAGCGGAACGGGAATGATAGTCGCACTGACAATGGGGATGACCACAGGTATTTTCGGCGGCTTGATGAGAGATGTGGTTTGTCGGGAAGTGCCCTATGTGATGCGAGGTGACGTATACGCCAGCGCGTGTTTTGCAGGGGGGCTTTCCTATGCCGCGTTATTCGCGTTAGATATTCCCTATATTTGGTGCATATTAGGTTCTATCTTTGTAACGGTTTTACTAAGAACCGCTTCGTTGCATTGGGGGGTGAAGGTTGACTTATTCAGAAAACGAACACCGCGATCTAAAAAGAAATGTAATGCCGACTTATGATGTGTGATACGCGTTTATTATTTTGAGCAACCAAAGACAGTGAAACCTAGCGCTACCGTTTCACTGTCTATATTGGTTACACCATTAAAGATAGGGCGTCAATGAGAGGGGCGTTCTCTTTATCAATAGTTTCGATAATGTGTTTATGCAAACGTTTTTTATGTTCACCAAAAATTCCACGCTTTTTATCAAATGATTTTGCGTAATTAAGTGCACCTTCCATGAGTGCCTCTTGTGTCTCATAGGCTTTTTCAACAACGTGGTCATTTTCTAGTTCTTTACCAGATACCCGTCTACCAGAAAGCTTCATTTCATTAAATCTATGATAAGGCATGGCTTTCTTTACAAACTCAATCATGCCGGGAAGGAATGGAATAGATAAATCTACTTCTGGGAAACAGAAAAAACCTTTGTCTGAACGCATGAACCTAAAGTCACAGGCGCAAGCCAAGATCGCACCGTTACCGAAAGCGTGCCCGTTGATGGCTGCAATCACGGGTAGAGGAAAAAGAAGCAGAGTTTTGAACACCTCATCCATATCGTACATGAACTGCTTAATTTCTTCTGTGCGACCTGCCTTCATCGCAGGCATCAACCAGTCTGTATCTATGCCTAAACTAAAGCATTTATCATCGTTGGACGTGATCACCATCGCTTTGCAACTTTCATTGCTTTTGATTGTTTCTAATGCGGACAACATTTCCTTGGCAAAAAGCGGATTATGACGGTTTTCACCACTTTGCATGGTAAGAATGGCTACGTCGCCCGTGTAGGTTAGAGCTAAATTTTGCATTGTGTTCTCGTTATTATTTATTTGCTGCAATAATACAAAACCCGAACAACAAATGAAAAATTTAGCTTATTTATGTTGGTTAATTATCTATGATGAATAGACATAAAAATATATTGCGGTGTTAGGGCGTGATACGAACTATTTTTGCTAGTTCCTAGTGTTCGCGGACAAGACTTAACGCTAAACATCTTATCATCGAGGAAAAAAGAGCAAGCCTCACTTCCGGTTAAAAAACGTGCTAATGAAAGCGGAGGTTGGACAAACGGTCATGCTGATACACTTAGAATATACCCTAGATTAAAGTATTATTCGTTAATGCTTGCCTCTTTAGGCTTTAATTGTTAAAAAGTCAATGACGTTAAAGAAATATAGAATAAGCTCGCCGTATAATTAAGTTTACAAGCAGATTGGACACTCTTTTGGCGTTTTATTTTCAATTTTTTATTTGTAGTTAAGAGAGTAAGAGAACTCCCATGATCAAGGACACTGTTAATAATGTTCACGTAAGTACAGAAGATGTACTTATTACACCTGATGCGCTTAGCGCAGAGTTGCCTGTCTCAGAAAAAGCACTTGCTGCAATTTCTGATTCGAGAAAAATTGTTTCAGATATAATTCATCGTCGTGACCACAGATTGCTAGTGGTGTGCGGCCCTTGCTCAATTCATGACATTGAAGCAGCTAAAGAGTACGCACTTAAACTCAAAGAACTACATGAATCGTGTAAAGACACTCTGTTTATAGTAATGCGTGTTTACTTTGAAAAGCCGCGAACCACAACAGGGTGGAAGGGGCTTATTAACGACCCGCACATTGATGGTACGTTTGATATCGAAACCGGTCTTCGCAAAGCGAGAGAATTGCTAATTTGGTTAGCAGAATTAGAGTTACCTGTTGCCACTGAAGCATTAGATCCAATCAGCCCGCAATATCTAGCAGAGCTATTTAGCTGGGCTGCTATCGGAGCTCGCACTTCTGAATCGCAAACTCACAGAGAGATGGCAAGCGGCCTCTCAATGCCTGTTGGTTTTAAAAATGGTACCGACGGAAGTTTAGATATTGCCATTAATGCACTTAAATCTGCGGCTTCCGGGCATCGTTTTATGGGGATTAATAAGCAGGGCCAAGTAAGTATCATTGGCACCAGTGGAAACCCAGATGGCCACATCATTTTGCGTGGCGGAAAACAGCCTAATTATGATTCGGTGTGCGTATCTGAGTGCGAAATCGAATTACAAGACGCAGGGCTGACTGCAGGTTTAGTTGTTGATTGCAGCCATGCGAACTCATCAAAAGACTACCGTCGCCAACCCTTGGTGGCACAGAATGTCGTGAATCAAATACTTGAAGGTAACCAGTCAATTATTGGTGTTATGCTTGAAAGTCACTTGAAGCCTGGAAATCAGAAAGCCGAAGGTAAAAAACCTGAAGAGCTTGAATACGGCGTTTCTATCACTGATGGATGTATTGATTGGGAAACTACAGAAAACTTAATTGCTCAAGCCAGAGATAAATTAATTACTGTGTTACCCTTACGTCAAAATAAGCGCACGGTGGCATAAGCTAACTCAACCCGTGCCATGTGATTCAAGGATAAGACATAATGGCCGATATTTCGCAGCAGTTAAACAAGCTAGATACGCTGCGTGAAGGTATTGACGAGCTGGATTCCCAGCTCGTCGAATTACTTGCTAAACGCAATAAAATCACTACGCAAGTTGGGCAAATCAAAGCCGAAGCCGGCATGCCCGTTTATGTACCTGAACGAGAAAAAGCGCTAATAGCCTCTCGTCGTGCTCAGGCTGAATCTCTTGGGGTCTCTCCCGACCTAACTGAAGATTTACTTCGTCGCGTAATGCGCGAGTCTTACCATACGCAAAATAACAAATACCGCTGTGTGAAACCCGACATCGATAACGTTGTTGTGATCGGTGGAGCAGGGGCGCTTGGCCGCGTGTTTGTAAGCTTGTTTGAAAGAAGTAATTACAAGGTTTCGGTTGTTGAGAAAGATGACTGGGAAAATGGCAGAGCATCATCGCTGTTAAGCCATGCTTCGCTAGTTGTCGTTGCCGTGCCTATTAATTTAACAGAAGACGTGATTAGCAAGCTTACTATGCTGCCCAACGACTGTGTGCTAGCAGATATAACCAGTGTTAAAGCCAAACCTCTAGAGGCAATGCTTGCAGTGCATCGCGGCCCCGTTGTAGGGCTTCACCCTATGTTCGGCCCTGATGCACCTGGCATGATAAAGCAGGTGGTTGTGGTGTGCGATGGTCGTGGCAGTGAAAAATATGATTGGTTGATTGAACAAATGCGAATCTGGGGGGCCACCATTCATGGCTCCAGTGCAGAAGAACACGACCAAGCAATGGCTTATATTCAGGTTATGCGCCACTTTAATACATTCGTTTACGGGCAACACCTCAAAGGCGAAGATCCGAATTTAGAGTCTTTAACCATGTTTAGTTCACCGATTTATCGGTTAGAGCTCGCAATGGTAGGACGACTATTTGCACAGTCACCGCAGCTTTATGCCGATATCATTTTTAATAATCCTGACAATTTTGCGCTTCTGCGTCGTTTCTACGAACGATTTGGTCTAGCCTTGTCTCTTTTAGAAAGCGGAGATAAAAAAGGGTTTGTTGAACAGTTTATGAAGGTTGGGGGCTGGTTTGGTGATTATGCTAAAAAATGCTTGGTAGACAGCAAGCAAATGTTACTTAAAGCTGATGATGGCCAACTTTTAAGGGATAAGTAACACGCTTAAATTTTATAACATTCAGAGGAAAGGCGAGCCCGAGCGCTCGCCTTTTTATTTTAGTTGGCTAGGGCGCTTGCTGCAGCGACTTTTGTTGGACTTATTTCTTCGCTCGGATAACAGCCAAGAACTTTGATATAGCGCGTAATTCCGCGTAATGCGTCTAGGGCGTTTTGTACTGGGCCATCTTCTACATTGCCTTCTACATCAATGTAAAACATTTCTTCCCACGGGTTCCCAGGGATAGGGCGAGATTCAAGCTTTGTCATGTTAATACTATTCTCTCTTAGCACTAACAAGGCCTCAACCAATGCGCCAGGCTTTTGTATTGTGGACATAACGAGTGTCGTTTTTGCTGGTACCTGAAGCGGCACTACGACGGGATTACGCGCCACAACGATAAAGCGGCTGTGGTTTTCCTTCTGATTAGCAAGGTTACTTTTAATGGCCATCAAGCCATACAAGTTACCACCGGCTTCACTTCCTATTGCAGCCACATCATCCCGTTTAAGCTCGCTTACCGTCAACATCGCAGATGACGTACTGTCCATCGTTTTTACTTCTACATTGCCCAACTCAGCGAGGAAATGGCTGCACTGGGTGAAAACCTGGGGGTGGGCATAAAGCGTTTTTATCTTATCAATGCTGGTATTGGTGCCTACCAGCAGCGTGTGTCGAATGGGGTGTGTAAGTTCGCCAATAATACTTAATTGAGTGTGCTGCAACTGGTCGTATACTTCATTGATACTGCCAGAGGTCGTATTTTCTATAGGGAGTACAGCATAGTCAGCTTCAGTGCTTTCTACTTTATGAATTATTTCTGCAAAACTTTGGCAGCCAATCTCTAAAAGCTCGCCTGGTCGACGAGAGAAGTACTTTTGAGTTGCGAGATACGAATATGAGCCTTTGTCACCCAAAAACGCTACACGGTTAAGGGGGAGAGTGCTGCCCGGGTTGGCACGCTCAGCTAACATAGCTTGTTGATTCAACACTGAGTCTTCAATTATGACGTGAAAGATTTGCGTTACGTAATGAGGGTCTAGACCAATGCCTTGACCCTCTTTTATTAAGCGAACTAAGAGCTGCTCTTCTCGCTTCTGATCTCGCACAGGGATATGGTGTTTTATTTTGGTCTCAGCGACTTCGTTAGTGAGTTTTCTGCGTTCTGCAAGTAAATTAAGTAGTTCACTGTCTAAAGCGGTAATTCGCTCTCTAACAGTATCTAATGCATTGTCTGACATAGTGTTCCCGTGCGTAACGTGTAATAAAGTGCTGTTAAAAAAAAACCTCCCAGATGGGAGGTTTTATGCATGTAGCCGCGCCTCCCTAATTTAAGGATATAAACGCAAAAAAGAATACTGCTACGTGCTTTATGTTCTGTTTCATACGTTGAATGTATGTTGAACACCTATGTGTGTCAACCCATTTTTACAAAATGCATTATTGTTTTTTAGGTTGTGGGCTTGAAAAAGCAAAGAAAATGAGTTTGCTGCATATATTTGCTACGAACAAACTCTAACGCTCTCGCTTATACAAGCTTTACCTCAACAACTTAATTTCCTAACAGTGCAGAAAGCATTTGACGTACTTCATTTGGCTCAAAAGGTTTGTCGCACAATGCGTTAACGCCCGTTTGCTGAATGTTAGCCATATGCGCGCTATCTGCTGATTCAGAAGTCACCATGATAATAGGTATATGTGTGGTCTCTGGGTTGAAGCGGATAAATTCAGAAAGCTCACGCCCATCCATCTCCGGCATATTATAATCAGTCACAACCAAGTCGAAGGCCTGATCTTTGATTAGCGTCAATGCCGTCGCGCCATTCTCCGCTTCTTGAATTCGCTGAAGACCCATTCCTTCCAGTACACGTCTGATATGATTTCTTGCTAGTTTACTATCATCTACAAGCAATACACGCACATCGTGAACATCGAATAGCTCAAGTTCTAACTCATCGTGATTAATCAAATCTAAACTTGCGTTCAGCGCGCGGGACAAGTGAAGCGGCTCAAACGGTTTGGGTAAGATTGCGGCTACGCCCGCCTGCTTGAATTCTTCAAGTTTGCTTAATCGGTTTTCACTCGATACAAGCATGAAAGGAATACTCTTAAAATCGTCATTCTCTTTGATAAACTTTAACAGTTCCAACGCGGTACCGTCTTCGTAATACATAGCACTCACGATAAGATCAGCACCATGGGCTTTCACTGCAGAACGCGCTTCCGAAAGGGTACTGACAGGGTCAATTTCCTTAACGTTTTCTTTCAACAGCAGCGTAGTAATGATTTTCCGCTGAGTATCAGAGGGCTCAACAAGAATAATATGTAAATCAGAAATTGACAGCTTTTCCATTTCAGACTCTTTTTGTTATATGTTTATGAAAAAGGGAACATTCACTGTTGGTTGTTGCCAACTAGCCACCAGCAAGTTTAACGTTAAAACCCTTATCTGTTAGAAGTGAGCGCAGCTTTTCTCTGTCATCGGTTTGAACTTCAATTACACCGTCTTTAACTGCACCGCCACAACCACATTTCTTTTTAAGTTCTGAGCCAAGTTTTTTTAGCTCGTCAGTGGGAAGGTCTAAGCCTTTGATTAAAGATACGCCTTTTCCCTTGCGCCCTTTAGTTTCTCGATGAATACGAACGATACCGTCCGAAGAAACCGAGCGCTGCTCTGTTTTGTGCTCAGGCTTTATTTTGCCGCTTTCAGTACTGTAAACTAAAAGTGCGTCTTGCCAGTCTTGCATAAATACCTCAATAAAATTCGTCTTTCCATCTTAATTGCATCGAAAACAACACAATTATACAAAAGTTGTAGACAGCAACGATGGCTATGTAGAAAACTTCAACTAAGATAAGGATAGCAAAGATAAAAGCATCAGATGAAGCATTTATGATCACATTTAAGGAACGGGTATGGAAATAACGTCAAGTTTTGAAAACCAAGGAAAAACATTAGTGATTGATGTCGGCGCCAAGTTCGACTTCAGTAAGGTTGAGGCCTTCAGAAACGCCTATTCCGATCTCGATAGCAATGTTTCACACATCAGTGTTGATCTATCACGCACCGAATACATGGATAGTTCTGCATTAGGCATGCTGCTCAACATGCAAAAATCACTAGCAGGCAGAGAACTGAGTTACAGCATCGAAAATGCGCGTCCGCAGGTTGCTAAAATCCTACAAATATCTCGCTTCGACAAGAAATTTGACATCAAATAATCATTAAGAGATCCACACACCGTGAAAATTCTTATTGTCGATGACGAGAGTATAAATCGTACTCTATTGGCCAACATGCTTTATAACGCGGGTTATAAAGATTGTGTTGAAGCAGAGAATGGCGTAGACGCTATCGAGCTGTTTGTAGAAGAGAAGCCAGACTTAGTTTTACTCGATGTAGTAATGCCTGGGTTGTCTGGTTTTGACGTTGCGTCAAAAATTCGAAATCTAGCCGATGAGACTTACCTACCCATTCTTTTTATTACCGCACTTGAAGACAATGAAAGCTTAGTTCGCTGTCTTGAAGTTGGCGGAAACGATTTTGCTACAAAGCCCTTCGACCGTCATATCCTCATTGCAAAAATAAGAGCGCATCTGCAGATACGGGCGTTAAGCGATCGCATTGAGCAGCAAAACAAAACACTTCGGTTGTTCAATCAGCGGGTTGAGCGCGAGCACGCCATCGTTGAGCATATATTTAGCCACGCTATTGTTAATCGTCCTGAAGTTTTGTCACACTTTGATTGTCTATTAAAACCAGCCGAGACTTTTAATGGAGACCTTTTCCTTTGCGAAGCAAGTCCAAGTGGAGGAATTTACTTCGTGGTAGGGGACTTTACTGGGCATGGATTAGCGTCAGCAATCGGCGCACTACCCGTAACCCGAGCATTTCGGGAATTGACGCAGCAAGGCGTTTCTATAGCTGAGATCACCTCTGAACTAAATCGAATCCTTTTAACTTTTCTTCCAAGCGACATGTTTATGGCTGCCGTCATCGGAGAAATTAATGCGGCGGGTAATCGCGTAAATCTATGGCAGGGGGGAATGCCAGAAGTAGTCGTTCCAGCGAAGACCGATATTGCACTTCGCACGATACCCTCTCGGCATATGGCCCTTGGAATATTGGATGAAAGTGAACTCAATACAGACTACGACACAATTAATTTAGGGCATAACGAGCAGCTCGTTATCTATAGCGATGGTCTGATTGAAATAGTAGATGCAAACGGAGAAATGCTTCAGGAAGAAGGGTTCGCTAACATCATAAAAGCGCAAATGCAGGTACAAGGAAAAGTAGACGCCCAGTCGCTCTTTCGTCAAGCCATAGCGCACGGTCCTTCATCCACATTAAGTGACGATGTCACTCTAGTGGTTTTCAATGCTAAACCCATAAATATATCCACTTTTCGTAATGCAGGCGAGGGCTTGCCTTCCGTCCATGAAATTGCCCTTAATGCCTCTCACCTAAAGCAGCCTGATATTCTTCAGCGAATATTGCAACTGGCTGGGCAGTGCGAAGGCATACAAAACATACGTTCCGTTTTGTACACTGTTCTTACCGAGCTTTTCAACAATGCGCTAGACCACGGCATTTTAAAGCTTGAATCTAAAGTTAAAACTGACATCGAAGGTTTTCATCAGTATTACGCAGAGCGAGATGCTTCTCTAAAGGCGCTAAGCCATGGCCGAATTAATATTCGTATCGAATCTTTACCGTCAGAGGGTAAAGTACTATTACAAGTACAAGACAGTGGCGAAGGGTTCAGTTGGGATAGAGGTCGAACCTTATCAGTTCAAAGTAATGGGCAAGAATTAAGTCATGGTCGTGGTTTACCCCTAATTCATGCACTTTGCGAAAAGGTTTGGTTTGAGGATGGAGGCAAGAAAGTAATTTGCCTGCTTGATACCGAGTATTGAGCCTTTTCTATAGAGTAATTTTCTCAATTAGCCACTATTCACTCGATAATCTAGATAATCGGTTTATTAATCGAATTTTCCTTTCCTCAAGTAGAAATTAAAGAAATTATCGTGCCACTAGCAAGGTTGCACAATGTATTACTGAGGATTTATGCTGAAATCATTTTTAAAATTATTTGAAGATTCACACAAAGACAGGGAACCTGCTTACACGGTCGAATTGGCAACTGCGGCGTTACTGAGTGAGATAGTTAATGCAGATAACGAAGTTACTGACGTTGAAAAAGAAGAATATGAAAAGCAACTTAAGAAGCATGTGAATGTGGATGAGGATGCAATGGCGCTTCTTCTTAAAAGAGGGCAAGAGACTTCAGAAGAAGCGGTAGACCTTGTGCATTTTACTCAAGTGTTGAACAAACACTGTAGTGCGGATGAAAAAGTTAGCGTTGTAAAAAGCCTTTGGATAATTGCGTATGCCGATTCGTCTCTCGCGCCACTTGAGGAAAGCACCATCAGGCAAATTGCAGATCTACTATATGTACCACACAGCGAGTTTATAAAAACAAAGCTTTCTGTCGTTGAGAACACGCCTGCTAATTAAAACCGTAAAGAGAGTAATTGGGACTTTCTTAAATTTCCGTTTTACTTTCTATGCGCCTGCCTTACTATTGTGAACAAAAAAGTAGGCGACCGTACACGGTGAATAAACCATTTCGTGTCACGTGTACAGCTCGCGAGAGAAACGTTAAGTAGTAAGTGAAGGACACATGTGTGTTTAAAACCCTGAAGATTTCTATTGGTCTTGTGATCGTAGCGACTATGTCGATATTGGCTGTGTCCATCGTTGTAATAAACAAAGTAGATCACAACGAGTCCGTGATTGATGTTGTAAGGGATAATACTGCTGCGTTGAGTAATTCAGTGGCGTTGCAGCTTGCGGTTTTGATGGAAAGGAACCCTGGAAATAACGCGCTGATATCATCCGTATTTCAGCCAATCAAAGCCCATGAATATTTGTTATCAGCTACGCTTTACGATAACGATTATAATGTTATATCAACGATAAACGGCGAACGTGTTAGTGAAATCGAGGACCAACGTGTCCCTCGATTGCCAGAAGATGCTCCTTTTGGCATTACGCAGTACGACGATGTGCTTGTGGCGCATCAGATTGTAGGAAGTAGCCTTTATCCAATGGGACATATGGTCCTTTATATTGATGTTGAGCACGCAAAAACAAAAGATACCGCTCGCGAAATTCTTAGGCAATTGCCAGTCATACTCGTCATTTGGCTGTTCTGCGTGAGCATCTGCATCATCATTTTATACCGATTAGTGTCGCCTCTTACCTCCCTTTGTCGATTCACTCAAGACGTGTTTGAGTCAAAAGATTACGCCTTGAGAAATTCTTTAAACGCTTCAAATGAAATTGGTCAACTAGCTCGCAATATCAACAACTTGTTAGATGCAATTGAAGTTGAATTACTGGTGAATTTTGAGCAAAAACAAACGCTAGTTGATCAACAAGAAACCATGTCACGACTTGCTAACTTTGACAGCTTAACAGGGTTACCCAATAGGCAGTTCGTTCTCGACAATCTAAGGTTAGAATTGGCGAGAGCCAAAAGAAATGAAGAAGACTTGCTTCTGTTGTTTTTTGACTTAGATGGTTTTAAAGGGATCAACGATTCTTTAGGACATGAAACTGGCGATCTTATCCTTATCGAAGTGGCCGACAGAGTGCAATGTTTACTGCGCGATGGTGACTTGTTTGCCCGTTTAGGTGGCGACGAATTTTTGGTCCTTCCTGATAGAGACGCCTCTACAAAACACGCACAGAGTCTAGCCAATCGGTTAATCACAGCTTTTGACGAACCCTTTGAGCTTCGTGGCCTGTCTTTAACGGTAGGGCTTAGCGTCGGGATAGCTAAAGCATCAGATGCATCGTACGATCTTAGTGAACTTATGAGCAACGCTGACTTGGCTATGTATCGGTCTAAAGCTCGTGGTAGAGGAAGCTACACGCTATTCACGCCCGATATGGTCGAATCCCATAAGCGAAAACTGCTTTTGGCAAACGGCATCGAAAAGGGCCTTACCAATGACGAGTTCGTGCTTTACTATCAAGTGAAAGTGAATAATGACGGCAGAGTCATTGGCGTAGAGGCATTGATTCGTTGGCAGCATCCTGAATTTGGATTGGTTATGCCCAACGAATTTATTCCCATTGCAGAGCAGGGGGGCAAAATAACGGCCATAACCCGCTGGGTAATAAAGCGTGTCTGCATTGATATGCCTACCCTCAAGCAATGGGCTTCGTCCCCATTTAGGGCGTCTATTAACTTATCGGGGCACGATTTAAGAAGTACACAACTGTTCGATTATATTTATAGTACTTTTACTTCGCACAATGTTAATCCTGAAAATTTCGAGTTTGAAGTAACGGAAAGTGCCTATCTCGAAAATTTTGCACTTTCTAATAAATTTTTTAGACGTATTGGAAACATGGGATGTGCAATAGCACTTGATGATTTTGGTACGGGCTACTCGTCGTTGAGTTACCTTACTCAAATAACCATAGATACGCTGAAAGTCGACAGACAATTTGTAATGGAACTTCAAACGTCAGAGCGAAGTCGCCTTGTAACCGGGGCCATAATCGACCTCGCAAAACGCCTATCTCTATCAGTGTGTGCCGAGGGCATAGAGAACCTTGAACAGTGGGACTATTTGAAGCAGCATGGTTGCGACAATGTTCAAGGCTTCTTATTCAGCAAGCCCATTCCACTTGCATCGTTGATAGATTCCCCTCGCCACTTTAGTAGCGAAGAGTTTGCCTAATCCCTCGGGAGTGCAGACTCAGTTTCTCTGACATTCTTTCATGTGTGTGTTTCTTAATTGCAACACACTGTGTGTTCTTATATGAGTTGGTGTGAGAAAATATTACTTATTAATCTGATTTGTAAGTGTTTTATCCTCTTGGTCTGAAAATCGCATAATATAAATCGCATAGTAGAAATGTGGTCAATTATGATAGTGGTTGATTGAAAACTAGTGATACTATTTATACGCTTTTCCTATTTTTAACGTTACAAAGCAGAAGATAGAAAAAGTGTTCAGAGAAGGATTTTATAAGCATTTATGCGGAGGATTCATGATGAAACGTCTCGAAAAAGTTTTATTAGCACTTTGTGCTGTAGCTGCAGTGCAAGCCATATCGGTAGCGGATGCGCATGCCAATCCAGCACGCTCACTCTTGCAACAATTAGACACAAACAAAGATGGGCTCATTTCACTTAAAGAAGCGGTTCGTCACACCGGACTACTTCGAAATTTTGGGTTGATTGACGACAACGAAGACGGAAAGCTTTCAGAATCTGAATTAGCTAAAAGTAAGTTAACGCCTGGAAACGAAAAACTCACGGCAAGTGAATAACTCAAACAAATAAGCATAAGAGGGTAAGGTTCTGATAAACAAGGTTTCGTTTGGCAAGCGAATAGTCCAGCTAGGTTCGCTTAGGCAGTTGACGTTAGTTAGCTTTTTACTGGCCCTTATTCCTCTTATTGCTCTGCTTTGGCAGAGTCAGAGCGACTTAGCTAAAGTTGGGCAAATGACAACGCTTGAAACACGTTTTGTGGTGGATGTTGTAGGCGATATGCAGCGCTTAGATAACGCTGTTGTGGACGTTGAGAGAAGTATTCGTCAGTTCGCGGTGTTGAGAAGCGATCAGGTCGCCTCACTATCGGATAATGCTATTGAGCAGTTCACACTTGCTGCCGATAACTTATGTCAGGCATTGTCGGTTCCCACTACGTGTTCCCGCTTATCTGGCCAACTAAACCAACTAGCAGACTACCGCACTATTGAAGATCAACTGCTGCTCAATGCTTATTTGGCCTCGATAGGCGATAGCGTGGAACAACTTCGTGACGACGTTGAAGCGGTTATTAATGAGCGAGTCCAAGTTCAACAGGACGATCTCAATGCCATGCAAGCTAAACAGGCTTGGTCTACAGCAATGTTGGTCAGTGTCTCTCTGCTACTTATATTGCTGGGCAGTCAGCTTATTGTTAACCCCGTAAATAACCTCAAAAAAATTATTAGGATCATGGCGCACAGTGACGGTGAATTACCGCCACTTTCAACCCAAGCGCCAAGAGAGCTTATCGACGTTGAAAAAGATTTACATTGGCTTTATGACCGCTTACAGCAGCTCGAGCACATCAGAACTGCATTGCTGCGACATGCTGCTCATGAGTTAAAAACCCCACTCGCTAGCATTAAAGAAGGCTGTAGTTTGCTTTCCGAAAACGTAGTGGGAGACTTAAATGATAGCCAAAGAGAAATTCTGTCATTACTTACATCAAGTACACATCGCTTAAATACGCTGGTGGAGAAGTTACTCGATTACAATCTGCTCTTACAGCAAGCTCAGCCGAAGGTCGTTAAAAGCGATGCGAAAAAGTTGGTCTCGGCGTGTTTAGAGGATTATGCCTTAGCTATTCAAGATAGAGAAGTAGACGTAAATATCGTCTCAACTGATGTAAACGTTGATGAAGAACTATTCAGGCGAATACTTGATAACCTAGTTTCTAACGCTGTAGCCCATGGCGCAGTGGGTAGACCAATCAATATTCATCTTTACAACGAAAATGGAAACCTAGTGCTGGATGTGGCTAACCGTGGCAAACGCATAGCGCCAGAATCAGTACCTACATTGTTTGAACCCTTTATTCGTGGTCCAGAGCCGAGAAATGACAATGTCATAGGAACTGGTCTTGGGCTATCTATTGTTGCCGATTGTGCTCGACTAATGCATGGTGATGTACGCGTGGTAGATGTAGACTATGCCGATGTTTGCTTTAGAGTGACCATTCCGCAGCAGGAAAAGTAAAATGAGAATAAGTGGTTTAATTGTCGCCTTACTGGTTCTGACAGGATGTCAGAGTTTAACCAGAAACAATGACAGTGCAGGTGAGCCTGAGAAGGTAACGCCTGTAGTGAAAGTAGAGCGCGGTTTTTGTTTGTTTGATGAGCCGCCGCAGAATTTTGAAAATAACTGCGATGCAACCTTTTGGTTAAATACGTGGATTGATGCTGCCAATCAACCTTGGCTAGCGAGAAAGCAAACGTTGAGTGCTTTGAGCAAATCGACCTTCGATACGTTACACGCATACATATTAACGCTGCCCAATGATACGCCGTATCAAGATCGACTTAGAGCGCAATTAGCACTTGATGCTATTGCAAAGGAACTTACCCCGGCAGCGCAAGAGTTAATAAGGGTTGTCGCCGGTGCACAAAACAATCAGGTTATGCAGCTAGAGTCAGCGATGGTTGTGTTAGAGCAAGAAAATACGTCTCGGGGTGAGAAGTTAAAAGTGCTTGAAAAAGAAGTAGATAATCTGCGCAAAAAATTAGAAGAATTGTTGCAAATAGAAGCGACATTGATGGATAAAAACAGGAGTACACAACAGTGAGCGAAAAGGCGAGTAGTAACCCTAACTTATTGTTGGTTGATGATGATAAAAGCTTATTGCGCCTACTAACCATTCGCTTAGAAGGTGAAGGCTATGAAGTAACCGCGGTTGAAGACGGGCAATCGGCATTGCGAAAACTTCAAAATGAAAGTTTTGATGTTGTGTTAAGTGACCTGCGGATGCCAGGCTTAGATGGCTTAAGCCTGTTTGAAGAAATCATGGGGATTAGAAAGGATATTCCAGTGATTCTTATGACAGCACATGGCACGATTGCCGATGCGGTTGCAGCAACACAGCGTGGTGTGTTTGGTTTCTTGCCAAAGCCTGTGGATCATGACGAATTACGGGCCTTGCTGCAAAAAGCACTTAGTCAGTCTCAGGCGGCGCAGCCAGGAGACTGGGCAAAAGATATTATCACCCGTTCTCCAGAGATGCTAAACGTGTTAGACCAAGCGTTTCGTATTGCCAAGCGAGAAGTGTCTGTCCTTATTAGTGGGGCGAGTGGAACGGGAAAAGAATTACTTGCTAATGCTATTCATAAAGCGAGTAACCGCAGTGATAAACCATTTGTAGCGATTAACTGCGGTGCGTTGCCAGAAAACTTGCTTGAATCAGAACTTTTTGGCCATGCTAAAGGGGCATTTACTGGCGCGGTTGCTGCGCACTCCGGCTTGTTTAGAGAAGCGGACGGCGGTACGCTTTTTCTTGACGAAATTGGTGATATGCCAATGACCCTTCAAGTTAAATTATTGCGCGCGCTGCAGGAACGTCAGATTCGTCCAGTGGGTAGCAGCAAGCATGTAGATATCGATGTGCGTATTATTTCAGCAACGCATAAAGATCTTCACAAAGAAATGGAAGAAGGTACCTTCCGTGAGGATCTGTACTATCGCTTAAACGTAGTGAATTTAAAGCTTCCATCACTTAAATCGAGAAGTGAGGACATTCCTCTTCTGGCGCGTTCTCTGTTGCAACAGAGTGCGCAGCGTCATGGCGTAAATGCAAGTCAGTTCTCTGATGATGCAATGCAGCAGCTTGTAACGTCATCATGGCCTGGCAATGTGCGTCAATTGGTTAATGTGGTAGAGCAGTGCGTAGCGTTAACACAAACCCCAGTGATACCGCTTCATTTGGTAGAGCAGGCGCTATCTGCTACCAAGCAAAGCTGGCCTACGCTCACAGAAGCTCGGGATGCCTTCGAGCAACAATATCTGCACAAGCTTCTTAAAATGACCGATGGAAATGTGACGCGTGCGGCAGAATTAGCCGGCAGAAACCGCACTGATATGCACAAGTTAATGAAAAAGCACGAGCTGGATGCAGCTGACTTTAGGTAAGTCAAACAACATCTGAAAACAAAAAACGCATCGTTTAATTCATTTAGCGATGCGCTTTTTGGGTTTTAAGAAAGGACTTATCAATTCTCAGGGGTTTGTGAAAATGATGGTTTCAACAAGTCGAGCGTAATGCTTTAGCTTATTGATTTCGTCTCCAGTAAACTCACGCGCCTGATCATAAAGCAAACAAAGCGTGCCTAGTTCATAGCCATCCTGGTTTCGTAAAATAACGCCCGCATAAGCGCGAATGAACGGGCTACCCGTTACCAATGGGTTATTAGCAAAAAGTTTATCTGCTTTAGCATCCGAAACGATAAGATATTCTTCCTCCGCGATAGCATACGTACAAAATGAAATGTTGCGCGGGGTTTCGGCTACGTCCATACATTGTCTAGATTTAAACCATTGACGGTCTTCTGCTACTAAGCTTACTAGACAAGTTTTACAATCGAATTCAGCTTGTACTTCTTTAGTAAGGGCATCTAGTCGCTCATCGGGCGATGTGTCTAAAATGTTCAATGAATGCAGCGCATCTAGACGTTCTTTTTCATACTGAATATCCATACTCTTCCCTAATTTAAATCAAGCCGAAATAAAAAGCGCCCTAGCTAGCGCTCTAAAGGTTTAGATTAGAAAATATTAATAAATCAAAAAAGCGCATTTTGCGCGGGCTGATACCTTAAAGCAAGATTATTCAGCTTATAGTGTGATGAATAATCGTTATAGATATCAATAAGCTGTTGAGCAAGCCAAGGTGCATCTTTGTTGTCGGGGCGGTGACAGAAGAAATACACGTCTTTTCCTTCTTCTTGCCACTGACACACTTTCTTCACCCAAGGTAATAAACAACGTCTATTATCTTCATCCACATCGTTCCCTACAAAGCGCACAATGGGAGTATTACCTGTAGCAATAACGTTTACGGGAACTCGGGGCTTTTTCTGCCTGACCTCTTCAAGCATCGCACGTCGAACTGTTCCCCCTGCATCTAAAGACCCAGTAAATAGCGCTCGGGTGTCCATAATAATTCTATTTGCACCGTGTCGAATTAAAAGTTGGTTAAGTACTTTTTCTTTATCACCTTTAGCGAAAAACGCCAAGTGTCGCACTTCAACCGCTACGTTTAACTCTTGGGGTAACGCCGCTAAAAAGGTATCCAGAACGGGCAGTTTTTCTGGCCCGAAAGAAGCGGGAAGTTGCAGCATCATTAACCCGAGCTTTTCTCGTAGCGGCCTTAGCAAAGAAAGCTGTTGGGCAACTTCTTCATCACAATACTGCAATTGATGTACATGAGTAATGTTCTGGTGAAATTTAAAAGTAAATCGAAAACCTTCGGGCACCGACTCGCTCCATCTCGCCACAGCATCTTCGTTGGGAAGTGAGTAAAACGTGGTATTACCTTCAACCGTATTACATTCCTTTGCATACAGCGACAACCCATTATCAGACTTGGGGTAGTTAGCAAACCATGAGCTTGGCCAATGGCTGTGTTGCCACATCGGTAACCCAATGTAGAGATTTCCTCGGGATATAGCGGAATTGTGCATATTTGTCATTGGGCTTTATGAAGCATTTGTTTATACTATGCGACCTTTAAATCATTACATTATGCATGTAGTGGGCGGGCCAGCTAATTGGCCAGCAAGTTTACGCGATTTTTGGCAAAGTCTTAAGCCCAAAAGTAAGCGGTTTTGAACGCCAATTCACTGCATGCGAAGCAAGAAAAAACATCAGGGGTCAAGGACCATGCGCACAGATTACTGTGGGAATATCGATTCATCATACATTGGACAAGAAGTTACCCTTTGCGGGTGGGTTAATAAGCGTCGCGATTTAGGCGGTGTCATTTTCATCGACTTACGCGATCGCGAAGGTATCGTACAAGTGGTGTTCGACCCAGATTTACCAGACGTCCTATCGGTAGCTAACACGTTACGTGGTGAATTCTGTATAAAGCTAACGGGTAAAGTACGCGCGCGCCCTGAAGGTCAAGTTAACAAAGACATGCGCACAGGTGAGATTGAGATCTTAGGCACAGGCCTTGAAGTCATCAATAAATCTGACGTGCTTCCATTAGACTGGAACCAGGAAAACTCAGAAGAGCAGCGCCTTCGTTACCGTTACCTAGACCTTCGCCGCCCGGTAATGAGCCAACGCTTACAATTCCGTGCAAAAGTAACCGGTGCTGTACGTCGCTTTTTAGAAGAAGAAGGTTTCCTTGATATTGAAACGCCTATTCTTACTAAGGCAACGCCAGAAGGTGCACGTGACTACCTAGTGCCTAGCCGCACACACAAGGGCGAATTCTTTGCACTTCCGCAGTCGCCACAGCTTTTTAAACAGCTCCTGATGATGTCGGGTATGGACCGTTACTATCAAATCGTTAAATGCTTCCGCGATGAAGATTTACGAGCTGATCGCCAGCCAGAATTTACCCAAATCGATATTGAGACCACGTTCTTAGACGCTGATGGCGTAATGTCTATTACCGAGCGCATGATCCGCGACCTGTTCAACAAAATGCTAAACGTTGACCTTGGTGGCTTCCCGCGCATGACGTATAAAGAAGCCATGACGCGCTTTGGTAGCGACAAGCCTGACTTGCGTAACCCGCTAGAGTTAACCGACGTTGCAGACTTGCTTGCAGACGTTGACTTCAAAGTATTCAGCGGCCCGGCAAACGACCCTAAAGGTCGCGTTGCGGCTATTCGCGTACCAGGTGGCGCGTCGCTCTCGCGTAAACAAATTGATGATTACACTAAGTTTGTCGGTATTTACGGCGCGAAAGGCCTGGCGTGGGTCAAAGTTAATGATGCGGATGCAGGACTTGAAGGCTTGCAGTCGCCAATTCTTAAATTCCTTACGGAAGACATCACTAACGCCATGTTAGAACGTACTGGCGCGCAAAGTGGCGATATTCTATTGTTTGGTGCAGACAGCTACACCGTAGTTACCGAAGCCATGGGCGCACTTCGTCTTAAGCTTGGTGAAGACTTTGAGCTTCTTGAAGGCGAGTGGAAACCACTTTGGGTTGTCGACTTCCCAATGTTCGAAGAGTTTGACGGTCAGCTTCACGCTATCCACCACCCGTTCACTGCGCCTCGTGATTTAACGCCAGAAGAGCTTAAAGCTAACCCTGCTGAAGCCTTATCTGACGCTTACGATATGGTATTGAACGGTGTTGAATTAGGCGGTGGTTCTGTACGTATTCACAATGAAGACATGCAATCTACGGTATTCAACATTCTTGGCATTGACGATGAAGAAGCGAAGAACAAGTTTGGTTTCTTGCTTGATGCACTGCGTTTTGGTGCGCCGCCGCATGCAGGCCTTGCGTTTGGTCTCGACCGCCTGGTAATGCTTATGACTGGCGCGACGTCTATCCGTGATGTGATGGCGTTCCCTAAAACGACCACGGCGGCATGTCCGTTAACATCGGCGCCTAGCCCTGCAAATCCTCAGCAGCTTGAAGAGCTAGCTATTGCAACGGTGAAAAAGCAATCGTAATTTATGGCGTATAAGAAGCCTGAATCTGCACTGGTAGTGTTGTATGACCAACACTACCGAGTGCTGCTTTTACAGCGACAAGACGACCCTACCTTTTGGCAGTCGGTAACAGGCGCATTGGAAGATGGCGAGCTGCCCTTAGAAACAGCATATCGCGAGGTGCGTGAAGAAATTGGCATCGATGCCAAAGCACACGGATTTATGGTTAACGACCACGGTAAGCAAAACAAATATGTTATTCGTAGTCGGTGGCTACACCGTTATCCCCCAGGGACCGTGCACAATACAGAGCACGTATTTTCCCTTCAAATAAACAGCGATTTACCCATTGTTTTAACAGAGCACTTGCAGTACGAATGGGTGTCAAAAGATGAAGCGCTCACGCGTTTATGGTCTCCCTCAAATAGAGAAGCGGTATCTTTGTTTGTACCGAGTGTGCCTTAATGGTTATACTGGGTATAGATCCAGGTTCTCGGATTACAGGCTACGGTTTAATTGCGCGTAAGCAAGGTAAACTGGTGTATGTGGCAAGCGGATGTATTCGCGTTGGAACGGCAGATTTGCCTTCTCGTCTTGCTAACATTTTTACCGGCGTTGGCGATATTATTCGTCAATATAAACCTGAACAGTTTGCTATTGAGCAAGTATTTATGGCGAAAAACCCTGACTCGGCGTTAAAGCTTGGTCAAGCGAGAGGTGCGGCTATAGTAGCAGCCACGCAAGCGCAGCTTCCTGTTGCCGAATACAGTGCAAGGCAAATAAAGCAGTCGGTCGTGGGGAGCGGTGGCGCAGATAAAACGCAAGTTCAGCATATGGTTAAACATCTGCTTAGTTTAAGCGGCACACCTCAGGCTGATGCTGCAGACGCATTAGCCGTTGCCTTGTGTCATGCACACACCGAACAGAGCCTGATAAACATGGCAGGACAAGCACGAAAAACCGTTCGTGGTCGTTTGCGCTAAACCAGCCTAAAGCTCACGGTTTTACAGAGATAATTCATGATTGGACGAATTCGCGGTACGTTGGCTGAGAAACAGCCTCCGGAAATTCTTGTGGATGTAGCCGGTGTTGGTTACGAAATTCACATGCCTATGACTAGTTTCTATCAATTACCTGAGGTAGGTGAAGAAGTAGTGGTATATACACATTTTGTGGTTCGTGAAGACGCCCAGTTGCTGTTTGGTTTTGCTGATAAAATGGAAAGAGGGTTATTCCGAGAGCTAATTAAAGCGAACGGTGTGGGTCCGAAGCTAGGTTTAGCTATTTTATCAGGTATGTCAGCAGGGCAATTTTTGGCGAGCGTACAAAATGAAGATGTATCTGCGCTGGTAAGCTTACCGGGTATAGGCAAGAAAACTGCAGAGCGTTTAGTGGTAGAGCTGAAAGACCGGTTGGCGAAATTTGGTAAAACGCAAAGCATTACTATGCCGCCACATAGCAGCGATTTGCTTTCGGGTAACAGTATAGTAGCGTTAAATGACACCCGCGAAGAGGCACAAAGCGCACTGATCGCACTCGGTTACAAACCAACCCAAGCGAGTAAGCTAGTCGACAGCGTATATAAAGAGGGTATGGAAAGTGAAGCCCTCATTCGCGAAGCATTAAAAGCTGCCATTTAATGGCGTACAGTGAAGATGTCTACATTGAGATAGGCTATCTTCGCATCACCGTTTAAAGTAGAACTATCATGATTGAAGCCGACAGACTGATTACGCCTGAAGCCAGTACCGAAGACGAGGTCATCGATCGCGCCATTCGCCCTAAAATGCTAGCAGACTATACAGGGCAGCCTCACGTTTGTGAGCAAATGGAAATTTTTATTCAAGCTGCGCGCAATCGCGACGATGCGCTAGACCACCTACTTATTTTCGGTCCGCCAGGGTTAGGAAAAACTACTCTTGCAAACATTGTGGCGAATGAGATGGGCGTGAACATTAAAACCACGTCCGGGCCCGTGCTTGAGAAAGCCGGAGACTTGGCCGCACTGCTTACCAACCTTGAACGGAACGACGTATTGTTTATCGATGAAATACATCGCTTAAGCCCAGTAGTAGAAGAAATTCTTTATCCTGCTATGGAAGACTATCAGCTTGATATTATGATAGGTGAGGGGCCCGCAGCGCGTTCTATTAAATTAGATCTCCCTCCGTTTACCTTAGTGGGCGCCACAACCCGTGCAGGCTCGTTGACGTCGCCATTACGCGACCGTTTCGGCATTGTGCAGCGCTTAGAGTTTTACAACGTGAAAGATCTCACCAGTATCGTTGCCAGAAGTGCGAGCTATCTTAACTTAGAAATGAACGAAGAAGGCGCACAAGAAGTGGCACGGCGCTCTCGAGGAACGCCTCGTATTGCGAATCGTCTACTTCGCCGTGTCCGCGACTATGCAGAAATTAAATCTGACGGTACGGCTGGAGCCGACACGGCTGCTAAAGCGCTAGATATGCTTGACGTAGACAAAGAAGGTTTCGATTACATGGACCGCAAATTGCTTACTGCTATTATCGAAAAGTTTGATGGTGGTCCAGTAGGCTTAGACAATTTAGCGGCAGCCATTGGCGAAGAGAAAGAAACCATAGAAGACGTAATTGAGCCGTTTCTTATTCAGCAAGGTTTTTTACAGCGCACGCCACGTGGCCGTATTGTTTCACAGCGCGCCTATCTTCATTTTGGCTTCGCTCCCTCTGAGTAATTTTCCACTCTAATAGCAATAGAGCGATGTTGTCATTAAGCCTAGCAGGATTGCTGGGCTTTTTTTGGTATTAATCACTACAAGTCAATGCTTGAATAAGGAATGCGTAGTCGTATCAGTGCCGACTTACACATGAGTTTTGTGCTGAATTATTGTGAAGCGCAAGCTTAAAGTGGATGGCCGATATAGATTGATAATTCAAGTGCTTAGCTAATATATTTTAGGCAAAAAAAAGCCCGCTCATTGAGCGGGCTAAAACAACAAGTGTTGAAGGAAATAAATCCAGGGAACTCATGTCTAACAGGAGAATATCTCTTGCATGATCGTGCTAAGCACCATCACGCTCTGTACGACTGATGCTGTGCATTATAGGGAGAGCAGAAAAAACTACAATTGAGTAAAATTGTGTTTTTAAATTAGAAAAACTAATGTGTTAACCAAGTGTTTAATATTGGTTTTTATTTGATTAAATGTTAGCTTTGCTGGGGTTTTAAAGCGGTTTTTTAACTGCATTTTGTCGCGATAAATAGCTAATTTAACTCTGTTTTGGATTATTAATTCTTTAGGTAAAGGAATGTTTATGCATTTACATCAGGTAAGAGTGTACTACGAAGATACTGACGCAGGCGGTATTGTGTATTATGCGAACTACCTAAAGTTTATGGAGCGGGCGCGAACTGAATGGCTTCGCGAGCTGGGGTTTGAACAAGATACCTTGATGGAACAATCCATCGCTTTTGTCGTCAAACACGTTGAAATGCATAATTATGCGCCTGCACGGTTCAATCAGCTGTTGAGTATTGAAACTCGCGTTGTAGAATTGAAAGGCGCTAGTATGACGTTTCAACAAATTATTAAAAATGAACAAGGTGTTACCTTAGTAACAGGAAATATTAAGGTTGCCTGCGTCGATTTGGCAGTTATGAAGCCAAAAAGACTACCACGTATATTGTTAGGGGAAATTTCGCGTGTCATCTGATCTCACTTTTATTGGCTTGTTCCTTCAAGCCAGCTTTATTGTCCAGCTTGTTATGCTTTTGCTATTGAGCGTTTCTGTTGCGTCGTGGACTTTTATATTTCAAAGAAGCAAGGCGCTTTCTGCAGCACGTAACGAAATGCGTCAATTTGAAGATAAATTCTGGTCTGGTGCTGATCTTAATCGTTTGTATCAAGAACTTTCTGCGAGAACCAACCTAACAGGTATGGGCAGCATCTTTTGCTCAGGCTTTAAAGAGTTTGTCCGCCTGCGCAAATCTAACACAGCTACCAACGGTATTGTTGACGGCACATACCGTGCTATGCGCGTTTCGATGTCCCGTCAGGTTGAAGAGCTTGAAAGCCGTTTACCCTTTTTAGCCACCGCAGGATCTATTAGTCCTTATATCGGTCTGTTTGGTACTGTTTGGGGGATTATGAATGCCTTCATCGCACTAGGAGAGGTACAACAAGCGACGCTAGCTATGGTGGCACCTGGAATTGCAGAGGCGCTAATCGCAACTGCTATCGGCCTCTTTGCGGCTATTCCAGCGGTGATCGCATATAACCGTTTCAGTCACCAAGTTGAAAAGCTAGAAAATAGCTACGGCAACTTCATGGAAGAGTTTTCTGCAATCCTTCACCGCCAAGCCGTTGCTGCGCAAGCACAACAACAAGCCTAAGCGTTTACAATCCAAACGGAGGACTTGTTATGTATGTAAGAAAACGTCGCAGGCCGGTATCTGAGATAAACGTAGTGCCTTATATCGACGTGATGCTGGTACTGCTTATTATCTTTATGGTTACGGCGCCGCTTATTTCACAGGGTGTGAAAGTAGATTTGCCTAAAGCGAGTGCTAATCCTATAGAACAGGAAGATTCGCCGCCGATCATTGCTTCAGTAGATGTCAAAGGTCGCTATTTCATTAATGTAGGTGAAGATCAGGAGTCGCCGGTTAGTAAGGAAGAGTTAGGTGCTATTGTAAAAGCGCAGTTAGTAAAAGCACCCGAAACACCCGTAGTGGTTAAGGGGGACGGACAGGTAGCGTATAACGAGGTCATACAGTTAATGGTGTTATTACAGCAGGCTGGAGTACCTTCAGTAGGGTTGATGACGGATCCGGTTGAGTAATATAGATATGTCAAAACCCGAAGTGTCGAAAAGCACATCAAACGCGAATGCATCCAATAGCGCAAAAGGCGATGTGAAGACGCAAAAGACCAGCAATATAAGCCCAGAACAAATGGGCTTATATAAATCGATTGGCTTGCATATCATTATCGCCGCTCTGTTGCTTATTAGCGTCAGTTTCTCTCCTGAGCCTTTGCCGAGCATGCCGTCGAATGCACCTGTAATTGAGGCGACTTTTATTGATGCCCAAGCGATAGCCGACCAGAAAAAAGCTCAGGCACAAGCGGAAGCACAAGCAAGAGCTGAAGAGCAAGAGAAACAGAGACAAGCGCAAGCGGCTGCCGAGAAAAAACGCCAACAGCAGCTTGCTGCAAAGCGCGCAAAGGAAAAGCGTGAAGCCGAGGCAGCCGAAGCTAAACGTCAAAAAGATCTAGAACGCTTAGCGGCGCAGAAAGAAAAAGAGCGAAAAGAACGGGAAGCAAAAGCGAAAGCCGAGGCCGAGCGTAAGAAAAAAGAAGCGGCTGAACGTGCTGAAATGGAAAGGATCATGCAAGAGCAACTTGCACAAGAGCAAGCTGCTCAACAAGAACGCAGGCGTAAACAGGTACTTACTGAAGTAGAGCGCTACACCGCACTAATTCAGCAAACCATTAAGCGCAACTTGTATTCAGACGATAGCTATAACGGTAAAACCTGTCGCTTAAATATACGACTGGCGACCACAGGTTTTGTGACTAGTATCAAGGTACTAGGTGGAAATGATGCTTTGTGTAGAGCCGCCGAAAGTGCCGTACGTCGGGCTGAAAAACTACCCGTGTCCGATGCGCCAGACGTTTATGAGCAGTTAAAAGACATTACTTTAAAAGTGGAATTATAGTGGTATGAAAAAACTAGGTTTATGGATAGCGCTTATTACGATGGTATTTAGTGCCAAAGTGTTTGCATCCTTAGAAATTGTGATAACCGAAGGCGTCGATAGTGCGCGTCCAATCGGGGTTGTGCCATTTAAATGGAAAGGTCAGGGCAGTATGCCTGGCGATATATCTAAAGTTGTGATGGCGGACTTGATGCGAAGCGGTAAGTTTAACCCGGTATCTGTCGACAAAATGCCACAGTACCCCGAGACTGTAGCGCAAGTGAGCTACACAGCATGGGCAACACTTGGCGTTGATACGGTATTGGTTGGGAGTATTGAGCCGCAAGAGGGCGACCGTTATCTGGTAAGCTACGAATTGATTGATATCTTGAAAGGGCAAGTGGATAACGGTCAGGCGAAAGTGCTCAAAAACGGTAGCTTAGTGGCAAGTAACGACCATGTATTAGCTGCACGTCAGGCGGTGATAAACGGGCGAGATTTTCGACAGTACGCGCATCGAATTAGCGACATAGTGTATGAAAAACTAACCGGGGTTCGCGGCGCGTTTCTTACAAAAATCGCTTACGTCATAGTACGTGACCGCGATACGGTTGAAAAACCGTATCAATTAGTTATTGCAGACTATGATGGTGAAAACGAGACGCGCTTATTATCTTCTCCCGAGCCGCTCATGTCGCCCGTATGGTCACCAGATGGCGAGAAGTTAGCTTACGTTAGCTTTGAGAACCGCAGGCCGCAAATTTTCATCCAAGATATTTATACCAGTGAACGCACTCGAATTACTGATTTTCCCGGAATAAACAGTAGCCCCGTGTTTTCACCAGATGGCAAGCAACTTGCTATGGTTTTGTCGAAAGATGGAAACCCTGAACTCTATGTGATGGACTTAGCGACAAAAAATCTTCGTCGAGTTACACGCAATAGAGCGATTGATACGGAGCCTGCATGGCTACCCGACGGCAGTGGTTTGATATTTAGCTCGGAACGGGGTGGTAAACCCCAGATATATAGCGTAAATTTAAATTCTGGGAAAGTAAGGCGAGTCACCTATGTGGGTGAACAAAACCTTGGCGCTACAATTTCCCCAGACGGCAAGCAAATGGTGATGGTTAACCAAACTAATGGGAACTATCACATTGCCAAGCAGTCTTTGGATGGTGGTTCACCGCAAGTACTGACACGGACGTACTTAGATGAATCTCCAAGTATAGCGCCGAACGGAAGCATGATTATATACAGCACCCTTCATGAGGGCACCCAAGTGTTGTCGTTGGTTTCTCTTGATGGGCGTTTTAAAGCTAGGTTACCAGCAGCCAATGGGCAAGTTAAATCGCCAAGTTGGTCACCATTTTTGTTCTAACAATTTAACGACTAAACAATAAAATTTAAGGATTAGTAGGATGCAAATGAATAAAGTGATGAAGAGCTTCATTATCGCATTGCCAGTAGTGACAATGATGGCATGTTCTTCAGGCCCTAGCGAAGAAGAGTTGGCAGCAGAGCGTAACCGTCTAGCCCAAGAGCAAGCCGCTGCGGAAGCCGAAGCTCGTGAAGCAGAAGCTCAGCGTGTTAAAGCAGAAGCTGCTCAGCGTATGAAGCGTCAAGAAGAAATGGTTCAGCAAGAAATGGAAGCGCTGAAAAACGAACAAACCGTTTATTTTGACTTTGACCGCTCAAGCATTAAGCCAGAGTTTCAACGTATACTAGACAAGCACGCGGCGTTTTTGGTGAAAAACCCAAGTACTAAAGTGACCATAGAAGGTCACACTGACAGCCGTGGTACGCCAGAGTACAACATTGCGCTAGGTGAGCGTCGTGCGCAGTCGGTAGAAACTTATCTACTTAATGCAGGCGTTAGCAGCAGCCAAGTAAACGTTGTTTCATACGGCGAAGAAAAACCAGCAGTGATGGGTTCTACTGAGTATGCATTTGCTCAAAACCGTCGCGGAGTGGTTGTTTACCGCTAATGACTTTTCTTACGAATAAGACATTAAAAATGGGCGTCACGTTATGTGCCGCCCTTGCTGTTTCTACCGCATTCGCGCAAGCGCCGGTGGTAGACGCAAACGGCGGCAGCGAATTAGAGCAGCGTATCGTTGTACTAGAGCGCATTGTTAAAAGTCGAACTGAGATGCAGCATAGGCTGCAAACCCAGTTAGACAACATGCAAATGGAAGTGGATCAGCTACGCGGTGCGGTTGAGGTGAATACCAATGAACTTCAAAAAGTACTAGAGCGTCAGCGTGAGCTTTATCTTGAAATCGATAAGCGCGTAGAAGCACTTAAGCAAAGCGGAGCGTTACAGGGTAGTGCGATGCCTAGTGCTGGCGTTGATTCCGGCTCTGTGAGCTCTCCAGCGTCTTCTACACCAACGCAAGCAGCTCAAGCGGGTGAAGATGAAGCCTACGAAAATGCGGTAAATCTGATCCTTAAGTCTCGTGAGTACGATAAAGCCATTCCTGCATTTCAATCGTTCATTTCACGCTTCCCCAACAGTGGCTATGCGCCGAATGCGCACTATTGGCTGGGGCAGCTGTTGTTTAATAAACAGCAGTGGAGTGAAGCAAGCGAACAATTCAATATCGTTGCTAATCGCTTTACCGATTCGACTAAGCGACCTGATGCCTTACTAAAACTCGGTGTCATTGCAGAGCGGACAGGGGACAGTGCAACAGCACGACAGCTGTTTCAACAAGTTATAAACGAATACCCAGATTCTTCTGCAAAACGTTTAGCAGAATCTAGATTAAATAACTTGTAATGAACAAAGCCTCTTTTAAAGAGGCTTTTTTATTGTTTTATCTTTTTATTTTTTAGGAATATTCTATTTAGACGGCTAAAATCTTCTGCACCAAATCTTGCTTCTATCCGTAACAAATCGAGAAAACTCACCGAAGGCTGGTATAAATACCCAGCGATTTGTTTTCATTTTGACCGTTTAGTCGTAATTTGACAGAAAAATGAAAATAAAAGGACGTTATGGGTTGCGTCGAATAAAAATCTGAGTATTATATGCCGCCGTTGCCAAGACATAGGCAACAACAGGAAAGAAAGGGTCGTTAGCTCAGTTGGTAGAGCAGTTGACTTTTAATCAATTGGTCGCTGGTTCGAATCCAGCACGACCCACCACTTTCTCTCCTAGCAACAAATGATGGGTCGTTAGCTCAGTTGGTAGAGCAGTTGACTTTTAATCAATTGGTCGCTGGTTCGAATCCAGCACGACCCACCATCATTTGAATTGCTGAAATTATTTATGTGTTACTTGATGGGTCGTTAGCTCAGTTGGTAGAGCAGTTGACTTTTAATCAATTGGTCGCTGGTTCGAATCCAGCACGACCCACCATCAAGTCTTATATCGTACGTATTCAGCATTGAATTTAGGCTTCTTCCTAAAATCGTTGTAAGTATAAATTCCCAGCATCAACGACATAAATACCCGAACCCAACTCAAAATCTAAACACTGTTTGTGTTTCAAGACGTTACTTATCTCATTTGCACTTTGATCTGGTTTGCTCAACCCCATGTAGTAGAACAGATAAGCACATCTACGACTATTTAATTACGCTTATGTTGAATAGGTAGTATGTAATTTTTATGACAGTTGGGTATAATCCGCACCCTTGTCGCAACAGAGATGTAGGTTAATGTCAGTAGCATTTCGAGTGGATCAGGTAGAGTACCCGTTCCCAGCAAAACCACAGCCATTATCAGAAGCACGTAAAGCTGAGTTAAAGGCAGAGATCAAAGCCTTGCTTAAGGCCCGTAACGCGGTGCTTGTCGCACACTATTACACAGACCATGAAATTCAGGCTCTCGCTGAAGAGACTGGCGGCTGTGTGGCTGACTCGTTGGAAATGGCGCGCTTTGGTAGAGATGTAGAAGAGCAAACGTTAATTGTTGCTGGCGTTCGCTTTATGGGCGAAACAGCAAAGATTCTTAGCCCGGAAAAGACCGTGCTAATGCCTACACTTGAAGCGACCTGTTCCCTTGATATTGGTTGCCCAGTGAAAGAGTTCAGCGAATTCTGTGACCAGCATCCTGATCACACTGTTGTGGTTTACGCGAATACATCAGCAGCGGTGAAAGCTC
The DNA here is from genome assembly GCF_048517045.1 of Alteromonas sp. OM2203. Classification (NCBI taxonomy): domain Bacteria; kingdom Pseudomonadati; phylum Pseudomonadota; class Gammaproteobacteria; order Alteromonadales; family Alteromonadaceae; genus Alteromonas; species Alteromonas sp. OM2203. The sequence goes on from NZ_CP183209.1 coordinate 1,505,938, forward strand.
GCGCTGATTGGGTAGTAACGTCAAGCATAGCGTTGGAAATTGTTGAGCACTTAGACAGCCAGGGCAAGAAGATCATTTGGGGTCCAGACAGGCACCTAGGTTCTTACATCGCAAAGCAAACCGGCGCCGACATGCTAATGTGGCAGGGCGAGTGTATCGTTCACGATGAATTCTCTGCACAGAAACTTGCAGACATGAAGGCCTTGTATCCAAATGCTGCGGTTCTAGTTCATCCTGAATCTCCGGCGAGCGTAGTAGACATGGCCGATGCGGTTGGCTCAACCAGCCAGCTTATTAAAGCATCGCAAACCATGAATAACGACACCTTTATCGTCGCTACCGATAAAGGGATCTTCTACAAGATGCAACAACTTACGCCAGAGAAGACGTTTATAGAGGCTCCAACGGGCGGTAACGGCGCTACGTGCAAAAGCTGTGCTCACTGCCCGTGGATGGCGATGAACGGCTTAGAGGCGATTAAGGCGTCTTTAACAGGTGAGGGTGACGGTCATGAAATCTTTGTTGATGATGAGTTACGCAAAGGGGCACTTATTCCGCTAGATCGAATGCTTAACTTTTCAGCTGAGTTAAAAGCGAAAGGTGGGCTGTAAACGCACGTTTTATAAGCACTTGTTGAATAATTTCCAGCAAGTTCTTGATTAAGCGCGCGGCTTTACCTACTATACGCGCGCTCAAGGATTTTCGTAGTCGAAATCTTCTTGAAAAAAAATTTGGAGAGGTGGCTGAGTGGCTGAAGGCGCACGCCTGGAAAGTGTGTTTAGGGTTAAACCTAACGAGGGTTCGAATCCCTCTCTCTCCGCCAAATACAAAGAACCGGCTTTACGCCGGTTTTTTTGTGTCTACCGATCAGCGCTGAATGATGCGTGTATTCTTCTCGCTAAAGCAAAAAGAAACCCGCTGTGTAGCGGGTTTCTTTTTAAGCGCATTTATTGCGACGCGGGTATGCTTGAGCAGATGGCTTTTCGTCTCTGATTCCGCGCTGCTGCTTATTATTTCGCAACCTGCTGATATACTTTAATTAGGTCTGGAAGTTTTTTCGCGTAAATCGCTTTCTTTGTACCAGGGTGAAGCAATTGGCTTACGAAGGTGCGTAGGAAGCCAAGTACAAAGGTTTGAACACGGTCAGCGTCTGCTTCGCTTGGGGTAGCGATAAGCTTTTCTGTTTCTTCCTGTACTTTATGTACAATTGGGTCCATGGTGTCTTTGCCGGCCACAAGGTCGTTACCTGTCACTACACCCTTGCCAAGCAAGTCGCGCACTGCATTATAAAGGTCGGCTGAAACAGCATTTGTTTGCCCCCAGTTCGCGATGTTGTACTCTTCAGAAATCTTGTCTAGTTCGGCCGCTGGATCACTAGATTTCAATAAACCTTCAATAAGTTTGTGCGCTTCAGTTTGTTTTACAGGTGTTGATAATTCTGACATTTTTGACTTCGCTTTATACTAAAAACGCGTTTTATAATTTTTTTAATACCCTCTGTCAAGTTGGTTGATAAAAAGTCAAATATAATCAACTGGTTGTATTTTTATTATTGATGTTAGTGAGCCGAAAAACGAAGGTAAACATTTAGCAATATTCACTTTCTTTAACGAAATCGACGTTACCTAATCGATTTCAATGATTTCAATATATTAAAATATTAAATATCACCTTTTAGTTCCTACCTGGTTCCTCTACATCCCACTATTTTCTTGCTTTCGACTAAATTGTAATCGTTTCACCCGTCATCACTTCTATTATCATATTGTATACATTCTGTTTACATTTCGATTGATGCGTAGTTATTGTAATTACAACTAAATGTTGAGCCATGTGGAATGTGTCGTGTAAGCAGAGGCTCCTTAAAATAAAAATTAGCAAGAGAATTGTGAAAGATGAGTAAACGCTTACCCGCCCGCTTTAACCTAAACCGCACTACTACATTAATTGCGTTGTGCCTAGGCTTGCATTGCCACGCCGCTATGTCACAGGAAACTAACGAGCAAGCTGAAGACGAGTTGTATGAACAGATACTAATCACCGCTTCTAAGCGAAGTACGGGGCTTCAGGAAACGCCTATCGCTGTATCTGTTACTAGCGGAGAAGCTATCGAGCAAACTCAAGTACTAGATATTCAGGATTTACAGGCGTTAGTGCCAACATTAAGAGTGAACCCTTTACAACGTTCAGCAAATACCAATTTCTCGATTCGCGGTTTTGGTAATGGTGCGAACAATACGGGAATTGAACCTTCTGTTGGAGTTTTTATTGATGGTGTATACCGTTCAAGGGCCGCCGCACAAATTGGCGACTTACCGCGCGTCCAGCAGGTTGAAGTATTAAGTGGCCCGCAAAGTACACTCTTTGGGAAAAACGCATCGGCTGGGGTAATAAGTGTGCGAACGCAAGGACCCTCTTTCACCGAAGAGGGTAAATTGACGCTAGGAGTGGGCAATTATGATCAGCGATTACTAAAAGGGTACTATACAAATGGTATAACCGATGAGTTTGCATTTAGTTTGTCTGGTGGAGTGAACAAACGTGATGGTTATACTGAAAGCGTTGTTGATGGCGTAGATACGCTAAATAATCGTGATAGGTGGAATATAAGAGGGCAGGCTTTATACGAACCTAGCACCGACGTTAAGTTTAGATTTATTGCTGACTATAGTGAGATAGATGAACGCTGTTGCACTGTGGCGGACGTTATTAATGGACCTACAACGGCTGTCGTACGTGCATTGGGCGGTACCGTGTTAGAGACTGATGATCCCTTTGCTTTCAAATCTGCGCTGAATTTTAATCCCAGTAACACGGTAGAGGATGGCGGAATTTCTCTCCAAATCGACGTTGATTTTGATACATTCGCGTTAACCTCTATCACCGCTTACAGAAACAATAAATCTGACTATTTCGCGGATGTAGATTATACATCGCTTGATATTTTGTCAGAGGAAGGGCACACAGAGATAGATACCTTCACTCAGGAACTTCGTCTTACTTCCCTTGGCGAAAATACATTGGACTGGATGTTCGGGATGTTCTACTTCTCAGAAGAGGTAGATACAGGTGATACCTTATTCTACGGACAAAACATTCGGCCTTATTTTGACGTACTGTTGAATTCGGGGGTAGCACAAGCACTCGCTTCGTTACCTACTCCGTTGCCATTTGATGCGGTTTTCCCTGATGGATTTCTTGGCGCATTTGAACCTTTGTATGGTCAAGCGCCGGGTACTTTTTTTAATGAAAATCAGTTCGTGAATAGCGAGTTTCTACAAAAAAATGATGCATTGTCTGTGTTCTTTAATCTTGATTACCATATTTCGGATAGACTCACTACAACAGTGGGCGTCAGTTACACAGAAGACGAGAAAGACGTATCGGTAGAACAAAACAATAACGAAGTGTTATCCTCTATCGATATCATAAATGATCCCACAGTTTTCGGTGTGCCGTTATCAACAGCGGTACCGGCTTTAGCTGGTTTTATTCCCACGCTCCAAGGCGTTCAGTTTTTGCCTCCGCAACTCGTTTTTCCTAATACTGTAGAAGACGGTAATACTAACGATGATAAAGTGACGTGGAGTGCGCGTATCGCATACGAGATTAATCAAAACTTTAACGTATTCGCTACTGCTGCTACAGGCTTCAAAGCCTCGTCTTGGAACCTTTCCCGCGACACACGACCGTTTGGTTCTGACCAATCGGCACTGGAATCTGGCAATTTGGCGCGTGTTAATCAGACGTATGGAACCCGCTATGCTGGGCCGGAAGAGTCAACGGTTTATGAATTGGGGGTAAAAGCAAGGTTCAAACGGGGAGCATTTAACGTCACGCTGTTCGACCAAACAATCGAAGGCTTTCAATCGAGTACATTTGTAGGCACGGGGTACGTGTTGGCGAACGCCGGGAAACAGTCAACGCAGGGTCTTGAATTTGATTCAACGCTAGATGTAACAGAGAATTTAGTATTTAGCTTTGCTGGGACAATTTTAGACCCAGTTTACGACTCTTTTGTTGGTGCAAATGGCGTGAATGGACCAATCGATCTTTCAGGTACGCAGCCCGCAGGCATACATGAACGAAGCTTCGTTGCAGGCCTGACTTATCACTTAGAATTCGAAAATGGCACTACTGGTTTTATTCGAAGTGATTATCTACATGAGAGTGAAACACAACTTGTAGAGAATGTTCCACCTGAACTCACTCGTGAAGTTAACATGCTAAATGCCAGTGCAGGATTAACCTTTACTAACGGAATTAGTGTTCAACTATGGGTGAGGAATTTAAACAATGATGAATACTATTTGTCAGCATTTCCACCTCCCATACAGGCTGGCAGCTTCAATGCTTACCCAAGTCAGCCAAGAACTTTCGGCGCAACAGTATCTTACATGTTTGACTAGTAACTCGTAATTTCGCAGCGAAAAGCCAGCTATACTCAGAAAATAGCTGGCTTTTTATTATTTTAATGCTTTAATCGTGTTGAAAACCTTTGTACCCGTTTTTTAGGCACTTAGACACTGTGATGCAGCAACTGGTCTAGCAGGCTTGGGTTGCGCTGGACGTTGAACCGGTGGCGATGTAAAGCGCATGTTTCTGTCATACGCGATTGAAGGTATTTCAATCTTTGTCAAAAATGAAGACCCCGCCATTATTCCCAGTTTGTAGTCATGACGTAGCTGCGCGTCGGTGCTACCTAATAGCTTACTTTGTAGTTTATCTGACGCAAATACTTGAATAATTTCAACACCATCAGGTGGATTTTCAATAAACGCTAATTCTTTTTGATACGCATGTTCGTGTTGCAGTAAATAGTCGATGGTTTTTGGGCAGGTGCCTGTTGCGCACATCACTGCGCTTAGTTTTTGTAGCCAAGGTGACTGTGCCTGAAAACCTTTATCTACGGTTCTTATCACTACTATTTTTGTAGCGCCACGGTTATAAGCTTCGGTTACGGGTAATGGCGCAGCTAATCCACCATCTAAATAAAAATCGGTATTTGCGGCCTGTTTGGTCTCGATTTCAGTGTGAAGCGGCACCCCTTGTTTGTACAGTAAGGGGAGTGCGCTCGATGCTTTAATCAACTCAACCCAGTTGTTTTGGCTTTTCATTGGATTCAAGAAATAAGCTTTCCTGTCTCTAGAGTTCGTAGCCGTAAACAGTAGTTCTCTATCTGCCACATTGCTTTTAGCCGTATCTAAATCTAGTAAACGGTTCGCTTCTTGGGTTTTATCAAAGTACCAGTCTAAATCGACAATATGCTTGCCCATTAACCCTCTTCCCATTTGGAAAAATCGTTTGTGCCGGGTCAAGCCTCGAATAAGACGTTTTGCATAGCCTTTTTGACGTGCCACAAAGCTTGTTAAGTTTTGCGAGCCTGCCGATGTGCCAATAAGGATATCGAAGGGGTCATGCCCAGCATCTAACCATGTATCAAGTACACCGGCTGTAAAAATACCGCGCTGACCGCCACCCTCTGCGACTAACGCAACTTTAACTTTGTTATGGGCAGAATTTTCAGCGTTGCAAGTATTAGTTGGCGCAGATTGTTGAGCGAACATTAGAGACCCTCTAATTGAACATATATATAAATTGACTACTTGGTCTAATTCTAGGGAGATCATGCGACACAAGAAAATTGAAAGATTGAATCACACTAATAGGAAATAACTGATACAAAAACATTTTTTTGTTATATAGATGTGATTTTGGTGTTTACATTTTGATCATTACAAAGCAGTCTAACCGGATAACAAAAAGTTTAGAAGATGGGAATTACATCAATGAAAGTCGTGGTGTTAGGTGCGGGTAGTATTGGTTGTTATGTTGCAGGTTGTTTGTTGGCGTCCGGGTTTACGCTTAATGGGACTAATACACTTACGCTTATCGGTCGACAGCGATTATGTGACGACATTTTAGCAAATGGACTGAAAGTGACCGACTGGCAAAGCCGCCATCAAATTACCGATGTTGAACACGTCAATTTTTCATTGAATAACGATAGCTTAGCCAGTGCAGATGTCATCCTACTATGCGTAAAGAGCCAAGACACCGAGCAGGCGGCAGATATTATTAAGTTGTGGGCCAAACCCTCTGCCGTTGTCATTAGTCTTCAAAATGGTGTGAGTAACGCATATATGCTTCGCCAGAAGCTTAATCAAGCAGTTGTTGCAGGCATGGTGCCTTTTAATGTCTTTTATAAGGGCCACGGACACTTTCACTGTGGTACTGAAGGCAATATAGCCATAGAAGATCCGAACAATAAATGCAAAGACCTGATAGAGGTGCTTGAAAACGCATCGCTTCCAGTAACAGCTTATAACGACATGGCTGCCGTCCAGTATGGCAAACTTATTATGAATCTAAACAATGCGGTAAATGCCTTATCGGGCATACCGCTAAAGTCGCAGCTAGGGAACCGTGAATACAGGCTAGTAATGGCAAAAGTGCTGTCTGAGGCGTTAGCAGTATTAAAAGCGGAAGGAATTACACCTGCAAGAACGGGGAAGGTCATTCCCAAACTTATGCCAACAATTATGAAATTGCCTAATTCTTTATTTAACGTGGTTGCCGCATCAACGCTCAAAATAGACCCTGAAGCACGCTCATCAATGTATGAAGATCTGTTGCTTGGGAGGCGAACTGAGATAGATTATTTAAATGGTGAGATAGTCAGGCTCGGTGAAAAAAATCAGATAGCTACGCCAGTGAATAAGCATATTGTTAGCCTGATCAAACAACATGAAGTTGCCCAAAAGGGAAGTCCTTACTTACCCCCAAATGCTCTACTATTAACGTGATATGCCAGTCTAACGACGTAGTTCAACGTTAAATATTACAGTTTTATGTCATTTTTATGTCAGAGCTCTTGATTCTTATACTAAAGTAGATATCCTGCGCGCAAACTTCTGTTATATTGACATGCCTTGCTTTTTCAAAATCGTTTTTCCTCTTGTCTTCTGATTAGTGTTCTATGGGCGTCGCTTTTCCATACGGCGGTTGTAGCGTCTGAGGTTGATATTAAGCGTGAATCTAGCGCAACTTTTTCAAGTTACCATGGCAACGGCCTTTCATTTCAAAGCAACAACAACACCTTCTCACTACGCGTGCGCGGCCGACTTCAGTTTCGCTATGCCAATCCCGGTATAAGCCAACCTACAGAGCGTGCTGACTTTGAGCATAACGCAGGTAATCAATTTGGCGTTAACAGGGCGCGAGTCAAGTTAGACGGTCACATTGGTTTGCCTTGGATTCAATACGGTGTGGAATACGATGCTGCCGATCAGCGCACGCTGACCGCTACACTATCCTTCGAAAAGTATGACTCGCTTCGGTTTAAATTTGGTCAGTGGAAAGTTGAGTATTCCAGAGAGCGCAGTGTTAGCAGTGGCGGCCAACAAATGTTGGATCGCTCAATTACTAATAGAATATTTACTCTAGATAGGCAAATGGGGGCATCGCTTTACGGTAATCTTAAAGGCCCAGGCGCGGCCAACTTTAATTACTGGGTAGGGGTATTTAATGGCTCAGGTCGTGGTGATTATAGTAATCACGATGGCGAGAATATGTATACAGGTCGATTACAGTGGAACATGTTAGGTGAATCTGTTGGGTTTAAAAACAGTGACATTAAACGAACGGCTAATCCTAAAGCTGCCCTAGCAATAGCAGGGGCGAAGTTCAAAAGCCAGTTTACACGTTTTTCTTCCTCTGGTGCTGGTAATTTAGCCAACTTTAGTGCGGGCGAGATAGAAGGTCAGTACGACATTCAGCAGTTTGTGATTGATGGTGCCTATTTTTATAAAGGATTTAATGCTCAAGCGGAATATCATGAGAAAGATATTGTGGATTTAGCGAACAACAATACAAAAACCACGCTGCGCGGCTATTATGTGCAGGCGGGATATTTTTTAAATGAATCAATCAGCTGGTGGCCAGAGCCCCTTGAAATGTCAACACGCTTCGGGACTTATTCGCCACGTGACAATGAAAAAAACGACCACTTTTTTGAAAAGTCGGTAGCAATTAACTATTTTTTTAACGGTCATGAAAACAAAATAACCGCAGAGGTAAGCAGAGTTTCACTGGATCAGTTTGATACTGAAGTAGGGGACGAAACCATCTACTCTCTGCAGTGGGACATCAGTTTTTAGCCTAAAACTTGCTGTTTCCTTAACACTTCAACATCGTGATTGTATCAATACCTATATAATCGATTAGATATCAATAGGTGCTATTATAAAGTTAATATCACCTATAATCAGGCCTCACATCCATGCAAAACAATGCAACACTCAACTATGTCGAATTTGCATCTCTAGACATTCGCCGTTCTAAAACGTTTTTTGAATCTGCGTTTGGCTGGTGCTTTACTGACTACGGTAATGAATACAGCGCGTTTAGCAATGCGGGTTTGGATGGTGGGATATTTGCTGCTGAGCGAGTGACTCGAGCGGAAAGCGGGGCGCCCTTGTTAGTACTTTATGCCGCTGACATTTCTGAAACTCAGCTTAATATAGAAAGCGCGGGCGGTACAATTACCAAGCCCTTATTTGATTTTCCTGGCGGTTGTCGATTCCACTTTGTCGAGCCGGGTGGGAATGAGCTTGCCGTATGGTCTGAGACAGCCTAGTAGATAAAAGTGCACTTGGAATAGCTCAGCGCTAAACAGCACGGTATTCCATTGTGCCTTAAACAAAAAACGCCTTGCTGGCAGTAATACAGAAGGCGTTTTAATTTCTATTTAGTTAGCTAAAAGCTAGCAGTTAGTTTTGCTCAAGCACAATGCGCAGCATTCGGCGAAGCGGCTCTGCGGCACCCCACAATAGCTGATCCCCTACGGTAAATGCCGAAATATACTCTGGGCCCATAGTCAATTTGCGAATACGGCCAACTGGAATAGACAGCGTGCCGGTAACTTTCGCTGGGGTGAGCTCTTGCATGGTCGCGTCGCGATCGTTTGGAACCACTTTTACCCATTCATTGTGAGCTGCAAGAATCTCTTCAATTTCGCTTACAGGCAAGTCTTTCTTAAGCTTAAGCGTAATGGCTTGACTGTGGCAGCGCATAGCGCCAACACGCACGCAAATACCGTCGATAGGTACTTCGCCGCCTTGAATTCCTAAGATTTTATTGGCTTCAGCTTGGGCTTTCCATTCTTCACGGCTCTGACCTGAAGGTAGTTGCGAATCGATATAAGGAATTAAGCTACCTGCAAGTGGCACACCGAACTGTTCGCTAGGGTAGTCTGAACTTCTGATAAATTCAGACACTTGCTGGTCAATTTCCAAAATTGCAGTAGCAGGGTCTTCAACCTTCTCTTTCACATTGCTGTGAATGGCGCCCATCTGGCTAATAAGTTCGCGCATGTGCTTTGCACCAGAGCCCGAAGCGGCTTGATACGTCATTGGCGAAGCCCATTCAACAAGGTCTTTTTCAAACAGACCGCCTAGCGCAAGCAGCATGAGGGAAACGGTACAGTTTCCACCTACGTAGGTGCGAATACCTTTTGCGATGCCACTATCAATTTCTTTGCGATTAACAGGGTCTAGAATGATAACAGCGTCGTCTTTCATACGAAGGGCTGACGCTGCGTCAATCCAGTAGCCATTCCAGCCAGAGGCTCGTAAATCGTCGTATACCGCTTTGGTGTAGTCGCCGCCCTGACAGGTGATAATGATATCTTGCTTCGATAACGCTTCAATATCGTGCGCATCTTCTAATACACCTGCATCTTTTCCAGCAAAATCTGGCGCTGCACTGCCTTTTTGAGAGGTAGTGAAAAAGGTGGGCTCAATGTGCGCGAAATCTTGCTCTTCTTGCATGCGCTGCATCAATACTGAGCCAACCATACCGCGCCAGCCCACTAAACCTACTTTTTGTTGTGACATTAAATTGAGAACCCTTGTAACTAAAATGAAAAGTACTTTATCACCTATGTTTATAATAAATGACCAATACACGGACCGTTTGATTAATAAGCGTGTAGTGAAAAAACATAAAATGATGTCGGACGCCGCGCTCCTAGGGCGCTGGCGCAATACCTGTCGTTTTTATTTTTATCCTCGCAGTCTAAGTGTTATTTATCTCGCTGGCTAGATGGTTTTTATAAATAATCTATCGCTGATATAAGCATTTTAAATACAGCGAAAAAGACGGTTGATAGTGTACAGATTTTGTTGATGCTGCGTTCATTACGCAGATGTCGAAGGACAGTAACTTTTATTGACAAATCAATAGTGGCAAGGGGGTTGGATCTTAGCGTGGTTAGAAGCTTTCTAATCCATATATCCATTGTCGAAACGAGATTGGTTGGCAAAGATAAGGTAGTCGTCAGGTGCCGATACCTTATTTTGTTTTGCTTGATACATGGCACTGTCAGCGAGTTTAATCAACGCATGCATATTACTGCTTGTTTGAGGATAAAAAGCCACGCCCACGCTCATAGAAACCACAGTAGGCCTTGTATCATTGTTAAAATAGAAGGGCTGTTTAACACCACTATTTACTTTGTCTACCACTTTCTGAACCGACGTTTCATCATCCGCTTGCAGTAACAACATAAATTCATCGCCGCCCCAACGTATCGCGACGTCGTTTTTGCGTATTTTTTCTTTCAATTGCTCAGCAACAAAAATGAGAACCTCGTCACCCGCATCGTGACCGTAAATATCATTTACCGCTTTAAAACCGTTAAGGTCGATCAGTGCCAACGCGAACTGGTGTTCCTTTCTCATGAGTTTGGCTATGAGCTTTTCACCGCCATTTCGATTGTAGATACCCGTTAAAGCGTCAAAATCTGCTTGTAGCGCAAGCTTTTGTAACTCTTGTCTACGACTCGAAATGTCATTCAACGTAAGCTGGTAGTAACGTTCACCTTCTTCTGTCAGTAATGGGCTAGCAATAAGTTGAACCCAAATGGCATTGTCATTTGCGCTACTTTTTAGCTTGTACTCTCCCGTCGCAAACTCGTTTCGCGCAAAGGCTTCTTGAAGTGCAGCTTTCATTGCTTCTGGTGTTTCGAATAGTTCGTTTAACAGTTCGCCATAGCCTTGCTTTATTCCAAGCTCTGTTTTCTCTACTAAATCATTAAACGCTTCGTTTCGAAGCGCTATAGTGCCATTCTCAGCCATCAAAACAGTTGCAGTTTTGGCGTTCTCAAACAGCATTCTAAATCGCTTTTCAAGAAACTCGATTTCTTCTCTTAATTGTCGTTCTTGGGTAAATTGCTCTTCGACTTTGTTCAGCAGCTGGTTGGTGTCGTAGACGAGTTTACCTATTTCACTTCGGGAGTGATATTTAGGAGTGGAGATCCGCTGTGATGTTCCAGGGGTGATTTCGTTTAAAGAGCGGCCTACCCGAAGCATGGGAGAGATGATGATGTAGTATGTGATTAATAATGCTACGCCGCCAACCACGAGTGCTTCAGCATAAAGCGAATAGCTATTATCAATACTGATTTTTTCAGCTTGATTAATAATATGCTCGAAATTCGGATATACATTGACTTCAGCCAAGATATCTTCTGGCATGAAGGGATGCCTCACCATAAAAACACGTGGATTGATATTACTATCAATGGCTTCGTTTACGTTTAATTGATAGTACAGCGCGTCGCTTTTTATTGAAGCCCCTAGAATTTTGTCGCTTTTAACCAAGCCATTAATTGCCTCTTTTGCTAAATCTTCATCTTCTAGGAAAGCCGCAATAGACGCTGTCGCCCCTACCGTCTGATAAAGCTCTTCAATATCATTATTGGCATCACGAATTTCATTTTCATAGGTAGTGCGATAAAAAAATTCAGCGGTGGTAAATACCACTAACATTGACGCCGCGATTAAAAATAGCGAGAAGCGGAAGCCTAATCCTTGAACATTAATCAAAACGATATACCACTTTCATGCTGTCAGTGACAGCGGACTCATAAACATAGGCTAGAGCAGACTCATCTTCTTTCAACCGCTGTTTCACATCGTCTATGGTTTTTTCGATTGCGGGAGGCTTTACTCGACCAGAAAATTTCAACCTAGACCAATAGGCATTTACACGTGCTAAGGGTAGCCCTACCAACGCCTGGTAAAATTGGGTTTTAAGCTCAGTCTCAATTTCGACATCAATAGGGGTGGCAAGCTTGCCGTTTGGAAACGCTGAATACTTACCCATAAATAAATCAATAAGGCCTTTTTTGTCTAAAAATTGCACGGTGTTTTTGGGATGTGTCACAACGACAATTTTCTCTGAGGCGTTTACAGCACAAGAAAAACCTTGCAGCCCAAGTAGCACCGTAAGCATTAGAAAGTAACGATCAAAAAATCTCACGATACTCCCCTAAAAACTGAAGCTTAAAGCAAAGAAAAGGGTATGAGCGACACTCGCCTCGTCATCCACAACTAAACCATTTCTGGCCCGAAGGCCTGTGCCTCTGGCTTCTATATCGCTGCGTTCTATTTGGGCTTTAAAAGCTAGATTTTCTTTAAGGTCCCAGCGCCAGCCAACAGAGAATGACTTCTGTCGGTGGGCTAGTGTGCTGGCCACTTCTTCAACAAACATAGCGAGTTCAGCTGTAGCAGGAATGATGGGAAATTCAGGCTGTTCTTCCCTGAGAAAATAGGTATCAGTTTCTGCAAAAGAAAATAGTCCGTAAAAGGTATGCGCACCATAAAGATAACTAATATTTAGAAAGCCATTAAAAGAGGGTCTTAGTGCGACAGATTCTGAATCAATATGCGAAAGTTCACCGGATATTTCCCAGTCACCTAAATTACGGTGGGCATACAGAGAGGTATAGTGAATAGTAGCGTCGAGTAGTTGTAATGAATTGGCAAAATCTCTCGCGCCGCTCCAAAGGGGTTGTAATAATTCAACCGCTGATGTTACTTGTGCTATGTCAAAATTATCATTTCCAGCTTCAGTGCGCGTGTGTTTTAACGCAACGCTCCAATCAAAAGCGGTTAACTCAATGCCCAGTGTATTCAGGTTGTCAAAGGTAATGGGTTCGAAATCGACACTAGAAAAGTCACTCTCTCCTTTACCCCAAAAACCCTTTACCGATAGGTTGAAGTTTTCATAACGTTTTAAGTAACGAATATCAGCGCCGTCAAGGCTTCTAGCTGGGACAATGCCGTAAACTTCTGTAGGCACTTTTACCCAAGGGTAGGCGATAGATACGTCTCTGGTATCACTGAAATGGAAGATATCGGCTGCAAGTCTTCCCGCTCTGATCTGCCATGAAGGCGTTACGTCATAGCGTAAAAACGCCATCTGCGTTATTGAGTCTATGTCCTGCTCGTCTTGCTCTCGATAAACAAATTGCCCTACAAAGTCGAGGTTGTTTGAGAGGCTGTAATCGAGCTGTACCCCGATTAAGCTCAAGGGCTTGAATGCAAAGCCATCTTTTTTTGCAAACTCAGCTTGAGACCGGTCGTTTCGAAATTGATATTTGTTGGTATCAGCGGTAGCCGTTGCTAAGGTGCCAAAACCGCTAATGTTTAACTTATTTTGTTCTGCTGACGGGCTGTTAGCCAGCAGCAAGCTGAAGATGGCCGCGAAAAACAAGTACGGCTTTTTTATCATTGTATTACCCAATTTGAAGTCTGCGTGAAATGTAGCCTAAAAAGCATTGTTCTGACAATTTTACTTTAGTACAAGGATAGTAGAGAAACGAAGAAGCAATTTAAAAATTACGGCTTTTATTTAAAGTACCTAAAAACCAATTAATAAAATGCATCAAGTTAAGGCGGTTTAAAAATAATTCTATTTAGCTATATACAGTTAGTAGATAGCACCTAACCGCTCAGCCAAGAAGTCATTGTGAAGACTGGCTTGTCATTTTTTAATAGCTTAAGAAGAAACGTAAGGCACTTTCTCTCAGTAGACTCAAGCTTAAACTTTTCATGCCGCTCTCTGTGATCAATAACGTTCAAATGCTTTATAATTCTTTCTGCTAAGGAGAAATAAACGTGAATGAATATGCCCGGTATTTTAATGGCTACCCTTCAACTATTGTAGAACAAGCCCTACAGCTAATTTCGGACAATCGGCTAAAAAGCTACTTGTTGAAAAAATATCCCAAAGCCCATGATATAACTACAGATAAGCTGCTTTACCAGTACGCGACGGATTTTAAAAAGCAGTACTTAAAAAATGCGCCCCCATTTGGACGCGCCGCGTTTAAGAAACAGGGAGATATGGTTACCAATGCGTTAGGTACGCATACCTACCGTATGCAAGGTAAAACGCGAAAGCACGACTTAGCCATTAATAGTGATTTGCTACTTGCACCTGAGCCTTTATTAAAGGCCTTAGTAGTACACGAGCTGGCGCACTTCAAAGAAAAGGACCACAACAAAGCTTTCTATAAATTTTGTTGCCACATGGAGCCTGATTACCATCAGCTTGAACTAGACTTGAGGTTATTCTGCGTTGCGGTGGCCATGGGCGAGAATCCGTACGTTTGAAGTATACGCAACGGATATTTATCTAAGAGTGTTTTATGTTAATGGGCCTAGCTAATACTATTAGCAGGCAGAAAGGCTTAATTTACCGAGCTAGTATGCAGAGTTGTGGTTGCCGTCTAGAGTTGTCGCGACAATTATTTAGCGACAGAATGTTTCAAAAGAAAGAAGCTGAGTGAATAAGGAGTATTGATGAGCATTGCTAAAATTATGTCTACACGTGTAGTTAGCGTGCACATGGATGATAGCTTGCAGTCGTTAAGAGAGTTATTTGCTGCAACGGGCTTTCATCATCTAGTGGTCGTTCACGACAATAAACTGCAGGGTATTATATCCGACAGAGACTTAATGAAATCGATTAGTCCTTTCGTCGACACGTTAAGCGAGCGTATGCTAGATCGCGCTACGCTGGATAAACGCGCCCATCAAATTATGACCCGTGAAGTGATAACGCTGAATCCTACTGACTCAGTATTCGCGGCCATTGAGCTTTTTAATACACATAAGATTTCCTGTATCCCCATTATCGATAAGGGTAGGCACCCAGTTGGCATGGTGTCGTGGCGCGATGTGATGAAGTTTATGCAAAGTAGAGTAGAGGCTAAGCGGTAGCTCGGTACGCCTAGTCTATATTTTATGAGTTTTTCAAAAAAAGTGGCCTCTCTACCTGCGTCTATAAATATTGCGGTAAAGAGGCCATTAGTTTTTAGGGCTTAGCTCTGACGATAGCTGACTTTAAACAACAGGCTGTAAAGCACAGGTACTGCAATAAGCGTAAGTACTGTGGCAAATGCCAAGCCGCCCATGATAGTTACTGCCATATCGGCAAAGAAAGCGTCGAACAGTAGCGGCGCCATACCTAAGATAGTCGTTACCGCCGCCAATGACACAGGACGTACACGGCTGATAGTAGCGTCAACAATAGCTTGTCGAATAGCCAGGCCTTCTTCAATTTGAAGGTCAATTTCTTCAATTAGTACAATAGCATTCTTAATAAGCATGCCGAACAAGCTTAAAAAGCCCAGTAGCGACATAAAGCCGAAAGGCATATCTGTACTAAGAAGGCCTGTTACTACGCCCACCACAGCCATAGGTACCACAAGCCAAATAATCAGGGGCTGGCGTGCATGACCGAACAGCAATACTGAGATAATAAACATGACTAAAAAGCCAGCGGGCAATCCGGCACCTAGTGCTTTTTGTGCATCGCTAGAGCTTTCAAACTCGCCGCCCCATTCCAAAGCATAACCCGCGGGTAGGTCAATATCTTCAATGAGCGGACGAATTCGAGCTAGAGCTTTTGCGGCGGTCTCATGGTCACCCGGCTCGGCTTCTACGGTAATGGTGCGCACGCGGTCACGGCGATGAATTCGCATTTCTTCGGTCATTAACTCTAACCCTTGCGACACCTGTGTAAAAGGTACGTACTGACGTTGTTGGGTAGACCATACCTGCGACTCGCGTATCGACTGAAGCTCGGTGTCTTCCGCTTTACCCATTTTCGCAATAATACTGTAGGCGTAGTCGCCGTCTTGCACTGTGCCTAGCTGAACACCACTACTCGCGTATTGAATAGTTTGGCTAAAGTCATTGTGCGATACGCCCGCAATACCCGCGTTGTAGTTATCGTACTGGGTGTTAATGGCAAAGCCTTTTTCGCGCCAGTTGTGACGAACGTCTTTAACTTGACCGTCTGCAAAAAGTAGCGCTTTAGCTTTTTCCGCCAATTCACGAAGCACTTCAGTATCTGGGCCGGAAAACCTTGCTTCCAGTTTTGCACCAGAACCGGGCCCAAACTGCATGCGTTCCATATAGAAATTGGCATCGAAGTCTAAGTCGGTAAGCTTACTTCTAAGCTTCTCTTGAATAGCTGGGATGTTATCTAGTTCGTTTGCTCGAACCATGAAAAAGGCATAGTTTTCATTAGCGCTTTTAGGTGCATAAGTAAGGGTGAATCTGTCAGCACCCTGGCCAATGAAGGTAGTGACATCCGTTACATTTTCCATCTCTAGAATACGTTTTTCCGCTTCCTTAGCGATAACTTCTGTTGCACGAATATCTCTGTCTTGCGGGCCCCAATAATGCACAAAAAAGAGTGGAGCGTTGGAAGGTGGGAAGAAGCCTTGCTTTACCATACCAAAGCTTGCATAAGCCACAACAGTAATGACAAAGAGTGCACCAATGGTAACCCAACGAAGCTTAAGCGCGCCTAGCAACGTGCGCTTAAACCAGCGCTGCGATGCTGAGAGTTCGTTGCCTGCAGTCTGACTCATACCTTTTCGGTAGAAATACGCGCCAAGAACAGGGACCAAAGTTACTGCTAATACCCAGCTGATCATTAGTGAAACTAAGACTACGGCAAATAGCGAGTAAAGAAACTCGCCGGTAGCATCATTTGAAAGGCCGATGCCTGAAAACGCCGCGATACCAATAACCGTTGCGCCAAGTAGCGGCCATTGAGTGCGCTTAACAATAAAGCTGGCTGATTCTTTAGCCGTGGAGCCAGTTGCCATGCGAAGCATCATACCTTCAGCAACCACAATAGCGTTATCTACTAGCATACCCATGGCGATAACCATAGCACCAAGGGATATTCTCTGAAGCTGAATATCCATGAGCCACATAACAAGAATAGTACCTAGCACGGTAACAAGAAGCACAGAGCCAACTACTACACCTGAGCGCCACCCCATAAATAAACACAGAGTTAAGGTAACCACGGCTACCGACATGACCAGGTTATTAATGAACCCTGTTACTGATTCATCAACCACTGAGGCTTGGTCGTATATCGGCGTAAGCGTAATGCCGACAGGCAGCTCTTGAAGCAGTTTTTCCACTTTTGCGTTTACGCGCTCACCCACATCAACGATATTTACATCGGTAAGAGCGGATACTGATAAAGTAAGTGCTTCCTCACCGTTGTAGCGCACGTAAACAGGCTGTATGTCGGCAGGTTCTAGTTTTAGCGTGGCAATATCAGCAACCCGAAGCGAGCGAGTGGTGCCGGGTATCACCACGGTTAAGTTAGATATTTCTTCTAATCTATCTGGTTCCCGTTCTACGATAAGACGCACATTTTTCTCGTCAACCTTGATACGGCCGCCGTTAAATGGCCGCAAGTTTTCTTCGAAAAGCGCAGCAAGATCGGGGAACGAAATACCTAACCCAGCCAATTGGTAAGGGTTGATATACGCCACAATTTGTTCTTTCTGAACGCCTGTGACATTAACTTTAGCTACACCCTCTGTAGTTAGCAGGTCTCGTCGAATAATTCGTGCAAACTCGCGAAGCTCTCGGGTATCAAAGTCTGGTGCACTTAACGCATAGTAAAGCCCGTATACGTCACCGAAATCGTCGAATACTACTGGGTCTCGCGCACCGGTTGGCAGCGAACTTGCCGTGTCGCGAAGTCGCTTTCTTAGTTCATCCCAAATCTGAGGTAATAAGTTACTGTCGTAGGTACTTTTTACTTCAACCGTAATTTCCGAGAGGCCGGGGGATGAAATTGACGTTACTTCCTTTAGCTGCGGCATTTGCTGAATGGCAATTTCCAAGCGTTCGGTAACTTCACGCTCTACTTTTTCAGCGCTGGCGCCAGGGTAATTGGTGTATACCTTTACCTGCTTGATAGTGAACGCAGGGTCTTCCAAACGACCAATTTTGCTCATAGCCAAAATGCCGCCTAAAAGCAGAATGATGACCATCAACCAAATATTAACGGGTTTATCAATTGAATAGCGTGCAATATCCATGAACTACTTCTCTCCTTGGTAAGGAAGTACTTTCATGTCTGCACGCATTTGAGTGGCGCCCGCGGCAACTACTTGTTGGCCCAGCGTAATATCGCTTTCGTTCTTGCCCTCAATAACCGCTAATTCGTTTTCTATGTGCTTAACCGAGACGGCTTGTTTGACCACTGAACTCGTTTCATCGTTAAATACCCAGACCGCGAAACCTGAGTCCTCATCGCCAACCAAAGATTGTACAGGCACCACTAAGCCCTCGGGATACAAACTTCCCTGTAGGCTAACTTTAACCACTGCGCGGGCACCCGGTGTGAGAGGAAGCTCTTCGCGTGGTTCCATGGCAAATACCACTTCGTAGGTTTGCGACACAGGATCAGGCTGGGTGGAATGCTCTACATAATTAACCGGATACCAACGGTTGCGATTAGTCGCCAGTGTAGCGCTAGCTTGTTTGATACCGCGACCAATATTAGCGGTGAGCAAACGCTCGGGCACGTTGATGTTGAAGTAAATCTTAGATACATCTTGCAGGCGGGCTATGGGAGTACCAGCCGCTACGAAGCTATTATTTTCGACTAATCGCTGGGACACCTTCGCATCGAAAGGCGCATAAAGTTGTGTATAGCTTAAATCCTGTTCTGCATTTTTTAAATCAATCAACGCTAATTCGTAAGAGGTTTTTGCAGAATCCAATGAGCTTTGCGAAACCAGCTTTTGTGCAACAATTTTCTCGATTCTGTCTAGCTCACGTTTTGCTTGTTCAAGGCGCGTTTTTGATTCTTCTACACGGCGTTCAAAGGGCTTGCGGTCGATTGTCGCCAGCAATTTTCCTTTATCTATATCGCTACCCGTCACTAAGTCGGTTTGAATAAGTCTACCTGAAACTTCAAAACTTAAATCTACGGTTTTTACCGCTGAAACAACAGCAGGGAAGGTGAACTCATCAAAGTCAGGTATGTTATTAACAGTGGCAAGCTTTACGTAGCGAGGAGTAGTCTTTATTTGTTGTTCGGCAGGTTCTTCAGAAGAACAGGCAGAAAGAATAGAAACCGAAACAACGCTTAAAAATAAAATGTGAGTAAATCGCATCACGGACATAGGTGTATGTAATCCATTGTCAGGGTAAATAGAAAATAGACGTGTGCATTCAGACCTCAGCGAATATGAGTACCCAAACACAAATTACTTTGGACAAAGTAATGTTGTCGCCAAATCCAAAAGTAAACTAGTGAGTGCATTTTAGTGCGGTCGCATTGAAAAGTAAACTACACGGTGTAAAATGAAGGTATCTTAATACGAGAACAAAGTTATGACGGGCAGCACACGTACGCGAAGTGACGTAAAACGCGAAGCAATTATTCAGGCAGCAACACAGGCGTTTCAAGAATACGGCGTTAGTGGTACAAGCATGGATAAGCTCGCTGAATTAGCGAATGTGTCTAAGCGTACGGTGTACAATCACTTCGCCACGAAAGAAGATTTGGTGATGCACCTCATAACCAAGCAGTTTGAAGAAGCAAAGTTAAGTATAACAGTGGAGTACGATTCGTCTCGCGATTTATCTGAACAGCTCTGTGAGCTAATTCTTCAAGATATCGAATTTACCGTAACTGAGTCGCACTTGGATATCGCCAGGGTTGCAATTGGGCATTTTTTCTACGAGCCCGAGAAACTCAAAGACGAAGTGGCGCAGTTAAAGGCGCAAGAAACGGCTCTGCATCGCTGGTTAAAAGCTGCAAAAGCTGACAAGAAAATTGAGTTTGATGACTTAAGTCGGGTTGTCGATGAAATTGACAGTCTTGTAAAAGGGCAGTGTTTTTGGCCGCAGCTTTTTAAGATAAACGACGTATTAAGCGATAGAGATAAGCGAAACATCGCTAAAAACACTGTGGCTCTCATTACAAGCCGTTACGCTGTGGCGTAATGGACTTGCTAACTAATAAGCTATTGCATGAGTAATGTGATAGCTATTTTATTTCAACACTTACACCCCTCTACGTTTATTTTTTCGTTATTCGTTTTCAATAAGCTCACTATTAATTTCCTGTATTTCTTAATGCATGCCTGAGTAATACATTTCAAATCCCACTTCAAAAGACACCTCGAAAACGGTGAAACAGGCATAAAGACACTGTTTTTGTTTGAATTTTGATCATAAAAACACCGTGTGGACGCAAAATTAAGAAAATTTATAAAGAGTTTTTAAATTTTACTTGTTTGGGGCTCGTCATCTTACAAAATTTTCTATATTATCCTCATCACAAATGACAACTATTATTATTTGCAATTGCAGGCGCAATTGGAAGCGACAACAAATGCTCAGCAAATAATAAGATTTACATAGTTGTAAAAAGAACACACAACACTTTGAAGAACACTTGGAGAGCAATTGTGAAATTTAGACTTACGAGTATTGCTACTGCGATAGTTTTGAGCCCTGCTGCGTTTGCTGCTGATATGGAAGATATTGAGAGACTAACGGTTGAAGGTAAATACCTTTCAGTAAATCAGTCAAATTCAATTAAAAGCCCAACGCCAATCATAGATGTGCCGCAAAGCTTGTCGATAATGACGGCTGAAGAAATTACAGCTCGTGGTATTACCAGCGTTGGTCAAATTATCGATTACACGCCAGGTGTTAATACCTCTCAAGGTGAAGGTCACCGCGATTCTGTGGTATTTCGCGGTGTGCGCTCGACTGCTGATTTCTACCTAGATGGCAACCGCGACGACGTTCAGTACTATCGCGCGCTCTACAACATAGAACAAGTTGAAATTCTTCGCGGACCAAATGCCTTATTATTTGGACGGGGTGGTACTGGCGGTATCTTAAACCGCGTATCTAAAAAGGCCAAAACTGGCGAGAAGTTTGTAAATTACAACGTGTCTGCTAATACGTTTGGCGCATATAATCTTCAGCTAGACACCAACGTTGATACAGGCGACAAGTCTGCGCTTCGCATTAATGCTATGTACGAAAGTCTGGATAACCATCGCGACTTTTTCTATGGCGATCGCTATGGCTTCAACCCTACGGCTCGCTTTGAAGTAAGCGACGACACCATTGTAGACCTTTCTTATGAATACATTGATCATGAACGTTTTATTGACCGTGGCGTGCCAACGGCCAATGGTGAGCCAGTAGAAGCGTTTGAAGATATTGTATTCGGCGACCCAGAGAACAACTATCAAACACTAGGTGCCGATGTATTCCGTGCTAATGTTGAACATACCTTCTCTGATAACCTCAAAGGAAATTTCAACGCGTTTTATGGCGATTATGACAAGGTTTATGCAAACTTTTATGCTGCTGGTTACGACGGGGATGCCAATCAAGTAACGTTGGACGGCTATGTAGATAACACCCAGCGTGAAAATTTGATTTTATCTTCAAACTTAGTCGGTGAATTCACAACAGGTCGCATTGAACACACGGTAATCTTTGGCGGTGAGGTTATTAATACCAAATCGAATCAAGACCGTTTTAATCCAGAATTCGATTCTCGTGTAGGTGCTAATGACCCTGAAGATACGCTGCGAAACGATCAGGAGATGTTTAATGTAACTCGCCCACTTAGTTTCAGAGGCCTAACTGGTACCAACTCAGTTGGCGAAACAGTTACTGCTACTTTTAGTGATGTTAACGATGACACCCATGTAGACTTGGACGTTTACTCTTTCTACGTGCAAGACGAGATTGCACTATCAGAAAACTTCGACCTAGTGCTAGGTGCGCGCTTTGATAGCTTCGATATTGAAGTGTTTAACGTTGTTGCGGCAGAAACGCGCAGCAGAAAGGATGAAGAAGTATCACCACGTGCGGGACTTGTCTATAAGCCGCAAGAAAACATTTCAATCTACGCAAGCTACAGCGAATCATTCTTACCGCGCAGTGGCGAGCAATACGCTAATATCAATGGTGACGCTGACGCACTAGACCCAGATACCTTTACTAACCAAGAAATCGGTATTAAGTGGGATTTCAACGACACTATGAGCTTTACCGCGGCTATCTTTGAAAACGAACAGACGTCACTCGACAACGACCCGAATGATGTTGAACGCTTTATAGAAGTAGATTCAGATATTTCAGGTTTTGAAATCCAACTCCAGGGATATATCACTGACAAGTGGCATATTACTGCGAACTACAGCAACCTAGATGGCGAAAATGCCAGTGGTGTTGCGCTTCGAGAGCTTCCTGAAAATACCATGTCGGTATGGACAACTTATGAAGTCAATGACGTATTTGGTTTTGGTATTGGTGCAACATATCAAGATGAAAGTTTTGTCGTAACAGGCGAAGACTCACCTGTACTACCCAGCTATACTCGCGTTGATGCATCAGCCTATTACACGCTTAGCGACAAGACGCGTCTTCAGTTAAATGTGGAAAACTTAACCGATACGCTTTACTTCCCTAATGCGCATTCTACGCATCAGGCAACCGTAGGTGCGCCAATTAATGCTCGCTTATCGTTAATTGGTTCTTTCTAAGTAAAGCGCCAACAATTGATATAGTGATAGATAGCCATTCGTGTATGCGAATGGCTTTCTTAATTTTGGGGTATTGCATCGATAATGAGCTTAAAAAACTTGCAGTGATGGTTGATTGTCCTTCACGCTATGCAAGTCAGCAAGTCAGCAAGTCAGCAAGTCAGCAAGTCAGCAAGTCAGCAAGTCAGCAAGTCAGCAAGTCAGCAAGTCAGCAAGTCAGCAAGTCAGCAAGTCAGCAAGTCAGCAAGTCAGCATGTTGCCTATTGCACTGGCAATGTTAACCTTGTTTGGCAAAGTCGATAAGTGTCTGTCCATCCATGCGGTAGCCTAGCCACTCACTTTTGGGTTTCGCGCCAAGCGACTCATAGAAATCAATTGCAGGCTTGTTCCAATCTAAAACGCTCCACTCAAATCGACCGCAGTCGTTTTCCACTGCCGTTTTGGCTAAATGCTGAAGCAGTGCTTTGCCAGCGCCGAGGCCGCGAGAGGCAGGCGATACGTACAAGTCTTCAAGATAGAGTCCATTTCGTCCTTGCCATGTAGAGTAATTAAAGAAATAAACGGCGAAGCCAACAGGGGCATCATTGTTTTCACAAATTACACAGTGAGCAGTGGCTCCTTCTCCAAATAATGTCTTTAACAGCGCCGCCTCCGAGGCTTCAACTTCGTGCTCGGCTTTTTCATAAATGGCGAGTTCCAGAATAAACTGGCGAATTTGCGATATGTCACTGGGCGTTGCGGGTCTTATAGAAATTGAATTGCTCATTGTATTTTCCTTTCAATACATGAAAAAAATGAGCCTTTAGAGGCTCATTTTTACGTAACAGTACTCGTTTATATCATCAGCCAAAAAGGCTAGTCAATTGAACTACTTGGCTGAGGAGGGGCGGAGACAGTATTGTCGCTGCCATCAGACTTCTTCTTACGCACAATTTTGCTTTTAATAAACGTATATGGGATATGTAAATCTAGCAGAATCAGGTATAAGCAAGGCACCAAAATTAGCGTAACCAATGTGGCATACAGAACGGCAAAACCCAATGCCGCAGCCATAGGAACAACAAACGCGGCCTGCAAGCTGGTCTCAAACATGATAGGCAATACCCCAACGAACGTGGTGATAGAGGTAAGGGTAATCGCTCTAAAACGGGCGGTACCTGCTTCTGTAACCGCTTCTCTTACGCTGTAGCCTTGCGCACGACGCTGATTCACAAAGTCCGTCATTACTAGCGAGTCATTGATTACAACCCCTGCTGCGGCAATCAGGCCGAAGTTAGACATCATAGACAGGTCTAAGCCCAGTACAAAGTGACCGAAAACTGCACCAGTAAAGCTAAAGGGTATCACCGACATGATAATGAGCGGTTGACCATAACTTTTTAACGGCACCGCTAATAATATATACACCATGATCATAGCAGCTAAGAAAAACAGTATCTGCTCATTTTGCTGCGCTTGCTGCTCTTCAATATCGCCGCCAAGCTCTGTCATTACCGATGGAAATAACTCTTTAAGCTGAGGAAGAAGTTTGTCCTTAATTTCTTCAACTATTTCATTAGGTTCAACTTTTTCTTCATCGATGTTGCCCCAAATATAAACGCTGCGGTATCCGCCCTCGCGACGAATATAGCTGATCCCAGGTTTTTCCTCTAACGCTACCACGTCGCCTAGCATAACCTCTTGTCCGCCTGGCGTAGTGATCAATGAGTACTTCAAGTCAGCGAAGCGCTCACGGGTTAATTCTGGATAGCGAACCATGACTCTCACTTCTTCGCCATTTCGAATAACGCGCTGTGCTTCACCGCCATAAAACCCAGCACCCACTTGTGATGCAATATTAGAAAGGGTGAGGCCTAAATCATAAGCAACAGGAAGTAGCGTCATCTGTACTTCTTTACTTGGGGGGTCGATAGTAGAACTTACGTCAAACAGTCCGTCTTGCTGTTGCAGCATTTCGATGAACTTCAGACCCGCCGCATTTAATGTGTCGATGTCTGGACCAAACAGCAAATAACCAAACTCTCCGTCATCGCCGTCACCGTTTACATCATCAACGACGGTAAAGGACTTCATGCCGCTAATTTCAGGAATAGCTTCGCGCCAGCGACGGGCAAGCTCGAAAGTATCGATGGGACGATCTTCTTCGTTTACCAGAGGGGCTAAAATTCGACCTTCGGTTCTATCTTCATTAAAGGCGAGTCTATCTCTGATCATACCTTGACCAAACTCATCAATAATTTGCTCTTCAACATCTAAAATAGTTTGCTCTACGATTTTCAGTGCATTGATGGTGGCTAAATCAGACACGTTCTCATTCATTTCTATTTTTACGCTAGGAAAATCATGAGGTACTTTGGGGTTTGGAACCATGCGAACGTAATTAGCAGCAATGAGTCCCATGCTTAGCATTAACATTGCGATAAACATCATCAATACTGCCCAGCGCCATTCAATGGCTTTGACAACGGTGCGCTTATAAGGGCCATTTACAAAAGCAAAGAAACTTCGATTAAAGCGGGCTCGCCAACTATCTTGCTTAACGGGCGAAAACTTCGTGTGGGCAAGGTGGGCGGGCAAAATGAGCTTTGATTCTATTAAGCTAAACGCCAGACAGAGAATAACAACTACGGCAATGTTATAGAAAAATGCGCCTTCTGGACCACTGCTTAACGTAAACGGAGCAAATACAGCGATTGTCGTTAAAACACCGAAGGTTGCGGGTGTTGCCACGCGTTTCGCGCCTCTGACAACATTGTCGATGCCACCACCTTTACTCTCAATTTCAGTATAGGCACTTTCCCCAATAACAATGGCGTCATCAACCACAATACCCAGTACCATGATGAAGGCAAACAGCGACAAAATATTAATACTTACGCCGAAGATAGGCATTAACATCATTGCGCCAAGAAAGCACACTGGCAGACCGACCATCACCCACACAGCCAATCTAAAGCGAAGGAATAGGGTAAGCATAAGCGCTACAAGAATAGAGCCTTGAACGAGGTTTGATAACATCATGTCCAAACGTGCGTTAAGGTAGTAGGTCATATCCACTAAAACTTCTAAACTGACGCCCTGAGGGAGGGTTTCGTTCTTCTGTTCAATATAGGTTTTAACCGTTTCTGCAACGGGAATGGTGTTTTGGGTTTTTGTTGCTTTAACGGCGATGTAAATGGCGTTCATGCCGTTGTATTTAAAGTAGCGTTCACCCTCAACGAAGCCGTCGTTAATATAAGCAACATCACCTAGCGTGACCTTAGCGCCGCCTGCGCCAATCTTAATGGGAATTTGTTTAAATTCATCGCCGCTGTAATACTGGTTCTCAACTCGCACCGATACAATACCAGCATTGGTTCTAAGCTGACCTGCAGAAATATTGGCTGAATAGCTATTAATAGCCTGAGTAATATCGCCAATAGTTAACCCATATTTTCTGAGCGTATCGGGTTTAATTTCAATGGCAATTTCATCATCGGGCGTATTGGCTTCAACTAAGGAAATCGAACCTAGCTGTAATAGCTCATCTTCAACTTCTTTAGCCAGCACCTTCAGTTCAGACAGCGGTAAATCACCTACAATAGGCATTTCGATAACTTGCTGTTGAAACTCAACTTGCGACACGTTCACAGGTTCCATTCCGGCTGGGAAGGTGGCAATGCTGTCCACGCGCAGTTTTACCTTGTCGAGTACATCGGTAAGTTCAGCTTTAGTATCAATTTCTAACGTGACCGCACCGCCACCGCGAAATGCTCTTGATACGATGCGTTTAATTTCGGTAATATCCTTAACTGCTTCCTCAACCTTGATGAAAATACTTTCTTCAATTTCTTGAGGAGAGGCGCCAGGATAGTTTGCCTCAACGGTGATATAGTTAATTTCGATGTTGGGAAACATCTGGCGCTGGATAGTAAAGTAGCTAGCTATCCCCATCACAATGATGAAGAACATAAGTAAGTTGGCGGCGACGGAGTTTCTCGCGAACCAGGCTATAATACCGCTTTGCGTGTTGTTATGATTTTCCATGACAGCTCCTTAGTTTGCGTTAGCCGTCACAAGTTCATTAGTCGTTTTGATCACCCTAACCGGCATTCCGTTTTGTGGATATTCGGGTAAACTCATCACTACTTTTTTCGCGTTAAAATCACCTTGAATCAGAAAGTCGCCGTTCTCTTCCCGAACAACCTTTACTTTGTGTGATTTAAGTCTGTCTTCATCATCAAGCGTCCAAATCAAGCGATTGGTGATAAGTTCTTGGGGTATGCGATATACATCACTAAGCGTTTTGCCTTCAAAAGCAATAGTGCTATATGAGCCAAATTTTATGATGGGTTTTGACGTGTTTATTGCGTATGGATCTTCAATGCGTGCAACGAAATAACTCATACGGGTTGTGTTGTCTACCACGCCCGTATCTCGGTGGATAGTGCCCTTAACAGTAGCGCCCTCGATATCGTCTACTTCAATAGCAATTTCGCTGCCTATAGTATTATCAGCTAAGAATACGCGATCGAAGCCAGCTATTGGGAAAGTGACCTCGGCATACTCGATATTGTTTATAACCGCGACGGGAGTGCCTTGGGTCACGTAGTCGCCGGTACTGATATTTCTACTGACCACTAACGCATCGTACGGGGCTTTGACCTTACAATTTTCAAGGTCGCGTCTTGCTATTTTAAGTTGTGCTTCTGCAGATTTAAGCGCTGCCTTTGCGCTCATAACTTGAGGTTTGCGAAGGTAAAGGTCAGTAACCCGCGCATTGGGCATCGTTTTCGCTTCCTTTGCTGCTACATCGGCTTGCGCTTGCTCTTGAATTAGCTGAGCCTGCGCACTGGCTAAGTTAGCTTCGGCCATCAAGAGGGCTGCTTCATAGGCATCTGCTTCTATTTCAAAAAGTGTTTCACCGCGTCTCACCAATCCGCCGCTAACGAATTTGGGGTTCCATCGCTGAACTTCACCCGAAACTTGCGCTGCAAGATTAGTCGTCTCAAGAGGCATTATCTCTCCATAGGAGGTGAGCTGAATCCGCACATCCTCTGGCGATAAAGCTTCAATTGTTACAGTGGGGCGAGTATCTACTTCTTCCGTTATCGCAGAGTCAGACGCTGAGGCCTCAATTCCTTTCATACCCATATAGCCAACCAGTAAAACACCAATAGGCAATGCAACCTTCATCCATTTCATAGCTAAATCTACTTTTAGAGCGAATACTTCATATAGTGTATCGCTAAAGTGTTTCAGGAATACAGCGCAAATGTAACTAAACGTGAGTCAATTTAGTGTAAAGATGAAAAGATCGTGCGTTAAAACGAAGTGCGTTGCTCCGAATGGGTAGGGGAGTTGAGGGTAGAAATGGCACAAACTTGGTCTCTGCCGTTATCTTTAGCGTGGTATAACGCTTTGTCAGCACATCGTATAGCGCTAGAAATATCGATATCCGGCGTCACTTCACTTACGCCAAAGCTGCTCGTTACGCGAAATTCATGACCGTTAATATAAAGCGGTGCTTGATTCAATGTTTCTCTTATTTGCTCAAGCGCCTCCACAGCACCTGCCTCATCAGTATCATTAAAGATAAACATAAACTCTTCACCGCCCCACCGCGCCAATATATCTTGCCTGCGTAGGCGAGTAGTAAATACTTTAGATATCTGCACCAGTACTTCGTCACCTTGTTCGTGACCTAACGTGTCGTTAATGCTTTTAAAGCGGTCGATATCGGCGATGGCAATTGAGAACTTGCTCTTATTACGCACAATTCTGGCAAATTCTCGCTCAAGGCACTGCTGTGCACCGCGCCTGTTCAATAACTGAGTAAGATGGTCGTGTTTTGCCTGGCGTTCAAATTGTTCGCTTAAATACAGTGCAGTATCGTAACTTTTTTGGCGGCTATACTCGTAAAACGCAGATAAAAAGGAGACTGTCATAAACGAATAGAGCAGCCTTGTTTTAAATGCGTAGGTATATTGTGTGACCAGTATAGCTTCATCGAATCCGAACATGACGATTGCGCTCACTACGGTGAACGCGATAAGTGAAAATAATCCGCGAATAAACCCAGCAAAAAACATGGTGACAGGTGGAACTAAATATATCCACAAAGGCCCTGTGTTATCTTTACCGCCCGTTATGAGTAGCAATAACGTGAGCACCATCAGGCAGAGGATTAATAAGGTTATGGAGGCCGTGCGCGCGAGAGGCCTTGCAATACGTACCTGCAACCGCTGAGATATGGCGAAGACAACGCTGGCGGTGAAAAGAGTTGTTGAAAGGGAATACTCTGCCGCAAAGAACGCTCGACACCCTAGAATAAAGGTAATAGACATCCCCACAGCTGCGAACAAGTTGACAACCATGATCCGTCTATTGGTTTCGTCTTTGTAGTGACGACTTACACCGCTAAATACATATTGCTTTAAAGCACTAAGCATAATTGTAAAATTCTAAAGGTTCCGTTCAACGTGTTGAGCCAACTGAGCAACCGTGTTTCTCATGGCTTTAATACTTGATGAAAATCCGTCGCTGTCTAATGACGCCTTAAATTTAAAGGGGTGAATAGAAGTGCCGTCCGTTGTGCTACTGATCGTATATTGTCCTGACAACACAACCTCGCCCTCATAGGTACTAATAAAATCGCCGATATGCAAAGATACGTGCGTTGACTCTTCCTTGGAATACTGGTCCCCGCGATTCAGTGAAATGTGTTTATCGGCCAGTGCGCTTGAAAGCACTTTTGTCAACCCTTCTTCGACAGGCTCAGCCCACAAATGACTAGTTGAAATGTGAAGATTAGTGTCACTTGTTTGATACACCAACCCCCTGTGCTTCAAATAGTCAGGGAGGGTTATTTTATCTAAAACAATGATTTGTTTGGCAGCGCTTTGCTTTAAAGCCATGCTATCGGTTGAATGAAGTAAGTAATAATTAAGTGAAGCCGGCGCCGACGTACATCCCTGTATTAACAGAAATGAAACTACTAATATACTGACTTGCGACGCTTTATTTCTTAAAAATGCCAAGCCCGATATAAACTGCATTATCATTTGTTTTGAATCCTTCATCCTTGATGGGCGGATGTAATCGTAATAATTTACACTGTTCTTACAAACGTTCACATTAGACTATAGCGCAATCAAATATAGGCATGTTGTGAATGTTAGTAGTTTTGTGTGTTTTTTAAACACTTTTCATGCCAGATAATTTTTAAAAATTTCCAAACTTTATAAAACGAGCATCACTAATTTTTAGCTTTAGGCTGAACGTCTGCTTCGCTTTCCTGTGAAAAAATCAAGCTACTAGGCGATTGATTGAGTTTTAATAAAAGTGGCTGCATATTTCTCATTGTTTCTTGAAGTGCATCCACTGTCTCTTTAATCTCTGATTGATTGAAGCCACCTTCACTGTAGTTTTTGAGCAGTCCATCGAGGCTAACAAGAACTTGGTTGAGGTTACTGTTGAGTGCTTTGGCATCAATGTCAGCGATGAGAACATCGAAATCATCACTTGCTGTCTCTACAGACTCGGCAGCAAGGCGCATGTCTTCAACCGCAAGCTGCACATTTTCCACCATCTCTTTAAGTGGAAGCTGGTTTATTTTGTCGAGTATTGCGTCGGCTTTTTGCGTTAGCTGTGTGAATTCATTGCTCACAGTGGGGATAACTTCATAGCCGTTAATAACGTCAATTTTGCCACTGCTACCTGCATCTGGTACGTGCTGCAAATCCACATATAGGCCGCCGGTGAGGATATTGCCCATACGCAATGAGGCCCGAAGATCTCTATTGAGCCAATTTCTGATGGTTTGCTTGATGGCGCTGAGTCCTTCTTCCGTATCGGGCTGTCGTGCTTTTCCAGGGTAAATATTGATAAGAACAGGTATTGGGTAGTCCCGTTCAAGGATGTTTCCTTCAACTGCAGGGAAAGAATTTATTGCTGTGACGTTGCCAATTTCAATGCCACGGTATTCAACGGGGGCGCCAACCGTTAGGCCCCGAACGCTTTCGTCGATAAGCAACAAGTACTCTGCCGCCACTTTGTAGCGTGCGTCAGAGGCCGAGGCACTGTCTCCATAAATCGTAAAGAACGCGTTATCAAGTACTTGCTCGCCTTTTGGTACGCCTTCTGGAATGCCGAAAGTGATGCCGTTGGCCAGAAGTGTTTCTAAACTGCCGGTTTCAACGCTAACACCGTTTGATTCAAGTAATAGTTTAACGCCGCTGACGTCCCAAAAACGGGTCGTGTTGGTAATTAGCTTATGATATGGCGCTTCAATAAAGGCATCGTAATACACCACTCGCTCTTCGATATTGAAAGTGGCGTCTTCAAATTCACCTACTTTGAAACCCTTATAGATAATAGGGTCGCCGGGCTTATAAGCGAACTCATCGTCGCTTTTTAGCATAACATGGAGACCGGGCGTCCCTGGTGGGGTAACAGGGGGGCGCTCAAGCGCTTTGAAGTTTAGTTGCTCTTTGCCCTTGTCGTTTGCCGACATGGCTATGTAACTACCTGATAACAGGGTGTTGAGCCCTGATACCTCTGAAAAACTAATACGGGGGGCAACAACCCAAAACTTTGCATGTTCGTTGAGAAGATGAGCTGCACTCGCATCAATTCTGGCCGTAACGAGCACACCATCTAAATCGGGCTTCAAGGTTATTTTTTTGACCTGACCAACGTCTAAATCTCTTACTTTAATTGGAGTCTTATTAATCTCAATACCGGCAGCAGAGTGGAGCTCAATCGTAATAAGTGGGCCCTGATTCTTCCACTGGTAATACACCATCCAGCCGCCAATAATGATCACCAAAATAGGAATAATCCAAATGCGAGAGACTGATGAAGTTGGTTTCACCTTTGCTTCGTTTATATTCGGATCGTTTGCGGTCATGATAATTGCTTCCACTGCTGCCAAATTAGCCTAGAATCGAACGTCATCGCGGCTATCATTGTTACAAATACTACGGCACAAAAGGCGAGAGCCGCTTGGCCTGGATAAATTGACATGGTGTTGCCCATTTGAATGAGGGATACCAGTACTGCCACAACAAAAACGTCTATCATCGACCAGCGACCTATAGCTTCGGTTATGCGGTAATAACGTATACGTAATTGTTTCGATGTGGTTTTCTCGCGCTGCACGGAAAAGTTAAGCCAGGCAAGAATAATAATCTTTGCCACAGGCACAATGACACTAGCAACGAGAATAATAATGGCTACGGGATACGAACCCGATTCCCAAAGCGAGATGACCCCACCGATAATTGTATTAGGTGTTTCCTCTCCAAAAAATTCAGTATACATAATTGGAAGTAGGTTGGCAGGGATATATAAAATGCAGGCGGTGAGCAATAGGGCCCACGTGCGCTGAATACTCGCTTTCGCCTGCGCTTCGCACAAGGGTTTGGGTTGTGGTGGCACACCTTGTGACAACCACATTGCATAGCGGGTGGCATCAAACTGAGATATACAGAGTGCAGTAAAAGCAGAAAAACCGATGAAGGCATAGAATGAAAGCCCAATGGACACATCGGCAAGCTCAGTAATTTTGATAAGACTAACTAATGTACCGACTAGAAATATTTCAGCCATGCTCCAAGGTAATAGCGCTTTTACTAGCTGTAGCAACCTAGGTAAATAAAACGGCCGGCGATTTTGAATTTGAGCCAAAGATAGTAGAAGCATTCCAACTAACACCATACCCGGTAACAAAAGGGTGGCTAAGCTAGTGATAATAGCAAGCGATAGGTAATCGTTTTCAACAAGTACGGTAATGCCGGTCGGTAAGTCAATACTGTGCTTTTGCCCGCTAGCTTTAAACGTTAGAAAATTAAACGGCAGTGATAACAGTAAAAAAATGAGAGCGCTGGTGGTATAGGCTAGCAACTTTTCGCTTGCGCCATTTCGATAAGATAATAGCGTATGATTGCATACCGGGCACACCGCCCGTTGCCTATGTGCCAGCAAAGGTATGTGCACTTGAGTATGGCATTGCTCACAAACTATAGATAATGTATTAGATTCAGCCATAAGGTTTTTGCAAACTGCTTCAGCATGCTAACAAGCAGTCTAGAGATATAACCCGTTGATTTTTGGAATCAACAGAATAACGCATTGCGAGCATGTCGGGAAGTAAAGCCAGTCGTGTTTAGAAGTATAACAATAACAATTGACGATTAAATGATGAAAATGAAAAGCGAAATTCGTAGTGTGTTTGAAAAAGTAAACAAACAAGGAAACCGTTTGTTTCTGAAACGGCGTATAGGCTTTTTACGCTTTTGGCTAAGCATCACTTTTGCCCAGCGTTGTTACTTTTTAGCAACCAGCATGCTTCTGTTACAGCTGTTTTTTAGTATCGAAAGTAGGCTGTTCGAAGTGGTTATGTTTGGTTTTGCGCTTGCAGGTATTGTTAGCGAGACGTGGCCAAGGTTCATGGTGCTTTGGAACAGCCTACCTGGAAAAGCAGTGATCCTGTTTATTTATGCCATTATCGCTAATTTTGCGCTCGCTTCTGCTAGCGGACTGGTCAATAGTATAACCGGTGTTTCTGCAAGCGCGCTACCCTACAGCCATAATTTTGCGCTTATACTCATGGTGCCAAGCTGGTTTTTTGTTACGACATTAATGGCATTAGTTGGCGGAATGCTCGTCATTTTTGTTTATTTGTTTTTCTTATTACTGCTAAAACCTTTTGGTGTACAAAGGCTATGGCACAAATCCGGCTATCGTTTTGTTTTATCTACCGCCGTAGCGCGCTTTGTTTGGACGCTAGGCGTGGCACTGCAACTTGGCGTTGTAGCAGGGCATGTGGGATTACTCTCTGAATTCAATAGTGAAAGCGCCAACCCTCTCATTACCGTTGAGGATACGACTAAACAGCAGCTTGAAAGTAATGAAACACAGTTAATAGAAAAACAGACAGAAGAAGTCTCTGAATTAGAAAAAGACTTAACGACACTGTTAAATGATGCAAAAGAAAAAAGCATTAACTACCAAAAAACACAGCGCCAAGCGCTAGCCAGCTTTATCTATGAATTTGAGGCAGATTCTCGTTCTCGTTGTGCTCATCCGGAAGGGACTCGGGTGATTGAGCTCAACGACTATGAGATTTTGCAAATAGCGAAACTTTCCGAGACTGAAGACGGCTACGTCTATTCGGTAGAGCCATGCCGTTCAGCCGCCATTGGGGTAAGTGTTACTCCGTGACATAGAGCATTTCATCGCGAAGCTGTTTAGTATAAAAAAGCCTGCTTACAATTGCATGTCAGCAGGCTTTTATATTCACGAGATCGTATTAGCTTAACGTTTTAGACTGACTTAGAAGCTAGCGTTACCCGGTGTACGTGGGAATGGGATCACGTCACGTACGTTTTGCATGCCGGTGACGTAGGCCACAAGGCGCTCGAAACCGAGACCGAAACCTGAGTGAGGTACAGTGCCGTAGCGGCGAAGGTCGCGATACCACGCATAGTCTTCTTTCGAGAGGCCCATTTCGTCAAGGCGCGCATCGAAAACGTCTAAACGCTCTTCACGCTGCGAACCACCGATGATCTCACCGATACCAGGCGCCAGTACATCCATTGCTGCAACGGTTTTGCCGTCGTCGTTAATGCGCATATAGAATGCTTTAATGTCTTTCGGGTAGTTTTGCATAATAATCGGCGCACCAACATGCTCTTCAGCAAGGTAACGCTCATGCTCAGAAGACAAATCAATGCCCCATTCAACAGGGAATTCGAATTCTTTTCCGCAGTTTTGCAGTATTTCGATGGCGTCAGTGTAGTCCATGCGAACGAAGTCAGAGCTTACTAGTTTCTCTAAACGCTCAATGGCATCTTTCTTAATACGCTGAGCAAAGAACGCCATGTCATCAGGCAGCTCTTCAAGTACGGCTTTACACACATATTTCAGCATGTCTTCAGCTAACTGCGCTACGTCTTTAAGTTCAGCAAACGCCACTTCAGGTTCAATCATCCAAAACTCTGCAAGGTGACGAGAGGTGTTTGAGTTCTCCGCTCGGAACGTAGGACCGAAGGTATACACCTTAGACATGGCAGTACAGTAGGTTTCAACATTAAGCTGACCTGATACCGTTAGGTAGGTTTCTTTACCGAAGAAATCTTCTGAGTAATCGACGTTGCCTTTGTCGTCGCGAGGAAGGTTCATCATATCAAGTGTTGATACGCGGAACATTTCACCAGCACCTTCTGTATCGCTAGCTGTCAAAATTGGCGTAGAGATCCAGTAGTAGCCCTTTTCGTGGAAAAAGCGGTGAATTGCCTGAGACAAGCAGTTACGTACGCGGGTTACCGCACCGATAACGTTAGTGCGGGGACGCAGGTGAGCATACTCGCGAAGATATTCAATGCTGTGGCGTTTTGCGGCCATAGGATACGTGTCAGGGTTTTCAACCAAACCGACAATTTCCACCTCAGTGGCTTCAATTTCTAATGCTTGCCCTTGACCTTGCGACTCTTTCACTGTTCCGGTTACCGACAATGAACAACCAGCAGTAAGGCGCTGGATATCGGCATAATTTGACAGAGAATTTAGCGCAATAACTTGTACAGGATCAAAGCAACTACCGTCGTGTAGTGCAATAAAAGACAACCCCGCTTTAGAGTCGCGGCGTGTTCTTACCCAACCCTTTACGGTTACCGATTCGCCAACGGCGTACTTACCTTTAAGTACGTCAACTACGGGCGCATGCGTCATGTTAATTTCTCCGTCTTACTGATTTTATGCAGTTTCTTGTGGCTGGGTTATGCCCAACAACCAAGTGCATCTAATCATTTACCGTTAAAAGATTAGATACATATTAAATTGTGTTTTAGTCAATGTTTTGGATTGTGATGCCGATAAATACTTACAATCTGTAACGCTTTTAATCTGTTCAAAAACGTTGGCGAATTTTGAACATTCTCTAGCGATGCAAAATACTTTCGCGAAAAACCTGCCGAAAGTTGAATAGCTTACCGAACGCAACATGCTTTTTATCGACCGCAATTTGCTAAGGTGATATAAAAATAAGCAATGAATTACAATCCAATAGCACGCTAGTATACCCAACATAAAGCGGGATGCCAGAGAACAGAGTGACAAATGGGAAATAAAAATGATTCAAGCACGTCAGTGCCCCAGCAAGCACAAGAGCCGAGCGCCTCTCAACAGGATATTAATCGTTCTGATGATGCGGAAAATGAAAGAAGTAAAATGACTTACGAGCAACTTGCTGAACGTCGTTCTACGCCTCGTTCTCAAACGCCATTTTATAAGGTCATGGTAGGGCTGAATATAGTTGGTTGGGTGGGCATGGTTGTCGTACTGGTACTGTTTCATTATGCCCGACCTGACTTTATTAGCGGCGTACAGCAATACTGGGGCATCAAAGGGGATACAACCTGGTCTGAAAGTCATCTTTCTGCAATGACCATCATGCTTCAGGTGTGTTTGATCGTTACCCTGGTAAGTATCATTATGCGTGCAAGAAGAAACCGTCGTCGCTCGGATAGTTTTGGGATTAATCTTTTCATCTTGCTTGCCATTGCCGGTATCAGCTTAATTACGCTTGCTACAACGTTAGGCCTTTAACGTTCAAAATACGTTAAAGCTGTCTGACAATATAAACAAAAGCGGCTTGACCCAAGAGAGTCAAGCCGCCATCTAAAGCTAAACCATTGCTAACTGCTTGAACAGCCCTAAAAATTAAATAAACGCAGCCTGTATAAGCCAGTATGTATAGGCTGCATAAGCCAGCACAAATGCGCCACCTTCTAAGCGGTTTAAGCGTCCTTGGCGTTTAATGCCGATACAGAAAATAAACAGAGCAACAGAAGAAGCAAACATCACCATGGCGTCGCGATACAAGAAGTCTGATGCTACTGCCATGGGCTGAATTGTTCCTGCAATACCAACCACCGCTAATGTATTAAACATGTTTGAGCCAATCACGTTACCTATGGCAAGGTCGTGTTCACCCTTTTTAACCGCCATTAATGATGAAGCCAATTCAGGTAATGATGTGCCGATAGCAATGATAGTAAGGCCTATTATCGTATCGCTCACACCAAAGAAAGTCGCTATCTCTACCGCCCCCCAAACCAGCATACGAGAGCTTGCAACCAGCAAGAGTAGTCCAGCGATTAACCACATTACGTGTGTCTTAACCGTGCCTTCGTTACTATTGATTTCTTCATCGTATTCATCGGCCAGGGCGTCTTTGTCGCCCTTCATGCCGTGATAAATACTCCATGAAATCAGTAAGATGAATAACCCTAGCAATGAAAACGCATCGTCTTTAGAAACGTTTAGATCCCATATTTGCCATACTGCAAAAAATGTAATGCCTAATAATACAGGCAGTTCTTTTTTGATGATCTCAGATTTTACTGCAATAGGGCTGATGAGCGCGGTTAAGCCTAGGATCAGTAGAATGTTAGCTGTGTTAGAGCCATAGGCGTTACCCAACGCAATGCCAGAGTTTCCCTGAATGGCGGCAAAAATTGAAACAATAATTTCAGGGGCAGACGTGCCAAACCCAATAATCAGCATGCCAATAAGAAGAGGCGATAAACCAAAATGGTTGGCGACAGATGCTGCTCCACCTACGAACTTCCCTGCGCTCCAAAGTAAAACCGGTAACCCGATTAAAATAGCCAAGCTGGCTAATAGCATATGTACTCCTTAAACCATTTGTGTCTTTTTGCCCACTTCTATGTATAGGCAAAATTAATAAATAAAAGCTGTTTCGATAGATTTATTAGACATAAGTTTTTGTTGTCTTAACGATGAAAAAAAGCCGTGCTAATTCTGCTTTGAAAAAAATAAGTTGAGCGTAAACTCAGCGCCACTTTCACTGTGTTTGTTATTTAAGCAAACGCTACGCTAATTGTAACCATCCACACATTTTTTAGAAGCGATATACATGCACAATACCTTGATTGTTACTGATGATGTTACTCCTTTTCGTAACACCGCTTTAACCGTGCTTACTTTTCAGGATTACCTTGCTGAATTCCCTAAACTGAACGAGCCCAAGACGCGGGTCATTAACATCTGCGATACCACACGCTATTTGAGTGAGGGCTACTATTGTTCATTGTTGGCCCAGGCACGTAACCACTCTGTATTGCCTTCAGTAAACACCATCAACGATTTACGTATGGCGGAAGAGAAAAGTATCGATCGCATTGTTTTTTCGTTGTCGGTACCGCAAGACAATACTGAGTTAACTGATGAACCTATATTAGTACTTTTTGGCGAAGTGAAAGATCAGCGTTTTAAGCGTTTGGCACGCCAGGCGTTTGAAAAATATCCGTATCCCGCTTTGTTCTTAAGTCCAACGGTTACTGATACCAAAATGTCGCCCAAGAACAGTGGGAAGGTTCAAATAGAAGGCTTTGCCAGTGTCCAAGCGAAAGCGTTTAAAGATTTAGATGCCAAGCAACAGGCTCGTTTTATTGAGCAGCTCGAAGCACATACAAAAATTCAATGGAAAGCAGGTAAAACCAGCAAGAGAACGCGCTGGGACATGGCGATTTTGGTTAACCCAGAAGAAAGCACGCCGCCCAGTGATGAACGTGCTATTAAAAATT
Organism: Alteromonas sp. OM2203; assembly: GCF_048517045.1. Taxonomy (NCBI): domain Bacteria; kingdom Pseudomonadati; phylum Pseudomonadota; class Gammaproteobacteria; order Alteromonadales; family Alteromonadaceae; genus Alteromonas; species Alteromonas sp. OM2203. The sequence continues at coordinate 1,544,236 of NZ_CP183209.1, forward strand.
TCGTGAAAGCGGCTGAAAAAGTGGGGTTTCGCGCTGATGTGGTAAGCCGCTTGTCGCAAGAGGAGCTTGGACACTATGACGCCCTGTTTATTCGTGAAACGACAGCAATTGACCATCATACCTATCGTTTAGCGCGAGCCGCTGAAAGAGAAGGAATCGTAGTAATGGACGACACGCAGTCAATTCTGCGCTGTTGTAACAAGGTGTACTTGCAGGATGCATTTGCATATCAAAAAGTACCAGCGCCGAAAGCGACCTTCGTATCGAGCGCCACGGATGAAGTGTGCGATAAATTAATAGCTGACTTTGGATTACCGCTGGTATTAAAACTGCCGGAAAGCTCGTTTTCCCGTGGTGTACACAAAGCTGAAAATAAAGATGCGTTGAAAGTACGTTTAGAACAAATGTTGGCAGAGTCTGCGCTTGTTTTAGTTCAGGAATATATTTTCACTGAGTTCGACTGGCGAATTGGTGTGCTAGGTGGCAAACCTATTTACGCTTGCCAGTATTTTATGGTGCGCAACCACTGGCAAATCTATAACCACCAGGGCGATCGATTCTCTTCGGGTGGATTTGCCACAATGCCTACGTTTGAAGTGCCCAAGCCAGTACTTCAAGCTGCTATTAAAGCCGCCAAAGCAGTAGGCGATGGTCTTTACGGCGTAGATATAAAACAGACCGGCAACGCCGTTTATGTGATTGAAGTGAACGACAATCCAAGTATCGATTCGGGTGTCGAAGATAAATATTTAGGCAAAGAATTGTACGAGTTAATTATGCAGGAGTTTGCCGACAGGTTGGAGCAAAGAGGGCGATGATTACATCGGCTGAAGCTGTGAGTAAAGAGGGCAGTGTGCATACTATGAATAGCGAAAATCCGGTGATGGAAAACTTGCCTGATAATACGTCGAACGCTGAAGGGGAAATGTCACCCGTCTCTTGTGCGAAGCCTAAGATTTCGCTACGCGTTGCCACGTTGCAAGATCTTGCGGCTCTTCAGCACATTGAGAAAACCTGTTTCACTACTGACAGGCTCAGTAAAAGCCGATTTAAATTTTATATAGAGGCTCCGCATGCCGAGCTTATTATTGCCGAACGTGAATTGCCTTCTTCGCTAAGCGACTTTGAAGAAAATAAGCGCGGGAAAAGTGGTCAAACGACTGACAATACACTTGAAAGCGTGCATACAGGCGATAGTGATGAGCAAAGTATAGTCGGTTACGGTTTGCTTTTGCTTCGTCGTGGTACACAGCTTACCCGACTGTATTCAATTGCAATACTTCCTGAAGCGAGAGGCTTGGGAATCGCTGAAAAGTTAATAAACAGCTTGGGGGAGCGGGCGCTTTTGCGGGGAAAGCGATTCATGCGCCTTGAAGTGGCGGTAGGTAACGCTGGTGCCATTGCGCTTTATAAAAAGCTAGGGTTCAGTCAATTTGGTATGTATACCGATTATTACGACGATCATACAGACGCATTACGCATGCAAAAGGTATTGGTCCCAAGTAAATCGGTTAAACCTGAGGTTTATCCTTGGTATCAGCAAACTACGGATTTTACCTGTGGCCCATCAGCACTAATGATGGCAATGTGCGCGCTGAACAATAACTTTGAAATGACTCAGGAAAAAGAACTTTCTCTGTGGCGCACCGCAACAACTATTTTCATGATGTCGGGACACGGAGGATGCCATCCAGTTGGCTTAGCGTTAGCGGCAGTAAACGAAGGCTACACGGCAGATGTGGTTATCAACCAAAATGTGCCGCTTTTTGTCGATGGCGTACGTGACTCCAACAAAAAGGCGATTGTCGAAAACGTCGAGGCACAATTTATGACAGACGCTTCTGCCAGAGGGATCTCTGTCGAAATTTCAGACTGGCGCGTCGATATCATTGACCAAACTTTAAAATCTGGTGGTGCTGTTTTGTGCCTTATTAGCACATATGCTTTCGATAAAAAGAAAGTGCCCCATTGGGTAGCAGTTACGAGCTGTGACGCTCACTGCTACTACCTTCATGATCCTGACGCAAGCGAAGGTCAACCCGTTGAGTATCAGCACATTCCGGTTGCTCGCGATGATTTTTTAAGACTTGCCAGTTATGGCACGCGTAAAGTAAGAACATTGGTCCTCCTTAAATTGAAGAAATAAAACTTACTACGAAAGTTAAGTTTTAGCTAAGGTCTTAAGATAACAAAGGCGTCAAGAGACCTTAGTGGTGAACTTGCGTAACGTTAACCTTGTTGTTTAGCGTTTTTAGCTTAGAAACAAGCTGAGAAAGCTCTTTCACTGACCCTGTATAGTCTATGTGCTTGTTCATTTCCTGACCTTTCACAGCACTTCTATAAAGCGCTTTACTTTCAAAACACGCGGTTTGTGCGTCCAAGGCATTCCATTCCGCTTTTAAGTCACATGGAATGCAATGACGCTTGGCTGTAATTTTGTCTTTAATTTGCAACACTTTTCCGATTAATAATTGAGCATCTGTTGGCATAATTACTTCTCCTTTTACCATTTTTTTAAGCAAGTTACTGATATATAAATGAAGTTTGAGTTCGTTGCTTTAAATAAACCAACCATGCAAATCTTCACTTCTTGCTCTTATATGTAAGTTTGCATTATTGATGCCATGTTCAATAAAAAATCAGGCAGTCTGATTTTCCTTGTCGTAACAGGAAGGTATTTGAAAGCGGAGCGTTAGAGAGTAGTCGTTGGAAAATGCTGACTGCGTGCCAATTCTAGTTTTGTGACGGCAATCGTTACATCGCCATGTACCATGAATTCATCAATGATAGGCATTACTTCTTTGGCAAAGGCTTCATTGGCGTCTCTATCAAAGAATTGCGAGAAACCTTCCGCCGTTGACAGCTCAAGATAGGCTTCTTTAGTAAGCGGTGAGGTCTGTTGCTGTGAAGATTTATTTGGAGATATGACGCCAAGCTTTTTATTTAGCTTTGTTTGAACCTCGTGACTTGCAGCAAAGGCTAAAAACTTTTTGGCTAAAGATAAGTTTTTCGCCTGTTTGGGGATAACAAGTACGTCAATGGGAGCCTCTTCGTATTTACCGACTCCTTCATTAATTTGAGGGAAGGGGAAAAAGCCGATTTTAGGTAGCATGTCCTTTCGTATATCCTGAATAACATAATTACCGATTAACGACATACCAACCAATCCTCTTGATAACAGCGGTAAGCTTTCTCGCCAATGAAAATCTTGATGCTCTGCAATAAAGTATTTTCTCGTTTTTAACGCTTGCAAAACGTTGAGAGTGTCCCTAACGCGATCATCATTAAAGGGAACTTTCCCTTGTGTTAGCGCATGATGAAAATCGAGCCCGTTTAATCGGAGGTTAAGATAGTCGAACCAAGCAGTGGCGGGCCAGTTGCTTTTCGTTCCAATAAAAATAGGTGAAACGCCGTCGGCTTTGATGATTTCACATAGGGCTATAAATTCTTGCCACGTCTTTGGTTCACTCAACGATAAGCGCTCAAATATTTCTTTTGAATAATAAAAACCGATTTGGTAATACGAGATGGGAACAGCGTAATAGCGGCCGTTATAGCTAAGGTTTTGTCTGACGTTTCCGTCGAACGCATTATCAAGTTCGTTTTCCAGCCACAAATCGTCTATGGGTTGAATCAACTCTTTTTCGACGAAATTAAAAAGCCTCTGCCCAGCATGCCAGTACAGCACATCAAAACGTTTATCTTTGGTCAACATAGTGGGAAACGCGAGTTTATAATCTTCACTACTTAGCGCGGTAAACTGCACTTTGCTGTTAGGGTGGAGGGTTTCAAAATCGCGCGCTAGTGTGTAAAAGGCTTCTCTTTGTGCGCTTGTTGATACCGAGACACCAACGTTTAGCTGCTGTGCATAGCTTGGTGTGATCATTGCAATCGAAGCGATCATTGCTAAACAGAGGAGCAAAATATAGAAACGGCGTCTTAGCATATTTTTCTACTATTCCCTTAACATTATTGAGCCTCGATTAATTTATGCAAGCAGCATCTAAGGCCATACAACAACTATAGATAGTTTATCCAATATGCCTATTCAACTTTTGTATGTATATAAAATAGATACAAGAGAATAGCTTTGCGAAAAAGGAAAATTAAATCGTGTTAGGTTATAGAAAATTATCCCACGCTGACTAAAACATTATCTATAAGAATAGCGTTTCGGCTTGTTTCTTACTTTTTTAACTTGGCAGTAGCAAAAATGCGGTGTCCAAATCAATAAGTTTAGAAAAATAGCGGTGACTAAGCTAAATACAATAGATGATGGGGTTAATGGTACTGATGGTCTGAAGTTGTCTAAAACGCGATTAAGTGTTCCATACTGAGAAGGAGAAGCCATAAACACGAGTTGTTCAAAATAGTGTCCGTGCTCTAACTTTCTCATACCTTGTTCAAGAGTGGTGATTTGCGCAAAGCGAGACGCTTTCATTGAGGCGTTTTCTCTGACTACAGGTTCGCTATTTTTTTGTAGGCTTTCCAACATAGCGTCTACTGATGAAAAGCCGTATTGCTTGGCAAGTTCAGAAGAACTTGAGACTTCATCTCGCAGCGCATCATAGTAGCCGTTTAAGTATTGCCGGTAGTGATCGGCTAAAATAGGTACCTGCAGCGTAATAATGAATAAAACTGCAAATACCACTTTATCGAGAATACGCACTACCATTGAACACTCACCATGGATCTTAATTTCAATTCGTTCACAAAATATCAATGGCGAGAAAAGTTGATGCCAACGATATTACAGCTTTCCAACACAGCGCTTGCTATCTAGCCGGTTTACTATTTCAAAGCCGTATAGATAGCGTGGGTTAACCTACTTAGCTGGTCTGGAGATATAATATAGGAAGGCATAATGTATACCAATCTCCCAAAGGGGCGTATCCACACCCCTTGTTTCACAAAGTGGCGTTGAATTTCGGCAACATTGACGGGATTTACCGTCTCAACCACACCTATAGCGCCTAGCACTCTAACATCAGCAACGCGGGGTAAGTCTGCACATTTTGCCAACTCGGTTTGTAATTGTTTCTCAATAGCAGGAATTTGATGCTGCCAGTGATTCTCATTAATTAAGGACAAACTAGCGTTTGCCACGGCACAAGCTAAAGGGTTACCCATATAAGTTGGGCCGTGCATGAAAACACCTGGCTCACCTTGGCACACCCCAAGAGCCACATCTTCTGTACATAGCGTTGCCGCCAGCGTCATATATCCGCCGGTAATCGCTTTGCCTAAACACATTATGTCGGGCGAAATACCCGCATGCTCACACGCAAAGAGTTTTCCTGTACGACCGAAGCCAGTAGCAATCTCGTCGCAAATGAATAGCACATCATAGGTGTCACAAAGCTGGCGACAGCGCTTTAAATATTCGGGGTGATAAATACGCATGCCTCCGGCACCTTGAACAATGGGTTCTAGGATAAGAGCAGCCATGGTGTGGTGATGCTTTTCGAAAATCTCTTCGAGTGGAAGAATGTCATCTTCACTAAAAGTCTGTCCAAAACGTGTCTGGGGAGCAGGTGCAAATATTTGTTTGCTTAGCACGCCTTCAAATAAGCTATGCATACCGTTTACCGGGTCGCAGACGCTCATGGCGGCAAAGGTATCACCGTGGTAGCCATTGCGAGGTGCAACAATACGCGATTTCTCTGGTCTTCCTTGACATGCCCAGTATTGAATCGCCATTTTAATCGCTACTTCAACAGAGACTGAGCCTGAGTCTGCTAAAAATACCCGCTCTAAACCAGCAGGCACCATGCTGAGTAAAGATTTACATAAATCTACTGCTGGCTGATGAGTAATGCCACCAAACATAACGTGAGAAAATGCGTCAATTTGCTTGTGCGCTGCGTCGTTTAGTACGGGGTGGTTGTAGCCGTGAATAGCTGCCCACCAGCTAGACATGCCATCTATCAATACTTCAGAGCTGGCTAATGTAAGCTCTGCGCCCTTTGCGCCTACGACTTCATAACAGGGAAGGGGGTTAACTGCGGAAGTATATGGGTGCCAGATGTGCTGTTTATCAAATTCTATATTGCTCACAAAATAACCATTAGTAAAGTTTTTGAATTGGTCAGAGTTGACAACTCGATATTGAGCCATAGACTAAGCCAGCAATAATAATTAGTAAAGGACAGTCAATGACATTGGCATACGCACCCACCGCGCAAACTACAACTATTCGAAACGATTGGACCAAGGCTGAAGTAGAAGCTTTGTTTGCAATGCCATTTAACGATTTACTGTTCGATGCGCAAGTAGTGCATAGGCAGCATTTTAATCCTAATGAAGTGCAGGTAAGCACGCTTTTGTCGATCAAAACCGGGGCATGTCCTGAAGACTGCAAATATTGCCCTCAAAGCGCCCGCTATGATACTGGCCTTGAAAAAGAGCGGCTGCTTGAAATTGAAAAGGTCATTCAGCGAGCGAAAGAGGCAAAGCACGTGGGGTCAACGCGTTTTTGTATGGGCGCTGCTTGGCGAAACCCCCGTGACCGGGATATGCCTTATATTTTGAAAATGGTTGAAGAGGTCAAAAGTCTGGGGCTAGAAACCTGTATGACGCTGGGTATGTTAACCCGTGATCAAGCAGTGGCCCTAAAACAAGCGGGCTTGGACTACTACAATCACAATCTTGATACCTCTCCTGAATATTACGGCGACATCATTACTACGCGTACCTATCAAGATCGCTTAAACACCCTTGAGAACGTGCGTGCTGCAGGCATGAACGTTTGCTCTGGTGGTATTGTCGGTATGGGCGAAACCGTGAGTGATCGTGCTAGTATGCTGGTACAACTCGCTAATCTTCCAGAACAGCCTCAAAGTGTGCCAATTAACATGCTGGTGAAAGTAAAAGGTACACCACTGGATAGCGTAGAAGACCTGGATTATTTTGAGTTTATTCGCACAATTGCAGTGGCCCGTATCATGATGCCTAAATCACATGTGCGCTTGTCTGCAGGCCGTGAAGCCATGAATGAACAGATGCAGGCGCTGTGCTTTATGGCAGGGGCGAATTCCATTTTCTATGGTTGCAAGCTCTTAACTACTTCGAACCCAGATACGCATGAAGATGTCATGCTTTTCAAAAAGCTTGGTATTAACACTGAGCGCACGCGAGACTTCTCGGATGAAGCACACCAACAGGTGCTAGAAGAAGAAATTATTCAGCAACAAGAGCAAGCTAGCAACGGCAATGACTTGTTTATTGATGCAACCAAGCCTAAGGTAGCGGCAAGAAAACAGCACGTTACGGAGGCGTAATGGCCTTTAATTGGTTAAACGATTCACTGAATGCGCGAGCCAAACAAGGCTTGCTGCGTCAGCGCCACTGCCAACAATACGAAAAAGACAGCATTATTTGTATTAATGGTGAGCATTATCTCAATTTTTCAAGCAACGACTATTTAGGCATGCGCCAGCACGAAGGGGTATTGCAAAGTTGGGTTGAAGGGCTGGCGCAATTTGGGGGCGGCAGCGGAGCATCTCCCTTGGTTACGGGGCACACTCAGGCCCACTTGGCGCTTGAAGCTTACATCGCCGACGGTTTAAATCGAGAAGCTGCGCTGTTGTTTAACTCTGGCTTTGCCGCTAATCAAGCCTTGTGTATGGCACTTTTTCCTCACATTTTTAACGTTAACAGAGGCGCGAATTCAGGTTTGATTATTGCTGACAAGCTAATGCATGCATCGTTTTTAGAAGGGTCACAGTGTGTTTCTGAAAGCGCTAGGCTTCGTCGCTTTAAGCACAATGACCTCAGTCATTTAGAGACCCTGCTGTCGGACGCTTGTCATAAACAAGTATCTGATGCGGGTAGAGGTTCAAATACTCTCATTGAAACAAGTCAGCAAGATATTCTTATTGCCAGTGAGGGGGTGTTCAGTATGGACGGTGACGTGGCGCCTTGCGAGGGAATAGCTGAGCTTGCCGCTGAATATGACGCATGGTTCATGTTAGACGATGCACACGGCATGGGGGTGCTAGGTGATAACGGGTTTGGCACAACCGAAGCGTTAAATTTAAGCCAGCATCAGGTGCCTATTGTGATGGGGACATTTGGTAAGGCGGTGGGCACAGCTGGTGCGTTTATCGCAGGAAGCCAAACGCTGATTGATTACCTTGTGAACTTCTCAAAACACTATGTGTATTCTACCGCTATGCCGCCGGCACAAGCAGTCGCAACCTTGTACTCCCTCACTCATATTGCCAGCGATACGTCACGTCGTGAAACGCTGAATAACAATATCGCTTATTTCAGAGAATCGTTTCATAAACGTTTTGGACAGACACTTAATGTGAATGAAAAGCGAGAAGAAACAGGTGAAATAACCTTGGGGCAGTCGCAAAGTGCAATTCAGCCTATCATCGTAGGTAGCCCCGAACGCGCCTTGGCGCTTAGTGAAGGGTTGAAACAACGCGGTATTTGGGTAACGGCAATAAGGCAGCCTACAGTACCGAAAAATCAAGACAGGCTTCGTGTAACCTTAACTGCAAATCATACCGCCCAAGACATTGATGTGCTAATTGATGCTTTTGAGCTATCGTTGAATCGCTTGAAGGAACCTGAGAGTTCAACAGTAAGTGCTGCGAACGCCGAAATTGGCGAACGAAATGGCAATGGTAAGAGCGAGATATAGCGATGTCATCAAGCTCTGCGCTACAACCAGTTATACCTGCAAAGCCTCTATGTACTCTCGACAGTAAAATGTCTCATGATACATCTTCTGGAGCTCTTGCCATTAAGAGGGCATTTCAAGCTAAGGGCTTTTCGTCAGCTGATGGCTCTTTACTAGCTGATGGCTCTTTACTAGCTGATGGCTCTTTACTAGCTGATGGCTCTCCAGCAGCGCAATCCGTTGATACCGTACCAGTGATTAACGAGAAAGATATCGCCCATCGCTTTTCTAAAGCCGCAAAGCAATACAATAGTATCGCATCTATTCAGCGTGTTATCGCCGAGCAAGCACTTATTAATTTACCTCATCGTTTGCAGGGGCAAGCCCTTGATATTGGGTGTGGCACAGGTATTCATACGCAGGCGCTTTATCGTAAAGGAGCAACTGCAACCGGCGTGGACATTGCCGAGGGCATGTTGGCGTTTGCTCGAAAAAAGTACTCTGACCCCATTTTTATTCAGGGGAGCGCGATTGACTTACCTTTTTCGGAGAACACATTTTCAACGGTGTTTTCGTCAATGGCGCTTCAGTGGGTTAGCGATACAGGTCTTGCAGCCAAGCAAATAGCGAGAGTACTAAAAAAAAGCGGTGTAGCTGAGCTTGCCATTATGGTGGCTGGTTCATTTGATGAACTTAAAACCGCGCGCAAAGTGGCGCAGCTCGCGCAAGCGGATACTGTTATGCCAACAGCGGCTCAGTGGGGATACAGCTTTAAGCAGTCGGGGCTTTCGTTAAAACGGGTCATCACCAAAGACTATGTAGATATGCATAGCGACATAATGTCTCTGCTGCGCTCAGTGAAAGGTGTGGGTGCAGGGGCAACAGGACGAAAGCAACCCCCGCTAAATCGCAGAGATATCAAAAAATTAGCCATGGCTTACTCTAATGCGAGTGGTGTAGAAAGTAAGTTGCCACTTACCTACCGCGTGAGTCATTTTAGATTGGAAAAACGATGAAGCAGTATTTCATTACCGGTACCGACACAGAAGTAGGGAAAACCTATGTCACCTGCCAACTATTAAACGCCGCGCAACGCTTATCCCTACGTGCTATTGGTTACAAACCTATCGCAGCCGGATGCGAGTTGGTAAATGGTGAGTGGGTCAATGAGGACGCGTTGAATATTCAAAAAGCGAGCGCCAAAATACGTGGTGGCGAAGTCATCGAAGATGTTGACGGCTTAAAGGCAGGCAGTGAAAACAGAAAAAGTGGACAGACACTTCCTTTGCGACAAATAAACCCAATTGCACTCAAACCAGCGATTGCGCCACATATTGCAGCCATTGAGGAAGGCGTGACGCTAACTTTCGACAAAATTGCGCAAGGGCTTGATTTGCTCAAAACCTATCAGCCAGACCTCTTGCTGATGGAAGGTGCTGGCGGTTGGCGATTACCACTAACAGTGGGCGATGAATATACGCCCACGTATTATCTTTCTGATGTCGTGAAATCGCTTAAAATGGACGTGATTTTAGTAGTAGGTATGCGCTTGGGCTGTTTGAATCACGCACTCCTCACTGCAGAAGCAATTCGCGCTGATGGGCTTGCTATTAAAGGATGGGTAGCAAACGACGTTACAGGTAACATGACGCGATACCAAGAAAATCTTTATTCTCTTAAAGCCATGTTACCCGAACCGCTGCTAGCAGAAATTCCCTATCAATCTGAACCCAATGAAGAGGCGTTATTCGCCGCTATCGAGCAAATACGTTAAATCATCACCTGAATTAATTGGCGTTTTTTCATTACCTAAAAAGATAAAACCATCTTTTTCACCAACTAATTTAAGTTGATTTTCAGATAGGCGAAGCGCTGTACCTTCGCGAATGGCAACCACAGGTGTCGTTGGGTTTAGCGCTGTGAATTCGGCTAATCGCTGGTCGCGTGTTTCGCCATTATGGCCGGGGGGCTGGTAGTCGGTATAGTGCGGGTTCAATTGAAACGGTACTATATCTAACGCATCAAAGCTCGGTGGCTCAATAATAGGCATATCGTTGGTGGTCCTAATTGATTGCCCACAAATATTTGAGCCAGCGCTCCAGCCGATGTAAGGCGTACAATCGGCAATGGCGTGCTTTATTGGCACAATAAGCGCATTAGCATAAAGCGTCGAAAGCAGGTGAAAGGTATTACCTCCACCTACGACAATGGCTTGCCCGTTCTTCTTCGCATGATTAATGGCAGTAACGGGGTCATCGACGGTGTGCAATCCGACCACATTGCACTCAGGGAGGGCATTGGCCACAGCGCTTACATATTCGTCGTAAGACTGAGTTACAGCAGCATAAGGAACAAATAGAAGGTCGCGTACGTCGCCTAAGTGTGCAAAAATAAGCGTCCTAGCGTGTTCTAGGTAGGCCTCGTCACCTTGGCGAGAGCTACTAAGCATAAGTACATGTGCGGTCATACTAACTCCACAATTTTTCAGACGGCGTATCATACGTGAAACGAACTATAAAGTTTAGTCGCGCTCCGTCACTGCATTGAAATAGGACAATGAATGAAACAATCTACATCGGTGTTATTCGTGTGCTTGGGAAATATTTGTCGTTCTCCCACAGCGGAAGCCGTTTTTAAAAAGAAAGCTGCTGAAGCGGGTTTGGATATTGATATTGATTCAGCCGGTACGCATGGTTATCACATTGGAAAGCCCGCAGATAAGCGTTCTCAGGCTGCCGGTATAGAGCGCGGTTATAGTTTTAAAGGGCTAAAGTGTCGTCGTGTGGATGAAAGCGACTTTGAGCGTTTTGACTATATTTTAGCAATGGATAATAGCAACCTTGCAAACCTTCACGGCATGGCGCCAGGCCAGCATCATAATAAAATTAAGCTATTTTTAGACTTTGCCGAAGTTGAAGATAAAGAAGTCCCAGACCCATATTATGGCGGTAAACGCGGTTTTGAACTCGTGTTAGATCTTATTGAAGAAGCGTCAGACGGCTTAATCGCTCATATTAAACAAACCCAAATATTGTAAGGCGGAAATTACGTTGATAAGGCGCAATGTCGTCAATGTTGTAATCATTTCTGTAGGTCTCGCGCTGTTCCTAGGTGTTGCGGGAATTTTAGGCACGACATTGTGCTCTGAAGCGCCGTTAGATTTAAAACAGCATATTATCGTTCAATTACAGCTACCATTGATACTAACTGCGAGCCTTGTTGGCGCTGCGCTCTCCGTAAGCGGCGCAACATTGCAAGTGGTGTTGCGAAATCCGCTAGCGGACCCCGGCATTATTGGTATAACCAGCGGAGCCAGTTTGGTCGCTGCACTTTTGTTGCTGTTAACACCACGGTGGGCATCAGCATATCTTCATTACGTGCTGCCATTAGGGTGCTTTGTTGGTGCGCTGCTTTCCACATTTATTATTTACCGCATAGCGAGGAAGTTGCTGGGCTCTTCTACAGCCGTCATTCTTGCCGGTATTGCCATTTCTACGCTTAGCGGCGCTGTCATCGCTTGGCTCTATATGTTTAGCGACGCCAATGCTCTTCGCAATCTTACCTTCTGGTTAATGGGAAGTTTGTACCAAACTAACTGGTTAATTTTGTCGGTGGGAGGCCCTCTCATAGCTGCCGCTGTTGCATTACAGCTTCATTTTGCCGCCGATTTAAACAAGCTGTACGCGGGGGAGCTTGCAGCAAAAAGTAGTGGTGTGGATGTAGAAAAACTTACCGAGCGGGCACTCATTGTTTGTGCTGTTGCTGTAGGTACTGCGGTGTCTATGGCAGGTTCTATCGCGTTTGTCGGCTTGTTAGTTCCACACATTTTACGCTTGATTATAGGGCACAATAATCGCTATTTGTTGCCGCTAAGTGCGATGAGCGGTGCGAGTTTGTTAATTCTGGTCGCGTTAAGTTCTGAACTTACCCGTGCCATTACACTTCCGGTATCTATGGTAACGGCCACGTTAGGCGGTCCATTATTAATTTGGGCTTTAGCTAAAGGTCAAATAAAAGGGTAGTGAAAGTGAAATGACGACGAAGAATTTTACTACTCAGCAACGCCCGGTTTCTCCCACTAACCCACAAATAAATATTAGTGAGGATGACATCATCAGCGCGAACCCAAAGCAAAACATTAGCAGCAAAGACGGAATAGCTGATGGCAAGAGCGCAGCGGATAGACACGACGAAGCGGAAGATCATAGTGTTTTAAGCGTACAGCATGTAAAAGTCGCTTCACGGCTTTGGGTTGAGGGGATTAGCGCGAAAAAAGGCGAATGTATTCATATCATAGGACCAAATGGAGCAGGAAAATCAACGCTGTTGCTTACCCTTGCTGGCCTTATTGAAGCTGACGAGGGTAACGTCATGTTGCTTGGCAAGCCAATGGACAATTGGTCGCTGGCAACCCTTGCGAGTGTACGTACCTTACTAGCTCAGCAAAGTGAGAGTGGTTTTCACTTGTCGGTAAAGGAATACTTAAGCTTTTATTCGTCTGCTCAGCAAAGCGTGCTTATACCTGCTGTTTTAGAAAAAGCGCTAGAGGTCTCTGACTTCTCCAATAAAATTCTCACTCAGCTTTCTGGCGGCGAACGTCAGCGAGTAGAAATCTGTCGAGCGCTATTGCAAATTTGGCCTCAGCTAGAACACGGCGAAGGTATAGCGCTTTTAGATGAACCGTTACAAGGGCTTGATATAAGGCATCAGTATGCCTTAGCGAGTTTAGTGAAATTCCTTTGTAAAAAAGGGAATACCATACTTATGACGTCTCACGATATTGCCCTTAGCGCTAACTATTGCGACAGCTTATGGCTTATGCAAAGTGGTCGCATGGTGGCGTCGGGCAGACCGCTCGAGGTAGCAACTCAAACCAACCTTGAAAAAGTGTTTGAATGCCATTTTGCTATAAGCAAGCGCGATAACTTTCTAGAAATTCAAGTTTGCGCACCTATTTCCCTAGAATAAATGTGGTAAAGTGCCTCCAGCATTTTTTTAGATTCATATTTTCACATTAGACTGATTAGATTAAAGCGCTATAGACATATAAAGAAGCGCGGTACAGTCTTTCTATTGAAGCTTGGGCTTCAATAAATATTTTCACTTAAACGTTTGCCCTACGTAATTTTTATCAGGAGAACACCGTTGAGTAATTGGCAAGTAGACAGTTGGAGAAATAAACCTATTCTTCAGCAACCAGAGTACGACGACAAAGTACGTTTAAAAGAAGTAGAGCAAACACTGAGTTCTTATCCACCGCTGGTATTCGCTGCTGAAGCTCGTGAGCTTAGGCGCCAACTAGGCGAAGTAAGCCTGGGGAAAGGCTTTCTGTTACAAGGTGGTGACTGCGCTGAGTCGTTTGACGAGTTTAACGCACCTAAAATTCGCGATACGTTCAAAGTTATTCTTCAAATGGCAATTGTATTGACGTTTGCTGGCCGCTGCCCCGTAACCAAAGTTGCACGTATGGCGGGTCAATATGCTAAGCCTCGTTCGTCGGATTTCGAAACCCGCGATGGGGTGACCCTGCCAAGCTATCGCGGCGATATTATCAATAACTTTGAATTCACCGAAGCGGCCCGTCGTCCAGACCCTGATCGTTTGTTAGAAGCTTATCATCGCAGTGCATCTACCTTGAATTTACTTCGTGCGTTTGCACAAGGTGGTTTGGCTGATCTTCATGAGGTAAACCGCTGGAACATGGCGTTTGTTGAAAACAATCCGCTTAAAGAACGTTATTCGGATATGGCCAACAGAATTCAAGACACCCTTGAGTTTATGGATGTTATTGGCATTAACGCACAAACCAGTTCTACGCTGCATGAAACTTCATTGTTTACATCCCACGAAGCTCTGCTGTTGAACTACGAGCAGGCGTTAACGCGAATAGACACACTTACCGGCAAGCCTTACGATTGTTCGGCTCACATGGTATGGATTGGCGAACGTACCCGTCAGCTTGACCATGCGCACGTAGAGTTTTTCCGAGGCATTCACAACCCAATTGGTGTGAAAGTGGGGCCAAGTATGCAAGAGGACGAGCTTATTCGTTTAATTGACGCGCTTAACCCGCTAAATGACCCTGGTCGTTTAACGCTTATTACGCGAATGGGCGCAGATAATTTGGCTGACAACTTGCCGCGCTTATTGCGTAAAGTGAAAGCTGAGGGCCGACATGTTGTGTGGAGCTCTGACCCCATGCACGGCAACACGTTCTCGGCCTCTAGCGGCTATAAAACCCGTAACTTTGATGCAATCTTGAAAGAAATCAAACAATTCTTCCAAGCCCATGAAGCAGAAGGCACGCACGCTGGCGGTATTCACCTTGAGATGACCGGCCAGCACGTTACCGAGTGCACTGGCGGCGCATATAAAATAAGTGATGAAGACTTAGCGCAGGCATACAAAACGCAATGTGACCCCCGTTTAAATGCAGACCAGGTGCTTGAAATGGCATTCTTGGTTGCTGATCATTTGCGTAATGCGTAATGCGTAATGCGTAATGCGTAATGCGTAATGCGTAATGCGCATAGCAGACTTTATTGCATCGGCAATTAACTAAGACGGCATCATGAGATGCCGTTTTTTTACCTAAATTTTACGCGTATATTTTGATTTAGGTTGATATGCTCATAGTGTTCAAATTAATACGATGGATCTATGACGCAATTCAAATATGGTTTCTATACGCTTTTTATTATGGCTACGGCCATTTTAGGATGTTTAGTACTTAGTAACTGGTTCTTGCCGCTCGGCGGAATTCTACTTATTCTTCAACTTGCGTGTGCCATCGTAGCGTTAACCACTTCAAGGTTTTATGGCTTGCTTGCCGGGCTAGCCGGTGCACTGAGCTTTAATTATTTTTTCACCGCGCCTCTTTACTCTTTTCAAATAGCAGAAGTTGAAGACAGCGTTAACTTCGTCGTATTTTTCATTGTAGCTATCCTAATCAGCGAGCTAGCTGTTTACGTAAAATCTCAGCAGCATGCGTTACAGGTTGTTAAAACACAATCTAGTGTTCTGCGCTCTGTGTCACATGATTTGCGCACGCCACTTTCTACCATAATAGGTTCTGTAGAAACCTATATGACATATCAAGACAAGCTTGATGACATTGAAAGACAAGCTTTGTTACAAGGGGTTCACGATGAAGGTAAACGCCTTTACGTATATATTGAGAACCTGCTTCAAGCTACGCGAATTGAGCATAACGCGTTAGCGCTAAACCTGACCCATGTAAATCTAGACACATTTTTAGCCGCCCTTGAAAATCGGATTGATAGTCGTCGGCTAAAATTGATCAACAAATGCGATAGCCCTGTAATTACTGTGTCTGAATCGCTGTTGCAACAAGCCTTATTTAACGTAATTGACAACGCTCTTAAATTTAGCGACGACAGCGTATGGCTAAGGGTAAGTCATACTGGTGAGAACTATGAATTTGAAATAGCTGACACAGGCGAGGGAATCAGCGATGAACAGCTAAAATCGCCAATACAGCTTTTTCAAACCCGTCGTCGCAGCGATAGTGGAAAAGGCGGCATTGGTTTAGGGCTAAGCGTAGCAGCAGGCATAGTTCACGCCCATGGTGGTGCTATCAAGCTGTCGAATACCACACCAGGCCTTCTCGTCAGTATTTCAATTCCAAAAAGGGATTAGCGCAATGAGCCACACCATTCTACTTGTTGAAGATGATGCGAATATTCGTCAGATGCTGAGCATTGCGCTAGGTGCAGAAGGCTACCTTTGTGTTGAAGCTGCTTCGGTTCGAGAAGCCTTGTCATTGTTTAATCAGCACCGTCCTGACCTTGTCATACTCGATTTAGGGTTACCTGATGGCGAGGGCAGTGAAGTGCTTAAACGCATCAGAGAAACCAGTCGTCTGCCAGTTCTTGTACTGTCTGCAAGAGACCAAGAAATAGACAAAGTTGACCTGTTGTCTCGAGGGGCAAATGATTACGTTAGCAAGCCATTTGGGATCAGAGAGCTTGTAATCCGTGTGAAAGTCCTACTAAGAGATTTCATTCCTGTGGTTGAGCCTACAATGACCACACGAAAGATTGGCAAGATTGAGTTGGATATTACCGAGCGGCGTCTTCGTATTGAAAGAGAAAGTATAGTGCTCGCTCCGAAAGAAGTTCAGCTTCTTGATGAGCTTACAAAACACCCTGGGGCGTTCATTAGCCAAAGAGAATTGTTGAGAAGAATATGGGGTCTGCATCACAGTGAAGATACCCACTACATCCGCATTCTTGTAAGGCAGCTAAGAAAGAAGATAGATCCGTTTGAGAAAGATTTAATAGAGACAATGCCTAAACGAGGCTACCGAATAGCGGTTGACAAACCGGAGGCTAATTAATGTCGCATTATAGTGTAATTGGGCTTGGAAAGTTTGGCTTAACGGCCAGTTTAGAGTTAATTCATATGGGGCACACCGTTACAGGAATTGACCAAAGTGAAAAGCTGGTTGAACAGTATGCAGGTGAGTTTACGCAGTGCGTTGTGTGTGATGCCAGTGATGAGCGTGCACTCAAGGAATTAAACTTGTGTCAGAGCGAAGCCGTGCTTGTCGCTATTGGCGAGGATATGCAAGCTAGCTTACTGTGTACGTTGGCATTAAAAAACTTGGGCGTAGCCAATATTTGGGTGAAAGCTAATAGCTCTGCTCACCACGCTATTTTATCCAAGCTGGGTGTGTCGAAAATTATTCATCCTGAAGAAGAGATGGGAGCAAGAGTGGCGCAAGCGCTTAACTACCCAATGGTGAATGACTACCTGGGCATTGGGCATGGCATTTATATCGTTGATGTTATTTTGTCTGACCACTTTTCATCGCAGCCATTAAAAGATGTGTTATCCATCGGCAAAAGGCAGGTATCTTGTTTGTTAGTTAAGCGAGGTAATCAACTGTTTCACAATCCATCATTAGACTTTGAGATTACTTCAAACGATACCGTTATCCTCTGCGGCCATCGAGAGAGTCTAGTCAAAATAGCGCCAAGGTTAGCACAATGAACAGATGGGATCCTGGCTATAGACCCATAGAGCGCTCGCCTAAGGGTTTTAACAAAATTCAGGTAGGGCCACCTCTTATTCTTTCTCTAAGCTTTGTGGCTGTGATTCTTTTAGGCACGGTTATTCTTAAATTACCAATAATGACTCATGAGCCCATCTCGTGGATCCAAAGCTTATTTACCTCCACGTCAGCAGTGACGGTTACGGGTCTTGTGGTAGTCGATACCGGATCTGTTTTTACAACTGCTGGACAAGCTGTGATTGCGGTTTTAATTCAGCTGGGCGGCTTAGGGCTGATGACGTTTGCCATCGTCACGCTCATTGCTTTAGGAAGTAAAATAAGCTTCTTGCAGCAATCGGCCGTGAAAGAGGCGTTTAATCAAACGGATTTATCAACGCTTGTATCTACAGCGAAGTCGGTACTGGCTTTTGCTTTTTTAGTTGAGTTAGTGGGTTTTTGTATTCTGTCGGCCTACTGGATACAGGAAAAGGACGTGAGTGAAGCCCTATTTCACGCGTTTTTTTATACCATTTCTGCGTTCAACAACGCAGGATTTGCACTAAGTGGGGATAGTCTTTCCGCCTATGTGGGTGACCCGATTATTAACATCACTATTTCTGCGTTATTTATTATAGGTGGTCTCGGGTTTTCCGTTTGGATAGAGCTTCATAAAAAACGCAGATGGCAACGCATTTCTGTGTATGCCAAGACAATGATATTGGGTACGCTAATTGTCAATGTAACCGCCTTTTTGCTTATCTTTGTTATTGAAAGTGATAATCCTGCAACCTTGGCGAACCTCGATACTCAAAGCGCATTATGGGCATCATGGTTTCAAGCTGTTACTCCAAGAACTGCCGGATTTAATACGCTGGATATAGCGTCGTTAGAAGATCCAACTACTGCATTAATGTTGTTGCTTATGTTTATCGGTGGGGGCTCTATGAGTACTGCAAGCGGCATAAAACTGATGACTTTCATCGTTTTACTCATTGCCGCGTACAACTATATTCAGCGAGGGGCTGCGCCACGACTTTTTGGTAGGACGATTTCAAACGATACCGTTAGCAAAGCGCTGGCGCTTACGATGATTTCTATTGGTATTACATGGATAGCTATATTTTTTCTGTTAATGTCAGAAAAGGCTGACTTTTTAGATATCGTTTTTGAAGCGGTTTCTGCTCTAGGGACTGTGGGTCTTTCCAGAGGCCTAACTGGCGAGCTCTCAAACATTGGTGAGTGGATCATTATCTTACTGATGTACGCGGGTAGATTAGGGCCTTTAACATTAGCTTATTTTATTGCCAGCCCTCGAGTAAGCCGTATTAAATACCCGGAAGCTAAGCTAGCCATTGGTTAACCTGCAAAAATGGTGGCTCGTTCTTCTTCACTCAAAATTCCGGTAAAGATAGTTTTTCTTCTTAAGTTGGCTGTACGCTCATCGTCAGCCAATAAAAGCGCTTTAAATACGGTGGGTTCATCGCGAGCTTCAATAATTCCTTTCCACATCAGATAACTGCCGTAACGCATCATTTTGTTTTGATAACGCGCTTCTAAGGTTTGTTCGGCTTGCTCAAAAAGCTCTGGGTGAGATAGTAGTTTGTCGGCTATTGCACTGTGAACTTTTTTGATGCGTTCGTTTACATCACTTCGACGTTGTTTTCTGGGTCTTACAAACATAAATAGTATTTTCGCTTTAATTTACGCATTTCAACATTACGAGGGCGATGCTTCTTTGTTTTCCAGCTGACATTTAATCATCGTCTAGCAGAGGCTCTACAACTGATTCCAATCCGTTTAACTTTATTTCATACATTAAAGCAAGCTGTTCGCCCAGCTTGTTTTCGGGAAAGCCTTGTTTGTGAAACCATACCAAATAAGGCTCGGGTAAATGAAATAAACGCCTTCCGGCATATTTCCCAAAAGGCATAACCTGATTGATAGCAGATTTAATAAGCATGGGATCCATCTATGCATTAGCTCCTTCACCGAAATTGTTGAGGTTAGTTTCAACACTGTTCTTAGCGTTTTACTCAATATCTTCTTCACTGTCGCGCTGCTGGGCTTGCCATAGTGTGGCGTACTCTCCTTGACGCTCAAGTAAATGCGTGTGTGTCCCTTCCTCTACGATAGCCCCATTTTTCAAAACCAATATTTTATCTGCATCCACAATGGTAGAGAGTCGGTGGGCTATCACTAAACTCGTGTGGCCTTTCGCCGCGTCGCGTAGGGCAGACAATATAGCACGCTCAGACGTGCTGTCTAATGAACTGGTGGCCTCATCGAATATCATGATAGGAGCGCCTTTTAACAACGCGCGGGCTATAGAAACTCGCTGTTTTTCACCGCCTGAAAGTTTGAGGCCGCGTTCGCCCACAGTGGTTTCTAGTTTATCAGGAAGGCTTGCTACAAAGGCTTCTAGGTGAGCCAGTTTCAATACTTGTTGTATTTCTTCATCAGAAGCTTCGGGGTTACCATAGCGAATATTTTCCAGCAACGTGGTGTTAAAAAGCACCGTGTCCTGCGGCACAATACCGATATGAGCGCGTAAGCTTTGTTGAGTGAGCAATGAAATGTCTTTTCTGTCGATGGTAATGTTCCCTTCATTTGGCTCATAAAAGCGAAAAAGGAGTTTCATCAGCGTCGATTTACCTGCACCGCTTTCACCGACAACAGCAACTTTTGAGCCGGGTGGCACCTCAAAGCTCAGGCCCTTTAAAATTTGGCGATTTTCGCTATAGGAAAAGTGCACGTTATTAAATGCGATGGCTGGATTCGTGCAGGTTAATTCAGTGGCGTTATCTGCATCCTTAATGGCGGGTGTTTGGTCTAGTAGTTCAAATAATTTGTCAATATTAGCAAGGCTTCCGCGAATTTCTCTATAGACAAAACCTAAGAAGTTTAGCGGCATGAATATCTGCATGGTAAAAGCGTTGATAAGCACAAAATCACCGATGGTCATTTCTCCATTCATTACCCCAAGGGCAGCGTTCGCCATCATTGAAGTCATCGCAATAGCAATAATGGCCGCTTGACCACCATTTAGGGCGAATAAAGACAAGCGATTTTTTCTTCTCGCTTTTTCCCACGCAGCTAAATCCGTGTCGTATCGATTAGCTTCAAAAGACTCGTTGTTAAAGTATTTTACGGTTTCAAAGTTCAGCAGGCTGTCTACCGCGCGAGAGTTGGTGGTTGAGTCAGCTTCATTCATTTGAGTAACAAAGCGAGTGCGCCAGTCGGTTGCTTTCATTGAAAAGCCAATATAGGCAATAACACTGCAAACAATGATAAGGGCAAATGAAACGCCAAATTGAAATAATAACAGGCCGACGACTAACGCTATCTCTAGTAGCGTGGGAACAATATTGAACACCATAAAGCGCATAAGAAAACTGACGCCATTTGTTCCGCGCTCAATGTCTCTAGACAGACCACCTGTTCGTCTATTTAAATGAAACCCTAAATCGAGATTATGTAGATGTTTAAACACCTTCAAACCAAGTCGACGCATAGCACGCTCGGTCACACGGCCGAATAAGGTATCCCGTATTTCGCCTAGTAAAACGTTTAGTAGTCTTAAGATTCCATATGCCGCGATAAGGCTGATAGGAACAGCGATGGCCAGTTTAGTTAAATCGCCATTCAAACTATCTACAGTATATTTCAGCACGTAGGGTAGGCCGATGCTGGCAAGTTTAGCTGCTACTAAGCAAAGTAGTGCCAGAAAAACCCGTTGTTTAAACTCAAGTAAATAAGGCCAAAGTTGCGAAAGAACGTGCCATTTAACAGGTTCATCGTGATTAGTAGGAAAACGGTTTTTTCTCATTTTATAGTGTGCTTAATTGTTAAATTCAAAGTAATTAACTGAGTGTTTGCAATATATGTGGCTAGCTGGATAAGGTGTTAACACGAATCAACGTTGTGATTTCTTTAAGCCGATGAAGAGTAACACTTACTAGTATAGTGAATTTTACTTGTTGGTGTACGTATTGAAATGAACTAGAGATTAAAACGGTCTTATTTATAGCCATGAATGTGTTTAATTTTAGCTATGCGGCGCGTACACTAAGAGGCAGTTTAATTTAGTAACCTTGCTGAGTAGCCCTTTGATTGTTGTTCTATTCAGCAAGTTACTAGCATATTCGAAGAGATATCGTCCACGTTTAAGGAGTTAGTTTGTTAGAAGATAGTTTCGGTAGACAGTTTCACTATTTACGTTTGTCAGTGACCGAAGCGTGCAACTTCCGCTGTCAGTACTGTTTGCCTGATGGATATGAAGGTCCGTCTAGCGATCAGTTCATGACACTTGATGAAATAGACACCTTGCTTAAGGCTTTCGCTACGCTCGGCACATCTAAAGTGCGCTTAACCGGTGGAGAGCCAACATTACGACGAGATTTTCTCGATATTCTACGTCTAACCAGCAATACACCAGGAATTGAGCGGGTGGCAATGACAACCCATGGGGCACGAATGGAAAAGTTTGCCCACCAATGGAAAGATGCGGGTCTCGACCAAGTCAATGTAAGCATAGATAGCCTGGATCCTCGCCAGTTTGCAGCCATTACTGGTCAAGATAAGCTTAAAGCCGTGCTCCGCGGTTTAGATGCGGCGATAGATGCTGGTCTTGATGTAAAGGTAAATTCTGTACTGCTTAATGACTTCTCTGACAGCCGGCTTCATCGTTTCTTAGCGTGGCTTAAAGATATGCCAGTAACCCTTCGCTTCATAGAACTTATGGAAACAGGGGATTTACACACCTTTTTCAGCAAGCAGCATCAAAGCGGATCACCGCTTAAAAGCACCTTGTTAGAGATGGGGTGGCAGCCTCTGCTACGCAGAAAAGATGCTGGTCCAGCTCAAGAGTTTTACCATCCCGAATATGCCGGAAAAATTGGTTTGATCATGCCTTACAGCAAGGACTTCTGTAAATCATGTAATCGCCTTCGTGTTTCAGCCCCAGGAAAGCTGCATCTTTGCTTATTTAGCGAAAACGGAATCGATATGAGGCAGCTTCTGGCTAACGGCGATGTAAACGAGGTTATAGCCTTTTTAAAAAACGTGCTTGGGCAAAAGCACGAAACGCATTATCTCCACGAAGGAAAAACAGGGGCAACTAAGCACCTAGCAATGCTTGGCGGATAGTATTGGGGTCTTGGTCGTCCTCAAAAATCTGTAACATATTAGGTTTAATTTATTTGGTTTGTTGCAGAAATAAGCTATATTCACTTTTATAAGTATAAGTAGAATAATAAGTATAAAGGAAGTTTATGCATATCAAGGACAGTGCGCGCCTTTCCTATCACTACATCACCGAAAAAGATGCCGATTTTTTGTGGGAGCTCGACCAAGATGAGCTCGTCATGAAATTTATTAATGGCGGCAGAAAGTCAACGAAAGAAGAGATAGTTGATATTTTCGTTCCACGATTTCAAGCGTATTCAAATCCCGCTCTAGGCTGGGGCCTATGGCGAGTTGAGACGTTAGAGGATAAAGAAAGTATTGGATGGATTTTAGTTCGTCCTTTCGGCTTCTTCACTCAGAGTCCAGAAAGCGAAAACATGGAGTTAGGCTGGCGGTTTAAGCGCCATACTTGGGGGAAAGGCTACGCTACTGAGGCAGCTGGAGCTGTTAAAGATGCTTTGTATGAAATAGGTGTTGAAAAATTCTCTGCCATTGCCAACCCGCAAAACAGTGCATCTATAAATATTATGAAAAAATTGGGAATGACATTCAGTCACGAACAAGAATATAAAGACAAAATTTTCCACGAAACTGTAGTGGTTTATAAGAGCTAACGCTTCTTTCTTAAGGCACATGGCGAGTTGTGCTTTAAACGCGATTATTCGCCCTTCAAAATAGTTTTCACGTTGTCATAGCGGGATTGCTGATCCGCTGATAGTTGTGCTGTCTCTAGTGTTTCCCTGCATTTTCTAATATCAGCCAATGTATTAGGAGGCAGAGAAGTATTTGATTTCCTTGCTCGTATAATCGATTGCAGATAATTCAATGCAATGGACGGATTCTTTGGCATCACTCGAAACGCCTGAGAAAAAGTAGTATACGACTGTGTTAAATCGCCCCGTTTATATTGTGCTACAGCCGTATTATTGAGTGTTTTAGGGCTAAGTGTAATTGCTTCTTTTTCTGCCTTTTCTTGCTTTAAGTAAGTGCTCATTAGGTTTGTGCCATCAGAAGTTGGTTCCTCTCTGGTGGAGATGGCATCTAATATGGCGAGTGATTCTTTTTTCATCCCCACTTCATGCAGCGCTTTCGCTCTGTCTAGTAAAGCTTCAGTAGAATGGTGTTGGTCGTAATCTACGTGAAAGTCTGAAAGCAGCGATTGAGCCTTAGCTGAGTCATCTTTTAAATAGTGTAACCTTGCGTCTATTACTGCCAATTCATCATTGAGCGTTGCTCTAGGGTGCGCTTTTTTTAATTGACGCAAATACTCATTGGTTTGCTTAACAATATTGTTTACATGTTCTGGTTCTGACGTCATTGCGAAATCAACGCCAGCGCGAGCTGCGCATAGATAAATCTCGGGCTTATCATGAATCGACCCTCGCGCATAACGTACTACTTTTTTAGCACTATTGAACTGGCTCTCGTAGTCATGAGTAATTCGCGCTAAGTTTATTGCTCGTTGATACCGTTCTATGTTACGCGGAGACATGGCGCACGCCAATGAAGTGCATTCTAAGGCATCATCGAAAGCCGCAAGTTTGATTTGAAGAGTCGCAAGAAGGTCATAGGCTTCTAATGCGGAGTCTGGACGCGTTGCCAGCTGGATAATCTCTCTTTCTGCATCATCGAATTCATTGAGCGCAATAAGGCTTTTAGCTATCCCCATTTTAGCCCAGTTAAAATCTTGAACATTAATAATAGATTCAAAGAAGGCGATGGCTGTTTGATATTGTTGAGTGAGAAGAAACAAGTCCCCTTTAATTTTCATTGCAAGTGGAAAGTGGTCAGCATTTTCAGGCTGCAACAAGAAAAACTCTATTTCAGCTAATGCTTTCTCATAGTCTTTTTTATCCATGAACGCATAGACGTTTTTCAGCGCCTTTTTTCTAGACAACACTCGCGAGAGCCTTCTATCAAGCTCATTTACTGAAAAAGGCTTTGCTATAAACTCATCTGGCTGAAGTTCAATAATAGCGTGTACGACTTCGGTTGAAGTGTCAGCACTTGTGAAAATGAATGCGCTTGTAAGGGGAAGGGTATGTGCTGCATTTAGCTGCTCTAATAAGAAATATCCACCCTGCTCAGAGCGTAAATTATAGGAACAGATAATCGCGTCGTAATCATGCTCTTGTATTGCAGATAAAGCATGAGAAGGCCTATCTACATAATCCATGTTCCTAAAGCCCAATTGCTCAAGCGCATAGTGTATGTGGCTTTTGGCCAGAACCTGATCCTCAGCAATCAATAGCTTGGTGTTTTTAGCTAACTGTAGTTTCATAAAGTGAAAGCCTCGGAAGCAGGGGATTTATTACCTTACCATGGTATCGGCTGTCTAAGTATAGTGCTTTATGAAGACTATCGCATAACTCGGCTCTTTATAGTAATCACGACTTCGGAAATTGAGAGTTTAAACCCTCATATCTGTTTCGACACAGGGGGAGTGGACAGGGGCATAGATGTTTTTATTGACGACGCTTGAGGATTCTACTAGGGAATTTAGTGCAAGAGATTAAAACGTGGACTGCGTTGAGCATTTAGCTAAGAAATTGGGGATACGAGTAGAGACTGGATTTATTTACGATGTTCTCAATATCTAATGCATCTTACACTTGGTGAGTGTCCAGAGTGACGTAAGGCATGTTTAAGATAAGTTTCGAACAAGGAGAGATGGTGGACGCTACTGGGCTTGAACCAGTGACCCTCGCCTTGTAAGGGCGATGCTCTCCCAACTGAGCTAAGCGTCCGTATTTTGATTTCACAGTTTAGCCACAGTGAAGAAGTGGTGGACGCTACTGGGCTTGAACCAGTGACCCTCGCCTTGTAAGGGCGATGCTCTCCCAACTGAGCTAAGCGTCCGCATTTTAATTTCACTGTTTAGCCACGGTGAGGAAGTGGTGGACGCTACTGGGCTTGAACCAGTGACCCTCGCCTTGTAAGGGCGATGCTCTCCCAACTGAGCTAAGCGTCCGCATTTTAATTTCACTGTTTAGCCACGGTGAAGAAGTGGTGGACGCTACTGGGCTTGAACCAGTGACCCTCGCCTTGTAAGGGCGATGCTCTCCCAACTGAGCTAAGCGTCCATATTTTTCAAACCTTGCCTAAGCAAGTGGGGCGGTATTATAGAGTCGGTTCCGTTAGTGTCAACAACAAAATTAAAGAAAAATGACTGTATGCCCGAAATTTAAACACTATGGCTGCATCTTAACTAAATTGATGATAAGAACAACGTTTTAGAAGTGTGTGAGCGTTTAAAAAGTAAGTGGTAAGAAAAGCCGAAGTAAAATGGAAAAAATGGACAGACACTTATTTGTTTCAACATAGACAATTTATCTTAAAAGCAAAATGAAAAGCAAAATGAAAGCAAAATGGACAGACACTTAAAAATTATAAGTGTCTGTCCATTACGTTCCTTAACAGAAAATGTTCTTCAGGAGGGACAAAAGTGTGTGTCTACAATTGTGGATTAGCATCGAAGGGAAAGTGCCTTCAACGATAAGTGTCTGTCCAATTTTTATCTATTCCCAATTCTTTATCGGATTTTCTTTTTTCTTCTGTTCTTAACTTACTTTTGAAGTAGCACGGACACTGGTAGAATGCGCTTAACTTTAGAAATACATTAACAATAGAGAGTGACCATGTCGGTTGTTACACGATTTGCACCCAGCCCAACAGGCTATCTTCACGTTGGTGGCGCACGTACTGCGCTTTATTCTTGGCTTCTTGCTAAAGGGAAGGGCGGTGAATTTGTTCTTCGTATCGAAGATACAGATATTGAACGTTCCACAGAAGAAGCTAAGCAAGCAATATTAGATGGCATGCAATGGTTAGGTTTAACTTGGGATACTGGCCCTATCTATCAAACGGAGCGCTTCGATAGATACAAAGAGCTAATTCAAAAACTACTAGATGAAGGTAAGGCATATAAATGCTTCATGAGTTCTGAAGAGCTAGATGCAATTCGTGAGGCGCAAAAAGAGCGCGGTGAGAAACCTCGTTACCCAGGTACATGGAGAGACAGAACTGACCATCCTGAAGGTCAGCCTTTTGTTATCCGCTTTAAAAACCCTCTAGAAGGCAAAGTGGTTATTAATGACCACGTGCGTGGAAAAATTGAAATTAGCAATACAGAACTCGATGATCTTATCATCCAGCGCTCTGACGGTACGCCTACTTATAATTTTTGCGTTGTTGTTGACGATTGGGATATGGGAATTACCCATGTAGTTCGTGGTGAAGATCATATCAACAATACGCCGCGTCAAATAAATATTCTAGAAGCGCTAGGTGCGCCTGTCCCTGAATATGCCCATGTCTCTATGATATTAGGTGACGACGGTAAAAAATTGTCAAAGCGTCACGGTGCGGTAAGCGTAATGCAATATCGCGATGACGGCTTCTTACCTCAAGCTGTGCTTAACTATTTGGTTAGGTTAGGGTGGTCTCACGGTGACCAAGAAATTTTTTCACTGGACGAGATGATTGAGAAATTTAGCCTAGACGCTATCGGTCAATCTGCCTCTGCATTTAACACAGAGAAATTAATCTGGTTAAATCAACACTACATTAAGACACTGCCAGCGAGTGAAGTTGCTTCACATGC
This sequence comes from Alteromonas sp. OM2203, assembly GCF_048517045.1. NCBI lineage: Bacteria > Pseudomonadati > Pseudomonadota > Gammaproteobacteria > Alteromonadales > Alteromonadaceae > Alteromonas > Alteromonas sp. OM2203. The sequence continues at coordinate 1,571,671 of NZ_CP183209.1, forward strand.
TAAATGGCATTTTGATGAGTTAAATGTTGATTTAACGGCAGGTCCTGCTCTTGAGTCTGTGATTGCTATTCAAGCCGACAGAGTAAAAACACTCAAAGAGCTGGCAGAGATTTCTACGTACTTTTATCAAGACTATGAAGATTTTGATGCGAACGCGGCGAAAAAGCACCTTCGTCCAGTTGCTAGAGGTCCGTTAGAGCTAGCTAAAGATAAATTAATGGCAATAGAAGAGTGGAACCCAGAAAATATTCAGGCCGCCATCAATAGTACTGCGGAAGAATTAGAAGTGGGCATGGGCAAAGTAGGTATGCCGCTGCGTGTAGCTGTGACCGGGGGAGGCAATTCTCCGTCTTTGGATATCACGTTGAATCTTATCTCAAAACAGAAAATTGGCGAGAGAATCGACAAAGCGCTTACTTTTATAGCAAACAGAGAAAATTCATAAAAAAACCGTTGACATGACAGGGGGGGATGCCTAGAATGCGCCCCGCTGTCACGGAACAGTCACAAAAAATGACTAGTACCATGATGGGGCCATAGCTCAGCTGGGAGAGCGCCTGCATGGCATGCAGGAGGTCGGCGGTTCGATCCCGCCTGGCTCCACCAAGTCACACTAAGCTGTGGTTTGATATAGGCTGAAGTTTATTAAACTTCGGACTGAAAATTCGAAAATTTATTTTCGAAGAAAGAATTCAGTCCCCTTCGTCTAGAGGCCTAGGACACCGCCCTTTCACGGCGGTAACAGGGGTTCGAATCCCCTAGGGGACGCCATTTTATCGCGTCACAGTCGATTGAAACTGTGAAATAGGCTGGAGTATTTAACTCCGGACGGAAATTTCAGTAAGGACAAGGTCGCTCGATTCGCAGAGCTCATCTCGCCTTACAGAAATTTAGTGAAGCTTCGCTTCACTAGCAAAATTTCTGTCCCCTTCGTCTAGAGGCCTAGGACACCGCCCTTTCACGGCGGTAACAGGGGTTCGAATCCCCTAGGGGACGCCATTTTATCGCGTCACAGTCGATTAAAACTGTGAAATAGGCTGGAGTTGTTCTTCAACTTCTGACTGAAAATTTTGGTAGAAAAAAGTTACTTAGCTAACTTCGCCTTACTAAAATTATCGAAAGTAAATCTTTCGAAGTAAAATTTTCAGTCCCCTTCGTCTAGAGGCCTAGGACACCGCCCTTTCACGGCGGTAACAGGGGTTCGAATCCCCTAGGGGACGCCATTTTATCGCGTCACAGTCGAATAAAACTGTGAAATAGGCTGGAGTATTTAGCTCCGGACGGAAATTTCAGTAAGGACAAGGTCGCTCGATTAGCAGAGCTCATCTCGCCTTACAGAAATTTAGTGAAGCTTCGCTTCACTAGCAAAATTTCTGTCCCCTTCGTCTAGAGGCCTAGGACACCGCCCTTTCACGGCGGTAACAGGGGTTCGAATCCCCTAGGGGACGCCATATCAAAAAACCAGCCTTTTGGCTGGTTTTTTTGTTTCTGTCCTCTAAAACGCAATGGACAGACATTTATTCCTTTTTGCCAAGAAGCAATATTTTATGGACAGACACTCGTCTTTCCTTTCCTAAGCCACCAAGCCAATGTTTACAACAACCTCTTTTGTAGAATTTGGAAATTCTTATCAAGGGACGGTCAACACGTTTAATCGAAAACTATTATTAAGATTTGATGCGTAAAGAACTCATGTCATAAACATTTATGAATCTTTAGTGGGATAGATACTCACGCCCGTCTAACTGATATGATCTCTAAATTACTAAAGAGGTGCTATATGCAGAATTATACAATTGGAACTCCGGGTGAGCCATGGGGCGAAGAAGAAAAAGCCCAATGGAAAGCACAGCAGGCTGTGAAAAGAAGCTATCAAGAAGAAGTACTTAATAAACTTTTTAATATTATCCCTGAAGGGTTTGAGTTAAAGCAGTATGGCGCGCTGCCTTACGATACTGCGCGCTATCCACTATATGCCGTAATCCCCAAGAATATTGACGCTAAAAAGCCATCTGCGCTTGTTACAGGCGGTGTGCACGGCTATGAAACAAGTGGTGTGCAAGGCGCACTTCAGTTTATTGAAACTAAGCTGTCAAAGTATGCAGATCAAGTAAACATTATAGTTGTACCATGTGTGAGTCCTTGGGGATATGAAACAATAAACAGATGGAATCCGTTAGCATTGGATCCAAATCGCTCGTTTTACAGTGACTCTCCTGCACCAGAGTCTGCTCAACTTATGCAATTAGCATCTGATTTAGCGTTATCTCTATCGCTTCATATTGATTTACATGAAACGACAGACACGGATAACAGCGAGTTTAGACCAGCATTGGCTGCGAGGGATGGGGTAACCCATGACAACTGGAACATTCCAGATGGTTTCTATACGGTTGCTAACACTCCAAGTCCACAAATAGAGTTCCAAAAAGCTGTGATTGATGCTGTGAGAAAAGTAACACATATCGCACCAGCAGATGATAACGGAAAGATTATAGGTGCAGATGTGGTGAGTGAAGGTGTAATTTGCTATGACAAGAAGGCGTTGTACCTTTGCGGGGGCATGACAGATGCCCTGTATGTAACAACGACAGAAGTTTATCCTGATAGTGATAATGCAACACCTGAAAACTGTAATGACGCCCAGGTAAGTGCCATTTGTGCAGCACTCGATTATTTAATTTAGCCGCTTGAACGTTTAGACGTCTAGATGTATATTTGAGCCTCTTTTTTAGGAGGCTCTTTGTGTTTACGTATTCAGCGGTTATTTACGACGGTAAAAAGCAAAATTTAGTGAGACATGAATGTGGGACAGACACTGAATTTACGTCGTATCTCGATTCTCGTTTTGGTTGTCACGTTTGTTTGTGGTCCAACAAAGAGCTCTCAGCCAATACGCTAGCGGTTATTGAGGCTACTCGGTCAAACAGTAAAAAAGATGATTTTGATAAAACCAATGTATTATGAATTTAGAATCTCCATGTAAAGCTCTCTGCAAACTAACTGATGACGATATTTGTGCTGGCTGTAAACGCACTATTGAAGAAATCACAAACTGGCGGACATACACTGAAAATCAAAAGCAGGCTGTATTCGTTCGGCTAGCGAGTCTAGAAAAGACTAGGCCGAGTTAACTACCGTTTTTGACTAAATGCAAAGCTGTCTTCAGTTTCATGGCGTAAGTGGATAATCAGACAGACACTTAATATTGACCGTTGGACAGCCACTCAAGGTTGATTAGCTTAGCTTATTTCAACAGAGATCAAACAACCACCTCATATGCTCAGTATGGCGGTTAGTCTGCGCGATAACCGCGCGATAACCGGACAGTCATATAAGTTGCGAAACAAAACACCAAAGCCTGGCTGGCATTGTCGCTTTTTGATACACTCCCGCTCCAATTTTTTGTTTTAGCAGTTCGAGAAATACATAATGAAAGTAATGCTTGCCCCCATGGAGGGCGTTGTAGATCACTTGATGAGAGATATGCTGACTCGCGTGGGTGGCTTCGACCAATGTGTTACTGAGTTTGTTAGGGTCGTTGACCAAAAGCTGCCTAAAAAAACCTTCTATAGACTTTGTCCCGAACTTTACAATGGTGGAAAAACGCCATCTGGAATTCCTGTAAGAGTTCAGTTATTAGGTCAGCACCCAGAATGGCTTGCTGAAAATGCCCAAACCGCAGTAGAGCTGGGCTCTCCTGGCGTTGATCTTAACTTTGGTTGCCCAGCTAAAACAGTGAATAAAAGCAAGGGCGGCGCCGTTTTACTCAAAGAAACTCAAACACTTTACAACATTGTGAAAGCAGTGAGAGATGCTGTTCCTTCAGATATTCCTGTATCGGCTAAAATCAGGCTAGGTTTTGAAGATAAGTCGTTAGCTATCGATAATGCTGTAGCAATCACGGAAGCTGGAGCTTCTGAACTAGTAGTGCATGCAAGAACAAAAACAGAAGGCTACAAACCACCTGCTTACTGGGATTGGATTGCAAAAATTAAACAACACACTGATATTCCGCTCGTGGCAAACGGTGAAATATGGAATTCAGCAGATGCGAAACGATGCCAAGACGAATCTGGGTGCACTAACCTTATGATAGGTCGAGGCGCTTTGGCTATGCCGAATCTAGCGCTCTGCATTAAAGGTGATAAAGCACCTATGCCATGGGCAGAGCTAGCAGCTTTGCTCATACAATACTCGGGTTATGAAATATTCGGCGATAAGGGAAAATATTACCCCAATCGTATAAAGCAGTGGTGCGGCTATTTAAAAAGACAATATCCAGAAGCAGACGTCTTATTCAATGACATTAGGCGCCTGACAAAATCTCAAGATATTGTGGATGTATTAGCCCGTCAAGCCGATATATAGGTTTAGATCGTCGCATTAATTCAAGATAAATACTTTTGAGCGTTCGATACGTTCGGTCGACATCCTCTTTCGCAGCAATTGGCAAAATTATCCATAAGCTCAGGGCATCCGACTGGGCCAGTGAAAAGTGTTTCGAAATTGCTCGTTACCATTCGCCAATTCTCTCTCGTCATGCCGATTTTTGTAAGTAGTCGGCTTGGAAACTGGGGGAGATCTTGTTTAATTTTCGAATTCTCCTGCTTTAACGTGTTGTTAAGAAGCTGAAGGTAGTCTGGAAAGTCGAAAGGTAACGCTACTTTTCCATCTATGCGTTTATCATTAAAAGGCATTAGGAACTTTGGCACTTTGTTTGAACGTTGTGCATTCAATCGATATTGGATACTTGTAAAGTGAGAACTATTGAGTGTATTGGCTATGTTAGCGCGTATAGGGTTTAAATCTACGTAAGCCATAACGCTGGCCAATGCTTTTTCATCAAGTATTGCTTGGGATCTAAAGCGTCTTTCCCAGAAATATCCCTTACAGCTATCTTCCTTGTTTGCTTTTCTGGCTATATATTCATTTAACATTCGCATGAACCAACTGATGCTTTGCAAACGTTCTCTGTAGATTACTGAAAGCGATTTTAACTCAAGCATTTCATTAGGTTTTATCGAATCGATTTCATTGAAATATCGCTGTACTAAGGGGGGACATTTATAAAACATCCTCCAGCGCAACAGTACTTCCTCCATCGACCATTTATCGGCTCTCCCTTTCGCTACGTGAAGGACTAAGTGCACATGATTGTGCATAACCGCGTAGGCACATAAATCTATAGCGAAAGCCTGTGAGAGATTATGCAGTCTATCTTGTATCCACTTTCTTCTGTGTTCGTAACTGATACCCGTACGAGAGTCTCGTCCGCAAAGATAGGATTGCCTCACACAGCGGGAGATACAGTGATAAAAAGGCGTAACATCAGTATTAATTTGTTTATATCTAGGTAAAGGCATATCCGTATCCCAAAGTTATTTACATTGCATTATGAAATGTAAGAAATGAAATTTAAGTGGTCTTTGGGACAGTTTTAAATAAGCGGTATAAATTGAACGGTATTACCTACGAAACTTTTTGAGAAAGGATAAGGGAAAATAAAAGTTGTTAGGCTTAAATTAAAACATTGGACAGACACTTATTGTAAACACTAGATGTGTGGCCTCTTCAAGTTGAGTGTGTGTCCAATTAAATAATATCGATAAGAGCAAGGTCTGCCTCTCAGATTCGCTTCGGGATTTATATACCAATATTGAGCTCAGCTCTTTATTGGTCAGAATTTAGCGGTCAAACGACAACGTTAATTCTTGACCCCACGCGACTGTCGGGTGTAGTTGCCGCTTGTTGCGTGTTTTCCGGCTGCGTTGTGGGAGTTTCTTGTTCGCTTCTAGTTGCGTTCTGCTGTGGAGTTTGTTGGCTAGACTCCAAAATTGTCGAAACTGGCGTTGAATTGACTGAAGATACGTCCATAACCGAACCTCACGAGATGAATTCTAAGTTTATAGGGTAGCACAATTATTGACCATCGAGTATTAAACTTCTTAAGTGTCTGTCCATAAATGTTGCTATTAAGGGCTGAGCACTTGCATTTGGATGAATACCATCGTTTTGCATTAAGTCTTTATCCAAAGCTATCTCTTGAAGAAAAAATGGTATTTTCTCAACGTTGTTTTCGCTAGCAACTTTTTCGTAATTCTCTGTAAACATTTTCGTATATCGACCACCATAGTTTGAGGGGATCTGCATTTCTTGAAGATAAACGGTTGCGTTGCTTTCTTTAGCAACTTCAACTAACGCATTTAGATTGTTTTTTATTTTGGCGATATTGTGACCCTGAAGACCATCGTTTCCACCTAATTCGATTAGAACGTGGGAAGGATTATGCTGATTTAACAAGCGAGGAAGACGCGCTAATCCACCATCAGTCGTTTCACCACTTACCGCAGCGTTTACGATATCAATCTTAATCTCATCGTCATGCCACATGTTTTGTAACAAACTGACCCATCCCTCATGTTGCTGTAAGCCATATGCTGCGGATAAGCTGTCACCTAAGATGAGTAATACCGCATTTTCACCTGAATCGTCCTGCTCAGCTTGATCTGATAACGCGTGGCAAGGTATTAAAAGAATAAGTAAAAAAACGAACAAATTACGAAACTTAACTAACACGAATTGATGACCCCTTATGATAAAAGCTAATTCAGTAACTAAAGTAGTAAATACGAGTGAAGGTTCGTTGCAGATCCTTCGCCCAATTTCTTTTGAAGTCAAGTCAGGTGAGTCAGTTGCCGTTATCGGCGCGTCAGGTTCTGGAAAATCAACCTTATTGGGGTTGTTAGCCGGGCTAGATCAAGTTTCAGAGGGAGAAATCTTCCTAGATAACGAAGCGCTTCATAATATGGATGAAGAAGAACGAGCGGTACTTAGGGGGAATAAAGTAGGGTTTATTTTTCAAAGCTTTATGCTGGTTCAAAGTCTTACTGCGCTAGAGAATGTGATGTTGCCAGCGGAAATTGCTGGGCTTGACAACCCTAAAGCGCTTGCTATTGATATTTTAGAGCAGGTTGGGCTTAAACATCGTGCCCATCACTTTCCAAATCAGTTATCAGGAGGGGAGCAACAAAGGGTCGCGATTGCTCGTGCTTTTATCACCTCGCCGAAAATCCTTTTCGCTGATGAACCTACAGGAAATTTAGATGCTAAAAACAGTGAGAAAATAGAGGCGTTGCTCTTCCAAATGAATAGAGAAAAGGGGACCACACTAGTATTGGTCACTCATGATAATGAACTTGCTGAACATTGCGATAGACAGTTAACCATGAATGCAGGCGAACTTGTAGAAACAACGCAAAGTAAAATTGCGAACAAGAAAGAGGCGGTGTAAATGTCGACGTCTTTCAGCTTGGCCTGGCGGCTTTTTAAACATGAGGCTAGACGGGGTGAACTTACTATCATCTTGTTGGCCATTGTATTATCGGTAGCTGCTGTTTTATCTCTATCACTTTTTAGTGAACGACTGCAGGATGCGCTCAAATCTCGCTCAGCGGCATTTATCGCGGCTGACGCACAACTTCGATCAGATGAACCGCTCGATGAGGAATGGTTTCTCAAAGCGCAACAAGACGGTTTATCAACAGCGAAACAGGTATCAACTCGCTCGATGGTGTTTAACGGCGATGCAATGTCGCTAGTGGACTTGCGAGCAGTTAATAGCACGTACCCATTGAAGGGAACGGTAAATATTACTGATGAGCCTTTTGGCGAGAAACGCGACACTTTAGAATTGCCGCAAAGCGGAGAGGCTTGGGTTCAATCCCGGCTATTTCAAAGTCTTGGCTTATCTATCGGTGACCGCATCGAAATTGGAGACGGAAACTTTACCGTTACTAGGGTGCTGGTAGATATTCCTGATGCAGGCTTCAGTGTATTCAATACTGATCCTATCGCACTCATAAACCTTGCAGATTTAGAAAAAACAGCGGTTACAGGGCCAGGAAGTAGGGCGCGTTACGTAGGATTTTTTGCTGGTGACGCGAGTGATATTAGTAATTTTAACAGCTGGCTGTTACCGAAGTTAAATGATGACCTGCATTCATGGCGTACGGTTGAAGACGATGAATCAGCGATAGGTCGTTCAGTGGCAAGTGCTGAGCGTTACTTCCTTTTAGCCAGTCTACTGGCAATCGTCTTAGCTGCGGTGTCAATAGCCGTTGCTGCCCAGCGTTATGCGCAACGTCACTTTGACCCCGTAGCAATAATGAAAACACTTGGCGCAACGAGTGCAACTATTCGCAAAATTTATCTGTATCAAATTTTATTGATTACGGCTCTCGGGATTTTAATTGGTTTGGTGATTGGATTTATAGGTCAGCAAATCGTGGTTTCACTTGTAGCAGACAAAGTTGATGTTTCTCTTGACGTCTGGCACTGGCGGCCGCTGGTAATTGCTGTTGCAACGGGGGCTACTTGCGCCCTTTTGTTTTCCTTGTACCCACTGCTACAGCTATTTTCGGTGCCTCCGCTTCGCGTGTTACGTAAGGATATTTCTACCAATTTACGCTCAAGAGGTATTCAGTTTGCTGCATCAGGTGGCGCTATTTTTACGCTAATGTGGATGTATAGTCAGGATCTAAAAATCAGCGCAATTTTGTTTGTATCTGGCTCTGCGTTGGTGCTTAGTTTGCTCGGTGCTACGTTTGGATTAATAGCGGTGGGACGGAAACTTGGCAGCGGAAAAATGGGGCCATGGCAATTAGCTTGGGCCCGAATTAAGCGTCGCGCTATGGATAACAGTGTTCAACTCATCAGTTTCTCGGTCACAATCATGTTGCTACTCGTGGTCTTGGTGATGCGAAATGACATGGTTTCGCAATGGCGTTCACAGTTGCCAGAGGGGACACCTAATTACTTTTTGATCAATATCACACCTGATATCCAACCAAAATTGGACAGACACTTTTCTGACAACGGAGTGAAGATAGAGGAATTTTATCCAGTTATAAGAGGGCGTTTCGTTTCCGTTAACGGAGAAGGAGTCAATACCGACGTATCTAAAGAGGATGAGCCTAACAGAGAAGGGCGTAGAGGACTAGGTCGAGAAGCAAACCTTACCTGGAGCAATACGCTGCAAAAAGAAAACGAAGTTATAGAAGGTGAATGGCATGGCGATAGCGATGAGACGTTTGCCGACGGCTTGTTTCCCGTCTCTGTTGAAGAGGGCGTTGCGGAACGTTTGAATATTCAGATGGGCGACAGGCTTACGTTTAACGTAGGGAGCGAGATAGTTGAAACGAAGGTAACGAGCTTGCGTAAGGTTAATTGGCAAACTATGCAGCCAAACTTCTTTTTTGTAATACATCCGGATGCAATGGCGGCATTCAGTCCAACTTATATCACTAGTTTCTATTTACCCACTGAAAGAAAAGCTGAATTGACTAATCTTCTGAAGCCTTTTGCGTCAATCACTATGTTTGATGTTGATGCGCGGATAAACCAATTGAGAGAGATTGTTGACCAAGTCTCTGTGGCCGTTGAGTTTATTCTGGTACTCGTTTTACTTGCGGGAAGCTTGGTTTTAATTGCTCAGGTTCAGGCAAGTATGGATGAGCGAAGTCAGGAAATTGCGATATTACGGACTCTAGGCGCGAAGGGTAGACTAATTCGAAAAAGCGTCATCTTCGAATTCGTGATCATTGGTGTGGTTGCTGGCTTTATGGCAGCCATGGCGAATGAATTGAGTCTATACCTACTCCAAACCTCAGTATTCCAGATGCAGGCTAGTCTTCACCCTGAATATTGGGTTATAGCCCCGGCGGTAGGTGCTGTAGTGGTTGGTATTTTAGGTGCCGTGGGGTGCTGGAGGTTACTGAAATTAAATACCAGTCAAATGCTTCGTAATATGGTTTAAGAAAATAAATATTGTGAATAAATATTGTGGACAGACACTTTAAATCCATGGGTGTCTGTCCATTGTTATCTTTTGTCAGCTGCTCCAAAAGTTCTGTCGTTTTAAAATGACCAGGGGTAAGTGTCTGTCCATAGTTTCCCTGTCAATAGTCTTATCGTGATTTCCGAGAGCCGTTCGGTTTTATAATAAAAGTTGAAAAACCTCTTTGGGAAGGATAGCTGGCGTTAGCGGTAGAGCTAGACTAGGAGAATATCGGAGAAGCAAATTGGACAGACATTTTGTTACAATGAAGTGTCTGTCCATAATGAGAGAACTATTACTGGATTAGCGCGGTGTAGCACTAATAAATGTCGCTTAACGCCTCTGTTAGAGAAGGGAATGTAAACTTGTATCCTGCAGCAACTAGTTTTTCAGGGATAACTCGCTGGCCTTCTAAAATCATTGTTGACGATTCTCCCATGGCTAATTTCATCACAAAGCTAGGCACGTTGAATAGACAAGGCCGCTTTAGTGCTTTTGCAAGTGACTTTGAAAATTCTTTATTCGTCACAGGAACTGGAGCGGTCAGATTAAAAGCGCCTCTACATGAGCTGTTATTAAGTAAGAATGAAATTCCTTGAACCATGTCTTGAAGGTGGATCCAAGCTAAATACTGTCTGCCAGAGCCCAATGTTCCGCCTGTACCTAACTTGAAAGGCAAAGCCATTTTGTCTAGCGCACCTCCCTTTTCGGTTAAAACAACCCCTGTTCTAAGTGTCACTACACGAGTGTTTTCTTGAACAACGCTGTTAGCTATTGCCTCCCATTTCGCACACAACTCATGAGTGAATTCGTTGTGAGGAGGCGTATCCTCAGAAACAACCCTATCTCCTTGGTTTCCGTAAAAGCCGATAGCTGAGCCCGATATAAAGACTTCAGGAGGGGAAGTGCTGTCGTTAATTTTTGAAACCAATTCAGCAGTTATGTTCCAGCGGCTGTCGCAAATTTTCTTTTTTTGCGTGTCTGTCCATCGTTTATCAGCAATCGGTTCACCCGCTAAGTTTATTACTGCATCAAACGTATCGAAGTTTTGCAAAGCGGCAACACTTTCCACATACTTAACGTCGTTCCCCAATAACTTTTTTGCTTTAGCAATATTTCGGGAAACGACAGTAAATGTATGTTCATCCGTAAATTGTCGAATAAACTCACTGCCAATTAGTCCGGTGCCGCCAGTCATTAATATGTTCAACACACGCTCCTTAGAGGATAAGTCTATTCAGATTTATTGCATGAAAGCGTTAAAGAAACTGAGTCAGAAAACCTCAATGCGTGGGGTTTATCAACTTCCACCTCTGCGTAACGCACTGATGAATGCTCAGCCGCGATACTTAACACATCAGCTGTTAATTTTTCTAAAAGTGAAAATCGATTGTCCTCAACTAGCTTAATAATTGCCTTTGTAATGGTCTTATAGTTTAAAGCATCGGACATATCGTCGGTATTGGTAGCTTTTTCGGCGTCGTAGTCAATTTTTACATTGACAACAACGTCTTGTTTGTTTTTTATCTCATCTTCATTGATGCCAATGTAAGTACGTAGTCTTAGGTTTTTAATTTTTATAGTGGCAAGATTAAAATTCATTGGAGTCTCTTGTTTGTAGTTGTCTATAAGTCGTTGTAAAGTGTAGTCGTTTCAGTCAGGAATGTAGCACAATATGTCAATGGAACTACGCTCGCCAACAGCAAAGATTCTTATCGTTTTAGCATGCTTAGTGGTTGTAATGGCAGGCGTTAAAGCCGCTAGTACAATTATGGTACCTTTCTTTTTATCTATTTTTATTGCCATAGCTTGTAGTCCAATAATTCGCTGGACCTCTAAATTTGGCGTGCCGAAATGGCTCTCGATTACCTTTGTTATACTGCTCATAGTGGTATTTGGTTTTCTTTTGGCTGGCCTAGTAGGGCAGTCAATGACTGAATTTCGCGAGAACCTTCCCGAATACAGAAGCAAGCTCGATTCTGAATTTGCATGGGTGGTCGCCAAGCTCGCTGAATTCAATATTCATATCAATAGAGAGCTCATTGCTTCTCATTTGGACCCTGCAACGGCCATGTCAGTCGCAACAAACTTTATAAGTGGTATGGGGGGCGTGCTCTCAAACCTATTTTTGATACTGCTTACCGTGATATTTATGCTTTTTGAAGCAGATAGCATACCTCGTCGTTTACATATTGCCCTAGCTGACCCTGGTATGAAACTTCAGCATATTGATAAGTTCATTAGGTCTGTAAATAGTTATCTAGCAATAAAAACAGTGGTAAGCCTTGGGACAGGCTTAATTATAGGTACGTGGTTATACGTAATGGGAGTAGACCACTTCATGCTATGGGCTGTATTGGCCTTCATGCTGAACTTTATCCCTAACATAGGCTCAATCATTGCCGCAGTTCCAGCAGTACTCATCGCCTTTGTTCAATTAGGGCCTGCGTCGGCGGGGTTTGCCGCATTAGGCTTTGTGCTAGTTAATACTATAATGGGAAATATGGTAGAGCCAAAGTTAATGGGCAAAGGCATGGGGTTGTCGACTCTTGTCGTATTTCTCTCGCTTATTTTTTGGGGATGGCTATTAGGAACGGTTGGTATGCTTTTATCAGTCCCGTTGACAATGGTTGTGAAAATCGCTCTTGAGTCACGAGAAGAGAGTAAGTGGTTGGCTGTACTACTGTCGAGTGAAGGCCAAAAAGCCTCATCATAAACGTGGTATTTTTGTTGGTTAATAGAGGACAGACACTTCTTTTCTTTTGCGCTGATGTGGAAGTGATTTAAGCAACAATTTAGGGAGCGTTGATAAGCTTGCCTAAAATGGACAGCCACAGCATTTTTTTGACTGGTTAGATTGGACAGACACATCTTATGAGACTAAGTGTCTGTCCCTAATTTTTTTCGATTGAATAGCGCCCTAAATTGAAGAAACTTATGCGATGGACATCTTAGCTCGATGTTAACCGTGTTTTGGGAATTCAACAATGATGCTTGCGCCACCGAGAGTACTATCCTCTATGTGCATTCTTCCTTCGTAAATAGAAACTAAATCGGCAGCTAGCGCCATACCGATACCATGTCCTTCAGCGTATGTGTCTAAGCGTGCTCCTCGCTCTAAAAGAAATGCTTTTTTATCGTCGGGGATCCCTGGCCCGTCATCATCCACTTTTAAAATAAGCCACTCAGCATTTATCTCGCCGTAAACTATGACATTTCGTTTCGCTGCTTTACATGCGTTATCCAGAAGGTTGCCACAAAGCTCCATAAGATCGGTTTCGTCTCCTTTAAATGCAATGTTTTCGTCAACGTCAAACTCAATGTTAAGTGCTTTTTCTTGATAGACTTTATCCATCGCATCGGCAAGTTTGTGTAGAACCGGTGTAATCGGAACGGCTTTTTGCCAGCCAGACTTTCCTGCACTGGCTCTTTTGAGCTGCCGCTTAATTATTCGGTCAATCTGTTTTAACGCTTCATCCACCTCAGTCGGAAGCTCAGGGTTGCCAGAGGCAACAGCCAGCGGGGTTTTTAAACTATGGGCCAAATCGCCCAAGCTATTTTTATACCTCGCTCTTTGTGCCGCTTCACTTTGAAGTAGACCATTGATAGATTGCTTCAATGAGTCAAATTCCACAGGATAGCGTGAATTTAGCTGTGGTTTAACACCATTGGCTGTTTGAGATATTTCAGCAATTAGCTTTCTTACGGGCAGCAGTACTACGCTTACACCAACAATAATAAAAACGAGAAGCACGAAGCAGAGTGTGAATATCCACTGCCACGTGGTATTTATAAAAGTACGACGCTCGCTTTCGAAAAGGGCCTTGTCATTAAAGATATAAAATCGCACTGGCTCAAAGTCTCTGCTAGAAGCAAATTCTGCGGTAAAAGCGTAGACAAAGTACGAAGCGTTTTCTTTAAATGCTGGCGTGAATGACTCCAAAAATAGCTCGTTTCCTACCGCGACTTCTATTTCTGGTGATGAAAAGGTGTATTCGAGGGCAGAAGCTGACTGCCAGATGACTTCGTCTCGAAATACGATAACTCCGAGGTATCCTGAACCTGGTAGATTTAATTGTTCCTCGTAAAGGATTTCAGGCATGTAAGGTTGGTCACCATCCAACTCAAATGCAGAAAGCAAACCTAAATTCATTAATCTAAGTTCGCTCATTTTGGCTTGTGTCAGGCTTTCAGTGTAGGCTTCGTCAAGAATGATAACAGTGAATGGCGCAAAAAATGCCAAAATAATAACCGCGAAAAAGATGCTTCGCAGGCGAAGTGACAATTGTCTCATAAATTTTTATTTATCCGATAGCCCCTACCTCTTAGGGTTTCAATCGGCTTCAAATCGCCCGAAGGATCGAGCTTTTTACGCAACCTACCGATAAACACTTCAATCACGTTACTGTCTAGATCAAAGTCTTGATCGTAGATGTGTTCAGTAAGTTCAGTTTTTGAAATAACTTTATTGGGGTTTAGCATCAAGTATTCCATCACTTTATACTCGTATGCCGTTAAGTCCAGTGCTTGCCCATTCAGCGATAGCTCTTCACTTACTGTATCTAAAGCAATAGGACCAAATTGTATCGTCGGGTTGGCTTGTCCTGAGGCCCGCCTGATTAACGCCTTGGCTCTGGCCAGTAATTCTTCATTATGAAATGGCTTGGTGAGGTAGTCGTCGGCACCTGCATCCAAACCTTCAACTTTCTCCTGCCACCGATCTCTTGCAGTTAATATTAGAATAGGGCATGAAATGTCGGCTTGACGCGCTTTTTTGATAACCTCAAACCCGTCAAGCTTTGGCATTCCTATATCAACAATGGCAAGGTCATAGCTATATTCTTTTATAAGAAATAGCGCGTGTTCACCATTATCTGCCAAGTCAACGCTATAACCGTTTTGCTGCAATAAAGCGTCAAGTTGGGTCAATAGTCGGCTATCATCTTCAGCTACGAGAATACGCATATTAATCCTTACCTTTACTTTGTTTGACCTTACCTGAGCGTTTGTCGACTTCGACTGATACAACGCGACCAGACTTCTTCAAAACTTTAACCCGGTAGTTCTGCGAGGTTTGTTCAACTTTTAAAACACGACCATCTGCTGCTATACGTGCACGCTCCGCGGCCTCACTTTTAGAGATATCACCGCCTGAACTTTGTAACGCCATAGCGGGGGCAATGCTTGACAGTGCTAACGCTGCACAAAACACCAAAATTCGAAGCGATAATGTCATACACCCTCACAATAATTGTCCTACTCAGGCCAAACTACAGATAAGTATAACTTGGTAAACTGAATCTATTCTGAATTAGGTCAAGTCTACCTTGCCAAGCAAAAACTGTATATAACGCATCAGTTACTTACGCACCAAGAAAAGACGCAAGAAAAAACGGACAGACACTCAAAAAGGTTAGAGGTTAAAAAATTTCATTCGAAAAATTTGGACAGAAATTTGAGCAGTGAAAGTTTAGGACACACACTTGATTGACAATAAAAGTAGGAGCATTTTCAAAATAACCTTTAAAACTGACTTAATAAGAGTGTCTGTCCACGATTTCTCTGTTTACGATTTACCGAGATTTCCATAACAACCCGTCCGATCAATGAAGTAAGTGTCTGTCCATAATTACGCAGACTGTGGCCATGACGACTTCTCCCAAGAACACAGAGTAAATTTTACTCACGTATTGCAAAAAAGTGTCTGTCCATAGTGGTTATCGGAAGACTAATCGCAACTCTATTCCTACAGTAGGTGCATCAAAATTGGACTGGCTCCAGATTGCAGTAGTTTGAGCGGTAATCATTAAATGTGTACAGGCTTAGAAGGAGCGTGTTAATGCGGGGAGGTAACCAGTTTGCCAGTTACGAAAGTTCGAAGCTCTACAAAATAGCGATCGAGGCTTAGAGCATTGGCATGACATGTGCGTGAATCTATTCACCGAGTATTCACAAATGGAATAGAAGTATGCGTTAGGTTGACTCGTACCGAAGTACTTTTCAGGTATCAACCTCTACTTTTATCTTTTAAGGAGAAACAATGTCTAGTGATATCAAGAAAACAATGTGGAAAGCAATGTCAGACAGCCCAAAAGTCATGGTTACTTTGATAGGCGAAGATATGCATGCCGAGCCAATGTATGCACAGCTTGGTAAAGAGGCTGATGGTGAATTTTGGTTTTATACCTCTAGAGACAATCGCATTGCTAAAGGCGGAAAGGCAATGGTGCATTTTGCATCTAAAGGGCATGATGTATTTGCCTGTATTCGTGGAACGCTTACCGTTGAATCGCGTAAAGAGATAATAGACAAATACTGGTCAAATCCCGTTGAAGCGTGGTTCGAGCAAGGTAAAGATGACCCTTCTCTACTGATGCTTCGTTTCGAACTTACAGACGCTGAAGTGTGGGACGCTGATCCGTCGCTCAAAGGTATGTTTAAAATGCTTACCGGAAAAACAGTAAAGCCTGAGGAAATGGGGGCGCACGAGAAAGTAGATTTGTAAAGGTAAGCTTGCTTGCAGCTTGCGTTTGACCTATAGCGATGCTGACTCAATTGAATAGATCACTTAAGTGTCTGTCTATAGTTAACTTATATTCGGCTTAGTAATCAGGCTTGGACCACAAATTTATATTCACGCTTCAAAACAAGTGTCTGTCCAAAACGAGTTCAAAACTAACTTGAATGAACTTTACAAAGAAAAAGCCCCAGAAATTCGGAGTTATCCGATTTTTTGGGGCTTTTGCTATTTATAAAATCAAAAACTCTAGGCCAAAAGCTAAGGCAAAACTTTTTTGTACGGTTTCACTATAACGCTTTCATAAACACCGGCCTCAATATACGGATCGGCGTCTGCCCACGTTTGTGCATCCTCTAACGAGTCAAACTCTGCTACTACAAGTGAGCCTGTAAATCCAGCCGGCCCCGGGTCTGGGCTGTCAACAGCTGGGAAAGGCCCAGCCATAACCAGACGTCCCGCATCTTTCAAAGCATTTAAACGTTCAAGGTGTGCAGGTCGCGCAGCTAAGCGCTTTTCTAAACTCTCCGCCACATCGGTGGCACAAATCATATATAGCATGCGCTTATCCTTTGGCCGTTGCAGCTTTCATGCTTTCAACAAAGCTGCCGAGCTCGCTTAGCATTTTATGACTGTCCGACAAGTTAGCCGCGATAATATTTACTGTTGCCGAGCCAGAAATTGCACCGGCAGCGCCAGCATCAATGGCAGATTTAACCTGCTCTGGTGTAGAAATACCAAACCCTAGCAGTGCCGGAGCAGCTTTGTGCTTATTCAAACGTTCGATAAGTTCAGATGCTGGAATATTTGCTGCGGTCTCTGCACCTGTGACGCCAGCACGACCAAGTAGATAGGTATAACCTTTTGAGTATTCGCCAATCTTTTCCATGGTTTCGTCAGTTGCATTCGGTGGAGCAATTAAAATTTGTGAGATGTTTGTCGCCTCAGCAGCCTTTTGAAACGGTGCAGCTTCGCGGATTGGCACGTCTGCCACTAGTATCGAGTCGACGCCTGCCGCTTGCGCTTTGCTGTAAAAGTTTTCAACACCCTGTGCCATTACCAAGTTGCTGTATAAAAGCAGCCCAATGGGTACTTCTGGGTATTTTGCGCGTACTCGCGAAATTACTTCTAAGCAATCTGCTACGGTAACCTTGCCTTTAAGAGCGCGGATAGCCGAGGCTTGAATAGTCGGACCATCGGCTATCGGGTCTGAATACGGAATACCTAGCTCTAGCGCGTCTGCGCCGCTTTCTACTAGTTGACAAATAATGGCTTCAGATTGCTCTAAGTCCGGGTCGCCAACCATTACAAAGGGTACGAATGCGCCTTGGTTCTTTTCCTCAAGGCCAGCAAACATTTGTGCATATCTATCCATTATAAATCGTCCCCTAAAATGTTGATAACGTGCGCTAAGTCTTTATCACCACGGCCCGACAAGTTAACTACAATAATCGTTTCCTCGTCAGCTTCGTCAGCCATGTTGAGCGCGTGTGCAAGAGCATGTGATGATTCTAATGCTGGAATAATCCCTTCTTTTCGCGCTAGAAGCTGGAATGCATTCAACGCTTCTTCATCGGTTGCAGCCACATATTCAGCGCGTCCAATGTCGTGCAGGTAGGCATGCTGAGGACCAACAGCTGGATAGTCGAGCCCCGCCGATACGGAATAGCTCTCTTCAATTTGACCTTCTTTGTCCTGCATGATGAAGGTATAAGCGCCGTGAAGAATACCTTTTGTACCCGTAACTATGGTGGCACCATGCTCTTTGGTGTGAACGCCTTTTCCGGCAGGCTCAACGCCCACTAATCGAACAGATGGTTCATCGATGAAGTCTGCAAACATACCGATTGCATTTGACCCACCACCAACGCACGCAACTACGGCGTCAGGCAAGCGGCCCTCTTTTTCCATGATTTGTGCGCGCGTTTCTTCACCAATCATACGATGATATTCACGAACAATGGTCGGGAAAGGGTGAGGGCCTGCTGCAGTACCTAAAAGGTAATGTGCAGTATCATAGTTTGCAGACCAGTCACGCATGGCTTCATTTACCGCATCTTTAAGCGTGCCAGACCCGGCATTCACGGGAATAACCTCAGCACCCATTAATTTCATTCGAAAAACATTCGGCGCTTGACGCTCTACGTCTTTCGCACCCATGTAAATGCGCGCTTTAAGACCAAGTAAGGCACACGCTAGTGCAGTTGCAACACCATGTTGGCCAGCACCCGTTTCAGCAATAACTTCTTTTTTACCCATGCGCTTGGTAAGTAGCGCTTGACCCAATACCTGGTTGGTTTTGTGGGCGCCACCGTGAAGTAGATCTTCACGCTTAAGATAAAGTTTCACTTTTGGGTTGCTAACAAGGTTCCGTGTTAACGTCATCGACGTAGGGCGGCCTGCATAATCTTTTAGCAGTGATAAAAACTCTTCGTTAAAACTTGGATCGTCTTTGGCATCTAAGAACGCTTTTTCCAACTGATCCAATGCTGGAATAAGTAATTCGGGCACGTACATGCCACCAAATTCGCCAAATTTTGTGTCTAACTGGTTCATTACGTTGTCCTGTTTTTTAAATTAGTAACGGCGGCAAATAGTAAAAAGTGCGTCGAGCTTGCTTTCACTTTTTGTGCCTGGCGCGGTTTCAACGCCTGAATTTACATCAATGGCGCCACAGCCTGTTGCAATTGCATTCGCCACATTGTCGGCGTTTATACCGCCAGCAAGCACTAACTTATGCTTGGCTTGAATATCATTAATAAGTTGCCAGTTGAAAGATTCACCTGTACCACCTTTCGTGTCGCCTACTTGGCAGTCAAGTAGTACGCGGCTTAGTAGGTCATTCTTTAAGTGTCTGTCCACTGATTTGTCCACTGATTCGGGAAGGGCGTCTGCGGATGTTGCCTGTACGCCTTCTGCTTTCCAAATTTCACAACCTTCAGGTAGTTTATCTGCTAATGCTGCGATGTATGTTTCATCCTCGTTACCATGTAGCTGAACGGCAAAGAGGCCTAGTGAGGCAGCAAGAGACGCCACTTCATCAACATCATGGTTCACAAACACTCCCACAAAAGCACCCTCTACATCTTGCGTGATAGATATCGCCTGTTCCTTTGATACACAACGGGGAGATTTCTCTGCAAATATAAGCCCGCCAAAACTAGCGCCTCTATCGAACGCCATCTGCGCTTGTTCTTTGCTGGTTAATCCGCAGACTTTCACTGCTCCATTAACCAATGTTTTTACAGCGCGTCGAAGGTCAGTCTCTGCCATCAGAGCGCTGCCAACCAAAAAGCCCTGTGATACAGGTGCCAAGCGCAATACGTCTTGATGGGTGTATATACCTGACTCTGAAATAACCACGTAGTCGTGCGTGGATTCCTTTAACATCGGCACAAGGCGCTCAGTAGTAGCTAGATCAGTAGAGAGATCACGAAGATTGCGGTTATTGATACCAATAATATTAGCTTCAAGCGCAATGGCTCGCTCCATCTCTTCTTCGTTGCTCACTTCAGTAAGAATGTCTAATGATAGCGAATTTGCTACGCTAGCCAGCTCGCGATACTCATCGTCGCTCAAAACGCTAAGCATGAGCAGCACAGCGTCAGCGTTATAGTGGCGGGCTAGATACACTTGATAGCTGTCGACAAAAAAATCTTTGTTAAGAACCGGCTGAGAAACGCGCTCTGTCACGTAAGCTAGGTATTCAAACTTCCCTTGAAAGTACTTCTCGTCAGTAAGCACTGATATCCCAGCAGCGTGAGGAGTATAGGCCGATAAAATCTCGTCTAAATCGAAATTTTCTCGAATAAGCCCCTTTGAAGGAGATGCCTTTTTACATTCAAAAATAAAGCCTGCATTTGGCTCGTTTAGCGCAGCAAATAAGCTTTTTTCGGAAGCAGTCAAATTAGCTTTAAAACTATCTAGCGGCAGCGCCTCTTTGCGCGCGGCGACTTCTTCTCGCTTGTCTGCAACAATTTTCTCAAGCACATTAGCCATTCGTGCTTACCTCCTGAGTAATTTTGGCAACCTTTGATAACAACTGCATAGGTAACCCTTCTGCCATGGCGTTCATTGCCATTTCGGCGCCTTCTTTGAACGTGGTAGCTTTGCCCGTCACTTTCAACAGTGCACCACAGTTCATTGCAATAGCCGCGCGGTGCGCCTCTTTGCCTTCACCGTTAAGGGCTGCTTCAACAAACTGTTTATTTTCTTCTGGCTCGCCACCTTCAATTGCCGATAGCGGATAGTGGGGCAAACCAAAATCTTGTGCAGTTACCGACAGCTTACGAATGTCGCCATGTTCCAGATCGTAAATGATTGATTCGCCATGAAGAGCCAACTCATCCAGTCCGTCTCCGTGAACAATCATGGCGCGATGTTGCCCAAGCAGCATCAGTGTTTTTGCATAGGGTTCTAGCAGTTGGGGAGAGTATACGCCGAAAACGCCGTGAGTTGGACCCGCAGGGTTTGCCAATGGGCCTAATATATTGAATAGCGTTCTGGTCTTCATCGCAGCTCGCACGGGGGCTGCGTGGCGCATGCCTGCGTGATATACCGGTGCAAAAAGAAATGTGAAATTTGCTTCATCTAAACATTTACGAGAGGTCTCAGGGCTTATTTCTAGATTTAAACCAAATTGACGAAACAAATCGGCTGAACCAGACTTGCTTGAGACACTTCTATTCCCGTGTTTTGCCACTTTTACGCCGCATGATGCTGCGACTACGCCCGCAGCACTGGAAATGTTGATAGTGTTATGCCCGTCACCACCAGTGCCTACAATATCCGCAAACTCGTAAGACGGCGTAGGGAAAGGCAGGGCATTGGCCACCATAGCGCTCGCTGCGCCGGCTATTTCGCCTGGCGACTCTTTTTTCATTTTCAGCGCGGTAAGCACGGCTGCAATCATTACTTCACTTTGCTCACCGTGCATGATGCTGTTGAATAAGCTGTACGCTTCGGTTTGCGACAGCGATTCTCGCAGCATAATTTGTTCAAGTAGAGGGCCTGCGTTAAGCATGGTTCGCTCCCTGTAGCGTTAAATAATCAATACTTTGTTTCAACAACAAACTGCCGTGTGCTGTTAAAATCGATTCTGGATGAAATTGGAAACCAAGCATGCGGTCTTCATCATTGTAAACTGCCATCACTGCCTCACTTCCATCATCGTTTATTGTTGATGCACAGACGGTAAGCTTCTCAGGCAATTCGTGGGCTACTAATGAATGGTAGCGTGCAACGTGCAGCGGCTGCTGAAGATCTTTAAACATGGCTTCTTCCGAATGCGTAATGGCCGACGACTTTCCGTGCATTACTTGGCTAGCTCGCCCCACTGTACCGCCGTAGTACTCCACAATTGCCTGATGGCCAAGGCAAATACCAATGACAGGAAATACGCCGCTGACCATTTTAAGCAAAGCAGGCATACAGCCAGCATCACTGGGAGCGCCAGGGCCTGGGGAAAGCATCAATAAAACAGGGCCTTTCGTCGCTTGTTCCTGCATTTTATTAAAAAGAAGCTCAGCTGACACAGTATTTCGATAAACTTTTATGTCTAAGTCTAATGTACGCAGTTCATCGACAAGGTTATAGGTAAACGAGTCTACATTATCGAGCAAAAATAAAGTGGTAACTTGGTGGTTCATGCGCTGCCTCCTTTATTTGACGCGGCACTTATGTGTTCTATTTCCTCTTGAAGTGCCGCCTTAACAGCACCTATAACGGCCTGTGCTTTGGCTCGCGTTTCGTCAGCTTCAGCTTGGGGAATGGAATCGTATACCACACCTGCGCCTGCTTGAATGTAAGCTGTGCCGTTTTTAACGAAGGCAGAGCGTATAACGATACAAGTGTCCATGTCGCCTTGGCTATTTAAGTACCCCACTGCACCACCGTAACTACCACGACGCTTTTTCTCTACTTCACGGATCAAGGTGGCTGCGCTGACCTTTGGTGCACCTACCAGAGTACCCATATTCATGCAGGCTTGATACGCGTGCAATGGGTCTAGGTCGTCGCGCAATTGACCTACCACGCGAGACACTAAGTGCATTACGTGTGAGTAGCGATCTACTTTAAGCAAATCTTTAACGAATCGAGTACCCGGACGGCTAACTTTAGCCACGTCATTTCTCGCCAGGTCAACCAGCATGATGTGCTCAGATTTTTCTTTCGTATCTTCGCGAAGGTTTAACTCTATGCGACTGTCCAAATCTCTATCAATGCTGCCGTCTGGACGCTTGCCTCGAGGGCGAGTTCCTGCAATAGGGTAAATTTCTACTTGATTGCTTTCTCTTTCGTATTTAAGCGCCGACTCGGGTGAGGCCCCAAAAATACTAAAAGCGGCATCTTGCATGAAAAACATGTAAGGGCTTGGATTCGATTCTTTAAGTTTGGCGTAAGCGAGCAGTGGCGAAGGACAGGGGAGAGAAAATGTGCGCGAAGGCACAACCTGAAAAATATCGCCAGCAAGAATGTGCTGCTTTAAATCAAGCACGTGGTCACAAAACTGCTCGTCGCTAATGTCTACGCTTGCCTCAAAAGAAGAAAGTGTCTGTCCATTTTGTGTTTGTCCATTTTGTGTTGCTTCTATTAATTCGAGTGTCTGTCCATTTTGCGATTCATTCTGTCTACTTGTTAATAGTGGCTCAGCAGGCATCTCATGAAGCAGTTGATGAATGGCCTCTAACCGCTGCGCAATTGCAAAATATTGCTGAGCTACATCCTCACCGCTAAATACGCTGCCGATAAGGTGGGTTTCGCGGGTTTGATGATCAACGGTAATTAATGTCTCCGCCAAATAGAACACAAAATCAGGGCAGTCATTTTCACCTTCAGCAACATCCGGCAGTTTTTCGAAGCCCGCAAGCATGTCGTAAGCGAATACACCGCCCAGAAAAATAGCATGAGGGTGTTGGCGGATGGGGGTTACTTTATTGAGAACAATACGCAGCGCGTCCATAACGCTCGCGGCTTTCAACCGGCTATCTTCGTCTAATTCGTTATCTGCGTCATCGCAAAGAAGAACGATAGAAGTGTCTGTCCTATCAATGATATTCAGGCCTTCGGGAGCGTGCGTAGCAAACAAAGGTAAAACTGAAGCGCCGTTTCCTGTTAGTGCCTTAACCTCAACTCGGTTGCCTCTGCATTCCATGCGAAGGGCGGCATCAACCATCAATAAACTTTGCAGGTCATCTTTTGAATCGATTTCTGCTGATTCTAAAAGTAGTGCGTTACTTGTATTCCCACAAAGGTGGGCAAACGCGGCGAGTGGATCATCAACATAGTGACCTACCTGCTCTATTGTCTCTACTTTACCTGGGGAAGTCCCCAGTTCCGCTAAACTCATTTTTGCTACTCTCCAATTGCAAAAAGATAAAAAAAAGGCCCGTATAAACGGGCCTTTATGTGTTTTCATTCACGCACTACAGTGCACACCGCCCGTTAAGTTAGGGAGTGCCACCACCAAGCTGCAACTGTCATTGCTGTAGAAATGTTGTAAGAATGCATGAATTACTCGTTGTTTTTTCAAACTTCAATAGGATTTGAAGCTGTTAGTACGTATACTTTGTGCGTATAGAAGAAAACAAATTGCCTTTCGTGTCAACCTAAAATTTGCATATTACTTTGAAAATAGATTTACATAGCCATACAAAATACTCAGACGGCCATCTCACGCCAGAAGAATTAATCCTTCGAGCTCACACCATGCAGGTGGATGTACTTGCGCTTACCGACCACGACACCGTAGCGGGCTTAGACGAGGCTCATGCCACTCAAGCGAAACAAAAGCGGTCTTTGACCATCATTGATGGTGTTGAAATTTCCACCACTTGGCACGGTTTTGATATCCACATTGTAGGCTTGAACGTAGACAGACAATGCCCAACGTTCTTATCTCATCTCAATGGTCAAGCTCAAGTCCGCGAGGCACGCGCTGAAAAAATAGCTGATAAACTCGAGAAGTGTGGGTTTGAAGGCGTTTTAACGCGAGCTAAAGCACTAGCCGGTGTAGGGCAGGTTACTCGCGCTCATTTTGCTCGAGTCTTAGTGAACAATTATGGCGTGCCGACTATGCAGGCTGCCTTTAAAAAGTATTTAGGCAAAGGTAAAAGGGCAGCGGTTAAAGCCGAATGGCCAAGTATAGAAAGTGCAATTGAATGGATCCACGATGCAGGTGGCCAAGCCGTGCTCGCGCACCCCGCGCATTACGATATGACGGCTAAATGGCTAAGGCGATTAGTAGATTTGTTCGCACAATCTGGTGGAGATGCTATTGAGACGGCGTTCCCCGGTATAAACAAAACTAAGCAAGAACTGATCAATGAAATTGCACAAACTCACAATTTGCTAGCTTCAGCGGGCTCCGACTTTCACTTCCCCTCTCGCTGGACTGAGTTAGGTAAAAACCTTGGAATTAGTAGCCAACTAATCCCTATCTGGCACGATTGGCTGCAGATTAAAGAGCTTGAAAGTGCACCGTAAGCAAATCTATAGTTGAAATTCAGTGGCAATAAGGCGTTGATAGAAGCAAAGCGATAACGAGTCGGTCCTCAGCCAATCAATGCCCACATAAATAACCATAAAAAGTGCTAGCAACCAGAACAAGTTGAATAGCGTTTTTTATAAAAGGAAGTAATCATGAGTCAATTTTTTTATGTACACCCAGATAACCCGCAAAAACGCTTGATAAGCCAAGCATGCGAGCTAATTCGCGAGGGTGCGGTTGTGGTCTACCCTACAGACTCAGGCTATGCCATAGGCTGTCAAATGGAAGACAAGAAGGCGTTAGAGCAACTTTGCCGCATTCGTCAAATAGATAAAGACCACAATTTTACTTTGATGTGTCGTGATATGTCAGAGCTATCAATTTATGCCAAGGTTGATAACACTGCCTTTAGGCAGATAAAGAACAATACGCCAGGTCACTATACGTTTGTGCTAAAAGCAACGCGAGAAGTACCGAAGCGCTTACAGAATCCCAAACGCAAAACCATTGGGATCCGCGTGCCGGATAACGCCATTGCGCTAGCATTACTGGAAGAACTTGGCGAGCCGTTGATGTCTACGTCTTTGATTTTGCCAGGCAACACCATGGCTGAATCAGACCCTGACGTGATTCGAGATAATTTAGAAAAGCAAGTTGGGCTTATCATTCACGGCGGTTATATTGGCGAACATCCCACAACTGTGATTGATTTATCGGAAGATACGCCCGTTATTTTACGTCATGGTACTGGCGATCCGTCTCCGTTCGAATAATTGGCGGTTGCTCTGCCAATCAAAGAAAGTTGCCAGGTGGCATGTGACGTTAATGAATGAACGTTAGAACCAATAATATTCGCTGCGGCAGGTAAAACGGTTGTGGGACTGTGTCTGAATTAACTAAAACAAATAACAACAAAGAAACGCCTCATGAAAAGGGGCTTTCGACACCTGTTCAGCAGCCGCTTCCCCTTGCGTTTATTAATGGCGAGGCGCTTATTGAGAAACCGGAAGATCTGTTCATTCCTCCTGATGCCCTTGAAGTTATCCTTGAAACTTTCGAAGGGCCTCTCGACTTACTGTTATATCTGATCCGTAAGCAAAAGTTCGATATCACAACTCTGCCAATTGCTGCTGTTACTAAGCAATATATGGAATATGTAGACGCCATGATGGCGCTAAAGCTAGAGTTGGCAGCAGAGTATCTGCTGATGGCTGCAATTCTGGCTGAAATAAAGTCTCGTCTTTTATTACCGAAGCGCAGTGACGACAGTGAGGAAGAAGACGATCCTAGGGCCGAGTTGATCAGACGTCTAAAAGAATATGAACTGGTGAAACAGGCCGCAGAAGACTTGGATATTCAGCCTCGTCTTGAAAGGGATGTGTTTAAAGCACATGTGGAAGTTAGTGAGAACGTTGCGCCAATTCGTGTTGAGCCTGACGTATCTTTAGCCGAGATAGTGCTGGCATTTAGCAAAGCGATGAAACGGGCGGAAGCGTTTGAACATCACACTATTGAAAGGGAAGCCTTGAGCACGCGAGAGCGCATGTCGCTTATCTTATCGTTGCTTACGTCTGCAGAATATACGCCGCTTGAACGCCTTTTCACTGTTGAAGAAGGAAGGGCCGGTGTAGTGGTTTGCTTCTTAGCAATTTTAGAATTGGTAAAAGAACAGCTAATTTTATGCATTCAGGCAGGTTCTTATGCAAAAATTCATGTAAAATTAGGATCGCATGAAGAAAATTAACACGGCGCAGCTGAAACAATTGGTCGAGGCCGCAATATTTGTGGCCGACACGCCCGTAACGAAGCAGCAGTTGAAAGAAACGGTGCTTAACGAGTTCACCGTAGCTGATAGAACCTTGAGTAAGGTAATTAACGAACTAAAGTTAGATTATCAACCTCGGGGCATTCAGCTAGTAGAAGTAGCGAGTGGCTATCGCTTTCAATCATTAGATGCATTAAGCCCGTGGTTAAGTAAATTATGGCAAGAAAATGCGCCTAAGTACTCAAGAGCAATGCTTGAGACACTTGCGCTCATTGCCTATCGTCAACCTATTACCCGCGGAGAGATTGAGCAGGTAAGAGGTGTAGCGGTAAGCAGTAATATTATAAAGACACTCACAGAACGAGACTGGATTAAGGTAGTTGGTCACAAAGAAGTACCGGGGCGACCCGCACTTTATGCTACCACGAAAGGCTTTTTAGACTACTTTTCAATGGCGTCATTGAGCGATTTGCCCAATGTTCATGCCTTTGAAAATATGGCCGAAAGTATTGCGTCAGACTCGCCGCTTAAGGTGTTAAATGAGGCACCGTCTGAATAGACCGTGCGACCGTAAACAAGCAATTAAGAGTGAAAACCATGACTGAAAAGTTGCAAAAAGTACTGGCTAACCAAGGGCTAGGCTCGCGACGAGAAATGGAACGTTGGATTGAAGAAGGCCGTGTATCGGTCGATGGCACCAAAGCAACCCTTGGCGATCGAGTTGACCACACCGCACAAATTCGCGTAGATGGGCATCTATTGTCTCGCCAAACTGAACAACCGGTATGCCGTGTTCTAATGTATAACAAGCCTGAAGGTGAACTATGCAGCCGTCATGATCCAGAAGGGCGCGACACAGTATTTGACCGACTTCCAGCTATTCGATTGGGCCGTTGGATCACGGTGGGCCGCTTGGATATGAACACTAGCGGCCTTCTGTTATTTACCAATGATGGTGAGTTAGCAAACCGCCTGATGCATCCTAAATGCGAAGTAGAGCGCGAATATGCCGTTCGCGTATTTGGTGAAGTAACGGGTAAAACGCTGCATACTTTGCAAAAAGGCGTTGAGCTTGAGGATGGTGAAGCGAAATTCCTTACCATCTCTGGCGCTCCAACCCCACAACATGCCGAAGATGAAAGCATGAACCGCTGGTATAACGTAACGTTAAAAGAAGGCCGTAACCGTGAAGTACGTAGGTTGTGGGAATCACAAGGTGTTCAGGTTAGCCGACTCATACGTGTTAAGTATGGCCCAATAGAGCTTCAAAAACGTTTGCCTCAAGGTGCGTGGGTTGAGCTTGGGTTAGAAGATGTAAACGCGCTACGTAGCCATGTTCAGCTGCCAGATGAAACGCAAACTATGATCAACGTGAGACAGGGCAAACTTGACCATGCGCGTTTAAGTCGCATGCGCCGCTCGGTTAAAAAGCATAAAGTACGTAAGCAACAAGGCTTAAGTAAACGTGCTGGGCGCCCAGCAAAACGCAAATAGCTAACTACTCGCTTTTACACAGCACTAACAAAGCCGCTAATCATTACTAGCGGCTTTTTTTATGTCTTCCTCTTATTGAGGGTTCAACAAATATTTATCCTTTCTTTTTGAATGCGTCAATTTATACCGTGTTTATACCGATCTTCTTAGTGAAACTTAGCGTAGCAAAATAGGAATATGCTACGTGACGTAGCGAAAATCTAAGACACGGAAAAGGAGATGGTAATGAAAGACATGCCTCAGTTGGGAATGGGAACATTTCGTTTAGAAGGCGAGGAAGCCCGAGAGTCAGTCAGTAAGGCGCTGGATGTTGGCTTTAGACACATAGACACCGCCCAGTTTTACGGAAATGAAGCGGAAGTGGGAGACGCGATCAAGACCAGTGGCTTAGACAGAAGCTCGCTTTTTGTTACAACGAAAGTGTGGCATGAGTCATTGGGAGACGCTCATTTTATTCCAAGCGTGCATGAAAGTTTGGAAAAATTGAAGCTAGAATACGTCGATTTACTGCTTATCCATTGGCCCTATCCTGGAAATGACATAACGTTAGAAAGTTATTTGGGAAGTCTTGCGCAAGCAAAAGCGGACGGCTTGACGCGACACATAGGTGTGTCGAACTTTACCATCGACCTGCTAGACAAAGCAGAGAGTATTTTAGGCGAGGGTGAAGTGTATACCAATCAGATTGAGATCCATCCTTTCATGCAAAATAAAAAAGTAGTGGAAGCCTGTAAAAAGAAAGGAATTCGAGCGACCGCTTATATGCCATTCGCGGTGGGGAAAGTCATGAAGGATGAAACGCTGATGCGAATTGCTCAAAATCACGATGCAACACCTGCACAAGTGGTATTGGCGTGGATGGAAAAACGTCATATTTACGCTATCCCCTCATCAACCAGTAAACAGCACTTGGCGGAAAATTTAGCGTATGGTGGTGTGCATTTGACTGATGAGGAGCTAGCGCTTATCGACGATTTAGACAATGGTGAACGTATCGTTAATCCAGACTTCGCTCCTACGAGGGATTAACCTCATACAGTTTTTATAGCTGTTAAGTTAAATAGTGAAGTAATAGATTAGCTTTTCATGTCGCCGCCTCCAATTATCAACTTTAGGCGGCGGCAAAAAATTGAGTTGAGGAAATGAAGGTAAGTTTCGATCTGCTCGCAATAAAATCCCGCACGTTTAGCTCTTCTCTACTTCTACGTGTTTAAGAATTCTGGCTGGGTTGCCTCCAATAACAACATTATCACCGAAAGATTTTGTTACTACAGAGCCCGAGGCAACAACCACGTTATCCCCTAGGCTCACGCCGGGATTTATAACAGCCATTCCACCAATCCAGCAGTTATCACCAATGGTTATGGGTTTTGCAAACTCAATTCCTGTAGCCCGTCGAACTGGGTCAATTGGATGAGTAGCGGTGTAGAGCCCAACTTGAGGAGCGATCATACAGTTATCGCCAATGGTTACTCTGGCCGCATCTAAAATAACACAGTTAAAATTGGCGTAGAAATTTTCGCCTACATAGATGTTTTCACCGTAATCGCATTTGAACGAAGACTCAATGTAAAGCCTTTTCCCCGTCGAACCGAAAAGGGCTTTTAATAGTCCTGTACGCTTTTTATGGTCACTTTGACAGGTCGCATTGAGCTCGTCTAATTGAATACGGCATTGCTTACGCAATGCCGTTAATGTTTTGTCTGACGGGTAGTATAAATCGCCAGCGAGCATTTTTTCTTGTTCGGTCATAAGGTTTTAAACACAGCGCTACAAAATAATGTCGATACGTTACTGCGCACTACCATAGCTTACAACGACTTTTTGTTTTAACGTTTCGCTTTCAATGTCTAAATTGACAGGGCGTTTTAAAATAATATTGCCTTCAACAGTAACTGAAGCGCTTATAGACAGCGTAGGTTTGTCATCAGATTTGTTTCCCCATGAGCTTTCATTCTCTCTGTAAATAATATCGCCATGTACGTGAGAATTACCAGAAAGCGTAATATCACCGTTTAGTGTTTTGATATGTTTCTCTATTTTGGTATCTGCTGCCGTGATATCACCATTTACTGTTTCAACGCTGCCGCCCACGCTACTTTGAGAAGGCAGCGCTACGTTTCCATTTACAGTCTCTAAGTCTTTAAGCACAGTTAAATGTGAAGATGCATTCACGTCTCCATTGACGATATCAATATTTCGGACAGTCACATGACTACCCATTTCAAGGTTGCCGTTAACAATGTTGACTTCGTCAGCACCCGCATTGTCGCTAATCTCAACATTACCGTTTACCGAAGAAATATCGCCGGCATGCTTTCCTTCTGCAATGTCTATATTGCCTAGAATAGAGCTTAAGTCACTGCCATCCAATGCACCAGCATTCCCCACATGTATAACGCAACCAGAAAGAAGAGATGCAGAAAGCAGAAGCGCTGTTGAGGTTAAAATAGACTTTTTCATATTCTTATATCCTTAACGGTTTTTATATATTTTTGATAGCACGCTTATTTCGATGTATTAATCAGTAAACTGTCGAGTTTTACTTCAACGTTATTTATCACATTACTCATCACGTTTTTCACGTTACGTGCCATTATTTAAAATATAATTAAAACAAAAGGATAGCGTTTTTGTTCGAAAGGCGGAACTCAACGCGGTGGCGTAATTATTAGCTTAATAGCCTCATCAACTAACGTGTAGTGCATTTGACCATCTGAGATATCGATACACGAAAGTACAGAAGTGGACAGACACTAAGCTCGCTAGAGCACAGAAAGGGACATACATTTAATTGAAGCTTTGCATTAAAGAAAGGGACAGACACTTGAGAAAAGTGGTTTGAAGCTAACTTAATAAGGTTTAAGTGGGTGTCCAAAACTTGCACGTAAAACATTTACGAAAGTACAGACGTGGACAGACACTCGAAACTCCGCTTTAAAGTGAGAGGAGGCGTCTGAGAAATGTGATTTTGTGTCAATCCGCTGAGAGATTTAAGTGGGTGTCCAGAGATGACACCAAGAAATGCACTGATACTGATGATGGTTTCGCAATATAAAATAGGGGTGATAGAGTAAGTAAAGGCTGAATATGTGTGCAATTTATTTATTGAACGCTGCCCACCTTCTCATCCGAGAAGCGATCCTAATAACAACTTTGGCAATAGCTGAATTAGAGCTACTTGATGACTCAGTAACAAAAAATCCGTTTTAACGTGATGCCGAGACTCTCCGGTTTGGTGATAAGGCCTATTGTTTGCATACTAAATGATGAGTACGACTTGCCGACTTCTGTATCTTCACAGATAAGAGGTGGTAAGAACGCTATTAATAGTCAGAGAAAAATAGTAAAGCTACATCGCCTGAGCAAGGCGCCTTAGATATTTTCCTTCTGTGGTTAAGAACGTTTTAAAAAAACGACATACATCTAATCGGCCAAGATGACAAACGATTAATCTAAACGGAGCAGTAGATGCAGGACAAATATGCACAATTGAATAAAGCTAAGCGGCTAGCCTTGTACTGTTTAATTTTTGCCGCGTGTGTATTTGTTTCAACAATATTATTTCCTAAGTTTTATACAGAATTGCAAGGTGCCTGGTGGTTGGGGCTTATAAAGATGGCCAGTGAGGCAGCGCTCGTTGGTGGCCTCGCCGATTGGTTTGCTGTGACCGCACTGTTTAAACCAATACCTGCAAAATATCCCATTCCTCACACCAACATAGTCGCTAGCAATAAGTCTGTTATTGCTAATAACTTGTCATTATTCGTAAAAGAAAAG
Source organism: Alteromonas sp. OM2203 (assembly GCF_048517045.1). Taxonomy (NCBI): domain Bacteria; kingdom Pseudomonadati; phylum Pseudomonadota; class Gammaproteobacteria; order Alteromonadales; family Alteromonadaceae; genus Alteromonas; species Alteromonas sp. OM2203. The sequence goes on from NZ_CP183209.1 coordinate 1,603,553, forward strand.
TTCTTTCATCCCGAAGCGATAGAAAAGCTTATTCGCGATAGTGATCCTGCCAAAGGAGCGGGAAGATGGTTGTCCCAAAAGAAAAACTCTGCTCGTTTGAGCCGATTTTTGTGTGATGCTTTGGCTGGCGTGATGCGTGTACTTGATGATAAACCGGTGAAAGCGTTTATCGCTAAAACCGCTCAGAAAGGTATTAATGAACTTGACCTCAGGCAGCTTATGGTAACGTCATTAGGCGCTGTGACGAGAGAGCGGCAGCATCAAGTTGTCCTTGATAGGGTGCTAGGAAAACTAGCCAAACTGCTCGCGGAGCCTGAGACCCAGATTTATATAGCAGATACATTAGTTGTTTGGTTAAAAACCGAATACAGCCGAATTGAAAAGTTGTTGCCGTCTAGCTGGTTGAGTGAACAGGGTGCGTTAATTGCTGTAAAAGCCGTTTCGAGTATTTTAGAAGACATATACGAAGATGAGCACCATCCGATTCGCCATGCCTTTGATGAGCAGGTGCACGAATTTTTATACGAGTTACAGCACAGCCCATTAATGGAGAAAAAGGTAAACAGCTACCGCGAAAAGATTATTAATGATCCAGCACTAAACGCCTATGTTCAGCAGTCGTGGGCCAAGTTCCATCAATGGCTGTTAGCGTCTCTTGAAGAGAAAAATGGTAAAGCAGAGGTAAAGGTCTCTGGCCTCTTAACAGACTTAGGCACTACGTTGACGCAAGACAGTGAATTAGCAAAAGCATTTAACAAGCATATTGGTGAAGCGACTAAATATATGGCGCCAGAGCTGGCTGAGTTTCTCACACGTCATATTCGTGACACGATAAATAGCTGGGACGAGCGAGAAATGGCGCAGCAGGTGGAGCTGAATATTGGGCGAGACCTCCAAAAAGTGCGAATTAACGGCACGATTGTCGGTGGGCTAATTGGTGCAATACTGTTTGGGATAGAAGCGCTGATTGGCGTATAGCGTTCTTCGCAAATAGACAATGTAGCTTAGTTGAAAACTTGTCGAAACATTGATTATTTGGAGATTAAAACAATATTCGCTGCTGCACGCTCGATTCATTTAACGTGAAGAGCGAATACTAGATTATCAGCTTCAACCTTACCCTTTAAACCCCCTTTTAATACAGAGCGTTCAAGACGGTTGATAGTGTAGTTATCGGAGTAAAGGGACGTAACTGTATCTTCATTTACACTAAAGGGAGGGCCGGCCATTTCATTCTGGTCATACTCGAATGAGATGATTAGCTGCGGTGCGCATTGAGTAATGGCCATTAAATGCGCAGCATATTGCTCGCGAAGCGGGCTAGGTAGTGCTACCAATGCTGCTCTATCGTAAACACCCGTTACCTCACCTAAGTCGGTTGGCGTTAGCTTAAAGATATCACCGACGTATATGGTCAAACTATCTTTAGCATAAATTTTACCGTTTGCTGTCGTGGTAACGGTAGGCTTCACATCTAGCTCTTCAAACAACTGAATGACTGCTAATTCGCTAAGCTCAGCACCTACTACATCACATCCTTGAGAAAGCAACCAGCCTATGTCTCTTGTCTTCCCGCATAGTGGTACAAATATACGTTTTAAAGAAGCTTTAGAGGTTTCGTCACCGAGTAGAAAAGACGCGTACTTTACAAGAAGTGCATTGCCTTTTGGTTCATGAAATCCAATTTCGTTCTTTTGCCATTTACTATGCCAAAAACTATGCTCCATTAGAAAACCTCTTAGCAAGACGCAGAGCGAGCTCCACAAACAGTTTTATTTTCAAAGTAAGATAAAAAAGCAGCGCGAGATGGCTGCTTTTAAAGTGATATTAATTATCAAGCGGTGTGTTGAAGTCTTCAGATAATTCGAAGTCACCTTCAACAGTTGTCACTTTGTCATCGACAAAGTTTATGACCATTTGCTTTTGAAAATCTTCTCCGCGTTTTTTCATTCCGCGCTTCATATCATATACATAGTACCAAGTATCATCGTCGAACGAGTCTTGGACAACCGGATTTCCTAGTACATAGATAACTTGTTCTTTTGTCATTCCAACGCGTAGCTTTTCAACGTCTCTCTGGTCTAGAAAGTTTCCTTGAGGAACGTCGATTCGATAGATCCAGTTCGAGCAAGCCGTTGATGTTAATGTGATACCAAGAATTACTAATAGATGGTGCAACTTCATTCGTTAATTTGTCCAGTATTGCCTTTGTTAGTGCCATCGAAGCTCGCTAATGCGAATTTCGCGGCTGTTTTATTGCAAGCGCGAAGGCATGCTACATTGACAACTATGACCAATCAACTGCATTTTAGTTCGATGCAGCGCTTTTAAGCAGCTCTTTTGCATTCGCTAACGCTGATTTTGTAACTTTATCGCCGGCTAGCAGTCTCGCAAGTTCGTCAATTCTATCTTGCTTGGTAAGCGGCAGCATTTGGGTTTCTGTGCTCTCACCATCGGTAATCTTGGTTACAAAAAGTTGATTGTGTGCCTGGGCGGCAACCTGAGGCAAATGCGTTACACACATTACTTGTGATTGGCTGCCTAGCTTACGAAGCAAGCCGCCAACAATAGAGGCTGTAGGGCCGCTAATGCCTGTGTCCACTTCGTCAAAAATCATTGTTGGTGTGGCGTGATGGTCGCTTGCAATCACTTGAATCGCTAGCCCAATGCGAGAAAGTTCACCGCCTGACACGACTTTGTCCAGTTTATCTGCGTCTTGACCCGGGTTAGTCGAGACCTTAAATTCCACTGAGTCCAGCCCCGTACTTACAGGTTTTTTAAGTTCATCATACTGTATTTGAATGTCTACTTTTGCGTGAGGCATATTCATCTGACGAATTTGCGTTTCAATATCTTTACTTAGCTTTTGCGCCGCCCGCTGCCTACTTTCCGAAAGGCTTTGTGTTGCAACTAAATAAGCTGTTCTCGCCTCGGCAACTTCACTTTCTAATGTGCCTAAAAGCGTCTCTTGATCCGACAATGATGCGAACTCAGCAGCCAATTCTTGATGGTGCTGATAAAGGGCCTCGGGCATGACTGAATGTTTACGCGCCAAATCCATTGCCTTAGCATAACGAGCTTCAACCTGTTGAAGGCGTAAAGGATCGATTTCTAATTGGTCACAATAGCTGCGCAACTCGCTTGCCGCTTCTTCTACTTGAATGGCGGCATCGTTTAATAGTGCAATCATTGGGGTAAGACTAGCGTCGTGAGCTTCTAACTCACCCAATCGCTCTATGCTGCTTTGTATGACAGAAAGCGCGTTGCCCTCATCGTTTTCATACAAGTTATACACACTTGTTTGCGCTTGCTCTAACAAGCTTTGTCCGTTACTTAAACGTTTGTGCTCCGTTTCCAGCTCTTCAAATTCGCCATCCTCAATAGCGAACTCGTCGAGTTCCTGTACTTGATACGTAAGAAGCTGAAGACGGTCTTCTCGTTGCTGAGCTTGTTCTTGAAGTATTTTGAGTGTGCGCTGCTTGTCTCTCCATTGGGAGTAAGCGTCTTTTACCTTTTCTAAAACATCATTGTGTTTTGCATACCCATCGACGAGGTCGCGTTGGTGGTCTTCTTTAAGCAGTTGAAGGTGGGTGTTTTGCCCGTGAATGGCAAGTAAAAACTGCCCCAGTCCCTTTAACTGCTGCAATGAAGCAGGCACACCATTGATGAATGCTTTTGAGCGACCTTCTTTTGAAATAACGCGGCGAATGAAGCAGCTGTTTTCATCTTCATCAGATGTCAGCTCATGTTCGTCAAGAAACGCTTTGGCCAATTCATTTTTACTTAGTGAAAAGTGAGCAATAATTTCAGCTTTAGCACTGCCTTTGCGAACGGCATTTGCATCTGCACGTTCTCCCAAACAAAGGCTCAAAGCGTCTATAGCAATAGATTTACCAGCACCGGTTTCACCCGTAATCGCAGTAAGCCCGTTTTCAAGCTGAACGGACAACTGTTTGACAACTGCAAAATTAGAAATAGAAAGATGCGCTAACATAACCACACTCGGAAAAAGTTGAACATGATGATATATACAGTAACTGATAATATATACAGTATTTAACTGTGTAAAGTGAAGTCGTATAAAAATTGATAAAAAATAGAGTGCAGAGGGGTAAGTTTTTGAATTTATGAGGCTTATAAATATTTTAGTTAAGGTTGGTTACGAGTAACAGCTATATCAGAATACGAGGTTACTTTTTTTATACAGTAAAAAGGAGAGCAAAAGCTCCCCTTTATAAAAATCTATCTAAGTTTGTAATGTACTGCTTTTAAACTAGCAGTGCACCCAAGGCTAGAGATTACTGTTGCAGTTCACCGCTGCCAGATTCGATATGGGCGCGAACGAACCATTGGAACTGTTCTAAATCAGCTAATTGACCTGTAATCATGTCTTCTGAAACAGGGTCAATGTCACCCAAAATCTCTAGTGCTTTTCTGTGATCGCCATTCACGCCATCATAAACAGCATCTAACGCCTTGAGGTGGTCAAGCACCAAGCCTTTACCTAATTGATAGTCTTCCCAGCTGCGACCTTCTACAATCGCTTTTGGTGTACCCTTAGGTACTCCGCCCAACGTGGCAATGCGCTCTGCGATGGTGTCGGTCATACCACGAACCGCATCAACCTGCGGGTCCAACATTTCGTGCACACCGATAAAATTCGGTCCCACAACATTCCAGTGAACGTGTTTAAGCGTAAGCTGTAAATCTAATAGCGCGACTAATCGTTGATCCAATACCTTGATAGTTTTGGCAGCGGCATCGTTATCCATTCCTGGGGCTGTAAATTTGATATTGGTATTACTCATGATATCTCCTATTGCTGAATAAAATATCAGCGAATTGTTAACAAGAACTTATGAGACTTAAGGAAGTCTAGCTTCGCCTTGTAAATCATTTCGCTGAGAGCTTGACTAAGAAGGTGCAACAGGTATGCCGTATACGAGGATGTTTATAAGTAACGGATTTCTATAATCATTTTTAGTAATATTAAAAAATCTTTATTTTTCAAGCCTGTAGCTTTGGGAAAATGCTACAGGCTCATGTAATAAATGCACGATTGAGGTTGTTACGCGGGAATCTAATAAAGCTTGCTGCCCCAACCTAGTTTTTTGCGAAGTACATTGAAATAGCTATAGCCTTTGGGATGGACTAAATGAAGTTTATCGGTACTTTTGTTTATTCGAATTTCGTCGCCCGGCAGAACCGGAAGCACAATATGGCTGTCGCAGCTAACTTGAAGAGAATGACTATTTACTTTTGATACTTTCATCGATACTTGGCTGTCGGCGTCAACAACGATAGGGCGACTGCTAAGGGTGTGAGGGAACATGGGCACTAGTGTAAGGGCGTCTAGTTTAGGCATGATGATAGGGCCACCAGCAGAGAGTGAATACGCTGTCGAACCTGTTGGTGTGGCAACAATAAGCCCGTCACTGCGTTGGCTAAACACGAACTGCTCATCTATATAGATTTCGAACTCCATCATATGGGCAACTTTTCCGTGATGCAGCACCACTTCATTCATTGCAGAGTTATTACTTTTGAGTTTTTCATGCCTGTAAACACCCACTTCAAGCAGAAACCGTTCTTCAACTACGCATTCCCCAGTAAAAATGAGATCGAGTTGTTGAGTAATTTCATCGGGGTGAATATCTGTTAAAAAGCCTAAATTTCCGCGATTGACGCCCACCACGTGAATGTCGAAGCGCGCCAGTACACGAGCGGCGCCGAGCATACTACCGTCACCACCAACAACAACCGCTAAATCTGCGTTTTTACCGATGGCAACAAGATTACAGCTTTCAAAATTTTCAGTTTCGAGCTCTTCAGCAATGGTTTCTTCAACAAGCAGTTTGCATCCTTTGGCCAGCAAATAGTCCGCAAGAATGTTTAAGCTGTCATGAGTTGCAGCGTGCTGAGGCTTTCCGATTAACGCAACGGTTTGATAGGGCATGGAATGCTAATGTCCTTTCATTTCCAATGGTTGGACATTAGCACAGGTATTTCGTAAAAGAAAAGCGTAAAGCGATTCAGAGCATGAGGTTTATCTATCCTCTAACCTGTTGTAGTCTAAAAGCCCCCCTTCAATAGGGTATTGCTCTTCTGACCACCTTAGAAGGTTATCGCTAAACGTCCAAAACTGTGGATTAGTGCGGCGCATTCCCACTTTATCAAGCAATGCTTTGTAATCCTTCTCGTTTTTAATTGATTTTAACTGTCCAATTGAACCTATAACCTCCGAAGTTTTGATCAACCAAAATGCGTCGGGGTAACTCCCTAATAATCCGTGTACGAGGGTGATAGTATCTTTAGAAGGCTCGCGATTTTCCTCTTCTTCGAAAAGGCTGTTCACGTTGTAATGAGTACTGTTTCTAAGCGCCGTGAAAACGTCAATTTTCTCCGGTTCTTCATCGTCTTTTATCACAATTATGGTGGTCTCTGGCATTAAGGTAGCTTGCTGTGCGGGAAGAAAGTCAAGACTCGCTAGCGCTGAAAACTGTTTCTCTGACAATATATTTTTATCGTAGGTCGTGCCTGATGGCAGAACATTGGATAAATGCGTGGAAAGCATTTGGTAGAGCTCTTGTTGAGGGTTTTCTGTTTCAAATACAATGCCCGAGGGTTGTTCAAAGCTGTTTATATCTCCCTCTAGGTAGTCGGTTAACTCAGGACTTGCATTTTGATACCACTCCTTAAGTAGCGTATGGCGCGTTTCTGGAGGCAGTAAATTAAGGAAATTTGACTCACCCTCCATCCGCAAAAAGTCCATATACAAACGCGTCATCAATTGATGGCCGTAATTACCGTAAACATCAAAACCTGCAACGAGTAAATAGTGAATTCGCTCTAACAAAGCGTAATCGATAACCCATGCGGTTTTAGTAGGCTCACCTGTCATACCCTTTACCACAGTCGCGTTATCGAAATGACGGAACACCGTTAGGCTTGCGTTAGTGTTGTCGCCATCGCCATCCCATATGCTGGAAATATTTAAGTGTTCACCGTTTTTAAATTCTTCATTCATAAACGCGGTGCGAGCGCGCATATACTTGCCTTGACGTTTAGCATACTTGACCCAGTTAACAGCTAAGGCAGAGCTGTCTTTTTCAGCAGGGAGGTGAAGGTTTTCTTTTTGCGAAGTGTAAAACGCGTTCATTTCTTCAGAGGCAGTTATTTCTGGGTCGACGAAGAGCACCCAAAATCTGTCGTTAATCACATTGAGTGCGACCTGACCGCGGCAAACAGGGCCTTTGATATAGCCCATAATTGTGTTCTGCGCCCGCTCAAGCATAAAGCGATAGCGACTTTTCACAGGAAGCAGAGAAAACGCGGTAAGGGGGTTAGCGGCGACTTCTGATTCGTAAGAGGGGAGCGTTTCAACTTTATAATCGGCGTCGACAAACCAGGCTTGCCATTTATTGGTTAGCGTTTCATTGATGGCATACGCTTGATGAGTTTTGCTTACGATAGTGGAAAATACAGGCTGTAGTCGGTAGTAAACGCGATCGACCTTTGGGTCGTCAAAAGGTCTGCGCGTAGCAATAATATCAAGGGGCTCGCCAGAGGGAGTACGTGAGCGTACTAGGTTAAAAAACTGAGGTTGCTCTTTTTCAGCTGTGACATTTTCAAAATATAGATGAGACGTAAATAAATGCTCATAGATATAGCGGGCAGACAACCGCATTTTGTTGCTATCGCCATTTAACCATTTTTCTAATGCCACTATTTTAGCGTTTAGTTCTTCTGATATAACTTTACTTGAGGAAAGCGGAGCACCGTGATGTAGCCACTGCATGAGGGTATTATGCTCAGCATCTGATAATCCAGGCAGGGCATAGGGCATCCCTCCTAGAGGCTGCTCAGCAATATATTCACCCATTTCGTCAATAGTAGGGCATTGGTTTTCACGGCTTAGACTAATGTCAAAGCCAGAACCTAAATGAGATGTATCAGGAAGTGGATGTTGCTTTTTTAGCAAAAGCATTTGCGCTAGAACTGATGATTGTGTTTTAGGTTCACCTGCTTCCTTATTTGCAGGCAAGACATTAAAGAAGCCTCGCTCACGCCACGCCTGTGTGCTGTGTGCGTCTAGAAACATGCGGTTGGGTTGAGCGGCCGTTATTCGGGTTCCTTCGTAAACTTTTTCTTTACTAGCTCCCCTAGCAACGCCCTCCGAGGACGATATTTTCAACTGACAAGGCGCGTCGTAACACGCGTGGCAAACCACACAGCGCTGCGTAAGCACGGGGTTAACTTGCTCATCAAAAAAATTGTCAGGCAACTGTTTTGCAAAGGAAACATTCTCCGTTTCAGCTAATAAGGGAGCCTCGGGTTTCGGCCATTGCCACAACGCTGTACAGAGAGCGATTGCAAGCAATGCAATTACACCGAACTTTTTCATAATTTTTATCCAAAGTAGAAGTGGTGACAGTTTACCATTCAATTTTAGGAAAAGGAGGTTCACATTATCTTTTTACATAGTCGTAGTTCTATCCAAAAATGACGTTGTTTTAACATCAATTTCACATGTTTGTTGCTTTGCGTACAGCGGTAGGTATGCTGAGAGAAATACTGTCTAAGCGTGCAATGCAAAAGCGCAAGAAGCAATTTCTGTTTATCTTGTAACTCGCTTTACGGTAAGTCACACATCAAATAGTTGCAGCGAGGGAAACATGGCTCATCAAATTATACTGCCAAGAACGATGCAGATAGGCAAAGATGCTAGCAAGCAAATTACGGAAACGTTGGCTAGCTTAAATTGTTCTAAGCCTTTGCTTATTACCGATAACGTGATGGTTGAACTGGGATATGCAGATCGGATAACGAGCTACTTAGCCGAGCACTCCATAGCACTTGATGTTTTTTCTGATACTGTACCTGAACCGACAGTTGCCTCTATATCAGCCGGCGTTGAGGCTTTGCGCGCCAAACCTTACGACTGCATTATTGCGCTTGGCGGCGGCAGTCCAATTGATAGTGCTAAGGCAATTGGTATCTTAGGTAAATACGGTGGCGAGATGCGCGACTATAAGTTCCCCAGAGTGGTGAACGAAGAAGGGCTTCCTTTAATCGCAATTCCCACAACGGCAGGCACCGGCTCTGAGGTGACGCGCTTCACTATCATCACTGATGAACAAACAAGTGAAAAAATGTTGTGTGTGGGCTCAGGGTTTATGCCCACTGCTGCACTTATAGATTTTTCCCTTACTTTGAGTTTGCCTCAACGAGTAACCGCAGACACTGGTATAGATGCGCTCACTCATGCTATTGAAGCTTATGTGAGTCGCAAAGCGAATCTATACAGCGACGCACAGGCACTCTCTGCCATGGCCCTAATTGCGCCGAACTTACGTACCGTATTTGCAGATGGTAAGAACGAGAATGCCCGTGAGGCCATGATGTTGGGGTCTACGCTGGCGGGAATTGCCTTTTCCAACGCATCAGTGGCGCTGGTGCATGGGATGAGTCGCCCCATTGGCGCAGCCTTTCATGTTCCCCATGGGCTTTCAAATGCTATGTTATTGCCTGCTGTTACTGCATTTTCCATTCCTAGCGCTCCCGTGCGTTATGCACAATGTGCTCGCGCGATGGGAATAGCAACACAAGGTGATTCAGACGACTTAGCTAATCAAAAATTAATTGGTGAATTAAAGGCCCTTAACGCCGACCTCCAGGTGCCAACTCCGAAGGATTTTGGAATAGATAAAGAGGCGTTCTTTACGATAACCTCCACCATGGCTGAGCAAGCATTGGCCTCAGGATCACCTGGAAATAACCCGCGTATACCGACCATTGAAGAAATGGTAGCTATCTATATTTCGTTGTGGGACTAGAGAAGTATAACGTTAGTTTAAAGAGCGTATCAGGCTAAATAAAAAGACTGCACAGAACAGTCTTTTTCACTTCTAAAGCCTGTACGTAACAGCACTGCGCACCTATCTTGCCGTCCAACCACCGTCAAGGACCATGGTTTGACCGGTTATATTGCGGGCACTGGGCGACATTAAGAAGTTCGCTGTATCTGCGAGTTCTTCCACACTTACGAATTGCTTTTTGGGCATGGGCTCTAACATTATCTTTGTTATTACCTCTTCTTCGCTCAAATTATTTTCTTTTGCTTGGGCCGCAATTTGCTGTTCTACCAACGGCGTTTTTACATAGGCGGGGCATAGTGTGTTGATGGTCACGTCACAGTCACCGGTTTCAAGAGCAATGGTTTTTGCGAACCCCAAAAGCCCGTGTTTGGCTGCTACATAGGCGGATTTAAAAGGAGAAGCCACAAGAGAATGTATTGAACCTATATTGATTATGCGTCCATAATTTTGCTCGCGCATGGCTGGTAAAAAGGCTTGGGTCAGCAGAGCAGGGCCTACCAGCATAATATTGATCAGCTGCTGCCACTTATCCGCAGGAAAATCCTCAAGGCGAGATACATGCTGTATGCCCGCATTATTGATTAATACATCAACCGTATATTTGCCTAGAGCGTCAGGTAGTGCTGCCACCTGTTTAGCATCGCAAACATCAACGGCAATAGCACTAGCCGAGCCTTCCAAATGGGCAAGCTTAGTTACGGCATCCTTAGCCGCCTGTTCGTTTATATCAGCAATAATAACGTGGTGGCCTTGTCTGATCATAGATTCAGCAATACCGAAACCAATACCGCTGGCGCCACCTGTGATAAATATCGTTCGCTTACTCATCGGCGTTTCCTTTATTGTCCTTCACAGGAAGACGAGTGTTCAGTGAAAATAGCAGCTCTTTAACGGCGGCGATTTGTGCGCCATCCCTGTTAGCGTAATCACTGGACGCGTAGCCCCACCAATCCCAACAACCTTGCGGGTTTAGCGGCATAAACAGCGATTTTTTAGTTTGCGGATAAAGTACGACGATATTGTTGTCATCGGCCCACTCATTTAGCCCTGTTTGAGTTGTGTAGGCGTCGCCAACGGCGTCTGCGTATTGATTACAGCCGTGAAAACTAATGTGTGCTTTACAGGCCTCTCCTTGTGCGCAGCTTTCTGGTATATACACAAAGCCTTCGCTTGCTAAGGTTTTTGCGTTGCTCCCTGCTATTTTTTGCTGGTCTATGGAATGTATTTTCCCAGAAAGTGATTCATCAGGTGTGGTAACGTCTGCAATGAGGTGAGAGAGCAGGGCGCCTGCGGCGTCATAGTCGCAGTTACCAATGAAAGGGCTTTCTGATTTCATGCAGTTTACGCCCTCTTCCTTTGTTGGGAATAAATGCGCCATGGGCTTGTCGTTGATATATGTAATGTTTTGCGTGTCTGTCCATAGTTTGTATTGTTCAAAAAGTAAGTCGCTGACTTTCGCGACCACTCTGGTGTCTTGGGTGCCATGGAAAAGCCAAACTTTCGTATCTTTCATATTATTGAGCGGCGCGATTTTTCCTTCCGACTCATAGTGTTTAGCTTTTTCGTTTAGCGCTTTAATGTCTATTTCGCCCTCAACTTTATTGACACATTGTGCTAGCGCAGTGGTTATGTCTCCTTGAGCACAGAAGTACGGACCTCCGGCGATAACGCCCACGCCTTTCACCCAGTCGCTATGGGCTAACTGGAATTGGGTGGCCATATACCCGCCAGAAGATAGGCCAGACACGGTGACATTTTCTAAATCGAGTGCGAGCTTGGGAATATCGTTGTTAGCAACTGAAGCAGCACTGAACGCAAGCGCGCTAGCACTGAAAAAAGAAAGACACAGAGCCCGGCGTAAATAAAATTGTTTTTTCATCATAAATTTGCTTCCTTTTCATTCTCTAAAAATCGGCGAATGGCCTTTGCCTGAGCGGAAATGTTACTGACGCCTTCTAAGTGTCCTAACTTACCGTTTAGTGTTAAAAGTGTGGAATTCTTGTTCTGTGAGAGTAAGCCTTGGTGGGCATTTTGTGACAAATAAGGCATTAGAAGTAAATCGGTTTCTGCCGGTATAAAAAGTGTTTTTGCTTTTATCGATGCAAGGCTTTGCTTAAGGTTATTATCATGGCCTGCCACAAATAGTTGGCAGGCACGAACCAAGTATAAAAGGTGATTAGCATCCATACTTTCTGCACGGGCTTCAGCGCGTTCACGCAGCCATCTCACAATGCTATGCGACTGTCGAATATCGTCAAGCGGAGCAGATTCAATATTTTTATATCCTAGGTTGCTGCCTTGCTCGTTAAAAAATGTTGGGGTAAGCGCATGTTGGGTGATCAGCATAAGCGAGGCCACCAAGCCTTTAAATGGTCTATCGTTTTCGGTGTAGGCACCGTCGTTCCATTTGCTATCAAGCTTGATGGGATTAGCCCAGTGCTCAAGGGCAGATGTGGTCCAGGCGTCACTTTGTCCAGCCCCGATGACAGAAATCATTCGTTCAACCCAGTCGGGATAGGTACTTGCCCAATCAATGGCTTGCATCGACCCCATAGAAGGCCCGATAACGGCGTAAAGCTTACTAATGCCTAGGCTTTCAAGCAACGCCTTCTGCACGTTAACGAAATCTCGAATGGTGACCACTGGGAAGTCTAAACCATAGGGCTTTCCTGTATCTGGGTTAATTGAAGCAGGCCCTGTAGTAATAACGTTAGGGTCATAAGCGTTTAAATTGGCCAATGTATCTACACTGACAACGTAAAAGCGGTCCGTATCTATTGCTTTTCCTGGACCAATGATGCTGTCCCAATATCCTGTAGCAGCATCATCGGGATTGTATTTTCCAGCTACATGGGATGAACCTGAAAAATAATGTGTGATAAGAATAACGTTACTTTTATCCTCATTTAACTTTCCGTACGCTTCCCAGCCGACCTTCACATCTTTTATATGCTGGCCACCAAACGTTTTAAAAAGTGGCATTTCAAATACCTGCTTTTTTACTACCAACGGAGATGAAGGTGCCGCTCCTGGTTTTCCGGTATTCTTCGCTTCATTAGCAAGCGACGGAGAACTTAGCACGGTTACTAAAGACAAAACTAAACAAAAACCTAAAGAAAGTCTTAGGTTCAATTTTCTACTAGAAGTAGCATGTTGTTTTATAGAAAAACGGTCTGTTAACTCCATCATAAATGGCAAAATCGAAAGTCTTTGAAACTTGCTATTAATCGATAAGAGCCTCATGGCAAGTTGAGCTATATTTTTTACACACCGACTATTGGCACTCATAGAACCTTTCCTTTTTTGCGTCTGTTGCATAGCGCAGCATATCCAGTGTTTGTTTTTTTCATAACGTTTATGCCACCCTACAAAACGCTAAACAGACCAATGGCCATGGCAAGGCCAATAACCGGTACTACTACAGTCAGCGCGCCAACGGCCCAATAGGCGGCCTGATGGGTTTCATGACATATCGCACGTATGGTAGTTACGACGTAACCATTATGGGGTAGCGAATCTAACGCACCTGACGATATAGAAACAATTCTGTGTAACTGTTCAGGCTCAACGCCTTGGTCAAGATAATGAGGTGCCACTAAGGGAAGGGCGATGGCCTGTCCACCAGATGCGCTGCCGGTTAAGCCAGCAATAACACTAACAGCGATGGCGGCGCCAATTAGCTCGTTTCCAGGAATTTGCGTCATTAATGCAACGGTGGTTTGAAACGCGTCAGTGTTCTTTGCAATTGAGCCAAAACCTACAACTGCTGCAGTATTACCTATCGCAATAAGCGCGCCCGTTGTGCCTGCGTTAATGGCCATTGGTAGACTCTGAAAATGCTTGAAATTAATAGTTAACAAACACAATACGCCACCGCCTAATGCAAGAATAAGCGCCAGTTGCGCGAGTTCTTCATGAAATAAAAAAGAAATAACTAACACCACAACCAGTGGGACAATACCGGTAAGTGGGTGAGGCAGGGCTCTTTCACGCAGTTGCGGATCACTTGCTCTAGCTTCGAAAACCTCGCCATTGTTCACGGCCTTTCTTATCATTTTAGCAAGCCACCAATAGCCAAAACATGCCATAAACATAGCGACAATCAGACTAACTTCCCACGCTGCAAAGGGTGAAGTACCCAAGTACTTTATAGGGATCCAGTTTTGGATTTCAGGTGAGCCCGCAGAGGTCATGGTGAAAGTCACCGATCCGAAGGCCATAGCCGCAGGAATAAAGCGACGGGGTAAGTTGGCATCTTTAAACAAGCTTACGGCCATAGGATAAACAGAGAATGCCACCACGAAAACGCTGACGCCACCATAAGTTAAAATAGCGCAAGCGAGCACAACAGCTAAAACGGCGCGCTTATAGCCAATCTTCGTGATGATCCAGCGAGATACCGCATCGGCGGCCCCAGTGTCCTCCATGAATTTACCAAACAGAGCACCCAGTAAAAACATAAAAAACCAAGAGGCGATAAAGCCTGAGAACCCACTCATATAGGTCTCAACAAAATTTACGTCACCGGTGAATACCCCAATGTTGTTGGTTACAGCGACGACGAGGGCACACAAGGGGGCAGCGATAAACAGGTTCATTCCGCGTATTGTCAAAACAATAAGCAACAACAGACCGCCTACCAAGCCAATCATACTTAACATAATTATTATTCCTTAAAAATCTGTGACCGCAGATGATCCGAAACAGTTAAGTCGATTAGTGATTTGCACACACTCAAAACCGCAAAGTGTATACAAATCAGATAAAAAGCATTCATAACAGACCCAGAGTTTGACGTCACTTTTACCAAAATCCCATAGTACGATGGTACTACATACTATTAACAATTAATTAACTAAAGTGATTTTGACCGTAGGCAATACATCCGGCAGTGATGAGGACCTGTTGATTTTTTCTGTACAAGTTTTGGTCTAAATGGAAGCCTTTTAATCGCGAAACAGTCCTGCAAGCCTAGTGGGCTAAGTTAAAGGGCTGTGACAACGAGTAAAAGTCTTCCATAACGACCCCTAAGGGCAGCGCCTGTGTGCCATCTAAACTGCGTTGAATGTTTTCGATTTAGAACCACTAGACCGTCAAACATCCGCCTTGTCTAGATAGCACACAGACCGCTGTAAAAAAAGTACAGCAAAGATCAACAGGCCCTATAACTTAGAACAACAAGGACTCACTATGTCTAAATCAACACACACACTAAATTGGGTTTCATCCTACAAAAGAAAATCAAATACATGCGCTGTGGCTAACAGGCCCGCTCGTAGCCTCTGTGCTCTTGCAGTCGCCGGCGTACTTTGCTCTACGCCAGCGTTTGCACAAGAAAATCAATCGCCGACAAGTGATCAGGATGCAGAGAAAGGTAAGTTAGAACGCATCGAAGTCACAGCGCGAAGAACCGTGGAGTCGCTTCAAGAAACACCGGTTGCGATCACGTCCATTGGCGCCGTTGAGCTTGGCGAAAAAGGCATCAGCGTGCTAACCGAAATCCAGCAGTTTTCTCCGAATACCACACTGCAAACAAGCCGCGGAACGAATTCAACGCTTACTGCTTTTATTCGTGGCTTAGGCCAGCAAGATCCGCTATGGGGCTATGAACCAGGGGTTGGGATTTACGTTGATGACGTCTATATTGCGCGTCCTCAAGGTGCGGTACTTGACCTGTTAGATGTGCAAAGAATTGAAGTATTGCGCGGTCCTCAAGGTACGCTATACGGTAAAAATACAATCGGTGGTGCAGTAAAGTATGTGACCAAAGAGATGACCGGCGACACTCAGATGAATGTAGAGGCGACGGTAGGCAGCTATAGTCAGCGTGATATTAAAGTTACCGGTCAAATTCCTCTTATCGAGGATACGGTTTATCTCGGCGTGGGATATGCTAACTTGAACCGCGATGGTTTCGGCGAATACCTGATCAGCGCACTGCCAAATCAAGATAAAGAAAACTACAACAAAGATTTGTGGGCAGCGAGAGTATCTCTTGAAATTCACCCTAGCGAAGATTTATTTTTCCGAATCGGATGGGACAAAACAGAAGACACGTCTAATGCAAAAGGAGGCTACCGCTTAATCCCAAGTATCTTAACCGATGCACCTGTGCCGGATTCAGTGTACGACTCGTATACCAGTCTACCGACGTGGAATAAAGTTGAGCTAGAAGGGTATAACTGGTTAGCGCGCTATAACGTGAATGACAACTTAGAGCTTAAGTATATTGGCTCACATCGAGAAAGTTATTCACCTACCAATATCGATTTTGACAACACGCCGTTGCCCATCTTTGACGTGCCCGCAGAATATGATGACAGCAATGATACCCACGAGCTTCAAGCAAACTATATTGGAGATACTTTTAGTCTTGTGTCGGGATTATATTTCTATGACGGTGAAAGCTGCGGAAACTTTGACGCAATCCTAGGTGTGCTCGGTCAATCATTAGGAGCGCCAGGATTAACCAGGGAAGTGACCGGTTGCAACAACTCAGAAAGCTGGGCCGCTTATGCGCAAATGAGCTATGACGTTACCGACAAGCTATCGCTTTCTTTAGGTGCTCGCTTTACTGATGAAGAAAAGTCAGCCTTCGTAAATAACGGCTTGGTGTTTGACAACGTGTATCCTTATACCGATTGGATTGACGGTTATGTTCGTCCTGATGGGCAGCTTGTCCCTCAAGTACTTGGTACAGATACTAACGGTGATGATGTACTTGATGCGCCTGCGGTGGAAAGCTGGTCGCGATTCACGCCGCGAGTGGGCGTAGAATACCAGATGAACCGAAATACTATGTTCTTTGCCAGCTATTCCCAAGGCTTTAAATCTGGCACATTTAACCCACGCGCTCAAATTAATGAGCCTGGTGTTGAACCAGAGGTAGTAGATAGCTTTGAACTGGGCGTTAAAAGTGACCTAACTGATGCGCTTCGCCTGAACGTAACCTTGTTCTCCTATGATCATAAGGACCGTCAATACATAGGTGTTGAGGGAGATTTGTCTGACCCTACTGCTCTTGATCAGCGCTTACGCAATGCGGCGGAAACTGCGGCAAAAGGTGCAGAATTAGAAATGACATGGGTAGCGTCAGATAACCTACAGTTTGATGTTGCCTATGGCTATATCGACTTTGAGATTAAGAAAAATAACGCCATTCCTCCACTTATCGGTTTGGCAAGCACGCCGGAAAATACGTTTAATTTCAATGCCAACTACTTACTGGAAACAAGCTTTGGGGATGTTACGTTCAACGCCAACTATTATTATCGCGATGACTACCTTATCTTTGAAACCAGCGACCTAATTCAGCAAGATGCCTACGGCATGGTGAACTTAAGCGCCCGCTGGGAAAGTGTTGAAGGCGACTGGTATGCCGGATTACACGTTAAGAATCTGACCGATGAAGAATATCTGGTTGGTGGTTACGACTTTGTCACTCAAGATGGCGAAGGTAACTTTGGTCCCGGCTTAGGCGGTGACACTACGCTTATTGGTTACTATGGCGACCCGCGCACGGTGCACTTGACGGTTGGCTATAGATTCTAGGTAGAGAACTATTTAGATTCACTTGCTATGTCTAGGCCTAAGTGCCTAGGCATGCTTGCTGTAGCTCTTAACGCAGAGATGCTCATGTCATGCGAGTTTTACCTAAGCAATAACGTTAACTTTTTTCACTGGCGTGGTAGTATGCAAATTAACAAGGTAGTTACAAGTTGATAGCATTATGTCTGTAAAAATCCTGATTGCTGACGATCATCCGTTGTTCAGGGCCGCAATGTGTCATGCGCTTAATAGCATCGATCACATTTCGCTTGTAGAAACGTCCACCTTTCCTGATACCCTTAACTGTTTATCGTCAAATAACGATATTGATATACTTTTCCTAGACCTTACCATGCCTGGCAACGAAGGATTAAATGGCCTTGCCGAGGTGCATGCGTTACATCCCGACGTGCTGGTTGTTGTGGTTACTGCGCAGGAAGATTGCGATGTTATGGCTAAGTCGTTTGCGCTAGGTGCAAGCGGTTTTATTCCTAAGTCAGCTTCTGTCGATTGCATTATTGACGCGGTTAATACCGTACTTGATGGTGAGACTTGGGTTCCTGCCACATCACAAATGTCATCAGGCGGGCTGAATACGTCCGCGGGTCTTGATGATAATAGTAGTAGCGGCGACGATGATTTTACTCGACGATTGAAGCAACTCACGCCTCATCAGCTTAAAGTACTTCGCATGGTTTCAGACGGTTTGCTTAATAAGCAGATTGCCTACGAGCTAGCAATTTCAGAGTCCACTGTTAAACAACACGTGTCAGCCGTGTTAAGAAAGCTTGGCGTGATCAATAGAACCAAGGCTGGCATAGCGTTTAAAAATGCAATGCATTTGAATTAAGAGTGTGTGGCTTTCACGTAGTTAAAGCCTCGATAAAATGAGGTGTTAGCTGAATGTACTATAACCGCTTTAGCTAAGCTTATTTTCGAGAGCCTCTTTCTCGATGATTCTCAAAATTTAAAAATGGGGACAGTGTAAATTCGACCTATTTTTATTCTTGTGATAACGTAATGACGAAGGAATAAAATATAAAAATACAAAGGGATATTATGAAGCATTTTCTATTCTTTATTACTTTTCTCGTTACCTCTCACAATGCATTCAGTGCTGTTACGCAGTGGACTGATTTTACGTTAGACAACGGCCATGTATTTCTTCCAATTACCATTGAGGGTATAGAATCGCGGGTAATGCTGGATTCTGGAGCGCAAATAAATAGCATTAATCGCGCGTTTATTGGAAAGCACAATTTAGACTTACATAAAGGCCGACCTGTAAATGTAAGAGGTGTTTACGGCGTTGAAAAAAGAACAGCCTATAACAATGTCGATGTTGAAATTTTTGGTACTACTTTTGAGTTAGATTCATTAGTGGAAACAAACCTTGGCCATCATTCAAATGGTTTACTTCTAGGGGCCGGCTTTTTCAATAGTTTCGTTGTTCAACTAGACTACCCACAAAGAAAAATTCGCCTTGTGACCCGAGATTCGGTCGATATGAGTGAGGTAGCAAACGTGCCTGCAACCACACAAAAAGGGTCAGGTATGCCCATTGCGCAGGTGGATATTAACGGTGTATCCCTATGGCTTCTAATAGATACAGGAAACGCTGGTACGATCCTTATTGACCGTCGCGCTGCATCAAAAGCGGGGTTGCTTGAAAAAGTAGAAGGGGCGAGTACATCATTTGGTGCAAATAGCTCAGGCGTGAACGAATTTGCTATGTCTGATGTAGTAAAATTTGGACCGTTTGAAATTAGTGACGTTAAAGTAAGCTTTCCCGCAGAAGGGCAAACCACTAACTTAGAAAGTCAGTACGAGAGAACGGGCAGTCGAATCGGTGGCAAGCGAGTGGTTGGGCTAATTGGTTATGACCTGCTAAAAGATTTTATTGTGACATTGGATTATCGCTACGGAAAACTTCACATTGACTTGCCTCAATAGCTAAAGCTAAAGCTAAAGCTAAAGCTAAAGCTAAAGACAAACGTTTGGCTACTTATAAAAACTACGGCAAACGACATCGTTTAGTAAACCCTTTTATTGAGTAGCCAATGTCTCTAGACATAATCAACCCCATCGCTCTGCGTTTTTAGCCCGGTAATCTACCAGTGCTCACGAGTAAGAGACTGTTTTAGTAGTCGCTTCAGTGCCGCTGGCTTTAAGGGTTTAGGCAGATAGTTAAATTGATGAGCTGTTGCTTCTTCTCTTATTTCGTTGCTTCTATTTGCGGTAACCAATACCTTTAATGCAAAGCTCACTTCGGCGCGAGACAATGATGTTGCCACATCAAAACCGGTTTCCCCAAAGTTCAGATGATAGTCGGCAATAAGTGCGTCATAGTGTTTTTGTGCAAGGTTCAAGACATCTTTTCTGCAAGTGATTAATGTTGTTCTTGCTCCCCAATCCTTAAGGAGTGTGCACATTGCATTTGCTACTTGCTCATCATTTTCAACAAGAAGAAAGTGGGTGTCAGCTAAAAATAGTTCAGAACTTCTTTTCACGGTACTAAAAGAATATGGCTGAACTAGGCCCGCATGATCAACGCGCGGGTGCGCGTCTATCGTTTTAGCTTTAACGTCCGCTAGGCTACTTTCCTCATTTTCTGCACCAGAAACTACGTGCGTATTATCTTCAGTGCTACTTGCTAAGCCATGGTTGTTAGCATTAATCGAAAAGTTACGAAGGCAAGGCGTTTGCGCTCCACCGGGAGATGGGTTCTTCTGGGGGTGATGCACTCTAGGTACAGTAACGCTAAAACAACTACCTTTATTTGGCGATGATAAAAGCGCCACTTCATGTTCTAGCAATCTGCATATCTTATCGACAATGGTGAGGCCCAACCCGATCCCTTCACCTTTATTATTGCTATCGAGTTGGTGAAACTCACTGAAAATCTCTTGCTGATGATGCTCAGCGATCCCTGAACCCGTATCGTAAACACAAAGCTTTATTGCACGTTTTGTATATGCTAAGTCACTGCGCCTGACCCCAACTAAAACAGAGCCCTTCGTAGTATACCGTACAGCATTAGACAGCAAGTTTTGTATTACTCGACGCAGCAAAGTTTTATCTGAGTACACATACACGTCGCTTTTAACATACCTGAGCGCAACACTTTTTTGATTAGCAATCACGCTAAACTCCTGAACTAACGAAGACAGCATGTCGTCGATAGGGAATATGGTCTTTTGCGGTGTTAATACACCAGCATCTAACTTGGTAATATCAAGCAGCATCGAAAGTAAACATTGCGCATTATCCAGCGAATTTACGACGCCCTCTGATAGCACAGCCAGCTCGCTGCCTTGCGTTTTTTTACTTAGCATACTGGCAAACAGTGTTGCGGCATTGAAGGGCTGCATGAGGTCGTGCCCGGCCGCTGCCAAAAATTTGGTTTTACTCTCATTAGCTTTATCAGCTTGGCTTTTTGCGTCTTCTAATTCGGCAGTGCGTAGCGCAACCCTTTCTTCTAAGTCTTCTTTTGCGCTTTCTAGTTCTTTTTGTATTGCCATGTACTCAGTAATATCGCTATAAGTGGTTACATAGCCGCCGCCAGGAAGCGGGGCACCATTTAGCTCTATAACTTTTCCGTCAGGCTGCTTGCGAATATGCTTGTGGCGGGTACCCTCACGCATATAGCTCACCCGTTTATTAATAGATGAGGGGCTGAATAACCCTCGCTTGGCGTTGAAGTTGAGTATTTCAGTGATAGACATGCCTGCTTTGAGAAATCCCTTGGGATAGGCAAAAAGCTCTACGTATCTGTCATTCCATGCCAGCAACTGTAGTTTGTCATCAAGTACACTTATACCTTGCTCGATATTTTGCACAGACGATTGAAGTACTTCATGGTTGAATTGAAACGATTGGGACGCTTCTTCTACCCAATCAACCAGTTCAGGCAAGCTATCACTGCCGGTATCAGCTATCGCGCCCAATAATATTCGCGCACTCGGTGCTCCTACCTGGGCGGCAAGGAGTTTGTTCACTCTGTTAATAAGAGCCTGACTGGCATATCCGCTGCTTGCGGCGCGGTTAACATCCACAGAAAGTTGCTGCACAAGTTGACTGTGAGTACCGGTATCGAGAACACGCTCGGTAAGCGCTATTAAGTCACGGACTTTTACCAGTAGATGAGGAGCACCGTCATGTGGTGTTTCTACATTATTCTCGTTAGCGCCTCGTTTTGATGTGATCAGCGCTACTGCAATAAAGGTTATGCAGTTGGCCATTAATGAATAAGCAAATCCAAGGCCTAAAGCTTGGTCAGTAGGTACTGGGTTAAAATAGTAGCTAGACATTAAACTGGGGTAGAGCAGAAATACAGCCCAACAAATAAAGCCTACTAGCAATGCGCAAATAGCTGCAGCTTTCGTACTCCGTTGCCAGTAAATACCAAACATAAGTGCAGGCATAGATTGCCCCAATAAAGCAATGGCAATTACGCCGCTTTTCACCAAAGGCGCAGCTTGGCTAATATTTAAGTGATACCACAGTGCGATGCTAAGTACGATTAAAACGGTAAGCCGCCGGATTGAAAGAATGTTGCTCGGCTCCATAGAGCGGTTAGGTGATGTTTTCAGTCGCGCCTTTAGCCAAAGTGGCGTGACCACATTATTGGAAATCATGATCCCTAGGGCTAAGGTAGCTACAATTACCATGCTGGTGGTAGCCGATAACCCCCCAATAAAAGCAAAGCCGGAAAGAGCAATGTTGTCGGTCGATAGGGGCAGGGCAAGTACGTAGGCATCTGAACTTGTTGTTGATGGAAGCAGCATTTTGCCGGCAAGGGCGATGGGGATAACAAACAACGTCATACCGAGTAGATAGAGTGGGAACAACCACCTTGCAGTACGAAGCTCGCTCTCACCGTTTTGCTCGACAAAATTCATATGAAACTGCCTAGGTAGTACGAACATGGAACAAACGCCAAGAACTACATGTGATGCATAAACCCAGGGTGCGCTATCAGCGTAAATGACATCCCTGGCACTGTCATTTGACGAGGCGTTAGAAACTAAATCTAAGACGCCATCGAATAAAAAGAAGCAAACAAAAACGCCTACTGCCAAAAGCGCCACAAGCTTTATCACCGACTCGAAAGCAATGGTTAGAAGTAATCCAGGATGCTTTTCCGTCAAGTTTAGCGTACGCGTACCAAAAGTTATGGCAAATATGGCCAGTAAACTTGCTACGTAAATACTCAACCAAGGTGTGCTTGATTGTGGCTCTGCGGTAAGCAAATTTATTGATTTCGTAATGGCGTCTAACTGCAATGCTATATAGGGCACAACACCAAAAAAGCATAGCAACGTGATAAGTGCGGCGATTAGATGAGAGTGTTGGTACTTGAGTGAGATGAGGTCTGCTAGCGAACTAATGTTGTGCTGCTGACATAATCGACTTATATGAAGCACTACAGGAAAGGCAAATGCCATGGTGAGCATAATGCCTAAATAGGTGGGAATAACTGCCCAGCCATATTGGGCAGCCTGCGACGTGGTGCCGAAAAAAGCCCAAGATGTACAGTGTACGCCAAGTCCTAGGCTATAAAGCACAGGGTGCTGCCGATTATCGCGTAAATGCCTGTCGCCCCAAAATGCTAAAGCGAAAAGCGCGAGAAGGTAAAAACCGACAATAGTGCCAACCGTCCAGATACTCAGCATAGGTATTCCGTGTAATAGATAGTCCGTGTAGCTGCACGCATTTATTATCGTGCGATAAAGGGCGTTTTTTTAATAGTTTACATTAACATGGAATTTACAGGCGTCACATCTTCATTTATGAATCACGATTTACTAGACCTAAAGCGTCACTTTCAAAGATTTTAAAAAATCATCCACAAAAAATGTGTGGATACCCTTGATCACCTTAAAACTAGCCCCATAACTAAGCGCAACAAAGTTATTCCCAGTAATTTTAGTGTTATTGGGCATCGCCTAATTTAGAAAAACGTTTGGAGGTAGGCATGAGCGATAATCGCGACGTGCAGGCAGAACAAGAAAATACAGTAGATGAAACTGTAATTAATGCTGATGAAGCGCAGGTAGAAGCATCAGAAACAGAAGGTTTGGAGCTAGACGAAAATGCGCAGCGCATTTACGAACTAGAAACCGCACTTTCTGAGGCGCAAGCAACCATTAAAGAACAGCAGGATGGTGTACTTCGAGCGCGCGCAGATGCTGATAACGCACGTCGTCGCGCTGAAGGCGAAGTAGAAAAAGCTCGTAAATTTGCGCTTGAACGTTTTGCTGGCGAACTGCTTCCGGTTATCGATAACTTAGAGCGCGCCATCGAAATGACCGATGGTGACAATGAAGCTGTGAAGCCGCTATTAGAAGGTGTGGAAATGACCCACAAAACTTTCTTAAGCACTATTGAGAAATTTGGATTAAGCCTTATTAATCCGCAGGGCGAAACCTTTAACCCTGATTTACATCAGGCCATGTCTATGCAAGAAAGTGCAGATCACGAGCCAAATACAGTAATGGCGGTTATGCAGAAAGGTTATCAAATTAATGGTCGTTTGCTACGTCCTGCCATGGTTATGGTATCGCGTGCGCCAAGCGGCGGTGTGGATACGCAGGCCTAAAACGCTTTTTGCGACGAACACACAAAAATGCCAGTTTTTTTACTGGCATCTATTGAAAATACGGGGAATAACCCCACTAAAAGTACAGTATTAAGAAAATCATTCGGAGACACGAAATGGGTAGAATCATTGGTATCGATTTAGGTACAACGAATTCATGTGTCGCAGTTCTAGACGGCGACAAACCTCGCGTAATTGAAAACGCGGAAGGCGATCGTACAACCCCTTCAATCATCGCTTACACAAACGATGGTGAAACACTTGTAGGTCAATCAGCGAAGCGTCAGGCGGTAACTAACCCGACCAACACTTTATTCGCAATTAAGCGTCTAATTGGTCGTCGCTTCCAAGACAAAGAAGTACAGCGCGACATCGACATCATGCCTTTCAAAATTGTAGGTGCTGATAATGGTGATGCGTGGGTAGAAGCAAAAGGCGAAAAAATGGCGCCTCCTCAGATTTCTGCTGAAGTACTTAAGAAAATGAAAAAGACCGCTGAAGACTACCTTGGCGAAGAAGTAACTGGCGCAGTTATTACTGTTCCTGCTTACTTCAACGATTCTCAGCGTCAAGCAACAAAAGACGCGGGCCGCATCGCAGGTCTGGAAGTTAAGCGTATCATCAACGAGCCTACTGCTGCTGCTCTTGCCTATGGTATGGACAAGAAGCAAGGCGACAACGTTGTTGCAGTTTACGATTTAGGTGGTGGTACCTTCGATATCTCTATCATCGAAATCGATGAAGTAGACGGCGAGCACACGTTTGAAGTATTAGCGACTAACGGTGACACACACCTTGGTGGTGAAGACTTCGACAACCGTGTTATTAATTACTTGGTTGAAGAGTTTAAGAAAGACCAAGGCATCGATCTTCGTAAAGACCCGCTTGCTATGCAGCGTCTTAAAGAAGCCGGTGAAAAAGCGAAGATTGAACTTTCTTCTTCACAACAGACTGAAGTTAACCTGCCTTACATCACTGCTGATGCAACAGGTCCTAAGCACTTAGCGATTAAGCTTACTCGTGCAAAACTTGAGTCATTAGTTGAAGATCTAGTTAAGAACTCGCTTAACCCACTTAAGCAAGCACTAGCTGACTCAGATCTATCTGTAGGCGACATCAACGACATCATCCTTGTTGGTGGTCAAACGCGTATGCCGCTTGTACAGAAGTATGTAACTGAGTTCTTCGGCAAAGAGCCACGCAAAGACGTTAACCCTGATGAAGCGGTAGCAGTAGGTGCAGCAATCCAAGGTGGTGTACTTTCTGGAGATGTTAAAGATGTACTACTTCTGGACGTTACGCCTCTGTCTCTAGGTATCGAGACAATGGGTGGCGTAATGACTGCGCTAATCGAGAAAAACACGACGATTCCAACGAAGAAGTCACAAACCTTCTCGACGGCAGAAGACAATCAGTCTGCGGTGACAGTACACGTACTACAGGGTGAGCGTAAACAGTCAAGCGGTAACAAGTCTCTTGGTCAGTTCAACCTTGAAGGAATTCGTCCAGCAGCGCGCGGTGTACCGCAAATCGAAGTAACCTTCGACCTAGATGCTGACGGTATCCTACACGTGTCTGCGAAAGATAAAGACACAGGTAAAGAGCAGAAGATCACTATCAAAGCTTCTTCAGGCCTAAGCGATGAAGAAGTAGAAAAAATGGTAGCTGACGCGGAAGCGAATAAAGAAGCTGATAAGAAGTTTGAAGAGCTAATTCAAGCGCGTAACCAAGCTGATGGTATGGTTCATGCCACACGTAAACAGCTTGAAGAAGTTGGCGATGCACTAAGTGCAGAAGATAAAGCTCCAATTGAAGAAGCACTTACTGCACTTGAAACTGCAGTTAAAGGCGAAGACAAAGCAGAAATCGAAGCAAAAACGCAAGAACTTATTCAAGCGTCTAGCAAGCTGATGGAAGCGGCGCAAGCTCAACAAGCAGCAACTGGTGGCGCGGAAGGTGCTGAGCAGCAAGCCTCTGGTAAAGCTGACGACGACGTTGTTGACGCAGAATTTGAAGAAGTGAAAGACGACGATAAAAAATAAACTGTTGTGATTAGCCCGGCGCGCCGGGCTGTGTAAGCAGTTCAGGCGCAACAGGACATTCTTGTTGCGCCTTTGTTGTGTAAATAACTTGGTGTAAATAGCCTAGGGTTATTGAGAACTTAATCAGGTTATTTTCACAACAGTCAGATGTAGATTCGACAAGCATTATAAGCTTGTCGACAAAAAGTAGGATATGTAAACGATATGTCGAAACGAGACTACTACGAAGTACTCGGGGTAGATAAAAGCGCAGGCGAACGCGAAATTAAAAAAGCGTACAAAAAGCTCGCGATGAAGTATCACCCTGACCGTACGCAAGGCGATAAAGGCCTGGAAGATAAATTTAAAGAAATCCAGGAAGCCTACGAAATTCTGTCAGATTCGCAGAAGCGTGCTGCATACGACCAATACGGCCACGCGGGTGTTGATCCAAACCGCGGTGGTGGCGGCTTCGGTGGTGGTGCCGACTTCGGCGATATTTTTGGTGATGTATTTGGCGACATTTTTGGCGGTGGCGGTCGCGGTGGACGTCAGTCTCGCGCGCGTCAAGGTTCAGACCTTCGCTATAACTTAGAACTAAGTCTTGAAGAAGCGGTTCGCGGTAAGAGCGTAGATATTCGCGTACCGACTTTGGTTGAGTGTGACGTGTGCGATGGCTCTGGTGCGAAAAAAGGCTCTTCACCTAAGACCTGTCCAACCTGTCATGGCAACGGCCAAGTTCAAATGCGCCAAGGTTTCTTTGCTGTGCAGCAAACCTGTCCGACATGTTCGGGCAAGGGCAAGATTATTGAAGACCCTTGTAACAGCTGTCACGGTCATGGTCGTAAAGAAAAGACCAAAACCCTTAACGTTAAGATTCCAGCAGGCGTAGACACAGGCGACCGTATCCGTCTTTCTGGTGAAGGCGAAGCGGGTGAAAACGGTGCGCCGGCAGGCGACTTGTACGTTCAGGTTCACGTGCGTGAGCATGAGATCTTTAAGCGCGACGGCAACAACCTATACTGCGAAGTTCCTTTAAGCTTTACGACAGCTGCACTAGGCGGTGAGCTAGAAGTACCAACGTTAGATGGTAAGGTGAAGCTGAAGATTAGCGCCGAAACGCAGACTGGCCGTATGTTCCGTTTACGCGGCAAAGGCGTTAAGTCTGTTCGAAGCGGCGCCATGGGCGACTTAATGTGTAAAGTTGTGGTTGAAACGCCAGTAAACTTGTCATCGCGCCAAAAAGAGCTATTGCAAGAGTTAGAAGAGTCTATGGGCAAAGCGTCAAGCAAGCACAGCCCTAAAGCGCAAGGCTTCTTCGACGGCGTCAAAAAATTCTTTGATGACTTAACTAACTAATTAGATATGCGATTATCATTGGTTCTATTTTAAAGCCCTCATTCAGAGGGCTTTTTTATGCCTACAAAGTCGTTCACCAAGCTAAAATTTTGTTGCGAGCAAATACGAATGACTGTCCGAAACTGCCCTTCGATTTGATGGGTAAGTGTCTGTCCAGAACTGCGCTGCACCAAGCTAAAACTTTGTTGCGAGCAAATTTGAATGACTGTCCGAAACTGTCTGAATGACTGTCCGAAACTGTCCTTCGATTTAATGGGGAAGTGTCTGTCCGAAACTTCGCTGTGGTGGGACTTTGCAGATGTTCTTTATGTGTCTTAGATTGGGATTAATCTCTCCACTACGTCAATTCACCGTTATATTTCTTGCGCTGGCACAAACTATTCGTCACGATAGACTTATAAGTAAAAGATTAGATATTTGCATACGAATTTTGTAGATATAACCAACTCAAACAAAGGGAACAGGCATGAAATTTTTCAATAAAGCGATTATCGCTGTGGCAACGGCGGGTGTGGTAGTGTCAACATCAGTAGCAGCTGATGTGACAGAGGCGTCTTCAGAAAAACACGCTAAAGCGGCTACGCAGTACCGTCAAGCAGTGTTTCAGCTGGTACGCAGCAATATGGGGCCGCTTGGTGGAATGGCAAAAGGCGCGCTACCGTTTGATGAAAGCGTTATGGAAACCAACGCAGTACGTCTAGAGCAGCTTGCTGATATGATGGGTGATTACCTTTCCGTTGATACACGTAAGTTTGACGTTGAAACCGGTGCGAAAGATACAATTTGGGACAATTTCTCAGATGTTGAAACAAAAGTGATGGCGCTTAAAACTGCAGCACAAGGCTTACAAGCGGCAGTTAAAGCGGGCGATGAAAGTGCGTATCGCGGTGCTATTGGAAAAATAGGCGCAAGCTGTAAATCGTGTCACGACGATTATAAAAAAGATTAAGCAATCAAATATCTTAAAGGCGCTTCTTTTTTCCATTTCATTTTTTCTCTTATAGCGTGGAACAGTGGAGCGCCTTTTCAGTAAATAGTCCTTACTTCTTCTCTTAATAACTTCGCCTAATGTCTGAGCATTTATTTACGTGAAATTGCTGGAATAATATACGGTAGTTGGCTATATTTCAGAACATGTCAACACTTCGCTTGTCACTAAAAACAGTTAATGTAGCAATTAGAATTTTGATAAAACCTTTCATAAAGGTGAATTAAAACATACGCTACACAGGTAAATAGAAGGTACACAAGGAATGCTGCCTTTACTCTACTAACATCATGTGATGTCACTATTTTTAAATTAATGGATTATTAAAAGGCTTGCTTAGATGGATTTACGCAGTGAACGCATGTTATCGACAGTACGAACCACGCAGCACAACTTCGCTGCGCTTCTCACTGAGAACAAAACCAAAGCGCATGCCCTTTGCATTTTATTAGCTTCAATAAATCAAAATAGCGGTCGAGCTACGATTGTCGCAAGCGATACAAATCATTCATTAGATGATGCCCAAAGCATTGTGTTTCCCTCTCACGTTTTGCTTATGCTTCCACTTACGCACTTGAGTGCGCCTATTCCATGCAGCGAATTTGAGTTACCAGACTCCCTTAAGCAATATTGCAACCACCATATTGTGGTGGCAATGATACGTGATGTTCAAGGTGAGGTGATAGGCGTTTTACTTACCTTTGTGCAGCACAATGTGCTGAATGCCCGACAACACGCGCTTATTGATATCACGCGGCAAAAAGTAGAGGTGAGTTATCAGTATGAGCTAGTAAGACACCCTTACTCCGATAAACTGTCTGAGCAGCTGTCCCTTTTAGAAAAAGTGAGTTCAATCTCTAAGGTGGGCGCGTGGGAGATTGATAGGTTTGCAGGGAATTTTTCCTCAACTGCGGTCATGAAACAGTTCTTGGGCTTGCCACAGATTAGAAATGTCAGCCTCCGTGAAGTCCTTTCGATGATAGCGCCGAGCGATAAGGTAACGCTAAAGCGTAAAATAATAAAAGCGTTGAAGGGTGACCGTCAGTTTTCCATGCACTTTAACTTCCGAGATAACCAAGGCCAAACAAAAAGTATTAAGCTTTCTGTATTTCTACAAATTGAAAAAAGTAAACGCCAAGGCTTAAAGATAGCACGCATCTATGGCACGGCCCAGGATGAAACTGATATTCAACGACTTTCGGAGTCGCAACATAACTATACGAATTACCTGGCCACATTGTTAAACAGTGTTGATAGCGTAGTGTTATGTATAGATGAAAATGGGACTATTTTGTCAGCCAATGATCATCTTTCTAGCGTTTTAGGTTTCGAACCTGACGAGTTGATAGGGCAAGACGTAAGATTGATTTCCACAAAAGTGCAAAATAGCGATAGCCTCTCTTTGTTTTCGAATCTTAGTGCAGTTTTTAAAACCTGTGCTGAAAAACGAGATGTAAGGGAATGCTTGCGGCATAAGAGTGGCAAGCGCGTTTCATGTGAGGTGAGCTTAAAGCCTTGTATCATTGATGGGCAGCGGCTTATGGTGGCTTCCATTAGAGATGTGTCATCCCATTACCTCGAGTTGGAGCACTTTAAGCAACTTGCGCTAACAGACGCGGTAACAGGTCTTCCTAATCAACATCAATTTGAGCGTTATCTTGGCGAGAAAGGGCGCCTAACTAGTTCATCTGAGCCTCTTTCGTTGTTTATGTGCGTAAATATTTGCAACTTTAACGAGTATGAAGAAGCATTTGGAGAGCCAACTATTGATTACATATCACGTATTTTAGCCAGCCGTTTCGTTCGAGTATTCGAAGATAAAGGCTGTTATAAAGCGCGTGTATTCAAATGCAGTAGGGGCGCATTTTTTCTTCACATCGACCAGTGTTTCAGCGAAGAAGCAGATGCGATAAGGGTTGCAAAAAGCTACGCCAACCAGCTGCAAGAGCACGTTCTGCTGCCAATCACGCTTCACAACAGCCTTCTAACAATAGAAACTCAAACAATTAGCTGTACTTTGCCTACTACGCATTTTTCGTTTAAAAAAATACGTGAGACGTTGGCGCATAAACCTCGGCGCGTAATTAGCGACCAACCACCGAGTGCAAATGATTATATTCATATCAAAGCAAGCGATGTCGAACGTTACAGCTACGTGAAGCGTTCATTGGGAAGAGCGATCTCCAATGACGAGCTATTTATCGAGTTACAACCTCAATATGATGGGCTAAATAATGTTATCAGCTCTGAAGTACTATTAAGGTGGAACCACCCACATCTCGGCGTAGTTAACCCCGCTGAATTCATTCCAATTGCAGAAGAGAATGAATACATTGCTGAATTTGGCTTATGGGTTTGCAATGAAGCATGTAAGTTATTAAAAGATTGTCAATCCCAGCACATCGACACCAAGTTATCCATTAATATCAGCGCTAAGCATTTGGCGAGAGCTGATTTCGTCGGCAAGTTTTTAGCGATCGTAAACAAATGGCAAGTACCGCACGAAAGTTTAACGCTGGAATTGACAGAAGGCGCGCTAATAAGGGGGGTAAGTATCATTCAGTATCGTGTAAGAGAGCTTGCTGAACAAGGTTTTTCCCTATCAATCGACGATTTTGGAATAGGAGAATCAAACCTTAATTATCTTCAAGATTTACCTATTAAAGAGTTGAAGGTTGATAAGGTGTTTATTGAAGCGATGGAAGGTTCAGAACAGAAAACACTTTTAGTAACAAGTATTTGCAATATGGCCAAAGCACTCCATTTAAATACAGTAGCAGAGGGCATTGAAACTACTCAGCAACTCGACCAAGCTAAAGCGTGCGGTTGCAGTGCTTTTCAAGGTTTTTATCTTGACAAGCCCATGAGCATTAGCGATTGGCGTGACAAGTTAGGGCATAATTCGCAATAGCGTTATATGTAAATATTTCGCGCTCAGTTTGAAAGTAAAATTTTAATATTATGTAAATCATGTGGTTATGAAGTCTACGCCTGAAGTCTTATAACCATATTGTCGTGAACTGAAGTAGGTTGAACATAAACCCTACTCAGGACATGGTTATGACTTATAAAAATGAATACATTGCCTCTACACAGCATCCCGATGAGTTTTGGTTACAACAGGCTAGCAACATTGCTTGGTTCGAGCCTCCCTCAAAAGGCTGCCAAGCGACAGATAATGGCTATTATGACTGGTTTCGGGGAGGTCAACTCAACACATCGTACCTAGCGCTAGATCATCATGTAAAAAATGGGCGAGGTGAAAAGACGGCCCTGATATATGATTCGCCGGTCACACAGACAACGCAATACTTTACTTACAATGAATTACTTTCACAGGTTACTGCATTCGCGGGCGGACTTTCGACCTTGGGTGTGTCAAAGGGAGATAGGGTCATTATTTATATGCCTATGATCCCTCAAGCAGCAATTGCCATGCTAGCTTGTGCCCGTCTTGGTGCAATTCACTCGGTTGTCTTTGGCGGTTTTGCCGCGAATGAACTTGCCGTGCGAATTGATGATGCAAAACCCAAAGTCATTGTAACCGCATCTTGTGGCATCGAAGGAACTAAAATACTTCCTTACAAACCTCTTGTTGATGAAGCCGTATCGTTAGCCAGCCATAAGCCTAGCGCTTGTGTTTTGTTTCAGCGAGAGCAGCTAACGGCAAAAGTAGACGAGGAGACCGACCATGACTGGAATACATTGGTAGAAAATAGTACACCAGCCGCGCCCGTCGCGGTTGACGCCACCGACCCACTTTATGTGCTTTATACCTCGGGAACTACCGGCAAGCCAAAAGGTGTGGTGAGGGATAATGGCGGGCATGCTGTCGCGCTTCACTATTCTATGGGATCTATCTACGGCATTAGTGAGGACGATGTATTTTGGGCAGCGTCAGATGTAGGCTGGGTTGTGGGCCATTCCTACATTGTTTACGCACCGCTGATTAAAGGCGCTACTACTGTGCTTTATGAGGGAAAACCTGTGGGCACACCTGATGCTGGTGCGTTTTGGCGTATGATTGAAAACCATAAAATCAATGTGCTTTTTGCTGCCCCCACAGCGTTTAGAGCAATCAGGAAAGTAGATCCAGATGCTGAGTTTTTTTCCAAATATGATACATCTAGCCTACGAACATTGTTTATGGCAGGTGAGCGACTAGATCCTCCTACCTATTATTGGGCACTTGAAAAAATAGGTGTACCAGTCATCGATCACTGGTGGCAGACAGAAACCGGTTGGCCCATTTGTTCTAACCCAATGGGGTTGGAACCCATGGACACCAAGCCCGGTTCTTCAAGTGTTCCTACGCCTGGCTTTAATGTAAAAGTTTTAAAAGGCCCCAATGAAGAACAAACAACGGGAGAAAAGGGGGCGATAGCAATCAAATTACCGCTACCTCCGGGCTGCTTATCAACAATCTGGCAAGATCATCAGCGTTTTAAGGACGGCTATTTACGTGAGTTTGATGGGTACTACAGCACTGGCGATAATGGCTATGTGGACGAAGATGGTTATGTGTTCATAATGGGGCGCACTGATGACGTCATTAACGTCGCAGGGCACCGGCTTTCAACAGGGGAAATGGAAGAAGTGTTAGCTGCACACCCTGCCATCGCCGAGTGCAGTGTGATTGGTGTTAACGATGCACTCAAAGGTCAACTACCAGTTGGGTTAGTATTGTTAAAAGATGGGGTTTCAGTTGATGAAAAAGAATTGGAGAAAGCCCTAGTTCAGCGTGTACGTGACGCCATTGGCCCTGTAGCGTGCTTTAAACGAGCTATTGTTGTGGAGCGACTACCTAAAACTCGCTCAGGTAAAATTCTACGAAAATTGCTCCGTCAAATTGCAGCGAACGAGACAGTATCTGTGCCATCGACGATTGATGATCCCGCCAGCGTAAAAGAAATTGAATCCTTAATGCGTCAAAAAGGTTTGGTTGAAGTACCAAACTCACTTAATTGTGAAGCTTAGTTTTTAACTGCTGAAGTGGGGATGGCTTGGGCCTGTGGACGCTATGTCTGAGGCCCTTGAACGCCAAGCTAATAATATTCTTCTATTTCTGGAGTTGGCGGATAAACTTCAATTGCTACATATACAATAGCTGCGGCGAGTAATGCGACGACAAGTGCGCTAATTAATCGAGAGCCAGTAATGCCCACTGTTTTTGATACCTTTTTCCCATGTACCATAGCAGGCACTAATTTTTGCTTTTTATAAATGCCGTAAAAAACGACTGCAGCAATGTGCAGAGTAATAACATAAAGCAATAAGTCGAAAGTAAGGTGGTGAAGAGAATTCATCAGCGCTAGTGTTTGTTCATCTGCCAGCGGTCGATAGGGGCCATCTAGAAATATATCGTCCGTCATAAACAAGCCAGAAATTGCTTGAACCGCTACTAAAACGAGCATTATGACAACAAACCAGCCTCCTAGTGGATTGTGCCCGATTGAAGGCATTGAGTCTTTATCAAACAAGGTTTTCATGTAGCGGATTACTTTTCGCGGACCTGTAACAAAGCTGCTGAATCTAGCGTACTGCGTTCCTACAAAACCCCATATAATCCTGAAGATAACCAGGAATAGGGTGAAATATCCAATATAGAAATGCCACTGGATTGCATTTTCTAACCACTCGGCTGTTGCATACTGGGCCAAGAGACTTGAAACAAGAAGCCAATGAAAAACGCGGGTGGGAATATCCCAAACAAGTACTTTCTGCATAGTATTTTTATTTACGTTGAAAATAGTAATAAGTGACTACAGCGTCACTCAACTAGGCTAAGAAAACAAGCCTGATGAGCGTTGAAGCGAGTAGGTTTATCGAAAATATCTATCGAGTCTGGGGAGAATGAGTTTTAGTGTGTGAAGAGTGCAAACAGTGCATAAACTTCATCGAATTGTCTTTAGAACAATGTTATCTGAGCCTATACCCACGCTTTTCCGTGAATTAACACTGGACTGTATAAAAGCCAAGGGTTTACTACGTTTGTTGTTATGCGTATTTATTATGAAACTCGCATTGCAATAGTGGGGGTATTTGGCAAAATGCGTGCTAGTTGAAGGCAAATAAAAGTGTAATACAAATAATGAAAGTAGGATTGTTTGGCGCCAATGGGCGCATGGGGCGTGTTCTTATTGAAGCACTTGATTTAATTGATGATGCAGAACTTAGTGTTGCAACAGTGCGTGACGATTCTCCATGGGTCGGTTTAAACGTAGGCGAGCTCGCAGGTATTGGTAAGAAAAAAATCGATTGCTCGGCGCTATCTGACTTAAGCGGAAATGACGCCGACGTGATGATCGATTTCACATTACCTTCTGTTATTGAAAGCAATTTAGCGTGGTGTGTCGACAACAACATGCCTGTCGTTATTGGGACCACTGGTCTCAACGACAGTCAACTTAATGCGTTAGATGAGGCGGCTAAACATATCCCAATTGTTTTTGCGGCAAATTATAGCGTTGGCGTAAATCTTATGTTGTCACTCGTTCGACAGGCGGCGAGCGTACTGGGTGAAACCGCAGATATCGAAATTACTGAAGCGCATCACCGATTTAAACAAGATGCGCCATCAGGTACGGCAATGGCAATAGGCGAAGCAATTGCCGATGAATTGGGCAGAGATTTAAAGTCATGTGCAGTTTATGGACGTGAAGGCAAAGAGCCAGAGCGAGACCAGGGGACCATTGGTTTTGCGACAATTAGAGCTGGTGACATTGTAGGTGAGCATACCGCGCTATTTGCAGACATAGGTGAGCGATTAGAGATAACGCATAAAGCGTCAAGCCGCTTAACCTTCGCTAAAGGTGCAGTGCATGCAGCAAAATGGTTGTATGGTAAGCAACCTGGTCTATACTCCATGGTTGATGTACTAGAATTGAAGCTTTAGATGGCTCTCTGTTACCTTGTAAAAAGCAAGCTAACGTTAGGGCGTTACTAAAGTGTTAAACTAAAGTTGCATTATAAATGAGCAATAAGCCGTACTTTCGGTGGTTCTGCGCAAAAAAGGTGGTATAAGCGTTATTTTAGTAAATTATTACAAATAAATTTGCCATTTTCGGTCAGTAATGTATACTCGCCGGAATTTGCCAGAATTTCGTATTCTGAAGCTGTCAAACCGGCTGAAGAGTGCGGTTTTATTAGCTGCAAAGATCGTAAAACGGGATGTATTGTTATCAATAACTCCCGTTTTTTGTGGGGTTTGTGCAAAAAAATGCGCAAACACATAGTTATCCTTAATCTGGAGGTTGACTTGGCTAATTCTGCCCTTTTGGTGTTAGAGGATGGTTCTGTTTTTAAAGGTACGGCGATAGGCGCTACTGGCTCCGCCGTCGGGGAAGTTGTTTTCAATACTTCCATGACCGGCTATCAAGAAATTCTCACCGACCCATCCTACGCTGAACAACTCATCACCCTTACTTATCCACATATTGGCAACACCGGAACTAACGAAGAAGACGTCGAAGCAGATAAAATCTGGTCGAAGGGTCTGATAATTCGTGATTTACCTCTTGTTGCTAGCAACTTTCGTCAACAGCAAACACTGTCTGAATACCTTAAAGCGAAAGGCGTTGTGGGTATTGCTGACATTGATACACGTCGCTTGACGCGTATCTTGCGAGACAAAGGTGCACAAAACGGCTGCATTATTTGCTCTGATGAATTAGACGAGTCTAGCGCCTTAGCGCAAGCAAAAGCTTTCCCAGGTCTTAAAGGCATGGATTTAGCAAAAGTCGTAAGCATCACTGAACCAAAAACATGGACAGAAGGTAGTTGGGAACTTGGCAAAGGTTACGTAACGCCAAGTGAAACTAAGTACCATGTCGTAGCATACGATTACGGTGTGAAAAACAATATTCTTCGCATGCTAGCTGACCGCGGTTGTAAAGTGACTTTGGTTCCAGCGCAAACGCCTGCCGAAGACGTGCTAGCCATGAATCCTGACGGTGTATTTTTGTCAAATGGACCAGGCGATCCCGAGCCATGTGACTACGCAGTTAGCGCAATTAAAACCATCGTCGAAACCGGTACGCCAGTATTCGGTATTTGTTTAGGTCACCAGCTACTTGCTATTGCAAGCGGTGCTAAAACAGTGAAGATGAAGTTTGGTCACCACGGCGCAAATCACCCGGTTAAAGACCTAAAGCGCAATGTAGTTATGATCACCAGCCAAAACCACGGTTTTGCTGTGGATGAGTCTAGCTTGCCAGATAACCTAGAAGTAACTCACATTTCGTTGTTCGACAAGTCGTTGCAAGGTATCCATCGCACCGACAAGCCTGCGTTTAGTTTCCAGGGTCACCCTGAAGCCAGCCCAGGTCCTCATGAAGCGGCGCCGTTATTCGACCACTTCATTGAACTTATTGAACAACACAAGCAGTAGGAATTAGCCCGCTATGCCAAAACGTACCGACATAAAAAGTATTCTTATCATTGGTGCTGGCCCTATTGTTATCGGCCAGGCTTGTGAATTCGACTATTCAGGCGCGCAAGCGTGTAAAGCCCTTCGCGAAGAAGGCTACCGTGTTATTTTGGTTAACTCTAACCCAGCAACCATCATGACCGACCCAGAAATGGCAGATGCAACCTACATCGAGCCTATCCACTGGGAAGTAGTTCGCAAGATCATCGAAAAAGAACGCCCAGATGCCATCTTACCTACAATGGGTGGTCAAACTGCACTTAACTGCGCACTGGAGCTCGATAAGCACGGCGTACTTGACGAGTTCGGCTGCGAGCTTATCGGTGCAACGGCAGACGCTATCGATAAAGCGGAAAACCGCGAACGCTTTGACAAAGCAATGAAAAACATTGGCCTTGAATGTCCACGTGCAGAAATTGCGCACACTATGGATGAAGCGCACGATGTGTTAAGCCGTATCGGCTTTCCTTGTATTATTCGTCCGTCTTTCACCATGGGTGGAACCGGTGGCGGTATCGCGTACAACATTGACGAGTTCAATGAAATTTGTACCCGCGGTCTCGACCTTTCTCCAACCAACGAACTACTCATCGATGAATCGTTACTAGGTTGGAAAGAATACGAAATGGAAGTAGTACGCGATAAAGCAGACAACTGCATCATCGTATGTACTATCGAAAACTTCGACCCTATGGGTGTTCACACCGGCGACTCAATCACTGTTGCACCGGCACAAACGTTGACCGATAAAGAATTCCAAATAATGCGTAATGCAGCCATGGCTGTACTTCGTGAAATTGGCGTTGAAACCGGTGGTTCAAATGTACAGTTCGGTGTAGATCCGAAAACGGGCCGTATGGTCATCATCGAGATGAACCCACGTGTATCTCGTTCTTCTGCGCTTGCTTCAAAAGCAACGGGTTTCCCTATTGCGAAAGTAGCGGCGAAACTTGCGGTAGGTTACACGTTAGATGAATTAGCGAATGACATTACAGGTGGCTTAACGCCAGCGTCGTTCGAGCCGTCTATCGACTACGTCGTGACTAAGATCCCACGCTTTAATTTTGAAAAGTTTGCCGGTGCTAACGACCGCCTGACTACCCAAATGAAGTCAGTGGGGGAAGTAATGGCGATTGGTCGTAACCAGCAGGAATCACTGCAAAAAGCCCTTCGCGGTCTTGAAGTTGGTGCGACAGGCCTTAATCCAATGGTTGATCTTGAAGACCCTGAATCACGCAATAAAGTGGTTTATGAACTTCGCCAACCGGGTGCAGAGCGTATTTGGTACATCGGTGATGCATTCCGTATGGGTATGTCTGTTGATGAGGTATTTAACCTTACGAATATCGACCGCTGGTATCTTGTTCAGCTTGAAGATCTTATTCTTCTTGAAGCAAAAGTAGCTGAGCTTGGCTTACCTGGTATTGATGCTGACTTTATGCGTGCCCTTAAGCGTAAAGGCTTCTCAGATGCGCGTCTTGCTGAATTAACAAAAGTGGCTGAGAGCGATATTCGTGAAACCCGTCGTGATTTTGGTATCTCTCCAGTCTACAAGCGTGTAGATACCTGCGCCGCAGAATTTTCTACCAGTACAGCCTACATGTACTCTACGTATGACGAAGAGTGTGAGGCTGCGCCAACTGATAGAGATAAGATTATGGTATTGGGCGGTGGCCCTAACCGTATCGGTCAAGGTATTGAATTCGATTATTGCTGCGTTCACGCTGCGCTTTCAATGCGTGAAGACGGTTACGAAACTATTATGGTTAACTGTAACCCTGAGACGGTGTCCACCGACTATGACACGTCAGATCGCCTATACTTCGAACCAGTAACTCTTGAAGATGTGCTTGAAATCGTTGCTAAAGAGCAGCCAAAAGGCGTTATCGTGCAGTATGGTGGTCAAACGCCACTTAAGCTTGCCCGTGCTCTCGAAGCCGCTGGCGTTCCAATCATGGGTACATCGCCAGAGGCGATTGACCGTGCGGAAGACCGCGAGCGTTTCCAGCAAATGGTTAACAAGCTTAATCTTAAGCAGCCAGCGAATGCTACGGTAACTAACGTTGAGCAAGCGCTAACTATGGCCGAAGAGATTGGCTTCCCGCTGGTTGTTCGTCCAAGTTACGTGCTTGGTGGTCGCGCGATGGAAATCGTTTACGACATCAAAGACCTTAAGCGTTACTTGAACGAAGCGGTAAAAGTGTCTAACGACGCGCCAGTATTGCTAGACCGATTCCTTGACGATGCTATTGAAGTTGATATCGACGCTATCTGCGATGGCAAAGAGGTTGTGATTGGCGGCATCATGGAACACATTGAACAAGCGGGTGTTCACTCTGGTGACTCTGCCTGTTCATTACCTCCGCACTCGCTTTCAAAAGAAATTCAGGATGTAATGCGCGAACAGGTAAAAGCCATGGCCCTTGAACTTGGCGTTGTGGGCTTGATGAATACCCAGTTTGCGATTAAAGACGGTGAAGTATACCTTATCGAGGTTAACCCTCGTGCAGCGCGTACGGTGCCATTCGTGTCTAAGGCAACGGGTGTTCCATTAGCGAAAGTCGCAGCACGCGCCATGGCTGGCGTTAGCCTTGCTGAACAGGGTGTAACGGAAGAAATTATTCCTCCTTTTTACTCTGTGAAAGAAGTTGTACTTCCGTTTGCTAAGTTCCAAGGTGTTGACCCACTGTTAGGCCCAGAAATGCGCTCTACTGGTGAAGTTATGGGGGTTGGTGATACTTTCGAAGAGGCATATGCTAAAGCGAATTTAGGCGCCGGTGCACCTTTGCCTAAAGAAGGTAAAGCGCTTATCTCGGTGCGTGAAACCGACAAGCCTAAAATCATTGAACTTGCTAAGGCCCTGGTTGCCGCTGGCTTCAGCATTGAAGCAACGCGCGGTACGGCAACTACTTTGTACGATGCAGGTATAATGAGCACGGTGGTTAATAAACTATCGGAAGGCCGTCCTAACATTGTTGACGCCATTAAGAACGGCGAATACGCCTACTTGATTAATACAACAGAAGGTCGTCAAGCTATTACCGATTCGGTTTATATTCGTCGTGAAGCCTTGGTGAATAAGGTAACTTACACCACCACGATGAATGCAGCATTCGCTACTATTCGAGCTAAGTCTGCCGATGACCGTAATAAAGTAGCTTCAGTTCAAGAACTGCACGCTAGACTTAAACACTAATGACATAAGCTAGGATACGAGGTATCCTAGCAATATTACATTTGTGTGAACGAATAAAAAGTGCGCCTTCGCGGCGCACTTTTCTGTTTAAATTACTAGCTAAGTGAGACAGTATTCATGAGTCAGTATCCAATGACAGCGCGCGGCGCTCAAATGCTGCGTGACGAATTAAATGAGCTAAAAACTAAAACACGCCCACGTATTATCGAGTCTATCGCCGAAGCGCGTGAGCATGGTGATTTGAAGGAAAATGCGGAATATCACGCGGCCCGTGAACAGCAAAGCTTCTGTGAAGGTCGTATCCAAGATATCGAAGGCAAACTTTCAAATGCACAAATCATCGACGTCACAAAAATGGAAAACACCGGAAAAGTGATTTTCGGTACTACGGTTACAATTCTTAATATTGCTAGTGATGAAGAAACGACCTATCGCATTGTGGGTGACGACGAAGCTGATATCAAGAACAACCTGATTTCGGTGAACTCACCTATCGCTCGAGGGCTAATAGGTAAAGAGCTTGATGACACAGTGACTATTCAAACGCCAGCGGGCGCAGTTGAAGTGGAAATCATAGAAGTCGAGTACATTTAGATTATTTCGCAATTTAAGTGAAAAACTAAAAAAATAGCAATTCGAAGTACCCCCAAATAATTGGATATTCCAATATTTGGGGTTTTTTCATACTTAAAAATAACAAAGTCTCTTAATCACTTTCCCACATCATTTCTCGAATGGTTTATAGACCTCAGTTTTTCAAAGGCGCGTGCTCCACGTTAAATTTGCAAAAATAGTGACAATCACTCGAAGTTTCTGCTTCGACCTACTATATTATTTATTAAACAATTTTAATAAGTGTGCTTTCAACTAGCACCACCGCTGCTTCGTGGCCCTGATGCTTTGAAATTTAAACTTCGTTGAATGTAGTCAAGGTGAAGTCATGAAGTCGATTCCTTATATTCAAAATGTATTGATACTCACTAGTGTTATTACCATATCGGGTTGTGGGGCGGATAAAGCGGTTACTGTCGAAGAAAGTTCGTTGTCTACGCAATTAATGACAACATTGAACGAGCAATTAGATGGCGGCGCGGTAGGGCTACTATTGCCTCAGTCTACAGATTTCTCAAGTATTCCCGCTGATCCAAATAACACCCTTACTGAAGAGAAGGTTTTTCTCGGTATGATGCTCTTTCATGAAACCGCCGTTGCAACGGAAGGTGTTCATGAGCAACTGGTCAACACTTGGTCATGCGCAAGTTGTCACCATGCCGCTGCTGGCTTTAAATCTGGTGTTGTGCAGGGAATTGGAGAAGGCGGAACAGGTTTTGGTGTTGCTGGAAAAATGCGTGTCTTAGCCGAGGGCTTTGATAAATCGAGCACCGATCCTAGTCTAGTTCCCGATGTTCAACCGCTAACTTCACCCAGTATTCTAAATACGGCTTATCAAGAAGTAATGCTTTGGAACGGTCAGTTTGGTAATCAGCATGGAGGGCTAGTTAATGCTAAATTACCTGATGAGATATTAGCTACGCCTGGTACGCCAAAAGCTGAAAATACTCGTGGTTTAGGAGGCTTAGAAACCCAAGCAATTGCTGGTACAAAAGTACATAGACTCAACACCTTCAACAACTCACTCGTCCAGCAAAATATGGAATATCAATTGTTGTATGAAGCTGCATTTCCAGAGGGGGGCGACGATATTCTTGAAAATATGGGTAAGGCAATTGCCGCATATGAGAGAACGGTACTAGCAAATCGAGCGCCTTTCCAGCGTTGGTTACAAGGCGAAGACGCAGCGCTCACTGACCAAGAAAAGCGAGGCGCTTTACTTTTCTTTGGCAAAGCGGGTTGCGCAAGCTGTCATACTGGCCCCGCGTTGAGCTCGAAAATAGGGGCTGCTAACGAAGAAATGTTTATGGCCATTGGCTTTGCCGACCTCGATACATCAAGCCCCACAATAACTGGTGTAGTAACTGAAAATGATGCCAAGGGTAGGGGCGGTTTTACTGGCAGAACAGAAGATAACTATAAGTTTAAGGTACCACAACTCTACAACTTAAAAGATTCAAATGTGTTTGGTCACGGTGGAAGTTTCACGAGTGTTAAACAGGTGGTGTTATACAAGAACGCCGGTGTGCCACAAAAAAGACTGGCGGATGGCATTATAGATGATCGTTTTGTGCCTTTGAATCTCAGTGACGACGAAATTGATGATTTAGTCACATTTTTGGAAGAAGGACTTTATGACCCGCATCTGGAAAGATATATACCCGATGCTTTGCCATCAGGAGCATGTTTTCCTGTAGCAGATGAGCAATCTAAGATAGACCTAAACTGCGCACTCTAGATAGAAATAGGCGCCAACCGGCGACGCAAAGCAAAGGAAAACAAACTAAGAACTTAGGTTCGTTACTTTTTGTCTTTTCATTACGATTTTTTGTGTAAGTCATATTCCCCATGACTGCATTAGATTTGTCTTTATTTGCCGCATAAAACACCGGTTAGATAATGGATTTGCGCTTATTCTAATGTTTCCTATACTGAGATGAACTGCCTGTTTTTACGGCAATTGTAGGAGATATATCTTTCCTTATCCATCTTGTTGAGCAGTACTGTTTTACATGGAGTCTTTATTAGTGCGCTTGCTACAACGATTTTCTATTCTTCGGCTGTCTGTATTGGGTGCGGGCATACTATTAATTAGTGTTGCATACTTAGCTTTCAAAGATATCAAACGGTCGTTAGACGACACTCGAGCGGCTTCAGCCGATATTGAAATGATAGCGCTAATTGCCACTGTGGAGTCTGTGGCGCACCATCATGCAGTTGAACGAGGGTTAACGGCCGG
Source organism: Alteromonas sp. OM2203 (assembly GCF_048517045.1). NCBI lineage: Bacteria > Pseudomonadati > Pseudomonadota > Gammaproteobacteria > Alteromonadales > Alteromonadaceae > Alteromonas > Alteromonas sp. OM2203. The sequence continues at coordinate 1,646,423 of NZ_CP183209.1, forward strand.
CTACTTGGGTAACCCAACCCCTAAAGGGCGAGATAACGTTGAGGCTCAGCGAAAACAGGCAGATCACGCAGCAGCGCTGTTAACCTCATTACTGCAAAATGATAGTGCGTACGGCGATAGGGTAACCAAAATTCTTAACCCACTACTTGGTTACTTAGGTGATAAACAGGCGCTCAGACGAGAGGTGGATAGTCAACAAGGTACGCGGGCATTTAGGTTCTACAGTTCTCTTAACGCATCGGCGCTGAATGCCGCCACGGCATTAACGATGTACGTTAACAACTTAGCGTCAAAAGAACAGTTGTCCAGCGCCATTCTTTTAGCGCAGTTAAAAGAGCGATTGGGGCAACAACGGGGGAAAGTGAATGGCGCAATAGCGCGACAAGAGGCCAGCGATACCGTAATTAGTGAGCTAAAGCGTTATCAACAAGAAGTACAATATATTTCAGGAAAACTGGAAAACAGTTTACCTAACGACAGTGTTGAGATGTTCACGAGATCAATGACATCAGATGAAGCAACGTTGATAAACCGAACACTTAAAAACCTCAATTCAGGGAAAGTCGACGTTACTGTGCTTCCTACTAACAGCGAATGGTTTGGGGCAGCGACATCACAAATCAATGATGTTAAGTCGATACTTGACAATATTTGGGTACAAGTAAACAAAAATGCAAAAGACATGCACAGTGAAGCCTCGTTTGCACTGATACTTACACTCATCATTATTTTTGTTGGCATTGTGGTTATTACCCTCATCTATCGCGCGCTCTTATACATACTCAACACGCAACTCACCCGCCTTACACAAAATCTTTCAAAGATTGCCGAGAAAGGAGATTTGACGGTTGACGTAAAAATGCAGGTACAGAATGAACTTGGCACCGTGTCTATTGCGATTAATAAAACGATATTGGCACTTAAAGATTTAATCAGAGGGCTAGAGCAGTCTATTGACGCGAGTTCTCGCTTATCATCAGAATTAGAAGCCTCCTGTACGGAAATGGTACAGGATGCGGGAAAAACGCAACAACGCTCCCTTAATATCGCATCAGCGTTAGAAGAAATATCGGTAACGAGTACCGACATTGCTAAATCGGCCTTTGATACCCTAGCTGCGAGTAAATCACTGGATCAACTGGCAATCGAAGCTTTCGATATTAACGAGTCGGTCAGAACAGCGATGAAACAGTTAGAAGACGACATGAAAGATGTTAAGGATAATGCTGCGGCTATGGAAAAGCAGGTGACCGATATCAGCAGCATACTTGAAACAATCAACACTCTCTCAGATCAGACAAACTTATTGGCGCTTAATGCAGCTATAGAGGCTGCCCGCGCAGGAGAGCACGGCAGAGGATTTGCCGTTGTTGCCGATGAGGTGCGCAAACTCGCACAGAGCAGTCGAGATGCTTCAGCTCAAATAGCCACGCTGCTTACGGCGCTTCAGCAAGCAAGTTTGGTGGTTGTGCAGGACGTTAATAAAAATGCGTTGGCAGTGAATAAGTCAGTTGAAATTACCGGAAGGGGGCGAGAAACAGCTAGAAAGGTAAAAGACGCCGCATCTAACGTTGAGCTAATGGCCAACAGCATGTCTGCGGCGGCAGAACAACAGTCAGTTACCACACAAGAAGTAGCAAAAGACATTGTTGACGTTGAAGCTGCAGCAAAGCATGAAGTCGAGTTAGCCCAAGCGTTATCAAAACTATCTCATTCAATGAAAGAGAACAATTTAGTACTCAGTCGAACTATCGCTAATTTCACAATTGACTGAGTAATCTCCATCGCCCACTATGTCAGTCGAGTAACGTTATTAAAGCACTTGAGTGCACTGATAAGGACGACAATGGCAGACATTGAAACACTTCATTCACAAATAGTATATGAGAACAAATGGCTTCGGGTAAGGGAAGACAAGATACGTCGAGCTAGCGGGAATGAAGGTATATACGGTGTGGTGGAGAAGCCAGATTTCGCCATTATCTTACCTATCCAAGGCGATACGGTTTTCATGGTTGAGCAATACCGCTATACCATTAAACAGCGTCAGCTTGAGCTACCGCAGGGCGCTTGGGAGGCGAATCCGGACGCCGATCCTATTGAACTCGCAAAGGGTGAACTTGAGGAAGAGACTGGGTTAATCGCAGATTCAATGGAATACGTAGGCTTCCAATACTTAGCTTATGGGTTTTGCGACCAAGGTTATCATATTTATGTAGCGAGGGGACTCACTCAAGGTAAACAGAAACTCGACGAAGAGGAAGAAGACCTGCGAGTTGTGCCTATTACGTTTACCGAGCTAAAAGAAAAAATAATCAGCGGTGATATTAAAGATGCGAGCACTTGCAACGCAGTGGGTTTAGCAATGCTTAAAGGGCTTATATAAACACTCTGTTACAATTTGCTGGCTGTTTTATTGTGACTGACAAGCTAGGGTTTACCGACTTAAGTTTACTAACAATTATAAAGAGAACGCCATGGCCTTCGAGGGAAGCTTTTCCATTTTAAAATGGAATGAAGAAACACTTAAAGAAAAGTCAGAAGGGATAAAAACATCTCATGCAAGCATCGAGCAGTCGTATACAGGCGGCATGGTTGGAGAATCAACCATTGAGTTTTTGATGTCTTATCAGGCGCCTACGTCTGCACAATTCACAGGCTTTGAAAGTTTTATTGGTGTTATAAATGGTTTAAGAGGAACTGTAACTTTTCAACATATTGGTAGGTTCGACAATGGTGTTGCGAGTAGTGAATTCGCTTCCATAGACGGCTCGGCTACCGGTGAGTTAGTTGGGAAATCAATTACGGGTCACTTTAAGTCGGGAGAGTCTGGTAAAGCAGAATATGTCATCGAACTGAATGAAACGTAGGTTCTTAAAAGCGATATTAAATGAATACCCATGCTGACTTCTTAGTTGGCCAATCCTATCGATGTGAAAACAACGAAATGTATCAATTTCAAACACAAAAAAACGGCGCCGTAAGGCGCCGCTAAAAGTTGGGAAACAAACCAAGAAGTTAATTACTGATTTTCAAGTAGGCGAGAGCCAATCTCTATTTGACGCGGCTTCTTGGCTTCAGGTATGACTCGCTCCATATCGATATGAAGTAGGCCGTTTTCCATGTCTGCAGCTAACACTTTCACGTGATCACCAAGCTGGAATTTACGCTCAAAGTTACGCTCTGAAATGCCTTTGTGTAAGAACTTACGTTCTTTGCTTTCTTTGTCTTCCGTTTCCGCTTTCTTCGTGCCAGTAATGGTTAACGTATTCTCTTCAACTTGAATTGAAACGTCATCTTTACTGAAACCTGCAATTGCCATGGTTACGCGGTATTTATCATCACCGAGCAACTCGATATTGTATGGCGGATAAGTGCTCTGTTTCTCTGCTCGAGATGCTGCATCGATAAGTGATGCTAAGTGGTCAGAGCCAATGAATGAACGGTAAAGTGGAGATAGATCGATAGTACGCATAGTCATATCCTCAAAATTAAGCAATATGTTTAAAGTTTAAATGCCCCGACTTTGCGGCGGCGGTTTTGTCGACCTGACCTTTCAGCGCCGACAAAACATATATAGGAATGGCCGAAATACTTTTCAAGCAAAAAATTTAAAAAAATTTCAAATTAACTTCTTTTCAATGGTTAAGTTTCAGATTTTATTGACTAATTTTTTGGCTTTTATTAATGGGCGCATCGGTAAACCTGTTTTTAGCTTTAATCAAGCGAAAGTCGCGTAGGTAAAACAAATATTCGAAAGTTTTTATAAAACATTTAGCATTACTTTAACTAACTAAAATGTTTATAAATGCTACAGTTAGCGCTAATAGAAGTTTACCACTTACATTTGTAAAATTTGAACATGAAGAAAGAAGTTATAGTTTTAAATTGCGGAAGTTCATCCGTTAAGTTTGCAATTATTGACGCTGAAACTGGCGAAGCAGGACTGTCGGGTATTGCCGAAGCACTGGGCAACAGCGACGCAAGTTTGTCATATAAGCTAAACGGTAAAAAAGAAAAGCAGGCGCTGCCAGAAAAAGCGGGCCATACCGAAGCGCTTGATGCAATTTCTAAAGTTATCGCTAGTACTGGCGTTCAGCCTATAGCCATTGGGCATAGGGTGGTACATGGCGGTGAAAAATTCAAGCAAGCAGCACTGGTTGATGACAGCGTCCTCGAGGCAATCGAAGACTATGCGAGCATGGCGCCGCTTCACAATATGGCGAATTTAAAAGGTATCTTCACTGCACAAGCGGCATACCCAGATTTACCTCACGTGGTTGTGTTTGATACTTCTTTCTTTCAAACCTTGCCGAAGAAAGCCTTTATTTATGCTTTACCTATGTCGCTTTATCGCGAATATGGCATCAGGCGCTATGGCTTCCACGGCACGAGTCATAAGTTTATCCTCGATAGCATGGCGAAAATTCTTGATAAGCCTGTGTCAGACACCAGCATCATCAGTGCGCACTTAGGTAATGGTTGCAGTGTGTCGGCTATCGAAAAAGGTCAAGCAGTAGATACAAGTCTTGGCTTTATCCCACTTGAAGGTTTAGTCATGGGGACTCGCTGTGGCGATCTCGATCCAAGTTTACCTGGCACGTTACAGAAAAAGTTAGGTAAAACGGCAGATGAGATCAGCGATCTTCTTAATAAGCAGTCAGGATTGTTGGGTATTTCAGAGCTAAGTAATGATTGCAGAACGCTAGAAGATGCAGCGTTAGAAGGGCATGAGGGCGCACAGTTAGCAATAGAAATCTTTTGTTATCGTCTAGCAAAATATATTGCGGGTTATATGGTTGCAGTACCAACATTAGATGCCATTGTATTTACAGGCGGTATAGGCGAAAACTCTTCGCTTATTAGAGAAACGACCATGGGATATTTTGCTCACTTTGGCATTACTTTAGATGAGCAAAAAAATACCGTTGCGCGATTTGGTCAGGGCGGCAAAATATCAACAGAAAATGCATCTACAGCCGTTTACGTAGTACCTACTAACGAAGAGTGGGTTATCGCCGCAGAAGCTGCAACCTTCGCCTAAACTAAATGCGCTAGCGCATTGAATAAGTAAAACCAGGAGTAACTATGTCTCGCAGAATTATGTTGATCCCCGTAGGCACTAGTGTGGGCCTCACTACGGTCAGCATGGGCCTTGTTCGAGCAATTGAAGAGCAGGGTATAAAGCTAAATTTCTTCAAGCCTGTGGCTCAGCCACGAAGAGGCGATAACGGTGAAGAGCGTTCAACCGCCATCATCGCTCATCACGCTAGCGTGTCGCCTATTACGCCATTTGAGCTTGACTACGTTGAACGTATGATAAGTAATGACAGTATCGATGAATTACTTGAAGAAATCATTGAACGCTTCGAAGAAAATAGCGAGCAAGAGGCGGTAACCGTCATTGAAGGTTTAGTGACAACGCGACACCATCCTTACGCCGAGCGTTTGAATCTAGAAATAAGCCGTGCTCTTGATGCTGACATTGTATTTGTCGCCGTACCTGGAAACGATACCATCACTGATATCAATCATCGTTTGGAAATCGTGGTCGACACTTACGGCGGTCATAAAGGGCAGAAGGTAGTGGGTTGTATCTTCAATAAAGTCAATGCACCGTTTGATGAGCATGGAAGGCTTCGTGCCGATATCGGCGCAATAGAAGCGCCCGAACATGACGAAGAGCGTACGCAAGCACTTCGCAAACTCCCCATCTTCAGAAAAGGCTTAAGTTTACTCGGTACCATCGATTGGAGCGCTGATTTAGTATCTCCTCGTGCGACTGATGTAGCTAAACACCTCAAAGCGACACTGCTTAATGAAGGTGAGCTTTCTGAGCGTCGTTTAAGCAGTGTAACCTTTTGCGCGCGCGAAATTCACAACATGACCCATACCCTCAAACCAGGTGCGTTATTGGTGATGTCGGGTGATCGCGGTGACGTGTTTGTATCCTGTTGTCTTGCGGCGCTAAACGGTACCAAGTTAGGCGCACTACTGCTTACGGGTGGCTACCAGCCGGATGAAAATATTATGGCCTTATGCAGCCAAGCCATGGAGACGGGCCTGCCTGTAATGCTAGTAAACTCTAATACGTGGCAAACAGCACAAGCGCTTCACGCTTTTAACCAAGAAGTGCCAGTTGATGACAGTCAACGCATAGAAAAGGTAATGGTTCACACAGCGGAAAGTCTGGACGCTAGTTGGGTAAATTCGCTTACCCAAAAAGTATCTCGTCAGAAAAAGCTTTCTCCCTCGGCGTTTCGCTTTTATCTCACCAACCGTGCAAGACAGGTTAACAAGCGCATTGTACTGCCTGAGGGAAATGAACCGAGAACCGTTGTTGCAGCGTCTATTTGCGCAAAGCGTGGGTTGGCTAGACCTGTTTTACTTGGTGATGAAACTGAGATAAGGCGCGTAGCTGAACAGCAAGGTGTTGTACTTAGCGATGGCGTGGAAATTTTGTCGCCTAGCGCCATTAAGAACGATTATGTGAATGGTTTGGTTGCGCTGCGTGGTCACAAAGGGGTGACTGAGGTGGTTGCGCAAGAGCTTCTAGAAGACAACGTGACTTTAGGCACGATGATGCTTCAGCAAGACGATGTAGACGGTTTGGTTTCTGGAGCGGTTAATACTACGGCCAATACGATTCGCCCGGCGCTTCAGCTAATTAAGACTGCTGAAAACGCGTCTTTGGTGTCGTCAGTATTTTTCATGCTATTGCCTGATCAAGTTTTGGTTTACGGTGATTGTGCGATTAATCCTGATCCTGATGCAAAACAACTTGCAGACATTGCTATACAGTCTGCTGAATCAGCGCAGATGTTTGGCATAGAGCCAAGGGTTGCTATGATTAGCTACAGTACAGGCTCGTCAGGTGCAGGTAGTGACGTAGAGAAAGTGCGTGAGGCAACCAAAATTGCGCAAGAACTGCGCCCTGATTTACTGATTGATGGTCCGCTTCAATACGATGCGGCGGCCATTGAAAGCGTAGGTAAGAGTAAAGCGCCAAATAGCCCGGTTGCCGGTAAAGCAAACGTGTTTGTTTTCCCAGACCTAAACACGGGTAACACCACGTATAAAGCGGTACAGCGTAGCTTCGACTTGGTGTGTATTGGCCCAATGCTGCAGGGCATGAGAAAGCCAGTCAACGATTTAAGCCGAGGTGCGTTAGTGGATGACATTGTATTTACCATAGCTCTTACCGCTATTCAGGCGGCGGGTAATCAACGGTAATTTGTGTATCTAATCCATATATATAAAATGATAGCGGCGCCCTATGTCAGGCGCCGTTTTTTTGACAGCAATATAACCACTACAAATGCTTATTCAACCGTTGGTACGAGTTAGGCAAATTTATGTCGTATTCTAATGTATGGAGCTTGAATTGATGTTTGTTGCGTTGACCACATTGCAACGATTGCAAGTTGTTATTGAACAAAATAGCTAATTTGGCTATTTTGTCTTATCCAAATCTAAAGTGGGGAATCAGGTCTATGAAAGTCATTTCAGCAACTGAAGCTAAAAATTCATTCGGGGAGCTCCTAATGAGTGCGCAATCTGAGCCTGTCTCAATTACCAGAAACGGTAAAGAGCAAGGCGTATTATTGTCCAGTAGAGAATACGCAGCGCTAAAGCGTCAAGCGCTAGTATTGGCTGTCCAAGAAGGTAGGAAGAGCGGTAGCGCAGGGGCTTTAGACATCGAGGTGATAAAAAATGAGGCCAAGCAACGAGCTGATTGTTGATGCAAATTACGATATCAAATCTTGCAAAAGAGGATTTAATCGATATCTGGCTTTATGGTCATAAAGTGTGGGGTGAGTCATTAGCCGATAGATACCTAGATGACCTATACGGTGCAATTTCTTCACTTTCCTCAAGTCCTTTCCGTTACCCAGAATATAAAGATGAAAATGTTGCTCCGTTTAGACTTATGCCGATATAAAATCACTTGGTAGCCTATGAAGTGAGTGGTTCAAATATCTTCATCGTGCGCATATTACACGAAAGTATGGATACGGTTTCCAGATTGTCGGTGAGCCCTCAGTCATCAAAGTGACTAGAAATAAGTCATTGTTTAACCACATCGCACTTTATTAGCGGACACGTCTGTTCACTAAATAACAATTCTCCAACTCAGAGCAGCAAATGCTTTAGCTCATATGTTTTCAGTTTTCCGTAACCCCTTCATATCATGCTGTATAGCTCTAGTTTCGGTTTATATGTGACCTCTTAAGTATTATCGCAGAAGCTAAAAGAAGTAACGTCAATAGCCAAACACCCAACTCCTGTAAATGGTAATAGGGAGTGAAACCGCGAGTTACAACAACTGGCGCTGAAATATTACCTGCTATGAATTGTGGCAACCGCGCCGTAATGTGACCTTTATGATCGATAAAAGCAGTAATACCATTGTTGGTCGCTCTCACAACCGGTCGCCCCAGCTCAAGTGCGCGCATTTGCGCAATTTGTAAATGCTGAGCGGGGCCATGGGAGTGCCCAAACCACGCGTCGTTACTTACGGTAATGATCATGTCTGTATCTTCATATACATTTGCCATCACTTGGTGAGGAAACGCAATTTCAAAACAGATAGCGGGCGCTAAGTGAATGCCGTTAGCTTCGAGGTTGGCTTGCTGATAATCACCGCGAGAGAATGATGACATGGGTAAATCAAACAGCGGGGCGAGGGGGCGCAGCCAGTCTTCAAAAGGTACAAACTCACCAACCGGTAGAAGATGGTGTTTTGAAAAGCGGTTATTGTGAAAATACTGGTAATCGGGGTAGGCGGCATCGGGTGTTCGCTTGCCCAATACAATTAGGTTGTTCCAAGCCTCGTCGGTTTCCCAATTATAATTTACGATGCCGCTGATAAGCGCTGTGTTTTCCTGAAATGCTCTTTCGTTAACTTTAGCAAGATAGGGCTGTGCTAATGGTTCTAGTTTCGGTACGGCAGCTTCGGGCCAAATTATAAGGTCGTTATCCCATAGACTTTCGGTTAGCTTCCAGTATGTATCCATAGTAGGACCATCTTGCTCAGGCACCCATCGTAAGCTTTGTGCAATATTGCCCTGGGCCATGCCTACCGAGTAGGTCTTTTCTGGCGTAACCCAAGTGTGCTGCTTTAAAATGTAACCGCTTATAAACAGGCAAAGTACAACAAGTGTAGCGTTTGCAAGGCTTCGCTTATTGTTTATTAATGCAAATAAGGTGGCGCTAATAATGATAAGCGCACTTATTCCCGTTTCCCCGATAATGGGTGCAAAGCCAGACAATGGGCTTTCTAGCTGGCTATAGCCCAGCGATAACCATGGAAACCCGCTTAACATCCAGCTTCTAAGCCACTCGGCTACAACCCAGAAAAAGGGAAGTGCCATCGGCCATAATCGGGGCGAAAAATATTTTGCGGTGAGTTTAGTGGCAAGGGCAGGGTACAAGGCTAAATAACCGCAAAGCAGCGCCATTAAACCAATTGAAGCAACAAGCGGTAAGCCACCAAAATCAGCAATGCTTACGTGAACCCAACTTATGCCTGCGCCAAACCATCCCGCGCCAAATAGCCAACCAGCAAGAAATGGGCGGTGCCTAAGCTTTATGACCTGGCGAATAGCAAGTGCAAATGCAGGAATAGTCAAAAGCCACATGTTAAAGGGAGCAAATGCCAGCGTTAAGCTCGCACCGCTTAGAACAAGAATAAGGTGGGGGAAAAACCGTTTCAGCATAGGTGTCATCTGATTGTGGTTAATGGGTTCGTAGCTTCAGCACAAGAATACGGGTTTGAAGCTGCGTAGCCTTGTGCTGAAACAAGATGGGTCTCGCTGATTTACTATTCCAGCGAAGGTACTGAAACCTTTAGTTGAATAAGACGGCGTTTATCAGAGTTAGTGACTTTAAACAGAATATCGCCAATGGTGATCTCATCATTAGTTTCAGGCATATGACCAAACGCTTTTAGCACAATACCACCAATGGTGTCGGCTTCTTCTTCGCTAAACTTTGTTTCAAAAAATTCATTAAAGTCATCTACAGGAGTCAGCGCTTTTACTGTGTAGGTCGACTTATTTAACGGGCGAATATCGTCAGTACCATCTTCTTCGGTATCGTATTCATCTTCAATTTCACCCACGATAATTTCGAGAATGTCTTCAATAGTAACTAGGCCAGACACACCGCCGTATTCGTCCACAACAATGGCCATGTGATAGCGCTGCTGACGAAACTCTTTTAATAGAACATCAACACGTTTGCTTTCAGGCACGATAACTGCCGGGCGTAAAATATCTTTTAAATTGAATTCTTTCTCTGCGTTAAAGGCAAACGCGAGTAGGTCTTTAGCAAGTAAAATACCTTCAATGTGGTCTTTATCTTCGCTAATTACGGGAAAACGGGAGTGGGCAGATTCAAGCATGAGAGGTAGAAACTCTTCTACCTTTTTCTCAACATCTATGGTGGTCATTTGAGCGCGGGGGATCATAATATCCCTCACTCGCATTTCATTTACCCCAATTACCCCTTCAATCATTTCGCGGGTTTGTGGGTCTATGATTTCGTTATGTTCTGCATCAGTTATAACCGATACTAACTCTTCTTTACTTCTCGGCTCGCCAGAAATTGAATTTTTTAGTTTATCTAACCAACTCTTGCCTGAGGAGCCGTTGGTAGAGTGAGGATTATCGTCGCTCATAATGTCCGTTTAATTGTTAGTTCAACGCCAACGTTAAAATGGTTCGTGCTGGTCGTCAATGGTTTATTATTGTTAACTGTAAAATTTCATATTTAACAACCGCTTGTGATAGAAATTAATTGTTAATTTCGTAGGGGTTATCTATGCCAAGGCTCGCAAGAATATCTATCTCTTTGCCTTCCATTTCCTCGGCATCAGCATCATCAATATGGTCATAACCCATTAAATGCAATAGCCCATGAACAGTCATATGCGCATAGTGATCGCTCACTGCTTTTTGCTGCTCTTCTGCCTCGCGGCTTATAACGGGGGCACAAATTACCAAGTCGCCTAACAAATTAATTTCTATACCAGGAGGCGCTTCAAAAGGAAAAGATAACACATTGGTAGGTTTATCCTTTCCTCTGTACTCATGATTAAGACTTTGGCTTTCTGCTTCATCCGTGAAGCGAATAGTCACTTCCTGCTCATCTAAGCCTTCGTAATCGAGCACGGCATTAGCCCAAAGCTCAAGTTGTGAAGGTGAGGGGATGGCTGATAAAATCGTCTCGTCACCTTCAAATGCTTGTTGTACATCAATTATGGCAGTCACGATGCGTTGTCGTCTCTCGTTTGCGTTGCGTTATCGATGTTTGCTCGCTCAGGGCTGTTATTTACTCGCTCAGGGCTGTTGTCTTGAGCGGCTTGATCACGCTGAAGTTGCAATGCTTCTTCTTTACGCGCTTTGCGTAAACGCTCTTGTTCTGCGTCGTGCACCTCATAGGCTCTTACAATGCGCGCCACTACTGGGTGTCGAACTACATCTTCTGCATGAAAGAAGTTAAATGAAATATCATCCACTTCACTTAGTACTTCAATAGCGTGGCGAAGACCTGATTTTGCACCACGGGGCAAATCGACCTGCGTAATGTCACCGGTAATTACCGCCTTTGAATTAAAGCCAATACGGGTTAGGAACATTTTCATTTGCTCTACCGTGGTATTTTGGCTTTCGTCCAAAATAATAAACGCGTCGTTAAGCGTTCTTCCGCGCATGTAGGCTAGCGGCGCAACTTCAATGACGTTGCGCTCCATTAGTTTTTCAACTTTTTCGAAGCCCAGCATTTCAAAAAGAGCGTCGTAAAGAGGGCGCAAATATGGGTCGACTTTTTGTGAAAGGTCGCCAGGCAAGAAGCCTAGTTTTTCACCTGCTTCTACAGCAGGGCGAGTAAGCAATATACGGCGTATTTCTTGACGCTCAAGTGCGTCAACAGCCGCAGCAACAGCGAGGTAGGTTTTACCTGTGCCTGCAGGGCCTATACCAAACGTAATATCGTGGTTGATGATATTGGCCACGTATTGCGCTTGGTTCGGGTTACGCGGCTTAATTACACCGCGTTTAGTTTTAATATTCACTTCTTTGCCATAACCGCCCGTCGCATCTTTTTCGATAACGCGGGCTTCTTGTATAGCAAGGTGAACCTGTTCGGCTTCTAGATCAGGAATACGGCCCTTAATAGGCTGTGTTTCTATGTAAAGAAGCTTAAGTAATTCGCTAGCGCTTTTTATTTGCTGCGGTTCACCCAACACCTTGAACGCATTATTTCGGTAGGTAATTTCTACACCCAGCCTACGCTCAATTTGCTTAATGTTGTCATCAAAGGGGCCACATAAACTCGACAAACGTTTGCTATCTGCCGGTTCTAAATCAAATTCGTTACTAACCAATGTACTCAAGCTACTTTTTTCCTCGCTTTAAAATGTATTTAGGCTGGGTTAAATTGACCCACGCCAAGTTCATCAGGCAGATCTGCCTGATGCTTTGCCATGATAGATTGGGGCGAAACGGCAACACGCAAGCCCATTTCACTTTCTCTGCGCACAACTTCACCACGAAGTGAGTTCGTAAACACGTCTGTGATATTTACATCAACGAACTCGCCAATCATATCTGGGGTACCCTCAAAATTCACCACACGGTTATTTTCAGTACGCCCTGAAAGTTCCATTGGGTTTTTCTTTGATGGGCCTTCAACCAAAATTCGTTGCTCTGTACCGACCATGTGGCGAGCAATACGAAGTGCTTGCTGCGTAATACGCTGTTGGAGTAGGTGAAGGCGTTGTTTTTTGGTTTCTTCACTTACATCATCTACCGCATCAGCAGCTGGTGTACCCGGGCGAGCACTATAAATGAAGCTGAAGCTTAAGTCGTAATCTACGGCCTGAATCAAATCCATTGTGGCTTCAAAGTCAGCATCGGTTTCACCCGGAAAGCCAATGATAAAGTCGCTAGACAAACTAATGTTAGGGCGAATCTTTTTCAGCTTACGCATTTTAGATTTGTACTCTAACGCCGTATGACCACGCTTCATTAGATTCAAGATACGATCAGAGCCACTTTGAACAGGTAAATGCAGGTGGTCTACCAACTCAGGGATAGATGCGTACGCATCTATGATGTCGTCAGTGAATTCAACTGGGTGTGATGTAGTGTAGCGAATGCGGTCAATACCATCTATTGCTGCAACGAGTTCAAGCAACTCAGAAAAACGACATACTGTACCGTCGTAATTTTCACCGCGGTATGCATTTACGTTCTGACCGAGCAGGTTTACTTCTCGTACACCTTGACCTGCAAGTTGCGCAATTTCAAGCAGCACGTCGTCAACAGGGCGGCTTACTTCTTCACCACGGGTGTAAGGTACTACGCAGAACGTACAATATTTTGAACAGCCTTCCATAATTGAAACGAACGCCGTTGGACCTTCCGCACGTGGCTCTGGCAAGCGATCAAACTTTTCAATTTCAGGGAAGCTTACGTCAATCACTGACTTTGCACCGCCTTGAAGTTGATTAATCATTTCAGGCAAACGATGCAGTGTTTGCGGGCCGAAAACCAAGTCAACAAATGGCGCGCGCTGACGAATAGTATCGCCTTCTTGAGAGGCCACACAGCCTCCAACGCCAATAATAAGTTCAGGTTTATCTTGCTTAAGGTTTTTCCACCGACCAAGCTGGTGGAAGACTTTTTCTTGTGCTTTTTCGCGAATAGAGCACGTGTTAAGCAAAATAATATCGGCTTCTTCAGCGCTTTCTGCAGCACTGTAGCCATGCGTTGAGTCTAGTAAGTCTGCCATTTTCTCCGAGTCATACTCGTTCATTTGGCAGCCCCAGGTTTTGATATACAGCTTTTTAGTCATAACAACTATTCGATAACCTGTTAGTGTTCCTGTAAGTGAAAGTAGACTCGCCTCGGTGTAATTAAGGTGTCTACCGTAAAGTGAATTTACATGCTGCGTTTAAACCGCCCACATGTAGAAACACGGGAAATGTCAGTTACAAGAAGATGTTCAAAATAGCCGCATATTTTACCTGTTATACAACCATATTCCCAGTGTATTACGACGATTCATTTATATTTGATCTAGCGCTATGTATTTATACGTTTCACTTCACATGACTTTGCATTTTGCGACATAATGCAAATGCGTGTTTTAAGGAAAGTAAATGATTGATTTTTGTATAAACGGTGGCGGAATGGTGGGTGCTGCGCTGGCATTAGGGCTAGCACAGCAGCAATACAAAGTAGTAGTTGTAGAGCCGCATTTGCCAAAACCTTTTAGCCAGACAGATGGTCCGGATTTAAGGGTTTCCGCAATAAGCGATGCCTCAGTTACTCTTTTGAAAGCACTTGGCGCGTGGGAATACATTGCTGCTATGCGCGCTAAACCTTATACCGGGCTTAGCGTGTGGGACGACCCAGCTCATAGAACAGACTTTACTGCACAAAGCATCGGTATGCCGCAACTGGGTTTTTTTGTGGAAAATCGACTACTACAGCTGGGATGTCATCAGGCACTAATGCAGTTTGACAATGTAGAGCTTATCAGTGGTCAAACGGTGCAGGGCATCAATCTGGATACTACTGCTACGGTTACACTATCGAACGGCAGAGCAATAAAGGCAAAGTGGCTAATTGGCGCAGATGGTGCGAACTCTCAGGTAAGAAACGCTATTGGTATTGGCACCACAGGTTGGCAGTATGCACAACAGGCAATGGGTATCACCATTAAAATGGACGAGCCCGTCGATCCTGTAACCTGGCAGCAGTTTACCTCAAGCGGCCCAAAAGCGTTTTTGCCTATGTTCGACGATTACGCGTCGCTTGTGTGGTACGACTCGCCTGACGAACTTAAACGTCTGAAAAGTTTAAAAGCGAGCCAACTTGAAAGTGAAATCCTTAAAACGTTCCCAGATGAACTGACTAAAAATAACAATAGCTTTTCGATTATTGATAAAGCAATTTTCCCACTCACGCGTTCTCATGCTAACCATTATGTAAAAGGCTGTTGCGCGCTAGTTGGTGATGCCGCACACACTATAAATCCGCTTGCCGGGCAGGGCGTTAACTTGGGTTTTAAAGACGTAGAAACGTTTCTTTCTGTAAGTGCAGCATTCAAGCCTAGTGGTAACGACAGCCCATTGTCGATAACCGATAAAGTATTTTCGCAAAAGCTTATCAGCAGCTATGAAAGGCCGCGAAAGCGAGACAATTTGATGATGATGACGGCAATGGACGGGTTTTATACCTTGTTTAGCAATGACGTTGCCCCCATAAAATGGATAAGAAATCAGCTACTTTCTGTGGCGCAGCGCATAGAGCCTGCCAAACAAGAAGTACTTAAATATGCGATAGGGATACGGTAATGGAAGTGTTAATTTTGCTTGCGGTGTTGTTCGGTGCTCTGGCACTGATAGTGCCGCTAATCGAGCGCTCTAAAATGCGTATAAGTAATGAAGATGCGGCCAAATGGGCCAAGTGGATTTGGCCGTTAATGGGTATTTTACTCATAGCGCAATTGTTGCGGTTGCTGTTCTCTTAACCGCAACGCATCAATGTGTTTCTTGCGGCCATTGCCCTTTTAAATCGGCCATTACTTTGCCGATCATTTGAATGGTTGCTGTGTTTTCATCTTGCATAAGGGCGAACGCTCGTAAACCCACGAACTGGTTTTGAAGCCACTCTGCGGCCAGTTTCGTTGGCGTATGTTCAGGCAGCTCACCTTTTTCTATACAAGCTTCTATTATGTCTTTAAAACCAGCCTTGAGAGTTTGCATACTTTCGATCACTGCTTTTCTGGCAATATCACCAATAAGTTCTAATTCAGCAATAGACTTTACCAGTAAGCACTGACGCATATAGCGCTGTTCATCAGGGCCAGTTAATGCCGTTTCAAAAAAGTTGTAAAGCGCATTTAAAGGCGATTCGGCCTCTGCTACTTGCTTTAAACGGACTGCGCTATTTTGTGCATAGTGTTCTACAACAAGCTTGAATAAACCTTCTTTACTTTGAAAGCGAGCATAGATACTGCCTGGGCGCATATCCAATGCTTGTTGGATATCACGCATACCCGCTGCATGAAAGCCTCGTTGCCAAAAAAGTGTGGTGGCTTTTTCAATAATGTCATCATGGTCATATTTCATCGCAGCATACCTTATACGTGAATGTTTTGAACACGCGTTCAATTATCACTTGAACGATCGTTCAAGTAAACCTATTATTGTTCACACACTACAGAGATAAGGGTAATCAAAGGGGTTACTTGAATTTCTAGTCACATCAACAGGAGAGTGATATGAGCGATTTCAAATTACATACAAAAAACACAGCACCAGAAGCCGCAAAGCCTTTGCTTGACAATTCTCAAGCAGCGTTTGGCATGATACCTAACCTACACGCGGTAATGGCAGAAGCGCCAACATTACTTGACGGCTATCAAGTACTTCACAAGCTGGCTCAAGAAACTTCGTTCAATGCGGAAGAGTTAACGGTGGTCTGGCAAGCGGTGAACGTCGAACACGCCTGCCACTATTGTGTACCAGCCCACACCGGTATAGCGAAAAGTATGAAGGTGCGTGATGATTTGATTGAAGAATTGCGCAATGATGAAACATTGTCTGACAGTAAATTAAATACGCTGAAAGAAACAGTACTAGCGATTACCCGTGGTCGAGGCAATATTGAACAAGTTCAGCTAGATGCTTTCTACGAAGCTGGATATAAGCATCAGCAACTTTTGGAGATCATACTAATTCTGGCGCAAAAGGTGATGAGTAATTACACCAACCATCTCGCTGATACACCGGTGGATGAGCCTTTCAAAAAATTTGAGTGGTCACCCAAATAAAAAGAATTAATGATAAAGAAACAAGAGTACGCCTCTTGTTTCTTTTTATGCGTGTACGAACACTACTTTTTATACAAGTACAGGCATTGCAAGGCAGCGAGTAACCCTGCACTAAAAAATATATAAATTAGAATTGCAGACAGCATCGTTTTTTCCTCTACTGCATTTTTCCAAGTTTGACTGCGCTAGCTGAATGGTGTTGATTAACCAACGTTTTGCTGCAATTGTGTCGTTAAACACTTCAACGTTATCTCCAGCTTGTTGATAAATACTGCTGAAATGTTGCGTAGCGAAACTGGGCGAGTTTGACTTTTCGACAATGAGCGACGTGCCGACTCTACCGTTTTCTATATCTTTTTTCACAAGCTGAATCAGATGTGCCTCTGCATCGGGCACATGAATGGGTTCACCATAAATGCTTGCCATCACTCCCCAAGGGCCGCTAAGTTCTTGTAGTATAGGTTGTGCCTTGTCAGTTGAATGTTGAAGTGCCTCAACATTCCAAGGGCCATGTCCTTCCAGAACGAGTATGCGACCTTCCCGGTGAACACGCACTTCACCATGGGGTATAAAACGGGTCATTTTAACCAGCTGTTTTATGAAGCGATTGGCAACTGTGGCTCTAACTCTTCAGCAGTATTAAGAGCAACTATTTCTTCATAACCTTTTTGTTGAAGCAGGGCTTGTAAGTCATCGCGTGATACACATTTGGTGTACTTAGCAAGCGCGATGGCTTCAATGAAACAAGAAAGGTGAGTTGTTGATTGTGCTTGTGTCATATACTTCTCATTGTGTTACGTTGACAGTGAAACTTTGTCGAATACTCAAGTCACTCGTGTGACGTTTATGTGACTTTTTTATGAAAAAAATCAATAAAAGTTCACTATCACCCTTGAAATGTATATACATTGGATATACTTTAATTGTTCGGATTGGTGTTTCTTACCTTTTAAAGCAGTCGAGATGTCTGAAAATAACAACAAAAAGAAGAAAAAGAATAGTCAGATGATTATTCGAATTAATGACGAAGAAAGAGCGCAGTTTATTGCGCTTTGCGATTCTTTGGATACGTCTGCGGCTCGTGAAGTAAGGCGCTTTATTCGTGAATTCATTGAAGAACACAATGAAAAATAGATGCTGGCAGACAGCAAAACACTACAGAAAATATTAAGGATATAAAAAATGGCTAAGAAAAAAGAAATCAAAAAAGAGATGAAAGTAGCTAAAGCAAAAATCGCTAAGCAAGAAAGCAAACTAAAAAAGCTTAAGAAAAAGCTTAAAAAAGCATAACGCTATGTAATGCTTGAGAAGGTGGCTACGGCCACCTTTTTTCATTGCAAAAGCAGAAAACCTTGTTCAATATTTTGTCCCTTAAAACCCACCTGTCATCGATATTTCTAAATTATTACAACTTTAGTATTGTGCGGTGGAATATTTTTGTGATTTACTCACCCCACAGCATATTTGCTTACCACTTCTAATAATTATAAGTCTAGTCAGACAATTCGGCGCTTAGCAGTACCCCAACAACAGAAAAAGAAAATGTATCTGTAAGTCTTTTTTCTACTCGGTAGAGTAAGAAGCACAGTTTTCAATGCATTAAACACATAAAATTCAGGAACACCACAATGCAACAGGCAAAATTTAACGCTTCTGTTTTTAAGCTTTCCTTAATCGCTTCTGCAATAGCAGGCATGCAATTTTCTACTTCAACACTTGCACAAGAACAAACTACAGTTGATGAGCAGGATGTTGAACAAATTCAAATCGTAGGTTCTCGCCGTGTAGGCCGGACTATCAATGATTCTCCAGTACCTATCGATATTATCGACGCTTCTTCTATTGAAGCGACGGGCCTTACTGAAACCAACATGATTTTAAATCAGTTACTGCCTAGCTTTAACTTCCCGCAGCCTTCGATTACTGACGGTACAGATCACGTTCGTCCGGCCCAACTTCGCGGTTTAGCGCCAGATCACACGCTGGTGCTGGTAAACGGTAAGCGTCGTCATACTTCGGCGCTACTTAATCTTAACGGCTCAGTGGGGCGCGGTTCTTCTGCAGTAGATTTAAATGCAATTCCAGCAAACGCTATAAAAAGAATTGAAGTATTGCGTGACGGTGCAGCGGCTCAATACGGTTCTGACGCTATTGCCGGTGTGATTAACATTGTTCTTAAAGATGCCGCAGAAGGCGGTGAAGTATCGGCAACGTACGGTGCCAACGTTACCACCATGGACGGTGTGCCGAATCTTGAGAGCGTAGGCATTGGTACCGATGGTAATTTAGCATTTGAAGAGGGCAGTGACAGAGAGTTAACCGATGGTCAAACTCTTACCCTTCGAGGCAACGTGGGTTTTGAATGGGGCGACGATGGCTTTATAAATGTTTCTGGTGAATATCGCGACCGCGGTCAAGCAAATCGTGCAGACTACGACCAGCGTGAAAACTATGCACGGGACGCCGACGGTAACTTAGATCCTCGTGAACTTACCGTTAACCGTTACAACCACGTTTACGGCAACGGTGAAGTAGAAGACTACGCATTATTTATAAATGCAGGTAAAGCGCTTACCGATAGCGTAGAGTTTTACACTACAGCAGGCTATAGCACGCGAGACTCTCTGGGTAGTGGCTTCTATCGCCGTGCACAAGACTCGCGCAACATTGTCGAAATATACCCAGATGGTTTCTTACCTGCCATTCAAACCGATATAACAGATATGTCGCTTATCGCTGGCATTAAAGGCTACGGCGATGTCTGGAATTACGACCTATCGTTAACTCACGGTGGTAACGAACTAGAATACGGCGTAGTTAACACACTAAATACGTCACTTGGCCCAACAAGCCAGACCGAATTCGACGCGGGTACCCTTGAATACGACACGACTATAATCAACGCAGACGCGTCTCGTCTTGTCGATACAGGGTTGTTTTACAGCGAAATGAACTTTGCAATGGGCGCAGAATATCGCCACGAGGGATATGAAATTACTGCGGGTGAAGAGAATTCTTATATCCAAGGTTCCTTTGGTCCAGGTGGTGTTGTGACTGATCCGGTTAACGGCCCGTTTGGCGCCGCTGGATCACAAGTGTTCCCAGGTTTTACACCAGAATCTGCAGGTGACAATAGCCGTCACAACTACAGCTTTTATGTTGATTTAGAAGCTGATGTCGTTGAAAACTGGAACGTGGCTGTTGCTGGGCGCTTTGAGGATTATTCTGACTTTGGCAGCACGTTTAACTGGAAAATGTCGCACCGTGTAACGCTAAGTGATACTTTTGCACTTCGTGCGTCGGTATCAACAGGCTTTAGAGCGCCGTCATTGCAGCAGCAGTTCTTTACGTCTATTGCCACTGTTTTTGTTGATGGAGAACCGACAGAAACCGGTACGTTCGCACCATCAAGCGATGTAGCGCAAGCCTTAGGTAGCCCAGGGCTAGATGCGGAAGAGTCTAATAACTACAGCGCAGGTTTCACTTACTCACCAAATGCCGACTTCAACTTGACCGTAGATTTCTACCGCATTGATATCGACGATCGTATTGTGTTGTCAAATAACCTATCTGGTGACGCGATTGAAACCTTGCTAGAGGGCACCGGGGCTAACCAAGCACGTTTCTTCTTAAATGCGATTGATTCACGTACACAGGGTGTGGATATTGTTTCTACCTATACGCTAAATACTGCAGATTACGGTGCGTTTAACTTTAACGCTGGCGCTAACTTTAATGATAACGAAGTAACAAATATCATTGATGCTCCTGACGTGCTGCAAAACGCTGGGTTCGACCAAGACAACCTGTTCAGTGATGTGGAGCTTCGTCGTTTTGAAACAGCTTCACCTGACAGCAAACTGAACTTAGGTGTTACGTGGAATTACGACCGTTACACAACAACATTACGTACCACGCGTTACGGTGAAGTGGAAGACCCGTCATCTATTGAAGCACGCAACGAAATTATTCCTTCAGAATGGATCACAGATCTGGACGTTCGCATTGCGCTAACAGAAGGGCTTACTGTTTCTGTAGGTGCTAACAATATCTTTGATGTATACCCAGAACCAACCCGAGATTTGGTGGATGATGTAACTACATTCTCTCGCTTATTCTCATATTCTGGCTTCTCGCCTTACGGTTTTACTGGCCGTTTTGTTTACGGAAAAGTGTCTTATAGCTTTTAATTAAGGCGTAACAATACGGCTTAAAAAAGAAGTAAACTGCAATGAAAAAGCCCCTGATAGGTGGATACATCATCTATCAGGGGCTTGTTGTATCAATACTTAAAACGTTTATTTTTCAGACAACGCAACATAGTCAAAATCAAAACCGAAGGCCCTGGGCGAAACCGCCGCAAGGGCTCGTTCCGATTTGTAAAACGCTGGGCATTCTACGGCAATAATTGCTACCCGTTGTCCGTATTTTATGCGTTCAGCATTAATAGGTTCGCTAGTTTCAATATCTACAAGTACGATCAAGTCGGGTACACTTGCTAACACCTTGTCGCTTTGTTTTGCAATCAGATATTCATTTTTGATGTTTACGGTCACGGGAGGTTCGCCATTAAAGCCCGCTACAGTAAGCTCACCAACGTCGTACCCTCCAACAATAGCTACGCTTTTATCGGTTATTTTACCTTCAAATAGCAGTTCGCACTGTCCGTAAACTGAGTTCTTAAAACACGCTTTTAAATGTGGCATCATTTGTCGAACGTGACCGCGGTGTTGCATAAGCACCTTACCTAAACTAATGGCGAACGACACCGTATGTGGGATGATAGCGGTTTTAATGAAGTCTCCCGACATTGGGTGTTCCGCTGTCGTAATCATGCCGCCAGCCGCCATAGCAAAACTTCTTATATGTCGCTCATAAGTTGTTGTATCTGATGTCGAAAACGCAGCTGTGTTTCCTGCGTAATCTCGTGCTACCGCGGGGGTCGGCTTTGCGCCAGCAATAGCATAGGTCATCATTTGCGCTTCGGGTAAAGCGCGGCCCATGCCATCGCCATCTATCATGGGTATACCAGCACCGGCAGCGGCCACTAAAGGTAAAAGCGAGTTACCACCGCCAATTTCAAACGATGCAATGGCATCTACTTTTTTGCCCGTGTGTTTTTCAAATGCTAGAAGTGTATCGCCAGCCTCATCAATAGAGGGTAGAAGCTCTAGACTGACCGTGGGCGCACCAACGGCGCCAAGTGCTACCACGTAGTCTTCGCTGTTTAACTTATCAGGCGCGACAAGGGCCACCGGGCCGTATTCTAATAAAGCTTGCTTAGCTAAGAGCATGGGCAAGTAGGGGTCACCACCGCCACCCGTTGCCAGAAAAACTGAGCCCATACTTAGCGCCTCTAAATCGTCTATCGTTACGTATGAATTGCGCTGCATGTTAGTAGGCTCCTGTCTGTCGTTCAGAGGTTTTGGCACTTGGTTTAACAGTGGCGATGTCACCCACCACTTTCACTCTTACACGTCGCATATCACCTTCCATGTAAGGCACCTCTATTTCTTCTATATCGATAGTACGTACTGTGGTTTTGTCGGCACCAGCGGTAACGGCTTTGTCTATGGCAAGCTGAGTTACACCTTTTATCGCGTCGTCGCGTGACATCGCGCGGTACGACAACATGCTTTCAGCTTCCCCGCCAATTTGCGCAATAGCAGCGCCGATGGCATTAGCTACACCAGCGTTTACGGGCCGAATAACGTCGCTGGCAGCAGGTAAGTCGCCTTGTATCAACACGGCTCCTCCACCCACTAAAATTACCGGTACTGGTTTGTCGTCGGGCTTCATCATTTCAATGTGGTAATTCAAGGTATCACGCATGGTTGTTATGGCGCTTTGGATGACGTCACTGGATACATGCTTCACTTTCTCACTATCACCAATGTCTGCATGGCCACTGGCAACAATAATGTCTGTGGTAGTTAAGGTGTTGCCGTTAAATATCAATGCCTCGTCTACCAACTTGTGCCCACAGGAATCTGGCCCAATGCGCTTGCCTTCATCACGTACAATACTCCCACCACCAAGTCCAACAGCATTAATATCAGGCATGCGAAAATTCGTTCGCACCCCGCCTACTTTTATAATTCGGTTTGACTCCCTCGGGAACCCGTTTTGTAGAACACCAATATCTGATGTGGTGCCGCCAATATCTACGACGATAGCGTTTTCTTTGCCGGTAAGTTTGTAGGCGCCTCTGAGTGAGTTTGTGGGCCCAGATGCAAAAGTAAGGGCCGGATACGCTCGCACGAAGTCGGCATTCATGAGTGTTCCGTCGTTCTGGCTAATAAAAAATGGGCAGTTAAAGGCATGCTTCGTCAACGCGTTTTCAAATGCATTAACCACAGATTGAGCAAATGGGCGTAACGTCGCATTTAAGATGGCGGCATTTTCTCGTTCAAGCAGGCCAATGCTACCAATTTGGTGAGACAAAGTGATTTCACAGTCGGGAATTACCGTGCGTATAAGGTTGGCTACCAGCAATTCCGGCTCAGCATTCATGGTTGAAAATGCGGAGGCAATCGCAACCGACTTAATCTCTTTTTGTTTAATATCAGCAATGACGGCTTCTATTTCTTGAATATTGATATCCGCAACAGGGTAGCCGTCGTACAAGTAGCCACCATGACATTCGTAAATACTGGGGTTTATGACGTTGACCAAATCTTCAGGCCACTCAATCATAGGAGGGCAGCCTTTTCCGCTAGGAAGGGCTAAGCGAATAACAGCAATGTTAGATAACTGGCGACGTTCTACGATAGCGTTAGTAAATTGCGTTGTACCAATCATTACCGCATTAATATTGTTTGCAGATACCGATGCCTTGTTAAGAAGGGCGTTAAGGCTATCTATAATTCCGCTTGCCACGTCTGCAGTCGTTAATGACTTGTTAGTGGCTAAAATCGTCTCATTGTCGAGTAGTACAGCATCAGTATGTGTACCGCCAACATCAATGCCTATACGCATAAGTGTGCCTCAAAATGGTAAGATGAAGTAGTAAGAAAGCAGATAATTACAGGTTGTGTTATGTCATCTAAATTCATATTTGAACTCGTCTAACTGCAAGCAAGCGTAAGCCTGAACAAACGGCAAAGTGTAATATCGCACTGACTAAAATTGTGTCTAACGCGGCAATCCCTGTAACAAGGGAGATCGGCTCTAACAAGTCATAGCCGGCAATTCCCGCACCTACTGCCCAAGCTATTAACGCGCTTTTGTGGCTGGAATGGTTAAGGTTTTGCGCATCGGATGACATTTGTTCAGAAGAAAGAGAGGTAGAATGGTGTGACTCAGAATTTAGTTTCACAAAATACGCGCTTTTATTTAGCACAAAAAAGTCTACGGCGATTATACCGGCCACAGGAATAAACACGGCTGTTAGAACGGATAAGAACAACACGAATATTTCGAGAATATTAGCAAAAGCGGCGAACATGCCCACCACACCTAAACCAATAGCCACAAGATTTTGTTTTAAGCGGGGCAAGCTTGCATTGACTGCAAGCTCCGCGCTGTAAAGGTTCAGCGCATTTAAAATCCAGCTGCCTGCGACAATGATAAGCAGTGACCAGCTGCCTATTCCTAGAGCCAGCAATACATCAAGTATATTGTTCGCTTCAAGCGCATAAGCGGCGAAGCCGGCAATAACAATTACGGCGCTTTGAGCAATTAAATATGACCAAAATGCGGTATAAACACCGCCTCTACGCTGACGACTAAAGCGAGTAATATCAGGCAATATAATGGCACCAATAATAATCACTCCGACAATAAGGCTGACCCCTTGACTAATAGAGCTTTGGGCTTGGCTCATATCATTGGTAAAGTGCTCAAAAGAGGTAATTGTAAGAGACTGATACAAAAGAATGGCACTTACGGCCATCATGATAGGCACCAGAACTACCGACAAACGGTTGATGACGTTAAATCCATACATGGTGGTAAGTATCATCAGTATGCCAACAATAGCTTCCGTGCCTATGGTAAGGGGGAGCTCTGAAGTGTCGTACTTTAAAATGGCGGCAACAGACGATGAAAATAAGTCTAAATTTAAGCCAAACCAGCCCACCAGTGAAACGGCAAAAAGTAAATTGAGGATTTGAGCCCCCAAACTGCCAAAGGCTACCCGAACAAGCATGTAAGAGTTTTTACGCGTTATAGCGCCGATAGAACCCATTAACCCGCCAACAAGGGTGAGCAGCAAACCTCCTATAAGCAGTGTTATTATAGTTTGTTGCCAAGAAAGTAATGCGAATAACTCTATGCCAGTCATAAATGTCGGTATTGAAAATGACACCATAGCTGACACGGCAGCAACTCTTGGCCATGAAACTAATGCGTCGCCTTCAATGTCTTGTTGTGATGTGTCGTATGGTGGTTCCATATCTTCTGCTCAGATGAAAAGAAAACCTAGTGTAAGTGAGTTAACAGTGAATTTCTGACGGATGTTTAGCGCTTTTCAAAAACTTTCTTTTTAAGTACAGTCGCAAAACAAAAGATAAATTTGGTAGGAGACATCGCATCGCCAAAAAGACCATTAAGCTAGATGAGTACAATAAAAAAATTCTAGCTACCATTCATAAATACGCAGATATTTCTAATCAAGAATTAGCAGATCGTGTTGGCTTGTCGGCAAGCGCATGCTTTCAACGAAAGAAAGCACTGCAGGAAGCAGGGTACTTTTTTAATTTTCATACTGAGATGGATTTAGATCGTATCTGTGAGCATGTGTTGGCATACGTAGAGTTTTATCTTAAAAGCAATACAGCGCAGCAGCGGCGACAGTTTGAAAACGCATTGCAAGGCATTCCTGAATTTATGGACTGCTTAAGAATGAGCGGTGATGTTGATTATATTTCATTCACCTGTTTCCCTAACTACAACGCACTTAAGCAAATGTGTGACAGTTTATCTGACGATCCAAATTTGGGGATAAACCGAATTGTTATCCGTCCAGTGCTAGAGCGTACTAAGTGGTACTTAGGGTACCCTCTGGAAAAACTGAAATGGATTGACTAACGATTTCCGCCCGCAAGATATAACGCTATTAATGCCTAAGTAGTAACTCGCCCGTGTTCTTATATGCCTTTTAACGGCTATGTAACTTACCTAAACGGGCGCCCGAGTTATCTCTTTACTTTCCTTCATATTGAGAATTGGTTTTATCAAAAGCGCTATCTCTTTCAAAACTAATTGTACATCGGTGGGCATCTACAAGCGCAAAATCCTCTTTGGGAATGAAAGCGTCGTAATCACGTTGAAGCTTGACCTGTGCTTCTTTGCGGATTTTACTTCGGCGAATAGCGGTCACAAAGTTTCGCATCTCGTGGTGGTTCGTGAGCTCTAGTTCAGGCACAGTAACCGGCGTGCCGCTGTCATCTTTGGCTACCATGGTAAAAAAGCTATTGTTGGTGTGCTTAACTTCATTCGTTTTAATGTTTTCCGTTGTGACTTTTATTCCCACAACCAACGATGTATTACCCACGTAATGAACCGTTGCATCTAGATGAAGTAAATCGCCAACCTCAACAGGCTGTAAGAACTCAACCCCATCAACCGTGACGGTCACGCAATAAGCGCCAGCGTGCTTACTTGCACACGCGTACGCAACTTTATCCATTAGGGATAAAATAACACCACCATGCACCTTGCCGCCAAAGTTAGCGAAAGAAGGCACCATTAACTCAGTGAGTCTTGTTCTTGAAAACGCAACACTACGTGCAGTCATAAACAACCTTTAATTTTTAGCACTTGAAAAGAGCCATTTAAGCGTTCATATCAGTATTAGTTTCACCCTACCATAAAAAATAAGGAATGGTTTTGTCACAAACGCATTTTTATCAACCAAAAGAAGGTCATGGTCTGGCTCACGACCCGTTTAACGCCATTATTGCGCCTCGACCAATTGGATGGATATCTACTCAGTCGAAAGCGGGCGTGTTAAACCTTGCTCCTTACAGCTTCTTTAACGCGTTGAACTATACACCGCCTATTATTGGCTTTTCTGTAGTGGGCAGTAAAAAAGATTCTTTGGTAAACGTGCAGCAAACCGGAGAGTTTTGCTGGAATCTGGTATCGGAAGATTTGGTTGACGCAATGAATTCAACAAGTAAGCCTCTAGCACCAGAGGAAAGCGAGTTCGACCATGCTGGGCTGCAGACTGTAGACAGTGAGATAGTTCGGGTTCCCCGTGTAAAAGCGAGTAAGGTGAGCATGGAGTGTAAGCTTACCGACGTTGTGCAGCTAAAGTCAGCCTCAGGCGATGAGGTGAATAGCTGGTTTATCATGGGCGAAGTGGTAGGTGTGCACATCGATAAATCGCTGATTGAAAATGGCGTTTACAGTACGCTAAAAAGCGCACCTGTAAGTCGTGGGGGCGGGAGAGGCGATTACTACACCATCTCTCAGCAAAACTTCTTTGAAATGCTAAGACCTGAGTAACGGTCTATTGCAAAATAGCGATAAAGCTCGAATATCAATCGGTGATCAGAATGTTAAATATGAACTTTGATGAACGCTTAGCCATTAATACACAAACACAAGAATGGCAGCCGTCGCCGTCTGCCACGGTTTGGCGCAAGCCATTGGAGCGAGAAGCAAAGGAGTCGGGACACACAACTAGCGTTGTGAGGTACGAGCCGGGCGCCAGCTTTAAAGAGCACGGCCACCCTTATGGTGAAGAAATCTTTGTGTTAGAGGGCGTTTTTTCCGACGAGCACGGAGACTATCCGGCAGGGACATACCTGCGTAATCCACCAGGCAGTAAACACAGCCCGTTCAGTAAAGAAGGTTGTGTGATCTTGGTCAAACTGAATCAGTTTGATAAGCGCGATTTGGCTGAGGTGAGGGTAAATACAAATACAGCAGAATGGCTACAAGGGCAGGGTGGTTTAAAAGTGATGCCCTTACATAATTTTGAACACGAACACGTAGCCCTAGTGAAATGGCCAGTTGGAGAAGTTTTTAAACCTCACAGGCATTTTGGCGGAGAAGAAATTTTCGTACTGTCGGGTACGTTCAAAGACGAACACGGCGAATACCCTAAAGGTACATGGATAAGAAGCCCACACATGAGTCAGCATCATCCCTACGTTGATGAAGAAACAATAATTTGGGTTAAGACAGGGCATTTGCCAGTGGCGTTGTAAATACAATGATAAAATAGGACTTGAAAAGAGGGGGATTACTGTTTAACTTTTCGCGTTGATTATCAGCAGAAAATTCGAGCATTCTTACCGTTTAAAAACATGGATAGTTTTAGTTGTCGCGTTTTGGATAAAGTTAAATAAGTTTACCACTCTAAAGCATTGCCTCTTCTATTTTTTCCGATGTTCTTATAAAGCATGCTCATAATTACGAGTGTAATATGAACAGCATAGTTAACCTTATCAAACATAGTGCGGCTGCCGTCGTCACTTTATCGGTATTATCAGCATGCGGAGGGGGAGGCGGAGGTTCCTCATCCCCTTCACCTACCCCTGTAACACCTACTACACCTGCGCCCGCCCCAAGCGGACTTTTTAGCAAGTATGAGGGGCTTAAGAATGAAGCGGTAGTAGACAGCACGTCGGCCTATGATATTGCTTATTATGTAACATCGGCTCTGGATACATCCGTCATGTTAGTGCATTCAGACGAATTCCCTTATGCCCGCTTCGATCGCGTATTAACCGACCACGAACAACCTACAGGAGAGGATTGTGATTCTGGACAGTTAATTGTTGGTGAGTTAAAGAATGATACCTCTGACGTTGAATACATAAACTGCGCTTTGGGGCCTTATACCTTCAATGGTAAAGGTACGTTGTCTGTATCGTCTGTGTCTTCTAATGGCGAGTCGTTTGAGGGGACTCTGTCATTTGATAGCCTAACCATCGACAATTCACGAATGGTTGCAAACTTCGAGGGTACGATTGAAGCATCTGTTGGTGAACAATACACAGAGTCAGCCATAGTAAACGGACTGCTTACCTACGCGTCATCAGGTGTTACGGTGTTTATTGATGACGTAGACATAGACACCACGATTTCCGAAAATAACCCTGTGTTAGTGCCTGAAGGAAGAATCTACATTTCTCCTTATGGTTATGTTGATATTACAACTATGCGGCCAGGCTCATTCACCTCACCGTCTCTAGCCCTAGCTATCGCGGGTTCAAGCACACTTATAATCAAAGAAAAAGAAGAAGGGCTTGTCTCTGTTGGCCTTTTCAGCGACATCAATAGTGCTGAAGAGCCTATGCTAGTTATTCCTTTTTCTTTTATCGGTAATCAAAACTATTTAGATACTGAAAATACGGCGCCGCTTGTGAGTATGGCTTCTACGTCACTTGAAGCTGACCGCAACGAGTTTGTGTTATTAGATGCAAGCGAAAGTAGTGATGCTGATAACGACCTTCTTACTTTCCAGTGGAGCGTTCTATCGGCCCCTGAAGGTGCTAACGTTACATTTCAAAATAACGGCTTTAACAATACTCGCGTAAGCTTTACTCAGTCTGGCCAATATCAGCTTCAAGTTATCGCTTTTGATGGAAAGGTAGAATCAGACCCTGTAACGGTGTCGGTTTATGTTAAACAAAGCCTGCCACAAATAGAGCTTGCAAGTTTATCGTCTAATCTTCAGGTGGGAGAAGTATATTCAAATAATATCGAGATATTAAATCCAGAGGGCAACGGACCTTTTGAATTTAGGTTAGTTACCTCGCCGTTAGATATGCAAATAACCAATGACGGTAGCATTGAATGGAAAGCCTTTGTGCCTAATTTGGGTTATCCGTTAGATGTTAATTTTGAAATAGAAGTGAGCAATCGCGATTATGCAACAAGGCTCAAACACACCCTTACAGTGGCTACTAACAGCACAGCTGACCCAGTAGTAGAAAATTTAACTTCAGACGCAGACTATTACGAGGTGTTGGGAAACATTGCTGCCACAAGTGACGGCTATGCGGTGGGGAGTTTGAAAGGGGTATTTAGTTTAAATGAAGATAGAAGTTCCTCATTCACTGAAAAAGCGGCTGCTGAACTAGAGCCTACCTTTATTTCTTTGTCGACCACATCTCTTGATACTTACGGTTGGGAAATATTTGACTCTACGTTAGTGAGAAAGAGTTTTAATAGCAATGCAGTGTCAGAATATGTAATTGGTGTAAATGGCGGTCCTCCAGAATTTAAGTTTGTTAACGTGGCTGGTGTTGACTATATCCTTGTAAAGATGAGCCGAGAGCTGTTCATTGTTGAACAAGACAGCATGCAGGAAGAGGCACAATTAACCTTATGGGGCCTTGAGGGGAGCGGACCAGTCCGCGGGCTGAGTAGTTATACTTGGCAAGAGAAACACTATATTGCAATTATTGTCGACGATCATCTCGTTATTTTACAAAAGACACCTGAAGGCTTTGAAGTCTTTAGGAAAGTTAAATACCCAACGGATGAAGAGTTGTATCTTGTGGAAGACGAGCCCGCTATTGTGAACACGACGTTTGATGATACTCCGTTCATATCTATCATGGTTAGGGAAAGAATTAACGTTAACAGTACCAACCCACAAGAGCTTCTTTTTAATCATATTTATAATGTTGTCGATGATAGCTTCGTTTCTGTTTACTCTGATTCAAGCATTGAGACCTCTAGAATTACATCAGCACTTCGCCTTGACTACTGTAGCGAGTTCTCCGATACAAAAGCCCATGGGGTGACATATGTCATTACCCCAGAGTTTAACCTAACGGATGATTTGCAATATGATTCTAGGCAAGCTAAATCAAAAGTATACGCATTAGATATGCGTTCAGGTGAACTTATATGGGAGTCTGACTTTTTAATGGCAGACTCAGAATTAGAAGCTAGTTTGAATAATAATATTTACTGTGACGAAGATAGTGAAGGCAATGTCAGGTTAACCTTTGCTACCGGAAAGGTACTTTATCAAACCCATTAAAATTGCTTTATAGAAACAGGAAGGGGCATCAATGATGCCCCTTTTTTTAAACTTAAAATGTTGGGTTAATCCCACACACCATCTTCAGACTTCCCTTGTATATCACAGTCACCAACCTTGTACTCTACTGTTTGGCCACTGTCTTTTTTCTTAAAGTAATCTTTGCTAATAGACACAATAGTTGGCGTCATCCATACAATAGCGATGATATTAATAACGGTCATTAAACCTAACGCCATATCAGCCATTGCCCATACTTGAGGTAGTGCTGCCTGAGCGCCCCAATAAATCATGCTTAGATAACCTATGGTATAAGCCGCACGGCCTATTTTGTTATCTAGCTTAAACATGTGCAGGTTACTCTCGCCATAGGCATAGTTTGCTACAACAGACGTAAACGCAAACAAACTGATAGCGGCTGCTACGAAATCGGTACCGCCTTCACCTAAGTGACTGCTCATAGCATCTTGCGTTAAGCGGATGCCTTCCATTTGGTCAGAGCTTGAACCGCCAGCAAGCAGAATGATAAAGGCTGTAGACGTACACAATATTAGAGTGTCTAAGAAAACCCCCAGCATTTGAATATAACCTTGCGATACGGGGTGGTTTGGATTTGGAACCGCACTGGCCGCTGCGTGAGGTACTGAACCGCTGCCCGCTTCGTTTGAGTAAAGCCCACGTTGAATACCGTTTTTAATAGCCGCACCTAGCGCGCCAGCGCCAGCTTCCTGTAAACCGAATGCCGACTTCACTATATCAAGCAGCATAGCAGGCAGTTCTGAAATATTGATAAAGGTAATAGCCAATGCCACAAGCACGTAGCCTATTCCCATAAATGGCACCACAAACTCGGCAAAACGGGCAATGCTCTTAAGGCCGCCCACCACAATCAAGGCTGCTAGTGCAATAATGGCTAAACCTACATACTCACTTGGAAAAGCGTAAGCATTGTTTAATGCATCGGTAATAGTGTTGGCTTGAACGGCGCTAAAGACAAATCCGTAACCAAAAAATAAACACAGTGAGAACGCGACGGCTAGCCAAGTTTTGTTAAGACCTTGTTTGATATAGTAGGCCGGACCACCACGAAACTCGCCGTTTTCGTCGCGTACTTTATAAAGCTGACCCAATACGCTTTCAGCAAAGCCCGTAGCCATACCCAAAAGGGCAATCATCCACATCCAAAAGATAGCACCAGAGCCACCTAACGATATAGCTACTGCAACACCTGCTAAGTTTCCAGTGCCCACACGAGCAGATAAGCTGGTACACAAGGCCTGAAAAGAACTGATGCCATCTTTACTCGCTGTTGTGCTGCCTTTTAGCAAGCTAAACATATGGCCGAAGTGTCGCAGCTGAACGCCACCGAGTTTTACAGTAAACCAAATACCACATGCCAGCAGCATGATAATCAGTACCTGGCCGTCACCCCATAGAATGTTGTTAACTAATGAAACGAATTCGTTTATCACGCACTTTCCTTCGTTATTGTTTTAATAGTGGCTCGACGTGCAAAAATGAACTGAACATGACAGGTGTGTTGTCAGAACGAACGTAAGGTTTATGCAAAACGGGGTTTGCTAAAACGTTGAGTATGCCGAGCTATATCGATAAAGAAACAATACTAGCACGACAATTAAATGATTGGACAATGAAAACGACCTGAAACTATGACGTTTTATGCTCACTTATAGCAAATTTATTCATTTGAAAGAGAAGGCGAGGGAGCTTGATATCGAAAAGACAAATACAAACAAAAAAGCCGCTCAAAAGAGCGGCTTCTTCAAGAATATGGCTGGGGTAACAGGACTCGAACCTATGAATGGCGGGATCAAAACCCGCTGCCTTACCAACTTGGCTATACCCCAATTTGGTGCGGAAGGAGAGACTTGAACTCTCACGCCGTGAAGCACTGGAACCTAAATCCAGCGTGTCTACCAATTCCACCACTTCCGCAATGTAGACTTCCAATTAAGGAATAAGTAAAAGTTGGTGGCTACGGCGAGATTCGAACTTGCGACCCCATCATTATGAGTGATGTGCTCTAACCAACTGAGCTACGTAGCCTAAACTTTTATCTTCAATAAAAAGCCGCTCAATGAGCGGCTTCTCAAGAATTTGGCTGGGGTAACAGGACTCGAACCTATGAATGGCGGGATCAAAACCCGCTGCCTTACCAACTTGGCTATACCCCAAATGGTGCGGAAGGAGAGACTTGAACTCTCACGCCGTGAAGCACTGGAACCTAAATCCAGCGTGTCTACCAATTCCACCACTTCCGCGTAGACGCTAGCTATAATAGTCATTCAAAAAGAATGGCTGGGGTAACAGGACTCGAACCTATGAATGGCGGGATCAAAACCCGCTGCCTTACCAACTTGGCTATACCCCAGTCGTGGTGCGGAAGGAGAGACTTGAACTCTCACGCCGTGAAGCACTGGAACCTAAATCCAGCGTGTCTACCAATTCCACCACTTCCGCGCAGCTAGACTTTCCTAAAAGAGATAAGTGAGAATTGGTGGCTACGGCGAGATTCGAACTTGCGACCCCATCATTATGAGTGATGTGCTCTAACCAACTGAGCTACGTAGCCTTGCTATTCTCTTCCCTCTCAGGAAGTGGCGCGTATTATGCGTATATGACCGGCAACCGTCAACCCCTTTTTTACTAACTTTTTTTAAATGCTCATTAAGTGTGCGCATTAGGGCGAAATACGCACAAAAAGCGGTGAAATTGAACAACTTGCACCTCAATTACACTACTTTTACCACGCTTTTTTACCTGCTTTTGTTTGGTAATAACATACGTCTATTGGGCGCGGACCATATGTATTGTCATGAAAAAACGGGTTATCAAGTTTTTTCCCTGTATTAACACGTTTTTTGTATTCTTCGTGATGAGGTGTTTGCACAAAATAGGGCGCTCCGCCATCTAAGTGAACGAATGCCTGCTTAATTTTACTTTCTTGGGTAATGTTATCCAATACACCACCGTTTTCCATGTTCCCACGGGGTAATTTTTGAAGCAGGTCCATCCCGTGGACTACGCGACCTATTACCGACATATTTCTGTCGAGGTGGCGTGGCGCTTGACCGATTACAATATAGAATTCTGTACTGGCGGTATCCTTTTCGCTATTGCGAGCAAAAGCGACCACACCTGGGCAGTGAAGCCCCCACATCTCTTTTCGATTTTTATCAATTCCAACGGGAAAGCCATCTAAAAATCCAGTACTGGGGGCAAACATATCGTTTTGCTCCACCACATTTACGTTACTATTTAACGGCTGTATAAATTCTGCACTGATAGGTTTTAGTAATTTAGGTGGAAATTGAGTATCGTCATGGGAGTCGTTACTCCCAGCTTGTGCAACGAATCCATCCACTACGCGATAAAACGCCTGTTTGTTATAAAACCCAGCATCAATTAAGCTTTTAAAACGAGCAACATGGGTTGGTGCTAGGGAAGGGTGAAGTGCAATAACAACATCGCCGTATGCTGTGCTAAGTGTTACGGTATTCCCTTGAGGAACCTGATACCAGCTTTCGCTATTGCTATGTAGCGCAGTGCCTTCAGGAAGCGTCGGTATTCTTTCCTCAGCGTTACTATCTATTGTCGTGGGTGACGATTGCATGAGTCTTTTGTCGGCATTGGCATTGGCACTGTTGATGAGCAAACTCATTGCCGCCGATATGATTAATACTATTTTATGTGAAGCATTACGTACGGCTTTGTTACTCGTACGTGGCTTTTTTGTGGTACTGCGGTGGCGTGGACAATACATATCTTAAACCTTTTCGTTTTTAGTATTTTATATCAGGCTTATACCAGTCCGTATAGAGAATTACACACTTTAAACTCGCCCTTCTGGGTGGGCACTTTTCTATGCAGATTGGTATTACTTCACAATCAATCAGAAGAAACAAAAAAGCCACCTTACGGTGGCTTGATAACTATAAAATCAATGTGTCAACGGTATTAAACGTTAAAGCGGAAGTGAATAACGTCACCATCTTTAACAATGTATTCTTTACCTTCAAGACGCCATTTACCTGCGTCTTTCGCACCTTGTTCGCCGTTAAACTCGACAAAGTGGTCGTAACTTACGATTTCAGCACGAATAAAGCCTTTTTCGAAGTCGGTGTGAATTTTACCCGCCGCTTGTGGCGCTGTTGAACCTTCAGGGAAAGTCCATGCACGTACTTCTTTTACGCCCGCAGTGAAATAAGTTTGAAGAGTAAGCAAGTTGTAACCTGAGCGGATAACGCGGTTAAGGCCTGGCTCTTCAAGACCCATGTCCTGCATGAACTCTTCGCGCTCGTCGTCTTCAAGCTCAGCTATATCTGACTCGATAGCCGCGCACACAGCAACAACAGTAGCATTTTCGCCCGCTGCAATTTCTTTTACCTGATCCAGGTAAGGGTTATTTTCAAAACCGTCTTCATTCACGTTTGCAATGTACATGGTTGGCTTAAGAGTAAGCATGTTCATGTAGCTGATTGCAGCAAGCTCTTCTTTAGTTAGCTCAAGTGATCGAAGCAACAAACCTTCGTCTAAATGCGGCTTAATCTTCTCAAGCACTTTCATTTCGTACTTGGCATCAGCATCGCCACCTTTTGCGCGCTTAGCAACACGGTGAAGTGCTTTTTCTGTTGTTTCTAAGTCAGAAAGCGCAAGCTCGGTGTTAATAACATCGATATCGTCTTTAGGGCTAACGCGACCCGCAACGTGTACAATGTTTTCATCGTCAAAGCAGCGTACTACGTGGCCAATAGCGTCGGTTTCACGGATGTTGGCTAGGAATTTGTTTCCTAAACCTTCACCTTTAGAGGCACCTTCTACCAAGCCAGCAATGTCTACGAATTCCATGGTAGTGGGAATAACGCGCTGTGGTTTTACAATTTCAGCCAACTTATCCAAACGAAGATCTGGCACAGGAACAACACCTGTGTTTGGCTCAATAGTACAAAACGGGAAGTTTGCCGCTTCAATACCTGCTTTAGTTAATGCATTGAAAAGTGTTGATTTACCTACGTTTGGTAGGCCAACAATACCGCATTTAAAACCCATGGTATGGATCCTTAGTTTGGAAAAGTGATAACTGGCTAGGTTTACCCTTTGTGCGAGTGTAACCTGTTTTGTGCTTGCTTAAGGTCTTCTTTCAGCAAAATCTCTGTACAGCGAACCGCTTCATCTATGGCACTTTCAATGGCTGCTTTTTCATCTGCTGGTGGCTTGCCAAGAACATGGCCGGTAACGCGGCTTTTATGACCTGGATGACCAATACCTATACGCAAACGCAAAAAATTCTTGTTGTTACCCATTTTAGCCACAATGTCACGAACACCATTTTGACTTGAACTACCGCCCACTTTGTATTTTGCTACGCCTGGAGGTAAATCTAATTCGTCAAACGCTACTAATATTTGTTCTGGTTCTATGCGGTAAAAATTAGCCATTGCTGCTACGGCTTGTCCACTTTTATTCATAAACGTAGTGGGGTAGAGCAAACGGACGTCTTTGCCAGCAATAGTAATGCGAGCAGTCTTACCGAAGAATTTGGTTTCTGGTTTTAGCGGGGCGTTGAAGGTGTCGGCAAGTTGGTTAAGAAACCATTCACCGGCATTGTGTCGGGTATTTTCATATTCGGGGCCTGGATTACCCAGACCCACGATAAGGCGGATATCAGCCAAGAGGATTATTCCTCAGAAGCTGCTTCTTCGCCGTCTTCTTCTGCGTCAGCCGCTTTAGGAGCAGGCTTAACAGTTACAACCGCTAGGTCGTGAGCTTCGTCGTTCTTAGCAAGTTCTACTGAAGAAACGCCAGCTGGAAGAGTTAGGTCAGAAAGGTGTACAGTTTGACCCATTTCAACAGCAGCCATGTCTACTTCGATGAACTCTGGAAGGTTCTTAGGTAGACAAGTAACTTCGATTTCAGTTACGTGGTGCTCAGCAATACCGCCAGCTTTAGCAGCAGCAGATTGATCTTCATTTACGAAGTGAAGTGGTACGTTAGTGTGAACGTCTTGACCAGCGATTACACGTTGGAAGTCAATGTGTGTGATCTTTGGCTTGAAAGGGTGACGTTGCATATCTTTAACTAGAACTTCAACAACTTTACCATCAAGGTTAATCTCAAGAACGTGAGAATAGAACGCTTCAAAGTCAGCTGAGTTGTTTACTTTGTTATGATCTAGTGTGATAGAAACTGGTGCTTCTTCACCACCGTAGATGATACCAGGTAGCTTATCTTCGCGACGTAGGCGGCGGCTCGCACCTTTCCCTAGATCTGTACGAACAGAAGCATCTAGTTTGAAATTTGCTTCAGACATTGTCTGTCTCCAAAAATATATAAGTGTAATGATGTGAAATTTTGCGACCAAATCTCACTGTAAAATGATGTTATAAGCGCTAAAAATCTATTTTTATGCTCAAGAAAACACCAGCCCAAAATTCAAGGGCGGCGAATTCTAACACCACCTACCAAAACATACAATTGTCATCGCAGATAAAAAGCAGGTGCACGAACACCTTTACGTGATGCATTTAGCGTAAAGGCGTGCCGCAACACGCCTTTATTACGTTATTCGTAAACAGTGTATGTTCACATTGCTGGTCACTTATTAATCCATCCACGTTAGCATTTATTTATCAGTGACCAACGAAGTCGGGGCTTATTTTGTCAGCACCACTCTGTAATGTGCTTTTCCTTCTCTAAGCCTTTCAATCGCACTGTTTACATCGTCAAATTTAAACGTTTCGGTTACAGGCTCGATATTATGATGCGCAGCGAAATCCAACATGGTTTTAATCGTCGCAGGACTTCCAACAGGAGAGCCTGACACACTTTTCTGCCCACCAATTAAATTAAATGCGCCAATATCAAGGGGCTCCAAGGTTGCGCCGACAAAATGCAGACGACCCTTCGGTGCAAGTGTAGAAAGGTATAAATTCCAATCTAGTTTTACATTAACCGTTGATATGATGAGATCAAATCGGCCTCGGGCCTGTTTTATTTCACTTTCATCGCGGCTGTTTATGGTTTCAGTTGCACCTAACTCGAGCGCCTCTTGTTTTTTCGATTCGCTTGATGTGAAAGCGACCACTTTGCAGCCCCATGCGTTTAAAAACTGCAGGGCTAGGTGACCTAAACCGCCAATTCCAATCACCGCTACTTCACTCGTTGGGCTAATGTTAAATTGAACAAGGGGGTTGAAGACCGTTATGCCGCCGCAGAAAAGCGGTCCTGCTTTTGTGCTATCTATTGAGTCGGGAAGAGGGATCACTGCACGAGCTTGTGCACGTACTTTATCAGCAAAACCTCCGTGTCGACCGCCTATCGTCATGGTTGCGTCGGCGCAAAGGTTATGGTCGCCTGCTTCACACGTTCTACAGCTATTGCAATAACTCGCGTGCCAACCTAAGCCCACCCGCTGACCGACCTTTAGCGAAGTAACGTGTTCGCCAACTTGACTAATTGTGCCCACCACTTCATGGCCTGGAACAAAAGGATATTCTGTCATGCCCCATTCATTATCTAGCATGCTCAAGTCACTGTGGCAGATACCGCAGCTTTCAACGTTAATTTCAACATCGTGTGCGCCTAACTCACCAGGATCATACTGAAATTTTTCAAGCTTCCCGCCAGCTTCTTTGGCAGCATATGCATTTATCATTGATATCAGTCCTTTAGAAGTAATACGGTTTCGGTAACCCGTGGATAAAATATTCGAATATAGTCAAATTCTCTTAATTTGTGCCTTTCGAACGCATAGTTGTAATTTGCTACCTTCAACATTCTGATATCGATCAGTGTGTTCGTTCGTTACCAATTACTTTGCTGGTATCAAGTACCTTAACGTCAGATACCTGAAACACCGTGCCAAACTGGGTAAAGGTCATCATGTTAGGCTTAGGTGTACCCTTAACTTCAACAATAAGGCCATTTTTTTGATAGGCTTTATCTAAACCGTGCAATGTATATCGGCCGCCGTCTTCAGCGATAAAGGCATAAAAACCGCCTTCCAAATCTTTGAATATAATGCTGCCCTTCATGGTAACTTCACCTTCCACGGTGTTTTCTACCGCTTCCGCTTGAGTAACAGGCTCTGCCTTTAGTTCTGTAGGTAAGTTATCTTCACTACTTTGTAACTCTTCTTTCTTATCTACCATTGTGATGTCCTTTTTCTGCTCTTCTTCCGCACACGCGGCAAGCAGTGTCATGGAAGTCAAAATGAGTACTAATTTGAGTCGATTGATTTTCATTTTCTTATTCCTTTATCAAGTCGTAGCACGCTTATTGTGGATAATGTCCTCGAAAAATGATGATAAGATAGGTTCTTTCTACATCACTTTGATTAGCTAGTCTTCCACGAGCGTTGCGTAATTTCTACAAATAATAAATAATCCCGTACATCTTTTTCACATTTTCAAAAGAAGTAGCAGGCGATTAACTCTCATTTCTATTTTATTTCCAATTTCAAATTGCACTTTAAAAAAGGGGCGAAGGGAGAGAGGACAGGCTTTTTGTCATTTTTTCCTCGGATGGCTGATTAAATGAATAAATCTAAGTGACAGAAATATAAAGAAAAACGAATGAGAAATTGAGTTGTTCCTTACGCCAGCTTCGTTTTTAAATTACCGCAGAGTTTAGTCAAACACATTATTTCGCTCGCGTTGAAATCATAGTAAAACGGTTATGGCATGGAGCATGCAGTGACATACATGCAATGACATAAACGTGAGTACCGAAGGAAAAATACCTTGAAATAAAAACCTTAAGGTAGTTTCCAAAAGGTAAACAACGATGTGTTACTACCAATATACAAGCACTAAATAGTATAGCGGTGAAAAAGGCATATAAATCGTATTAGCGGCGTTTTGTCATTAACCATCAATTAGTTACGCAGTTTTTAAGGAGAGAAAATGAAGCATTTAACTAAAATTTTTGCAGTATCGAGTCTGGCGCTGGCGGCAAGTGCATGTGATGTGAACAAGACTGAAGACGGGGAAATGCCTGACGTAGAGGTGAAGTCTGGTGAATTACCTGAGTATGAAGTAAAGAAAACGGATGACGGCGAAATGCCAGATGTTGACGTTGAAGGCGGTAAGCTGCCTGAATACGACGTTGAAACAATGGATGTTGACGTTAAAACAGAGACTAAAGAAGTAGAAGTTCCTGTTGTTGATGTAGAAATGCCAGAAGATGACGAAGACGATATTGATAATTAGTCAATAGCGCTTCAAAGAGAAGCGAGTGAAACAATGCTAATAAGCAACATTGTCTCACTCGCTTTTTTGTATGAATTAGTATTCAAACATGGCTGAAATTGATTCTTCGTTACTAATACGACGAATAGTTTCAGCAAGCATTTCAGATAAAGTAAGTTGTTTTACTTTTCCAATTTGCTTCATCTCTGCGCTCAGAGGTATAGAGTCAGTAACGATTATCTCGTCAATAACAGACTCTTTGAGATTATGTGCAGCATTGCCTGAGAAGATAGCGTGCGTTGCGTAAGCGTAAACGCGACGAGCACCATGTGCTTTAAGCGCTTCTGCAGCTTTTGCAAGCGTACCGCCTGTATCAATCATGTCATCGACAATAATGCAGTCTCTGTCTTTGACATCACCGATAATATTCATTACCTGGGCTACGTTCGCTTTAGGGCGACGCTTATCGATAATGGCAAGGTCGGTATCGTTAAGCAACTTCGCAGTAGCGCGCGCTCGCACAACACCGCCGATATCAGGTGAAACCACCACAGGGTCGGCAAAGTCACGTCTTACCATATCAGCAAGTAGGATAGGAGTACCGAATGCATTATCTACCGGAACATCAAAGAAACCTTGAATCTGTTCTGCGTGTAGGTCAATAGTAAGTACGCGGTCAACACCAACGTTAGACAGGAAGTCAGCCACTACTTTAGCTGTAATAGGCACCCTAGCTGAACGAACACGACGGTCTTGGCGTGCATAACCAAAATATGGAATAACTGCTGTAATACGACCAGCGGATGCGCGACGCAGAGCATCGATCATCACAATTAATTCCATTAGGTTATCGTTAGTAGGGGCACACGTAGACTGGATAATAAAAACGTCCGAGCCACGGACGTTTTCATGAATTTCTACGCTAATTTCACCGTCACTGAAACGGCCAACTTTGGCATTTCCAAGTTTGGTATACAGGCGATCGGCGACTTTCTGGGCAAGTTCTGGTACGGCATTACCTGCAAAGAGCTTCATATCTGGCACAAGTGGTTCCTCAGTGCGTTGATAAAAGAGGTTTGGCTGGGGTAGCAGGACTCGAACCTACGAATGGCGGGATCAAAACCCGCTGCCTTACCAACTTGGCTATACCCCAATTTTTAAGTTCTTGTCCGATGTGGCGTACACGCTATCTTTGTTGTTTTAATTTGTCTAATAGTGGTGAGCGATTCACACCTTTTGCGACAAAACTCTGCCAAGCTTCAGGCATTTTAGCCCTAACCTGTTCGGCTAAAGTGTAGTCAGAAAAAGTGGCAAACACGCATGCACCTGTACCCGTCATTCGCGACGGTGCGTAGTGTACCAACCACTGTAATAAATTTGCAACTTCGGGATGAAGATTAGCGACTAATTGCTGACAATCGTTCCAAGTTTTTTCAAATTCGTAGTCTTCCCATCGTATTGGCGGTGTATTTCTAGGCAAATCTTCAGATGTAAAGACCTCAGCAGTGCTGACATGGACGTTAGGGTTTGCGACTAAAAAGTACTGTTCTGGTTGGGGCGCAGGGGTAATGTCTTCGCCAATACCACCGGCAAATGCGGTCAAACCGCGTACAAAAATCGGTACATCAGCACCCAAGCTTAAGCCTAACCCAGCTAACTCATCTTCACTTAACCCGGTATCCCATAAATAATTAAGTGCCACTAATGTTGTTGCCGCGTTTGATGAACCCCCACCAATACCACCTCCCATGGGAAGGCGTTTATCAAGTGATATTACCGCGCCTTTATCGCAATTGGTTTTTCGAGCAAGTAAACGCGCAGCTTTGATAATTAAGTTTTCATCGTCCGGCACGCCCTCAAGCGGTTTGTCCATCTTTATTTCTGTGTTGTCATTAGAGACGGCAAACGCAAGGCTATCGCCATAATCCAACATTTGAAATAAACTTTGCAGCTGATGATAACCATTCTCGTATTGACCTAATATATGAAGGAAAAGATTGAGTTTAGCGGGCGAAGGCCACCAGTCTTTTTGTGTTGTAACAGATGCGTTCACTACAGCGTCCACTGATAAATTTTAATTTTGAGTTGGGTTTTCGGCATATCTGGTGTTTCGTTTTGGGTGAGTGTTATGCTGTGGGGCAGCCATACAGGCTCTTCGTTGCCCATAAGAACACTACCATAATTGCCATAAGAAACTTGCCAATTGCGACAACCTTTGCAGTAGCTTTCAAGGGTATCAACAAGGCCTTTTTCAGTGAGTGTAAACTTATCGCCTTCAAGAGGTAATCCTTTTACCCAAGATAAAAGGGGCGCTACGGGTATAACCATACCCGTTACTTGATAGATAAGCGGCTCGGGGAGGGCGTTACTAAATGTCTCGCCATCCGCCTCTAAAACGGACTTTTCATCTGTAACCGTTAGTTTAACCAAGCTAACACCCAGAAAATTCGTTAATCGGAAATCAAAATCTCCCGAATCGTTTTTCCAAACTAAATTAAGGCTGGCGGCGTCTTTGCCTTGGCGAAAGGCAATCTTTCCTCGCATTTGCCACGTACTTACCTCGGCGACTTTTTCTAGCTGAGCAGTTAAGTTCACCGCAGTTTGCGGGCCTTTGGGAGCAGTAGTGCATGCGCTCAACAAAAAACAAAGGGCAATTAAAACGGAAAATAAGCGAATCATCGAAGCTTAGTACCTGCATAAAAATAGAACACGTTATGTTGTGACATTATGGGAACACAGTTTCACCAACACTTTCAATCATTTTGGGTTTTTCGTACAATGCCGCTCCGACGTTGCCAGCACAGATTTTAATGACTTTACTCGCCCTTGGTATTAACCATAAAACAGCACCAGTAGCACTTCGCGAAAAAGTGGCCTTTACACCAGATTCTCTGGTGGAAGCGCTTGCGAGTTTAAAAAAGCTGCAGGGCGTCGATGAGTCTGTCATTGTCTCTACCTGTAATCGCACCGAGCTTTATGTCAATACGCAAGACGACAGTGGCCAAGAGCTCCTTCAATGGCTAAGCGACTTTCATCACCTCGATGTAGAAGAGATTGCTAATAATAGCTACGTTTTAGCGCAAGAAGAAGCGGTTAAGCACATCATGCGTGTAGCCAGTGGGCTTGATTCATTAATTCTCGGCGAGCCA
The DNA here is from genome assembly GCF_048517045.1 of Alteromonas sp. OM2203. Taxonomy (NCBI): domain Bacteria; kingdom Pseudomonadati; phylum Pseudomonadota; class Gammaproteobacteria; order Alteromonadales; family Alteromonadaceae; genus Alteromonas; species Alteromonas sp. OM2203. Next base: position 1,689,580 of record NZ_CP183209.1, read on the forward strand.
CAAATATTAGGACAAGTGAAGCAGGCATTTGGCGATGCGAAACACTCGGGTATGATTAACAGTGAGTTCGACAAGCTGTTTCAACATACTTTTTCAGTGGCAAAGCGCGTTCGCAGTGAAACGGATATTGGTGCCAATGCGGTAAGCGTAGCTTACGCAGCGGTTCAGTTAGCGAAGCACATTTTTGCCGAGTTACCCAAGCGTTCTGTTCTGCTTGTAGGGGCCGGAGAAACTATAGAGCTGGTAGCGCAACATTTGAAGGAACAAGGAGTCCGTAGTTTGGCTGTGGCAAATAGAACGATTGCCCGCGCAGAAGCGTTAGCTGAAACACTCGACGCCAATGTGTTTACTTTGTCTCAAGTTCCAGAGCATTTAAAAGATTTCGATATCGTTATTAGCTCTACCGCAAGCCAACTGCCGTTAATCGGTAAAGGCATGGTAGAGAAAGCGCTGAAGCAACGCAAAAATATGCCCATGTTCTTAGTTGATCTTGCTGTACCACGGGATATCGAATCGGAAGTTAATGAGTTAGGCGACGCTTACCTTTATACTGTTGACGATTTGCAGCACATTGTTCAAAAGAACCTAGAAAATAGAGAACAAGCGGCGAAAGAAGCAGAAAAACTCATTGAAAGGCAAGCTGGCGACTACATGACGTGGAAACAGTCCCAGCAATCGATAGATTTAGTAAGACAGTATCGCCAAAAAGGCATGGCACAGCGTGACGATATTGTAGAAAAAGCCAAAGCGCAACTAGCGGAAGGCAAAAATGCCGAGACGGTATTAGAGGAAATGGCGTACAAACTTACCAATACGCTAATGCACTCCACGACGTTAGCATTACGCGAAGCTGCCATGCACGACGATCCGGCACTGAGTCGCTGGATGGGACAGGCATTAGATTTATCTGACTTTTCGTCAGACAATAATAAATAAGGTAATAATAAATATATGAAAGAGTCGGTAGTTAGGAAACTCGAACACCTTGTCGAGCGTTTCGAAGAAGTTCAGGCGTTGCTCGGCGACCCTGGAGTTATCGGCGATCAGGACAAGTTTCGCAACTTGTCAAAAGAGTTTAGCCAGCTAGAAGATGTGGTTGCTGGCTTTAATGCCTATCAGCAAGCGCAAGAGAACTTAGCGTCAGCGATGGAAATGCTGAACGAAGACGATGCAGAAATGCGCGAAATGGCACAAGAAGAGATGAAAGAAGCTAAGGCGGAAATTGAGCGCCTTGAAACCGAGCTTCAAGTATTGCTTCTGCCTAAAGATCCCAACGATGACAACAACTGTTTCTTGGAAATTCGCGCAGGTGCGGGTGGTGATGAAGCGGCAATATTCGCAGGTGACTTGTTCCGCATGTACAGCCGCTATGCAGAAACACGCGGGTGGCGTGTAGAACTTGTAAACGCGAATGAAGGCGAACACGGCGGCTATAAAGAAGTTATCGCTAACGTTAGTGGCGATGGCGTATATGGCGTTTTAAAATTCGAATCAGGTGGTCACCGAGTGCAGCGTGTACCTGAAACCGAATCGCAAGGCCGAATTCACACCTCCGCATGTACGGTAGCGGTGTTACCTGAAATTCCAGAGTCGCAAGCTATTGAAATTAACCCGGCTGAGCTTCGTATTGATACCTTCCGTGCATCGGGTGCTGGTGGTCAGCACGTTAACAAAACCGACTCTGCTATTCGTATTACTCACTTGCCAACGGGCTTGGTAGTGGAATGTCAGGACGAACGCTCGCAGCATAAAAACCGTGCGAAAGCAATGTCGGTACTTCAAGCGCGCCTAAATCAAATTGAAGAGGAGAAGCGTGCGGCAGAGGAGGCATCTACTCGTAAGAGCCTAGTCGGTAGCGGCGACCGCTCTGAGCGTATTCGTACTTACAATTTCCCGCAGGGGCGTGTAACCGATCATCGTATCAACCTCACTATTTATCGTTTGGATGAAGTTGTTGAAGGTGACCTTAAGCAGCTTATTGACCCGATATTGCAGGAGCATCAGGCCGACTTGTTAGCGTCACTGTCTGACGAATAACGGTATCTGACATACAATAATGCGCATAGACCAAGCTCTAGCATGGGCGGTACAGCAACTAGAGGGTGGGGAATCACCCTCTGTTGACGCCAAAGTTATACTGGCAAATATCCTTGAAAAGCCACAGACATTTCTTTTTACGTGGCCAGACAAAACCCTTGATGCGCTTCAAATAACGCACTTTGAAGACGCGATAGCCAGACGTAAAAAGGGCGAACCGGTTGCCTATATTGTTGGCAGGCGCGATTTCTGGACGCTTTCACTTTTTACCTCCCCTGATACACTTATCCCTCGCCCGGATACAGAAGTGCTTGTTGAGCAGGTTCTGAATTGGGCAGTTGAGAGTAAGCGTGAACCATTAGCTATATGTGACTTAGGTACGGGAACGGGGGCTATTGCCCTAGCGCTTGCAAGTGAGCTGCCTCAGGCGTTTGTTGTTGGCGTTGATTTTCAGACAGGCGCAGTTGAACTTGCCACGCGTAATGCTGAAGCTAATGGGGTAACTAACGCTCAGTTTTTACAAAGCGACTGGTTCAGCGCACTTACTGGGCAATCTTTCGATGTCATTGTTTCAAACCCACCATATATTGAAGAGGCCAGCCCCTACCTTAATGAAGGTGACGTACGCTTTGAACCTAAAACTGCACTTACGTCCGGCGTCGATGGTTTACACGACATAAAGCATATAATTAGTACCTCGCCGATGTTTCTAAATAAAGGTGGGTTGTTAGCTTTTGAGCATGGGTTTAATCAAGGACGTGCAGTAAGAGACCTGCTGTTAGCCGCTGGGTTTTCATCGGTAAGTACAGTTAAAGATTACGGAGAAAACGACCGCGTCACGTTCGGAGTTTGGTTATAACGTCTGGCTATAACGTTTGCAGATATCACTTCAAAACACTACCTAAGTTAATCTTCATAATTGCATACTTGCTAATATTCTGTTTTACATTAGTATTGTTGAGCAACGTTTATTCTTTAAGCGCAATTACAAAAAATACTTATATAACAGGATGTTTCCGATGAATGATGACTTTCTTTTCGCAGAAGACGATGATGATATACACGTCGAAGAGCTAGGCTGTTGGAAAGTACTCATTGTTGACGATGAGCCTGAAGTCCATGCGGTAACGAAGCTAGCGCTCAACGACTTTAATCTCAATGGCAAAACCCTTGAATTTGTGAGTGCGTATAGCGGTGAAGAAGCAAAGGCGATTTTTAAAAGCCATGATGATATTGCCGTTGTGCTGCTTGACGTTGTCATGGAGACCGACGATGCCGGCCTAAAGGTAGCTGAATACGTTAGAAACGAATTAGATAACCATTTTACCCGTATTATTCTAAGGACCGGCCAGCCTGGGCAGGCTCCTGAAAAAGATGTCATCATTAATTATGACATCAACGATTATAAATCTAAAACCGAACTTACTGCGCAGAAGCTTTTCACTGTGATTATTGCGGCACTTCGGTCGTATCGGGATATTATTGTTATAGAAGAAAATCGACGGGGCTTAGAAAAAATTATTGATGCCTCGGTGGATTTATTCTCGTCCCGCTCTCTTGAGAAGTTCATGCAGGGCATTATTCAGCAGCTTGCCTCTATTTTAGGATGCTCTAAAGACGCGGCATATATAACAACAGCGGTGGCAACGACCTCTCGTACAATGAGTACATCCAACAACGCGCTCGATGACGATGAGCTTTACGTGTTTGCCGGTAACGGCGAGTATGCGAGCAAAGAAGGTGTGCCGCTAAAAGATGCGATAAATGATCAAGAATATGCGTTGTGTGTAAAGGCAATGCGCGAAAAGCAAATTGTTTACGCCGAAGATCACGTTGTTGCCTATTGTAATAGTAAAAGCCATAACGGAGCGCTTTTATACTTATCTGGCTTGCCTCGTAGAATAGGGGAAAGCGATCGTCATCTGGTTAAGCGGTTCTCTGATAGCGTGCAGCTAGCTTTTGATAATGTTTTGAAAACCGTAGACGTTGAAGCCACGCAGAAAGAAATTATTGAGCGCTTAGGGCGAGCATTGGAGCATGAATCTAATGGTTCTAATAACTTAAAACGAATGGTGAAAATGGCCCAGCTCCTTGCAAAAAAAGCGGGACTTGACGAACATGCAATACACGAGCTCGGCCTAGCGATACCGCTTCACGACATAGGCACGTCTATTGTGCCGAAGTCTATCCTTCAAAAATCCAGTCCTCTTTCTGAAGAAGAAATATTTAAAATACGGCAACACGCAGAGTTTGGATATCAAATTTTACGCGATTCCTGTCGTCCGACTATTCAGTTGGCAGCGATGCTCGCAAAACAACATCATGAGCGCTGGGATGGCAAGGGATACCCTGATGGCCTTAAAAAAGAAGAGATCGATATTAAAAGCCGCATCGCTACCTTGGTTGATGTCTTCGATGCTTTACTGAATGCTCGTCCTTATAAACCGGCATGGCCTATTGAGAAGGTAGAAGCAGTTCTAATAGAAGAAAAAGGGCAGCACTTCGACCCCTATTTAGTTGACTGTTTATTAAGCGATATGTCTGCATTCATGGCTATCCAGACGGAATATGCGGACGAGAAGTAGATGGGTTTTCAAAAGAAATAAAGAAAAATGGGTTGGTGGTATAAGGTAGCGTTACGCATAGATAGCGACGAGTATACGAATCGAAACGTATAAATGTGATTTCTTCAACATTTCTGCGTTTTTTGCTTGGTAATATACGCTACAATGTTGCCTTGAAATTCGCGCTCAATTTTAAAGAAAACAGGTGCTTAATAGCGCCTGTTTTTTTAACTACAGCTTGCTGCATGTAAATGAGGTTTGTCCAACTTGCGCAATAGCGAAAACACTTTTTTACCACGGCTTCGGGCTGCTTATTTATAAAAACAGGAATTAAATTATGTATATGATGGCTAAACATCTCCACTTAACTGCTGTTGGCTTAAGCATCTTATTTTTTATCTTCCGTTTTGTTTGGAGTCAATTAGATGCCAATGCACTTTCAAAAAAATGGATGAAAATACTCCCACATATTATTGATACCGTGTTGTTAGGAAGCGCAGTATGGTTATGTATCATTCTATCTCAGTACCCATTCGTTAATGCATGGCTGACATTTAAAGTAATTGGCGTGATCCTGTACATTGTTTTCGGTTTGTTTGCACTTAAGAAAGCAAAAACGACGTTAAGCAAATGGGCCTTTTTCATTGCTGCAATTGGTGTACTAATGGCAACAGCCATGGTTGCCGTTACTAAACAACCTCTTTTTTAAGATTTAATGGGAAATAGATAATGTCTGAATCTCAACAGATTATTCGTGTTGGTAACGTTGACGTTGCCAACCATTTACCGTTTGTGCTTTTCGGTGGAATGAACGTACTTGAGTCTCGCGATCTCGCTATGCGTATTGCAGAGCACTATGTTGAAGTTACCCAAAAACTGAATATTCCGTACGTTTTCAAAGCGTCTTTTGATAAAGCTAACCGCTCATCGGTGACTTCTTACCGTGGGCCTGGAATGGAAGAAGGGCTGCGTATTTTTGAAGAAATCAAGTCTACCTTTAATGTACCTTTAATTACCGATGTACACGAACCTCATCAAGCCGCACCGGTTGCAGAAGTAGTTGATGTTATTCAGTTGCCTGCATTCTTAGCACGTCAAACTGACCTTGTAGTTGCCATGGCAAAAACAGGTTGCGTAATCAATGTGAAAAAGCCTCAGTTTCTTGCGCCCCATGAAATGCGCCACATTATTGGTAAGCTGGGTGAAGCGGGCAACGATAAGGTTATTCTTTGTGAGCGCGGAAGCTGCTTCGGCTACAACAATTTAGTTGTCGATATGCTTGGTATGGATGCAATGAAAGAGTATGCCCCCGTTATTTTTGACGCAACGCATGCGCTTCAGATGCCAGGTGGAAGGGCAACATCAGCTGATGGCCGTCGTGCTCAAGCAGCACAACTAGCGCGAAGTGGTATGGCGTTAGGTTTAGCAGGTCTTTTCATCGAGGCACATCCAAACCCTGATGAAGCATTATGCGATGGGCCGTGTGCATTGCCTCTTGCGAAGCTGGAACCATATTTACAGCAGATGAAAGCGTTAGACGAACTAGTAAAAGGTTTTGACGCGTTAGATACGAGTAATACCTAAGCAGTTGTTGATGGCGTATGCCGGTGCAAGCACCGGCATGCGTATCAGGTGTGTAAGTGGATTATTCCGCTTCAGTGACGTTTGTGCGCGCTTCACCTTTTGCCATTGCTAATAGATTCTTGTGAAGCTGAACTTGAATTTCTTCTGCAAGAATTGCTTTTGATTGTTTCTTAACAACAATGTGTGCGTCGTTTTCTGGCAGAACTTCGGCCATTTTCACGCTTGTCATTGCAGTATTGATTAACGATTGTAGATTGATCTTTTCTGGTTGTGCGTTAGCATTTGCAGCAGCACTTGCGAATGCCATAACAGATACACTAGCTAATAATAACTTTTTCATATTCACACCTAATAAAAATAATTAAATAATTGTTGATGAATGTTAAAATGTTTAACAAATAATCATCATAAAATACTGAAATTAAATGCTCTTTTTTAATTTCGGGCAAATTATAGTCAGATTGTGGTGATTGTTAAAACGAGTAAAAGTATGGGCTGTCATTAGAAAATCTAATGAATTTGTCATGCTTCGGTCACACTGGATTAAAAACGATATATGCACCGACGTTTACCCCCTCTCAATGCCCTAAAATCGTTTGAAGCGGCCGCGCGCCATTTAAGCTTTACGAAGGCAGCCGATGAACTGTTTGTCACCCAAGCAGCGGTTAGTCATCAAATAAAAGCACTCGAAGATTTCTTATCGATGAAGCTATTTCTTCGACGTAATAGGACTTTGCTATTAACTGAGGAAGGTCAGGCCTATTTTCTTGAGTTGAAAGACATTTTTAAGAATTTACAAGACGCAACGGAAAGGCTGCTTGCAAAAGGGAGTAAGGGCGCTATTACAGTAGCTATGCCCCCAAGCTTTGCGAGCCAGTGGCTTGTACCTCGTATTCATAAGTTTAGTTTGGCACATCCAGACATCGATGTTCGAATAAAGGCGGTCGATTTTGACGAAGGTTTCTTAGAGGACGATGTGGACGTGGCGATCTATTATGGAAAAGGTCGCTGGGCGGGCCTTCAGGCAGATCAGCTCCATCGGGAATTTTTAACCCCGCTTTGCTCTCCCTTACTTTTTCAAGGCCCTAAGACCTTATCTAGCTTATCTGATTTAAGGCATCATGTTTTGCTTCACGATTTAAGCCGTACGGCCTGGAAGAATTGGTTGAAGCATGTCGGCGTAGTTGGCGTAAACGTCAACCAAGGCCCCGTTTTCAGTCACTCCATGTTGGTGTTGCAGGCCGCGGCGCTAGGACAGGGTATTGCATTAGGGAATACTGTGCTTGCAAGGCCCGAAATTGAGGCGGGGCGACTTGTCATGCCTTTTGAAGAAAGGGTAGAGAGTCGAGACGCCTTTTATTTGGTGTGTGAGGAGTCGCAGGCTGAACTTGGAAAAATTGCTGCATTTAGAGACTGGATGTTAGCGTTGGTTGAAGCTGAGCAAGAGGATTTGTTGTAGTCATGTCTGGGAAAAATGAAAGTCCTGAAGGCCATACTTTTGATATTGAGGTGCTTGACGCCGAGAACCCCGTCGCTTGCTTGATAATGGGGCACGGTGCAGGGGCAGGTAAAGAGCACGCGTTTATGCAAGACATGGCGAAAGCCCTGATTGCAAAGGGAGTATCTATCGTACTTTTTAATTTTCCTTATATGCAAACTATGAAGGCAACAGGTAAACGTAGGCCACCCGATAAAGCCGAAAAGCTTATGTCACACTTCACCGCATTGATTGAGTCGTGTTGTAATGAAAAGGAAACGCTGAATAAACTTCCTGTTTTTGTTGGAGGAAAGTCGATGGGCGGGCGCATGGCAACCATGGTATATGAGGAGCTGGGCAATGTGGAAGGTGCGATAGCGTTCGGCTATCCCTTTCATCCACCGGGCAAGCCAGAAAATACACGCACCGACCACTTGCTGAAGGCTTGTAAACTTTTGCTTATTATACAAGGTGAAAGAGACACGTTCGGCACAAAGTTAGAAGTAGAAGGTTATGGGCTATCTTCAAGTATAGAATGCGTATTTCTAGAAGATGGCGACCACAGCTTCAAGCCTCGAAAAGCGAGCGGCACAACGCAGCAGGCACATATAATCAAAGCCGCAGAGTTAACAGCGACCTTTATATCTAGCGTTTTAAGTAACCCGTGATGACATCAAAAATTAAGGCAAAAGATTAATTAAATGAAAAACGAACACATTGGTTTAGGCGCCGTTGCAAAATCATATCTTATTATTGGCGCGCTACTGGCAGGCTTAGCCGTCGTACTGGGCGCGTTTGGTGCACATGGCCTAAAAAGCCTATTAACGTCGCAGCAGCTTAATACATTTGAAATAGGCGTGCGTTATCAAATGTATCATGCGTTAGCGCTGTTAACTTTACCCGCACTTTCTATTACATCGACATGGGGTAATCGCGTAGCATTTTGTTTTGTTGTTGGTACAGTTTTGTTTAGTGGAAGTCTTTATGCTTTATCTATCAGCGGCATAAAATGGTTTGGCCCGATAACCCCAGTGGGCGGCATGTTCTTTATTGTTGGTTGGGGGTTTCTGGTTATAGGTTTATTAAAAGCGCAGAAGAGCGTAAAACAGCAAACGAGTCATAAATCGGGAGCAAGTAATGTCTAACAGCAGTATTTTAGGTTATTGCCGCCCGGGTTACGAAAACGATACGGCCAACGAACTTACATCTCGATACGGCGAAGCGCAATGCTATGGCTATCCTGTGTCAAAAAAGAACAGCGGTTTTGTGCTTTATCACTTATATGATGCCACGCAGTTAGAACAAACCATCACACGGTTTGCGGTTCACGAGAGTATCTTTCCACGTCAGTTAGTGGCTGTTTTTGCTTCACTAACCGACATAGAAAAAGAAGACAGAGTAGGGCAAGTGCTCAATGCGTTAGAAGAGGTTGAAAAGCCTTTTTCTAATTTTGGCTCTGTCGATGTGGAATACCCTGACACTGAAGAGGGTAAAACGCTCGCTAAGTTCAGCCGTAAGTTTACTGTTCCTCTTCGCCAAGCGTTAAGAAAGGCTGGTTGGCTCACGGCTAAGGAGAATTTAGGTAAGCCTAAACTCCATATTTTTTTCGAGTCATTTGAAATTTGCCATATTGGCTATACATTACCCAGTCATGCCAGTCGCGATCACTTGGGCATTTGTCGTTTAAAGTTCCCAAGTGATGCACCAAGCCGTTCTACGCTAAAACTAGAAGATGCATTGGTGAACATGCTTAGTGATAAGCAGCAAGCTAAGGTTCTTCGAAGTGGAGGTCGCGCCGTCGATTTAGGAGCGTGCCCTGGAGGGTGGACCTATCAACTAGTTAAGCGAGGCATGTATGTTGAAGCCATCGATAATGGCTTGGTAGCCGACAGTTTAATGAATACGGGGTTGGTTGAACATCACGCTGCAGACGGGTTTGCCTATAGACCACAATTTGGTCGTGTAGATCTGCTTGTATGTGATATGATAGAGCAACCTGATAGGGTAGCGAAATTAATGGGTGATTGGCTGGTTAAGCACTGGGCGACTCACGCGATTTTTAATTTAAAGCTACCCATGAAACAGCGCTATGAAACTTTAGTCGAAGCCATGGCGTTGCTAAAAAGCCGTTTAAATGCTCTAGATGATGCATTCGCGGTAAAAGTTAGGCATCTCTACCACGACAGAGATGAAGTTACAGTAACAATTGTTCGCACTTCAAAAGATGAGGTGTGATTTTGTTATTTTTCAAAAAAGTGTCATAAATTGTTAAGTTTTTGATATTTATAGAAAAGAATTAATGCTGGTGCGGATTTTAGCAAACGAATTTAAGGTTTATGCTAAAAAAGGTGTAAATCTGGTACAGAAATCCTTTATAATCCGGCCGTTTTTTTACTCTGAACCAATGAAAGTGAACTAATGTCAGAACTATCTCATTACAGAAACATTGGTATTTTCGCCCACGTAGACGCGGGTAAAACTACCACAACAGAACGTATCTTGAAGCTTACTGGTAAAATCCATAAAACTGGTGAGGTTCACGATGGTGAATCAACAACTGACTTCATGGAGCAGGAAGCTGAGCGTGGTATTACCATCCAGTCAGCGGCAACAACCTGTTTCTGGAAAGATCATCGCATGAACATCATCGATACTCCGGGACACGTTGACTTTACAGTTGAAGTATATCGTTCACTTAAAGTACTAGACGGCGGTATCGGTGTATTCTGTGGTTCTGGCGGTGTTGAGCCTCAGTCAGAAACTAACTGGCGTTATGCTAACGAATCAGAAGTTGCGCGTGTAATCTTCGTAAACAAACTAGACCGTATGGGTGCAGACTTTTACCGTGTAGTTGGCCAAGTTAAGAAAGTACTTGCTGCTAACCCACTAGTAATGACGCTTCCAATCGGTATCGAAGACGAGTTTACAGGTGTTGTTAACCTTCTAGACATGAAAGCGTACATCTGGGACGATTCAGGTCTTCCTGAAAACTACGAAGTTGTAGACATTCCTGCAGACATGGTTGACAAAGCGCAAGAATATCGTGAGCAAATGATCGAAACTGCTGTTGAGCAAGACGACGATCTAATGATGGCGTACATGGATGGCGAAGAGCCGTCTCTAGAAGACATCAAGCGTTGTATCCGTAAAGGTACTCGTGACCTAGCGTTCTTCCCAACATACTGTGGTTCTGCATTTAAGAACAAAGGTATTCAGCTAGTTCTTGACGCAGTAATCGACTTCCTACCTTCTCCAACAGAAGTTGATCCACAAGATCTAACTGACGAAGAAACGGGTGAGCCTACTGGCGAAGTTGCAACAGTATCTGTTGACGAGCCGTTCCGTGCGCTTGCGTTCAAAATTATGGATGACCGTTTCGGTGCCTTGACTTTCATACGTATCTACTCTGGTAAGCTAAACAAGGGTGACACCATCCTTAACTCTGCTACTGGTAAAACTGAACGTGTTGGTCGTATGGTAGAAATGCACGCGAACGACCGTACTGAATTATCATCTGCACAGGCAGGTGACATCATCGCTATCGTAGGTATGAAGAACGTTCAAACTGGTCACACGCTGTGTGATCCGAAGAGCCCTTGTACACTAGAGCCAATGATCTTCCCTGAGCCAGTAATCTCAATTGCTGTTAAGCCAAAAGATAAAGGCGCTAACGAAAAGATGTCTCTTGCTATCGGTAAACTAGTAGCAGAAGATCCATCTTTCCAAGTTGAAACTGACGAAGATTCTGGCGAAACCATCCTTAAAGGTATGGGTGAGCTTCACTTAGACATCAAAGTTGACATCTTGAAGCGTACTTACGGCGTTGAGCTAGAAGTTGGTCAGCCTCAAGTTGCTTACCGTGAAACTATCACGCAAGCAGTTGAAGACAGCTACACGCACAAGAAGCAGTCTGGTGGTTCTGGTCAGTTCGGTAAGATTGATTACCGCATCCGTCCGGGCGAAACTAACACTGGCTTTAAGTTCGTTTCATCTGTTGTTGGTGGTAACGTTCCTAAGGAATTCTTCCCAGCCATTGAGAAAGGCTTCAAAGGCATGATGGATGTGGGTCCTCTAGCGGGCTACCCAGTATTAGACGTTGAAGTTGAACTTTACGACGGTGGTTTCCACGCAGTTGACTCATCAGCAATCGCGTTCGAAATTGCAGCGAAAGGTGCATTCCGTCAGTCAATGCCAAAAGCGGGTCCTCAGATTCTTGAGCCAATCATGAAAGTTGACGTGTTCAGCCCAGAAGACAACGTTGGTGATGTAATCGGTGACCTTAACCGTCGTCGTGGTATGATCAAAGACCAAGAAGCTGGCGCTACTGGCGTTCGCATCAAGGCTGACGTACCTCTATCTGAGATGTTTGGTTACATCGGTCACCTACGTACTATTACATCTGGTCGTGGTCAGTTCTCTATGGAATTCAGCCACTACTCAGCATGTCCTCAGAACGTAGCTGACAAAGTAATTGAAGAAGCGAAAGCGCGTAAAGCTGCTAAGTAATTAGCCTTTGCGAACGTAAGCTGACCTTGGGTTAGCTTACGCTTCAAGAAATACTAAAAAGCCGGTCGCAAGACCGGCTTTTTTTATGTCGGGTGTCCCGTCTTGAAATACGTTTAGTACATCTTATATGGCAGAAACTTCCCTGACATAACTACGCTTACACGGTCGCCTTTAGGATCGTTTTCGCGCTGTAAATCCATCGAGAAATCAATGGCACTCATGATGCCGTCGCCAAATTCTTCATGAATTAATTCCTTTAATGTAGTGCCATACACACTCACCAATTCATACCAGCGGTAAATAAGCGGGTCGGTAGGGACTTCTGTGGGTAACGAGCCTTTGTAAGGCACGATTTGAAGCCAGGCAATCGCTTCGTCGGTAAGCTCAAGTAACTCACCCACGGCTTCAGCTTGCTGCTTTGTCATGGCCATTTGTCCTAAACAAGCTGCTGTACTCCATTCTTTTGACTGACCAACAACTTCGGCAATCTGACTCCACTTTATGCCTTTTAAAATTTTGGCTGACTGGATCATGTCGGTAACTTGGGTTCTCGATGTAATCATTTGCATTTCCTTAAAGGGTTAGTTAAACAAAATGAGCGTAACTAGATTGCTGAAAATAAGTGCCAGTATTAGCACCTTGTACACAAAAAGAGGGTGTCGTTTTACTAACGGCTCGTACGCCGTATGCTGTGATGGATTTGGGTAGCGAAGCGAAAAAAGAAACTCAGATAGTGCAGAAAATCGCTTATCAGGGTTCACATGCAAAGCACGTTTCAGGGCGCTATCAACCCAATTAGGTATTGGCCGATTAGGAGCCAATGCGGTTTGGTATTTTAACTTTTTCTGCTCGGCCAACGTGCGACAGTGAGCGAGCTTTGTGCCATAGGGATAACGCCCGCACAAAAGATAGTAGGTCAGTACGGCTAAGGAGAACAGATCAGAGCGCTCCGTGCCTACATTTCCTAAAAAGTATTCAGGTGCGGAAAAAAGTGCAGCGCCAGGAATAGGTGTGTCACTATAGAGGCTTGGGGCATCGGCTAAGGCTGCTGAACCCAAATCTATAATAGTACAGTGCCCTTGTTCGCTAATAATAATATTGTCGGGGCGTATATCCCTATGAACAATGCCCTGACGGTGCATTGCCTGTAAACCTTTACCAACTTGCTCGATTATATTCCTAACTTGCTCTAGTGGGGGCGTAGGATTATCAACAGCCCATTGAGCTAGCGTTTGACCTTGCACATATTCACTTACGCTGTAAAAAGCAGAAGGAGAGTACGGTAAACCCAAATCAGTAAACGTTGGGCTTTTAATGACGTGTGCCGAATTAATCCGTCTCGAAAACCAGCTCTCTATTAGGAACCCATTTATCATTTCTGGTGATAGGGTAAAGTCGGTAGCCGGCGTTTTTACAACCACAGGGCTTTTTGTGTGCGTAGCGTCACAAGACGAATTGGTGGCAATAAAGACATGGCTTCGGGCCGACGTATAAAGCTGTCGTTCTAGCTTCAATCCATCAACATCATCACCCGTTTTGAAGCTTGCGGCAGCAGGCTCTTCGTATACTTGTTCATCAGACTGCTGATTTGAGTAATGAATCGCAGCATCAGATACCTCAGAATTGCTTATCAGCTGGTCGCCCAATGACCTGTGAAGTACAGATGAATGAGGTGAACTTGAAACGCCGGCATACGTTGGATGTCTGTGATCGTTTAGGCCATCATGGCTAGCTACGAGAACCTTTACGAGAAGTAAGGTGAGGTTGTCATCGCTTCCTCTAGTAAATGCCTCATGTACTACCAACGCGGCTTGGTTTTCCGAAAGCGTATCGGCCTCATTGATTTTCATAAGAATGGTAGGTAGCGAAACAAACTCATAAACCCCGTCGCTACTTATCGAAAACGTGCTCGATGAGTTGAGGGTGAGTGTTGTGTGGTCGATGTCTATATTCGCTTTAACGCCTAATGCTCTAGTAAGATAACTCTGCGAAGGCTCACTTTCCGATACTTGACGATGAGGTTTTGTGAGTAAGACAGGCGACTGTGCCTTCTTAGAAATAACCTGAATTTGACAATCCCCTACATGAAATACATCCATGTGATTGCCTGTTACCACCGCCACTGTTAACGTGCAAACATAACCTTTTTCTGGTGTATAGCAAAAAGGGCTTCTCTGCGTACGAGTATAAAGTAGCGCGTTTATCTCTTTAATAATGGTTTCCGCGCGCGTCTTAACCGACCATTGTTCCGGCGCCATATTAAACAGTTTAATAAACTGACTGGTAGCAAAGTCGCTAGCAACTTGGCTAACCGTACTGCTACTTACACCGTCGGCGATAACAAAAACGCTGCTTTGATTTGGGTTATCAGAAACATGAAAAGCGTATGCATCTTGGTTTATCGCTTTAACGCCGGCTGTAGAAAATGCACTTACACTGAGCATGTTAGCTGGTGGGTTAATTGGGGCGTTTAACGCGGCTCGCTCATTCATGTTTAATTGCTTCTTACCTGCATATTTAATTATGAGCCCAATTAGTTATTTCCAAGGAAACGGATAACGCCATCATGACGTGTCTTGTAGGGACAAGACATGATGGCTTTAAGATAAGCGCCTTAATTAAATAGGCAGTGTTTGCGATGCAGCGGCTTTATCAACAGGGATAGTACGTTTTGGTAGCGTCTTAACGTGGGTGGTGTATAGGGTTAGTCCAGTAAAGGCGAGGCCACCAACAAGATTTCCAAGTGCAGTTGGGATCTCGTTCCAAATGAAGTAGTCCATAACTGAGAAATCGCCGCCCATAATAAGGCCAAATGGGAAAAGGAACATGTTTACTACTGAGTGCTCAAAACCCATAAAGAAGAACAGCATGATTGGCATCCACATGGCTAGTACTTTTCCGCTAACGTGGGTTGAAATCATTGCACCCACTACGCCTAGCGACACCATCCAGTTACACAACATGCCGCGAATAAAAATGGTGAACCAGCCTGCAACGCCGTGCTCTGCGTAGCCCAATGTACGAGCTTCCCCAATGCTGGCTACCTTAGTCGCGATGGCACCGCCATCCACGTTATACCCCATGGTAAAAATAAACGACATCATAAAGGCCACGGTTAATGCGCCGCCAAAGTTACCTAAAAATACTAATCCCCAATTTCGTAGAATTTGTTTTGGCGTGACGCCAGGTCGCTGTGCAAGCCAAGCGAGTGGGGTAAGTACAAACACGCCGGTTAATAGGTCAAATCCCATAAGGTAGAGCATACAAAAGCCCACTGGGAACAACACTGCGCCAAGAAGAAACACGCCGGTTTGAACGGCAATGGTAACGGCAAAAACAGCGGCAAGGGCCAATATTGCACCTGCCATATAAGCGCGGATTAGAGTATCTCGTGTAGACATATAAATTTTAGCTTCGCCTGCATCTACCATCTTGGTTGCAAACTCAGCGGGGAGAAGATAAGCCATGGTTTCACCTCACGTTGTCGTTATTAATAAGTTGTCATCTGTGTGTTGGCGTTTGCTGTTTCAATGCGTTCCAGAAGATCAAAAAAAGGCGTCCGCAGCGCTCTCGTAAGAAAGAACTGGGGACGCCTTTGTCCGAAACTCATGCATTGTGGTAGCTAACAAATAAACCGTCGGTTATGTGTACGCCTTTGTACTCTAAAGCCCGTTGGCAACTAATACTTGTATAAGCGCCTTCGTACTTTTGTTATCCACTTGTACAAAGCTAAAAAAGTGCCAATAACCAAAATACGCTTAAATTCGTTGCTTATTGCTATTAAAAACAATGGCTTGTACAAATTTGTGGTTGTGTTGATAGGCGCTCGCGCCAAGGCACTATTAATTAGTCTGCACTAAAAAGGGGGAAGTGTGAGTGTTAAAGGTGCAACCGGTTTAGCTATTTCCTACTTTAATGCCTGTTTTAACATTTTTAGCTGACGCTTCATGGTTGGATAAACATTTGCCTCTTGTGTTCGGTGTGCGTATTTTTCGTGCTCAAATAGTTCACACAGTAGTCTTAGTGCCTTGGCAGCATCTTCGTTTATCAAAGGGTTAACTTCAGTCATAAAGGCGGACAAGGTTTTATTCCCTCTTTCTTTTCCTGTTTTAGCTTCAACCCATTTTATTGCGTTTAGTAAAACTCTGTGTGAGGGCGACAGTGTGTTGCGATGCGTTTTGGGTAAAAAATAAAGCGCTAAAATAAGCCCAATTAGGCCAATGGCGGAAAGAAATACAACTCGCATTTTTTGCGGCGTTAGCGAGCCTAGTAATTCTTCAAGCATGTTGGTTTGCGCAGTATTGTCAAAGCCCAGTACCCATTTACTCCATGAGTAATCGAGCTGTTGAAACCAGCTTTGTAACGTTGCAAAAATAGCAGCGTTGCTAAGGTCGCCCAAAATACTGGCTTCACGAGACTCCCCAAGCTCTTCCAGCGCACGTTCAAGCCCGAAGGTTAAGCGTGACGGTGCCACCATACTCGTTGGGTCGTGTCGAATCCACACACCATCAATAAATGCTTCCACCCACGCATGTGCATCGTACTGCCTTATTTGAAGCACATTGTCATTAAGTGCGTTTCCGCCCTGGTAGCCTGTCACCATTCTTGCCGGTACTCCTGCGGCGCGAAGCACATACACCATGGCGCCTGCGTAATGGGCACAAAAACCTGAGCGTTCTTCAAATAAAAAACGGTCGATGGGGTCGGTAGGCATGGCGTTCGGCGATAGGGTGTAGCGGAAGCCCCCTTGATTAAATTCACGCATTATTGCGCTAACTATTTGTTGTGCGCTCGAGTATTGTTTGGCAAGTGTCTGTCCCCATGCTCTGGCTTGAGGGTTGCCATTCATGGAAACCTGAAGGTTTAGTTGCGATTCAAAATTTCCTATTCCGCTAGTGATTTGAGCAGTTGGATAGTAGCGCAGATAAAACGCCTTCTTACTGGATATTGGGCTATTCGCCCTTAACGTAAAATCAAAAAGACTTCTTACGAAAATACTGTTCTCGCGGTTGTTGGGGGTCGAAGGCGCTAGCGCAAACAGCCACGTTTGCTGTGTGGGTTCCACGATCAATTCATAACTTATCACTTGAGGCGTATTTTCCTCGGCCAGAGCTGACAAGGGTGTTGGCTTGCCCATGTAAGCTAACTGCTGCTCTGCCTGTTTGCGTTTGTTGCTAATAGACCAGGTTTTCCCGTCAAAATATTCTAAGGTCATAGCGCGCCAATACCTGGACGGTGCAACAGGGACTGCTTCTGCGTTTTCAAATGTGGCGCTGAAAGCCAATTCAGACGAACTTGCAAGTGACGCAATATCACCTGGCGTCACCGTGTCAGAAAGCCCGGTTTCAGTCGACTTTGACGTGGGCATCTGCCAAAGCGGAGGGAGTTGGGGAAGCAGTAAGAACAGTAGCAGCGCGATAGGGAAAGCTTGGACAATAAGCACGGTCACGAATTTAATGCTTTTTGATTTAGGTATTCCTGCACCGTGATAAATGGCAGTCGCAAATAGCAGCAGGGCCAGTATTCCTGTATAGCCAATCCACGCAAATACGCTTAGAGACGAAATAAATCCGCAGCCGATTAAGAACAAACAGGTACATACAATTAAGTGAAAATCTCGTTTTTTCTCAACCAGCATGATTTTGAGCGCGCAAGCGACGGTCAATAGGTTGATCATGCTATCAAGCAATCCTACTGAAAAGCCGAACCACGATAATGCGAACACTGCCAAGATCGCCAGCAAGTTAACCGTGCGTGATGTTGGCAAACTATTCAACGCACTAAGGCCTGCGGCTCTCACTGTCACAGCACATCCACCTAGCATAATTACCCATGTCATAAGCGGCGCGGTGAGAGTAAAAAGAATAAGAGAGAAAGCTATGCAGAGCATAAGCACAGCCACGGACGTTGGTTGGCTAAACACGCTTTTAACAACAGTTAATTGTGATAAACGGCTTAAGATAGCGGAGCTCATTTCGTTGACCTCGCTTTTTCAGTCTTTATGGAAGATATTGAGACCGTTTTATTTGAGGTTGAAGAAGCTTGTGATGAATGCGAATTCAAACAAGCAAGTGCACTAAGACATTCGTGCATTTGTTTTACCCCGTGAGCAGGGGCAATGTTAAGCCCTTTGTACTGTATCCCAAATACCCGGTCTGCGCCTGTCCAAGACAATGTTGCATAGGTAAGTGCCGATACGGCAGTTTCCACATCTATGTTTGAGGGAACTGAAAGTACAAAACTGTCGCTTTGCAAGGAGGTAAAGGATTTCGAAACCCAATTTCCGTTTTTCGCCACATGCTTCCATGATACGCGATTAAGCGGCTGTCCAACTTCGTAATCGCTTAATGCGTAGAAGTCCTCGTTACTTGTAAGGTCGTTAACCTGACTGACGCTATCCGAGTCATTAGAACTCGCTACCTTATTAACAGTGACCGGACCTTCTTGAGGTTTTGCGTAGACAGTGACTTGTTGGTCAAAATCGAGGTGGGTCCAGCATTTGTATAATCCCAACGGAAAATCGCATGCAATGGTTAGTCTGCCGAGTGCAAATCGCCCCCGTTCGGGTATTGGAAGAGGCACGCTGAGGGTTTGCGTTTGTCTTGTATCCGTAACTTCATTGCCGTTTAAAGAAAAGCTGTACGTCTGCTGAGCCACTGAGATGTTTTCATTGCTTGCATGAGCAGTCGTATCCATGGGGCGCACTGTATTTAGCCATTTTATTGCTAATACACCATTGCACGTTTTTGTTGGCGCTGTCGCGTGAGGGATAACCTGAAGCTGCAATTCACCCTGTAAGTTACAGTGAAATGGACTGGGGGGCGTCGCTTTAAGCGCTAAACGCGCAAAGTTTTGATGAGTGTAAAACAGCGTTAATAGCATAATGCTTAAGCACAAATAGCTAAGCAGCAACATCAAGTTGTTTTGGTAGTTAGTGCCAAGTAAAAACAAACACAGCGATAGAATAATAAAAGACCAACCGAATCCGCTCGGCAATATAAAAATACTATTTAAGTTGAGGTGATGTTCGTGAGAAGCCGGAACTCGCCTGTCTAACCACTTTAATAGCCTGCGTTGTAGGTAATTCGACAGTGAAGCTGGCATTCTACGCACCTTTAGCGCTCCGAAAATTCATGAATGCTAGGCTGCCAGTGGGTCAATACTATCAAGTAATTTCTGGCTCAGTTTTTCACCGTCAAAAGCATGGGTTTGCTGCCCTTGTGCCAACTGATGTGAAGACAATGTTAGCCTATGAGCGGTAATGGCCACGAAGACGGCCTGTACATCTTCGGGAGTAACATATGATTTTCCGGAAACAAACGCCCAGGCTTTGGCACCTTGGAGTATCGCTCTACTCGCTCGTGGCGATAGGGGATTAGGGTAATCATTACTTTCTCTACTTTCACTAACCAATCTTAGTATGTAATGAATAATGGCATCGCTGGTATGAATAGCGGCTACCTTTCGTTGCATCTCGCGCAAATTCTCCTCATTTAGTATTTGTGCAAGCGGTGCTGATGCATCCTGTTGCAATAGCATGGCTTTTTCTGCTTCCCATGCTGGATAGCCCAAAGAGATACGCATAAAGAAACGGTCGAGTTGGGACTCTGGCAAGGGATAAGTGCCCGATTGATAGCTTGGGTTTTGTGTAGCAATAACAAAAAATGGAGAAGGTAGCGCGTGGGTTACACCATCTATACTTACTTGTCGCTCTTCCATCGCTTCTAACAGGGCGCTTTGTGTTTTGGGGCTGGCTCTGTTTAGCTCGTCCGCTAACACCATTTGGCTAAAAATTGGGCCGTGTCTAAACGAAAAGCGCTTTGCCTCGTCTTGTTCATTACTATGAAAAATGTTTACGCCCAACATATCTGATGGGAGTAAGTCAGAAGTAAATTGAATGCGAGAATATTGTAGGCCAAAAACTTGGGAAAGCGCATGAGAAAGGGTGGTTTTACCCATTCCCGGTAAGTCTTCAATTAATAAGTGGCCATTGGCAAGTAAACAGGTTATTGCGAGTTTTAATTGGTGATCTTTACCAATAATTTTCTGACTAAGAGCCCGCTGTACATTAATGATATCTTGGCGCATATAATTGTCACTTAAGTTTAAAGTTACTCTGTCACACTACGTATTAAACAGTGAGAAAGCGATTAAGGCTTTTCTAAGGATGTTGCGCAATGATGTTTAAGTTCATGTCTGAGTTCATGTCTGAGTTCATGTTCTAGTTTACATGTTTAGCGAACGGTAACGAGTGCCGACGATGTGGTGTTTCGAAGGTCACTACTTAATAATAGCAACGATAGTGAAAGGCTTTCTATTGAATTACCTGTTAAATTTTATACGCAGGTATATCAGCGACTTGATGGTTCGTTGAGTTGTTTCTCCTATGTTCTTAATATTGTTAAGGCGACGTCTATTTTTGAAAAAGTAAAAACGGCTTACATGGACTTTATCGACAGCAAATACGACGGAATGGGAAGCAGTAAAACGTCACTTTCTTACCTTATTAGCATAGATTCCCGCAAAACATCTGTTATTAAGTGCTGCGTAGTTTATCTGTGTTGTCTATAATGGTGCCTCTTAAAAAGGAAGTAGTTATGAAAAGCATTGAAATAGATGACGATTTATATGCCTTCATCGCCAGCCAAACGAAGCATATTGGTGAGAGTGCATCACAAATTTTAAGACGTTTACTTTTGCCTGAAGACGGTGCCGTGTCTCATGGTGTCCAGCATGGTGGGGCTTCATCTACATCTGTAAAAACAAGCCAGTCAAAAAGTACAGACGTTGTAGAAACCGCAGATAACGCAAGTGAGTCAACACCCGAAGTTGAAACTCAAGAGGCGACCAAAGTACAAACCAAAGCGCCTACTAAAGCGACAGCCAGTTCAGCAGTTAAAGCAGCGCCAAAGGCTGCAGCGAAGAAAGCTCCAGCTAAAACAACGGCAGCAAAAGCGCCTGCGAGCTCAAGGGCAGCTAAAAAGGTTTCGGAAGTTTCTTCAGTAACGCCAGCAGCAGAAGCTCACTCGAAAAGAGACATTCTTGAAGCGGTGTCAAAAGATGCATTAGGCACGTTTACCAAGCGCGTTGATCAATTCTTGTTTGTTTTAAGTGCAGCGCACAAGCTTAATGCAGAAAACTTTACTCGTGTTGAAAGTATAAAAGGTAAAGACCGTACGTACTTTGCAACAAGTAAGGCGGCATTGCTGGAAAACGGCAGCAGTACTAATCCTAAAGCTATCCCTGATAGCCCGTTCTGGGTGGTAACAAATAACAATACTGCCAAGAAAACGAATATGCTGGAACAAGTTTTGCGTAACTTAGGCTATCAACCCGATGTTATTGAAACCGTGATTGCACGTTTCTCTTCAGAAGGTAAATAGCAAGCCAAGGTATAGAACAACGAAACTTCTAAATAAGGATTTTTTTCATGGCATTACATCCGCAGGCTGGAGAGCATGCAGCAAAAGAGCAGCTCATTAACGTAGCGCAGCTAGTGAGTCAGTATTACAGCTATAAACCGGATATGAGTGACCCGGGACAGGCGGTCTCTTTTGGTACATCTGGTCATAGAGGTACAGCGTCAAACGCTACGTTTACCGATACGCACATCAGTGCAATCTGCCAGGCACTGGTAGAATATCGACAGCAAGAAGGAATTGACGGCCCACTATTCGTCGGTAAAGATACCCACGCACTATCTGAACCTGCCATGGTTACCGCTATAGAAGTTTTATGCGCCAATGGTGTTGATGTTGTTGTACAGCGCGCGGACAACGAAAGCATGGGCTATACACCAACTCCTGTTATTTCTCGTTCTATTATCCGTTACAATCGTGCGGGCAATACCGACAAAGCAGACGGCATTGTCATCACGCCTTCTCATAACCCTCCTTCAGACGGTGGCTTTAAATATAACCCGCCTCACGGTGGGCCTGCCGATAGCGACGTGACCAAGCAAATTCAAGAACGCGCCAACGCATTAATTGCAGATGGGAATAAAGACGTTCAGCGTATTGATATCCGCCAAGCGAGCGCTCGCAAACTATTTCGCGAAGAAGACTTTATGGAACCTTATATCGAAGACTTAGCAAAAGTCGTTGATATGGAGGCCATTGCCAAGGCTAATTTAAAGCTAGGCACAGATCCATTAGGTGGTGCTGGGGTAGGCTACTGGTCAAAAATTGCTGAAAAATATGGGCTGGATATTACGGTTGTTAACGACGCTGTTGACCCGCAATTTGGTTTTATGCGCCGAGACAAAGACGGCAAGCTTCGCATGGACTGTTCCTCTGCCTATGCCATGGCGGGGCTTATCGAGCTTAAAGACAACTTTGATTTAGCCTGGGGGAATGACCCCGATTTTGATCGTCACGGTATAGTGTGTAAAAGCGCAGGGCTTATGAACCCTAACCATTACTTGGCGGTTGCCATCAATTATTTGTATACACATCGCCCAGATTGGCCGAGCGAACTTAATATTGGTAAAACCCTGGTTTCGAGCAGCATGATAGATCGTGTTGCCAAAAGTTTGGGTAAACCATTAGCCGAAATGCCAGTAGGCTTTAAGTGGTTTGTGGAAGGTTTATCTAATAGCACTATTGGTTTTGCGGGTGAGGAAAGTGCTGGTGGTATTTTCCTAGAACGAAACGGAAGCACCTGGGCTACAGATAAAGACGGTTTTATTCTATGCCTGCTAGCGGCAGAAATTCTTGCCGTGACGGGTAAAGATCCTGGTGAGCATTACGAAGCGCTAACTGAAAAATTTGCTGCGCCTGTATACAGCCGCGTTGATGTAGCAGCAACCCTTGAACAAAAGCAAAAATTGTCAGCTATGGATGCGTCGGTGGTTACCAGCGATACCCTTGCTGGAGAGCCAATTATCTCTGTTCAAACACATGCTCCAGGAAATAACGCCGCGATTGGCGGGGTAAAAGTGTCGACGGAGAATGGTTGGTTTGCAGCACGACCTTCTGGCACTGAGCAAATCTACAAAATTTATGCTGAAAGCTTTAATGGTGAAAGTCACTTACAAGAATTAATCGCTGAGGCTGAATTGCTTGTAGGAAAAATCATTAAATAAGGTCAAAATTAAACCTACTTCAATTGTTATTTGTAATAAAATTGTTAAAAATCGCATGAATGAATACGAATTCATGCGATTTTTTGTAATTTTAACAAAATTATTACAACATAACCGTTTTAGTACTGATATATTGCTGTCATATTCTTAAGATATTTTGTAATTAAATTACTTTTCGGCGCTAAAACGCCATTTCTTATTTAAGAGTGAGACGCAAAATGAACGCAAAAGCGACCAAGACGCAACCCTCTCCAGTGATCGATAAAGCGGCTTTTAAGTCTGCCGTGATCAAACACCTACACTGCACATTAGGCACCGACGAAAACAAAGCAAACAATCACGCCTGGTGGAAAGCCACGTGCGCAGCAATTCAAGAGCAAGTGCTAGAAGGGTTGCGCAAAACGCAGAAAACCCATTATCTGAACGACACCCGCGCTGTTCACTACTTTTCTGCTGAATTCCTTATGGGTCGTTTGTTATCAAACAACCTGCAAAACTTTGGCTTGTTTGATGTAGCAAGTGCTGCATTAAAAGAGCTGGGTGTGGAAATTTCAGATATTCTCGAAGAAGAGCCTGATATGGCGTTGGGTAACGGCGGCCTTGGTCGTCTTGCAGCGTGCTTCATCGACTCTCTAGCAACAATGGAATTACCGGCTATCGGTTACGGAATTCATTATGAACACGGCTTATTCCGTCAGGAAATTAAAAGCGGTGCGCAAATCGAGCGTCCAGACAGCTGGCGAGACTACGGCAACCCATGGGAAATTTGCCGTCCAGAATCTACACAAGAAGTATCGTTATACGGCTACGTAGAAACCAAGTACGGAGAAAATGGCCGAGTGCTAAAAGAGTGGCACCCAGGCTCTATCGTTAAAGGTGTGCCGTGGGATATTCCTGTGGTGGGTTATGAAGGTAAAACTGTCAACGTACTGCGCCTATGGCAGTCAGAAGCGTCGGGCTACTTTAACTGGGACGTGTTTAATGCAGGTGGGTATGTTGATGCACAGCGTGAAAACGTGCAGGCAGAAACCATTTCAAAAGTGCTTTATCCCAATGATGAGACGGAAGCCGGTAAAGAGCTTCGCTTAATCCAGCAGTATTTCTTCTGCTCATGTTCATTGAAAGACATTATTCGCCGCTACAAGCGCGCCCATGGCGATGATTGGAGCCGTTTCGCTGACCAAGTTGTTATTCAGCTAAATGACACACATCCGGCTATTTCTGTGCCAGAGCTTATGCGTATTCTTGTTGACCGCGCAGAGCTTGGTTGGGATGAAGCATGGGGTATTTGTACTAAGGTCTTCGCGTACACCAACCATACCTTGTTACCAGAGGCGCTAGAGAAGTGGCCTGCTCGAATGATAGAGAAGATCCTTCCTCGTCACCTAGAGATCATTTACGAAATTAACCATCGCTTTATGGCTGAGGTTGATAAGAAATGGCCCGGTGACAATGCCATGAAAGAGAAGCTTTCTATAATTGAAGAAGGCAACGAAAAGATGGTGCGCATGGGTCATCTATCGGTTATCGGCTCGTTTGCGGTAAACGGCGTTGCAGAAATGCACTCTCGTCTTGTTAAGTCGTCATTGTTCCCAGAATTCGATGAGCTATATCCGGGTAAACTTACTAACGTAACCAATGGTATTACGCCACGTCGCTGGTTGAAAGCGTGTAACCCTGGGCTTTCTAAGCTAATTGATAAGAAAATTGGTGATGATTGGCCACGTGACTTAGACAAACTTCAAGGTTTAGCTAAATTCGCGAGCAACAAAACGTTCCAGAAGCAATTCATGAAAGTGAAGCTAGAAAATAAGGAACTGTTGGCCGATGAAATTCGTAAGTCACTCGACTTAGAAGTGGATGTTAATGCCATATTTGACGTGCAGATTAAGCGTCTTCATGAATATAAGCGTCAGCACCTAGCCTTGTTGCACATAATGGCACTGTACCGTCGAATTCTTGAAAACCCTGATTACGATATGCACCCTCGAGTGTTTGTCTTTGGTGCGAAAGCAGCACCTGGCTACAAACTAGCTAAAGATATCATTTATGCTATCAATAAAGTGGCCGACAAGATTAACAACGACCCACGGGTTAATAACAAGATTAAGATTGCGTTTTTACCAAACTATCGCGTTTCTCTTGCAGAGAAAATGATCCCGGCGGCAGACGTATCTGAGCAAATCAGTACAGCAGGTAAAGAGGCATCGGGTACCGGTAACATGAAGCTAGCGCTAAACGGTGCAGTAACTATCGGTACGCTAGATGGCGCAAACGTTGAAATTGCCGAAGAAGTAGGCGACGACAACATCTTTATTTTTGGATTGACGGTAGAACAAGTAAACGAGCTTAAAGCTAAGGGCTATAACCCGTACGATTACTATTACAAAGATTCAGAAATCAAAGCTGTGCTTGATTGGTTAGAAACCGATTACTTCACGCCGGGCAAACCAGGTGCCTTAGTATCTATCAAGCAAAGCTTGCTGGATAATGGCGACCCGTACATGGTATTGGCAGATTTCCGAGCTTATTCTGATGCACAAATTGCAGTTGATGCTGCCTATCGCGACAAAGAGCGCTGGGCTGAAATGGCCATTATAAATACGGCTAAGATGGGTAAATTTACCTCAGATCGCTCAATTCGTGACTACGTTGAGCGCGTTTGGAAGCTTTCACCGTGTAAGATTGAAGGCTAATCGCAAGGCGTAAAATAAAGAACCCGGCAGTGCTAAACTAGCCGGGTTTTTTGTTTTTGAAATGCTGACAACAAAGATAAGCGTAAAATTAAAACAGGCCTTTACTCAATTTTTACGTTATTGTTGTTTGATGCTATATACAAGTATTCAAATTAATACGTTACCGTCGTTGCGCCTATTGCTCGACCGTGCTTTTATATGATACCAGTCCGCATAGATAATTACTCACTCAGCGAGAGTTAAAATGTTCGTAATCGCGGCGTGTTACCGCAGGTATAGTGGTTCTACATCAAGGTGACACAACAAAGAGTACGGACATTTTAAACTCGCCCTTTGGGAAGGTCTGGCAAGGTTCCTAGCTTCATTCTGGGAATTTGAAAGGGAAAAGCCATTCCTGCATTCCCACGCTTCGCTAGGAAACTTGCCAGCGCCTTCTGAGTGGGCACTTATCTATGCGGACTGGTATAAGTAGTTGTTTTTAGTACCTAGAAGCGTAAAGCTCAAGGAAAACATCATGAGCCAACATACATCACTGGCAACTATTCCTAATCGATTCTCGTTTATCGATAGCATTTCAAAAAAAGCATCTAGTAGTGCTTCTATTTCTTTGATGCTGGTGGATGTGGTGCGTTTCTCCGACGTGACCACTAGCTTAGGTATCCATGTTGGCGACCGCTTTCTACTCGAGATAGCAAATCGTATTCAGCTTCTTTTTGGTCAAACCGCTTTTGTAGGTAGGATCAGCGGCGATGTATTTGGCATCGTTTTTCCTAACACGAACAACGAACAATTCATGCGTCAAATGTTTGAACGGCTAGTCGAGCATTTTAAAACACCCATGCACTATGAAGGAACGGCCTTTATTGCAGACTTCAACGTTGGCGTGGTGTGCAGCGGACAGTGCGATTTTGATATAACACACTTTGTTTCTCGTGCAGAAACCGCCCTAAAGCAGGCGAAAGAGAACAAGTACGAAAATTATTATGCGCTGACCAAATCGGATAAAACTGACACAGGAAGAAGCTTGGCGCTTAAAGCGGACCTTAAACGCGCGCTTGCTCAAAATGAACTTGAGTTGTACTACCAACCTAAAGTGGATTTAAAAACGCTTAGCGTAATAGGAGCCGAGTGTCTGTTGCGTTGGAATCACCCATTAGATGGCGTGTTATTTCCGGGCCCGCTTATTGAAGCGGCTGAATCATATAATATGATGAATGAACTCGGTTATTGGACACTTGAACAAGCATTCCGAGCTTTGGTTCAGCTAAACGAACTGAAAATGCCCATTGTTTTGTCGGTAAACATTTCTCCAACCCAGCTTTATGACAATCAGTTAGTGCCCACTTTAACTATGTTAAGTGATACTTACTCCATGCCTTTGTCATCAATCGAGTTGGAGCTGACTGAGGATGTTGCTTTATCAAACTCACTTATGGTGAAAAAACAGTTAGATGAGCTACGCAGTTTAGGCGTATCCATATCCGTTGATGACTTTGGTAAGGGGTATTCTAATCTTGCCTACATAAGAGACTTAACCCTAGACGCATTGAAAATTGACAAGTCATTTGTAATGGAACTAGAGGGTGATCCAGTCAATCGCGCCATTATCGAAGCGGCTAAAATTATCGGTCACGCGAAAGGGTGCAGTGTTGTGGCAGAGGGCATTGAGACAATAGAACAGCTTCACATATTAAGAGAAGTGAATGTATCGCAAGGCCAAGGATACTTGTTTTCAAGGGCCATCCCATTTAATGACTTTGTTACGTTGGCTCAGCAAGAAATAATCATTGGCAATTCGCCCACTCGGTTAAAGGCGTAGCGGTTACGCCTAAATAGAATGTGCATAAAAACAGTGCATACTCTCCCTCTTTCAGTGTGTTAATCCCGCCCTTACTCTTTTCATCAACGTTGCCGTGGCGCTAGCATTTGCGTCAAAATGATCACGTTCAATATTTCTTCGCTACATTAACTATATGGGCGTCATCACCCGCTTACATGTTGCAACAATAAAACATTGAGACTACGTGATTTTACAGGCCTCACTCGGTACACTGATAACAATTTAGATCAGACAGAGTAGTTAAGCAGAAAATCATGCAAGAACTTATTGACAGCGGCAACTTTTTAGCTTTATCTCGCCGCGACTCCGCACTATTCGAACAACCTAGCCATTTTATGCTTTCAAACGGGACGCGGGTCGATATCACCGCACCGGGTATTATTAGCTTTTCTGTAAAGTCTCCCGCCCATCAAAAAAAGCGCATCGTTTTATCCTGTGGTGTACATGGCAACGAGACCGCGCCCATCGAAATTTGTGATGATTTGGTTAAAGGTATTCTTACAGGCGCAATTACCCTGTCCCACGATGTGTTGTTCTTGTTCGGTAATTTGCCGGCGATGGATATTGCAGAGCGCTTTGTTGAAGAAAACATGAACCGTTTATTTAGTGGCGCCCATTCAAAGGGCGAGGGCATGGTCAACGCAGAGCGTGTGCGTGCTAAACAGCTTGAAGACGCTGTAGCATCGTTCTTTGAAGCGGAAGAAGGCATTCGTTATCACTACGATTTGCATACCGCAATTCGCGCATCCAAAAACGAAAAATTTGCTGTTTATCCTTACTTACATGACAGGGTTCATAGCAAAGGTCAGCTTGCATTTTTAGCAGCATGCGGTGTTAAAACTATTTTGCTATCAGAGAGCCCCACAACCACCTTTAGCTATTTTTCATCATACCAATACAATGCCCATGCATTCACCGTCGAGCTTGGTAAAGTTCGTCCATTCGGGCAAAACGATATGCGACGTTTTGAAGATGCGAAAAACGCCATAACGCAGCTTATTACTCAAGATGATTATGCGCCCACGGTTGATATCAACGACCTTGATATCTATCGCGTGAACCAGGTTATAAATCGCAATGAAGAGCAGTTTGAACTTCATTTTGATGATGATACGCCAAATTTCACTGACTATCCCAAGGGCACGGTATTAGCCTCTGAGCCGGGTAAACAATATCTTGCAGAGCAAGATGGTGAGGCTATTGTGTTTCCTAATGCAAAGGTAGCGATAGGTCAACGCGCTCTGCTTACCGTTGTGCCTACTACATTGGATAATCTTGATGTTTAAGTTAGATAGCCGTTTACACAATGATACATTTTTTGTCTGTGATCTCTCGCTATGTCGTGTACTGTTAATGAACGACAGTCAGTTTCCGTGGCTAATTTTAGTGCCTATGAAAAATGAT
The DNA here is from genome assembly GCF_048517045.1 of Alteromonas sp. OM2203. Classification (NCBI taxonomy): domain Bacteria; kingdom Pseudomonadati; phylum Pseudomonadota; class Gammaproteobacteria; order Alteromonadales; family Alteromonadaceae; genus Alteromonas; species Alteromonas sp. OM2203. The sequence continues at coordinate 1,718,771 of NZ_CP183209.1, forward strand.
ATTGCGGAAATTATCGACTTGTCAGAAGAAGAACAAGTTACCTTATTGCGAGAGTCGGCCCTAGCGTCTAAAGCCTTGCAGGCCCTGTTTTCACCGCTTAAGTTAAATGTGGCTGCACTAGGTAACGTGGTGCGACAGCTTCATGTGCACCATGTTGCGCGGTTTGATACTGATTGTGCGTGGCCAAAACCTGTTTGGGGAAATCAGCCTACCGTGGCATATGACAGCAGTAAAGCGCAGGCGCTTGTTGAGTCGATTCAGCAATGGTTTAAAGACAACAGCTAAACGGCAAAAGCCTTTAAAGCTAAAAATATGGTGCATATTAAAAGGAGTTACACATGATTGTTTCAACTACCCCAACACTAGAAGGGCACAAGATTGAAGCGTATTACGGTATTGTTGTAGGCGAGGCCGTAATGGGCGCAAACGTATTCAAAGATCTTTTTGCCTCTATTCGGGATATCGTTGGCGGCCGCTCAGGTTCCTATGAAGAAGAACTTACTACTGCACGTAAGTTAGCGTTTACAGAGCTAGAGCATGAAGCCAGAAGCATGGGGGCCAATGCGGTAGTTGGTATCGATTTAGACTATCAAGTCATCGGCGATAAAGGCAGCATGCTTATGGTAAGCATTAGCGGCACTGCGGTGAAAACAAGCCCTCTTTAAACGTCAAAGCTCGTAAGCGTCAAAGCTCGTAAACGTTAAAGTATGCGCTTATCAAATATATCAGAGCGAGGTATTAAGCCAGCTGTTTGTTTACAGAGGCGATACCTCGTTTTTTTTAGATATTCTCAATAACTACATTAAGGAAATAGAATGCTAAGAAAATGGATGTTTGTCCTATTTGCCGCATGCTCTTCTCAGCTATTTGCACAGGATGCACTGCAATATCAAAAGCCATCTAAAGAAATTCTTGATCTGGTAGATGTTACGCTAGCTCCAGCGACACTGGTAGACGATGCACAACAGAATATGGTGCTGTTGTTTCGCGACAACTATAAGTCGATAGAAGACTTATCGAAAGAAGAGCTTCGTTTAGCAGGGCTAAGAATTGACCCTACTACTAACATTGGAAGCCGAGTAACGTATTACAACAATCTTCAGGTTCAGCGGGTAGGTAGTAAAGATAGCCTTACTATTAAAGGTATGCCAGAAGCGCCTCGGTTAACCAATTTTACTTGGTCCCCTAACCAGCGCTACATGGCATTTACTCATACAGCAAAGAAAGACGTTGAACTTTGGGTGCTTGATATCGAAGCGGCGTCAGCGAGAAAGCTTTTTGATAAACCCATTAATGCGAATATGGGCGAACCCCTGAACTGGAACGCCGATAGCCTTTCTCTTCTTGTAAAAGTTGTGCCAAAAGATAGAAAAGCGTTAATCGACACAAGTATCGCCGTTCCAAGCGGGCCAACAATATCAGTAAGCGACGGTAAAAAAGCACAAAACCGCACATATCAAGATTTGCTGAAAAACAAAAATGACGAATTTAATTTCGAGCAATTAGCACGTTCTGAAATTTATAAGGTTCCTCTTAATGGTCAGCCTTCGCTTTGGCTTGCATCGGGAATGTATGGAGATGTAAGTGTTTCTCCTGCCGGCGATTATGTGATGGTAGAGGAATACAAGCTTCCTTTTTCCTACTTAGTGACCTACAGGCGTTTTCCTCACAGCATTGGCCTTTATGATGAAAAAGGTAAGCTAGCTAAAGCACTTGTCGACGTTCCGCTTATCGAAGACTTACCTCAAGGCTTCATGGCGGTTCGCACTGGGCCTCGTGATATTCAGTGGCGCAACGATAAGCCCAATACCATTGTGTATGCTGAAGCGCTAGACGGTGGCGACCCGGAAACAGAGGTCACCCATCGAGACAGGCTTATGCAGTTAGCGCCTCCATTTGATGGCGACGCCGAGCAAATCCTCAAAACAGAAGACAGGTTTTATCGCTTTATTTGGAGCGACGACAGCACAGCCGTCGCTATGGATTATTGGTGGAATACGCGCAATATTAAAACGTATTTGTTTAGCCCTGACCAAAGTAAAACCGCACAGATTATCTCAAACAGAAGCTATCAAGATAGTTACAGTGATCCTGGTAGTTTTGTTACTCGCAAAAATGAATACTTCAAAGATGTTCTTGCTGTAGACGGAGAAAGTGCGTTTTTATTGGGAGAGGGGTTTACACCTGAAGGACAGTTTCCGTTCTTGGATAAATTTAATTTAGAAACGCTTGAAACATCTCGGGTTTATCTAAGTGAGTACACGGACAAATTCGAAGAATTGCGCGATTTCAACATAAATAACGATCGCTTGCTGGTAAGAATTGAGTCGAAACAAGATTACCCTAATTACTATTTCCGAAGCTTAAAAGACAACGCGCTGACTCAACTAACACATTTTTCAAACCCGTTTGAAAGCATTCAAAACGTTAAGAAAGAAGTGATTACTTATCAGCGTAATGATGGCTTAGACCTAACGGGCACGCTGTATTTGCCAACAGATTATGAGGAAGGCAAACGCTACCCGATGATCCTGTGGGCCTATCCTGAAGAATTTAAAGACAAATCAAGCGCGGGCCAAAACACACAAAACCCTAACCGTTTTATTTACCCATGGTATGGTTCGCCAATTTATTGGGTAACAAAAGGTTACGTTGTTCTAGACGATGCATCATTTCCTATTGTAGGGGAAGGTGATGAAGAGCCAAACGATACCTTTAGAACGCAGCTTGTTGCCAATGCAAAAGCAGCAATTGATGCGTTGAACAAAAAAGGGCTGATTGACCCAGAGCGGGTTGCGGTTGGCGGTCATAGCTACGGCGCATTTATGGTAGCAAACCTGTTGTCTCACTCAGATTTATTTGCGGCAGGTATAGCACGTTCTGGCGCCTACAATCGTACGCTTACTCCCTTCGGCTTTCAGTCGGAAGAGCGCCATTACTGGGATGCTCCTGAAGTTTATTATTCCATGTCACCGTTTATGCATGCTGAAAAAATGAAGACGCCTCTTCTGCTCATTCATGGTGAAGCGGACAATAACTCAGGTACGTACCCTATGCAAAGTGAGCGTTATTTTAACGCGCTCAAAGGCTTAGGTGCGGTGACGCGATTAGTTATGTTGCCAAAAGAAAGCCATGGATATCGCGCAAAAGAAAGTGTGTTACATACCCTTTGGGAGCAAGATCAGTGGCTTGAAAAGTATGTGAAAAACAAAGGCACCAAAGACGCGCAATAATTTAGCGATATCTATCGCTGAAACATTAAAAAAGGTGGCTATGGCCACCTTTTTTACAGTAATAATAAATCTTACATAGCGCGTCCAGTGCTCACTGGCCATTCATCAATCTCGCATATCATTGTTGTCTGCGTCTTCAATTGCAGCCGCATCAATGGCTATCGTGTCGATGATCACGGCGCAGGCTGCATCGCCTGTAATATTGAGGGCAGTTCTAATCATGTCGAAAATCCTATCTAAAGCAAATAGTAGCGGTAAGCCTTCAATAGGAATGCCAGCAGCAAGTAATACAGCAACCACTAAAAATGACGGCCCTGGCACGCCGGCTTGACCAACTGCTCCAAGCGTGGAGGTTAGGATAATGGCAATATACGCACCCATAGATAACTCAATATTGAAAAGCTGCGCGAAAAATACGGCGACCAAACCATAATAAATAGCGTTGCCGCTCATGTTGATGGTGGCGCCTAACGGCAGTACAAAGGATGCCGTGGCATTTCTTACGCCCAGTTCGTTTTCTACTGTGTTCATGGTAACTGGTAGTGTGGCCATTGATGATGCGGTTGATAACGCTACCGCTTGGGGCTTTTTCATTGCCACAAGGAAAGACTTAGCGGATGTCTTTGTGAATATTTGAACGAGCAGCGGATAAACCACAAAGCCAAATACGAAAATAGCTGCTGTAAACACTAAGAATAGTTTGAATACCACCATAAGAGCCGAAAAGCCAAAGGTACCTACCGCTTCGGCCATCAAACCAAATACGCCGATAGGCGCTATTTTCATCACACAGTTAATCATCCATACCATGGCATCGACAATGGTGTTTATCCCATTCAAAATAGGCTCACGGTTCTTTTTAGGCTGCTTAGAAAGGGCAAGACCGAAGAATAAGCAGAACACCAAAATTTGCAGAATGTTGGCATTAGTTAACGATGCAAATACGTTGGTTGGTATCATGCCCGTAACGGTGGCCCAAAATGAAGGTAGTTCGCCCTTAGATGCATATTCACCGGAGAACATCCCTTGTACAGATGAAACGTCAATACCCACACCTGGCTTAAAAACTTCACCCATTATTAGTGCGAGCGCCACGGCTAGTGCTGAAGTTAAACCGAAATAGGCAAGGGTAGATAGCCCAACTTTTCCCGCGTTGGTGCTGTTACCAAGCCCCGCAGCTCCCGATATAAGTGCCACTGCCACGAGCGGGATAACCAGCATTTTTATCAGGTTAATAAAAATGGTACCCAGTGGTGCGAACATTTCAGCGCTTTCACCCATGAAGGCGCCAGCGGCGGTACCAATAATCATGGCAATGACGACTTGTACGCCAATGTTGCCCAGTAAGGATTGCTTTTTAGACACGTCTAGAACCTCTTAGAGTGTGTTTACAAATGATAGGAAGATAGTGAACGGTTTAATTCGAAGGCTTTTTCTTCAGTGCAAATGTTCATGTACATGATTGCTACATGCGCTTAATTCTTTCGGTGGGGAACAAATTAAGCGTAAGCGTCAAGTGCTACTATCGCTAATGTGGTTATTCGTGAAAGATGTTATTTTCCAGGTTTCTGGCTGCTTTCACTGCTTTCGTTTTTTTCGGCATTCTCGCCATGAGAACTTTGCTTTTCTTTATTTGGGGTAAGCCCCTGAGAAGTCTGCGATTGAGCTAATGCTGAATTTTCATTTTGCGTATTACTCGATGCATGCGAGCCGCCAGTACTTTTGGGCTGATTATCGTCTTCATCGTCATCAAAAGGTTTAGAAGGCGTGGGAAATTTAAATTTAGCACTATACTTAAGCAAAGTGATATTCCCAATCACAACGCCCAATACCAAAACAATAATGATAATAACCCAGGTCGTACTCATATAAATTCCGTAGGCTCGCGCCCTTTGTTCAAAACATAGCGATTATACAGGGTAGGCAACTGCGGCAAAATACAAGTTTTGCCTTCTATATCGCTTTGTTCAATGGCCTTTGTGAAGCCATCTAAGTTTCTGGCATTTTCAAAAACACGTGCGGTGTTTTCGAAGCTTAAATGCCAAGGCTCCACCGCTACACCGCCAGTATTAACTGAAAAAGGGCGATAAAAGCCAAACTTTTCCATATTGTCAGCGAGCCAACAGGAAAGCGTATGGCACGGGCCTCCCGTTATATATTCGCTTTCGACAAGATTAAACTTACCGCCCCAGTTACGCACCGCGGCTCTGTCGTACACGTCAATATCAGTGCCCCAATGGTGGCGACTGCCGCCCGGTAGTGCAGACCATGTCAAAATTGCGTGTAGCTTTTCGTTATCACTGAGCGCTTCGTAAGACAGTTCGTCGCCTTTGATATCGAGAAGCTGGGCTTGGCCAGTCCATTTGTGGTTAAATATGGCAGTTTGCCTGTCGAAATCGCGAAAACTACTGACTAATTGTAAGTCTATGCCGTCTTTTTGCGCAGCATCCTGCATCGCAAGAAACGGCGATATTACGTCGCGATGCAGCCGATGGCCGTTGCCAGCATCAACGAGGGCATCGTTTTGCTGGCCTAACCATGATTGTTCTGATATCGGGTTCATATCTATCAATAGAGGCTATTTCGCCAGCAAGCGTTCTAAGATACCGAAGTACATATCAGCTAGCTGCTCTAAATCAGACATTTTCACGCATTCGTCTATCTTGTGAATAGTGGCATTTACCGGCCCTAGCTCTATCACTTGCGCGCCTGTTGGAGCAATAAAGCGTCCGTCTGAGGTGCCGCCAGCAGTGGAAAGAACCGTCGGAGACCCCTTCACGGCTTCAATTGCACCTTGCGCCGCTTCAAGCAATGCACCAGTATCGGTTAAAAACGGTTGGCCGTTAAACGTCCATTTAATTTCATATTCTAGTTCGTGAGCGTCTAAAACCGCTGTAACCCGTTCAATAAGGATTTGATCAGTTACCTCGGTTGAAAAGCGGAAGTTAAAACATACGTGCAGCTCACCAGGTATAACATTACCCGCACCTGTCCCTGCGTGAATATTAGAAATTTGGAAACTTGTTGGTGGGAAAAAATCGTTGCCGTTATCCCAGTGAGATTTAGCCAACTCATCAAGCGCTGCCATTGCGCTGTGCACTGGGTTTTTTGCCAAATGAGGGTAGGCGACGTGACCTTGAATGCCTTTGACAACCAGATCTCCGGTTAACGAGCCTCGACGACCGTTCTTAACGATATCACCCACTTCATTGGTAGATGACGGTTCGCCAACGATACACCAGTCAATTTTCTCATTGCGAGCTTCAAGGGTATCGATAACGCGGGTTGTACCGTTAATGAAAGACCCTTCCTCGTCACTGGTAATTAAATAAGCGATACTACCTTGGTGGTCGGGATGTTTATTCACAAACTCCCGTGTAGCAACAAGCATTGCCGCAAGGCTACCTTTCATATCGGCCGCTCCGCGCCCGTGCAAATAACCATCTATTTCCGTTGCGGTAAACGGCGGCGTTTTCCACGAATCTTCAGGTCCACTCGGCACGACATCGGTATGGCCGGCAAAACAAAAAACTGGGCCTTCTTTTCCTCGACGAGACCACAAATTGGTGGTGTCTTCAAAAACCATAGTTTCATTGTTAAAACCCAGTGCGCCTAAGAATTCACGCATAGCGTCTTGGCAGCCGGCATCTTCCGGTGTTACAGAGCGGCGATTAATTAATTGCTTAGCAATATCAATTACAGAGTCGTTTAACAAAATATTTCCTCATACTGAGCTGGTTTAAAGCCAATGTGAAAAGTATTGTTGTGCAAAAGAATAGGGCGTTTCACCATTGCAGGGTGAAGTTCAAGCAACGCCAGGGCTTTATCTTTATCCAGAAACGCCTTTTCTTGTTCGTCTAATTGACGATATGTTGTGCCGCGTTTGTTTACCATAGCTTCCCAGCCTAATTCCGCTTCTGCTCGAACGAGAAAATCGTTATCGATACCGTCTTTGCGATAATCGTGAAATGAAAACGAAATGTCATTGTCAGTTAACCATTTTTTAGCTTTTTTTATGGTATCGCAGTTTGGGATCCCGTAAAGGATAGTGCTCATGATGAATTCTTCCGTACTACTTAGTTGTATTTACAAAGAAGGCACTATTTTCAACAGTGCCTATATTGGGCGCTAATCTAAAGATGACTGATACTGTATAGAGATAACAAAGCTCCATCTAAAGCAGCGCACCGAAAATTCGTTGACCTTTTGCTACATCATACAAGCTGTTAGTACGTTGATAAACTTACTTACCATGTATTTTTAACGCAGAGGCATTAAGACATGTTGAACTTTGCGTTACGAATTTTGGGCTTAATGGACTGAAAATATCAACACGCATTATAGGTAGAGGGTGAAAAGGACGTCGGTTCCGGCTTCTACAAATCGCTGATGAGTAGGCAACACGCCAAGAAGTGCTTGTGAATTAAGCACGGTTAGCACACAGGTATTGCTGACCCCTCGTTGTTTAAGCCACGCAGAATTTACGGTAAATAGGGGCTGTTTAGTGGATATAGCGTCTCCAGGTGTTAGCGAGCACCCAAACTGTGCGCCGTGAAGATGACTTGTGTCACCCCCGTATTTCACTCTGCATTTAAGACCCGCTTTTGACTGTATATCAACAGCATAGTCTAGGGGAGCCACGCTCAGCACTTTTCCATCAAATGGTGATACTACGGTATTAGAAGTAGAAGTTACCGCAGCGCCAGGTCCCATGTAACCTTTTTTGAAAAAGGGCTCATCTACTTGTGAAATAGGGATAACCTGACCTGAAAATGGGCTTAGCGTAGTAAATTCTTTAGTGAATTTATCTGGTGCGTTCTGAAGTTGTTTGGCGTTCACAGATCTAATGGTCCTCATTTACCGAGTAGCCCGCTTCTTTTAAAGCTCTTATCGCGACTCTTAACTTTTTATCTTTAACAAGAAAGAAGTCAGTTTCGAATGTTGATACAACAAAGATTGCCACTTTCGCCGAGGCAAGTACCTCACCAATTTGCGCCATTATGCCTACCATCGATAGATGTAACGGACCCAAAAGCTCTAACGCTCGCCACCCCTCGTCACTATCAAGTGAATCAACTTCGACGGAGTCGGGAACCACAATTGATAGCTCATCCTCTGTTTTACCCAAGAAAAAAAGGGGGCTATTGAGAACAGAAGCTGGAATATTACTCTGGGGATCTAAGCTGTGAATAGTGAATAATGATTCTCTGACTAAAAGTGTTTGTTTGGGCATGAGAAACCAAGAAAATGAAAACTTCGAAGATGTTCACATTAAACCACTAACTGTGGCTAACTTCTACGTGTTATCCACTTAATCTGTGGATAAGTTTGTTGAGTAGTTTGGGGTCTTATTCTAAGCATTTGAAATATATAGATTATTTAAACTGTACAAACAATGTGCAGTGGATAACATTCTCGATTTAACAAGCATTTTCCACAGGCTGTGTCTACCATTAAAATAGAAAATGTTTAGTCTTTTTGCAATTTCTTCCCTTGACAATAGTCGGTTTCTTCAAAAAATCCCGCGTCGGGAATTGAGTGAATGCTTGATTGATCTATCTACAAATCGACTTCCGGACCACCGTCAATAGTAAAAATATCGACGTGCGATCGATTAACAGTGACTATGCAGTGAATATTTATTGGCATATGCACTTTCTCATCAAGAAAGGTTCAACTACTCGTTAAGCACTAATTCAAAAACGTCTTCTGCCGTTTACGCTATATTTATAGTTTGAAACCCAACTTTCATGTGAGGAAGGGAAATTATGGCCGATTCAGCATGGTGCGATATTACCACAGAAGATGCAGACCAACTTGTGCGCTTTTATGAAGCCGTTATGGGCTGGAAAAAAGAAGCAATAGATATGGGGGGCTACAGTGATTATGTGGTAATGAAACCCGATGGCACGCCAGTAGGGGGCATCTGTCATAAGCGGGGCGTAAATGCCGACTATCCTAGCGGGTGGATAAATTATTTTACCGTTGACAGTTTAGAGGTTGCTTTAGCGGCAGCGGTGGAAAACGGCGGGGCCCAAATGGGTAAAATTCGGCATCATGGGAGCGACAGTTTTTGTGTAATTACAGATCCCAGCGGGGCGGCTTGCGCGCTTTATGAGAAAGGATAGGGATGAGGGCAGGACAACGCAGTCAAAAACGACGTGCCCTGCCTTCAATACTTTTTCTTTGTGATGAAGGTTACTTGTTTAACACGCCGCGATTTACCTGGTCGCGCTCAATTGATTCAAATAACGCTTTGAAGTTACCTTCTCCAAAGCCTTCATCTTGTTTTCGCTGGATAAACTCAAAAAACACAGGGCCGAACACTGTCTCAGAAAAAATCTGAAGTAATAGTCTTGGCTCGCCATTTTCTGTAGTGCCGTCTAATAAGATGCCTCGTTTTTGCAACTCATCGACATTTTCACCGTGTCCTGGAAGGCGCTCTTCAAGCATGTCGTAATAAGTATTTGGCGGGGGCGTCATAAATTTCATGCCCTTCGCTCTGAGCTTATCTAAGCAGGCCACTAGGTCGTCACAGGCGAATGCAATGTGCTGGATCCCTTCGCCGTTGTATTTCATCAAAAACTCTTCGATTTGACCGCCTCCACCAACGGCTTCTTCGTTTAAGGGGATGCGGATTTTGCCATCAGGCGCTGTCATCGCTTTAGACAATAGCCCTGTATATTCGCCTTTGATATCAAAATAACGAATTTCTCTGAAGTTAAATAACTTTTCATAGAATCCAGCCCAAAAGTCCATGCGCCCGCGATAAACGTTGTGAGTAAGGTGATCTAGCGTATGAAAACCACAGCCTTCAGGATGACGGTTAACGCCCTCAATCCAGTTAAAATCGATATCATAAATGGTATTTTCGCCTTGGTACCTGTCGATTAGATACAGCATAGCGCCGCCAATGCCCTTAATGGCCGGAAGTTTTAACTCCATCGGGCCAGTGTGTGTGTCCATAGGCTGTGCACCACGTGAAAGGACTTCTTTATAGGCGTGCTGAGAATCTTTTACGCGAAATGCCATACCACACGCAGACGGTCCGTGTTCTTCCGCGTAATACCCTGCATGGCAATTTTTTTCGTAGTTACTTAATAAGTTGATATCACCTTGACGCCATAGCTCTACGTCTTTTGACTTGTGGCGAGCAACGCGGGTAAATCCCATCGCCTCGAAAATTGGTTCTAACATTCCCTTCTTAGGCGCTGTGAATTCCAAAAATTCAAACCCGTCTAAACCAATGGGGTTTTCAAATAAATCAGCCATAGCGTTACATCCTCAACGTAAAACACATTTTATAATTGTTAGCTGATTGTAAGTGCCCAGTGAAAAAGCAAGCAATAGCAGACATGACAACGGGTTTGTGCGCTGGAAAGCTCGACTGTAACGTTTTGTTTTCAGTTGCTGCTTTAAAGCGCAATAATCCACTCTTTTTTCAATCTATGCCACTGTTAAAAAACAAAAAAATGAAGATTGGTTTGCAATCTTATGTGTCCATAAAACAATACAATTGAAGGAGAAGCGCTATTTCTCCCCGTTATAGTATTTCTTAAGACCTTTCCAACAAGCAAGATAATCACGTTGTCGTAAATCACTGTTCATGGCGAACTCGGTTGGCGCTATGGCGTATCGAGACTCGAACATAAACGCCAATGTATTTTCATAACGCTGAGGTGAAAGAGAAGCATTGGACGCTTTTTCGAAGACTTCTGCCTCTGGACCGTGAGGCGTCATGCAGTTGTGCAGGCTCATGCCCCCTGGTACAAAACCGTGTTCTTTGGCGTCATACATTCCCTCAATTAACCCCATAAACTCGCTCATTATATTTCTATGATAGTAAGGCGGGCGGAATGTATGTTCTGCAACCATCCACCTAGGCGGAAATATTACAAAATCTACGTTTGCCGTGCCCTCAAGTTCTGAAGGTGACGTAAGTACGGTAAATATAGAGGGGTCGGGGTGATCAAAACTTACGGTGTTCATAACGTTAAACCGTGAAAGATCGTACTTATAAGGCGCAGAATTTCCTACCCATGCCACGACGTCGAAAGGTGAATGGTCGAGCTGTGCTTCAAACAGATTGCCACAGAATTTATTTATCAAAGTATGCGGCGTATCGTTGTCCTCAAACCATGCGGTGGGATAGCAAAAATCTCTTTGGTTAGCGTAGCCATTTGCGCCAACAGGGCCGCGTTCCGGTAAAACAAAAGGGTGCCCGTAGTTTTCACAAATATAACCTCGTATGGGACCATCTAGCGGATTGATAGCAAAGCGCACGCCACGGGGAATGACCGCAATTTCACCTACCGATAGGTGTAGCTTTCCAAATTCTGTCGTAATTTCCATTTTGCCGAGCTGGGGGACGAAAAGCATTTCACCGTCCGATGAATAAAACACGCGATTTTGCATATTGGCGTTGGCACTGTAGCAGTGAATGCCCATTCCTACTTGAGTTTTGGCATCGCCATTGGTGGCAATGGTAACGAGAGAATCAACGAAATCAGTATCTTGCTGTGGAAGCGGAATAGGGTCCCATCTAAGCACATTAGGAGGACAGGGAATGTCTGTCTCGGGTGCTGTGCGCACTAAGCCGTTGTCTATTTTTATAAAGTCTCCCATGGCGATAGAAGGTCGAAGTCGGTATGTCCAGCTTCGGCGGTTTTCGGCTCTGGGTGCAGTGAAAGCAGTGCTGCTGAACTGTTCAGCGTATAGCTTATAGTTGACCTTCTGTGGGCTGAATTGCCCTTTAGGCAGCGCCCCAGGCAAGGCTTCGGTTTCATGTTCGTTATTAAACCCGGTTAAATACGATAAGTTTTCCATAAAGCTTTCCACTATTAGGTCTCGAAGGCAGCTATGCGCTGAAATTAGTTACAAATGAAACTATATGAACTAGGCTAGAGGTAAATGAAATGTAAATCAATAAAGGTGGTAGCGCAGTTTTTTCGTATATTTAACGTTTTGGTAAGCAAGGTTTACAAAGGTATCAGTCATAAGCGCGCTAGTAATAAGTACATTGCTAAAAATAAAGGCATAAAAGCGCCTTAATGGTTCAACACTGTTACGCTTTCAGCGGGCAGGGTTTAAGAGTTGAACTATTGTGGCGAAACATACGCAAACCTTAGTCGTATATAAAAATCAGGAGTAACGAGGTGCAGTTAAATGACATGCTTGCCTACAAAGTCGCAATGTTGGCTAGCGATTTAAGCGGCTCTCTTGCGAGAGAATATGAGGCCCATCAACTTACAATGCCTGAGTGGCGTGTTATGGCAACGCTCGGTGCATGCCTAGAGGGCTCTCAAAATCAGTATAAAACGGCGAAAGAGATAGCCCATGCTACCCGCTTGGATAAAGTGCAGGTTTCTCGTGCAATAGAACGGTTAAATAAGAATGGCGTGGTGATAAAAAGGCTAAGTAAAAAGGACAAAAGGTCTAGCCTAATCGCGCTATCAAAAGAGGGAAAAGCAATGTATGAGCAGATAATTCCTCGCGTAGTGGAATGGCAAAACAAGCGACTCGAAAATATCACTGATGATGAGTATCGCGTATTTCTAAAAGTGATAGAAGCGCTTACCCCTTAGTTTATCAAGCATAGGCCGTTACTAGTGTGGTCTGAACAGCACATAAGAAAAGGCTTTGACAGTTACTTTTACCCTTTTTGCTGTTAAATTCCATCGGAATAGACAAAGCAGCGGGTTTTCACCTGTTAGCAGCAAGGAATTTAAGTGGCACCGTTAGACATATATGCAGGCAAAAAAGCACGTGAAGTAATTATGAAAAACGGCTTTCGTCCGGAATTATTTAATTACTTTTTAGGCGCTTCTGGTGGACCAAAATGGTTTTCTCTTGCAGGTTTAGACCGTGTACTGTTTCCTGAGTGGTTTGCCAACATCGAACATCAGATTCACGTTATAGGTTCATCTGCTGGCGCGTTTCGCGCAATATGCGCGGTGCAAAACGATCCTCTTGCTGCAATTAACCGCCTTGCATCATCTTATTCAACCACTACGTACAGTGAAAAACCAACGCCAAGAGAAATTACTGCTAAAGCAGAAGATCTGTTGAAGGAAATGGTAGATGAGAAAGGTAAGCAAGAGGTCTTGTCTAATCCTCGCTTCAAAGCTCATCTTATTGTAGCAAGGTGCCTAGGTGCCACTCGCTTTGAAAGCAAATTCAGACAGCTTTCAGGGCTTGCAATGAGTGCTGCGGCTAATACGGTAAATAGGAAGAACCTTTCTCGCTTATATACGCGATACGTTTTCTCTACACCCGATACAAATTTTGCCATAAAAGACCCTTACGCGCTGCCCACGAAGTACCACGATTTAACGCACGGAAATATCCACAGTGCTTTATTGGCATCTGGCTCTATTCCAGTTGTTATTGAGGGGGTTCAAAATATTGAGGGGGCCCCACCTGGGATGTATAGAGATGGTGGGATAGTCGATTACCATTTTGATCTGTCATTTGGGCCCGATGAAGGCTTAGTTTTATATCCTCACTTTTACGATAAGCCCATCCCTGGTTGGTTTGATAAGGGATTAAAAGGCAGAGTGCCTCATCAATCTAGCTACGACAACGTGGTTATGCTAGTTCCGTCAGCCTCGTTTGTTGCTAATTTACCCTACAGTAAAATACCTGACCGGAAGGATTTTGAAGTTCTTGATGCAGACACCCGAATTAAGTACTGGCAAACAGTGCTTCAAGAAACTGACAGGTTAGGGGAGTACTTTATGCGCGCAGTAAATGACGGCACGCTGGTTGACTCAATTAAACCATTACCTTTTAAGATGAGATAAATAACCCCCCCAAACCACTAAAAAACAATCGAATTGCTGTCAAATTAGTCACTTGAACGTTGTTTTGTGAAGTTTTCCTTGCAGGTGGTGCCTGCGCTAAGTATTATACGCGGCGTTGTTAGGCATTCGCAGACCTTTCTGGTTTAGCAACATGTAATGCGTCTATAGCTCAGTTGGTTAGAGCGCTACCTTGACATGGTAGAGGTCCCCTGTTCGAATCAGGGTAGACGCACCATCTAATCCCTCTATCGAAACACATTAATCCTCCTTAACACATATTTTGTAACACTTTCGCAGCGCTGATTTCTCGAATCCTGGCTTTCATTTTAAAAACCAGTTTCTGCTAGTCAGTTATTTTAGACTACACTTTAGCAGTGGCAGTTATTTTTGCTTAAGATGCTTTTATGTAGTTTAGCACGCGAGGGAGTTAGATGAGCTTAACGGAATACAGAGAACCCGCTTCATTTTTAGAACATGATTCAGCCGAAAGGCGGTTCTTGCAGCTTATCAGTGCCCTTCCTAAAGTATCAGTTCAAGGTTATGACAAAGCGCGAAACGTTATTTACTGGAATAAATCAAGTGAAGATATTTATGGCTACAGCGAGTGTGAAGCCATTGGCCGTAAACTAGAAGACTTAATTATTCCAGACTTTATGAAAGCAGATGTGATTAAGTTGCATCAACGCTGGATTGAATTCGGTGAAGCGATACCGTCTGAAGAGTTGGTGTTGAAAAAAAAGGGAGGGGAGCCTGTACACGTTTTTTCGTCTCACGTGATGTTAAAAGAAGATACCGACTCCCCGGAAATGTATTGCGTCGATATCGATTTAAGTGAGCAGCATGCTGTGCGTCAAGAGCTAGAGCGCATGGCATCGACAGATTTGCTGACAGAATTACCAAACCGTCGATTACTCAAGCAATTCCTTGCAAATGCAATAAGTGAAGCATCGACAAATAACTTAAGCTTTGCGCTATTTTTCATTGATTTAGACATGTTTAAAGAAATCAATGACACCCTTGGGCATACATGGGGCGATGAGCTTCTTCGTGCTGTTGCTGAGCGTTTATCTGACTGTATAGACAGTGATGGCTTGCTTACTCGTTTTGGTGGAGATGAATTTGTTTATGTAGCTACCAACATAAGTGATGAGAGTGATTGTGAAGATATCGCAAAAAACCTTTCCTGTTGTTTTAAACAAAGCTTTCAGCTAAGCGCTGAAAATATTCACATTACCTCTAGCATCGGCATAAGCTTGTATCCTAAACATGGCCAAGAAATTGATGATCTGCTTAAAAATGCAGATGTTGCCATGTACCAAGCCAAGGCTGAAGGGCGTAATCGCTATCACCTCTTCACCCATGCATTGAGTCAGCAGTTGCGACAGCATAGGGATATTGCGGCAAACCTACGTACATCGCTAAGTAACAACGAGTTCGAATTGCTTTACCAGCCTCAGTATGATTTGAAAACAGGAAAGGTGGCATCGTGCGAAGCGCTACTTAGATGGCGGCCTCAAAATGAAAGCCTCGCAGTTCCACCGAATGTCTTTATTCCTATAGCTGAACGCAGTGATTTAATAGTGCAAATTGGTAATTGGGTGCTAGAAAACGCTTGTCAGCAGGCGAGATTATGGAAAGAAAAGGGGATTGAGGTTCGTATAGATGTAAATGTCTCTGGTAAAGAACTAGAAAAAACGGCGTACTTTGAGCGCCTTGCGGATTGCCGAAATCAATATCATTTATTGCCCAAGGATATTGGTTTAGAGCTCACTGAAAATATCCTTATAAAGTCAGACAATGCAATACTAGAAAACCTTCGACATCAACGAGACTTAGGCGTTGAGATTTCTCTAGACGATTTTGGTACAGGTTATTCATCGCTTAGTTACTTAAAGCACTTTCCCGTTAGCCATTTAAAAATCGACCGATCCTTTTTAAAAGGCGCGCCGGAAAAAGCCTTTGATAGTGCATTAATGGAAGCAATAGTGAACGTTGGTCATAAGCTGGATTTGTTCATCGTTGTTGAGGGGGTTGAAACAGAACAACAGTCCGACTATTGCAAATCGCTGAATGTAGAATTTGTTCAAGGCTATTTATATTCAAAACCCATAAGTGCTGACGCGATGGAGGCGCTACTTAAAAAGCAAGGTTAGTGTGCTAGCGCTTCGGCAGTGCTAGCACTTCTCACATTCTTCGCTACACCATATGTCGCAATGATAATGAAAAGTGCCAAGGCATCTTCGCTACCTGAAGGTGGTTTTAAAGGCTAATAAACATTCCAAAGCGCTGGTTTAGCAAAGTAATAGCCCTGCTGATGTTCAACCCCAAGCTTTGTGAGCGCTATCGATTCAGCTTCAGTCTCTACCATCTCCGCAATGACTTTAATATTGAGGTTCTTCGCTATGCTGATAAGGCTAGAAACAAAGAGCTGATTATCTTTGTTAGTGTGAATGCCCTGCGTAAGCCTTCCAGAAAGTTTAACGAATTGAGGTTGAATTACCCTTAACCCAGAAAGCGACGCGAAGTTATCGCCAAAATGCTCTATGGTAATTCTGCAACCAAGTCCCATCAGGTGGCGGCAAAGCAGTTCTGTATACTCTCTTTGCTGTATCAAAGCTGCATCTTCAATTTCAAAGAATAACTTCGAACAGAGGTTTTCTCGCTGCGTTAGTTCTTTAACCAACCACTCTCTAAACTCACGATTGGCAATGGACGTAATGCTTAGGTTTATCGCAACTTGTTGAGAAGTTACTTCCATCTTTTTAAAAACGATATTTGTTACTAACTTATCAACTTCCGGTATTAGGTCTAATCGCTCAGAGGCAGGGATTAACTGAGACATAGGAATAACGTCGTTTGTCTTTTTGTCTTTAAATCGCCCAGATGTTTCGTAATAAGCGGGCATGTTTTTTTCGATATCCATGACGGGCTGTATCATGATATCAGCATACTGTTGCGAAACGATGTGATTAAGGCGCTCACGCCACTGTGAGTTACTGTGCACATGTGCAATATCAGATGCCAGTTGCCAGCCGCTTTGGGTCTTCATCGATGCGATTAGTGCGCTATCTACGCTTTCCATAACTTGTTGCATAGTCATCGAGCCGGTAAATCGCGTAACGCCAATCCACGTAGCCTTAGTTCCGTCCCTAAGTGGAGTAACGCTTGCGCATTGTGTAGAAATGTTCGTGAGAACCAAGTCTCTTGTTGGCTTTTCCATTGGCTCGCTAATTAGCGCAAAATCGCCGCCTGACAAGCGAAAAACGAAACGAATGCTGCTGTTATTCTTTGTCTCTTCCATCAATATATTGGTTATGGCTTTAACATAGTTGTCACCGGGCACCATACCTAGCTTGGTATTTATGTTGGCAAGTTGTGCTAACCGAACAACAATGAGTTCTTTCTCTTGCGACGTTGCGTTTTCATTTAGCAGCGCTCGCATATGGCGTTCAAAAGCCCCTCTATTTGAAAGCCCGGTTAATGCGTCTTTACTCGCTTCTTTTTTAAAGAGCTCAGCTTGGCGTGTTAAATCATCAAATTTCGAGGCGAGGGTGGCTGCCAGGTTATTAACGGTGATGCTCAGCGATTCGAAATCTTTAGCTGACGTGTTAGCGTCAGGTGATGTGAAGTTATGACCGCCCATGTCACTCAGCTTTCTAATAACATCATTAATAGGGCGTAACGCCGATTTAGTCAAAACCGTAACGAGTAGATAAACGATAAAAGAAAGCGACATAAAAATAGTGGCATTTTTAATAACAATCGCAGTAAATTTGCTGTATGTATCGTGCTTATCTGATGTGACAACCAGATAACTGTCGTTATTCGGCAATGCAATACGTTTTTTAAACGCGGGCGCTGGGTCGATTAACGAAAACCAAGATGGAATAGGGCCTGTAGATGCACTCTCATGACTAACGCTCACATTGCCTTCTTCGTCTGTAACATTCGCAGATGCGATGGATGGTCTCGCTGCCAACGTTTCCGCCACAGCACTTAACATCATTGACTTTGTTTGCGAAGAAGCGGGCGTCGCATTCGTGGCTTTCGTGTAGCTAGCCAGCGCTTTCTCAGTTACATTGCTAATCAACGTTGACGTGTTTGACTGAAGCAGCCGTAATTCAGCGACAGACAACGCAATAAACGCAATAAACATTAGGGCAATAATGCCCCAATTAATTCGACTAGATAGCTTCATTATTAGCAGTCATCTCCTTTAACTGAGAACTTCACGTTTGCTTGAACGATTGCATGCACTGACGTACAACCCCTGAATAGCTATTTAATACCAAAGCAAAATGGCGCGACATCTTTTTTTAATTAACGTCATGTGCCCTAATTGTAGCTTATAGAATGTGTGAGTGCTATTTACACAATGTAACCACAAATGTATAGCAAAACAAAATGTTAAGCGAGTGATAATGACTCTGTAGACTCAAGCTACCTAATCTAAATTACGCTTTAGGTTGATGTTAAAATAGCGGTGTTGATGGTAGTGTAATAAAAAAGCCAGCGTAATTAAGTAAACTCAATACGCTGGCTTTCAGTTTGCGTTTTTTGCTTTCGCATCCACCTTAAACGCGCGTTAAAGCTTATAAGCAAATGGTCATTCAGACTTAATACCGTGGAACGTGCAGTGCAGCACTGGTAAAATAAGCAGTGTTAGCACGGTGGCGACGGTCAGACCAAATACAATGACGACCGCCATTGATGCGAAGAACGCGTCAGAAAACAGTGGGATCATACCCAATATAGTAGTAATAGCCGCCATAGAAACAGGGCGAACACGAGACACTGACGCGGTAACAACCGCTTCAAATGCGCCGCTATCGCCCTTGGCTTGCACGTTAATCTCTTCCATCAACACAATGCCGTTTTTAAGCACCATACCAATAAGGCTCAAGCTGCCAAGCAGTGCCATAAAAGTAAACGGTGCACCCACTAATACTAAGCCGCCAATAATGCCGATGGTGGTAAGCGGTATTACGCCCCATATCGCTAACGCTTGGCGAAGTCTGCCAAAAAGGAGCACGGTAATGATAAACATACCCAAAATACCAATCGGCATACTCGCGAAGAGGGCGCTCTGCGCATCGCGAGAGGTTTCATATTCGCCGCCCCATTCAATGCGATAGCCATCAGGCAGTTTAAGTTCTTCTACAAGAGGGCGAACTTTCGCTTGCACGCTAGCTGCCGTTTCTCCGGATAAAGGCATGGGTTCAGCATAAACTGCCAGCATACGCACCCGATTACGGCGTTTGATGATAGGGTTATCAAGCGATACATCAACGTTACTGATCACGTCGGCCATGCTGATGTACTTACCTTGTTCTTTGCTCCATACGTTAAGAGAGGCAAGGTTGTCGATATCATAGCGTTGGTTTGGATCATTGCGCATGATAATGGGGATTAAATCGCTACCTTCGCGATAAAGCCCAACTGTTTCACCTTCGTTGTTAAGTAGAAACGCAGTGTGAACGGCATCTCGTGTTACGCCGATACGTCGGGCTTGTTCTTCCAAAAATACAGGTTCGACAAAAGGAACTTTATTGCTCCACGACAGGCGAACGCTGTCCATAGTTTTCTCTGCTTGAAATATGGCTTCAATATCGCTGCTGATCTCACGCAAAATTTCAGGCTCTGGCCCGTAAATTCTCGCTTCAATTGCCGCTTTTGCAGAAGGGCCTACTTGAAGTGCTTTTACTTTGTATTGCACATTAGGGAAGTCTTCTCGCACCAACTCAATGATTTCTCGCATACGCGCGTCGCGCGACTCAACCGTATTGGTCTCAACAATGAGCTGTCCATAACTGGCATATCTATCTTCTGGCGCATAGGTCAGAGTAAGCCGCTGTGCACCACCGCCTATAACGCTAGTAATATTAGCTATGTCCTTCATGTCCAACACCTTGGACTCTAGGCGTCGTATCGACTGCTCGGTGGTTAAAATATCGCTGCCTTCGGGCAGCCACAAATCGACAAAGAAAAGGGGAGTAGACGAATCTGGGAAGAATGCGTTTTTCACAAATTTACCTGACGCCATGCTGCCGACTAGTGCAACGAGTACCAGTACTATTGTCGCGTAACGATGATTAATCGCAGCAGTAAGCACGCGTTTATATACCGTGAAAATAATGCCCTTGTATGGGTCGTCATCTTCATCATTAGCGCCACGTTCTTTTTCAGTTTTAAACAGCAGGTCGAAAAAGAAAGGCGTAATAGTAAGGGCTGTTATCCAGCTTAAGAAAAGCGAGAAGCAAAGCACCCAGAAAAGTGAGCCGACGAATTCACCTGTGGCATCGGGTGATAGACCAATAGGCGCAAAAGCAGTGATGGCGATAACGGTAGCGCCAAGAAGCGGTAAACCGTTTTGAGACACCACGTCTTTCGCCGCCTGAAGCTTGGTCTGCCCTTTTCTAACACCAATTAACATACCTTCAGTTACCACAATGGCGTTGTCGACCAACATGCCAAGGGCAATGATAAGGGCGCCCAAAGAGATTTTTTGTAACTCAATGCCTTTTACCGACATCAAAATAAAGGTGCCAAGAATAGTCAGTACAAGAATGAGCCCCATCAATACGCCACTGCGCCAGCCCATAAAAAGAAGAAGCACAAAGATGACGATGGCTACCGCTTCAACAAGATTAATCAGGAAACCGGTAACAGAATCATCTACCACGATTGGCTGGTTGTAAACGGTGTTAAGCGTCATCCCTAATGGCATGCGCTGTTCTAATTCGGAAATTTTAGTATCTAATCGCTTGCCCACATCCACCACATTCACTGCTGAAGCGAACGATACACCAATGGAAAGGGCAGGTGTGCCAGAACTGTGATAAAGAATAGACGGCGTGTCGTTAAGTTTTCGCTCAATAGTCGCGATATCCGTTAGGCGAATAAGGCCACTTGCAGGTGAGCCAATCACTACCTGGCCGAGGGCTTCTAAGTTGTCAAACTCGCCAGTTGGCTGAATGGACAGGCGTTTACCTTGCACTTTGATCGAGCCTGCGTTGCCCACAACATTTTGCGCAGTTAACAGGCCAGCAATCGACTCAGCCGAAACGTTAAGGGCTTTCATTTTATCGTGATCTAACGACACGATGATTTGCTCACGGACCGTGCCCGCAATAGAAACCTTTTTAACCCCTTCAACCAGCTGTATTTCCCGCTGCATCAAGTCGGCAAAGTCTTCCATTTGCTTAAGCGAATAATCTTCACTTTTTAAAGTAAGTAATAAGCCAAATACATCGCCAAAGTCGTCGTTCACGATGGAGGTACTTGTTCCAGGGGGCAGTGACGCTTGAGCGTCTCCTACTTTGCGGCGCAAATTGTCCCAATACTGTTCTAAATCTTTTGCCTGAACACCGCTTTTAAGCTCAACGGTGATCTGTGAAAGGCCTACCATGTTGACCGAGCTAATGCGCTTAACATTGGGTATTCGCTGAATAGCCTTTTCAAGTTGCAGAGTGACTTCCTCTTCAACCTGTTCTGGTGTCGCGCCCGGATATTGTGTAATAACAAGGGCATTTCGAATGGTGAACTCGGGAAATTCAAGCTGACCTAAGCCTAAAAAAGTAACTACGCCGCCCACACCCAAAATGATGGCGACCATCCAGCTAATAACCTTTTGACGAAAAAAATACTCGACCATGATCTACAGGCCTCCTTCTTTCGTCCACTCCGTAACAGCTTGGCCCTCTTTGACAAGGTGGGCACCAGCAGCGACGATTCTATCGTCATCGTTTAATGGGCCTTCTACCAATAAGCCGTTAGAAATGCCGCGAGTTATCATAACTTGAACGGCTTCTACCGTTCCCTTTTTGCCGTTACCGTTGTCGGGTTTAAAACGCCACACTATTGCCTTGTCAGGCTCGGCGTTATCTGTAACAACTGCGCCAAAAGGTACCAGCCATAGTTTTGTATCAGACTCAATAAGCTTAGACATGTCTAATAATACGGTTGCACTCATACCCGATAACACGTTGATGTCGTCAGGCTCAGGTAGGGTAATGGTGACCTCGTAGCTAAGTTCCCCTTGTCGCGTGGTGCTCTCGTGGTCCTTATACATGGCGGGGTAGCGCTTTTCTGGCATGCCAGAGAAGGTAACCCAAGCCATTTCAGATGAACTATTTTCTCTTGCTCGCGAGCGGTCAATCATACGCATTTTTTGCTCTGGCAATTGGAATGTCACGTCGATAGCGCCGGGCAAATGAAGTTCAGCAATGGTTTGCTGAGGCACGATCACTTGATAGTTTTCAACCGGTACAGACGCAATGAGACCGGCGAATGGAGCGCGAAGTTCTGTGTAGCTCAATTGGTCTTTTGCGTTAGTTAGACTTGCTTTAGCCGCCAAAAAGTTTGCCCTGGCTTCGTCAAACGTAGAGCGGCTTACCGCCCCTTTTTCTACCGATGCCTCCATGCGTTCGAACATAGCAGAAGACACATCAAATTGAGATTGGGCCGTAGCAAGCTGGGCTTTTGCATCTCTGTCATCAAGTCGCGCTATAAGCTGATTTTCTTTTACTTCTTCGCCCGCTTTTACGTTTAGCTCTTGAAGCTTGCCGCCGATGCGAAATGAAAGATTTGAATACTCCGCTGCTTCTACTTGTCCGGGAAATTTAGCGATGGTTTCGTCTGAGTGTTGAACATTATAAAGGGTTACCGGTGTTGAGGAAGCCGCTTTGGGCGGGGTTGGCGCTTCCTGACAGGCGCTTAACCCGACAAGTGCTATGAAAGCAATCACAGCGGGTGTGGCTAGGCTGCGATAACGGCTTTTTTCAGACAACATGGTACTCTCCATTCAAATAAATTACGTTTGCTTCAGCTACATATCTCGGAGGGATATTTATATGTATCGAACAATCGATCCCTGTTCAATCTACGCAAGCGAGTAAAAGGCAATACACGCTGCGCTATGTGTACATAAAGGTTATAGCGTTATTTTCCCAATTCGATCAGGTGAAAGTTAACTTTTATTCACAGCTGCGATATTTTCGTTATTTTCAATTTGCCCTAACGTTCGAACGATTCTCTCTTAATGCCCTTCAGTTTCATCCGGCTTTTCATCTGGTGCAAGCTTTTCAGCATAGCCTTTGGGTGGCGGTGTCCAGCCACGCATTCTAGAATGTTTGTCGTGTAAATCTGCTTTTAGGGCATTTTCAATTAGCGACTCAAGTTCAATAAAGAGCTTAAGGTAATTGTTATCAACTCGTTCACCACTGGCATCGTCTGCCCAGGCATGATAAAGCACGTCATTTTGCTGAGACTCGATATTTTTATAAGCCATTTTTTGACGCTCAACATGAAAAGGATGAATGTTGAGAGAACGCAAAGCTTCAGCGCCCATTTCAAGCGCACTATGATAGGTTTCTGATACCACATAGTCTGCACCGAGTTGACGCAGCCGATAACCGTGACCACGGTCGAAAGCGCGGGCAAGGACTTTTATATTTGGGTAAGCATGTTTTGCGTATTTGACCATCTCTGCTGCCGTTTCCCGGTCATCAATAGCGATAACTAATAAAGCGGACTCGTGCGCCCCTGCGGTATGTAAGATATCGGGTTTAGATGCATCGCCAAAAAAGGCTTTGGTACCAATACGACGAATAAGGTCTATTTGCTCAGAACGAATATCGAGTACAACGGTTTTGACATCGTTTGCAACGAGCAAACGGTTGATTATTTGACCGAAGCGTCCTATCCCAGCAATAACAACGGTACCTTTTTCATCAATCTCGTCGTCAGAGCGCGTTGACTTCGCATTTTTATAGCGGGGAATAATCGCCTTATCAAATAAAATGAAGAGCCCGGGCGTTAAGAACATAGAGATGGCGACAACCAACGAGAGGATCGAAATGATATCACTGGGCAGCACGTAATTTTGAGAAGCAAAACTGAGTAAAACAAAGCCAAATTCCCCGGCTTGAGCAAGACTCAGCGTAAACAGCCATTTGTTGGTGCCTTTAATCTTAAAGATTAGAGCAACGACAAAAAGTACAATGGCTTTAGATAACATTACCGCTATTGTTAGCCCCGCTATCAACATGGGGTTTTCAGAAAGCACAGAAAAATTAATGCCGGCTCCAACGGTTATGAAGAAAAGCCCCAGTAATAATCCTTTGAATGGCTCTATATTGGCTTCCAGTTCATGTCGGAACTCACTGTTAGCGAGTACCACACCCGCTAAAAAAGCCCCAAGGGCAGGTGATAAGCCAACAAGCCCCATTAACGCGGCAATGCCGATAATGAGCATAAGCGCCGTGGCCGTAAATATTTCCCGTAAGCCCGAAGCCGCAACATACTTGAAAAGTGGGCGGCTTAAGTAATGAGCGCCAATAGTTAGAAATGCGACAGACCCGATAATAACAAGCCCCGAGGCCCACGGGGCAAGCCCTTCAACCAGATTAAAACTGTCGTGGGAGCTTGAGTTACCTCCATGTTCAGTGCCTGCGTTTATCAGTTCGGGAATGGCAAGGAGCGGAATAAACGCGAGCATGGGAATAACCGCAATATCTTGAAACAATAAGACGGAGAAGGCGCTTTTACCCCCTTCAGTCTTTTGAAGACCTTTTTCTTGAAGTGTTTGTAAGACAATAGCGGTTGAAGAAAGGGCAAAGATAAGGCCAATGGTGAGCGAAATACCGAATGGCTGGCTTAGCCACATGGCTGTTGCTGTGATGAGGGCCGTTGTTAAACCTAATTGCAGGCCACCTAAGCCAACCAACTTAGACTTCATCGCCCAGAGAGAGCGCGGTTCAAGCTCAAGACCCACTAGAAAAAGCATCATCACAACACCAAATTCAGCAAAGTGTTGAATGGCAACCGTTTCATCGCCAACAAGGCCGAATATTGGGCCTATAACCAGCCCTGCAATGAGATAACCTAATACAGAACCTAATCCAAGGCGTTTCGCAATGGGTACGGCTATTACAGCGGCAACCAGATAGATAAATGCGTATAAAAAATAGCCCGTCACGTTATTCTCCCTGCGAAGTACAAAGGTCAGCAAGATTTTCGATATGCTGTGCTTTTTCTATATCAAGGCTATTGGTTGTCAGTTTATTCAATAGGGTGGTCCACTTGCCCCTATGCTCATAAACTCGCGCCTCTTCTTGAGCGGTTCTAGAACCGAAAAGGGCAAACGGAGCAACATAAGTCATTTGCGTGATCTGAGCCATTTGTTCGAGGGGTTGAAGCAATTGCCTAATCGTGTAGTGATTAAAACCATCGGTTTGATAGGCTTCTTCTTTTCCGCCAGCGCTAAGCGCGCAGAGAAAGATTTTGTCTTTAAGTGCAGTGCCTTCATGGCCGTAGGCAAAACCATATTCTAACACCAAATCCTGCCACTCTTTCAAAATGGATGGCGTTGAGTACCAGTAAAGGGGAAAAAGAAATACGATCACATCGTGATCGATTAAGCGCTGCTGTTCTCGCTCAATATCAATATTAAAGTCGGGATATTCTGCATATAAATCGACGGCAGTGACGTGCCTGTTTAAATTGGCCTCGTGAAAAAGGGGAACATTCACCTCAGATTCAGTCTGTGCAGGGTGGGCAAAAAGCACGAGGACCTTTTTACTGCGCTTTGTCTCTTCAATAGTACTTTTGTCACTCATACACTGCACTCGATATCATCCAACTTAAATGGCCTGGTTTACCGGCCTTGTACGTACGCCAAAGAACGAAACCTTTTGGTGTCTTAATACTATTATCCACATGCAACAAAATATTTAGAGCAATAGTGAATGTCTTTTTCTACAAAGTTATAAGATTACTAAAAGTAATCAGGTTGAAAAAAGTAACCTAGTATCCATTATTCTGTTAACGATACATTGACGTCTTCGACAGAACGGTATTTTTTCACCTTTATGAGGACTGTTAGTTTTTCTTAAACATTAAAACGAAACAATCTCTGAGAACAGTATAACCATGAAAATGACACGTAAAACACTCACACTTACATTACCTTTAATCTTTTCATCTGCAATTCTTTCACTTTTCGCGCCTAAAAGTTACGCTTTACCGCAAGGAAGCGAGTTAAAAGCCGGTGCGGCAGTTTGGAACCTATTCGACGATGCCGACCGCTATGCCATGCATGTCGCTTATATTCATAAGCCCATAGCGCAATTTTATGATTTAAGACCGACGGTACTTTTAATTAATGCAGATCAAGGTCAGCACTATTTTGCAGCGGGCATTGCCAAAGATATTTACCGATACAAGGGGTTTTCAATACGCGCTGCGTTTCACGCAGGTATCGTTGATGAAGCTGAAAACTTAGGTGATACCGTCGAGTTTTATTCTTCAATTGCCGGGCTGTATAACGTTTCTGAATTATTGTCATTTGAAGCTGAGATTGGGCATATTTCAAACGGTGGCTTAGGGGATAGAAACCCAGGTTCTGAATCTTTCGTTTTAAGCGCGCACTATCATTTCTAAACTGATCTTCTCGCTTTGCGTAGCTAACAAAAAAACAACCCGCGATTTCGCGGGTTGTTTGATTTACATTCTATCTCAGGCACTAAGCGCCTCAGTAACATGGGAAGATAACATAGGAAGGTGACGCAAACGCACCCCCGCAGCCTGATAAACCGCGTTACCCACAGCAGGTGCGACACCGATAACACCAGGCTCACCTAAGCCCACCGGGAATTCGTCGCTTTCAACGAATTCGATATCCATTTCAGGTACATCTTTCATTCGCAGCGGTTGATAGGTGGTAAGGTTTTTCTTCGCAACATAACCGTTCTTTATTTCGTTATGCTCGAACAGTGCTAGGCTAGTGCCCCATAGTAAAGAGCCTTCCATTTGTGCCATAGCACCATCTGGATGAACCACGATACCAGCATCAGCCACAACCCAAAGTTTTTTAAGTGTGATTTTGCCTGACGCCTTATCAACATGGACGTGGGCAGCGGTAGCTAACCAAGCAGGCATAGTGCGCTCTTGCCCTGCGGTGACGCTATAGCCAATGCCTTCGTTCTCAGCTAGCTTTACATTTGCGGTCTTGCTCTTAAGGATTTCAAGGGTGTTGGCTAACCGTTTAGCTCCGCCAACACTTTCAGGCGCTTTGCCCGCTTGTTTGCCTTTACCATCAAGCATGGCAAGTCTGAAATCGACAGGGTTTTGCTTAGCTTCGTGAGCAACCTCATCGATAAAGCTTTCCAGTCCCCACACTATCCACCCTTGGCCCACTGAACGCAGCCAGCCGGGAGTAAAGGTGTCTTGCGCTACTTTGTTATTAATAACCCGTGCTCTGTGATGCTCCATGGTATACCAGTGGTCTGCGCCGGAAGCTGAAAACGGGTCTACTTTACCTTTTCCATCCACACCGTCGGGCATGAAGCTCGGTGCCATAGCGAGAGTCGGCCAGCCAGCGGCTAGCGCATGCTCCATTCCTAAAAACTTGCCAGATTCATCAAAAGCAGCGTTAAAGAGCGATGTAGACGCAGACCTCGGTTGGTCGAACATTGCGTCGTCAGGCCGCATAAACAACATTTTCACAGGTTGACCTACCGCTTTCGCTGTAAGTACTGTAGGAATAATCCAGTCGCCAAAAAGACGGCGACCAAAGCCACCCCCCAAGTAATATTGATGAATCACAACCTCAGAATCAGAGACACCTGCCGCCTTGGCAACGGCCGGTAGCGTAAGGCCCTGCCACTGATTTCCCGTGTGAATATGCCACTTTCCGTCTTTAAACTCGGCAACGGCGTTTACGGGTTCAAGTTGAAAGTGACTAGCAGTAGAGGTGGTGTACATAGCCTCGATAGTATTCGCCGCTTTTTGTTGCGCTTCTACAATATTACCCTCATCGACGAAAAGTGTACCTTCATTACGGTCTCTACAAATTCGCTCGCCTTCTTTTTGAATATCAGCTTCATTTACATTAACCGTTTTACCGGCGTTGTATGTCACCTTAACCATGTCCACGGCTTTGATAGCAGTAGGGTAATCGCTGGCGAGAATAGCTACCCACCCCTCAACAGTATTCGATGGGTCAGACAACACTTTATAGCCTTTGTAGCCAGGCAGTGATTTAGCTTGGCTGTCGTCTACATTCGTTACCGTGCTTCCATATCGCGTAGGCGGAAGGATAGGGCGAGCGTAAAGCATATTGTCGACTTCAACATCAATACCATACACTGCAGTTCCATCGGTTTTAGGTGGGATATCCAGCGCTTTATAATCGTTACCTATGCCAATAAGGTGCTTCTTATTGCCAGGCTTGATTGGTAACGCCGACAACTCATCCGCTGAAAATGTCTTGTCAATATTTCCTTTGGCAACAATATCGCCGTAGCTTATCTTCTTGCTCCCAGATACGATAAACCCTGACTTTGCTTCACAGCTAGACTCTGAAACTCCAAGCAGTTCAGCACCCGCGCGAACTAACACTTGCCGGCCGGCAGCGCCAGCTTGAGACATGGGTTTATAGGTTTGAAAAACTGACCAAGAGCCGCCTGTGACCATATAGCCCCACTTCGGATCTGTATCAACGTGAACAATAGCAACTTTATTCCAGTCGCATTCCAGTTCGTCAGCTAAGATTCGAGCGATGGCTGTGCCAACATGCTGACCCATTTCTGCTTTAGCAATGTTCACTATTACCTTGCCGGTGGTGTCCATTTCAAACCATATATTAGGCGCAAAGGTTTTTGATGCTAGCGCTTCTTTTGCAGATAACAAGGAAGGGAGGGCTGAAGCACCAAAAGCCATGAGTAATGAAGTTTTCACCGACCCTACCATAAAAGAGCGGCGAGAAAGGCTAACCATGTCTTTCTTTTCTTTAGAAATATCTTTTATGCTCATGCGTTTTCACCTTTTTTCGATGCGTTTGGGTCAAAATATTCTACAGAAGAGGTTGCGGCGCGTTTAATTGCTTTTTTAATCCGCGTATAGGCCATGCAGCGACAGTAATTTGAATTCATATGGTTGACAATTTCTTCGTCTGTCGGGTTAGGGTTGCTTTTAAGAAGGGTTGCAGCCTGCATAATTTGACCAGATTGACAGTAGCCACATTGGGGAACCTGCTCTTCGACCCAAGCAGACTGAAGTGGGTGCTCGCCATTCAAGCTTTCTATGGTACTGACTTCTTTGCCATTGGCCGCGGAAACCGGATATGAGCATGAACGAATTGCGTTACCATCAATATGAACAGTGCAAACTCCGCACATGGCAACACCACACCCAAACTTCGTTCCTTTAAGCCCAAATTCGTCTCGTATTACCCATACAAGTGGGGTATCTGCGGCAGCATCCGTCTGCACTTTATTTCCATTCAATATAAATTCAATCATGGTCGTTATTACCGAGTAGTTAGAGTTACAGACAGTCTCACCAAGAAAGGTTTGATTAGCCCGCTTGGCATACCGAATTACTATAGTGCTTAATGCTAAATTTTTCGTCTTTACCTGTGTTTATTCACAAACAACGCCGTTTTAGGGCAAAGCTAAGCTTCAACATTAAGTTGGTGTATTGGAAACCCTTACTCGCAAAGCTTCTGAAAAGATCTATTTTTCGATGCTTGCGAGGGTTTCAAAGCTCAAAAAAAATATGTGTAATAGGGTTTTAAGTTGCGCGTCAGGCATGAACCTTTTAAAAAACACAAGGCTAAAATGCGAAAGGAGCTAGCCTTTGGGTTAGCTTCTAAGCATGGTATAGTTTAGTAACCTTGTTTAATTTAGCAATTAGTATACTTTTGGTTACTGGTCGCTCTTTTAAAGGACATGAATGAAAACTGAGATTAAAACAGATGCCAAGGGTAAAAAAACGGTACTAAATACGTGTACTGAACCCTGTGCTATTGAGCGTGGAATGCGGTTAATAGGTGGAAAGTGGACAGGCTCAATCATCTATCATCTTAAAGATGAACCGGTTCGCTTTAACGACTTGTGCAGAATGCTTGGTGGCGCAAGCCGTAAAATGATCGATCAGCGCCTAAAAGAACTTGAAAACAATGGGATGGTTTTGCGCAGCGTTATTGATACCCGACCCATTGCTGTCACTTATAGTCTTACTGAATTTGGTCGCTCTGCGTTAGACATACTCGAACAGCTTCGCGTGTGGTCTGAAAGTCACTCAGATAATTAAAACGAGTGCCTATGCGGTGCGTTCGTGATGCACCGCTTCTCTTCGGCGTGCTTGAAAGGTCAGATTCTACAGAACGTATCTAATCCTTTTTCTTAGGGACATTTTTTAGCGGAAAAATAAAACTAATCTATAATTAGTTATACGAAAGTATAAGCTGTGATCATATTGTGTGATTACTCACTTAAGAGGCGATGGAATGCAGTCACGTAAGGGGGCTAAGCCCCATGTTTGAAAAGACTTTTCACTCCTGTCCTGTGGGGTTAGCCCACGTAAGTATTGACGGAAGCTTTATACGTGTTAACAAGAAACTTTGTGATTTCTTGGGGTACGCTGAAAAAGAGCTTACACAACTTACTTTTCAAGAGTTAACCGCACCAGAATATTTAGATGAAGATCTCGATTACCTTGAAAATTTGTTGAAAGGTAAAATTGACAAATATTCGCTAGAAAAACGTTACATAAGGCGAGACGGCGAGTATGTGTGGGCGCAACTGACAGTTTCTCTTGTCAGAGATAAAAGCAACAACCCCGATTATTTCATTTCAGTGGTTGAAGATATCGACGATAAAAAGCGTATCCAGTCAGAGCTTTTTCAAATCGATGCATTATTTAGCAAAATAGTCAGCGCCTTTTCAGATAGAACCTTCATATGGGTGGCCACGCCCGACCTTGGCAAAATGCAGTACGTCAATGATGGCTATGAGAACATTTTTGGTCGCAATGAGTACGAACTATACTGCCATCCAATGCGGTTTCTCGATTATGTTCACGAAGATGACAAAGCCAGAGTGTTAAACGTATTCAACCGTCGACCACTTCAAAATTGGGATATTCAATACCGGATCTATGACTCGAAAGGTGAAATAAAGTACCTTCATGATAGAGGAAGTCTTTTATTCGATGATAGAGAAAGAGAATCCCGTATTCTGGGTACGGCAGATGATATAACGAGAGAAAAAGTTCAACAGCAAGCGCTAATGAGTGCTGTAACCAAGCTAGAGCACCTTTCAAAAACTGACTCCCTCACAGGGCTGGCCAACAGACGAGAAATTTTTAGTCAGTTAAGTGATGAGATAGCGCGAATGGATAGAGGTCAACAAACCTCCACCCTTGTGTATATAGACCTTAATAAATTTAAAGAAATAAACGATAAGTACGGTCACAAACTTGGAGATAAGGCCTTAGTCACATTCTCAGAGTCAATGAGCCAGCTACTGAGGGATAGTGACCGGTTTGGCCGTATTGGTGGCGATGAGTTCGTTATTTTGCTCTATGGAACAAGTGGGAAGGAAGCAGAAGCATTTTTTGAACGAGCTGCACAGTGCAAGTTTCAAATAAAGGTAAGCGAAAGCGAAGTTGTCCCTATCGAATATAGCGTGGGTTGGGTCGAGTGGCACGAAGATATAACTTCGGTTCAGGAGTGGTTGGACCGAGCTGACGAGGAAATGTATGGAAAAAAGCACTGTCGGCAAGCCGAAGCAATAATTGATAAAGCGGTATAGGTAAGTAGAGCGTGCCTATACCGCTTTTCGGTGAGCCTATCGTTTCTGTGCAAACCATGCAGCGATGTCCTGACGCTCGGCATCAGTCATCTGGGTTTTGTTTAAAAACGGCATATCCTTGGTCACTGTGGTTCTGCGAACCAGCTGCGGTGCAAACCGCTCAATGTCTTCCCATGTATCTAGCACCACGCCCAATGGTGCAACTTTGAAGATATCATCCGTTGGCGTTCGTGAATGACAGCTCACACAGTGCGTTGCTACCAAACTTGCCACCCTCTCATCACTAATCACCATGCTAGTGTGTAAGTCACCGCTTTCATTGCTCATTCCATCTCGATTAGATGAGGTGTGCATTGCATCGACCTCAGCACTATTCGGCGAATGGGCCGTTTCATGACTAAACGTTGTCTCTAAAGATGATTGCGGCCAAGACACCCACAGTGCTATCGCGAGCATCGCTGCTGCACCAGAAACTAAAATACTTGGTTTAGTGGTGCCCACGTGACGCAAATTAAAGAAATGTCTTATCCACGCAGCTGTCGCCATGATGGCAATAAGTACCAGCCAATTTTGTGGGTGCTGGTAAGTCATGGGATAGTGATTGGAAATCATGATAAAAAGCAGGGGTAAGGTGAAATAGTTATTATGCACCGAGCGCAATTTAGCGCTTGCTCCCCAGCTTGGGTCAATGTCTTTTTTATCTGCTACCGCTGCCACCATCTTGCGCTGGTTCGGCATAATATTAAAAAACACGTTACCAGCCATAATAGTGCCGATAAGTGCACCCACGTGGATATAGGCGCCGCGACCGCTAAACCACTGAGTAGACAGGTAGCTAACAACGCAAATAAGCGCAACTAATCCAATGCCGAAGGTGAGTGGATATTTCGCCAACGGACTACGACAGGCAAGCTCGTACAAGGCTAGACCACCAAAGATTAACCCTAACCCCAAAGATATTGCCGTGGCTGGCGACATGGCATTGACCGATGGGTCGATAAGATAGGCGCTGGCTCCAAAGTAGTAAACGATAATGAGAAGGGCGAAGCCCGATAGCCAAGTCGTATAGGCTTCCCATTTAAACCAATGCAGGGTCTCGGGCATTTTCTCTGGGCCATAAGCGTATTTAGCAACTTCGTAAAATCCTCCGCCATGAATAGCCCATAAATCGCCTTTAATCCCCTTGTCTTGCTTCCACTTTGGTGGCGTACGTAAGTTATTGTCTAGCCAAATAAAGTAAAACGACGCGCCAATCCACGCCACACCTGCGATGACGTGAAACCAACGTACAAATAAACTAATCCAATCTAGCCACGGCATTATTATTCTCCTTATTTAGGGTATAAAGCCCTACTGTAGCCTGTTACTTTAATCTTCTTTTTTATAGCGGCAGGTACCGTTTAACCACGTTTGGTCGATAGCACGGTCGTCACCTAAAATACTCAACGCAAAAAACACGTCATCAAACTCAGCGTCTTCTTTTATTCTTAAGCGCGTCAATTCATCGAACCTCGGCTCAACAACAATAAAATCGGCCGTAGACCCTGGGTTTAAATTGCCTATTTCATGATCAAGGGCATGAGCCACGGCGGCACCTTGAGTCATCAGGTAAAATCCTTCTAACGGGCTGATAGGCTCATTACGTAATTGACTAACCTTATAGGCGTCGCCATAGGTTTTAAACATATTAAATGTAGTACCCGCGCCTACATCGGTAGCCATAGCAACATGAACATTATTCGCCCGTGCCGCGGTCATATCAAAAAGGCCGCTGCCTAAAAATAAGTTCGATGTTGGGCAAAAGGCAATAGTTGCACCACTTTCACCTAATCGCGCCCATTCAGTTGGCGTAAGGTGAATACCGTGTCCGAAAACGGAACGCTCTCGCACTAAGTTATATTTGTCATAGACATCTAAATAACCATCAGCTTGAGGGAACAAGCTTTTTACCCACGCAATCTCATCTAAATTTTCAGATAAATGCGTTTGAATAAAAACGTCGGAATACTGCTCGGCAAGTTCACCTAGCGCAGCAAGTTGGGCTTCTGTGCTGGTGGGGGCGAAACGAGGGGTTAGTGCATAACGGCTACGGCCTTTGTTGTGCCAAGTTTCTATGAGCTGCGCACTATCTGCTTGGGCAGTTTCAGCGTTGTCGCGAAGCTCGCTAGGGCAGTTTCTGTCCATACACACTTTGCCTGCCACAATCGCCATATCAATCTCACTCGCTGCGCTAAATAGTGCATGGCAGCTTTCCTTATGTACGGTGGTAAAAACAAAACCAGTGGTGGTGCCATTTCTCAATAGCTGGTTTAAGAAAACTTTGGCTATTGTTGTGGCGTGTGCACTATCTGCAAACTGTATCTCTGTGGGAAACGTGTAGTTTTCGAGCCAGCTCAACAGCTGTTCTCCATAGTGAGCAATGCTCTGGGTTTGAGGATAATGCAGGTGACTGTCTATTAAACCCGGTAATATCCATTTGCCCGAAAAGTCGGTCACAGTGGCGGCTGGATAGCGCTCAGCTATTACGTGAAATTCGCCAATGTCTTGTATTTCGCTGTCATTAACTAACAAACCACCGTCTTTGAAAATAGCGATGTCATTGTCGAACTGAGTAGTTTGTTTTGGAAAGTGCGCAATGCTTGCACGAAAAAGCTGCATATATACTAGCTGCCTCTGTAGCTGCTGAACCCAAAGGGAGAAATAAGCAATGGCACGTGATAGTGGCCGCCATTCTCAGTAAGTTCAAACGTGATATCAATATGTGGGTAAAAACTGCTGCCGTGGGTTTCGATTAAATACGGCTTGCAGTGAAATCTCAGGTTGTAAATGCCTGCAGGGAAGCCGCCATCATCGACTAGCGCCCAGTTTTTAAAACGGCCATCATTATCCGTCTCACCTGACAGCGTGCTGCCATCAGGCAGTGTTAATGTTAGTGCAATGCCTTTCGCCGGTTTACCTAATGTTGTGTCTAGTACGTGACTTGAAAGGGTATTCATACGTAATTCCTTAATCCTATTCTTCTGCGCGTCTAGCTAGCGTGCATTATAAATCTCGTCGCATAGCTAAAAGAGTTTAGATGATCACTATTCATCCAGCGCTTTGTTAATTCGAAGCAAGGTTATTTTAATTTGCTCTGCTGCGGCGTTACTCATCTCTTCTTGAGTTGAGTTAGGAAGGCGCGCCTGCAATGCTTCTAGCATGGTGAGCGCAGAAAGACCGGTTGCGCAAATAATAAAAATAAATCCGTGCTTTTCCAGATAAGCGTGGTTGGCTTCTTTTAGTTGATACAATACAGACTCTGACGCACTGGCTGCCCCTGACTGCTCACCAGCTGCGATTTCTTTAGTGTTAGCAAATTTTTTGCGAAGAGAATCTACATCACCAATCATAGGGTGTGCGGTAAACGCTTCAAGATAATCATCGTAACTGCATTTTGCCCATGCTTTTTTTGCCTGCTCAGTCAGCGCCTCAACATTTTGATAAGGGCGGGCGTTAACCATGTGGTAAATCCACACTTTTGACGCGCAGCACTGTTCAAACCATGAAGACGCGTCGTCAGCGTTTAGTTCGTTTACATCATTTAACGTCACTGATTGTGCTCCTCTTTTTGCTATTGCTTAAGGCTTGTTCTTTTCTTTGACCTGCTTCGTTAGCGTTTGCAGACGTGGCCCTGACGTCGGATGGCGCGCTATCAGCGTCTTTTGAGTCATCCACTGCTACCGACTTATCATCGTGAAGCCTTGCAATTAATTGGGCTGCAATAGAAACGGCAACTTCAATAGGTTGTTTGCCCGGAATGTCGCGATTACCAATAGGCGTGACAAGTCGCGATAGTGCACGTTCGTCAAACCCTCGCTGGATAAGCTTTGTGATAAAGCGTTTAGCTTTCGTGTCTGAGCCTATTAAACCTACAAATGGCAAAGACGGAAGCTTCAATGCCTGTTCCGTAATGCGATAATCAAGCTGGTGATCATGGGTTAATATGACAAGCCAGCTGTTTTCATCAAGGTGCCTCACTTCGCTTTCTGGTATTTCCTCTACCACTTTTTGAACATTAGCGGGTAGCAACGGGGGGAACAAATCATCACGACTGTCTATCCAAGATAGGCGCACAGGAAGTTGTGCCAAAATAGGCACTAGAGCTTTTGCTACATGGCCAGCGCCAAAAATGGCGATATGCTGCTGATGCACATTGCAAACGTCAAACAGTACTTTTACTGCACCCCCGCAGCACTGACCTAACGCACTGCTTAGTGGATAGCTGTGCAGTTCCGTGCATGGCTCGCCTTTGGCCAGAAATTCCCGTGCTCTTGCAATTGCATCAAATTCAAGATGCCCGCCGCCTATAGTGTCAATGCTGGTTGAAGCGGTAACCACCATTTTGCTTCCCGGTTCACGGGGTGTCGAGCCAGCCGTATTTACAACGGTAACCAATACGTAGCCTTCGTTGCGATCTTGGCATTCGGCAATTGCCTCGTGCCAGTGTCTAGCGCGAAAAGAGGTAGCCGCTCTCGTCATGCACCACCGCCTCGGCTATCAGCCTGCTGAATTGCAGCCACGGCGTTTAAAACGCGTTCAGGTGTAGCTGGAGTATCTAGCTGCGGATCGATGGTGTAGCCTGACAAGCTTGAAATCGCGTCCTTTAGCGCACACCAAACCGATATCGCTAGCATGAATGGTGGTTCACCCACGGCCTTTGAGTGATAGATACTGTCTTCAGCATTTTTTCTACCAAATAGCTTCACGTTAAATTCCTTTGGCGTATCGCCAATGGCTGGAATTTTATATGTGGCCATGTTTTCGCTAATTAATTTGCCGTTTTCGTTCCACTTTAAGTCTTCTGTGGTAAGCCAGCCCATTCCTTGAATAAATGCGCCCTCTATTTGACCAATATCAATGGCAGGGTTAAGACTGTTGCCCACATCGTGTATCACGTTCACTTTATCAACCGTGTATTCGCCGGTGAGTGTATCGATAGAAACCTCGCTCATCGACACGCCATAAGCAAAGTAGAAAAACGGTCGGCCTTCACCGGTATCGCGGTTGTACTGAAGTTTAGGTGTCTTGTAAAAGCCGCTTGAAGACAAAGATACCCGTGCAAAATACGCCTGTTGTATAAGCTCTGGAAAACGTATTCGGTGTTCACCTAAAACCACGTAACCATTGCTGAATTGAACGTATTCCGCCTTCGCTTCTTGATCGAGGCTTTTCGCAAAGCATTCGGCCAAGCGTGCTTTAAGCGTAATACACGCGTTTTGGACGGCTTTACCGTTTAAGTCTGTTCCGCTCGATGCTGCCGTTGGGGATGTGTTGGGTACTTTGTCGGTTCGCGTAGCGGTCACTTCAATCATGTCCAATTCGACACCGAACTCGTTCGCCGCGATTTGGCCTATTTTTGTGTGCAAACCTTGACCCATTTCGGTGCCGCCATGGTTTACCTGAATGCTTCCGTCAGTGTAGATATGAACGAGCGCTCCAGCTTGGTTAAGGTGTTTGGCGGTAAAGGAAATGCCAAATTTAACCGGCGTTAATGCAAGCCCTTTCTTTATTACAGGGCTTTCTCTGTTAAATGCACTAATCGCTTCTCGACGCTGCCAGTAATGGGCGCTCTCTTCTAATTCGCTAATCATTTCTGGCAAAAGGTTGTGCTCAATTTCCATTCCATAGGGCGTGGTAGTACCCGTTGTAGGTCCATACAAATTGCGCTTTCTAACTGAAAGAGGATCGCTACCGATGGCACGAGCAATTTTATCCATCATAGCTTCCGCCATGATCATTCCCTGAGGGCCACCGAAGCCGCGATAAGCGGTATGTGACACCATGTTAGTTTGCAGCCTGTGACCCGTTATGTCGCTATCACCAAGGAAGTAGCCGTTATCTGCATGGAACATGGCTCTATCTACAATCGCATCAGATAAGTCAGGAGAGTGCCCACATATCCCATTTATTGTCATGCGGGTGGCGTTAATTTTACCTGTACTATCGAACGCTATATCAAAAGAATTTTCAAAGGGGTGGCGTTTACCCGTTACATGCATATCGGTAAAGCGAGGAAGACGAAGCTTTACTGCACAATTATTGCGGTGCGCTAGTAACGCTGCAATACAAGCCCATTGTGCCGCCTGCGTTTCTTTTCCACCAAAACCACCGCCCATTCTTCGCATGTCTACCATTACGCGGTGCAACTTTACGTCTAGTACCTCGGCAACTAGCTTTTGAACTTCGCTTGGATGTTGGCTGGAGGTGTAGATTTTCATGCGATCTTCTTCATCAGGGATCGCGAGGCTTACTTGACCTTCTAAGTACATATGTTCTTGGCCGCCAATGCTAAGTGTACCTGATGCTTGATGCGTAGCGTTAGCGAAGGCGTCATCAACACGCTCAGAGTGTTGGCCGAATCTATGTAATGGGCGCACAAACGTCTGCTGCCTATGTGCTTCATCTGCACTAAGTACTGGCGCGACCTCAGTGACATTAACCTTGCCCTTTAATGCTGCTTGGCGCGCTAACGCGACTGACGTAGCCAGTACGGCAAATACCGGCTGGCCGAAAAACTTAACTTCGCCATTAGCAAGTAAGGGATCGCCTTCAAAAACGGGGCCGATGTCTTTATGCCCGGGAACATCTTCAATAGTTACCACGTCAACCACGCCTTCACTTTCACGCACCGCGTTAAGGTTTATGCTGTTGATTGTGCCTTTAGCACATTGGCTTAAGCCAACCGCGGCGTAGAGCGTACCTTGAGGTTCAACGATATCATCAACGTAGTTAGCACTGCCTTGAACTTGGCGCTCAGCACTTTCATGTCTTTTTGACGTGTGAACGACGCTTTGATTTTTGTTTTCGTCTTCTGAGAAAGGGGTGTTAATTAACTTACGCATGTTGCACCACTCGTGTTTCTATTTTGCTTACCGACTGATGCTCTAACCAGAAACGATGCCACAAGTTGGCTAAAACTGTTTTGCGGTACTCGGCGGTGGCGCGCACATCGTCTATGGGCGAGAAGGCATCAAACAGTATTTGCTTACCTAAGTTCAAGCACTCTTTGCTAGAAAATTGTTTACCAATAAGTGCGCTTTCAAGCGCACTGCAGGTTATCGGTGTTGCCGCTACGCCACCAAAACCACTGCTAATCGCTTCTATTTTGCCATCCTCAATGGTGACATTAAACACGGCACATACCGCCGAAATATCATCTTCAAATCGCTTGGAAATTTTATAAGCGGCTAACACTTGATTAGATTGTTTTAAGGGAATTTCTATGGCGCTGATCCACTCGCCGTGCGCTAATTGTGTTTCGCGATAACCAGTAAAGAACGCGCTAATAGGAACGGTGCGCATTTCATTGCCATTGTCCAAATGCAGCGTTGCGTTCAGGGCGAGTAAAAGCGGCGGCATATCCCCAATAGGTGAAGCATTCGCTACGTTTCCACCAATGGTAGCCTGATTACGAATAGGTAAGGATGCAAAGCGAGTGACGAGTTCTGCCACTTGTGGAAACGCTGCTAACAAGTCAGGCGCGACATCACTTAGCGGAAGCGCTGCACCAAAAGCGATAGAATGCTCATTTTTGGTGCGCTGTTTAAGTGCATCAATATGTGTCAGGCTAATTAAGGTATCGACTTTTTTAAGCTGCTGCGTGAACTGCAAACTTAGGTCAGTGCTTCCTGCTACTAACTGCGCATCTGGAAAGGCGGTAATCAGCGCTTTTAATTCTTCGCGAGAGGACGGTGTATGAATGTTGCCTGTACCCGTTGGGGCAGTACGCTCAAGCGACTTTAATGTAGCCAAGGTTTGATCTTGGGCTGCGGTAAATTTATCGTTTGGCGCGCTTTCACATACCGCCATTGTGGCATCGATAATAGGGCGATAGCCGGTGCATCGACACAAGTTGCCAGATAATGCATGTAGTACATCATCTCTATCGGGCTTACTATCACTATGATACAGCGCAAACATAGACATGATGAAACCAGGGGTACAAAAACCACACTGGGAGCCATGATGTTCAACTAAAG
Source organism: Alteromonas sp. OM2203 (assembly GCF_048517045.1). Lineage (NCBI taxonomy): Bacteria > Pseudomonadati > Pseudomonadota > Gammaproteobacteria > Alteromonadales > Alteromonadaceae > Alteromonas > Alteromonas sp. OM2203. Next base: position 1,758,421 of record NZ_CP183209.1, read on the forward strand.
CCTGTTGAACTGGGTGCAAGTGTTTACCATCGCTTAAATGTTCAACAAATATTAGTTGTTTACCGTGTACTGCACTCATTAGCGTAATACAGCTATTCACCGTTCGATAGTGAAGCTTGGTTCCATTATTCGTAGTTACAGGCTCAGTAAGTACGACAGTACATGCGCCGCAATCACCTGCCGCACAGCCTTCTTTAGTTCCTGTTTGTTTGCGATGTTCGCGTATAAATTGCAGAAGGGTGAGGTCGGCTCGCGCTTCATTAATCTCAACGATATCGTTATTTATTAGAAAGCGAATCATACTCACACCTTCTTTCTATGTTCATTCTTGTATCCATTAATATAGCTGTATTTTTTCAATAAAAGTAGACCACATGGTCAATTTTTTGCTTATAAAAAAAGGCCGGGTTATAAAAGGCCAAGTTTTTGCACAAATAAGTGGAGGGTAAATAAACGCTTCAGCAACCCTCACTTTTGCATAGTTAATAAAGACAAGGCAAGATTCGTGCAAGGTTTTAAAAAAATGCATAAGTCGAGCTTTGGTATAATAAACACCTTAGTTGAGTGGCGTGTATACTCTGTAGCATCGCGTTATCAATAAATGCTAACCTATCAAAATACATGCAGCATTTGTTGGGCCTGTGTGCTTGCAAGGCAATTTGCAAAGGAATTAAAAGAATAATGATGAAGGTAAAAAGTGTCGACGCTGGCGTTGGCGCTATGAATAGAAGAAAAATACTCCAAGCCGCCGAGAAGTGCTTTGCGCAATTTGGTTTTAAAGGAACTGCCGTTCAAAAGATTGCCGACGAAGCAGGGCTGCCAAAAACCAATGTTTTATATTACTTCAAAACTAAGCAAGAACTTTATGTTGCAGTTCTAGAAGAAACCCTGTCGCTCTGGAACTCGCGTTTTGATAAAGCCACGGTAGAAGACGATCCGGCAGAGGTATTGGCAAATTACATTGCTGAGAAAATGGAAGTATCGCGAACCCACCCTATGGCTTCAAAAATTTTCGCGATGGAAATAATAAATGGTGCGCAAAACCTAAGTGGATACTTTGACGAAGAGCACGCACTTTGGATGAAAGGACGACTCGCCGTTATTGATGCGTGGGTTAACGCGGGTAAGCTTCCTCCCATTGAAGGTGAATATTTACTCTACACCATCTGGGCAAGTACCCAGCACTATGCTGACTTTTCTGCGCAAATCACTCGTCTTCGCGGTAAAAAAATGACAAAAGCGGATTTTGAAGACGCCACAAAGCAGGTTGTAAAGCTAGTGCTCGGCGGTTGTGGGTTGTCTGTGCCTGAAAGTTTCGAGGTGTAGTATGACAGAGTCTATATATCCTCGTGATCTCGTTGGCTATGGCCAACATGTCCCCCATGCAAATTGGCCTGACGGAGCAAAAATAGCCGTTCAGTTCGTATTAAACTATGAAGAAGGCGGTGAAAACTGCGTACTTCATGGCGACGAGGCATCAGAGATTTTCTTGTCAGAAATTATTGGCGCACAAGCTTACAAAGATCGCCATTTAAGTATGGAATCAATTTATGAGTATGGTAGCCGCGCTGGATTTTGGCGCTTGCATCGCTTGCTCAATAATTACCAAATTCCTGTTACTGTCTTTGGGGTAACCATGGCTATGCAGCGTCACCCAGATGCCGTAAAAGCCATGATGGATTCAGGATGGGAAATTGCGAGTCATGCCATGCGCTGGATACATTACCAAGACATGAGTGAGGAGCAAGAGCGTAAACAAATAGACGATGCGATTATGCTTCACGAGCAGTTAACAGGTGCGAAGCCTGTAGGCTGGTACACAGGAAGAACGAGCCCGAATACGCTTAAACTAATCGCAGAAAGAGACGATATTTTATATTGCGCTGATTCTTACGCTGATGATTTGCCCTATTACGACTGTCATTATAGTAAGCCACTGTTGATGGTACCGTACACGTTAGATACAAATGATATGCGGTTTGCAACACCTCAAGGGTTTAATAGTGGGGAGCAATTCTTCACCTACTTAAAAGATGCCTTTGACATCTTGTATGAAGAAGGGGATGAAGCACCAAAAATGTTATCCATCGGTTTGCATAATCGCATTGTAGGTCGACCTGCGCGTATGGCCGCGCTTAAACGCTTTATCGAATACATCAAATCTCATGATAAGGTGTGGATAGCTACGCGGGAGCAAATTGCACGTCATTGGTTAGCTAATCATCCTAAAGAGAGTAATGACAAGCCGCATATTTAGCGTTTAAAGTACGCTGATATCTTCAAAGTATATTGAACAAATGTTCGCGAGTTTGATAAGTCGCTTGCGGATTCGCTTTACAAAGGACAAAAACATGAAAACAAAACTAGCCATTATTGCTTTAAGTGCACTAGCCCTGACAGCGTGCTCGAAGCTGACGAAAGAAAATTACGATAAGTTAGAAATGGGGATGACTCAAGACGAAGTTGAAGCCATTTTAGGGTCTGCCGACAACTGTGGCAAAACAATGGGCACTATGGCATGTACTTGGGGTAACGAAGACAGCAAGCATGTGAAGATTGTATTCATGGGCGATAAAGCGGTTACCTTCACGTACGATGGACTTAAGTAGGCGTGTAGCCTGCGTTATAGCAATCTTAAAAAAGGTGGCTTAGAAGCCACCTTTTTTGTATCCGACGGTAGTGTTGCGCGCTATACCCTTCAAACGAAGGTGACTTATTTCAAGTCGAGTAGATATCTAAGTAAGAAAACAATAGCTAGTGCGTAGGTGAGCGGCGTAACTTCTTTAAATTTTCCTGTGCCAACCTTAATTCCCACGTACGTTATAAAACCAAGGGCGATACCTTCGCTGATACTGAATGTGAGCGGCATCGCAATAAGTGCCACTGATGCGGTAGCCAAGGCGCCCAAGTCATCAAAATCGACTTGCCGAATAGACTCCATCATCAAAATCCCAACCATAAGCAGCGCTGGCGTGGTAGCCATAAGCGGAATGACTTTCATCAATGGCGTCAAAAAAAGTGATAATAAAAAGCACACTGAAACCACCACTGCTGTCAGACCTGTTCTGCCGCCAGCAGAAACGCCGGTAGCAGATTCAACGTAGCTGGTGACAGGGGATGTGCCTACAAATGCGCCAGCAACGCTTGCCGAGGCATCGGCTGTCATGGCAGCACCAATTTTAGGCAGTTTACCTTCAGGAGTTAAAAGGTTCGCTTTGCGAGAAACACCAATTAACGTTCCGATAGTATCGAACATATTGACAAACATAAGTGCGAAAATAAGGTCCCAGGTCTCTGCTAAATGATCGATAGGATACCAAAAATCCATTGCCATAAAGGTATTTGAAATAGATTCTGGCATGCCCACAACGGCTGTGGGAGTTGCCGTTAATGTGCCGTTTTCTGTTGGTATAAAGGCGCCAATAAGCGTGAGCGTTACAATTGAAATTAAAATAGCGCCAGTTACGCGCTTAACCATCAAAACAATGGTAAATATAATACCAACCAAAGCAAGCATTACAGCGGGTTCTGAAAGGTCGCCAAGCTGAACAAAGGTCGCTGGGTTATCAACGATAAGACCCGCATTTTTAAGACCGATAAAAGCGATGAACAAGCCTATTCCGCATTGAACCCCTATTTTTAACGATGGCGGAATTGATTCGGCAATTTTAGTTCGAACACCCGTAAGCGAAAGAAGTAGAAAAAGAATACCGTTCCAAAACACAATGCCCAGCGCGGCTTCCCAAGGAACCTCTCTACCAAGGCAAATAGTAAACGCGAAAAACGCATTTAACCCCATACCTGGCGCTAGAGCGATAGGGTAGTTTGTCATAAGCGCCATCATCAGCGTGCCGATACAAGCTGCCAGTGCTGTAACCGTAATTAACCCCTCAACGGGCATGCCGCTAAGCCCTAAAATGCCAGGGTTTACAACAAGTATGTATGACATGGCTGCGAACGTGGTAAGTCCTGCAATAATCTCTGTTCTTACCGTGGTTCCGTGTTCCTGCAGCTTAAATAGCCGCTCAATAACGTTGTTAGACATCAAGAGTTCTCTGTATGTGTTTCACTAAGTATTTTGTGCATGGAAAGCAATAAACTGACCAGTTAGTCAACTTGTTGGTGCGTTTTGTGCTAACTTACAATGTAGTACAGTGATCAAGTAACAATCACTGTGTGACTCAACGTCACTAGCCAGGCAGCCCACGAGCAGCCATGCGGTTTATAAACAACAAAAACAATGTTAAAAAAAACCGCAAACAAAACCTAAATGAGCAATAGAACTCGTTTACAGATAGCATTAAAGATAAACTAATACGCACTAAACTAATGCGATTGCATCGTTATAGTGCAATTAAGTGAGGGGCCATGTCGCTGTCATCAATAATTAACAACATTCCAAAGGCCGAATTGCATCTGCATATAGAAGGAAGCTTAACGCCTGAACTCATGTGGCGCCTAGCTAAGAAACATAGTGTAACACTACCCTATACCAACGTGGAAGAGATAGAAGCAGCGTATAACTTTGAAGATTTACAGAGTTTTCTAGATTTATATTATGCAGGAGCAGGAGTGTTAAGGGACGAAGAAGACTTCTTCACCTTAATGTGGGAATACTTATCACGGTGTTTCGACGACAACATTGTTCATACTGAAATCATGTTTGACCCGCAAACCCACACGGAAAGGGGAATAAGCTTTGATGTGTTTATGGCAGGGTTTCTACGCGCAATGGCCAAGGCCAAAGAAGAGTACGGTATCAGTAGTTATCTTATAATGTCTTTCTTGCGTCATCTATCAGAGGACGACGCTTTTAAAACATTGGAAGAGGCGGAACCATACTACGAGCATATAACAGCCGTGGGGCTTGATAGCTCTGAACTTGGTCATCCACCTTCAAAATTTGAGCGTGTGTTTAAACATGCGAAATCTCTTGGTTTTAAAATTGTTGCTCACGCTGGTGAGGAAGGACCAGCGTCCTACATCTGGGAAGCCATTGAACTACTTGATGTTGACCGCATTGATCATGGTGTTCGTTGTCAAGAAGACGATGCATTGATGGCACATTTAAAAGAAAAACAGATACCGCTTACTGTTTGTCCGCTAAGTAATCTAAAGCTTTGTGTGATAGATGATATGAAAGAGCACAATATCATCGAGCTATTAGATGCGGGGTTGCTGGTAACGGTGAACTCGGACGACCCGACTTATTTTGGGGGCTTCCTTAACGATAATTTTAATGCATTACATCAGTCACTGAATTTGGATGAACACACGGTGAGAACACTGGCTGCGAATAGCTTTAAAGCGAGCTTTCTACCTGAAAATGTAAAAGCTGACTTTATTGATAAAGTCTTTAACGCTTAAAAGAGTCTTTAACGATTAAAAGTGTCTTTAACGCTTAAAAGAGTCTTTAATGGTTAAAAATGTCTTTAACGATGAATAAAGTCTTTAACGGTTAAAAGTGTGTTTAACGATTAAAAATACTTTGGCCCTTTAAAACGCCGCTCACGGTATAAAGGGCTTTCAATAGTGAACGTGTAGGCACGCAAAGTGGCAAGTTAAGCCGGCACTAATCCAATTCATGTACTGCAGCCAAATCATCCTTCGAGGTAAGAACTGCTATGGCCTCAATAGGGCATACGGCTTTAGCAGGACTGACGTCAGGCACGCATCACTTGAATCGTTTGCTTAATGAGGGCTTCTAGTTCTTCCATGTCTTCGTGCAGTTCATTGGCATTATTCTGCTTGGCTTTTAGCTCAATCGTCGCCGCTTTGCTACGAATAGCATCAGCACCCACATCCCCAGCTACTCCTTTCATGGAATGACTATTGAATCGCACGGCTTCTAAGTCGCTATCCGTCACAGCTTGTTTTAGTAATTCACGCTTTTGCTCTATTTGCGCCAAAAACATGTCAACGATACGGTTGAGTAACCCTTCATTTCCGCCAAGGCGACTTACAGCAGCATCTCTGTTCCATAACTGCTCTTTTGAAAGGGGGGAGCCATCGCTTAAGGTATGCATTGTTATCACCAATCAATTTTCTTGAGACAATATTTCGTTATTTATAAAGTAGAGTCAATGATTAAGTCGCCAATATGCATTGATTTATATGGCAAATATACTAAAGGCTAATTCTATTCTACGTATATCAGATAATACTGAAATGCTTGTGAATAAACAGGTGCGAGATTTATCATGAAAGGTTTTTTTCACAAAAAGTGTTGGTACTGCAATTGTATGATGTGTAGTTCTTTAAAGCCCTTGTTATAGAAGTATGCAAGACGAGGAATAAAATCCTGAATTTTCAATAGATTTGTAAATTGATAATGTTAAACTCAGGTACGTTATAATCGATTCTTCTAAGGTTACTTGCAGTCCGGCCCTACTGTCTTATCAGTAAAGATTACCTAATTTAATGAATTTACAAGAAATTAAGCCCTACACAGAATGTAATGTTCTTATCGTTGACGATGAGCCGATAAGTCGAATGCTTTTGGAGTCGATATTAGAACCCGTATTTCGCTGCACGACGGCTGAATCTGGCCACGAGGCACTTTTATACTGTGCTGAAAATGCGCCAGACTTAGTACTGCTAGACATGAATATGCCTGATATTAACGGCTTAGAAGTATGTAAGACTCTCAAACAATCACCTGTTACCAATCAAATCCCTGTTATTTTTGTAACCTCTACTTTGGATGTGGAAAGTGAAAATGCATGTTGGGAGGTTGGCGCGTCCGACTTCGTTATGAAACCAGTCAATGCGTCTACACTAACCCATCGCATCAAAACGCATATTCAAAATAAGCTTCGAACTGAGTTTCTAGAAAAAATGACGTTTCATGATCAGCTAACAGGTCTCTATAATCGTACGTACTTGACTAAAGAAATTCCGCTACTGATAAGGCAGGTTGCTAGAGATCAAAGCAATATTGGGGCAATAATGATCGATATTGATTATTTTAAGCTCTTCAACGATAACTATGGGCATCTAGAGGGAGATCTTTGTCTCCAAAAAGTGGCGAAAATTATTTCAGACACAGTCAAACGTCCGAAGGATGCGGTTATCCGATTTGGAGGAGAGGAGTTCTTAGTACTGTTACCTTATATCGATTACCAAGGGACAAAAATTGTCGCACAACAATTGGTCGAAGCGGTAACTAACGCTAGCATTCCACACGGCAAGGGCATAGAAGGGCGAGTCTCAATAAGCGCTGGGTTTGCGGTTTGGAAGGCTGCAGATGTAGTTGACGATGATTACTCCGCTCTTGTTGAAGATGCCGACATTTCTCTTTTTGAAGCCAAAGAGCGTGGTAGAAATCAAGCGAAAGGATAAGTACCGTTAAACTTTAGTGTTAACGAGGCACAACAGGCCTCGCCATAGATTAAATTTTCTTTAAAGCGTAACGTTTTACCTATCCTATTGTTTAATATCCTTCACAACTAAGCCAAGCTATTATTTAACGCAGATAACAATATTTATTTCGCATTGTATGCGTTTTGGCGTTTATTTGTGACTTTGGATAACGAGTGTTAAGCGTAGGAATCGGAAGATGATTTATTTTGACGAGCAGTCGAGTTTAAATTTTAAGTTGGAAGAGCAGCTTAAAACATCTTTATCCAACCTTGTTCAGCGTGGGTGCGACACCTTGGGTGTGTTCCAAGGCTTGCTTTTGCAAATCGAAGATGAAGCTGTTGATGTTATTATTAAAGCGTCATCTGCTTACCCGCCTAATTTCAAAACATTACCATCATTTGCTTCCTGTATTCCCATTGAAAATAGTTTTCCAGCAAATAGCGCAAAAGCCTCTACGGGCTTCAAACAATGGTTTGCGACTTATTTTAACGCTGAAAAATATATTCGCGGTCGCGTTCACAATTTGGATGGACAACACGTTTTCCTCGTGTTTATTAATGCATGCCCTGAGTTGCCAGTTAACCTTGATAAAGTCGCACTTTTAGACGACTGTTTAGCCGTCACGTTAGAAAAATTTGAGTTAGAAAAAGGGGAGTCTCATCAGAATACCCTCTATGAAAAGCTACAAAGCGTTGCGAGCATAGGAACTTGGGAAGTTGATATTATCAATGATGTTCTAACTTGGTCATCCCAAACGCGACGCATCCATGAGGTGAGTGATGATTTCAAACCTACGATAGAAGACGCAATTAGTTTCTATAAAGAAGGTTTTAACCGGGATGAAATTAGTCGGATTGTTTCCCATACTATTGAAACTGGAGAGCCTTGGTCCGCAACTCTTGAGTTAATATCTGCCAAGGGAAACTCGGTTTGGATTGAAACTCATGGAATGGCAGAGTTTAAAAACGGAAGGTGTACTCGCTTATTTGGTACTTGCCAGAATGTGAACAAATCAGTGCAACTTAGGCTGGAGCTTGACGCTCGCCGCAAAGAAGCCGAAGCTGCTTCAAAAGAGCGAGGCTTATTGCTTTCAAGGATCAGTCATGAATTAAAGACTCCTCTTAATGGTATCACTGGCATGCTTCAGGCAATTAGGTTTGAAAAGAAAGACAATGTGCGTATTAAAAAGGCCGATATTGCTTTGCACAGCGCTGACCGCCTTCTGGCTTTGATAAACGATGTACTCGATTATACCTCAATAATAAATGGCGAATTCTCGCTAAGCTACAGCGATTTCTGTGTGCGTTCGTTGGCCGAAGATATCGTCGACGTGTTCAAAGGTAGGTGCGCAGATAAAGGAATTAGGCTGTATGCTGTTTTGTCATTTGACGAAAAAACTTATGTAAACGGAGATGCTGCAAGGATAAGCCAAGTCCTTACTAACTTGCTGTCAAACGCCGTTAAGTTTACCTCTAAAGGTTACATCTCCATTCAAATTACGCTTAAACAACAGAGCAATATTCCTGTTTTACTCGCTTCAATTGAAGACTCGGGGGTGGGTATGAATGAGGATATTTTGTCTCGCATATTCAGACCATTCCAGAACGATAGGGCAAGTGCGTCTGAAGAGTTAAACGGTAATGGCTTAGGGTTGTCTATCGTCAATCAGCTTATTGAAAAAATGGGCGGCGAGCTAGAGGTTCGTTCAAAAGTTGGTATGGGGACATGTTTTGATATAGCGATACCTGTTGAAATGGCGTCGCTAGAAAAAGAGGTGAAAAGCGACGTTGAGCTATCATCGGAGCTTCTTAACATACCGCTAAATATATTGGTTGTTGATGATAACGATATTAACCGCCTTGTGCTCGCCTCCATGCTTGAAAAATTTAACTACGTACCAGATGAAGCCGATAATGGCGAGGTTGCCGTCGAAATGGCCCGGGCGAAGAAATACGATCTCATTTTTATGGACTGTGCGATGCCAGTGCTTGATGGGATGAGCGCAACAAAAATTATTAAGCAAGAAGGTCTACTATCAAAATACGGAAGAATTGTTGCCGTAACCGCTAACACTACAGCCGAAGATAAAGTTAGCTGTAGCGAAGCGGGAATGGCTGATTTTCTTTCAAAACCCGTTGTACAAAATGATGTTACGGCGCAGGTTAGGGTAGCATTGAACGCAAAGTCCATCACCGCTTAGCAGCATAACTTTTTATACTAAGCGGTTTTGGCTTTTACTGTGCGTTAGGTATTGAATGTTGCACTTCACTCCAGTGCTTAACGATGTAGTCGGTTACTTGAGAGCCCACCCGATATGCGGCCTCTATTGCTGCGCCCATCGCGGCATAGCCATCCCCCGAACTTTCACGTTTTAGATTTTCTGCAGCGCCTAAACCTGGAGGCTGCATCGTAAAATTGCTCGCAGTACGTAAGATGAGAAGTCGATCTTTATCTACAAGCCCTGCATTATCTAGATAAGTTAAGCTTTGAAGGGTTGCGGAGTCTTCCATTCCTGACGTAACGAAATTTCCTTTGCCCTTCGTCCAATAGGAGACCCAATCATTCGCCCATGCGTTAAGTTTCTCGCCGTGCCAAAACGTAGAGGCAGATAAATGCGCGCCCATAGACACACCTGGTAAAGCCTTTGCTCGCGGTGAATGTGTATACTTTGCTCTTAAAATGTCCATTGCTTCGTTATTTAAAAGCTTGGTATCTTTTGTAAGAGCAAAAGCCCATTTTGCTAGGGAGATGTTGAGTACATATACTTCGCCGTTAGGGCTATTGCTTGTATCTACTGCGTCAGCATTGTCGTAGGGAGCATGGGTAAACAGCGGGAAGTACCCCGTTTCCCAGTCAGCAGGTATTTCTCGTGCATCAATTTCATGGGCCAAGTCACCGTCTACAACATAATCGGTCCAAATAGCACTTCCAATAGTGTTGTCGGCGGGGTCCACGCCCGCTATACCAGCCACCAACCAATAGGCTTGGCTAAGATCGAACCGCTTATCTAAACCTAACGACATAATGGCAGCAGAAGCCCGCGCAATTCCCATCCCTGTAACCAGCCCAATTACACCGGTTTCTTCGTTAGCGTAAATATCGTGGAAGCCATGTGGGATAGCATATCGCGAAGTTAGCGCCTGCCTGGTTTTCCATAGTTGAAACTCGCCCGGTGCATCGCCTTCGTCCTCTCCAATTTCAAACATACTCACGATGACCACCTTCACTTTCATCGGTTTTATGCCATGAGCATTAACCTCTGCCGACGTTGCAGTAAATGAAAAGCTAAGCAATATGGTGAAAACTAAAAGAGGATTGAAGAAATTAACAGTTTTTTGAAGAGCAATATGCATGGGGAAAAATCCTAATAAGAGCCCAGTATTGAAGTGATTTTCAGAAAGTATACTGGACTCTTTAGTAAAAGAGAGGAGACAAATTGCAAGAGGCTGTCGCGCTAATGTCTATGCTTTAACACGACAACCTTCGCAGATTTCGCTACCTAGAACGAGTAAGTGAATTTCGCGTTGAAGTGACGCGGTAACTCAGGAAGTACTATTTGGCTTCCGAATAGGTCTGGGAAGTTAGAACGGAAATAACGCTCATCGGTTAAGTTCTTAACTGTTAAGTTAAACGCCCAGTCTTCTGCTTGATAGGATAAACCAGCATTTACAAGGGTGTACGCAGGCAAAGTAACCGCAGCAGAGAAGCCCGACGCCACTTCTTCAACATCGACAATACTTACGTTAGCCGCATAGCCATTTTGAAAGTCATACGTTGCTGTAAGCGTGTAAATATTTTCAGGAATACCTGCCTTGCGGCCATCAGTGTTATTGAAACCTTCACCGATTAAGTTTAGACCAATAACATTACCACCAAAGATCAAAGACGGGTCTTCAAGGTTAACTAGGTCTTCAGCACCTAAGAAGCCAAACTGATTACCGTTTTCAAGCGCCGTTAAGTTAATAACTTTTATGTTTGTATAACCAGCCGATACGACGAGGTTGTCATTTACAACCCAGCGTAGTTCAAACTCAGTACCTTTGTTGTTAGTCGTGTTGTTAGTAACCGTATTTTGCGCGTTGAAGTCGGTACGTTCCTGTTCAAATGAAGAAAGTGCGAAATATAACGTGTCTTCTAACAATGAACCTTTAATACCGAACTCAATAAGTTCAGATGTGTCAAAGGCGCTACCGTCACCTAGCTGTCCAACTCCAATCTCAGCACCTTGACCTGCAACTAGCGTCGCTTGCTCTGCCGCAGTGAAATAAGGAATTAAACCAAATTCGAACTCGTATGAAATACTTGCGTTCCACGACCAACCGTCAACCGTTTCCTCAGCATATACGGGCGTTTCCTCGCCCGTTGCACCGAGTAGTAAGTCAGTACGAGAGGTGCTTTCAATGTCAATGGTGTCGTAGCGTAGGCCAAGGACTAAATTCAAGCCCCAATCCCACGTTAAGTCTGTCATCGCAGCGACGCCCAAGTCTAGATAATTACCCACATCGTAGTTATCGAAGTTTTTACCTGAGCGCGTCGAAAGAAGACGACGGTCAAGTGCTGATGACGGCATAGTCAAATCACGACGGTTAAAGTACTCATAAGTGAAGTCATCACCATGTTTAAAGTCGGTGTAACGTACTGAAGGTGAAAACTGGAACTGTGCAAGTAACCCGTCATTTTCATATTCTGTTGCAAATATAAGCTTATCTTCTACAACCCAGCTATCGTGGAATTGTGAGAAACCGTAGGCGTTTTCGTTAATATTATCGTAGGCATCATAGAAAAACTGGTTTCGAATTTCCCAGTTATCCGAGTAATAAATAGTGTCGAAATAAAGTGTAATGGCTTCGTTGCCTAGTTGGTCATCAGGTGCAACAAGTACTTGGTTGCCGCTAAGCGTTGTAGTACCTACGTTTTGTAGCTGCATGAGCGCAGTAGCTTCATCATCTGTGAAGCTTGACGCAGGTACGTAGAAGAAACTTTCGCCCGCAATATTTACAGCACCATATTCTTCGTGACTGATTTGACCGTCACCATCAGTATCCAGGGGCTGAGCAGTACCTGTAATGTAGGTACCATCATCTACCAATTCTTGTGTTAGACGGTTCCAGCCCGCCACTTGGTTGCCATCATAGTCGTGATACATACCTCCAAATTCGAAGCGCAGGTTATCAGTAATATCTATGTTGAATGACGCCTGAAGCACGGTTTGATCAGTTTGAGTATTATCATAGTAGCTATCGGAGTTCTCTAGCTCACCATAGATGTAATACCCCATCTCCTTACCAGCAACACTCGCAGGACCGCCCACTTCGGCAGTTAAGATACTTTTATCCCATGAGCCAGTTGTGTATGAAAGTGCACCTGTTGGGGCATCTAAATACTGTCCGCCAGAGGCTCGCGCCGACTTAGGATTAAAGTTTAGATAGCCCCCAATTTTCGCAGGGCCATAAATAGGAGAAGCGGGACCTCGGACAATATCAATTCGGCTTGAAGCGCCGATAGGGGTAGGGTAGTTACCCGGGTTATCTAAACGTCTAACACCACGAAAATAGGTTTCACCAGGCGTACCACGTACGTCTAGTGAACCGGCTACACCAAAGAAAGACTGTGTGAATGTTCCTGGTGCAAAAGCTACCAATTCATCGATGTCAGAAACGTTGAAGCGCTCCATTTGCTCTTGCGAAATGGTTGAAGCAGAGCGCGGTGTTTCAAGAATAGATTTGCCGAACCCGAATACAGACTCAACGTCTTGGCCTGGTAAGCTGCCAAGTGATCCAGTGACCTGAATCTTTTCAACATCTTTCTCTTTAACTTCTTTCTCTTCTTGAGCAAATGCGGGTGACGACAATGCTACTGCAGTTGTTATCGCTAATGCTTTTGCCAGAGGAGATAATTTGAATGTAGTGTTTTTCATGGTTTCCTCATTATTTTTATTTGCCCATTTAGGGCTTTATTAACGCGGTATTTCTACTGCGTCTTGCTGTAATGCAAGAGGTTTAGCAGGATGAATGCCAACTACTTAACCAATTGGTCAACTTTTGACATGCATTTAAGTTTCTGAATTATATGGATTTTAAAATATAATATTGTTCTTATATTGTTGTCTTTATGTTAATAAATAAGGTTTTCAATATACTTGCACCATTGAGGTGATTTTTAGCGTGCTTTTGCACTAAAAAGGGAGGAGACGTCCTCCGCTTTTGTCTGCATTCCTACAATGGTGCTTACAGGAGTAGATGATTTCGGGGTAGGCTTTATCTCGCTGATACCGTTCACTTTTTTACCAGGTAAGGTTAATTCTAAGATGACTGCGGTAAGCCCTGCAGAAGTAACAGGCGATAGAAGAATATTTTCAAGCCAGCTAGGCAGTTGCGCAAGCGCCTGTGGCACCATCATTACGCCAATGGCCATGCCTAACGCGCAAGCAGTGACTAGGCTACTGCGTCTATCAAGCGCATAGCTCGCCAAGAGTTTTAAACCGCCCACGGCTACCATGGCAAACATAACCAAGGTCGCGCCGCCCAAAACCGGTTTCGGTATTGCTTGTAAAACTCCGCCAACGATGGGGAAGCACCCTATAAACACAAATAGCCCCGCAACGAAAAAGCCGACTTTACGGCTGGCGATTCCGGTTAGTTGGATCACGCCGTTGTTTTGTCCAAATGTGGTGTTGGGAAACGTATTGAACATACCGGCAAGCAACGAATTTACGCCGTCACCAAGAATGCCGCCTTTAATTCGTTTTAAATACACAGGCCCGCTCACTGGCTGCTTACAGAAGAGACTGTTTGCCGTAAGGTCGCCTGCCGTTTCTATTGCGCTAAATAAGTAAATAAGCGCGACAGGAAGGAACAAATTGATGTCGAAATCGATGCCATAGGCAAACGGAGTGGGAATGGCAACAATAGAAAGTGAAGATAAGCCGTTAAAATCTAACCCTTTGGTTAAAGCGATATAAATTGCGCCCACAGCCATGCCGATAAAAATAGCGCTTAATCGAAGCCAGTGATTAGTCGATGCATTCAAAAATACAATAATCAATAAGACTCCCAGACCTACAAGCAAGTTGTCGGTACTGGCAAAATCACTTGCATTAAATCCTCCCGCAAGGTCTGTCATTCCCACATTAATCAAGCTTAGACCTATTGCAGTAATAACAATGCCGGTGGTAAGCGGAGTGATAATGCGTTGTAGTCGGCCTACAAAAAAACTGAATACAATTTCTACCAGCGCGCCCGCCATGGTGAGCCCAAATAGCAGCGCCAGAACATCCTCAGAGGTTCCGCCACTTGCTTTTACCTGACCGCCGGCCAAAATCAATGCGCTGATAAACGCAAAGCTTGTGCCTTGAATGGCCACAAGACCACTGCCAACCGGGCCAATTCGCTTAGTTTGGATGGCTGTGCCAATGCCGCTTACAAAAAGCGCCATACTAATTAAATAAGGTGTGTGTTCAGTTAAACCCAACGAGGATGTGACAATAAGCGTAGGTGTTATTACCCCAACGAAACTTGCTAATAAATGCTGGAAAGCAGCCGTAAGAGCGGGCAGCAAAGCTGGATTGTCATGTAAGTCGTATATTAACTCGTTGTTGCTGGAAGACATGCTTATTCCCTTACTCCATGCAAAAGGTAGATAAAACGGGAATATTGCAAGATGTTGACCAAATGGTCTGTATGGTGAGGGTTTTTTAAGTGGTTGAATTTACGAAAGTTAAATGATTATTTTGTCAGCAGCGAATAGCACTGGTAATTAAGGAGCCCCATCTTGGTGCTATAACAAAAAAATGCGCCAATCTGGCGCACTTTAACTATCAGCAGGAAAACGGGATAAGCAATAGGTTTTATAGCGCAACGCCTTCACCTAAGGTAACAAATATTGAATGGCGCACTTCGTTATACATAGCGCGAGAACAATGGCCTTCGCCCTCTGTGTCTTCTAGTAACAACACATCCCCCGCGCCAAACACGTGGCGCTCGCCATTTGATACAGTAAATTCTGCTCGACCTTTCAGAATGAAAAGCAGTTGGCGAGCAGGGGCTGGATGCCATTTGAAGTCGTAGTCTGCCGGCGTTTCGCGAAAGATAATTTTATCTGCGCCAAACTTCTCTGAAAGCATCCCGATAGGGCCACCGTCTTTAAGAGCAATCTCCACTTCACCAAAGTGGCTTTTGCCTGCTTCATCGTTGTAAATCCTTGTTATTTTCATTATCAACCCTTTAAAACTATAGTGGTTCAATATTGAGCAAAAGAAGACCTCACAAAGCTTTGCAAACATAGAATATGCGTTTATTGAAGCAAAGCATTGTTAAAATTAAAAAGTGCTGCTCAACCAATGTTACAACTAAGCATGCTGTAATTTGCTAATGGTTTTATAAAGTACAGACAAACTTGCGGCGACATCATCGTGAGTTATTGATTCAGCCGGGTGGTGGCTAATGCCTCCTTTACAGCGAGTGAACAACATGGCGACAGGACAAATATCCGCCATCGCCATCGCGTCGTGCCCCGCACCTGATGCAAGCACCCGCGGCGCAATTTCACTTTCCTCAACACCACGCACCAGCGCTTTTTTTAGATATTCATCGCAGTGAACTGCTGGCGCGCTGTGGGTTTGTTCTCGACTAAGCGTCAACTGCCTTTTTTGCGCAATCTCATCAAATTTTTGCAATATTTCTGCCAATACAGAATCTCGTAAATTATCGTCTTCACTGCGAATATCTAACGAAAAGCGGGTGCGACCTGAAATAACGTTTACGCCGTTGGGCGCGTTTTCAATTTTACCCACTGTCGCTACTACGCCTGGGCGCTGTAGGCTGATATTCTCAACCGCCAATAACATTTCTGCACTTGCACAAAGCGCGTCTTTTCGCATCGACATTGGCACTGTGCCCGCGTGGCCGGCCATGCCCTCTATAGTGAAATTAAAACGCTTTGCACCTGCAATTGCACTGACTACGCCCACTGGCAAGTTTTCTTGCTCCAAAACAGGGCCTTGCTCAATGTGTAACTCCAGGTAGCCTAAAATATCAGTACGAGCGATAGCTGCACTGTTTACCGCGTCGAAGTTCAAACCAAAGTTCACCATGGCTTGCTCAAGGCTTATTCCGTTTTCATCTTTTAAAAAGCGCCACTGGTCTTCCCACTTTCCGGTTAGTGCTCTACTACCTAAAAGCGTGGTGCCAAATCGTGTGCCTTCTTCATCACAAAAACCCACAATATCGATGTGAAAAGGAAACTTGGTTTGTGTGCCATCGAACATGGCGACCAGCGAGATAGCAGCAACAACACCCAGCATTCCATCATATTTACCGCCGTTAGGCACGGTATCTAAATGGCTACCTAATATCAGCCGAGGGGCGTTTGGTACGCTAGAGGTGTAGCGACCCCAAATATTACCCACTGCGTCTTGCCACGTCGTCATGCCAGCTTCAATCATCCAGCCCGAGGCCAGTTGATTTGCAAGTCGATGCTGTTCGGTGAGATAGCGCCTGTCCAGACAGGAAGGGTTTTGACTTAAGGTGCCTAATGTTTCGCACCTTGCCATAACCTGAATTGCTAATTCAGCAAATTCACCCATTCGTCGCTCCCGCAAGCTTAGCGTCTTCATACACGGCCAGTGCTGCATCTACTCCTTTGCCTGCCGGCGCCTTAAATCCTTGCATGCGCAGCACGGTTTCAAGAGATTGAAGCGTGTGCAGTACGGCATCTTCTCGGGCGTTGTAGCCCATGGTACCAATACGCCATATTTTGCCTTTTAAAGGGCCAAAGCTGGTGCCTATTTCGATGTTGAAGCGCAACAAAAGGGTTTCGCGTATTTCTTCACCCTGTACACCGTCTGGAATATATACCCCTACTACGTTGTACATTTTGTGTTTCAAGTCGCCAAAAGGTTTAAGCCCCATAGCCTGAACACCGGCTAGCATGGCATCGCCAGCGACCTTATGTCGGGCAATTACGTTTTGCTGGCCTTCCTCTAGATGCAGGCGAGCGCACTCGCGGGCGCAATACAGCATACTGGCTGCTTCGGTGTGATGGTTTAAACGCTCTTCACCCCAATAATCCATGATCATAGGCAAATCAAAATAGTTTGAACGAATTTTCGGTCCGCGGGCTGATTCGTGATGCGCGTCGCGAATACCGGCTTCTACATGGTGGCGAGTACGCACAGTTCTAACGAACTTATCGCTAAGCGTAATTGGGGCGCTACCCGATGGGCCACCTAAGCACTTTTGCAGGCCCACAGACACTGCATCTAATTTCCATGCATCCGCGTCAAGCGGGTTGCCGCCTATAGAAGCTGTGGCATCGCAATAGAACAAAACGTTATGTTCTTCACAAATAGCGCCAATGTCGGCCAAAGGTTGAAGCATGGTTGTAGACGTATCACCTTGCACAATAGCCAAGAGCTTTGGTTTCACTTCTTTAACCGCAGCTTCAATTTGCTCAGGCGTAAACACCTCGCCCCACGGCACTTCTAAGGTATGCACTTCTGCATCGGCGCGTTCGGCAATTTCGGCAAGCAAATGCCCGAAGCGCCCGAAAATAGGCACTAGCACTTTATCGCCCGGCTCTATAGCTGACACCAACACGGCTTCGATGCCAGCACGCGACGTGCCATCAACCAAAAATGTCTGCTGATTTTTGGTATTAAAAACATCGCGATAAAGCTGCATGACTTCGTTCATGTATCCAGTCATTACAGGGTCGTATTGCCCCACGAGCTGCGTAGACATTGCGCTTAAAACACGGGGGTAGCAGTTGATGGGGCCCGGGCCCATAAGCAAACGGGGAGGTGGAGATAAAGGTGCTAAAGCACCGTTAATTGTTCTGTTAGCCATTTCGTTAGACATGAGAGCACTCCTAGATAAGCACTTGCGCTAACATGCGCAAGCCTGTAATGATTAGAACAACGGCGAAGATTTTCTTAAGTAGCCCCGCATCTAGCTTGTTGGCAATGCTTGCGCCTACCGGAGCAAACAGCACGGTTAGTGGCACAATGCAGGCAAAACCTAACAAGTTTACATAACCGAAGGTGGCATAAGGCGCATCTGCAGGAGTTGCACCAACAAAAAGTAAGGTTAGCGCTGCAGGAAGGGAGATAATTAAGCCTACTGCCGCTGCTGTACCCACTGCTTTGTGAGCGGGATAGTTACAAAAAGTCAGAGTAGGAACAGTAAGTGTGCCACCACCAATACCTACCATAGCGCTAAACAAGCCAATACAGCTGGCCATAATTGATTGCCCGGCGCGTCCGGGAAGGCCCTGAAACAGCGCGTCTTTTTTACCAATAAGCATGTTGATTGCTGAAAGCGTTGCAATTACTCCGAACAGTAAAGTGAGAAACGTAGGGTTAACTACGGTTACTAAATAACTTCCTGCCAGAACGCCGATAAGTATAAATATGGCCCAAGCCTTAAGTAATTCGAAATCAACATTACCTTTTGCGTGGTGGGCGCGAATAGAGCTTACTGAGGTAGGCACAATAGTCGCTAGCGATGTTGCTGTTGCTACAACCATTGCGCTCTCGGGGGATACCCCCAAAGCTTGGAACAAAAAGAACAGCACCGGCACAATAACGATGCCGCCACCTACACCGAGCATACCCGCTAACAAACCCGCAAATATGCCAGTACCTATTAAAGACAATATAACCGTAAGGTTATCCATTAAAAACTGCATGTAATTTATTTCTCGATTAAATGATTAACTGATAGTTGTTACTTAAGCTCTTGGGCAAAAGTAAGGTGTGCTAGCGATGTCCTAAATAAGCTTTACCGTCGCTACGTGGGTCGCTGGCTCCGGTCACCGTGCCTTCAGTGTCGCGAATAATCGCGCCCGCGTGACCCATTAGCTCGTTGCATGGGTCTACCGTCACCATGTCATGGCCCCGAGCGACCAGGCTTTCACCTACGTATTCAACAAGATCTCTTTCTGCTTTTAAGTTGTGACTTTGATCGCCCCAAGTTCTACCAAGCAGCCAACGGCCTAATGAAATCGCCTTGGCGATAGGCTGCCCATGATAGATGTGGCGAGCAAACAAGGCGGCTTGAGTTTGTGGCTGTCCTTCACCACCCATAGTGCCGTAGCTCATTCGGCGACCATCTATGAGTTCAGCGAATGCTGGGTTCAATGTATGAAACGGTTTTAACCCCGGCGCTAGGTACTGATTACTAGAAGGATCAAGTGAGAAAGAGGTGCCGCGGTTGTTCCACACAATGCCGGTTTGCGGGCTGACCACGCCTGAACCAAACTCCCAATAAAGCGATTGAATGTAGCTCACCATTCGCCCTTGCGAATCACAGCATCCCATCCATATTGTGTCGCCGTGTTTTGCCTCATGAGGCCATGGCAACGCTTTATGCAATGAGATACGCTTTGCCATCACCTCCAGTGCGTCGTCACTCAATAGGCTTTGTAAATCTACAGGCGTACGCGATGGGTCAGTCACATTTGCGTTACGTGCAATGAAGGCTTGCTTGGTGCACTCAATGAGTAAATGCACCATATCTGCATCGGTACTGCCAAGATGTTGAACTTTGTCGTAGAGGGCTAAAATAATTAATGAGGCCACACCCTGGGTAGGCGCTGGCAAGTTATATAGCTTACCCTTGCTGGTCGATACCGATAAGGGTTCAACAATTTTTGCTTCGTAATCTTTAAAGTCTTCAAGGCGAATAGGGGAGCCAGCGGCTTCTAAGTCTTCAGCAAGTTGTGCTGCAAGTTCACCGTGATAAAAATCATCTAAGCCCTTTTCGGCTAAATGCGCTAAGGTTTCAGAAAGTTTAGTCAGCTTAAGTATCTTCCCTTTTTTAAGGGCTTTGCCTTTTATCAAAAACTGCGCAAAATTTTCATCAAGACTTAACTCATCGAAAGTTTTGTTACTGGCATCAACCAAACTTTGTGTAACTTCTATTCCCCAATTGGCTTGGCTTATAGCGGTATCAAACAATGTGCTCAGCGGCATTCCACTTTGCCATTCGTGGCTTATCTCAAGGGCTTTTTTCCAGCCGGCTACTGCACCGGCCATAGTAAGCGCAGACTTACCGCCTCTGCTAGGAATTGCATCTAGACCCTCGTAAAACGAAGGGGTTGCACCTTTCGCAGCAACGCCTGACGCATCAATGCCAACGGGGGGCTTGCCTGGCTCGCTAATAAGCCAAAAGCCATCGCCACCCATCCCATTCATGTGAGGGTATTCAACGGCGATAGACGCCGCAGCAGCTACCATTGCTTCAATTGCTGTACCGCCTTTTTCTAATATATTTAATCCCACTTGAGATGCGGCATAGTGTGGGGCGGTAAACGCGATGTTTGGTTTTTCACTCATTGTTATATCCTTCGAAAATTTAGCAACGGCAGTCAACTTGTTATAAACACTGCATAATATTCTTCTTTTTGCTTTCTAAATTAGCGAGAAAGCCCAGTAAGCGTGTGCGATACACGTTTAGCCAGTGGTCAGCTTTTTGGCTAACGCGAGAAGTGCAAGATCGTTGCCTTTTTTGCCCACAAGCGATAAACCGCATGGAGCGTTATGTAGGGTAAATAAAGGCAAATGAAGCTGGGGTAGCCCAGCAAGCCCCGCTACTGCGGTAAGCGCAAGAAGCGCGTTCCTATCATTTGCCAATGTCATTTCATCGGCGTCGCATCGAGGTGCAACGCCTGGTGTTGTGGGAATTACCAATACATCTATATGCTCGAAGAGCATATTTAGCTGGTTAATCACCACTTCTTGCTGCGCTTTGGCTTGTTGTACATCATGTGTTGTTATGGTTTTACACCAATTCAAGCGCAACATAATATCGTCGGCAATATCGGGTTGAGTTGTCTCAATCCATTCGCCGTGCTGCTGCCAAATTTCTGCACCTTGTAATGTGCGAAAAGTTGCAGCGGTTTGTAATAATTGAAGGTCTAACTGATCGGCAGATAACGCCACGTGCTTGTTGCTTTTTCCAAGCTTACGTAACCATGTTTTACACAGTGCCCCATGGGCCGCGTTCTCAAATAAATGAGTAGCTACCCCAAAATAGGGGTCATCACCAATTGCTGCCTGCTCTTCGTTATTTAGAGATACACCAGTTGCAGACGCACCGGCTATGCATACCTCAGCGACTTTTTGCAGCGTATCAAGGTCTCTTGTCATCCACCCGATTGTGTCGAATGATGGTGCAAGCGCGACCATGTTGTCGCAAGGTATGAGCCCATGAGTAGTTCTAAGCCCCCATAGACCTTGATAACTTGATGGAACGCGAATGGAGCCACCCGTATCGGTTCCAAGGCCGATGTCTGCAAGGTGAGCGCTAACCGCCACCGCAGAGCCAGATGAAGAGCCGCCCGGAATATGCGCCGGTGCAGTCGGGTTTACTAGAGAAGCATAATGCTTGTTTTGACCATGTAAACTGTAGGCTAGCTCGTCGGTAATAGTTTTGCCTTTAAACGTGGCACCTGCATTAAGCATATTTGCTACACAGCAATTGGTAGTTTCTGGTACCAGATGAGTGGCTTCCCAGTCTGGGTTACCTGCTGCCGTTGGCAAACCTCTCACATGAAACAAGTCTTTTACCGCCAGGCCCAGGCCGCTAAGTAAAGCATCGTCTGTTGCAACGTTTTTGGCATTACTGCTGTTCTTACAAGACGAGGTTTCTAAAGATTTAATTGCCTGCTCATATCGTTTGTCACAGGGCTTGATTACAAAAGGTGAGCTCACAGCGTGTTCTTAACATCATTTTTTACTTTTATTTGTCTTTCTATGAAACATATGTTTCATTAAAAAGTCAAGTGGAAACGTTTGTTACTTTTTAACAGGCGCTGGAGTAAAAATGTGATGAATGGTGGAAAATGGAAAAAAGCGGCTTACGAGCAGGGCGCTTCGAAAGAGCAGCACTAACCCTTAAAATCCTTTAGGGGTATTTTTTAGAAAGGCAACTTCTTCTTGGGTTGATTCACGACCTAACACCTTGTTTCGATGCGGATATCGACCAAACCGCTCTATCACGTTTTGGTGTCGCTGTTCAAATTCGAAGGCTTGCTCTAGCCCTTCCTGTGAAAATAGTTCAAGGGCTACATCATGAATAGCGAGGGACTCGCTGTGCATAAAGGGCATATACAAAAATGTGCGTTGCTGTGGGGTAAGCACTTTATCGGCCTCAACGCTTACCGCTTCTTGTGCTAATACTAAAGCAATGTTGTCGGCGCTGTAGGCATCGGCATGACCCCGAAATATATTTCGGGAAAATTGATCAAGAAGTAGGATTTCTGCAAGGCGACCAATGGGGGTGGCACGCCAAGGCCATAGTTCGCCGTTTAATGCAGCTAAACGCAGTTTAGAAAATCGAGACGTGATGGTTTTATCAACCGCCGCGTCTTCTTCAAACCATTGTTCGGGCGAAAGTTCCCCGAACCAAAAATCTAACACACCGTTAGCTTCTTCCATGACCACTTGTGTTTTATCCATATCTACTCCAACAACACGTCCAAAGCAGCAAAATTAACGTTAATTTCACTTATACCTATTTTTTAGCTAAAAAGTTCCTTCTTCGCTTGAAAAATAAAAAATACCTGCTAGGGGATTTGGTAGTATTGCTTAAAAAGCGTACGAATGGAAGTGTCAGCGCTTAGGGTTCTCTAATTCATCCATTTGTATATAAATGTCGGTAATGGCATCCACTCGGTTTGCAGCTGCACTACCTAACACTTCGTAAGTTAAGTTACACAGCGAGGCTACAAGGCTCATAGGCGCCGCGTAGCTGTCAAAAGGTGAGTCTCCGCCAATATGGGTTATCAGCAGGTGATCAACATCTTGCCGGTAGCCTTGCCCCGTTGGGTCGGTAATAAGTACCGTCTTGCAATGTTTAATACTATTTAGAACATATTTAAACTGGCGCGTCCTACGGCGAAACCCAAATAAAACCACAACGTCATTTTCAGTTAAGTCGATAATATCTTCACTCAACGTTTGCCCAGGCTGAGGCAACACGCGAACCGACGTACGAATTTGTTTTAGCTGTTGTCTGAAATGAAGGGCAATAGGATAGGCGTTTCGAAACCCTATTAATGTGACTTGTTGGGCGGTAGCAAGTATTTCTGCTATTTCGTTTAATGCAGCGGGTGACGTGCCTTCAAACGTGTTCGCCAGATTTTTGCTGTCGCTCTCGTGCTGCAATACACCACTTGAAGGGCTAACTACCGGAACGCCTTGTTCCCTTAGCTGCACCAGTGCATCTTTTGCCTGCTGATGAGAGTCGAAACCTAGCTGTCGAAAAAAGCGACTTACCGTTGCCTTTGATGTACCTGTTTTTTCCGCAATAAGTGATATGGATTGGCTAAGCACCGCAATAGGATTTTGCTGAATATAATGCGCGATCGATTGGCCTGAAGGAGAGAGTGATGCGTAATGTTTTTCAATCTGTTTTAGAACGTCGCTAGGGCTGCTTTTTGTCATTGGTTTCGCCTTATACATCTTGTGCAATTATTTCACGACTTCTGTGCGTTGTACAAACACTACCTGAGTTTAGAAGTCTGGCTAGCCTTTATTCATAGATTTACATCGTGATTTTTCACTTATTCTCGTCGTTAGTTAACTGCTATTCAAGGCAAAGCTAAAGTAAAAATTATTGGAAATTAGGTGCTTACTTATCAGCTTTGGCATATAGGCTAAAGTTGCAATCAATTAATTCACTGTACCTGCCATTTTGGCACTACAATTTCATATACAGATAATATTCATAAAACTGTCATCAGTTGGTAATTAATTTGTTGTTTCGCACTTGCCTGTTAATAGGCTAACAGGGTGCGTACGGCTAGCGTTTTTAGAAGGGGTGTGTTGTGGCAAAGCTTTGGTCTGAATTGATCTTGCTATTTGTGGCGGTTCCCTTTGCCGTGCTGTATTGGATTAAACATTTTGCAGACTACCTCATGCCAATTTTGGGCATTATGGGGCTTTGTTGTTTGACCATTTTGTTAGCGGATAAACAATTTAAGCGCATTAAATTATGGCATTGGGACGACTATAAAATTCATTTGAAAAGCACGCTACGGCTATTTTTACCGTGGGCGAGCTTGCTTGCGCTAGTGGTTTACTTTTTAAAACCAGAGTTGTTTTTGCATTGGCCTATGAATCAGCCTTGGATGTGGGTAGCAACGCTGCTCATTTACCCGATAGTTTCGGTTATTCCCCAAGAAATTATATTTAGAACGTTTTTCTTTCATCGCTATAAGCGCATTTTGCCGTCTAAATATGCGAGATGGGCGTTAAGTACGTTTCTATTTGGATTAGCTCACTTGGTTTATGGAAACTGGGTTGCCGTAGTGGTGTCTTGGATAGGCGGCGCGATATTCGGCTATCGCTACATGCATACAAACTCAACGCCAGTGGTGGTTATTGAGCATGCTATCTGGGGAAGTTTTCTTTTCACGATAGGACTGGGATCTTATCTCGTTATAGCAGCGTAAAACGTTTTACAAACTCTTCTGTAATTGCGCTGAGAATACCTGTTTACACTGCTTTAATAGACGCGGCGGGCTGTGTCTGACCGGGCTAGGTCCGACGTGGTTTAATTAGAAGCTAGAACAACGCGCAAATGCACAAAACATCGTACCAAGGAACTAGGTTATGTTATCAACAATATCATCGATTCAGTGGCTTCCACCTTTCTCTACCTTCATGCAAAGTACTGAAGGCGGCGGTGTAACAAGTTTATCTAACGCCCAATCTTTACTTGCTGAGCTCTGGAATAACTTTGTCTATCGTTTACCCGGTCTAGCTCTCGGTGTGGTAGTCATGTTGGTGTTTATATTGCTGGCACCCTATGTTGCCAAGGTTCTGGTTAAGCCTCTAACCCGCACAACAACGTCACCACTGCTGCGATCAGTTATTCAGCGAAGCGTAAGCTTAGTACTCATTTTGCTTGGCATCTATTTGTTTTTGTTTCTAGCAGGGCTTACTGGGTTTGCTATTGCAGTGGTAAGTGGAACTGGGGTTGTTGGCCTTATACTAGGCTTTGCGTTTAGAGATATTGCTGAAAACTTTATTTCTAGTTTGCTGCTTACTATTCAACGCCCTTTCAAAATTGGCGATATTGTTCAGGTTAATGACTTTACCGGCATTGTTCAAAAGGTTACCGCCAGAGCCACAACGCTGGTAGATTTCGATGGCAATCATATTCAAATCCCTAACGCGACTATTTACAAAGGCGTTATCAAAAATCTTACCGCTAACCCGCTTATGCGGGGGCAATTCGTTGTGGGCGTTGGCTATGATGCAGACATCCAGCATGCTCAACAAATGGCACGTGAAATCACAATAGGGCAGGAAAACGTACTTCGCGACCCTGAACCACAAATACTTATCGATGAGCTAGGCTCATCCACTTACAATTTGAAAGTTTACTTTTGGGTGGATGTAGAGAAAACCAGTGTGGTCAAAATGTCATCGGTGCTAATGCGGAACATTACGCTAGCCTTTCTTGAAGCCGGTATTAGCATGCCTGACGATGCGCGGGAAATTATATTTCCACAGGGGTTAACCGTGAAAGGTGCCAATACAGCTAGAATCGAAGGCATTAACGAAAAAAATGAGAGAACAGAAAAGCCAGCGTCTCAATTCACATCACAGAATGATACTTACGGCCAGCCGAAAGACGAGATTGAAAAGCGGAAAGGCAATAGCGGAGACGGCCACAAAGACGAGAACATTGACGATAAGGCAGACGATAAGGCAGACGATGCCGTTGCGGTAAATGCAATTAACGCCGATGTTCACACCAAGAGCAAAGATACGCAGCACGCAACGTCAAGCGCGGCTAAAAATCTGGTTAAGGCTCAGCAGGGTGAAGATGACGTAACGTCTGACGCGCATGAAATAAGAGAGCAGGCACGAAACTCAAGAGATCCCGAGGCAGGAGAGAATATTCTTTAGCCGCTTTCACAGCGGCTTTTTAATTCTGTAGGTGTACCTGCCGCTTTAACTGTCACTTAACCTTGAGATGCGCTTTTCTGGGCGCGTTCGTGAGCAGCCTTCCACTGTTTTCTTTAATGTTTTTTGTGCAACGTAGCGTCTATTTGTATCAGCTAGGGGCAACAGGCGATAAGTTACAGCGGCCCAAAAACTGTTGCCACAGGTTCACATGTGCTTGCATTGCCTGGCTGTATTGTTCAAAGCCTTCTTTTGCTTCGGACTCTATGTATTCTTTAAGGTCGCTATGTAGCGAAGGGTCGTCAATCCACGCATCCCACAAAGACATTAGCTTGTAGTGATATTGATTAACCAAGCTGCCTACGGGCTGTATTTGTTCGATAAAAAAGAGATAAAACACATTACGCAGTATTTCAGCCTGGTCGCTGGCTCTGCCGTTAGGGCAGCTTACTTCGGCAAGCTTTGTGGTCAATACAGGGGTAAGTTCAGACAATGCATCAGTTAGCGTTTGCTGCGTTTGCCACAGTGTGGCTGGCAAACGCGCACTGCGTATAATTTGTAATTGCTCTTCCAGTTCAGTGCTATCTACAGGGTTCTCAAGAGTTTCTGCACTGTTTAATGTATTCAGGTAAAAGAGCGCATTTATGCTTGATAACGCGTCTTTGTTGTTTTCAATGGACAGCAAGCGTTCAGGTGTATTTAGCGCCAGGCGCAATTCTTGGCTTCCCTGAATAAGATTTCCCCATGTTTTGCCGTAATCTAACGTTTTTTGTTCGCGCCAAGAGGCTATTGTATTGGCGAGTTTACTGGTGGCATTGTTCTGTGTTTCCTTCAATGCTGCTTCACAGTCTCTCAACACAGTAAGCAATTTGCTTTCATGAACCAACCGTTGTGAAGGTAGCTGACTTTTGCCTAACGATGTATTGCGTTCAGCCACCACCGTTCCTAACTCACAATCTTGCAGCGCATAGAATTCCCGCAGGTTTATACTTATACCTTCAATATTGTGTTTAAGGGTAGCTGAGTCAGTTAATTTAGGTAATGGCTTTACAATACCTTTCTCAAATAGCGTTGGAAGAGGCATGTCGAGTACCCGAGAAAGGCGTTCAGCATAGTCGTCTAAGCTGTGTTTTACGGTAGTACTGCCAAAGCAGCCTACCAGTGACAGCGCAGCAATAGTAACCGCACCGCAGCGTATTACTGCGTTACGTGCAGGCTTTTTCATGCCGATGCTCCTGTGTATAGGCTTCGTCCACCATCTACAAAAATAATCTGACCGGTGACATAAGACGCCGATATTAAAAATGAAAGCGTTTTAGCAATATCCTCAGGTTTACCTAGCTCTCCTAAGGGAATACTCGACAATAGTTTGTCTTTTTCATCGTCTTCCATTTCTCTTTCTGGCCAGAGTATTGCGCCAGGGCCTATACCATTTACCCGAATATCGGGGGCTAAATCTATGGCTAGTGACTGTGTGAGCGAGGCAAGCCCCGACTTTGCCAGCAAGTAAACGCTGTGTTTGGGTAATGGGCGGTCAATGTGCATGTCTACCATATTAACGATGCAGCCTTTCGCTTTTCTAAGCGCAGGGGCTAACGCTTGAGATAAGAACAAAGGCCCTTTCACATTACTTCCTACTAAAGACAACCAGTCTTCCTCTGAAATGCTGCCAATTGGAGTAGGGTAAAAACTCGACGCATTGTTAACAAGTACATCCAGTTGCCCCCATACGTTTACTGCATTTTCGCTAAGGGCTTCCACATCTTCGCTATCGCACAAGTTAGCTTGCAAGCAGGTAGCAGACTCGGGGCGGATGTTATTGAGTTTTTGTGCAAGGGTGTGTGCATCGTCTTTTGAGTGACCATAATGAATAATTACGCGAAAGCCTTCGCTGTGTAAACGCGTTGCCATGGCTGCACCAATACGCTTAGCCGCCCCGGTAATCAGTGCAACAGGGCCTGAGTCTGTCATAATTTAAGTGCTCTCTATTTTAAATTCGCGTTCGGCGGTTCTAGCTTCGTTAGGACCTGTAGATATCATCTAAAAGCTGTTTTGCTTGTGCTATGTAATGCGCGCCGAATAATAACCCGTGATTTAAAATATGGTAAAGCTGGTAGATTGGTTTTCTTAATTGGTAATTTTTTTCGATAGGTGTGTGTGTATGGTAGCCATCAAAGAAAGGTTGGGGAAAACCTCCGAACAGCTCTGCCATAGCTAAATCTGTCTCGCCATCACCTACATATACCGCTGGGTCAAACAAGACAGGCCCTTTGTTATTAAAGCCAGCATTTCCAGCCCATAAGTCGCCATGTAATAGTGACGGGTGGGGTTGATGTAGGCTAAGGAGGTTTCGTACATAAGTAACAATATCGTCGATATTGCCCTCTTTTTTATCCCAAAGCCCAGCCGTAGCCAGGCGCTCCAGCATACTTCCAATACGCTTTTCGGCGAAAAAGTCAGCCCAAGACGCCATTCGACCGTTAGTTTGAACGTTAGCACCAATATAGTTATCGTGAGGCCAGCCATAACTAGTATACGCATTAAGGGCGTGCAGCGACGCTAATTGCTGCCCAAGGTTGAAGTAGCTCTCGGTGCTTGGTTCAATAAATCGAATATGAGAAAGGACCAAATACTCCATGTTGGGCGTTTCGTTTTTGGTTATGCCGTGGCAAATAACACGTGGGGTAGCAATAGTTTGTGAGCTTGCTATTGCTTTAAGCCCCTCAGCTTCAAGGAATAGTTGCTGCGTATCGTCGTAGCGTCTTGTTTTAACGAAATAGCGATGCGTACTGTCTTTAATAATAAAACTGTCGTGAGTATCGCCGCCGCTTACCCGTTCGGCTTTCTGGCAGCTAAAAAACTGCTGAGTCTCGTCTGAAATATGCTCGCTAATAAAATGCCACATATAAACGCTCTGTACGCTATGTTTTGAAAAAAGTTGACCTTGTTACTTAATCCGGTTTCACTATAGCCGATTTCACTAACCTTATTTTTTATGCGCTGTGACGTCCATCTCACAATAGGTTCGACTGCGAGGCTTGTACAATCGACAACTAAAAAATCATCGAATAAGAACAGCCTCATGAAGACCTATCGCATTTACGTGAAGTATGGGATAAGAAAACGATAAATGCATAAATCCTAATTCAAAATAATTAATTTAAAGCCCGAACTACCATTATTTGGTCAAGAACGGCTTTTGAATATTGAAGTTGAACCTACACTAGTTATAATCCACCCCTTGCTTTTACAAAGAGCAATGTACGGGTGCCATTGCGCACGCTTAAATTTTTCAAAAAGATGCATGTGGCGCAGAGTAGGCGTCACCACTGTAAAGGAATTAAAATGCCTGTAATTACCCTTCCTGATGGAAGCCAACGCGCTTTCGATAACGCTGTTTCTGTACTAGATGTTGCAAACGATATTGGCCCTGGTTTAGCCAAAGCAACCATTGCAGGAAAAGTAAACGGCGAGTTAGTCGACGCCGTCGATATGATTGACGCAGATGCGCAGCTTCAAATTATCACTGCAAAAGATGATGAAGGTTTAGAAATTCTTCGTCACAGCTGTGCGCACTTGTTAGGCCACGCTATCAAACAACTTTGGCCTAACACCAAAATGGCTATCGGCCCAGTTATCGACAACGGTTTCTATTACGACGTTGATATGGAAGAAAGCCTGACCCAGGAAGATATAGCCAAATTAGAAAAGCGCATGCTTGAATTGGCTCAAACCAATTACGACGTGGTTAAAAACAAAGTAAGCTGGCAAGAAGCCCGCGATGCGTTTGAAGCGCGCGGTGAAAGCTACAAAATGGAAATTCTTGATGAAAACATCAGCAAGGACGACCGCCCAGCACTTTATCACCACGAAGAATATACAGATATGTGTCGTGGCCCGCACGTGCCGAACATGAAGTTCTGTCACCACTTCAAACTAATGAAAGTGGCAGGCGCTTACTGGCGTGGCGACAGCGACAATAAAATGCTACAGCGTATCTACGGTACGGCATGGGCTGATAAAAAGCAGCTTAAATCTTACCTACAGCGCTTAGAAGAAGCGGAAAAGCGCGACCACCGTAAAATTGGTAAAGCACTTAACCTTTTCCATTGGCAAGAAGAAGCCCCTGGCATGGTGTTCTGGCACAACGATGGTTGGTCGATTTACACCGAACTAGAAAGCTACGTGCGTAAGAAACTACGCGAATACGGCTACGACGAAGTAAAGGGCCCA
Organism: Alteromonas sp. OM2203; assembly: GCF_048517045.1. Lineage (NCBI taxonomy): Bacteria > Pseudomonadati > Pseudomonadota > Gammaproteobacteria > Alteromonadales > Alteromonadaceae > Alteromonas > Alteromonas sp. OM2203. The sequence goes on from NZ_CP183209.1 coordinate 1,788,932, forward strand.
TTAATGATGGACCGTTCGCTTTGGGAAAAATCAGGTCACTGGGATAAGTACGCTGAGAACATGTTCACAACTGAATCTGAAAAGCGTGAATATGCCGTTAAGCCAATGAACTGCCCGGGTCATGTACAAATTTTCAACCAAGGTTTGAAATCATACCGCGACTTACCGCTTCGTATGGCTGAGTTTGGTTGCTGCCACCGAAATGAACCATCAGGTGCACTTCACGGTCTTATGCGTGTTCGTGGCTTTACCCAAGACGATGCTCATATTTTTTGTACAGAAGAACAGATCCTAGATGAGGTAAGTGGCTGTATTAAAATGGTGTATGAGACATACGCTGCATTTGGTTTTGAAAATATCAAAGTTAAATTATCAACTCGCCCAGAAAAGCGTGTAGGTGCTGACGAGATATGGGATAAATCAGAAGCTGCGCTAGCGGATGCACTTAAAGCCAACAATATCGAGTTCGATTATCAACCAGGTGAAGGTGCGTTCTACGGCCCTAAAATTGAATTTACACTGCACGATTGTTTAGACCGTGCATGGCAGTGCGGTACCGTACAGCTTGATTTTTCAATGCCGGGTCGCTTAGGCTCTACCTATGTTGCTGAAGATGGCGAGCGCAAAGTGCCGGTAATGATTCACCGTGCTATTTTGGGTTCACTAGAGCGTTTTATCGGCATTTTAACCGAAGAATTCGCAGGCTTCTTCCCACTGTGGTTGGCACCTCAGCAAGTTGTGGTAATGAACATTACCGACAAACAAGCTGAATATGCATCAGATTGTGTAAAAAAACTGCATGATTTAGGGTTTAGAGCAAAGTCTGACTTGCGAAATGAGAAGATCGGCTTTAAAATCCGCGAGCACACATTGAAGCGTATTCCATATATGCTAGTGGTAGGCGATAAAGAAATGGAAGCGGGTGAAGTAGCAGTACGCTCTCGCCGCGGTGACGACCTAGGCAAAATGCGCCTGGAAGACTTTATTGCCATGGCTCAACAAGAAGTTGTAGAAAAGACAATTAAATAGTTGAGCATTTTGTGTATAATGCACACCAAGGTGTCTGCTTTTGGTTTTATTTTCCGATTCATAAGAATCACCCAAAAGCAGACAGAAGAATTAAATGTTTGGAGGAATAGCACATTAAAGGCGCTAACAATAAGGCTCAGGGCGACAAAGCCCGCATTAACGATGAGATTAAAGCCAGAGAAGTAAGATTAATTGGCAAAGACGGTGAACAGGTTGGTGTGGTTTCGCTAGCAGATGCTACGCGTGCCGCTGAAGAAGCGAGCCTAGATCTAGTAGAAATCAGTCCGAATGCCGAGCCGCCAGTCTGTAAAGTTATGGACTATGGCAAATTCCTCTTCGAAAAAAGTAAAGCTCAAAAAGAGCAGAAGAAAAAACAGAAGCAAATTCAGGTCAAGGAGATTAAATTTCGCCCTGGCACTGATGAAGGCGATTACCAGGTCAAACTGCGCAACCTGCGTCGCTTTCTTGAAGGTGGTGATAAAGCCAAAGTTACGATCCGTTTCCGCGGACGTGAAATGGCGCACCAAGACATCGGTATCGACTTACTAAACCGCGTTAAAACGGATTTAGAAGAAGTCGCTACATGCGAGTCTTTCCCACGTCGTGTGGAAGGCCGTCAGATGATCATGGTACTAGCCCCAAATAAGAAGTAGTAACGGTCTAAAGTTTTAAGGAATCTGCACCCTTAAACACCTTGCTGCTAAACATTAACCGGTATGACGTGACTGCAACACAATAAATACCGATATTAACAATGCGGAGTTTTAGCAATGCCTAAAATGAAAACTGTAAGCGGTGCCGCCAAGCGTTTTAAGAAAACGGGTTCTGGCCGCTTTAAAAGCAAACAGTCTCACTTACGTCACATTCTGACTAAGAAGAGCTCTAAGCGTAAACGTCACCTTCGTGGCAAAAAACTGGTTCATGACTCTGATACCAAATTGGTTCAGCGCATGTTGCCTTACGTATAAGACTTAGGAGACTGATTAATGGCTAGAGTTAAACGCGGCACTATCGCACGTGCTCGTCACAAAAAAGTCCTCAAGCAGGCAAAAGGTTATTACGGTGCACGTTCACGTGTATATCGCGTAGCGGTACAAGCTGTAACTAAAGCTGGTCAATATGCTTACCGTGACCGTCGTCAGCGCAAGCGTCAATTCCGTCAACTATGGATTGCACGTATCAATGCTGCTGCTCGTCAAAATGGTATGTCATACAGCCGTTTCATTAACGGTTTGAAGAAAGCGTCTGTTGAAATCGATCGTAAGATCCTTGCCGACATCGCAGTACATGACAAAGCAGCTTTCAGCGCACTAGTCGAAGCGGCTAAAGGCGCATTAGCTTAATTATTAACTAATTAAGTTTAAGTTCTTTCGGAAAAAGGCGAGCAGGATGCTCGCCTTTTTTCGTTTTTGGAGTTTAGATAAAACACTCACTTTAAAGCAAATTTACCTTGTCGCCAATCTTCTATTCCCTCAATCGGCGAATATAAACAACTTACTGAAAGCGTTGCTGTAAATACTTAATAATTTCTGAAGACTCGTACAACCAAATATCCTTTTCAGGAGTTTTTATGCGTAGGCAAGGGGCTTTCACTTTTCCTCCGCCTTGCGCCAATTCATCACGATACGGGGACCCATTCGATACGCTGCATTTGCGAATAGGTAGATTCATTTTATATATAGCGCGGCGTGTTTTAATACAAAAAGGGCAAGCAAAAAATTGATAAAGTGTTAATTCTTGTACGGCGTTTTCGACTTGCTGTTGTTCTTGTGGCAACCGTTTAAGTTTTCTGCCACGAGTTATTATATCAAGTAAGGCGATAACACCGCCAAGTGCGTTACGAATTAGGGAAATGAATAAGCGCAATTTTGTGACTTTTTAGGTTGAGAATTTGAGCGGCGCAGTATAGCAAAATTTCTATATAGGATTCTATGTGAAGGAAAATGCGAATAAGCTCTAAGTGTAGAATCATAGCGAAAAAGTAAATCGCAGTGACCGATACGGATAAGCCAACAACTAACCTCACCAATAGTGGGTTTTCCGAAAATCGAAGCCAGGCCCGTTAAGAGATTTTCTTATCTCGGGTGGACAACCCGTTACTGTAGTTTCAATTGTTGTAGGTAATAGAGCCTTTTTATCCTCAAGCACAAAAAAGCAGAGCCAAAGCTCTGCTTATATTTATCACGTTAGCGTAAAGCGCTCTCTCTTATTTCTTCTCTACACGTCCATAGCGGTCTGAAAACCTAACTATATCATCTTCGCCTAGATAAGCGCCTGATTGCACCTCTATAAGCTCTAGAGGGATTTTTCCGGGGTTTTCTAGAGCATGTACAGCACCAATTGGGATATAGATAGATTCGTTTTCTGTAACTAGCTGGGTATTATCGTCAATAGTGACGTTGGCACTGCCAGATACCACAATCCACTGGATGCTCGGTGTACTGCATCATCTTATTTACGAATATAAAAAAAGCGGCAAATTGCCGCTTTTGTAAAACTTTAGTGAACCTTATCAATAGGCGTTCTTATTAATAAAGCCATTGAAAACGGTCATAAATACAATTTTGATATCAAACCAAATAGACCAGCGGTGTATGTAATCTAGGTCATATTCTACGCGCTGTACCATTTTATTAGTCGTCTCAGTTTCACCACGTAGGCCATTCACTTGTGCCCAACCTGTAATTCCTGGCTTAACCTTGTGGCGTAGCATGTAACCAGTAATAATCTTGCGGTATTCCTCGTTGTGCGCCACAGCGTGAGGCCTAGGGCCAACAATGGACATGCGACCTTGTAGAACATTAATGAACTGTGGAAGTTCATCCAAAGACGTTCTTCTTAAAAATCCACCAATCTTCGTTAAACGCGCGTCGTTTTTTGTGGCTTGTTTAACAACCGCGCCATTGTCCTGCGTCGTCATAGACCGGAATTTATAAACAGTAATTTGTTTACCATCTAAGCCGTAACGCTTTTGCTTAAATATTGCAGGGCCCTTAGACGTTAACTTCACCGCTGCTGCAATACAAAGCATGGGCACAGATATCATGATTAATATCAAAGAGCTTAACACAATATCTTCAAGTCGCTTTAAAACATCACTTGCGCCTTGGAATGGTGTATCGTATACACTTAGTGCTTGCACGTTGCCTACCGTTTGCCAGCGAGCATTTAGTAAGTTGTACATGAAGAAGTTTGGAATAACATAAACGTTTGCCGTAGTATCACTACATTGCTCTAAAATCGTGCGGATTCTGTTTTCTGCACTCATTGGTAGCGCAATATAGATATAATCAACTTCGTTACGCTTTGCCATTTCTATCGCTGCTTCAATATTGCCTAAAACCGCTCCTTGCATTTCGTGTGGCAGGCGCTCTGGCTCACGGTCATCAAATAGACCGTTGAATTTAATACCTAAATGTTCATTTTGCTGTATTTGAAGTGCGACATTCGCACCTAGTTGAGTAGCGCCAATAATAATAGAGCGACGTGAGTTCAAACCACTTTTACGAATGCGAAAAAGAAACTTACGCATCACAAATCGCCACATAATAAGAATAACGAACGAAGACGCAAACCAAAGGAGTATGGCTGGTGGTGGAGTCTGAATTTCTTGAACGAAAAAATAGCCCATGGTCATTGTGCCTAAAATACTCAGTGCCCACGTTATCGCGGCTGCGCGCAGCATTTCTTGTGTTCCGTGGCCACGCCATGAACGGTAAAGCTCCACACCTTCTGCAGAAATCTGGAAGCATATAACGTTAACAAATAGAAGGATGAGGCTTGTGGTGTCAATCTGTGTACCATAATAGGCAGCACACGAATAATAAAGGATAGTGACCAATGAAAGGTCAATTAACCTGTATATGGTTGAGAAACCACTTTGGTTACGTACAACTAATCCGCCATTGGTATTGGGTTCTACCGGATGAGCCTTAAGTACTTTGTTAGATTCTACTCTATTGTCCATTTAGGTAATCTCTAGATGAAAGTGATGTCTGAAGCGAATGCAGCTGGCTATATGAAAAAGCCAAGCCTTATGTATAGAAAACAGTAAAGACAATTTCTAACTATAATGCGTAAGCAAAATTGGTGCCCAAAAATTCTCTAAAAAGTTATTCCAGATTAGAATTAAAAGTTCTGGTGACTTTTTGACTGTGTCTAGATTAATGGTATTTCGGTGCATGATAACAATATTCTCTGCACATTGTAATTTTATTACAAAATCTAATTTATTTCGTACTAATTTGGTGCAAAACGAGTAGAATGTTAACCTAACGCTTTCAATATTGTCTCAAATGCGATTGCACACATCATAGTTTAATTAGTAGACACATTGATGAAACAATATATAGGTATTGTATGGTATTTAAGGCCATCTAACGTGGTGTGTAGGGCTTGTTCTCTCAGGAGTTACCAAGATTTACTTTATGTCAGTCTACTTACGTTAGACGCACCTTTTAAAAGCGGCATACCTATTGCTGGATAAAACAGTTTTTAACAGTTTCGGTAATAATCACCAATTTATTGTAAAAGATGGACACGTTTAAGAAGAATGTGTACACAGTGAGTTATCGCGTTTGAAAGAATATATACAAAATTCATTGCATCATTGTACGAAAGGTCATCGAAGGAAGGGAAAAACATGATTAAAAGGACCAAAAGCATTATAGCGCTGTCGGTAATTTGCGCCACTCCAACCCTATATGCACAGGAGGCCGGTCGAATTCAAGCTGGGCAATTCGATTTAATTCCATCATTTTCATCGTCGATGGCGTATGTCGACAATGTTGCTTACGCGAGAGATAACGATCCGAAAATATATAGTTGGCGCGCTACACTTTCACCAGAACTCATCGCAGCGACTGAGGTCGATGGCAATCCTCTACAAATAGGTTATCGACTGGAGCGAGGTGTGTTTTTTTCAAGCAGTGCTGACGACTACACTGATCACTTTGCAGAAGCATCTGGACAGTTTGAATTGAATAGCAGGCATCGAGTTAACGCTATAGCCCAATTTGAAGATGGACATGAAGAGCGGGGTACTGGGTTCTCTTTAGGGCTTGGCACTGCTATTACAACTCCTGACAGATATATAAGTACGGCTTTCGGTGGCGAATATATGTACGGGGCGGTGACATCAGACGGCATGATAACGTTAAAAGCTAATCGCGAAACGTTAGATTATGATAGAACTGAGCAAGCCTACTTGATTCGAGATCGTGTTAAAAATCAAATTGGTGCAGAGCTAGGCTATCGGATTGGAACTGCGACGACAGCTGTTTTAGATGTTACTCAAACTTATGTAAGGTACGATAATCAAACGGGTATAGAAACTCGCGATAGTGATGAGACTCGTGTTCTTTTAGGATTAAGATGGGAGTCGACGGCTGCTACCACGGGGTTTGCGAAAGTAGGTTATAAAGAAAAGGATTTTGAAGCAGCGACTAGAAGTACATTTTATGGCACAGACTGGGAAGTAGGCGTTGAGTGGCAGCCTTTATCTTACTCTACGTTTAAGCTATCAACTAATGCAGATACTCGCGAGACAAATGGTGAAGGTAACTTCATCCGAGGTCGAGATTACTCAGCGTCTTGGAACCATGAATGGCTTGATCGTTTATCTTCTTCTGTCAGCATTTCACGTGAGACAAATGAGTATATACTTGATGATGAGGGCATCGATAATCGAGACGACGAACTAATGAGATATTCAGCATCTTTAAATTATCAAGCTCGCCGTTATTTATCGTTTTCTTTGTTCTATCAGTTAGCTGACAGAGACAGTAATAGAGAATCTATTGGTTATGATAGGAACCTAGTAGGAATTTCAGCTGAGGTTACGTTGTGAAGAATAGTGTAGTTTTAAGCTTCTTCTTTATTTGCTATTTGTTTATTTCCAATGTTGTAGTAGCCCAAGAGGGCAATTTAAGTATGAGCCAATATCAACTGGGCTCTGGCGATAGAATTCAAATAAGCGTTTTTGGGCAAGATGACCTGTCAATGGAAGTACGCTTGCCAGACGTTGGTACTATTAACTATCCGTTTTTAGGTGAAATTAAACTTGTGGGTATGACTGCTGCAGAAGTTGAGCAGCTCATCTACAATGGGCTTCTTGGGGATTACCTTGTTAATCCGTCGGTATCTGTGGCTATTGTAGAATATCGTCCGTTCTTTATAGACGGCGAAGTTAAACGCCCTGGTGGCTATGCCTATCAACCTGGGCTTTCGGTAAACAAAGCTGCTGCCCTAGCTGGCGGGTACACCGAGCGCGCAGCGCGCGACAAGATTACTATTATCCGTGAAAAAGACGGTAGAACTAACGAGTTCACGGTAACGGTTAGCGACATGATTCAACCTGGTGACATTATCACCATTAATCAACGTTTCTTCTAAATTACGTAGCGTGCAGGAATAAAAATGGTAGTAAATAGCAGGGAAGAGCTTAATGCAGGTGTGTTTGAAAATGAAACCATCGACATTGCTCACTATTTAGGAATTATTAAGCGTTACGCATTTCGAATCGTTTCACTCGCACTCGCTTTTACCATATTAGTGGCGTTGCTAGTTATGCGAATGACGCCCATGTTCACCTCAACAACAACAATCTTAGTAGAGGCAGATAAGGCAAATGTTGTTTCAATTGAGGAAGTCTATGGCTTAGATACAAAGCGTAAAGACTATATGCAAACTCAATTTGAGATTTTGCAATCTAGACAAATTGCCGAACGAACTGTTGAGAGTTTGTCGCTTTACAACAACGAAGAATTTATGCCGAAAGACGAAGAGCCTTCTTTCGTTGACGATTTAAAAGCAAATCTTGTTGAAGCCTTGCCGTTTCTTCCCCAGGAAGAGCCTAAAGAGCTCACGGAAGAACAAATTCTTGCCGCGAAAAAGCGCAAAGCAACCTCAATGTTAATGAGCGCGCTTACGGTTGAGATGGTGGACAATACGCAGTTGATGAGAATTACTGTCACTACCGAATCGCCGACGCTTTCAGCCGAGTTAGCTAACGCGGTAGCCGATGTTTATATTGAAAATTATCTGCAAGCAAAACTGGATATGACTGCAAAAGCCACCTCTTTTCTTACGGAAAGTCTTGAGGGGCTTAAGCAAAAATTAGATGTAGCAGAGCGTAACTTAGCTAAATTCTACGAAGAAAACCAAGTTGTAAACATAGATGGCGTTGTTGGTTTAGCTTCAGAAGAACTTGAGCAATTAAGTAAGCAATTGCTAGACGCACAAACGTCACTCAAGCTAAATGCAGTAATTTACAAACAAACTAGAAACGATGTTTCATTAGATGACATTGCTCGTTTACCCGAAGTGCTTAATCACCCTACGATAAGAGACGTTCGCCGCGACGAAGCTAAAGCTATGACCCGTGTAAGTGAACTAAGTAACGTATACGGCCCGAAACATCCGCGAATGATTGCTGCAAATGCAGAGCTATCTTCTATCAGAGAAACTTTGAATGGCCAAATACGAGACTTGATCACAAGTATTACAACTCAATATGAAGTGTCTGAAGACAGAGTAACTCAGCTCGAAAAAGAAGTTTCTCGTGCAAAAGCAGAATTCCGTGGTTTATCAGAACTTGATAATCAGCGTAAAGGCCTTCAGCGTGAAGTGGATATAAATCAGCAGCTTTATAATTCATTTTTCACTCGTTTAAAAGAAACTGACGAGTTAGGTGGTTTTGAATCTGCTAATGCACGTGTATTAGATTCTGCCTTGCCAAAATATGTACCTTCGAAACCTAATAAAAAGTTGTTAATTGGTGCTGCATTTGTATTCAGTATTGGTTTTGGCGTGTTTCTCGCGATTGCTATGGAAACACTTAACAGCGGAATTCGCTCAGTTGAAGACGTTGAGCGCAAGCTTGGTCAACGTATGTTGGGGCTTATTCCATGGCTACCACATAAGAAAAAGACCGACTTGCCTGTTCGTTCATTTTTCGACGGTAAAAAGCATCAGTTTGCCGAGTCTGTGCGTACACTACGAACCAGCTTGTCGTTACTTAATTTAGATAAAGAACAACAAGCAATAATGGTAACCTCAAGTGTACCTAAAGAAGGTAAAACAACGGTTTCTATTAACTTGGCGTTTGCGTTAGGCCAGTTGGATAAAACTATACTTATCGATGCAGACTTACGTCGCCCTAGTGTAGGAAAGCAATTCAACATTCCGAACTATCAGCCGGGCGTTGCCAACCTTATCTTGAAGTCTCATACCTTTGATGAGTGTTTGGTAAGAGATGAAGAATCCAAAATCGATATTCTATCTGCGGGTACTATTCCTTCTAATCCGCAGGAGCTATTGTCAGATAAAGGTTTCAACGAACTTATTGAGCAACTAAAAACGCAATATAAGTATGTAGTGATTGATACCGCACCTACTCAAGCGGTTAGCGACTCTATGGTTATTGCTAATTCTTGCGACTCGGTTATTTACGTTGTGCGTGCTGACAGTACTAGCGAAAAGCTAATCAACAATGGGTTGTCTCGCTTCTTACAAGTAGGTCATCGTCTTGATGGTGTAGTACTAAATCAAGTAGACTTACGCAAATCAGGGGCAGCACAAAGGTACGCTGGGTTTTATGATCAATATGGGTATACCAGTCATAAAAACAGCTAACAGCATTTATTGATAGACTTACATAGCCACATACTGCCTGGCATCGACGATGGTGCCAGGTCTTTAGACATTTCCTTACAAATGGCACAGCAAGCTGTAGATAGCGGCGTTCGCCATATGGTTTGTACCCCTCATATCCACAAAGGGTACTTCGACAATACGTTGAACACCATTAGGCACGCTTTTAACGAATTCCAAAAAGCCATTGCCGATGCGTCTATCCCTCTCTCCCTTTCGTACGCAGCGGAAGTGCGCGTTAACGAACTAATTCCTATTTGGTATAAACAACAGGAGCTGCCATTTCTAGGCGAATATAACGGCAAGCGTATTTTGTTACTTGAGATGCCACATAGCCATATACCACAAGGCTTGGAAGTGCTTATAAAATGGCTTTTAAAAAATAACGTTCAGCCACTTATAGCCCACCCAGAGCGCAATCGCGAGCTATTAGCCGAGCAGCACAAATTTAGTTGGCTGCAGCGACAAGGCTGCATGTTCCAGGTTACTGCAGGGGCGTTAACAGGCCGCTTTGGTGACAAGGTAGAAGACTTTGCATTATCTATGATGCGAAACAAAGCATTTCATGTAGTTGCGTCTGACACTCACGACCTTGTACGCCGACCTAACGATATGCAGGCTGCTTACGAGGTCGTGTCGACATTTAGTGATGACTTTGCTCAAGAGACTTTTGTAACACGACCTGGTGCGATAGTGTCGGTTGGCCACCAAAACGAAGTGACTAATGACTAGCGGTTTACTCAAGGCCTTCACAAATAACCGCCTGATACTTAAGTGGATAATGGTGCTACTTGCCGGTTTCGGTTTTATATGGAGTATGCAGCTTTTTATAGCGGGTAATGCGTATTACAGCGTGAAAAACGATATAGAGGCATGGCAACTATCACCGAACAAAGCGTCAGTGCAAAAAATAAATAGCGGATTAGGTAAAATTGCGAATGCTATTGATTATTTCCCAAACAACGCCCTTTACTATCAAATACAGGGGCAGTTGTTCGAGTGGAAAGCCGTTGTTGAAAAGAGAAGTAAAGAACTAGATAGTGTTGAATTAGGCACGCAGCGCAACAATGCTAACTTAAACAACGCGGCACTAAGCTATGAAAAAAGCTTATTATTGAGGCCTACCTGGAGCGGCAGCTGGATTGGCTTGGCTTCTGTAAAGCTACAGCAGGGTGAGTTAGATAATGAGTTTTATCATTATCTAAAAAATGCAAAGCAAGCCGGCCCGCAGGATGCAATAGTGCATAAATTCATAGTGGAGTTCGGTTTAGATATGTTTAGTGCTAGGTCTGTCCACTACGTAACAGTTAAAGAGTTATTGAAACAGCATTTAAATTTAGGCCTTCAGAACCCGCTTAGCAGAGACTTTGTTTTAAAAACAATACAAAAGCACGATGCAAGTGAAACGGTTTGTAGGTGGTTGCGCGACGCCAGTTACCCGGTTAGAAAACGCATTCCCAACTGCATAACTTATGATTAGCTAGCTTTTTCCATTTAGCCAATCCCACAAACCTAATGAAAACCCTTCAAAAAGGTTTATACCCAGCCAGCTTTTTAAAATATACAGCAGTACCAAGCCTAATACTAATGAAACGCACAGGAACAAAGCAACAACCGCTGCCATCACTAACTTACCTATTCGGCTTTCGGTACGTGATAGATCGCGCTTATCTCGACCCGCTAGTAATACAAAGTAATACCTACTTCTTAACAAACCGATAGTGCCTCTTACATCAACTTTGTGGCTGCCCCAGCGTCTGCCTGCAAGCGCCGCATTTAAATAAAATAGCTGGTCGTCGGTAAAAGAGTCGGCAACATTTTTTGGCATACGTTCAAGCATGTGCTGCACGTTTGGTTCTTCTTTTATCGGTCGCTTTATCTTAAATACCACACAAGGCCTCTTATATCGTTAAGACTGTACTTGGTTATTTTCCATGTTATGCCTTCCCATAGGGATATCGCGGCTTAACGCACCAAGGGCTAATAGCACTATAAATATAGCGGTATTCGCTGGCGCTTGTAGAGGGAAATCCACTGTACTATGTAAGGCCATACCGATAACTGCCATAACTGTAGCAAAGGCGACGCCTCGTGGTAACGGATGTCGTCGATGTCGAATAGCGCTCATTGCATTTTTAGCACACATCAATAGAAGTGCAGCCAAGAGTGCTGCGCCGATTACGCCAAATTCAATGGCAAACTGCAAGTATTCGTTATGGGCGTGATCGTAAAAGTGTTGAGTAGATTCACTTTGAAACTGAGGATATACCGTATAAAAGGTACCACCGCCTGTACCTATAATTCCATATTCAGAAAGAAGGGGCAGGGCATCAGTGATGACTTCATCTCTGCTTTCTTGAGTCAAGTTGGTTTGCTCTATGCGTTGCTGTACCTGCTTAAGCCCAAATAGGCTGCTTACAATAAGAATATCGATAACCAGCATACTTATAAACAGCACTACGTAGCTTTTTTGGCGCGGCTTAAAGTAAATTAATCCTAGTGTGGCGGTAATAGTCATAGCAATGTAAAAAGCGCTGTTACCCATTCTAGAACGAGACATAACTAACGCGATAACCATAATTATGATACCAATACGAAACAGCACTTTATTACTTAGCCAAAAACGTACAATTCTACGTAATCGCTCACGGTTGCTTGAACTAGTTTGCGTCCGAAGACTAGCAATCATATAGCCAATGGCGGCACTTAAACAAAGTAATAAAAAATTAGCGTAATGGTTCTTATAAACAAAACTACCTGTTGCAATATGAGACACAGGCAGCTTAAAGACCAAACTATATTTTAAGCCAGATAACACTTCTAGCGAACCATAAATAGCTTGGAATATCCCCGCACCACTAATAACGATAAGGGTATACCTTAAACGTTTCGCGGAATTAATAAGCGCTAATGAAATAAAAAATAAGAAACAATAGGCAAGGGATTTAAAAAACGTCACGTCACTTTGCCCTACATCGAAACTCAACGAAAGCCATTGTGACGTTATATTTCGCATTCCCTCTATATTTTCGTTTAACAAAAGTTGCACGCGCTCTGGGCGAATAGCTTCTACTAATGCGAAAGGAAGGGGAACTAAATTAATAAGCTGCCAAGCTAAAAAAGCCAGCCAAAGCACAACTAATGGTTTGTATTTAGAGTAAAGCTTTGAAAGCAGACCTTCGTGGGTTAATAACAAAACACCGCCAATAAAGAAAAACGACATTTGCATTAATGCCCACGCCCAAGGGCGGTTAGCACCTAATGATAAAGGCAACCAAAACAGGGTGAATAAAAGAAAACCGAAAAGAAACTTTTCGGTTTTCTGAGAGTTAAATATAGCCACTTACAACCAGCTGATATAAAGCTTTAACCAATAAGACCGCTTTAGTTCGCTGAAATAGTTGTATCGCCGCCACCTGCACCAGCAGCACCAGTGCCTACACCCAGCGGAGAAAAGGTATTGCCAGCCGCGCCGGCCGCCGTCGCAGTTAATGTGCTAGGGTCTACACCCGCATTGATAACCGCTAATAGCGCATCCTCTTCGCTGATAACCTGCATCTGAAGGGCAATGTTGTAAATTTCATTAGCGTCTTCTGGGAACATTAAGACAGCAATTGTCACTACCTGTGATGGTTGATCAGGTAATTCACCAAAACCGGCTATCGCTAATTCGAAGCCTGTTGCGTTGTCATTCAAAAGCGCTACTAGAGACCGATAGGCTGCTTGATTTTCACTTAAGTACGATAAACCTGCAGCATCGAAAAACATACTTTCATTCAGCACTGCTTGGCTTACTTCTTCCGCAGCTTGTTCAATCGCCGCGCCTTCTTCAATTTCGGTAACCAAAAGGTTTCTTACTTGCAAACCAGGTACACTGCCTTCTTGTGCAAAAGAAAAGGTTGAGACAGCGATTAATGCGCTCAAAAGAACAGATAAAAAAACGTTGCTACGCATAACTTATCCTTAGATTAAAAACCTCGGGCTAGCTTCTTGCTAACACCATACTTTAACATTGTACAACAAGTGAACGGGCGAGGTCTCGTTTTTGTTGTACCACTTTCCGCTTCCACCAATTAATATTGCCACAAGGCTGGTTTTGCAAAATAAAAGCCTTGTTGGTATGCAACATCTAATCGGCTCAACGCAACTGACTCTGCTTCATTTTCAACAAGTTCGGCAATAACGTTAATATTTAATCCACGAGCGATACTCAATAAACTCGTCACAAAAAGCTGACTGTCTTTGTCTGCGTGAATATCTTTTGTTAGTTTGCCGGAAATTTTTACAAAATGAGGCTGTATAGCCCTCAACCCAGCTAACGATGCAAGATTGTCTCCAAAATGCTCAATCGTTATCTTACAGCCCAAATTTACTAGCGATTTGCAAAACGATATTGCATCGTCCTTGTGGTGGATTAACGCAGAGTCTTCTAACTCGAACACCAATTGGGTGCAAAGCGCTGTATTTTGGTTCAACAGAGTTAATAACCATTGCCTGAAAGCAGCGTTAGCTAAAGATGCATTCGCAATATTAATCGCCACATTCCGTTTATTTTGCGCCAATTTATTAAGCACCAAGGTTACTACCAGCTTATCCACTTCAGGAATTAAGTTTAAGCGCTCCGAGGCGGGAATAAGCTGCGACATAGGTATGGCATTACCACTGCTTTTTTCTTTAAAGCGCGCAAATGCTTCATAATAACTTGGCGCGTTTTTCTCAATATTCATAACAGGCTGAATAACAATGTCGGCGTATTGTTGCTCTAATATTTGGTTCAAGCGTTCTTTCCAGGCTGTATTACTGTGAATATGGGAAAGTTCCGATGCGAACTGCCAGCCGTTAGCTTGTTTGGTCGCGGCCATAAGAGCGCTGTCAGCGTTTTCCATAATCTCAGAAAAAGACTGCTCATCATTAAATTGCGCAGCGCCTATCCATACCGCTTTACTGCCATCTTTAATCGGATTGCAATGAGAAAGGCTAGTACTCAGTTCTTGCAAACGTGCCTCGCAGTCTTGCTTGGTCATGGCTTCTGTTACCAAAACAAAATCGGCTCCCGACACTCTAAATAAAAACGCCGTTTCTTGAATGCTGGAGGTGAAACTTTTAAGTTCATTGGCTACCGAAATGACATAATTATCGCCTTCTTGGGCGCCTAACGTCATATTAATAGCGTTAAGTTGAGCAAGACGTATTAATATTACATAACCCTCATCTGAGGTGGCTGTTTTGCTTAATAGCGCCGTCATATGCCGTGAAAAGGCACTTCTGTTTTGCGTTCCGGTAAGGCTATCTTCATAAGCTTGAATTCTATACTGCTCTGCTTTTTGGGTGAGTTCTTTAAACATGGCCTCAACAGATGAAGAAAGCCGGTTTACCGCCTGGGTTATAAAAGAAAGTTCTTTGGTAAAAGGCTTGTAGTTTATGTGAGAAAACTTTTGGTTTTGTATATCTTCAATTTTGTTTACGACAATACGAAGCGGTTTTGTGATGGCAGTAATAATGAAAAGCAACGCAATGTAGGCAAAAACGAAGGCTGCAAAAAACATAAATGCACTTTGCTTAACACTTTCCCATAAAGTTTCATTGGCTAGCCTTGGGTGGCTTTGTACGGCGAGTTCTCCAGCCATTGTCCAACCATCGTTTAATTCGGTTTTTTCAACAGGTGGCGTAATTTCTACAATATCAGTAAACCAAGAAGGTACGGTATCAACGGTAGTTGGGTTGCGCTTTTCAATCAGTAAGTTACCTTCCATATCGGTAATGGTTATGTATTGGTAGAAACCTCTATCGAAAATAGCGTTTACCATGGTCTCGGCTACCGCAATGCCATTGTCTTCACTTAAGTATGGAGTGATAGATAGCCCCAACGAAGTCGCGGTATCTTGCGCGTGTGTGGCAAGCTGCTCGTTTACGTATTCTCTGGTTAGCTTTACATTAATCACGAAGGAACCGGCGAAAACCAATATTAAAAAAACGAGTAAGCTTGTACTTAATTGGGTAGATAGTCTCATTATTCTTCTTTATCTCCGTACATTACGCGGTCTAGCCGCTCTACCATATCGTCCCACATTTTCATTGGGCCACTGCCTCTTAATTTCCGGCCAGTGCCCATTGCTTTCGCGGCCCACAGTCCGTTACCGTTAAAACTATAAATGGGCGACAAATCTCTTCTTTTGTTAGCAGGCAAAATACGCCTGTTTATATTATCTAAAACAAGCGGGACAGAAGTAGGGGTTTCATAATACGCTAAAACCATGTGGGGTTGACGCAATTCCAATGCAGTAACATACATCAATCGCAATTGATCTTCAGAAATGCCAAGTTCAATTAAAGAGAAGTATTTCGCTATGGTGTAATCTTCACAATCGCCAGCACCGGTGGAAATGAACTCTATTGGCGTTGCCCAGTAGTCTTTTTGTTGCCAATGAACAAGATCGTCAACAAAATCAAAACGGTTAAAAAAGCGGTTTATTTCGTAAAGTTTTTCGTCTACGTCTTCGCTCTGTAACTCAGCTACTAATTGTCGCCATTTGGCTACGTTCTCTTTTGCTTCAGTGCCGTAAATTGAATTGATGCGCGCATAAACTTGCTCTGTAAACACTGTTTTTTGTTGAGCAATGGGCGAGGTAATAGCCAATAAAGTACAGCTCACAACAAGAAGTGCGCGTAAAGTGCTAGATGCACTGCGCATTACTGTAAAGCCTTTTATAGATGACCATAAACGTTCTTTTTGGTGCAAACTGTTGGTACTTTATGCAAAAGATTAAGGCAAGTGTAAAAAATGTTTCACTACTACGCGGTAGTATCGCTTACCTAATGATGAGTTAATGATGGCAAAATTGATGGTAACTTAAAAGGTTTTTAAATTACTGAAAGAATTTTAATCTGAAATTGATCTATTTGGCATAAATCATGTTTAATTAAAGGTTTTGAGCAGATATGCAGGTTGTTCGGGTTATTAAATTACACGCCATCTGGTATCATCGCTTAGTTATGTAGTAAATTTACAACGAAAAGGAACTTTCATGAAGTACTCAGCGCGTCCAGCGGTGTTTATCATTAATTCACTAGAAGGTGGTGGCGCTGAACGAGTAATGGTTAAGCTATTAACCATAATGCAATCTTATTTCGTTGCGAAAAACATTCCCGTACATCTTATTCTGCTAGATGACTTGCCAGAATCTCAAGTGTGCCCCGACTATGTAAACAAAATAGTGCTTAATTCCCAGGGAAGTTTAGTTTCAGGCTATCAACAGCTAAAGCCCGTTTTAGCAAAACTAAACCCAGAGTATTGTTTTAGTTTCTTAACGCGAAGTAATTTCTTGAACGTTACACTAGCTAAGCGCTTAAAGTTTAAAGCTATAATTAGCGAGCGAGTTAATACTACAAGCCACCTATCAGGCGGTATGAAAGATGGCGTAAGTCGCTTACTTGTTCGGCTGCTCTACAACAAGGCAGACAGCGTTGTTGCCGTATCAGAAGGAGTTAAGGCCGACCTTATCGAGAACTATGCAGTATCTAGCGATAAAATCTCAGTACTGTATAACCCTTACGATATTGAGCAGCTTCAAGTTCAGGCATCAGAGAGGGTTTCAGACTTACCCCCGAAGCCCTATGTAATTGGAGTAGGGCGCTTAGTTAAAAATAAAAACTTCTCTTTACTGCTTAAGGCCTATGCCAAAGCTAACATAGCCGAAAACTTGGTAATTCTGGGCGTGGGCGATGAAGAAGCAAACCTTAAAGCGCAAGCCAAAGAACTAGGAATTGAAAGTAAAACGCAGTTTCTTGGCTTTAAAGCAAACCCATACCCTTATTTAAGTAATGCCGAATACTTTGTAAGTACGTCGAATGCTGAAGGGTTCCCTAATGCCATTGTTGAAGCTATGTGTTTAGAAAAAGCGGTAATAGCAACAAACTGTGAGTCGGGCCCTGCGGAAATTATTGCTGAGCAATACCCTTACAGAGTAACTGGCGCTAGCGAGGAAAAAAACGGTATTCTGTGTGAGTTAAATAACGCTGAAGGCGTTGCAAGAGCGTTAAGCTTATTCAGTAATGAAACTGTTCGGGTATCCTACGCCGCAAAAAGCAAAAGCTGTGCAAAGCAATTTTCTTACAATGCCTTTCAAGAAAAAGTAATAGCCATTATTGAAAAGGTTTGCAAATAAACATGTTTGAAGGGTTAAAGGTAGTTGTTGGCCTAATAAGTTTCATTATGGTGTATCGCACCATAACGGGGAACTGCAATAAATATTTAGCGTTTGCTATTTGTGCTATATGGCTGCGCTTCTTTTTGTCAGCATTTCATACTATTACGTACCCTTCTTTGGTTGCAGGGTTTTCGATAAATGCTTTGGGAAGTATTGGCGTAGCTGGCTTAGGGTTACTTTTAATACCAACCGCTGTTTTTACGTTAAGAAAACTATTTCCCTATTATCTTTTCTTCGCTGCGATAACGGCAAGCGGCATAGTAAATTTTGAAATACCCGGCACCATTAATGTTTTGGTTAAATGGTGTTATTTCCTAGTTCTATCTGGCGCACTGTTTCTTTCAATCCGCATGCAGGGGCATGCTGAAACGTTTAAAAAGCTTGCTGTGGCTTTCGTTATGCCTGTTACTTTACAAGTTTTTTCTCTGCTATTGGGTGAGGTTAAAGCTACTGAGGCAGATGGTTCGGCAAGCTATATTGGCGGTTATAATCATGAAGCGGCCTTTTCTATGATTATCGCAAGCTTCGTTTTTGTTATTGGATTAACTGAGCGGGGTAGTATTAGGTTTCGTAGTACATTATTCACATTAGCTGTAGTCTTACTAATGTTGGTAAATTATAGAACAGCAATGCTTGCGATTCTGCCTATCGTTGCTGTTTTCTACTACAACCTTATCGAGCAGCGAATTAAGCCATCTCAGAAAGTATCGGTAATGACGCTTGTAACTATGGTTATTATTGTATCTTTTATGGCTGTGTCTATTTCGATGCGTGAGCGATTCGCTGACGTCGGAACCTTAATTTCAAATCTAGATTTAGTATTAAAAGCGCCTATTTATTTTAGCGAGGCTGAAAAGGATATTATGTCAGCCAGAGTTTATATTTGGAGTTTGTATATAAATGCTTTTGTTAACGCTGATCTTTTAAACCAAGTTTTCGGATTTGGGCCTGGAGCGTGGAGCAAAGCATTTGATCTTTACGCTCACAACACATTTGTTTCCTATTTATATGAATACGGAGTTGTTGGGCTTTCACTTTTTATACTGTTATGCCTTTCTATAGTACTGCAAGCAATATCGGTATTTGAACTGGGATTGAGAAAGGTATTGTTGTTATCGTTCATAGGCTTTTTGGCAATGAATATGGCGACAATGCCATTGTGGAATATAGAGGGGCTTATTTTCTTTAGCCTAATAGGTGCTCAGGTTTTTGCAAGCAAACCAAATAATAAACGCAGAACCCCTATTTCGGGAATTGAGAAAATTATGGGATTAAATCCAACACAGGGAAATGCTATCTAATGAATATTGTTGTAATCGGATTACGTGGAATTCCTGACATAATGGGCGGCATTGAGTCTCATTGCCAAAATATTTACCCTCGAATGAAAAGTGGTGATTTCGATATCACCGTTATTGGTCGCTCTCCATACTTAAGTGAAAATGCGTATGAATACGAAGGCGTTAAAGTGCGTTCGGTATGGGCTGTGCGAAATAAATTCTTAGAAACTTTTCTTCACACTTTCATAGCAATATTTTATGCACGTTTGTTTTTAAAGCCCGATGTCATCCATCTTCATGCTATAGGCCCAGCACTATTCACACCTCTTGCACAATTGCTGGGTATGAAGGCGGTAGTTACTCACCATGGTGCAGATTACGACAGGCAAAAGTGGAATAGTTTTGCAAAAAGCATTTTAAAGTTTGGTGAAAAAATGGGGGTAGTTTTTTCCCAGAAAATGTTCGTGGTTGGCAAATCTCTAACAGTGCGGCTACAAGAACAGTATCCAAAACATGCACACAAAATACACTATGTACCCAACGGTATGTTGCCTTCGTTTACTGGCCAATCACCAGCGAGTGACTTGCCTGCTGAACTTAACCTTACTAGTAACGGCTACATTGTAACCGTAGGGCGCTTAGTACCCGAAAAAGGTTTTCATAACCTAGTAAACGCTTATAAAAATGCAAGCACCCAGCTTAAACTAGTGATAGTAGGTAGTACCGACCACGAAGACGAATATTCAACGTCGCTAAAAGCAATGGCATCTGAAAATATTATTTTCGCAGGGCGGCGTTCTGGCAGCGAACTAAAGGCACTATATCAACATGCAAAAGTTTTTGTATTGCCTTCTTATCACGAAGGTCTTCCAATTGTTGCGTTGGAGGCAATCAGTTCAGGCACTAATGTATTACTAAGTAATATCACCCCTAATTTAGACATAGAAGCGCCTGAAGATTCGTACTTCGGAGTAGGTAATGAACAAATGCTTGCGGAAAAGATAGAAAAACTTGATGGTCTAGATCTACATATAGACAGAGATAAGTTTTTGATTCAGTTCGATTGGGAGCAGATTGCGCTTTACACTAAAAAGTACATTAAATCTATCGATGAAAGTTCCAAGTAAGCAGTTTAAATGAGAGATATAAGAGTTGACACGCTTCGTGGTTTAGCATGCATCTTTCTGGTTGCATATCATGTGGTGGGGAACAACCCTTCGATCGGTCTTCAATTAGAGTCGGGTTTTTTACGTGAAGTAAGCGACCTCTTAAAAACGGTTAGAATGCCTTTATTCACTTTTCTGTCTGGCATGGTATACGCATACCGTCCTCTTACCGAAAATTGGCCAACATTTTTGAAAGGGAAAGCACGTAGATTGCTCATCCCCATGCTAGTAGTCGGAACTGCTTTTGCCGTTATACAATCGCTTGTTCCGGGCACTTCGAATGAGGTGGAAAACTGGTGGTTATTACATATTGTCCCAGTCCAACATTTTTGGTTTGTAGAAGCGTTGTTCTGGGTGTTTGTATTTATTATTCCGTTCGAACTAAAAAGGTTGTTTGACAATAAATTCACTGTAGCGACAGTTATTTGCTTTTTTATCTTATTAGCACTTGAGCAACCTTATTCAAAATATTTTGGATACAAGGGTTTTATTTATTTAGCGCCATTCTTTTTATTTGGAATGGGTTTAGTGCGTTTTGAAGTCCGTACACTATCGGTATTGCAAAGTTTTTTAGGGTTTACTTTGTTAATGTTTGCTATTTATTTTTGTGTAAACGATGTGGATGGTAGAAGTTTAATAGGCTGTATAACAGGTTTGTTCGGCTGCTATTTTCTGTTTGGACTACAACTCGAAATTGGTTGGTTAGCTAAAATTGGCATCTATTCTTATAGCATATATATCTTTCACGTGTTTTTCACTGCAGGGAGCCGAATTATCTTGAAGCAACTGCCGGAATTTTACATCGAGGTAGACTTTTTAATCAGTTTAATACTGGGCATAGTTGGACCAATCATTGTTTACTTCATCGCAAACAAAATTCCCTTAGGACGCTTGTTGTTAGGCGAGAGAGGTAGGAAAAAAACGGTTATACAGGAAGTAGTCTAAATGAAAATTTCAGTTGTAATAACGACATTTAATCGCCCCGACTTTTTGCAAGAAGCCCTGATAGGTGTAAGCCAGCAAGAGCTCTCTGCTTACGAAATAATTATTATCGATGACTGTTCGACAAAATCATACGATGAGGTTTTTCCATTGGTAGAAAAGCTGGATGCGCGATATTTGAAACAGAAATCAGGTGTGGGAGCAAATGCCGCCAGAAACATTGGTATTAAAGAATCGTCAGGTGACATCGTCGCCTTCTTAGATGATGACGATATTTGGTTGCCTAATTATCTCAAGGTGATTCATGAAGAATATTTGGGTGGTGCAGATGCTATTGTTAGTGGCTTTAAACAGCTAGGCAAAGAAGAAGTAGTTGTAACAAATAAAGATTTAACTGTTACTAAATCTTCTCTTCTAAGAGGTAATACTTACTGCGGGATGAGTGGATTCAGTGCCAAGCGTGATTTACTTCTGCAAAATAGCTTCGACGAAACATTGAATAATGGGCAAGACTGGGACATGTATGTTCGGCTGTTCCAGAAAGGAATCAAATTTAAGAATATTCCAGCACCTATATTTTTATACCGTTTCCAAAATGAGGATGGTATAGGTGCAAAAGTACGTAAAATGAAACCCTCTGACATTGATAAAAGGCTAGGTTCTGCATATAAGCATAAGGTTTTTCTCGGTGACTATTGGTTTAAAAAACGTGTTTGTGAGCAAATCTTGTTTTCTCTGAAGCATAAGAATGAAAAGTCTCGCTGGATAATCCAGGCTTTAAAAATGGCAGGTTTTAAAGCTACCTTCGTTTTCTTTTTTAATGCGTTGAGACGTAAAGTACTCAACAAGCCAATGTCCATATAAGAGTGTCTTACATGACTTCAAACGTAAAAGTTTCTGTAATTGTTCCCGTATGGAATGATGAACGAAGAGTTGTTAAATGCATTAACGCGCTAAAGAATCAACAGTTTGTACCTGAAGCTTACGAAATAATAATTATTGATAACGGCTCTACTGATAGGACTTTTGAAGAAATTCAAAGAATTGAAGGTATCACTGTTTTACAAGAGCTTCAGCCTGGTTCCTATGCTGCACGAAACAAAGGGCTTTCAGTTGCTAAAGGACACTATGTAGCATTTACAGACTCTGATTGCGTTCCAGATAAAAACTGGTTGGCTTCCCTAATTGAGTGCGCCGAAACTCAGAGGGATATAGGTGTAGTCGCGGGTGATGTTAGCTTTTTCAAAGATGACGCTGATATTATTGATGATGCATCTCTAGCATACGAGAGCTTTTTCTCAATGAATCAAGAAGAGTATGCGAGGAAAGGCGTTTGCATTACAGCAAATTGGCTGTCGAAAAAAAAGGCACTTCTCGAGTTAGGTGGGTTCAACGCCAAACTTAAATCGGGAGGAGATCATGATATGGCAAAGCGACTTACTAACAATGGTTTAAGTGTTGTTTTTTGTAAGCAGGCAGTAGTTGCTCACCCAGCCAGAAATAAGCAAGAAATTCTTAAGAAAAGAAGGCGGGTTATCGGTGGCTCTTGGGATAAAACAGACGTTAAGCTCAAGTCCATAAAGCTGCTTTGGGAGGCCGTTAAACTATATATCAAACGTACGCTTCTTGTGTTTTTTTCGAATGAAGCCTCTCTTAAACAAAGGTTGTCGGTCTTTGGAATCATATCAGCGATATTCTTTGTATCGTTATCAGAAATAGCGAAGCTCACAGCTGGTCAACAAAGTACAAGAAGCTAAAAGGAATAATATAAATTGAGCAGGATCGTAAGTGCTACTTCATGGACGACATTAGCAACAATAGTAAACCTACTGCTAACGATGGCGCAGCTCGCTATATTAGTGCGCATTTTAGCTCCAGCAGTATTTGGTCAGTTCGCCGTTGTTAATATGGTGATAGAGGTATTTGTTGCTTTCGCTTTGGGAGGAATCTCGAACTTTCTAGTATATAAAAAGAATGCAGACCAACCCACAAGTAATGCCATATATTTTCTTGCTCTTGGGATAGGCGCAATCTTCAGCTCGGTGTTATTTTTATTAACGCCCTTTTTAGCAACTGCGCTTGGGTATGAAAGCATAATCCAAGAGCTAAGATTGGCCACTGTTTTACTAGTAATTTCATCTGTAGCCTCGCAATATCAAGCAGTAGGAATGAAAAACTTTCATCATCAACGGGTAGCGCAAGTCGATATATTTGCGAAAGTCCTATCCTTTGTGTTTGCGATCAGTTTTAGTCATTTGGAGTTACTTTGTTTGGTCGGAGCCACTATCGTATACCAGTTAGCTCGTCTGGTTGGGTTCATGATGGTTTTGGGAAGAGAAGTAAACCTAACGACTAAAGTAAATACTGCTATTTATCGTGAAGCTTTCAATTATGGAATATTTGACTTTGGATCTCAGGCTCTAAATATTCTTAGAAGGCAGCTTGACGTTATTATTCTTGCTGTAACCCTTCCGAGCAACGAATTAGGGGTTTACCATGTTATAAAGCAACTTGCCAGCAGACCTGCACAGGCACTACAGCCTATTATAGGTAAAGTGGCATTACCCGCGTTTGCAGAAGTAAAAGAAAATGAAACGCGATTCGCCAGAGTCTATAAAGACTTCTTTATACTACAACTGTTTGTATTAGCAATTATTTACATACCAGTAATCATTGCGTCAGACCTAGTCACTGCGTTGTTCTTCGGTTCCGATTTTGTGCAACATAGCTGGGTATTATCAATACTTTCAATATTTTGGTTCATCCGTGTAGCTAGTTCTAACTTAGTCGGACCATTAGTTCAGGCGACTGGCTTTACCAAAAGAAATTTTCTCTGGAATGTAATCTTACTTTTGCCTAATACACTAGTTATTTATGCTTCCTCACAGTATGGTGTAGTTGCTTTGGTCTCGGCAATGGCTGTATTCCAGCTTATCTTGTTTCCTATTGTGAATTATTACTTCATATTATTTATCACAAATGTCAGCTTCTCTTTTTCAGTTAAAAATATGCTTTTAGTCGTGGCTTCACTGGCTGTCCCGCTAGGCATACTAAAGTATTTTGTTTTGCCTCTTATACCCGAAGTATTTTTGGTAAAAGAAATTATTGTAGCAATGCTTACATTTGCTGTAGCTGCTATGTTGTTGGTCTTCTATAAAGAGCTAAAAAACTCACTTATAAGAGTAAAAGGATTTTAAATGTCAATTTCCAAAAAAGTTTACTTTTTTGTACGGACGTTCCCTGTGTTATCGCAAACGTTCGTCCTTAATCAAGTAAAAGATCTCAAGAACCAGGGAATGGATGTTCATGTATTGGCTGTAAATCCAATTGATCATACTTCTTCAATACTAACTTCCATATTTGGACCGGATGTGGATGAAAAAGTATCGTCAATATTACCAGAGCCGCACTCAAAAAAGTCGTGGGTATATATGTTCCTCGGGGCATTGTTGTGCGCTTGTGTTAAGCAGCGTTGGCCGATTTTAGGTTTAGCAAGCAGGCTAATAAAGAAAAGAAATTTTTTTACGGCAAAAGATTTACTATGTTTAGTTTGGCATTTGCGGAACAAAAAAGTCGTTATGGAAAATTGCATAGCGCACTTTGGAAGTAATGGTGTAGTACTAGATTATCTTCGAAATGCTGGGCTTATAGACTGTGAAAACCTATTTACGGTTTTTCATGGTTATGAAATAAGCCGTTATGACCAATTGAAGTTATGGAAAGAAGAATATGGCAAGCTAGGTGGAAAGTTGCTACCTATTAGCAAACATTGGGCTGAATCTTTAGTTAATTTTGGTGCTAACAAATCGAGCATAGAAGTCGTCCATATGGGCGTAGATGTCGATACTTTTTCTTTCAGCGATAAAGAACTATCTACACCACTTCAGGTGCTTTCTGTGGCCAGAGCGACAGAAAAGAAAGGGCTTAAGTATGCTATAAAGGCAATTCTAGACACGGAAGTAGAGTGCCACCTAACGTTGATTGGTGATGGAAATTTGCTTCCAAATTTAAAAAGGATAGTGGCAAGGCATGAAAATAAGCATAGGGTAAGCTTTTTAGGTGCTTGCTCGCCCGCGGAAGTTGCTAACGAATTAAAACGCACTGATCTATTTTTACTCCCTTCAATACAGGACCGATATGGTGACAAAGAGGGTATTCCTGTATCTCTGATGGAAGCAATGGCTAGCGGCGTAATCGTGTTGTCAACATATCATAGTGGAATACCGGAACTTATTGAAAATCAGAAGACAGGCTTCTTAGTACAAGAGCATGACAGTGATGCTATAAGCAATACAATATTAGATATATCAAAGCGGCAGGACCTCAGTGAAATACGTGATAATGCTAGAAAAAAGATAGAGCAATCATTCAATTCACAAGTTTTGAGAGATGACTTAATTAAGATTTTAGGTATTTAGGGAGAGCACATGTTAGGTATAAAAACTGCAATAAGTTATCATGTTAAAAGTCATCTCAATATTTATCCTTATCGTCGCTATATGTGTAAGCATAATTGCATATTTATTCATATTCCCAAGGCGGCGGGTACTAGCGTACTACATGCTTTATCTGGTTCTACTGAGCATGTTCAACGTGACCACTGCTCAGCTTTCAATTTTAAAAGCGCAGACAAAAAGCGTTTTGAAAGAAGTTTCAAGTTCGCATTCGTGCGCCATCCAGTTGATAGATTGCTGTCGGTTCACCGTTATTTATTGTCCGGTGGAAATGGAACTAATAATAAGCGGTTAAGTGCACTTATAAATAGCGAATACAATCAATTTGATGACTTTGTCCTAAAATACCTTGATTCTATGCGGTTACATACTGAAGTACTTTTCAGGCCGCAATTTAGTTTTTTATGCAATGAATATTATGAAGTTATGGTCGACTTTGTGGGTAAATACGAAAGAATTGATGAAGATTTCAAAGTCGTAGCAGATAAACTCGATTTAAGTACTACGTTACCAAAGTCTAACGTTTCAAAGTTATCTAATGGGTCGGATGTTTCTGATAATGTTCGCGAAAAAATTTTTGATTTGTACTCAAAAGATTTCGAATTATTTAAATACTAGTTCTACTTTAGCGCTATGCAGGCGGTACATTAGGGAATGATTGTTACTGTCAGTAATATTTACAACGTGTAGCCTTAATATCCCATGACTATCTTATCTTGTTGATTGGTATAGGTTTTTGTAGTGGCCTGAATTTTGCTTAACTAGTTCTTAGTAACATATTAATTATTTAAAGCATTAATGAGGTCCATATGAAGAAGTACATTGCAGCACTGCTATTTGCGCTTACCACAAGCGTATCAAACGCGGCACTAATCGAGTACAAGTACACTGCCATAGACAACACTTTCGACGCTAGTTCTAGTCTATTGGATTACATCAACAATAGCTCGTCTGCTACCGTATCAAATGTATCTGCTTTTGATATGGTTAATTCTGAGACTCAGTCAGTTTCTCTTGTCTCGTTTGAATTTGATTTTTCCTC
The DNA here is from genome assembly GCF_048517045.1 of Alteromonas sp. OM2203. Classification (NCBI taxonomy): domain Bacteria; kingdom Pseudomonadati; phylum Pseudomonadota; class Gammaproteobacteria; order Alteromonadales; family Alteromonadaceae; genus Alteromonas; species Alteromonas sp. OM2203. The sequence goes on from NZ_CP183209.1 coordinate 1,815,704, forward strand.
GCTTGTTCAATTTACGCTTTTTGCTGGCCTAGACGCGTTTTATGGTGCAGAAATCTACGTGAATGGGTCGAATGTACTGGATACCGAGGACGATCTTTGGTGGAGAAGAACGTGGTCAAACAGTGACGTTCAGTCGGTTGATATCACTTCAATCGGATTAACAACTATTGATGTTGTTTGGGCGGAAGAGTGCTGTGGTGGCCTTAGCAGTATCGCTTTTTCATCTGACTTGTTAGGTGGTGATTTGCTGGCTTTGACTGATGAGAACATTCAAGCTTTAAATGCGGCATCATCTGGCAATGTTGCACAAGTTCACGAACCTTCGGTTCTTCTACTTTCTTTAGTTGGTGCTTTCTTTATTGGGGCACGACGTTTTAAGAGATAGTCTTTTTTAAAATAAAAAAACCGCCTAGGCGGTTTTTTTGTTTCATTGCTTACTTTTCTTTTGGTCTCCTCCGTTGAATCCTCCGAGAATTAATTCTCCAAAATCTCTAATGTTTTGAATTCTGCACGGTCAATATTCTTCCAGCTCTTAACATTATCGTTATCTAAGACTAAAATAATGGAAGTTATTTTCCCCGTGATATGTTGGCCTACTGGAAATAGCACCTTCTTTTTTTCTAAATCGTAAAATTCTTCGGCACGAACTCCCCAATTTTGTGTTCCATAAAACTTAACAATTCGCGAACTACTTAATTTCGTATCAGTTTCGAAACCTACACCAACAATGTCTGGGTTCCCTTCAACTTCCAGAACCAAACTTAAAACTGAATCTTTTGTTAAAGTGTAGTCGACAGGAAACATTCGCCAATTATTACCGGTGAGCGTTACGGTGTTGTCTTCTGAAATCACGGTAGCACCATATCTGTATTGATTAGCAAAGCCAGAGTGTTCTATCTCGTAAGCATTAAGTTGCCAAGAAGTTACACTTGGTCGCGTTGATAACATAGGGTTCCCAGTAGGTGAAAAGTTTGGAATTCTAAATTCCTCTTGTACTTCTAGTTTAGGTGCGTTGGTATTTTTTAATTGCGCGATGTATTCATAGTTATCTGAATAAGGGTGTTCGATCAAATTATCCATATCAAAATCGTATCTCGAATCCATAGCTGCTTCGTTATAGCAGAGGTCATTAATTGATGAGCTGCCTATGTATTTTTCCTTATCGAGGATGCAGTAACCCACGTTATTGTTCTTATATTTCGTAAAAATTATATTGTTCTGTGAAGTAATCCAAAATGTACTATCACCATTGACACCCGATGAAGCTATTCCATTACGATTTACATCTATAAAATTTTCAAATACATATGTTCTGCCTCCTGGCTTTGACATCAAACCGCCTGCTTTAATAGCGGTCCATTCTTTGCCTCTATCGTCTCCTAAATTATGTATATGATTATGGAATATGTAGCTAGGTCCAAGCATGTTTGGCGCCACGCTAACCCCTGCATACCCCTGTTCCATTTCATTGTTATACACCAACACATTTTGCTGGCCACCATCAATTTCGATTAAGTCATCATTGGCATAGGCTAGGTAGTTGCCATAAATTGCAGAATTACAGACAAAGCCACCGCGCCGTTCGAAATTCATTCGACCTTCAATGACGTCATTAAACCTGTGATTTGGAGCACCATAAAAACGATTATTTCTTACTATAAATTCACCCCTGTACTCATCGCTGTCGTGATATGCCCAAACTTGAAGCGCGTTTGCACCTTTAGGGTGACCAACTGACCAGTTGTTTGCGCCTAGGTTGGGGCTATGTATTTCACACTCTTCAATTACAGCAATTCCGCTGCGCTCTAGATAAATGCCAGAGTCGTAGTTTATGGGAGAACTGCTGGTAGGGCTTGAATAAGCTTTACCATTTCTAATATCTACCGCTTCTCTACCGTATCCGGAAATATTGCAGCCTTTAATCCAAATATGGTGAGCTTTTTGGGCAAGTATGCCATAGCGTTGACCGCCTCTAATCGTAAGGTTTTCAAGCATGACATATGAATTGTTTCCAATATTCACTGCTGAAAGTACATCACTTCCAGCGTCAATTATGGGGCCGTCACCAATTATTTTTGCATAACCATTTACACTTCCCTCTATATTTAAGGCTTCTAGGTCCAGTTGCCCGCCTGAATAAATCTCTGATAAGTAATAAACTTTGCTCGGATCAATAAGGGGGGTGTTGGCTTTTGTTTTAGATTGAAAGGTATGTTCCGCAATGTCGCCATTAACATTCGTAATTTGAACTTGAATGTCATAAGTTGTGTCTGCCTCAAGATACACTAAACTTCCAGCATAGGAGCCGTAAATTGGCTCCCAGGACAAGTCTAACCCTTTTTGCCAATTTGTTTCGTTATGCGCTTTAAACTGGACAGTGGCTACACTATCTTCATCCTGACCGTAAATAACTATACCGATAGAGTTAATAAGAGGAGTGGCAGTGTCGGAAAAACCCGATGCTGAGGCAGCGAACACTATCGATGGATCTAATCCGGCCGTAATAGCAGATTCATAAATTTCATTTTTGCTTAGCATGGAATGAGTTGATACTTTCTTCATCCATTTGGCTGTGTCTAAAGGAAATAATGCAAAAAGTGCTGTAACTTCTGCCGAAGAGAGTGAACTAATGTTCCCGTCAATGCCGCTTTGGTTTCGTGAATCTGAATAGTTCAGCACTTTTTTTTCATAGAGGCTTGCAATACTAGTATTATATTTTTCAATAAGTTGTACTAGCTTTTCGTCCCCCGTGTAATGTTTCAAAACGCTTTCGATGTTATGATTTGGTTCAGTATTAGTTTCAAGATATGCGTAGATTTTTTCACCTGGCTGAAAGGCGCTTGGCTCTAGGCTTTTTTCAGTCGAATGATTAGCGCAAGAAATAAGAAAAAATGAGAGCAAAATAATAAGCCAGGCTTTAGCGTAGATTCTACAATATTCCATATAGATGCCTCGTCCACTTGGTAGATGTGAAAAGAAAAAGTCGCCCCACTTAAAAGAGTAGTGGTTAAGGTTATAGCTAGCAAGTAGTCAGCGATACTTTAAACACGGTAGGACAAGTAATCTAACGCAAACATTAGAATATAAAGTGGAACTAATCTTGCGTGCATTCAGCTTTGCCATTCTGTACTTAAAATGGCGAATAACGCCCCACATGTATCTGAGGTTTAATATTATTGAACAATTAATGTGTTAGAACTCTATCTAACTGCTAAATATCAATGCTTCTTTAAAACGTATAACAACAGCTTTTTGAGCGACACATTTAAAAGGACAGTAGTGACGTGTTCGAAAACTTAGAATCATTTCTTAACAAACACCCGAGCGACAATATAGCTGCGAAGGATGGCGATCGCAGTGTTACTTATGCAGAGCTATTATTAGAAGCTAAGCAAGTAAGCGAAAACTTCTGTAGTGAAAGAAGTGTAATTATATTGGAATGTAACCCTTCTATTGACTGGCTGATTGTGTATGTAGCTACATTAATGAGAAATCACGTTGCACTACTTTTACCCAACGATAAGCCAGATTTAAGTACGCATTTTAGTGAGTTGTTCGGTGCAAGCTATATTGTAAATACTGATGATGGAATTTCGATTACACAACAGGATAATGAAACTGCAACTTTAAATGATGACTTATGTATTATGCTGTCTACTTCGGGTTCTACAGGAAGCCCGAAATGTGTGAAATTGTCTCACACCAATTTGACATCGAACGCGGCGTCAATCTCTGAGTATTTAGACATCACATCTAATGATGTTGGTGTTGTCAATCTTCCGACAAATTACTCTTATGGACTATCTATTGTTAATAGTCATTTATACATGGGAGGAACAATTCTCTTTAACCAGTACTCTGTAGTTGATGATGAGTTTTGGCAAGTCTGTGATAAAGAAAATGCAACAAGTTTCGCTGGGGTTCCACATAGTTACGAACTACTAGCAAGAACCAATTATCAGACAAAAATACCTCCATCAATAAGGTATTTCACGCAGGCAGGTGGAAAATTAAGTCGAGATAAAGTAATCGAGTTTTCGGACTTTGCGAAACAGAATAGTATTAAGTTTTTTGTGATGTATGGGCAAACTGAAGCATCCCCAAGAATTTCTTATTTATCGCCAGAAATTGCTTCTGAATACCCAGATTCAATAGGCCAAGCTATACCCGGTGGTGAGCTGAAAGTGGTAAATGAAGCCGGTGAAGATGAAATGGATGGAGCAGAAGGCGAACTTGCCTATTTTGGGCCTAATGTGATGATGGGCTACGCAAGAAACCGCTCTGACTTGTCAAAGAGTAAAGAGTTAAATTGCTTAATGACAGGTGATATTGCCAAGAAATTAGAAAATGGATTGTTTGTAATCACAGGAAGGAAAAGCCGATTCATAAAATTGTTCGGTAACCGTGTGAGCCTTGATCAAGTTGAAGTTATTTTAAAGGCAGAGAAATTAAACTGTGTTGCTACAGGGCATGACGATAAACTAATTGTTTTTACTGTAGAGAACGAAAAGTCTGATTTAATCGAAAAGCATCTGTCACAAGTTTTAAAAATACCAACTAGTAGCATTCAAATCGTCTTCGGAAAAAAGTTTCCAACACTTCAAACAGGCAAAATAGACTATGCTTCAATTCTGGCCATTGCTTCCACAAATTCAGAAACTGATACCAGTTCGGTTATAGGTATTTTTTCAGAAATATTCGGAGCGGCTAAAGTTGATCAAAATAAGTCATTTTCAGACTTAGGAGGTGATTCTTTAAATTACGTGAAAGTCTCTATTTACCTAGAGGAACTTATTGGTGAGCTACCAGAAAACTGGGTACATTTAAAAATTTTTGAACTTGAAAAATTAGCTAATAATGTTAAACAAAGTTCTGTTTCAAATAAACCAAAGGTTGCTAAGCTAGCAAACGTCGATACACTGCGAGCGATTGTCTGCTTCTTGGTAGTGGCTTACCACGTTTTTGGTAGTACACCAGACTTTGGATTAAATGTAGCCAAGGACTCCCCATACAGGTCTGCATTTCAGATATTAGACTTAATTAGAATGCCATTGTTTACGGCCCTTGCCGGTATGCTGTTTATTGCTATGGCACCAAACAAGCTTGAATTCCCTAAAATCGTTCTCAATAGAATTTCTACTTTATTAGTTCCAGCCTTAATAGTTTCGATTATATACTTTTATTTGAGAAGCTTTATAGGTAAAGAAGGGGGGGAACTTACTACTGCTCTTTTGCATGGTTATATGCATTTGTGGTACTTATATGCTCTGTTTTTTATGGTTGTAGTTATAGGTGGTATTCAAGTTCTATTTAAACCATCACTAACAACCTACATAATTTTTATACCAATTACTTTCGTATTTTCGATAATGGTAAAAGGGATAGATTTCTTAAGAGTCGCAGAAGCTATTGAATTGACGCCTTATTTCATCTTAGGAATAGTTATTTATCAGCATACGCAATTGTTTTTAAAGAAAAGAGTTATCTATACTGCAGCGTTGATAACTGCTTTAGGGTGTGTATTAAAAGCGCTCCTATTTTTAAAAGTTGTTAACGTGCCATTTAATGTCTCTTTCCTTTGGTTAGTAGTGTCAACAAGTTTTATAGTTACGTGCTATCGATTTGTTCCGAAATTATCTTCAATACAGTGGGTAGGAGTCTATACCTATGCCATTTATCTATGGCATCCGATGGCTAATGCCAGTGCTCGAACATTATTGACGAAACTCGGGTTAGATAATCAGTTGTTTTTATTCATCGTAGGGCTTTTTGTAGGTGTGCTTGTACCAATTATGATGTATAAGGCTGCAAATATATTACCGAAAGTTGTTAGACAGTCTCTGATGGGGAGGTAGGGAAATGGTTATGGTTAACAAACCTATGATTGACGGGATTCAAATTCTCAGAGGGCTGGCAGCATTCCTAGTTATTGTTAGGCATGGCACTAAAGAAATCGATGGCTTTAATTTTGAGGTAGGACAATTCGGTGTTGACCTCTTTTTTGTTATTAGCGGCTTTGTTATTTATCTCACATCTCGAAATGTTGATTGGCGCACTTTCGCAAAGAAAAGGCTCGTTAGAATAGTACCGTTATACTGGTTAGTAAGCAGCATTGCACTCATGGGGGCTGTTTTATTAGCGAAAGGAACAATGAACGAAGTATTTTACGAGTTTGTACTTTCATTGTTGTTTATACCTCACGGTGATTTATTTCCAATTTTATACGTTGGTTGGACTCTAAACTACGAGATGTGGTTCTATTTAATATTTGGTGCACTTATTTTCTTTAACGCAAATCTATTAAAGGGAGCCTCGATAACAATTTTTGCACTCGTCATGCTTGGATTAATTTTACTGTTGTTTAACGACTGGGAGGTGAGCCCCTTTACCGTTCCTCTATTACCAATCACATTAGAGTTTTTGGCCGGTGTCTGGATTGCCTACTTTTACATAAACGGTTTTAACTTCAGCAAAGCTTTTTGCGTTTTTCTATTATCAGTTGCTTTAATTTGGCTATGGTTTGCGCCAAATGCCAGCGCTTACACTGTCTGGAGGCCTGTGGCCTGGGCTCTACCAGCCGCTTTAATTGTGGTTTCATTTCTAGGCCTGGAAAAACATGTTTCGTTCAGAAAGTTGACTTTTCTGATGTTACTTGGAAATGCTTCTTATGCTACTTATCTCATCCACCCATTGATAATACGATTTACGATGATTGCAAATGAAAAAGTTTTGAATGGTATGTTGGATGCTTGGCCGCTACTAGTCGTTTTAGTACTGGGTAGCATTTTAGCCGGTTTAGCGTTCCACCTTACTTTTGAAAGATTCTTAATAAACTTTTTTAATGGTTTGTTTTTAAATAAAAAAGTTAAAACTTGTTAAATGCTTCAGTTGAGGTGATTTTTACAAACTGTATATTGCTTATTTTTATTATGCGATAGTTATGGGTTATTAGTAATTAAGTACAAGTGTGTGACATGAACCAGTTGTTTATTCACTGCGCATCAGGGATTTTATAAGCGGCTGACTTCAGATGAGACCGTACTAAATGCCTGAAATCCTAGTCTCATCAAGCTTCTTCTTACATTTTGGTCATGCAATTAGTGTGGAATCTAGAAATGCGCGGAAATTCACACTATTTTCATTAAAGAGCAGAGCTAGTTGGGAGCCGCTGACTTTATGGTATCGTTAACCTAAATCAGAAAAGAAATTGTGGGTAAAAAATAAAAGTAGGATTATTAAGTAATGCGAAAGGCTTGGTGAACTGTTTAATAAATTTGGACTTGCCAACATTAAAAAATAGTTACGCGAAATAGGATTACGAAGAAGTTAATTCAGAAAGCGGTGGCACCTTATGCACCGAACAAAACGTAATTTGTTCGGTGCATTTTGACTTCGCAGAGTTATGTAAAATATCATTTGCCTAATTTACAGACTGATATTCGATTGCCTATTTAATAGCGAGCGTGAGCCCTCAAGCGTTAAATGCCCATAGTCAAATTGAAGCGGCTTGTCGCCTACAAGCGTTTTACAATTGCCAGTGCTGTCACAAATATTTTTAAAAATCGATATATATTTTACGTTTTTATTTCTAAGCTCATTTTCAAACTTTGAGTCAATTTTCTCAATAAACTCATACTTTTGCGTTCGAATTAGTTTGTATTCAAAATCACTATGGGCCAATATACGTGGAAGGGGTTGCGTGTATTCAATAATTGGTCCTAGCACTGTCACTTCAGTATTCGCGGTATCTATTCTGTCCAGTGTTTTCAGTAGCCACGGTAAGTCGTCGATTTTCCATCTAGCAGAAATAATGATCTTTTCATATCTTCCAGTCGGAATTATCTCCTCAAACGCAATGCGCATTAACTGAGCACACCGCTTTTCACCTTGGTAGCTTATCGTTGGCTTACATCCGCTAGCGGTTATTTGACTTATCGTTTGATTAGGCTTTTTATTCGCTTCTAGTCCGGCATACCAATGTGCGGCATGGCTATCGCCTACCAATAGAATATTTTCTTTTTCTTCTTGAGCAATTAAGCAAGTGTCTTTTTTGAAATATGAAATATCAGAATACTTACTTGTTAAAAAGCATACGCCAGGCCTAAAGTAAGACGCATCATGATTGTTCATGAATTCCTCATAGGCTAATTGCTGTTCGTTGAAGCGCATGGGCAATACATAAGTTAAACTATAAACTACAGCGCATAGGATCGCGCTAGAAAAGGCTACTTGTAGATATGCTTTTCGCGCAACACCTTTACTATTTTTTGATTTTCTAAAACGCTGTTCAATAAAGTAATACGAAAGTACACCCAGTAAAATTGAAAGGGTTAATACAATAACTTTATCTAGCGCTTTCAGTTCTGTTTCAAAATGAAGTTGATAGAAGATTATAACAGGCCAATGCCATAGGTAGAGAGAGTACGAAATATTACCTATAAACTCCGCAGGTTTGATTGATAATAATCGATAGATGAATAAACCCTTTCTTGAAAAAGCAAGCACGGCAACTGTAGCTAATGTAGGAATAACAGCTTTTATTCCAGGAAACTCATCGTGAGTTAGAAAAAAGCAGCTTGCGAGGAGGGTAATTACACCAATAGTTGTCAATAATTCGCAAAGTGTGCGATGGCTTTTCAAATGCAAGCCATAAATAGCTATGGTTCCCCCTAAAATAAATTGCCAAAATCTCGTAAATGATGCGAAAAACGCAAAGCTAACATCACTTTTTGTTAAATAAACACATCCAATAAAACTCAATACGCCAATGGTAGTTAAAATAGCAATAGAAAACCTTTTATATGCCCCATACGCTAGTATCATAATTATTGGCATGAATGCATAGAATTGTTCTTCAACCGAAAGCGACCAAGTATGTAGCAGAGGAGAACCTTGTAGTTCGCTATCGAAATAGCCTGATTTGGTATAAAAATAGAAATTTGAAACATAAAGACAAGAAGATATTAAACTCCACGCATATTTACTGAATTCACCGGGGAGGAAGTACAAAAAAGCGAAGAAAGAAGATACCGAAACTGTTGCAAAAAAAGCGGGAAATAAGCGTTTAAAACGTTTCACGTAAAAGTTTGAAATAGAAAACGCGTTTTGCTGAATTTTATTGTATATCTGCCCCATGATGAGATAACCAGATATAACAAAGAATATGTCTACGCCTATGAAGCCTCCAGGTAAATGGTGAGGGCTAATATGATATATGACTACACTCAATACAGCTAATGCTCGCAAGCCTTGAATGTCTTCCCTGAATGTCATTTTTTGTTTACCTGTTGCAGAAGATTGTTTTTATCAATTTTATACTTATAAAGGCTGTTATGAACAGCGCTATAACAATATTTTGGGATATTTACTTTGCCAAGTTACTAAATAATTACCTATAAACGGCGCCTTCTTAGAAATTTCTTTTTTATCAATCACTTCACCAATACACAAGTGACAGAAGGTAAAAATAGTTGGGCAATTTTGCGCCCCTTGTAGGAATCAACATTTTTTAAGAGGGATTCCATTGTCGAAAAGTAAAAGCGAGGCATACGCACGTGAATGCTCTTTGCGCTCCAGTAATATTTAAATTGCTCAAAGCCGATATCCTCTACCGATTTAACATCTTTGAATGTCCACTCTTTTAAGTGAAAACACTCTGGAGCATCAGTAAAGTATTGAGATACATCGTGCGGGCCACAAAAGGCGTGCGGCGTTCTGAAAGCGTAAGCTCCGCCTTTTTTCAAAATTTGGTTAACGATAGCAAAGTGATGTTCAACATCTTCGTCGTGTAAATGTTCAATTAGTTGGTCACTAAAAACAAAATCTACGCTTTCATTCTCTATTTGAGATAAGTCATAACCGTCATACACCACAACAGAGGTATTTTCTGGAAAATGTTCGCTTTTGTCCCGCTGATCAGATATGTCAACACCAATCGCCTGTCGGCAGTGTTGAGCTGCTTTTTTAAGCAGCCTGCCATCTCCAGAGGCAAATTCAACGAATACTTTATCTCGTTTAAGAAAGCGTTTTATAAAAGCCATTCTATGGCTTACTTTTTTACGACTTTCAGTTTCATCATTTCGTTTTGTTAAACGTGGATGGTCTGGAACTTTTGAGAACAACTCATCGTACATTTTACTGTAGATTACTTTGCGCGATTCCCTGTTTGCTGCTTTTAGCTGCGAAGCAAGGTTTTTTTCAACTTGGTAATGGTTGAGTACTTGTTCGTAAGTACGGTTTGAAGGAAGTGGTTTCCTTATCTGCATTTTACTATCCCTGTATAATCAAATTTTTTTGTTTTTTGCTAGTTAGATATTAAAGAATGTGAACAGATGTTCAAGGCATTTCTGCGGTAGGGTAAATTGATAGAAGAAATTGTGTACTAAATCTCATAAGTTTAATCAATATATTGGTTGTCCCTCACTATTTTTGTAGCCTACTCACACAAAATTTCGCCATTATCAGCTATATAGGGTAGCGGTAATGTCTGTCACTCGTGTAAACTACCGCTTTTATTTCAGGCAAGCCTTAGCGCACAGAAAAATTCTTCCTATGCTTTGGCCATGCAGTCATCATGTAAATTGAGGAAAACATGGAGCTTGACGCTATTATCAATCAGGCACAAAGCCAGATTGACGCTGCACAAGATGCAGCCACATTAGACCAAGTTAGGGTCGAATTCATGGGTAAGAAAGGTAAACTTACCGACTTACTTAAAGGGCTTGGAAAGTTATCGAACGAAGAACGTCCTGCCGCAGGCCAAAAGATTAACCAAGCTAAGCAGGTTATTCAGCAAGCTATTTCTGCAAAAGGTGAGTTTTTACGCACTGAAGAGCTTAACAAAAAGCTAGCCGAAGAAGCCATTGATGTAACTTTGCCTGGTCGCACTGAAAAGCCAGGTAACTTGCACCCGGTTAGCCGTACTATTGCGCGTATTGAATCTTTCTTTGGCGAGCTTGGTTTTTCAGTTAAAACTGGCCCTGAAATTGAAGATGGTTTTCACAACTTCGACGCACTGAACATTCCTGCGAATCACCCAGCGCGTGCCGATCACGATACCTTTTATTTTAACCCAGACATGATGCTTCGCACGCAAACCTCTGGTGTTCAAATTCGTACCATGGAAGCGGAAAAGCCGCCATTGCGTATTATCTCGCCAGGGCGTGTTTATCGTAACGATTACGATCAAACACACACGCCGATGTTCCACCAAGTGGAAGGTTTGATGGTTGATAAGAATGTTAGCTTTACCGACCTTAAAGGTATTTTGCATGACTTCTTACATCACTTCTTTGAAGAGTCGCTAGAAATTCGCTTCCGCCCGTCTTATTTCCCGTTTACTGAGCCTTCAGCAGAAGTAGACGTAATGGGTAAAAACGGTCAGTGGCTTGAAGTGCTAGGCTGCGGCATGGTGCACCCAAATGTACTTAAAGCTGTGGGTATCGACCCAGAAGAGTACACAGGTTTTGCCTTTGGTATGGGCGTAGAGCGCTTAACTATGCTTCGTTACGGTGTTAACGACTTGCGCGCGTTCTTTGAAAACGATCTTCGTTTCCTTAAGCAGTTCAACTAAGGCAGAGAGTACACATGAAATTCAGTGAAAAATGGTTAAGAGAGTGGGTTAACCCGTCGCTGTCGGCACATGAGCTGTCTGAACAGTTGAGCATGGCTGGCTTGGAAGTAGACGGTGTTGAGCCAGTAGCAGGCGATTTTAAAGGCGTGCTAGTAGGTGAAGTAGTAGAGTGCGGTCAGCACCCGAACGCCGATAAACTGCGCGTAACTAAAATTAACGTAGGTGGCGATGAACTACTAGATATCGTTTGTGGTGCGCCTAACTGCCGCCAAGGTATTAAAGTAGCGGTAGCCGTTGTTGGCGCTGTATTGCCAGGCGATTTTAAAATTAAAAAAGCGAAGCTTCGCGGCGAGCCATCTTTTGGCATGCTATGTAGCTTCTCTGAGCTAGGTATTAGCGACGACCACGACGGTATTATCGAGCTTCCAGCCGATGCACCTATTGGCGAAGATATTCGCGATTACCTTGGTCTTGATGACAACGCCATTGAAGTAGACCTTACACCAAACCGTGCAGACTGTTTGGGTATTCGCGGTATTGCCCGTGAAGTAGGCGTGCTCAATAACCTTGACGTGTGCGAACCTGAAGTAGCAGCGGTAGAGGCTACTATTGATGACAAATTATCAATTACGTTAAGCGCTGATGACGCATGCCCACGTTATTTAGGCCGTGTAGTTAAGGGCGTTAATGTAAAAGCAGCATCGCCACTGTGGTTAGTTGAAAAGCTCCGTCGTTGCGGTATTCGCAGTATAGACCCCATTGTTGATGTGACTAACTTTGTATTGCTAGAGCTTGGTCAGCCAATGCACGCGTTTAACCTTGCCAGCATTGAAGGCAACATTAATGTGCGTATGGCGAATGAAGGCGAAACCCTTACGTTACTTGATGAAACTGAAGCGAAGCTGCAAAGCAACACTTTGGTTATTGCTGATGACAACAAAGCGCTAGCAATGGCGGGTATTTTCGGTGGCCTTCACTCTGGTGTAACAGGCGAAACTCAAGATATTTTGCTTGAAAGTGCGTTCTTTAGTCGCGATGCGATTATGGGCCGTGCCCGTCAGTACGGTTTGCATACCGATGCATCACACCGGTACGAGCGTGGTGTAGACGCGCAGCTTCAGCGTAAAGCCATGGAGCGCGCTACAGCACTTGTACTTGAAATTTGTGGTGGTGAAGCTGGCCCTGTTGTTGAGGCTGTGGCTGAAGACAAGCTACCTAAGCAAGCAACGGTTACACTTCGTCGTGAACGTTTAGCTCGTGTGCTAGGTATTAGCATTGATGATGCAAAAGTAACAGAAATGCTTACTCGCCTTGGTTTAGACGTGACGCAAACCGAAGCAGGTTGGGAAGCGGTTGCGCCAAGCTATCGTTTTGATATTTCAATTGAAGAAGATTTGATTGAAGAAATTGCCCGAGTTTACGGCTACAACAACATTCCAAACGTTGCGCCACAAGCCACCTTGGCCATGTTGCCTTCACAGGAAGCCAAGCTGCCGCTAAACACTATGAAGTCGTTGCTATTAAGCCGTGGCTACAACGAAGCGATTACTTACTCGTTTGTTGACCCTAAAATTCAAAACGCATTATTCCCAGATGTGAAAGGCATGGTGTTACCACACCCAATTTCATCTGATATGTCGATAATGCGCGTTAGTTTATGGCCGGGTTTATTGGGTGCTACTGCTTATAATCAGAAGCGTCAGCAACAACGCGTTCGCCTGTTTGAAACAGGATTACGCTTTATTCCTCAACAAGATGCGCCAAATGGTGTATTGCAACAACAAGTAATTGGTGGTGTAGTAGCAGGGCGTCGTAATGAAGAACATTGGGACTTGGGTGATAACCCGGTTGATTTCTTTGACGCTAAAGCAGACGTTGAGGCGTTATTGGCGCTAACGGGTAAAACTGGCGAGTTCCAATTCGTAACAGGGGAGCACAGCGCGCTACACCCTGGTATGACTGCAAAAATTTTGCTTAATGATGAAGAAGTTGGCTATATTGGTGCTATACACCCGCAGTTTACTAAATTGCTTGGTGTTAACGGCCGCGTATTTGTGTTTGAACTGGTGATAGATGCCATTACTGAACGCAATTTACCGTCAGCCGTACCAGTATCGCGCTTCCCATCAAACCGTCGTGATATTGCTATTACGGTTAAAGATGAAGTGCGTGTAGGAAATGTACTTTCTTACATAGAAAATATTGGCGTAAATCAACTAGTTGCTCTAAACTTGTTCGATGAGTACAAAGGCAAGGGAATTGAGCCAGGCTACAAGAGCCTTGCTTTGTCACTTCATTTACAAGATCCGGATAAAACCTTGGAAGAAGCTGAAATTCAGCAAGCCGTAGATACTGTGGTTAAAGGTCTGGAATCTGAGTTTGGGGCCGCGTTAAGAGAGTAAACTATGGCATTGACCAAAGCCGAGATGGCTGAACACCTATTCGAGAAACTAGGCATTAACAAGCGTGATGCAAAAGATCTGGTAGAGCTTTTTTTCGAAGAGATTAAAGGCGCTCTGGAATCTGGTGAGCAAGTAAAACTGTCAGGTTTTGGCAACTTTGACCTGCGTGATAAAAACGAACGTCCTGGCCGTAATCCTAAAACCGGTGAAGACATTCCTATTAAAGCGCGTCGAGTGGTAACATTCCGCCCGGGTCAAAAATTAAAAAGCCGAGTTGAAAACTCTGAGCCTGTCGACCAATAATCTTTAGGTCGTTACAATATTGAAAAAAGAGCGAGGTCTCTCGCTCTTTTTTTGTATTGCTTCTTTTTAACAGTGCCCCCGCACTGAATTTCATATGCAATCTGTTCGGAGGAAAGTGTGAAAAAAGCGCTTGTTGTTCTTGCTATTGTTATCGCCGCTGTTTTTTCTTGGTTTGCTTACCTGTCGCTGGATGCCGACCAACGTGATCAAGACGCAGCTGAAGTGCCATTAATTACGGTAATGGAAATTCTTCACGCCAGCGATTTACAAGAAGGTGTTAAGCAGGCGGTGAAAAACGAAAACGCCGAAGGGGTAGACTCTTGGATGGAGCAAGCCCGTGAAGTAGGGCAGGCCGCTAATTTATCTTCAGAAGATATGGATTATCTTAATTCAGAAACTGCGAAAGACTATGTGATTTTCAATGCTAAACGTCAGTTGTATAATGAAGCGTTTGAAGCGCGCTATTACGCATTGGAAGACGTAGAGCCGCTAAAAGCCCAATACCCTGAAGCCAAAGACCTATTCACTCGCACCGATGCGCTAATTGAAAAGCGCGATGCAATTATTCAGCAAATTGCTGTAGCCATTTCAGGTAGCGAGCAGCCTGATGAAGCAGCGCTTGAAGAAGCACGCAAGCAGTGGCTAGCGCAAGCGAGTAAATAGCTAAGCATTACGCTATCTTAAGCTACCGAGATATCTGCAAATTGAGCACCGGTAAGTGCTGCTAGGTCAGTAGGGGAAAGCGCCACTTCTAACCCTCGCTTTCCCGCACTAACGTGAATAGTAGCAAGGCTTTCAGCGCTTTTGTGAATTACGCAGGCTAACCGCTTTTTCTGCCCCAACGGGCTAACCCCACCTAGCACATACCCCGTGGCAACCATTACCGCGTTTGCTTGGGCCATTTCTACCTTTTTTACACCTAATGCTTTCGCCATTTTCTTTTCGCTTAGCTTGGTGTTAACGGGTACTACGGCAACCGCTAGTTTGTTGGTATCTGTACTCACCACTAAGGTTTTAAATACGGTATCCGCGTCTAAGTTTAGCTTTTCAACCGCTTCTAATCCGTATGATGCTGCGTTTGCATCGTGGTCATACTTTAATACCTTATGGGTTATACGCTTTTTGGTAAGCAGTGTGATTGCAGGTGTCATTCAGTTTCTTTTCTATAAAAAGTGCGGTGGTGAATAGGTTCGCTAGGTAACAAAGGCGTTGCCGCATGGGTGGCATAGTCGTTAAAACCTGCTGTAAAAAAATCTGACAGTGGATGTCCGCTCTGCCCACCAGGTAAGGTTAGGATGGCATCGTCTAAATGCCCTGGGCTCACAAAAAAGCGTTCAGATGCGCCAAAGCTAGGTGCCTGAACAGCAGGCATATAGGTATCGCCGAAACCTTCAACTTTTTCCATATTTAACAAGTTTCCTACCAAGGGAATTTGTTTAGCAAAAGGGTGCTCAACTGAAAGGGCGTTAACCTTGCCCCATGCTAGTGTTTCCATGTCAGCTTCTACAGGCGAGTATTTATCGAGCAGTTTGTGTTTAGCGCGCCTGTAAGCGTCTACCAGTAACTCGTCGAAGCTTTCAGTGTCGGCAGGCAGCCAAGAGTCGGGTTGGCTATAAATAAGCTGCCACGTTGCGGGTTCGATGCCCCGCAGCAGAGTACGGCTGTTTACACCCTGCTCATCTAGTTTTGAGAGTATGTCGCCGAATAAGGTTTGTATTACCTCTTGCCTGAAATGTTTAACCAACGTATAGCCGACAGAGTCTTCGCAGGCACATTCTTTCCATGTGTTTAAATAAGCAAGGTCTGGCTTAAACTCCACATCTTTCATGTTGAGCAAACCATATAACAGATGTTGCCATGGAATAAGAAAGCGAGCGTGGTTATCAAGTTGAATAGCGTAGAAGTCGGTTTCACTGAACGTGTCTTTTTCAAACAGTCGGTCTCTTATTTGTTGACCGCGCGCACCGAGCGCATAGCCGCCGTCGCCCCATGTTTTAAAATCTTCACTTGATATCACTCGTGCGTTTGCTGTCCATATTCGCCCCGCATCAGGGTTGATAACCTGCGGTAAATTCTCTGCTTGTGTAGGGGAGGTGTTTGCAGAGGCCTCGCTTATTGCTGTAAATGTGGCTTGTTCTCTTGCCATAACTGCGCCCCCTGGTTGCCATGAGGCACTGCCATTTTCATCTACAATCACGAGGTTTTGAGTTGGTATGGCAATACGCTTGGCTACTTTCATGGCAGCTTCAACGGTTTTGGCGGTACCGAAGTTCACAATGCTTAAGTTGGCCGCAAACGGGTGATGTGCTACCCAATTTAGCGCGTAACGTTTTCCGTCTACTTCTCTTACGGGGCCAAAATCACTGATTTGTAGCGTAAATTCATGTTCGCTGTCAGGAAGGGGAATTCGTTCTGTGATGGTTTTCGTTGTGGTGCCTTCGTCTAACTCAACCCAATCCACATTGTCTAAGTTGGCATTAGTAAAGCCCCACGCAATATGACCGTTGGTTCCTACAACAATTCCAGGAAGCCCGGGTAGCGATACGCCGGTAACCTGAACATCGCTCCCTGACTCTTGGTAATTAAGCTGTGCGCGATACCAAATGATGGGTACTCGAAGGCCTAAGTGCATATCGTTAGCCAAAAGGCCTGCGCCAGTTGCGGTATACGCCCCCGTGACTGCCCAGTTGTTGCTACCGATATCGGGCAGTTCGGTGGCATTGTATTGGGCTCTGGCAATCGCAGTATTTATGGTAGTTGGGCTTTGAGAAATCTCTGGTGTCGTACCTTCTTTTGCTTGGCTTTGTTGGCTAGTGTTGCTGTTGCTACTAGTGTCCATGGTATCAGTGGGAGAGCGAAGAATAGCCGGATAGGAAGGGGCCGCAGCCTCGAGCAGGGGAATTTCACTGGCATCTAACGCGGCTTGGTAATTGCTGGGCTGCGTAATGAAATTATAAACCTCTTCACCAAAGGTATTGAGCAGGGCTTCTCTGGCAAGGTCAAACTCTACCTGGCTACCCTGTAAATCGAGGTACATGCTATAGATAACCAATATGCTATCGGTAGGTTGCCACTGCTTAATTTCAACGCCTGCTGCCAAATATTCGAACGGGGGTAAAGTGAACTCCGATAGCCCTTCGTTTACGCCGTGTGCGTAACGAACAAGTAAGTCCTGCTGTCTTGCCGGTAGATTTTCAAATACGACCTTTGCCCGTTGCTCGAACTGATGAAAGCGCGCTTTTTTGTCGATATCTAGGGCTATTTCTCCTACCCATTGAGACAAATTGCCTGATGCAGCGCGACGCTGAAGATCCATCTGGAAGAAACGGTCTTGCGCATGAGCAAAACCAAGGGCGTAGGCGGCATCAAAAATATCGTTAGCGTTTATAACGGCCTGACCCAGGTTATCGCGGCTTAATTCTGTAGGAGCAACCACGTGATAAGTCGCGCTATTGCCATCAAGTGCGGGAAGACTTAAGCGTAGTGAAATATAAACCGCAATAGCGGCCAGAGAAAGTAGGGTAAAAACACCTAAAACCAACCACTTGATCCAATTAATCACGTGTAAAACTCCTAGTTTTTCTCTATCCTAACCACAGAACCTGAAAAATTAAAGTGATGTTTTATGACACATGTAAAGGTGGTGATGTGGGCCCGTTAATGTTGGATTGTCAGGCCGAAGAACTCTTGCCTGAAGAAAAGGAAAAGCTGGCACACCCTGTGGTGGGCGGCGTCATTTTATTTAGTCGCAATTATCATGATAAGCGCCAGTTATCGGCACTTGTTCAAGATATAAGGCGCTATGCGAAAACTCCTGTGTTGATTGCTGTTGACCATGAAGGTGGAAGAGTTCAGCGCTTTCGTGAAGGCTTTACCGCTATTCCGGCCATGGGCGAGATTTTACGCCAGTCTGAGCATCAAGATGAAAGCGCTGCCTATGCAAAAGCTTGCGGACTTGCGTTAGCTTACGAACTTAAAACCCTCGATATTGATTTCAGTTTTGCGCCTGTGCTTGACATTAACGGCGTGTCACAGGTTATCGGTGATAGAGCGTTTGCGGATAACGCAAATGACGTTATTCGTCTTGCTACCCATTTAATTCAAGGTCTTAAAGCGGTAAACATGCCTGCAATTGGTAAGCACTTCCCGGGTCATGGTAGCGTTGCGCCAGATTCCCATATTGCACTGCCAGTGGACGAACGCGATTTTGAAGAGATTCGAACTACCGATATGGTGGTGTTTCAACGCTTAATTGAACGCAAAATGTTGGAGGGCGTGATGCCAGCACACGTGATTTACAATCAGGTGTGCGACAAGCCAGCTGGTTTTTCGTCAACATGGCTGCAATCTATTCTTAAGGGCGATATTGGCTTTCAGGGCGCTATTTTTTCTGATGATTTATCCATGCATGGTGCCAGTGTGGCGGGTAGTTACGTGGAGCGCGCTGAAGCTGCACTAGAGGCTGGCTGTGACATGGTGCTGGCATGCAACAACCCTAAAGGCGCTGAGAGCATTCTTGATGGTATCGAGTCTCGCTACGCTAGCCCAAGTCGTGATGATGAGTTAAAGCAAGAGCGGGTTATGGCTTTATACGGACGCGTGCTGCCTGCAGGGCTTCAAGATAAATACGAAAGCGCAGTAGATTTGGTCAAGCGCCTGAGCGAGCGTTAAAACAGGTAATAAGAAGGTAGTGAGAAAGCACCTTTACACCGGTGCTTTTATCTTTAATTCAATGGACGTTTATATAAAAGCTCATCTAAAAATTCGTATAAAAGCTCACATAAAAGCTTAGATAAAAGCTTGGATACGAATTTTGTAAAAACGAATATCGCGATTTACACCGCTACTTCGTCTACGCCGGCTTCAATATTCAAAAAGCGTGCGAAGGTAAACAAAAAGTCGCTCAGGCGGTTTAGGTACGCGTGAACAACTTCAGGCACGTCATAGTGCTTTGAAAGGCTGATAACTGAGCGTTCGGCACGACGGCAAACTGCTCGGCATACATGAGCTTGTGCCGCTGACTTGCAACCACCTGGTAAAACGAACGATGTATTGGGCGGCATTTGGCCGGTAATGTTATCAATAAGCTTTTCAAGATTTTCGATGTCATCCTGCGCCAATGTTGAACTTGCTGAGATGGCAAACCCTGCCTGAAAAAGATTGCGCTGAATATCATGTAGCATCGGCTGGTGTTTCGTTGCAACGTGCGCTGCTAAGAGGCCGATTTGACTGTTTAACTCGTCCATATCCCCATAGCTTTTCACTACTAAATCGTCTTTATCTACACGAACAGCCTTGTCTGCGTATATTTGCGTACTGCCTTTATCGCCAGTGCGAGTGTAAATTTTCATAAAGCCCTTGAATATAAACCTGAATTTGAAACAAGGGGGCAGAGCCGCAATCAAACGCTTTGCTCAACCCCATACTTAATCCGTAACCTTAGGTTAGCGGCACGTTTAAAGAATTATTCGTTTGTAGACGGGCGGTTGTAACGTCTTACTTGCACTACAAACCCAAATAACGGGTGGTCAAAATAATGCAGTTGGGTGCTTATTATCCGCCGTTGTTCAATCAGAGGTACCGACACCAGCTTATACGCTTGGCCTTCAGAATAAGTAGCCGCGCTGCCTTTTTCATTGCTAATGTTAGTAGTGCTGGCATCTTCGTTGCTAAATTCATCGCCAAATTCGTTGCTAAAGTAATGCATAGGTACAGGCTGTCGATAATACATCTCACTGTCTACGTGAAGATAAGGCACCCGATTAATGTATTTAAGAAAAACTTTTATTGTGCCGTCTATTTCCCAGATGGGCGTTCTGAACGCTACATCGCTTACACCATCTTCGTCTTGCTCTACAATGAGTGGCGTATCTAGTGCTTTGAAATCGTCAAAGGAGATAGGAGATGGATTCGCTAGGCGCATTTCGAGATCTGTAAAAATATCTGAAACGGCGAGCAATTCCGAATTGCTAGGTTTCTGCACCTGCGTGTCATCGTTCGCTAAACGTCGAACACTTCTAGTATTAGCGGCTTCTTCTGCACTGTATGGAATCAATGCTTGGCTTTCGCCGCCGATACTGGTGTCGCTATCAAGAGGGGCTTCCTCATTTGACGCTAACTGCATTGAAGGTTGGTTTGAAGTCTCTTGTAATAACGCGCTTTGCGTTTGAGCGCGCATTTCGCCATCAAGATTGAACTGCTGTGCATAGTTTTGACCGCCGTAAACACGTACGTCAAACGCCTTGTTTTTACCAAACATCACAGGCTGACGCCATGTGGCGTGAAATAAACGTTCTAAATCGCGACTGGAGCGAATTTGGCGCGAAATCGACGACAAAGCCTGCTCGTTACTGGTGAGTAAGTGTGCTTTCGATGCCAGCGGCCAGTCGTGACCTTCTATTATGATAGGCAGGCTAGCGGGGGCAGGCGTGCGGTTATCAGGTTTATTTACTTTCCAGACTATAGCGGGTTGCAGCGTACTGCTGGCAGCAGAGGGTAAAGCCGCATTATCGTTCTTACCCATATTCGAGGCCGCAGATGCAACAATTGCTGTAGTAATTTCAGCGCTAAGCCAAGGCTTATCTTCTTCGCAGTATTTAAAAGCGGGAACGCTAATTGGCGTTGCACGCTTAACCCCAAAAAACGACGTCCAATAACCAGCAATGGTCTGGGCATCGGGGGCTAGGGTGGCATCTTCGATAACGCGGTTTTCCGTCGCCTCACTAGCCAATGCATCAGTATCACTGAACCCATCGATTTCTTTATCTGATGGCGCAGAATAAGATTCTTGTTGGCGCGGATTCTGTTGCCAATCAATCTCTTGTGGCGCAAGTGATTTAGGCAGCGATAAAAAATCTACATCGCTTGATGGAACGGCAAACAGGGTATCATCTGGCCATTTTATGCTGTTGTTGGCACCGCAAACGGATAAGCCCTGTTTTAAATAACTAATATCTGGCGCGATAATCTCGCTGATAAGGTCTGCTTGAGCCCGCGGCGCCGATAAATTATCTGCAAGCGAAAATTGTTCTTCCAACTCGGTAAGCGCGACATTACGCTTAAATGCAATGACTTCCACATCAAACCACCAATCGTCGTTGGCAAGGGCTGTGGTTGACACAGTATTTAAGAAAACGGCGCTTATGGATGCGACTAACGGGCACCAGCGGGATAACTTCATGTTATCGCGACTCCTTTGCAAAATCGGCAATAATATCGCTAATAAACGCGAGGCGCTCTTTAGCTGTTTCGGTCTTCTTCACCAAGCGAAGCTTTTGGCTACCTTCAAACTTGAACGTGTTTGGTTTGGTTTGAACAAGGCTAATGATATAGCCAGGGTTGACCTTAGTGGTTTCTTTAAACTCTATGGTACCGCCTTGTGCCGACAAGTCTACTTTTAGAATGCCAAGTGCCTGTGCTTTTAGTTTAATTTCAGCCACTTCAATTAAGTTTTTAGCCGGTTCTGGCAATAAGCCGAAGCGGTCAATGCACTCTACTTGGAACTCGTCAATGTCGTCTTGCGTTGTGCAGCTTGCCAGGCGCTTATAAAGCGAAAGGCGCGTATTTACGTCGGCAATATAATCCTCAGGCAGCAGTGCCGGAATACGCAGCTCTACCTCGGTATGGCCCGATGTGGCGTCTTCTAGCGATGGCTCTCTGCCATCTTTCAGCGCGTTAACGGCTTTGTCTAGCATATCCATATACAGGCTAAATCCAATGCTTGCTATCTGACCGGACTGATCGTCTCCTAACAACTCGCCGGCGCCTCGTATCTCTAAATCGTGTGTGGCGAGGGCAA
This sequence comes from Alteromonas sp. OM2203, assembly GCF_048517045.1. Classification (NCBI taxonomy): domain Bacteria; kingdom Pseudomonadati; phylum Pseudomonadota; class Gammaproteobacteria; order Alteromonadales; family Alteromonadaceae; genus Alteromonas; species Alteromonas sp. OM2203. The sequence goes on from NZ_CP183209.1 coordinate 1,837,779, forward strand.
AACCTGCACCTAAGTCTTCTAGCTGAGATATGGCTTCTAAGCGCTTAACGGCATCTTTTGTCATTCGCTTTGGATGTGGCGTTAACAAATAGGCGTAGGCTTGGTGGTGAGAGCGTCCAACACGACCACGCAATTGGTGTAGCTGTGCCAGACCTAAATGGTCGGCTCTATCCATGATAATGGTGTTAGCGCTTGGTACGTCAATACCCGTTTCAATAATGGTGGTACACACCAATACGTTGTAACGCTGATGGTAGAAATCGCTCATCACCGCTTCTAGATCGCGCTCGCGCATTTGACCGTGGCCCATTGCAATACGCGCTTCAGGCACAATCTCTGCAATTTCTTCCACAGTTCGTGCAATACTTTCCACTTCGTTATGAAGGAAATAAACCTGACCGCCGCGCAGTATTTCACGCATTATTGCCTCGCGGATCACCGCCTTGTTGCGCTGTTGTACAAAGGTTTTAATAGAAAGGCGACGGGCCGGTGCGGTAGCGATAATAGATAAATCGCGCATGCCAGACAGCGCCATGTTCAGCGTACGTGGAATAGGCGTGGCGGTTAGCGTAAGAATATCTACATCGGCGCGAAGGGACTTAAGTTTCTCTTTTTGACGCACGCCAAATCGGTGCTCTTCGTCAATAATAACAAGGCCTAAATCCTTGTATTTTATATCGCTGGACAGCAGTTTATGTGTGCCTACAACGATGTCGACTTTACCTTCACCGATGCGTTCTACCACCGACTTCTGCGCTTTACCGCTTACAAAGCGGCTCATTACTTCAATTTCAAAAGGCCATGCGGCAAAGCGATCTTTAAAGTTCTCGTAATGCTGCTGCGCAAGCAAGGTGGTAGGTACTAATATTGCAACCTGTTTGCCGGCATTTGCGGCAAGGAAGGCGGCTCGCATGGCAACCTCGGTTTTACCAAAGCCAACATCACCGCACACCAAACGGTCCATCGCTGATGGACTGCCCATGTCGTGCATAACCGCAGCAATCGCTTGCGCTTGGTCGGGCGTTTCTTCAAACGGAAAGCTGTCTGAAAAGGCTTGGTAGTCATCCCAGTTTATGTTGTAAGCAAAGCCTGGTTTTGCAGCGCGACGGGCGTACACATCTAGCAGTTCTGCTGCTACGTCTCTAACTTTCTCAGCTGCCTTTTGCTTTGCTTTTGTCCATGCGTCGGAACCTAACGAGCTAACAGGGGCGCTATCGGCATCGCCGCCGGTATAGCGAGAGATAAGGTGTAGCGACGCAACGGGGACGTATAATTTTGATTGCTTGGCGTATTCAATGCATAAGTACTCGGTGGTAACGCCGCCCGCATCCAAGGTTTGAAGCCCTAAATAGCGCCCAACACCGTGGTCGAGGTGCACCACAGGCTGACCGATAGAAAGCTCGGCTAGGTTGCGGATAATAGCACTTTCATCAGTGGCGGAACGCTTATCACGAAGGCGTCGCTGACTTACTTTCTGTCCGAGTAGTTCGGTTTCGGTAATAAACAGCAGCTCACCTTCAGATGTCTGCCAGCGAAAGCTGTTATCAACCATACCAACCGTAATACCAATACTGTCGTGGCTTTCAATAAAATCACTGAAGCTATCGACAATCTTTGGCTTTATGCCGGCTTTGGCCAGCACGGTAAGGAGCCCTTCTCGACGACCTTGAGTTTCGGCACAAAACAGTACTTTCGCACCGTTGTCGGTAGCGTGATTAACGGTTTTAATGAGTTGTTCAGCAGGGACTTTTTTCTGCGAATTGATTGCAATGTCATCGAGTTTTGCGCACTGCAGGTTGGTGGTGCCTGATTTTTCTTCTAGCACTTGGCTTGATAGCGAGGTGCGAGGCCATTGCTTAATGGCACCGAATAACTCGTTAATAGGCAGGAATAGCTCATCAGGAGCAAGTAAAGGGCGCGCTAAATTGTAACGGTATTGCTCGTAGCGCTCTTGCACATCGGCCCAGAAAAATTCGCTGGCGTCTTGTACGTCACCGTGGAGTAAAAGCAAACTCTTAGGGTGAAGGTAGTCAAATAATGTTGCCGTTTTTTCAAAGAATAGGGGAAGGTAATACTCTACACCACTTGGCATTGTGCCTTTGCTTACCTGCGAAAATACGCTTTCAGAGGCGTTATTAGCATCGAATTTTTTCAGAAACTGCTGACGAAAAAGAGTGATGGCGTCTTTGTCTGTTGGAAATTCGCGCGCGGGTAACAAGCGAATCTCGTTGACCGCTTCGCCAGAGCGCTGAGTTTCGGTATCGAAATAACGAATAGAATCAATTTCGTCGTCGAACAAATCGATACGAAACGGCTGGTCACTTCCCATAGGGAACAAGTCGATAATACTGCCGCGCACCGAGAATTCGCTGTGGCTCATTACTTGGCTTACGTGTAAGTAGCCTGCTTGCTCTAAGTTTCTTCTGAACTGGTCTCTGTCTAGCGTTTGTCCTTTATTTAGCATAAGTAAGTATTTAGCTAAATAATCAGTGGGCGCAAGGCGCTGCATGAGGGTATTAACGGGAACGATGAAGATACCGTCTACTTGTTGCGTAAAGCGAAACAGAGTTTCAAGACGCTGCGATACAATATCCTGATGAGGAGAAAATGAATCATAAGGCAGCGTTTCCCAGTCAGGGAACAGCGTAATAGGCGTATTTTTTGTATCGTCGCTTAGGAAAAACGCAATTTCTTTTTCAAGCTTCATGGCCGAGGGCGTGTCGGCGGTGATCAGAACTATAGGGCCTTTGTATTGGCTAAGTGCTTGGCTGATGCATAGCGCAGCACTGCTGCCTTGAAGCTGGCCCCAGTGTTTGTGATCTTGTGATGAGGCTTCTTTTTTAGGCGCAGGTAATGGTAGCGATAATAAAGTGGCAGTCATGAGGTCCTGTTTTTTTACATGCAAGTTTGATTTTACGGCTTATATACTGATGCGAGGGCCTTTTAGGATCCCGCTTTTCTTTCTTTCGACCGTTTTCTTAGCTGTTGGGTTTGAATGTGTAAACTTGCTCGAACCAAAAGCTCCTGATCTTGCTCTCGTATCGAATTAAAAATGAAAGCAATATGGTAGCTATCTTCAACCTGCTCGCAAGTAATAACTTCGCCATAACAAAAAATAGCTGCGGCTTCGGCATCTAGGAAAAGCTTAAGTTCAGCTTTAGTACCTACGTCCAATGCCTCTTTGGAGTCGATTATCACACCGCCACCACCTAATTTTACCGTTTTAAAGCGGTGCTCTGGCTCATCTTGCTGGTGCAGGACAAATGACATCATCAAATCAATTTTTCTTGATTGATGATTTAGGTATTCAGCCAAGGTTTCAGCATGATCGCCAAGATTTCGTAGCGGTCGAATTGCTTGGGCTTCCAATGCCGCCATTTCGCTAGCAATACGAAAGGCATACGGCATCGAGTCTTCCAGTGCATCCTCATTGGGTACGGTTTCATCCATACCTAAAGGACGCACGTTTGCATTAATACAATGCGCTATTGAGAAGTATTCATCGAATTGGGCTTGTTTTTGTTCTAGGCTTAGTTCGCTCACATCATTCCTCTGCCACTAATTCTTGTACAGCCAGTAGCTTACACGTAGTATAGCCACTTTACTATTTTGGGCTTAGCCCGTCATCTCGCCTTTGGGCTACTTATCTGAATTTTTCATTCGTTAAGCATAGCCAAACGTGGGGCAGATTACCGTATTACTGAAAAGCAAGGCGCTATGTTTTATCCTCTTTCTGCATTCATTGCCTATCGTTATGCCAAATCTAGCAAACAAAGCCAAACCAGTTTTGTCTCTTTTATAAATCGATTTTCGGTAGCCGGCATCGCGCTGGGGCTGATGGCCCTTATCATTGTAGTATCGGTAATGAACGGCTTAGAAGGGCAGTTGAAACAACGCATTTTAGGCATAGTGCCCCATATCGAAATTACAAAGACACCCACGCAAAATAGTTCAGCCGTCAGCGAACTTAGCAAGACACCCACGCAAAACAGTTCAGACGTCAGCAACTCTCTTGAAGTTACAAAGACACCCACCTCAAATAATGAAGTTGCACAGACATCCACCGCAACAGCGAAAATTAATGAAGTTGCACAGACATCCACCGCAACAGCGAAAATTAATGAGACACCCACGTTTAATACGGGAAGTCGTAGCGAGACACCCAATAAAAACGTGCCACAACAGCAGTACGTTACTTTAGATGAAATTAGCAAGACACCCATCGATAGTGTTGTTGCCAGCATGGCTTATCGAGAAGCGGAAGCCGTTGTGCAATCTCGCTCTGAACTGAGAGGTGTGCAAGTACACGGTGTGGAACCTGGGGTGATGCTGGAGCATACCTTGGTTGCAAGCCATATGGAGCAAGGGCGATTTGACGACTTAAAGGAAGGTAGTTTTGCCGCAATAATTGGTCGTGCGCTTGCTATCAGATTGGATGTGAGAGTGGGTGATAGATTACGTGTTATGGTGGCCGGGGCGAGTGTTTATACGCCTTTCGGTCGCATGCCCAGTCAGCGACTTGTTACTGTAGTGGGTGTCTTCGATATGGGGTCGCAAATGGACGATAAGGTGATGTATATGAACCTGACCGACGTGAACCGTTTAATGCGCGATCCTAAAGGAAATGGACAGTCACTTCGCCTCTTTCTAAATGATGCATTTAATTACCTGTCGGTTGTGAACTATCTCACTGATACGATGGGTGTCTCTGCAAGCAACGTTAAAACCTGGCGTGAACGACAAGGCCCGCTATTTGATGCAGTTAAGATGGAGAAGAACATGATGACACTCATGCTGTTACTCATCATCGCCGTGGCTGCATTTAATATTGTTTCTGCTTTGGTGATGGTGGTAACCGAAAAGAAGGGAGATATTGCAGTGCTTCAAACGCAGGGGATGCTGCCTAGAACCATTATGTGGATCTTTGTGCTTAACGGGCTATTTAACGGCGTAAAAGGTGCGGGTATAGGCCTTATTGTTGGCATCGTCGTCACCTTACAGTTGAATAACTTCTTGGATTTGATTGGCTCGCCGTTGGCGTTAGCTGCAGATGGTAGAGGCTTGCCTGTAGAAATGGATGGAATACAAATAGTGAGTATTACGTTGCTCTCTTTGCTGCTTTGTGTGCTAGCCAGTATATATCCAGCGCGAAAGGCGATGAAAATTGCGCCCTCACAGGCGCTTCAAAACGAATAATTCCTTGAATTAGCCGTGCAAATTAGTGCGAAATTCACTATACTCGCGGTCTTTTAAATTTTGCCCAGTGAGACGTCATGAACAAGAATTTTATCACCTCGCAATCGCTTCTACAGGATTCCTTTCGCTTAGCGGCAAAGGTGTATGAAGACGGCTTCCGCCCTGACTTTATTATTGGTATTTGGCGTGGTGGTGCTCCAATCGGTATCGCGGTTCAAGAATTCTTTGAGTTTAAGAACACGTCGACCGACCATATTGCTGTACGTACATCGTCTTACTACGGTATCAACAAGCAATCGAAAGAAATTCGTGTTCACGGTTTGCACTATTTGGTAGAAAACGCGAACGCAGACGACAAACTATTGATTGTTGACGATGTTTTCGATTCAGGCCGAAGCGTTGATGCGCTAATTAACCAAATTAACAAGCTTATGCGTTTGAACATGCCTAAAGACATTCGTATTGCATGCCCTTGGTACAAGCCTCAAAACAACACCACTGATATCGTACCTGACTACTACGTTAACGAAAGTGACGAGTGGCTTGTGTTTCCACATGAAATTGCAGGGCTAACGGAAGAAGAAATCCGCGAAGGGAAAGGCGAACTTTCTGATGTTATGGACATTTTGTTTGATAAAAAGTCTTAAAGAGTTAAGTTTTCTCGCTTAATGTATTAGAACCGCACGTTTGTGCGGTTTTTTTATGTTCATTCACGGCTGGGAAGGAAAGGGTAAAGGTAGTACCAACGTTCACCTCGCTGTCAACGCTGATGGTTCCTCCCATTGCTTCTACGATAGAAAATGAAATATAAAGCCCTAACCCTGTCCCTTTGCCAATAGGTTTGGTCGTATAAAAAGGCTCAAACATTTTTTGAAGTGCGTGCTGTTCTATGCCACATCCCGTGTCTGCTACGGTAATCACTACGCTTTGACTTTTAGTCTCGTTAAACGACTTGATAGTAAGCGAATCTCCTTCTTCCATCGCCTGCGCAGCATTTACGAAAAGGTTCACGAGTACTTGGTTTAACTTGCCAGTTTTTCCTTGGATGGGTAAGACATCCCCCAATTCTTGGTGGATTTTTATTCTATGTTTGAGTTCACTGTTTACCAGCCTCAGCGCGTGGTTTACACAATCGTTAACGTCAATAGTCTCGTCATCAGGGATGTCGGCATCATGGGAGAACGAACGTAAACTGGTTATGATATCCGTTACTCGGTTTAATCCATCTTCAGACTCGTTACAAATATCGTTAATTTCATCTACTAACGACTCTAGTTTATGTTGCGCCTGCCAAGCTATGGCGTCGTTTTTTAGCTGGGCTCGCTCTTCCTCGCTTTCGCTTTTGGCTAGATTTTCCACAATACCTTGCATATCGAGTAAAGCCGGGATTATATTTTTCAAAAAGTGAATGTTGCTATTGATAAAGGCTATAGGGTTGTTGATTTCATGGGCGACACCCGCAGCTAAAAGGCCTAGTGAGGCCATTTTTTCAGAATCAATTAAGCTTTTTTCAACCTGCGCTTTTTCCTCTTTTAGCCTAACGGTTTCCAGCGCCATCATTTTAGCTTGCATGCCCATGGCAATTTGTTCTGTAAAGGTGCGATAGCGGTTAGCCATCTCTACATATTCTTGCGTGTAATACCCCAATGACTGATGACAAAATACAATAACAGCTTGCTGTTGATGTACTTTAAACGGGCAGTAAAGCACTGAGGTAACGGGGGAGTCGAAAAGGATGATATGTTCTTGCCACGTAGGCTGCTGCCTAATATTAAATAATGCAATTGGTGTACTTTTAACTGCGCGAGAAAGAGTGTCGTCTATGTTCCAGATGGTGTTTAGCAGCGGGCTGTGAGTGCTGTTAATACATCTCATCCGCTTTGGTCCATCGTTTTCAAGCACAAAGCACACTTCGTAATTATAGAGCCCTTTAAATACCTCAAACATTTTCATGTAAAGGTCTTGTTCATTTTCAGCCGTTAGCAAAGCATGAGTGCCTTCAAGTAAGGCGTCGGTTTCTTTTTTGTGCGCTTCAGCCTGCTGCTTTAGCCTATAAACAAGAGCAAGGTCTTCTAGAACATTTTCGTAATCTCTATTCATTGAGAAAATACTATAGCTGATATCATAAGGTTACCGTGTCTATTCTTGCCGTCAAGAAAGCGCCCTTGCTCACCGAAGGTAAAAGGGCCACATATTGGCAGCGAAGCAAACTCTTTTTGTAGCGAGGAAAGCATCTGTTTGATTTCATCTCCCACCATAAGACGGCATCCTGCGCAATAGATCATAAGCACTCCCACGGGCTTTCTGTTTTCGGGCAATAGCATAATGGCATTATTGATAACACGTTGAGCGCGAGACGTAAGACTTGCAATACTCCCTTCCATCAACACTAAGCTGTCGTTCTCTTTCACCTCGGAAAATACATTAAGCGCGCCGTTTTCATTTACCGAATCGGGGTGACACAAAAGATAATTTATCGCTCCATCTTCTAACTCAACCGGGCGACCTAGCGGAGCTGACGATGTAAGCCCGAGAATCTGCCCGCCATTAAGTTGTTTTTCAATTAGGTTATTGGTTGCGTGGTTATATGCGTAGCTGGCTGGAACACCATCGAGTTCAACGAGCTGCCTTCCGTGAGCTTTCGACACAGAAAATTCTTTATCCGTAGGTTTATAGCCTGAGCTATAGCTAAGACCCAATGGGGTGGAGGGGAACATAGCCACAACTGCAAGGGTTTGTGGGCCTATTGCGTCTGATGTCACGGTATTCCAATTCCCTTGTACGGTATTGTCGGCCATGGAACCGCCAAAAATTGGCACATTTTCCCCCACAACGCTGGCAAAACCTTCCAATATTCTCTCTTCTTCGCCAGGAGGAAGCGCACACCAAATCAAAGCGGGGCTTTCATAGGGTCGACCGGAGTTTTTAAGAGCATTAATCAGTGCGTTTGCGCCAGCCTGAAAGGGGCCGTTATCAACTACATTTGCACTGCCTACGCCGTAAGCGCCTTCATCATCAAACACGCAGAAAAAAGCCAGATCGCAAGTCGCTTTAACCGTTTGACTGTCGCAGAGAAGGGAACCCAAGCAAGAACTAGATACAAGAAAAGGAAATTGATAAGGAGAGAGCGACGCTTGTATTTCTGCAAAAGGTAGCTGGGAATTTCCGTAGCCAATAACCAACGATGGCGATTTATTTTCAAATACTGCAGATACGCGGGTACCCAACTCTGCCGTATCAGCACATTCAATTTCAACCGTTTCTATCTGCATTCTTACCTACCTTTTTCTTTCAAATCTAAGAATAGATGAAAATTAGAAAAGCTTTATTAACTATTAGTCGAATTGGTTAGGCGAACTCGCTCTAGTTATCAAGATAGAATTTATCGTGGAAAGTATAAACCCAGGTTGGTTGATAAATCACCAGTATAGTTATTGCCATACCGTTTAGTAATGCTTCTGGAAAAACCAAAAGAGGCACAAGCAAAATATAATTGTCGAAGACAATATCCCAAGAGTAGACGCCCTCAGCGTAATAAAAAGTACCTAGAGCAAGCGTCTTCAACGCTATTGAAAGTGCTGCGGGGAAGAAAGCGCAGACGAATATATAAACAAAGAGCTGTCGCGGTATGCGATGAAAAGACAGCATATAGAAGAGGTAGGTGATGCCTATGGGAAGAATTGTACCGAGCAGCGCGTTGACCCCAAAGTTCTCCCACGCGCCATATCCGATGGTATGGGCACCGAGCAAAGCGATAAAAGACGCGATAATCGCGTTTCTAAAACCAAGCATAAGGGTAAGTACAGAAAGGCCCAGAAAATGGACATCCAAGCCTTCATAAATACCAGCTTTAAAGAGCCACAGCACGAATAAAGAAGCGGCAGTGCCAAAAATAAGGTGTTGCTGATTTTTATTTTTGGCAAAGTGAGCCAAGTCGATCTGTTTGATAGCGCCCAACAAAAACGCGCCATAAGCTATAAAAGCTAAGACTTGTAGTGTACTCACGTTTACTCCTTGGCTGTGGCTTTCACGCGTTTTTTCCGTACCTAACTTTTGTAGTCAGCCCAGATAGGAGCGTGATCAGAGGGCTTTTCAATACCTCTAAGTTCGTAATCAATCCCAGCGTCACCGAGATTTGCATGTAAGGATTTTGTGGCCAATATAAGATCGATTCGAAGGCCTCGGTTGTCGTCGAACCCTTTTGAACGGTAGTCAAACCATGAAAACTTATCATTGGTTTCTGGATTTAGTGAGCGAAAACTATCTTCAAAGCCCCAACTCATCACGGTGTTCAACCATTCACGCTCTTCTGGTAAAAAACTACATTTACCTGTTCTTAACCATCGTTTGCGATTATCTTCGCCAATACCAATATCTAAGTCGGTATGAGAAATGTTGACGTCACCCATGACGATGATGTTTTCATCAGGCGTGTGGTTATCGTTTAGATAAGTCATTAAATCTTTATAGAACTTACGTTTTGCAGGATATTTCGTCTCGTGTTTTTCGTTTTCGCCCTGAGGGAAATAGCCATTTAGTATGGTAACGGGGTCACCCGCATCATCAGTGGTTTTTAATATGATCATACGACGTTGCGCTTCATCATCGTCAGAAGGAAACCCCATTGAAACCGAAAGTGGCTCTTTTTTTGCCAAAAAAGCGACGCCGTAGTGGCTTTTCTGCCCGTGAAAATATACGTGATATCCCATAGCTTCAACAGCGTCTACGGGAAACTGTTCATTATGAACCTTAATCTCTTGTAGGCCGATTATGTCTGGTTGGTGGGCATCTATTAGTGCCTGTAGCTGGTGAAGACGTGCGCGGATACCATTTATGTTAAAAGAAATTACTTTCATGCTTAATTAGTCAGTTGTTTCACGTTGGAGCAAGTTTACCAGAAAGCGAAGATGCCCTTAATGCTCAATTTTTTGTATATTAATGCAATAGGCCGATTGTATAGATTAAGTTTATTTATAGCTTACGCTGAAAATGAGCTGTAAAGAGTGTTGTCGTTGGCCTGAGGTGCCCACTAAAGGGTGTCAACTACCATGTTCTTCGAAGCACTTGTAGCCTGAAATTGCATACCTAATTTAATTAAGTATTCGAACCATGCGTTAGCATCTCGCACGATATTATCGACAAGGTTTTCATTGTTCAGAGCAAGTTCAGGCAGCAATGCATCGACACATTGTTTGAAAGACACCCACGATTTAGCACACTCAGACATCGCTTTGTAATAATGAGTAGGAATGGCTTGCTCCATCGCATTTAACCGTCTTGAAATGATATTTGCCCCCATTGATGAGCCAAGCCAAACGTAAATGGCGGCTATCGCAGACGTTATTGGTGAACGAAAAGTAGGTAGCAAGTTTGAATGAGCATGGGTGTCTTTAGATGTGCGCTCACCAAGACCACTTTTTACTGAGCTAGTCTCTTTATCCGCTGCAAAAGTACCGTAAGAACTATCAGGTTTTGTTTGGTGGGTGTCTCTGTAAGAAGGGTCATGTATTCCATTCAAAATAGTGTGGTTAGCATCTAGCGCATGGATGTCTTTGCTAATCGCGGCTAACACCGCATTGCTGTCAATCATCGCGGCTATTTGAGCTAGCCTTGCTTCTGCATCTCCCGCTTGCTTTACTGCACCAGCGGTGGTTTGGTGAAACTCCTTCATAATCGCAAGTACCGCGCAATACGCTGCCTTATTAAACAGGTGTTCGTGATGATAAATCGAAAAAGGAAAAGTGTTTTCTAAAGCAGTGTGGTTTGCTTGGGTGTCTTGCTTAAGAGCAGTGAAAAGGTTTCGCATGGCCTAAAGTTCTTCTTATTCTTGCATATGCATCATCGATTCTATGTAACGTTTTACTGAATGCTTTGCTTACATGGTAATCGTGGGTGTCTTTATACAACAACAATATCATGGGTGTCTTTGTAAAGGGTACAACAACAATATCATGGGTGTCTTTGTAAAGGGTAGAGCGTGAGGAAGTTTTTCACGTTTATTGCATTGCGCCTAATAATGGTGCGGGTATACTTGCGGCAAATTTAAAGATAGGTAAAAACACGTGTTCCCAGAAACTATTGCAGACAAGTTAAGTGATGCTGTCATCGAGCAGGCGATGAAGCTAAGCGCCGAAGAACGACAAGAGCTGGTGGTCAGCTATATTGCTAAAGCGAATGAAATCTGGTTGGTGCAAGGCACCGAAGGGTTTGTGATGTTCGAAGATGGAGAAAACGTGCAATTACCCGTTTTTCCTCATAAGGACTTAGCGCAAAAGTTTGTAAGCATGAACGATATACAGGGGCAGTGTGTGAATATCGCGCTTGACGAATTTACGCAAACTTGGTTGCCCGGTTTAGAGAAAAACGGTGTGGAGCTTGTGATGTTTCCAACCACAAGCGATGTTGAAAACTTAGTGATGACTGCCGAAGACTTGGCTGCAGAATTAAACGGTAATTAATTCGTTTTTTATGATTTCTGAAGATGCATTGTTACCTCTTGCACAATCGCTCGCAGATGCAAAAGGGTGGGATGATTTTACGCGAACACTGATGTTATCGGGAAAAGCGCTAGCGCCATTGCCGCTAGACGCACGAACCGAAACAAACGCAGTGGAAGGGTGCGAAAGCCCAGTATGGATTGCTTTCTCGGAGAACGAAACACGTGTGATGGCCTACTCTCCGAGTAAGGTAATTAGGGGTGTACTTGCGGTGTTATTGGAAAAAGCGAACGCTTTGACGCAACAGCAGCGCGAAACCTTCGACTATGAACAATATTTGTCGCGCTGCCAGCTCGAACGTTATTTAAGTCAGTCTCGTGGAAATGGTATAAAGTCAGTAATAGCTAAACTCAAAGGCCTTTAGTTAGCGAGCTTTTACTGGCTTATTTATTTTTAGCTTCTATCCACTGACTCATATACTTACTGGCATTTAGTGTCTGATGCCATAGAAGACTTTGCATAAACAAAGTTTTTCTGTGTCCGTCAATCTCGTTTTTTAAGCTTATAATTTTATCCGTTAATGAAATGTCGGGCTGTTTTGCACTAAATATGTCGAGTGTTTTCTTCGCTTGAAGGCTAGCAAATTCCCACACGTCTTTGTTGGTATACAGCGACACGGCCTGATTAACGTAATCTTGAATAACCTCTGGTTTTGTGATGTCGGTGCTACACACGGCACCCGGCCATAAATCAGTCTGTGAGCTGCACTCAGTGCTTTCATTTTTGCTTTTAGAAATGATTCCTTCTACACCTACCCATGTGGTAATCGATGGCGTAGAGCAGCGCATTGCGTCGAGTAGTTTTCCTTTTATCCCTGCGCCAAAGCGCAGGGGGGCAATTAGCACTTTAGCGCTAGCCATTAACGATGTAACGTCTTCTGCCCAACCTTTGACTAAGAAACCTTGTTTGTCGTTATGCAACTGTGTCGCTTTTTTAGGAGGGTAGGCGCCGTAAATGTGAAGCTCTGCATCGGGAAGCGCTTTTTTAATAGCGGGCCAGAGCGTTTGCTTAAGATGCAAAACTGCGTCCCAATTTGGAGCATGACGGAAATTTCCGATATGAATAAAATGTGCACGCTCTTCAAAAGTCGTCGAGTATGAAGGTGTTGGCCCCACAACCAAAGGATGGTAATAAAGTTGCGACTTTGGTACGCCATAATGTTCGGTAAGAAGTGCCATCTCCGATTCGGAAATGATCAGAGTGAGGTCGCTCCTTAAAATGGCCGCTATTTCTCTTTGCGCGAGCTCGCTATTTAACGCTGCATATTTGGCATCGCCACATCGCTTAACGGCGTCATGTCTAGCTTGACGAAGGCTATGCATATCTTCTGTATTTAAAATACGCACTGCATTCGGACAGCTCTCTCTCACACGCCATGAAAACTGTTCTTCCGTCATATATCGGTCGAAAATAACCACGTCCGGCTTCAACTTTTCAATTAAGGTGTTGAATGAGCTGCAGTTCAGTGCAACTGAATAAGTATCTACACCAAGCGTTGACAAGTCTGCCTTATGTTCACTTTCAGATGCAGCAGTGAGGAATGACACGTTGAAGTTATAGGATACACAGCGGGTGATGATCGATTGCATGTTCTGGCCCGCTGCTGATGAATTTGGCTCAGGCCACACGTAACCAATGATTACTACATTTAACATGATAGTGATTTTTTAACTTTTATTAGAATTGACGTCAAAGCGACATGATTTTAAACGCATACATGCTAGCACAATTTTCTCTTTTGATATCATTCAAGACAATACGCCCAAGAAAATCTAATTCTTTTAGGTAATTACCCTGAGTTTTTCTTTGTTTTACAATAATCGGTATAGATTTTAGAGCGGCGCGTTATAATAATGGCGCGTCAGCTACTACAAATAAATGGTGTAATTTCGGCCGATAGCGACGCCTAAATAGGCAAAGGCTTTTTTCAAATTTTGAAACTAGGCGCTAACAGGACTCACATTACGAAAAATAAAGCGTTTTAGTAACGTAATGATATCTATGGAAATCATACTTTTTTACTAGAGCGTAGTTGTTGACCAACCCGTTTTTTAAGCCTATACCTTAACAAAGAAGGCGAATGGAGGTGCCTTGAACGCTACATTGGGAAGGGCGGCATTAATGAGAGTGCACGAATGAATTTAGAAGAACTAGTTTCGAAGGCGGAAAATCTCTTCGTTTTACCAGACTCGGTTACCCGGCTTAAAGCTTGTATGGATGACGAAGCTTCAAGTATCGATGACATCGGCGATATTATTGCTTTCGACCCCTCACTAGCGACCCAACTGCTGCGGGTTGCAAACTCTGCGTTATATCGGTTTCCCAACAAAATAGATACGGTGACCCGAGCTATTCAAGTGGTGGGTACACGTTCCACTTATGACCTGGCGCTCGCCTATGGCGTGAGTCAGGCATTTAGTGATATCGACGGTCAATTAGTTGATTTGGATAAATTCTGGGAACAGAGTGTATCGTGCGGACTGTTGGCCAAATACTTTGCCGACATGCGCAATATACGCGAGCCGGAACGTCTTTTTGTTGCTGGTTTACTGCATAATATTGGTGAGTTAGTAACGGTTTCGTTACTGCCAGAATCAGCGACACGATGTCAGGCTTTTAACACGCGTGTTAGTCCATCTGAGTTGCAGTTTGGTGTTCTTGGCTTTACCTATACTGAGTTGTCTGCGAAGCTCATCGAAAAGTGGGGCATTCCTAGCTCAATACATACCCCCATTGCTAACATTCACAAGGGAGATGATAATGCAGAAGGCATTGAAGATAAGATATTACAGCTTTCTTACGTTTTAGCCCTTGATAATGTTAACCCTGAGATATATCCAAGCTATCACAATCTAAAACCAGAACAGCATGAAGCGCTTTCATTAAACCGAGAGGATTTGGAAGATGCATTAGATATCACTAATCTACAATGTATCTCAGTTATATCCTTGTTTAATCCTAACGCGTTCATGTTGTATTAACTTGAAGCGCATATTGCGCTTCAAGTGAAAGCGTAGTTGTTAGTCGAATACAGCTACGGTTTGTCTACTAATAGCAATTACTTCATTGTCCTTGTCCCATATCGTCGCTTCAGTGTGCCCATATCCGTCAGCCGCTTGTCGAGTATGCGCCTTATACCCAAACCAGTCCGTTGGGCTTACGGCTTTATGAGGATGAATAAACTCTAAATTCCAGCTCACCGTGCTCGCTGGAGCAGGTAGCTTCATCATTTGAAGTAGCGTTGGCGGCCACGCATCAATCATGGTGATAATGTGAGCGTCAGTAATAGCCTCTGGAGCGTGTTTAAAACGCATAAATCCGTGGTAGTGACTCGTTTTTCTGCGGGTGAAAGGAATACCGCCATCCTCTATGGCTAAATCAAAATAACGCAAAAACTTAGGCGTAACTTTTGGGATTTGAGGAATAAATTTAGCTTTAGTAGGAAGCGGCATGTCATGTTTCTCAGTATTTTCAACACGAATGCCAGACTGTCTAGCAACACCAAAACACGCTTGAGAAAAAACGCAGCTTTTGCCTTCTTGAGTCGCATGGGCGGTGAATTGAGAAACGTTTTTACCCGTTCTGAGCAACGTAACTTCTATGGAAAAGGGCGCTTCAAGTGACAAGGGCCCAACAAAATTAGTGGTGAAAGAGCGCAATACTTGATTATCAGTGACTTGCTGCTTTACCGCTGTGTATAGCATGCCTGCAGAAATACCACCGAATGCAGTGCGGCCTTGCCCCCATGTTTTCGGAATGACGAGTCCATCAACGCGCCATGTATTGTCAGATGTTTGTGATAATTGAGGAATATTGAGCAATTCGTCTACTGTCATGCTTACTTGTCTGGTCTGATGAGTTGTATGAATATAATCGTACCCTAAGCGCTGTCGGACGGAAAGCCTGACTTAGTAATTCTCGTTATGTTTACAAATAAGTAACAATTAGTTGTCTATTTTTTTACCTGATGCGTAGACTGGGGATATCGTCACTTAAAAGGACTGTTATGGCCCATACTCACGTTGAAGGTGTTCCTGCTGCAGAAGCTGGGGTATCTAGAAGTTACCGGAACTACGTTTTATTCATATTGACCTTGGTCTACGCTTTTAATTTTATCGATAGACAGATTATTGGGATCCTCTCTCCCTTCATTAAAGCCGACTTAGGCTTGGATGATGCCCAATTAGGATGGCTAAAGGGTATCTACTTTGCCCTTCTTTATACGGTAATGGGGATCCCCATTGCATGGCTTGCTGACCGCTACAGCCGCGTTAATATTATTGCTATCTCACTCACATTGTGGAGCGGGTTTACCGCTGCATCGGGCTTAGCAGCGAACTACATGCAGCTAGCTATTGCACGAATTGGTGTGGGTATTGGAGAGGCGGGTGGTAGCCCTCCTTCGCACAGCATCATTTCAGACCTGTTTCCCAAAGAAAAGAGGGCGGGCGCACTTGCGATTTATTCGTTAGGTATTCCCTTTGGCGTTATGTTGGCATTTTTCGCCTCTGCCTTCTTTTTACAAGGTGGCTCGGCTGACTGGCGTACCGTTATGTATAGTGTGGGCATTCCAGGGGTTATCCTTGCTATATTACTCAAGCTTACAGTGAAAGAGCCCTCCAGAACAGCATCTGCGCCAAGCGATGACATAGCCAATAAACCAAGCGTAAAGTCGTCGCTAAAAACCTTGCTTAGAATACCTACTTGGTGGGGAATGGCGCTGGGTATCTCATTTGGTTCTTTCGGAAACTACGCAATCTCAACATGGGTGATTGATTATTATGTGCGCGCCTTTGCGGGGTTAGATATAACACAGCTGCTCATCGTGTTTGGTATTATTAACGGTACCGCTTATGCCCTTGGTGTTTGGTTAGGTGGTTATATTGCCGACCGTTGGGGGAAACACAATAAAAAAGCGTACGCGTTACTTCCTGCTATTGCGTTGATCATTGGTGTTCCCGCATTCTACATGTCTCTTCAAGTGCAAGATTTATGGATGTCGGTTGCATTAATGGCGCTGCTGCTATTTACCAGTGGCTCTTACTTGGGCCCTAGTTTTGCAATGGCGCAAACCCTTGCACCGCTAAACGTAAGGGCAATGTCTACAGCGCTCTTTTTCTTTGTTCTCAACATTATTGCGCTGGGTGGTGGGCCTACACTCACGGGTATTATTAGTCAGGCTCTGGTTCCTTCTTTGGGCGAAACAGAAGCGCTTAGGCAAGCACTTATTTACCTAGTGATACCCTATGCGATTTCTATTGCTGTATTTTTGTGGACGAGCACTAAAATAGTAAAAGACTGGGAAATGGCAGAAGCAAGGGGCTTGTAGTATTATCATCACTTTCTTCTAAGGGGCTGATTTTAAGCCCCTTATTTGTTTATATTTGAGGGAGTCTTCGGTGTCTTCGACTGATTTAAGTTTCCACTTTGCCCATGCAAATGGATTTCCCGCGGGAAGTTATAATGCGATGTTTTCCGCACTGCCTGATAACTTTAATCGTTTGCACGTTGAGCGTTTTGGCCATGATCCCAAGCTGCCAGTTAACGGTAATTGGCGAAACCAAGTTCAAGAGCTCATTAAGCATATAAAAAAAGAAAACAAAGATCCTCGTGGTGTATTTGGGGTAGGCCACTCATTCGGCGCCGTCATCACTTACATGGCAGCTTGCGAAGCACCAGAGTTGTTTAGAGGGCTCATTTTGTTTGACCCCCCTTTGGTGGTAGGCCCGCTTAGTTATTTTTTTAGATTTGCCAAGTATACGCCTCTGATAAATAAGCTTACTCCAGCTAAGCTTGCGCAAACACGAAACACGAGTTGGCCAAAAAGTACCGATATGGTCACGTATTTTCATGGCAAGGCCTTGTTCAGAGATATGGACAAGCGGTGTGTAAGAGACTATGTGAAGTCGGTAACAGCAGAAAAAGGAGACGCTATATCGCTTACCTTCAAAGCTGATGTTGAGGCATCACTGTTTCGAAATATACCGCATAATCTTGGCAAGTATAAAGGGAAGTTAAAATGCCCGGCGATTTTAGCAACGGGCAGTACAAGTAAGGTATGTAGACCAGAAATGTATGCTCGACTAATGAAGCACAACAATATTGAGCACGTTGTTTTGGACGGCGGGCATATGTTCCCTCTAGAACACCCAGAAAGGGTTGCCGCGTTTATCAAAGAAACCCTTACACATTGGAATTGTTAGCGAGAAGCTTGATTTTGGCGCTAATGCGCCAAAATCAAGTTTATGGCTTTTTAATCAGACTTTTTAGTGGGGCTTAGGCCACCAACGGGTTGTCCAAGCATTTCTCTTGTAACAAGAACCACGCCTTTTTCTGATACGCGGAAACCACGAGCTCTGTCTTGTTCGTGGTCGTATCCAATGGTGGTGCCTTCTGGTATCACGCAACCGCGGTCGATAATTACTTTCTTTAGCTTGCAGTGACGTTTAATCTCAACATCGGGAAGGATCACTGCGTCCTCAATGAGGCCGTAAGAGTGAACCCTAACGTTAGAAAAGCAAATAGACGAGCGCAGTGTGGAACCAGAAATAATACAGCCACCTGAAACCACAGAATTAATTGCTTCGCCCCTTCGGTCATGGTCTTCCCAGACAAACTTCGCAGGTGGCAGCTGTTCCTGATAAGTCCAAATTGGCCATTTTCTATCGTACAAATTAAGTTGCGGAACCGGTGCGACCATTTCCATATTGGCCTCCCAGAAAGAGTCTATTGTACCTACGTCTCGCCAATAAGCGTTGTCGCTACCGCTCTGTTCGAAGGGAAACGCGTATACGGGATGGTCAGCGATGATAGATGGAATGATATCCTTCCCAAAATCCCGTTGAGAACCCATGTTTTCGGAATCTACGCGTAGCTGTTCGAAAAGAAACTCGGTATCAAACACGTAATTACCCATTGAGGCCAAGCATCGAGATGGGTCATTGGGAAGTGGAGTAGGGTTGGCAGGCTTTTCTTCAAATCCGATAATGCGGTAGTTTTCGTCCACCGACATTACGCCAAAAGCGCCAGCTGCCTCTTCAACGGGTACTGACATACAAGAGACGGTCATTTTAGCACCCGATTCCTTGTGCTTAGCCAGCATGTCGCCGTAGTCCATTCGATAAATGTGATCGCCGGAAAGTATCATCACATATTTAGGGAGCTCATCTCGGATTATATCGATATTCTGAAAAACAGCGTCGGCAGTGCCTTCGTACCAGTTGTCTGAGAAACGCTGAGAGGCGGGTAAAATCTCGACGGATTCACCAAGCTCTTTCTTGAAGTGACCCCAGCCTCTGACTAAGTGCCGGATGAGAGAGTGAGACTTGTATTGTGTGACAACACCTATTCGCCTTATGCCTGAATTAACACAATTCGAAAGGGGGAAGTCGATAATTCTAAATTTACCACCAAAGTAAAGTGCTGGCTTAGCACGCCAAGTGGTGAGTTCGTGCAACCTAGACCCTTTACCTCCGGCGAGGATAAGCGCATAAGTATCGCGTGTTAAGTTACTGATGTAACGTGAACTCTGATCTGCCATTTCCTATAAACTCCTGTCAAAAAGCGATAGTTGAATATCGATAGAAATATAAAAAGAAAGCGAAGTGTTGCGATTGATAGCGCTATACATTGAACCCCTTGATTGAGGGGCTTTTTAATAACATAACTTCATATTACACAAGATATTTTAGAATGACAGTGTGATTTATAACCTTTGTGATGAAATAGTAAATTTATTTAAAATTTTGTTTTTGGCAGTGAGCCCCTCCATACAAAGACACCCACTTTAATGTTTGACTGCACTCCATACAAAGACACCCACCTTAATGTTTGACCGTGTCAGTTTTCTTTTTAAGAAATTTAGTCAAAAACGGAAAAATTTAAGCAAGACACCCAACAATACGTAAGCAAGACATCCAATCGAAGCTTAAATATTTTGAATTGGTACTGACCACTTAAAAATAATACTTACCAAGACACCCAAGATAAAAATGCAGCATTGAGTCTTAGCGAGGTGCTAAATCCACTTTATCTAGTACCCTTTGCCAATAAAACAAGACACCCATCTCATAAACCAAAGCCAATTGCTCATCACTTAGCGAAACGCAATGAAACGATATCGACTGTGTTGACTCAAAAATATTCTAGTTCCTGAAAAAGTTTTTCATTCGATAACGTTTAGCGCATCTTTTGGGCAGCGAGTCGGTTAGGTGCGCTTACATCTGAAGTCATTCTTTACTAAATACGGCTAATTTTATTATTGATACCTTTAGTCGAGAGCTATGGTTGGGTGTCTCGCCAAGAGTTTAAGGTCAATATGTGCGCTAGGAAGACCAATCTGTAGGTGACAAATGTTAATCAAATGTTATATTTGGGCGGCTGACTTTGACTTGGATTCTCAGATGAGTGTATTGAAAAAACTTTTAGTGTTAGTAGGCGTGTTAATTACACTGTTTGTAGCCACAAGTTTCTTTATTTCTAAAGATTACAGTGTCGAAAGAACGATTGTTATTAATGCAGAACCATCGGAAATTTATCCGTATGTTGTTGACTTAAAGGAATGGAGCAAGTGGGGAGTATGGTTCAAACGAGATCCAAATATGGAGCTCGAATTTTCTGGGCCCGATAGAGCTATAGGTATGCGATCTGAGTGGAAAAGTGAAACTGAGGGTAACGGTGAAATGGAAATTACCCAGTTAGAACATAACAGACGAGTTCTCTATCGTCTTTACTTTCCAGATTTTGATATGGGCTCTAATGGGGCGGTAGAAATAAAGCCTACTTCTAACGGTTCTATCGTTACTTGGCGTGATGAAGGCACAGTAGATAATAACCCTATTAATCGTTACCTCGCTCTGATGATGGATGGCATGATTGGTCCAGACTTCGAGATGGGGTTAGAGAACTTAAAAATCCTCGCTGAAAAGAGCTGAATAAACAGCTCAACCTGATCTCAAAAGAACGTCACCTAGTATTAGAGACAAAGAGTCAACGCTAACGAACTATGAATCAAAAAAAACGACTCATCTCAGGCTTATCGCTCAACAAATTAGCCGACCTTTTAATTTCCGCCAAAACAACGCTTACAGCACTTCTAGTGAGTGTAGGAGCTCCTGTATGGATGATTGGCTGGCTTGTTCCAATAAGGGAGTCTGGCGCACTTCTACCTCAAGTACTTATCAGTGTTTATCTTCGAAATCATGCGGAAAGACACAAGGTTTGGCGTCTAGGCATGTTCATCCAAGCATTCTCAGTAATTGGAATTATAGCGTCTGTAACTCTGTTTACTGGATTTACAGCTGGGGCGGGAGTGTTACTGTCTCTTGTTATTCTTAGTATTGGTCGTTCAGCGTGTTCTTTAACAGTCAAAGATATTGAGGCGGACGTTGCGAAAAAGGGCAAACGAGGTAATTTAATTGGCATCGCGTCGACAATTTCAGGGCTGGTAACGCTATGCATTGCTATCCCATTAGTTGTTTTTGAAGGTGCACTTTCTTCAAATATGCTTTTAGTAATTTTGTGTGCAAGTTTGCTTTCGTTTGGTGCTACTTTGATTTGCGTGTGGCCTATCAAAACACGTGTAGATGTCGGTGATAAGTCACGCGACACCTTTAGTGTTGATTTCGATTCTACCGTTTATAAATTTATATTTGTAAGAGGGTTGTTCGTCCATTCTGCATTAGTCGCCCCTTACTTCATGATTGAACGCGATGGAAATGTGCAGGAATTGTTGCCAATTTATATTGGCGCTGAAGCACTCGCAGCGCTGTTATCGTCCATAGTCTGGGGTAAAATTGCAGATAAGAGTGCAAGGCTCACACTTCAGCTTTCTGGAGTTCTCGCTTTATTTGCATGTGTAGGGCTTCTCACCCTAGATTCAACGTCTATTTTCATTTCGGCCCTTTTGTTTTTTGTGCTAGCAATAGCGCATGCGGGAGTTAGAACAGGAAGGAAAACATATAGCTTGGATGTGAAGGAGGGGCACGAAAGAACCGAGCTCGTTGGATTTTCTAACACGGCTATAGGACTCATTCTATTAGGTTTCGGCGCGCTTTACGCAGCTTTGACATCTATTCTATCTTTTACCGTCGTTTACATTATGTCGGTAATGCTTGTGCTAGCGATTTTAGCAACGGTCATACTACCTAATGAAAAGTAGCAGTCTAACCACCTAAGCACGAGGCTGCTGATTCTAGCTTTGCTATTCTCTTTCTGTTCGTACTTTTCTTGAAGAGCTCCATGGATTCACGGTCTCCCGCGGCAAAGGAGAACGTGTCTTCAAAGTTTGTGATCATTTGGAGCCATTTGGCTTGATTAATACCAAGCTTCGTTAACCTGTTATTGAGTTTTATTACCTTGGAATCTGAAGAGTTGTCAGTCATCATTTCTATTGAGGAATTTAGAAGCGCACAGTAATCTGTCAAGAAGTAATTAATGGCGCGACTTGGGTTCACGGTGGCGATAGTTTTAAACGGTATGAGCCCTTTTATACGTTTACTTTTAGCGATGTAGCGCAGCCTTCTGTTTATGCTAGTATGTAACGAATCGCGTAGATGAGTGGCTACTTTTGCTCGTACTGGATTCAAATCGACATAAGCCATGCACGACAATAACGCCTTTTCCGTCAACAGGGCTTGAGAACGAAATCGACCCTCCCAAAATCGGCCTGTACAGTCATCTTCTGCGTTGGCTTTCCTGGCAATATATTCATTAAGGTTCCTCATGAACCAACTAATATCGTGAAGTCTTCTCCTATAAATTTCAGCAGTATTTTGTATTGTTTTTAATTCACTCTCGCTTACCGATTCACCTCTTAAATACTTTCTGGTAAGCAGCGTTCCTTTATGCATTTTATGCCATTGCACTAGCACATTGTCTGTAGACCAGGAACAGGCAGCTTTTTTGTCAACGCATAGCACTATATGCACGTGGTTACTCATCACGGCATATGCACAGATGTCGATCGCGAATATGGTACCAAGAAACAAAAGTCTTTTTTCGACCCACGACTTTCTGTGTTCGTAGCTAACATCGTTTTTTGCGTCGTAGCCACAAAGATAGCTTCGACGGACGCACCGTGAGATGCAGTGATAATAGGGAGTGTCTTCAAGACTTATTAGAGATTTTCTACTTTGAGCCATTTTATCTTGTCAAAAAAGCTTACGGTCGCACGACCATATCAACATTTAGTGCATCTTGTGACCTGACTGAAAGCACTGTTTAGGAACAGGTTTAACGAGATAAACAACAATGAAGACACCCATTGTATTTTTAACTTCTGAGAGGTTTAGTACGAAGAAGCAAATATAAATATTTAAGGCGTTGATTGCAGGTAAGTTACGAAGGTAAGTTAGGAAGACATCCAACGCTAGAATGGTAATCCAAAAGATAAGTCACAAAGACACCCAGCGCTATATCGTCTCATTTCCTTTCAGACAAAAAGGTTGGTGTCTGATATGTAGTTATTTCCAAATCTATTTGTAGCAGAGATACATCTAGAAAAATTACGAAAGGATGTCTTTTAAACAGAGTAAATTTGTATTGGGTGTCTTCTTATCCTTATGCAGTATTTTTGAAGGTCGCGTTTATAAGCTGTTAGTCAAACGAGTTGCGTGTATTTTCATACACG
Source organism: Alteromonas sp. OM2203 (assembly GCF_048517045.1). Classification (NCBI taxonomy): domain Bacteria; kingdom Pseudomonadati; phylum Pseudomonadota; class Gammaproteobacteria; order Alteromonadales; family Alteromonadaceae; genus Alteromonas; species Alteromonas sp. OM2203. Next base: position 1,861,101 of record NZ_CP183209.1, read on the forward strand.
CAGTCTCGAGTAATCATTTCGCAAGAAGGGCATTAGCAGCCTTTGAAATAGGCGCGCGTCCCAATGTGTCAGAGATATATGAAGATGCTCTAAGTAAGGCTTTCATATCAACTCCTGTAGAGACACCCATGCCATCAAGCATGTAAAGCACATCTTCAGTAGCCACATTACCGCTTGCTCCTTTAGCGTAAGGACAGCCGCCAAGGCCTGCAACCGCAGAGTCAATAGTTGATACGCCATACTCTAAAGCGGTATATAAATTGACGAGTGCCTGTCCGTATGTGTCGTGGAAATGTGCTGCTAGCTTATCGATGGTGACCTCTTCCAATACACTCTCTAGCAAGAGACGTGTTTTTAATGGTGTACCCACACCAATCGTGTCGCCTAAAGACACTTCATAGCATCCCATATCAATCAGAGATTTGCTTACTTCTGCCACCGCGCCGGGGGCAATTTCACCCTCGTAAGGGCAGCCCATCACACACGAAACATAGCCTCTAACTTTTATGTCGTTTTCTTTAGCCATGCTGAAAACAGCCTCGAAACGCTTCAAACTTTCGCTGATTGAACAGTTGATGTTTTTCTGTGAAAACGACTCAGATGCAGCGCCGAAGACTGCTACTTCCCTAACTCCTGCTTCAATTGCAGTTTCTAGTCCCTTGAGGTTCGGTGTGAGAGCCGAATATTGGACCCCTGGGTGAGCATCCAATGCCTTGAAAACTTCATCGGAGTTGGCCATTTGAGGCACCCATTTAGGTGATACAAAACTTCCGGCCTCTATGCGTTCTAAACCTGTAACTGAGAGCAACTCAATAAGTTTAACCTTTTGAGCGGCAGTTAATGCCAACTTTTCATTTTGTAAGCCATCACGTGGACCAACTTCAACAATGCTTACTTTTTTTGGAAACATGCCGTTAGCCCTCGTCAGCTTCTTTAGAAGAAAAAGCTAATAAGGTCGAACCTCCATCAACTAGTTCGCCTGGCTGAAAGAAGAATTCCTCAACTGAGCCGTCATAGGGGGCGGTAATACTATGCTCCATCTTCATCGCTTCCATTACCAAGATAGGTTGACCTTTAGCAACCGGCTGATTTTTCTCTACCAAATGAGCAACAATGGTTCCGTTCATTGGAGCGCTAAAGTTCGCATCAGCATCTGCGGAATTTTCGTCGCCCAGCGAAGGAGAGATAACGCTGAACTTGGCATGGGTGTCTTTGTTAAATAGAGTATATTGACCATCATTATCAGAAAATGAATATGTGGTTTTATAGCCATCAATGGTGGCATGTAGAACGCCACCAGCAATCGAACCCGTTGCATTATAAGTGTTTTCGCCTATGGTTAATCGGAAACCGCAGGATACTCCATCATTTTGGTGTTGAACTTCAACCAGGATTTCTTGCTGATCGCATAGTAACGTTAAGTATTCAAAATGCCGACTGTTCGATCTCCAAGCCCCTGGAGCTGACCATACAGGTGGAGTCTTCTCTAAACCCTTGGCATTTTTCTTTCTGTGCAATAATGCTAGTAACGCTATCGCAGGTGTATTTACGTGGGTGTCATTGCTTGCGCTGCTTGCGTCTGAATTAAACAAGGAATCATGATGCTTTTCTACAAATGTTGTTGTTAGTTCAGCTGAAACGAAAGCAGGATGACCAGCCACTCGCTTTAAAAAGTCGATGTTTGTGCTAACACCATCAATATAGTATTCGCCAAGCGCACTGATTAAACGCTTCAATGCGATTTCTCGATTCTCGCCCCATACAACAAGTTTCGCAATCATGGGGTCGTAGAAAACGCTAACTTCATCGCCTTCAACCACGCCGGTATCAACTCGGACAACATCGGTCTCTTTTGGCGTACGAAGTAATGCTAAGTTGCCTGTAGAAGGCAAGAACTCGTTTCCTGGATCTTCGGCATAAATACGGGCTTCGAATGCGTGTCCCGTTAATGTAAGCTCATTTTGTTTTTTGGGTAGCGGCTTACCCTCGGCTATGGTTAACTGCCAGTAAACCAAATCCTCGCGAGTGATCATCTCTGTAACAGGGTGCTCAACCTGCAAACGCGTGTTCATTTCCATAAAATAGAAAGATTCGTCTTCGTCCAATAAGAATTCGACGGTGCCAGCACCCACATAATTGATTGCTTGTGCAGCCAAAATAGCGGCCTCGCCCATTTTTTCTCTAATTGAGGGAGATATATTGGGAGCCGGCGCTTCTTCTATTATTTTTTGATGTCTTCGTTGAACCGAGCAGTCTCGCTCGAAGAGGTAAACGCCGTTACCATGGGTGTCACAGAAAACTTGGATTTCAACGTGGCGAGGACGAGTAAGGTACTTCTCAACCAACATATGGTCATCGCCAAAGCTAGCCATGGACTCACGTTTAGCTGCATTTAACGCTTGCGAGAATTCATTTGAATTCCAGACTTGTCGCATCCCCTTACCGCCGCCACCTGCAGCTGCTTTTAGTAATACGGGATAGCCCATGTCATCAGCCGCGCCTTTTAAGACAGCCTCGCTTTGCTCATCTCCATGATAGCCGGGCACTAAAGGAACGCCGGCTTGTTCCATGATGTGTTTCGCAGCCGATTTAGACCCCATTGCTTCGATAGCAGAAGCTGGTGGGCCTACAAAAATAATATCGTTTTTTGCACAAAGGTTCGCAAATTCTGCATTTTCAGAGAGGAAGCCATAGCCTGGATGAATAGCATCTACACCGAGTTCCTTCGCTTTTTCAACGATTAATTCGCCACGTAGATAACTTTCTTTCGACGGTGAGGGCCCCAGAAAAACAGCCTCATCGGCCATTTTTACGTGTTGCGCGTTTTTATCAGCTTCGGAATAAACGGCGACCGTTTTTATACCCTGAGCGTTGGCTGTCTTGATAACACGGCAAGCAATTTCACCGCGATTTGAGATTAATAGTTTATTTATCATTTTTCACCTCTACCCACGAAGCACTGCGTTTCTCTAAAAAGGCTGATAAACCCTCCTGACCTTCGTCAGACGTTCTCACTTCAGCAATAAGTTTGCTAGTTTCTGAAAGAAGCGAGTCGTTAATTTCTTGCGATGACACCCATTGAACTAGACTCTTAGCCTTCGCTACTGCTTGCGGGCCGTTCTTGAGAATGTTTGATAAAAGATTATCAATGGTACTGTCGAGTTCATCTTCAGTCACTGACTCACTAAGTAGACCCAGTCGTCGGGCGCGACGGGCAGAGAATACTTCTGCTGTCTGGAAATAACGTCGGCTAACGCGCGTTCCCATCGCCTCTACTACATAGGGACTTATGGTTGCCGGGATAAGGCCAATCTTAACTTCACTTAGACAAAATTTGCTGAGTTTGCTTCCAATGGCAATGTCACAACAGGCTATTAAGCCAACAGCACCACCGAAAGCGGCTCCCTGAACTCTGGCAATGGTTGGTTTTGGCATTTCGTAAAGTGTCTGCAGCATTACTGCTAGCGCTAAAGCATCACTTTCGTTTTGCTCTTTGGTAAAACTCGCCATTTTTTTCATCCAGTTCAGGTCTGCACCAGCGCTAAAGCTTTTTCCTTCAGCCCTTAGAATAAGTGCCCTTACTGTCGAATCTTCCGCTGCTTTTTTGAAAACACGAGTAAGCTCGCTGATCATTTCATCGTCAAAAGCATTGTGCTTTTCTGGTCTGTTTAATGTGACCGTGGCTACGTTTCTTTCATCTACGCTATAGATAACTGATTGTTCCATAATCGGTACTCCTACATTCTGAATATGCCAAATTGGGTGTCTTCAATAGGCTTGTTGAGAGACGCTGAAAGCGACAACCCAAGCACTAAACGCGTATCTGCAGGATCGATGACGCCATCGTCCCAAAGCCTTGCCGATGCGTAATAGGGGTGACCTTGCTTCTCGTAGGTATCGATTACAGGTTGTTTGAACGTTTTTTCTTCTTCATTGCTCCATGTTTCACCAGCGCGTTCTTTTTGGTCGCGTTTGACTTGAGCTAAAACGCCCGCCGCTTGCTCACCACCCATAACAGAGATACGAGCATTAGGCCACATGAATAAAAACCTCGGGTCGTAAGCCCTTCCACACATCCCGTAGTTCCCCGCACCAAAGCTACCGCCGATAAGGACAGTGAGTTTAGGCACGTTCGCACATGCTACTGCGGTAACCATTTTTGCACCGTGTTTCGCTATGCCACCGTGCTCATATTGCTTACCTACCATGAAGCCAGTTATGTTTTGCAAAAATACCAAAGGTATTTTGCGCTTGGCGCATAGTTCGACGAAGTGCGCGCCTTTAAGTGCACTTTCACCAAAAAGGATGCCGTTATTAGCCACGATGCCTATAGGAAAACCGAAGATACGTGCAAAGCCACAAACTAGCGTTGTGCCGTATAGAGATTTGAACTCATCAAAATCTGAGTCATCGACGATGCGAGCGATGATCTCACGTACATCATATGTTTGACGACTGTCAGCAGGCACGATGCCATAAATCTCTTTAGTGTCGTAACGAGGGGGCTTAACCTCTGCAATATCGGCGCATTCAGGCTTTTTCCGGTTAAGCCTAGAGACCGCATTTCGGGCCAATGAAAGGGCGTGATGATCATTATTGGCAAGGTGATCTGCAACACCAGAAATACGCGTGTGTACATCACCACCACCGAGTTCTTCAGCGGTAACTACTTCGCCGGTGGCAGCTTTCACCAGAGGCGGGCCTCCAAGGAAAATAGTCGCTTGCTCTTTCACGATGATACTTTCATCAGCCATCGCTGGAACATAAGCACCGCCAGCGGTACAAGAGCCCATGACGACCGCGATTTGAGGAATATTCTTCGCTGACATATTGGCTTGATTAAAGAATATTCGGCCAAAGTGCTCTCTATCTGGGAAAACCTCATCTTGACGTGGCAGATTGGCGCCCCCCGAGTCAACCAAATAGATGCATGGTAGATGGTTCTGTTCAGCGATGGTTTGCGCTCTAAGGTGTTTTTTAACCGTAAGAGGGTAGTAGGTTCCGCCTTTCACCGTGGCATCATTGGCAACGATCATACACTCTATACCAGCAACGATACCTATACCTGCAACAACGCCCGCACAGGGTACATAGTCATCATACACTTCCCATGCGGCAAGCTGGCCTATTTCTAAAAATGGGGTGTCGTCATCAATGAGTGCATTTATTCGGTCACGAGGTAATAACTTTCCTCGAGATACGTGCCGTTCGGCGGCTTTTTCGCCACCACCCTTGCAAATTTGTCCAATTTTTTCGAGGAGATCATTCACCTGTGCCTGCATATGCTCGGCGTTAGCGATAAATGTTTCAGATTTCGTATTTATACTTGAGCGAAGAACGGGCATAACCCCTCCTTGTGTTGGGCATCGGCGACGTTGCCGAGTAAACCATGGTTAGCATGACACCCATGCCAAGAGATGCTGTTGCGATGGGTGTCTTTGTAATTTCGTTTTTCTAATTGAGTAATGCTTTATGTTTGTTAACGCTTTAAAGCGTGGGTGTCTTGCTAGGTTGCTTTTAACGCATATTAAAAACAACCCAGCTATAAAACATAGGTCGACACCCTGTAATCCCTTCTATTTAGACTCGTTAAATAGTTCACGCCCTATAAGCATTCGGCGGATTTCCGAAGTACCCGCTCCAATTTCATATAGCTTTGCGTCTCGTAATAAACGCCCTGTGGGATATTCGTTGATGTAGCCGTTACCGCCAAGCAGCTGGATTGCGTCGAGTGCCATCTTGGTGGCAAGTTCTGCTGAATAAAGAATAGCGCCAGCCGCGTCTTTACGCGTTGTTTCACCGCGATCGCAGGATTGAGCAACCGTGTAGACATAAGCACGGGCCGCATTCATTTGCGTGTACATATCAGCAACTTTGCCTTGAACAAGCTGAAATTGGCCTATTGATTGCCCAAATTGCTGGCGGTCATGGATATAAGGAACAACGATGTCCATGCAAGACTGCATGATACCCAGTGGGCCACCGGATAAAACAAGTCGCTCGTAATCCAATCCACTCATCAATACGCGTACGCCTTCGCCTTCTTTACCAAGAATATTCTCTGCAGGCACCTCACAATCTTCAAAAACTAGTTCGCACGTATTTGAAGAACGCATACCGAGTTTGTCTAATTTTTGTGCGCGACTAAAGCCCGGGAAATCTCGCTCTACAAGAAACGCCGTGATGCCTCTCGGGCCAGCATTAGGGTCAGTTTTCGCATAAATAACAAAAGTGTGGGCGTCGGGACCATTCGTGATCCACATCTTATTGCCGTTTAGAATATATTTGTCACCGCGCTTTTCGGCTTTTAATTTCATGCTGACAACATCAGAGCCCGCATTTGGTTCACTCATTGCTAATGCACCAATATGCTCTCCGCTGACTAATTTAGGGAGATACTTTTCTCTTTGTGCATCGTTCCCGTTCTTGTAAATTTGATTTACGCAAAGGTTAGAGTGGGCACCATAACTAAGGCCAATACCACCAGACGCGCGACTAACTTCTTCCATAGCAATGGTATGTGCAAGGTATCCCATGTCAGAACCGCCGTATTGCTCTGAGACCGTCACACCTAAAAGACCCATGTCACCAAGCTTTTTCCACAATTGGTTTGGAAATTGATTGTCAGCATCAGCTTGTTCAGCAAGAGGTGCTATTTCGTTTTGAGCAAACTGATAGACCTGGTCGCGCAGCATTTCGATGTCTTCGCCAAGTCCAAAATTTAAAGTAGGGTAGGAGGTATTCATGCGATTTTTCCTCGTTTGAGTTCTGCGAGTTCTTCTCGGCAGCGGGCTTCGACGTCATCCAGCTCTGTCATCAACATCTGGATGTCTTCTAATTGTTGCTTTAGCACCGCTCTTTTCTGTTCAGTCATTTCAAGCATCGCTTCTAACTGAACAGCCGAATTTGGATTAGTGTCGTACATGTCGAACAGTGTTTTAACTTCCGCTAACGAAAAGCCTAGACGTTTACCGCGTAGAATAAGTTTTAATCTCACCCTGTCTTTATTGAGATAAACGCGATTCTGCCCCGTTCTTGAAGGCGACATCAGCCCTTGTTCCTCATAAAACCGGATAGAACGAGGAGTGATATCAAACTCTCGAGCGAGCTCACCTATTGCATACGTTTGTTCTTCGTCGTACTTGTTCATTACACGTACCTTGTGTTTAGCGCTGTTTAACACCCGTTATTTAACATGGGTGTCATTGTAATTACGTTCTGTACGTTGAGTGGGTGTCATCGCAATAGCATTGAGTGGGTGTCATCGCAATAGCACTATGGTTCTAGCGTATACACTTCTTCACAACGCTATAGTTAAAACGTAGTGTTTAGTTGACACATACTCAGTACAGGTTTACGTTAACGTTAATTACATTTTACGTTAAGGTAAAGTAACATTTTGCTAACGTCAATTTTTCATGGTGAAGGCAGGGCGTTGCAGCTGATTGTGGTGTTTACTTTTGTATACATCTGAAAGTCTTCCTTCACTTAACATTATGGATATTAATAATTAAAGGGCACGAGCATGAGTAACGAATCAGTAGTGATTGTCGCGGCTAAACGCACACCTATGGGTGGTTTTAATGGTAGTTTGTCTTCGTTGGCTGCGACCAAACTCGGAGAAGTTGCGATTAAAGCCGCATGTGAAGGGATGGATGTCTCTGCAATTGATGAAGTTATTATGGGATGCGTATTACCTGCGGGTCTTGGTCAATCACCAGCTCGTCAAGCATCATTGGGAGCCGGGCTTCCGCTTAGCGCTGGCGTAACAACCATAAATAAAGTGTGTGGTTCAGGTTTGAAAGCAGTAATGATGGCGCATGACCTAATCAAAGCGGGCAGCGCTACAGCGGTCGTAGCCGGTGGTATGGAAAGCATGAGCAATGCACCATACATGTTGCCTAAAGCAAGAACGGGATATCGAATGGGTCATGGTCAAGTGCTCGATCACATGATGCTTGACGGTCTTGAAAATGCCTATGACGGTAAAGCGATGGGATGTTTTGCACAGGATACCGCAGATGAAGAAAATATCTCTCGTGGGGAGATGGATGAGTTTGCACTAAGCTCACTCTCTAAAGCTCACGAAGCTATAAATAGCGGTACTTTTTCTGACGAAATTGTTCCAGTTACGGTCTCCTCACGCAAAGGTGATAGCGTTGTCGATACCGATGAAGGCCCAGGCTCGGCGCGCCCTGAAAAAATTCCTACGCTAAGACCAGCATTTAAAAAAGACGGAACGGTAACGGCTGCAAACTCTAGTTCAATATCTGATGGGGCTGCCGCTCTTGTTGTAATGAGTGAGAGTAAAGCGACAGAGTTAGGCTTAGCCCCGCTTGCGAGGGTCGTTGCACATGCAACACACAGCATTGAACCTGAAAACTTTACTGTTGCCCCTGTTGGAGCAATGGAAAAGGTACTAGATAAAGCGGGCTGGGAAAAAGAGGACGTTGATCTCTTTGAGATTAATGAAGCGTTTGCCATGGTCACTATGCTGGCGATCAAAAAGCTAGGCCTTGATGAAAGCAAGGTGAATGTAAAAGGCGGAGCATGTGCGTTAGGTCATCCTATTGGTGCATCAGGTGCGCGCATTCTTGTTACGCTTCTTCACGCTTTAAAGCAAAAAAATGCCAAAAAAGGTATCGCATCTCTATGCATTGGAGGAGGCGAGGGTGTTGCCCTTGCTGTTGAAATGCTGTAGCTCGACATTGGCTTACATGAAAATGATTTAATCGTAGAGTGCCGCTGTTTTTGCGGCACTCTGTGTTTTAATAAGAGAAAAAATATACACCATGAAGAATACAGCCAAAACGTTCAAGTATTGGGGGCTTCTAACAGCGCTTTGCCTTTTTCAAAAGTTTGCTACAGCTCTACCGCAGTTATCGCAGCATCAAGTTATTTTCACGCAATCTGACGCTAACGTTGTTAATCGCACAAACGCTTCTTTTTTTACCGTTTCACAAACACCATCAGCAATGTCGATTAACAATGACACCCATCGCACGGTTTCAAACCCATTATTCAGTCATGGCAGCAATGACGAATCCGCGATGCTTTCTAACGTTTCATATCAAACAAATGCAGGGACTGCTCCGCCAACAATTTCTAAAAAAGACACCCATGATAAAATTGACGGTAAAGAAGACACCCACGCAAAAAGCCTCAATGTTAATAGAGACAATAAAGAAGACACCCACACAAAAAGCCTCAATTTTAATAGCAATAAAGAAGACACCCACACAAAAAGCCTCAATTTTAATAGCGAAGAAAAAGAGGCCGTTCAGAACGAAAAGCTATCGCAAGTGCCCTATGCTGCGTTGGGTGTCTTGCCAATGCGAGAGCATGATGAGCAGTTTAGCTATGGCGCAGAAGCCTTGCAGCGTGTTTATGTTTGGCATGGGCGTGATGCGTTAGATACAAGCTTAAGTGGGAAGGCAATGGTGTTCGTGCATGGAGGCTGTTGGCTAAATGCTTATGGTTACGAACATGCGAAAGGTTTATACAGCGCGTTGGCGAATTTAGGGATGGGTGTCTATGCAATAGAATACCGGCGTGTAGGCGATGAAGGTGGTGGCTGGCCAGGAAGCCTAAACGATGTAGTTAGTGCAATAAATACTTCACTTGAGCGTATTACGCTACAAGGTGATTATTCAGAAACGTTTATAGCGGGCCATTCAGCGGGTGGCCATCTTGCCTTGCTCGCGACACAGCAAATGCCACAGCAGTTAGCACGCTATGGAGTGAAACAAGTCGTTGGCTTGGCGGCAATAACGGATGTCCGCTCATATGCCCATGGCACGAATAGCTGTCAAACTGCAACAGAGGCATTTATGAAAACTACGCCTACTGAAAATCCAGACGCGTATAACAACGCCTCGCCGAACGCAACGCTTATTCACACTCCGGTTGTATTGCTACAAGGTGATGCTGATAGCATTGTGCCAGTACAGCACGCTACAATGGCGGGGGCAGAAAAGCGCATAATAAATAATGGCGGCCATTTTGACTGGCTGCACCCTGAATCGACGTCTTTTGATGCTTTACTTGAGGTTATTAGTGAACATGATTAACAAGGTTTTTTCCGCAGAGCAGCTTGATAATAAAGATCCGCTAGCGCTAAAAGTGGAAGCATTTTCTCTGCCAGATGACACCATCTATCTTGATGGTAATTCGCTTGGTCCATTACCTAAGTCAGCCGAAGCGCGAGCAAGTGAAGTGGTGAAACAGCAGTGGGGGCAGGACCTTATTACAAGTTGGAACAAGCATCAGTGGATTTCTTTGCCGCAGCTTGTAGGTGATAAGATTGGTAATTTGATTGGTGCAAAGAACGGTCAGGTTATTTGCTGTGACTCAATTTCTATTAATTTATTTAAAGTACTGAGCGCTGCGCTAAAAATGCGCCCTGAGCGAAAAGTCATTGCCACTACACGGGATAATTTTCCAACTGATATTTATATGGTTCAAGGGTTACTCGAACTGTTAGGCGATGAATACAGCGTGCGCTATATCGATGAATCAAACATCGGCGCTCAGCTATCTGATGACATTGCAGTACTCATGCTCACCCAGGTAAATTTTAGAACTGGCCTTAAACTAGACATGCAAAGCATCACAGCGTTAGCACACGATAGAAACATTTTAACGCTATGGGATCTCGCCCATAGCGCTGGTGCGTTTCCAGTTTGTCTCGACGACTGTGACGTCGATTTTGCGGTAGGGTGCACCTACAAGTATCTGAACGGTGGTCCAGGCGCACCTGCATTTATTTACGTTGCCGAGCGCCACCAGTCACAGTACAAGCAGCCTTTGTCCGGTTGGATGGGACATAGCGCTCCTTTTTCATTTTCTCCAGACTACGCACCAGATAGCACGGTAAAGCAGAATTTGTGTGGAACGCCAGGTGTTATTGGGATGAGTATTTTAGATGCGGCGTTAGATGTGTTTGACGGCGTGTCGCTCAAGGCTATCGATGAAAAATCAAAGAAGCTTCAGGCTTTTTTCATTGCAGAGGCAAAAAGGGCTGGCGTTTTAGACTATTTCAGCCTGGTTAGCCCGCCGATTGATGTAAGAGGGAGTCAACTTGCCCTTGCTCATGACGAGGCATACGCGATTTGCCAAGCATGGATAGCGGAGGGCGTTATTGCCGATTTTAGAGCGCCTAATATCTTACGTATCGGGTTTGCTCCGCTTTACCTTAGCTTCACTAATGTAGAAAAAGCAGTACAAACGCTTAGCGACATCATGGTCGAAAAACGCTATGAAAATGCTACTTTCCAACAAAGACAGAGTGTAACCTGAGCGATTAAACAAGTTCGTCCGCTATTTAATTGCAATTTAAGCGATTACGCTTAATACTTCGCGGTTGTCATTGTTTTTAGTCAATATTTGGGTGTGTGGTTGAAAAAAATAGAAATGCGTCTTTGGGTCTATATTCTCTTCGTAGGAGCAAGCTTTTTTAGTGCGCTTCTATATGCTGCACCCGAAGATCAAATTTCATCCACGACTTCCGAAGAAGTTACCTACTGCATCGACCCAAACTGGGCACCTTATGAAGCAATAAGAAATGGAATTCATGTGGGTATTTCGGCACAGTATATGAATCTAATTGCCGATATTACTGGCTTGAAATTCACACTGGTTAAAACCGACAGTTGGCAGCAAAGCTTGGAGTATATTCAACGAGGGGAGTGTCAGCTTATTCCTATGCTGAATACTTCTGACTATCGAAAACAATTTTTAGATTTTAGTATTCCGTATTTTGAAGCACCCAATGTACTCGTGGCAAAGGCCGGAACGCCTATGCTTCAGGGGTATTCAGGTGTTGGAAATCGCACTGTTGGTATAGTTCAAGGTTACAGGCAGGTCGAATATATTTCTCGCCATTATCCCGGGCTACGTTTAAAGCTTATTCCGTCGGAAGAGGAAGGCTTAAAACAGCTCGAAAACGACGAATTTGATGTCATGGTTGGTTCATTAATGAGCGTTAATATGCACATTAATAATCTGAAACTAAAGGACTTAAATATCGTTGGTTATGCAGAGCCATTCGACTCTTTGGCCTTTGGTGTCAATAAATCCTACGGTCATTTGGTTGAAAAATTGAATTATGCTATCGAGCATATTCCCGAGTCGCGGAAAGTAGAAATATATAAACAATGGAACAATGTTCAAATTCGCTACAGCCGCAATTATTCAGTGATGATATTGACTACTGTTATTGTGCTAATAAGCTTGCTTTGGCTGATATCACGAAATCGCCATGTGGGTGGCTACAAACGTATAATAAGTCAGAAAAACGAAGAAATATCAGCACTACAGGCGACCTTACTGGAGAAAAACAGAACGTTGGGCTTTCTTACCGCTCACGACACGGTCACCGGGTTGTATAACCGTAACCACATGATTCAACGTGCGGAGGAAGAAATTTCTCGGTTCAACCGTTTCCACACCACTGCTTCACTCATCATTCTAGAGTTAACGCCATCCCAAGATGGTGATCTTCCCCTCGACGCATCGATGCGAGAAGATACGCTGAAAGTAGTCGCTACTCACTGTTTGAATACAGTAAGGGAAGTGGACGTAGTATCTCGTTTTAACGGGGAACAATTTATCATCCTTTGCCCGCAAACCGAGCTAGACTCAGCGAAAATTCTTGCAGATAGGTTGCTTGTATGTCTTATGGGACACTATCTGCTAAGTGAAAACTTTAACGTAGCCATTGGTATGTCACAGCTTAAAGAGTCTGAGGAATTTCCCGAATGGATGGAACGCACTGTTAAAGCGCTTTACCAATCAAAACGGCAGGGTTTTGGAAGCGTAAGTGTAGCGCAATAAAACTATTTGCTCGCTGAATGACTTATCGCAGACATTTAACGCGAGCTGTTAGCAATACTGCGCTCAGTAGTTGTTTAATTACATTTAACCGCACGCTTTACAGTCAATGATAACCATGGGCTGCCAAGCGTATTAATCGCGTTAGGCAGCACGCCAGATTAGATAATAGGTTCATAGTGCCATTGATGAGCGTCGTAGTGGATTTGTGCGCGATCATACTCTCGCTCAGACCGCCAGTTTCTATTGTTTAGCTTAGCTGACACGCCTGGATATAAACGTTTGTTGGCGATAAGCTTTATATCAGACTGATAGGTTTCTTTTGCCGTTTTGACCTCGTTGGCTTTATTCTCTAACCACTCAAGCAATGCACTCTCGTTATTAAACAGCTCGATTGCTTCAGCGGCTTTACGCTGAAGTTCTTTGGGGATTTTTTTACTCTGGATAAGGGTTATTTTTTCTTTATGCTTCAAGTTGTTTTCACGAATCTGACGCAGCAGTTCATCTAACGAGTCTTTTCGTTCTAGTAACTGGTTAAAACCAGGGCTAAAGTCTACTTTTAACGTACTGCCAGACACAGCGCCAAGTGTACCCGCTTCAACCCTGCTTTGACTTATAATGTCGCAAGCAAAAAGGTTGCCCATAGGTTTGTCGATTTGCCCAACAATAACGGCTCCGCCGCAGCGAAGACGACTGTACGCAAGCTGCCTACCTACTGTTATGTTCCCACTACACTGAACATCAATACCTTGACCGTGCTGTACGTGAATACTGCCGGCTGCAACTAATTTGCATTGATATTCACCCTGGGTATCGTTAACTTTGCCCATAGCGCCTTCGGTAATGATAATGTCGCCACCAGCTTCAATATGCGCTGACTCAACAAAACCATTTATGGTTACGTCACCTGCCGCTTTAATCTGCATTTTTTCAGTGACATCGCCGTTCACTAATACTGCGCCTTCGTAATTAACGTGGCCAGTACCTACATTCACGCCATTACAGATAAAGGTGTCATCGATGTTCATTATCTGATCGCGATACTTAGGCATACCAGAAATAGATGACATAAGAAGGTTGGCGTCGCTGTCTGAAACTACAGTGCCGCTTCCCATTTTAAAGTCAACCCACTCGCCAGATACGGCGGGGAGCTTATTGCCCCTTACGTCAAAACCTGAGCGACCTTTCGTGGGTTCAGTACGCCTCAAAACAGGCGTATTAACTTTTACACAAATAACTTCACCCAAGTTACGCATGTCAACGCGCTCGCCATCATTGGTTTGAGGTTTGAGTACACGCTCTAATGCATTAGGAACCAGTGGAATAAATTTGGAGTTTTTACCATTACGCGCGGGAAGGCCCTTCGCCACGGTTTCTTCAAGCACAGTACCAGGCTGAGATTGCTTAGCAGCACTAAGCATAGCGGTTATGGTTTTTGTACTTAAGCCGCGAACAACTCTGTTTTTAACGGCTAAAGATTTAACTGTGCTTAGTGACGGAAGTTTACCGCCGTAAGGCGTAGTGAGGATAAGGTTAGCCCTCATGCCATCTTCTGGCACTCTGAACTCTATCTCTGCGTTTTTGCGCTCACCAATTCGCTCTTGAACGATAGTGCCATCACCGGTTTTAAAATAGTGATTTGCAGTGTCACAGGCTGTTTTTAACGCTTTTTCTGAAACATAAAGTCGTTTTGTTTCGCCGGTATCTAGCAGCTGTCTTATTTCTCTTATGTCCACTTCTGACGTAAATTCAGAAGGGTTAAGCATCAGGTTAATATAGGTTCTAGATTTATCGAAACTTATTGTTACGCCGTTCATGACATCGTTATTCCCTTGCGCACGTGAATTATTGTTATCGGCAGCATAAACGCATTCCTTGACCTTGTTCACAGGTTGCCGTTCTTCTCTGAGTCTCTCTAATTTATGATGTTCTAAAACCTCCGTCAAAGGTTTTCGGCATATTGGTAAAGCGCACGCAAAATGGCTTGTTTATCTGGGTTGTCGCTGTGCTCCTGAGCGAGTGACTCAAGTTTCATCATGTAAGATTCTAAAGTTATTGAGCCATGAAACGCAGGATCAGTAAGACGTGCTTGACGGTGGTATTGCCATTTTGTCATCTCATCGGCTGTCAAAGTATTTGGATAGTTTCGCGCTCGATAGCGAAACAACAGCTTCTTCAATCCCTGATGTTGCGTTTTGTCACTGAACGTCGCCAACTCTTCTGGCTCAGCGTCAATAACGCTCTCACACCAGCGGCGCTCCTCGTCGTTTAAAAAGCCGCCGCTGTATAACGCATGGTCAATATCTTGTTCGCTCTCGTGTTGCTCACTTTCGTATAAGGCTACAAGTTTGCTAGCTAATTCTGGTGTAGTGGCTAATTTTTTATAGTTCTCTAGGCAACGCTCTCTGTTCAACCCTAGTCGTTCTGCATTGTCTTCTGTCATCGCTTTTGCAGTCGTAATGAAAGGAGAGCGGTTTACGTGAATGAGTTTAACGCCCGGACGCTCTCGCGGGTCGTCAAACGTATCTGAAGGTGCATAGAGCGCTTGTTTAATCTCATCTGGCGAATCGTTGATTAAGCTTTCGATATCATGGGATAAATCAACAACTATAAATGCGTTTGAATTTGTAGGGTGTTTAGCAATGGGCATCACCCAAGTACAACAACCTTGAGAAGCGGGTAGTTTTGAAGAGATGTGCAATAAGACGGAAGGTTTGCTCAAATCAATTTGCTGCATAACCGTATGCTTGTTGCGTAACGACAACGCATAGTCAAATAAACGTGGCTGCTTTTCTTTTATAAGCTTAGCCAGCGATATTGTGGCATATACATCGTTTAACGCATCGTGAGCGTTGTCGTGTCCAATATTATTTGCAGCGGTTAGGGCTTCAAGTTTAAAGCTCGGTGCTCCATCTTCTCGCAATGGCCAGTTTATTCCCTCTGGCCGTAATGCATAACAAGCTCTCGCTACGTCAATAATATCCCAGCGGCTATTGCCGTTTCGCCATTCTCGTGAATACGGGTCGTAGAAGTTTCTATAAAACAAATAGCGCGACACTTCATCATCGAAACGAATACTGTTGAAACCGACGCAACAAGTATTGGGTGTAGACATCTCTTGATAAATCTTTGCAGCGAAATCCGCCTCATTTGAGCCGTCTCTTATTGTCTGTTGAGGGGTTATTCCCGTCACTAAACACGCTTCTGGATGAGGCAAGTAATCGTTGGCGATAGCGCTTATAATATTGATGGGCTTGCCTATAACGTTTAGATCCATATCCGTTCTAACCGCGGCGAATTGGCAAGGGAGATCTTTTTGTGGGCTCGTGCCAAAGGTTTCAAAGTCGTGCCACAAAAATGTAGGTGTATGCATAACCACCAGTGTGTTTTAAGTGAAATATTGAAGGCAGTGTACACTGCGTAAAATACAATACCAAATGCTGACGATTATATAGCCAATTCTTTTAAAGATAAGTGGTGTTAAAGAATATCAAACACACTTGTCACGCACGTTTATCTTCTCGACAGCGCTGTAAAAATTATATACGCACTCACCTTAACCATTATCTTTAACCATGAAGCGGCCTAGCTTGTCTCCTATTATTGTGCCATGTTATTACATCACTATTTTCAAAGCATTATTATCATAAATGCTAGGTTACCTATGCGGATTGGTATTGAAGGTAATAAATTCAGAAACCTTTTTTGGGAGTACACACGTTGAATAAAACTCATTGTTTCGTGCCAGTTAAAAGACTTTGCAAAACCGTTTTGGCCGCAGGCGCAGTAGCCATGACGACGGTTGCGTTGAGTGGGAATGCTTTCGCTGAAAAGGGAGGCCAACGGTCGTCCAAGGTTGCAATTGCTATACACGGTGGTGCCGGCACTATCTTGAAATCGTCGATGACGACGGAAAAAGAGGCGGCGTACAAAGAGATATTGTCTAAAGCGGTAAAGCATGGGTATACGCTTTTGCAACAGGGTGAAAAAGGTGAGGTTGCCGTGGTGGAAACCATCAAAATACTCGAAAGTTCACCCTTATTCAATGCGGGCATTGGGGCGGTGTATACCTTTGACGGTGAACACGAGCTTGACGCCTCGATCATGCATGGCGGAAGCAAAAATGCAGGTGCGGTGGCGGGGGTTAAAACCATTCGAAGCCCCATTGAAGCTGCGTTACTGGTAATGAACGAGTCACCCCATGTAATGCTATCTGGGAAAGGGGCTGAAGAATACGCAAAAGAAAATGGTCTTGAGCAAGTCGACAATTCTATTTTTGATACAGAGTTTCGCAAAGAAGCGCTTGATAGAGTGAAGGCGCGAATGGAGCAAGCCTCTAATGGTTATGGCTCACAACAAGGTAACGAACGCTTTGGAACGGTTGGCGCTGTTGTATTGGACAGTGACGGCAACATTGTCGCTGGAACCTCTACCGGCGGAATGACGGCAAAGCGCTATGGAAGAATAGGGGACTCACCGATAATTGGCGCAGGCACCTACGCTGATAACGAGAGCTGCGCTGTCTCTGCCACTGGGCATGGGGAGTATTTTATTCGTTATCATGTGGCAGCTGATATTTGTGCTCGCATGAAATATCAAGAAATAACGCTAGAGCAGGCGGCCAACACGGTTGTACATGATGTGTTAGTTGAAGCCGGTGGCGACGGTGGGGTTATTGCTATTGATGGCAAAGGTAATATTGCTATGCCATTTAACTCAGCAGGTATGTACCGCGCTAGCATAGATACCGAGGGAAACACAACCGTGTCTATCTATAAAGACTAGTTGTTATTTTAATGTTAAATGTGCTGGCTTGTCGCTCAGTAAAGGACTAGTCTTAAAGTGTGGGGGAAATTGCTTTCACGTATACTTAAAATAATTAAAGTGCCGTATCGCCAATAGTTAGCAGTATCGGTCACAGCAGGCGCCGCGGCTGGAGAATGAAGATGGAATCGTTGCAAGTCAGTGATTATATGAACACTCACCCAGTAAAGCTCAACGTTGATATGCCTGTCGCGCAGGCCGTTGAAGCTTTACTAGCCAGCGGTCAGAGTGGTGGCCCGGTAATTGATAACAAAGGTAAAGTCGTTGGTTTCCTGTCTGAGCAAGATTGCATTGCTCAAATGATTGCATCGAGTTATTACCGCGAACAAATTTGTAGGGTGGGGGAAATCATGAAAACTCCCGTGGTTTCTGTAAAGCCTTACATGTCGGTAATTGAACTAGCGCAGTTGTTGTTAAAAGAAAAGCCCCGGGTTTACCCTGTAGTTGATGACGATGGCGTACTTTTAGGCTGTATAAACCGAACGGCGGTGCTGCGAGCTATAGACGTTCAGCTAAACGACGGGTATCGTCGCGCAGGCTGATAAGGGATGTCAAAATGTAGACAAGGAAGAGGGTACTCGTTCTTGTCTACGTTATTTGCGCGTATTAGTTAATCAGTTCGTTTGTATTGTTTACTAAGCGTCTTATCGCTTCTTTTAAGGTCGCCCCAGAGACCAGTTTAAAGTTTTGTGTTTCTGATGGCATAACGTTTCTGCCGTCTTGCACTACCCACAGACCTTCGCTGTAAATACCACCTAAGTTGGCGTTGGTAGCTTCCAGCCCATCGGTTTCGGATACGCCATCAATCCCATTATTTACATCGGCAGTGATTTGTATAAGCCCTGTATATGTCAGTTGGCCGGTGTTTTCTGTGTTAATCGCGTAGATTGCATAGCTGTTATTCCCCTGGCTAGATGCGATCAGATATTTTTGTTCATCAACGGTAAATAGCGCCAACCCCTCAATATCCGCTTCAACTGGCGGTGTGATTGCTGCAATAAATGTAGGTGTATTATCAGTAGAGCTGATATCTAGCGCCCAAACACCAGCAGCTTCCTCACCGAGGTAAGCGGTGTTTGTTTGCGTATCTACCACGCAACCTTCAGGCTGCGAAGGAAGAGAAAACGACTGGCTTAACTTTCCTTCCACTACCTTGTTTTCGCCGATTAATAGTTTGTATCGCTCGAAGCGACCACTGGTATCGTTCGCAAACACATGAGCTATACCGTCATCAACATAGAGGCACATACCGTAAATGTCGCTAAGCGTTGTTTTGATCTCGCCTAAATGGGTGAGGTTGCCGTTTTTATCTATATCAAAAACAGACAAACTGTTGTGTGAGCGGTTTGAAGCAACAGCAATGTCGGTAAACCTTTTATCGCCAACGCTGTTCATACTGTTTACGGCAACCTTGTATCCAACGTCGACGTTATTAACTCTCCCGACGGCTAGGCTTTGATGCTGCTTACCTAAAAGATCATAGGTATTCAACGCGCCTTTTTTATCAGTGCCCACTATGCGGCTTTGCGAAGGGGTCTGTGCGTTCACCCAAATAGCAGGGTCATCAGCCGCATCTCCAAAGTTTTGCACAGGCTGCGTTTCAGCTGATGGGAAAACATTGGCTGTAGAATGCTTGGAAAAGTCACCATTATTGCTTGTACCTGTTTCGTTTTCTTTAGAAAGACACCCATCGTTAAAATAAGCGTCAGACAACTTACTAGGCAGTTCTGCCGCATAAACGTTACCCGATGCGTCATCGTCTACGATTAGCGAAATACGTGGCTCTATCCCACGTGAAGATACTGCCAAGTGAATAAATTCAGGCTCAATGGTTTCAGCTATTCCATTTGTGTCTTGCACCAAAGTTATGAACTCAGCATGACATTGATTTTGTAGCCATACTCCGCTTTTATCTGGGCTAACCCAGCCAACAAGGCTACTGTTTAAATGTGAGATGTTGTTCGACACAGTGCTCACGCCTTCAACCGGCGTATCTGCGTCATGAAAAATAAGCGTTTTTTCTAACTCACTTTCAATGTGAGCATCAATCTTCCAAACCCCAGCAAACTCATCCGCCAAATAGATGTTTTGCGTCTTAAGATCGACACTACAGCTTTTGATTCCTGGGCCTATGGCAAAATTACGAAGCGGTAAAAACTGGTCATTGTGCAGTTCATACTGGTTGAGGGTGCCAGTGGCATCAACATTGACGATATGGGGCGTTCCGCTAGCACTAGTGGCTGCGCATAGTGCTTCTGAGCCTTTAGTCGGTTGGCTAAGTCGTTGTTCCTTATCTAGTGTATCAACAGACAAGCGATAAACTTCTATATGTTGCGTGTTGTTATTAAACACTACCAAAGACACCCATTGCTTATTTTCTGAGGTAATTACTTCGGCGTGTGCAAGCGCAAAGCTGCCCTCGATAAATTGAGTTTTACCTAGGCGGTTAGTTAGCGAAATGCCTTCATACTCGTTTATTTGAAGGTTAATAGCTTGGGTGTCTTCGTAAGAATGACTTTTTTCTGATGGCTTTACTTCAAGCGTGTCGTTGCCATGGGTGTCACTATAAGTCCGTGTTACTTCAAGCGTGTCAATGCCATGGGTGTCATTGTAAGTTCGTGACTCAGGCTCTGAGGTTTTTGTGCTGTTAGCCTGGGTGTCTTTATAAGTGTGATCATTGCTTTGGTAATAGAGCGTTTGTTCAAAACCTTTTTTAAGGTGTGTAAGCGTAAGTACAGTAACTGTGGACGCGACTTCAGTCTTCGAGGCTGTCGTATCTTGCGCTGCACAGCTAAAGAGTGCGGTTAAAGTGCCGGTAAAAACGGCGGTCTTTGCTAATGCGCGGTGTAGCACTTTTGTTTTTTGATTATCCATTGTCATTATTGATCCTGAATCGTGGTCGTCGAAGACGCCTTACTGGCTTTATTCATTGTGTGGGTGTAAATCGTCTTCCCATTGTGATCGATGTAATTAAGGAAGATGTTTTTAGCTGTAACGCTCACACTGACAAAGCCGCCCGTCGATTTTGCGAATTGTGTAAAGTCGTAATTACCAACCGGACGCACTTCTGAGCCGCCACCGGATACAACGTGCACCAGGTCATCCCCGGGTAATTGATTGTGCTGAAGATCGTGCTCGTGCCCCGCAATATAAAGGTTCACGCCATGGTTGTGAAAAATGGGCTCTAATACGTCTTTGATAGCTTCTGTTTTGCCATAGCGTTTACCACTTGAATAAAGTGGATGATGTCCAATGACAACTTTCCAGGTGTATTGCTCTTTAGCCAACATAGTATTTATCCAAGCAAGCTGCTCGGATGCCCCTTGTGAATACGCTTTTTGATATTTAGTTTCATCTGCATAGTCGGGGTTTAGCGGAGACGTATCGATAAATAACAAGAGTGCTGAGCTTCCATCGTCAAGCTTTAACGTCTTACTGTAATACCGCGCCGGCATTTCCCAACGTCGACTCTTAGTGCTGTAATCTATTTGCGCCTGCCAGTTACCTCGATAGTCATGGTTACCCAGCACAGGGTACCAGTCGATGAATAAATGAGGTTGATGATAAATGTTTTCGTAAGAAGACAGCCAGTAAGGGTCGTCAATTGACGCAATGCCATTATCGTAGAAGTTATCGCCGGTGGTTGCGATAAATTCGGCATCTAATTGGTAGCTTGCAATATCTAGCCATTTAGCAACGTGTTTTTGATAAAAGTGACCGTTGCGGCCCCAGTCACCTAACGTTAAAAAAGAAATCGCGTCATCCGGTACCGATAAACCTTCAATCGTGGTGTGCGCATAGTAACTATTTGAATACTGCTCGTTGGTAGCCTTCGCATTTTCAATAGCTACGTTAGTTCTTGCCGCGGAATGAGCGGGGCTTGTTTGCTCTGCCTTTACAAACTCTGAAGTAAGGCTGCAAGTGAAACAAAACGCAACCGCAAACAAGGTTGCGAATGTTGGCTTTGTGGTAGGGAGAAATGTGGGTAAACCGTGCATGAAAGACTCTCAAAAGCAGATGACGCAAGCCCCATGATAGAAGCTTGCGAACATCTGAACATTAACAACAAATAAAAGTGACTAGTTAAGCTGCCAAGTAAAACCTAGCTCGAAGGTACGGCCATACTCTTCGTACTGCGCGTTTTGACTACGCGTATCAAAGTAGTTATAGAAAGGCTCGTCACCTAGGTTAATGCCGTTGAAATACACCTGCATGCTGTCGTTAATGTAATAACGGGCCATGAAATCAATCTGTACGTGGTCATCTTCAAATCTCAACATATCACCATCAATTTCTTCAAAGTTTTCACTTTTATACGTGGTGGCAAGACGTACGCTGAAATCATTCGCTTCGTAACCAATGGTTAAGTTACTAATGCGATCTGATTGGTTAGGTAACTGAGTTTCGAACGTTTCGCCATCTAAGAATGTGGTGGCCTCAGAGTCGGTGAACGTTGCGTTGGCAGATACAATAAACCCGTTATTGAAGGCTTTGACCCAAGAAAGTTCCAAACCAGTTAAGTCAGCAGAGTCGCCATTAATTGGCTGAATAACTTCTTCAAAGCCTTCCCAGCCGGTGGTACCTGCAACATCTGCGTACACAACAAAGTTGTCGATATTCTTATAGAACAATCCTGCTGAAATTACACCAATGTCACCAGGGTAGTATTCAAGTGACAAGTCAACATTTTGCGCTTCATAAGGCTGAAGCTCTGGGTTCCCCACTTCTGCCTCACGTTCCGTAACGAATACGCCATCGTCTTCTTCGGTTTTACTTTCGATAATTTGAAACGCAGCCACATCTTCAAATTTTGGACGTGAAATGGTTTGCGTGTAGGCAGCACGAAGCTGTAGCTTATCAGAAAACGTATATCTGGCGTTTACACTCGGTAGCCAATAGTCATAATCGCGCTCAGCTTCCCATGGTGTGTTGACCACTTCTTCTACATCGGTTTGTTCGTTTTCAACAAGCTCTACGCGCATGCCTGACGTTGAAAAGTCGGTACGCTCATAGCGAACACCGGCGACCAAGTGAAGCTTTTCAATATCAACGCTGCCCATCACGTAGGCGGCAAAAATATCTTCTTCATTTACATATGTGGCACCGCGAGATTCAACTTCTGAATTAAGGCTGTCTACTTCAAGGCTGGAGCGGTTATCGTTAAAGTAGCTGCGCATAACGCCGCGATTAAGCCCTGGACCGAAGTCACCGAGTGCATACTCTGGGCTAGCAGTACCAAACTGAGAGGCATCTAGCCCGTCAAAGTCACCATCAAAAATCGTGATGCTGCTGTCTCTGTCTTTTTCTCGGCTGCGGTATTTTGAACCGAATTTGAATTCACCAATGTATCCACCCAGGTTAACAGGGCGTGATGCGTCAAATTTAATACTGGTTTCGGTATCTTTGGTGTAGTTATCTTCAAAACTGATTTCATCTACTTCATAGGTAGATAAGTCCATGGCATCAGCGTTTTGCGACACTGTTGGGCGCATGGTGTTTAAATCAGCGTTAATGCTGTCG
Organism: Alteromonas sp. OM2203; assembly: GCF_048517045.1. Taxonomy (NCBI): domain Bacteria; kingdom Pseudomonadati; phylum Pseudomonadota; class Gammaproteobacteria; order Alteromonadales; family Alteromonadaceae; genus Alteromonas; species Alteromonas sp. OM2203. The sequence continues at coordinate 1,884,276 of NZ_CP183209.1, forward strand.
TTTTCTGTTTTAAATACATAGTACAAAGCGTCTGGTTCGTCTTCATCAGACTTTGCATAGCCAAGTTGCCAGTTTGCTCTCCACGTCTCTAACTGATGCTCACCACCTAGTGCCACAGTAAAGATACTTTGGCTTTCGTAACGATCTTTACTTTCTCTTTCTATTTCCGAGTCTTCACCGTCAAAAGTGAAAATGTTGCCCTGACGGTATTCGTCATCAGAAAATTCACTATATAGTGTGCGAAGGAAATACTGGTTGTTGAAGTCGGGACGAAAATCAATGTTCAGCGCACTACCTAAACGTTCGCGAGTGATTGTGTAGTCGCGTTGCTCAAGCTCGTCATCACCATTGCTTTCAACGTTATCCGAACCAAAGTCTCTGTCAAAGTAAGAGATAGCGCCGGCAACACCCCACTCAGATGAAAGCTTTTTAGTAAAGGTACCGGACAGCTTTGGACTGGTTTTATCCACTAAATCATTTTGACTTGCTTGAACGGTAACGCTTGCAGTATCACGGGCTTTATCAAAGGCGCTTACGCTTTTAACCGCCACCGAGCCACCAATGGCGTCGCCGTCCATATCTGGTGTAACAGATTTCGATACTTCTAATGTTTGGATGAGTTCAGATGGAATAACGTCAAGGGCAACAGAGCGCACGCCAGACTCTGGAGAAGGAATATTCAAACCGTTGATGGTTACGTTATTGAGGTTGGGGTCGATACCGCGAATTCCTACAAAGCGACCTTCGCCTTGGTCACGTTCTATAGAGAGCCCGGGCAGACGTTGTAGGGATTCAGCAGCATTTTGGTCAGGAAATTGACCGATAGCGTCTGCCGAAACAATAGATGAGATACGGTCAGATACGCGCTGCTGGTTGATGGCGCTTGCTTGTCCGCTTCGTTGACCTCGCACCAAAATCTCATCAATGGTATCGCCGTTACCAAATTCGACGGCAGCGCGGGCAATACCATTGTCTGTCACGTTAATCGTTTGCGTGACGGTATCTTCACCAAGATAAGAGATTTCTAGGGTGTAGGTGCCTTCAGGAATAGAAGGAAAGCGAAACGTGCCGTCTCTGCCTGCTTCAGTGGTAAGGCCTAGCTCAATAAGTTTAATTCGTGCGCCGGCATAGCTTCGAGCCTTGGCGGCATCTTTTACTGAGCCAATAATAACACCATCAGCCGCCATAGCAGGTGAAGCAATGCTTAGGCCTAGTGCCGTAACGCAAGCAAGTGCAAGAGAAGAGTACGCGGTTTTAATTTTCATTTGTTTTCCAATCAATTAAGCAGTCAAAAGGAGTGTTTAGTAAGTGCTAAGTTAACGAGAGAGTACCCTAAGAATCCCGCATGACAGTTATATGACGATTTGATGTTTGTAAAAAGACGTACCGGTTAAAACCCTAGCGACAAGAATTTTTTGAGCTAAATTGACCCTTTCTTATGATTTTGATTTTAATGGTTTTTTTGCGAAATAAAGACAGGGGTAGAAATATTTGCCATGAAGATGTCACATTGATGAGCCAAACTGACCCTCGACACTGCGAACTTATTTAGGCAAGACTCCACGCTTCAACCTTGAAAAGTCAACGCTTCGTGGCGGCATTTGATAACGATTTTTCTGCGTTTGACTATCAAGGTCTACGCAATTTAGCGCGCTTATCAACAGCAGAACAGCTTGCAGTGTGCAAATTATTAAGAGATACCAAGAGGCATTATGTTTACCTTTACCAATAACACCCAGTTTGGACATCATAAATTGTGGCTCGCATTTACCATTAGCGTTGTCGCATTTGCTATGTGTTTATCATTTTCTGTCGGTAACGCTAAACAAAGTGCTAACATTTCAGGGTTAGATATCGTAGGGGAGGGAAGCATCGTCTTACTAACGCTTGCTTGGATACTCGCAGCACTTGCCAGCCGACCGCCAGGTAAAGTTACAAGCCTTCTTGTTTTTGGGCTGGGATTCTTCTTGTTCTCGGCTACCTTAGATTTTTTGGATGAGTTTTTACATTACCCTGAAAGTGCGCATTGGATAAGCATGATTGAGTCTTATCCTGCAGCCGTTGGCATGGTGGTTATGACAGCTGCCCTTTACCAGTGGCATCTTGAACAGAGAGCGCTCAATTTGCAGCTAAGACGCCGTGAATGGGACTATCGCGATCATGACAAAATTGACCCGATAACCCAGCTTTATCGAGCAGAATACTGGAAAGAACAAATTCACAAGCTCCAGCAAGTTAATAAAACCGCTGTGCTCGCCATCATAGATATCAACAATTTCTCCGTGTTTAATCAGCAATATGGATACGCGGAAGGAGACCGGTATCTCCACGAGATTGCCCAGCTAGTGGTAATGAACTTGCGTCAACATGACCTAGCCTGCCGCTATGCTGGCGATCGCTTTGCTATTCTTTTACCGGATGTGTCGTCGACACAGGCCGATATCATTATTAATGAGATAAAGGTCAGTATTCAGCATCTCGCTTTCAGACACAATTTAAACGCTAATGCGATTTATACGACGGCCCGAAGTACACGCGTAACGCTGTTGCCCAATCAGAAGCTTTCCGCAGTCTTAAACGCAATGCTTTTTGAACTTGAACGGCCCCAAAAAAGCGCCGCGTAATCGACAATATAATGAATAAAAAAACGAAATTTAGCGCAGTAAAGACCAGATGGAATTGAGCGTACCAAGTTTTACCGTAGGAGCGACACCGTCATTACTCGATGACGGCAGCGATACACATTGTGAGAACAAGAAGCGTTCGTCTGAGCTAGCTTCAATGGATGTTGACGTAAAACGCAATGCTGGTATGGGGGGCTCTGCAAAAAACACAGCAAAAGACTCAGTAAAAAACACTACAAAAGATAATGTCGATGCATTTTGCGTGGATGTCTTTGTTAGTTCTGATGTTGTGCAGTCAATACACGATAAGGTCATTGCGGGTTATTGGCTGGTTAAGGCTGTACTTGACGTTTCAATTACCCGTGGCGCGAACAAAAACAAGTTGTTCAGGGGCACAGGTATTTTTGAAGACACGCTGCAGCCTAATTCTTTGATCAGTATTAAACAATACCAGTCGCTACTTGCCAATGTTCAAAGTCAAACAAAAGGCGCAGACGTCAGCTTTCTACTGGGCAATGCGTTAGCCTCTCAGTGGTTGCGCAGCCCTTTACACGTTTTGCAAACCTGCGATACGCTGCAGGAACTGCTGACTCACCTTGTACAGCATCAGGCATTTCGTTGGAGCAGTATGCCCTTATGTCAATATCAGCGCTTTGATATTCACGGTAAGATAATTTTGGTCCCTCTGTTCACCCCGGCCAATGTGAAAATGGCACAGTTTGTGAGCGAAATAGGATTTGCCACCTTAATTGCACTTTTAAAAGGCATCGGTAAACAACGCGTTCCGGCTTCTTTTTCTTTTACCTGCCCTCGGCCAAAAAATATCGCTGATTTTGAAACCCATTTAGGGCTTAAACTTACCTTTAATTGTCCAGTCAGCAGCATTAGTTTTGAAAAAAGCGCGTTACATGAATCACTGTCAGCGTCTATTGATAGTGCATCGGATATGACCAATGAGCCTGCATTAGCAACGCATGCTGGCCTCACACTTTCCCCACTTATCTCACTTCCTGACTATGTAAGAAGTCATGTTTACCAATCGATAAGATCGGGGCATTCGGGCAGTGCTCTGCCCGAGCTTGCCGAAAAGTTAACCATTAGCCCAGCTACACTCAAGCGCAAGTTGAAAGAGTTTAATACCAGCTATCGTCAATTATCAGAAGAAGTCTGGCGCAACTACGCATTGATTTTGCTGTCTGTATATAAAGCCAATAACGAAGAGGCGGCCAGTAAAATGGGTATCAACGATTTACCTAATTTTCGCCGTACAATTAAGCGGCTAACGGGCAAAACCCCGAGTGAGCTAAGACTCTTAAACACGTAACTTGTGTAAACCCGAGTAATTCCCTTTTCAATAGCGCTAAAAACTTTTATCCTCTCCCGCTTATGTTTTTTTACGTTTTTAAATTATGAAAGACGCAATGTTCATTGCGCTATATTATTGACGTAAAAAATTGACGTAAAATCCGCTAAGGCTGCAGCAAACCATGCGTGTAAAGGTCTTAAGTGCTTAGATTGTCTGTTTATTTGCGATCCAGAAAGGCCAAATCCAAGACGGCACCGTTGTCGCTAATCAATTGTAGATAAGTATAAAATCAAAAGAGAGTTTTCCTGTGCGCGAAAATAACGCTACTTCACCACCTTCTGTATTGCCCAATGCGATGGGTCTAACGCCAATACTGCTTTTCGTGGTTCTTGTTGTCGTTACTGGGATCACTACGAACGACATTACAGCAATGCCAATTTTAGTGGCGTTTTTTATAAGCGCTGGGTATGGCTTGTGTTTAAATCCGAAAGGAAAAAAGATTAGCTTCTCTGAAAAAGTTCAGACTTTTTGTAAAGGGGGCGGTGATAAAAATATTATTCTGTTGGTGCTCATATTCCTATTGGCTGGCGCGTTTTATGCGGTAACCATTGATATTGGTGCACGAGATGCCACGGTGAATATGGCGCTGCAATTTGTGCCCTCGGCACTGATATTGCCAGGCCTGTTTTTGATTTGCTGTTTTATATCATTCTCTATGGGCACGTCGATGGGCACCATTACCGCGTTATCTCCTATAGGCGCGGGCCTTGCCACAAGCTTAGGTCTGCCGGTGGAAATGGCGCTAGGTATTGTCGTAGGTGGCGCTATGTTTGGTGATAACTTGTCGTTCGTGTCAGATACCACCATTGCTGCAACGCGTACCCAAGGAGTGCATCTTAAAGATAAGTTTAGGGCGAACTTAATGGTTGCCGTGCCAGCCTGCATCGTCACCATGGGGTTACTGCTTATGGTCGATGTAGACACATCAGGTATCGTTGAGGGTGGCAGCTATGATTTCTGGCGCATAGTTCCTTATTTGTGCATCATTGCTTTCGCGCTTACCGGATTTAATGTTATCAGCGTTTTGGCGGTTGGTATTGCTAGTGCCTGTGTGGTTGGATTGGTGCAAGAAAGCTTTACCATGCTTTCGATGATGCAAAGCATTCAAAAGGGGATGGGCTGGATGCAAGACTTGGCGATGATTGCTATTACCATAGGCGGCATTGTAGCGCTTATGCACGCTAATGGTGGCATTGCCTGGTTAATTGAACGTTTAACTCGCAGAGTGACGTCTAAAAAGGGTGCAGAGTTTAGTATTGCTGGTTTAGTCAGCTTTCTAGATATTACCACCGCAAACAATACTATCGCGATTGTTACCGCAGGTCCGATTGCTAAAGATTTGAATAAAAAGTACGGCGTTGACCCTCGTCGTACCGCATCGTTACTGGATATCTTTTCCTGCAGTTTTCAAGGTTTAGTGCCCTACGGAGCGCAGCTATTAAGTGCTGCCGCGGTAGTGGGGATTTCACCTTTAGCCATCACGCCTTACTGCTGGTACCCCATGCTCATATTTGTGTTTGGCGTAGCGGCGATTTGGTTTGGATTCCCCCGTTTTAAAACTCCACAAGACGATGAACTAACCCAAAGCGCTTAAAATCACGTAACGCTTAACACACTAGCTTTTTAGGGCGGTATCTTCTAGGATCACCGCCCGAAATTTATTGACGTATAGAAAAACTCTGTAGGATGCAACTTTGTCTTCACCACTTGCAATAAAACCTCTCTATAACAAACTTGATGACTGCTTAAGCGCCGATAAATTTCGTCTAAAGCGCCGCATAATGCAACTTATGCAAAAAGCAAATGGCGCGTCTTTAGGTAATAAAGAGCAAGCCAAAAACGGCGGTTCGGTAAATAAAAGCACGCTTAAGCCTGCCAGTGAAGGATCACAAAACGAGAGTGTGCTTAACGAAGACAGTTTACGGGCGCAGTTTGAAAAGCTAAACGCCGATATTGAAGCATCGATAGAAAAGCGCACTTGGCGGAAGGCCAATTTACCCAAGATAGAGTACCCACCGCTGCCGGTAAGCGATAAGAAAGAAGATATCAAAGAGGCCATTGCTAATAATCAGGTAGTGATTGTTGCTGGTGAAACCGGTTCAGGTAAAACCACCCAGTTGCCAAAAATTTGCTTGGAATTAGGCCGTGGTGTTAGCGGCATGATTGCCCATACCCAGCCTAGACGATTGGCGGCGCGAAGTGTTGCTACCCGCATTGCCGAAGAGCTAAATACCCCTTTAGGTGAGAAGGTAGGTTTTAAAATTCGCTTTAGCGATCAGGTCAGTGAGCGAAGCTACGTAAAACTGATGACTGACGGTATGCTGCTTGCTGAAATGCAGCAAGATCGTTTCTTAAATCAGTACGATACTATCATAATCGATGAAGCTCACGAGCGTAGCCTTAATATCGACTTCTTACTGGGCTATTTGCGTCAGCTTTTAGATAAGCGCCCTGAGTTAAAGCTTATCATAACGTCTGCTACTATCGATCCTGAACGCTTTTCAAAGCACTTCAATAATGCGCCAATTATCGAAGTAAGCGGTCGTACTTATCCGGTAGAAATTCGCTATCACGCCCCTGAAGATATTGATGAGGACATGGACCAAAGCGATGCTATCGTCCATGCCGTTGACGAACTTATGCGCGAAGCACCAGGTGATATTTTGGTGTTTTTAAGCGGCGAGCGTGAAATCAGGGACACGCAGGATGCGCTTAGCAAGCAGCATTATCGCAATACTGAAATCGTGCCCCTTTACGCAAGGCTATCGGCTGCAGAGCAAAACCGTATTTTCCAGTCACACAGCGGCAGACGAATCGTGCTTGCTACCAACGTAGCAGAAACCTCGTTAACTGTGCCTGGTATCAAATACGTTATAGACCCAGGCTTTGCGCGTATTTCACGATACAGCGCCAGAAGCAAAGTGCAGCGCCTACCTATTGAGCCAATATCACAGGCATCAGCAAACCAGCGGGCAGGACGATGCGGCCGTGTTTCAGACGGTATTTGTATTCGTTTATACAGTGAAGACGATTATTTAGGGCGTCCAGAATTTACCGACCCTGAAATTCTGCGTACCAACTTAGCATCGGTTATTTTGCAAATGCTCGCCTTGGGCTTAGGTGATATTGCCGCTTTTCCTTTTGTTCAGCCACCGGACAATCGCAATATTAACGATGGCTTTCGCCTGCTTGAAGAAATTCAGGCAATAACTAAAGGGAAGGGCAAACAGCAAGGCAAAATGCAGCTTACTTCGTTAGGGCGCCAAGTGGCACGATTGCCTATCGACCCGCGCTATGCACGTATGGTGATTGAGGCCGAACGCACTAACGCATTAAGTGAAGTGATGGTGATAGCGGCGGGACTTTCTATCCAAGACCCTCGAGAGCGCCCGCAGGAAAAACGCCAGCAAGCAGATGAGAAACACAGTGAATACCACGACAAAGACTCTGACTTTATAAGTCTTTACAACTTGTGGGTAGCGTTCAGAGAGCAACAAAATTCGCTTAGTCAAAACCAATTACGTAAATGGTGTAAGCAGAACTTTATTAACTATCTGCGCATGCGTGAATGGCAGGACATTGTGAGCCAGCTTAAAAAATCTATCGCTGAGCTTGGTTTTGGTATTTCCAAGCAAGAAGCAGACTATCAGGCTATTCACCAAGCCATTGCCAGCGGTTTGCTGTCACACATGGGCTTTAAAGACAAAGAGCGCGAGTACATGGGGTCGCGCAATTCTCGCTTCCTTATTTTTCCTGGTTCTGGCTTATCAAAGTCCCAGCCAAAATGGGTGATGGCGGCCGAACTCGTTGAAACGTCTAAGCTCTTTGCCCGAGTAGTGGCGAAAATAGACCCTGCATGGGTTGAGCCCTTGGCCGAACACGTGGTGCAAAGAAGTTATTCAGAACCGCACTGGTCAAAAAAGCGCGGAGCGGTTATCGCGTTTGAAAAAGTTACGCTGTTTGGCCTGCCAATCGTCATGAAGCGGGCCAAGGTATACAGTCTCATCGACCCGGCAATCTGTCACGAGTTGTTTATTCGAGAGGCCTTGGTTGAAGGTAATACCAAGCTAAATTATAGCTTTTTGCAAGATAATCAGGCGTTACTTGAACAAGCGGATGAGTTTGAACAAAAGACCCGTCGGCGCGACCTCATTGTTGATGACGAGGAACTAGTTAGTTTTTACGCTAAGCGTATTCCTGTTGAAGCGAACAACGATGCTGCGTTTAAAAAATGGTTTAGACAGCACGGTAGCAATGACGGCTTAACTTTTAAAGAAGAAGACGTTTATCGTCAGCAGCCAGGTCAATCGGTAGCCAATGCTTTTCCGGATGTATGGCGTCAAGGCAACATTACTTTACCGCTGCGCTACAACTTTGAGCCCAACGCTGAAGATGATGGTGTTACCGTAGTTATTCCCCTGCCTGTGCTTAACCAAGTAGATAACGTCGGATTCGACTGGTTGGTGCTGGGGTTGAGGCACGATCTAATCGTTGGTTTAATTAAAACCTTGCCGAAACGCCTTCGCCGCAATTTTGTTCCGGCCCCCAACTTTGCAGAGGCGTGCCTAGCTGATATAAGCGAGACAGACAAGAACAACCGCCCCATACCTATACTTGATGCCGTTACCGATAAATTGCGCAAAATGACAGGAGTCGTTATTGAAAGCGAAGAGTGGAACCTGTCACAGCTTGATAAGCATTTAAAAATGCACTTCGCCGTGGTCAATGACAGCGGTGACGATATTGCCAAAGGCGATGATCTTCATGCACTCAAACAGCAGTGCGCAGGACAGGTGAAGCAAACTTTTGAGAAGGCCGCGACCCCAGAATTAGAGCGTAGCAACATAGAGCAATGGGATTTTGAAAGCTTACCTGAAACGTTCGTTCAAAAAGTCGGTGGATTTGAAGTGCAAGCTTTCCCTGCACTGGTTCAAAAAGGTGAAAAGGTCGACATTGCTCTAATTGAAGAGGCAGACAAGGCTCAAGTACTGCACAAACAGGGCGTTAATGTGTTGATTAAAAATGCCATGCCATCGCCACTTAACTACCTGCAAAGCAAGCTCCCCAATAAAGCTAAACTCGGCCTGTATTTTAATCCGTTTGGCCAGATAAAAGCGTTAATCGATGACTGCATTTTTGCTGGCATTGATGCCATAGTGACCGAGTATAGCAAAGCTAATAATACAGATATCCGCAATAAAGCTGATTTTGAAGCATGTTTAGACATTGCACGTGCGAATATCAACGACAAAGTATTAGAGATAGCACAACAGGTTGAACAAGGGTTAACCCTTGCTCACCAATGTCAAAAGCAAATGAAAGGTAATGTGCCTTTGACCATGATTAATGCGTTAGGTGATTGTAAAGCGCACTTGGCATCGTTAGTTTTCCCTGGTTTTGTTTCAGAGATTGGTGAGTCAAGGCTCGATGACTGGAACCGATATATTAAAGGACTTGCTCGCCGTCTTGAGAAATTACCTATTGATCCGAACAAAGACAGAATGCACCAGGCTACGGTAGAAAAGTCTATTAAAGAGTGGGAAAAGGCGTGTGCGAAATATCCAAAAGGTAAAGTACCTCAAGACCTGCTTGATGTGCGCTGGATGATAGAGGAGTTAAGGGTTTCTTTATTCGCCCAACAGTTGGGAACTGCTTATCCAATATCAGCCAAACGGATCACCTTGTATCTCGCTGACTTTTAGGAGCTATTCCTTCTTAATATAGCCAGTTTACCTCATTCGTTTGAATTGACTTCAAAGCAATAGGAATCAAGGGTTTTTAGTTTTGTTGAATAAATATTGAACAGTTAGATTGACAAGTTATGCGCATCCCCCTATAACAACAGATGTAGTCGTAAGCGAAGTGCTAAAAATCAGGAGAAGTAGAGATGTTGGGATACGACGATAAGCGAAATTTTTTCAGGATGATGGTAAATTCGCCGTGTCAGTTGCAAATAACTGACGATGAGTCGAGCCGGACCATGCAGGCATTGTGTAAAGATATCAGTGCTACGGGTATGTCGTTAGAGGTAGATGAACCTTCAATTGAAGTAGGTACACAAGTAAGCGTTGCGATCGAATCTTCGAGCTCACAAATACCTTCTCTAGCAGCGTTAGCAACCGTAGTACGTTGCGAGCCTGAATCAGAATCGAGCTGTATCATAGGCGTTGAAATTTCGCAGATGAAATAAAAGAGCTTCGCATATGTTTTGGCGAGGCTTTCGCTTCGCCTTCGTGATTGCCGCTATGCTACTTTTGCCTTTATGTAGTGTTGTCGTTGCGCGTCTTCGTTTCCGCGTTTAGGGAATGGCAAAATTAGGCTGTTCTATTGCAACGCTGTTCTGTTACTGCGTTGTCCTATCAAAGTAAACGTTCTTCGCTCTTCAATGAGTATCTACACTTTCATCTACTTAAACGAATAGCGCGTTTAATTTTTTCTATTTTCTAATTAATCTCTAATTGATAATAATTCTCAATATTAAGAAAGCATCCTGATTTCAACGTAAAGAGAGTTATCACTATGAAGAAAACTATAACTTTTGCCGTTATGCACTTTACCGTAGCGTTTACCGTCGCTTATTTACTTACTGGCAGCGTTGTAGTCGGTGGAGCCGTTGCGCTTGTAGAGCCATCAATTAATACGGTTGCATTTTACTTTCACGAAATGGTTTGGAAAAAGTTAGAAGCACGAAAAGAAGGGTCGTCATTTAAGGGTATGAAGCTAGGAAGCTTGCCAGACCTTCCCGAAGGGCGAGTTTAAAATGTCCGTAATCTTTGTTGTGTTACCTTGATGTAGAACCACTATACCTGCGGTAACACGCCGCGATTACGAACATTGTAACTCTCGCTGAGTGGGTAATTATCTATGCGGACTGGTATTACGTTCGCATCCTAATGTAGTGTTGCCCAGCGGCGTTCAATGAGAAGATTTTCTTTCAATAACGAGCATAAACGTGCGCCTGTGCATATTCTGTACAGGCGCTTTTGTATCAATCGTCGGTTACTTCACATACCAGCCCTTTTAGGTAATACCCTTCTGGGTAAGTTCCGATAATAGGGTGGTCTGACGCTTGATTTAAACGTGCGATGATCTTTATGGTACGACCTGCGTCGAGCGCGGCATCGGCGACGACCTTTTGAAAGAGATCGGCAGGCATTAGCCCAGAACAGCTAAACGTAAGCAGCAGCCCGCCAGGCTTGACTGCGTGGATGCCGTACATGTTGATATCTTTATATCCGCGCGCAGCGCGATTCAACGTTGCTTTACTATCTACAAACTTCGGTGGGTCAAGAATAACCATATCAAACTGCTTACCTTGTTCGTGATACTCGCGAAGCGCTTTAAACACATCTTTATTGATATATTGCGCTTTGTTTTCGTCTAAACCATTTATTGCAATGTGATGTTTAGCCAAATCTAGCGCTGGTTGAGACACGTCGACGTTGGTCACCGAGTTTGCGCCGCCTGATAGGGCGTAGCATGAAAACGTACCTGTATAGCTAAAGCAATTAAGTACGTCTGCGTCTTTTGCGTAATGAGCGGCGGCTGCACGACTGTCTCGTTGGTCTAAATAAAAACCCGTCTTATGGCCGTTTTCGATATCCACTACAATGTTGATGCCGTTTTCTAAAACCGTTACCTGCATGGGCGGTTCGCCATGAAGTACGCCTGTCACAGGCTCTAACCCTTCTTTTTTGCGTACATCCACATCGCTTCGCTCATAGATGTGAATGTCGGGCATAAGCTTGGTGATAGCCCAGACTATTTTATCTCTGTGTTTCTCACCGCCAGCGCTTAACAGTTGAACTACGGCGACATTGTCGTAAAGGTCTATTGTTACCCCGGGAAGGCCATCACTCTCTGAGGCAACCCAACGAAAGGCATTGGTTTTACTCGGGTCAAAAAGGCGTTTACGCAATGTTAAAGCGGTTTCTAGACGGCGCAGAAAGAAACCATTATCAATGCTTTCCTCTTTCTTAAACGTCCACATGCGAACGCGGATTTTTGATTCTGGCGAATATGCGCCTTTGCCTAACCAGTCGCCTTCTGAATCGTACACGTCTACCGTATCGCCAACGCGAGCCCGTCCTTTTAACTCAGCCACGGCGCTTTCGAAAACCCAAGGGTGTTTGCGGCGTAGTGATTTATCTCTAGATGGTTGTAATATAACCTGTGCTGACATATGGGCTCTCGTAATATGTTATGCGGTACTGCGAATAGCCGCGATTATACGCAATTTCGTGTGCTCTGTGTTGAATAAACTCGAAAGAAACCCAAACTGTTCGTCAAGAAAATACGTACCGAATCTTTTGTTGAAAAGGATAAGTTATCACTATGCACTATGTGAATTTCGAAAAAGGATGCAAACCCGAGGCGCTGACCGTAAATGAACGTCAAGGCTACTCCTTGTCAGAGGGTAAAGTAAAAGTAGACGTAAAGGCGTTTGGGGTAAACAGAGCCGATACACTTCAGCGTCAGGGAAAATACCCGCCACCGCCAGGAGAGAGTGAAATTTTAGGTTTAGAAGTCGCGGGCGTGGTCTCTGAAGTCGCCAGTGATGTAAGTACGTTTAAAGAAGGGGATAAGGTCTTTGGCTTAGTTGCAGGTGGCGGATACGCAACAGAAGTTTTGGTAAACCCCGCTCACCTTATGTCTATCCCTGAAGGAATGCCATTTTTCGAAGCTGCCGGTCTTACCGAGGTGTTCCTTACTGCATTTCAATGCTTGCGTGCCATAGCTCACATTAAACCTGCTCAGCGTGCTCTCATTCACGGCGGTGCTAGCGGTGTTGGTTTGGCGGCTACGCAATTATGTCGCTATTGGGGAGTACATAGCGCAGTAACGGCATCGAGCAAAGAGAAACTGTCGCTGTGTGAGCAAAATGGTGCGGAACACATAATAAATTACAAACAACAAGCGTTCGATGAAGTGCTCAACAATGCATGGCCCGAAGGTGTAGATATGGTGCTGGACATGGTGGGAGGAGACTACCTTAATCGCAATCTAAAAGTGCTTAAACAAGACGGCAAAGTGGTTAATCTTGCCATGCTGGCAGGACGTTATGCAGATAATCTCGATATGGCGTTGTTGCTTGGAAAGCGTGCCTCAATCATTGGCACTACGCTGCGAAATCGCAGTGATGATTATAAGGCGGAGCTTATTCGAAATTTTGCGGCTGTGTGCCTACCCGCGTTCGAAAGTGGTGAGTTAAAAGTAAATATTGATACACATTATCATATTGATGACGTCAGTAAGACCCATGCCAGATTAGAAAATAATGATACCCAAGGGAAATTAGTGGTTTCTTGGTAGGGGAGACTATTGGGAAGCCTGCTTGCCAGCGTCAAAAATAGAGAGGGTATTAGGGTATTCAAAGGAGCGTTATCTCATGTGAGATATCGCCCCACTTTCTTTCTAAAGATAGATAAGGTTGGGCAAAATCGTTATCAGTTGAAAGGGGCATGAGGTAATTTCAATCCAAAACGTTTTGCCTTTGTGATCATGCTAAGCCCTTGTGCTCATGCTAATTACTGACGAAACCCTCATCTACCTTCGTAGGGTTAGCCTCTGCGGCGCCTCTTGCTAAATCATCGCAACGTTCGTTTTCCGGGTGGCCAGAATGGCCCTTTACCCAATGCCAATTTACATCATGCTTTTTAACCGCTTCATCCAAACGCTTCCACAAATCCGCGTTTTTTACTGGCTTTTTATCTGAGGTACGCCAGCCATTCTTACGCCAGTTATGGATCCACTGATTAATACCATTTTTTACGTATTGACTGTCGGTAGTAAGTTCTACTTTACATGGTTCAGTAAGACTATTAAGTGCTTCGATAGGCGCGAGAAGCTCCATTCGGTTGTTTGTAGTATGTGAAAAACCGTCGCTCAACTCTTTTTTATGCTGTTTATAAATGAGTACGGCACCGTAGCCGCCGGGCCCCGGATTACCTAAACACGAACCGTCGGTGTATATATGGATGGTTTTTTGAGCCACAACGCTTCCTTTAATTTATCTTGTCTTTTCCCTTAGCGGATTGCGAAGGGGTTGATATACTATCAAAAAATGAAAGCGTAATTATAGTAGAGGTTCCATGCGCCAAATTGTACTCGATACTGAAACCACTGGTATTGACCCCAAAGAAGGCCACCGTATTATCGAAATTGGCTGTGTTGAGTTAGTAAACCGCCGATTAACGGGGAATCACTTTCATGTGTATATCAACCCTGGTCGCCACATAGAGCAAGAGGCTATTGAAGTTCACGGTATTACCAACGAATTTCTTGCCGATAAGCCAACGTTTTCACAAGTTGCTCAAGAATTTGTTAGTTTCATCAAAGGTGCTCAGCTGGTTATTCACAACGCGCCGTTCGACGTGGGCTTCATGGATCATGAATTCAAAATGGAGGCGTCAACGTCGGGCGTTATTACCAGCAAAATTTGCGATGTTCTGGATACACTTACCCTTGCTCGCCAAATGCATCCTGGGCAGAAAAATAACCTTGATGCACTGTGTAAGCGTTACGGCATAGACAACAGCCACCGTACCCTCCACGGGGCCTTACTCGATGCTGAGATACTCGCCGATGTTTATCTGTTGATGACCGGTGGCCAAACTAAATTAAAACTCGCATCATCAGGAGGCAGTGAGACTGACTCTACTGCAATTCGCAGAGTCGTTCGCAGTGCAAATAAATTAAAGGTTGTTAAAGCTACCGCCGATGAGTTAACACAGCATGAAGCTCGCTTAGATATTGTTGAAAAGGCGGGGGGGAAATGTCTATGGCGTCCTCAGTAAGAAGAGGGGTCTAATACTAGTTCGCATAGATAATTACTCAGTCAGCGAGAGTTAAAATGTTCGTAGTCGATGCGGACGGGTATTTGCTATTTCACATCATATTTAACACACCATTAGAGTGCAGGAGCAGCGTAGCGTGAGAGTGTGGTTTTATTGGGTAATTATTTTAGCATCATTGATTTACTCTATTGCTGCAGCACAGTCTCAAGAAGATGAGCGAGACGCTGCGCGTCAGCTTGCTGACAGCGTGCTTCAAACTACTCAAGAAAATAATCAGTCTGTCGACACGTCTGTGCTTACCGAGCTAGGCGACGACTACACGAATTCGATCAAGCTCTTACAGAATCGTTTCCGCGTTGACTACAATATAAAGGAAATCACCATGGTTTTCTTTCGCGAGTATGGCTCCGCCCCTGTCGTTTTAGTTAGACCCGATGGCTCAAAGCTATTTCAAGGGCGTTTCGATGAAGAAAAGGTCCAGTGGTTTGATTCTGATACCTTTGACATGATCACAATAAAAGATCCGGTACCAGGGCCATGGCAGGCAGTCGGCCAAGTGCTACCAGAAAGTCGAGTCATGGTTTTATCGAATATTGAACTTCACGCAGACCCTCTGCCTGAGATACTGTTTGCTGGTGAAATCCTGAAATCAACGGCCTACCTTACCAATAACGGTAAAAAAATTGAGCATAAACAATTCAGAGACGTCGTGGAGCTTGATATTGAGTTTAAAAGTACCAACAACCCTAATTTTGGTAACTTTGGAACTGGAGATCAGACTATCGCCACCTTTCGCGATGATGGGAGGGGAATGGACGAGCGACCCGCCGACGGTATTTTCACAGGGCAATTTAATTTAAAAGTTGCCGCTGGCGAATGGAAACCTGTCTTCAGAGTCACTACGCCTATGTATACCCGAGAGGAAGAGGGCACGCCTATCGTGCTTCATGACAACCCTGTGTCAATTAATGTCGAGATGAATGGTGGCGGTGATGGCTATCATAAAATTATTATTGACGTTAATAGGGAATTGGTAGACATCGAATCTTTGTTGGTGGACGGAAAAGTTAAGTTCCCTAATGCAGACATGCAGAACTTCTCTCTTACTGAGGGAGGTAGCGAACCACGAGAGCATCTTATTGTAGCTTACGAAAGAGGCATTTTCCGCGTAAAAGTTACCGCATACGGTGCTACCGTTGATGGAAGAGACTTTATTTTAGATGTGCCTGAATTTAGTTTTGTAGCGGAAGGACCGGTAGAGCCTGAAGTTGAAGACCCGTTAATAAATGGGGAAGACCCGATAGTTGACGGAAGCGCACCTATCATTGCGCCAATGGCCGATAACACAGTGATTGAAGATAGTGCTATTGATGAAGATGAAATTGATGAAGGCACCTTAACGCTGTTGTTGGTTGTCGTTAATGGCTCAATTGTTCTTATTGGTGTTATTGCAGCGGTTGTGATTATTGTTGTGCGTAAGAAAAGAAGTACTGCTAAATCAAGTTCAACGATGAAAGCTGCGGTTAAGCAGCCCACACAAACAACTGATGCGGATATTACAATGGAAGCACAGCCTAAGGGCTTCAAAAAAATATTGGGCATGTTTAAAAAGAAGAAAAATTCTGACGGCGCTTAGTCAAATCGATTTATATAAGAGAATCACCGTCGCTAATTTATCCACATTGAATTTTATTTCGACATAATGCTTATTTAACAGGCAAACAAACCGCAGATGACAATTTTATTAATAAAAAGCGTTGACTCCACATGGGGGAATACGTATTATCTGCGCCGCAGTCAGGGGACAGGGCAACATAAGCCAAGTCAACTAACTGATAACATTGAAGATGTGGAGCGGTAGTTCAGTTGGTTAGAATACCGGCCTGTCACGCCGGGGGTCGCGGGTTCGAGTCCCGTCCGCTCCGCCACTCTTTCAATGGTATAACTAAAAGGTCTTCGGAGCGGTAGTTCAGTTGGTTAGAATACCGGCCTGTCACGCCGGGGGTCGCGGGTTCGAGTCCCGTCCGCTCCGCCATTTAGTTATACAGCGCAATCTCGATTATGTGGAGCGGTAGTTCAGTTGGTTAGAATACCGGCCTGTCACGCCGGGGGTCGCGGGTTCGAGTCCCGTCCGCTCCGCCATTAATCGAATATGCGCGCTTCCCATAATGCGGAGCGGTAGTTCAGTTGGTTAGAATACCGGCCTGTCACGCCGGGGGTCGCGGGTTCGAGTCCCGTCCGCTCCGCCATTTTTGGAAGCCTTTAGATATCCTCCTCAGAAATGTCATCCTTATTTTCAAAGCAAAAGCCCACTCGAAAACAGTAGTCTACGCCCAAAGTATTACTTTATGCTTTACTCTATACTTCCATTGAATTTTTAATCCCAGTTCCCGTTTATAAAATTCTGCTTTACCGATTTTTTTCATTAAAACTGACAAATTAGAAATAATACTTATCTATGCGGGCTAGTATAATATGCGCTAAAGTCGTAATGCTTTTTTTCACAGATGTACTAGAGTTACGCTCTGCATGTTCTAGAAGCAAAGACTTATGACAAAAAGCGAACAAAAACAGTATTTTCTTGCAGATAACCTAAAAGCCATTCTCGTTTCATTAATCAGTGTAGCAGCTGTGACACTGCTGCTTGGCGCTGTTATGTTTCTGTTTGTTCGAGAGCAGGAAGAAAACCGTGCATCAGAGATTCTCAATAATGTGCGTGCTGTTTTTAGAGATGCAGAAATAACATTAGACTACCTCAATGCACTTCCATACGAATCGTGTGGCAAAGACAACCTAGCTGAAATGAGAAAAACGCTCTTTCGCTCTCGTTTTGTAAAAGAAATAGGTTTTTATGAAGAAAATGCGCTTGTTTGCAGCACCTATCTGGGCATTTTAGAGGAGCCGTTAGCGACAGACGAGCCCGATTTTTATACCAAGCTTGATGATGCGTTTTGGATCAATACGCCGCTGCAGCTTTTTGACAAGCAAGCGACAGGGACTATTGTAAAACGAGGTCGTTACAATGCCGTGTTAGATATGGATAGTATCATTGGCTACAGTTATATCCAGGACTGGCAGCTTTTTTACAACGGTGACCAATTTTATCACATGGCTGGAAACCCAGTTTTAGTGGACTCGACACTTAGTCAGCAGGACATGGATGCACGCACCGGGTATTTCTCATTACAGTTTATTTTGTGTGATGAACGTTATACCAGTACATGCCTTCAGGTTAAATCTGATCACGGAAGAGTGTTAGATCTTCATCTTGGAAAGCTTGTGCTATTTGTTTTCGTGATGCTAATGACGGCAGCACTCACACATATGATAACGTTTAACTATTTAAGGCGAAGACGTTCATTAGAATCAAGAGTGAGTAAAGGGCTGCGAGAACACAGATTTTACTCACTTTATCAACCATTTGTAGACTTACAGTCTGGTAAAGTTATTGGCTGTGAAGTATTAAGCCGTTATAAAGACGAGTTTGGGCCAATATACCCGGATGAATTTATTCCCCAAATAAAAGAGCAAGACATGACGTGGGAATTCACCATCGACATGATAACCAAAGCCATGAACGATCTTAACGATAACCCCGATATTCCCGAGGGGTTTAAAGTGTCGTTCAACTTATTTCCGTTCGATTTTACCCGCGACAGTTGCCTCAACTTAGATTTTGTTCTTGATATGAACATTAAAAATTTCAAGTTAGTGTTAGAAATAACCGAAGACGAGCAAATAGCAACGCAAAGCGCAGCAAAACATATTAAGTCACTAAAAAGCAAAGGTTTCCTATTTGCTATTGATGATTTTGGGGTTGGGTATTCGAATTTAGGACAGTTAAAAACATTAAACTGTGATTATCTAAAAATTGATCGAAGTTTTGTCATGGATATGGAAGAAAACAGCATCCGCTCGTCACTTATTCCCCATATCGTAAGTATTGCAGATGGCCTCAATGTAGAGTTGATAGCGGAAGGCGTGGAAAACCTTGAACAGCTTAATGAACTGAAAGGGTTAAAGATTGGTTTTGGGCAAGGTTGGTTATTCGGTAAGCCACAATCAGTCAATGCACTTGCAAAAACCGTTCAAGAGACCCTCTAACGCGTTTTATGACTGTCATTTTTCGGTTGGTGTTGGTAGTGTTTAACGCTACCATTAACCGCCTGAAAAACTTAGAAGAACAGTCGCATGCAAGACGTGCTAATTTGCCGCAATATCAATAAAACCTACCAAGACGGTAGCAACGCCACGCCCGTTCTACATGATGTCTCTCTCGCGATTAAAGCAGGCGAGCATGTCGCAATATTAGGGAGCTCAGGCTCAGGAAAAAGTACACTTTTGCATATTCTAGGTGGTTTGGATAAACCATCAACCGGTGACGTTGAGTTTAAAGGTAAGGCGCTTAATCAGTTATCAAGTAATGCTTTGGCAAAACTTCGCAACGACGAAATGGGGTTTATTTATCAATTCCATCATTTGCTTGGTGAATTTACAGCTCTGGAAAACGTGGCAATGCCCCTTCGTATCAGAGGTCTTTCATCAAAGCATGCTGAGGCTAAAGCAAGAGATATGCTGGAAGAAGTGGGCTTATCACATCGCTTCGACCATTTACCCTCTGCCATGTCTGGCGGTGAGCGCCAACGAGTAGCCATTGCTCGCGCTTTGGTTACAGAGCCTTCTGTTGTTTTAGCTGACGAGCCAACGGGAAATCTTGATGATTCCACCGGAGAGCAAATCTATAAACTGCTTAAAAACTTGAGTGAAAAAAAAGGTACTGCTTTTGTCGTTGTGACCCATGACATAGCGTTAGCGGGTAAAATGGATAGGGTGTTAAAAATAAAAGATGGCCGTCTAGCAAGTGAAGTCATGCCAAAGGAGAGCCATAATGCTCGCCCTTGAACTTGCGCAAAAGTTTAGGAAAACCCGGTCCCAACAGCGCTTTATATCTTTTATCTCAATGTCTTCTACCATTGGCATAGGGCTTGGATGTTTCGTTTTAATCGTGTTACTTAGCGTGATGAACGGCTTTGAAAAAGAGCTTACCGGCAGAATATTGAGCGTGGTTCCTCACGGTGAAATTTACAGCAAAAGCGAAAGTGGTATTGAAAATCTTGAAGCGCAGCTATATCGCTTTTCTCAGGATAGTCGCTTAGCAAGTGTGACGCCTTATACCGGCCTTACAGGCATGCTTCAGTCGAATGGAGAGCTAAAGGCGATCAGTGTTACCGGTATTTCCGTTGAACAAGTAGCGGATAAATATGCTGAAAGAGTGTCAACGCAAGATTGGCTGAGGTTTAGCCGTCAAAGTAACAGTTTGATTGTTGGAAAAGGAATTTTCTCCTCAATGGGCCTTCAAGTTGGTGATAAAGTGCAGGTTCTTATTCCTCAAACCACGCACGATCTCACATTCAAAGCCCCGCGTGCTATTACACTTGAAATAGCGGGGGTACTGTCGGTGGGGGGAGAACTTGATAACCAGCTAGGCCTCATGCACCTTGAGACTGCCTCAAATGCCATTGGGATATCATCTAAAGCACAAGGTCTGCAGTTTACGTTGAGGGACCCTTTTTCTGCTTATGACACCATGCGCGATATTGGGTACAGCTATCCACAAGCGGTGTATATGTCTGACTGGACACGCACTCAGGGGCATTTGTACAGCGATATCCAATTAGTAAGAGCGGTTGTCTATATTGCATTATCGTTAGTAATAGCCGTTGCATGCTTCAATATCGTCTCGTCTCTGGTTATGGCGGTTAGAGAGAAGCAGGCGTCTATCGCTATTTTAAAAACAATGGGTGCCAGCGACAGCTTAATTCGCAATGCATTTGTACTACAGGGCGTTATAAACGGTTTTATCGGGATAACGGTAGGGGTGACACTTGCGCTTTTAGTCGCGCCTAATCTTTCAGATATTGTACGTGTTATTGAGTCAGGGTTGGGCGTGGAAATATTGTCTGGCGACATCTATTTCATTGACTTCTTGCCGTCGAGCCTGCATTGGCAAGATGTTCTTGTAACCATTGTTGTTGCTATGTTCTTGAGCGTAGGGGCTACCCTGTATCCTGCACAGAAAGCTGTAAACATTTCGCCATCTTCTGCGCTTCATTAAAAGTTTGAATTGCTTGCACTTAATAGTTTTAAGGGAAAATTTTTGGCAGGCTCTCGGGACCTAGGATGGCTCTCAGGAAAAACGACTTGGCTTCGGTGTTAAGCTATCAGGGTAGATGGTTATTTAATTTTAGAAAAGGCCAGCGACGCTGGCCTTTTTTTAGCTAGATTTTCAAACTTCTGCTATTGGTTTTTCTCAAAGTGCTCGAAATCCACGTCTTCTTGTTTCAAGCCCGCTTTCGGATCGTTATAAACACTCTCATCTAGCGCGCCCTCGCTCTTTGCCACTACGCACGACACCATACAATCGCCAGTGATGTTAACCGCGGTGCGGGTCATATCGAGCAGTCTGTCTACACCGATAATAAGGGCAATACCTTCAACGGGCAGGTTTACCTGTTGCAACACCATGGCAAGCATAATAAGCCCCACGCCCGGCACGCCAGCGGTACCAATAGAGGCTAGGGTAGCAGTAAGCACTACCATCATGTAATCGCTCAAACTCAAATCTACAGCATAGACTTGCGCAATGAACACGGTTGCCACACCTTGCATGATGGCAGTGCCATCCATATTGATTGTCGCACCTAGCGGTAGGGTAAACGAAGAGACTGAATTACCTACACCTAATTTATTCTTTGCAGTTTCCATGGTTACAGGAAGTGTGGCACTGCTACTGGATGTGCTGAAGGCGAAAAGTGCTGCATCTCGCATTTTTCTCATTAATATTAGCGGGTTCAAACCAGCTAGCGCTTTGAGTAATACAGAGTAAGTCACAAGCCCGTGAAGAATAAGCACGCCAAATACCAAGAAGAAATATTTCGCTAAACTCAGTATGGTCTCGCCACCAATGGTTGAAAAGAGCTTTGCCATTAACACGTATACGCCATATGGCGCTAGGTTCATGATAATAGTAACTAAGCGCATAATAACGGTATTAATGTCTTCAAAGATGGCTGTCAGGCGTTTCCCTGCGTCGCCAGTCATCGCCATTGCGATACCAAAGAGTACCGCAAAAACAATAATTTGAAGCATATTGCCTTGCGCCATCGAATTTATCGGATTGCTTGGGAACATATTGACGATAACGTCAGATAAACTAGGAGCTTCTTTCGCTTCAAATGTTGTTTGTGTTGTTAAATTTAGCCCTTCACCTGGAGACACTACCAAAGCTATACTCATGGCTAGTGTTATAGCGATTGCCGTTGTGACAACATACAGCCCGACGGACTTTGCACCAAGTCTTCCCAATTTACTTGGGTCAGAAAGGGTACTGGTGCCACAGATCAAAGAAACAAAGACAAGCGGAACGACCAACATTTTTAAACTGGCGATAAATATTTGCCCGAGAGTCGAAAATATACCTTCTACAAGAATGTTATACGTTGAGAACTCGAAACCGAATATCGAAAAAGCGAAATCTCCGCTATCATCAAATAACAATTGGAGAAATACACCAGTCAAGATACCGGCAGCCATGCCGATAAAGATACGTGCGGTTAAACTATACTTATGTGCAGTTGAAGACATCAATGTTTCCTGTGCATTTTTATATTTTTAATCTTCCGTAGTGTGCCAGATTCAGTTGATTTTTAAACATAAAAAACGACGCAATTGTCAATAAAAGAGGTTCAGGAACGAATTATGTCGACATTAGCGAGAACGCTAAGCTTAATTAGCGCAATATTTATGCTAACAGCATGTGGTGGAGGCGGTTCGTCAGTCTCTCGGGATGATACGGACAATGGAACCGGAGGCGGCGGTACAACAACCCCAACGTATACGATTTCACTATCCTTAGAGAACGAAAGCGGAACGAGCGATAATAACCTATCAGAAGACAATAGCTTGTTTGCGGTCGCAACGGTGACAGATGAAGACGGTAATCCGTTTGCAGATGCGCTTTTAACGTTCACGCTGAGCAATACTGAACTCGCTGAATTTGGCAACGACACAGGCACAGCACGAACAAACGCAAATGGTGTAGCAAGGCTTCGCCTTAATGCTAGCACTGCGTCTGGCGATGGTGAGATTACTGCAGCATTGAGTTCAGGGGAAACCGGAAAAACAACATTTTCCGCCACCGCGGTGAGTACTGTAGACCCAACAACGATTGCCGTGGCGTTAACATTGCAGAACGCAGCGGGCGAAACCGACAACAGCCTATCAACAAACAATGCATTGGTAGCGGTAGCCACGGTTACTAACTCTCAAGGTGAACCCCAAGCAGATCTTCTCCTTACCTTTTCATTAAGCAACGACGACCTAGCCACTTTCTCTAATGATACGGCAACGGCATTGACTAACGAGGATGGCGTAGCCACTATCGGGATGACGGTAGGCAGTGCGTCAGGTGACGGTCAGGTAACCGCCACATTACCCACAGGTGAGAGTGATTCAACTACATTCAGCTCGACAGGAAGTACAACAGTTAGCGAAGAGCCTGCCTCCTTGGAACTTTTCGCTGACAGCATTCAGCTTGCCTCGAGCGGTAGCGATGAAGTGGAGCTTATTGCGCTGGTCAAAAATGAACAAAGCGTATTGATGGAAGGTGTTGAAGTGAGTTTTTCTGCGGCAACAGGAGACGGTGTTGAGCTTCAATTAATTCAACCTGAAACCGCAGCGGATGGCACAGCGAGGGCTGTACTTACATCGCAAAACGACAAATCAAACCGTACCATCACCATTACAGCAGGTGCTGGGAGTCTTACGCAAACTGTTGATATCACGATCGCCGGTACAGAGGTAACAATCAACGGAGCATCATCAGTAATACTTAATAACAGTGTTGACTACACAATTCGCGTACAGGACTCGGACGGTACTTTGATACTCAATCAAAATGTTGTGCTCAGCGCTGTTAATGGTTCATTGAGCAGTACTACGGTAAATACAGGTGCGAATGGTCAAGCTACCGTTACCTATAAGGCTTCGACTTCAGGTCAAGACACGATTACGGCTTCAGCACTCAATGCTGAAGCAAGCTTTACGGTGCAGGTTCAGCAAGATGAATTTAACTTTGTTGATTTGCCGGAAGAAGAGGTGCCATTGGGACAATCGCAAACCATTACCGTGCAATGGCGTCAGAATAACACGCCTGTGGTTGGTCGAGACGTGACATTTAGTGCCTCTCGTGGCGTAATTGACGGCAACTCAACAGTACAAACCGATGCAGAAGGACAGGCAAGTATCGATATCAGCGCCAACAATGCTGGTATTTCTTCAATCACGGCAACTGCAAGTGACGGAAGCGGTAATGTGTTGGTTTCAGCACTTACTCAAATTGAGTTTATTGCAACCACGCCGGCTACCATTATAGCTGATGCGACATTAGACAACCTTGGTCCCGATGGGCAAACGAGTACAATTAGCGCCGTTGTTAGGGATGCCAACAACAACTTGGTAAAAAACAGCGTTGTTAACTTTACTGTATCCGATGTGTCAACAGGCTTCGTTTCTCCTTCGCAAGCAACTACGGATAGCAAGGGTATTGCAACTACGGTGTTTACTTCAGGTTCTGTGTCATCTAATGAGGCTGTTATAATTACTGCTTCGATAGCAGATGACGAATCAATTTTTGACGAAGTCGCACTTACCGTTGGGGCGCGAGCTTTTGATATTGTTATTGGGACGGGTAATGAAATCGAAACGCCTTCCACAACGTCATATCTCAAAAAGTTTGCTGTATTCGTATCAGATTCGTCAGGCCGCCCTGTTAGTGACGTTAACCTTACAGCTTCAATAAATCCTGTTAAATACAATGAAGATGGAGTTTATTGGAAAGGTCGCTGGGTATACAACGATATAGACTCGATCTGGAACGTTGTAGATATTTTCCAGTGTGACAACGAGGACGAAAATGATAATGGAATACTCGACGAGGGCGAAGACTTAAATAAAGACCAGCAATTGACTCCTGGTATCGTTGGTACTGTAACTCTTTCCAATAATGGAGTAACGGACGAAAATGGTTTTGCTGAGCTTGAATACCGCTACCCTGAAAGCTACGCGGTATGGTATTTCGCTGAAATTACTGTGTTTGGGCAGTCAACTGGCAGTGAAGCTCAAGCTTCTATGAAGTATCAATTAGAAATTCTTGCTGATGATATAACTGATGAAGGAAGAAGCCCCCCTGCTAATCCGTTTGGAACAGGTGAGTGTCCCGTAGAAGATCCTGCACCATAAGTTGGAAATAAATAAGCCCGGTATTCTGTTGAATAACGGGCTTATCAAGGTTTTTACCCCTGCTGAAAAGGATAAACAGATCCAATTTTAAGAATCTGAGTCAACTCATCAAGCGCTGTGCGAGATTCAACAAGCAACTGCGGGTCACGCAAATCATTTTCGGTAAGTTCATCACGATAGTGTTTATCTACCCACGCGTTTAAGCGTGCGAACTGCGTATCGTTAATTAACGTATTTTGGTTTACCGCAGCAAGCTCTTGATCGTTCATCGCAACGCGCAAGCGCAAGCAAGCAGGGCCGCCACCGTTACGCATGCTCTGTTTCACATCGAAATAGTTTACAGATTTAATTGGTGTTCCCAATGTAACCAGTTTGTCCAGATAGCGACTAACCGCTTCGTTTTCCTGACACTCCGTTGGCGCGATAATGGTCATATCGCCACTGGGAAGCGTTATGATTTGCGTATTAAACAAGTAGGTTTTAACCGCATCTAATACTGAGACTTCATCCGTTGGCACCTCAATGAAATGCAATGGTTCATCACCAAATTTTGCCTGAAGTTCCTTTAGGCCCGCTTCTTTTTGGAAAAAAGCCTGTTCGTGGAAAAACAACACATTCTGATTACCTACCGCGATAACATCATTGTGAAATACACCCTGGTCAATAACGTCAGGGTTTTGTTGCATGTAAACTACACCGTCGTCGTCAAGACCGTGTAAACGTGCAACAGCCTGGCAAGCCTCTAGCGTTTGGCGAGCAGGGTATTTTGTCGGTGCAGGTTTGCTGGTATCAAACGCATGACGGCCATAAACAAACAGCTCTACGCCCGCTTGGCCATAGTTGCTGCAAAGGCGAGTATGGTTTGCAGCGCCCTCGTCACCAAAATGCTCATTGTCAGGAAGGTGCTGGTGATGGGCAAAGTACTTTTCATTGGCAAAGGTACCGCGCAGAATGTTTCCCGTAACTTGGGGCTCTAGAGAGCGATGAAACTTGTTGGTCAAATTTGCAGGGGTAAAGTGAACACGTCCATCGGCTGTATCGGCGCTAGGAGACACAGTAGCGGCATTTGCAGTCCACATGCTACTAGCAGAGCAGCAGGCAAGAAAAATCTCGCGAGACTGCTTTGCAGCGCTTTCTAGTACTCTTGCATCACTCCCCGTAAAGCCTAAACGACGAAGTGCCGCAATATCTGGACGCTCTTGTGGCGCTAAGACACCTTGCATCATGCCCATGTCGGCAAGGGCTTTGGCTTTAGCCAAACCTTGCTTTGCAGCTTGTTTTGGGCTGCTTACCGCATTGGCATTATTCAGTGAAGCAACATTGCCGAAGGATAAACCGGCATAGTTGTGGGTGGGGCCTACTAGACCGTCAAAGTTAACTTCAAACTGCTTCATACTTTCCCTCATTCTAGGTGTGTTACCGGTTGACTCATATGCTACCTTTAATCCTCGTGCGACCTTGATTTTTTCATCATCGGTCACATTAGAGCTCGCAGTAGAGAGTAAAACGATACACTTCTTATTACCTGAAAACGTTGTCAGGCTAGGTTGGAATGGCTCGCATTATACGGCTTTTAAAGCCAATGCCAATCGTGGTGGTTATTTAACGTACAGAATCTGCGTGCAATTAGAGCGATGGAAAGAATAAGTATGAAGAAGATCTTGTTTTCCATTCACTTTGTAGATATATGTTAAAAAAGAGCGGGTACCCTATATATAGTGCAAGGTTGCTCCAATTTTCAGAATTTGACGTAAATAGTCATTAAAAATCAATAGGTTTAGTTCAATTATATGGCAAAATCACTGGTCATAGTCGAGTCACCAGCCAAAGCAAAAACGATAAATAAATATCTTGGTAAAGATTTTATCGTAAAAAGTTCGGTTGGCCACGTGCGAGATCTTCCGACGAAGGCGTTAGGCAAAGTAGAGCCTAAAAAACCGGCTAAAGAACTCAAAACTTTAAGCGAAGAAGCGCGTCAAGAATACCTACGCCGCCACGAATATTTAAAGCTTGTAGACAGGATGGGCGTGGATCCAGAGAAAGACTGGAAGGCCCACTACCAAGTGCTGCAAGGTAAAGAAAAGGTTGTAAACGAACTTAAAAAGCTTGCTAAAGACGCCGATACTATCTATCTCGCAACCGATTTGGATCGCGAGGGAGAAGCAATTGCATGGCATCTACAAGAGCTGCTTGGCACTAAAGGCAAAACGTATCAGCGAGTGGTGTTTAACGAGATCACTAAAAACGCTATTCAGGATGCATTCTCAGCGCCAGGCGAGTTAAATATTTCTCGTGTAAACGCACAGCAGGCTCGTCGATTCTTAGACCGCGTAGTGGGCTTTATGGTGTCGCCATTACTGTGGAAGAAGATTGCTCGCGGTCTTTCAGCTGGCCGTGTTCAATCGGTCGCCGTGCGATTAGTGGTAGAGCGCGAACGAGAGATAAAAGCTTTCGTTCCAGAAGAGTTCTGGGATGTTCACGCTGATCTAACCAGTCAGGAAAAAGCGGCACTTCGCATGCTTGTTGCCAAGTATCAGGGCGACGGCTTCAAACCAAAAAATAAAGCGCAAGCCGACAAGGCATTGGCTGATTTAGAAAATGCAAAATTCACGGTAGAAAGCCGCGAATCTAAGCCAACGCAGAGCCGTCCGTCAGCGCCGTTTATTACGTCAACACTGCAGCAGGCAGCAAGTACTCGACTAGGTTTTGGTGTTAAGAAAACCATGATGATGGCGCAGCGCCTTTACGAGGCGGGTTACATCACTTACATGCGTACTGACTCGACTAACCTGAGTCAAGAGGCGGTTGAAAGCGCAAGAGCGTATATTACAGATAAGTTTGGCGATAAATATCTGCCAGATTCACCAATTCGCTATGGCAGCAAAGAAGGCGCACAGGAAGCGCACGAAGCTATTCGTCCTTCTAACGTAAATATCAGTGCGGCGAGCCTAGGTGATATGGAACGCGATGCGCAGCGTTTGTACGAACTTATATGGCGTCAGTTTTTGGCTTGCCAAATGACACCGGCAAAATATGACGCTACCACCATTAAAGTTGCGGCAGGCGACTATGAGCTTACCGCGAAAGGTCGCGTGCTTAAGTTTGATGGTTGGACTCGTGTGCAGCCACAGCTTCGCAAAAAAGGCGATGAAGAACTAATGTTGCCAGATGTGCAGAAAGGCGATGTGCTTGACTTGAAAGCACTAGATCCTAAGCAGCATTTCACAAAACCAGTGGCTCGATTTAACGAAGCGTCTTTGGTTAAAGAGCTTGAAAAACGAGGCATTGGCCGTCCTTCAACGTATGCAAGTATCATCTCTACCATACAAGACCGTGGTTATGTGCGTTTGGAAAACAAACGTTTCTATGCCGAGAAGATGGGGGAGATTGTTAACGATCGTCTGATGGAAAACTTCGATGATTTGATGAGCTACGACTTCACTGCCAACATGGAGCAACATCTCGATGATATTGCTGAAGGCAACAAGGACTGGAAAGACGTACTCAACGAATTCTACAGTGGCTTCTACGGTAAGCTGTTAAACGCTGAGAAAGACCCGGAAGAAGGCGGTATGCGCCTAAATCAGGCGATACCTGCGGGTATAGATTGTGACAAATGCGGTCGAGAAATGAACGTAAGAACCGCATCGACGGGCGTGTTCCTGGGTTGTTCAGGTTACAATCTGCCGCCTAAAGAGCGCTGCACAAACACCATGAATTTAACGCCTGGCGATGAAGTGGTGAAGGTGGACGACGAGGAAGAGCTTGAAACAGAAGCGCTTCGCTCTAAAAAGCGTTGCCCGAAGTGCGGTACGGCTATGGATAGTTACTTAGTAGATGAAACCCGTAAGCTTCACGTATGCGGTAACACGCCCACGTGTGATGGCACCTTGGTTGAAACGGGCACATTTAAGATAAAAGGCTATGACGGCCCCATTATCGAGTGTGACAAATGCGGCAGCGATATGGAGCTTAAAAACGGGCGATTCGGTAAGTATTTTGGCTGTACTAACGAAGAGTGTAAAAACACCCGCAAGCTGCTTAGAAACGGCGAAGCTGCGCCTCCGAAAGAAGATCCAGTGGATTTGCCTGAGCTTCCATGTGAAAAGTCAGACGCCCACTTTATGTTACGTGATGGCGCTTCAGGCATTTTCTTGGCGGCCCATAACTTCCCTAAGTCGCGAGAGACTCGTGCGCCGAAAGTGGAAGAACTTGCACGGTTTAGAGACAGAATTTCGCCGAAGTTCTATTATCTTGCTGATGCACCAAAAACAGATCCGGACGGAAACCCTGCAATAGTACGCTACAGCAGAAAGACCAAGCAGCAATACGTAATGTCTGAAAATGACAGCGGTAAGGCAACAGGATGGTCAGCCTGGTACGACAACGGGAAATGGCAAGAACAGGCGACGAAAGCACCGGCGGCTAAGTCAAAAGCCAAGAAAAAGTAACGCATAGTTAAGGTAAATGCATTGCCTCAAGCGTAAAATATGAGCCCGAATTTTTCGGGCTTATTACGTATTAGCCATTATTTTGATGCGTTTAGACGTGAAATTTAGATATCTATTAATGAGAGTTGATTATGTCCTCTTTACAAGACCAACTTTTAAAAGCCGGTTTGGCGGATAAAAGTTCTGCAAAGCAAGCTCGTGCAGACAAGCGCAAGAAGCAAAAGCAAAAAAATAAACAGAAACAGCCGGTACTTGATGAAGCAACCTTAGCGGCTCAACAGGCTGCCGAAGAGAAAAAAGCGCGCTCTCGTGAGTTAAATCAAATGCAGCAGCAAGAGCGTGAGAAGCGCTCAATTGTGGCCCAAGTTAGACAGCTGATCACAGCGAATAAACAACCCAGAAACGGTGACGTTATTTTGAACTTTACTCACGATAACGTGGTAAAGCGTATGTATGTGAGCGAGTCCATTCACAAGCAAGTGACCAAAGGTCGCTTGGCTATTGTCTTGTTAGACGATGCCTATGAGCTCGTCCCCATGCCTGTTGCTGACAAAATTGCTCAGCGTGACGAAGCGTCAGTCATTTATCGGGCTGATCTAGATAAAAGCGGCACTGACGGTAAAGATGAGGCTGAAGATGATTGGTATGCTGACTACGAAATTCCTGACGATTTAACTTGGTAGTCCACTTCTAATAGCGTCGACGCAGCACTAATTTTACAGGGTTGCGTTGGCTTACCTATGTTTTTCGCAATTAGCGCTCGTCATTTATCCTTCTGATGTTATGATTTTTCAAGTAATTTAAAACTGAACAATGCAAGCTGCTTAAACATTCTTGAACTATAGTTATACCAGTCCGCATAGATAATTACCCACTCAGCGAGAGTTAAAATGTTCGTAATCGCGGCGTGTTACCGCAGGTATAGTGGTTCTACATCAAGGTAACACAACAAAGAGTACGGACATTTTAAACTCGCCCTTCGGGAAGGTCTGGCAAGCTTCCTAGCTTTAATCTGGGAATTTGAAAGGGAGCAGCCATTCCTGCATTCCCACGCTTCGCTAGGAAACTTGCCAGCGCCTTCTGAGTGGGCACTTTTCTATGCGGATTGGTATTGTACATCTTCACGTTTGCTGATTCAGGAGTCATACTATGGGCGGCGCAGCTAAATTAGTGTTAGCTATTACTTTTGCTCTATTCTTTTCTACTTCTGCAAAAGCAGGTTTATTTAGTATTTCAATCAATAACCTGGGCGGATTAACACCATCACAATCAAGTATTTTTAATGATGCTATAGAATATTGGGAATCATATCTTACAGGGGTTCAAAGCACATTTGATCATAGTATTCTTATTGACGCGAGCGGCGTATCCATTGATGGGACGGGGGGGATCCTTGGTCAAGCTGGACCTACTGCAATAACACAATTAGGCGATAGTCCTTTCGTTTATGCAAATAGAGGACGGATGCGGTTTGATAGCGCTGATTTGAGTAGCCTCGAAAATCGTGGCCGGCTTTTTGACGTTATCGTTCACGAAATGGCCCATGTGATAGGGTTTGGAACGCTCTGGACGACAGACTTTTTTATCGCGGGTAGTCAGTCGAACTATGTAAATGGGTCTGGGCGCTATACTGGAGAATATGCTT
Organism: Alteromonas sp. OM2203; assembly: GCF_048517045.1. NCBI lineage: Bacteria > Pseudomonadati > Pseudomonadota > Gammaproteobacteria > Alteromonadales > Alteromonadaceae > Alteromonas > Alteromonas sp. OM2203. The sequence goes on from NZ_CP183209.1 coordinate 1,915,457, forward strand.
TAGAAATTTATCGCCGTGAGTTTGTTGAAAACGCTGAATTTATCCCAGTCGAACTTGGTGGCGGAGCGGGCACTGCCAACAGTCATTGGGACGAACCTTGGCCTGGTGGTTCATCGGACTTAATGACCGGATATTTGGGGCCGTATCCAATTACCTTAAGTGACACCACAGTGGCGTCGTTTGCTGATATTGGTTATTACACCACAGTAACTCATGCTGTAAGTGAGGCCGCGACGGTTTGGATATTTCTCTTTTCTGTGGGGTTAGTGGCTATGAGGAGTAACTCAGGAAGGCAGCGGCGCTTTTTCAACTACGTTTAATTTGCATTAAGCGCGCCCTATAATTTATTTCAAAGACGAAATTCTTTATAACCCAAGAAAATGGAGATAGGTATGTTATATGGGGTTGTGCTAGCAGGTGGTGCATCTCGACGCATGGGGAAGGACAAAGCGCTGATGCAATTTCAAGGGCGTACTTTGATAACACACGCTTCGCATCTGCTTGAGGCCGCGGGGTGTAAAAGCGTACTAGTAAGTCGTAATGAAGCGGGGTACGTCATTGATAAAATTGAAAACGCTGGGCCACTTGGAGGTGTGCACGCCGCTGTTTGTGAAATATTAAAAAGCGCGCCATGCAAAACCATGAAAAATGGGGAAGAGGAAGCGCTTAAGCGCGAACTTTTGGTTTTGCCAGTCGATATGCCTAAAATGACATCACAGTTACTTAATCAATTAGTTTCACTAGGAAGGCAAAATGAACGGGCTTGTTTCGTCGAAAACCGCTTTCTCCCTTTTTATTTACCGATTAGCAGCAACACACAAGAGGCGTTAAATGATTATCTTGTTAACCAAGGTAAAAGACGAGTTATTGGTTTTCTAGAGCACGTAAATGCGTTAGCGCTTTCTTCATCAAGTGTTGAAAATGAAGCGCAATGGCTTAATGTTAATACACCAAACGATTGGCCTACAAACAAACCACATCCTTCTTTGTGAGCGAAAAGTGTCAACAAGAAAATCCTCAACAAAAAAAATTTTAGCTCAACATGTCAGGGCATCTATGGCCGTAAAAAACGAAAATAAGAATGAAAACAAAGGAGAACGCGCTGAAAAAACGCAAGCCGTGATTATTCAAGATAGCGCAGATAGCGAAGGGTTTATACTTGCTGAAGAAGTTGCGCTTAGTATTAGCTATAACGGCATAAATTACGCGGTAATGTTAGTGACTCCTTACGATATCGAGGATTTTATTATTGGCTTTAGCTTGTCCAATGACATTATTGAGCACACCAGGCAGATTTATAATATCGAAGTGTCTTATCATCAAGAGCATATTAACGCTGAAGTCGAAATAGCAAATAAGGCGTTTTGGAAATTAAAAGAAAAGAAGCGTCAGCTAACTGGTGCGTCAGGCTGTGGTTTATGCGGTATTGAAGCGCTCGAAAATGCACTACCGGCACTGGTACCTGTGGACATCGTAGCATTGCCTCCTGCTAACTGGTTTGAAGGCTTGCGAATTGCTATAGAAAAATCTCAGCGCCTCGCCCAAAAAAGTGGCGCTGTTCATGCGGCTTTATATTTTGATAAAGATCGAAATGTCATAGCATGTAGAGAAGACATAGGGCGGCATAATGCCTTTGATAAGCTTATTGGGGCTATTGCATCGAAGGGTTATTACAATACCGAGAACATTGCGGTTTTAACTAGCCGTTGCAGCCTTGAGCTTGTTCAAAAAGCAATTAGAGCAAGGCTTGCGTTGTTAGTAACACTGTCTGCACCAACGGCTCTTTCAGTAAAATGGGCGAACCGACATGGTGTAACCCTTATCCATGTGCCCAAGTACGATGCTCCCCGAGCATTCGTGCCAGGCGCGCCTTAGTTTACGTTGAAGAAATCGGAATACGCCCATCAGATTTAGATTTAGTCAGTTTGATAGCAATAAACTTTGACGTCGGGGTAAAGGTGCCGTCTCCGTAACTATCAAGGGGTACAAGGGGATTTGTTTCAGGATAATATGCAGCAGCTTGCCCCTCAGGAATATCATAAGCCACCAGCATAAACTGTTTTATTTGACGGGTTCGACCATCGTTCCACAACGACGTAATATCCACTTTCTCCCCGTCTTTAAAGCCAAGCTTTTTTATATCACTTTCATTTACAAACAGCACGTCTCTCGCACCAAACACATTTCTGTACCTATCGTCCATGCCGTAAATGGTGGTGTTGTATTGGTCGTGGGAGCGTAGCGTTTGCAGTATGAGGTCAGGCTTTTCGCCTCTTGCTATTATTTCGGAGTTCAACAAAGACGCTGGCAATGTATTTGTGGCAAATTCTGCCTTACCCGAAGGTGTTAACCAACGTCTCTCACTTGCTGTATTACCTAGATGAAAGCCACCAGGCTGAGACACTTTTTTATTAAAGTCTTCAAAGCCGTCAATAGTATCAGCAATAAGCTCGCGAATATTGCCGTAGTCGCTAACTAAGAAGTCCCAGTCTACGGGAGTATTGCCAAGCGTGGCTTTCGCTATACCCGCAATAATGGCTGGCTCTGAACGCAACATTTCTGAACTAGGGGGGAGTTGACCATAAGAGAGATGGACCATTGAAAAGGTGTCCTCTACTGTTACACCTTGCTGTCCATTTGCCTGCATATCAATTTCCGTTCTGCCTAAGCAGGGCAGAATTAGGGCATCTTTTCCCGTTGTGAGGTGAGAGCGATTAAGCTTTGTCGCAATATGTACAGTCAAATTGCACTTCGACAAAGCAGCATGAGTTCGGAGGGTATCCGGTGTGGCTTGGGCAAAATTACCGCCTAAACCAATGAATACCTTTGATTCACCACTTTCCATAGCCTGAATGGCTTGAATAGTGTTGTGACCTCTTTCTCTCGGTACCTTAAAATTAAATCTGTTTTCCAGCGCGTCGAGCAATGCTTCTGGCGGCGCCTCGTTAATACCTACGGTTCTATCGCCCTGTACATTGCTGTGACCGCGAACGGGAGAAAGCCCTGCACCAGGCTTACCTACGTTGCCTCGTAATAACTGCACGTTTACTATTTCCTGTACCGTCGCGACAGAGTGTTTGTGCTGTGTGATCCCCATGGCCCAGCACATGATGACCCGTTCACCGCGCTTGTACATCATAGCAGCATGTTGTATCTCGTCTTTTGAAAGACCTGATTGCGCTTCAATCTGCTCCCAACTGGTAGCCTTAACCGCAGTTAAGTAATCGTCTAACCCACTTGTGTGAGTTTGGATAAAGTCATGGTCTAATACCAATGGCTCGCCGTTCGCTTTTGCTTCGTCATCCCACGTTATTAGCCACTTAGCGATGCCGCGCATCACTGCCATATCGCCACCAAGTGACGGTCTGAAGTAAGCTGTATTTGTCGGCGTAGAACCATTGGTGATCATTTCGATAGGATGTTGAGGGTGTTGAAAGCGCTCTAAACCCCTCTCTTTAAGCGGGTTAAAGCAAACAACTTGAGCACCTCGGCGAACAGCGTCACGCAGTGGCTCTAGCATGCGAGGGTGGTTAGTTCCTGGGTTTTGACCTATTACGAATAGGGTATCGGCCTTTTCAAAATCATTGAAGGTGACCGTGCCTTTACCTACACCTATAGTTGGTTTCATGCCTTGGCCTGATGCTTCATGGCACATATTTGAACAATCGGGAAAATTGTTGGTGCCATATGCGCGTACAAATAGCTGGTACAGGTAGGCAGCTTCGTTACTCGCTCGTCCAGAGGTGTAAAACTCGGCCTGATGAGGGGAGGGTAAATCATTTAGGTGTTTAGCGATGAGCGCAAAGGCATCGTCCCATGATACGGGTTCATAATGATCAGTCTTAGCATTGAAGCGCATAGGGTGGGTGAGTCTGCCTTGTGACTCCAGCCAATAGTCAGTGTGTTTCTTTAGCGAATTTACTGAGTGGTCTGAGAAAAACGCAGGGTCAACATAGCGACCGGTAGACTCCCAGTTCACTGCTTTAGCGCCATTTTCGCAAAACTTCACTAAACCACTTTCCGGTGATTCACCCCACGCACAGCCAGGACAGTCAAACCCTTTGTCTTGGTTGGTTTTGAGCATGGCCCGCAAATTTTTAAGCGGCTTTTCGCTTTGGATCCAGCTTTGGGTAACACTTTTCAAAGCGCCCCATCCGCCAGCGGGTTTATCGTAAGTTTTGATGTTGCGCTTATCACTCATATTTTGCCCCTGTGCCCGCGCGGGTGTTTGCTCATGTATATAAGACCTAGTAGCAAAACACCTTAACTATTTTTAAATGGTGTTCCAATTAATTACGCCGACTAAATTATAGGGTTCATCAATTAAACGCTTATTTCCAGTCGCCAGTCTGAAGAGCATAGGGAGACATGTCCGTTATTTTATGGGAGTAAGGGTATATTCCCTTGATGTGTGTAACCGATATTACCGATAAAGACACAAAACGCTCTGCGCCTTTAAAGGCAGCCCCTTTAACCCCAGTCTCTCTAAACACAGTAACTTTAGATTCGGTCGGTTCTACTTTAGCTTTTGCTTTGACGAAAAAAAGATCACCTGTTTCATTGTCCCAAAATAGTATACCTACATGAGGATCTAACAAGATGTTGCCCAAAGTATTAAAGAACTTATTACCGCTGAAGTCAGGGAAGGTTATTGTATTTCCCTTCACGTTAATAAAGCCGGGGTTCCCTCCTCTGTGAGAAACATCCAATCCTTCGTTTGCCTCTTGTCCCAGAGAATTATGTCGTGAAGCAATAAAAAAGGTTTCGGCTCTTTCTATTATTGAGCGTACTCTGGCGTTAATTGTATGTGTAGTGGTAGTAGTCATATTGACGTTGTCAGACATGCTATTCTCTAACTGTCCGTCTATGGCAAGCCGTCGCTTTTTTGTCGTGTTTCGTTTATGAATATACTGAGGGCAGTTTCCGAAACTTTGATCTACCAATATTGTTAGGTTTCCATCAGTTGCGTGGCTTATTGTACCGTTTAATCGATTTCTGCGCCTTGTAGCATATTCAATCCCGACTATGCCGATTTTGCTTCCTGCCATCACATCTAAGTTTAATGCGTTTCGTATCATGTCTAAGACTTCATCGGGCAGGTGGAACCTTAACTGAGTCGGAGAGGGGCTTTCAATTAAGTCATCCCCTCCCCAAATTGGCAGGGCTATAGGGTAGCCTTCGTCATCTACTAAGGCTAAGACGGTGAACGGACAGGAAGTAAAGAACTGCCTGTGTTGCTCTGGCATGTAGCTACGGATAAAACCATTGGTTCGCTCGCCTATTTCCTTATCAATACCCAGCTTCTTTTGCAGAGCGATTTCACCGTGGTGAAACGCAGGGTTTATTGACGATAGCCTAGGTAGTGACATAACAACCTCTTAATTTCGAGCTGGGGCAATATCTGATGATGGCATTGAAACAAAACCGTTTAGACCCTCGATGGCCCTTAGCCACTCAGTTATGTGAGGGTACTTATCCAGTGATATACCACCTTCAGGGGCGTGAGCCATGTACGAATACATAGCGATGTCTGCTGCGGTGATGTGATCACCTACTAAAAATGTACTTTTCGAATTTGATAAATGTGCTTCCATGTTTTCAAGCAATGTAGCGCTGGTGGCAAGAACAGTAGGAACATGGATGGTTGCGCCAAATATGTATTCTAATCGGGCGGCGGCCGGCCCTTTAGCAAGTTCACCTGCTGAGACAGAGAGCCAGCGTTGAATCAGCGCTTTTTCTTTAGCGTCCTTTCCTAGCCAATAGTCACTGTCTGCGTATGCGTGGATCAAATAAATTAAAATGGCATTAGAGTCAGCCAAGGTGATATCGCCGTCTGTTATCACGGGGACTTGTTTGAACACATTAAGTGCACTAAAGCGCTCACTCTTGTGCTCGCCACTGGCCATATCAGGTTCAATGGTGGCATAGGGAATGGCGTTAAGCGCCATAAATAGCGACACTTTATGACAGTGGCCAGACTTAGGGTTTTGAATCAAAGTAATAGGGCTTTTAGGCATAACTTTACTTGTTGAGTTCGTCACGAATTTTTCCTTACTGTAAAAATGGTTAAATGATTGATGTTATTAACAATGCTTAAAGCTCAAACTCGGACAGAGAGGGGTAGTCGTCAGGACGTCGTTCTCCATCCCAAGTGAACTTTCGGTCACTTTCTGCAATAGGGTGTTCGTTAATACTGGCAATACGTTTTTCCATAAGACCCTCAGAGTTGAACTGCCAATTTTCATTACCGTAAGCTCTATACCATTGTCCGGAATCATCTTTATATTCGTACGCAAAGCGCGCCGCTATGCGGTTCTCGTTGAAGGCCCATAGCTCTTTTACTAATTTATAGTTGAGCTCTTTATTCCACTTTCGCGTTAAAAAACTTACTATTTGAGCTCTCCCTTCAATGAACTCTGCGCGGTTACGCCAGCTACAGTCAAAGGTATAAGCACCTGCAACTTTTACCGGGTCTTTACTGTTCCAAGCGTCTTCAGCAAGGCGCACTTTTTGCGCTGCGGTTTCAAGTGAAAATGGTGGAAGGGGCGGTCTCATAATTATCTCCTGTTAATGTTGGGCCGCCTTTTAAAACGACAGCCAGAAAGAAATATGTAAAAACTGATAGTGATACTAATACTTTCCTTTTTTTTAATAATTGGTTATTTTTGAAATTTATAATTTCATTAAATGGAATAATATGGACAAGCTTTTGTGCATGCGAGTATTTGCAGAGGTTGCTAAGTCGGGAAGCTTTGTAGGTGCTGCAGACACGATGTCGATGTCAGCACCCGCGGTTACTCGCTGTATTGCGCATTTGGAGGCACAGTTAAATACTCGGCTTTTTCATCGCACAACGCGGCAAGTGAAATTGAGCGAAGTTGGTGAACATTACCTTGTTCATGTTTCACGTATACTGGCAGATATTGAGCAAAGTGAAGCTGCTGTGTCTGGAATTGACTTGGTGCCCAGAGGTGAGCTTAATGTCACGGCGCCAATTTTGTTCGGTGAACGTTATGTAACGCCCATTATATCCCAATTCCTTAAGGACTATCCCGATATAAGGGTTAACGGTCATTTTCATGACGATGTGGTAAACTTAATCGATAGCAATATTGATTTAGCAATACGTATAGGTAGCCCCAAAGACTCTTCACTTTACGGAGTTACAGTAGGTTACGTACGGCGTGTAACCTGTGCGGCGCCTAGTTACTTGGCAAGTAATCCGGCTATAAAAAAGCCAGAAGACTTAAAACAGCACAGCGTGCTGTATCCTACGCGCTTTAACGAGCCAGCAGTATGGACGTATCACCAAAACGGCAGACCTATTGCTATTAAGCTCACGCCTCGTTTTCAATCTAATCAAAATCGCGCCGCGATTAATGCTGCGATACAAGGCCTAGGTGTGGTGCGGCTGATGTCCTACCAAGTAGCCGAAGCGCTCAAAAGTGGTGAACTGGTCAGTCTGTTAGAGGATGTGGAAGACAAAAAACTACCTATACAGGTGGTAAGTGTTGAAGGGCGTAAAAACCTGACTAAGGTCAAAATGTTCATCGACTATGTAAAGGCTGGGTTGGTGAACAACGAGTATCTAAACCTCAAGACTTGATTAATCCAGAATGCCATGGTCTACGAGCGTTGTGCTCAGGCTGTTTACCCGTGTAGCATAAATATAAAGGGCATTTTGAGTTAAATGGACTGCGTTACACTAAACCAATCGTTATCGTCGCTAAGCTCTTAAATGTGCATGCTGAAATTGGCATCATAAAGTCAGTATCTTTGATAGGATCTGTTAAAGGCACTATTCAAACGTTAATAATAAAATCCATGGAGGCAACATGGTTTCTTGGCAATCACTCACATTTAGTGAACTGACTAATAATCAACTCTTCGACTTGCTCAAGCTGCGTGTGGATGTTTTTGTTGTTGAGCAAAACTGTGCTTACCCTGAGCTTGATGAAAAAGACCGCCATCCGCAAACCCGTCACTTGATGGGGTTTCAAGACAACCGATTAGTAGCGTGTGCACGATTACTTAGCGAAGGCGTAAGTTATCCATCGGTAAGTATTGGCCGTGTTGCTACCAGCGAGGCGTTCAGAGGGAAGGGAGCGGGCAAGGCCCTTATGCGCGAAGCCATCAAACATTGTGAGGCACTATGGCCGGGCTGTGATATTGAAATTGGCGCGCAGGAGTACTTAAAACGTTTTTATGAAAGTTTTGGGTTTGAAGCCACCTCGACGATGTATTTGGAAGACGATATTCCTCACATTGATATGAAAAGAGCTGGCATGGCGAGGTCGTAGCTAAGTGCCTATCTCGAAAAATCGATTGGCATAACTTTTAGCTTTGGCTCAGGCGTTTAGCCTGAGCATTAAGCTAACCTGCTCTCCCGTGCAAGCCAATAAACAGTGCTTTTATGTGGCACCTACATACCATCAACCCTAACGATTATTTGGCATCGGGTAATTGAGAGACCAGTTCATCTAGCCCGCTTACAACAGTGTCAGGCGCTATTGCTAACGGGTAAAGTACCTTACCGGGACGTGCAATGAACGCCGCTTGCCAGCCCGCTTGTTTAGCACCAGCAATATCCCAGCCGTGGGCCGCCACTAACATAGCGTCTTCTGGTGCTATCCCCATTTTTTTAATAGCCCACTCGTACGTACGTGTATCGGGCTTGTAGAGATTAATGTCTTCTACACTGAGTCGTTCATCAAAATAAGACAAAAGATCAGCGTTTTTAAATTGGGTATAAACACCCTGATTAGATGAGTTGGTAAGGCTCACCAGTTTATAGCCCTTGTCTTTAAGTGCTTGCAAGCCATCGCGCACGTCAGGGTGGGGCGGAAGGCTTCTAAGCGGCGTGACGATTGCCGTTTTGGCTTGCGCTTTGGTCAATTCGATCCCTTCAATTTCTGCGACCATCAACAGTGAGGCAACGCCAACTTCTCCGAAGGTATGAAAGCGACCGGTGGTTGAATCCACCAGTGAGTGATGCAACATGGTAGAGAACCACAGTGGCAACAAATCATCTCGACCGCCTAAGGCTTCACCTACCGAGCCGCGCATGGCGGTCAGGTCGAGTAAGGTCTCATTGACATCGAAAAAGATAATTTTTGGTGCCTTTAATTTACTTGTCACCTGTGAATTTGGTTCTTGCTGAGAATGTCGACTTTCATGGGTTTGTGCAGACAATTGAGCGGATACCACGCTTAAAACTAGAGAGGTGGCGCACAGAAACGTGGGGATCTGTTTAGAAAGAAATCGAGTCATCATTATCCTTAGTAATTAAGATGCCATTTGAACGAGTGTTCAAGTTAGTTCTAATCAATAAAGAAAGCAATAGAACCTGTGATGAATTTACTGATTTATGGGGTTGTAATCGTGGTAAGAGGCTGCATGTTTCCAGTGCTGGGAAAGGTGCAACCTATTATTTAGTTTCGCGCATTTACTCTTTGCCAGTGTGCTTAATTGTAAGGCGATAGCCATTTCCGCGTAATGTCTCAATTACAATGCTATTGCTTGCCTGAAGTTTTTGTCTTAATCGGCTGATGTATACGTCGACAACATTGGTAAGCGGGTCGGCATGACTTCGCCATACTCGACTTAAAATACGCTCTCGAGACAACACCTTTTCTGCATTTTCGGCAAAATAATAGAGCACATCGTATTCCAGTTTAGTGAGGGATATCTCCACGTCGTTCAAGGTGGCTATCCTCGACTCGTCATCAATAAATAATGGACCAACGGAAAGCCCCTCATTTGACGCCGGTGCATTTGTTACCCTGCGACCAAGGGCTGTTATACGGGCCAGTAACTCATCAAAGTCAAAGGGTTTACACAGATAGTCGTCGGCCCCTTGCTTTAAACCGTTTACCCGTTCGCGTACTTCATCTACAGCAGTTAAAAGTAACACCATAGGGGCGTTTGGTAATGATTTTATAGCGGGTAGCAATTCCACACTGTCTTCGTCACCGAACATTCTATCGAGCACAATGATAGAGGGGGATTCATGACGAATTCGCGTCACTAAATTATGTAGCGCTGATTCCTCGACACACTCGAAACCTTCGGCGCTCAAACCTCGGGACAGAAAGCGCAATAGCGGGGCTTCGTCATCAGCAATAAGAATTTTCATGGTTTTTATAATCCTAAAGGTTCGAAAATTATTCTAGACGGTTTACGCTGACGGGGTGTTTTGGTCATCCAATACAGGTAGCGTGAGCGTAAATTGCGACCCTTTACCCAACGTCGATTGAGCTGAAAGGGTACCATTGTGGGCCTCTGCTATTGCTCTAGCGATAGACAGGCCTAGCCCCATACCATTGCCTTTGCGTTTTAGTCGAACAAAACGCTCGAAGACATGTTGTAAATCGCTTGATGAAATGCCATCTCCCGTGTCGATTACGGAGACCATGATAGTAGAGCCAACATTCTCAACCTTAAGTGTTATAAGGGCATCGGCATAAGAATATTTGTGTGCGTTTTCGATAAGGATGGTCAACACCTGCAATATTCGGTCTTTATCGATCAGCACGTTAAGGTTCATGTTGGCAAGCCACTGCAAATCAAAGGTTCTGGGCTTTGTGAGTTTTTGCCATAAGTGCATGTTTTGAGTAAGCAGGCCGTGTAAGTCTGATTTCACTAGATCTACGGTGAATTCGTGCATTTCAGCACGTGCCAGCAGCAGAAGGTCATCGACAAGCTTACTCAAGTTCACGGCTTGCTCAAGGATGGTCTCTAGGGTTTCTTTGTAAATTTCATTGGTTGCTGCAGCTTGGCGTAACGTTACCTGCGCCTCTCCGCGAATGATAGTAAGCGGCGTGCGTAATTCATGACTAACATCAGCCATGAACTGGCGGCGTTTAGTGTCTAGCTGGGTTAATTTGTCATTGGCCTCTTTGAGCGCTCGTGTTCGACTTTCAACTTCAAACTCTAGATGTTTTCGGTGGGCATCAGCCTGGTCTTCGTGCTCTTGAAGCCTTACTATCATTGAGTTGAGAGCTTTCACTAGATCAGTGAATTCGCCATCCAAGGTTTCCGGCAGCCGATAATGGTAATTACCCGATGCAATGGCATCGGTACCTGTGCGTATAACAGTAAGCGGTTGATAAAGTGCGTTAAAAAGCCAATAACAGCCGAGCAAAATGAATGGGCAGGTGATGAGCCCTAAGCTAATCGTAAACCACACAATGCTGGTGTTGAGCGTTTCAATACTTGCATTGATACGTGAAACCACGCCTGTTTGGCGATTTACCGCAGAGTTGATGGCTTCTCTAAACTGATTGTCGATGGTTACCTCAAGCAGGGTTTGTAACCTTTCCTGTTGATTAAGCGGAGTGTTGTCGTTGCTAAGCGCAATTGCCCTGAATTCCTCTACAATGCTTTGAATAAGTGTCTCTAGTTCATCGGTGTCTTCTACACTACCGAGAGTCGCTTCAACACCCAGTGCCTCGCGCTGATCGAGTTCCAGTGATTTAATACGGTTTAGTGAATTTTCAATCTGTTGCTGTTTGTTTCTTACCTTTGCCTGATTAGCATTTTTACCGAAAATGAGCTCGTCGGTAAGTTGCTTAAACAAGCGGTAAGAAATACTGGAGAGCTGTTGATGTTCTGATAATAGTGACTGAGCAAGTTGGGCTTGTGCCAAATTAGTTCGGGTCAAATGAGCAGATATTGCCGCGCTTGCTAATGCGATCAGCAAAATAAACGTTGAAAGCAGGCCGAATAGGTAAAGTTTGCGTTTATACATGATAAGTGCGTTATATATATTTACTTGTATATACGCACAACTGTATGTAACGGTGCAAAATTAGCGCTATTTGAGGTTCAACGTAGGGCGGAAATGCGTGCTGTGTGCAAAACGCTAAATGCCTTTACTTAACTTGGCCAGTGCAATGTCTGTCTGATGCTGAAGTTCTTGGTCAATTTTCCAATGCTCTGGGCTCCAGCCCGCTAAAAAACGATAAAAATCTGCACAGGCAAAACTATAAAGGTCTTTCCATTCTTTGATTACTTGCACTACGTCGTTGTACGTAAGAGTATCGTTGTTTAAAGAGCCATCGCTGTGTGTAAAGTCGCAGTGATGTTCTTTTTCAGACAAGCGAGCGAGCAACGCTATTTCTAACTCGTTAAAATAAGTGTCGAGTAAAGCTTTACGATGTTCCTGCTGCTCTTGCGTGGTTAGTGCGCTTCCCAAAAAATAGGTAACGTCCTTTACTCCAACGCCGTAGCCGACATATTGAAAATCAACAGCCGCACAGGATGAGAAATCTGCGGTAAAACAAAAATTAGCTACTTTAGCATCGCCATGCACGAGTGTTTGATAACGGGCACTGGAAAGACGATTAGAAATAGCTTGGGCATTTTGCTTCAACAAACTTTCAGGCATTGCCTGATATTCATCTTCTCTTGTGGATAAGTGCCAGTAGGTGCCTTCGTGCCAAAGATTGGTATCGCGATTTTTCTCAACGGCCTCTTTAGTTAAAAAGCGGGCGTGAAAATGAGCCAGCCATTTAAGAACCGTTTTTGCATTATCCGGTGAAAGAGACATTGAGGTATGGGTAAAGCCACTGGGTGCTAAATCTTCCATCACAAGCAGCGTTGAAGTACCTCTTTGCGCATGCGATACGCAAGTGGCCGTCCTACATCGGTCAGTAGTTAACCACTGCACTTTATCGTAAAAATAGTTTTCGACACGAAAAGAGCGACGCTTTCGTTCGTCACTTCGTTGTCCGTTCCATCCTCTTGGGTGAGCTAAATTAGGTGGCGGCGACGCGCACTTCACAACGACGTGTGTGAAGCTCTTGCTATGAGCGATGGGATAAAACGCGCTGTTTTTAGTATTAGTAGCAACCCCATAGCCATTGCTTTCTTGCTCAAGTTTATGTTCTTTTTCTTGGCCAACAGACGCAGAGTAATCAAGTTTGGCTCTAAAGCACGCGCCATAGCCGCTCCAAAGAGGCTGGATCATTTGTGTATGGACAACACGGGCACGGCATGCTTCGCTAAGCCAGGTTATATAGCCTTTATCGACTGAACTTTCCATTACTCACCTGCGACTTTTGGGAAGAGGTATGTACCAATTTAACAAACGAAAAAGCCGCTCGAAAGCGGCTTTTTTTACCTGATTAGCAAAATGCTATTCGGCAGCCGTTTCAGGCTCATCAGCAGTTTCGACTGACTTAGGTAACGTAGTCGGTGCCGAAGCACGAGACGCTACGCGAGCCATCGCTGCAGTTTTTCCTGATACTGTTAGTGCAGGGCGAGCGTCATCAGCTTTGGCCGTTAGCGCAACATCAACGAATGTGTCGTTCACTGTTGCAGGTAGGGCCATCGGATGTGATGCGCCACGCTTACCTTGTCCACTAGCCGCAAGGCTAACCTCAGTGGAGGAGGCAACACTATCATCAACCTGCTTAGAAACTACAGGTGTTTCAACTGCTGCTTCTGATGTCGCATCTTCTGACACTGGCTCTTCCGTCTTTTCAGAACCTAACGTTTCAGATGTATCAGCTAAGTTAATCTCCGCTTGTTCTGGCGACGCCGTTGTTTCTTGAGAAGCAGCAGGAGCCTCTGGTTTCTCTTCTTCTTTCGGGGCCAAGCTATCAGCAACAGGAGCGGTGTCTGCTACCGGTGCTTTATTTTCTGACGCGCGAGTTTGTTCAGCCACTGGTTCTTTCTCAGTTGAGTCCGCTGTTTCAACGGAGTCATCAGCTTCTTCTAGAGGCTTTTCAACTTCAGCTGATGGCTTTTCACCTTCAGCTGAAGGCTTTTCACCTTCGGCTGACGGTTTTTCACCTTCAGCTGAAGGCTCTACTTTCTCGGCTAAAGGCTCTGCGTCAAATTGTAGCTCATCCTGAACCGCCTCCATATCAAGTTTAGCAGTTTGTTGCTTCTCTTGCGTTGATTCAGGCTGCTCATCAGCAGGAGCTAATTGACCTGGCTCTTCAGCTTGAGTTTCCTCAACAACAGGGGCGTCAGATTTAACAGGAGACTCAACCTTTGCCTCTGAATCCTGAGACTCTAGCTCACCTGGCTGCTTAACCTGTGTTTCTGAATCATCCGCTAACTGCGACTCTTTCTTGCGACGCTGACCGGCTGCACGGACGTGACGAGGAGAACGACGTGAACGTCCGCGTCCCTCTCGTTTCTGTCCATTTTCGTCAGCGTTAGCATCTGTAGAGTCTAACGTTTCAGCTTGGCCTTCTTCTGGCTTTTCGACGTCAGGTGTCGTTGTTGCCTCTGCAGCAGAATCAGTAGCTTTCTTTGCAGGTTTCTTAGCCTGTGGCTTTTGTTCTTGCTCTACAACACTTTCTGCTTTGTCTTCTACATCGTCAGACTTTGTTGCTTTTTGAGGCTTAGCATCGCTCTTAGATTTACTTTGCGCCTTGCTCTCTTGTTGAGGTGCTTTTACCGCATCATCACCTTTTGGTGCTGACGGCGCTTTTGCATCAATCTGCTCAATAGTATCAGATGCAACTTCATCTTTATTGACGCGAACACTACGACGCTTGTCACGGCGCTTTCTACGTTCAGCTACTTCACGCTTTTTCTGCGCTTGGTTTTCTTGCTGTTCGCCTTCTTGCTTTTCCTGCTTAGGCTTTGGCTGCTCGTCACGAGGCTGCTGTGCTTTGCGCGGCTTACGGCCCTTGCTGCTGCGTTTGTCCTCTTGCTCTGGACGCTGCTCACTACGAGGTTTGCGATTGTCTTGCTCCTCGCGTTCGCGGTTCTGGTCTTTAGCTTGGTCTCTGTTTTGAGCTTGGTTGCCTCTGCGGTTGTTCTTGTTTCGTGGCTTACGGCGTCGGTCGTCATTATTACGACTGCGGTTGTTTCGCGGCTTACTATTTTCGTCAGACTGTTGCTTCTTGTCTTGACTTGCTTCTTGTTCACTCTCAGAACCAAACAAGTCGTTTATCCACTTGCCGATACGTGCAAATAGAGAAGGCACATCATCAGCTTTCTTAACCGGCTCTTCTTTAGGCGCAACTACTGGCGCTGCCGTAGGTGCAACTAAGCCTTTGAGTGCTGGCTCTTCTCGCTTAACTGGGGCAGTGGTTGAAACTTCAGTTTCTGTTTCTACCGCTGGCATCAACTCTACTTCATAGCTAGCATCTGATAGAACATCATCAGGACGACGGCGTAATACTTGGTAATGCGGCGTATCTAAATTAGCGTTTGGAATAAGCAATAAATCAACACCATGACGCTTTTCTAACAGTTGAATTGACTTACGCTTTTCGTTAAGTAGATAGGTTGCTACTGGAACAGGTAGTTGCGCTTCAATTTGCCCTGTATTTTCTTTGATGCTTTCTTCTTCCAAAATACGAAGAATAGAAAGCGCTAAAGATTCGGTTCCGCGAATAGTGCCATGGCCCGAACAGCGGGGGCACACGTGGTGAGCTGATTCGCCTAGCGACGGGCGCAAGCGTTGACGAGACATCTCAAGCAGGCCAAAGCGTGAAATACGCCCTAACTGAACCCGTGCTCGGTCGCTTCTCACTGCATCTTTCATGCGGTTTTCTACTTCACGCTGATGGCGCACAGGGGTCATATCGATAAAGTCGATAACCACAAGGCCACCTAAGTCACGCAGACGTAGCTGACGAGCAATTTCGTCAGCGGCTTCTAAGTTGGTGTTGAGCGCAGTTTCTTCAATATCACCGCCCTTCGTTGCGCGAGCAGAGTTAATATCGATGGAAGTTAGTGCCTCTGTTGGGTCAATAACAATTGAGCCACCAGAAGGTAAGCGAACTTCACGTTGGAATGCAGACTCGATTTGGCTTTCAATTTGATAGTGACTAAACAGTGGAACTTCACCGCGGTACAATTTTACACGGCTAGCAAAGTCTGGTCGTACTAGCTGAATATGCTGTAGCGCCTGCTCATATATGCTGGTTTTATCAATTAGGATTTCACCAATATCGCGACGAAGATAGTCACGGATCGCACGCACAATAACGTTACTCTCTTGGTGAATTAGAAACGGTGCTTCACGCTCTTGAGAAACCTCTGAAATAGCTTCCCAGTGTTTCAGAAGTACTTTTAAATCCCACTCTAATTCTTCGTAAGATTTTCCTACGCCAGCAGTACGAACAATAAGGCCCATGCCGTCTGGAAGTTCGAGCTTGCTAAGCGACTCTTTTAGCTCTGTGCGCTCGTCGCCTTCAATACGGCGAGATATGCCACCAGCACGAGGATTATTTGGCATAAGTACCAAATAGCTGCCTGCAAGTGAAAGAAATGTGGTGAGGGCAGCGCCTTTTTGACCGCGTTCTTCTTTATCAATTTGAACAATAACTTCTTGGCCTTCTTTGATCACATCTTTGATGTTTGGGCGGCCTTCGAATTTGTAACCTTTAGGGAAGTAGGTGCGGGCTATTTCTTTGAGGGGGAGAAAACCGTGGCGTTCAGCGCCGTAGTCGACAAAAGCAGCTTCTAAGCTAGGTTCAACGCGGGTTATCTTACCCTTGTAAATATTTGCTTTTTTTTGCTCGTGCCCCGGGCTTTCTATATCTAAATCGTACAACCGTTGCCCATCGACAAGGGCTACGCGCAACTCTTCTTGCTGAGTTGCATTAATTAACATTCTTTTCATTGTATCTAACTCTGGTTTAGTACAGCCGTTAAGACACAAAATTAAAGTGACATGTGCAAACCCTCACCGCGCAACCTCACGGCTGGACGGGGACTTTGTTGTAACGCCGCATTATCCTTGGTGGTTGACCATTTTGACGTCGTTTTTAACGTCTTAGCTCACTCAATATCATTCGTACTTCGTATTAAAAAAACGTAGCGAATGAATCGTTATGGTCACACTGCTTTAAGGATGTCGGGAGCGACTTGCCCTTATTACTGTATTCATTATCGCGAGCAATCTTTTATTGCTCACGTGTCATTTAATTCTGTTTTAACGGCAAACTTATTTTATGTTCGCAAGCAATGGCGGTTGCTTTATTACGGCAGTGTAGTCGTTGCCTCTCTAGCTAGGTTGGTATGAAAAGTACTTTTTCATTGCGGATGCCACCAACACGATCGCCATGCTTTTTCGTATACAAGTTTGAACAGCGCCATTATTTTTCGCTGATTCGGTCTTGTTTGTTGTTTTTATAACGCTGAGTTTCACGATTTTGAGGTAGGGGGGAGAAACCGCCTGCTACCAAAAATTATAGTGTGAATTATTCCGTGCCAAAAACGCCGGTAAGTATCGCACCAAAACCCCGTTTTTAGCAAGGAAAGCAAGTGAATAAATTGTGTATATCTTTTATATCTCTTACTGGTCTGCGCACGAAACTAGTACTTTGCTCAAAATTAAAGCGAAAAGGGTTATTTTCGATATTTTGTGACTTTCAGTTAGCCGAGAGAAATAGCATTGAGGTATACTGAGTGAATGAAAGAAGAATCTCTCCAAAAAGTACGTTTTGTAACCGTTGAGGCCGACTTGGCTGGGCAACGTATCGACAATTTTTTGCGCACGCAGCTAAAAGGTGTGCCAAAAAGCATGATTTATCGCATTTTGCGTAAAGGCGAAGTGCGAGTAAATAAAGGTCGAGTGAAGCCAGAATATAAGCTTCAGGCTGACGACCTAATCAGAATTCCACCGGTTCGCGTGTCGGAAGGCGCGCCTGCACCCTCACCAAAGTTGGATAAAATCGCATCGTTAGAGTCGCATATCTTGTTTGAAGATGATCGTCTCCTTGTTATCAATAAGCCATCAGGTACAGCGGTTCATGGCGGAAGCGGGTTAAGCTTCGGGCTTATTGAGGGGTTGAGAGCGTTGCGTCCGGATGCCAAATTTATGGAGCTGGTCCACCGGTTAGATAGAGATACCTCTGGGTGTATCTTAATAGCAAAAAAGCGTTCTGCACTTCGCCATATGCACGAGCAACTGCGCACAGGTAAGATGGACAAGCGCTACAATGCGCTAGTGGCAGGAGAGTGGCCAGATAGCAGATTTAAAGTTAAAGCGCCCCTTCGCAAAAACGTGCTGCAATCAGGTGAGCGCATGGTCAGTGTGAGTGACGATGGTAAGCCGTCTGAAACTCGCTACCGGATATTGGAAAAATATGCGGGTGCCACCCTTGTTGAGGCATCGCCAATTACAGGCAGGACCCATCAGATACGTGTGCATTGTCTGCATGCAGGGCATCCAATTGCGGGTGATCCAAAATACGGTGACGCGGATTTTGATGCAGTCATGCGTCGAAAAGGTTTGAATAGACTATTTCTTCACGCTCGCAGTATTTCTTTGTTGCACCCGGCAACCGAAGAACGCGTTACGTTTACTGCACCGTTAGACGATACTCTTGTAAACACACTTAAAGCCCTTTAGTCGTTATGGAATTAAAAGCTCACGAAGCCGCTGTGCGGTCCTCTACCTCGTTAAACGAAAAGCAGCCCCGATATAAGTTAGTTATTTTTGATTGGGATGGGACTTTAATGGACTCGGCTGCAAAAATAGTAAGCTGTATGCAAATTGCCGCAACGCAGTGCGGTATGCCAATTCCAACCTATGACGAAGTTGGGCATATTATTGGTATAAGCCTAAAACCGGCTATCAAAAAGCTGTTCAACATTGAAGATGACAAATTAGCGGAGCAGCTAGTTGATGCTTATAAAGATGCGTTTGTGACCCGTGATACCACGCCTTGTCCGTTGTTCGATGGTGTTAATC
The DNA here is from genome assembly GCF_048517045.1 of Alteromonas sp. OM2203. NCBI lineage: Bacteria > Pseudomonadati > Pseudomonadota > Gammaproteobacteria > Alteromonadales > Alteromonadaceae > Alteromonas > Alteromonas sp. OM2203. The sequence goes on from NZ_CP183209.1 coordinate 1,934,127, forward strand.
CACTATTGGCCAGTTTAAAGGAAGCTGGTTGTACGTTGGCAGTTGCTACAGGAAAAGCACGCCGCGGCCTTGACCGAGCTTGGGCGCAAACCAATACAGGCAGCTTCTTTAGTGCATCAAGAACCGCCGACGAGGCCGAGTCAAAGCCTTCGCCTGATATGCTGTTGCAGCTTTTAGATGAGCTTGAATTTGAAATAAGCGATGCAGTTATGATTGGCGATACCACCTACGACATGCAAATGGCTAAAACCATTGGTATGGACAGAATAGGGGTGTCATACGGCGTGCATGCGCAGGTGCACTTAGAAGCGTTGTCACCCGTTGCGTTAGTTCATTCTGTAAGTGAGTTGGAAGCCGCACTTTTTAATTAGCGCTTTTTAACGCGCAGCTATCTCTAGCAAGTCAACGTTGAAGTGTGCGCCGAGTAATTCATTTAACAGCATAATAGGAAGCCCTATTAAACTGTTAGGGTCTCGGCTTTCAATTTTCTCAAACAGTAAAATACCTAACCCTTCGCTTTTGAAGCTGCCCGCGCAATCTAAAGGTTGTTCTTTTTCTATGTAAGCGCGAATGGCTTCTTCACTATTGTGTCGGAAAAATACTCGTGTTTCATCCACCTGTGTAATCGTTTTATTCGTTTCGGGCTGATGCAAACAAAGGGCAGTATAAAATGAAACTTGCTTACCTTGGCACGACATAAGCTGCTCCACAGCCTTATCTGAGCTACCTGGTTTCCCTAGCAACTGGGGGCCAATGTCTGTTTGTACGAGCGCGACTTGATCACTACCGATAACGATGACATCGCTATCTGAAGAATTGTATTCAGCCGCTACCTTGCGCGCTTTCGCCTCTGCAAGACGCAAACTCAATGCAGTGGGGCTTTCATTGCATAAGGGCGTTTCATCAATATCCGGAGCATATGTATCTACCTGAATACCAATATTGGCAAGCAGCATTTTTCGGTATTGAGAAGAGGAAGCTAGAACCAGATGAGCCACAAAAACTCCTTGTGCTGAAATCAATATGTTGCAGAACATGTGTTATTCGGTGTTTTTACCGACGCTTTATTCTGCGATGGTACATTATCATTGCTCGATATATACAGCCTTTTATTGTAAGTTAAAACGCAATTATGCTTTGACAGGAAGGGGTTGACCCTTTATCATGCGCGCCCTATGCAGAAAGTGAAACTCCCTCATTCGGTTGAACCGACTAAAAGCGCCATGAAACGTTCCGATTACCGGGGCGTGATTGCGTCTAAAGATATGGAACGATTGAGTGAAGCAGTTGTCCGATGCAACGACTATGTGGACGCAGAAGTGCAGTTCGAAAAAGACGCGCAGGGTCTTACTGTTTTTCACGGCCGCCTAGCCACGCAGGTAACACTTATCTGTCAAAGGTGTAATGGTGAACTTGATTATCCCGTGGAAGCGGAATTCTGTTTTACTCCAGTGCAGGGAGAAGAGCAGGAAAGCGACGACATCATTCCCGAGGCTTACGAACCGGTAGAGGTCAACGACCACGGAGAAGTTAGTCTGCTTCAAATTTTTGAAGACGAGCTACTGTTATCTTTGCCAATTGTACCCCTTCATGCAGAGTCGGAGTGTACGGTAAAGCGAGACGACATGTCGTTTGGAAAGATTGAACCGGAACAAGAGCGACAAAACCCTTTCGCGGTTTTGAAAGAACTTAAGCGAGACCAGGAGTAAGTTATGGCAGTACAACAAAATCGTAAAACGCGTTCTAAGCGCGGTATGCGTCGCTCACACGATGCATTGACAGGCGCGACTTTGTCTGTCGATTCAACGTCAGGCGAGACTCACCGTCGTCACCACGTGACTGCTGACGGTTATTATAAAGGCAAGAAAGTAATCGGCGCGTAATACGGCGACTACATTTTGTCTACACTAACCATCGCGTTAGATATCATGGGGGGCGATCATGGTCCCCCTGTTATCCTTTCTGCAGCCGTCAAGGCTATCCAACTTCACCCCGATGTTCACTTTACATTGTGCGGTGACGAAGAAATTATCCATTCAGGTCTTCAACCTCTTTCTGATACAGAGCGACGTCGTGTTTCTGTAAAACACTGCTCGCAAGTTGTTGAAATGGGCGAAGCGCCGACATCAGCGCTCAGAAATAAAAAAGACTCTTCTATGCGCCGTGTTATTGAGCTTGTCGAAAGTGGCGAAGCTGATGCGTGCGTAAGTGCAGGCAATACAGGAGCGCTACTCACTCTATCTTTTTACCTGCTTAAAACACTGTCTGGTATTGATAGACCCGCGCTTATTAACATGATGCCTACCACAGGACATCACAACGTATTTCTCCTCGATTTAGGCGCCAATGTAAATTGCACGCCTGAAATACTATTTCAATATGGCGTCATGGGATCAGTACTGGCACAAGAAGTTGCTGGCATTGCGTCACCCCGCGTTGCTTTGCTAAATGTGGGTGAAGAAGACATTAAAGGTAATGCGCAGGTAAAATCTGCCGACCAGCTTTTCAAAGACGCGCCTGGCATTAATTACATTGGTTATGTTGAAGGCGATGATATTTTCACCGACCATGCGGACGTGGTAGTTACCGATGGCTTCACTGGAAACGTAGCACTAAAATCTAGCGAAGGGTTAGCTAAGTTAGTGATTAACGAGGTGAAACGTCAAACACAAAAGAATTTATATACCCGATTATTAGCCAAAATTGCTTTCCCATTACTGAAATCTATCTATAACAGTGTGAACCCCGACCAGTATAACGGTGCGAGTCTGATAGGATTGCGCGGCATTGTTATCAAGAGTCACGGAAATGCACAAAAAGACGCCTTTTATTACGCCATCGTGCAAGCAATGAAAGAAGCAAAGATGCATTTACCTGAAAAGATAAAGACAAAGATAGAAACGGTATTGTTGGAGCAGCTTTGAGCAAATATTCACGCTTTATAGGAACAGGTAGCTATTATCCCAGCGACGTGCGTACGAACGCTGACCTAGAATTAATGGTAGACACCAGTGATGAATGGATCACTGACCGTACTGGGATTAAAGAGCGACGCATTATTGGAGCAGATGAAACCGCTGCTACCATGGGGGCAGAAGCCAGTAAAAAGGCCATCGAAATGGCCGGTATCGACCCAAAATCTATCGACATGATTGTGTGCGCTACCACAAGTGGTCGCTATGCGCTTCCAAGCACAGCATGCGAAATTCAACGCATTCTTGATTTAGACGGTATTCCCGCATTTGATGTTGCTGCAGCATGCGCAGGGTATTGCTACGCTCTGAGTGTAGCCGATCAGTACATAAAGTCAGGCATGGCAAAACGCATTCTTGTCGTCGGTACTGACTGTTTAAGTCGTTTGATTAACCCCGAAGACAGAACCATGGTTATTCTATTTGGTGATGCCGCAGGGGCAACGATAATAGAAGCAAGCGATGAGCCTGGTATTCTCTCGACCCACATTAACGCATCTGGTTCTCACGGAGATTTGTTGTACGTTGGAAACCCAACTCGTGGAGATGAGCAATCAGTGCACGAAAACTGGGGGGTGATGCGCGGCAATGAGGTCTTCAAAGTTGCGGTAACTAAGCTTTCAGAAGTAGTGGAGCAAACCCTTGCTGCTAACGGTATGGAAAAAACTGATCTTGACTGGTTAGTGCCACACCAAGCAAACTTTAGAATTATAAAAGCCACAGCGAAAAAGTTGAATATGTCTCTTGACCAGGTCGTGCTTACCTTGGAGCAGTACGGTAATACATCTGCGGCTACTGTACCAACAGCACTTGATACCGCTATCAGAGACGGGCGTATTCAGCGCGGACAGCATTTATTACTAGAAGCATTTGGCGGCGGATTTGCCTGGGCATCGGCGCTGGTACGCTATTAAGCTCGGCAATCGCTTCAGAAATTTTTGATGTATTCTCGTTTCTAGTAAAACAATAACAAGGAATCGACATGACAAAGACAGCTTGTGTATTTCCGGGGCAAGGCTCTCAAAGCGTAGGCATGCTAAAAGAGCTTGCTGAAACGTCTCCGATTATCGAAGCAACCTTTAAAGAAGCCTCTGACGCACTTGGTTATGACCTGTGGGACTTAGTCCAGAACGATACAGACGGTAAACTTAACGAAACCAATATTACTCAGCCAGCGTTGCTTGCTGCAAGTGTTGCAATTTGGCGTGTAATTCGTGAGCAAGGTTTAGACGTAGACTATCTTGCAGGGCACAGCCTTGGAGAGTATTCAGCGCTAGTGTGCGGTGGGGCGATGGACTTTTCTGACGCCATTAAACTAGTAGAAGCACGCGGTAAGTATATGCAGGAAGCTGTGCCGGCAGGCGCAGGCGCTATGTATGCCATTATCGGTTTGGATGATGCTGAAATTGCAGATATTTGTCAGCAAACTGCTATTGCTACAGGCGATGTAGTTGCACCAGTTAACTTTAACTCTCCAGGCCAAGTGGTTATTGCAGGGGAAAAGAACGCCGCCGAGCAAGCTGCTAACGCCTGTAAAGAAGCGGGCGCTAAACGCGCACTTCCACTTGCGGTAAGTGTGCCCTCTCACTGTGAGCTAATGCGACCGGCCGCGGATAAACTCGAAGAAGCGCTTTCTTCTTTAAATGTTCACGAGCCTGCAATCAATATTGTTAATAATGTTGATGTCACCATTGAAACACAGGGTGATGCAATCAAAAACGCGCTAGTGAGACAACTTTACTGCCCAGTACAGTGGACACGTACCGTGGAATACTTAGCTGCAGCAGGTGTAGAGCGCGTTATTGAAGTTGGCCCGGGTAAAGTGCTGACAGGTCTTAATAAACGCATTGATAAGAGCTTAGCGTCTCTTGCAGTAAATACACCTGACGGTGTAGAAGCACTAAAATAATAAGGAATCGCAATGAGTCAATTAGACGGTAAAATTGCGCTGGTAACCGGAGCGAGCCGAGGAATAGGCAAAGCGATTGCCACACAGCTAGCGCAACAAGGCGCAACGGTTATTGGCACGGCCACGAGCGAAAATGGCGCACAAGCAATTAGTGACTATCTTTCTGAGTTCGGTGGTCAAGGGTTTGCACTGAATGTTACCGACAAGGAAAGTGTTGATACCACCTTGAAAGCGATTAACGACGCTCACGGTGGGATTGATATTTTGGTCAACAATGCAGGCATTACGCGCGATAATCTTTTGATGCGCATGAAAGATGACGAGTGGCAAGATATTATAGATACTAACCTTACTTCAATATTTACGCTGTCAAAAGCTGTACTTCGCGGTATGATGAAGAAACGCTTTGGGCGCATAGTAAATATTGGTTCTGTGGTAGGCAGCGCAGGTAATGCTGGTCAAGCCAACTATGCTGCTGCGAAAGCCGGCGTCATTGGTTTTTCTAAATCTATGGCGAGAGAAGTGGCTTCTCGTGGTATAACAATCAACGTTGTTGCCCCTGGTTTTATCGATACAGATATGACAAAGGCGCTAAGTGATGATCAAAAAGCAGCCATTTTTAAAGATATTCCGGCTAACCGATTAGGCGAGCCTGATGAAATTGCAGCCACTGTTGCCTTTTTGGTGAGCGATGGTGCAGCCTATATTACAGGCGAAACCATCCATGTTAATGGTGGTATGTATATGGGGTAAATTCGCAATTTTTGCGAATTTTCCCTAGTTTGGGGTGGTATTTACCCGAACTTGGATGTAAAAATAGTATTTTACGAATTTCGAATGTCGCTGGTTTGACCAGAAAATTTGTTTAAACTGGTGCTTGCAAGGATGCACCTTGCAAAATAAACTAGCGGCACTTTTATTATCTAGTGACGTTTTAAGGGAAACCTAGAATTATGAGTAACATTGAAGAACGCGTTAAGAAAATCATCGTTGAACAACTTGGCGTTAAAGAAGAAGAAGTAAAAGCAGAAGCTTCATTCGTTGACGATTTAGGCGCTGATTCACTTGACACTGTTGAGCTAGTAATGGCTTTGGAAGAAGAATTCGATACTGAAATTCCTGACGAAGAAGCAGAGAAAATTACTACAGTTCAATCAGCAATTGACTACATCAACGCTAACAAAGACGCTTAAGTCTTAAGTAGCGACAAAACGGCTCTTATTAAGAGCCGTTTTTGTATCTCCTACCTTAGTTCCAAAGCGAGGGCTTTTTGTGACAAAACGTCGCGTAGTGGTTACTGGTCTTGGAATGCTTTCACCATTAGGTCTTAATAGCGAAGACACATGGCGCAAATTGCTCGCGGGCGAGAGCGGCATCGGTGAAATCACCCATTTCGATTGTAGTAACTATTCAACCCGTTTCGCAGGTCAAATCAATGATTTTGATCCGCAGCAATACATTGAAAAGAAAGAAACCAAAAAAATGGACCGCTTCATCCAGTTGGGTATTGCAGCTGGCAAGCAAGCGCTGGTCGATTCTGGTTTCAGTGTTTCTAAAGATAATGCTCACCGTGTTGGTGTTGCTATTGGCTCAGGTATAGGTGGTTTAGAACAAATTGAACAAAACCATTTAAAGCTGACAAATAGCGGTCCTAAGCGCGTATCGCCATTTTTTGTACCTTCAACCATTACCAACATGATCTCAGGCTTTTTGTCTATCATGGAAGGGTTGAAAGGACCGAATTTAAACGTTGTGACTGCATGTACTACAGGCGTTCACAATATTGGTATTGCCGCAAGAACTATTGCTTACGGCGATGCAGATGCTATGTTAGCTGGCGGTGCTGAAGCCTCTATCACACCGTTAGGAATGGCAGGCTTTGCAGCAGCGCGCGCGTTGTCTTCTCGCAATGACAATCCACAGGCTGCAAGTCGTCCATGGGATAAAGACCGCGATGGTTTTGTTATGGGCGAGGGCGCTGGTGTCATCATGCTGGAAGAGTACGAGGCAGCGAAAGCCCGTGGCGCGCATATTTACGCTGAGCTTGTTGGTTTCGGTATGAGCGGCGACGCATATCACATGACATCACCACCAGAAGATGGTGAGGGGGCAGCAGCATCAATGCAAAATGCTATCAATGACGCGAACGTAGATGCGAACCTCATTGGTTACGTGAACGCTCACGGTACATCAACGCCAGCCGGCGATATTGCTGAAGTTGCGGCGGTTAAGCGCGTTTTCAATGATCATGCTTACAAGCTACTGGTAAGTTCTACTAAATCAATGACAGGCCACCTACTAGGTGCTGCTGGCTCTGTAGAAGCAATTTTTACTATCTTAGCATTGCGTGACAAAATGGCGCCGCCAACGATCAATCTAGATGAACCAGGCGAAGGGTGCGACTTAGATTTTGTCGCAAACAAAGCGAAAGCCTTCAATGAAGATTACGCGCTATGTAATTCATTCGGCTTTGGCGGTACCAATGGTTCGTTGGTTTTCAAACGAATCTAGATCTAGCAAAAGCATAGATGTTATTTTCAAAAGGCAGCGAACCGCTGCCTTTTTCTTACATTCTCGTTAACTGATTTCGCACATCAATAAACCCCAGCAGCAAAAATTCGCTGTAAGCGAAGTGAAATTATCTATGCGGACTGGTATTAGCGATGGACAATCACAAGGCTCCCTAAACCCTCCTAGTTGTTTGATTATTAATCTAGTCAAATGGGTTAAAGGATTACCAGGTGTTGAAATGCAATGATTAGCCTATGCTGAGTAGCGCTATGAGTTGTTTGACCAACGCAACTTGGTATACTCCTTCTAATCAGTAAATCAGCAAGTAAGACCAAGCATTGATAATTATTCCAAATGCTACGCCTATTTCACCCAGTGACCGGGCATTTAATTACGGAGACGGTGTGTTTACCACATTGTTGGTCCATCGCAATAAAGCACAGCTAAAGCCTTATCATTTATCCAGGTTAAAGCACGACGCCGCAGCAATTAAACTTGATATTGATATCAAAGCCCTGGACGTCGCTATTTCTGAGCATATAGATCATATCGCCACATCGTCACGTAACGATTTGGAATCTAAATACGTCTTAAAAGTGCACATTTCAGGTGGACAGACGGGCAGAGGGTATGCGCGAAGCGAAGACAGTGTGGTTCAGGTCAGATTTAGTCAGCATCCTTTTCCCAGTTATTATGACAATATGTCTCGGAAAGGTTTATCTGTTATATGTGCTCAAACTCGGTTAGCCATTCAACCGCTGCTCGCGGGCGTGAAGCATATGAATAGATTAGAACAGGTCCTGATTAAACATGAAGTGAATGAGGCAGGCGCAGACGACGCTATCGTATGTGACACTCAAGACAATGTGATTGAAGCAAGCGCGGGCAATCTGTTTTTTTTCTATAACAATGCCTGGTACACCCCTTCACTGAAAGGGAGTGGAGTTAATGGCGTGGTGAGGCAATATCTTATCGATTCATTGCTAAATGATAATAATGAATTACATGTGGGAGAGTATCAGCTTTCTCATTTACAAAGCGCCAGCGCTGTCGTGATGACGAATGCTTTAATGGGTGTAATACCCGTGAAGGAACTTCGAATGCCCGATTTTTCAATGGTTAGTTTTGACGTGAAGAACAAGGCAATTGAAGCATTACAGCAGCGACTGAATGATGGAAAGCGCTAACCCAAAGCACTCGCGCAGGGTACGCCGACAAACTCAAAATAATGATAAGCATAAAAAGCGAGAGCTTAAAATGGAATTAAAACCTGTGAATTTAGGAGAGCGGTAAGAATGAAGCGCTTAGTAATTCTCCTTTTAACCCTTGGCTTACTGGTTGTCATCGGGGCTGTATCGGGCGTTATGTTTGTATCTTCGAAGGTGACTACGCCCTTAAAGCTGCAAAAAGAAACCCTCATTACTATTGAGCGCGGAAGCAATGCCTATCGAACGGTAAAGCTGTTGCGTAATGAAGGTTTGAGTGAGGTATCCCCGTTTGTGGCTAAGGTTTGGCTAAAGCTTTTTGCAGGTAACACGTTGGTTAAATCAGGCTCTTATATGTTGCGGCCCGGTCAATCCCTCGTTGATGCCTTTACCCTTTTTACCGAGGGTGATGAGCATTTGTTTGCAGTAAGTTTAGTTGAGGGCCTAACGCTCTCCCAGTGGCTTGATACGTTGAGACAAAACAATCAGCTAGAATTTGATATTACTGATGCTACGTTACGAGAGATAACCAATGATAATGACGTAAAGTGGTGTTGTGAAAACGTTGAACACACTGAAGGCGTTTATTTAGCCGATACCTACTTTTTCACGAAAGGTATCAAGGCTAGCCAAATTTTGAAGCGGGCTCATGGTGCACTGGTCGATTATGTGACTAGCGAATGGGAACAGCGCGCTGTTGATTTGCCGTTGCAATCCCCATATGAAGCGCTCATTTTGGCGAGTATTATTGAAAAAGAGACTGCAGTGCCGTCAGAGCGGGATATGATAGCAGGCGTATTTATTAACAGGCTTAATAGAAATATGCGTCTGCAAACAGATCCCACCGTAATTTACGGTATTGGACCTACGTTCGACGGAAATATTACGCGCAAGCACCTGCGTGCCGCTACACCCTATAATACCTATGTTATTAAAGGGTTACCGCCAACGCCGATTGCCATGGCCGGAAAAGCTGCTATTCATGCTGCGCTGCATCCCTTATCAACTGATGCGCTGTACTTTGTGGCAAAAGGAGATGGAAGTCATCAATTTTCCACAACACTAGAAGAACACAACGCTGCTGTGCGAAAATATCAGCTTAAAAGATAACGCAGTGAAATTGACCAATGCGTTCATTATCTATCGCGAAACACTGAAAAATAAATAGAGTTTAAAACGTCATGCGCGGAAAGTTTATTGTAGTAGAGGGCCTTGAAGGGGCAGGTAAAAGCTCTGTAATCGGGTTGATTGTTGAGGCGTTAAAAAAAGCCGGAAAGCGCGTGGAACAAACTCGAGAGCCTGGCGGTACACCAATGGCCGAAGCCATTCGCGAATGTGTGAAGCATGATTGGCATGAAACGGTAAGTGAAGAGACGGAGCTGCTTTTAATGTACGCTGCCCGGGTTCAACTGCTTACGAATAAAATTTTGCCGTCCCTCGATACGGGGGCGTGGGTAGTGGGAGATAGGCACGATTTATCGTCTCAAGCTTATCAGGGCGGCGGTCGTGGTGTTAGCGAAAAAACGATGACGGCGATAAGCGACATCGCGTTAAAAGGTTTCAAGCCAGACCTGACTTTGTACCTAGACGTTGACCCTGCAGTGGGCCTAGAACGTGCTCGTGGGCGTGGCGAGCTAGACCGTATAGAGCAAGCTGGTTTAGCGTTCTTTGAGCGTACCCGCGCTAAATATCTCGAATTAGCAGACCAAGATGAAAGTATAGTAGTAGTGAGTGCTATGCAGTCTATGGACAAGGTTCATCAAGACGTTATTGCAGTTATTCATCACTATATAACTAGCGAATGCAGCGGCGATGTCAGCCAGCGAAATACATCTGTGTTAGGAGACGGTTAATGCAGATGTTGCCTTGGTTCACTGCAACCTATGCCACCTTACTCTCTCGATATCTGGCTAAAAAGCTGCATCATGGATTGCTTTTAACTGGGCCAGAGGGCATCGGTAAGCACCGTCTTGCTATTGGGCTTGCCAACGCACTGCTGTGCAAGCGCCCAGGTGCAGACGGCCCGTGTGAGCAGTGCCAGAGCTGTCAGCTAAGACAAGCTGGCAATCATCCTGACTTCCACATCCTTGAAAGTGAGAAGCAACTCGGCGTGGATAAAATTCGCGAAGGTATTGCCAAGCTCTCAGGAACGGCGCAAATGGGAGGCAACAAGGTGTTGCTTATCCCGAGCGCTGGCTCTATGACTGAGGCGGCAGCTAATGCGCTGTTGAAAACTTTGGAAGAGCCCACAAATAACACATTCTTGCTCTTGATAACTGACAATATTAACAAGCTTATGCCTACAATACTAAGCCGTTGTGAGAGGCAATTATTGCCACTGCCGTCAGTATCAGAGAGTTTGAACTACTTGCAAGCCAAAGGCGTAAAAGATGCAAGCGAAGCATTACTTGCCGCCTATGGCTATGCCCCGTTGCGCGTGGAAGAAGCATTATCAGGCGATAATGATTTTAGCTACCGCAATTTCAGCGATGGTATCCAGGCGCTGCTAGCCGGTGATGCCAACTTGCAGGCACAAACGCTGGCGAGTAAGTGGCAGGACAATGCTCAACAAGTTGCATTGTGGTGTCAGCAAATAGCTCATGATGACTATATGCAGCGCCAGCAAGTTGTTGACTTTAATCGTTACAAAACCTGTGTTGAGGCCGTCAAAACGCTTCAGCATGCAGGTGTCAACAAGTCCATGGTGCTTTTTGGGTTACTCAAACAATTTCAACGTTAATAAACAATATAAGAAACCATCTTATGTTGTGGGTATTAACTACAAAAATATAGGTGTAGTTTGTTCGTAGATTCTCATTGTCATTTAGACCGATTAAAGCAAAGCCCGCAAGAACTGGCAGAAACGCTTAACTTTGCGAGAGCCCGTGGTGTTGAGCACTTCTTGTGCGTCTGTGTGTCGGTAGGCGATTATGACAGCATGTTGGAAGCGGTAAGTGGTTTTGATGATGTTTCTGTGTCTTGTGGTGTTCATCCATTACACCAAGACGAGGCATGCACTTATGAAGTGCTTTTGGAAAAAGCAAAACGTAAAGAGGTTGTCGCTATAGGTGAAACCGGGTTGGATTATTTTTACAGCCCAGAAAGCAAAGATGTACAGCTGACATCATTTGTGGATCATATCAAAGTGGCGAATGAAACCAATAAGCCGCTAATTATCCATACCCGAGATGCGCGGGAAGATACCATTAATTTGCTGAAAGAGCATAAGGCGCCACATACGAGAGGCGTATTACATTGCTTTACAGAGTCGCTGGAAATGGCACAAGCAGCCATCGACATGGATTTTTATATTTCTATCTCTGGTATTGTGACCTTCAATTCTGCTGCTGAATTACGAGACGTAGTAAGCGCGATCCCTTTAGAGCGGTTATTGATTGAAACTGACTCTCCTTGGCTCGCTCCTGTCCCTTATAGAGGCAAGCAAAACCAGCCGGGTTACGTAGTAGAAGTTGCTGAGTTTATTGCAGAACTTAAAGGCGTATCGGTGGAAGAATTAGCAAAGATAACTACGCGTAATTTTTATACTTTGTTTTCTCTTGCCAGCAAACAAAAAGTGGCCTAACGCGTACGGTTAACGACAAGCAATCGGAGGTAATCATGCCCCAGTGGCGACAAGGATTAACGAAAAGTTTGCACCAAACCCGAAGTATGCCCGAAAGTCGATATTTTCAATTGGCTACCGTGGGGGAAAGCGGTGCGCCTTTTTGTCGAACCGTGGTGTTTCGAGGGATAACAAACGATGACCAATTAGTTGTTATCTCAGATACTCGTTCCGAGAAATTTGACCAGCTTTCTCAAAACGCTAACGCTCAAGTGTGCTGGTATTTTTCGAAGACCAGAGAGCAGTATCGTTTTTCATGTAATGCGACAGTGATGACCGCTGATGATAATTATGATTTGGTAAAACAGCAGTGGGACAAGCTATCTGATGCGGGAAAAAAACAGTTCTTTTGGGGAGAGCCGGGTACCCCTCGAAATGATGGTTCTGCGCTTCATATTGAAGGGGACTTTAAGCAGGTTCCTTCACATTTCTGTACCATATTGCTCGCTATACAAAATGTAGATTATTTAAACTTGCGAGGAAACCCACAAAATCGTGAGTGGCATGAAAAAGACGAGAATGGAAATTGGGTTAGCCAATCGCTGATACCATAATGTTTCAATGGGCTAACACACTTAATTATTTGTGATCAAACCTCGTATTAAAACAGATAGAATAAACAAAAAAAGCGACCCTCTTATATTTGTCTTTAGATAATACAAGAAGGCCGCTCATCCTAACGCTTAATAAGCTTTAGCCAAGCGAGTTACTTTCGCTAGCCTAGAAAACCTGAGAAATGGGCGTATCACCTTTAAATAAATAGGTGATGATGTTATCACTACTCTCTCTTGCAACACTTTCTACAATGGCGGTAGCAACGTCCTCCCTTGGAATAACGGCATCGTCTTTATTATCAGGCATATCGGTGCGAACCAGGTGTGTTCCAGGTTCATTCAATAGCGTGCCAGGACGTAAAATAACGTGATGCAAACCGCTATTAATTAAGTGCTCGTCTGCCATGTGTTTAGCGACTAAATAGGGCTTAATTTCCGAAGAAACCGCATCTGGATCACCCGCACCAATTGAACTTATCATTACAAATTTAGGTGTACCTGCATCCTTGGCATAGTTAACTGCGTTACGTGCCGCCCACAGGTCTATCATGATAGTCTTCTCTGCGCCCGTGTTTCCGCCAGACCCAGCGGTAAATACAACAACGTCGGCACCGTCAAAATGCGCTGAAAAATCGTCTTCCAAATTTTGCTCAACAACAGTGAGACTATCATTTTCTATATCTGATAATTTATCAGGGCTTCTTACTGGGGCTAGTACTTTATGCCCCGCATCTAATAATTTTACGGTTGCCTGTTTACCTATTTGTCCTGATGCGCCGATTACTAATACATTAGCCATTATTTGATACTCCTTTAAATTCTATAAGCGAATCGTTATTAAATATGAATTCAAAGATGGATAGTGGTCACATGCGTAAAGCGATCAAAAAGAGCGGTTAAATGCATGATGAAGAGATTGACGACATCAGCCTTGCCATAGAAAAATGAAAATAGGAGGGCTGTGTTTTGCCCGCGGTAGAGTGCTAGTTGACGTTAGCGCTTATTTGATTACAGCATTTCGTCCAGATTCTTTACCTCGGTATAGTTTTTTATCAACCGCGTAAATACAGGCTTCAATACTTTCGTAGTCGGTAATATCAGCGACGCCGCACGTAATAGACACGTTGATTTTATTATCAGAAATAGCAATACTTGTCTCGGCTATACATTTACGTAATTTTTCAGCAACCCAGTAGGCTTCCTTTAGACTTAAAGAGGGAAGTAATATCAGAAACTCTTCACCGCCCCATCTAGAGATTACATCGCTCTCACGAAGGTTATCTTCGAGAATTCGCGCCACCTTCGTTAGTACGATATCTCCAGCTTGATGACCGTAGTTATCGTTGATGCGCTTGAAATGGTCGATATCAATAATGAGTAGAGAGAACGTGCGGTTGTGTCGTTTGTATTCATGCCATTGAGCACTTGCGCGCTGCGAAAAGTAACGGCGATTTTTCAGGCCGGTCAGCGTATCCTGAGTAGAGAGTAGGGTAAGCTTTTCAACCGCTGCCTCTAAGTCTTTTGTTTTTTCTTCCACCTTTAGCGCGAGTTCGGCCGAGCGTTTTTTTAATGTCCTAATTCTGAACCAGACGGCAGAGGACAAGAGTAAAATAATGGTGAGCAGGAATACCGTTCGCCATATCGGTTTATCCCACCACGGCGGTACAACAATAACCTCAATTTGCGCTTCGTTACTGCTCCATTCATTCTCTTTATTAATGGCTTTTACCGTAAATCGGTATCGACCCGGATCTAGATTTGTATAAGTCGCTGCGCGATTTTTGGCGTCGGTAAAGCGCCAACTGTTTTCAAAGTCGGCTAGTTTGTAAGCATAGCGGAGTTCATTCGCATTGATGTAATTCAACGCTGCAAATTCAATAGATAGTGCAATGTCATTGTGGTTAAGACTCACAGTACTACCTAAGCTTACTTTTTGCTGAAACGTCTTACCGCTCTCTTGCTCCTTACTTACTACCTCTATTTTTGTAAGATGGATACTTGGATCCCATTTTGTACTTACCACATTTAATGGATTAAAAAGTGTAAGCCCCTCTGCGCCGCCAAAAAGAATGGTGTTATTTCGTGTCAGAGCCACTGAGCCAATGTAATAACCCGTTGTCAATACGCCATGCTCAGCGCCATAGTAGGAGAGGGAAGAAAGGTTTGGCGCGATATAAGTTATGCCCTCGATCGTTGATATCCATAACCCATACTCATCGTCTTCTATTATTGCGCCGATCGAAATATTGCTTAACCTGCTCTCTCGCTTCAATTGTGTGACCTTGATGGAGGATAAATCATTGCCGTCTTTGGTGATGAAAAATAAGCCTGCCGCCTGAGTGCCTACCCAGTAGCCACCGCGTTTCGAGCGAGAGATCCAAGTAACAACGGTTTTATCAGTAATTTTGTCAGTATATTGGCTAACGCTGGCTATTTCCCCGGTAAGTTTGTTGGCAAGGTGCAGTCCAGAAACCGTACTGAGCCATGCGCTTTCTTTATCTTCCATCAAAATTCGGGTGGTTAATGACAAGGGCCACTGCTTTATTATTCTTCTTTCGGATGGCCGAAAAACGAATACACCATCACTGTAGCCGCCGAACCAAATATCACCCTCTGCATCTACGTTAACACTGTATCCAGCTTTACCTTGCATAGCTACAATATCTAACTGATTGGTTTGCTTATTAAGTTTTGCAAGCCCAGAGCGGGTAGCGACCCAAAGGTCGTCTCTCTTATCATCATAAACGAGACCCAGGAGCTTATCGCTCGATATATCGTCATTTTCTCTAGCATCGCTTGATGTGAAGGGGCCTTCATAGCTGTTTTCAACGGTGTCGAAAAGCCACAGCCCCTTCTCATTGGTAATCCAGACTTTATTGTCCTTATAACTTGTCATGGACCCGATGATTCGTCCGTCACCTACTTCTGTTGACTGAAAGTGGCTTAACCCCGGATTACCGATGGCAAAACCATCGTCTTTGGTTCCCACGACAACTAGGCCTGTTCGACCTTGAAAAATACTTGAGACTCGCTCATTGCCAGCCTCTTTTTCTGACATTGGAATTTCCACTACCGTGTAGGTGCTAAAAGAGGTCAATAGATTGAGTCCACTTTCAGTGCCAACCCAAACGTCGCCCTTAGCGCTAAGCATAATGTCTGTCACATAATTGTCAGACAACCCATGCACTTCCGAAGTACACTGAGCCGTAATCTTCTCGCTTTTACGACTTGGGTTATAAAGACAGACGCCACGAGTGGCTGTGCCCAAAAACAGCGTTGAGCGCTCGGCTACGGCCAACCTTGTTATGTTGATTTTATCCGTCGCGGCTGACTCTAATTTCTTCTTAATAGGGTCAAATTTGAAAAGGCCAGCGGTAGATGCTACGTAAAGGGTTTTACCTAAAAGTGCAACATCAGTAAGCGTGCTAGTCGTATCTGCTAGATAGCTTACAAGTTCTACACTGTCCGTTTCTTCATTGTATGTATAAAGGTCACGTTCTGAAATAATCCAGAGTTTTCCATCTTCAGTTCTTTTGATACGGTTAATAACGTGTTTAGTAAGTGAAGACGACGTTGGAAGCGTATAGTGTTCAAACATTTCGGTATCTACATTAAGGCGGCTTAAACCACTAAATGTGCCGATCCACATATATTGGCCATCCTTACTCGCTTCTATCTGTAGTGCTAGGAGAGTCTGTAAACCTGAGGCTTTGTCTTCACCCCACATACCAAAATTAGAAAAAGTATAGCCGTCGAACTTATCAATGCCAGACTGTGATGCGAGCCAAAGAAAGCCGTATTTGTCTTCTGCAATGTCAGCAATGGAGACGTGAGCAATCCCACTCTCTTTATTGAAAGATTGAAAGGCGGGCGCATCAATTTTAGCTTGAGCATTAAGTGCAAGGCTAAGAAAAATACTGATAGTAATAAGCAAGTGAGTAAATAGGCCTTTCATACTTAAATAAATTTAACGCTATAGTGGCGTAAACGGTACGCTTTTACCGCAAACTTACAATGGGACAAAAGTTTAATTTGAACAAAAAAGCCTCGAATAGTCGAGGCTTTATCACTTACATTGAGCGTTTTATCTTGCTCTTTTTAGCGGATCATTTACCAGCCACATTGGCGAGAGGCGTTTTGCTCATCAAGCCATGCCTTTAGTGGTGCAAAATAGTCTGCAATGGTGCTGGCATCCATTTGCGGTGAGCCTGTCAATGTCTCTAATGCATTTTGCCAAGGCTGGCTCATGCCCATTTCCAACATCTCGTTCAGTGCTTTACCGGCCTCTTTACTGCCGTAAATAGAGCAGCGATTTAGCGGGCCTTCGTCACCTGCGATATCACACAACGCCTTGTGGAATTGGAATTGAAGGATATGCGCTAAAAAGTAGCGTGTGTAAGGAACATTGGCAGGAACGTGATACTTTGCACCAGGGTCAAACGCATCGGCGCTGCGCTCATTAGGAGCCATTACGCCTTGATACTTTTCTCTTAGTTCCCACCATAGCTGATTGTATTGCTCTGGGGTCACCTCACCAGACATGACTTTCCAGCGCCATTGGTCAACCATCAAACCAAAAGGAATAAAGGCTATCTTGTCTAGTGCAACCTGCATTAGCATACCGATATCGTTAGACGCGTCTGGAATCTCGTCAATTAAGTCGATTTGCTTAAGATATTTAGGCGTAATAGACAGGGCGATAGTGTCACCGATGGCTTCGTGGAAGCCGTCGTTCGCCGAACCGCGATAGAGTAAAGGTTGATCCTTATAAGCACGCTGGTAATAGTTGTGTCCCAGTTCGTGATGAATAACGTTGAACTCTTCGCCAGTCTTCTGGATACACATCTTAATACGAAGATCGTCTTTGTCATCTAGGTCCCAAGCTGAAGCATGGCATTGTACGTCACGGCCTTCGGGCTTTTGAAACATAGAACGTTCCCAGAACGTATCTGGCAGTTCTTCAAAACCAAGGGACGAGAAAAACGACTCAGCCTGTTTCACCATAGCAATTTCGTCATAGCCTTGTGCAGCCAAAGCACCGGTAACATCTGGCACTTGCATTTCTTGTTGAGGTTTAACGATATCGTAAATATTGCCCCAGCTCTGCGCCCACATATTTCCCAATAAATGCGCCGGAATAGGCTTGTCTTGCGGCACAAGGTCTTCACCATAATGTTCACCAAGCTTCGCTCGAACATGACAATGAAGTGACTCGTAGAAAGGTTCAACTTGGGTCCATAAACGATCTAATTCTTTTGGAAATTCATCAGCAGGCATATCGTATTTGCCACGCCACAACGCACTTACGTTTTCAAATCCTAGTTCTGCTGCACCTTCGTTAGCAAGCGACACTTGTTCGGCATAAAGTGGCGCCATTGGTTTTGATACCTCACGCCAGCCCGCCCAATACTCTAATAGTTTATCGGCGTCGCGCAGGGTCGCCATTTCACTGCTCATTTCTACTAAGCTTTTGCAAGAACCGTCATTGCTACAATATTCGCCCGAACCATACATGGCACTAAGTTCAGAGCCTATTTTTGCTAAACGTTCTGCTTTTTTTGTATCGGCTGGCGGCGGCATAGTTAAGCTGTTTTTTAGCAGTTCAAGCTGCCTGCGGGTATCAGCATCAACGTCTACATCATTAAACTTCGCCGCCTCTTTAGCTAACTTAGCGACTTTCGTTGAAAGCACTTCATTAAAGTAGGCGCTGACTGCAGCAGTATCGAAGTTGATATTAGTGGCATAGCTCCACTCTGCGTGCGCAGCCGGAACCTGCATTTTTGCAACATCGTCTTGTGCTTGTTGCAAGAACTGTTTTGCATCTTGTGCGGTGAGTTCGGGGTTGATTTCTGTCTGTGTAGTACTTTCGCCACATCCTATAAGTGATAGACTGACCACAGCCGCTATCAGAGTGCGTTTATGATTGAGCATACTTTGTCCTTTAATTGTTTTATTTTTAACGTGAATCAACGTTCACATAGACATGCGAAAGCATTGTGTAACGCTACGTGGCTTTTGTAAAACAAATTTGAACTTCGCCATCGTGGCGGCGGTAAAAGCTAACAAAGGTGAATTGTGGGTTTATCCACTAAGCATTGAATTTATCAAGCGATAGCTCGGTCAGCCCAGCTAAATGTCGAATAGTTGCTAGTTAGCTTTTGAACTGTTGTTGGGCAAAACGCTATGAATTAAGAAAAGGCCGCTTGGCTGCTTTTTACTTTGAGGCACTGGAAAAATACTGCGTTTAACAGCATTAAGCGCCAATGACTTATTCAGGCGTTGCTTTTTAACGTTTTGGTTAGACGAGATTTCCTTTGCTTGAATCATCGAAAATGATGCCTCATTCTCTAGGGCAAAAGAGGGTGAGGATGCAATTGAACTAAGCGCGATTGATAAAAGCATGTATTTACTCAGCGTTTTCATAACACGTTTCTCTTAAAAATCAATTAGCGTGGCTTACATCTTGTCTAAGACTGGTTCGACGTAAGAGGCGGTTGCACCCACCTCATTCGTCGGCTTTGTTTGTTCAAAGTCATTACACCTAAAGTAGAATGAAATCGAAACGTTACGTGTTATACCAGGGTATTCATTATTATACCTTTATTTAGCTAAATAAGCCTTTTGTGGATATTTGAAGTGCATCACCACGCAGTTACACCACCGTCTACGGCTATTGTTTGCCCGTTCATATAGCTATTGCCTGGTGACAACATTAGCATCATGGTGTTTACGATTTCTTGCGGCTCGCCCAAACGTTTCATTGGGCTGCCCATGCCAAGCTGTTCCCGTGCCTCAGGGGTATTATAACCATCCACGTTCAGGATGTTGGTTGGACTATAGAATGGGCAAATTGCATTAATGCGTACGTTTTTGCGGCCGTATTCTACTGCGGCGGTTCGCGTTATACCCGATACCGCATGTTTAGCGGCTGCATATGCGCCACCTTTAGGTGCTCCACCTAACCCTGCTAGTGAACTCACATTTAAAACGTGCCCTTGTTTTTGTGCGAGCATTACCGGAATTTGATACTTCATTCCAAACATAACGCCCTTAACATTCACTGCAAACTGGGAGTCCATGATTTCCTCAGTCATTTGGTGAATAGGCGCTGGATTATGGGCAATACCGGCGTTATTCACGGCGATATCCAGCCTGCCAAAGGTTTCCATGGCTTTATCAACTAAGTCTTTATTAAGTGATTCACTGGCAATATTACCCGCTAGTACCACCACATCAGTGAGGGCTTTTACGTCCTTTTTCGTCTCCTCTAGTGCAGTCTCATTAATATCTGACAGAACAAGTTTTGCGCCGCGGTTGGCAAGGCCGAGTGATAACAAGCGGCCAAAACCGCTTCCAGCGCCTGTAATTAATACAACTTGCCCTGAAAAATCGAGTAGAGCATCCATGGTTATCTCCTAATGGTTAATGGTTTAGTGTCTGTTGAAAACCTGCTTACTTAAGTTGGGTTTTCTTAATAAACTGAATAAGCAAGTTAGCTAGCAGTTCCCCCTGGTCTTCCTGAATAAAGTGACCACCGTTTTCTACTAACCTATGGGCCATCCCTTTACAGCCGGGGATAAGTTTTTGAAATAATTTATCGCCGCCTTTCGTTATGGGGTCGCTATCGCCGAAAGCCGTTATAAATGGTTTTTTGAATTGCTTTAATTTATCCCATGCTTGCTTATTAGCCTGTGCTTCTGCACTGTCTGGGCTTGTAGGGACAAGAAGGGGAAACATCCGCGCCCCTGCTTTGTATTGCTCGTCAGGGAAGGGAGCGTCGTAAGCAGCAAGTGTCGCTTCATCTAATTCTGTTGTCGTCCCATTTTGGATAACTGTTGAAGTGGGAAATATCGGCACATCTTGTGAAAAGCGGCGCCATTTAATAAACGCCTCGCTTGGCGAATGGTCACCGGTTGGTAATCCGGTATTCGAAACCATTACACCCGAAAAGTAATCTGGCATGTCAGCGACGAGTCGCAGCCCTAACAATCCTCCCCAGTCTTGGCAGAACAACGTGGTAGGCCCTTTCACAACCTGCGTAAACCAATCCTTTATCCATATAAGATGTCGAGCGTAGGAATAATCTTCTTTTCTAACAGGTTTATCTGAACGCCCAAAACCAATGAGATCCGGTGCTATGACGTTGAATCCCGCTTCGGCCAATACAGGCATCATTTTACGGTATAAATATGCCCATGTAGGTTCACCGTGCATTAAAAGGACTGTGTGTCCATCTTCTGGTCCGCATTGATAATGGGCCATTGTCATTTCACTGCTGACTGTGTCTGTTATTTCAGTGAAGCATGGAGAGTAGGGAAAGTCTGTAATTTTGTTGAAGGCGCTTTCCGGTGTTTTAAGCACTTGCATAGCCAATTATCCTTTTGTAAATAAAATGTAATAACAAGTGTTGCTCAATTAACAAAAACACTGGTTTTATTTTCTGTCAAATAAACCTTAAGCAAGGTAGGACAAGCTCTACATCAAGAAATGAAACAGCAAAGGGGCTAGCGGTGATTATTAAAAATTATGATAAATGTCTATAACACCAATAAACTTGGATGATTAACAACACTGCAATAACATCCAATTAACGTGATAAACAGGACATGGTTATGACTGAGATGGAAAATAAAGCCGTAGAATATGCAGTACAACATGGTGTTGCTACGCTGACAATGCAGAGCGCGCCGGTGAATGCGCTGTCACGCGCGCTTCGAGTAGGGTTGATAGGCGGTATAGACAACGCATTACGCGATGATAGTGTAAACGCTATTGTCATTACTTCTTCACTACCTATTTTCTCCGGCGGTGCCGATATTAGCGAATTCTCTGGCGGCGATTTATCGCCCATGCTGCCTGAAGTTTTAGACAAGATAGAAAATGCGTCTAAGCCGGTTGTTGCTGTCCTCCCTGGGCCTGCATTTGGTGGCGGTTTAGAGGTAGCATTAGCCTGTCATCATCGCATCACCTTTGCCGACAACAAAGTCGGTTTACCTGAAGTTAATCTCGGCATTTTGCCTGGCGCAGGCGGTACGCAGAGACTTCCACGCTTAGCTGACGCTCAAACATCCTTAGAAATGATTGTAACTGGTAAACCAACGTCGGTGGTTAAGCTTCCTGGTGTGTTCGATAAAATTTCTGACAAGCCAGAGCATTTGCTTGAAGATACAAAAAATTACCTACAATCGCTAACGCCAGAAAAAGCGATAAAGCGTACCAGTGACATTGCGTTAACCATGTCTGACGAAACGCAGGCGGTTTTCGATGCAGTTACTGCACAAACTAAAAAAGCAACGCGAGGATTCTTCGCACCGCTTAAATGTATTGAAGCTGTGCGCGGTGCCTACACACTTTCGTTTGAAGACGGCCTTAAAAACGAAGGCAAACTCTTCATGGAATGCATGAATACGCCACAGGCTCGTGCTCAGCAGCATTTTTTCTTTGCCGAACGCGCGGCGGGTCACGTAAGTGATTTCGATAAAAACACCCCTGAACGCAGTATTGAGAAAGTCGCCATCATTGGCGCAGGTACCATGGGTGGCGGTATTGCCATGAACTTTGCCAATGCTGGCATTCCGGTCACGATGCTTGAATTAAAAGAAGAGGCGCTGGAAAAAGGGTTGGCGCTAATTCGAAAGAATTACGAAAATTCAGCGAAAAAAGGCAAGTTAACTCAAGAACAAGTGGAAAGCCGTATGGCGCTCCTGTCTGGTACGACTTCGTATGACGACTTAGCTGATGTTGATCTTGTTATTGAAGCCGTGTTCGAGAAGATGGAAGTGAAGAAAACGGTGTTTTCGACGCTTGACAAAGTGTGTAAGCCCGGCGCCATCTTAGCGTCTAATACGTCAACATTAGATATTGACGAAATTGCGACTGCCACATCGCGCCCAGAAGATGTTATTGGTCTTCACTTCTTCTCGCCGGCTAATGTAATGAAGCTGCTTGAAGTCGTAAAAGCAGAGAAGACATCTGCAGAAGTCATTAAGACTTGTATGAAAATGGCTAAACGCATTAAAAAAGTAGCGGTGTTGGTTGGCGTTTGCTTCGGTTTTGTGGGTAACCGCATGATTGAGCCTTACGGTCGTGAAGCCAACAGATTGCTTCTTGAGGGAGCGACGCCTGAACAGGTTGATCGCGTCCTAACCGAGTTTGGCATGCCGATGGGGCCGTTCACCATGGGCGACATGGCAGGCTTAGATATTGGTTACTACGTGCGTCAATCTCGCCAAGAATATATCTCACACGATCCTGCTTATGGCGCAGTAGCCGATCGTTTGGTAGAAAAGGGGCGCAACGGTCTTAAAACCGGACGTGGGACCTACAACTATGAGCCAGGCAGTCGAGTGCCAATCCCCGACCCTGAGGTACTAGAAATTGCAAAACAAGAGGCAGAACGTCTTGGGGTTGAGCAGCGCTCAGACATCAGCGATGAGGAAATTCTCGTTCGCGTTATGTACTCATTAATAAACGAGGGTGCTGCCATCTTAGAAGAGGGCATTGCGGCTAAATCAAGCGATATCGATGTGATTTACGTTTACGGTTATGGTTTCCCAGTGTATCGCGGCGGCCCTATGCAATATGCCGATGAAGTAGGGGTTGGCACTATTTTAGAAAAGCTGACTACTTATCGTGATCAATTGGGTGAGTACGGAAAAATGTGGCTTGAGCCAAGTGATCTGCTAGTGAAATTAGCGCAAAACGGCGGCACGTTTAAAAGCTATCAAGCGAAGTAGTCGTAACTTGATGTAGCAAGAAATTAGCGACGAGAGCGGGTAAAAGTTTTCGTCACTAGATATAAAGACTTGGGAAAGCTAGGCAGCCAGTGAAAAGTACACAAGCCTAGCTAAATTCTGGCTGAACTCTCAGCCTAAATGAAAGGAATATAAATATGCGTGATGCAGTTATCGTAAGTACAGCACGAACGCCAATTGGGCGGGCTTATAAAGGTGCCCTAAACAACTTACCCGCACCGTCATTAGGTGGGCACGCTATTCAAAACGCAGTAGCACGTGCGGGCATCGACCCTGCCAGTGTCGATGACGTGGTGATGGGCGCAGCACTGACACAAGGCAGTGGCGGCATGAATATTGGTCGTTTGGCTGGTTTGGCTGGTGGTTTACCGGTGACAGTGGCGGGTATGACGCTTGACCGCCAATGCAGTTCTGGCATGTATGCAATTGCCACCGCAGCAAACTCAATCCGCACTGGCGATACCAATATTATGGTAGCAGGTGGCTTAGATTCGATTTCTTTAGTGCAAAACAAGAATATGAACATGTTTCGTGCGGTAGACCCTGCGCTTGTCGCTAAGCACAAAGATATCTACATGCCAATGCTTCAAACTGCTGAAGTTGTGGGCAAGCGCTACAATATTAGCCGCGACGTTCAAGACGAATACGGTTATCAAAGTCAAATGCGAACCGCAGCGGCGCAGGAAGCGGGTAAGTTTGATGATGAAATTGTGCCAATTACCGCAGTCCAAGCGATATTTAACAAAGAAACAGGTGAAACATCAGAGCGTGAAGTCACCTTGTCAAAAGATGAAGGTAATCGTCCAGAGACCACGTTAGAGGGCCTAAAGGCACTTAACCCTGTTATCGAAGGTGGCTGCATTACCGCAGGTAACGCAAGTCAGCTCTCTGACGGCGCTAGCGCGACCGTTATTATGGATGAGCAGTCAGCGGCGAAGGGGAGTGCTCAGCCACTTGGTATCTATCGCGGTATTGCAGTAGCAGGCTGTGAGCCAGATGAAATGGGAATTGGCCCAGTATTCGCCATTCCTAAGCTATTAAAGCAGCATGGATTAACCATGGACGATATTGGTCTATGGGAGCTTAACGAAGCGTTCGCAGTACAGGTTCTGTATTGTCGCGATAAGTTGGGCATTCCAGACGAATTATTAAATGTAAACGGCGGTGCCATTTCTATTGGTCACCCGTACGGCATGAGCGGTGCTCGCATGGTGGGTCACGCACTCATCGAAGGTAAACGACGCGGTGCAAAGTATGTAGTTTGTACCATGTGTATCGGTGGCGGCATGGGCGCTGCTGGTTTATTTGAAGTTCTATAGGTATTGGGTATGGAAGGTTATAAAGCTCCACAACGTGACGCCATGTTTGTAACACATGAGCTATTAGATTATCAAAATCACTATCAGAAGTTAGGTTTCGAAGAAGCTTCAGAAGACTTGGTGTCGGCAATTTTCGCTGAAGCCGCAAAGTTCTCTGAAAACACGCTGGCGCCTATCAACGCGTCGGGTGACGAGGAAGGCTGTAAGTGGGTTGATGGTGAAGTAACGACGCCGAAAGGCTTCAAAGAAGCCTACCAAACCTACGTAGAAGGCGGCTGGCCAAGTATGTCTCACCCGGAAGAGTTTGGCGGGCAGGCGCTGCCGTACTCACTGTCTTCTATCATTGCTGAGTGGTTCTCAGGTGCGAATCATTCGTGGGCAATGTATCCAGGTCTCAGCCAAGGCTGTATGGAAACGTTAAAAGCTCATGGCACTGAAATACAGCAAAAGATGTTCCTTGAGAAACTCATCAGTGGCGAGTGGACAGGAACGATGTGCCTAACTGAAGCACACTGCGGTTCAGACCTCGGCATGCTTAAATGCCGTGCGGAACCTCAGGAAGACGGTAGCTACAGCTTAACGGGGACAAAAATCTTTATCTCTGCTGGCGAGCACGATATGTCGGAAAATATCGTTCACATTGTGTTGGCTCGTTTACCAGATGCACCAGAAGGCACTAAGGGTATCTCGCTATTTGTTGTGCCTAAATTCAACGTCTCTGAAGACGGGGAAAAGCAAGATAGAAACGCAGTGAGCTGTGGCAGCATTGAACATAAGATGGGTATCAAAGCCAGCGCTACCTGTGTGATTAACTTTGACGGTGCTAAAGGCTTCTTGATTGGCCCACCAAACCGCGGTCTTAACTGCATGTTCACCTTCATGAATACTGCACGGATAGGTACGGGGCTTGAAGGCTTAGCCGCGTCTGAAGCAGCCTTCCAGGGGGCATTACGCTACGCAAAAGACCGTATCCAGTTCCGTTCATTGACGGGGCGCAAGAACCCAGATGGCCCGGCTGATCCTATTATCGTGCACCCAGATGTACGCCGTATGTTGTTGACGCAAAAAGCCTTCGCGGAAGGTAATCGCGCGCTTGCTGCCTACTGCATGCAACTAGTAGACGTTACGCTATACGGTGATGACGCTGCAGAAAAACAAGTAGCCGAAGCTAAACTGGCCTTCTTAACACCTATCGTGAAAGCGTTTCTAACTGAAACAGCCCAAGAAGCAACTAGCTACGGCATGCAGGTTTATGGTGGTCATGGCTTCATTAAAGAATGGGGCATGGAACAGCTAGCCCGTGATACACGTATTTGTACCATGTATGAAGGTACTACAGGTATCCAAGCGGTTGATCTATTAGGCCGTAAAGTGATGGGTTCTAATGGTGAGCTGCTTAACGTATTTGTTCAAGAAGTGCGCGACTACTGCAACTCTCTACGTGACAACGCACAGTTCAGTGCTTGGACTAACGCGCTTAGCTCACACCTTGACGAGTGGCAGCAAATTACTATGGATATTGGTAAAGCAGCCGCGTCTAATCCAGATGAAATTGGTGCTGCGTCAGTCGATTACTTAATGTATTCAGGCTATGTATCGGTGGCTTATTTCTGGCTCAAAATGGCAGTAAAAGCGCAAGAGCAGCTTGATGCAGGTAGTACAGAAACCGAGTTCTACAAGAGCAAGATCTTAACGACAGGCTTCTACTTTGACCGTCTGTTAACGCGTACTCGCTCGCTGGTTTCTGCGATGCAATCAGGTGCAGATAACTTGATGTCTATGCCAGAGAGTATGTTTGCTGTCGAGTAATGGCAGAGTAGTTAAACGAGCTCTAAAATACGCGCGTAGCTAAAGATGCGCATCTAAGGCCGAGCGAATGGGGTAACCAATTTATAGTTGGATACCCCATTTAGTTCGGTCTTTTTGTTTTTAAAACTTAAATCAAGCGTGCAACGTGATAGTTGCTACACTATTCTAATATAGACGGCGGACTTGCTGTATACCTCAGTGAGAGGAGAATGGCTGAAACTTCTCTATTAATTTGCACCACAGGTTGCCTGACAGAGCTGCTACGATAAATGGCTCCATGATTGATAACTTTCTCATAGTTATGTAATTGGGCCTGACTCTCCTTCCTGATATCACTAAAGCTAGAATTTGTTTAGTCTCCTTGAACACGAAGAAGATCATCAAGTGCATACCTGTTTATCTTTATTTACTCTCTGATTTTAACGTTATGGGAAAGTAGATTGATGCTTTCGAACTGTGTGGGCAATTATCTATGCGAACTGGTTTTACAACAATTGACGTATATTTAAGTGAGCAATCATTACTCAACTTTCAAAAACCATAGCTTTTGAGATGTGAGAAAAAATAGCAGAATATTTTGAGGCTTAGAAAAGGGTGAGGCCCCAAGAAGGGGCCTCTAGTGCGGCGTCCCGCCGCTACCATGTTGAAGCGTTACATCACATGGTGTGACTAAATTTTTATATTAGATTCTGCCGTTAAGTTCAGCTGAAATTGGTGAGCTTTGAAGACCTTGTTCAGCAATCCAAGCTTGCAATGTCTTGCCATCTGACTCAGGCTCAGCCAAGTCTTTGCTAGGCATCTGCTTAACGAGTAGCGTACCCACTTCAACTGCGTTGCTAGTAATAGCCGTTCGAATGAGGCTTTGGCCGTTGCAAGAAATACCTGAGTAGTAGTCGCGAAGTTTTAACTTGTAGTCTGACTGTACGCTACGCATTTTTTTACGAAGTTCACCTTTATCGTCTGCTTGAACGATTGTGCAGATATTTGCTAGCGCTTCGTTGATATCATTCGCCTGTGCTGCGTTAGAAAAAGCTAAAGTAGATGCCGCAATTACTAGAGAAGTTTTAACGATTTTCAACATGGTTAAATTCCTTCGGTTGTTGTTTAGTTAATGTTTGTTCGTTGAGATGTATTAAACCCTAATCTAACTAATTGAAAAACATGCTGTAAAATAACAGGGTATACGAAAGCATACTTTAAGCGGTAGTCAGTCTTAGCGAAGGCAGCGCGCCAATAAAAAAGGCCCCGTAGCAGTGGGGCCTTCGAGTGCAGCATTCGCTGCAACCATGTTGAATTGATTCACATGGTGATGTGATATGATACCTAAATTCTGTCGTTAAGCTCAGCTGAAATTGGAGAGCTCTGCAGTCCTTGCTCAGCAATCCAAGCTTGTAATGTTTTGCCGTCTGATTCTGGTTCAGCTAGATCTTTACTCGGCATTTTCTTAACAAGTAGCGTACCTACTTCAACTGCATTACTGCTAAGCGCGGTGCGGATTAAGCTTTGCCCGCCGCATGAAATGCCTGAGTAGTAATCGCGAAGCTTTAATTTAAAGTCTGACTGAACGCTACGCATCTTTTTGCGGAGCTCGCCCTTATCGTCTGCCTGAACGATAGTACAAATGTTTGCAAGTGCTTCGTTTATGTCATTCGCTTGCGCTGTGTTTGAAAAAGCAAGTGTTGATGTAGCGATGATTAGAGAAGTTTTAACGATTTTCAACATGGTTAAATTTCCTTCGTATATTTAATTATTCAGAGAGATTGTTTGTTCGGGTTTTATTAAAAGACAATCGAGATGATTAAAAAACATTCACTCAAATAACCATGTATGTCACTTAATACCTTATACTAAAGGCGTAGATAGCGTGAGCTTCGTTATAGCCTTTAATATTAAAGGGCTTGCGAGGTTAACGCATACCAGAACTGGTGGATGGGAAATGATCAAATAAAGTGTAAAAAAACAGCGTTCATGCTGTTTTTTGCGTTTGCTGTTCTCGCTATGCATACTCGAACCAGCGAGTTTGCTTAGCGCATCATCAATAAAATCGACGTTATTAAGAGACGATATATTATCTATCAAGATGGAAAGTCATTAGAAATAAAACGATGTATTGTCCGAGATATTTCATCGCGCTGCTCAGCAAAACGAAACAGGTACCTTACGCTTTTTGATGATAGAAAAAGTGTTTGGTGAGTTTGCTCAGCAAGAAAAATTTGCTGATGTGTACAAAGCGTTTCTAGAGCGTGTTTACAAAAATGAGCCTGTACTTTCGATAAGCGAAGGAGTTTCCGGAGAAAAGCGAGCGGTGACTCAGGCCAGTTAGGTATTAGTTACTCATAATTAGATAAAAGGAGAGTTAACAATAACTCTCCTTTTATCTTTTTAAGATGAAAAGAAAAAAGCGACCCGAAGGTCGCTTTTTAAAGTGCAGATTTCTCTGCAACCATGTTGAAATGGTTCACATGGTGTGAAAAGGTATTACAGACGGTCGTTAATTACCGCTGCAATGGGATTATCCTGCAGACCGTTTTCAGCCACCCAAGCTTGAAGCGTTTTTCCGTCAGCTTCTGGTGCTTCCAAATCGCTCTTAGGCATTTTTTTAACAAGCAGCTCGCCAGCTTCAACGGCGTTGCTTAGAAGTGCGGTACGAATAAGACTGTTACCACCGCAGCTGATACCGGAATAGTAGTCTTTCAATTTCATGCGATAGTCAGATTCAACTGAACGCATTTTTTTTCTAAGTTCGCCTTTATCGTCTGCTTGTACGATAGTGCAAATATTTGCTAGTGCTTCGCTAACATCGGCATGTGCGATACCCGACATACCAAATGATGCAGCAATAACAAGAGAAGTTTTAACTATTTTCAACATGGTTAATTCCTCGAGTAAATTTAGATTTGTTTGTTCGCTCGAGATAATTAAAAGATAAAGCGAGGAGTATGGAAATGTTATTAACAATACACCGGTATGCAGGGTTATAACTAAGACTGGATACTGAAAAAAGCGCTTAAATTTAAGCGCTTTTATTGAGTGTTTTTAGTGCGGTTTGAAGTTACTTGCCACTTCCATAATCTGCTCACGCATCCACATGTGAGCATAGTCATGGTCTGCGCTTACATGCCAATATAAATAGTATTCTACAGGGGGAAGGTCAAACGGCATCTCATATATAGCAAGGTCGTAATGTTTTGCTAAATGAAATGGTAAACACGCTATCAAATCAGTTTTCACAATTGTGCTTGGTACAGTAAGAAAGTGTTGACCGCGCATGACTTCTTTTCTTCTTTTCCCCATCTTGTCTAATGCGACATCAATAGGACCTGCCCCTGATTTCCGCTGGGAAACATTGATATGCCCAAGTCGAAGAAAAGTCTCGAGATCCAGTCCATTTTTGAGGGCAGGGTGATTTTTTCGAGCCAATACGACGAATCTGTCCTGCGCTATCTTTTCTTTGCACAAGTGAGGGTCGGTAAAGGTAGATGCATCGGCAAAAAAGTCTAGTGTACCTGCCGCCATTGCCGATACCACTTGGCTTCGCGGTATCTCATAGTTAGTTAGACCTATATTTGGTGCCAGGTTTTGAAGTCTTGCAACTAAGCGAGGCATGATACTAGCTTCAAGCAAATCTCGGCTCGCAAAGTTAAACGACTTCTCCGCTGTTAGCGGGTCGAAGGTATGGCTTTCTTGCACACTTTTGCGAAGTAACGCCAAGGCTTGGCGGGCAGGTACAATAATGTTTTGCGCAACGGGTGTTGGTGTCATGCTGTGGCCCGTTCTCACAAAAAGCGGGTCATTTAGCATTTCTCTTAATCTAGCTAATGAATTACTCACAGCAGGTTGTGTGATACACAAAACATCTGCTGCCTTGGTCAAACTTCCGGCGGTATAAATGGCGTCGAATACAGCAAAAAGGTTCAAATCTATTCTATTGAGATTCATAACTAATCCTTTAAGAGCGAATGCCCTGAAAAAAAGCCAATAGATGAAAAAGCACTGAGTGCGACTCAGCGAAAACAATTGCAACAACTTCTCGTGCCGCTACATAGCATCTACGAATAATTTACGTTAGTGTAACAAGAATGTTTATAAATACCTATTATTAAAAGTTAATTGAAACATTCAAGTGAATAATAGTAGTTTTAACAATATTCAACAGGAAAGAGACGCGAACATGAAAACACTTTTGGATTTATCGGTAGGAGATTCACTTGAGCAGTCTGAATGGCTGCCAATAACTCAGGACATGATTAATCAGTTTGCAGATGCGACGGGAGATCACCAATGGATACACTTAGATGTAGCGCGTTGCGAGATGGAAAGCCCCTTTAAATCAACCATTGCTCACGGTTTTTTAAGCGCAAGTCTAATGCCAAAGGCTTTCGCGGAAGTCATATCTCCCAGTGATAAAATTGCGTCTATGATAAATTACGGCATAGATAAATTGCGCTTTCTAGAACCAGTTAAAAGTAACGACTCGCTGAAGTATCATTTTACTCTCGTTGAGGTTACTGAAAAGCCACAGGGCAAACTGTTTAAAGTAGAAGCATCATGTTTACTCAAATCGAGCGGGAATCCAGCGCTTGTCGGTAGCTTCCTTATGCTAGCCGTGTTAAAGCCGTAGGCCTGCGCACGTGCACGTTTAGAATTTTCCCAACGTTTTAGCTTTTCCATATAAAACTCATCACTGAAATACTAGAAATAAAAAAGCCTGAACGATGCTTTCGCTTATCTTCAGGCTTTTTAAATTTCTAAAGAACAATGAGCGTTAGAAGCGACATTGTGAACGTACTAGTTCGATGCTTCTTCTGCGCCTTCTTCTACCGCTTCGCCTGCACTTTGAATATCTTTGCCTGCGCCTTCAATGGTTGCACAGCCACCTAGGCTACCAATGCTTGCTGCAAGTATAAGGGCCAAAAATGCGTGTTTACGTGTATTTGAATTTAACATTTCCATTTGTCTCTCCTTTGGATTTACTCTTCACCAGGTTGATCTGAATCGTTACCTGCTTTTTTATCCGACGTTGTTTGTGTCGAAGTTGAATCTGCCTTGCCTGTTCCGCGTTCCTCTTTTTGGTTAATCATTGCATTAAGCTTATCGCCGCCTTTGGCGTTAAAGTCCAATGTCCTGATAGGAAACGGAATAAGAATATCGTTATCCTCTAATACTGTTTTGACCGTATTTATGGCATCGTGGCGCACTACCATAAACCCAGGCTCTCCTGGATATCGAATCCAAAACCATAAAAGAAGGTTAATACTGGAATCGCCGAAAGACTCTGCATAAACGGCGGTTTCGTCTTTCTTAATGACATAGTCTTTATCGTTCATTGCATCTGTGATGACTTTTGCAGCTTGCTCGATATCATCTGCATATGATATGCCTACCGGCACCTCTATTCGTCGATAACCCAACGTTGAATAGTTAGTCAGTATGTTGCGAAATAGTATTTTGTTTGGAATTACCTCTAACTGCCCGTAAAAGGTTTCGACCAGCGTATTTCGAAGGTTGATTTCCTTAACATTCCCAAAAACGCCCTCTGCCTCAATAACATCACCGATTTCAAAGGGTTTTCTAATACCCATCGCTACACCAGCGATAAAGTTTTCAGTCATGTCTTGGAAGGCAAAGCCTATGGCTAAACCTACAATTCCGGCCCCGGCCAAAAGAGATGTGACTGTACCTTTGAGCCCAACAAAGTCTAACGCAATGAAGATACCCGCCACGAGGATAATAGATTTAATAATAGAAGTAAGAAGACCAGCTATTTGACGAGACTCGAAAGTACGTCGCATGAGTTTTCCAACTACGTTGCCGACGACTTTCGCAATAATTCCAAACAAAATAGCGATAAGAAACGCAACAACGATATTGGGGAGAAGGGTGATACCTCCTTCTATCCAACTCTCAAGCTTTTCACTTAAAAGCTTATAGACCTCATCAACTTTTGGAAACTCCATAACCCTCATTACCTTCACATATTTTATTTAGAGAGTTTCAAGATTCATTCCTAGTATATAGATGGGGTATGTTTATGAAATTTATGAGTTTTATAAAGGTGGGTGGCCGAAGGTTAAGAGCCAAATAGTAGCTGGTGTGTATGAATTACCGATTGAGTGAAACATATTCACATAAAGTAGGTTCAAGAAATTGTGAGATGGGCATCCCATATTAGTCTAAAGTCTACCTGGTCAGACCATGTGTAAAATTAATGTAAACATATTATTCACAATAAATTTACAAAGTTAGGAATCGCGCATAGTATCAAAACGGTAGGTCACAATTTGTGGATGGCCTATCACAATAACAACACAAAATCGAACAGCCTGTTGCTAGCGGAAAGTGTGGGTAGTAGTGCCGGTAGTGATAAGCCCAGATTTGGAATCACACTATGAAATTTAAAACGCGTAAGACAGCGGTTGCCGCCATGGTAGGCACTGCTTTATTTTGTTCTCCTTACCTTGCATCAGCCCAAGAAGCTGAAGTAGAGAATGAGCAAGAAGCTAAAAAAGATGTCGAACTCATTCTAGTTACCGGAAGTTTCGTTCGTCGAAGTGAAAACTTTGAATCTCCTTCACCCCTCGCTGTCGTCGATAGCGTCGCTATTGACGCGATTGGCGCGAAAAATATTGCAGATATTACTCAGACCCTTACTATTAATACCGGCGCTGAAAATAACCCTGATGCGTTTACTCAAAACGCAACCGCAGGCACATCTAACATAAACCTTCGCGGTCTTGGTGTTGCCTCAACCCTAGTACTCCTTAATAACAAGCGACAAGTTGTAACCGCTCAGCCTACAAATGAAGGGTTGAACTTCGTAGATACAAGTTCATTAGTTCCCATGATTGCCATCGATCGCATGGAAGTAGTAAAGGACGGTGCATCTGCTTTATACGGTTCTGATGCTGTAGCGGGCGTAGTGAACTTTATTACAAAGCGTAATTACGATGGTGCGATGGTGAGCGTCGATTATCAAGACGGTGCACATGGCGATAATAAGGA
Organism: Alteromonas sp. OM2203; assembly: GCF_048517045.1. Taxonomy (NCBI): domain Bacteria; kingdom Pseudomonadati; phylum Pseudomonadota; class Gammaproteobacteria; order Alteromonadales; family Alteromonadaceae; genus Alteromonas; species Alteromonas sp. OM2203. Next base: position 1,967,784 of record NZ_CP183209.1, read on the forward strand.
ATATGTCCTTCAGGGCCTATGGGGAGCGACAGGCGATAAAGGTAATGTTATTGCGGCAATTAGTTATACAAATCGTTCTCCGCTTTTTATAAACGATAGACGCTTGAGTCGTCCGCAGGACGATACCAGTGCCTTAGGGAATCCAGCTAGCTTCTTCATTGCGCCTGGTGTTCCAGTTATTGATCCGTTTGGATGTGAAGAATTTGGCGGTTTTCCACAGATACTAGCACCGGAAGGTACCGTTCCTGGGCTTGATGTTGGCCTTTGTGGTTTCGATTTCGGGCCGTTTTATTCTTATGTGCCGGATGAAAGCCGCATCAATGCATATACTCGCGCCGAGTACGAATTTACAGACGATATTACATGGACGACTGAAATTGGCATGGCACGGAACCGAGCCGAGCGCGGTGGTGCGCCAAGCTTTCCTATTTTGACTGCACCAGTGGTTCCAGACTATCACCCACAAAACCCATTTGGGCGTGCGGTGTCGTTTTTTGGCCGTGCTGAAGGCAACGGGCAGCCAGGTGATGCTGCAAATACCGAGTCAGATACATTCCGCTTTAGCACAAATTTACAAGGCGTAACTGATAGTGGTTTCTGGGAAATAAGTTATACAAGAGCGGTGAATGATTTTGTATTTTCAGTACCCGATGTATTGAACACTGAATTTCAACTCGCGCTGTTAGGTTTCGGTGGCTCAAACTGTAATCCAGTCTTGGGAACACCAGGTGAGGGTAGCTGCGAATTTTTCAATCCATTTGCAACGTCATACACAAGTGCACCTAACTCAGACTATGTACTTAATTCATTTACGGCTAAGCAGGTCATCGACTCGAAATCTGATTTAGAAGTATTCGAAGCGTTTACTTCTTTTGATACCTTCGAAATGGGTGGCGGTTATGCCGCGCTCGCACTCGGGGTTCAGTATCGTGAAAACAGCCTGAGACAGGATTACGATGAATTATCTAATCAAGACAGTTTCACCTTTGTTATCGGTAACCCTGACTTAGATGGAAGCCAAGATGTTTGGGCAGCATTTGGGGAATTGGCATTACCGGTTAGTGACGAACTCGACGTGCAGTTGGCTGTTCGTTATGAAGATTACGGCGGTAGTATTGGTAGCACAGTCGATCCTAAGTTGGCTATATCATGGCGCGCGACAGACGAATTTTCGCTACGAGGCTCGATCTCGACGTCATTTAGAGCGCCAACCGTATTCCTAGCGCAAGGGGGAGCTACGTCACTGCAACAAGTTGTCGACCCAGTGCAAGGTGCGCAGGCTTTTGTCGCAGTGCGTACATCGGGTAATGAGGATTTGAAACCTGAGGAATCTACAGCGTACAACATAGGTTTTTCTTACGAGCCGTTCAGAGACCTATCAATCGAGTTAGATTATTGGAACTTTGAATTTGAAGATTTGATCATTCAGGAGAATGCGCAAGCGCTATTGAACGCAGATCCTACTGATACTTCGCGGATCGTTCGTGCTGGAGACCCTTTAACGGGGCCAGTATTACAGATTAACAATACTTATGTTAACGCAAGTTCGCTTGAAACATCGGGCATAGACTTCGTTTCTAGCTATAAAATGGAGACGGAGCTCGGGAACTTTACACCGACTATTCAAGCAACTTATATTACCAAGTATGACTTGAACGACCCGCAAGCAGGGGATATAGATGGTGCTGGTCGCCGTAACTTCAATAACATAGGTGTGTCATCGCCAGAGTTACGTATGAATATTGGTCTTAACTGGCAACATGATGTACATGCAGCAAACCTGTTCTTGCGATACATATCATCATATGACGATGATCAAAACTGTGCAGATGGAACAAGTAATACCGGTGGATGTGCAAATGGTTTTTATGAAATCGACAGCATGCTAACGGTTGACGCTCAGTACAACATTGACTTAGGTAGCGTTTTCGACACCGATCAAAGTTATGTATTGACCATAGGTGGAGTCAATCTATTTGACGAAGAACCACCGCAGGTATTCACAAACAGCGGCTTTGATTCAAAAGTGCATGATCCTCGTGGTCGACAAATTTATGCGAGGCTAGCAATAGAGTTTTAAGGTTATTGCTGAAAATTGCTGAAAGATAGAGCCGGCTTCCAAAGCCGGCTTTTTGTAAACTAAAAGCTCCACACATTTTTTCAAGTTTTATGCATATCCCTTTTCTAATCTAACTCTCATTATTTAAAGTAAGTAAAAGGCTTATAGAAACCTACTGGGAGATTAGAATGCCGACAAAGCTAGCGGACGATACTATTGCCACTAAATTGGCTGCACTTAATGATTTAGTTACAGACGGCACGCATTGGGAGCGAAGTGGTGATTGCATCAAAAAAACATTCACGTTTAAAAGTTTTATCAGAGCATTTGGCTGGATGTCTCAAATTGCTATTTGGGCCGAGAAGTTAAAGCATCATCCAGAATGGTTTAATGTTTATAACAGGGTTGAGGTAACACTTACAACGCACGATGCCGATGGATTGACAGAACTCGACTTTTCTCTTGCTGAAAAAATGGAAAAATTTCAATAGGTCGGCTGGGAAAACCGGGGGCGTAGGGTTGAATACGCGCTTTTTCGTATTAACTTTGCGCATATTGGTCAATTAAGCTGCGAACAGTCAGAAAAATGAAATATTTCGGTGCTAAGCACTTGTGTTGAGTAAGTCCCTATGTATAATACGCACCACGTTGAAGCGAGGCATTAAACGAAACGCTTTCAACAGATATTTTCTGGCGCGGGATGGAGCAGTCTGGTAGCTCGTCGGGCTCATAACCCGAAGGTCGTAGGTTCAAATCCTGCTCCCGCAACCACAGAAAATAAACCAGAATTTCAAGGTTGTGCATAGCACACTTTACCGTACAATCGCGGGATGGAGCAGTCTGGTAGCTCGTCGGGCTCATAACCCGAAGGTCGTAGGTTCAAATCCTGCTCCCGCAACCACTTTTACATACCAGAAAAGTCTTGCTCAGCAAGCTTTACCGAACAGACGCGGGATGGAGCAGTCTGGTAGCTCGTCGGGCTCATAACCCGAAGGTCGTAGGTTCAAATCCTGCTCCCGCAACCACATAGAAGAACCCAGCATTTGCTGGGTTTTTTTATTTCTGCTGTTATCTGACTTTTGTCTACATCACAAACAATAAATTAACGACTACACTACAACTGTGTATGGTTGTCACTTCAATACGCCAATAGAATAATTGCATATAAGGTAGTTTGGCCGCCCTATGATTTCCCGCTTTTTTACTTTTGACGAGCACGCTACCTTACTTGAAGGTGCGTATCATTTTCCCTTGGTTGTTTTATCACTTTTAGTTGCCATGTTTGCTTCGTTTATGGCGTTTAACGTTGCTGAACAAGCGGCTGTTACAAAAGACAGTTTACGTCGGAATATTCTTCTAGGGACTGGAAGTGTCGCGCTAGGCGGTGGGATCTGGTCTATGCATTTTTTAGGTATGACAGCCTTTGAATTGTGCATACCTGTAAGTTACAGCGCTACGCTAACGGGGTTGTCGTCATTACCGGGCGTAGCGGCCGCGTGGGTAGCGCTTTACCTTTTAACTAAGTCGCGTATTAGCGCAGGTGAGATTGTACTGGGCGGTGTACTGGTTGGTTCAGGTATTGGAACAATGCATTACAGCGGCATGGCAGCAATGGAAATGGCGCCATTGCTGCGATATGACCTTACTATGTTCGCGTTTTCTATTGTGATAGCCGTGCTCCTTGCAATGCTTGCTCTTTGGATAAAATTCGGCATTAAAAAAGCAACAAAGTCTCATAATTTTCTTGGAAAGTATGTGGTATTGGCCAGCGTAATTATGGGCGGTGCAATATCAGGTATGCACTATACCGGTATGGCCGCCGCACGATTTGTTTTACCGCCGGGCATGGAAACGTCTACGCAATCATCAGGTATTGCAGGTTATCTTGCTGTCTCTATCGCCGTTGTTACCCTGATACTGATTACGATGGTTTTAGGTGTAAGCCTTCTGTTCAAATACCGCGATGTGATGGTTAGAGCCATAGAAAGCGAGCGGGTTCAAAGAGCAATCACGGATACGGCGGTCGATGCTATTCTTACTGTCGATGATAAGGGTATCATTAAAACAGCCAACCCTGCGGTTGAAGATATATACGGCTTCACACCCGACGAGTTGGTTGGACAGCATGCATCCGTAGTTATCCCCCATGAAAAACGCTATCTATATGGTGACGACTTTTTTAGTCAACGAAGTGTGCCTACAGAACAAATTATAGGTACTGGAAGAGAAGTCGAAATTTTAAGGAAAAATGGCGAAAAGATACCCGTCCGCGTTGGTGTGGGCTACACCAAACTAGATGGAAGGCCAACGTTTGTCTCCTTCGCTTCTGATTTGCGTAAAAGAAAAGAAATGGAAAATGCGCTTCGAGAAAGTGAAGCTAAATTTAGAAGTTTAATTTCCAATATTCCCGGTGTGGCTTACCGTTGTCTTGTTAATCCAGATTGGCCGATGGTTTTTATTAGTGATGCAGTAATAGAACTTACAGGCTATCCTCCCGAAGATTTTGTTTTGCCCAGTCCTAAACGTTCGTTTTCAGAGCTTTACCACCCCGATGATGTGGAAATGTTTTCAAATATTGATAGCGACGCTGGCGGGTTTTCATTTGAATACCGCATTATTGCAAAGTCTGGCGACGTGAAATGGGTAACAGAACATGGCGTCCATGTTAAAGACGATGATGGAAACGTACTATATATGGATGGCTTCATCTCGGATATAACGCATAGGCGCGTTATGGAAGAAGAGCTTAAAGCTGCAAAAGAAAAAGCAGAGTTAGCGGCAGCAACTCGCACCGCATTTCTTGCAAACATGAGCCATGAGATCCGCACGCCAATGAATGCCATTATTGGCTTTAGTGATCTCATGCTTGGCGAGGAATTATTAGACGAGCAAAAGTCTCACCTTACCACCATAAATCGTTCCGCGCGTTCTCTTCTCCACCTTCTCAACGACATTTTGGACAGCGCAAAGTTAGACAAAGGAAAACTCGAATTGGATTATCGAGATTTTATAATCCGTGAAGAGCTCGACTTAGTTATTTCAACATTCTGGTTAGAGGCCAAACGGAAAAAGGTTGAATTGATACTTCATGTGGATGATCAAGTCGCCACGTCTTATCGAGGTGTGCCAGAGCGTATTCGACAAGTTCTTAATAACTTAATTGGAAATGCGGTGAAATTTACCCACCAAGGCCAGGTGATCATCAATGTGAAAAGCGACGAAAAGTTCGTTCGTTTTGATGTCTCAGATACCGGTATTGGCATGACGAGTGAGCAACTCGACAGGGTTTTCGACCCATTTTCACAAGCTGACGCGTCGATGAGCAGGAAGTACGGTGGTACAGGATTAGGAACGACAATTTCTAAACAGCTAGTAGAACTAATGGGCGGTACTATCTTCGCGAAAAGTGAAGTGAACAAAGGGTCTGTTTTTTCTTTCAGGCTTCCCCTTGAAGTCTCAGAATTTGTTGAAAGTAGTGTTCCAATGATTAATGAACAAACGACGTATCTTGACGCTACATTGAACGTATTAGTCGTTGACGATGTTTTGCAAAATATAGAGTTGCTAACACTGCTGCTTACACGCTCTGGCCATAAAGTAAAAACAGCAACGGATGGCATTGAAGCATTGGAAAAAATGCGCGAGGAAGCATTTGACATTGTTTTGATGGATTTGCAAATGCCGAGAATGGATGGGTTGGAGGCAGCCAAACAACGTCGGATCTTTGAAAGAGAGCAGGGGCTACCGGCAACGCCCATAATTGCTTTGACTGCTAGTGTACTTGTACAGGACAAGCACGCTGCTCAGCAAGCGGGTATGGAGGGCTTTGCCAACAAACCTGTTGATTTTTCTTCATTGATGGACGAGATTGCGCGAGTACTTAATGTCGAAAGCAACAAAGCACCTGTTCACAGTCAAAGTCGCGTAAAACCTCAAACTGCGTCAACGCTTTTGGTTGAAAAGCACGTCTTAGATTTAAACAGAGCCATTGAGTTATGGGGCAGTGAAGCGGCGGTTCTTCAAGAGGTAGACAAATTTACTTCTACGTGTCGCGATCAAATAAACGCGTTGATGAACTCAGCCATAAAAGAAGACTTTGCTGCTATAGCGAAGCAAGCACATCGACTTAAAGGTATGTCAGGCAACCTCGGTTTGACAACATTCTTCAATATAGCAAGTGATATTGAGTCTCAAGCGCTAAAGTCGACGGTGGATATTGATGACATTAATGCGTTAAGAGAGGCGTTAGATAAAATTGAATTAATGTTAAGTGAGTCTCCGCTTTACGCTGAAGATGCTATAAATGAAAGCATCGACAATGAACTCATACTTGAGCACCTCAAAATATTATTAATTAGTGTTGAGCAAAACATGGTCAATGAAGAGGAATTGGTCGTTCTGCGTGAAGCCGCGCCAACCCTATATAATGATGAGATTAATCAAATTCTCCTTGATATTGATGATTTTGAATTTGAGCTAGCGCAACAGGGTATCAGAGCGCTCATTAAAAAGTTAACGTAGTTAAGAGATACGGGATGTTAGAAACTGAAATTGCTAAACCGACATTACTTATTGTTGACGACGAGCCTGTTAACCTTCGTGTTTTAAAAAGGCTTCTTGAGTCTGAGTATCAGCTGATATTCGCAAAAAATGGTGAAGAGGCGATAAAGCTCGCCGAGACTAGGCTACCTAACTTAATTCTTCTTGACGTTATGATGCCAGGGTTAACGGGTTTTGAAGTATGCCGTCATCTAAAGCAGCAAAGCAATACTAAGCATATTCCCATTATTTTTGTTACTGCATTAAATGATGAGCATGATGAAGCCGAGGGATTTGATGCCGGTGCAGTAGACTACATAACTAAGCCAATATCCCCAGCTATTGTAAGAGTTAGGGTGAAAACTCACCTTAGCCTGGTGCAAGCAGATGAGTTGCTTAACAGCCGCCTTCAGGTTGTGCAACGATTGGGTAAAGCGGCGGAGTATAAAGACAACGAGACCGGTATGCACGTCATGCGCATGAGTCATTTTGCTAAAGAATTGGCACTCGCTTACGGGCTGACAGCTCAGCAGGCAGAGATACTACTACATGCTGCACCAATGCATGATATAGGAAAAATAGGTATTGCCGATAGTATAATGCTAAAGCCTGGAAAGCTGACTGATGAAGAGTTTTCAACTATGAAAAAGCATCCAGAAATTGGTGCGGAAATCATTGGTGATTGCGGCGATTCTCTGTTGTTGCAGGTGGCGAAATCAGTGTCACTAACACACCATGAAAAATGGGACGGAACAGGCTACCCTAGAGGGCTAGTTGGTGAGGATATTCCTATTGAGGGACGTATTTGTGCCATCGCTGATGTATTTGACGCGCTGACCAGTAAACGGCCATACAAAGAAGCGTGGACCATTGATGAAACCGTTGATTTTCTAAAAAGTCAAAAAGGTAAGCACTTTGAACCTAAGTTAGTCGATTTAATGATAGAGATACTGCCCAAAGTCTTGGAGATAAGAGCAGCCTTCAAAGACGAAGAGTAGGTATTGGCTGTTGCTTAATGTGTCACCTATACGTATAATGCTTTCATCGAGTGATGAGAGCGGGCTCCCTCAAGTTAGGAAAGTAACGCACTTATCCATAGCAAGCTATCACCTAACGGTGGTTTTACCCATAGGTTTGCAACTGCCCTTGCTGGCAGGTATGGGTTCAGAATTTTAATAAAAGCCCCGCTAGTCCGGGGCTTTTTGTTGTATTAAAACCTGGAGTCAGCCTGGCTGAGCCGGGTGATGACAGGTGGGCTTTAGGCCCTTTTTTCGTTTTTGGAGGTTTGCATTGGCAAAACTTGAAGAGAAACTAACCGAAATGTTAGAGCCGGGTGTGGAAGCACTGGGTTTCGAGCTGGTTGGTATCGAGTTTGTACGAGCGGGGAAACATTCGATTCTTCGTGTTTTTATAGATCATGAAAACGGTATTACCGTAGATGATTGTGCAGATGTAAGTCATCAGGTTAGCGCAATTTTGGACGTAGAAGATCCAATTAGTACTGAATACAACTTGGAAGTGTCATCACCAGGTATGGACAGACCGCTTTTCAAAGAAAAGCACTACATTGAGTCTGTGGGTGAAGTAGTTCAAGTTCGTTTGTCTATGCCGATGGGCGACAGACGTAATTTTAAAGGCAAAGTACTTGCTTGCGAAGACGGCATGGTAAGTATTGAAGTGGACGGCCAGCAGTTCCAGTTAGCTGTGGCGAATATCGAAAAAGGTAACGTTGTTCCCACGTTCGATTAACGGAACAGCTCTGCTTTCATCGACGAAAGCAAAAGTGAGGCGAAAATGAATAAAGAAATTTTGTTAGTGGCGGAAGCCGTTTCAAATGAAAAACAAGTGCCTAGAGAGAAAATTTTTGAAGCGCTAGAGTTTGCAATCGCTAGCGCAACCAAAAAGAAAAACGAAGGCGAAATTGAAGTTCGTGTAAGCATCGACAGATCGTCAGGTGACTTTGATACATTCCGTCGCTGGTTGGTAATTCCTGATGATCAAGTACAGGAAAATCCATTTGCCGAAATCACGATTTCTGCAGCGCAAATCGACGAGCCTGAAATACAACTTGGTGATTATGTTGAAGAACAGATTGAATCTATTAAATTTGACCGCATAACTACACAAACCGCTAAGCAAGTTATCGTGCAAAAAGTGCGTGAAGCTGAGCGTCAGCAAATGATCGCTGAGTATGAAGACAAAGTAGGTGAGCTGGTAACAGGTACGGTTAAGAAAGTTAACCGCGATAACATCATCATCGACCTAGGCAACAATGCTGAAGGTGTTATTTATCGCGATGATATGCTTCCTCGCGAAACCTTCCGTCCGGGCGACCGTGTACGCGGTCTTCTATATGTTATCCGCCCAGAAGCGCGTGGCGCACAGCTATTTATTAGCCGTACGCATCCAGACATGCTAGTTGAACTATTCCGTTTAGAAGTGCCAGAAATAGCGGAAGAAACACTAGAGATTAAATCTGCAGCGCGGGATCCAGGTTCACGTGCAAAGATTGCTGTTAAAACTAACGACAAACGTTTGGACCCAGTTGGTGCGTGTGTGGGCATGCGTGGATCACGTGTACAAGCTGTGTCGGGTGAACTTGGCGGCGAACGTGTTGATATCGTGCTTTGGGATGAAAATCCAGCGCAATTCGTTATCAATGCAATGGCACCAGCTGAGGTAGCGTCTATTGTTGTCGACGAAGACAGCAACAATATGGACGTAGCCGTTGAAGCTGACAACTTAGCGCAAGCAATTGGCCGTAGTGGTCAAAACGTACGCCTAGCTAGCCAACTGACTGGCTGGGAACTTAACGTGATGACGGTTGACGATCTCAACAAGAAACACGAAGAAGAAAACGCGAAGGTACTTAATCTATTTACTGCAGGTTTGGACATCGATGAAGATTTCGCGTCAGTCCTAGTAGATGAAGGCTTTACAACACTAGAAGAAGTGGCATACGTGCCAGCAAGTGAACTTCTAGCGGTTGAAGGGTTAGATGAAGAAATGGTTGAAGAGCTGCGCAATAGAGCGCGTGCTTTCTTAACCACGCGTGCACTTGCGAACGAAGAATCGCTTGAAGGTGCAGAACCTACCGAAGCCTTATTAAATCTTGAAGGTATGAGTAAACACGTGGCTTATGTGTTGGCCAGCCGCGGTGTTACCGACCTAGAAGAATTAGCAGAACAAGGTACCGATGATATCAGTGATATCGATGAACTAGACGAAGAGAAAGCCGGTGCATTAATCATGGCGGCTCGTAATATCGTATGGTTCAGTGAAGAAGAGTAAGGTCAACAGGGGGAAAATTACGTAATGGCAGATGTATCTATTGAAAAGCTCGCCAGCGACATTGGTACGACCGTTGACCGATTGGTTGGCCAGTTTAAAGACGCGGGTATCTCTAAGAGTGCCGGCGATCAGGTAAACGAAGACGAGAAACAAAAACTATTGGATCATTTAAGTAAGCAACACGGCAGCGCAGCTGAACCAACGCGTATGACACTTAAGCGTAAGACAACGAGCACACTCAGTGTTGGTAAGTCTAAAGAAGTGAAAGTAGAAGTACGCAAAAAGCGCACTTACGTTAAGCGTAGCGACATTGAAGAACAGCAGCGCCAAGCGGAAGAAGAGGCGAAGCGTCTTGAAGAAGAAGCACGTTTGAAGCGCGAAGCGGAAGAGAAAGCTGCGGCGGAAGCGAAAAAAGCTGCAGAAGAAAAAGCACGTAAAGCGCAAGAAGCGAAAAAAGCCGCTGATGAAGAGCGCGCTCGTCGTGCTGAGCAAGCGAAAAAAGAAGCAGAGGCGCGTAAGAAAGACGAGCCTGAATTAAGCGAGGCTGAGAAAGCAGAAGCGGAAGCGGCTCGTCAAGAAGAAGAACGTTTACGCAAAGCGCAAGAAGAAGAAGCGCAGAAGAAACTTGAAGAAGACGCTAAGAAAGCGGCGGAAGAAGCGCGTAAATTAGCTGAAGAAAACGAGCGTCGCTGGAAAGAAGAAGAAGAGCGTCGTAAGAAAGCAGAAGCAGAAGAAGTTCACTTGCACTCTAACCGTTATGCGCAAGAAGCAGAAGACGAAGAAGATATGCAGGTTGAGCGTTCATCTCGTCGTCGTCGCAAGTCGAAGAAAAACGCTGGTGAACATCTTAAGCAAGGCTTTAACAAGCCAGCTGCGCCTGTAGAGCGCGTAGTTAAGCTTGGCGCAACCATCACCGTAGGCGAACTGGCAAGTAAGCTTGCTATTAAGTCTAACGAAGTTATCAAAACGATGATGAAGATGGGCGAAATGGCAACCATTAACCAAGTACTAGACCAAGATACTGCGGTACTAGTTATTGAAGAAATGGGCCATAAATACGAGCTTGTAAACGACAACGCGCTAGAAGACGAGTTGTTAGCAGAGGGTATGGATGGCATCAAAACCAGCCGTGCACCTGTTGTAACTATCATGGGTCATGTTGACCACGGTAAAACATCATTACTTGACTACATCCGCCGCGCGAAAGTAGCAGATGGTGAAGCTGGTGGTATTACTCAGCACATCGGTGCTTACAAAGTAGAAACGGACAACGGTGAAATCACTTTCCTAGATACACCTGGACACGCTGCATTTACAGCGATGCGTGCCCGTGGTGCTACGGCAACAGATATCGTTATCTTGGTTGTTGCTGCTGATGACGGTGTAATGCCGCAAACGAAAGAAGCAGTACAGCACGCTCGCGCTGCTGGCGTACCTCTTATCGTTGCAGTTAACAAAATGGATAAAGAAACAGCCGATCCAGACCGCGTTAAAACTGAGCTTTCTCAACTAGAAGTTATCTCAGAAGAGTGGGGCGGTGAGCACCAGTTCTGTAACGTATCGGCCAAAACCGGTATGGGCGTTGATGGGCTATTAGAAGCTATCGTTCTTCAAGCGGAGCTACTTGATTTGCAAGCGGTTGCTGAAGGCCCTGGTCGCGGTATCGTTATTGAGTCTCGTCTTGATAAAGGTCGTGGTCCTGTCGCATCTGTATTGGTTCAGGAAGGTCAATTACGTCCTGGCGATATCCTTCTGTGTGGTGAAGAGTACGGCCGTGTTCGTGCTATGCGCGATGAAAACGGTCAAGACATGAAAGTTGCTGGCCCGTCTACACCAGTAGAAGTACTTGGCTTGTCAGGCGTTCCTGTTGCAGGTGAAGATGCCGCTGTTGTTAAAGATGAGCGCAAAGCCCGTGAAGTTGCCGCTAAGCGTCATCAGAAGAAGCGTGAACTTAAACTGGCTCGTCAGCAAAAAGCGAAGCTTGAGAACATGTTTGCAAACATGGAATCAGGCGATGTTAGCGAACTTAACATCGTGCTTAAAGCCGACGTACAGGGCTCTGTTGAAGCGATCTCTGAATCACTTGTTAAGCTTTCTACTGCTGAAGTTAAAGTGAATATTGTAGGTAGCGGCGTAGGTGGTATCACTGAAACGGACGCAACCCTTGCAGCTGCATCAGGTGCTATCGTACTTGGCTTTAACGTTCGTGCTGATGCAACAGCGCGTCGCGTACTAGAAGCGGAAGAAATCGATTTACGTTACTACAGCGTTATCTATAACCTAATTGATGAAGTGAAAGCGGCCATGAGCGGTATGCTTGCACCAGAGTTCAAGCAGGAAATCATTGGTCTTGCAGAAGTACGTGATGTATTTAAGTCACCTAAACTAGGTGCAATCGCGGGCTGTATGGTTACTGAGGGTAACGTTAAGCGTAGCAATCCAATCCGTGTACTTCGTGACAACGTAGTAATTTACGAAGGTGAGCTTGAATCACTACGTCGCTTTAAAGACGATGTTCAAGACGTTCGTAGCGGTATGGAATGTGGTATTGGCGTTAAGAACTACAACGACGTGAAAGTAGGTGACCAAATTGAGGTCTTCGAAATCGTTGAGGTTAAACGCGAAATTTAATTGCCTTAGTTAATTCGGCATGTGAAAAACGGGGGCCGAGTGCTCCCGTTTTTGTCTGTATTCTAAAAAAGCAGGCGCAATTCATGTTTGAAAGTAAATAAGGAAAGGAGAGTACAAATGGCCCGTGAATTTTCACGTACCGACAGAGTCGCTCAGCAAGTTCATAAAGAAGTGGCGAGCATTCTGCAAAATGAATATAAGCATCGTGTTGGGGACATGCCATTAATAACTGTCTCTGATGTTGACGTGTCGCGCGACTTAGCGCACGCAAAAATCTTCGTGACTATTTACAATAGCACTGAAGAAGAAGGCAAAGTGCAAATCAAGCAACTTGCTGAATACAAGAAGTTTATTCGCAGTATCCTAGCTAAACGTCTTCGCATGCGTTCAGTACCTGATCTTCATTTCTTTGAAGACAAGTCGATTATAGAAGGTATGAGAATTTCTAATCTTGTGTCGCAGACCATCGCAAAAGATGAGTCAAAGCGCGTTAAAGACGATCCACAAGAGCAGGAGTAAATGGCAAGACGTCGTAAAGGCCGTGAGATTAACGGCATAGTATTGCTTGATAAACCGCTTGGTGGGTCATCTAATCAACTGCTTCAAAAAGTGCGCTGGCTTTACAAAGCGGCTAAAGCCGGGCATACAGGCGCACTTGACCCACTTGCCAGTGGCATGTTGCCGCTGTGTTTAGGTGAGGCCACTAAGTTTTCTCAGTTTCTTCTGGATGCCGAGAAAACCTACGAAGTAACGGCTCAACTGGGCGTGCGCACAACTACGTCTGATGCAGACGGTGAAGTGGTTGAAGAAAAGCCTGTTGATGTGAGCGAAGAGCAAGTGCGCGATGCGTGCTTGGCATTTCTTGGTAAGAGCAAACAAATCCCGTCCATGTTTTCAGCGCTTAAACATCAAGGTAAGCCGCTCTATCACTATGCCCGTCAAGGTATAGAAATCGAGCGTGAACCCCGTGATATTGAAGTGTATGAATTAGATGTACTGCGCATTGAACTGCCGTTTGTAGAAATGCGCATTAAGTGCAGCAAAGGCACTTATATTCGCTCCATCGTAGATGATTTAGGTCAGAACCTTGGCTGCGGTGCTTACGTGACTCGTTTGCATCGCACTGAAGTAGCAGACTACCCTACGGATAAAATGGTATCGCTTGATAAGTTGATTGAAATTCAGGAATCACTGGAAGAAGGTGACTTTAAAGCGCTTGATGAGTTGCTTATTCCTATGGATACCGCCGTAAGTCGTTTGCCATTTGTGACGATTAACGACGCTGAAAGAAACCGTTTTGATAACGGCCAATCTGTAAAAGGCGAGTGCAGCGAAGCACTTTGTGAAGGCACTGCTTATCGCGTTTACCATGGCGACGATACCAGTGGTATTTTCTTAGGCGTAGGAGAAGGGGTTCTCGACCCTAAAGACCAAGGTATCCCTAAACAAGAAGTGTTTGTTAACCCTAAACGCCGGGTCGTGTACAACTAACGCTGCTGCCTCTGTCACTATTGTCATATATCATCAAAGCTCGGCTATGAAGCCGAGCTTTTTCATGTTTATATAGGAACCATAAAAATTAGTTACAAGGCAGTTGTAGCGTTGTAACTTGTGTTGTTACTCTTTTACCCAAACAGGATTGCAGTTTAATGAAAAGGATAGTCACTTGGTGTTGCTCTGTGGGCATCGCATTCACATTAGGTTTTTGGTTAAATGCTTCACTAACAAACACGCCAAATAGCGTCGTATCTCAATTAGACGACAACAGTAAGGTTCAAAACAAGACAGCTCATAAAGCATCCGTCGATACCGACGTCACCAATCCTGCGCATATTTCTGTAAAAACAAATGAGCCTGTTAAGGTTGATATCGATTTATGGCTGCGTGATAAAAAAAGGCTCAGTTTAAAAGAGACCGGGGCTTTCATTACGCTTATTAGTGAGATGGATGAAGCTTCCGTAATAAAAGCGTTATCTGACTGGGATGTTTCAGCTATATCAATCGAAACTGCGGTTTTACTCTCCTCAATGGTAACTCGCCTAGTCGAGCTTAATCCCAACCGGGCTATTGATTTTGCAAGTAATTTAGAGGGCAACCCTGAATTCAAGATGCAACTCAAGGTGTCAGTCATTGTAAACTGGGCAAATCAAGCCCCAGCCGAAGCCCTAGATTGGTTTATGAATCAAAACGCTGATGCCCAGTCGCCATCGCTGCAAAATAGCGTTTATGCCATGATAATATTTCAAGAGATGGCCAAGAAAGACGTGTTTAATGCTATTAACTCTATCTCTTTACTTAAAACAGACAACCAAAAGCGGCTTGCATTCAACGGTGTCTTTAGCGCATTAGAAACGTCGAGTGAGTTTATTGATATTTTGCCGGTAGTTGAGGATCAAAATGATAAACAAATTGAACGCAGTCACCTTCAGCAATGGGCTCGAAACGACGTAGAAGGCGTAAAAACCTGGGTTGCTTCGCTGGAAGATAACGCCGAAACTCGCGAAATCAAAAAGGAAATATTCAATAATTATTTTCACGTTGCTCCTGTAGAAGCAGCGTCTTGGTATGTTGCACAAAGCGTAGAAGAAAATTATAAAACAGATGTTGAGCATGCCGCTGATCTTATCGCTGGTATAGAGCCACAAGAGGCGCTTGAGTGGGTTCAACAACGAACAGGTATTGATACACAGCGTGCCATTATGAACGTTTTATATCGTGGCGCGCGCAATCACCCAGAGTTCGTCGAAGATAAGCTTTCTTTAGTTCATGACCAAAAATCCCAGATAGAAATAGCACTCTTTGTGTACCGCAGCTATGAAGACAAAAGCCGTCAGCGCGCCGAACGCTTTTTAGACGGACTTACTTACAAAAATGAGATAAAGAAAAAGCTCGGCCCGCAGTACCGAGGATTTAATAGCACCAACTAATGAAAATACCCTGTAGAGTTCTTGCTAACTGTAAAAAGGTCATTATAATACTGCGCTCATTCCGCTTTGCTGAATTAGTGATCGGCGAAGCATTAATATTAGGAGAATGATATGTCACTAACTAAAGAAGAAACCGCAAAAATTATTGCTGAGTACGGCGTTAAAGAAGGCGACACTGGTTCACCAGAAGTTCAAGTTGCTTTGCTAACTCACAACATCAACAAGCTTCAAGGTCACTTTGCTGATCACAAGAAAGATCACCACTCACGTCGTGGTCTTCTACGTATGGTTAGCCAACGTCGTAAGCTTCTAGACTACCTTAAAGGCAAGAACGCTGAGCGTTACCTTGACCTTATCAAGCGTCTAGGTCTACGTCGATAAGACTAGGTTTCAAAGAAAAGCGCCCAATGGGCGCTTTTTTTGTATCTGAAAACAGGTTCGTATTTACTCTGGTAGCTCTTTCGCTACTTTCGAAGAATCTTTTACCGCATTGTTGAGCGTTTTGAGTTCTCTCTCCGTCAAATTACGCCATTGACCTGGTCTAAGTGTGCCAAGTTCAAGATGCATGATGCGGGTACGCTTTAGTTTGGTCACTTCGTAACCGAGAAATTCACACATCCTGCGTATCTGTCGGTTAAGGCCCTGGGTAAGGATAATCGTAAATTTAGCCTTGCCAGTAGGTTTTACGATACAAGGTTTTGTTACTGTTCCCAGTATAGGCACGCCACGAGACATACGCTTCACAAAGCGTTCGCTTATCGGCTGATTGACCGTAACTTCATATTCTTTGTCGTGAGCGTTTTCGGCACGTAAAATCTTATTAACAATATCGCCATCGCTTGTAAGAATTATTAAACCTTCCGATGGCTTATCAAGTCTTCCCACAGGAAATATCCGGTCTTTATGGCCAATAGCGTCAATGATATTTCCTTTAACATCACGTTCGGTTGTACAAGTGATACCAATTGGTTTGTTGTAGACGATGTAAACGCGGTCAGATTTGTCTTTTGCAACTTTACCAACCACTTTTCCATCAACTTTCACAATGTCATTGGGGCCAACCTTTGTACCTAGCTCTGGGGGACTATTGTTTACAATAACGCGGTTTTGCTCAATGAGTTTGTCGGCTTCACGGCGTGAACAAAGGCCCGTGTCGCTGATATATTTATTTAAACGTTTTAGCGCTTGGTCACTCATTGCGCAGTGTTTCCTGTAGATTCTTGAAAGAGGTCGATATTATCACGCCTCAGTCTAATTTTTAAAAAAACGAAAGGGGCTAATAGCCCCTTTCATATTCAAATTCACTTTGACGTCGGTTTCATTTACCACAAAAACGTTAAAAGCAGTCGCTCCTGTCGCGGTAAGTACAAAACAAAGTTAGTTGTTTGGTTCTGTTGATGGCGCAGAACCACCTCCACT
Source organism: Alteromonas sp. OM2203 (assembly GCF_048517045.1). NCBI lineage: Bacteria > Pseudomonadati > Pseudomonadota > Gammaproteobacteria > Alteromonadales > Alteromonadaceae > Alteromonas > Alteromonas sp. OM2203. The sequence continues at coordinate 1,984,650 of NZ_CP183209.1, forward strand.
TGATGCACCGCCACTAGACACCACCTTTGTTGCGATTTCCCGAATTTCATTTTCAAGGCTAGTGATCCTGCCTGAAAGGGTGGTGTTGCGTTGCTCTAGTACAGAAAGCTTATCACTGAGGTTTCGTACGCTTTGCTGAGCACTTTGCTTATCGCTCGCTGCTTGTTCTAACTGAACATTCACAGACAATAGTTCATCGGCTAGAGAAGCTAATTGGTTTTTAACAGAGTTAATGGCTGCCGACTGAGATTTAACATCGTCAGACACAGCGCTAATGTTTTTATTTACGGCAGTTTGCACGTCACCAACACGGTCGCCTAAATCTGCAATTTCTTTTTGATTACGACGCCATGCTGAAGCCCAAAGCTTATCCATTTGCTCCCACAATTCGTTGGTTTTGTTACTGAGTTCAGTAACCTTAACTTGTAGCGCAACGGTAGATTCACCAATTTCCTCACCTGTCGCAGAGAGTTTGTTTTCAAGCTGCATAATGCGCTTTTCAGCTTGGTCAGCGACAGTTTTTTGCTGTTCCAGTAGCGTATAAAGATAATAGCATCCACCACACGCAGCTAGCGCAATAACAGCAATCAAAGTGACCCAGATACCATTTCCGCCACCATTATTGGAGGGTGGTTGAGAAGGTGGCGTAGAACGAGGAGTCGATGGTGACGTTGTTGGAGTCGCCTGCCTTTTAGTCTGATAATCTCGACGGTCTTCCTCATCAAGCCTAATGGTAGGAAAATCGTCGTTTTTTGAATTGTTTGCCATAGTCAGTTATTTATCTCTTTATGAAGCACTTTCGAATTAAGTCATGGGAGCTACGTCACTTAACAGGAAAGCCCTTATTGTATTTGCGCACGATTCTATGTTATCGCTAAATCGAAGGAAATTCCACGGCTTATGGGGCGCTTAATTTCCACATAAGCCATGGTGACATACATTAACTTTTGTACGATTAGTGTTGTTGCGTCTATCTTGCTTTCTTAGCTTTTGTCGCCTATCCACTCGACGCGATATAAATCACGTCTTCTATCCAAATAGTTTCGGACAGAACCTTCATTTTGAAGTTTGGTAAGTTTGTCTAAGTCTAAGTCAACAATAAGCGTCATTTCTGTATTTGGTGTCGTTTCCGACACAATCGCATCATGAGGGAAAGCGAAATCACTCGGTGAAAATACAGCCGTTTGTCCATATTGAATATCGACGTTATCAACCTTAGGCAGGTTGCCTACGCTGCCCGCGATGGCGACATAACACTCATTTTCAATCGCTCTGGCTTGCGCACAACGACGTACCCGCAAATATCCGTTTTTGGTGTCTGTCCAAAATGGCACAAACAGAATCTGCATTTCCTGCTCTGATAAAATACGCGCAAGCTCTGGAAACTCTACGTCATAACAGATTAACACGCCAATTTTGCCAAAATCCGTGTCAAACGTTTTAAGGCTGTTTCCACCTTTCATAATCCAATCTTTCTTCTCATGAGGCGTGGGGTGCAGCTTGTACTGGCTTTCAATCGTACCATCACGCTTACAGATGTAGCTCACATTAAAGAGCTCTTCATCTTCAACCACTGGCATTGAGCCTGCGATAATAGTGATGTTGTAAGACACGGCTAAATGCGAAACGGCAGTTAAAATTTCGTTCGTGTAAGTAGCTAAGTGCCATATTGCGTCTATCGACGATTCTGACGGGCTAAGGCCCATCAGTGGGGCATTAAAAAACTCTGGGAACAGAGCAACATCGCATGAATAATCCGATAGTGCATCAACAAAATATTCTACTTGCTGCAACAGCTCTTCAACGTTGTTGAAATATCGCATTTGCCACTGAATACAGCCTATACGTGCGTTGGATTTTCTACTTGCAATAAGCGAGGGTGTGCCCGGCTCATAGTAAATATTGTGCCATTGAAGTAACGTTGCATACCCTTTAGAGGCTTCATCTTCAGGTAGGTAAGCCGACATCACTTGCTTTACTTCAAACCCGTTCGAAAGCTGGAAGGTGAGTATAGGGTCGTAAATATCTTTAAGTTTAACTTGCTCGATGTACTCATAAGGCGACAGTTCATGTGCGTGGTTTTTGTAATTTGGAATACGCCCGCCTGCCATTATTGACTTTAAATTCAAGTTTCGACATAGCTCTTTACGTGCTTCATAAAGGCGTCTACCCAGTCTTAATCCACGGTATTCTGGACAAACAATAACCTCAACACCATAGAGAACGTCGCCATTAGGATCGTGAGTGGTCAAGTAAGCATCGCCAGTTATTTCATCGTAGCTGTGTTTATCGCCAAACTGGTCGTAGTCCACAATTACTGAAATCGCGAACGCTACCACTTTGCCCTTGTCTTCAATACAAATTTGACCGTCAGGAAAAGTGGTTACTTGGGCTTTGTAGTTAGAATAAGGCCATGCGCCTCCAACATTGGCGTACACCTTATCCATCAATGCTTTTACATCGTCGTAATCATCTAGCCTCAAATGTCTTAAATCTAGATGGTGTTCAGTTTCTTCTATTTGTGTTTGGTCTTGACTCATGGGTTACTCATTTTGCTGAAAATTTCTTACGAAACTAAGAGTGTCTACATCACCATGTGATAGTACGCTTAGAAACGCCACTGTTCATCTTAATTTTTCTCATTTAAGTGAACGTGAAATATAGATAACTCAAGTACGGTTAGCGAAATCAAGCAAGAAGTGTGCGACCTTGAAGTGCAATGTCTTACGATTAATATTTTTTCTATTCTCGATTAAAAAATTGCGGCATTTCAGCGTGATTGATCGTTGCTATATGATGAACCTCAGCGTATAACTTCGCCACTCTCGTGGCCCTTTGCTGCCACTGCTAAATAAAATAACCGGGAAGATTATTTAGGTAATGACAATTAGATGAACAGAGAACAACTCGCTTCGCACCAACCCCTTCGCATTTTTGATGAATTAATTTTTGAAAATATCGTTGATGACCTTGTATCAAAAGGTTTTTCTATCCAAGAAAACGGTTTACCTGAGTTTATAACTGATGCGCTCTTAACCCGTCAGCGTTGGATTGCTGATGAGGAATATAAAAAGGCGGGTATAGGTCGTTCGTTTAACTATCAAAAAGCGGAAGAGATAAGGGGCGATGAAATCTGTTGGATAACTGGTTCTACTCCAGAAGGCGCGCTTTGGCTCGATTGGTGCGCAGCAATGCAGAATTATATTAATCGCTCTTTGTTCATGGGCCTGTTTTCCTTTGAAAGTCACTTTGCTTGCTACGAACCCGGTAAATTTTACAAACGTCATGTAGATGCTTTCAAAGGTCAAGGTAATCGCGTTTTATCGCTGGTTGCGTATTTAAATGACGATTGGAAAAGAGAGGATGGGGGAGAGCTGGTGTTGTATGCTGACAGTGAAGACCTTATTGGCACACGCGTGTTACCCAAAATTGGGACGTTTGTTGTTTTTCTAAGCGAAGACTTCCCCCATGAAGTATTACCAGCAGCGCGAACACGTCACTCTGTTGCTGGCTGGTTTAGAGTAAATGGCAGTGTAAATGACAATTTAGATCCACCTCGCTAAGGACTGGTCGACGTCTGTTAAGCGAGCTTAGTATCAAAAGTCATAGACTTATGTATAATAACTTTTCGCTGTATTACTTAGAAAAAAGCGCATACTACTTGTAAAGGCTAATATAGTATAAATCCTATATCTGCATGCTCCATTTCAAGTAAGTGCTACAATAATGAGTTAGAAGATTTAGAACACCTTTTAAGAGTAATATAGTGCAGTTCGCAATAGATCTTCCCAATAATCTATTGTGTCGCTTAGGGAAAAGACGTTAGAAGTGATCGCTTAATGCTGGAAAAAATACCTGCCCCCACGCCACGAGAAGATTTACATGTACTGGTTATTGATAACCAGGGGCTTGTCCACGATGTTATTGCATCCGCACTGCATGAAATTGGAATTAAAAATGTAAGTAGTGCATTCAACGCGTTTCATGCAAAGCGACTGTGTGAATCACGACAGTATGATTTTGTTTTACTCGCATTTAATGTTAGTCACGATAAAGATGGCTTTCATCTTTTCGAAGAACTCAAGCATTTAAACCATATTAATGACACAACAACGGTGGTGTTCCTCAGTGCCGAAACGTCTCCAGAACTCGTCAATTGCATTGTTGAGCTTCAACCAGATGACTTTTGGGTTAAACCTTTACAGCGAAATAAGATTGAAACACGCTTAGAGTATTTGATTCAGGTTCGTCTCAAACTGCATAAAATGTTGCACTGCATGCAAATGGGCGACTACTCGACAGCCATGTATTACGCTGAGCGACAGTTGAAAGACCCATCGCTTTCAGAATATCACACCCGAATAAAACGCTTAATTGGCGACTGCCTTTTGCAGCTTCGCGATTATGGGACTGCTGAAGACTATTTTAGAGGTTTGCTGCAAAGCATGGATCATGCGTGGGTCCATATAGGTTTAACACGATCTCTTTTGCGACAGGATGAATTAGAAGAAGCGCAGCTTCTTGTTGATGATTTGCTTTTGCGCCCGGATACGCGATTTTTAACCTTTGATTTGCTAGCGCAGTATTTTATAGAAAAAGAGCAGTTTGACATTGCTTATGAGCAAATGAAGGAAGCGAGTAAGCTCGCCCCTAGGAATATTGAACGCAACAAGCGACTTTGGGACCTAGCTCGACTCAATCACGATAAGGCAGGGCAATTATCGGCCGTACAGAACATGGCTAAATTCGCCAAAAATTCAATTCATGACTCCCCGCAACTTACACTAAACGTAATTCGTTCCACTATAGATTTAGCTACCAGCCTTGGAAATACCGAGACGGAAAAGTATCTTCAAAAAGCGGAAGCAGAGCTTGAAGAACTTAAAAATCAAAAAGGTATGCAGAATCAACTAGGTGAGCAAATTGACGTGGTTAAGGCGCGGGTTCTCTGCCTGAGAGATGATAAAAGAAGTGCCGAGAAGATAATGAAAGATCGCTCTGCTTCTACGGAAGGTCTGTCGATGGAAGACAGTCTTGATAAAATGAAAGCGTTTCATGAACTCGGTATGCGTGAACAGTGCGTTAGTATCTTAGACAAGCTCAGAAAGCAGATTGAAGGTGATACTTTTACGTCGCAGGTGGTGAATGAATACTTGAATCAAGAGTCGATTGAAAGAACTGAAATTCAGTTTACGACGAAAGAACTCAAGCAGATGGCAACGGTAAACTATAAAGAGAACCGCTTAATACCTGCCTATAACAATTTGCGACAAGCGTTAACGCTATCGCCTAAAGACAAGCAAATCGCGTTAAGCTTGCTTAAAGTGATAGCGCAGATTCATTTAGATGACACCTTAACCGATAAACAAATGGAAACCGCCCAGCGAGCAGCCAAACTATTGCAAGCCAATGGATTATCTGCCACACAAGCAGAAAAGCGCGATCAGTATGTCAAGCTGATTGGCATTGAGGTGGATGATACTAAAGCTTCCGATTTAGTTGGCATGGTCGTGTCTAAAGCGTAAAACGTCATTCCCTATCTCAAATTCGAAAATTGTACGCTATTAAAAAAGCTGCCAATTAAGGCAGCTTTTTAGCAACATATTCCGCTAAAAATGACTAATAACGGTGATGGTTAGTGATCAAAGCTTCTGCGCTTTAAGGCTACTCTGACGACGGCGAAAGCCTATCATTGCGGCTAGCAATGCAAGGATTCCTCCCATAGCGCCGCCTGAGCTATCATCGTTGTCCACTTCTTCCTCAACAACGTCTGCCTGAAGGTCAAAGGTAGCGATAAAAGGGTCGTGATCTGAGCTTCTGAATGGTCCCACATCAGTGAACGCGTAACCGTCTTCATCCGCATAGTAACGAAGCGCTTGATCGTACTGTAGTTGATATGCTTCAACAGAGTTGATGTTCCAGTGTGTACCATCAATTGCATCTGCAAGCATAGCATCACTTGCTAGTACGTGGTCCAAACTACCCACTTGTTCCGTACCGTAGAACCAATATGAGAAGCCGTCTGCATCAAATTCTTCAGCTAAGTTGTGATAGCCGAAGCCAGACTCAACTTCTACTGAAGCACCTTCATCCATACCTGTATTAACCGCGGTGGTAATGGTATATCCGCGAGACTCAGGTGTGTAATCGGTTAGCACTGCAACAGGATCTTCAGCGCTATACGCGTTTAAGTCGCCTAAGATAACCTTGCGCTCAGGCAGGCTCTCATCACTTAATGCGTTGCCTAATGTGATAGCTGCCGATACGCGAAGTGCGTTACAGCTGCCTTGGATTGTAGTTATTTCAGACGGTGCTTCTACCGCGTCTTCAGCGCATTGACCACCTTTTGACTTAAAGTGATTTACGGCAACAAGGAATGATTTGCCGCTTTCTGCATGAGTAAAAGATTGAAGAAGGCTTGGGCGCATACGTGCCAGGCTATCTTCATCAACCTGCTGCTCTGGCATAGCCACAACCATCGCGTCACCTTCTGGCGTTACTACGGCAGCTTTGTACAACAAGCCAACGGTTATCGCATCCGTACCAATTTCACTGCCATCACTGGTAGCGATGAATGAGTATTGTTCGGTTTCACTAAGTTCAGCGTTGATGGTATCAACAAGAGATTGAATAGCGCTATCTTCACCGAAGCCATCGTTTTCGATTTCCATTAAGCCGACAACGTCAGCGTTTAGATTCACGATAGCTTCAACAATACGACCTTGTTGTAATTCAAACGCCACTGCATCACTAGCGCCACGGTTTTGGTCATAATCAAACGTTACATCGCCGTTTTCGTCTACTTCGCCATTAAAGTAGTTAAGTACGTTAAAGGTGGCAATGGAGAGGTTGCCTTCTGTAACAACAGGGTTAGCTTCACGGGTGGAGGTTACCTCAATAATGTCGCTAGGATTAATTCTGTAAGTGCCAAAGCTATAGTTTAGTGGACCCGCTGCAGAAACCGAATCACCAATACGAATGGCGTTAGCGTAGCTGAACGTAGGAAAGTAATTCAGTGCATCCGGGTACTGCGAGCTACTGTTATCTTCGATGGTAAGAAGACTGGTCTCGCCAGCTTCTTCTGCCGCTGTATAAGCGTCTGACAGGGGGGCCGCCACGTCGCTCGGTTGACGTTTAATTGCGTCGCTAACAACAATTTCACCGAAGCGCCAAAGGTTGTTTGTGCTTGTTACTGTTGCATCCGTCACACTAACTACCATGCCTTCAACAGTTTCAAGGTCAATCTCGTACGGCATAGAAAGTTCTACCGCCGCTACAGCGTCTACTGCGCCACAATCAAGTGCGCCTACATCGCTGTCCAGAGCAAGTGTTGTCATGCCGTAGTTTTCTTCTACCTCACCGTAAAGGCGAACTAGATTACCGGTTTCAACATCAACCGAACCTTCAACAAATAGGCCTTCAGACGTTGCGTCGTCAGCGTCGTAATCTGATGCTTCCTCTTGTACGAAGAAACCGCCAGCGCGCGTGCCTGTGACTATAGCCTCTATAGTAACGCTATTGCCAACTTCAGCAGAGCTGCTCTCACTGCCTTGAATACCACTGATAAGTGTTGCGTCTGCACCACAAATACCAAGCTCAATAGCTGGCTCTTCTGGTATCACAACAACGTCACCACCACCTTCAGTGGTAAATGTGCCCGCTGGGAATGGGGTTGCAGCGTCCGTGTTAGTGGTCGAGCCGTCTAGGGCGTCAACACCACTGTAAGTCCAGTTAGCTACTTCGAAGCTGCCGCCATTTGCGGTTTGACCTGATGTACGGTAAGCCCAGCCATCTAGATATTCCCACGCAGTGCCACTGCCGTCGGTGTTGATATCACCAAACGTGTCAATAACGCTGCCATCTTTGAATAGCTCTACAGCATCATCACCATTGATGGCCATTGATGAGCTGTCATAATCGGGTGCAGAGCCGAAAAAAGCAGTGAACCCTTCTACCTCTGATGCGATATAGATGTAGCTTCCAGCACTTGCTGATGCGCCGGCTGGAAAAGTGAATTCTTCTCCATCAGTGCCATCACCATTGTTGGCTGAGCCGATACCATAAACAGATAAATCGGCGATATCGTTTACAACAAAAAGTTCAACGGCTTTTGGAACGCCGCCACTGAGCGGCCCATCGATAACGCCACTGATAACTAAATCGCTAGCGTTAACCGAGGTGGTAGAAAGTGCAGATAAGATCCCTGCAGATAATAAAGTTAATGATGCTCTCACGGCATTTTCCCTTTGTAGTTTTCGTTATTTTTAAATCGCTTAGCGTTGCTCGTACCGCTTTTGAAGAAGACGAACGAAACCATTTGCGATGTGCAATTTTATATTGCGGTACTACATTACGGGCATTCCTAATGGGTAGGAATGACTTAACCTTATTCAAGCTGTTTTTAAAAATATCTTTATTAATCAGATGATTAATGGTTACGGGTAAGTTTACTTATGTTTATGTTTCTTATCAATTGACGAAAATAAACGACAAGTAAGCCTACATTTACTTTTTAATGTGAAAAGCGCCTCAAAAAAGGCGCTAGTTGTTTTTCAACATACTTTCAAATAGCGCATGGTCTTCAACTACCTGTTCTGCATAAAGGTTAGCTATTTTTATGAGTAAATCTTTAATCTGACCAAAGGTATTTGCTGCATGAGATGCAAAGCGCGTGCTTCGTCTATCGCCACGACAGTGTGCTAACGCAAGTGTATAGCCGCAAAGGTCGGCAAAATAGGTGAAGCCACCCTCTACCGCTTTCGTTCCCATGGCAATATCATGCGGATCTACACCCACTTTGGCGTGGTGCCTTGAGCGCGTTAAGTAATGCGCGTTGTTAAACATGACTTCATCTAGTACCAAGTCTGGTTTTCTCTGCATTCTTCTTTGGCAGCGAGCAGTTAGGTGAGCCGCATTGAGCCGATTAACAGGGTTTATCGAAGGAAAGTAATGCAAGGGAGCAGCCTCGCGTTGCTGCTTGACTTCTACGATATGGCAATGTGAAAAACTTGTCGGGTTGTGAGGTTTTGAAGGCCCTACTAAAAAGTAATAGCGGCTCATATTAACAGACCCTGTTCCTGCATTATGTCGTTTCACAATATCGACTACAGCGTCATCCATGTAGGGGGCGAAGACGTTAAGAAGTGTTGAATATGTGTGCTCGTTCAACAAAGAAAATTTTTCTTCATCTGTTCTGAATGCCAGACCATCATCGACTAAATGTACGGCTTTGGCTAGCGCACTTTTTGTGAGGAAATCCTCGCCTCCTGCGCTTCGCGCCTTTGCTTTTTTATAAAGTTTCGTCAATTTACTTGGTACTGCATTAGGGCAATAGTCTACCGCTTCATTCAATACCGCTGCGTTATCAACAACGCGCTTACATGTTTTAACGTAACTGGCGATAAATGCCTGTTGCGCATCACTGACTTGTTTAAAACTAACAACAGGCTTAGTTGGGTTAATATCGTCACTCAAATACCTGCCGTCAACAACACCGTCGCAGTGCACTTTAGCAAGGTGCAATGAAGTAAGGAAGCGAAGTATATCCCACTCTGCACGACCCACGCACGCATCATCAAAATCATTGGGTGAGAAAATCACCGTATCACCGTGTGAACCTTCTTCGGTTAAGAATCCAAAATTCGAAGTATGACAATCTCCCATAACACTGGTGAGCGGCACTGCTTCACATTCTTTTGGAATACTGATTATTCCACCTTTTATATCGGCGTAAAAAAGTTGCGCACTTCCTCGATAGAAAACAAAAGGACTTGTCGCCATTTTTTGATGTTTTGAAAGGCGAGGGGACGGTTTTTGCCCGTCAACCCGCGTAATGGTGTTGATTAAGTGTTGAAGTCTATGGTCAGACATTTATTCCTCGATATATTTTGAACGAGTCTTTAAATTCAGTATTACGCCCATACCTACTGTTGTTAGTGTAATTTGTCAATTTTGAATACCCGGTGAACTTTCGATTCAATAATCTGATTAAGCGATTCATTTTTACCAATTAGTTTTTTTTGACAGAGCGCGCTATTCTTATCACCAGTTTCGAAGGACGAGATTTTAAGCTTCAGTGATGACTTTCACAAAAGCATAAAACTTTGTTCTTACAATAAACGTAAAATTGTAATCGCATGCACTATGCTTGCGACTAATTTAAACCAAATGGAGAATTAAACATGGCATTGATCAATACTGCTATCAAACCTTTCAAAGCAACTGCATTTAAAGACGGCGAGTTCGTAGACGTAAGCAGTGAAGACATCAAAGGTAAATGGGCAGTTTTCGTATTTTATCCAGCTGACTTCACGTTCGTATGCCCAACAGAGCTAGGTGATATCGCTGACAAGTACGAAGAGCTTCAGTCTCGTGGCGTTGAAGTATTCTCAGTATCAACTGACACTCACTTCACTCACAAAGCGTGGCACGATTCTTCAGACACAATTAACAAGATCAAGTTTGCAATGATTGGCGACCCAACAGGCGAAATCACTCGTAACTTTGATTGTATGCGTGAAACCATGGGTCTTGCTGACCGTGCAACGTTCGTCGTTGACCCAGAAGGTATCATTCAAGCGATGGAAATCACGTCTGAAGGTATCGGTCGTGACGCAGATGACCTAGTGCGTAAAGTTAAAGCGGCACAATATGTAGCAAATAATCCAGGCGAAGTGTGCCCAGCTAAATGGAAAGAAGGTGAAGCAACACTTGCTCCTTCACTAGACCTAGTAGGCAAAATCTAAGCAACATGCTTAAAGCCTAGTATGTCGGCGCTGTCTGACTGTTAAATTGCTAGGCTATCCGTAAGTAGGGAGTGGGTCTCCACTCCCTGATATTAATTTCCAATTTCCGCTTATGAGTTGACCTTTTTAAAGGTTGGCGGGGATCGGCGTGTCGAAAATAAGGCAGATTAACCGTGTTAACTAAAGAAATTTTACAAGCATTGAAATCGTACGCGGAATCAATGCAGAAAAACGTAACCTTTGTCGTGCAGACCGGTGAACATAGCAAGCGTGAAGAACTTGTTAAGTTTCTGTCCGACATTGCTTCTGTAAGCGAGAAACTAAACGTTGAAGAGCGTGACACCAGTGGTGAGTTACGCAGTGCTATCAGCTTTCTACTTGAAGCTGATGGTGAAGATACAGGGATACGCTTCTCGGGGATCCCTGGAGGTCATGAGTTTAATTCTCTCGTACTTGCCATGCTTCATGCAGCAGGCACTGAACTGAAATTAGACGACAGTGTGAAATCAATGGTTAAGGCGGTCAATGAACCTTTGAACTTTGAAGTTTTCATCAGCTTAAGTTGTCACAACTGTCCTGAAGTAGTACAGGCGCTCAACCAATTTGCGTTAGTAAATCCAAATATCAAGACTGAAATGATTGATGGCGGTCTGTACCAAAACGTAATCCAAGAGCGTGATATTCAAGGTGTACCTAGCGTATATCTTAATGGCGAACTGTTTGCCAACGGCAAAGTCGATGCTTCAGTACTTATAAACAAACTGATCGAGCGCGACCCTAGTCTTAAAGAGGCGAACAAAGGTGAAGTATTGCCACTGCAAGACGTGACAGTAATAGGTGGTGGTCCTGCTGGCGTAGCGTCTGCCATATATAGTGCCCGTAAAGGTTTAAAAGTAGCTGTAGTTGCAGAGACATTTGGCGGTCAGGTAAAAGATACTATGGGCATCGAAAACTTAATTTCAGTGCCTAAAACCACAGGCCCAGAGCTTGTTGGTAATTTGATGGAACACGTTCGTGACTATGAAATTACGCTTAAAGAGCACGTACGTGTAGACAACATTGAGCAGGGTAATATTAAGACTATTACACTATCATCTGGAGAGCAGATTCGTACGCGTAGTATCATTGTGGCGACGGGTGCTCGTTGGAGAGAGCTTGGGGTACCTGGCGAAAAAGAAAATATAGGTAATGGCGTAGCTTATTGTCCGCACTGTGATGGTCCGTTCTTCAAAGGTAAGGATGTTGCTGTGATTGGTGGCGGTAACTCGGGTATTGAAGCTGCACTAGATTTAGCGGGTATTGTTAAATCGGTGACGGTGTTTGAATTTATGCCAGAACTTAAAGCTGACCAAGTGCTGATCGACCAAGCCGAAAAACGAGATAATATTACCATTATCAAGAATGCGGCAACGCGACAGATTAATGCCGAAAATGGCAAAGTGAATGCCATTGAGTACCAAGACCGTTCAACCAATGAAGTGCATACACGTGAGCTTTCTGGTGTGTTTGTTCAAATTGGTTTGGTGCCAAACAGTCAGTTTATGAAAGGCACGGTGGATATGACCCAGTATGGCGAAATTATTGTCGATGCTAAGTGCCATACGTCTGAACCCGGCATATTCGCGGCAGGTGACGTTACAACTGTGCCTTATAAGCAAATTGTTATTTCAATGGGTGAGGGTGCTAAAGCTTCGCTTGCAGCTTTTGAGTACCTGTTGAGCCATGAAGTGGTTGAAACCGAAAGCGAGAGTGCTGCAGCATAATGTAAAGCAGTAGCGAATTGCACAAAAGCAAAGCCGAACTTACTTAGTAAGTTCGGCTTTTTTAATGCCCGAAATATAAGAAACTAAATATGTAATCAAAAATGTAAATGATATCTGTTCTCATTCGCGAAAAAATTTGTTAACGTAGACGAAAGTATTAAGTACTTGGTTTTAAGAATATTAAAAACAGTGCTCTCTCGCCAAAAATAAAAGACAGAATACGCGCATGAACAAAACATTTTTAATTTTGCCTTTATCTACGCTCTTAATTTCCCCGCTTTTTGCACAAGAACTTAGCGTTAATAATGATGATCTCGAAGACGACACCACTATCGAAAAAGTTGAAGTTGTCGGCAAGCGAAGCCCGTTTGGCGCAACAAAAACAAACACACCTATCGTTGAACTTGCACGAACAATTTCCATCGAAACCGCGTCAGACTTAAAGCAAAAGGGAGTGTTAAACCTCTCTCAGTCTGCCACTGATATGTCAGGGGGAAGTGCTTCCTTTGTTTTAAATAAAGTAAACGCGTCGCTTACCTATTCGTTTTAAGGAATACTCATGCTTTCAATTACAGCAGGTGGCTTATCACTTGTGGCCTTGGTGGCCGCATATAGAAGTTGGCGGGCTCAAGTATCACGCTACCTCTATTTGGGCATAGTTTTCTGGTTGGTTTCCACAGTGTGCTGGTCTTATGCACAAGGGTGGGAGTTTGGTTTGTTGTACGCACTGTGTGTTCCAGCGTTTCTAGTGTGGCCATTCATTGCGTTTAACCAAGTACAACTTCCTCAACCTAAAAACGTACCTCAGCCCAGAAGTTTCGATTTTTCCCGTGGTGCGGTTATAGTAAATGTTACCAATTACTTTGTTGTAATGGTTATTTTGCTGGTAATTAGCGTGCTAATTACCCTTGGGGTTTGTGCGTTACTTCCATTTGCTATTGCTGGAAAGTTGGCAACTGGAACCATTCTTTTACCTGTCTTGTGGGGGCTTATTGTTTATCACTACCTCGCTTCTAGTCACAAATTCAAAGTTGTTGGTATATACGCCGTTTTAGCTGCGTTTTGTCTACCAATACTTGCTTTCTTGCCCATGTAGGTGGATATCGATGGATAAAGTTACAAAACAAAATGCATTAAACGCACACACTTGGGCTGGTGTTTTTTTAAGTGTACTCCTTTTTTTAGTATGCCTTTCAGGCACCATTGCTGTTTTTCACTTAGAGTTCGAGCGTTGGGAGCAACCTCATATTGAAGAGATGGAAAATGTCTCACCAGAGGCGGTTGAAAAAGCTATGGATAGCTTTTTAGCAAAACACACAGAAGAATCTCATCATCTCTTTGTTGTGTTTCCTACATCGGATATACCCCGATTGGTCGTTGAAAATGACCACGTAGCCTATTTCGCTGATGGCGAAGGTAATTTGCTGGAAGAAGAAAGTGTGTCCTTTACTCAGATGCTCGTTGATCTTCATTTATATCTGAACCTGGCGCATAGCTGGGGCATGATTTTAGTCAGCGCCTTAGGTGCCATAATCTGTACTCTGGTGATCACGGGTATTATTGCACATAAACGAATTGCAAAAGATGCATTCAAATTGCGAAGAGGTGGCAACGGACAACAGGCGCAAATCGATTTACACAATCGTTTAGGTTTATGGGCCGCGCCGTTTCATTTGCTCATCGGTATCAGCGGTACTTACTTTGGTATGGCCGGTATCATTTTAACTTTAGTTGCTACGGTAAATTACGGTGGCGACAGAGATGCTGTCGTCGATCAAATTTTCACACCGGATCCGGTGCTTGCGCCCCAAAGCGGTAAGCCAGCTATAGGCAAAGCGTTTGGCCAAATGAAAACTTTGGCACCAGAAAAGTCGCCCATTTTTTTAACCGTCCACGAAGTAGGTGAGCCAGAGCAATTTATTGAAATTTACGCGAAAGCGCCGAACAGAATGATTTACGCTGAAGGCTATCGTTTTGACACTGCTGGAAACTTTATCGGTGTAGCAGGGTACGAACACGGGGAATGGGGTAAGCAGTTATTATGGTCAATGTATCGACTCCACTTTGGCGACTTTGCTGGCATGCTTAGTAAGTGGCTTTACTTCATTTTAGGCGTAATGCTGACCGTGCTTTGTGTCTCGGGCATGGAAATTTGGTTATCGAAAAAAGCCCATCCGCGATTAGCGAGTCGTCTGTGGTACAGCATTGTATGGGGGAGCGTTAGCGCGTTGGCGGTAACGGCGGTGGCAGATATGTTATTTGCTGGCTCATTGATTGCAGTATTTTGGGGTGTAATGTTATTGAATATCGCACTCACTGTTGGCATCAAATCACTCACAAAGCCGGTATGGCTATTCCTATCAGGTTTAAGTGTTTTGGCGCTGCTTGTTGTCTACACAGCGGTTCATGGGAACGCAACATTTACGGTTTCTTCACTGCAGTTAAATCTCCCTATGACAATTTATGTACTGTGGAGTATTTGGCGTGGCCTGACTTTGCTAAAACGAGAGAAAATGAATCATGCAGAAAACAAAAGTAAGGTGAAACCTAACCTTTACGATGCAAGTCACGGCGAAAGCGTAAACCTGTGACAAGGGCTTAAATTGCTAGATCACCACGTGGTGGTTTCAAATATAAATCTAATGAGCGTAACTATGATGCAATACGGTCTATGCGACTAGTTACGCTTTTTTCTTTTCCATGTCCCACCATAGATATAGCCTGTCAGCATTTTTGCTTTTTCTTGGCATGCTTTACACACTATTTGCCAGCTCTCGCTTTTATTGCTGCTAATTCTGTATTGTACATCAGCCTCAGCCCCGCAGTTGTCGCAGGGTTTCAAAGGCCTTAACCTTTCCTTTTTACCCAAATGGTTTAACCCTGAAACGTAACTTTCGAAAATAGTTCTTGGCTCTTATTACCTCACCCGATCCTAAATCAGTTTTGCCATTGCAACGGCAAGTGATGAGCCTGAACCTACCAGCTTCCCCCACAATGTCATAAACAACGTGGGCTGTTGAGTCATCAGTGAAAGTGCCTCATCTCTGTGATGTTGCTCGTCAATTTGACATTCCTTAAAGCGATTTATAACGTTAGAAGGAGGCTCTGATAACATTATCATACTGCTACATTGTTTCTCATAGTGTTTGTCTACGAATTGCTCCACACAGTAAATGGTATAAAAAAAACAATTGCGACCCAATAATCGCGGCAAAAAACCGGTAACAAACCCAGCGGCTATCCATGCTGGTAACAGAAAGCTACCTCTGAAGAGCGGCATCTCATGCTCGAAAATAGCGAGGTGACTTTTTTCTGTCCTAAGATGCTCATGAATAAACGGCTTTGTTTTGCTCGGTCTATTTCCAATAATAAAAAGACTTAATAAAAACTCCGCGCAGAGTGCGCCGCGATATATCCATACTGCACCAGTTTCTCCTGCATGGCTTGCACGCAGCTCTTTGTCTACGTGCTTTGCGCAGGAGGTTTCCAATACTTTTGAGTAAAATGGCATGGTGTACCTCAACAACGTTTTGTTTTAAAACGCACAAAAGCCATTTAAAGATGCCACTTTACGAAATTGTAATGCACGGTTAGATCATTGCGCTAAACACGAAATTGAACACGTTGATTAATAGTTCACTATTAAAAAACGAAAGCAGTAAGTTGTATGATTGCTTGTTACCTTGGCTCTCATACAGCCTAAACACCCATGAGGTAAAACAAATGAAAGCAGTGTGGTGTGTCCTTTTACTATGTACTGTTTACTTACTGTTATGGCCTTTGCCCATAGAGCCCGTTGCATGGCAAGCACCAGTCAATGTGGGTTTTGAGGGTAAGTTCGCGCAAAATACACGACTATCTGAGTTAACGCTCGTTGACATGGGAACCGACTATGGACCTGAAGATTTCGCGTTGAATCAGAATGGCACCGTAGCCACATCGAGTCATTCCGGCGCTATTCTTTTGAAGAAGAAAGGCGAGGGCACTTTTTCCCCTTGGGTAAACACGGGCGGTCGTCCCTTAGGCATCGAATATGACAATAAAGGCAATCTTCTTGTCGCTGACGCTCATCTTGGGTTACTCAAGATAAATACGGCGGGTGAAGTCTCTGTGCTGGTTGATGAGGTAAACAAAACTCCTGTCGTGTATGCAGACGATGTAGATATTGCTCAAAACGGCAATATCTATTTTACCGATGCGACCACTAAATTTCCGGCTATGGATAACGGCGGTACCCTTAGTGCCAGCTTGCTTGAGATATTCGAACATAAAGGTAATGGTAGGTTAATTGAGTACAACCCTGATACTGGCAATAGTGTAATACTCATGGATAAGTTGGTGTTCGCGAACGGTGTGACAGTAAGTCACGATGAGCAATCGATACTGGTTAACGAAACCGGAAAATATAGGGTGCTGCGTTATTGGCTGGTGGGGCCGAATAAAGGGCAAGTTGACATACTTATCGATAACTTGCCTGGCTTTCCAGATAACATCAGCCGTGCAGATAATGGCAGTTACTACATTGGCCTTGCGTCGCCGCGCTCAGCCCCCGTCGATATACTTTCTGATAAACCATTTATTCGAAAAATAGTACAGCGCCTTCCTGGCTTTATGCGTCCTCAAGGTAAGCCTTATGGTCATCTCGTTAAAATAAGCGAAATCGGTGAGATAGAAGAAAGTTGGCAAGACCCGACCGGCGCTTTCCCCTTCGTAACTGGTGCGATTAAAACAAAAGATGGGCTCTATGTTAGCAGTCTTACTGCACAAAATGTTGGGCTTTTGCGGTAACAACGGCACCGGTAATAACCGTATCAATGCAAGTCTAATTTAAAGCTATTTAAAAGGAACGTTAGGGAAAGCTTGATAAATTGCTATATAGAAAGGTGACTTAGCCAGTGGACCGAAGACCTTAGAAATATTTTTTGCTAACGCTCGTTTATTTTACAATTAGAAACATTTTAAACTTTTGTTATGTAGTTAGGTTTATAAGGATATGTCATTATCGGCTATGCTATTGTTTAAGTATTGAGCTGTTGGCCTTGGTTAGCCATTTAAAATAAGGACTGTTAAACCTATGAAAGCGTGTGTGTATTCTTCAGTTGCATTAGCGGTAACAATTTCTCTATTGGCAGGATGCGGAGGAGGAGGTGGCTCGTCTAACACGTCACCTGTCGTTACTACACCTACTACACCCGTAACGCCTGACCCAGAATGGGAAAGAGGTGTTTACGAGCCGCAATCACAGTTCATTGCGAAATGCGAAACTCCACGAAGCGGCATCGATCCTTTCACAGGAAATGCTTACCCAGATACGCAAGGTACCGCCATGGATGAGAAGCTTTGGTTGCGTTCTTGGACTAACGATACCTACCTCTGGTATGACGAAGTCGACGATAACGATCCTGAAAATTTCTCCGTATTGGCGTACTTCGATCAACTTAAAACAAACGAATTAACGCCAAGCGGCACGGCAAAAGATAATTTTCATTTTTCACAAGACACCGCAGAATATAATGAGTTATCTCAATCTGGGATATTATCGGGCTTTGGATTTAGTTGGGAATTCGGTTCTACCACGGTGCCAAGAGAGCTAACCGTTCGATTCACCGAGCCAAACTCGCCTGCTGCATCAGCAAACGTACCTCGAGGCGCCAAGGTTGTGAGTATAAACGGCGTTGATTTTGTAAATGATAATACTCAACAAGGCGTGGATGCTATCAACGATGGATTATTTCCTGATGATGCTGGAACAACCACAAGCTTTGAGTTTGAACTGGTTGACGGCACCACACTAACCGCTGACATAACGTCTGATGATATCAGTGTAACCCCAGTGCAAAACGTTAAAGTGCTAAATACCGATAACGGTAAGGTAGGCTATTTTCAGTTCAATAGCTTTATTGTTACAGCGCAAGAAGGGCTGATTGATGCGTTTGATACCTTTGTAGAGGAAAACGTGACAGAGTTGGTCATGGACTTACGCTATAACGGAGGTGGCCGCTTGGCGTTAGCTTCACAGCTTTCATACATGGTAGCGGGCCCAAATCAAACGAACAATGCTACGTTTGAAACTTTGAGATTTAACGATAAGAATCCTACGACCAACCCAGTAACAGGGCAGTCTATTAGTCCAACGCCGTTCTACAGCACCGTTATCGATTATAACGAAGGTTTACTTACTAATACGCTACTTCCAAGCCTATCACTGACGCGAGTTTACGTTATTTCAACAGACGCCACTTGCTCAGCGAGCGAAGCAGTAATGAATGCTCTTCGCGGTATAGACGTAGAGGTAGTTCAAATTGGTTCTACAACTTGTGGTAAGCCATACGGTTTTTATCCTACAGACAACTGCGGTGAGACTTATTTCACTATTCAGTTCCAAGGGGTAAATAACAAAGGCTTTGGCGACTATGCAGATGGCTTTATGCCAACCGCCACGCCTAATTTTGACTTTGAACTGCCCGGATGTGAAGTTGAGGATGACTTTACCACAAGCTTAGGTGCGCCAGAGGAAGGAATGTTAGCTGCAACGCTCGAATATGCTGCTACTGGCTCGTGCCCTGTAGTGGTGACGGGTAACGGTATAGCTGATGTAAAAGCGCTGCGTAGTGATCAAAGTGCGTTAGTGGGCGAAACGCTTATTCCTATCGACACTCCGAATACGCGCAGGGATAACTTCGTTCTACAAAACAAAATTAATCAGCCAGTTATTCAGGAACGAAAATAATGGGTTTGAACAGTAAAATTGCAGGACAGTCAAATTCGTTTGTTGCTCTAGTTCTGCTATCAGCGTCTGTTTTATCGGTAGCGAGTTGTGCTTCTACTAAGGACATTACGTTGCAAAAGGCACTTGCTACATCTATTAGCGATAGCGAAAAGCAAACCATAGAAGATACGATCAGCAATTGGTTTGGCGGTACGCGAATTACTATTGCATCAAATGCTTTTAGTGAAACTTCTAGCGTTACGATTGAAAGAAGAGCAAAACTAGATAGCAGGGGGCTACCCATTGAAGGAAGGCACGATAACCCTTTGTATAGCTTTACATTGCTTAGCGATGGTAAGCAGTGTCTGCTGCGAAATGATCAAACTGAAGCGCTAGCGGAGCTTGCAAACGTGAAGTGTCACGTTAATGAAAAGGTGTAGCGATAAACTTTCGTTGTGGACTACCCCGTAAATTATGAACAACATTAAGTGCTAAGAAGCCGAAGGTAGACTGAAAAAAAACGCCCGATGTTTAGAAATATCGGGCGTTTTTTAGTTTAACGTTTATGCATGCTAGGCTGCTTTTGGGAGCGGTTACGGTTGTTACCACTGCCGTTATTCGCTTTAGACGTATTGGCCCCATTTCTATTTCCGGCCTTGCCTGTGCTTCTGTTGGCGGAATTGCCGTTGGGTTGTTCTTGTGCGTTGCTTTGGTCGTGCTTATTCGCATTTGAATTGCGCCGCCCCTTGTTCGCAGTGTTGCCATCTCGGCCCTTACCTTTACTGTTCTTTCCCTGAAAAGTAGGAGGAAGCCCAGTATGTTTGGTAAGCGCGCGCTCACCACGGCGGCCTTTTTGCGCTTTTTGGCGCTTTTCATCTGCTGTTTCAGGTGGAACAAGGTGTTGAGGACCGCGGCCAATTAGATCTTCGCGCCCCATACGCTTGAGCGCCTCGCGAATTTGCGCAAAATTCTTCGGGTCATGGTATCGCAACATCGCCTTGTGCAATCGACGGTGAATCTCACCTTTTGCAGAAGGCACCTCTTCACTTTCTTTAGTCACTTTACGAAGTGAATTCACTTCTGTGTGGTACATGGTGGTCGCCGTTGCCATTGGCGACGGATAGAAGTTCTGTACCTGATCGAGCTTAAATTTGTTTTCTTTAAGCCAAATCGCAAGGCTTAGCATATCTTCGTCTGTTGTACCCGGATGCGAAGCAATAAAGTAAGGGATGAGGTACTGCTTTTTGCCCGCCTCTTGCGAGTATTTATCAAACAATTCTTTAAAGCGGTGGTAGCTGCCCATGCCCGGTTTCATCATTTTTGAAAGCGGGCCATCTTCGGTGTGTTCTGGAGCGATCTTTAAGTAGCCGCCTACGTGGTGAAGAGCCAGTTCTTTCACGTATTCTGGATCTTCTACTGCTAGGTCGTAACGCACGCCTGAAGCAATCAATATCTTTTTAATTCCAGGCAATTCACGAGCACGGCGGTATAAATCGATAGTTGGCTTATGATCCGTATCCATGTGCGCACAAATGCTAGGGTACACACAAGAAGGGCGACGACATGTTGCTTCTGCTTTCGGGCTCTTACAACGCAGGCGATACATATTTGCGGTTGGTCCGCCTAAGTCTGAAATCACGCCGGTAAAGCCAGGTACGGTGTCGCGAATTTGCTCAATTTCACGAATTATAGAGTCTTCAGAGCGGCTTTGAATAATACGGCCTTCGTGTTCGGTAATTGAGCAGAATGTGCAGCCGCCATAGCACCCGCGCATAATATTAATGCTGAAACGAATCATATCGTATGCAGGGATTTTGGCATCGCCATATACAGGGTGGGGCACGCGCTGATAGGGCAAATCAAACACCGCGTCCATCTCTTCGGTTTCAAGCGGCATGGCAGGTGGATTAATCCAAATGTGTCGGTCGCCATGGCGCTGCATGAGCGCGCGAGCACAACCCGGGTTAGTTTCCTGATGCAAAATACGCGACGTATGGGCGTACAACACTTTGTTGTCTTTTACCGTTTCATATGCAGGCAATTTAACGTACACGTTCTCCCAAGGCTTGCGCTTTTCTTTTTCTTTCTGCGCAGGCTGAATAACAATAGGCGCGGCTTCTGGCGCTTCGCTACTTTTGGTGTCTTTCTCTTGCGAGTCGCATTCAGGCTCCATTTGATAGGGGCTTGAAATTGGATCTATTTTGCCAGGTCTATCAAGCGATGTAGAGTCAACGCCTTGCCACTCAGGTAAGGCCTCTTTCACGATAATCGCAGTTCCGCGAATGTCGCGCAAATCCGCAATATCTTCACCTGCCGCTAAGCGATGGGTGACTTCAACAAGAGGTCGTTCGGCGTTACCAAAAAAGAGCATATCCGCTTTCGAATCGAATAACACAGAGCGGCGTACTTTTTCGCTCCAATAGTCATAGTGCGCAATACGTCGCAAGCTAGCTTCAATACCGCCAACAATAACAGGTACACCTTTAAACGCTTCACGGCAGCGCTGTGAATACACAGTAACCGCGCGGTCAGGGCGCTTACCGCCCACATTGCCTGGCGTGTAGGCATCGTCGTGGCGAAGTTTTTTGTCTGACGTGTAGCGGTTAATCATAGAGTCCATATTTCCGGCTGTTACCCCGAAATATAGGTTAGGCTTGCCCAGCTTCATAAAGTCATCTTTGCTGGTCCAGTCTGGCTGAGAAATAATGCCAACACGAAAACCATGAGCTTCCAGTACACGACCGATAACCGCCATACCGAAACTTGGGTGATCTACATATGCATCGCCCGTTACCAAAATAACGTCACAGCTGTCCCAGCCAAGGGCATCCATCTCTTCCTTTGACATCGGGAGAAAAGGTGCAGTACCCAAACAATGTGGCCAATATTTTGGGTAGGAAAACAGACCGCGATCGGCCTTAATGGTGGCTTGCATAGTAATCACATCTAGATAAATCAGGAAGTTGCTGAGCTAAAGGTAGGCAGAAGCTCAGAATTAGTGCGCAATTATAGCAGTGTTGGCCAAGCTAAGGTATAGCGCTGTCATTAAATAAAATAGCTTTGTATACTCACTTAAACAAAAAAGCCAAAAGACTATGTGTGAGCACACGTTTTTGCGAGTGTTCCGTATGAAAAAGCAACCTGAGTGACGGCTCATCGATAACCGGAGTGCATTCAATAATAGGTGCTTGTATGGCTTGTGTATTTACAACGAAGAGAAATAACAACAACTATGGCGTATTGGCTATTTAAAACGGAACCCGACGCATTTTCTATCGACGACTTAGAAAGTCGACCTGATCAGACGGAACCGTGGGATGGGGTAAGAAATTACCAAGCCCGTAACTTTCTAAGAGACGGTGTAAAACAGGGTGATAAAGTATTTATCTATCATTCCAGTTGCAAAGAGGTAGGTATTGCAGGGGTTGCCGAGGTGGTAAAAGACGGCTATCCAGACACCACACAGTTTAACCCTGAATCAAAATATTACGACCCTAAATCGAGTCAGAACAAACCGCGTTGGTATCGCGTCGATGTGAAATTTGCAGAGAAATTTTCCAGCGTACTTCCACTTTCTGTGATCAAAAGTATGGAAGGTATTACAGAGCTTCCTTTAGTAAAGAAAGGCGGAAGACTTTCTATTATGCCCGTGGAAGAGGTTGAGTGGCAGCAACTTTATGCTGCCGCCAAAGACTAGATCAATGACAAAAGAGTGTGGGCCGCTCTCTTGCTATAAAAAAGCGCCGACATTGAGATGATATCAATAAGTTGAGCTCGCTTGTAAACACCGCGCAGTTCGCCTCGCCGCAAAGTTATTATTTGCCAAAGGCAAATTTTGTATCGGCATCGCGCAATAGGAAAAGGGCAAAGCACGCGCCCCACATGGGCCAGGCTGCAAAAAACAGCAAGTGATTAAAGGCGTCTAGATACTGGGGAAATGAAGAAAGGGTTGACCCACCGTGCAGAATAAAAATAAGGCCGTAGGTGTATTTTTTCGCAATGCCCGCTAGGAAGGACAAAACCAATGCTAGCTGTAAAGCGCCCATAATATAAACAGCGACTTCAGGTACGCCGCCGATACCATAGAATTTTTCGAAAATGGCCATGCCGTGTGCAGGATTAACAAATTTATCAAGGGTCCAAACGAACATAACAATAAAAATAGTTACGCGAAGAGAAAGTAACGACCACTGCAGTCGGTTTTGAATATCGGTGTTGTTTTGCATACATGCCCCAAAAGTATAATAGTGCAAGCATACTAGAACGACCGTTCAAAATAAAAATTTCAATTAATTTTCTGTTTTTAAATATTTTTTGAAAATTAATTGTTCTGAAATTTTTTGATACGCGTATCGGTCTTGTCGAATAAGAATTAAAAATACGGAATTGTTAATGAAAAAAGTAATCGGCCTTGCGCTTAGCACACTCGCACTTGCCATCAGTCAATCGCTCTATGCTCAAGACGTATCAGATATTGAAGTTGTTGAAGTCACCGGCAACCAGCAAAATATAAACACGCTAAATCCCGGCGACAACACACTTAAAGGCATTTTTGGTAGCAGTTTAAGTGCAGCAGAGACCCCGCGGGCGGTAACTTCACTTTCGGCAGAGGCCATTGAAGCACTTAACATTAACGATTTACACGACATCGTAAAAGCAGCGCCCAATGCGTACGCATCAAGCGGGTTTGGTACGCCAAGCTTACCGAGTATACGGGGCCAACTCGGCGAGCTTTTCCAAGATGGCGTGCGTCGTCAAGCTGGCAATAACGGCTTTGGCTTGCCGTTGTCGTTTAATAGCGTTGAGCAAATTGATGTAGTGAAAGGGCCATCACCAGTGCTATTTGGCAGTACCCAACGCAATGGTGGCTTTGTAAACCTTCAAACTAAGGTTGCGCCCACCACAGAAAGCAACGGTAAAGTCACCCTTCGCGCCGGGCGATGGGATCAGTATTCAGCGCAAGTCGATTACGGTACGGCAATAGAAGAAGGCAAAAGTGGCATTCGCTTTAGTGCTGAATACCTAGACCACGGCAGCTTCTATGACTTTGCTGAGCGCGATAGTACAAACCTATTTGTTGCATATCGTTATACACCGAGCGATGCACTAACGTGGGATATCAGCGCTGAATATTACGACACAGATTATCCAGATAACGCAGGTATAAACCGCCCAACACAAGACCTTATCGACAACGGCGTTTATATTACCGGTCAAGGCACTCAGCCAAATGGTAGTTCCGTACCTGGTGCTGGTGCTATTATTTCTCCTACCGGTGAAGTGGTTATTCCTCGTAACCGTGTATTTACTAACCCTGATGACATCAATGGTGCCGAAACCACAGTTATTCGAAGCAATGTAGAATACAAAGTGGCTGATAACGTGGCGCTTCGCAACATTACTTATTACCAATACCTTGAGCGTGAAGAAATTGCGCAAAATAGCTTTGTTGAGATCATTGACGGGGCTGACACGTTCGAAAACCGCACTGAGCTAGATTATAAGTGGAACGACAGCCAAACCACGACGATAGGGTTAGCGCTACGTTACAACGACGTGCTGGGCTATAGCCAGTTTACCACTGAGGCCGATAATCCGATTGATTTAACCGGGCCTATCTCAAATCGCGTTATTCCGCTTACCGATGCCCAAAAAGCCCGATTAGTTGAGCTGCGTCCTGGCGTGTATGTTTCACCGGGTGCGCAATACGATCTAGATGGTGATGGAAGCGGCGACTTTAATTTGTCAGACACCACCGACTCTACCGCATGGCAAACAGGCCTCGCGCTTCAGCAACGCTCTACATGGACAGACAAGTTTTCTACCATTGCTGGCGTGCGTGTCGATTACTACGACGTTGAGGCACGTGACCCACTAGCACCTATTGGTGTTGAAGCGGCTTCAGATTCGTACAGTGATACATTAACCAGCTATCAGTTAAGTGCAGTTTATAAGCTGACAAGCGATGTCAATATATACGCCGCGTTTTCAGAAAACGACGCGACATCGAACAGTATGGCGGGGGGCACGGTGTTAGGCGGTAATAACGAGATTAACCCGCTTAACTTTGCCACTGAAAATACGCTATATGAAGTGGGCGTAAAATACGCGCCGAACAGTAGCTGGTACGCAGAGGCCGCTGTGTTTGACCAGACCCGAAGCTTACGCAATCGCGATGGCAGTAACAGCGGTGTTAAAACACAAGGTTTCGAACTACAAATGTTCTATCAAGCTGATAACGTTTGGGTCAATGCGGCTTATAGTTATTTAGACGCGCGTTTTGATAATTCAGCGGCGTTCCAAGGTACCGCGCAGGTTATCGACGCCTTCGACAACAGTCGCCCAGACATTATTGAAGGTACGGGGGTAGGGTCGCCATCATTTGCTGCCTTCCCTGCATCAGACAGTCGTGTTCAGGGAATTCCGCCACAAATCGCTTCAATTAACGCTGGCTGGCAAATTACAGATGACTTGCAAGTGGGTGCAAGTGCTCTCTATACCAAGTCATTCCCACTAGACTTTCTGCAAACTGTGCATATTCGCGACCAATATACGGTTGACGTAAATGCAGACTATCAAGTAACAGATGACCTTCGATTGCGTTTAGATATCATTAATGTGACCGATGAAGAAAACTGGCAGCCGCTGTTTGAAGGTGGGTATTTCGGTGCGACACTTGTCATGCCAAACGTACCTCGTCACGCTCAAGTTACCATGCAATACGCGTTTTAAGCGCTAAGGATTTTTATGTTTAAAAAAATAGCGCTTTTAGGGGTAATTGTTGCCGCCATATTCAGCTTTTTTTACTTTGATTTAAATAACTATTTAACCCTTCAAGGCATGAAGGATTCTTTAGATACGTTCCAATCGCAAATAGCACAAAACCCGGTGTTGAGCATTGGTGTGTTCTTTGCCATTTATGTTGCAGTAACCGCACTGTCATTGCCGGGGGCGGCTATTTTAACCTTGGCAGCAGGGGCCTTGTTTGGCCTGGTACAGGGCTTGGTTATTGTATCGTTTGCCTCGAGCATAGGCGCAACGCTGGCGTTTTTAGTATCGCGTTTTATTTTGCGCGACACCGTACGCAACAAGTTTAAAGAAAAGCTTAAAAAGATTGATGAAGGCGTGGAGAAACAAGGTGCGTTTTATTTGTTTACATTGCGCCTAGTGCCAGTATTCCCGTTTTTCCTGATCAACCTATTAATGGGGCTGACGTCACTTAAGACATGGACATTCTATTGGGTGAGCCAAGTGGGCATGCTCGCAGGTACTGCAGTGTATGTAAACGCAGGTACCCAGCTTGCACAAATAGACAGTTTGTCTGGCATTGTCTCGCCAGGGCTTATCTTTTCATTTGTCCTTTTAGGCATATTCCCTTGGATTGCTAAAGCTATCGTGGCGGTAGTCAATCGTCGTCGCGTTTACAAAGGCTACAATAAACCGAAGACGTTCGATCGCAACCTAGTGGTAATTGGTGCGGGTGCGGGTGGTTTGGTTACCAGCTACATTGCTGCGGCGGTGAAAGCAAAAGTCACGCTTATAGAAGCTGGGGAAATGGGGGGCGACTGCCTCAACTATGGCTGCGTGCCCAGTAAAGCCATAATAAAAACGGCTAAAGTGGCCAACCAAATGCGCCATGCTGATAGTTACGGTTTGGAGCCAGTAGCCCCTGCCATGTCGTTTAAAAAAGTGATGGCACGTGTACATGACGTGATCGCGGCAATTGCGCCTAATGACAGCGTGGAGCGTTACACTAACTTGGGTGTAGATGTCGTAAAAGGCTATGCGAAGATCATCGACCCATGGACAGTGGAAATTAAAAAGAACGATGGCGGCACGCAAACGCTGACCACAAAGAATATTGTTGTGGCTACAGGCGCAGCGCCCTTTGTTCCTGACCTACCCGGTATTGAGCAAAGTGGTTATGTCACCTCTGACACCTTATGGACCAAATTTGCTGAGCTTGAAAACGCGCCAAGACGCTTAGTTGTGCTGGGAGGTGGGCCTATTGGTTGTGAACTAGCTCAAGCCTTTTCACGTCTTGGCAGCGAAGTGACACAAGTTGAACGGGCTCCTCGCTTAATGGGCCGCGAAGATGCAGACGTGGCCGAATACGCGGAATCTGTGCTGCGTGAGAATGGCGTTAACGTATTAACCTCTCATGATGCTCTTCGCTTTGAGCAACAAAATGGCGAAAAAGTGCTAGTGGTAGCAAAAGAAGGTGTTGAATCTACCATTGCCTACGACCAAGTTATTGTGGCTGTGGGGCGAAAGGCACGCTTGCATGGATTTGGTCTTGAAGATTTAGGTATTCAATTTGATAGAACCATTGAAACCGATGAATACTTGCAAACCCTCATGCCAAATATTTTTGCTGCTGGCGATGTAGTAGGGCCTTATCAATTTACCCACGTTGCCGCACATCAAGCATGGTATGCGGCGGTTAATGCGCTTTTTGGCACGTTTAAAAAGTTCAAAGTCGATTATCGCGTTATCCCCTGGACAACGTTTATCGACCCAGAAGTAGCCAGGGTTGGTTTAAGCGAGCGGGATGCTGCAGAACAAGATATCGATGTAGAAGTTACCCGCTATGAATTTGCAGAATTGGACCGTGCAGTTGCCGAGAGTGCGCGTAAGGGTTTTATAAAGGTGCTTACGCCGCCAGGTAAAGACAAAATACTGGGCGTGACTGTGGTCTCTGAACATGCAGGTGATTTAATTGCCGAATTTGTTATTGCCATGAAGCATGATCTGGGGCTTAACAAAATTCTTGGCACTATTCACGCTTATCCTACGTGGGCTGAAGGCGCAAAATATGCAGCAGGCAATTGGAAGCGCGCCAATGCACCTGAAAAACTACTTAGCTACGTAGAGAAATTCCACACATGGCGCAGAGGGTAATCGTTGTGGAAACTAACCAAGTGATTCCAAAGCGTAAATTGGCGTTTCTATTTCGTAGTATTGCAGCAAGCAGCATAGCGCTGTTTGCTGCAAGCGTAAGTTTCTATGCTAGCGCTGAAGAGGGCTTGCATAGCACGTTTGATAATTTACTAAGTAAGTATGTAACGCCGATTTCCAACGGCGCAAGTACACAAGTAGATTACGATGGCTTTAAAAAAGAGCGGACCAGGCTTAACGAGTATTTAGCGCGATTGGCTAAGGTCGAGCAAAGTACATTCGATTCATGGAATAAGGATAAACAGCTCGCTTTTCTGATTAACGCATACAACGCCTACACTATCGAGCTTATTTTAACTGAGTACCCAGATATCGAATCCATTCGAGATTTAGGCAGTTTCTTTTCCTCGCCTTGGAAAAAAGAAACAGCGCCGCTGCTAGGCGAAACTCGCACGTTAGATGAAATTGAACACGAACTTATTCGCGGTACAAACCAAACTACAAAAACCTATAACGAGCCTCGCATTCATTTCGCGGTGAATTGTGCCAGCGTAGGTTGCCCGGCGCTTCGTGAAGAAGCTTACACAGGGGGTAAACTAGACGTACAGCTAGAGGCACAAACTAAGCGATTTTTGGCTGATGGCTCTCGTAATAAAATGAGCGATAACACACTTCACTTATCAAAAATATTTGATTGGTACAGTGAGGATTTTGAACGTAAAGAGGGCGAATGGCGCGGCACATCAAAGCTTACCGAGTTTATTTTGCTGTACAAAGACGCAATGCAGTTAACCGAAGCGCAAGTTTCTGCGTTAAAAAATGATACTGCTGACATTGAATACCTAAACTATGACTGGGCGCTTAATGCTACGCGGTAACATTAACAGGCGCGCTAAGGGGGCACCCAAATGAATTCAGGGTGGCAAGCTAAGGGACAGTTAAGTACAAATAGACCCTTGTGTACCCCCATGCAGGTATTCTTTTTTACCTGCATAGTCGTTTTGTCAGTATTTGCTTTAGCCCAGCCCGCGGTGGGCAAAACCAACGATGAAGCAGCCGGCGAAAAAGCACCTCTTGTTCGATTTAATGCCTGGGGTGGTAGCGCCCAGGTCAATGGCTATCTTCAGTGGGTAGCCGAGCAAGTAAAAACCCGTTTTAATATTGAGCTTCAGCATGTAAAGCTGGCTGACACCAGTGATGCAGTTTCTCGTGTGCTTGCTGAAAAGGCGTCAGGGAATCACAATAACGGCAGTGTTGACCTTATTTGGATAAACGGCGAAAACTTCGCGGCAATGAAAAAGCACGACCTGCTTAGTGCTTCGTGGGTAGGTGAACTTGACAACTTTAGCCTAACTAATCCTGATGAAAACCCCGCTGTAACCACAGACTTTGGTGAGCCTACTTTAGGAATGGAGGCGCCTTGGGGCAAAGCGTCTATGGTTTTTTACTACCGTAGCGCACACTTTAATACGCTAGGGCTAATGGCACCGAAAACCATTGAAGAACTTCTACGATTTAGCCAAAAGTCACCGGGTAGATTTACCTACCCAGTACCGAGCGATTATTTAGGTATTAGTTTTATCAAGTATGCAGCGCTTGGACTCAATAAAGACAAACGAGGCCTGTTCTATCAACCAGTAAACGATAAAGCGTTAAACGCGGTTTTACCGAGTTTGTGGGCGTATCTTGATGCGCTGCATCCTACTATGTGGCAGCAGGGTAAGCACATGTTACGGCAAGCCTCCCAACTGCAACGTTTAGTGGGAACGGGCGAGCTTTCAATGGCCTTCTCTTTTACCGCTGCAGAAATTCCTTCGGCGGTAACTCGTTTCGATTTACCTGACGATGTTCGTACTTATGTTATGCAAGACGGCAGCCTGGCAAACGTACATTTTGTAGGGCTTACATATAATTCAAAGAACAAAGCGGCGGCCAAAACGGTGGTTAACTTTTTGCTTTCACCGCAGGCACAAGCTAAAAAACAGGCGGTAGAGGTGTGGGGAGACGATACCGTGCTTGATCTTGAAAGCCTCTCAGCGTCAGACCGAGCGCTTTTCGTACAAGATAATATTCACCCATCGGCGCTGGATAAGTCTCAACCAACCGTATTGCTGGCTGAACCTCATTCAAGCTGGACTGATGCATTGCGAGAAGCTTGGTACGAACGCTACGGAGCACGCTATTAATGTTCGCTCAATTTACCCGGTTTGCACGCTGGTGCTTATTACTTTTACTGTGCATTCCTGTTTTAGCTGGATTGGTTGGGGTGGCATTTCCTGCGTTAGGCTATTTCCCTGCCATAGGTGCCAACACCTTTTCATTCGACATATTTAAAACGCTATTTTCTCTTGATGATATTTGGCAGATGGTGTGGCTTTCACTTTTTACTGGGGTGGGGTCCACATTGCTGGCGATAGCTGGCGCGTTTTTATTATTAGCTTCGTTTTATCAATCGAATTGGCTTAACAAAATACAAGGCTTATTGAGCCCGTTTCTTGTTTTTCCACACGCCGCTGCCGCCATTGCCTTGCTATTTGTATTCAGCCCGTCAGGCATATTTGCTCGGATAGCTGCAGTTGGAACGAACTTTGCCATTCCTGGTGCCGGCGACGCTTTTTTCCCATATGATGCTTTTTTTCCATACGACTCTGGGGGGCTAAGCGTACTGCTGGCGTTAAGCTTAAAAGAGCTGCCGTTTATTATTTTAATGGCGTTAAGTGTGATGTCCCAGCCATTAGTGAAAAGTAAACTTTCTGGCTATATCAAAGTGGGCACGGCACTTGGCTATTCGCCCGTGGCAACCTTTTTTAAGCTTTTAATGCCCACTGTCTTCACACAAATCAGATTACCTATATTAGCAGTGTTGGTCTTTGCCACCTCTAACGTGGAAATTCCGCTTATATTAGGAGGGAATAACCCCAGCACCCTGGCCGTGGCCATTATGCATTGGTTTAATCATATCGATTTATCTATGCGCCTATTGGCAAGCAGTGCAGCCGTGCTTCAGGTTGCCGTTAGTGGTTTGGCGTTACTGTTGTTGTTAGGTGTCGAGCGTATAGTGATATATGCGGGAAGGAAAAGGCTTTCGAAGGGGAATAGGCGCTTTTTTGATCGCCTTGTGCAATGCGCCGCTTATAGTACGGTAGCACTATACGTTGCTTTAATTGGCGCGGTGGTTTATTCGGTGCTTATGTACTCAATTGCTAAGCAGTGGCTGTACCCTGATTTATTGCCACAAGGTACAACGCTATTGCATTGGCGAATAGCACTTGAAACTCTCGCAACGCCACTTTCTAATAGTTTATTACTAGGCATACTGGTAAGTACCTCAGCATTGGGGCTAGTGCTATTTACACTTGAAAGTGAACAGCTTAAACCCGCAGGTGTAAATGCAGACAGGGCTTTTTCCGTCTCACTGTTTTTGCCGCTATTAGTACCCGGCGTGGCTTTTTTATATGGCTTGGTTTGGTTCCAGCAACTCGTGCTGCAAGACGCTGTTTGGTTTCACACCTACATTGCCCATATGGTTTATGTCGTTCCCTACGTGTTTTTGTCTATGGCGGTAGCCTATCGCAAATTCGACATACGATACGCAAAGGTTGCACAAAGCTTGGGGAAAACGCCCTGGCAAGTGTTCTACCATATTAAATTGCCATCCCTGTTTTCCGCCATTATGGTGGCCTGGGCGCTTGGGCTTGCTATTAGCTTCAGCCAGTATTTACCTACATTATTGGCCTCGGGAGGCACTATTGCCACTATCACTACAGAAGCCGTAGCGTCAGTGTCGGGAAGCAGTACGCGCTTAACGGCGGTATTCGTTATTATCCAAGCGATTATGCCTTTAGTTGGCTTTGTAATAGCGTGGTATTTACCCGCCGCTTTAGTGAAAACGGGTAGCAAAGTACGTACTTCAGAAAAAAAGAGCAGGGCAGTATTACATGGCGCTTAGATTAGAAAATTTGGTGGTTTCTCATGCACAAAACACACTATTAAAAGTGAATGTATGTGTGAAAGACGGAGAAATTTTAACGGTAATGGGGCCTAGTGGGGCCGGAAAGTCTACCTTGCTGCAGGCTATTACTGGTCAACTTAACGCGCCGTTCAGTTTTAGCGGTATCATCAAAATTAATGGGGCGGTGGTAAACGACAAAGCCGCTCACTTGCGTAAAGTAGGCATAATGTTCCAAGACGCCTTGCTCTTTGAGCACATGACGGTAGCTGAAAATATTGCCTTCGCCATGCCTTCAGACAGTCACGCTAACCGAAAAGCTAAAATGCAGGCTATCGATGAAATGCTTAGCGCTGTCGACTTGAAGGGCATAGGGGAACGCGCAGTCACTTCATTATCAGGAGGGCAGCAATCCCGTGTTTCTCTGCTAAGAACGCTAGCTTCCGAACCTGACGTCGTATTGTTAGACGAGCCTTTTAGTAAGCTAGATTTTGCTCTTCGTGAGCAAATTCGTAGCTGGACATTCGTGCAGCTTAAAGCGCGAAACATTCCCGCAGTTCTTGTAACACACGACAAAGAGGACGCCATTGCAGCCGGCGGTCAAATAATAGAGCTATCATCATGCTAGACGCGAAAATTACCCCATTTATTAAACCGCTATTAAAGCCCTTGATCACAAAACTGGATGCAACAGGCATTAGCCCGAATCAAGTTACTGTGGCAGGCTTCATTATAGGTATTTTCGCTGTTCCCTTTATTATTCTTAACTGGTGGGGAATGGCACTTAGCTGCATTATACTCAACAGGGCGTTTGACGGTATTGACGGTGAGTTAGCGCGCTATCAACAAAGTAGCAGCAGTGCAGGTGGGTTTCTTGATATATGCCTAGACTTTTTGTTTTATGCATCTATCCCCTTGGCATTTGGTATTGCTGATCCTATCAACTGGGGCATACCAGCAATAGTGCTACTTGCCACATTTATCGGTACGGGCAGTAGCTTTTTGGCTTTTGCCATTGCAGCTGAAAAATTTGATATCGACAGACCACAGTTCGCTAACAAGAGCTTTTATTATATGCAGGGGTTAACCGAGGGCACAGAAACAATTCTCATGTTTCTAGCTTTCTGCATCTGGCCCGAGCATTTCGCGGCACTTGCTTATATTTTTGCCGCTGCTTGCGCGGTAACGGTGATCACCCGAATTGCAGGTGGGTTCAGCACCTTAAATAAAGTAGAACAAAGTCAGTGTTCGGCAACTGATTAGATTGAGGGCGTCACAACTTATAAGGGTAGGGTGCCAGAACTGCGCCTTCTCTGTGGACAAAGCGTAATTAGTAGTTAAGAAGTAAATATGAAATCAAGTCGAAAAGAGAGCTACAGTGGATAATGCGTCTGTTATTCGTCTAAGTGTATTTCTTGGTATCTTTGCCTTTATGGCCGTACTGGAGTCCTTGTTTCCAGCGCGTAATGCCGTGCTAGATAGAAAAACACGCTGGGTAGGAAACCTATCCATGGTGGTGTTAGGGGCACTAGTATCTAGAGTTTTACTTCCCGCAACGTTAGTTGGCGTATCCATATGGGCTCAGCAAGAGGGCGTTGGGCTGTTTAACCTAATGACAGGTCAAATAGACAGCATTTCGTTGTCCAAAGAACCAACGAATAATACCCAATACGGCAGTTATTTTTTTGTTGGTATAGTGGTAACAAGCGTACTGCTGCTAGACATGCTTATTTACTGGCAACACCGGTTGTTTCATACAGTGCCTCTTCTATGGCGCTTCCACAAAATGCATCACGCCGATAGCCATGTGGATACCACTACAGGCCTTAGATTTCACCCCGTGGAAATTGCTATTAGCCTAGGTGTTAAAGCTTTGGCCGTAGCGATATTAGGCATACCAGCCATTGCTATTGTTATCTTTGAAGTTGCACTTAATGGGTTTGCGCTATTTAACCACGCTAACATTCGATTGCCGCAAAAGTGGGATGACAGAGTGGGCTGGGTGCTTATTACACAACGCTTGCACCGCATACATCATAGCCAAGCAAAGGCAGAATCAAATTCTAAC
Organism: Alteromonas sp. OM2203; assembly: GCF_048517045.1. Lineage (NCBI taxonomy): Bacteria > Pseudomonadati > Pseudomonadota > Gammaproteobacteria > Alteromonadales > Alteromonadaceae > Alteromonas > Alteromonas sp. OM2203. The sequence goes on from NZ_CP183209.1 coordinate 2,018,782, forward strand.
TATGGCTTTAGCGTATCTTGGTGGGACAGACTTTTTAAAAGCTTTACCCCCAGAGCGAAGCAAAGCGACGAAACACTTTCCATAGGCCAACGGGATGTGCCTGCGGTAAAAGAAAATGCTTCAATTCGTGCCTTGCTACTGCAACCTTTTAAAAGCAACTAGTTAGCAAGTAAAAAGGCTGTCTATCAATAATAGTTTTACGCTTGTATGGCGAAGAAAGGCTTAGCTACAGCCAAGTCGCATAGCTAGCTCACCGACCCTGCCTTCAATGGTTTGCTCACTTTCATCGGGTAATACTGGCATGATATCTAACCCGGTTCTCGCTTCTACTTCGTCAATGGTAACTTGCGTGGCGCAGTAATCATCACGGCGAGAAGCATTTTGCTGCATGATAAATGCAGAGGCTTCCATTAAACCGTTAACTTCACTCACGATAACTTTGAAATAACCGCTAGGGATGCTATGCAACTCATCTGCATCGGGTAACGCAGCGAAAAACCATTCATACAAAGGACCTGATACCACATAGACATCTTGACCTGTTCTAACGAGACTGCGAACCGCGTTTTCCAGCTTCACCCATGGACCTTGGTTTAAATCAGAGTCTTGAGGCGTAATGTTTGAAAGGTAATTCAACTCTCGCCAATTAGGTGAGTTACTAAAAGAAGCAAGAGGAACTTGATGCCCTCTATCGGTGCCTATGCCCCGCCACGCGCCCCTGTAGTCATTAGGCTCTAGCGTGCTTTCATCATCCAATTCAGGGTCTGCTTTCCAGTTGCGGCTTCTAGTTGGGCCGTCGATAGTCTCTGGGGTGACGTGATACGCCACCCAGTTTGCGAACTTTGTTTGAGGGTTATTATGCAGCGTGTATATAGAGCGGGTAATGGTTTGCCCGTTTAAACCAATGGGGCAGCTGAAAACACAGTTTTCAGCAAAAGTATCAAATGCAGTGAAAACAAAGGATATAGCAAGAGATACAACAACACTTCTCTTCATTTTTTGACTCTGTTTTAGTGGTAGCAATTTCTCGCACGTGAGGCTGTTCACATTTTGAGATGACTAAAGTCAACTGGCCCGAAGTACAGTTTTCTAATTCCACGAATAGTACGTAAGACGTATCAAAAAACAAGAGATTGTTTGCTAAGTAGGAATGTGCTTTCGCGCGGTTTTACAGTTTTACATCATAGTCATCGCTTTAAAAACTAAGTAACCGGTACCTAGCTGAAGCGTCATGCCTATCGCAAGAAACACGCCATCTCGATTAGTCATACCTAGGGCTGTTATACAAAGCGCAAAGGCAGGTAGGGCGACGGCAAAGGGAAGCGCTTCTAGCGGGATCATACAAAGTGCAGCAATGGCGCAATACGCGGCAATAACATTTTTAGCAGAAGTGTCAGATAAAAAAGTTAGGCGAGGTTTAAGTAACTTTTCAGTTTTTCTTACATAGGGTTTAGCTTTATCTATTGCGCTTTCTAACTTATCGGAATCAACTTCTTTTTCCTTTAGAGTGCGGGGGAGCCATGGGCTTTTCTGCCCGATAGCCACTTGTATGCAAATAAAAAACAACGTTATTCCGCATATTGTTGGTACGCCTGGGATAGCGCCGGTAGGGAGTAGTGCGACTAACGCTGGAACCAGCAGTAAGGGGCCAAACCCTCTGTCTTCAAAGCGCTCTATAACTTTTCCTAGAGACGTCTTGTCAGAATTTTCATCATACATCTCATCTAACAAATCAGCGATGGAGTTACTCATAATATGCAGTCAAATCCTTTTTTAAACGGCCACGTCTGTAATGAATACGCCAATTTCTTAAATAAGTTTAATAAAACGCGAGGTGTACTTTTTACTATTGGTCGTGCTTTGCTACATTTAAAGAATGTTCATGTTTGGGGATGCGCTTGAGTAGTGAAGATATTGTTGCCGTTTTAAAGCAAATGCCATCAAGTATTTTGTTTAAACGTATTAATAGGGAGGAAGTTTATTGCAGCACGGGGTTTGAAAAAACGTTTGGGATTACAAAATTGAACGGTCTCGACGAGAGTTCAATAATGTTTTTTGACAGCCAGTCTAAACAAAAAGCTGCCGCAAATACGCTTCCTTTCTATATCGCTGCTACTGAGGGGACCGTATCCCAACAGTACAGGGTGCAAACTCAATGTCGAGCCATGAATTGCCACGTAGAGGGTGGAATTATCACCACGTCAGAAGACAACTGGCTGGTACTTTATATTAGACCTGACGGAAGTGATTTGGTTGCCAACAATCAACAAGGCTCTGCAGCGGGCAAGCATATTGTTTTTAATCAATTGCTTTCAGACTTTTCTTCAAAGCTTATTAATGCAAGTGTTAACGAGTTAGACAATATTATTGATCAGGCTCTTGCTGGATTTGGAGAGTTTAGCAATGTGGATAGGTGCTACCTATTTGAGTTCAGCGAAGACATGGCGCTTATGTCGAACACCCATGAATGGGTTGCAGCGGGGGTTTCACCTTTTATTGATGAGCTGCAAAATATGCCAACTAGCTCGCTGCCCTTCTTCACGAGTCATATTGCAAACGGTTTATTTAAAGTAGACGACGTGTCGTCGCTCCCCGAGAGTGCTGCGGCGGAAAAAGCGGTTTTTGAAGAGGAGCGCATCTTTTCTATTTTGTGTGTTCGTATTATGGTGAACGATACCCCATACGGTTTCATTGGCTGTGACATCATAGGTAGTCCTTATTCATGGAATACATTTGATATTCAATATCTGCGCCGAATAGGGGAGATGCTAGGTAACACGTTACAAAGTCTACACAATCGCAAAATTTTACAAAAAATGCAGTTCGAACTTCTTGAGGCTAATAAGCAGCTTGAACAGCTAGCAAACATAGATGGCCTTACCGGTATTGCAAATAGGCGTCTATTCGACACTACATTAAAACGTGATATTCAAAGATGCCAAGAGCAGGAGCTTGCGCTTAGCCTACTTCTTATCGATGTGGATTTCTTTAAGCAGTATAACGATGACTACGGGCACGTTGCCGGCGATAAGGTTCTGATAAAAATTGCAGAGACCTTATCTAACAGTTGTTTAGGCAGTGATGATTTAGTTGCCCGGTATGGTGGTGAAGAGTTTGCGATTATTTTACCCGGAACAGACAACATTGCCGCTAAAGCAATTGCTTCTCGCATATTACGCAATGTCACGCTTTTGAATATACCGCGCGAGGCTTCCGCGTATGACAAAAAACTTACGGTAAGTGTTGTTTGTTCTTGCTTCAACCACCACTCATATCAATCCTTATTCATTGCCCTATCAACATTGATCTATTACTCATTTTAATCACAGTAACAAATGTGATTAAAAATAATCACATCCTATTTTGTGATTGTTTTTTGTTGTGTTGAGTGTAAGGTGTATACTTGCTATATCAAAAGCGTCATATCGAGATATGTGATGTAAAGGAAGCGGCGATGTCAAACTCAAAAACAACAAGTACTACGCAATCCAATAGTGCGGACGGTCTATCCCAAGCGCCTCATAAATATAATATGCTAGGTGTGATAACCGGCGACATTTCGAATTCTCAAACGTTTTCCAATGACGAACTTAATCACATACTCGAAGCGTTAAAATTACAACTTTCAAAATACGCGTCACAGTATGTAGGCAACTTCGATATGTATCGAGGCGATGCGTTTCAACTTGCTGTGACGCAGCCTCAGCACTGCATGCAAATTGCAATTGGTATACGATTAGCCTTGAAGGCTCTCCCTTTGAGTGCAGATGTGAGGGTAAGCGCTGCAATAGGAGAAGCTCAATTTCGACAGCAAGAGGTAAAAATTGGTACAGGCGAGGCCTTTGTTCTATCGGGGCGGGGCCTTGATACAATAAAACCCCAATATATTGCGTTTTCTTGTCAGAATGAGCAACTAGAGAATAAAACGAAATTACTCACACGATTTGCCGATGCGCACATATCCGGTCTTACGCAAATACAATCGCAAACTGTGCTTGCTTACTTGGAGGCAAAAGATAAAAGTCATGAGAACATTGCGACCATACTTAATAAAAACAGAAGCAATATAAGCCGTATTCTAAACGCCAGTAATTATAAGTTAGTTGCAGAATATCTCAGCTACATGGAAGAAGAAATTGCATCTTGGCAGCAAAGCTGCGACGCGGAAAAATGACAATAGCGATATTACGCAAGAGAGCGACGCAGGTTGAGAAAATCACTCTCAATTTAACATCAAAAATTCACGTTTATAAAGGGAAGTAACATGCTGGCTCAAAACGTAAATATCCCGGCTGACTTATCATTGGAACAACCTGAAGTTTTAGTCGGGTTATTGCTGGCGCATATACTTGCAGATTTTTATTTTCAGCCTTACGCATGGGTACAAGAGAGAAATGAACGGCATGCGTTGGCACTACCTCTTTATTTACATACGCTTTTACACGGGATACTAGCAGCAGGGGCAATGCTGTTGCTTACTCAAAACGTAAATGGTTGGACTTTAGGTGTTAGCTCGATAGTTATAGCGGTTTCCCATTTTAAAATTGATGTAATTAAGTCGTATTGTGCACAGAGTACTAAGGCGTTTATTGCTGATCAATTTGCGCACATACTGATTCTTGTTGCCGTGTTCCTGTATGCAACGAATCAATGGGAAGTTGCCATTCATCTTTTCAAGAAGCTCAGCGTAGCGCACTTAGCAGTCATACTTGCTTATTTAGCAGTACTAAAACCTAGCTCTATTATTATCAAACAGTTGTTATCGCCTTGGAGCAGCGAAGTACTGGCAACTAGCCCTTCACCTAAACATCCTAACGACCCGCCCACAATCATTACCGAAGCACAACAAACCTTATCACTGGCGGGGCAGCGTATTGGCTACCTAGAGCGTACACTCATGTTGACTTTCGTGCTGTTAAACCAATTTTCTGCTATTGGCTTTCTTATTGCGGCGAAGTCCATTTTTCGTTTTGGAGATCTAACTAAACATCAAGACAGAAAGCTTACCGAATATGTGCTTTTGGGAACGTTTACCAGTGTTGCACTTACCATGGCAGTCGGATTGGCATGTGGGGCCGTGTTGGGAAGCGTACCTGTAAAATAGATCGGCACGTATTATTAGAAAGCCCGCAAAACCCTCGCCTTTAAACAAACAATTGAGCAGACTAGCGGTTGCTACTCTGCTTATTAATTATTAAATGAAACTAACCTATGCGTTATTCATTAAAGTCAGTAATTGATGTGGCAAATGATTTATTAAGTAAAAAGCTGCAGCGAATTTTGACCGACTACCGTATACCGTTAACAGAAATGTGGCTGATGCTTCCCAGTCGTCATCTTATTACGCCTGCAGTAAGATTAATTAGAGATGAATTGAAATTAGTCATTGAGAATAAGCGTAAGCGTCTTATTGAAGCAAGTATTCTAACAGAGCAAGAATGGCCTGCTTCTGACGAGGTTTGAAGGTGGTCTTGAGAAAATGTATTTGCGCTCTAAGTGATTAAAAAATATACATAAAAAGAAATGTTGTAATTGAAATTAAGGTCAGAATACTCTTTAATAGTGGGAGCAAGGGATTGCGGCATTTCAAAAACACTTAACTATGCAGGGTAGCGTGGTTTTAGTGCCATAACGTTCGTAATCCTTTGTTTTCATAAAAAAGCTTCAGTTCAAAATAATTGGCTAAAGCGTAAAAAAAGAGAAAACACATGAACGCAAAACTTTTCGCTCCAACTTTACTGGCTGTCTCGCTCCTAACCGCCTGTGGAAGCACGCCCCCAACACCTGAAGAGCAAGCGATGGCAAATCAGATGAGACAGGCATTTCTTGCTAAAATTCAGGGAATGTCACTACCCGTTGGTGCTCAGCAGCAACAACAGGCAGCACCTAAACCGGAGGTGGTGATCAGCGCTAACGATCTTACCGCCCAAAAGCAAAAAATTGATGAAACTGGCGGCCCAGCAATTTTTTACCGCAAAAAAGATGGGATCATGATTGATGGTGATATGTTTCATGATTTCGAAGGACAAGTGGCTAACTTTGGCGGCAACAGATTCACCGGTGAATTTACCTATGCAGTAGAGAACTTTGACGGCTCTTTTACCCTTAAATACCACAAGGCTAAATCGGCTGAAGCGCCGATGAAAATTGCTACCGTATGGAAACGTGGCGACAGATATGAAGTTAAAACGGTTACGGGCAAGACTGCAACAGGAAGCAGCGTAATTCCGACGTCAGATGGCTTCATCATTGGACGTCCAGGGTCAGCATTTCGTTATTTCATCAATAGTGACAGTGTAAAGAATATAACGCTTTTAGATAATTATCATATTGCACAGCATCAAAAAGGTGATGCCGCCTCCACCGGTTTTATTCTCCTTGAAAAGGATCCGCGAGATGCTAATGACAGTGTAGGAGGTCTATTCGATTCTTTTAAAGAAATAGGCAGTACGTTTGGTCTTACTAAGTTCGACGACTATGTATTAGTCAGCCTTGACGGTAATACTATTGTACCTATGGACGTAAGTTTGGGCGGAAAGGATGTTGCAGAATACTCAAACTGTAGACGTCAAAATGCCGTGATGAACAAGTGCGATAATGTCGATTTTAAAGAGGCGCTCTACACTAAGCTTGGCCTACCTAATTACAGCCACTATTACTGGTCAGTTAACTGGGTACAGACTCAATTAGGTCCGCTAGCTATTTATAGAACGTCGACCAAAATCAAGATTGTCGACATTAACAATAATCAAGTTCACACCGCATTTTCACGCACCTTGGGCGTAAATGAATTTGATATTATTGAAAACGCTGATGGTACTACTGCAATAGAAGCAAGGTTGGGTTTCTCTAAAGAGAAAATCAACGATATAGAGTCGTTTATTAGAAATAACACGACTGATATTGAGCCAATTCAAACCTTGCAAAGCTCTTGAATCAACGTTAGATAAACGGGTTTGGCATTATAAAAAAGGAAGCTTAACGAAAGTAAGCTTCCCTATTCTTACAAATCGGTGGATTAGAAGCGATAGGCAGCCGTTAGCCTGAAGCGCTGCGGTGTTCCCGGTTCAACCCATACGTCAGCAAAAGAGTTAGTGTAAAACTCTTTATCAAACAGGTTATCTACCGCCACTTTAACCAATAGGTTTTCAACAGGCTCTATCTCAGCAAAAGCACGCACTGTAGTATAGCTAGGTAAATAGAAGTCGGTGGCAGTTTGCCCTAAGCGTTCATCAACGTACAGCAGCCCAGAACCTATGCGCACTGGCATATCAGCTAAAGTAAGGTCTTTACTTAGTTGAATACTTAACTGGTTTTCTGGAACGTTAATTAGCGGGTCGCCAGACTCTATCGCAGCCACAAAGTTAGCATCTGCCGCATCATTTGTACTTTCTGCATCAACAAAGGTGTAAGACACCCAAAGTGAAACTTTGTTTTCAAACTCGGCGTTGATATCTAGTTCGATACCGCGGCTTCGCGCTTCGCCTGCCGGAGTTAAGAAAAAGCCGTCTGATGCTTCTTCGCTGTCGTCAAACACTAGGATATTGCTTTGCTCAATATTAAAAACTGAAAGCGTGATATCGCCTCGTACATTATCGAACATAGACGTTAAATCGGTTTTAAGGCCAATCTCAGCAGATTTTGACTCGTTCGGCTCGAAAGGGTTACTCGCAAAGTCTGAACCTGTTAATTGACGGAAGCTTTCGCCGTAGGTGGCATACACGCTTGTGCTGTCGTTAAACACATAAATGGCGCCCACTTGCGGCGAGAAACGGGTATCATCTTGCGAGGTTGTGCTTACCGGGCTTGCTAAGCGATTATCAATCTCCTGCTCGAACTTATCGAATCGGCCACCTAAACGAATTTGAAGATTATCGGTAAGGTTTATTTGGTCTTGGAAGTAAACACCCCACGCTTTTTGCACTTCTAGACGATCTAAATTATCTGAAAGCTCAACATCGGGCAGGGGCGAGTAATCAGGGTTAAATATATCGACAACAAGGTACTGGTCTAAATCTAAATCGTTAATGTCAGTATCACTTGAGAAAAACGGCGGGCGATAGCGCAGAATTAACTGATCGTTTTCAAATTTGTCGTAGTCAGCACCAATAATTACGCGATGGGTCAGTGAGCCTGTTTCAAATTCACCCGCTATTTCGCCTCGTAAAACAAGGTAATCTGTCTCAAAATTACGATAACGTTTAAAGCGCGATAACAAGGCTTGATTTGGGTCAATAAATAATGTTTGACGGCCGCCAAAGTTAGTCTCAAGCGCATTACCTTCAAACGTGGTGTCGCGCAGTCCTGCACCTAACAACAAGTTCCAGTCATCAGCAAGCTTGTGAGAAACTTCAATTTGATGACCAACAACTTCGGTATCGATAGTGTCGCCATTCGGATCGCCAGTAAAGGTTTCAATGGGTTGATGACCTAATTCGCCGTCAATAGCCACTACACCACGATCAAACGGAATCTTTTGTTCTGTGTACTCTAGTTCGTAAGTCACGGTTGTATCTGCCGATGCTTCCCAAGTTACCGACGGGTAGAACCCAAAGCGTTCGGTTTCTACTGTATCGCGAAAACTGTCCGCGTCTTCATAAAAACCAACTAGGCGTACGCCGACATTCTCGGTTGCGCCTACAACGGTTTGTACGTCAGCCTCAACGCGCATTTGCTCCCAGCTTCCGTAAGTAGCTCTAATCTCACCACCTTCACGAAACTGAGGACGTTTAGTTACCAGGTTAATTGCACCACCCGGTTCACCACGACCGAAAAGCGCCGCTTTCGGGCCTTTTAATACTTCTACATGATCGATACCAGATAAATCACGCGGGCCGCCAAAGCCACGACCGGCATTAAAGCCGTTTACCAGAAAACCGCTGGGTAAGTTTTCATCCCCTGAAAAGCCACGAATAGCAAAGCTATTCCAAAGACCACCAAAATTGTTTTGACGCGCGACAGATGCAGAAAGGTCTAATGCGTCATTCAAATTAATAGCACCAGCATCGTTCAGTAGCCCTAAATCTATATCTTGGGCAGCTGCAGGCACTTCTTTGTATTCAAAAGCCCCTTGATACGCGCGGTGCATTCCGTGCACGGTTATTTTTTCAACATCAGCTTCATTTTGGTTGTTATCGCTTTGCGCTAAAGCCGACGTGCTTAATAAAGCTGATATAGAGGCTGCAAGTGATGTTTTCACCCAACAAGTTTTCATTCTTTTGTTCCTGTGCTGTTCTCGTGTGAGCTTTTAGTGTTTGGTGTAAATTGTGGCAGTGCTTCAAAGCTCTCCTGATAAAATTCAGGGTCTTTGAAAAGGTGGTAGTAATAGAATTTTCGTAGCGCCTGATGAAAAGCGCGTACATCATTTTCATAGCCCACCATCGCGCTTACATTAGTATCAGCAGCGCTTGATAATAAACGTTGCGTAAGCAAGGAAGGAGAAAGCAAGGCTACGTAGCTTGCAATGGTGTCTCTTTGAAGCGTGGCGGCCTGATAAGCTTTCGACAAGTCACTAGCCGTTTGGTCGCCTACTTGCTGAAATGCGTAATACCACTTCCAATTAAATGAAGTATCTCTCTCAGGATCAAACGTTGTGAAGTCTGCCCATTGTGGGTGAGTAGCAATAAATGCCGCCCACATATCTTCAACAGGCTTGTCCCACGCGCTATTTACTGCTTCACGTTGGGTAAGCACAATATCGCCACCTTCAGGTGTTTCAACCACCGCATTAATTACCGAGTGTGCAGTTACAGGCACAACAACGGTGGTAACAAGCCAAACGCCCAGCATGATAGAGGCAAGGTGCGTTGCACTGAAATTTGCAAAACGTTTTGCGGCGCCAATTACAAGAACAATGGCACTCCAAATTGCAATGTTACCTATTACTATTGCGCAAACGGTTGATATTGATGAAATAGAAGCGCCGTTAAATAAACCGAAAACCACAAAGGGAACAAGCGTAACAAGAGCCAAAGGAACCAAGGTAACGATCACTCGCGCTGTCCATATAGCGTGGGCATTGCGCGCTGTTACATTGAGTAAATCAAAACGGCGAGCTTCACGTTCCTTAGCTTTTAAATCGTAGAGCAGCAGTATGATAAATAACGGCAGCAATACACTGGTTACAAAGGCAAAATCAAAACGTCCTAGAAACGCCAGTTCGGGGTTATCGGTATCGCTTTCGTAAATTTGGCCTTCTAGCGCCAGCATGCGTATACGATGCTTCCAAGGGAATACATCGCGTTCACCTACGGCTGCAAAAGCAAGTGGGGAGGGAGGTGCATAAGTAAGGTGAAATGCGTAATACGCGACCATGCCATAGCTAGACTGGTGCGTGATAACGGCTTCACGCTCTATTTGGTCTTTTTCTAATAAGCGTTCAATAGTGGCTTGTTGTTCCTGCATTTCTGCATAACCAGACCACAAAGACACCGCGCTTAAAAGAAATACGACTAATAACGTAAGTTTTATTTGGCGGTGACCAAAAACAAAATTAGCTTCACGTTTAAGATCGGTAAAACGCATCATGGGTTTAACCTCCTAACAGCCGCTCTTAAAAGTAAGGCGGTAATGCAGACCCAAACAAAGAGTTGTAGAAAATAAACAAGCGCATTTGAAATGCGTGTATTTGCTGCTTCGGGCTTAAAGTTAAATTCTGATAGTAATGCCCAGTTGTCTGCATCCACAACCGCTTTATCAGCCGCTTCTTCGCTTGCGTTACGGTTCATGTCGAGTTTGTAATCCAGTTTTTCAACATGCACTTTATTTAGCCCTTGCACGAACTCAAGGCGCAGAGCTTCTGCTTCTCGTAAAAAACGATGATGGGTTTCAAGGCTGGTACCCGCTAATATTGTAGAGATTGCGCGAACCGCAACGGTAGGCGATAGCCAACCAAACTGACGTGCAATATGTGCTTGTTCTAACTCTTCACCCATTCTGTTTTCGGCAAATTCATTCAGCACTTTTGCCTGTCTGCCTTCTGAATACTGAGCAACAACACCGCGGAAATTAACGGGAAGGTCGTCTACGGAATCTACATTGTATTTTGCTAACAAATCTTCTTTTAGCTTTTTAAATGCAGGGTCGTTAACGTCGTGACCATCGCCCAAACTTCTAAGCTTTTCTTCTACTTTGAAGTCAGCTTCAAGTTTGCCAATAGAAGGGGCAGCATTAGTGGCAACACTGCTTCCCAAGCGAGGAAGTAAAACACATGCGGCCATCCAAATAACAATAAGCATGGTGAAGCTAACACTGCTTTTTTCAAATAACGCTGAACACGCGGTTACAACGGTAGCCCATAGCAAGAAGTAAACGGCGTAACTTAAGCAAAATAGCAGCACCACAAGCGGGCTTTCGCTTGAAAAAGCCACATACAAGCAGGCCAAAAGCAAAGGAAGTAAGAACAAGCCGCTAGCTGTAATTAGCGCTAACAGTTTTCCTAACATTAGCTGCCAGCGCGTAGTACCTTGCGACAATAACAAAGTAAGTGTGCCGGCCTCGCGCTCTCGCGATACGCTGCCGTAACCAATAATAATAATAAACAGCGGCGCAAGTACTAACGCAAGAAAGCTAGGGGTTAAGCTACTAAAACGCGTAAGACCAGCTGATTGCCTCTGCTTGGCAAACATGGCGCTATTTTGTCGATGCCCTTCTAAGAAAATAGCGTTACCCGTGTAGGTGTCTACACCAGGTTCAATCACGCTTAATGGAGTAGGGGCACGAAAAACGTAATGACCGTAATGCACCATGCGGTGAGGATGCTTATCAGGCTGCGCTTTAAAGCGTTCTTCTGCTTCAGTTTGAAGGTGCTCTCTAGCGTGCGCGGCTTCCTCAATGTGAAATGCATTCACAACCAATGCCGCAAGGGTCAGTATCGCCCCTAGCAAGAGTACCGTAGCAGCGACTTTCGTGCGCAGCCAATAGCGCCACTGATCTGCACAAATGGTTTTTGCTACACTAAATATCATGCTTTGCGCCCTGAAAATGCTGCGTGTACCGCTTCTGTGTCGATAGGCGTATCGCCAACACGCTCGAAGGAGCCGGTTAGCTTACCGTTGCTTAAAAGCACAATACGGTGAGCGACTTGGCAAGCACCATATACGTCGTGGGTTACCATAAAAATGGTAGCGCCATTGGCTGCTAGCTCAGAAACCAACGCATTAAACTCGTCAATAGCAGCAGGGTCTAGGCCTGAGGTGGGCTCATCTAAAAACAGTACCGGGGCATTACGCAACAAAGCAAGCGCAATGGCTGTTTTCTGACGCATACCTTTCGAGTAGTTTGATAACGCCTTATTCCATGAATCTTCTTGAAGCGCTACTTTGCGAAGTGCTGCAAACATGTCTTCGTCTGATTTTTCTACACCAGCTACCGAAAGAAAGTAACGGATATTTTCTAAGCCAGAAAGGTGACCATAAAGCGTTACAGATTCAGGTAAGTAAGCGACTGACTTTTGAACATCGTTAGGGTGAGTAGTGGCGTTGTGCCCCAACACAGTAGCGCTACCACTACTTGCCTTCATCAAACCTAAAAAGGTTTTAAGCGTAGTAGATTTACCGGCACCGTTTCCGCCTAAAAGCGCGAAAACTTCGCCCTTACCAACGTTGAAGTTTAGATTGTCTAGGAGCGTGCGGTTTTCAACGCGCACGGTAAGCGCGTCTGCGCATATTACTGAGTTTGTTTGCATTGTATAACGTGCTGTAACTGAAATTTGTGCGCAATGTTATAATATAACCAATTAAATGGGAATACGTTTTACTATCAAGTGCGAGTGGAATGACCAATCACGTAGTGAAACCTGTGGCTCAATAAAAAACTGATGAAGATATGAACGAGATGACTTGCCGCCTGGTATAAGACTGCCTTTCAGAGTACAAAGCTTCCTTCCTTTATAGATGGTTTTTAATTTTTAACGAATTTAGTGAAATTATTAATTAGCTATACCTGTCTTATAGCCACATCAATAAATGTTACTTACATATCTAAAAGAAAAGAGAGTCATAATGGAATTTACACATAAGCGCACCATTCAAATTACAGCGTTGCTATTATTACTACTAGCGATAACACAGGCTGTTTTTACAGCGCTTTACAGCAGCGGAATTAGCTTTTCAAGGCAGTATGCCTGGGGATTTGAAGCCGTAATCTTTACCGTGCTAGCTGCTTTTGCTAGTACCGCTATGGTGCAGGCAAAAAACACGCAGCTAGGCTGGTCGGCTATTACTTTAAGCGCGGTTCTGAATATAGTGCAGGTAAGCATTGGCCTAACGTTATTTTCAACCTTCGGCCAAGTTGCTGGTGCAGTAGAAGGTGCTAAGCCTTTAATTGGCGGCGTAGTGTCTTTGTCTTTCATGATTTACTACGCAGCAAAATTGTTATTAGGCTTAGCAGCCTTTGTTTTCGGCCTATCTTTTGTGGCAAAAGGTGGTAAAGCGATTGGTGGTCTTACAGCTATAGCAGGCGTAGTCGCTATGTTTGCCAATACCATATTAATAATATTTGGTCGCGATGGCTTTCTACCATCAGGTGTAGCTGGCGCTTCAGGGATGATTGCAACGTTATTATTGGCTTTCTGCTTAATCAGCCTAAATCGAAAAGCAGGCTAGGGCTTAGTATCTTTTAATTAAGGTACTTCATTAAATAAAACGTCGAAGCGTGTTAGTGGTCGGTAGGGGCGTGAGCAGCGATATGCTGTTTAGTGTATTTAACCTGCCGCTAACGACTTTTCTAATTGATTAAGGTTGTGTCGATAGTAGGGTTACAGAGGGCGTGTGAATTCCATAGCATGTTTTCACATCATGGCTATTGTCGAGGTGAAGTTACTGAGTTTGAGACATAAAAAAAGACGTCATGGGACGTCTTTTTTATTGAATTGGTGGAGCTGGCGGGATTTGAACCCGCAATTTTTCTATGTTTTTTAATCATTTAACAAAGTAATGTTATCTTGCTGACCAATACGATTTGGTGTTACATATGAACATGAGATATATGTGACCAAATATTGAAACAACCTGATTTTCGTTAACGAGTCTTTTATAGATCCTATGCTGCGTTCTGAATCTAATGAAGAACCATGGACAATTTTATGTCGAACAAAGTTTATGTCTTGGAGAAACGTTTCCCATAACGTAGTGCCACTATAGTTTGTCGTTTTGAAATTAAAAGATTTCGTTCTGCAATTATATGGAAAAATTTCAGTTGTCGCTAATGCTACTTTTTCCATTCTGTCTAAGTATCTAATAGCTTTCGAGTAACTCTCAAACACTACTTCGAACCTTGATTTATGTAAGTTTTTGAATATGTTTTGTATTCCAAAATTAGACATTATCTTTCTCACAACATCTTCTTTTGGGTTCTTGTTGTCAAGTTGAAATGCATCACTATTCAATTTGTAACTCGGAGAATTTGAAAACTCTTCGTCCAGTCTATTTACGTAATGGGCTGAAGATTTTGCACCTTCAGGAAGAAAGTGAGAACAAGCTGTCCTTCTTACACTTTCAGGAATATCCTTGTACTCCAAATTATGGTTTAAATCGTCAATTAAGGCTTTCGAAAGATCCTTTAGAAAGCCTTCAAGGTGAGAAACCATCAAAACACAACTAGCTCTACAGAGTGAGTTCTTAAACTTCTGCTCGATCTGGCAATCGCTATTGTCGGGGGTAGCTTTTTCTAAAAGTAATTCAATCTCTTCCCATCTTTCCTTAGAGGATATTAGTAGTGAATATACATTTGATTGCATTACTTTCTCGCAAGTTCTATAGCCTTTGAAACCCGAGTTACTAACTTTTTAACATCGTTGGTACTCCCCTCAACCGCAGCAAAAAACTCTGGGTCCCTGAAAATCTCAGTGAATTCCTTATTCGCGCCACCTCGCTTAAGGGACTCTCTGTAAAAGGCTATTGCGGCATCAAATACAGCGACATTGAATGTAGACATTTGCTCTAAAGTATCATTTTTATCTACTCTATATTTGGCAAAAGGATGAGCAATATTCTGTTGTTTCAAATAACTAATAATAGCTACAAAGTCCGTTTCGAAGTCCAATAATGCAGCTGAGTCTAAAGAATTAAACTCAACCATTTTTTGCGTAAGAAACTTCTTAAATCCGCCTTTGTATTGCAAATAGCCGTCTTGGTAGTTTATTGCGAAATAGCGTAGAACAAGCTCAACGTCTTCCATTTTTTTCAGACGTTTACTATCTTCCGTCAAGTTACTCATCTCACGAAAAGGCTTTAATTTTGCTAACTTTAAACTGAGGTCTTTGAAAGGCCCCCTGCAAGTCGCGTTTCTGAGTTCTTGAGGTTCTAACTTTACAGAACCCGAGTTCAGTCTTTCAAATATGTCGTATTTTACTTGCTGGTCTAAAGTGGAATCTATCCTGAGACATTTTATACTACGCTCTTCTAGCCTTCTTACTAGAAATGATGGCAAGTCAGCATAACGGCATCCATTGAGAGTTTCTAATACCTCAAGGTCCTGAAGAGCAAAATCGTTTTTGAAAAAATTGAAAATCGCCGTCAATCGTTGCTGACCATCAATTACAGAGTATCTTGCTATTCCTTCTTCAACTTCGTCATCTACGTCAACGTCTTGAGAAATGTAAATAAAGGGCACTGGAATATTTAAAATAAGGCTTTCAATTAGTCTTGATGCTGTAGGAATGTCCCATCTGTGTCTACGTTGATATTCTGGGTTTAATTTAATTACTTGTTTATCTACTTTTTTTACAATTGTTTCTAGGTCATATTCGACTGTTTGCGTTCTTACAGTCCTTTCTTTAGCTTTTTGCTGAAGTGTTTCAAGGTTCACTTTTAAACTCTTTTTCATTGCTCTATCCAACGTCCGTATACTTTTCTAATCATCCCCCAATCAGCATGACCCATTTGTTTGGCTACCCACATTGGATTTCTACCTTGAGTCAACATCATTGAGGCGTATGTATGTCTGCACTGATATGGATACCGATACTGTATGTTGAGTTTTTGAAGCGTAGGTTTCCAAACGTATTTTCTCAACCCGTCAGCGTATTTGTACTCCCTCATAGTCCTGGGGTCAATAAAAACTCTTTTAGGATCATAGTATTCTGAATTTTTAAGATCTGTAAGCGCTTGAAGCGCTAGGTCATGTAGCTCTATTCTTCTAATGCTACCTGAAGTTTTTGGAGCTTTTTCTATACCTGCAATTAAGTTTACTCTTATGTACGCACATCTTTTAAATAAATCGACATCTTCCCACCTCAGACCCAATAACTCTCCAGTCCGCAAACCAGTATAAAATGCCATCTGAAAATATGATTTGTATGGAAGTTTAAGTGCACCAAGTATTTTCGCAATTTCATGATTTGTGAAAGGGATTGGCTCATGATGAGTTTGCTTGTAACGCTGAATAAAGTCTGTTGGATCTTTGAGAATGACTTCGTCCATAAAAGCTCTGTTATAAATTTGCTTCAAAACATTTCTTGTTTCATTAATTGACTTACCTGATAAAAGGCTGCTCGAGGCCCATTCATCAAACATACTTGCTTTGAAGTCAGATAATAACAAATGCCCCCAATTAGGCTTGATATAAGAATTATACTTCTGGGTATAGCCACGAATAGTAGTATGAGACCAATTCCGCTGCTTCTGTTTAAACCAAATGTTTGAGTAATCATGGATGGTGTAATCGCAGCCTGTATCAAAAGCTTTTTGAATTATCTTGCTGTTTGGAAAGCGGCCAGCTATAGCTTTATCATTTAGAGAGATCGCCATTTTGTATATAGCTTCTTGTTCCTCAATTCTTTTAGAAGCTGTTTTATTATGTGGAGCTGGAATCGTTTCTCTATATCGCTCATGGTTTAGCGTGAAGTCGATAACATACCCACCATTTACTTCTTTAACACTCATTTTATTATTCCCCTCTCATCCATTGGTAAATCATTTCGACGATAAAAATTAGCTTACCGTCAGGCGCTTTCAGGTAGTGTTGCTGCTTTATCCAAACGCCTTTTTTAACTTTCATTCGAATTGCTTCTTTGCTATAGCCTGTCATTTCAGAAAGCTTGTTTGTTGTGACTAATCCGCTCATTAATTTGTACCCCCGTATAAATGAAGTACTAGCTTGGTCTTCAATGGTCTGGTAAAACAGATGCCTAACGGGTAGGGAACGGGTTACAAAGTCTCAAATTATTATGGATATACAAGAGCTTAAGAGTTCTATTGAAATTGCCTTAGAACACTTCGAAACTAATGAAAAACTTCTTAAAAAGGGTGATGAAATAGCAAGGGCAGTCTGTGAACTATCTCTTGGCTATATCAATGAGGGTGTCGGTTTAAAAGATATTTACTTCGATTACTCAGAAATATACAAAGAAGTGTGGGGCAAAGAGGTTGATAGCGTTAAAGCCTCTGCCGATATACGAAGACACATGAAAGTTACAAATGAGTGTTTTGCGATAACGAGCTCATTAAATATAAAGTTAAAGGAACATGGGAAATCACCACTTTCTTTGATTGTTGAATCTTCTACTGGGGGGCGCAAAACCCAAATAAGTTTATCGGTTATACAAAGTAAGAACACTACGCACAACTTTAATAGCGAAAAACCAAATGTTCAGTACTCTGCAATACAGCTCCCAAAGGTGTACCTGTTCACGAAGCCTTTCTTAGATATGGAGTTAAAACTCTCCAGAGTAATGATTGTTTCTATTATATTGATACTACTCAGTTTAATAGCAATTCTTACTTTACTCGACGTCTTTGATTGGGATGAACGAGTTTTGGAACTAGCCTTGATTACGACTTTCTTTCCAAGTGCTTATTTGCTTTTAAAGCTAAAAGAAATTCTTGATAAAGGTATAACCGAATTGCCCACGTTAATGGCTCCAATTCGAACTAAAAATGCTTTGCTTGTGCTTTATAAAGAGCGAAAAGATGAAAATGTTTCACTCAAAATGCAAGCTGTGACCTTCGAAGCTCAATGCGGTATTTGTGGTGAAAATATTGTTATAGAAAAAAGCAAAGAGTTTAATGGACGCTTTATCGGTAAATGCACTGTTGCACCTACTGAGCATATTTACTCTTTCGACCACGTTACAAAAACGGGTAAGTTCTTACGCTAATAAGTCAAATTGTTAAAGAACGAGCCAGAGTTATATAAACTCTGGCATTTGCAAGAACCTAACTGCTTTGAACTTTTCTTTAGCGACTTCCATTGCTTCAACTTCGTTGTCGAAACGAAAGCTATATTTCATTTGTCCGTCCTCTTTACCCATGACATACCAATCGCCAGGCTTCAACATTTGGAACTGAATCATTGTATTGTGAGTATCAGCAAGATACTTATTGGCTCGTATTACTTGGCAACATGCTGTTTCAAAGTCTATTTCAAATGGGTTAACGTCTTTGAGTTGTGAGCGAAAGCCATAGAATACAGAAACGCCAGTGTAGTCAGGTACGTTATTGCTATCTAATATGCTGGTGTTTGCGGTTTTTTTTCGTCCAAAAAGACAACAATCTTTCAATTTTTTTCCACTTCCACAATTACATGGGATGCTTAGCGGGTCTTTCATTTTCTATTCTCTTTATATGGTGGTTTAGTTTCAGTACAGTTATTTACACAAGTCCAAGACGCCTTCGGCTTTTGGGCCCCTCCCCGCAGGGCGGAGGCCCTCCCAACTGCCTTCGGCTACCCCCTGAGACTTCGTCAACAGTCCGTCCTTCCCAAGGGAAGGGCAGACTGTCAACTCGTTCAGCGGGTGATTCCAAAAGCAGCCATTGTTTGTTTTCGATGGGGTATCTTGCGGAAACAGATAAGATTGTTTTGGGGATTTTGTTATATGCATGTTTAGACAAGTTGTCAGACTCTATATGCTCATACAGTTCTTTTAACTGCTTTTCATATTCCATGGCGAAAGGGCGTTCAGATTTGCGAATATTGGTGCCACCCATCATCAATAAGTAGGCTAGCCAGTCAGATGCGTCAGCGGCTTGTCTTAGCTTGTTCAATTCAAAATAGTCGATGGTATGATTGATTTTTCTAAGTTGCCGCCACAATGAAACAGAAGGTAATCCAAAGAATTGAAACTGCCTGATATTGTAAAGCGAAGCCCATGCAGTAATTTTTGATGCTGATACTTTTGCATCGTTTCCGTAGGTGTCAGTATCTAGAAATTCACCATCTATGTTTTTACAAATGTATTTAGCGATGTACGCTTGTGCAGAGCCTTTATCGCTTGTTATCTTCTCAGCCTTAAAGCGATTCTTTGCCGCACCACGTTCATTTGTATCTTGTTCTAAAGCATACTGATGGAGTATTTCTGTAACTCTGGCTGACTGATGTGGTGGCATAAATAGCATCAAATGCCAATGTGGTGTTCCATCATGGTGTGGCTCAACGACACGTATCCCGTAAACTGTGATGTTTTCTCTGTCAAATTGAGCGCGTGCCTTTTGCCATTGCCCGTTAAGGTAATCATTAGCATCTTTTACCGAGTATGCTTTGTATTTAGGGTTGGGTTTACCTGACGGATAATGGGAATGATACTTGGAGGGTGTAGTAAGCGTGTAAAACCAACTCTCATGCTTTTGCAGTTGTGAGTATTCCTCAGTGCCTTTAATCCTCACCATTAATTCAGCGCGTCTTACTTTGGGGTTTGATACGTTAGAATTGTATACATCAAGCATGGAGACATATTCACCATCTGCGCTGCAAAACCATTTGTTTTGCATGTATTCTTCTGCTTGCGCTTTTTCCCACTGGTGTTGTCTGAGTCTTTCGTCGCTGCAATAAGCGCTTTTCGACTGATTTACCAAATCAAGCTGGCGTCTAATTGATTCCATTTTTTGCGTAGCCAGCGTTTTGAATTTGTTAAACCAAAACTTTTCAGTTCTAAAAAGTGTGAGGGCTTCCACATGTGTCATATCACATGGAATAGAGAAGCCGTATTTTTCAAATTTGTTTAAGCAGTAGTCAAAAGCTTGTTCAGTAGTTAGGTGAGCGGTATTTCTCAAGCATTGGTTGGCTTTCTGCTTGGCAAAAAGCTTAAGTTCACGAATATCTTTTGAAAGATTCAAGTCAGCTATTTGAAGCTCTTTGCTGAGGTTGGAGAGGAACAGGTTTGCTTGAACATAACTTGCTTGCTTTGAAATTTTTACGTATTTGTGCGCAGCGTCATAGGCTATTGAGGGCATTGCACTGAATAAATCAGCACGAAATCTATGACATTCCCGCGTACCTAAACCATAAGTGATTTGTTCGGGAGAAGTGACAGTCTCGCGACATTCAAGTACAGATTCGCGACACTTTACAGCCCTATTAAGACCGTTAGAGACCTGTGGTTGGTTTTGAGTGGTATCGCCAGAGGTGGCGAATTTAAAGGGATGAAGCGGTCTAGATTGGTCTAGACCGCTTCTGAAATTGGTGGAGCTGGCGGGATTTGAACCCGCGTCCAGAAAATGTCTACCTTTGGTACTACATGCTTAGTTTGTCATTTATTTAACTGCTTGGAACTCCGACAAACAGGATTTCCTTGCAGCTGGCCTGATACTATTTCGCGGTTCACCCTCAGACAAGGTTCCCTCGCTATCCTACTTGGATGACCTTCCGAATCCCCGCTAGCAGGAAAAGACTAGGGTGGAAGGGCCTATGCCGGTTATTAAGCGGCTAGTGCGTATGTTTCGTCGTTTGCGACTATTTAAATGCGGCTTTTTAAGAGGCAAACCGCTCCTCTGCATGCACCTCCGGCTTCCTAGATCCTGTCGAATCCTAATCAGCCCCGAGTGTGATTGTCAATAATAGCACATTTGCTGAGTGGTTAAATACATTCTTTTGAAAATTGCTATAAATTTTAAGGGTTTGGCCATAAAACAACCAAAAATAACATTTATCTTTTCAAAAGGTTACACGGCTTTGTGAAAACGAAGACGTTTCAATCAACGCAGTCTATTACTGAGCCTTAAAAGAGATGTGGCCTTTTAGTCATTTTTCAAGTGCTGGTAACGAAAACAAGTGGCAAGAGACGTAATAAGACAGTCATTTTGATTCTTATAGGTCTGATTACTTTAGTTTATTTTTAAGGTAAAAATAGACAAGTAAGGATGCAATTAGCATCAAGAACAATTAAAGTACCACAGCATAATGAAAAGGCTTGTAGTGTAAATGTCTTCAGATTCTATATTGTATTCTCCGTATACTTTGCCCTGTGGCGTAACGGTAAGAAACCGACTTGTAAAAGCTGCCATGGAAGAAAACATGTCGAGCAAGGGAAATATTCCCGGCGAGTCACTTTATTCTCTCTATCGTTACTGGGCTCATGGCCACCTAGGCATGGTGATCACTGGAAATGTCATGGTGGATAAAAATGCGATGACAGGGCCAGGTGGCGTCGCATTAGAAGAAGACACAGAGCTTACTCCGTTTAAAAAGTGGGCAAAAATTATTAAGTCGAACGGGGCACTGGCAGTGATGCAAATCAACCACCCCGGAAGACAAGTCTTCAAGGCTATGCGCGGAAAAGCGATTGCACCGTCTGCCGTACCGCTTGATATGGGGAAACATTCGAAATTGTTTGCCCAGCCTCGTGAAATGACATGCCAAGATATTCACGATGTCTGCAAACGTTTTGTTCAATCAGCGAAGCAAGCTGAAAAAGCAGGATTTGATGGTGTGGAGATACACGCTGCTCACGGTTACTTGCTAACGCAATTTTTATCGCCGCTAACCAATCAGCGTCAGGACGAGTGGGGCGGGTCTATTATCAATCGGGCACGCTTACTAATAAATATAGTGAGTCAGGTGAGAGCGGTGTGCGCGAAAGACTTCATTGTTATGGTAAAGCTTAACTCCGCTGATTTTCAGAAGAACGGATTCTCATTCGATGATGCCTGTGAAGTAGTAAACAGGTTGGAAGCATTGGGCGTTGATGTGGTTGAGCTATCTGGCGGTAGTTATGAAGCACCGGCAATGCAGGGGCAGACTCGCGACGATACTACGCTTGCCAGAGAAGCATATTTTCTAGAATTTGCTAACGTCTTAGAATGCAAAACTGATATTCCGCTAATGACAACTGGCGGTATAAAACGGGCGGAAGTCGCGGAGAAGGTTGTGCAACAAGGTTGCGCGCTGGTGGGTTTAGCCAGTGCGCTAGCGGTAACGCCAGACCTTTCGAAAAAATGGCAGCAAGAATGGAGCTATTCGGGCATCATTCCGCATTGCACGTGGAAAGATAAATCCCTCGCCAGCTTAGCCAATATGGCGATGGTACGCCGGCAGTTGAGGCGATTAGGAAATAACCTTACTACGCTTAGAAACCCATCACCGCTGTGGAGCCTAATTCTCGACATGCTTCATCGCAAGAAAATGACGAAACGGGACGTAGGATAAGTGCCACTTAGTACAATTTATTAAAATGTTTATCGTAGATATTCAGTTTGGCACTTAATCACTGGAAAAATAACGAAAGTTTTCTAGTGGCAAAATGAAAAACACAGCGTTAAACGCTGTGTTTCATCATTCTTTCTTTTTGGCGCTGCCAGTCTTTGTCTTTAATGGTGTCACGTTTATCGTGCGCATGCTTACCTTTTGCCAAGTGAATTTCTAGCTTCACCCAACACTTTTTCCAATACATAGACGTAGCAACGATTGAATAACCTTGGCGGTCTCGTGCACCCATCAAACGGTCTATTTCACGTTTGTTTAGCAGCAACTTACGTGCCCGCTCTGGTGCTGCAACAACGTGTGTAGATGCTTGATTTAGCGGGCTAATTCGGCAACCTACCAGATACGCTTCGGCATTTTGGATAATAATGTACGCATCGGTAATGTTTACTTTACCGGCACGAATACTTTTAATTTCCCACCCTTGAAGCTCAAGTCCTGCTTCGAACTTGTCCTCTAGGAAATAATCGTGACGCGCTTTTTTGTTCTGCGCGATATTTCCTGTGGTATTTTTGTTGGCTTTATTCTTTTTCATGCTGGCTATTATACTGATTGTTCAAAGGAATGTCTTTAGTTGTCATTGTTATCTTATATTGGGGCGTTTGGTTCAAAACCGAATACAAGCGATGCAATTTTTCTGTGATACAATGCCGATAAGAGTTTTAATAATAGTGGAATCAATGCCAAGTATTCACAGAAGCGCGCTAGTAGCACACAGCGCAGAAGCCATGTTTAACTTAGTCAACGATGTAGCTTCCTATCCCGAGTTTTTGCCAGGTTGCGCAGACAGTAAAGTTCTCGACACATCTGCCAAAAATATGAAGGCGTCTTTGTTAGTCGCGAAAGCGGGTATTAAGCAGTGGTTTACAACCCATAACGTATTAGAGCCTGGTAAGAGTATTCAAATGCAGTTGGTCGATGGTCCATTCCGCTCACTTACGGGAGGGTGGACCTTTTCTGCGCTCTCAGAAGAAGCCTGTAAAATTGAACTCAACTTAGAATTTGAATTCAGTAATAAACTAGCGGAAATGGCGTTCGGCAAGGTATTCAATAGTTTAGCGAGCAGTATGGTGGCAGCGTTTACTGAGCGGGCTAGGAGTGTTTACGCATGAGTAATAAACTCATCAACATCGAAGTCGCATACGCGCTACCAACAAAGCAAGCGATTGTTGATGTTGCAATTCACGAAAATGCAACCGTTGAAGAAGCAATTAATGCGTCAAATATTACTGAGCAGTTTCCAGAGATTGATTTAAAGTCGACCAAAGTGGGTATTTGGAGCAGAGTTGTTAAACTGCGCGATACGCTGATAGATGGCGACAGGATTGAAATTTATCGCCCACTCATTGCGGATCCAAAAGAAATCCGAAAACGTCGAGCTGAAAAAGCAAAAGAAGAAGGTCGCGCAGATAAAATCACGGGTGGAAAGGTGAACCCGCTTAAAGCCAAGTCGTGAATCTATGTAAGTAATAGTGATCACTTAGTCATAAAAATGGCCTTCAAAAAGAAGGCCACTTTTAAATAAGAAGCATGCTAGTTTTTTTCCGAGATACTTCCCAACTCCAAGAACGGAGATGCATCGATATCTTCTGCGTCCATCATGCTTGCTATTCGTTGGACGGTCGCCACCATCTGGCTTTGTTCCCACTCTTTTAGCTGCGAGAAACGCTCAACAAAGTGCTCTTGAAGAGGACGAGGGGCGTCAACAACAGCTATTTTACCCCTTTCTGTAAGATAAACGCCAACTTTACGTTTATCTTGCGTACTTCTGATGCGCGTGGCTAAATCTCGTGACTCCAATCTATCTAAAATATTGGTGATGGTTGCGGGGCTTAAATTAATATTTTCCGCTATTTCACGAACCATGATACCAGGCCGCTCTTCAATATTTTGCATGACTAGAAGCTGTGGGCCGGTAAGACCCACATGTTTACTTAGCTGCTTGCTGCGTAGATCTACAGCGCGAATAACGCGCCGTAGTGCTACTAATAGTTCTTCTTCTTTTCGCATTATACTTCCAACGATTAAGCAACCTTATGGTTACTTAAGCAAGTGAATAAAATGTTGGTGCTTGTGATAGTGGTCGATTACGTCATTGATGACCGAAATCTTAGACCAGCCCATAATATCATAGTTTTGGCCACCCTCAGACAAATGCACCTCGGCGCGATAGTACGTCGCCTTTTTATTTTCGTCTAGTTCTGATGTTTCACTTGGGCCGAATTCAGGCTGTTCTGTTGGCACCAGATAAACAGCATAAACAAACTCAGGGTCGTTCCCCATATCTACCGTTAATATGAGCGCCTCTTCGTTGTCTTCTATGTTTATTTCGAACTGCTGCGTTTTAAACTCGTCACCTACCTCGGTAAGTGCTGGCTTAACTACTTTATTAACATAACGACGCACCGCACTTTCGTCAGGAAAAGACACAATGTTTTCTAACCTATCTTTCCAGTTTTTATCTGAATCACTGTGCTGAGGCGTACCAGCCATTACTTGTAAACTCTCTCGTTTATACGCTTCAATTCTCAAGGCTTTAAGCAAGCCGAATATCGAGATAAGCAAAACAATTGCAAAGGGTAAAGCAGCGGCTATCGTCATTGTTTGCAATGCACCCAGTCCACCGGCGTAAAGCAGCACTGAACTCACTACACCTACTCCTACGGCCCAATAAACTCGCTGCCATAGCGGCGTATTATTCTCACCATGGGAGCAGAGCATATCTACAACCATTGCACCTGAGTCACATGATGTAACAAAGAATACAATAACCATAAGAACTGCGATAAAGCTCAGCAAAGATGAAAACGGGAACTGTTCTAAAAAGACAAACAGCGCTACAGATGTATCTTCGTTAACCATTTGGGCTAGAACGTCTTTACCTTGAACTAGTACTTGATCGATTGCAGCATTACCGAAAACTGTCATCCAAAAGAGCGTGAATGCCGACGGTATTAAAAGTACACCCAATACAAACTCTCGAATAGTTCGACCGTAAGAGATTCGCGCGATAAATAGCCCCACAAATGGTGCCCAGGCTAACCACCATCCCCAATAGAATATGGTCCAACCGCCAATCCAATCTGTTTTTTCGTACGCAAACAAATTGAAGGTATTACGAACTAAATCAGATAGGTAAGCACCTGTGTTTTGCATGAAGGCTTGAAGTAAAAATACCGTGGGGCCCAATACTAAAACAATCAGGAGCAATATTATCGCCAGTATCATATTGGTTTCTGATAGGCGGCGAATGCCTTTCTCTAAGCCCGTGGTAACTGAAATTACTGCAAGACCAACCACGCCCGCCATAATAGCGATTTGAACGCCAGTGTTCGACGGCAATCCAAATAAATAATTAAAGCCAGCGTTTACCTGAGATGCACCAAAGCCCAATGAGGTAGATACACCAAATACCGTGGATGTTACCGCAAAGATATCAACAACGTGACCAGGCCAGCCGTAAATCCGATCGCCAATGAGAGGATAAAGCGCAGAGCGCAGAGTGAGTGGTAAGTTTTGGCGATAAGCGAAGTAACCCAAGATTAATGCTACGACGGCATATATTGCCCATGCGTGAACACCCCAGTGGAAAAAGGTCGTTTTCATCGCCTCACGCACCGCGTCAATACTTTCAGCTTGCGCAGTAGGAGGTGCTAAAAAGTGCATTAAGGGCTCTGCGACACCGAAAAACATCAAGCCAATACCCATGCCAGCAGCAAACAGCATGCTAAGCCATGTACCGAAACCAAACTCTGGTGTGGCATGGTCTGGGCCTAACTTAATTTCACCATAGCGAGACATGCCCAAAAAGACTACGAAAACCACGATGACTGCAACAGTAAACACGTAAAACCAACTCCCGTTGGTCACTATCACACTTTGCAATTTTTGGAAGAGAGCATCCGCCGTTTCCGGAGTGCCAGCAGCAAAAATCAGTAAACAGAGGATTAATGCTGACGATGTTAAAAACACCGGTTTGTTGAGAGGGGATTTCTTTTCGTTTTCGCTCACGCAGTAATTTCCTTTCACCTTTCATATTAATTATTAGTAATACGGTGAAATATACCGCATGGAACACTTTTTATAAACATCAAATGAAATAATTAGCTTTGTATGTATTTGTTTTTCAGATGGCGTTTGCTTCATCTTTATCGAGCATGAAAATCTTCAAAAACTATACTTTATGCTAAGTTTCAAAGATTTTAGATTAAAAATTAATCGTTAGAGTAGTAATTATAATTCTATTGTGTATTTTAATATATGACCTTTTTGATAAGTGTTTTAACTAAACGCTGTTAAAAATAAAAACTAATGAAGGAAACACACACAAATGCGAAAAACTCAGCTTAGCTGTGCAATTGTCGCTGCACTGGCTACCACTCCTCTGGCCGCGCAAGAATCAAAAGCGCCTGCTAAACTCGAAACAATAGAAGTCACCGCTACTAAGCGAAGTGAATCTATACAAGACGTTCCGGTCGCAGTTACCGCGCTCAACGGTAAAGCACTAGAAAATCTTGGTATAGATAATTTCCAAGACTATGTTGAATTTTTACCAAATGTGGTATTCCAAGGAACCGGGCCGGGACAGAATGAAATCTACATTCGCGGTGCCGCAACAACCCAATCTAATATCATGTTGTCGTCTGTACAGGCCTTACAACCATCAGTTGCTTTCTACCTTGATGAAATGCCAGTTTCCATGGCAGGGCGTAATTTAGATGTCTACGCTACTGACGTTCAGCGGGTTGAGGTACTTCCTGGGCCACAGGGCACATTGTTTGGTGCAAGCTCTCAGGCGGGTACTATTCGTTTAATTACTAACAAACCCGACCATACGAGCTTTGCTACAGGCTTTGATACAAATATCGGCTTTACCAAAGGCGGTGAAATGAGTAACTCGGTTCAAGCATATTTTAATATGCCGCTTACCGACGACTTGGCTGTTCGAGTTGCTGCGTACAACGATAAGCAAGGTGGCTGGATAGACAATGTAATGAATGTGCCTGGCGAGGGCGGATACATTGGAAGCGCCGTGGTTATTGACCGTATTTCTGGTGGGCCGTTGGCTGATCCAGTGGCCATGGATGCTAACAGAATTACCAACCCGAACATTAGCTCTAATACCGAAGCCGCAGTCGTTTCTCCACAAAATGATGCACTGGTAGAAGAAGACTTTAATGATGCAATGTATACAGGTGCACGTTTTGGTCTGTCTTATCATTTTAATGATAACTGGGACTTACTTGTACAGCACACCCAGCAAACGTTAGATACAGAGGGTGTATTTGCGTACGACCCCACACTTGAAGGTGAAAGCTCTGCTCTGCGTTTCCAACAGGAAGAGAACAAAGACGAATTCGGTTTAACTACGTGGACGCTTGAAGGGCGCTTAGAAAAGCTGAACGTTGTATATACCGGTGGCTACTTAGACCGTGAAATTGATACGCTAGCAGACTACACAGGGTATACAAACGGCGGTTTATTTTCTGCGTATTACGTGTGTAACCACTACGATACGCCTGATAACACAGCTGATGAGCGCTGTTTAGATCCAACCAAATACTATAAAGAAGACACGTCTTCTACCCGTAATACCCATGAGATACGTTTCAATACCACCATGGATACGCCATGGCGAGTAACTGCCGGATTGTTTTATGACGAACAAGAGGTAGCAACAGTAGGTCAGTTCAAGATTGCCAACACTGAAATGACGACATTTGGCTTTGATAACCTTCAACGTACCCTAGTAGGTAATGAAGGCATTAACAGCGATGGTGGCCCTTTCCCTTCTGAAGTAAGCTTTATCAACGATATTACGCATACCATTGAACAAATTGCTGTATTTGGTCAGCTGGAATACGATATTACCGACACGGTTACTGCAAGTATTGGTGCCCGTTGGTATGAAATTGATGATATCTACGTAGGCTCAACGTCAACTGTTGACGTAACGCGACGTATTCGTGCATTCGGTACGCAAGACCCCGATGAGCTTGCAGCCGTTGGCCTGGATCCTGAAGCTGTTGCCGCCGCTATTCAAAGTGGGCAGTTAGAGGTAGATTTGCTTGACGAGAACGGCGTCTTAACCGTTGACGACACAATCTTTAAGTTCTCGCTAGACTGGAAGGTTAACAAAGACATCTTATTGTTTGCTAATTATTCAGAAGGATTCCGACCACCGGTTACTAACCGCGTTGGTGGTGGTCTGTCAAATAATCAGTCTGGCAAATTCGAAAACTTCCGTATTCCTGTATATTCCACAACGGATACGCTGGATAACTATGAATTGGGTCTTAAGGGTGACTTTTTTGATGGCCAATTCCGTGTAAACGCTACGGCCTATTATTCTGAAATTGAAGAGCTGCAAACGTCGCGCTTCGACCCTACAAATATCTCATTCTTGGTATTCACTGATAATGTGGGTGATGCTGAGATTAAAGGTATTGATGCTGACATGACGTGGCTTGCCACTGACGACCTAATCATTAATGCTGCATTTAGTGTATTAGATACTGAACTTACTCGCGTAAACTCGGAGCTTGAGGGTATTGCGGCAGGTGTAGGTTCGAAGCTGCCATACTCAGCGGATTTCTCTGGAAACATCAACGCGCGTTATTTCTTTGAACTAGAAGGTGATAAGCGTGGGTATGTTAATGGATCTGTAAGCTATACCGGCGACCGGTTGGCAGGCATGGTTATGGATGCCTACGTAATGGAGGATGCAACGTCCCTTATTTATGATACAGGCTCAGGTCTTAAGATTGAACAAGAGGCTGGCGTGTTCGAAGGGGTAACGTATGCCGACTCAAATGGTGAAACGTTCCGCGGCGGCCGTTACGTGCAAGAGTCGTATATATTAACCAACCTTGCTGTTGGTGTAACAAATGACGTTTGGAAAGCCGAGCTCTACATTGATAATGTATTTGATGAGCGTGCTATTTTAAATATTGACACTCAGCAATTTACGCCGAAGGTAGTAACCAATAGGCCTCGTACTATTGGTCTTCGTTTTTCATACGATTACTATTAAGGCTAAGTTAGTATAGCTAGATTGGTCATGTACGAATAGCGTATAACGTTATGAGGCAATGCGCTTTCCGTGTTTTTATCGTTTGAAAACTGCACGGCCTCAAGTTTAAAACGGCTAACTCACTGAGTTCGCCGTTTTTTATTTTACGCTGAATTTAAAGCAGGCGTTTTTAATGACACTAGAAGAACAAAAAGAAATACAGCAGTTAAAGCAGTGGCTTATGCAATCACAGCATCAGTCCGTCATTTCTGGGTGCAATGACATACTGCTACGCGCTAGGGAACAGTTGGGGGTAAGCCAAAACATCCTTAAAGAGGTGCTTTATTTAAAAGCCGTGGCATACCGTCTGTTGGCTGATGTAAACAGCGCCATCGAAACGCTAAATGAACTGATTGCTTACGTTCCCAATTATGCTCGCGCTTATCAAGAGCTGGGCTATTGCTATTTAGCCGCTGACAGCAAAAAGGCTGCCCACAGTTTTTATCAGGCTACACGATTTAACCCTGCTTTATTAACTGCCTGGCTCCAGCTTGAAAAAGTGTACAAGGCAGATAATCAACCACAAGCGCTCGCGCTTTGTCAGCAGCAAATTGCATTTCTCACATCGTTACCCAAGCCGTTACTAGGCGCTACAGATTTAATGCACGAAGGGCAATTGCACAAAGCCGAACAAGTGTGTCGACAATTTCTAGCCGGTCATGAGCATCATCCAGAAGCAATGATGTTGCTTGCTGAAATTGGTATTCAATTAAAAGTTTATAGCGACGCTGAATTTTTATTAGAAAGCTGTGTAACGCTATACCCAGAAAATGATAGAGCTGCCGCTGCCTACCAAAGCCTTTTATCTAAGCTTGGAAAGTTCCCTGATGCCGCAGCCGTTGCGAAACAGCGACTGAAATACGCACCTGATAACTTCACCGTGAAAGTAGGCTTGGCTCATGCACTCGTTGGTGTTGGCGAACTAGAGCAGGCAATTAACATCTATCAAGGGCTTCTTAGAGAGAACGAAGATAGGCCGGCAGTTTGGGTGGCACAAGGACATGCCCTAAAAGCTAAAGGTGATATTGGCGATGCGATAAAGGCTTATGAGAAAGCCATTTTATTTCAAAAGGACTTTGGCGATGCGTATTGGAGCCTAGCCAATACGAAGACCTATCGTTTTAGTGATGAACTACTCAAGCAAATGGTCTCGTTGGTAGATGCTGAAGCGACAAAATTGGATGATGAAATTCATATTTGCTTTGCTTTAGGAAAGGGGTTTGAAGACAGTGCGAACGCCACCCGCGCGTTTGAGTACTACGAGCGCGGCAATAAACTTAAAAAGCGTACGCTGCAGTTTGATATCGTTAAAACAGAGAAGGCATTACAGGCTCAGCAGCAGGCTTTTACCAAAGAATGCTTCAACAAAACACAAGGCTGCCAGGCGCCCGATCCTATTTTTATTGTTGGCCTACCTCGCGCAGGTTCAACACTCCTTGAGCAAATTTTAGCATCGCACTCTCAAGTCGACGGCACTATGGAACTACACGATATATTAGGAATCGCGTCGTCACTCAGCCATCAGTCTACGCCTTACCCACTAAATGTATCAGCATTGAACGAAGGTACGCTGGCAAAACTAGGTGAGCAATATCTTCAGCAGACCCAAGCTTATCGGCAAGGGGCGCCGTTCTTTATTGATAAAATGCCTAACAACTTCATTCATATTGGGCTTATTAAAAAGATCCTTCCCAACGCTAAAATTATCGACGCAAGAAGAGATCCAATGGACTGTTGTTTTAGCGGCTTTAAGCAACTGTTTGGTGATGGGCAAGAGTTTAGCTACTCTCTGACTGATATTGGTCGATATTACAAAGCCTATGAAAAGCTAATGGCCCACTGGAATACAGTGTTGCCAGGCGAAATTCTGACAGTACAACATGAGGATGTGCTAGATGATTTGGAAGGGCAAGTGCGTCGTCTATTGGACTTTTGTGGCTTAGAGTTTGAAGAGGCGTGCTTAACATTCCATAAAACGAAGCGCGTAATAAAAACGCCGAGCTCTGAGCAGGTTCGTCAGCCTATTTACAGAACGGGAATGGGGCAGTGGATACCTTTTGAATCTAATTTGAGTGAATTAAAGGATGTGCTTAACGTAAGTAGCACTAAGAGGCCGAGAAAGCTTTTCTAAAAGGTTTAGCCTGTGCCGAGCAAGCGAAGGATATTGCACAAGTTAACCGTATCAAGTTACGTATAGCGGAAAACGCAACGCTTGATAATGATGCTGAAAAAGCAAGACATTGGCTTAAGCGGGTATCTGTAGAAGAGCTTCCACCCTTACAGCTTCCACGCTACAGAAAGTTGGTCAGAGAAAATGCACCGAATTAACTTTTGAGTCTTATTCAGTTAAATGCAGGCAATATAAATATAGTGCAACGCTTTTGTTATTACCTGCATCTAGCTCGCTAATACTTTCTACGCTTAAGACCCGTTTCAGCCAATATCTTCGCCGAAATCTCTTCAATCGAATACTTGGTGCTGTTTAAAAACGGAATTTTTTCCTTTCTGTATAAGTTTTCAACTTCTCGAAGTTCCATTCTACATTGTGGTAACGATGCATATTTACTGTTTGCCCGACGCTCTGAACGTATTTGATGAAGTCTATCGGCCGCAATGGTCAACCCAAAAAGTTTATGCTTAAACCGGCGTAACGCAGGGGGTAGTTTCAGCATGTCGCCCATATCTTCTTCGGTAAACGGATAGTTTGCTGCTTTTATTCCGTATTGAAGGGCCAAATAAAGGCTCGTTGGGGTCTTTCCAGAGCGAGAAACGCCAGTAAGGATGATGTCGGCTTCATCGTAATCCTTAAGGTTGGAGCCATCATCATTGGCCAGCGCGTAGTTTACCGCTTCTATTCTGATGTCGTAGGTGGTTTCATGAATACTGTGTGTGCGATGCTTTTCAGGTTTAG
The DNA here is from genome assembly GCF_048517045.1 of Alteromonas sp. OM2203. Taxonomy (NCBI): domain Bacteria; kingdom Pseudomonadati; phylum Pseudomonadota; class Gammaproteobacteria; order Alteromonadales; family Alteromonadaceae; genus Alteromonas; species Alteromonas sp. OM2203. The sequence continues at coordinate 2,051,178 of NZ_CP183209.1, forward strand.
AAGGTACCCCCAACACTTTTTCAAGGGGAGCCACAAATTGGTCAAGGAAATTATAGTTAATACCCACAGACTTAGAGATGATCTTGCGTACATCTACATTCACAATTGTATAAAAAACGAGCGGTCTCTCGCCGGTGTCTTGAAAACTTTCAGAAATTTGCTGCAAAACTTTATGAGCTTGTTCTTCAGTTTCAACGAAAGGGATGGTGTTGTGATTAAAAGAAACAGGGAAGAGTGAAAGCAGGGCGTGGCCGAAGACCTCTGCTGTAATGGCGGTACCATCTGATATATAAAAAGCTGTGCGCACAACAATTCCTTAACATTGGTGTAATTTAATTACAAAATTAATAAAGGGTTTACATTCCGAATTCCCCCATTCTAAGATGATTTCGTCGAAAAGCTACACGGTTCTCGTGAATGGCGACAAATATCAACTTATTTGCCGTCAAACTGAATGAACATGAGTAAAGGTGGGATTCACCACCCATCGACAAGAATTTGATGTGTTTCAGGTAATAAAAAGCACAAACCTGAAACGTACCTCATACCCTACACATAAAAAAGCTGGAGGCTTGGGCTGTGCAAGAATACGTACTTTGGTATCAAGAACTGGGCATGCATGATGTGGGTCGCGTAGGCGGCAAAAATGCATCATTAGGCGAGATGATTTCAAACCTGGCTAACGCCGGAGTGCAGGTGCCGGGCGGCTTTGCAACTACGGCTGAAGCATTCAATGAGTTTCTAGAGCAAAGTGGCTTAGAAGCAAGGATCCATGAAGTACTAGACTCGCTTGATGTCGATGATGTGAACGCACTGTCTGAAGCGGGCAAGAACATTCGTCAATGGATCATCGACACGCCTTTTCAAGGAAAGCTAGAAGAAGAAATTAAAACTGCGTTTGTGACGCTTCAGGGCGATGCGGGCGAAGAAGCGTCATTTGCTGTACGTTCATCTGCGACTGCTGAAGATATGCCGGATGCGTCATTCGCTGGCCAACAGGAAACTTTCCTTAACGTTAAAGGTTATGAAGCTGTGCTTGTGGCGATAAAGCACGTGTTCGCATCACTTTTCAATGACCGCGCCATTTCTTACCGCGTACACCAAGGTTACGACCACAAAGGGGTAGCCCTATCTGCAGGTATTCAGCGCATGGTGCGAAGTGATATCGCGTCGTCAGGTGTTATGTTTACTATTGATACAGAGTCTGGTTTTGAAGACGTTGTATTTATTACCAGCTCATTTGGTTTAGGCGAAATGGTAGTGCAGGGTGCGGTTAATCCTGACGAATTTTACGTACACAAGCCAACCTTAGATAAAGGGTTACCGGCAATTGTTCGTCGTAACCTGGGTAGCAAGCTTACCAAAATGGTGTATTCAGACGATGAAGCACACGGTAAGCAAGTGTCTATCGTTGATATTGATGTTGCTGATAGCAAAACGTTCTCATTGACTGACGATGAAGTAATGGAGCTAGCGAAGCAGGCACAGATTATTGAAAACCACTATAAGCGTCCGATGGATATTGAGTGGGCTAAAGATGGCGCAGACGGCAAACTTTACATCGTTCAGGCGCGTCCAGAGACGGTACGCAGCCGTGAAGACTCGCAAAGCATAGAGCGTTTCCAGCTTAAGGGTCAAAGCAACATCGTGTGTGAAGGCCGTGCAATTGGTCACAAGATTGGCGCAGGCGTAGCCAAAGTACTCGATTCAATTGAAGAGATGGACAAAATCCAGGCGGGTGATGTATTGGTAACTGACATGACGGACCCTGATTGGGAACCTATCATGAAAAAAGCGTCTGCCATTGTTACCAACCGAGGTGGCCGAACTTGTCACGCGGCAATCATCGCACGTGAACTTGGCATACCAGCGGTTGTTGGTTGCGGTAACGCGACTGATAGCATTCAAAACGGCGACAAGATAACTGTGTCTTGTGCTGAAGGTGATACCGGCTTTATCTATGGTGATGAGCTTGAGTTCGATGTTGTGACATCACGCATTGATGCGATGCCGGACCTACCGCTTAAAGTAATGATGAACGTGGGTAATCCAGATCGCGCGTTTGATTTCGCTCGCTTACCCAATGCTGGTGTTGGTCTAGCTCGTCTTGAATTCATTATTAACCGAATGATTGGTGTGCACCCTAAAGCGCTACTTAATTTCGACAGTCAGCCGGAAGAGTTGAAAGAAGAGATTAACGACATGATAGCGGGCTACGAATCGCCTACGGAATACTATATTGAGAAATTGGTAGAAGGTATTTCAACTATTGGTGCGGCATTCTCGCCAGAGAAAGTCATTGTTCGTATGTCAGATTTCAAGTCGAACGAATATTTCAACTTGGTTGGTGGTTACCAGTACGAGCCTGATGAAGAAAATCCAATGCTGGGCTTTCGTGGTGCAAGCCGTTATATCTCCGAAGACTTCCGCGATTGTTTTGCACTAGAGTGTGAGGCTATCAAGCGCGTTCGTAATAAAATGGGCTTAACTAACGTTGAGATTATGATCCCGTTTGTTCGCACTTTAGAGGAAGGTCGTAAGGTTATCGAGCTACTAGAAGAGCAGGGGCTTAAGAAAGGTGAAGATGGTCTTCGCGTTATTATGATGTGTGAACTACCATCGAACGCGCTACTTGCCGATCAGTTCCTAGACATCTTCGATGGCTTCTCAATTGGCTCTAACGACTTAACACAGCTAACGCTAGGGTTAGACCGAGACAGTGGCTTAATTGCTCACTTGTTTGATGAACGTGATGAGGCAGTAAAAGCATTACTTTCAATGGCAATTCAAGCAGCGAAGAAACGTGGCAAGTACGTAGGTATTTGTGGTCAAGGACCGTCTGATCACGAAGATTTCGCAGCTTGGTTGGTAGATGAAGGTATCGACTCGGTATCACTCAACCCAGACACCGTTGTAGAGACATGGCTATATCTTGCTGAAAAGCACGGTTAATAGCGTAACGTTAAGGCTCTTAGCTTAATAAGCGTTTAGTTAGCGATTTTTCTAACATTAGAGCCAGCTATAACGATTTTTAGAAGAGACCTTCGGGTCTCTTTTTTATTGGTTATTACTGAATATATTGCCGATTTAGCATTGTTACATGCCAGTGGTACATTCCTTAAAAAAACAGTGGTTATTTCGCAAAAGTATGTGTTTTTGCCAATTGACGACATGACTTTGTGTAATAAAAAATGTAATATTACAAAGTGACTTTCACATCGAATCTTAGATTAATTATTAACTTGGTTGAACTCTTATGGCACATAATGACAGCACAGTTTCAGTAAATACTTCTGAAGAGAATGTTATGCAATCACGCTCTGCAGCAGAGCAGCTGGCGGAAGCGCAAAAAGAAATTAACGAACTAAAAATGCAGTTGATGTGGATGGAACGCAACTACGAATAAATACTGAGTTGATCTGCTCGGGCTCAACGAGTCCGAGTTTTATTGTTTATTAGAAGTTATAATATGAAAGTTTTCATGCTCACTTTCATTTTATGGTGCTTATCTACAAAGCATTCTGTTTCTTTCGAATTGTCTTTAATGTGCTAATGTAATTACGTAACGTTAGCAGTATTTTAAGCGCAGGAAAGGAAACAAAATGACTTACCGATTCAAGTTTTTTGCTCAACCTGTAATCAGTAATATAAGAACCCTCTGTGAAGCAGCGCTAGTAGAATTCACAATCGGTCTAATATGCGCAGTTTTTGCTTACGCAAGTTATGGTATTTTTATCCATCTTTTCGTTGCGTGCCTCATCATATCCGTCGCATGTTTCTGCCTGAGTATCTACAACCTTTATTGCCTTTTCTCTCATCCTTAAAAGTCTTCAATTAACGCCTGAATCGTTTGATTAAAATTTGGGTTTACTATTACGGTTAAAACAAGGGAATTAACTCAGGCCAAAGTTACACTTGAAGCTGAGGATGTCACATAAGTACATTCATAAAAAAGGGTAAACACATGTTGTGTTTACCCTTTTTTGGTGCATTACACGCGCCGGTTTACAGTTAATTTTCAGTGCTGGTAATGACTCAGTTTTTTAGGCCATTAGTACTTTTACCATTAGGCTTTAAGCTGGTTTCCGATAGGTAACTGACGAATACGCTTACCACATGCTGCAAATATAGCGTTACAAAGTGCTGGCGCGTATACCGGTGTTGCTGGTTCGCCTACACCAGCAGGTGGTGCATCGCTTTCAACTATTTCTACTTCAACGTCTAACGGTGAGTCACTCATGCGCGGTACACGATAGTTGTGGAAGTTACTTTGCTGTACACGGCCTTTATCGAAGGTAATACCGTCACTGATAGCAGTAGTGATACCGTACACCGAGCCACCTTGGGTTTGGTTTTTGACCGTATCAGTGTTCACCACGGTACCAGCATCGATGGCAACCCAAGACTTAATAACGTTAAGATCGCCAGCCGCAGACACTTCTACTTCAACCACAGTGGCTACATAGGTCAAGAAGCTGCGGTGTGCGGCAATACCTAAGCCGCGCCCTTTAGGCATCTCTCGACCCCAGCCAGCCATGTCAGACACTTTTTCGATAACGTTACGTAGGCGGCCTGTGTCTAATGGATAGACAGACTTATCGCCCCAATAGTTGTTGTACTCGGCTTTTTGTTCAGTAACATCCAAAATTCTGTCGGGGCCGATGACTTCTAACAAGTACTCTTTCGAATCTTTGCCTGCTTTGTGCGCCGCTTCATTAATAAACGACTGAACCGCAAAGGCATGGAAAATGTTTGATACGGAACGCATCCATCCTATACGCGCTTTGGCGGGGGCTTCACCGCGTTCTAGCTTTATGTTTGGCGTAAGAATAGGGTTGTCTGTAAAGCCCAAATCTAGTTCAAAGCTAAACGGCGCATTAGCACCTTCTTGAAAGGTTGAGGCAATCGGTGAAAACGCCGTTCTGTGAAGATAAGCATCAATTTTGCCGTTTTCATCGAGGGCTGCTTCAACGTGCTGAGCAGAGACTGCATGATAGAAACCGTGCTGGATATCATCTTCACGGGTCCATTGAACGCGAATTGGTTTACCTGTTTTCATCGAAAGGTATGCCGCTTCAGCAGAGAAATCAGGTTTAGACTTACGTCCGAATGCACCGCCTAACATGGTAACGTGAACGTTGATTTTCTCTTTGTCCATGCCAACCATGGCGCCTACCGTTTCCATATCAGCCTGTGTGTTTTGCGTTGCGGCCCACACGTCTACTCGGTCTTTGTAGTACATGGCTGTAGCGCACGGTGGCTCCATCGGCGCTTGAGCAAGGTGCGGCACATAATAGTCAGCAACAAGCTTGTCGCTGGCTTCTTCTAAAACACTTAGCGCATCACCTTTTTCTCTTACAAGGGCCTGGGGGGCATTTACCGTGTTAAGCAACTGCGCTTTAAAGCTTTCTGAATTATAGTCGCCGTTTGCTCCGTCATCCCAGGTTACTTCCAGCGCTTTGCGGCCCTGCCACGCAGCCCATGTGTTGTTAGCAATGATGGCTATTCCACCTTTAGGTTGGAACTGAGGCGCACCTTTAGGCGCAGGCATTTCAATAACGTCAACGACACCTTTTACTGCTTTTGCTTTTTCTGCGTTAAAGCTTTTCACCTTACCGCCTACTACAGGTGGGCGTTCAATGATTGCAACAAGCGCTTTAGGTTCACGGACATCAGCTGCAAACGTGGCTTTACCGGTAACGATATCTTGAAGGTCGATATGCGCCATACCTGTGTTGATGTAACGCCACTCTTTTCTATCTTTAAGCTTCAACTTATCTGCTTCTGGCGGCGTAATGGTAAGCGCATCGTCGATTAAGTCTTTATAAGCCAGGGTTTTACCTGATGTGTGTGTGACAACATGCTGCGCGGCAACGCAGGTATTTGGCTCAACACCCCAGCGTTTTGCTGCAGCGTGTTGCATCATATAGCGTACGCTTGCGCCCATTTCACGTAAACGCTGCATATTAAAGCGAATACTGCGCGAGCCATCCGTGTTTTGGTCGCCGTATTTAGGGTCGCCTTTACCCTGTATAACAATTACTTTTTCCCAGGACGCTTCCATTTCGTCTGCGACTATTTGTGCTATTGCGGTGCGGATCTGCTGGCCCATCTCACTGCGGTGACAGGTCACTTCAACCATACCGTCAGGACGAAGTGCAATAAATAAGTTTGCACGTTTTGCATTTTCAGCTGGTTTCGCCAAAACACCAGCCATCGCACGTGGCGCGCTGCCTATGAAATAAGTGCCAAGAACCAAAGCGCCTGCCGCTGCTGTGGATTTCAAAAAGCTACGGCGATTCATATCAAAATAGGTATTCTCGCTCATGCTTCTTCTCCCGCTTGGCTTGGGTCAAAGAAGCCTACGCCTGCATTGCCTGTCATTGATTTCGATGCTGATTTTATAGCCTTGTGAATACGGGGGTAGGTGCCGCAACGGCAGATGTTGCCAGACATATTCTGGACAATTTCTTCATCGCTAGGTGTTGGATTGGTAGATAATAGGCTGACTGCCTGCATAATTTGGCCGCATTGGCAAAATCCACACTGGGGCACTTTATGCTCTACCCATGCCTTTTGAACCGGATGGTCGCCGCTTTCACTTAGCCCTTCGATAGTCGTAATCTCTTTGCCTTGAACTGTAGATACTGGCATTACGCAAGACCGCTGCGCTACGCCATCAATGTGTACAGTACACGCCCCGCACTGTGCCATACCACAGCCAAACTTAGGTCCTGTAAGATTTAATTCGTCACGAAGGTACCACAACACTGGTGTTGACGGGTCACCAGCAAATTCGTGTTTGTTACCATTAACGGTAAACGTGATCATGATCTTTTCTCCATAGGTAAGCGAGAGATATGACCTGACCAGATTAACTAAATATGGTCTACCCAAACAGTGCAGCGTCTCTATACGCTTTACACAGTGTCATATCTATACGGTTACATTGCCTGATGATACGAGCTATCTAAGATGCAGAGCATGCTGAGATATATGCCACTACTATTATTGTTAAAGGCTTCGTAATTGATAATTTAGTTTACGTTAACACGCATTGTATTTTTACGCATTTACATAAGTTTAGTTGCTAACGTGGTGCGACAAAATAGAAAAAAATCTTGGTGATTTTAAACCTTTAGCTTACCCCAGAACGTGATAAGCATGGCGATGAATGGAAAAGCGTGTACGCTTTGGCAGACGCAAATGTTATCGAAGCTTTCTCAAAAGAAGGAAGCGATCTATTTTGCGAGCACTTAATGTCATGGTGCGCTGGCTATACTTAAGCCAACCGCGCGCTCTAGGCCAGTCATAGCTCAATAGAACAAGTCCGGCAATAATGAAGAGAATTGAGCCAGGGAGCAATGTTAAAACAATTCCACCAGCAAATAGTATTGCGCCAAGAGTAAGTCTTAGTATACGCATGTGTCTAAACTCGTCTTATAAGGCTAATTATTATTGTAGTGTCGCTCAACCTACTTTGTTTGCCAATAATAAAAATGTAAATGTTTGTACTGGATTTGTTTAGAGATAAAGGAACCTCGTGATTTTTACAATATTGGTGAATAAGTAATCGTTTGATTGCTAATGGGCAGACAATGATGCCTTTGCTGTGGAAAGCGCAGTAGAAATGCAGTACAAAGTAAGAGAGTTGTAAGGGGTAAGATTCACATATTAATGACCTTACAGTACACAATTATGCGTGCATTACTAAAAAGTTCGCACAACTAAAATAACGACAAGAAAGAGAGTGAGCATGGCTGAGCAACAAGAAAGACAACCTATCAGCGAAGAAGAGCGGGCTAATTGGGTAAGAGAGCAGTTTCAGAAAGCAAATAAGTTTCTAGCTGAAAATGGCGTATTGTTCGACACCGTGATTACTGAAGAAAGCCGTTACTTAATGCCTTATTTAGCCGTCTGGAAAATTAGAGCGATGGATAGCAAGCTTTATTGGGTAATCAGTGGAGATCTACCCACAGATTTTACTTCGGTGGAAAATGCTACAGACGCTAAAGAAGTCTTGCGTCACTTCGCTATGCATTGGCAACTTAAGGCTGAAAACTTAATGAACGCTGAAGGGGCGGACGACAATCAAAAGGCATTCGGGGAACTGCTAGTTAACCGTGCTGAAAGCTTATTTGCCATGCAAAACACTCCAGATTTTTGGGTTTAAACTGAGCATTAGGAAGGTAGTGAGTTTTAAGCACGCCTGTTCGAGGTACTAATGTAACTGCGTTACGTCCGGCAGGGGAAAACGCTCAGCTGGACATTTAAGCCTTTGCCGCGGTACTCCTGCGTCCATAAACACTTGTCCGTCGGGAATAAAACCAATAGAACGGTGGTATGAAACGCTTTCTAAGTTGCAAACCACTTTAATAATTGGACAGTTATTCTGTCGAGCCATGTTAATTAACGCTTCAAAAAGTAAGCGGTATACCATAAGTGTTCGATGGCTACGTTTGACGGCTATTCGGCCGAGTTCGCCTTTTTTGGTCAGACGCCCTGTCGCTATTGGAACGTTTTTATCGTCTACTATAAGCACGTGGCAAGCAGAGCTGTCGTGCTCGTCAAACTCGCTTGCCTCGGGTACTCGCCACTCTAAAACGAATACATGTTCCCTCAATGCTTTTAGTCGATTTTTATCCTTTTCCCAATCGACGTTTTGAATAGTAAACGCCATACGTAGCTATTATCCCTCATACCATTCCCAGTAACCGTTATTTACAAGTGTAGTCAAGGTTTCTAAAAATGTAAAAGAGGGGGCATCTTGACAGCACGTTTCATTTAAAACGCTACCTGATGCCAACGCTTCAAACCACTCTTGGTCACTTTTCGCGAACTCGAACTGACTTCCGTTAACGTAGAGTGCTCGGGGAAGTCCGCGTTTGCCGTCGCAAATTAGCGCGCGTACGCCTGGTGCGGGCGCAAAGCTAATACCTGAAGCAAATTCATTTGCAACTTGCTCTAGCGATACCTCGTTTTCTAGCGGATATTCAGGTATACCTTGTTCGCTCATAGCTTCTAAAAGCGCCAACGTGAAATCTTCGCCGTTGATTGCTTCTATGAGTTGTTGTTTTAGCGCTGCAATATCTCCTGGATTTACCGTTGCACGACTTCCTTGAAGAGTGCGTCCCGCATCAGTGAAACGATAATTGTGGGCACCTTTATCTAGCATCATGGCTAGGCTTTCAGCTAACTGTAGATTGTCAGGTGCGCGATAGCCAACTGAGTAAGTTAAACTATCTTCCACAGTTTCACCATCGTGAGGCCAGCCCGGTGGGACATAAACCACATCGCCAGGCTCAACCATGACATCAATCACAGGGGCAAACCCATCAATTTGCCTTAACTTTGGATGGGGATACACTTCTTTGTATTCTGCTGGTTTACCCACTCGCCAGCGTCTACTCCCTTTCCCTTGAACGAGAAAGACATCGTACTGGTCAATATGAGCACCGACGCCCGCGCCTTTTGTGGCAAAGCTCACCATCAAATCGTCTAATCGCCAATTGGGAATAAAAGCGAAGGGGTCCAATATTGGTGTAACGTCGGGTACATACTTGTCTACTCCCTGAACGAGCAGAGTCCATTTACCCTGACATGCGTTATCAAAATCATTAATGGGGCCTTGCTCCACGTGCCAATTACCTTGCACGTTGCTAATGATACGGGCATCAACTTCAGATTCTTGCGCTAAACCTGCTAAATCGTTTTCATCGATGGGGTCAGCGAAGTCTGGGAAAAAATGCTTTATAACTACCGGCTTTTGTTGCCAATAGTCCCTCAAGAAAGTTTCTGCATCAAAGCCTTTACCGGTTTGTGCATCGATAAAGTAGGTGTTGTCGTTAGTACGCATAGTATCTCTTTTTGTAAGGCCATGTAATGATATAGACCTGCTGGTTTTGGTTTACGTAAGGCATAATAGACATGCAGAAAAACGTAAGTATGAAGGTAGTAGGTCGCTGAATTTCAAGTGCTGCATTATCGATTATTGAAAACGCGATTGCTACCTTATCCCAGTCAAACCCTAGGCATTTCGCGTGGGAAGTCAAAAATAAACGTGTATATCCAGAGCATACGTTAGTGAGGAATAGCTATTGGCGCGTGATATTTCGTCCGCTGTTTTTTCCAGGTCATTAGCAAATAAACGCAATTGAGAGCGCTGACTTGGTCTGAAGCTGAGTTTTATAAAACATGATATGTTGCCGGTCTTTACCTTGAACGCTCATATCCCTTGCCAGTAATTCCTCATCGCTATTCCCATTGAGATGACTTTGCAACGTTTCGTTAGCGCTATCATCGATTTTCGTAGCCCCTGAATACAAAGCTCGCTTAGCAAATATATTGTAGGTTTTTTTGCATACTGCTATTGTGCTTGGCGCGGTGAACTGCTCGAGCATTGCCGCTTTGTTTACCGTATTACCCCAAATATCAAACCCCGCGAACGAGCGAGCAGAATCTCTTGCGACCACATCGCCCGTTGCAATACCCACCCGAAGGTGGCAAGACGACGAAACCAGCACTGGGTTGCTATTAACGAGGTTGCGCGCTTTTAACGCAAACTCAATGGTATTGCTTACGCAACGGGAGAGTGAAGTTGTAGAACTGGTATCATCGGCACAAAAGCTCACAGCGATGTATTGGTCGCCATTGGTTTTTAAAGGAGTGAGTTGTAAAGAGGTGGCAATATCGTCAAATTGGCTGAACAAACTCTCCACGATACTAGAACAGGTGATGTCACCATATTTCACTGTGAGTTGTTGAAACTTAGAAAGATCGCAAAAGATAACTACGGCGTTTTTTACAGTAGGCTTTACGCTTACACCTTTGTCTTGCTTTACCAGTGATTTTGTTGGAGTTTGTGAGTATGAAGCTGGAGTAGGGCGGCGATGCGCATCAATGGCAAGGCAATATGATCCCATTGTTTTGTGTAAATCCATTTACATGCTCCAGAACAGTATTTAAAAAGTGGCTTATTAAGACGACAATAAAAAAACGCGGTCGTAATGACCGCGTTTTTAATGTAGTACAAAGTAATGAAGCTTATAACTGATCTACTAGCCTGATTGCATCACCGATATACGTTGCTGGCGACAATGCTTTAAGCTCAGCTTTTGCAGCATCAGGCATGTCTAAGTTGTCGATAAACTCGGCAATAACCTCTGCATTGACTTTTTTACCTCGGGTTAGCTCTTTAAGCTTCTCGTATGGCTTTTCAATACCGTAGCGACGCATAACGGTTTGAATTGGCTCTGCGAGCAGTTCCCAGTTGTTGTCTAGCTCGTTAAGCAGGCTTTTTTCGTTTACTTCTAATTTGCTAATGCCTTTCAATGTTGCTTGATAAGCAATAACCGCGTAGCCCACGCCTACACCTAGGTTGCGAAGTACCGTAGAATCAGTGAGATCGCGCTGCCAACGAGAAATAGGAAGTTTTGCAGCCAAATGGTCGAAAATAGCGTTAGCCAGACCTAAGTTGCCTTCCGAGTTTTCGAAGTCGATTGGGTTTACTTTATGCGGCATAGTAGATGAACCAATCTCGCCAGCTACTGTTTTCTGCTTAAAGTGACCTAGCGCAATATAACCCCATACATCACGGTCGAAATCGATAAGAATGGTGTTGAAGCGCGCAATGGCGTCAAACATTTCAGCAATGTAGTCGTGAGGCTCAATTTGCGTTGTGAACGGATTCCAGGTTAAGCCGAGTGAGGTAACAAACTGTTCTGAAACCTTGTGCCAATCCACGTCTTTGTAGGCAGATAAATGCGCGTTGTAGTTACCCACAGCACCATTTATTTTACCAAGCAGTTCTACGCCGGCAATTTGGCTACGCTGACGCTTTAAGCGTACCGCCACGTTAGCCATTTCTTTACCCATGGTAGTGGGGGATGCAGGCTGACCATGTGTTCTTGCCATCATAGGCACGTTTTGATAACGCTTAGCGAGCTCTATTAGCGCTTCGATTAACTTGTCACAGTAAGGTAGGATAACCGTCTCACGAGCTTCGCGAAGCATTAAGCCATGTGAAAGGTTGTTGATGTCTTCAGACGTACATGCAAAGTGAATGAACTCATTTACAGCTGATAGTTCACTGTTGTCAGATACTTTCTCTTTCAAGAAGTATTCAACGGCTTTTACATCGTGGTTAGTCGTGCGCTCAATCTCTTTAATACGCATAGCGTCTTCAACACTAAACTCTGCTACTATTTTATCAAGCAGTGCATTTGACTTGTCTGTGAAAGCAGGAACTTCTTCAATTTGTGGGTTGGCAGAAAGCATCTGTAACCAACGTACTTCTACTTCTACACGGTATTTTAACAAGCCGAACTCACTGAAAATACTGCGTAATTCTACGCTTTTGCCAGCATATCGACCGTCGACAGGGGAAATTGCAGTTAACTGACTCAGTTCCACCTTAAGCTCCTCACTAGTTTATTAATCGTAGTGCCTTCACAGCACTGTTAAGAATATGTTTGCGTTTCAATAATATATTTCTGCGTTTGCCACCCATTTGACGCCACATTACCGCAGCCCTCACGCCCGCAAGTAGAAGGGCACGAACTTTGTGTTGAGTCGCTGGTTGGCTTAAATAATCGGGGTTGCCTGCAACCTGAATACGAGGAGCGAGAGGGCTGATGATATCGCTATATATACTCGCCAATGAGGCTACAATTTGCGGATTTTGAAAATCGACGTGAGCCAGCTGGCGCTGAACATGGGAAATGCGTTCCCCCAATTCTTGCATGGCTTTCGGTTTTTTTGCGAGCTTTCTCTCTAGGCCAAGGATGCTAGCAATGTAACGTGTAATTTCTGTATCTTTTGTTGCTTGCTTATCTGATAGCTGCGCCGCGAGCGTGGTGTAACCTACCTTTAGGTTGTTCAGTTGCCCAAATACTTGCTGTGGCGTCTCTGGATCGGTAACCAGTACACTCGATAAGCTGGACTCTATGGCCTCATTGTCTGCTGAGCCCCGTCGAGCAAGCTGCTGAACGAGCGCCGCAGCTTGGCATACCCCTGCAAGGGCGAGATTATTTTCTATGTCGGTATCTAACATTATCGAATATAACTCTCAATAATACCGCCGCCTAGGCATACTTCATCACTGTAAAACACCGCAGATTGTCCTGGTGTTACCGCTTTTTGTGGTTCATCGAATAACACTTCTATGGTGTCATTATCCGTTGGCGTAATGGTACAAGGTATATCAGCCTGACGGTAACGGGTTTTAACTACAGCGCGCACTGGCTCAGTCATTGTTTTTCTATCTACCCAATGTAGTTGCTTAGCTACCAAGCCTTTTGAGTAAAGGCGAGGGTGGTCGGCACCTTGACCCACAATTAACACGTTGCGAGCAACGTCTTTATCTACCACATACCACGGGTCGTCACCGTATTTGGCCAATCCGCCAATGTGTAAGCCTTTACGCTGACCTAACGTATGATACATCAAACCTTCATGCTGGCCGATTTCTTCGCCTTCTGCAGTTTCTATAACGCCTGGTTGAGCTGGAAGATAACGGGCTAGGAAGTCTTTAAATTTGCGCTCACCTATAAAACAGATCCCCGTAGAATCTTTTTTATCATGTGTAATTAGACCTTGCTCTTCAGCGATTTTGCGAACCAATGGCTTTTCAATGTCGCCCACAGGAAAGAGCGTTTTGGCAACGTGCTCTTCACCTAGTGTGTAAAGGAAGTAGCTTTGGTCTTTATTGTTGTCCAAACCTCGAAGCATTTGCCATTTACCATCCACTTCACGTCGGCGTACATAGTGCCCGGTAGCGATATAGTCTGCGCCAAGATCTTCTGCTGCGAACTCGAGAAATGCTTTAAACTTAATTTCTTTGTTGCACATAATATCTGGGTTAGGCGTACGGCCTGCTTTGTATTCCTCTAAGAAATACTCAAACACGTTATCCCAGTATTCAGCAGCAAAGTTGATAGTGTGCAATTCGATGCCAAGTTTGTCAGCAACCGCTTGCGCATCTTTTAAATCTTCTGCTGCGGCACAGTATTCATCATTATCATCTTCTTCCCAGTTTTTCATGAAAAGGCCTTCAACCTGATAACCTTGCTGTTGAAGTAGGTAGGCTGAAACAGACGAATCGACACCGCCGGACATACCGACGATTACTTTTTTGCTGGCGTTAGATTCAATATCACTCACTGCAGTTTGCACACTCATTTATTTAATAAAAAAGAAGCCGGTATAGTTGGAAATCCTTTTGGTGTATTGGCGTAAATAATACTCACTCATATAGACACATAGCGTGTACCAGGTTGAGTAAGTACCAAAGATCAATCACACATAGATTTCGATTTAAGACATTACTTGGTCGGCCCGATTTCGAGGACGCGGATTTTATCAGATTACGATAGCTAATTCACATTTAATCCTTATCTGAATAAGTAATTAAATATGTATGTGTAGATTCGCGTCCTTCAGTAGAATTGAAAGTAAGGCTTTGAAAAGCAAATTCAAGTAAGAACCACCGTGTTGCGGTACCGTTATGCGCAATTTTATTAACGCTTGGGGGCGCTAGTTCAGCGCCTCACTAAGCTTTTTATGGCATTGATTATTGGCTTTATCGTTAAAAGCTTACGTACTTACCGTTCTCAATACCATCAATAGTCCAGCTGCCTACGCGGTATCTTATAAGGCGAAGGGTAGGGTAGCCAACGTGCGCCGTCATACGACGTACTTGTCGATTTCTTCCTTCGGTTATGGTTATAGAGACCCAACTCGTAGGGATAGACTGCCTGAAACGTACGGGTGGATTCCGTTCCCAAACATCAGGTTCGTCCATGGGCTTAACTTTGGCTGGTAACGTCATTCCATCTTTCAATTCGACGCCATCGCGCAGCGATTGCATGGCCTTTTCGTCCATAACCCCTTCAACTTGTACCCAGTAGGTTTTGCTTGTTTTAGCTTCAGGGTTGGCAAGTTTGTGCTGCAGTTTACCATCGTTGGTTAATACAAGTAGGCCTTCAGAATCTCTGTCTAATCGTCCAGCAGCGTAAACATTGGGAATATCGATATAGTCTTTGAGGGTTTCTCTTCCATCCGCGTCGGTAAACTGTGAAAGTACTTGGAAAGGCTTATTGAAGAGCACGACTGTAGAGGTTGATGACATGAAAAGTCCGCTTGAATGGTTTATAAAATTTTCAGTGTAAGTCTACGATAAACGAAGCGCTTACGCTTAAGAAAATAGTGTTCATTTTGCAATATAGGTCGCCAACTTTGTTGATAAATTCATTGATCTTATGTGTTAAGACAATGGTATGACTTGTAAGTCTAACTTTCGACCCTATACTAATGGTCGCTCCCAGTTTTATAAGAGAGCGCATCTGCATAATTATTAGACAGTTTTAGCAGTGATAAGCGGGCTTGCTTATACATTGGAACTCGCCGTAGTGCGCGACTAGTCAGTCAAGTTCAGGGCGCTGAGTTCCTTATTGCTAACATAGGGAATTGAATAATATGTGGGGAAGAAAACAGCAAGTGGCCTAGTGCTCTTAAAGAGTATAAGGCGGAAAACATCAAATACGTTTCGCAATGACTGTGGGCGCGACAATTTAATTTGTTGCGGGTCGTTGCGATCTAATGGACTAAAACGGCAGTACCCTGTCGAAAAAATTGAGGTATATAATGACCAAGTCTAAGATCATTTACACGAAGACTGATGAAGCGCCAATGCTGGCGACTTATTCATTGCTTCCAATCATCCAGAAGTTTGCTGCAGCGGCTGATATCGACGTAGAGCTAAGCGATATTTCACTTGCTGCCCGTGTTTTGGCAAATTTCCCAGAGTATCTTTCTGAAGAACAAAGAGTGCCAGATGCGCTAGCTGAACTGGGTGAGATGACTCAAGACCCGAACGCTAACATCATTAAGCTTCCAAATATCAGTGCCTCAATTCCACAGCTTCGTGCAACGATCAAAGAATTAAATGCGAAAGGCTTTAACGTTCCAGCGTTTCCTGATTCACCTAAAACAGCTGAAGACGAAGAAATTCGCGAGCGTTACGGAAAAGTTCTAGGTAGTGCGGTAAACCCTGTACTTCGTGAAGGTAACTCAGACCGTCGTGCGCCAACCGCAGTTAAAAATTACGCACGTAAACACCCGCATTCAATGGGTGAGTGGTCTCAAGCATCACGGTCACATGTAGCGCACATGCGCGGCGGCGATTTCTACTCAGGTGAAAAGTCAGTAACGGTAGAAAAAGACGGTTACGTTAGCATTGAATTTACAGGCAAAGATGGCAGCAAGAAAACCCTTAAGCCGCGTGTAGATCTGCTTGCTGGCGAAGTAATCGACGGTATGTTCATGAGCAAAAAAGCGCTTTGCGAGTTTTTTGAAGAACAAATTGAAGATGCGAAGAACACCGGTATTCTTTTCTCACTACACGTAAAAGCGACCATGATGAAGGTGTCTCACCCAATCGTGTTCGGTCACTGTGTAAAGGTTTTCTACAAAGATCTATTCAACAAATGGGGCGATCTTTTTGAAGAGCTTGGTGTAAATCCAAACAATGGTCTTGGTAGCGTTTACGACAAAATCGCAAGCCTACCTGAGAGTCAGCGTTCTGAAATTCAAAAAGACATCAACGCATGTTATGCCGACCGTCCGCCAATTGCGATGGTTAACTCTGATAAAGGCATCTCTAACCTTCACGTACCAAGTGACGTAATTGTTGATGCCTCAATGCCTGCAATGATCCGTAATTCTGGTCAAATGTGGGGACCAGATGGAAAGGCACACGATACTAAAGCGGTTATTCCTGAAAGTACTTACGCCACCATTTACCAAGAAGTTATTAACTTCTGTAAAACGCATGGTGCATTCGACCCAACGACTATGGGTACGGTACCTAATGTTGGTCTAATGGCGCAAAAAGCAGAAGAGTACGGTTCACACGATAAAACGTTTGAGCTAGAAGCAGACGGCACCGTATCAATTGTTGACCAAGACGGTAACGTTCTTATTTCTCACGATGTTGAAGAAGGCGATATCTGGCGCATGTGTCAGGTGAAAGATGCACCTATTCAAGATTGGGTTAAGCTTGCGGTAACGCGTTCACGTCAATCTGGTATGCCTGCGGTATTCTGGCTAGATGACGAACGTGCTCACGATGCGCAACTTATTAAGAAAGTTGAAAAATATCTGCAAGATCACGATACAAATGGTCTAGATATTCAAATCATGTCTCCTGTACGCGCTATCCGATACAGCATGGAACGTGCAATTCGCGGTCTTGATACTATTTCAGTAACCGGTAACGTTCTTCGCGACTATCTAACTGATTTGTTCCCAATCCTAGAACTTGGTACAAGCGCTAAGATGCTATCAATCGTTCCATTGATGGCTGGCGGCGGTCTTTATGAGACGGGTGCTGGTGGTAGTGCACCTAAACACGTTCAACAGTTTGTTGAAGAAGGTCACTTGCGTTGGGACTCTCTAGGTGAGTTCCTTGCTCTTGCGGTATCGCTAGAAGATGTTGCCATCAAACATAGCAATACCAAGGCAAAAGTCATAGCTACAGCGCTTGATAAAGCAACGGAAAAACTGCTTAACAACGGCAAGTCTCCGCTTCGTAAAGCAGGTCAGCTAGACAACCGTGGTAGCCATGTTTATCTAGGTCTTTATTGGGCTGAAGAAGTAGCAAACCAAACTGAAGATGCAGACCTAGCGGCGCAGTTTAAGCCAGTGTATGAAGAGTTATCTGCGAAAATTGATGACATTCTTGCTGAAATTGATTCAACACAAGGCAGTGCGCAAGACATAGGTGGTTACTACTATCCAGATGAAGACAAGATGTTTGCAACAATGTCTCCAAGTAAGACACTTAAAGCAATTCTTGACGCGTAGTCGTATCAAAAAATGCGTTAGTGCCAAGCTACTAATGCGATGCGAGCCTGTTGGATAATGGGTCGCCAATATTGAAGAGCCCGCCCACCAGTTGAGCGGGCTTTTTTGTAGTTGTTTACCAATTAGGTCTATTGTGTATTTCAAACCTATGAAAACACTAGGAAGACTTAAACGCTCAGTAATCTTCAACCTGAAAATGACGTGTTTCAATTTTTATTGGAAAGCAAATAAAAGAAGTGAGTTGATGAGTATCGACACAAGTGCTTCAAACCCAAAAGCTTAGAAGGGTTTAAACATAAACTGCTATTAATACGGAATACTGAATTGCTCAGAGGAAAGGGGAAGGCTGGGAGCCGTTAAGGCGAGTTTAATACCAAATCACAGGAATTTGATAAGCTTTCACACTACACATACGGTTAGCACTTTTTTACTTAAGAATATTTAAGCAAACGTATAGTGCTAGCAGAATTTAAGACGCCAGATTCCACACGCAACAGCGTGCTTTTAAAAAGTAAGTATTAATAAAAAGAAAAAGCCTAACTTTTAAGTCAGGCTCAATGAATTCTTTTATTAACGCTCTGGTTCTTCTTTGAAGCCTATATTTTCAGCATGGAGCCCTTTGGGACCTTGCTGTACCTCATAAGTCACTTCCTGACCTGCTTTGAGTGAACGATAGCCTTCCATTTGAATTGTGGAGTAGTGCGCGAAAATATCTTCGCCGCCATCCTCAGGCACAATAAATCCAAAACCCTTTGCGTTGTTAAACCATTTAACTTTGCCAACCGCCATACTTCGACTTCCTCTTAATCCTTGAACTCACGAGTATATGCCCCCATTATAGATCCGGAGACACAGTGAATTAAGTATTGAATACAGTAATACTGTTCAGTACTTAAATTCACTTTACAAAATGTAGATTTTTTAACCATATTATGTCAAGGGCTAATGTGAATAAATTTATCCAAAAGTTTGTACACACATATGCCAGTTAACCACTATTATTAAGTTATGAGTAAAGACAACGCTATTAGTATCGAAAAGGAAAAACAAAAAGACGCGCAGCGACAGAAGCCGCAGCCGCCTCCCATGTATAAAGTGTTGTTGAACAATGACGACTATACACCCATGGATTTTGTCATTGAGGTACTCATGCAGTTTTTCAATATGGACGCTGAGAAAGCCAACCAACTTATGCTGACCGTTCATTATCAGGGAAAAGCCGTGTGTGGCATTTTTACTGCTGAAATAGCAGAGACAAAAGTGATGCAGGTTAATCAGTACGCACGCAAACATCAGCACCCGTTGATGTGCACGATGGAGCAGGCATAAGGTTTTTTTAGAGGGCGAGCAATATGTTAAATAAAGAATTAGAACAAACGTTAAATGACGCGTTTGTATTTGCCAGAGAGCACCGTCATGAGTTTATGACGGTAGAGCACTTGTTGTTGGCATTGCTTGATAACTCAGCTGCTCGCGACGCGCTCAAGGCATGTGGTGCCGATATAGAGGCGATTAAGAGCGAATTGCTTTCGTTTGTAAAAGACACCACGCCTCTCATTCTTGACGACCAACTAAACGAACGTGAGACACAGCCTACATTGGGTTTCCAACGTGTGCTGCAGCGAGCGGTTTTCCACGTTCAGTCATCAGGTAAAGATGAGGTGACAGGTGCAAACGTCCTTGTCGCTATCTTCAGTGAACAAGAATCACAGGCAGTGTATATCCTTAAAAAGTCTGATGTAACGCGATTAGACGTTGTTAATTTCATCAGCCATGGCGTGAGCAAAGCCGAGGATGACGCTTCTGTTAATCCTGAAGCTTCAGAAGAAGGAGAAGTTGGCGAGGAGAGTGGCTCAGCGTTAAGCAAATACGCCACTGACCTTAATCGCCATGCTAAAGACGGTAAAATTGACCCCCTTATTGGTCGAGACGCTGAAGTTGAGCGAACGATCCAGATTTTGTGCCGTCGTCGCAAGAACAATCCATTACTGGTCGGTGAGGCCGGTGTGGGTAAAACTGCTATCGCCGAAGGCTTAGCGTATCGCATTGTTAATAACGACGTACCTGAAGTTATTGCTGAAAGCACGGTTTATTCTCTGGATTTGGGCGGCCTCTTGGCAGGTACTAAATACCGCGGCGATTTTGAAAAGCGTTTGAAGGCAATACTCAAAGAGCTAGGTAAAGATGAGCACGCGATTTTGTTTATCGATGAAATCCACACCATTATTGGTGCCGGTGCGGCGTCGGGTGGAGTAATGGATGCATCAAACCTTCTCAAGCCTAAGCTATCTAGCGGTGAACTACGCTGTATTGGCTCTACAACATATCAGGAGTATCAGGGAATATTCGAGAAAGACCGCGCTTTAGCTCGTCGTTTCCAAAAGGTCGACGTTACTGAGCCAAGCGTCAGCGATACAACGAAAATTCTGCTGGGACTTAAAAGCCGTTACGAAGAGCACCACAACGTGCGCTTTACACAAAAAGCGATTCAAGCAGCGGCAGAGCTATCGGCGAAATACATTAATGAGCGTCACTTGCCTGATAAAGCGATTGACGTGATGGACGAGGCAGGCGCAAGTCAGCGTTTGCTAGCACCTTCGAAGCGTAAGAAAACGATTGGCGTGGGTGACATTGAGCAGATCATCGCGAAAATGGCGCGTATCCCAGAGAAGTCTGTATCGGCCTCTGACAAAGAAGTTCTCAAGAACCTTGGGCGAAACCTTAAGATGGTTGTTTTTGGCCAGGATAAGGCTATTGAGACGCTTAACGATGCAATTTTGCTGTCGCGCTCGGGTCTTGGTGCAGAAACTAAGCCAATAGGTAGCTTTTTGTTTGCAGGCCCAACGGGTGTAGGTAAAACCGAAGTTACACAGCAGCTTGCAAAAATAATGGGTGTGGAACTGGTGCGATTCGATATGTCTGAGTACATGGAACGTCATGCCGTGAGTCGACTCATTGGGGCGCCCCCTGGTTACGTTGGCTTCGATCAAGGTGGTTTATTAACAGATGCCGTTATTAAAAATCCTTACTCGGTAGTGCTGTTAGATGAAATTGAGAAAGCGCATAGCGATATCTACAATATTCTTCTCCAGGTTATGGATCATGGCACCTTGACGGATAACAACGGCAGAAAAGTCGACTTCAGAAATGTTGTGTTAGTGATGACAACAAATGCCGGCGTTCAGGAAACGGTGCGTAAGTCTATTGGCTTTAAGCAACAAGACCATAGTCATGATGCGATGTCTGAGATAAACAAGGTCTTTACACCTGAATTCAGAAACCGTTTAGACGGCATTATTTGGTTCAATCATCTTGATCCAGAAATTATCCTGCAAGTGGTCGACAAATTTATTATTGAGCTGCAGGCTCAGCTAGATGCCAAAGGTGTTTCGCTTGAGGTTACCAGCAACGCGCGCGCTTATATGGCCGAGAAAGGGTACGACAAGGCAATGGGTGCAAGACCAATGTCACGTCTGATCAAAGATGAGCTTAAGAAAGAGTTGGCTAACGAGTTGCTGTTTGGCGAGTTATCTAAAGGCGGAAACGTTAAGGTTGACTGTGTAGATGATAAACTGACTTTCCAATACACAGGGGTTGATGCCACATCGGCAGAGGCTGAGCCTAGTTAACAAAACTAAAACGGTTGCGCCTGAGACAGTAAATTATTTACTTAGTTGAAGGCGCTTCGTTCAATTCGATTAGTCAAGGTCGTTAAAGCTGCTTTTCACGATAGAGACTAAGTCAGCACCTACGGATAAAAACGAAAAAGCCCGATTTTAATCGGGCTTTTTTAATGCGTTACCGCTTAGATGGCTCATTATCTTGCGCGATAAATGATACGACCTTTAGTCAAATCATATGGAGTCATCTCAACGGTGACCTTATCGCCAGTAAGAATACGGATATAGTTCTTACGCATTTTACCAGAGATGTGCGCAGTCACTACGTGACCGTTTTCCAGTTCAACGCGGAACATAGTGTTAGGTAGTGTGTCTAACACAGTACCTTCCATTTCAATACAATCTTCTTTTGCCATGTAAAGCAGTTACCTCAGTAATTCAAAATTTTTGCCGCGCAGACCTTACCCAATCTTGGGTTCGCTGTAAAGCAATTAAGTGGGTATTTTACTACTTTTACTAAATATATGCCATTGGTTGTCACTAAATTGCTCGAATGGCAAAAACTTGTGTTTATACGACATCTTATTACAGCCTTCCACATAATAGCCTAAGTAGAGGTAACGATAGTCTAACTGCTTCGCCTGCATGATTTGCATTAAGATCATCCAGGTGCCTAATGATGCTGAAGCGTAGTCTGGGTCGAAAAACGTATAAAGGGCAGATAGAGAACTCATTGGAACGTTTGCATCTACTATATCAGTCACAGCAACAGCAATTAGCTTATCGCCATCATATGCCTCAAGGTAATGGGTTTTCATCCAGTCAGATTGTACAAAATTGTCGAACTGTGTCCGAGAGGGGGGATACATGCTGCCGTCAGAGTGACGTTCATTGATGTAGCGCTCGTAAAGTGGAAAATAGGTTTCCTTGATGCTTTTTGAAAACTGAACCTTGAAACCTTCGTTTGCTTTTAGTATCCGTTTTTGACTCTTAGATGCAATGAAATTATCTACGGGAATTCGGATAGACTTACACGCAGTGCAAGCTGGGCAATGCGGACGATAAATTTGTTCGCCGCTACGCCGAAAGCCTGCCTGGATGAGTTGTGAGTAGCGCAGGGTGTGCAATTCACTATCTTCCGCGTAAACAAGAAGCTGCTCTTGTTCGTCGGGTAAATAGCTGCAAGAAAAAGACTGGGTTATACCAAACTTCACGGTGTAATCACTCTTGGTTTCCATCGAACTAGATAGTCTTCTAGAAGACGCCCTTCGTCCGTTAGAGTTTGGTTGTTATTTTCTAATTTTTCAATAAATTCTGGCCTTGAAACAACCTTTGCACCTAGTGAAGCTAAGTGATCAGTAGGTAGCTGGCAATCAATGAATGCCATGTTCTGAGACTTCATATGCTCAACTAACGCTAACATCGCAAGCTTAGACGTATTGCTTTCAAGATGAAACATAGATTCGCCGCAGTATACGTTGCCAATACCGACACCATATAGCCCACCGACTAATTCATCCTCGTTCCACACTTCCACAGAATGAGCCAACCCGATACCGTTTAACTGTCGATAGGCGGCTATCATGTCGTCAGTTATCCACGTATCAATGGAAACACTGCCTGAAGTTGGATTTTTCCGTGGCGTGCTTGAACATGCCTTTATCACTCGGTCAAACGCATAGTTAAGGGTAACTTTATACTTTTGTTTACGAGCGAGCTTTTTGAGGCTCTTTGAAGCAACAAAATCGTCGAGCTCTATTATCGCTCTTGGATCAGGTGACCACCACAATAGTGGCTCTTCATCGCTAAACCAAGGAAATATGCCCTGAGAGTAGGCAGAATATAAGCGCGCCGGACTAAGGTCACCACCAAAAGCTAGCAGACCATTTGGATCCTCTAGTGCAGTATCTACAGCAGGGAAGGGCGCGCCTTCTTCAATATAATGCAACGCTATCATAAATAAAAAGCCCTACCGAAAAGTAGGGCTGACAGGTCTGTTATCAACCTTGTTCAGGCATAGCACCATCTAGGTACTTTTCAGCGTCTAGGGCCGCCATACAGCCTGTACCCGCAGAAGTGATCGCCTGACGATAGATGTGGTCACTCACATCGCCAGCGGCAAACACGCCTTCAACACTTGTTTGCGTGGCATTGCCGTTCGTGCCGCTATTTACAACGATGTAGCCATCTTTCATCTCAAGCTGGCCGTCGAATATATCCGTATTCGGCTTGTGACCAATGGCAACGAATAAACCCATTACGTCAAGCTCTTCTGTTGCTTCGCTGTCAGTATCCTTGATGCGAATTTTAGTCACACCCATTTCGTCACCAAGCACTTCGTCTAATGTGCGATTAAGGTGTAATACAACGTTACCGTTTTCCGCTTTATCACGAAGGCGCTGCTCAAGAATTTTTTCACTTCTAAAGCTGTCTCTTCTGTGAACAACATGCACTTCTGACGCAATATTTGAAAGGTAAAGCGCTTCTTCAACTGCGGTATTACCACCACCGATAACCGCGACTTTCTGGTTGCGATAGAAGAAACCATCACAGGTTGCGCAGGCAGAAACACCTTTACCCATGAATGCTTGCTCAGATTCAAGACCCAGATACTTAGCAGATGCACCCGTTGCGATAATCAACGCGTCACATGTGTATGTACCGCTGTCGCCATATAGAGTAAATGGACGCTTGGAAAGGTCTGTTTTATTGATGTGGTCGAAAATGATTTCAGTATCAAATTTTTCTGCATGCTTTTGCATACGAACCATTAAATCAGGACCAGTGAGACCTTCAGGATCCCCTGGCCAGTTCTCTACTTCTGTTGTGGTAGTAAGCTGTCCGCCTTGTTGAATACCAGTCAGTAATACAGGTTCGAGATTCGCGCGTGCAGCATAAACTGCCGCTGAGTATCCTGCAGGTCCAGAACCTAAAATAAGTAGACGGACGTGTCTGCTTTCTGCCATTTTCCTCTCCAAATAATTCACCCGTTTGGGTTACTTATATAATTTCTCTTAGAAGGCTAGGTAGGGGCAAAAATATTTAAATCAAGCACAACACCTAGTTACTTTTACAATGGTTATCTGCCAGCGACATAGAAACGGTATTTACGCCCTGAATCGTTTTTGTAAAACGATGGGCACTCTGGTTCGATATCACTCAGGCTTTAGGCGTATATGATGCCTCCAAGCGAAGAAAATGTCACTTAAAGATAACCATAGCTTACATCATTTACTTCTACACTTTTCCCGCCGATTTATATGTAAACCCTAGCTTTAATCGTATTGAAATAGAAATGCCACGTTAGTTAAATCTATTTTAATTGAGCGGATATACCAATTGAACTAGCCCAAATAGTGAAAAATGGCTTTTGCACAGTGAGTTTATTAGGTCTGAAAATCTCAAAGTGCACTGAGAACACCAAAGACCTCGCTTCGACTATTTTGTAACATTAAACGAATTCAGCTTGTTTTAGTCGAAATGATTATTACAATTTAACTACACGTGATTCATAATATTTGCGTACACTGTTAAAAAAGTATGAGCGCTGTTGAACGGGCTCTCAGCTAGATACGTATTAAAAATATATGAACTGCGTTCCTAAATTTTAAAGTGAACGGGTTGAAGAGAGGTAGACCATGTCTCAATCAGTAATGACAATGTTGAAAAACGGTCAGCAGTACATGAAGACATGGCCTGTGAGAAAAGAACTCTATGCATTCTTCCCTGAGTGCCGCGTTGTTGCCGCTACCAAGTTTGCAATAAAAACGATGCCTCCTGTAGCAATGGTATCTTGCGCACTATTGTTTCAAAACCTAGGTTCAGATTATTTGCCTCAAACCATCGCGATAGGTGCATTTTTTCTTAGTTTGCCGATGCAAGGTCTACTGTGGTTGGGGCATCGTTCAGATCAATATTTACCGCCGCAGCTTAAAAGTTGGTATCAAGAAATTCACACCAAAATGCGCTCACAGGGCGTGAACATTGCGAATGCTAAATCAAAACCCAAATACAAAGAACTAGCACAGCTTCTCAAAACGGCATTTAACGATCTCGATAACGTATTTACTAAGCATTGGTTTAATTAAAGACATTTATTGTTGCTAAACAGCTTGAGCTTATGATTTTAGTTTATAAGTCCTGGTTGTCAGGCCATTTGTAAAAGGGCACTACACTTCTTACACTTGTATTGCGCACCTCTTAAGATTTTATTGTGCCGGCGGGTACTTAATGCATAGGTGTCGCAGTCACAGTGGTATTCAAAAGTGCGGGCAACGCCTTTTATATCAAACTGGTGTGTCGCGTCAGGTTTGCAGCCAAACACATCAATCATCATGGACTGCCACTCTTTTCCATGGGGCTGTACTCTTCCAAAAAGTGTCCAAACCAAAAGATGGCTCACCTCATGTGGCACCACATCATCTAAAAAGGCGTTTGTATTTTCTCTGTATAAAATAGGATGGAAGTTAAGGCGATTTTGCTGCAAGAAGGCCGTTCCTGCATTTTTTCCTGAGCGTCGAAACGTGACGGTAGGGTAGGAAAAGGTACGCGAGAAGTAATCTTCTGCTTGTTTAAAGCAATAAAAAACAGCGTCGGTAATGATGCGACGCTGTTCTTGGGTTAAATCATTTGCTGCGATGTTACTATCTCTTAGCGTTTATCTAAATTTTTCAATCTACTATTTAATATCGCAGGGCAAACACAGCACATAGGTGCCCTTGGGGTCATTAAGCTTACTCACTACGCTTATTTCTCTAAGCACACGCTTAAACTCATTAACAAGTGCAGAATCTGCATGAGCGAACTGCCACTTACCAACGACGGTCATTGCTTGGCCAAAAAATTCTTTCCAGAAAATTTCTTGAGCAGTTAACGTGCGTTTGACATAGAAAGTATCGTATTTTTCAAGCTCAGCCATCTCAGCGGCTGCGACGACAGCATCATCAACGGTACCAAGCTGGTCAACCAAACCCAATTCGATAGCATCAGAACCAATCCACACGCGACCCTGTGCAACGCTATCTACTTCCTCTACGGTCATGCCTCTTGCTTGAGAAACAAGCGACAAGAAGTTGCCGTAGGTATTTTCTACGTTGTGCTGAAGAATTTGACCGAACTCAGGGGCTAACGGACGAACTGCAGAAAATCCGGCAAGTTCGGTTGAACCAACGCCATCACTGTGAATGCCCAAATAATCCAGTGAGTTCTCGTAGGTCATAAACATACCGAACACACCAATAGAGCCGGTGATAGTACTTGGGCTTGCAATAATCTTATCCGTACTCGCTGCTATCCAATAACCGCCTGAAGCCGCGTAGGTGCTCATTGATGCGATTACGGGCTTACCTGATTGTTGAAGCTGCAATACTTCCTGACGGATTACCTCAGACGCAAAAGCACTACCCCCTGGTGAATCTATCTGTAGCACTACGGCTTTCACTTTATCGTCTAAACGCGCTTTTCTCAAAAGTCGAGCCGTACTGTCACCGCCAATGGTTCCCGCTTTTTGATTGCCATCTAAGATAGTGCCTTTTGCCACGACAATAGCTACTTTATCTATATCAGATTCAATCACAGGCATAGGCGGGTTGATGACCTTCAGATAGCTGTTAAATGACGTTAAATTAACGCCAAGCTCGTTGTCATCTTCACCCACCAGTTCAACAAGCTCAAGGCGCACTTCTTCACGTGTTTTAAGCGCGTCTACCCAGTTATTCTGAAGCGCATACTGAGCGAAATCACCACCTGCGGCTTCAAACTTAGACAGTAAACCTTCTAGTGTTTCATCGAAGTTAGTTTCGTCGATGCCACGAGCTGCAGCTACATCAGATTTGTACTGTGACCAGTAGCCATCAAGCCACTTCTTCTCGGCAGCTTTAGCTTCATCCGACATGTTATTGCGCATTACAGGTTCAACGGCAGACTTGTAGGTTCCCACTCGGAAGATGTGCGTGGTTACTTTTAGCTTCTCGAGCATGTCTTTAAAGTACATGCCATAGCGGCCATAACCCTCAAACATTAAACCGCCCATTGGGTTTAGGTAGATATTATCGGCGTGAGCAGCTAGATAGTATTGGTCTTGTGAAAAGTAGTCGCCGATGGCATATACAGGCTTTTCAGATTCTTTAAATGCGTCGATAGCATTAGCCACTGCGCGAAGTTTATCTAGACCTCCACCGGTTAAGCCTTGAAGGTCAAGCACTAACGCCTTTATACGACGGTCTTTCTGGGCATTTTCCAGTACCTTTACCACATCGCGAACGAGCACTTCAGGATTTTCCGGTTCACTGCCCAACGATTCCTGTAAAAACTGCTCGAAGGGATCGATACTTTCTTTCTCGATAACCAGTTTACCGTTCAGCGTCAGGAATAATGCACTGTCTTTGTTGACGGTGAGCTTTTCGTCGTCTTGCCCGGATATTGCGATAATCAATCCGACAAAAATAACGATGAAAATCAAATTAAAGAAAAGTTTGCGGGTAAAGTTAAGCACCGTCCACAAGCCAATAAACAAGGATTTGGTCCAATTTCCTTTGGCTGCCATGTTGTCACTACCTTTTTTGATTAACTAACTAGAGCAAGACAATTTAGGCTTAGCTTACTCAATGTACTGCGTTCTATTATGTTACCTAAAACGAATAAGATCGCTAACTTAATTGTAATTTTTTGTGAGCGAGACATTAATCTGAATAGACAAATGGCATTTACCGCCCTTTTACAGCCTGTGAACTCAACTGGGCTCACTATGTGGATTAGTATTAAACGCCGTTTTCGAGCCATTTAGCAATGAGTTTGGCGATTCGCTTATGGTCATTTTCACTCATACACATCAGCAACGCGCCGTTTCGGTCCTTGTAGCCAGTCTTTTGATGTCCTTTTCTCATGATCTTAGAAAATGGTGACGAGCTACTTCTACGTGATGAAATTTTTTTCATGAATTCTCGTTCTTTTATAAAAATCACAATAACCAGAGAATACCATGTTTCAGCTTTATCATCAGAGTGTAGCGCGGCTGTATTTAGTCGACGGTTTACCCTTACTTTTAATACGCTTATATTTAGCACCAGTCATGATTCAAGCAGGATGGAACAAGGCTTCGAGTTTTGAAAATATTGTCGATTGGTTTGGCAATGAAGATTATGGTTTGGGTTTACCCGCACCTTTAGTAATGGCATTTTTGGCCACTGCTGCCGAATTGGTAGGCGGAATATTTCTTCTGTTTGGGGCACTTACTCGCCTTGTGAGTATACCTTTGCTAATAACCATGCTCGTAGCCATGTTTAGTGTGCATGCAAAAAACGGTTGGCTAGCCATTGCTGATGCATCATCTTGGCTAGCTGATGGCACAATTTTCTATAACCAAAGCGTTATGGAAGCTCCACAAAAGCTAAACGCAGCAAAGTCGCTTCTACAAGAATATGGTCACTACGACTGGCTGACTTCAAGTGGAAACCTTGTCATTTTAAATAATGGAGTAGAGTTTGCCGCGACCTACTTTGTCATGCTATTTGTGTTGTTGGTATACGGGGGCGGGCGCTTTGTCAGCGTGGATTACCTTATAAGCAAATGGCGCTCTTCTCAAAAGTCGTAGAAGTAAACAGATTATTTTTTTGAAGGCATAGCTAAAAGACCGGAATATTCTGGTCTTTTTTGTTTGCGGACCGTAGGATCTTCAAATTACTCTAAGCAAGTTTTAAAGTTAATAATGGGTAGCGGCAACACGATTATTGTGTTGACGACCGTGTTATTCATAAAAGAAGGGACGTAAATGGACGCATTAACACTATTACTGAATCGAAGCTCTCAGCCACGTTTAGAATCTCCGGCGCCCAGCGGTGATGCGCTAGAAAATATTATGCAGGCAGCTTTGCGTGCTCCTGATCATGCGTGTTTAACACCTTGGCGATTCATTGTTTGTACGGGAAAGGGGCTAGATAAGCTTGGTGCTTTGTACGAGCAATCTGCCATAGAAAACGATAAAACGCAGAAAGAGATAGAGAGGGCTGTTCAACTTCCTCATCGTGCTCCTATGGTTATCGTTGCTATCGCTAAACATATTGAACATGAAAAGGTTCCGAGGGTTGAACAGATAGCGTCAGCAAGCTGTGGCGTTATGGCAATGCAAATGGCAGCCGTTGCACAAGGGTTTAACGGTATGTGGCGCACGGGCAGTTACGCACAATGCGAAACAGTAAGAAATGGGCTTGGCTTAAGTGAAGAAGACGAATTAGTTGGATTTTTGTACCTCGGCACGCCTACATTTGAACCGGCCCCTAAACCGCAGAGAAACTCAAGCGACTACTTCGAGTTTTGGCAGTAACGTAAATCATCATAGTACCGCCGTCTTTCTGCATGGCTTGCTACTAGGTAAAATGTAGCAGGCCATAAGGTATGAGTATTTTAAAATGCTAGCTGAACGTTGTAACCGGCAAATTTTCGAATATTAATAACGCGGTCTTCATCTAACATCCAATATTGCCCTTTCACGCCTTGTAAAACGCCTGAAAACGCAGGTGTCTTATCCAAATTTAGTGATTTAATTTTGACTGGGTAGTCTTCAACAGGGTAGTGAATATCGTGAATGGTGCTGTTCACTTCTGATACGGCTTGAAGCCCTTTTTCCTGTTTCAATGCGTCTAAATCGTTTTCGATTTTTTCCATTAGTTCAGTTTTTACCTGCTCTAAGTCAACCTCATCAGGTTTGCCCTTAAGCATGGTACGCCAATTCGTTTTATCAGCGATATGGTCTTTACACAAAGTTTCAACCAATCCACTGGTAAGCCTATCAGGCACACGCAGCATAACAGTGGCTTGGGTTGCGCCTTGATCCATCCAGCGCGTTGAAACACCATCAGTAACCTGACGAGTGATGCCCACCTTTACTGTGCCAGTGTTTGCTAAGTAAACAAAGTGCTCACTAAAACAATGTGCTTCTCCCCACTCAGGCTCTCTGCACGTGCCTTCGTGAAAATGGCATTTTTCAGGTTTGATGATACAACTGTCGCATTGGGCAAGTGAAATCAAGCAAGGATAGCAATAACCCTGATTGAAGCTCTTCTTGGTTTTTCTGTTACAGTGCACACAATTTATGTCGCCGGAATAGGTCACGGTTATCTCTTTGCCGATAAGCGCGTTTATATCTATCAGCTCTTCGCCAATTGGCAGTGTGTAATGTACGGTATTACTTTCATCGGCAGAGGTGCGCATCTTTTTTAGCGCACCTGAGTATATAGTTGTCACGGTTATAACCTTTTCTCAAATTAACGTTATCAAAATCAAAACGTTGAAGATTTAATGGCGTATTGTGAATAAGCGAATAATTAGTCGCTTAATTCACCGCGCAAGTTCTGAGTAAGTAATCGACACACCTCGTCAAAAGCCAGGTCTTTGCTTAGTAAATAATGAAGTTTTGCAAGCGCTGCCTCTGGCGTCATATCACTTCCAGAGAGTACTCCGACTTCTTGGAGGCCATGCCCTGTTGCATAACCGCCCATGTTGACCCGACCACGCATACACTGCGTGCAGTTCAATACCGGAATTTCCCTTGATTTAGCATATTTAAGCTGGGCAATAAGTTCAGGGTTTTGTGGTGCGTTGCCCACACCGTAACTTAAAAGTATAAGGGCGTTGACCGGTTGTTGAAGCGTATTCTTTATTACCTCAGGCGCTATGCCCGGATAAAGGTTCACCATACCAATGGGCTGAGCTTTAACGTTTGAAACCGTAAGGCCGTTATCTGGTGCGCTTGCCATCGTACCCGCTTTAAGGCGAATGTTAATTCCCGCTTCCAAGAGAGGAGGGAAGTTTGGTGAATCGAAGGCACTAAATCCGTCAGCGTCGACCTTTCGACTGCGGTTTCCGCGCAGTAGCCTGTTGTTAAAGAAAAGCCCCACTTCAGCAATGGGAAAGTTCGCGGCAACATACAACGAATTAAGTAGATTGACTTGTCCATCAGAACGAAGCTCAGCCAAAGGAATCTGAGATCCTGTCACAATGACTGGCTTTGACAAATCTTCTAACATAAAACTTAGCGCTGAGGCGGTGTACGCCATCGTATCAGTACCATGTAAAATGATGAAGCCGTCGTACTTATCGTAGTTGGCGGATATATCATCTGCAATGCGTTGCCAATCAGAGGGGTCCATATCTGATGAGTCGATAAGATTATCGTACTCATGCAATGTGAAAAGAGGCATCTCAGTTCGATGAAACTCCGGCATCTTTTTCAATGTATCTGACAAGAAGCCGGCAGCAGGCACATAGCCTTGTTTAGAAGGCTTCATACCAATTGTTCCACCGGTATAGGCAATGTAGATATGTTTGCGCATTACGTGACCTTTAACACCTGTTTGAAAAAACTTTCAAAGGGAGATAGCGAATTTGACGGGCATTCTATCAATACCCACGGCGTTGTCACCCCGTAATAGCAGTCCGCATAGATAATCACCCACTTATCTATGCGGATTGGTATAATACTTAGTTAAAGCTCATCAAGTAAGTGGAAATATGGTCCACTAACGACTGTTGAGAACTAGTATTTCGCGCTATCTGAGATGAGCTAGGTACAAAAAAGCGGTGATGAGCACCGCTTTAGAGAGTATCGACAGTCGTTAACGGCCGTGATTTTCATAGATGTTCATAACCATGCGAGTTGTCTTAATACACGCTGTCGTTATTTGACTTCTTTGCCTGCTGCTTGCTGATCGGCATGGTAGCTTGAACGAACCATAGGACCACATGCTGCATGCTTGAAACCGATTTCTTTTGCATAGTCACCTAGGGCATCAAACTCCTTAGGGTGCACATAGCGTTTTACCGGATAGTGGTGGCGACTAGGTTGCAAATATTGTCCTAGCGTAAGCATATCAACATCATGAGCGCGAAGGTCATCAAGTACACCTTGGATCTCTTCGTTTTCTTCACCCATGCCCATCATAAGACCTGATTTGGTCATTACGTTAGGGTGTTGCGCCTTGAACTTTTTAAGTAAGTCTAATGACCATTGGTAGTTAGCACCCGGACGACATTCACGGTACAAGCGAGGAATGGTTTCCAAGTTGTGGTTAAATACGTCTGGGACTCCATTTTTGAAAATTTCTAGCGCTCGGTCCATACGCCCACGGAAGTCAGGAACTAATACTTCGATAGTCGTGGTTGGGCTGTGCTCACGTATGGCATTGATACAGTCTACAAAATGCTGCGCACCACCGTCGCGTAAGTCATCACGGTCAACAGACGTAATAACAACATAACGAAGCTTCATTTCAGCAATGGTTTTCGCTAGCTTTTCTGGCTCTTCTGCGCTTGGGGGCAGGGGCTTACCGTGCGCTACGTCACAGAACGGACAACGACGAGTACAGATATCACCTAAAATCATAAAGGTGGCAGTACCGTGGTTAAAACACTCAGCAAGATTAGGGCAGCTAGCTTCTTCGCATACCGAGTGAAGGTTATTTTTGCGAAGCGTTTGCTTTATGTGATCAATTTTCTCGGTAGTACGAGGAAGTTTGATTTTTATCCACTCTGGCTTACGCAGCATCTCTTCTTTTTCGGAAGGGATAATAGTGACTGGAATGTGTTTTACTTTTTCGTCATCACGGAGTTTTACCCCCGCTTGAGGTCGTGCGTTACTCATCAAAACCTTCTTTGTATGTTGGTTCCGCAATAGAAAGTGCTTCTAGTAATAAATGCGTTAATTCATTACCCGCGGTTTCAAGCGTAGTTGGACCATTGAGTCGAGCGGTATCTATCATTTCCATACCGGCATAACCACAGGGATTAATACGCTGAAACGGTGTTAGGTCCATATTAACATTTAATGCCAAGCCGTGAAACGAGCAGCCATTACGTATTCTTAAACCTAGCGAACAAACTTTTCTTTCATCAACATAAACACCCGGCGCATCGGGCTTCGGGTATGCCTTTACACCATACTTTTCAAGTAGTCCGACCACAGCTTCCTCCATGGCCGTTACTAAGTGGCGCACACCTAACTTTCTACGTTTTATATTGAGTAAAAGATAGATAACTTGCTGGCCTGGCCCGTGGTAGGTAACTTGACCGCCACGGTCGACCTGTACTACCGGGATGTCACCAGGCATGAGTATATGCTCAGCTTTTCCCGCCTGTCCTTGGGTGAAAACGGCGTCGTGCTCTACTAGCCAAATCTCGTCTAGGGTGGTCTCTCCACGTTCATCTGTAAAGCGTTTCATTGCCTCAAAGATGGGCTCATACGGCTGACGTCCTAGCTGACGTATAATAACGCCATCGGTGACAGCTAACGTCGACTGCTCATTCACTTAAAGTACAACCCTAACAAGCTCTAATTTAGCCAGTTCAGTGTAGATGGTTTCCATATGCTCTTTGCTCGTCACACGCACACTAACTGAAACCGAGTGATAGGTACCTTTACTACTTGGTTTTACATTAGGTGAATAGTCGCCAGGAGCATGCTCCTGAAGACAGCTTACCACCTGTTCAGGTAGTTTCTCATGGGCAACGCCCATTACTTTAAACGTCTGGTGAGTTGGAAAATCTAGTAATTCGTCGAAACGGGTATCCATGCGATATCCTTGGTACTTAAAATATCATATAAAAAAACGGCCAGATTGTAACAAATCTGGCCGCTTCACAACTAGCTTTTTAACGTTTTCAGTACGTGAACTTACTCGTCGTCAAATCCTAGCTGAAGCATAATGTAGTCTTTAGCGCGATTAAAGAAGCTCCCTTCTTTAACTTCTTGAAGGGTTACCAGTGGGTAACTAGCTACATCTTCACCGTCTAGCTGCAGGTAGAGTTTTCCAACAACCTGACCTTTTGCCAGAGGTGCTTCAAGCTTGTTGTCCAGCTCAAAGTTAGCTTCTAAATTAGCCGCTTGTCCACGGGGAATAGTAATGGGGGTAGATTGATTAATTCCAAGGTCTACCGTTTCTCTATCACCCATGTAGATACGATGTGCTACAAAGCTATGACCAGCTTGATAGGGAGTAAGTGTTTCATAAAAACGGAAACCGTATTTAAGCAGCTTTTTGTTTTCCACTTTTCGGGCACGTTCGCTGTCAGTGCCCATTACTACAGAGATAAGACGCATACCGCCTTGCTCTGCTGAAGTGATTAGGCTGTAACCTGCATCTGAAGTATGACCTGTCTTGATGCCGTCTACGTTTAGGCTTTTATCCCACAACAGGCTGTTACGGTTATACTGCTTTATACCGTTGTACGTAAATTCTTTTTCGCTGTAAATTTTGTACATCTCTGGCGTTTCTGCAATAAGTGCGCGAGACAAAATGGCCATATCACGAGGAGTAGTGTAGTGATCTGGGTCGTGTAACCCGTGTGCATTTACCCAATGTGAACCCGTCATACCAAGAGACGCAGTATGCGCATTCATCATGCTAGCGAAGGCAGACTCAGACCCCGCAACGTGCTCTGCCATGGCTACGCATGCGTCATTGCCTGATTGAACAACGATGCCTCGTAATAAATCTCTTACTGAAACTTGTGTACCCACTTCGATAAACATTTTTGAAGAGTCAGGGAATTTTTTCGCCCATGCATTTTCAGAAATGGTAACTTCGTCATCTAAGCTGATATTGCCTGCTTGAAGTTCTTTACCGATTACGTAGATAGTCATAATTTTGGTTAAGCTTGCGGGCGCAAGCTGCATGTCTGCATTTTTCGATGCGATGACATTGCCTGTTTCATAGTCGGTAAGTAAAAAACCTTCAGCAGCAACTGTTGGTGCAGGCGGTGTTACTACTGCAGCGTTTGCTGTAATTAGTAAAGAGCCCATTACCAAAAAGGCAAATGAAAGTAATGACGGTTTAGCGCGTTGAATTATTCTGAGCATGGTTCTAATTTCTTTGACCGTTTTATCCGTGTGAGTTAAAGCTTACCCTATTGTTGCGGAGACCGCGAAGCGAATACCGCAAAACATGGCTACCCAAATTTAGCTTTTGTCCAGTTCGTAACCGAATCATTAATGCCAACCCTGATTTATCAAAGGGCTAAGCTAGATCCTAACGAAAGGCTGCCTGTAAGACTAGGTTTTATCAAAAAAGTTTACGTCTTAGTAGGTGTTAGACGAAGAAACCGTGATATTGCCTGCTGAATGACACAAAAATGCCACAAAATAGACGATTTAGTAAGCAACCTGCAGTGTCATGGAAAAGGAGAGGAAAAATGGATTACAAGGCGTGGGCTTTTCATGCTCACGTGTTAATAAAGAGCCTTCATTTTGCTTACAGCATTTGAGTGATAGCGTAGGCGTTCGGGTAGCCATTCTGCTTGAGTTGCTGCAGCACTTCTGCAACGACGGCCTCGTCGTGGATAGGGCCCAGTTGAAGTTTATAAATGTTATCCGCAACAGGGAGGTGGGCCGGAATTTGATATAGCGCCGATAAAACATTAGAAATAGATTTCGCTTTTTCAGCGTTAGATAGTGCTGCGACCTGTATATAGATACCGTTACCGACTTCACTACTGCTTTCTGTCGCCGTTTCAGGGGAATTTGTATTCACTACAACTTTAGGAGACGGCACTACATCAATACCAAGATATTCGTCATAAGAGACCGTGGGACCATTACCTACGGTAACATTGTTGCGTTCGTCAAAATGGATAACTTCTAATTTGACCTTGGCCGTGCCTTTACTGTGATAGCCTAATTTGACTGCTGCTGCATAAGACAGGTCAATAATTCTATTGTCGTGAAACGGGCCGCGGTCGTTAACGCGCACAATCGCCTGTTTGTTATTCTCTAAGTTGGTCACGCGAACATAAGAGGGAAGAGGTAGAGTTTTGTGAGCGGCGCTCATGGCGAACATATTGTAAGTTTCGCCATTTGAGGTTAAATGGCCATGAAATTTTTGACCGTACCAACTCGCGTAGCCTACTTCTTCATAACCTTTACCACTGTTCATTGGCGTATAATGTTTACCAAGCACTTTGTATGGCCTGCTGTTAAACATGCGATACGCCTCATACTTAGGCACGGCATCCAATGTTTCAGGTGTCTTGGCTACGTGCTTTGGTGCAGAGTCTTTGTGCTGTGTATAGCGGCTACTTTGTGTTGGTGTGCTCTGGCACCCGCTTAGCAGTAATCCTACTAGAAGGGCTGCACCATATTTATAGTACTTCCGGTTTGCCAGTTTTTCGATAAGCATTACACGTACTGAAATCAGATGATGCAACATAGGGTTTATCTAGACATTAATCGTTTTTGTGTGGCTATTGCCATTAGAATGCCAAATCCGGCCATCAAAGTCACCATAGATGTACCACCAAAGCTCACCAAAGGTAGGGGAACACCTACAACAGGTAGTAACCCCGATACCATGCCCATGTTCACAAACACGTATACAAAGAAAGTCAGAGTTATACTGCCACCTAGTAATTTTGCATAGGCGTCTTGTGCTCTGCTTGAAATAATTAGGCCGCGCAAAATTATGAAAAGATAAATAGCCATTAAACACATTACGCCTGTCAGGCCGAATTCTTCACTAAATACAGAAAATATGAAGTCGGTGTGTCGCTCAGGCAAAAACTCCAATTGAGATTGAGTGCCCTGTAGCCAACCTTTACCATCAACGCCACCTGAGCCGATGGCAATCTTCGATTGAATAATGTGATAACCTGAACCCAGCGGGTCGCTCTCTGGATTTAGAAATGTTAATACGCGCTGTTTCTGATAATCCTTCATTAAGAAGAACCACATGACCGGCGCAAACGCGCCAATGAGGGCGCCGACTACAGAAATAAGCCTCCAGCTCATGCCTGCAAGAAAGATAGCGAATACCCCCGAACTTGCTATAAGCAGTGATGTACCCAAGTCTGGTTGTTTAGCAATAAGGATTGTGGGTACGACAACAAGGGCAAACCCCAAAATAATATGGGCGCTGCGAGGCGGTAGGGTAAACTTGCTGATATACCAAGCTACCATCATGGGAACAGCTAACTTCATTAATTCTGAAGGCTGAAAGCGTATAAAGCCCAAATCTAACCATCGCTGCGCACCTTTACCCATATCGCCAAACAGCAAAACGGCGATAAGCATGAGTAGGCCACCAACATAGGCATAGGTGGAGAAAAAGCGATAAACGCCGAGGGGGAATTGAGCTAACACAAACATAACAACAAAGCTAAAGCCAAGGCGAATGAACTGTCGTTCCATTTGCTCCATGTCTTGGCCAGATGCTGAATACAGCGTAAATAGACCCACACCACTTAAAACAAGTAAGCCAACCAGCAGCCATCCATCAATATGAATCCGCTGCAGTAAATTAATTTTGTTGGGGTTTATAGTCGTTCTTTTCACTGCGATGCCCCTAACATTAAATCATTTTGTGCGGTTTCTTCATTATTAGTGTCGAAGATACGGTCTCGAAAATAAAAGTCCATTATTTGACGGGCTACCGGTGCCGCATTTTTACTTCCGCCCCCTACATTTTCTAGCACCACAGTCACAGATATTTCAGGGTCTTCAAACGGCGCGAAACCAACGTACATTGCGTTGTCTCTTAGTCGCTCGTCTATTTTAGATGCGTCGTATTTTTCGTTTTGTCCAACTGTAAATAGCTGGGCCGTCCCGGTTTTTCCCGCTGAATCGTATGGTGTATCGGCAAAGGCATGTCTAGCGCCGCCTTCTTCACCACTTACCACGTCTCGCATTGCGTTTAGTACTACATCCAGATTGTCGCGGTTTTTAATCTCGATAGGACGAAGCGATTTGAGTGGAATAAGGTCAACCGACGTATCGGAATTCATATATCCTCTTATTAATTGAGGAATATAACGTTCGCCAGCGTTTATCAGTGCGTTGACGGACGTGTTTAGTTGGATAGGGGTGGTAGTCCAGTAGCTTTGCCCTATACCAACAGGAATGGTATCACCGATATACCATGGTTGGTTAAAGCGCGCTCGCTTCCATCCACGACTGGGCATATTAGCGTCTGACTCTTCGTACAAATCAATTCCGGTGAAATCGCCGAAACCAAATTCATACATGGCCTCACTGATTTTATCGATACCAAGTTTATAGGCCAGTTCGTAGTAATAGGTATCACACGACACCTCTATCGCTTTCGATACGTCAACTTTACCGTGCCCCCATCTGCGCCAGTCACGCCACACGTGTGATACGTTAGGTAGCTTGTAGCGACCTGTGTCAGTAATGGTGTAGTCTTTTGTGATCACACCTTCTTCCAAGCCTACAAAGCCGAGATGTGGCTTTATCGTTGATGCTGGAGGGTATTGCCCTTGAGTGGCGCGATTAATAAGTGGGCGGTCGGGTGAATTTAAAAGCGCAGAATAGTTTTTACTGCTGATACCGTGGACGAATAAGTTTGGATCGTAACTGGGGTTCGAATAAAGGGCGAGTACACCGCCGGTTTTGATATCAGTTACCACGACCGCGCCGCGCATGCCGTCGATAATACGCTGCGCTTCTAACTGAAGTTCTAAATCGAGATTCAGCACGATATCTTTGCCAGGTGTTGGCGGTTCTACACTTAGGACGCGAATAATGCGCCCCTGGTTATTCACCTCTACCTGCTGATAACCCACCTCTCCATGCAGTAATTCTTCGTGATACTTTTCTATGCCCAGCTTGCCAATGTCATGCGTGGCCGCGTAGTTATCTTCTTGGCCAGCTTCAACTAATTTTTGTAAGTCTCGCTTGTTAATACGCGCAACGTAACCTAGTGCATGGGTAAGCGTTTCTTTATAAGGGTAATGACGGGCCAACCGGGCTTCAATTTGTACACCGGGGAATTTGTGCTTACTCGCCGAAAATAACGCAACTTCTTCTTCTGTAAGCTGTGTACGCAACGCCACAGGTTTGAATCGACGAGTACCTTTAAGCGTTGACTGAAAGCGCTCTAATTCATCGCTTGTTATTCCCATTAGAGCGGTTAAATCGGCAAGTGTTTTGTCGATATCTTCGACGTCTTCAGGGATAACTTCCAAGCTAAAAACAGGGCGATTTTCCGCCAGAAGAACACCATTACGGTCGTAAATTAGCCCTCGGTTTGGCGCGATAGGCAGAACTTTTATCCTATTGCCGTTTGAGCGGGTTTGATAATCTTCGAACTGAGTAACTTGCAGGGAATATAAGTTATTTAGCACTATTCCTAACATTGCGACCACGATGATAAATGCTATGGAAGCGCGACGTGCGAATAAGTTTGCTTCAGCAGAGTGGTCGCGTATTGCCTGGCGTTTTCGTTGCATTGACTTCCTTTGCATTAGCGGAACAACATCTTATTCACGGTGATAAGGGTGGTTTTGCGTCACCGACCAAGCACGATATAAGCTCTCTGTTAGGATAATCCTGACAAGAGGGTGTGGAAGGGTTAGAGCCGATAACGACCACTTTTGTTCTGACGCGGAAATACACTCTGGAGCAAGCCCTTCAGGCCCACCGATGAGAAGACTGACGTCCCTTCCGTCCATTTTCCAGTTATCGAGTTGCCTAGCAAGTGTCGGTGTATCCCAGGGTTTACCTGTAACTTCTAAGGTCACAATGCGGTTACCTTTTGGAATGGCGGCAAGCATAAGCTCGCCTTCTTTTTCTAAGATGCGTTTAATGTCGGCGTTTTTCCCCCGTTTGCCTGCAGGGATTTCGGTAAAAGAAACCGGCATATCACTAGGAAAACGGCGTATGAATTCATCAACACCCGCACTAACCCAGTTCGGCATCTTTGTTCCAACGGCGACAATCTGTATACGCACTTAACTTTACCTTACTTCAGGATTTACTGTTTCACTTACGCAATAAAGGCCATACACAACAAAGTATGGCCTTTACCGACCGTGCTACTGCTTGCGACAAGCGGCAGGTTAAACCGCTATGACCACAGTTTTTCTAACTGATAGAAATCACGGGTTTCGTCTTGCATAACGTGCAAAATAACATCGCCAAAGTCGACAAGTACCCATTCGCCAGTCTCTTTACCTTCCACACTCCCGGGAGCGTGGCCGGCATTTTTTGCTTCTACCATTACATTTTCTGCAATAGAAGAAACATGGCGCTTCGAATTACCAGAACAAATGATCATTGTGTCTGTAATGCTAGATTTGCCGCGAACGTCTAATTCAATAACATCACGGCCTTTCATATCGTCAATTTTGTCTTTAACAAACTGTTTGAGCTGTTGACTCTCCAAGAGTTTTCCTCACTTACTTAACTTTTATATAACTGATGTTCGTTGATGTACTTAAGTACATCCTCTTCTAGCCATCCGTTGATAGAGGAACGATTTAATACATCGGCCTTCGCAGGCTTTGCTATACCAGATAGCACATCTCGAATTTCAGTTGATGAAACACTATAAAGTGGTGTGTCGATTAATAACACGTGACCAGCAGGCTTTTCGTGTATAACACGTTTTTCGCGAGTCACATGACAATCTAACCACGTTTGTACTGCGGGGGGAGGCGAAAATATTTCATCGTCTCTACGCATTACCACTAAGTGACAATAATCGAGCAGGTGTTCCCACTCGTACCATTTATCTAGATTATACAGCGAATCTGCGCCAATGAAAAAACAGATTGTGTCAGCGCTTTTTTGCTTTAAGGCGCGCAGCGTTTTTACCGTGTAAGACGGCGATGGTAATGACAGCTCGATCAATTCTGGAATAAGTCTTTCATTGGTTTGAGCGCACAGTTCAATCATTTTAACCCGGTGAGTCTCTGACACACCAACGGACTTATGCGGCGCAAGCTTACAGGGCATCAGGTGTACATGCGCAATCCCAATTTCATCTGCAGCTTTTAAGGCAGCAAATATATGGCCTTTATGTGGAGGATTAAATGTTCCGCCAAGAATGGCTTTCACAGTGGACCTAACTCGGGGTTGTATTGTCTCACGCACTACATACTGCCTTTATGCCTGAAGCAGTGGAATGTTGCGTAAGTCAATCCCCATGAACATCATGCAAAGATGACACATTTCAACGTATGGGCGAGCAACCACATTTTGCTTAAACGCATGGTCTGATTTCGTGAGCGCTTTTTGAATATCTTCTAGCTGAGCAAGGCTAAGCCGATTTAAAGCACTTTGGTAATAACCCTGCCTGTTACGCCATATACCAAACTTTTGCCATTGAATAGGTGTACCGCTTTGCTGTGCTAACTTTAACTTCCAAAGCTGTTCCCATTCTCTGATGAGCGCCCAGATAATAATGTTGGGCTCTAGACCTTCACTTTCTAACCGATAAAGCATCTTTATACAGCGCGTGCTATCACCGCTTAGCATTACGTCAACTAGCTGAAATACGCTAAAGCGTGACTGGTCTACCATGGCTTTTTCGATCTGCTCTTCAGTGATTGAATGCTGAGGATAGAGCAGGGCGAGTTTGTCAATTTCCTGTTTGGCAGCCAGCATGTTACCTTCGCAGAAATCGGCAATCATTTTAGCGCCAGACGCTGATACTGTGAGGTTGTGAGACTTTAGCTGCTGGTTTAGCCACGCATTAAGCTGTTTGCCTTCAAGGGGATAGCACAAGACTGACGCACCCATATC
Organism: Alteromonas sp. OM2203; assembly: GCF_048517045.1. Classification (NCBI taxonomy): domain Bacteria; kingdom Pseudomonadati; phylum Pseudomonadota; class Gammaproteobacteria; order Alteromonadales; family Alteromonadaceae; genus Alteromonas; species Alteromonas sp. OM2203. The sequence goes on from NZ_CP183209.1 coordinate 2,093,184, forward strand.
GTCTAAAACTTTGAACCATTTGCCGCGCTGTACGTCTTTGCCAATTTTAGGGCCGTGTACCAGTAACAAGATATCCGGGTTTAGCGACGCAGCAACCTCTTGCAGCATTTTACTGCCCTCAGAACCTGGCTTCCCAGTAGGTAATTCTAATTCAATAAACTGCTGGCTTGAAAAAAGCGACATACTTTGTGTCGCTTCTATAAGTTGGTTCCAATTAAACCCGGTTTCTGCAACCAGCACTGTGCGTTCCTCAAAACCATTGGCTTTGGCTTTAGCACGAATTTGCTCGATAACTTCAAATTTTTGCTGGGGTTCATCGCCGAACACTAAATAGGTTGGACGAAGTGTTTTTGCTATATCTTGGCTAAATTGATTTGGATAGATTTGCATGCTTATGGCTGATTCGTTGATAAAGCCGGCGCTGCAGTGGCTTGGCTAGAGAGGCGCCTAATCATGATGTCTGCTGCCTCGTCGCGCATTTCACTTAACATCAAATCAAGCTCTCGTGATTTTGCAAGTACTTGGTCAGGATCGTCCTGATAATCTCTCACCACCTCAAATTGGGCCATAACGGCTTCTTTTCCGGGAAACTGAACGCGATAGCGAACAACGTAGATAAGCTCGTATTCTGCCACTTGCCCAGAAGGGTAGACAGAAAGAAGTTGCCGTTCTAGCTTTTCAGGAAGGAGGTATATGTTGATATTTTGACTTGATGACGCAGAGTCGCTCACATCGACACGATTTAACCCGTAAACATTTAAACGTTTGTTGAGAGCACGCGCCAACGGCGCGTGTGCTCTAGCACTTTCAATGACAACTGTGTTGACGTCATCTGGCAGGCTAGGGCTACTTCTTAAGTGAAAGCCACAGCCTGTTACCAGTACCATACTCATTACAACTGCTGCGAATTGTAAGTGCTTTTTCATAGTATGCAGACCTAGTTAGCTACAATATTCACAAGCTTGCCAGGAACAACAATTACCTTGCGAATGGTTTTACCTTCGATGAATTGTTGAACGTTTGGCTGCGCTTTAGCAGAAGCTTCAATGGTCTCTTTGGTTGCATCAGCGGCTATCGTCATTTTAGCGCGAACCTTGCCATTAACCTGAACAATGATAAGTTTTTCATCTTCAACCAGCGCATCTTTGTCAGCTTTCGGCCATGGAGCTAAATCGATATCTTCGCTATGACCCAATACCTTCCATAGCTCGTGAGCAATGTGTGGCGTAATTGGGTTAAGAAGCAACAAGATTGATTCACAAGCTTCGCGCATAATAGCGATGTCCTGTGCGTTTTCTTGAGGCGCTTTTTGAAGGTGATTTAGCAATTCCATTACGGCTGCAACCGCAGTATTAAAGGTTTGACGACGACCTAAGTCATCAGACACTTTCTCAATGGTCTTGTGCACTTCGCGGCGAAGGGCCTGCTGATCTTTCGACAGTGCCTTAACGTCAATAGCTTCAGGCGTTCCTTTTTCAACGTGTTCGGTTACCAGTTTCCATACACGACGCAAGAAACGATTGGCACCTTCAACTCCAGAGTCTACCCATTCAAGCGTTTGTTCAGGTGGCGCGGCAAACATGGTAAACAAACGCACAGTATCAGCACCATACTGGTCGATAACTTCTTGTGGGTCGATACCGTTGTTCTTCGATTTAGACATTTTAGTCATGCCGCCGTGAATAACTTCTTCACCGTCAGCAGTAAGCCATGCTTTAACAATACGGCCTTTGTCGTCTTTTTCTGTGCTTACTTCGGTAGGCGAGAACCAAGTTTTCTTACCAGACGCGTCTTCGCGGTAGTAAGAGTCGGCCAGCACCATGCCTTGACATAATAAGCGCTTAAACGGCTCGTCAGAATTCACGAGACCTTCATCACGAAGAAGCTTGTGGAAGAAGCGAGAGTAAAGCAAATGTAAAATAGCGTGCTCGATACCGCCAATATACTGGTCTACTGGTAGCCAGTAGTTAGCAGAAGTGGGATCCAGCATAGCGTCATTGCTTGTAGCACTCGAATAGCGTGCGTAATACCACGACGACTCCATAAAGGTATCGAAGGTATCGGTTTCACGCAATGCAGGTTCACCGTTATAAGTGGTTTTCGCCCACTCAGGGTCTGCTTTAATTGGCGACGTTACGCCGTTCATTTCCACATCTTCTGGCAGAACGACAGGCAGTTGGTCTTCAGGTACAGGAACTGACTCGCCATTTTCCAAATTCAGCATTGGAATAGGTGCGCCCCAGTAGCGTTGACGGCTTACGCCCCAATCTCTGAGACGATAGTTAACCTTACGCTTACCACAGCCTTTGCTCTCCAACTCGTCAGCAATGCCGTTAAATGCAGCGGCGAATTCAAGACCGTTGAACCTATCTGAGTTGATCAAACAGCCTTTTTCGGTATAGGCAGACGCTGATAAATCGCACTTATCTTCATCACCTGCATTTGGCGCGATAACTTGTTGAATTGGAAGGCCGTATTTAGTCGCAAATTCCCAATCGCGCTGATCGTGACCTGGAACTGCCATAACGGCACCAGAACCGTAGTCCATCAATACAAAGTTAGCCACCCAAATTGGAAGCTTCTCACCCGTTAATGGGTGTACCACTTCAAACCCTGTTGCGAAGCCTTTCTTCTCCATCGTTGCTAATTCAGCTTCAGCAACTTTTGTGTTTTTGCATTCGTCGATGAAGGCCGCTAAATCTGGGTTAGATTTTGCTGCAAATTCGGCAAGTGGATGCTGCGCTGCTACCGCAACGTAGGTTACACCGTAGAAAGTGTCTGGGCGTGTAGTGTATACCGTTAAATCGGCAATATCGTTAACCGCTGACGCTAAATCAAAGGTAATTTCAACACCCTCAGAGCGACCAATCCAGTTAGCTTGCATTGCGCGAACTTGGTCTGGCCATTCCTCAAGCTGTTCTAAGTCTTGTAACAGCTCTTCAGCGTAATCAGTAATCTTAATAAACCACTGTGGAATTTCTTTTTGCTCAACAAGCGCACCTGAACGCCACCCGCGACCATCAATTACCTGCTCATTAGCCAAAACAGTTTGGTCAACAGGGTCCCAGTTCACAGTAGAGTTTTTCTTGTACACAAGACCTTTTTCATAAAGGCGCGTGAAGAACCACTGTTCCCAACGATAGTAGTCTGACTTACATGTCGTTACTTCGCGGTCCCAGTCGTAGCCAAAACCTAACGAGCGAAGCTGGTTTTTCATGTAATCAATATTTGAGTATGTCCATTTAGCCGGTGCGGTATTGTTATTGATCGCAGCGTTTTCAGCCGGAAGACCGAAAGCGTCCCAACCCATAGGCTGCAATACATTTTTACCCTGCATGCGCTGAAAACGGCTAATTACATCACCGATGGTGTAGTTGCGCACGTGACCCATGTGAAGTCGGCCACTTGGATATGGGAACATAGACAGACAGTAGAACTTTTCTTTTTCTACGTCGTCATTTGCTTTAAAAGATTGGTTATCTTCCCAGTATTGCTGAACGCGTTGTTCAATGTCTTTCGGGTTGTACTGATTATCGGCCATGAAACTTAGGCTTCCGCATTAAAAGTTAAAACGTTTATGGGTCGGTGTGAGGCGAATTTGTTGCAAATACTCTGATGGGTAATTTCGCAATATTGCCGGCTAACCGAGCGTGGGATATTCCCACATTACACATATATAGCCCAATAGAATAACCCAGCGCTAAGCTATGCCTCAATAGCTTAACACCGAACTAGGCGAATTTTATTGTCGCTTGCTTGAAAAGTGAGCATTAATTAATAAGTTAGTATGTAACCAGCGAAGTAAACTGCTATTTTTTAACTAATTCGCATCACTAAATGTAGTCAATGCGTTAAGTTGCTGCGCCTGCACCTTATCAATTACATTGACCAAATTAGCGGCATCCTCATTCGACGCCTTTTTTCCGTCAAAATGGATGTTACCCGACGCGTTATAGGTAAGGGTAACTTTTGTTTTGGACGTGTTTCCCTCTATAGTGCTAAATTCCCACGTTAACGCACCAGTTACCCCCATTTCTTGAAGCGGTCCTAAGCCACCGGTCATTATTACTTTTTTTTGTGGCTCAACGTAGCTTATGAGCATATGCACAGCGCTTGCATTATCGGTGGTCTCGCAGAAACAACCGCCAGCTTGTTCATCAATTCTCAGGGAGCCTTTCCACCACGTATGATCTTTAGGCCAGCACATATCAACATGTTCAATAAAGTGAGAATAAACCACTTCGATAGGGGCATGGCTTTCACTGACGTTGGTAATTGAAAAACCCGAGTTGTCCGCGTAATTGACGTTTGCGATGCTCGAAGGCGAAAAAGCGGCACCAATGAGCAGTATTAAAAGAGGAGTAAGGCGAACCTGCGATGTTGAAGTTGTTATTTTTGTCATTATGAATACTCTGATTAACTATTGCTTGTTTTCGCTCTTGTATTGCTACTGCAGCACATTGATATTATCCGATAAGAGTAAAGCGACTCTTAGCAGAGCATGCGTGGTAAGTGGCATACCACTAAAAACAAAATATACCATATCTACATATAGCTGGTTGTTTGTTGTGCAATTGGCGGTGCAAAGGTGCTTTATTACGGATAAGCGTTTGACACTAATGTTAATTAGGGTTTCACTTAAGTAAAGTAACGAATATAGAATAAGATGTCTGTAGACAGTAAACCATTTGCGTTAGACGTAGACGCGTTATCACCTACCATTAACCGCCGCGCGATTAATAGTGCCCTAAAAGATGAGGAAGCGCTTAATGCTACCTTTATCGGACAAGAGCGTGCCCGTGAAGCGCTAACTTTTGGGTTAGGCATTAACACAAAGGGCTATAACCTTTATGTTATGGGCGAGCCTGCGACCGGGCGTTTTACCCTAGTAAAAGACTACATAGAGCGCCAAGTATCTCAACTTTCTGCACCTGATGACTGGTGCTATATCAATAATTTTGAGGAAGAGCGTGAACCTGTAGCGCTAAAATTCCCTCCTGGTGGCGGCAAAGCGTTTCACAAAGACATGGCTGCACTTATCGATGATGTTTTGGACTCATTGCCCATTGCATTTGACAACCCGGGTTATCAACGTCGTCGCGCGTCGATATCAAGAGAGTTTGAACAAAAATATGATGCTGCGATTGACGCAGTAGAGCGTTACGCACAAGCAAACGACGTTGCGCTTTATGAAGAAGGCGGTTCAATCACCTTTTCACCTATCGTAAACGGTAAGCCTATAAGCGATACCGAGTTTGCCACGTTAACAGATGAGCAAAGAGAAGGCTTTTACACGCTTATCGACGAGCTAGAAAACAGATTAAGTGAAAGCTTATTGAGCTTGCCAACGTGGAAGCGCGAAAACTCAGAGCGTTTGCGTGAGCTCGATAAAAAGACTGCAGAGCAGGGCATTAAGCCCCTGCTAAAAGTGCTTGAACATAAATACACGTCTGAACTCGGGGTGATGAAGTACCTCAAACAGCTCAAAACGGCCTTGGTCAACGCCGTTTTAGTTATTCACAGTGAAGAGCAGAAGGACGAGAAAAGCGACGATTTTGACAAAAAGATTTTCTTAGAAGAGCAGTTTCTACCCAACGTTTTGGTGTCGAATAAACTTGACGATGCGGCCCCCGTTATTTATGAGCCAAACCCCACCTACCAAAACCTGTTTGGTAAAATCGAGTACACCAACATTCATGGCAGTGTATTTACTAACTATCGAATGATACAGCCTGGTGCTATGCACCGAGCAAACGGCGGTTATCTATTGCTAGATGTAGACCAGCTCATTGAACAGCCTTTCGTGTGGGATACTTTGAAGCTCGCCATCAAATCTCAACGTTTACGCATGGATTTACCCCAGCAAGACGTGGGTATGGTGAATAATATTACGCTTAACCCACAGCCCATCGACCTAAATGTGAAAATCGTTTTGTTAGGCTCCCGCGATTTATATTACACACTGCAAGATTATGATGACGAGTTTGATGAACTGTTCAGAGTGTTGGTAGATTTTGACTTGGAGATTCCGGTCACAAGGCAAGCGCTTTTCGATTTCGTGGGTAAGGTACGTGCCCATCTCATACACCTTGGGCTCAAAGGTATCACAGCTAACGCCATGTGTAGGCTTGTAGAATACTCGCTGAGAATGGCAGAGCACAAAGAGAAGCTTTCAGCCCATTTCGCGGAAGTGATCGAACTGGTTAACGAAGCCTACTATTTTTGCCAGAAATCTAATGCGGATACGCTAGAGCTTGATCACTTAAAGACCGCGTTGAGTGCGAAAAAGCGTCGTACTGGCCGCGTAAGTCAAACCCTTCTAAACGACATTAAAGAAGGGCACGTGCTCATTGCCACTGAAGGTAAAGCGGTAGGTAAGGTTAATGGCCTGACGGTGTTAGACATTGGCGATACAGCATTTGGTACTCCGGCTCGTATTACGTCTACTGTTTTTGCGGGGGCTAGTGGTGTGGTTGATATTGAGCGGGAAGTAGAGCTTGGACAACCTATACATTCTAAAGGTGTTATGTTGCTCAACGGTTATTTAGGCAACAAGTATGCGCAGCATTTCCCGCTAACGCTATCAGCGAATATTGCGCTAGAGCAGTCATACGGACACATTGACGGCGACAGTGCGTCTCTTGGCGAGCTGGTTGCCCTTATCTCAGCGCTTACCGAAATCCCATGCTTACAAACCTTGGCCATTACAGGTTCGATTAACCAATATGGCGAAGTGCAAGCAGTTGGCGGTGTAAACGAAAAGATAGAAGGCTTTTTTGACTTGTGCCAACACCGTGGTTTAACCGGTACTCAGGGCGTAATCATCCCTAAATCGAATGCGATTAATCTGGTGTTAGATGCCACGGTTATCGATGCGGTGAAAAAGGGGCTATTTCATATTTATACTGTTGAAACCGTGGACGATGCGCTTACTATTTTGATGGAGCAGGAAGCGGGTAAGATCAGCAGCAAAGGACGCTACCCGAAAAACTCTATTAACTACCATGCGGTGAATCGTTTATACAATATCGCGCTTATCGTAAATGGTGGGGATGGAGAATAAATGAAATATTAACCTTTCCTTTCAGGTAATCGTGCTACGTTTAGAACAACTAGAAGAACAACGGCGACCATAATTGTCGCCTTGTTCGCGATACTTATTTTGCAAACGTAAAAGATTTTGAGGCAATACTATGCAACCTTCTCATAATGTAGAGGCGAGAAATAATGTCACGATTCATGGTTCTGGCGATAAGGTAATAATGCTGGCTCACGGTTTTGGCTGTGATCAGAAAATGTGGCGCCACCTGCTACCGTATCTCGATAAGCAATATAAAGTGATTCTATTCGATTATGTGGGGTGCGGTTCTTCTGACTATTCAGCTTATAGCAAACAGCGTTATTCAACGCTGAAAGGTTACGCGCAAGACGTACTAGATATCTGCGAGGAACTTAGCTTAGAAGATATAATTTTTGTTGGTCACTCTGTAAGCAGCATGATTGGCATGCATGCGGCCATTCAGTCTCCTCATATTTTTTCAAAGCTTGTTATGATATGTCCCTCCCCCTGTTTTCTTAATTTTCCTCCTGAATATGAAGGTGGCTTCGACAAGGAAGATTTAGAAGAGTTAATTAATTTAATGGACAAAAACTATGTAGGGTGGGCGAACTACTTGGCACCTCTTGTGATGGGGCAAGATAGCGATGCAGCACTAACGCAAGAACTTGAGACCAGTTTCTGCTCCACTGATCCAAAGTTTGCAAAACCCTTTGCTAAAGCTACGTTTTTCGCTGACGACAGGGCTATGCTTTCTAAGCTTACCCTTCCCACACTCATCGTACAAAGCAAACACGACAATCTAGCTTCCACCGCAGTGGGAGAGTACATGAATCAAATAATTCCAAGCTCCCAGCTAAAAGTTGTTGATGCACACGGACATTGTTTGCATATGACAAATCCCGCCATTGTATCTTCAATCGTAAGGGAGTTTGTCAGTTGAATGAGTGGGTTGGGGAAGATTTTCCCTGTTTATTAATAAAGTCAGATATTGAAACTACTAAAATTATCTGGTTGAACCCTTTTGCGTACGACTACCTTGGTTTGAAAAAGCCGGTTGAGGCGAAAATAGCCAAAATTGTGTCTAAAGCCAGCTTAATTTTTTATGAAAGCTATATAAAACCCATCATTTTCGCTAACGGAAAGTACTTAGAAGTCCAAATTACGTTGATTTCTGAAGGGGGGATGCGTGTTCCCGCCGTGGCGAATTTAACGTTGTCAGACAACATTGTGTACTGGGCTATTTATGTAGCCGAAGAGCGAGATAAGCTTTATCAGGAATTGCTAGAAGCAAGAGATCTGCTTGAAAAAAAGACGGAAGAACTAACAGCGGTTAGTCGCAAAGACTCGCTAACGCCATTACTGAATCGACGAGCAGCGAAAGACGACATAAACGTATTAATAACCCAATCATCTCGTGCTTTTTTCCCCTTATCATTTTTGCTCTTAGATATCGATTTTTTTAAAGATATTAACGACACTTTCGGGCACGATGAGGGAGATAAGGTTTTGGTAGCGCTTTCCAAACTACTCCTTGAACAAGTTCGTGAAACGGATGTGGTTGCTAGATGGGGCGGAGAAGAGTTTTTGATTGTTCTATATAACGCGAATATTGAATCCATCAAGTCTTTCAGCGACAGGCTACACAATGCAATCGAGACCATTGTACTTCCAAATGGTAATCCATTAACTGTAAGCATTGGTGGTGCGGTACTAGAGCAAGATGGACTGAAAGAGTCAGACGTTATTGCTGCGCAATTATTAAAAGCCGATAAAGCACTATATTCAGCGAAAGACAATCAAAGAGCGCACACGCGGATATTTGATAAAGAGAAAGGTTTTATAAGGCTCTAAACGCCTTCAAGCGCGCAGAAAAACGGCGCGACTCTTAAACGTCTTTAATTCTTTGTCTTCTTTTTGGCTATAAAATACAAAAAAGGGAGCACTGCGCTCCCCAATTGATAATACGCCTAATATTTATTTAGGCGGCATACGCAAACCGCCGTCCAAGCGGATTGTTTCACCATTTAAGTAGCTGTTATTTGCCATATGTATAACCAATTTAGCAAACTCTTCGGGCAGTCCTAATCGCTTAGGGAATTGCACGTTGGCAGACAGCGCATCTTGCACTTTTTCAGGCATGGCAAGCAGCATCGGTGTGCCCATTACGCCGGGCGCTATTGTGTTTACCCTTATACCTAATGGCGCTAAATCTCGCGCCATTGGGAGCGTTAACCCGATAATGCCACCTTTACTGGCAGCATAAGCCGTTTGACCTATTTGACCTTCGTAGCCAGCAACTGATGCTGTGTTTACAATAAGACCGCGTTCACCTTCATCATTAATCGGTGGTTGTTTTGCCATGGTAGCGGCGACCAAGCGTGAAACGTTGAAGCTTCCCACTAAATTAATGTCTATTGTTTTTTGAAAATCACCAAGGGGGGCAGGATTGCCTTCTTTATCAAGTAAACGTTTAGCGGGGGCAATACCAGCGCAATTGACGACGAGCGAGATAGGGCCGAACGTTTCCGTTGTAGCGTCGATAGCTGATTGAACCGATGCTTCATCGCGTACGTCTACTTTGGTGAAAATGGTGTTGTCTTTACCTAATTCTTCAACGCGTTGTGCGCCGACTTCGTCATTAAGATCGAAAAGGCTGACATTCGCACCAGCGTCTCGAAGGGCGATAGCGGTGGCGTGGCCAAGTCCGGAGCAACCACCGGTAACAATGGCAGTAAGATTATTTAGCGTCATAATTTTCCCTTAAACCGTGTTTTCACTATTATTAACGTGATGTTAACGGGAAGTAAGAGAAAAGACTATGGTGCCGATGTGGATCGGCACCTTTAATTCAGTTATTTCGCAGCTACCTTGGCAACTGAATTTTACAGTCTTCACTTTGACGGTAGATAATTAGCGTGTGGCCGATTACTTGAAGCTTAACTGAGTTGGTTTCACGAACAATGGCGTCCATGATTAGCGCTTTTTCTTCGCGGTCATCAGTAGGCACCTTAACTTTAATTAATTCGTGGTGATTAAGGGCGTTGTCAATTTCTGCAACCACCCCTTCGGTAAGGCCGTTTGCGCCTAGCTGCACAACAGGTTTTAGCGGGTGTGCAAGGCCTTTAAGAAATTGTTTCTGTTTGTTTGAAAGTTTCATGTATTAATAATTCTTACAATTAATCTGTTAGTTTATGCTTGAAATAACGTATTCTAACGCCATCTTCTCTACAATCCTAATGACATTGTATTGGAATGACAAAAAAGAAACACTCCGCCAGCAGTAAACGCTGGCTCACAGAACATGTTAACGACCATTATGTGCAAAAAGCGCAGAAGGAAGGTTGGCGATCGCGAGCTATCTACAAATTGGAAGAAATCCATAAAAAAGATAAGCTTATCAAACCAGGAATGACGCTTGTAGATCTCGGCGCGGCCCCAGGTGGCTGGTCGCAGTTGGCAGCTCAGCTTGTTGGCGACAATGGTCAAGTTATCGCATGCGATATTTTGCCCATGGACCCTATCGTTGGCGTCGACTTTTTACAAGGAGATTTCAGAGAGGACGCTGTTCTCGATGCACTATTGAACAGAATCGGTGGGAAGACCGTAGATATAGTGTTGTCAGATATGGCACCGAATCTGGCAGGAAATGCGTCTGTTGATCAATCGCGCTCTATGTACCTTTGCGAACTAGCGCTCGATATGTGTCATCAGGTTTTAAAGCCCGGCGGTTCGTTTGTCATAAAGGTGTTCCAAGGGGAAGGGTTTGTTGAGTTCATGAACGAACTTAAACAATCTTTCACCACCATCAAGACACGTAAGCCAGACTCGTCCAGATCACGGTCTCGTGAGGTGTATTTGGTGGCTTGTGGGTATAAAGTGTAGTACGCTTTGGGTTAAGCGGTTTTCGTTGCGAGTTGTGTCGTTTATTCAATAAACAACTTGTTGGATATACAAGCAATTCGGGTTTATAGAGGTTATTAGCATTGAGCGATATGGCAAAAAATTTAATCTTATGGTTAGTCATCGCCGTTGTTTTGATGTCGGTTTTCCAGAGCTTTTCACCGAGTGAATCGTCTCGTTCGCAAACTGACTATACAACGTTTTTGAGAGAAGCAGAGCAGGGAAATATTCGTGAAGTTCGCATTAATAATAGCGGCGAAATTCGCGGTACTAAGCGTTCAGGCGAAACTTTCCAAACTTTCGTACCTTACTTCGATGACAAGTTGGTCTCTGACTTAGTCAAGAATGACGTAAGGGTTTATGGCGAGCCACCAGAAGAGCAGTCTCTTCTCACATCAATCTTTATTTCATGGTTCCCCATGCTTTTGCTTATCGGTGTGTGGATATTCTTCATGCGTCAGATGCAAGGTGGCGGCGGCCGTGGCGCCATGTCTTTTGGAAAAAGCAAAGCCCGCTTACTTGGTGAAGACCAAATTAAGACAACGTTTGCTGACGTAGCTGGCTGTGACGAAGCGAAAGAAGATGTATCTGAACTGGTAGATTTCTTACGTGACCCGTCTAAGTTCCAAAAACTAGGTGGTAAAATTCCGAAGGGCGTATTGATGGTAGGTCCTCCGGGTACGGGTAAAACTTTGCTTGCCAAAGCGATTGCAGGCGAGGCTAAAGTACCGTTCTTTACTATCTCTGGTTCTGATTTCGTCGAAATGTTTGTAGGTGTTGGTGCTTCACGTGTTCGCGACATGTTTGAACAGGCGAAAAAAGCGGCGCCATGTATCATCTTTATCGATGAAATTGACGCGGTAGGTCGCCAGCGTGGTGCCGGTTTAGGCGGTGGTCACGACGAGCGTGAACAAACCCTTAACCAAATGCTTGTTGAAATGGATGGCTTTGAAGGTCACGAAGGTATCATTGTTATTGCTGCGACAAACCGTCCTGACGTACTAGATCCCGCGCTTCTTCGTCCTGGTCGTTTCGACCGTCAAGTAGTGGTAGGTCTTCCAGATATTCGTGGTCGTGAGCAAATTCTTAAAGTTCACATTCGCAAAGTGCCAGTGGCTGACAATGTAGAACCATCAGTTATTGCTCGTGGTACGCCAGGCTTCTCAGGTGCTGATCTTGCTAACCTGGTAAATGAGGCTGCGCTGTTTGCTGCACGCGGCAACAAGCGCCTTGTTTCAATGGAAGAGTTTGAAAAAGCGAAAGACAAAATCATGATGGGCTCTGAGCGTAAGTCGATGGTGATGTCTGAGTCTGAAAAAGAAATGACAGCTTATCATGAAGCAGGTCATGCCATTGTTGGTCGCTTAGTGCCAGAGCATGATCCGGTTTACAAAGTGTCTATCATTCCACGTGGTCGTGCATTAGGTGTGACTATGTACTTACCTGAACAAGACCGCGTAAGCCACTCTAAACAGCATCTAGAGAGCATGATTTCCAGCTTGTTTGGCGGAAGAATTGCAGAAGCAGTTATTTACGGCGACGACAAGGTCACAACCGGGGCTTCTAACGACATCGAGCGCGCTACTGAAATTGCTCGTAAGATGGTAACCCAGTGGGGTCTATCAAGTAAGATGGGTCCTATGCTTTACGCTGAAGACGAAGGTGAAGTGTTCTTGGGTAAATCTATGTCGAAGGCAACAAACATGTCTGACGACACAGCGCGTGCTATCGATGCGGAAATTAAGTCATTAATTGATCGCAACTATGAGCGTGCTCAGAAGATCCTTGAAGACAACATCGATATCTTGCATTCAATGAAAGACGCACTAATGAAGTACGAAACCATTGATGCAAAGCAAATTGATGACCTAATGAACCGTACTGACGTTCGTCCTCCCGCAGATTGGGATGACAGCAAGCCATCTGGCGGTGATAAGCCAAGTGGCGGTGCGCCAGTACGAGAGGGTGAAATTAAAAACGACGGTGTAGACAAACCGTCAGTGGGCAAGCCGGGCGATATCCCAAGCTAAGTCCCCATTAATATTGAAATAAAAACGCCAGTATATCTGGCGTTTTTTATTGGCGCGGGCTTATCATCGCCTAGATGTTTTATAGTTATAACTTTCTCTTGAGTCGTATTAGTAGGCTATAAAGGCATTTATATCAGTTCGCTCTAATGCTCTTGGTAAAGTAAAAAATAATAACGCAGGTAGTCCATGCACTTTGGTAACAAATTTATCGATCTTTCAAAGCCCCAAGTAATGGGTATCTTAAATGTCACGCCCGATTCATTTTCTGATGGCGGAAAACATGCAAATGTTAATCAAGCCGCAGAACACGCACTTCAAATGGTCGATGAAGGAGCGACTTTCATTGATATTGGTGGTGAGTCTACGCGGCCCGGTGCGCCAGAGGTATCTTTACAGGAAGAGTTAGATCGCACTATTCCCGTCATTGAAGCGGTAGCGAAAAATGCAAGTTGTGTAATTTCTATCGATACGAGTAAGGCCGAGGTTATGCGAGAGGCCGTTAGTGTGGGAGCCGGATTAATTAATGACGTTAGGGCCCTACAAGAGCCAGGTGCATTAGAGGCTGCATCAGAAGCTGGCGTACCAGTTTGTCTTATGCATATGCAAGGTCAACCTCGCACCATGCAAAACAATCCGTCATATGATGATGTGGTTGAAGACGTTGCCCAGTTTTTATTAGAACGAGCGAAAGCGTGTAAAGCATCAGGAATCTCGCAAGAAAAAATATTGTTTGACCCCGGCTATGGGTTTGGAAAGTCGCTAGAACACAATTATGCATTGGTGAAGCATTTACCTAAGTTAATGGACCTTGGTTATCCAGTGCTTGTTGGTATGTCTAGAAAATCAATGATTGGCAATTTACTCAATAGAAAAGTGGATGAGCGCTTGGCGGGAAGCATAAGCCTCGCTACAATTGTCGCACAAATGGGCGCACAGATTATTCGGGTTCACGACGTTAAAGAAACAGCGGATGCTGTCAATATTGTGAAAATGCTGAATACCATAAAATAAGGAATAATAATGACGCAGCGCAAATATTTTGGAACAGATGGCATTCGCGGAAAGGTTGGCGAGAGCAACATTAATCCTGAATTTGTAATCAAGTTAGGCTGGGCAGCCGGAAAAGTTTTGGCAGGTCGCGGTACAAATAAGGTTCTTATCGGTAAAGATACGCGTATCTCGGGATACATGCTTGAGTCTTCATTAGAAGCTGGCTTGTCAGCAGCGGGTATTGATATCGGTTTGCTCGGGCCAATGCCAACACCAGCTATTGCGTATCTGACCAAAACATTTCGTTCTGAAGCCGGTATTGTGATTAGTGCATCGCACAACCCATTCTATGATAACGGCATTAAGTTCTTCTCTGCACAGGGCTTCAAACTTGACGACGACATAGAACTAGCCATTGAGCACATGCTTGAGCAACCCATGACTTGTGTTGCGTCAGATAAACTCGGTAAAGCAACAAGAATTAACGACGCCGCGGGTCGTTATATTGAGTTTTGCAAGGGAACATTCCCATCTGAGCTTTCTCTTACCGGTCTAAAAATTGTGGTTGATTGTGCTCATGGCGCTACCTATCACATTGCACCTAATGTGCTACGGGAACTAGGTGCTACGGTTATTGAGCTAGGTACTTCGCCAAACGGTTTGAATATTAATGACGGCGTTGGTGCGACATCAATGAACGCTATCGTTGAAAAGGTTAAAGAAACAGGCGCAGACCTAGGCTTTGCGCTAGACGGTGATGGTGATCGATTAATGATGGTCGACCATTTAGGTAATGTGCTGGATGGCGATCAGATTGTTTATATTATTGCTCGTGACGCGCTTAAAAACGGCAAAATGCAGGGCGGCGTTGTAGGCACACTAATGAGTAACCTTGGACTTGAAAACGCTTTGTCTAAGCTAGGTGTTCCTTTCGCGCGAAGTAATGTGGGCGATCGATACGTGATGGAGCTTTTACAGCAAAAAGGCTGGTCTATTGGCGGTGAAAACTCAGGGCACGTATTGAACCTTAATATGAGTTCTACTGGCGATGGTATCGTAGCGGGTTTACAAGTTCTTGCAGCGATGCTTCGTTCTCACATGGACCTGCACGATTTGGCAAGTGGCTTCGACATGTACCCCCAGACCCTCATCAACGTTCGCTATGTTAATCAAGACGTGGATTACCTCGCGCACAATGAAGTACAAAGTGCTAAACAAGAGGCTGAATCAGCATTGGGTAAAACGGGTAGGGTACTGTTACGAAAAAGCGGTACTGAGCCTCTTATCCGTGTAATGGTTGAGTCTAACGACGAATCCCAATCGCAAAAATGGGCAGAGCATATTGCCGAAACTGTTCGTAAACTCGCCAATTAGTTGGCGTAGCTGGAAATTTTGCTTTTTGTGCTTGTATCTTTTTAATTAAATAGTTAATATCACGCCCGCTTTAAGACAGGGCTAAGGTCTACATTGTGAGTGATAATGTAAGAAAGCCATTCGTGGCTGGCAATTGGAAAATGAATGGGAATTTGGCGCTGGTCGCTGAGTTCAATCAGAAATTAGCGGGTTTAAAAGCAAAAGCTGAAGTAGTTGTATGTGCACCTTCATTGCTTTTATATGCGTTTCAGACGGATTCATTTTCAATTGGTACTCAGAACGTTAGTCACCTTGATAATGGTGCTCATACTGGTGAGCTTTCGGTAGACCTTCTTAAAGAAGCTGGCTGTAGTTATGCTATAGTTGGGCACTCAGAAAGGCGCGAAGACCAAGGTGAGTCAAGCGAACTTGTTGCTCTTAAAGCTAAAAAATGTGTTGCTGCTGGTATTGTCCCTATTATTTGTGTGGGCGAGCCTCTTGATGTAAGAGAAGCCGGTGAGGTTGAAGCATTTGTAGGCGAACAACTCGACGCTCTGGTAGGCAAGATGTCTATAGAAGAGCTAAGCAAAACCGTTATCGCTTATGAGCCAATCTGGGCAATCGGAACGGGTAAAACGGCAAGCCCAGAACAAGCACAAGAAGTACATGAATTTATTCGCACTTACTTCTCGAAAGTAGATGCGACTCTGGCTCAGAGCCTTCGTATTTTATACGGTGGTAGTGTGAAGCCAGATAACGCTGAGACGCTATTTGCTCAAAAAGATGTAGATGGTGGCTTGATTGGCGGGGCCAGTTTAAAAGCTGAAGATTTTATTTCAATTTGCCAAGCGGCAAACTGACGAGGTATTTATGATTTACGAAGTGCTTTTAGTAGCATACCTAATTGTTGCTCTTTTATTAATTGGATTCGTTTTAATCCAGCAGGGTAAAGGTGCGGACATGGGCGCTTCATTCGGTTCAGGTGGCTCGAATACAGTATTTGGTTCGTCAGGTTCTGGTAACTTCATGACACGTACCACTGGTATTTTGGCAGGTTTGTTTTTCTTTATCAGCTTAACGCTAGGCGCAATTACTGCGAATCGCGAAAGTGCTGATGATGAGTGGAACAACCTTGAAGTTCCTGCTGCTGTAGAGCAGGAAGTTGAGCGTCCTGCTGACCAAGACGTTCCGGTTATCGAAGACGCGGTACAAAATGACGTACCTGCTATCGAGACTGACGGAACCGACGTACCAGCGGCTGACGACAGCGAAGGTTCAAACTAAGTAAAGTTTTTGCGGAAGTGGTGGAATTGGTAGACACGCCATCTTGAGGGGGTGGTGAGCATAGCTCGTGCGGGTTCAAGTCCCGCTTTCCGCACCATATATAAGAAAGCCAGCAGATTGCTGGCTTTTTTTATTTCAGAAATTGACGTTGATATAAGATTTTGCGAATCTTTTAAGGCGTTCAATAGTGCAATTGTAACAAAGCGTTAAATTTCAAAATATACAGCGTGTTACCCCTGTTACTCGTTCTATTCTTCGGCTATTCTCTTAGCCTATGGTCGCGTTTGTTGCCACCTAATTACCGTTACAACTATGGGGCACCCCAGTGCAAAAAACACTTAGTCAGAGTTTATTTCAAACCTTATTCATAGGAATTGTTATAGCATCGCTTCTGATTGTTGGCGCCGTTTGGCGTTCTGCCAGTACACTTGTTGTGCAAAATATTGACCACGATGTCTCCCTAGCAGAAAAAGTCTTCGACAAGGTTGTTGCAGACAGGCAGGCTGTTATCTTAAGTGTTTCAAAAGTGTTGTCACGCTCATTTGACTTTAGGCGTGCGGTGGGCACAGAAAATATTCCCTCTATCGAGGCCGCGTTTAGAAGTTACGCTGAAAGACTTAATACCGACATTATTGCCCTGGTAAGCTTAGACCATAAGGTTGTGGCTTCACATTCCCCACTTTTTGAGGTTGGACAAAGTCTTAAGAGCAGCGTCGCTCTGGTGGTAAACCAGAAAGAAAGTGGTTTGTTTGTTGTAAATGACTATTTAGTTCAACTCAGTCTTATACGTGTTGAAATACCTACACTTAGGTATTACATGCTGATAGGCGTTGAATTTGACGATGCGCTTTTACAAGAGCTTAAGCAACTTGTAGATGCCGAGATCATTATTTCAAAAACCGAAACAAACGAAATTCTCACCACTACTTTAAGTACGAGTGAAGCGCAGAGAGTTTTAGCTTTAAAACGCGATCCATCATGGGTAGATGTTACGTTTAATGATGAGCTTACTTATTTTACTCGCCGAGTAAACATTGGTGCTACCGATAGACTTCCCGTTAACATTACTCTTGCGGTTGATACCACCTCAGCATTCAATGCGTTTTCCAGAATTCAGATTACTATTTTAGTGTTTTGCTTGGGAGCAATGATTATTGCATTGGCGTTTTCTCTCGTGCTAGCGAAAAATGTGACTAAGCCAGTGTCTAATCTAGTGAAAGCGGTCAACAGAGTAGCGTCTGGCTCTTATGGTTCGACACTTGATGAGCCATCGAAATTACGAGAAATCACTGAGCTTGCCAACGCTGTTGATAGCATGCAAGCAAACATAAAAAGTCGTGAGTTAGATATCCGTTACCAAGCTGAGCATGATGTGCTTACTGGTCTTTTTAACCGCAATTACGTTGAGAACTACTTCGAGTCTGAAATTAATAAGGAGCGTGCCTTACAAGTTGTCGCCATTACCGTCATCGGTTTTCGTACTATCAACGATCTGTACGGCTATTCTAACGGCGACAATACATTAAAAGCATTAGCGCAGAGATTACAGCGTTGGCCTGGTATATCAGCCCGATTAGCGGGCGGAGAAGTGCTATACATCTCGCATGAATCGCTTAATGATGAACAGCTCGAGACACTTAAGCACATTCTAGAGCAACCGGTTGAAAGTAACTTGATAGCGATTCCTTTAAAAGTGGCAATGGCAGTTTTAGAGTGCCCGCAAGACGCATTCACGTCAGAAGAGCTGTTCAGGAAAATGAATATCGTTACGGACGAAGCGATTCATAGCGATAAGTGGTGCGTTCGATATCGTGCTGAATTAGAGGATAAATATAATCGTAGATTATCTATTACCACTGAGCTTAAGCGCGCGCTGGCAAGTCAGCAAAACGAGCTGTCTATGGTGTATCAGCCTAAAATTGATTTAGTAACGATGAAAGTGTGCAGCATGGAAGCGCTCATTCGCTGGAATAGCAGTGTGTTGGGCTTCGTTCCTCCGGATGAGTTTATTACTATCGCTGAACAGGCAGGTCTAATCGAGCAAGTTACATCGTGGGTAATGAAGCAAACTATTTCAGACTTGGCCTATTTTCGGGAAAGAGGGTACGACTTTACTGTGGCAATGAACTTGTCTACTCAAGATATTCAAAATAAGGTGCTGCTAAGCAACTTGGTGTCCCTACTCAACGAAAAAGGCCTATCTCCAGATGCCCTCGAACTTGAAATTACGGAAAGCGATTTGGTGGCAGATGCATCGTTAGCGATAGAGAATTTGAATGAGTTGACGGCGAGAGGGTTTCACTTCGCTATAGATGATTTCGGTACTGGGTATTCTTCACTCGCGTATTTGAAGAACCTGCCTGTTAAGACTATCAAAATAGATAAGAGCTTCATTCTTTCTCTTGCCAGTGACGAAAATGATCAGCAAATTGTTCATACGGTGCTTAGCTTAGCCGCTGTCTTTAATTTGAAAGTCGTTGCAGAAGGCGTTGAAGACCTCGCCTCTCTCAATATTCTCAAGGATTGGGGGTGCGACGTTGCCCAAGGATATTATATAAGCAGACCGCTTAAGCTCGCTGATTTAGAAGAGTGGCTTCAAAATACACCTTTCGGCGAATAGCTATTTTATTAAATAAAATTTATTGTTTTTGTTGAAATTATAAAAGCTATGGCGCTTTCGCATTCGAGATGGCATTGTAAATGCAACGAAACATAGCGAAGCGTGTAAAACCCTCTTTGGGAGCTAATTCCACGGCAAGACGTGAGCTTTTTACCCATTGAGTTGTGAAATTACTTCAATAACAAGGAATTTATTATGGATATCATTCGTATACTACTTTCGATTTTGTTACCACCGCTAGGCGTGTTTTTACAAGTGGGTATTGGCGCACATTTTTGGATAAATATTCTTTTAACTATTTTGGGTTACTTCCCAGGCGTTATCCACGCTGTATACATCATTGCTAAGAAATAACATCAAAGACATCGTTTCGAACGACGAACCTTATCTTTGAATCAAAAAAAGCCAGCTTATTTAAGCTGGCTTTTTAATAGAAAACACTTAATACCAATCCGCATAGAAAAGTGCCCACTCAGAAGGCGTTGGCAAGTTTCCTAGCGAAGCGTGGGAATGCAGGAATGGCTGTTCCCTTTCAAATTCCCAGAATGAAGCTAGGAAGCTTGCCAGACCTTCCCGAAGGGCGAGTTTAAAATGTCCGTACTCTTTGTTGTGTCACCTTGATGTAGAACCACTATACCTGCGGTAACACGCCGCGATTACGAACATTTTAACTCTCGCTGAGTGGGTAATTATCTATGCGGACTGGTATAAATGAAACTGCTTGTTTCCGTTTTCCATTATGGCTACACCGTGAGTTTTTCGGCATCCAGTTCTTTGTTCATCTCTTCTCTGTATTCTTTTGCCAACCTTGTTTTTTGGCTGTCGTTTAGCACTTTTCCTGCAACTTGGAAAAACTCTTGCTCTTCATCAGCTAAATGATGCTCAACTTTTTCCTGCAGGTTTTTTAAATGGCGTAGCCATGCCGGTGAACTCATGTCTGTTTCATCTAATTTCTCTAGAAGCTCATCGATTTCGTGGTGTTCTGCAATACCATGGCGAGTCAAATCAACCGCGGCATCTTTTTCTAAAAGGTGGGTGTAGAAATGACGCTCTTCTGCAATGGCGTGACTTTCCAACTGCGTTTTAAGCTCTAAATAATATTCTCTGCGTGCAGCTGTGTTACCACTTGTTTCTGCAAGAATTTTCAATAACAGACGCTGTTTTTCATGATCTTGACGCAATGCTTCAAAAATTTTCATGGATATATCCCCAAATAGTTAATTACTACTTTCAGTAATGCTATTTCTATTCCATGTGTTCAAGCTTCGTTAGATTATGATTTTTAATAGATTTTTTGTTCGAAAGAAACAATTCCTCGACGTTTTGATATTTAGAGCGCAATTTTTACAAAAACTTTTCCGATAAATTCACGTTGTACACGCCCATATATGGCCGCTAAAACTGCGTAATGAGTAGCGTAATTCCAGCGACCGAAGTATTGAGTTAGACGCCTTGTGCGACCATTGCGTCCGCGAGTCGACGGAAGGCGGCAATATTTGCACCTTTCATGTAGTTAATGAAGTCACCTTCCGCTTTGCCTTCAGAAACACATCGTTCGTGAATACTCGTCATAATGGAGTAGAGTTGCTCGTCGAGTACGTCAGCCTCACGTTGATTAAACATGGCATTTTGCCCCATTTCCAAGCCAGATAAGGCAACGCCACCGGCATTGGAGGCTTTACCAGGGACATACGTTATTTTTTCTTCAATAAAAAGGGCCTGAGCTTTATTCGTACACGGCATATTTGCTCCCTCTAGCACCATGCTGCATCCATTGTCTAGCAATGCTCTAGCATCATCTTCGGTAAGCTCATTTTGCGTAGCGCAGGGTAGGGCAACATCACATGCAATGTGCCATGGTTTTTTATTATCTACCCAAGTTCCCATGTCATTTTCAGCCATGTCTTTAAGTATATTATTACGAGATGCGTGGTTCTCAATTGCCCACTTAATGGCTGTATCGTTCAATCCCTTTTCGTTGTGCAATAAACCACGACTATTTGAAAGCGTGACTACTTTCCCGCCTTTCTCCGTAGCTTTTAACGCAGCGTGCAATGCAACGTTGCCTGCGCCAGAAACAGCAATTGTTTTACCGTCAATATGCGAATCTTGATGTTTGCAAACGGCCTCTAGAAAATAGATAAGACCAAAGCCTGTAGCTTCGGTGCGAACGTAGCTTCCACCAAATTCTAAGCCTTTTCCAGTTAACACACCCTCAAACCTGTTATTGAGTCTTCGGTACTCGCCGTATAAATAACCAATCTCTCGCGCACCTACGTTGATGTCGCCAGCAGGTACGTCAGTGTTAGCACCAATATGCCTTTGTAGCTCACGCATAAAAGATTGACAGAAAAGCATAATGTCTCTGTCCGTCCGCCCTTTAGGGTTAAAGTCAGAACCACCTTTACCTCCACCCATCGGAAGGCCTGTGAGTGCGTTCTTAAAACACTGCTCAAACGCTAAGAATTTTAGTACGGAGAGATTTACGGTTGGGTGGAAACGCAAGCCACCCTTGTACGGGCCCATTGCTGAATTGTGCTGAACTCGCCATCCTTGATTAACCTCAATCTCGCCCTTGCTGTTCATCCAAGAAACCGTGAAATAGATAACGCGCTCGGGTAGGCATATTCGCCTAACGATATCGAATGCTTTGTAATCATCATGAGCGTTAGAAATGGGAATTATGTCTTCAAGTACTTCATGTACCGCTTGAAGGTATTCACTTTCACCCTCAAATTTTTCGTTAAGAAATGAATATATTTCATCGAAGTTGCTTTGATGTGCCATTAACTACTTAATCCTTTTGTTCACGGTTTACTAATACAGTAAGGCTATGAGGGAGTGTTTTTATGACGAGAGATTGGTCTTCATAAATTTCACCATCTACTGCGTAAGCGGTGGGTTTATCGAACGTCAACGTGAGACTGGACGCTTGTTTGTGACGTATAGAGTCTGACTCCTTTTTTGATTCTACCGGGCTAAAAACCAATTCCGCTAAAGATTGAAATTGTTTGTCAGAAGAGGTTTGTGGCAACAGCCACGTTATATCTAATTTACCGTCAGTTATATCGGGTTGTGCTGCACCTTGGGCTAACGCCGTTGTCATTGGGGCTGCATTGGCGATAACGAAACTAGGAGTTTGAAAGCGCTCAGGCTCGTTGTCTTCAATTGCTACGTCAAACGTCATGCTTTCATTATTTGAAATTGCATTCCATAGCCCTTTTAAATAAGCAAACTGTCCGCCCACATTCTTTTCTTCTCTATCTGCTGCGGAAATCATCTTCTCTTCAAATCCCACAGCCGCGACTAAAAGCATGACTTTGTCATTACACGTGGCGGTGTCTATTTTTAACGTAGCCCCATCAATAATGATATCGCAGGCTGTACTGATGGGCATGACTTTGCTGATATAACCATGAAGAACTTGGCTAAGCGCATTTGCTGTTCCAAAAGGGATTATTCCCATGGTGACGTTAGTATTAATTAAGGCTGAAGCAACCTCTGTAAGAGTACCGTCTCCGCCACAAGCAACAATGATGTCAGTGCCTTCATCTCTCGCTTCTTTAGCCAGCATTTTTCCGTCAACTTCGGGCGTTGTTTCTTTGACAGTTACTTTAAATTTTTCATTCAGGCGAGATAGCACGTCTTCTTTATATTGCGACCACTTTCCGCCACCTGCGACAGGATTAACAATCAGCGTCAGCGTCTTTTCTAAAGAGAGTAAACCGCCATCTCTTACTTGCTGTAGTGAGGCGAGTTGGCGCTTATTAAGGCGAGCAGTTTGGCGTATTTTGTTTATTTGTTTGAGCGCATCATCAACACTAAGTTTAGGATCTTTAGCTAACAAATAGGCTGCGACAACCAATACTGAACGACCTCGACCAAGTGCACAGTGAACCACCACGTTTTTACCTTCAGAAATTTGTTGGTTGAGCCAATTAATGGCAAGCACCAACTGTTCTGAGGTTGGGCTGGTATGGTCGAGTACCGGTATATTCAGATATCGATAATCTTCTTGATACGCAGTCCAATCAAGACCGTCGAATTCAGCCGTAACGTCGAGAATAGCGTCAATTTGATTCTCATTTAGCAGCGCTACATGCGTATTAGACATGCGACACCCTAAAAACAGGTGTGGCTCAATTTTTTGAAGCGGGGGGACTTTATCGTTTCTGCGTGCATACTCGTTGTAAAGCCATGACCCCAAAAGAAAAGGTACAAAAATCCATCGTATATAAAATGGAATAGAGCCATCTTCACGCTTTCTAAACAGACTTGGATAGTTAAGCAAATAAGCACTGCTCACAGCGATAAGTGAAAATGCAGTCCATCCAAACAATAATTTCAAAAGAACACCGGTAACAAATACCGTTAAAACTAACGATAAAATTGCGCCTAGCACGTAATACTTTACCATTTTCACAATTAACACATCCTTTGTTGTTAAAAAAAGCGAACAGTGTATGCATCTATACTTTCACTCTTATGTTTTCGTTTACTTTTACTGTTGCTAGATGAACTTAGAATTAAATGGGTACGTATGCTTTTGTAGTAAATCTATGAGCGTTAGTAATGAAAAATAGTGCAGTATTTAAGGTAATAAACTTTGCGTGGTTTCAGGGAATTTGGTGGCTAGTGATTCTATTTCAGAACCAAGCCGTCATACCCGTGCTTGCTCTAATTGTGTTGTGGTTCTTTCTTTCTCCCAAGCGCTTAGAAGATGCAAAGCTTATGGGAACCATATTCTTGTTAGGCACTTTTGTTGATGCTGCGCTGACGCAGAGCGGGCTGTTTATTTTTGACGAGTCTGAAGCGTTGATAACGTTTTGGCCCATTCCGATTTGGTTAAGTCTGCTGTGGGCGGCTTTTGCAGGAACCATCTATCACAGCATGATGGTCTTTAAGGGGCGATTAATACTGGCATCAATTGGTGGCGCTGTTTTTGCTCCACTTAGCTATATTGCTGGCGCAAAGTTTGGAGCGGTAGAGCTTGGCGTTGATCTTCTACTTGCTTACATTTTCATAGCACTAGTATGGAGTGTGGTATTCCCACTGTGCTTTTATTTATCCAACCGTTTCGAGGCAACCCAAGTCGAAACGTAAATGCAAGGAGTGTATTGGTATGACGAAAAATGTATTGGTAACTGGTGGTAATCGTGGCATCGGTTTCGAAATAGTAAAAGGAATGTTGTCTAAAGGGTACAAAGTGCTAATGGGATGCCGTGATGAGGAATCAGGGCTTGAAGCAAAGAAGGAACTTGTGGGTGGAGATTTGCACGTTATCGAAATGCCGCTTGATAATGAAACAGCCATCGTCGACGCTTTTGTGCGCGCCGAGGCAGTGTTTGGACCAATAGATATTCTAATAAATAATGCAGGCGTATTAGACGATACTCTATGGCAAGAGGTAACCGCAGAGTCGCTAGCAAAGTCAATGCAAGTCAACGTTTATGCTCCGCTAACGCTCATTCAACAAACCCTACCTCAAATGATTGAACGCGGTTTCGGACGGATCATTAACGTAAGTTCTAGCTATGGAAGCTTTGCAGAGGAACTAAAAGGGCCTTTTAGCTATGCCATCTCGAAAGCAGCCGTTAACGCACTAACGGTAAAGATGGCAGCGGCGGTTGACGAGGCAGCAAACGGCGAGCCTTTAGACGTTACAGTAAACAGTATGACACCAGGCTGGGTCCACACCAGAATGGGAGGGAGTGATGCGCCTAAAACACCTGAAGAGGGGGCTGACACGGCAATTTGGTTAGCTACTATGGAAGAGGGTGGCCCTCACGGTCAGTTCTTGAAAGACAGAAAATCCATAGATTGGTAGAACCTTTAATTACGTGAACGCGGTATTAAACTTTAAGGCTACGTGATGTAGCCTTTGTTGAGATGTGCTAGAGAATGCTGTGCTAGAGCGAAAAACGCTCTCGAAGGAAACGAGCAATTCCATCTTCATCGTGATGACCGATAACAGACGTTGCAGCTTCTTTAATATAAGGTTTCGCATTAGCGGGCGCATAAGCCTCGTCAGCCAATTCGAACATGCTTAAATCATTGTCACTATCGCCGAAACAAATCACATTACTTGCACCCAACTGATTTCGCAAAAGTTCAACTGCACTTCCTTTGCTTGCCAATTTATGATGAACGTCCATCCAGCGGTATTCGTCGCCTTCGATGGCTGGTCCGGAGTATGCAATTAACTCATCGTGATTATTTAACTGCTGGTAAATATCGTAAACGAGTGTCGCATCGCCAATCATACTGATATTTGTGATGTGAGCCGCCGCGGGTAGCTCTTCGATAGGCGCCAGTCTGGCTTTAGTTCTGGAGAAGTACTTGTCTATCAAGTTTCGCTCTATCAGATGTTTTGGCGTTGGATAATAAATAATATGTTCGTGCTCAGGGCTTTCCAAATTCACTGTATTGATAAACGGCGTGATGTTGTTTTTAACCGCATATTCGACAATAAGGTTCACTTCGCTTGGCGCAAGAAGGTTTTCTAAAGTTAACGCGTTACCGGTTGGATCCCAAATTGCGACCCCGTTATTGTAAATATGAGGTAGTACGAACGACTGGCCTTCCAGTACAAATTGCGCTGAATGCATAGTACGTCCGGTAGCGACGGTAAACGCAATGTCCTTTTCGCTAAGTAAACCCAGCGTTTTTCTGGTAAATGTCGAGATTTGGGAAGACTTATTTAAAAGAGTCCCGTCCAAGTCAAAAAAAATTAAATCCATACAATCAGTACTCGGTGTCTTTAAACAATAAGGAATACAAAATGCGAAAGGGCAATACACATATTACTATGTGCATCGCCTCTCAGAATTGTTTGCTGAACACGTTCGCTTTTGCGTTGTGTACACTATCATACTCTAACTATCTGCCCCTGCTTATTACAGGTATTTTAACTTTTTATCGAATAGACTCGACGACTTTGTCTGAATGTTGGCGAAGCAACGAAGACAATTTAGAAGCAGACTGAGATTTCTTTAAGTTGATAACAAGTGCCACTTTACCATATCGCACTGCATGCCTAACGGTTTGAATTACTTCGTTTCTATCAGGCCTTAGACCCATCAGTCCTGCGATAAATAAGCCAATAAATAGGCCTGGGCTAATTAACGCAATATAGGTAAATAAAGGATTTTGCTTCGTAAGTGCAGGGCCGAATTGCGTGAGTAGAAACGCAGCAATTAGGCCCACCGCTAGCCCAATAAAACCTAGTAGTAAGTGAGACGACCACATTCTTTTCCCAATTGATTCACTGTTGCGTTCCAGCTTTTCGCTCATGCGCGGATCTTTTGCCTCAACAATTTCTATCTGAGCGCTTTCTATTGATGTTTGACCTTTAACCACATCAATTACTTCTCTCGCTTTTTCTTTTGAAGGAAAGATAGCGGCAACCTGAAGTTCTTTATCAGAGACGATCTTAGTCCTCAAATTTTCGTTTCCGTTATCGTCATTCTTATCTAAGTTCGTGTTCTTTGAGTTTTCGATAGTCATCTTAATTCCTCTCAGTCAGTTTAAGAGCTCACCCAACTTAAGTTTGTGACGCTC
This sequence comes from Alteromonas sp. OM2203, assembly GCF_048517045.1. Lineage (NCBI taxonomy): Bacteria > Pseudomonadati > Pseudomonadota > Gammaproteobacteria > Alteromonadales > Alteromonadaceae > Alteromonas > Alteromonas sp. OM2203. The sequence continues at coordinate 2,119,981 of NZ_CP183209.1, forward strand.
AACAGCTCAACTTCTACATTCAATTTTGTGCCCGGTAATCCATCCAAGCACATGAATTCATACGATTAATGAAGATAAGTATTCAAGTAGTATTCCGGGTGGTGTTTAAATGTGCTTTCTACCAAGGTTAAAAGCTTGAGCGCTACAGCTATCACTATGAATTAACAAAGGAATTCATGAATATTACAAGGTTTTTAGACAAGGTTGAGGCAAATGTTTTTAGTACATATTTCAATCTGGACTGTCGACTGTAAGGGTTATCGCAATAAAAATATTGCGGTAGTGTGACAATCTTACACGGCGATGAAAAAGGTTACACAGCGAAGAATCTTAGGATAACGGTTAAATAACCTGACAATGTTAGGTGATCATTTCTTTCTTTTTAACTGTAATTTTATTCAGTCAGAAAAATAACACACATGTTTGCAAGGTGTTGTAAATCTCAACAAAGAATATGGAGAATGCTTTGACAGCACGGACGAAGGGCTACTGCAATGTTTATTCGGATGATTGCCACTTATCCATCAAACGAATTGCCTGTGGGAATAAACGTTTCTACTATCTTTACGCAAGTGGACGAAAAGTGTCGAGCGAACGGGTAATAAAGAGAATTAGAAAGCTCGTAATTCCACCTAATTGGCAAGATACCTTTATAAGTCGGGACAGTAAAGCCAGCGTACAGGCGACAGGCTATGACGAAAAAGGACGAAAGCAATACATCTACCATGAGAAATGGCACGAGCAACAACAGGTAGAGAAATTTAAAAGGTTAGTTGCTTTTGGTAATGCTTTACCTAAGTTTCGCAAACATTGCCAAACTTTGGTTGAAATGCCCTCATGGACGCTAGAGAGAGCATGTGCGCTAGTGTGTTTGCTACTTGACTATACAGGAGCGAGAGTGGGAAATGCTCAGTACAGTAAAGAGAACAACACATACGGTTTAACCACACTGAGGCGAAAGCACATTCAGGCCCAATGCGATGACAGTGTAGAGTTGGCTTATGTGGGAAAACATGGCAAACCGCGTACGTTAAAAGTGAACGATCCAGAACTGGCTTCACTTATATGTGATTGCGCTCAACAGCAGGGTTACTGTTTGTTCCGCTACCAGGGCCCGAATAATCAATGGAGCGATGTCTCCAGCGAAGATGTAAATGCTTTTATTCATCGTGAATTGGGTGAGCAATTTAGCTGTAAAGACTTCAGAACTTGGGCATCTAGTCGCTTTGCGCTAACAGTTATGCCTGACGTTCACGAGCAGGTGGCAAACTCTCGAACTAAAAAATGGGAAAGTACTTTAAGTAAAACTGTTTCTGCAGAGCTTGGTAATACCCCCGCTGTTTGCAGAAAATATTATATTCATCCGAAGCTATTTAGTGTGTATTCCGCCCCAGAATCCTTCAACGAACTTATCGAAAAGCTAAATGCGCTTAACAATGAAGATTGTGTGCAGCTTGATCACTTACTGCCCGTAGAAAAGCTTCTTTTGCGTGTTATTTCTACTGATAGCGTTCAGTAATGGGTTTTAAGTGAAAATGTTTCAGTAAGAAGTAAAGTAGGCCAAATTAGGCCACGCTGGTGCAAAGTTATATTGTTTCATGATTGATTTAGATTTTGTATCTATCTGAAAAATAGTGAATATATAAATATATTGGATGCAGTTTTATTGTGAAACATTACTTGTCTCTAAAACGAGCTAAGAGCTTGTTAAATCTATTTGTTTAAAATTCAAACTTGAAATTTTTTTTCAAATCCTTATATTATTAGAACTCTAATGATTATTGTTCGATTTAATTTGCTTCTAAATTACAGAAGCTAGTCAATCGTCGAGGGCGAACAGCATTGTGCAAGTCTCGCCTTTTTTATTTATGAGGCTGTGAGAGAGTGCTGATAAATAAGCACCTCTTCATTGCTTTAGCAGCAAGACAAAGAATCATTAAAGAGATTTTGATAGTAATAGAGGAAACATTAGACATTATGCCAATGGAAAGTTACCTGTCGCTGGCTGTGTATTTTTTAGCGATGTTGGGAATAGGGTTGTTTGCCTATCGCCAGTCAACCAGTGATATTTCTGGCTATATTTTAGGTGGGCGGCAAGTAAGCCCTCAAGTAACTGCACTTTCAGCTGGTGCGTCTGACATGTCAGGTTGGATGTTAATGGGTTTGCCGGGGGCAATGTACTTAACAGGGTTCGACGCTGTTTATATAGCAATCGGGCTTGTTGCAGGTGCCTTGGCAAATTATTTATTAGTCGCGCCAAAGCTTCGCGTATATACAGAAGTGGCGGACGATTCGTTGACTGTACCCGAGTTTTTCGCAAAGCGATTTAATACGCCTAATTCGAGCTTGCGTATTGTTTCTGCAGTCATCATTGTTTTATTTTTCACGCTCTATACATCAGCCGGGTTGGTTGCAGGGGGCAAGCTTTTTGAAAGCGCGTTTTCTGTAGATTATCAGTTAGGCTTATTTATAACGCTGGGTGTAGTGGTTTCTTACACTTTATTGGGCGGTTTTTTAGCAGTAAGTCTGACTGATTTTGTTCAAGGCTGCATTATGTTTGTCGCATTGGTGCTAGTACCTATTGTGGCGTTCAGTGAATTCGATAGCGTTTCGCAGATGACAGGCGCGGCTTATCAATCTGTACCTAATTTTTCCGAGTCGTTGGAAACGTTAACCGTGGTGGGTTTATTGTCGAGCTTAGGCTGGGGGTTGGGCTACTTTGGTCAGCCACATATCATCGTACGTTTTATGGCTATTCGCTCGGTAAACGCGATCAGCACGGCGAGAAACATTGGTATGTCATGGATGACGGTGACGATCATTGGTGCGTTAGCGACAGGATTCGTGGGCATTGCTTACGCGAATCAATTTGGGCTAGCGGTTGATGATCCAGAAACCATATTTATTATTTTTTCACAGTTACTGTTTCACCCACTAATTAGTGGTTTTTTAATGGCAGCTATTTTAGCAGCGATTATGAGTACGATTTCTTCGCAGCTTTTAGTAAGTGCGAGTTCGTTAACCGAAGACATTTATCGCGTGATGATGAGTAAAAAATCGTCGCAGCAAGCGCTAAGTGAGAAGCAAACGGTAACAATAGGGCGCTATGGTGTAGCAGGCGTTGCAGTTGCAGCATTGCTATTGGCCATGGACGCATCGAATACAATTTTATCTTTGGTAAGTAATGCTTGGGCAGGTTTTGGTGCCGCTTTTGGTCCGTTAGTGCTGTTTTGTCTGTATAAAAAGGACTTAACAGCAAGAGCGGCGATGGCAGGCATGATCAGTGGCGCAGTCACTGTATTGTTTTGGATATATGCCCCGGTTCTGGCTGACGGTAAAACGTTAAGCAGCGTTATTTATGAAATTATTCCAGGGTTTGCGGTAAGTACGTTAACGCTTTATTTGGTAAGTCGCTTCGGTGAAAACCCATCTAAAAACGTACAGGCAACGTTTGCGCAAGCCGGTGAAGAATTAGCGAATCAACAATCTTAAGGTTAAAAAGTTTATTATGAGTCATCCTAATTGGAAACGCGTAGTCATCAAAGTAGGTAGTGCACTAATATCGCCCAACCAGCAAGGTTGTAGCAGTCACTATTTACTGAGCATTGCACAGTTTATTGTGCGATGCCGAGCTAACGGTACACAAGTTGTTCTTGTGTCTTCTGGTTCGGTTGCAGCGGGAGCGCACCTGTTTCCAGAACAAGAGAAAAGCAACATTGCAGTTAAAAAAGCGATGGCGGCAGCAGGGCAAACAGAAATGATTGCCACATGGGATAGGTTGTTTGACTTTCCTTCTGCGCAAATGCTTTTAACGCACGCTGACTTACGAGATAGAGAGCGTTACGTCAGTATTCGTGAAACGATTTTTAGTTTGTTAGATAACAACATTCTGCCAATCGTTAACGAAAATGATACTGTTACCACCGACAAGCTAAAAGTGGGTGATAATGACAATTTATCGGCAATGGTGGCGTCTGCTGCTGAAGCGGATGCATTAATAATCTGCTCGGACATCGACGGATTATATGATAAGAATCCACATGAATTTGACGATGCTAAAATGCTTAAGTCTGTGGAAACTATCGATCAAAGTATTTATGACATGGCCGGTGGCGCTGTTAAAGGCGGGGTAGGAACTGGCGGCATGCGCACTAAAATTGAAGCAGCTGAAAAAGCGGTTTCGCATGGTATAGATACATATATTATTAATGGCTTTACTGAGTTGTCGTTTAATATGCTTCTTGCAGGTGAAAACCCTGGCACGCATTTCAAACCACACGCTAAACCAATGCAAGAAAACGTGCATTGGATGCGCCATACGTCAAATGCGCAAGGTGAAGTGATTGTGGAAGGGGATTTCGATGCCTCTTTAGCTGGCGACGCTGAACAACTCACGAGTAGTGAAATCATCGACGTTAAAGGTGAGTTTTCGGTAGGCGATACAATTTTAGTGCGTAAAGAAGACGGCACTAAATTGGTAAAAGCAAAATCGAACTACAGTAGCTGTTTGTTGAATTTTATTGCTAATCAGGAAAATGACGACTTCGCCCACGAGTTCGAAGAAAAAACAGGGCCAATCATTTCTGATCAGCACATAGCAAATTTGGAGAAAGAATGAGTATTATTACAGAGTTAGCACAACAAGCAAAAAAAGCTGCACGTACACTGGCAATTCTAAGTGAAAGCCAGAAAAACGCGGTACTAACCGATATGGCAGCGGCAATTCGTGCAAACAAAAGTAAGATCATTGAAGTAAATGAAAAAGAAGTGGCACGAGCCAAAGAAAATAACTTAGATGCAGCAATGATCGACCGCTTAATCCTTAATGATGAGCGTATCGAAGGCATGGCTGAAGGCATTGAGGTTATCGTAGAACTTGATGATCCTGTAGGTAAAGAGCGTGTTATCGGTACTCGTCCAAATGGTATCGAAATCAAGAAAATGCGCATTCCTTTAGGTGTTGTGTGCATGATATATGAAGCACGACCTAATGTTACTGCCGATGCTGGCGCACTGTGCTTCAAATCGGGCAATGCAGTAATATTACGTGGTGGTAAAGAAGCACTCGATACGAGTTTGGCGATTGCACAACTAATGCAGGATGTGCTTGAAAAGCACAATCTACCGAAGGCCCTTGTTACTGTTGTGCCGAACCCAGACCGCGCACTTATGCAAGAGTTAATGGAACAGCGTGATTACATTGACGTGATAATCCCACGTGGTGGTGAAGGCCTTATTAATTACGTGACGGATAACGCTAAAGTGCCGGTTATTCAGCACTTTAAAGGTGTGTGTCACTTGTATGTTGATAAAGATGCGGATTTAGATAAAGCATTAGCGATACTGCTAAACGGTAAGACACAGCGTACAGGCGTGTGTAACGCGTTAGAAGGCCTAGTTGTGCACCAAGCAGTGGCAGGTGACTTTTTACCCAAAGTGGCAGATGCCTTTAAAGAAAAAGGCGTAACGGTTCACGTAAATGAAAAAGGCAGTCAGTACTTTGAAGGTGCCGATGTTATCGCTGAGGATGCCTACGGCGAAGAGTACCTTGGTTTAGAGATTGCTATCCGTGTGGTTGATGATTTTGACGCAGCGGTTGAGCATATTGCGCAATTCGGCAGTAACCACACCGAAGTTATCATTACTGAAGACGCCGAGAAAGGTAAGCTTTTCCAGCGTGCAGTAGATGCAAGTGTTGTGATGGTTAACGCTTCATCACGCTTCTCTGATGGCAGTCAGTTGGGCCTAGGTGCAGAGATTGGTATTGCAACGACTAAGCTTCACGCTTATGGCCCAATGGGCTTAGAGTCGCTAACTTCAGAGAAGTACTTAGTAAATGGTGAGGGTCAAATTCGTGAATAATAACGTTAAGCAATAACTGGTCGGCATTGTGCCGTGAGTTTACATGCTTCATAATGATAAGCGCTGACATTCGTCGGCGCTTTTTTTCGCCTATTCAAAGATTTACCCCAAGCACAAACGGAGCTTACATGGAGATAGTGATAGACCCCGCGCAGTTATGGCAACAGCTTATCGTTTTTGCGAGCGAGTACAAGCTGCTGACATCGTTAGTGCTTTTGATTGTACTGCATTTCACTAAAAAAGGGGTATTGCTACTTATAAGACGCATTAGTTCGCAGCGCGGAGAAGACCGTCGAAATCAAATAAATATATTAGAGCAGTTGGGCAATGCTTTCATTATCATAGTGTTAATGATGGTATGGAGCTCTGAAATACAAACACTGGCTATTTCAATTGCTGCGTTTATGGTTGCAATTGTACTTGCTACCCGCGAGTTTATTCAATGTTTTATGGGGTTCATCTACTACTTGGGCGCAAGGCCATTCAGGGTAGGAGATTGGATCCAAATGAATAATATTATTGGTGAAGTGGTAGAAATGGATTGGGCAAAAACCGCCTTACTTGAAGTAGACCCAGAAAGCTTCAACTACACGGGTAAGCACGTGTATGTGCCAAACAGCCAACTTGTTACCCAAACCGTTCGCAACCTAAACTTTATGCGCCGTTACCGCCTACACTCCTTTGAAATTGTTAATGAGCCGACGGTAAATGCTTACAGCTTACTGCCAGCTTTCCATGCCAGAGCACAAGCGCACTGCGAATATTTCCGCGATGTTGCAGAGCGTTATAAAGGATTAATCGAACGGCATCTCGACCAAGAGTTTATTCGCATTGACCCAGAGGTTGAGATTAAAACCAATGAACTTGCCAAAGTAGTAGTGAAGGTAAGCTTGTTTTGCCCGACAGCCGAAGCGCATGAACTAGAGCATAAAATGTGTTCAGATTGGTTGAGTTTGTGGTTTAGAGCACAGAAAGAAGAGCAAGCATCGCTTATGCAACAGCAAAGCGATTTAAATGCGAACAATATTCAGCAAGCAGCTACCACAGAGCAACAAACAACCACAAGCACTGGGCTATAGTAGAACATAGCGCTAGCGCAGTACGCACACTGTATGAATAACATGTGTTTACTGCGCTAGTATTGACACGTCCAGTTCCGTTTATGAGAAAAATGCCCTTCTAAAAAAGCCATCTGATCAGCCAGTATCCGCCTGTTCATCAAATAAAAACGTTCGTAAACATTCGGCCTAAATGGCACAGCAAGAAGAGGCATATTGGCTTCTTCTGGCGTTTTATCTGCTTTAGCGTGATTGCAACGCTGACACGCAGAGACAACATTTGTCCAAGTGTCTTTACCGCCGCGAGAGCGGGGGATAATATGGTCTCGGGTAAGCTGCTTTGGCGTAAACTTATTGCCGCAATAAAGACATAAATAACTATCACGCCTAAATAAATAGCGATTAGTTAACGCAACTTTACCTGACAAATCGGTTACCTTGCCATCACATGCGATAATACTAGAAAGCGTTAGCTGGCTTTGCAGCCCTTCATGATTCCAGCCTCCTCTAAGCGTGATAGCGTCGCTACCTAGTTCAAATAGCACCTTGTCCTGACTGTAAAGCTTGGCGGCTTGTTCAACATCTATCCACTCTTGTGGCATGCCTGCTTTGTTAAGTCGAAGTACCAACATGGTTATCTCCTTTAGCACACTAATATTAGACGTTCTTGTTGTGGTTAATCTTGCCTCTTTATATGTAGCTCTGTAGGTGTTTTTATATTTCTGTTTTGTTTGCTTTTTGTTCTAGCATACGCCGTTTTGTGTCAATATGATGAAAATATAGCCAAATATTGAAATTTCACAGATATTTCATATAGTCATGTTGCAATGAACGTGGATAAATACACAACGAATAACGCAACAAATTCCTCGCAGCGCTAAATTTGGGAATGGTATTAATGCCACTTCAAAGCTATACTATGCGCCGCGTTTAAAAGCGATAAAATAAAGATTGAAATTAAAGGACAAATAGTGACTCCTATTACTAAATCATTTCAGTATGGACAGCATACTGTAACTCTAGAGACGGGTGTAATTGCTCGTCAGGCAACAGCTGCGGTTCTTGCGAGCATGGACGATACGTCTGTACTGGTAACAGTAGTTGGTAAAAAAGAAGCCAAGCCAGATCAAGACTTCTTTCCTCTAACAGTTAACTACCAAGAAAAAGCATACGCTGCGGGTAAAATCCCAGGTGGTTTCTTCAAGCGTGAAGGCCGTCCATCTGAAGGCGAAACATTGACTGCGCGTCTTATCGACCGCCCAATTCGCCCATTATTCCCAGAAGGTTTCAAAAACGAAGTACAGGTTGTTGTTACTGTAATGTCTGCTAACCCAGATATCCCTACAGACATCATCTCTATGATTGGTACTTCAGCAGCCCTTGCTATCTCTGGTATTCCTTTCAACGGCCCAATTGGTGCTGCTCGTGTAGGTTATAGCAACGGTGAATACATTCTAAATACACGCGCAGAAGAGCAGGCTGAAAGCCAGCTTGACCTTGTTGTTGCGGGTACTGAAGGTGCAGTACTTATGGTTGAATCAGAAGCTGACGTGCTTTCTGAAGATACTATGCTAGGTGCGGTAATGTTCGGTCACGAGCAACTTCAAACTGTGGTTAGCGCAGTAAATGAATTTGCTGCTGAAGTTGGCACTGAGAAGTGGGACTGGGCACCAGAAGCAGAAAACACTGCACTAAAAGACAAAGTTAAAGCACTAGCTGAAGCTGAAATGACAGCGGCTTACCAGATTTCTGACAAGTTAGAGCGTAAAGACGCGGTAACTGCAGCCACTGAAAAGGCATTAGAAGCTATCCTTGCTGAAGACGAAGAACAAGACAAGAAAGAAGTACTAGACCTTCTTCACGAACTTGAGTCTGACGTAGTACGTTCACGCATCCTTTCTGGCGCGCCACGTATCGACGGTCGTGAGCCTGCAATGATTCGTGCGCTAGACGTAGCAACGGGCATTCTTCCTCGTACTCACGGTTCTGCACTATTTACCCGTGGTGAAACACAGGCAATTGTTGCTGCTACTTTAGGTACAGAGCGTGATGCACAGATGATTGACGAGCTTCAAGGTAAGCGCGACAGCCGTTTCATGCTTCACTACAACTTCCCTCCATACTGTGTTGGTGAAACCGGTATGATTGGTTCGCCTAAGCGTCGTGAAATTGGTCACGGTCGTCTAGCGAAGCGTGGTATTCAAGCAGTAATGCCAAGTGAAGAAGAATTCCCGTACGTAGTACGTGTGGTTTCTGAAATCACAGAATCAAACGGTTCATCTTCAATGGCGTCGGTATGTGGTACTTCACTAGCGCTTATGGATGCGGGTGTTCCAATTAAAGCGTCGGTTGCGGGTATCGCAATGGGCCTAGTTAAGAGTGACGACAACTTTGTTGTACTTTCAGACATCCTTGGTGACGAAGATCACCTTGGCGACATGGACTTTAAAGTAGCGGGTACTACCGACGGTATTACTGCACTTCAAATGGACATTAAGATTGAAGGTATTACTAAAGAAATCATGCAAATTGCGCTTAAACAAGCAAAAGAAGCACGTTTGCACATTCTTAAAGTAATGGACGAAGCGATTGGTGGTCACCGTGAAGAGCTAAGTGAATTTGCTCCACGCATTTACACAATGAAGATTGACCAAGACAAGATTCGTGACGTTATCGGTAAAGGCGGCGCAATGATCCGTCAAATTACTGAAGAGTCTGACACTAACATCGAGATTGAAGACGACGGTACTATCAAAATCTTCGCGACAGAGCGTGCGAAAGCAGACATCGCTATTAGCAAGATTGAGCAAGTAACGGCTGAAATTGAAGTTGGTAAGACTTACAACGGTAAGATTACACGTATTGTAGACTTCGGTGCGTTTGTAGAAGTACTTCCAGGTAAAGAAGGTCTTGTTCATATTTCACAAATCGCTCACGAGCGTGTGAACAAGGTTACTGACTACCTTAAAGAAGGTGAAATGGTTGACGTTAAGGTTATGGAAATCGACCGCCAGAACCGTGTACGTTTAAGCATTAAAGAGCTTCTAGAAAAGCCTGCGCCTAAGTCTGACGACGCAGAGTAATAGCAATTAGGTTTTAAACCTAGTTAGATATGTTTAAGTAAAAAGGGAGCTTGGCTCCCTTTTTTCGTTTTAGGTTTTAAAAGAGGTAACGGGTTGGGTTTTACTCGTTAATACACATATTCAAACCATAACGAAAAGCGCTTTTTTAGAGGTATTTGAAAATGGATAAGCAAACGCAAACCGAAGTAGAAGCAGCGGTATTCCGCCGCTTAGTAGAACACCTAGACGCGAACAAAGACGTTCAGAACATCGACCTGATGATTTTGGCGGATTTCTGCCGTAACTGTTTGGCGAAATGGTATTCGGCCGCTGCAAGCGAGCAGGGCGCTGATATCGACTACGAAGCCGCACGTGAAGTGGTATACAAAATGCCGTATTCAGAGTGGAAGGAAAAGCATCAGCTTCCTGCTACTGATGAGCAGTTGGAAAAGCTGGCTGCTAGGCAGGGGAAGTAGTTTTTAGTTAGAACGACATTTATTTTTGTGTTTTGGAGCCAGCTTATGCTGGCTTTTTTGTTTGGCTTGCGTGAAAAACACCAGATTCATTTGTATGCCGATTTGGTGTTTTTTAACTTTTTCGCAAAAAACGACAATTTAGTTTTTTCTTTATTTCTCTTGTGGTTGTGGTTTAGAGTAGTGGATGATTAAAAGGACAAGTACCCCAGAGTGGTGTGGAATAGCATGACGGTTTGGGGGCGAGTAAGCTGTTAGCTTTCTAATTGGAGTCAGATGAAATCCTCAACTTTAAATACCTTGTTAGTCGCTAAATCGATTCTTGGTGAAACAAAATATTTAGTGAACTCAGGAGATAAGCACTCTTGTACCGCTGGGATTATTTTATTGCAGGATTTTGTAGAACTAGTGGTACTTGCAGCATTAGATGAGTTAGATGTCGATGAGCAAAGAAGTCTTGAATCTAAATCTTTTGACGAATTACTAGGTGAATTAAAAAAAAGAAAAGTACCCGTTGTTAAGTCTGGAACTATCAAAGCACTAAATAAGCAAAGGGTTATCTGCAAACACTATGGTCAACTTTCTGAACCAGCATCTGTAGTCAACTATTATAACGTAGCTCTAAGGTTTGTTGATGCGCTCCTAGAAAATGTTGTTGGCTCTAAACTTCAAGACATTTTCTTAACTGATCTATTGAACGATGGCCCAGTGAAAGAGATTATAAAAGAGGCTTTAAAATTATCAGAAGACGAAAAGCACCTAGATTCTTTAACTGGCCTGAGAAAAGCTTTTTTTACAGCTTATGAATATGAGTATAACGTTTATCCATTTCGAGAACATGACGAAAACCAAAAGGGTTTACTTGGTTTTTTGGGTTCAGGCTTATCAGGTGGTATGAAAGCCCATTATTGGACTAGAAATAAGCAGTGGATCCAAAAGCACGTAAAAAAACCTATCGACTATGTTCAAATTAATCATGAGCAACTAAAAACTGATTGTATGGAGTGGGGAGTTAGTACCGTTGATATCGAAAACTTTAGGCGGCTTACACCTGAAATCGTAAGAACTGAAAATGAAGCTTGGCATATTGATTACACACCTAATTATGCTGCTAATGAACTTAATAGTGAAAACTTCAATTTTTGTTTAGACATACTGATAGATTTCTTGTTGAAAAAACAAGAATTCGATTTAAGAAAGAAATTCCCCAAAAATGATAAAGAAACCTTAACTCCGCCAATATATGTAGGTAAACCTGTCTTTGAAAGGCCATCGCAAGATTCAAGCGTATTAACCGAAGTACAAGAAGAGTTTTATTACTCAGTAGACAGAATTGTTTCTGGGTTTAATTCGAATGAACGATACCTATACATTCACTTATACCCTCAAAAGGATGGTGCATCATACGATGAACATGTATGGGGCTATTTACTTATAGACGAAAGCTAACAAGTCAATTCAGCAGGACAAAAAACAGTTGGTTTTGCTCCTGCGTCACTAATTTTAACCAACTATTTTTTGCCTCTGATTGAGGCGTTAGATTTCCATGTACTCCACAAACAATTCTGAGGAAGTGATATGACTATCGATGAATATAGAAAGAAAATTCTTGGCCTTCTGAAGGCTAGCAGTTCAGAGCAGGAAGTAAGGTCTGTACTAAAAACCGCAGATGAGGTACTAAAGGATTCAGATATAAGCGAATCTTCCAAGAAGCAGTTTTGGGTTGATTTGTATGAAGATCTTGGTGGTGATGATTATGTGCTAATGGAAAAGCAAGCCTCGTCCTCGCTATCTGCAATAGTCGCCGCCGCAAAAGAGGTTATTGCGAAAAAGGTTAAGGAATAACGATGACTACAGAAACATATAATTTAGTAAATGTTTGGCTGTACTCAATTTCTGCATTGATTGCGTTAGTTATGCTGGGCGTAGCCCTATCTCAACTTAAGGGGTTAACCGATCAAGTCAAACAGGCAGTTAAGTCAAATTCAATCAATCAACTTAATGCGCTCCTATCTTTAGAGCAACAAATTGCAGATAGGCGCCTAAGTTTAAGTAAGGCTGGTGTCGAACTAGCCGAGCTCAAAGGCTCTGATGATCAAAATAAAATAGACTCATGTAAGCTTAAATTTGATGAGGCAAAGCAAATGTATTTGAACGGCTTGGATCGCCTCTGCTTTTGTGTATTAAAAAGTCTCTTGGATAGCGAAGATATGAGGTTGGAATACAGAGAAATAATAAACTCGGCAGTAAGAGATTTCTCTGAAGATTTTCAGACAGCAACACCATATCGAAATGTCAAAAAAGTGTATGAGCAATGGGCCGACAAATAATCTAACAAACGGCTGCACGCAGACGCCCAAACCTACGCTCTTTTTGTGGGTTTCGCTGCGCTCACATTACCACAAAAAGCTCTCCGGCTTGGGCGCTGGTGAGCCGAGCGTTAGGTGCTCTAGCAAAAAATGATTGTTTACTACTTTACTTCTGCTAAATATGGAATTGAAAACTTAAAGAATAGACGCCTAAAGGTGTCTGATTTCTCCAATGTTAATGACCCGTTTGAGTTACTCGGAATTGAGTTACGAGATAAAGTCGTGAGAAAGGCAGTAAATTTCGAAAAGTCCCAAATATCCGAAAGGTATGGTTTGCTTTGTTTTAGTACAGACAAGTACAACCCTGTTCAATGGGCGCATTATGCTGAAAATCACAAAGGAGTTTGTTTAGGTTTTGATATCCCAGAAAAGAAGCTAAAGAAGGTTAAGTATGTTGCAGAGCGGCTCGCTCGAGAGACCCTAGATCAACCAGACTGTAATGAGAAATTGCTTACTACAAAATTTAACCACTGGAGCTATGAGCAAGAACGAAGACTCATAATAGATTTAAATAGTAACAAAATAAATGGTGGTGGGTTACGCTTTGAGAGTTTCAGTGATGAGATGGTTCTTAAAGAGGTCTACATAGGTTGCAAGTCGGCTTTAACGTTTGCCGATATTTCTTCGGCTTATAAAAGTGGTAATAAAAGCGTAATAACAAAAGTTACTAGGCCATCATTTCGAGACTTCCGCATTGTGTGGGATCGGAGCAAAAAAAGTGAACGCACTTAACAAACAAATTATGTCACTCGCTACCGCTAGCTGGAAAACTAACACGTGCGCGGCTACTCCATTATCGCACACGTGTTTGCGCTCCTTTTTGGGAAGTTACACGTATGGATGATGTACACAACTAAACAAGACAGTCACTTTTGCACTTTGAATCAATGAGAACTAAATAAGACAGGCATGTTTGTGCACAATGAGAACTAAATAAGACAGGCATGTTTGTGCAGGACTTAAAAAGACACAAAAAGACTTAAATAGACAGGCATGTTTGTGTAGCGTTAAATACACCGAAATCATCTGCATGTCGATTTGGTGTTTTTAATAAATGAGCTAAAAACGCCATTACGGATTTTTCTTTATTTCTCTGTTGGTTATGGTTTAGAGTTGTAAGAAGAAAAAAAGAGAAGTGCCCCAAAATGGTGTGGATTAGCATGACGGTTTGGGGATGAGTAAGCTGTTAGGTGCCGCCAATTCTTTAATTTATTGTTTTGTGAGTTTGGTGGTTTATCTAAAATTTTGGCTGATGTGGCTTTATCTTTGGTGCGGCAAGTTTGTAGCAAAACAATTAGTTTGGCATACTCTGCTTTCATGTTTTCGCCGTAAGAGTTTTGTGGCTTAAAACTAAAGTTTAGCGAAACGGCTCAAATTAACGTTTGGGTAAAATTGGCGGAAGTACATGGTATTTCTCACTTCCACCAATTGGTGGTTTTAGTTGTGTGGCGTTATTAGCACTACAAAAAGCAATCACCTAACAAGGCGCTCATGTGGGACTAATTAAAGTTGGCTTTTTCTCACTGCGTTCGTTATTTTAGCCAACTTATTAATTAGCCCCATAGCGGGGCGTTGGTATGACTCCCTTTGTCAACCCTGAACGAGCGTATCCCTGACATTCTTTCAGTCCATAATTAGCTTTGTTTCTCACTTAAAATAAATGAGCTAACGCACCGGATGAGGCAGTAATGTCGTCGGTTAGTATGCTGGTATTCGTAGGTTACTCATTCGTTGAATGAGCAGTGCTGACCTTACATGTTCCGCCGTAGCACCTTCTCATCAGTCTATGCTCGTGGGTCAATCACGATTAAGTGATTGCCATCATAACGCCCTCGTAGGTTGTGCCACATCCCGCGGCCTGATCCGAATGCGTTAGCTCAAACTCGTTTATCATGCAGGTACTCGGCTCAGTCTTAGTTTTGGATTAACCGGAGTAAGTACCACTTCCTTTGCAATGGCCCATATGTAAGCCGCCATCTCCCTAGCTATCGCGGTAATGATTAAATTGTAGTGTTTACCTTTTTTACTCATACGATGATAGCGTTTGCACAGACGCAATTGTGCTTTCCAAGCAATATCGACGATGTCTTTGGGTAAGCCTTCTTGCCTTAACTGTAATTCGGTAGAGACATTCGCTGGATAGCGATAGCTGTGCGCACCTTCAATTAGTAGACGCCTTGCTCTGCCGTTACCTGCTTTGGTAATGGCACCTAAGTGACGTTTACCACCGGAGGATTGTTCGCTGGGCACTAAACCTAAATACGCCATGAGTTTTCTTGGGTGATCGAAGCGGTGTAAATCACCAAGCTCTGCCACCACACCAACGGCGACTAGCAATCGAACGCCACGCATAGCCTGAATAGCCTTCACCACAGGATAATAACGCCACTGGTGAACGTGATGGGTTAACTCATTGTCGAGCCTTTCTAGCCGGCGAATACGCTCTTCTATGGTTTGCAATTGTTCCTGCAAGACAATTTGCTGGGCAGGATGAGGCAATATGAGTTCGGTAAGCCAGCGCAGATGCTTCTTGGACCAATTGGCCGTGCCTTCGTAACGAATGTTGTTGCGAAGCAGTAAGGCTTTAAGCTGATACTTGGCTTCTTTTAAATCCTTCATTGCTGCTTCACGGGCTCGGGACAAATCTCGAACTGCTTCATCCTCCGGCTCAGGCACATAGATGGGTGTAAGGTCTTCAGATTTTAGTGACCTAACGAGTTTAAGCGCATCCCTGCGATCGGTTTTAATTCGCTCCCCTGGCTTTTTAGGGATAAGAGATGGAGCCACGACATAGCAACAATGTCCCAAGCTCGTAATCAGCCGGTAAATCCAATAACCACACGGTCCAGCTTCATAAACAACGTGAAGCGTTGCGCCAGGATATTTGGATTCAAACTGGCGGAGCAGCTTCTTTACACTGACCTTAGACGAGGGAATACGCCCATAATGAACTGGTGTCGCTCCACGCTGTTCTTCACAATAAGCAACCTCATGAAACTCTTTATGCGTATCCAACCCGATAAAAATCATGCTATGTTTGTTCATGCTAGCCTCCAAATTGATTTAGTATTGAACAAACTAATTATGGCTCTGGCTGAAAAGTTAACCCACGAAAATGCGGAGGCTAGCATTTCTCAGGGAGTCATTGTGTCTATAAGTACAGGAAGTCATGTCTAAGCAGGATAGCAATTTAAAAAATATTATCTGGTCAGATAGCTCGGTTCTAATGTATTCACACGATGTCAAAGAGTCGATATTCCGTTTGGAAGTTAGAGACTTTAGAAGCACCAACTTTAGATTGAGCTTATTCGGAGTTGATTATTGCTCTGTTAATGACCCTGTATATATCAGTGATTCTTGGTTTGGCTTAGATGACGTTCAACACGTCCTGAAACTATCTGATGATGATGGTATTGTTATATCTGTAAGATACTTAAAGAGTGAAGTAGAGTACTTATAACAAGGCAATTATGTGTGGGACGTCTAAAGCTTGGCTGGCGCTCATTCTTCGCTAATTTTAGCCAAGCTTAATGACTAAAAGAGACAGGCATGTTTCTGTATGAAGTTATTAATTTTTTGCTTCTTATGCGTTGAAGAACTTATAAATAAGATGACAAATGGTTTTCAGGTAGTTGTGATTGACCGAGTATAGCTACGACCAAAATAAAGCCGTCTTATTTTGTAAAGTAAGCCGTGTGTTTGCCTACAGGAAAGTAAAACCCGTTTGGGTAAATTTCATCACAACTTCGACCTACGGCAGGGTTATCCGCAAGCATCTGAAATCCAGTTAGTAATGTATCTTTGTAGTTGCGCCACTGCACTCCAGAGAAATTGTTAACGAAATAGCTTTTGATTTTTCGCAAATGAGCCTGAGCTAGTTTATTTATTTTGTATTTATTCTTCTGCATAACTTTTTATAAGGCTTTCAGAAAATCTTCGCCATCAACGGCATTACCTTGTGCTAGGTCTTGTTTGGCTGCTTCGAAGCAATATTTAAGGTAGTCAGCTTTCATTGCTTCTAGCTCTTCATAATCTCTAATAGACATTACAACTACGACATCTTTGTTGTTTTTGCTAATCTTGACTGGCTCGCGCTGGGCACTAAGAAGTAACTCACCAAAATTACGTTTGGCGTCATTTGCTGTTAATGTGTGCATGATTAATCTCCAAATCTGAAGTAAGGCTAAGATTATAATGAATCGCGCGAAATGGTCAATATAATCAAATCGTGCGATTTGTGCGAAAGATTAACTTACTGATAGAAAAGACAGGCATCTTTCTGTGTGTAAGTTTCGCTCGCTATTTAACCACAAAGCTAACCAAGTAAGCGCATTGCACTTCGTCGACCTTGCACACGTTGCTGATGTTGATTTTGTGCGTATTGCTCTAGGTGAGTCACTTTGCCGGCGGCGTGCTTAAAGCAGGTTTCAAACTGCGTGGTTAAAGTTATCCAATGTTCTTGTTCAATATTGAGACGCTCTAAAATAGAGGGTAGGTTATGCTCAATCTTACCGCGTTTGTTTGGATGAATATATCGGCTGGTTATATCTACAAGCTGTAAGTAGTCTGGAAGAGTAAAAGGTAAACCGTGTGGCATCTCTTGCCTTGGATTGCCAGTACTAAACAAGACAGGCATATTTGTAGTCGTGCTCAGAGAAGAATGGCTAAATACCAAAATCCCCATTCTGGAATCAAAAACGTCTAAAAGCTATTTCCACACTCCTTCGAATAGAGCGCGGCTTATGCAAGTTGTGCTTGAAATGAAATTTGGTGAGATGGCTTAGGTCAAACTAAATAAGACAGGCATATTAGTTTCAAAAGTACTTAACAAGGCAGGCATCTTTGTGAAAGTGAATGACTAAACAAGACAGGCATACTTCTTTTCTAGACAGGCATGTTTCTGTATACCCACCTATCTGAGTTGTTATTGAAAGCTATATTCCAGTAATAGCAAAGTCTATTGCACCTATTAGCAATTCCCGGGATTGGTCTAAGCAACCGATGTAGTCCTTGAGCACATCTTCGGGTATGGAACTCAGTTGTTGAGCCAGGAATAGGTACGTCTCGCCTTCGAGTTCTATCTCCGGTGTTAGGTTTTTCATATAAAGACTATTTCTAGTCTTATTCTTTGTCAGCGGTACAACTAATCTTGTTGCTAACTGGTCAATTACAGAGTTCTGAACATCTACAAGAAAAGGGTAAGCTTTATTTGTTTTTAAGCTAGGGTTTCTGTAAACATCAAACTGTGCCATTAGAAGTTCCTGTACTCATCACCTACACAGCCGTTTTCAGCAACAAACTCGTTATACGCAGCTATGGCAGCTTTGTTTTCTTTTTTCCACCGTTCTTCTTCAACACTTTTCAACTTGTCTTTAAGTGCCTGTTCTAACGTTGCAGATAGGTTAACTTTTAAGTCACGAGCTTTTTGCAATAAGTCGCTATTTAAGCTTAAGTTAGTCGCTTTTTTTGGGGCATGGACGTCATATAAATCTTGCATGTTATCACTCCAAATGGTCTTACATATTTAGTATACGCATGCGGATGCGCATTGTAAAAATGCCTTCTACTTAGCGAGACAGAAATCTTTGTGCAGAAATATACATTTTGTGTCCGTCTTGCTATCTACTAAGCGGTAGAGCTAACCAAGTAATCGCATTGCACTTTGTCGGCCTTGCACACGTTGCTGGTGTTGATTCTGAGCGTATTGCTCTAGGTGAGTTGCTTTACCGGCGGCGTGCTTAAAACAGGTTTCAAACTGCGTGGTTAGAGTTAGCCAATGTTCTTGTTCAATATTGAGACGCTCTAGAATAGAGGGTAGGTTATGCTGAACCTTGCCACGCTTGTTTGGGTGAAGGTATCGGCTGGTTATATCTACAAGCTGTAAGTAGTCTGGAAGAGTAAAAGGTAAACCGTGTGGCATCTCTTGCCTTGGATTGCCCGCAAAAGGCATAAGTTTTTTCGGTGTTTTGCCTACCTTGGCTGCGTTAATTCGGTGTTTAATGCTGGTATGGTCTGATGTTTCAGGCGTTTTGGCCATCTTTGCTCGTACTGGGTTTAAATCAACATAAGCCATACAGGCGGCAAGGGCTGACTCATCCAATAGCGCTTGAGATTTAAATCGTGCTTCCCAAAAATGCCCCGTACAGCCATCCTCTTTATTAGCGGCCCTGGCAATGTATTCATTCAGTGCACGCATAAACCAGCTGATATCAAACAGCCTTTTACGCCATACTTCAGCCGTTATCTCCACAGTTTTAATTTGAATTTCATGTAAGTCTTTGCATGAATCTGGTGATATGTAGCGCTTCGAGAGTAATGTGCCTTTGTACAGTTTGTGCCAACGTTTAATCACGTCCTCTGTACTTAGTGCGTCTGCTTTCTCTTTGTTTACGTGTAATACCAGGTGCGTATGATTACTCATTACCGCATAAGCACATACATCAATGGCGAACACCTCACTTAGAACATGAATACGGTCTTCTACCCATTGGCGACGATGTTCAAAGCTTCTACCGTTTTCCTCGCCACATAAAAAGGCACGACGAACACAGCGGGAAACACAATGGTAAAAGGGCGTATCCGATAAACTAATTTGAGACTTTCGGGCTTTAGGCATTGCGGCTGTCTTACTCTGATTAACTCGTATATCAGTTTGAATGGAGAGTTAGATTTGAGAAAGTGTACAAGGGGACAGTTTTGATTTTTTCTAAGTTATGCCTGTCATGTTAAGTTTTTTCAGTGAGTTTAATAAGGTGTCTCTATATTTTGCAACTTTCGGGCTTTAGGCATAACAGTTGACTGGCTCTGATTGATTTGCCTCCTTGAAAATTAATCAATAGACCGCATCAATGTCTTTATGTTTATTTCAAGGAAGAAGAAATGTCTCAGTCAAATAGTGTGTTTAAAGAAAAATCTTTAATTGCAGTCCTAGCCTTATGTGTTTTCTCTTTTGGGCTTTATGTCATTTTTCGCTTGTGGCAATTAACTAATATACTGAATTCAAAAACGGAAAATCCTATCTCAAAGGTTTTCACAACAATCACAATTTCTATTCATTTAGTTTCTCTTCTTGGACTCATCTACTACTTTCTTTTCCCCGCCCCAGCGACACTACTGCTCACTGCTAAACTTCTTCATCTACTGTCTACCATTTTTCATATTATATGGATTATCAAAGTGAGAAATAGGATAAACAGAATAAATAACGTTTCAAAAGGCAATACGCTGTGGCTAGATCCTATTCTCAGCAGTTTCTTTCATGTCATTTACTTTCAACACAAGATAAACCAATCTATAGCTTCTGAAACTGAGGCGAAAATCGCGATATAACTAGCACACTAAGTCAATCGCTTTGCTCTCTGGAACAAAAAGTAGGGTGTTATGTGACTTTGTAATGTTTAAGCCTATGAGGTTTTAAAAAAGTGAATAATCCAGACGAAGTTTTTCATCATCTCAAAGATATACTGACTCCATATTCCAATGGCATGGTCAGTGGTTACTGACAATCCCGATAATTTTTATTTGAACACGCATCACGTTATGAAAAACAAGAAGCCAATGTATTTTGGCTCAGTCAAGATCAATAAGAATTATGTCAGCTTTCATCTGATGCCCGTTTATGTATTTCCAGAATTATTAGAAAGTATATCCCCAGAGCTTCAAAAACGAATGCAAGGCAAATCGTGCTTTAATTTTAAAGCAACAGATGCCAGACTCTTTCAAGAGCTTAAGGAATTGACTAGGGCAGGGTATGGAAAGTACCAAAAAGCAGGTTATTTGTAGTATCGGCCGGCGCTTAACGCGTGAGCCATTAAATGCCGCAACATCACTGCCATTCAGCTTAGCGTTTGGCATTTAAAAAGGAGAGTTTAAATGAAAGCTATTTATCGAATTCTTATTGCGCTAGTTCTTCTAGCAGCCGCTATCGCATCTTACAGCAAAGGAATTCAGTCAGGTGTGTTTTTGTTCATCATATTGGGCCTTGTTCTTGAAGGCGCCTTTTGGTTTGGCTTGTTTCCAATCAAAAGGCGAAAAGAGACTTAACCTGTCGGCGCTCGATATTTGCAAGGTTTAGTTTCTGTGTTAACCCAAGTTTGTATGTTGTTTTTTTCGCTACACAACATGTGACTTCAGCAGGGCGGAAACAGTTGTTCCTTGCTCCTGCATTGTTAAGTTTTACTAACTGATATTTCCCCATTGTTTAGGCGTTGATAAAAGGAATTAGATGAAAAATTGGGAAGATTTAACCTTCGTTCAAAAGGCTCTAATTGGCACCTGCATAGTAGCAGTCGCAGCGTTTGCTCCCGAAATTGCGTTACTTTTACAGTTTGGCGGCATTGAAGTAGCGTTCACGTTTTTGCTTGTCGCCTTTCAACCTTTTTCGGCTTGGCTCCAGCGCACCTACGTGCAATTGAAAAACATTATAAGTATCGCAGCCATTTCTATTAGGCATAGTAATTCTGCTAAACCCAGTGTCTTTGCGTTACAGGCTTCATTTTGTTGTCTGGCGTTAGCATTAACAGGTTCAGGTGTATTTGCATTTAGCTTTTTCATGCCTGGTATGCTGTTAAATGGGGTAATGGTGTAAACACAAAATAAACTCAATCACTTCTTTCGGGTTATAGCCGCGCACGTGAACCCCAAAATCTGCTTTATGGAGCAAGAATGCGTAATCTTTTATTTCTCGCCTTACTCTTATTCCTTGGGTGTGCAGGCTCCCCTCAAGTTAAGATAAATGAGATAGATTTAATTGATAAATATACTGTTCGTTTCATTGGCAACACGTCAAAAGAAAATGCAAAGTTACTTGAAAGTATATTAACCAAACACCCCAAGGAAATTGACACGTTAATTGTAACTAGTTCAGGAGGTGAAGTTTTCGGGGGAATGCATATTGGGTATTTAGTGCATAAGTTTGATTTGAAGGTTGTTATAGAACGCTATTGCACGTCTTCCTGTGCAAATTACATTGTTACTGCAAGTAATGATGTTGTCGTATCAGAAGGTGCGTTTCTCGGGTGGCATGGAGGTTCGACGCAACCGATGTACACTCCTTTTGAAGAGGAAATATCTTGGTTTTCGCGAATACAAAGATTTTTCAGACAGGCTGATTATAATGGCACGTCTTCCTGTGCAAATTACATTGTTACGGCAAGTAATGATGTTGTCGTATCTGAAGGTGCGTTTCTCGGGTGGCATGGAGGTTCGACACAACCGATGTACACTCCTTTTGAAGAGGAAATATCTTGGTTTTCGCGAATACAAAGATTTTTCAGACAGGCTGATTATAATGAAGATATGGACACTTATTTGCTCAGATGGCAAGAGAGAGAATTAGAGTTCTTTGAGACAGTTGGTGTAAACCAAGCTGTCACGATTTTGGGTATGATGCCAGGGTTGAATGAGGAAAGGGATTCTATGCTCTTTTCTTACGACAAAGAAACCCTTCAATATCTTGGGCTTAATATTAAATTTGAGAATGAGGAGCAAGTGGAGCTTTCACCAGACGGAACTAAAGTTGTTCAAGTATTTAATATTACGCATGACAAGCTGGAGGTCCTTTTGAAGCGCCATAATAAGAAAATAACTAGGGGCACGTAGCAGCTAGCTATGTATCAGTTTATTTCGCATTCGGGTCAATCATTACTTAGTCTGTTTTTTAGTTATTATACGCTAGGAGTTTAAATGGAACTTAATCAGGTAACTTTGCCAGTAAAAGATATGAATATTGCAGCTAACTTTTATCTAAAGCTCGGCTTTACTCAAATTGTTGATACTCCTCATTACGCAAGGTTTTCTTGCCCAGACGGGAACTCTACTTTCTCCTTATCACTCGAATCTGGTGAGTTTGAAAATAATTCTGTGATTTACTTCGAGCATGAAAAGCTTGATGAACTGTGTGCTGAGTTAACTAAGAAAGGTGTTCAGTTTGAACAGCAACCGACAGAGCAACGGTACTTATGGAAAGAAGCAATACTAAAAGATCCATCTGGTAACAAAATCAAACTTTACTGGGCAGGTGAGAACCGCTTAAATCCTCCTTGGAAAGTAGAGAAGCGTTTATAGCATATTGCTGCATAAGCCAGAAAAATCCTTTTGCTAACGACTTCATTCAAGCTTCGGCTTGGACGAAGATGGTGAAGATATGCTTTCGCTTCTTAGGCTATAGTGTTTACCAGTTTAGAAATGTTCATTTAGGCCTCTCTGATACTGAAACATGTACACTCCGTTACGTCGTTGCCGAGTGTAGCTCGTGTATCACTGAGTCTTTGCGGCATTGTGCTCCCTTGTGTTAAAAAATAAAGTATAAGGCAATATGAAATTTTCACTATTTGATGAATCGAAATCTCTTGAGGTTATCGAACTTTTCAGGAAAGTATTCTCTGAATCTGAGGGGCAAGCAGAAGGTCAAGTTATTGCAGATTTCGTTACCAACCTTATCGCTACTACTGCATCACAAGATTTAATAGGGTGCACTGCAGAAATAAACCAGACTGTTGTCGGATGTATATTTTTCAGTCGTCTAACGGTACCAAGTGGGCAGAACGCTTTCATTTTGTCGCCGGTCGCCGTCTCATCAGATATGCAAAGGACTGGTATAGGCCAGAATCTAATTAATTATGGCCTATATCATTTAAGGTCCTTAAACGTAAGTTTGGCTTTTACCTATGGCGACCCAAGTTATTATTCTAACACTGGTTTCGAGCAAATTAGTGAACATATTGTGAAAGCGCCTTGCCCATTGAGTCAGCCTATTGGTTGGCTTGCTCAATCGCTAGAAGGGCAGGTAATTGAGCCTATGGCCGGTCCTACTAAATGTGTCGAAGCATTAAATGAGCCCGGTCTTTGGTAACATTAACTATGAAAAGCAAACTCTCACTTGCGCAATATGTAAAGAAACGGAATGGCGTACCATTGGGCGCGAGTGATTCCATGAAAAACATGCTTTTACGCTCTTTTGGTGCATCTTCTTTTCCGGTTTTTTGGCGATATTGGAATCCTATCTGGGGTTACTATTTATCACGCAATGTTATGCGCCCAATTGCGAATCTCTTGCCCATTTCTTTAGCTACTTTTATTACATTTCTAGTTAGCGGAGCTCTTCACGATATCGCCGTATCAATCATTAAGTGGAAAACCATTTTTTTCTTTACGCCGTGGTTTGGGTTAATGGGATTAACAGTTATTTTTTCTAAATGGGCAGGGGTATCATACGGTCTTGTTAGTTGGCCTGTTCGCGCACTAATTAATGCATCGTTTATTTTAATTTCGCTAGGTATAACGTACTTTTTGGAAACCCTGTATGCTTGATAACATACGACTAATCAGACATGGAAAGTGATATGTGGTTTAAAGACGTAGAATTAGAATCTGAAAATATAACGCTTACTCCCTTAACCATGGAACACGGAATGTAAGTTACTTTTGCTCACTCACGCCTTTGAAACGCTCGAAGCAATTGCTGTAGAGTTTAGAACAAGCTGGCATAACCAAGCTTCACGTACCGCTATTGCTCGATTAGGAGCAAAGCAAGACGGCGTGCTTAGGAACCATCAGAAAATGGCTAATGGTGGCTATAGAGATACGGTCGTGTTTTCCATTATTAATTCAGAATGGCTCGCTGTTAAAGAGAACTTAACTTTTAAACTCTCAAAAAGTAGCTAACAAAGCACGTTATTTTAAATAGATAACAAGCTCAGTGTGGAAGATATAAAAAGGAACTCACATGCCAATTAAAAAATGGATTTTGCAATACAGTCTTGCTTTTCCCATGCTGTTTACTTTGTTTTCAGGCGTTCAATATATTAAAGGTCAAACCGTTTCTTACTCTGTAACATTTGGACTAACCTGGGCTTTTATTTCTATAGCCATATTTGCCACTCGTCGTGCATACAATTTTAAAAAGAACATCAACTGCCAGTTGTGTAACGACTTAGACCAAAGAGACGCGCAGCGAAAATAGGGCTTCTTGTTGTGAATGGGTGATTCACGAGATAAGCGTTAAAAAAAGCGTATACTTTTCGTCGATTTTTTGTTCTGCAAGTTTAAAAGGATTTAGGTTTATATATGAACAGTAGAATTGCTTTGTTAGCGTTTAATACTCTCGGTGGTGCCATATTTTCATTCACTGCCTTCATAGCTGGGAGCGGGTCCACGTCATCTCTTAATTTATTATATTGGGGCATATTGCCCGGTTTGCCTTTTGTAGTACTTGCTGTTTTAGGGGCCTTTAACAAAAAACTGAGCCAGCGAAGCCTTCTCTTTATGACTTTAGCTGCATTGTTAGTGACATCTGCTAGTTACGGGCAGGTTTTTGTGTTTGTTGGTGGTGGCGCGAATATTGGTGCTGGCCTTATGATTTTATACAGCCCAATCGCATATATAGCCGCTATATCAATTGGGTGGGCAATCGGCGAACTTTTTCATTTTAATCATGGTAAGTAGTGAACCTTGCGCTCGTTCATTTGGAATTTGAAAGCAATGTGGTAAGTACCTTTTAAGGAAAAGCAGTGGAGCCAATTAACAAGTTCTGCCCTCGATCTGGCAAACCAGTAAAGCCTGATTCGCTAACCGATTATCGTGGCTATACGGTAGGCTTTTGTAATCCTGGGTGTAGCAGCGATTTTGCTAAAAACTTCCAAGCAAGCCCGAACGATACTCAGTACTTTGATGTGCTAATAAAAGAAAAGTTTGGGAAGTGAAATATCAGGATTTTTTTAACGCGTACTAACAGGCATGAATGTAAATAATAACTCCGAAACCAGCGTACGTTAGAGTATCTAGAGTAAGCAAATACGTCATTTGAAAAGCTCATCAATGCGACATTAGATCAAAAAAGGAAGTCGTAAGATTTCCAATTAATAAGGAAATAAGTGAGTAAAAAATGAAAATATTCATATTGGCGTTTGTGTGTTTTTTTATAAGTAGTGCGTTTGCTCAAAGTATTTTAAATGAAAGTGCATTTACTCAAAGGTATGCGAACGCAGTTATCACCAAAACTGAGGTTGTAAGCGCCGATATAAAAGGTCGTCTAGAGATTGAAATGACTTATAGTGATGGAGGAACGTCTACCGCTTATCTCAATAACGCTTACATGAATTACCTTTCTGACCCTGAAGAGCTCGACGTAATTATTGAGTCGTATATTAGTGCGTTAACGAAAAACAGTAGTGACGTAAAGGCCAATATGGAGAAAACTCATATCGTCCCCGTTATTAAAGATAAAGGTTATATTAACCATATAACGGAATTAATGAGCAAAAATAATGAGGGTGAGTTTCCTTTCTTTTATGAAAAGTTAAATGACGTTCTTTATATTCTTTATGCCATTGATACGCCTTCTTCTATTAAGTTCATGCCAAAAGACGATATTGCTAACTTAGGTGTAGAGCAAAAAGACCTTAGAGACCTTTCATTGTCAAATTTGATGAATACTGTTGAGTCACTACAAATTAAAGGTGACCCTTCTACCATCTCGATGGTTGTGGCCGATGGTACTTACGAAGCGTCTTTTTTAATTTATGACGCGCTATGGTCAAAAGAAAACTTTCCTGTGAAAGGCGATATAGTAGTTTATGTGCCCTCTAGAGACGTTGTAATTGTAACGGGCTCAGAGGATGTGGATAGTTTAGAGACGGTGAGAGAGATCGTGCATAACCCAGATAATCACTGGCCACATCCCGTGTCTAACATTGGGTTTATTCGCAAAGAAGGTAAATGGGTTAAGTTTTACGAGTAGCAGGCTAACGGCGATAGAATAAGCAGTGTTTCTTGACACCTTTTGCTGACGAATTAAGGAAAACACCGTGGCTAAAATTTTAATATTTGGTAATTCCGGTTCTGGTAAATCTACGTTGGCGAGACATTTGCGTGAAACACGCGGTCTATCACATTTAGAACTCGATACCCTCGCATGGAAACCCACTAGCCCGCCTGAAAGGAAGCCGATCAAAGAATCTGCACAAGAGATACAGGCGTTTACCGGCTCTAATAAAACTTGGGTTATTGAAGGGTGTTACACAGACTTATTACAACTTGTCGAAGCGCAGTCTACTGAGATTATATTTATGAATTTACCTGTAAAGTTGTGTATAGCTAATGCGAAATCAAGACCTTGGGAACCCCATAAGTACAAGACCAAACAAGCCCAAGATGATAATTTACCAATGTTGATAGATTGGATAGGGCAATATACGGAAAGAGACGATACGTTTTCTTATTCTGCGCACCAGCAATTTTATGAAAGCTATAGTGGTCATAAAAAAATGGTTACCCAAAATGAAAAAAGCTGATAGTTCGGCTTAGCTAACATTTAAGAACAAGTAAAGCTTTTGCTTAAATCTCTTAATTAATAATAGCCACAATTCTTCGCACAAAAAACATTGCCAAAGGAAGGCCAGCATGAAATCTATATTGTTATTTTTATTTTTATTTTTATTTCCTTCTTCTTTTTGCTTTTCTGATGAGTTACCCAGTGAATTTAAAAATGATTTGATCTACCTAACACCAAAGCTTACTGATGGTACAACCATTACTTTTTTTACGGATACAGGTGGCGGGTGGAATGCGATTTCTAAAGAACTAAGTGATAAATACCATTGGCATACGCAGACAAAAGAAGCCGAAGATGGGCCTATCGAGGTTACTGCTATGCCTCAGTTTAATAAATCTGTTTCGATACCAGGTGCAGGTCTAAATAATTGGTGGGAAGGCAAGTTGCAAGTTGTGCCAAAAGGGGATATTAGCCGGAATGGAATGAGCGACGGGACCTTAGGTGGGCGCTGGCATGCTGAAAAGATTATTGAATTCGATTACCACAATAAAAGCATTTCTGTACTAAATGAAGCACCTCTATCAGACACGATAATCACCATACCATTAGGGTTTCAGAAAAATGAAGAAGGGCACTACACGTTAGCATTCCCTAGTATTGATATTTCAGTGGATGGAAAATTAATTCCCATGCTTCTAGATACAGGTGCGTCAGCATGGCCTTCAAGTGAAGCAGCAACAGTGGCAGGTTTACCAGAAGTACAAAGTGGAACGTCCTTTATAGCTGCTTCTATATTTGATGAATGGACGAAAGCCCACTCCGATTGGTTAGTGATTGAAAACGGATGCCGAGTTTCAAACCAAGATATGATTCGCGTTCCGGCTATAACCGTTGGCAAATCGACGATAGGGCCTGTGTGGTTCACGCGCAGACCCGACCCTAATTTTCATCAATTTATGTCTTCGATGATGGACAGGCGGATTGATGGGGCACTAGGTGGGTCTGCATTGAAGTATTTGCACATTGTTGTCGACTATCCTAACGAGCAAGCATATATTCATAGTGCTATATGAGAGCAAATATAGCTTTGACATCTCAAGTCGCTGTAAATAGGCTCAAAAAATTCACAGATGACGAAGGTTTTTCGTTTAAGGCGAAACGTGGTACTTTCAAACATAAGGCGATACACAATATTAAAGGATATCTATGAAAAGTTGGACTTCTCTTCTCTTAATTTGCTTTCTAGTTACTGGTTGTGCTTCTACAAGTAAGAAATCAGCGGATCTTGGTAAAGGCTTATTAATTATGTCTACAGATACCAGCTATATCGTTGCTGGTACACAGATTGATAAAGCCAACGGCGAGGCATTGATGTCCGCCCTCGATAATACCGGGCGTAAGAAGCTAATAGTGATTGAAAAAGATATAGAGTATCTTTTAACGCTGCGAGAACAGTTTAAAACAAAGGGGTATTCACTTTTCTACATAGACAGCGAACGCCGAGTTAAAGCCGTTTCTTTATAGGCGAAATTTATAATACGGATATCACGTAGCAGTCATGAGCCCACTTCTCACTCCCGTTTTCCTTCACATCGTTTGGTGTGCCGTGCTTTATGCTTTGTTAACCGTAGCTCGCGCACCCGTTGTATGGGGAGTAGGTCGAAGCATAAACGGCTCGAACCCTTTTCACACTATTCAGCCTAAAATCAGCGCAAACTTAAGCAACCAATTTGAATGGCCAATGTTCTTTTATACCGCTTGCGTATTGCTAATCGCAATGGATGAGCCGATAGCCAGTGTGCAAATCTACTTGGCATGGACATTTGTGATTGGCAGAGTGCTACACAGCATTGTTCAGATATTTACCGACAATATCAGATTGCGCGGTGTGGTATTTACTATCAATTTTATTGCGGTTTTGGCAATGTGGACTTTGATTTTTATTCGTAATTTTAGCTGGTAGTTCAAGGTCAAAGCAACCTGATTATCGAGCAAAGGACGTTATCAGCGCCATGGTTAAAAGGCGACCGCTAATAAAAAATAAAATTAAAAGGTATTAAAGTTATGGAAGACGTATTGGAGCCGCTGAGCCGCTTTATACTTCGAATAATAAAGTGGATACTGGTAGAATTTATCGTCGAATTGGTTTTAAAAGGTATAGGCCATGTGGTGCTTAAACTCCTAACCTTCGGCAAATATCCAAGAGCGGGAAAAGATGAAGGACGGACTTTCGCGGTTGGTTTTATTAGCGTAGTCGCTGTTTTCGTCGGCTTAGTAATGATTGCTTGATTTTAAAAAAGGATATCTTAATGAACATGGAAAAGTGGGCAAAAACGCGCGAAAAAGGCAAGCAACGCTTCGTTTTAATTAACGGGGTTTTAGGGTGGGGTGTCACCACAGCCATCCTTTGGGCCGCGTTAATGGAGTATATCGAGCCATCAGAGAATATTTGGGTACGGCCAATCATCGCATTAATTATCTTTCCCATTGCAGGCGTCGCTTTTGGCCACTTAATGTGGAAAAAATCTGAAAAAGCGTACGACAAAGAGATAAGAAAAGCTCTGTAACTTTTCTAGGCTGGCTTTTTAGCCATAACCGCGTAAAGTAAAAGTTCTAAGTATTACAAGCTATTTCAGAGAATTACATGGAAGTATCGAAAGCAAGTATTCAAAAAGCTGTGGCCAACAACATTATCTCTGAACAGCAGGGCGTTGACCTTTATAATTTTTTTCAGGCAGAAAGCCAACATACTCCTGCATTTACCTTTACCCATATTCTTTATTATTTAGGTGGTCTAATCGCGATAGGCGCTATGACCTTATTTATGAATTTGGGGTGGGAGCAGTTTGGCGGCTTAGGAATCGTCTTTATATCGCTGCTTTATGCCGGTGTAGGCCTAAAGCTTGCGAATTCGTTAGCACATAAGAATCTAGTCATTCCGGCAGGTATTTGCGCTACCTTTGTGGTGTGTTTAACGCCGCTTGCTATCTACGGCTTTCAACAGTGGCTTGGCCTGTGGCCCGATGACGATACGGTCTACCGTCAGTTCCATACGCGTATTAAATGGCTGTGGTTGTACATGGAACTAGGTACATTGATGACTGGCTTAATCATAGCATGGCGTTATAAGTTCCCGTTTTTAATTATGCCTATTGCTGTAACGCTTTGGTACATCAGCATGGATGTCGTCATGCTTATCATTGACCAAGACGATATATGGAATTCTCATACGTGGGAATTTCGCGCAAAAGTATCTATGTACTTCGGCATACTCATGACCTTATTGGCTTTTTGGGTCGATATACGTTCAAGGCACACTGCTGATTACGCATTTTGGTTGTATTTATTTGGCGTTATTGCGTTTTGGGGCGGGCTTTCAAGCCAGCACTCAGACAGTGAACTTTCAAAGTTTTTATATTTTTGTATAAACCTCGCCATGGTGGGGCTAGGTGCATTTCTGGTTCGAAAAGTCTTTGTGATATTCGGTGCGTTAGGATCTTGCTTTTATCTTGGGCACTTAGCATCCAACGTGTTTAAGGACAGTTGGCTTTTTCCCATTGCGTTAACGGCAATTGGTTTGGGTGTAGTGTATGCAGGCATATGGTGGCAAAAGAATGAAATTAAGATTACGCGCAAAGCACGTCATGTTTTGCCAAAGCCGCTACAGGAACTGCTAGATAAAAAACTTGGGTAACGAAGAACGCTTAGTAAATGCGCGAAAAGACAATCGGTAAAATACATTTTTATAACAGCCATTAAAGTGGCGAAAACTGAAGGTAGTAAATAGATATGTCAGAGAAGCAGGTAGAGTTTAAAGACCCTAGCCGCCTTATGGTGTGGATTAAATATTTGCTTGTGTTGCAAGTTGTTCTGGCACTCGTCGCTATCGGCTCAAATTTAATGGAATATCAGCTTCTAACCGACTTTCAAAATGGTGTTTACTTTAGCCAAGAAATGGCGGTAGCCGATGCTGAAGTCAATGACAAAAGACAGCAGGCCATTGCACTCTTGTATTTTGGAGTGTTTATCCTATCCGGTGTTTTAATTCTCAAGTGGATTTATCAATCAAATCAAAATGCACGTCATTTTGGTGCGAAAGATATGTCGTTTTCGCCAGGCTGGTCGATAGGTTTTTATTTCATTCCAATAGTATCGCTATGGAAACCCTATCAAGCGATGAAAGAAATCTGGCAGGCTAGTCAAAACCCAGGTGATTGGCCGGTTGAAAAAGTCAGTTCAATTTTAGGTATTTGGTGGTTTTTTTGGATTGCGAATAGCATGGTGGGACAGGCGGTTTTTCGAATGTCCAGAAGAGCGGAGGAAATACCAGAAATTATGAATGTAAATTTGGTCTCACAGGCTTCAGAAATCATTTCTATTCCTCTAGCGTTAATCACATGGTTATTGATTAAAAACGTTTCTAGAGCGCAGCTAGCGTTGCACAACCACAGGCTTTATCAGAACGTCTAAGGCAATAGGAGACAAGGTTGAGAAAGGGCAAGATGTGGGAACGGTAGTCGATTACTTTGGTAATCACCTTGAAACTATACAAGCACCTGTTGATGGTACCGTGATGATGGTCAATCAAATGCCTGCAATTAAGGATGGGCAATCCGTAATGGCCATAGGTGTTGAGCATTCTGAATAACCGAGTTTATGGCTAAAACAGGCGTTATGATCTATTTCGCCTACTTAAACCAATAAATGTTAAAGTTATTTCACAAAATTGTGACTAGGGAATGATATGGACTTTCTTTTTAACGTATTAATTTGGGTAGGCGTGGTTATTTTCGCCATTTTTATTATTGGCTTTATGGCGGCAGCTAAATTAAATAAACGCCAAGACGCTAATAGTGCAAGAACTTCTAGTGAAGATGCACGTGAAGGCGAAAGGCCCAGCGATCAAAATAAATAAGGGTTTTCTCTTTACCTACGCTTAGCGTAAATAAAAAATAATTATTTTCACCCCTTTCTTTGAGTTCCCCCGTTTAGTGAAAAAAGGGGGAACATTATGCAAACTACCATACTACCAAGCGCTAATTCACAGCACCTATCACAATATGGTGTTCTACCGTTTGAGAAAGCGCCTCTGCTGAAACGCACTATTAGTACCGCTGTAATCGCAGTTGTGGGGGGAACCGTCACCGCAGGGCTTTTTGTCTTGATGGCAGAACTTATTAAGCAAGATCAGGTAAACATAAGCGAAGCGCCACCTGTGCTTTTTGAACCCATCATTTTCCAGCCTGAAGATGAGCGCACTATTACTAAAAAGCCCATTGCGCCCATTGAGCAAGTACTTAAAACGCCGCCACAAAAAGTTGTCGAACTTGATCCTGAGCCCAACGACGGCCCTGGCAATTTTGAAATAAAAACACACATTCCTAATACAAAATTAGATCTATCGATAAATTTAAATAGTGCTCAAGGTGATATGCAGGCTACACCCCAATTTAGGGTAGATCCTACTTATCCGCCAGAAGCTAGTCGTGATGGTGTTGAGGGCTGGGTCAAACTTGGGTTTACGGTTACTGCTGGTGGCGCTGTATCTGATATTGAGGTACTAGATTCACAGCCCAAACGGGTGTTTGATAGAGCCGCACGCAGAGCCCTTAAAAAATGGAAATACAAACCCAAGCTAGATGGCGGTAAGCCTGTTAGTCAACCAGGTATGGTTGTAGTATTAGATTTCAAACTAGAACAATAAGGATTGCCTATGAGTATAGGCGCAAGCTTACAAAACCTGTTTCAAGGTAAGCGCGAAAAAGCGTTGGGTGTGAGTGAAAGGCTGATGCTGCAGTACAGCGCAAAGGGTGATGAAGCATCCTTAGCCGCACTTTTTGATTTACACAACAACAAGCTATTCTATTTTCTAAAGGTGTTGAGTGATAGCACAGTAGCTGAAGATATTTGTCAGCGCACTTGGATAAAAGTTATCGAAAATAGTCATTTGTTTAAGAGCGGCGACAACTTTCAAGCATGGCTTTTCACCATTGGTAGGCGAACGCTTATAGATGAGTTAAGAAAAAGCGCCAAGCTTGAATATAACAACGACGCGGTTGAATCGTTCTCGTCAGGTGAATTAACAAAGCATGCCCAGTCAACGATAGAAGAAGATGTGGCAAAAGGGTTAGAAAAAGACGTGTTCAAGGCTTGTATTCAGCAATTGCCTTACAAGCAAAAAGAAGCGCTTTCGCTACAGCTTGAAGGGTTTGGGCTTAGGGAGATAGCCGCCATATGTGGAGCTGAAAAAGAAACGGTCAAAACACGAATACGGTATGCAAAAGACAGTCTTAAAACAATGCTGGAGAAATTGTAATCATGTCTATTTCAGATAAAGAGCTACAAGATGCATTTAGACGCAGCCAGCAAATACAGAAGCAAAATGATACATCATCCGACAAGGTAAACGCCCGAATACGCGCCAATGTGCTTGCACATAACAAGGCTAAAGGACGTGAAAATGAAAAAGAACGTATGTTCGAGCACGTTGGCTCGCACATTCGCGCCTATTTTGCTTCTTCAACCCTGCGATTTACCGCGGTGGCATTTGCTATTGTAGCTATGCTAGGAGTATATAATGTTGGAACATTCCAAAGCCGTTTTTTGCCAAGTAGGCAAACCGCTGCACATAATGTAGACATTGTTCACTACCACGGTTTTAAAGGCGAAGATAAATTGTTCGCTAATAAAACGAGTAACGACTATCAAGCGCGTTTCAACGCCTACACGCGCCAATATGTTGAGAGTGACTTAGTCGCTAAAGCGGTAACTCTGCAGCCAGCTACGTTGCAATCGCAAGATGGGGACTGGCTTCTAGTGAATTGTAAAAAGCAGCAGGTTGTGGTTTCTGAAAACCTAATTACATCGTTGAATATCAACGGTCGCATACAGGGTGATATTAGTGTTGGTGCTAACGTGGCGCTGGCCTTAGATGCACAGGGAAGAATACTTTCAATAAAGCAATCAAGTAAGCCGCTGATATGCTGATAGGAATAGAGCAGGGTATATAAATTCGTAAACGAGGCAAGGGCGGTAATGTTTCGCTCAAGCCTCGCTTACGAACAGCGTTTCGCAGTATGTTTATTTGTCTAGATCGTGGGCCCGGAAAGCGTTGGGAAGTAATTCACCAATAGTGGTTTCAAATGTTTCTCCACTTTGACTTACCATGGTAACGGGGGTTTCATCTGGCGCGAACTCAGCAATTTTCTGCCTACATCCGCCGCATGGGAAGCAGAATTCGTCGTTAGGGCTAGCAATAACAATATGTGAGATACGCTTTTGGCCTTGTGTCACCATATTGCCAATGGCGGTGGCTTCTGCACATTGCCCTAATGGAAACGCGGCACTTTCTACATTACAACCAGAGAAAGTGTCGCCTGTTGGAGTGAGCACTGCAGCACCAACTTTAAAGTTGGAATAAGGTGAATGAGAGTTTTTCTGTGCGTCAAAAGCAAGTTGTGATAGTTTTTCTAAATTATTTTTCTTCATAGCTACCTGTGTTAACCACCCAATACGCTTTACTTTTATCATCAAATGCGAGAAGGTTGGCGGCATTAATGCCGCGACAAGCGTATACTAAATACTCAGGCGGTTTTTTCTTTTTTTATAGAATGCTTTTTTACCATGCGCAGAAACGTTAGTCTCATCTTTTTTTCTTTATTCGCTGCTATTTTAACCGGTTGTGCACAAACACCACCTGTTTCAGAAAGGCCTCAAATGGGAAACTTGCTTTTAGCCGAGCCTGCGCCCGTTAATCCGCGTTCGGAAATGGCGATTGCCCGTTACAACCAAGTTTTAAGTAGTCCTGCGCTTTCCGATGAAGACAAAGCTGAGCTACATTTTCAACGTGGAATGCTCTATGACAGCGTTGGCTTAGGGGGCCTTGCTCAATTTGATTACTCCCAGGCGATAAACTTAAAGCCTGACCTCGCTGAGGCTCATAATTCGATGGGCATTCATTACATTCAGCAAAACGATTTTCTTCAAGCCTATGACGCATTCGACTCTACTTTAGAAATTAACCCGGATTATGATTTTGCATTTTTAAATCGGGGTATTGCATTGTATTACGGCGGAAGAGCAGAGCTTGCAATTACTGATTTGAATCGCTTCTTTGAAAAAGATGACACTGACCCATTCCGTGCTCTATGGGCGTATTTTGCTCATCATGACGTGTCTGAGCTTGATGGACAAAGCTACTTAGCGTCTATTCGACCTACGCTAAACAATGACCATTGGGCAACAACGCTGGTGGATTTGTTTCTAGGTACCGTTAATGAAAATGACGTGCTTAATTCGTTGCTTGACGGAGTGAAAAGCCAAAAAGAGCTGACAGACAGATTGTGCGAAGCGTATTTCTACTTGGGCAAATTCCACAGTCACCGCGGAAACAGTGGCGTAGCGTCTAACTATTTTAAGCTAGCGCTTAGTACTAACGTTTTCGATTATGTTGAACACAGATACGCAAGAATGGAGCTTAACCGTTTGCGTGAGAACGCAGTAAGCACACCAGCAAACGAAGAGTAATAGACCTACATTATGCGAGGCCTATTTCTAGCCGTGTTCGCGCTGCTTATTGTTGCTAGCGACAGTGGGCGATATGCTCCTCAACTTATCGCCAATGCATTAAGCGTGCTCCAACTGCCACAAATTAACGACGATTTAGTTGGAGTTGCAAAAACGCCAAATGATCAAACGTCATCTTTGTCACACTTTCCTGCCAGTCAAACTACTGAAGCGCTCGCGTTACTCTGGTTGGCATCTAAGCAGGGCAGTGAGGTGGCGCAATCTGCTTTATTAATGCAATTTGAAAAGGCGTACGAACAACAATTTGCCCAACAAAACGGTATAGAGGAATCAACCGCTACTTATTACCTCGAAAAACTCGTTAACCTTGAAAACGCAGATGCGGCATGGCTGCTTTATCAGATTCTAGGAGAGGAAGGCGCGTCTCAGCGCTTTATGCGCTTAGCGGCACTGGGTGATGTCGCTGAAGCTCAGCTTGCATTTGCTATGTCGACAGAATCACCAGAAAAGCGTGAAAAGTGGTTAATTCGGGCAGCTTCGCAAGATTACTTGCCTGCTCAAGCAGCATTGGCTGACTGGTATCTTTTGCATGGACAACAAGCCCTTGCAAAGCCTCTTTTAGCGGCAACAGCGACACTCGATATGCAAAGCGCTTTTAAGTATGCCCGATTGCTGTGGGATGAGGGCGAATACTCAAAAGCCAAAGAACACTTCAAATTCGCTGCTAAAAAGGGTCACCTACAAGCAAAGAAAGCCCTAGAATCGACTGGCCTGTACACGCCACTCTCTGAAAGCCAAGCGATAAAGCTTGCAGATTCATATAATTGGGAGAGTAATGCAGATTGCCTGCAGCGTATACAGCCATTTGCAACAAGCTTGGCTACTATTATGCGCGCGCACAGTCTTTATCAGTCGTTTGAAAATGATGAGCGTTTAAAAGGGCTTTCTATCTGTCTTGCCCCGCCAATTTGGCTTAAAGCTGACGTATTGCGCTGCAATCCAGACTTCAACAACACGGGCGTTTTAGGGTGTAATATCACGCCTTTAGCAAGTATTGCCAAAAAGCGTAAGTTTAGTCATGCCGTTGTTGTGGCCGAGCAAGGAAAAGCGAATGTTCAAAATGGGGTAATGTATTTAGATATCAGCGACGCATACTCGGTTTTCGTTCATGAACTGGCCCATTTCGCAGGCTTTGCTGATGAGTATCCTATTGGCAAAGGAATGGCGACAAGGCTGTGTGATGAAAACGATATCAGTGACTTTTCGCCCCCTAATCTCATTGTTGACTCGGAGTTCTGGTATGCGCCTTACGCCACGGTTAACAACTGGCTGGATATAGACCCTGCTACAATAATCGCGCGCGCTAAAACCTGTACAATATTAGGGAAAAACAGCTATAAGCCAAGCCGACGGATCACTTTTATGGAGCATCACGACAGCGGTGTTATCCCTCCTTTATATCTTGTGCTTTGGCAACAGCAGCTCGAAAGACAAAATGTACAGCGACCTATATCGATGAATTTTTTTCAGGCCTTCCACAACAGTGGAAATCAAAAAGAAGCGGCACACTGGTTAGCAGAATATGAAGCTTTTACTGGCTCTAAAGGGTAGTACTAACCTGTTTTTCAATAGCAGCAAATGCGCCGCATATTCACTTAAATAAGTAAATTAATATAGGCGCAATATTTTCTAGCTTTCTAATTGAATGTGTTCGTAACCATTTTTGATACGAGACGTGTGGTCTTAGTCGTGAAGAGTATGCTTAAGTTCGCGAATCCACATAGACGTAGCGCCGCAAATTGCCACTGGCATTACAATAAAGTTAACCACAGGTATAAGAGAAAAAACGTTAACCATCATTCCGAAGGTCATCGCCTTACCTTTGTGTTCGCCTAAGTGCAAACGCATACGAGTAAAATCTACCTTGTGATTATCGTAAGGATAATCGCAATATTGAATAGCCATCATCCATGCGTTAAATAAAAACCACAGGATTTGACCGATGACGGGGAGAAAGAAAAATAATAGTAAAAAGCCAATGGCGCGAGGCACGTACCAAATGAATTTTGTGAATTCTCGGCCTACGGTGCGAGGAATATCTTTAACTAAAGACATTACGCCTTCATCGCCTAAGTCTTGACCAGTCAAATGTCGCTCTACTTTTTCTGATAGCACCCCATTGAAAGGTGCGGCTATCCAATTAGCGAGGGTGCCAAAAATAAGCGCGAAAATTAAGAGTACGCTGATTACCGCTAAGGGCCATAAGAAAAAGCTGATTGCTGTTTTTATCCAACCCAACCATTCTGGGACAAGGTCAATAACATAGGCAATGCCCATTTCAATCTGGCCAAATAAGAAATAAAAGGCCACGGAAAACAGCACTAAGTTGATGGTAAGAGGCACAAAAACAAAACGCTTAAGCCCTTTGGTTTTAATAAGCGAGAAGCCTTCAAAAAAATAATGTACACCACCTGAACTCATTCCTACTCCTTTTGCGTGAAAACGCCAAGTTTTATGACTATCTGCTTTATCATACGCGCAAGGCGCAAACTCTGCCTCACTCACTTAAATGGTAATTGTTACAAGCTGTTAGATTTGGTAGAGTCGAGACATAATAACAAAAGAATCTTACGTGTGATTGCATCATTCCTAATTCGTCAGCTTTTTCAGTCGTACTTTTTGCTCTTTCGGCCGCTGACTCTGTTTTACAGAGGAATGACATATGCGACTTAAAAAGATAAAGCTCGCGGGTTTCAAATCCTTTGTCGAGCCCACTACTATTCCTTTTCCCGGAGAAATGACGGCTATTGTTGGCCCTAATGGATGCGGGAAATCAAACGTTATCGACGCCGTTCGCTGGGTTTTAGGAGAGAGTTCCGCTAAAAACTTGCGTGGTGACGCTATGACCGACGTGATTTTTAACGGCTCATCTTCCCGTAAGCCGGTCGGGCAGTGCAGTGTCGAACTTGTTTTCGATAATAGCGCGGGGCGAATAGCCGGTGAATTTGCCAATTATAATGAGCTTTCTGTTAAACGTTTAGTTACGCGAGATGCTACTTCTACCTATTTTCTTAACGGCACCAAATGCCGTAGACGAGACGTAACGGATCTGTTTTTAGGAACAGGGTTAGGACCACGTTCTTATGCCATTATCGAACAAGGCATGATTTCACGGCTAATTGAGTCTAAACCACAGGATCTCCGCGTTTTCATCGAAGAAGCCGCAGGCGTGTCAAAGTACAAAGAACGTCGCAGAGAAACTGAAAATCGCATAAGGCACACACAAGATAATCTTGAACGATTGAATGATGTTCGTGATGAACTTGGCAAACAGCTTGAGAAACTGCAGCGGCAAGCTGCCGCTGCTACCCGTTATAAAACACTACGAGCACAAGCCAGAGAACTCAAAGGTCAGCTAGCGGCTATCCGCTTTTTAAAAAATAGTGAACACATAGAAGCGTTACAAAAGCAGCAGCAAGCCCTTCAGCTTGAAATTGATGACTTAGTTGCAAGGTTACAAGGTGACGAGGCAGGGCTTGAGTCATACAAAGTTAAGCAGGTAGAAACCAAACAGATTATTGATGATCTGCAGCAACAGCTTTTTACAACTAGCAATGCGATAACCCGTCTAGAGCAAAATGCGCTTCATGCTAAACAGCGTAAAGTGCAGGTAGAGCAAGAGTTAGCAAGAGTTAGTGAGCAGCATGAAGTGCTCAACCAATCCATTGAGGAAGCGCAAGAGGCACTTGCAGTATCAAGCGAGGCGCTAGAGAGTATTGAACCCGAAATTGCGTTGAAAGAAGCTGAATTAGACAGCGCGAAAGAGCGGTTCGAAGATGCTGAGCAAGCGCTTAGAGAGTTTAACGCAAAATCCCGAGAGCAAGAGCAAACTTACAATCAACTACGACAACATGTGCAGCAGTGTCACAGCCAAATTCAGTCGACAATGAGCATGCAGCTGCGAACATCGCAGCGAATTAGTGAAATAAACGATGAATTAACACAGATAAATAACGAAGATTATACGAATCAAATTGCGTTGTTGACCGGTCAATGTGAAGAAATTGAACTTGAGATAGAAGAGATTCAAGCCTCGCTCGGTGCTGTTAACGAGATGTCCTCAAATCAAAAAGCTCAGGTTAAGGAATTGGAGTTGACGCTTCGCGAGGCGCAGGGAAAGCTGCAAACTGCACGCTCGACAATGGCTGCACTCGAAGCGCTTCAACAAGATGCGGCTAATAATGACGATACACGTCTTGAGGGAATCGAAAAGCTATGGCAACAATTTCAGCCTAAAGAGAGCTTAGCACCTTGTGTAGAAGCCATACTACAACATATAAAAGACCCTGTTGTTGCAACGAGCCACAGTATTGAGGCGCTTCTTAGTCAACAAGAAAGCTTGCCCAGCGGAATAAAAGTCTTTTCGAATTCGGCGTTTGTTACCAACGCAAAATCAGGTTCACTGGCGAGCGAGTTAGTTAATGAAGTTTGTGAGCAAGGTGAAAGCCATCAAAACAACGTGTCGTCGCGCAATCGCGTGCCGGCATTTTTTAATGATATTTTTCTTTGCGAAAATGATGAGGAACTTACCTCGCTAATTAATAGCGTTGCTGATGATGGTAAAAAGCTGCATTACTATTTTTCAAAAGGGTTTACTAGCTTCATCTCCCCATCAGGACTATGGGCAAGTGAGCAATGGGTTGTGAAGCCTGGTGAGGTGAACGACGGTGCATTGCAAAGGGCAAATAAAATTCAGGCACTTGGTTCTACTGTTGAGGCTACCGAGCATCTAATCGCGGAAGTTGAGGTGTCACTGAATAACGCGCAGGATTCACTTGCAGAAACTGAGACACAAGCCCTAACACTGAAACGCAATATAAGTGAAAAAGAGAATCAACTTACCCAGTTAAAGAACAAGCTATCACTGCTTGAGATGCAGCAAGAACAGCAGTCTTCACGTACTACAAAGCTTAATGAGGAACGTGAGAAGCAAGAAATTATGCTAGCTAAAGAAGAGGAGCAACTAGCGCAACTTTCGGAAAAGCTAGAGCTTCAAGAAGCACAAATTCTTGAACATGAAGTGCACATAGATGAAGTGAACACCAAGCGTGAAGCTAATGAGCGAAACACCACAGAACTACGCGCTTTGGTAGACTCACTTACCTCGCAAAATCATGAGCTTGCGCTTAAAAAACAGCAGCTAGAAAACCATCAAAATCTATATAATCAACAGGTTGCGCGTAACCTTCAGCAGCGCGAAGAATACATAAAAAATAAAGATAGGTTAATGCAGGAGCTTTCTCAGCTTACTTCGCCACAGGAAGTGCAAGCGGCCGAGCTTCAGTCGTTGCTTGATAGTAAGGCGGAACTTGAAGAAATGAAGCGCACAAAGCAAGCGGCGCTAGACGATATAGAACAGTGGCTACGTGAGGCTGAAAAAGGCCACCAATTGCTTGGAAAAGATATTCAGGCGCGCCAAACTAACATCGATAAGCTTAATATAGATATTGAAGGGTATCGAGTTCGCGCGAGCACTATTTTGGAGCAGCTTAATGAAACTCAGCAATCATTAAAAAGTATCCTTGAAACGCTGCCAGATGAAGCGGAGGAAACGCGGTGGCAGGACGACCTCGAAAGAACCCAAGCAAATCTACAGCGTTTAGGCGCAGTCAATCTAGCCGCGGTGGAAGAATATGAAACCCAGTTTGAGCGAAAATCTCATCTAGATACCCAGCATAACGATTTAACCGAAGCGCTAGAAACCTTGCAGTCAGCTATTCGTAAAATCGATAAAGAGACGCGCACTCGCTTCTCTGCAACATTTGAGCAAGTCAACGAAGATTTGAAATCACTTTTTCCAAAAGTGTTTGGTGGGGGCTCTGCTTATCTTGCGTTAACCGATGACGATTTACTTGAAACGGGTGTGACTATTATGGCTCGCCCTCCCGGTAAGAAAAATAGTACGATTCACCTTTTAAGCGGTGGAGAAAAAGCGTTAACCGCTTTATCATTGGTGTTTGCTATTTTTAGATTAAATCCAGCACCATTTTGTTTGTTGGATGAAGTAGATGCACCATTGGATGATGCAAATGTAGGGCGCTTTTGTAACCTAGTGTCAGAGATGTCACAAACAGTGCAGTTTATTTATATCACCCATAATAAAATAGCGATGGAAATGGCAAGTCACCTTACCGGTGTAACCATGGCGGAACCTGGTGTTTCTCGCATGGTAGCGGTAGATGTTGACGAAGCTGTCGCCTTCGCAGAAGCATAACAAAGGGCGAAAGAAATTAAATGGAAGATCAATTACGTCTATTTTTACTCCTAGGGGGCACGGTATTCATTATTGCAGTGCTAGCCCACGGTATTTGGAAAATTCGTAAAAACAGTAAGCCAGCTGCAAAAGAGCGGTTAGAGCCAAGACAATGGCAGGATGCTGATGATAACGATGTCGATTCAGAATCACAGGAAGGATTTGACGAGCTAGGAATTGGTGCAGTAAGAGTTGTTGGACAACCAGAAGATGCGAAAAGCGCGTCGTCAAATACTTATAACGACGATGAACGTTTAGTTGAGCATGACGTGGTTGATGCAGACCTTCACACAAAAGCGCCACATTCTGAATCATCTAGCGCTTATAAAGAGACGATTACCGGCGAAAGCCGAGAAGACGCTGTAGGCGATGGGGACAAAAACAAGTCCTCAAATCAACCTCACAAAGCGCCGCAGCCCGATGAGCCAAAACTTTATGGTTCTGTGGTCACCAATCCAAAGCCACATATGAAGGGGGTGTCCCGTCCTGCAGATACTTTATCGAGTGACGGTAACGGTGGTGGAACTGCATTTCCAGAACCTCCAGGTTTTTTACTTCGCGAAGGTGCGGATGAAGAGGTTTCGACATCGTCTCAAGGTATAACATCAGCTGAACAAAGTTACCGTAACGCAGAATCAAACAATGTATCTGATAATGCAGACAGCGAATTCCATCATTTACAAGGCAATACTGCTTCGACAGGCGAATACGCTGATA
This sequence comes from Alteromonas sp. OM2203, assembly GCF_048517045.1. Classification (NCBI taxonomy): domain Bacteria; kingdom Pseudomonadati; phylum Pseudomonadota; class Gammaproteobacteria; order Alteromonadales; family Alteromonadaceae; genus Alteromonas; species Alteromonas sp. OM2203. The sequence goes on from NZ_CP183209.1 coordinate 2,162,633, forward strand.
CTCAAAGTGAAAAGCCCCGTGAAGAGCAACGCAGAGCGGCGCAAAAGTTTTACATTGATCCTACGGTTGAAGAAGAATCGGTAGACACTGCTCCACCTGCAAGAAATGAGAGGGAAGTGGCTGACTTCAGTTTAGATGCGCCTGAAGAGCCTCATAAACCGAGTGATGCGCAACAAGAAAATGAACAGCCAAGGCGTTTTGCGCGTAGCAAGCGCAGTAAATCGCCAATTAGAAGACGCGAAGAGCCAAACTTTGGCGACGATCAGATGCGCATAGACTTCGACACCAGCGAAGAAAATATCTCTGAATATGAACAAGATAGCTTCAATGCAAATGGCACTGAAAATACAGCGAATGAAAGTTCAGCGTCTCAGAGCAAGTCGTCTAGTATTGACCCTGAAGTTTTGGTGTTAAACGTTAGAACCCCAGAAGGTGAACCAATTTCTGGCGCTGCACTGTTACCCATGTTGCTTACGCTTGGATTTAAATTTGGCGACCAAGATATATTCCATCGTCACGTTAACTCCAATGGTAAGGGGCCTGTATTATTTAGCTTAGCCAATATGTTTAAACCTGGGGTATTTGATATCGACAACCTTGAAACGTTTGAAACCCAAGGTGTTTCCTTATTCATGATTCTACCTATCGAAGGCGATCCGCATCAGGTGTTTAATATGATGCATAATGCGGCACGTAAACTAGCCGATGAATTTGGCGCTCAGGTTTTAGATGGAAGACGTAGCGTTTTAACTAAACAGGGTTTGCAGCAATATGTTGAGAAAATTCGTGAGTTTGAACGCAAACGAATGATCTGCCGTAATTAGCTTACCTAAACGCTATTTTTTGCGCTTTCACTACGCTCAAGGACTTGGCTTATACCCAAGTCCTTTTCAATTAGATTGGGCGAAAGAGTGGCCGATTCATTCTCACTTTTAGTGGAATGACGCTAGCGCGTTGTTATTGGTGCCTGAAAAAAATAAATCGTTGTCTCAAGTGATTTTAAAAGACAACACCCTGTAAAACTCTCAATGATTAATACGTGACAACAATTTCCATGTCTGACACTTTAGAACAAGCACAACAAAAAGTTGCCGAGCTTCGCAACACCTTAAATGAATACAACTATCAGTATTATGTACTTGATGAACCGTCTGTTCCTGATGCGGTCTACGACCGAGACATGCAGGCGCTAATTGCGCTAGAAAAGCAATATCCAACGCTTTTAAGTCCAAATTCACCGAGTCAAAAAGTGGGGGGAGCGGCTCTCTCATCTTTTGAACAGGTTACGCACGATGTGCCAATGTTGTCGCTAGACAATGCCTTTGATGAAGAATCTTTGCTTGCTTTTGAAAAGCGGCTGAAAGATCGATTGAAAGACTCTGCAACTATGGACTTCAGCTGTGAGCCTAAGTTAGACGGTCTTGCAGTGAGCATCTTGTATGAAAATGGCGAGTTGGTTCGTGCAGCAACGCGCGGTGATGGTCAGGTAGGGGAAAACATTACCGCAAATGTTCGCACTATTTCTAATGTGCCTTTAACGCTTCGCGGCGATCATTATCCCGCTCGTGTTGAAGTGCGCGGTGAAGTATTTATGCCAAGAGAAGGTTTTGCAAAACTAAATGAGCAACAGAAAGAAACCGGAGGAAAGGTTTTTGCTAACCCTCGTAACGCAGCAGCAGGAAGCCTGCGCCAGCTAGATTCAAAAATAACGGCTAAACGCCCGCTGATGTTCTACGCCTATTCATTAGGTGTAGTACAGCCTGAGAGTTTCACTTTACCCTCTACACACAGTGCGCGATTAGCGCAACTTGGCCAATGGGGTTTACCGTTGTGCCCTGATATCGATACTGCAGAAGGCGGTAGGGGTTGCCTCGACTACTACAACCGTATTTTAGAAAAGCGTGACAACCTGCCGTACGATATAGATGGCGTGGTTTTTAAAGTTGACCGCATCGATCTTCAAGCTGCGCTTGGATTTGTGGCTAGGGCGCCACGCTGGGCGATAGCACAAAAATTCCCGGCGCAGGAAGAAGTGACTACCTTACTTGATGTTGAATTCCAAGTTGGACGTACGGGTGCTATGGGTGTCACCATGGACAAAATTGTTTCAAATAGATTTGTTCAAATACTCAAGTTACATTATTTAATTAATGTCTTCACAAAAGGTCTCAACGATACCCTTACATCGTTTTTCCAAACGGATATTTATCAGCCATCATTAGGATATAACAATACCACCTTAGTTGTTCGTTTAAATGGAGGGCTTTGATATGCTGAATATTGACTTTACCAAAGAACAATTGGAAATATTGAATGAGATAGGTGAAGAATTTAAGCCAGAAAAATTAGTATCGTTGTTCTCTCGGTCAGACTTAAATACTGAAGAGTTAGTATTTATTCTAAAAGCATCCAACGCCCTTTATCGGGCGGGTAGTCCGATTCTGTCAGATAAGCAATATGATATATACATTTCATTATTGCGAGATCAAAATCATCTTCATCCATACCTTAACACTGTTGAGCCAGAGCCTTTAATTGAGTCTAAAACAGTCGAACTTCCAGAAAGAATGTTGTCAACGGAAAAAGCATATTCACTTCAAGATATCGAGAAGTGGGTAAAGAGAATACAAAAAGCAGCTCAAGAGACGAATGTACCTGAAGAAGAGATTGATATTAGGGTGACACCTAAACTCGATGGTTATGCAGCCTTTGATGACGGTGATACTCTATATACCAGAGGGGATGGTTATAGAGGACAAGATGTAACAAGAGCATTTAAACGCGGATTGAAGGTAGCCAACTCCGGAGAGCGTGGTTTGGGGCCCGGTGAAATAGTCATTAAAAAAAGTTATTTCACTGAGGTACTCAGTAGTTATTTTGAAAATTCTAGAAATATCCAAGCCGCTATTATAGCTGAAAAGAAGGTTGATAACAGAATCCAGAAGGCTATAAAAGATGGCGCATGTGTATTTTATCCCTTCGCTCTTCTTAAAAATAATACAGTCAAAATTTCGGTGTTGATGGATGAGTTTGAATCAATCGTTGAGGGTATTTGGAGTTCGGTAGACTTTGATGTGGATGGTGTAATTTTAGAGACTACAAATGAGACTATTAAAAAGTATATGGGCGCGACAAGACGTAACCATAGGTGGCAAATAGCATTTAAAGTAAATGAAGAATCTGCAAATGTCGAAGTAGTTAGGGTTATACCACAAACATCAAGAACTGGAAGGATAGCACCTGTAGCCGAACTTGTGCCAACGAAATTAAGTGGAGTCACTATAAGCAGAGTGACAGTTCACCATTACAATATGGTCAAAACAAATGGCGTTGGAGCTGGCGCTATAATTAGGTTGGTGAGAAGTGGTTTAGTAATTCCCAAAATTGAAGAGGTCTTAACGAAGGTTGCACCTGATATTCCTGATTCATGCCCCAGTTGCGGATCTCATTTGTTGTGGGAATCAGATAATTTAATTTGTCCTAATAAAATAGACTGCCCCGCGCAAACTGAAAACACCTTAGTTCATTTTTTCAAAACTCTTGGTAATAATGATGGGTTTGGGTCTAAGACGATTGAAAAGCTGACCAGCTTTGGAGTTAAATATATCCATGAAATATATGGCTTAGAAGTTGACGATTTCTTAAGGATTGGCTTTGGTGAGAAGACGGCGATAAATTTATTTAATCAACTCCAAGCGAGCAGAAGTATTGAGATTGAAGACTGGCGATTCCTATCTGCGTTTGGGGTTAGCCGGTTAGGTTCAGGGAATTGCGAAAAACTTCTAGAACATCATTCATTAGTTAGTTTATTTGAACTCACAGTTTCTGACATGATCCAAATTGATGGATTCGCTGAAATTAGCGCTGAGGCTATTAAAGAGGGTTTAGAAAATATAAGGGAAGAATTTTTTAAGGTTTATGATTTAGGCTTTGCATTAAGACCAACAGCTATAGAAAATACTGAAAAATTGTCATCACCGATATCTGGAGCTATAATCGTTTTTACAGGCACTATGATTGAAGGTTCCCGATCAGATATGGAAAAGAAGGCTAAAGCCCTAGGCGCAAAAGTTGGAAAATCGGTAACTTCAAAGACAACTTATCTTGTGACAGGCGATAAAGTTGGCGAAACTAAAATTAACGCAGCAAAAGACAAAGGAGTAAAAGTTTTGTCTGAGCAGCAGTATCTTGACTTTATTAGGTAAAGCTCCTTTATTGATTTGGCGAAATGGGTAACACGGTTGTAAGAATACACGATAATTAAAATAGGTTTTCCCGTTAGTCAGACCAATAAATAATCTAACGACAAATTGGGCTCATGTAATGCAGCATGTTCAAAATAATTTTCATTTATTTTATTAATATTTGAACATGCTCTAATTAACATGTTCATAAGTCTTAATTTAATTCATATTGCGACCTCAATAAATAGCCCGATAAATTAGCAATTTTCCAAACATGATTACCCGTCGTCATCATCTTATTTTTAAGTATCGCTAAACTCGATAATAAAAACCGTCTTACTTTCATCTGATTCGACGTACATATCGGCTCCATTGATTTTCATCACAGATTTAGCAATAGTCAATCCAAGGCCTGTACCTTGCCCATCTCTTTGTCGAGATGGGTCAACTCGATAGAAACGATTGAACAATTTGGGAATATGCTGAGGCTCAATTTTCTCCCCGTTATTTAACACCATTATTTTCTGCTTTTTTCCTTTGGACTCCGTTTTGATCTCTACCGTACTATTACTAGGAGCGTGTCTAATCGCATTTGAAATCAGATTTCCTATTGCCTGTCGGAACATGGTTTTATCGCATTGAATAGTAAGGGCGGATGCGGTGACTTGGATGTTTATATGCTTTTCGTCAGCGAGTAAATTAAAGTAATCGAGTAGGCTTGATATTTCCTGTTGAATATCTAAAGGTTCAATTGATGGCTTTATAAGACCGTGCTCGGTTTTAGCTAATAGCAGCATATCACTTACCATTTTCGTCATACGCTCATATTCTTCTAAATTCGAATAAAGTATTTCAGCATATTCGTCATTTGACCGAGCTTGTCCCAACATCACTTGGGTTTGGGTAGTTAAGCTAGTTATTGGGGTTCGTAATTCATGCGCGATATCGGCTGAGAAGTGGGATAGTTTTTCAAATCCATCCTCAAGCCGCTCAATCATGGTATTGAAAGAACTTACTAGAGTGATTAATTCTTCCGGTACCACATCTGGGTTTAGTCGTATATCAAGATTATCGGCGGTGATGGTTTCAATTTTTCGCGTAAGCTTTCTCAATGGTGATAGGCTTCTGTAAATCGCAAAACGCGCAGCTAAGACTGTAATAATGCCCGAACAAATAATGATGCCAATAATCGATTTCAAAAGGCTGTTCATAAATGTCATATGAAATTCCATGTTTGAAGCAACGATGATGGTATAGCTAGTATCATGCGTATTAAAACCTAATTTAATGGCTCTATGCATATGGTTTTCATCGCTAAATAACAGCATGTCTGCGGGATTAATTGATGTGTATGTTTTGGCTGTTTTAGGAAAGAAAGAAAAGTCGGCTCCTTCGCTTGAAAATATTGTATCTCCTTCGGCATCCTCAACATAATAGTACACACCATGATGTCCTGAAACCGCCTGAAATAAAAGCTTACTGGGTTGTACTGACTGATTATGTGACTTTTCGAGCTTTAACTTAATGGCATGAAACACCTCATCAAGCTCATCGGCATCTTGTTCTTGAAAATGATCTTCGATGGAGGTGACTACGAGTGTGCCCATAACGCCCAAACACACAAAGATAGCTATTCCCACAAATACCATTGTTCGAAAGGAAATTGAATACGGCTTTTGCCTTTTAATTTTGCTCTTCATCAGTTGTTAACTTGTATCCCATACCACGAACCGTTTGAATCAATTTAGGGGAAAATGCATCATCAATTTTAGCTCTTAAGCGGCGTATCGCTACATCGATGACGTTTGTATCGCTGTCGAAATTAATATCCCATACTTGAGACGCAATCAAGGAGCGAGGAAGCACCTCTCCTTGTCTTCTGACCATGAGTTCTAAAAGCGAAAACTCTTTTGTTGTCAAGTTAATGGATTGGCCAGCGCGTTTTACAACACGAGACGGGATGTCCATTTGTAAGTCTGCGACTTGTAGCAGGTTGGCAGCTACTGTATTTCCTCTTCGAAAAAGGGTTCTGACTCTAGCCAACAATTCTGCAAAAGCAAAAGGCTTGACTAGATAATCGTCAGCGCCCAGCTCTAGACCCTTTACTCTGTCATTTACACTATCTCTCGCTGTCAAAAACAATACCGGCGTTTGATTGCCAGATTGACGTAATGACTCTAAAATCCGCCAACCATTAATATCTGGGAGCATGACGTCTAATATTATTAGATTAAACTCGCCTGTCATCGCTTTATGATGACCGTCTAAACCATTGCGCACGAGTTCAATGACAAATCCAGACTCTGTTAGTCCTTGCTTTATATAGTCACCGATTTTCTTTTCATCCTCGACTACCAAAATTTTCATAGTTCACTCACGTCATGTTTAATGCGATTTCGGTACTTAGTGTTGCTAAATGTTTAACAAGTGGGTGTTCGAGATTGGATGTTGCAACTCGGGCCAACAAAACGTACCTCACTCACAAGCAATATATTCCAATGCATAAAAATAACCAACGATTGCTCTGACTAGATTACAACATTGTAATGAGCAGGTAATCGCACTGCCATGTTGCTTAACTATACTCTTCAACTGGAACTATATTTAGAATACCTTATCAAAGGTATTTCAAGAATAGTAAAGTCGTATTAGATTATTCATTAAGGGTCGGTTTGGTCAGTAAATGCATTAAAACTGTTTTGCTTATAATATTTTTAAGCACTCAAGTTGCAGATTCGTTTGCGATGTCCAGCCCTGGCTGCGACATGCAAAACGATATGCATGAGCAACACCTTATGGATAACGACCATAATTCATCACAAAATAGCCATGAGACGAGTCAGATGGACGCGGATTGCTGTGGCGACGGGTGTGCTTGTCCACTAGGCATCGTGTCCATCGCGATGCTCGTGAATTTTGACATTTTAACTCCAATCGACTTCAAATCCCTTAAGCCCAACACTTTTATCACGGATGCAGATGATGCTGTCCTTGGTCGCTTGCAACGTCCCCCAAAACGCTCTTTAGCCTAACTCCAAAAATTTGGCGAAGCTCGTCAAAATTCCAATATCGAACGCCGCCCAATGAAGGCTGTGGCCGACATTTAAATTGTTAGAAAGAGAAATCAAATGAAGCCAATAAAATTGCTTTTTACTAAATTAGTGCTGCTTATTTCAGTGACTATCGTCGTTGCATGCACAAATGAATCAATTACTACTGAACAAAACAAGACCAATTCCCAAGATATTGAGCCAAGTTTAAAGTTGGACGTTTTTAAACGCGAGTCGTGTGGATGTTGTCAGGGATGGATTGATCATGCTGAATCTCAAGGCATCCAAACCGATGTAGATGATATTGTTTTTCTCACTACTAAAAAACAAGATCTCGGAATCGAGCCAATGTACCGCTCCTGCCATACATCGGTGTCAACTGAAGGGTATGTTTTCGAAGGTCATATACCCGTCAAATTTATTGTTAAATACTTAGATAATGTTCCGCAAGGCACAATCGGCCTCTCGGTGCCGGGTATGCCTGTTGGCAGTCCAGGAATGGAGAACGGCGATCAATTCAGACCATATCAAGTGTTATTGCTCAAAGATGACGGTACAGCAGAGGTTTTTGCAGAGGTGAATTCGTATGAGGAGCAATTCTGATGAGTGCTTTTAAAGGCCTTGCATGCCTAATTTTGCTTGTTACAACAAGTAGTCAAATATCAGCAGAACAAAAGACCCCCCTTACTTTGCAGCAGGCTGTTGCCCAAGCTATTCAAAAGGACCCGTGGTTGGAAGGTAGCCAATATCGGGAAAACGCAACTATTTCTTCAAGTATCGCCGCAGATACTTTGCCTGATCCAGTTGTGTCATTAGGGTTGGCAAACGTCCCTACTGATGGTTTCGCATTCGACCAAGAGCCTATGACTCAAATTAAAGCTGGCATTTCACAGATGTTTCCTCGTGGAGAAAGCTTGAGTATTAGACGCAAGCAACTCGAAGAATTGGCAACGCAGCATCCATTTATGCGATTGGACAGAATAGCCAAAACACAAGTTGCCGTTTCTATGAAGTGGTTAGACGTTTATCTAGCGCAGCAAAGCATTTCGCTAATTGAGAAAGACAGATCTTTGTTTGAACAACTCAGTGAAATTGCAGAAGCGAATTACTCCTCTGCCGTCGGTAAAGTCAGGCAACAAGATATTATCCGAGCGCAGTTGGAACTAGCGCGACTTGAAGACAGACTCACAAAGCTATCTTCTCAAAAAGAAAGAGCCTCGGCCGAACTTTTAGAATGGTTGACCGGCGGCGATTCAGGCGCGTTCAATAACTCGGTAAATGTTGCCTCTCTTGAACTACCAAAAACGTTGCCAGAAATTGAAGGAATAGAGAACGCCTACTACAAGATATTAAAAGCTAATAATCAACAAATGTTGGCAAATATACTCATCTCGCATCCTCTAATAAGAGCTGTTGAAAGCCGAATAAAGTCTAGTCAGACTGGCATTAAACTAGCGAAACAACAATACAAGCCGCAATGGGGAGTAAATGCCAGTTATGCATATCGAGCAGATGACCAAATGGACAGAAGCCGAGCAGATTTTCTTTCAATCGGCGTTAGCTTTGACCTCCCTTTGTTTACAGAAAATAAACAAGATAAAGAAGTAAGCGCCGCCGTTAACGAATCAGAAGCAATTAAAACTGAAAAACGATTAGTGCTTAGAGGCATGCTTGCTCAAATGCAATCCATTTTTGCAGCAAGAGAACGGCTGTTGGAGAGACAGACCTTATATCGCACGAATATTCTCCAGCAATCAAGCGAACAAGCCGAAGCCTCGTTAACAGCTTATACCAATGATGACGGTGATTTTGCTGAAGTTGTGAGAGCTAGGATTGCTGATCTAAATGCTCGTATTGACGCATTAGAAATCGAAGTCGAACTACTTAAAACAAACATTCAACTAAATTACTTTTTTTCTGAGCAGAGTCTTAAAGCTGTATCTGAATTTGGAGCAAACCAATGAAAACTGTTAACGCAATCGCTATAGGCGTGATAGCAGGCGCTGTAATGACAGCTCTTACCTACTCAATATTACCAAGCTCAAATGACTCACATGATAGTGCGGCGGATGCTGGAGAAAAGCAGCCTTTGTATTGGGTTGCGCCAATGGATCCAAACTATAGAAGAGATGAGCCTGGGAAGTCCCCTATGGGCATGGATTTAGTACCTGTTTACGAAGATGAACAAGGCGCTGGCGATAGCCCAGGTACGGTGAAGATTTCGCCAACTGTAGTGAACAATCTAGGTGTGCGTACTGCTAAAGTGGAAAAGCGGTCTTTGCACGTACCTATAAAAACAGTAGGTTATATCCAATATAATGAGGACACACTCGTTCATATTCACCCAAGGGTAGAGGGTTGGATAGATGAGCTATACGTAAAAGCAGCGGGCGAATATGTCAAAAAGGGCGAGCCACTATACGCGCTTTATTCTCCCGAACTTGTAAATGCTCAAGAAGAATATCTTATTGCCTTAAAACGCTCAAATAAGGAGCTGATAGAGGCTTCAAAAACAAGGTTAAAAGCGCTGCAAATGCCAGAATCTGAGATTCAATCGCTTATCTCAACTGGTAAAGTTCAGCAAACAATAACCTTCTATGCACCCCAAACTGGCTTTGTTGATAACTTGAATGTGCGTCAAGGGTTTTACGTAAAGCCAGGACTGACAATTTTATCAATTGGTGCCTTGGATAAAGTTTGGGTCGATGCTGAGGTGTTTGAGCGACAGTCTGCTCAAATTCAAGAGGGTTTGCCTGTGACTATGACTTTAGAATATCTCCCAGGTAAAGAGTGGACAGGAGAGGTTGATTATATCTATCCAACCCTAGATGAAACGACTAGGACGCTTAAAGTCAGACTGAGATTTACCAATGATGATTATGCACTAAAACCTAACATGTTCGCTCAGGTAACGATCCATTCCGATTTAACAGGTGAGAATTTACTCGTGCCCTCTGAGGCGGTAATTAGAACTGGTAGCCAAGATAGAGTGGTTTTAGCACTTGGAGACGGTAAGTTTAAGTCGGTGTCAGTAGAAGTAGGACAGGTAGTTGATGAATATACAGAGATCTTATCAGGCTTGAGACTCAACGACAAAATCGTTACGTCAGCACAATTCTTACTCGATTCAGAAAGCAGCATTAGTTCTGATTTCAAAAGGATGGAGGAGCCTGAAGCGACTGCGCAGTCGGTATATACCGAGGCGACCGTAAACAGTGTGATGACAGATCATAGAATGATAAATGTTGATCATGGCGCTATTGAAGAGTGGGAATGGCCGAGCATGACAATGGATTTCACCGTTGCCGAAAGCGTCGACATTAATGAGTTGAAAGCCGGCATGTCACTTCATATGGAAATCACTAAAACTGACTCTGGAAGTTTCGAAGTAACCACCGTTCATATCATGGATTCGATGAATGACATGGATAGCTCTGAGGAGAGCACTGATTCAGGTCATGACGCAATGCACAGTATGGAAGAGCCTATTATGTCGGTTTGGACAGAGGCAACCATAAATAACGTGATGATGGAGAGCAGAAAAATCAACGTTGATCACGGTCCTATTGATGAGTGGGAATGGCCGAGTATGACAATGGATTTCGATGTTGCCGATAGCGTTGCTATTGAAGAATTGAAAGCCGGTATGTCACTGCACATGGAAATTGTCAAAACCGACTCTGGAAGTTTTGAAGTGGCAACTGTCCACATCATGGGCTCGATGACAGACATGAACGATACCCAAGACATGGATCATTCTAATCATTCAGACCATCAAGGAGCTCATCAATGATAGCTGCCATAATTAGATGGTCGGTCAATAACCGATTTTTTGTTCTACTGGCTACGCTTATTCTCGTGGGTGGTGGGTTGTTTGCCATTAAAAACACGCCGGTTGATGCATTACCCGATTTGTCGGACGTACAGGTAATTATAAAAACTAGTTATCCAGGACAAGCGCCTCAAGTGGTAGAAGATCAAGTTACCTATCCTTTGACTACCGCAATGCTGTCAGTGCCCGGGGCACAAACAGTGAGAGGATATTCGTTTTTTGGCGATTCTTATGTCTATATCATCTTTGATGACGACACCGACTTGTACTGGGCGCGTAGTCGAGTGCTTGAATATTTATCGCAAGTTGCTCCTAATCTACCCGAAAACGCAAGACCACAATTGGGGCCAGATGCTACCGGCGTGGGTTGGGTTTATCTCTATGCACTTGTTGATAAAACGGGACAAAACGATATCAGCCAACTACGAAGCTTACAGGATTGGTTCCTTAAGTATGAGCTTCAAACGGTGCCAGGCGTTTCTGAAGTTTCAGTTATTGGAGGCATGGTAAAGCAATATCAAGTGCAGGTCGATCCGGAGAAGTTGCGAGCATATGGCATTCCGCTTTCTCACATTCAAACGGCGATTAAGCGCGGAAATCAGGAAGTAGGCGCATCGGTCATCGAAATGGCTGAAGCTGAATACATGGTCCGTGCCACAGGTTACATAGAGAGTAAAAGGGATATTGAGCTCATTCCTTTGGGTGTAAACGAAAATGGAACGCCGCTTTTGGTAAAAGACATTGCTGATGTTCGTCTTGGTCCACAGATGCGAAGGGGGGTAGCTGAGTTAAACGGTGAAGGGGAAACCGTTGGCGGTGTCGTTGTTATGCGCTTTGGTGAAAATGCGCAAAAAACGATTGACGGCGTCAAAGCAAAACTTGAAGACCTTAAAAAAGGCTTACCCGATGGGGTCGAAATTGTCACGGTTTACGATCGCTCTGCACTAATAGAAAGAGCGGTAGACAACCTTGCATCGAAATTAGTGGAAGAGTTTATCGTCGTTGCACTGGTGTGTATTGCATTCTTGTTTCATGTACGTTCGTCACTTGTTGCGATCATTAGTATTCCAGTAGGGATTATCACAGCAATTATCGTGATGTACATGCAAGGTATTAATGCCAACATCATGTCATTGGGTGGAATTGCTATTGCTATTGGTGCGATGAGCGACGGGGCGATTGTGATGATTGAGAATATGCATAAACACATGGAGCGCACCCCCTTAACCAAAGAGAATAGATGGCAAATAGTTGTGGATTCAGCATCTGAGGTGGGCCCTGCATTGTTTTTCAGTCTTCTAATTATAACAGTCAGTTTTGTGCCTGTGTTTACGCTTGAGGCACAAGAGGGGCGCATGTTTTCACCGCTTGCTTTTACCAAAACCTATGCAATGGCAGCCTCAGCAGCTCTTGCAATTACGCTTGTGCCCGTTCTTATGGGATATTTTGTGCGCGGTAAAATACTTGCTGAAAGCAAAAATCCAGTCAATCGTTTCTTAACTTTTTTGTACATGCCGACGCTTAGAACTGTTCTGCGTTTCCCTAAGGTAACGATGTTAGCTGCGGCTTTAGTACTAGCGATAGGTTTGTGGCCTGTGAACAAGATTGGCAGCGAGTTTATCCCACCTTTGGATGAGGGGGATTTGATGTACATGCCAACAACCTATGCGGGTATATCGATTGGCAAAGCCCGAGAGTTGTTGCAACAAACCAATAAGCTGATCAAAACGGTCCCAGAAGTCGAAACCGTGTTTGGGAAAGTAGGTCGCGCTGATACCGCAACCGATCCGGCTCCTTTAACGATGATAGAAACCTTCATTCAATTAAAACCTAAAGAGGAGTGGCGAGAAGGCTTAACAACTGATGATTTAATAAAGGAGTTTGACTCAGTGGTCAAATTGCCGGGCCTAACGAATGCTTGGGTAATGCCAATTAAGACTAGAATTGACATGTTGGCAACAGGTATAAAGACGCCCGTTGGTATTAAAATTGGTGGCCCTGATCTCAAGGAAATTCAGAAAATCGGACAGCAAATTGAAACCATACTTTCCGATGTTAACGGCACTGCTTCTGTTTATTCTGAGCGTGTCGCAGGAGGACGTTATGTCAAAGTAGATATTCAGCGCGAAAAGGCAGCACGATATGGTCTAAACATCGCTGACGTCCAACAAGTTGTCTCAAGTGCTATCGGCGGGATGAATGTGACTCAGAGTGTTGAAGGTTTAGAGCGTTACCCTGTAAATGTTCGTTATCCTCAGTCTTATCGTTCATCGCCTGAGTCCTTATCTTTATTACCTATCGTTACACCACAGGGTAAACGAATTGCTTTGGCCGATGTGGCGGATGTGTATATTGAAGATGGTCCTCCAGGTATTAAAAGTGAAAATGCACGGCTTAATGGCTGGGTGTATGTGGATATCGATGGTGTAGATATTGGTTCCTATGTGGTTTCAGCCCAAAAAGCAGTGAGCGAGCAATTAGTCTTACCGGCAGGTTATTCGGTGAAGTGGTCTGGACAATATGAGTATATGTTGCGGGCTAAAGAGAAATTAACCTATGTGGTTCCTTTGACCATAGCTATCATCGTTATTCTACTGTATCTCAATTTTCGCAACTTCATCGAAGTAGCGATCATTATGGGGACTTTACCACTGTCTATGGTGGGAAGTATCTGGCTGATGTACATAGAGGGTTTTAACTTTTCAGTTGCCGTCGGCGTCGGCTTCATTGCACTTGCAGGTGTTGCCGTAGAAATTGGCGTAATTATGCTTGTTTACTTAAATCAGGAGTATCAAGCCTTAATCGAAAAATGTAAATCTGAGGGCGTCAAACCCACCATAAACATGTTAACTGAAGCGGTTATTCATGGCTCTGGATTACGTGTCCGACCGGTTATGATGACCACAGCGACCATAATATTTGGCTTATTACCCGTACTTTACGGCTCAGGCACTGGGTCTGAAGTCATGAGTCGTATTGCTGCTCCGATGGTTGGTGGCATGGTTAGCGCTTTACTACTGACCTTGTTGGTTTTACCCGCAATTTATTTTCTGTGGAAGAGAAGGCAAATTCAACACTTGCTGGATACTTTCTGATGCTAGCTTCAAGCAAGGAACGACATTTCATAAGAGGACTATTGACATGTAGTAGCGTGGCGAACTTTTTCGCCCGCGACTATGCGTCCGTGACATTCGGCCTATCACCAACGATTCACTTTTTACGACAACAAACAAGAACAACTACATTATTTAAACAAACTATCTATTAAGGAAATAATATGAAATCAATAATCATCGCACTTTTCGTTTTAAGTCTGAGCTTAAGCATACAAGCATATGCTCATACATCGTTGGCCTCATCAATGCCGAAAGACAATGCTATGTTGATGGAAAGTCCAGACAACCTGGATCTCAATTTTGCAGATGATGTGCGTCTTGTTGACTTAAAGGTTAAAAGTAAAAAAGGTGAGCTTGTGGATGTTGGCTTTGAACCTTCGATGGACGCAAACAAAAACTATAGTTTCAGCTTACCTTTGCTTGCTGTGGATACTTACGTAGTCTCATGGACCATTATGGGAGATGACGGTCATAAAATGAAGGGACAGCTTTCATTTATGGTGCATGTGAGCAAAAAAATGAAAGGAATGAAGCACAAAGACATGAAAAATACTTCGATGGATCATTCAGGTATGACTCATTAGTTATTAAGAGTTAAATAGGTAAATCGATATGTTGCCAGAATGGTGGACCGCATTTTTAGTGTTAGGCAAATTCCTAGTCTATTTAGGTATGATGGGTGTTATGGGCTCTAGCGCTACTTTGTTACTTTTAAAAGGCAGCAAGCAGCGCGTAGCATTCAAGGCTCATAAAAGCTGGCAACTGGTTACCTTAAACTATTCTGTTCGCCTTTCAGTTGTTGGCTTTTTTGCTAGTGTCGCTGGTTTTTTTCTTCAGACTGGCTATATGGCGGAGAAAGGATTAGCGGGTATGTTTTCTCCTTTCATGGTGGAGATGATGTGGCACTCACAGGTAGGAACTATTGCCGCAATTCGTAGCGCTATCTTTGTTTTGTTCGCGTTGCTTACGTGGTTTCTATTACAAAAACTCAAACGTGACCAGAGTTTAGTGTCATCCAAGCTACTGCTAACAAGCACCGCAATGTTTTCATTGCCGCTAGCGTTTACTTTTTCCCTGACCGGACATGCTAGTCAGTTTGTCACGTTGGGCGAAATTCAAATTTTTATCCATTCCCTCATTGGTTTGACATGGGTAGGCTCGTTATACCCACTGATTACTGCTTGTAGATTACTCAATCACTCCGAATTAGCTTTCGTCATGAAACGTTACGGTAACATTGCCATAGTGTTGGTGTTTATCTTAGTCACAGTTGGTGTAGTAATGTTGATACAGCTACTGTCTTCCCCATCGACCCTTATATTCACTGAATATGGACTTGCCTTTTTATCCAAACTTTTTGCAGTTGCTCTAATGCTCACGTTAGCAGCTGGGCATAAGCTTTTTTGGGTACCTAGGCTACCTAAGGATCAAAATGTGCGCTTTAAATTACTCAAATCAATCAAATTTGAGTTCATTATTGGGCTTTTCATTTTGTCTCTTACAGCGCTGTTAACTACTGCGCTGAGCCCGAACCTTTAACATAAATAATCGGCGTTTTCGCCAAAATAAGAAAAGGAAAATGTTTATGAAAATGACTGCTTTAAGACCCTTGACTGTTTTTGCATTTCTATTGTCATTTAGTGCAGTAGTTAGTGCTCATGGAGATGAGAAACACAACGAAGAATCACAGTACTTTAGCGGAACAGATTCTGATGCAGCGACGTTAGTGCTTAAATTTCATAAAGCTTTAGAAACAGGGAATGGCGACTTAGCTGCAAGCCTTTTGGCAGATGATGTTTTAATTTTTGAAGGAAAGGGTGTGGAGCGAAGCGCCCAAGAGTATGCAAGTCATCATATGCTCTCTGATATGAAGTATTTGTCACAAATGCAAATTGAGCTTATAGAGCATCATGTAAAAGAAAACGGCACATATGCAATATCTTTGTCGAGAAGCTTGGTGAAAGGGCAATACAAAGGAAAAGAAGTAAACCATATTGGGAACGAAACCATAGGTTTAGAAAAGTTGAATGATGATTGGAAAATCACGCATATTCATTGGTCTAATTAAAAACACCGCGCTGTCGACTTCTTGTTATTAATGGGGCGGCAGCGTTTATCTTATTGCCAAATTTTTTTCCACCTTTCGCATTTTCATGCTAGTCCGCTTAACGCTCCTGCAAGTTAATTACTACACAAAGTTTGATTACCAAAAGGTAATTAAATTGTAATGCTTCTGCCGTGAAACAACGTTTATTTTGAATTACAGTTACATTTCAAAATTTGATGCAATAAGCAGATTTTGTTTGCATCGAAAGACAGAAATCATTAACTCAACAACAAGGAAATTGAATATGAAAACCTACTTATAATCGCTTTTTCCTCACTTTTGATGTTTTCCCCATTAAGTATCACCAGTGCGCATCAACACAGCGATAAATCGCATATGCCGATGAATATGATGGATGATGCATCGATAGAAAAGATGAATGAACACATTACAAAAATGAACAGTGCCTTAGAGAAAATAAAACAAGAAAACGACCCAGCGAAACGAGAACAAATGCTCAATGAGCATGCTAAAAGCATGCAAGACATGATGGGCACGATGCATCACTCTAAAGGTGATTCAAGCATGATGCATGGCAAGGAAATGTCTGCTGAAATGAAAATGTCCATGATGGAAAAGCGCCTTCAGATGATGGAAAAAATGATGGAGCATACCGTAGAAAAATCCAAAAAGGTGCATGAACACAAATAGATATCAAGCAACTAATATGCATGCTGGTTTGCGCCGCTTAATAGCAAGGTAGTTGCGTTTTGAGCTAAGGATAAACGTATTAAGGGAATTTGAAATGAATAAAACACTTAAATTAGCGACACTGATATTAATCGCAACTGCGCTTCTAAGCGGTTGTGCCAACAGTTTATACCATGATTATGTAATGAGCGGCCAAGTTGCTAGTGTTAAAGGTGACAACACTCTTCTTATTTGCGTTGCAAACACAGAAAGCCTCGAAACAGGCGATGTATTTAACGTTTACAGAACGGTAATGGATAAGCTTGTTATAAATGAGGGTGAAACTGGCTATTCTCGTGAGTTTGTGGGAAAAGTGAGGCTCGGAGAAAAGCAGGATGAACACTTTGCAAGCGCTAGTGTGGTCACAGGAGAAATATACCAACATGATATGGTGGAGTTCGATAAATAATTAAACATTGCTCAAACCAATAAAGGGTAGCAATTGCTGCCCTATTTTTTCATTCGCTCTCCTGATTAATCAAGACGTACCAGCTAACTTAAATATCGCTCGAACGAGCATTTCTTTATAATCAAAAAGTAGCTGTTCAGCGAACTGTATAAAAGGATTCTAAAATGCCATGGATTAGCGGCGCATTGTTTTTAATATGTTTACTACTAATACTAAGTTTTCGCGAGTACATTAAAAAGCGACATCGACACGACAGCATCTTAGTCGAGGTAAAAGACTTACACTATCAACCCGCAAGGGTTAAATTGAAAGCTCGTAAAGCTAATCAAATTGTTTTTCTGAGAACGGATTCAAATTTATGCTCTGAATACCTACTTTTTCCGGAGCTAGGATTATCGATAAGACTCAAACTTAATAAACAAGTATCGGTGAACTTTTCTGCTTATCCGCCAGGCGAGTATGAGTTTTATAGCGCGATGAATGTGTATTCTGGGAAGCTTACAATAGTGTAGCTCGGTGTAGGCTGACAAACACCGAAAGTGTCATGCTTTACAAAAGAGTATCATACTACTTTTTGATTATTGATATACTCCGACCGGCGGCTCTTCTCTTATCTGAAACAGCAGTTTGGAGCCTGCCTTTGGAAAGCCTGATCCTTGTCTATTGATGCCAGTCAAAGATGACTGATAGACTACAAAGTGCGTAAAACAGACGTTTCAATGACTTACTCCTATATTCAAAAAAACGTTCCTATGATCGTTTTATCTTCTTAAAAAATTAATTAATGATTAAAAATATATCTTTGGCAACACGGCAGTTAATATATTAAAACCAACAAATTATATAAATGACCCATGGGTTCGATATTAAGTTGTTAAGCTCACAAGGAAAAAAGCGTGCTGATATCCAGATATCTTGATGAACCATGCCCCAAGTGCGGTGTTACAGGAAAGTATGGGAACGTCAATGTCAGTAGAAACATCCTAAATAGAGGGTGTAATAGTTGTGGAGAACGGACAATGTTCCCTCTCCCAGATATTCGAAAAAAGATAATTTATCTTGATCAGTTTTTTCTGTCTCATGCTTTTAGGGATCAAGAGCGATCATTTATAGATGCGGCCAATCGCATAAAAGACATGGCTGCTAGGCAATTAGTTGTATGTCCATATTCATCCGTTCATACAGACGAAACGCACTTGTGGAGACACGAGCAACAAGAAAACCTCTATAAATTCATAAAGCAAACTGCACGCGGCTATAAATTTAGAGAAGCCTACGAGATCAAGCTGGAACAAATGCATCGATTATTTGACGCATTTAGGTCCAATTCAGAAATTATTCAACCTATCGAAGAGCGCGATGCATTTCGCGATGAAATCCATGGATGGGATGATTATATTTGGATCGATTTACGTCCCTACTTGGGAGACTTAGAGGCTATGCGACAAGGAAAGGCTGCTGCAATCGAAGGTCTGGTAAATCTGTTCCCGGACTGGGCAAAACTGACAACTTCCTTCGAAGAAGATGTAAGTATGGAGGCCAGAGGATACGGGATATCTTTGCTTAATCAGTATTTGCAGATGGTTGCCAATGTTGGAACTGGAAACCTGATGAGTTATATGGATGCCCCAATGGACACGATGTACGTAGAATCGCTACTTCATTGTGATAGAACAACCATGAAAATTGATGAGCGATTAAGAAGAATAAGCGCATTTTTTTCATCGCATTATTTTACAAGCATTCCAAATATAAAGGTTTCGTGTGGAATCTTTGCGGTTTTACGAAAGATGGTCAAGAACGGAGCATACACTAACCCCATCAATGCACGCCGGAAACTGGCTGGACTATTCTATGATTCTGAGTGCATTTCTGTTTTCGGTCCTTACAGCGATGCAATTTTTATAGACAGGGCCATGAAGCAATGGTGCGAGAACCCTGAATCAATGCTTTTAGAACCTTATGATACAAAGATATTTTCTGTAGGAAACTGGGATGAGTTTCACAGGTATCTAGATTCTGTGGAAGACAACTATACAGATGATGTGCGTGAAGCAATTAATTTGGTATATCCGGGAATTTATGCTTAATAAGTCAATCAATAGCTTGTACGACGCAGGACAGCCATACCGGATGTCGATTATTAAGGCGTTTAATGTCCATTGTTTGCCTATAGAGGACTCAGGTTTGTTTGAGCTTAATATGTTATCAATGGAATGACGTTCAGCATTCTTTTCTCGGTCAGTTAAAAAATTAAACGTATTGTTAAAAGTAGTCATCATAAAATGGCATTTTATAAAAATGAACGTAAGGTGAATCTGAATCGCTACTTTCAACAACTACACCATAGTGGGCTAAAACGCTATCGTAAAGCCTCATAACTCGTTCGAAAGGTTCAAACGAAGGCCAATTAGGATAGTCTTCATCAAGTGCGTTAAGAGAGTTAACCAACTCGAAAAAATAAGGTGTGAACCAGCTTTTATCCAATGCTGCTCTTACATTTGGTATTTCTGAAGGGCTTTCTTTTCTACCTATGCAGTCACCAATCATATATGAAGCAAACTTCATTAATTCAATAACTGCGTTTCCCACTTCTTCGATACCTTTAGTTACATCATGATGGTGCTGGTAGTCAATAAGAACTGAGTAGATGGACTTTTCGGATGTATCTAGAACACGCAAAAAAGTCTCTTGAAAAGCTTTTGGATCACTGTCTCCGATCGTGGCGGAAAGCTTTGTTGCAAAATACTCATCCCAAGATGCCTGACCAGCAAGTATTCTTAGATATTCGGTTACGCTATGAATTATCTTACCGTATGAATATTCTGGAAAGCACTCGTAAAATGCGTGATTTGATTCTACATGCGCACACTCGTGTGCGATTACGTTTATACCTTTTTCTATATGCTCTCCGTTAAAATCTAGCATAGGAACTAGATAATTAGCATTTAATATAAGATGAGATTTGATTTTACCGTCTCGCATAACTGCGGGAGCCATTGCGATTCCTTCTACATCACCTGTGCTTGGTTTTAATTCACCAAAACCATTAGAACCTCGATCTATTGCCGCGACCTCACTCGAATAATCATAAGCAATCGTTACTCCGTCCAAATTAGACAAGTTGAAACGTTTGGAGAGCTCGCTCAAAATATATATGCAAGTTTCTCCAAATTTTTTTGCAAACTCTTCACTCTCAAACTGCCTGAGTGAAATGGTCAAGTCCTCTGGAAGAGTTTTTTCCAAATGTTCAATATTACTATTCAAACTATTTTTCACCTACAATTCGGATTACTAATACAGTTGGGGCAATATCAACAATCGCAATTACAGATCCTATATTTTGTGCATAATTAACTTTAATCAAGAAATTTACGCCTCATCAGGCCAAATCTGATTGAGTCTAGAGCTTCTGCTTTACGAAGTGTGGCCAGCCCCGAATTTTCAAATCTGAATTTCTAATATTTGTCTTTAGGGGTCTATTCTCCCGAGCTGACCATCTGATGTCTGTTTATCGCTCTGAAGGGATTAAATTCATCTAAACAGATCCGTCCGCTATCTTGGGCAATCCAGCCAGTCGAAACGTCCACAAAGTATGATACATTTTTGTGAATCTTCACTTATCAATATTTATCTCGAAGCGCAAAAAGTTGTGCGTAGTCAGTGGTAATTTAATTTAAAATTCAGGGCTACATCATTGATTACTGATGACCTCGTTTCTCGCGAATAATAGCCTAAAGATGTTCATAATGTTGGGTGAGTCCAATTTCTAGCTAAAAGTCTTCTAGTCAATTAGTAGCCGTTCACATTGTCGTTTTTGCGCATACCAATTATTTATCTCATAAATGACAGAAAAGTAATCAAACTGTAATGCCAGTGCCGTGTTCCTAACATCTTACACCGTTAAAATTATGTTTAATATAAAAGCAACCTTATTGCTTTTTGTCTTGTTCCCGTATTGCCCCTAATTACTATGCAATTAGAGTCAAAAAAATATGAATCTATGCAAATACAGAGCACAGAAAAAAGTTAAACGCGCCAATAACACGACGGAGTCTAAATGACAGCAACTGAAAAAGTTACCCAAAAGACAGCGAATAACTGTTGTTGTAACAAGCAAGCCCAATCAGCGAGCGAAACTCCTGCGGTCAAAGACATAACCAACCAAGAGCCCAATAATCTATCAGAAAATCGATTTATAATTGAAGGAGCCAGTTGTGCCAGCTGCGTCAACAAAATTGAGGCGGCATTAAACAATCTGCCTGGGGTTGAACGAGCGGAGATGAACTTCGCTCAGCGTGTTGTCACGGTAACTGGAGATACATCGGTTTCAAATATTATAGAAGCGGTGGAAAAAGCCGGATACAAAGCAAAATTAGACGACAGCGACTCTGAGCAAGAAGCTCTGGACGAAAAAGAAAAAGCCGACTGGCAATACTACAAAAAATTAATGCGCGAAATGGCCGTTGCGTTGTCGCTTGGTGTGCCATTGATGATTTACAGTCTGGTCTTTGGCGAAATGACAGTAACAACTACTACAGAAAGACTCGTTTGGTTAACCGTCGGATTGCTGACTCTTGGCGTAATGGTTTTTGCGGGTAAACACTTTTATGTGGGCGCTTGGAATTCATTTAAAAATCATTCTGCGAATATGGACACATTAATAGCTCTCGGAACAGGAACTGCTTGGCTTTACTCAATGGTGGTTGTGTTTGCTCCTGATGTGGTTCCCCTAATGGCAAGACACGTATATTTTGAAGCGACTGCAATGATTATTGGTTTAATCAATCTTGGCTTAGCTCTTGAGATTAAAGCGCGAGGTAAGACTTCAGAAGCGATTAAGCGTTTAATTGGCCTGCAAGCTAAAACAGCCCGTGTTATTAGAAACGATAAAGATGAAGACATTCCAATAGAACAAGTATTGCTCGATGAGCTTATTCGAGTCAGGCCAGGTGAAAAAATATCAGTAGACGGCGTGGTGGTAGAAGGACACTCCACAGTTGACGAATCTATGTTGACCGGTGAGCCGATGCCTGTAGAAAAAACAGAGGGGGTAGAAGTCGTCGCTGGTACGATTAATAAATCAGGCTCAATTATTTTTAAGGCAACGCGCGTAGGCAAAAATACGGCGCTTGCTCAAATTATCAACATGGTAAAACGCGCTCAAAATTCAAAGCCTCCGATAGGACGTTTAGCCGATATCATTTCAGCTTACTTCGTGCCCGTTGTTATGATCATCGCCGTAATAAGCGCTCTAGTTTGGCTAAACTTTGGGCCGTCTCCAGCTATTGCTTACGCAATTGTGTCGGCAACAACAGTTCTCATCATCGCTTGTCCATGTGCACTTGGTTTAGCGACACCGATGTCAGTAATGGTAGGAGTAGGCAAAGCCGCAGAAGCTGGTGTGTTGATAAGAAACGGCGAGGCGCTGCAAACAGCCAGTAAAATTACTACGATGATTTTAGATAAGACAGGCACTATTACTGAGGGAGCACCTAAGGTAACCGATGTATTGTTAGCACCCGGTCAAGATGAAAAACAAGTGCTAATGCTCGCGTCGAGTATCGAAGCAGGCTCAGAACATCCTTTAGCGATGGCGATAGTTGAAAGTGCCAAATCAAAAAACATATTACCTAAAAAAGTCACTCAGTTCTCCTCGATTGCTGGGCAGGGCGTTGAAGCACAGCTTAAGGGTGACACGCTTTTGTTCGGTAACGAAAAGCTAATGAAAGAGCGAAATATTGACATTAGCGACTACGTCGAAAAAGCCCAAGGCTTAGCCTCTGAAGCTAAAACCCCAATGTATTTTGCGGTTAATTCATTACTTGTTGCAGTAATTGCAGTTGCCGACCCAATTAAAACTGATTCTATTGATGCAATAAAGCGCCTTCAGAACAATGGAATTCGGGTAGTAATGCTAACTGGCGATAATCGTTCAACGGCAAAGGCAGTAGCTGAAAAAGCAGGTATCACAGAGTTTGTGGCTGAAGTTATGCCTGAGGAAAAAGCAAATAAAGTAGCTGAGTATCAAACGATGGGAGAAATTGTGGGTATGACAGGTGACGGTATTAATGACGCACCCGCCCTAGCTCACGCAGATGTAGGCTTTGCAATAGGTACAGGTACTGACGTAGCCATTGAAAGCGCTGACATTACGCTAATGCGGGGCTCTCTTCATGGTCTTGCTGACGCAATTGCGGTGAGTAAAGCCACTCTAACCAATATTAAGCAAAACCTATTCGGAGCATTTATTTACAACGTTGCGGGTATTCCATTCGCTGCCGGTGTTTTATATCCATTTTTCGGTCTTTTATTAAGTCCAGTAATAGCTGGTGCTGCGATGGCGTTTTCATCACTAACAGTCGTCACCAACGCCAATCGTTTGCGATTGTTTAAAGCAAAAGAGCATTAGGAGATTGTGATGATGCTATGGATCAACCTTGTAGGAATTGCGCTTATTGTTCTAATCGTCTGGTGGTTTTGGTTGTACAAAGAGCACAATATTAGTATCGCTGAAGGCTCGTTAGAGGTCTTGGTAAAAGACGGTATTTACCAACCAGCACACATCAAAATCAGAGCGAATGAAGAAAGACAAATAGTATTTCATCGAGCTGATGCGACTCCTTGCGCAGAAATGCTATCAATACCCGATTTAGATATTTCAGAACGGCTACCTTTAAATAAGAAGACAGTTATATCTCTTCCAGCGCTACCATCAGGTGAGTACGCGTTTCACTGTCAAATGCAAATGTATAAAGGGAAGATAACGGTTCAATGATTCGTTAGCTTTCAAAAAGGAGAATAAATATGAGCAATTCAAATTTATCATTTTGGAAAACGCCTTCTGGGTGGGCTGCACTGGGACTCATTGCTGCTGCGAGTTACTTTTTATTTTTTGAGCATGGCGAGCATGTGTGGTCATATTTGCCTTACCTGATTCTGTTACTTTGCCCCTTTATGCATTTTTTTATGCATGGGAGTCACGGGCACGATCGTCATAATAACGAGCAAAAAGAGACAGAAGAAGACCAAATGACGTTCAAAGAAAGGCCTCAACAAAAAACAACTACAAACATCGAAGAAAAGAGAGAAAACGATGCACGGTGAATCCGACTATGGCCTATGGGGCTTAGTTTTCATAAATTCGGCCATTTTTATATTTTTTGCATTTAGCTTTGTAAAACCACAATCAAAGACCGATTGGAGAAGCTTGGGTGCTTTTTCCGCTTTTATACTTGCTTTGTTCACAGAAATGTATGGGTTTCCACTCACCATCTATTTTTTGTCAGGCTGGTTAACAGAGCTTTACCCAAACACAGATTTTTTTGCACATGAAAATGGACATTTGCTCCAAACGATTTTAGGTCTTGAGGGGGATGCCCATTGGAGCATATTGCACATTACTAGCAATGTACTCATCGTTGCTGGTTTCTTTATTTTATCTTCTGCGTGGAACGTTTTACATCATGCGCAGAAAAACCATTCGCTTGCCAATACAGGTTGGTATGCAAGATGTCGCCATCCACAGTATTTAGCTTTTATTATCATAATGTTTGGCTTTTTATTGCAATGGCCCACCATCCCGACATTGATCATGTTTCCAATATTGACACTAGTCTATATTCGCTTAGCGAAACGTGAAGAAAAGGCTGCGATAGCCGAATTTGGGGAGCGTTATTTAGCATACAAAGATAACACGCCTGCTTGGCTCCCTAAATTAAGCAGTTCAAATCTACAATATGGCAATTAACGTTTTTGTAAAACGCGATGGTCGAAGGTATCAACATATTTATAGGCAGGAAAAAACAATGAGTAACAAACATCATAGAGTTGGTGTAAATGAATTAAATTTAGTAATTCGTCACCTTCGACTGACGGGTGTGACTGCGGACAATTTAGACTTAATTGTCCGAGATATAGATTCAACCATCGGCGTTGATGCAGTGTCCTTTGAAGAGTCATCCAACACGCTTCATATTGGTTATGATGCGACGCATTGTGAACTGGATGGCATCGAGAATATAGTTCGAACGCACAGAGCCGACATTTCGGACGATTGGTGGACGCATTTCAAAGAAGGCTATTATCAATTTGTTGACGAAAATATTCGCGAAAATGCCAAACATAAGCCATGGAGCTGCCATACAACTGATCTGGGCAAGCGCTCTAAATAAAAAGACTTAAAACATCGTTCAAAACCTTTTTAATCTTAAGGAGACATTATCAATGCAGATTTCTAACAACACGCCAGTTTATCGACCGATTGTGAGTGACAAATTGGAAAAAAATCATCAAACAGCAGAAGCAGAAACATCCAACTGTAAAAAGAAAGAAGCTGGAGAAAGCGCCATTGCGGAGGCGAATAAAGTGAACGGTAATAACCAGACCGAGCCGAGTGAAATTAAGCAATCAATATCTGTGAAGGTGTAACTAGTAGAGCTCATATCTACACGTCTATCGGACTGATTCAATTTTATAGAATGTTCAGGCCGATAAACGTGCATTTCCCGCACTATATCCTCAAAGTTTTTTTATTCTAGCCATCATGGGCATGTCCTTCATCGTCATCATCTTTGCGCTTATGCCTGAGGAAAAAGCGCTCATAGGCAAAAACGGCAACAATGCCAATGCCAGCAATGATGATAATCTGTAAATCATCACTGCCTTTGATCCAAATGAATGCGAGAAGAACAACAGCATCTAATATAATTGCGGTGATCACCACCAGTGGGTTTGCTCCAACCTCTTTTCTAAGTACCTTTAATACGCCCCAATGAATGATAATATCCATTACTAAGTAAAAAATGGCTCCTAAAGATGCGATCCTTGAAAGATCAAAAAAAGCGGCAAGTAGTCCGGCAGCAACTACAGTAAAGACCAAAGTATGTTTTTGAATATTACCGGGCATACCAAAGTGCCGATGGGGGATCAAATTCATATCTGTCAACATTGCCAACATACGCGAAACCGCAAAAACGCTGGCTAGTAGACCCGATGCGGTCGCTATTATTGCAATACCCACCGTAAACCAAACACCATACTGTCCGATAGCGGGACGAGCCGCTTCAGCGAGTGCATAGTCTTTAGCTGCAACTATCTGTTTGACCGTTAATGTGGAGCCTACGGCATAGCAGACTAATAAATAGATAACCAAACAAATTAATAAAGACACTATAATGGCTCGCCCAACATTTTTGTTTGGGTCGACCACCTCGTCGCCGCTATTGGTGATAGTTGTAAATCCTTTGTAGGCTAAAATCGCCAAAGCGGTCCCAGCTAAAAATCCACTAGCAGAGGAATTTTCACTTACATCAGCACTAGCGGCTTGAAAAGCAAACCCTGCTGCCCAGAGTGCTACAAGGGCGAAAATTAATATGCCACCAATTTTCAAGACGGCTGTAACCTTAGATACACTTCCAATTACCTTGTTACCCGCAACATTTACAACAAATGCAAAAATGATGAGTCCGATAGCTAGTATCGGGACTAATATGCTATTTTCTTGCACATCAAATAACTGAAGGGTGTATGTGCCAAACGTTCGGGCCACCAGACTTTCATTGATAATCATTGAAAGTGCCATTAATAATGCGGCACCTCCGGTCACGGCACTTGGTCCATAGGCCTTTTTTAATATCATTGCGATCCCGCCCGCAGATGGATATTTGTTTGAAACCTTGATGTAACTGTAGGCACTAAATCCACTAATGATGGCGGCTATGATGAATGCAAGCGGGAAAAGCGAACCTGCATATTCCGCGACTTGACCGGTGAGCGCAAATATTCCTGCTCCAATCATTACACCAGTGCCCATCGCTATTGTACCGGTTAAACTTAAGCTTCCTTTTTCATAATCTTCGTTGTGAGAACTCATTGTAAATATTCCTTAAAATGCGGTTTAAGAAAGACTATTTTGTGGAGACACAAATCTATTTTGTTTTTAAAGCTTTAAATATGTCTCCACCGTCTTTAAATCATTGCGGTTGAGAGCATCCATAACCCTGCGGCAATCATAAAGAGATTTTCTGTGAGTGATACAAAGCCAAGCGGTACGTTACTATCACCGCCCACGCATGCACATTTGAGTTCACGCTTATCAATATACACCGCTTTGAATACTGAAACCGCGCCTACTGTCCCGATAAATAGAGAGACAGGGCCAACGAGATAACCAGACAGGCCTGCGAGCATTCCGATTCCAGCGAACGCTTCGGCAAAGGGGTAAATGTAGCCGTAGCGTATATTCCTCATAGCGAGTAAGTCATAGGTGATGAAGGAGTTCGTAAAACTATAGAGATCTTTAAGCTTTTGAATCGCTAATAAGCTCATGCTAAATGCAACAAATAATTCTATAACTTGAATGAAAAAATTGCTTTGAACAAAGGCATATGCGATTGCTAGTGCCATTAACAATGCAACTGAAAATATTGCAATGACAGGTGTATAGGTGGTGCCCGTTTGTCCTGCTTCCCCTAAATCAAAATATTCACGTAGATCGTCATACCCTCCGATTCTTTCTCCATTGATAAACGTTTGAGGGGTTGTTTCTACTTCGTGTTCGTTTTTGAACTTATCGGTTTCTTCACGACTTGCTAGCTTGTGGTCCTCTACTTGATACCCTTCTCGTTCCAGTAGGTCTTTAGATCGCAAGCCATAGGGACAAATGTGTTCATCTGTATGCATTCGATATAATTTTGCTCTTAATTCCATGGTCTT
Organism: Alteromonas sp. OM2203; assembly: GCF_048517045.1. NCBI lineage: Bacteria > Pseudomonadati > Pseudomonadota > Gammaproteobacteria > Alteromonadales > Alteromonadaceae > Alteromonas > Alteromonas sp. OM2203. The sequence goes on from NZ_CP183209.1 coordinate 2,190,737, forward strand.
CTCCTAATTATAAGTAATTTGTAATTTTCCAATGGCGTGTCTATTTTTGACTGAAATCCGGTACTTGACGACTTTCAACTTCAGCTTCAGTTTTTACTTCACCATTCTTCTCTATGTCCTCTAGTAACCATTTCATTTCCTTGATTTCTCGCTCTTGCGCCGCAATGATTTCGTTTGCTAGCTTGAGGACTCGCTTATCTGAGATATTGGCTCGCTCGCTAGTTAAAATCGCAATAGAGTGATGCGGTATCATTGCTTTCATCCACGCTTCATCAGCGATGGTTGATTGAGAGCGGACTAGGTACAGTGAGATCACAAAGATGAGTCCGCTACCTAGCAAAATTGTCCAATTCTTGGCTTTGTTCTCATACATGTTAAGCATAAATAGCAACATAATGATTGCCATTATTGAGCCCATATAGATAGCCATGTAAAACCGCGTTTCGCTAAAAAAAATGTGGTCAAATGCATATGTATTGAAATACATCATTAACAGCATGGCCGCAGTTGATGTAAAGATCATTGCTAAAAATTTTGTATATTTAGTCATCACGTTATCCTGTCTGTCCTTCTAGGACTGATTCATTGTTTTAAATATTAGAGAGGCCGAACAGCTAACAAGCAAAAAGCCCGTCATTGCCTCCAAACCTGATAAGAAATTTAAATGCCCAATTGGCTCTAGTTGAGCTAATCCTAAGGTGGTTAAGTTAATGAGTGAGAAGTAATAAATTTCAATAAAATAAAGAGAACTTGATCCCTGCAAATCGCCTAGACCGATCTCTATAGATAACAGAAACCCTACGGCGAACCAAAAGGCAGCTATCAACTGGCTAAAGGTTATGCCATAAACTACTGCAATGAGCTTTAAGTATGCAGAAAGGTCTGAGCTAACAACGTAATTTTTTAACGCTCTGAGGCTTAAAAAATGACTCGTCGTAGCGAGGCCTATTGCCACTAAAGCTATCATCAACTGAATAATTACTTCCATTGATTGCTCCTTTTAAAAGCGCTTAAAACCAGAATCGAGCACCCACCACGAAACCAGTTTCACTTACCGACTCACCCTTGTTTCGAGCAATATCAGCGCTATTAACGAGACTCCGACTCCAATAAATGCCTGCGTATGGTGCAAACTCTCTTGCAAACTCATAGCGATATCGCAAACCTAAACGTATCGAATTGAGGCCAGAGGGGCGGTCAAACCTTTCAGATTCTGAAAGCGAACCAGCAAGGGCAAGTCTCGGTTGTAAGAATGACGTTTGGGTTACTCTTATTTCATATTCGGCTTCTACTGAGAAACTGACATCACCATCCTCATTAATCACAATGGAGTTATCCATTTCGAATTGATAAGGAGCAACCCCATACAAGCTAATGACGGCATAGTTCTCCATACTCGTATCGCTACTTAGCAGTCCTCTTGTGCCAATACCGACTTGAAATTCCCAAAATGGCGCAATTAATTTACTAGCAAGGAGCTCAGCTCGCTCTAAATCTGTTGGTTCGCCATCATCTTGCTTGTTTTCGCCTTCACTTTTGAAGTAAAGGCGATAGGTATCACCGCCGTACCATCCGATCATGTCCCACACTCCGATGTTTTCTTCATCGTTTGTGCGTGTATATTCAAAACGGTCAAATAAAATCATGCCCGTGTTGTACTGTTCGACTGGTTTTGGCCAATCTGATGGAATCTCTTGCGCATTAGACGATGCGCAAAGACCAATTAGTAAAGTACTGAAAATTTTAGACGTGTTTTTCATATAATTTCCCCTACGAGACCGATACGATTCTGAACATGCCCGCATCCATGTGATAGAGCAGGTGACAATGGAATGCCCAATTTCCGGGGGCATCTGCGCTTATCAAGAGCGACACTTTTTCGCTGGGTTTTAAACTTATCGTATGTTTTCGGGGGGGCGGATAATTCCCGTTTTCTAACTCCATCCACATACCGTGTAAGTGGATTGGATGGTTCATCATAGAATCGTTCACTAAAATCAAACGAATTCGTTCGCCATACCTAAAATGAATAGGGCCATCGACTTCGTTAAATTTGAGTCCATCAAACGACCACATATAACGTTCCATATTGCCAGTAAGATGTAATTCAATAGTTTGGGTCGGCTCTCTGGTGTCGGGCCATTCCTCAGCGCCGGTCAAGTCGCTATATAATAGTACCCGATGTTTTGCGTCCTCTAAGCCAATGCCTGGCTCATCAAGTCGACTGGTAGGGTTTGTTGCAAGCATACTTGCACCGGGTCCATGACCCTCCTCATCATGCTCAATATTAATATTATCTACCGGGAGTGCTCGCATATGCATCGATGAATGGTCATTCATTGTGTCCATTGATGACTCAGAAGACTCTTCTTTATTCATTGGCTTATTAGATTGCTTGTTCATGCCTTCCATCCCGGCCATATCTGAATTCATCCCCATGGCCGCCATGCCACGCTCTGGCATTTCACGCAATGTCGGCACAGGCGCTTCTTTCCCAAGTTCAGTACTAAGCGTTCCACGAACAAAGCCACTTCTGTCCATGCTTTCTGCAAAAAGAGTGTATGTAGTCGTGCCGATTGGCCTTACAATTACATCATAGGTTTCAGCAACCGCGATTCGAAGTTCATCGACTTTAACGGGTTTTATTGGTTGTCCATCAGCAGCCACTACCGTCATTTCGAGGCCCGGAATACGAAAATCAAAATACGTCATGGCGGAGCCATTTATGAGCCTTAATCGAATGCTTTCATTGGGCTTATAGAGCGCGGTCCAGTTGGTTTGAGCATCTCTGCCATTTATTAAATATGTATATGTGGAGCCTGTTACATCGAGAATATCTCTGGGATTCATCCGCATATTGGCCCACATAGCTCTTTCTTTTACTGTATTAAAAAAACCTTGCTTTTTAATATCGTTAACAGTGTCGCTTATGGTGCGTTGTTGATAGTTGTAGTAACCCTCTGCCACTTTCAAATGCCTGAACACATCGTGTGGATCTTCAAAGGTCCAATCGCTTAACTGAATGACATGCTCCCTGTCTGCACCTATGTCACCGTCGGAAGGGTCAATGATGACCGGGCCTAAGTGCCCCAGTTGCTCTTGCAGTCCCGAGTGGCTGTGATACCAATAGGTGCCGTTTTGTTTTATATCAAATTCATAGGTAAACGTAGAGTTCGGGTCGATACCAGGAAATGAAACGCCAGGTACTCCATCCATGTTAAATGGGAGAATAAAACCATGCCAATGAATAGACGTGCTGTCTGGTAATTCGTTGGTAACATGAATCTTAACTTGCTGACCTTCTCTTAACCGGAGCAATGGGCCAGGTGATATGTCGTTGATGGTAATAGGGCTTGCAACATCGCCGGCAATTTTCTTTTGCTGGCGAGAAATAGTCATGTTGATGTTTTTCCCACTTACTACTGCATCCCCGTAGTTTACCTCTGCAATACTGTTGTCATTTTTGCTATTGCTATAACCCTCTGCGAAAGCCCAAGGTGCTCTCATCTGACCTAGCAGGGCAAAGCCACCAGTGGCATAAGCCGCGTTTCTCAAAAAAATGCGCCTATGTTGCTTCATTCGATTATTCATAAGAACCTCACTTCTTTAGCGATATGTGCGATACGCTGCACTGTTTACATGTTTGTAAGGTAGTAACCTGACAAACTGCTTAAGAATTGAAGTTGATTTTAGGCGGCCTCAGGAGGCTAAACCCCGAGTAGAAATGATAAAAATTGAAGAAATAAAAGTTTGAAAAAGATGGTGCATTGATTGATTTCAAAACAGGTGCAACCATTGATGAAAGGTTAGAGCTCGAGCCTAATTTACACTCACAAACACCGTCACAACACTTACCGTCGCACTCTGTATGATCTTGATGTTCCGAGTGTTGCGAATGTTCCAAATGTTGCGTATTGTCAGAATGATGCTGAGTCGTTGCGGACTCAATGAAGTTGGCAGTTGCGTCATTTTTGTTTGAAGGCTCACATGCAACACTAGACAATGATAAAACAAGCAAAGCGAGGCACGCAGCGCATTTTACAAATGCATCAAGTAATCCTTTATCTGTTTTATTTGCGTTCATAATGTTGCTCAAACCCCGTCAATATCGGGTAAAAAGTTCACATATGTAGGTAAATAATGCAATCAACCTTACAGAAATAAAAAATCGCTCTTCTACAACAAATCAAGTCAAAACGCCCTAAGTCTTGGGAAGTAGAGCACAACTTAATGTCCATATAGTCACTCTCTCCTAGTCATATTTGAGAGTAGTGCAAAAAGCAGTCCGACTATGACTAGTCAAGCCTAGATGAGAGTTTTAGCCTCTTTCTTAATTGAAATAAGCGAATAAGTGGTGACGTATTCATGGCTTAATTTTTAATTTAAAGTGACCCAACGTGAAACGACACATAAACGAGCGGATCTGACAAATTTGTAATGCAACTGTAATCTAGCCGTTATGATTTTAAGCGGTATTTACTTTAAATTTCTGTCTGGAGCCTTTTTAATCTGTGCGGGATATCGAGAGTTAGTATGAAAATAGAAAGTGTAAGAGATATTTTAGAGTGGACCATGGATTTCCATAAACAACTAGCAAGCTGCCTCACGCATTGCGAACCAAATAATTCTGAGCGCTCAAAAATGGCAATGCAATACTTGATTGCTCATGAGGAGCATTTAGCAGCGCTTATTAAATCATTTTCAGTGAAAGCGGAATCTGGAGAGTTGGAAACGCTCTTTATAGAATATTTGGAAAAGAATCCAATAGTTTTACACGAACATTGCGACGGCGCATTTGAACAAAAGGCAGACTCAGAGATTGCAGCAATCGTAATTGAACAACATCAAGAAGTGATAGCACTTTATTCTTATCTAAGAGAGCAGGCTGTAATCCCTCATCATAAAGAACTTTTGGACAACTTACTGGCACTGGAAAATCAAGAAATTGTGCGGATGGCTCAAGGATTAAATAGATTTCAGGATATTTAATTTTATAACCCAATCGGTAAAACTAGCGTTTCATTGGAAATACTATTTATTGTGAGGCAACAACTTGTTATACCGTTCGCTAGCGAACGAGTCATTGAGGCTCAGTCGTTACGTTTTGCAGGGCAGTGCGAATCTACAATGCTGTCTATTCTGTGCAAAACACCGCATTCCTTGATTTTCTTATCGTCGTTACAAGCGGCTCGCATGGATTTAAGTGTTTTCTGTAGAGCGTTTAGCTCAGATATTCGATGCTTAATATCATCAATATGTTTGTCCATTGTAGCATTGACGTTTTCGCAACTGCTTTCTGGGTTAGTTCGTGTTTCTAGTACTAAACTAATTTCTTCAATCGTCATATCTAGCGAACGGCATTGCTTAATAAACAGCAACTGCTTTAGTGCTTCGTCCGAATAACTTCGATAATTCGATTGCGTGCGCTGTGGTGCTGCTAACAACGCCTTTCGTTCATAAAAGCGAATAGTTTGAATACTTAAGCCCGTTTTATCTGCTAACTGTCCTATTTTCATTTTACTTTACCTAATGCGCTTGACTCTATACCAAGTATAGAGTTTACACTTGTGTCATAAGTCAGTAAAGCGAGTGTTTTTATGAGCGGCTGTGGGTGCGACATTGAAATCAAAGACCAAGAACAAAAAAGGGTGTTGTATTGGTTATTAGGCATTAATGCCGTTATGTTCGTTGTTGAAATGAGTGTAGGGTTATTGGCTGACTCAACAGCGCTTATTGCTGATTCATTGGATATGCTTGCGGATGCGGTGGTGTATGGCATTGGTATTTATGCAGTGGGTAAAACCATCATTCACAAAGCAAATGCCGCAAAAATTAGCGGATATTTTCAATTGATTCTAGGCCTTATTATTTTATTAGATATTGCTCGTCGTTCGATATTAGGCAGTGACCCCGAGTCATTGTTAATGATGGGGATGGGGTTTGTTGCCTTAATCGCTAACGTTATATGTTTAGCAATCATTAGAAAACAGAAGAGTGGCGAAGTACATATGCGAGCGAGTTGGATTTTCTCGGCGAATGACGTTATTGCCAACGTGGGCGTAATTGTAGCGGGAGTGACGGTTTATCTATTTGACACTCGCTGGCCTGATTTAGTGATTGGCTTTATTGTTTCAATTATCGTCTTGCGGGGTGCAATCTTAATCTTAAAAGATGCCAAGCAAGAACTTCGTAATAACAGCGCATCTAATGGAGAAGTTTTATGAATTTTACGCAAGCAGCAAAGCCTTACGTAACCCAGAAATTGAATGAAGCACATAAATTATTTACTGACAAAGATGATGAGGCTGGATTTACAGCATTGGAAGATGCACATGTGATTGGGCAACATTCAACTTATCACCATACCCGAGTACACTATGAAATGCTCAAGTTTGGATTAAAACGTAAGGACTTTATAGAAGTCTTCGGGCAGCTCTTCAGGCTGATTGGTGCTGTTACCAAAACGGCTATTGGCTTGTTGCCGGAGGGCAATACGGGCGGGGCAAGTGTAAGCCCGTTCAAACTCATGCCGCTTTCACCTGCAAATAAAGTAATCTTGGATAAGATCAAACATGCACAGTCATAATCATTCACATAGCCATACGCACTCAGATGGAAATTCAGACGATGCATCAAGGCGCATTGGCTGGGCGTTCTTTTTAAATGTGGTGTTCACCATCATCGAGTTTATCGGTGGTTGGCTAACCAACAGCACCGCTATCATGGCAGACGCGGTGCATGACCTCGGCGATAGTTTGTCAATTGGCACAGCTTGGGGATTGAACAAACTTAGCGATAAATCAGCTAATAAAACCTTCTCATATGGATATAAGCGCTTTTCTTTATTGGGCGCGTTGATTAACGGTTTAGTGCTCACGGTAGGTTCTATTTGGATATTGTTTGAAGCAATCCCACGTTTGGCTGTGCCTGAAATGCCACAAGTAGAGGGGATGTTAGCCTTATCTATTTTTGGTATGGCAGTAAACGGTTTCGCCGCTTATAAACTAAGCGAAGGAACGTCATTAAATGAGCGCGTGCTTAATTGGCATTTGCTAGAAGATGTTCTCGGTTGGGTTGCCGTATTTATTGTATCCATCGTCTTAATGTTTAAGCCTTGGGCGATTTTAGATCCCATCCTGTCCATTGGCTTTACTTTGTTCATCCTCTTCAATGTGTTTCGTAACCTAAAAGAAACCCTGATGCTATTTTTACAGGCAACGCCAGATGAAGAGCAAATGTCAAAAATCCGAAACGACTTGCTTGCAAACGATAAGATAAGCGACCTCCATCATTTTCATATTTGGTCTTTAGACGGAGAGCGCAATGTGATGACTGTCCACCTTGTGTTGGAAGGTGAAGTCAGTGTTGAGCACATACAGTCATTGAAAGAGGGCATACAAAGCTCATTAGCAAAGTATCATTTTGAACATACCACAGTAGAGCTGGAATTTGCTGACGAACAATGTCGTGACGAAGTGAAATAGGCTTGGTAGACTGGCACTTATGAAAAATTTAAAACGAATAAGTTACATCATGATCTCGCTGATACTCTTTCAGTCGTTTTCTGCTGTGGCCAATTCGTTAGATTTTCATGCAATAGACACACAACATTTGCAACATGAACATCAGCATTCAGAGCACAATCAAGCTTCAAATGATATGCCAACTAAAGTGCTTGGTGAGTCAGCAAAAGCAGATCACCATAACCCTGCCGATTGCCATCATTGTGGCCACTGCCACGGTACGCATGCGCAGTGGTTAGGCCAGCACGACATCAACAATCTACAATCTGTGGTGTCTACCCACAACTTTAATTATTTGGATGCGATTATCGACGCACCCATCAACCGATTACTACGCCCACCCAAAACACTATCCTAATATCGCTTTCGATAGTGTCTCGCTGAGAAAAAGCGCGTCACTGAATATTGATAAATTATTAGGATATTCTAATGAAAATGTTTCATATTTTTGTGCATGCACGCGCCATTGCGTTTGCTTGCATGCTGGGCTTAACATTGAGTCCAATTGCCGCACAAGCGGTGCAAACTAGTCGCTATTTAGATGAAGGTGTTCAAGCGCCCGTACGAGAAACGCTGAGCCTTGAAGATACAATCAGACTTACACTTGCCAATAATCCAAGTTTGTATGAGTTTGAATTTAGACAGCGAGTGATTGACGGTGAATCAAAAACTGCCGCGCTTAAACCCGCACTGAATGCTGGGATTGAACTAGAAAACTTTATGGGAACCGGCGAGGTGTCGGGCATTAAGGAGCTCGAAGTCAGTTTGACCTTGTCATCTGTACTACAGCTCAACGACAAGCCTAGCGCAAGATTGGACGTACTCTCTGAGCGTAAAATACAACAAGAGGTGGAAAAGAAAATACGCACATTGGATGTCCTTGGCGAGCTGAATCGTCGGTACATCGATGCACTTGTATTGCAAGCCACCTTAGACGTGCAAAACGATGCAGAGACACTTGCACTCTATACCTATAACGCAGTTTCTAAGCGCGTTGATGCAGGCGCGTCACCATTGCTAGAGCAAAAACGCGCCCAAGCAGCGCTAGCCCAAGCAAAACTCGATGTTAAATTAGCTCAAGAAGGTCTTCAATTTGCACTGCGCAGTCTTGCCACCATGTGGGGCGAACAAACGCCCACTTTTAAGCGTGTGGAAGGTAAGCTTTTTGCGTTTCAAGACATTGGGTCATTCGAGATGCTTTCTGCCGCTATCCAAAGCAGTCCGCATATAGACTTGTTTGCAAAACAAAGCCGTGTTCAAGCAGCACAGCTCAGATTAGTGCAAGCCAATAATCGAGCTGACATTGAGTGGTCGGCGGGTATTCGACGAATACAAGGTATTGATGAAACTGCTTTAATAGCCGGGATCAGCGTGCCATTGTTTCAACAAAAACGAAACTTAGGTGAATACGAGGCGCAAAAAGCTCGCCTTGATGCAATAGAGGTGCAAAAACAGAGTAATGTGCGCAGTCTTTTACATTCAGTTAATCAAGCCTTAGGTGAGCACACCCGCGCATTATTAGAGGTTGACGCTATCCAACAAACTGTCATACCGCCTCTTACAGAAGCCTTGGAGTTAGTCGAAAGCGCCTATTTAGATGGCCGGTTTAGCTATTTGGAGTGGGTATCTACTCGACAAGAGTTCTTAAATACGCGCCTGACATTAATTGAGGCGGCGTCTCAAGTGCACCTAAGCAAAACAGAAATTGAAACGCTTACCGGTCTCGCACTTAAGGCTTCACAAAGCAGCACTGCAAAAACGGATACTGCAAAGAGCAACGCTTCCAAAAAGCTAGCGCACGACATCACTATGCAGCAGCCATCAAACATTTCGATAAGAAGTAACTATCATGAATAAATTTACTCTATTAAAAACATTCACAATATTAAAAGTACTCGTTTTAAGCATCACGCTAATGATGATACATGGGGCGGTGAGCGCGGGAGACAAACACGCAGACGGTGATTCTCATGAGGATGATAAACACGCTGGTGAAGTCGTTGCGATGAGCGACGAGACTGCTTTGCAAAATGGCATTACTACCACAAATGTTATTGCTGGCGACATTGCACTCTCGACCACACTTTATGGCCGAATAAGTGCAGATCCTGCTTCTTTGAGTCATATCAGAGCGCGTTTTGACGGTGTGATCAACGATGTCAAAGTCAACATTGGCGACACCGTTAAAAAAGGAGATATTTTAGCGGTCGTAGAATCAAATGAGAGTTTAAAAAGCTACTCAATTACATCTCCATTTGATGGCAACGTAATAGCTCGGCATGCCAACAATGGTGAGTTATCAAACGGACAAGTACTTTTTTCCTTAGCCAACTACAAGGATGTGTGGGCACAATTAACCGTGTTCTCGCAGCACCTCGGCAAAATTAAGGTCGGACAAGCTGTTGAATTAAGGCATGCAAACTTTGAGCAGCTATCTGAAATTGCTTACCTGACACCATCTGCTGATAGTAGTCCGCATTCGCTTGCTAATGTCACTGTTGACAATAGCAGTGGCTATTGGCCATTAGGCACCTTGGTAAAAGCGCAGGTAACGACAACCACCAAGGCCGTGAGTCATATGGTGCCTGTGACTGCCGTGCAAGAGTATGAAGAAAAGCAAGTGGTATTTGTTAACCATGATAATGAATATAAACCACGACCCGTGCAGCTCGGTGTAACTGATGGTCGCTATATTGAAGTCATAAGCGGCATTGAAATAGGTGAGCGTGTGGTGGCTACAAATAGTTACCTGATCAAAGCAGATCTAGAAAAATCGGAGGCCGGTCATGATCATTAATGCCTCAATACAACCTGAATATACATGTTTGCTACTGCAAGGCTCTAAGGGAGGCTTAACATGCTAGCCTCCATTATTCGCACTGCAATCGACAGGCGCGGTATATTTTTGATGCTGAGTTTTTTAGTCATTGGTTTTGGCTTATTTAGTTATCAAAAGCTGCCTATTGACGCCGTACCCGATATCACCAATATCCAAGTTCAAATCAATACACAAGCAACTGGTTATTCGCCGCTTGAAACTGAGCAGCGCATCACCTTTTTGGTAGAAAACGCTTTAGCGGGTTTGCCAAACTTGGATTATACCCGTTCACTATCTCGTTATGGCTTGTCTCAAGTGACCGCCGTATTTGAAGAAGGCACCGACCTGTACTTTGCCAGAAACCTCATTAATGAGCGGATAGGCATTATTAAAAGTCAGCTACCTGAGGGTATCGAGCCAGAAATGGGGCCGATTGCCACGGGTCTGGGTGAAATCTACATGTACACGCTCAGCGCTGAGCCGGGCACATTGACGGCTGACGGCAGAGACTTTGATGCGATGGCACTACGAGAACTGCATGACTGGGTGGTAAAACCTCAACTCGCTTTAGTAAAAGGTATCACCGAAGTAAACGCTATTGGCGGCTTTACCAAGCAATATCATGTGAATCCTGATCCTCAACGTATGCTTAATTATGGTGTGAGCACTGACGATCTGCTGAGGGCATTGGAGCGAAATAATGCCAATCAAGGTGCCGGATATATCGAACGTAACGGTCAACAAATACTGGTGCGCTCTCAAGCGCAGCTGGCCACAATTGAAGATATTGGTAATGTCGTGGTGACACTCACTAACCAATCTCCAGTGACCGTTAACGATATTGCCGAAGTGGCTATTGGTAAAGAGCTTCGAACGGGGGCTGCGACACGAGAGGGTAAGGAAACCGTCTTAGGCACTGCCATGATGCTCATTGGTGAAAATAGTCGTGCTGTGGCCTTGGCAGTGGCTGACAAAGTGGATGAAATCCAAGCTAGCTTGCCCGAAGGTGTGATAATAGAAACCGTTTACGATAGGACCGCACTGGTAGATAAAGCCATCAATACCGTGCGTAAAAACCTCGTTGAGGGCGCATTACTGGTGATTGTGGTGTTGTTTCTTCTGCTTGGGAATATAAGAGCAGCTATTATTACCGCCGCTGTGATACCGCTCGCTATGCTCGCCACAATAACAGGGATGGTGCAAACAGGAGTAAGCGCAAACTTAATGAGCTTAGGAGCGTTAGACTTCGGGTTAATTGTAGATGGTGCGGTTATCATCGTTGAAAACTGTATCAGGCGCTTAAGTGAAGCGCAGCGGCGAACCGGCTCAGTGCTGCTCATCAAGGAAAGACTTGAAGTTGTATATGAAGCAACCAACGAAGTAATACGACCTAGTCTTTTTGGCGTGATGATTATTACCATTGTATATATCCCTATTTTTAGTTTAACAGGGGTAGAAGGGAAGATGTTTCACCCGATGGCGGCCACCGTTATCTTGGCATTACTTGCTGCGATGGTGTTCTCAATCACTATTGTGCCAGCAGCCGTTGCGATGTTTATGTCGGGTAAAGTCAGTGAAAAAGAGAGCCCAATTATAGTTGGGGCGAAATCGGTGTATCGTCCGGTTCTTTTATGGTCGCTTAAACTACGTTGGTTGGTAATAGGCTCAGCGACATTATTGGTTGTTGTAAGCGTTTGGCTAAGCATGCGACTTGGCTCTGAATTTATTCCTCAACTTGATGAGGGGGATATTGCCTTGCACGCTATGCGAGTGCCCGGCACTGGCATAGAGCAAGCCGTGGATATGCAAAAAAGGCTGGAAGACGTCATTATGCAGTACCCACAAGTGAGCACTGTCTTTGCTAAAACCGGCACGGCAGAAGTTGCCACAGATGCGATGCCGCCAAATGTTACCGATACGTTTGTGATGTTGAAACCTATCGACCAATGGCCAGATCCTACTTTATCTAAAGCCGAATTTGTCGAGCAAATGGAGCGTGAGCTTCAAAACGTGCCCGGCAATAATTACGAGTTTACTCAACCTATCCAAATGCGGTTTAACGAATTAATTAGTGGCGTTAGAGCCGACTTAGGTATAAAAATTTATGGGGATGATTTAAATAAACTGCGCGATTCAGCCGGTGATATATTAGCGGTACTGCAAGATATACCCGGCGCTGCGGATGCACGCGTTGAGCAAGTTGATGAAATTCCTATCTTTACTGTGAACCCCAAGCCTTATGCTTTAGCGCGTTATAATTTGGATGTCACTGATTTGCAAACTTGGTTAAGCGCATCGATTGGCGGCAAAGAAGCTGGCTTGATATTCGAGGGCGACAGGCGATTCGAGATAGTCGTGCGCTACTCAGAGGATATTCGCAATAATCTTGATACGCTAGGCACCATACCCATTATGACAGGGGATGGTGATTATGTGCCTATAGCAGAGGTTGCAACGCTTAAATATGCCAGTATACCCAGTCAAATCAGCCGAGAAAACGCCAAGCGCCGTATTGTGGTAACGGCGAATGTAAGAGAGCGCGACCTAGGCTCGTTTGTTACTGAAGCAAAAATGCAAATAGCAGAAAATGTCGTATTGCCAAGTGGTTATTGGGTTGATTATGGCGGTACGTTCGAGCAGTTAGAAAGTGCGAGTCAGCGATTGAGCCTTGTTGTCCCAGCGACGCTTTTCTTAATTCTTGCATTGCTAGTCATTGCCTTTGGCTCGGTGAAAGATGCATTGATAATTTTCACCGGTGTGCCTTTAGCATTAACAGGTGGCGTTTTTGCGCTATGGGTGAGAGACATGCCCTTGTCTATATCAGCAGGCGTTGGTTTTATTGCACTGTCTGGCATTGCTGTGCTTAACGGTTTGGTTATGTTGTCGTTTATCCGTCAAAGGCTGGAAGAGACAGGTGAGTTAATTAACTCTATTGTTGATGGTGCTTTAACGCGTTTGCGGCCGGTACTGATGACGGCATTGGTTGCTAGCCTTGGTTTTGTGCCAATGGCGCTTAATGTGGGAACGGGAGCAGAAGTGCAGCGACCTTTGGCAACAGTGGTCATTGGCGGAATAATTTCTTCTACTTTGCTGACATTGATAGTCTTGCCTGTTTTATATCGACTTGTGCACGGCAGAAAACTTAAATAAAGGAGAAGTGAACGGCAGATTTCTTTAAAAAAGACATCTGCCATGCTAACTCTGTGATATCAGGCTCTTTATAGACGACTTTAGGGTGTGACTGAGCATGACGACCAAGGGGTTGTGTTGTTTTTACCGTTCGATTTTGTCGAATTGCCATCATCAGTTATTGTTGATGCTCGTGATGAATTTATGCAAACTCGGTATAAATTATGACTTGATGCTATTTTTCGTTTAGTAAGTGAGTCAAACTATTTAGGGCTTTATATGTACACAATAAGTAAACTCGCAAAGGAAGCAAATGTGGGTGTAGATACTATTCGATTCTATGAAAAGAAGGCCTTGTTGCAGCAACCGATAAAACCATCTCAAGGTGTACTATCAATATCTTCTCTTTGACGATAGTTTAATGATCAAATCTAAGCCAATTGCCGGATCTACTTCTATTGCTCTGCAATACTCTACGTACTCTAAGATCGTTAAATTGCGCTGTGCATTTTCAATCTTGCTCACTGTTTGAAATGGTTCGTCAATTCTTTCAGCAACATCTCTCAAAGTTAACCCTTTCTGTTTACGGGAATTTTTAAGCCAACTTGTAAGGGCTAAATAATCGGGATGTGCAAGAGATTTAATCATCACTGCATTATGACAGTGAAACCTTATGTCCCGAAATTAGGGAATATCGTTCATGCTAAGAGATTAGTTGCCAACTTGCCATTGTAATTTGGACTGCTACGCCTTTTATGGACATCTTTAGGCTATTATTGTGCTTGAGAAACGAAAGTAGCAAAGCTAACATCGCTGACTAAATAGTCCTTGAGTGTCGCTGCCAACTTATTATTAATGATAAATTCTTCTCTGCCACTAATCAGCTGCCCATGCTCCCTGAAATAAGACAAAATAGCGGATTCTTCTTTAACAGGAGACTCGACATATTTACACAAAAACGTGGTATCGATATTTACTTTTTTTGCTCTGAGATGTTCACTGTGGCGTTTTTTTATTTCACGCTCAGTCTGGCCTATTTTAACCCGATACAAATTGTTTTCCTCTGACAGCATAGCTACGTAAATGAAGCCAGGCTTGTCAGTATTCACTAAATGTTCGTGCAACCACCATTTTTTTCCATCATTCATATCTCTCACAATTGCATTGCGTAATGCATGCTTATCGGTAACCTGATTGTTTACTATGTATTTGACCATCTGTTTATAAAGAGGAGTGGTAAGGTGGGGTAAGTCGGCAATATCCCATCCAAGCTCTAAAAAATTGGTTCGGTACTGCACCGACCCTAGCATTTCGTAAAAGAGTTGGTCGATTATGCTCCTTTTAATTTTTAACTGCGATAAAGCCCCCTTTATACCGCTTTCAGCAATCACTGATTGTATTTCAGCACATCGTAATAATTTAACTGGATGTTTGTTTGCGAGAGCCTTGGAGCACGAGCGAGAGAAGTATACGCCTCTTTCGTTACATTTTGATTTTAAATCAAAACCTCGTTCGCGAACCAATAATTTAAAATCACTAGAATAAACATTATTTTTGTTAGCATACTTTGCAAGGATACCAATGGTGACAAATCCAAAGAATTGGTCACTTAAAATAAAATGATTAAATACATGTTCACATATAGCGAGGTCTTTTTCATAAGAGCTGACGGTCATATTAATTCCCAAATATCTTCGGCTCAATTATTTTGTCCCGATTATATTGAATAATATACAGTTACCTTATTTAAACCAAATAAATATTTGCCGGTGTTTAATTAACTTTGTGACTGTTATCTATTGGTAGCCGAATTATAAGAAGGTGTACGGGTTTATTCTGCCACTACAGGGAACGATTGTAGTGGTCTTAGTGGAAAGATTATTGAGCGTAAAGTGCGGTAACTTGTACTAGTAACTTGTACTAGCTCAGACTTGATCTGGCAACCACACTAAGACAACTTATAAATCGAATTTTGCAATCTCGTCAATGTTAGTCAATAACGATTGAATCGCCTCAGTCTCATCGATTTTTTTCGCTTTCAAGGACTTACTGATATTTATCATTCTAATCATTCTAATTCTGACCTGAGACGACATTGCAAGTAAAACACTATCTAGCTGAGTTGATTGATGATTCAGTTCAGACGCCAAATGGACATATCTTGCCATAGTTGCATTTGAAGCATGCATTGTGACTTTTCGGCATGCTGTAGCAGCAACACTCAAAATATTATTAAAGCTTCCTGATGCTGCTAGTTTCTTAATCGCCTTAGCTACATTCATTGTAATAAATCTGTGTCGGAAAGAGTGATTTGTGACATGGCGCAACTCTTCCTTATACTTACTGGCATTAATTACTTTTTTTGCATAGTTTTTTAGATATGATTTTGCCAATGGTTTGCCACTTCGTGCATCAACAAAAATGGCGTCATGGTTTTGGTTGGGAAATGTGTTTTCGACTAACTTTAGGTAATACATTATGATCTGTAGGTCATCACCTGTGACTTCTACTTCTCTTTTTTTACCTTTATATTTACCCTTTAGAATCGGAATATCTCTTAATACACACTTCTTGGAATTCAGGAGCGACTTAGAAGCGTTTTCAACTGAAGATTTTGTTATCTGGTGAACTTCACTTATTCTTGCCCCAGTAATCTCAAGTAGTGTGGAGAAGGCTTGCCATCTGTATATTAAAAATTCATTAAGCTCTGGGTGATACGTGCTTTCATTAATGGCGTCCAACCATAAAACAAATTCATGATCGTGAATATACTCTACGTCCACGGCAATGCTAATCAACCCCGCAAATGATACATGATCTACATAAGTTATTTCTCTATTACCTGCTTTAAACTTCTTTTCAGAGTAATGAACACTGTATGCTCTCACCGTGTCTTTTTCTTCAGTTGCTAGTTTCCAGTGGGGATTTTCATCAGATAAAAATATAACGTAACCCAAAGCGACTCTGGCGTGCGTTAATACTGTTTCATCGGCAATCTTTCGATCTTTTAATACGCCTATGAATTGATATAAAGCCGAATCATTGATGTCGGATAGAGAAATTTTTTTATCTTCAAGGAAAGAACAAAATATATTTAGGCTATAAGCTTTCTTTGTAACCGTCGGTGCTAACGGCCTAATATTAAATATTTGAGCGCCTCCGCCCAATTTGGTTAGGTAAGCATTGGCGTGCCAATCTATGCCACCGCCTTTCTTCATTATTAAAGACAGTGAGCAATCATGTTTTTCATTTCTGCGCTGACTGGTTATAAGGAAATCAAGGCAGGGTGATTTAGCCGTCATGACATATGACATTATTTTATCAAAGCCAATCTGTTATTTCCTAAAATACGAGCCTGATCCAAAATCAGTTTTCTATAAGCTTTGTCTATTTGTTCGTCCTCTCTACAATTATCTAAAAGTTGCATGTATGCCCTGTAAACTTCTGCAAGTGCAGATTTTAAGTCTTCATTTTCTCTTTTCAACTCATTAATATCATGGGTTGTTAACCGAGTCTTTTTTATCGCAACGTTTTTATTTTTGTTTGCTTCTGATTTTTTAAGCCTTACATTAAGGTCTTCAATAGCAACTGATAATTCGCGTAAAGCTAATGCGTTGTGTTCTGTCATTGAAGAGTTGTAAGAATACCTTATTACGCCTAATGAGTCGTCGTGCCACTTATTTACCATTGTCTTAGTGATGGTGGATTTACTGGTCGTTAAGCTATCGGGAATCTCATCATAATGCTTTATGCTATTGAGGATTTCACTTTTACGAATCATTGATTCAGTGATCATTTTTTTTTTCAAAATTACAGATTGAGAAGTTTGCCCTTTTTGAAATCTCGCCACGTCAATATGCCTCTTTTTTCTGAAAATAAAAAAACACAGCATTTCCTTCAATTCGATGAAATCGAACTGTCTCACCAGTATTTTTTTTATGCTCATCGATCAAATCTCTTACTAAAGGTTCAATTACCAGAGATGTTTTTGCTTTTTTACGAGCTGTATTTACAATATTTGTTACGCTTGAATCACCCAGTATCGCCTTACCAAGAGAAGCACCAATCCTTGCAATTGTAACTTCTGCTTCGTCAATCCACTCGGAACTTGGAGATACTTCTGCGTAGTGAAAAGTTTGCTCTAGGTCAGCGTGCCCCAAAAACCAGGACAATTCTTCTAACCCCGTATTGTCAGTCATGTTGAAATACAGTACAGCAAACGTTCGTCGGTATTGGTGACTTCTTGGATACCATCGTTTTCCATTAATTAAGGGAGAGAAACTCCAGTCTGCAAACAAGTCTAGGCAACCATTTATATAATCATCGCTGAGAGGGGTAACACGCGATTGAGCAAATTCTGATGTATAGGCTTTAAAAGACGTGTGTGACAAAAAACCACCAAATAAGAACTGTTCGTTTTCATCTACAATAAAGCCTCTTCTCTCTTCTAGAACATTATTTAAAAGTGCAAACTCTAAGCCATAATCGAATATCAAGTCTGGTATTGGGCGGTGAACATCTTCAAGTTCAATACGTTCAGAAGTTTTTGGAATTCTTAAGACTAAATCGAAAAGTCCATCAATAGGCGATTGAACAAAGCAGTTCCGTTTTAAACTTCTCATAGACATAACTCTACTAGCAACAAAACCTGCTACTAGTATGTAAATTGAGGCTAAATATAACCTTATCGCAACGGCCATGGACATTTCTCGTCTAAATTGGCTGAAGCACACCAAATTGTCGTCACACCACGACGTAGTATTCAGTTCTTTTAATACGTCTGGCAAAGGTGTTTCTTTAAACACTTCCTCTTGTAATGATGAGCTTGAGCGGTAAACGTCGCTGTTATCTACTTTTTTAAGCTCATTTTTCGCAAGAACGGATAAATGCTGGCGGATAGCATAACCATACTTCCTAGCAAATTTAAGGCTTGTTGAAATAGAATGCAGGTAATTAGAAGTAGGCATTATGGGGGTTTTTATTGATTGTCTCATGCTATCAAACAGAGTTTCACCATTGCTAAATAATGCTGCGGGCGAGTGAGCAAATTTATACTTTTGAGATGCCCTTGCTGTGTAGACCGCCTCAAGCAAAGATACTATATTTGATATTGTCTTTTCTGAAGGTTGTAAATCTGTGTCTATATCGAAATCCATTGTATTCGCAGGTTGAAATTCACGAACCTTATTGGGTTGGTTCCATTTCTTTGTCACTGAGTGGTCTTCTTGATAAGAACTCTTATCGTTTTTAGGTGGGTTACTCTTATAGTGTTTTTTCAAAGAGTGCTGCAATGACATTAGTGATCTTGTTGTTAAATTAAGCTCATTTTTTATCTTAATCCAGTCGATTCGTGAAGATGAACCATAGTTCAAATCTATGATTTTAAGGGCGGCAGCAAATACATGAGGCTGTGTATTATAATCCATAATAAAATCTTTAAGCTCGTTTAATTTTATTTGATCTAGTCCCCGTACAAGCAATCTTGATTTTTTTTGCCGAACCTCATTAGCATGTTTAATTAAGTCTGTAATGGCGACCAGAATGGCTTTAGCTCTTAATGGTCGTGTTATTTTTCCTCGTGCGTCCAAGTATAATAAGCTATGCATAATGTCTTTCAATAAAGGTTCATTATTTCCGTCAGTCAAATACTCCACGTCAGAAATCTTTCTTTTAAAATTTATCTTTAGTGCTTTGTTTTTGTTCTTACGATAGTAGTCAATATCTATAGCCACTTTTGAAGCTAACCATTCTTGGTCGTAAATATTGTCATTTAATAGCCATCTGGGCATTTCGTATTCAAACTTTCCTGCGGAATCAATCAATTTGGAAAAGTCAACAAAATCATCGTCTATTAAATTTGCACTTTCACTCATGTTTTATTTAACCTCGCTTTTTTGCACTGCAAGTTGAGCAGTTCGGAGCATTTGTTTCATTATGACAGTGCTTTCAGATATTGCTGAAACAGCATTGACACATTGCTCCTTAAGTATCGGATCACTACCAGTTTTAATATAGATAAGAGCTGTTTTTATATTGTCGATAGAAACACAAAAATACACCTCTTTATTCTGGGTATTTTCATCATTCGGGTTTTTAAGTTTGTCGTAAAAATTACCACCCATATCTTCATTGTTAAAAGCAACTTCAAGCTGAGACTTTAATTCCTCCTCACTCATATTAAGCGCGTCTGAGGGCGAATCTTCCAAACCAATCGCCATGTATAGCAATATATTTTGAAACGCTCTAATTTTATTTCTATAGATTAGCTCTGATAGATAAGGGGGAATGTATCTATTTAAGGTTGTTTCGACTTTATTACCTAAGTAATTTGCGGTTCTCAATGCATCCCCTCTTGATTGAAGAAATATTAACACCCCTTTGGAACCTCTTATTTTTTTTAATGTTGAGTGTTGTAAGGCATTATTTTCACTAGGTAGGCTCGCTTTCATTTTGTTAAAGTTATGTTGAAATGCAGTGTCTGAAACATGTTGCACCCCATTTGCTGTCCGAATTATCCAAAGCTTTCTAATTTCGCTCGAATTTCTGGCTCTACTTGTCATTTCTAAAGCCATTTTCAGACAAGTAGCAGCATCTATATCTGATTTTTGTATCTGTGAGAGTAAGACGGGGCCTCCTTTAGCTTTCCTTGTTTTTGATTGTTTTGCGCGTTTTTTTAAAGCGCGAAGTCGGACAGACCCTTCATCAGTAATTTGAACAAACTCTCTACCAACCCCGTCAGATGATATCGAGATATCGTAGAGAGAAAATGGATTGATGCCAATTTCTTCCACGATTATCGTTTGCATAGCTGAAGCTACTTCTATGGTCAGTCCCAAATATCTGTTTACAGAATTACTTACTTTGTAAGGGCTATTTGGGTCATTGGTCCCACCTGCGATATAAAACTCATAGTTGCTGTCATAATACGCAACGCGCTTAGATGTTAAAAAGTCAGATATGTTGTTTTCTGGCCAAATCGCGCTTAATTTAGCTTGAAACTTGGGAGCAAGCTCAGCTTCGATATCAATGTTTTTATCTGTATGTTGTACAATGAAATTTTTATATTGAGTAACAACTTCGGATCCTAATAAATAATCTTGATAACCTTTCCAAACAATATCTTTTGCTACATCCGTCAAGCAGGCAAGGTTCGTATGGATTTCTTTTTTCAACAGTTCGAGAAATCGTGGCGTATCTTTATTAGAAGATATACTTTTTAAATCGTATAAATCTAAGCTAGATACTAAGGGATTGTTTGCATGCAATGTTTGATCACGCCATGACCCCTTATAGTTGTCAGGCAGGTCTATTTGGCTGTCTAGTAGTCCTTGTTCCATTAGTGTTCTTATTGCTTTACTAATAATATGGAAATGCAAATAAGCTGTATTTCTTTGATACCGGTCAAGCAGGTTCGCCCGGAACTTAATTAATTCACTTTGTAAAACCAGTGGATGATTATACCAATCAGGCTTATCTGTAGTTATACCGTTAAGAAAATCTGTTAATTGAGCTATTATCCTCTGCTTCGTTTTCTTCTTGTATGCCATCGCGTGATTTATCAAAGCGCCAGAGATTTCAGGGCTACATGTTTTATTCAGGACTTCTTTAAATACTCCAATTTTAGGATTTACATGCTTGAATCCTAATTGAATTTTTCTAGGGATTGCTTGCTTTTTAAGTTCTTCATAAGTCATTTTGGGGATAGCAACACTGAGAAAAGAGAGATGTTCTGTAGAATAAGGTACCCAAGTTATATCGCCACGCTCTATCAATTTAATAATATGTGTTTTTAGTGATATAAAGTTTGAATATGCAGTAGGTTTAGCAAGTCGCTGGCTTAAATCTATAGCTACAAGTTTCAAACAATAAGTTAAGTCCTTTCTACCACTAGATAGCAATACAGGGCAGAGGATATTGCTATATGCAACAAGATTTTTTGATATTTTCATGACTTGGGAGTAGCTTATTTCTTTGAACAGTTCAACCGTGCCACCGTGTATAGACTCTCCATAATGGATTTTGATAAAGGCATATTTTTCATCTAAGCTCATTGTCGTATCCATTTGCATTTCCTACCTGTATGTTTTCAAATAGGTGAAGCTATTTTATTTTTGATATAAAGTCTAATATAACCGGATGTTCTCTAATTGAAATTAGGTTGCTCTGGTGACACTTAGCTGTAACCCCAGTTGCGCGACTAGAGCCGGTATTTGTTGGTGGCGTAACGGTATCGAATGCAACGCTTCAC
The DNA here is from genome assembly GCF_048517045.1 of Alteromonas sp. OM2203. Lineage (NCBI taxonomy): Bacteria > Pseudomonadati > Pseudomonadota > Gammaproteobacteria > Alteromonadales > Alteromonadaceae > Alteromonas > Alteromonas sp. OM2203. Next base: position 2,212,455 of record NZ_CP183209.1, read on the forward strand.
AATCAAGATGAAATTACGCGCTTGGGCGTTAAGATTGGTGATACGGTTGTTATTCGTCGCGCCGGTGACGTTATTCCTCAAGTGGTATCAGTAGTAGAGGCTAATCGTACAGGTGATGAAACCGACATCACTTTTCCAAGCCAGTGCCCAGTGTGTGACTCTCAGGTTGAAAAGCTTGAAGACGAGGCCGTTGCACGCTGCACAGGTGGTTTAATATGTGCAGCGCAGCGTAAACAAGCACTTAAGCACTTCGCCTCGCGTAAAGCATTTGATATCGACGGTCTGGGTGACAAATTAGTTGACCAGCTTGTAGATGCTGACCTGGTTCATAGCCCCGCAGACTTTTTTACGCTTTCACTGGGTGACGTAGTCGGCCTTGAAAGAATGGCGGAAAAGTCAGCAAGCAAGTTGTTATCTTCGTTGGAAGCATCGAAGAAGACTACCCTTGCTAAGTTTCTTTATGCATTAGGTATACGGGAAGTTGGGGAAGCGACCGCTGCTAATTTAGCCGCGCACTTCGAAACCCTTGAAGCTATTCGAGACGCATCGCTTGATGCGCTAGTTGAAGTGCAAGATGTGGGAGGTGTGGTAGCTACGCATATTTTCAATTTCTTTAATGAGTCTCATAACACAGATGTAATTGATGCACTTTTAAAAGAAGGCGTGCATTGGCCAGCCATCGAAAAACCTGATGCGGAAAACCTGCCGTTGGAAGGTAAAACTTGTGTAATTACCGGTACACTTAGCGAAATGGGACGCTCAGATGCAAAAGCACGGTTACAGTTATTAGGTGCTAAAGTTGCCGGTTCGGTAAGTAAAAACACTGACTTTTTGGTTGCTGGAGAAAAAGCGGGCTCAAAACTTACAAAAGCGCAGGAACTTGATGTCGAGGTATGGGACGAAGCTGCCCTGATAGCGTTTTTGTCTGAGCATGAATAATCTGATGTGCCCTTTATGATTTTTTTGTAAAGGGCATGGAGAGTAATTCGAAGATATCAATTTCGAAAGTGCCCATATCGAAAGTGCTTATCAGTGAATCTGATTTCATCATAAAAACCGCCACTTCAATGAAGTGGCGTTCTTATTTATCCAGTGGTGAAAAACACCTTAAAACTTAAGGTTTAACAATATTTCAGTAAGGTATTGGTTTTAATTAGCTTGCTGACTGCGCAATTGACGACGTCTTTCCCATGCCTTTTTAACTTGAAAACGCCAAACCCAATTTAACGAAAAATACCCCGCCAAGCCAAACACCACCGAGCAAATACCACAACCCACTAAAAACGCAGGCCCTATGGTATTAATACTTTCCACTACCCAATGCCAGCTGAACTGGAATTCAAAGTGTTCAGGTTTAGTCCCGAGTACAGTAGTTCCAACTTTGTAAGCGCCGTAAAATATAGGAGGAATAGTGAAGGGATTAGTTACCCATACGGTTGCGACTGAAAGCGGTAAATTCACTCGAAAAGGAATGGCTAAACCAGCAGAAAGCCACATCTGAAAAGGCACTGGCCAGAACGCGAAGAATAGGCCGATTCCAAAAGCGCCAGCCGCTGAACGGCGATTTAGGTGCCATAAATTAGGCTCGTGTAGGACGCTTCCGAATATTTTTAAAGCTTTGTTTTGCTTGATGCTTTGATGGCTTGGCAAAAAACGTCGAATAAATTTCTTAGGCATAAATATCAATGCATCTCGAAAAAAAATCAAAAAAGACAGAACATGGACCAATACTGCGTGTTTTTACTTAAACCATATCCGATAACTAGAAATTCCTACGTAAAAACATGGTCAATAGTATCACAATTTGGTTAAGCTGTTTTTGCGCTGGCGCAATAAGTGCAGTTTTCTGGCGAGAACTTCCCTCTACACAAAGCATGGCGGTAATGCTTGCCTTACTCGTAGTAACCAGCTCAATTATACTGTTCTATCAAAACCACGGTAGCATTACTGGGCAAGCAGTGATGGAAGTCCTGCTGTGCTTGGCGATTAATGGTTTGTTTGTAGGTGTTCTATGGGTGGCGAGTTTAGGGCATTTTTACTATGCTTGGCAACTGCCTCAGCACAAAATTCAACAAGATGTCACAATAGTAGGGCACGTTATCTCTGGCGGATGTTTATCAGATGATTTGCTTAACGCGCAAGATTACCATCAATATATTGTAGCTATTCAGTCTGTAGACGGACAAAGCACACGAGAATTTTTTAATCCTCCATTCTTTAAAGCATTGTTGATCGCCGGCCTTAAATTTAAGGTTAGGCTCAGCCATTCCCAGTATCGCGCTGAAAATCATGGCGTTACCAGCCATTTATTTACTTTTAAGCGTAGCGACGATGAATCTCTACCCAAAAAAGCAAAGGCATCCTGCCTGCACGATGGAGACGTTTTTACTGCTGTAGCTAAACTAAAGCCCGCTTATGGCGTTGCGAACCCCGTTGGTTTTAGTCGACAGCAATATTTAGTGAGTCACTTTATCTATGCAACCGGCTACATTAAGGTATTGCACACAGAAACGACTTTCCACGAGCACAGCCATCGTAACGAACTAGCCGATTGGTTGTCGAGTTTGAATCTTACACATCACTCATGGTGGAGTGCATTGTTACTTGGTAATAAAACGCACTTTACCCAAGACGACTGGATCCTATTGCAGCGCACAGGAACGGGGCATTTGTTTAGTATCTCAGGTATGCATTTGTCGATAGTAGCTGGAGTGTGCTTCTTTGTATTCATTCCCTTTATTTTTATCCTAGTTCAAGTATTTGAGTTATTACGCAGGCTAAGGCGCTTTGCTTCCTTACAGCTAGTGGGGTTTTACGCATATAAAATACAGCATAAAGGTTGCTTGTTTAGTTTAAAAAATACTGGCCTTAGAGTATGGATTTTAGTTTGTGTAATTGCCGTGTGTTACTTATATGCGTTACTCAGTGGTATGGCTCTGCCAGTAGTACGCGCTTTACTTCTACTTACACTTGGTTGCCTACTCACGATATTCAAAGTGGCGTGGCGGTCGGTTAATATTGGCCTGGCCATGCTAGCCCTATGCTTACTGCTATTTCCTTTTTCTGTACTAAACGCGAGCTTTTACTTGAGTATTGGTGCAGTTATTTGCATCTGGTTTTTTATAAACACGCTTAGCATACATCGAGAACCTTGGTATTTCGCAATAATAAAACTTCAAATAGCGTTGACGGTTATCATGATGCCGCTGACGACTATTTGGTTTGGCAATGTGAGCGTTGTATCGCTTGTCGCTAATCTATTAGCGCTGCCCGTTATAACGCTTTTGTTACCGATTTGCCTGATTTCGCTACTCATTAGCTATTATTTGAGTACATCTTTTGTTGGTAATTTTGCTGTAGAAGTACTGAAATGGAGTGACTACCTATTCGGCTATTTGCTTTCACTCTTGGCTTTTTTGAGTGATCTAGATTTGAGTGCCTTTACGCTATTCATAGACACATCAGGTGCACTTTGTTTTTTAGGCGCTATCATTCTTTTCTGTTTACCCTACTGGCGATTTAAGCGCCTTTGCATAGTGTTACTTTCGCTACCGTTGGGTACCTCCTTAATCCAATGGTTACCGCCTAATGATGAGATTTGGGCGCTGCATGTGCTTGATGCAGGGCAGGCCAGTGCCATCACGGTTACCAAAGGTGATAGAGCCATCATCATCGACTCTGGCGCGCAATTTCGTGGTAATGCTATGACAGCTACGCAATATCTTTTTCCACTACTTGAAAATCTTAAAGTGAAGCATGTGGACCATGTTATTCATACCCATAGTGACAATGATCATGCCGGCGGTCTAAGTACAGTGATGGCACACCCCATTGCAGGTAATGCCACGTTTTACTCTCCAACCTTTGGCTGCGAGAGAGATACAATGTTTGATTGGCAGGGGCTAACCATCAGTTTTTTGTGGCCACTAAAAGGCAATTCTCAAGATAATAACGCGATGTCGTGTGTTGTCAGAATTGCAGCTCAATCTGGCAGTGTACTTATTCCAGGCGATATCGAAAAAGAAAGTGAGTATGCTTTAATTACCAAGGAGTTAGCGAGAGGAACGTCAGCGCTTAATGCAGATATATTGATTGCACCACACCACGGTAGCAAGACCTCCTCAACGGATATTTTCATTAAGCATGTGGCACCGAAAGCGGTAATTTATACCCAAGGGTACGAAAATCGATGGAGGTTCCCTGCGTTAAATGTTGTAGAGCGCTACAGGCAGCACAACGTACAGCAATATTTTACAAGCTCAGAAGGCTATACCCTCGTAACCTTTAGGAAAGGAAGTTTTGAAGTTAACACGCTACGTAGTGATTTGAAAAAACGATGGTATTTAAAGGGCAAGCCTCCGCGACACCTTTAAGCTGATTTCTATGGAATCCACTGACTGCTGAGCGTAGTTTTGGCAGAACCTTTAAATGAGCAGCAACTGACCACACATTACTCAAGTCGTCGACAGACTAATCAATTTTATCGCTATATTAGTGAATTAAAGCGAGAACGAGTACAATAGAAAAAACGCGTTTTTGCCAACGTTTTAGACAGGTTAAAATAACTACATGCAGAAAGCCGACAACTCGGATTATCAAATTAAACGTTTTTTACAGTATTTAAAGGCGTACAAAGTTCCATTCGTTTTTGCCATTATCGGTATGATTGGCTATTCCGCGGTAGATACGTTTGTATTCTCTCAGCTTCAGCCGATGATTGACGAATCTCTTGGGAAAAACGACCACGACTATCTTCGTTTAGCAGCCTTCGCAATTGTACCGCTGTTTTTATTGCGTGGTGTGTTCAATTTTCTAGGCAGCTATACGCTGAGTTGGATTGGTGCACAAGTTGTGATGCGCATGCGCCAGCAGTTGTTTGAAAAATATATTCATTTACCAGTGTCTTTTCACGATCATCACGCGGTGGGTGGCTTAATAAGCAAGGTTACGTACGATACTGAGCAAGTGGCTAACGCTTCTGGTAAAGCGCTGCTTACTTTAGTGAGAGAGGGAGCGTTAGTAATAGGACTTCTTTGCGTCATGTTTTATTACTCGTGGCAACTATCGCTAATTTTTCTTCTCATTGGCCCGGTGGTTGCGATTATCGTGTCTATTGTTAGTAAACGGTTCCGCGTTGTTAGCAAAAATATTCAGCAATCTATGGGAAACCTTACCTCTTCGGTAGAGCAGGCAGTAAAAGGTCATAAAGTTGTGATCATGTTTGGCGGTCAGGACATAGAGCAAGAGCGCTTTAAACAGAAAAACAACCATAATCGCCAGCAGTCAATGAAGCTCAACGTCACGTCTATTTTAAGTGTGTCATCTATTCAAGTTATCGCATCCATAGCGCTTGCCGTTGTTTTATTCATTGCCAGTACACCTGGCATGCTAGAAAAGCTTACCGCTGGTGTTTTTATTAATGTCGTGTTCTGTATGGTTATGCTGCTTAAGCCTCTTAAACAATTGACCACTATTAATAATCAATTTCAAAAGGGAATGGCTGCGTGCGCTAGTATTTTCGAAATCCTGGATGAAGCGGATGAAGAAGACAAAGGTGAAACCAAAATCAAGCGAGCTACGGGCAAAATAGAGTTTGATGACGTTACCTTTTACTACCCAGGAAAGCAGACGCCAGCATTAACCAATGTAAGCTTCACCGCCAACCCTGGGCAGTCCATTGCACTAGTAGGGCGTTCAGGAAGCGGGAAATCTACCATATCTTCTTTGCTTACTCGTTTTTATGTTCCGCAAAAAGGGCAAATTCGGCTAGATGATGTTGGGCTTAACGACATCGATTTGAAAGATCTGCGCGCTCAGTTTGCAGTGGTATCTCAAAACGTCACGCTGTTTAATGACTCTATCGCCAACAATATAGCTTATGGCGCTCGACAGAATGTTTCGCGGAAAGAGATAGAAAATGCAGCTAAAATTGCGCATGTTGAGGAATTCCTGGCAAACCTTCCTGATGGTTTAGATACTGTTATTGGGGAGAATGGCCTTATGCTCTCTGGTGGTCAACGCCAGCGCATAGCGATTGCTCGCGCCATACTTGCAGACGCACCTATACTTATCTTAGATGAAGCCACATCAGCCCTTGATACAGAGTCGGAACGTTTAATCCAAGACGCATTAGAAACATTGCAAAAACGATGCACCAGCATCGTAGTAGCACACCGGTTGTCTACAATTGAAAATGCAGATTGCATTATGGTGGTAGAACAAGGTGAGATTATTGAAAAGGGTAAACACGACGCGTTGCTTGAAAAAGGCGGTCATTACGCACAACTTCATGCACTGCAGTTTGGTGAGACAAAGTGAGCCAAAGGCAAAACGCTACCCTTCACGATAAGTGGTATTTTGGTCACGGGTTTGTTTGGGTTTTTGCTCCGCTCGCTTTGCTATTTTACTTCGTATCCGCTATTCGACGACTGCTATTTAAAATAGGGATAAAAAAAGCATTTAAAGCTAAGGTACCCGTCATCGTAGTGGGCAATATATCTGTTGGCGGCAATGGCAAAACCCCAGTAGTTTTAGCATTGGCGACTTACTATCAAGCGCAAGGCCTAAAGGTAGGTATTTTAAGTCGCGGCTACGGCGCTAATTCACCCTTATACCCAAGGTTAGTGAAAGGTGACGACGACGCGTCTGAAGTAGGCGATGAACCCAGATTACTGGCAATTCGCAGCCAGAGTGATGTAGTTATTGATCCCGTGCGGGCGAGGGGAGCTGCCTACTTAACGAATGAATTAGAGTGTGAACTGATAATTTGCGATGATGGATTGCAGCATTATGCGCTCCATCGAGATGTTGAAATTGTAGTCATGGATGATAGAAAGGTAGGTAGCGGATATTTGCTCCCAATGGGACCACTTCGAGAAGGCCAATGGAGACTGGGTACCGTAGATGCTCTTGTTCATAACAGCCGTTCTATGCCAACATTTGACAGTGCAGTATCGCCACAATTTCTTATGACATTGGTTCCTGGAGACTTCACATCAGTTTCTAATAGGATGAAAACCACAACGGTAGAAGAAATTAGAAAGATTCCCTGTAGTGCCATCGCAGGTATCGGTTCTCCTCAGCGCTTTTTCAGTCAGCTTAGGGAAATGGGAATTGACTTATCGGTTACCCATCCCTTAGCAGATCATCACGCTATCTCGTCGTCTGATATTCCAGATGGAAGGGTGCTAATGACAGAAAAGGATGCAGTAAAAGCCGCACCATTTGCACATAATGACTGTTGGTTTTTGCCTGTTAGTGCGCATTTAGCCCCAGATTTTTTTAACTTAATAAACGTGAAACTTGCAAACGCAGGTTTAAATATTCACCAGAACGGACAGGAATAACAACAATGGCGTTCGATAAAAAGCTTTTAGAAGTTTTAGCTTGCCCAGTATGTAAGGGAAAACTCGTATTAAAAGAAGATAACACCCAGCTAGTGTGTCGGTTTGATAGGTTAGCCTATGAAATCAAAGACGGTATCCCAGTGTTAATAGAAAGCAAGGCAATATCACTGTCGCTAGACGAAGTAGACGCGACGCGCTGATAACCCGTTTAACTAGTAGACAGTAAGGGCGAAAGAAATATATGTCATTTACAGTTGTGATCCCCGCTCGATACGGTTCAAGTCGTTTTCCTGGCAAGCCATTAGCACTTATCGACGGAAAACCCATGATACAACATGTGGTTGAACGTGCCACAGAAGCGGGTGCTGATAACATCATTGTAGCTACAGATGATGAACGGATTAAAAATGTAGTTCTTGGCTTTGCTCATGTATGCATGACTTCAGTAAACCATCAGTCTGGGACTGAGCGTATCGCAGAGGTCGTAGAAAAAGAGGGAATTTCTTCCGACACAATAGTGGTGAACGTTCAAGGAGATGAACCTTTTATTCCTGCCGAAAATATTAATCAGGTTGCTACTAACTTGGCGAATGCGCCGCAATGTCAAATGGCGACATTGTCGACGCCTATCGCGAGTGTTGAAGATGTATTTAATCCCAATATTGTAAAGGTAGTGGTTAATCAAAAAGGAGAGTCGATTTATTTTTCACGCGCGCCAATACCGTTTGAGCGGGATTATATGATGGCTAACCCTACGTCTGCTAATACCGGACTTTATAATCGTCATATCGGTATTTACGCCTATCGTGCCAATTACATTAAACAGTACGTTTCATATGCGCCAAGCGCTCTTGAACAAATTGAGTCACTAGAGCAGCTTCGCGCAATATGGTACGGCGATAAAATCCACTGTGAAGTAGCGTCGGCGCCACCGCCTGTTGGAATTGATACGCCTGAAGATCTAGAACGTCTTTTAAAGACTATAAAATAGCGAAGTAAACGTGATGATTCGTTTTATCTGGTCTTCGCCAATTAGGTGTAATTGGCTTACTCACACGTTTATTTTTAAAATTATAAGACTGATTTAAGCACATAAAAAATAACAAGGGATTCGTTATGAATGTAGTTATTACAGGTGGTAACCGAGGCATTGGCCTTGCGCTTACCAAGCAATATAAAGCAAGAGGCGCGAAAGTTTATGCGACGTGCCGTAATAGTTGCGACGAGTTAAACAGTGCCGGCGTTAACATTGTCAGTGGTGTCGATGTAGCACGGCCGGAGACGTTGGCTGAAAAACTGGCGCCCTTGATGGACGTAAAAATTGATTTGCTTATCAATAATGCAGGAGTGCTTGGCCGAGAGAGTATTGATGACTGGGATCCCAATACGATTGATTATCAGTTTCGCGTTAACGCGATGGGACCGTTGTTAGTATCTCAATCGCTATTACCAGCACTAGCAGAGGATGCAAAAATAGCGTTGATATCAAGTCGAATGGGCTCTATGTCTGATAACGGCTCGGGTGGGTATTATGGCTATCGCATGTCAAAGGCCGCGTTAAATGCCGCTGGTGTATCGATGGCAAACGATCTTAGGGCGAAGGGAATTGCAGTTGGCATTTTCCACCCAGGATTTGTGCAAACCGAAATGGTTAACGGAGCAGGCGACATCGACGCTGATACGTGCGCAGAGCGTTTGGCTAGTCGTATTGATGAGCTTACTGTAGACAACTCTGGCCGCTTTATTCACTCAAACGGTGAAGAATTACCTTGGTAGCGTGGCTCAAAATCACCGTTGACTACGAGTTTACTAAGCCTTAAATGCGAAAAACCCTATCGAAAAATAGTAATCGATAGGGTTTTTTATTGCCAAGTAACGCAGCAAGAGCCCAGGTAGCGCATTGATGTAATATGCGTAACTCTGGCTTGATTATTTATTCTGCGGTATCGCCGTCTTCGTCTTGGTCTTCAGAAAGTACAGCCCACACATCGTGTTCGTTAGCGTGGATGACTTCAGCCCACACTCGGTCGCCAGGCTTTACATCGTAAACGCCGTTGAGATGAACTAAACCATCCACTTCAGGTGCATCAGCGTAGGTTCGACCAACGGCGCCTTCCGCATCAACGCTGTCGATGACGACTTGATACTCATTTCCAATTCTCGCTTGTAACCTAGCAGCGCTTATTTCACCTTGTACTTCCATAAAGTGAGCAAGACGAGCTTGTTTCACCTCTTCTGGTACAGGATCAGGTAAATCATTTGCGCGAGCGCCTTCCACAGGTGAGTAAGCAAAAGCACCAACGCGATCAAGTTGAGCTTCACGTAAGAAGTCTAGCAACTCTTCAAATTCTTCCTCAGTTTCCCCTGGAAAACCCACTATAAATGTTGAACGAATTACGAGAGAAGGGCACTGTTCACGCCACTTCTTGACACGTTCAAGCACGCGTTCAGCACTACCAGGGCGTTTCATCAGCTTCAGGATGCGCTTGTTTGCGTGCTGGAATGGAATGTCTAAATAAGGAAGGATTTTACCTTCATTCATCAGTGGGATCAGGTCGTCGACATGAGGGTAAGGGTAAACGTAGTGAAGGCGAACCCAAATACCCATTTCACCTAACTTTTCGCATAGCTGCTGCATATGAGTTTTAACAGGCATGCCATTCCAAAAACCTGTTCTGTGTTTTACATCCACGCCATAAGCACTGGTGTCTTGAGATATAACCAGAAGCTCTTTAACCCCAGCATCTTTTAAGCGCTTCGCTTCATCTAGCACGTTGCCGACAGGGCGGCTAACAAGGTCGCCCCGCATTGAAGGAATAATGCAGAACGTACAGCGGTGATTGCAGCCCTCTGATATTTTTAAGTAAGCGTAATGACGAGGGGTTAATTTTACCCCGTGGTCAGGGATGAGGTCTGCGAAAGGATCATGTTGGGGCTTTGGCAAGTGTTCATGCACTTGCTCAACAACAGTTTCATAAGCATGGGGGCCAGTAATGGCAAGCACGTTTGGATGAAGCTCTCGGATTTCATCCTCTTTTACACCGAGACAACCAGTTACAATAACTTTGCCATTTTCTTTTAGCGCTTCTCCGATGGTGTCTAACGACTCTTCAACAGCTGCGTCTATAAATCCGCAGGTGTTAACGATAACTAAATCGGCGTCGTTATAGGTAGGAACAACATCATACCCTTCGGTTCGAAGTTGAGTAAGAATACGCTCAGAATCAACCAAGTTCTTAGGACAACCTAAGCTAACAAAACCAATTCTGCTGCCAATGCGTTGGTCTGAAGGCTTGTTTTCACTAAGCACTTTCACGGGCGTCTCAAGCGTTGTGGTTTTGTTTACTACTTTGTTCGGATCAAACGTTTCTACTGTCATCTAAAATATCACCTGGCAAATGACTGTGTCTAAAATGGCCGCGGATTATACAGTAACTCGCATTAATACGCAGTAGTTTTAAGCGATAAATCGTTGCTAGTTTAATGTAGAGGATAAAGCATAAAAACACGAACAGCAGGTTACAAGCGTTGTACAGTGTTGTGACACGGTACGAACTTGGAACGGTACGAACTTTAATAAAAAAAGGCGAGATGAAGACAAGCGTTTAGGTTACAGAGCGTATTTGATAACTAATGTGTTTAAAAAAATGAAGTCACCCCCACCTTGAACTCTTCAGAAGAAAAAATTTCCATTAGTTAGAACGCTTACGTTCTATGATGAATAGTAGAGATGACAAAAGTGAACGCATGCTAAAACTTCCACTCTCATGTTACGACGAGTCAGGGCGAATACTGCCACCTCGATGGTTATACGCTGTGTCTATTCTGTTATGCATCGATTGGCTAGCGTTTATTTTTTCACTGGCGTCTCGAACCCAAACCAGTGATTTACTCGCCTTTTTCTATCCACAAAAAGAAAGTTTAGGCATTGGATTAGTCGCTAGCTTACCGGTTCTTTTAGCGCTTGTGTTGGTTAGCCAAAGAGATAGGCTGTGGAAAAAAGGGTATACAAAATGGCGCCGCCTAGTCATTCCACTTGCACAGTTTGGCGTACTGCTTCTATTTAACACACAACTTTATTATGCCATGCACCACCACTGGGGATTTGAGGCCATTACTGGCGTAAAAATTGTTTTTTATGGCGTCGCGCTTTACGCTATTTCGAAAAGTCGCCATTTAAGATGGATGATAGAAGATTGGGAAGCGCCTAACCCATGAAGGCGCTATTTTTGGTTTAAGGTTTTAGCCACTAGTGAGTGAATTTGTGATTGGCCAATGCCTTTTCGTAGTAAGCGAAAACGCTTACCTGACTGTCGTTAACCAAACGTTCATAGCAAATTCCCGCAAATGCATAGGTATTATCACCGACTTTTAAAAATACGGTTGGCGCTTGAGGATTTGACTGGTCATATATCCATTCGCCGTCTAATTGCGCTTTTAGGATTTCACCAATATACGCACCAAAGATATTACAAATAGTAAATACTGCTTCATCTTCCAACGCTAAATCGTGATACTTATCTACAAAGCTAAGTAAAACGTCGTCAACTAGCGCAATACTCTCGGGAGTCTTATCCAGTACAATATTGAACTCATCGGATGCGGTTACTATCGCGTCTTTTGCGCAATCTGACATTAATTTATTGAGTTCATCAGGTGACATCTTATTCTCCTTCTCACCGAGAATGGCATTGGCATACATACCAATATTTTAATTTTTAAAACCCGTGACGGTTGCTTTGTTAAAGCGTTTTCTGCCAGATTGTTTTGCTTAGCGCTAAGTTAAAATTCATTTTCTGGGTCTAACGAATAAAACACTTTAATTAAAACTATCTGCCGTCAGCACGTTACTGTTATTTTGCTATTGTGCGTAACTTATCGGCCAAAGTCTATTTTTGTCCAGTTAATCTATTGATTACGCTAGCAGCAGCGAACATACCGAAGGTGGCTGTTACTGTGACTACCGCACCAAATCCACCCGCACAGTCGAGACGCGTGCCGCCTTCCATTGCTGATTTATTGTAGCAAACAGAGCCATCAGGCTGTGGGTAGCGCAGCTGTTCTGTTGAATAAATACATTCAACGCCGAATCGGCGCTTGGGGTTTTTACTGAAATTATAGTTTCGACGCAGTTCACTGCGTAGCTTTGCAGCAAGCGGATCTTGCGTTGTTTTAGCTAAATCGCCTTTAGTAACTTGTGTTGGGTCTATCTGACCCCCAGCGCCGCCTACTGTAACAATAGGAATTTTATTGCGCTTGCAGTGCGCTATCATTGCGGCTTTAGCACGTATGCTGTCAGTAGCATCAACCACAGCGTGCATTTCTTTGGTTAAGAGCGAGGCGGTATTTTCAGGTGTGACAAAATCTTCAACGCAGTTTACTTTGCAATTAGGATTTATTAGCGCGATACGCGACGCAATGGCCTCGACCTTTGGTTCGCCTATCGTATTTGAAAGTGCGTGAATCTGACGATTTGTGTTCGTTACACAGACATCATCGAGGTCAATAAGCGTGATAGTACCAACACCCGAACGGGCCAATGCTTCGGCAGTCCAACTTCCTACACCACCTATGCCGACAACGGCCACATGACTATTGGCTAAATTGTTAGTTTGTTGTGCACCGTACAAACGCACAATGCCGCCTAAACGAGGATCATCAGACATGCTTTAATTCACTAAATAAAAAATAACAAGGGTATGGATATGCGCTAATGATCGTAGTCACTGCTGCAGGGCGCGCATCATCTCAAAAGTGATGACCAAAAATCAATACACTCCAGTTTTTTCGAATAATAAATCCGATTTAACGCAACATACGTTCTACACAATACATGGTTTAATAATAAAATAGTTTAATAAACGTTGAAAGGATTGGGAATATGGGCTTACTCGTTGATGGGCAATGGCAAGACAAATGGTACGACACGAGCAAAAGCGGCGGTAAGTTTGAGCGACAAGCGTCTAAATTTCGCGACAAAATCAGCGATAATGAGGAGGCGCCGTTCCCTGTTGAACCAGGTCGTTACCATCTTTATGTATCGTTAGCTTGTCCATGGGCACACAGAGCGCTCATATTTAGAAAACTTAAGGGCTTAGAGAAGCATATTGATGTTTCCGTAGTTCATCCTGAAATGCTCGACAATGGATGGGAGTTTAAAGACTACCCAGGCTCAACGGGCGATAAGCTTTACGGATTTGATTACGCACATCAAATCTATACTAAAGCGGAAGCTGAGATAACAACGCGTGTTACGGTGCCTATCCTTTGGGATAAAAAAACTGAAACTATCGTTAATAATGAGTCAGCAGAGATTATACGTATTTTTAACAGTGGATTTAATTCTCTTACCAGCAATGAAGTTGATTATTACCCCGAGGCTCTTCGCGAAGAAATAGATACCATTAATAACATGGTGTATCACGATATTAATAATGGCGTGTACAAGGCCGGGTTCGCAACTACGCAAGAAGCGTATGAAGAAGCTGTTAATGCAGTGTTTAACGCGTTGGATTTAGTTGAAGAAAGACTAAGTAAACAGCGTTACTTAGTGGGTAGTGAAATAACAGAAGCTGACTGGCGGTTATTCACTACCTTGATTCGTTTTGATGCGGTGTATCACGGACACTTTAAGTGCAACAAAAAGCAAATTGCAGACTACCCCAATATTTACGGCTATATGAAAGAGCTTTATCAAGTGCCGGGTATCGCTGAAACGGTGAATTTTGAGCATATTAAAAGGCACTACTACTATAGTCACACAATGATAAACCCGACACAGGTCATTCCCGTGGGGCCAGAGCAAGATCTCATGTCATCCCACGGCCGTGAAAAAATGGGAAGCTAGGGCGTCAATGTAGACAAATGCCAATATTAAAAATTAAACATAAAATGCTGTTTGTTATAGCGAATTGTAGGTGAGTACAAGATATGTCTGTTGAATTAAATGGACCAAAAACGATAGAAAAGATCGTCTCGGGTATAGCTACCAGTGACGGTGCGGGCGTGTCACTAACGCGTATTATCGGTCAGCCTGACCTTCCTCGTTTAGATCCGTTTCTTATGTTAGATTTTTTTGGCTCAGATAATCCTGGTGAGTACATTGCCGGTTTTCCACCTCATCCTCACCGCGGTTTTCAGACTGTTACTTACATGTTGGCAGGTAAAATGCGCCATAAGGATTCTGTAGGTAACGAGGGAGTGATTGATGCGGGCGGCATTCAATGGATGAACGCTGGGCGAGGTATTATTCACGAAGAAATGCCGGAGCAGGAAGAAGGGCTATTAAAGGGCTTTCAGTTGTGGGTAAACCTTCCTGCAGTAGAGAAAATGTCAGCGCCAAACTATCAAGACATACAGCCAGATTGCGTGCCTACGGTACACAGTCAAGGTGCTGTCATAAAAGTGTTAGCAGGTGAAATTGATGGTGTGAAAGGCCCAGTTAAGACAACGGCGGTTTCTCCCACCTTTTTAGACATCGCGCTAAGAAGTGGGAGTTCTGAAATTGACGTAAATTCAGATGAAGCAACGTTTATCTATGTTTATGATGGCAGCTTAACTATTAATAGAGATAACGCGAGTAAAGAATCTGTACTGCGTGATGGAGAACTTGGCGTGCTGTCGAAAACGGGCACGACGCTCTCTGTTTTTACTAATACAGAGTCCAAGTTTATTATGGTGTCAGGCAAACCTATCAATGAGCCTGTAGTGCAATATGGACCTTTTGTGATGAACACTCAGCAGGAAATTGTTCAGGCATTTAACGATTATCAAAGCGGCTCATTAGCGAAGTAGGGACAAGGATTGTCTGTCTTGATTAGACTTTGTGTAGTTAAACGGGGCTTTTGAATAATACCTTTTTATTGGGTTCAGCAAGGAGCAACCAACGAGGCTGAAATAGGCTATCGAGTTGTAAAGAAGGAAAGTGGAAAAAGGATTGTCTCTCACTGCGTCTCATTTTTAATTGATGAGGCCAAAAGAATGGGCATAACTTTGCTTAACACTGAAGTTATGAACAACAACCCCGCTTCTGAAAAAGTACTTATCAAGAGTGGTTTTAGTCCTACTCAGTGCTTTCGCCGAAAGTATTAACATCAAGGCGTTTTCCATAACAGTATCTACTTTGAACTCGTACTTTAAATTCATGAATTTAAAGTGCGACCGCAAAACGTTCCGCTACTCAAATTGAATTAGTAATTCACTTCCTCTAATGATTTAATATCAATATGTCTAATCTCTTTTACGACAATAACAAAAGAGCGGTATGCGCTTTTTAGTCGTAAAAGGCGATAATGTAATCACAAATAGTTAAAACACAGGGAATTTCGATTTAAATGGCAACCCCAATTACCTGCTTTAAAGCGTACGATATTCGTGGCGAACTAAACGCTCAACTAACCGAAGAAGTAGCCTATCGAATTGGCTATGCTTTTGCGCAAGAATTAAATGCAAAGACTGTTGTTGTTGGTAGTGACGTGCGTCTTACATCAACACCATTAAAATTAGCCTTAAGCGCAGGTCTTATTGATGCTGGTGCAACGGTGACTGATATTGGTATGGCAGGAACCGAAGAAATCTATTTTGCTACAAAGCATCTTGGTGTTGATGGTGGTATTGAAGTGACCGCTAGCCACAATCCTATTAACTACAACGGCATGAAACTGGTAAAAGCGGGTTCTGTGCCCATCAGCGGTGATACAGGCCTGAACGCTATTAAAGAAAAAGCAGAAGCTTTAGAAGATAGCTATGTGTCAGAAAGGTTAGCGCATTATACAAACGGTGCGGCGATAAACGCGGACGCATTCTTTAACGGTACTGCCCATGTGGTAGAAGAGATGCTTTCTCAGACTGACAAATATGCTGTTAAATCGTGTATGTCTGACTATGTTTCTCACATGCTTTCTTATGTGAAGTTAAGCAATTTTACGCCGCTAAAAGTAGTGGTGAATGCAGGAAATGGTGCGGCGGGACCAGCGCTAGACGCTATCGAAAAAGAAATGAAAGCGCAGGGTGTGCCAATTGAATTTATAAAAGTACACCACAACGCAGATGGCACATTTCCAAACGGTATACCTAACCCGTTATTACCTGAGAATCGCGCTGACACGGCTGATGCTGTTAAAGGGTCAGGTGCTGATTTCGGTATCGCTTGGGACGGCGACTTCGATCGCTGCTTCTTGTTCGACGCAGACGGTGAATTTATTGAAGGATATTACATCGTAGGCTTGCTTGCTGAAGCATTCATCGAGAAGAACACAGACAGCAAAATTATTTACGACCCACGCGTATATTGGAATACAGAAGACATTGTAGCCAATGCAGGCGGTACACCCATTAAGTCGAAAACAGGCCATGCTTTTATTAAAGAGCGTATGCGCAAAGAAGATGCTGTCTACGGCGGTGAAATGAGTGCTCATCACTATTTCAGAGATTTCGCATATTGTGACTCGGGTATGATCCCTTGGTTGCTGATTGCTGAATTGGTGTGTGTGAAAAAGCAAACTCTGGCTAGCATGGTTAAAGCGCGTATCGAAGCATTCCCATCTTCAGGTGAGATTAATAGCAAGTTAAAGGATGCTGATGCAGCACTTGAGCGTGTTACAAACAAGTATAAGCCACTAGCTAGCGTAGTTGATACTACCGATGGCTTAGGTCTCGAGTTTGGTACATGGCGCTTTAATTTACGTAAATCGAATACAGAACCAGTAATTCGTTTAAACGTTGAGAGTAAGGGTGACATTGCGCTAATGGAACAGAAAACAGAAGAGTTACTATCGATTATTCGCGATGAATAAACACTGCATTATATAATTTAAATAACAAAGCGTTAGATAAAAAGCCAAGGCGATAGTATTGAAATATTATCGCCTTTTTTGTTATGTCATTTCATAAAAAATATATTATTCAAAAGCTTAAGATAGTTATGCGTAACGTTTCATTAGCTGTTTTTTAGCGTCATCCCATGTTAATGGCAAGTATTGAAGTTATTTTTTCACCACTACCACGCATGACTTCAACACTGTGCTACCAGTTTGAAATAAACAAGGACCACAAACATTTTTCTGTTCTATACAAGCAAATAAATCATCCATGCGTGGCAGATAACGACTACGCTCGTTAATCCCATTCTCAAACTAATATAACTAACGACCTGTTCTTTGGGCATACTAAGAGTGAACTTGTCATAGATTAATATCGCGACGTAGCTAAGTGACAATACGCCAAATACTTTTACATCATGTGAGAACACCAAACACAGCCAACCAATAATAGTCGGTAACATAGCGATCAACATTTGTTTATCGTAACGTTGGTTGCTTATTGCGTCCCACCAGTGTATGCCGCCAAAAAATGAAAGCAGCACAGCAGAATATTGCACAAAATAAACCGCACTTTGTGTTATGGATAACAGGTTAAGTTGATATGCCAGAGGCATCGCTACAAAAGGAATAAGGCCTGCAATACCTAGAAAAACTGCAGAGTAGGGCATTGATGTTCCTTGAAAATAAAATGGTTAAAACAAAAATAGCGCCGTGAAGGCGCTATTTCTACTATTACATGTAGCTCTTAGTTCAGTATTTTCTAACTAACTACTTAATTGGCGTGTATTTACGCTGGTTGTGACCAGTATAAAGCTGACGAGGACGACCAATTTTTTGTTTAGGGTCGCTCATCATTTCGTGCCAGTGTGAAATCCAGCCTACTGTGCGAGACAGGGCGAAGATGCACGTGAACATATTGGTAGGAATACCAATCGCTTTAAGTACGATACCTGAATAGAAGTCAACGTTCGGGAACAGTTTCTTCTCTGCAAAGTACGGGTCACTCAACGCAATCTTTTCTAGTTCCATCGCTACTTCTAGTAGTGGATCTTTTACGTTAAGCTCGCTTAATACTTCGTGACAGCTTTCACGCATTACTGTTGCACGTGGATCGTGGTTCTTATAAACACGGTGACCGAAGCCCATAAGACGGAATGGGTCATTCTTGTCTTTAGCGCGTGCAATAAACTCAGGAATACGATCAACTGTGCCAATTTCTTCTAGCATGTTCAGACATGCTTCGTTTGCACCACCATGAGCAGGACCCCAAAGTGAAGCAACACCAGCAGAAATACATGCATATGGGTTCGCACCAGAAGAACCGGCAAGACGAACGGTAGACGTTGAAGCATTCTGTTCGTGGTCAGCATGTAGCGTAAAGATACGGTCCATCGCACGCTCAACAGCTGGGCTGATTTGATATTCTTCTGCTGGTACAGAGAACATCATGTTCAGGAAGTTAGCTGCATAGCTTAAGTCGTTGCGCGGATACACGAATGGCTGACCTACGTTGTACTTATAGCACATTGCAACCAAAGTTGGCATCTTAGCGATTAAACGATGGGCACTGCGAACACGCTGCTCTTCATTTGATACGTCCAAGTCGCTGTGATAAAAAGAAGACATTGCACCAACTGTACCGCATAGCATAGCCATAGGGTGTGCGTCGTTACGGAAACCGTGGAAGAACATGTTTATTTGTTCGTGAACCATGGTGTGACGTGTGATTGTCTCTTTGAACTCTTCGTACTGTTCTTTAGTCGGTGCGTCACCGTGAAGTAGCATGTGACAAACTTCTAGGTAGTCTGCGTCACGCGCTAGTTCTTCGATTGGGAAACCGCGGTGTAATAACACACCTTGAGCGCCGTCGATATACGTAATTGAAGACTCGCAAGATCCTGTCGCCATAAAACCAGGGTCGTACGTGAAATAACCGTGTTGGCCTAACGTACGGACATCGATTACATCTTGTCCTTCGGTGCCAGACAAGATAGGAAGTTCGATTTCCTTACCGCCGGCTTTAAGAATGGCTTTCTGATCTGCCATAAAATGCTCTCCTCAGAATGGTTCTGTTTGCAGCGAAAACGGACGAAAATATCCGCTTCGTTGGGAAAAGTGGGCGTATTTGTACTTTATTATGTACCAACAAGTCAATTTAATTGCATATTTGCACAATAAATATTCCAAATTGCTTAAAAGAATACTAGCAATCAGATAACGATTAATTAACTTTATGGATTGTCACTTTGCCCGATACATCGCAATTATCAATGGCTTTTCACAAAAGGTAAACCACCGATCGATAATTATATTAACAGCTTAGATTAAAAAGTAACCTTCCAACGTTGAATAAATACGCATTCAGATTAAAAGTGCTTAATTTGCCATTGATATACATAGTTATTCCGAAAGGCTACTGATAAACTTATGACACTGTAATTGCGCTCGTTTAAACGTGTTGCATCCAATTTTGATCTCTTTTAATAGTAAATAATTATCAAAAATGTGTGTATAGCGACTAAAGTCTTACTACGGCACAAAAAATTGTAATTATATACTACGCTGGATATACTCAGCGGTGCTTGAACGTCAGAATATTTATTCTGTTACAAGCGTTAAAGAATAATTCACAAATTGTTAACAACTCAGTGGATGAGGCAATTAACAGGTTAAAAATCGAATTTACTTACTCAGGACATAAAAAAGGTAAGAAATTCATTATCCCCTACGGATTAAACAGGCATACATTGTGAAAAAGCAAAGACCAGTAAATTTAGAACTCAATACTATTAAATTTCCGCCCTCTGCTATTTCGTCAATTCTCCATCGTGTTACCGGTGTTGCAATGTTTTTCGCGCTACTATTTGTCATTTGGGCATGGGCAGTTTCTGTTCATTCGTCTGAAGGTTTTGCGAACGTACAAGCAATCATGGACGGTTTCCTTGGAAAATTTGTCGCAATTGGCACAGCCTCAGCGCTGACGTATCACATTCTAGGCGGCCTAAGACACGTTGTTATGGATTTAGGTCACTGGGAAGAATTAGAGTCGGGCAACACGAGTGCGAAAGCAGTAATCGCGCTTTGGGTTGTATTGACCGTAGTATTGGGAGTTGCATTATGGTAACCAACCAAGCAAGCATTAAGCGTGACGGCGTACAAGACTACGTCTCTCTTCGCGCAACAGCAGCAATAATTTTCGCGTACTCGGTTTTCATGGCGTGGTTTTTTATCACCACAGACAATTTGACGTTTGTTGAATGGCGAGGGTTATTCTCTGGCCTAGCTATGAAAGTTTTCACATTGGCAGCACTAGTAGCAGTGATGATCCACGTGCGCATCGGCCTATGGCAGGTGCTTACAGACTATGTTAAATCAGCAGGTCTGCGCGCTGGACTACAATATATACTAAATATCATCGCATTCGGCTATGTAGCTGTTGGCCTATTCGTACTGTGGGGAGTGTAAAATGAGTTTACCCGTTCACGAGTTTGATGCAGTAGTAATTGGTGCTGGCGGAGCAGGTATGCGCGCGGCACTGCAGATTTCACAATCTGGTAAATCATGCGCACTGTTATCTAAAGTATTTCCAACCCGTTCTCACACTGTGTCAGCACAGGGTGGTATTACCGTAGCACTTGGTAATTCACACGAGGATAACTGGGAATGGCACATGTATGACACCGTTAAAGGTTCTGATTATATCGGCGACCAAGACGCGATTGAATATATGTGTAAGACTGGTCCAGAAGCTATTATCGAAATGGAGAACATGGGTCTACCATTCTCTCGTTTTGAAAATGGCAAAATTTACCAACGTCCTTTTGGCGGCCAGTCAAAGAACTTTGGTGGTGAGCAGGGCGCTCGTACAGCAGCTGCGGCTGACCGTACTGGCCACGCGCTTCTACACCTTCTTTACCAGCAAAACGTAAAGAACAAAACAAAAGTATTCTCAGAGTGGTATGCACTTGACCTAGTAAAAAACCAAGACGGTGACGTGGTTGGTTGTACCGCAATTGATATCGAGTCTGGTGAAGTAGTTTACTTCAAGTCTCGCGCAGTTGTTCTTGCTACAGGCGGTGCGGGTCGTATTTACGCCTCAACGACAAACGCACACATTAATACCGGTGACGGTGTTGGTATGGCTCTTCGTGCTGGTGTTGCGGTTCAGGATATGGAAATGTGGCAGTTTCACCCAACGGGTATAGCTGGCGCGGGTACATTGGTTACTGAGGGTTGTCGTGGTGAAGGTGGTTACCTTCTTAACAAAGACGGCGAGCGCTTCATGGAACGTTATGCACCTAACGCAAAAGACCTAGCGGGTCGTGACGTTGTTGCACGTTCAATGATGACTGAAATCCGTGAAGGTCGTGGTTGTGAAGGCCCATGGGGTACTCACATTAAACTTAAGCTCGACCACCTAGGTAAAGACGTTCTTGAATCTCGTCTACCTGGTATCCTTGAGCTGTCACGTACGTTCGCGCACGTTGACCCAGTGAAAGAGCCTATTCCTGTAATTCCAACCTGTCACTACATGATGGGTGGTATTCCTACAAATGTTGATGGCCAATGTCTAACAGTTGACGAAAACGGTAACGATAAAGTCGTTAACGGTTTGTTTGCTTGTGGTGAAATCGCTTGTGTATCTGTACACGGTGCTAACCGTCTTGGCGGTAATTCACTACTTGACCTTGTTGTATTCGGTCGTGCGACTGGTTTACACCTTGGCAAGACACTATCTGAAATGGCACCAACACGTGACGCATCTGAGTCTGATCTTGAAGCCTCGATGACGCGTTTCAATCGTTGGGAAAATTCAGAGAAAGGTAAGGGCGAAGACCCAGTACAAATTAAGAAAGACTTGCAGAAATGCATGCAGCTTAACTTCTCAGTATTCCGTGAAGGTGAAGCAATGGCAGAAGGGCTTAAAGAGCTTAGCGAAATTCGCGAGCGTCTTAAGCATGCACGCCTTGACGACAAGAGCGCAGACTTCAATACACAGCGTATTGAATGTTTAGAGCTTGATAACCTAATGGAAACCGCGTACAGCACAGCAGTAGCAGCGAACTTCAGAACGGAGAGCCGTGGTGCGCACAGCCGCTTCGACTTCCCGGACCGTGACGATGACAACTGGTTGTGCCACAGCATCTACGATCCGAACACTGATAAAATGCTTAAACGTGAAGTGAATATGGCGCCTAAGCTTAGGGAAGCATTCCCGCCTAAAGTGCGTTCATATTAAGAGAGGCAACGATCATGCAATTAACTTTTTCGATTTATCGTTACAACCCAGAAGTAGATGCGAAGCCTCGCATGCAAGACTACACTCTAGAAGTAGAGGAAGGTCAAGACATGATGGTGCTAGACGCGCTACTCGCACTTAAAGAGCAAGATCCGACGCTTTCTTTCCGTCGCTCTTGCCGCGAAGGTGTATGTGGTTCGGACGGTGTGAACATGAACGGCAAAAACGGCCTAGCATGTATTACTCCGCTTTCTGCACTGGGCAAAGGCAAAATAGTAGTTCGTCCACTTCCAGGTCTGCCAGTAGTGCGCGACCTTGTTGTTGACATGACGCAGTTCTATACACAGTACGAAAAAATCAAGCCGTTCTTGATTAACGACAGCAAGCAGCCGCCAGCGCGTGAGCATTTGCAGTCGCCAGAAGAGCGTGCAAAGCTTGATGGTCTTTACGAGTGTATTTTATGTGCCTGTTGTTCAACGTCATGCCCATCATTCTGGTGGAACCCTGACAAGTTCATCGGTCCAGCCGGTCTACTACATGCTTACCGTTTCCTAATCGATAGCCGTGACACTGCAACTGAAGAGCGTCTTAACGACCTTGATGATGCATTCAGCGTATTCCGCTGCCACGGTATCATGAACTGTGTAAGTGTATGTCCTAAGGGCTTGAACCCGACGAAAGCGATAGGCCAAATTAAGTCTATGCTTTTACAACGGGCTGTTTAGTACTATAGTCTGATAACTTTTTAAGTTATAGATGCGATAAGCTAAATAGCCATCCACTTAGGATGGCTATTTTTTTATATATTCTCCGTTATAACACTTGGTTATGCTGAGAATAACCTTATAATACATCTTGATTGTTAACTAGATTTTATAAAACGTAGCAAGGCAAATTAAATGCAAGAAAGCGTGATGAAAGCGTGGTGGGATTCCTCGCACATGGCAGGTGCCAACGCTGCCTATGTTGAAGAGTTGTATGAAACCTATTTAGAAGACCCGCAAAGTGTCTCTGAAAATTGGCGACAAATCTTCGATAACCTCCCCAAAGTCGATGGCGTAGAGTTAGAAACTAATCATACAACTATTAAGAATCAATTTAGGCAACTTGCTGCGTTAGGGCCAACAGCCCGTATGTCTAGTCCTTCAGTGCCTTCTGCGAATGTGTCAGACGACAGGCAAGTTAAAGTTCTCCAGTTAATCAATGCATTTCGCTTCCGCGGTCATCAACACGCAAACTTAGATCCACTTGGTCTTTGGCAACAAGAGCGTGTTCGCGATTTAGAACTTTCTCATCACAGTCTTTCTGAAAACGATTTTGATACCGTTTTCAACGTAGGTTCATATGCTATTGGCAAGGAATCTATGCCGTTGGGTGAGTTGTTCAAATCACTTAACCGTACATATTGTGGTTCTATCGGTGCTGAATATATGCACATCACCGATACAGAACAAAAACGCTGGCTACAGCAAAAGATTGAGTCTGTTCAGGCAAAACCCGAAATTTCTCGCGATGAAAAATTAGCGATTCTTAAAGGGTTGACTGCTGCTGACGGCATGGAAAAATATTTGGGTTCTAAATTCCCAGGTGCTAAGCGTTTCTCGTTAGAAGGTGGCGATGCACTAATTCCAATGCTTAAAGGGCTTATCACTAAAGCTGGCACAGCGGGTACCAAAGAAGTAGTTATCGGTATGGCTCACCGTGGCCGTCTGAATGTGCTAGTAAACGTATTGGGTAAAAACCCATCAGTGCTGTTTGATGAGTTCTCTGGTAAACACGACGACTCGCTAGGCGCAGGTGACGTAAAATACCACGCAGGTTTCTCTTCAGATTTCGCTACGCCAGGCGGCAATGTTCACCTAGCACTAGCGTTTAACCCGTCTCACCTTGAAATTGTTAACCCTGTAGTTATGGGCTCTGTGCGTGCACGGTTGGCTCGTCGCAATAACGACACTAACACCGTGCTGCCTATTACAATACACGGTGACTCTGCTATTGCAGGTCAGGGCGTGGTTCAAGAAACCTTTAACATGTCACAAACTCGCGGTTTTGCTGTGGGTGGTACAGTTCGTATTGTGGTAAACAACCAAGTTGGTTTCACTACTTCGAAAACGGAAGATACTCGTTCGACCCAATACTGTACTGACATTGCAAAAATGGTTCAGGCACCCATTTTTCATGTGAATTCAGACGACCCAGAAGCCGTTGCGTTTGTTACACAGCTAGCCCTGGAATACCGTAATAAGTTTAAGAAAGACGTAGTAATTGACCTAGTTTGTTACCGTCGTCATGGTCACAACGAAGCGGATGAGCCAAATGCTACGCAGCCGTTGATGTACCAAAAAATTAAAAAGCACCCAGTGCCACGTGCAATTTATGCCGACCAGCTAATAGCTGAAGGCGTAATTGAGCAACGTGACGCGGACCGCTATCTTGAAGAATACCGTGAAGCACTAGACCATGGCGCATGCGTGGTAGAAGAGTGGCGCCCAATGACTGAGCACAGTGTAGACTGGTCTCCTTACCTTGGTCATGACTGGGACACGCCATACGACGGTGCGCTTTCAGTTGAAAAGCTTAAAGAGCTAGGTGAATCAATCACCACCATTCCGGAAGAGCACAAACTACAGTCACGTGTTAATAAGCTTTATCAAGACCGTAAAGCAATGGTTGCCGGCGAGAAGAAACTTGATTGGGGTATGGCTGAAAACTTAGCCTATGCAACAATCGTTGATGCAGGTGAAGATATTCGTATTACAGGTCAGGATTCTGGCCGTGGCACGTTCTTCCATCGTCACGCGGTACTGCACAACCAAAAAGATGCTTCTACCTATATGCCTTTACAGCATATTCGCGAGGGGCAGGGTGAAATTGAAATCTACGACTCTGTACTTTCAGAAGAAGCCGTAATGGCCTTCGAATATGGTTACGCAACGGCTGAGCCTACGTGTTTGACCATTTGGGAAGCTCAGTTTGGTGACTTCGCTAACGGTGCGCAGGTAGTATTCGACCAATTCTTGAGTTCAGGTGAAGCGAAATGGGGTCGTCTGTGCGGTCTAACAGTATTGCTTCCTCATGGCTACGAAGGTCAAGGCCCAGAACACAGCTCTGCACGTCTTGAACGGTTCCTTCAAATGTGTGCTGACCACAACTGGCAAGTGTGTGTACCGTCTACACCTGCACAGGTTTACAACATGCTTCGTCGCCAAGTGGTACGCCCGATGCGTAAGCCACTCATCGTAATGTCGCCTAAGTCACTATTACGTCATCCTTTAGCGGTATCTTCACTTGAAGAACTAGCAGAGGGTAAATTCCACAACGTAATTGATGAAATTGATGATATCGATCCGAAAGGCGTTAAGCGCGTTGTAATGTGTTCGGGCAAGGTTTATTACGATTTACTAGACCAGCGCCGTAAAAATGAGCAAACAGACGTCGCAATCGTCCGTTTGGAGCAACTTTACCCATTCCCACAAGAAGAATGCGCTAAAGTTGTGGCACAATACAGCCACGTAAAAGATTGGGTTTGGTGTCAAGAAGAGCCTCAAAACCAAGGCGCTTGGTACTGTAGCCAACACCACTTCTGGCAAGCAATTCCAGATGGTGCAAAATTAACATATGCAGGCCGTGATGCATCCTCGTCACCTGCAGTAGGTTATGTATCCGTTCACAACCAGCAACAAAAAGCCCTGGTTGAAAACGCACTCACAATTAAATAAGGAACAGTAATGACAATTGAGATAAAAGTTCCGGTTCTACCTGAGTCAGTTGCCGATGCCACCATTGCAACCTGGCACGTAAAGGCCGGTGACGCAGTTAAACGAGACCAGAACCTGGTTGATATTGAAACTGATAAAGTAGTTTTAGAAGTTGTGGCGCCAGCGGACGGTACAATTGGTGAGATCCTAAACGAAGAGGGTGCAACTGTTTTAGGTGAGCAAGTTATTGCTAAACTAGAAAAGGGTGGTGCAGCTGCATCGTCTGAAGCTAAAACAGAAAGCAAAAAAGACGAAGATTCTAAATCAGATGCAGCGCCTGCGGCTTCTGGCAAAACCTCTGACGTTAAAGTTCCAGTACTTCCAGAATCAGTGGCTGACGCGACAATTGCAACATGGCATGTAGCGGTAGGTGAAGCCGTTTCTCGCGACCAAAACTTGGTTGATATTGAAACTGACAAAGTCGTACTTGAAGTTGTTGCTCCAGCTGACGGTTCTCTTGCTGAAATCATTGCCGAAGAAGGCGCAACGGTTACTGCTGAAGAAGTGATTGCTAAATTTGTAGAAGGTGCTGCGAGCGGCGCATCTGCTCCAGCGGCTTCAGAAGAGAGCGATGACAGCAGCGATGCGCTTAGCCCATCTGTACGTCGTCTACTAGCTGAGAAAGGCGTAGATGCGTCTAAAGTTAAGGGTACGGGCAAAAACGGACGTATCACTAAAGAAGATGTAGAAAAGTACCTTAAAGGTGGTGATAGTTCAGCGAAGGCAGCGCCTGCGGCTTCTGAATCTGTACCTGCAGAGTTGCCAACCGGCAACCGCACAGAGAAGCGCGTTCCTATGACCCGTCTTCGTAAGACGATTGCTAATCGTCTTCTTGAGGCGAAAAACTCTACAGCAATGCTTACTACGTTTAACGAAGTGAACATGAAGCCAATCATGGATCTTCGTAAGCAGTATCAAGACAGCTTCGAAAAGCGTCACGGTATTCGTCTTGGTTTCATGTCTTTCTACGTGAAAGCGGTAACTGAAGCGCTTAAGCGTTTCCCTGAAGTTAATGCGTCTATCGACGGTGATGACATCGTTTATCACAACTACTTTGACGTATCGATTGCTGTTTCTACACCACGCGGTCTAGTGACTCCAGTACTTAAAGATACTGATACACTGGGAATGGCGGGTGTTGAAAAAGGAATTAAAGAACTAGCACTTAAAGGTCGTGACGGTAAGTTGTCACTGGCTGAACTACAAGGTGGTAACTTCACTATTACCAACGGTGGTGTGTTTGGTTCACTAATGTCTACACCAATCATTAACCCGCCACAGAGCGCAATTCTTGGTATGCACAAGATCCAAGATCGTCCAATGGCTGTTAATGGTAAAGTAGAAATTCTACCAATGATGTACCTAGCACTTTCTTATGACCACCGTATTATCGATGGTAAAGAATCAGTAGGGTTCTTGGTAACCGTTAAAGAGATGCTTGAAGATCCAACACGTCTACTTCTAGACGTGTAAGACTTTCGTCTCACGGAATTGTGGTTAGGTGCTAAGCTTGTGTATGCTAGCTTTGCGCCTAACGCAACGCTGATATTTTCCTATAATATCAGTCAAACTAATCAAGTCGCATTTGCGGCTTTTGTCTTACTAAAAATCGGATAGAAACACCATGAATTTGCATGAATACCAAGGTAAGCAGCTATTCAAAGAATACGGCTTGCCTGTTTCTGAAGGATACGCAGCAGACACTGCTCAAGGTGCTGTAGAAGCGGCTGACCGCATCGGCGGTGAAGAGTGGGTAGTTAAGTGTCAGGTACACGCGGGCGGTCGCGGTAAAGCTGGCGGTGTAAAGCTAGTTAAAAACAAAGACGACATTCGCGCTTTCGCTGAAAACTGGCTAGGCAAAAATTTGGTGACTTTCCAGACTGACGAAAACGGTCAGCCTGTGAGCAAAATCCTAGTTGAATCTTGCACGGATATCGCAAACGAGCTTTACCTTGGTGCAGTAGTTGACCGTACAACCCGTCGCGTTGTATTCATGGCTTCTACTGAAGGTGGCGTTGAGATTGAAACTGTTGCAGAAGAAACACCAGAGAAAATCCTTAAAGCTGAAATCGACCCAATTGTAGGCCCTCAGCCTTATCAAGCACGTGAAATGGCGTTTGCTCTAGGTCTTTCTGGCGTTCAAATTAAGCAATTCACTCAAATCTTCCTTGGCCTAGCTAAGATGTTTGAAGAGCTTGACGTTGCGCTTATCGAAATTAACCCGCTAGTTATCAAAACTGACGGTAACCTACACTGCTTAGATGCAAAAGTAGGTATCGATGGTAACGCACTATATCGTCAGCCTAAGCTGAAAGATATGCAGGATCCTTCTCAAGAAGATGCGCGTGAAGCTCACGCAGCTCAGTGGGAACTAAACTACGTAGCGCTAGACGGTAACGTAGGTTGTATGGTTAACGGTGCAGGCCTAGCAATGGGTACCATGGACATCGTAAACCTACACGGCGGTAAGCCAGCTAACTTCCTAGATGTTGGTGGCGGCGCGACTAAAGAGCGTGTAGCTGAAGCATTCAAAATCATCCTTTCTGATGACAATGTTAAAGCGGTATTGGTTAACATCTTCGGTGGTATCGTACGCTGTGACATGATTGCAGAAGGTATTATCGGTGCGGTTAAAGAAGTTGGCGTAGAAGTACCTGTTGTTGTACGTCTTGAAGGTACCAATGCAGAGCTTGGCCGTGAAGTTTTAGCGAACTCTGGTCTAGATATCATTGCTGCTGAATCGCTAACTGATGCAGCGCAGAAAGTTGTTGCTGCAGCGGAGGGCAAATAATGTCTGTATTAATTAATAAAGATACTAAAGTAATTTGTCAGGGTTTTACTGGCGGTCAGGGTACTTTCCACTCTGAGCAAGCAATTGCTTACGGTACGCAAATGGTTGGTGGTGTAACACCAGGTAAAGGCGGTACTCAGCACCTAGGTCTTCCAGTATTTAATACTGTACGTGAAGCGGTAGAAGCAACTGGCGCAACTGCGACAGTTATCTACGTACCAGCACCTTTCTGTAAAGATTCAATCGTTGAAGCTGCAGACGCGGGTATCGAGCTTATCGTATGTATTACTGAAGGTATCCCAACGCTAGATATGCTTTACGTTAAAGAATACGTAAACGCTAAAGGCGTTCGCATGATTGGTCCAAACTGCCCAGGTGTTATCACTCCTGGAGAGTGTAAAATTGGTATCATGCCTGGTCACATCCACAAGCCTGGTAAAGTTGGTATTGTTTCTCGCTCTGGTACACTTACGTACGAAGCGGTTAAGCAAACCACTGACGAAGGTTTTGGCCAGTCTACCTGTGTTGGTATCGGTGGCGACCCAATTCCTGGTTCAAACTTCATCGACATCCTTCAGATGTTCCAAGATGACCCACAAACTGAAGCTATCGTAATGATCGGTGAGATCGGCGGTACTGCAGAAGAAGAAGCGGCTGCGTTCATTAAAGAGAACGTAACTAAGCCAGTTGTTTCTTACATTGCTGGTGTTACTGCTCCTCCGGGCAAGCGTATGGGTCACGCTGGTGCAATCATCGCAGGCGGTAAAGGTACTGCTGACGAGAAATTCAAAGCACTAGAAGACGCAGGCGTTAAGACTGTACGTTCACTTGCTGAAATCGGCAAGGCGCTTCGCGAAACTACAGGTTGGTAAGCTAACGCTTATTAATACGTTTAAAAGCCCGCTTTAAGCGGGCTTTTTTATACCTGTATGAAACATGCATTGCTTTAAATTGCTTGCAAACGTATTCACTTTGTTAAGGTGACGTTTATAAGTACTCTATTTTTATCAACCAAATAAATGAAGATAATTCTAATGAAAAAAACTGCGTTAGCTTGTTTCGCTTCCCTGCTGTCATGCTCAACGATAGCTGATGAATACCTGACTTTTTTTATGGCGGGGCAATCCAATATGGATGGCTATGGGTACGTTTCTGAACTTCCAAGCGACTTAGTAAAAGAACAAGACGTAATGATTTTTCATGGAAATGGGGTCTTTGACAATCAAGACAACGGCGGTGTAGGGAAGTGGGACAAACTTAAACCTGGCCACGGTACAGGTTTTAAATCGGATGGCAGAAGCAATACGCTTTCAAAGAGATTTGGAGCAGAGTTAACCTTCGCCAACGCAATACAGCAGCAATATCCCAATAAAAAAATTGCCATTATAAAGTATGCAGTTGGTGGAACTGGCCTTGCGCTTAACACAGGTTACAGTAACTGGTACCCGAATTTTACTGAAGGTAGCGGCCTCAATCAGTACGATTTTGCACTAGAGGCTATTAAAAACGCCTACGCGGTTAGTGATATCAATGGCGATGGCAAGTCAGACACGTTAAAACCTATGGGTATTATTTGGATGCAAGGTGAAGCCGATGCACACGCAAGTGAAGCGTCAGCCAATGCATACCTTACCAATTTAACAACTATGATGAACTTGTTCCGTGCTGCACTTAGGGAAGATGATTTGCCTGTGGTCATCGGTAAAATCACCGATTCCGAAATGGGCGAAGAAGATATTATGCCTTACATCCATCGGGTGCACTTAGCACAGCAACTTTTTGTTGAATCAGATAACTGCGCTACTTATATGTCTAATTCTGATACCTATACCTACGGTGATGATCCTTGGCACTATACGAGTAAGAGTTTTATACAAATGGGGAAAGACTTTGCTTTATCGTATAAACAGATTGCACAGACCTGCAGGACTTTTAAACGTAAGTAATTATTCGACATCAAAATTCGCTAATAATATGGGGCTTTGTACTTCACGACGTTTAGGTTTTCGAAAATTTATTCCTCTTATGAATATTTCTCTTATAGTTTATTGTATTTCATTAGCTATCTGGAAATAGCCCCTGACCCTGCCACCACAATTTCTCTATTTTGCCCCTCAACGTAATGGTTTCGTATTCGCGCAAGCGTTACAATGCTGTCATGTCCGAACGAACGTTATTTGGCAAAAAAACATCTCAGTCAAAGCCTGATGTGAAATTATATTTCATAAATATTTTACAATTTCACGGTTTTATTGGCTATATGTCGTAATGTTACGTTACTTTTCATCCTGCACTTGTTAATACTGTGTTGCATAAATTTTATTGAATACGTATGCAGGCAATTGTGCAAGACGTGTGTCCTCTATAGGATTAGCCCACATGATGTATTGTCATTTTCTTGTCATAAGAATAACAAAAAGACAACAACTATAACCGTATGGGACACCCGTTTTATGAAACAATTTAAACCCAACCTAATTAAAGCTGCACTTATTTCTGGCGGAATGGCGTTTGGTAGTGCACCTGCACTAGCTCAAGAAGCAAACACTGATTCTGTTGATGAAGCCAGTCTTGAAGTTATTCAAGTAAGCGGTATTCGCGGCAGTCTGCAGCGTGCTCAGGCAATTAAAATGGATAACACGTCAATTGTAGAAGCGTTATCTGCTGAAGACATTGGTAAGCTTCCAGACACAAGTATTGCTGAGTCAATCGCTCGTCTTCCAGGTTTAGCTGGTGAACGCCGTAACGGTCGTACTAGCGGTATCTCTGTTCGTGGTTTCAACGAAAACTATGTGGGTACTACGCTAAACGGTCGCGAGCTATTAGGTATGGGCGATAACCGTGGTGTCGAGTTTGACCTTTACCCTACGGAAATTGTTTCAAATATCTTAGTTTATAAAACACCTGAAGCTGGCCTAATGACTCAGGGTATTGGTGGTACTGTTGATATTCAAACTGTTAGCCCACTCAGTGCGCAAAAAACGGTAACAATCAACGGTACGTATGAAGCAAACCAAGAAGAAGCCGGTAACCCTGATTTTGATAATAAAGGTCATCGCTTATCTTTTAACTACGTAGATCAATTCGCTGACGACAAACTTGGTGTAGCGTTAGTCATCGCAGATATGGAATCACCACGTCAAGAACAGTATTTCCGTGGATGGGGATATGCAAATGCTAACCCAGCGAACGCTGCTGAAGGGGTTGAAGTTCCTGAAGGAACAGTGATTCTTGGTGGTCATGATTCATTTACGCGTTCAGCTATGTTAGAACGCACATCTGTTGCCGGTGTAATTGAATATGCACCTACAGATAATTTAAAGATTCAGTTCGATGCCCTTTACATTGATTTTGAAGAAAATGATGCACGCCGTGGCGTTGAAGAAGGTGGCGCAGAGTGGGGAACCGGTGCTTACACTATTACTGGTGTTGAAGATGGTCTTGTGACATCTGGCTACTATGATGGTTTCTTATCTGTAATTCGTAACGATTCTCGTCAACAAAAAGCTGAACTGACTACTTTCGGGCTTAATGTTGAATATACTATCAATGATAATTGGACTGCTACGTTAGACGTATCAACAGGTGAAGTGGACAAGACTATCACTGACATCGAAAGTTACTCAGGTGTGGGTCGAGCCGGTATCGACGGTCGTCCACTTACGCCACGTGCATGGACTATGACATCTACAGGTGCGGTTTACAGCGATCATCCTACTCTTGATAGTGTTGATCTGGCAGACCCGAATGCTATCTTCCTTGCCGGTCCGCAGGCGTGGGGGGGCTCGCTAGGCCCTGTAGAACGCTTCCAAGGCGTAGAAGGCTTTGGACCAAATACAGCACAGGACGGTTTCGTTAACGAGCCGATTTTTGAAGAGTCACTTGATGCTGTTCGCCTTGACCTAGAAGGTTTTGTTGAGTGGGGCGTCTTCACTAAGTTGACTGCAGGTGTTAACTACCAAGAGCGTGAAAAAACTAAAGATAACAATGGTGCTTATCTAACATCGCCAGCATGGCCAAGTCAAGAACTGGTTCCAAACCCAATCGGTACAGCAGACCTGAGCCACATCGGAATTGACGGTGTCGTAGCTTACGATGGCCTTGGTTTGTACAGAAGCGGTTACTACATCGAGACAGAAGCGGAACTATTTGAAAATGGTCGCTTGGGTGACTCATACACGATCTCAGAAGATATCCTAACCGCATATGCGAAGTTAGACATTGAAACAGTAATTGGCGACGTACTGGTATTCGGTAATCTTGGACTACAAGTTGTTAACGTTGACCAATCAGGTTCGGGCTTTAACACAACTACCGGTCCTACTGGGTTTACAGCAGTAACTCCACTGTCGGATGGCGATTCCTACACAGATGTGTTACCGACATTGAACTTGAGCTTCGAAATCGCTGAGAACCAGTTTATTCGTACCGCTTTAGGAAAAGTGATTAGCCGTCCTCGTATGGATGACATGCGCCCGAATAACACAGTAAGCTTTACTTTTAACGACCAGCAAATCATATCGACCAATGTTGCTAATGGTCCATGGTCTGCAAGCGCAGGTAATGCGCGCCTAAGACCGCTTGAAGCGAATCAGTTTGATATTGCTTACGAAAATTACTTCGCAGACTCAGGTTACTTTGCCGCTAGTTTCTTCTATAAAGACCTGACTAACTGGCACGTAGCTGGACAAACTGTTGGCGATTTTAGTGAGTCTTATATTGAAGGTTTCCACGAAACGTCTGGTGAAACTGACATCAATAACGATGGTGTACTTGATGAAAACGATATCGTACCACCAGGAACATTTAACGGAATTGTGAGCTTCCGTGAAGATGGACTTGAAGGGTTTGTACGTGGCTGGGAGCTTCAAGGTAGTCTACCGTTTGACATGATCCACGATTCACTAGAAGGGTTTGGCGTGTTTGCAAGTGCAACGTTCCTTGATGGTGAGTTAGAAAATGGTGAAGCGGTACCAGGTTTATCTGAAGAGACTTACTCACTAACCGCTTTCTATGAAAGCAATGGTTTTGAAATTCGTGTGTCTGGAACTAAGCGTGATGCGTTTGCTACAGAAACTCGTGCCATCAGCCTTTCTCTAGCACCTATCGAAGATAACGGTGTTAAACAGATAGATGCGCAGATTGGCTATGATTTCAGTGAGTCTGGAATTGAGTATCTTGAAGGGCTTCGTGTTACGCTTCAAGGTCAAAACCTGACTGACGAGCCTACTGTTCGTGTTAACCCAGGTGACAGTCGTCAAATTACTGAGTACCAAAGCTACGGACGTAACTTCCTACTTGGTTTCAACTACACGTTCTAAATAGCTATCTGCCGCTTGTTGTTAACAAGCGGCAGATAAAGAATGTTGTAAATGAGACGCTAGTCAATATTATGAAATTTCAAAGCCCCAAAACTGTAATATGTGTTGGGGCTTTTTGTTGTATAGCAATACAGGTCGTGTTATCAAAGTGTGGTAGGTCAGCGGTGTAGAGTGATGGCAGAAAATATGTACGATAAAGCTGTAAAAAAGGTAGTAGTGGTTGGCGGTGGAACTGCAGGGTGGATCTCTGCAGCAGTCATCAAGCGCTTAATTGGTACAGACTTAACAGTTACTTTGGTTGAATCTGAAGACATTGGAACAGTCGGAGTAGGCGAGGCGACAATACCTCCTATTATTACGTTAAATAATGTTCTCGGTATAGATGAAAAGGAATTCTTACGAGAAACCAATGCCACGATGAAGCTTGCCATCAAGTTCGAAAATTGGCGGGTAAAAGGCGAGGATTATTTTCATACCTTCGGCGCAGCTGGAAAAAGTTACGCTTTCTGTCATTTTCATCACTATTTTAAACGTGCACAAAAACTAGGGCTTACCGACTCAATCTGGGAATACGATTTGAACTACCTTGCCTGCAAAGCGGGTAAATTTGCTCATATAAAATCTCCAGATCCAATTATAGAAATGCCTTATGCTTACCATTTCGATGCGTCGCTTTATGCGCGCTTCTTACGCAAAAAGTGTGAAGCAATGGGAGTAACTCGTAAAGAGGGCATTATTCATGATGTCACGCAAGATAGTGAGAGCGGCTTCATCACAGGGGTAACGTTGAAAGACGGTGAACATATTGAAGGCGATTTATTTATTGACTGTTCAGGCTTTAAAGGCCTTCTTACCCAGCAAACGTTGAACACAGGCTATGAGGATTGGTCTCACTGGCTACCTTGCGATCGCGCTGTTGCTATTCCTTCAGAGCGACTAGAAAAAACCTTACTTTACACTCGCTCCATAGCACACTCTGCCGGCTGGCAATGGCGTATTCCACTTCAACACCGTAACGGTAATGGCCTTGTGTATAGCAGTAACTATTATACTGACGAGCAAGCACTTGATATATTGTCGAATAACCTAGACACCAAACCACTGGCCGATCCTAATTTTATTCGTTTTAAGACTGGAAGAAGACGCAAGCAGTGGAATAAGAACGTGATCGCCGTTGGGCTCTCAAGCGGTTTTCTTGAACCTCTTGAGTCAACCAGTATTCACCTTATTCAATCTGCCGTGGTTAGGCTTATCCATTTATTCCCACACGAAGGTTTCAAGCAACGTCAAATTGATGAGTATAATAAGCAATCAAAGACCGAGTACGAACAAATACGTGACTTCATTATTTTGCATTATCACGTGAATGAAAGAACTGACTCGCACTTCTGGAAAGACTTACGAGAAATGGATGTACCTGATAGCTTAACGCATAAAATCGAGCTATTCAGAGAGTCTGGTAATTTATTCAGAGAACAAAATGACTTGTTCCTTGAAAGTTCTTGGCTACAAGTACTGATGGGGCAAGGTATAGCACAAGGTGATTACCATCCTCTGGCAAACGCATTGTCTGAGCAAAAACTGCAAGAGTTGATGCAAAATATTAAACGTATTAAGAATGAACCCATCGGAAAAATTGCTACTCATGATGACTTCTTGAAGCAGTTTTGTGGTTAGCCGTTTAGCATGAATGAACCAATGAACATTGTTATTGCCGGGGGCGGAACTGCCGGCTGGATGGCGGCTAATTATTTTGCACATAAATGGCCCTCGGACAAGGTTAAAGTAACCCTTGTTGAGTCTCCCGATATAGGCATTATTGGTGTAGGCGAGGGTTCTACACCGACATTAAAACGCTTCTTTGAAGAGCTAAAAATTAAAGAAAGTGATTGGATGCCTAAGTGTAATGCAACCTACAAAGTAAGCATTCAGTTTAATGACTGGAGCCCTAGTTCCGGTGTTAAACAGTATCGCCATCCCTTCATATCTCAAACAGATACGTTTACTCAGCGTGCTTTTGAAGTGAACTGCCGTACCCGAAGGTTGGGTCTAGATACTCACGTTAAACCTGAAGACTTTTTATTAAATGGTGTGTTGGCAAAGCAGAACAAGGCGCCGATTACTCCTGATAACTTTCCATTCAGGATGGAATACGGTTACCATTTTGATAGCGCATTGCTAGGCAACTATCTGCGTGATGTTGCGGTTGAAAAAGGCGTTACTCATGTTAGTGCGGTAATTAGTGACGTAGTACTTCATCCTAGCGGAGACATAAGTCACCTTGTAACAGAAAAGGGTAACATTGAGGGAGATTTCTTCGTCGATTGCACCGGGTTTTCTTCCCATCTATTGCAGCAAACCCTAGGTGTTAAGTTCAATTCTTACTCCGATAACTTGTTTAATGACTCTGCGGTAGTATTACCTACACACGCTCACAAAACCATTCCGGTAGAGACACAATCCACAGCACTCTCAAATGGTTGGTGTTGGTCAATACCACTACAAAACCGCACGGGAAATGGTTATGTCTATAGTGCTTCACATTTAACGAAAGACAAGGCAGAAGATGAGTTGCGTCGGCATCTTGGACTTGAAAACAGCGATGTGGAAGCTAGACATCTTAAAATGAAAGTTGGGCAAGTAGCGCAGCATTGGCAGAAAAACTGTTTAGCATTAGGCCTATCCCAAGGGTTTATAGAACCGCTTGAGGCAACCGCACTTCACCTGGTACAGATTTGTATTGAGTATTTCTCCGATACATTTGAAAAGAGTGGCTTTTCTAGTAAAGGGAGCGCAGCTTACAATGCCTTTGCCAAAGAGCGTTTTGATCGAGTACGAGACTATATCGTCGCGCATTATAAGCTTAATACCCGTGATGACAGTGAT
This sequence comes from Alteromonas sp. OM2203, assembly GCF_048517045.1. NCBI lineage: Bacteria > Pseudomonadati > Pseudomonadota > Gammaproteobacteria > Alteromonadales > Alteromonadaceae > Alteromonas > Alteromonas sp. OM2203. The sequence goes on from NZ_CP183209.1 coordinate 2,249,617, forward strand.
TATTGGCGAGCGAACAGAAATAACATGGTGCTGTCAGATTCACTCAAGTCATTAATCTCTACATGGTTCCAACGTGAAGATCTCACCAGTGAGATTAATCGTCAGAATATAGGAATGCACTGGGACTCTGTATCATGGCACTGTTTATTTGCTGGATATGGCGCGTTTCCGCCTCTAGAGCAAAATCAACCAGGCCGTGGCGATTTGTACAATGAGCAAAAAATTGAACATTTTATTAAAGGCTGCGCGTTAAATTTTAAACATCATAATAATGTGTTTCAGACACAACAAAGCTAATAATTACAATCTTGAAAGCCAAGGACGGTTAGCAAGATTGTTATATTTATCTATAAGTAAAAGCGCTGACTCCTTAACCCCTGCATATAAATGGTATAAAAAACAATAAGTTCTGCACAATGTTTCATTTATGTTTAAAAATTGTAAATGAATACGTATGCATAGCATTGCTCCCTTTTTACACAAACCAGTAGTATTTGGTATTCCATAAGAGGCATTTTTGGGTGTGGTAGTCCTAAAAATGTCGATAATAAACAAGGATGGGACACCAATGAAAAGATTCAAACCCAGCACCATAATGGCGGCGCTTATAAGCAGTGGAGTTGCCTTTAGCGCTTTTCCTCTTTATGCACAAGAGTCACCTGACACCCAAACAGACGAAGTTGAACGACCACAGGAAGATACATTAGAGCGTATCGAGGTGCGTGGTTTCAGCACTAGCTTGATTCAATCACTTAATCAAAAACGATTCTCTGACACAGTCTCTGAACAGATATCTGCGGACGACCTTGGCGGGCTTCCTGATGTATCTATGGCAGATGCACTCACTCGTTTGCCGGGTATCTCTGCTGTAAGAACCGGAGGACAAGCTGCCCAGATTAATATTCGTGGTCTATCAGGTGACTTCGTATTTTCTACGTTAAACGGTAGAGAGCAGGTATCCACCAGCGGAAGTCGCGCCATTGAGTTTGACCAATATCCGTCTGAACTGATTAGTGAGGCAGCGGTTTATAAATCACCCAAGGCGTCGCTTATTGAAGGCGGTATTGCGGGTACAGTAGAACTGAAAACAGCATCACCACTGGCTATTGAAGAGCAGCATAAGTTCAGCGCCAACATGCGCGGTATGTACAACGATAGAGCATCAGAGATAAGCGATGCTACTGAATATGGTCACAGACTGAGCTTTTCCTATCAAGGTAAATTTTTAGACGATACGTTAGGTGTGTCTTTGGGGTATGCCCGTCTATTCCAACCAAGCGTTTCTACGCAATTTATTGGTTTGGCGTATAACGGTCAGGTAGATGTTGATGGTCTAGAAGGGGATACGGATGGGCCAGCAGATTGCCCAAATTGTGAGCTTATCTCTGAAGGCTTTGAAATGCAGCACAAAGGCGGGGAAGAAACCCGCGACGGTTACGTGGCTGCGTTCGAGTGGGCGCCCATCGATACCTTTACATTAAAAGCTGATGCCTTTATTTCTAAATTTGATTCTGAAGCATTTGCCCGTGGTTTTCGCGTAAAGTTAGGCGGCATTAACGCTGGCATCACCAATCCCGTAGTGGTGAATAATAATGTCATTGGCGGTACTTTTTCACGCACAGACAATAGCTTTACCCGTGTTGAACTGGTTAACGACGACAATCAAGATTTCGACAGTGTAACCAACTTAGGTATTAATGCCAATTGGGAAATATCACCCGATTTAGCGGTTCAGTTTGATGTATCCCGTTCAAGTGCCGAAAGTGACTTTAGAAACGGTTTGTTATGGTCGCTTGTAGGCGAAGACGCGACAGCAACCAACCCAGTTTTTGATGAAAACGTTCAAATATCGTATTTGCTGAACGGGTTAAATCTGCCTGATATCGGTTTTAATCAAACAGATGCCTTTACTGACTTAGACCGGGTCATGGTGAGTAAGTACGGTATTTATCCGTTTGAAAATAAAGATGAGCTAGATGCATATCGTGTCGACTTCCAGTATTACGTAGACGTACCCGTCATTTCTGGTTTCGAATTTGGCTATCGTTATTCAGACCGGGAGTACAACAACGATCGCTCAGTCTTTGAGTACGGAAACGACAGTGCATTTTCAGTGAGCGAGCCGCCGCTTCGGCTAACGTCTGACATGGTCGAGCAAGTTGACTGGAGTGGTGACTTTAGCTACTTCCCAAGTTATCTTTCTGTTGATCTAGACAGTGCACTTAATTCATGGTTTCCAAGCGGTAGGCCTCAGCCTGTTCAAACATGGGGTCCGGGCGCAGCTGGCGTTATTAACGGGCCTGGTACAGGGCCCGCTACAGCATGGACACTGCAAGAAAGCGGAGATGTATTTGAAACGGTAAACTCGGCCTACTTAATGGCTAAGATAAATACCGAAATAGGCAATATTCCTGTTACGGGAAATGTGGGTGTTCGTTACGTTAAAAGTAAACAGAGCTCAACAACGCTGCAGCGTGCTACCCAGCTAATTCAAGATCTAGAAACAGGCACATCAGTTGAAGTTAGCGACCCTAACGCAGGTGCGCAAAACATTACAGACGATGTTGGGCTTATCAACAATTTCTATCGACCAGCCTTGATAAGCCATGAGTATTCAGACGTACTTCCTTCTATCAATCTAAACTTTAAGCTGACTGATGACACACAGCTTCGCGTTGCAGCAGCAAAAGTAATGGGTAGAGCGCCAATTAACCGTTTTGCGGCAAATGCATCTACTACCATTGAAACGGTTACTGCTTTCCAAGACAGAGATTCAGGTGAAATTACTTTATCGAACCCTACCGCAAGAGTTAGTGGTAATGCCCGTAATAGTCCGTACTTAGAACCGTTTTACGCCACGCAATACGACGTGTCTTGGGAATATTACTTTTCAGATACAGAAGGTGCTTTGGTTATCGCTGGTTTCTACAAAGACATTGAGTCGTTTGTAGAAGACATTGAAATAGAGCCTTATGATTTTGAGGCAAACGGCATTGTTATTCCTGACAACGTTAGCGTTCCGGTATACCTAACCCCTGAGTTTAACGGCCAAGAGGCTGAGCTTGCTCGCGATGAGAACGGCGATCCTATTTTCGTAACCGTTCCTACGGAAAATGGTAGCTACAGTACGGCAGTAAACAACGCTGAGGGCGGTTACATCAGAGGCCTTGAAGTTGCTTATACCCAAATATACAGCATGCTGCCTGGTTTGTGGTCAGGGTTAGGGGTTAGCGCTAGCTATTCTTACACCGAAAGCGAAATTCAGCGCACTCTGGGCGACGGCGTTTACGCAGCAAATTTACCTGGCCTTTCTGAGAACGTAGCGACGCTAACAGTTTTCTGGGAATACGAAGGTTTTGAAACCCGCTTGTCTAGTCGATATCGCGATGCGTTTGTTTCGCAACAGGTAGCAGTAAACGACCAAGTAGTTAACTTTGATGAAGAGTTGGTAATAGATTACCAAGCGTCTTATGAAATTAACGACAATTGGAGTGTACTGTTTCAGGTTAATAATCTAACCGACGAGCCAACTAAGAGCTATTTCGCCTCAGAAGAACAAACCGGCACCATTCAGTACTTTGGCACCCAATATTACCTTGGGATGACATACCAACTATGAAAAACAACATCCTAGGCAATTTATTTAGCGACTCGAAGGAACATTCGGTCGCCAACAATAGCGAAAATATTCAGGAGAATTCTATGTTTACTAAAAAGAGAGTAGTGCGCGCAGCGTTACTTTTAGTAGGCGCTTATACACTTGCAGGATGCGGAGGTTCGGGCGTAGAGTCTGGAACAAACGATTTACTTACCTGTGATGTGCCAAATGTTCCAAACGCTGCAGGTACGGCGTGTGAGCCACCACCTCCTATTCAATGTGACGCGCCATTAGTACCTAACGAAGCAAACGACGCGTGTGAAGCTGGCGCCGATCCGAGTCTCCCTGCGCCTGTATTTACCCCGTCATCAAATCAAGCGGTTTTATATTACAATCGCGCTGCGGTAGACGCGGATAATTCTAGTAACGACGCTGCCTACGAAGGTTGGAGACTACATACTTGGAACAACGACGAATGCGATGCTTATGCTGACGCCGATACGGATTGGGCAAACGGTCGTATTCATAGCGGCATCGATCCAAATTATGGTGCGTACTGGATCTTAGATCTTAAAGACGATTACGGAAGCTGTCATAACTTCATCATACACAAAGGTACTGATGATGCTGGAAAAGAAATGGGAGGTGGTGACTTCCAAGCCTCGCTTTTACAGGATGATGAAACCTTTGTGCGTATGAACTTTACGCTTTCTGGTGAACCAACGATCTTTGAATTTCCAATTATGTCTCTAGGCCCACAGCCGGTTGATATAGAAGGCTTTGGTGCTCATTGGTTAGATGCGAATACGATTTTATGGGACGTTCCAGAAACCGTTTCGCAAGTGAAACTTCACTACTCAGCACAGGCTGATTTAGAGAGCACGCTAGAAGAGGGTATCAACGGTACTGAATTACCTCTAATGAGTACAACGCTTACCGAAGATCAATCTGCGCGCGCCCCTCACTTGTCTGCCATGCAGGCATGGGAAGGCGAATGGTCAGTTGAAGACGCAAAAACCGTACTCACAACCCAGGCCGTTGTTGGTGGATATGATGCTGATGGCACACTTGTCGCCGCAACAGGTATCCAATTAGCTAATGCTATTGATGCCCTGTACACCTTAGGGGAAGACGATGCTGATGAAGCTCAACTTGGCGGAATCTACACTGACGCAGGTATAATTGCTGCACTGTGGGCACCTACTGCTTCAAATGTTGACCTTTTACTTTATAACGATAACAAGACATTAAACCAACGTATTGAAATGGTTCGTGACGATACCTCAGGTGTTTGGCGCCATGAAGGTGATATGTCGCTTGACCGTCAGCTTTACCGTTATGAAGTTACTGTTTATCATCCGATTACGGGCAAAGTAGAGACACTGCTTGTAACAGACCCATATTCTGTATCACTAAGTACAAACGGCCGTTTCTCGCGCTTTGTAAATCTAGAGGATGATGATTTAAAACCTGAAGGGTGGGATTCTCACACCATCCCTACGGTTGAAAATTACGAAGACGCAGTTATTTACGAAGGTCACATTCGTGATTTTAGTGTACGTGATATGTCGACTTCTGAAGAAAATCGAGGTAAATACCTTGCCTTCACGGAAGAAGGTACAGCGCCGGTCGAACACCTTAAAAAGCTAGTTGAGGCAGGGCTTACCTACTTCCATATCCTTCCAGCGAATGACATCGCAACCATTGACGAAGACCCTACTAAGACCGTTGATTTGTACGATACGGTAGGCAAATTGTGTCGCTTAAACAGCGGTGCGGCAGTGTGTGAAGAAGAAAGCGCAAACGCATTGCTAATCGATGTTTACAATTCTTATGATCCACTATCTGAAGCGGGCAAGGCACAACAGCTTACTAATGATTTGCGGAATCTGGATACGTTCAACTGGGGCTATGACCCTCATCACTTCAACGCGCCGGAAGGAAGTTATGCGTCTAGTGCAGAAGGTGTTGAACGCATAGTAGAAATGCGCGCAATGATTCAGGCTCTTCATGAGATGGGACTTCGTGTTGCACTTGATGTGGTTTACAACCACACCAATGCATCGGGTGTATTCAGCAAGTCAGTTTTGGACAAAGCAGTTCCCGGTTATTACCACCGTTACGAAGTTGACACTGGCGCGATAGTGCGCGAAACGTGCTGTGATGACACCGAGCCACGCAATGTCATGATGGAAAAATTCATGGAAGATTCACTGCTTATGTGGACTGAACACTATAAGTATGACTCTTTCCGTTTCGATATTATGAGCCAAGCCACAAAAGACACCATGGTGCGCTTGCGTGATGCTGTTCATTCTATTGACGAAGACAATTACTTTTATGGGGAAGGTTGGACCAAAATAGACCGCGGTTACGAACAGGCAAGTCAGCTGAATATGGCCGGTACAGAGATTGGTACCTATAACGACCGTATTCGTGAGGCTATTCGTCAGGGCGCCATTTTCAGACCAGAAGATGACGGGCTGTTAAGTGCGCAAGACCGTGTGAAAATGGGCATGATAGGCACGTTGAAAGACTATGTTTTAGAAACGTCTTCAGGCAGTGCTGGTGCAACAAGTAACTTGGGTGGCTATGCTGAAGACCCAGCAGATATCATTAACTACGTGTCAAAGCATGATAATGAAACCTTGTGGGACCAATTAAACTATACGCTTCCGCAAGATATCACCCTAGAGCAGCGGGTTCGTGCACAAAACGTAGCTATGGGTATCAACCTTGTATCTCAAGGCATTCCATTTCTACAAATGGGCGGCGACATGCTTCGCTCCAAATCAATGGATAGAAACACTTATGATGCCGGAGATTGGTTTAACTATGTGGATTTCACTTACGATACTAACAACTGGAATGTAGGATTACCGCTAGCACAGGACAATGAAGCCCGTTGGGAAGAAATGGGTGAGTTTATTTATAGTCCGAACCGCGCTGCGTCGATGGCAGATATCATGTTCGCCTCAGACGTGTTTGCAGAGTTGCTAAACATTCGTATGACAAGTCCATTGTTTAGATTGACCACCGCTGAAGACATTATCGATCGTATTGGTTTCCACAATATCGGTGAGCGCCAGCAGCGAGGCCTTATTGCGATGAGCATTGATGACGGCATTTCTGACAACAGCGAAGAGCCGCGTCAAGACTTAGACACGATGAATGATGCGGTAATGGTACTGGTAAACTCGGGTTACGAAGAAAAATCTATCACGGTTAACACAGCAACTGGCTTTTCCCTTCACGCTACCCAAATGAACTCAGTTGATGCTGCGGTACGCGGAGCAAGCTTTGTTGAGGGTGAAGACGGTAACGGTACCTTTACCGTACCTGCGCTTACCATTGCTGTATTTGTGAAACCGCAGTCTGGAGCCCAAGGTCATGGTCTATCAGCATATGCCACGTCTGGCGCACCTGACGTTGTCCCTTACGGTGACACCATTGCTTACCTTCGTGGAGACATGAATGGTTGGTCTACTAATGACGCGTTTACGTATCAGGGTGATGGTAAATACACGGTTACTGCTGTGTTAGAAGGCGGTGTAACTTATGGGTTCAAGTTCGCGTCTGAAGATTGGAGTACCGTTAACTTTGGCGCTGCAGATGGTGAAGAAGGTGCGGTAATTGCGGGTGAGGAAAAGGTTCTTGCGCGCACTAATACCAATCTTTCATTTACGCCAGCAACGAGCGCGACATATTTGTTCACTGTTGACGCGTCTGACAGTGAAGCGCCGATCTTAATGATTGAGAACGAGGAGCCCTTCGTTGGTACACCTGTGTATCTTCGTGGTGCAATGAACGGTTGGGGGACAGACGAGGAGTTCACTTACCAAGGTGGTCGTATCTATACTTTTGCTCGAGATATTGAGCCTGGTACGTATGAGTTCAAAGTTGCATCTGAAGACTGGAGTACAGTAAATTTTGGTGCTATGTCTGCCGATGATGCCGATCGTAATTTAGCGCCAGGTCAAACTCTTGGGTTGGCTGCGACTAACGATAACCTTGTTCTAAACATTGAAACTGCTGATCGCTATGTGTTTGTGTTCAATGTGACTGACTTGGATGCCCCTACCATTGGTGTATTTAAAGAAGCGTTTTGGGGAGACACCCAAGTTTATATCCGCGGTGGTATGAACGGTTGGAGCGCAGTAGATATGTTTGAATACCAAGGAGAAGGTGTTTACACAGCTAACATTGAGTTGAGCGCAGGTAGCATCGAGTTCAAAGTTGCCTCTGAAGATTGGTCGACGGTAAACCTGGGTAATCCTAATGATGCCGCGAGTAACGTTGTCACGCCTGGCGAGCCAAAAATACTTGGAGGAAGCAATAACAATCTTATGATTGAAATTCCAGAATCAGGCCTTTATGAATTCATGGTCTCAGGGCCAGATGGTAATGCTCCCACGTTAACGGTTACTAAAAAATAATCGTCTAAAGTAACACAACGTCGGTTTTTACTAACCGATTTAATAAAAACCGCGACCTAGTTCGCGGTTTTTTTACAGCGCCTAATTTTTTGGCATATCTCTTGATTCTTTGAAAGTGTTTGGCGTATAAAGGTGGTCGTACCAGATGGTTAGCGTATTTCGTAAGGAGATGAAAACATGAAAAAGGCATTAGTAGTAGAAGGTGGCGCGATGCGGGGAATTTTTGCTGCTGGGGTGCTCGATAAGTTCATGGAGCATGATTATCACCCTTTCGATTTTACACTCGGGGTCTCAGCAGGAGCGACTAATCTTTCTACCTATGTGTCGAAAATGCATGGGCTAAGTAAGACAATCATTACTCAATACGCAACAAAACGTGAATTCTTTAGTCCGCTTCGTTTCATCAAAGGCGGCCATATGACAGATGTCCATTGGTTGTGGCACCATTCAAAGCAATCGATGAATATTCCCGCTCCCGGTGAAAAGAGCAGTATGCCGCTTTATGTGGGAATAACAAATGCTGAGACAGGTGAGTGCGAATATATTCAAGCTACCAAAGATAACGTAGATGATCTTATGGTGGCCTCGTGTGCACTACCTACTGCATACAGAGACGAAATTTCAATAAATGGCGTTCGCTATTTAGATGGTGGTGTGGCTGATGCGATCCCCGCAATTCAAGCATATAAGATGGGGGCGAGGGATATTACTGTGATCCTTTCTCAGCCTCTAGGCTTCACCAAACCCGAAGTAAAGTCCGTTTGGTTAATGCAGAAAATGTATGGAAACCAGCCTGCCATACTAGACAAGATGCTTCAGCGAGCCACCATCTACAACGAAACCCTCGATTTTCTGAATAATCCACCTGAAGATTGTAAGGTTCGCGTGATTGCACCCGATGAAGCGTTCTGTGTAAAGCGCTTAACAATGGATAAGAAAAAGCTACTAAGAGGTTATGGTCAAGGAAGGCGAATGGCTAGACGCTATCTTAAAGCCGTTAAAAATACAATTGACGCCAACACCCGTAAATCTGCATAACGATAATTCAATAGAAGCATATGCGTGTGTGTATGCTTTTCGCAACATCTGCGCCTATAGTTAGAAATAAAAGAGACAGCTCTGACTGTGGTCTAGAAAATATAACGATTACAGCAGTTTACTGTGTTACAAATAGGCAACACTTTAATGGCTTGGGCCTTATCACTTTCTCCTTCTTTTTAAAAAATACTAACTGTAAAAAAGTTAATAAACGTTAAGTGTATTGATAATTTTCAATCTCTGAGAAGTATCATTGTTATTCTCCGTTCTTAACTAGCTGAAATATCATAACTTTCACTTTTTTCTATGATGTATCTGTAAACTTTGCAGGTAATGTGCAATATTTTCACGGTTATGGTGCGCAAATTGCTACCATTTATTTGTCGATAGTTATAAAACATAATACACAAAAAGCTAAAGCGCATATCAGAAACGGTAAATAAGAGTTCACCTATACTGAAAAAGATAAAAGTGAAATCGGCGCTATTTGGCCAAAATTTGCGGTTTTTTGAATGCAAAACAAGATGTTTTGATTGAATAAAAATAGTCGACAACGAAAAAGCTCACATTGAAATGTATATTAATTAATACTTAAGGCTATTTTTTGCTTTCGCATATAGCAGCTACTTGTCGTTCGTGTCAGTATCCGAAAATAGAAAAAAATAAATAAAAATAAAACGTGAATATAGCAAAACAAAAAATTTCAATCGGGCTTGTAAACCCAAAAAATCCGGTAAATGTTGCTTCTATATTGCGCGCGGCGGGTTGCTATGGTGTCGCCAGTGTTTTTTACACTGGTGAGCGTTATCGTTTTGCGAAAGACTTCAATGCGGACACAAAAGCGTTCCATAAGGTTATTCCTACTGTCGGCGTAGATTGCTTGCGTGATGTTGTACCTGAAGGCGCGTCAGTAGTAGCGGTTGAATTAGTCGAAGGCGCAACACCTTTACCTTCGTTCAATCACCCAGAAAATGCATTTTACTTGCTCGGTCCAGAAGACGGAAGTATTGGCGAAGACGTGCTGTCATGGTGCGACCATGTTGTATATGTGCCAACTTATTCCTGTATGAACTTGGCGGCAACAGCCAATGTCTTGCTTTATGACCGACTAGCAAAGTCTGAATATATAAGCGGGGATGCGCTTATCAGACAGAGTAGAGATACCAATAATAAAACAAAAATTAGATAGACGTTAACCAAAGGCTGTCGTTGCGACCAGGAAGTTACCCACAGGCCTAATAATAATATCCAATATCAGGGGAGCTTTGTGTTGAAAACAAGAGCAATGAACACGGTTCGTGCTTTAAATAGCACCGTGTCAGATAAACTGAGACAACTGCCACGTCAGTTTACACGATTATTAACTCGTCCACTTTCACTTGAAGAAAGCATTTCCAATTTCTTCTTTAGCCGTTATGAACTCGTGATTGCTAACGAAGAGAATGAGAAGCAGGTAAGTTATAAAACCCGTCATAAAGTGTATTGTGAAGAAATGAAGTTTGAGAAACAAAATGCGACGGCGCTAGAAAAAGATAAGTACGATGATCGTGCCATTAATTGTTATATAAAGCACAGGCCTACAGGAGAGTGTGCTGGCACGATTAGATTAGTTTTACCTACGGAGGCTGGGCTTTCACTTCCTCTTGAAGAGAAATGTGCTGAAGCGTTTGAAAACGGAGCGTTGTTACCCTCTAATCTCGACCCTCAGACGGTATGTGAGATATCAAGGCTAGCTATCCCACGAGAGTTCAGAGTGCGTCAAATGCGTACAAAAATTTTGCCTGCTGAAAAGCTAGAAAAAATTAAACAGAAAAAAAGCACGCCCTTTAACGTAGAGCATTTTCCTTACCTTTCCATCGCACTTTACTTAATGGCAACGAGTGTTTGCCAACACCTTGATGTTAAGCATGCTTACGTACTTATGGAGCCGAAACTTGCCAGAAGGATGAAAGCTTTCGGGATTAACTTTAATCCAGTAGGGGATGCCGTAGATTTCAAGGGCAAACGTGTTCCATACAGAGTGGCACCTTCTGTCCTGATAACTGAATTAGCCAAACCACTGCAAGGTTTTTACGAAGCCATACACAAAGGGCTTCATGCTAAGCTCCAGGCTATTAGTGAGGTATCAACGCCAATTGTTCACACAGTACAAGATACGCAAAAACCTCTGCGTATAGCGCAAGCTGCCTAGTGCGCAGTTGACCTAAGTCAAAACGGGCCGCCCTTACAGGCGGCTTTTTTATGTTTGAATACGTATGCATGTTTTTTAACATACATTTAACGCGTATCCTGTTGGCATTGCTTATTTTTTACAGTGAATACTATGCCAAATACAAAGTTGGGTTTTTGTCTTAAGCCTTTGTCCCTTGCTATACTTTCATTAGGTTTAGTTGCGTGTTCTGGGCCGTCATCTTCTGTAGGTAGTCAGAAGGTTGAGGGCAAACAGAATCAGTCTTTAACATCAAGTCAAAGTCGTGATATGTCACCGGTTACAGATAACATTGACAGGCAAGGTAAGCCCGTTGTTTACCAAGTTTTTACTCGATTATTTGGAAATACAAATTCAAATAACGAACCTTGGGGCACGATTGAAAAAAATGGCGTAGGCAAATTTAGTGATTTCACGCCACAAGCACTCAGCGCCATAAAGTCCTTGGGCACAAGCCATATTTGGTATACCGGTGTGCCACACCATGCAGTTATTAATGACTACACAAATTACGGCATATCAAACGATGACCCTGATGTTGTAAAAGGCCGCGCGGGTTCTCCCTATGCAGTTAAAGATTATTACAACGTAAATCCAGATCTTGCCGATAACCCTAAAAAACGATTAGAAGAGTTCGAAGCGTTAATTGAAAGGACGCATGCTGCGGGAATGAAAGTAATCATAGACATTGTGCCTAACCATGTTGCCCGTGATTACCACTCGCTCTCAGCGCCAGAAGGTGTGAGCGATTTTGGCGCTAACGATGACACTAATGTGGAATATGCCCGAGACAACAACTTCTACTATGTAGTGGGCGAGGCTTTTCAGGTGCCCAAAGCTGAAGGTTACCAACCCTTGGGCGGTGAAATTCATCCATTATCTGATGGTAAGTTCGATGAGTATCCAGCTAAGTGGACGGGCAATGGCGCTCGTGCGGCCCAGCCAGATATAAATGACTGGTATGAAACAGTTAAGGTAAATTATGGTGTTAAGCCAGACGGCACTTATGATTTCCCGGTTTTGCCTGATGAATACAGCAAAAAAACGTACGAAGAGCACGCAGCGTTTTGGGACGGTAAAGATCTCCCTGACTCGTGGTACAAATTCAGAGATATCGCTCACTATTGGATTGATAAGGGCGTTGACGGCTTCCGTTACGATATGGCGGAAATGGTTCCAGTAGAGTTTTGGTCTTTTTTAAATAGCAGCATTAAGCAGAGGACGCCTGATGCGTTTTTGCTGGCAGAAGTTTACCAGCCAGATAAATATCGCGCTTATATCCAAAAAGGAAAAATGGATTACCTTTACGATAAAGTAGGCTTCTACGATACATTGAAAGCTATCATGCAGGGCAAGGGCGAAGTCAGCGACCTGGTTGCTGTTCATAAGGAAATCAGTGATATTGCGCCACATATGCTGCACTTTTTGGAAAACCACGACGAACAACGTATTGCTAGCCCTGACTTTACTGGAAGTGCTGAAAAAGGTAAGCCAGCGCTTGCGGTGAGTGCGCTAATCAGTAGTTCACCTACACTTCTTTATTTTGGTCAGGACGTGGGCGAAGACGGTAGCGAAGAAACAGGGTTTGGCGACCCAACACGCACATCAATTTTTGATTACGTGGGTGTTCCTGCCCATCAGCGTTTTATGAACGGTGGCAAATTTGATGGCGGGAAGTCGACCGAAAGTGAAAAAGAGTTGCATAACTTCTACAAAGACGTGATGACTATTGCTGCCACTCATCCGGCAATTACAGGTAAATATCAGAGCCTTCATGCGCTGAATTTAGACGTAAGCAACTCAACCTATTCTGAAAAGCAGTTTGCGTTCGCACGAGTTAAAGATGAGCATGGGTTATTGGTAATTTCTAATTTCGATGAAAATCCTACCGGTTTAATTAACCTCATTGTTCCCTCAGATTTAGTTGGTGGTAGAGATGAAAGTAGTGAGGTTAAAGCCTTACTTTCCCATGACGCTCTAAACTTAGAAAAAGATGGCGTTAACTATCAAACAACATTGTCATTAGATGGATTAGAAACCAAGGTTTTTGCCTTCTAAATTTTCCCTTATTTACTGACACAGTAATTAAGGACTTGCTTAAACTTTGTATACGCGTGGCACCATATATTTTTCTATGGAGTCTCGTGAATACGTATGCAGACCATTGGTCAGTCAGCGCTAGCAAGGTAGTATCTCCCCATTACTTTATCTTTAACGTATTTTTAACATCGGTGTTAATGTGTTCAAAACTAACCGCCTAAGCAATGCTATCCACCTAAAGCGTAAGAACCCACTTTTACTGTTTGTAGGCTGTGCCTTGTCACTTCACACAGTCTCTGTTTTTGCATCACAGCAGGAACATATTAACGTCTATCCGCCTAACTGGTGGGTAGGTATGCAGCATCCTGAAGTAGAGCTGATGATTGCAGGAGAGGATGTAGCCGACGACAAGGTTTCTGTTGCCAAAGGTAGTGTGAGAATAACAAAGTCAACGGCACTTGATAGCGATAATTACCTGTTCGTTACATTAGATACTTCAGCTGCAAAAGCGCAAGAGCTTGTAATGACGTTAACCGATGATGACGGTAGCAAACGAGATATTCGTTACACATTGAAAATGCGTAAAGATGCGTCCGCGGAAAGAAAAGGATTTGGCCCAGAAGACGCCATTTACTTAATTACGCCAGACCGCTTTGCCAATGGTAACCTAAACAATGACAACGTAGATGGTTATAAAGACAAGGCTGACAGGTCATTCAAAGGAGGCCGTCATGGTGGCGATATTAAAGGAATCGCAGAAAATATCGACTATATAAAAGAGATGGGTTTTACCCAGATATGGACGATGCCAATGCTTGAAAATGCCATGGAGAAATACAGTTATCATGGCTATTCGACAACAGATTACTACAACATCGATCCACGCTTCGGCTCTAATCAAGAATTTATCGCGCTTAGTCAGAAAGCCAACGAGCATGGGATTGGGGTGATCATGGACATGGTGCTCAATCACATAGGAAGCAATCACGCTTGGATGGAAGATATGCCCTCATCTGATTGGATAAACAACAACGGCAAGTTCGTAGGCACTACACACAAAAGGGAGTCTCTTCACGACCCGCATGCTATAGAAAGCGATATAAAGGGCTTTAGTGACGGTTGGTTTGTGCCCACCATGCCCGATTTGAACCAGCGCAATCCGCACCTGGCTAACTACCTTATTCAAAATGCCATTTGGTGGGTGGAAACAGCAAATCTAAGCGGTATTCGCGTAGATACTTATTCGTACCCTGATAAAGCGTTTTTAAGTCAGTGGACTAATCGAATCATGGACGAGTATCCGAAATTCAATATTGTGGGAGAAGAGTGGTCAGTAAACACTGCCATTACAGCCTATTGGCAAGCGGGAAGTCAGCGCCACGACAACTATGACAGTGCGCTGCCGTCTGTTATGGATTTCCCTTTGCAGGCCGCAGTGGTTGAGGCACTGAATAACGATGAAAGCTGGAACTCTGGCTTTATAAGCGTGTACGAAACGTTAGCGAGCGATTTCTTATACGGCGACCCAAATAATCTTGTTATTTTTCCAGACAACCATGACATGAGCAGGATCTATACTCAGCTTGGGCATGATAAAGAAAAATGGAATATGGCAATGACGCTGTTGCTCACCACCCGTGGTATTCCGCAGGTATTCTATGGAACCGAAATTTTAATGGGCAACGAGGGAAGCGACGATCACGGCATCATTCGTTCTGATTTCCCGGGCGGGTGGCCATCAGACAGTGAAAAGAATGCCTTTACTGGTAAAGGGCTTTCTGATGACGAACGTTGGGCACAAGAGCGTATTAAAACCCTATTAGGACTTCGTCAATCTCATCCTGAATTATTTAAAGGCGAGTTGAAACACTATGCGCCTGTTGACGGTGTTTACACTTATTTTCGCGTAGCGAGTGAATCAACTGATTCTCTAGCCGGATTTCCAGCCAACTCATCAGCCAAAAAGCTTATGGTTGTGCTTAATAAGCAGCCTGTAAATTTGAAATTAACAAAGTACGCAAAGATGTTCGGTGCCAATGCTTCATTAAGACGTGTAAGTGACGGTGTAATCTTCAAAGCGTCTGATACCATAAGCCTTTCGGCAATGTCGGCAAATGTTTTCATTGTGCAATAGCCGTATTAATCAAATAAAACTATAAAAAGAGCAACATATGCAAACAACTCAACCACGCCTTTCTTTTTGGCAAATATGGAACGTCAGCTTTGGCTTTCTGGGTGTTCAATTTGGGTTTGCACTGCAAAATGCAAACGTCAGTCGTATCCTGTCCGACTTGGGAGCAGACCTTCATTCTCTATCTTTATTTTGGCTTGTAGCGCCAATCATGGGGTTGATAGTACAACCTATCGTAGGGTCGGCATCCGATAGAACATGGAATCGGCTTGGTCGACGCCGACCGTTTATCTTAGCCGGCGCTATTGCAGCCGTGCTCGGCATGATCTTGTTGCCAAACGCCCCCATTTTTGTTGCATTTTTAGCGCCTATGCTGATGGGCGCATTGATGGTTGCACTTATGGATGCGTCGTTTAACGTTTGCTTTCAACCGTTTCGTTCGCTGGTATCGGACATGGTTCCGCCTTCACAACGCAACGTTGGCTATTCAATTCAGTCGCTACTCATCAACATTGGTGCGGTGATAGGCTCTATACTGCCATTTGTGCTAACCAATGTAGTTGGTTTAGAAAATACTGCGCAAATGGGCGAAGTTGCGCCTTCTGTAGTGTGGGCTTTTTATATCGGTGCCACTGTGCTGCTTGGTACGGTAATTTGGACGGTAGTTCGTACAAAAGAGTACGCACCAGAGGAATACAATCGTTACAAAGGGCTCACTGATGAGGAGCCAGTGCACGAAAAAACGTCCAAAGCGCCGCTAGGTCAGCGTTTAAGCGAATTTTTCCGTCTGGTGAGGGATATGCCAAAAACCATGAAGCAGCTTGCAGTTGTGCAGTTTTTCTCTTGGTTTGCACTTTTTATTATGTGGGTTTATACCACGCCTGCCATTACACAGCACATTTGGAATGTAGATAAGCAGTGGTTTGATCCAGCTTATATTGCTGCTGCCCCTATGGTTCCTGAAACCATTATCATGGCCAAAGGTGCTGCTGGCGACTGGGTTGGGATCTTGTTCGCCGCATATTCGGTGTTTGCGGCTATCTTTTCTATATTTCTTGCCAAATTGGCTGATAAGTTCGGTCGAAAAACGGTGTATGCCAGTTCATTAGCCCTAGGCGGCCTTAGCTATGTAAGCTTCTTACTATTCCAAGACCTGACAATGGTGAACGTAAACTTATTAATCACTGAAGTTACAGTGCCTTTAGGCGCGGTAAAATTACTTATTCCTATGATAGGTGTGGGTATTGCGTGGGCAGCGATCCTCGCTATGCCTTACGCCATGTTAGCGGGTGCATTGCCTGCTAATAAAACCGGTGTGTATATGGGAATTTTTAATTTTACCGTTGCTGCGCCACAAATTGTGTCGGGTTTGACAGCGGGCTGGATTCTAAGCAGCGTATTTGATAACGATGCTAAATACATCATCGTTGTAGCGGGCGTTTCCATGTTGATTGGCGCTGCGTCAGTATTCTTTGTAAAGGAAGCTGACAAACAAGAACTTGAAGCCGCACAAGGAGCTTAATTATGTCTTTTAATCGCACTGCAGTTGCTTTAACTGTTGCCGGAATATTTTGTACGGCGTGCACGAGCACATCGGCCCCCAAGATTGGCAGTACTGAAAATACCGACAATTTCGACGTTGTGGGTACGAGTAACCCGTTCGCGAGTGAAGCGGTTTATTTTGTAGTTACCGATAGATTTGTTGACGGTGACCCTAACAATAACCATGAAAGTCAGGGGGGGGAACACCCTACGTGGCAACTGCCGCTTGAGGGCCCTGATGACAAAAAAGCCTATGTAGGCTATATGGGCGGAGATTTACAAGGTATCTTAAATAACGCTGACTACATAAAAGACATGGGTTTCACCGCAGTATGGATGACGCCAGTACACGATAATCCAGACTATGCGTTCAACGGTGATGAGCCGATTACTTACGGTGGCGCATTTAAAGACGGCGGTAAAACCGGATATCACGGCTACTGGGCTACAAACTTTTATAAAGCTGACGAGCACTTGGTTAGCGACAATTTAAGTGTAAGTGATTATACCGCGAAAATGCGTGAGCACGGTCTTAAGTCGGTGTTTGATATTGTAGCGAATCACGGCACGCCAAGCTTTACCATGCAAAAAGACTTACCGGGCTATGGTGAAATTTATGATAAGGATGGAAACTTAGTTGCTGACCATCAAAATCTTGCACCTGAAGATTTAGACCCTAAAAACAATCCGCTACATAGCTTTTTTCATGACTATCCAGATTTAGTAAAACTTTCTAATCTAGATGATGAGAACCCGGCGGTACGCGACTATCTCATAAACAGTTATCTGTATTGGATTTCTCAAGGTGCAGATGCGTTTAGAATAGACACAATCAGACATGTTCCTCATGCGTTTTGGCGAGAGGCATCTGACCGCATTCGTAAGCAGCACCCTAATTTCTTTATGTTTGGGGAAGCATTCGATTATGAAGCCAATAATATTGCGCAGCATACCTTACCAAAAAATGGCGGCGTCAGCGTCCTCGACTTTCCGATGCAAAAAGCCATGGTACGTGTTTTTGAAAAGCCACTAGAGAGTAATTTTGCTGATCTAGAGAAGGTACTTCACCTTACTCACGGCCCTTATCACAATGTTTATGAATTAACCACCTTCTATGATAACCATGATATGGCGCGAATGAATGCTACTGATGAAGGCTTTATCAATGCCCATAATTGGTTGTTTACGGTTCGCGGTATTCCGGTGGTTTATATGGGGTCTGAAATAGGCTTTATGCGCGGAACAGCTGAACATGCGGGCAATCGTAACTATGTGGGTCAAGAGCGCCTCGACCAAGCAAAGGAGCATACTATCCAACAGGCGCTAACAAAAATTGCTAATGTTCGCAAAAACACAGTTTCGCTGCAGCGCGGTGTTCAAGTAAATATCGAACTTAACGGCCATCGAGCGGCATTTTATCGTGTAATAGATAACGAAGACGCTCAAGAGACTGCACTAGTATTATTGAATAAAGGTAATTCACTGGAATCCTTCGATATTAGTGAATTCATGCAGTCTGGAGAATGGGTAGAACAACTAACTGGTCAGACACTGACCGTGGCAAGCAGCGCTTCGGTAAAGACTACTGTTAAGCCAAATGGCGTACAGGTATGGGTGCGTGAAGGGGAAGTGAACAACCTTGATTTACTTGAGCAAATTAAGTATCAGTTGGCTCGTCAATAGACATATACTTAATACAGCAAGACGGGAATTGGCTGAATATTGGTCGTTGACAAACGTATGCTTTGAACACTGAGTATAAATGATACTTTCAAGCCAACTAAGAAATGTAATAGTTACGCGCGCTTAAGTTGAAATCTGAACCTTAAAAAAGCCCCGAATATTAGTTTTCAGGGCTTTTTCGTTGATACGAGATTTGCTGCTTATAAAGATTTTACTCGCTACCACAAGATTGGCGAATAATGACATCCGCGGGCATTAAATAGTCCTGAACATCTTCATTGTTGATTGCTTTTAACAGGGTATTCACCAGTAACTCGCCAGCCAGTTTAGTATTTTGCTGAACGGTAGTAAGCGATGGAGTGGTGTAGGCAGACACAGCAATATTGTCGTAGCCAACTACTGCAACGTCATCAGGAACATTCACGTTGGCTTGTCTTAGCGCTCTTAATACGCCCATGGCGATAAGGTCCGATGCGCAAACAAATGCATTGGGTAACTCACCGCCTTCAAGTAATGACTTTACGGCTTGAGAGCCTGCATCCTCAGTGGATATAGCGTCTCTTTGCACGCTTGTGCTACTCAGTCCGTGCTTTTTGAGGGCGTCAAAATAGCCGTTAAATCGCGCTTTAAATTCAGGCGCGTGCTCACCATTATCGCCGATAAAAGCAAACGAACGTTTACCTAACTTTATAAGATGTTCAGTTATGCTTTGGCCGCCTTGGTAATTATCGCAACCAATACTAATCCCTGGATGTGCTTCATCTGGCGCTCCCCAACGGACAAAGTGGGTGCCTTGTGATTCTAATTGAGCAACTTTATTTTGATAATCAGTGTAGTCGCCATATCCCAGCAAAATAATGCCATCCGCCTTATTCGAATCCTCATATTCGGCGTGCCAATCGTCATCTAGGTTTTGGAAAGAGACAAGTAAATCGTAATTGGCATGCGCGCAGGCCCGTGTGATGCTGCCCAGCATAGCTAAAAAAAACGGATTGATCATCGAATCATCAGACGTGGGATCTTCAAATAAGAGTAGGGCAATCGTGCTGCTCTTTTGTTTTCTCAAATTACTCGCGTTCTTGTCCACTTTGTAATTGAGTTCCCGGGCAATGCGTTGAACGCGATCGCGAGTTTCTTGGTTTACCAGCGGGCTATTATTTAATGCTCGCGATACGGTTGACTGCGAAACCCCTGCCAAATGGGCAATATCAAAAGAGGTTGCTTTTTCTTTCATAAATACCATTTTTTGCTGCTACGACAATGTTGTCGCAAATTTAGGTTACCACATTTTTCGAATAAGGCGTGTTTTTTGCGTCTCAGAGGCAGTATTGCAACGCAAAATTCATAAATCCTTAGTCTTTATCTATATCTCTGCTGATTTGGTTTAATGATAAAACCTGTGCTTAACGGTTGGATCGTTCTTAATTCAACCACTTGTCAGGCTTCTTTAAAGAAAACATGGTTGAAGTAATTGTGAGAGTGTTATACTCGCAAAGATTTTGAAATATTACGTGCATAAGGGGAACAAGCGAATGGCCGAGACTGAAAACCGTCCGACCAATTTTATCCGTCAGATCATAGACAAAGACCTGGCTAGTGGCTTACACAATGCTATTAAAACTCGGTTTCCGCCCGAGCCAAATGGCTTTCTTCATATAGGCCATGCTAAGTCGATTTGCTTGAATTTTGGTATTGCACAAGACTATACAGGAACGTGCAACCTGCGCTTTGACGATACTAACCCTGCAAAAGAAGACATCACATTCGTCAATTCCATAAAAGAAGACGTTCAGTGGCTTGGCTTTACCTGGGATGGCGAAGCGCGCTATTCATCAAATTATTTTGACCAGCTGCACGCATATGCCGTTGAGCTTATAGAAAAAGGCTTGGCTTACGTAGATTTTTCAGCACAAGACGTGATGCGCGAAATGCGCGGTACGCTTAAAGAGCCTGGTCAGAACAGCCCTTATCGCGATACAGACGTTGAAACGAACCTTCGTGAGTTTGCTAAAATGACGGCAGGCGAATATAAAGAAGGCGAGTGCAGTCTGCGTGCAAAGATAGACATGTCATCGCCGTTTATGTGCATGCGTGATCCGGTTATTTATCGCGTTAAACACGCTCACCATCATCAAACCGGTGATAAATGGTGCGTGTACCCGATGTATGACTTTACCCATTGTATTTCAGATGCCATTGAAGGCATTACGCATTCGTTGTGTACGCTAGAGTTCCAAGATAACCGCCGTCTCTATGACTGGGTTATTGAGAATATTAGTATTGACTGCACGCCGCGTCAGTATGAGTTTTCACGACTAAATCTAGAGTATACGGTATTAAGTAAACGCCGCTTGATTCAGTTAGTAGAAGAAAATCATGTAAACGGTTGGGATGACCCGCGTATGCCAACCATTGCCGGTTTGCGCCGCCGTGGCTATACACCTGGCTCTATCGTTGAGTTTTGTAAGCGGATTGGTGTGACTAAAATGGATAACATGGTTGAAATGTCCATGTTAGAAGCCTGTATTCGCGACGACTTAAACACTAATGCTCCTCGTGCCATGGCCGTTCTAGACCCCATCAAGTTGGTTATCGAAAACTATGAGGAAGGCAAGACGGAAACACTGGTTGCGCCTAATCATCCAAACGATGAGAGTATGGGTACGCGTAACATTGGATTTAGCCGCGAAGTATATATCGAAGCGGAAGATTTTCGCGAGTCAGCGAATAAAAAATTCAAACGCCTAGTGCTGGACAAAGAAGTACGCCTTCGTAACGCATATGTAGTCAAAGCTAATCGAGTTGAAAAGGATGAAGCGGGTAACGTAACAACCGTTTACTGCACATACGACCCTGGTACTTTGGGTAAGGATCCAGCTGACGGACGCAAAGTGAAAGGCGTTATTCACTGGGTGGATGCGGCAACCGCGCAGGCGGCCGAATTTAGGCTTTATGACCGCTTGTTTAACGTACCTAACCCTGCTGCGGAAGAAAACTTTACTGATGCGATTAACCCAGAGTCCTTTGAACTTAAACAAGGTTGGGTTGAAGCTGGCTTGGCGAAAAATGTTCCAGAAGTAGGTGCGTGGCAGTTCGAGCGCACAGGCTATTTCTGCGTTGACAACGACAGTACTGACGAAAAACCTGTTTTCAACCGTACGGTTGGCCTTAGAGACACTTGGGCAAAAATAGGCGAATAAGTTAGCCGTGTAAGAGAACGCAAACGTTAAAAAACCGCTTAAGTGCAAACTTAAGCGGTTTTTTATTTGGCAAAAAAGCTAATTTCTGTTTTGGTTTAGTGAACAGTGTTTACTCAGTCGCTTACGATTGTATCTAGATAGGAAAGCCAACAGCCCTTTTACAGTTCAACGTATTGCGTGCATCTAAGCTTCTTTGGAGATAAGCTATTTCGCTGTTTACTTTGGCTGGCAATCAAGGGACTGACCGTTTACCTTTATACTTTCATCACCCATTAAGTATAAGTACATAGGCATGATATCCGCTGGTGTTTTGAGTGTTTCAGGGGTTTCTGCAGGAAAAGCCTGCGCGCGCATGTGAGTACGAGTACCACCTGGGTTAATGCAATTAAAGCGCAGCGATTTGTTTTGATATTCATCTGCTAGGGTTTGCATGACGCCTTCTGTTGCAAATTTTGATACGGCGTAGGTGCCCCAAAACGCGCGGCCTTTTCTGCCTACGCTGGATGTTGTGAAAATCACTGAAGCATTATCGGCTTTCTCCAACGCAGGTATAAGCGCCTGTGTCATATACACCATACCATTAAGGTTAATCTGCATGACATCTTGCCATTCCTGTGCATCAATATCTTTAAACGCACTTAAATGACCTAAAATCCCAGCATTGTGAAGTACACCGTCCAGTCGGCCAAACTGATCAATGATAGTTTGTGTCATTTGCTGATAATGCGAAGGTGTTGCACCTTTTATATCAAGTGGAACAATGGCAGGCTCTTGTCCGCCGGCAGCGACAATCTCATCGTATACAGCTTCAAGCTTAGACACAGTGCGGCCCAGTAATATACAAATTGCGCCGTGAGCAGCATAAGTTTTAGCTGCTTGTGCGCCAATACCATCGCCAGCGCCTGTAATTAGAATAACTTTGTCCCGTAATAAATCAGCCGGTGCGTTATAGTCGTTCATTGTAATCCTTGAAAAGGTTAATTTTTATCGCGGTGATAAGGGTGGTTGTACCCATCTCAAAAATAGGTGAGAGATCATACCCAGCCTGACTCACAAGTAAATCAATGAATGAAAATTTCTTCAAACGTAAAAAAAGTTCACAAAAGTAGTTAACAAAACTTTGCAAAGTTGCAACAAAGTCAATAAGATTGAGTGAGATACAACTGGTCTAACATGTTTAAAACCATTAATTACACCTGTAAAGAAAACGCACAGCAGGCTACTTTTAAAAGAATTAGGTTTTAAACACAGAATAACAACAATGCTTGTAGGGAGTAGAGATGAGAAAACTCGTATTAAGTTCCAGTGTGGCCCTTGCGCTGGGTCTAGCAGGCTGTGGTGGCTCCGATGAAACCCTTTCCGACATTCAGGCCGAAACAGAAGTTCAAACCCCATTTTCACGAATTGTTTTTGACCCAGCAGCAGGGAACCTAAATATTCCTAATGACCTGCTTATGCTTCCGGGCGATGACGGTTTCTTCGATTACACACTAAACATTCCGGTGGCTGACCCTACCGATTTTGCAGACCCGCAAAACGCACTTAACGTTTTGGACGGTTGGTCTACGCAACATCCATTCGTTATTAACGTAGAAACACCGCCAGGTACCTCGCTTGATGAAAGTACACTTGCGGCTGGCGTATTGTTGTTTGAAGCTACTCTTGGTCTTGACCAAAGCGACCCAGACTGTGCTCAGGTCACTACGCCATCAGCGGGTTGTAAGCTTGGTGACCAGCTTACCTTTGGTGTTGATTATGTGCTTAGTCTAGCGGACAGCAACACTATTACATTTGTTCCATTAAAACCGCTCAAATCTGCACAAGGCTACATGCTTGTCATGACCACTGATTTGAAAGATTCCTCTGGCAAGTCTGTGCAAGGTTCAACAACCTGGGACTCTGTTAGACAAGACATTAACTCCAACCCTTTATCAAGCGATGCACAGCTTCAATTGCAGGGCCTAGTAAATTCATTAGTTAATCCGGTACTTGGCGCAGGTTATGACCGTGAAGACATTACTTACGTATCTGCCTTCACAACGCAGTCAATAGCTAACTCACTTGATACGATTAAAAAGGTGATGATTAGTCGATTTGCACAACTTGCTGCTGGTGGTGACCCATCTGCACCAACAGCACTACCAGCGATTACGGTTAGCGACGCTTCTGCAGCGCCAAATGCGATGGAAGCGCTTGGATTGGTTAACGAAACGGTTGTTGCAGGCGCGGTTGAATTGGGCAAGCAAGGCTTACCTGATAATATTCAAGCTGCTATTGACGCTACTGACTTTAGCCTGTTAGAAACATGTGCAGGTCTTGCCGGTACGGCTTCTGGTCAACTTGCGTCACAGTGGGGTGCACTGAATGATTTTGCAGTTGGCGTATCGACAGGTATTTTAGCGCAAGCGGGCCCATTTTGTGCTGCGCAGCGTTATGAAGGTAACATCGCACTGCCTTATTTCTTAGGTGTACCGAGTGCTGAAAACCCATTAGCACCGGTAAATGACTTTTGGAAAGCAGCGTGCGATAGCGGCATTGTACTAGCTGGCGCACCGCAGGAGCTACTCGCAAATGCAGAGCCAGGTCCAAATGCAGCTATGTGTTCTTCGCTAGGACTTGCTGACGTTCGAATTAATGGCGAAATGCTTGATAACGCAAGAAACATTACTAAATTTAATCCGTATCCACAGCCGACCGGCGGAAACATGGGTACAGAAACGCTAGACGTTCAGGTAACGATCCCTGATCCGGCAATTGCAGGTGCATTGGGCTTCCCGATTAGTATGCCTGAGGCAGGTTGGCCAGTGGTTATTCTAGCTCACGGCATTACTAGTCAGAAAGAAGACATGCTTGCGATTACAGGCACACTGTCTTTGGCTGGTATAGCGTCTGTGGCAATCGACCAACCATTACACGGTAGTCGTGGTTTTGATCTCGATGGCGACGGTAATGACGACCTAAATGCAACCACGGTTAGTGCTACTCACTATATGAACCTAGCGAGTCTACCTACTGCACGCGATAATTTACGTCAAAGCGTGTCAGATTTACTTGGATTGCGCTTAGGTCTAAACGCTGTTGTAGATACCACTGCTGCACAGAACGTTAAGTTTGATATGTCTCGTGTTTCTATTATGGGTGTATCACTTGGTGCGATTACCGGCGGCAACTTCGCGGCAGTTGCTAACACGTCGATGGGTGGTGACTTAGCGGCACTTGACGGTATGTTTGCCGTGAGACAAGCTTCTCTTGAATCTCCGGGAGGCGGCGTGGCGCAATTCTTACTAGAATCTGCTGCTTTTGGCCCATTAATTAAAGGTCTATTGTTGTCTCAAGCATCTGAGGACTTTGTTGCACTGCTTAATCAGCTGTATGAAACAACTGACGTAAGCGAAGAGCAGCTTCGCGCAGCTGTTGCAATATTTGAAGATAACTTGACGCCAGAACAAGCGGCAGCTGTGAATGCGGTATTTGCCGAGTTTGCTTTTGCTGCGCAAACAGTTATGGATTCGGGTGACCCAACAAACTATGCACAGACGTTGGGTAGCACTACGCCAGTTCACATGATGACGGTAGTGGGTGACGGTAGCGCAGAGAACTTACCTGATCAGGTGATTCCGGTTTCAACTGCACTGCCGCTTTCAGGTCAGCTTCCACTCGCTTCTACCATTGGTTTAGATCAAGTGACTACCACCCAAGGTCCGGGTACAGACCCAATCAGCGGTTTGGTACTGTTCAACAGCGGCGCACATGCATCTAGCTTGAGCCCAACAGCAAGCGCGGCAGTTACCACCGAGATGCAAAAAGAAGTGGCAGGCTATATTGCTTCTGATGCATTAGCGCTTCCAATTTCGGATGAGAGCGTTATAGCAAACTAAAAAGGTATTAGTTCTGTAAAATACAATGTAACAACTGCTTACATTTAATGTTGAAAAAGCCGGCTTTTGAAGCCGGCTTTTTTGTATATAAATTATAATGTTGTTTGAATGTTTCACGTTGTTAATGTAGTGTAAAATTCAGGTCGGATCAGTATGATTCTTGATACTCGCTTCTCAGCATAGAATGCTTATATATGCTTATGAGAGAAGGGCCTTTTCATTTATTACAGGGATTCAATGCGATGATTAAAAAAAATACGTTTGCTACTAAACAAACGCTTATTGCGCTTTCTCTAGCTTCGCTGTTGGCGGCGTGTGGAGACAACAACAACGATTTCTCAAACGTAGAGCAACCAGCACCAACTCCGCCAACTACTCCAGACCCTACACCAGCACCACTACCAGCATTTTCGCCTGACGGTTCACTCTCAGCCGATATTACATGGACAACTTACGGGGTGCCGCATGTTAAAGCGGATAATTTAGAGAGTATGGCTTATGGCGTTGGTTATGCTTTTGCTCGAGATAATCTTTGTGTATTGGCAGATCAAATACTGAAATACAACTCAGAACGGGCCAAGTATTATGGACCGGACCTAAATCCCGGTAGCGGAGATTCCGAGCATCTTATTAATGACTTCGGTTTTTTGACACTAGGAATAAGAGAGCTGGCCGAAGAGAATTTGCCGAGACTTTCAGCGAACTCACGCGCTATGTTTCAGGGATATACCGCGGGCTACAATCGTTATTTAAGCGAAACACCAATTGAAGACCAAGACCAAAGTTGTGCCGGGCAGCCATGGGTAACTGAAATAGACAGTGTTGATCTTTTAACCTATTCATTGGGTGTGGCGCTTCTTCCAGGGGCAGCTAATTTCCTTGGGCCAATGTTTATTGCTGCACCTGAGGGGAAAAGTTACTTACCCACACCTGCAGCATCAACAAGCGAGGTCGCAGCTTCTGTTAATATTGCGCCAACGGTCGCTTTACCTGAAAGAAATCCCCAGGAAATGGGGTCAAATGGATGGGGTCTAGGCAGTGACAAGACAACCAACGGAAAAGGTATGGTTCTTGGAAACCCACATTTTCCGCATACCGGTAACCTTCGTTTCTGGAATTTTCATGCTCAAGTACCGGGTCATTTAAATGTTACAGGTGGCTCGTTAATGGGTTTGCCAGGTGCAGTTAATATTGGGTTTAATGAGAGCGTTGCATGGACACATACATTCTCTACAGCCGAGCATTTTGTAGTTTATCAACTCACTCTCGATGAAAACGATGAATCTGGTCTTACCCATGTTGTGGACGGAAATAGACGAACTATTTACGAAAAACCACTGCAGATAGATGTTGCTGTAGGTGGTGGGCAGACAATTAAGCTCAATAAAACGGCTTACTACACCAACTACGGGCCTATGATAGAAGTGCCGGGTAATTTTGATTGGACAGGGAACAACGCGTTTGCAATAAAAGATGCCAACTTACCTAATTTCGATATCGTTGATCATTGGCTTGCCATGAACATGGCAACATCGATGGATGAATTTAAGCAAGCGTTTAAAGATTATGATGGCGTTATTTTTAATAACACTATGGCGGCTTCTGCTGACGGTCAGGTTTTTTATATTGATGACTCAACCGTTCCTAATTTAACTGAAACAGCGATAGAGCAACTCACAACAAATCCGTTGCTTATTCAAACTAAAGCGGCTGCAGGCTTCACGGTTTTACCTGGAAATATTTCTCAGTTTGATTTCGAAGGGCCCGTGCCTTACGACGAAGCGCCAAAATACGAAGGTACTGACTCGGTACAAAACTCTAATGATAGCTATTGGCTAACTAATCTCGATACGCCTATTGTGGTAAGCAACCCGCTTTTCGGTAATGTGAACAACCAACAATCACTGCGTTCGCGTATGGGTCAACAGTTTATTGAAAATGAAGCTGGGAGTGACGGTACTTTCACGCCGGAGGAAGTAGAAGGTTTGCTGCTTAATAACAGAAGCTATTTAGCAGAAAATATTTTGCCTTCGTTGCTTTCGATATGTGCAGAACAAGGTGATACTCCAGTCGATGTAGACGGTACCAATGTGGATGTGTCACAAGCTTGCGCAGCACTTGAGGACTGGGATGGCACAATGAACCTAGCAAGCACAGGGGCCCATGTGTTCAGAGAGTTTGCTTTTCAATTTAATCAAGCGCCACAATGGGAAATACCTTTCTCCCTCGATGCGCCTGTCAGCACGCCATCTGGTTTGGTTAAAAACGAAGTTACTCTTCAACATTTAGCAAGAGCAACTCAGGTTATCGAGCAAGCAGGAGTTGCTTTCGATGCACCTTTAGGCGAGGTACAGTTTGTTGAACGCAGCCTACCAAACGGTGCACCATCAGGTATTAAGTTGCCTTGGGCGGGCGCGCACAACATTGAGGGCGGCTTTAATGTGTTTGACGTCATTCGAAATAGAAACGGAACACTCCTTCCACGTCATACTTATGACCCGGTTAATAGCAATACCATCATGAGTGCTGAAGCAGAGGGTTACCACATAAATTATGGTACGAGTTGGGCTATGGTTATTAACTTTACCGACAATGGACCAAAAGGGCGCGGTATATTGACCTACTCACAATCACGTAAGTATGGCAGCGAGCATTTCTTGGACCAAACCGAGCTTTATTCTGAGCAGCCAACACTGAGAGACATCTTTTTCACGGAAGAAGAAATTGAAGCCAATAAGATTGAGCAGCTTACCCTATCGTCAGACTAGCGTGAGACTGGTATTATAGCGTAATGAAAACAGCGACTTTGCCGTTAATCGGTAAGGTCGCTATTTACTTAATTGTTGTGACGTTATGTTACCCGCTTATCTTACTAGGAGTAGAGTTTGGAGTTTTTGTACGAGTACGGTTTGTTTGTTGCCAAAGCAGCGACACTGGTCATTGCTTTTGTTGTAGTGGTATCAACCATTGTTGGCGTTGCAAGTAAGCAAAAACAGGGAAAAGGGCAGCTTGAAATCGTGTCTATTTCAGAGCAATTAAAAGACATCACTAACTACGCAAAGCAGGTGTTGTTAGATAAAAATGCACTTAAAAAGTTGGCGAAAGAACAGAAAAAAGAAGAGAAAGCAAAAAGTAAAGAAAAAGGCGACGATACCCAAAAGTCTCGACTATATGTGATTGACTTTAAAGGCTCTATGGATGCAAACGAGGTTGAACACTTACGGGAAGAAATTACAGCTATTTTATGCGTAGCTAATAAAGACGATGAAGTACTGGTTCGTCTAGAGAGCGGTGGTGGTGTTGTGCACGGATACGGCCTAGCGGCGTCACAACTCCAAAGGATTAAAGAAAAAGGGATAAAGCTGACCATAGCTGTAGATAAAGTCGCCGCTAGTGGTGGTTATATGATGGCGTGCGTCGCTGACAACCTTCTTGCCTCTCAATTTGCGTATATCGGAAGTATTGGCGTACTGGCTCAACTTCCAAATTTTAATAAGTTATTAAAGAAAAACGATATCGAGTTTGAACAGCACACTGCGGGCGAATTTAAGCGCACTCTAACGGTGTTTGGTGAAAACAACGATGAAGGCCGCGCAAAGTTCAAAGAGGAAATTGAAGAAATTCATGTGCTCTTCAAAGATTTTGTGCAAAGCCAGCGCCCAGATATGGACATCGACAAGGTGGCAACCGGTGAATACTGGCCAGGTATTAAGGCTAAAGCGCTTGGCTTAGTTGACGACATTACTACATCGGATGATTACATCCTTTCTCACTATCCAGCGCGAGAAATCTTTAGCGTAAAATATTCAGTGAAAAAGAATGTTGCAGAAAAACTTGGTATGTCGGCAGCAAATGTTGTTGAGCGTGTTTTTATGAAATCTATGAATAAAGCCCGTCACTGGTTTTAATGTCAAGCTCACGTCTGCGACTGAAAAAACGGTATTTCGACTTTTTTTAGTAAGGCAGGCGTGAGTTAAGTTTTTGAACCTACAAGAAAGATAATAAGAAGAATATGGCACGGCATACGAAAACCGATATATTGGATGCGGCTGAATATTTGTTTTCTCAAAGCGGTTTTACACAAACCTCGATGCGAGAAATTACCGCCAGAGCTGAAGTGAACCTTGCATCCGTCAACTACCACTTTGGCAGCAAGAAAAACCTTATTCAAGCGGTTTTTAAGCGCTATTTCGACCAGCTTATGCCGGAAGTGAAATCCTGCTTAGCTTCGCTACCGCATATCGAGGGTGTGAAGGGCGTTGAGCAGCTACTTTATTCACTCATCCCACCTATGATAAATCTTAATAAGCTATCTACTCAGGGCACCGCCACCTTTGTTAAGTTACTAGGGCGAGGGTATAACGAAACTCAGGGTCACTTGCGAAAGTTTTTAATGAATGATTATGGTGATTGTATCCGAGCGCTCGTTGACGCTATAAGGCGTTGCCTTCCGGAATTACCAGAGGAGGAGCTATTCTGGCGATTGCATTTTGCAATGGGAAGTTTTGTGTTTTCTATGGCGTCGAGCCAAGCATTAACAGAGATTGCAGAATCAGATTTTCATAAGCACGTTGATATTGAAGAAGTGATTCAGCACCTTGTTCCATTTGTGGCACAAGGGCTAGCAGGCAGGTAATACCACTCCGCTTAGACAATCAAATACTTTGGTATCAGCTGTTACTATTGTTTTACGGGTGGTTACAGATGAGGTGTTTTACGTAATGAGGAGCTGGCCATGCAACTTCGCATTACGTAAATCCCTTTTGTTTCGAATTGCTTTCTATTTGTTAACCTAGCGAGGAAGGGTGGCGCCAGGTGCTTCTGCATTAAGTTTTTCTGCCCAAAAGTCTTTCACAGAAAATCCTGATTTCGTGGGGCTTGTGGCTTTTTTCTTCGCTGTGCTAGTCGCGGTAGTTGTATTTTTCTTCTTTGAAGTTTTCTCAGCAGAATTCCCGTGCTGTGACTCCAATGACGCTATCATCTCTTGAAGTTGTGCGAGTCGTACGTTCTTACCACCGTCTACGCTGTACCATCCACTTTTACTTTCGATATTAGGGCTTTTACCGTGAGCCTTCTTATAAGCGTCAGTGAAAGCTGCCAACACGGCATCTTTGTCTAAGTTTGTCATGCTTTTTTGCTCTTTAATTTGTTAACATAGCGAACGATTCAAAACCTATAAAAGCGCTGGCTGAAACTAATATTGATGTAGCGCTTCACGACAAATTACCCAAGCCGACAAGGTGAACATCTGCAAATTCACAAACTACTTGTGTTTGCCCATAAGCAGTAATTTTGAATAACGTTCGCGTCTTTTTATAGCGCTTTTTGGCCTTTTTGTCTAATTTTCAACCGGAGGACTTGTGTCTATTACCAATCTAGAACTACAGAATTATCTTGATGGCATGCTTAGGGTCAAAGAAATAAGTGATTATTGCCCTAACGGTTTACAGGTAGAAGGCGCACGGAATATAGAGACTATTATAACGGGCGTGACGGCATCGCAAGCGTTAGTTGATGCTGCCGTAGAAAAGCATGCGGACGCTATCATTGTCCACCATGGCTATTTTTGGAAAGGTGAATCTCAAGTAATTACCGGCATGAAAAAACGTCGTCTCTCAGCGCTGCTTGCTAACGATATTAATCTGTATGCCTATCACCTTCCATTAGATGTACACCCAGAATTCGGCAATAACCGTCAACTTGCAGCGCTTCTAGGAATTGAAAATGTGAGCGCGGTAAGTAGCGTTAAGCCGCTGGGCGTTGTTATGCAGGGAAATTTAGTAGAGTCGATTGACGGTCAAGCCCTGCAATCGAAATTAAAAAAACTTCTAGGACGAGAAATTTTAATTGAGGGCCCTGTCACTAAGCCTATTTCAACCATTGCTTGGTGTACGGGAGGCGGACAAGGGTTTATCGAACAAGCCGTGGACCTTGGTGTCGACGCTTTTATTTCCGGCGAGGTATCCGAGCAGACAGTACATACTGCCAGAGAAATGGGGATCACCTTTTTTGCCGCTGGTCACCATGCTACTGAACGCTACGGGGTGAAATCTTTAGGTGAGCACATAGCAGAACAGTTTGATGTGACTGTTCAGTTCATTGATATCGATAATCCTGCTTGATGTAGAGTAAGGTGTATGAACAACGATCGTATCTTTGATGGAATTGCTGAAAAATTTTCAAATAATATTTACGGTACAACAAAAGGAAAGCTAAGGCACACCTTACTCTGTGATGTGCTTTCGCCCTATGTTGCAAAACCGCTGCGCGCCATTGAGATAGGCGGCGGAACAGGGGTTATGTCTGCCCATTTAGCGTCAATGGGGCACACTGTTACGCTAACCGACGCATCTAAAGATGTGCTCGAACAAGCTGCTACTGTTCTTAGTGCTTGTGACGGCATAACGATAAGACAGCAGTACCTGCAGGCTATAGAAGACTTAGCTGACTATGATTTGGTTGTGTGTCATGCAGTGCTTGAATGGCTTGACGCGCCTTTCGATGCAATCGACTATATTTTTAACAATATGAAGAGTGGGGCGTCTCTTAGTCTTAGCTTTTTCAACCAGGATGCAAACTTATTTGCAAATGCCATTTACGGTAACTTTGACTATATCGCCAAAGGCATGAAAGTAAAAAAGCAGGTTAGGCTTAATCCTAACCAGCCGTTAAGTGCTATGCGCGTTGTGGAGCACTGTGAGGCGCTTGGTTTTCAGGTGTTAGAAAAAGCTGGCATTCGATGCTTTCATGATTATATGCGCGATATAAGCCATCAGAGCAGTAAGTTCGACGAACTACTGGCGCTAGAACGTCAATATCATACAAAAGCACCTTACATGTGGCTTGGCAAATATTTCCAATTAATACTTAAAAAGCCGTAAGAGCATGCCTTTTTCTTTTCCCAACAGCTTATTGTGTTAAGCAGCTTGGATTGGAAAAAGGCGCAATAAGTGAGTGTATAAATAGACCATCAAAAGCGACAATGGCTCAGAGCCTGTTGCCGCCATACATTATATTATCTAGCGTTATCTCTCCAATTTCATGGAGGGCTTCTTGAGTAAAAAAACCTTGGTGCCCGGTTATTAAAACATTGGGGAAGGTAGTGAGCCGTTGAAAAACATCATCCTGAATAATCTCCTGAGAATGATCGCTAAAGAAGAGTTCAGACTCGCGTTCGTAAACGTCCAAGCCTAGGTAGCCGATTTTCTTCGACTTTAGGCCCTTAATAACCGCCGCATCATCAAGTAACCCCCCTCGAGACGTGTTAATAAGCATGACACCGTCAGGCATCTTGGCAATGCTGTCAGCGTTTATTATGTGCTGGCTATGTTCATTGAGCGGGCAGTGCAACGTAATAATCACGCTTTTTGAGAGCAGCTCGTTGAGAGAGACATATTGAGCCCCCATGCCGCTAACAGAAGGATCCTGTGTTGGGTCAAAGCATAATACATTGCACCCAAACCCGAGCAATATTCGAATGACCGCTTTGCCAATTTTGCCCGTTCCAATAACGCCAACATTTTTTTCATGAAGCGTAAAGCCCATTAAACCTTGTAAGTTAAAGTTACCCTCTCTAACCCGGTTATAGGCCTTGTGTGTTTTTCTGTTCAATGTAAGGATAAGCGCAAGCGTATGCTCTGCAACAGTTTCAGGGCTGTAAGCCGGTACACGACTCACACTGATCCCCATTTCAGCTGCCGCGTCCACATCCACATTGTTGTAGCCGGCACAACGAAGCGCTACGTGGCTTACATTATTTTGACTCAACGCTTTAATTGTAGCTTCGCTTACATCGTCATTTACGAATACCACAACGTCAGAGAAACCTTCACAACTTAAAGCTGTAGAGGGGTTTAGCGGATGTTCAAAAAACGTTGCCTCTATGGGAGAGGTTAACGTCTCATTGCGTACATTGAGCAGTTCAGTAAAGACCTGCTTTTCATAAGGCCGAGTACTAAAAAAAGCCACATTCCTGCTAGAGCCGTCGTCTAGCGATAAACCTTTTTGTTTCATATGCCTTACCCCTTGAGCAGGTAATTAAAGTCCTGTTGGAACGATCAGTCAACAGGTAAATGCTTAACGATATCGGCTTCTATTGCCGAAGGTTTGATGGTGGGCGCGTATCGCTTTAATACCTTGCCATCTGGGGTGACAAGAAATTTTGTGAAATTCCATTTTATTCGCTTGGTTCCTAATAGGCCTGGCGCTTCTTTTTTCAATGACTCAAAAAGTGGATTTGCCTCAGGACCGTTCACAATAGTTTTTTGAAATAAAGGGAAAGACACACCAAAATTTAAACTACAAAACTCTGCAATATCTTCATCACTCCCTGGCTCTTGATGACCAAATTGATCACATGGAAAACCCAGTATTTCCAGACCTTTGTCTTTATACTTTTTGTAAAGTGCCTCTAACCCTTCATATTGTGGAGTAAACCCACATTTACTGGCGGTATTGACAATGAGCAACACTTTCCCTTTGTATTGTTCAAGGGTGATTTGTTCGCCGGTATTGCGGGTAATGTGATGCGAGTAGAGTTCCAAAGTAAATTCCTATGTTTTTGTTGTTGTTAAGTCTGTTACTCTTAAGTAATCAAAACATTGATGTTTATCTTCTAGAGTATATTTTGTATGAGTAATTTGAAAGTGAGTTTTTTAGGCTTGGGTGTTATGGGTTTTCCAATGGCCGGCCATTTAAGCAAAGCGGGTTACCCTGTGACTGTTTACAACCGAACGGCGCAAAAAGCCAAAGACTGGGTAACGACTTATAATTTAGATGCCGCACAAGTTAAGGCTTGTGAAACGGTTGCTCAGGCCTGCGAAGATGCATCCATTGTTTTTATGTGTGTAGGAAATGATAACGATGTGAAAGACGTTGCCTATCAAGCGCTTAAAGTGATGAAACCGGGCAGCGTTCTTGTGGACCACACTACTGCATCGGCGGATATAGCCAGAGAGCTTTACGCTGCTTGCACAGAAAAAGATATCGGCTTTCTTGATGCACCTGTTTCGGGAGGACAGGCAGGTGCCGAAAACGGTCAACTGACGGTAATGGTTGGTGGCGATCAAGAATCCTATGATAAAGCAGAACCAGTAATGTCTCATTATGCTCGACATAGCCAGCTATTGGGCAAGAGCGGTAGCGGTCAATTAGCAAAAATGATGAATCAAATATGCATCGCGGGTATCGTTCAAGGGTTATCAGAAGCATTGCATTTTGGCCAAAGGGCCGGTTTAGATTGTAATGCTGTAATTGATGTAATCAGCAAAGGCGCTGCGCAATCTTGGCAAATGGAAAACAGAGCCAGCACAATGCTAAGCAATACATTTGATTTTGGTTTTGCGGTTGATTGGATGCGAAAGGATTTAGGCATTGCGTTAGATGAAGCGCGTAAAAATGGATCAACGCTAGCTCTTACTGCACTTGTTGATCAATATTATGCCGATGTTCAGAAGTTAGGTGGAGGACGTTGGGATACCTCTAGCCTGTTAACACGCCTCAAATAATTTTACGCTGGTAGATACTTAAACGTTAACGCTGATCCTGGTTAACAATCAGGGTCGCGTTTTCATTAATAGCTTTAAATCGATTGCTCTTGACTAGAAAGAATAAGCTGTTCAAGACGGGCTTTATTAGTTTCATTTAATTTCATCGTCGATATCTTATCGATAAGCTGTTTTAGGTTAAACTTTCGATACACGCCCGTATCTGCCTCAATCATGCACTGAAGCAGGTTTAACCCAAATGCTGGCGTTTCTTCAGAGAGGTGAAACGCGTCATAGAAGTGCTTCATTGCGCTTGTGAAACTCCCTTCGATAAATAACTGGGTGCCGGTTTGGTTGATAGCAACGGCCTGTTCATGATTTAACCCTAAACGTTCCCCACCTGAAAATATGAGTTCATCATTCATGACTTGTTCAGAGATGACCTGTAACTCAGCGTTTTTTTGCTTAGCCATCAAAAGTAGTTCACCCGCTTTACGCTCGTCGCCTAAACCGTGATGGACTTTAGCTGCAATCACTAAAATCGAAGGCTCTGTTCGCAAATAGTTGTCGATGTGATCGCCTTCAAGCAGGTGCGCCGCTTTTTCTAAATCGTTCTCAATTACTGCGCCGAAGGCAAGGAGATAATCTCGCTTTTGAAGAATTTGTGGATCACCTTGGCTTCGCCCTGCTATACCTACTAGCTTACGGGCCTGAGACAAACTCTCTGTCCGATTTGTCTCTGGGGACTCTTCCGCTAACAAAAGATAAAATTCTGCAAGTTCGAAAGTAAAGTCAACAAACCTGTCTTTAGCGCTTCTGTGCATTGCTCTTTTTTTCTGAAGTAAGTCAATGGCTTCTATGACTTTATCCTGCTTCTGAAAAGCAATAGTTTTTAATTTAGCTGCGGGAAGACTTAGCTCGCTAAAGTTGATTTCGTTTAAATATTTTTCTACATCTTCAAACGCACTTTGCTCGAAGGAAATGGACGCTAACCATTCAAAGGCTTTATCGCGAGCAAGACTTGAATTAACTAAATCGCTTAAATGGTTTTTGCAATCTGGCCACTGACCTGACGCATACTGGCACTTAATTTTACCCCATTGAGCCCAAAGTACCTTTTCCGAACGGGTCAACACGTCTTCATAAATACTTAGTGCGCGGCGAATTTCTCCGCAATCGACAAGAAGACGAGCGTAAAGCTTTCTGATGTCTCCAACAAGACGAGGTGGAATGCCTTCTTTTATCTTCGCTCTAATAATATTTACTGCTCGGTCTGGCTCTCTATTATCAAGCGAATGCAACGCGTTCTTTATAAAGTCTCGGTACGTTAAGTAGTGGTTAACTTGCCGGGTCAGGGATGCGATTGTATAGGGTTTTATAAGAAGGACATCAGGTTGCAGGTCCATAATACGACCAATGATTTGTGGAGAGCGATCTGACGTTAAAAAGATAATGCCCGTGCTTGGACGAATAAACCCCGCCTCGCGAAGATTATGAACCCATTCTACACCGTTTTTACCTTCACCGAGGTGGTAATCCATAAGCAAAAGCTCAAAGTTCTGCTTTTTTAGCGCGGCCTTAAGTTCAACACCTGTAGCAAAACTACTCACTTCTAAGTTTGCAATAGACATAAGGTGCCCTCGAAGCGCAGTTCGAGCGGTGGCATTATCCTCTACAATAGCAATTCTAAATTCCACGAGTACTTAGTGTGTGATGACAAAGTAGCTAGGTTATCAGTAGCGGCATAAAAGTGCATTAGCAAATAGACCAAGATTTTATGTCGATGGAGGCGATATCCAATTGTGAACCTCTTGTCGTCACAAAATATTTACGTCCTTTGCGACAAAATTTAAAAGAATGTTTACCTTTACGTTTACGTAAGGGGTAGCTATTGGTTATTGTTATGAAAAAGCAAATCAATTGAAGGTATGACTCATGAATTTTGATTTAACAGACGACCAATTGGCCTTTGAAGAAACCGCCCGTCAATTCGCACAACAAGAGTTGGCGCCCAATGCAGCGATGTGGGACAGAGAACATTATTTTCCTGTTGAGGCAATAAAGAAATCAGGCGAATTAGGATTCTGTGGTTTGTACGCGCCAGAAAGCGCTGGGGGTCTAGGGCTTTCGCGTCTTGATTCTTCAATTATCTTCGAGCAGCTTGCGATGGGGTGCACGACAACCACCGCTATGCTAACTATTCACAACATGGCGACGTGGATGATTGCAACCTGGGGAACCGAAGAAGTTAAGAGCACATGGTGTGAAAAGCTGGTTTCTGGTGAAAAACTCGCGTCGTATTGCCTTACAGAGCCTGGTGCTGGGTCTGACGCGGCGTCACTTAAAACTAAAGCCGTTAAGGAAGGCGGTGAGTACGTTTTAAACGGTTCAAAAGTTTTTATCTCTGGCGCGGGTAGCACAGACGTATTGGTTGTTATGGCTCGTACTGGAGAAGAAGGTCCGAAAGGGGTTTCTGCATTTGCTGTTCCTGCTGATGCAGCAGGCATTGAGTATGGCAAAGCAGAAGAGAAAATGGGCTGGAACGCGCAACCAACCCGTATGATAACGTTTGATAATGTGAAGCTTCATCCAAGTTGGCTATTAGGCGACGAAGGCCAGGGTTTTAAAATGGCAATGCAAGGCTTGGACGGTGGCCGTATTAACATCGCAACATGTTCAGTTGGCACTGCACAGCAAGCGTTAAATGTAGCAAGAGACTACATGAATGAGCGTGAACAGTTTGGAAAGCCCATTGCTGGTTTTCAAGCGCTACAATTCAAGCTGGCTGACATGGCAACAGAACTTGTTGCCGCAAGACAAATGGTGCGGATGGCTGCATGTAAACTGGATAACGATGACGCTGATAAAACAACGTATTGTGCAATGGCGAAGCGTTTTGCAACAGATGTCGGTTTTAACGTATGTAACGACGCATTGCAGCTGCATGGCGGATATGGCTACATAAAAGAATATCCTCTAGAGCGTCATTTCAGAGATGTCCGAGTTCACCAGATATTGGAAGGAACTAACGAAATAATGCGGGTGATCATCGGTAGGCGTTTACTGTCGGACGAACGAAGCGTACTGTAAAACCCTTTTTTATTCATGTTTATAAACGGATTTCCCGATAGGAGTTGCAATGACAGATGCCGAATCAGTTGTGATCGTTGATGAGATTAGTACGAAAACAGATGGCTTTAAAATAGGCCGGTTGACGTTGAATAAGCCAAAAGCATTAAATGCGTTAGATCTCGAAATGGCAGACCTTATGCTAAAAGCATTACAAAGGTGGCATACTAGAAGTGATATTGTTGCGGTAGTTATCGACTCGGCTGGCGAAAAGGCTTTTTGTGCTGGTGGTGACATCGTTTCCATGTACAAATCAATGGTTGAAGCGCAAGGACAAATTCCGGCATTCCTAGAAACGTTTTTCGAAACTGAATACACGTTAGACTACACCATTCATAACTATAGTAAGCCCATTATTGTATGGGGAAGTGGCATTGTGATGGGCGGTGGCATGGGTCTTCTCTGCGGTGCTAGCCATCGAGTTGTCACCAAAACATCTCGCCTGGCCATGCCTGAAATTACCATCGGACTTTACCCTGACGTTGGAGGAAGTTACTTTCTTCCTCGGCTACCAGGGAAATCAGGTTTGTTTCTAGGGTTAACGGGTGGGCAGATGAATGGGGCTGACGCTTGCTACGTTGGATTAGCTGATATCATGGTCAGTAGCGCTGAAAAAGATAATTTGCTCGAGCAACTTGCAAATTATTCTTGGAACGTCACTGATTTAGATAATTTAAACGAGGCGGTAACCCATGTCCTGAGTGACCTTCCAGGGCCAGAAAATATCCCGCAAAGCAATATCGAACCCAATATGGCGTTGATTAATGAATTATGTAAAGGCGACAACGTTACTGAGGTTGTAAATGCGATTTTGTCTTGTGACATGCAAGACAACAAGTGGCTATCAAAAGCTCAAGCGACATTAGCGAAAGGTTCTCCCATTACCATGCACCTGGTTTTTGAGCAGTGCGAGAGAGGTGGGAATATGACGCTAGCTGATTGCTTTAGAATGGAAGCTGACATGTCTTGTCGTTGCGGTGAGAGTGGTGAATTTCAAGAAGGTGTTAGGGCGCTCTTGATTGACAAAGACATGGCGCCCAAGTGGAAATATAAGCACGTCGAAGATGTTCCCCCGGGCGAGATTGAACATCATTTCACTTCGCCTTGGACAAAAGAGAACCATCCGCTGGCGTCACTTTAAGCTTTATAAGTCTTAAAAGGTGCTTTAGCTCTATCGTGCTGACTAGAGCACCTTTTGAAATACAAGGTTCTGACGGAGCAATGGAACACTGTATTGCCGTCAAGGTACTGGATTTGGTATCCTAAGCGGCAAATTTCCTACAAGTAAGATCTTGCCATGTGGCACTGCCCACTTTGTAAATCCCCGATTTCTCTTGGTACTAAACAGATTATCTGCCCCAATCGCCATAGCTTCGATAAAGCAAAGTCTGGTTACGTAAATTTGTTGCCTGTTCAGTTTAAAAAATCAAAAGTGCCAGGCGACGATAAGGACATGGTGAGAGCGCGAAGAGAATTTCACCAACTAAACGCTTACCTACCGCTAAAAGAGAGAATAATTTCACTACTAGGGGATACCCTGGGCAAGAAAGATACTCATTCTGTACCTTTGGATGGAGAACGTAAATCAGGTTTCATTAATATCTACGATGCTGGCTGCGGTGAAGGCAGTTACTTAGATGCAGTTATCGACGGATTACTGGCTAAAGGTTTTTCAGTTAATGGCGCGGGTAGTGATATAGCTAAGATTGCGGTTGAACTTGCTGCCAAAGCATTTAAGAGCACACAGTTTGTGGTAGCAAGTAGCTTTGACTTACCGCTTGTTGATGCCAGTCAAGATGTGATCATTCAGGTTTTCGCACCGGGGAGCAACGAGGAGTATCTAAGAGTACTAAGAGCCCAAGGCCTTCTGCTTACTGTGGACCCTGCTCCAAAGCATTTGTTTGAGCTAAAAACAAGGGTTTATGACGATCCGAAACAACACAAGCTTGAAGAAGCGCCAAGGGCAGGGTTCACGAGATTACACAACGAGATATTCACGTTTTCTATTGAATTTAAAAGCGTTGAGCAGGCTCTTGCGTTGATAAAAATGACGCCTTTTTATTGGAAATTGCCAGAAGGAAAAATTAATGAGATTGTGAAAACGCTCACGTCGGTTTCCGCTGATTTTCACATTCAACTTTGGCAAAAACACAACAGCGAAGATGCTAAATGAATAACCAATACAAGCAACCTGCGCTTTTTCTAGATAGGGACGGAGTTATCAACGTAGACCATGGTTATGTTGGAAAATATGAGGATTTTGATTTTATAGAGGGAATTTTTGACGCGGTACTTTTCTTCCAATCTAAAGGGTTTCTTCCTGTTGTCGTAACAAATCAAAGCGGTATTGCTCGTGGATATTATACTGAAACTGACTTTGAGGTACTTATGGAGCGGGTTCAAGACGACTTTTCAACTCATGGTATCCATTCACTACCTTTTTATTTTTGTCCACACCATCTTGATGGAAACATTCCTAAGTACGCAACAAAGTGCGCATGCAGAAAGCCAGCACCGGGAATGCTTTTATCGGCTGCACAAGATTTAAAAATAGACCTAGCTAATAGCGTGTTGGTTGGCGATAGCTGGCGGGATATACAGGCTGCTGATGCGGCAGGGCTCAAGCAAAGTTTTTTCCTAAGCAAAGACAATGCTTCATGCGAGCAGAGAGCACAGCTTTCGAACGACCACTCGGTAACAAGAATTGAGAGTCTAAAAGAGCTGATTACGTGAATGAATGGTTATGCGTAACCGGCGCTTAGGCTGAAAATTAAGAATTTTCAGTGAGATAGGATGTAAACTGCTGTGAGTAAAAGAATTACTGCACAGCAGCGTTAATCATTAATTTTGCGTTGAAAAGCGCGACAGGTGCTTTATTGCCTGACTTAATAAGTCGACGTTTAACGGGTCTTTGCTACGTTTTCCCGTTGCCATGTCGCTAATTTCGTAACTTCCATTACTTAATACATCAGTGCGTTTATTGTCGTGGAATACAACAATTCGTTCACCTGAAGTGCTCACCAACCAAGCCCTATTAGGGGATAATAGATTTTGGCCTGTTGAATAATAGGTGGTTGGCGCGTTACACCCCAGGGCATTTAATATCGTTGGCGCTAAATCTTCGGTACTCGCTAACTTTGCGTCTAACTTAAGGGTGCTGTAAAGCACTCCCTTTCCATCTTCACTTCCAAACCCCGTTGCCACAATAATATCGTGATTGCGTGCAAGCGTGCTCTTCACATAACTAGCTGTATCTGCGCTTTGCATAAAAGCGATGTGAAGCCCTTGGTGACTATTCGTTATCGGCTGTTGGTAGCCTGAAAGTTGCGGTAATGGCAGCGAATCATCACTATGAATAGAAACTGGCATACCTGAACCCAAGGGAAGTGCTAGCAGAACGGGACGCTTTTGAGACAATGCGTCTTGATAGATCTCAGGCACACCAAATAGGGTGGATACCATTAAACCTTCAATAGTGCTTGCTGTTGAGTAGTAATTGGCCACTTGAGACAGGCTAGTTGAAGCAATTTCGCCAATATTGACGGTTTGCTCGTTGTCCGTCTGCACGACTACTGTTAAGTTTCTATTTGTCTCTATAGAGCAATAAACAGGTTCTGCAGGATAAGTAATGTTATGGATATCTGGATTGAACTGTAGCTGCTTTCGCTCTTCATATGCAGCTAAATCTAGAAGACCATAGCGCGACATCGTCGTTTTAGCCGTCGCTGGGTAAGACAACGGAAACATGTTGTCTTGTTTAATAATTGGCTGATAAAGCCTAGCATCGGCCCAAACATGAATGGCGTGGCTTGTAACAAAGCAACTGACGAAAAATGTAGTGACGGGTATCCCTACTTTATAGCGAGTAAAGCGCTCAACACGCTTCCAGATTGCATTAGCTAGAACCAGTTGAAACCCAAGCCATACCACAAACAAAAGAAGTAGAAATGACCATTGCTGCCAGCTCTCGATTGCCATTGTCGATTGTGCTTCACTTCGCAGTAAATCGGCGGCGTGAAAGCTTATATGAAAGCCAGTGCGGTTAAAGAGGAGTGCATCGAATGCCAGAAGCGCAAGGCCTACTGCAGCGATAATAGAGGCACTTAGCTTTATCACCCTTTGGTTATTGACCAAATAGCATAGCGGAAGAATAAAAATAACAAAGCCGAAGAAGGTCATAAATCCGATATGACCAAACCAATTGGCAAGAAGATATACAGTGCCGATACCTGTTCCAGGCATAGGGGAAGAGAACACGAAAATTGAGGCTATAACAATGGCGATAATAATATTCGCCAAGGCAAACCAGTGCCCCCAATTTACCAGTTTAGTAACGCGCTGGCGACGAGGTGATTCGGCAAGTATCATGCTGTCCCTTAGCTGTTTTTTACGCTTTTCTTAAGAACATCGGCAAACTGCGTTGCCATTTTTTCACGATTTTCAGGAGCTACCTGCGTGTTCAAAATATGCGTAATTACATTTCCTAACACCATAAGAGAAAGATCGCGGTTTGCACCAGCTTCTTCAAGCGTTAGAATGACGTTATTCATTAGCGCTTCGAATTCGTCGTTGTTATAGCGGCTTTGTTGGGGCATTGCTACGCCTCTTTTTTAAGATTTCTTTGATAAAAAGAATGGTTTTACACGTAAAATGATTATAATCGTTGTTTGAGTGAGTACAATCATTCATTCTTAAATCCCGCAATTCTTTGAATAATTCTGACACTTTTTAAGCAACAGGACACCTGATACTCTATGAGTGCACTGATTCATCACTTTGTTGTACATCG
Organism: Alteromonas sp. OM2203; assembly: GCF_048517045.1. Classification (NCBI taxonomy): domain Bacteria; kingdom Pseudomonadati; phylum Pseudomonadota; class Gammaproteobacteria; order Alteromonadales; family Alteromonadaceae; genus Alteromonas; species Alteromonas sp. OM2203. The sequence goes on from NZ_CP183209.1 coordinate 2,292,775, forward strand.
TTTGATTGTAAACAAAGAAGAGAAAATTGAAGCTATTCCCCGAGAAAACTGCCTTGCAGTTACGCCCGAAATTGAGCTTCTTGCCCATCAAATCAATCACAGCTTTAACGCCAAACCAGGAAAGGGGGTAGGCCACTTCGTTAGTGAAGTAACTCGCGAAGCCAAAGTTGAGAACGAAGAGGGGGAAGCCGAGACGCAGAAAAGCACCGAGAATGTCGCTGAGTTTGCGGAAGGTCTAAGAGCGTATATGGATATTCAAAAAGCAGCGGGCGACAATGTAGAGGATGCTTTTCACGCGTTTTCGGTGTCAGCAACAAACCGTTTAGTACGCACGCTAGCTGAAACTGGAACGGTAGAGACGGGTTTTTTAATTTTCTGTCAGTACGAATATTTGGCTACGCAGTACCTCATGATTGCGTTGTTAAATACCCGGTCACATGTTGAAGTGACGAACTCTCTTGATTTATCTGCTCGCGAGCATTTAGATTTGGCGAAAATGCAACTTGCCGTTCGATTCGATCTAACTCAATGGGATGTACAGCCAGAGCAACAGCGGTACGTTAGTTTTATTAAAGGTAGAATGGGCCGTAAAGTATCAGACTTCTTTATGCAGTTTGTTGGTTGCGAAGAACTGGTAGACGTTAAGCAGCAAAATAAACAGCTTATTTCTTCTGTGGATGCATACTTAGCCAGTGAATCGTTAGACCCGCAAGAGCAGCATCAGCATAGAGAAGAAGTAAAATCGTACTTCAAAGAAAAAATTGATGCGGGTGAAAGCCTGTCGGTCGACGAGTTGGCTAACCGACTTCCACAAAACGAAGAGACTAGCAGTAATTTTTCTGCATTTACTCAATCAATGGAAGTCCCGCTTGAAAAAGAAATTCAGCCCGATCCAGCAGCGCTGAAACAGCTTGCTAAGTTCACAGGGCAAGGCGGAGGCATTTCCTTGAGTTTTGAGCGCAAACTAATGGGGGATAGGGTTTTCTATGACCCAGCAACCGATACGCTGACGATACGTGGAATTCCACCAAATTTAAAAGATCAGCTTAATCGCCAATCTTCAATGGACTAGTCGCTGCGAAACCGCGATAAAAAACGTATACTAGTTTTTAGAAAATAAACTCGATTCAAGGGTGTTATGCAATTATTTGTAAATGATTTGACAGTGATGGACTTCTCGTACCTTTGCCCAAAGCGTGGCATGGTTGGTGAAAGCTGGATTGTCGATGTGATTTTGGACGGTGAACTTAACGAAGAGAGCATGGTTCAAGACTTCGGTCATGTTAAAAAGAACTTAAAGCGATTGATTGACGAATATGTTGACCATAAGTTGCTCGTACCGGCTGAGTATGAAGGCTCAGAAGTGATCCATGAGGATGACTCAGAACAAGTTGAAACCCGTTTTACCTGCAAAGATGGCCGTAGCATCATGCTTCATTGTCCTGCTGAAGCGTATGCGTTTGTGTATTCTGATGAAATTAATATGGATTCAGTGGGTGTTTATCTAAAAGAGGTTTTGGCTACGCATTTGCCGGAAAACGTTGAAAATATTACGCTTAATCTTCGGGAAGAGGTTATTACCTCACCTTATTATCACTACACACACGGGCTAAAAAAGCATGACGGTAATTGTCAGCGCATCGCTCATGGCCATCGTTCTCGTATTGATATTATCTTAGACGGTAAAGTGTGTGTCGACAGCCAACAATACTGGGCTGAACGCTGGGAAGATATCTACATAGCCACCCGTGAAGACCAGATTGCCTACAGCGACAGAAAATTAAAGGGTGAAGTAGAAAATCAAGAAGATTATCACTGCTTCGCTTATGAGTCTTCGCAGGGTTATTTCGAATTGCTAATTCCTAAATCAGATTGCGAAATCATTGAAACTGACTCTACGGTTGAGTGTTTGGCACAGTATTTACTTGAAGAACAAAAGAAACGGACACCGGATGGCGTTTGTCAGGTGATTGCTTATGAAGGCGTAGGTAAGGGTGCTACCGTTAAAGGGTAAGCAGACCCCTTCAAACAGCGGCACGACAAGATAGCGACTCAAGTGGGTAAGGAATTGGCTATGGAAATTACACGAACGAGAAACGCGAGTTTTAGACTACTTACTCGTGCTTTACTCTGCTCAATTGCGCTAATTGTATCGCCGCAAGTGAGTTTTGCTTCAGAAGGAACTAACACTAGCGGCACCACGGCTAAACCTTTGCAACAACCAAACATAGATGTCACCCTCAACGGGAAGTTTACACAGGGCGCATTGTTGCGCGGACAAGCGCCAAACGGCGCGCGTGTTTTCTTAAACGGGCAGAGCGTGCCCACCAACAAGGATGGCAAGTTTGTTGTTGGGTTTGAAAGAGAAGCCCCGCTAGAACAACGCCTCACTGTAGAATTAACCAACGGTGAGAAATGGGAGCGCCACATTACGCTAGAAAAGCGGGAATACAATATTCAGCGTATTGATGGGTTAGAACAAAAAATGGTTACGCCACCTGCTGAAGTCACGGCACGTATTAAGCAAGATAATATCAATGTGGCGAATGCTCGTAGCGGCAATTCTGATTTAGACGCGTTGTTTACAGGCTTTAAGTGGCCAGCCAACGGACGTATTTCTGGCGTGTATGGTAGTCAGCGTATTTTAAACGGCGTGCCTAAATGGCCTCATTACGGGCTTGATATAGCAAATGAAACAGGTACACATGTGTATGCCCCGGTAGATGGCGTTGTAACAATGGCTGACGACCTCTACTACTCAGGAAACACGCTGATTATTGATCATGGGATGCGTGTGTTCTCAACCTTTTTACATATGGATACCATCACGGTAGAAGTGGGAGATACAGTAAAGCAGGGTGAACAAATTGGCACTATTGGAACAACGGGCCGCTCTACCGGTCCCCATCTAGATTGGCGAATTAACCTTGGGAAAATGAGATTAGACCCGCAAACGGTTATATCTGGCTCACCAGAAAAAGATTAAGCGCGCTCCAATCAGCTAGATACACGTTAAGAAGGCACCTTGTGGTGCCTTTTCTTTTAATTTACCGAGCTAACCATTTGCTGAGCTTCTGCTGATCGGTAATGGTAAAGAACGCCATGTCTGTGCGGGCTTTAACTACATTAAGGGGCAAGGTAAGGAGTCTGCCATCACGGATAAGGGTTATCTCTACCGTTGACGCCTGTGCATTATCTAAAAGACGTTGAAACTTTTGCGCATTCACGACGTGTCCATCAAGTGCAATAATCACATCGTTTAGCAGAATTCCAGCATCCATGGCGGCGAGCCCTTCAAAAACCTGTACAACCGTCAAACCAAAGCTTGCTGGTTTGAGCGTGGCGCCAAGCTGATTGACAATTGCAGGCTGTGACGTTAAACCACCTTTGTCGTCACTCGACACGCGAGGGCGAATATGAAAATCAACCCCCATCTCACTAACGAGTGAGGCTAGTTCTACGTCATCTGTGCCATAAACTACTTGGTCTAAATATGCTGATACATCAATATCAAAATGCGTTTTACATAAATCTTGTATAACGTTGTCAGGCGTGCCTTTTTCCTCTATTCCATAGTTTTGCCAGAGCAACTGCATGAGCATATCTAAGCTGACCTTGTTGTCAGACTCTCTACGAAGCAATAAATCCAGTCCGAGAGCAATAATACCGCCTTTGGTGTAATAGCTAACAATATTATTAGTAGCGCTAGCATCTTGCTTATAAAACTTTGTCCATGCGTCAAAACTACTCTCTGCAGTGGTTTGTTTTAAGCGCCCGGCATTTTGTAAAAGCCGACTCACGTTTTGCGCCACAATATCGAGGTACTTCTGTGGTTCGATAACGCCAGTTCTAGCAAGGGTTACATCGTCGTAAAAACTCGTAAAGCCTTCATATATCCACAGTTGGTTGGTATAGGTTTCCTGCGACAAGTCCGGCTTGACCATGACACTGGGTTTAATTCGCTTTACATGCCATGTATGGAAAAACTCATGGCTACAGAGGCTTAAGAATGTAATATAGCTATCTGTTTTTTTGCCACTTTCGCCAACCAGTGGCAAGTCAAAACGTGGGTACAGTAGAGCAGTAGAGTACTTATGTTCAAGACCTCCAAAACCATTGTCGGCAAGCAGCGTCATAAACAAATAATTGTCGATAGTCCGAGGGGCACCAAACAAATCAAGGTGATGTTTGCAAATAGGCGTTAAATCTTTAGCGATACGCTCATAGTCGATGTTGTTATTGCCAGAAAATAGTAAGGTGAATGAAACACCATCCACATCAAAGCAGTGAGTATCGGCAATACCTACATAAATAGGATGGTCAATAAACTCGTCATAACTTTGTGCAACGAAGTGCCATTTAGAAGAAGATGCACTATCCGCCCGTGTGGGCATGGATGTATAGGCTTTCCAATCAGTGATCTCTGGATCATTCTCATTAAGTTTAATATCGAGTTCACAGCGTGCATTTTCAAATTCAGACACGTTAAGAAACGCACTGGTACCATTGATAAACGCATACTGATCGTTCATAAATGCCGATCTGATTGACAAATCATTTGCATAAACAGAATACCTAATGGTGCATGGTTTTCCCTGGGTTTCTACACGCCATGTTTGCTTATCAAGCTTGACGATGGGGAGCATGGTTAGATGTTCATTTTTACTATTTGCACCAGTGGTAACATTGATATCTATAATGCTCTTGGCGAAATCCCGCACCATGTAGCTGCCTGGTATCCAGCTTGGCAATGAAAGCTCAAGCATGTTTTTACTGTGTTCGGGGATATCTAATGTAACGGTAAATTGATGGGCACGCCAATTTTCGATAGTTAACGTGTAATGAAGAGCAGAAGGCATAAACGTCCAATAGGGTCAATAACTCGAGTTAATTACTATACCAATCTAAGGCGCTTAGCCCAACAGATTCATAACTAACATTCTTTAACAATTATTAAGGGTCTTTCACATCACAGTGTTGATTAGTTTTTGTTTGATGCGTACATTGAACTTATTCCTATTAATTCCAGCAATAACAAATACAAATGGCTGAAAAAATACAAAGCAGTGTATTGAGTGAAGAAAACTTAGATTCTTTACGAACGTTAGTGCCCGGCGATACAGTAGATTTACAGATTTCTATGCCGGCTGCGCCAAAGCGCGTAAAAACTGACTATATAGGTATGCTCATTGACGAGTGCTTGCTCTTTCATATTCCCACGTCTGCTAAGTGGATAACGGTAAGAGATGCGCTCACCGTAGGCAACGATGTGGTCGTTCGCTCTGTACTTGAAGGCGATACCGGTCAGGTTATTGCATTTAAAGTAAAAGTGCTAAAGTTACTCTCAAAACCTTCAGGATTACTTGTTACAACCTTTCCAAAACGTATTGAAAGTATTGGACTTAGGTCGGTTAAACGTGCACAGCTTGGTGTGTCAGTTACGCTAGAAGCAGACGTGTATCCAAGCGATGAAAATGTGACGGGGATCATAATCGATTTGAGCGAAAAAGGGTCGAAAGTCGCGTTACAGGTGAAACCGAATTGGCCAATAATGATCGATGAATCTGAAGTTAAAATAAATTATTTGTTAGACGGTAAAGAAGTAGCTCTTACAGCTAAAGTAAAAAACCATAAGATAGAGAACGATGTGGTTTACTACGGGCTCGCCTTTACTTGTGATGAGAAACTGATAAAGACGCTGTTGTCGCGGCACACACTTTTAGCTTAATAGTGGTGTAAAACGTGATAACGAGTGCGCTTTTAATAATGGTTATATAAGCAGGCTAGGGGGGTCTACATGAGAAGCATTGAGCGTTTACTAATGCAATACGGCGAAAGCCATCAAAATAAAACGAATGTCATTATTCACGCGATAGCGGTTCCGAGCATTTATTTTGTCACAATTGGGCTGTTCTGGAGTATACCTGTTCCCAACTTTATCGCGCAGTTTGATGTAACTTGGGCCCATATCATCGCCTTGCCTGTACTGTACTACTACTTCCTTCTTTCCGGGCCCATTGGGGCCGCAATGACCCTACTTACTATTTTATGTTTTGGTGCAATTAACACCCTTGAACATTTCAATATCACTGTGTGGTCGTTTTCACTTGTGTTGTTTGTGGTTATGTGGGCACTTCAATTTATAGGTCATCGTATTGAAGGTAAGAAGCCGTCTTTTTTTGATGATTTACGGTTTCTTTTAGTCGGCCCAGCTTGGTGGTGGGTTCACTGGCTAAAAAGAATGAATATTAGCTACTAAAGCCAAGCGGGTTTAACCTGATAAAGCCCTTTATTTCGCCAAAAAATGTCTAATTTCAAGATTTTGCCCTGCGACCAGAAGCATAAGTGGCACGACCAAGCTGCTTGGGTGATAGCAATGCTTGCGTATAATCTTATTATAAGTTTTTAAACTGGTAATAATGTGAGTCGCTTTCAGCGTGTAATAGAAAGTAATGAACGATTATTTTGGACGTTGCACAGCGCGGGCTGGGCAGGGTTTGCGATAATTTATTACATTGGTTCATTTCTCCATGATGTAAGGCCTATATGGGTCTTCATTATTATGCTAAACGCCTATGCAGGTTGGTTGTTAACCATCCCTCTTCGATATATCTACCGTTGGGCAAGAAAGCAGTCGCCCCTCAACATGATCACTATTGTGATCGTTTCTTGTTATTTAATTGCGCTGCTATGGGCTGTGGTAAAAAACATAAACTACTGGGAAATCTATAAACATGGATATCGCCCTGATGAATGGTATATGTATTTCACCAACACCATCAACTCTTTGATAATGGTAGGCTGTTGGAGTGGCGTGTATTTCGGCATCAAAAACTTCCAGATGCTCCAAAAAGAAAAACAAAATGCGCTTAAAGCAAGCACTATGGCGCACCAAGCGCATATAAAAATGCTACGCTACCAACTTAATCCGCACTTTTTATTTAATACGCTCAACGCTATATCAACACTCATCCTGCTAAAGGAAAATGATACGGCGGAAGCTATGGTATCGCGCCTTAGCAACTTTTTGCGTTACTCTTTAGATAACGACCCGATAAAGCGAGTTCCACTAGGGCAGGAAATTAAGGCATTGCGCCTGTACTTAGAAATAGAAAAAGTGCGTTTCGATGACCGTTTAGAAGTACTTTGGGACATTGATGAAGGCTGTGAGAGTGCTCTCGTGCCAAGTATGATTTTGCAGCCAATTATTGAAAATTCGATAAAGCACGCCATATCTAAAATGGAAAACGGCGGTCGTATTTCAATAACTGCACGTACTTTTGGAAATGACCTATTGATGGACGTGGCCGATAATGGGCCTGGAGCGGACATTAAAGACGGTACGCTAAGTCGAGAGAACGGCGTGGGCTTAGCCAATATAAAAGAACGTTTGCAATCCCTTTATCACCGTAATTTTGCATTCTCAATAGAACACAATCAGCCTTCTGGTGTGCGCGTAAGAATACGCATTCCGTATGAAGTTAAGGACGTATAACATGACAAAGCAAGTGATTAAAACCATTGTAGTGGACGACGAACCTTTAGCTCGAAAAGGGCTTCGTGCTAGGTTAGAACGCCATGATGATGTACAGGTGGTTGCCGAATGTCAAAACGGCCTTGAGGCGGTGAGCAGTATTTCTCAACATCGCCCTGACTTGGTGTTTTTGGATATACAGATGCCTGGTTTAAATGGTTTTCAAGTTATTCATAAACTTCGGGAATTAAAACAACCTATTCCAATGATCGTGTTCGTAACTGCCTATGATAGCTATGCTATTAAAGCGTTTGATGTTCATGCGCTTGACTACCTATTAAAGCCTGCAGACGACGAACGTTTAGGCGCTGCATTAGACAAAGTGCGTGAGTATTTTTCTACGCAGCATCAAGATGAGCAGTCGCAAAAGCTTGTAAGTTTGGTTGCTGAATTAACGGGTGATGATTGTGAAGAGATTCTCCGCAAACTTGCTAATGGTGAACCAGTAGAGACCAATCCATATCCTGATGTGCTCGCTATAAAAGATGGCTCTGAAGTAACGCGTGTTAATGTTCAAGACATACAGTGGATTGACGCTGCGGGTGACTATATGTGTGTTCATGCGCTAGACGGCATGCATATTATGCGAAAGACTATGAAAGAGTTGGAACAAGAACTTAACCCTCAGTTTTTCGTTCGCGTTCACCGCTCTGCGATTGCTAACATCCGATTCGTTAAAAAATTAGTCAGTCATATAAGCGGTGAGTATCATTTAATTCTTCAAAACGATACCGAGTTAAAGGTAAGCCGTAGCCATCGCGATAAAGTCAAAGCAGCAATGAAGATGTAAAGCGGCACCATAACATTTGGCCTTGTTTTAGAAAGCCTTGTTTATAGTTAAACAAGGCTTTCTATTATTCTTTAAGTAGTTCCGCTCGATGAGCATAGCATTTTTGTTATAAACTTATTCGCTATTCACTGCTGTATCTCTCATTCATTAGTGTACGCATTGCTTCTACACTTGCATCGTTCAAGGGCTTTGTTGTTTCCCATGTTCTCGACAAGGGTACGGTAACGGGGCGTTGATTTACTTCACCTACCATGATGTTAGTAGCCTTACTTCCCACTAACTTGACAGCGTGTTCCCCTAGGGTTGTTGCTAGTAAGCGGTCTTGTGCCACTGGTGAGCCTCCGCGTTGAACGTGACCTAATGTGACAGGCCTTACATCGCTAATATCATGCTGCCGTAATGCTTCGGTTAACCCTGCTAAGCCATTGGGCCAGACGTTTTCGGCCACAACAACGATAAAGCTTACGGCCCCCTTTAACGCTCGCTGTGCTTTGATCTGCGTTACCATTTTTTGAATCTCTATCTCGGCTGATTCAAAAAATTCAGGTACAACCACGTAATCAGCGGCCGAGGAAAGAGCGGCGTTTAATGCTAAAAAGCCGGCATTACGACCCATAACTTCTACTAGGAAAATTCGCTCAAACGCATCTGCGGTGTCTCGGACTTTATCGATTGAACTCATTGCTGTGTCTATAGCGGTAAAATAGCCAATAGTTGCATCTGTACCAGCAATATCATTATCTATCGTGCCGGGTATACCTATAATTTGACCATCCCAATGTTCGCTTAATTTTGATGCTCCGCGAAACGAGCCATCACCACCAATGACTATAAGTGTGTCGATCTTAGCTTGTTTTAGGTTATCCGCTGCTTTTATCAGCCCTTCGCGGTTTTTAAACTCTTTACAGCGGGCGCTGTGTAGAATAGTACCGCCTTGTTGAATAAGATTGTGGGTCGAACCGAGAGAGAGGGAGACATGTTCCTGTTGTAGTAAGCCATTATATCCATGTTGGTAACCTAACAACGTATATTCAGCTTTTTGGCACGCAATAATGGCTGCCCGTATACACGCATTCATACCTGGCGCATCACCACCAGACGTTAAAATTGCGACACGTTTTGACACATTAAAATCCTTCTTTTTACAGGTAATATGTTTAAGGTAGCGTTAAGGGGTTGGCACGTAAAGTAAACATTTATAGCAAGTGCCTAAGAACTTAAAACTCGTTTATATCGTAAAGGTAACGCTGCTAAATCGTTATTGCTTTTCTATGTAAAAAACGAATAAGCGAATCTTCGGTAGAGAACGTAGTTAATAAAAAAGGATTGAATTATGCGCTTGCTGCTAGTTTTGTTTTCTGTAATTTTTCTCGCTTCATGTAGTTCCAAATTGGCCTACAACAACCTCGACTGGTGGGTCTATTGGTATTTGGACGACTACATAGAACTTAAGGGGGAGCAGGAAGAAAAATTTGATGATTATTTGCAAAACTGGCTGCGCTGGCACAAAACATCAGAGCTTGAGCGCTACAAAGCGCACCTCAGCGAAATCAAAAGTCAAATCAAAAACGGTAGATTAGATTCTGGCGCTTTGCAGGGGCATCTAGTTCTAGCGAGGGAGCATTGGGAGCGAGTTCGCGACGAAATAAGCCCTGAGTTGGTATCAATTGCAAAAACATTAGATGACGAACAAGTCGTATCTCTTTTTGCAGCACTTGAAAAAGACAACAAAGAGGAAGAAGAAGAGCGTCTTGAAACGCTTGCGAAATCAGAAGAAAAGCGTTTGGAAGAACGCATTGAGCGCATAGAGGAAACTATCAGTGAGCGAATAGGAAAGCTTAGCGACGAGCAAAAGCAAATTGTTGCTACTTACGCTAGCCAGTTTATTCCCACTGGTGAAGAATGGTTAAATTATCGTAGGGACATACAAAATGCTGCTAGAAAGTTGTTTGTAACACGCAAGTTTAATAAGGATTTTGAAACGGAGCTTATTGCGCTAATGCAAAACCCAGATACGTATAAGAGCGACATCTATAAGCAAAGTAGTGAACACAATCAAGCCGTTACCGCTACGTTAATTTCTGAAATATTTACAACTATGAGCCACAAGCAGCGAGATACGCTACTTAAAAATATTGATGAACTTATTGAAACAGTGGAAAACTTCAAAAAATAAGTATGCCTACACAAGCTCGTGCGTAGCTATTCAGTGCTTATTTCCATCAATAATCATTTTATACGCACGGGCACCCGACTGCTTGATCATGTTGTCTATCAACGAGGTTTCGGGCATATTTTTCCAATATTTTTTGGGCATTTGATTCAGCATCGCATTCGTCTTAATGCGCGCTGGGTTAAATATGTTTGCATAATAAGTAAGCCAGTATTTTTCGATACGGTCATCATCAGGAACTGCACTTGGATCTGGATTATCCTCAAGAAGAAGCGTATCGGTATCCCAATGAGCGCCACGGTAGGGAGTGAGGATAGACCAGCGCATGTTTTTAAAACGAGTTCGAAAGAAGTCGAGCTTAACCTCCAAACTGTAATGTTCGGGCTCGTACCACGCGACAAAATGTTCTTTACCCTCAACTTCAAGTTCCTTGAACCTCAGAAACGCACTCATTTTATACGCGTCACGCTTGACGGCTTTTACAAGCATATAGAGTTGCATTATATCTTCGTCAGTTTTTAGCTGAATAAGGTTTCTATTTTCATAAATTATCCGCCACAAAACGCGATAACACAAAGCAAAGCGTTTGGTATCACTATGACATAGCGCATACTTAAATAGCACTAAAGCAGATTTGGGAATTGTGTGTTTTATTTGAAGTTTGTTAGTAGCTTGGGTCTGCTCTTGATGACCAAACAGGTCGTCCTGTACCGACTGAACGTTTTGCCAGATAATAGCCTCAGGAGGAATACCGTGTGCTAGACACACCCTTGATGCTTCGCGCCATTCATCAAACCCAGGCACCGAGGTAATTGTAATTGTCTTCATTCTGGCACTACCTTCGAAACTAAATTAGAAGCTGCTAACATAAATTTCATTTACCCACCAAATAACTCAAATTGCTTAGGCTGTTTAAATAGAAGTTCAAAATTATTGCTATCGAGTAAGTGAATGTTCGGTGAGTAGTCACCCACGCTGATGAACGGTTTTAACTTTTTTAGAGGCAGCCGCATTTTAGTAAGGTCTATCCAATTTAATTTGGTATGACGACGAATCGAGAGAATTTTTTGAACTGTACGAGCACCAAGCCCTGGTACTCGTAACAGAAGCATTTTATCGGCTTTGTTTAAATCGATTGGAAATATATGGCGATTTCGCAATGCCCATGCGAGCTTGGGGTCGTGATCCATATCCAGCATTTCATCATGAACAATTTCATCGAGGGTAAATCCATAAAAACGCAGAAGCCAGTCAGCTTGATAGAGACGATGTTCACGTATTAAAGGCGCTGGTTTCAAAGGTAAAACTTGTGAGGCGTCAGGTATGGGGGAAAATGCAGAGTAATAAACCCGACGTAGCTTTTGTTCGCTATAGAGTTTAACGCTGGTTCCCAAAATGATTTTGTCATTCGAATCATCCGCACCAATGATCATTTGGGTCGACTGTCCACCAGGCGCAAAGCGAGGAGGGCGTTTGCCCGAGTGTGTTTTATCGACATTATGTTCCGTTATTTTGTCTTTAAGCGTATTCATCGCCCCATGAATCGCGCCAAGGTCTTTCTCTGGAGCATATTTATTTAATGAAGGTTGGGTTGGCATCTCGACGTTTATACTTAATCTATCTGCATATAAACCGGCCTCAGCCTGTAATTCGGGCGAGGCGTTTGGAATGGTTTTAAGGTGTATGTAGCCCTTGAACCCGTGATCGAGACGCAGGGATTTAGCAATGCGCACCATACTTTCCATTGTTAAATCTGGTGAGCCAACAATACCGGAGCTAAGAAATAAGCCTTCGATGTAGTTACGTTTATAAAAATTAAGGGTTAAATCTACCGTCTCCTTCACTGAGAAACGGGCACGTCGTACATTGCTAGATACTCTATTGATGCAATAGTGGCAGTCGTAGATACAATAATTCGTCATTAATATTTTCAATAGTGATACACATCGTCCATCTGGGGTAAAACTATGGCATATACCTGAGCCACCAGTTAGCGAGCCTATACCGGTTTTATCAGTTTTGCCTGCCTGACGCTTACCTGCTGAGCCGCTTGCACAGGACGCATCATACTTAGCGGCGTCTGAAAGAATTTCGAGTTTTTGTATCAGTTTGTCATGCATTGCAGATTAAACTTCCTCTTAGCAAAAGCAGATGTAGAGATATCTCACCTAAACATTTTGCTGACATATTTTATTTAAGAAATAACCACTCGCGTTATAACATGTATATATATACAGTACAAATGTGTTATGTTTATCTGGAGGGAAAGCAGTAAAACCCGTTGAGCGAATGTTTAGTAATAGAGGTTGATAAGTGGGCTTAAGATTGTCCTAGTGAAATAAAAGGCAAGGGATTGATGAATAGCCTAAAAACCGATGTATTGTGAGAGTTCGTCTCGAAGATTGACGTATTTCTCTTTATAGGTTGCTTTGAGCGTCATGTCGTCTATTAACTTAAATAGACGCTTACACTCATTAATCAAGTTTGCATCGGCTTTACCCTCTTTCACCGCTATTTGAAGAAGACATTGAAGTAGGTTGAGTGCAACACCGGTATTAACAGGTGCAAAGCCTTGAGCAAGGGCAAATGAAGCCTTAGCTCGCTCATAGTCCTTTTCTTGGTAATGTTGAATGCCCTCGCGATTGAACTGCTGATAGCTAGCTAGGCTTTTTTGCGCGTCTTGAGACTGTTTTCTTAGCATACTCGCACTATTTTGGTCGAGCTCATCGTCCCGTGATTCTAGTAATGCGGTTAACTGAACCGCGTCATCGAACTCACCCAATTTAAACATTACATTTATACTATCAGGGATATATGCTGTAGGAACGTCAGTGTACTTTTCATCTAGTAAGTTTTGAGACAAGGCTAAATGTCGCTTTGCGTCTATTAACTTTCCATCTATCGCGCTTATTCTGGCGTTAACAATTTTTCCAAAGATACTTATGTCAAAGTCGCGGTCTATTTTTTGAAGATGATCATCAAATTTTCCCCGCTGCAGTGTGAGAAGGGCTTCTTGTTGATACTTGTTGCGCTGTTTTTTATCTTCTGCAAATTCCGCAATGTCTAAATAGCTTCTGATAATGCCGCACCAATGAAGGCTGTTTTTGTGAACGGTACGTTTTGATAAATCCCAAATAGCTAAACTAGAGCTTGCTGCGAGTAGCAAATCCTCATTATCTCTGCCAATCTCGCAGGCTTTAAAATGCCTTGGCAGCGAATAGGGAGAAAGTTTAATTGCTTCCTTGATAGCCTCTAATGCTTTTTCACCAGATGTGATAGCTTGATAGGCCTGAGCAAGAATATCGTGTGCATCTGCATTAAATCTGTTGCGCTTGAGGGTCTTCTTAGCCACTGAAATAGCTTTTTCGTAATCTTTCAATTGAAGGTAGGTTTTACCAATCGCGACTTGAGCCCAGAGCACAGACTTTCCATCTATGTAGCTATTTAAAACATCAAGGGCTTTTTGAGGCTGATCGATTCGCCAATATAACTCTACCAAGAGCTGCTCGCAGTGACCTTTATAATGAGACGGCGCATCTAGGAGCGCTTCAATATGGTCGATAGCGCTATTGAGTTCTCCTTTATTAATCAGTGTATAAGCTTCTTTTAAGAACTCGCGTTTTTGAAAAGCACGTACAATTCTAGATTTTAACTGTACCTGTGAAAAGGGTTTGATAAGAAAGTCATCTGGACGACGCTCTATTGAGCCTAACACTATCGGTCGTGCGCTATCGGCGCTAATTAGAATAAACACGGTCGTTGGACTAATGAGACTGGCCGTGCGCAGCTCCTCGATTAATTCATATCCATTTTTGTTGTCTGCGCCTAGATGAAGATCACAGATGATGATATCGAATTTATGCTTTTTACAAAGTGATACCGCTTGTTCTGCTGACGATTTAGTGACCACGTCAGACACGCCCATAGAGTGCATTAATCCCTTGAGGAGAAGGAGGAAAGGTCGTTGATCTTCAACAATCAATACTTGTTTGTTGCTAAATTGCATTTCGCATCCGTGAATGAGCACACCTAGGCCTAGTAGAAGTATATCTAACTTTAGAAAATAAGCTTAAGAAAAACATTATCTTGCCGAAAACATAAGTATGCAAATTAAGTAATAAAAATGGATGCCATTAGACACCCCCGCTGCTAACGACAATACGCCTATCGACCCCAGTATTTACTGGGAGCGAAGCGGGGTGCTTGCTCGCGCATCAGCGCAAGGTGCACTTTTTTCCTTATACCTTGCCATGCAGCAACACAGTGTTGCGGAGCCGTTTCAAATTGAATCGGCAAATTCAGGCCTAGAACAACAAAATAGCGTAAAGGCACAACTTGCCTCATTAAATCATTACAGACGGCCGTCACTCGCTGCGAGCGAAAGTGAATGGAAAACAATGCACGTTATGCCTTTGCTTGTTGCACAGGACTATGCCACAGCGCGATTGTACATGGCATTAAAACCCGCACCTTTAGCACAAACCAACGATGAAAAGCGTCTTCCCGATGACGTAATACACAACTGCAGCCTCGCTACGCAAAAAAGACTGAAAAAACAATATGCTAATTCAGTTAAAGAAGACAATACATTACTCTATGATATTCTCTCTTCACAACACGGTGAAACTGACTCTGCAAATCCTGAACACCTAAATTCAACGTCCTTTAGAAGTATGGCTTAGCACAACACCGTGCACCGTGAACACTCAAAAAGCATTCACTAGTACCAGTCCGCACAGATAATTACATCTGTCCTAGTTTTTAACCATTAGTTTTGTTATATTGCGCGCCGCATTTTTGCACTGGTCTTACGCTCCAATCAGCAAAGGTAAAAAACTATGTCTAAATATATTGTTTGCGCAATGTATAAATTTGTTGCGCTTGAAAACTTCAAAGAAATACGTCAACCGCTACTTGAAGCCATGGAAGCAAATGGCATCAAAGGCACTCTTCTTCTCGCTCACGAGGGTATAAACGGCACTGTGTCGGGCACCCGTGAAGGTATCGACGCTTTACTCGCTTATTTGAACAGTGATGAACGTATTAACCCAATTTCCTTTAAAGAGTCACTTCACGACGAGCAGCCGTTCTACCGCACTAAAGTAAAGCTTAAAAAAGAAATTGTGACTATGGGCGTTGAAGGTATCGACCCTCGCCAAACCGTAGGTACATACGTTAAGCCTAAGGACTGGAATGCACTAATAAGCGACCCAGATGTAACGGTAATCGACACCCGAAACGGTTATGAAATAGAAATTGGTACGTTCAAAAACGCGGTTGACCCAAAAACTGAAACCTTTCGCGAGTTTCCAGAATACGTAGCAAAAGAACTAGACCCGTCTAAAAATAAGAAAGTTGCAATGTTTTGCACTGGTGGAATCCGCTGTGAAAAATCTACCGCTTATTTGAAAGAACAGGGGTTTGAAGAGGTCTATCATTTAGAAGGTGGCATCCTTCAGTATCTTGAAGATGTACCAAAAGAAGAGTCGCTGTGGGAAGGTGACTGTTTTGTATTTGATAACCGCGTAGCCGTTAATCATGACTTAGAGAAAAGCCATTACGAGCAGTGTTACGCATGTAGACTCCCTATAACGGAAGAAGACAAGCAAAGCGATAAATACGAGCCAGGCGTAAGCTGTCCTCATTGTTATGGTACACATACTGAAGATCAAATTGCTCGATTTAGAGAGCGTGAAAAACAAGTTCAGCTAGCGAAAGAACGCCAACAGGAACACGTTGGAACTGAAGCGCGTTTAACCATGGAACAAAAACGCAAAGAAAAAGCGGAAGCTCAACGTTTACGCGCACTTAAAGCGAAAGAAAATCAGGCATAGACAGCCAGAAAGAAGGGCGTTACACTCGTGTTTATTGCAGTTGAAATTAAGGAATGCGAGTGAGCACTCAACTTTCAGAATCTAAAATTGAAGAAATTAGGAAGGACTTTAGCTTTTTCGATCGTGATGGCAATGGCCAAATCGATTTGCCAGAGTTCATCGAGCTTCTAACCGTTATTTCGCCAAAAACTAAAGCGAGCCACGTACAAGAGGGCTTCAAGATTATCGATAGTAATGACGACGGTTACATCGACTTTGAAGAGTTTTTGGAGTGGTGGCAAGAAGGGTGGTGGGAGTACTAGGCCAAGGCTTACTGTTGCCATCATTTGCCAGAGGTTTCCTTACGCTCTTTTTAATGCGCAAGTGAAACTTAAAATCGTACACAGAACATAAACAAAAACGAGTGCTTTTTAAAAAGTACTCGTTTTTTTATGTTACCAATCAGCACTGTATATATTATTAGCTTTTGCCGCTTCCACTTCTAATGGTGCTTTATCGTAACCATACTCAGCCATGTCAAAAAAGTGTTGGGTAACCACTTTATCTAGGCTGGCCCTTTCAACTTGTAGTACATGTACTAGTTCATGGGCTAATTTTGGCCTGGTCAGTTCGAAGTCTTTACGAGCGTAAATCGAATAACCGAAAACTTGTGCATTGTTTGTGATGCCTTCACCAACGAGTCCAACCGCCTGGCCGAATACTTTAAGAGCAAAATTTTCGTAAGGATAGGGGACATCGTCAACATAAACAATTCTGACTTTTTCAGGGTGTTTGATGCCAATTTCTTTCGCCAACGACCGTTCCTTGTTATTTAACGGTGTACCAATTTCAATCCCTTTCTCATCTGTTTCCTGCGCCCAATCTATATATTGGGGTAATAGCACGCTCGCTATTATCTTTTCATAAAAAAGTGCGGTAATAAGGAATATAGCAACCAACAATAACGACATAACTTTAAGAAATTTCATGTTTTCAAAATCCGTTTATATAAGGCTTCAATGCCTTAAAAGTCACTGGCTTGTATTAGTGGAGTAGTTTACTAAGTTAATTATTTTGAACGCGTAGTACAGCATTTACTGGAGACGGATTACAGAAAAAGAATGTAAAAAAATGTTCTGTAAAACTGAATGATATACCGGCCATCGCTAAGCATAGAAGAACCATGCTTAGCGGTTACGAGTGTATAAGCCTCTTTTTATAAGCTCTACTCGTCGTCGTCATCCGACTGGATACTTCTTGGCTTACGTTTAACGGGAACCATACCAATATCTTCACCCGACATAGTATCAACGCGCTTTTTAACGCCACTTTTAGCCGGCTTCGCCGTTCGCTTTTTACCGTTTGAAAGGCCTGGTTTTTTCGAGACTTTTTTCTTAGGAGTAAAACCTTTGAAACTTGCTGGAAATTCATCGTGGGCTGAACACTCAAGTGCATATTGAAGATGGGTTTTAAGCCCTTCAAAGCTGCTCCAATCTCTAGGACCGATTAATGAAAAAGCTTCACCTTTTTGTCCTGCACGGCCTGTACGCCCAATTCGGTGGATATATTCGTCGGCGTTTTTAGGTAGGTCAAAGTTAACAACCAAACCTACTTTTGAAAGGTCTAAACCGCGAGAGGCAAGGTCTGTTGTAACTAGGATGCTATGTTGTCCGCGGGCAAATGCACTCATTACGGCGGCACGCTGGTTTTGCGGCATGTCACCACGAAGGGCAATTGCTTCCAACTTCTGTTCATTTAATAGGTTAGCAATCCTGTCCGTATCTTCGCGAGTTGCGGTAAAAACAATGGCTTGATTGTATGAACGTTTGCTTAATTCAAACTGTAAGATTTGATCTTTATTTTCAACGTTATCGGCAAAGAAACACTGCTGAACAATATCACCATGCTCTGCGGTAGAGTCTCCCACCGCTACCCGTACCGCTCCTTTGGTTAACTGAGTCGTCATGTGCTTGAGTTCGATATTGTCAAGCGTGGCAGAAAACAGCATTGTCTGGCGTTTTCTATGGTCAGCGTAGTCATTAATCATTTTTAACTGCGCTGAAAACCCTAAATCAAGCATTCGGTCTGCTTCGTCAAATATCAGCAATTCTAAACCGTTTAAATACATGCTCTTATCTAAAAGGTGGTCTGCAACACGACCAGCTGTACCGACGATAATATGCGGATTGCGGCGTAAAGCTTTTACCTGGTCGTTATAATTTTCACCGCCCACAATAAGCGAGCAAGTCAAATTTAAACCGGTACACATTGATTTAGCTTCAATGAATACCTGTTTAGCGAGCTCGCGGGTTGGTGCTAAAATTAACGCACGTGGATCTTGTTTACTTAATGCTTTCTGAGACATTAACCTGTTTATCGCAGGTACCAAAAAGGCGAAGGTTTTACCTGACCCGGTTTTAGAGGACGCAATAATATCCTTCCCCTGAATTGCGGGAAGCATGGTGCGCTCTTGAATTTCGGTTAGCGTCGAAATATTTTTTGTTTCGAGCTTTGAAATAATTTTGTGGTTTACAGGTAAATCAGAAACTAGCAAGAAGATACGGCCTTAATTAAATGATGGACGCGCATATTATCCCTTAATGCCCTGGTTAATGAAAGGCTTATTAGATGGCACAATAGAAGGGAGCAACAGTTGTTAATAATTCTTCGTTAAAGGCTCATTTTTGCAATAGCGTTTTAGTTTATATTTCTACAAAAGCTGAAGCTAATTAATTGTAATTTAAAGAAATAGATAGGATGGCGGCATAGCCGCCATGTAAGATTAGATATCACATCAAGAAAACAGGTGACATGCTGTACACGCTTGTTAGCTATACATTTCTGTTATGAAACCTCGTTTACACCATCTACTAATCAGCCACACCCATTGTGTACTGATTTGATGCAAGCAAAACCTATAGTGGTCGTTAAAACTTCATTTCAGGCACGTTTTCTGGAACAACAAGCTTTCCACCGGTTTTTTCTTTGATTTCGTCAACACTAACACCCGGTGCCCGCTCTTGAAGAACAAAAGCGCCGTTTTCAACGCTGAGTACTGCTAAGTCTGTAATGATACGCGTAATACAATTCACACCTGTTAATGGAAGCGTACATTCACTAAGTAATTTGGGGTTACCGTGCTTATCTGTATGGGTCATAGTAACAATTATATTTTTTGCACCGGCTACTAGGTCCATAGCGCCGCCCATACCTTTCACCAATTTACCAGGGATCATCCAAGACGCAATATTTCCCGATACGTCGACCTCGAAGGCGCCAAGTACGGTGAAATCTACGTGACCACCGCGGATCATGGCAAAGCTTTCAGCACTGCTGAATATAGACGCGCCAGTTATGGCAGTAACTGTCTCTTTACCGGCGTTAATCATGTCAGCGTCTATTTCACTTTCTGTTGGATAGCGGCCCATTCCCAGAAGACCGTTTTCAGACTGAAGCATTACGCTAATATCATTAGGTACGTAGTTAGCAGCCAGGGTAGGGATGCCTATACCCAAATTAACATAATCACCATCTTTAAACTCTTGGGCCACGCGCATTGCTATCTGTTCTCTGCTAAGCATTACACTGTCTCCTTACTAACTACACGACGCTCAATACGCTTTTCGAACGTCCCTTTAATAACGCGATTTACATAAATACCCGGAGTGTGGATTTCGCTAGGGGATAGTTCGCCAGGCTCTACAATCTCTTCTGCTTCTACTACCGTTATTTTGCCTGCGGTAGCCGCCATAGGGTTAAAATTTTGCGCAGTATGACGATAAACGCAGTTGCCATAGGTATCTGCTTTCCATGCTTTTACAATAGCAAAATCACCGGTAATAGCATGTTCAAGAATATAAGGGCGACCATTAAATTCTTTTACTTCCTTGCCTTCTCCCACAGGGGTGCCATAACCCGTTGCTGTATAAAATGCTGGGATGCCTGCCCCTCCAGCGCGCATTTTCTCCGCTAGTGTGCCTTGAGGCGTTAGCTCTACTTCTAACTCTCCATTAAGCAACTGTTTTTCAAAAAGTGCGTTTTCTCCAACGTAAGATGACACCATTTTAGCAATCTGCTTATCTTCAAGGAGTAGGCCTAGGCCAAAGCCATCTACGCCGCAATTGTTTGATACAACCGTTAATCCTGTAGTGCCCATCTTTTTGATTTGACCTATTAGTCCTTCTGGAATTCCACAAAGACCAAAGCCGCCGGCAATGACGGTCATGCCATTTTCTAAGCCGGACATCGCCTCATCGTAAGACGACACAACTTTGTTAAATCCTGCCATACTTCTTCTCCACTTTTCTTGTTAAAAATAAGTATCAGCATTGTTGCTACATTTGTAAAATCGAATTATTCTTACTATTAATAAATATTATTTATTAATAGTTGAGTTTATTTTCATTCAATGGACGTGTCTTATCGCCAAATAAAAGCGTTTGTAGAAGTAGCGAAATCGTCTACTTTTGCTGAAGCAGCAGTCAGTCTTCACCTTACTCAACCAGCTTTGTCATCCGCTATAAAGAAAATGGAGGAACAGCTTGGTGGGAAACTGTTTCTGCGAAATACTCGTAGTGTAAGCCTCACCCCAGAGGGCGAGGTTCTTTTTCCCAATGCGGTACGGCTTTTACACGATTGGGACAACACCTTTTCAGATATTCAAAACTTATTTGCTATGGCGAAAGGGCATCTTACAATTTGCGCAATGCCTTCTTTTGCAGAGGCTCATCTACCTGAAATATTGTTTCAATTTCACCAACGAGCCCCTAATGTGAATTTACGAATCGTTGATGTGGTAATGGAACAAGTTATTCATGAGGTTACGACAGGGCGCTCTGAAATTGGGTTCTCGTTTGAGCCAGAGCGGAAGGACGGTTTAATTTTTGAACGTCTTTTTGATGATCAATTTGTTGTGGTGGCCAATGAAATACAGGCGTCTTTGCTCCCCGAGAAAGTCAAGTGGTTAGACTGCCTTAAGCTGCCCCTTGTTATGATGAATAGAGGCTCTGCGGTGAGGCATTGGACGCAAACAAAACTAGCGTCCCATGGAGAACTTGACATTGTTGCAGAGACTGGACAGTTATCAACGCTTGGCAAGCTTATTCAAAATGGGCTAGGTATTTCCATAATGCCTTCCATATGTAAAAAGCAAATGGAAGGATTGGGATTAGTGGTCAAAGAGGTATCCGACGAACCACTGATAAAAAATATTGGCCTTATAAGAAATACCAGGAAGAGTCTTTCAATACCTGCTCAGTCGTTGTGGAACTTGGCTATTGCGCATTATGCCTAGATGACCAAACGCGTATAGCATCGTTTATTTTTTACACCAGCGCGTTACCACTTTTTCTTAGGCGCAAATAATTCGTCCAATTCGTCTCTTTCTTCTTCTTGTTTTCTAACACGGTCTTTTTCGTTGACGCTTTTCAAATTATTCTGAATTTCATTTAGCCATTCATTTAATGTTGCAAGCTTAGATGTTGAGTAATCATCTTGCGGGTTTTGGTTTTCAAGCGCAGCTTTTGCTTTTTCGAAATATTGCCTCGCCGAGCCAAGCATATTGGTTTGAAGTGCTGCGCGACCGCGCTTAATTAAGGTTTCAACATTTACTTTTACTTGCAAACGCTCAAGCTGCTTATCTTCATCTGAAAACACTTTTGCGTCAATTTGACCTTTACTATGCTCAGAACGAAGCATAATACGAAGCTTTTTCACCGACTGAATATATTGGATAATCATTTTGTCGTTATCCGGCAACGTAAATTCATTCAGAGAGCCGCTGTTGTCAGAAAGCGCTGCTGTCATCGCTTGTTCGCTACTTACAATTCGTTGCTTTAAATCTGTGGTACTCGCTAATTCATTCATAGCTTTCAGTGCGTTGAGCATGCGATTATGCAAGATGCCCATTATTCTGGATGACACCGGCATGTTAATACTTGATGTTATGACTTTTTCAGTTTCATCAACAATAACGCGCTGTTTGGCTAATTCTGTTCTGCGCTCAGCTTCTTGCTTTTGACGATGTTGCTGCATTGCATTGATAAAGATCGCCGCGATGAGCAAAACAACAATTGAAATGATTATTATCACGTACATGCGTGTGTTTCCGTCTATGTTTTGTTTTTTTGTAACGCCATCTCGTTCACATTTTTAGGCATTACTTTTTGAATTACATGCGTTTATCGCACAATACTACGGTATTTTTACTTCAAATACACTTCCACCGAGTGACCCGCCATTAGAAAGTGCAATCGTACCTTCTTTATTATCTTGAGAATGTGCTCGGGCTATCAATTTAGCGAAGAACAAACCTAGCCCCGTGCGGCCTTGGCTCAACTCGAAATCAGATAAGTCTTCATGACTTTTATCGAGCATAGATTGAGGATATCCATGCCCATCGTCTTCAATCATAATCACCAACTTTTCGCTTTTATCTACTTTGGCCGATATATGTATCTTTGACGTTCCGTATCTCATTGCATTGATAATGACATCATTTAGCAATAAGTAAATAAGCTCACCATCTAGATACCAGCTTAGGTCTTCGTCGATAGTTATGGTAATCATTATTTTCTTTTGTTTTACATAAAGCGTATTTGAACCAACGACGTCTTCTACCAAATCTTTGATAAAACTTTCATCTACTGTAATAGGCAAACTTTCTAGTTCTGCTCGATAAAGCGAAAGAATTTGGACAAGGTTGGTATTTAATCTTGAGGCTTCGTAGTGAACACGTGAAACTTGTTCTTGTGCTTCCACATTTTCTGCTGACAGTGTTTCGCTTAACGACTCTATAGACTGTATGAGTAAAAACAGGGAGTTTTTCATATCGTGCACTGCAGCGGCGAGCACCGAGGAAAAGTCTATTGTGGATGTCACTTGCTTACTACTTGTCATAACCCTTGTATTGCCGCACATTGCTTTTTGTCTAAAACATAATGTAGAACAATTCCGTTTAGAGCAAAGGAATACTACTTAAAATCTTAAGAAAATGAACGAAATGCAACTTTATAATGCGATTTTTGTAATAGCAACTAGTAAAAATGAGTCGTTTTAGTTATAACGGTGAAAGAACAATGTCAGTTTTCTCTATAGAATCGGTGTAAATATGAAGCTTCAACAACTACGGTATATCGTAGAAGTCCTTAATAACAATTTAAATGTATCAGCAACTGCAGAGAGCTTGTATACCTCACAACCCGGTATTAGCAAGCAAGTTCGCATGCTGGAGGACGAGTTAGGCGTTCAGATATTTGGCCGCAGTGGAAAGCACCTGACACACGTGACTGATGCCGGAAATGATGTTGTAAATATTGCCAGAGAAATTCTGGCAAAAGTTGAAAGTATAAAAGCTGTCGCGAGAGAGCATACCTTACCCGATCAGGGAAAGTTAAACATAGCGACAACACATACCCAAGCACGTTACGCACTTCCTGACGTTATTCAAGGTTTTATGACGAAGTACCCAAAGGTATCGCTTCATATGCATCAGGGCACACCGTCTCAAATCAGTGATTTAGCCGCGAAAGGCGAGGCTGACTTTGCCATCGCCACCGAAGCGCTTCATTTGTATAACGATTTGGTAATGTTACCTTGTTACCATTGGAATCGCAGTGTGATTGTTAATAAAGACCATCCACTTTCTCAAAAAGGCACCATAGACATTTCTGATATCGCGAAATATCCGCTGGTTACTTACGTGTTTGGCTTCACAGGTCGCTCTGAATTAGATCAGGCATTTGAGAGAGCAGGGCTAACGCCTAAGATAGTGTTTACTGCTACAGATGCCGACGTTATAAAAACCTACGTACGACTTGGTGTTGGTATTGGCGTTATTGCATCAATGGCGGTGAGTGAAGATTTAGACGACGATTTAGTTAAAATTGACGCCAGTCACTTATTTGATTACAGCACCACTAAAATTGGTTTTAGAAAAGGGTCGTTCTTAAGAAGCTACATGTACGACTTTATTGAGCGCTTTGCTCCTCATCTGACCAAGGATAAAGTTGAGAAAGCGATGATGCTTAAAAACAATGAAGAAGTGGAAAAGATGTTCAAGGGCGTGACGTTACCAGTTAAATAATGCCATTCCGCATAGAAAAGTGCCCACTCAGAAGGCGCTGGCAAGTTTCTTAGCGAAGCGTGGGAATGCAGACAAAAATGGGGCGTAGTTAAGCCCCATTTTGAGTTTAAAATTTGCCTTAGCATTCAATGATATTGACTGCCAGGCCACCTCTGGCTGTTTCTTTATACTTTGTTTTCATATCGTTTCCTGTATCGCGCATGGTTTTAATTACCTTATCCAGCGATACTTTGTGTTCGCCTGTTCCTCGCAACGCAAGGCGAGATGCATTTATTGCTTTGATGGCACCCATTGCATTTCTTTCTATACAGGGTACCTGAACCAGGCCACCGACAGGGTCACAGGTCAGCCCTAGGTTATGCTCCATACCAATTTCTGCTGCGTTTTCGACAGAAGCAGCCGTGCCGCCCATAATTTCAGCAAGCGCACCCGCTGCCATGGAACAGGCTACACCTACTTCACCCTGACAGCCAACTTCAGCCCCGGATATTGACGCATTTTCTTTGTACAATATGCCAATGGCACCTGCCGTTAAGAGAAAACGGCTGGCGACTTCTTCATCGACTGGGCGAATAAACTTATCAACATATTGGAGAACAGCTGGAATTATGCCAGCTGCGCCATTTGTAGGTGCAGTGACGACACGACCACCTGCAGCATTTTCTTCGTTAACTGCTAGTGCGAAAAGGTTTACCCAATCCATTGTTTGCATAGGATCGTTTGTGTGCTCAGTTTGGAGTCGGCGGTAAAGACCCGGAGCGCGGCGAACTACTTTTAGGCCACCAGGAAGAATACCTTCGCTTTCGATACCACGCTGTATGCAGGCTTTCATCACAAGCCAGATATTATGCAGTTGTTGCTTAACCTCGTGTTTAGGCCTAAAGGTTGATTCATTGCGCAACATAAGTGAGCTTATGCTTAGCCCGTTTGTTTTACACAAAGAAAGAAGTTCTTCAGCGGTTTTGAAAGGAAACGGAACAGAAGCTTGCAGGCTCGCTGCGTGTGCCTTGGTTGCATCGAAGTCTTCGTCTTTAATGATAAAGCCGCCGCCGATACTGTAATAGGTTTGTTGTTTTACCAGCTCATCCTGAGCGTAAGCGTAAAACGTCAGTGCATTAGCATGCTTCGGCAGCGTTTTTCGACGATGAAATACAATCGCATTTTTGCTTGGGAAACGAACCAGTTTTTTGCCGTTTAAGCACAGTTTCTCACTATTTCTTATTTCTTCTAGCTTAGATTCAATAGTATCCACATCGATTTCATCAGGAAGCTCACCAAGCAACCCCAAAATGACCGCTTTTCCCGTACCATGGCCGATACCCGTCTGACCGAGTGAGCCAAATAGTTCAACTTTTACGCTATCGACAGCGTCAAACTTCTCAGTAACTTGAGCGAGTTCAGCGACAAACTCAGCACCTGCTTTCATTGGACCTACCGTGTGTGAGCTTGAAGGGCCAATGCCCACACTGAACATATCAAATACGCTTATCATAAACTTCTAAAATTAAAACAAAGTAATAATGGGATCATGCATCCACGAAGTGAAAACCACAATACAGAAAAGCTAATAGGATGATTAGTTTTGCTAATACACTGTAAAGATAAATTTATAGCGAGGTAACTAAAGTCGATCAACAGTAGGCATAAGCGCTCCTAATGAACATACGGAAGGACGCTTAAGGATGAATATGATGAGACAGGTTCCTCAACATCGCTGCTGTCGCTCCCCAAATCATTCTGTTTTTCCATGGGATAAAATAAATTGGAAACGTTTTTTTATCACGGTGTGTGGTGTGAATTAAATGATTCTTTCTATCTAACACGTGTGAAAGAGGAACTTCAAACGCGCTTTCTACCTCGTTTTTGTCAATAATTGGGGTGAAATCGGGGTTAACAAATCCGACAACGGGGGCTATTTCATAGCCACTGATGGTACGGTATTTTGGAAGCATGCCAACCACGTCAACGTTATTTGCGGGCAGCCCCACTTCTTCTTGTGCTTCTCGAAGGGCAGCATCAAAAAAAGAATTGTCAGTTTCATCAACAGCCCCACCAGGGAAACTGATTTGGCCTGGATGGTGTCTTAGGTGGTGCGCTCGCTCGGTAAGTAAAAGTTGAAGAGAATCTCCATAATCAATTAACGGAATTAAGACAGCCGCAGGACGCCCGGTCTTTCTCAAAGGAAAGTCTGGTTCACTGTAGGTTTGTCTTAAATGATGAAATTGCGATAGAAATTCATTTCTCGTCATATATGTTTTTAACTCAATAACTTATCGACTTTAATTAGAACCCTTTTACCAATTTATTGAAGCAAGTACAGGCAATATTTTCGACACTTTATCCAAGGTTTCTTGATATTCTTCACTTGGAACCGAATCTAAAACAATACCACCGCCGGCCCAGCAATGTAATTGATTCTTCTCTGCTAACACAGTTCTAATACAGATACTTGAGTCCATATCCTCTCGGTATCCCATGTAAAAAATACTTCCACAGTAGATGTTCCGCCGATGAGGCTCCAGCTCATCAATAACTTCCATCGCTCGTATCTTTGGGGCGCCAGTAATAGAACCGCCAGGAAACGCTGAAGCAAGAAGTTCAAGAGGGGATGCATTTTCATTGAGTTCACCTGTCACTGTGCTAACTAAATGATGAACGGCCTCATAACTTTCTAGTGCGAAAAGCGCGGGAACTTTTACTGAATTAGCTTTACAGTGTTTAGAGATATCGTTTCGAAGAAGATCAACGATCATCAAGTTTTCTGAGCGATCTTTTTCTGCAGACAGAAGGCTTTGTGCACTTGCTTCGTCTTTGTCTGCATCCTGGAAGCGCGGACGGGTTCCTTTAATCGGTTTTGTTTCAACGATACCGTCCTTTACTCGAAGGAAACGCTCTGGAGAAATAGAGGCAATACAACCTTGCGGTAAGTTGTAAAACGCTGAAAACGGCGCTTGATTATGGTCGCGTAAATGACAGTACGCGTGCCACATACTCCCCTCATAAGTCGCAGTAAATCTTTGCGCCATGTTTACTTGATAACAATCACCCGCTCTCAAATACGCATTAATTTTCTCTAAACATTGCTCGTAATCATCCTTAGATAGGTTTGATTCAAAAGGAGAGGAAAGTTTGAAACCAAGGGATTTATTATTGGTCTTGTTGTTCGAAAACACCTCGTGCAGCGTTAGGTTATCAGCGGTACAGAAATATACATATCCAGTTTGCGTGTCTTCAATTAGCGAAGACGTATAGAGACCTACGGTAAAATCCGGCGTGCTGTAGTCATTCTTGGCAATAGTGGGTAACGTCTCGTAAAAACGGCCTGTATCATAGCCTGCCATCCCGGCGACACCCACGATAAAGGGAAGATGTTCAGTCTCAAAATTCGCATGTACCTCAACTAACTTAACGCGAGCGTGTAAGTGTTGTTCGACCGCTTCAAAAGGGCTTAGAGAAAGGGGAGTACGCTTAGACGATACCGTATCAATCAAACAAACAGTGCTATCTTTAGCTTCGATAATGGCTGAGGGGGAGAACGCCATGATGTTAAAGCGGCCTTCACTTTTCGATGAGCCAGATGTATCAAATAAAATGGAGTAGGGTTGTGTTGCAATGTGCGTAAATAATGCGTTTAGGATGGCTCCGCCTGCATTACTGTCTAACGACATTAAGTCTATTATTTGATCTTTAGTAAAGCGACTTACATTTACGTGGATTGAATCTGCGTGTGACATAAATTATTTTAATACTTCTAACTATAAATGCAGCGCTCGCTGCACAAATCGCTGGTTGAAATTTATTACTGAGTTGAAATCTATTACTGAATTGCCGACCACGCATTCCTGCACTACTAGCTATTTTTGCCCTTAATTTAAATCTATTAAACTCGTCAACAGAGGCTAGGGTAACGATGCTTTAAACATTGTTTTAAAAAATAACTAGAATTCGCGCCAAGCGCATGGTTTTACGTGGTGCGTTGTCTTTAGATGCGCTAGTATACGCTTTTTTAGCTAGCTAAGACCACGAAAGCCAAATAAAAAGAGGATGTCATGACCGTTATCCGTCAACAAGACTTCATTGACAGCATTGAAGATGCCCTTCAGTTCATTTCTTATTACCATCCCCTAGACTACGTGAAAGCAGTCGAAGAGGCCTATAACAAAGAGCAAAGCCAAGCTGCGAAAGATGCTATGGCACAAATTCTTATCAATTCTCGTATGTCGGCAGAGGGCAAACGTCCATTGTGCCAAGATACAGGTATTGTAACGTGTTTCGTTAAAGTAGGAATGGGTGTCTCGTGGGATAAAACTGATATGACCGTTCAAGAAATGGTTGATGAGGGTACCCGTCGTGCTTATTTAAATCCAGATAATCCATTACGTGCGTCAATCGTTGCCGACCCAGCTGGTGCTCGCAAAAATACAAAAGACAACACACCTGCAGTTGTGCACATCGATATGGTAGCCGGTGAGAAAATCGAAGTAATGATTGCGGCAAAAGGCGGCGGTTCAGAAAACAAGTCAAAAATGGTAATGCTTAACCCAAGTGACGATATCGCTGACTGGGTTGTGAAAACTTTGCCATCAATGGGGGCAGGCTGGTGTCCACCTGGTATGTTGGGCATAGGTATTGGCGGTACTGCAGAAAAAGCAGCAGTGCTTGCTAAAGAAAGTCTTATGGACCCTGTAGATATTCAAGAGCTCATTGAGCGTGGCCCAGAAACCACAGATGAAAAGCTTCGCTTAGAAATTTTTGAGCGCGTAAACAAATTAGGTATTGGCGCTCAGGGCCTTGGCGGCCTCACGACGGTTGTAGACGTCAAAATCAAATCATTGCCAACTCACGCAGCGTCTAAACCAGTTGCGATGATCCCTAACTGTGCAGCTACACGTCACGCTCATTTCTATTTAGATGGTTCAGGCCCAGCAGAGCTAACACCACCTAAGCTAGAAGATTGGCCAGAGGTAACCTGGGAAGTGAGCGAAAACACTCGCCGCGTAAACCTTGATGAAGTTACCAAGGAAGACATCCAAGATTGGAAAGTAGGCGAGACAGTATTGCTATCTGGTAAGATGCTTACTGGTCGTGATGCAGCGCATAAGCGTATTCAAACTATGATGGAAAATGGTGAAGGCTTGCCAGAAGGCGTAGACCTTACTAATCGTTTTATCTACTACGTAGGGCCAGTTGACGCTGTCGGTGACGAAGTAGTAGGCCCAGCCGGACCTACAACGGCTACGCGTATGGATAAGTTTACCGACATGATGCTAGAGAAAACAGGCCTTATCGGGATGATCGGTAAAGCTGAGCGTGGGCCAGCGACGGTTGATTCAATTGCAAAGCATAAAGCTGTTTATTTAATGGCGGTGGGCGGCGCAGCATACCTGGTTTCTAAAGCTATTAAGAAGTCACGTGTAGTGGCCTTTGAAGATTTAGGTATGGAAGCTATTTATGAATTTGATGTTGTTGATATGCCAGTAACCGTAGCGGTAGATAGCACGGGTGCTAATGCGCATAAAAATGGTCCTGCCATTTGGAAAGCGAAAATTGAAGAACTGGATGCGTCTCTTTCTAAATAGAGAACTGTGTCCGGAACTTTAGTCTCGAAATGGTGTATTGAAAGAATCATCACCATCAGTGACTATAGCTTCTGTTAGAAACTAAAAAACGGGGGCGCGAGCGCCCGTTTTTCGTTCTGGTTGTCATTTTAATCTGCGTTTTAGTCCATGTTTTAACTTTTCCATCTCGCCCATACTGTATGTGCATTGGTATATTTTCCTGTTTTTGTTTATAGTGCTGTACAAAACAACAGTATGAACGTGCACTATGCTAATCAATCTTATCTCTAACGAACCTCTTGCCTTTTTGATCGCTTTTATCAGTATTTGTGCTTTCGCCCTTTACTTATTTGTTCGCAGTCGCGCTAATTCATCACAACTTACGCAGAAAGCGCTAGATTACGAGCAGTTGCTAGATGAACTTAATAATGAGCGGGTTACGAATGCGAAGCTCCAAGCGCAAAGCGATGCACACCAAGCTAGAATTCAGGCACTTCATGCGGCACATGAAGACAAATTAGCTGCGATGAACGCTTCTGAGCAGCGTTTGCAAATCCAGTTTGAAAACTTGGCAAACCGAATTTTTGAAGAAAAACAGCAACGATATACGCAACAAACGAAACACAACATAGAGGCTGTGCTGGCGCCGTTCAAAAATGAACTAGATGGGTTTAAACGACAAATCTCAGAACAACATATTCGTGAGGGTCAAGAGAGGGCATCACTTAAAACAGAAATACTAGGTCTTAAGGCCCTAAACCAAAAAATAACCGAAGAAGCCGCAGCACTTACCAGCGCATTAAAAGGTGATAACAAGAAGCAAGGAAACTGGGGCGAAGTGGTTCTAGAGCGTATTCTTAAGGAATCAGGTTTACGCGAAGGGCACGAGTTTGAAACCCAGATGTCTGCGACATCAGAGCAAGGGAAACGTTACCAGCCCGATGTAGTAGTGCATTTACCTAATGATAAGGACGTAATAATTGATTCGAAGGTAAGTCTAGCTGCCTATGAACGCTACTATAACTGTGATGACGAGTCTGAAAAGGCGCAATTTTTAAGTCAACATGTGGCTTCCATCAAAGGGCACATAAAAGGTCTTGGAGCGAAAGACTACCAAACCTTAAGAGGCTTAAAAACGTTGGATTATGTGCTGCTTTTTATTCCAATAGAGCCTGCATTTCTTATCGCAGTAGAAGAAGAGCCTGAGTTAGTCACCATGGCGCTTAATCACAATATCATGCTAGTGAGCCCCACGAATCTATTGGTTGCACTTCGAACAATTAACAATATTTGGCAGTATGAGTATCAGAATCAAAATGCGCAGCTTATTGCTGAGCAAGCGGCCAAACTCTATGACAAATTTGTTGGCTTTGTTTCTGACATGGAAAAAGTTGGGAAATCGATGGATTCAGCGCATGCAAGTTACGAGCAAGCAATGAACAAATTAACGAGTGGAAGAGGGAATATGGTGAGGCAAATTGAGAAATTTAGAGAGCTTGGCGTTCAGCCGAGTAAGCAAATGTCTCAACATGTAAAACAGCTTTCTCAGGACGAATAAAAAAGGCCGCTTTCAAAGCGGCCTTTCAATATCATATAAAACGTTATGAACGTTTCATGCGTCTACGTAGGTAAACTGCAGGTGCTAGTAGCAATGCAATCCAACCCATAGAACCACCAGACTTATCGTTAACCGTTATAGTCACGCTGTCTGTAGTTGTATCAATACCATCAGTTGCTGTTACTTGAACCGTTACACGATTAGCTTGCTCGTGGCTTGGTGCAGTACCAGTAAATGACGTGGTTTCAACACCGTTGATAGTGATGGTAACGTCGTCGCCGTCTGCGTCAGTCGCTGATGCAGTTACAGTGAATGATTCACCTTCATCTACGCTGGATGGTGCAGAGATTGAAAGTACAGGTGCATCTTGCACGCCTGCAACTGCTACCATTACTGTACCTTCGCCAATGATGTCGCCTTCTACAACTTCGCCTGCATCATCGGTGGTGCCCTCAACTTGAACAGTGTAGGTAAATGAATCTTCACCGAAGAAATCTGCGTTTGGCGTGTAAGTTACTGTACCATCGTCGTTAACCGTCACTGAACCGTTAGCTGCTTCAGTTGTTACTGTAACCGTTGACGGGTCAAGTGGCTCTTTATCGATAGTAATTGGTGTAAAGGTTCGGAAATCACCAGAAAGTGACTCCATCGTGAATGTATTGATGATTGTGCTATCCATTTCATTAGCGAGAATGTTAGCCGTTACCGAAGCATCTTCGTTAACAGATAGCATATCGTCCATATATTCACTTGAAGGAACAACAGTACCTGCATAACTGATTGTTACTTCATCGCCTGCATTAGCCGTTAGTACGAACTCATCACCTTCAACTGGAAGTGTGCCTTGAAGGCCTGCTGACGTCAGTGAGGCAAAAGTAGTACCAACACTACCAGATGAATTCTCTGCACCAACAACGGTTGCGTAAACTGGCGTGTCCATCGGACCGTAAACAAAGTTCACGTTACCTGTTTCGTATTCAAACCATAGCTGGAAGTTAAAGCTTGTACCATCTTCATTCCAAATCTGAGCATTTTCCCACTCAACAACAAAGTGACCTGTTGTTAGGCTTACCGCATAAATGCTACCAGTTCCAGCTCCACCACCAGCTAAATCGAAGTCAGTCCAATACGGAGCAATAACGTTATTTGGCTCATTTAAGCTTGGCAGCACTTCAGCAAACGGAGTAGTGATGTTGCCAGAGCTTGTACCTAGTGACACAAAACCGTTCGAAGAAATCTGCATGGTTGTGTATTCACTACCAAGATAAGTGATAGTGCGCGGTAAGCTAATTTCAATCGATGCATCATCGCATGAACCAGAACACTCTAGTGGAGCTATATCGATAGCCGACATAGGTAGGTAACGTGGTGCGCCTAGACTTTCAAGTAAATCACCGATTGACGTATCTGCATTCATTGATAATGATGCGGTGTTTAGTGCACCTTCCCAATACACGGTGCCTGAATCGGCGTCGTAGCTTACTGGTTCTTGGTTACCGTTTTTAACTGCTGAGATAGTTGACGGGTTGATGTCGTACTTGTGGTCAATTTCACCAGAAATACTAATCATACCTGTAACGTCAGTGTTAGTTGCAAATGCTTCGGTAACAACTAGCTCGCCTTCAGCTGCGAACTGATTGCTTACGTCGCTATCAAATAAAGACGGCTCATCGCTGCTTATCGGATAAACCGCAACGGGGATAAAGTAATCAGTTGTTGTATCGTCAGTGTCAGCCCAGTTAATCCCACCGAAAGACCATGAACCAGTAGAGGCTGTAGTAACGTCTACCGCAACCATGATTTCTGCAGACGCACCTGCTGGCAGGGTAGCCATTTGTGGTGTAACGGTTGCTACAATAGCTGGGTCATTGAACATTACAGTCGCATCAACAGTAACGTCTTCGTCACTGGTGTTGGTCACAGTAATAGACATTTCACAGTTTAGGTAGCAGTTACCGTCAACTAAGCTTAAATCACTGTAAGTAAGTTCAACGGTAGTAGCACGAGGAAGGTCAAGACGACCAGCACCCATATCAAAGTTGTCAGCTTGTGTAGCGGCGTCTTCTTTTAGTACATCACGGATAGAAGAAGTTACAAGGGCACTCTTAATTTGCTGTGCAGTCCAATCCGGGTGCATTTGTTTAAGTAAAGCCGCTGCACCAGCTACGTGTGGAGACGCCATTGACGTACCATCTTTAAACGAGAAGTTCTCGCCTTCGTGATTAGGAGCATCTGGTGATTCGCCCGAGAAAATACGAGTACCAGGTGCAGCAATATTTGGCTTCAGGAACGTTGGGTCGCCATTTGGCCCACGAGAACTGAATTCATTCATGATGTCAGCAAGGCTATCTGAAACCACACGAACGATTTCGCTGCCAATAGTAACGTTCAATGTTTCTTCAGTACTTTCCGCTAGTGCAGCAAGCGCTTGTCCTGGCGTAGCAGGGAGCATTAGTGAAGGGATAGTTTGCGCGTCGCTTAGGCCGCTCATTAAGATTGGCGCTTCTCCGCGACCATCTACGTTGTGGATGAGAACAGCTTCAGCGCCAGCCGCTTCTGCATTTTCAATTTTTGTTACGAAGCCGCAAGTGCCACGGCTGATAAGTGCAATCGCACCCTCAAACGCGCCAGCGTCGAATGCATCACAACCTTCCACATTTTCCGCATCAACTTCACCAGCATAAACAACCGGTGCAGTAATTGGGCTGTCGAACACGATGGCAGGGTTACCCACTGAATAAAGTGCTGGGATTGAACCGATTGTGGTATCACCCTCGATAGTCACTTCATTTGCAAACAAACGACCCGTTGTCGTGTTTGCTACAGTAATTACGTCATCAGAGCAACCAGGGCAGCCGATAGTCGTATCACCAGGGCCATCGTTACCTGCTGCAAATACTGTCACTACGCCAGCATCGTGCATAGCTTCAAGTACGTCTTCGTATACAGAGCCGTTAGGGTTACCGCCAGCTCCGCCGCCCCATGAGTTGTTAACAACATCAGCGCCGTCTGTTAGCGCAGCTTCTAGCATTGAAAGCAACATTGAAGATGCACCGCTAGAAGAAGCAGGATTTGCCGGTGTAGCATAAAGGCCTTTATAAGCCATTAGGTAAGCAGCTGGTGCAACACCAGAAATTTCTGCCTCAGCACCGTCGCGCTCAGCCATAACGCCGAAGTTACCAACGGCAGTACCAGCAACGTGAGTACCGTGGCCGTTAAAACCTAGCGGGCTTTCATATTCTTCCTCAACAACTGCGAAACCTTCTACGATGTCAGCTGCACGTGCAACGATAAGCTTGTTGTTACAAAAATCAGGAACTTCTGAACAGTAATCATCTGTAGGTAGCGTATCTGCAGCTGGCGCTTCGAAATTCTCACCACTGAACAGTGGGTTTTCTGGGCGAATACCACTATCGATGATAGCCACTTTTACGCCAGCACCAGCGTTTTCTTTACCGCCAAACTGTTCCCAAGTTTCGATAGCCCCGATAAGGTCTAAACTTGCATCCATTTGTGCGTGATGAATAACGTCTGGATATACCGCTTTAACTGTAGATAGGCTTGAGAGCTTATCGAGCGCGCTTTTAGAAACAATACCCGCAAAACCGTTAAATGCTGCTGTATAAGATAGGTCAGCTTTGAATGACTTATCAAAAGCTTTAATCGACTGGATGACAGATTGCTGTTGAGCTTCAAGGAATGATTTATATTCTTTGGCAGCGTTTGACGCGAAGTTTACCTTCTGACCTTTGTGCGCAGCCATACTGCTAACACTCGGGTTTACTGCACTGAACTGCGCCATTGGGGCGTCGTTCAATTGGATAATTACGCGAACGCTATCATTGTTTACTTGGATGGCATTCGCAAGGATATTTTTTTTGTCGAAAGATGCTTCGATTGCGTTTTGTTGTTCAACGCTATGACCGGAAATTTGATTTGATAGTGCGAACGCGCCAAAAGCAGAACCTGCTAAGGCGGTAGCGACTACCGTGCTAATAATTGTTTTTTTCATAATTATTCTCGTGTGAATAGTTCCCTGGAGTCCAGCGACTTTTTGGATACGAATTAAAGGTCAATCGCCTTTTTATAAACGTCCATTGCGCTGTGACTATTTATTACTAGCACACTTTTCATCGTTTTGTAACGTATGTTTCTGTAATACATAAATTACACATTTTGTTACATTTGTGACACGAGTTGGTTATGAAAATTAACTAGACAAATTCATAAAAACTAGCCCGTTTTTCAGCCCTAAAAGGTAATAAAATTACGTAATTAAACCAGTGTTCCCTCCGGCTGTAACGATAGGATAAAACGGCCGCGCGAAATACTCATCCTAGGCAATTATCATTAAATTTACATAAGGTTTACTTTTTTAGGACGCTTATCCTTCTAAGTTCAATTTATTGAGTATGACTATTTCACCGCTTTGTAAAAATCCATTTTAATAAGAAAGACGCTCCCGCGAATCTTCTACTAGCATATACATACGCAAATAAGTCGCTATCAACCCTAATCTCTGAGGGGAACAAAACGTGAAAGACAGAAATCATTTGGCCGAAGTAAAAACAACAAATAAGGTCGAAATCATTGCAAAAGGGGTAGTTGATATCCCTATGCTTCAAATTCTCTCTGAAGAAGGCCAACTTCTTGAAAAGGCTGTTGAGCCAGAGCTAAGTAAAGAAGAAGCGTTAAAGATTTTTAACACTATGCATTACATACGAGTGTTGGACGAACGTATGGTGGGTGCGCAGCGCCAGGGACGTATCAGTTTCTATCTTGCCAGTACTGGTGAAGAAGCGGCGTCGGTAGCAAGCGCTGCAGCGCTATCTGACGATGACATGATTATGTCTCAGTATCGTGAGCAAGGTGCGTTGGCATACCGTGGTTACTCGACAGAGCAATTCATGAACCAAATGTTCAGCAATAAGGATGATCCTAATAAAGGACGTCAAATGCCGATTCATTATGGTGATAAACCTCTTAATTTTATGACTATCTCATCCCCCCTTGGCACTCAAATACCGCAGGCTTCTGGCTATGCCTATGGGCAAAAAATGTCAGGGAAAGATGTCGTAACGATTTGTTATTTCGGTGAAGGCGCTGCGTCTGAAGGTGATTTTCATGCAGGTCTGAATATGGCCGCTGTACTACATTGCCCCGTAATCTTTTTCTGCCGAAACAACGGCTACGCTATTTCAACACCTGCTGAGGAACAATTTGCCGGAGACGGTATTGCATCCCGCGGTCTTGGATATGGTATTAAAACCATTCGCGTAGACGGTAACGACGTGCTTGCCATTTATGCTGCAACGAAAGAAGCTCGTCGCATAGCCATAGAAGAAAAATGCCCTGTACTTATTGAAGCGATGACGTACCGCTTAGCAGCGCATTCCACATCAGATGATCCGACAGGCTACCGCTCTAGAGAAGAAGAAGATAAGTGGCGAGCAAAAGATCCTATCGCTCGAATGGCGCATTGGTTAGACAGCAAAGGCTGGTACGACGAAGCTGAAAACCAAAAACGAGTAGACAAGGCAAGACAAGACGTGCTCGCCGCCATGAAAAGTTGTGAGAAAACGGATGTGTGTGCAATAGACGATATTGTGGAAGATGTTTACGACACACCACCGTGGCATTTGAAAGAGCAACTAAACGAACTGAAAGCGCATATCAAGAAATATCCTAAGATGTACCCTAAAACCGCAGGGAGAATAAAGTAATGGCTAAGATGAACCTACTACAAGCAATAAATAATGCGCTCATCACAGCCATGACCGAAGATGAAAAGGTAATGGTGTTTGGAGAAGATGTTGGCCACTTTGGCGGCGTTTTCCGTGCAACCAGTCATCTTCAAGAAAAGTTTGGCAAAGCTCGTTGCTTTAATACACCACTGACTGAGCAAGGAATTATCGGTTTTGCAAATGGCTTGGCCTCACAAGGTTCAGTGCCTGTAGCTGAAATACAATTTGGAGATTACATCTTCCCAGCGTTCGACCAAATCGTGAATGAAACCGCTAAATGGCGCTATCGTTCAGGTGGGCAGTTCGACGTAGGTACGCTGACTATACGTACGCCATATGGCGGCGGTATTGCTGGCGGCCACTATCACAGCCAATCGCCTGAAGCATTTTTTGCTCACTGCCCTGGATTAAAGATCGTAATTCCAAGGGATCCATATCAGGCCAAAGGTTTGTTACTCGCGTCAATTCGCGATAAAAACCCAGTGCTATTTATGGAGCCAAAACGTTTATATCGTGCCTCTGTCTCTGAAGTACCAGAAGAGGACTACGAGCTGCCGCTTGGTAAAGCAGATATTGTTCAAGAGGGAAGCGACATTACTTTGCTAGGCTGGGGAGCACAGATAGAGATTCTACAAAAAGCGGCAGAAATGGCGCTAGAAGATAGTGTCTCTTGTGAAATCATTGACTTACGTAGCATTCTGCCATGGGACGTAGAGTCGGTAATGCAGTCTGTTATGAAGACAGGTCGCCTACTGATAAACCATGAAGCACCTTTAACCGGCGGTTTCGCGAGTGAGATTGCTGCCACAATTCAGGAGCGTTGCTTTTTGTATCTAGAAGCGCCAATCGCAAGAGTATGTGGCCTAGATACACCCTATCCGTTGGCTCATGAAAAAGAATACATGCCAGATGAAACAAAGACGTATGAAGCCATTAAGCGTACGTTACATTACTAATTCCGGGAGACAATGATATGACGATTGAATTTATCTTACCGGACATCGGTGAGGGTATTGTGGAATGTGAACTACTAGAATGGTTAGTCTCTGAAGGTGAGCACATTGAAGAAGATCAGCCTGTTGCAGAGGTAATGACTGACAAAGCGACAGTGCAAATACCTGCAATGCACGCGGGCGTAGTAAATAAATTACACTATGCTGTTGGTGATATCGCAAAAGTGCATGCGCCATTATTTTCAATGACGCCAGACGATGCTGATGTAAACGAAGAACCACAGGCAAAAGATCCCGAGAAGCCTACAAAGGAGACTGCATCTGAGAATGTGAAAAATGATGAGCTTCCGGTGGCGGCTGCTAGCGGCAAACACATAGAAGACTTTATTTTACCTGACATTGGTGAAGGTATTGTTGAATGTGAGATTGTTAAATGGAATGTGGCAGAGGGCGATGTAATTGAAGAAGACCAAGCTGTTGTAGAAGTTATGACTGACAAAGCGGTGGTCGAGATCCCCGCTAAAAACGCAGGAACGGTTCACCGTCTTTATTATGCTCAGGGTGATATTGCCAAAGTACATAGCGCGTTGTTTGCACTTGAAGTTGAGGGTGATAGCAACCCTGCAGACGATACTGAAGGCAGTACAAATGAAGCGTCGCAATCAACGAGCGCAACAATAATAAAAGAGCCATCAAACGCTTCAAATAAGCACTCAGATCAACTAACGTCGTCTAAGTTCAGTGACGGTGAGTTCGAGCCACCCATTGCTATTGAAGGAAAAGTGCTTGCAAGCCCTGCGGTAAGACGTATTGCCAGAGAGCATAATATCGATCTCTCGGCGGTGAACGGTTCGGGGAAAAAAGGGCGCATCTTGAAAGCCGATGTATTGAATATTCAGCAATCGGTTAAAACAGAGTCACCTTCTGAAGATTCAAACAAGCCTCTTACAAACGCAAGCACAAACGAAAACCCCAGTGCGAGTAAGAAAGGTGAGGTCAGAACAGAAAAGGTTCGTGGCATTCAGGCCGCGATGGCTAAGCAAATGTCTGCGTCGGTCTACACCATTCCTCACTTTACGGTAAGTGATGAACTTGTAATGGACAACCTTATGTCGCTTCGGAATTTGCTTAAACCTGAATTTGAAGCAAAAGGTGCCAAGCTAAGTTTCATGCCGTTTTTTGTGAAAGCGATGTCTCTTGCATTAAATGAATTCCCTGTTGTAAATAGCCAATTAAACGACGATGCTAGCGAGCTAAGTTATTATTCTGACCATAATATTGGTTTTGCTGTTGACTCTAAGATTGGATTGCTTGTGCCGAATATAAAACGTGTTCAAGACTTATCACTTTTAGATATCGCGGTTAAAATGCAGGACATTATTGAGCAGGCAAGAGCAGGGCGCGTATCGGGTGAACACTTGAAAGGCGGGACTATTAGCATTTCTAATATCGGCGCCATTGGTGGGATTACCGCCACCCCTGTCATTAACAAACCCGAAGCGGCAATTGTTGCACTGGGTAAAACGCAGAAATTACCTCGGTTTGATGACAGCGGCAACGTGAGTGCTCAACATATTATGGCGGTTAATTGGTCGGGTGATCATCGAATTATTGATGGCGCAACCATGGTTCGCTTCAATAATTTATGGATGAGCTATTTAATACAGCCAGAAAAAATGTTGATGCACTTAAAATAACTGAGTGAAGAATGATGAATAGTTGGTGAAGATAAACATCCATGTGTTCGTCTTTGCCCACAAAATCGTTCAAGTTAATTCCCTTCGCTCGAGGCGAGGTTAAAACAAAAGGTCGATACTTTTTAGTGTCGACCTTTTTTGTTTTATGTACCTAATAGCGTGTAGGCGTTATCATACCCAAAGTTAATGTTAAAAAGAATTTCACAGAGGTTTTGTGCTTAGTTATCAACACGCTTTCCACGCGGGCAATCACGCTGACGTTATCAAGCATTTATGCTGGATAGGCGTAATTAATTCATTAAAGAAAAAAGAAAAGCCCTTTACGCTTTTTGACACCCACGCAGGAGCAGGTGTTTATGACTTAACTGATGCAATGTCGGCAAAAAATAAAGAATATGAAACTGGGATTTCGCGCTTAACCAGCGAAGACTTCAAGGTTCAGAACGCAAAAGAAGCATTGCCCGTTCTTTTAGAAGATTACTTAGCGCTATGTGAACCATTCTTAGCAGACAATGCTTATCCTGGCTCTCCAATTATTAGTGTGAAAGCAAAACGTGAATCTGACTTTTTGCATCTCATGGAACTTCACCCCGGCGAGTTCGAAAAACTTGAGCGCAACATTGCGAAAATAGGGGCAAGGAACAATCACGTGCACAAGCGCGATGGTTATGAGGGATTGCGCGCATTGACACCACCAAAGCCCAATCGCGGTGCAATCTTAATCGACCCCCCCTACGAACGTGCTAATGAATACAGTGATGTGATCAAAGGCGTAGAGCAAGTCTTCAAACGTTGGCAGCAGGCACAAATTATTGTTTGGTACCCTTTACTGTCAGAGCGGGCCGGAGCAAAGCACGGCGCAAGCGAAATCATGTGCGAAAAGCTGGCTCAACTGGGAAAATCATGTTTCAAAGCGGAAATTTGTGTCGCTGAGAATACACCTGATGCAGGCATGTATGGGTCAGGGGTTTTTGTGCTAAATCCACCTTGGCAACTTGATACCCAGCTTGAAAAGGCGCTTGACTGCGTTGTTTCAAGGCTCGGCTCAGTCGACGAGGGTATCAACGCCAGAGCGCGAGTTACATGGGTTATTGAAGATAATTAAACAGCTTTAAGAGCTCAAGGTAGAGTTATCCTTGCTACCTTCAATAACTAAACCCTATTGATAATTAAAGCGAACAAAGAATAATGTCTCAACTCAAAGGTCTTAAGCACTTTTACATACCTGACGAACAGTCAATCTATCTTCTGTCTCACGCGGATGCAAAAAAGCTAAAAGACTGGGTAAACCTCTGTATCTCTCAGCTTGAAAGTTTAGGGTACGATGATATAGAACTTTTGGGGAAAGGCGCATTTGGCTTCGCATTCGCGGGCACTGCGCCCAACGGAGACGCTAGGGTATTTAAATTCTCCCGGATAACATTACCTCAGCATGTTCAAGACAGGCTAGAGGAGGAAGCATTTATGCTTTCTCACGTTAATCATGAATTCGTGCCGCGATTCATCGAATACCAGCAAATTCGAAAACAATCAATTTTAGTTATGGGCCGTGCGCCTGGTGAAGACTTAGAAAAAGTTAGTCTAAAAACTGGTCCGTTATCGCCACGGATCATCGTCAAGCTAGCGGTCCAAGTAGGAGAGCTGCTATCAAGCTTTCGGCAATACAGCGAAAAT
The DNA here is from genome assembly GCF_048517045.1 of Alteromonas sp. OM2203. Lineage (NCBI taxonomy): Bacteria > Pseudomonadati > Pseudomonadota > Gammaproteobacteria > Alteromonadales > Alteromonadaceae > Alteromonas > Alteromonas sp. OM2203. The sequence goes on from NZ_CP183209.1 coordinate 2,334,352, forward strand.
GGTGAAGTCAAACCTATTGTTCACGGAGACATCAAGCCATCTAACTTAGTATGGGACGAATCGACGGAGACTGTAGGTTTAATTGACTGGGGCTCATCGGTCTTCGCGCAGACGGATATAACAGGGCAGTATGTGGGCAACAATGTGATGGATTTGATGTCAGGTGAACTGCATCAAACCAACGCTAGGCTCGGCGATGTTTATTTTATTGGTGAGGAACAGCTCAACGGCGCACTCTCAAGCCCTCGTTTCGATGAACAAGGATTAGCGAGCACCCTGTATGCGTTAGCATCTGGACAGTCTTGTCGCTATGGAAGCAAAGTAATTACGCCGTCATCGCTAGGGCTTCCAAAAATGTTGGCAAATATATTGGAGTACATGCTCAGTGAAGATCCAGTAAAAAGAAGGCAGGGAGGAGATTACTTGTTTAATCATCTTCACGTATTTAAAAATATGGTATTTACCCATGACACGCCACACCAATACACGCCACTGATCCCAACATGGATAACCCGTAATCATGTCGATATTGAGACGGTTGTATACAGTTCTAGAAAATCTTATTTACGACAACAAGCACGACTTTCCGATTCCATAGATGAAAGGGACGTTGAAGAATTGCGGTATATCGACGACGCTCAATTTGATCGCTATTACAAAAACTACCTTCAAGGTATGGGCGATACAGAAAAGGCGTTTGTATCCGCTATCAGTAGACTCGGTCGATATCCAGTTGTCGGAGGCATGGCTTTGCGCTGGGAGCCCGAAGGAGTATATGTGGACTCCAGTTTAAACTTATATGATGAATCGTTAAAAATGGCATTCGAAATGGCCGTGAATAATGTAATCAACCTAGCAAGAGCCATCCACAAACCTGCCGTGTTTAAGTGCTGTATGTTTAATGCCAAGAACACGCTTCATATTGAACGACAGTCCGAAGTAGTAGAATTTTTCCCGGAACAAGGGATGTTTATACCCTACGAACTATCTAGAGTGTCGGCTCAAAAAGACCAGAGTAGAACACATTCTTATTTCGAAGATGGTGATGACCCTGATGAGTTACTAAAACTACCGCAAATCATTATTGATACAATAATTGAGCTAAATTCAATTCATCACACGGGGTGTATTATCTTTGAAGCACTACCTAAGCACCTAAAAATTCACAATTACTACACGCTACTCGATCACACACAAGAGGAACGCTTTAAAAGTTTGCTGGCCAAGCTAGTGGAGCAGATCCCAAGTATAAAAGGGCTAGGCATTTCTGGGTTTATGAAGTTACCCTATAAAGATACTCGGTTTTTCGAGCACAAAGCCAAGTTGCCTGAAAAGTATTACCCGCGAAACCCAAAAGCAGTTATTGAAGAGAACGCACAACATGTCTGAGATTAAATTATCATCACTTTTTGAATTAGAAACAGTGGAAGCTGGCATCTATCGCGGACAAAGCTGGGATTTAGGCTTCCGAGCTTTATTCGGCGGACAAGTGTTGGGCCAGGCATTGGCCGCTGCCTACGAAACCGTAGCTGATGACAGAGTCGCGCATTCATTTCACACGTATTTTTTATTGCCTGGTGATGCAAAAAAACCTGTCGTTTACGATGTTGAAATTGTGCGGGACGGTCGAAGCTTTTCGGCCCGACGAGTTAAAGCCATTCAAGACGGTAGAAATATTTTCTACATGACGGCTTCTTTTCAAGTTCCTCAGGAAGGGATGGAGCATCAAAACCCAACCATGCCAGAGGTACCACCACCAGAGGAAGTGCAGTCAGACATTGAGTTTTACGAAGCGAATTTCAATAAGATTGCTCGACCTATGCAAGAAGCGTTGAGCTACCATAAACCGGTAGATATTCGAACAGTAGATGCGGCTAATTCTTATCAGTCAACCAAACGTGAGCCTACGCGTTACATCTGGTTAAAAGCAAGAGATGACATGAATGCCCAGCTATCTGTCCATCAAGCTGCACTTGCCTATGCGTCAGATTATCATTTTCTAAGTACGTCTTTGCAGCCTCATGGCGTGGCGGTAACCGATAAGTCTTTGCGTATCGCAACTATTGACCATGCTATGTGGTTCCATCGCCCAATTAACATGAATGAGTGGTTGTTATATGCAATGGAAAGTCCTTTTAGCGGCGGCTCTAGAGGCTTGGTCCGCGGGCAAATATTCAACCAAACTGGTGAACTTGTTGCATCAACCATGCAAGAAGGATTAATGAGAAAGGTAGACGAATAGGGAGACTTTTATGCGCTATAAATTAGGTTCAGCATCACCACAAATAGACGAGAGCGTTTTTATTGCGCCAGGCGCTCATGTTATCGGGAACACAGAACTCAAAGCAGGCGCCAGCGTGTGGTTTAACGCAGTAATTCGCGGCGATATGGACAAAATAACCATTGGAATGCACACAAATATACAAGACGGCAGTGTGCTGCACACAGATTCAGGTATTCCACTAACTTTAGGAAATGGTGTAACGGTGGGTCACAAAGTAATGCTGCATGGCTGTGAAATTGGCGATTATTCGCTAGTGGGCATAAATGCCGTAGTACTTAATGGTGCGAAAATAGGTAAATACTGCATCATAGGCGCTAATGCACTCATTACAGAAAATATGGAAATTCCAGATTACAGCCTTGTTGTTGGCGCGCCTGGCAAAGTCATTCGAACAATGGATGAAACTGTGAAGCCCAAATTAGAAGCTTCTGCAAAACATTATGTGGAAAACGCTAAAATGTATAAAACGTCCCTCGAGGTGATTGAAGCATAACTGATGTGCGGTAAATCGCTGTTCATACCCCATAAAAAATGCCCAGAACAAACGTTCCGGGCCTAGGGGAATGGCTCATTGCTGAGCCGTGCGCTAACTTTTACAGGGAGAGTTTAAGTAAAATCTACTAAACGAACAATTATTATAGGATAACTTTGTTTATTTTATAAACAAATTCATTGTGAATTTTATCTTTCAGCGTTAAAAAATCCGCTGCTAGTTTAGTATTCACTATTATTTCAAAAGTTTAGCGTCTGGTCTGATGAGTGATTATTGATAAAGTTGTGGTTTTCAAAAGCTATACCATCAATCTTTTCATCGTTACAAAGCGTCCTTTATTTCCCAATTTAACTCTGACTAGACTTAGTCATTCACAGCATTTATCTTCACAACAGATGCTTGTCCCATTTTTATAACCTTGTAGTATGTCGAGTGCGTCACTTCATAAGACGATAACAAATATTCTAACAAGGCCCTCTCATTTAAATAAGGATGGATTATGCATTCGTTTTCTACTTTTATTCCCCCTGAACGAACTTTGATGGGACCAGGACCATCCGATGTAAATCCCCGCATTCTAAATGCTATGTCTCGACCAACGCTTGGGCATTTAGATCCGCTTTTCATAGAGTTAATGGATCAGACTAAGCAGTTACTTCAGTATGCGTTTAAAACTGAAAATGCCTTAACTATGCCAATTTCAGCGCCGGGCTCTGCAGGAATGGAAGCTTGCTTCGTTAATTTAGTGGAGCCGGGCGATAAAGTACTCGTCTGTATAAATGGGGTATTCGGTAATCGCATGGTCGAAAATGTAGAACGTTGCGGGGGTGAGGCCATCACCGTAAACAATACTTGGGGAGAACAAACTGACTTGAACCAAGTCGAGGACGCACTTAAAGCTAATCCTGATATCAAAGTTCTTGCTTTTGTGCATGCAGAGACTTCAACAGGTGTTCGAAACGAAGCAAAAGCGCTCTGTGAATTGGCGCAGAAATACGATTGTTTGAGCATCGTTGATGCAGTTACCTCCCTCGGAGGTATTGAGTTAGACGTAGACGGGTGGGGCATTGACGCTATTTATTCCGGCTCGCAAAAATGCTTGAGCTGTGTACCAGGTATATCACCTGTTTCCTTCAGTGACAAAGCGGTACATGTCATTCAAAATCGGAAAACAAAAGTGCAAAGCTGGTTTTTAGATATGAACTTAATTGTTGGCTATTGGGGGCAGGGCGCGAAACGTGCCTATCATCATACCGCCCCGGTCAACAGCATGTATGCCATGTACGAAGCACTTCTTATATTAAAGGAAGAAGGTTTAGAAAACGCTTGGAAACGTCATTCTTCAGGTCATGAAAAACTTGCAACGGGTTTGAGTGAACTCGGTTTGGATCTTACTGTTGATAGCGCTTATCGTTTGCCTCAACTTAACGTGGTGAAGATCCCAGATGGAGTAGATGATGCAGTCATCCGCAAACAACTACTCGAAGATTTCAATTTGGAAATAGGTGCTGGATTAGGTGAGCACGCTGGCAAAGTGTGGAGAATTGGGCTTATGGGCTATGCGTGTAAGCCGCGTAATATCGACCATTGTCTCGCTGCATTGCGCACTGTACTTAAGTAAAGTAGGCTTAAATAAAACCGACGAATATAGTTTTAAAGCAACCGTACTGAACGCTCAGTTGTCATCTCGCCTGGGCGTTCCAAAAACCACAAACAAAATAAGCTGACGTAACGTTCTTGCCTCACTTCAGTCTTGCCTTATAAAAACCGCATCTCGGCGAAGTTATATCTATTCTCTTAGTGGTTCAGTGCTAGTATCTCTACATCGTATCGATTCATAATCCATTCAGTTATAAACACGTACCTTTTGTGCAACGTACTCGAAAACGCTATTAAGAAAGGAAATGCCATGAAAATACTCACGCTTACCAAAAACTTGGTGTTGGCTTCAGTAATTGTTGCTCTGTCTACCCCTTTACTAACAACGCAAGCAGCACAGAATGCCGTTATAAATGTTCAAGGCGCAGGTGCGATAGACGTCACACCAAACGCCTATTCGGTAACACTCGTTGTTGAAGAAGAAGGTGATACGGTTGGCAAGCTAAATAGTCAGCTTGATGCAGATTTACGGTCTATTGTTAAGTTCCTGCTCAATCAAGGCATCGAAGAAAAGCATATTCAGAGCATGCAAGTTCGTCTGCAACCGCGATATATCAATACACCACAAGGTCGTCAGCAATCGGGATTTACGCTCTCACGTGATATCAACGTGACATCTACTAACCTTGAAACTTACGATAAAGTATTAGATGGCGTTCTTAAAAGAGGCGTTGATCGTATCCAACAATTTAATTTTATTGCTATCGGCGAAGCAGAAGCGTATCAAAAAGCATTGATCGCTGCGGTCAAAGACGCAAAGCAACGTGCACACTTATTAGCAAAAGAATTAGAGGTTGAAGTTGGCGAAGTTGTTGCAATCTCAGAATCTGGTGGCAATATGCCGATTCCAGTAATGCGCGCTGAAGCGTTTGCCAAAGACATGTCTATGTCTTTACCGGGGCAAGAACGGGTTGAGGCTCGCATTAATGTTTCATTTAAAATCGTTCAATAGCAGGAAAATCGTTTGAAAGAACAACAGTACAACCAGCTAGTTAGCCAAGCGAAGAGTTTGGTGTCTGGTGAACATGACCTGATTGCCAACATGGCCAATATCAGTGCGCTTCTGTTCAATAATCTTGAAGAAGTTAATTGGGCTGGTTTCTACCTTCATAAAGAAGAACAGTTGGTGTTAGGGCCGTTTCAAGGTCAACCCGCTTGTATCAGAATTCCTCTTGGGAAGGGTGTATGTGGCACGAGCGCAAGCACCAGAACAGTTCAGCGTATTGCTGATGTTCATCAATTTGATGGCCACATTGCGTGTGATGCTGCGTCGAACTCAGAAATTGTTATACCTCTGGTAAAAGACGACACGCTTATTGGTGTACTAGATATCGATAGCCCTGCATTTGAACGTTTCACTGCAGAAGACGAAAAAGGGCTTGTGGAAATTGCTCAAATTCTTATGGATTCGCAGAAATAATTATGAAATCCAGTGTTGATATTCATGTTGTTTTATCTACGTTTGAAGATATGGAAGATTTTCATGATGACCCAGATGAGGCATCTGAACGTTTAAATTTTATCTTACATGCTATTTATGACAACGCTGAAGAAGATATTGAAACACAGCGTTTAGAGCAAATTTTGCACTACGCATGGGAATCTTGGCAACAAGATAAGCATTTATTAGAAATAGATGACGACGAATTGCTTGATTGGGTTGACCACACGCTGGCAACTTGGGATGATGCAAGTAACGATGAAATCTCCTGAATAATTTAGAAAGTTAATGGAATCACCAGAGAAGTTTACCAATAGTAAGGAAGTAATAGCTTTCCTTGCAGAGACCTTTCCGAAATGCTTTAGCATTGAAGGCGAGGCCCGCCCACTTAAGATCGGTATTTTTCAAGATCTTGCCACTCGTTTAGAAGAAGAGGAACGCGTAAGCAAAACACTTCTTCGTTCTACGCTACGTCATTACACCAACAGCTGGCGCTATCTTCATAGCATCAAAGAAGGTGCTAATCGCGTAGATTTAGACGGCGTAGAAGGCGATGCTATTGAAAAAGAACACGCTGACCATGCGCAGCAGCAGCTTGAAGAAAGCAAAGCTAAAGCCGCTGAAAAGCGTAAAGCTAAGCTAGCTCAACAGCCCAAGCGCAAAGATAAACGCCAATTTAATCGTCCAAAGGGTGAAAAATCGGCGAATTCGGACCATGCTGACGCTAAACGCGGAACTAAACCGAAAAATAATAGACCAAACACTACACCACCTGCGAAATTGACGGACAGCGATCTACAGCAAGGTACACAAGTTACTGTTAAGCTAGGCAAGGCACCTATGCCGGCAGTGATAACTGAGGTTGCTAAAGATGGCGTTCACGTTCAATTAGACTCGGGTATGGTGGTTAAAGTAAACGCAGACGCTTTACGTTTGGCACGCTCCAAGAGGTCGTAAAATATGAGAGACATCCTTCGAATTTCCATCGCCAGTGCATTTCTTACCGTTGGGGTAGGTGCAGGCGCCGTTACATCAACACCTGAAGTAGACGAGCTTCCTATATTGCAACAGGAATCTCAGCACAGTGTTGCTGCAAAGCGAGTAAGTGCACTTTTCACAAGGGCGCACTACAAGGAAATATCGTTGGATGATGTACTCTCTGCCAGGGTTTACCAGCGCTTTATTGATTCATTAGATCACAATAAACAAGTACTGTTGTTGTCTGATGTAGTAGGTTTTGAGAAGTACCGAACGTTATTCGATGACGCGCTGAGTAAAGGCAACCTTTCTGTAGCCTATGATATGTATAACGTAAGTGCGAAACGTCGTATTGAACGTTACGAGTTTGCACTATCGCTACTAGAAAAGGGCCCATTCGACTTCGAAAAGGAAGGCGATAAATTCTACTACGACAGAGAAGATGCGGAATGGCCTGCTAGCAAAGCTGAGCTTGATGAAATTTGGCGTCAGCGTGTTAAGTACGATGCGTTGAACCTAATTCTTGCCGATAAAACGTGGGACGAAGCAAAAGAGCTTCTTACCAAACGTTACACGCGAGCGATTAAACGCACTAAGCAAGCAAAAAGCGAAGATGTTTTTCAAACCGCAATGAATGCGTTTGCTCGAACAATCGAAGCTCATACAAGTTATTTATCCCCCCGTAATGCAGAGCGTTTTCAAATGGACATGAATCTATCATTTGAAGGCATAGGCGCTGTACTGCAGAGCGAAGACGATTATACCGTCATCAAAAGTGTTGTGCCTGGTGGCCCTGCTGATGAATCAGGAGCTATCAAGCCAGAAGATAAGATTGTGGGCGTTGCCCAAGACGATGAAGAGTTTGTTGACGTAATCGGTTGGCGTCTTGACGAGGTCGTTGAATTAATAAAAGGCCCAAAGGGTAGTACCGTTCGCCTTCAAGTTGAGAAAGGCGCATCAGAATCCAAATCAACTTCAGTTGTCAGCCTTACTCGCGATAAAATCAAGCTCGAGGATCGCGCCGCCAAATCTGAAGTATATGTGCCCGAAACAGGTCCTCATGCCGGTGAGCCTCTTGGCGTAATCACTATTCCAAGCTTTTATAATAATTTAAGCATGGATGTGGCAAAGGAAATCGAAAGCCTAAAAGCACAAAACGTAAAAGGGGTAATCGTAGATTTGCGTGGTAACGGCGGTGGTTCTCTCACAGAAGCTACACTGCTCACTGGCTTATTCATCGAAAAAGGCCCAGTTGTGCAAATCCGCTACGGTCAAAGTAAAGTAAGCGTAAACCGCGATACTGACGGGGAAGTAGCTTACGATGGACCGCTTACCGTATTGGTTGATAGATATAGCGCGTCTGCCTCGGAAATCTTTGCAGCGGCTATGCAAGACTATAACCGAGCTTTAATTGTAGGTGAACAAACCTTTGGTAAAGGTACAGTTCAGCAGCATCGCGGTTTAGGTAAAATTTACGATCTTTACGATAACCCATTAGGCAGTGTTCAATTCACTATAGCTAAGTTCTATCGTATTGATGGAGGAAGCACCCAGCATAAAGGGGTGATCCCTGACATTCTTTATCCGTCTGCGGTAGAGCCAGCAGAGTGGGGCGAATCCCAAGCTGAGAATGCGTTACCGTGGGATAGCATCAATCGTGCGAACTACACGACATTCGCTGATGGCACCGCAGCCTTGGACGTGTTAACGGCTAAACACAATAAGCGCATTCTTCAAGACCCAGAATTTTCGTACATTAATGACGATATTGAAGAGTATAAAAAGAACAAAGATAAAAATTTCATTTCTCTTGTGAAATCTGTACGTGAAGCCGAGAAAAAGGAAGCGGAAGAGAAATCCCTTGCTCGTGCTAACGAACGTTTACAGCGTATGGGCATGGAAACTGTGACAACATTGGACGACTTACCTGAAGATATGGAAGAATTGGATCCATTCTTGGATGAAGCGGCGAATATCACATTCGATATGATTGAAACAGGCCGTTACGCTATCACAAGAAATTAAGTGATTAGAAAAAAGGGCTGGTCTAGGGCCAGCCCTTTTTTTGTGTCTATAAATTATTAAAACAATAATAAAGGGAAATAACATGGCTATCAGAGGCGAATTTTCCTCTCGAATTGGGTTCGTGCTAGCAGCGGCAGGCTCAGCAGTTGGGCTAGGCAATATTTGGGGCTTTCCAACAAAGGTAGCAAGCAACGGCGGGGCAGCATTTGTACTTGTTTACTTATTACTTGCTTTTGTTCTTGCCTATCCTGTACTTATGGCAGAGCTTATTATAGGCCGCAGTACACGCTCAAATATGGTCGATGCGCTAGGAAAAATCTCGGGTAATTTCGCCGGCAGGCTTACGGGAATTTGGGGCTGCATCACCGTATCGCTCATCCTCGCGTTCTATGCGATTGTGGGCGGTTGGATGCTTGTTTATTTTGCCGATGCTGCAGTAAGTATGGTGGGATTGACCAATGTAAGTGACTGGCTGCTTACATCATCAGTTACGCGTAACGTTATTTTCTGCTTTTTATTCATGGGCTTAACTGCATTTATTGTGGTTGGCGGCGTAAAGTCGGGTATCGAAAAGTGGTCAGTACGTCTCATGCCCACCTTAGTTATCCTTATCCTTGCCTTAATCGTTTATGTGAGTATGCAGCCAGGTGCTGTAGAGGGTTGGTCAGCTTACCTAGTGCCTGATTTTTCCCGTGTATTGGACCCAGACCTTTTGATCAATGCAATGGGACAAGCATTCTTCTCCATGTCGTTAGGTGTAGGTACTATGCTGGTTTACGGCTCATACTTAAGTAAAAATGAAAACCTACCAAGTATCGGGGCATCTGTAGCGCTAGTCGATATCGGTGTTGCGGTAATCGCTGGTATGCTAATCATTCCGGCCATGTACGTTGCACTAAACAATGGTGTTGAGATTTTTACACCAGAGGGTGCATTAATCCAGGGCGACACGCTTATATTCAAGGTGCTACCGGCGTTATTCGATACCATTGGCACTGTAGGGTTATTTGTTGCTTTCACGTTTTTCGCTCTTATGGCAATAGCTGCAGTAACCTCTTCTATATCAATGCTGGAAGTACCTGTCGCTTACATGGTTGAAAGCAAGGGGCTACAACGCAAAAAAGCGGTTGTACTCATGTCTTCAATAATCTTTGCGCTAAGCTGCATTATCATATTGAACTTTGAAACTCTGTTCGGTTTTGTTATCGCATTAACCACTGAGTATAGCCAGCCGCTTTTAGGTCTTGTGCTTTGTATCTTTGCTGGATGGGTCTGGCGTAGAGACGCGATACTCGATGAACTAAAAGAAGGTGACGAGTTTGCGGAACACAGCGTTTTCTGGAAAATTTGGCCGTGGTATGTGCGCTTCGTGTGCCCGGTAATCATCGCCTTAATGTTCTATCGCTCAGTATTCTAAAGCGAGCAAAAAACAGCGAACAGCACGCTTTACGCGTAAAAACGACAATAATAAGGTTTTTAAAAACGACAATGACGAATAAAGAAATAAAAACGCCGTCACTCCTCGATGCAATACTTCCTATCGTTGCCTTAGTGGTAATGATGGGAAGCGCGGTATATCTGTTTGCAGATAATTCTTCATATGGGCCAAACCAGATTGCGTTACTTCTGGCTATGGGTTTAGCCGCCATTATCGGCATGAAAAACGGCTATAGTTGGAAGACCATTGAAAAAGGGATTGTAGACGGCATCTCTATGTCTTTAGGTGCGTGCCTCATATTATTAGCGGTAGGCTCACTTATTGGTACATGGATGTTAGCTGGAACAGTACCTACTTTAATCTACTTTGGTTTAGAACTCCTCAATCCTTCTTTTTTCTATGCAGCTGCATGTCTTATCTGTGCTGTAGTGGCAATGAGTATTGGTAGTTCATGGACCACGGCAGCGACGGTAGGTGTAGCACTAATGGGCGTTTCCGCAGGCATGGAGATGTCGGCGGCTATTACTGCAGGTGCTGTGGTCTCTGGTGCTTACTTTGGCGATAAAATTTCACCATTATCAGAAACAACTAACTTGGCCCCAGCAGTTGCAGGAACCGATTTATTCGAACATATACGTTACATGCTATGGACCACAATCCCAAGCTTTGTAATTGCACTTATTCTATTTACCGTTCTTGGGTTTAGTGAAGTAGGCGAGGCAAAAGCTGAGCGCATTGAACAGATGCAGCTTTTACTCAATGAGTCTTTTGATTTAGGTTGGCACCTGCTTATCCCTCTTGTTGTATTACTTACTTTAGCAATCAAAAAAATGCCTGCGTTCCCCGCGGTTTTCATAGGTGCATTGTTAGGTGGCATCTGGGCTGTGGTTTTTCAATGGGACGTTGTAACGTCTATGGCAAGTAGCGATGACTCTGCAAATATCGGTGCCCTAAAAGTCGTATGGACGGCGCTATTTGACGGCGTAAGTTTCTCTACGCCTGATGAGAATTTGAACAGCTTATTATCCCGCGGCGGCATGTCTTCTATGCTCAATACCATTTGGCTTATCATCTGTGCGATGTCTTTCGGTGCAGTACTTGAGCGTGTTGGGCTACTAAAGCGCGCCGTTTCTGCCATATTAATAGGCGCAAAATCAGCAGGTGATATGGTAAGCCGAACCATTCTTACCTGTTTTGGTACGAACTTAGTCACGGCCGATCAGTATATTTCTATCGTCATGCCTGGCCGCATGTATAAAGAGGAATTTAAAAAGCGAGGGTTAGACCAGCTTAACCTTTCTCGTAGTCTTGAAGACGGCGGTACACTTACATCTCCACTTATTCCTTGGAACACCTGTGGTGCCTACATGCACAGTGTATTATTGGTAAACCCATTTGATTATGTATTCTATGCATTCTTTAACGTAATCAACCCGATCCTTGCTGTTGTGTACGCGTATTTAGGTATTAAGATTCTACGTATTACACCACCACACGTTGAAGTTAACAGTAAAGAAACGGTTTAACCAAACGTTCCAAATAAATCCACGTAGGCTTTCTTTTAGGAGGATCTATGTCAGTTCAAGCTAAACGCCGGGCGGATTATCAGCCGCCCGCTTTTTCAATAGCGACAGTTGACCTACATATTACGCTACATCCAACGCAAACTCAGGTTATCAGTACATTATCTGTCACACGTAATGGCAATCACGATAGCCCTTTAATCCTTGATGGCGATAACTTATCACTTAACACTATTGCCATTAACGGTAATGCTCTATCTGATGACAAGTACACAGTGTCTGATACGTTGTTAAGCATTTCCACTCATCTCGATGAATTTGTCTTAGAAATTACCAACACCATTGCCCCTGAGCAAAATAAAGCCCTTGAAGGCTTGTATTTATCGGGCGGCGCCTATTGCACACAGTGTGAAGCTGAAGGATTCCGTCGAATTACCTATTTTATGGACCGCCCCGATGTTTTATCGGTCTACACAGTTACGGTAGTTGCAGACAAATCAGTGCCGATGCTTTTAGCCAATGGCAATCCAGTGGACAAGGGCGACGTAGGCGAGAACACCCATTTCGTGAAATGGCATGACCCGCATCCCAAACCTTGTTACCTTTTTGCATTGGTTGCCGGTGATTTCGATTTACTTACCGACAGCTACACAACGACAAGCGGTAAAGAGGTTGCGCTAGAGTTGTATGTCGATAAAGGCAAAAAGTCTCAGGGCGTATTCGCGTTAGAATCGCTTAAGCGAGCAATGAAATGGGACGAAGATATTTTCGGTCTAGAGTACGACTTAGATATTTATATGATAGTCGCTGTCGACTTCTTCAATATGGGAGCGATGGAAAACAAGGGCTTGAATGTCTTTAATAGCAAGTTTGTCCTAGCCGACCAAAAAAGCGCAACTGACGATGACTTTTTTAATGTTGAATCGGTTATCGCGCACGAGTATTTTCACAACTGGACGGGTAACCGAGTCACGTGTCGCGATTGGTTCCAGCTAAGCCTTAAAGAAGGGCTGACGGTATTTAGGGACCAGCAGTTTAGCGCAGATATGACTTCGGCGTTAAGCAATCGCATAAAACATGTTCGCGTTATGCGAGAGCACCAGTTTGCTGAAGATGCCAGCGCGATGAGCCATCCAATTCGCCCTGAAGAAGTGATTGAAATGAATAACTTCTACACAGTAACGGTTTATGACAAAGGGGCAGAAGTTATTCGTATGTTCCATACGTTGCTAGGGCCAGAAGGCTTCAGGCGAGGTATGGATGAATATTTTAGACGGCATGACGGTCAGGCAGTCACGTGTGACGATTTTATATCGGCAATGCAATCAGCAACGGACTTGGATTTAACCCAGTTTTCACGCTGGTATAGCCAATCTGGCACGCCGATAATTACCGTTGAGCATAGCACTGAGTCTGCTGAAAACGGCACGTTTAAGCATACTTTCACGCTCTCTCAGCATACGCCAGCAACGTCTGACCAAAGCGAGAAGCAACCGCTGTATATTCCGGTTAATATCGAGATTATAGATAAACAGGGTAATACTTACACCGACAACGAATCGCTCATTCAAAACGGCATGATTGTTTTAAAAGATGCCTCCGTGCGTTTTACAGTAGATGCTCAAAGTGCTGATCTGACACCTGTAGTATTAGGAAACTTTTCAGCGCCAGCGAGAGTAGAGAACCCACTGGAGACAGACGCTCTGCTTACCATTTTTAAACATTCAAAAGACCCGTTTAATCGTTGGGACGCAATGCAAACGCTTTACGATCGTTGTATTAAGCAATTAGAAGCGTCGCCGGGTGCTGAAATCAGCAACGATATCTGGAACGGTATTAAGCAAGCTATTGCCCAAGAACAAGATAATCTTGAACTGCTAGGTGAATGTTTAGTTATTCCCTCATTTGAGACATTGTGCCAAAGCAGAAGCAATATCAATGTGGCTGCACTTTCAAAGGCAAGAAAAGCGTTCTGTGACCAATATGCTCGTTCGTTAGAGCAAGAATTATTGAACGTGTTCAATAATATTGAACTGAGTGCTTATAGTTACACGCAGGACGCGATAAACAGACGCCGCTGTAAAAATGTCGTACTTGCACACCTAGCAAGGTTACCTCAACACGAAGGCATGGTAATAGCGCAGTTTGATAGCGCAGATAACATGACCGACACGCTAGGGGCACTTAGAAGTGCGCAGCACTGCAGTTCAGTAACTTTCGATAGCCTGATGGCTCAATTTGAAGAAACCTGGAATCACGATCCGCTTGTATTGGATAAATGGTTCGCGCTCCACGCTACGCAAAACCGTGACGATATATTCGCCACTATTACTATGTTGTGTGAGCACCCACAGTTTGCAATGAGTAATCCGAATCGCGTTCGCTCCGTTATTGGAAGTTTTGCTTTCTACAATAGTGAAAAGTTTCACTCATTAGATGGTAGCGGATATAAATTTGTGACCGATTACTTGCTCAAACTTGATGCGGTCAACCCTCAAGTTGCAGCTCGCATAGTAACGCCTTTAACTCAATGGCAAGGTTTTGCTATTGAGCATCAACAACAAATGAAACAACAACTCGGTCGTTTATTAAATCATAAAGGGCTGAGCAAAGATGTCTTCGAAAAAGTAAGTAAAAGCCTTGCTTATGACAAGCACTAGCCCGACTGACTCGGTTTTTTATTTTTCTATAAACGCACCTTACAAACAATGTGAGGTGCTTTACATTCCTACTATGCCAGATGTTGTTATGGTGAGTGAATCTGGTCTGAGCGTTCAAGTGCCTACTAATCGTCTCAGACAGTTTGTTACCTCTGATGGCATCAAAGGTCGTTTTAGGATGGTCGTCGACGCTAACAAAAAAATTAAGTCTTTTGAAAGGCTCTCATAGAGCCTTTATATTTGAATAAAATCTATTACCTTAACTCATTACCTTTTACACATCTCAACAGCACGAAAGGGGACTTTAGTATGTCCAAAGCCCTTAAAAAATCCTAAAAAACGATTTCCCCCCAAAAATTCGTACAATTTTTCTGCAAGTTTATAAATGCCTTTTATACTCACAATAAAGCAATAACTATTTGATACGATTAATGTTGTAAATTTTGTTAACTGGTAGGATTAGTTCTTGCGGTTATGGCAAAATGATGTAATGATTTTGTTAATCGTTATGGTTGGTCATGATGTCACGTATTAAGTCACATCGACTTGGGAGTATAAAAATATGAAAAACGGGCCTAGCGCTTTTAAGATATCACCGGTAGCAGCGGGAGTTCTCTCACTGCTAGGTGCTGCTGCAGTACCAGCTCACGCTGCCAATTGGCAAGTAGGTGATGTAAGTATATCTTTAGATTCAACATTTACGTTAGCTACAAGCATTCGAACAGAGGCAAGAGATTACGACCTTATTGGTAACAGTAACCATCCTCAATTTGACTGGAGCGGTTACCATGCGGCTTTTAATCCTCTATATCCAAGCGGCGATGTCTGGGGATTAGCAGATGGCGCGTATTCAACAAATGGTGACCTTGGCAACCTTGCTCACGATCCAGGAGATGCCTTCGCAACTCAAGTTTCTGGCACGCACGAGTTAGATGTAAACTTCGGTGATTATGGTTTCTTCGCCCGAGGTTTTTGGTTCTATGACTTCGAGCAAATGGATGGCGACCGTCCTTATTCAAATCCAATAACGGGCAATCAATACGACCTATGTCAAGACCCTGAGGCTGAAGACCTTCTGTGTACCGACGTCCGTTTATACGATGCATTCTTCTACGGTGACTGGTGGATTGGCGACAAGCCACTTACACTTCGCGTTGGTCGTCAGGTTATCAGTTGGGGTGAAAGTACGTTTATCCAACACGGTATCAACACCACTAATCCAGTTGACGTTACCCGCGCACGTGCACCAGGTGCTGAATTACGCGAAGTATTTCTACCTGTTGGTATGGTTTACGCGTCTCTCGGCCTTTCTGACACGTTAAGTGTATCTGGTTACTACCAATACGAGTGGCAAGAAAGCTGGTTACCTGTTGCTGGTAGTTACTTTGCAACTAACGACTTCGCAGGCGAAGGCGGACAACGCAACAATATTCAGCTTGGCTTTAGTGGTAATCCAGACATCGACCTTGATCACCTCTTGTCTGCGCTTAATGGCTTCGGCGATGCACTTCGTTCAGGCGCTGATGCGGCAGCGCTTTCACAAGCATACCTAGCTTACCCAACCAAGGTAGCTATACGTGGTTTTAGTGATGAAGTTCGCAATGATGCTGACGACCAAGGGCAATACGGTCTTCGTTTGACATGGTTTGCCGAAGATTTTAATGAAACTGAATTTAGTTTTTATCACATCAATTACCACAGCCAACGTCCACTTATATCAGGCGTAACATCTGACTTTACTCAGGCGGGCATAGGTGCAGACTTAGCATTTATTGCGGCAAACGAGGTCACGCGAGACAATATCACTGACTTAAGAGCATTCACCAAATCTGAGTTTTTCTTTCCTGAAGATATAAAACTATATGGTATGAGCTTTAACACTAACATCGGCACTACAGCCCTTGCAGGTGAATTCGCTTACCGAGTCGATGAACCACTTCAAATCGATGACGTTGAGTTGCTATATATGGGTATGCCGGAGCAGCTTGCTAATGCAGGTTTACGCCCAGATTTGGAAGGTATTTCACAGCTAAACAACATTGGCAGAGCAGTTGGTCCAGGCGAGACTGCTGAAGGCTTCCTATTCTCTGACACATGGCAAATGCAGTTTACTGCTTCTCATGTGTTCGGCCCCAAATTTGGTGCGGATAACTTTGTCTTCTTAGGCGAAGTGGGCTACGTAAATATCGTTGATATGCCTGATCCGGACGTAATCCGCTTGAACGCGCCAGGTACCGCACGAACTCCTTCGGTTGAGCCGCTTAATGGTAATTCTCGTGAGGGTTTGTTGAATGCTCTTTCAGACGGTCCAGAAACTAACCCGTTCGCCACTGATGATGCATGGGGTTATCGTTTACTGGCCGTTGCCGATTACAACTCAATCTATGCTGGTATGAACTTACGAGTTCGTGCAACGTTCTCTCACGATGTGGATGGTACAACACCAGATCCACTTTTCCTTTTCACTGAAGATGTTAAGTCTGCTGCTGTATCTTTTACATTTGATTATCTAAGTAAATGGTCTGCAACTGCGTCATACAGCGCTTTCTGGGGGGGTATTGGTACAACCAACGCACTTTCAGACAGAGACTTCGTTTCATTTAACATCAAATATGCAATCTAAGAGTGGTATTTATGATTAGAAAAATAGGAATTGTCGCTGCTGCATTGTCACTTGCATTATCAGGTACAAGCGCATTAGCAAAAGTGTCTGAAGCAGAAGCAAATAAACTGGGTAATGAACTAACACCACTGGGTGCTGTAAAAGCAGGTAATGCTGATGGCAGTATCCCAGCTTGGACTGGTGGTATAACGTCTGCACCAGCCGGATACACAGTTGGAGATCATCACCAAGATCCGTATCCAGATGACAAAGTGCTTTTTGAAATAACGGCACAAAATTATAAAGAGTATGCTGAGTACTTGTCTGAGGGTCAGAAGAAGCTATTTGAAACTTATCCAGACACATTCCGTATGCCGGTGTACCAAACTCGACGCTCTGCGTCTAACCCTCAATCCATTTACGATGCGACTAAAGTAAATGCTACCAGAGCAGAGTTACTTGACGACGGTAATGGTATCAAAGGTGCTGTGTTAGGTGTTCCGTTTCCTGTTCCACAGAACGGATTAGAGGCAATCTGGAACCATATTCTTCGTTATCGTGGCGAAGCGGTACAACGTAATGGTGGTCAGGCTGCAGTTACTACCGGCGGTGATTACAACGTCATTGGTTTTGATGAGCAGTTGCTAATCAAGTATGCCGAAGAAAGCGCGACGCCTGAGAAGCTAACAGAAGACAACATTTTGTTTATGTTTAAGCAAAAGGTAACTAAGCCTGCGCGTCTTGCTGGTACTGCGCTGCTTGTACATGAAACCGTTGACCAAGTTAAAGAGCCTCGTAAAGCATGGACATACAACACGGGACAACGTCGTGTTCGTTTAGCTCCTAACATTGCATACGATACGCCAGGAACTGCGGCTGACGGCTTAAGAACTACCGATGACTTCGATATGTTCAACGGTTCTCCAAACCGCTATGACTGGAAATTGGTTGGCAAGCAAGAAATGTTCGTTGCTTACAACAATTACGCACTTCATTCAGACAATGCCTCTTACGAGAGCATTCTGACGCCTAACCACGTTAATCCAGATCTCACACGCTGGGAGAAGCACCGTGTTTGGGTAGTCGAAGCAACGCTTAAAGAAGGTTTCCGTCATATTTATCAAAAACGTGTTTTCTTCATAGATGAAGACAGCTGGCAAATTCAAGTTGCTGATATGTATGATAATCGTGGCGAACTTTACCGTGTTGGTGTAGCTTATGGTGTGAACTACTACGAAGTTCCAACACAGTGGTCAACGCTTGATGCGTATTACGATTTGAACTCTCGTCGTTACTTGGCAATAGGCCTTGATAACGAAGAGGAAATGTACGACTTCACCGTACGCCCTCGAGACGTGGAATTCACACCTCAAGCGTTACGACGAGAAGGTATGCGCTAATCGCCTTACACAACAAACGGTTGGCAATTGCCAACCGTTTTTGTATGCAGACAATTATAAATAGGGGGAATGGTTAATTATGAAAAAAACCATTGCAGCGTGCATTGCCGCCACATTCGCAGTAAATTATTCAACCACTGCATTCGCCGAAGAAGCATTCATGGCACCATTGGTAGAGCAATCTGTTCTTTTGGACATAGACGCTGATTCATTTGTCGTTATTGTCGGTGAACGCGGTCATATATTAGTGTCAGAAGATGGCAACACGTTTAGTCAGAAAAACGTACCTACACATTCAACGCTCACGGCCACTACCGTTGTGGGAAATCACGTTTGGGCAGTTGGTCACGACGCCGTTATTCTGCATTCTGCAGATAAGGGCGAAACGTGGGAGATTCAAAATTATCAGCCAGAACTACAGCGTCCATTTTTAGATGTTTTGTTTTTTGATGAACAGCATGGCATTGCAACCGGTGCTTATGGCTTATTTTATCGTACGCAAGATGGCGGAAAGTCTTGGAATGCTGAGAGGCATGCTAGTCTGTTGGATCCTATGGACCAAGAGTACCTAGAAGATATTCGAAAGGAAGACGAGGCCTTTTATCAGCAGGAATTAGAGTCAATTCTTCCACATTTAAATCGCGTCACGCTTGATGGAAACACGTTATACATGGCGGGCGAGGCAGGCTTATTAGCAAAAAGCACTAACATGGGAGAATCATGGGAGCGCTATTATGTTGATTACACGGGGTCATTTTTTGATATCAAACCGTTAGATGAGAATACGGTGTTAGCGGTAGGTTTGCGCGGAAACATTTTCGTTAATCGAAATGCTGGCGAGTGGGAGTATGTGCAAACATGCTCTAACAGTACGCTCAATTCTATCTTAGTAGGTTCTGGTTCGACAGTATATGCCCTAGGAAATAATGGCATGATGATAACTGCACAGCGCCCGCTACCAACCAGTATGCGTGACCCTTATGCTAACCCTTCCGATTGTGTAGCGGATGAAGGAATTGTTGCTTCTCAAATTAAAGATAAAGCAGCGCTTCTAAACGCAACGCAATTTAACGGCGAAACAATTGCTGTTACCGCGAATGGCGTTAAAACGTTGAATTTAAAATAGGGCAGTATAATAACAATGACCCATTTTCTAGAAAAATTAGTGTTTGGTAACCGCAAAATAGTGGTGGCCTTATTTGCCATTGCTACGGTTTTTCTTGGCTACCAAGCTTCTCACATGCGTTTAGACGCAGGATTCGAAAAAAACATCCCGTTAAATCATGAGTACATGAAAACCTATATTGAGCACCGTCAGGACTTTGGTGGTGCAAACAATATTTTAGTTTCTGTGTGTGATAAAAACGATAATATTTACAATCAGAACTTTTTTGATACGCTCAAGAATGTTCACGATCAGCTTTTCTTTATAAATGGTGTAAATCGTTCGCTGGTCATTTCGTTGTTTTCACCTTCTACTCGCTTTACAGAAATCGTTGAGGGCGGATTTGCCGGCGGCCCGGTGATTCCGGCTGACTTCAATTCATCAAATCCTGAAGCATTGGAACTTGTTGCTGCCAACGTAGAAAAAGCCAACATTGTTGGTAGACAAGTATCTAGCGATTACAGCTGTGCAATGGTAACGGCTCAACTATTGGATATTGACCCTCAGACTGGCGAGCCCCTAGATACGCTTGCATTAGCTGCAGAGCTCGAAGAGCAGCTTCGTGGCCAATACGAAAATGAAAATACGTCTATCCATATCATCGGCTTCGCGAAAATGATAGGGGACGTGGCAAATGGTGCAAAAGACGTTCTACTGTTCTTCGCCATTGCTATCGCTATTACGGCAGTAATGGTGTATTTCTTCTCGCGCAGCATTATGCTGACATTGCTTCCTTTAGTTTGCTCAATAATTGCGGTTGTCTGGCAGTTAGGCCTTCTAACTTCTATTGGTTTTGGTATGGATCCCATGTCGATTCTTGTGCCATTTCTTGTATTTGCCATTGGTGTGAGCCACGGCGTGCAAATGATCAATGCAGTTGAAAAGCAGGCTGTCACCGGCATCGGCGCTAAGCGCGCATCTATGGCGGCCTTCAGGAATTTGTTAGTACCTGGTGGTATTGCATTGCTTTCTGACACGGTAGGCTTCATGACGCTGCTTGTTATCGATATCGGTATCATCAGAGAACTTGCTATTACAGCAAGTATGGGTGTAGCTGTAATAATCCTGACTAACTTGTTACTTCTCCCTGTGCTAATGAGCTTCTTGAAGCTTGACGAGAAGTATGTAGAAAAATTTGCAGGCAAGGAAAATGCAAATTCTCGATTTTGGGAAGTTATTGCAGCCTGTTCACGCAAGAAGCCAGCAGCGATTATTCTTGCCGTAACAGCTATTCTATTTGTTTTCGGTCACTTCCAGGCCCAAAATATGAAAATAGGCGATCTTCATGCTGGTGCACCTGCGCTACATGAGACATCGCGCTACAACCAAGACACGTTCCTTATTACAGACAAGTACGAAGTAACGGTCGATTATATTTCCATACTGGTAGAGACCACTCCGGAAGCGTGTACATCACACAGCGTAATGAAAGCTATGGATGATTTTCAGTGGAAAATGGAGAACGTGCAGGGCGTACAGTCAGCCGTGTCTCTTGCCTCTGTTGCAAAAATTGTAAACGCTGGATACAACGAAGGGAATGTGAAGTGGCAAGTACTTCCGCGCAACCAACAAACGTTAGTGCAAGCTATTTCTCGCGTACCTACCTCATCGGGTTTGTTGAACGGTGACTGTTCGGTGATGCCCATCATTTTGTTTATGGAAGATCACAAGGCAGAAACCATTTCTCGCGTGGTTGATGCGGTGAAAGCCTATCGCGACGAGTATCAGACTGATGACATGAAATTTAGTCTGGCGTCTGGCCCAGTAGGCGTAATGGCAGCGACGAATGAAGCAGTAAGCGCAGCTCAAGACCCAATGATGCTATACGTATTCGGCGCGGTTATCGCGCTGTGTCTTATCAGCTTCCGCTCTATTCGCGCTACGCTGGTTGTCGTTATTCCACTTTACGTGGTTTCGGTCTTGGCCCAAGCGCTAATGACATACCTGCAAATAGGTCTCACCGTATCTACGTTACCGGTAATCGCACTTGGCGTGGGTATTGGCGTTGACTATGGTATTTATATTCTCTCTACCAAGAGCCTAATGCTGAAAAAAGGCGCGACCGTTCAAGAGGCCTATTTTGCAGCCCTGAAAGAGCGTGGCAGCGCAGTGTTGTTTACTGGCATAACGCTAGCAATTGGCGTGAGCACGTGGGTGTTCTCTTCTCTGAAGTTCCAAATGGACATGGGAATATTGCTGACATTCATGTTCGTTGTGAACATGCTTGGTGCAATAATTGTACTGCCTGCGCTTGCACGATTCTTGTGGTGGAATAAAAACGACCCTGGTGCATAAAATATTTTTGCATAGCTACGCATAAAAAAGGGCCTTTTGGCCCTTTTTTTTGGGTGTTTTCTGCATAGTTATCTATGCTGTTAATATAAGGTTAAAAATGGGCTTTCATTAGCGTCATTTATTAGAGAAAATAGTTTGGTACTCGACACTTATACCAAGTTGGATTGGTATTACGACATTCAAAAAAGGTTAACAAATGACAGTCACCTCACAGCGACACTCAGTACTGCTAGACAACGTATTTGCACTTATCGACAAGAAAGTAGATACCAAGCAGAAGTCTCTTGTGCAGCAATTCGGACGTCTGTTGTATAAAAATATTTCTAGCGATGACTTAGAAAACCGAAACGACAGCGACCTTTATGGTGCAACACTCAGCTTATGGAATGGTCTAGCAAAATTTGACAATAATGCGCCCTATATACGCGTTTTCAATCCAGAAATAGCGAAACACGGTTGGCATTCAAGCCACACTATCGTCGAGATTATCGTCTCTGACATGCCGTTTTTGGTTGACTCAGTGCGCATGTTGCTTAACAGATTAAACATTACTGCGCACTTGTTTCTCCACAGCCCTATTGGTATCAAGAGAGACAGCACGAATAAAGTGCAGGCATTTGTTGAGCCTGGAAAAACTATAGAAGGCGCTAAAAAAGAAACGGTTATTTTCATAGAAATTGATACACAGACATCAAAAAAGGATATTGATGCGTTAACCAAAGAGCTTCATTCAGTTGTCGATGAGGTGTCGTTAGCGGTACAAGACTGGCAGGGGATGACCAACACCTTGCAGGATGTTATTAAAAATAACGCTAAATTTAATTGGCCGGTATCGGCAGAAGCGAAAAACCAAACAAAAGCTTATCTTGAGTGGCTGGGCGATCATAACTTCACCATGATGGGTTACCGTTACTATGACGTCAAAGCGATTGAAGGTGACCATAGATGGATACCTCAAAACGACACGAGCCTGGGTTTGTTGAAAAACTCGATTAACGACCGCGAGCGCTTGTTGTCTCGTTTACCTGCTTCTGCAAGAGCCGAAGCATTAAGCAAAAATCCCCTAATATTAACGAAGACTAATTCTCGTGCTCGTGTGCATCGTCCAGCCTATATGGATTATGTCGGCGTGAAGGTATTTAATAAAGACGGGCAGGTTGTAGGTGAACATCGCTTCTTAGGCTTATATTCAGCATCGTTTTACAATAACAGCGTAACTCAACTTCCGATTTTACGAGAGAAGATTAAACGTATTTGTGAACTATCAGGTTTTGAGCCTGGCACGCATGCTTACAAAGCGTTCGCAAACATCATAGAAACCTATCCTCGTGACGAGCTGCTTCAGACCCCTGCTGAAGAGCTAGCGCAAATCGTCATGGGTATCTTTCAAATGCAAGAAAGAGGTATCTCTCGCTTGTTCATCCGTAAAGATATCTTTGGGCGCTTTTTCTCATGCATGGTGTTTGTGCCAAGAGAGCGCTATAACACCCAGTTAAGAAAAGAGACGCAAGCGCTTTTAAAGGCATCACTCGGTGCGGCGGAAGAAGTAGAGTTCACGACATTTTTCTCAGAGTCTGTGTATGCACGCACGCACTACATTGCAAGAGTCAACGATAACAACGCGGAATTCGATGTGAAGGAAATAGAGCAAAATATAATTGAGTTGACCAAAACGTGGAACGACAGACTAGCGTCTTCAATTTCTGCTGCGCACGGTGAGGCATCGGGCAAAGCGCTTGAGCGTAAATACAATAACGCGTTTTCTCGAAGCTATATGGAGCACAACCTCCCGTCGGCAGCGCTTGTCGATATCGGCAAGTTAGAGATGCTTGACGACAATCACACCCTCGACATGCTGTTCTACCGCCCTCAAGAAGAAGACGCTGACAGCCAAGTGGTTAAGCTTAAACTTTTCCATCGAGCTGAACCTATCCATTTGTCTGACGTACTGCCCATGCTGGAGAATTTTGGGTTACGCGTAATCGATGAAAGCCCCTATAAAATAACGTGTTCAGAGGGTGAGCGTAACTGGGTGATGGACTTCACCATGCTTCACAAAAGCGGCCAGCATTTCGACATGGAGAAGGCTCAACTGTTGTTCCAAGACGCCTTCGCTAAAGTGTGGACCAAGACACTAGAGGATGACGCTTTCAACCGCCTAATTCTTGGCGCAAACATGACAGGCCGAAAAGTTACAATATTGCGTGCCTATGCAAAATACATGCGTCAGACAGGCAGTTCGTTCAGCCGAGATTACATCGCAAACACGCTATCAAACTATCCAAATATCGCCCGTCTACTGGTTGATTTCTTTGACCTTCGCTTCAACCCTAAGAAAAAGCGTAACGTGAAGAAGGAAGAAGCGCTGCTAGAAGATATCAAGGCGCAGTTGGATAATGTAAGCAACTTGGATGATGACCGTATTATCCGCCGTTATCTTGACATGATGTCAGCGACCTTGCGCACTAACTTCTATCAACCCGATGACGCTGGCAACGAAAAGTCTTATGTTTCGTTTAAAATGCTGCCGGAGCTTATTCCTGAGATGCCGCTTCCGCTGCCGAAGTTCGAAATATTCGTCTACAGCCCACGAGTAGAAGGTGTGCATTTACGAGGCGGTAAAGTTGCACGCGGTGGTTTGCGTTGGTCGGACCGCCAGGAAGACTTTAGAACGGAAGTACTAGGGCTAGTTAAGGCGCAGCAGGTTAAAAATACGGTTATCGTTCCGGTTGGCGCAAAAGGTGGATTTGTTTGTAAAAACTTACCGGTAGGCGAAGGACGTGCAGCTATTCAGGCAGAAGGTCAAGCCTGTTACCGAATTTTCATTACTAGTTTACTTGATATTACCGATAACATTGTCAATGGCGAGATAGTACCGCCTAAAGATGTGGTTCGCCTTGATGATGACGACCCGTACTTGGTTGTAGCTGCAGATAAAGGCACTGCAACCTTCTCTGACATTGCCAACGGTATTGCAGAAGAATTTGGTTTTTGGCTAGGCGATGCATTTGCATCTGGCGGAAGTATAGGTTACGACCATAAAAAAATGGGCATAACCGCTCGCGGCGGTTGGGAATCTGTCAAGCGTCACTTCAGAGAAATTGGCATCGACTGTCAATCCACAGATTTTACATGTGTAGGTGTAGGTGACATGGCAGGTGACGTATTCGGTAACGGTATGTTGCTTTCAGAGCACACGCGGTTAATCGCGGCATTTAACCATTTGCATATTTTCTTTGACCCTAGCCCTGATGCAGCAGCGAGCTATAAAGAGCGTCAGCGCCTGTTTGAAAATCCAAGCCTTAGCTGGGAAGACTACGACAGTAAGCTCATCTCAAAAGGCGGTGGTGTATTTAGCCGCGCGTCTAAGTCAATTAAGCTTACGCCTGAAATGAAGAAGTGGTTGGGTACCCGTCAGCTAACGATGACACCAAACGAGCTTATTCATAATATATTGAAAATGCCTGTCGATCTTCTTTGGAATGGCGGTATCGGTACGTATATTAAGAGCAAAAAAGAATCTCACTCAGATGTTGGGGACCGTGCTAACGATGACTTACGAGTTAATGGTCGTGACGTTCAAGCCAAAATTGTGGGCGAGGGCGGTAACTTAGGCTTAACGCAACTGGGACGAATTGAATATGCATCCAATGGCGGCCGGGTTAACACTGACTTTATTGATAACGTGGGTGGTGTGGACTGTTCGGATAATGAAGTAAATATCAAAATCTTACTTAACAGCCTAGTGAACGACGGTGAATTAACACTCAAGCAACGTAATAAATTACTTTACGATATGACCGACGATGTAAGTCGCATTGTACTCGAGGACTGCTATCGTCAAACTCAATCAATCTCTATCACGGAGCTTGCTGGTGTTAAACAACTCAAAGAGCAGCTGCGCTTTATTCACGGTCTTGAGCGAGAAGGGCAACTAAATCGTGAACTGGAATTTATCCCAAGCGATGATGAAATTTCAGATCGCGTGGCTTCAGATCAAGGGTTGACTCGTCCAGAGCTAAGCGTACTCATCGCCTACGGTAAGATGGTGTTGAAAGACGCGCTTAATATTCCTGAAATTACTGATAACCCTTATCACGGAAAGTTACTTGTAGAAGCGTTCCCATCAATCCTTCGCGAAAAGTTTGCTACGCACATGCAGCAGCATCCACTTCGAAGCGAAATTATTGCCACTAAGTTAACCAATAACATGGTTAATGATATGGGCCTTAATTTTGTTTTCAGAATGCAGGAAGAGACAGGCGCAAGTGTTAGCGAAATCGCAGATGCCTACGCGATTGTGCACGGTATTTTCAATATGAAAACGCTGTGGGCTCGCATTGAAGAGCTCGATAATATTATCCCTGCGAAGTTGCAGCTTAAGATGCTAGATGAAGCCCGTAGAATCATGCGCCGCGCTGCACGCTGGTATATACGCCACGGTAACAAAGCGCAGAGCATAGAGGAAGCCATCGCTAGCTACCGCGGAACGTTTGATACTCTGTCGAAAAACCTACAACACTACCTTGTTGAAAGTGAATATGTGCAGCTTGAAGCAGCGACTCAAAAATACATTGATAAAGGTGTCCCGCAAGACATCGCGTATCAAGTGGCAAGCTTCTCAAACATGTTCTCAAGCTTCGATTTGGCGCAGATTGTAGAAGCGGACAAACACGATACCGATGTTGTTGCTAAGCTTTATTATCAATTAGGTTCTCGTTTAGAGCTGCATTGGTTCTTAGATCAAATTAACAATCAAGCGGTAAGCAACCACTGGCAAGCACTTGCACGTGCATCTTACCGTGAGGAGTTAGATTGGCAGCAGCGTTCAATTGCCGCGAATCTGCTGGCATCACGTGAAGATATCAGTAATGCTGACCAAATTTTAGATGAATGGATTGAAAGTAATCAGGTACTGCTCAAGCGTTGGTATCACATGATGTCAGAGTTTAAGACGAGTACAACTCACGAATTTGCTAAATTTTCTGTCGCTTTACGTGAATTGATGCTTTTAAGCGTGAAGTCTAACCATTAGAATACACGCACCTTAATAATTTAAGCCCTGTTTATCAGGGCTTTTTATTGGCCGAGTGATCGTTGCTGTATAATTTAGTTCCAGTGTTAGGATCAACATTCTTAACGCAAACCTATCAATGTTAGCGATCAACAGACCCTTAATAAGCGAGCGTTAAAATTAGCCATGCAATCTTTAGTGCAAAAATTCTTACTTCAGTGCGAACCTGAAAAAAGTCACGATTTCACCATTAACTGGTTAAACAAGACACAACACACACCGCTGAAATGGATGTACAGCACTCCCACAATCAAAAAACCAGTGACCGTCGCTGGAATGACCTTCGATAATCCAGTGGGACTTGCAGCAGGACTTGATAAAAACGGCGACTGCATCGATGCTTTTGCCAGTATGGGATTTGGTTTTGTTGAAATTGGTACGGTTACGCCGCGCCCTCAACCTGGAAATCCTAAACCTCGCTTGTTTCGAATTCCTGAAAAGCACGCCATTATCAATCGCATGGGCTTTAATAACAAAGGCGTTGATCATCTCGTTGAACAGGTGAAAAAGGCGCAGTTTAAAGGGCCTATTGGGATTAATATTGGTAAAAACAAAGATACTGAAGAAGCTAACGCCCTCGACGACTATCTAACATGCTTCAATAAGGTATACCCTTACGCCAGCTATGTGACTATAAATATTTCTTCGCCAAACACGCCAGGTCTTAGAAACCTTCAATACGGTGAAGCTCTTGATAAATTATTGGTAGGTCTCAAAGCAGCACAAGAAACGCTGACGCAAACTCACGGAAAATACGTACCGCTATTTATTAAAATCGCGCCTGATTTAAGTGATGTTGAAATCGACAGCATTGCGGCATCTCTTTTAAACAGTAAAATGGACGGCGTAATTGCGACAAATACAACACTTTCTCGGGATGCTGTTGCTGGGCTGAAATATGCGGACGAAATGGGTGGTTTGAGTGGTTCGGTCATGACTGACATGAGTCTTGAAGTTACGCGCAAGTTGAGCAAAGCACTTGACCGCGCGATTCCAATAATTGGTGTAGGCGGAATAGATTCACCTACGACGGCCAAAGAAAGGCTCAATGCTGGCGCATCTCTCGTTCAAATCTATTCGGCTTTTATTTATCAAGGTCCGAACCTCGTTAAACGCATCGTAAACGCGTTATAATACATCTGAAAAATAATCTCTTGTGTGCATGCTCAATTGTAAAAAAGCATGCACACCCCAAACAGGTAATTGAATGAATACTATTCTGGTTACGACCAGTCGCGGTCTTGACGAACTATTAAAGCAAGAAGTGCTGAACCTATGCCCTGATGCACAAATTAAACAAGGGCCTGGCACTATACAGTTTGAAGGGTCAAAAGAAGATGCTTATAAACTTTGCTTGTGGTCGCGACTAGCAAACCGCGTAATCTGGGTGCTTGCGTCTGGTAAAGCAGGGGATGCTGAAGCCCTGTACAACACTGCGATGGGCATCGATTGGCAAATGCAGATGGATTCACGTCATACTTTATCTGTACAATTTATCGGCACCAATTTTGCGATTAAAAACACACAGTTTGGCGCAGTGCGCGTTAAGGATGCGATTGTTGACTCGTTTGTTGAGCAAGGTTTACCTCGCCCTTCAGTTGAACGCAAAACGCCTGATATTTCTGTTTATGCAAGACTTCATCGCGATAACGTGATCTTAGGAATTGACTTGGCTGGAGCCAGTCTCCACCAGCGTGCTTACAGGCAAGAAACCGGTGATGCACCACTAAAGGAACACATCGCAAGTGCAATGCTAATACGCAGTGGTTGGACAGAAAATACAAGTGCGCCATTGGTTGACTTAATGTGTGGCTCAGGCACCATCGCCATTGAGGCCGCATATATTGCCCGAAATATCGCACCAGGTATTAGGCGCTCTTATTGGGGTTTTACTAAGTGGTTAGGCCATGAAGAAAAGCTCTGGGAAGCTTTGCTCGAAAACGCAATTACGGTTCAAAAACCAAGCTGTGGAGGTGGCATTTACGCCGGTGACTTTAGCCGTAAGATGGTTGCTATTGCCAAAGCCAACGCAGATTTTGCCGGCGTGTTTAGTGATATATCATTTTCTCAGCAAGATGCAACTAAGTCATCACCACCAGTAGCAACACCCGGCTACGTAGTATCAAACCCTCCGTATGGCGAACGTCTTGGTGAACTTACCTCGCTTATTCCTCTTTTCAGTGATTGGGGCAAGCGTTTTAAAGAAGCATGGAAGGGATGGCACGTTTCGCTGCTAAGCAGTAATCGTGACTTACTTCGCGTATTAAAACTTCGTGCAACTAAAGACTACGCCATGAATAATGGTAAGTTAGAATGTCGCCTTGCTAACTACGTGCTAGATGAAGATAACACGGTGCAGTTCAGCGAAGATGCCGGCAATCACGAATTTGCTAATCGCTTGAAGAAAAACCTCAAGCGTATGAAAGGCTGGATAAAAAGCGCAAACACAAACTGTTATCGCATCTACGATGCCGATCTGCCGGATTATAATGTAGCGGTAGATCGATATGATGATTGGCTTGTAGTACAAGAGTACGCGCCACCAAAAACCGTATCGGAAGACAAAGCCCGAAAACGCCTTCAGGAAGTGCTTCTTCATTTACCCGCAGTGACAGGCGTGTCGCCCAAAAAGATTGCATTAAAAGTCCGTGCCCAACAAAAAGGCACTAAGCAGTACGAAAAAATTAATCAGTCTGGCGACATGATGGAAGTGTATGAAAATGGCGCGCGTTTCTTAGTAAACCTAACAGATTATTTAGATACCGGCCTTTTCTTAGACCATCGCAATACTCGTCAAAAAGTAAAAGCGATGTCAGCGGGTAAGGACGTACTAAACCTTTTTTCTTACACAGGAAGCGTGTCTGTATTTGCAGCCATGGGTGGCGCTAAATCAGTCACTACGGTTGATATGTCAAATACTTATCTGGAGTGGGCAAAGAAAAACGTGGCGCTTAACAAGCTTACGGGGCCGCACGCGTTTATTCAGGCAGACTGCACAACGTGGCTCAGTAGCCATAAAGGCAAATACGACTTAATTTTTATCGACCCACCATCATTTTCAAATTCAAAGCGCATGCAGAATACGTGGGATGTGCAGCGCGATCACGTAAAAATGCTTAGCGATGCCAAGGCGTGTTTGAAAGCGCAAGGGACGATTATTTTTTCCAATAATAAGCGTGGCTTTAAGTTAGATGAACCGACAATAAGCGCACTTGGTCTCTCTGTGAAAAATATCACAAATGAAACTATTCCTGAAGATTTTGCCCGTAAAGGTAAAATTCATCAGTGCTGGATACTAGCATCGTGAAGATTTATTTTTACACCGGTCCTCATTGCAGTTTATGTGATTTAGCCGATTTGGAGATAGCGCGCACGTCTATGTCTTCATCTTTAACGATAGAAAAGGTTAATATCCGCCAAAGCACAGAGCTTTACCACCTATATGGCGCTCGTATTCCGGTGCTGAAGCGACATGACAATAATAAGGAAATCGGTTGGCCTTTCACCACAGCCGATTTAGAGGAGTTTCTTCAGTGAGCATTTTGCAGTTAAAAAACATCACTGTTATTTATGGAAATCCGCCGCTTTTAGACGGCGTCGAACTTGTTGTTCAACCGAAAGAGCGGGTGTGTCTCGTTGGCCGTAACGGCAGTGGAAAGTCTACCTTAATGAAGGTCATCGCTGGCGATATTATTGCTGATGACGGCCAGCGGATAATTGAGAGTAATACGGTTATTGCCCGTTTAGAGCAGGATCCTCCGCAGACCACAGATGTTACGCTTTTCGATTACGTTGCAGAAGGTCTATCTGACGTTGGGGAAACGCTGAAAGCCTATTTTCATCAAACCCGTATCGTCGGTGAAGACCCTAGTGAAGCTAACTTAAATAAGCTTCAACGTTTACAAGAACAACTTGAAGCGCGCGATGCATGGCAGTTTGAACAGCAAATAGAACAAACACTAACGATGCTCAAGCTAGAACCAGAGATTTCGCTATCAACGTTATCTGGAGGATGGCGCAGAAAAGCGGCACTAGCGCGAGCTCTTGTTCGTCAACCAGACCTACTGCTTCTAGACGAGCCTACTAACCACCTTGATATTGAAATGATACGATGGCTTGAATCAAGTTTGAGCAATTATCAAGGTGCCATTGTATTTGTCAGCCATGACCGTGCTTTTATACGCGCAATGGCCACACGAATTATTGACCTTGACCGAGGCTCTGTTACCAGCTATCCCGGAAATTACGAAACTTACCTAGAGAAAAAACAACAAGATTTAGAGGTTGAAGCGTCTCAAAACGCTGAGTTTGATAAAAAGTTAGCGCAAGAAGAAGTTTGGATTCGTCAGGGTATCAAAGCTCGCCGTACACGCAATGAGGGGCGAGTGCGAGCCCTCAAGAAACTGCGTGAGGAGCGTAAAGCAAGACGTGCATTGCAGGGTAATGCTGTGGTTAACCAACATCAAGGCGCACGTTCAGGCAAGATGGTATTTGAAGTAAAAGACCTCAGCTACAGCATTGAAGGTAAACCTATTGTCAAAGGCCTAAACCTTAATGTGCTGCGTGGTGATAAGCTTGCACTTATCGGCCCTAACGGTAGCGGTAAAAGTACACTGATCAAGTTACTGTTAGGTGAGCTACAGCCTGATGCTGGAAACTGTAAACAAGGCACCAATTTAGAGGTTGCGTATTTCGACCAGCACCGACATGGATTGGATTTAGAACAGACCGTGATCGATGCCGTGGGCGATGGGAAAAGAGATCTGATGGTTAACGGCCACCCGCGCCACGTTATCAGCTATCTGCAAGACTATCTTTTTACACCTGAGCGTGTAAATGCGCCGGTAAAATCCCTATCTGGCGGTGAAAAGAACCGTTTGATGTTGGCTAAGCTTATGCTAAAGCCGAGTAATGTTTTGGTACTCGATGAGCCCACCAATGACCTTGATGTTGAAACGCTGGAAATGCTGGAAACCTTGCTCAATGAGTATACTGGGACGGTTCTGTTAGTAAGTCACGATAGGGAATTTGTTGATAACGTAGCAAATAGTAGCGTGGTTTTTGAAGGTCATGGCGTGCTTAGAGAGTTCATTGGGGGTTTCACTGACGTAGAAAACTGGTATAAAGACCAACACGAAAAGCGTCAGCAAATCGAAAAAGAAGAAAAAGCCAAAGTAAAGAATGAAACTAATTCAACTTCGGGGAGTCCTAGTGCTAAGTCTGCCCCCCGTAAGACGAAAAAGCTATCATACAAAGACCAGCGAGAGCTTGAGTCTCTTCCCAAAGAATTAGAAACGTTAGAGGAAGAACTTGAAGCCATGCAGGAAAAGGTTAACGACCCGGATTTCTTCAAACAAGATAGCGACACTACCGCCAAGGCTCTAGCCGAATTAGCGGATAAAGAAGAATTACTTTCCCAGAAGTATGCGCGCTGGGATGAACTAGAAAGTATGCTGGAAGATAATCAGCAGTAAATAGGATTTTAAATGAAACGAACTCAGCTTGCCGCCGCCGTTCTGTTGGCAACAGGAAGTGTTTCGGCATTCGCCGCGACCTATTCCGTGACGCCTCTTCCTTTACAGGATACCGCTAGAAATAATTTCGCTCGCTCCATCGACAACTCGGGAAAAATGCTGTCTGTTGTACAGCTTGAGTACAACCCACCTGTAGATGTGGAGCAGCTTGAGAACGACACCACCTTTTTCGACCAGTTTGGTGAAAGTTTAGAGAACGAAGAAGATGTTCGACAAGGTGTCTTTACTGATGTTGATTACACAACAATTGTAAACTTCCTTCTCCAAAACACGAATACAGTCCAAGGGCAAAAACTCGCGTCTTTTCGTACCTATGTTACCGACACGCAAGATATTTCACTTGTACCTGGTCTCGATGAAGTAACGGATAAGTTTGATGACTACACGCAGTCAGTTGAAGTCACTGGCCGAGACAGTTTGAACGGTAACTTCATTGTTGGCGATTCCTCTGGGTTAGTTGTTTTAGACTCCTACGAAAACGAAAATGGCGATACGATTAACTACACATATCCCGAATCGGCACAACAGGGGTTTGTTCAAGCATCAGGTGTAACGAAAGTCCTTCCGGCAGTTGACACCAAAGCAGGCGGATTTTCTTCAGCCCGTGCGGTAAACGAAAACCTTCAGGTAGCGGGGTTTAGTACGGTAAGCTTTCGCGAAGACGTTGACGAGGCACTCGAAACGTGTACAGATGAAGAGCAACGTGGCGATCAGTCCGAGGGACGTTGTTTATTTACCGTGTACAATGGCGATTTTGCAGTACCAAGAATTTCGAGCTATTTCATAAATACTTCGTCGAATTATTTACCTGGCTTCGTTTTACTTTCTGAAGTGAACGCTACCATTTGGCAAATGGACGTTAATGGTGATGTGATTAGCACAGAAACGTATCCACTGCTTTTTGAGCCTGCCGAAGACGACGAGCGTCACTACTTTACTTATGCCTATGATATTAATAACCAGGGCATTGCCGTAGGTGAGGGACTTACAGGTGACAGAATTACTATCACTCGCCCAAATCAGTCTGGGTTATCTGAGAGTGAGCGGGTCGCTACAGTCTTTAGAGACGGTGAGACCATTGAGCTTCTTCCAAGAGAAGAAAACCTGCTTAGCCAAGCCATCGCAATAAACGATGAGAATTGGGTGACGGGCGCGGTGCTTCGCTCTCAGAGTGATATCGCACGCTCTCGGTTATTTGTTTACAATCTAGACACGCAAGAGCAGCATTATCCGGCTGGCTTCTTCTCAAGTGCCGGCGTGACGGCGAACGCAATCAATAACAACAATATCGTTGTTGGTAAAGCTGATGTTGACGCAACAAGCGATACCCTTAGAGAAACCGCTGCGTTCATGTATAACATTGATACTGAAGAATTCATTGACCTCAATGACCTCGTATCTTGTGACAACAATTATGAACTGCTTGAAGCGGTTGATATAAACGATAACAACGAGATAATTGCGAACGCGCGTATCAAGGCGACGAGTAAATATGTTACCGGCAACGACATAATTAACTCAGACGGAGAAACTGTGGACGTTGACACCATTGTCGCAGTAAAGCTATCGCCTATTGCTAATGGCTCTATCGACGAGTGTGAAGTACCAGAAGACGAGCAACCCTTTGAACGCAGTGGCGCTTCCACGGGCTGGTTTGCATTGTTCGGCTTGCTTACCGCGGCATTTATACGCAGACGTTTTAAAAAATAGAAGAATAACTGTTTAATATTTATTCTGACATTAAGAAGCCACAATCTTGTGGCTTTTTTTATACCTAAAAATTGTAACAAGTGACATATTTATGCATAAAAAATGTAACATAAATTTCATCGAAACTTCATTTGTTTAAATAAAGTCAAGCCCTTTAATTTTTTATTTTTCTTGAACCATTTTGATAATTGCACTATCAAAGTAGTGTACGCAAAAACTTTTCCGGCACTATCAACCGAAATGATGTAGAGCGCTCGAGAAAATGATTTGTTGTACATTCAACAAACAAAAGAGGCTAATCAATGAAAAGACAAAAAAGAGATAAACTGACACGCGCACATGCAAAAGGCTATCAAGCTGGTATTAGCGGTCGCTCGAAGGAATTATGTCCATTTCAGCAAAACGATGCTCGTTCACAATGGTTAGGTGGATGGCGCGAGGCAGTAGAAGATAGACACTTAGGTCTGAGTGTTAAATAACACTTCTCTTTTATGAACTGATTATGCAAAAAGGAAAGCCCCTGAAAAGGGGCTTTTTTTGTTTTTGAAGTATTTCCTTCAAAGCAGTTAGCAGCCTTAAATGCTAGAAGTTTGACGTATCTTGGAATAGCCCAACTTTTAAATCCTTTGCCACATAGATTTCTCGGCCATCGACTTCTACTGAACCGTCAGCCATTCCCATGAACAGCTTACGCTTAATAACGCGTTTCATAGTAATCTTGTAGGTTACTTTTTTAGCCGTCGGTAATATCTGACCTGTAAATTTGACTTCACCAACACCCAGTGCGCGCCCTTTACCAGGACCTCCGCTCCAACCTAAGAAAAAACCAACAAGCTGCCACATCGCATCTAACCCAAGGCAGCCTGGCATTACTGGGTCTCCAGGAAAGTGACAGTCAAAAAACCATAGATCAGGGGTTATATCCAATTCAGCGACAATTTCGCCTTTACCGTGTTCGCCACCGTCTTCGGTAATCGACACTACACGATCCATCATAAGCATATTTGGCGCAGGAAGTTGACTGTTACCAGGACCAAACATTTCCCCACGGCTGCATGCTAGTAAATCTTCTTTATTAAAACTATTTTTCTTCTCTGACATTCCCAACTCGATGTTGTTATTAAAATGATGTTGCTAATCTAGCGAACACTTGTAAGCTAAACAACTCTGAACAGTCATTTTTCTGAAGAAAAACGCGTGCTACTATAGCTTTAGTTATCAGGCTAGAACAAATATCGCACTAATAGCGTGATATTTATACAGAAATTGTCTTTAGATCTACAATAACGTAATTTCGTGTGAAAACTATGACAGAACAAACAACAAAAACGCCCAATAAAAGTAGTTCGACAGATAAGGCAAAAGCAAACGCCGATAAACAGCGTCGTTTTAGAGAAAGACAGAAAGAAGCCGGTAAAAAACTGGTTAGGGGCTATGTTAGTCCGGAAGCTAAAGCGTGTTACGACGAAATTCGCGATAAAACCGGATGGACAGATAGCGAAGCCATGTCAAATGCTATGCGATTAATGTATGCCGCTTACAAATGCGGTCAAATAAAGTTGCTCAATGAGTGGCTTAGAAAAAATAATCGTTAGGCATTTTTATTTGCCTTGGCTTTCAGCCATGTTCGACTAGGGCTATTTTGCATAGTATGTCGCTGAACTATACGCTTCGCTTCTTTAAGCACATCATCCCGTTCTCGGTAGTCCCATAAACGCTTTGCCGTGGCTCGATTGTTTTCTGAGATATCAATAATAGGAGCAACGTAATCCTTGCCAAGCTCAAAGTCTAGCATGACCGCCTCAAGTG
This sequence comes from Alteromonas sp. OM2203, assembly GCF_048517045.1. Classification (NCBI taxonomy): domain Bacteria; kingdom Pseudomonadati; phylum Pseudomonadota; class Gammaproteobacteria; order Alteromonadales; family Alteromonadaceae; genus Alteromonas; species Alteromonas sp. OM2203. The sequence goes on from NZ_CP183209.1 coordinate 2,370,442, forward strand.
GTGGAAGCAGATAAGGCGCGTGCACAGCATCATCTGGCAGCGCTGAAAGCTCTGGTATCCACTTTTTGATGAACACGCCGTCAGAGTCCAGTTTTTTTGATTGTGTAACAGGATTATATAGCCGAACAGTATGGATGCCGGTCACACTCGCCTGCATCTGAATTTGTGGATAGTGAATACCCGGTTCAAAATCTAAAAACTGAGTCGCCAAGTAGTGAGCAGCCTTTAGCCAATGTACGTTTAAATGGTGACATAGAAAGCTGGTAACCATAGCACGCATTCGAAAATTGAGATATCCCGTATGCTTTAACGCACGCATACACGCATCTACAAGAGGATAACCGGTTTGCCCGATGCTCCAATAATAGAAACGCCGTTCCGCTTCCGGACCGTCGATATAAGGAAAGGTTTCGTATGCGCTATTCATTGGTCGCCATTCAATACTGCATTCACTCTCAAACTTTTGAATGAAATGGCAATGCCAATGGAGCCTAGAGGTGAGGGCAGAAAGTGCGCGACTCCATCTCTTTTTTTCTTCTTGGGAAAGGGATTTTTTTAATTGCCTTTGTAACTGTACGCTTTGATAGGCCTGCTTAATTGAAACGTTGCCCCATGCTAAATAAGGGCTCAGGCGTGTACATGCGCGTCTTGCATGTTCGGGCTTTGAAATATGCTGATGGTAAAACTGACCCCGATGATTGAAAAAATCTTTCAGCACTTGCCAAGCACGACGTTCTCCGCCTGGCTGCATACCCTCGCCATATATTTGCGTTTCATCTTGCGCGACATAATGTGGTTCTTGCTCGCCTTGATCAAAGTTGCCCCCATAAGAACTATATGATGCCAATAACGCACTAAGTGTTTGCTCAGCGATGTGTATTTTCTGATTGGCTCGCCAGTCTATCCAATTCACATGATTAATGTCGAAATCAAAGGTTGGTTCAGCAAAATGACGTTCCCAGTTTATCTGCCACTCTGACCGGTGTGGCAATCCGCGTATGACAGCACCATAAGATGACTCAATAAAAGGTATTCTTCTTAAATTCAGATACTTAAATACTTTCCTGTCACGGTTATGCGTAACCTTTAGACCGATTTCTTGGTAACTTCTAACCAAAGAAATACAAAAAAAATGAGAAATATACTCAAGAGCTTCCACGACTTCTGCGTGCAGTGAGAGGACTGTGATATTCTCTGGTAGCTGTCGGTTTATATCATCAAGACTTTGTTGAACGAAGCGCCAGTGGCGCTCGCTCATGTGGGGGTCTCTTAAAAGTGAAGGCTCCCAGCAGTAAAGCAGAAGTACACGCTCATTGGCCATCGCTGCTCGAAAGAGCGGTTCGTGGTCTCGTAAGCGCAAATCTCTTTTAAGCCAAACTACCGTTACCGCTTGTTTACTACTTGATGTCGGCATAGAAAAAGCAACTACAGCCACTTGTTACGAAAAGTGCCGTCTGGATCGTAAGTATCAGTTTGCTTCTGCAAGTTAAACTGCCTATGACCACGGGGGTCGCTCCCAACACCCGCAAGATATAGCCAGTTTCCCCAGTTGCTACCTACATCAAAATCGACGAGTTGATGCTCAAACCATGCTGCACCATAGCGCCAATCTTGACGAAGTTCGTGTACAAAGCAGCTCGCAACTAGTTGACGTCCTCGATTTGACATATAGCCAGTCTCAGCAAGCTGACGCATACAGGCGTCTACAATAGGATAACCTGTTTTACCTTCACACCAACGAGTAAAGGTTTCTGGATCGTGTTTGGTTGAAGGCGTTTTACCTTGGATTCCACTGAAGCGAAACCACTTAGACCCATACTTACACTGCAACCAATGAAAAAATTCACGCCATAAAAGCTCAAAATAAATCCAGTAGGTGGAATCATTTTTTTCAATAGTTTGTTCAAATTCTTTAACTTGCCTAACTACTTCGCGAGCAGATAGGGAGCCATTCGCTAACCACGCAGAGAGTTTAGTGCTATGCTCCCACGTATCGAGCGTATTTCGTGTTTCTTTATAGGTTGCGGCCGCATGCCAATCAAAAAGATAGCGATTCAAGTGAGTAAGCGCAGCTTTCTCACCACCAACAAAAGTATGGCTTGGCGAAGCGGGCAGTTCTACGTTTATCTCAAAGCGATATTGCTGCTCAACTTCAGGGGCATAAGGGCTCGGCAACTGTGATATCGTTTTAACCACTGGTATTGGTTCACAGTGCTTTTCTACTTTTCTGCGAAATGGACTAAATACATCAGGCATATCTTCAATCGCAAAAGGAAAACTATTAACGTCGAAAAGGCCGTAAGTAGCGGTTTCTATAACCGTTAATGTGTCAAAGAAGCGTTTTACGGTATTAAGTTGAGCCGTTTCGTTATAGCCGCAATGCTGACTTACACCTAAGTGCGTATAGTCACCGACTCGTAGAAGGTTAACTAAACAGTCAGCTGTTTTACCTCTCAACACTACCAGTTTATGACCATATTTATTAAGTGATTGCTCTAAATCGCTTAGCGTCTGAAGTAGAAATGTATACCTGTGTTCACCCATTGGCGAAAAGCCAAACTCGTTGGGAAGAAAATGTTGTTCATCCAATATATAGGTAAATGTTATCTCTGATACTTCTTCACAAAGCTTTAGTATCGCCGGTTGGTCGTGAAGTCTTAGGTCGTGTCGAAACCAAAACAAACCTCTGCGAACATCGTTTGTAAGTTCACTTTCTCGCTGGTTATTTATCATACTAATTTGTCACGCTTTTTAGTTTTTTGTCGGATCCAGAATCTAAAATTATACGTACATCTAACACTACGAAAATAATTCAAATTAAGTGCAGTGAAAAAGGAAAAAAAGTGACCGTTCCTACAAGCATTATGTGGTTCCGACAAGACCTTCGCGTAAAAGATAACCCCGCGTTAAATGCAGCCTGTGATATGGGCAAAATCGTTCCTATTTATATTTATGATGACAATGCGCCTGACGGCAGGCTTCCTGGCGGTGCGAGCCAGTGGTGGCTTCATCATTCACTTGAGTCGTTAAACAAGCGATTAAACGGTCACTTACAGATCTTCAAAGGCGATCCGCAAACTATTATTCCTCGATTAATGGAGACGTTCGACGCGAGCTCTATATTTTGGAACCGCTGTTATGAGCCATGGCAGATAAACCGGGATAAAGCACTCAAAAAGCATCTTATAGACGAGGGTTTTGAGGCACATAGCTGTAATGGTAGTTTATTGTGGGAACCTATGAAGGTACTGAAAAAAGACGGTACTCCATACCGCGTTTTCACTCCGTATTACAAAAATGGTTGTTTACAAGTTGAAGAACCGCGCTACCCCAAAGCACCTCCAGCACGAATTACTTACGCTGACGTGAAAAGTGAAGGTGACCAATTAGCATCATTGGCATTATTGCCAAGCATCAAGTGGGATGAGACTATCGCTAAAGAATGGTCACCAGGCGAAGATGGCGCCGCTGATAACTTATCTGATTTTATCGAGAACTCTGCGAGAAAATATAAAGATGGTCGCGACATTCCGTCTGCACGTGGCACGTCACGCCTATCTCCGCATCTACATTTTGGTGAAGTATCGCCCAATCAAGTTTGGTATGCCATTAAAGATAAGTTTGGTAATAGTGAAGATAAAAGTATCGAAACCTATTTAAGCGAATTGGGTTGGCGTGAGTTCAGCTACTATTTACTGTTTCACTTTCCTACGCTTCCAAATAAAAACTTCAACGATAAGTTCGATAAGTTTCCTTGGCGCACTGATGCTAAAGCACTAAAAGCATGGCAAAAAGGAAGAACGGGGATACCCATTGTCGATGCAGGCATGAGAGAATTATGGCAAACGGGCTATATGCATAATCGCATACGCATGGTTGTTGGGTCATTTTTGGTGAAAAACTTACTGCTTGACTGGCACGAAGGTGAACGCTGGTTTTGGGATACCTTGTTAGATGCTGATTTAGCGAGCAACAGTGCGGGATGGCAATGGGTAGCAGGGTCTGGAGCAGACGCTGCACCTTACTTCAGAGTATTTAATCCTGTGTTACAAGGTGAAAAATTCGATAAAAAGGGCACATACGTTCGTAAATATTGCCCTGAGCTTAATGGTTTATCAGATAAATACATTCATAAACCCTGGGAAGCACCTTCAGCCATTTTGAAAGACGCGGGAATTGAATTAGGCAAGCACTATCCGAAACCCATTGTCGATTTAAAAGCATCCCGCCAGCGTGCCTTAGATGCGTTTCAGGAAATAAAAGAGTAGGGTATGGCATCACTTATTTTAGTTTTAGGCGACCAGCTTACTGACACCTTACCCGCCATCGCTAATGCGCGTAAAACGAAAGACACGATTTTAATGGCAGAAGTGCGCGAAGAGGCCACTTACGTTAAGCACCACAAGAAGAAAATTGCTTTTTTATTTAGTGCTATGCGTCACTTTGCGAAGCATTTGCGGGATAGCAACTATAACGTTAACTATGTTCATTATGACGATGAAGAGAACAAGGGCAGTTTACTGGAGCAAGTAAAGCATTCGCTTGCATCGCAAAGTTTCACTGACGTTAAAGTTACGTCGCCAGGTGAATACCGGCTACTTAAAAGTATGGAGCAGTGGCAAAGTGTACTTGGCATCCCGGTGACCATTTGTGAGGACAACCGCTTTTTAGCAACGCCTGAAGAGTTTAGTTCATGGGCTGAGGGTAAAAAGCAGCTTAGAATGGAGTTCTTTTATCGTGAAATGCGGCGCAAACATAATGTGTTAATGGATGGAAAAAATCCAATAGGCGGAAAATGGAACTATGACGCGCAAAACCGTGAATCTATGCCTGAGACGCATCAAGTACCTAAGCACACAGTCTTCAAACCAGATGACATTTCCTCCGAAGTCATTGAGCTCGTCAATAACAATTTCGAAGCGCATTTCGGTGAAATTGAAGATTTTCATTTTGCGGTTACCCGTGAGGATGCGCTAGCCGTACTCAATACTTTTATAGATGAACGCTTACCTAACTTTGGCCAGTACCAAGATGCTATGGTGGAAGGTAAGCCCTGGCTATATCATTCGCACATTGGTTTCTACTTAAACTGTGGTTTGCTAACGCCCAGTGAAGCTATTCAGGCTGCTGAACAAGCGTATCACGCAGGGCAGGCCCCTTTAAATTCGGCCGAAGGCTTTATTCGTCAAATTCTGGGTTGGCGGGAATACGTACGCGGATTCTACTGGCACTTCATGCCGGGCTTAAAAACAGATAACTATTTTAATAACAGCCGGGCTCTTCCTTCGTTTTTCTGGGACGGACAAACCAATATGAACTGTATGCGTCAGTGCATAAAAGAGACCCAGAAAAACGCGTATGCCCATCACATTCAACGGCTAATGGTTATAGGGAACTTTAGTCTGCTTACTGAGTTGAGTCCTGAAGAAGTTCAAGCATGGTATTTATTGGTCTACGCCGATGCTTATGAATGGGTTGAACTACCTAATGTAGCGGGCATGATTTTGTATAGCGATGGCGGTAATTTAGCAAGTAAGCCCTACGTAGCTAGCGGTAGCTACATCAATAAAATGAGTAACTACTGCAAAAACTGCGGATATCAAGTTTCGAAAAAAACAGGGCCAAAAGCGTGCCCCTTTAATTACCTATACTGGCACTTTATTGATAAGCAAAAAGAAAAGCTTAGCAATAATCATCGTATGGCCATGATTTATAAAACCTATGGGCGGATGAAAGAAGAGAACATAGAAACAATGAAACAGGATGCCGCAACTTTTTTGTCAAAGTTAACAAAAAATGAAGAAGTCTGACCTACCGACGAAAATGTGTCCCGTTTGTCAAAGGCCGTTCACTTGGCGAAAAAAATGGGAAAAGAACTGGGAAAATGTGCGTTACTGTTCTAAGCGCTGCGCTGGCAACAAGCGCAGCGCGCAATCACCCCAGAAAGCATAACTTATTATATCCATAGGGAATAAAATTAAGACCAGTGAAAACGATTTAGGTCGCCAATTAACGCAGGTTAATCATTTACCTGCACACATCCGTATAAACATGGATAAAACAAATAACAAGGAGTGTGTTGTGGAAGCACCTATTACCGTTGATCGATTGCGTTTCCTAATATACAGCTTTAAAGAAAAGCTTTGGGTTAAACCACTGGGCTTCTGTATGTTATCGCTAATGGTTGTATTTGTGGCAAAGATTGCCGATGGCACATCACTTGCCGAGCATATACCCGAAATTAAAGCAGAATCTGTCGAAACGTTACTGTCTATAATGGCATCTAGCATGATGGTTATCGCGACCTTTTCTGCAGGAACCATGGTGAATGCTTACGCCTCGGCGAGTCAATCTTCCACACCTCGCTCACTTAGTTTAATTATTTCTGATGACGTGTCACAAAATGCGCTCTCTGTTTTTATTGGTGCCTTTATTTATAGTGCAGTTGCCCTTACAGCAATAAGCCATACATTTTTCGAAAAAGCCGGAATATTTATCCTTTTCGGCTTGACGTGTCTAACCTTTGGCATGGTGATCTTAACCTTTATCCGTTGGGTAGACAGCGTGGCACGCCTAGGTCGAGTGGAGTCAACGTTGCTTAAAGTCGAAAAGGCAACGGAACGCGCTATTAAAAACAGAATAGATACTCCTTGCCTTGGTGCTGTGCCCGAAAACCTTGTGAAAGAGCAGGGGACACACGCTATTTTTTCACAGCAGGTAGGCTATGTTCAGATGATCGACATTGCCAAGCTACAGCGCTGGGCCGAGACAAACAAAAGTTTCGTTAATGTTGTTATATTGCCAGGTGAATTTGCTACACCTGAGCGTCCACTAGCCTATATAGAATCAAAGTCTGACGCCAATGAGATTGCTAGCGCATTTTCAATTAATGAAGCGCGCTCTTTTGAAGCTGACCCTCGCTTCGGACTCATTGTATTGGCAGAAATCGCGTCGAGAGCGCTATCTCCGTCAGTTAACGATCACGGAACCGCTATTAACGCTGTCGGAAGTATTACACGCTTGATTTTATTGTGGAGAGCCAAAAGCGAGACAATAGATGAAGAAGATAACAATACAGGCTTACAAAAAACATCTACAAAGGGTGATACAAAAAGCATATACAAATACGACCGCGTATCTATACCGGCACTTAATGTTAACGATCTGTTTGATGATGCATATACAAGTATAGCGCGAGACGGAGCTGCTAACATCGAAGTGGCTTTACGTATCCAAAAATCGCTCAAGACTATTAAGGCTTGTTTTAACGATGTTGATAAGACCTTTGTAGAGGCTGCATCCGTATTGGCTAAACAAAGCTACGAACGAAGCATGATGGCACTTGATTATGAACAAGATAAAAAACGATTGACCAGCATATATAAAGGAAATAACTCTTAAATAAAATGACTACTAGAAAAGCTATATACTGAACTAGTGGCCGCGGTAACACTGAAATAAGTATAAGTTTTCAATAGATATGTAACTTAATTTTCATCAGTAAGACACCGTAAGTCAATATAGTAATGAACAACAATATGTTTTGCTCAACACAATTATACGCGAACTCGATAAAGCAAAACATGCAAACAAACCGTTGCAAACATTAAAGCTATTCAAAGTACCAACTCAATGAAATACTTCATGGCATTTTAAGTGGCGTTATCAAAATAGTCTGCTGGCAACTACTAATAACTTACTTTCCAAAATAACCCTCAAACAGTCCTAATTTAACGACGTAACGCTACGTGAATGAAATCAAAAAATCAGGGTAATCATACTGCTGATTTCACGTAGCGTACGATTAAGTTTATTACACCTAAATCAAATCATCTGAGCAGTTTTAAATTAAAAACACCGACGTAAGTTAGACGTTCACGCACAAGCCCAAAACAAAACGCAGAGCCAACACAGCAGCCACGCATAAAAGTCTGTGAGTAATCACAGCCATCAAACCAACCAAATAGAGCGACATCAACTCCCTAATCGTCCATATACCTAATTACGCATAATGTATATTATGTTAAATAGAATATGTGATTAAGCAATAGAACTGAGGTGTTATACGAAACCAGTGGTTAGAGATTGTTTATTGATAAATATAGCGAGTTCAGTAGAAAGAAATATGTGACGCTCTTTTTATTCTTAACCTAAAGCCTCAAATAGATAAGCTTCTTTTCAATCGTTGTTTAGATAATTTCAGCACTCTCTTTTTAAATTGTGCTTTATATTGATGTAACTAGTAATTGATTGTTTAGCGATTTGAATTATATTTTATCAACTCAATAGACTTTAATATGACGTTGATAAAATACTTATAGCATTCCTGGAAAACAAAAAACTGAAAAAATAAGTAGTTTCGATTATTTAAAATACGAGCATTATCAAACGTTCATGTCCTTTATTAGCTACTTACTTTTAATAAGTTCGGAATTCATAAAACTAGATAAATAATCTTGGTCACAGGCGGCCGCACTTGTTAAGTCAGCTAGTTAAGGACAAAATATGTTACTTAGCACTCAGCTGGCATTGTATTTATAAAAGTAAAATTTCAAAATCGTGGGTTATTTAAAATAGCTTCTTAATTAGAATTCACTTTTGTCCACGGTCGATGATAAACGTTACTGTTAGCATAATTAAAAACTACCATATCGAGAGCGGCCTTGGTGTTTACTTCTATGAAGAACTGTTTATGCCGCATCTGTCACCTATCCCACAGATTCTCCGTTAACGGCTTTGCTATTATAGTTATGCACAAAGGGCGATTAAGAACATTGCCTACTAACATGCAGAAAACAGTCGTACAAACGCCTTAGTGCTTAGCCGTTTAAAATAGGCATTGTTTTGAAAGTCATAATAAGCGCTCATTTTTCAGGCGACGCTACGTGAAATCTGAACAAACAATAGAGGTATTGCCTTGCACATTTCACATAGCGCACGATGTGAAATAGCCAAAAACTGAGAAAACCTAGCTAGAGGGTGCGTTTATTTAACGACTATCGACAACGAAAACACCAATACTGTTTAATTATACAGTGGTGTGGTAAAGTGCAGGCAATAAACAAAGACATGTAGCGAAACATCACAAGGAAGGTTGATAGCACTAGGTCGCATCTAAGAGATATTTACAGTTTTTCACGCATGATAATTACAGTTATCATGCGTGAATATCTATATAAATCAGTACTATACAATTTTTTAAATAATTATTGTAGCTTATTTTTTGCCATCATTATTGTCAGTAAAGGCTTATCAATGTCCTCTAAACAAAATACGTCACGATTTTTACCGCAAAAGTCGACGGGTGCGCCCCGTAGTAATGTTTACCCACATGACAAAGATAGCACCAATACACCGCACGAAAAAACTTTTGAATCTAGCTATTCGAGCAACAATAGCACCCTCAATTTAAATGCTCAATTAATCACACCTAGTGACGCGTCCTCAGCGCATAACTTTGGACATTATTACCATGATATTTTTACTAAACTGCCGTACAACACGCAACGAGCATATATTAGTGATTACAATGAGTTTGCTATTTTTTGCAAACAATCTGGTATGCAAGGTTTTACCAATGACTTCGCTCACAATGAAACATGTATTAAGCAGTACGTCGGTGAGTTGTGCCGCTCTCCCCTCGCCTACAGAACTATCAAGCGTCGCCTTTCTGCTCTGAGTAAGTTTCTTGGGGTGGCAAAACTACCAAATCCAATTATACGCTCAGCGTATCTAAGAGACTTTATTCGCTTGTCCCTTATAGAGAATCGAAAATATCGTTTGTCTCACAAGCAAGCAGTTCCGCTTACCATTGAAATGCTAGAACAGATTAATAACGCCATCATTCCTGATTCTCTTTTAGAGTTGAGAGACATCGCTATCATTAATCTAATGTTCGATGCATTGTTGCGCGCTGATGAATTAGTTCGGGTTTGTGTCGATCACATATCTGCTCGTAATAATACGTTGCTTGTTGTCTCTTCTAAAAGTGATCAATCAGGTCAAGGCCAATATAGGTTCGTTTCTTCAAGTACCATTTCTATGATTCAAGAATATATTAACGAAGCCAATCTTGACCCTAAAACAAAAATGCCTAGAGAGCTATCAGACCTACGTGGTTTACATAAAGGTATTCTTTTTCGACGCCTTACAAATCACAAAACGGCGCTTTTACCGTTTGATGAGAATGTTCCTAGCCACATGGCGAACGTATTAAATTACTCCAGTGTTTATAGAATCTGGCAGCGAATAGCACTTCGTGCAGGAATAACAGAAAATATTACACCTCACAGTGGGCGCGTTGGCGGTGCAGTCTCACTTGCGGAAGATGGTGCATCTCTTCCGGAACTTCAGCTTGCTGGCGGATGGCAATCGCCAGAAATGCCGGGGCACTATACTAGACAAGCGAACGTAAAACGCGGGGGTATGGCGAAGCTGTCAGCTAAAAGAAAACGATGATAGCGCATTTATTCAAAGACTTACGTTTCTCTCTTAAAGTTATTTTGTTACGCGTAACCTCGCCCTGCTAGAACATATCTGGCTCGCCCCGGCCTATTCTTACTCATTATCCTGTTATTGAACCCAAAGACGCATAAGTACCGTACCTAAATAATAATATTAATGCGCATCAGCGTGTGGGAGATTACACGCTAATGTGATGCGTTGATGCTTTTAAATAAAGGAGTTTTACATGAGCAGTGGAATTGATACCAAGCACGGAAAATTACTCGCAGAATTGGTCGTCCCATCTTCTTCTTGGCATGTCCAACCAGAAAAACAAGACCCTTTCAAAACGAAAGAGGCTGCGGTGGACTATTTAAATTCACATAACGAACCTTTTTATCTTCATGTTCCACTGGCACAGTCTGAAGATTTCGTTCGAATATGTGTCACGTCTCGTGACGATGATGTAGTGTTCACTATAAAAGACATTAGCAATGGCGGCGAGACCTCACTTCACTATTCTCATATCAAAAATCTAGACAGTACAATTCGTACTTTAGTTGATGAGTGTTGTGATAAAAAGATAAAGGCACTTTAGGTTTACGTTGATGAATTTTCGTTTAACCATTCACAATAAAATAGTTAGCCAAACAAATGCGGCCAGTAACAGGCTGACAAATACTGCTGCAGAGCCAATGTCCTTTGCTCGGCCTATGAGTAGATGAATATCTGTTGATACATGATCACAGAGCTTTTCAACAGCGGTATTGAGAAGCTCTGTTATTAATACGATACATAGCGACATTATCATGAGGATACGTTCTACGTTGGTAACATCAGCATAAACTGCAAACGGGACAAGAAATAGCATCGCGAAAATTTCTTGTCTTACCGCGGCTTCACTTGCAAACGCTGATCTTAAACCTTTTATCGAATAATACGTGGCGTAAAGAACCCGTGATAGACCCTTCCGTTTTACAATCATCGTTCAAACTCACAAAAATAGTTAAGCTATCGAACGTTCATTACAACTACATGACGGAAAGCATCTTTTGGGTTCGAACAACCTTCCCTTTCTATTTAGACCTTAACTGCAAGCACATCAGTTTTCACTCCGTGTAGTACTGCATTTGCCGTGGAGCCTAATAACAAGCGAAGTCCACTTTGCCCATGAGTGCCCACAACGATAAGGTCAGCATTTATTTTTTCTGCCACATGGTGAATTTCATCGGCGGGCGAACCGATTTCCACATTCACGTGGCTATACGGAATATCGTGCTTTGACGCTACATCTTTTAACTGCCTTAATGCTTGTTCCCTTACTTCTTCTGAAAAATCTCGCTCTAAAAACAATCCATAGGGTTCCATATTTGTTTGGGGGTAAGCAACATAAAGAAGATGAATCTTATGACTATTACCGGCTACAGCAATAGCTTTTTCAACGACCAACTCGTAGTCAGAGTAAACGTCGATCGGTACTAGAATAGTGTCGTAGCTTTGCATGGAGTTTCTCCTTAGTTTCTAATGAGAAAGCATGAAAATTAAGTTATACCTTCACAATAATTACCCCGATAATAATCCTATGAATCTAGTTTAACATTGCGCTAGGTCAATGTTTGTTCTGTTACATAAGCCATACTAATTAGAAAGCAATTTAGGCATATTGAAATATTCAAACATTTACCGGAGAAGTTGATGATGAGAATTACAGCATTACTACTAGCTACGCTCTTGCTTTTTGCCTGCGAACAAGGAGCAAATTCACCAAGAGGATTTAGCCTTCCCGAAGGGAATATGGAACAAGGCTATCAAGTTTTCAAAAAGTATCAGTGTCAAGATTGCCATCGAATAGCTGGAGAAGAAGAGCCGGAAAACGCTCAGTATCTATTGGCAAAACCAATACCGTTGGGCGGTAGCAGTGGTCGAATTAAGACATATGGAGAACTTGTAACCAGTATTATTAATCCGTCTCATAAGCTCACACCTCGTCAACCAGCAAGCTTTACGAGCGAAGACGGCGTATCGTTGATGCGAGTAGTGAACGATGAACTTACGGTATCAGAATTAATAGATTTAGTTGCATATTTACAACCCAAATATAAAGTTACGCCCTACAGAACGAGTGATTACCGTCTCTATCAATTACGCATTCCTGACAAGACAGAATAATTTGTAGTAAAAAAGCCCCACCACTTCCGTTGGGGCTTTAATTCATAACATTCATTAGGTATCGCTAATGTAACTAGGAAACAGCCTTTGTTTCTTTTTCAATCTCGGCCAACAAACTGCAGGGCATGAAACTCTTAGCATTGGCTTCCTGTAGATGGAGTTTAAATCGGTCAGGCACCTCTTCAGTTAAAAAACTACCCGCTTTGACGAGCGGAAAAATTTCATCGTAGCGCGCTACGTGGCATTGATCGACCCTTCTAAAGATGTGGGTTCTGTTTAACTCAGTTGTGCTTATGTGCCCAGTAGAAGAAAGAATATCCATCAACGCAAGAACGGTTTTGTTGTGAAACCGATAAACCCTTTCGTATTTATCTTCGACATTTAGCCCCTTGGCGAGTTTGGGGTCTTGAGTCGCAACACCGGTTGGGCACCTGTTTGTATTGCACGACAGGGATTGTACACAGCCCAGTGCCAGCATCATGCCTCTGGCGCTATTGCATATGTCAGCCCCTAGACTAAGGTTTTTAGCCAACTGAAATGCGGTAATAATCTTGCCCGAGGCAATGATCTTTATTTTATCTCGCAGTCCAAAGCCCGTTAGACAGTCATCAATAAATGCCAGCGCCTCACGAAGGGGAAATCCGATAGAATTTGAATACTCTAGAGGGGCCGCTCCAGTGCCTCCTTCACCACCATCGACGGTAATGAAATCGGGTGTAACCCCCTTCTCTACCATGGCTTTACACATAGCTATAAATTCACTTTTTCTTCCTAAGGCAAGCTTAATACCTATGGGTTTAAAGTTACTGAGTTCTCTTAACTGCGTGATAAAATCAATCATTTCCAATGGCGTTGAAAAAGCTTTGTGTCTGGGCGGTGAATCAACCTGCGTGCCGGGTTCAACCCCCCTTATTTCTGCAATTTCCGGGGTGTTTTTATAGGCTGGCAAGATGCCACCATGCCCAGGCTTTGCTCCTTGACTAAGCTTAATTTCAATCATTTTAACGCTTTCAAGATTGGCTTTTTCTTGAAATAAATCCGCATCAAAGCCGCCATCCTCAGTTCTACAACCGAAATAACCTGTCCCTATTTGCCAGACAATATCGCCGCCATTCTCTAAGTGATAAGGCGTTAAACCTCCCTCACCCGTATTGTGATAAAACCCACCTTTAGCCGCGCCTTTATTGAGCGCGAGAATGGCGTTTTTTGATAAACTCCCGAAACTCATCGCGCTGATATTTAATACACTCGCACTATACGGTTTCTTGCAATGCGGGCCCCCTACCGTTATTCGAGGGTCTTCGTCCATGTCCTCTACTTCTCGTGCAGACAAAGAGTGACCTATCCACTCATATCCATCTTTATAAGTGTCGAGTTGTGTACCGAAAGGTATGGTTTCTCGACTATTTTTCGCACGCTGGTAAACAATTGATCGGTACATTCTTGAAATCGGTGCACCACCGGTGTCTGTTTCGATAATGTATTGCTGTATATAAGGTCTCAGCCCCTCAACAGTCCATCTCACTCGGCCGATTAGTGGAAAGTTTTTGAGGATTGCATGCTTATTCTGAAACGCATCATGTAACCCAAACATTAATAAAGTAATGGAGAGCAGAAGGAACCACCAAACTGGTGCCCACAGTACTCCAATAATCACATTAAAAGCCACAAGTAGTAAGAGTACCGTTAATATAGTAAATCGCATTCAAATTCCTTCTTTAATTCGGCATGTCACAGCACATATTATGCTCACTGCAATCATCAATACACCCAAATAAGCGAACCAGTTTCATATTTGCGTTAATTCACTGAAATATAGCGACAATCTATTATCATAGGACGAATCCAACATGGTTACGCATAACCTTGAAGTGTCGCTTTTTCTGTCTTTTTAGCTGCGAAAACAGATTATTACGTGCTAGTCTAAGGTCAGGATTTAAAACAGAAACATTAAGCTATTTAGCTGGTTTTAAAAACCCTCAAGACATGGTTTGGTGCTAGATATTATAACCTTATCTGAGAATAACGGATTTTACGTTCAACATTTTGAAAGGTAATTCATGGAGTATGCATTTCTTCTCTTCGCATTTGTGTGCGGTTTAACAGTTAAACTCATCGGCATTCCTCCTCTTGTCGGCTATCTCGTTGCCGGTTTTTTGCTTAATTTTGCAGGTTATTCGTTAACCGAAGATTTAACCCAAATCGCTAATTTGGGCATTACAATTATGCTTTTCACTATTGGGTTAAAACTCAATATCAGAGATTTAAGCCGACGGGAGGTTTGGGGTGGCAGTGTAACCCACACACTTGTTTGGGTTGGCATTATTACGTGTTGTGTTTATCTCTTAGGCGCCATTGCAGCAAATTTCGTCGATGGGCTTAGCTGGAAGAGCGCGGCACTTATTGCCTTTGCGTTGAGTTTTAGTAGTACAGTATGCGTTGTCAAAGTTTTAGAGGAAAGCGGTGAAAGCAAAACTCGCCATGGTCGTTTGGCCATTGGTATTTTAGTAATGCAGGATGTGTTCGCAGTTGTCTTTCTTGTGGTAGCAACCGGCAAACTTCCTTCTATATGGTCGTTAGCCTTGCTAGCTTTGTTCCCAGCGATGCCCCTAATTAAAAAGATGTTAAATAAGTCTGGACACGGAGAGTTACTTCCACTCACTGGATTTATTTTGGCGCTAGGTGGCTACCACGTATTTGAACTCGTCAATATAAAGGGTGATTTGGGTGCGCTAATTTTTGGCATTATGCTGGCTCAACACGAAAAAGCATCAGAACTTGCAAAGTCGCTGCTAAGCTTTAAAGACCTTTTATTAATTGGTTTCTTCTTAACCATCGGACTCACCGCGCTACCTGATCTCGGCATGATTACCCTTGCGTTTATTTTCTGTTTATTCATTCCTTTGAAAGCAGCGCTCTTTTTTGGCCTATTTACGTCATTACGGTTGCGCGGAAGAACAGCCTATTTAAGCAGTTTAGTACTATCTAACTACAGCGAGTTTGGGCTTATTGTGGGTGCTTTAGCAGTGTCATTAGGGCTAATCGCAAATACATGGTTGGTCGTAATTGCTCTTGCTGTTTCTATCTCGTTCGTTATTACCAGTGTGCTCTATCGAAATTCCCATTCTCAATACCACAGTTACAAACACGTGATAAAACGTTTTGAGAAGGAAGAGCGTTTAAAAGAAGACGTCTATCCAACATTAAATAACGCAGAGTTTTTAGTTTTGGGCATGGGACGAGTTGGGCGAGGAGCGTTTAATGCGTTGTCAAAACTAAGCGACGTTAATGTATGGGGGATGGATGCTGACAGACAGAAAATAAAAGAAATGTCGTCTGAAGGATATAATGTAATTTGTGGTGATGGCGAAGACGTAGACTTATGGGACAACCTAGATTTAAAGTACGTTCAGTTAGTGTTGCTGGCACTGCCTTCTATCCAAGACTCCATCAACATTACTCGTCAGCTCAAAAATGCTGGGTATACCGGTAAAGTTGCGGCCATTGCCCGCTATGAAGATGAAGTGTCACACCTGCTAGAGAACGGCGTTGATAAAGTGTTTAATTTCTTTACCGAAGCAGGACTTGGTTTTGCTGAAGAAAGTTTAGCTTATGCCCAAACGCAACAGTAATGCGGTTCTAAATGCGAACAATGGATGAATTGAGAAACGTTATCGTTTGTAAATATATGTTTTAAATAGGTTTTTTTGACAAAGCGCTAAAATGAGACTACACTTCACGCAAATAGGTTAAAAGGGTTTTCACAATGCAAGGTGATAAACAAGTCGTTGCAAAATTGAACGAAGTACTAACAAGCGAACTTACTTCGATAAATCAATACTTTCTGCACGCACGTATGTTCAAAAATTGGGGTTTTTCAGAACTCAACGAAAAGAACTATAAGAAATCCATTAAGGATATGAAGCAGGCCGACGATCTTATCGAACGTATTCTCTTTCTAGAAGGTCTGCCTAACCTACAAGCACTGGGCAAGCTTTACATCGGTGAAGACACCGCTGAAATGCTATCTTGCGACGCACGTTTTCAAAAAGAGCAGCTTCCTCTCCTTCGTGACGCTATCGCGCTGTGCGAGGAAAAACAAGATTATGTGTCTCGGGATCTTCTTGAAGGTCTGCTTGAATACGAAGAAGAGCATTTAGACTGGATTGAGACTCAAGAATACCAAATTGATGCGATGGGTATTGAAAATTATCTACAAGCGCAAGTAATGGGAGATGACTAATGAAAGGTAACCAAGCAATCATCGATGGCTTAAATGAACTACTCTCTTATGAGTTAGCCGCCATGGATCAGTACTTCATTCACTCTCAGATGTATCTTGATTGGGGCTTAAACAAGCTTTATGAGCGTATCGACCACGAATTTGACGATGAACGTGGGCACGCAACCAAGCTAATTGAGCGTATGCTGTTTTTAGAAGGTACGCCTGACATGACGAAGCGTACTGGTTTCAAAGTGGGTAAAGATGTACCTGAGATGCTTGAAAGCGATTTACGGGTTGAATATGAAGTAGATGCGAAGTTGCGCGAAGTAATTGCACTTTGCGAAACCGAGAAAGACTATGTAACCCGCGACATGCTTATCGTGCTATTAGACGATACAGAAATGGATCATGCCCATTGGCTAGAGCAGCAATTGGGTCTTATTAAACGCTTGGGCTTACCAAACTACTTGCAATCACAAATGTAGGTAGTGCGCTAGCATTAATAAAATATAACGGCTGCCATATCGGTGGCCGTTTTTATTACCATTCTATTCACTCATCATTACTGCGTATTATTGTTTTGTTTCTTTAACTGCTGACGCGTTTAATGTGAATTGACTTACACTAGAACTGGTTTGCTCGCCATTTGTTATCTCTGCCAAATTCTTGCTCAATATCGGGTTCTCAAAAATGTGTCTGATAACCGTTAATATTGCGTAACAAAGTATAGGTAGTTTGGACTTTCCTTATCTTTAATGTTGAGCCGCAATTGCCATTTCATTATCGGTTCGCTGCACCCTCCCAACATAAACCAACCAGACCACACGCCATCAGTATTATTATCTAGTAATACGGGTATCTTACCCATATACATGTTTACCCCTTCAATCCAGGCACTCTCGATTTCCTGATTTTCAGGAATTAAAATTTTTAACGTTACCGACTCTTCAGGTTCAGGCATGGTTGAAAATGTGGCAATGGCCAACTCGCCATCAATTAAGAATTCGCAAGTTTCGTTGACAAAGTTGCAGCTGTTTCCTATTCCATTAATAACGACGTTCTCGTTCAACGCTGATGATTGAAATTCATGCGCGAGATAAACACACACTGCTACTACGATGATGGCGACCAACGGCAGTTGAGAATGTAAATGTTTTGATCGTTTATTGTTATGATTATTTAGCATTTCTTAAATTTTGTATATTTCTTCATTGACGGAGATCAAGCTTAGGTAGTTTATGGTATCTTTTTGTAATTAAAAACCTTATCATCCGCGTACCAACTGGCTTGGAGACAATAATTATTACTCTTTCCGAGCTCGGTGTGAAGCGTTATTCCTTGCTGATACACGTCTCGACCGCACTATTCCGGCAGTTGGAGACCATAGTTCATTTGAAGTGGAAGATTCATTAAAATGAGTGAAATAAGCCAAGCACAACCTGACTACAATTATAAAGTAGTTAGGCAATTTACCATCATGACCATAGTCTGGGGTATTGTAGGTATGGGCCTAGGGGTATTTATTGCCGCGCAACTATTTGCACCTATGCTTAACTTCGATACACCATGGCTAACATTCTCACGTTTGCGCCCGTTGCACACTAATGCCGTTATATTTGCCTTCGGCGGCTGTGCGCTATTTGCAACGTCGTACTACATCGTTCAGCGTACCTGCCAGGTAAGACTGTTCAGTGACAAGCTTGCCGCGTTTACCTTTTGGGGTTGGCAGGCCGTAATCGTTTTAGCTGTTATTACTCTGCCTATGGGTTTAACTAGCACAAAAGAATACGCTGAACTAGAATGGCCAATAGATATCCTATTGGCACTGGTTTGGGTCGCTTATATCATCAACTTCTTCGGAACCCTAGTAATCCGTAAAGTGTCGCACATTTATGTAGCGAACTGGTTCTTAGGTGCGTTCATGCTAACTGTTGCAGTTCTTCATATTGGTAACAGCATGGCTATTCCGGTGTCTTTCACTAAATCGTATTCACTGTATGCAGGCGCCGTAGATGCGATGATGCAGTGGTGGTACGGCCATAACGCGGTAGGTTTCTTCCTGACTGCGGGTTTCCTTGGTATGATGTATTACTTCGTGCCTAAGCAAGCTGGTCGCCCGGTGTATTCATACAGACTTTCAATTGTTCACTTTTGGGCACTTATTTCTCTGTATATCTGGGCTGGTCCACACCACCTTCACTACACTGCCCTACCAGACTGGACTCAGTCACTCGGTATGGTGATGTCTATTATCTTATTCGTTCCATCTTGGGGTGGTATGATTAACGGTATCATGACGCTATCCGGCGCGTGGCATAAGCTTCGCACTGACCCAGTACTGCGTTTCCTAATTGTTTCATTGTCTTTCTACGGTATGTCTACCTTCGAAGGTCCAATGATGGCAATTAAAACCGTTAACGCTTTATCTCACTACACTGACTGGACAATTGGTCACGTACACTCTGGTGCACTAGGTTGGGTTGCAATGGTTTCAATTGGTTCAATTTACCACTTAATTCCAGTGCTATTCGGTCAGCGTGCAATGTACAGCACCAAGCTAGTTAACGTGCATTTCTGGTTAGCAACTATCGGTGTTGTTCTTTACATCGTAGCAATGTGGATGTCTGGTGTACTTCAGGGTCTAATGTGGCGTGCAGTAAATGCTGACGGTACGTTAACCTATAGCTTTGTTGAGTCATTAGAAGCGTCTAAGCCGTTCTACGTGGTTCGTTTCATTGGTGGTTGTTTCGTGGTAACGGGTATGCTTGTTATGGCATACAACACATGGAAAACCGTTCGTGCACCTAAAGGCAGTATCGCTGCAGATCCAGCGACTCAGCCAGCGTAGTAAAGGAGACGAATAATGAAAAACGCACATGAGTTAATTGAAAAGAACGTCGGTCTGTTAACGGTATTAATTCTTATCGCTATCAGCTTTGGTGCCATGGTGCAAATTACGCCGTTGATGTTTCAACAGCAAACCATGGAACCGGTAACAGGCTTACGTCCATATACCGCGCTTGAGCTTGAAGGCCGTGACATTTACATCCGTGAAGGTTGTGTAGGTTGTCACAGCCAGATGATTCGTCCATTCCGCGCAGAAACTGAACGTTATGGTCACTACAGCGTTGCTGGTGAGTCAGTATGGGAACACCCTTTCCTTTGGGGTTCTAAGCGTACTGGGCCTGACTTAGCACGTGTTGGTGGTCGTTACAGTGATGAATGGCACCGAGTTCACCTGCTTAATCCTCGTAACGTTGTACCAGAGTCGAATATGCCAGGGTTTCCTTGGCTTGCGGAAAACACGCTAAATGGCGAGTTAACAGCTAAAAAAATGGAAGTATTCCGTGGCTTTGGCGTTCCGTATACCGACGAAGATATCGCGGGTGCGAAAGCGGCAGTACAGGGTAAAACGGAAATGCAGGCCCTTATTGCTTACCTTCAGTCTCTTGGCACACATTTGAAATAATATGGATCAAGGAATTGTAGGCAGCATTTTTACTGTCATCGTCTTTGTAAGCTTCATCGGTGTTGTGTGGTGGGCGTTTAGCGGCCGCAACAAGAAGAAATTCGATGAAGCTGCAAACTTACCGTTTGCAGACGAAGAAAAAGAAAAATCAAAAGAAGATTAGCAGGAGTCTCGAACTCATGAGTATGTTTTGGACAATTTGGATTTCAGTGATAACCCTAGGGTTGATCATTGGTTGCTACTTCCTTCTGCGCTGGTGCCTGTCTAACAAGACCGGCGTAGCTGAAGGCGAGTCAATGGGGCACGAATTTGATGGTATTGAGGAGTTGAACAACCAACTTCCTCGCTGGTGGACAATTATGTTCTACATGACCATCGTTTGGGGCTTTTTATATCTAGCGCTTTATCCTGGCCTAGGTGCGTATGAAGGTATTTTGGGCTGGAAGAGCTCTAACCAAAATATTCAATCGCTAGAAGAGTCTGTTCAAGCGCGTATTGACGCTAAAGAGCAAGGCTACTTGGTTGAGTATGACCGTGAACTAGATTTCGCTGCCGAGAAGTTCGATCCGATCTTTGAAGCGTATGCACAAGTTCCTGTTGAAGAACTGGCGAAAGACCCAGAAGCAAATAAAGTAGGTCAGCGTTTGTTCCTACAAAATTGCTCTCAGTGTCACGGTTCTGATGCACGTGGTCAAAATGGCGGCTTCCCTAACCTAACGGACAACGACTGGTTGTACGGTGGTTCAGGTGCGAAAATCGTTGAAACCCTTACGCTTGGTCGTAAGGCAGCAATGCCAGCATGGCTTGATGCGATGGGTGAAGACGGTATCGAAGAAGTGGTTAACTACGTACTTAGCCTAAGCGGTCGCGATGTGGACCCTCAGCTTGCAGAAGCGGGTAAAGCGCGTTTCGCAGCATGTGCGGCATGTCATGGTATGGATGGTAAAGGTAACCAAATGCTTGGGGCACCAAACCTTACCGATAATATCTGGCTTTACGGCGGCAGCCACAGAGCAGTTACAGAAACGCTTACTTATGGTCGTAACGGTGTAATGCCTTCATTCAAGAAAACCTTGGGTGAAGACAAAATTCACGTTGTTGCAGCGTACGTTTACAGCCTTTCAAATGATTAATGATTTAAATCATTAAATATCTTAGAAAGCCTCGTTACTACGAGGCTTTTTTTATGAGAAAATACAGCGATATACAAAGTGCTGTAGCGAGTAAAATTCAGACACTTTTATCTAATATTACTGACACTCTATTTGTGGGTACTACCTAACAGTGAAGCGTTTTAGGCAGTATTTATAAATATGTTGTTAGCGAATTAATCAAGAGTAAAAATTCTAATGAATAGACCCTGGTATAAAGAGTTCTGGCCTTGGTTCTTAATTGCCGTTCCAGTTATTACCCTGATCATGGGCGGTGTGTTGCTCAATCTTGCAATATCTACAGAAGATAGTCTGGTAATCGACGACTATTACAAAGAAGGTAAAGCAATCAACGCAAGTCTAGACAAAGAAGCCGTTGCAAAGCGTTTAAACATAACGTCGGACTTAACTATTACAGATGGCAGCATTGCCCTTGAATTTCACTCAGGTATTCCACAAGACGGAAACGCCGTTAAACTCAGTTTTTATCACGTGACGCTGGAAGATCGTGACGTAAGCGTATTGCTAAGCCGTGATGCCAACGGAATTTATCGCGGTTTTGTAGAAGAAAGTTTAGATGGTAAATGGCGAGTGTCGCTAACGCCAATTGACGAAAGTTGGAAAATTCAAAACACGATCTACCTTCCCCATGAGGGAAAAATAAAATTTAATCCGTAATGGCAGAGCACGATTGTTACCATTGTGGCTTGCCCATAGCGAACCACGACGAGGATAAGTTTAAAACGGTTATTTTAGGTCAGCAGCGCGACATGTGTTGCCCGGGCTGTTTAGCAGTGGCCGAAGCTATCGTATCGAATGGCCTTGAAGACTATTATCAGTTCAGAACTGAACCTGCTAAAAAGTCTGACGACGGCATTTTAGAAACCATCGATAAACTTAAGGTGTATGACGACCCCTCCCTGCAGGAGGAATTTGTTTTCGATGAAGGTCAAGATAAGCAGATACAGTTGACCCTTGAAGGTATTACTTGTGCGGCCTGTGGTTGGTTAATTGAAAAACAACTTTCGAAAGTAGAAGGCATAAAGCAAGTTGCGGTCAACGTTCAAGAGCGTCGCGCGCTAGTTACTTGGTCGCCACTGCAAATAAAGCTTAGCCAAATTCTTTCTACGCTGAAAAGAATAGGCTATGTAGGCTCGCCGTTTCATCCTGATGAACACGAGGCCAGCTATAAACGTGAGCAAAAAACCTTTCTGAAAAAGCTAGGGCTAGCGGGCATCATGACCATGCAGGTCATGATGTTAATGACAGGTCTCTACTTTGACTGGTTTGGTGCCATTGAGTTAGAAACCAGACAATATTTTTACTGGGTTGCGCTGACGCTAACAACCCCTGTTGTACTGTATTCTGGCAGCACTTTTTATATTGGAGCTGCCAAAGCGTTAAGCGCAAAAACGGTTAATATGGACGTTCCGGTTACGCTCGCCATTTTCGGTACTTACATTGCCGGAATACGCTCTACGGTTCTTGAACAAGGCGAAGTGTATTTTGAGTCTATCTGTATGTTCATTTTCCTGCTGTTACTCAGCCGGTTTTTGGAACATCGTAGCAGGCATCGCGCTGCGCAGATCTCCGCTAACATGATGCAATATGTCCCGGTTTCAGCCACGAAGTTAATGTCAGATGGCAGCGTTACCGAATGTCTAGCAAAACAACTACGAATAAACGACGTAGTACTGGTTAAACCCGGAGAGACAATTCCTATCGATGGCGTAGTAACCGAAGGTCATGCATCGGTTGACGAATCTATGCTTACCGGCGAGTTTAACCCCGTACGCAAAGAGAACAATAGCGTTGTTTACGGGGGTACGGTATGTCAAGACGGCAGCCTATCCATTATCGTAACCCAAACCCTCAAAAACGCACTGGTAAACCAAATTGTCAAGCTCCAAGCAAGTGCAATGGCTAGCAAGCCAAAAGCTGCGCAAATAGCGGATAATTTTTCTCGATACTTCGTTACCGCCGTGCTGATGATCTCAGCGTTAACCTATGGATTTTGGTCGTACCAAGGTAGCGACGATGCCTTTTGGATAACCATATCAGTGCTCGTTGCAACCTGCCCTTGCGCACTAGGTTTAGCCACACCATCAGCACTCACCTGTGCTATGGCAAAACTGAACAAGCAAGGTATTTTGCTTAAACGCGCCGATGCCTTAGAGCAAATTACGGGCATTGATACCATTGCACTAGATAAAACAGGCACACTCACGCAAGGCAAATTCACCATTTCAAATGCTTGGTATGCTGACGGCGTAGATAGTGACACGGCACTCTCTATCGCACGCGCGCTCGAGTCGCGCTCTGAGCATCCCATAGCGAAAGCATTCACAGAGAATAATACCCTTGGCGATGATAGCGCATCCGATTACACCGTTTATAAGGTAGTCAATTTTACTGTAGCGCCCGGAGGCGGAATATGTGGCGAAATCAATGACACCATGTTTTCAATGGGCTCTGCTGCGTTTTGCGTTCACGAGTCACAGCAAGAATTCATTGAAGACTACCCTTCAGCTAACGTCTATCTCACTGTTAAAGGCCGTATTATGGCAGCGTTTGAAGTGCGAGATACGCTTCGTGCTGATACGCAAGAAACCCTCGATATCTTGGCAAAAAGCCATAGGCTTACAGTCTTAAGCGGCGATACACAAAAAAACGTGGACTCACTAACTGCGTCATTGCCAATCGAAACAGCCAAAGGTGGGCTTACACCAGAACTTAAATACGAAGCTGTTCAAGCTATGCAGCAAGCGGGAGCCAAAGTAATGATGATGGGGGACGGTATCAACGATGCACCTGTTCTTGCCAGTGCAGACGTGGCAATAGCGGTTGGCAATGCTACCGATGTTGCTAAGACAGCAGCAGATGTTATTTTGCTTGGCGATCAACTTTTATCTGTTCCAACGCTTATAAGCACTTCTCACCAAGTGAAGAAGAAAATAAGACAGAACATAGGCTGGTCTGTAGGATACAACGTTTTGATTCTGCCCTTCGCCGTGTCTGGGCTACTTTCGCCGTGGATGGCTGTTGTAGGTATGTCGTTAAGCAGTATTATTGTCGTTACAAACTCAACGCGACTTTTGAGCAAATAGCATGAGCATTATTTACGTATTAATTCCAATCGCCATCATTATTGTTGCTGTCGCTATTGTAATTTTCTTTTGGGCGGTAAAGACCAATCAGTTTGAGGATTTAGACCGACAAGGCTACAGCATTCTTTTCGATGATGATTTGTCACCTGAAGAAAAAAAATTAGCAGAACAGCGCAAGCAGCTTCAAGAGAGCAAGGCAATCAAGAACAAAGAAGATAATGGACGGGATTAACTACTTCTCTGCTTTTCTTATCGGCTTGGCGGGCGGTGTTCATTGTGTGGGAATGTGTGGAGGGATCGTTGCGGCGCTCAGAATGGTCTCGCCAAAAGGCTCATCCGCTGTACCCTATACACTCGCTTACAACATGGGCCGGATTGCCAGCTATACGATTGCCGGTGCAATCACTGGCGCATTAGGAAAAATTGCGTCAGATTTCGTTCCCCTTGCCAGCTATGTCCTATCTCTTTTTAGCGGTGTTATGTTGCTTTTACTCGCTTGTTATTTAGGGAAATGGTGGACAGGCCTAACCCTTTTGGAAAGCGCAGGTAAAGGTCTATTTTCCAAACTTCAGCCTCTCTCTAAGCGGTTTTTACCGTTCAAAACCCCATTTAGCGCAATACCTTATGGCTTTATTTGGGGTTGGTTACCCTGCGGGCTTGTGTATTCAACCCTAACCTGGTCATTGGCCGCAGGCAACGCGTTACAAGGCGCGGGTATTATGTTTTTCTTTGGGTTGGGAACCTTACCCACCCTGCTTGCCGCCAGCGCAGGTAGTCAATATCTAGTGAGTACTTTTCAGCAAAGCGGCGTAAGGCAACTTATTGCAAGTATAATGGCTATCTATGCTATTTATCTTATTCAGGGCGCAATCCTATAAAAAAATAGGTATTATTGTCGTGTATAAATTATAAAGAGCAGGTTTTATGAGCAAAGGAAGCCAATTTTCAATCCACTGTCAGAACTGTAGTTTCAGCCATCTCTGTCTGCCTGTTGCATTAAACAAGACAGAAATTGAGTCTTTAGACGACATCATTGAGCGTAAAAAACCGCTGCATAAAGGCGATACGCTTATTCAAACTGGCGATACATTTCGTTCGCTCTTTGCCGTAAGAACCGGTTCTTTCAAGTCGTTCGTTACCAACTCTGAAGGTGAGGAGCAAATTACAGGTTTTCATTTTCCCGGCGACATTATCGGCTTCGATGCGCTGCGCGAAAATAAGCACCAGAGCTACACTTCTGCATTAGAAACAGCGATGGTCTGTGAACTTCCCTATGAAATGTTAGATGAAATGTCGGTTCAGTTTCCGAAACTGCGCCATCAGATAATGAGCTTCATGAGTGCAGAGATAAAGCAGGATCACGACATGATCATGCTTCTCAATAAACGAACAGCAGAAGAACGCTTACTCTATTTTATCTCCCACCTATCGCAAAGATTTGAGGAGCGAGGCTTTTCTCATCGTGAGTTTCATTTAACGATGACACGAAATGAGATTGGCAATTACCTCGGTTTAACGATAGAAACCATAAGCCGCCTGTTAAGTCGTTTCCAAAAAGAAAACATTATAAAGGTAGATGGCAAACTCATTACCATTCTAGATTTTGCACTGTTAGAAAATAAACTGTCTGCCCTTAACGGACCAAGTGTTGTATGTAGCGGCTAGGTTGTCTCTTCGTTTAAATTGTTTAAGAACGCGCGCAAAGCGCGTTTTTTATTACCTTTATTTTTTATTGTCCCAAGCACCCATAAATCGCCACACTAAAAATGCCTAAGAGAAATGCCTGAGAGAGTTGTAAAATTCTTGACCCAAAACAACACGTTTTTTCAAATGTCGTTTATAGTTAGTGAAGATGGACTAGAAAAATAGCTTTATTTATCGTCACATCAAGCTGTGTGCTTACTGGAGGGTGTTATGATTGAATATAAACGAATTCTTGCCGTGGTAGATGCTGAACGGGACAACCAACCTGCTTTAAGTCGAGCCTATGAACTCGCGTCGAAAACAGGTGCAACAGTGACCGCAATGATGGTGGTCTACGATCTATCTTATGATATGACCACCATGCTAAGCCCAGATGAGCGCGAAGCCATGCGCGATGCAGTAACTAAAGAGCAAGGCAAGTGGCTTTCTGAGCAACTTAGGAAACAAGGCTTTGCTGATACCGATATTGTAGTTGAGTGGAACAACCGTGCTTTTGAGTCAATTATTTACTACACGCTTAACAACCAAATTGATCTAGTGGTAAAAGCGACAAAGAACCACGATGATTTAGCCTCTGTCATTTTCACACCAACAGACTGGCATTTAATGCGTAAGTGCCCTCGCCCAGTGTTATTGGTTAAAGAGCATGATTGGCCAGAAGGTGGTGAGATCATCGCAGCCGTAAACGTAGGAAGTGAAGACGACGAACATGCTGCGCTTAATGACAAGCTTACAATTATTGCAAACGATTATGCGGCCTTATTGAAAGGAAATGTGAATTTAGTCAACAGCTATCCTTCTACTCCACTAAACATTGCGATAGAAGTTCCGGAGTTCGACCCCGATACCTATCATGATGCGGTTAAAAATCACCATCAATCCGAAATGCGTCGCCATGCTCAACAATATGGCATTTCCGAAGAGAAATGCATTGTAAAAGAAGGTTTGCCCGAAAAAGTTATTCCCCACGTAGCCAAAACCATCGACGCTGAACTTGTTATCATCGGAACTGTAGGCCGCGTGGGCATTTCAGCCGCGCTTATCGGAAATACAGCAGAGCATGTGATCGACGAACTTAACTGTGACGTTTTGGCTATTAAGCCAGATGGCTTTGTTCCACCGCTTAAGGTACAAAATTAACGACACAACCATGGTTTAAAAAAGGCGCTTTATTGTATAATGCTTGCTTTATCACAAACCAAGCTAGTGAATTATGAGTTTAGGCACAAGCAGCGTTGAGCCATCTGCATTGAACGCTGCACAAAGTAAGCAAAAGTACAACTTCAACAAACTTCAAAAACGTCTTCGTCGCAACGTGGGTAAAGCCATTGCCGACTTTGGCATGATTGAGAATAATGACAAGGTGATGGTGTGTCTATCTGGTGGGAAAGACAGCTACACCATGCTCGATATTTTGATGTTTTTAAAGAAGATTGCGCCTATTCACTTCGATATCGTTGCGGTAAATCTTGACCAAAAACAGCCAGGTTTTCCAGAGCACATCCTGCCGGCTTATCTAGACGAAATTGGTGTTGAGTATAAAATCGTTGAAGAAGACACTTACTCAATTGTAAAAGATAAAATTCCCGAGGGAAAAACAACCTGTTCGCTGTGCTCACGATTACGTCGGGGCATTTTATATAGAACGGCTAAAGAACTTGGCGCAACTAAAATTGCGCTAGGTCACCACCGTGATGACATGCTAGAAACCTTTTTCCTCAACATGTTTCATGGTGGCAAACTTAAATCTATGCCCCCTAAATTGGTCAGCGATAACGGCGAGCACATCGTTATTCGCCCTTTAGCATACTGCACTGAAAAAGATATTGAAAAATATTCTCAGGCAGCAGCGTTTCCTATTATTCCTTGTAACCTTTGCGGCTCTCAAGAAAACCTGCAGCGTCAAAACATTAAAGCTATGCTTCAAGACTGGAATCGCAGGTTTCCTGGTCGTATCGAATCGATGTTTAGGGCACTTCAAAATGTGGCCCCCTCTCATTTAATAGACAGCAATCTTCACGACTTTAAATCTATTACAACCCAAGACGGCCCCGTTGAAGATGGCGACATAGGCTTTGATCAACCTTCTTTTTCCACTGAAAATACATCCTCGTTAAGTGATGATGAGCACACTATTGAAGTGGTAAATATTATGGAACCCAGATAAATGAAAATTGGACTTGCGTTAGGTGCCGGTGCTGCCAGGGGTTGGACGCACATAGGTATTATTCAAGCTTTAGAAAAGTTAGGCGTTAAAATTGACGTGGTAGCAGGATGCTCTATAGGTGCGTATGTTGGCGCCGCCTACGCAAGTGGCAAGCTGGAAGGGCTTAAAGAATGGGCATGCTCTCTTAGCGATTGGCAAGTACTTGCCTTGATGGGTGTTGGCCTAAGACGCGGCGGTATTGCAAGCGGTCAAAAGGTGTTTGATAAGCTAGCAAATGAGTTTTGTGAATCTTCATACGAGGCAATGCAAAAGCCGTTTGCTACCGTCGCTACCGATCTTTATACCGGCCGTGAAGTGGTATTTAATTCAGGCCCTATCGGCGATACCATTCAAGCCTCATGTGCAATCCCTGCCCTTTTTTCGCCCGTGGCCCACGGCGATAGGTGGTTAGTTGATGGTGCGGTTGTTAATCCGGTACCTGTTAACCTGTGTCGACAGTTAGGCGCAGACTTTGTGATTGCGGTTAATCTTAATGCCGATTTTCGCCCTATTCGTCTTGAAAAGTTGAGACAAGATCACGAAGAGAATGAGCGTAAAACCGAGGACTTCTTTACTAAGAGTCAAAATGTTTTGCGTCAGTGGTTTTCTCCAGACAGCAAAGATGAAAAATCACCTGAAACCAACAATGATGAACTGGATGTAAACGCAACTGATAACGTGGAAAGCGAAGACGGTGTCGCTTCTGAAGTCATTGAAAAAGTTGAGGAGGAATTCACTGAGGTACCAGCAAAGGTAAATAAACGAAATCCTCCAGGTATTATGAGCGTGATGAGCAGTTCTCTTGAAATACTCCAGGCCCGCGTCACTCGCTCTCGATTGGCAGGCGATCCGCCTGACATCCTCATTGAACCTCAGCTCACTGACGTTGGCATCATGGAATTTCACAGGGCCGAAGAGCTATGCGCGAAAGGCGAAGAGACTATCGCGCGTTTAGCCGAGCAAATTAGGTATCAATTATTGACGTAGATAGAACTCGTCAACACTTAGCTTGATGCCATTGCGGTAATACGAAGTGGCGCATGAGGCAACGTTAAACCTTTTGCGTCATCTATCCAATCTTGCTCAATCTGCAGAACACCATTATTTATTTGCACACCCTGAGGCGTTATAAAGTCTAGATTCTTATCATCAAACTGAATCATAAGGCCTTTGACTGAAGGCATCATAAAAGATAGGAAACTTCCCATTTCATTAAAGAAGGCTTCATACTGCTCATATAAAAAAGTAAGCTCTTCTTTTTTGTAATACTGCTTCAGGTATTCGGGCTTAGTCTCAAGTTGAACCGACATATCGCACACATTTGCTCGCTCGACTAAGTCAATTCTCACTAAGGCGTTAGCTAGTTTGAGTGCTCTCTCCGTCGGAACAGTAAAACGTCCTTCGTCGCTGACCTCTAACTCCATGGTTTTTTTGTCCGTGACGATAGAAGCCGCATTAACTCCACATAAACGTCCTTCGCCAACTCGGACAAAACCGAAAGCAAACTGGAGCGCTTGCGTGTCTTCATTATCTAATTTTTTTACATGGCTATAGAAACGGCTGTACTCAACGTCAATCGTTTCAGCAACAACCTGTGTACTGCTAAAACCAATGACAAAAGATGATGCTAAAAATAGTGCCGCGCGTATCATTCGGATAAAAACTCCTCGTTAAATCGGATCATGGTTTGAAGCTCTTCAACATAAGCAGCTCCGCGCTCAGAGTAATTCATCAGCCCCTCGGCCAACGCCACTCCCGTGATAGGTATTTGGTTTGCGCGCAATCTACTGCGTATTTCTCTTAAATCAGCATAAGCATCGTGACGATTTAGGTTGCGCATATAGGTATATGTTGCTCTAGATAAGTTATTGAACTTAGCGACTTCATGAGAAGCGCCGTTATTCCTGCGATTTGGAACAAAACCACACCCTTTTGAAAAGCACCACAAACCAAAGAAGTTATAGCCTTTTCTTGCGAAGCGACTTGTTCCCCATGCCGACTCATTCGCAGCTTGAACTAAAACCAATTCGACGGGTAACACGTCTATTTTTTGCAGCAAGGCGGGTAGTTTTACTTTGAGAGGCTGCGTTGACTTAACGCGATACTCTTCCTCAAGCCACGCCAATCTTTCTACATCATCTTTTGAAAGTGGCTCGTCTACCAATGCTTTCCTGTAAAGGGTCTGCACATAATGTCTAAGCGTCAGAAGATAAGCATTTTGCTTTTCTACCTCAGGCCTTAAGTAATTGAAGAACGCCTCCTTTTTCTCTTTTACATCCGTATAGACAGAGAAATCAGGCACTGGCTTGTTGTCTTTTACCGTTTGCGGAACATCAAGAATATCCGGCTCGTCTTTTGTAAAGATAATAGCGTTAATAACAATTACCGCCAAAACCCCTAACGTAATAAGGACAATTTTAAACGTTTCTCGCTTATGCATCAAAGCTTGACTCATTCACATCATTTACAGATGCTTCCGTGCCCACTCCTTGCTCGCCAATCAATTCCTGATAGAGCAATCCCATCATACTAAAATAGAAAGGTAACACCCAAATTAAAGACAGACCAAAGGTGAGCGGCACCGACGCGAACAGTAGAAAGAACACACCGAAGACACTCGCAATTTGCGACCAGTAAGCGTTAAACACGCGACAAGATAAAATGATAGCGCTTATAGGCGTTAGCTTCCTATCGGCCACTAACATAAGCGAAAACGAAGAGGCTAAGTAAAAATACACGCCCGGTAAAATAAGTAGCATCATCCCTAACTGAACAAGAATGCTATTCACTAACTGCGTTAACGCTAACAACAAAACGAGGGGAAAAAACTGAAAAACAGTAAAAACAGATGTTTTGATGCCCCGCGCGACGAACACGCCCATCATATACAAACCGCTTAACAGCGGAGCAACAATGCAAATAGCCACAATTTCTATAATAGACTGGTGCTCAAAAACGTAAGTTCCATCATCGTTTATAGTGATGTATTGCTGTGCAAATACGCCCAACATAACGAACGTTAAAAACAACACCACGCTACCTTGTAATAGCGAAGAAAAATTTGCTTTCGTTAACCCAGCAGCGCGGCGCAATAAGCCCTTGATATCGAAGTGATACTGTTTCGCTAAGGTATTGTTTAATCGGTCAGTGTTTACGTCTTTCACACAACTCTCTTAATTTCTGAAAATCTTCGTGATTATATCAATTCGCGTAAACAAATGCCTGCCTGTATGCTAAACAAAAGTTAACCCAGTACCAGCTTTGCTGCTAAACCGACAAGTAATACGCCCATAGCGCGATCTAGCCAATACCCTTTTTTACCAATAAGTTCAGCGACTCTACTCGTGCTTAAAAGATAAGAGAGGAAGCAGAACCAAAGCCCTGTCGCTATAGCCAAATAAATACCATAACCTAACTTTACGGCAAAAGGGGTATCGATACTGATGATTGCTGTAAAAAGAGAAAGAAAGAAAAGTGTTGCTTTTGGGTTGAGCCCATTGGTTAAAAAACCCATCCACACCGCACGTTTAGCTGAAATTTGCGTGCTCTTCTTTTCAAATGAGGGGCTTTCATCCTGCTTGATCGGCCCACTTTTAAGCGCGCCAAAAGCCAGATAAAGCAAATATGCGGCAGCTGCATAGCTAAAGGTGGTAAATAACCAAGGTGTCGTGGCGATAACTACGCTCAGCCCCACAAGCGAATAAGCAACATGCAGCAATATCGCTAAACCGATCCCCACGCTAGTATATAGCGCGATGCGTCTTCCGTACGCTACGCTATTTCGCACCACCACAGCAAAATCAGGCCCTGGGCTTGCCACTGCAACAAGGTGTACAAGTGCAATGGTAAGGAATTCGTTCATATACTGCATCTTGCGCCTCCTACAGCGCGTATTTTGAAATTAAGTTGTCTACCCATCGGGGAACGATATGTGACGCTGGACCGGTTAACGATTCATCGAATAAGGCATTTGTTGCGCCCGGTGCTAAATTTGCTTCAATGGTGTGTGCACCGCTTTCTTTTGCAATCTGAACAAAACCCGCAGCCGGGTAAACATTGCCCGATGTGCCAATAGCAACAAATAAATCTGCGTTTGCTAATGCACTGTATATTTCATCCATATACATGGGCATTTCACCAAACCACACAATATCCGGCCTTAATGTGACCCGATTACAGCATGGGCATTTCGAGGTATGGTCAAAACTATCGCGCCATTCAAACGTTTCCTGAGAAATTGCGCATCGGGCTGACAGCAGTTCACCGTGCATGTGATAAACATTTTTGCTTCCGCCACGCTCATGAAGATCGTCTACGTTCTGCGTAACCAGCATTACATTATCACCGAATATGGTTTCAAGCTTTGCAAGCGCCATATGAGCGGCATTCGGCTTAACATCGTCTTCCTGAAGCTGAGCGCGCCGGGCATTGTAGAAACGATAGACCAAACTGGGGTTTCGCTCAAAAGCTTCAGGCGTGGCAACGTCTTCTACACGATTTTTTTCCCAAAGGCCGTCATTGTCTCTAAAGGTTTTGAGTCCTGACTCAGCGGAAATACCTGCGCCCGTAAGTACAACTATTTTTGGTAGCGTGTTTTTAGTGTTCATAAACGTGATTCAAACGTGAGATATGCGAGCAGATTTGGTCATAACCTTACCCCAGGTTAAAACAAATAACAGCCATCGCACACATCTTTATTTTGTATGGTCGTTAATGACAGGAAATTGTGTATCAGCGCCCCACTCCGACCATGAACCATCGTAAATTGACACTTGAGTAGCTCCACACATCAAGGCAGCTACGCCAACAATACACGCGGTAACACCCGAACCACAGGTACAGATAATAGGCCTGTCTAAATTGATATTTGCTTGCTCAAAAACCTTCTTCAGTTCTTCCTTGGCAAGGAAATGGCCGTTTTTTAGAAGTGTATCGAATGGAACATTATATGCGCCGGGCATGTGTCCCGACCTCACGCCTTGACGAGGCTCTGGCACCTCGCCTTTGAAACGGAGCGCATTACGAGCATCAACTAACTGCGCTTCGGTATTTAATGCTTGAAGAACAGCGCTGGAATTTGCAAACCAGCCTGGGCGAGGCGTGGCCTGATAGGTTAATTTTCCATATTGCTGCTGTTCAGAAATAGGAAGGCCTGCGTTTTCCCAAGCCGGTTGCCCACCATCTAATATGTAAACGTCTTGATGACCAATAGCTTTTAACATCCACCATACGCGTGGCGCGCTGTACATGCCACGAGTATCATAAACTGCTATTGGTGTGTTAGCCGTAATACCTTGGTTGCCCAAATAAATTGCAAGAGCATCTGCAGAAGGCATGCTATGAGGAAATCCTGTGGTGTGATCGCTACCGTCTCCATCTAAATCAATGTCGACAGATGCTGGCAACACCATCGCGTTTCGCGCGTCAGGCGTTTTAGAAACGGGGTCGTCCATCAGTGCCCGCACAAGCGTAACAGGCTTTTGCTGCATAATGTTGGCCAAATCACCCACTGAAATTAACGCCGACGTCATAGCATTCTCCTTAATGACACCCACTAAAGCGGGTGTCTCTTTCTATACCGGCCTTAGTAAGCAATAAACTTAGCGCTAAAAACCGGACTACTATTAGCGATATTATCCAATATCAAAAAGCACTGACTTAACTATTATCGCTAAAAAACGTTAACCCAATGCAGCAATGGCTGCTTCGTAGTTAGGTTCTTCAGTTGTCTCTGCAACCTGCTCTGTGTAAATCACCTTGCCTTCTGTATCGATAACCACTACTGAGCGAGAAAGAAGGCCTGTTAGAGGCGCAGATTCGAAGGTCACGCCGTAATCGTCGCCAAAGCTTGAACGGAACGTAGAACCGGTAAGTACGTTTTCGATACCTTCTGCACCACAAAAACGGCCAGCAGCAAACGGTAAGTCAGCAGAAACACAAATTACTGTAGTGTTGTCTAGCTTCGACGCTTCCTCGTTGAATTTACGTACTGACGTTGCACAGGTACCCGTGTCAATCGACGGAAAGATATTGAGTACTACGTTTTTACCTGCTAGTTCAGACAGTGTCACTTCGCCCAAATCTGCTTTGACAAGGGTAAATGCTGGTGCACTTGAACCCACTTCTGGTAGTTGACCCTTTGTTTTAACTTCATTACCTTGAAAAGTAACAGATGCCATTGGCTTTCTCCGTGATTTATTGAATTAAAATAGTGGATGTAAAACAACAGTTTCGCAAATTAAAGTGACGGTTTTTATACGCTATCTTTAACCTGCGCTTCGGCAAACGCAAGCTTGTGCTGCAAATGAGGCTTACCTTTTAAATATTCCCGTCTAAACACACTAAAATAATGCGCTAACGTTTGTGCTCCTTCCTTTTGATTGGCTAGTGCTAAAACGCTAATGCCAACCTCAGCGGTACAATGTTGAAAATCATGTGTAGATTCTCGCAGCAGATAGTCTGAAGCCGCATCCATGCTTACGCCTAACACAGGAAAATGATGTAAATAAGGGCTCTTAGCAAACATTTTTTTTGCTTCACGCCATGTTCCATCCAAGAAGATAAATAGTAACGTTTTGCCCGTATTCAATGGCGGCGTGTTAATACAGCGATCAATTGCCGCATATTCGTGTGGAAATACCACAATGGGAAAGTATTTTTCGTCACCAAGGATGCGCATCAGCTCGTCATCAGGCTCGGTGCGCTTCCATAAAAATGCGCGGTTATCTCTCACTACATCTGCAATTAAGCGCCCTGTATTGGTGGGCTTGTAGTATTCACCTTTGTACATCAGAAATAAAACTGCCACGTCAGTGCCAGCTTCAGGCTTGTAAGTGCAAATACAATTTTGCGTTGGTAGCAGGCACGCATCACATCGAACTACTTTGCTACCACGGGCGTGAAATGGACGTTCAGAACGAGAAAGTTCGTCTAAACGAAGTGACATAATGGAATTCAAGTTAATGCGTCTTTGCCAAATTTTTTACGGATTTTACCATAGTAATACGCGGTGAAAGAGCGTAAAAAGCGAGAAATGAATGGATTCTGAAATGCCTGGTATGGCAAAAACGGTATCGCAAATGTTCCAAAAAGATCCCACTGAGATCCCATCAAAAACAAAATTAGCGTATGCTATTGATTTAGAATGGAAAATATTGGTGCCCGGGGCCGGACTTGAACCGGCACGCTGTTACCAGCGAGGGATTTTAAATCCCTTGTGTCTACCAATTTCACCACCCGGGCATCGGGTTGCTTTTCAGCAAAGGTGTCAGGCGTAGAACCTGATGCTGCGTTGCAGCTTATGGAGGCGGAACCCGGAGTCGAACCGAGATAGACGGATTTGCAATCCGCTGCATAGCCATTCTGCCATTCCGCCAGATGCGTCTGGCGCGTGATTAAAACATCTCTTTGAGAGATTGGAGCGGGAAACGAGATTCGAACTCGCGACCCCGACCTTGGCAAGGTCGTGCTCTACCAACTGAGCTATTCCCGCATGTATTAATCGACCATTTCGTTTGGTTGATGTCCTCTCGAAATGTGGGGTGCATTCTACCTACCCATTCAAAACTGTCAACACAAAAAAGTGTTTAAATTGAGATAAATGCGGTTTTTTATGATCGTTTGCTATTTTTTTATTCACTTTGATTAAACCGCGATCAATTTCACTTTATCGCATTACCGCGAAGGTGTGGCCAAGCTGCTTTTGTGTAAACAACCATTGACCAAATTGACAACACTGCGGCGAAATATAAAAGAATATAACCCAAAGAAACCCAGTAGATTGGAAAGCCCATGAATGTCTCAAGACCCGATAAAAGACCTATTAAGGCTAACATTTGCGCAGTGGTTTTTGCTTTGCCTATAAAAGATACTTGAACAGCATCCCTTACACCGTTTGAGCCCATCCATTCTCGTAGTGCTGAAACATAAATTTCACGAACCAGTAGCGCTATCGACGGCAATGTTATCCAGAGGGTTGCATAACTATGTGTGATCATGAGAAGTGCTGCGCCCACAATCAATTTGTCTGCCACTGGATCTAGAAACGCACCAAAAGGCGTGGATTGCTCAAGTTTTCTCGCTAGATAACCATCGAACCAGTCTGTTATGGCAGCTAGCCAAAAAATAAAAGCACCTGCTTCTTGTGCCCAACGCCAATCGAGGAAATATACAGTGACAAAAACAGGAATAAGAATTACTCGAAATAAAGTAATACAGTTTGGAACAGTCCACATAAAAAATACGTCTCAGTGTTATATGCCTCTATGGGCGTTTAGCGCGATCGCCTAGATGCTTGGCACCTTTCATTCTCGTTACACATTACCTTAAATTGCAATGCATTGCTTGTTAGTCATTCATTTATTGATGCAGATGGTCATAAATCGTATCAGCCAGTTCAGGGCTAATTCCAGGCACGCTCGCAATTTCGTCTTTGCTCGCTTTTTTGAGGCCTTGTAAACCTCCCATGAACTTGAGTAAAGACTGCCTGCGCTTCGCGCCTATACCAGGGATACTTTCCAGACTAGAGGTTGTTTTAACCTTTTGACGTCGATTGCGATGCCCTGTAATGGCAAAGCGGTGAGACTCATCGCGAATATGCTGGATGAGATGCAACCCAGGAGAATGACTGTCCATAGGAAGTACTTGGTGACTACCTGCAAGAATCAAGGTTTCCAAACCAGGCTTACGTGTAGTGCCTTTAGCTACGCCTAACAGCATAGGCTTTTTATCATGAGGCCAGTCTTCGAAAAACTGCTCCGCTTGCGCAAGCTGCCCTTTACCACCATCAATCAAAAGCAGATCCGGAATTTTTTGCACTTCCTTAACTGATTTATAGCGGCGTTTCAGCGCCTGTGCCATGGCAGCATAATCATCACCAGGTGTAATGCCTTCAATGTTGTATCTGCGGTAGTCACTTTTTAGTGGCCCCTCGCGATTGAACACCACACAGGAAGCGACAGTTTGTTGCCCAGAGGTATGAGATATATCAAAACACTCCATACGTTGTAAGGGTGTTTCTACTTCCAAAGACGCTTCTAAATCGAGATAGCGGGCAAAGACTGACTTCTGCTGGCTGTATTGTGCCTCAAGGGCTGTTTGCGCATTTGATTGGGCGAGCTGAAGGTACTTCCGTTTTTCTTCTCTGGCACCTTTGAAGAAATGTACTTTATGCCCCGCTTCGCTGGCCAATACTTCAGCTATCGCGCTCTCATCGCTTAGCGTATTGCTTAACACAATTTGCTTGGGAATGACTTTATTGCCTGCCAGATAGAACTGTAAAAAGAAGGACTCGAACACTTCTTGCTCATCAGCAATGTTGGGTACTTTCGGAAAATAGGCTTTACTACCTAATAATTGGCCTTCGCGAATGAACATTACTTGAATACAGGCCATATTGCCTTTAAAGGCAAAGCCGAATACGTCCATTTCATCTTGTGTACCGGCCACCCACTGACGTTCTTGAACTTTTCTAAGCGCGTTTATCTGGTCGCGATAACGCGCGGCCGCTTCAAAATTTAAGGCTTCACTGGCTTTTTCCATCTTATCCACCAGCTCGCCAATAACTTGCTGGTTTTTTCCTTTTAAAAACAAGCGGGCAAAATTTACTTGCTCTTTATATTCCTCATCACTCACATAACCTTCAACACAAGGTGCACTGCACCGCTGCATTTGATATTGAAGGCAAGGTCTGCTTCGCGCGCGATAGTAGCTATCCTCACACTGACGTACAGGAAATATACGCTGCATTGAGCGCAAACTCTCCCTAACAGACCAAGCACTAGGATAAGGACCAAAATATTCGCCTTTCTTTTTTTGTGGACCGCGATGAAAGGAAAGCCGCGGATGCTCATGATCTGATAAGAAGATAAACGGATAGGATTTATC
This sequence comes from Alteromonas sp. OM2203, assembly GCF_048517045.1. Classification (NCBI taxonomy): domain Bacteria; kingdom Pseudomonadati; phylum Pseudomonadota; class Gammaproteobacteria; order Alteromonadales; family Alteromonadaceae; genus Alteromonas; species Alteromonas sp. OM2203. The sequence continues at coordinate 2,408,801 of NZ_CP183209.1, forward strand.
ATCACGCATTACTACGTTGTAACGCGGCTTGTATTTCTTGATAAAATTGTTTTCGAGTAAGAACGCTTCGGTTTCACTGTTAACAACAGTAACGTCCATGTTCGCAATCTGGCTGACTAATGAGCGGGTTTTAGCATTGTCTAAGTTAGTACGAAAATAACTCGACACACGCTTTTTGAGGTTTTTGGCCTTTCCTACGTAAATAACCTCTTCCTGGTTATTGTACATGCGGTACACACCAGGCTGAGAGGTTAAATTCTTAAGAAATGCTGCTGAATCGAATGCAGACATAATTACTTTGACATTGCGTGCTTTGCGACGCTTAAAAGGTATTAGGGTTGATAAGCTTGTGACGGTAAGCTAAATGGGTTAACTCTACGTCTGAACTCACACCTAATTTTTGAAACATTCTGTAGCGATATGTATTAACAGTTTTGGAGTTAATACATAGCTCTCGAGCTATATCTGGCACTTTGTGACCTTCGGTTAATCGCATGGCAATAGTAAGTTCTCTACTCGATAACTCATCAAATGGATTATCCGAACTGGGTAGTAATTTACCAATAGCGATACTATTAGCCACTTCGCTATCAATGTATTTCTGCCCGGCCGCTACTTTTCTTATAGCGAGAATAACTTCATCAGGCTCAGCGTCCTTCGTTAGAAAGCCGAAGGCACCGGCATCCATAACCTGCATAGGTATCGGGCTCTCTTTGTGCATAGACACACAAATGACCCGCGTATTTTCAGACATTCGAACAATTCTTTTTGTCGCTTCGAGCCCGCCTATACCAGGCATGTTCACGTCCATGAGTACCACATCCGGCGCATTTTTTCGGCACCACTGTACCGCGTCTTCACCATTTTTCGCTTCCGCTATAATAGTGAAATCATTAACGTCTTCCAGAATTCGGCGTATCCCTGTTCTGACCAAATCGTGGTCGTCTGCTAGGATTATTTTTATCACTCTAGTATCTCACTGACTTCAGTTTTATAGATATCTGGTTTCGAGGCCGTTAAATCAGTCAACTGTCATCGATAACAATTAACATTACGGGTCTCTCACCATAACCAAGTCATCATACCACGAGATAGAGATTCGTGAAGTGTAGATACACAATTTGAAACTAAATTATTGATCTGAATTGCTTTTGGATAATCAAACTGGCAAGTCGAACCAAAGTGCCACTGCATTTTCAATTGCTTCTATTGAAAAAGAATCGTGTTCATATATACCTATTGCGTCTCCAGCTCCCAGGTTGATAGACTCACACTCAACTGTGCTTTGGGATGAAACCCTCACATTGCCAGATATCACATGCAGATAACCTTTACGTGACTTAGTTGCACTTCTCCATGTTTCATTTGCATTAAGCGTTAACCGGGCAATCTCAGCATTTTGCTTTATCTTTAACGACCCTTCTCTACCATCACTGCTCACGAGTAGTTCTAATGGCTCGTCTTGATTCAAAGTGCCGTGATTATTCTTACCAAAGGTTTTTTGCGCATAGCTCGGTTCCCCTCCTTTTTCATCTGGCACAATCCATATTTGTAAAAAGTTGACCGCCTCATTGTTTGACGGATTGAACTCTGAATGCATGATTCCTTTTCCTGCACTCATTACCTGCACGTCGCCAGCTGGCACCGTGTACTCATTTCCAGTGCTGTCCTTGTGTTTCAACGCACCGCTCACCACATAAGAAATGATTTCCATATCTCTGTGCCCATGTGTCTCAAACCCTCTGCCTGGTTGCACTACATCATCGTTAATAACACGCAGTACTGAAAAGCCCATGTGATTTGCGTCATAGTAGTGGCCAAATGAGAAGCTGTGTTGACTCTTTAGCCAACCGAAGTCCACCTGCCCTCGTTCATTAGCCCGTCTCAAATAAATCATTACCTTTTCCTCTTGAATCTCTAATGGTAAGGCGTACGTTTTCTTATTTAATACATCGCACAAAAACTACGCTTACTCTGATACCAATTATTTTAGATTCCAATAACTAGAAATTAAATGTCAGATTATTGAGCTTTTCGTTCTATAAATAAGGATATGAGAGATGACGTTATATAGATTCAGTAGCAAAGCATAGACGTAGTAATGCTTCTTCTATTAAGGCTGGATGACAAGCTAAATTGAGTCGAATGTGATCTGGCGCCCCAAAAGGCGCACCATCATTCCCAATAACGCCCCGGTCAATACATGCCTCAACGGTATTAGCTGGAGAATAATACGGTTCACGCGTACGCTGATGACTTGCATCGGCTCTGTCAAAAGAGCTCGATTGATTTGATTCGTGCTTTTGCCTTTCACTATCGGTCTCATTAGCTATCAAGGACGATGATTCAGTACGTGTTGCGCTAAACGTTTTTAGATTTAACCATAGAAAATACCCTGCACGACCCATGGTAAATTCAACCGAAATACCATAGTGTTGGAAAAAGCGTTTAACCAACTTTCTATTTAAACTCAGCGCACCTTTTACTTCGTCTAGCCAAGTACTACCTTCGGTATAGGCAGAAATTAGCGCAACCTTGCCTAGGTTACTTGCATTAAGATGATTGTTGTTAATTGCTTCTGCAAAGGTTTCTCTGATTTTTTTATTCTTTATAACAGCATAAGACGCACCAGGAATGCTGGCTAAATTAAATGCCTTTGAAACGCTGTTTAGATGTATCGCTCTTGGTAGTGTAAAAGGCTCGGCGTTTGACTTCGTATCAGTACTGTTTTTATTAGCGTGTTTTTGAAGTTCAAGACCAAACATCGAGATAATTGATGGCTCATCTACCGAGTTAAAGGCAAATTCACTGTGTACTTCATCGGTTATCAATAAAATATCGTGTTGCGAGCAAAACTCAAAAATCGCTTTCTGCTCGTCAAGAGTAAATACGGTGCCAGTTGGATTATTCGGGTGGCATATCACAAAGGCTGTCGCCGATTTAACAAGTGAAGATAAATCTACACTTTTTCTCATAGCGAGATTGCCACTGTCTTCATGACCTTGCTGATTATTTGTCTCTACGTTTACCGAATTTTGATGACTAGGATCCGCTTTGAGAGCAGCGCTGGTATCTGTGAATGCTTCTGTACATCGAATATAAACAGGCTGTAAACCGTTACGTTTTATGGACGATGTGAGTGGTTCGTAGGTAGGCGTTAGCACCATGACTTTATCGCCAGCTCGACAAAATGTACGAAGCGCCACATCTACAGCACTAATAACGCTTGCCACATCAACAATGTCTGTGCTTTCAATTCTGTAACGATAGCGAGCTGGCCTGCTGCGCTCATACCACGTCGCCACCGCCTCACCGATATCACAAGACTGATAACCATAGGTACTGCGCAGATTATTGCTAACCGCACTGATTATGCTATCACAAGGTGGAATGTCCATATCGGCTATCCACATTGGAATTGGACTTATATCTGAAGAACTGTCTTCTGCAGGGGCATTTTCAGGAATGTTAAACCGGTGGAAAATGGCAGAATACTTTAATCGGGATTTATCTCGCTTCAAATGAGAAGGTGAATGCCATACATCCTTAAAAGGCATAAATTCACTTTGTAACGACGAAAACAAAGAAATCTGTTTCAACCCATGGTCCACGCTATCACTTCCCTTTCTCACTGCTAGCGTGGATGCGAGTTAGTTACTGAGCCAAAGCTATTTTCAAGCGACTTGACCCAGTATTTAACGTCGCATCCCAACTAGCATTTTTGCTTTTCTAATCTAGCTTTTCAAACACATTGAACTCTGAGAGTGTATGTTGATACTTACGTTTAGTTTCACGTATAACAAAAGGGATCTCGGTTGGCTCTCCCACTCGTTTAAAGCCGTCACCTAATGCATCTTCTAAAGCCTGGGTTGAACTTAAGGTCTCGCCGTTTTTATCCTTATAGCCACCTAGCCACTCACTTCGCTCGGTATATTCTTCAAGCCAAGTAAAGGGGCTAGCTATAATTAACAAGCCACCCTTATTTAGTCGCGTAGCCATGTCTCTCAACACCTTCCGTGGACTGTACACTCTATCAATCAGGTTACCCATGAAAATGAGATCGTACCCGGTAAATTGAGGCTTCAAGTTACACGCATCGCCTTGTGCAAACGCAACATTTTTTGCACACTCGGCGAGGCCTAATGAAGAAAGCTTACGCGCCTTAAATGACGTCAACTCACCTTCTTCTATTAGGTTATAGCGAATTTCGCCACGCTCTTGCATATCAAATGCGGTTTTAATAAAGCGCGCCGAGAAATCTATACCGTCGACATGCTTGAAGTGCTTGGCTAATTCAAATGATGAACGACCTACCGCACACCCTAAATCAAGGGCTTTAGCATTTGGCCTTCCTTTCATAGCGTTAATGCAAAACAGTGCGCTTGCTTTCGCAAAGTTAGGTACGTCGTAATATTCGTCCCCATAATGAAATTCACTGTACTGTGAAACCTGCGTATCGCTTTCATAATCAAAATCGTTCACTGCTATAACTCGCTTCCCTTGAACATATCGAAAACCTGCGTGCTGAAAGAAATGTCGTCTAAATGCATAACGACTGTCTTTCATCGCCTCATTACCTGTAGAAATCCAGCTTCCCCCCTTGAAAAGATTGTGCTTATTATCAAAGGTAGGTGTAGTGAAATCATCGTAAAGAGGATGAACTTTGAAACCTTCAAAGGGGTAAATTGGTGTTTCAGTCCACTGCCAAACATTGCCAACCACATCAAAAAATTCGCCAGAACGGTTTACCGTAACGGGCTCGCTCGACGCATACTTTTGAAGCGCAATATTAAATCCATCAGCGTACACCGCCTGCGTCACGCCCGCCTGTTGACGAAGCGCCAACCACTCATTTTCAGTAGGCAGGCGAATAAGCTCACCAGTCAACTCGCTTTTATAATTGCAAAAGGCTTTCGCCTCGTGATAATTCACGTCGACTGGCCAGTCTAAAGGTAATGGGTGCTCCTCTAACATGCTGCGGTAAGCAAAGCTGTTCCCCTTCTTTATCCAAAACACAGGGTGCTGCGCTTTTGTATATTCACGCCATTTGTTGCCTTCGTCTTCCCAGTATTTAGCGTTGTTATAACCGCCATCTTGTACAAAGGCTAAAAACTCACCATTGCTGACCAAAAACTTAGAGGCACTGAACTCACTCACCGATTCGGCCTGATAACCATATTCGTTATCCCAACCGTAATACTCACTGTCCCACGGCTTTTCGTTTATAACATCTTGCGATGGCACAGTAATCAATTCATTAGCCTGCAGTTGCTCAATGTCTGTTGTCATATCTCGACACACTGGCCATTCGCTTTTAGGGCGAACAGATTCAATGGGCAGTTGACGTATAAGCACCGACGATGTTTCTAAATGGATGCGCTCGTGTTCAATACCCATTACCACAGGCCACATAGGGTTATCCCAATCGATGGGCATAGTAAACGACATGGTATCAATTAAATCGCAAACTAATGTGCGAACTTGACTTCGGTATTGTCGAACCTCGTCTACGCTGGGCCACTCATAATTAGCGTCGTTAAGATCGTCCCAACTCATTTCATCCACACCGATGGCAAAAAGAGATTCAAATTTTGGATTGATTCGCTCGTTAATTGCCTTGGACAACACTAATTTATTAATAAAAAACGTAGCCGTGTGGCCGAAATAGAAAATTAATGGGTGACGAAGCTTTTCGGGTCGTTGAAAGAATACTTCGTCGCTAGTTAGGCAAGAGAAAAGTGATTCATAGGTATCAAAAGAATCGAGAAAATAAGCTTTGATTTCTTTTCTTTTTTGCTCAACCGTTCCTTCCCTGAGGTTGAGTGTGGGCATTGCCTGCATAATGTCCTCTCGTATTATTTTTATGTACTACCAACTGCACAAAAATAGTTTTGCGTGTTTAGAAGCAGGAAAGCCTCATGTAAGCAGCGTGAATTCAGTTGATTGCATATCTATTTATAAGTAGCAGCTTTTTATGAAGAAAGCGCGACACATCTAGATTTTCTTTGAAATGTTCTGTAATTACCTAATATAGACAAGATGAGATCAGAAAATATTTCATAAAAACGAGTCGTCATAGCATGATGAACACAGTCATTCTAGCGCAGATTAGTGTTTTACTATATTCACTCAAGTAGTAACTACCGGCAGGATTATTTGGCTTATTACTCGTCATATTGAGTATGTAATAAGCAAATGAAGGTAGACCAAGACTTGAAACCGTGGTGGTATTTGTATTCATCGTTACAAGCCACATATTAAAAGGTTTTATTTAACCCATAAAAAAAACCCGCAACAATGTGCGGGTTTTTCGTATTTGGCGGAGAGTGAGGGATGTGCTCGGGTACGTCCTGTACCCGCCCCTTCGGGCGCCTGCGGCGGCACCAATCGTTCCCGACGATTGGTCGAACAACGGGGGCTCTCACCCTCACTCTATAGAAGTTTTATTTGACCCATAAAAAAACCCGCAGCAGTGTGCGGGTTTTTCATATTTGGCGGAGAGTGAGGGATTCGAACCCCCGGTGGGTTTGACCCCACGTCTGATTTCAAGTCAGGTGCATTAAACCGGGCTCTGCCAACTCTCCTGAAGTAATGGGTATATTAATGATTTAAATGTCTCTGTAAAGCACTAATTTCAATTAAATCAATCAACTGGTGAAATATTGGCCTTTCGTTTTTTGGCCATAACTTCAAGAACAACGACATGACCTTTCTGCTTGATTATCGTTTAAACAACGTTTTCGCAAAGCGATATGCAACGTATGTTGCGGGCGTTAATTTGCAAACCATTAAGTTTAGCGCACTCGTGCGTCCGTAATTTCAAGCACCAATAGTTTTCAATTAGTTGACGAGTGAATTTCAAACATAAAAAAACCCGCAACAGTGTGCGGGTTTTTCGTAATATGGCGGAGAGTGAGGGATTCGAACCCCCGGTGGGTTTGACCCCACGTCTGATTTCAAGTCAGGTGCATTAAACCGAGCTCTGCCAACTCTCCTCAAGTGCTGCGTATCTTAATGATTTAACCAAGGGTGTAAAGCACTAATTTGAACTTTCACGCTCAAGCGAACAATTGATGAACGATATGTTTAATATTTGACAAACATAAGAAGATTCAAGAAAAAAGACGACCCATTCACAGGGTGTTTTGCCACAGGAACATGCTTGCAGGCTTGGTTAGCAAAGTTAGCGATATTGCTTTGTCTGATGCCCTATTGTTTAAACCGTAACACACATGTAAGGGTAACAGGTGCTCTTCCCTCGGATGTGCATATAGGGCGTTAGGCCCTTTAAACCACTCTATCAATTTTCCCCTTCGCTCGCTTTCGCTGTAAGCACTAGAATGTATAGTATCTTGTAACCAAGCGTTAAAATTACGTGCTCTTTTTAGCGCAGTGTCGGAGTTATCGAAAAAGCCCTTCATATTGTGAAAAGAAGACCCTGACCCCAACACTAAAATCCGATCCATGGATTGATGAGCTGCCAGTATATCCCTTAACGCTTCACCAAGTGCAACATGCTTTGCAGCGTTTAGGTCTGCTGCAAGCGAAAGCTGAACGACGGGAATGTCTGCATCCGGGTACATAATGCTAAGTGGAATAAACATCCCGTGATCAAAGCCACGAGTTCCATTCCCGCTTGCATTAATTCCCTTTTTATTTAGACCGTCTACGATTGATGTAGCTAGGCTAGGCTCCCCTATCGCGTCATATCTAATTGAATATGCCTCTTCAGGAAACCCGTAATAGTCGTAAATTAACGTTGGACAAGCGTTTGTTGTTACGTTGATTTCACGGCTCTCCCAATGTGCGCTTATCACAACTATTGCATTTGGCTTTGGTATTTCTTCTGAAAGCGCGGTTAGAACGTCAATCATTTCTCTATGGTAATCAGGACGCGCTGCCGCCTCACTTGATTGCATCTCAAGAAGCGGAAGCGGACCTCCGCCATGAGAAATATACGCCGTTGTAATTTGTGTGGAGCGCACCATCGATATAGTCCTTATAAACGTGAATATTGGTCAGTTTTAGTAACGCTTATTTTTAACTCTATTCACTTTGTCAATTTATCGCTGATAAGACCATCAACAGAAAACTTGCCACCACCCTGAATAGTTAAAGCAGCTGTAACTGCTAGCAGTGCAAGCGCAAATTCATAACCGTTATTGCTCATAAACAAGCCGTTTGATGCATGAACGCTAAATATCGCTACCAACATTGTAAATGCACTCACCAATGCTGCAGGACGAGTAAGCGCCCCCAAAATAAGCGCTAGCCCACCAAAGAATTCTGCACTCCCCGCAAGTAGTGCCATTAAAAAGCCTGGGGCTAGACCGATACTTTCCATCCATTGACCTGTGCCCTCAAGACCGTAGCCACCGAACCACGCAAAAAGCTTTTGCGCCCCATGGGCGGTTAGAATAATGCCCACAGGTACACGCAGCACTAGGCTAGAAACACTGTTGTTAGACGTGAAAATATTTGCGATAAATTGATTGTTCATTGTCGTATCCTCGAATATTAAGTATTAGATTTGATCAGCGACCTACTCACTCTTAACCACGTGGCCCGCTAACCCTATGCCGTTAGAATAGTTACCAACAGCTATTGAATAAAGCGGCAAAATATAGAATGATTACCAACAAATTGTTGTTAATCATCAAAAATTATGGATAAGTTATCTCTGCTGAAAACATTCAGTGTTGTTGCGAATGAAGGAAGCTTTACAAGGGCAGCACTTAAGCTCGATACGTCTAATCAGCTGGTAAGTAAATATATCGCTGAGCTTGAAAAACAACTTGATACCCGACTATTTAATCGCACCACGCGAAAAATACATCTTACAGAAGCGGGCCAGCAGTGCTTGCAACATGCAAATCATATTCTTGAAAGCGTTAATGATATGGAGAGTCAGCTCGGACAGTTAAGTTCTGAGGCAAAAGGTTTATTGCACGTGAGTGCACCAGTTTCATTTTCCACGTTACATTTAGCTGGAGCGCTTAGCGCATTTCAGCAGGCACATTCAAACGTTTCTATAAATTTGCAATTAAATGATAGAAAAATTGATGTGATAGATGAGGGGTTCGATGTTGCTTTGCGAGCTGGAAACCTGACTAGCTCATCGCTTATTGCTAAGAAAATCACCTCCATCAAACTCGCGCTATGCGCCTCTCCTGCTTATCTTCAAAAATATGGCACACCACGCCACCCAAAAGATCTTAAACCTGAACACTATCTTGAATATTCTTATGTGAACTATGATAACGAAGCGTCAACGCTCATTGCAGCCCTCAAGGCGAACGCGCAAAAAGTAACGCCAAAGCTAACGGCTAATAATGGTGAGGTACTGACAAATGTTGCAAAGCAAGGAGAAGGCTACGTTTTGCAGCCTACATTCATTGCTGGAGAAGCCTTAAGTAAGGGCGAACTCATATCAATACTCGAAGACTATGTCCCTCAGTCTATTTCTTTGTATGCGGTTTACCCACATCGAAAGCTCATATCAAATAAACTGAGGGTTTTCATAGACTTTCTCTGCGAATATTTTAAAGATACGCCCTATTGGGACCAGTGAAAAGGTTACGCATAACCAATTCACTATCTTTATTGCCTAAATGCTTCCATTATTGCTGGCACACCAGGGAACATGCCGATTAATGCCATTACGGTACAAAGCACTAAAAACGTGATGCCGGGGATCAGCCAACGGCCCGCTTTACCAAGTTCACCAGCTCTATCCTTACAACCGACCAGACCTAAATTGTCTAACAACATAGTGAATGACCAGCCAAACACCGGATTCACCAGAACTGATGAGATAACCACCAGAGCCGCTGACTGGGTTGTCTTACCTTCACGGGTCATTTGCATACCTGCTTCCATTAACGGCAAAAATACACCTACAATTAGCGCAACGCATAGCACTGGCGGCCAAATAGCTAAATCCATGGGATACCCCCACAGTGCTGCGACCACACATAAAAAGCCTGTCACTAACGCGCCACCGGGAATGGGTCTACGTGCAATGGAAGCCGGTATAATATAGGTACCCCACGATGATGAAATATTTCCGCCGCCCAACAAGCTGCCCACAGCCTGACGACTCGAAGCAGCAATCATGGTGTCATCTATATTCATGTGGGCTCGTTCGCTCTTTTTAGGATAACTTAGCTTTTGAAATACTTGGTGACCCAAAAAATCCGGTGACCACATAGACACGGCAAGCACGGCGAAAGGTAACACAGCAATGAAATGCGACCAGTCGGGTAAACCTAATTTCCACCCTGTGTCTTCGCCCCACCAATATGCAGGATTTAAATTAGGGATACCGGGCGACGTGGTAAATTCAAAAGGAGCACCAAAGGAAAAAGCAATAATTGCTGCCATTACCGCACCGAGTGGTATGGCTAACCAACGTTTCTTTATATGCTCTAGCCATGCATACATTAAAATAGTAGCGATAATTACCACAAAGGCTAAATAAGCCATATCGAAGCTTTCTGCCCATGCAAAGAGCTTTTTTACTTGCCCAGTAATACCAATAAAGCCTAGGTACAATAGTAGACCGCCACATACGCCATTACTGGTTAGTTTAGCTAACAGACTTCCGCCTTTGGTTATTCCTAAAATAAAGCCGAATAAGCCTATGAGTAAACCAAGGGCCATTGGATGGCCGCCTGACGCCACGATAAGCGGGACCAGCGGAAGAAGCGGGCCGTGTGTTCCAGCCAAATTAGCAGAAGGGTTTAAAAAACCTGAAATCAAAACGACGAATAAGATTGCAGCAATAAGTAATTCAAAACGTACGTTTTCAATGACAAACTCTGGCGATAGCCCTAAAGGCGCAGCAAATGCACCGACAACCGCTGCAACCATTACGATTTTACCTATCGTTGCGGCCATGCCCGGAACGCAGTCTTCCCACTCAATGCGGTAGTCTCTTCCTGGTAAATTCAAGCGCCAACGCTTAGGCGCTAATATTTGTAGCTCGTGGTCTAAATATTCGTCTCTTGAATTAAATTTGTTACTTGGCTTGTGAAGGTTTTGATAAGAAGAGCTTTCTTGTGACACATAACACCTTTAGATTGCGCGAAGAAAACGCAAGCCTAAACATGTGAATGGGATGTAACAATGCGACTGTGGTCTTATACTAAAGTTTAAATTAATAAAAGGGCATAAAAAAACCCGCAACAATTTGCGGGTTTTTCGTATTTGGCGGAGAGTGAGGGATTCGAACCCCCGGTGGGTTTGACCCCACGTCTGATTTCAAGTCAGGTGCATTAAACCGGGCTCTGCCAACTCTCCTGAAGTGCTGCGTATCTTAATGATATTTTTATGACTGTAAAGCGAAAAATTAAAAAAGTTGTTCAAGTGCCGAGAAATCAAACAAATACAAGGCTTCACGCGTATAAAAGATGGTTTTGTATTCACCTGACACCATTTTCATCTGAAACTACTTGAAAATGGGAACTAAAACCCATACAACATACACTAAATAATTGTGTACCATTTTGGTCATATCATAAGTCCTGTTGGAGGAAACAATGGATCAACGTTCGATGTATTCAAGTGCATCTCAACCATCGGTATTGCAGACGAACAAGGTTCTTCGCAACACCTATATGCTGCTTGCGATGACACTAGCGTTTAGTGCGGTTTGTGCTGGTATAGCAATGGCGGTAGGCATTTCTCCTATGATGTCTCTTGTTATGACTATCGGCGCTTTTATAACTCTATTTGTTGTGCAGAAAAAAGCTGATTCAGCATCTGGTATCTACTGGGTGTTTGCATTCACAGGTTTAATGGGTGCATCACTAGGTTACACGCTTAATTTCTATCTAGGTGTAGCAGGTCCCGGCCTAATCATGGAAGCACTAGGTGCAACAGCACTTGTGTTCTTTGCGCTATCTGGCTACGCTCTTACTACTAAGAAAGACTTCTCGTTTATGGGCGGCTTCTTGGTTGTGGGTCTAGTTGTAGTGCTTGTAGCCGCTATTGCGAACATCTTCTTCGCAGTGCCTGCGGTAAGCCTAGCAATCAGCGCAGCGATTGTGTTCATCATGTCAGGCTTCATTTTGTTTGACACAAGCCGTATCATCCACGGTGGTGAAACAAACTACATTCGCGCGACAGTTTCGCTATACTTGAACATATACAATTTGTTCACGTCTATCCTTCACCTTCTAGGTGCATTTGGCGGCGACGATTAATACAGCGTTAAAGGTTTAAAAGACAAACACCCCTTAAACGGGGTGTTTTTATTTGTATGGCAGAATATTCAATACTTATCACATCATCACCGTTTCAAGGCGACACAGCTTTACGCGCCCTCGCCTTTGTGCAAGGTGCCATTGACAACGGCGATGTAATAAACCACGTCTTTTTTTACAGCGACGGGGTCTATCACACCAACAGTTTAATGCTTAACACTGGTGACGAGCTATTTGCGCTTGATAGCTGGAGAGCACTCGCAACTGCGCACAACGTTAAGCTACTGGTGTGCATTACTGCTGCAGTTAAGCGAGGCATTGTGAGTGAATTAGAAGCGAAAGAGAATGGCATTGCACACGCCAACCTTGCAGCGCCGTTTGAACAAGCAGGTTTGGGCGAGTTTTTTACTGCCCTTCATGAGTGTAACAGGTTGGTGCAATTTTAATGGCACGTTTACTTATTAGATTTACGCAAGGCCCCTTTTCTAATGCGAAAAGCCAAGACGGTTTAGATTTCGCCCTCGCTGCAACAAACTACGGGCACGAAGTGAAGGTGATCTTTGAAAACCAAGGCGTGCTTCAGCTTGTTAAATCAGCATCAATTAAGGGGCTTAAGAATCATACTAAGCGCTTAGCCAGTATGCCCTTTTTTGATATAGAAGAATGCTTTGTATGTAAAACAAGTGCAGAGAATTACGATATTGACCATGTTCTTGCAAATACCGATTTGTTTGAGGAACTTGAATGTGAGTGGATAAATCCAGCTGAAAAACTTGCCCTTATACAAAGCGTTGACCATGTGGTGACCTTCTAATGCTTATTACTATCTCAACCCCAACACTCTCTATTGCTGATAAACAGTTTCTAACGGCTGCCGTTAAACAATCAAACGCAGATTTAAGTGTTGTGTGTGTAAGCGACGGCGTATATGCCCCTAAAATCGAAAGCGCATTTTTTGAAAAATTAACAAATAGCGGCAAAGAAGAATCACCGTTCAGTTTGGCATTTATCGATAGCGATGCATCTTCACGAGGCGCTACGCTGCCGGATTACGCTACACCTATCACTTCTAGAGAATTAGCAGCCTTGTCAGCAAAACACATACACTGGATTACTCTTTCATGACGCAAGAAACCTATAGCTTTAATTATAAGGGCCAAGAAATTCCTACGGACAAAGCCGGGTATTTGCTCGACTACACGCAGTGGGAAGAAGGTATGGTTGAGCCACTGGCGCAAGAAGAAAACATTCAATTAACTGAAGCGCATTGGGAAGTAGTTCGTTTCGTGCGCGCATTTTATGAAGAGTACGAAACCAGCCCAGCGATCCGCGCCCTTGTAAAAGCCATGGCCAATAAATTTGGCCCAGAGAAAGGTAATAGCCGCTATCTGCAGCGACTGTTTAAAAAAGGCCCTGCTAAGCAAGCCACCAAACTTGCTGGATTGCCCAAACCTGCGAAGTGTTTATAACGCTTTATTTAAAAAACGTTTTTAACAACATTTTGGCGTCATAGTTGAAGCGCTAGCAATAACCGCTAGCCTCCCGCTTTAAACGCGCCTTGCTCCATTTTTTTATCCTTCAAAGCGTAACATCTACTGCTAGTTTTTAAACAAGCGCTCTATTAAGAAAAAACCAAATTCTAATTAGCGTGGTAACAGTAGCTAGCCTTCGTTAGGCCCTTTCAAGCGCGCATTATTGATGTTTTTTTGGTATTGGTGCTGATATTGCAACAACTCCTTTACATAAGCGTTTTATTTGCTGTTTCAGGCACATTTTTCATATTTGCCTTTGCAAAACACCAGAAACGTGAATGTTTTACATAAATGGACATAGGAGGCTGTATGACAGTTCAAAAACACTACGTAATCGTTGCCAACCACGACAACGCTATTGCTTACACCTATACCAATCATGGAACCGCGCTTGTTGAAGTTAAAAAGTGGCATAACGAATTTAGTGACGCCAGCGATCAAAATATCTACACCGACAGGCCGGGAAGACAGTCGGCTCCTGCGTCGCAAGTACCCGGCGTGGACAGTATGAATCGAAAAGACGCAGCTGAACTTGAAGATGAGCGTTTCGCCAGTGATATTGCAGACTGGCTAGATAGCGAGCGTAAAAGAGGTGCGCTAGGTTCAATAGATATTATTAGCGGACCAGGTTTTCTGGGAAAACTCAGGAATGAAATGTCATCCGCGTGTACCGACGTTGTCGATAAAGAAGTAACAAAGAATGTTTTAGGTGCCGATGAAGAAACTCTACTTTCTTATCTTAGATAGCACTCCCCTTAATAAATAGTTAAATATAGGCGGCTGTCGCAGACTGAGCCGCCTGCCTTACACATAATGAAAAGCTTGTACCTTGGTAGATTCTTGCACTGGGCCACTATTGCGTTTATAAAAAAACGCTACCAAGCCTTAAGTAATTGCGTGTCTCCTATTGCCTCTGCACTTTTAAACGTCTTTACTCGCGTTACTTCAAGGTGGGTATAAATACGAGGATTATTCAAAATATACTCTACCTCATTATTTAATGAGCCTTGTGTGTCAGCGGTTAGCCACGCATTAATAGCATGACTATCATGAGGAAGAAAACAGGGAATCGACTTTTCATGATACTGGCTAAAGCCATCGATAGTTGGCCGCGTCACAACTGCACAGGAAAACAGCCCATTGCTAAAGCGCCGGTATACTACGCCAATGAGCAATGCTCCGCTTGTGGGCTTCATTAAATAATGTGCTTTTCCTTTCCCAACTGGGTTAGACTCCCCTACCGCCGTTGCTACAACCACTGCTCGCCGCTCACGGATAAACTTTCCCCAATAAGGGCTATCTAGATTGCGGGCGTTAAATGTGGTTCTATCGCTAATTTGCAGTGTGTCACCAACGGGCTTGGCGTCAAACCACCATGTTGCGTCTATGGTGCTATCTCCAGACACGATTAAATTGGTAATTTGCTTTTCGGGCGCTTTACCAAATGCAGGATAGAAGTTAATAACGTTGCTTGAGGAGTACTCGTCAACAAAAAGCGGAATGGTTTGCGTAAGCCCTACTTCTTCAAGTAGTGCTATAACATCGGGTGAGTCTGTAATACGTTGTATAAATCCGCAGATTGGACAATATCCTAGAGCTCGAATGGTTAAAAAAATCCGGCATTTAACAATACCGGATTTCAAAATTACTTTTAATAACGCTTCTTTTAATAACGCTTCGTGTCAAACAAGGGGAAACTAAGCAGTCGCCTTAATAACCTCTTGCCCTGCCATGTAAGGCACTAGCGCTTTTGGAATCGTAACGCTTCCGTCTGCCTGCTGGTTATTCTCTAAGATAGCAACAAGCGTACGCCCTACAGCCAAACCAGAACCGTTCAGTGTATGTAGCAATTCAGGTTTATTGGTTTCAGGGTTGCGGAACCGTGCCTGCATACGTCGCGCTTGGAAATCCAGCATGTTTGAACACGAAGAAATTTCACGGTATGTATTTTGCGCAGGTAGCCATACTTCAAGGTCATAGGTTTTACACGCGCCAAAGCCCATATCACCCGTGCATAACAGCATTTTACGATACGGCAACTCTAGCTTTTGCAGAATAACTTCGGCGTGACTTGTAAGTGCTTCAAGTGCGTCAAAGCTATCTTCTGGCTTAACTAGCTGCACAAGTTCTACCTTGTCGAACTGGTGCTGACGGATAAGGCCACGGGTGTCACGTCCGTACGAACCGGCCTCTGAACGGAAGCAAGGCGTGTGAGCCGTCATTTTCACTGGCAATGTTTTCGCATCTAATATTTCATCACGGGCAATGTTTGTCAGCGGTACTTCTGCCGTTGGAATAAGGCTGAGACCCTGCCCCTCTTCTGTTGCTGGTTTGGTGTGGAAAAGATCTTCACCAAATTTAGGCAACTGGCCCGTGCCGTATAAACTGTCGGCATTAACCAAGTAAGGCACGTACATTTCTTGATAGCCATGCTCTTGGGTATGGGTGTCTAGCATAAATTGAGCAATAGCACGGTTCAAGCGAGCGATATCCCCGCGCATGACAACAAAGCGGCTGCCAGTAAGCTTACTGGCGGTTGCGAAATCTAAGCCGTTGTTCAAGCCTTCAGCAACATCTACGTGATCTTTTACTTCAAAATCAAACGTACGCGGCTCGCCCCAACGAGAAATCTCAACGTTGTGGTTTTCGTTTTCACCTTCCGGCACCGACTCATGTGGTAAATTAGGAATGCCTTGGGTAAAGATATTAATTTCTTCTAGCAGTTCGCTAAGCTCTGCTTTAGCGGCATCAAGCTCGTCACCAAGCTTACCCACTTCTGCGAGAAGCGGCGCAATATCTTCACCTTGCGCTTTTGCTTTACCAATGGATTTACTTCGTACGTTTCGCTCGTTTTGCAGATCCTGTGTTCTGGACTGAAGTGTTTTTCTTTTTTCTTCAAGCGAACTGAAAGCTGCTACATCGAGGTTAAAACCACGGGCAGCCAATCGCTTAGCTGTTTGTTCTATATCGCTTCGCAAACACTTTGGATCTAACATGTGTTTCTAATTATCCTTTCATTAATTGAATGGCTAGCCAACCAGCTATTAGGCAAGCGCCAACGTTAAGAAATACATTTGCTGCGGCTTTAAGCCACAACCCGTTTTCTAATAAAGTTAAGGTTTCAACGGAAAATGTTGAGAATGTGGTAAAGGCACCTAATAACCCTACACCAATAAGCGCTCGGTATGGGGATTCGCTTAAATCATGACGTTCGATAAAACCGTACAGCAATGCGAGTGCAAACGACCCGACCACATTCACCGCTAGTGTACCAAACGGCATGTGTTTTCCAAATAAGGAATCAACACTTGTAGTAACAAAATAGCGTAAACAGGCACCAGTTGCCCCGCCAGCGGCAATAAAACAATACAAAGCTAACCCTTGAGGCACGAAAAACTCCCTAGCACGTTCTATTTATAAGCTATTTTATATTACTTGAATTCATTGAAGTGCACGTGTGCAACTTTACCTTTTATTGTTACTTCTCGCATTAAGAGAGTCGAGAAATTCACGCTTCGCTTTTAGGGCTTTTTCTAAACCACGCTCATTGGGGTTGTATAGGCGAGTACCGGTAAGGCTCTCAGGAAAGTAGGACTCACCTGCGGCGAATGCATTTGGCTCGTTGTGCGCATAACGGTAACCATCGCCGTGGCCTAGCTCTTTCATAAGCACTGTTGGCGCATTTCGCAAATGCATAGGAACCGGCGCATCTGAGGTCTTGCGCGCCAGTGCTTTTGCTTCGTTAAACGCCATATAAACCGCATTACTTTTTGCTGCTAATGCGCAATATACTGCAGCTTGCGCAATAGCGCGCTCACCCTCGGCTGGTCCTACTCGGTGAAAAGTATCCCATGCGTTAATGCAAAGCTGCATTGCTCTTGGATCGGCGTTACCAATATCTTCCGACGCAATAGCCAGAAGCCGTCTTCCCACATATAACGCGTCACCGCCACCATCGAGAATTCTTGCGTACCAGTAAAGCGCAGCGTCAGGATCTGAGCCTCTCACGGATTTATGAAAGGCTGAAATCAGGTCATAAAAGGTATCGCCCTTGTTGTCGTAGCTCGCCACTTTCTCGCCCACTGCATGTTCAACATCGCTAACGGTAATGTCGTTAGCGCTTGTGAAATCTGCAGCTAGCTCCAAATAAGTGAGAAGACGACGAGCATCGCCGCCACATAAATCGATAAGCGCGTTTCTGGCTGTTGCATCAATGCCAAGAGCCCTGTCGCCCAGTCCTTTTTCAGTATCGACTAGCGCCCTATCGATTAACTCTGACAGCGCGTGTTGTTCCAGCGTCTTTAACACATACACACGCACTCGAGATAACAAGGCTTTGTTTAGTTCAAATGAAGGGTTTTCTGTTGTTGCGCCTATGAAGGTGACAACGCCTGACTCAACGAATGGGAGAAAGGCGTCCTGCTGACTTTTATTAAACCGGTGAACTTCATCAACAAAAAGCAGCGTTCGCTGATTATAACGGGCATTATCTTCAGCCGTTTCCATGGCTGCTCTAATGTCTTTGACTCCGGAAGTAACCGCCGAAATACGTAGTACAGACGCATTAGTATACTGAGCGATAAGCTCCGCAAGCGTAGTTTTTCCGGTGCCAGGAGGCCCCCATAAAATCATCGAGTGGCAGTGCCCTGCCTCTAACATTTTACGAAGTGGTTTGCCTTCTCCCAGTAGATGCTCTTGCCCGCTATATTGCGCTATGGTAACGGGGCGCATGCGCGCCGCCAACGGCGCGAAGTCTTGTTTAACGCTGGTCATCAACTATAAAGCTATCTGGGATATCTACTGAAAATGTATCGGCAGGAATAGGAAAACGGGTTTCAATATTATTGAATACTAAGGTGCTTACCTGTTGTTGAGCATCTAGCATATTGAGCGAAGCCAGTTCGTTATCTTGGTTGAAAGACAGCGTGAGAGTAACGATTTGCCCCCCTTCTTCTTTAGGCGTGATTTGATAACTTTGCATCACCGTATCGTTATTGATATCGCTTGCCGAAGTGTTGGTAGGTACACCATTGTTCATTTGGCTGATAGAAAACTTTGACCACGTCGCTTCATCTGTAGATGTAAGCAAAACGATAGGGTTATCCTTAATCGCATTATCTTGAGATAGCACCGTCACCTGCTCTACGAAGGTATCCACATTCCAAACTGCATCTCCATCGGCTACAAGCAATGTTTCATCTGGAAATGTTGTTTCCCAGCGAAGTTTATTGGGACGGGTCATAGTAAGCGTGCCTTGGGCCTCATGCACTACGTTTTGCTGCGCATCAACCACTGTCTGAGCAAACTCAGCACGGAACTGTTTCATGTTGCTCAATCGCGTCTGCAGCGATGAACTTACTGAGTCATTGATACTTTCTTTTTGCGCTATAGCTGTAGTGTCTACGCTGCTACTAGTAGCTAATTCTGCCGATGCGTTGGCAGCATTTATCATTAGGCCGCCAGCGGTTAGTGCACTTATAAAATAAACCGAAACTGCTTTATTCATTTATTCAATCCATTCGTTATTCTTTGTGGGGCGGCGGTGCAAGTACCTCACGGTTCCCGTTATGCCCCTGTGCACTTACGACACCACTCATTTCCATTTGTTCAACAAGTCGCGCGGCGCGGTTGTAACCAATTCTAAATTTACGCTGCACGCTAGAGACACTAGCTCGGCGGGTTTCAGTAACAAATGCCACAGCTTCGTCATAAAAAGCATCAAACTCCTGGTCTTCACCTTCAGGCTGTTCACCAGGAAGTAATACTTCTGCCGATGCCTCGCCATTTAAGATTTCGTCAATGTATTCGGGTTCACCGCGTTTTTGCCAGTCAGCTACCACAGCGTGCACTTCATGGTCGTCGACAAACGCACCGTGCACTCGGGTAGGCACCGGACTTCCCGGCGGCAGATACAGCATATCTCCCATACCTAACAGAGTTTCAGCGCCCTGTTGGTCCAGAATGGTTCTTGAATCAATTTTGCTCGATACCTGAAACGCACAACGAGTTGGAATGTTCGCCTTAATCAGACCTGTAATAACATCTACAGACGGACGCTGTGTGGCAAGAATAAGGTGTATGCCCGCAGCACGTGCTTTCTGTGCGATACGTGCAATGAGCTCTTCAACTTTTTTACCCACTATCATCATCATGTCGGCAAACTCATCAACAACGACTACAATAGCGGGAAGCTTACCTAAGTCTGGAGCTTCGGCATCCATGCTTTCTTCATTCTTCCAAAGCGGGTCTTTAATTGGCGTACCGTTGGCAATAGCCTCTTCAACTTTTGCGTTATAGCCTTTAAGGTTACGCACGCCAAGGGCGCTCATAAGTCGATAACGGCGTTCCATTTCACCCACACACCAACGAAGCGCATTAGCGGCCTCTTTCATGTCTGTAACCACTTCCGACAATAAATGGGGAATGCCTTCATATACAGACAGTTCAAGCATTTTAGGGTCAATCATGATCATGCGCACGTCTTCTGGCGTGCTCTTATACAACAAGCTCAGTATCATCACGTTTACGCCCACTGATTTACCTGAACCGGTCGTACCTGCCACCAATAGATGAGGCATTTTTGCCAGATCAACGACAACGGGTTGCCCTGAGATATCTGCACCCAGCACCATCGTTAACGGCGATTTGTTTGATTGGAACGTGTCGCAACTAATCACTTCGCTCAAGCGAACCATTTCTCGCTTTTTATTCGGAAGTTCTAGGCCAATAACTGACTTACCGGGAATAACTTCAACAACGCGTACTGAGATTGCTGACATAGCGCGGGCCAGGTCTTTTGAGAGACCAGTAATTTTGCTCACTTTTACACCAGGGGCCAGATCAAGTTCGAAGCGAGTGATTACTGGGCCGGGATAAACCCCTACGACTGTTGCCTCAATATTAAAATCAGCAAGTTTTTCTTCAACAAGCCGTGAAATCCCTTCAATCTCTTCAGGAGTGAGCGGGTTTTCGTGCTTATCTGCGCGCTCTAGTAAATCAAAAGATGGCATGGGTGGTAGATTCGGATCCACCTCTTCTACTCTGGGCTTGACTGGTTTTGCTCCTAGCGCAGCGGGAGCGAAATTCTGTGCTTGAGGCTGAAGCGGAGTTGAAATCGATTCTGCTTGCTCTTCTTGCGCTGCATTAGATGTGCTACTAGCAGAGGATGTTGGCTTTGTGCCTGTTTCATAGGGCAAATCCTCATCAAACTCTTCTAACTCGTCAAAATTAATGTGCGGGCTTTGCTGAGTAGCCGTCCCTTGCGAATGTTCAGCAAGTGTACTTTCTGCACTTACTCCATCCTCATGAGATTTGCCAAACCCGACTTTATCTTTAACAGAGTCAGCAACAGCATTTTTAAAACCTGACAATGAGAATGCAGACTTTTTAGTGTCCTGTGTGTTACCGGACTCTTTATCAGCTTGTTCGTCAATATCACTTTTCGTATCGCTAGTTTTGTCGGGAGGTGTATTACTCGCTTCGTTATTTGTGTCGTATGTGTAAAACGGAGGCTCGTCGTCTATGCCACTACTACCGAAGGTTGGCTCACTGCGCTTTACAGCTGCGGGCTTAGCATGCACTTGCTGTGTGTCAGTGTCTGTTGCTAACGGTTCTGCGCGCATACTTGTAATATCTAACGCTGCGGTATCATCACCGTTTTGTTGAGAGGATTTGTTGGAAAGGGCCAAGCGCGGCATTTCCAACGCTAAAAGGCTCTGCGGAGCAGAAAGTGTTTTACGCCCTAACCAAAGCGTGCCCTCGCCCAGCCTGTCGATGATGGTTAACCAACTAATACCTGTTAGTAGCGTAAAACCGGTACAGAAAAAGCACAGTAGTAAAAGAATTGTACCTGCCGTATTAAAATACGGCACAAGCGCTGAACTAATAACGTCGCCGACAAAGCCGCCAGCTGAAAAATTGTAAATATCGTCGAAGTTAATACTAGCAATACCCGTTGCGCCTAGGGCCATCAGCAAACCGCCTATGATGCGCAGCCCGATGGTGAGGTAATCAAACTCGTCCAGCTCTTTGATATGCTGAAACAAAAACCACCCTAAAAAGGCGGCTCCGAAAGGCAAAAGATAAGCTAAAAAACCAAAAGAAAAGAGCAGAAGATCAGCTACCCAAGCTCCGGATGCTCCAACCCAGTTGTGTACGTCTAATTGCAACCCAGCCTGACTCCAACCTGGGTCTCCTGGATGAAAAGATGCTAGTGCCAGCAATAAAAAGAAGGCGAAAACACAGGCGATAATCATGCCTGCTTCCCACACTCGCTGAACCCCTGTTAATCGCGCCATAACCCTAAAAAACCTTCAAATTCCGTCGCATTTACTACAGCTATTATTATCACATGTTTTGTTACACGCTTTTCGCATGAGATATGCGCTAATAGCAACAAAGAGCTTAGCAAACTCCTTGCAATTCCTAGATAATTTTTATTTTATGCAAGACACTAAAACCGCAAAAACAACTACTTTCCGGTTCCCTGCCCTTCCGTTTGTCACTTCTTGCTTTCCTTTGAGAAATCTTAAACACTGTATTTTTGCACAGCCTACCATAAAATCACTCAATTGAGCCACGCTTTCATTACTTCAAATTAATGCGAAGTGACGATGTACTTTTTACCTCTTCCATCACGACATAGGTTCGCGACTCGCTTACTCCTGGTAATCGTAATAGCGTATCGCCTAACAGTTTTCGGTAACTTCCCATATCCGCTACACGCGCCTTTAACAGAAAATCAAAATCTCCCGATACCAAATGACATTCCTGTATATCGTCATGCAGTTTCACCGCAGCAGAAAATTCTGCAAAGATATCGACAGATGTTTTGGTTAGGGTTATCTCTACAAACACCAGCATAGCGGCACCTAGCTTCTCGGGGTCAACAATGGCGTGATAACCTTTGATATAGCCTTGTGACTCCAGTCTTTTTACTCTCTCTAGGCACGGGCTGGGGCTTAAACCTACCTCTTTAGCAAGCTCAACATTCGATATACGCCCGTTTTTCTGGAGTTGTACAAGAATATTCCTGTCTATTCGGTCAAGGTGTTTTGGGGTCTTTACCAGCATATAATGTATTTCATAATTGAGGATATACAGAATTATATTCTATAAAAGAATATTCTTCAGCAGATAGTTCGTTTTTTTATGGCGTATACTCGCCGAATATCGTGTTGGGCAATGTCACCCACAGCTATAAATTGAAATTCAACCAGAGCCGCATAGAAGCTCACTTTAAAATTGAGGACGATACATGATAGTTGGTGTACCAAAAGAAATTAAAAACCATGAGTACCGTGTTGGCTTAACACCTGCAGCGGTAAAAGAATTTGTTACCCATGGCCATAGTGTTTTAGTTGAAACTAACGCGGGCGATGCTATTGGTTTCACCGACGATTTGTATATCGAGGCGGGCGCTTCAATTGCAGCTACAGCTGAGCAAGTGTTTGCAGAAGCAGAAATGATTGTAAAAGTAAAAGAGCCACAACCTAACGAGTGTAAAATGCTGCGTAAGGGTCAAACGCTTTATACCTACCTACACCTTGCCCCAGACCCCACACAAACCAAGCTTCTTGTGGAATCAGGCGCAACATGTATTGCATATGAAACCGTAACTGACGAACGCAATGGGCTGCCGCTACTTGCACCTATGAGTGAAGTTGCTGGTCGCATGTCTGTTCAAGCCGGTGCACATTATTTAGAAAAAGCGCACGGCGGAAGCGGTACGCTTCTTGGTGGTGTACCAGGCGTAGCGCCGGGTAAAGTATTGGTTATCGGTGGTGGTGTTGTAGGTACTAACGCCGCGAAAATGGCGCTGGGTCTCGGCGCTGATGTAACCATCTTAGATCGTTCTCTTCCACGCCTTCGTCAGCTAGACGATATTTTTAACGGTCAGGTAAAAACAGTATACTCAACTGTTGATGCTATTGAGCACTATTCTTCAAAAGCTGATCTTGTTGTTGGCGCAGTACTTATTCCTGGTGCCGCGGCACCGAAGCTGCTTACTCGCGAACAAATTAAGGCAATGAAACCTGGCTCAGTACTTGTTGACGTTGCGATTGACCAAGGTGGCTGTTTTGAAACCTCTAAAGCCACTACTCATCAAGACCCAGTTTACATTGTTGATGATGTGGTTCACTACTGTGTTGCGAACATGCCAGGTGGCGTTGCGCGCACCTCGACAATGGCACTTAACAACGCTACATTGCCATTCGGCTTAGCCCTTGCAAACAAAGGCCCAGCGAAAGCCATGCTTGAAGACAAGCACTTGCTTAACGGCCTAAATGTTCACGAGGGTAAAGTAACCTACAAGGCAGTCGTTGATGCACTAGGTGAAGAACTAGGTTTAACGTATACGCCTGCTGAAGTTGCACTTAAAGGCGAATAAGTTTATTTCTATTATTTTAATCGCTATAGGTCACTTTCGTGAATAAGTAGCCTTAAAAAAGCTCGGTATGTGAACACGACATCCGAGCTTTTTTTATCGTAAACGCTGAATAGCGAAATAAGCTAAATTTATTATTGCTTCAAGTTCACTACCTACAATCCCACCTCACACTTAGTAAATTGCTATGTAAATTGTTGCTACGTATCTACGTCACTAGAGACCACCAATCGGTGCATCAAACATCCTAACCATTGAGCTTAATCATATCAAATGAAGAGGTTACTAGTCACAGCACCCCCAACAGTGGAGTTCTATCTTTCATGGAGGTTGACGTGCCTATGGCAGAAATTGTGCATTAGGGGAATTGGAAATGCGAAGCTATGGCCAATCGCTACACTAAACAATATTAAGCTGGTAGAGCAAATGCCATAACGCCCATGTTTTGACAGCTGTTTTTTCACCAAATTAGTAAAGAGTGAATTATTCTCTATTGGAAATTTATTTACTTATTATTATAAGGACTTAGGTTTCCGAATCGTTCACCATGTGCTTTCTTATATGCTGAGTCGGCTTTTCTAAACTTTTCATAAGCTCTTGATAACTCTTCATTACTCTCCAGCAACGCATTGATTGTATGAATCAATTCTTGTCTTCGCTTCTCTTGCTCTTTATTTCCCATCAAAGCAGTCGCATAAGCAGAGTAAATATTCCCCCTGTTAATCTCTTCCGTTACGATCTCTTGTATTATCCGCCAATCAAATACATTTCTACATACTTTAGAGCTTATGTGAGAGCCGGTTTGAGTTTCTGTTCTGCATTCAAAACGTAAGTCTTCATCCTTGATAAGGCGGTTAAATTTTTCCATGAATGCAATTCGTTCTTTTTGTCGTAATTTGTAAAAATAACCTAGTGGTCTAGAGCCTTCGACAGTTATTGTCTCAATATCCTCGTTTTGAGATTCTGGCACTAAAGTGTTTGATAGAGTAAAAGAACTAAACAGAATTAAAAACAATACGTGTTTCATTAGATATTACCTAATCTGATAAATAGTTTCTTATTTTCAATAAATTACTTGCACATCAAGGATGCGCAAGTAATCTGCTGTTTTTAGTAGCCGCCTTGCAACTCGTAAACTAAGCCCCAAATTTGTGTTACCGAGTCGTGAGTTTGGACGTAGGTTACTCCACCTGGCGCTTGAGGATTTGGTATAGCAACAACCGATGTTGTTGAAGATGTCCGAGAGATTTCGGAAGGACACTCAGGATAATATGAATCACCTGTTAATACGTGTTCAACCGGTTCCTGAAATGAACCGGACGGCATATAGCCGCATACGGTTATATAAGGTTCGTTTGCAAATACCTGTAAGGGGTGAAATAAAGCGGTTGCTAAAAAAAGGGCTTTTAATGAAGTATACGCATTTATTGCACAGCATTTTTGAGGCTTCATTTTTTCCATCTTGTATCCTTATATCCTTGATAATCAATTGTACTTTTCAGAGATACAACATCCTTTTCTTTGTTAGCTTAGTCAGGATAATCCATTAAAGCTAATTGATTTTAGAGCAACTTATGAATACTGATTGTGGTGAAACTTTCCGTCATTAATGACGCTAGGGCTTAAAGTATTTATTTCAGTTAAATAATACTTACTCAGTTCCCTAATTTAGCTTCGATTTATTCTTTAATCTCAGTTTAATACCCTTACACCTTCTTAATCTGCATATGTTAGTTTTAATATAAGCTACCGTGAATCACACTTAGCACTTTACAAATTGCCATGGTAACAGTTATCCGATCTCATATTTAAGCATGCTGAATTCAGCGAGACCGGTCATCACATACTCGAACGCATTTTGTTTTTTGGCCGTTGCAGTTTCGATAATGCCGTGCACTTGAAAAAGGGATTTTGCGATATCAATACCGACTTAAGTAATCTAGCCCACGAGCATACCCTAATCCGAGTATTCGTAACTCATCTTCACCATGTAGAACAAATGAAGGGCAACAACCCACGTTTAGGGGCAGTCTATTCCATTGGATACGCTTCGATACCTAAATTCATAAATATCTCAGCAGCGTTAAAATGAGTAACTCAGCATACAACTACGATCCAATACATTACTGAATTAGTGCTAACCGTTTATTGATGCGTTTACTGCATTCAGTACTGCAATAGGGTCTTCTGCTTTTGTGATAGGTCGCCCCATAACTAAATAGCTCACGCCCGCTTTCATTGCATCAGGAGGTGTCATAACCCGCTTTTGATCCCCTGCGTCTGCGCCTACTGGGCGAATACCTGGTGTCACTAGAAGAAAGTCGTTGCTATGTTTCTCACGTAGCGCGCTGGCTTCTTGCGCCGAACAAACAATGCCGTCTAACCCTGCTTTTTCTGTAAGAGCAGCCAGGCGCAAAACTTGTTGCTCTGGTGTTACACCGCTTACCACATCAGCAAGCTGCGCCTCGTCCATGCTGGTAAGTACGGTAACCGCTATAAGCTTAGTTTGAGGATTAGTGCTTGTTGCAATGGCTTCTTTCGCCGCTTGCATCATTGGCAACCCGCCAGAAGCATGCACGTTTACCATCCATACACCCAGCTCCGCCGCTGCTTTACATGCTTTGGCTACCGTATTGGGGATATCGTGAAATTTCAAATCGAGAAAAACATCATAGCCTTTGGCAATAAGCGCCTTCACAAACTCTGGGCCGAATAAGGTGAACATTTCTTTGCCCACTTTTAGCTTACACAAGCTTGGATCTAGTTTATCTACAAACGCCAAGGCAGTGTCTTTATTGTCATAATCTAAAGCAACAATAACGCGTGGGTCATGCATGTCTTTTTATTCTCCGTCTAGCCCTTTAATTGGTTTCACTACGCCCCATTTTTTACAGCTCGGGCAAAGCCAGTATAATTTTCGACCTGAAAATCCACAGCTTCCACAGCGGTATTTTGGCCGTTGCAGCATTTGTTTTTCTACTAGTTCTTTTAACAGCCGCAGACTATCAGCTGTGGTTTTATCTGTGAGCTGATCAATATAAAGCCCCATTAGGGTTTTGAAACCCCGCATGGTAGGACGCTTTCTAAGTTGTTCTAACAAATACTCAGCAGCTTGAAGCGTTTCGCCACGCTTCATTAAAATATCAACCATAGCCAAGTACGAGGTAGCGCACTCTTGCCAGTGGGCTTCTAAGTTCTTTTGAAAACTGTCCCAGTCATCAGTTTCTTCGGCTATTTTTTCAAGGCTAGGAACCGCCTCGCTAAACCAATTAATGTCACGTTCTGCGACTTGAGTAAAATAGGCGTTAGCGTCTGTGTAGCGCTGCTGTTCTAAAGCAATATCGCCTAGCATTAACCACGGCCTTACAGCGTGTTCATCTGCATTTACGGCTTTTTGAAGAAGCGTTAATGCTGCGCCTTGGCTATCATTTTTAAGCTCTACTGCCGCCTGCTCACAATAAAAATGAGCCAGCCGCTCGCACACGTCATCATTATCACCATGGCACTGAACCATCCGCTCAGCTAACTCTATGGCGCGCTCCCATTCTTTCGTAGTCTGGTAGATGCTAAATAGTTGTTGTTGTGCAACAAGATAATGCTTTTCGCTGTTAAGCAACTGAAGGAATGCATTTTCAGCACGTTCTAAAAAACCTGCTTGTGTATAGTCGTGACCAAGCTCTCTGAGGGCGTTCTCGCGCTGAGCTGGCTGAAGTTCGTCTCTACTTACTAAATTCTGATGCACCTTTATCGCACGGTCGATTTCACCGCGATGGCGGAAAAAGCTACCCATTGCGATGTGGGTTTCCACCGTATCGCTATTCACGTTAATCATTTTAATTAACGTGTCTACGGCCTTATCAGGCTGATCTGAAAGAAGAAAGTTCAGGCCTTTATAATAATGTTTTGATAGGATACTAGACTGCTTTCGTTGGGCTTGGCGGACACTATTTCGTCCCATTATCCAGCCATAACCTGCCGCAACAGGCAAAAGAAGAAACAGCAGTTCGAGCATTAGTGTTCTTGTTCCAAACTCTGTATTTTTGATTGAGCACTCATCAACTGTACCCTCAATTTAAGCCAGCTTAAAAGCATGATAAGAATGCCAATGCCTACGCCGATTGATAAGGTTATTGCAATGAGGGTCGATAGACGTAAATTAGCTTGAGCTATCAAATAATTTACTGTCACTTGTGCTTCATTTTGCGAGCCAATAACAAACGCAATGGAAAGCAGCACCAGAATGATAAGAAACGTTAGGATCCCTTTCAACACTAAACCCTTTTTATTGATTTATTTACAAGAATAGCAAAATGCGAAAAGAGATTACACAAAAAGCGTAGCAGAATTGCGTTTAAGCAGCCCCTTCTGCCTGCAGTTCTCGTCGTTCTGGTTTAGCAATGAGGTTGTCGATAACTAGATCGTGATGCAATGCCGACATGTTAGTAATGAAAATGCAATGCGTATAACCCGCTTGCATGGTTTCAAGCTTTCCATACATGGCTTTATCTATTTTAGACAATTGGGCTAAACGCTTTTTGGTTAATGGAGTAATAGCGCCATGACACCGAATGGCAGTTACATCTGTAGCACTTAACTGTATTTTCCCATCATCAAGCTGTGACTTGATCTGGGTTCGCAACTTAGAAAAAAGGAAATCTCGCTCTTTTATATACACCAGCCTGTTATCACTTTTTCTTACGCAGTGTACTACAAGTGCCTGGTTGGACGTTTCTTTAAACATACCCTCAAGTATTCGAGACTTTGGCTTTGCTTGACCTTTATCGGCAAAGAAACCGTGCAGCGGAATAATATTTTGTGTTCGCGAAAACGGATAAAGATCGTCAGACGAATCACTCTGGTAAACGGTTTTCAATCTGTCCAACGTAAATCGGTTCATTACACAAAGTACCGCTAAGGAAGGCATATGGCGGACGGCAAGTTCCCATATAAAACGGTGCGTTGAACGCTGAATCCGCGCAATATCTCTCACCTTAAAATAGGCTGTGTTTTCCTCAACCATGCTATCAACACTGGACCCAACCTTGGCTTTCCTCATGTCCTCTACTAGACAAAGTCTAGCGACACCGGTACTTGCTTGATAATGAACAAGCTTATACTTCTCGCCTTTAATTTTTAATTCTGGAACCGATACACGAACTTCTTTTTGTAATTCACTGTTCGGTGCCACAATCAATTTCATCCCGCTGGCGCTTAAATCTGCCACACGAGCATCGAGAGAAGAGAGTAAACCCACTTTAATTGACGCCGGCTTATCGATGATGTAACGAGTCTCTGAGCGCCTGTCTAAGTCTTCTTCCATCACATAGTCAATCCGCCAGTTATTTCCACTGGCCTTGAGCGATTTAGATAGAGGCTTGAAGTCACATTTAGCGGAAAGTGTTAAGTTAGTCAGGTAAGAAGAGACGTCTTTGCAATACAACACGTGAGATATCTGAGCCAGTTGTTCGAACTCTTTACTGGCGATATCGTGGATTGCAAAGGCTTTTTGCTTATCTTCTCTGCTTACTGCATCAAGACGACAATGCGTACATATAAAGTCGCCGCTTTTCGCGAGCAAATAGACCAAGGCATTCAATTGTTTGAGCGCTAACAACTGTCGATGGGTTGCGGTTATTTGGACGTTTCCACTTTTTGTTTTGATGTTTCCCTGGAAAACATACGCCTCGTTGTATTTGCGCAATTCCTCTACTAGCGTTTCGAAAATGGGTTTGTCTTGTAGACTCGCCAATAACTTTTCCGCATTGTTATGCTCTACATTGGCCTTTGTAAAAAGTGCAATAACGGGTTTCAGTGATTTTTTCTCAGGTGCTAAAAAGACAGGTAACCAAGGGCTATTTTCCAATATGCGGTCACGCTCTAGCTCCTGCATTGCGCGTTCTATTTCTAAATCCCGTTGAAGCGGCTGCTTGTAGGCCGTTACCGCGACATAACGTTTTAACAATGCGATAAATTCTTTGTCTACATCATTTTTAAAGGTGAACGAGGTTTCATACTTTCCAAGGTGCTTATTATACTTAACCGTCTCTAACTCTAGCGTTATCTCAGTAGGTTCTTTAGTGAGACCCTTAACCTCAGGAATGGTGAAAGTTAGCACATCACCGGTAGATGCATTAGGGGGCCTTTTTGTCTCAAGGGTTATTTCCCTGTGCGACATCGAACTAATTGAGCAATGCCGCCCTTTTTCAAATTCTGGAGAAGAAATAGTGAAATTAGGTCGAATGGCTATGTCTTCACCAAAATCAATATCCGTAAATGATTGACTCTCGACATTGAAGGCATCAACAATTTTCTTAAATTGCTCTTTCTTTATCTGATTTTGATAGAAGTCCGAGTTCATTACTGACTCAAACACACCTACCGTATACCTGTCTTGATAAAGCGAGGTTTCATTTTTAAGTATCTGTGCGCCCACTTTATCAAGGCGCATTTGGACCCCGAAATGTTTAAATTTCATCACGGGAAATTGGGCGAACGCTGAGTTATCTGCAGGCGCGTCTGTAAGTGAGGTCAGCCTTACGACTTCCTCTTTTACTACCTTTCGGACACTGCTTGGAAGGCGCTTCGAAAATTTGTTTATCCCTTCTAACAACTTATTTTGTTGTTCGTAAGGAATTAAAGCGCGAATTAGCGGCTGGTATTGTTTTATTATTGCTTGTTCATCGCCGGCTGACATTGCTTCATGAATACCGTTTATTGTTATCAGAACAATATATAACCCTATTCAACTTGGGGTCAATAGGTATTAAAAATTAAACGTAAGTATATAGAGCTAATGGTTTGTCAGCGATACAAAACCATTCACGTCCACCACTTACTCATAAAAAACGAGCAGACACAAAAAAGCCGCTTAACAGCGGCTTTTAAATTGCGTTATGCGATTGAGGCATCTACCCGTTCGCGAAGTTCTTTTCCTGGCTTGAAGTGAGGTACATATTTACCATCAAGTTTCACTGTTTCACCCGTTTTAGGGTTTCTACCCACGCGAGGTGCGCGATAGTGAAGAGAAAAACTACCAAAACCTCTAATTTCAATACGTTCACCCTTTTGGAGGGTTTGCGCCATTTGCTCTAGAAGTTCTTTAATTGCCAGTTCGAGTTCTTTCGCCGGAATATGACGCGCTTGATCCGCGAGCCGTTCAATTAATTCAGACTTGGTCATGCTTAACCTCATTGTCAATATTATTGTTTAAACAGCTATCGCGAATTGGGTGTGCATGTGCACACCCACAAAAGCATTATTCGCCTTTAGCAGCTTTAAATGCTTCTGCCATCGCGTTAGCGAAACCAACATCTTCTTGCTGGTTAACTTTATCGATAGCTTCTTTTTCGTCAGCCTGATCTTTCGCTCTAACAGATAGGTTAACAGTGCGGTTCTTGCGGTCAACGCCCATGAACTTCGCTTCGATGCTATCACCAACGCTTGCTACTTCTGTTGCGTCTTCAACACGCTCTACAGCAAGATCTGCAACGCGGATGTAGCCGTCAACTTCTTCAGCTAGGTTTACAGTAACGCCTTTCGCATCAACTGCTGTTACTGTACCAGTAACGATAGCACCTTTCTTGTTATCTGTCAGATACTTGTTGAAAGGATCTTCTTCGATTTGCTTAACGCCAAGAGAGATACGCTCACGCTCTGGGTCGACTTGTAGTACAACTGCAGAGATTTCGTCGCCTTTCTTGTAGTCACGAACCGCGTCTTCACCAGACTTGTTCCAGCTGATGTCAGAAAGGTGAACTAGACCGTCGATGCCGCCGTCAAGGCCGATGAAGATACCGAAGTCAGTGATTGACTTGATCTTACCAGATACTTTGTCACCTTTTTCGTGTGACTCAGCAAATGTTTCCCAAGGGTTAGCAATACACTGCTTAAGACCTAGAGAAATACGACGACGCTCTTCGTCAATTTCAAGAACCATTACATCTACAGTGTCACCTAGGTTAACAACTTTAGATGGGTGGATGTTCTTGTTGGTCCAATCCATTTCAGAAACGTGTACAAGACCTTCAACGCCGTCTTCGATTTCAACGAAGCAGCCGTAATCAGTAAGGTTAGTAACCTGACCGTTAATCTTAGTACCTTCTGGGTAACGAGACGCAATTTCTTGCCATGGATCGTTGCCCATTTGCTTCATACCAAGAGAAACACGCTGCTTCTCTTTGTCGAACTTAAGTACTTTAACGTTGATTTCGTCGCCAACATTCACGATTTCACTTGGGTGCTTAACGCGCTTCCAAGCCATATCAGTGATGTGTAGAAGACCGTCTACGCCACCAAGGTCAACGAACGCACCGTAGTCGGTAAGGTTCTTAACGATACCCTTGATTTCATGACCTTCTTCAAGGTTAGCAAGTAGTGATTCACGCTCTTGGCTGCTTTCAGCTTCGATAACTGCACGACGAGAAACAACAACGTTGTTGCGCTTAGCATCTAGCTTGATAACTTTAAACTCAAGCTCTTTGCCTTCAAGGTGCGTAGTGTCGCGTACTGGACGTACGTCAACAAGAGAACCTGGAAGGAACGCGCGTACACTGTTAACTTCAACAGTGAAACCGCCTTTAACTTTACCGTTGATAACGCCTTTGATAGTGACTTTATCTTCGTAAGCTTTTTCCAGCTCAACCCACGCTTCGTGACGCTTGGCTTTTTCACGAGAAAGAATAGTTTCACCGAAACCATCTTCTACTGCATCTAGCGCTACATCTACTTCATCACCAATAGCGATTTCAAGCTCGCCTTCAGCGTTTTTAAATTGGTCAGCTGGGATAGCACTTTCTGATTTCAAGCCTGCGTCAACAAGAACGATATCTTTATCGATAGAAACAACAGTACCTTTTACAATTGAACCAGGACGTGTTTCTAGTTCTTGTAAGCTTTCTTCAAAAAGTTGTGCAAAATTTTCAGTCATAAGTCTCAAATAAACTTTTAAGTTGATATCCACGCTTCTTATCCGGATAACGCGGGGTTATTAAATTTAGTCGCCACTCCCTGTAGCAACACTGCTTTGGATGCGATCAGCTCTCGTCATTAAAGGCGTGAGGAAATAATATCCATCGCTTTTTCAAAGACTTGGTCAATATCCAAGTCTGTTGAATCTATAATTACAGCATCTTGTGCCGGTACCAATGGTGCGACTGCACGTTGTGTATCGCGCTCGTCTCTGGCTTTGATATCGGTCAAAAGGCGCGCAATATTAACATCCATGCCCTTTGCTTTCAACTGGCTATAACGACGCTCAGCACGAGCCTCTGCGCTAGCTGTAAGGAAAATCTTTACAGGCGCATCGGGGAATACTACGGTTCCCATGTCGCGACCATCTGCTACCAAGCCAGGGTCTTGTTGAAAAGCACGTTGTCTGCGAAGCAAAGCTTCACGAACACGAGGCAAAGCGGCGACTTTGGATGCTACCGCTCCGACTTCTTCAGTACGAATGTCATCAGTGACATCTTCGCCTTCTAGGATAATACGGGTAGTATCGCCATTCGTCTCGAAACTTACATCGAGACCGGTTGCTAGAGGAACAACACATTCTTCATCATCACACGGCAGGTCGTGGTGAAGTGCGGCAACTGCTAAAACACGGTAAATCGCACCGCTATCTAGAAAATGCCACCCTAATTTTTTTGCTAACAAGCTACTTAATGTACCTTTGCCAGCGCCACTTGGACCGTCAACCGTGACTACGGGTGTGGAATGCATACCTGCTCCATCATTTAAATTACTAAAAAATCGCGCGTAATTATACGCTTTAGCACGGGATAAGCAATGCCACCTATACTAGGTGGCATTGAACATTAGGATAAATCTGATACAGATCAACATGAATGCAGTGAATAAAAAACAATCGCTGCACTACTTTAGGGTCGCCTTATGCGTTATAGAGTGTTTTAAAACGCGTAAAGTAATCAGGGAAAGTTTTTCGAGTGCATCCCGGGTCATTAATTGTGACTGGAGTATCGCTAAGCGCTACCAGAGAAAAGCACATGGCGATGCGGTGATCATTATATGTATCTATTTCTGCATGCTTCAGCGAGTCCGTCGGCCATACTTTAATATAGTCGTGGCCTTCTTCTACCTTTGCGCCTAACTTCTGTAGTTCCGTTGCCATAGCAGCAAGTCGATCGGTTTCTTTTACACGCCAATTATAGATATTGGTCATGGTTGTTGGGCCTTCAGCAAACAGTGCTGTGGTCGCAATAGTCATAGCCGCATCAGGAATATGATTCATATCCATATCGACACCTTTAAGCGGTGCACCGGTTATTTCCACGTATTCGTCGTTCCACACAACCTTTGCGCCCATTGCCTCAAGCACATCAGCAAAGCGGATATCGCCTTGAATACTGTTCTGGCCTATTCCGGTTACGCGTACCGTTCCACCTTTGATGGCGCCAGCTGCAAGGAAGTAAGATGCAGACGAAGCATCACCTTCTACCATGAATTTACCCGGCGACACGTACTTTGCACTGCCCGAAACCGTGAACGTTTGATAGTTATCATTACTAACCGTAACGCCAAACTTCGCCATGGTGTCTAGCGTGATGTCGATATAGGGCTTAGAGACTAACTCACCTTTAATACGAATCGTAACATCGCCTGAAAAAAGCGGAGCCGCCATAAGAAGCGCTGTCAGAAACTGACTGGAAACACTTCCATCTACAGACATCTCACCGCCACTTAATGTTTTACCCTTAATTTGCAGCGGCGGATAACCGTCGTTTTTTAAATAGGTAACGTCGGCGTTGGCTTCGCGCAATGCATCGACTAAGTCTCCAATGGGACGTTCTTCCATACGCGGCTCGCCAGTTAGCACGGTATCAACATTACTCGCAGCGAGCGCGGCACATAATGGACGCATTGCCGTACCGGCATTACCTAGAAAAAGTTCTAGCGGTTCAGCCACGTCAAATGCGCCGCCATTGCCTTGCACGACACACTGCGTTTTGTCATCACTGAGGCGGTAGCTAACGCCTAGCTTCGTGAGGGCATTAAGCATGTGTTCAATGTCTTCACTGTCAAGAAGGTTAGTCAGCTCCGTTTCGCCTTCTGCTAACGCCGCAAGTAGCAAAGCGCGATTAGACAGACTCTTTGAACCAGGTACATTGACCTCTCCCGATACTTTTGCAATCGGGTCTAATGTTAACTGTTCCATTTTATCCATTCACTCTTTCAAATTCGCGCATAAACTCAACAAGCGCAACAATACCTTCAACTGGCATTGCGTTATAAATACTGGCACGCATACCCCCTACCGAACGATGGCCTTTCAATGCAAGTAAACCAGCGTCTTGTGACTGTTGAAGAAATAGTTTATCTAAGTCAGGGTTAGCTAAATGGAACGGTACGTTCATTTTCGAACGGTTGTCGGGGTGTACCTTGCTTGAATAAAAGTCAGAACTATCAATCGCAGAATATAGTAACGCTGCTTTTTCAGCGTTGCGTTTTGCCATAGCATCAACGCCGCCCATATCTTTAAGCCATTCAAATACAAGACCCGCCAAATACCAAGAAAAAGTAGGCGGTGTGTTGTACATAGAGTCTGATTTGGCTGCCAGCGCGTAATCAAAGATAGAAGGCGTTTCTTTTCGTGCCTTGCCCACAAGGTCATCACGTACAATAACTACAGATAAGCCGCTAGGACCAATATTTTTCTGTGCGCCGGCATAAATGACACCGTGTTTTGCGACGTCTAAAGGTTGCGACAAGATAGTTGACGACATATCCGATACCAGAGGTACATCACCAGACTCTGGTAACCAATCAAAGGCAATACCATCAACCGTTTCGTTAGGGCAGAAGTGATAGTATGCAGCAGACTGGTCGATATCGCTTAATGGAGGCTCTGCGATATAATGAAGGCCGTCTTTTTCAGACACCTCACCAACAACAACAGCATTGTTGTATTTGTTGGCTTCATCTACTGCACCTTTTGACCAAGAACCACTTACCAGATGAAGACTGGTATCGTTCGCATTTGACAAGTTTAGCGGTACCGCCGCAAACTGCCCGCGACCGCCACCATGTGTGAAAAGTACGTGGTAGTTGTTAGGAATGGATAGCAGGTCGCGCAAGTCTTGCTCTGCCTTAGCTGCTATTTCAATGAAATCTTTACCGCGGTGGCTCACTTCCATAACAGAGCAGCCTAGATCGCGCCAATTCGTAAATTCTGCTTGAGCCTTTAGCATCACTTCTTTAGGAAGCATGGCTGGACCCGCACTAAAGTTAAAAACCTCTTTCATCGCGTTGTTCAACACCTGTAGATAATTACCATTAAACTCACGAGCATATTTATATTCCGTGAGCCATTAGGCAAACAAGCGGCAAAAGCCGCTTGTTTAAAAGAACACTGATAATGCGCAAGGCACGTTGCTCGCGCGTTACCCCTACTCTTCTGTCGTTGAGCCTTCACCGTCTTGTGCGGTGTTATCTTGCTCTTGAACAGCAGTTTCTGCTTGTTCTGGCGCGTCATCAAGAATTATTGGGTTACCGTCTTCATCTAATTCTTGTAACTCGGCAACTTCTTCAATTCGTTGCAAACCAACAACGTGCTCGCCTTCAACTGTACGTATTAAGCGAACGCCTTGTGTGTTACGGCCTACTACCGACACTTCACCAACACGGGTTCGTACCAGCGTGCCTTGGTCACTAATAAGCATTATTTCATTGCTTTCGTCAACCTGTACCGCACCTACAACTTTCCCGTTACGCTCAGATACCTTAATCGACACAACACCTTGCGTCGCGCGGCTCTTCGCTGGGTAATCTTCTAACGGCGTACGTTTACCGAAGCCATTTTCTGTCGCTGTCAGGATGGGTCCGTCGCCCTTAGGTACAATAAGTGAAACCACTTTTTGACCATCTTGTAGACGAATACCGCGAACACCTGTTGCAGTTCGTCCCATAGGACGAAGCGCTAACAGCTCTTCACCTGTTTCTGGGTCGCGCTTGACTTCACCTGTTTCGCTATCGCGAAGCTTTTCGTTGAAGCGAACTACTTTACCCGCATCAGAGAACAGCATGATATCGTCATCACCATGGGTGATATCAACACCAATCAACTCGTCGCCGTCATTCAGATTTACTGCGATAATACCGCTTGAGCGAGGGCGAGAATATAGGCTTAGGTCAGTCTTTTTAACTGTGCCGTTTGCCGTTGCCATCAATACAAACTTGCCTTCTTCAAATTCTTTAATTGGAAGAATGGCGGTAATTCGCTCGTTATCTTCTAAAGGAAGAATGTTTACAATTGGGCGTCCACGTGCGTTACGACTAGCAAACGGCAGTTGATAAACCTTCAACCAATATAAGCGTCCCCGTGTAGAGAAGCACAAAATGTGATCGTGAGTGTTAGCCACTAACAATTTCTCGATGATGTCTTCATCTTTCATCTTAGTGGCAGACTTACCACGACCGCCTCGACGCTGTGCTTCGTAATCCGTGAGCTTTTGATACTTCACATACCCCTCGCGAGAAAGGGTCACAACAACATCTTCCTGCTCGATTAAATCTTCAATATCAATATCGTGGCTTGCAGCGGTAATTTCGGTACGACGCTCGTCGCCGAACTCGTCACGGATCTTTTCAAGTTCTTCTTGAATGACTTCCATCAAACGCTCAGGGCTATTTAAAATGTGAAGTAGTTCAGCGATAAGCTCTAGAAGCTGTTTGTATTCTTCGAGGATCTTCTCATGCTCTAGACCTGTTAACTTGTGAAGACGCAGGTCAAGGATCGCTTGGGCCTGCTGTTCAGTCAGATAATATTTGTCATCACGAATACCAAATTCCGGCATTAGCCAATCTGGACGAGCAGCATCATCACCAGCGCGTTCTAGCATTTGGGCCACGTCACCTAGGTCCCAACCTTGTGCAACAAGCGATTTCTTCGCATCTGCAGGGCTTTGCGACGCTTTAATCAACTCAATAATAGGGTCGATGTTGGCAAGAGCGATAGCTAAACCTTCAAGGATGTGAGCACGGTCACGGGCTTTGCGTAATTCAAAGACAGTACGGCGTGTTACCACTTCACGGCGGTGAAGGATAAAACACTCTAAGGTTTCTTTTAGGTTGAATACCTTAGGCTGACCATTGTCCAGCGCAACCATGTTAATACCAAAGACCGTTTGAAGCTGGGTGTTGGCATATAAATGGTTGAGCAGCACTTCTGCAGATTCGTTGCGTTTAACTTCAACAACAATACGCATACCGTCTTTATCAGACTCATCGCGCAGTGCTGATACGCCTTCGATACGTTTTTCCTTTACAAGCTCGGCAATCTTCTCAATAAGACGTGCTTTGTTCACCTGATAAGGTATTTCGTTAACGATAATGGTTTCTTTGCCGTTAGCGTCAGTTTCAATGTCTGCTTTAGCGCGAAGATATATTTTGCCACGACCGGTACGGTAGGCATCTTCAATACCTTTACGACCACTGATCATCGCCGCCGTTGGGAAGTCAGGACCCGGTATGTAAGTCATTAGATCATCAATCGTAATTGATGGGTCTTGGATCAATGCAATACAGCCGTTAACAACTTCAGTAAGGTTATGCGGCGGAATATTCGTCGCCATGCCTACCGCGATACCCGAAGAACCGTTTATAAGGAGGTTAGGTACTTTTGTAGGCAATACTTCAGGAATAAATTCTGTACCGTCATAGTTGGGTACAAAATCTACGGTTTCTTTATCCAAATCAGCAAGAAGTTCGTGGGCAATTTTTGCCATACGAACCTCTGTATAACGCATGGCAGCGGCTGAGTCGCCGTCAACCGAGCCAAAGTTACCCTGCCCGTCTACCAACATATAACGGAGAGAGAAAGGCTGCGCCATACGAACAATGGTATCGTAAACTGCGGAATCACCATGAGGGTGATATTTACCTATTACGTCACCTACCACACGGGCAGATTTTTTGTATGGCTTGTTAAAGTCATTTTTCAGTTCGTTCATTGCGAACAGCACGCGACGGTGCACTGGCTTCAAGCCATCTCTTACATCAGGCAAGGCTCGCCCGACAATAACGCTCATCGCGTAATCAAGGTATGAGTTCTTTAACTCTTCCTCAATATTAACGGGGAGGATTTCTTTAGCGTTATCAGACATAAACTGCTTAATCCCTTTATTTTGGTTTGTTCTGCGTTATCCAGCGCCTTGCATCACATCATTGTGAAAGCAAGACTGGGCGCGCACTCTTGTTATTATGTGGGTCATAATCGTTGCTTGAGTGTACCACTTGATGACAGATTTATGTAGCGGTTAATTACGCTTATTGGGCAACAAAAAGACAAGCGATTATTTTTCACTCACCCATTGATATAAAAACACTAAATCTATTTAAAAACAGTGAAACACGCGCCTGATTTGCGATATCTTAAAAAGAGATAGTTTAAGGATCGTTTTACTCATGACGAATGTAGATCAACAAGAAATCAATAAATTTTCTGAACTCGCCTCTCGCTGGTGGGATCCTGAAGGTGAATTTAAACCTCTCCACTTGATTAACCCCCTGCGCTTAGATTTCATTAACCAGCACAGTGAAGGACTCTTTGACAAAAAAGTTATCGATATTGGCTGTGGAGGCGGTATTTTAGCCGAATCTATGGCGCGTGCTGGCGCAACTGTCACCGGTTTAGATATGGCAGAAGCGTCATTAGAAGTTGCTAAATTACATGGCTTGGAGTCTGGAGTAAAAGTAGACTACGTTTGTTCAACGGCTGAAGACTTTGCTCAAGATAATGCTGGCGCGTTCGATGTCGTAACTTGTATGGAAATGCTAGAACACGTGCCTGACCCCGCATCTGTCGTTATGGCCTGCGCAAAGTTAGTCAAACCTGGTGGCCATGTTTTTTTCTCGACGTTAAACAGAAATATAAAATCCTATCTGATGGGTATCGTTGGCGCTGAGTATGTTCTTAAACTCGTGCCAAAAGGTACGCACGATCACAGTAAGTTTATAAAACCTTCAGAGCTCATGGCGATGACCGATCAAGCAGGTTTACTCCCCCGTGACATGACAGGGCTTCACATGGACCCTATCTCTCAAGGTTTTTATCTTTCGTCTAATAATGTAGACGTAAACTACTTACTTTATACAGTGGCGCAAAATTAAATTAACACTATATCTTGGGTTGCGTCGATATTTTAAACACCATATATCGTGTTTTTATAAAAATTGAATCTTAAGAATAAATTAATTTTTACGTTAAAGAATCTAATTAAAATGCTTGCAATCCCGTTATTTAATGCTTGGAGAACCCTAAAAAGTTAGTTGTTACTAACATAAATTCCATGCCAGTTTGAGTGCTTGAAATACCACCAGATATTGGGTTGCATTACGGTTAAAACCTCACTATCTTGTGTTTGATTCAGCAAGCGATCCCAGCCCATTTTTGGGATCGCCAGATCGCAGCTTTACAAGTAGGTGAACGAACTCATCTGACTGTTGCGACAACAAGCTCGCTGGAAAAAAGCAGTAAACGAATTTAACAAGCAGTCTTTACTTCAAACTTTAGAGGTTTTGGTCTAGGCCGCTTTTGTGTGGGCTGTTATTTGGCGTGAGTCAATGTAAATAGCAGTAATTCATACAATAATTAAAATTAAAATGGGCAACACATAGCCCCGCATCAAGCGCTAACAGAAAAACGGCCAGTAACATGAACAACAACTTATTTGTTACCAAACGCAACGGTGAAAAAGAAACCATCGACTTAGAAAAAATTCATAAAGTCGTTACTTGGGCAGCCAAAGGCCTCAATAACGTTTCAGTTTCACAAGTTGAAATAAAAGCACAGATCCAGTTTTATGACGGCATAAACACAAGTGAGATCCACGAAACCCTGATCAAATCAGCGGCGGACCTGATCTCAACTGACGCGCCGGATTATCAATACCTCGCTGCGCGCCTAGCCATTTTTCATCTTCGCAAAAAGGCATATGGCCAGTTTGAACCACCTTCGCTGCTTACGCATGTAGGTAAAATGGTAGACATGGGCAAGTACGACAAGCACTTGCTTGAAGACTACACGGCTGAAGAATTTGCAGAAATGGATTCGTACATCGACCATTGGCGCGATATGAACTTTAGCTATGCGGCGGTAAAGCAGCTTGAAGGTAAGTACTTAGTACAAAACCGTGTTACTGGCGAAATTTACGAAAGCGCACAGTTTTTGTATATCTTAGTGGCGGCATGCCTTTTCGCAAATTATGACAAAAACACGCGTATGGATTATATCCGTCGCTTCTATGATGCTGCTTCAACGTTCAAACTGTCTCTACCTACGCCTATCATGGCCGGTGTGCGCACGCCAACACGTCAGTTTAGTTCATGCGTACTTATCGAGACGGGCGATAGCCTAGACTCAATTAACGCAACGGCAAGCGCTATTGTTAAATACGTAAGCCAGCGTGCTGGTATCGGCGTAAATGCAGGTCGCATTCGTGCACTTGGTAGCCCTATCCGCGGTGGTGAAGCATTCCATACTGGCTGTATCCCGTTTTACAAATACTTCCAGACTGCCGTTAAAAGCTGTTCACAAGGCGGTGTTCGTGGTGGTGCAGCAACACTCTTCTACCCGATTTGGCATATGGAAGTCGAATCTTTATTGGTTCTTAAAAACAACCGTGGTGTAGAAGAAAACCGTGTACGTCACTTAGACTATGGCGTTCAGTTCAATAAACTGATGTACCAACGTATGATGAAAGACGGCTACATTTCATTGTTTAGCCCGTCTGATGTACCTGGTCTTTATGATGCATTCTTTGCCGACCAACAGAAATTCGAAGAGCTTTACGTTAAATATGAAAACGACGATAGCATCCGTAAGAAGCAAATTAAAGCTATGGAACTGTTCAGCCTGTTCATGCAAGAGCGTGCCAGCACAGGTCGTATTTATCTTCAAAACGTTGACCACTGTAATACGCATAGCCCATTCAACCCAGAAGTGGCGCCAGTACGTCAAAGCAACCTTTGTCTTGAAATTGCGCTTCCTACTAAGCCGTTGCAGCACGTTAATGATGAAAACGGCGAAATTGCATTGTGTACGCTATCTGCATTCAACCTTGGCGCAATTAAGTCACTAGATGAGTTCGAAGAACTTGCCGATCTTGCTGTACGTGCACTTGATAACCTTCTCGACTATCAAGACTATCCTGTTCCGGCGGCATACAATGCTACTATGGGGCGTCGCACATTAGGTGTCGGTGTTATCAACTTTGCTTACTACCTTGCTAAAAACGGCGTTAAATATTCAGATCACAGTGCGAATGGTCTGGTTCACCGTACATTTGAAGCAATGCAGTACTACTTATTAAAAGCGTCGAACAATCTTGCGAAAGAGAGAGGTGCGTGTCCTAAGTTTAATGAGACAACGTATTCGCAAGGTATTTTGCCAATCGACAGCTACAAGAAAGATCTTGATAGTGTGTGTAATGAACCGCTTCATTACGACTGGGATGCGCTTCGTGAAGAAATTAAAACTCACGGCTTGCGTAATTCTACGCTGTCAGCATTGATGCCATCAGAGACATCTTCACAGATTTCTAACGCGACGAACGGTATTGAGCCACCACGTGGATTCATCAGTATCAAGTCGAGTAAAGATGGTGTGCTTAAGCAAGTAGTACCTGAGTACGAAACTTTAAGAGATCAATATGAGCTACTTTGGGATATTCCTTCGAACGATGGTTACCTACAACTTGTTGGTATCATGCAGAAGTTTATTGACCAAACTATCTCAGCAAATACAAACTATGACCCAAGCCGTTATGAAGGTAATAAGGTACCAATGAAGCTTCTGCTCAAAGACCTTCTTACCACTTACAAGCTTGGTGTTAAGACACTTTATTATCACAATACTCGCGATGGTGCATCAGACACCTCAGCGCTAGACGCAAAAGCAAGCGAGCCTATGCCACGCCAAGAAGAGGTGGTTGTAGAGGAAGATGATGATTGTGCAGGCGGCGCGTGTAAAATTTAATACGCGCTCACCTGTTTAAGTGGCAAGTGTATAAAAGGATATTACCGCACTTGCCCTTAACGTTTCGCAGCAAGAACACAAACAATAATACGCGTTAATCATTAAGTTTTTAGTTAGGCTATCATGAAATACACTACGTTTAATCAGCAAAGTACTAATCCATTGATCGAACCGATGTTTTTCGGCAACCCCGTAAACGTTGCACGTTACGATCAACAAAAACATGCCATTTTCGAAAAGCTTATTGAGAAACAAATTAGCTTTTTTTGGCGTCCTGAAGAAGTTGATGTTTCTCGTGACCGCGTTGATTTTCAGAAATTAACCGATCCAGAAAAACATATCTTTATATCAAACCTTAAGTATCAGACTCTTCTGGATTCGGTACAAGGCCGCAGTCCAAACATTGCATTTTTGCCCATTATCTCGCTACCTGAGCTAGAAACCTGGGTTGAAACATGGTCTTTCTTTGAAACGATCCACTCTCGTTCATACACGCATATTCTTCGGAACTTGTTTTCAGACCCGAGTGAAATTTTTGAAGATATCGTAGTGAATGACGAAATTAAGCGCCGCGCTGCTGATATCTCTAAGTACTACGACGACCTCATTTTTGCCACTCAGCTATGGCAAACGCAGGGTGAAGGCATTCATACCGTTAACGGTACTGCCTACACGGTTAACATGTACGAGCTCAAAAAGAAGCTGTTTCTATGTATGAACTCGGTAAACGCACTTGAGGCTATCCGTTTCTATGTGTCCTTTGCTTGTACCTTTGCATTTGCTGAACGTAAGTTGATGGAAGGTAATTCAAAGATCATTCGTTTGATAGCCCGTGATGAAAACCTTCATCTCTCATCAACACAGCATATTCTTAATCTTTGGGCTAAGAGTAAAGACGACCCAGAAATGGCACAAATTGCAGAAGAGTGTAAAGACGAAGCTCGTGCTATTTTCATGAATGCCGTTGAGCAAGAGAAGCAATGGGCAGATTACCTGTTTCAGAACGGTTCAATGATTGGACTTAACAAAGAGATCCTTTGCCAGTATGTTGAATACATCGCAAACCAGCGCATGTCTGCTATAGGCCTAGATGCGCCGTTTGATATCAGCAGTAATCCGCTACCTTGGATGAATAACTACCTGAATTCAGACAACGTTCAAGTTGCTCCTCAAGAATCTGAAATTAGCTCTTACCTTGTTGGTCAGATTGACTCAGCGGTAAGCGAAGACGACTTTGCCGATTTTGAGCTGTAAAATTACAGCTTGATGAGTAGTAATGAAAAATTCGTCCGCATCGACGTGGTCGATGTGGGCGCGATTCATGCCCCTTCTGATAAAACCATTCTAAGCGCCCTTGAGGCAGCGGACGTTCATATTCACTATCACTGTCGTGAAGGGTTTTGTGGTGCGTGCCGAAGTAAGCTTATAGAAGGCGAAGTTGAGTATACTACCGACCCCCTTGCTTTCATCGATGACGACGAAATTCTTCCCTGCTGCTGCGTTGCCAAATGCCCTTTAACCATTAAAGTTCCTCTCTAGGTCTCTAATCTCTGGGCCCTAATTTCGTAAACAAAGAGCATCTCGCTTTTTGGCGTTCTCTAAAGCAGCTTTATTT
The DNA here is from genome assembly GCF_048517045.1 of Alteromonas sp. OM2203. Taxonomy (NCBI): domain Bacteria; kingdom Pseudomonadati; phylum Pseudomonadota; class Gammaproteobacteria; order Alteromonadales; family Alteromonadaceae; genus Alteromonas; species Alteromonas sp. OM2203. The sequence goes on from NZ_CP183209.1 coordinate 2,453,529, forward strand.
ACCGTTATCGCGCACAACGATTATGAATTAGCGACTCCAGCTTTAAATGTCTCTTTTTACTGGTCTTCTTCCCTTTTACTTAAGCAGTAGCGCTCCCACTTTCCCGCTATCAATTTCTAATGAAAGTAATCCACTTCAACATCTGTACGTAGGAACTGTCACTAATCAAACGTAAGGAAAATGTTATGAGTGAAGTATCTGGAAAAGTTGTCATTATTACTGGCGCGAGCAGCGGGCTTGGAGAGGCTACTGCGAAAATGCTTGCAGGCAAAGGCGCCAAATTGGTCCTTGGTGCCCGTCGTGAGGAGCGTCTTAGAAAACTCGTTGACGATATTGAGTCATCTGGTGGCGTAGCAACTTACAAGACCGTAGATGTCACGAAAAAGGAAGAGGTACAAGCACTCGCAGATGCAGCAATTGAAGCTTACGGACGAATTGATGTCTTAGTGAATAACGCAGGTCTCATGCCTCTTGCACCACTGGATGAATTGAAAGTGGAAGAATGGGAGCAAATGATAGACGTAAACATCAAAGGCGTTATGTACGGCGTTGCTGCAGTGCTAAAACCAATGCGTGAACAAAAAAGTGGCCACATCATCAACCTATCATCGGTTGCGGGCCATGTGGTGTTTCCCGGTGCTACTGTTTATTGTGCTACGAAGTTTGCAGTAAAAGCGATTAGTGAAGGTATTAGAAAAGAATCTAACGGCCAGATTCGCTCAACGAATATCTCGCCAGGCGCCGTCGCTACTGAACTGACTGACCATATCTCTCACAAAGATTCCAAGCAAATGGCGGACGATATGTATGACGATGCCATAGATGCAGATGCTATTGCCCGCGCGGTGACCTTTGCAATTGAACAACCTGGTGATGTTGATATAAACGAAATGATTATCAGGCCTACGAATCAGGAGCTATAGTTCTGACTTTTTTATGACTAGCACTAGTCAATCATTGATAGCAAGGTCTGCTCTAGGCAGGCTTTGTTCTTCTTTACTACTGTACCTTTTCAATCGCATACAATTCTTCATCAATCATCTGTAGACGAGTAGCTACAACGGCTCTCGCATCAAAGACCCCTTTGTTGTAAAACGATGCACCTATTTCTTTACCAATGAAATCAAGAAGAAATTCGCCATCAAATTGACCGAGATCCACCCCCAATTCACTATCAAAATATCGTTGCAACTTGGCGACTAATGCTTCTTTTTCCTCTCGCGTAAACTCAATATCACTCATAATCACTCCTCGACATTATTTCTAAACTTGACCGTCCTTTGCTATTACTCAAAGCTTGGCGTTCGGTAAACATATGCGACCCAAGCAATGTCAACGTTAACATGACAATCATTATAACTTTAGATCTTTAGGCCAAAAATTTCGTTTTGGTACAGGTTTCGCATTACTTCTTCCACATCAGTATTTTTAATTTTCAACATTAATTAAAAATTGTTTTAAATACCGGGCCTAAATGCGCTCGAACCGAAAGCGTCGCTGCTCTAGGATCCATGAGTAACATGATTGACTAAGTTGAAGATGCAGGGCTTTTAAGTAACTTGAGAGGTGAACAATGAAAATTTTACCCATTCTAGGTATTGCAGCCGCTATATCGTTAAATAGCTTACCCGCTACCGCTAATCCAACCAACCCGCATGAGGGTAACTCACTACCACCAGGTATAGAAAAAAAATATGAGCGGACAGGAGAACTCCCCCCAGGTTGGGAAAAAAAGTTAGATGTTGGCAAACGTCTAGACCGTGATATTTACGGCCATGCTCGCGTTGTTGTGCCATTAGATAACGACGGCTTAATTACCGTTCGTATTGAAAACAAAGTGGTAAGACTTATTCAAGCCACAAGAGAAATAGTTGAAATCTTAGATTAACATTGATGATGTTTTAGCAAGGGCGCCGCATCGTGCGCCCGATAGTTCATTTTTACTTATTATTTACTATCAACATTAGAAAATTGACTTAGCCCTCCTCCCAAGTAATATCGACTGCTATCAAAGCTCTTTTTAGTTTCTCGAATTTGCTTTAATACTTTGAGCACAACATGCGATGAAGCAATAAGTCTGCTACAAATAAAATGCTTTCACCGTCAAACCAATGTTGTCAATGCTAAGACCTAAAAGCCCCTATGGGACTTTATAAAATCTTAAAAACGAAATAATAATCAGGAATAGATAATGGCAGCTAACGCACTGTTTAAACCTTATTCACAAGGTAATCTTTCACTAACTAATCGTATTGTAATGGCGCCGATGACGCGTCAATTTTCTCCCAACGGCATTCCAACGGCTGACGTTGCAGCGTACTACAAACGTCGGGCACAAGGTGGAACAGGCCTTATTATTACTGAAGGAACAACGGTTAACGATAAAGTCGCAACGATGGATAAAAACATCCCTCAATTTCATGGAGAAGAAGCGCTGACAGGTTGGAAACATGTAGTTGATGAAGTGCATAGCGCGGGTGGAAAAATAATGCCTCAATTGTGGCATGTTGGTATGGCTCGTGTTGCAGAAAAAGCGCCCTACCCTGAACTTCCAAGTGCAGGGCCTTCTGGTCTCTTCAAGCCAGGTAAGCAAGGCGCCGAGCCTATGACTGTTGAGCATATTGAATCTGTAATTGCAGCATTCGCTCAGGCTGCTTCCGACGCAAAAGCCATTGGCATGGACGGAATAGAAATACACGGTGCTCATGGTTATCTTGTTGACCAATTTTTCTGGGAAGGCACGAACCAACGCACTGACAGTTGGGGTGGCAGCATGGAAAACCGTGGCCGTTTTGCTGTTGAGATTATCAAAGCTATTCGAAGCGCAACTTCGCCCGACTTCCCTATCGTACTTCGTTATTCACAATGGAAACAACAAGACTACACCGCGCGTCTAGCACAATCACCCCAAGAATTAGAAAAATTTTTGACTCCATTGAGTGAGGCTGGCGTCGATATATTCCATTGTTCTCAGCGACGCTATTGGGAAAATGAATTTGAAGGTAGCGAGTTAAATCTTGCGGGTTGGACGAAAAAGCTAACTGGAAAACCTACGATAACCGTTGGATCGGTGGGACTGAATGATGATTTCTTCGGTGCCTTCAAAGGTCAAGGCTCAGATACTCGTTCCGTTGACGATCTGCTTGAACGTCTAAACGCTGAGGAATTTGATTTAGTTGCTGTGGGTAGAGCGCTGCTTCAAGACCCTAATTGGGCGAATAAGATAAAAGAAAACCGAACAGAAGCGCTTGAAACATATTCGGGTCAATCGCTTGCAACGCTCTCTTAAACGCTCTGGCAAGTTTATGACTAGCGCAACGCCTGTTGCGCTAATGTGCTATAAGAAAAGACTCGAAATCCGCCTCGGATAGTGGTCGAGCAATCAGATAACCTTGCGCGTAATCACACCCCATACGCTTTAAGATGTCATACTGCTCCTGTGTTTCCACACCTTCTGCAACCACACTAATTCCAAGCTTTTTAGCTAGCACGATGATGGCCTCGCACAGTACTTTATCGTTGCTCACGTCCGTCATAGACTTTACAAAGCTTTTGTCTATTTTGATGTAATCGGTAGGGAATTTCTTAAGATAGGAAATAGACGAGAAGCCTGTACCAAAGTCATCAAGTGCGATATCGACACCAGCCTGCCTAAATTCAAACAGCTTTTTAGACACCATATCATTCGCTTCCATTAGCAAGTTTTCCGTAACCTCTAAAAGAATGGAGCGCGCTGATATGCCTCTATCCAACAGTAAATTCAGCCACTCAGTGATATTCGACTCTGCGTTAAAATATTGGCTCGGTGATGTATTAATACTTATTTGTAGTTCGCTACAAAAGCGCGACTTCCAATGCTTGATATTCCTGCACACTTCATCGAAAACCCAATTACTAATTTCAATAATAAGTCCCGACTCTTCGGCAAGTGGAATGAATTCGTCTGGCGGGATCCTGCCTTTTTCTGGATGCTGCCATCTTAGCAATGCCTCAGCTTTCACAACCTTTTTACTGTCAAAGTTACAGATAGGTTGATACTCAATAAACAACTCCTTGTTCTTTACGGCGTAACGCAGGTCATTGAGTAAGGTGATCCTTTTAATAGCCGCCGTCTGCATTTCATGAGTGTAATACTGATAACTATTTTTTCCTTTACCCTTGGCGCCATACATTGCCTGATCAGCATTCTTCAATAGGTTAGTTACATCACGACCATCATCAGGATAGATAGTAATTCCTAAACTTGCGCTAGAGTGAACTCTTTGAAGGTCCAACATATATGGTTTGGCAATAGCATCCAGTATCTTTTGAACGACAGCTTCGACGGAGCTCAATCCAGAAATACCGTTGAGTATAATAATGAACTCATCGCCACCTAGCCGAGATACAGTATCTTTTGCTCGCAACGCCTTTTTTATACGTTCTGCGCACTCGACCAGTAATTTATCACCAAGATCGTGACCAAGTGCGTCATTAATATCTTTAAAGTTGTCCAAATCTAGAAAAATTACTGCGACTTTCTCTTCATCACGGTCAGCCGAAACCATGGCAAGTTGCAGGTGATCTAGCATTAAATTACGATTAGGTAGGCCAGTTAACACATCGAAATTAGCCTGCTTCCAGATAAGCGCTTTGGCCAACTCTCTTTCCACAGCAATACTTGCGATATGTGCAAACTGCCCAATTAAAATGATCTCTTCGGACGACGGAACGGCTTTTTCTTTATGATAGATAGCGAACGTTCCGATAACTTGACCTTTAGAGTCTTGAATGGGTTGTGACCAACATGAGCCTACACCAGCTTTTTCTGCCAGACCCTTCCATGCAGCCCAAAAGGGATGCGTGCTGATATCTTCTACAATAGTCAGTGTGTTGGTTGCTGCGGCATTTCCACAGGAACCAACACCAACACCTATCTCAACGCCATTAATAGCTTCGTTATAAAAATCAGGCAGTGACGGCGCAGCCCCTTTTTTAAGCTTGCCATCCTCTAACAATAATATACTGCATATCTGTTCTGAAAATTCAGTTTCAATGGCATACACAATGTCGTTGAGCACAACTTGTAAAGACACTGCATTAACTACTTTTTCGAGTATGGCACTTCTTACACGCGTTATTTTTTGCGTGCGAGCAAGACGACGCTGATACTCTTCCAACTGATTAGACAATTCAGTAACCTGTTGCCGCTGAAGCTCTGATTCGACGAGTTTGCCTAAATTGCCTAATTGTTCAATGCTTGTTTCATCAAACTGTTTTGCTTCGGTATCAAAAACACACAATGCTCCAACGGGTTGGCCTTCTGCCATGAGTTGGACCCCAGCATAAAAACGAATATGTGGGCAGCCAGTTACGTAAGGGTGATTTCTAAAACGTTTGTCATTGCAGGTATCAGTAACGACCAGCACTTCATTTTGTGCGATAGTGTGAGCGCAAAATGAAAGTTCACGGGCGCTTTCACCCAAGTCAAGATTAACTGAAGACTTAATCCACTGCCTTTCGGCGTCAATAAAGGTAATTGTCGCGAAATGACATCCAAAGATGCTTGACGCTAATCGGGTTAATCGATCAAAGCGTTCTTCCGGCAGGGTGTCGAGTAACCCCAGTCGTTCTACCGCTTTAACTCTTTCATCATCGTTTAAAATGGGTGGGGGTAATTGCAAAACTTACTCCTTCGCAAAGGGAACGCCCGCCGTCAATGTTTAGCGTTTATACCCATGGGTATTATCCTATGTTCATGTCGGAGAGTATTCTCTATTCGATACTCTTAAACGCCGGAACAGAAAAGTACTTATATATCAGAATTTGAACAATTAAATTTTTCACGTTGATTAAGAAAAATCGTATTCACTAGAGTATCACTCAAAAACGCTTCAAGTATTGCCCATTAGTATAATGGCTTTTTAATATACAACCAGAAAAAGGAAATGTTAAACGCCTAATGATAGCGAGACGTGTTATCACTATTTTCTAATTACGAGCGAAATGCCGCCTAGCGTAATGATAGAAGCGATCAATATTTGCATTGTCAACGCCTCGCCTAAGACTATCCATCCCATAATCGAAGCGAGTACGGGAACACTCAACTGCACCGTGGCCGCGGTTGTCGATTTAACGAGCGGCAAAGCGCTATACCAAATTGCATAGCCGCACCCTGATGCAAAAATGCCCGAAGTAAGCGCATAATAAATTCCGACTTTATCTTGCGTAAACCCACCCAAATTTAGGTACGAAACAACCAGTATAGGAATACAAAACAAAGCAGCATAAATAAAGTTGCCCGACGTAGACATTAGTGCAGACGCACTTCTTTTACCTAACAGAGAATATACTCCCCACGCAACACCTGCGGTCGTCATTATAATACCTGACATTAAAGATGGCGCCGAAGCTCCCGGAAGAAGTAGGATGATCAACCCCGCAAACGCTAACACAAAACCAAGCCACTGCAGCTTCTCAAATCGTTCTCCCTTGAACAGGCCCACTGATATCATCGTTAGCTGGACAGCACCGAACAGTAACAAGGCCCCAGTGCCGGTTGACATAGAAATATATGCGTATGAGAAACATATTGCATAAACAAACAGGGAGACACCACCAAGCACACTAGCATTGCTGTTTAGGTCATGCCAAAATTTTATTGGTGTCTCAACGTTGCTCTTTCGGCTTTGTGATATTAACGAGAGAACGACTAAAGCTATGGCACCGCTCATTAAACGCAATATAGTAAAGCTGGCAGGGTCTATCGACGTATTGGCAAGTGCCATTCGACACAACAGTGAATTGGCCGCAAATGCAACCATAGCCAAAGTTACTAATGAAAAAGTCTTAAACACAGATTCATTCCTTAATACGCTCTCATTTTTCTTTATCTACAATAGCTTATTTAGATATAGCGATGGAAGCAGGTTGTTTAACGTCACGTCTGTGTGCCTTCAAATTACTAGGGAGATGCTAAATCGTTATGTCCGTACTCTTTGTTGTGCCACCACGATATAGAACCATTGTACCTGCGGTAACACGCAGCGATTACGAACATTTTAACTCTCGCTGAGTGCGTAATGACCTATGCGGACGGGTATAACTTATTCGCAAATCCGGAATAAAAAAGAGGACCTTTTGGTCCTCTTTTTGAAAATTAACTGAAGAAGTGGTTCCAGTTATAGCGATAAGCCTAAACGTTCTGCCACTTCTATGTAGGTCTCAACAACAGACCCTAAGCCTTGTCTGAATCTGTCTTTGTCCATCTTCTTACGGGTATCTTTATCCCACAGTCGACAACCATCTGGCGTAAATTCATCACCTAAAACGATGTTGCCATCTTTATCAACGCCAAACTCTAGTTTGTAGTCCACAAGTAACATACCCGCTTCATCAAACAGCGCTTTTAGCACGCTGTTCACTTTGAACGTTAATGCTTTCATCTCAGCAATTTGAGACTCTGTGGCCCAGCCAAACGATAAAATATGGTAATCATTAACCATAGGGTCGTGCAGCGCATCGTTTTTAAGGAAAAACTCGAAAATAGGTGGATTCAGTTCTTTGCCTTCCTCAACACCTAGTCGGCGAACCAATGAACCTGCAGACAAGTTTCTCACCACACACTCAACGGGGATCATGTCGAGCTTTTTAACTAAAGACTCAGTATCAGACACCAGTGCTTCAACTTGCGTTGCAATACCAGCCTCTTCAAGCTTCGTCATAATAAAGTGATTAAACTTATTATTCACTTCACCCTTGCGATCTAACTGCTCAATTTTTTCACCGTCAAACGCCGAAGTGTCGTTTCTAAAGTGAAGGATCAATTTATCGCTATCATCAGTGTAATAAACAGTTTTTGCTTTACCGCGGTAAAGCTCGTCGCGTTTTTCCATTCTCAGTCTCAGTTATATATCAAGATTATCTTCTGACATGACCTCAGCAAAGGCGCTGTAAAGGTCGGAAACCTGATTTGCTTCAAACGGCACGCTTTCATTATTCATGAAAGTCACTGATGTGCGATTTGCACCCGCTTTTGCAACTTTCAAACGATAATCGCCCTTCTTAAGGAGTTGATCATCGCCTGAGAATAAACCATCCCACCAGCTACCTTGATCTCCATTATAGGTGACAAAGAGCAGGCCGTTAGATTTATCTAAATCTTTTACATCAAAACCAAGTTTGCGCAGCACAAGCAACATTCTAGGCCACGCTACGTCATATTGCGCTTCAACAATGTAAGCGGCGTCGCCGTCGTCATTGAAGCCCATCTCGGTTTGAATACCTTGACGTATACGCGCAATGCGTCGAGTTTCAGCCAATTGAATTTGGTACTCGTAATGACCAATCACTTGATTAAGCACCTCGACTTCTTCTCGTCGCTCTTCCATAGAGGATACTTCAGCAATGACGTCGCCATTCAAGGTTTGCATGTAATCTTTAAGATCTACCGTAAGCGCAGCACTTCGTCCATGTGGTTTGACGTCTAGTTTAAACTCGAAACGCTCACCTATTTCACTTTCTTCATCAGTGAAACTGTACCAGGGCCCATCGATTTCTTTTTTAATCACTATCCAGTCAGTAACCAGCACTTTTTCTTCAGGGCTGAATTTATCAACACCAATACCCTGCTCATCCAAGAAGCTTAATAGCGAATTCCAAATAGCTTGGCTTAACGGCTGACTGTCATCGACTTGGTCAAACCAAATCGTGGCTGAACTTTTACCTTCTTCAACATGTGAGCCAGTCACAAGGGGCAAAACTAAAGCTGGCGAGCGTACCATCAGTGACTTCCCAACAAAATCAGCATCAGCGTTCTCGCCTAATGCAGGTACTTCGAATTCCCGTGAGAATGTAGGCTTTTCTAGATCAGAAGGTACTTCTAACGACTTCTCTTCTTTCGTTTTTAAATATTCGTAGCTGCCCGACGCGGTCTTTCTATCTATTTGGCTTGAACAACCTGCAAGTGCAACCATCGCTACTGAACTTGCTATAGCCAGCGTTCTTTTCATCTGTGTTCCTTATTAACCAGAAATCAATGCGTATTTTTTTAGTAGTTCTTCGATACGTTTTTGGCTTGATAGTTCCGGTAAAACCATTGGTAAGCGCATAACAGCACTTTCCATCATGCCCATTTTATATAACGCCCACTTAGGCATTACTGGATTTGGCTCTATAAATAGTTCGCTGTGTAGCAACTTGATTGTTTCATCAATGTCGCGACACTTGTCAAAATCTTTAGCAAGCGCTGCTTCACACATTTGCGCAATGGCCTTGGGTACAATATTCGCCGTCACTGATATAACGCCGTGACCACCTTCACGCATAAATTCGCAGCTGGTGCCGTCGTCGCCGCTTAACAACACAAAATTATCCGGTACAAGAGGCTGCGTTGCTTTAAGACGTTCAATACTGCCAGTTGCGTCTTTCAAGCCAACAATATTCGAATGCGCAGATAATGTGGCAACGGTTTCAGGCAACATATCTGCTACTGTGCGGCCGGGCACATTGTACAAAATAACGGGTAAATCACTGGCGTCTGCAATCGCATTGAAGTGAGCAACCATACCGGCCTGCTGAGGCTTGTTGTAATAAGGTACCACGCTTAAAAAGCCGTCAATACCTGTTGAACCAAGCTGTTCCGTGAGGAATATTGCTTCTGCAGTAGAGTTTGCACCGCTACCAGCGATAACAGGTATTGCACCTGACGCAATAGCAACGGTTTCCTTGACTACATTTATATGCTCATCAAAAGGTAACGTTGCCGACTCACCAGTAGTACCAACTGACACTATACCGTGAGTACCCTGCTCTACATGAAACTTCACAAGTTTCTCTAAAGACTTGTAATCAATGTCGCCGTTTTCGAGCATCGGCGTGACGAGTGCTACGTAACTACCAGTAAACATAATCTCTCCGCAAAATGTGAGCGCACATGGTAAATATGTCAGTGCTTAAACACAAGTAATAGCGCATGTAAAATGACAAGAATTTGACAATATCTTATTCAAAGGCAACAAAAATGCACTGACTTCTAAAAAAACTCTGTGCTAACATCCCGTCATTGTTACCATTGAAGTGAAGTAGATGTCGAAACACCAACTTATCGTCACCATTCTGGGTACAGACAATACGGGCATATTAAGTGAAATTGCTACGACAGTATCAGAAGCGCAGTGCAATATTCTTGATAGTCGACAAGCCATATATGGCAAAGAGTTCTCTTTGACCATGATTATTGAAGGGACACAAAGCGCAATTACCAAGGCGGAGTGTTTTCTTCCAGCTCTGTTCCAGCGACTTAATTTGCTATCGATGATGAAGCGAACAAGTCACCATGAAAAACAGAACTTAGCCCATCTTTTTAACGTTGAATTTAGTGGTGAAGATGCTGCGGGTCTTATTAAGTCTGTAACTGGCTTTTTTGCAGAACGATACGCCATGATAAGCGCATTTCGGCAGCGCACTTTTAAGGATAAAGTAACCGGTAAGGACAATATGCGATGTAAATTCGTGGTCTCTCTCCCTTCCGATGAAAACGTGGACAGTTTAGAAACTGATCTAATGGCCCTGTTTGCTTCGTTAAACGTGACGGGCAAAGTAGTAGACAAACAGAAAAAGGATCCCAATGAAAACGTTACAAGCTGGTGATGTTGCGCCGCAATTCTCATTGCAGAACCAAGATGATCAAACCGTTTCCCTTAGCGATTTTAAGGGCAAAAAAGTATTAGTGTATTTTTACCCTAAAGCCATGACGCCAGGATGCACCGTTCAGGCACAGGGTTTACGAGATGTAAACCAAGAACTCCAAGATAAAAATGTGGTTGTTCTTGGGATTAGTCCTGATGCAGTTAAACGTCTCCCAAAGTTTATCGAGAAAGAAAACCTGAATTTTACGCTGCTTTCTGACGAAGACCACGCCGTTGCAGACGCGTTTGGCGTATGGGGCCCTAAAAAATTCATGGGCAAAGAATATGATGGCATTCACCGTCTAACATTCTTGATTGATGAAAATGGCGTTGTGGAACACGTATTTAATAAATTTAAAACAAAAGACCACCACACCGTGGTTTTAGATTACTTAAATAGCTAAGACCACTTGGCACGATATTCAAAAAAGCCTCGGGCGTTTAAAACGCCCGAGGCTTTTTTATTTGTCATCACATTGTCATCATCACAATCTTCATGGCATTTGAAGCAACTTTGACAACGTTATCCAGCTTGTTCAGGTATGACAACTGGATTACTCGACCAAGCCGTTATCACAGCCTTAACCAGCGTGGCCAATGGAATAGCGAAAAACACGCCCCAAAAACCCCACAAACCACCGAACACTAATACCGCGACAATAATATAAAGGGGATGCAAACTTACTGCTTCGGAGAAAAGCAGCGGCACCAATAGGTTGCCGTCTAATGCCTGAATAATGCCGTAAGCTATCATTAAATACCAAAACTCTGGGGATATTCCCCATTGAAACATCGCTACCACCGCCACGGGGATGGTTACCACAGCCGCGCCGATGTAGGGAATAAGTACAGAAAAGCCAACCAACACACCAAGTAGTATTGCATAGCGCAGATCCATCAACACAAACGTGACGCAACTTACTGCACCGACAATAATGATCTCAATGACTTTACCGCGAATATAGTTAGCAATTTGCGCGTTCATTTCGTGACCAACTTGGGTGATTAGCCGGCGCTCTTTTGGTAGCAAACGAGATATGCTCTCTAAGAAGAAAAGCTTATCTTTCAACATGAAAAATACCATTAAAGGCACGAGTACCATGTATACAAGCAGCGCAGCAAAGTTGGCAATGTTACTAAACGATGCGGAAATAAGGGTTTCGCCCACTTCAACAAGCTTTTCGTTAAGCCCTTCCATCATTTGATGTATTTGATATACCTGCACATAGTCAGGATATTTTTCAGGTAGCGTTAATATCCACTCTTGGGCCTTTTGCCAAATAAGTGGAGTCTCTTGGATAAGATTAACGCTTTGTTTTGATATGATGGGCACTAAACCGATAAGCGTAAAAATGGTGATGGTAATAAAACCTAACATCACGATCCCGCAAGCAACGGTTCTTCCCACGCCAATATTTACCAGTCTGCAAACCGGCCAATCTAGTAAATAGGCAATCACTGCCGCTACCAGCACCGGCATGATTAATCCGCCCCATAACAGCAAGACGGCCGTAGTTAAGAGAATAAGAATAAGCAGCATCGCTGCATCAGGATCGGAAAATTTGCGTCGGTACCAACGACCAAAAACGCTAATCATATAAACGCCCAGAAATTACTAAGAATAGGACACGCATCATAGTTGATAGCACTAGCAGTTAGCAATAAGGAGAACTTAAGAATCTTTGAAAATCAAACTGGTATGATGATTTCATCGTATGTAATGTTGGGTATTAAGCTGTTTTTAAGTAAATATTGTTAAAAGAAACAGAGTTTGCTTCAAATAACATAGTATAAGCGAGACAACTTCGGCATTATGTCTATCCAAGATGAATGTATGTTAGAAAAAAATAAAATTTGAAACTGTTTAGCAACTTAGCGCTCTAAGCGTTATGCAGTATTAACCGTGTACAATGATTGTAGGTTCATGAGAAAAAAGTTTTCAGCATCTTTGTTTGCCCTTTCCTTCATGCTCACTTCGAGCTTAACGGCTGTTGCACAAGATGCCAAATACAGCAATAAAAACGCGCTTCCTGAAATTGGCGTTGTTGCCTCAGATGCCATATCACTCGATAAAGAGATGATTGTGGGCGACGCCGTTATGCGTCAAATGCGCGGACAAAGTCCTGTTATATCAGACCCTGTGTTGGACGAATACTTGCAGGATTTAGGAAACCGTTTAGTTGTTCATGCCGACAATGCTAAATTTCCCTTTGAATTTTTTTGGGTGAACAATGATGCGATTAATGCCTTCGCATTTTTTGGCGGACACATTGGCGTTCATACCGGGTTGATGCGGCGAGCAGAAAATGAAAGTGAATTAGCCTCCGTGCTAGCGCACGAAATTTCGCACGTTACTCAAAGACACATTGCCCGGCGGATGCAGGCGCAGCAGCGTTCATCACCGCTGGCGTTGGCGTCACTTATTGGTGGTGTGCTTATTGCCATGGCTAATCCAGAAGCAGGTATTGCAGCAATGCAGGCCGGCTCTGCAGCATCTGCTCAGCTACAAATTGATTATACCCGAACCAATGAGCAAGAAGCCGACCGGATTGGTATCTCCATGCTAGCTAGAGCAGGCTTTGACCCTACTGCTGCCGCGTCATTCTTTTCTACCATGGCCGAAGAGTACCGGATGGTCTCACGACCACCTGCGCGCCTTCTTACGCACCCATTAACGGAAACGCGTATTGCTGATGCAAGAAGTAGAGCTGGAGACTACCCGCGCAGATATCTCCCTATCAATAAGCAATTTGAGTTGGCCAAAGCACGTATCAAAGCCCGTTATTCATTCAAAGCCGATTACGCGGTTGAATATTTTGAAGCCGCAGTGCAACAAAACGTTCAGCGCAGTAAAGAAGCATCACTTTATGGGCTGGCACTGGCCTACATGCGCGAAGAACAAACCGAGAAAGCCAAAAATATAATGGACGAGCTTATTGCAGGTGATAGCAATAACCTTTTCTATCTTGACGCTTTGACCGACATTTATATTTCGCTCGGTGAACCGCTTAAAGCTGTCGAATTGCTGAGCCCACACGTTACACATAACCCTCGAAATCAAGTATTGGCACTTAATCAAGCGAATGCATATATCAGTGCACAAAAGTACGACGATGCAATTTCCTTGCTTAAAGACTTTTTACTTGTGAAGAAAGATTATCAAATTGCGCATCAACTAATGAGTGAAGCGTATCAGAAGTCTAAGCGCTTTTCTCAAATGCATCAGAGCAAAGCTGAAGTCTATGCCCTCTACGGCGCCTATAACCGTGCAGTAGATGAGTTACAGTATGCCTATAACTTTGCTGGCGAAGACCATTTAGAAAAGCAACGAATAAGGGCACGAATAAAGCAGTTTAGAGACCAGGAAGAAAGGCTAGAAAGGCTTTAGCGCCTTTCCCTTGTTAATTAGCGCCTTTGAGTATTTCGAGGCGCTGTTTTAAGTTATCAGCGGTTAACTCTCCCATAATGGTATCAATTACCTTCCCGTCTGGCCCAATGATAAATGTGGCTGGCAAGTAAGGTGGCTTTTTCATCGGCAGTTTCGTGTTTTGTGAACTGACGATGACAGGAATGGTAATATTAAACTCCTTTGTCATTTCAGCCAGTTCGCTTGCAGATTTGGGGTCGTAATTAATCGCAAAAAGTTGCGTTTTTTCTGGCAACGATGAATTGAAAATCGCTAATTCGGGCATTTCACGAAGGCATGGTGCGCACCATGGGGCGAAATAATTTACGACTATCCACTGCCCTTCTAACCCTTTCCAGCGGTATGTTTTTCCATCTAAAGTTTCAAAATCGTGCTGAAGGTATTGATAGGTAAATAAACCGGCGAGAGCTGCACTCGCTATTAATAACGTAAAGACGAAGAGTTTGGCTTTCGCAACAGTGGATTGGGTGTCTGATACACTCATATTAGGTTCTTATTCGTTTAATAGCGCTACCTGTAAATATAGTGCCAGATTCCGTTTTTTATCTCTATTCTAATTTAAACCAACCAACGCGCGTTGATAACTCACCTCCCCCTATTTCCGTTTGTAGATAGTTGCACGCTCTATGCCACTTAACGGTAAACTGCTTGATATTCTTCGGCAAAAACGCAATAGTTCGCGCCAATTCAAAGGATCACTCAAATAGGAGCATCTATGACGGCCATTACGATTATCCATAACCCGCGCTGCTCAAAGAGCAGACAAACCCTTTCTCTTTTGCAAGAGCAAGGCATCTCGCCCGTTATCGTTGAGTATTTAAAGCGCCCTCTCTCAGTTCAAGAACTAAAAGATATATTTAAAAAACTTAACGTTGAATCGGTCAGAGAGATGATGCGTACAAAAGAAAACGAATATAAAGACGCCAATTTAGGTGACAGCACAGTAAATGACGATGCGTTATTCGAGGCAATGTCATCGACACCAAAGTTAATAGAACGTCCAATCGTTGTTAACGGTGATAGTGCGCGAATTGGCCGTCCACCCGAATCAGTCTTGGAAATACTATAGTGCATCCTATACTCGTTCTTTATTACAGCCGCCATGGCAGCACCAAGCGACTGGCCGATGCCATCGCACAAGGTGTTTCTTCTGAGGATATGCCGGTTATTGTGCGCACAGTGAAGCGTATTCACGACGTACAGGATGAGGACACCGAGGCGAATGCGTCAGATTTGGTTCCAGAAGTCACGCTTCAAGAACTTGAACAGTGTAGTGGCCTGGCGTTAGGTAGTCCTACACGTTTTGGCAATATGGCTGCGCCAGTGAAACACTTTTTAGATTCGACCAGCAGTCAATGGTTAAAAGGTTCGCTTATAAATAAGCCTGCATGTGTATTTACTTCTTCTTCATCCATGCATGGCGGCCAGGAATCTACGCTTCTTTCAATGATGATCCCGCTTATGCATCATGGCATGGTGATTTGCGGCTTGCCGTACAGCGAGCCGGAATTGCACAGCACAACAACGGGCGGTTCGCCCTATGGCGCAACGCATGTGGCACATTCAGGGCAAAAAACACCTGAAAGGCTCAGCGCAGATGAAAAGGCATTATGCCTTGCGCAGGGCAAGCGTCTGGCCATGCTGGCGAAAAAACTCGAGCAGAAAACCTAATAGCGAAATTTTAAAGACAATTTGAAACACAATTTCATCGGAGAATTAACATGGCATCAGATACGCGTTTTTTTCGCTATCTAGCACTCATCAGTCACACTGGGCTTATTGTTTGGATAACATTATGGCAATTTACGTTTACTAAAATGCATACGTACTCGCCCCTATTTATTGCCCTATTTTATATTTTGCCTTTATTGTTACCTTATTGGGGCGTATTGAAGGGTAAGCCATATACACATGCGTGGGCTAACTTCGTCGTTCTTTTTTATCTTATTCACGGATGTACTGTAGCCTATGCCGTTCCTGATGAACGTTGGTATGCTGTGGTAGAAATACTGTTGTGCACGGGTATGTTCGTTGGCTGTGCCGCATTTGCAAGAAAACGTGGCAGAGAACTTGGCTTAGGTATAAAAAAGCTAAAAGACGAAATGGAAGAAGAGAAAGCGCGCTTTGAGCAGGGCTCGCAGTAATACTCAGAAATAACACTCAGAAATAATGCTCAGAAATAACACTCAGAAATAATACCCAGTAATGTGCAAGTGCGGGGCCTACAGTGTTGAATTTTACGAGGGGTTAAAATGAAGTGCAAAGTACCAGTGTTAGTGTGGTGTGTAGTACCATTAACGTTACTTACCGCCTGTGGCGGCTCAGGCTCTGACAATAATGCCCCACCTTCAACGCCCACAGCGCCCTTGTCGATAAACATTTTAGGCGCTGAAAATGCGAAAGCTGGTGATTCCGTCGATTTTGCTGTGTCAGCGCCAGCGGGTGCAGAGATAAGCAGCATAGAATGGCAAGTGACAGGCCTCTCACAACAACCGCTCAACGCGCATACACAAACTATTGGTTTCGACGCACTTTCTGCCGGTAGTTACGACATTACGGTTAACGCTGAGCTTGTAAATGGCTCTCGGTTGACTGACAGTATCACGCTACAGGTCGCCGAAAATAACGCACCACTGGCAGCTTTACGCCTCGGGCATGAAGCCTCTGAGGGCGGTCGCGTTTCCTTGCGTGTAGATACAGTAAACGCAGGTAACTTAGCGATCACTGCCATTGAATGGCGTCAGAAGTCCGGACCATCAGTGAGTCAATTTACCTTTGATGATGGCGATTACTCTCACTCAATTTATTTTCAAGCGCCTAACGTCAATAGCGATAGCGTAATAGAAATAGAAAGTACCGTTATGTTGTCTAATGGCGAGGCGCTTACGGACACAGCGCAAGTACTTGTAAAAAATATTGATATCAACAATAACGGATTTTTTGTAGACGACGAAACAGGTCTTCCCGAAACCGTTAGCGCCCACATGATGCCCTATCGCACGAACAGCCCCTACGCCGACGCGCTAAAAGCGTGTGTTTACAATAATCAGGTGGCAAATAGCTGCTCGTTTTCAAGCTTACCACTGATCGGACAGGTGACTGAAAGCCCAACCATAGACGATATTTTAGATAGAACGTATGTTTCTCACCCTTGGATGGGTGATGCTTTCAAAGACTTTTTGGAAACTTCAGCCACCCAAGAAGATATGCTGAAGCTTTTTCGAGCAACAACGGCCGTGGTTATCTCATACGATATTCGCCCCTCGTTTTATTGGGTGGCTACGGGCGCTATTTATCTGGACGGGAATAATTTTTGGCGAACCCCACAAGAACGGGATACGTTGAATACGCGCCCAGACTATAGGAGTGGTTTCGGCAACGAACTCGACTTTACTACAACGTGGCGCTACGTGAAAAATGGCGAATATTATTTTCCAATTATCAGCACATCAAATGTAGCCCAACGGCAGCCTAGAAACGGAGCTGATGTTGAGGCGGCGCTGAGCTACCTTTTGTATCATGAACTCGCGCACGCCAACGACTTTTTTGACTATACCGAGTGGCAACAATTAAATGATAGCGCAAGCCCGCTTTCGTCTTATGACGACCGCTCCCCAATTTCAACAGGGTTGACGTCTGCTCTGCCTCTTACTTCTTCTCAACTACACGCACTGGCGGACGTAAGGTTCGGCGGCGCTACAGCATCTAATGCGCAGCGTAATTACACTGCACAACAAGTTGCCAATTGGTTTGAGGACGATGGTGCGGTAGATTTCTATGCTTATTTCACCGAACGCGAAGACCTTGCTATGCTCTTTGAACGCTTTATGATGCTTTACCGCTTGAGCGCCGAAGCAGACGTTGGCGTATTTACACGGGATACGCTGGATGATGGCACTTTTGTACCGACCTGGGCGCAGCGCAATCGCATAAGTGATGATAATGTCACCATGCGCCTCGACTACGTAGCAAGTAGGTTGTTGCCTGATTTGGACGTTCCTACCATTCAGGCTTCATTGCCTGCTCCTTTCATGCTCCCTACCAACATTACTTGGCGTGACTCTGCATCTAGTGTGAACCCAGATGAACAAGTAGCTGGTGTTAGCGTATTTATTGATGCTGCCGAACCAATAGTTGACGTAGACGAAGATAATACCATGACGGTTAGTGAAGAATTCAAAACTACATCACGATTTAACGACAGAAATGGGCATCGGTAAGGTATTGTTTATTGAACGAGTTTGTTGCGTTTCAGTTGGTTGATGAAAGTGTCGGTAATATAGCCTTTAAAGAGTCACTGTTCACCGAGATCCAATTCTCGCTTAACCATAGCAACTGAAAGCCGCTTTTGTTCTTGCAATGAACGGGTATCTAATCGTGCCAGTAACGACATCAAGCTTTTTAAATCGCGTTCACTGTGATGTAAAAGAAACTGTCGCGCTTGTTTAGAAAGTTTCAAGCCGCGTTCTTCCGCACGAAGGCGAACCGCTTCTTCTCGCCCTGCATCATCAAGTCGATTTACATGATATATCACACCCCAAGCAAGACGGGACCGCAGATCGGGAAGTATAAACGCAGGGTTGGACGGGCCTAGGTGGCTAGTACATATAACCAATGCACGCTTGGTTTCGACAACCCTGTTTAGCAAGTCAAATAGTGCTTCTTCCCACACCATATCACCGGAAATTGCGTGAATATTATCGAGCGCAATAAGTGAGAGGTTTTCAAGCCCCTCAAAAATGTCGTGTGACCATGACTGGTAATCATTTAAATTGAGATAGAGGTGACTTACTGCTTTATCGGCCAATTGATGACACGTGGCGAACAGCAAATGACTTTTACCAGTAGCACTGCTTCCTAATAGAGTGAGCAAGGGTAACTGCAGTGACGATAATGGCCCTAACTCGTAAGACTCCCGCCAATATGGAAGCCCAGCAGCGATCTGCTCAAGTATCGAAACCACTTCTTCATTGCCCGTATTAACGAAACTATCGAAGTTCTCGTCAACGGGTAGCGTTACAGGCAAAGGCAGTTGCATGCTAAATTAGTTACTCCAATAGAAACTGTGCCCTTCAACGGTTTGTCCGTACGCATCAGTAACAGGACGAAGTTTACTCTCAAGTTTTATACTGTTGAGTAAATCGTCATAGGTGCCAATTAGTGTCAATGAATAAGTGGCCACAGTGCCTGATTGCTCAATTAACGATGCGTTTTCGATAACGCTTAAACTGTTGAGATAATCAGTTGCGGAGGCATAGCTGCTTATTGATCCAATGTTAGCGATTGATACATTTACCACTTCACGCTCTGACGCCTCAATGCCAACGATGGCATAAAGAGAAGAGAGGTAATTTGAGTAAGCATCAATGAGTTGACTACCTAATGCTTCGGGAGAATCCCCATAAATACTGCCGTAACTGACCTTGCCTCCGCCTATGAACACCCAATCAAGTGCGTATTCACCTTCGCTAGCACGTTTCGCATAATCAGCAAATTCATCCATGGTAAATGGAAGGGTTGTGTTGCTGCTGGTATCAATCAGTGAAGGCGTCACGCTATCCGACTGCTTGCTTGGAGTGTTTTCTTGTAACGTGTTGTACTGAGTGGCATGCTGATCTTGCATGGGGTTTATTTCGCTACTAAATCCGTCTTGCCCGCCTGCTGAAGGCTCCGAAGTACCTGCTGAAGGCTCAGAAGATTCAGTCCCCTGCTCATCGCTTTGTGTTTCATCAAGAAGCACATCATCTAGTGATTCAACAGTTCCCGATGGCACAACATTTTCAGGCAGGTCTGGAATTGCACTGGCGTCATTGCGATATACGCGAGCCCCTATGATGTTATCTACGCTGTAACGAGCGGACGCCTTGCGCAATGGACCGGCGAAACGCCCCCATACGTCATAAGAAGAAATATTCACACTGTCGGTGAGATCCATTAGCGGTAAACTAAGGGGAACGCCTCGCTCTTTTGCCGTTTGTTTAAGGGCACGCTGTAGTTCAGTGTCTAGTGACTCATCTAAAATGACTCTGGCGTCGTTATCGTCTTCTTTGGCCAGCCACACAATAGTCTCTGGACGCCTGTCCCCCCATAGTGGAAGCATTTCTCTTTGAAGTAATTCGTTAAGCTTAGGTTGGTCAAATTCGGCGACGTAGTAAGTTTTGCCGTTCTCGAAAGAAAAACGGTAAGAGCGAAGCAAAGACTGAGGTGACGTTAGCACAGCACGAACGCCGGCATTTTCTAATACACCTGTACTTCCAGACATTTTCACGAGTACTTGCTGTAATGCCTTTTTCTGGGCAGCTTGTTGAGTTCGCTGAGATTGGTCTTCCACCTGAATCTGCGCTTCGTTTACCACAATACGCTGAGAAGCCAGTGCAGGGCTTGTATAGCTCAGCAGTGCAATCAATGAAAGACCTAAAATACATTTAGAGCGTTGTCTCTTTTTGTTGGTCCCACTGATATTGCGTTTTACTGCCGTTAACATTGACACTCCATACTCTCTCAAATCAAATCCTTACCTAGCTAACCCGCCATTAATCGACTATACCGCTGCGCGATAAAACGATTTAACTGCCGCACTGCATGCCCCTACCTTTGAGGCGAAACATTTTATAAAGCAAGATGTTCACCAAAAGTAGCGTTCTATTGTCTTTTATATTGCATTTAATTTCATCCATAAAATAAAAAAGATCAAAAAGCACATAAAATAGCCGTCACAAATTGGACTTGTGCCGACTTGCTGGTAGAATCCGCGGTTTTCTACCTCTTAGTTTCAGGGCCCAACCGTGAGCGAAAATAAAACCTCTTTAAGTTACAAAGATGCAGGCGTAGATATCGATGCAGGTAATCAACTTGTTGAACGCATTAAATCTGTTACCAAAAAAACCCATAGACCAGAAGTAAAAGGTAATTTGGGCGGCTTTGGTGCTTTGTGCGAACTGCCTACTAAATATAAGAAGCCGCTACTTGTTTCGGGTACAGATGGCGTGGGTACAAAACTAAGAGTTGCAATGGATGCAAACCGTCACGACGGCGTAGGTATAGACTTAGTGGCTATGTGTGTAAACGACCTGATCGTACAAGGTGCAGAGCCTCTGTTTTTCCTTGACTACTACGCCACTGGTAAGCTCGATGTGGATGTTGCAGCGTCTGTGGTAACAGGTATTGGAGCAGGCTGTGAGCAAGCAGGTTGCGCGCTAATTGGTGGTGAAACCGCAGAAATGCCGGGCATGTATCACGACGGCGACTATGACATTGCCGGTTTTTGCGTCGGTGTCGTTGAAGCCGACAACGTGATTGACGGAACCAATGTCAAACCTGGTCAAAAACTGATTGCTCTTGGTTCATCGGGTCCGCACTCAAACGGCTATTCATTAGTAAGAAAAATTATTGAAGTAAGCGGCGCAGACGTTAACGCAGATTTAAGCGGCAAGCCAATTATTGATCACTTATTAGCGCCAACACGCATTTATGTTAAGTCAGTATTAGCGTTACTTGAAAAAGTAAAGGTAAGTGCTATTTCACACATTACTGGCGGTGGTTTTTGGGAAAATATCCCTCGCGTGCTACCTGAAGATGCGAAAGTGGTTATTGATGAAAGCACGTGGACATGGCCTGAAATTTTCTCTTGGTTACAGGAAAACGGAAACGTTACGCGTCATGAAATGTATCGCACCTTTAACTGTGGCGTGGGCCTAGTTATCGTTGTTGACGAGACAGATACAGACCAAGCATTGGATATTCTGAAGCAGCACGGTGAAAATGCGTGGGTTATTGGCGATATCGCAGCTAAAGACGGCGATGAGCAAGTAGAGATCAACGCGTGAGTAATTCTGTAACCAAACTATGTGTGCTTATTTCTGGAAACGGAAGTAATTTACAAGCAATTATTGACGAGATAACAGCTGGGCGTCTCAACGCCCAAATAAGTGGTGTTATCAGCAACAGACCGAATGCTTACGGGTTAGAGCGTGCTAAAGAAGCTGGGATCGAAGCGATATGCTTAGATCACACTACTTTCGACTCCAGAGAGTCTTACGACGAAGCACTCAAAGCCCAAATTAATGCTTTTGGTGCCGACTGCGTAGTGCTTGCAGGCTTCATGCGTATATTAACGCCAGAGTTTGTAGACAGCTTCACTGGAAAATTAGTGAACATTCATCCATCTTTGTTGCCGAAGTACAAAGGATTGAATACGCATCAGCGAGCTATTGACAATGGCGACGAAGAACACGGTGTAAGCGTGCACTTTGTTACGCCAGAACTTGATGGTGGTCCAGTTATCATTCAAAGTCGCGTACCGGTGTTTGAAGAAGACACCGCCAGCGATTTGGCTGAGCGTGTTCAGGAACAAGAACGCCGCATCTATCCGCTTGTGCTATCTTGGTTTAGTGCCGGTCGACTTTCGATGCGAAACAATAAGGCAGTTTTAGATGAGCAAGAACTTCCAGAATCTGGTTATGCAAACGACTAAACCTCTCGGGCTGAGTTTTCTTTTGGCTATATCGCTGAATGTAGCCGCCTCCCAGACAGACAGTACTGCACAATTACCACTACAGCCCTACAAAGCGACTTATACCGCTTATAAGTGGGGAGACGATGTCGGTGAAGCAAATATAGAGCTTTCTGAATTAGGCAATCAGCAATATTCGCTTATTTATACGTCTAAAGTGTCTAAATTCTTTTTGTCGGACAAGCGCAGTGAACATTCTATTTTCACTATAGATGACAACACGGTTGTTCCCTCAGAGTACTACTATAATCGCTCAGGCACTGGTCCGGATAAAGAATTGAAAGTAACGTTTAGCCATCAGGGCGAAGGTAAAATTTCAGTCGAAAACGGCGACACGTTTGAGTGGAACGGCGAGTTCGATAACCAGATTTACCGAATCGACCTCGCTAAACGCTTAGCGCAAGGTGAAACATCGCTAGACTATAATTTTGTGAACTATCGTGGCGAGCTAAGACACTACGGCGTTCAGGTTGTGGACGAAGAAGTGCTGTCTTTACCGTATGGCAAAATAGAAACAGTGAAGGTTAAACTTATTCGAGAATCGAAAACGAGAGAAACGTTTGCATGGTTTGCACCATCACTGAACTACACGCTTGTTAGACTGCAACAGTTTAAAGAAGGTGACGAACAAGGCGATATTAAACTCAGATCGTTCGAAATGCAGTAACCTGACTTGATGAGTGGCGCTTGCTGCCCTCGAACCTTCGTCGCCTTTTTACATTCAATACAAAAATGCGCCGCTACTTCCCAGTCGGCGCTTTTTTTTCGCTCAAGCCATTTCACCAAAATAGTGATGTGGTCCTACAACAATAATTCATATAGTTAAAAGAATTTATAACTATACTTAGTTAAGGTCCTCGGTTAAAGCCTACTATTTATCACGTTGTTAATAGAATATTCATGTAAAAATCTTGATCTTTGCACTTTTAAATAATAGGTTTACAGCATGCTGGTCTGACCTCGATATTTGCTAAGAAAAAACGGCGATTGGTAGAGTGATTAAAATGACTAGCGTAACGTTCAACGCCTTTCAGGAGTGAAGTATGGCAGATTTTATATGGTTTTTACTGGTTGTTCTGACACTAGCGGTTGCTAGCTATCAGCGCACCAGTTTGGTAACGGCAGTTGCCATGGGCGCAGGTGTTATGATTTTAGGCACCCTTTTCGGTGACATAGGCCTGCTTGGTTGGGTAGTGTTTCTTGCTTTAACGCTGCCATTCACACTTGTAAATATCAGACAGCAGCACATCTCTAAGAAGCTGCTTGCCTTCTACCGCAAAGTTATGCCAGAAATGTCTAGCACAGAGCAAGAGGCTATCGACGCTGGTACCGTATGGTGGGACGGCGATATCTTCAGCGGTAAACCAGACTGGGACAAATTACATCGTATCCCCAAAGGTCGACTGTCTGCCGAAGAACAAGCTTTTCTAGACGGTCCATGTGACGAAGTTTGCTCCATGGTTGACGAGTGGCAAATTAACCATAAAGACCAGGATCTTCCTCCTGAAATTTGGCAGTTCTTGAAAGAACACAAGTTTTTCGCCATGATCATCAAAAAAGAGTACGGCGGTCTTGAGTTTTCAGCGTACGCACAATCACGTGTATTACAAAAACTTGCAGGCGTAAGCGCGGTACTTTCTAGTACTGTTGGTGTTCCAAACTCTTTAGGGCCTGGCGAACTTCTTCAGCACTACGGAACAAAAGAACAGCAAGACCATTATCTTCCGCGTCTTGCAGCTGGTGAAGAAATTCCTTGTTTCGCATTGACTGGGCCTGAAGCAGGCTCGGATGCTGGCGCAATACCTGATGTTGGTGTTGTGTGTAAAGGTGAATGGGATGGTGAAGAAGTGTTGGGCATGCGCTTAACATTCAGTAAGCGTTACATTACCCTTGCACCTGTAGCTACGGTCATTGGCCTTGCGTTCAAACTTCAAGACCCTGATGGTCTATTAGGTGACGATAAAGAGCCAGGCATTACTTGTGCACTTATTCCAAGAGACACAAAAGGTCTAGAAATTGGCCGTCGTCACTTCCCTCTTAATACCCCTTTCCAAAATGGTCCAATCAAGGGCGAAGAAATCTTCGTACCTATCGACTTCATTATTGGTGGCCCTAAAATGGCAGGGCGCGGTTGGCGCATGCTTATGGAATGTTTGTCTGTTGGTCGTTGCATTACACTTCCATCTTCGGCAGCGGGTGGCGCGAAATCAGTATCGCTTGCTACTGGTGCCTATGCGCGCATTCGCCGTCAATTCCGTATGCCTGTAGGCCATATGGAAGGTGTTGAAGAAATGCTTGCCCGTATTGGTGGTAATGCTTACCTGATGGATGGTGTAACGCGCTTTTCAACTGTGGGTGTTGATCTTGGCGAGAAACCTTCTGTTATCTCAGCAATCTGTAAGTACCACTTAACCGAGAAAATGCGTCAAGTCATCAACGACTCGATGGATGTCCACGGTGGAAAAGGCGTAATGCTTGGGCCAAATAACTACCTTGGCCGCGGTTATCAGGGAGTCCCTATTTCTATTACGGTTGAGGGTGCAAACATTCTAACCCGTAATATGATGATATTCGGTCAAGGCGCAATGCGCTGCCACCCTTTCGTGCTTAAAGAAATTCAGGCTGCGTCTATTGAAGATAAAAAAGAGGCGCTGCAAGCGTTTGACAAAGCCGTATTTGGCCATATTGGCTTTGCTGTAGCTAACACAGTTCGCAGTATCTGGTTCTCATTAACTAATGGCGCATTTAGCAGTGCACCTTTTACCGATGAAACAGCTCGTTATTACAAGCTGCTTCAAGGCTACAGCGCTAACTTAGCACTGTTAACTGATGTTTCGATGGGCGTACTTGGGGGCGATTTAAAGCGTCGTGAGCGATTGTCAGCACGTTTAGGTGACATCCTAAGTGGTCTTTACATGGGCAGCACAACGCTTAAGCGTTTCGACGAAGATGGTCGTTTGAAAGAAGATTTGCCACTTCTTCATTGGGCAATGCAAACCACATTGCATGACATTGAGACGGCAATTGACGATTTCTTAGCGAACTTCCCAAATCGTGCTATTGCTGCGGCAATGCGTGTGATGGTTATCCCGTTTGGTCGTCGTATTGGCAAGCCTTCTGATAAAACAGAGCACGCCATTGCTCAAATGCTTCAAACACCGTCAACAGCGCGTAGTCGTTTAGGCTATGGTCAGTACCTAAGCCGTGAAGATGGAAGCTTATTCGGCGACCTAGAACAGACGCTTGACGATGTATTGGCGAGTGAACCTATCTTTGAGCGCATCTGCAAGCACAAGAAAGCTAAACTTCCATTTACTCGTTTAGACGTGCTAGCTGACGAAGCACTTGCAGAAGAAGTTATTAACGAAGATGAAGCGGCTCTGCTGCGTAAAACAGAAGCTGGCAGACTTCGCACCATCAACGTTGATGATTTTGACCATGAAGAGTTAGTCGCGAAAATAAACTCTTCAACTGCTGCTAAGAAGCGAGGTGGAAAAGCTGCTTAGTTTAACGCTTAAGACCAAAGGCCGCATTAGCGGCCTTTTTCGTCGTAAAGAAATGTCCTTGGCAATTTTCGCCAGTTTAATATCCACTTCTACTTTTTCTAACGAAACGACCTGTGGCGATAAAGAACAGGCGAAAGCACTCTCTTTGTTAATAGCTAACGACCCACGACAACAACGTAAAGTATTGCTCTGCAACCCTACCCTTGTAGCACTAGCGGAAGAAAAAGCTAAAGATATGGCAGAAAGAGGCTTGGTATCTCACTTTCTTGGAGGAAGCCCAAACACTCGTATCCGCAATGCGGGTCTAACGCTGCCTGAATACTATGGTGATGCAATGAGCAATCAGGTAGAGGCACTAGCGGGTGGTTATATTACGGCGGATGAAGTCTGGTACGCGTTGAAAACCTCGACGTCTCACCGACAGCATTTGTTGGGGGAGTTGCCCTTTTATGAAGAGCAAGACCAAATTGGGATCGGGTTTTATAAAGATTACTCAACGCCCCACGTGGAATATTGGGCAATTTACTTAACTAAATTAGCCGATGAAGTAGATAATCGTGATACCCCCTATGGTTCAGAGCCATCTACGGTCTTGATAAAGCGTGAGAAGAAGTTTGAAAACGTGCCTGACAAAGGTTTAGGTATTGTAACTGAGGGTGGGGAAATTATTCTTCAAACAAAAAAACCGGGTCAATAACCCGGTTTTTTTATTACGCGACGTTTGGTTTAGCTTAGCTGAAGTTTGTCCATGAGCAGCACTGCCTGTGTACGCGTGTTGATTTCTAACTTGCGTAATATTGCACTGATGTGCGCTTTTATCGTTGCTTCTGTAACATTCATTTCATGAGCAATTTGCTTATTCATAAGCCCTGCTCGCAAATAAGAAAGCACCTGAATTTGCTTAGGTGTTAGTTCGCGGAAGCGCTGAAGCAGCAATTTAAGCTCGTCATCAACCTTTTCCAACTGTTCTTCCATGCCTTGTGGAAGCCATCTTTTACCGCCGATCATATCAACGATGGCTTGAGCAATTTCGCGGGTTTCAGACACTTTCGGAATAAAACCTTGAGCACCCAAACTCATTACTTGTGCAACTACCTCAACGGTGTCGCTTCCTGAGATAACCCCAACTGGAATGGACGGATATTGCTCACGGAGCGTAATGAGACCGTTGAAATATTCGCCGCCAGGCATATTTAAGTCGAGAAGCACTAATTCTATGCCATCGAACTCCTTAAGCTTTGACACTGCATCATCTAAGCTTCCGGCTTGAATTATTTGCGCATTCTCAAAGTAAGGCTCCAATGCGCCGCTCAGTGCCTCGCGAAACAATGGATGATCATCTGCTACTAGAATTCTCGTCATTGGCGTTACTACTTCCTTATTTTCATTATGCTCATAGATTAATACTTTAGAATAGTAACGAAAAGCCCTAATCTACAAAAAGACGTAATTTATGACTAATTTAGTGTTTTTCATTGGCATTTGCGCGTCAAACGGTAAAATTGCGCCTCAAATTAGGCAAGTGAAGACAATCAGTGAAGAAG
The DNA here is from genome assembly GCF_048517045.1 of Alteromonas sp. OM2203. Lineage (NCBI taxonomy): Bacteria > Pseudomonadati > Pseudomonadota > Gammaproteobacteria > Alteromonadales > Alteromonadaceae > Alteromonas > Alteromonas sp. OM2203. The sequence continues at coordinate 2,481,185 of NZ_CP183209.1, forward strand.
CACGACAATATATACGCGAAGGCACTTAGTAAAGTAGACGACTTTAAATTTGACGAGTCTGTCGTTGATGTTTTTCCCGACATGATTCAACGCTCTGTGCCTGGATATGAAACCATCGTCCATACTATCGGAGAACTGGCTAAAGTCGCGGTAACGCCTAACTCGATGGTTTATGATCTCGGATGTAGCCTTGGTGCTGCGAGCTTATCGGTGTCAAGAGCGGTAAACGCTGCGTCATGCAAAATAATCGGTGTCGATGCGTCAGAGGCGATGGTTGAGCGCTGCAAGCGTGTTGTGCAGACGTTTACACTTCCCAATCCTATACAAATTCAACATGATTTTGCACAAAATGTTGATATTCAAAACGCCTCATTGGTTATTATGAACTTCACCCTCCAGTTTATTCCACCCACCGATCGAGAAGCTCTTCTTCAAAGCATTTTCGATGGCTTGAACCCTGGCGGTATGCTTGTGCTGTCTGAGAAAATTCGCCACCCTTCCCTCGCCGGTAATGAGTTGCTTGTAGACTTGCACCATCAGTTCAAGCGAGATAATGGATACAGTGAATTAGAGGTAAGCCAAAAGCGAGCGGCACTGGAAAAAGTCATGCTCACTGATACGTTCAATGAACATGAAATGCGCCTGACAAAGGTCGGCTTTTCAGATGTTGTCATGTGGTACAAGTGCTATAACTTCACATCAATGGTTGCCATAAAAGCTTAAGTGCTGCCAATAACCCTCAAGCAAAGCTTCAATAAATATACAGAGATAACCATGACTAAACTTGAACAGATTTGGTTTAACGAGTGTTATAAGTCGTTAATAGACAGCCCACTTTCACACTGGCTACAGACGCTACCTTCGTTAATGGACGCATGGCAGCGAACGGCTAAACACGGAGAGTTTGACAAGTGGTGTCGGTTACTAAACAAACTTCCAAAGACATTGCCTAGCTACATTGACCTTACATCGTCCGTTTCCATTGGTAGTCATGCCGATGTTGATGAATACACGAAGAAACAGATAGAAGGTCTTTTGAAGCAATTTATGCCGTGGAGGAAAGGTCCCTTTCACCTCCATGATATACATATCGATACAGAATGGCGTTCTGACTGGAAATGGGATCGTGTATCACCACACATTGCATCGCTTAAAAACAGAAATGTATTAGATGTTGGCTGTGGTAGTGGTTATCACATGTGGCGTATGCTCGGTGAAGGCGCAAGCAGAGTTATTGGTGTCGATCCCACACAACTGTTTCTAATTCAATTTCACGCAATTAAGCACTTTGTTCGTAACACCGATGCATCGAGTGAAAATATACATTTCCTTCCCATGGGCATTGAGGACATGCAACCACTTAAAGCCTTCGACACGGTTTTTTCTATGGGCGTGTTGTACCATCGAAAAGATCCAATGGCTTTTTTACAACAATTAAAAGATCAGTTGAGAAAAGGCGGAGAGCTCGTTCTTGAAACGCTAGTAGTAGACGGTGATGAGAATACGGTGCTGATGGCCGGGGAACGCTACGCTCAAATGAGGAACGTATGGTTCTTGCCAAGTACGGACGCTCTTTCTGTATGGCTAAGCCGGTTGGGATTTGAAAATATCCGTGTCGTAGATGTTAATCACACTACGCTTGACGAACAGCGGTCAACACCCTGGATGGATACCCAATCTTTGAAAGATTTTCTCGATCCGGAAGATATTACTCGCACCATAGAGGGTTACCCTGCACCACAACGAGCCGTTATTGTTGCAAACAAGAAGTAGAAACTAACATCCATATTCAATAACGCTATTGGCACAATTGTTGTTACCTCACTTACTATTGAAAGTGTGAATTCTGCATTGATTGAGGTAACAATATGGATATACATGGCTTTTTAACTACGCATCAATTGCCAAGTAGTTATGCAGAAATTGCACAACAATGGTTCAAACCATTATGCGAACGGCTAATTGAGCACCAAAAAGGGGCAAGCAGCCCCCTTATTGTTGGCATTAATGGTAGCCAAGGTTCTGGGAAATCTACGCTAACCAGCTTTATTGAAACCTACCTCTCGTCTGTTCATGGAAAACGGGTAGTTTCGCTGTCTATCGACGATTTCTATTTTGACCAAAGCCAACGAAACGCGCTCGCGATAAAAGTTCACCCGCTTCTGAAGACCCGAGGCGTTCCGGGGACACATGACGTTACTTTGGCGCTAAATACATTTCGTAGTTTAGATAAAGGTGCGCGAACGCTGCTTCCTCGATTTAATAAAGCAACGGATAACCCCTTCCCTCAAGCACAATGGCCTGTCATAGAAGTTAAACCTGACTTCATCATACTTGAGGGCTGGTGCGTGGGTGCCATTCCACAGTCGAATTCCGAAATTAAAAAGCCAATCAACCACTTAGAAGAAGTTGAAGACCCTTTAGCAATCTGGCGTTCCTTTGTAAACACAGAACTTGCTGGTGATTACCAAACGTTATTCGAGAAAATCGACTATCGTATTATGCTAAAGGCACCTAGCTTTGATTGCGTGTATCAATGGAGGCTAGAACAGGAACATAAACTTGCAGCCAAAGCCTTGAAAGAAAGAGACGGAGTAATGTCTGACGAAGAAGTGGCAAACTTTGTGCAACACTATCAGCGCATCACGGAGAACGCGTTGCAGTACTTGCCTGAAAAGTGCGATACGGTGTTCTACCTTGATGAAAAAAGAACAATAACTGAACAGGACGTAAAACAATGACGAAAACGCTTGTTTTCACCGATATGGACGGCACGCTGTTAGACCACCATACCTACTCTTTTGAGGCGGCGAAACCGGCTTTGACGGCATTAGAAGAAAAAGAGATCCCCGTTATACCCACTACCAGTAAGACATTTGCAGAGCTACAACCATTGCGGGAGAAGATTGGTCTTGATGGGCCATTCATTATTGAAAATGGCGCCGCTGTTTTTATTCCGCATGGTTTCTTTAAGCAAAAGCCCACGGGCACTATTTGGATTGATGGCTACTGGTGCAAAGCATTTATTTCCAATAAAAATTACTGGATTAAACTGCTAGAAAAAATGGGTAGTGAGTTTGACGGCAAGTACAAACAGTTTTCTAAAATGTCGGTCCAAGAAATACAAGATTGCACAGGGTTAGACGAACTATCAGCATCGCTCGCTGCAAAGCGTCAATTTGGCGAACCTGTTTTATGGCTTGGCACGGACGAAGAGAAAGAACGCTTTCTAAAAGTTGTCAAAGACCGAGGAGCATTTCCTCTGGAAGGCGGCCGTTTTATCCATATTTCAGGTAATTGTGATAAAGGCCAAGCACTTAAGTGGCTGGCCAGTGAATACCAAAAACAACATATTACTAAAGTTAAAACAATCGCCCTTGGCGACGGTAAAAACGACGTGGCAATGCTTGAAGCAGCGCACGTTCCAATCCGCATTTTATCACCGGTAAATCCTCCACCTGCAGTAAAAAAAGAAGAGGTCTATACCAGCACCCTAACCGGCCCTGAAGGCTGGAACGAAATGCTTACTCAATTATTATCCCTTTGATCAGGAGGACACATGGCTGATTTTTATCAAAATGGTGTGGTTACTACGTTACATAACTTGGCTCGTCGTCCCACCGAAGAGCTTGAAGCCGAACTGCTACAGTTTTCTCAAAAGCGCCCAATGGCACTTATTCTTCCTTCACTTTTTTCTGAACTAGAAGGTGACGCACTTCCCCATATTGTCAATGAGTTAACAAACGTTCCCTATTTGTCAGAGATTGTTATTGGCCTTGACCGTGCAAATCAAGACCAGTACAAACATGCACTTAAGTTTTTTGGCAAACTGCCTCAGCACCACAGAGTACTTTGGAATGATGGGCCTCGACTTAAAGCGCTAGACGAGGAGCTTCAGTCACAGGGCTTAGCGCCAAAAGAGTTAGGTAAAGGTCGTAATGTGTGGTACTGCATGGGCTATGTACTCGCGTCAAACCGCGCAGAATCGGTAGCACTGCACGATTGCGATATTGTTACCTACAACAAGGACTTGTTGGCAAAGCTTATCTACCCTGTCGCAAATCCAATGTTTAACTACGAGTTTTGTAAGGGTTATTACGCCCGCGTAGCTAATGGCAAAATTAACGGTCGTGTATCTCGCCTTCTTGTTACGCCACTATTGCGCGCCCTTAAGCGCATCATGGGTGACAATGAATATTTAGAGTTTATGGACAGTTTTCGTTATCCACTGGCCGGTGAGTTCTCGTTTAGACGCGATGTATTAAACGATATTCGCATTCCAAGCGACTGGGGTTTGGAAATTGGTGTACTTTCAGAGATGCACCGCAACTATTCACATAATCGTCTTTGTCAGGCCGATATTTGCGATATTTATGATCACAAGCATCAAGATCTTTCGCTTAATAACGACCAAGGCGGCTTATCTAAAATGTCTATAGACATTACGAAAGCGATATTCCGTAAGTTGGCGACCCAAGGCTACACGTTCAGCAATGAAATGTTCCGCTCTATCAAAGCGACCTATTTCCGTATTGCGCTAGACTTTATTGAAACCTATCACAATGATGCGGTTATGAACGGCTTGAACTTAGACATCCACAGTGAAGAAAAAGCGGTCGAGATGTTTGCCAGCAATATTATGAAAGCGGGTCAAAACTTCTTAGAAAATCCTATGGAAACGCCTTTTATTCCAAGTTGGAATCGCGTGACCAGTGCGGTACCTGATATTTTAGAAAGATTGTTAGAAGCGGTTGAAGCTGATACTGCAGAATTTATGGAGTAAGTAATATGGCATGGGAGCACCTCCATGACAAAGTAAAGCACCATTTAGAAAGCATTTATGCCGATGTAGCGCTAGACGTCTCGTATGAGACGCTAGCCACTCAGTTATTAAATACGATAGGTATTCAACAACAAACCGACATAGCTTCCCCTAAATCGCACTACAACTACTGGGATGAAGACGACATTGTCATGATCACCTATGGTGATAGCATTGTTGACGAAAACGAACGCCCTCTTGTCACGCTGAACAAATTTTTGCATCGCTATTGCAAGAACACCGTAAATAACGTGCATATCCTCCCATTCTTTCCCTATAGCTCGGACGATGGATTCTCGGTTATCGATTATTCAACAGTAAATGAAGCATTAGGTACTTGGGATGATATTGAAGCCATCGCTAAAGACTATGGCCTCATGACAGACTTAGTGATAAATCACTGTTCAGCACGAAGCGCTTGGTTCGATAATTTTATAAAAGGCCAAGGGCCTGGGTCTGATTTTTTCTTCACAGCGGACCCAGCTGATGACTTGTCTATGGTGACACGTCCACGAGTGTCTCCTCTACTTCGCGAAACAGAGACAGCAGAGGGAACCAAGCATGTTTGGTGTACCTTTAGTCACGATCAGGTAGATTTTGATTTTAGAAACCCAAAAGTACTTTTAGCGTTCATCGACATTATCAAACTTTACATTGATAAGGGCGCCAAAATATTTCGTTTAGATGCGGTGGCATTTTTATGGAAAATTGTCGGCACCAGCTGCATTAACTTGTTTCAAACCCACGAAGTCATCCGTTTGATAAGAACGTTGATAGAGCATGTTGACCCGTCAATCATAATCATTACTGAAACTAATATTCCTAACAGGGAAAACCTCACCTATTTCGGTAATGCAAACGAAGCCCATGCTATCTATAATTTTTCCCTTCCCCCACTGCTGGTTAATACGCTGGTTAGCGGAGACTGCACCTATCTTAAAAACTGGATGATGAGTATGCCGCCCGCTCAAAACGGTACCGCATATTTCAACTTTATAGCTTCGCATGATGGAATTGGTCTTCGACCCGCTGAGGGTTTGCTAAGCGATGAGGAAATATCTGATTTAGTTCACGCTATGCAGCATTTTGGTGGAAAGGTATCGTGGCGCGCCTCTGAGCACGGCCAACAGAAACCATACGAAATCAACATCACCTTGTTTGATGCGCTTCAAGGCACGATAAAAGGCCCTGACAAATATCAGGTTGACCGCTTTATTTGCGCTCATGCCATCATGTTGGGCATGGAGGGCATTCCTGGTATCTATATTCATAGCTTATTGGGTACCTCTAATGACTATGAAAAAGTGGCTAATACCGGGCAAAATCGCTCTATCAATAGGAAGCGCTGGCACTTTAATGAGCTAGAGGCATTGCTAGATTCTCCGTTCTCTCAGCATCACAAAGTCTTGACCCGTATTTCTCAATTGATCCGCATCCGTAAAGCACAGCCAGCATTTCACCCCAATGCAACGCAGTTTACGCTACAGTTAGGAAACCAAATCTTCGGCTACTGGCGCCAGAGTTTAGACCGGAAACAAAGCATATTCTGCATTAGCAATATCAGTGATGAAGAGCAAACTATTCTGTTATCCGATATCAACTTGATAGGCACTGATAATTGGATAGATCTCATCACTCGCGATGAAATAGCGCTATCCAGCGGTTTCTTACAAATGAAACCATACCAAGTTCTTTGGATCAGTAACCAAGATTTTGAATAAATCAACTGACTAACTTTTATACCGCGGTAAGGATACTGCGGTGTTATGATTAACATCTCATTTCAAAATGCACATTTGCCATGCGCGATATTAATACATTTTTATTTGACCTTGACGGCACATTGGTAGATTCGGCACCGGATTTGGCGACATCTTTAAACCTCACGCTTGCCGAATTAGGCAAAGCTCAATTCTCCTTACCTGAAATTAGAGGTTGGGTGGGCAATGGCGCAAAAATGCTTGTGCATAGAGGGCTATCTGGCAGCCATGAGGTTGATAATTCTATTCCAGAGACTTACCTAAACAACGCGCTTGAGGTCTTCCTTCGCCACTATGAAAAATATGTTTGTGACGCTTCAACCCTCTATCCTAATGTAAGCGATACCTTGCACACGCTAAAACAAAATGGATTTAATCTCGCTCTGGTAACAAACAAGCCGAAAGCATTTGTTCCCGCTATTCTTAAAAATTTCAGCATTAATCACTTATTCGACCTATGTATTGGTGGCGACTCACTTGAAGAAAAGAAACCGTCTCCGCTCCCCCTTTTACACGTATGTGAAGTGCTTAACGTGTCTCACTCTCAATGCGTGATGGTAGGAGATTCTAAAAACGATATTCTTGCAGCTAAAGCGGCCAATATGAGAAGTATTGGCCTTACTTACGGCTACAATTACGGGCAAGACATTTCAATTTTCCATCCTGACTGGGTGATGGATGACATCGGCAACATGTTGGATATGTTAAGCCTTAGTCATTAACGCACTGAACGTTTAACAACTTTTCAAAAATTTACCGAGCAAACGTCGCCATTAGCCAGCTGACTATACTTAATTTCACACGTTAACTTTTGGTATAACGTGTTTTTTTCTGTAATATCCGCCTGTTAAACAATTTCATGGAGTTTTTGGTATGTCATCTAAATGGCTTTCGCTAGAAGAAGCCCTCACAAAAGCATTGGACGCTGCCAAAGCAATAACCGACGTTGAACAAGTGAGTATTTTTGACGCACATAATCGCATTTTGGCGCAAGATGTTGTAGCAAATGTAGACGTACCACCATGGGATAATTCTGCGATGGACGGCTATGCCGTTAACACTGAAGAACTGGAACAGACGGCTACATCAAAGCTGGAAGTACAGGGTGTTATTACAGCAGGCATGCGCGCAGATACTCCCCTTCAACCCGGTAGAGCATTCAAAATTATGACGGGAGCGCCCGTTCCTGAAAATGCTAACGCGGTTGTAATGATAGAGAACACCTCGGAATTCGAGGGCGCAGTGGTGATAAACAAACGCCCTATCGCACAAGAAAATATTCGTAAAAAGGCGAATGATATAGCACGCGGCGACGCGCTTGTAAAAAAGGGAACGCGCTTACATGCTGAGCACCTAATGTTGCTATCTTCACAGGGTAAAAATACGGTAGACGTTATACGAAAACTTCGCGTTGGCGTTGTAGCTACAGGGTCGGAATTAGCTGCGCCAGGCTCAGCACGTGCAGATACTCAAATTTATGAATCAAACCGCGTAGGCGTTAGTAGCATCTTACAAAACGAAAACCTAGAACTCATTGATTTTGGTATTGTGGAAGACGACGAGACCTCTTTACGTAAACTATTTACCGATGCAAGCTCACGAGTGGATGTAATGGTAAGTAGCGGAGGCGTATCCGTAGGCGACGCAGACTATGTGAAGGATATTATTGCAGAATTAGGCGCCATAGAGTTTTGGAAGATAGCGGTAAAGCCAGGCAAACCATTCGCTTTAGGCAACATCAATAACACGTTATTTTGTGGCCTTCCTGGTAATCCAGTGTCTTCATTTGTAACAGCCAAATTGCTTGTGGTACCAATTATCAAGAAAATGCAGGGGCAATTAGATGCCTACACGCCATTTTCTGTGAGCGCTACTATCACAACCACACTTAATCGTCGTGCCGGACGCCGAGATTTTCAGCGCGCAACCATGGTTAAAAATGAGTGCGGCGATTGGGAAGTGACCCCCTTCAAATCCCAAAGTTCGGGGGTGATGACCTCTATTACGTCAGCAAATTGCTTAATGGTTGTGCCCGAGGATGTCAGTGAATTGCAGGTAGGCGACAAAGTTGAAGTTATGCCTCTTCACTTTTAGCCTGGGCAAGATTTAACAACATAGAATAACTCACATTTCCTCGCTTTTGGCTGATAGCCAAAAACGTTAATACGCCTTACAGATTACCCCCTGTAGTCTGGCAAATACTTAAGAGACACATTGTCGTGATTAAAAAACGCTTTCTTCTAGAAGGTCGAGACATTTTAAAACTCGCGTGGCCATTGCTGGTGGCGCAAATAACGCAAATGCTGATGGGTGTTAGCGATACCATTATGGCTGGGCGCTACAGTGCAACGGATATGGCAGCCGTAGCGCTCGGTTTTAGCATTACCGTACCACTGCTATGCTTTATTCAGGGTATCGCTTTAGCCCTACCTCCCATCATATCTCGTCTACAAGGTAATAAAAATTTAAGCGGCATTGCCGATGCCAGTCAACAGGCTGGCTACTTGGTGTTCTTCGTAGGATTAGTGATCGCAGGGTTAATACCGTTTACCGAGAGCATTGTTGCACTATTCCCAATGGCGCCAGCGCTATTTAGCATTACCGTAGACTATGTGCTTTATGTACTGTTTGCCATGCCTGGTTTTGCTCTTTATCAATGGCTCAGGAACTATTGCGAGGGATTAGGTAAAACAAAGCCAACCATGATCATTACCGTCATCGGACTTATGGCAAACGTAGTGGGTAATTATCTTTTCATTTATGGCGTAGGACCGATCCCCGCCATGGGGGGAGCAGGTTGCGGCATAGCGACAGCCATTGTTATTTACACTATGCTTATCGCTACCATTATTTATGTACGCTTCGCTCCTGCGCTTCAGAAATATAACTTGTTTGGGCAAATGTACAAACCCAACATGGTGACCATAAGCCGCACATTTAAAATGGGATTGCCTATCGCAATGACCATTTTATTTGAAGTGACGCTATTTTCAGTGGTGGCATTATTACTTGCACCTTTTGGGGCAACAACGGTGGCTGCACACCAAGTTGCGCTGAACTTCTCAGCGCTAATGTTCATGTTTCCTATGAGTATGGGCATGGCCGCGGCTATCCGCATAGGGTATCGAATAGGCCAAAACAATCAACGTCAGGCTCAGATCGCAGCTCGTGCAGCTATTCTCATTGGCTTTTGCACAGCCGCATGTACCGCTAGTTTTACTCTTTTAGCGAAAGGATTCATCATAGGCTTATACACTAGCGATGAAGCAGTTTACACGTTAGCCAATGCACTGCTTATTTATGCAGCCCTATTCCAATTGTCAGATGCGGTTCAGGTTATCTCAGCTAACGCGCTGCGAGGCTACAAAGATACCACGGCCATGTTTATTATCACGTTTATCTCATACTGGCTGATTGGCTTGCCAACCGGTGTAATTTTGGGAAGAACGAACTGGATAACGGCAGAGCCCATGGCTGCTGCAGGGTTTTGGATTGGTTTTATAGTGGGCCTAAGCGCAGCGGCCGTTATGTTAGGCGCTCGTCTGCTTTATATTCAGCGCCCTAGTAATGCGGCAAGATTAAGGGCACTTTAGCCGATAACGTTCATTAAGCGTTATCGGTTAGTCTTCATGAGTGGCTCGATTTCTTGGCATTGCTATATTGGCCCAGTCTTGTGGTACATCTATATCAAACTGGGCATTGGGCGTAGGTATCGCAACGACTTTCCCTTTTTTCATGTATTTTCTGATAATGGGTTTAGCGCCTGTGTCTCCCTCAAGCGTAAGAAGCTCGCCGAATAAAGCCTTAGGAAATATGGCCGGTACCGTAAGCCGTGCCTCTGAACCATTCAGAGTTTCGTTTCCACTGTTTTTAGCTTTCCATTCACAGCACACAATTTTATCAGGGTTATTTTGCGACGCTTGGATCAAGTTTGCTAAATCCTGCTCTGCTAAACACGGTAAGTCTGCCAAAGAAATGAGCAAGTGGCTCGGCGAGTAGCTACGGCTCGCGTGTTCTGGACCGTGTAAGCCGCTGTGGTTATTGCCATTTGATTTTGGCGCTATTGTCTCGGAAACCGAACAGGATACTGTTAAAATATGCTGCAATCCAAAACGAATACTAGACGCAATCCCCTCTTCCCACTGTGTATTGTGTACAAGGTTAACCGGACAGTGGCTTAGCTGTGTTTCTAAACTTTCATGCCATTTGCCCGCAACTAGGGTAACCTGATTCGTTTTATCGAATAAACCTTTATGACTTACTTCAGAAACCGCGGCTTCGCAATTGGTGACTTGCGTATTTGTATGTGCCGTTTTCGCATTTAAAAGCACACGTAGACTGTGCTCAACGAGAGGTAGATTTGATTCAGGGTGCTCAGATAAAAGTTTATTCCCCCCGTAACGCGCACTTCGACCTCCGGCAAGTAATAAAAACGCCAAATGATAGCTTTCAGTATGCAACGTTTACGCACCCTTTAATGTTTAGTTTAACTGCGGTCATAAAGCATGACTTGGAATTACTTATAAAAAGCGCCCTGTGCGGGCGTTTTTTCAAACGTGGATAGTGCTAGAAGTTGAAAGCCGCACGCAAGCTGTTAATACGCTACAGCTAAATTGTGGCAAACTCACGGCGCTTTTTCACACGAGCTCTTACCATAAAAGCACAAATCAACGGCTTCGGCTAAGCCCTTTAATAGCCGCCGTTAACCCCTCGAGAGTGAGCCCGTACATTCGGTCTTCCATTATTTCTCGCATTATTTTGACTGACGAATAATAAGGCCAATAGTTTTCAGGCTGAGGGTTGAGCCATACGGCATTATTGAAATGATTCAATATACGCTGCATCCATACACTGCCTGGCTCTTCGTTCCAATGCTCTACACTGCCCCCTGGATACGTAATTTCATACGGCCCCATGGTAGCGTCGCCAACAAAAATAACCTTATAGTCTTTACCGTAGCGGTGAATGATATCCCAAATAGGAATGCGCTCTTTGTTGCGACGAAGATTATCTTTCCACACTTCTTCATAAACGCAGTTGTGAAAGTAAAAGTACTCTAAATATTTAAACTCGGTCTGCACTGCTGAAAAAAGTTCTTGGGTGCTCTTAACGTGAGGGTCCATAGAGCCTCCCACATCAAAAAACATCAGTACCTTTACCGCGTTGTGACGCTCAGGGGCCATATGGATATCAAGCAAACCGCCTTTTTTAGCGGTTTCACCGATGGTTGTATGCACGTCAAGCTGTTCACTGGCACCCGTGCGGGCAAACTTACGCAACTTTCTCAATGCCACTTTAATGTTACGGGTCCCCAATTCCACATCTGAACTCAGGTTTTTAAACTCGCGTTTATCCCATACTTTAGCCGCAGAAAACTTCCTATTACCCTTCTGACCAATTCTCACGCCCTCGGGGTTGTCGCCATAGGCACCAAAGGGTGAAGTACCGCCCGTACCGACCCATTTATTTCCACCTTGGTGACGCTTTTCCTGTTCTTCTAAGCGTTTCTTCAAGGTTTCCATCAGTTCGTCTAGACCGCCCGCTTTACGCAATGCTTCTCGTTCCTCTGGGCTTAGGTTTTTCTCAATTTCCTTGCGTAACCACTCTTCGGGAATGTCTTTGCCAAACAGGTCAATAGACTCAACCCCTTCAAAATACTCAGCAAACGCCCTATCGAACTTATCGTATTGGGTCTCGTCTTTCACCATGATGGTACGCGACAAACTATAAAAGGCTTCAATGTCGGCATACACCACGTGCTTTTCAAGCGCACTCAGCAAATCAAGTAACTCGCGCAGCGTGGTTTTAACCTGATATTTTCGCAGTGTATAAAAAAACTGAATAAGCATTAGCGACGCGCCATAAAGACCAGTTTTTCAAACAAATGAATGTCTTGCTCATTTTTAAGTAAAGCGCCGTACAGTGGCGGTATTGCTGCTTTACCGTCTTTTGAATGCAGCGCTTCTGGAGGAATATCTTCAGCAACAAGAAGCTTTAACCAATCGATGAGTTCTGACGTAGAAGGTTTCTTTTTAAGTCCTGGGACATCGCGAATTTCGAAAAAAGCTTTTAACGCTTCATCAAGCAGCTTCTTCTTTAAATCAGGAAAGTGCACATTCACAATTTCTTGCATGTCATCTGGATTCGGGAACTGAATATAGTGGAAAAAACAGCGGCGTAAGAATGCATCTGGCAGTTCTTTTTCATTGTTCGACGTGATGATAACAATAGGACGCTGTTTCGCAACAACACGCTCCTGTGTTTCGTACACAAAGAATTCCATCTTATCGAGTTCTAAAAGCAAGTCGTTAGGAAACTCAATGTCAGCTTTATCAATTTCATCAATCAACAGTACCGGGCGCTTTTCTGCACTAAACGCTTCCCACAACTTACCTTTTACGATGTAGTTGCCGATATCGTGTACGCGGTCATCACCTAATTGAGAGTCGCGAAGGCGGGATACTGCGTCATATTCATACAAACCTTGCTGCGCTTTTGTGGTCGACTTGATGTGCCACTGAATTAGCTCGGTTCCCAGGCTTTCGGCCAATTCCTCTGCAAGCATGGTTTTGCCCGTACCGGGTTCGCCCTTGATTAAAAGCGGGCGCTCAAGCGTGATAGCTGCATTTACAGCCAACTGTAAATCTTTGGTTGCGATATAATTAGACGTGCCACTGAAAGCCATTATTGTTGTACTCCGTTTAATTTTTCGTCTTTGCTAGTTTAGCTATGATATCAAGGGCTTCATATGATTTCCCATCGATATAACATATAGCTAAAAAGCACTTTGCATTTTTATAAATGGGACCAATGATATAGGGGTATAACGAAATCCCCTAATTTAGGCTGTGAATTATTAACTATCACAGGCGTTGAATTATTAACTACTAAAAAGGTCGTACAGATCACGACAGAAGGGGTTTCCTTTAAATCAGGAACGAGGTAAAGATTTATAATGAACGTATTTGACGACCACTCCCTATCTATTGGCCGCACGCCGCTAGTAAAATTGAATCGCGTAACATCAGGTAATGTTTACGCAAAAATCGAGTCGCGCAACCCAAGTTTCAGTGTTAAATGCCGCATCGGTGCTAACATGATTTGGGATGCAGAAAAGCGCGGTGTTTTAACCGAAGGCAAAGAAATAGTAGAGCCTACAAGTGGCAATACCGGTATTGCGTTAGCCTTTGTTGCAGCCTCTCGCGGCTACAAACTTACGCTTACAATGCCTAGCAGCATGAGTTTAGAGCGTCGTAAGCTGTTAAAAGCATTGGGTGCAAACCTAGTCCTTACTGAAGCGCCAAAGGGTATGAAAGGTGCGGTTGCCGCTGCACAAGAAATTGTGGCATCAGACCCAGATAAATACGTATTGCTACAACAATTCGACAACCCGGCTAACCCAGCCATTCATGAAAAAACCACGGGCCCAGAAATTTGGGAAGATACCGATGGTAAAGTTGACGCATTCGTTGCGGGTGTAGGTACGGGCGGTACAATTACCGGAGTTAGTCGTTATCTTAAAAATACCAAGGGTAAAGCTATTACTTCAGTAGCAGTAGAACCGACAGACTCGCCAGTTATCACGCAGGCCCTTGCTGGTGAGGAGCTAACTCCTGGACCACACAAAATCCAAGGCATAGGCGCTGGTTTCATTCCTGGTAACCTAGATCTAAGTTTGATTGATGAAGTTGAACAGGTTTCAAACGAAGAATGTATGGAAATGGCGCGCAAACTTATGACCGATGAAGGTATTCTTGCGGGTATTTCGTCAGGTGCAGCAGTTGTTGCAGCAAAACGCTTTGCTGAACGCCCAGAGAACAAAGACAAAATTGTTGTTGTATTGTTAGCAAGCGGAACAGAGCGTTATTTAAGCAGCCCACTCTTTGCTGGTGCCTTCGACGAGCAAGAAGAAGTTCAGTAAACCCAACTGCAGTTGTATTTGATAAGCGAGGCTCAATGCCTCGCTTTTTTATATCTTATGTTTTGTTCTATTCCCCCTACTCTGCTCCTATTTTAGCGCTCGCCCCTTCTTTCAACTTTGCTTTTTAACTGAATGTTGTGAATAATCAACATGAGAGTGATTGAAGTACTATGTGTGTTGACTTCAATGGGGTATAAAACTATCAATAAGAAACGGACCTCTTAAAATTAAGGTAATCCAAATGAAAACGCGTATGTGGTACGCCCTTACAGGGCTTTTTACAGTTTTGATGCTATCTGCCTGTGGTGAAAAAGAAGAAGGAATAGGTAGATACGGAATGCTTGATGAAAGCACACCCGAATATACAACCGTTATGTTCCTTAAAAGCGTTTACGAAGACGATAACCTTGACAGAGCCATTCGCCTTTCAAGTGAAAAAATGTCGCGAATTTTGACGAGATATCATACAAATAACAACGTACAGCGACATCTACTTAATTTAAAGTACGACACTGTTACAGTAACCCCACAAAGCGCTGGCCAAGTTGGCCGAAGTGAGTTTTCTGAGAAATCAACCATCACCGTTTTTCTTAGCGGCAACTATAACGGTGACAAAGTAGAAGACTTACGTAGCTTAGACCTGATAAAAGAAGGTGGTGAGTGGAAGGTAAATAAAATTCATCCAGATGCCTATTTATAGCCACACCAAACCACTGTTTATTTATACATGTTACCTGCTATTTGCGGCACGCGAAAATAAAAAGGATAGTTTCCGTATTTGACGCCTTTATTATTGTATTTGTTATTTAAAATATTATTTTAGGGTGATATTTTGGTATCACCCTAAATTGATATACGGATTCTTTCCGCCTTGCATAAAGGATTTTTTCCGTATAATAAATTGTTAGCCCGAATTACTAATTTAAGCGCAAAGAATAAATTCATCAGGTAATCAGGTACAACAAGGTAGTTTTCAGTCGCTTCGTAAGACGCCGTCAACTTCACTTCATTTTTAAACCAATCGTAGGCATGTCCGTCTTCTCTCTTTTCAGCTTCAAATCACAAGACGACGCTAAATCACATGGTTGTTTCAATTATCGCAGTGTTGTCTTATAGTCGTTTTTAACAGTTTAGCCTTTAGGTAAATTCATTATCTGTTGGCGGCAAGCCGCGTAAGTTTATGTAGTTGGGCTAACAAAAAAATTAAGTCGCCTGCTAGCGCAGGCTGGGACGCATACACGTGGGCTGCTTCGCATTTTAGCCCACGCGCCTGCGCCCCTTATTTAAAAGTTAGGTGCTGAAAGGAAAAATTATGAAATCATGGAATGAATTAACTAATCTACAACGCGCAGTTATCGGTATCGCAATGGTTGTTGCGGCGGCAGTTTTGCCAGAGATAGCCTTCTTAGTTCAATTGGGTGGTATGGAAGTCGCATTTGCTCTCGTTTTTGCTAGCCTAGCTCCCATCATTTCTTGGTTCTCAACAAAATACCATGCAATTAAAGAATGTTTACAAACCTCAGTAGTGGCTTTTAGGCATAGCGCATCTGCTAAACCTTCCGTTTTCTTCGTACAAGCTTCTTTTTGTGCAGCCGCACTTCTATTTACAAGTTCGGGCTTATTGGCTTTTTACTTTTTTATGCCCAGTATGCTGCTAAATGGGGTCTTGGCGTGAGCGCACCTAACAAGCCAATAAACACACTCACTACGTTCGCTGGGACGCATTCATGTGGGGCGGCTTCGCCATTATGCCCCACATGTCTGCGCCCGTTATTGGAAAGTTAGGTGTAATGATGAAAATACTTACTTTTGTCGTTGTTATGGCTACGTTCAGCAGTTTTAATGCTCATGCAGTAAAAGTGCGCAGCTGCGAAAATTTAGAAGTAAAATATATAAAACTACAGCTTCAAAACGGTAACTTAATTCATGAAAACATTTCAGACAGAGAGTTTCAAAGAGGTACGTTAGGTATTGATGAAGTGTGTGAACTAAGAAGTGAATTGGTTTCAGATAGTTTAGCTTTTACTCTCTTTAGGCCTAAAGGTGAGTCATTGAGTTATATACTGGTTCACAATGGCTTGGATGGCAGTCTTAAATTGTACGGTCCTTTTATTGGCAATTACACCTAACAAAAAAATTAAGTCACTCACTTCGTTCGCTGGGACGCATACACGCAGGGCGGCTTCGCCATTATGCCCCACATGTCTGCGCCCCTTATTTAAAAGTTAGGTGCTTCAAGGAAATCAATGCCATTAGTAGTGTTTTTTGTATTTTTGTTTCCTGCCTTGGCCATAGTATTGCTCTCGTTGCCAATATTTCTTTTAATTAAAAATAAAACATCAGGCGCCATATATTGGTATCTTTCTGCCGCTGTTCTTTTAGCGAACTCTTTCGGGTTACTGTTTATTGAATTATTGGGTAACGAAAATTTTGAATCAGCTTTACTTACTATATTGACTTGCTCAATTTATGGTTCGATTTTAGGAGTGTTTTTTTGGTATCTTGCTAAAAGACAAAAGGCGGCTTAAACATGCACGCACCTAACAAACAACTATTGTCGCTCACTGCGTTCGCTGGGACACAAACACGTAGGCTCCCTTCGCTTCGCTCCGTATTTTAGCCTACGTATTTGCGCCCCAAAGTTGGGTGTTAGGCGTCATTTACTTACAGCATTAAAATGTTGGTTAAGAAGTGACATTCCAGCATCAAGGTTGTTTCGCTAGGTCGTGTTCGCGGCTAGCTTTCTCGGTTGTTTCAACGGCTCTAGCAACGCGCTTTTCATCAACATCGCAACGCCAACATTCAACATCACCAGCTTTCTAAACTCGCTCTTTTATCCAGCAATGTCGTTAACATCTGGCTTTTCGCACAGGGTTGTTTTATCTTAAATTCAATAATTTAAACAAGCTGGCTAATTGGCTAGTGGTGGCAGCAAAGCTGCGTACGTTTCGTTGTACGCCTAATCGGGTAGCCGGAGGTATCTAACCTCCAGCCCCCACAACACCCTGCATGCGGCTCCGCACAGGGCGTTTCACTTAGAATGGTGAAGCGCGATCCAACCATCACGCAATGAATAAAGCCCTTCGGATTTTAAGTAATCAAGTGATAAAGCTTGATTAACCCCCGGAGTTTTAGCACTGCGCCATGGCCCTTTGCTGGTGATACCACACGCAACTGCGGCCTGAACTTGCACACCCAATTTCATTAAGCGTCTCACTTTGGTGCGCGGCTTTCGCCATTGTCGCCAATAGGCCATTCTGATTCTGCGCCTGATCCAATGATCTAGATCGACGCATCGCTGATAGCCACTAGCGATACCAAAGTAATTTATCCAGCCACGTAAATATTGGCTGAGCTTAGAGAGTTGGTAGTGCATAGACACGCCCCAGTTACGGTTCGTTAACCGTCTGACCTGTTGCTTAAATTTCAGCAATGTCTTTGGGTGCCATTGAATGCGACCTGCCTTGAATGTGAATCCAAGGAACTTGCTTTCACTGGTTTTGACGACGTGGCTTTTGACCGAATTCACGATCAGTTTCAGACGGTGACTCAGGAAGCTGCTGATACTGCTAAGCACGCGCTTACCCGCACGTGGAGTATTCACCAAGATAGTGAAGTCATCCGCGTAGCGAGCAAACTTATGGCCTCGTTTCTCAAGCTCTTTGTCCAAAGGGTCGAGCATAATGTTCGCCAGTAAGGGTGATAACGGCCCGCCTTGAGGAACACCTTCTCGGCTCTCACTATAAAGCTGGTTATCGATAACCCCAGCTCGCAAGTAGCGTTTAATCAATTTAAGCAATCGCTTATCCTTCACTTTATAGCCAAGGTGGGTCATGAGTAAATCGTGATTAACGCGGTCGAAGAACTTTGACAGGTCCACATCTACAGTAAAACGGCGTCCCATTTTAATGATGCTTTGTACCTGCTTCACCGCTTGTTGCCCATTTCGGTTTGGCCTAAACCCAAAACTGTTGTCTGAGAAGGTTGGGTCGAAGATGGGCGTTAACACTTGAGCAATAGCTTGTTGGATAACCCTGTCGAAGACGGTAGGAATACCTAGTTGGCGTTTACCGCCATCGGGTTTATCAATTTCCACGCGTCTAACAGGTGAAGGTTGGTATTGGCCTGAGTGGAGCTCATTCATAATACGTTTCCAGTTGCCCTGTTTTGCCCAAGCAGGGAAATCATCAATGGACATGCCATCGATGCCAGCGGCCCCCTTATTGGCTCGAACTCGTTTCCACGCAGCTAGAATATTAGCGGGTCGGAGAATGAGCACAAGTAGATCAGCACTAAAGGCTGGCTGCTTATCGATACGCTGAGTCACGTCACTACCGGTCGGCATTCGTGTATTCAAGTTCAATAAGGCTCCTCCTTTGATCTAAGTATTCAGGCCTTCACCGTGTCCCAACCATTACGATGGGCGTTTGGCTACTATGCCGTCTGCTGACTTCTACTTAATCACCTTCAAGGTTACCCTTGTAGGCGCTATCGGTTTTCATCTAGTTCGCTCCTTCCAGTCGATGACGCTGAAAAGCCAAGGCACTTGTATACCAGAACCTCACTGGTTAATTACCGATCGCTTGTTAAGCAGATCTCCCCAGATAAGAGCATGCACTGTCTCTGCACTGCTGCATCATTTACGGTAGCCGTTAAGTCACATGGTTTCGTTGTCTTGTGCCAACTCACCTTCAGCCTACGCCTCATATGATGTTCTTGTTCATCAGCTCGCAGATTTGCTAGCGGCTTCCTCCAGACAAGCCCTCACGGGTTTGCCCTTGCCATTCGCTAGTAGTTATCATCTAATAGCAATATTAATCGCTAAGGATGGTGACCTTCCTACAGAGGACTTTCACCTCATTAGTTCATGCCCATGCTGGGCGTACACAAAACGCTCAAGTCGCAACCCGCTGCGCGGGCCGCTGGAACAAAAACACAATGCGGCTCCGCCATTTTCGCATTGTGCTTTTGCCCCTTAGCTTAGTGTTATATGCCAAAGGAATACGGACATTATCTGGTTTAAAAAACTCAAAAGCCCTCACGTACCTTTAGGCATTCCAATAGAAGATGGATTGGCTATATTAAAAAAGATTGGCAGCCCTGTCTTTTTTGAGTCCGAAGAGGAAAGGCAATATAAAGTTTCAAATGCAGCTTACAATGTAGCTATTTATGAAACGAATGGCATTGTTTCAAGTGCTTGGTACGACGATCCCATTGGAAGGTCTTGGAACCTTGGGAGAAAGAAAAAAGTAAATCTATACCTTTCTCGCTACGACAATATCAGTAACTGGGAAGCTAGGCTCAATAATGGATATATTCAGTTCTATTTTAACGATACGCTTGGATTGAGCATGTCTTATGGATTACACAAAGATGTCATCAGGTTTAATAAACAAGGCATATAACAACCCAATAAACTCACTCACTACGTTCGCTGGGACGCATACACGTGGCGCGGCTGCGCCATTATGCCCCACATGTCTGCGCCCGTTATTGGAAAGTTAGAAGGCGTCAGCCTAAACTTCGTTTGGCGTTGTAAAAAACTTAGTTCAACTACCTTCATCTGTTTTAACTAGCATCGCTCTGGCTTTTGGTAGCTTTAATGTCGCCGCTTTAAATACTGCGGTTGCGCGTTAGGCGCTTTGACACCAAGTTCTTATTCACAGTCAGCAAGCGCCATTACACTTGATAGCTCAGATAGCGGCTAGCTTCTGTCAAATCAAAAACATCACTGCACAGTCGTTTTTCTTGTCTGCGTTAACAATCAATCGTATGCTGGCTTCAACAGTTTTTAAAAAGACCAAAGGAACTGGCTTTGCTTATAACAAGGCGCTTAAGACCACTCTCCTCGGACGCATACACGCGGGGCGGCTGCGCCATTATGCCCCACATGTCTGCGCCCGTTATTGAAAAGTTATAAGGCGTCAGCCTAAACTTCGTTTGGCTATATAAAAATTCCAGTAAAACTACCCTCACCTGTTTTCATTAGCATCGCTCTGGCTTGTGGTAGGTTTAAATCCGCCGCTTTCAATTCAAAGGTGGTGTAATAGGCGCTTTACCTTCTAGTTCTTATTTTCAGCCAGCAAGCGCCATTACACTTGATAGCTCAGATAGCGGCTAGCTTCTGTCAAATCAAAAACATCACTGCACAGTCGTTTTTCTTGTCTGCGTTAACAATCAATCGTATGCTGGCTTCAACAGTTTTTAAAAAGATCAAAGGAACTGGCTTTGCTTATAACAAGGCGCTTAAGACCACTCCCTTCGGTCGCTCTTGGGACGCTAACACGCAGGGCCGCTTCGCTATTATGCCCTACGTGTTAGCGCCCCTTATTTAAAAGTTATGTGCTAAAGAGAATGCTTAGATGGATCTATTTTTTGCAAATCTGGTAACAATTATATTCTTCATTACAGGGTACAAGCTCATCGAAAAAGCAATTTTTCCAATGCCCTCCACTCTGCTGAAAATTGCACTCTATTCCCTTTTGATCTTCTGCTGTTTAGGCATTACTTCGATTCTTTTTGCAATTGCTATCGGACTCTGGTTACCAGATACATACCCAGTCACTTTTTCATACAAAGCGCTGTTTATTTGTCCTATTATTACCATCTACTTTTTATTTAAAATGATGCAAAACAAAAGGCTTGTTTCTGCACGCACATAACAAGCGCATTAACACTCGCTGCGCTCGCCAGGGACAAAAACACGTAGGCGCCCTGCGCTTCGCTTGGTATTGTAGCCTACGTATTTTTGCCCGTTATGCGTCTATGTTCACAAGGATGGTTTATGAAATCTAAAGTTTTAATAGGAGTTCTTGGCGGCCTTTTTACCATGGCTGTGTTTAGCCTTGGCTTTTTCTCTTCATTCTATTTAACCACATCATTGGATTCTGCTAGCTACACCAAAGAGCACGTAGATAACGGAAGATTTATGCTATATGCGTTAAGACATATCGAAAATCGAGAGATTGAAAAAGCTAGGTTAGCTTTAAGAGGCCATGTTTCTCACAAAGTTCTAGTTACAGATGCCTTTAGGCTGCCACCTACAAGTGAACGAGAAGACAAAGTTATCGAAGACTTTTATGCAGAAGTTGTGGATTATTTTAATTCTCAAGGTGGCTTCAATGAAACCATGCAGGTTATGGAAAACGGAGAATGGGTTTCAAAGCCTACACCCACTATGCGAATTCTTGAGGAGTTTTCAGCAAAGTGAACATAACAAGTCAATCAACATACTCACTGCGTTCGCTGGGACACATACACGCAGGGCCGCTTCGCTATTATGCCCTACGTGCCTGCGCCCGTTATTGAAAAGTTAGGTGCTTCCCGTAAATTGACAAATCAAATCGTTCAATTACTATACGACACTTGGACGAAGCGGAGAAAATAATGGATATTATCACTTTTACCACTTTTTTCGTTATCTCTGCATGCTTAGGTATCGCGGCGATCATGATATTTGAGCCTAAATGGGTTCAAATCAGTTACGTCACTTGGTCACGCCCTAAAAAACTAATATTTTCAGCTGCATTGCATTTGCCACTAGTCTTTTTTTTAGAAGGCTCATGGCTAATCCTTTTGCCTACTTTTATATTTATGAGCTTCATAACGCTAGATAGGCAGAAACATTTCATTAGTTTTAAGCTACGCATCTAACAATCAAATGTTGGGGGACACAAACAACAATGCCCGTAATTAGCCGATTCTATGGGATTATAATCGCAATGTATTTTAACGACCATAATCCTCCCCATTTTCATGCTAAATATTCTGATTACGAGGCACTCTTTGGCTTTGACGGTTCAATACTTGAAGGAGCGCTTCCTAACAGAGCCACGAAATTCGTTCAGTAATGGCTTTCAGAGCATCGAGCCGAACTAGAAGAGAATTGGCATAAGGCTCAAAATGGCGAACCGTTAAACTACATTGCACCATTGGAGTAAAACTATGCTTCACGTTAGAAACGCAAAATATCTCGACGGCTTTAAACTATGGGTAACATTTGACGATGGTACAGCTGGCGAAGTCAATTTAGAAAACAAACTATCTGGCAGTGTCTTTGAACCGCTAAAGGACTCTTCTTTTTTCTCTAAAGTTGCTGTTGACCCAGAATTAGAGACAGTGGTTTGGCCGAATGGTGCCGACCTGGCACCTGAGTTCTTGAAACGTCACATAACAAAGCCCTAAAGTTCACTCCCTCCGGTCGCTGGGACGCATACACGCGGGACGGCTACGCCATTATGCCCCACATGTCTGCGCCCCTTATTTAAAAGTTATACGCAATTGGTCAGAATAACTTTTTAACATCGCGGTAAAAGTTTTCATGAGAGCCAAGCGCTATCAATTCAAGTATTACAGTGCCATCCTCGTAGCTGTAACCGAGTAAAGTTAACTGCTTAACCATCTTGAACTTGTACACACGAAGAAAGGCTAGGTCGCCTTTTTTCTGCTCTCCTAGAAGAGGATCGTCCATAAGTTCTTTTACAGCTTTATCCAGGTCTTTTTTCTGATTCTGATGTAACTTCTTTACTGCTCTCTTAAAATTGGCTGTCTGTAAAACACTGGTAATCTTAGCCAAAATCGTAAGGCTCCAATTTTCCTGCCTCTTTTTCAGCTTTGGAAATAATTGCCTGTTTCACGAATTCGTATGTTAAATCAGGATTATCTTCCATCATTTCACCTATCTTTGCCCAATGCTCAATCTGTTTTGGCATAGTTCGGTTTAGTGCTTTGCCCATAATGGTCGCCTTCTCAACTAAATTCTGGTCTAGTCTTACGCTCGCTGTTGCCATAACATGTCTCCTAGTAGTTCACCACTACATTGTAGCAATGCGCTACATTTGTAGCAAATTGCGTATAACAAACGAATTAACACTCGCTGTGCTCGTTAGGGACAAAAACACATAGGCTCCCTTCGCTTCGCTCGGAATTGTAGCCTACGCATTTTTGCCCGTTATGCGGGTGTTAGCTGCCAAAATGTGAATCAAGCTTATTTAGAAGTTCCAAACCTTTCTTTTTGTCTCCAGTAGCAGCAATCGCCTTAAATCTTACCTCAGTATCAAATTCAGCTATCGCTTGCGTAGACAATTCTTCTATCAATTTGTTTAAGCTCAACTTTTTATGCGCTGCCAAAGCCTTCAATCGATTATGCTTATCGTCTGGTAAACGTACAGTTAAAGTGGACATATTAAACTTCTCTCAAATAATCTTCAGGCGCTAACACTTTCAAACCATCAAATTGTAATTCCGTATTTCTCAGGTCTTTTAGGTTATTCGTAATAATCCTCTCGGCATTTCCTGCAACTGCCAGCTCTATAAGAAAGCTATCGCCTTCATCTTTTAAATTTAGCCGCCACAAATAATGTATCTGCACCCATTCGCAAATACTAAAAAATGTTGCTAGCAACTCGCTCACTTCGTCCTCGGTAAGCGGGCACAATTCTTTAATTTTGTCTCGCTTGCTTACTGCTTCGTACTCCAAGAATAAGGTCGTGCTAATCAGCGGCTTTAAATCCCCCAACAAGCATTGCCTTATCACTTCTCGGGCTGGCCCTGTTTTGCCAATCAGAGCACTAATAAGTACACTGGTGTCAATAACTACTTTATTCATAGCTTACATGCTCGCGTATATGCTATCACTTTTCAATTTGACAATGGCAGCTAACAATCTAATCAACATACTCAATGCGCTCCTGGAACGCATACACGCACGGCGGCTTCGCCATTACAATCAGCCTGCGCCCGTTATTAAAAAGTTATGTGTAAAGGGAATTATGGAGTTTAATGATATTTACAGGGTATATGTTTGCCCCCATGTATTTAAGAAAGAGAAACGGATGTCACCAAAAAGGTCGTGAATGCCTTTGAAGATACGAACACTTTTTACTCGATAAGTGGCCTTATACTTCTTCGAATTTCTGGCGTAGTTTCCGGCACCTTTATGGCTATTAACAATGCTTATCATTTAGGCGAAGAAACATTAGTATGTGGTTCCAAAGATAACGTAGAGTGACATCTCACAAAAGTAACCTAGGAACGGTAAATCAGTTCTTTCAATTACTGTGGATTAGTTTTTTATGAACCTTGCGGAATTTAATCACCTTTGTGAATTGTTACCGTGCACCACCCATATAGTTCAATGGGGTAACTCTGACGTATGGAAAGTGGGTGGAAAAGTTTTCGCTATTGGGAGCATTAGCAGGGACGGACACCCTGCTTTTACCTTTAAAACGTCTGAGCAAAACTATTTTTTTCTAGAAGAAAAGCCTGGCTATAGACCTGCGCCCTATCTTGCTAGTCGTGGAATGAAATGGATACAACAGTACAATTGTGAGAATGATGAAGATGAGGCGTTAGAATATTATTTAAGCGCATCTTACAAACTAGTATCGTTAGGGTTAACCAAGAAAATGCAAAAAGAGCTTGGTTTAAATCAACCTCAATAGAAGGTGCTTACACCATGTTTGAAGCAATGAGCTTTACGCGCAAAATTCGTCCCCATATCGAAGCCGAACTGGCGTTAGCTCGCAATAAGCAATTTCAACACAACAAGGCAGACGCTTTTGCACATCTAGAAAATGCTCACGTTCTTGGTCAAGCTTCCACTCGACTCCACGTAAAAGTACATATCATGATGCTTTTGTGGGCAGTTAAGCAGCGTAATTTGGGTGAGTTTTGTGGTCAACTATTCAGAATAATAGGCGCTGCCACAAAAACCGTTTTCGGGCTTGTACCTCATGGAAATACAGGCGGAGCTAACGTTAGTCCATTTAAAGCGATGCCGATAAATCCAAAGCTTGAAAGAGTAATAGAGAAAGCGCGATCGTATGAAAATTAAAATACATGTTGTTGATGCCTTTACCAACGTCAGGTTTAAAGGCAATCCAGCTGCCGTCGTTATAACCGGAAAATGGCTCAGCGATGAAAAAATGCAGGAAATCGCAGCTGAAAATAACCTCTCAGAAACTGCATTTTTAGTAGAAGACGATAACGGCGTTTTTGCTATACGCTGGTTTTCCCCGCTTACAGAAATTGATTTTTGTGGGCATGCAACCTTGGCTTCTGCATTCGTGATTTTTAGCGATAATTATCAACTACCGCACATTACTTTTTTCGCAGACTCGGTGGGAATGATGAAAGTCGTTAGAAAAGACGACGGTTTCATTCAAATGGACTTTCCAAACAGAATGCCTTCTCCTGTCGATGACGTCCCCGAGGCATTGCTAGCAGGCCTTTCTATTAAGCCCGAAAGTATATTGAAGAACGGTCAAGCATATTTTGCAGTTTACTCTGACGAAGACGACGTAATAAGCGTGATACAAGACAGTGATAAACTTAAAACACTCGCGCCCTATGATGTGGTAGTGACAGCGCCTGGGACACAATTTGATTTTGTTTCACGCTACTTTTGGCCGGCCAATGGTGGTGATGAAGACCCAGTAACCGGTTCAATCCACACTGGGTTGGCACCGTTTTGGGCTAAAAGGTTGGGAAAATCAAAACTTATGGCCTATCAAGCATCTAAACGAGGCGGAACGTTAAAATGTGAAGTTGCAGGCGACCGCGTGCTTATTTCCGGCCAAGCGGTGTCTTATCTTGAAGGGTACATATCTATCTGATGGTTTATCATTGAAGAGAAACTAGACAGAATTGGCAATCGACTCACATTTGACTCATATCGTCTTACACAAACGAAAAAGCGGAAGATTTTTAGCCTTCCGCTTTCATTATGTATCAACACGTTGCGGGTTGCTGCATTTAGTTTTAAAAATCAGCGCCCTACAGCAATACCTTCTCTACGTGGGTCTGCACCGCCAATCAGTTTGCCTGATTTAAACTGTATTCCGTGAAGACCACTGTTTAAATCTACCACTTTAACGTTGTGTCCAAGGGCTTTTAACGGCTCTTCTAGTTCAGCTATTGGAGTGCCCTTCTCTAACGCCGTATAGTCGTTTCTATTGGTTATTTTAGGCAAGTTGATAGCCTGTTGAATATCCAAGCCAAAATCTAAAACACCAATTAGGGTTTGAGCGACATAGCTTACAATTCTAGAGCCGCCTGGTGAGCCGACAACCACCTCTAAGTTCCCTTCTTTGTCGAACACCATTGTAGGGCTCATAGCGCTTCTAGGGCGCTTACCTGGCTCTACTCGATTTGGGACAGGAAAGCGGTTTTTAGTTGGCGAAAATGAAAAGTCGGTTAGCTGATTATTAAGCAAAAAGCCTTCGACCATAATTCCAGAACCAAACATAAACTCAATGCTGGTAGTCATTGATACTGCATTGCCCTCTTTGTCCACGATGGAAACATGAGAGGTGTTAGGCAGTTCCATTGATGTACCAAGTGCTACGTTCGCATCAGCGTACGGGTTTCCTGCGCGCTTACGGCTCCACTCTTTATCCACACCAATGCTTTCAGCTCGGCGCTCTAGGTAAGCCGTATTGATCATGGCTGCAAACGGAAGATTGGTAAAATCGCTGTCGGCAATAAACTTCTCCCGATCCGCGTATGAAAGTGCACTTGCTTGGGTATACAGATTTGCAAACTCTACCGAATCCGGTGCGTATTGGCCAAGATTGAAACCTTCTAGCATTTTCAAAATTTGATAAACATTTACACCTCCTGAACTAGGTGGTGCCATGCCGCAAATACGTTTCTCGTGATAAAGGCCACAAACAGGTTCACGTTTTACAGGTTCATAGTTTGCTAAATCTTCTAACGTCATCTGGCCTGGGTTAATCTCAGCGCTATTCACTGCTTCAACAATTTTTTCAGCCACTTCACCTTTCAATAGATAATCGCTGCCCTTTTCAGCAATTCCTTTCAACGTTTTGGCTAACTTTTTATTTTTCTTCACTGTGCCTTCTTTTAGCGGCAAACCCGCTGGAAAGAAGTAAGTAGAACTTGCAGGAAAAGTTTTAAGACCAGGGTGATAGTCTAAAGCCACCAGCTTTGCCAGACGTGGTGACACTTTAAAGCCGTCTTCAGCGGTTTTTATCGTATCGTCGAAGAGCGTATTCCAAGGTAGCTTACCGAACTCTCCCTGAGCCATTTCTAGCGCTTTTACTGCGCCAGGCACACCTACTGATTTACCGCCTACAACGGCGTCTAACCAGCGCATAGGTTTGTTGCCTTCGATGAACCAATGAGAATTTACTGCTTTTGGCGCGGTTTCGCGGCCGTCAAAGGTGTGAAGTACTTTATTCTTATTATCCCAATAAAGGATGAAAGCGCCACCACCGATGCCGGACGATTGTGGTTCAACCAAAGAAAGCATTGATTGGACAGCCACGGCCGCATCGATAGCACTTCCGCCTCTCTCTAGTATATTCTTCCCCGCCCAAGACGCGTAAGGGTTTGCTGCTACAACCATATATTCGCTAGCTTCAAACGCCTTTTTCTCAATATAGCCTGTGGCTGCTTCTGGCTCACCTACTTCGCGCGCTTGCTTCGCGGTCGCACCAAAAATAAAACAGCTAGATAATGCAAAGGTAACTACCGAAGCTCTCAACAAAGCACTGCGTCTCAAAATAATACTTCCTCTTATTTAAACTTTTCGGGGTTAATGGGGCGTTTTTTAAGAAACGCATCAAACGCTTCTTGGGCTGCAGTAGTGCCCAATGCCTCTAAAAAAATATCAAATTCTTCGTTCATTTGCTGATTGATATGCTCTCCATCGCCTTTTAATAGTGCTTTTGTTTGTCTAAGCGAAAATGAAGGCTTGGCGATGAGTTTATCAACCGTAGCTTGAACAGTCTGATCGATTTCATTGGCATCAGTAATTTTGGTCAAAATTCCGAATTGAAATGCGTCGACAGCAGAAAAAGGCTCACCCAACATTAGCCATTCTGCCGCTTTGATATGACCTGCAACCTTAGGCAAAAGATAACTTGATGCATATTCTGGAACAAGCCCTAAATTGATGAACGGTAGAACAAATCGGGTATCTGGAGTAGCGTAAACAAAATCGCAGTGAAGCAGCAAGGTCGTCCCTATTCCCACCGCTAGACCATGAACTTGTGCAATGACAGGTATGTTACATGCAGCCAGAGCGCGCATAAACGCTGCTGTTTCCGGCACCTGAGCGTGCTCTTGTTGCTGTGCAAAGTCTCCAATGTCATTACCCGCGGTAAAACAATCGCCCGCGCCTTTAATCACCACCACTTTCGTCGAGCCATCGTTCTTAACACCTAATATAGCATTCGCCATTGCCTGGTACATATCCCGTGTTAATGCATTCTTTTTCTCTGTGCGGTTAAGTGTAATAGTTAAGCACTGCTGATTTTTTTCGGTAATGATGTAAGACATTATCACTCCTTTACTGTCGTCTATTTTATTTTAGGTGTACTTCAGTTTTCACCCTGTAGGCAATTTCTGTATCATAGCCAGCAAATTCGAAATTCAAAAATAACTAACACTGATGATGTCACTGCCGTTTTCGCTTAAGTATAGCGCTGGTCCTTTATTTGTAGCGCTATGCTCCGTTGTTGCGTTTTGCTTTGAACCCATTTCTGGCAATTATTTGGCTTACGACCGTTATGCCATACAAGGTTTAGAAACCTGGCGTATAGTTAGCGGTAATATCGTTCACACCAATGGCTACCACCTACTTTTAAATTTAGCCGGTCTGGCGCTGTTGTGGGCCCTTCACGGTGAACATTATCGAATTGGTTTGTACTTAAAAGTTTTCGTTTGGTGCTGCTTAGGAACTAGTGTCGGGCTTTATTTTTTCTCTCCAGATCTGATTTGGTACGCGGGTTTGTCGGGCGCACTACACGGTATTTTCGCCTGGGGCGCCTGTGTTGATATTAAAGAGAAAATGAAGTCGGGTTGGTTATTACTTATCGGTTTAGCAATTAAAGTGGGATACGAACAAATTGACGGTAGCAGCGAACAAGTCGCAAATCTGATTGACGCAAAAGTTGCCGTAGATGCCCATTTATTCGGTGCGCTGACAGGCATTGTTATATTTTTGCTTATGTATATCACCGCTAAAAGAAAATAAACGCCCTTGCGATAGAGCGACGCTCTTTCCATGTATTTCAACCGCCTGCGATAGATAAAAAGCGCGTAAACCAAAATGCTAATGAGAATAAAAAGGCCCGAATTCAGTTGAATTCGGGCCTTTTTCGTAGCTTTTCAAACTAACACGATATGAAAAAGCGGATGCTTTTAAACACTGAGCTTTTCTCGAATTAACCGTTTCAGTTATAAGTTTTCCTCGAATAGCTTGTAGATACGGCGGTATTCATCAAGCCATGAACTAGGCTGAACAAACCCATGTGGCTCTACTGGATAAATCGCCGTTTCAAAATCTTCCTTCTCTAACTCGATAAGGCGCTGTACCAATCGAACCGTATCGTGGAAAAACACATTGTCATCAACCATTGGCGCGTTAATTAGTAGGGGCTTTTCGAGTCCATCTGCGAAATAGATTGGCGAACTACGCTCGTATGCGATGGGATCGATATCAGGAGTATTTAGAATGTTTGCCGTATATGGTGTGTTGTAATGTGCCCAGTCGGTTACCGGACGAAGTGCTGCACCAGCCCCGAATAGGTCAGGAGCGGTAAACATAGACATAAAGGTTAAGAAACCGCCGTACGATCCGCCATATGTGCCTATGCGCTCGCGATCTACATTCGCGTTGTCTACCAGCCAATTCACACCGTCACGTAAGTCCTGCACTTCAGGCGTACCCATTTGGCGATAAATCGCGGTACGCCAATCACGCCCGTAACCAGCGCTTGCACGGTAATCCATATCAAGCACGACATAGCCTTGCTGCACTAGCATACTGTGGAACATGTATTCTCTGAAGTACCCAGACCACCCCATGTGGGCATTCTGTAAATAACCTGCACCATGATTAAACACTACCGCTTTGTTTAGTGCTGATTTGTCGTAATTTTCTGGTAGATAAACGCGAGCGTAAATTGGCGCATCGGTATGCGATGAGTCAATAGCAACGATATTCGGTACTGCCCAAGGGAGCGCATTAAATTCAGCACTGGTGCTTCGCGTAATTTGCTTTGCTGCTGTTGCTTCATCTGATGGCTTAATATAAAGCTCTTGTGGCTGATTCACTTTGCTATGGCTTAGCAACAAGATTTCACCATCGGGGCTAAGTGAATAGTCCGTCATACCATTCAAATCAGTCATTGTGTCGATAGTGTTATCACGTAAATCGGCACGATAAACTTCGTAAAGACCAGGATGCTCCATATTGGCTTTAAAGTAGATATAGTTGTCATCGTTGGAAAGCGTTAAATCGTCAACAATAAAACGGCCACTGGTAAGCGCGACAGGCTTCTCACCAGGTTTTTGAATATATAAATGCGAGTAGCCAGTATGCTCAGACTGATAGTAAAGAGTCTCGCTGTCATTCAGCCAATCAAATGCGTTGAAACGATAGTTTACCCACGCATCGTCATGAAGCCTGTGTTGGTTTTCCAGCGTTTTATTTGCAAGATCGACAGTCGCAATCCAGCGGTCTTTGTTGTCCCATGCTTCAAGCATAACGGCAACAGCGTTACCGTTTTTGTGCCAGCGAATCGAAGGCTTAGTCCAGTACCAGCTTTGCAGTAAGGTAATATCGCGGGGCAAACGATTAACTTCATAGGTCTCGCCTTTTGCTTTCGCGTTTTCTTCTTTTACATCTGCAAGTACGTCGTCATTGTACCCAGGCAAATTAAAGTACTTAAGTTCACTCTTCTCGCCAGTTTTCAAATTAAGCAGCCACAGTTCATGATTTACCGATTCAGCATCTGCAACACGTTGGCGTACGGGTTTCGCGGCAATACGGCTGTCTTCTTGGATATAATGCGGCATGATGTCGCTGTCATCACGAGTCGGCTTACTTTCAGTAGTTGCAACCACAGCAAAGTTACCCGCAGGCGATACACTGATCCCTGCTAGTCGATGCGACTTATCGAAATAAAACGGCGAAGGTGCAACGCTGTCGTTCTTTTCAGCCAGTGCTTTTTTTGCATCGTCTTTATCTTTTTTGTTTTTACGCTGTAGCTTGATGTATTCCACCAGCGACTGTTGCTGCTCGGCAATATAATCTTTAGGCGGCTCAACCGCTTTGGGCTCGTCGCTAAACTCCCAGCTCAATAATTCTTCGCGGGTGCCGTTAGATAGGTCTATAGCAATAAATTTGTTACCGCTTAACGCCATTAAGCGGCCATCAGTCATAAATGAAAGCGTTGACAGCGCATTCCCGCCACGAGCAATACGCACAGTTTCGCCATTGGTAAATTGCACATAAACACTGTCTTCAAAGGAATAAGCGATGACACCATCGTTCCTTACTACGCGCTCTTTGAAACGATATTTGTGTAAGTCGGATAGCGGCGCTTTAATCACATTCTCAGGATTTGATAGGTCAGCAATATATACATCTTTGAGTGCACTATTTTGCTTTTCCCTTTCAAACACAATTTTGTCGCCATTAACTGACCAGCCCATACCCTCGGGCAGCGCGCCTATCCATTGAGGATCTGACATGATTTGTTTGAGCGTGATTTCACCGTTTGTTTGGCTGGCTGACGGCGCTACATCAGGTGTGACCGATTGTTGAATACTCGTCGCAGGCAATGGCAAAGAGGTTGTTGTAATTGACGTGTCGTTCGTTGTGCTTGCGCATCCACCAAGCGCAAACGTTACGCTGGCCGCGATGAGTAAAGAAGAATATTTTTTCATTATTTTAAGTCGTTGTTATGTAAAAAGCGTTAACATTATACCCAGAGCATTTATCAAAGCGCTAACGTTCATCGATTGTGATAGTGAACCAAACGTAAAGCATCCCCGTTTATGGTTTGTCTACATTGGGTCTCTTACCCTTTCAAAATAACAAAAATTAACTCTCGAGGTAAAACATTATGAAAGCAAAAAGATTTGTACCGGCGTTGCTTACGCTTACCTTTTTAACCTCTACTAGCTTTGCAAATGAATGCCCTAGTGTACTCAAATTTATGAAGCGCAAACTCAACTCTCAAGAAACGGTCAATCTCTGTAACGAATATGGTGGCAAGACGCTGTTGGTGGTTAATACAGCTAGCTATTGCGGTTATACACCACAGTTTGAAGGCTTAGAGGCACTTTACAGTGACTACAAGGACAAAGATTTCGTAGTACTTGGTTTTCCATCACATGATTTCAATCAGGAAGATAATGATGAAGGTAAAACCGCCGAACTTTGCGAATTAACCTACGGCGTGAAGTTTCCGATGTTTGAGCCAATATCGGTAAAAGGTGAAGACGCGGACCCTATGTATCGAATGCTTAAAACTGCTACTGGCAAAGCGCCATCTTGGAATTTCAACAAATACCTTATAGATAGCACGGGCAAGCAAATCACTCACTACCCTAGTTCAACAAAGCCTACCGATCCTGCCTTTATTGCTGAGGTTGAAGCGCTATTAAAAAGTGAGTAAACGTTATTTCTTTCATAAGCGTCTCTTGACCTCTTATTAACGGCTACAATTTAACGCCTACGATGTTAACGCATATAAAAAAGCCCCGCGTAATACGCGGGGCAATCAAGCACACTCAACTTGGAACACACTTTTAGCTGAAACATACTTCCTACGTTTTAGCTAACTGCAATAATTTAGTGTGTTTAGCCGTTGGTAAGTTCAATAATTTTTTCACTTGCAGCTGAAAAAGCTTCGTTTGCTTGCTCTTCACCCATGTTAAGTCCTTCAGCATAAACGAATTTTACATTGTTAATGCCAACGAAATTTAAAAAGTGTTTTAAGTATGGCGTTTGCGTATCGAAGTCTGAACCTGCATAAACACCACCACGGGCCGCAAAAACCGTAGCTGATTTATTCTCTAACAAGCCCACGGGACCCGTTTCAGTATATTTGAACGTTATACCAGCTCGAGCCACACGGTCAAAATATGCTTTTAGACTTGAAGGAATGCCAAAGTTATACATTGGCACTGCTAACACAATCTCATCAGCTTCCTTTACCGCTTCTACGATATCGTCAGACACTTTAGCCAACGCTTGCTGCGATTCATTTCGTTCGGAAGCCTCAGTCATCCAAGCCTGCATTTCTTCACCCGTTAGGTGAGGTAGCGCTAGCGAGGCTACATCGACGCGGTTGATACGTACCGAGTCATCCTTCCCCATTTTAGAAAGGTACTCGTTTGCAAGCTTTGAAGAATTACCTTCACTGCCATTAAGGCTGGAAAATATCGCTAAAACTTTTTTCATGCCGAACTCCAATATTCGTTGTTTCAATTATGCGGACTTATACTAGAGCAATTAAATTGAATGAAAATATCAAAAAAATGAAGGGTGCGTTCTATTTTGTAGAACATTATCTTACGTGTTCGAAACATCTTGTAAAAACAATGAAAACATTACATTGCGTTAATGTTGCAAGGAGGATGATCTTCCCACAATTCCCTAGCGTAATCGAGTCTGCTACAACACAATTAAGAGGATACGAAAAATGAGAAGGAACAAGGCTCTCCTTGCATGTTCAATATTACCACTATTTCTAATTGGTTGTTCTGATGATGACGATGATGAAGTAGTTGAAGTCCCCGCCCCCGTTATCGAGTATTCAAATGTACGCGTTGTTCACGCGGCATCTGACGCTCCGATGGTTAATATTACCGCTAACGATGCCATACTAAACGGTTTGGAAAATGTTGATTATCAAGTTGCTTCATCGCGTTTTGAAGTAGAAACAGGAACCTACGACATTGGCGTAACAGGTATTCTTCCTGGAGAAGACGCTGAAGTATTACAGGCTGACGTTACGCTTGAAGCTGATATGAACTACGATATTTTTGCCGTAGGAAATGTTAGCGACGAGACACTGGCATTGTTAACAGTGACCAGCATGGAAACCGCGGTCGAGGCAGGTAACGCGCAAGTACAAATTGTACATGCAGCATCTATGGCTCCAACAGTTGATATTTACGTTACCGCGCCCGATGCAGATATTAGTGCGGAACAGCCACTTGTAACGGCAGAATTTACTGACTCAACAGATTTGATTCAAGTGCCTGCGGGCGATTATCAAATTCGTATTACACCGGCGGGTGAGACGACAGTTGTGTATGATTCTGGTACTGTAAACCTAGCCGACGGTGCTGATTTGCTCATAGCCGCAACTAACAATGTTGGCACGGGTGATTCACCTGTAACACTCCTAGCTGCAGACGGCGATAGCAGTTTCAAAATATGGGATGCAGAAGCGGGTTCCGAAATTCGCGTAGTGCATGGAATTAGTGACGCGCCAGCGGTTGATGTTATAGCAAATAACGAAATTGTACTGGTAGACGGCATTCAGTTTCCGCGAACCACCGATTACTTGTCTGTTGCTGCAGGTGACTACCTAATTGACGTTGTGGCCGATAGTGACAATAGTGTTGTAGCAGTTGACGATGCTGAATTGACGCTAGAAGTGGGAATGTCATATACCGCCATAGCAAACAACGTTTTAGCCTCACCAGAACTTGATGTTCTTGTTGATATGCCTCGCTCTGTAGCAACTGAAGCGAAAGTGCGTATTGTTCACGCTTCACCTTCAGCGGGCAACGTGGATATTTATGTATCCGCAGATGGTGAAATTGACGCTGTTGAACCAGCGTTTGCCGATATTGCTTATCAAACTGGCGAATTAGTTGAGACGGGCTATGTAAGCTTGGCAGAAGGCGACTATGTAGTCACTGTTACACCAACAGGCACCAAAACAGCGGCAATCGAAACGGGCGTGCTCTCGTTAGAAAATGGCGAGATATATACTGCGATTGCGCTAGACGGTGCGATGGAGGGCGACTTACCTCAACTAGCATTACTTGATGGTCTGGCTCCACCTCCGCCAGCTTTTAACGCCGACATGACTTATAATGTAAGCTTAAGCGGTTCTCAAGAAGTGCCCGCTGTTACTACCATGTCTTCTGCAACAGCAGTGGTTGAAATTGACGAAGACTTACCAGCGTTTAGTGTAAGCGTTGATGTTTCAGGCCTAACCGATGTTACTGGTGTGCACGTACACGATGGTGGCATTGGCATGAATGGGCCAGTTGCTTTCCCACTCACTGATGCTGGCAACGGTACGTATATTTTAGCTGAAACCAATATATCACCTAGCAACTTAGATGCGCTGACTAGTGGTGAATGGTACTTAAATGTACACACTACAGCTAACCCTAGCGGCGAAGTACGTGGTCAAATTGTTCCTGACACGACAGCGGTGGTTACTTTCTCACTAAGTGGCAGCCAAGAGGTTCCAGCGGTCGATACAATGGCAATGGGCTCTGGCTATGCGCTTTTCGATACGACCAACAATAATGTTTCTCTTGTTGCGGTAACCACCATCGAAAACGCGACGATGGCACATATTCATACTGGCTTCGCCGGTGTAAATGGTCCTGTGCTAGAAGCGCTTGTTGAAAGTGAAGAAACAGCTGGTGTTTGGATGACAGATGGAAGCCTAATGCTAGATGAGGCAACAGCAACGCAGTTACTTTCAGGCGGTCACTATGTCAATGTTCACACTGCCGCGTTTACTGGTGGCGAAATTCGCGGCCAGATCACGCCTGACAACATTGAAGTGTACGGCATTATCGCCAACGGGCAACAAGAGGTACCAGCCGTCACTACCGATGCGAGCGGCGCTGGCGCATTTACCCTTAACACGTCTACAGGCGCATTGTCAGGTAGTGTAACTATTACCGGTATGACAGCGAACATGGCGCATATTCACGAAGGTGAAGCGGGCGCAAACGGTAACGTATTATTGGGACTCACTGCCGGTGCAAATGGTATGTGGTCAGTACCAACTAATACAACGTTAACGGCTGAGCAAATGGGTGTTATGGCAGACGGTGGTCTTTACACTAACTTCCACTCAGATGCATTTCCAAGTGGTGAAATTCGCGGTCAGATCACATTAGGCTTCGACTAAACGAAGTAAGCCAAACGCATTGCGTTTCACACTTACTGAGACTGAAGTAAATTAAAAAAAGGGGCCTAGGCCCCTTTCTCGTATATAAAAAAGAAAAACGTTATCTAAATTGTATTTAGCGCTGCTTCAAAATCTTCAATCAGATCCTGCGTATCTTCAATACCTACCGATATACGCAGCATGGTATCGGAAATCCCCATAAGTTCACGCTCTTGGGCTGTATTTTCAAAATAGATAGTAGGTGCAACAGGGAGTGCGAGCGTTCGATTGTCCCCTAAATGCGTGGCACAAATAACCAATTTCATTTCGTTTAAAAAAGCCACCGGATCAGCACCTTCGATCAGATCAAAACTTAAAATTGCGCCGTACCCACCTTTTAGATATTCCCGTGCCATGAAATGCTGAGGATGATCGGCAAGGCCAGGGTAAAAGACCTTAGATACTTTCGGATGATTATCAAGGAATGTCGCTAACTGCATCGCATTATGCTGGCTTCGTGACAAACGCAGAGCTAAGGTTTCCATGCCTAACGCAATGGCAGAAGCAGATTGCGGAGCTAGCGTTGCACCTAGATCCCGTAAACCTTTCTTCTTAATCTGGGTAATTCCCCATTGTGCAGTATCTGCAACCTGATAAGCAGGTTTTAGGTTATCAAACTTTGTCCAGTCAAAGTTACCCGTATCGACTACTGCACCGCCTAAAACGTTGCCGTGACCTGCGATGTATTTCGTCAACGAGCAGAACACCAACGACGCCTTAACATCTTTTGCGTAGAAAACGGGCGGAGGCGTCATGGTGTTATCGACCATAAACAGCATGTGTTTTTCTTCGCAGAATTGACCGATTGCGTGAAGGTCGGCAACCTGAGTTACAGGGTTAGCCACGGTCTCTGTATAAACCCCTTTAGTGTTTGGACGATAGGCTTCTTTAACTTGCTGAATGTCAGTTACATCTGCGTAGGTAACCTGTACGCCAAAATCTTTAATTGTTTCAAAAAAGCTGCGCGTGTTTCCAAAAAGGTATTGGCTCACAATTAAATGGTCGCCCGATTTAAGCAGTGCAAATAAGGTGCTGCTTATCGCTGCCATCCCCGTCGAATAACATAGTGTGCCAACGCCGCCTTCAAGGTCATTGAGCATATTTTGTAGCGCAGCAACAGAAGGTGATGAAGAACGAGAATAAACGTGGGCAGCACGTTTGCCTTGAAACGCGTCTATAATGCCCTGCGCATCTTTAAACTCAAAAAGAACGGAATTAGACGTACTGCTATGTACACCGCCATGCTCTGGGGTATTTAGCATACGATCAGAATGAACCTGACGGGTTGTGAATCCCAATTTTGTCACGGGTAAAGCTCCGAAAATAGATGTTTGCGACTTTGCCATGCGCTCACCGTTATCTTACTTGATACGGTTGCGTACTTACCACTTCACCAGAAATGATTATGGCTTTGTTATGCAGTTTTTAGGATATTTTGCGCAAACATTATCATAAAACGTATAGATAGTTTGCATTTGTTCATCTATGTTAGTCACTTTCTGAATAATTGGCCCTAGCACAATTGCCTTTCTGGCGTAGTCCAACCCAATGACTTGAATGGGTATTTCGGCTTCACGAGCAATATGCATAAACCCTGTTTTCCATGGGTAAATGGGGCTTCTTGTCCCTTCTGGCGCCAATGCTAGAATAAGCGTGTCAGCCTCTTTAATCCTATTCGCTATAGATGTTACCACACCGTGCGCTTTGCTCCTTTCAACCGGAATGCCACCGAGTCTTCTCACTATCGCGCCTAAAGGCGGCTTGAATATAGTGTGTTTTCCAAAAAAATTAATATCCAGCTTAAATGAAAAGACAATGAATAAACCAATAAAGAAGTCCCAATTAGATGTGTGTGGTGCTACCGCTAAAATGGCTTTTTTCTGATTAATCAGCTCACCTTCCACGTGCCAACCTCGCTTTGTGAGCACCCATGCCGCAAATGTCGACAACCAATTTGGCCATTTTCGAGGAATATTTTTTCCGACAATAACATTATTGGCAGACTGAGAATACGTGCTAGGGTGTGAGGGTTCTGTCATTATTATTATGCTCTATTTTCTTGGTTTAATACGGCTCAATAATTACGTGATGAATGAGTGC
The DNA here is from genome assembly GCF_048517045.1 of Alteromonas sp. OM2203. Lineage (NCBI taxonomy): Bacteria > Pseudomonadati > Pseudomonadota > Gammaproteobacteria > Alteromonadales > Alteromonadaceae > Alteromonas > Alteromonas sp. OM2203. The sequence continues at coordinate 2,519,759 of NZ_CP183209.1, forward strand.
TTAACGAGTGAGTGCTCAATAAGTCGCAATTTTTAGCGCTCTCAAAGTATTTATTAAGGCGTAACTACTTTGCTTTAGACAAACCATGATTCTGTGTTTATTTCTTCGAAGAGTAATCAAATTCGACATGTAAAACAATTGTTAACATAAACATGAAATAGCCGATTAGAACATTCAAAAGAGAAAGGTTCGAAAATTTCAGTATGTGTATTTTATTTATCGCTAACAAAAAGCGAGAGGACTACCCGCTAATCATTGCTGCAAATCGGGACGAGTTTTACGCGCGCCCTACTGCCCCATCTACCTTTTGGGATGGGCATCCTAATTTACTTGCAGGGCAGGATTTAGAAGCAAACGGCACTTGGATGGGCGTTACGCGTAATGGAAACTTGGCGGCACTGACCAATGTCAGAGACCCACAGAATATCAACAACAATGCCGTATCACGGGGTGAATTAGTCGCTAACTGGCTAAAGCAAGACTCTGTTGATAGGAAACACGCTGCGCAATCACAATACTTGGCAACACTCGAAAATACACGTTCGCTATATAATGGCTATAACTTGCTATTTGGTCATGTTGACGCGCTAAGGGTTTACAATAACGTAAACAATTCAACCCATTTGATCGAACAAGGCGTGTACGGTTTATCAAACGCAGATATAGCTACACCATGGCCAAAAGTAACTCAAGGCGTAGAGGCATTGAACCATTATGTAACAAATGAAGACGTTATTAATGATGACGACTTGTTTGATATTTTGCGCCGTGAAAATAAAGCCGATGACGCGCTGCTTCCCGATACGGGAGTGGGTTATGAATGGGAAAAGGCGTTATCTTCCATTTTCATTCAAACCGAGAAGTACGGCACGCGCACGTCTACCCTGCTGCTGGTAGATAAAAACAAAACGCTGAATTGGAAAGAGCGGTGCTTTTCACACAAAGGCGAGACACTAGAAACACGTGAATTTTCCTTTTCAATTTAAGGCATTTTTGAAATGAAACTTTCGTTTACGTTTTGTTTCTTTGACTAATTGAAATATTTTCAACCTTTGGGGGTCGTTTTTTCTACCATCGGTGGCATAATGCCTGCCTGCTATCTTTTGCACACCAACGTAACGTGAGGACATATCGTGTTTGAAGTATTACCCCATCTCGCCCCAGATCCAATTCTTGGCCTGTCTGCTGCTTTTCGTGAAGACACCAACCCAAATAAAATCGATTTAGGTGTTGGCGTTTACAAAGATGAGCAAGGTAATACCCCTATTCTTTCAAGTGTTGCTAAAGCGCAAAAAGTGCTTTTAGACACAGAAACCAGCAAAACCTATATCACGCCTCAGGGCAACCAAGGTTTCATCGATGGTATGTTGTCTTTGCTGTTAGGTAAGAATAGCCCAGTTCTTTTAGCTGACCGCGTTGCTGCGGTTCAAGCACCAGGAGGTTGCGGTGCACTGCGCATTCTTTCAGAACTACTTGCTCGTTGTAACGACAACGCAAAAGTATGGGTAAGCGACCCCACGTGGGCAAACCACATTCCACTTATCGGCTCTGCGGGCCTTAAAATTGAAACCTACCCGTACTTCGATAAGGCTTCAGCAAGCATTCGCTTTGACGCGATGATGGAAACCCTTCGCAAAGCTGAAAAGGGCGATATCGTTCTTCTTCACGGTTGCTGTCACAACCCAACAGGTGCTGACCTTACCAATGCACAATGGGACGAAGTACTAGAAGTAGCGAAAGAGCGCGAGTTCCTGCCTTTCATCGACGTGGCCTACCTTGGTTTTGGTGAAGGCTTAGAAGAAGATGCTTACGGCATGCGTTTGTTGGTAGAAAATCTGCCAGAAGTTATCGTTGCAGCATCTTGCTCTAAAAACTTTGGCCTGTACCGCGAACGCGTTGGTTTAGCTGCCATCATTACAGAAGATTCAGCAACCCGAAAAATTGCACAGGGTCAGATTCAATCAATTGCACGTGGCATCTATTCTATGCCGCCAAGCTATGGTGGCGCTTTAGTTGATATTATCCTAGCTGACGAAGCACTTAACAACGAGTGGGTATCTGAAGTAAACGAAATGCGCGATCGTATGAAGTCACTACGTGCCATGCTTGTTCAAAACCTTCACGACAATGGTTCACCTAAAGACTTTAGCTTCGTAAACGATCAAAAAGGTATGTTCTCGTTCTTGTGTATCACACCTGAGCAAGTGCGCGAAGTACGTGAAAAGCACAGTGTTTATTTTGTAGATTCTAGCCGCGTAAACATTGCAGGCATAAATCACGAAAACGTAGAAACGCTAGCGAAAGCATTGGTATCAGTGCTTTGATAGAAAGCAAACCGTTGTAAAAATCTTAAAGGCAGAGTGAAAACTCTGCCTTTTTTATTTCCCTCAGATTAATCTCGCTTTTTTATATGTGCGGTAAACAGCCTTACCATGCTTTTAACGGCAGTTGGTTACACTTCCTAACAAAATATCCCTCTCTACGAACTCTTTTTACTAAGCTAAATAACCAATAATCGTTACACTGGAACAAGGTTGACGTGCAAATTAACCTTGAAAATAGGCTAGTGTGCATGTAACGCTCTAATCCCTTAAATGAAAAGGAGATCGTTATGAGGTTACTAATAAGGCTTGTTAGTTTAGCCGTCGCTGCATACGCTTGTTACAGTGGGGCGATAACCGGCGAATGGAAAGCATCTGTCGCTATCGTTGCTCTTTGTGCATTGGTGTTTTTAGTATCATTTGCAACAAAAACTCGCGGCAGCACATCCAGTTCTCACGCAGACAGTAGTGCTGCGATTTACACGCCAACAAGCAGTTCGAGTTCATCTTGCGGAAGTGATGGCGGAGGTGGCGACTGCTAAAATTTAATAGGGTCAGAGTCTGAGGTATCCCCACAAATAATATAACGATATCAGTGAGATAAAAAAGATAGGAACATTCATGACGTTTGGTGATCAGATCAATCGCCAAAAATCACTGAGACCAAACTGCCATGAATGCCCTATCTATTGTGAACAATGTCGTATCGCTTGTCAGCTATAAAATGCATAAAGCGCGTCGGGATGTGCTAACGGCGTGCGTAAAAAGCCTTCTTCATGGAAGCGCAGCAACCGTAACCAGCATAGGTCGTGGGATTAACACTAAAGCTTATGAAAAACATCGGATTAAACGAGCTGACCGCTTGCTTTCAAACCCGCATTTATTCAGTGAAACACCGTTTATCTATGCATCTATATGCCAACTATTTTGTGGCAGCATGTCACGCCCTGTTATCTCAATCGATTGGTCTGATTTAGACGACCGTAAAGCACATTTTCTTTTACGCGCGGCAATATCTTTAAAAGGTAGACCCGTCACACTTTACCAAGAAGTACACTGCAACAAGACCAAAGAGAAGCCAGCCACGCACAAGGCATTCTTAAAAACGTTGCACGCCATATTACCTTCCAACTGTCGGCCCATTATCGTCACCGACGCAGGATATAAATCCCCCTGGTTCAGGGAAGTATCAGCGTTAGGCTGGGATATTGTCGGGCGTATTCGTAAGCCACACTTTTACTCGCTTGATAGAGGAAATACGTGGCAGTGTATTCGTCACCTTTATGCCCAAGCGACCAATCGACCGAAGCGCTTTGATAACAGCCAAATAGTAAGGAGCAACCCCTTTACCTGCACGCTAGTTCTGTTTAAACAGAAATCTAAAGGACGTCATGCTTCAAATCCAGATGGTACACGCAAAGCCTCAAAGCGCTCAAAAGTGCATGCACAAGGCGCAAAAGACCCGTGGCTATTAGCGACATCACTGGCGTCTCACCGAAGCTTATCAAAACAGGTCGTTGCTATTTATCGCCAACGTATGCAGATTGAAGAGGGCTTCAGAGACATGAAAAGCACGAAGTTCGGGCTTGGCTATGAACAGAATAAAAGCGTGAAAAAGCAGCGTCTAACAATACTGGTATTGCTGACTACGTTAGCGTCACTGGTGGCAATACTACTGGGTATGGTGGTCGTCTCTTCGAATAAACATCGGCGCTTCCAAGCAAATACCGACACCAGAAGCGTGCTGTCATTCCACTATCTCGGCCTGAGAGCTGTTGCTTGCCGAATACGATTCACTATGCGACAGTGGAAAGCTGCACTCAAATGGTACAGCTCCATAGTCGACCGGGCCTGGGCCGCAGGCACATGGAATTAAATTCGTGGGGATCCCTCAGACTCTGACCCCAATAATTTATTTGAGGTTGCGGAGGCCTTGGGTTAGAAGTCGATCTAGTGCGTTGGCGAAGTTCTGTTTGTCGCGCTGTGAAAATGCTTTGGGCCCACCGGTATGTTCGCCGCTTGAGCGCATGGTGTCCATAAAATCTCGCATACCCAATATCTGCTTGATAGACGACTTATCGTATTCTTCACCACGATTGTTGAGCGCTAGGGCATTTTTCGCCAGCACATCAGCCGCTAAGGGGATGTCATTAGTTATCACCAAATCACCAGCTTCGCACTTCTCCACGATGTAATCATCTGCGGCATCGAAGCCAGAAGGCACCTGGGTCAATGTTATATGTTTGTCTGGTGGAACAGACATAGAATGGTTCGCCACCAAAGACAAAGGCAGCTTAGTTCGTCTGGCTGCCTTAAAAAGAATGTCTTTAATAACTGCAGGGCACGCGTCGGCGTCAACCCATATATGCATGGTCGTATCTCGTAATTGTGACTAATTACGCTAGCATACCACCATCTACCACCACTGTCGTGCCCGTGGTGTAGCTTGAAGCGTCTGAGACTAAGTACAATACGGTACCCGCCATTTCATCGGGATCAGCAACGCGACCAAGAGGAATGACTTTAAGCGCATGTTTAAGAATTTGCTCATTGGTTGTTAGCGCCGATGCAAATTTAGTATCCGTTAATCCAGGGAGAAGCGCGTTGACGCGAATGTTCAGGCTACCGCATTCTTTTGCGAACGATTTAGTCATGCTGATAACCGCCGCTTTGGTAATAGAGTAAATTCCCTGCATGTCACCAGGGGTGACGCCGTTTACTGATGCCGTATTTAAAATTACACCACCGCCCTGCTCTTTCATCATTTTGCCCGCTTCAATAGACATGAAGAAATAACCGCGAATATTTACATCTACAGTTTTGTTGTAGGCACCCAGATCAGTATCTAGAATGTGACCGAAATACGGATTAGCCGCCGCGTTATTTACAAGAATGTCCAGTTTGCCGAAATCACGTTTGATTACATTGAAGGCTTCAGTAATTTGTTCCATTTCGCCTACGTGACACGCCAGTGCGGTAGCTTTGCCGCCTGCGTCGCGAATAGATGAAGCAACCGCTTCACAGCCGTCAATTTTGCGGCTCGATACAATCACATGGGCCCCGTATTGTGCAAGCAAACGAGCAATAGATTCTCCAATACCACGGCTGGCGCCAGTGACCAGTGCAACTTTTCCTGTTAAATCGAATAAGTTCTTCATCAAATATTCCTTCTCTTGCTGTTTATGAACTAACCAATTGGATAGCTTTTTAGCTACCTACGTTAGTTGCGAAATCTGTTAAAAAAATCATAGGCTCAAATTCTAAGAATAGAAGGCAAGCCTTTAGGCATCGAAACATGAATGTTCTATGCCAGCATGCCTCCATCAAGTACAACAGACTGGCCAGTCATAAACGATGATTCGTCGCTACACAGCCATGCAATAGCATTTGCAATTTCTTCGGGCTTACCAAGGCGCTTCATCGGATTTGCGCCAATGAGGCCTTTTTGACCACGCTCATCTAGCTTAGATAGCACGCCCTGTACCATCGGTGTGTCTACAAAACTAGGGCATACCGCATTGATGCGAATGTTAGCCCGCGCGTATTCTACTGCTGCTGATTTCGTTAAACCTATAACTCCATGCTTAGACGCACTGTAAGCACTGATCATAGGCGCAGAGCGCAGCCCAGCCACAGAAGCAATATTGATAATATGGCCGCCACCTGTTGCCGTCATATGCTTCAGCGCGTTTTTCATGCAATACCATACGCCAGCTAAATTGACCTGAATGTTTTTCATAAACATAGCGTCGTCAACTTCGGTAAGAGGCGCAGGAAAATGATCAATACCCGCGTTATTTATAATGACGTCAATTTTGTCATTATGAGAAAAAGCGGTATCAAACATCGCTTTAACCTGAGCAGGCTCGGTCACGTCTACCGACACCGCAAAGGCTTTGCCACCTGATTTGGTAATTTCATCTGCAAGCGCTTTTGCGTTATCTTCGTTTAGGTCAGCGATACCTACCATTGCGCCTCTGGCGCTTAATACGCGGGCAGATGCAGCGCCAATTCCCGAGCCACCGCCAGTAATAAGAATATGTTTGCCTTCAACATTTGCAGCTATGTTCATTAGCTGTACTCCAAGTAATTAAGTCATCGAGATGACGTGAACCTGCACGCCATCGCTTTTTATAAATCGTGCTCTACAGCTAGAAGTAACTTGCCTTTACGTCATTACACGTTGTGTCACGCGTACTCAAAACTTCAATATCACGGCTTACCAACGGCAGCTCCCAATTCAGGAAGTACTCTGCAGCAGCTAACTTACCTTCATAGAAATCGACATCTTGTTCACCCACTTCATGAGCCAACTCTTGCTCAGCAACGTTTGCTTGGCGTAACCAAATCCAACTCACAACGCAGCTTGAGAATATGTTCAAAAAGCAGCTGGCATTGGTTAGCAATACCGACTGCTTATCTGAGCGTAAATCTCCCGCCGCTTGCTGAATAAGCACGCCGAGTTTGTCTAAGTAGGGCTTAAGCTTAGCAGCGAGTGCCTGTGCTCTTGGTGTTTCAGCGCGCTTCATGTCAGCGGTTACTCGAGCAAGTAACACTTGAAGTCCTTTCCCGTCATGCTGCCATAACTTTCTACCTAACAAGTCAAGCGCCTGAATACCGTTAGTCCCCTCATGAATGGGGTTTAAGCGATTGTCGCGCCAGCATTGTTCAACAGGATATTCTCGGGTGTAACCCGCGCCACCTAGTATTTGAATCGCCAAGTCGTTTGCTTTAGGGCCGAACTCAGACGGCCAGGCCTTAAACACTGGCGTTAATAGGTCAAGAAGCTGGGAAAGTTCGGTGCGTTTTTCGCTATCAGTTTCGGTTTCCATTTCGTCTATGAGCATGCTGCCATAAAGACAAAGCGCCATACCGCCTTCGCAATATGCTTTCTGAGCTAGCAGCATACGACGAACGTCACCGTGATTAATGATTGGTGTTGGGTCGTCTTCTGGCGCTAAATTAGGTGCCGCACGCCCCTGCGTGCGATCTTTTGCATATTCTAATGAATAACGATAACCGCGATAGCCAATCATCGCTGCACCGTAGCCCACGCCTATGCGTGCCTCATTCATCATCATGAACATGTAGCGCAGACCTTGGTGTGGTTCACCAATCAGATAACCATGACAATCACCATTCTCACCGAAGGTTAACGCCGTGGATGTGGTGCCCCGATAGCCCATTTTGTGGATAAGGCCGGCAAGGGTTACATCATTGCGCACATCTGGATTGCCATCAGCATCTAAACGGTATTTAGGCACAGCAAATAGTGAGATACCTTTCACACCAGCCGGGCCGCCAGGAATTTTAGCTAGCACTAAATGTACAATGTTGTCAGAAAGCTCATGCTCTCCGCCTGAGATATAAATTTTGCTACCTTTTACCCGATAGGTGCCATCTTCTTGAAGCCGTGCCGAGGTGCGAATATCTGCAAGCGACGATCCGGCATGAGGCTCGGTAAGTGCCATGGTGCCGGTAAAGTCGCCGCTGAGCATTTTAGGTAAAAACGCGTTTTTTACGTCTTCTGATGCAAAGTGTTTTATAACGTTCGCTGCAGCTGCCGTTAAAAATGGATAGGCAGTGGACGAAGGGTTCGCTGCTAAAAAATAACCTGCACAAGCATTCATCACAGTAACAGGAAGCTGCATACCACCATCTTCATAATCGAAGTGACCTGCAATAAAGCCCGACTCTCTGTATGTGTCGAATGCCACTTTCACATCATCGATCATTGATACCTTGGTCCCATCAAATGTGGGCTCATTCTTATCAGCAACAGCGTTGTGAGGAAGAAAAAGCTCCTCTGCCATCTTCTCAGCCATATCGACAACGGCATTAAAGGTTTCAACGTTGTGCTCTTCAAATCGCGTCTTCTCGCAAAGAGCAGCAGTGTCTAATACTTCATAAAGCTGGAATTGCATTTCACGACGAGGAATGAGTTGGTCGGCCATGGTGTTTTGTCCTTTACAAATACTTGTTAACACATTGTGTCATATTCGTTATCGTGCCATTATTGTCATTAATGACACAATAATGGTCAATACCGCCAACAATAAGCAGCTTTTATCCGTATTAATAACCTGAATTACTTTTATGAATAAACCGAAGTTTACCGTTACCGTGCTCGGCTTTGATCAGGCTCTCGCTTCAGCAATAACTGGAGCGTTGGATGTATTTGCGTTTGCTGGTATCAGTTGGCAGCGCATTCACAAATTACCAACCTCACCGCAGTTTAAAGTGCAGTTAGCCAGTCATCACGGCCAAGCATTTCTTTGCTCGAATCAGGTTACATTGCAGCCGAATATCGCTATTGAAGACGTCTCTCACACGGATATTTTATTGATCCCTACTATTGGTGGGGATATAGACCAAGTTCTCATTGAAACACTGCCATTACTTGTTCATATAAAAAGATTGCAAAAGGTGGGCGCCGATATTGCTGCAAACTGCACTGGCACTTTCTTATTGGCAAATACAGGGTTACTTACAGATAAGATTGCCACAACGCACTGGGGATATGCCGAAAAATTTAGCGCTATGTTTCCCTTAGTCAATTTACAGCCTGAAAAAATGGTGACGGAAGACAATGAAATCTATTGTGCAGGTGGAGGGATGGCATGGATTGATTTGTCCATTTTATTGATAGAGCGATATTGTGGTCATCAAGTGGCAAGCGATACTGCGAAATCTCATGTGTTAGATGTGTCGAGGACAAGCCAAACTATTTATGCGAGCAGTCGCCAACGGCGTTTCCATTCGGATAAAGATATTATGGAGGTTCAGTCATTTTTGGAAAAGCATCTGCAAAGCAAAGTCACAATTTCTGACGTGGCAACACAGCACAATATGACCGAGCGAACGTTAATACGCCGGTTTAAAAATGCATGCAATACCACTCCGGGTCAATATTTACAGTCATTGCGGATTGAACAGGCAAGAAAGTTGTTAGAAACCTCAAATACTCCATTAGAAAGCCTGATAAGCGCCGTAGGTTACGAAGACCTAAGTTCATTCACTCGACTATTTAAAAAAGCGACAGGAATGTCCCCTTCTCAGTATCGAGCGAAGTTTAAGCGAAACTAGCTTTTCCCGTTTTACAAGGGAGCTGCACCAGTAAGAATAGTTTCGAATACTAATTGGGTCATGACAGTGCAAACAGGGCTTTAATGTATATGCGAGTTTTCCAATATAGTGCACATCAGGTGAAATGAGCCCTTTTTTGCACAAATTTGAAGTTTTTATTCCAAACTTTGTGTAAAATGCAGCGCCAAGCATAGATCGAAAATTTATGTGCTTAAAACACTACAAAAGTATAATTTCAAAATCATCTTGGTGGAAACATGAGAACACACAAAATCGCCACGCTAGCACTAGCTGTTAGTGCCGCGTTCAGCTCTTCAGTTCTTGCACAAGAGGCCGCAACGACAGAAAAAAAAGAAGCCTCACTTGAACAAATTACCGTTACTGCGCAAAAGCGTACTCAGTCAATTCAAGAAGTACCAATCTCTGTAGCGACGTTAAGCGGTGAAAAATTCGAAAGCCTTTTCTCTGGTGGTGAAGACATTCTTGCACTAGCGGTACGTGTACCTGGTCTTTACGCCGAGTCGTCAAACGGTCGTGTCGCTCCACGCTTTTATATCCGTGGTCTTGGCAACACCGACTTTGACCTAGCGGCGTCACAACCTGTTTCTATTATCATGGACGAAGTGGTAATGGAAAACGTAGTACTTAAGAGCTTCCCGCTTTTCGACGTTCAACAAGTTGAAGTTCTTCGCGGTCCACAAGGTACATTATTTGGTCGTAACACCACTGCAGGTATCATTAAGTTTGATACTGTAAAACCGACACAAGACCTTGAAGGTTACGCGAAAGCTGGTTTTGGTTCTTACGGAACAATGAACTTCGAAGGTGCTATTAGCGGTGGCCTCACTGACGAACTTTCTGCTCGTCTTTCTGTATTGTCACAAGAACGTGACGACTACATCGATAACGCATTCACAGGCGAAAACGATGCAATCGGTGGCTACGATGAGAAAGCCTATCGTTTACAGCTTCTCTGGGAACCGTCTGCTGACTTCTCTGCACTATTAAACGTACACGGTCGCGAGCTTGAAGGTACAGCGTCTATTTTCCGTGCCAACGTATTCACCAAAGGCAGTAACGAGCTTAACGAAAACTACGATCGCGAAACGGTTTTCTATGATGGCGACCTTCAAGGCGACGGCATCGACAATAACCCACAAGAATATGACGGTTTTGGTGCGTCACTAAAACTTGAATACGATATGGATGAAGTTACCTTCACGTCTATCTCGGCTATCGAAACAGCTGATGGCTCAAGCTTAGGCGATGTTGATGGTGGTTTTAACCGTGCAGACGGTACTTCAGGTCCTGGTTTCATTCCTTTCTCGGCGGTAACGCAAGATAACCTTGATGACCTAGAGCAATACACTCAAGAATTTAGACTTGCAAGCAACAGCCGTGATGCGATGAACTGGCAGGTTGGAGCCTTCTACTATGATGCATCGTTCAATGTAACCAGTATCGACGGCTACTTTGGTGCAACAACCGTATTCCACGAAAACCAAACATGGGCGGTATTTGGTCAAACCTCTTACCAAGTTAACGAAAAACTAAACGTTACCGGTGGTATTCGCTATACGCACGACTCTAAGAGTTTAGTGGTTGGCGATCAAAACGTGAATGGTTTTGCGTTGGTTACCGGAGATGCTCAAATTCAGGACTACGACGACATTGATGTAGATGATGGTCAAGCTAGCTTTGAACTTAGTGCAAACTACCGCGTTACTGACGACATGTCTGTTTTCGCACGTTATGCAAACGGCTTCCGCGCCCAAACTATTCAAGGCCGTGACGTTGCGTTTGAAGGCGCACCTTCTGTTGCTGATGCTGAAACTATCAATTCATTTGAAGTAGGCGTTAAATCTGACCTTCTAGACGACACACTTCGCTTAAACGCAGCTGCATTCTACTACACAGTAGATGATATGCAGTTCTCTGCGATTGGTGGTGGCAACAACTTTACAGCACTAGTAAATGCAGACAAAGGTGAAGCGTACGGTTTTGAAGTAGATGCACAATGGCTTGCAACTGATGAACTAACGTTTACTGCAGGTTATAGCTACAACCACACAGAAATCAAAGACGATACGTTAACGGTTTCGCCATGTGGTACTAACCCAGTGTTTGGTTCTACAGGCAACTGTACGGTAACCGACCCTCGTCCAGATGGATTTGTTGCTTCAATCGACGGCAACCCATTCCCACAAGCACCAGAGTCAATCTTCAACTTTACTGCGCGTTACACCATTCCTATGGGTGATGACGGTGAGTTCTTCGTGTTTACCGATTGGGCGTTCCAAGGTGAAACTAACATCTTCCTATACGAAGCGGTTGAATTCACTACTGACGACAACTTCGAAGGTGGTCTACGTATTGGTTACGAAAACTTCGCGCACAACTACACAGTAGCGCTATTTGGCCGTAACATTACTGACGAAGATAACGTTAAAGGTGCAATCGACTTTAACAACCTAACGGGTATCGTAAACGAGCCACGCGTTTGGGGTGTTGAATTTAAGTACACTTATTTCTAAGCCAATATAGGTAGCTACTTTCATGTAGGGTAGCGATTTGGTTTATCAAAAGCGGTAGCGTTTAAAAACGCTACCGCTTTTTTTTACGCCGCCATATGAACGTCTGAGGTTGGCACTTCCACTAACTGCTGTAGTTTTCTGCACACCTGCACCCACCGCGCGACTTTTTGATAGTAGACCTGCTCTATTAACTGCCCTTTTTCATCAAACAAAAAGCTCGCTAACTTTCCTTTGTTCCCCGGCATGTAAAAATGATGCACGGTAAATTGCTTTGATAAAGGAGCGTTTGCCACTTTTTGATACATACAAAAAGGCAGTGTGTTCGCGCGTTCATCGCCACCGGTTAAGCGAGTGCGGCGTTGAAACGTGTCGGCTCCGAATTCAGCCATAATGCCGTGTTTCGATATAAGTTGATCAACCGCTTTAATGCCTGTTTGCATAATTTTCTCCTAAAGGTTGTGCAAAGTCGCACGCCTAAATAAGATTCAAAATAAACCATACTGATATTTATACAGTGTATGTTCATTTGTTTAAAATGCAAACAAAAAAGCCGCTTTTTCACAGCGGCTTGTTTTTGTTGAAAATGATAGGAAGTTAGTTAAGAGCAGACTCTAAAAAGGCCCACTGGTCGGCATACCCCTCAATTTGCATCCACGTTGGCGTACCTGCACCGTGACCTGCGCGGGTTTCTACACGAAGCAGAACCGGGTTATCACAGCTTTGATCTTCTTGTAGTTGGGCTGCAAACTTATAGCTGTGCCACGGCACAACACGGTCATCGTGATCACCTGTAGTGACTAATGTAGCTGGGTAACAGGTGCCAGGCTTAGTATTGTGAAGTGGCGAATAAGCGTAAAGCGCTTCAAATTCGTCTTTATTTTCACTTAACCCATAATCAGAAGACCAAGCGCGTGCGTTCGCACTTGGCGTGTGATAGCGAAGCATATCCAACACACCGACTGCAGGTAAGGCCGCAGAGAAAAGGTCCGGACGCTGAGTTAAGGTCGCGCCTACAAGCAAGCCGCCATTCGAACCACCTTGAATACCCATTTTCTCAGGTGTGGTGTAGCCGCTTTCAACTAAATACTCACCGGCTGCGATAAAGTCATCGAACACGTTTTGCTTGTCTAGCTTAGTACCAGCTTTATGCCATTTCTGCCCATACTCGCCACCACCGCGTAGGTTAGCTATGGCCAGTACATTGCCCTGCTCTACCCATACCATACGCGATACTGAATACCGTGGTACTAATGAAATATTAAAACCACCATACCCGTACAACAGGGTTTTGTTGTTGCCATCTAGCTTTAAGCCTTTTTTATGTACAATAAACATGGGCACTTTCGTTCCATCTTTACTGGTATAGAAAATTTGCTTTGTTTCGTAATCGTCATAATTAATACCGGTATCGATGGTTTTAAATAACGAAGACTCACCACTTTTTATATTGTAGGCATACACCTGACCTGGATTTGTAAATCCAGTCAGTTTATAAAAGGTTGTATCGGCATTTTTTCCGCCAAAAAAGCCGCTTACACTACCTATGTCAGAGAACGTGATTTCATCAACTTTTTCGCCGGTTAAATCAAATACGCTCACCTGACCTTTCACGTCTTTTAGATACTGTGCAAAAAGCTTCTCACCTAGAAGAGAAACGCTAGATAAGGTATCAGGTGTACTCTCAATAACGGTCTCAGTAGCGTTAACACCATTATCAAAAGTTACTTTAACGACCTTGCCTGTTGGGGCATCTGCAGTAGAAGTGAAGAACAGCGCATCGCCATGCTCGCCAATTAAATCGTATCGACCATCCCACTTGTCGAAAACAGGAACAAGCTCGCTGTCATCCTCTCTAAGCGATTTAGCATACACACCGTTAGCCTGATACCCTTCAAAAACAGAAATAAGTAATGTTTCACCATCCTGTACAACTGAAGGATATGGGTTCCAGGTATCCTTTCCTTCAAACGCAAAGATCTTTTTGTCTGCACTTTGTGCTGTACCTACCTCATGAAAGTAGATAGCTACCGTTTGACTATCATCATACTCGCCCATTTCATTTTTTGGGTAACGAGAGTAAAAGAATCCACTTTCGTCAGGCAACCAGGCGATATTCGAAAACTTAATGCCTTTGATAGTATCCGTTAAGTCTGATTTATTGCTGGTGTTGCGAAGGTGAATGGTTTTCCAATCAGTACCACCATCAGATAGCATATATGCAAGGTACGAGGCTTTGGGGCTAAGCTCTGTTGATGCCATTGATACTGTGCCATCATCGCTTAACGTATTTGGGTCAATCAACACTTCGGGTTCACCGTCAACGCCGTCTGCCATGTAAAGCACATACTGATTTTGTAAACCGTTGTTGTAGGAATAAAATAGCTTGCCGTTTACCATGTATGGCGTCGAATACTTCTCATAATCCCAAAGCGCGGTTAAACGTTCTTTGTAACGCTCTCTAGAGGGTAATTCGGCCAAGTAAGGGCGAGCAAGCGTGTTTTGCGACTCAACCCACGTTTTTACTTCTCCGCTTTTCTCTTCCTCTAACCAGCGATAGGGGTCGCTAACCATAGTGCCATGATAATTATCCTGCTGTGCAACGGTTTTCGTTTCTGGGTAACCTGACACTTTCGGCATACTAGCGCTGTTCTGTTCTATTTTAACTGAATCAGACATTTCGCTTGGCGAACTTGTGCAAGCCAAAGTTAAGCCTGCGGAAGCTGCAACCACAGCTGCGTATATTAGATTTTTCTTCATTTTTTATTCCCTAAAAGAAAAATGCCGGTTTTACCCGGCATTATCTATTTAACTTTCTGTCGTAACTTGAGCTTGTCTTCTGCCTTTAAATACATTCTTAAGGTCGTTAAGAATTAGATAAAGTGCAGGAACGAGTAGCAGCGTTATCACCGTTGCAAACAAAATACCGAAGGCCAAGGAAATAGCCATAGGTATGACAACCTGTGCTTGCAGACTGCGTTCAAATACAATTGGCATCAACCCCATAAAGGTAGTTAATGACGTTAGAATTATCGCTCTAAAACGCTGCGTACCAGCGCTAATTGCCGCCTCCATTAGAGACATTCCTTCTTTGCGCGCACGGTTTACAAAATCCACCATGATCAAGCTGTCGTTTACCACAACCCCAGATAACGCAATAATGCCGCAGACAGACAATACACTTACCGCCATGCCAAGCACCAAGTGGCCGATAATAGCGCCCACTATGCCAAAAGGAATTACTGACATTATGATCAGAGGTTGGCTATAAGATTTGAGCGGAATAGCAAGTAATGTGTAGATAGCGAACAATGCAAACAACAACCCTTGCATCAGACTAAACATAGCTTCGGCTTGTTCCTTTGAGTTCCCCTGCAGCTGAAAGTCAACTTTTGGATAACGAGCCAACAAGTCTGGCATTAGGTTTTCAATTACGTCATTCGTCACTTCTGATGGGTCGAGTAATGCTTTATCAACTACACCCGTAACGGTAACAGAACGCTTTCCGTCTACGCGAATAATAGAGTCAAAGCCTTGGCCAACAGTGAAGGTCGCCACTTGCTCAAAAGGTATTTCTTGTCCATTTGGTGCGCGAATACGCATATTTTCAAGATGCTCTACGGAGCTTCGCTCGGTTTTAGGGTAGCGTACCATAACTTTTATTTCTTCGTCGTCTCGCTGAATACGCTGAACTTCTGCGCCATAAAAGCCAAAACGTACCTGTTGACCAAGGTCTCGTAACGAAATACCAAGTGCATCAGCTTGTGGCTTAAGCGCTAACTGAATTTCATCACTGCCACCAGAGAAAGTATCGTTAATATCGGTTACGCCTTCGTATTGATCTAACGCTTCTTTTAGCTCTTCGCTAATAGCACGCAGCGCTTTGATATCGCCTGAACTAAACTCAAAGCTAAGGTCTGCACCACCACCCGGACCGCCAGGAGAACTAATATTGAATGACTTAACACCAGGTATTTCAGGAAGCTCCTGACGCCACATGTCCTGAATTTCAAAATCAGTCAGCGTTCGTGTTTCCCCTTTTGTAAGCTCCGCAAAAATCTCTCCGCCTAAATTGCCATTATCAAATGCAATGGCGTGTTTAATTACATTTTCTCCAGATTCTTCAGCAATCTTTTCGTCCATGCGATGCATAGCTTCACGAAGCGTTGTAAGCACATTATCACGCTGCTGTAGTGACGAGCCTGGTTCTAGCTCGAAGCTGGCAACCATAAAGTCGCTTGGGATATTAGGGAAAAATACAAAACGCACGATACCACCGCCAAATAAACCAACTGTTAAGATCAGCATCGCGACAAAAACGGAAACCGTGGTATACCTATTGCGTATGGCTTTAGCTAAAAAAGGTGCATATTTATTTTGAATGAAGGTCTTTATACCTTCACTGAAAAAGTCTCTAAACTTTTGAAAGCTATTAGCTTTTGCTGGGTCATAGGGCTTCAGCTTCATATGCACAAGGTGGGCAGGCAATATAAGCTTAGACTCTATAAGTGAGAATATTAGACAGACAATCACCACCATGCCGATGGTCTTCCAAATAATACCGAAAGGGCCAGAAACCATAAGCATTGGCATAAATGCAGCGATAGTAGTCAGTACGCCGAAAGTGGCGGGTATAGCAACCTTTTTAACACCGGCAATGACGTTGTCAGCGCTGTGACCCTTTTTATCTATTTCAGAGTAAGCTGACTCGCCCATGATGATGGCATCGTCTACCACTATCCCTAAGACAAGGATAAAGGCGAACAAGCTGAGCATATTAATAGATACACCCACTACATCTAACGGCATGACAAATAAAGTGCCAAGGAAACACACCGGTAGCCCTACAATAACCCAAAATGCGAGCTTTATTTTTAAAAATAGAGACAGAACCAGAAAAACAAGAAGCGCGCCGAAAAACATATTTTCGAGCATCATATTAAGTCTATCAGCAAGATAGAATGAGCTATCTCCCCATGTATCGGCCGTAATGTGGGCTGGAAATTCTGCCTTTTGACTATCGATGTAATTGTTTACTTGTTCAGATATCTCTAACGCATTCTGATCACCAACGGCTTGTACCCGCAAGCTAACGGCTGGCTTACCGTCAAATAAGGCGTATTGATTATTTTCGATGAAGCCGTCGTTTATATATGCAACATCGCCCAAAGTTACTCGCGTTCCATTCGAATTAGTGACCAGTACAATTTGAGAAAAGTCCCAGCCGGTATAGGCTTGCCCCTTTGTTCTTAGCAAGATATCGCCGTTTTCGGTGCGAATTGAACCACCAGGTAAGTCCACACTAGACTGGCTTAAGCGCCCTACAACATCAGCAAAGGTAAGATTGTACTTTTGTAAATCGACTTCAGACAGCTCTACCGATATTTCGTAGTCGCGCGCGCCCACTACTTGAACACTGGAAATTCCTGACAAATTAGCAATGTCATCGCGTAAATTTTTGGCAAACTCTTTCAACTCTCGCTCTGACGCGTCACCATAAACTGAAATCCAAATCACATCCTGTTGAATTTTTTGGCGATAAATTACTGGTTTTTCAGTATCAGCGGGGAAGCTTGGTATTGCATCCACCTGTACCTTTACCTCATCAAGCAACGACTGCACATCATAATCTTCTTCGACTTGGATGCTTACCGTTCCCATCCCTTCAACGGCGGTAGCGTTAATTTGCTTAATGCCCTCTAAGTCTTTAATTGCCTCTTCTATTTTTAGCAGTACGCCTTCTTCTACTTCCTGTGGCGCAGCACCTAAGTAGGGAACCCGTACACTAATGACGTCTATTTCAAAGCTTGGAAAAACTTGCTTTTGAATACTGAACGCACTGAATATACCGCCAACAACAAGCAATATCATTAGTAGATTAGCGGCAACATTATTTTTTGCAAACCAGGCAATTAAGCCTTTGTTTGTATCAATGCGACTCATTAGTTGCCTCCTTCAGAGGACTTGCTTTCCACTTTGTCAGTGTTTTTCGACGTATCAGATTCAGCTGCTTCAGATAACACAGGCTCATCACCTGGCAAACGGACTTTCATACCGTTATAAGGGTTTGGAACCGCACTGGTGACGACCAATGAACCTTCTTCGATACCAGAGCGAATAAACACATCTTTCGCGGTGGTACGAGCAATTTCAACCGGCTTAATATCAATTTCTCGATTATCGTTAACGGTAACTACGGTATTATCTAACCGCAAAATACTGCGAGGTAGCACCACAAGCTCTTCGTTTTGGCGAGAGGTAATTTCTGCTTCCACAAATTGACCGAAACGCAGTGGCGAAGGGTGAGAATCGTTAAGATTATAAGGGTCTTTAACTTCAACAATGGCGTAGACTACTCGACTACCCGTATCTAAAATTCCTTCTGAACGAACTAGCTTGCCTTCCCATGTGCGCTTAACGCCACCAACCGACGCAAAGAGAGAAACGGGGGCGCTTTCGCTCGACTGCCCAGCTATATCGATAAACATGAGGTCGCTATCTGGAATAGGTAATCTTACTTCCGCCGTATCGGTAGAATATACAGTGCCCAGCATTGAACCCGCAGCCACAAACTGTCCAAGATCAATATTTCGCTCTACAACGATACCGTTGTATGGCGCTGTGATTTTAGTTCGTTCTAAATTGCGCTTTGCACGCTCTAGTTTAGCCTCTGCGGCTTTAACGTTTGCCTGTTCTTTTGCCAATTGGGGCTTTCTTAAGCCCAACTCAGGTGGCGCGACGCTGCTTACTGAGCGCCATTCTTGTTCTGCAACCTTTCCTCGCGCTATTTCCTCCTGTAAGGCAGCTTGCGCTTGAGCGAGTTCAGCTTCTGCAAGCTTTAAATCTGTGCGATAGTCATCTTGCTCTAGCGTGGCGAGTATGTCGCCCTTCTGAAATGTTCCTCCCGCGATAAACGCATCGGAAAGACTCACTACCTTGCCACTGACCTGTGCACTTAGCCCGGTTTTATTTCGGGGTACCACATTACCTTGAGATTTTACAATGAAGCTTACTTGCTCTGCGTTCACTGCTTTTGCATCAACTAAGAAAGCAGGGATCTCTACGGGGACTTGCTCAGGTGGCTTGCGCGATTTAATCATAACCGCCGCTGCAACAAACGCGATTAATACTATGAACAGTGGAATACCACTTTTCATTAACATGGAGTTTTTCATTTACTATCCCTAGGAACGAAGGTAACCAAAGTAAAAGCAATGTCTTGCCACTCAGATACCCCAAAATTTCTATTATTATTGTATCAACACTAGTGTACTGAATTTATTGGTAGAGTACTCATTTAAGATTGTTAAAATTTATTTCGAATTATTAAAAAAAAGAGCACAAAAAAATCAAGCGTTACTAATATAAAAAAATATCAAAAGAATACAAAGTATGATTGATAATTATGAGGTTTTCGTTGATTATTTAAGCACTCATTGGTTATGAGTTAACCGGCGGCTATCACTTGAGCACTGCCTTGCATGCTCATTCGCCTCGGGATTGAATTCGCAACGTTGAAGGGAAAACAGATTATGAGCCTTAAGAAACAATACCTTAAATCAAAACCTCTGTGTAAAGTGACATTTCGACTAAATGCGGAAGCGGCAAAAGACGCCAAAGAAGCATCTCTATGTGGAGATTTCACTGATTGGAAAACCCAACCATTAACAATGAAAAAGCTAAAAAGCGGCGACTTTACGTTAACGGTAGACCTAGAAAAAGATAATGAATACCAATTCAGATATCTTCTTGACGGGGAAAAATGGGAAAATGACTGGGATGCCGATGCGTACATCCCCTCACCGGTGAGCATTGAGGACAACTCTGTTGTTCGAGTATAACAACTAGCTCAAATCCAAGCATTATACCTATAAGATACCGCGCGTATTGAAAAACCAATCCCTACAAAAAAGGCTGCATTAATGCAGCCTTTTGTCGTTTAAGCGATATGACTAAAGTGAGCCTTCAAGCTCTGGAAGAACGTCGAATAGGTCTCCCACTAAACCATAGTCAGCAACTTGGAAAATTGGCGCTTCTTCGTCTTTGTTAATAGCAACAATAACTTTAGAGTCTTTCATACCCGCAAGGTGCTGAATAGCGCCTGAAATACCTACAGCGATATACAATTGAGGCGCAACAATCTTGCCCGTTTGACCAACCTGCATATCGTTAGGAACAAAGCCAGCATCTACCGCAGCGCGCGATGCGCCAATAGCTGCACCAAGCTTGTCTGCAATACCTTCAAGAAGCTTGAAGTTGTCGCCATTTTGCATACCACGACCGCCTGAAATAACTACTTCTGCTGCTGTGAGTTCTGGGCGCTCAGATTCAGTAAGCTCTGCTGAAACGAAGTCAGATTTCTCACTGCCTTTAACCACATCAATTGCGGTTACTTCAGCACTACCACCAGTTGCAGCTGCATCGAATGATGCTGCACGAACCGTAATCACCTTTTTTGCGTCAGATGATTGAACGGTAGCAATTGCGTTACCTGCATAAATTGGACGTACAAAAGTATCTTCACTTTCTACGCCAATAATGTCAGAGATTTGGGCAACATCTAACAATGCCGCTACGCGAGGCATAAAGTTTTTACCTGTAGTTGTTGCAGCTGCAATGACATGGCTATAGTCGCCCGCTAGTTCAAGAACCAAGTCAGCCGTATTTTCGGCCAGTTGATGCTTATAAGCTGCATTATCAGCAACAAGTACCTTCGCAACCCCATCAATCTGAGCAGCAGCTTCAGCAACCGCTTGGCAACCTTCGCCTGCCACTAAAACGTGGATATCGCCGCCCATTTTCTGTGCCGCGTTCACAAGCTTATGCGTTTCCGTCTTTAAGCTTGTGTTATCGTGTTCTGCATATACGAGTACGCTCATGAGATCACCTTTGCTTCATTTTTTAACTTATCTACTAACTCAGCAACGTCTGCCACTTTAATGCCACCCTCACGCTGAGGCGGAGGCGTGACTTTAAGCACTTTTACGTTTGACTCTAATGCAACACCAAAGTCTGCGGCCGCTTTAACATCAAGAGGCTTACGCTTTGCTTTCATAATATTTGGAAGCGAGGCGTAACGCGGTTCGTTCAAACGAAGGTCTGTTGTGACTACAGCTGGAAGCGAGAGCGCAACAGTTTGAAGACCACCGTCGATTTCACGAGTTACATTCACTTTTTCGCCATCTACAACCACTTCAGAGGCAAAAGTTCCCTGAGGCATACCAGTTAATGCGGCAAGCATCTGGCCTGTTTGGTTGTTGTCAGAATCGATGCTCTGTTTACCAAGAATAACAAGCTGAGGCTGCTCTTCTTCTACCACTTTGGCTAATAGCTTTGCCACTTGAAGTGAATCAAGATTTTGATCGGTATCGATTTGGATACCGCGATCAGCACCTAGGGCTAGTGCTGTACGTATTTGTTCTTGGCAGCTTTTGTCACCAATTGAAACGACAACGATTTCAGTGGCCACGCCCTTTTCTTTTAAACGAACGGCTTCTTCAACAGCAATTTCACAGAAAGGGTTAATGGCCATTTTCGCGTTAGTAAGATCTACGCCTGATTCATCGGCCTTCACTCTTACCTTAACGTTGTAGTCGATCGCGCGTTTGACCGGTACGAGTATTTTCATATTTACCTCAATTGTTGAGTTCGTCGGTGCTAATTACGTTTCATTAATAATTAACTATTAATAATTAAAAACGTATTACATCACCACGCTTTTTGAAACTTTAACAATGCTTCTACGTTAAAAAAGAAACTGTGGAACGTACGTTTTTAAAAGGCTAGCCTTAAAACGACGTTAACACCACGTTTACGAGCAGTTATAATGAACCGCCAGTTAACGTTAACGTAAACTGCTTTGCAATGTACTTACTGTTGACGTAAACGTCAACCTGCATTACCTTGCAAAACGACAATTAATTTACATGTTTTTGACACAAAGCATTATTTGTTTCATCAATAGTGCACTATAAAAATACAAACATAAGGAGCCTCCCGTGGAACGAGAATCGATGGAGTTTGACGTAGTCATCGTCGGTGCCGGCCCAGCTGGATTATCAACGGCTTGCAAGCTTATGCAGCTTGCAAATGAGAAAGACCAAGAGCTAATGGTCTGTGTGGTCGAAAAAGGCTCCGAAGTAGGCGCGCATATTCTTTCTGGCGCGGTGTTCGAACCTCGCGCACTCAACGAGCTTTTTCCTGACTGGAAAGAAAAAGGTGCACCGCTCAACACGCCAGTCACTGAAGACCATATCTATTTACTTAACGATGAAACGTCATCGAGAAAGCTACCAAACGGCATAACGCCAAAAACCATGCACAATGACGGCAATTACATTGTCTCAATGGGGAACGTTAGCCGCTGGTTAGCAGAACAAGCTGAACAGTTAGGGGTTGAAGTATTTCCTGGGTTCGCTGCCTCTGAAGTTATTTATAATGAAGATGGCAGTGTTGGCGGTGTGCTTACCGGAGACATGGGTGTTGGCGAAAATGGCGAACCTAAAGACGGCTATATGCCAGGCATGGAGTTACGTGCTAAATACACCGTGTTTGCTGAGGGCTGTCGCGGTCACTTAGGCAAAGAGCTCATTTCTCACTTTAAGTTAGATCAAGATGCTTCTCCTCAACACTATGCCATTGGCTTTAAAGAAATTTGGGATATAGATCCATCCAAGCATCAGCCAGGTTTGGTTGTTCACAGCGCGGGTTGGCCCCTTGATGATGCCACCGGCGGCAGCTATCTTTATCACGCTGAGGACAATCAGGTGTTCGTTGGCCTAATCGTTGACCTTAATTATGACAACCCCTATTTAAGCCCGTTTGATGAATTTCAGCGCCTCAAACATCACCCTGTTTTTAAACAGTACCTGGAAGGTGGTAAGCGCATTTCTTACGGCGCTCGTGCAATTGCAAAGGGTGGCTTTAATTCGTTGCCTAAAATGACCTTTCCTGGCGGCTTATTAGTAGGCTGTGAAGCAGGTACCCTCAATTTTGCGAAGATAAAGGGTAATCACACTGCAATGAAGTCAGGCATGTTAGCCGCTGAAAGTATTTTTGATGCAATTGTGGAGAATTCTGAAGCCCCCACAAAAGAGTTAACCAGCTTTACAGAGAAATTTAAATCATCGTGGCTGTATGACGAATTGTTCCGCTCTCGTAATTTTGGTCCTGCGATTCATAAGCTAGGTAATTTCTGGGGCGGCGCATTTAATACACTTGAGCAAAATTTCTTTAACGGCAATTTGTTTTTCACTATGAAAGATGAACATAAAGATTATGCTCAACTTAAAAAAGCAAAAGATGCGAAAGAGATTTCCTATCCGAAACCAGATGGCGTGTTGAGTTTTGATAAATTATCGTCGGTATTTTTATCTAACACCAACCATGAAGAAGATCAGCCCTGTCACTTAAAACTGAAAGATCCTTCTATTCCTATTCAAATTAATTTACCTAAATTTGCCGAGCCTGCTCAGCGCTACTGCCCTGCTGGGGTATATGAGGTAATTGAAGAAGAAGGACAACCTCGTTTCCAAATTAACGCACAGAACTGCGTTCACTGTAAAACCTGCGATATCAAGGATCCCAGCCAAAATATTAAATGGGTTGTACCAGAGGGTGCAGGCGGCCCCAATTATCCAAATATGTAAATTTCCTCTACCTTTGCGAAACAACATTTAATAATTTCTGCAATTAAACGGATAATTTTTAAAAGCGAGCGTAGCTCGCTTTTTTTTTGTGCTACTTTTAATTATTATCTAATTGAAATTTAGTACAACGTATTAAGGTTAATTAATGAGCGAATTTTTAGATATTTTAACCCATGGAAGACGTTTACAAGGTGCTGTTAAGGAATTAAGCATAGAAGAACTTGAGCAGGTTCAAGAAAAACTTAGCGGTATAATAGAAAAAAGAAAAGAAAAAGCTCTTGAGCAAGAAAAACTAGAAAAAGAAAAGTTAGAAAAGCTAGCGTCAATTAAAAAGCAAATGGAAGAAGCTGGCTTAAATGTAGAAGATTTACAGGCGTTAAATCTCGACACAAATAAAAAGGCCGGAAAAAAGCGCCCAATCAAATATAAGCTGGTAGATGAAAAAGGCGAAGAACATTTATGGACAGGCATAGGTCGTATGCCTCGCATATATAAAGATGCGCTCGACAGCGGCAAGTCACTTGACGATTACGCTATAAACTAAATTATCTGCTTAACCATTATAATGGGGCCTGTTTTACAGGCCTTATTTTATTTTGACCACACGTCAGTTAGCGCATTTTTAAATGGAAAATAGGTATAAAGCTGTGGAGTTAAACTATAAACTTTCAAAAAGCCAAACATCTTCTCCGTGGTTAATATTAATTCACGGTCTTTTTGGCAATGCCGATAATTTAGCGGGAATTAAACGCCATTTTGAATCAGATTTTAATGTCCTTAGCATTGATTTACCGGATCATGGTGAATCACCGTGGACTTCATTGTTTTCAATAGACGATGCAGCTGAAGCGGTGTTCGAACTAATGCAATCGCTTGAAATAAGTCGTAGTGCGGTATTGGGCCATTCTTTAGGTGGCAAAGTTGCAATGAGATTAGCCCTAAGTCACAGTGATGTAATATCCCACTTAATTGTTGCCGACATTGCCCCGGTTAAATACGACCATAGCCATCAAGCGGTATTTGACGGCTTGAATTCTGTTCCGTTAACCACCATCCAAAGTAGAAAGGACGCAGAAAAAGAAATGGCGGCGCATGTAAAAGAACTTGGCGTGCGCCAGTTTCTTTTGAAAAGCCTGTATCAGGATGATAGCGGCGCATGGAAATGGCGATTTAATGTAGAAGGTCTCATGGCAAGTTATTCCCATATTATTGACTGGGAACAAACTAATCAGACGTTTGATGGCATAACATTATTTATTAAGGGAAGTGAGTCTGACTACATAACATCTGCTTACCGCGATGAGATAAGTCGTTATTTCCCTAATGCGAAAGCACATATTATCGAGGGTACGGGCCATTGGTTGCATGCAGAAAAGCCTGCGGCATTTAATTCGATAGTTGAGAGAACGCTCAAGAAATCGTCCTAAAAATAAGGTTTCGTCATCATAAAAGATGAGAATGACTATTATTACATTTTTTTGAACGTTTTAGGCTCTTACAGGCGTATATACTGTGGTATCATTGCGCCAGAATTTTGAAGTAACAACACTATGCTTGCAGAAAATTACGAACTCATTGAGTCCATCATGTTGTATGGCGGCTTATTTATACTTTTCGTATTGATGGGTTTCGCTGTACACGATGTACTGCGTAAGAACGATGTACCGCTCATAGGGCGTGTCGTCACCTATGGTGTGCTAGGTTTAGGAGCCTTGGGGTTTCTTGCGAAAGGCATTATTGAATGGTTTTGGTTAAGCACAGGCGTTTAATTAGTAACGATTAATAGAGGTTAGATATGGCAAGCGTTGGCCTATTTTTCGGAAGTGACACGGGTAATACCGAACATGTTGCGAAAATGATCCAGAAGGAATTGGGTAAACAGCTAATTGATGTTAAAGACATTGCCAAGAGCAGTAAAGAAGACATCGCTGATTTTGATTTGCTTATCTTTGGTATCCCTACGTGGTACTACGGTGAAGCGCAATGCGACTGGGATGACTTTTTCCCAGAGTTAGAGCAAATCGACTTTAATGATAAGTTGGTTGCAATTTTTGGTTGTGGCGATCAAGAAGATTATGCTGAATACTTCTTAGATGCGATGGGTATGGTTAGAGACATCGTTGAAGCCAAAGGCGCGATTTTAGTTGGTCAATGGTCAACTGATGGCTATGACTTCGAAGCATCTAAAGGTATGGCTGACGACAATCATTTTGTTGGTCTAGGAATTGATGAAGACCGCCAACCTGAACTAACAGAGTCTCGCGTTAAAGCGTGGTGTAAGCAAATTCACGACGAATTATGCTTGGCAGAACTGGCCTAGTTTGAACGCGATACATTAGCGTGCACAAATAGGCATACAAAAAACCGCTCAGACGAGCGGTTTTTTTATTTGATTTACATTCAAGCGAATTGCGTTGCGTACAAGACAGTACCTAATGAAAATCACAAGTGGAAACGCTCTACTGCCTTTCTTAGGCTTTCAGTTTGTGCATCCAGCATCATCGTTGATTCATTAGACTGCCTAGTGCTCTGTGCACTCGAATCTGCCAAGGCCACAATTTTATTCAAACTCTCGGCAACATCACCAAGCAGTATGTCTTGTTGCTGAGTATCCGTGACAATATGTTCGTTGATATCGCTTAAGCGTTCAATAATCTGGCGAATGCTTTCAACTTGTTGTGAAACTTGCTGCGTAATTTGCACCCCTTCTTGCGCTTGCTCACGCCCTGCATTAATCGCTTTAACGGCCTCAGCAGCATCTTTTTGCAAATTACCTATCATTTGCTCTATCTCTTCCGTTGAGTCGTGTGTGCGATTTGCCAACGTTCGTACTTCATCAGCAACCACAGCAAATCCCCTGCCCTGCTCACCGGCTCTGGCTGCTTCTATGGCAGCATTCAGCGCTAACAAGTTAGTTTGTTCAGCTATTGTCTTAATGACGTCTAAAATACTGCCAATACTGCGAGAGTTATCGTCTAGCCTGCTTATAATTTGTGAAGATGATTCAGCTTGTCTAGCTTGATTTCCTACTTGCTGACGGTTCTTATCGACTAAATGACCGATGTCTGTGCTCTGTTGGGTTATTTCTCTAAGCGCATCCATTGCATCGTGAATTTGAGCAAGGTTGCTGCGGCTCTTATCCTGGACATTTTTCGTGTTCGTTGAGGTAACAGTGACTTGCTCTCGCTGCTTATCCACCTCCGAAAGGCTTTTGTTACCTAGCTCAACGCTTTCTTTTGTAATTTCAATCAGCCGCTTTTCTTGTTCTAAAATATTACCCACCAGCTCTCTT
Source organism: Alteromonas sp. OM2203 (assembly GCF_048517045.1). Classification (NCBI taxonomy): domain Bacteria; kingdom Pseudomonadati; phylum Pseudomonadota; class Gammaproteobacteria; order Alteromonadales; family Alteromonadaceae; genus Alteromonas; species Alteromonas sp. OM2203. The sequence goes on from NZ_CP183209.1 coordinate 2,546,637, forward strand.
AAACTGTCAGTTAAACTGTTCACCTTTGCTGATAGTGCTGAAAACTCATCGTTGCCTTCTTCAGATAGTTTCGTACTTAAATCGCCTTTACTCAGCAGGCTCAGCCCTTGGTTTATTCGACCTAAAGGCTTTGAAATACTACGCGTCACAATTACCGCTAAGAATATCGCTGCGGTTAGCCCTAAGACTGCAACAATAATATTGCGAACTAAATTTTCCTGAACGGATTCGAGAATGGCGTTTTGTCCATCAAGCGACTGCGTCTGTACTGAATCGAACAAGGTATTAATATCGGTAAGTGCCGTCTGTAACGCCTCTTTTGCTTGCTTTTGCGCAACCGCAGCTTTTTCTACCTCTAACAGTTTCTGACGTTGAAGAGCAATCAGGCCATTTGCCCCGTTTACCGCCTCAATAAGCAGGTCATACTGCTCGTTAAACGCCTCTATTGTGCCACCGTCATCAACATCTGTTGCTAAGCGGTTAACGTAGTCCTTATCAACTTGCAAATTGCTCAATTGATAATTTAAATCTTCGATAATATTGGCACTTTGTGCCGCATCGTTTGTTTCCGCCAATTCAACAAAAGAGTCGTTCATTGTGAGTAGCTTATTATCGATAGCCGTTCCAGCCCCAATAAGCGTTTCGATGCTAGGGTTATTACCTTCTAAATAAGAAAGATCAAGCATAAGAGCACTGGCTTCGTCGGCGGTCATCAGAACCTTCTCAAGCTGGGTGGCAAGTGCCTTTTCAATATTCATCCTCTCATTAATTGCCGCATACATGTTATTGCTGCTATCAACATAGGCCAAACTTACGTCAACGGCATTGGATGCTACATTGTTTTTGGGCATAAGGGAGGTTAACTTCGATAGGTCGCCCTCGAATGCTGACGATAATGAGTCAAAGGTCGCTTTATTAGCATTTAACTCAGCAATATCTACTACGTGATAGCCATTAGCCGTAATCACCGATAACGAGAGAATCTCGGTTTTCACCTTTACCATACTGGTTTGCACCGGCATTTTCTGTTCTACAACATCTAACGCAGAGTCTTTTATACTACTGAGTCCAAAGTAGGAGAGCGTACTGGTAAGTAAAAGTAAGCAGCCGAATAGACCGAAGCCTAGTGTGATTTTATTTATAATTGTTAACTGCATGGGCACTTCCATTAAAACTGCATGCCAAAAATATCGGAGCGTTGAGTCACTTCATTAAGTTTAGTTTAACAGGATGTTAATGCAATACGTCAAAAGTTTTATTTATTTTAGTTATTTAGTAACATTATCTGAGACTTATGTACTGGTCGGAGTTGCTTAATTTACTCGACCACACTGGGTCAAATTTGGTCGTTCTTGAAGCAATGGGTAAATTTTCGTCGAGAAGACAAAGTTTCCACGGTTTTCCTTTTAAATTGTTTTAACTTACCTATAATAACCCCAAATATTTATTCACTCGTTCTTAGTAGGTTGTAATGGATCAAAATAAAGAATTGAAAAAAGCAGGGCTTAAAGTCACTCTGCCTCGCCTTAAAATTTTACAAATTCTGCAAGAGCCAGAAAACCAACACATCAGTGCTGAAGACGTTTACAAAATACTCATTGAACAGGGTGAAGAAATTGGTTTAGCGACAGTATATCGCGTTTTAAACCAGTTCGATGATGCAGGTATCCTTAATCGTCATCATTTTGAAGGCGGAAAATCAGTATTCGAAATAAGCCACAAAGATCATCACGACCACTTGGTATGCCTCAAGTGCGGCAAAGTTATCGAGTTTGAAGACGAGATCATCGAAGAACGCCAAGAAATGATTGCCAAAAAACATAAGATGAAGCTAACACATCACAGCCTTTATCTTTACGGCGAATGCACCGACGGTAACTGCGATAACGTACCAGACTAAATTATTTGTATTTATTCAAGAAGAGGCCCGCTTTTATGCGGGCCTCTTTCGTTTTTTACGCTTTAAATTTGTAGGAGTGATAGGCAGCAATAGCTTTCTCCCACACATCCCCCACTTCACTATTCCCAATGACGTGCCCGTCTACCTCTACCACAGGTGCTACTTCTTTACTCGATGAGGTAAGCCATACTTCATCAGCATTCAAAAGATCGTCTTTACTAAACCACGTTTCGGAGACAACTAGCCCAGCTTGCTTGAACGCTTCAATGGCTATAGCGCGAGTAATGCCAGGAAGAAGTTCGTGATTGAGTGGCGGCGTCGATATAGCACCGTCTTTAACCATAAACACATTACATGAGCTTGCTTCGGTTATCATACCGTCGCCGTTGTACAATATAGTTTCGTTAACGCCCGCGTCTACTCCCGCCTGATAATGCATAACGTTACCTAACAGCGACGTTGATTTAATGTGGCATCGCTGCCATCTTTTATCTTGCTCGAGTGCAACTTTAAAAGGTTTGGCATCAGTCTTGGACGTAGGTTGAGGTGGCGCGATTTCAAACGCAAAGCCAAACACCGTTGGTGCTATATGCTTAGGATAAGCATGGAACCGCTTAGTATCGGTACCCCGGCTTACGTGAAAATAAACGCCAATGTTTCCGCTTTCAATGAATGTTTGATTCTTTGAAACCAGATTTGACAGAATATCCTGCCATTGTTTTGCGGTATACGGATTGGTGATTTCGATTGCTTCTAAACCTTGAGCCATGCGCGTGGTGTGTCCTTTGAACCCGACAGGATTACCAGCGTAAGTTGGTATGACTTCATAAATACCGTCACCAAATAGAAAGCCTCTATCCATTGGAGAAATTTTCGCCTCAGAAAGAGGCATATACTCACCGTTTAAAAACGCAATTGTCACAATATTTCTCCTTGCAATTGGCGGCGTCTACTTGTCATAAGTAGCCAGTCGGCCCTTGCCTCTTCTTCATCTTGAAAAACAAAATTTACCTTTTCACCGGGCACGGCTTGTGCCAAGCGACTTATATCACAGGGGCTCACACAGCCTAATTTCGGATAGCCCCCCAACGTTTGCCTGTCGCGCATCATCACAATAGGCTGCCCGTCGCCGGGAACTTGAATGGCGCCTAGATGGATGGCTTCAGAGCGCATATTCTCTATATCGGAGGCCACTGACTCACCTGTTAGTCTGAAGCCCATACGGTCGATTGATGATGAAACCGTATAAGTACTGGTTTCAAATGTACGTACGGCAACATTACTAAAGCTTGTAAACTGATAACCGGGAATAACTCGGATTGATTCTATAAAGCCATAGTCATCTATGTGCTGCTGCGCTAGCGTTCGCATTTTAGCGTTGTCTTTCACTCTTGTGTTAGCTAAAACCTCGATGCAATCGCCATCTTTTAACACGCATCCCTTACCGTCCAATCCACCAAGCTGTTCGCGAACCACCGTACAGGCACTGCCCACTGCTTTTGGCACTTGCCAGTTACCACATATTGCCAAGTATGCTTTGCTACCTAAAAGCGCACTTTTGAAGGTTATCGTTGCGCCTGCTGATACTTTTTGGCTCTGATATACCGCTTTAGCGATCCCATCTATATCAAGTGAAGGCTCTCTTCCAGTAACCGCAATAACACAATCTTCATCAACGCGTATCTGCATCTCGCCAATCGCTTCAATGCACGGTGTGCCATCTAGATTGAAGGCAAGAAAATTGGCCCAATCATAGGCGTTACTGTCCATGGGGCCTGACTCGCAAAAACCATCTCTCTGTTTTCCTACTCTGCCCTTATCGATAATGAGGCTAAACAGTCCCTTGCTGAGTACGTTAATTCTCATAGTTCAACCTGCAACCCTGATTTGTATTCTTGCTCAGTAATCGAAACAAACTTAACTACGTCTCCCGCTCTCAATCGTGACTCACTGTGCTGATCTTTGTGCAGAAGCATATCAAACGCAGTGAGCCCTAAAAGGTTCCATCCACCGGGTGACTCGTTTGGGTAGACGGCAGTTTGTCTGTCCGCTATCGCGACTGCTCCTTTGGGAACCCGCTTGCGCGGTGTGCCTAAACGGGCACATTTCAACGCTTCTGGAATATCGCCCATATAGGCAAACCCGGGAGAAAAGCCCACTGCGTATACTTTATAAGTTGTACTTGTGTGCAGCGCGATAATCTCTTCAATAGACAGTGACGTTTTCTTGCTTACGATGCTTAAATCGCTGGCATTTGGTGCGCCATACCACACAGGAATTTCAACCACCGAGTTTTTCACGCGCTGTTCTGATGCAGTAGGAAGCCTATATATATTTTCGGCACTTAACTCTCGTAAGGCTAGATATACACCGTGACTGTCAATTAATGCCATGTCAAAGATGATAAGCAAACTGTCGTAGGACGGCACGCATTCGCGTAACCAACTCCATCGAGTACTTGTATCACCTTCTGGCTTTTTACCAACATCAGTATGAGCGATATGCTCCTGTTTAGCGTCAATAGCCGAAAGCATTTGGTGACATGCGCTGTTTGCTTCATCTAAGTTCGCGCCGTCAAAATACACTATTATGGCGTCAGCACCTGCTGTCACAATTAGCTTAATACACCCGAAAGCTTGCATCTGCTGTCCTTGATACTGTTATTATTTTTAATAAATGTGTTTTTTATGAGGCGAGTTTATAGAAACTTTCTGATCCTTTGCGCAATACTCACGGCGCCTTTCGTGTCACCATGCACGCACAAAGAATCTGCTTCTACTTTCAGCGTACTGCCAGACGCAGTGATAACAGTACCTGACTCTATTAGCCGTTCAGCCTGGGCTAAGGCTTCATCTTCATTTAATACTGCACCTTCTATCGTGCGCGATTGCAATAACCCTTCATCGGTGTAACGTCTATCAGAAAACGCTTCGAAGTATAATGGCAGCGCCCACTCTTTCGCCTCTTCTTTAATCACGTCATTTCTTGCTGTCGCTTGCACCATTAGCGTCAATGGTTCCTGTGAAATTTGCGCGTTTATTTCAGCCACGCTTTGCATCACTGCACGTCTAATTGTGAGGCTTTTCATCATATCGTTATATAACGCACCGTGGGGCTTAACATAGCTCACCGTTGCCCCAGAAAGGTCCGCCATACCGGCTAGCGCGCTAACCTGATACTGAATCATGGCGATAAGTTCGTCGGCCCCTATCGTCATACTTCGTCGGCCGAAGCCCTGCAAGTCTGGGTAAGCTGGATGCGCTCCTATGGCAACACCGTGGGTTTTCGCTAGAAATATCGCCTGTTTCATTACCAGTGGATCGCCTGCATGAAATCCACACGCGATGTTCGCTTGATCAATCTCTGCCATAATAGCCGACTCTATAGGCATGGACCACGCACCGTAACTTTCACCTAAATCGCAATTTAACTTCATAATGGTTTAGCTCTTACCTTCATTCCAGTATCATGTTACCTGTTCTTTTTAAAAAGTCAGTGCTGATGATAAATATTGGAAAAATTAATACATTACGCGTTGTAGCCCAATACCCCTTTGGCTACGCACTTGCGCCACTTGTCGAAAATGATGATGCGAACGACGGTATCATAGAAATTGATGACGCTGATGAAATGCAAACTGTCACACTTGCCATTGACGACGTGGAAACGCCACTGGCTGACGGTCAAGAAGTTGAAGTCTTTGTCGCCACAGATCAGCGCGGCGACCTTTATGCTACTGTGAAGAAGCCACTTATCCAAGTTGGCGAGACCAAGGTACTCAAAGCCGTCTCAGCGACGAATTTTGGTGCATTTTTCGATTGGGGTTTGGACAACGATTTGTTGATGCCTAACGACTATCAGGCTCAACCTGTTAACCCAGGAATGTATTACGTCGTTCACGCTTTTTTTGACGACAAGACACAGCGTATTTTAGGTGCAACAAAGCTTCACTATTTTCTCAAAGAAAGCAGCGCCTATCTTAACGAAGGCGATACGGTAGATTGCTTAGTTTACGCTAAAACCGATTTAGGCTTTAAAGTGGTCATCAACGAGAAAAATTTAGGGCTCATTTTCCACAGCGATGCTTTTAAACCGCTTAAAATCGGCCAAGCGACAGAGGGTGTTATCAAAACTATCCGCGAGGACGGAAAGGTTGATGTTGCCCTTCAGCGCGTTGATAAAGGCGGCCGTGACGCTCTTCAACAGGCAATTTTAGATGACTTGGAAGCCCATGGTGGTATTTCTACGTTAACAGATAAAAGTGCGCCGGAGGCTATTTATTCTCATTTTAATGTGAGTAAAGCTGCTTATAAAAAAGCATTGGGCGCATTGTACAAGCAAAAGAAAATAACACTAAGCCCAGACGCCATTCGTCTGAACAAATAAGAATAACATGTCGCTGCTGTCGTATGCGTTAGTGACAACAGTGGCTTGCAGCCTCTTTCGATAGCTTTATGATATTAGGACAAACAATGAAAGCACGAGTTTCTTGGGACAAAGATCTTACTTTTACTGGCACTACAGACAGCGGTTATAAAACTGTGATGGATGGTAGCGGCAACGCAGTGTCTCCAATGGAGTCGGTACTCATAGCCGTTGGTGCCTGCTCAAGTGTTGATGTGGTCGATATTCTGAAAAAAGGCCGTTTTAATATCGAAGCGTGTAATTGTGAATTAGAAGCAGAGCGAGCCGAAGAGCCGCCGCGGGTTTTTACTAAAATTCATGCACATTACACGGTGTCAGGTGAAGGTATTAGCGAAAAGGCTCTTGCTCGCGCTGTGCAGCTTTCTGCAGAAAAATACTGTTCCGTTATGCTTATGCTTACTGGCAACGTTGATATCACCACAAGCTATACTTTGGTTTAATAGACTATAGTGGAACTAGCCGGTTATTAGCATTTTTCGCTAAGCATTAGTGCAAAAGGCCAACTGCAAATGTTGGCCTTTTTATTGAAACCACTTGTTACACATATAAACTATTGAATTGATTAGGAATTAACATTATTTAACATCTTTGGCATATTAGCTGCTGTATCCGGTCATTACTATATAACGACACACACGTTAGGGTTATTGACCATGGAAACATCAACGCAAAGCAACATCTCTTTTTCACCATTACATTCCTTACTCTCGTTTTCACCAACATCGCTAAAGCTTCTTCTTGGAAGCGGTATTGTTGCTCTCTCTCTTTCGATGACTGCATGTTCTAATGCCGATGCTATCGACGCCAACGCCCAGTCGGAGTCAGCAGAGGAAACGGCCTTTGCTATTCCTGTTGAAACTCAAACCATCATTACTGGCGACATAACATCCACCTATGACACTACCGCCATCCTAGAAGCACGAGAAGAAGCGTTTGTCGTTGCTCGCGCCTCGGGGATCATTGAAGAAATCTTCGTTGAAGAAGGTGACTATGTGCAAAAGGGCCAAGTGCTAGCGCAACTTGATAAGCGTCGCTACGAGCTGAACTTATCTAAAGCACTGGCTGATCTAGCCGGCATAGAAAGCGAACTTGATAAGGTTAATAAAGTTTATTCCAAAAAGCTCATAAGCGACGATACCTACGACAAACTTACCTCGCAATTTGAATCAGCAAAAGCGTCTGTCCGATTGGCTGAGCTTGACTTAAAAGAGGCAACGATCACGGCGCCTATTGACGGGTATATTGCAGAGAGAAACGCCAAAGTCGGTAACTTAACCGAGTCTTTTCAACGTGAAAGAATGTTTCATATTGTTCAACAGCGTAATCTTCAGGGCGTTGTTTACTTGCCAGAAAACGAACTTCCTAACGTAGTGGTTGGTCAAGGGGCAGTACTTACTGTTGCCGCGTTAGGCGATAGAACTATCTCGGCCAACGTGGAACGTATAAGCCCAGTTATTGATGCAACCACCGGCACGTTCAAAGTTACCTTAAAAGTACCGAACGAAGACAACCAGCTTAAAGCCGGCATGTTTACCGATGTATCACTTGAATACGCTACTCATGCTAACGCTACGTTGCTACCTCGAAGAGCGCTGGTCACCATTGATAACAGCCACAGCGTATTCGTGGTCGATAATGGCAAGGTGAAAAAAGTTGATATCGCTACTGGATTTGAAAATAACGATGTCATTGAGGTTATCAATGGATTAAGCGGAAACGAAGAAGTCGTTACTGCAGGCCACCAAAACTTGAAAGACAGCGCCCCTGTTGAAGTAGTTAACAGCTAATTTGGGCCTTACAAGGAATTCACTCAATGCGTATTGTAGATCTCGCTGTAAAGCGCCCTGTAGCCGTTAGCATGTTTACGTTTGCGGTATTATTATTTGGTATGGTGTCGTTAGGCCGGCTATCGGTAAACTTGCTGCCTGATTTGTCTTACCCCACCCTCACTATCCGCACCGACTACGACGGCGCAGCGCCAGGCGAAGTAGAACAATTGGTTTCAAAACCCATTGAAGAAGCCATTGGCGTAGTGAAAGGAGTACGTAAAGTCACCTCCACGTCGCGCGCAGGTCAGTCTGACGTGGTTTTGTCTTTCGCCTGGGGCACAGACATGGATTTCGCAAGCTTAGAAGTGCGCGAAAAGCTCGATGTGTTGCAACTTCCCTTGGATATAGAGAAACCACGACTTCTTCGTTTCAACCCCAGTCTAGACCCGGTGATTAAGTTAGGTCTTACGGCACAAACCGACACATCAAGTTTGAGCGTAGCGCAAATGAAGCGGCTGCGTTTATATGCCGAACAACAGGTAAAGCGCGCTTTGGAATCCGTAGAGGGTGTGGCTGCAGTACGTGTAGGCGGTGGTTTAGAGAACGAAATTCACATTCTTATCGACCAGCAAAAAGCCAGTCAGCTGTCTATTCCTATCACCCGCATCATTGACCGGGTGAGTGCTGAGAATATTAATGCAGCTGGCGGTAGAATTGATAACGCAGCGCAGGCGTTTTTAGTGAGAACACTAAACCAGTTTGAATCGTTAAATGATATTGAGAACCTTTTTATTGGTCGCTTCGAAGGCAGAAACATTCAGCTTAAAGATATTGCTACGGTAGAAAGTGCTTATAAAGACCGTGACGTGGTAACCCGCTTCAACGGAAGCGAAGGCATTGAAGTTGCCATTTATAAAGAAGGTGACGCTAACGCGGTAAATGTCGCGCAAAAAGTGGCTAACCGATTAAGCGAAATAAACAATAACCTTCCTGAAAATTACACGCTAAGCGAAATTTACGACCAAAGCGTGTTTATCAAGCAAGCCATAGACAATGTGAAGTCAGCAGCAGTCATGGGGGGCATTTTAGCCATGCTGGTGCTTTACCTCTTCCTAAAAGATTTCTGGGCTACCGTCATCATCTCGGTGTCTATTCCAGTGTCGGTCATTGCAACGTTTAATTTGATGTATGCCAACGACATAAGCCTAAATATGATGAGCTTAGGTGGTATTGCACTTGCCGTCGGTCTACTGGTGGACAATAGCATTGTCGTGCTTGAGAACATTGACCGCCACAAAAAATTAAAAGGGGCAGAAAGCGAAACGTTGGCCGAGAACTCTGCCGCCAGCGAAGGAACAAAAGAAGTCTCTGGCGCGATTGTAGCTTCAACACTGACGACTATGGCCGTGTTTGTGCCGCTGATATTTGTAGAAGGCATTGCAGGGCAACTGTTTAAAGATCAAGCTTTGACCGTATCGTTCGCGCTCGCAGCGTCACTTGTCGTCGCACTTACACTTATCCCTGCAATGGCACACAAGAAGAAAAAGCAACAGCTTGATCACGAAGATGTCTTTACCTCTCCTGCGCCCACGGCGCCTTCGTCGACGTTCGGCAAAATCATGTACTTTATTACTCTGCCAATTCGTTGGGTATTCAGGCTTGTCTTTGTATTTCTACCTGCGGCTTTGGTTACCTTGTTTATCGGTGCATGGCATATCGTCAGTAAATTACTGAGCGTTGCGTTTAAACCACTTGTATGGGCATTTAATAAAGCGTTCGACCTTCTCGCTTCGGCCTATGAAACGCTGCTGCGCGCAAGCCTTCGAGCAAAAGCACTGGTGCTAGCCACTGCCTTTGCTCTTGCCGCTGGCGCGATAGCCCTTGTACCAAGACTTGGCATGGAACTTATTCCAACTCTGTCACAAGGTGAATTTTCGGTAGAAGTCACCCTTCCTGCGGGCTCGCCACTAGCTAGTACCGACGCCGTAATTAGCGAGCTTGCTGCTGTTGCAGTAAATGATTCTAGTAGCGGCGACACAAAAGTATTACGTACCTATGCCATGTCTGGTACAGGTAGTCTTATCAGCGCTGCGCCAAACCAAGGTGGCGATCATTGGGGTCGCTTGAACATTGTTATGCAGCCAACAGCAACAGCGACTGATATGGACGACGTGAAACGTGCGCTTCGCGATCACTTAGCTTTCGAACCTCAGGTTCAGGCAACGTTTTCAGAGCCAGAACTATTTAGCTTTGCATCACCTATTCAAATTGAAATTGCAGGTTACGATCTAAACCAGCTTCAGCAATATGGAGACGCGATTGCGACCAAACTTACCAGTTACAGTAATTTTGCAGACGTTACCACCAGTATTCGAGATGGCAACCCAGAGCTTAAGATAGCCTTCCATCACGCAAAACTGGCTCGACTTGAACTTGATGCGTCTACCGTTTCTCAGCTTATAGCCGCTAAAGTAGGCGGACGTGTTGCTACGCAGTATAGTGTTGAAGACAGAAAAGTGGATGTACTGGTAAGAACGCAAGAAAATCAGCGAGACGATATCGCAAGCGTTCGCGCCATTGTTGTTAACCCAGGCTCTGCACAACCTATTCCATTAAGTGCCGTCGCCGATGTTTACATGAGCGTAGGCCCAAGCGAGATTACCCGCGTTGGACAGCAGCGTGTAGCACTGGTATCAGCGAACCTTGCCAAAGGTAAGCTTGATGAAGCCGTTGCCGTTGCCAACAAGGTCATTAGTGAGACTCAGCTTCCTCTGTCGTTAAGCGCAACGGTCACCGGACAAAGTGAAGATATGCAAAGCAGCTTCCGTTCACTACAGTTCGCATTAGCCCTTGCAATATTCATGGTTTACTTGGTTATGGCGTCGCAATTTGAGTCATTACTACACCCTTTGCTTATTTTATTCGCAGTGCCCTTAGCTGGAGCGGGTTCGGTGTATGGCCTATGGCTTACCAATACGCCGATTAATGTAGTGGTATTTATCGGCTTAATAATGCTGTGCGGCATTGTAGTAAACAACGCTATTGTATTAGTTGACCGTATTAACCAGCTTCGCCGTCAAGGGGTAGATAAAGACGCGGCTATTTTAGATGCGGCTAAAACGCGTTTACGCCCTATCGTAATGACCACACTCACTACGGTGCTAGGCTTATTACCTATGGCGTTTGGTTTTGGCGAAGGCGCTGAAATTCGCACGCCAATGGCCATCACGGTAATTTACGGTCTTTTGTTTGCAAGCTTGCTTACCCTAATCCTACTGCCTGTGCTTTACAGCTTATTTGACGTTAAGAAAAACGTTGAGCAAAAAACACCTGTTAACACAAAGACGAACGCGCGCTTTGATGACGAAGAAGCCATGTCGAAAGGCGGTGTACTATGAGTTCGCCTTTTAACACCTCTAAAAACAACGCCGAAAACGGCCAAGCACGCGATGCGAATAAACACGATAAAAACGATGCGTCACAACCCCAGCTTTCCAACATTGCAGGTATAGGTGCTGGGCTTGCACGCTTTGCGCTCAATAAGCCTGTTACCATCGGAATGCTGTTTTTGTCTATGTTGCTGTTCGGTATCGTATCTGGGCGCTTGCTTCCTCTTGAGAAGTTCCCAGGAATCGATATTCCGGAAATGGTGGTGCAGATACCCTACCCCGACGCGACTCCAGTTGAAATTGAAACCATGATCACCCGCCCAGTTGAAGAAGCTGTGGCTACCATGTCGGGGATAAAGCGCTTAAGAGCACGTTCGTACGACAATATGGCTGAGGTCATTGTGGAGTTCGACTGGGATGAAAACCTTAAAGCCAAAAGCATTGAAGCACGGGAAAAGATTGACGCTATTCGCCACGAACTTCCTGACGATATAGAGCGGATCATGGTGTATAAATTTAACACCAATGATATGCCTATATTTCAACTTCGCGTATCGAGCGACCGCGACTTATCGAATGCCTATGACTTGCTAGAGCGCAACCTCAAGCGCCCGCTAGAGCGAGTACCGGGGGTATCTAAAGTTGAGCTATACGGCACCATGAAGCGCCAAATCACCATTCGCTTAGATCCTAAGAAAATGGCGGCCTACCAAATAGACGGTACTCGTTTAGAGCAGCAGCTTCAAAGCGCAAACTTCTCGCTAACCGCGGGCTACATGTACAACAACGGTGAAAAAATTCTGGTTAACCCAACTGGCGAATTCACTGATGTAAACGATTTTAAAAACATGTGGGTTACCCGCAGCGTGCGCTTGTCTGACATCGCGAGCGTCACTTACGAGCTTCCTCAGCGTAACGAAGGGCGTCACTTAGATCGCACCTTTGCAGTAGGCTTTAACGTATTTCGCGAGTCTGGCAGCAACCTCGTTGAAGTTTCTGATGCGGTGATGAAAGTTATCGAAAAAGCCAAGGAAGACCCTGAGTTTACAGGCATTAGTTTATTCGTAATGGACGACACCGCGAAAAGCGTAACCTCATCGCTAAGCGATTTGCTAAACGCTGGTCTTTTAGGGGCGCTACTTTCAGTTATTGTGCTTTACTTGTTCTTGCGCCAGCTTACCACGACCTTGATTGTGGTACTTTCGGTACCCTTCTCAATATGTATCACCTTAGGTGTAATGTATCTTTTGGGCTATACCCTTAACATTTTGTCACTGATGGGCCTTATGCTTGCCGTAGGCATGCTGGTTGATAATGCCGTTGTAATAACCGAAAGCGTCTTTCAAGAGCGCCAACAAGAAGGTGATATCAATCGGGCCACCCAAATTGGCGTAAACAAAGTGAGTCTTGCGGTCATTGCTGGTACTGCAACCACCGCGATTGTGTTTTTACCCAATATTATTGGAGTAAAAATAGACGTGACTATTTTCTTAGAGCACGTAGCCGTCGCTATCTGCATATCTCTTTTTGCGTCGCTTTTTATTGCTAAAACACTTATTCCATTACTAACAACAAAAGTAAAAATTCCAGTAGTAAAAACACCTAAAACGCCATCCTACATTAAAGGCTATGGCCGAGCACTTAACTGGATGTTGAAACACCAAGGAATAACTTGCGTCATTGCGTTACTCATTCTGGCGTCGACTTTTGTGCCTATGCAGGCAGTGACATCAGACGATGAAGGTAATAACAACCAAGAGCGTATTTGGCTTAATTATCACGTAACCCAAAACTTTACCCTAGAAGAGGTAGAAAAAACCGTAGATAAAATGGAAGCTTACCTTTATGAAAACCAAGAACGTTTTCACATAAAACAGGTGTATACCTACTTTACTGCCGGTCATGCGGTAAGCGGTATTACACTAAACGATGAGTTGCCAGTAAGCGTTGGGCAAATCAAAGAGGATATTCGTGCAACCATGCCTTCATTTGTGCGTGCTCGCCCCTCTTTCCAATGGGATAGTGGCAATGGCGGTGGCGTAAGAGTAACTTTGTTGGGCGAGTCTTCAGAAACCTTGCTGACTATTTCTCAGCAGATCATTCCTATTCTTTCTACTATAGAAGGACTAGAGGATGTAAAAGCCGACACCGGGTCTACCCGCGATGAGGTTCAAATTCGCATAGACAGAGAGAAAGCAAACCGCTTTGGCATTCAGGTCAATGATGTAGCAAAGCTCATCTCTACGGCTCTACGAGGCAGTAATTTACGTACCTTCCGTTATGGTGATGCGGGCGAAGTGGCAGTGCAGCTTAAATTCGGTAGCGATATTCAAGCGTCGCTGAGCGAGCTTAAGAATATCAATATTGGATTTACCCAGGGGCAATCGGTAACGTTAAATATGATTGCAGATTTTTCTGTGGTACCTCAGCTTTCGCAAATTAACCGCAACTACCGTCAAACCGCGTTAGCTATTGGTGCAAACCTAGAGGGTGAAACTACCACCGAACAAGCTCGTGAACGCATAGAGAAGGCACTGGCGAATATTGAGTTGCCGACCGGTTATAAGTGGACGCTAGACGGCAGCTTCTCTCGCCAGGATGAAGCCAACGCCGTTATGCAAATGAACATGCTGTTAGCCCTTTGCATGATATACGTTGTGATGGCAGCACTGTTTGAGTCGCTTATCCTTCCAACCTCTGTTATTACGTCACTCCTGTTTTCCTTCACAGGTGTGTTTTGGGCCTTTATGGTTACTGGTACATCTATGTCTATCATGGGGATGATTGGCATGCTGATACTCATGGGTATCGTGGTTAACAATGGCATAGTATTGGTAGACAGAATTAATCAGCTCATCAACGAAGGCTTATCGCTGTATGACGCAGTAATTGAAGGATGTATGACTCGTATCAGGCCAATTCTGATGACAGTAGCTACAACCGTTCTAGGGCTTATTCCACTTGCGATGGGCAGCACCCGTATTGGCGGTGATGGTCCGCCCTACTCACCAATGGCAATCGCAATTATTGGTGGCTTGGTATTCTCTACCCTAACCAGCTTATTTTTGGTGCCTCTTGCTTATGTGTTGCTTTTAAAGCTTAGGTTTAAAACACAGCGATTGTTCAAAACCAGTAAGGCGCGCGTGGCGACATACATAAAAATAGCGAACTAATAAATAAAGTTGAAAAAATAAGAAGACAAAAAGCGGGTCTAGTTTTTATCATCCTCGTCTTGATAAACGATGAGGCGATAACACTAGCCCGCTTTTTCTGGATTTGACGTAACAGCAGTCAATGCCTTAGCTACGCGACGTTAGGTACTCATGTACCGCGTTAGCATCACGCTCAACTGAAAACTCAATCAGACTACTTCCATTACAAGTCAAACCTTCTTCCGATGTTACCATGCGCAATACTTCACGTTGGCTGGCACCAATACGACCCACGTTACGTGAAAGGCTTGAGCGTAGTACTCTTACGTCATCATTGACGATTGCTTTACAAAAACCCGCGAACTGAGTCTCACCAACAAAGCGAATATCTTTTTGTGGTGCAGCAGCATTTGCATTGATAGTAAAAGCAACCGTTGCTGTCGCAGCTACAAGGTTAAGTGCTTTAGATAATTTCATTTTAAAATCCTCAATATGTGGATAAAGGTACTAAACAAGTTTGTGGCAAACTCTTTGTCGTGCATGAGCAGCGTTGAATAAATCATCAACCTGCTCAACGCCCTTTATTTATGCATCAAGAATAAAAAGTTTTCTGTTGAAAGATTGTGTAACGGCGGTAAATGTCAGGTAAATCAGGTTGTTACACATCTGTTAGCAATGTAAGCCATTGAATTCGCGAAACAAACGGAAATCCTATATTACTAATGGGCATAGCGAAGAAGGTTATAGGATGAAAGTGATATAAGACTTAAGTATAAAAAAGCCCCTTTCGGGGCTTAAAAACTGTAATTTTAACAAAACATTTGATGTTTAAGCTTAATTTATAAGCAAATAAAGGTGCATTTTACGTAATTAAATTACATAAAACATCTAAATCTACTCATATTTCCGCTCGCGTTTGGTTTCAATTGCGTCGATATAAGCATGCCACGATGCGTAACCAATAATGGGCATTAAAACGATAAATCCAATAAAGCCGGTAACGAAACCGATAGCAACGGCACTGAAGATTATTGCGCCCCAAATGAGCATAGGAACCTTATTAAGCCACACGGCATTTACACTGGTCAAAACTGCTGTGGCAAGATCAACTTTGCGTTCCATAAGAATGGGCTGAGTAAAAGCAGTTACAAATAGCATTGCAAGGGTAAAACCTGCACCCACCATCGTTCCCAACATTAAGAAAGGCAATAGGCTTTCCAAATCGTTCTCTATATAAGGTGGATAAAGCGCGTGGATAAGCGAAGCAACGCGTAACCAAAAGATCATCATGACCATTAGCAGTATCGCAAAGCCCCATTCGTTAAACGCGTTTCTGCGCATAGCGCGTAAAGAATGACGAAGTGTTGGTTTATGACCTTTTTCCATTTCCCAACTTATGTCGTAAAGGCCAGCCGCCAAAAAAGGCCCAACTAACATAAAGCAAACAATGGCAGGTAAAATAACCAAATGCCAACCGGTCATTTCTACAAGGTACATAATGAACCAGGGAATAACCGCAAACAACACCCCGTAAAATAGGGTGAGCCCCGGGGCGCGCATAGCGTCTCTTAATGCCAGTGACATCCATTTTATGGGATCGCCAACGTCTAACTCTTTACATGGAATAACGCGCGCTATACCGCTTTGCGTGATCGCATTCTCTGGTGTTTCTTTGAAATGGTGCGACATATTCTAATCACCTCTGCTTGTTAGCTTGTTTGTTACTAACGCGTTTTTTTACACGCCTTACTACTACGATAGGCCTAGAATGAAAAGTTCACAACCCATTAACATAAATTTTATACTTAAGTGACAAAAGAAAGATCTATCTCGTTTGGCGTTCAATAATTGAGCACTTGATAAAAAAAGTCGTGATTAAGAGGGAAATACTGCAAAAATGCCATCGCATAAGGCTGTGTATTGCGATAATCTCAGGGTATGTAAATCAACCAGATAGACCATGAAAACTGTATCTCGCTCACATAAATTAGATAACGTTTGTTACGACATCAGAGGCCCCATTGCTGCGCAAGCACGTAAAATGGAAGACGAAGGACACCGCATATTAAAATTAAATATCGGTAACCCTGCTCCGTTTGGGTTCGAAGCCCCTGACGACATCGTAAAAGACGTGATCCATAACCTGCCCACGTCTCAAGGATATTCAGACTCGACAGGAATTTATGCCGCCCGTGTAGCCGTGATGCAGTATTATCAGCAGCGCAATATCAAAGATATTCGTGTAGACGATGTTTACATCGGTAATGGCGTATCTGAGTTAATAATGATGGCGATGCAAGCGTTGCTTAATCATGGCGATGAAGTGCTTATTCCAAGCCCTGACTATCCGCTTTGGACTGCAGCAGTAAGTCTGTCGTCAGGCTCACCGGTTCATTATCGCTGCGATGAGCAAGCAGGCTGGTTCCCAGACATTGACGATATAAAAAGTAAAATTACTAGCAAAACGCGCGCAATTGTACTGATTAACCCTAACAACCCTACAGGTGCGGTGTACGACAAGGCCCTTTTGCAAGACGTGGTTGAAGTAGCCCGCGAGCACGGCTTAGTAGTATTTAGTGACGAGATTTACGACAAAATACTTTACGATGAAGCAAAGCACACCAGTATTGCGTCACTGGCTGACGACGTATTTTTTGTTACCTTTGGCGGTTTAAGTAAGAACTATAGAGTAGCCGGTTTTCGCTCAGGTTGGCTTGTTGTCAGTGGTAATAAACGTTTGGCGTCTGACTATATAGAAGGGCTTAACATACTGTCTTCAATGCGAATGTGCGCAAACGTCCCCTGCCAGAGCGCAATTCAGACAGCGCTAGGCGGCTATCAAAGCATTGACGATTTAGTGAAAGAAAATGGTCGCTTGCGCATTCAACGCGATGTAACCACAGATATGCTGAATGGCATTGATGGCATTTCTTGCGTAAAACCCAAAGGTGCTATGTATTGTTTCGCCAAGGTAGATGAGAAGAAATTCAACATTCAAAACGATGAGCAGATGGTGCTGGACTTATTGAGCTCTGAAAAGATTTTATTGGTACATGGCCGCGCTTTTAACTTAACCGAAGGCACGTATTTTAGGTTAGTGTTTTTACCTCACAGCGACGTATTAGTACCAGCACTTCACCGAATTGGAAACTTCTTTAGAACCTATAAGCAAGGGGCATAACGTGTCTGATAAAAGCCATTTCTTTGCGCATTTAGCACGTTTGAAGCTTATCAATCGCTGGCCGCTGATGCATAACGTGCGCACAGAAAATGTGCAGGAGCACAGTTTGCAGGTGGCCATGGTTGCCCACGCCCTAGCCTTAATTAAAAATAAGTTCTTTGGCGGTACACTTAATCCAGACCGAATCGCGACAATGGCGATTTTTCACGACGTCTCCGAGGTACTTACGGGCGACCTTCCTACCCCGGTAAAATACTTTAACCCTGCGATAAAAGAAGAATACAAAAAGATTGAAAAAATAGCCGAAAACAAGCTAATTGAAATGGCGCCAGAAGCGTTTCGCGAAGATTATGCGGCACTTATTGATCACCACTACCATAGTGAAGAAGAAGCGTTTATCGTAAAAGCAGCTGACGTACTTTGCGCTTACCTTAAAACCCTTGAAGAACTGGCTGCTGGCAACCAAGAGTTTAAGCTAGCAAAGAAAAGATTAGATAAAACCCTTAAAGAATATCATTCTGAAGAAGTGGACTACTTCTTAACGCGCTACGTACCAAGCTTTTCTTTGAGTCTTGATGAAATTACGCAAGACGATATGTAAGTAAGGCTATGAACCGCCCCCAAATTACTATACTTACGTAACAGAAGTAGCAAACACAGCATGGCAGCGAGGTTTTTTTGGCAACAAGCGAATGGGAACTAGCACTACACGAGCGCCGTTTACCCCGAAGCGAAACACGAGACGGCGATCATCGTAATCCGTATCAGCGAGATAAAGCGCGCGTGCTTCACAGCGCTGCATTCCGTCGCTTGCAGGCGAAGACCCAAGTGTTAGGCGTGGGGCTAAGTGACTTTTATCGTACACGCCTTACACATTCTTTAGAAGCCGCCCAAATTGGCACTGGAATTACCGCACAGCTATGGGTGAAATTTCCCGATATCGCTAGCTCTTTGGCTCTCGACCCCACACTTATTGAAACCCTGTGTTTAGCTCATGATATTGGCCACCCGCCATTCGGAAGAGAACACCAATTTTGTATCTTTTAATATAGGAAGGAAGCTTTAAGCCTTATGAAACATAACATTAAGCAAAAAGCTATACATACAATTTACCACATACAAATTTCAAAAGTCAAGTTTAACTAGATAGATCATCCAAACTAGCCAAGCAGTTTTGTTCAAATAGGTCCATGAACACACCTACTTCTGGCATTTCTTCTTTATACGCGTCAACTTTCTCAGATAAGCGTTTTTTAACAGATACGAATTCAGGGTTATGGAATTTGAGTTCATCGCATGCTTTAAAATAAGCAGTAAGAACATCTGCCGCTTTTACTAGTTTCTTATATTCTTTATCTACCTGCTTTTGAATAACTAGTTCTTTAAACAAAGGTTGTAATTTTTCGGGTAGAGTGTTTAAGCACTCAATCTCTGCCAAATCTTCAATTTTCTTGAATTCTTCTGTTAATGCTGGAGAGCTGTATTTAGTAACATGATTGATATCTTGAAGTTTTGTTTCAGAAACCTCATGGTACAAAGCAATTGTAGCCGCCTTCTCAGGGCTTATTTGACCACCGCAGTACACATTTTTTATAGTTGCTAAGAGATGAGCGATAACAGCAACTTGATGGCTATGTTCTGCAACATTTTCTTCTTTCATTAAGTGCATAGGAGACCAGCGCTTAATGAGGTTCATACGAAGTATCCATGCTAAAAACGAACTATTTTTCACTATAAAACCTCTCAGATAAAATTAAAATTCTCACCATTTCAATATTTAAAAAAAACATTATGCTCCCCCACTTGAAGGTTCAAGTGGAATCAATCTATAAAAATGTGTACTTAGCCTTCTTCTGGAATTTGATTAAGCGTTCGGTTGATTGTTGAACGACTAACTTTGTACTTTTTTGCTAAGTTAGAAATGGATTCTAGATATAGCTTTCATTATATCGTTAGCTTGTTTTTTATATAATACTGGTAACCTACCTAGACTTACCTTGAGCTTTTGCTTCTTCGCGGCCTTCAGCATTTCTGCTTCTGATAAGATCACGTTCTAGTTGAGCGAATATTCCACATAGGTTAATTATCGCTGCTTACATTAAGTGAGACATCTATGGTTTTTAGATTTGCACCTTTACGATGGATATCCTCTATTGCTTCCAGAATAGACTTTAAAGAGCGACCTAATTGGTCAAGACGAGTTAGAATAACCTCGTCACCAGCTCTTATATAATCAATAAGCCCTTTCAGCATCTCATCCTTTTTAACTGAAGTACTAGAGTGTTTACCCTGAAAGATTCTCTCACAGCCAAATTCAGTTAATTTAGTAAGTTGAATATCAAGCTCCTGTTCTTGAGTTGATACTCTGGCAAACCAACTTTCATATATTATCTAGCTTCAGCCAACTCTAAAGATGCGGCTATCTCGTACTCATCATCAGTTTGATTACCATAGATATCTCCGCGATGAATATCATAGAACGTTGCGAAGTCAGGAATATCAGAAACTATATTCCTTCCCCATTTAGATTTATAAATAATGTTGTTAGTACTTAAATGCTTAATTAATTTGTGAGCCTCTGAACTTAATGACACTCGTTCAAGTACCTTATAGGTTTCTTGTCCATATTCACAAATGTGAGTGGCATTACCTTCTTCCACTATTACTCTAAATGGATCTCTTAAAATTTCTTTTAACTCTTCGAATGATAGTTTTCTAATTTCTTTAATTTCACTCATATGCATGTCCAAATATTATAACTTTGGGACACCATACCAAACAGATGTCCGAAAAAACAACAACTTTCTGACACTTACAATTATTTGAATTTTACTGATTCTTGACATGACAATTAGATAACTACGCATTCTATTGATGTAGTATTTATGAATGTATGGTTTAACTATGGTAGTCATATCTGCTCTTACAGGTTCGAAGAATTCGTTCTCATCTTATCTGACAAGCAACTATGAGCGAAAATCGGACGATCTCTCTAGCTCGTTTTTGGACAGAAATGAGTTAGAGCCGACCAGTGGCTCTGTGCCAAAAGCGGACTTGGTACAAAAACAAAGGCACCTCATGTATCAAAAGGTGCCTTCTTATTTTGTTAAAAGTTGTTTTTATTTTTAACCGCTATAACTTGACCATTTTTTGCAATTTGGAAGTAAAGCTTATCTTCGTTGCTAGCATTAGATGCACTAACTACGTAGAAATTGTCTTCAACGCTAGCAATCGAAAGTTGCGACTTATCAATATTTTTCCATGACTCATCTAACTTACCAACTTCAAAACCAGCGTCTTTAAATGTCATCTTTTGAATATGTGTTGCAGCGATGCTAACAGCTTTCTGACCGCTGATGACACCATGATCTCCATGTGCCTGTACATTACTAGTTAGCAAGGCACCACAAAGCGCAACGATTGATATTAGTTTGTTCATTTTAGTCTCCATTTTGTATGAAATTCGTAAAGTTAAATTCGTTATTGTTTAAGGCCAATAACTTCGTATTGCCCTTTGACCATTAGCTGTATTGAAACTGGCTTGTCTGATTTGTTTTTCCAGTACCAGCCATGAGAGCCTTCAAATGGCGTGGTATAACTACCTTTCATTTCATTAGTAGTAGCAATAACATAGCTTTCAAAATATCCCGTTGTGTCACCTTCTGGCTCACCATGTAAATCGAAGTACAATGGAACACCATCGGTTAACCATTCATAAGTCATTTTTTCATGCTGCTTCATATAAAATTTATATTCGATGCCGCGTCCCGCAGGGACTGTCACTTCTATTGTTTGAAACTCATCCGTGCCTTTAGTTGTCTCTAATGACGTTGTTTCCACTTCAGCCGCTTGTGCAAGTGCTGTTAAACCTAACTTGTTTCCAATACCTGTCGGATCGATGTTGTACTCTGCTGGTAAGATAAAGGTAACCAGTGCAATAGCCGCGACAACGACTGCTGAAATACTCGCTTTAACGAGTGTTTTGGTACTAACTGTATGTTGCATAAAATTCTCTTTTATTTCTGTATTTCTATAAGTTAAAAATCGATTAAATGGTAAAGTAACCAGCAAGTTGTAAGCCCATCAACATCACACCAGCACTCATTAGTGCGGTATTTGTGACTGTCGAAAAGCGTTGAAATGAAGGCAGTTTTCGCCATGCATTTATCATGATCAAAATAAGTGCGAGCGCAGCAAATTGACCAAGTTCAACACCTAAGTTAAAGGCAATCAGGTTGGTAATAAGACCTTCATCAGCTAGGCTAAACTCTTGTAATTTGGTAGCTAAACCAAAGCCATGAAACAGACCGAAAATCAGCACCGCCCATTGGGTATTAGGCTGCCAATTAAAGCAAAGCTTAAAGCCACCTAGATTATCGAAGCCCTTATAAATTACGGAAAAACCGATAATGGCATCAATTAAATAAGCATTGACCTGTATGTCACTTAACACACCAAATAACAGGGTTGTACTATGCCCAATAGTAAACATGGTGACGTACAACAGTACGTCACGGCTACGATATAAAAAGAAGATAACACCGACTAAAAACAGCAAGTGGTCATAGCCCGTTATCATATGCTTAGCGCCTATATATAAAAACGGGATAAACTGTACTCCATTATTTTGCTCTAAAAATGCTCTGGTTTTATCATCGACTCCGTGAGCAAAAGCTTCGATACTGACAAGCGCTAACAGCGCAATCGTCAGATAAGTCAGTACTTTAATCATGTTACTTGGCATCTTGAGACTCCAATACTTCAACATCAGTCAAAATAGACTCCTTTTCTTTATGTAAAATTCTGTATAAGGCAGGGATGACAAACAGAGTCAAAATCGTTGACGAAATAATGCCACCAATGACTACTGTTGCCAGAGGCCGCTGAACCTCCGAGCCTATGCCTGTATTTAACGCCATAGGAATAAAACCTAATGAAGCAACGAGTGCGGTTGTTAACACAGGTCGAAGACGCGTCAGCGCACCATCAAAGATTGCTTTATCAAGTGCCAAACCATCTTTGCGCAGTTCTCTGATAAACGACACCATAACCAGTCCATTTAGGATGGCGATGCCCGATAAGGCGATAAAGCCAACCGCTGCCGAAATTGAGAACGGAATACCACGTAGTAACAGCGCAGCAATACCACCAGTTAATGCAAGCGGAACCCCCGTAAAGATGATCATGGCATCTTTAAACGAGTTAAGGGCGAGGATTAATAAACCAACAATCATGATTAAAGTGACAGGTACAACAATACTCAGGCGCTCTGAAGCGGATTGCAGTTTTTGGTAAGTGCCGCCATATTCCACCCAATAACCAGCAGGTACTTCAACGTTTTCATTAATGGCTGCTTGTATGTCTGCAACAAAACTACCTAAGTCCCTACCACGAACATTGGCAGTTACTACCAATCTACGTTTACCATTTTCACGATTTATTTGGTTAGCACCCGATATCAGCTCAATATCAACCAATTCTTTAAGTGGTACTGTATGTCCATCAGCCAACGTTATCGGTAAATAAGGTATTGAATCGATATCATTACGTTTGGACTCTGTGAGCCTTACTACAATATCTGAGCGCACATCGCCTTGATAAAACTTACCTGCAACTGTACCGCCCATAGCCATTGCCACTTGAGACTGTACTTGGCTAATACTAATACCAAACTGCATCAGTTTTTCACGATTTGGCACAAGATTAAGCATGGGTAAACCAGTGGTTTGCTCAACTTGTATATCTACGGCACCTTCAACCTGAGAGATTGCACCCTCTATCTCACTGCCTAACGTAGTCAACGTATCAAAGTCATCACCAAACACTTTTATCGCAAGTTCAGCTCTCACCCCAGCTAACAATTCGTTAAAACGCATTTGTATTGGCTGTAAAAACTCATATCGGTTCCCCGGAATTGGCTCTACTAGCGCGGCTAACTCTTCTACAACTTGAGTTTTTGTCTTATCTGGATCAGGCCACAACTCGCGAGGTTTCAGGATAATGAAGTTATCTGCGACACTTGGCGGAACGGCATCAGTTGCAACGTCGGCAGTGCCTATTTTGGCAAAGACGCGTTCAACTTCTGGCATTTGTTTA
Organism: Alteromonas sp. OM2203; assembly: GCF_048517045.1. Classification (NCBI taxonomy): domain Bacteria; kingdom Pseudomonadati; phylum Pseudomonadota; class Gammaproteobacteria; order Alteromonadales; family Alteromonadaceae; genus Alteromonas; species Alteromonas sp. OM2203. The sequence continues at coordinate 2,570,549 of NZ_CP183209.1, forward strand.
ATTTTATCTTCTAAAGATTCCTGAAGCGCGATTGCTTGAGACAATGACGTACCCGGAATTCGCAGCGCATGCATGGCAATGTCGCCTTCATCTAAGTTGGGCGCAAATTCACTACCTAACTTAGTAGCTTGATATCCAGATAAACCTACCAATAATGTCGCGACAATGACCACAAACCATCGTGCCTGTAACACCCATTTTAATGCGGGTTTATAAAGTACAACAGCACCACGGATGACAGGACTGTGCTTTTCTTTCACAGGTTTTCTAAATAACAAGGCAATCATTGCTGGTACGAAGGTGACAGACAACACCATTGCACTAAGTAGTGCGATAACTACAGTGATAGCCATCGGGTGGAACATTTTACCTTCAACACCCTCAAGAGCGAAAATTGGCAGATATACTGCGGTGATAATAAACACGCCAAATAGCGCTGGACGTATGACTTCCTTTGTGGCTTCGAACACGAGTTCCATGCGTTCTTTTAGCGGCAGAGGTTTGTTTCCTGCTTGACTTAGCCTGCGAAGACAATTTTCCACGATAATAATGGCACCATCGACTAACAAACCAAAATCTAACGCGCCTAAACTCATCAGGTTAGCACTCACGCGAGTTTGTACCATACCTGTTACTGTCATCAACATGGCAAATGGGATCACTAAGGCTGTTAAAAATGCAGCCCTGAAATTACCCAGTAGTACAAATAGAACGACAATGACTAAAATAGCCCCTTCGATCAGGTTAAGCTGAACCGTTTGTAGCGTTTTATCTACTAATTTAGTGCGATCATAAACAGCAGTTGCGACTATACCTTCTGGTAAAGTGGCGTTAATTTCCTTGAGCTTTTCTCCCACGGCATGAGCTACTGTGCGGCTATTTTCGCCAATAAGCATAAATACCGTACTCATCACCACTTCACGACCATTTTGTGTAGCAGCGCCAGTTCTAAGCCCTTTGCCGTTTTCAATATCGGCTACGTCTTTTATATAAATTGATGAACCATCAAGCGACTTAAGCGGAATATTACCAATGGCAGTCATATCAGTAACCTGACCGGGCAGCCTTAACAACCACTGTGCGCCATTTTGCTCAATAAAGCCTGCACCTTGGTTTTGGTTGTTTTGCGAAATTGCATCAACCACATCGGCTTGTGACAGCCCAAAAGCAAGTAACTTTTCAGGTTTGAAAGCGACTAATATTTCACGCTCAAATCCGCCTATCGGGTTCACTTCTACTACACCCGGCACCCGCATTAACTGTGGTCTTATTGTCCAGTCATGTACGGTTCGTAAATCCGTTGGTGTAATAGGCGTGCCATCAGCATGTGTAGCATCAGGCTCAGCATCAACAGTGAACATGAATATTTCACCAAGACCTGTCGCAATTGGCCCAAGTTGAGGCTCTAAGCCCAGCGGTAACTCAGCGCGTGCCGCTGATAAACGCTCATTAACAAGCTGACGGGCAAAATAGACATCAGTATCATCACTGAATATTGCAACCACTTGAGATAGGCCATAACGAGAAACTGAGCGGGTATAGGTTAACCCCGGTAAACCCGACAATGCGGTCTCTAACGGAAAAGTTACCCTTTGCTCAACTTCTAATGGCGTAAACCCAGCCGCTTCGGTATTGATCATTACCTGCACATTGGTGATATCAGGCACTGCATCAATCGGTAGTTTGGTAAAATTCCATATACCCAAACCTGACACAGCTAACACCATCACCATGACAAGGAATTTGCGCTTTATTGAAAAGCGTAAAATTGACTCCAACATTTATACACTCCTAGTGATCGTGTGATGCGCCAGACTTTTCAATGTCGGCTTTTAAGATGTAGCTATTGTTGGTCACGTATTCGGTTCCCGCTTTTAGGCCACCTAATACTTCAATCCATTCGCCTCCAGTGCGGCCCAACTCAAGCATACGAACTTCATACTGCTCACCCACTTTGGCGTAAACAACAGTAAAGTCTCTAAAACCTTGTAAGCCAACACGCTTTACAGCCAGTGGCACATCAATGGTTGCAACTTCAATGTCAGCTTTTACGAAGCCGCCTTCGGCAAGGTTACGACCTTCTAATTCGACCCAAACTATTCTTGCCTGATCATCTCTCACGCTAGGTTCAATAAATGACACCTCACCTACAAGGGGGTCCTCATGACCTTCAATGTTTAACGTAACTGGCGTTTCCAGTTTAACCTTGGAATAATCCGAAGGATAAACCGCTAATTTGGCAATATGGCGATTAAGATTGGTAATGGTGAGTAAGGTTTTACCATTAGTTTGCTCACCCGCGTTTGCGAATAACTGGGTAATAACACCGTTAATGGGCGCTTTAATAACGTAGGGCTTAAGACTTTCATTACTTTCTACTGTGAATAGCGTTTGCCCTTTTTTAACAATTTCACCGTAATTGACGTGTAATTTGGTGATTTCACCATCGAAACGCGCAGCAATGTTTCGCTTAGCGTCCACAGGTAAACTTAATTTTCCATAAGCGGGTATGGTTTGATGAATTGTCGCAGGGCCTGCGATTTCAGTGTTGATTTCCATTGCATCGGCAACTGCCTGTTCAATTGTGGTGCGACCCTCGAAGTTGTCATATCGCCAATTGTACTTTTTACCCTGATAAGTTGCTTCAATGGCAACAACAAAAGAGTGAGGCTCATAAATCACCATATCACCGCGAAGAAAGTCACCTTGAGCATTGAAGTTAATATCATCAGTGCCATCGCCTAGGCGAATTAATTTTACGTTTAAATCGACATTCTTTGGGTCTATAGGTTGTCCATCATTTGTCGCCCAAACACGAAACTCTGGTGGCACACCAGTTTCAAAAATAGAGAGTTCAATGGCAAAATCACCATCTCGTAACATGCGCCCACGGTGTGGACCTTTCTCTGGTTCAGCTTGCTCTGCCGCAGGTGTTGATGCTGCAATAGCATTAGGTGCGACGACACCTGTGAATGAGATAATAATCGCCAAGCTCAATGACGACAGAATATTTTTATTTTTCATAAATTTACTCATGGTTTTACTCGCTATCACTAACGGGCACGCCAGTTAGGCGTTGAATTTCAATATGTTGTAAATGCAAAGATTGATAAGCATCAAGTAACTGATTTTGGGCGCTGAGCAGCTCTCTACGTATATCACTCCACTGGTTGTAGCTAAGCTTACCGATATCAAATGCCTGACTTGCTTCAGTCAATGCGGTTTCTAGTACGGGAATAATTTCAGCTTGAATCGTTTCAATGACATGGTGGGAATGCGCCATTTCTTGTAATAGCACATATAGCTGTGCATCCAGTTTCTGCATTAAGGCTTGTTGCTGAGTTGCCAGTACATCTTGTTTTGCGCGTAAGGCCGCTATTGTTCCTGCATTGCTATTGTCATTCCCCCAAGGAATAGATATACCCGCTACTAAACCAAAGTCATTTGTCGCTTCATATCGTCTCAATCCCGCAGTGAGTTGCCACTGAGGTTTTGCTTCAATGCGTGCAAGCTCCATTTGAGACTGAGCGATACGTTGTTCATTAACAAACTGCTGTATTTGTGGGACTTGCTTAAGCTTGATTAGCTGGCTTTCTACCGAGGGAATTTCCGGCTTAAGCATTAAATTCCCAGTTAATTTAAGCTCAGCCTGAGGCTTGCCCCATAAGGATGACAGTTGATAATGACTAGCTTTTAATTCGTGCTCTAAATCTTCTACAGCGAGATTTCTTCGAACCAGCTCGGCTTGAGCCAAGCGCATTTCAACATTGGAACTTTTACCCGCTTTTACTCTTTTGGCAATAGCGTCAACCACTTCCTGTGCCTGAGACACCGCTAATTGATTGAGTTTCAAGCGCTCTTGCTTTATCAAGATTTCAACAAACTGTTTAGCAACAATCGCAGATAAATCGAGGGCTTTTATTTTTTGCTCTACTATTACTGCATTTGCTTGGCTTTTTGCCGCATTAACTCTGCCATCAATTTGATCTTGTTGAAGCAACCAAGAGTATGTGAGCGTTGATTGCATACTTTGTAATGCGCTATGCTCACCTGTCCCTAACGCATCTTCAATCATTAAACCTATTTGAGGACGCTCTCCAATGCCAGCTTGCTCGATATTACCTTGCCACACAGCTTCTTGAGCTATCAAGGCTTTTAGCTCAGGATGACTTTGTAGAGTCATGGTCACAGCCTTGCTTAAATTTATAACCTGATGTGATGACTGTAATTGCTGCTGGGACTGCGCATTAGCCAAAAAGGGAGTTGATGTTACTAAACCAGCCCCCGTTGTTAAAACTAGACCAACAGCCAAAAACCGATTGCCGATCGGTTTTTTTCCGTTGCTTTTATAAAAATTAAATCTCATTCCATATCCTTAATTAATGGATGAAAAAAGTTTCGATAAAGTGATGAAAACTATCGACAGTGGATGCCGCTAGTACTGGCATAGTTGCCAATAATGCTAGAGTAATGATGATAGTAGTAAGTGACGGTTTATTAATTGGATTTAATAAACCCTCAACACGAAGACTCGTGTAATCATGTCCGAAGTAGCTAACAGACGCCTGATCGCAGTCCGTAGGAAGTGCTTTTTGAAGTCTAGCGACATCAATTAATGTCTGTGCGATATCAAGGTGGTCGTATTCTTTTGTGACCTCATTGTCGGCCATCTTTTCCGTCATTAAGACATATTGCTCGATTAGGGTTTGTTTTATACGTGACGGATAGAAGCTGGCAAGTGCCGTGAAAAGCACTTTAAATAACGGGTCTCTTGCCGTTACATGGGCCAGTTCATGATTAACGATGATATTAAGTTGTTCATCGCTAACTTGGGTTTGTAGTCCGGTTGATACATATATCTTGGGAGATATAAAACCTGTAGTAAAGGCAACAGGCACTTTAACAGGCATCAATAAATATTGATTGCCATTAGTCGTCCTAGCACCTTGTGCATCAGTAAAGCTTAGTAAACTCGATAATGCGATGGACTGTTTGGTTCTAACAAAGGTAGTCTTAGTTACGCGCCAAGCTAAATAGATTAGTGCTAAAAGTAAGGTTAACGCGTGCCAACTTGAAAAGCTAAAAATATCGATATGGTGCCAATGGGCAAAATCTTCGAACCAGCTTATGTTAAAAACTTTATCAAACCCTAACGAGTAAGGCATAAAGTAACCAATACAAGAAAAGGCTATCCACCAAGGTGCACTCACTAGTGACCACAATATAAACTTTTGACTATTAAAACTGACTTGTTTGAGTCTGAACAACACAAAACGAGATACGACAGCAACAGTTGCAATACCGATCACAAATGCAAGCACTGAAACACTGAGCAAATTTAGAACGATTGCCATATCTCCAACTAACATAATTAAGCCCGTTCCTTTCTTAGCTGGCGTTGTTTCTCGATCATTTTTTCTAATGTATCGAGTTGTTCGTCATTAAGCTGTGCCGAAGCAGAACTGAACGCAGCAATTAAGCTATTTTCACCATCATCAACAAAGTCACTGGTTACATTTGAAATAAGTTGAGCAATTAAGCCTTCACGATCTACTCTGGCTGAATAACAATACGCATGGCCTTGTTTAGTGCGTTTAAGTAATTCTTTTTTAAATAACCTATCAAGCGTACTTTGGATAGTATTTAACGAATTACCACGAGCTAACCCCAGTACTTTATGTACTTGCTTTGCATCCGCCTCTTTGACATTCCAGAAATGTTGAAGCACTAATTTTTCTAGTTCACCTAATTGCATAACACTTTACTCTATTTAATTCGCTGGCTATATTGCCACAACAAAAACCGATAGGCAATCGGTTTTTAGATTTAAGGGTATTATATGGGTTGGCTAATAACTAAGTATTTGATCACCGCTACGGTCATTGTCGCGGCATCGGAGCTAGCAAAACGAAATGATAAACTAGGCGCACTCATAGTGGCCTTACCGACAGTCACAATTTTAGCCATGATTTGGTTATATGTTGAAAAGCAGCCGTCAGAGAAAATAGCCAATCATGCTTGGTACACTTTTTGGTATGTACTTCTCACATTGCCCATGTTTTTACTTTTCCCCATGCTGATGCAGCGCTACAGTTTTTGGCTATCGTTACTCATCAGCTCATTAATAACTGTAATTTGCTTTTGGCTGTTTTCTTTATTGCTGAAGCTGTTTGGAATAGATTTGCTTCCTTGAGGTTAACAGCAAGGTCCTTTGTTCACCCCACAGCTGCCATTAGAGTATTTACGTTAACGCGTAATGGGGCGTGCGACGTGAAGTCGTATGAAGCGCTGTTCACCGCTTAATGAGTGAACCATCTGTATCACCAGATGATCCTAGGAGCCTGAATAAAGTAGCGGCTCTGACAATGTAACGAAGGTTGGTATGCGCCAATCGGGATCTTAATCGTGAGAGGACGATCCTCCTGATAACCACAAATCGGGTGAGTGCTAGGCAGTCAGTATGATGAACATAAGTGAATCCGCGTAAGGTGCGTTATACGATGAAACAGCGGAAGTGGTTAATACGCTGTAGCCAAAAGGCACGAGAGTCGGAAAGAGATTGCCCCATGCTCTTTCGTGATCACTGAACTCTCCGCACTATAGCGGGCATCTAACCTGACATTGCGCAACATACGGAACACGGTAAGCCTGTATCACTCCCTTTGGGAAAGCTTATATAGCCGATAGTGATGCAGGTAGAGGATGTTGGAGAAAGCAAAGGCTGGATTGTAATGATGCAGATACAGACGTCTGTCTGGCACGAAAGTGAGCTGACTTCCGACTGGTCTTCCGTTGCAAGAGAATTTGAAGAACTTTATTCAAGGAGAAACGCAAATGATGATTTCAAAAGAGATTAGTGCCTCCCCTGACAGTGCTCAATGGCAATCCATAAATTGGAAAACTGTTGAGTCGCACGTTTTAAAGCTTCAGATGCGTATTGCAAAAGCAACAAGAGAAGGTAAACACAGCAAAGCGAAAGCGTTGCAGTGGATACTGACTCACTCGCATTCGGCAAAACTTCTTGCTGTTAAGCGAGTATCACAAAACAAAGGCAGTAAAACGCCCGGAATAGACGGCGTCATCTGGAATACGGATACGCGCCGCATGAAAGCAGTCAATCAATTGAGCAGAAAGGCTTATCAAGCCAAACCGCTCAAGCGTATCTACATCCCTAAGAAAAACGGCAAGCTCAGACCTTTGGGTATCCCGTGCATGGTCGATAGAGCGCTACAAGCGCTTCACCTTCTTGCACTAGAGCCTGTGTCAGAAACACTTGCTGACCCAAATAGCTACGGATTTCGGCGCAATAGAAGCACTGCTGATGCTATTGCTCAGTGTTTTCTCTGTTTGAGTAAAAAGCAATCCGCGCAATGGGTTCTTGAGGGAGATATCAAAGCCTGTTTCGACAAGATTGGGCATCAATGGCTTATGAATAATATAGCTGTAGATAAACGAATGTTGGAACAATGGTTAAAGTCTGGTTTTATGGACAAAGGGCTGTTCTATCGCACTGACGAGGGAACACCACAAGGCGGGATCATATCTCCAACCTTGATGCTGATGACTCTTGCAGGTCTTGAGCAACGCATTAAGTCCACCGCACTTAAAAATGGGGCGAGAGCCAACTTTATAGGATACGCCGATGATTTCGTCGTCACATGCACTTCAAAGGACGTGCTGGAGAACGATATCAAACCGTTGATTGCTGACTTCTTAGCACATAGAGGCTTAACGCTCTCCGAAGAGAAAACGCACATTACTCACATTAGCCGTGGTTTTGACTTCCTAGGCTTTAACCATAGGAAGTACAAAGGAAAACTGCTCATTAAACCGAGCAAATCTAACACGTTAATATTTCTGAGTAACTTGCGCGAACTCATTAAAAAGCACGCAACTACCCCCGTTAACGATCTAATCAAGTTGATAAATCCGAAACTCAGGGGTTGGTCGAATTACTATCGCCATTGCGTTGCCAAACAAGTATTCGGATATGTGAGCCACAAACTATTTCTAGCGTTATGGCATTGGGCTAAAAGGCGTCATCCAACAAAATCAAAAACTTGGATCGCCATGAAGTACTTTATCAACCGTCGAGGCCAATGGCAATTTCACGGTTGGCAGAAGAGCATGAACATGAACATGAACATGGATTGTCAGTTTAATCTATTTCAAATAGCTAAGGTGCCAATAGAGAGACATGTGAAAATCAGGAGTGAAGCTACGCCTTTTGATCCTTTATACCAAGAATACTTGGCAAAGAGAAAAGCAAAGAGGCAATGCCGCAACTCTTGGAATGAGCCTAATCTCGCTGCTTTATAAGTTGCTGGGTACCAATTAGGTGCCTTCGTGAAGGCTTGAGCCGTATGCAGTGAAAGTTGCACGTACGGTTCTTAGGAGGGCGACACTTGGTAACAGGTGTCGTCTATCCGACAGAAAAGAGTTACGCCTGAATGTCCGGTTCATGGCAAACAACAAATAGTGGTCAGTCTAATACCTTTTTAGAAAAAGTATGTTACTAATTTTGTATAAAGCTAATTACCGCCAATTGAGCGCTAAATTATAGGTAATAGTACAAAGCAACCTGTTATTACAATTCATGCGCTCAATTGCTCGACATCAAATCGGAAATACCAAAAGACAGTAGTGGCACTTTTGATATCCGTCCATTGATAACTGAAAGGCTACATTTCTTGTCCGCCTTATATTTTTAATAATGTAAAAGCTTTATGCTCATCAATTGGCACTATGACCCTATGTAGCAGAATTTCACTTTCCTCTATTGATCTGGCAAGTAATTTTTTAAATAGTTCTAAATTATCTTTTTGTAGATTATTAAGGTTTGATGTGAAAACAGATACTTCATCAATACTCGCGTATTCCAAAAAGTTAAAATAGAGCCGAATAAACCCAGCAACAACATCTGAGATTTGCGTAAGGTAGTTTTCAGATAGTTTTGAATCAACAAAGGTAATATCTAAGGAAGTAAAATTATTGTCGCAGTTTTTGTACTCTTTAAATTTATTTTCAATTAATTCCTCGTTATCCATAACATGCTTTGAATTCGGAAACATCTGAACTCGATTGATGTAGAAATTAGATAGATCATTAATTAGCACACCTTTTTCTGTATCAAAAACCAACTCAAACTCAAAATCATCACTAAACATGTTAATGCACCTAATAGTTAATGTGCTTAGCATCATTAACATCTGAGCGTAGATGCCGTGGCCTTCAGTTTTCAAAATAAACATTAAGTTCTTTTGTATTAACGAATGAAAAGCCTTTAAGAAGTCGAGCGAATTACCTTTCTCGATATAGGGAAAATCAAACTCACTCATTAGATTTAAGAAATTTTCTTTATCCAATTTAATTAGTCGATACAAAGCATCTTTATACTTTGCGTGTAACACAATATCTCTATGGTCTTTAGTGCAAATTACTAGGTCATCAATAATATCTAGAAAAGACCAGTAGACGGTATTGATCATCTCGTAATGAATGAATATTTTGTTCGAAAGAAGTCGATTAAAAAGCGTTTTAAAATGCTTGCTACCTAAAGCGTACTTGAATGCTTCAATAGGCGTATATTTGGCCCTTATCTTAGCCATATGTGAGAATTTAAGTTCTCTGTCTTGCTTACCTTTCTCCTTATTTTTAGGTATCTGTAGATCTTTTTTTAGTTGTTCAAAATCTAATTCAATACTGTTGGAATCGAAAGCAACCCCGGCTAAAACAAATATTGGTGAAGATTCCTGATTAGGATCTTTATCTATATTGTATTGCTCGCCTTCTAGATAGAGTTTTCTGATATTATTAGATTCATCGTAATAAATTTCATACTGCTTCGTGCTAGTTCTTAGTAACATTAAATTGAATTCCTTTACTTCCCAGATAGCACGCTATCTTCATATTCCATCTTGTAAACATCGGCATCTTTCTCGTAAATACGCCAGTCTTTGGAACCATTGCAATCCCAACTGTAGCAAGCCCAAAACTTACCATATTTACCAGTAGTTGGTTTTAGATCTCCACTGCATTTTGGACATGTAGGTGTTTTGGCATTACATTGATTGTCCTTGCAAACTTGAAATTCACCAACCCGCTTTCTGGAGCCTCCGCACTTTTTGCAATAGTAGAGACGATAATCACATAGGGGGATATTTGCGCAAAAGCTATAAGTATTTTCTTTATTCTTTACAAGTCTTCCTGTTTTACATTCAGGGCAACTTAAATCAGTAACGTTTAATGAGTCTGGGCTAGCTTTTATGCTTGTTTCATCAATTAACTTCTTACCATATCCCCGCAATTTGTTTACAAACTCAGAACAATTCTCTTCAATTGAAAGAATAAATACCCGTTGTTTTGCTCTAGTTAAAGCAACGTAGAAAATTCTGCGCTCTTCAGCATGTTCATAAGACTCTAGTTTGGGTAGCAGTAGTTCAATAAGTGGATGCTCAATTTTTTCAGCAGGGAATCCATTTTTGCCTTTCATCATGTCCATAATAATGACGTAACCTGCCTCCTTACCTTTGCTAGTTAAATGCATCAATAGCCGATTGTTCTTTCTTATCAGCTTCATTTCCAAATAAAGCACCTAACGCTCCACCAATCAAAACACCGGGCATACCACCGACAAGCCCCAAAGCCCCACCAATGACAGTAGATGCTGGCATCGAATCATTACTACGTTCAGCAAAGACATTCTTTACATGGAAAGTTTGTGATCCGATAGTAAATACTTCACTTCCTAATTTGGTCGCCAATTCAACTCTTGAAGAAGCAGTGATGTTTAGATGATGTTTTGCGTTGTTCATGTCAACGACATAGAGCTTCATTATTTTCCCTTAAATTTACTTATGCTTTTTGCAGCGTATTTCAAATGATACTTCAAAAGTTATGTTACCAAATCTCTTAAGTTATCCTTTAATTGCGAGTTAACTTCCGAAATATCAACTTGCCATTCCTGAGTTAAATATTCAGTAACTGAGGTCACATCAGATGGATAGATCACATTGCCTTTAACTTTGGCAAATGGGCCATCAGTTTCTAACAAAACTCTTTCCCTAGGTAACCAAGAGATCACCTTCCTAGCTCTTGCAGAATGAATCATTGCTGGGCCAATTGAGAAATAACATCCTAATTCTACAGCTTTGAATACTTGTGTTTTTGTTGCTAAAAACCAATGTAAGATAGGCGTACCAGCCTTAGGATAAGCACCGAGTAGATCTAACACTTCGTTAACTGCATTCAAACTATGGATCGTTAAGATTTTGTCAGAGAACTCAGTACACTTTGCAAGAATATGTTCAAAAACAACTTGCTGTAATTCAAAATGCTCAATATATCCCTTTGAGCCATCCAGCCCTATCTCTCCTATGTACCTTGTATCACTAACTAAAGTATCAAATAGCTCCAATTCGTTACTTCTAACGTGGGCTAGCTGTGGATGTAACCCTAAGGCTGTTCTGCAATTACTAAGTTTTTCAGTAAGCCTCTTGGTTCCATTGTATGCAGATGGAACTGTAGTCACGGAAAGTACGTAAAAACCAGAGTTCTCAATATCTTTAAGTACCGTTTCATGATCAGGATAGAGATCTACATGACAGTGCAAATCCATCATTACAGTTTTTCAGCCTTTAAAAAATTCTCAACCTCAGTTAATCCACGTTTAACCGTTAACTCCAGTTTTTTTCTAACGTCTGGATCTGAAGGTAGGTTTCCACTTTGTCTGATCCAGCCTCTATAGTCTTGAGTTTTATTTAGTCGGATAATCGCTGCTTGAACTGACTGGATATCATCCCGTTTTTTACGCTCATTAAGGACTGTTTTTAAACGTTGGTTCTCATAATCTGCATCATTCTTAAATTTCCCATGATGAATAGATGCTCTTCTTATTAAGCAAGGTACACAATGCCCACATTGAATGTTTCTTCTATGCCAATGACTGCATGAAACGCTTAGAGGAATTGCTTTAGCAATTGCAGCTTGATCCTTGCACTCAGACAACATTTCACCTTTTGTTTTAAATTGGTAAGGATTGAAAAATTTGACATGAAATCCGGCATCCCTTAACAGCTCTTCAAACTTACTTAAGAAAAACGGGTGCGTTGTCCTCGTGCTATGACTACCGATTCGTCTTCTAGTTAATGGTGGATTAATCGATATGTAGCCATTCTCAGGTACTATTATTGTGTTAATACTTGCATCACCAGTTGCGTTTCTCAACGCAACAATTCCTAACACAGCCATTGCTAGGAAATTAAAGCTCCTTCCACGCATGGAAATGTCTGTTTTGCCTTTTAGCGACTCCATCAAGCTTGGATAAATACTGTAAGAGATTTCAGCGAAATTGGATTTTAACAAAGACTTAATTGCCCTTTGTTTCGCGCCATCCCCTTTGTATGTGTGGCTAACTAGCAGCGGTTTATAGTTAGACTTCCCATTAAGAATATCAATCGTACCTACCGCACTATCTAGTCCGCCTGAAAACAAGCATACCGAATTCAATCCTTTTAGTGATTCCAAAGTTTCTTTCGCGTTGTCACTTTTGATAGGTTTTGGTAACGTCATCTCGCTTTGAAAAAAAGTGAAATCCCATTGATCACCAGTTAAAAAATTAAGTAATGAAATTAGCTTGTCTGATAACGCATTCCACAATTTTTCATCAGTAACAGGGATATGTAAGTGCATTTGCCTTGACCAAGCATCTGCTGCATTTTTCCTCAATTCAAAAGTATCAGCAGCGGTAACAGCAGAAGCAATGGTAACCAAATCTATCGCATCGGCATCAATTGGTACTCCCAACTTTCTGACTTCTTCAAGGAGTGTTCTTGAAGCTTTGCTGTGTTTAGTCGCATCATAATCATGTGTGTTATAAATTTGAACAGGATGCCACTCGGCAGAATATTCTGGTAACTTAGAGGGGTCGTTATGGAAGTAATAATTAATCATTATAACTCTCCCAAACTTCAACTGTTTGGCTAATAACGGCAATTTGCACTTCGTCTATATTATCCTTAGTTATATTCCCCGCATTGCCATGCGTAATGGTTTCTAATTGTTGTTGGGTTGCCACTTTTACTAACTCCCTTAATTCTTCTTCCATTCTGTGGTGCTTACTTGCATGTTGCGTATGGAACCAAGCCTCACCCATTCCTGTCACGATGTCTTGAAATATTAAATCAGTTAAAAAACACGAGAGAGTTTCGTACATTACTTCTTCAGTAAAAACTCCAGCATCAAAATCCTCAACGTCTGCTAATGCTTCTGCCAGTGCATAGTCAAGCGCAATTCTGACCGCATCTGCATCACCGTTATCGGGAGTAAGGTGCTCTGTTATTCGATCTATTGCTTGATCAGTTGATAAGCCGTTTAAGTCATTAATGGAGAGTGTCTTAAACTGAGTTTTAACACTATCTCCATTCATCATTCTGAATAGACTTGTACCAGCGGTGATACCGGACACTAATCGTCTACTCGTTCCAGTTCCTCCACCAGAACCTTTAGCATACTTTCTAAGTGAGCTTCTTAAATTAGAAGATCTGCCTCCACCTTTGGCATATTCACCAAATGATCTTCTAGCACCTGATAGTCGATTAGGTTTGGGATCATTATTTTTGGGACCGGGTATTTTTTCCTGTACTTTCTCATTGTCGGTCTCAGTATTAGGATCGCCATTTCCATCTTGTCCATCATCTAGTGAACCATCTGACCCACCATCAATACCAGAACCAAATTGTACTGAGTTTCCCTCTTCTGCCCACGGCGGCACCAATGGACTTTGATTATTTGGACCTGAAGCAGACGCCGAAGTACCCATCACTTTTCTCCTTTTAATTCTTTAATAACAGGCACCATCCAAGGCTTATTTGGTATAGTGTTGGTATATGTTACAAATACGCTTTTGCATTTTTCATCTTTAAGTGAGAGTAACCTAGCACCATAAAAGCCAACGGGCATCTTTTTCCAATCTTCGACCAATTTAAATTGTTCGATTAGTGCATCCATGACAGATAAATATTCCTCTTGAGGCGTTGTTTCCAAGAGTTTTGAATTTACTTCACTAAGTCTGTTTTTTTGCTTTGACAATCCTTCTAATAGTTTCAATGCTGCACCTGACATAACAGAGTTAATGGCACCAAGAGGAATGCTTTGTCTACTTAAATAAGCGGCAGGCTTAAGGTTTAAATTTGAAAATGGAGGATGTAACTTTGACCATTTATCAAGAAATTCTAGATCTTCTTTCCACTCCTCAGGCAATTTATCGAGACTAAGTTCACTTTCAGAATCTTCCAGCATGGCAATTATTTCTGGCTTACCATTTTCTTTATCAATCAATTCATAAAGCTTATTAGTTGCCTGAGTACCCATACACCTTTCAAAAATAACTAATTTGGTAATCGTTTTCTCATCAAGCTGCATGCCTCTGCGATTCGCTGTTTTAAGCCGCATTCGAATTTGATTGAGCAAGCGCTTTACTATGCGCGGGTTACCATTAATATGCGCAGAACTTGCTAAAATGGGAGCCAATTGCTCTGCTACCTTAAATTCAGCTCTCAACTCTTCAATGTAGTCAACATTGCAGTCATTAAGCAGCTCATCAATAGTTATAGGATCTTGCTGCCAAGAAAGTCTTAATGATTCCTCTAATTTATCGCGGATTTTATTGAACTCTGGTTGCTCGACTTTCTTGTCTGAAGCAATTAGCATCATCAAGTATGCTCTAATTTCTTGTACGCCCGGTTTTGGTACATGGACAGGTATTTGAATTAACTTGTCTAAGTAGTCTTTTTGATGTCGAACTGATGCTCCTTTGTGAAAATGCTGCACAGCCAATCTAATCATGTCTTCGTCCGCTGCGATAACAAACGCAGTATTTGGTAAAAACAAGAATAATCGAATGGCTTCTAGTGTTGAAATTGCATTGATTGGGGAACAGCGATCTAAATTGTCTACATATACGATTAATGGCTTGTTGAAACCTTCAAGCAAAGAAGCATATGAACTTCTAAACTTGCGAATTTCAGTTGGTGGTGAAATCACTTTCTTAGATCTGACTAAGCCTTTCCCTTTTTTCACTCCCTTCTCGACATTCTTTGCAATATCCGCTACGTCGCCAAAATCAATTTCGTCTTTGTTTTCATTTTGGTCGCCAGTTTCAATATCATCGTCAAAATAATTCATTATCTTTTGACCTAGACCAAACAAAGGAAAGCCGGATGCAGCTGCACCTCCTTCAGCTAGCAAGCCAAGTAATCTGATTTTATCAACGCGCTCCGCAAAATTTTGAGCTTTATCAACCAATCCTTTATTACCTTCAGCTTCCTTTAAAAGCTCTGAGGCTATTGTTTCAAGCAAAGCTGCCTTGGCGTCATCAAATCCCTCAAATGTCCACGCATCAAAGTGAATTTGAATGTAATCTTTTTTATCCTCGGCTAAAGATTTTTTAGTTAACTCTAAAATAGTAGACTTCCCAGCCCCCCAGTTACCAAAAACGCCGATACTTATCGGCATTAGCTCTTTTTCAGTAATTAAATCTTTAATCGACTCTGCCGTTTCATTAAAATTTAGAAAGTCTATTGGAGACTCTTTATCTGACCACATTTACTGTCCTTGTTGTTGTTATATTTCATTTAAATTGGTGTAAATTTCTATATTTCAAGCCAATTTATTCAGCTTAAGTACATAAGATCGCAATTATTCTGAATTTATAACATTAGTTACTAAGTGCGCTTCACTGGGTGTTTGTCAGAAGCACTTTTTAATGTCTCTACAAAATTGAAAAATGCTTAAGTAACCCAATTTTGTAGCAGCGTAACTAGCTATAATGTCGTCATTTGCTAGCAGACTGAATAGACCTATTATCTAAGGTAATTCTCAGCCGTTCTTGATGTTGCTCTTCATACTCTACCGACGAAAGTAGATAATTGGAATCATGTTTTCTGTTTATTGTTATAGAACATATCTCTATAGTCGAATGCTTCAGCCGTTTACGTTGTTTTCCTTATCTGAATTATTCGTGCAGGTGAGTATTGCCCTGTTCTCATGATGGCTAGCTCTTTAACTGAAATCTCATAAAAGCCGAGATTTTTATCAACAACGTAACGACTTCCATTTCTAGTTCTAATTTCCAATTTATCATCAACCTCCAGCTTATCAACTATCATAGAAGTTGTAATTTGCTCAAACGGGCGATACCTGAATGATTCATCTTCTTTGACTACTCCAAACAGTACTTCTCCAAGATACTCATTCTTGGCTTCGCTGAAATCAATTACCGTCACTATTGAAGCTTCCTGTAGATAAATTTTGAACATAATTTTCAATACTTAAACAGTATTATTAATCAAATCCGCATCTTTATACGGTCTCAATGCAAGACTAAATAGAGAATCATACTTAGGGCATGGAGATTTTCGAGCGTCCTTGTGAGTTAGTAAGCTTTCTTTGAGCGCGTAAGTAAACTCACAATAATTAACATGATCAATAACGGGTGAATCATCTAATTTCTCAGCTAACAATGTTAGCTTTTGCTTCCCAAACTTAATTATGAATGTTTGTTTTTCACGAATATTTCTAACTCGAAGATCTAGTAATGGCGTTGATTCATCTAGATCTTCACAAGCTTTATTGCTTAAAGGAAACCCATAAACAAGATATCTCTTGTTCTTGATATTAAATACATGTGGTTGATTTTCTTCTTTAAACATTGTCTGACTATTCAATACAGAGTGTGTACTCAAAAACCAAAGCTTCAACAATTCAACTTTATTTGCCTCATCTAACAATTCTTCTTCACTTGGCGTCGAATACAATAATGCTTTCTTAAAATTGTTGTTTACTGAGAATTGATCGTACTTTTCTTCAAAGTATCTTATTGCAAACAAGCGAAATGGAAATTCTCCCAACTTAATAGTTGAGTAAAGTGCCTCGTAATCTCTATTCAGGACAGAAAAAATGGGTTTCCAAATTAATCCGAAATTAGCATTGAAAATATATTTCGCTTCATCATCAAGACCGAACAAAAGAAATATTTTAGAGATAAGCTGCAACTTACTGATGTTTATAACAACCATATTGGCAAGTCGATTAGCCATGTGATCAATACTTTTTTGTAATTCAATGATTAATCTTTTGTCGTTTACTCCTTCTCCAATGAGCAAATACTTTAGCCAATTCAGTAGCATGGCGTGCTTGCTTTTGAGCGAGTTAATATTTTCATATAGCGAGGATTCAAGTGCTTTATAGTCAGTTTCGCAATAAATAGCTCTGGCAAGTGCGTCCTTCGCAATTTCTATAGGAAGATTTAAAGAGGTTGAAAGTAATGTTGCTTGTCTTTCTAATTTGAGATCTAAGTGAATATATGTGATCAAAATATTGCTCCAAACGTAAAGCAGAACGATGGCCCAGCACGCCAGTTCTTGCAGTGGTTACAATATTTTTTTCGGATGCTCCGCTTTGCCGTATTTTATTTTTAACAAAAATAAATGCTAGGCACAGGCTGTCCGAACAGCCTCATTTAGGCTAATTTAGAGGTCATTTTAAGTCAATACTTCAAATATGTATAACAGGAAGAAATGAAAGAATGAAAGTTCTATTAATCAATAAGTTAAAGTGAAAAAATACTTAATAAAATTTTTGAATTTTGTCCATTTACAAACGATGGGTGGTCATCCATCCGGCTTAAGATAGCTTCTTTATACTTATCAAATACTGCCATATATTTTGTATCAGCTTTTGGATGAAGGTTGGTTAATAGAATTAAATCGTCATTGCTCTGTACTTTTATGCGTAGCTTTAGTTCTTGCCAATTTGAACAATCATAAACAACTTCAGATAGTACTTGCTGAGCCTGCTTCAGAGGAAGAGATATAACTTTTGAAAGTCTTTTAGCTTGTCTTTTTACGTTATCTAATTGTTCACTATTCGCTGTAGTCATTAATCAACCAAACACAACAAATACCAGCCCACCGCACTAGCATTGAGTTTTATTGGGAAATTAAATTCTTCTACAGAGTATATCCATTTGGTCCACGGTGGCAGATCGGGCGTCTCTGGAAAGCCTAGGACCATTATTACATAGAGCTAAGTAACAATAAAAGTCAGAAATCAGCAACATAACCATGCAATGAATATTAAGTTGTAGTAGCTCATATCTGATCTTAATGTTTAGGTGATAGACTAAACTTCATTTAACAGGCAGCACAGGAGGTGGTGGAAATGGTTTAAACCATTCCTCATGAACTTTGCAGTTTTCGCTGTTTGGCTCTGGGAATGCCTGTTTTACTCTAACGTGAAGCGGCATCGATACACAATTACCAAATATTAGGGCCTCACCCGGAACAGATTGCTTGATCTTATTTGCGAAGTCATCTGAAAAATACGGAAGGATGGCATAGACGTACTTCATATCTATTTCATTCTGTATTCGGTGAATTATGAAATTTGAGCATTGTGATAAAACTGTCTCAGATAATTCTGACGGACGTTGAGAAGATATCAGCAAATACAATGCGTATTTTCTGCCTTCACGAGCTATCTGTTCGAAAATATTTTCTCGGAGAAGGTATTTCGAATCTTTTTTAATATAACGGTGAGCCTCGTCTAGTACGAGATGTATAGGTCTTTCACGTCGTGCATTACCTTTTAGTTTTCTTCTTGAAGAAAAGTTTATTCTTGATGTTACAGAAGTTAATGTCTCCAGAGCATCTTTAGACAACTCGCTGGTATCGATAATTACCATGTTGGTTTGAGCTGGTACGGCTAGATTTGATTGCCACAGCCAATCAAGATAATTATTGATATTGGTAGTCTCTATTGGTGCTTGCCGCATAAAAGCACAATCTGGGTTGTCTAAGAAAAAATCTAATCTTGTCATCATCGTAGAGGTATATTCCCTTACTCGCCCATTACCTCTAGCATCTTCTTCCAGCAATGTTAAATTTGCGGCCTGCTTCAAAAAGCGATAATCAAAATATTCTTCACCCGATGCTCTGAAATCCATAACCTCTCGAAGAGTAGCATCGTCAACTTTATTTCTCACTCCCTGTAAAGCCTTCTTCAGCTTGTCTTTATTTTCACCAAAACTGATTGTGCAACTGGAATACAGGTTTTCTAAGTCGGTCAGTATTCCTTCATCCGTGCAGGCTCTATTCAGGTTTGCATCAAGCTTAATAAGGTTCACAATCCCATAAATGATACTTTTTGCAGCAGTGATGATTGCTGTTTCGCTATCTCCCTGTGCATGCAGAGTATGGAGCAGGTTGCAGATCTTAAATCTAAGATAGTTAATTAACTTTTGCCTCTGCTCTCCATCACGAGTTGAGATCATATAAAATTTATAGCTTTCCTGAAGCACTTTGTCCCAGAAAGGACGTTGGGTCGCATCCGTCGCCATCAGAAATGCACTCCACTCATCAATGTTCATGAGAAAGTGGGGAAGATAAAACGGCTCAAAGCCTTCTTCTGCTTCATTAATGTTGGGTTTGAGAAGCCTTACTTGTAAATTGGGGCCTATTTCATGTCCAGTAAAGGCATTCTTATATTCTCCATTCACATCAAAAATCAATATCCGCGAACCAATGGCAGAGTTATCTTTTTTCTTGTGAATGTCTTGGATGATGTGCGCTATTGTATTTGACTTACCACTGCCAGAGTTGCCCAACACTGCCGAATGAATATTGAAAAATGCATTGACTGATATGTTTATTGGGTAGTTGATTAAGTTTTTACTCTCACCTAGATAGAAACTTTGGTGAATCGACGCGTTCAATTCCTTGTCTTTAGTTGTATGAAGAATAAGTTCCATATCTTCAAACGTAACTACAGTTACCTCGCTGTAAATACCGGGGAAAATTCCTACACCAAGATTAAATTTTCCAGTTCTTGTGATAGTGCCGACAGGTTTTAACAACAGTTCCCTATTGCTATCAATGTCGTAAGCGGCAGAGTCTAATTTCATATCGCTATCAAAAATTGACACAACTTCACATATTAACTGCTCACCAACTGAGTTTGTTGTTTTTAGATAGCTACCAATGTTGCCAAAATAATAGACCACACCAGCGAGGTTTATAGAATTACCTCTAATGTCTGAAGAAATTTTGACTCGGAACTGGTTGAAGTTTACTGAAGTGATCTTTCCAATTTTCATTTTTTATCCCCGACCGCCTTCATTGACTTTATAAACTCTTCTAGTATTTCGCTATCCTTACTACGGTCTAAATCGGGAATGAAATTATTCACAATGTAATTGAAATAATGAATTTTTTCTTTTTTAGGATCTGAGTTTTCATCAATAGGAACTTCTACCTCTCCTGATATTTGATAAATACGTCGGTCTGTCAGTCTTGTAAGATTTTCAGACGGATGATAATTACCAAAAATAACCACACTAAGGCTGGAGTTTGCTGCGAGTGCTGCATAGATAGCATTGTTGATATGTTCATCACTAAAGCTATATCCAATTACTATTAATACACCATGCTGGAGTAACAATTTGTTTTGAAATTCTCTGATGAGATCTGCATAGGGTGAACCTAAGCTCTTGTTTTGTTTCAATGGTGTGGGGTAGATCAGTACATTTTTACCATTAGGTTCTTGATTCGGAATAACGTCAACTTCTTTGATATTAAAAAACGAATTGTCATCCGACTCTATCCAACTAATCGAGCCATGTAGCTTGTAAAGATATACCATGTTTTCTAATGGCTCATACTTTTCAACGCTAGGATCAACTTTTCTGGAAAAGGTAAAGGAGAAACGTGCAGGATTAAACGTGCGCGACAAGCCACTACTAAAACCATTATTGTAGTTAATGTTGAGAAAACCCAACGCTGTTTCACTTAACAAATCATTGTTTGTCGTAAATACATTAACCCTAGCTAAATCTTTGTTTCTTAGAGCTAGTTTTTGATAAAGTTTTTTATATAAATCGAGAGAAAGCTCTGCCTGCGCTGAGGTGCAATCTATATTTATAGATGAATAGATCTCAGTCTCTATAAGGTTAATTAGGAAGTCATTGAGGCTATCAGATTGACCGACACCTTTTAGGTATTCACGCTTTGAGTACAGTGTACCAAGTATGTTTTCTAGGTTCTTTGGAGAAACATCTTTCGCAGATTTGAACCGTTTTTTTAACTCATCATGCGATGGGTTTTCTGGAAGAAAAGCTAACTGGGTCATAGTTTGTGTAGCTTCTACTTTTTCAGTTACTTTACCAATTAGTGGTGCCATTGCAGGTATGGCATCAGAACTTGCACCAGCACCCAATAAAAAGTGAAGATTTTTTATGTTGGTAAGATCAGAAAGTTTACTCCTGATTTTTTCTATACCATCTGCAACACTATCATTTTCGCCAAACAAACTCTCCTGACCTTGTCTGAATATAAGGTAGTCTTTCGCAAATTTCTTATCTTCACTCATGACATCAACTCCCTTTAATTAATTTTTACTCATCGCGATTCCTGAATGAGAAACTGAATCCGGTAACTCGATAAGATACTTTTTTCTATATTTAGTATGATATTAGGTGGTATTACGAATAAAAATACAAGACCTATATTTAATCAAATGAACAGACAAAACTTATTCAAGCTCATCAACTTAATCCAATACATTCAAACCACTTCAATTTCCGTCAATCAATAGCCTTTAAGCTTCTATACTCTTCAAACGCAAACCGATCCGTCATACCACTAATGTAATCGATTAATAATCGAGATCTGTAATACAACTCTAAAATTTTATCTTCATCAGAAACGGTTTCTTGTTCGTGTATGCTTTTCACGCTGTCGCTGTAATGGCGTTTATGTTTGTTGGACAAATCATGATACAACCTTGTCTCAATAGGACATGGTTTCAAAAACTCGGTTTTGGAAAGGGACTTAAATTTTTCATAATCTAACTTAAGAAGTGGCATATAAGCATCAAGTAATCCTGATATTATCGTATGGCCTTGTAACTCTAAACGCTCTACTTCTTTAGCAGAAAAAACATATTTAGAAGCAACATCTTTCAAAACTTCTGTTGCTAAGTGAAATTCATCATTGCCATCTAACAAAGACTCATCAAGCGTCCCATCGAACACAGCTTCATGATTTTCAATATATCTGTCAGATGCATAATTAGCTAATTCATTAACCAAGATAGTTCTTAACGTAAGAATGTATGAATGGTTCTTATTGTGAGACTCTGACTCATATCTCTTGTATGCCTTTTCAGCAAGATTTGGCAAATATCTTTTTTTGACTACTTCGTTATCAACTTCTTCATCATCTAAATAAGAATCCCATATATCGTTTATAGCTTTATGAAGCTGATCTACATTTAAAATGCCTTTATCTAACGCATCATCAAGATCTGCAATACAGTAAGAAATATCATCAGCAGCTTCCATAATGTATGTCAGCGGGAATCTATTGCCAGATTTAATATTTAAGTTATTTTGAAGCGCTTTAACGTACTTTTCTTCAGAGTAGTAATAACCGGGCTTTTTCTTTCGATAGTAATAACGATCACTTTTATCAGTAGGCTTTGGTTCGTAAGCAGGTCGGGTATATTTGATTAGACAGGCTACTTGTGAAAAAGATAGGTTTAAGTCTTGCAAACTATGTAGAAGTCTAATGGCTTGCGCGTTACCTTCAAAACAAAGCAGGTCTTTTACTAGTATATTATCCTTAACCTCATCCCCGAATTTTTCAGTGAAAACATTCAACAGTGACGTTTCAGACCACATGTTTATGGCTTCTTCTCCAAAATGACCAAAAGCTGGATTTCCAACATCGTGCAGCAAACATGCGATTTCAATAGCACTGGTAAAGCCATCTTTTTTATCGTCTAATCCTAAAGCTTTTAATTTTTCAGCTTCGTTTAACTTTTTTAAAACCAGTTTTGCGATATATCTACCAACTTGTTGAACTTCTAAAGAATGAGTTAAACGACTTCTAACCGCAGCATTGGATTCTAGAGGGAATACTTGAGTTTTTTGTTGCAACCTTCTAACAGCAGCAGAATTAATTGAACGCCCCCGATCTGACTCCATTTCTTCATCAAATGTTTCTTTAGGAGCCGTAGATGCTCGAAAGCGTTCATGCTTTAACTTTTCGTTATAATCCATACTGAAATTTCCCTTAATATTGTTATTACTCAAAATAAAAACTTTACAATTCCCACAAACATTATGAATGTTTGTTCAATATCTATCTCTGTTGGGGCAAGTGTCGTTAATTTAAACCAAGTTTTCGTTTTATATCGAGAGGTATGTCATTCAACAACCTTCCATACAGCTCTTCACAAGTATTCTGAAGTAATTTTTTATTTTCATTCGTTAGTTTTATAGTACTGTTTTTTAACTCTTCTTTAGTCTTATGCTGATAACCTTTGTTAGGCTTATCTAATCTAGCTTCTTTAGATTTATGTAGCTCCTTATTTGTCTTATCATAGTATTTGGTCAACGCTTCAGAGAAGGTATTACTATTAAACAATGGCTGAGACTCTTTTCCAATTTTTCTACCGACTTCTGCCTTTGAAATAGTCCAGTACTTTTTAACCTCATAACTTCTTTTATTAGGATGCCCACTGATGTAGCGTAACTTTTCCTCTTTAAGATTATTTATCGCTTTGTAAGCTTCTTCAGCAGTGGGATGAAGCTTGATCCATTCTAACTTCTTATCTACTTCTGTACTCTCAGGCTCTTGGCTTCTTTCTTCTTTCAATAAGAAATCATCGTAATAATTATTACTCATTTGGGAGCCTCCTCAGAGCTGACAACCATTTCGATTGTTTCATTTAAGAAATCAATATATTTTTGATAAGGTGATACATCGTGATTTTTACTCAGTTCTTTTATACGTTTGAGTGCCAGCCTAACAGTCACTAAATGCGCCATTTTGATAAACAGAGGGAGGTTTGGGTTTCTACAAGCTTCGACATCTGGTTTGATATATACAACAATGCCGTTGAAGTTTCCCTCTTCGATATCACCGTTGATACAGCCCAAGCAAAGGCTAGGTTCAGCTTTGTGCCGCTGAGGTGTACCATCTTCTGAGCACTTAGCGTGGACAAATGTACCCTTTCGTAATACACACGTATTCCAAGGATTAACTTTAATATCGATTATTCTGTCATTCGAAACTTTGTTTGTTAGTTTTTCATACTCTCCGTGTGTTTTAACATGAGTAATAGCAACAGCTTTATTTATGAACCGATCAAACAGACCAGAATAATGCCTTCTTTCATCATTAAGACTCTTGATTCTATTTCTTACAATATGATTTATTGTTGTTCTCTTGGCGACCTGCATTAAAGCTTTAGCTTCTTTCCCCTTCAAATATGCATGAAAAAACGTTCATCGATGTGTTTGAAATTTGCTCGAATAAACTTGCCTATGTCGCCTTTATATCGCCTCAAGACAGCTTCGGCCCATACATGCCTTAATGCGTGAGGAGTTGCGTTAAATATTCCAATTCTAAGTTCATCTATTATGGCTCTTATATCTGAATCGCTGATATTTTCACGAGTTACTCTTATGTATTCCAAAGTTTCTTGAGATAAGCGATTTTCGAGTATTTCAATTGCAATCTCATCAAGTTCATCATTGATATAACGTCTGATGGTTTCTGCAAAACGTAAGTGTTTCTGATCAACCGTATAACTTCGAGATATTAATTCTAGGACTTGGTTATCATTTCTCAGCTTATCTCTTAGTTCTTGTAGATTCTGAATTATTGCACTATTCAAATCGTATTTAGCAGACAAATACTGCTTTCTTTTAAATTCTACTAAATCACAATGAGTATCCTTAACCATTAGTAGTTCAAGTTCATCAAGTTCTAAAAACGTTACGTATTTTTCAGGAAAACTCTGCCAATGTCTTGCTACCATTCTACTGACATGACTCTCAATTAGCGTAGCTTCTCCAAGTGTGGCAGAAGTCAACGCAAAACCGTTGTCATTTGTTGCTGTAAAGGCAGACAATTGCTTAATTAGAATTGCAGTTGATAACGTTATTTCTCTTTCTAGTAATGTCTCGCCATTTGTCTTTGGTGAAATCCACTTAATATAAAATCTGAACGGTGAATATACAGCATCTGAAATTTCTTTATTAACAGCAGAATTTAACGATGATTCAGGAAAGCCATATTCACTCGCTCTCCAACCAGTATAAGCAACCATAGCCGTTACACCAGCAGCTTCGACATCCCTGAAAAAACTCCCCATTTTGACATTAGTTCTATCACGAAATAGATCTAAGTATTCGTCCAGAAGTGCAACTGCTTTCTCTAAATCTAAAGTTTGTTCGCTTAAAACTTTGTCACAATGCTCATCGAATTCTTGTAATGAAAAGTCGACCTTAAAGCCTGTGTTATCACTATTAATACTCGCAGCATATTCTGACAGTATATATTCTCTTTTTTTTAGCTGACTATCATAAAAGCGAGAAAACATCAGTGCTCTTACAAACTCATGTGAATCAAAACGAGTTTCATCTAATTTTAACTCTAATATTATTTTATTAAGCTTATCTATATTAAACGCATGATACTTCAAAACTATTTCGTTAAATTTAGTGGTAATTAAATTGCAGAGCTGCTCTTTATTTTCATTAAATAACGCATCCCATTTAGATTGATTTCCTTTCTCTTCTAAATCAAACCCTAGTTCAAAAACAGAACAACGAAGAGCTGTAGCAAAAACAATATGTTGCTCAAAGAAGCTTGCACAATAATCAACATAATGTTTACCCACATCCAAAGTTAAAAAATCAAATGTTCCTCCATTTTTGTAATCTGCCAAAGTCATACCCATTTGTGATAGACATGCTGAATTAAACGCCTTATTTAAATCCTCCTCATGGATATTAGTAACAACACTTTCTACACTATGAAGGCGTAAAGTTCTTGTAATACTTGATAAATTAAACATTTTAAATCGAGAGCCATAAGCGGGAGATGACAGGCGTCTAACAAAAGCTTTGTCTACAAAATCGTGAGTTAGAGTTAAACTAAAGAAGTCCTCCAGCTTGGATTCATCAAGTAATTTAATATTATTTTCTCGAAGATACGCAAAAAGCATTCTTAGCATTTCCAAATGCCAAACACTTCTATAGTCCAACGAGTTATTGTGCCTTTGCTGTAAAAAGAGCCACTTGGCAAAGTCTATGATCGTTAAATTAATAAACTCTCCGACTTCAAATTCAATTCTAATACTTGATTTAAATTTTAAAATTTCATTATTGAAGTCGCTAAAATCTAACGTTGCATACAAATTTTCTGCTCTGGCAGTGGTTGAAGAAAAAGGAATTACCCATTTATCACTTATAAAGGAAGCGTGTCCTTTAGGGTCAATTAAACGCAACATGTCATTACAATGCTCTACGAACCTAGATTTAGAGTTGTTGATATTGCTGACCGAACTAACCAAACTATTCACTTAGTAACCTCCTGTAAATGCGGTAAAAATAGGTGGCAGATCTTTCTTATACTTCTTATAAAGCTTCTGACCTTCAATGACCGTTTCTTTACTAAACAATCTGTTTGATAAAACCGTCTCTATCCATTCTGCCGTGGGTAACGCCTCTAGAAACAAATATTCTGGTGCGCGTTGAAAGATTTTTTGATGGCTGCGTTCTAATTCGCCTAAATAGTGTAAAAGCTTAAGAACAGTTTCAGGTGAATCAACAAGATAAATATTGTCAGGCAGACTACCTTCACTGCCTTCATTAGATACCAAGAAGCCAAGGCCGTTGACCTTGCCATTACTTTTGCCAGTAACTACTTTTAATAGCGCCAAGGTATTATCTGCTCTTAGTTTAATCGCTTGTAAGGCACTTTCTATTGTTGTGTTATATTCAGAAACTTCTGACTTACTGGGCCTTAAGACATTCAAAGAAATATCATTCATAACAGTGCGAGTGATTTTTCCGCAGTTATCTATCCAAGTTTGATTGTCTTCAGTACGATAGTTAGTACGTTCTGCCTCATTTGTATGAGAGTTGTAATTAGTAATTCGACTTGGGTCAAAGTTATCTGATTGAGAGTGTACTCTTGAGTTCTTTACAGCTTCAGAGCTAAAAATTCGAGTCACCGTTGGTGTTTCGCAATTTAAAAGCCAGTTAGTATTTTTTCTCTCATAATTCTCTTTTCGAATACCTTTTTCGCATATACCTACAACGCACTCGATGAATACGGGTGAAACCTTTTCTTTTGATAAATGGGTATTTATCACGTCACGAATACAAAATTTTCCCAAGAACTTGAAGAACAGTGAGATGCTTGCTGTTCTTCCCATCTTGGACTGTAATGAACCATCATTATCGATTAACTTACAATCAACTTTAAGTCTATCTGTTCGGTCATTTAGAAACGCTAGAATAGAAGTGCCTAATAACGAATTTCCTTCAACCGTTTCAAGATCATGGTAGCTTTTAGAGCGAGACTTAAAATAGTCTGATTCTATTTGAGTAACTTCCCCTGTTTGTCTTTTTGAAAATCTTAAATCACTCAATTTTATTTTAAACAAATCATTATATGGAACCGTTTGGTATGACATTAATAAAGCAAATAAGTAATTTTCCCCTTTAGAAATAGGGATCTTTTTATGTCTTTCAGATGAGTATTCTACTAGCTCTTGAATAAAGTCAGGATTAAATAAAAGTGAATAATCCGTGACCTGACGAAAAACTGTGACTCTTTTATTCGATATCTTTGTTGTTTGGGCTGCTATTTTTCCACCATCCCAAAATTCATCCTTCGCAAACTGATGTGCCTCTTCTACACATTGAGAAAAAATTAAAGACTCTAAAGCGGTATTAATAATGCTATCTGCTGTGATTCCAGTAAGGAGATTTCTCAGTTTCTCAAAAAATTCTCTTTGATTATTTAAAGTAGTATTTTTAAATGCCGCTTCATCTACACGAAACTGTTTACTTTTGCGACCTCCGCTATAATTATCTAGATGAGGGCGAATCAACTTCGCAGGAAAGTAGTTTGGTTTAACCTTTTTCTTGTGAAATAAATCAATAAGCGCGTGTTTTGCTTTATTAATTTCAATTAATGCGCTGCTTATTGTAATTTGGAATGACCGCATCAATAATTTTGGTGATCCAGCTCTTTGATATAGCTGTGACCCAACACCGATATCGTCTCTTCTTAACCAAGAGTGAAATCCAAAGTAATCAGTAAGTGTAGTTTGATCACTATCATCACTAGCTGCGGGTTTATTTTTTGATAGAAGATCTAGGTATTTATAATCATCTGATGCAAGTAATTCATTACCAAATGGTACATAATTAAGCGCTTTATTTATCAGTCGTATTAATTCAATCATTCCAGTGCTTTGAGTCTTCACTCCATCGTTTTTAACCCGGTAAGATTCAAAACACTTTAAAATGTTTACGCGATTTAATTGATCTACCTTAAGTGCATTCAAGTAACTCATGAATTTAGGGACGGTATAAGACAATGCTTGACGATTACCACTAGTCCCCTCATCAAGAACAAAAGTTATATAATTGGCAGCGTATAAAGCCGAAAATATTAATCGCTTCTCGTGTGATTCTAAATCTTCAAGAGTTACGATTTGCGACTTTGCACCCTCATATTCGGGAACAATAAATTTATCAGTCTCAAATGGCTCAAATTCAACAGCTCTAACCGTTTGTTTACTTGAAAACTCTGCCAGCATTTCAGCTTGTTGTTTTAATAAGCTCGCTTCTACACTATCCATTTGAGCACTCCAAGTATGATTTTTCTTGATCAAGCTTTTCTTTTACAGACCTAATGTATTTTCTCGTTGTTGTCGGAGCATCTTTGCCTTGAGTTTCATGACCTAATAATTCTGCAACTAGTAAATATGGTCTAGATAAGTGCGTAACATTTTCAAGCTCAAGTCCATCCTCTTCAACCGCATCATGAAACTTATCAGTACCGTAAGAATGTCTAAGGATGTGGTATGTATGTTTTTCGTCTAACAAATGAAGGTATGTTGGTAATAATCCTTCCTTTTGTTTGTCAATTACCAAAGCACGTGTATCTTTAAAATCTCTAGATCCTTGGTATTCCTTTATTCCATGTACAGTACGACTTGCAGGATCAGTCAAAAACAAACTATCTTCACCACAATCGGGTCTTTCTGTCTCGTAATAAAGTTTAAAACGCAACATGACGTCACGTGGAATATAAATCCACCTAGAAATGCCGCCAACACCACCTCTGCGGCCTTTAGTATATTTACCTTGAAGCCAATACTTGAACTCTTGCTTTTGTTTGTCTATGCGCGTATTGAGTTTTAATTCTGTATCTATTTCCTTGAAAAACGATTTCAGACCTAAATATGATTGACCACCAACTTTAAAGTCATTAAGTAATAATCCCATATTTTCCTGCGTACGTAGGCCACATTCTCCACCTGCCCGCAACGTACATTCTACTCGAAGACTTTTAGCATTGGCATAAAGTTCAGCCCGCATACGTGGAGACAGATACTTAATTACATTTCTTCTTTTTGTATTGTCCCTTGCAATAGATTTTTTATCGTCTTTTACACGGATCTCTTTAATGTTGGTAAACCCATTGAAAGCCAAATAGTTGTAGTAATACGTCAAGCCTGAAACTGCTTTCTCGACCATCTTCTCGCTGGTATTGCTCTCCAGAATCAAAACGTTATTTATATAATAATTGAGGATTTCTTCAGGTAAGTTATGGTGTGTACTTAGAGAAATTGAAGGTGAGTTTTCTGAATAACTTTCAAGCCACAACAGAAACTTTCTTAACTCGTAAAAGCATTCGGTAATTTTTGTTTTTGATAATGTTACTTTATTAAGCTCTGCATCTTTTATTCTTCGCTTTCCAGACCCATCTACCCATGTTAATTTGTATACTTGTCTATTTTTATAAAGTGAATGTAAATATAAGTTGGGTAGCAACAATGGAATACCATCATCGTCACACACCATCTTTGTTTTATATTTTTCACTTTGAAAGTTATACATCATCTATTTCTCATACCCAATCTAATTACATACTAATTTACCTTTCCAACAAAAGATACATTTTTATCTTTTTTAGTGGGTGTCCATTTCCCTTCGGGCACGGCGGTGAAATTGCGCTCAATTATATGATGCATCAATACGGCGGGTTTGAAGGCAACGGACAAACCTTTAGGATCATTACCCAGCTTGAGCCCTATACCGCCGAACACGGGATGAATTTATGCAGAAGAAGCGTATTGGGCTTGGTAAAATACCCTAACTTTATTGATGCTCTTCATAGTAAGGGGCCCGTGCCTGAACGCCCTGTATCACTTCGTCAGGTTAAGGCTCACGACTGGCACCCGCCCAAGGGTCTGTTTCGCTGCGATGAGTCTCTATTCGACTGGCTGCTTTCGCCATTTAGCAATCAAGATAAAGACACGTTAATGCAGTTTACGCCTAAATCCTCAGGCCACAGCAAAACGCAATTTAAATCTTTCGACTGCTCAATTATGGAGCTCTCTGACGATATCGCCTATGGCATTCACGATTTAGAAGACGCCATTGTTATGGATATGGTCAGCAAGCATCATTTTGTTGATGATGTGACCATACCACTTAAGGCCCTTGACGTGCCTTGGTTATCAGACAATATAGAAGAGTTAACCAACAAACTATTTAGCGCAGCACATCACGAAAGAAAAAATGCTATTGGGGCACTGGTAAATAGCTTTATCACGGCCATTGAAATTAAAGGTGTGGAGGGTTTTGCTCATCCGTTACTTGCGTTCAACGCCGTGATGCCGGAAAAATTTGCAGAAGCCTTGGAGCTATTTAAACGTTTCGTGTTTAACAAAGTAATACGCCGCCCTGACGTTCAGCTTCTTGAATATAAAGGGCAACTGGTGGTTATGGAGCTATTTGAAGCATTTGCGTCAGATCCCGACCGCCTTCTCCCTGAAAACACACAGGAGCGCTGGCGCAAAGCCTGTGAGAACGGTAATGGAATGCGCGTTCTCGCCGACTATATATCAGGTATGACGGATGAATTTGCCTCTCGCTTATACAGTAATATATTTTCCCCTAAACAAGGCGGCATTCAAGATAGTTTGCATATGTAATACCAGTCCGCATAGATAATTACCCACTCAGCGAGAGTTAAAATGTTCGTAATCGCGGCGTGTTACCGCAGGTATAGTGGTTCTACATCAAGGTGACACAACAAAGAGTACGGACATTTTAAACTCGCCCTTCGGGAAGGTCTGGCAAGCTTCCTAGCTTCATTCTGGGAATTTGAAAGGGAACAGCCATTCCTGCGTTCCCACGCTTCGCTAGGAAACTTGCCAGCGCCTTCTGAGTGGGCACTTATCTATGCGGATTGGTATAAGATTGTTTGCTCTTCAAATTTTAACTTTACTAATTTAATTGAAATAAAAAGGCCGGACTCACGGTCTTTTTGCTATATCGAACTCAGTAAATAACAACTTTATTGAAACTTACTCTTATCATTTACGTAGTGAACAGTATTCAGTTGTCTAGACGACGTTAAAGTAAGTCTGCCATTTTCCAATAGTAAGGTGATGTAAATGCCAAAACCATTTAAACCCTCAGTGAAGTTGAACGAAAGCCATGTGACTGATGAAAGCGTTTATATGAATCGCCGTTCATTGCTCAAATCTATGGGCTTTGTGGGCGCGTCCACACTGTTAGCAAAGTCTGCGGGGGCTGCCGGTTGGTTTTGGGAAGATGAGGAAGAGAAAGCAGCGTTTAAAGGAAAGGCGCTTGAGTTTAGCCAACCACCCAAGTTCCAAATAACGGAAACCCGTACGCCTGAAGATAAAGTCACCAGTTACAATAATTTTTACGAGTTTGGTACTTCTAAAGACGCACCAGCCCAAAATGCGACTGAATTTCAAACCAACCCGTGGACGTTAAAAATTGATGGCATGGTGAAAAATCCCATTGAGCTTGATCACGATGCCTTAACAAAACGCTTTCCATTAGAAGAGCGTATTTACCGTTTGCGCTGCGTTGAAGCATGGTCAATGGTAGTGCCATGGATTGGGTTTGAATTGGGTGCTTTACTCAAACAAGCTGACCCGTTGATGTCGGCTAAATATGTAGCGTTTGAAACCCTATACGATCCAAAACAAATGCCTGGCCAGCGAAGTCGCTTTACCGGTGGCGGTATTGATTACCCTTACGTGGAAGGTTTGCGACTTGATGAAGCCATGCACCCGTTAACGCTCATGTCGGTTGGTCTTTACGGGAAAACTTTGCCACCTCAAAATGGCGCCCCCATTAGGCTTGTTGTACCTTGGAAATATGGCTTCAAGAGCATTAAGTCTGTTGTGAGAATTCGACTTACCGACAAGAAGCCTCCTACCACATGGAATAGACTAGCCGCCAACGAGTACGGTTTTTACGCCAATGTAAATCCAAACGTATCACATCCACGATGGAGTCAAGCCAGTGAACGTAGAATAACCACGGGCGGGCTTCTCGCAAGAAATCGTATCGACACCCAAATGTTCAACGGCTACAGCGAAGTTGCGCCGCTTTATAAAGATATGGACTTAGCGCGTTATTATTAACTTTGCTGTAGCTAGACAATAAACTCATCAATTTGCACGGGCATGTGTGCTGAATTAGCGTTGTTTTTACGACATGCCTGCCGTGACACTAGTAGGTTTCATCATTAATGACATGTAGAAAAAAGCCCTTTCGACTTACCCTCTGGCAGCGTCGCGGGCTAAAGGCCTTTATTCACATATTTGCTCTGGGTTACATCACATGGCTGTTTTTCGCAGGCGTTACCGACCAGCTTGGTCCAGATCCTGTCAACACGCTTATGAACGAAACGGGAACCTGGGCAATTCACTTTCTGTTGCTAACACTTACCCTAAGCCCACTTGCAAAATGGCTCCCAAGCCCTGAACCGATGCATTTCAGGCGCATGATTGGGGTTTACACCTTTGTGTACGCCTTTGCACACCTTTTCACATATGTATTCTTTGAATTACAGCTTGATATGGCGTTAGTCGCTAGCGAGCTAGTAAGTAGACCCTACATAATCGTTGGCATGGTAGCGTTACTTCTTCTTTTTGCACTCACCGCTACGTCGTTTAAGCGTATACAGCGCATCATGGGAAGAAAGTGGCAAAAGCTTCACAACAGCATTTACCTGATACTGCCCCTCGCACTTCTTCATTTTAGCTGGTCGCAGAAAACGTTTTGGCAAGAGCCAGTTTGGTATTGGGTGTTGGGATTGCTTCTAATGAGCCCAAGAATGAAGCATTGGTATGTTACGTACCAAAAAAAAAGCCAAAAGAAGTCTAAAGACAAAAGCGCGGTGGCGAGAGAACATTAAAGCCGCAAAACTTATTAAACAAGCACATAAAGCAGCGCAGCATAGCGTGCTGTTTTACTTATGGTCACGGCGAGCATAAAGAACCATAGTGGGCTTCTGAGTACACCCGCTACAAGCGTAATCGGATCACCAATAATAGGTACCCAGCACAAAAACAAGCTCCATTTCCCCCACTTTGTAAAAATATCACTTGCGCGTTTAAACGCCGCATCGCTTACTTTTAACTTTTGCGTCGCAATTTCTTTTCCGAACCTAAAACCCAAGACATAATTAACCACCGAGCCAAGTACATTTCCGACAGAAGCTATAATGAGCAGCAACGGGCCATTTAAGCCACTACTGTATAAAGCGCTCAGGACAACCTCAGAACTAAAAGGCAAAATAGTGGCAGCTAAGAATGCCGACAAGAACATGCCTACATAGCCTAAATGTATTAACGCGCTCAATTCTCCTCCAATTCTATACAGAAGTTTTCTATGTGAAATTCGCGCGCATATTACCTCAACACGCGTCTGAATGCTTCCTTTAGAATACGGCACAACGAAAAAACCATTATCTTTTAGATAGTTACTGAAAAACGACCAATTTGTGTGAAAAAAGTACAACTAAATGCTTGCCAAACCGCCCTTTTATTAATACTGTATACACATACACACTGTATATGCGAACAGTATTTATAAACAACGGTATTTCTTAAGTCTTCTTCATAAGCTTGAGGGCAAATACACAAGGGGTTTTACAATGAACACATCTTCAGTTTCACGATTCAATGCTTTGCGCGCTTCGGTTTCAAATGTAGTTCAACTTCCTTTACCTATTGAAGGGTTTCCTGGCGAAAAACAAGGTAATGGAAAAGGAAGTAACGACAAAGGTTGGAATTATCTGCTTTCAAACACGGTATCGTTTTCGAAAACCGTAGATCACGCTATTCGTATTCAAAAGCCTGAAAAAGAAAAAATGCCAGAATGGATCAGCAAACTTATTACTGGTGGACAGTGTAAAACCCTGTATGTAGAAAACATCGACTTGGATCTTCAGCCAACAGACAGTGAAATGATCAGAAAACTTTGCAAGCTTTACTCAGTAAGCTTGGTTAATGTACGTGTTGACAGTTTTAACGACGAAAAGAATGTTGCATTAGGCCCGTGGTAAGAGTTGCCTTATTAATGCCTAGTTACGCTAAGTAATAAATTAGCGTTTATATTCTCTCACTTCTTAGGCACGGATTGCCTGAACTCGATTAATACACCAATTATTTACTCTCAAAAAAGTTGGGGCTTACGTAACTTATTATTATACTGTGGCGCTTTGTTATTCTCTTAAGCTGTGAGTCTTCCTATGCGCTGTTACTGTTGCTCGTCAAAATCTTTCAAAGAATGCTGCGAGCCTTTTATCAAAGGTGAAGCATTACCTCATTCTGCAGAGCAACTTATGCGTTCACGCTTTTCGGCCTATGCTACAGCACATTATCACTATATTTTAGACACCTACACCAAAGAAAAGCAGCAGGCTCTCTCTGTAGAGGAATTGGCCAGTAGCGCACAAGGTGCTAAGTGGTTCGCGCTGAAAGTTCACCCCACTCTTGCGGCTAGCTCCGTAGATAGCACCGTTAATAGCTTGGTAAATAAACCTGTAAATAATTCGATAAGCAACTCGGTGTACGCTAACACTAATGTTGAGGCGGCTGACGCTGAGCAAAACTCCAAGCCTAATCTCAATGACAACAAAACGGTTGTCGAATTCACTGCTTACTATTTTGAAAATAAAAGCATGTATCAGCTTCACGAAACATCAAACTTCATTGTCGAAGATGGTAAATGGCGTTATCACGATGGTGAACTTCACGAAGACTGCGGCAAAATTAAGTATGGAAGGAACCTTCCTTGTGTTTGCGGTAGCAATAAGAAATTTAAACAGTGCTGTGCTCTTAAAAACCGCTGATAAACCAACACTTCAAAATTTATTACTAAAACAATTGCTAACAATGATGCGTTGTGCGAAGGCAGCGACTTAATAGCTATGCTAGACGAGCGCGCCGGCTTTTATACGCTGTCAGTTCAAAAACAAGAGTATCAAGACTTTCAAATGGAAAGCTTAGGCATTGGTAGAGACCTATGCCATGTATTAACCAGAGAGCTTAATGTAGAGTTAATACCTGAATAGCTTTGGCAGTTTAACGTACTCAAAAAAGCCTGAATATTATTGTATTCAGGCTTTTTTTACGCTGGCGTATTATCCAAATTAACGTAGAGACTTAGCTAGCGAGCTACGTTACGGAACAAGCACCATCTTACCTTTAACCTCGCGGTTCATAACTTTAGCCATGGCCTTCGTTGCTTGTTCGAGCGGCAGCGCTTCATCTACCACAACCTTAACTTTGCCTTGCACGTACCACGTTAAAAGCTCTTGCATGTTTTCAGCAAAGCCTTTCGGATCGTGCTGAGTAAATGAGCCCCAAAATACGCCCATAACCGAGTAGCCTTTTACCAGCGCTAGATTAACTGGGAATTTCGGGATCTCACCGCCTGCAAAGCCAACAACAAGCAAACGCCCTTCCCAAGCCATACTTCGACTGCATGCGTGGAAGGTATCGCCGCCAACACATTCGTAGACAACGTCTACGCCTTTGCCACCCGTCACTTCTTTAAGTGTTTCCTTTAAATCTTTCTCTTTATAATTAATTAGAACATCAGCACCATACTCTTTAGCGAGCGCTAACTTTTCTTCTGTTGAGCATACCGCAATAACTTTGGCGCCCATGATCTTGCCTATTTGCACTGCAGCCAGGCCTGTACCGCCAGCCGCACCAGTAACAACCAGCGTTTCACCTGCTTGCAGCTTCGCCCGTTGTTTTAATGCGTGATGAGCAGTCGCATGCGCAGTTACAAGGGCTGCGCCTTCGTTAACATGAATGGGATCGGGCAGCGGCATTACATGAGTGGCTGGGATTAATGCTTTTTCTGCATAACCACCTAAATTCGACAACGCGATAACACGTTGGCCTTCTTTTAAGTGACTCACGCCTTCACCCACCTGAGCAATGGTACCAGCGACTTCGTTACCAGGAATAAACGGAAAGTCTGGCTGCATTTGATACAGTCCTTGCACCAACAGCCCATCTGGAAAGTTGACCCCTGCAGCTTCAACGTTTACTACCACATGGCCTTTTTTTACTTCTGGATCTGCCACATCTTTAAATTGAAGATCGTCAAGCGGCCCAAAAGATTCGCATACAATTGCTTTCATACTGTCTCCAGTTAATTTGTTCGACCTGCACGCTTCATATAGCATGGCAGGTCATTAAATACGTTATATGGCGTTTATTCGCTTTGGTGTATAGTTTGGTTCGCAATTTGCGCCAAAGGACGCACCATCGCGCCTAATTGCATGGCCTTCTCGCTTGACGCGTTGCCATCGTGGGCGCGCTTTACAACACCTTGTAAAATAGCGGCTAAACGGAAAAAACTAAATGCGAGGTAGAACGTCCAGTTACTTATGGCATCAATGCCTCTTCGCTCGCAATAAGCCTTGATATATTCTTGTTCGCTCGGAATACCCAACTGCTTTCTGTCAAGCCCGCCTAATCCCGCTGCATGTGCTATATCAGAAGGAAGGCGCAGCTGCATGCATTGATAGGCTAGGTCGGCATAAGGGTGTCCCAGGGTTGAGAGCTCCCAGTCTAATACAGCAACCACTTGCGGTTTGTCGGTATCAGACATATCAAACATCATGTTGTCTAATCGAAAATCACCATGTACCAACGACACTTGTCCGTCATCCTCTGGCAGGTTTGCTTCGAGGTAGTGGATAAGACTTTCAATTTCTTCAATATGCTCAAGTTCAGATGCCCGATATTGCTTTGTCCAACGGCTTAGCTGACGTTCAAAGTAGCTACCAGGTTTGCCATAATCACTCAACCCGGCGTTTTCAATATCAACACTGTGAAGTGCAGCCAACACGCGATTCATCTCGTCATACATGGCACCGCGGGTATCAGAAGACGCTATTTCAGGTAATGCGCTATTCCAATATATTTCGCCCTCAACAAACGCCATGATGTAAAACATGCTGCCGATAACACTGGTATCTTCACACAAATGATGAGCTTTAGGCACAGGCACCTCAGAGTCTTGTAGCGCGTTGATAACGCGAAACTCTCTGTCTACCGCATGAGCAGACTTTAGTAATTTACCAGGGGGTTGGCGGCGCAAGACGTATACGCCGTTATCTGTGGTGAGCTTAAACGTAGGGTTCGACTGTCCACCCGCGAACTTTTCTGCGCTTTCAACGTGCCCAATGCTGGGGCACGCTGTAGATAGATAGTTGTTTAGCGCCACTAAATCAATTGCATGTGGGGCATTATCTTTTGACACACTCACTCCTTATGCACTTTTTATGCGTTTTTTTCTGCAATCAAATTACGGCCTAACTGCATCATGTGAACTTCGTCAGGACCATCAGCTAACTTAATTGTGCGTGCATAGGCGTACATAGCAGATAACACGAAGTCTTGACTGGTGCCAGCTGCGCCATGCATCTGAATGGCTTGGTCAATGACTTTGCATGCCATACTTGGCGCTACAATTTTGATAGCAGCAATAAGATCGCGAGATATCTTATTGCCATAGCGATCCATCTTGTCAGCGGCTTTCAGCGTAAGTAGACGAGCCTGCTCAATATCACAGTGCATCTGGGCAATATTTTCCCTAATTGACTGCTGCTTTGACAAAGGCTTTCCGAATGCTACGCGCTGTTCAACTCGCTCGCATGCCATATCAAGCGCGCGCTGTGCACATCCAATAAGGCGCATGCAGTGGTGAATTCGACCCGGTCCTAAACGCCCTTGCGCAATTTCGAAACCACGACCTTCACCTAGCAATAAGTTCTCAGCTGGAACACGTACATCTTCAAACAAGACCTCCGCATGACCCACCGGCTCATCGTAATAACCCATCGCCGCCATGGGGCGAACAATAGTTACGCCTTTTGTATCCATTGGGACCAAGATTTGCGACTGCTGCTGGTGACGAGGTGCATCGAAATCCGTTTTACCCATCACCACCATAATTTTGCAGTTTTCGTTCATGGCACCGCTGGTATACCACTTACGACCATTAATAACGTACTCGTCACCATCGCGCTTAATTGAGGTTTCAATGTTAGTCGCATCACTCGAAGCTACCGCAGGCTCAGTCATTGCGAACGCTGAGCGAATTTCACCGTTAAGTAACGGCTCTAGCCACTGCTTTTTATGCGCTTCATTGCCATACTTAGCGAGCACTTCCATATTGCCGGTATCAGGCGCACTACAGTTAAAAATCTCAGCACTAAACAACACACGGCCCATTTCTTCGCACAGCGGCGCATACTCGGCATTTGTCAGGCCTGCACCATAGGGCTTATACTCTTCTGGCAAAAACAGGTTCCAAAGGCCCGCATCTTTGGCTCGTTGCTTAAGCGTTTGCATCATTTCAGGCGTTTTCCAACGACCTTCACCGTTGTTCGCAGAACCACCTTCTACGGCGTGAATATATTCCTTTTCAATTGGATACACTTCTTCTTTCATAAACGCTTTTAGCTTTTCTAAAAGTGCTTGGGTCTTTTCATTATATTCAAAGTTCATAATTGCCCCATTTAGCTGTAGGTAATGGCGTGCAACCTGTCAATCACATCCAGGTGAGGTACGCTGTTGAAGTTATTTAAGTGAACGCCCCGCGAATTAGCGAAGCATTGTGAAAAACTGGCGTTGCGTATTTGCAAGTTCATATTGATAACCGTGGCGGCATCATAGCCAAGAATGTGTTTAAGCATCATCGCGATAGCACCTCCAGAACTAACCACCAGTACCCGTTTAGCATCAAGTTTTTGAAGGTGAGTAAGCATTGAATAAACGCGTTCTTCAAACTCGCTCCATGTTTCATCGAGAAGATCATGCGCTAATTCGTCTTGCGACCACGCAAGCATGGCCTTTTTAAGCAGTCGATAATACTCGGCAGGTGATGCGCCCTCTGGCACTTTCGCGTCTGGGTAGCGTGATAAATACGCTTTCGCTACGGCTTGAAAATTGAATTCGTTCAAGGCGCTGTTAACTGTGACGTCAGGAAGAGAATATCCATTTGTAGAAATACCTTCGGCAATGCCATCTTTGGTTTCATGATGCCGCACCATATCACCAGAGAAAACCGCATCGAACTGAATATTGCGATGTTTAAAATAATCACCAAGCCAGATGGCTTGCTGCCCACCCAATTCGCTCAGTTTGTCGTAGTTCGCTTTACCAAAAGACGCTTGGCCATGGCGTACTAGATAGATGTCTGTCATACCGCTGCCTGATGTTATTAATATGTTAACTTGTCAAATCACATACTAAGGAAAACAACGTTATAAGTTTAATTGATATTTTGAATGAGTATGCATCATGTGAAACTATGTAGCTTGATTTCATATCACGGTGCATCGTTTAAACGCCCCCCTTATTAAACGTTGAGACGAAGGTTGTTTTGTTGAGCCTTTAACGAGAAGATTAGGTTGCGTTCAACATTATCGGAAAGAAATAAGACTGAGCTATAGAGGAACATTCAAGCGAGACTTTGCTGCATCGCTTGAGACTCATTGTTAGAGGAACAGTTGCACCAAGAACTGATGCAACACTAAAAGAGTACGCTTAACGTTTTAGGTGCGTAGGCTTCGTATGGAATACTGCGTGGCATTGCGCTATCACAGACAGAGCAATGTGCTCAGGAAGTTCTCCACCAATATCAAATCCTGCGGGGCTGGCAAAATATTGCGTAAAGTTAGTATCGCTAAGC
This sequence comes from Alteromonas sp. OM2203, assembly GCF_048517045.1. Taxonomy (NCBI): domain Bacteria; kingdom Pseudomonadati; phylum Pseudomonadota; class Gammaproteobacteria; order Alteromonadales; family Alteromonadaceae; genus Alteromonas; species Alteromonas sp. OM2203. Next base: position 2,610,696 of record NZ_CP183209.1, read on the forward strand.
CCAGCTAAATCCATAATTTCTTTCTTGCGATGAAGCGGCCCAAGCATTGCCGTATAAATTAGCGACTGCATACTGAGTAACTGAAGTGCTTTGGCGTCAATCTCGCGGTGATGTGACATAAGCACCGCCGCTTGAATATTATGTTCGTTTAGGTGTAAACGCACCCCCTCAGTGGTCGGGTCGTCGATTAAATAATTAACCTCGGGGAAGTGTTCAACTCTCGCTTGGGCAGGCCGCGGGTCCCAAAGACTAACCAAATAGCCTTGCAAACTGGCAAGCTTCGTCATAAAAGTAGCATCGTAACCACCACCAACAACAAGTATGTGAATGGGCGGTATCATCAAAACAGATAAGCTGCGCTTACCGCCTACGGTCTCCAACACGGCTTTTCTGGGAGAACCCGCATCGGCTTCCATTACCTTACACGCACCTTCTGACCCATCTACCGCAACATTCCACTCGCATACGTGGCCCTTCGATAGATTCTGGCTTACTTCATCCAGAGACAGGTAGTTGTTGTCTTTGTTGACCGGCACTAACGCCAAGTGCACCACGCCACCGCAGCCTACACCCAGCTTAAAAGCGATATCTTCCTCATCTTCATCATCGTAGACAGCAGTGCGGCTAACACCGTCTATCATTACGCGCTGGGCTTTTTTTACAATATCACTTTCTAAGCAACCTCCGCTTAGAATACCTAGTTGATGTCCAGCATCACTGAACAACATCATGGCTCCCGCTTTGCGATAGCAAGAGCCTTCAGTTTTAAAAATGAAACCCAGCACCCACTTATGCTTGTCTTTTAGCGGAAGCCATTGTGCTAGCAAGTGGTTCACGTGATTACTCATAACTACCTCAAACCCCGTTAAACCTGTTTACTGCTGTGTTGCTGCTTGGGTGATAAATGCGGCGAGCGTCGCTGGCTCTTGGGCACCGGCTATTCCTTGGTTACCTATCACGAACGTGGGTACGCTTTGAATACCCCGCTGCATCCAGATCGCTTCCTCTTCGCGTACTGCTTGTGCGTATTTACCGTTTTGAAGTACCTCTTTAACTTCTCCCCCATCAAGACCTATTGCGTCAGCAATCTCGACCAACACTTTTTGATCATTCACATCTTTACCATCAGTGAAATACGCTTTAAACAAGCTCAGTTTCATCTCTTCTTCAAGGCCCTTTTTTGCCGCTAGATGAATAAGTTGATGGGCTTTGAACGTGTTTTGCATACGTGAATCGTCAGTAAAGTTGAACGCAAACCCCAACACCTCGCCCGCTTCAACAAGACGAGCTCGGTTATCAGCGCTTTGCTGTTCGCTAATGCCATACTTTTCCATTATATGCTCGCGCAGATTTTGCCCTTGTTCTGGCATGTTTGGATTCAGCTCGAATGGGTGAAACTTGATATCCACCTCAATATTATCGAGAGTTTTTATCGCTTCTTGTAATCGCTGATACCCAACAATGCACCATGGACACACTACGTCAGATACCATGTTTACCGTTACTTTTTGCATAACAACTCCCCTTTTAGAACCCGTTTATCCGTGTTCTCTTTGTGTTCATTGACTTAAGCCACTTTAGATGAGGTTACAAAAAGAAACTTCAACCCTATATGAAATTAATATACGTATTGGAAAGCTAAGATGATCGAAATCGTGTTAGCGCTGACCGCGCCCAAATACCATAGCCTTTGGAAGATGGATGAAAGCCATCCTCTGCCATCAAGCCGCTTTGTTTTACTTCCTTTGCATTTCCACCTAGCTTTAGTGCACTAACATAAAGCACTTCAGAATTCGGGCAGTTGGCAATACGATCTTCCATCGCTTTATTTAGCAAAAGCGCTCTAAAGCCGAGTAAACTTCTTAAAGGTTGGGGCAAAGCCGGAAACGCATGTATAGGCGGCAATGCAGTAAATAAAATATTTTGGCAGCCAAACTTTTGGCTTAAAAGAGACTCGATTGCCGAGATGTTGTATTGCCAGCGTTTTAACGAAACAAATTTGGTAACATCATTAACCCCAATGGAAATGAGCGTTGTTGAAAAGTGTTGCTTTGGTAATTGTTGTAAAAGGTTGAGTGCGTCTTCACTCTTGTAGCCTGTTTTAGCGTGCAACAAAACACGGGTTGGACCGTGTTGTGAAAGGCTCGAATAAATCAGCCCAGTTAACGCTCCTTCTTGCGTTGCCGCCCCTACACCTGCTGCAGCCGAGTCCCCAATAACTAGTACGTTGATTTTTGGTGCTTCCTTTTCATTTATTGAACAAAGCACCCTGTCTCCGCTAGGCTCTGGCAACACGGCAGTTTTTCTTCGTACCCATAACGCTTGGAAGAAAACGATTGGAAGCAAAAGAATAATTGCGGCGTTTAACCATAAAACTTTGAAGTAGATCAATTTCTTCCCTTACCCAATACGATATGCTCAACGTGTTTCGCTTAATAAGCGCAAAGCCACCTCAATAGGGTATATAAAAAATGAACACCAATGCTGTAAAGCAAAGCCACAACGCATCTACTGTAAAAAAGTATGCCCAGCACGCCCCGCGCTATACATCGTACCCTACGGCTCTTAAATTCGAACCGCTAGAAGAAGATATATACCCACAAGCACTGGCTGTTTCCAAAGCGCCAGCCGTAAGTTTGTACGTACATATCCCTTTTTGCAAAACGCTTTGTTATTACTGCGGGTGCAACAAATTAGTCACTCGCCACAGTGAAAAAGCCGACGACTACTTAGACTACCTAGAGAAAGAAATTTTGTCTAAGCGTTATTTAGCAGAGGGCAAGCGCGTGGTTTCGCTTCACTTAGGGGGTGGTTCACCCAGTTTTCTGAGCGAAATACAGCACACATTTTTGATTTATCTTTTAAAGAAGCATTTTACGTTTGAACTAGGTGCGGAGCTGTCTATTGAGCTAGACCCTAGAAACGTGGACAGTGCCTATTTAAAGTGCCTTAGACGCTTAGGTTACACCCGCATAAGCTTTGGCCTTCAAGACACCGACTACAATGTGCAGAAAATAATAAATAGAGTACAAAGCACGTCACATATTGCTAATTTGGTGTTTGAAGCACGCACGCTAGGCTTCGATTCAGTAAACTTAGATCTCATTTACGGACTGCCGAACCAAACCCTAGAAACGTTTAAATCGACTATAGCTGCAACGAAAGCCATGATGCCCGATCGTATCTCACTTTTTAGTTACGCTCATTTACCTGAACGATTCGCGGCGCAGCGAAAGTTTGCAGAAGAAACACTGCCTACCAGCGAAGAAAAAGCGGCGCTTTATACCCTTGCGGTAAATAGCTTTACTGGCGTGGGATATGAGATGATTGGCCTTGATCATTTTGCCTTAAGCAATGACGCGTTAGCCATTGCCAAAAATAAAGGCGAGCTTCACCGAAATTTTCAAGGCTATACATTGCGAGGCGATACTGACTTAATTGGGGTCGGCGTATCGGCTATCAGTACAATTGGTAATGCCTTTGCACAAAATGCGAAAGATTTAAAAGAGTACTATCAGCGATTGGACAACCATTTGCCTTCAGCCAAAGTTGGGCTTTCACTAACGCAAGACGACCTTATTCGCCGAGACGTGATATCAAGCTTGATGTGCAACTTGTTCGTAGACAAACAGCAGATTTCAGACGAGCATCACATCATCTTTGATGAGTATTTTTCACAGTCGTTGGAAAACTTAGCAGGGCTACATGAAGATGGTCTTGTTGAAATTACGCCTGAGTACATTAGAGTTCCCGAATCAGCTCGAATTTATATACGTGCTATTTGCGCTCGATTCGATGCCTATCTCAACGTGGATGAAAAACTCGTCAACTACTCTAAGGCAATTTAAACCTGGCTATTACCTGCATTCCCGTTTGAAGGTGAAGGCGCGTTAAAGAAAGGTGGCTAATACTGGCATAAAGCGTTTGGTTGGTGTTTATAATGTTAAGCTTTAGCAGCACCTTGGCGCTGTGAGTTTTGCCTTGCTGGGTTTGGACAGTTTGGGGTTCGCTTTCTGTAGTGATTAGCGTTGTAGATACAGGGTTAATGCTCGATATAACGCAGGGCAGCGCATTTAAAATGCTAATTGTACTGGCACTACCAAAATCAGCAATGTTGGTGTCGATACTGACATCACAGGCCTTAACCGCGAAACGGGCAGATAGCTGTTCACTGCCATGTTGGGGGAAATACGATACAGATTCCTCACTTACATAAATCTCGTGCCCCGCTACTAATATCAGCACTATTCCGTTGTCAGCTTGACTTTTGTATTGGCGCAAAATTGCAGAGCCGTATTGACCTTCTTGCCTGTCGCTGTTGGTATCGTGATTGCTACTGGCGTTTTTGTTCTGGTTATTACCGTCGCTTTTGTGTGGCGTGGCTACCGTCTCTCCTTCAAGCACGCTAGAGGGTGTTGTAAAGCTCTCTCGTTCGAACACTCGAGCCAGCACATTGCGCGTTTGGCCACAGAGCTCAGCGCGGCCGCGATCAATGTAAATCAACTCATCGCTGAACAGGGCAAGATCGTCTAGGTCGTGAGAAATCACAAAGCAGGTAAGCTGGCCCGACACACACAAATTTTTCAAAAACTGACAAATCTTACGACGGGTAAAGACATCAATGGCGCTCAACGATTCATCGAGTAATAGCACATCTGGCCCATTGACCAGCGCTCGCGCAATCGCGACTCTCTGCGCTTCACCACCAGATAGTGCATGAATCGGCTTATCGATTAAATGTTCACAATAGCAAGCGCGCAAACACGCATCGATAGGCATTGCAGTAGGGCTTGCGTGACGCTGCGCTAAGGCTAAATTGCCCCGAACATTGGTATGAGGAAACAACATAGGCTGCTGAAAGACGATGCCGACTTTTTGAGACGCCCATGATGTTTCGACCTTTGCGCTTTTTTCCACACCAGCCAGCGCCCGAAATAAGCTGCTTTTTCCCGCACCTGATGGACCGGTAACGCCGATAAAACGGCTTTCTGGTTGCAGTGAGATTTGTGCATCAATGCGATTTGGTAAATGCGCTGATATTCTCATGTTAGCGCCCTTCTTCACTACGAGTAATGCCATTAAAGCGATACAGTGCCGCGAGCATTAGGAATGAAAATACCAAAAGCGCAATAGAGAGGTTATGAGCGCTATCGTATTCCAACGCCTCTACCTGTTCATAGAGCGCTATAGATAGTACTTGGGTTTCCCCAGGAATGTTACCGCCTATCATCAGCACCACGCCAAACTCTCCAATGGTATGGGCAAAGCTTAAGCCTAACGCCACGACAATGGGCGCTTTGCTTAAAGGCAGCACTATTTTCATGAAAGCCTCGGTAGCCGAAAACCCCAGCGTTTTTGCCACATCTAAATAACGATTATCTAATTGAGAGAAGCCGCTGTACAAAGGTTGTAAAGCAAATGGAAGCGAGTAGATTACCGAGCCCAGCACCAAACCTTCGAAGCTAAATGCTAGGTTGCTGCCAGTGAGGCTTTGCCATCCCTGTCCTAACGCACTTTGTGGCGAAAACGCAACAAGCAGATAAAACCCAAGTACTGTTGGGGGTAGCACCAACGGCAACGCGAGTATCGACATAACCAAAGGCTTGGCTTTGCTCTGCCAATTCGCTAAAAACCACGCTAGCGGCAATGCAATGAACAACAGCAAACCGCTGGTGATAAAAGCCAGTTTTAGAGTAACTAATATGGCTTCAAGGGTCGACGCTCCAAAGAAATCACCAAACATATCTATTGACCAACACCAAGTGTATTCACTGGCTCATAACCCCATTCAATTAAGCTGTGCTGAACCCCTTGCGACATCAAATATTGCACAAACAGGCTAGCAGATGGCACGCCATTAGCGTCACTTAAATTGAACTGCTTTAGAGCTTTTTGTTTGTGTTCGTTACCACGCTCTTCTAAAGCCTGTGGTTCACTCGTCGCCATCACATCAAACAGATTTGGCGTAAGAGCTGCCGCTGTTTTGCTGTTAACGACTAACGACTGAATGATGGGTTGGTACAAGATTTCTGGCACAGGACTAATGACCGTCGTGGGGGCGACATTATTTATATCAACGGCACTCGCAAAACTAGAAGGTACGTCGAGAACAAGCGAATACGCGACAAAGGCTCCTTTAACACTACCCGTGGTATAAAACTGAAGGGTTTGTAGGACGTTTTTGCCCATTACTCTGTGTGGCAAAAATGATTGCCATAGAGATAAGTTCTGCAACGTTTGCTGTGCAGCAATGCCATAGGGCGCTAGCTTTGGGTTGGCGATAGCCAATTTGTTTTGTGGATTTCCGATTAACTGAATAAGCTGCTTAGACAAACAGTCAGTACGCTGAACATTTCGTTGTTCTATTGCCTCTCCAATAACATGCTCGCAGCTTGGTGCATCAGACAAGTCGCCAGAATAAACAAACGCCAACTTGCCTTTCGCATAATCCACCACATTGCTTTTATGTACTAGGTTATTCTCCGCCAAGGCTTGTGGCCTAGCGCGATCTGCCGATAAAAACACATCGAACGTCGCACCATGTTGAATTTGCGCATACAAGGTACCGCTAGAAGACACGGTTACCGCTACATCTATGCCTGTGAGCAGGGTGAACTGCTTTGCGATGTTTCTAAGCGGTTTTGCAAAGTTTGCAGCTACAGCCACGTTTATCTTTTCATCCCGCTCAAACGCGTCAGGATGGCTCAGCTCAACGGCATTAGTACCGCTGTTTTCATTTTCAGGCACATACGCTGCCTCAACACTGTCCGCTTGCGCTGCAAAGCTCGTAAAAGCCATGGCTCCTGTAAACAAACTAAGGCTCGTCATAAGGAACATAACAGACTTGAAAAAGCTTGCATGTACCGTTGCGAAAGAAAAAGCCATTACTCTTTATGCATCCACTTGAGTGCAGCTTTATCGTCAGACGCTTTTGCCGCAACCCACTCAGAACTATCGCCCTTGAACTCTTTCTTCCATAGGGGCACAGACTGTTTAAGCATATCCATTAAATAGCTCGCAGCATCAAACGCCGCTTGGCGATGGGGGGCAGCAGCGCCTACCCATACAATTTGCTCATTATTGTATATACGCCCTACTCTGTGCAGCGCGCCAGCACTGTTAAGTGAAAAACGATCAATAGCTTGTTCAACCAACAGCATTAACGCTTTTTCAGTCATGCCCGGATAGTGCTCTAGCTCAATACCGTCTATATCGCCAGCGCTATTAAAATCTCGCACCAGCCCAGTAAAAGTAACGATAGCGCCGGTGTTGCCGCACGCCTTTTCGTCTGCCGACTGCTTTAGCCTTCCGTACAACTCACCTTGGTCGAAGTCTTCAACTTGAACTAGCGCGAACATAGCTATCCCCCGGTCACAGGAGGAAAGAGCGCAAGTTCGTCACCGTCGCTAAGTACAGTTTCAGTATTACAAAGTTCTTGGTTTCGAGCTGTCAGCACACTGCCCTCTAATGCTAACGCCCATTTGTCGCTACGAGTTTTAAGCTGCGATAACACGGTTTCAATGGTGCTGTTGTCGCTTAAATTAAGCGTAATATTGTCTTCGCCCGTAATCTCTCGGGTTTGTGCAAATGTTTTAAGCGTTATACGCATGTTCTGCCTTTTTTATAAGTTCTTAACGACGCCTTGTTCGCGTGTGTTGACTGGTTTGTCTTAATTTTCTGAAAGACGTTAATCCTAAAACAGCTTTTCTATTGGGCACGCGAACACGTATGTACGTTATTTTTAAAGTGCACCTTTCTTCTTGCCCACTAGTTAGCAGACTGCCAATGGCCTGTCTTGCCGCCTTTTTTCTCCAGCACCCGTACTCCTTCCATATGCATGCCAGGGTCGATGGCTTTACACATATCAAATAAGGTTAACAGCGCCACATTTACGCCCGTGAGCGCTTCCATTTCAACACCGGTTTTACCGCTTAGCTTGCAATAGCAGGTGGCTTTAATTCGGTTTTGTTCACTTTGGATTTCAAAGTTTATATCCACCTTCGACAGCGCCAGTGGGTGACAAAGAGGAATAAGATCGGCGCAGCGTTTCGCCCCTTGAATACCCGCTACACGGGCAACCGCAAATACATCACCTTTGGCAATTTTTGCTTCAGAGATTTGGCGAATAACGTCTTCGCTTACGTATAAAAAGCCTTCTGCTGTGGCCTCTCGCTTAGTAACGTCTTTGTCACTGACGTCGACCATATTGGCTTCGCCGCCAGCGTTTAAATGGCTAAATGTACTCATGCTTCCACCAGATGCTTTACAAAATTACACGGTCTGAAGTCAGCATCAAGTTGGCTAGAAATAATCTTTTCCCATGCAGTACGACACGCGCCTGTAGAGCCTGGCAGGCAGAAAATAACCGTATTATTGGCAAAGCCCGCTACTGCGCGAGACTGAATGGTTGATGTACCAATCTCCTCATAGCTAATTTGACGGAATAGCTCACCAAAGCCGTCGACCTCTTTGTCGAACAACACGCTAATGGCCTCTGGCGTTGAGTCGCGGTGGGTAAAACCTGTACCACCGGTAATTAATACCGCGTGAATGTTTTTGTCGGCAATCCATTTCGACACCACGGCGCGCTGCTGATAAATATCGTCTTTCACCAAATCGCGATCGTAAAGGTTATGGCCAACCGAGGTAAGCGCCTCTTTCAAATAGTCTCCTGACTTGTCGTTTTCGAGGGTGCGCGTATCTGAAATAGTGAGTACGGCTATATTAAGGGGTTGGCTGACAACTGACATATGAAATCCTAATTTGATATGCGACATTTTGGCGGTTTTTGATAAAGTACCAGCCAAAATACTATTTGGTAATCACTTTATAAGGGTGCATGCCATGAATTCAACAACTAAGTTGGCATAAACTATGTCTAAAAGCCTAACTAATCAGCAGGCTATGCGTTATAACCGCCACATTGTGCTTCCCAAAGTGGACCTAGACGGTCAAGAAGCGCTGCTAAACGCCAATATTTGTATCATTGGTATTGGTGGGCTTGGCACCGCGGCCGCCACTAGTCTCTGCGCCAGTGGCGTTGGCTCTCTTACACTTATCGACCACGACACAGTCGAGGCCACTAACCTGCCAAGGCAAACCTTGTTTAGCGAACAAGATGTTGGCACAAGTAAAGTAGAGGCAGCAAAAGCGCGGCTTACTGCCATAAACAGTGACTGCGACGTTACCATTATCGCACAACAGTTTTCGGCGCCCGGCATTAGCCAGCTGTCACCAGCGTTAAAACAGGCCATAGAGCGTGCTGACGTTGTGCTTGATTGCACCGACAATACAGCCTCACGAGATTTAATAAACCTATTGTGTTTTAAACTAAATACTCCGCTAGTATCTGGTGCAGCCATTCGCTTTGAAGGCCAGCTTTTCGTAGCTATACCCGGTGAGAGCCGCTGCTATGCTTGTCTGAGAACGCTATTTGAATCACCCGATTTAAGCTGCGTCGAAGCAGGTATATTCTCGCCTGTAGTGAACATTGTTGGTACTTATCAAGCAATGCTAGCTATGCAAGTATTGATGGATTTCGATAACATCCCTAAAAACACGTTAATGACGTTTGATGCACTGTCGCACGAGTGGCGAAGCTGGAAGTTACCTAAAGGCTTAGATTGCGAGCTATGTGCTTGCTAAGTTTACGTGCTTTTATAGTGTTAATGCTCAAAGCAGTAGTTTTAAGCAACAGACTAAAACAAAGAACAAGACAGAAAATAGGTTGATTTAAATGACAACCCAAGTAGTGAAAAAACACATGGTAGTGGCGCAAAACGCGTCTGGACGCAACATGAACGTGCCAATTTATCGTATGAAGGGCGCGCGCCCCGGCCCCACCGTGTACATTCAAAGCTCTATTCACGGTGCTGAAGTGCAAGGGAACGTGGTTATTTACCATCTCATTCAGCGCTTAAAAGATATGGATATTTGCGGCGAAATTATCCTAGTACCCAACTGTAATCCCATTGGAACTAATATTAAAGCCGGTGAGTATACGTTAGGCCGGTTCGACCCTGTCAACGGCACAAACTGGAATCGCGGCTATTTCTTTGACAAGGGCGCGGTTGAGCACTTCGCCAAGACCGTCACCCGCGAAGAGTCAATTGAAGGCATAAAACAACGTTTTCGTGCTCACCTGTCTAACGCTATCGACAACAAACTGGCTGAACCATGGGGCCTAGGACTAGCGCAGCAGTTGAACCTAAAGCTACAGCAAATGGCGGTGAACGCCGATTTCGTGTTAGATCTCCACAACGGCCCGGTGTCTACCCGCCACGTTTATATTCCCGAATACGCCAAAGACAGCGCCAAGCTATTTAACATTCCTCACTGTATTTTTATTCCAAACGTATTTGCTGGGGCATTAGACGAAGCGACATTTTGCCCGTGGTGGACCTTGCAAGAAAGCATAAAAACGAATTTAGCGCGTGAGATTAGCTTTAACGTTGAAGCCTTTACGCTTGAAATGGGTAGCCAAGAAGTGATCGATTTTAACGAAGGTAATATAGACGCCACCAGTATTCTTAGCTACTTGAACGCCAAAGGCGTACTGCACGAATGCGATATTAAACCGAAAGCAATGCAGCGTTTAGGTGTGTATTTAAAAGACTACAAGACCCTATACACCAACTGGGGCGGCATGGTGGAATACATGGCAAAACCCGGCCAAACCGTGAAAAAAGGCGAACCGCTGGCGCAAATTTTAAATATCGACGACCTAGATACCGACAACGGCAGCAGGACGCTAGAAGCCCCTTGCGATTTAATTCCCATCCTGCACTTCCCTTCTGCTTCGGTATTAAGTGGAACACAGTTATATAAAGTGTTTACTAACTATAGGGAGTTGTAGGTTTTTATGTGCCAGTAAAAACGTTTACTCAACGCGTATAACTAGAAAGGTAACAAAAACCTGATAGTACGCGTTGAGATTACACACGCGTTTCGAAGAAGCAATTTTAGAGGCGACGAACGCCAAAATACAAAAACACCAGCCTTCGATTAGAAACCTGACAGACTGTCGCATCAGAACAAGACTGATCATCTTAGTTGGTGGTGTTAGTAAGTAAATAAACAGTGCCGAACTGTTGAAAGCATTCCAAAATGAATTTTTTGCAAACATATTTGCAGGCGCGGTAGGCGAAGCGATATTTAGCTCGCGTTGAATACTTTCATACAATAAAGGATATTTCTCTTTAGCTACAAACACTTTATTCATTTTTGACTGTTTTAAATTAATTAGTCTAAGCTAAACAAAAATGCACAGAATCCTAAACGAAGCCAAGGACGCAAACTAATGTGGTTTAATAAAAAGCCTGTAGCGACGAATTCAAACACTGAGATGGAGAATCTCAAAAAGGAAAACGAAAGGCTGCAAGGGCAGCTCTTGCAAATGGAGTCTCGTTTACACCTGTCTTATGAAGAAGCTGAAGAACTCGCCAGAAAAGTTAATGTCGAACGAACCATTGTAAAAAACTTTTTTCACTCGCTTGATTCATTAGATTTGGTGAGGCATGACGTGGCTCATTCTGCGACTCAACTGCACGCAGAAAAAATTCGTTTAGACAATGTGCTTGAAGATATTAGTGGCACTAGTACAGCCCTTTCAAACTGTGTTGAAGTGCTTAATGCAATGACGGGAAATTCAGACGCTATCAATGGTTCAATTGAGTCGCTTGCACAATCCAGTAAAGATATTGAGTCGTTTATAGGGCAAATACAGAGTATCTCAGAACAAACAAACCTTTTAGCGTTAAACGCAGCCATTGAGGCAGCTAGAGCTGGGGAGCAAGGGCGAGGTTTTGCTGTAGTCGCGGATGAAGTTAGAACGCTTGCTAGTCGTTCGTCTGAAGCGTCGTCTAAAATTTCAGATTTGACGGTAAAAGCTTCTGAAAGGACAGACAGTACTTATCATCAAATCAAGGAAAGTACACGACAAACCTTGCAAGTAGCCAGTTCTGCATCGCAAATAAGCGCATCCCTTGATAACGTTGCCCATATTGCTGAAGACATGGCTAATGTTATTTCTCTTTCTAGCGTCAGTACTTTTATCCAGACCGTTAAATTAGATCATCTGGTTTGGAAGGTTGAAGTGTATCGAACTATCCGGGGAGAAAGTAAAAAGACAAAAGATGATTTTGCAGACCATCACCAGTGTCGATTGGGTAAGTGGTATTATGAAGGAGATGGTAAAAAACATTACAGTCATTACACGGAGTATTCACATTTAGAGGGGCCCCATGCATTAGTCCACCAGTCAGGCATTGCGGCTCTAAATGCACATGAAAACGGGGATGGAACAACGTTAATCACGCACCTAAACAAAATGGAAGAAGCCAGCGCTCGAGTTTTTGACTTCTTAAATAAATTAGAAAACAAAGTGAAAAACGAGATGGGGCATTAAAAATACTTTCGCAAAGCTTGTAAACCTATGGACAAAAACAGAGCTGCAAGCGCAACTCTTGGCTCTGTAACTGATAAGAGGTTTTTTTAGTTGGTGGGGCACCTTGTCGTTATAGGTTATTGCCGTCCCCATCCCTTTCCCCCCATTTCTACCAACCGAGACGCGGCTCGTCGAAAGGAAAAGGCGAGATCATTGGCAGACGAAAATTGTGCCAGTGACACGCCAACTCGTCCCGTCGCCGACCACTCATAATATTTCCCTTCTTTGGTGCGGATCATAGTAGTCGCAAAGGAACTCGAGTTTCCTCCCTTGTCATTAACAATCAATTCGCCATCGCCGTCACTGCTTTCGACTTGCGCTTCAAAATCAACAAACAATTCGTCGAGCGGGACTTGTGCCGCCAGCACCAAGCGGGTACGAGATTCATAACACGCGTCGACAAGAGTCACAAATCGTCGTGCTTCGTTGAGGTGATTGGCGTCTAGTTGGGGGACGCGTTCAATGATGATGACCGGAAATCGCCGGCAGAGGGAAATATAATCGGCCGCCCCGAGCGGTTGGTAGCACAACTCGGAAAAGTCAAACCAAGCGCACCGGTCATTGAATCTGGCGACCCGGACGCTGCGACCAAAGAGGACGGAAATGCTCTCGGCCTCAGTTATGGATGCAGTGCCACCAAATATTTCGTCCAACTGCGCCTGTATGTTGTTGTTAATACTATTATCGCCATGAATATCCTTATTTGACCAAAAATAGGATTGGCCATCCGCACTACTCTCGAGTCGATAATCTTTCTTGGAATCCTCCATGGAAATGATGTCGAACGTGTGTTTTAACATATCTATGAATGGCAAAAAGAGAGAGCGGTTAATGCCTCCCTCATACAAGGCATCGGGGGAGCGATTTGAGGTGGCCACCACCACGACATTCCAATACGATAAGAGTAAAAAAAGTCGTTTCAAAATCATGGCATCGGCAACGTCTGTCACTTGAAATTCATCGAAACAGAGAAGTTGGGCTTCTTGTGCCAATTGTTGCGCAACAATGGGGATCGCATCGCCACGTGGGTGTTCCTGTTTGTAGACAAATATTCGATGATGGACGTCTAGCATAAATTCATGAAAGTGGACGCGGCGTTTGGTAATTTTTGCGTGTTTGTGGCTGTTATTTTTACAGCAAGAAGCATCATCAGGAACATTAACCAAGGCGTAAAAAAGATCCATTAGAAAGCTCTTGCCAACCCCGACAGGCCCATGAATATACATTCCTCGCGGTGGTGGACCAAAAGACCACAAATGGAGCTTCTTTCGAAGAAAGGACTGGGCGGATGCCAGGGAACGCCCCAGTAATTGAGGGCCGCTGCTTTTACAAATGCCCTCTATTTGATGGTCGGTGCGCATGGGTACTGGTGGGAGCGAAGCAAGAGACTCGTGCAGGGCATCGAGTTTTGCTGCCAGAGCGACTTGCGCGTTGTCTCTTTGCACCTCCCCCGCATCCACCTTGCGTTCATACGCTGCTGTCACAGCCCCAGTCGGGAGGCACCGCCGAGCGACGCGATGTTGTGCTGTCATCTTCTTCATCACCGTCTTCATTATGGCCTCATGCGTTTATTAACTAGAAAGTATGTACGCTGGATTTCTGCATGAGTATCAATTGATACCCATCCACACCCTCTCTATTTTTAACAACAGTTTTTCTCTTATCCGCCGATATTCGAGTCGGCAATCTGTTTAGTGCAATATGGCAACGCAGAAGCTTTAGGATAGAGGTAAAATAATGCGCTATTTTTCATAAACTTAAAATACATGACGCCTCATGTTTTGATTTCCTCGGCAGCCTCGCTGCATTGTGCCCCCTTCCAGGCTGAGCCTTAAAGGGTTCAGGTGACCGGCCATTGCGTGTTCCCCCCAAATGCTCATGTACGTGCAGAATTGACTGTCTCACGACAGGGCAAAAATAGTCCTCGATTGTCAGAACATCTGAAAGATTTAGATATGCCTTATCAGGCGCGAAGTGTGTCATGGGCACAAAGTTTAAAAAGTGTAATCCATTTAGACACTCGTACAACAAACATTAAATACAGCCAACACAGCGGGTTGGTGCATAGTTTTTATATTTTTAATATTCAAGCGTACTTGAATCTGAATAATGCCGTAAAAAAGTAGGAGTTTGATCTTTTAGAGTCATAAACTAAGCTAAAGTACATTAAAAGTTAAACTCACTTTCATCAGTTAGATCTAGGGAAAGCATTTGTATGAAAAGATTTACTCTCTTAGTTTTTGTGCTTCCTTTTCTAGTTCTGAATGCGTCTTCTTATGCGGAGTCACACCAGATTGGCTCGTTAGATGAAAAACTTAAATCGCTGATACCCGCGAATGAGGCGGGCTGTTCGATAGGTGTTTTTGAAAATGGAAATGCATTAATTAAAGACGGTTACGGTTTGGCAAACGTTGAACTAAATGTTGCTATGTCTAATGATAATGTGCATCGCATGGCATCAGTTTCTAAACAATTCGTAGCAATGGCGGTTCGTTTATTGGCCGATCAAGGCGCAATAAAATTAGAGAACGGCATCTCTGACTACGTTGAAAATCTACCTGATTACGGTACCAAGGTTTCAATCAATAGTATTATTGGGCATACGGGAGGGATGGGCGATTATGATTTAATTTCGACATATGGCTACCCTGAAGATTTTAAAGCAAAGGAAGGAGCTCTTAATTTGAAAGCAATTTCCGGTCATCCAATGCGAATCGGCAATGAAGATTATTTAAGCGTATAAGAATTCCATGAAGTAGTTAAAAAGCTTCCCTTAGTAGTCGAACCTGACACTGAGTGGCGTTACAGCAATATGGGTTACATTATGTTAGCCATTCTCGTTGAGGAAGTAAGCGGATTAACACTTCGGGAATATACCGATAAATATGTATTCAAACCCCTTGGTATGGATAACACGTTTTTTGCAGACGATGCGGTAGAGTTGATTAAAAATAGAGCTTACGGATATTCCAAGGATGTGGACGGTAACTATGTAAACGATATGACAAACTTATTCGTTGTAGGAGATGGGGGGCTACATACAACCATTAATGATATGCAAAAGTGGGATGCGCAGTTTTATACACCTAAACTAGGTAAGAATCCGGTAACTTTTATGGAAGAGTTCATGTTACCAAATAGTTCTCTTCCCGTTAATCCAGATAGTGGGGCTGACATATTTTACGCAAATGGCCAGGGCATTTCTAAGAGTGAAAATGGTCTTTTGGTATCTCACTCTGGGGGATGGTTAGGGGCAAATATCATGTATCGTCGCTACCCTGACAATCAATTTATGAATTTAGTAATGTGCAGTAATACATCAATTAATGCTACGAATATTGCTGATGAGATAGATAAGTGGTATTTCAATAAATAGAGACCTACCTAAATTATTTTGTTATACGTGAAGTTTTGAGATTTAACTCTTCTATATGCTGAGAAGGTCAACATTACCGTCAATAGGCAAACGATCATTAACATGTCGCAATAGATACTTTATAAAACCTTAATACTGGTATATAAACTAAAAATCGAAAAAAGTACTGTGCGAAAGAATGCGAATTTTCAGAAACCTGCTCGAATGCAGACGGCTCAGAAAAAATGGGTCAAACAAACTTAGCTGCCATTGGTTTTTAGCCCGTTTAGTTTAAGATAGCTAAACCACTCAAACGTAATTAAATAGTAACGACGCTAATCTAATAAAAAGCGCCTAAGATCTTGTTCGTGCCGCATTACGTGCAAAATAAAGGCTTTATTGTCTTCAAATTTATGAAAAATTTGACAGGGCTTTACATAAAGCTCGCGGTAATTGAGGGATGGTAATTCAGAGACTGACTTTTCTGACTTAGGATATTCCTCAAGCATATCTACTTTGGCGAAGACTTCTTTAACTAGTTTCTTTGCCGCAACTAAATTAGATACCGCTATGTATTCAGCAATATTGTCCAAGTCAATTAGAGCAGGTTCCGTCCATACTATTTCAGCCATTTATCCATTTTCGCTTTGGCCTGCAGGTTAGTTAAAACGTCATCATTTCTTATTGCCTGCTCACCTTTTGCAATACCTTCCAGAATCGACATGCGCTTTTGCATCATCTCATAATCATCAACATCAACTAAGTAAGCCGATGGCTGACCATGTTCAGTAATCAAAACAGGCTCTTTTGAAGTGTGCAGGTCTTGCAAAATTTTTGTGGCTTGTCTCTTCAATGTAGTAACTAATTCTACTTTCACGATGCAGGTTCCAGCTTTCAAATGTACCACTATAGTATCACTTAACAATAACCACACAAGATTTCATTCACTCAGAGCAGAGCTACAAGGTAACTAACCACACCCTTCTTCACCCAAACTAACGCGGTATTTAAACTCACCACGCTGATTAAATACGTCAAAACCATTATCAGAAGCTTTAAGCTCTAGCTCCCATACCCAATTTGTTTTTTCAATAAACTTTAGTTCATAGCGGTTTAAAGGAAGTGGGCATTCTAAATAAAAATAATGGTAGGCCGTTCCCATCGCGCCTGGATCTGCGGTAAACACGTAAATAGTGTTATTTTCTATTGCAAATTCTTTATGAAAGTAGTCTCGGTTAGTTCCTAGTGTTGCATCAATCAATACACCTATTAGACCTATCGCTATCTGAATGAGCGCCACTATTGCTAAAACACTGCTCAAAAGAATAGATAACCATTTACTTTTAACAAGATGCCTAAATGCACCGTATTGCTTAAAAAGCAGATACACACCTGCGCAAAGCGCTATAAGTTTAATTAAGGCTAACGCGTCGCCGACCTGTGACATGAACTTGGGGGAATGGTAGTTAAAGCCCCACAGCACACTACCATGCAGACTTTCTACTAATGGAACTATTGTTAGAAGTAACACAGCGAGTAAATGAGTGAATAAGGCCGCAAAGGTTCTTTGCGGCACTTGCTTGTTACTCGGGCTATAGTTTTGCTCTAATTGCGTTGTCCCTAACATTAATTATCAGCTTCCTTAAATCGGCGAACCTGGCGGTAGTGGCTCTACTTCGAAGCTACTTGGCCACGTTTTACTGGACCAGTAGGTATCGAACTGCTCTTTTAGTATCTCATACTGATTGTCGTCAGCTTCATCATCTAGCCACTCGCTAAATTCAAGTAAAGCAAGTTCAGCTTCCATTCTTACTTCTGGCGCCAGCTTGTCGTTAGTGACCGCTTTCATCACGGCATTTAATGCAACTAACTGTAAGCGCTTTGCTAGTGGACTTTGCGACTTATTTTTATACCAGTGTACGCTAAGTATTTGCTTCACCAGCATTGAAACGCCCACTTTTTTGCGTCTATCTTTACTGCTTTTTACTTGCCACTCTAGGCGATTCAAGCGCTCTGGGTGTAATAACAACTCAAACGCAAAGTTCGACGCCGAAGCGGCCGCAGAAACTGGGTCTAACATTAACCCCATTTTACCCTTAAAGTGCTCGCGGGTAATGTCGTCACCGTAGGCTGTAGGTGGAATAAGCGCGAGAACCGATTCAGGTATAGTAAGGTAGTCGGCCGTAGTAGCAGTGATTAACTGCTGCATAGCTCTCTGCTGAACCGCGGGTGCTACAAACTGCTGCCCTTGCGTTTGGGTGTAATCGCCTTTGCGTTCATATTCATACACTAAGCCGCCTACTTGCTTTGCTACGGCTTCTAGTTGATAGCGATGTAACAAGTAAATGGGCACTAAAGCATTTTCGAGTGACGACAAGCTGCTGTTCGGGCTTAACGTATCTAAACCTAAATTGGCTAACGCCAGTTGGCGCACTTGTGAAATTTCATCGAAGGCATCTAGCGGGTTACTACCATTTTCCCACATATGACCATTTGCTGACGCATGACGGCTGCTGCGGGTATCTGGGTCTGATTTAAAGCTTAACCCTTCATTACGACCTTTAACGATAATTTTTGCCAAGGCTTCGGATTCTTCTACATCGCTAGCAAAGTCTTGATAGCCATACGCTACGGCGTGAATATCCCATGCGCCTATGCCTTTGTCATAGGCGCCTTCAAGGCTAATCTTGCCGTTTTTAATGCTTATTTTAGGGTGAGGATAATCCATTACCGACGCACGGTTATTTTCACTTGCCGCAAAGTTGTGCGCTATGCCTAGTGTGTGCCCTACTTCGTGAGCAGAAAGCTGCCTAATGCGATCCAGCGCCATTTCTTGCTGCAAAGTGGTGTCGGTGTTGCCGTCTTTAAAAGGGCTAGTTAGGCCAAGGGCAATTAAATAATCTTGTCTTACACGCAGAGAGCCTAAAGTAACGTGACCTTTGATAATTTCCCCTGTACGTGGGTCAACTACCGACGACCCATAAGACCAGCCGCGCGTTGCGCGATGTACCCAGTTAATAACGTTGTAGCGCACGTCCATAGGGTCGGCACCTTCAGGCAGTACTTTTACCTGAAACGCATCTTTGTAACCTGCAGCTTCATAGGCTTGGTTCCACCAGCTTGCGCCTTCTTTAAGCGCGGTCATTACCGGCTCTGGGATACCTGGGTCTAGGTAATACACAATTGGCTCCACTGCTTCGCTCATTGCTGCATGGGGCGTTTTCTTGGTTAAGCGATGGCGTGTAATAAAACGCTGCTCGGTAGGTTCACTAATAGGTGTTGAATAATCGAAATAGCTAAATTTCCAGTAGCCTGAATATGGGTGGTACTCCCTAGGCGTATAGTTGTCGTCAGGCAGTGCCACAAAGGAATGATGTAAGTGCACCGACACGCTTTCTGGGTCGGGGGTAACTTGCTGAACGTATTCACCAGGCTTTTTACCAGCAAAAGTGACTAATGCTTCTAACTCGGTATTTTTTTCAAAGGCTTTGGTTTTTGGTAAGTACACCCCGCTTCGCATTTTATCTACGCTAAAGCTACCTTGATTGGTGCGCGCCATGCGGTTACCGATACCGTGAATATCACTGAGTAAAAAAGGCGTGTAATCGATAAGACTGGCGTTGTCGCTTTTTGCTACCAGCGTGAAACCGGCAATGACCGAATCCGCAAAAGCTTCATCAATACTTTGCTTTTCGGCATCGCTGCCGTGGGCCGCACGGTATTTCGTGTTGTGCTGCTTCAACAAAACCTTGTTACCAAACTTTTCGAAACTTACTAAGCGGGTTTCGCCAAGCTGTCCGCGATCGAGGCCAATGTCGTTCGAGCCTACACCGTAGGGCAAGCTGCTTTGAAACAAATATTCGGCGTTACCTGTTGGCACCGCCAAATAAACTTTGTCACTTTCATCGTCATAGTAAACAGGGATTAGACCGTCTTTTTTGGTCATATCGCTAGTGAATTCACCAATGCTTGGCAGCGCTGCCCAAGCTGAAGACGTAGACACAACAAACAATACCGTAATGGCAATGGCCGATTTGCCGGAGGCTTTTATTTGTCGCGCCGCTTTATGAAAAATGTTCAAGTGCAGCATGCAGTTAGTCCTTATTATTGTGAATTTCTAGCCTACCCTATGTGGCGGCTTTTGCCCATGGTGATTCGTCGTTTAAGTACGTCAATTGAGGTGATAGATTAGTTTTGCTATAAGTTCTCATAACATTTTTCTTAGTGCATTTGTCTTGCTGCTCAGTCTAATATGCAGAAATAATTTGATCTCCATCAACCCCTTGCCTGATTTGCCTTGAGGGCCTCACGGCGTACTTATAGAATCCGCCGCCTTGTTAAAGGCGTCTAGTAGCGGTTTTTATATATGACTTCAAACACTTCTTCTCGTAACAGTTCTTCAATTCAATACGAAGATTCAGCGTTAAAACTTTCCGACCAAACGTTTAACGCACCAGAATTGCTAGCCCCAGCAGGTAGCTTGCGCAATATGCGCTACGCTTTTGCCTATGGAGCAGACGCTGTTTATGCTGGTCAACCCCGCTACTCGCTACGCGTGAGAAATAACGAATTTAGCCTCGAAAACTTAGCGATAGGTATAGAAGAAGCGCATGCCCTAGGCAAGAAATTCTACGTGGTGAGCAATATTGCCCCCCACAATAGCAAGCTTGGCACCTACCTTAATGATATTGCGCCGGTAATTGCTATGAAACCTGACGCGCTAATTATGTCAGATCCCGGACTAATTATGATGGTGCGCGATGCATTCCCTCGCATGCCAATTCATTTAAGTGTTCAGGCCAATGCTGTGAACTACGCCACGGTGAAGTTTTGGCAAAAACAAGGCATTGAGCGCGTTGTTTTATCGCGAGAACTATCGCTTGAAGAAATTGAAACAGTCCGCGAGCAAGTGCCAGACATGGAATTAGAAGTGTTTGTTCATGGCGCGCTTTGCATGGCGTATTCCGGGCGCTGTTTATTGTCTGGCTACATGAATAAACGAGATCCCAACCAAGGCACTTGTACCAATGCTTGTCGTTGGTCTTATGATGTTAAGGCGGGAAGCGAAAACGAAACCGGTGATATCGTTCAAGCCACCGAAATTAATAAAGCCGTTTCGGCACCTCAAACGGTCATTCCCACCCTTGGCGAAGGCGCGCCAAGTACTCATGTGTTTATGTTAGAAGAAAAAGAAAAGCCCGGCGAATTGATGCCTGCCTTTGAGGACGAACATGGCACTTATATTATGAATTCGAAAGACTTGCGTGCCGTTCAGCATGTCGACCGCCTAACCAAAATGGGCGTGCATAGCTTAAAAATAGAAGGCCGCACAAAATCACACTACTACTGCGCTCGAACAGCGCAAGTTTATCGCAAAGCCATTGACGACGCAGTAGCAGGTAAACCCTTCGACAACTCGTTAATGGGAAGCTTGGAAACCTTGGCTCATCGAGGTTATACGGAAGGTTTCCTGCGTCGTCACTCACACCAAACGTATCAGAACTACGAATACGGGCATTCTGTCAGCGATAAACAGCAATTTGTTGGTGAAGTGCTAGGCCGCTGCGACGAAACGGGTTTTGCGATTATAGATGTTAAAAACAAATTCTGTGTAGGGGACTCGTTAGAACTGATGACACCAAGCGGAAACATTACCTTTGCGCTTAATGAAATGCTGGATAAGAAAAGCCTTTATATTAGCGATGCCAAAGGTTCAGGGCACCAGGTTAGAATACCTCTACCTTGCGATGTAGACCTAGATTTTGCTCTGCTGCTACGTAATCTGGATGAAGGCGTTGACACTCGTAACCCGTTTCGCAAAACGGATAGTGCCGTAAAAAAACAGAGCGTAAGCGAGGTATAATTCATGGCACTGCTTATTCTAGATAGCTGCATTAATTGCGATATGTGCGAACCTGAGTGCCCTAATTCAGCAATTAGCATGGGAAATAACGTGTACGAAATAGATGCTAATCGTTGTACCGAATGCGTGGGGCATTACGATGCCCCTACCTGCGTGGCAGTGTGCCCTATAGATGTAGTTAAACCAGACCCTAACAAGAAAGAAACGTTAGATGAGTTAGCTGAGAAATTTATACGTTTAACTACTTAGCAACGATGTAAGCCAATAAGTTAAACATACTATTCAAAGAATTTTCTTGAATCCTACTCAAGAGTGATCCCTAATTGCAGAACTGTTTGAACTGGCACAACTAATAAGGGTTTTGTTTTGAAGTTTGCCTCTCGCGCTACCGCTATCTCTCCGTTTCTTGCCATGGCCTATGGCGAAAAGGCCTCTGCTCTGGAAAAGCAAGGTAAAGATGTTATTCGTCTTAATCTTGGTGAGCCAGATTTTGGCGCTCCCGAGCCTGTACTTGCAGCAATGAAAGAAAGCTTGAATACCCCAGATTTTCCTTATACGTCTGCGCTAGGTATGCCTGAACTCCGAGAAGCCATAGCCCGCTTTTACGAATTTAAACACGGCGTAAAGATAAGTCCTTCACGGGTGGTCGTAACCGCCGGCGCGTCTGGTGCGTTACTTTTGGCAAGCGCGGCCTTGGTTGAACCCGGCGATAATGTGATATTGGGCGACCCGTCTTACCCCTGTAACCGACGCTTTTTGAACGCATTTGGCGCAGAAGTAACGCTGGTGCCAACACGCAGCGAGGATAACTTTCAATTAACCGCTGAAAGTGTTACCGATAATTGGAAGCAAAACACGAAAGGCGTGCTTATAGCCTCCCCTGCCAATCCGACAGGTACGGCGATTGATATAGACGAGTTGATTAAAATTGGCGAATACTGCAATGCCAACGGTGGTTTTTTAATTGTTGATGAGATTTACTTGGATCTCTCACTTTCTATTAATGACGATACTACCCAATCAACCAGCAACAAGAACGCCAAGCTTCGAACCGTACTTGCTAACGCTAAACTGGAAGACACTGTAGTGGTTATCAATAGCTTCTCTAAATATTTTGGCATGACCGGCTGGCGCCTCGGCTGGTGTGTTGTGCCTGAAGCGATGACACCCATCGTTGAAAAGCTCGCGCAGAACTTGTTCATTTGCCCCTCCACCCTTTCACAAAAAGCCGCCCTTGCTTGTTTTACTTCTGAGGCATTGGCGCAATGCGAACAAAATCGTGTAAACCTGACAAAGCGGGCCTCTTTCGTTTTTAATGCACTTGAAAAAATCGGCATTAGTTTAGATGCCCAGCCAGACGGTGCTTTTTACGCTTTCATCAATATTAAACACACAGGGCTAAGTGCTATTGAGTTTTGTGACGCCCTGCTCTCACAACATCATGTTGCACTTACGCCCGGCAATGATTTTGGCGAGCACAATGCCGACCACTATGTAAGGCTGTCTTTCGCTACGGATATGGACCGCTTAAACGAAGGATTAACACGTCTGGCTAAGTTTGTTAAGTCATTAAACTAACGGTTTATCGCCTGCCGTTTAATTTCGTGAATAGACAAATATTACCGAAAAAAATGATAGATATCCGCGCTTGTGCGTATATTGGATATCGTATATTGATGACACGTGTCAAAACGAAATAAAACAGGACAAAACAATGAGTAACGAACGGGAATTTGATGTAGTTATCTTCGGTGCTACAGGTTTTACGGGCAAACTAGTAGCTGAATACTTTCAGGCACAGTATGGCAATGACAGCAGCGTTAAATGGGCAGTTGCAGGTCGTAATGAAGCTAAGCTTAACGACGTAAAACAGGAGCTAGGTATCAGTGATAGCGTTGCCAGTATTGTAGCCGACGGTGATGATGCCGACGCGCTAGATGCTATGACTAAGCGAACTGCGGTTGTACTCACCACAGTGGGCCCTTATCAAATTTACGGTGAAAAGTTACTCTCTGCGTGTGTTGATAATGGTACGGGGTATACAGATTTATGCGGTGAGCCGGCGTGGATGCACCAAATGATCAATAAGTATGAAGCGAAGGCCAAAGAAACTGGCGCAAACATTGTATTTTCTTGCGGCTTCGACTCAGTACCATTTGACTTAGGTGTTCACTACTTACAAGCGCATGCTAAAAAGCAAACTGGCGACGTGATTGAATACGTCAAAGGTCGCGTTCGCAAGATGCAGGGAACCTTCTCTGGTGGAACGGCTGCCAGCTTAAAAGCAACCATGGCTGCTGCTCACAAAGATAAATCGGTAATGGCCGCGCTTATCAACCCGCATTCGTTAACCGATGGCGCATCAAACCAGCCTCAGCCCGACGGCAACAAACCTTATTTCGACGAGCAATTAGGTACATGGGTTGCCCCCTTCATTATGGCGGCAATCAATACGAAAAACGTTCACCGCACGAACTATTTAGGTGGCTATGCCTATGGAAAAAACTTCCAGTACGATGAAATGATGATGACAGGTCCTGGCGAAAAAGGTGAGGCCATGGCCAACCACGTTGCTAAAGATAAATCGCTTGCAAGCGACGATGGTCCTAAGCCAGGTGAAGGCCCTAGCAAAGAAGAGCGTGAAAACGGTTTTTACGATGTCATGTTTGTGGGTACCGCAACGAATGGCGATATGCTAGCCGTATCGGTAAAAGGTGATAAAGACCCAGGTTATGGCTCTACTAGTAAGATGATTTCAGAGTCGGCGCTTTGCTTGTGTAAAGACGTAAACCTATCTGGCGGCTTTTTCACACCAGCGGCTGCTCTTGGTGATAAGCTAATAAACCGCTTAGAAGAGAAAGCAGGCTTAACGTTTGCTATCGAAAAATAAGAGCTAAAATAAGAGCTAAAGCAAAGACTTAAGTAAAATTCAAACTTTGTTCCACTCTATCAAAACGTAGGTTGCATTTTCGCACAACTAATATGAAAAAGGCTGAACACTAATAGTGTTCAGCCTGTTCTTTCTGCGCTAGGTATTATTATTGTTTTTTCTAAGCAAGTACTGCTTTTAATGCTTTAACGCACGCATCTGTTTCTGAAGGCGTGCCGACACTGATCCGTGACCACGAGTCGTAGCCTGGCCATGTGCGCCCTACCACCTTTATACCCTGAGCTTTCATTTTTTCCGCGAATACATCGTGCGGCATACCCGTATCCATATAGATGAAATTCCCTTGCGGATTTGGTGCATACGGCTGGTTCAACTCCTTTGCCACTTTCACTAGTTTTTCACGCTCGGTTTTAATGCGTGAACGCATTGTGTTTAAGTTAGCATGGTCGTCCATACTTGCCATACCCGCCACTAATGCCAAATAGTTCACACCACCCATGCGTAGCATGCCACCCATAGTTTTAGCTTGTTCGGCAGGCATAATGGCATAGCCTAAACGCTGGCCTGCCATCGCGTGAATCTTAGAAAAGGTGCGGCATATCACCACGTTGTGACCTTCTGCTACTAGCTTAGACTGCACATTAGCTGGATAAGCATCAGACATTTCAATGTAGGCCTCATCGATAAACACCTGTGCTTTCTTTGACACGCGCTTTGCAAAAGCAGTCAGTTTGGCTGCATCGACCATGCTCCCCGTGGGGTTGTTGGGATTACATACATAAACGGCGGTCGTATCGTCGGTTACAGCTGCCTCAATCGCATCAAGGTCAAATGTCATATCTGCCGTAAGGGAGACATAAGTGACATCTGCCCCCATAAACTCAGCGCCTCGCGGTACCCCTTCATAGGTTGCCATAGAGGTAACTAGTTTGTTGCCATTTTTCGTGATCCAGTCAGCGTAGCCAAAAAGAATAGGTGATGAGCCGTTTGTAATAACAATTTGGTCGGCAGATACGCCCTCTTGCTCTGCAATTTTTTGCGCTAATACTTCAACGGTAGCATCAGTGTAACGTGCTAGATTTAAAAGCTCGCTTTGCATCGCTTTTACAGCTTTCTTTGATGGGCCAAAGGCATTTTCGTTTGACGACAAGCGAATAAGACCGTCGTTCACATTAGGGGTGGCTGATGGAAAGTGTTCGGTTGGCATACCTGCTGCTCGAAGGTCACCCATAATACTGTCGACACTGGTCGTCAATGCCACTGCACCAGCGCCTAAACCCACTGACTTCAACCAATTGCGACGTGAAGAATTCACCGTGGTTTGTTGTACATTTTTATTCATATTTCGCTCTGCCTTCCATCTACAATATCTTTAGACTAAAGACTTAATTTTGAACGTGCAATAGGATAAAAAACGTAAACCATTGACTCAAATGCACTTTTTGCGTGCATAAAACGCACTAAAGTTGACAATACAAGAAGTTTTAAGGTGTTAAGCTGTTACATTGCGGTGCAGTGGTATTTTGAGCATTTGAGCGTTTGCGACGAATGACATTTTTTAAACAAACTGGAGGGGAGTTAGAGCGTGAAGACTCACGCTTTAACAAATTGTCTTTAACAAGACGATGCTTGAGAGAGTTTATTTAGCGCGTCTAGCTCTCGAGAAAGCGACTAGAGACAACAAAAAGATACCAAATGTTGCAGGCTCAGAAACCTGGGCAATTGAAAGTTGTGCGTTTCGGCCGATATCATAAGCCTCGTCATTAGCCCTAATATACCAAGTTCCATCATCGAAAAACTCTAGATCAAACGTAATCAACGTAAGAAGAGCTTCTTCACCTGTGTTGACTAAAGTACTCATTTTAATATATTCGCCTGTCAACGAATTTACAGGAACGTAAGTATCGAAAGATATTGATAAGAAATAACTTTCTAAATTACCTGTAATTTTACCTGATACGGTCAAGTTTTCGCCAAATTCAGCATAATAGCCCTCTGGTGGAACCGTACCTGTTATTGACGTGGAGTAATCTGTTCGACCAATTATACTAAATAGAGCATCAGAGCTATCTATCCAAGCATCGTCAGAGGAATACCCCGCGTTATATATGATCAAATTGTCTACGTGATTTGATGGGCCATCGTATTGAAATGAATAGAGGTTAGACGAATTAAAACGAAAGTCTTGGCCATAAGTGAAGCCATCTACAACAATGTTACCTGATACATCTATTGGATCTGAAAAACTATTGTCACCCTTTGTGCCTAAACAATCAGAACAACTTCCAGTCCAGCTAATTATCGTTCTGTTTTGAGCATCGGTTTCAATAATCAAACCAGCCGATGCTGACGATGCTAATCCTATGAGCACTAATGAAAGACATATATTTTTAAAATACATTTTAATTCCTTTTTTAATTTTAATAGCTTAATTGCTGCGAGACATAAGCAAATTCTAATCCATGTTTTACTTTTATATTTTTCATAAGGTTATAATTTTTCTCTGAATTTTTGTAAATTTTATCGACACTCGACAAGCACTACAAGCTACGACATCTTTTAAATTTCACGAAGCAAAAAATAAAGCAGCAATCGTTTGAGATCCAAATGGATACAGCATGTAACGAATTGTATTTATCAGAGTGTCCTCCGCATAATTCTTTAAACTTTAATACGACAACTTAAGTACAAAACTTTGTTATCACCATTAAACAGGAGTTTCAAAATGGCTAAGGATCACGGTGCTCAAATTAAAAACGACGATACTTACGAAGCGCTTCGCGATGAAGGGTATAGCAAAGAAAAGTCAGCGCGTATTGCCAATGCACAGGCAAACAGCAAACAAACGCCTTCAAAGGATGGCGGAAAAGGCAAGAAGTACGAGGACCGCACTAAAGATGAGCTTTACCAAAAAGCAAAAGAGGTAGGTATTGAAGGTCGCTCAAACATGAGCAAAGACGAGCTAATCGACGCTCTGCGCAACCACTAGTGGCGGGCACACCGTTATCTAAATAGCAGCGTTAAAAAAATCAATGAGAATATTTCATACAAAAATGAAATTAAGTCATTTTTATTCATAAATAAAACCACGTATAACGTACTTATAGCTTTTACAGCCTTTACATTACTCGGTTTAATCTTTTGAATAGAAGCGCATTCTCATGAACAGTAACGTGGACACAAATTTCTCTTTTACTATTAACAGCGTTAAGTTTGATGAAGATTATCGCCCGTCAGACAATACGCGCATTACCACAAATTTTGCTAACTTAGCGCGGGGTGAGCGCCGAAAAGAGAATTTACGCGATGCATTGAGCATGATTAACAACCGCTTTAATGCACTAGCTAGCTGGGACAATGAACGTGGTGACCGCTATGCCGTTGAACTAGAAATAGTATCGGTAGATATTGATATAGAAAGAAACGGCAACACCTTTCCCACTATCGAGATATTGCAAACCAATATCATCGATAAGCAAACCGGAAAACGCACTCAAGGTATCGTGGGTAACAACTTCTCGTCTTATGTGCGCGATTATGATTTTAGCGTTCGTCTATCAAATCATAACCGTGGGCAGTCATCTTTTAGTATACCCAACGACTTTGGCGACCTGCACGGCAAACTTTTTAAATACTTTGTTAATTCAGAAGCCTATAAAACACACTTTTCAAAGCTGCCAGTAATTTGCTTGAGTGTTTCTGACAATAAAACATACCGCAGAACAGAGAACCAGCACCCTGTATTAGGTGTGGAATATCAGCCTAATGAAACGTCGCTAACTGAGCAGTATTTTAAAAAGATGGGCTTAAACGTGCGCTATTTCATGCCGCACAACAGCGCCGCGCCATTTGCTTTTTATTTCTTCGGCGACTTGCTAAACGACTACACCAATTTAGAGCTTATTAGCACGATTGCGACCATGGAGACGTTCCAGAAAATCTATCGCCCAGAAATTTACAACGCAAACGCACAAGCAGGTCTAAGCTACAAGCCGGACTTAAAAAATAGCGACCATTCGGTAACGCGCATTGTGTATGACCGTGAAGAGCGCAGCCAGCTCGCTGTTGAGCAAGGCAAGTTTGTAGAAGATAATTTTCTGAAGCCTTATCAACACAAGCTACAGCAATTTACGGCTAGCTATGCTTAAAAGCTTCCTCTTTTAGCGCGGCTCATCACGTTCAAACAGGGCTAATTGAATTCGAAATGTCGATGAAAAGGGCAGTACGCCCTGCCCTGTATTCACCTATCCGAATTATTGATTAAAAGAAACCAAACTACATGAAAAAACTACTCCCCACCTCTATTGCAGGCAGTCTTCCAAAACCATCATGGTTGGCAGAACCCGAAACGCTATGGTCGCCTTGGAAGTTAGAAAGTGAAACGCTGGAAGAAGGTAAAAAAGATGCGCTGCGCGTTACGCTTCAGGAGCAGACCGCTTCTGGCATCGACATTGTTTGCGATGGTGAGCAAACCCGTCAGCACTTTGTGACCACTTTCATAGAACATCTTGATGGCGTAGATTTTGGAAACCGTAAAACCGTGCGTATTCGCAATCGTTACGATGCTAGCGTACCTGTTGTAACCCAAGCGGTTACGCGACCAAAATCGGTATTTGTTGAAGATGCCAAGTTTTTACGAAGCCAGACTGATCAACCTATTAAATGGGCACTTCCAGGCCCAATGACTATGGTCGATACCTTGTATGACGACCACTATAAAAGCCGCGAAAAGCTTGCATGGGAATTTGCAAAAATTTTAAACCAAGAGGCGAAAGAACTAGAGGCAGCGGGTGTAGATATAATCCAGTTTGACGAGCCATCTTTTAACGTGTTCTTCGATGAAGTTAATGAATGGGGTATCGCCGCATTAGAGCGTGCTATTGAAGGGCTGAAATGTGAAACCGCTGTTCATATTTGCTACGGATACGGTATCAAAGCCAACACAGATTGGAAGAAAACACTGGGTACGGAATGGCGTCAATACGAAGAAAGCTTTCCTAAACTAGCGAAGTCCAATATTGATATGGTTTCGCTAGAGTGTCATAACTCCCATGTTCCTATTGAGCTGATTTCGCTTCTTAAAGGCAAAAAGGTAATGGTAGGCGCTATTGATGTTGCTACAGACTCGATAGAGACACCCGAAGAAGTAGCAGCTACATTGCGTGAAGCATTAAAGTACGTGGATGCAGACAAGCTTTACCCTTGCACTAACTGCGGTATGGCGCCACTTTCTCGCGCTGTTGCGCGAGGTAAGCTTGAGGCATTAAGTGCAGGTGCCGACATTGTAAGACAAGAATTAGCGCTAAGACGAACTGCTTAACAGGGGCCGTTTCGGTTGTGCCTGTAGCGTACAAAATGTAAATCAATTCTTATAGAGTAAAAGTAAAACCGGCGTTTTTCAGCGCCGTTTTTTTACAAATTAAAAATTTGCTCTGAAAATTTGGCCTGGTTAACGATTATTAACGAGCATATCTGATAGAGGCATAAGTCTCACTTCGGCGCAAAAAAGTGGAGATTCACTTTTTACCCATCCCGCGCAAGTAAGATGGCCAGAGTCAGACTCCACAGGCGCAACAAGCATATTTAAACAGTCGTTACTTTTAAGTTGCTCGAGCTGGTCGTTGTCAATGCATAAATTTTGCGATACGTAGATCATGGGGTTTTTAATTAAATCGTAACTAAGAGCCTGGGCTCTTTCTAGCATGGCTGAAGACATCAGAGACAGTGGGTAAAATTGTGGAAAGCGCACTTTATCTGCGAATTCGTCAATATATAGCGATTGGTCAGCAAAGGCGCTCAACAAATAATTTTTAGCATTACCGACTATCATCCATTTCCGCTTTAGAAACACATCCCCATCTA
Source organism: Alteromonas sp. OM2203 (assembly GCF_048517045.1). Classification (NCBI taxonomy): domain Bacteria; kingdom Pseudomonadati; phylum Pseudomonadota; class Gammaproteobacteria; order Alteromonadales; family Alteromonadaceae; genus Alteromonas; species Alteromonas sp. OM2203. The sequence goes on from NZ_CP183209.1 coordinate 2,641,111, forward strand.
ACAACGTCCTGTCCGCTAGTCGAGCTAAGTCTTCTTTTTTATATTTAACTAAAGGGCTTTTTACCGACATAAAATCTGACTGCCGATAAAACCCCATTAAACTCGCCTTACCCGACGCCTTTAAAATCAAACGCTGTGACTCCTGTTCACCCTGCTCCGTCTGTGAAACCCTTTGAGCCTTGAACATTAAGCTTAGCTCGTCTCCCTCTTTGGCGGGATTTACGAAGGTAAATTCGTAGACTGAATAGCGTCTTGGTTTGATGTTAGACGCACCTCGATGAATTTGAGTTTCTATGAATAAACCAAGTTGAAACCCAAGCGCGATAGTGCCATGAAATGGATTGCCCGATATTCGCTGCCACCGCATAGGGTCGTGAAATAAGTTAAAATCATCAGTGGCGTTGCGCGCAATATCGATATGTAACTGGGTAATTGTAAACAAGTGCTTTCCTTAAATTAGGAAATATCAACCGACTACTATCACCCACACTTCTTGATTGGTGGATACGGTGAACAATGTATTTAGAAAAATAATGGCCTGAATTACGTTCGCACTTCAGTATAGGTGATGGTAGCGATACATACTAATATTCAAGAGTTCATGCGTTTTAAGCTAACGTAATAGCACAATAGAGCGTTGCTACACCGCAATTTAAACATCAATTTAACTGCCGTTAGCATTGTGCTAAAAAGCTACTGTGCATACTCTTTTAAACGCGTTACAGCTTTGCTGTATTTTCTTGCGTAAAGTAACGCCAAACCTCACTTTAGACACCCTCTGCTATTCAACATTAATTTTCACTACTTTCCCTAATAGACAAGCTTTTCATTTCTAGAAGAAATATAATTTAATTTTGTCTTATCCAAGTTGTAATACATTGTGAATCAACGTTTTTTACTGGCCATTGTCGCAGTGCTGTTGGCCATGATAACTATTCAATCCGGTGCTTCGTTTGCCAAACAGCTCTTTCCAATTGTAGGACCTGAGGGAACAAGCGCCCTTCGCGCTTTTTTCGCCGCATTAATTTTAACAGGTATTTTTAGGCCCTGGCGTGCACGCTTAAGCGCGAAGGGATGGCGGAACGTTTTCTTTTATGGCGCCTGCTTAGGTGCAATGAATATCATTTTTTATCTTGCCATTGCCCGCATTCCTCTTGGTATTGGTGTTGCTCTTGAGTTCACTGGCCCGCTAGCTGTCGCTTTTTTTAGTGCGAGAAAAAAGCGAGATTTTGCGTGGGCTCTTTTAGCTGTTGCTGGCGTTTGCTTGCTACTTCCTGATATTGGCGGAGCCTCTTCAGAAAGCTTAGATCCACTCGGTGTTATCTTTGCACTTACTGCGGGTGCTTTCTGGGCTGGCTACATCGTGTTTGGTAACAAAACAGGTAACGAAGGGTCGGGCGGTGTTACGGTAACCTTGGGCATGTTGGTAGCCGCTATGTGCGTTGTACCCATTGGCATAATAAGCCAAGGAAGCGCTTTACTAAACATCGACGTTATTCTTATAGGCTGCGCTGTGGGCATATTTTCGTCTGCTATCCCCTATACATTAGAGATGAGTGCTATGCGCAATATGCCCAAACAAACGTTCAGTATAATGATGAGTGTCGAGCCAGCCGTCGCGGCAATAGCGGCATTTATCATTATTGATGAAACCCTCACCCTTTCGCAGTGGTTTGCTGTGGCGTTGGTGGTTATCGCTACTGCTGGCAGCTCTATTACTCAGAGGCAAAAACAGGTCGAGACCTTATCTTAGCTCTTAAAATTTGCCGTGCTTTTTATCGTTTTTTCTCTGATTTATGAACTTAGCGCTTACCCGTACCGTTTAAGCAGTATATGGCGCTAACGTTCAAGAACACAGGGAATAATGCGATGAAACACTACGCTGTAAACACAGAAGTTGAATGGGAATGGGGTAACGGTAGCGCTTCTGGCAATATTAGAGAAAAGTTTACCAGTGATGTTGAGCGCACAATTAAGGGCTCATCAGTTAAACGTGAAGCAAGCGATAGCGACCCAGCTTACCTCATAGAGCAAGATGATGGCAGCAAGGTTTTAAAGTCTCATAGTGAGCTCAAGAAGTCGTCTTAATCGGTTTTGCTTGTTATGCAACGGTCTTTTTTCATTAATAACGATGTTGTTGGTATCGCCAAGTCGCTCATTGGCGCCTCCCTTTATAGCAAGGTAGACGGCACACTTACTGGCGGTATCATTATCGAGACCGAGGCATATTGTGAAAGCTGCGATTTAGCCATGCAAAAGCACCTTGTGCGAAGACCCTTATCTGTTGATGTACTCAAAAGCCAAGGTGGTATTGCCTATATCTATTCCGTTTATGGCTATCACAGCATGTTTAATATAGTCACGAATGAATCGGGCTATGCGGACTCGGTTCTCGTTAGGGCAATAAAGCCCACAGTCGGCTTAGACACCATGCGAGAGCGTAGAGGAATAAAAACACCAACTCGGTCTTTGTGTACCGGCCCTGCAAAGCTGTCTCAAGCTCTCGGTTTAACGCCTGCACTGAATGGCATATCTATTTTAGATAAAACCACTGTTTGGATTGAAGGCAACGCCTCGCCGGTTTGCCATGAGAATATTATAAGCTCACCTCGTATTGGTATTGATTATGCCGAGCATGATGCCAAATTGCCTTGGCGGTTTGTAATGAAGCATTAAGGTTAGAGAGTGTTGATGCTATGCGGAGCAAGTGTAAGTTAGCTTACAGTCGATATATTTGAGCAGTTTGTTTACCTCCCTTGGTACCGCTACTTCCCCTGTTGTATTTTTCGCCTCTACAAGTATATCGCAAGCATCATATTGAATTTGCTGACGAATAACATAATCGTTTAGCTCGTCGAACAGCGTTTCTTTTAAAGGCACCATACCTACAAACACATCAGAGCCATCGCGCTTAATGAAGTACGCGCCCTCAATTTCACGTTTTAGTGTATATGCTTGCATGGCATCCAACTTTGTTAAGCGAAAGTGCACGCTAATTAGGGTATCTGTCACTACGTCTCTCAATAATTACTGAATTACTTCTACTTTTTAAAGTGGGCTTGGTCGATTTATGCCAACCCACCACGGCTTTTAAATCTACTTGATCCACGTCAATGCAGCCTAGCCATAAGTCCACCACAATAAAACCATCAGAACTTCCATGCGAAACTTAGTATGCTTACGTTAGTGAACAGTACAGATGCAAACGACGAGATCGTACCAGAACCTCATGGTCTTTATCGGCTGCACCTGAGACCCAATACTCAAATGGCAATAGAAACCAAGCCGGTTTTTGGGGCCAACATTACGCTGCACAGTAGCGTATTAAAACACGATAATTTTGTGGCGACGCCAGATAATATATTAGGCTGGCTCGATCACGGCGGATTATCTTACTTTGCGGTGAAAACTGAAACAACCAGCAGTGACTCTGACGACAAATCAGTGATCCTTCCTTCTCAGTTTTTAAAAGCAGAAGGCGGGATCCTTCGCGTCACGTCACCGACCCGCATCTATTTAATAAGCAAAACACCCATAGATATCAACAAACACGGCCTGTGCCTTTTTACCCCTGTGAGATAGAAAAGTACTCTGCCCCTCAAAAGTTTAGGGGGTCAGAGTACTTATTTCTAATCGTCTTCTAGTACGAGGACCTGCTCTTTGGCAGTGATTCGTTTTATCGCTTCTGACAGCCCAGAATAACGCTTGTCAACCTTCGCAACCATACCAGTGAAAGTGTTGTTATCAGCAATGATTAAGCAACCATCTTTTGAACGGGTTAACCCAGTGTAAACCAAGCCTCGATGAAAAAGGTTAGCGGCCTTCTCGCTGTCAGGCTTCGGCAAAATAAGTACTACATGGTTAAATTCAGAGCCCTGGGATTTATGAATAGTCATTGCATATACGGTCTCGAACTGCGGAACTCTTGACAGTGATATGCTGCGAAGCGCTTGCTTTTGCTGCCCGTTACTCACATTTACGTTTTGTTTGTTATCTGCACTTGGAACTTCGCCTTCATTTTTTGTATCTTGGTAAAACCAAGCATAAAGTTTACCCTTGTTGTCTGGCCAAATTACGCCAACTTCGCCGTTTGAAAGCCGCTGAGGATGATGATTTTTTACTATCATTATCGGCTGGCCCTGGTAGAAGTGCCCTTCTCGCTTTTTAATTTTGTGCTTGATGGCGTCGAATACAAGACTGTTCAAACCTTCAACCCCCATTACACCCTTTCGTACTGGTGTGAGCCATCGGACAAAATTCAGACAACTAAGCGCTTCTTCAGCGCTTTTCGCATCAAATATTGGCAAGAAGCTTTCTTTTGCAAGCTTCTGTAAATCTCGAGTATTTACTTGTTGTTCTGGCAATAGATGAACGCCAGCTTTCAAGCCTAAAAGAGCATTTGACGTAATTTTTGTCTTTTCATCGCCACTGTCATTTTCACCAATGGCGGCAATTGCTTCATTAGCATCGCCACGCTGAATGGCCGTCGCCACCTTCGCCACCTGCCCCTTGAAGCGCTGCGGTGCCTGAAGTGTCGCCACATAAGTTTTGGCTTCCTCATTTACAGGCAACAAGGGGATATGTGGGCAAAGCGTTGCGATACTCTGTCGCATTAAAGAAGGCACTCCTCCCATTGAAAGCGCGTCATCACGAGTACTTGCGTTACTTGATATAGCATTATCACCCTTGTCAAAAACCTCTGTTTCGTCGCTAACAAGTTGTTCTAACACGTTGCCAAGCTCTACCGCAGGCAACTGGTCGGCGTCGCCGATAAGATAAAGTCGAGCATGCTCTGGCAACGCTCTAACGATGCGAGTCATTAACGCTAAATCGACCATACTTGCCTCATCTACTATGAGGACGTCAGCAGTCAATTGGTTATAATGGTTGTACTTTGTTGAAACGCCGAATTCGCGAAGCCCTAGCAATCTGTGCAGGGTTACGGCGTCGGTAGGCACTTTATCAAGGGCACTATCGTCTACCTTCCCCCGAAGTCCTTCTATACTGCTTATAATAGACTCAGTCATGCGCTGCTGCGCTTTACCGGTAGGAGCTGCCAGTACAATTTTTAAATTCTCATTACTTGCCTGGAGCGCGAGTAAAAGGCGCAGCACAGTATAGGTTTTCCCCGTTCCCGGCCCGCCGTTTATCACGCAAAAGCGCTGCATCAAACTCTTAGCAACGGCGATTTGCTGCCAGTCTTGATGCTCTGTGGTCTGTGTGGGGAATATAGCAGGCCAAAGCTGCTTAACTTTTTCGCTAGCCTCTTCAGTTAACGGCTCAAGCGCTGCTCGCATCACAACGTTTCTCGCTACCTCTTGTTCAAACTCATAGTAGCGACGGCTGTAAAGTTTGCCATTGTCATAGACGAACAGCTGAGCAACCTGCTCGTTTTTAAGCGCACTTTTCACAATTTTAAGTAGAGGCGTTAATTCTGGTAACACAAAGCCTGTTTTAAGCGCTTTTTCTTCTCGTCCGCTTGCATGAATTTCGTCTGTTTGAAGTACGTCGCCAGATGGTTGCTCAGCAATACTACTTGCCGCCGAAGGTGCTACCTCTTTAAAAAGCGTAGTTCCCGCAACATCTTTTAAATAAACACAGCTATGGCCATTTCTCTGCATGTACGACAGGTGTACCAATAAACCTGCCCAAATTAAAGCATCACTTTCAGACAGCGGTTCTACAAAGCCAAACTCTTTTGCGACGAACTTATCGATGGCTTCAATGCCAAATAAATTATCGAAAAACGACGACACGCATTGTTGATAGTTGTTCATGACATCTCCTACTCGTCGTCGAAACTAAATTGCTGCTGACCTGAAGCTCCATTGTTTGAGCTTGGCGAGTTTACCCTCGCATCACTTTTCAGCGTGCCATCCGATTGCGCTTCACATGCAGGCACTTCGCTTTCAAGCTCATAGGCTTTGTCTTGATAGGTGTGCGTACCATCCCTACTTGCGAAAATAGCATCGAGTTGGTTAAGTAAGCATGAGGGTATATCAGTATAGAACACGCCTTCCCCTTGCTCGTTTTCTGGATGCATTCCGCGTAAATAAAGGTAGTAGACGCCTCCAAAATGAATATCGGGCTCATAATCTGGCAATGTATTGTTTAAATAACGGTGCAGTGCCAAGCAATAAATTAAATACTGCAGGTCATAAAGGTGATGCTGATTGTTATCAAAAAGCGCTGAAGGTGTGTAGCTCTCTAACGTATCTCCTAACCAGGTCGACTTGTAATCAGCAACAAAAAACTGCCCCTCATGCTCAAAAATCAAATCGATAAAACCATGCATCATGCCTTGTAGTTTTGCGGTCATTAACTGTGGAGCGACTTCAGCTTGACCACCTAGGGTAGCTGCGACGTCTTGTCGATGGCTTGTTAGAACCTCTTTAAGCAACGCCCATTGTGTGTCGTTCATTGGGAAGTAAAATTCCGCCTCACGCAGGGTTTGCTCAAGGGTCAAATCACTCAAACTTAGTTGCATATTAGGATATAACGGCGTTTGTAAGACTTCGTCTAACCACGCATATAGAAAAGGCGTGCGCTTTTCATCTAATCCAAAACGATTTACCAGTTCTTTGCCCGTCTCTTCCCAAGTAGGGTCACTAAAATCGCTATGCTCTAAAATATCGTGGAGCAAATTACCCGCGCTTGCTCCTTTTTCCAGCGTAAAACGCAGGTCACTTCGGGTCACTAAACTCATTTCAACAAACGGGTTGTGGTGTGACGTCATCCCGTCGAGAATCTCACCATCAGCAGATAATGTATTGAGCGCGAATATTTCTTCATCACGAATAGTTTGAAGTACAGGGACACTAGGAAGGTTTTGGTTTGTATCTTCGGCTATTTCAGTATTATTCACTGGGCCAGTAGTTGTTAAACGGCTCATGGCGGAAAACGAATAAAGCCGCCATTCCTCGCTCGCGGTGCCCGTAAATTGAAGTGCCGTAAGTTTAGGAGTTACTTCATTTTGTTCAAAGCCTGAATACACTTCCACAAACTCATCACCGTCTATATAGCTTGCATGAGATTCATCTTCTTCGGCCACACGGCGTAATACACTCGACCAGTCATTACCCAAACCTTCTTCCCCACTCACGCCTAAAGCGCGCGCCAATGCGCTTTTTTCGTTATTTGTAAGAGGAATAACCCCCATGTAACAACGATGTGCCGCACGCGTTACCGCAACATAGGCAAGGCGCATGTCTTCTGCCTCGCTTTCACTTTGCACTCGAGATATGGCTTGCGCAGTTTGACCTAACTGCATTTGCAAATCTTGCTTCTCTTCATCGTAGTAGGTAAATATTTGAGACGTCGAATTACCATTTTTTGCCGCATCACGATAGCCCGTTGCATAAGGAATGAACACAATGGGGTATTCAAGGCCTTTTGAGCCATGCTGCGTTATTAAACGAATTAGTTGGCTATCACTTTCAAGACGTAACGTAAGCTCTTCGTCGCTTTCTGGCTTGTGAATTTGTTTATTTAGCCAGTCGAGTAGCTGTTCAGGTCGCTGGTGAGTGGTACTGGCTTTTTCCAGCACTTCTGCAAGATGCTGATAATTTGTTAGCGCTCGCTCCACGCTATCAGCGTGAGGGAAATAGCTATCTTGCATTAAGTGCAACAGCACACTCATACATCCTTTTTGCAGCCACATATCCCGCAGAGACAATACTTTGTCTATCGCCCTATCCCATGTTGCATCATCTTCGTGATAAAGCAGTTCGATAAGCATCTGTGGACTATAGCCCCAAAGCGGGGACGCTAAACTAGAAGCAACTTTACTCGTATCGTTTGCGTGCCATATACCGTTAAGAAGCCTGAGGACATCCTTCGCTTCGGCACTAGCAAACAAATTGCTTCGGTCGCTCAAATACACACAGGCTAACCCTTTTTGCTGAAGCACATTTTTAATAGCCCCAGCCTCGGTTCTGTCTTTCACCAAAATAGCGATGTCTTGAGGTTTTACCGGCCTAGTCTCGCCATTTCTTAATTCAAAGTGTGCCTCGTTAAGTAAGCGGTAAATCTCTTGCGCAATCCATTGGGCCATTTTACGACGCATGATGTTGGTATTTTCTTTTTCCTCCAAACACATGCTTACGTAGTTCATTGCACTGCGTTGATTAGCAGGGTCAACCAACGGTGTTTTAGCCGCTGCCGCTTTAGACGTAAATTCAACGGGGTTATATTTGATGTCGAAGCCAAACACATCTGTAGGTTCATTCGATGCGACAGGTGCGCCATAAAATAGTCGGTTATAAGCTTTTACCATTCCCTCTACTGAACGCCAATTTGTGTTCATTACCCAGCGATAGTCAGCTTGCCTACCGGCTTTCAAATAGGTAAAGATATCTCCTCCGCGAAAGCGATATATAGCTTGTTTGGGGTCGCCTATCATTAGAAGCGCGCTGTCTCTAGCCGAGGCGCTCTCCTCGTTATCGTTTAAACGGTCTGTTTCTGTTTGTGAGGTCGAATTGCTCGATGCATTGGGATAGACCGCGTCCAAAATAGCGTATTGCTTGGCATCCGTATCTTGGAACTCATCGATAAGCGCCACCGGAAACTTTTTGCGAAGTTCAGGTACTAGTGTATTGCTTGGCTTCACTACCTCATCAGCCAGCATGCGAATTAGATCATCAAAATCAATAAGGCCAAGCTGCTTTTTCTGCTTATCAACACGCCCTTTGATAAATCCAATAGCCTCTACAATCAGCTTAAATACCGGCACTTTAGCAAGGGCCTTTTCTTTTTCGCCAAATACCTTTTTCAACGTAGCAGCAAATTCTTTAACAGGTGTTAGAATTTCCTTAACCCCAGAGGAATTTCTCGCATAGCGAGTTCCTTTAACAAAGGCTTCCGCTTCAGGCGGTGGTAAATAATACTGTGCGTTATCTACGCACGAGCGCAACCAGCTTTTTAGCGCAGCTAATTCCTGCGGCCTTTCTTTTCTATGTGCGGGGGTTTTAATAAGCTGCTCAACCAATAGCCCTTCGTTTTCTTCCACACTTTGCGACAAGGTTTTTACATAAGCCAATGATGTATCGGGTAATTCATCCAACCGCTTTTGAAAGGCATGCTCGATATCTTGCTCGCTGAGCATTAGTGGGGTCAGAGTACTTTTTATGCTGGTACCAAATTCAAGCAATAGCTTTTCAGGTGTATGCCAACCAGACTCTGCCAACAGCCGAAAATCATCTTCACTTTTGCTCACCTTTCGGATGTAATCTTCTGCTGCCTGAAGATACAAGTCGCCCGTGTCATTACCTAAATTTAACGACATGGCAAAGCCACTGTTAAACGCCAGCTGCGTGATCACGTGCTGACAGAAGCCATGAATGGTGAATACCGACGCTTCATCCAGCTCAAGTTGCGCTGCTTTTAATAAAGCCAAACTCTCATCAATATCAAAGCTATTAAACAGATGCTGGTAGACTGGGTCGCAGTCGTCTTTAATTTTATTACCATTATCTTTAGCTTCCTGCCAAATCAGTAACGCTTCTCTCAAGGTTTTAGCAATGCGCCCTTTTATCTCTTCGGTGGCAGCCTTGGTAAAGGTCATTACCAATATTTCTTTTACGGTAAGTTTTTTCTCTAGCAGCAAACGTAAATACAATCGGGTGATATTGAACGTCTTACCTGTGCCCGCGCTGGCCTCAATAAGATGACGCCCCTTAAGCGGCATTGCCACAACATCGAGTAGCCGTGCATTATCTTTGCCTTGCTCATTGGCGTGAGGCTGCGTATCGATTGACATGTCGTTACCAGAGGATGGGGTAAAATTACTCATAACTTCTCCTCTCGAGATGCGTTGTTCACCATAGCTAGTAATATAAACGCACTAAGATGCGGTACGTCATTCCAACTAACCCCTTGCGGGAAGAGCCAGTTAAGGTAGGGGTTGTTCGCTATATCAGCACTAAATTGCCCGCTAGTTTGCTGCCAATCGGTTAACGCCCGCTGCAACTCGACACTGTCAAAAAGCGCCGCGGCATGACCGACTATCTGTTGAACCTTCTCATCTTTTTCTTCGCTTGGTGCATCATCTTTGTCTACGAACGGACATATTTCGTCAATTGTCATTCGAAGCTGGCTTAGCAGCGCCTTGTCAGCTTCGCTGGAACTTTCATTTATTCGCACAAGCCCGCGCAGAATCTCGTTAAACAGTGAAGGGGTTACGCTATCTACGATAGGTTTACTCTCAGAATTTCTCTTGCCGGGGATAATGCTGTCAAAAAGGCTGAGATACACAGGCGTTGGCGCGGAATAAATAGCCAAATAAAGCTGTTCGATAAATAATAGCAATTGCGCGGCGATATCACGTTCAAATGCAGGAAACGTTCGTTTCTTCAGGGTAGTTTCCCCTTTTTCCCACGAGCATGAATAGATTTCTAGTGGATAACCGGTATAGCTAGTTTCTTCATTGCTACATGAAAAGACCAACTGAGAGATGAAAAAGCCCAGCGCTCTGTGAGTATCAACCTTTCCGGCACAAAGCTCTACTAATGCATCGCGACCTTTGTATGCCGCAGTGCTGAAGGTAATATATTTCCCTTTAAATTGTGCCTTTTTAGGGTCCGCATCGTGAGGGCCCATAGCTTGACTCAGCGCTAGTGCCCCTTCTTTCCACATTTCCACTTCATCCATCGCCACAGCGTTATTAGGGATATCCCCTCTTAGGGATGCATACGTGATCACCTGTTCACTGTAAGTAAGTTCATTGGAGTCTTGTTCACCAGCTGACATGCGATCTGGCGATGAAAAAATAGCGTCTAGCACTTGATAACGAAGCAGCGCATTAGTCTCAAAGGGTTCGCTGTTTTCAAGCAAGGTAAAGGATTGAGTTAGATTCACTCCCAACCTCTGAATAGCAAAGTGTTCAAGGGGATCTTTAAACGCTCTGGCTATTTGCATATGTGATAAACGTAATTCTTGGGCTGCAAGTGCGTTTGGTGGCTGGATAGTCTCGGTTGCTGATTCGCTAGCCATGCCTTCTATTGATTGCCCGTCGTTAGCACTTTTTTCGATACCTGCTCGATAATTATTCTGCTGAAGCGCATCGGCCAACCGCAGCCACCCTGTCTCATAGCTGGGCAACACACCAGAAAAAACCGCCTCGCTGAACGGATGTAGTGGCGCATGAACCGCGTAGCTGTCTAAAGATAATGCGTAGCTATTTTCTAGCATATCCATAAATTCAGCCAACACAAGACTGGGCTGCCTTTCACTATTATTGGTGACATCGTTACCTTGGTAGCTTAGATACAGGCTTTCCCGCGTTGAAATAATGGCTTCAAGGAATAAATACCTGTCTTCCAACCGCCTAGAGCGATCGCCAACTCGACGACCCCAGCCTGCCATTAGGTCGAGCCCTAAGGGGCTCGATTTGCGAGGAAATTCACTGTCGTTCAACCCTAATATACACACCTTTTTAAACGGAATACTTCGCATTGGAAGCATTGAACATACGGTGACTTGGCCGGTCATAAAATGGTTTCCCGCATCAGGCGAAGAGAACCGATTAAGTAAAAGATCGCGGACCTGACGCAACGTTAACTCGTGCTCGTAACCCGCTTCTTCGCACCGTGCGGCGAGATCTGCTGCAACCTTGGCAATAAGATCCCAGCTTTGCTGCTGATCATTTATCGGCATAAAGCAGGCGTCACGAAGTGCAATCAATGCCTTTGACCACTGTTGTGGTGTTCGCGGTGCCGTTAATTCCTGTGCGAACTCGCCCAGCAAGACGACAACTTCTATAAGCTTGCCCAAGGTAAGGGCACTTTGCCCCTCTACATCGGGAATGGTAAGTAAATCACTTACTATCATTTCACTATCTGGCGCGAGCATTCCCATAAGTAATCGACGAATTCCCCACCACCAGCTGTAAGTGTCGTCTAAGCTAACACCCTCTGAAACAGCAGTTTTATGGGCACTATTGAGCCCCCAATGGATATGCGCTTGTTTTAACCAAACCACCATTTGCTCGATATCATCTTGAGACACAGAAAAGCGCTTTTGAACAGAATCAAGCTGAAGATAATCTAAAATATCTGACACACCAAAACGGCTATCCGGTAGCTGGAGTAGCGCCATGAATGCGGCAATAAGAGGCTCCGCATCCATCGGGCTTCTGTCGGCTATGGTGCAAGGGAGACGCACCTGCCCAGTACCGGCTAAAGATTTGGTGCCTACTCTGTGAAATACTGCGTCTACAAAAGGCGCATAATTTTCTATCGCGGGGCACATGACCAAAATATCAGAAGGTGTTCGATTTTTGTCTTGAGAAAGCCAATGCAATAAGTGATCGTGTAAGACTTGGACTTCTCGAAGCGCTGAATGGGTGCACATCACGGTAACGCTGTCGTCGTTTTCTTTTAATTGACTATCAATTGGCTGAGGATGTGCAGCGTGCAATATGTCGTTAAGGATATATTCGAGCAGGCCTTTGCCATTAACCTGTTCGTTTGTTCTATCACCCTCTCCTACACCTTCAAAATCTGGCGAATCAAATGCACTTATCTCAAACGTGTCTAGCTCAGTAAGCAGGTTAAATAACTCTCGTCCTTGCTTGCCTAAATTGCCTAACAAAGGGTTAGACTGGTCTTCTTCCATCCACTTTCTGAGCCCTTCTAAACGAAGTAGCTTCGCTTGCTCGCTACTGCTTTTCGCTTCCCCCCAGTAATTGACACTTGGATTAAGATGAAAGATGTGAATATCGATATGCTGAGCGAGCGCGTCAAAAAACGCAATAAGTTGGGGAGCCATGGTATTGATAGCGAAAACAATGACACGCTTGGGCAAGTTAGCTGGCACTTTCCCCGCTTCGAGTGCTTCTAGCGTCATTTGGTGTAAGCGAGCAGGATGCAAGGGCTGATCTTTCGCTAAAATACGCCAAATTTCACTTTGCCATATTTCCATATCATCAAAGACGGCGCGCTCATTATTCTCCCATTTGAATAGCCAGTCTGGTCGATAAAGTAAATACTGTTCGTAAACGTCAGCCAAGGCTGTTGCAAGCTGAAGACGTTGTAACCCTTGCTCTTGTTCACTGCCTGCGCTCTGCCAGTATTTGTTTACCTGCTCGAATGCGTCGCTATCCATTAACGAACTATCTTGAAGAATATTATCTATTCGCCACGTCAACACTTCTCGGCGATAAGGCGATTGCTTTGGTACCTTATCAGTTCCTAGTACCGTTCGCGCAGTATTCCACATAAAGCGCACCGGCAAAGGGTAGTCGATATTCATCGCTACACCGTGTTCGTTTGCTAGCTGCATACTTACCCAGTGCTGCATTCCTGGGCTTTCAACCAAAATTGTTTCCGGCGTAAATACGCCCAAAGGCTGTTGACGTAAAAGCGTAGTAAGAAGAAAACTTAAATGTTCTAATTTGTTAGAGGGATATAGCGCAAGCAATCGAAAAATCCTTTGTAGAACGTGCTTTTAGATACAGTGAAGATACCGTGCACACATCGTCGACGTTATAATTTAGTGTATCGTATTCAACAAAGTAGTTAAGTTATTTCTCTAAAAATTGATAAGCAAATGTCTTATGCGTTAAAAATAACGGTGGGAGTCTCTTTACAATAGCTTCATTCACGCCATTCATTAGCGATGTGCGGGTTGATGTTTCAGAGGCAAAAACATTGAACGTGATCAAGCGGATAAAAGAAAAGGTGTAAGAGCCACGTTTTTCGAGCAAAAAAAACCCACACAGACCTCAGGACACGAAAAATCTGTATGGGTAAGGTTTACGGTCTACTCAGTAACAACGTGAATAAGCGTTGCCTGGCACTCATTCACGTTAGCGCTACTGCGCAGCACTGTTAACACTATAAGATTTTGCATGTTGGGTGCCAACTTTTTAACTTCTAAATATCAATAACTTACATATTTTTCGAGCCATTTGGTTTATACTTAAGGTTTAAGCTTGGTGCAAATGCACCACAAGCAAGCACGGGGAAATACCAATGCGCATAAAGCCAAATCGTAAGGATGAACTCGCTTTTAAACGATAATTAGCGGTTTCTCCCAAAGCACCATTCAAGTACAATTTCACCTTTATAAAACGCAATATAATTTCACGGTCAGGAGCAACAATGTTAACCGCGCAACAACTCGCCACCATGCTTTCTCTTCAAGATAAAATGAACGCAAAAGTAAACCCAGACTGGCTGAACGCAGGTTATGGCTACCTTCGTGCGGCAATGGTCGAGTCGGTTGAGGCTATCGAGCATCACGGCTGGAAATGGTGGAAGGCGCAGCAGAAAGATTTGCCTCAACTTCAAATGGAGTTAGTTGATATTTGGCATTTTGCATTAAGCGCCTGCATTATTGAATACAAAGGCAATATTGAGGAATCTGCTAAAAGCATTGCCTCTGAACTGGCAAGTGGCAACGCCTTAGTTGCGTTTGACGGTAAAGACTATGACGCATCAAATCAGTCGCTTCTTGATAATTTAGAGTTGATGACTGGGCTCTGTGCCGCTAAGCGCTTTAGTGTTCCCCTATTTATGTTCATTGTAAGTCAGTGCGACATGTCGGCCGACGAACTGTATCGTCAATACGTAGGTAAGAATGTACTTAATTTTTTCCGCCAAGATAATGGTTACAAGGATGGGACTTACGTAAAAGTATGGGAAGGCCGTGAAGATAACGAGCATTTAGTAGAAGTTATGGACGCACTTGACTTAACTAAGCCTGAGTTTAGCGACCTGGTTTATGAAGGTTTACGCGCTCGCTACCCTTCTTGAGCGTGGTTGCATTTCGTTTAACACGATAAAGCAGCTGTTAACTGAGCGTTCAAGAAAAAAGCTCTGTCTATGACAGAGCTTTTTGATGTTCATCAAATCCGATTGAGCTAGTTAGCACGTCTACGCATCAACCCACACTAATTTGTCACTGTAGTTACCCTGGATAATATCTTCGAAACGCTCTTCTAATACGTGACGCTTTACTTTTAATGTTGGCGTAAGCAGGTCGTTTTCAATGCTCCATTCGTTTTTCATCACTACCACACGATCCATAACCTGATGACTTTCCAGCTTAGCGTTGATAGCGTCGAAGGTTTTCTTAAGACTTGCTTCAATTCCCGATTTATCTTTTTTCTGGGCCTCTTCGCTTAACACCAATAAAGCAACAGGCTGAGGTAGATTCGTTCCCGTAACGCACACCTGTTCCACAATTGGGTTTTCCATAAACTTAGCTTCAATAGGCGCAGGCGTCACATACTTGCCTTTAGCCGTCTTAAATATATCTTTCAAACGGCCCGTAATTTTAACGTAGCCGTCAGCATCGATAACGCCTTTATCACCGGTTCGCAAGTAACCATCGTCAGTGAAGACTTCGGCAGTTTTTTCTGGCTCGAGATAATATTCCAACATATTGCATGGCGACTTAACCTGAATTTCGCCCTCTTCAGAAGTACGAATGTCAACGCCATCGTACGGCTTACCGATACATCCTATTTTATCGTGGCGGAATGGAACGCTACCTGTACCATAAGCGCTGTTCTCGGTCATACCCCAACCTTCGGAAATATTGATCCCTATTTTGGCAAACCATTCTATTACCGCTGGTGCAAGTGGCGCCGAGCCACTAGCCCATAAGCGGGCATTGTTAATTCCTAAGCCGTTACGAATTTTCTTCGCTACAATCTTATTCAAAATTGGAATTTTCAGCAGTGTGTCTAGCTTCTTCTGTGGCATCTTCGCCAACACGCCCATTTGGAACTTCGTCCACAGGCGAGGAACCGAGATGAACAAGGTTGGCTGACAGTGACCAACGTCACGCTGGAAGGTAGCCAAATCTTCAACAAAGTGGATTTTCCCGCCGCTGTAATAGCTTGAAAGCTCAACAAGCACTCTCTCAGTGATGTGTGCGAGCGGCAGGTAACTCATGGTGCGATCATCTTGATTTATACCCAACTGATCTAACGATCGACGGGCCGCCCAACATGCAGTGTTGTAGCTATGAACGACGCCTTTTGGCTGGCCTGTGCTGCCCGACGTATAGATAATGGTCATGATATCGTTCATGTCGTGAACCGGCGAATCATCAATAGGCGCAATATCCATGAATTCATCCCATTGCTGTTTGGTAGCGATATTAGGATACGGGAAAGCAACGGTTAGGTACTCGGCAGGAATAGAAGCAACCTGTTCTGCAGTATTGTCTAGTTTGCCAACGAATAAAAGCTGTACGTCTGCATGTTTTAACACGTATTGAACGGTATCTGGCCCGGCTGTGGAGAATATTGGAACAGAAATGTGACCGGCCATCATTATGCCAAGGTCAACGATAAACCACTCTGCGCAGTTCTTTGAAAAAATGCCTATACGGCTGCCAGCAGGATAATTCATTTCACGAAGACGTGCAGCGACTTTTCGAGCCTGTTCAGCCACTTGCTTCCAAGTGAAATCGTGATATTCACCCTTTATTGGTTGAGTAAGAAATACGTCGTCCCCTCGGCTTTTTTCCCAGTGGTACAACATACTCAATGGCGATGTTATTACTTCCGTAGTATTTGCTGTCATGTCTAGCGGCATAAGTCACTCATATGTTGTTATAATGTAGATCATTTTTACAATGATTTCACAGACTTCTAATAAGCCCTATTTTTAATTGAAAAACAAGCCTTTTAAACAAGCGTTTACATTATTTGCGATGAATAACAACACTTTGAGCGCTGAATTTAGTTTCCTTATAGTTAAGGCTTTTTAATTTTTATAGGTAATCTAGGCAAAACCCACAAAATTTTTTACCATGACTTAAACAAAAGCGGAATAATCTCTTGGCCCGAACATGGCTTCGCGTAAAAATAGCCTTGGTGTAGAAAACACGACTTTGATTTTAATTCGTTAACCTGCGCTTTTGTTTCAACGCCTTCGGCTATACACGTCATCTTCAAATTGCTGGCAAGTGTGATAGTGGTAGTCACTAATGCTTCATTTGCGTTACCAGGCGCCATTTCATTAACAAAGCTCTTATCAATTTTTAATACAGACAGCGGGTAGCGTTTTAGGTAACTGAGCGATGAATACCCTGTTCCAAAATCATCCAGTGCTAGTACAAAACCTTCGTTAACAAAACGTTGAATTTGCCTAAGCGCGTTGTCGCTATCGTCCATCAATACGCCTTCTGTGATTTCAAAACGGAATGCTTCCTTTGGTAACCCAAACTCACCAAGTAAATTCAAAACGCCCGCCACATCGAACTCGGTTTTAAAATGCAATGCCGACAGATTAATTGAAACATATCCTTCAAAACCTTGCTCATACCATGAGGACAAGTCTTCAGCAGCTCTTCGCATCGCTCTGCGTGTAACTTCAATTATGTATTTGAGCTCTTCTAGCACGGGAATGAATTGATCTGGGTATAACGGCTCATCGTTCAGCCTTCCCCTCAACAATAGCTCTACGCCAACAGTCGTGTTGTATCTCGAATCAATAATGGGCTGATAATTGTTAAAGAAGCCGTCTTCTGAGAACGCGCGTTTTACCTTGTTTTCTAGCTGAAGTCGGTTTTTTGCTCGTTCGTTCATGTCGCTCGTAAAGTACGTAAAACCGCTCAGCGCATCTTTTTTAGCCGTATACATCGCAACATCCGCCTGCTTTATCAGTTCAGCGGGTTCTGAGGCGTCCTCCGGATAAAATGCCACGCCAATGCTGCAAGACACTCGAAGGACCTCTTCTGCTAATGAAATTGGCGTTTCGACCGACTCGATAATTTGCGAAACAAATGGACTTAAATCGTCGTCATTACTAACTTCTTCAATTACGATCACAAACTCGTCACCACCAAGTCGTGCAACAGTTCCCGACTCGGCCACAAGGTTTCTCATTCTGTTTGCTACAATACGTAGCAACTTATCGCCATAATCGTGACCTAGCGAGTCGTTAATTCCCTTAAAACGATCTAAGTCTACAAACATTACGGCTACACGGTGGGCGTTGTGGCGCGCCAAGCCAATAGCATGCTCTAACCTATCTAAGAGGAGTGGCCGGTTTACCAAGCCTGTCAGACTATCATAGGTCGCAATTTTTAAGAGTTTGCGCTCCGCATTTTTTTGCTCTGTGATGTCCGATATAACAATGAGGTAGTGATCAGCATCATAAGTTTCACCACTTACCGCTGTAATATCGATTAAAACATCGTAGCGTTTTCCGTCGGCACCATCTATTGTGGCTTCATCTTTCCAAAAATCACCACCCTGCATCTCTGGCAATTTTCCAGAAAGATGCCTGTTCAAATTCGGATAGCGCAAATAAAGTTTCGCTAGCTGTTTGGGTAAAGGTTCCTTACTGTTAAATCCAAACACCTGCTCAAATGCTGGGTTCGCTGCAACAAGCCGCTTATCTTTATCAAAGATTAAAACCCAGTCGCGAGTTTGCCTGAATGCATCACTGAACAAAGTCACCTGTTGCTGGGCTTTTTGTAACCTGAATAGCTGACGCTGACGCGATAACAAATAAGCGATCAAAAGACCAATAATAAGTAATGCGTATATCGTGTAAGCCAGCGGTGAACGAAGTGGCGCATAAGGCATGGAAAGAGTAACTTCAGCAGGAGTGACATTGAAGTCGAAGCTTCCCGGTGTAGGTACGACGGAGAACACGTAGTCGCCAGGCTCTATATTGGCGATAGTAATTTTTGCATCTTCCGTAACGCCTTCTGTCACGGTTTGCTCCCCGTTAAGCAATTTATAGTAATATTTTACCTTCCCGACACCAGACATAGTAAGTGCTGAAAAATGGATAGTTAAGCCATAGTCTTCATAGCCTAAGTTAAAATGGTGCCCATTTAAGTTCGCAAGAGGTTGTGGAAGCGCTCTATTGTCTACAGAAAGTTCGGTAATCGCCGTCTGCTTACTTAGCAGACTTTTTCCAGTCTCTAAGTTTTCTAACTGTGACGGTGAAAATACGACCGCGCCGCTTGTAGAGCCGTAAACAAGCCGACCATCATTGAGCTTGAGTGACGCTCCCTGATTAAATTCAGACACACTCAACTCACGACCGTAGATGAAATTCTTTATTTGGCTAGTTGAAGGATCATACCTGTGCAAGCCCTTATGAGAACTAAACCATATCTTCCCAGACTCATCTTTTTGAAGGCCATACACAATATTGGAAAGTAAAATATTGGAGTCATCTAAATTGTACAGCGGCTCGAAGGTGTCGGCATCTATTCCAATAAGGCCTACACCACTGTAAGCAAGCCATAACACGCCCATATCATCGATAACCCAGGAACCTATAGAGCGGTCTCTGGCCCGTTGAAGCTCTGAAAATCTGTAAACAAGTTCATGACCGGAGGTTTTAGGGTCAATCAACCAAAGGCCGCCTTCGGTTGCGAGGAACAGCCTATTGTCATGATGGGGAGACTCCCCTAGAAAACCGAATGAAAAATTAATATCAAATACTCGGGGGTCGAGCTCTAAAGTAGAAATACGTTTTTGTTCAATGTCGTACCTTATAAAATCGGAAGCCCCGATGAAGTAAAGCTGGCCATCACTTGCTAGCATTGCGCCTGGCGCGTAAGCGTCGAAAATAGAGGGCTCTCCACCGTTTAAAATAGCTGGTCGTTTCGACTTACCGGTTTTTGGGTCAAAAAGTCGAATCCCATTGTAGGATTGAATTAAGAGTCTTCCATCAGACAGTGGAATGATGCGGTCGATTGCACCATCTCCCATAGACGCAAGCTCAGATTCTGAAAAAAGATATTTGTTGGACTCTCTAGACGTTAAATTGTAACGATTGAGGCCATTCTCTGTGCCTAGCCACAGTTCATTAGGCTGTGTTTCGGCTAGGGCCCATATCACATGACTCGTAAGAACGTCGCCACTTCCAGTTCGCGTATTCTGTATTGAAAAGATATCAGCACTTTTGGTACCAAAATAAAGCGCACCCGCGTAAACAGAGCTAAGCCAAAGGTTTCCAGATTCGTCTTTTGCGATGGCTGATATCTTTTTATTTGATATCTCGGTCGACCCATTGTGCGGCTCCAAGATGTGTTCATACTGCCATCCGTTAGCTGTCTTATTTAATTCGTAGAGCCCTTTATTCGTACCCATCCAAAATCCGTCGGATTTGTGTTGCACCATAGTCCAAACATTTCTATCGGATACAGCTTGAGTGAAAGCTCCTTCTTTCTTGCCTTGTAACTGCGCGAGGAAATTTGTTTTCTCTGCAACAAAAACGCCCTGAACCGTTGTGATCCAAACCCTATCTTGGTTATCTACCATCAAAAACTTGGCGTTATAATTGTCAAGATTTTCTGGTATTTCGCCCAAATAGTTAAGCTCGCTAAGCGATTGAGATGGGTTGTTTACATCTTTAGTGAAAACACCTGATGTGGTAGCAATAAGAAGCGTGTCGTCTATGGTAATCGCAGCACGAATACTCTGATTGTTATCGAGAAACTTGTCAGGAAGTCGTGCTACTGTCTCGAGTGTGTTGGTCTGGGTATTGAATCTCTGCACTTCTTCTGCAAGTGCGATGATTATTTGATTCTCACTTTGCCAGTGAAAGCTTTCTGCGTGCTGAACATAGCTTTTTATATCTCTATAACTCGTAGGCTCTATCTGTTCAATCTTCTGAGTTGCCAAATCTAAATAAAAAACACCTCTACCGTAAACGCTAAACCATAATGATTCTTTTCCCTTTAATGAGAGCTTGTAAATTGAGGCATCAACTATGGAATTATTAGGGCCTTCTACTCGTTTGGCACGCACGCCATCCCATCGAACTAACCCGCCTTCTGTGGCTATCCAAACAAACCCGTCTTCACTGAGGACTATGTCGTTAACGATGTCCTGAGGCAAACCGTTTTTTGTCGAAAGCGATTGAAAAACCGGATTGGATAATCGAGGTGACGCTGCCGCCTGCCATCCCACAACAAAAAGAAACAGAAACAAATAAAAGAAACTTCGCATCGAATAAGGGTCGTTCGGTAAGATTTATTATTATTCATTTCAGTGTAACAGAATGTTTTAAGCATGGGCAGCATCCGTACACAGGTTTTTAACACAAAAGTATTGCGATATCACGTTGATAAAAAAGATATTTATTTTACGAATTGAGTGAAACGTTTTACCTTTATTTTAAGTTTAGGTATATAAACGACTCGGTACCATTAATCTTGTTGAACGGGAATACGACCTGTCGGAACAATTTGACGTCTAATACTAGGCTGTGGTGCTAGCCTATATAAATCACCATTTTGCCCCACATAATGTTTTAAAACACCGCTCTCTTTCGCAATGTTGGCATGAGCAGAAAGATGGAGGTGTTCGCCATGAACAGGAATAGAAATCTTCGGTTTTACCCAGTGATACATAAGCTTGAGCTCTTCTTCACAAGGGTGACCGCTAGCGTGAATAGGTAGAGAACTGTCTTCACTATGAATCACTGTCACTCCTTTATCTGTCAGTGATTTACTTAAACGCTCAACGCTTTTCTCGTTGCCTGGGATCACTATAGAAGAGAACAGCACCGTATCGCCCTTCTCGACCTGAAGATGGGGGTGATTATCTTTAGCTAGCCTTGCAAGCGCTGTATTTTTCTCGCCTTGGCTACCCGTAGCCACAGCAAGCACCTCATGTGGCGGTAAATAGCCGAGATGTTGCGCATCGGCAATTGGCAAGTCGTCAGGCCAAATCCCCTGCTGCTTAGCGATGCCGTACATGTTTAATAGTGAACGCCCATAAAGCCCCATGTAACGTTGCGTTTTTTTCGCCACCCTCGCTAAAGAAATAAGGCGCGCGATATTACTACCAAAGCATCCAACAACGACCCTGCCTTTGAGGGGTAAAATGGTGCTGAGTAATCCATCATAACAGTTGCGCTCGGAAATGGAGAAACCAGGTTTTGTCGCGTTAGTAGAATCACCTACCAGCGCAAGTATGTTCTCTTTTCCAAGCTGTTTGTAAAGGTTTACGTCAAACGGTGTACCGGTAATAGGGTTGGCATCAATTTTCCAATCAGCAGTATGTAGAACGGTCCCCACTGGTGTGGATATTTTCAATGCAAAAGGCTCAGGCAGAGAGTGGGTAATCGCCAGCCAGTTTACTGTAAATGGCCCAATTTGACGGATATCGCCAGCGTCAACCTCAACAATCGGAATAAGGTTTGCCAATTTACTTTTAGCGAGTTTTCGTCGGAGTACTTCAGCGGTAAAAGGCGTAGTGTAAATTGGCTTTTGAAATCTCTCCCATAGATAAGGGATTGCACCTACGTGGTCTTCGTGAGCATGAGTAATAACAATACCTGCCAGCGACTCCTTTTGACTAGCAATGAAAGAAGGGTCGGGAGCGACAACTCGGTGAGTAGTCCCTGCTTTGCTACCTTCTCCATGAGTCCTTTTGATTTTGTAACTCGGTATCAAGGGTTCATCGAAAGAGACACCGCAATCTACCATCAGCCACTGCCCATTGTGGCCATAGAGATTAAGATTCATCCCAATCTCTCCGGTCCCTCCTAGGGGAACAAACCACAAGTCGTCCGCTGTTGGTTGCAACAAATTAACACTACCTTTAATTAAATTTGATTACTTAGCGAGGATAAATTCTGATATCAAAAACACGACTACTCATGTAACTCGGCATTCAGCTGGTCAATGACTTCAGCCCACGCTGCATCCTCAACAATTGCATCCTTTAAAAACGCAGACTGACTCTCGTTCCAATAAGGAGCCTCATGTAGATGTTGACTCTTATTCAGTCCTCGGTGTGTTTCAAAAAATTCAGCGATTTCTTCGTCTGAACTTCCTAGGCCAAGTTGACTAAACAGACTATTCATCGTGGGTTGCTCAGTAAACATATTGTCTCCTTTTATTCCTAATAATTGTTTACCGGCACATCTGCTTCTGAGATCACAGGTTATAAATACTCTGCAAAATCTTCAGGCGTTATTACCTCACCTTCTTCGGCAGGTACAGGACACACGATGACCATAAGCTCATCTTGGGTCATACCCGGAACCCATTTAGTTAAAAACTCTTGGGTAGTAAGCTCCATCGCCTCACAGTGAGCCCAATCCTCTGTCGCCCACAATAATGCAAGTTCAGATTCAGGCCAAATTGGTACGCCATCCTCTTCATCCGTAGTTAGCATCACACATCCATGCTCATCTTTGAGAATGAATAATCGTTGTTCGGCTTTAATAATAGCTAAACTGGCGTCTAATCGCTGAGCAGCACTTTTTTCTAACAATGGATGTATATTTGGCATAAAATTCTCGTTTTAATTGGCTCGATTGCCACATTCTGTGTATTCAGAGTTATTGTCTAATTAACGATTAATTTGCAGTGGACACACTGTCTATTATTTCTGTTAGACCTACTCTTCTTACTTGCTTCATGCTGTGTACGTATACTTTCAGTGATACGTTTTCCAATACTTTAATTTTCGTAAGATTTACATTTTCAGGTAATTGGGTTTGAACATTCGTGGGTAAAACAGCAACACCGCCTTCGCTTTGAAGGTTGTTTAACGCTAAATTCAAAGAGTTTGTTCTTAATTTAGCATCTCGTAATTGTGGATAGGTCGTAAGTAGCCAGTCTCTTGCTTTGGCGCCCCAGTCGATGGCAACAAAATCGGCGGCATCTATGGTTTCCCGTCCCTCTCCGACTCTATACAGAGCAAGTTCATGCTCTAGCAACACTGTGCTATTCACTTCTTCTGACTTTAACGGTTCGGTAGAAAAAGACAAATCTGTAACGCGTTCGTGCATTTGACGAGACAAGGTGTCAAGCGTAAGCACTTCCGCTTTGACCGACCAATCCGGAAAGGCATTATGCAAGTGACTCAACATTTGGGGTAACAACAGTTCACTGGCTAATTGCGTGGCGCCACATACTACATATTCAGACGACTGAATTTGTAATTCCTGTTTAGCCTCGTTTAGTGTTGCACAAAGCTGTTTCGCATAAGGCAGGAGCTTTTCTCCGGATTGCGTAAGCTGGATACTATTTCTTTGCCTGATGAACAACGTGGTATGAAAGTATTCTTCAAGAAGCTTTATACGTGCACTGACTGCAGATTGTGTGAGGTAAAGATTTTCTGCGGCTTTACCAAAGTGACGAGTTTTGGCCACCTCTATAAAGGTGGTAAGGAAGCGTATGTCCATGCTTGTTGTACAACCGAATCAAAGTGTGTCTAAATTGACATAGATGATACGGCAAGTAAACACAAAAGCACAGAAGCGCACCGTTACAAACGGTACGCTTAATCAAATTTTCACCAACTAGTAGAATTAATATTCTTCTTGGTGCAGACGACGCTGTTTATCACGACGTTGTAGGTCACGCTTTTGTTTAACTTTGACGCTGCTTTGACGCTTAGCGTTAGTTTTCTTTGCGTAAGAACCTTCGTCTTCTACCGAGTCCCATTCTTCACGCTGGTAACGATAGTCTTTGCTCATTGCTTTCTCTAAGTTGTTAACACACCTTAATTATTAACGTAAGCGTAAAAATGAAAAACGAAAATTTATCATCGTAGCGATAATAATTTTTGATGACTAAATGGAGTAGTTTTTGAAAAATCTACCGTCACCAAAAGCTATCGATAGAACGTTTATCTGCTATCACCTAAAAACAAAACAGAAAAAGTTATATTCTTTATTATTCAATAACATAGAAGAACAAGAACATCACTTTACAAGTCACCAATAGCAATTTATCGCTTATTTTATCTCGCATAGTTTTTGAATTTATCTTCAGTTAAAAATTTTTTGTTGATAAGAAAAAAAACTTTTGTTTTATCTTGCTTTTCAATTGTCATACAAGAGCGCTGAACAAAACATTACGTTGGGTACATTATGAAAAGTTTAGCTATTAGACCATCAGCAAAACCTTACATTGACCGTTTGAAGTTTCCCTATGGATTTCGTAAGTCCGGTGACTTCAGCATTGCTGAAGCAGATCTTCTCACCACATACGGTAAAACCCTGCTGGGACTTGAGAGTGGCGAACTTAAACCAGAAAGTGACGATGAAGCGCATTTTGTTGACTTTATTAGTGGTAAGGTTGAAGCAAGCAATAACATGGAGAAGGCGTGGGCAAAGTACGTCAGACTTGCAAGAGGCAAAAAACATTTTTATACGTTGCACAGTAGCGCAAGTAATCAGTCGGATTACGATGACGACTACTCAGACGACGAGTTCGACGTTGCGTAAAAAGTATAGACTGATCAAAAGAGCTCGCCATGGCGAGCTTTTTTGTTTGAGCTTTAAATGATCTCAATCAAGTTATGGAAAGAACAAAATTGAGAAACGTTAAGGAATGTCTACAGTTAGATTAAAGATGAGCAAAAAAGCCCGTGTTAGGTTTTATTGCTCTGATTAAACCAGCCCATGCAAAGGAGGCGCAACGATGGTTATTAGTTCGAAACAGCTTACTCACTTTTCTATTCATGCACTTGATGACAAAGTGGGCGGTATTCGCGACATCCTTTTTGATGATGAAACCTTCACCGTTCGCTATCTAGTGGCGGACACTAATACCTGGCTCCCCCTCAGCCGCAAAGTCGTGATATCCCCTATTTCGGTCAAGCAGTTAGCCTGTGAAGATGAAACAGTTCATATTAATATGACTGTCGATACACTCAAGAATAGCCCTTCAATTGACGAGCATAAACCTGTCTCTCGCGAGTACGAAGAGAACCTTTTTAAGTACTTTGGCTACGGTTACTACTGGATAGGCCCCGGAGCTTGGGGCGAATTTGCCCACCCCGATGAGTTAGTTGAACTACAGCATGCCGAGGAGTCCGATACTGTTCACCCTCAAAAAACATCAAATCATTTACGCGCGGTGGGAGAAGTTGGAGGATATGAAGTTGCTACGACATCTGACAATGTAGGTCATATTAGTAATTTTATTATTGATACGCGCAGTTGGAAAATCGTACTTCTGGTGGTTGATACAAACAACTGGCTACCTGGCGGGAAGCATTTAGCGTTATTACCTAGCGATATCAAAAACATCGACTGGGCAGCTCATCACGTTAGCGTGAATCTGAGCCAAGATGAACTAATGAATCGACCTGAAGTGGATAACGATAAGATTTCTGAAGATGGTTACATTGCAACGCTATGCAGTGACCTTAATAGCAATATATAAATGAGGCGATATGCCTTTCTCTTTCAATGTCCGTTTCTTTAAACGGACATTGTTTTGAGGGTCTTTTACGATAATTTTTACTTCATTTGCAAAAAAATTCGAACATTAAGGCTATCAAACGTTTAACCCGTTCGTCAGCTAAACGATAAAAGATAGTTTGCCCCTCTCTACGCGTGGCTACCATTTTTGACTCTCGCAGTAAGGCGAGATGCTGCGATATTACTGGCTGAGACACATCGACAACATCAAGAAGTTCAGTAACCGACTTTTCCTCTTCGAGTAATGAGCAAAGCACCATAAGGCGCGTTTTGTTTGCAAACTGCTTAAGAAAAATTTCAGCTTCTGCGGCATGTTCCATTATCGCGTTTGAACCTATAACCATATCCTCGGACATAAGCACTTCCTTTTTTGTAAAATAACTGGGCTAATTTACCCCTTTATTATACTAAAGTATAAAACAAATTGCCGATTGGCTATTTTATGCGATGAATTTCAGTCAAGACTCTTGTTCTGCTATCCTAAATTACAAATATAAACTTAATACCTGCGTTGTTCACCAGCTTAACTTAAAGGAAACCAAATGCTCATTGACATCAAGACTCGTTTAGAAAATATCGACGTTAACTTTAGAACTGTAACGGCAGAACAGGCGTTTAATGAGTTAGAAAATAATGGAGGTACATTAATTGACGTGAGGGAAGCCGCAGAGGTAAATGAACAACCCGTTCGTTCTGCATTACACATCCCCCGTGGCGTTCTCGAAATGAAAGCCCTTGAGCAATTCAAAGATGCATCCACACCCCTTTACATTCACTGTGCCTCAGGTGTTCGCGCTAAGCTCGCGGCAGAGCAGCTAACTAAATTAGGTTACGAAAATATATCTGTTGTAACGTGCTCAGTGCCTACAATTAACGAAGTTAGCGATAAATGACTCAATATTAACTCATGTGATATAAAAGCCTGAAAAGAAAGAGAAAGAGCGATACATGCTGAAATCCACATTAGAACAGTGGCGAATGTTCAAAGCCGTTGTCGACGCAGGCGGTTTTAATCAGGCCGCTGTAGAAGTACATAAAAGTCAGTCAAGTGTTCATCATGCTGTACAAAAGTTAGAAAACGCTATCGGTGTCAGATTATTTGAAAACATTGGACGAAAAGTACAGCTCTCGCCGCAGGGCGAGTTAATGTATCGTCGCGCTAGTTTTTTGCTGGATGAGGCACACAAACTAGAAGCGGTGGCAAGCAGTCTTCAGGCTGGAACAGAAACTACATTACGTATTGCTGTCGATATAATATTTCCTTCGGAACTGCTATATAACGTTCTCGCAAAAGTGTCAGACGAATATCCCTTGTTGCGTATTGAATTAGAGGAAACCGTATTGAGCGGTGCAAACTCTCTGTTAAGCAGCGGTAAGGTGGATATGGGCATTTCGCCCTTCGTCCTTCCAAATGGTTTTAGTGAAGATCTATGCGAGATCGAGTTTGTAGCCGTCGCACACGCCCACCACCCGTTACACCAGTTGGGTAGGACACTCACGTTAGAGGATTTAAAGGCTCACCGTCAGATTGTGGTTCGAGATTCATCAACTGAACGTAAGGCTGACGTAGGCTGGTTAGGAGCGGAACAGCGGTGGACAGTGAGTCATGTAAGGACATCGGTAGATGTTATTGCGCAGGGTTTAGGATTTGCGTGGTTGCCTATTGCTATTATTAAAAACAAACTTGAAGACGGCACCTTGGTTCCCCTGCCGCTGGACAACAATGCTGCGTTGAGAAAAGCGCTGCTTTATCTATCTTTTGAGGATGGTGACACACTTGGTCCTGCGGCTCGCGCTTTTATCGGAGAATTACGTTATCAAACGATGAACCTTCCAACCTCCGACTTAATCATAGACAGTAGTACGGATTAAACGTCTTTACTAGCTCAAGATGCCGCTGAGCTGTTCAAAACCTAAAACAAAACCTAAAAGTGAAACAGACACACCAACTAAAGCCACTGCTCCATCGTCAGTGGCCATACCTATTGCCATAATCAAAACCGCAAACGCGGGAATTAAACCCATAAACGGAATGAGTTCCAGTGGCATCATCACCGCACCGCATAGCATACAATTCAATGCAATTAACGATCGAAAAACCGTTTGACGCATAAAAAAGCACCGAGGAACTAAGAATCGATCGATACGTACCGCATAAGGTTTCGCTTTTTCAACTATCGATCTAAGTTGGTCGGCGTCACATTGTAATTCCATTACTTTTTCTGGGAGCCACGGGTGACGTTGACCGAGTAAAATTTGCAAAGAGATAAGTAAAATCGTCACACCTGTTATAGATGGCACTCCTGGAATAGCTCCAATAGGTGTACAAGCGATAAATGAAGGCAAGGCAAGCATTGGACCGAAGCCTCTTTTTTCTAAGACACTCCAAAAATCAGCAAGATGAAAGACATCTTGTTGAGCTCTGGGCTGCATTCTTCCAAGAAGCTCATATAATGTCATTGATCTTTCAGCTGTTTTTCCCAACATTTTCAAATCCTTTGATTTAACTTTACCTGTGAACTGGTATGCTGTTTGACGAATTCCTCGCTAAAAATCTAATATAAAGCGCATTTTCGAGACAAAGCACTCCATATTGCGAACAATGATTAGATGAAAGCTGTGCGAAAAATGTGCCATTGGGTACTTAATACAACTATCGCGCGCATGGGAATGTTTTTTGCAAATTCACTTTTTATAAAACGTTTTTGCGAATAACAAAAATTAGAAATATAGGAATAGCTTCAAAGGTTACTACTCAACAAACGCGGTCTAGTTTGAATGGGTTGTTTCGTCTGCCGAGTTAACTTTCCTAGTTATAAAGAATTGACGTATGCAGTTGTCTAGCTTTCGATAGCAAATTTCGTAATGCTGCGATGACTGAACTATGAAAACCATAATATTGATTAAATTCCAAGTTTTTCCAATTAGGAATAGAAGAGAGGGACATCCACGTGCTAACCGTACTTTTAGTTGATGACGACGCCGAATTCACAGAAGTTGCCTGTACCATTATTGAATTTTTGGGGCATGAAGTACTTACTGCCGGAACACTAGAAGAAGCGCGAGATTGGTTAAAAAAAGAAACCTTTGACCACGTTTTACTAGATTTTATGCTGCCTGATGGTAGCGGGGCTCACCTATTTAATGAATTAGACGCACTTCCAAAGCGACCACGAGTTACATTAATAACTGGTCACCCTTCTGTAAAGAGCGTTATAAAAGGGCTTTGTGGGCCGACTGTTGATTACCTCGTTAAACCTATTCAACGAGAAGAAATTGAAGCAGTTCTAAGTCAGAAAAAGAAGAGTAAAGAGCCAGAAGAAGCAAAAATAGAGAAGCATTTTGACTTACTTATCGGCGAATCGCCGGTGATGAAAGACTTGTATAAGCTTATTGCTCGCGTCAGTAAAACAAGTGCAAACGTTATGCTGCTAGGTGAAAGTGGCGTAGGTAAAGAAGTGGTTGCTGCCGCAATCCATCGCGCCTCTGAAAGTGAAGGCCCCTATATCGCTACAAACTGTGGCGCGTTTTCTAAAGAACTAATTGGAAGCGAATTATTCGGTCATGAAAAAGGGGCATTTACGGGTGCTGTAGGCAGAAAAGAAGGTGTATTCGAACAAGCGGAAGGCGGCACACTTTTCCTTGATGAAATTACAGAAATGCCAATTGATATGCAGCCGAATTTGCTTCGGGTATTGGAAAACAAAGTTGTACTTCGCGTTGGCGGAACCAAATCGATTCCGGTTAATTGTCGTGTTGTTTCGGCTACGAACCGCACTATGGAAGAAATTGCACAAAGTAAGGTACTTCGAGAAGATATTTATTTTAGGCTTGCTGTTTTTCCTATTACTATCCCTCCCCTACGTGAACGCAAAGAAGATATACCGCTGCTTGCTAAAACCTTTATCGCTGAATTCAACAAAGACAATGGCTCGATTTATCGTTGGGAAGATAGCCAACTTGAAACGTTACAAGCCTATGACTGGCCGGGTAACGTTCGCGAATTGAGACATTTTGTTCACCGTGCTGCCATCATGAGTGACCCAGAAAAAAGTGAAATTGAGCTTCCTAAAACGATTGAGTCTCCTTTTGCGCAAAAGCAAAGTACTACCCCTGCGCTACAGGCAGGTAGGACAATAGAGGACGTAGAAAAAGAACTCATTTATGCCACGCTTGAAAAAGTGAACGGCAATAAAACCACCGCAGCCGAAATGCTGGGGATCAGCACTAAAACGCTTTATAACCGTCTTCATGCCTATGGTGATTTAAGTAAAGACGAATAAAAAGAGGTATTCGGTATGACTAGCGAGGAATTTTCGAAGCTAAGTGTTTTCGTACACGATGCACGCAAGCCGCTTAACAGGATTTCAATGCAGGCTGAACTTGTAAAAATGGCTTTAAACGGAGACGTCGCCCCTGAAAAGGCAATTGCGGCGTTAGACAAAATAATTAGCAGTGCGAAAGACTGCAGCCACACCCTTACTGAAATGACCTCAGACTTGGGTGACAACATTGCGGATTAGTTAAATGATTTCTAAAGTGCTGTCTTCTGTTTACAGTTGGATCATTATTGTTGTTTTTGTCATTGTTGTGATAACGGCTAATTCTTTTTATGTGGTAAATACTTTAAATGACCTTTCTGCCCTTGAAGCAAGACTTTTCACTACCAACCGCGTAATTAACGCGGTCAACAGGTTACATGTTGCCGTGCTCAGAATTGAATCTGGTCAACGAGGCTTCATGCTAACCGATGATGAAAAATATCTTGCTGACTACACAGAAACATTGGGCCTTATCAATGAGGTCATGGATGAAGTAGAAGTAAGTTCATATTCATCTGACATTAAAGTGCAAACTGACAGAATAGAACAGCTGCTTTTATTGACAAAAGCCAAGGTTAACGAGGTCGTTGAAGTTGTTGAACTGGTAAAAGCAGGTAAAGAGCAAGAGGCAATCGATCTCCTAAAAAGTGACAAAGGGATTATCCTCTATAAGCGTTTCGAAACGCTTTTCAGTGAAATCGATAGTTCTGAGAGAAACATGCAAGGAACGCATTTGGCTAACTTGATGAGCTTACGACGCGATTCCGTGAACACATTAATCATTTCTTCGGTCACTACTCTGCTTCTGATTATCACCGTATTTTTACTGTTGAAAATTAACTCTCGGGAACATGAAAAGTACCAAGCTGATCTTGAGTCTGTGAATGAGGATCTAGAAACTAAGATTGCTGAGCGAACTCAGGAGCTAAGCGTTTTTTCTGAGGAACTTGCAAGGAGTAACAGAGAACTGGAAGACTTTGCTTTTGTCGCTTCTCATGATTTACAAGAGCCTCTAAGAAAAATTCGTGCGTTCGGTAATAGGCTAGAGTCAGGTTATAACGATGTCATAGACGAACGAGGTAGAGATTACCTTGCACGCATGCTCAATGCAGCAGAGCGGATGTCAATGTTAATATCAGATCTTCTCGCGTTTTCGCGCGTATCAACTCGTGGTAAGGAATTTGGCGAGGTTGACCTTAATCGTGCGATAAACAGCGTTATTGACGATTTAGAAATTGCTATTGATGAAAAATCCGCCGAAATAAATGTGAGTGATATGCCTGTCATTCGTGGCGATAAATCGCAACTTGAACAGCTGTTTTTAAATCTTATTTCCAATGCGCTCAAGTTTCAAAGTGAAGGCGTCAAGCCCATTGTTTCGATAAATGTAACCAATGCACTTCCCGAAGATATATCAGATATCCTCATTTCCGAAGAGTACGAGTGGATAAAAATCACGGTAACTGACAACGGCATTGGGTTTGAGCAGTCCTTTGCGGAGAAAATATTTGCACCTTTCCAACGTTTACACGGTAGAAGTGAGTACAAAGGAACCGGTATTGGTTTAGCTGTTTGCCGCCGTATAGTTGAACGTCACAATGGGCAAATTAAAGCAATAAGCAAGCCTGGAGAGGGTGCAACATTCTCGATAATACTGCCAAAAGACAGTGATCCTTTTGGAACTAACAACAATAGTGGAGAAACAACCAATGACGCGTAAACAGTCCCAACCTATCAACATCCTTATGGCAGACGACGATGAAGACGACCGTTTGCTCACGGTTGATGCACTTAAAGAGAGTCGAGTTTTAAACAATTTGTTCTGCGTTGAAGATGGCGTTGAACTCTTAGAGTTTTTGCGTCATGAGGGAAAATACTCAGACCCCGCTTCTGCGCCACGTCCTAGTCTTATTCTGTTAGATTTAAATATGCCTAGAAAAGACGGTAGAGAAGCACTTCAAGAACTTAAAAACGATCCAAAACTTAGAAGTATTCCTGTTGTTATTTTAACAACCTCTAAGGAAGAAGAAGATATGCTTCGAGGATACGACTTAGGGTGTGCATCTTACATAACCAAGCCGGTTAACTTTGAAGGCCTGGTTGAACTAATGCGCGCGCTCGGACGCTATTGGATAGAGTTCGTAGAGTTGCCACACGAGTAGTCGGGGAACTAGATGACAGAGGTTATTAAAGTTTTATTAGTCGAGGATGATGAAGATGATTACTTCCTTACCTCTGATTATCTGGAACAATGTGAGTCACCTTCGTTTGAACTAACGTGGGTGACAAACAGTTTAGACGCAGTGGAAGCACTTAAAGCTGATAGTTTCGATTTGTGCTTACTTGACTATTTGTTAGGTGCAGAAAACGCTATTGATGTTTTAGGCGTCTTAAAGTCAAATCAATTTAGCCTACCCGTGGTTATCTTAACCGGCCAATCCGATGCAACGGTAGATGAAATGGTCATGCGTGCTGGCGCCGCTGACTATTTGCAGAAATCTGAAATTGAGTCTCCACGATTTATGCGCACCATACGCTATGCAATGGTGCGACGTGACATCGAAAACGAGCGGCTTGAACGCAATAAAGTTGAGCAAAAAAACAAGGCGAAAGACAAATTTCTCGCCCATTTGGGTCATGAACTCCGCACCCCGCTGACCTCTATTCTTGGATATACAGAACTACTTATTGATGACGCGCGCAACAGTCCTTTCCAACAAGAACTGTCGATTATTCACTCTAATGGTAAGCATCTGTTAAGTTTGCTGAATGATCTTCTTGATATGTCGCGTATCATGGCAGAGAAACTGGAGCTTAATATTCAAGACGTGAATTTATCGGCATTTCTTACCGACATCCATTCACTTATGCGGTTAAATGCGAAAGACAAAGGTTTAAGCCTTAACGTTGTTTCAACTACCAAAATACCTGAATTTATTAAGACCGACCCTACTCGACTGCGACAAGTGCTGCTCAACCTAATCTCGAACGCAGTAAAGTTTACTGACAAGGGAAGCATTACGCTAACGATTTCACTTGAAGTGCCCTCGTCAGAGCCCCCAGACGAGCCGCGTTTATGTTTCTCGGTTGAGGACACTGGCATTGGAATGCCTCCTGATAAGCTAGAAAACATATTTCAACCTTTCGAACAAATCGAAGATGTAATGCGGGCCAACCACGGCGGCGCTGGTTTGGGGCTGGCAATATGCAAAGAGCTCGTCACTAAGCTCGGTGGAGATATAACAGTTACTTCTCGACATGGCGAAGGAAGTATCTTTACTTTTAATATTGCTCCCGGAAATATTTCATCACAACCTCTCGTTGACCTTCAGCTTGAGCAAATTCAACCTGTTGAATCAAGTAGTATCAACCTCTGTGTGACGGGAAGGGTGTTAATCGTTGATGATTTAAGAGAAATACGCAGGCTTACCGGACATTTAGTGAGCCAGTCACAGGCGGATATCAGCTATGCTGAAAATGGCGTTAAGGCGCTAGAAGCTGTGTTGGAAGCAGATGAACACAATCAACCTTTCGACCTGGTGCTAATGGATATTCACATGCCTGTTATGAATGGTATTGAAGCACTTCATGCGATACGCCGTCACGGTAAAAAAATTCCTGTTATTGCAGTAACAGCCGCCAGCCGGAAGGGACTCAAAGAGTCGTTAATTCGAGAAGGGTTTAATGATGTTATCGGCAAACCTATCGACCGGTTTGCGCTCGCCACCTTGCTTTCTCAATACTTGCCACCTGGTAACCATGTTACGTTTACAAACGTAGAAGCTCAGGTTGCTGACATGCCTTTGGACAAACCGTTTGCGCCGGAAAAACACCTCCCCTATTCAGCAGAAGATGAAAACAAGCGAGATGTAACATCACTCAGCCCCGAAAAGACAGACATTGATGAAAAGTCGAGTGAAAAGGGGGTTATTAACAAGCGAATCCTTGTGATTGAAGATGATGAAGATGCGGCGGAGCTTTTACAGCTGTTTCTTTCACACTTAGGTCACACAGTTACAACTACGTATAGTGGTGTAGATGCATTAAATACAGCTCAAGAGCAACGTTTTGACCACATACTCATGGATTTAACCTTACCCGATTACAACGGTTATGACCTTGCAGCTGAGCTGAAGAAAGCACTTCCTGACACATCGCTAACGATAGTAAGCGGACATGAAGCTGACACAGAAAGCATGAAATCTATTGGTATAGACAGCGCACTCCTTAAGCCTGTATCTAAAGATGACTTAGAATCCGTCGTAGGCTAAGCGGGCGACATTAGCCTAATACCAGTCCGCATAGACACTGCGAAAATATTACAAAGGTTTGCAACCTCAGTGCGTGGGACTTGCAAACTTTTCACTACCCAAACCACGTCGTAAACATAATATTTCTTATTAATCAAAAAGTTAAAGTATTGGTATAAGCGTTGCACCTCTTATGTTGAACCCAAAATATTAAGGAGAGTATTATGGCTACACAAGCATCAGCAAAATCGCAAACGGTAAAATCTACCACAGCAAACGGCGTGACTGAGCCAAGCCACCCAGTGACGGATCAATTAAAGGATTCTCTTCATGCATCCGTCGATAAATTAGCAGACAGTGCGGGTATTGCCGAAGAAAATATTCGTAAAACAGCATCATCGTCTGCAGAAAGTATGTCTGAGAGAAAACGCTTGGCAGAGCAAAAATGGCAAGCTTCAAAAGTGCGTAACTATGCAATCGAAAATCCTCTTGCAACAGCGGGTATCGCGTTTGCTGCTGGTATGTTAGTAACTTCACTACTACGCAAGAAGTAATTTGATGAAAGCCCCTGATTTTCACAAAGCACAATTTACTCTGTGCGAAGAAAATCCGTTTCGTCTGACGCCCCCTGGGGCGCAGACGAATTTTTATTCCCGCAATTTAAATACGAGTAAATCAGCAAGCTCCACTATAAACGAACAGCAATATCCAGACCCGGCTTTCTCGGACATTTTCTCAGCACTACAAGAAGCACTTGCTCAGCGAAAAGCGCAAGGCTTTGCGTTTTTAGAGTTGACCAACAGCGAATTAATGCTTATTAAAAAAAGCTTTTTTGTAACTGTTTTTGCTTGTTTAGCTGCGTTTGCGGTTGGCACAGTCTGCTGGCTTATTTTGAACATTGCCATTGGCACTGTTTTGCACAACATTGGCCTACATTATGTCGTAGTACCTCTTGTGCTTCTCGTACTTAATAGCGCTGCAGCATTTGGTTTGTTTAAACTTGCTCAAAATGCATTTAATTATTTAAGCTTTCAACGGCTGATTCGAACATGGCATAAAGTTATTGGTTAACTTATTTGCTCGTAAAAGCTTCGTTAATACGAAGGATAGTATTTATGAATATTTTTCTTAAATCGAACATACAAGATATTGCTCAAAAAGAGCATGCTTACTTTTCTCAAAAACATCACGCAGACATTGCACTTACTCAAGCAAAAAGGCAATGTAAGTTACTGATGGGAAAACCCGAAGTTCTGTTAGGTATTTCGGCACTTGGTGCCTATAAAGGTGCAGTAGATGCAAAGCCTAAAGCAAAACGTAATCAAGCAATGATGGCTTTAGGCCGAACGGCGTTGATGTCATTATTCCAATAATCACAGTACCTAAGGAGTATGTGAGATGGGCAATACAATCATAAATAGAAAATCACGAATTAAGTTGGCCTTAATTGGGGCTACTTTTGCTTTAGCCATAACAGGTTGCTCAT
This sequence comes from Alteromonas sp. OM2203, assembly GCF_048517045.1. NCBI lineage: Bacteria > Pseudomonadati > Pseudomonadota > Gammaproteobacteria > Alteromonadales > Alteromonadaceae > Alteromonas > Alteromonas sp. OM2203. Next base: position 2,677,322 of record NZ_CP183209.1, read on the forward strand.
CCTCTCCCATTGCAGCCCCTACTCCCTATAAATCGGCTAGTTCAAAAGCCGCGTACGGTTATTCCAGCGAAAAGCTTTCTGAAAACGAGATTAGAGTCCTTTTTAAAGCAACGGATAAAACGCCTGCAGATCTCGTTCAGCAATACGCACTGCATCGGGCCGCTGAGATAGCTAAATCTCAAGGTTTTTCTCACCTCGCTATTGTAAAAACCAGTGTTGATAAAAAGCCTGTGATGGCAAGAGAGGTAATGGCGAACAACGAACAGCCCGTAGCTTTTCAAACCGATAAACAGTGTACAATGTCAGGCTGTGACGAAGTAGCTCAGCCAATGGCCGTACCTAGCTCTAATGACGTGGTAAAAACACAGATAAACGATATTTACTTTACTATAGATGTAGAGATGTCGAGCGATAAGACTACTTTGGGCAAAAATGCCTTCACAGTAAATGAGATATTGTCAGAGCCTTTGGAACCCAAAAAGTAGAATTAAATAAGATACAATATCCGCGTCTGGCAGTTCGATCGCGACTCTGTGTTTATCGTGTCATACTGCCAGGCTCATAAAACCTGCTATCATCGACTGCGCGACTTTTCCCCACCTTCTACTCTGCTTCACCATAATTACACCGGCGTTGCTAGATAAGCACTATACACCGTGCTCAGAAAGCCTTAACTGAGCACCACTGCATTCAAAGCTTTTCCCGCACCTTCATGGCGTTAATGCCCCGTTAATCTTCTATTAATATTGTACAAAAGTCTTTGTCATCAACAATCTCTATCCTTAATCACATGAACTGCATAGCAGGTTTATACGCCTTAATCATATTAGTGATTTGGGTGACGCAGAACTTAATTTTGCATACGACTAAGGAGTCAGCGATGAAAAAACTAAACACAGCGATTACAAAGACTGCAGTTGCAGCGGCTACAGTGTTGTTAGTCTCGGGGTGCAGTGCTGTGGCTAAACCGCAGATGGACAATACCGCTTCCAGTGCGCCTGTTTTAAAAGCAAAAGCACTAGATAACGCGCTACTTTATTCCGACGAGTGCATCACGGAAAGAGAGGTGGTGTCAGCGCAGAGAAAATGGGGCGACGGTATAGTCAGAATTGGCGCAGTATTTAGTAATGATGGCGATTACTCAACTGAGGCTGCCGATTTTATACAGGCGATGTATGGCTACGATTTAAGTAGTGTCTTATTTAAGCCAACCCTGGCCGCTAATGACCAATTCCGTTCAAGCTTTGATGCAGCGCTTTCTTACTTTGTTGGCGGCAACGATGCCTATGCTGAGGATAAAGGCTTCGCAATTAAACCTTATACAAACGTCAAGTTTGATAACGTTGGCATTATCAATAACAGCTGCCGTATGGCGGTAGCAATGGGTAACTACTTCTTTACCGACACACAGGGCGGAGAAACAAAGGTAGAGTACACATTTGCCTATGTAAAAGACAGTGACGGTGATCTTCGAATTGTGGCCCATCAATCATCCTTACCCTACAACCCCAATGGAAATTAAGTCAGTTCAGCCCCTGAGTACTTGCATATTCAGGGGTCTCTCCCCTTTGTTTAGGCAGCGCGGCTTTCCCTTCCGCTCTGTCTTTTTTTTTGAGATGTTAAAATACTATGAACATAAAATCTAAGTTATCCCTATGTGCCTTGCTCTTGTTATCTCTAACATTTACAAGTGTTCGAACATTCGCGAATGCTGATATCCAATCTTGGAATGCATTGGCACTTTCCGGCGATGCAAGTAACAATGGAAAATGGCAATTTTGGTTTGATGGCCATTTACGATTTAAAGACGATGCTTCTCGTTTGGGCGTTTCTATCATAAGACCAGGTTTTGGATACAAGTTTTCAGACGATTTTGCACTTTGGTTAGGTGTAGCCCGAGTTACAATTGATAGTAACGGTGGCTTGATACATGAGGACAGAATATGGCAGCAGTCGACATACTCCTTAAACAAATTTATGGGCGGAAGTTTGTCCGGAAGAAGTCGTCTAGAGCAGCGATTTAGACATGACGAAGGTGACGATACTGGCTATAGATTTAGACAGTTTATTAGATGGTCTAAACCACTTACTGAAAATTGGAGCTTCGTTATCTGGGATGAAATTTTCTTTGGCTTCAACGATACGGACTGGGGACAGACTAGTGGTTTTGACCAGAATCGTTTGTACATTGGCCCTGCCTTTCAATTAAATCAAAAGTGGCGCATCGAAATGGGCTATATGCACAATTATATCAACCCTCCTGACGACAATGCTGACGCAATAACGAACCACAATTTATCACTCACGTTCTTTGGGAGTTGGTGAAGTCAATATATTGAATTGAGAAAAGATATAGATAGATAAACTAATTCTAATTCCAAATACAATTCATGCTGTCATGTAAAATATGCACTTTTTTATGTAATCGTGACTTTAACTATCTAGTTACTATCGTCCAATAAAATAAGAAAAATAAATATTTATATTAAATATCATTAACTTAGCAACTCGGCATGAAGCTAGCATTAGTTACTGTGTAAGTAACGGAAGCAAAACGAGGACTTAGTTATGTTAGGTTGGGCAATTACATTTTTTATTATCGCCATTATCGCAGCAGTTTTTGGTTTTGGAGGCATCGCAGGTGCAGCAACGGGTATAGCACAGTTTCTATTTTTCGTGTTTATCGCATTGCTAGTAATCTCACTAATCGCTAACGCGCTACGTGGCAAAGCACCAAGAGCCTAGAAGTAACAAGCATTTTAATAGGAAAAAGGAGTAAGGATATGTTTTCATTTAAAAATCTTTCTAAAGTATTAGTAGCATCAGCATTTGCACTATCACTAGCCGCGTGTGGCGATGGTGAAGCAGAAAACGCAGGTGAAGAGCTTGACGAAATGGTTACCGATGCGGGTAACGCCGTTGAAGATGCTTGCGAAGATGTGAAAGAAGGCGTAGAAGCCGAAGATAAAGATTGTTAATAGGATCTTTAGAACAAAGGGTCAGACATTGTCTGACCCTTTTTCGTTTACGTTAAAAACTAGCTAGGAAACTTCTTCGCCACCTAAGTCTCTAGCTAAATCGTCGAGCGTCGATAGCGTCGAATCAAACTCACCAAGTATATAACGATACTTAACACTAACGTGATGGTCAGACTTTCCGAATTTAACCTTCAATCCATCTGCATCAAGGTGTTTAACGGTGTTCAAAAACCGATAAGCAGACATTTCTGTCGTAAATTCATATTCAACAGCGTTTTCCATTTAATACACCACCTCGGGGTGTGCATCAACAACAGCAATAACACGTTGGGTTAAAGCATTGTCTTTAAACTCTAATACATCATACGACAGCCAATCAGCTAAAATCTCGGAAGCCGTGGCGGCCTCCCCTTGCTCAAGTTTTGCAGTCATCATCTGTAACTGAACGCTTGACCTTATTGATGTATCAGTATCTGGACTTGGCATATTAGATGCCACTTCCAAGGCAACGGTTAACCACCGCCTATCGTGCTGCGAGCGAGTGCAGCCGTCAGACTGAGTGAAGAAACCTGACCAGCGCTTACCCAACCGTTCAATTAGCGTCTCCTTATCTTCAGTACCTTCACCTACGCTAAGCTTAAGTAATGAAGTGAGTGCCTGTGCTTTGTCTCGTTGAGATTGAGCCTGTGCACGTTCTGCTTGCGCTTCGCGCTTGCTTTCAACCACATTTAATTTTCGCTCAACTTTGCTGCGCTGCGGCTTAGGTAGTTCCGCAAGCTGTTCTCTAACGCGGGCCATAGACTCGTTGAAAGAAGCGTCGTCGCTGCTTGTATCAATATTTTCGATATTAGAAAGCAGTGAATCTACCTTCTCGTTTACAACGTTATTGAGTAATTTTCTTTCCGCTTTCAAGCGTTCGAAAACTAAGTCATTTGCCGCTTTAAATTCCGACCAAAGTTTACTCTCTTCCCGCTTGCCCGCATGACCAACTTGCTTCCATCGGTTTTGTAGACTCTGAGCTTCGTCTGCTGCAACAGCTACATCGTCGTGATTTGCAAGTTGCTGAGCTTGCGATACTAAATCTCGCTTCTGAGCTTGGTTATCATTCTGCCAAGCTTGAATCTTAGTTTGGATGGGAGCAGAAATCGCTTTCCACTCGCGCTTCAGCTGCTCGTAAGTATCTCGTTCAACTTGGCCTGCAGCGTGCCATTGCTTTGCTGCTCTGTCGAAAATTTTAACTAACTCCGCTTCCGGTAAGCTTGGATCTATCGATTTTACAGAAGCTATGATAGCTACGCGTTTTTCTTGAGCTTGTTGCCGTTGCTCATCAAGTTTTGCATAGTGCTCACGACAAGGCTCGAAGGCTTTTTCTAGCGCATCGTCAAACTGCTTCTGCAAATCGTCGTCGCTACCATCCGTTGTGCTGCTATTCGTCGTTGTTGTTAATGACAACCACTGTTTGCGAAGGTATTTGATCGCTTCGCTTCGCGCTTTTATATCGTCTGCTTCTGTCGACGCTAAAGTTAGAGCTTCCTCTACAAGTGCAGGCTTACGAGGTGCAGCGAGATAACTCTGCCACCCCTCAAGACGAGAGACTTCTTCAGCCGTTTTGTCGAAGCGCTTTTCGACTTGTTCTTTCGCAGAATCGGGCATCTCATTGTAGTTATTTTCGAGCTTTTGAAATTTCGATATCGCGACGCGAAACTTTCCTTGACCAATGAGATTATCAATAACGCTTATTTGTCTTCTAACATTTTTGATTTGCTCATTTTGCTTTGTTTTTTGCGCTCTTTCCTTAGCACTTACACGATTAATCAATGCCTTGTAACGCCCTGACAACGCTTTAGGGATAGCGTCAATCTCACTACTTAGCTTTTTATAATCCTCGCGCGCTTCAGTAAATGCGGCCTGAAGAGTATCAAGGGTGACGTTTTCATGCGACGTTTCATCAACTTGTGCGCTTAGTTCCGCTGGGTTAGCGTCTGTTTGACCGCTCTGTACCTTCACAGCGCTAAGTGTTGTTATTTTGGTAGCAATATCCTCAAGCATTTGCAGTTTAATCAGGAGCTTTTGCCCGTAGTGTTGCTGCATAGAGAAACGTTCAAGTTTGTCGTTTAACTCGTTTACTGCTTTTGTTATTTCTTTTAGGCGCTTCTCGCTTGATTTTTCATTTCCCAAACGAGCTAACTGCTCAAGCGTAGCTTCTACCCCGCGAACACTCTCGTTTACTGTTGCTACATCCGCAAGTGTCGCTTCACAAAGGCGATTGTCGTAAAGCCATGAAACTTGCTCGATAGCGTGGGCCAATAGTTGTTCACATAATGCTTGAGTATTGGCAAGCTGAGTAGCTAACTGTTTTTCTTCCCACCCTGGGCGAATACGCGATAAGTACCGGTCTACTTGCTCTGAAATCCTTTCTCGTTTTTCTTTATATTCTGTGTGTTCTTCCTGAGTGAGAAGGTTAATTTGGGCAAATAACCCCGAAAGCTCACTGTCGAATTCTCGGCGTTTTTGCTCGACAACCTCTACGTCCGGCTTATCAAGTAGCGCTTGGTACTTTGATAAGGTTAAAGTTAGCTGCTTTTTAAGTTCCACTGGGCGCTGCTGCGCTTCTTTTATTGCGTCTATGCGAACGTTGATTTTGGACAACAAATCGTCATCCGACACTTTTTTTGCCAGCTTTTGCAAATCGGATATCGTTGAGTAACCGTTAATAAGCTGTGTTTGTAAACTGGCACTTGCCCCTTCTAAAAAAACGTAATGTGTAAATGAAGGTTTATTAACTTTCTCAATTAACGCTTTGGCTAACGTATCGTCACGTAACAGTGCAGCGTCTTTTTCGAGCATTTTGGGTAGAAGTTGTATGACGAACTCGGGACTCGCCGTTTCTTTTAAAAACGACAATTTTTCTTCACAAGATAGGGAAAGATCCCCCTCATTTAAAAGCGCTGAATTAACTTTCTGCTCAGCGACCTTTTTTACTCGAGCCTGCTTCGCGATTTGCGACATTTTAAGCCACAACACGAAACTATTGAGCTTCTCTAGCGCTGATAAACTTACATTGGGATCCTCGTCGTTGAAGGCGAGCTCGTGAAGAATTGTTTTTTCTTGTGCCTTATATGGAGAGAGATTTTCAATTGCCTGTATTCTTTTTTCAGGCTTAGGGCTTTGGTGCGAAGGCGTAAATATACGACTAAATATCATCCTGTTTGAACCGCGCTATTGTATTTTTATCATCCTGCTCACTACGTAATGAGCGTTTAAAATCGGCTTTGCTTTTGTGAACAATTTCGCCGTTCTCGCCTACAGTCATATGCTCTGAGGACTTTTCAATTTTGGCTTGGTAAAGCATAACGGCCTGCATCGAGCTTTCTCTTTGCTCATTATTCAAAGGTGTGCCATCAGGCCATTTGCCGGTTTCAACTGCTTGGCGGAGACGCTCATAGATTTCTGGCGTCATACTCGCTAATAGTGCTTCAATATTCATTTAGGAAAAACGCTTTATATAAACAATACGCGCACGATTTACTAAGTACCATACAAAGCCAACCACTGCGCCCAAAATAGCCAAATTATGTTGCAAATCACCCGGACGGGTTCCGCCCCAATACATGAAGCCAAAGCTCGCAACGAATATTAGCATAGCAAGAAGAGACTGGTTCTGGATACTCGCCAGCTTTTTAAATCTTTGTAAGCTTTGTTTGCGCTCTATATCTTCTGAAGTCGCGTCACCGATTTTGAAATCGCAATGAGGGCACGTCTTCGCTTTGTCAGACGTTTTCTTGTTGCATGAAGGACAGTCAACTAATGCCATATGTTGCTCCTAATGATTGAGTGCGAAATGAGAATACTCATGCTATTTGCACCAGTATTTTACGCGGACGGCTATCATACTGAAGTTAGGCACAACAATGAAGTCGATTCTGAGGATAAACCATGACATCCCAAAACAAAAAATGCGCGGGGTGTACACTTTTAACAAAGTACACCGGCGCGCAAATTTACTCACTTGTTTTCTGTATAAACGTTAGACAACAGCGTCTTTTAAGACGCCTTATAAATCCGTGGTTTCTACTTTTTGTGGCGAGACCAATAGTCGTTTACGGTCTCCTTCATCTCTTTACAAAGCAGCATGATCCCAAACAGGTTAGGCAAGGTCATTACCACGATAGCCACGGCAGACAGTGCCCAAACTAATGTGGTGTCGGAGAACGCAGCCCAAACAAAACCGGCAACGTAAATTACGCGATACGGCATAACAGAACGCGGCCCCAAAAGGTAAGTCATGGCGCGGTCACCGTAGTAAGACCAGGCAATAGCAGTTGAGAACGCAAACAGCATAAGGCCAATTGACACGATATATTGACCGAAGTCGCCAAAAAAGCCTCGTGTAAATGCAATCGTCGTTAGCGCTGCAGAGTGAACCAGTGACTTTCCGCTGATTTCTAAATTCTCTTTAACTGGCTTACCGTCCACAATTTTGAGGGTACCGGTAAACAAGTCTTCACTACCGACAGAATACTTCACGTCTTCCGCAATTGAACGAGCGTTAAGAAGCGTAAAGCCATCGCTTACCGCAGTGCCGTTAACAACTGTAATCGACCCTGTATAAGGTTCAACAACGTTACCTTCAATCTCGTTTAGGTAGCCATATAATTTATCGACATCAGCTTGGTTGGTATCGTCGTATTTTCCCGCCACGAAATACATATCGGAACGATCGAACACGTTTTCGTGCTTTTCTTTCCACACACCTGAAGAGAGAATAACCAAACCCGTAACGGTACAGATTAAAATGGTGTCGATGAAAGGTTCCAGCAGAGAAACCATACCTTCTGATGCGGGCTCTTTCGTTTTTGCAGCTGCGTGAGCAATAGGTGCAGACCCCTGCCCGGCTTCGTTCGAGAACAGGCCACGGTTAACACCACGGTTAAACGCGTAAGCTAACGACGCCCCCAAGAAACCACCTGCAGCGGCTGAGCCGGTAAACGCATCACCAATTACAGCGGCAAACGAAGGGCCAATATTTTCAAGGTTCGCGAAAATAACCGCAAGCGCACCAATAAGGTAGATAACTGCCATTACGGGAACAACGCGCGCGGTGAAAGCCGCTATTCGCTGAATACCACCAAGAATAACCAAGGCGAGAAGAATACCCAATACACTTCCTACTAACCAAGGCTCAAAACCAAAAGTGGCTTCAATACTTTGTGCAATACCGTTACTTTGAGGAAGGTTGCCGGTACCAAATGAACTTATTACCGTGGCGATAGCAAAGGCCACAGCTAGCCATTTCATGTTTAAACGACGGTCCATGTAATACATTGGGCCACCAGCCATTGTGCCGTCTTCGGTTTTAACACGGTACTTATGCGACAGGGTTACCTCAACAAACTTTGTCGTCATACCCAAAAAAGCGGTAACCCACATCCAGAATAATGCCGCTGGACCACCTAAGAAAATAGCAAACGCCACACCTGAGATATTACCTGTACCTACCGTGCCAGACAGTGCGGTAGTTAGCGCGCGAAAGTGGGTGGTATCGCCAGGGTCGCTTTCTTTGTCAAACTTGCCGGTAACAACCTGCCAAGCGTGTTTAAAAAAACGAATTTGCGGAAACTTAAGATAAACCGTGAAGAAAAGACCTACACCTAACAGCACATAAGGAAACCAAAACGCGCCCCCTAAGAATCCATCGAGCATAGTTAGAAAACCATATAACCCTTCCAACGTTATTCCCCTTTTTTATTATGTTTAATTGTTGTTTTATTTTAATAATTAAAAGGCCTCTTTTTGTCGAGGCCTTTCTTGCGGAAGCTTTCGCTTCCTATTTTTATTTTTCTGATGCTTTTAGCTTTTTAACAACCGCATTCACGCCAATAAGCAAATCTTCACCTAATTGACGGCTGCGCTGTACCGACCATCCATAAATGTCGTCCGGCACATTAGCGTTATCTTTAAATGGCATTTCCACTGTGTATGCCATACATTTGAACTTCTCACCCACCGCATTTGACGCTACGGTTAAATTAGCCTTACCTGGCTCGTCTTTGTCGTAACCGAATTCATCCTGAAACTCAGGCGTTGCATTCAATAGCGCATCTTTAAACGTATTTTCAAGCATTGCAATAGTATCGTTGTAGCTTGGATTGCCTTCACTTCCTGCCACAAAGTTGTACGGTAATGCCTCATCACCGTGCAAATCAAGATACATGTCCACACCAATTTCACTCATCGCGTTAAGTACGTAAAGTACTTCTGGGCTTTTTTCTTGCGAGGGCGTTGCCCATTCGCGATTGAGGTTGGTGCCTACAGCGTTGGTACGCAGATGGCCTCGTGCACTGCCGTCTGGGTTCATGTTTGGCACAATGTAGAACACGGCGTTATCAAGCAACTGTCGCGCCAAACCATCTTGCTCGTCAAGTAAACGATATATAATGCCTTCTGCACACCACTCGGCCATCGTTTCGCCAGGGTGTTGGCGGGCTGTTATCCATACCTTTTTCTTCTCTGGCGTTTCTTCACCGATTACCAGCAAAGACATATCACGGCCATCTAGAGTAAGGCCTAAGAATTTGTGCTCACACAACAATGACATTTGCGCATCGTGCACAAGATCGAGATGGCGTTCATAGCTGTACGGAATGAAATACGCAAAGTAAACGCTAGGCTGTTCTAACGTAAGTGAAAACGTAAGGTTGTCACCGTCAAATTCGCTAGGAATGCGAAACCACGTGTGACGATCGTAAGACGCTAGAACGTTATATCCTTTCCAACCTTCTGGATATGCCGACTTTGCCAAGTTACCGATTGTCATGGTGTGCGTTACAAAGGTTTCGCCCACTAAACGAAAATGAAACCACTGAGCAAATTCAGATTGATTATCGTTGGGAATGGTAAGACGAATATCGTCTGGTGATTGTGCGCTAACTACTTCGATGTTACCGCTGTCGAATTGACTGGAAATATGCATAGACTGTCGTTTTCCTCGTTATTTGAGCGCTAATTTAGCATAGACATAAACACAAATTCCACGCACTCAGCGGCTTTTATACTGTCGAAAGTATACAAAATGTTTACACCATCAAAAAACCGACCACTTGGGTCGGTTTTTTATACAGTTTAAAGCTCAGCTTTATAGAAGATTATTAAAGCGGCAATGTAGGGAAGCTTAGCCCTGCCATGTCACGAACTACGCGCAATACCTGACAGCTGTAACCAAACTCGTTGTCGTACCATACATAAAGCGTTAAGCGGTTGTCCGCGGCAATGGTTGCCTGAGAATCTACTACTGACGCAGCGCGAGAGCCAACTAAGTCTGTAGATACAATCTCTTTACTTGCTGTGTAGTCAATTTGATGCTGAAGCTTTGAGAACAGTGCGGTATCACGAAGAAATTCGTTTACTGCAATGCGATCTACTGACGTTTTAAGATTCAAGTTCAAAATAGCTAAAGACACATTCGGCGTAGGTACACGGATAGCGTTACCAGTAAGTTTACCCGCTAGTTTCGGATATGCCTTGGCAACCGCTTTCGCCGCACCAGTTTCGGTAATTACCATGTTAAGTGGTGCACTTCGTCCGCGACGGTCGCCTTTGTGGTAGTTATCGATCAGGTTTTGGTCGTTAGTATACGAGTGAACCGTTTCAACATGACCATTTTCAATGCCATATTCTTCATCTAGCGCTTTAAGCACCGGTGTAATGGCATTGGTCGTACAGCTAGCAGCAGAAACAATAGTATCTTCTGGTGTTACTTCTTCGTCGTTCACACCGTGTACGATGTTTTTAATGTCACCTTTACCAGGTGCAGTAAGAATGGCTTTAGCTGCGCCTTTCGCCTTTAGGTGAAGACCAAGACCATCGCGATCACGCCAAATGCCCGTGTTATCAACGATGATGGCGTTATCTATACCATATTGGGTGTAATCCACCTCATCAGGGCTGTTGGCATATATCACTTGGATGTACGAGCCATTCGCTTTTAGTGCGTTTCGCTCGTGATCTACCGTAATGCTCCCGTTGAAAGGACCATGAACTGAATCGCGGCGCAACAAGCTTGCTCGCTTTTCTAAGTCGCCGTCTCGTCCACCTCGGACCACAATGGCTCGTAGACGCAATTTGTTATTTTTCCCCTGACGCTCAATAAGTAAGCGTGCAAGTAAGCGACCAATACGACCAAAACCATAAAGTACAACGTCTTGAGGCTTCTGATCGTCCTCTTTGTTGGCAACGTCGTTTAGTTTTTCGTTGAGGTAGGCCGTAAGGTCGCTGTTATCAACCGCAGAACCGAAGTGAAAATCGAAGGCTAGTTTGCCGATATCGATTTGGGCAGGCGCCAGCTTCATATTGCTTAGCGCTTCTAAAATAGGGAAACTTTCTCGAAGGCGTAATTTGATACCTTCGTGCAGTCGCACTTTGCGATGCGCTTTGATAACGTCTATCGCACTGGCATTTAATAATGAACGTCCGTAAACTGAAATTTCAACTGCCTTATTGCGGTAAAGCTTACCAATAAGGGGCAACATCATTTCTGCGTATTCCTGACGCTCTTGCCAGCTGCTTTGTAATTCCTGCTCAAACTGTTGATTCATGCTTCTGCCTTCATCGAAATTAAATTAACGGTGTTGTCGTTGATGTCTATTTGCAGCCATAAAATAGAGGGCGTAGACGTTCAACAATTCTTAATTACGCGTCAGCTTTTTATTATTTTTAGGGTACACTAGGTGAGTTTTCGTCTGACGGTGACGAGCAGTATCTTAAATAAACAAGCAAGGAAGACCAAATTGTTGATAAGTTTCAAAACCACCATGAAAACTCATACAACGAAGAATTTGTTTGGTAAGTTTCCAACAAAAATACGAACTCCGACATTAGGGCTAGTCTCACTATTCGCCCTCGGCGGCTGTGGCGATCTCTTCGAACCCACCATCAGTGAAATTTGCGAGTCGCACAGCGAAATTTGTCTCGACTTAAGTTTAGACGCACGCTGTCGCGCCGAGCGAGCCGAAATTATTCGCCTTCGCTACTACAACCAAGACTCGAAAGATGACGCATATAAATACCCACTTCTTTTGAATTTCGAAGAATACTTAACGTGTGTAGAAGAAGTGCAACACATTGAGCACATAAAGCGCAAAGGAAAAGAAGCCACCCGACTTAAGGGCGTGATCACCGCTCAACGTGAAATTAAACGGCTTAGCAGAGAGACTAAAGATTCATTAGACCCCTACCTCTCCTACTATCACTGGACTCGTTTCAACGATAAAGATGCTTTTCATCGCTTTGAGCGCTACGCGGCAAGCAATCGGGTTACCGATCCCGCTTTACTGGTATCTCTTGCCTCAGTTCAGATAAAAACCGATTTAAAGCGCACCACAGAAACCCTTTATCGCGCATTAAGCTTATACACCGACAGTGATGATATTGATGTAAGTGTTTTTTATTCACTCGCTTCTATAGGCATGGACATAGACAATTATCGTCGTGCTTATGTCTGGTACGGCGTCGCTGAAGCCTTCGATGAGAGACTCGATGAAACTCAGCGAGTTCAATTGGGGCAACAACATGCACTTCCTACTGAAATATTGGACGCTATCATCGATGAAGTCGTTAGCAGCCTTAAAAGCGCAACCTTCGATGCGAATGCGCTTAAGCTAGATAAGCTCTGATTTTTGAAACTTAGTTACACAATTTTATCGGTAAATAATTAAAAAAACCGCCATTTATGGGCGGTTTTTTTAAATTTTAAAATTGAAGGCCAAACACAAGGTTAATTTTTAATCAGATGTTTACCTTAATCTTCTTTAGCGACGTTGTGAGACTGCAATATCAGCCTTTTACTTTAACGTTGTCTTCGCCCTTAAATGTCATAGACAGTGAGTTTACACAATAGCGCTGCCCCGTTGGCGCAGGTCCATCAGGAAAAACGTGCCCCAAGTGGGAACCACACTGCTTACAAAAAATCTCAACCCTTCGCATACCGTGAGTTAAATCTTCTCTGTAATCCACATTGCCATCATCGAGCTGCTTATAAAAAGATGGCCAACCACAACCGGCATCGAATTTGGTATCTGAAGGAAATAAGGGAGCTTCACAGCACTTACATAAATACAAGCCTTCTCGCTGTTCATCTAAAAGAACCCCTGTGAAGGGCCGCTCAGTCCCCGCTTCACGACACACATAGTATTCCTGTTCACTTAAATCTGTTTTCCAATCTTTTTCTGTTTTGGATACACCTTCATTATTATCTGTCGACATCGCTTACCTCCTAAAACAAAAAAGGCGTATTTGACAACAAATACACCTTTTTCTTAAAAACGCTCGCTCATTAATGACAGGGCTCATAGAGCGATAGCGTTGAATGTTATCAGCTATCTTTTGATAGCAGTTTGCGGCCTTGCTGGATCACTCCACTCGATGTGGTACTTCTTACCCGCTGGTTTATCAACACGCTGATAAGTGTGCGCGCCGAAATAATCGCGCTGGCCTTGCAACAGGTTAGCAGGTAATACCGCTGTGCGATAAGAATCGTAATAACTCAATGCTGACATCATTGCAGGACAAGGAACCCCTGCAAGGGTTGCTTGGGCGATAGATTCTCGCCAATCAGCTTGGAATTGGGTAATTTGTTCGGAAAAGAACGGGTCCATCAACAAGTTCGCAAGATCTTCGTTGTTTTCGTAAGCCTTAGAAATCGACTGTAAAAATACTGCGCGAATAATACAGCCTGCACGCCAAATTTTTGCGATTTCTCCAAACTCTAACGTCCAACCGTGTTCTTTACCCGCCATAGCCATCAGCTGGAAACCTTGAGCATAAGCACAGATTTTCGAGCAGTAGAGCGCTTGCTCTAGCTTGTTAACGATAGACATTTTTTCTTCATCGCTAAACGTTCGCGCATCTGGACCTGTGAGTACTTTACTCGCTGCCACTCGCTCATCTTTCAGGCTAGATATACTGCGTGCGAATACTGCTGATGTAATAGTTTGCGCCGGGCTACCTACCTGTAATGCGCTTACCGCGGTCCACAGACCCGTTCCTTTCTGGCCTGCCCTGTCTAAAATAACATCAACAAGCGGCTGATTGGTTTCTGGATCCATTTGCTCTAGCACTTCGGCACTGATTTCCATCAAATAGCTATTAAGCTTGCCTTGGTTCCACTTGCGAAATACTTCTGCTATTTCAGCGGGCGCCATATGAAGCGCCTCGCGCATTACATGATAGGTTTCGCAAATTAGCTGCATGTCGGCGTACTCTATGCCGTTGTGCACCATTTTCACGTAGTGACCCGCTCCAACGGGACCTATATAAGTCGCGCATGGTTCGCCTTCTAACACTGGCTGACCCGGCGTATGACTTTCTAGTGGCTTACCGGTTTCAGGATCTACCTTCGCAGCAATAGCTTTGAGCACAGGCTCGATACGTGTCCATGCATATGGGTTGCCTGAAGGCATTAAAGACGGACCAAAGCGCGCACCGACTTCACCGCCAGACACTGCAGTAGAGAAGAAAATAAATTTCCCTTTATACTGCTCTTCGCGGGCTACAGAGTCAGTCCACAAGCTGTTACCTGTATCTACAACGATATCGTCAGCATGAATACCCGCATCAATCAGATGATTACAAACATGGTCAACTGGGTCGCCCGCAGGCACAGAGATGATAATTAAATGAGGGGCTTTTAATTTGCTCAAAAGCTCGGTGTATGAACTACAGCCTTCAACACGAGGCTCAGTATTTTCGGCGCGTTCGCTGTCGTCTTTAGCTAAAATAGACTCAACTTTGTTTTGGTCTAAGTCGAAGCACGCGACGCGATAACCATGGTCCACAAGGTTCATGGTCAGGTTACTACCCATTACCCCTAAACCGATAAAACCAATATCACACGACTTGTCTTCGTGCGAATTACCACCTTTCTTTTGCATAGGAACACCCTCACATTTCAGATGGCTGCGCATGATACCACCTGAAACAATAATGAACAGTCAAACATCGTAATTTCGTCTGCACTGGTGTAAATACCACCACCAGTAAACATAAACAGGCATTAAAGGCTAATTGGTCGGAGGTTTTAACCCTGAGCTTCAGCTTACAACCCTATGCTGTATGAAATTCCAACAAAGGTAAAGTCTTAGTCGGTTCAACGCATTATAGTATAGGGAGATATTATTCTTAACGCACACTAACCGAAAATCAATTGCGCTCTACCCAGTAAACTGGGCAAAGCTAAACAGCGTGAGTGATTTACTGGCTTGTAAGAATACCTTTTGTATACATATTGACGGTTGTTCTTCCAGCGAACTGTATCTGGTATCTAGGTGCATAGTCCATCCCCCTTTTGGAAGTACAGACGGTAGATGGAAGCGCACGTCATTTTCACTGGCGTTAACGCATAAAAACCAATGTTCTGGCTTTTGTTCACCTAACGCACACCCCTTAATTTCAACGCCAAAGGACTTGTTGTGGTGCGCATTCCAGTCTTCAGACGCTTTGTCTGAACCATCGGGTTTATACCAGTTTATTTCTTTTACATTTCGCGATAAGGTAAAAGCATCATCATGAAGCTTTAACTCACTAAGTAAGGAAGAAGATTGACGCAGGCGAATAACGTATTGGCAAAAACTCAGAAAGTCCTGCTTGCGTTTATTCATCTCCCAGTTCAGCCAGCTTATAGGATTATCCTGGCAGTAAGCGTTATTGTTTCCATTTTGGGTTCGGCTTAGCTCATCGCCACCAAGAATATGGGGCGTACCTTGTGAAAAAATCAAGGTTGCAAAGAGGTTTCGTTTCTGGCGCTCTCGCATGGTGATAACGGATTCATCGTTGGTTTCGCCCTCTACACCATAATTAGCCGAGAGGTTGTGACCGTGACCATCTCTGTTATCTTCCAAGTTATCAAGATTATGACGCTCGGCGTAAGTCACCATATCATGAAGGGTAAATCCATCGTGATAGGTTACGTTATTCACCGATGTACTGATATGTCGACGCCCTTTGTGAAATATATCTCTGGAGCCCATAAGTCGCGTTGCGAAATCAGCTGTTACGCCATCGTCACCGCGCCAAAATGCTCGTACTGTGTCTCTATACTTATCGTTAACCTCAAGCCAAGGCGACGGGAAGTTGCCAACCTGATAACCGCCAGGTCCAATGTCCCAGGGTTCGGCAAGTAATACTTTATCCCTTAGAATAGGATCGGCGTTGATTGCCCGCAGCAAACCGGACTTTTTATTATACTGCTGCGGTTCTCTTCCCAAACAAACAGCTAAGTCAAACCGAAAACCATCAACACCAATAACCGAGACCCAGTGACGCATCGCATCTAAAATAAGGCCCATCATAAATGGTTGAGCGGTGTTTACGGTGTTACCACAGCCTGAATGATTCGAATAGACGAGCTCACCGGTTTTTGTTTGTTCCAATAAATACGCTTGATAGGGGCAAAATCCTTTATACGATAATATCGGGCCCCCCTCTCCTGCTTCTGCCGTATGATTAAATACCACATCGACAATTACCTCAAGGCCAGCACTGTGGTACGCATCGACCATTGCTTTAAGCTCGGCCAAGGCGTCTGCCACACCGTAGCGAGGCTCTGGCGCGAAAAAATTAACGGGGTTATAACCCCAATAATTCGTCAGTCCTTTATCTGTAATAAACGGTTCGGGCATGAATGAGCACAAAGGCATAAACTGTACCGTAGTGATACCCAGCGCCTTTAAATGGTTAATTACGCTTGGATGCGCCGCCCCTATAAATTTGCCTCTATGCTCTTTCGGTACATCAGGGTGAAGCTTAGTGAGCCCTTTAACGTGGGCTTCATAAACAACACGCTTGTGTTTTGGAATAACAGGGGAACTTGCATGGCTAACAGCGTAAGAGCTATCGTCTATAACAATACACTTTGGGACCATAAACTGAGAGTCATGCTTGTAACGTCGCGCATCCCACTTTATCGCACGGCTTAATTTCTTTGCGTAAGGATCGATAAGTAATTTGTCAGTGGGCACTGAGTGCAAACCGCCCTCACCCCGTTCAACCCGATATCCATAGTACTGCCCTGCACTAACGCCGCTGAAGTGACCATGCCAAACCTCGCCTGTTTTTTCCGGCAACGGATGCTCGCTTATCGCCTCTTCTGTATCGCTATTGAAAAAACACAATATTACCGCTTTCGCGTCTGGTGCATATACCGCGAAATTACATCCTTCTTTTGTAATTGATGCGCCTAATGGATACGGCTGGCCTATTGCATTTATTTCAATTAGCGCGGTTGTTTGTATCTCGTTCACAACGTTCTCAATGTACTATTAGCTTAACGGTTTAGTCTAAGTTGGTAATATAAAACACAGTAGACAGGGGCGGTAACGTTACCTCCACAGAATAGGGTCGATCATTCCACGGAGTGTTTTGTGTATCTACTTTAGAAACCACTTCATAATTGCTTCCCCAGAATTCGCCGGCATCCGTATTCAAAGCCAATGATAACGAACACGCTTCATCAACACCTATCCTGAAATGCTTACGCGGTACAGGAGTAAAGTTAGATACAACATAGACCTTTTGTTTTGCATCTTTAGATGTTCGTACAAATGACACAACGCTCTGGTCGGCATTACCGTGGTCTAACCAAGCGAAACCGGCGGGGTTATGATCTTGTTCATACAACGCAGGCGTCGACGTATAAAGATGATTAAGCGCCTTGTAAAGGGTTTGAACACCCTTATGCTTGTCGAAATCTAGAAGATGCCAGTCAAGACTACTGTCATGATTCCATTCACGGGCCTGCGCGAGCTCGTTCCCCATGAAATTTAGCTTCTTACCAGGGTGCCCATACATAAAACCGGCGTAACAGCGTAAATTTGCTGCCTGCTGCCATTCATCCCCCGGCATCTTATGCAGCATACTACCCTTTCCGTGCACAACTTCATCGTGTGAAATAGGCAGTACAAAGTTTTCATCAAACGCATACACCATACTGAACGTGATATCGCCATGGTGATAATTGCGATATGCGGGGTCTTTAGCAATATAATGTAATGAATCGTGCATCCAACCCATATTCCACTTAAAACCGAAACCTAGGCCGCCATCGAATACGGGGCGAGAAACCTTGGGAAACGACGTCGATTCTTCGGCAATCGTCATGGCGTCTGGATAGTGTTTATATACTTCCTCGTTCATCCACTTAAGCAAACTGATGGCTTCATAGTTTTCATTACCACCGTCCACGTTCGGGATCCACTCGCCGTCATTGCGCGAGTAATCGAGATACAGCATTGAAGCTACGGCATCAACACGCAGTCCGTCCACGTGGAATTTATCTAACCAAAATAGCGCATTTGCCACTAGGAACTGGCGAACAGTATCTTTACCGAAATCATAAATGCATGAGTTCCAGTCTGGGTGCCAGCCTTTGCGTGGGTCCTCGTATTCATAAACGCAAGAACCATCGAATCGGGCTAAACCATGTCCATCTTCAGGAAAATGAGCGGGGACCCAATCGATAATCACGCCAATTCCAGCTTGGTGGCATTTATCAACAAAATATTTAAAATCATCCGGGTTACCGAAACGACTGGTGGGTGCAAACATTCCTACGGGCTGATACCCCCATGAGCCATCAAACGGAAACTCAGAAATGGGGAGAAGTTCGACGTGGGTATAGCCCATGTCACTAACATAAGCAATCAAATCATCAGCAAGCTCGCGATAAGTCAGGTAGCGAGCACCAGACGCATCGTCCGGGCGCTTCCACGAGCCTAAATGTACCTCATAAATACTCATGGGGCTTTGGTACTTATTTTTACCGCGCTGTTCCATCCAAACTTGGTCGTTCCACTCATAGGTATCGTGGTTGAAGATTTTTGAAGCGTGCGATGGATACTGTTCGGCACTGAAGCCCAGCGGGTCAGCTTTATGTGGTAAGTCGTGCCCGTGGGCGTCTTTGATATGATACTTGTAACGTTCGCCCTCAGTCAGTTCTGGTACAAAAAGCACCCAATAACCCATTGACGTCTTTTCCATGGGGTGCATACGGCCATCCCACTGATTGAAATCTCCGATAAGGGAAACGGTGCTGGCGTTAGGCGCAAAAACACAAAATCTTACACCGCTAATTTCGTTTCCACTGCCTGTAGTGAGGGATATAAGCTGTGCGCCAGCTTGCGTGTATAAATTTTCCGGTGCGCTATCAATATAATGGACTGCATGATAGGCCTGTTCAGTGAACTGATAGGGGTCAATATTACCTTTTTTATCTTGGGAGCCTCGAGTGATAACCCGATAAACTTCACCGTCATAACCTTTTGGTAGCGACGCCTCAAACAATCCATCTTTTGATGAGAGCGTTAAATCTTCAAGCGCAGAATTTTCCCATTGAATGGTGATTCCTTGAGCATTAGGGCGCCACACTCGAAGTTTCGACTCATTACTACTTGTTATTATACCTAGTTGGGAAAAGGGCTGAGAACATAATACCTGTTCAAACTGCTGCGCTAATTGCATTCGCTACTCCTATTAAAAACCCGCATTTCAGCGGGTTGAATTGAGGGCTTGAGTGCGCCTTATTGCGTTCAAGCCCTGTCGAAAGCACCGTGATGGCACTTTATCTTACTCGATTAAGTAACCTAGGCAACCATCAATTACCGTTTCTTTGATAATGATGATTAGGGACACACGCCCTACCCTTGGCTCGCTTGCTTTCGTGCTTGAGTAAGTTTAGACGCTAAATCATTAATATCATGTCTTTCGAACATCGATTCAATATTCTCGGTGAGTTTTCTGCGCCAGTTAGGATATTCATTAAACGTACCCGGGATATTCACCGGCTTATCCATTTCTAACCAGTCTTCTAACTGAAGACTTAAGAGTGCGCTAGACCCTCCTGCCATATGAACTTGCATCCCGTTGTTAAGTTCTCGGTTCATACCTGTGAAATTAACATCGTGACCCACATTGTCATCAATTGAACCATGGCCGTGCAGGGTATTTAGAATTTCCTGCTTATTTTCATGGCGGTCTTCATACAAGGTCTGCAGAATTTCATCCGTTGGATAAAGACCGATATCTTTGCCTAGCTCAAGGTCTAAACAGTGCCAGTAACCAATTAGCGTTGGCATATCGTGAGTAGTTAACGTGGACATAGACTGAACAGGATAATGGCTTGGTGAGAAGAAACCACCGTCTTCAGCTTGTTCAAAGAAAAACACACGATAAGAATACACGCCGTTATCTGCAAGCTTACTGCGAATTTCCTCTGGCACCGTACCTAAATCTTCGCCAATGACCAGGCTCTCGTTGCGGTGACTTTCTAGTGCAAGTATGCCTAACAGGTCATCTACAGGGTAATACACGTAGCCGCCATCTTTTGCGTTATCGCCTTTAACAACCCACCACAAACGCAGTAGCGCCATCACGTGGTCAATACGCAGTGAGCCTGAAGACGCCATGTTCGAAGCAAATAAGTCGATGATTGGCTGGTAGCCCTGTTCGTAAAGTTTACGCGGATCCATAGGTGGTAAACCCCAATTTTGACCTAATGGACCTAAAATATCGGGTGGCGCCCCCACGCTCGCGTTCGTGCAGTAGAGGTCTTTGTTACCCCAAATTTCGGCACTGCCCTCACTAACGCCGACGGCTAAATCGCGATAAAGACCAATGGTCATGCCTGCGTCGGTTGCTTTGCTGCTTGCTAGTTCAAGCTGCTGTGCCGCAATCCACTGCAGAAACAGATAGAATTTCACTTCTTGCTCGTTCGCGCGCTTAAATTTAGCCACGGCTGGGTTGTGATAATCTTTAAATTCCTGAGGAAATACTGGCCAGCCCCAGCTCTCTTTACCATCAGCCTTTAGGTGCGACTGCAGCGCATCGTATACCGCCAACATATCTAAGCTTTCACCGCCAGCTTCCACAAACGCTTTAAACGCTTTATTTTGTTTGGTGTTTTTACATAGATATTTTGCGTTATACACCTCAAAAACGGCTTTAAGTGCAGCTAATTTCAAATGTGCGACTGCTTCATAATCCACGTGTTCGACATTGCGAGCATGTTCAAGGGTCGCTTTAAAATCATCACTATTTACTAGGCTCTGTACGGAGGCATCGTCGTAACCTTCAATGGTAGTTACATCAATATATAAATAATTCAACCAACGACGAGAACTTGGCCCATATGGCGAGCACGCATTTGGATTAGCGGGATATAGAGCATGAATTGGATTGAGGCCAATAAAATCCGCACCAACACCTGCTGCTTTTTCTATGAGTAATGAAAGGTCAGAAAAGTCACCAATACCCCAGTTCTTTTCACTACGCACGCAATAAAGTTGAACGCTTAAGCCCCAAATTTTCTTGCCTTCTTTGATTTCACTTGGCGTGTAGCACGCTTCTGGCGCAACGATAATACGGGATCGCGCAAATTCATCGTTATCAGCACTTAATACCACATCGTGATAACCCAATGGTAAATCCAAAGGAACTGTTACAACGTACTCATGAAACTCGACATCGTCGATGTGAGCCATAGTCGTCATTTCTTGATCAACAGGGATAAATGTGTGCGCTTTAACCTCACCGTTTTCGCAAGTGATGGTAAGGGTATGTTCGTCGTTGACCAATTCGATAGGAAGACGAACGGCAACGATAATTTCTTCGGTATTGCGAACAACCTGAACAGGGTTAAGCGGCGACAACCATACCGATTTAACGTCTTGCGTTATTTGTGACTGAATTTTTTCGTCACTACTAGTGTCATAACCAAGTGTGTTAAGCAACTTGGCTTTGCTTGATTCTGCGATGGTTGCAGGTTTTCCCCATGCGTCGACATATTGGGTTTCGATGCCCCGCATTTCAACCAGTTGTTGCAGAAGTTGTTGTGTCATGGTTTGTCATTCCTGTTATTCGGTGAAAGACGCAGTATCTGAGAAAAAGCGTAAGCGTCACATACAATTTTTTAACATTATTCTAGAAACATGAGCTCGACGATATCTGAATACGATTGCAAAAGTATTAATTCGTAATTTTGCAACACATTTGCTTTTTATTTTGCTAATTATGGCATTTTGATCCATACTTTACGTAATTTATTTTCATTTTATTTAAACAATCGGGGTACGTTATGACAATTCGCATCGGTATCAATGGTTTTGGCCGTATTGGTCGCCTAGTAATGCGTGCAGCAGCAGAGCGCAATGACATCGAAGTTGTAGCTATTAACGACTTGCTAGACACAGATTACATTGCTTATCTTCTGAAGTACGACTCGACTCACGGTTTATTCGACGGTGAAGTTACGGTTGATAACAACAACCTAGTAGTAAACGGTAAAACTATTCGTATCACTTCAGAAAGAGATCCAGCTGCACTTAAGTGGAATGAAGTAGACGTTGACGTTGTTGTTGAATCTACCGGTCTATTCCTGACAAAAGAAACGGCGGCTAAACACATCGAAGCAGGTGCTAAAAAGGTTGTTATGTCTGCGCCTTCAAAAGATGATACGCCTATGTTCGTTATGGGTGTGAACCAAGACAGCTACGCGGGCGAAACCATCGTATCGAACGCGTCGTGTACTACTAACTGTTTAGCGCCACTTGCTAAAGTACTTAATGACAAGTTTGGCATTGTTGATGGTCTAATGACAACCGTTCACGCGACGACGGCTACACAGAAAACTGTAGATGGCCCATCTATGAAAGATTGGCGCGGGGGTCGTGGTGCTGGCCAAAACATCATTCCATCGTCAACGGGGGCAGCGAAAGCTGTAGGTAAAGTAATTCCAGAACTAAACGGCAAACTTACGGGCATGGCTTTCCGTGTACCTACACCAAACGTTTCAGTTGTAGATCTTACTGTTAACTTGGCAAAGCCTGCAAGCTACGCTGACATCTGCGCAGCCATGAAAGAAGCCTCTGAAGGCGACTTGAAAGGTATCATGGGCTACACCGAAGATGCTGTTGTTTCTAATGATTTCGTTGGCGACGCTCGCACATCTGTTTTTGACGCTACGGCAGGTATCGCATTAACTGATACATTCGTTAAATTAGTATCTTGGTACGATAACGAATGGGGCTACTCAAACAAGGTTCTTGACCTTGTGGCTCACATATCAAAGTAAAAAACCAAATTTTGCAAAAATAGTTAAACTAATTTTGTATAAGTTGAGTTAATCTAAAGGTGTAAACAATGCGTTTGCACCTTTTTTGTTTTTGAAAGTGACGCTTTCTATTAGCACGATGTTCTAGCGATACATGTTTTCCCGTCGCTTATCTTTTTTGTTCTCTTATTTGTCCAAGGAGGGCTTATGCCGCCTGTTAATTCAGTTACCGTTAGCGAGTCTAATGGACTCACCTTTCTAGATGTGAGTAATTCGTTCGCTTCAGCACGTATAAGCCTATTTGGCGGCCATATCCTTTCTTATATTCCAAAAGTCGACGAACGAGAGCGACTCTGGGTAAGCCCTCACGCCTATTTAAATGGCGAACGTCCTATTCGTGGCGGTATTCCAGTATGCTGGCCTTGGTTTAGCGACGATCACGGCCGCGAGAAGGGTGCACTCCCCTCTCATGGTTTTTTAAGAACACAAGTGTGGAAGCTGGTTAATTCAGAAGATACAGACAAGAGAACAACGATAACCCTTTCTCCAAGCTTTACCCGTGCAGAAGGGTTCGAAAACGACTGCAGCGTTATTATGAAAATTGCCGTCGGTGAAGCGCTAGAAGTCTCGCTCGTTACAGAAAATACGGGTGTAGTACCATTCGAGTTCAATTGCGCATTACACACTTACTTTCAAGTAGATCACATCCAACATACGCAGATAAACGGTATTGAAGGGCAATACAAAGATAAGCTAGATGATTGGGCCTTAAAATCTACACCTGCGCCATATACGATTACTGGTGAAACAGACCGAATACATGTTGCCCCGGTTAAAACCGCTGAAATCGAAGTGGACGGCAGTGCATTTACCGAAGTTGTTTCTGAAGGTAATGATTCGCTTGTAATATGGAACCCGTGGCAGGGTGCGGCCTCTATTTCAGATATGGATCCCTTCGGCTATAAACATATGCTATGCGTAGAGACATCTTTAACACAAGGTCAAACGTTAGCCCCTGGTGAAAGCCATGCACTCAAGCAAACTATCATTCCTAGATAGTACATTTAGCAATGTGTTGATATCTAGCGCCTCAAAATGCTTATTTATCAGCACCGTTTAATATCAGTCCGCATAAATATAAAAAAACCTGCACAATGGCAGGTTTTTTTAATTTAAAAGCGTTTTGCTTTTACTGCTTCGCGCCTGCAACAGCTTCTTTAGCAAGCTGGGTAATACGCGCCCAATCACCTGACTCAATTGCGTCGTCAGGGGCAAGCCATGAACCACCTACGCATTTAACGTTGTTAAGTGCTAGGTAGTCGTTGTAGTTGTTTGGACCAATACCGCCTGTTGGGCAGAACGTCACATCAGGGAAAGGACCACTAATAGACTTGATAGCTTTAACACCGCCTGACGCTTCTGCAGGGAAGAACTTCATGTGGGTGTAGCCTGCATCCTTGCCTTTCATAAGGTCAGACGTAGAAGAAATACCAGGAATAAGCGGGATATCTGCATCCATACCTGCTTTAAGTAGGTCAGCAGTCATACCTGGACTGATGGCAAACTTAGCCCCAGCTTCAATTACCGCTTTAAGCTGCTGCGCATTGGTTACCGTGCCAGCTCCGATAAGTGAATCAGGTACTTCCTCTGCAATACGCTTAATCACGTCAATTGCCGCTGGCGTACGCAAGGTCACTTCTAATACCTTGATCCCGCCTTCCATTAGCGCTTTTGCCAGAGGAACGGCTTTTTCCACGTCGTTGATAACCAGTACAGGTACCACTGGACCGGCTGCAAAAATTTCCTCTGGAGAGGTTTTCCATTTGGTTGTCATAATTTAGCTCGCTGTATTTTGATTCAGATATGCAGCCGCACCCAATAGACCATGGTCAGGCTCTGCAATTAAATAGGTGGGAATGTCTTTCACGTAGTGCTTCATCTGCCCTTTTGCCTCAAAACGAGCTCTAAAATCACTGTTTTGAATAAATTCAGGGAAACGGTTGGCAATACCACCGCCAATGAAGATGCCGCCAGTCGTGGCCATGTTAAGCGCTAAATTACCGGCGAAACTCCCCATAATGCGACAAAATTGCGTAAGCGTTGCTTCTGCAATCTTACACGTACCGTTAAGGGCTGCTTCTGTGATTTGCGCTGGCTCTGTAAAAGTCACTGGGGCGTTTGCGTCAGTAGCAAGTGCTGTATAGATATTATGCAGTCCGCGACCCGACATTACTTCTTCAGCAGACGCTCTGCCCAAAGTGTTTTGCAGATGACGCCACACTACAACGTCAGTTTCATCAACAGGGGCAAAATCAACGTGACCGCCTTCACCATCAAGAGTCTGCCAGCCAGAAGACGTCATTGTGATGTGTTCAACACCAAGACCCGTCCCCGGACCAAAAACAGCAATATTGCCATTTTCTTTCGCGGTACCTTCGCCAATTTGTACCACCTGCTCTTTACCCAACACGGGTAAAGAGTGCGCTACCGCCGTAAAGTCGTTAATAACAAACAACGCATCTAGCTTAAGCTGACTGCGAAGTGCATTTTGTGAAAACGCCCAACTGTGATTTGTCATTTCGACTTGATCGCCAAGCACAGGGCATGCAATGGCAATACAGCCTTGCGTAAAGGTGTGTTGCGCCATATCAGAAAAGTATTGGCCTATGGCCAAATCTATACTGGCAAAGTCATTGCACATGTACTTTTTAATGTCGGCTACACCAGACTCGGTTACCCTAGCAACGCGAATATTTGTGCCGCCAACATCAGCCACAAACTTCTGGCTCATTATGCTTGCTCCTGCGTATAAAACAGAGAACACGCTCCTTCTTCTGCGCCAGTAAGTATTGCACGCATACCTGCGAACATCTCACGTCCCATGCCTATGTGATGCTTAGCTAGGTTTGCTGGCGCAGCCTCACGAGCGGCCAACGTTTCATCATCAACATGCAAGGTAAGCGCACCGGTTTCGGTGTTAAGCTCAATGATGTCGCCCTCTTGCACTTTAGCAAGCAAGCCACCTTTGTACGCTTCCGGAGTCACATGGATAGCAGCAGGTACCTTACCTGATGCACCCGACATACGACCGTCAGTTACAAGGGCTACTTTGAAGCCGCGGTCTTGAAGCACACCAAGCGGTGGCGTTAAGCGGTGAAGCTCTGGCATACCAATCGCTGATGGGCCCTGGAAGCGAACAACAACAATGCAATCTTTGTCTAGCTTGCCAGATTTGAACGCATCATCTAACTCGAATTGGTCTTCAAAAACAACGGCCGGTGCTTTGATGTTGCAGTGCGGAGTGCGAAGCGCAGAAGTCTTGATTACGCCACGGCCTAGGTTGCCGTCAAGCACACTCAATCCACCGTCTGGTTTAAACGGGTTTTCTACTGTAGCAAGTACTTCTTTATCGAGTGACTCAGTAGGGCCATCTCGCCATTCTAACTCACCATCTTTCAAAACAGGCTCTTTGGTGTATAAATCTAAGCCTTCACCAACAATTGTTTTCACATCGTTGTGCAGTAGGCCCGCATCAAGCAATTGCTTGATAAGTAAAGACATACCACCAGCGGCAACGAAGTGATTGATGTCAGCTGAACCGTTTGGATAGATGCGAGTTAACAGCGGCACTGCATTAGAGATATCTGAGAAGTCATCCCAATTTACGATGTAGCCTGCAGAACGCGCGACGGCAATTAGGTGCATGGTATGGTTAGTAGAACCACCTGTTGCAAGCAGACCCACAAGACCGTTCACAATGGCCTTAGCATCTACAATGTGACCAATTGGCGTGTAGTTGTCACCAAGGTCAGTTAAGCGCGTTGCTTGAACCGCTGCTGCTTTCGTAAGCGCGTCACGTAACGGTGTACCCGGATTAACAAAAGAAGAGCCCGGTAAATGTAAGCCCATCATTTCAACCACTAGCTGGTTAGAGTTTGCTGTACCGTAAAAAGTACAAGTACCTGCTGAGTGATATGACTGAGATTCAGCTTCAAGTAGTGCGTCGCGACCCACTTTGCCTTCAGCAAATTCTTGGCGAACCCGTGCTTTTTCTTTGTTTGGCAGACCCGACGGCATTGGACCAGCAGGAACAAAAACGGTTGGCAAGTGACCAAAAGTTAATGCACCCATCAATAGTCCAGGTACGATTTTGTCGCAGATACCAAGCATCAACGTACTATCGAACATGTTATGTGAAAGTGCGATAGCTGCACCCTGAGCAATGTTGTCACGGCTCATTAAGCTTAAGTCCATACCAGACTGGCCTTGGGTAACGCCGTCACACATTGCAGGAACACCACCTGCGAACTGCGCAACACTGCCAACTTCTTTGACGGCTTCACGAATGATCGCTGGGTACGTCTCATACGGCTGATGTGCGGAAAGCATATCGTTGTATGCAGACACGATAGCTACGTTGGCTTTAGTCATTGAACGAAGGTCAGCTTTTTCGCTTGTACCACATGCAGCAAAGCCGTGAGCCAAGTTGCCGCATGACAACACACCTCGGTGTGGACCTTGACGACGGGCTGCTTCAATCTTTTCTAAATACGCTTTACGCGTTTCTTTACTACGCTCGATAATTCGTTGCGTAACTTCAGCAATTTTTGGATTCATGTTTGTCTCCTATGGCGCCCACATCAAAGTAACCGGCGCACGGTTAACTACAGCGGTGATGGGCTTTTGCGCTTCGGTGGCATTTTCAATAGCATCTAGCAATACTTGCTTTTTCTTTTCACCCGTTAAGTGCAAAAAGATATTACGGCTATTTAGTAACGCTGGTAGCGTTAGTGAAATACGTTGATGAGGTGCTGTTGTAGGTTGAACAGCAATGCATGTTCTGCCGCTGCTCATATCTAAGCCGTCAAGGACCTGCTCAGAACAAGGGAAAAGCGAAGCAGTATGTCCGTCTTCTCCCATTCCAAGAATTAATGCGTCAAAGGGCTGAGGCATGCTGGCTAAATTTGATTCAGCTGCATTCACGCCTTCGTTTGCATCATCAGCGTCACTTTTCAATTCGATAAAACGAGCTGCTGCGGCTTTATTTTGAATTAAATTATTTTTTACTAAACTGGTGTTGCTGGCCTCGTGGCCCTCTTCTACCCAACGCTCATCGGCAAGGGTAATGTCAACTTTATCCCACTCTAAATCGGTTTCGCTTAGCTGTTTAAACAGCGCTAGCGGCGTACGACCGCCACTAACGATAAGCGAGGCACGACCTCGTGTTTTGATCCCTGTTTTGAGAATACTTACTAAATCTTGCGCAAAGGCATTAGTAAGCGCGTCAGGCGTTTCGAATGATAGAGTTGTTAATGCCATACTATTTCTTCTTCCCTGTTTTGCTTTCATACCAGCTGCGGTTTTCGCGAGCAAGAAGACCAATAGAGTCTACTGGTCCCCATGTACCTGCTTGATATGGCTCTGGCGGCTCACTTGATTGCTTCCACGCCTCAAGTATTGAGTCTACCCATGTCCAAGCTTGTTCAATTTCATCACGGCGTACGAATAGCGCCTGATTGCCAAGCATCACTTCAAGGAGTAATTTTTCGTAGGCGTCAGGAATGCGCTCGTCAGCAAACGCTTCAGAGAAGCTCAAGTTAAGCTTAGATTTTTGAAGATCCATAGAACCTGAGCTGGTAAGGCCTGGAACTTTATTCATTACAGTTATTTCTACGCCTTCATCGGGCTGTAGACGAATAACTAGCTTGTTAGGCGGAAGATTCTTAAAGCTATCGCCGAATAAGTTGTGCGGCTGGCGCTTGAAGTAAATAACAACTTCACTCACCTTAGTTGGCATGCGCTTACCTGTACGCAGGTAGAACGGCACGCCGGCCCAACGCCAGTTGTCAATTTCCGCTTTGATAGCAATAAAGGTTTCAGTTTTGCTCTGCGTATTGGCACCTTCTTCTTCAAGGTATCCAGGTACTTCTTCGCCCTTTACAAAGCCCGAGGTATATTGGCCACGTACCGTGCTTTCATTGATATTAAATGAGTTAATTGGACGAAGCGCTTTTAGCACTTTCAGTTTTTCGTCGCGAATGCTGTCAGCATCTAGCGTTGTTGGCGGCTCCATGGCCACTAGACTCAAAATTTGTAATAAATGGTTTTGAACCATGTCACGCATTTGACCAGCATCATCAAAATAACCCCAGCGACCTTCAATACCTACTGATTCAGCAACTGAAATTTGAACGTGGTCAATACAGTTGTGATCCCAGTTTGTCGCGAAAATTGAGTTTGCGAAACGAAGTGATACCAGGTTAAGAACCGTTTCTTTACCTAAATAGTGGTCAATACGATAGATTTGTTTTTCGTCGAAGTATTCGGCAACTTGCTCATTGATAACCTTGGAGGATTCCAAATCGTGACCGATTGGTTTTTCAAGCACCACACGAACGCTTGAATCGATAATTTTGCAGCTGTGTAAGCCGCGGCAAATGTCGCCGTAGATAGCTGGCGGTGTTGCTAAATAGCATACCATTGTGCGGCTAGGATCGACATGGTCATCAAGAACACAATAGCTATCAACATCTTTCATGTCGACGCAGGCGTAATGTAAACGCGCTTTCATGCGTTCCCAAGTTTCTTCACACAAGTTCTTTTCACCGAACTTAACAAGGTTCGTGTGAACTTCTTCAATGTAAGCTTCAAGCTCCATTTCCTGACGCGCAACACCAACAATAGTAGTGTCTGGATGCATCAGATTTGCTTTCTCAAGCTGATATAAAGAAGGCAGCAACTTGCGTCGTGAAAGATCTCCCAGCGTACCAAAAAGTACAAAATCACAGGGTTCGTAGGAATTATCCAATACCATATTCGTCGACCTTTTAAATGTATGTGTCCGCAGCGTATTGTACAGTTATTTACAACACTAACGACTATTTTTACCGTATAGTTAACACCAAATGTAGTAAAATTACAACTTGAACCAACTATAGGATCTAAATATTTACCGTTTCCCTCAGTTTACCCTCATTTACCCCAGTTGAAACAACAAATATTGTCAAAAAATTACATTTTTCTTGTCACCGACGTCACAATAGGTACTATTAGCGATGTACCTTATAATAAACAGTGCTAAGTATTTGCTATATCTGTATGAACATTTTAGAAAAAATCACACAAAATCAAGCGGCATTCAGTAAATCTGAGAAAAAGGTTGCAGAAGTCATTCTCGCTAACCCTCAAACGGCGATACATTCAAGTATAGCAACCCTTGCTAAAATGTCTGACGTTAGTGAGCCTACCGTTAATCGGTTCTGTCGTAGACTTGATACTAAAGGTTTTCCTGACTTTAAACTTCACTTAGCACAGAGCTTGGCCAACGGCACGCCCTATGTAAACCGTCATGTTGACGAAAACGACAGTCCGGACGAATATACCAATAAAATATTCGAATCGACCATGGCTTCACTTGAAGTGGCTCGCCAGTCCGTTGATGTAAATGTAGTGAATCGCGTGGTTGATTTGCTGACACAAGCGCAGAAGATCTCGTTTTTTGGCTTGGGCGCATCAGCATCTGTTGCGCACGATGCACTTAACAAATTTTTCCGCTTCAATGTACCTGTTGTGTATTTCGAAGACATTTTAATGCAGCGCATGAGTTGCATGAATTGTTCGGCAGGTGACGTGGTAGTATTAATAAGTCACACCGGTCGCACAAAAAGTCTTGTAGAAATTGCACAGATTGCTCGAATGAACGACGCCACTGTTGTGGGCATCACTTCAGCTGACAGTCCACTCGCTCAAGAGTGTAGCTATGTTTTATCATTAGAAGTGCCTGAAGACACAGACATGTATATGCCGATGGCGTCTCGCATCGCACAGCTGACGCTTATAGACGTTCTAGCTACAGGCTTTACTTTGCGCCGAGGCAATAAATTTAGAGAGAATCTAAAGCGCGTCAAGGATACGCTACGCGGCTCTCGTTACGAAAAGCGCGGTGATTAGTCCCCTATCGTTGATCATTGCCCGAATTATGGTCGTATAATAAATGACCCTTAGCTTTTGTAAAAACGCCTAACTGGTCGAGCCAGTAAGGCGTTTTTCTTTAATTCATTCACATTATTGTCAAATTAAACTATTATTCTGTAATAAAATTACGTAAAGCGATTACAGGCACACTGTTCATATGTGCTGCCAATCATCTTTGTCTTTTCTAACTTAGAAACAGCGACGGAATCACATGACCAGAAGAACGAAAATTCTTGCCACCCTTGGACCTTCAACCGACTCTCTTGAACAAATTCAGGCATTAATTGCTGCGGGCGCAAACACAGTGCGCATGAATTTCTCTCACGGGCAAGCTGAAGACCATATAGAACGTGCGAAGCGCGTTCGTGAGGCAGCTAAAAATCTTGGTAAATACGTAGCGATATTGGGTGACTTACAAGGCCCTAAAATACGCGTAGCACGCTTTGCCGAGGGTCCAGTTCGCTTAGAAGTAGGCGCAAAGTTTATCCTTGATGCCGAGCTTGGTCGCGATGAAGGTGATGTTAATCAAGTAGGAATAGACTATAAAGCGCTACCTGATGACGTTTCAGCTGGTGACATTCTTCTGCTTGATGATGGCCGTATTCAACTGAGAGTTACTGGTGTTGAAGGGCGTAAAGTTATCACTGAAGTTACGGTAGGTGGTAAACTTTCAAACAACAAAGGCATTAACCGTCAAGGTGGTGGACTTTCTGCCGATGCACTTACCGACAAAGATAAAGAAGACATTAAAACTGCGGCGGAAATCGGTGTTGATTACCTCGCGGTGTCGTTCCCTAGAAGTGGTGCAGACCTAAATTACGCAAGAGAACTTGCCGAAGCAGCAGGTTGTTATGCCAAAATTTGTGCAAAGGTTGAACGCGCAGAAACCGTAGCTTCTGACGAAGCTATGGATGACATTATCTCTGCGTCAGATGCCGTTATGGTAGCTCGTGGTGATTTAGGCGTTGAAATTGGTGATGCCGAACTTGTTGGTGTACAGAAGAAGTTAATCGCCCGTTCTCGCCAGCTTAACAAAGTGGTAATTACCGCAACGCAAATGATGGAGTCGATGATTGACAGCCCAATGCCAACGCGTGCAGAGGTTATGGACGTTGCAAACGCTGTTTTAGACGGCACCGACGCGGTTATGCTTTCAGCTGAAACAGCGGCAGGTAACTTTCCTATCGAGACGGTGGCAGCAATGGCCCGCGTTTGTGAAGGCGCAGAAACCCACCCAAGCGTTAAAATTTCTAAGCACCGTATGGACCAGCAATTCTCATCAACGAGCGAGTCAATTGCACTATCTGCAGTATATGCGGCAAATCACCTTCCAAGCGTTAAAGCAATTGTGGGCTTAACTGAAAGCGGTACTACGCCAACGTTAATGTCACGCATCACAACGTCACTTCCAATTATTGCGATGTCTCGTCACGAATCAACGCTTAACACGATGGCGCTGTGTCGGGGTGTTAAGCCAGTTTATTTTGACTCATCTAACAGCGAGCCTGGTAGATTAAAGTATGATGTTATTGCTTCACTAAAAGAAAAAGGTTTAGTAAAAAGTGGCGACAGCATCATCCTTACTTATGGCGATGAAATGGAAAAAGTAGGCGCAACTAACACGTTAAAAATTGTGGAAGTTGAATAACCATATTTATTATATTAAAGCGAAGCAGATGCTTCGCTTTTTTTTGCCTGAAATTTAAATAGTAATATCAAACCAAACACATAATAAAAAAGCGGTGTGAAAGTTATTGGAACAATTAACTTCACCTAATATGCCAAACGTTTCTTCGTTATAAATTTCTCAGGACAAGAACGATAAAAACAAGGATCAGTATGTACTATATCCATAAACACCATGCCTTTAGGTTATTCACAATAGCCTTTCTTACCGTTATTGGTCATTGTGCATGGGCTACATCCCCTACCACGCATAATATGAAAAGCGTTGAAGTTAGCTCACCAAGTGCTCCGTTACAGCCAATAATGATTCAAGGCCCTATGCCCATAGAAGCTCAATATTTTACTGCACTCTTGAGCAATGTGACCATCGAATATGCAGGTAATGCTGTGTTCTACAAAGGTACGCTAGACGGCTACCCCATTGTAGTTGCTAAAACTGGTAAAGGTTTAGAGAACACTGCGGCAGCAACAGCTATTGGTATAGAGCGATACCATCCTCGCCTCATTATCAATCAGGGCACATCTGGAGGACATGACCCATCTTTGAAAGTCGGAGACATCGTTTTGGGCGAGCGCAGTGTAAACGCATCAAGCTTTAAAACGCCAAGGCTAGTGCAAGGAGAAGGCAGTAATCCTCTCAATTGGATCCCCATGGATATTATGGCATCTGAAGGGAGTGCAGGAGAAGGAAGTAGTGCAAAGGATGCTGAAAAATTGCGGTTTTATTTAGGCGATAAGCAATTAATCGCGCTGGCTTCATCGCTAGCTAACCAATATGAACGAGGTAGTGTAGTAAAAGGAACAATCGGCAGCGGTAACTTTTGGAACAATGAACTAGATAGAATTGCATGGCTTAATAGGAACCTAGGTACTAGCGTGGAAGAAATGGAAACAGCTTCGGCAGCCCAAATTGCTCACGCCTACCATATCCCGTTTTTGGGTATTCGCGTTTTATCAAATAATATCACTAATCACGGTGAATATGATCCTACAACAGCCGAGGATTGCCAAGCATTTGTCGCAAAAGTGATTAAAGCCTACATTTCAAATATCGACGGATAGATTTACATAGAACCAAAAACGCCCTTTACTTTCTCAAAGCGTAAAGGGCGTTTTCATTAAAGCAGTTTCGGCTAGATTGCCTGTGCAGTGTAGGTCTCTGTCTCTTGAGCTATATCGTTCGCATATTGTGTAAGATGGTGGCTAATGATGTTCTCAGCGCGCTCAACAAACTCGTCACGTTTAAACTTCCAGCCTCTTAAATCAGCTTGTTTTGCCTGCTTAACATAAAAATCTAAGCGTGTTTTTCTAAGCAGATGCGCCTTTTTGGATAAATCAAACTCTACAAGTGATAATGTCTGTTCAACTTTGACGATATCTGCATGAACAGTGCGTTCAGCGTCATCGGCCGTTGCTTGGCTAATTGAAAGCTTGCCCTGCCCGAACAGACCGATTAATGCTATTACAACTGAAACAACTATAGCTGAATAAACCCACTTTAAAATGTTCATGCTTCACTCCTTGATCAACTGTGAACTGCTCATAATCTGATTAATAAACTTAGCGCTAAAAAGTTAAGGTAAGCCAAACAATGCGCTAATTTTAATTACTATGTGTAATTTGTAATTGCAGCTTCTATACCACAATATATTTCTTTGTATTTCAGGAAGATATGAAACAAGACTACTACTGCAAAATGTATTGAAAGAATTTTCTACACACTTTAAGAGAAATTTTCCGTGTCTTTCCTTCGGGTTTAATCAAAGCCTATCCAAACAAAATTTATAAAAACGGCCTTAAATAAACAGTGGATGAAGAATATAGTGTTCAGTGAATGTTTGGTATTACCAAAAAGTTCATTTTTCGCGCTAAATATTGTCGTGAAAATAGACATAAGTATTAAAAGACAATTAAATCAGTAGTGAAAACAACAATCACATAATCACCCTTCCCTCTCTAAGGCAATCTACTTAAAGACTTCATAACTTTTGTCAATTGATTTTAAATTGGCATTACAAAACGCAATTTCACCCCCTTAACCGGACTTACCAATAATATTGATTTAAGTATGAGATGCATCGGTAAGCAATTGTCTACCAAGAGGTTTAAATGTCTAAAATAAAGACAATGCCTACTGCCTTCTGGTTATGTGACGTTTCTGTTATCCCATGGATGAAGCCCGTTTTAATGTCTCTTACATTAATTCTCGCTTCGAGTCTTGCTAATGCTGGAGTAATTTCAGCTGAAAAGTTTGATTTAAGCATTTTGATTGAAGCGAACGGAAAATTGTTGAAATTTAGCGTGATTTGAATATGGTAGTTTTGGCTTCTGCGGTGCTTACGCCTATTTTGGGATCAGAACAAGAACGCGAACATAAAGCGTATTGTAGAAAGTAAGCAATATGGAACTGATATCACTATCTATGAATTCTATTTTGTTTTTGATGATTGCACTGAATCTTGCAAAGAGATCAAATCTGAAAATAGCTAAGCAATTCTCCTTAACGAAGAATAGAAGCATTGACTTCGATAATTATATATTTGGTTAACATTTAAAAAGAAAAAGGGGCGAATGCCCCTTTTCAAACTTATCTACATGAAATGCGTTTAGTTCATTGCAGTTTTAGTCACTACACGAAGGTCGCTTTTCACATTTTTAACATCAGATGCATTTTTTGCGATTTCAACCGCTAAATCGCGCTCTGCATCAGAATCAACGTCGCCCGACAGCATTACCACGCCATTTTCAACGTCAACATCAATGTTGAAACCAGAAATATCAGTGTCCATTAGAAGACGGGTCTTGATTACAGTAGCGATTTTAGCGTCAGTAAGTTCGCTTGTACCTTCATCTACCGTATCTTCCATATCATCAGACATGTCGCCGTCCATGTCTTTGTCAGAAACAATGGTCAACTTGTTGTCTACAGAGGTTACACCGTCAATGTTTGCTACCAGCTCTTCCGCTAGCTTTTTATCGACAGAATTTTCAACCTTACCTGTTAGCACTACATTGCCATTTTTCACATCGGTATTGATATCGAATGAATCTAGGTTGCCATTGAACAACAGCGTAGCTTCAGCTTTGCCATCAATCCATGCGTCTTTGGCGCCCTTTTCCCACTTGTTGTCAGTGTCCATATCTCCTGCACAAGCTGCAGTGGTCAACGTTGTAGCAACAATCATAGAAATTAGTGAACGTTTCATAACATTTATCCTTTGTCGAAACTCACAATGAAGTAAGCTAGAACCTTGCCAACAACGCAACCCATTGTTTTTGAATGAATATCATAGAAATATTCGTATTTAATGGTTCAAGAATTTGAAATCTTTGCTGTGAAACGAGAATTTTTTACCTGTTGCTTTAAATGTGAGTTCTCCGACATAGCTATCGAAGAATAATCAATAAATGTGAATTGAGTTTCATCCGTATTGAAATGAGTAAAGATTAAACTGATTTAACAATTTAAGCGTAGATAATAGAGAAATCTTCTTATTGCTAGGTACCTTTCAAAAACTTGATAGGAAACAGCATTTCAAATTTTTAATATCAAGGATGCTAAGCCAATGGATATTGCACTTTTTGCTGCATCAATACTCTTTATTGTAGTCAGCTTTGTTCCTCTTTTACCCTCTTCTCATTGGGTGGTTCGAGTTTGGGAATTCCCTCGCCTGCAAATATCTGTAATTATTGTCATTCTTCTTCTTTGTCACGCATTAAATTGGACTTCTGATAATCATTGGTTAGTTATTAACTCGCTGGTAATTACAGGACTAGGGATAACTCTGCTCTACCAACTTGTTTGGATACTCCCTTACACACCCTTTTATAAAAAAGATGTCAAAAGAATAGAAAAATCGCAGGCAGCGAGCACGGTAAGTGTGCTTTCAAGTAACGTCTATATGCCTAACAACGACTTTAGAAAACTTATAGCGCACGTCAGAAATAAGAAACCGGACTTCTTAGTAACATTAGAGTCGAATGAAAAGTGGCAAAAGGGAATTAGTGAAATCGAATCGGAGTACCCTTACCGGAAGTTCTGTGCGCTTGAAAACCTTTACGGTATGCACTTGTATAGCAAAATACCGTTTGAAGAGGCTACGCTTAATTTCCTGATTGAAGATGATGTTCCTTCCATGAAGGTAAAGATAAATTTAGAAGGGCAAGACACTCTCCTCTACTTTCTTCATCCTAAGCCCCCTAGCCCAACAGAAAACACGTATGCAAAACCTCGTGATGTCGAATTAGCTATTGTTGGAAAGGAGATATCGAATACAAACGGGCCGATTATTGTGGCAGGCGACCTCAACGATGTGGCGTGGTCGCCGACAACACGAAAATTTAAAAAGATAAGCGGATTGCTAGATCCACGAGAAGGTCGAGGCTTTTATAACACGTTTCACGCAAAATACCCGTTAGTAAAATGGCCACTAGATCACGTATTCCATTCTAAGCATTTTGCGTTGGTTCACATAGAAAAGCTAGAGAGTATAGGTTCAGACCACTACCCTTTGTATACTGAACTAGCGTTTATCGACGATTAAACAAGCTCGAGAGCGTAGTCCGGGCTGTTTAACGAGAGCTTCTGTGCTTTACACACCACATTAGACTTTCGCACGCGTCTTCTCGCTTTTTAAAGTGTGCTAAACCAATAAGCGCCCCATCTCTAGGCCAAACTGCTTGGTTAAGCACGCTTTGCTCCTCTTCGGACAAATTCTCACGGTTCAACACAATCTCTACCGCTTTTTTGTTTGGTTTAATTAGCGTAGGGTTAGCGGCTTTGACTAGTGATGAATTAACACATATATACTCTCGTTTTACTGGGTCGCGTACCACACCGATAATGTCGTTATCGCAGATTATCGCCGGCCAGCCCTCTGAGATTCGACTTTGACCAAACATAATCAGCGTAAACGCGAATAAAACAAAAAGTGTTAGACCAATAAATTGTGTGCTTAAGTCCGGTGCAACACTGATAATAACGCCTACGACTGCGGCGAAAAATATCCATCCACCAAACACCCTTCGCATAGCGTTAGGGGAAATTCCAGATATCACATCCACTGATTTCAGTGATTGCTTATCATAGCTTTTAATAAATACAGACGATTGTGATTCCACAGTCTTTTCCACCAGAAGAATAAGAGAAATAAAAATTAATACGTTACAAGTAAGACTGAAGATTTACCTACTCTCTGAATAGAAAAGTATTGCGAGAGAAAATCAAACTTTTCGTCAGAAAAAGAGTTTATCGATAACAGAATAGATATCTGATATCTTTAATTTCATGTTTAAAATCATGCTAATAAGCATAACAAAATTAGTTGCCAGGGCAAAGCAATTGCACGCTTAAAGTACACTTAAATAAGACCAAAAAGGCAAGAAATCCTCTTCATCAAATTGTGTCTAACATTTCGATTAATTTCCTTTGATGTTTTTCCTATTTTTAACGGCATTCAGTTAACACTTTTATGGTTCTAAAAAAGCGCTAAGAATAAAGAACACTGAATACAATAGGTATGTAAAATTTTCCTTTATCGGGCACCTCTTTCGTTATCTCCCGTAAAACTTGGTGCTTAGCAAGGCACCAAAAACAAAAATACCCCATCAAATTCAAAACCTTAAAGAAAAGGAACGTTCTTTGCTTTCACACAAATACAACGTGCAAGGTGCACCGTCGCAAGCGTTAAGCATTATAGGGCTAGGCAAAGGAGGTTGAGTATGCGTTCACCAATAAGTGCAGTAACTATTGTTAAAAATAGAACTGAGAAATTGATTCACCTTATCGATCAACTCGAGCAATGCTCTCCAACACCAGACGAGCTTGTCATCGTATGGATGGCACCACCATCAGGTCTTTCTCTGATAAAAAGCGACAAATTCGACATCGTGCACAAGTTTACGACCCAAGGCGAACTTCCTATCGCGAAGGCGAGAAACAAAGGAATGCAAGCCGCGAAACACGCAAACCTTGCTTACTTAAATGTTGATGCGGTGGTGTCCCCATCACTGTTTAAAGATGGCTTACTTGCACTGAAAGACAACGCGGTAATTTTTACTTCCGTTGTTTTCTTGCCTAGTGAGCGATGTGAGAAACCGTATTCGGACATTTCAAAGTGCGAGCAACAGATTGGTTATTTAGCGAGTAATGACGACACGCTACCCAAAGAAGATAACAACGAAATACCCTCAAGAGATCAGGAAATTAATCATGGAAAGTTTAGTGACGATAGTGTTTGTTCTACAGTGTTTTTTATTCGTAAGGCAGACTTTCAGAAAACCGGCGGCTTCGATGAAGGCTACGCGGGTTTCGGACTAAATGACGAAGACTTTTTTACCAACTGCAGAGCATTAGGCTATTCATTAGAGCAGTTACCTACCCGCACTTTTGCGCCACAGCGCCCTAATTACCAGTGCCCCGTCAATCACTTATTAGATTTTGTTCATAATGCTCAGCGCTTCCACGCTAAATGGGGCTTCTACCCTTGCACTGAAGTACTCACCGCTTATGCGGAGAAAGGCTTTATCGATTTAAACTACGAAGAAAATGGATTAAAGGTTATTCAGTTGCCCAAGCAGGAAGATGACCCGAGCAACACGGATACGAGCGCCTCAACCCCTACCCCGTCGACTGCCGGATTTGAATTCACGTCTTTTCATTCGCCAGCTAAAAGCCAAGAGCATTTAAGCAGCACGGCTTAATTTCTTTATAAGAAATGAGCGGTAATGTTTAATTTAGGGAGATATGGAATGTCTTTAATAAAACCCGATCTAACACATCGTTTTTTATCATTTATAGGGGAAGGGGACTTCCCCTGTGTAGGTGCTAAATCGGCGCTAACTAAGAAGCAAATACACGTTCTGCAATTTGACGATATCTATTGCGAAAGTAATGAACCTGATATCTTGGCTTCAATTCACAAGTTCGTAGAAGCATTTATGCTGAAGCGTGATATGTATTCCTCTCTTGTGGTTACATTTGAACAGCCCGACACCATTACCGAAACTGAGTTTGATAAAGTACTCTGGGAAAAGCTTCAACGTCTTCATGAAGTAGACGCATGCTTAAAAAGTTGGGATAGCAAAGTATCAAGCGATCCGCACAGTGCTCAATTCAGTTTAAGTCTTGGCGGGAAGGGCTTTTTCGTAATTGGGTTGCACCCAAATGCCTCTAGAAAGAGCCGACGTTTTTCTCATCCCGCAATCGTGTTTAATTTACACGAACAGTTTGAGCTGCTTCGTAAACAACAGAAGTTTGAAGCATTTAGAGATCATATCAGGAAGCGTGACGCCGCCTACTGCGGCAGTAAAAATCCATTGCTAGCTAACCATGGTGAAAGTTCTGAAGTTTATCAATACAGTGGTAAAAAGCATTCAAAAAGCTGGGAATGCCCCTTTAAACAAGTAAAAACTAACTCATAAGATATAAAAGGCACAGTATGAGACAAACTATACAGCCAAGAAGCGGTACTGCATTTACTATCAAGAAAGGTGAACGCCTTAAAGTCATTGACCCTGAAGGGGAACAAGTGGCCGACCTTTACGCGTTCAATGAGCATGATAAGGATGAGTTCATTTCCTCGGGGAGGAGTTTAGATTACAACGAAAGCCTTAAATTTAAAAAAGGCAGCCTGCTTTATTCTAATCAAAGTAACGTCATGTTTGAAATTATCGACGATAAGGTAGAGGATCATGATTTTTTACTAACGCCTTGTAGCGTAGATACCTTCAAACACTTCTACCCCAATGAAGAGCCGGTACCAGGTTGTCACGGTAACTTAGTTGCCGCTTTCGCTGAGTTTGATATTCCAGAGCATCACGTATGCACAACCTTCAATACATTTATGAATGTTGAGGTAGACAGTACGGGTAAAATTGCTGTTTTGCCGCCGAAGTCAAAAGCCGGCGACTACACGATATTTGAAGCTAAAATGGATATGATTGTAGGTTTAACTGCATGTTCTGCCGGTGAATTTAACAATTTTCGATATAAGCCAATTCAATTTGAGATAATGCCCGCGAACCCGTTGTAATTCGCGAGCATTATTTTAGCAAATGAGGCGAGCGTTATTGTGCCGCTGCAATAGCGCTCGGTTTTTCTTGTTGCCAATCAAGCCGCATGTCCCACTTAAAGCGATGTTCAGGCTTTAGCGGCGGTTGCGCTGCATCAATAGTACTCAACACATTGGTTGCCTCTGTCAGTGTCGCATCGCGACCAAAAAGATAACTTTGTTCTTTAACTATGGTCAAATACGCTTTATTTAGCGCATAAGCGCGCTCTGGCGAAGGCGTGATGATGTCGTAAACCGATTTAGTGCGCTGCAGATCTTGCGTTTTAACCATGCCTTTTTCGTCGAACCATTTCGCCAGCATTTCGCCGTTTTGACGAAACTCGTCGCCGCCGCCTACACGCTCCATATAGGTCAAGTATTCACCCGTTTCTTCGTTAATGTTTGGTACATCTTCGATTGCACGCAAATCAATATAGCCCCACCCTGCCTTGCCAGGTACTTTACGGGCGAATGAGAATGTTTGATCGAACGTTGACCCCACTGTTTTATGACAGCCATTACAAAATGCTAGTTCTTGATCGTGTTGCGCACGCAGTTCGCCCTGCTCATCTTCGATGAAGCCGTTAATCGTCCACCCAAAGCCATTATCTATCCCTTTTTCACCTAGGTAGCGAGTTTGA
Organism: Alteromonas sp. OM2203; assembly: GCF_048517045.1. Classification (NCBI taxonomy): domain Bacteria; kingdom Pseudomonadati; phylum Pseudomonadota; class Gammaproteobacteria; order Alteromonadales; family Alteromonadaceae; genus Alteromonas; species Alteromonas sp. OM2203. Next base: position 2,718,747 of record NZ_CP183209.1, read on the forward strand.
GGCAGTTTCTCAAAGTGTTTATCTTTTGCCTCGGCATAATAGGCAGAGGCTAAGCTTTCGCGGCTTCTGAACATGTGTTTTTTCATGTAGCGCACCTCTTTCATACGCGGCGCATTGTAAATATTTCCATCTTCATCCACGCCAATGTAGCGTACCGTATGCAAGAATTCGGTACCTTCAGGATACAGCATATGGGCAAGCGGAATTGCACTCGCATCGCCAACATAATGCGACGAACGCGCTATTTCAGTCACTGATTTTGTAAGCTTACCGTCTTGGTTTATATCAAGGTTCAGCGCTAATTCATCGACCGTTGCCACGGTTAGTGTGTCTAGCTCTTTGACTGCCATTTCAACCAGGCTTAAGTTCAATGTATAAATGGCCTTATTGTATTCGCCATTCAGTGTTTGAAAGCTTTCAGGAAGCCTGATCATGGCGTCACCAGTCGATCCGTTAGTCGGCCAGAAGGTGCTGGGGAAAGGCTTATAGTTGTAAGACACCCATCCGCTGTTATCTTTAGCGAAACCGTCGCCATCAAACGCTTCGTCAGCTGCGCTTAAATCCTCTATTCGCATATAATCTGGTATTGCGTCTGTTTTAAGCGATGCGGCGTAGTTATCTTGCGCTATATATTTTTGAATGGTGGCATCGTCAATACCCGCTATAAGCGAAGTACGGTCTAAAAACAGATTCTTCCAGCTATTTGTTAACCCAACATCGGAAAATTCATAATTGCCCTGTAACGTACCATCACCCATTTGGTTAGGGCGCTTTTCCATTGCATCGTAACTTTGATGACATGCATAACACGGGTTGTTAACCCCTTCAGTTTTGGTGTAACACTGGGGAGGAATAACCGATTCAGGGTTGTACACTTCATTATGCTCAATATATGCCAGAGCAGGAATATCGTCCCCTTCTTGATAAGGGTAAGAGTGCACATTGTCGGCGTTTGTCTGCTCTGATGAAGGCCTTTTCCCGATGGCAGAGTGAGTACTTGTGCTCATGCCGGTATTTGATTGATTGTTTAAATCATCACTTGTGCTTTCAGTGCACCCTGCACTGACAAGTAGTGAAAGCAGAATGCCTGCACCTGAAGTTATTTTTAGTATTTTCATATTCGTCACAACGGAAAAAGCCGAGTGTGAATACACCCGGCATATTTTAAATTAAAGAGAAAACTTACTTATCTGCTGGCTCATACATCCACAGCGTGTTGTTCTCTTGGAAACCGTCTTCACCGATAAGAATACGGCCGTCGTTCATTACCACTACGTTATCTGGCTGAGAAAGCTGTTCTACGTCACAACGCTCTGCGCCTGTTAGGCTTGAGCGGTACGTACCGCCCATCACAACAGGTTCGATACGAGAAATGTTGTAGCCTTCTTCGAGCTTCGCGCGATAAACACCACCACAATCTTTAACGCGGGCAGAAAGCTGCATGTCGCCTTCACCGTCAACCATAGTGTTGTCGATATCCGCAATGCCAATGTAAAGGTAAGCATTTTCTACTACTTCACCTTCAATAGTATCAACCCCTTCCACCGCTTCTTTTGCGCGCTTCTGATTAATAGAGATACCTTCTAGTTTTCTCCATTCTGCGGTAGCACCCTTAAGACGGGCCGCTGCACGGCTTTCTAGGAACGCCACGCGGTCGTCCATAGGTTGGCCAGCGGTTACGCTTGAACCGCCCTCTTCCACTGTTGGATACGTTGTATCGCCATCCACCCACGCTTGAACGTCGGCCATCGTGATGTAAGAGCTTTGGCCATCTACGTAACCGTCGGTGCCAATACCGTTGTATTCATCAATCCATGCGCGAATAGTCATATTGTCGCCACTAGCAAGTTCAACCCACTCAACCGCAAAGCCAGTAGTCGCAGGATCATTCTGACCCGCATCCTGGGTAAGTTTTGCGCCGTAAAGTGTACCTGCTGATAGGTCTTCTGCAGTATCAGCGACAAATTTAAACAGCACGCCGCCGGTGTCATCTTGAGAAAGATAAACCGTTTTTCCATCAGGCATTACTGTTGAATTTTCGTGCTCATAACGGCCCATCGTGAAGTGCTTAACAATCACTGGCTCATCAGCCAATGGCTCTGTAACTTCTGCAATGTAGCCATAGTTATAAGGGTTTGGCGCATCTGGTGCTGTCATCTGCCACATGCGACCTAAGCGTGCATCTGTAGATACGGCTTCTGGGTTATTCCAGCTAGGAGACGTTGTTGTGTCTACCGCAGAGTTAACCACCCACTCTTCCGACGTAAGAGGCGTACCCCAAGGTGACATTGAACCAAAGCAGTTCGCTGCTGTACCCCATACTGGAGAGAAATCAAGCATCATTGCTTCTGTGACTTCCCACATACCAAACTCGTCTTTTTCTACTTTCATGCGGCTCATACCGCCAGGTAGTTCTTCCCAGTTTGAGAACAGGTACCCTTCGCCTTCGGCAGTTGAAATAAAGCCGTTAAAGTCAGGCATATCGTTTTCAAGAACAAGCTCTTCGCCATCTAGTGTGTAGATGTGGCCCAAACCTTCAGGAAGATCAGTACCGAAAGTATCACCGGTTTGACCAAGTACTTGGTATTGACCAATAGCAGAAACCACCAGCTCTTTTTCTTCATCAGAGCTTGGTACAGGTGAATTTGGTAATGTAACTGGCAGATTATTGAAGTTAGCGCCTGCTAGCACACCTACAGTACCTGTGTTTATAGCCATATCATTTACGCTAGTAGTCGCAGCGTTAGTGCCAGATGGATGCTGTACGTTGAAGAAAAGGTCGCCTTCATCAGTTAAGAAAATACCGGTAACTTCAGCGCCAAGAGGAACAGTCGCAATTCGAGTAAGTGTACCTGCTGTTGTCCCCTCTGGTCCCTGTTCACCCACAGGGCCCTGTTCGCCAGAAGGGCCTTGCTCACCTGTTGGACCTTGTTCACCCACTGGCCCCTGAACGCCGTCTTCGCCATCATCACCCTCTAGTGAGCAGGCAGACATTCCAAGTGTTACTGCTAGTGCAATCGCTGAATACTTTATTCCACGAAGAGTTTCGCTTTTCATTACGGTTCCTTGCTTATAGTTGTTTTCTATATTGATTAGAGGCAAGCGAAAATCTCACCTCGCTAAATGGTCTTAGCGGGCAAAGAGTGTGGATAAGATTTATGACACTTGGGTGACAAATTATTGACTCAAAAATGAAAGATTTTTGACACAACAACCTGAAAGTAAAAGAAAAAGGTAAGTAAATTTACACGGAGGCGGCGCAGCGCTTAGGATTTTTGAATGTCCAATTAAGAAAAGATAGTCCACTTAGTCAGTTTATGAATTATTTATTTCATCATGTAGAACGACATCAACATTTAAAAAGAGCCTTTAAAAAACGAAGGCTATATGCCTTCGAATTCCCATTGCGTAACCACTTGGTATCTATTATCTTTTAAATATCACTGTGCTTCGCATGCTCCTATGTCTATACGATTTCGATACATCATTGCTCTTGCACTGACGGCGTCTCTTATCACTCTTTCTTTTTTGGTGTTGTCTGATCTTATTAAACACCAACAACAAGATGCAGAAATTATAAATATCGCGGGTCAGCAGCGTATGCTGTCACAGCGTATTGCACTGCTTGTCGGCACGGCAAACATATGCGGTGACAGTGATGAACGCCGCTACCTCAATAAGTCATTAACGCGTTTCAAGCAGAACCACCAGTATTTAATTTCGTTAGAGCAGCTTCCCATTGTCACCTTCAATACTTATTTTAAAAGTGGCCAGCTCGATAGAATGGTCAATGACTATGTTGCAAAGGCCGAAAAAGTTTTAGAAAACGGCGAATGTAAACCAACCCAATTATTAGACGTTAACCAACTTACAGCACTTCTTGAGCAGCTGGATAACGTAGTAAATCAGTTCGAATTTGATGCAACCAGTCGTGTAGAAACGGTGTTATCAATAGAGATGTACCTGTGGCTAGCCGCACTTTTTCTTCTGACAGTTGAAGCTGCCTGTATATTTTTTCCAATGGAACTTGAAATAAAACGCTCATTCAAAAAACTCACCACGTTAAAAGAGCAAGCAGAAAATAATGCTGAGTTAGCGCAAAAAGCTAATCAAGCCAAATCAGAATTTCTTTCTAGCATGAGTCACGAGCTTCGCACCCCGATGAACGGCCTGTTTGGTATGATAGAGTTGGCAATTGATAACCCAGAGAAGAGCGGTATCTATCTTAAAAAGGCCAAAACGGCTGGACGTCAGCTACTCGTACTTATCAATGACATTTTGGATATATCCAAAATAGAGGCGGGAAAGATTAAAATTGAACAAGCGCCAGTTGACCTGCTCCAAGTGCTAGATGATGTGGTCTCGCTTCAGCGGGTATATTGTCAACGCAAAGGCTTAGCATTTAAATATGTCAAAGATCCCTCTCTCCCTCATGTAATCAAAGGCGATATTACCCGCATTTCGCAAATCCTTCACAACTTACTTAACAATGCAATAAAGTTTACAGAGCAAGGCTCCGTCACATTTAAGGTTGACTACGCAAGCCAAGAGGATGGCAACCTTCTTACGTTCGATATAATTGACACGGGTATAGGTATAGCCTCACCGAAACTTAAAACCATTTTTCGCAAATTTGAACAAGCAGACCAATCTACAACTCGCGAGTTTGGTGGCACTGGGTTAGGTTTGAGCATTGCTAAGCAGCTTGCCAATCTAATGGGGGGCGATATCGAGGTGCGCACAGTTCTTGGTCAAGGCAGTACGTTTACGTTTCATTTAAAAGTTGAAGAAACACACCTACCTGAAATCGCTATAGAAACAAATGTGAATTTGCGCTGTGCAATCATTGACGATTTACAAACAAGCCGTGAATATTTTGAACATGTTGTTACCTCAATGTCGATTAAACCAACTTGCTACGAAAGTGCAAGCGCCTATCTAAACGATAACCCACTTGGTTATGAGGTAATTATTTTAGACCTTTCTATGCCAGAAATGAGCGGTGCTGATCTGATTAAGCAATTGAAAACCATGAGTCCAGCATCGCTTCCAAAAATTATTCTGATATCTGCTGAGCTAGAGCGCTTAGAAGATGAAGGAGACATACAGGCACTTATTTGGAAGACTCACGCAAAGCCTATCAACAGGCGAGAGTTGGAAAACGACTTAGCCAAGTTAATAGAAAAGCAGCCGATTAACCAACAAAACATGCTTAGTATCAACAAGAAAAAGCGAATATTATTGGCTGAAGACAATGAAATAAACGCCGAGATAGTGAAAGCGATATTACAAAATGAGGGGTACAACTTTCTTCATGTAAAAAACGGCTCCGACGCGGTCAATGTTTGTAAAAACCATAACTTTGACCTCATATTGATGGACTGTAACATGCCAATCATGGGCGGTATTGAAGCCTCTGTATTATTGCGTAAAACCTTAGAGGTAAAAACTCCGATTGTTGCGCTAACCGCCAATGCCTTTGCTGAAGACAAAGATGAATGTTTGGCTGCCGGCATGGATGACTTTTTAGCCAAGCCGTTAGACAAAGATACGCTGCTGCTATGTATCAGAAAATACCTTGGTTCATGATAAGCGTTATCAAACGCCAAACAACTAACGAATTAACTATATCACTCCAACCTTGGAGGCTGTTTGATACGGCGCGCATGGCTAATTCACAGGTTTCATAGCGCACACAAATTTTTTACTAGACTGTGTACAGTTCTTCTTCTACAACATAACCCGGTGCAATAGCCAGATTGTCAGTATTGACAAGGCTTTGCTGGTTTCTGAGCCAAAGTTGATATTCACCAGTACGTAAACTTGCGTGCTTAGTGCAGTCAACATTCCAACGCCTTAACAAGTACCCTGCCATGGCCGCACGTACCTCTACGGTAAGCACTCCCTCCTCCATCGCGTAATCAAGCTCTATTGCGGTAGGATATTTTATATTTTTAGGATGGGGCACAATTTCGAGCGAGATAAGTCTTCCCCACTCTTTGTCGTTTTTGATACATTCATGTGCTTCTGGTTCCGCTTTCACTGTCACCTTGCTAAAGCGGGTTAAAACAAAGTCTCTAAAGCTCTGTGATTTTCTGTCGAACGCTCTAACATGCCACCGCTGACCATTATCAACAATACTATGCGGTACCAGTTCTCGCGCGCCGCTGCCGCTAGATAACGACGTATAAATAACACTCATCGCCTTGTTGTTAACAATAGCCTGCACTACTTTCGCCACTACAAAAATATCAGGCACGTTTAGCGAAGACGCACTTTCTACAGGGAAATGCACATCGCCAATAGCATCAAAGCCGTCTGAGATGTCGTTGGCAAGTTTTACCAAGGTGCGCTTTGCGTCGTGCTCGAACACCGGAATAAAGCTTTCTGTTTGAAAGTAACGCTTTTCCCTTGGATCGTAGATTAAGTTATCGGGCGCTAGTTCTTTGTAGAGCGTAAAGTCGCGGGAGCCCGCTGATAGCCCTACTTCAAATCGATTTATCAAATCTTGGCGATGAATGGCCCCTTTAAACAAAAGGCAGAAGTCGATATACGCCAGTCGTTGGCGTTGAGAAAAAGAAATGGTTTCTAACATGGTGCGCACTTATTGTATTTTTATTCAGTGTGGTTCATTTAAAGCCGCATGTAAATAGCAAAAGAGATAAAAAAGCCCAGCACTTGGCTGGGCTTAAACGTTTAGCATTTAAGGTTTGTTATTTCGCACGTTTACGAGCGAAAAACATACCACCTAAAGCCAGAAGTGATAGCGCAAAGGTACCTGGTGCAGGTACTTGGGCGATTTCGAAGCTAGTGCCTCTGGGGGCCTCGAGGAGAAGGTTAAACCCAATGTTATTTGATAATTCAGCCTTAGCAAATGAAAGGTCGACCATTCCGCTACTTAGCGCAACTAAAACAAAAGAGAAAATGTCTACCTCAATTTTGCCAGCTTGAAAAAGCTCCACAGGGCCAAAAGTAGCGCTACTTAATGACGCTGAATTAGCTGAACTATCATTTGAGGGACCAAAAAGTGGCACCCCAATAGCGCCTAAGTCCATAACTGTAGTTGGGTCTAAACTTACAAACAGAGAATCAAACAAAACGGATATGTCATACCCGAAGAAGTATGTTTGAACGCCATTTAATGACAAACCAGAAGCACTCACCGTTGCTGTAATCGTTTCGCCAACGTTATAAGTATCTTTATCTGTTGTAATCGAAATGAGTGCTGCATTTGCGTTGAAGGTTGCTGCAACCATTAATAGTAAAAAGAATTTTTTCATTGTTATTTTCCTAAAATTAAATTGCACAATTAGCGCGTGTACACATCGCCATTAATGCTTGAATATCGAAGAAATTAATTTGGCCGTCGCCGTTAAAATCGTAGTTATTACCCGTGGCTTGCCCTTGCAAAAACAGTTGATAGAAGGCCATGATATCGCTGTAATCTACATCGTTATCACCATCGAAATCTCCAACTGTTACTTCTTCTGGGAAATTAAGCACTACCACTACTGGGTCGTGATCTGACGAACGATACGCGTCAGCGCCGTAGTAACTAGAAAGCTGAGTTTCCGATTTAAATTCAACGTTATAGTCGAATACACGAGGCTCATCTGCATTGATATGCCATACCGTCGCGTCCACCACATATTCCGTTAATGATGGGCTTGATAAGGCGTGATCTAGGTAACCTATTTCGCCGCCGAAGCTATAGGAATAAGCGCTGTCGCCATCGAAGAAGTTGACTAAATTGCTGTAGCCAGCCTCTTCAAGAGCAAGAATAGGCTCTTCTTTCGCATAGGCATTTAAATCGCCCATCACGATAACGCGGTCAGACAACACGTCGCTGTTTTGCTCAACAAGAGAAATTAGACCTTGTGCTGCTTGGGTACGCAGTTCGTTCCAACACCCTTGACCGTCACCTAAGTCGGCGTTGTTGCCTGTAGCACTGCCACAGCTCCCTTTTGATTTAAAGTGGTTTATCGCTAACGTAAACGCTTCGCCATTGCTGTTCACACTAAAGCTTTGTAGCAAAGGTTGGCGATTACCATAGTCAAACGGTGCTTCAGACGAGGTCACAGGATTACCCTGAAGTGAAACTACCGCTGGCTTATAAATAATACCTACAGCAATCTCATCTCCGCCTAATTGAGACTCTAATGCTACATAGCTGTACTCGTCACTGCCTAGTTCAGCGTTCACGCTGTCTACTAATGTCGCAATTGCAGAATCGCTGCTATAACCATCGTTTTCGATTTCAACAAGGCCAAGTACGTCTGCATTCATTGCCACAATGGCAGATACTGTTTTCGCTTGCTGGCGAGCAAATTCAATTTCCGAGTCAGCACCGCGAGAAGTTGGAAAGTCTGGACCATTGAAATAGTTAAGCACGTTAAAGCTAGCAACTTTTACATCACCAATAGCGTTTAACTGTGGTGCAGCAATCCGCGGATTAGTACGTACAGTTTGGATATCACCAACAGGGATAAGGTTGTAAGCACCAAAGGCATAATGTAATACACCTTCAAGGGCTTCTACACTGTCACCTAAGCGCAGCGGGTTATTATGTGATAAGCCACCAACAGGGAAAGGGATTCCATCCAAATTCTGTGAGGTAGCTCCATCCTCAACCAATAAAGTGTTTCGCGCATTAGTTTCCGCTAACGCCAGCGCTTCTTCTGAACCCGCTACAAATTGGTTTGTCGGAATCATCAAGCGTTCTGAAGACACATTGAACTGACCATAACGCCCAAGATTATAGATATCAGAAACTTTAAGGGTTTGCTCAAAACTAATGTGCATACCTTCAAAGGTTTCTAAATTCGTACTTGGGCTAAACGGCATAGCGATTGGTGTGTAAAGCACACTGCTACCAGTACCAGTAACCTCTACATCTGCTGACAAGGCTACTTGGGTTACACCAAAGCGCTCACCTACTGTACCTGCTATACGCACTGCATCGCCTGCCTCAGGTAGGCTAAATGAACCTGCGTAAACAAATACACCTTCAGATGTTGCCGTATTACCGTCTGAATCATTCGCTTCTTCCTGAACGAAGAAACCACTCATAGCAGGCACTACTTTTGTTACTACCGCTTCAACAATCACGTCGGTACCGACCATTTCGGACTCATCGCCGTCACCTTGAATCGCGCTGATAAGCACTACTTCAGCGATGGGGTCAGTAGGATCTGTCGGGTCAGTTGGGTCGGTAGGGTCCGTTGGTTCGCTTACTGAACCGTTATGACCGCCAAAGTTACTAAGCGTATCTTTTGGAAAGCTATCCCATTCATCAGTGGTGAAAGCAGGGTTACGATTAGGATTTCCGCCTGTCACTGAACTCTTACGCACTAGCGTAACGTCTTTACCCCAGTCAGTATCAACCCCATACGTACCCAGAGCATCTACAACTTGCCCGTTATATACCAATTCAACGTAATCGTCGCCGTTGAAGTTCATTACGAAACTGCTGATTGTAGAACCAGCTGTAAGCAATGGGTCAGCTTGTGCGTGCGCGATTGTTGCTACACCACCTGCCGGAATCTCGCCTTCAAGCGCTAGCACTTTGCGGTCGGCATCGGCAGTATCACCGTTTGAAAGTAAAACTAATTCATAACCAGACAAGCTCACAGGTTGAGTCGAGCTATTAAAAAGCTCTATCGCTTTGTTAAAGCTACCACCCTCAATATACTCTGAGATGTAAACACTATTGGTTGACGGCCCATTATCACCACCAGTGTCTCCGCCAGTGTCACCACCCGAGCCATCACAGCTTTCATTAAAGATGAGCGAAGCAAGTTCCGGCTTGTCAATAAACGGGTTTCGGTTACCTTGGAATTCATAAACACGTTCATTACGGCGACGTTCGAAGTCATCTACTGGGTCGCTTTCATGCCACTGAAGCAAAACACAAAGTTTGCCGAATGCCGCTTCATCAGTAGACGTTAAGCGGTTTAACAATACTAAATCTTCTTCTGTGTCACCTGCAATATTGCCGTCGTAACGCACGTCCATATAAAGCATTGAGCGAGCAACGTCGCCTTTCACTGCATCGCGTGGCTCAAAAGAATCGTTATCAACGCGGTTCGCAGGTGCTTCAGCAAGTGCGCTATCGCTAAAGTCAAAATCAAGGTTACCGCGCGAGCTGTTAATGGAAATGTCCGTGGGTCGCAGGTGAAGAATATCGGTGTATGCCGTTAAGCTTGAACTTGAAAAGCCATGACTTTTTGCCCAAACATGTTCACGGTTCCAATTGTCTGGGTTAGTACTTTGACTACCGCTTCCGTTGGTAAACTTCCCTTGCGATAATCCTTTGTAAAAAAGAATAACATTGTCGGTATTCGCAGGGTCTTCATCAGTATAGGTAAGCGCTGTCCATACTTCAGAATATGATAATGTGCGATGACCATTCTCAATGATATTATGCGTCGTTTCTTTCAGTGTTTGTGCACTTTCGCCGTTGGCAATAGCTGCATCTAAAGCAGCATAGTAATCTGATGCTACAAACCCACTTGCTAAATTGATTGCTTCTAAGTCAGGGCAGTTAAAACAACTACCGCTTAAGAAAAGAAGCCCTTCGGATGGTTCGGCACCGTTATCAGTGCCATCGTCGTGATCTCCACCATCTGAAGACCCCGCGCCGCTAACTGAAATGCTGTCTAAATTAAGGTATTCAGTGCCAGCATTATTAGCCATAGCAACCTTTAAAACTAGTGTACTTCCACTCCCGATTGTTTCATCTACCGTAGCACTACCGAAATCATCTTGTACGGTATTGGAAGCCCCTTCGGTAAGCGTTATAAGCTCAAAAGCGCCGCCATTGAGTGAATAAAACACATCGATGTAGTCTGACGATTCAAATGTTCCACTTTGAGAAAGTACTGCGTTGATAGTGACATCACCCGCACTAGCGATATCAATTGATTCACTCAACCAAACCACTTCGCCATCAACATCACGGGCTTGCATTGCGCCATTTGCGACACGAAACCAGTCTGAAGTTGCAGTTAACTGGCCATTCGATACATCGATAGACCAGCGATTTACATTCTCAATAGTTACGTTAGTACCTATTTCGATAGCACCCGTTGCGCCCTTACCTTGTAACTCGCTGGATTCAAAATCTTCTTGCCATATTGTGTTTGCCGTTGCATTAAATGAAACAGCCCCTAGTGATAACGCACCTGCTAATAATGCGTTTACCACTTTAGCCGATTTACTCAGCTTATATTTGTGTGTGTTACCCTCATTAACCATTTTTGCTTTCCGCTTTTTGTATAAGGAAGGTATAAATTCTTATACATACGTATACGCAGCAAGCACTTAATGAAAATAATAATATAAACGTCACATACTTTAAAAATCAGTGAGTTAAAGCTTTTAAATAAGCTTATTTATTTATTAACTCCACTGAACTTTGGTACAGGGCAAGCTGATTTGTCACAAACCTTAATTGTTACCTTTTTGACACATTTTCATGACCCCTAAAGATGCAGGTTTAATTTTTTATGCACAAAAAAAGGGCGCTCAATAGCGCCCTCCATCGTTAAGTAATAATGAGTAACACGAAATTATATCGCGCTAGTGTCTCGCTTTACTGACTATTTAGGAAGCGGTCAAAATCATCTTGAAAAGCCGTCTTCAGTCTCATGCATTGCTTAGATTCATCTTGCATGATCTCAACACCTCGCGACATTCCTTGATATTTATTGCTTATTTTACCGTAGAAGTCGTTTGCTAATTCTAGGTTATCACTAGAACACGTTGTTGAAACAAACTCTGGCATGCGGCTCACGTGGTAGTCAGGCATTTTATTGATGAGTGCCTCGTAATTTTTATCCAGCCATTGGTAAAGTAGCGTCTGGTCATCGAGATTGCGGGCTACACGAACCACCATATACACAGTATTTGCAGGTGTAATATCGTCCGTTAGAGCTAAATCTAACATTTTGAAAACGGTGGCTTTATCTTCAAAGTGCATAGAATACATTAACGTGCTCTTCACGTTGGGCAGCTGGGCTTTTTTATATGCATCAACAATTGCGTTAAACCATTTACTTTGCTCGCCGTCTTTACTGTTTTTCGTCGCTATTTCAATTGCAGTACCCGCAATACCTGAAGGTACGCTTGTGGTATCGCTACTGTACTGGTCGGCTAAATCAACGCTTTGCTCTATCAATGATTGGTTATTAGCATAGGTACCCAGTAGTTTATAAAGTTGATTTCGCAGGCGAATTACATCTGCGCTGTCTTTCTCAGCTTGGGTAAGCGTAAGCGATTTTAATAACGGCATATAATTTTGGTTTAAAAGCGCTGCATAAGCGTCTTTATTGCGCTCATTTACTAAATAATCAAACTCTTCTAATACGCCAACTGCAGCGCGAATTACCGCTGGGTCATCGTCTTTAGCCAGAGTATTCAGCACTTTCATGACACTATCCACGCCAACTTCATCAGCGTTTAATAGCGCTTGGTAGTTATAAAGCAGGTTTTTCTTCTCACGCTTATTGAGGACATCAATGTTATCAAGTAAAGCGTTGAGTTGGCTGGGCTCTACTGACCAACGGAAATATCCGGTGGCATTGTCATTAGGAAATACCCAGTCAGCTTCAGCTATCTTTGGCAACACCGTAGTCTCTTTATCAATGAAGACGACTTCGTTAAGAATTTTGCCCTTCGACTGATAAGTGAGTTTGAGCGGAATAGCCCAAGTTTTATCTTCTACCGTGGCGCCAGCTAGATGAAAACGAGATTGGGTTATTTTACCCTCTTTAGATATATGAATAAGTGGATAGCCAGGCTGCTCTAAGTACGCTTTCATCATAGCACTAAGGTTGAAGTCTGATACGTTATCAAGAGCGTTCCACAAGTCATCTGCTACCGTGTTACCCCAGGCATGAGTGTTCATGTAATTCTGAACCCCCTCACGGAATTTCTCTGTACCAATCAACGACTCTATCATCTGTAAAATCGACTCACCTTTAGAATAGTTAAGGCCAAGCCCATCCATTACATCAGGCTGACTTTTCACTATCTTTTTAACGGGTTTAACCGTAGGGCTAGCATCCGCAGTAAACGCTCTCTCTTGAACAATGCGATCGGCGTAATTAAGTTCTGGATAAAGGGTTTTCATCGTATGGCTTGCCGCCCAAGAGGCAAACGCTTCGTTTAACCATAAATCATCCCACCATGCCATGGTTACCAAGTTACCAAACCATTGATGAGCAAGCTCGTGAGCGATCACATTAAGTGGCCGAGATCGCTCGGTAACGCTTGGGTTATCATCAAGCAACAGTAAGCTGTCTCTGTAAGTGATCAGCCCCACGTTTTCCATTGCGCCATGAGTAAAGTTAGGAACAGCCACGAAGTCCATCTTTTTGTACGGGTATTTTATGCCAAAGAAGTCTTCCAGCGAAGCTAGGATTTCAGGCGTATGCTTAACAACGAATTTCGTCTTGTCTGCATAGCCTTTTGGCACATAAATTTTTCCTGGTATTGATAAGCCTGTTATCTCTGTGCTATCAAAAGGGCCAACGGTGTAGGCTATTAGGTAGGTAGGCATAGGCTTTGTTTTTTCAAACACTACCGTTTTTATGCCGTTTTCAACCGTTGTTTTCTCAACAGGTGTGTTCCCGACTATCTCCTGATGGGCGGGCGAGCTGATCGTCATCTGATAAGGAATCTTGAAATTCGGTTCGTCAAAACTTGGAAAAGCTTTGCGGGCGTGCATGTCTTCAAATTGCGTGAAAATATAGTTGGTATCTTCAAAGCGTGACAGATACATGCCGTCAGAAGACGTGTTGACCTTTCCCTCAAAACTTATCTCTAACTGATAATGACCTGGAGCTATCTCGCTTTGCGCTTCTCCCCAATTTATATCGTAATCGCCAATAGACACAGAAAGCGGAATAGTGGTGTCTCCTGACACCAAGCGCGCAGAACTTACCGTAAGGTCCTGCTGGTAAAAACCAATTTTATTTGTTTTCTTTTTTACGGTGACATCAATTGTTGTGGTCCCTGTGTAGGCTGGGTTGTCAGGGTCGATATTGAGATGGATTCGTTGGAACGTCGGCGCCACTTGCGAAGGTAAGCGATATTCAACATCCGCTAGCGTCTTTTGCAATGGCGCAACAGCGGAAGAAACCGCAGTTTCTTGCGCTGTGGCTGTAGCTACTGATAGCGAATTAAGCGCACAGGCACTGGCGACAGCCACGGCCAATTTCGTAAATCGTTTCATTATGGTTTATCCATGTTATGGGGGGAAAGTCCCTATATTTGTACACAGACAAGAATAATGATGATAAAAGGCCTTATCAATCAAAAGGCCTCGTAACGAAACCCGAAATTGTTACTATTGGTGTCAAACGCATAATTTGTGGTGCTTATCGCACCACAATTAACGTGCTTACATACAGATTAAAATTGATAGCGCCGCAACTGAAGTTGCATTTTCTTTATCCTTTCAACTAACGCTTCGCAGTTTTCCACAACCTCTTGAGCATAGTCACTGTTGGCATGCCCCACCTGTTGAATACTAATAACGCCTTTGTTAACCTCATTAGCTACGGAGGTTTGTCCATCAGCCATGCTTGCAGCTTCTTTATTAAGTGTGGTTATTCGCGCTACCGCATCAAGTGCCTGTTTCAGAGAGTCGCCCGCATGTTTTGTTGACTCTACCGTTTTGAATGCCGTTTCTTTGTTTTGCTGCATTTTCTCTGAAGCTACGCGACTTCCTTGCTGTAATCTTTCAATCATGATGCGAATTTCTTCAGTGGATGACTGCGTCCGGCTAGCTAGCGAGCGCACCTCGTCAGCCACTACTGCAAAACCCCTTCCCTGTTCACCGGCTCTCGCTGCTTCTATCGCTGCATTTAACGCTAGTAAGTTGGTTTGTTCAGCGATGTTTCTTATGACTTCCATTACGCCACTGATTTCTTCACTGGCTTGAGCAAGCTCGGTAATGACTTGTACAGATGCATCAACATCATTCGCTTGAGACTGAATGTCACTGATGGTCTGCGCCAAAACATTAACACTGTTTCTTGTGTCCTGATCGGCCGCATGTGCAGCCTCACTAGAACTTTGAATGGTAGAAGATACCATTACAGTATTCTGTTGCATCTGAGATATTGCGTTATCAATTGACTCTGTCTCTCTTCCTAGCTGTGAAACAGTCTTTTGAGATTGCATAGCGGTTTCATTAAGTGTTTGCGACTTAGCCAACATTTGCTCGGTAGCTTCATCAACACTTTGCAAGGTGTCTTGGAGCTGACTTAGAAGCGCATTAAACGCTCTAGCCATTGTACCAAACTCATCGCTACTAGACGCTTGGAAACGGAAGGTAAGGTCACCGTCCCCTGAAGACAAGTTGTTTACTACCCCGATGAACTCATCCAATGGCTTGCCGACGATATGTTTCACCAAAAGCCAAATAGTAATAAGAATAAACGCACTAGCGATGGCTATTTTGAAAATAACCCCTACCACTTCGCTTCTCACCATCGCACTTTTCTCTGCGGCTGAAGCTGCAAGTATAATGTCGTACCCCCATGGCAAAAACGGAACTTCTGTAACAATCCAGTCGCTATTGTTAGATAGCGCACTCGTGACTTGCGAGTCATTTACATGAGAAGAATGCATTCGAATATTACCCTTTGCATCACGAAGTGCTACGAAACCGTCTTCCAGAACATGGCTTTTTTTGATGGCCTGTTCAAGCACGTTTAAGTCAGCGGAATAGCCTACATACCAGATACCAATGACGTCACCGGCACCATTGAACATGGGCTCATAACCAGTTAAATAGGGGCTACCCAGTATATCAACGGCACCATAATATGCTTCTTGCTGATTGATTTTCTTGATGGCTTTACCTTGGGGCGCTAACTTAGTCCCTATTGCACGTTCACCATTTTTAATTACATTAGTGCTAACCCTTATATAGTCATCGCCAGTTTTACTAAATATGGTAGCTGTTCCGCCCATAACGTTGGTCAACCCATCGACCAAATCAAAAGAATTAGCCTGCGCTGAAGAACCTAGCCTTATTTGGAGCGCCTGAGTATCTTTTACCGTCACATAGTCGGTTTGATTTGGCACGCCTAACGCCTCACCTCGTTGTTTGAGAAGCGCCATACTGCTTTTAACACGTTCAAGCATGATAGCGTCAGTGACGGTGAGTATATTCACAAGCCTATCAGCGGTAGTGTTTTTCTGCTCTTGGACTTGATTAGAAATGGAAGCGGATGTGGTTAACACGGTCACAATAGCAACAATAATGGCAAATAACCCAATGACTGCCGCAATGGAGAACAGGAACTTTCTTTGAATAGACATCTAATTTCTCATCTAATTTACGAATTCAGCCCTTCACTCCCTTGAAAAATCGTTTTCCCGTAATATTTTGACCTACTTAAAATACTAGATCGCAAATATACTTACTACACATACTCTTAATCTAGAACATTTTTACAACAGCGCAAATTATTAGAATATATAAAGTTAAAATGATACAAGTATTTACAAAGTGGTACGAAAGCCAACTACTTCATAATTACCTTTCCACCCACAATTTTCAGTGCTGGAGCTCCTCTTATGAGTGTGCTTCTTGCGAACTGACTCTCGCATGAGGGGCAGATTCCTTCATTTTTAGTGAAATTTTCGACAATGCGCGCTTTAAAACATTTTACCAATGCCCCTTTTCCGCCTTTGCGGTACTTAAGCAACTGAAACTTGCACTTCGTACAATAAATTTGAACGGTTCTCACCGGGCCTTTGGGGTTGGGTTTTGCCATCCTGAATTTGATATTCCTCGTTTTAATTTAACCTTTTGTCTTAATGCGACAAGTACGGAATTTTGGTTATACTTACTCGTGGTATATCGCCCTAGTTTATCAACGACGCAATCGAACAACACCCGTTGTCGAAAAGCGCATTAAGGTAACATCAATGAAAATAGTTGTAGCCCTGTGTTTTTTATTGTCAGCTCCTCTATATGCTGGCACCGCAGTTATCGTTAACGCAAACAATAACTCTGGAGTAGACATCGATACAGTGAAAAAAATATATCTTGGAAAAATGAAGGCATTTCCAGATGGCAGTCGAGCTATTCCGCTAACGTTCGAGCAAGGCAATGACACACGAAATGCCTTCAATAATGACGTACTGGGGAAATCAGAATCACAATACTCTGCATTTTGGTCAAAGCTTGTATTTACAGGAAGAGGCACTCCTCCTGAGATGATAGCGACAGATGAAGAAATGTTACAGCTTGTTGCCACTAACCCAAATACTATCGGCTTTATTGACGAAAGCAAGGTAAGCGGTGACGTAAAAATAGTGGGTACGTTTTAAGCCAGTTTCAAACAATGAGAGGCTAAAAACCAATTAAAAAGCGACGCAAAACAATGCGTCGCTTTCCCTTCCCTGATCAATCAGGGTAACTTGCGAAGTGATTAATATTGGCAAACGCCATGATTACATCCTTTGCAAAGTCTACTCTTGGATTGCGGAGCGCTCCCTTTTTCCATACAAGGTAAATCTCATTTTCAGGCCCCTTTAAGCCAAGCGGTATCAATTCACCTTTTGCTATACTTTCTTTACACAGATAATCGGGTAGAACGGAATAGCCGATACCAGCTTTGACAATATTGCTAATTGCCCGAATATCCGGGCAAACCGCGGCCACTGGCGATTCGCACGGGGCGTTAAACACTTCCGAAAAATAACGGCGGATGAGCGGTAATTGCTCATCATAGGTAACAATTTTGTGCTGATTTAGCAGCGAAGCTGTAATTTCTTTGTCTTTAAGCAACCTTCCCTGTACTCGGTTCATTACTAAGATCAACCGCTCTTTATCTAATTTTTGGTATTCGTACATGGCATCTGTGGGTTCAGAAGCTGTAATAGCGAGCTCTGCAATGTCCTTCTCTAGCAGCTCATAGGTGTTATTTTTATTTCCAGTATGTATGACTAGGTTGACCTTATCTGCCTGAAGTAAATTTGCAAGGGCAGGCCCCGCCACTGAGCTCAAGTATTCAGCGGGCCCTGCTAAATGCAGAGTTCCGTGATCTGTTGACGCCCGGCTTCGAATTGAAGCAACTTTCTGCTCCAACATATCGATATGACTAGCCACTTGAAGTGCTAAATCATCTGCTATTGGTGTTGGCTCAACTCCCCGGGCTTTTCTTACAAAAAGCTCCTTCCCCACGATATTTTCCATCGCTTGAATATGGCTTGTTACCGCAGGTTGAGACATATGCAAACGGGAAGCTGCCCGCGTTATGTTGCCGCTGCGATAAACCTCGACGAAAGTTTTGAGCTGAGTTAAATAAGACATGACCATCCACCCATCAGATTTTTGATGGCTCATAATAATTTATCTGACTTCTGCATTCAAACTTCGGTGTCTAAGATGCACGTACTTTCAAGAGGGACAGGAGTTACCATGAAAAAAGCATCAACAATTTTATCGCTCACAGTAGTTATGAGCTCCGCTCAGCTCGCATTTGCGAATAACGAGACGCCGCCAGAACCTTCAAAAGGTGAAGTTCTCGTATTACTTTCAAGTGAAAATGTAATGCAACTTACCGAAGGTAAAACAGAGCCTACTGGTTATTATCTAAATGAATTTGGCGTGCCGGCAAAAGCATTAATGGATGCTGGCTATAAGCTCGTTCTAGCGACACCAAAGGGTAACGCTCCTTCGGTAGATAAGAAGTCTGTCATACCTCAATATTTTGATGGTGGCGAAGCACAGATGCGAGAGATTCAATCGTTTGTCGCGTCATTAGAGGGTATTGATGACACGCTTTCACTGAGTGAGGTTATTGCGCGAGGGCTTGGTGAATACGAGGGCGTGTTCATTCCCGGTGGACATGCACCGCTTATCGATTTAGCAAACAACCCTCAGGTAGGCGAGATTTTGTCTCACTTCCACCACGAAGGAAAACCCACTGCCGCAATCTGCCATGGCCCAATCGCCTTACTTTCTGGTCAATCTAACCCACAGGCGTTTGAGCTAGCATTGAAATCAGGTGAGCAGGCCACATCTGACAGTTGGATTTATGAAGGCTACAAAATGACAATCTTCTCGACACCGGAAGAAGCGTATTTTGAAAGCACTTTAGATGATGCAAGTTTGTTGTACTACCCAGCAGACGCCATGGCACAAGCGGGTGGCAAGATGGAATACAAAGAAATGTGGGCGCCTAATGTAGTGGTAGACCGTGAACTGATTACAGGACAAAACCCATTTTCCGATGAACTGCTGGCTGAAAAGCTTTTACAGCAGCTAAATTCACAATCTAATTAAGGACAGGCAATACAATGCTTAATTTTACATTTAAAAATCAAACCGAAATCCTATTCGGCAAAGGTCAACTAAGTGAAGTGTCTTCACGTTTGCCGGAACAAGCTAAAGTCCTCTTTTTATACGGTGGTGGCTCAATTAAGAAAAACGGTATTTACAATAAGGTAACTACCGCGCTTGAGGGCGCTGACGTTATTGAATTTCAGGGCGTGGAACCAAACCCAGAGTTTCAAACACTTATGAAAGCAGTAGATGTAGCCCGCGAAAATGACGTAAATTTTATTCTTGCTGTGGGCGGCGGAAGTGTAATCGACGGCGCAAAATTTGTTGCTGCGGCAGTCAACTTTGAAGGCGATCCGTGGGACATCTTAGTTAAAGGCGCCGCGTTTGAAAATCCGCTACCTATCGGCGCGGTACTTACATTACCTGCGACCGGTTCTGAAAGTAACGGTAACTCAGTAGTAAACAGAAAAGAAACCTCACAGAAGCGCGCGTTTTCTTCTGAAACGGTACAACCTGTTTTCGCCGTGCTCGACCCGGAGTTCACGTATTCACTGCCGCCGCGACAGGTGTCGAACGGCGTAGTTGACGCCTTTGTTCACGTAATTGAACAGTACTTAACTTACCCAGTAAATGCACCGCTTCAAGACCGCTTTGCTGAAGGTATTTTGCAAACCTTAATTCAAGAAGGACCTAAAGCCCTAGCAACACCTGAAGACTACGACGTTCGTGCAAATGTAATGTGGTCAGCAACTATGGCGCTTAACGGCCTTATTGGAAAAGGCGTACCACAAGACTGGGGTACTCACATGATTGGCCACGAACTAACAGCACTACATGGTTTAGATCACGCCGCAACTTTAGCCATTGTGTTGCCTTCGCTTATGTTTGTTCAGCGCGACAAAAAGCAGGAAAAAATCCTTCAACTAGGCGAGCGCGTTTTCGGTATTGAAAAAGATGACAAAGAAAAGGCCATCGACTTGACCATTAAAGCCGTACAGGACTTTTTTGAAACCATGCAGGTGAAAACCCGCCTATCAGACTATGACATAGAAAAGTCTGCAATTGATGGGCTTATCGACAACTTAGAGCGCAATGGATTAACAGCGCTTGGTGAGCATGGCGACATCGACCTTGCTAAAGCGCGCGAGATTCTAACGTTAGCGGCATAAGTCCAATCCCTCATGTGACCAGAAGCGCACATGCCTAAAAATAATAGCACCCAATGTTAGGTTGGGTGCTAGCCATTCTCAATATTGAAAGAGTGAAATATGACTGCTTTATTTGAACAATTTTCTTTGAAAGACGTGACCCTTCGCAATCGTATTGCCGTGCCCCCTATGTGTCAGTACTCGGCCGAAGACGGTTTTACTAATCAGTGGCATGAAGCTAACTACCAATCATTTGCACGAGGCGGTGCAGGACTTGTCATTGTTGAAGCCACTGCCGTTTCACCAGAGGGTCGAATTACGCCAAACTGCCTGGGCATTTGGAAAGACGAACACGTAGACGGCTTGAAAAACATCGCTGATCGCATAAAAAGCCAAGGCGCTGTAGCAGGTATTCAAATAGCTCACGCCGGTCGCAAAGCCAGTGCTAACCGCCCTTGGGAAGGCGATGATCATATCCAGCCTACCGAAGAAAAAGGTTGGCAGCCTATTGGTCCATCGGCAGAAGCATTTGGTGCACATTTACCTGTTACCCCAACGGAAATGTCTAAAGCCGATATCGAACGTGTAAAGAATGATTTTGTAAAAGGCGCTGAGCGAGCCCTTGAAGCTGGGTATGAATGGCTTGAACTTCACTTTGCTCACGGTTATCTAGCTCAAAGCTTTTTCTCGAAACACGCCAACAAGCGAACCGACGAATACGGCGGTGACGCCCAAGGTCGCGGGCGCTTCTTGCTTGAGACACTCGGCGCTGTGCGTAAAGTATGGCCAGAGAACCTGCCGTTGACTGTGCGCTTTGGCGTTATTGAATACGATGGTAACGACGAGCAAACACTTAACGAATCTATTGAGCTTATAAAGCAGTTCAAAGAAATTGGCGCTGATTTTGTGAGTGTTAGCGTAGGTTTCAATACGCCCGATGCGAACATCCCATGGGGGCCCGCTTTCCTAGCGCCTATTGCTAAGCGTGTTCGTGATGAAGCAGGTATTCCCGTAGCTACCGCTTGGGGGGTAGATACACCGGAACTTGCAAACGACACCGTTAAAAATGAACAGCTCGACGTAGTAATGGTAGGCAGAATGCACCTTACCAACCCACATTGGACTTACTTTGCTGCAAAACAGCTTGGCGTTGAGAAACCGTCTTGGGTAATGCCCGCGCCATACGCACACTGGTTGGAGCGCTACGCGCCGTCTGACGAGAGATAGCGCTTAATTCAGGCAGTAAAACAGAACGTTTTACTGTCTTTCTTTAACTCCATACATTATTCGCTCTAATTTACGGCGTAATACATAGACTTATATACACTTGCTTTTTATAAGGTTAAGTTTAAAGTTGACATTCACTTACTTCAAAAACTTAGCGAATGAAGGCTGGCAAAATACTTTCCCCATCTTTAGACACAGATGACCTGATAAAAATTAGAAGGCATCGCGTTACTCAAATAAGTACAGTGACATGCTTTGGGCTGTTTATCTCATTATTCGCTGCTAGAGACATCACCTTCGATATAATGCTCGTAGCGTTAGCAGCAATGTTCACTGCGGCAATACTCGCTTACAAACATTTTGTTGTCGCCAGCAGTTACCTACTTTTAGTCGCACTGTCGTCTATGCTGTTTGCCCTATCAGCAACAGGTGCAGGCACTTTCGATATCGCGATGCTTGGCTATCCAGCCATTATCATTTTTGCGGCTCTACTCGGCGGCATTGGGCTCTTTGGCACGGTGTTATCTCTCGTATTAGTTCAATGTATTATCCTTACATGGCTTGTTATGGAAGGCGTCATTACTCCCAACACGCCTAAATTAACGTGGTCTCATTTAACTTTTATTATGATCATTTTTGTGATCACAGGTTTCTGTGTGTTCATACTTGTGCAGGATATTCGTCGACTCATGACATCTCTGCAACTTGAATACACAAAGGTTAAGAAAAATAGAGAGCATATCCAGTATTTAGCCCATCATGACCCACTTACAAACTTAACCAATAGGCTTTTGGGAGAACGCTTATTTAACGAAAAACTAGCGCAAAGCGAAGCTAATGGATTGCAATTGGCGCTAGCTTTTATTGACTTAGATAATTTCAAACCTGTAAATGACGCGTTGGGTCACTCCGCTGGAGACCGTTTCTTACAGCATATTTCGCAATTAATAAATGAGAAGCTTTCTGACGATGAATGTCTTATTCGATTCGGTGGTGACGAGTTTATTGTGCTTGCTGCAAATATTACCGACCGCAAGCACATAGAAACCTTGTGCGAGCGTTTAATTGATTGGTGCTCTTCTGAGTTTGAAGTATTTCAAACTAACATAGTGGTTTCAGCCTCAATTGGCGTAGCAATAGCACCAAAGGACGGGGCCAAGTTCAAACAGCTATGCAGAAAAGCAGATGTGGCTATGTATGAAGCAAAAAGAAATGGTAGAAACCGCTTTGAATTTTACGATGTGAAGTTTGACGAAGAAAGCGACGAGAAGTTTTCGCTGATTCAGCGGCTTCGACCTGCTGTACTTGCCAACCAATTTGAAGTGTATTACCAGCCCCTGATTGATTTGAAGTCTGGCCAGATATGCTCGATTGAAGCATTAGTGCGCTGGCCACAAGAAGATGGGTCACTAGTGTTTCCCGATAAGTTTATTCCATTGGCAGAAAGTAGCGGGCTCATCAACCCATTAGGTGAATGGGTGCTAATTCAAGCATGCCTTTTCTGTGCTAAACTGCATCGCAATGGACACAGTGAGATATCGGTTGCCGTTAACTTGTCATTCGCGCAGTTTAAAGACGGAACTCTGCCCAGTATTTTAAAGCGCGCGCTAGATTTAACACAACTTAATCCCAAATTTTTAGAACTTGAACTTACTGAATCAATTCTCGCTGACGAAAACGGAAGTATTCCTGAGCAGCTTGAAAAAATGAAAAATCTTGGTGTTCAATTTGCTATCGACGACTTTGGCACGGGTTATTCCAATTTAAATTACCTTCGTAAATTCAATGCGCACAAGCTTAAAATAGACCGAATTTTTATTAACACATTAGGTCTTGACGAAAACGATGTTCCCTTGGTTTCAGCAATCATCAATATTGCGGAAAGTTTGGGAATGGTGACTGTTGCAGAAGGAATTGAACATGAAGCAGCGCTCAAAAAATTAGAGGAAATGGGATGTGACGTTGGACAAGGTTTCTATTGGAGTAAACCTGTTCCCGAAAAACAGATTGAAGCACTTATCGCATCGCAATCTTACACTTTGTAGGGCACTGCCACATCTTGCTTCAATCACTGTTCTTAACGCTTTAGCGCCTTACACTAAAAATAAAAAGCCGTTTGAAAAAATCATCAAATTGGGGAAGTACCCTGTTTAAAACCCGTGATAAGTCACAAATTCTTCGTTATCGGCGCGAGTCGAACGAACGTCGTTTGCCGGAAAATCAGGGGCTGGATAGCCCAGTGCTATACAAATCATAATAGCTTCATCATCAGGGATGTTAGCATACTTATGTACCACTTCTGACTGCATTATGCCCTGCCCATTTATTACGCAGCCAAGCCCTAAATCCCAAGCAGCAAGAACAATACCGTAGGCCAAAGAGCCCAAGCCAAATTGCGTTATGCCCGCAGGCTCTAATGACTTATCGTAGGTCAGCACCAAAGAAACCGGTGCATCAAACTGGCGGAAACCGCGCATCATCCAATCCATGCGCTTTTCTTTGTCCTCTCGGGAAATACCCATTACATCGAACAATTGTATAGCCACATCAATTTGACGCTGACGATGAATGCCCTCGTAGTCTTCTTTGTAGGGAAAGTCTCGAACGTGGGGCTTACCTTCCAGTGTATTTTTGGTATTGCCCTCGCGAATCTTATCTAACACTTCACCTGTTACTGCGTGTATTTTCCATGTTTGCGTGTTGTATGAAGACGGCGCCCATTTGGCCGCATTAATTATTTTATCTACCGTTTCTTTGGTAACTGGTTGATTTGTAAACCCGCGAACGCTTTTTCTTGATGCTGCAAACTCTGCAAAATTCATGAACTTCCCTAACACATTAAATAGCTCTCGAAATGTAAAAATAGAGTAAACAGGAGTGGTGCTCGCTTCAATAGACTTATCAATAAATTAGGATTGTTTGTTTTTATAGATATATATAGAAGTTTATAAACCCTTTCGGTCAGCAACCCGTAGCAACAGCAAGTCATGAGTCAGACACGCATAGTGTTTATGGAAGTTTGGCTTTGCAAAAAAGCAATCAAAGGAGTTTACAAATGGCTAAGAAACCGCAGTTAACCACCTCCGCAGGTGCCCCTGTAGTAAGTAATGAGACCACAAAAACCGCAGGAGAGCGCGGCCCTGCACTCTTGCAAGATTATCAACTTATTGAAAAGCTAGCCCATCAAAACCGTGAGAGAATTCCTGAGCGAGTTGTTCATGCTAAAGGATGGGGAGCACAAGGCACATTTACCGTTACCCACAATATTACCGACTATACTTGCGCGGATATGTTTTCCGAGATAGGAAAACAAACCGAAGTCCTCAGCCGTTGGTCAACTGTAGCGGGAGAATCAGGTGCAGCAGATACCGAGCGGGATGTTCGAGGATTTAGCCTTAAATTCTATACTCAGCAAGGAAACTGGGACATGGTGGGCAATAACACCCCCGTTTTCTTTATCCGAGACGGCTATAAGTTTCCAGATTTCATTCGTACACAGAAGCGCCATCCGAAAACCAATCTTCGCTCACCAGAAGCTATGTTCGACTTTTGGGCCGGCCAACCAGAAAGTGTTCACCAAGTGACCATTTTAATGTCAGACCGTGGTATTCCCGTTTCCCCTATGCATATGAATGGCTATGGCAGTCACACCTTTAGCATGTGGAACAAAGACGGCAAGCGTTACTGGGTGAAATTTCACTTCAAAACGCAGCAAGGCATCAAAAACTACACCAATGAGACCTCTGAAAAGATCATTGGTAGTACCCGTGAGAAATATCAGGAAGAGCTGTACAACGCCATAGAAGAAGGTAACTACCCTAAATGGAAGATGTACATTCAGGCTATGCCAGAGGAGGAAGCCGGACAGCAAAGCTACAACCCTTTTGATTTGACAAAAGTTTGGCCCCATGAGGAATATCCACTGATAGAAGTGGGCGAGTTGGAAATGAACAAAAACCCGGAAAACTATTTCCAAATGGTTGAGAACGCAGCGTTCAGTCCATCTAATGTAGTGCCAGGTATTGGTTTCAGCCCCGACAAAATGCTTCAAGCTCGTGTTTTTGCCTATGCTGATGCACACAGATATCGCCTAGGCACGCACTACGAAGCGCTTCCGGCTAATGCGCCCAAAAATAGTAAAGTGAATCACTATCATAAAGATGGTGCTATGCGCTTTTTTACCAACGACTTTGGCAATCCTGATGCGTACTATGAGCCGAATCAATATGATGGGCCAGTTGCAGACTTTTCGGTAAAAGAGCCTCCGCTTCGTATAGACGGAGATGCCGACCGATATCATCAGGACGAATCTGACGTTGATTACGTGCAGCCTCGTAAGCTCTATGAAATGTTCTCAGACGACCAAAAGGAACGTTTATATAAGAACTACGCTGCCGCAATGGGCCCATGTTCTGATAGTGTAAAAGAGCGTTGGTATGCAGTTTTAGAGAAGGTTCATCCCGATTATGCTGCTGGCGTGAAAAATGCGGTAGAAAGTTTAGATACGGATGTAAATACCGTGCCCATTACCGAAAACACACCGATTGAAGACAGTTAATTAGTTAAACCACTGATTACGTTAATACTCTCTTGTCGCTTGGCATTTAAGCGACAAGGGCATTAACCCTATAAACCCTTCTACTCTATTATCCTGTTTCCCTTCTTATTTACTATAAATCGCGGCAAACCTTTTTAATGTAAATATTCAAACACATTGAACTTTAGAACAATTTAATTTTGCTTTAATTGCGACAATAGAAATTGTGACGTACTTTTAAATCATATCCAGTCTTGTTTTAAAACCTATGTCGCTATTTAAAAAATCAATAACTGAAGCTGTTTCTGTTCGTAAAGCGCCCTGGAAGATTGCCATCATAGACGATGAAGAAGGCGTACACGAAGTCACTAAACTGACTTTGCGGAAATTCACTTTCGAGGAACGGGGCGTTGAGTTTTTGTCTGCATATAGTGGTGAGGAGGGCCTTGCATTATTCGAAGCCCACCCTGATATTGCACTGGCGTTTGTAGATGTAGTGATGGAAACTGACGACGCAGGCTTAAAGCTTGTTGACGCCATAAGAAACGATTTAGACAACCACACGTCACGTCTCATACTACGAACAGGACAACCCGGCCAAGCACCCGAAGAAGAAGTTATACGAAGATACGACATCAACGATTACAAAGCTAAAACGGAACTTTCTTCATTAAAACTAAAGTCTTGCGTGTATACCGCAATAAGGTCTTATCGCGACATTCAAACCATCGAAAAGGGTAAACGCGGTATGGAGGATGTACTGAAGTCGTCCTCATCCGTACTGGCGAGCCAGTCATTGTCTCAGTTTGGTAGCGCCGTATTAAAACAGACACTCACGCTTTTAAATCTAGATAACTCAGTGCTTTATCTATCGACTCAACACACAGATCTCTATGGCGACACCACAATGACGGTATTAGGCGCTAGTGGCGATCTAGTAGGATTGTGTGAACCCGGTATTTCTAAAAAAATACCAGAGTCTATTGAGGAAAAAGTCAAAGAAGTACTTGCGAGTAAAACCCATTATCAATCTGAAGAACTCTTTATCGGCTACTACCCTACCGGAGAGAGCACACACAATATTTTATACGTTAAACTCAACAGCCCTCTCGATGCCCTACAGCGTAAAACCCTTGAAATGTTTGCTTCAAACGTGGCGATAATTTTTCAAAACCTCACGCAAAAAGAGGATATTCAGCAAACGCAAAAAGAACTCATCATGGTGCTGAGCGACGCAATTGAAATGCGTAGCAAAGAAACGGGGGGCCACGTAAAGCGCGTTATTCTTATGACAGAGTTCTTGTCAGAAAAACTGCACTTGAGTAAAGAATTTATCGAAACCATTCGATATGCTGCAGCCCTTCATGACGTGGGTAAAATAAGTATTCCAGAAACGATTTTGCATAAGCCAGGTAAGCTTGATCCAGAAGAGTGGGAAATAATGAAAACACACGCTCAACGAGGTTACGACCTTCTGGCGGGCTCTGACCGTATTGTGGCTAAGATGGGCGCTATCATCGCTAAAACGCACCACGAACGCTGGGATGGAAAGGGTTATCCTGATGGTCTGTCAAAGGACGAAATTCCTCTTGAGGGGCGCATTATGGCGATTGTTGATGTAGTTGATGCGCTTTTATCTAAGCGTTGTTACAAGCCTGCATGGAGTGAAGAAGAGGTAAAAGCTTATTTGCGTGAAAATGCAGGTAAACAATTCGACCCGCTTATTACGCATATCATGTTGGAGCATTTCGACAAAATTCAAGAAATTCGCGCATTGGAACCGGATGAAGAGTAATGAAAGAGTCTTTAGAACTTATATTACTGCGTGTTAGCCAAAGTGCTGACATTGATAAGGGAGAATTAAGCCCTGCTCTTAGGCTTATTATTAATTCTGTTTGTGAGGGCCTGCAAATCACCCGAGCGGGCATCTGGCTTTACGATGCTGAACAGACCCTCGTTGAGTGTGCGCTGCTGATTGATAAAAGCAATAACCTTGAGCAGGAAAGCCTGGTCTTAACGCGAAAAGACTTTCCTCACTATTTCGAGGCGCTAGATAGCGAAAGAACGATTGCGGCGCACGACGCAATTACAGACGTTGCAACTTTTGAATTTGCCGATGTGTATTTGAAGCCGCTTGGCATCTCCTCGATGTTAGATGTACCTATTCGCCATCGTGGAAAAATGGTTGGCATAATTTGTTGTGAACACCAGGGTGAAGCCCGAACATGGGAAGATGATGAGGTAGTGTTCGCTGCATCGCTGGCTGACCTTTACGGACGAGCAATAAGTGCGAACGAGCGTGCAGTATATGAAGCGAAACTTATACAAGCTAACCAGACGCTAGAACAAAACGTAAAAGACCGCACGGCAGCATTAGAAGCTGCGCAAGAAAAACTGATTGAATCGGAAAAAATGGCGGCATTGGGTAATTTGGTGGCAGGTATTGCTCATGAGGTCAATACGCCGCTAGGAATAGCATTAACGTCTGTTAGCAACTGTAAAGAAGAGCTTAAAGCAATATTTCGCGATTTTGAACAGGGTGAACTGACAGAACAGGGCTTTAAAGACTTTGAGGAAGTCTGCTCTGAAGGCCTTACACTTGCCGAAAATAGCCTTATGCGTGCAGCGAATTTGGTACAGGATTTTAAACGAACTTCTGCCGACCAAACTTCATTGGAAATTGAAAAGATAGCACTAGATGAATACATTCCGCGGGTATGCAACCCGCTTAAGCCTATGCTTCGCAAAGAGCAAGTGGAACTTTCAATTGATGTAACACCCGACTTGGTGATTACAACCTGCCCTGGGGTTATCGCACAAATACTGACGAATCTGATTTCAAATGCACAACGTCACGCCTTTGGGCCGTCTGTAAATAACGGTGGAAACAAAATCGCCGTGTCTTGCAGTAAAAAAGACAACGATATTGTTATAAGCGTAAGGGACAACGGCAAAGGCATTGCCGAAGAGTTTCACCGAAAAGTCTTTGAACCATTCTATACCACCGCTAGAGATAAGGGCGGCACAGGACTGGGCCTTCATATTTTATATAATCTAGTTCGGCAAAAATTTAATGGTGATATTAGCCTTTTATCGACACCTGGAGACGGTACTACGGTAACCGTATGTATCCCCGCTGAGGACTGAGCTTTCAACGACTCACTCAAATATTTCGGTTGATTCTAGAACTGTCGTGTTTGCGACAGTTTTTTATTCACCAGCAGGCCAAGCTAGGCACATTTAAGGAATTTGAGTGAGTAAAGATGCAGCTTAACCAGTGGCGTGATAATGGTCAGTTTTTAAATATTAACCATCAGCGCGTTTTCTATCAAACTGAGGGAAAGGGCCCAGTGCTGTTGCTCATTCACGGCTACCCCACCGCTAGCTTCGACTGGATAAAGCTATGGCCTGCACTCACAAAGGCGTTTCGTTGTGTAACACTCGACATGCTGGGGTTTGGTTTTAGCACTAAAGCACCTAAAAAATACCTCATTAAAGAACAAGCCGCCGTGATAAGCGCTTTAATGGAGCATTTAAAAGTTAGCCATGCCCACGTTCTATCCCACGATTACGGTGATACCGTAGCGCAAGAACTTTTGGCGCAACACCTGGAAAAAAGCCTTTCGTTTAGCATCAGTTCACTGCACCTTCTCAACGGCGGCCTATTTCCTGAAACACATCGCGCCTTACCTATTCAGAAACTACTGCTCTCTCCTATTGGTGGGCTACTCATTCGCTTTTTAAACAAAAACGCAATTAGAAAAAGCATGCACAATATTTTTGGCCGAAACACACCGCCTTCAAATAGAGATATCGATGACTTTTGGGCGCTTATTACTGAAAACAATGGTCACAAATATATGCATTTACTTTTAGACTATATGAAACAGCGGAAGCAGTACCGAGAGCGCTGGGTAGGTGCCTTACAAAATGCCAACGTTCCTATGCGACTCACCGCCGGCATAGCAGACCCAATTTCTGGCGCACACATGGTGGCACGATACAGAGCACTTATTCCGAATGCTGAGGTAGTTGAGCTTGCTGATATCGGGCATTATCCGCAGATCGAAAGTGCTGAGATGGTGTTGGGATCTGTTTTTGAATTTCTTGGAAATTGAATGCTTGGGTGTCGCTTCGAAGAGAGAAGTTGGTCGGTGTGAGAGGATTTGAACCTGATCTATAACCCAATCTCACACTTTATAAATATAAATTTTGACCAAACCTGACAAACGTCTTTGTGCCATGGACTGCTAGTCAAGACTCTATTTCTATCCGGCATGATTGTACGTTTAGCAGACTGTCGCTCTCGCTCGTTTTTTGGACATTTCCGAGTTACGGCACATAAAGCACTCTGACTATTTGAATTATATTGAGTATGGCAAATGAAGTCGAAAAACGCAGTCTGTTCATTATTCTTAATTTGCGACTCAAAATCGCCAACTCTCTGATTCAAGTCCTGATGGCCAGCATGTCAACCCCGTAGCCACAAGGTTTCTGGCTTTTTTACTATTGTGTCACTTTCATATAATATGCTCGCATTTGAGCCCAGCTACGCTCACAGGGAGTGATTAATGTCCGACTACAAAAATCTAAATCTCGATAGAGATGCAATTGATGCTCACGTAGCCAAGTTTTTAGAATGCAACAATATGGTACAAGATGGGGAGCCAACAGTAGTCGGAAAAGCAAAGCGATATAAATTCGGTTCTGCTGGATCGAAGTTCGCAATGGTAGACCTTTATCTCAACCAAGATGGTACGACAACCATTAACCACAAAATTGGCACCAATCAGGAACTAGGTGAACATTTTGCTGATTACTTGAAGGCAACTATCAATCCAGCAGAATTTGAATCTGTAAATCTGTCTATTGATGGAATCAGGGCAGAAGATTTCGATTCAGTAATTGCTTTCATCAATGATTCAGGTGAGTTTGAAATAGAAATCAATCGTGATGAGCCTGCGTGCAAGCAAATCACGCTTAAAAGCATTGCGCACCAAGACCAACTTAAATTAACGAGCCATAGAACCACTAGAAATATGCAAATACAGGGGAAGCCCTTATCTTGCTATCGGCGAGTGATTTTCATGCTAACCGATCTGTTAGATCTTAAAGCGCTTGCTCAAGTTCTCTACAAAAAGGACGATAATAGTGCAGAGATAGTTCGGACTGAAATGGCAGAAGATCACCTAAAGCGATTTTTTGTGAATAGTTACGAACAATTACCTGCGCAGGTTAAAAAGCTGTTGATTTCGAGTTGCTGTGTAAAACTTGCATCGCCTCAGCTTCCCGATTATTGCCTTCTGCTATACCCAGATCTCAGAGCGTTAGAAGGAGTATTGAAGCTACTTCTTGACAGCTATGGTATGTCTGTTGCTAACGCCGAACATGGTTTTGGTGATTTTTTTAATGTCGACACAAAAAGTGGACAGTGTACAATTAAGTCGGATTTCAGCGCCCAAATCGGTAATGGTGCAATGGAACGCGCTTTCAATGTCGGCTATAGTTTTTATAGGAAACATCGGCATACCTTATTTCATATGGAGGAGTTCGACGGCGGTAGCCGTTTAATATCAAATTTGGAGATGGCTATTAGTCTTTCAAACGATGCTTACAATGCCATTGATAATTTGTATACCGCTAGAACATAACAATTATGATCAAGAAGATACGCATTATAGGTGATATTGCTGTGGTTACTGCTACCCCAGACTTTCACCCTTTGCGTCAGTTAAAACAGCTAACCGTAGAACTCGATAACTTAAAGTTCGAGGGTATGGTTTTATTCGATTTGCTAGCCGTCAACGGCTTGGCAGAGAATCGCTTTGCATCCATGAAATTCTCCGAACGGAAATTCGATCGCTCTTCCTTCGCGCTTGAATCAGAAGTAAACGCAAATATCAAAGACGAACAAGACACCATGGCCAAACAGGATCAAACTTTCCTACTTGGCAGCGTCCTCTCATCCGAAGAAGTTGAAAAATTTACTCACTGATTTTTGCGTGTTCGTTCTTGCTCACATAACAACCCGTCGCCCCGTAAAGAGAAGTTAGGGGACAGGTCTTACTTCTTACTGTTCATTGCATTTGTATGTCAAAATCACCTAAACAGAGGTGTTTGAACTTTAGGTTGTAACTCATAAGGGGACATAAACGGGCTATATCTAAATGTCCGCTCCTTATGCAGACTATTGCGACTTAGCTAAAAAGTGACTGCAAATTGCTCATAGCGGTCAGTCAGGTTAGATTGCCTCCTCTGAACTATTAATGTCAGATCAGACATAATCGAGTACAGATAATTATGTACAGATAATTATTAACCTCTGTCATTCACATTAATCAGTGAACGCACTTGAGCAACAGCAGAGTCAAAGTCCTTCAAAGCTTTATCGACAACTTTTTCAACCTCAGATTTCAAGGCTGTATTAGTGCCATTTGGTGGCATTAGCGACAACCATTCTTCAATATTCGAACGACGCTGCTCAAATATCGAGCTCTTACCTGACTTTTTGCTGAGAAAAGTTAACCAGTCCTCTTCTCGTTTTTCATCACCATTACAACGAGCACACGCCAATACATGGTTATGAATACTGTTACTTCCGCCCTCTGCCGACGGTATCAGGTGGTCAACGTGACCAGTTCTTGAACTGCGCTCAATTTCAACCCCGCAGTAAGCGCACTTGGACTCAAAATATGTCCACAACGAATCAACTTCACTTTTCTTTGGGTGTTGGTCATAGATAGCCCAAAGGCATCTCTTGATTTTATTTTTGGCCATTGATGGAGTGTCTTTAGCCATAATCATCCCCACTTAACATAAGCACCCATTCCTAATAAGACCGGCCATACTCAACTTAACTAACTGTATTCATTAATTTTTAACTTTAACAGCCTCGACAAAGTAGCCATTCAGTGACCAAAAACTTAGCTTGCTTGCTTAACAAAAGCTTCTGAAATATCGAGTTGTACCTTCTGTACCATTTTTAGCTTGCTTTTGAGAGCATCACACAACGCTATTAACTCTTCGACTTTGGTTACAATACGCTCTTGTTCAGGTAACGGTGGCAATGGGAATAACATTTTGGCAATAGCGGATGCAGGCATCTGTTGAATAACTGCACCCGACTTTTCATCAGCGACCTGTTTCCAATAGGCTGCACTATCAAAGAACACCTTCTTGAACGACACAATGTTAGAATTAATTGCTCTTATTATTAACATCTGAGCATTTATAAAGCCGGTATTGTATTCATCACTCTTCAAAAACATTGCTGTTTTTCCAACACTACCTCGCAATAAAACTACAATATCCTCGTGCCGCAACTTTCCACTATTCAGTGACTCGAACTTTTCTTTCGTAATGAATCTCAAGTCTGACCCAAATGCTAAAAATCCATCTTCAATGTCTGGTGCACCAAAAAATGGAACCCCCTTGCCAACCAGATCACTTCCGCTTGGATATTTACTGCTCCTGTCGCCATTTTCGAAACATGCAATATCAGCAAGTCGACACCACTCCCACCCATCAGGCAGATCAAACGGCTTTTCATCGTCAGCAATTGGCGGCAATGGCTTCTGCTTTTTGATTTTTTTATCTTTGATGAGCTGTTCTTTTTCAGCCGCGATACGCTCCAGCAGTTTTGATGCGGGTTCGTCGTTAGGGTCTTGTTTGACGAGTTTGCCCATTACGGCGAGCTGCAGGATGGTTTGCTTTAGCTGGTCGATGCTGTCTTCGGTTGCAAACAGTACATCGGAGTGTTCGCTGATGCGTTGCCAGCTATCATTGAGATCATCGGCATCCTTGGCGTTTGTAAGCGTCTCTAGCAGCGTTTTGACCAGTAGTTGATGTGCTTCAATACTGCTTTTGGTTTTTGACTCCAACTGGTCACACAGGGCCATTAGCTCATCGACTTTGGCGACGATGCGTTTTTGTTCTTCAATAGGTGGTAGCGGATGAACTATTTTTTCCATTCGCTCCTTAGTCATGTGAATCATGGCAATACCACTTCCACTTGCCTTAATTCTTTCTGATATAGCTTGCAAAAAAATCTTAGAAAAATGCTTGTCCAAACACTCCTCGGAAAATATGTCCATCTTCCAAATATGGTAATGATAAATCACCCTTCCACCCTGCCAGATGAATGGTCCAAATGAAGCAGACCATGCATAGATTAAATCGCCATCATCTATGTATTTCTCTGGTTCCAACTCAAGATCAGAGTAGTACCAATCATTTGAAGTGAATAGGTTACCAACTCGCAGTATCGGCGTACCTTCCTCAAGCATTTCATTTTTCTTGTATGCTCTACCGTTTATCACGTGAATTAAGTCTTCTAAGCTTGCTTCCATCCACTCTGGCGGGTATTCGAAGAATCGCTCAGGTTGAATATTTTTCTTTGAACGTGATTTTTTTAGAACCCCGCTATCAATTAGCTCCGCTTTTACATTCTTTGATCTGTTTAAAAGCTCTGATGCGGGTTCGTCGGTGGGGTCTTGTGGCACCAATTTACCGCGCACCGCCAACTCCAAAATCAGCTCACGCAGTTTTTTAATGCCATACAACTCAAGTTTATTTGAACTGCCTCGACCTGACGCCGATTTGGTTTTTATAGCCGAGGTCCAAATATCAATATTATCGGTAATTAGCTGTTCAACTGACATTAGACATTACCCTCTTTGCCTGTTACTGAACCGCCAGATGATAGTGCCCCAGACAAGATGCCTTTAAGCTGGTCACGCAGTGCTTGTATCTCATTTTGTTGGGTTTGATATTGTGCTAGCAACTCTTCTGGATCATGACTGACCTGCTCATCCTCATGCGGATTTTTTATGTCCAGGTTAAAGTTACGCTGGATGACTTCCTCAATCGATACTTTCCACGCATGCTCATTTTCAACGCGGCTGGCAAAACCATCTTCTTCACTGCCCCACCAGTCGATTTCGGTCTGAAATTCTTCAAACTTCATCGGCTTGGTTTTGGAATAGTTTTTCACACCCTTGGGGTACGGATGCTCATAGAACCAGATGTCTTTAGTGGGTTGACCTTTGGTGAAAAACAGTAGGTTGGTTTTAATGCCTGTATAGGGGTTAAATACGCCATTAGGTAACCGCACAATGGTATGCAAGTTACACTCCTCAGTGAGCAGCTTTTTAATTTTAGTTTTTACACCTTCACCAAATAGCGTACCGTCAGGTAACACCACTGCAGCGCGTCCTCCGTCTTTTAACACCTCTACAATCAACTGCAAGAACAAATCTGCAGTTTCACGGGTTTGCATCTCAGAGGGAAAGTTTTTCTCAATGCCATCTTCCTCTGTACCACCAAAGGGTGGATTGGTCACGATGACATCAAAGTCAGCGTCCCAGCTTGATAATGGCTTATTGAGCGTATTGTCATGCTTAATTTGAACTGGCACTTCAATACCATGCAGCATCATATTGGTAGTTGCCAGCAGGTGTGGTAACTGCTTTTTTTCCACTCCATGAATTTGTTTTTGTAGCGTTTGATGGTCGCTACCGGTTTTAACGTAGTTAGTTTTAATGTGGTCAACACTGCATGCTAGAAACCCGCCTGTACCGCACGCAGGGTCGAACACTTGTTCGCCCAGTTTTGGGTCAACTCGATTAACGATAAAGCGCGTGACTGCCCTCGGTGTATAGAACTCACCTGCGTTGCCTGCGCTTTGCAAGTCACGAAGGATTTGTTCGTAAATATCACCAAACAGATGTCGTTCTTTTGAGTCAGTGAAATCCACTTCGTTGAGTTTATTAATCACCTGGCGAAGCAGTGTGCCGTTTTTCATATAATTAAAGGCATCACTAAATGCTTCACGTACCACAAAACCACGTGGATTTTTGTCAATCGGGGCGGTTAAGTTTTTCAGCGTTGGAAACAAATCATCGTTTACGAATTCCATCAACTCATCACCAGTTATTCCCTGCTCATCTGCGGCCCAGTTACGCCAAAGATACTGTTCTGGGATAGGTTCACGGTAATCATCCAATTCAAGCTCAAGCTCTTCTTCCTGGGCATCAAATATTTTAAGGAACAGTAACCAGGACATTTGCCCCAAACGCTGCGCATCACCGTCGACACCAGCATCTTTGCGCATAATGTCCTGAATCGATTTAATGACTGTACTGACTGACATCTCTTCTCTCTTATTTTATTTGGTTAGCAGGCAAAAAGCTTAGGCACTTTTATCGGTGGCACGGTAAATAGCCTGCTCTAATTCGGTAATAGCTTCGTCGTATTGTTTGCGACCACCAAAGCCTTTTTTGACAATTTCAGTGACCGAGCCAATGTCGGTAAATGGCTGCACTTTGATAGTTTGCAGGTTCTCGACTTCCAGTACACCTGCATCGGCATACTTATCTAGCAGCTTATCCAGAACCTGCTGTGCCTGTTCAGAATACTTAGTAAAGTAGTTACGTTTTTTGACGTTATTTGCTCGCTCTTTGCGCGTAAGTGGCGGTTGGTCAAATGCAACGTGACATATCATGTCAAAGGGGTCGATACCCTCACCAACTTCTTGTTCCAGTGCTTCCCACAAAATGCCTTCACCGGCAAGCTCATCGATAATAGTTTGCTTGCGTTCCGTGTCGTTCCATCTGCGCACAAAATCATCCAGCGATGCAAACTGTTTGGATAAGGTTTTTCGGGTATAGTCCTTAAAAGACTCGGTGACCAATTTGCCATCGGTATCATAATACTGAACGCGCTCCGCAACTTTACTAACCGTGACACCGTTTACGTGATACTTGCGTACCGCTTCACCCCCATCGTCATCACCGCCAGTCCAGTCGCCACCGTCAATGGGCCCAGAGTCATTAGGGTAACCATCTTGTTCATCAAACCCTTGCCCATCTTCATTATCGTTATCGATGTCATCGATGATGTCGTCAAAGCCAGAATCCGGATCATTAATGTCATCAGGCTTGGTTGTGATGATTTTTTCGGGAATACCGTCAAAGCGTTCATCGGCAAACAACTCGGTGGCTTTTTTGAAATCTAATATGGTGAACCAGAGTTTGCCGTATTTATCATCAATACGTGTACCCCGCCCAATGATTTGCTTGAACTTGGTCATGGACTGAATGTTCTGATCCAGTACCACCAGCTTACAGGTTTTGGCGTCCACGCCGGTTGTCATGAGCTCTGATGTGGTGGCAATAACTGGGTAGGCTTTCTTGGGATTTATGAAGTTATCAAGTTGCGCCTTGCCCACTTCATCATCGCCGGTTATTTTCATCACATACTTTTCGTTTTTTGCGACTTGCTCTGGATTGCAGTTCACCAAAGCACGACGCATACGCTCGGCATGGTCAATGTCGTTACAAAAGACGATTGTTTTAGCCATTGGGTCGGTGCGCTTAAGGTAATTAGTAATGGTTTGCGCAACCAACTGCGTGCGCTCGTCAATAACCATGGTGCGGTCAAAGTCCTTTTGGTTGTAAACCCTGTCCTCAATTTCATTACCCAGCTTGTCCACCTGTCCTTTAGTGGGTCGCCACCCCTGAAGGTCAACATCAATGTCCACTCTCACCACTTTGTATGGTGCAAGAAAGCCATCCTCAATGCCTTCTTTAAGCGAGTACATGTATACCGGCTCGCCGAAGTAGTCGATATTACTAACTTCTTCGGTTTCTTTAGGTGTTGCGGTTAAGCCTATTTGGGTTGCCCCACTGAAGTACTCAAGGATTTCACGCCACGCGCTGTCTTCTGCTGCACTACCACGGTGACACTCATCGATAATAATCAGGTCGAAGAAGTCTGGATCGACTTGTTTGTATGCTTTTTGAGATTCTTCAGGGCCCGTTAACGCTTGATATAAAGCAAGGTGCACTTCATAAGCAGGGTCAATTTTTCTGCCTGTTATTTTGGTCATTGCCTGACCGAAGGGCTGGAAGTCATTAATGCGTGTTTGGTCAACGAGGACATTACGATCTGCCAAAAACAAGATGCGTTTTTTAGCTTTAGCCTTCCATAATCGCCAGATGATTTGAAAGGCAGTGTAGGTTTTACCGGTACCCGTTGCCATGACGAGCAAGATGCGGTTTTGTCCTGCAGATACTGCCTCAACTGTTTTGTTGATGGCCTGAAGCTGATAATAGCGAGGTGACTTACCGCT
Organism: Alteromonas sp. OM2203; assembly: GCF_048517045.1. Taxonomy (NCBI): domain Bacteria; kingdom Pseudomonadati; phylum Pseudomonadota; class Gammaproteobacteria; order Alteromonadales; family Alteromonadaceae; genus Alteromonas; species Alteromonas sp. OM2203. Next base: position 2,757,101 of record NZ_CP183209.1, read on the forward strand.
GCCATCATCATAGTAATCCTGGGTAATGATGGGCAACTGTGCGTCGTTAAACCCTTTGAATGCTAAATACTTTGCCCACAACTCAGCAGGCGAAGGAAACGCATCTAACGACAGTTCTGATTCAAGTTGGTTGGGATTGGTTTTATCATGAAATACAAACCCATCACCGTTACTGGCAAACACAAAAGGCACATCGAGTAACCTGGCATAATCCAGCCCTTGCTGAATACCTTTGCCCACTTCATGCTTATTCGCTTTTGCTTCAATTACGGCCAGTGGAATGGATGGTTTGTGATACAAGACAATGTCAGCAGACTTGACTGTTTTACGTGCTGCAGCCATACCGCGAACAATAACCTTACCGTCGCGTAGTTTGACCTCTTGGCGGATCTGGGTCATATCGTCCCACCCTGCTTTTTTAACTGCAGGCAGCAAGAACTTAGTGATGATGTCGGTTTCTGAGAGTACTTTTTTATCAATCATTTCCTTATGCCTCCGCATCACTTGGCGTTACCGCCCGTGAGTTTTCCATTTCAAGACGATACTCGAATTCAGTGTCGCTTTCTATTTCATGAATTTCTAAACCGTCAAACGCGTCATAGGGGACCCATTCTCCATTGCGGCGCAACAACATCAGGGTTGCGCTTACGTAAAACTTCTTTCCAGAGTAAACACGATTTGGGTCCTGCTCTCCATCATATTCGAATGCAATCTCAATAAAGAGGTCGCCTTTAGAATCGGCATATGCGGCGTCGAGTACCTCAAGATTTTCTACCGTGAAATTTGATGCATTGGTCATCGCTATTTCACTTGATAAGTGAGATTCTAATACTTCTTCGAAGTGTGTAAACACATTATCTTCATAAATAACTTCTGCTAAGTCTGATGTACCCAATGCAGCCTTCATCAACCGAGCATCTGTGGGGTTACGTTTAGCGACGGTTTGTAATTCGTGGTAATTACTGAAGCCATGCTGGCCGGCAATCAACTCTAGAGCTTGGGCTCTTGAAAGACCATAAGCACGTTGTAGGGATTTAGATTGTGACTTTAGGATATTTAAAAACGAGTAATTAGACATATCATCATACCTAACGACGCGTCACCTTGCGGATGGTAGCTTGCTAACCCGACGCGCCTCAGCTTAATGATACAGTCGGAAGTATATGTATATGATGGTGCAAAGCTTTACCCGTGCAAGCGGTAGGCGCCCATCAACGCTAGAGCACGATATAACACTTTAGGCTAATTGCAAACTATTTATTGAAAAAAATGAGCAGTTTGACTTCCGATTAAGCGGCAACAAGTTAGTCGACGAGGCACAAAAGACATCTTTTTGAATTGGCTACTAATTGGCTACTAGCGCTTGAAATGAGTAAACGAGAAATGGACAGATACGCTGGGGAGCAGAGAAGTTGGTCGGTGTGAGAGGATTTGAACCTCCGACCCCTGACACCCCATGACAGTGCGCTACCAGGCTGCGCTACACACCGACCGAAAGAGCGAGTAATACTACTCATATTTGTTCACAATGCAACGAGAATTAACAATAAGCCTGTTTAAGCGCTCAAATGCTAACCATCTTTGCTTATTTCTACGGCAAATCACATGGTTACCACTTTCTTAATACCACGCTTTATTAGGCTAGCGTTACGTAACACACCGCAGTGACTACTAAAGCCACCAGCACGTTTAGCATTATGCCTTCTCTCGCCATGGTTTTTATATCGAACTTTTCTGTCGAATATGCAATGGCGTTAGGTGCGGTTGCTACTGGCAACATGAAGGCACAACTTGCGCTTATGGCAGCGGGGATCATAAGTAGCTTGGGGTCTACGCCCACCGCAATACCAGCGGCGGCAAGGATTGGCATAAGCAAGGTAGAGGTTGCGGTATTAGAGGTAATTTCAGTAAGAAACGTAACAAACAAGCAAATACCAAGAACAAGTAGTAACACAGGTAAGGTGGCAAGACCGGTTAACCAAGAGCCCATTAAAACGCTTAGGCCCGATGACATGAACGCTTTCGCAATACAAATTCCACCTGCAAACAAAAGTAACATTCCCCAAGGAATATCGTTTGCGGTTTTCCAGTCTAGCAGCTTATCGCGGTTACCTTTTGCATCTACTTCGCCATTGTCATTGCCGCTATTGGTAAAAAACATAGCCGCAACACCTGCTACAGCAATAGTGCTGTCGCTGATTGTAGTTACGCCAATCCAAGCTGTCCAAAAAGGTCTGAAAATCCACGCCAACGCTACGGTGCCAAATATAGCAAGCACACGCTTTTCGGCCTTCGTCCAAGTGCCTGGCACGGGCAAATCTATGTTGCCCACTTCTTTTATACCGCGCGCTAACCAGAAGGCCATGACAGGCACACCTAAAATTACAATTGGTACACCGGTTTTCATCCAGTCAAGAAAGCTGTATTCAATACCTTGAGTCTCTTCATACACGCTCATAAAGATTATGTTAGGTGGCGTTCCAATTGGTGTCCCTACCCCGCCCAAGCTTGCCGAATAGGCAATACCTAGAATGAGTGCCACCCCAAATCGCGGGTTATCTACAGCGTTGATAATAGCAATGGCCATAGGAAGCATCATAAGTACTGTGGCCGTATTGCTGATCCACATGCTCAATACGGCAGTGGTTAACATAAAACCCAACACCAGTTTAAGGGGGCTGCCGCTGCCCGTTATACGTAGCATGTAAATCGCAAATCGCTTGTGCAAGTTAGCGCGCTCCAGCCCTTTTGACAGCATAAAGGCAGCCATAAGTAGGATAATTACGTGACTTCCTAGCGCTGACGCAGCCTCGCTGTGAGACAACACGCCAAATAAGGGGAACAGTGCAAAAGGTAATAGTGAGGTAGCTGGAATGGGAAGCGCTTCGGTTACCCAAAGCACCGCTACAAATAACGTGATGGCAGCAGTAAAAATAATGTCGCTTGGCTGGTCAATAGCCCACAAGCCTAAGCCACTTAGGACGGAGGCAAACAACGCAAATAGGATAATGCTGTTCTTGCGTGTTGGCTTTCGTTGTTGAATTTCTGAAGAGGGTTCAGGGTTTGTGTGCATAGCGCTTCCCACTACTGATAGCTTTATTATAAGTACTCGGGCTTTAACCCTTGTTATCGCTTATCTATTTTCTATCAGTATTTAACGGGAAACGCACGAGGCTTTTCCAAAAAAATCTTGTTTTTTCAGGTTGTATTTCTTACTTGCTCTGGTCATCCGACGAGATGCGGCTTGCTACTGCGCCAGCTTGGCCTTTGTATTTAGCATCGACCCTTGCATTGTAAGGCTTTTCAGCTGGCGCCGATAACACCTCAAAACTCAGCGCTCCAATTTTCATTTTAGGGCGAAGCGCTAACGGCAGTTTACCGCTATTGTAAAATTCAAGTACGATATTGCCAGACCAACCCGGATCAATTCTATGCGCGGTAACGTGCACCATTAAACCTAACCGAGCAAGCGATGAGCGCCCGTCTAGCCAACCGACAATATTGTCTGGCAACGTGACTGATTCATGTGTTATTGCAAGTGCTAGTTCACCTGGGTGTAGAAAGAAGGCTTTACCCTCTTCTAACACAATTTCATCGCTCATCACGTGGTCCAGCGCTTCTTGAACTTGAATTTTTGGGCCACTCAAATCGATAAACGGTGCTTGGTGATCTTCAAACACTCGAAATTTGTTACCTAATCGGATATCCACCGTTACACCGCTAATCTGATCGTAGTCAGGTGTAGGGTCGATTTTAATTTTTCCATCTTGTAGATGTTGGTAGATATCGCGGTCGCACAAGCGCATGGTGTAATCCTCATTTCATTAGGCCGCTATTATGCGGATGTCACTGCTTGCATTCAACTGCTCAAAGGCTTGTTTTACTTGCTTTTGTGCAATTTTTAAAAAGTTTTAGCTAATTTTGAATTTACACCCTTTAATAGGCGCTCGTTCCTTCTGCATCTGCTTCAAAAACTAGGCATTCATGACTAATCTTTTAATCTATGCCTTCCCTACTATACCTATCGGATCGCCTTTTATATGTTTAGCAGCCCCTTTTCGCGGCTCAACGGTCAAGGCTAGCTGCATAGACAGTGCTCGCGCTGCCTCGCGATAGCTTTCACTCAAGTCGCTTTCAGGTGAGGAAACTAATAAAGGCGTTCCAGCATCACCATGCTCGCGTATATGAATATCAAGTGGAAGCTGACCTAAAAGAGGCAGGCCGTGACGTTCGGCAAGCGCCTCGCCACCGTCTTTTGAAAACACGTAATCTCTTGTTCCGCAAGCTCTGCATTGGTAATAGCTCATGTTTTCGATAAGCCCTAGCACCGGCACGTTTACTTTTTCAAACATGCTTATGCCTTTTTGAGCATCCGCCAGTGCTAAATCCTGCGGCGTAGTAACTACCACAGATGCAGTTAGCGGCACTTGCTGAGCCATAGTAAGTTGAATATCGCCGGTACCTGGCGGCATATCGACAATTAAGTAATCGAGTACAGGCCACAACGTTTCATCTAATAACTGCTTGAGCGCTCGGCTTGCCATAGGGCCGCGCCATACTGCGGCATCTTCCTGAGGAACTAAATAACCAATAGAGTTCGCCACCAGCCCATGTGCCATAAGTGGCTGCATGTGCTTGTTGTCTTCACTTTCAGGGTGTGCATCAGGGTTGCCCAACATAATGGGAATAGACGGCCCATAAATATCGGCATCTAAAATACCCACCTTTGCGCCTTCCTGCATAAGTGCAAATGCTAAATTAATACTCGTTGTGGACTTACCTACCCCACCTTTGCCCGAGGCTACCGCAATGATGTTTTTAATATTGGTAACCGGTGCTACTTCAGTTTCGCCACTTGCCACCACCTGTTTAAACGTGAGCTGGTCAGCACCGAGCTTCCCTTTTAGCTGCGTGAGCACTTCTTGCTTAAGAGTGTTTAATTGGGTAGCAATACAAAATGGCAAGGTAACTGTAACGCCCGCATCTTCTTTTTCTGGCTGACTAAAAGCACACCATGACAAAGTATCGTCAACATCTAATGAAAAATACTTGGCCAAAATAGCAGCAACTTTTTTAGTTAACGGCTCTGCTTTGCGAGAAAAGAACATAAAATGCCTTACTAGTAGTAGAATTGTGTGAATTACGTAATGCAAAAAACGCGGTTTTCCGCTAGTATTTGCAGCCATTTTGAAACGCAAAGAATCAATAACGTCATTATGTCAGAAAAACGCCGAATTCTGGTAACCAGTGCGTTGCCATACGCAAATGGCTCTATTCATTTAGGCCACTTGCTAGAACACATTCAAACCGATATCTGGACTCGTTTTCAGCGCCTTCGCGGAAACGAATGTTACAGTGTTTGCGCAGACGATGCACACGGTACGCCGGTTATGCTTAAAGCCCAGGAGCTTGGCATTACACCAGAAGAAATGGTGGCAAGAACCCGTGCTGAACATCACCAAGACCTTGTTGATTTTCACGTTAACTACGACAACTACTATGTAACCCATTCGCCAGAAAACAAGGCGCTGTGTGAAGAAATTTACACACGCTTAGATAACGCGGGCTACATCAGTAAGCGCACCATTAACCAATTGTTCGACCCTGAAAAAGAAATGTTCTTGCCGGATCGTTTCGTTAAGGGTACGTGCCCAAGCTGCGGCGCAGAAGATCAAAACGGTGACAGCTGTGACGTATGTGGTGCAACTTACAGCCCAACTGAAGTGAAAAACCCGCGCAGCGTTGTATCTGGTGCGACACCGGTACTACGTGAGTCTGAGCACTTCTTCTTTGACCTACCAAAATTTGAAGGCATGCTTAAGGAGTGGATCCGCTCTGGTGCCCTTCAAGAAGAAATGGCAAACAAGCTACAAGAGTGGTTCACCGAAGGTCTTCAGCAGTGGGACATCAGCCGTGATGCGCCTTACTTTGGATTTGAAATTCCAGGTGCGCCTAACAAGTTCTTCTACGTATGGGTAGATGCGCCGGTTGGCTACATGGCGAGTTTCAAAAACTTCTGCGACCAGAACAACCTAGAGTTTGATGACTTCTGGAAGGCCGACTCTGAAGCAGAGCTTTACCACTTTATTGGTAAAGATATTACCTATTTCCACTGTCTGTTCTGGCCTGCCATGCTAGAAGGCGCGGGATACCGCAAACCAACTGGTGTAAACATTCACGGCTTCGTCACCGTGAACGGTGCGAAAATGTCAAAGTCGCGCGGTACTTTTATTAAAGGCCGTACTTACCTTGACCATCTTAATCCAGAATATCTGCGCTATTACTTTGCGTCTAAGTTAGGCGACGGTGTTACCGACATCGACCTAAACTTTACTGACTTTGCACAAAAAGTGAATTCAGACCTTGTAGGTAAAGTGGTTAACATAGCAAGCCGCTGTGCAAGCTTTATTACCAAGCGTTTCGACGGCAAATTATCTGACAACGTGATAGAACCTGAATTGATTGTTGAGTTCCAAAACGCGTCTGAAAGTATTGCTGCCCTTTTCGAAAAGCGTAAGTATCACCAAGCTGTACGTGAAATTATGGCCCTTGCAGATAAAGCAAACCAGTTCATTGATAACAACGCACCTTGGGTAACCATTAAAGACGAAACCAAGCAGCAATTTACACACGATGTGTGCTCGCTCGGTATTAACATGTTCCGTCTGTTGGTCATTTACTTGAAGCCTGTGCTTCCTGTTCTTGCAGAAAAAGCAGAAGAATTCTTAAACGATAAGTTCGACTGGAATTCACTGCAAACCCTATTAAAAGGCCACGCCATCAATAAGTTTAAGCCAATGATGCAGCGTGTAGAAATGGAGAAAATTGACGCCATGGTTGAAGATTCAAAAGAAAGCCTAGCGCCAGCTGCACCCGCTATCGACCCAGAAAGCCCGCTAGCTAAAGATCCTATCAGCGACACTATCTCGTTTGATGATTTCGCAAAGGTTGATTTGCGTATTGCACGTATCGCTAACGCTGAGCACGTAGAAAAAGCTGACAAGCTTCTGCGCTTAGAGCTAGATTTAGGCGGCGAAACTAAACAAGTTTTCGCTGGTATTAAGTCGGCCTACTCACCAGAAGCGCTTATCGGTAAGCATACGGTGATGGTTGCGAACTTGGCCCCTCGAAAAATGCGCTTTGGTATGAGTGAAGGCATGGTATTAGCCGCTGGTCCTGGCGGCGACGAGCTATACATTCTTGAGCCGCACGAAGGTGCAAAGCCTGGTATGCGCGTTAAGTAAGGTACTTTAAGAAATATATAGCGTTTGGGCTTTTATCAAGAGCGCCCTTGCCCATCCATTAATAAAAGCCACGAGAGTTTCAAATGTCGTGGCTTTTTTATTTTGTGCTTTTTTATTTTGTGCTTTTTCACTTCGTCACTTCGTTTGTTTAGTCGTCTGCTCGCTCCTCACACTCTGTGGAAAAATGCTCGGTATTCTTAACGACGTGAGTGATTTAAGGTAGAGGCTCTCACACTGGCGCCTACTGCAGAAAAGCTGGGTTTTAAGTTCCGCTTGGGTTTGATTGCGGTCATGGGAATAACCCGCTTTTTCGCTAAAATCACATAGACCGCGCTGCACCAAGGTAAATAAGACGCTAAATACTCTTGAAGCTTAACCGCCCCCTTCCACCGTTGCTGAAAAAAGAGCGTTGAAAACAATACTTGGCGCTGTTCTACTATTTCAAAGCCAAGTAGCTGTAACCAGTCTTTAATTCGATATGAGGTGAAAAAGCGTGCATCGTGAAGTACGTTGCCACGCTTTACCGGTAAGTACTTAGCAATGCCTGCCAGGCTCAGTGGATTAAAGCCACTTATAATGACGTACCCGTTTTGCGTAATAACGCGGTCTACTTCTCTTAAGATTTCGTGGGGGTCTTGTGCGAAATCTAATTCATTAGCCAATAGAAAGCCATCAATGCTGTTTTCCGAGAAAGGCAGTCGATGTGACTGCCCCACTATGGTGTTACCTCTACTTTTCTTTACGTCACCATATTCGCAGTCTTTAAATGCGTGGCTCGACGCTTTACTTTCACATGTGTTTGTATCCGCCCCATTAAGCTCACACTGTCCGCTTAGCTCGCTGTCGAATGGAACATGGTTAATATGATGCCGTATTGGGCTGCTATCTAGGTTAATTTCGGCGCTAAGCGTACCTAATTTTGCAAAGTGATAGCCAAAAATGCGCTCTGCATAATCGCTGCATACGTTGTTGACCGCAGTACGTATATGTTCGCCAGCGGGAAAATCTCCCCAATTTGTGGGGTAGCGAGGTGGTTTGGCTTTAAACGCCGATTTCATTATCACTGCGCGCTCTTTGGTTGCTCTGCTGTCCACAAGCCCCTATAGTAACGCATAATTCTACCTACACAAGCAGGTACAAAAATGACGTCAGAAACATTTCCTTCAAACATAGCCGTTCACCCTATTCCCGCATTCACTGATAACTATATTTGGTGCCTACACGATGATGCTAATGCTATTGTTGTGGATCCGGGTGATGCCGAGCCAGTGTTAGCTTTTATCAAAGCAAAGGGATTAACGCTTAGCGCCGTACTTATAACGCATCACCACAGAGATCACACAGGTGGTATTGCAAAGTTGGTATCGGCTGTGCCCGACCTTCCTGTTATTGGTCCGCGAGGTAATCATATTCGCGGCATCACCAAATCGGTGTCTCAGGGAGATACGGTATCGCTTCCTGTTCTGAATTTGTCATTGCAGGTGATGGAAGTTCCTGGACACACCCTTGACCATATCGCGTTCTTTGGACATGGCGCTTTGTTTTGTGGCGACACCTTGTTTTCTGCCGGTTGTGGGCGATTATTTGAAGGCTCACCGGAGCAAATGCATCACTCGCTAAACAAGCTCAAGCGCCTGCCTGATAGCACAAAAGTTTACTGTACCCATGAGTACACCCAGGCGAACGTTAAGTTTGCGCTAGCAGTTGAGCCCAACAATATAGCGCTGAATGAGTATGCAGATTGGGTAGCTTCTATGCGTGGACAAAACCTACCCACGCTGCCAAGTAACCTTAAAGAGCAGAAAAATATAAACCCATTTTTACGCGCCCATGAACTTTCTGTAAAAACTGCTGCCGAAGCGTATTGCGAAAATAACCTAGCCGACGATGTGGCAGTCTTTGCTGCAGTTCGCCGCTGGAAAGATGAGTTTTGATGCATTATTAAGCCGTTTATCGTAATATTGACGGTTTGCAGTGCTCCAAGAGGTTTCTTCATATATGCAGTTGAAGTTTTTCCCTCTATCGCCCTTGATATTGGCGATAGGTTTAACGGGTTGTCAGTTAACCGATAATAATAACGACAATGCACAGATAGAAAATAACGAAAGCGCTTCTTTGGAAGCCTGTAGTGAAATTCATAATACCGAAGAAGCCGTCGCAGATTGTGAGATTGCACGGGACGGCGTTATCGACGTTATTCACCCGAACGACCAAACCCTAGAAGAAGGCGCGGAAACCACCGATACTCCTGATGTACATACACAGGCGGTAATTACGGATGTGTGGGCGCGAGCTAGCGCCAAGTTTGCGCTTGAAATTCCAGATGACCGAAGAGTTAGTTCTCAACGAAAGTGGTACTTAAAGCACCCCGAGTATATGGCGCGTGTTGTGAAACGGGCAAAGCCTTTTCTTTATTACATTGTTGAAGAAATTGAAAAGCGCGATATGCCTATGGAGCTTGTGCTTTTGCCTATTGTAGAGAGTGCTTTTGACCCCTTTGCCTATTCCCACGGACGCGCTGCGGGAATGTGGCAGTTCATTCCCGGCACGGGTAAACGCTTTGGCATGCCACAAAACTGGTGGTATGACGGGCGCCGTGATGTAGTTGCTTCAACCCAAGGTGCGCTTGATTACCTTACCTATTTAAATGAAATGTTTGATGGAAACTGGCTGCACGCGCTTGCCGCGTACAACAGCGGCGAAGGCCGAGTACAAAGAGCAATTAAAGCAAATCAGCGAGCGGGGAAACCCACTGACTTTTGGAATTTAGACTTGCCAAGGGAAACTCGGGCCTACGTACCAAAGCTTCTCGCATTGGCGGATATTCTCAAAAACAAAGATGAATACGCTTACTCTTGGCCGGAAATTGAAAATGTGGCGGTTATCGAAGTCGTCGATATAGGCTCACAGGTCGATTTAGCCTTCGCAGCCGAGCTAGCAGGCATGTCGTTAAAAGAGCTGCACGGATTAAACCCAGGCTTCAACCGCTGGGCAACCTCTCCGGATGGCCCACATCGGCTGGTTCTTCCCATCGGAAAGGCGGCGGCGTTTTCTCAGGCCCTTGCCAATATTGATCAAAAGGAGCGGTTAAACTGGGTGCGACATTCCGTTAAGCCCGGCGATAGCTTAAGCAAAATTGCCAAGCAGTACCACACTACGGTAAAGGTACTAAAACGAATCAATGAGCTGGATTCATCTATGATCCGCGTGGGTCAAGCTATTATGGTACCTGTCGCGCTTCAAGAGCTAAACAGCTATACCTTGTCGCAGGAACAACGTCTCGCAAGCTTGCAAAATAGCCATAGTTCTAAGCAGAAAGTTAGTCACACCGTGAAATCGGGTGATACGCTTTGGGATATTGCGCGTAAGTACAAGATAAGCACCAAGCAGCTTGCAAAATGGAACGGCATGGCTCCAGGCGATATGCTGCACCCGGGCAAAACGCTGGTTGTTTGGCAAGAAGGCAGCGCAAAAACTGGGGTTACTAAAACACTCACCTATACGGTGAGAAACGGTGATTCTCTCTCTCGTATTGCCAGTAAGTTCAATGTTAAAGTAAGCGACATAGGCAAGTGGAATTCGCTTAATACTAAACGCTATTTACAGCCAGGTCAGCGTCTTAAACTTCACGTGGATGTAACAAGTTTAAGCGCCTCGGGCTGATGATGGTTTAAAAAGACTATACAGGATACGGAAATGCTAAGAATTAACCGAGAAAATTTGCGAAACAGTCACGAAACGCCTTGGTTAATTTTAGACTTAGTCATGCTGGGGATACTTTTCATAAACCTGGCATGGCTCATTTTTGATGCGCTGTATGCCACAGACTTCGTTTATGGCCTTTTAGGTACTTATTTCCCTGCATTTCTGAGCACTTACGACCCTATACACAACAACTTTTTACTGGTCGACCTAGTATTCATCGCCATATTTTTCACCGAATTCTGCTTTCGCTGGATTGTTGCTATTGTTCGAAAAGAACACTTACGCTGGTATTTCTTCCCTTTTTTACACTGGTACGACATTGTTGGCTTGATACCAACCGGCCCTACTCGCCTGTTTCGTTTCTTGCGCATATTCTCAATACTACATCGCTTGCACAAGTTCGAAATTATCGACTTAAATCAAACCGCGGTTTTCCGCTTTTTTGCGTTCTACTACGATGTATTTGTTGAGGAACTGAGCGACAGAATTGTGGTTAAAGTGCTGAGCGATGCGCAAAAAGACATCTCTGCGGGCTCTCCTTTATTAGATGATATCAACGCACAGGTGCTTGCCCCCCGCCGTCCTGTCATTACTCAATGGATGGCAGGTGTAATCAACCATTTAGGCCAGTCTATTCAAAGCGAAGAACACGGCGAGGTGATTCGAGAGCACGTGAGAAAAAGCGTGGGTAAAGCAGTAAGAAGTAATGCACAAGTTTCCTCTCTCCACTACCTGCCAGTTATTGGTAGAACTATCGAAAATACCTTGGAGGAATCGGTAACGGATATTGTTACCACATCGCTGGTAAACCTGTTAAGCGACTTAGACGCAGAGCGCATCGACCATTTCATTTCGGTAGGTATGCACGACTATACCCCTACTGCCGATGCGCTTGATAAAGAAGTGCTTAACGTTGTAAATGAATGCTTAGAACTGGTAAAAGCACACGTTGCACAGCAACGGTGGAAGTCACATTTAACGGAAAAAGAATCGGCAATACCGACTGGTAAACCGGAAATATAAGTGGTGCTATTAATCGAAGGATAAAAAGAAAACCCGCATATTGCGGGCTTTCCTACTATCGAATAGCACAGGCTGCTAATTAGGCTTTACGCCACGTTGTGCCGCTTGGGCCATCTTCTAGCACTACGCCTTTAGCGTTTAATGCATCGCGTGCAGCATCTGCGGCTGCCCAGTCTTTCGAAGCACGGGCGTCGTTACGTTGTTTAATTAACGCTTCAATTTCAGCCGCTTCGTCATCATTGCCCTCACCACCTTTAAGATAGGTGTCTGGGTCGCTTTGAAGCATACCCAAAATTGCGCCTAAACCTTTAAGAACCGCTGCCAGTTTACCCGCTTCTTCGGCGTTGCCCTTTTGGCGGTTTAGCTCACGGGCCACATCAAATAACACTGAAAAGGCTTCAGGCACGTTTAAATCGTCGTTCATAGCCGCTTCAAAACGCGCTAAATAACCGCCGTAGCTAAGGTCAGTGCTTTCGTCTACTTCAACACCACGAAGCGCAGTATACAAACGCTCCAGGGCCGCTTTTGCTTGGGTGATGTTGTCTTGTGAGTAACTTAACTGACTACGATAATGCGCCGACATTAAGAAAAAACGCAAGGTTTCTGAATCGTGCTCTTTAAGCACATCGCGCAAGGTGAAGAAGTTGCCTAATGACTTAGACATCTTTTCATCATTAACTTGAACCATACCCGCGTGCATCCACACGTTTACATAGGGCGTGTCGTATGCGCAGCACGACTGAGCCACCTCATTTTCATGGTGTGGGAAGGTTAGATCTGAACCACCGCCATGAATATCAAAGTGCGCACCAAGGTGCTTGTGGTTCATGGCTGAACACTCAATGTGCCAACCTGGGCGACCGTCGCCCCATGGCGATTGCCATGCAGGCTCACCTGGCTTAGTGGTTTTCCACAATACAAAATCTAGCGGGTCGTCTTTACCTGCCGCTACTTCAACACGAGCACCTGCTTTAAGTTGATCTAGGTCTTGCTTGCTCAACTTGCCGTAATCTTCATACTTACTTACGTCAAATAGCACATCACCGCTTGCCGCTTGATAAGCATAACCTTTGTCCATCAGGCGCTGAATAATTTCGATGATCTCGTCCATGTGGCCGCTTACTGTCGGCTCCACATCTGGCTCGAGTAAATTAATTGCCGCAAAGTCTTCATGCATCATGGCGATAGTGCGTGCAGTTAGCGCCTCAAAGCTTTCACCATTTTCATTGGCGCGAGCAATAATTTTATCGTCAATATCTGTAATGTTACGTACATACTTCACATCTAAACCAAGGTGGCGCATGTAGCGTACTAAAATATCGAAACTTAGGTAGGTACGGGCGTGACCCATATGACTGAGGTCATAAACGGTAATACCACACACATACAAACCCACTTTCCCTTCTTGAAGCGGAACAAACTTCGCTTTTTCACGGGTTCGGGTATTGTAAAGATGTAGCATGTCTATATTTCCTATTTGTCATAATTTTTGGGCCGCAAAGTTTAGCACCGTCATCATTTAAATGGTACAAGGCTTTTGCGTTGGTGCACTATTTTGCGCTACTGCCCTGTTTTGCGCTAAAATCCGCGCACTCATTTTATATGCTAACACACAGGACAACCCACAATGGTTACGTTAAAAACAAATTTCGGTGACATCACCCTTGAGCTTTTTGAAGATAAAGCGCCTAAAACCGTAGCGAATTTCCTTTCTTACGTTGAAGACGGTTTTTTCGACAATACTATTTTTCACCGTGTAATTAACAACTTCATGATCCAAGGTGGTGGTTTTACGCCAGATATGGACCAAAAAGACACCAAAGATCCTATCGAAAACGAAGCCGACAACGGTGTTGCCAATGAAGTTGGTACTATCGCGATGGCGCGTACTCAAGACCCACACTCAGCTACTGCGCAGTTTTTCATTAACGTGAACAACAACGACTTCCTTAACCACACTAGTAAGTCTGTAAACGGTTGGGGCTACTGCGCGTTCGGTAAAGTGGTTGAAGGTATGGACGTGGTAGAGAAGATCAAAGCGGTTAAAACCGGTAACAACGGCTACCACCAGGATGTACCTGTTGAGCCAGTGATCATTGAAAAAGCAGTTATTGCTTAAATAACTCTCTCAACAACTGATTTTACAACTTCCAGAACAATGGCTTGGCCGGCGTAACTGTCGAGACAAGTTCACGGCCTTCAGTTAAGTACAAGCCGCGTTAATGTAACGCGGCTTTTTAAACCACGTTAAGAAGATCTATGTCGTTTACCTACTTCATTGCCGATTTACATTTGAGTGCAGACCGTCCGGATATTACTGACTGTTTGATGCGCTTTTTACAAGAAGACGCGATTAATGCCGATGCACTTTACGTACTTGGCGATTTGTTTGAAGTGTGGATTGGTGACGACAACGTAACCCCCTTTAACACCGCTATAGCATCAGCTTTTAAAGCGGTGAGCGAGCACTGCCCTGTTTACTTTATACACGGCAACCGCGACTTTGCTATTCGAGATAAATGGCTGTCTAAAGCGGGCATGACGTTGCTAAACGAACAGGAAGTTGTCGATTTATATGGCACACCGACGCTACTTACTCACGGAGACGAGTTATGCACCCGTGACGTTGCCTACCAAAAGTTTCGCAAGAAATCACGTGGCTGGTGGTGGCCTAGGTTAATGCTGGCCCTGCCCTTGTGGTATCGACAGCGTGTAGCAGATAACGGCCGTGCCGAAAGTAAAGAAAAGCAACAGAACCTAAAGCCTGAGATTATGGATGTAACGCCAGAAGAAGTGGTTAAGGTGATGGAAAAGTGGGGCGTACAGCGCATGATCCATGGTCATACGCACAGACCAAACATTCATAGCCTCAAAGCGAATGGAAAATCAGCGACGCGCATTGTTCTTGGCGATTGGTATGACCAAGGCAGTGTGTTGAAGGTTACCGCCTCCGAAGTTATGTTACAACATCACAACTTTAGGTAAGAAAATCTGACACTTACACGTGGTCTTACCACTTTTTTATTACCATTAATAAAATTTTAATGTGTGCATTTCCTTACCGCTAACTCACTATAAAACGTAAGCTTTATCAAATTTACGACGACCGTAAAATTCCTTCGATAATACAGTTTTGTGACATTTATGACAGTTCAGCAATATAAGTGTCAAAGAATTGTCACCTTTTCTCCATACGCTCTCCGTGATTTAACGATTCACTCCCCATGCAAGGAATAATGATGGGTAGTGATGAGATGTCTAGACAACACCACAACCAATACAAACAATACGTTTAGGAAAAAATCATGAATCGTACCTGGAAAGTGGCATGCACCGCAGTCGCTCTAGCGGTTTCTGCTAGTCTTCACGCGGCTGTGTTACCAGAGCATCAATCAAACAGCGCTTGGTTTACTGACGCTCAAGCCAAACTATCTACAAAGCTCCAAACAAACAATCAGTTTAAAGCGAAGAATGTTATTTTATTCGTTGGCGATGGAATGGGTATTTCTACCCTTACCTCAGCACGAATTCATAAGGGGCAGTTAGCAGGCAACCCTGGTGAAGAAGGTTACTTAAGTTTTGAAAGCTTTCCTCATACAGCGTTAGTTAAAACATACAATGTAGATGCGCAAACTCCGGATTCTGCAGGCACCATGACAGCGATGATGTCAGGACTTAAGACTGACGTGGGTGTAATTGGTGTTGATGAAGACATCGAACGCGGTAACTGTTCAACTGTTGCTGGCAACGAAGTTATTACCGCGCTAGAACTTGCAGAAATTAAAGGCCTTTCAACAGGTATTATTTCTACTGCTCGTATCACCCATGCGACCCCTGCGGCAACCTACGCAAAGTCAGCAGATCGTAACTGGGAAGACATTTCCGATATGCCTGAAGCTGCTGTAACTGCTGGCTGTAGTGACATTGCTGACCAGCTCGTCAATTTTGAAACGTATTTAGAAGCACGCTACACCGGTGTTGATGTTGACGGTATCGATGTCGCTATGGGCGGTGGTCGCCGTCATTTCTTGCCAAAAGACGCCGCATTCAATAGCCCTGATGCAGTGAGCGATGTTGAAGGCGATAGAACCGACGAGCGCGACCTTACAGCTGAATGGCAGGCCATGTACGAAAATGGTGTATACGTTTATGACCAAGCAGGTTTTGACGCGATAGACACTGAAAGTGTAGAACGTGTTTTCGGTCTTTTCAACGAGTCTCATATGCAATACGAAGCAGACCGCGGAAACGACATTGCGGGCGAACCATCAGTTGCAGAGATGACAGAAACGGCAATCAATATTCTTGATAACAACGAGAACGGCTTTTTCTTAATGGTTGAATCAGGTCGTATTGACCACGCTCACCACGCAGGTAATGCAGCAGGCGCATTAACCGACACCTTAGCATTTGAAGAAGCGGTAATGACTGCGGTTGAAAATACCGACCCGTCAGAGACGCTTATTCTTGTAACTGCCGACCATGGTCACGTGTTTACCATTGCTGGCTATCCAAAGCGCGGTAATCCAATTCTTGGCAAGGTAGTGAATGTGGGCTCTGATGATGCGGCAACAGCGGCAGACGGCACACCCTATACCACCCTTGGCTACACCAACGGTCTAGGTTTCCGCAACCTAGGTGATGAAACGGATTCTGATGCCACCTACGCACTGGAAAACGCAGCAGGCCGCGTTGATATCACTAATATCGACACAACAACGCCTGGCTATCACCAAGAAGCACTTATTCCACTTAGTTCAGAGACACACTCTGGCGAAGACATTGCACTGCATGCCAAAGGACCGGGAAGCCAGCTTGCGCAAGGCGTAATAGAGCAAAACGTTGTTTTCCACTTGATTAATCAAGCGCTTGGCCTTGTAAACGAGTAAGTAGAGATAAGAATATGAACCTTTTTAAATTAAGTATAATTGCGGTAGCAGTAGCAGGTCTTTCAGCGTGTAGCTTGGAAGGCGATGATGGCAACGACGGCGCACCAGGTGTTGATGGCGTTGATGGCCAAAACGGTTTAACAAGCCTTACCGTTCAAACTGAGTTGGCGGTGGGCGATGCTAATTGTCCTAATTCAGGCGTGCGCATCGACTCTGGCTTAGATGCAGATGCTGACGGCACCCTTGTCGATTCTGAAATCACTTCAACAAGCTATGTTTGTGTTCCTGGTGTTAACAGCGTTAGTAGCAGTGAGCTTTTGACTAGCTTAAATAACGAGTGGTTCGTAGCCGCTCAAACCGAAGTGGAAAACAATAAAGCGGTTTGGATGAATGCAACTTCGGGTGAAAGTGCTGCTTCATCAAATGCGGCGTTTACTGCCACGGTTAATTCTCGAGAAGAATTAGACGCTATGGTTGCTAATCTTCGCGGTAAAGCGAAAAATGTTATCTTGTTTGTCGGTGACGGCATGGGCGTTTCAACGGTTACCGCAGCTCGAATTTTAGACGGTCAAATGAACGGTCTTGCCGGCGAAGAAAACCAGCTTAGCTTCGACAAATTCCCCTTCTCTGGCCTTTCAAAAACTTATAATGTCGATGCTCAAACACCAGATTCAGCGGGCACTATGACCGCGATGATGAGCGGTATAAAAACCGATGTCGGTGTTATCGGGGTTGACGAAGATATTGAGCGCGGCGATTGTTCAACGGTTGCGGGTAATGAGTTAGTTACGGCACTTGAACTTGCAGAAATTGCAGGTAAGTCTACTGGCATCATTTCAACTGCCCGTATTACACACGCAACACCTGCTGCAACTTACGCTAAATCTGCTGACCGCAACTGGGAAGACATTTCGGATATGCCAGAAGCAGCGGTTACTGCAGGCTGCTCTGATATAGCCGACCAGCTAATTAATTTCGAAGCTAACTTGGAAGCAAACTTCGAAGGCTTAGACGTTGATGGCATTGAGGTGGTAATGGGAGGCGGACGTCGTCACTTCTTACCTCGCGACGAAGCGTTTAACAGCCCGGATGCAGCGAGCAGCATTGAGGGAGATCGTACAGATGGACGTGACCTGACTGCAGAATGGCAGACAATGTATGAAAACGGTGTGTATATCTTTGATCAGTCTGGTTTCGACGGCTTAGATACTGAAACCACTGAAAAAGTGTTTGCTCTGTTCAACGAATCGCACATGCAATACGAAGCCGACCGCAGTAACGATATTGCTGGCGAACCGTCTATCGCAGAAATGACAAGCGCAGCAATTAAGGTATTGGATAACAATGAGAAAGGTTTCTTCCTTATGGTTGAATCTGGTCGTATTGACCACGCTCACCACGCAGGAAATGCCTACGGTGCGCTTCACGACACTATCGCCTTTGCTGAAGCCGTTGACGCTGCTGATAAACTTACTGATGATGAAGATACGCTGATCATCGTAACGGCTGACCACGGGCACGTATTTACCATTGCGGGTTACCCTAAGCGCGGCAACCCAATTTTAGGTAAAGTGGTAAACGTAGGTTCAGATGAAGCTGCTACAGCTGCCGACGGTACGCCATATACTACTCTTGGCTACACCAATGGTTTGGGATTTAGAAACCTGGGAGACGTTACCAATTCAGACGCGTCTTATTTAGCAGGCCCAGACACAGGTCGTAAAGATATAACTGATGTTGACACTACAACACCAGGTTATCACCAAGAAGCATTAATTCCGTTGAGCTCTGAAACGCACTCGGGTGAAGACGTAGGCATTTATGCGAAAGGCCCAGGCGCTTTCCTAGTCAACGGTACCAACGAACAAAGCGTTATTTTCCATGTTATGGACTTTGCGGGAGACTTCGTTTCTCAAGCAGAAAGTGCAATGGAATAAGTTTGTTAGAAGTTAAAACAAGGGCGGCCTTCGGTCGCCTTTTTCCATGTAAGTAAGCAACATCATTCACTGTAGGATTTAATGAATGAAATCACACAAAGCCCCTATCTTTGCTTTTGTACTTTTTTCTAGTTTGAGTACGCATGGCTTTGCTCAAGATACAAAGAGCCATTCTGCCATAGACGTATCACCTGAACTTGTTTGCGAGAACAACAGCACAAACCTTCACGCAACTTACGATATAAGCATTAAAAGCCCATCAAAAGCTCCAAAGACCACATCACTTCATTTGTGGCGAAATGCCAATAATGTGGCGCATGAATATCCTGCGACAAATGTTACTGAGTCTTGGACACTGGTTCGCGACCGCTTTATAAAACCAACACGATATTTCGATGCTCACGAACGCGCTATAGAATATCAGCCTGGAGAAACTGTCCACGGTAAAAAGGAGAGGGATTTTTCCTACCGCTACCAGCTAATAAGCGACAAACTCATCAATGCTATGTCGCTAGACAAAAAAGACGGTAACGGGTGCGACACCGTGGAATACTACTCACTTGAAAACACCCAAGGTAAATTCACACTCAAATGGCTTCCCTATCTCAAGTTGGTAGCATTTTTTAGCGTTGATAAAAACGGTGTAACCAGAGAATGGACACTAAAAAATATTGATTTAAATGCTAATACAGAGGCCTTTTTTTCAAAACGACGTGACTATCAAAGTACAGACTACGCTGATATTGGCGATGATCACACTGACCCATTTTTAACTAAAATGGTCACGCAGGGGTTTATTGAAGCCGGAGCTAGTGGCTATTATGACGAACATGGCCACAGCATTGGTGAAAGCCATTCTCACTAAGAATATACTGCCTAATAAATGAATGGTCATGAGGCTTACATGGCCATTTAATGACAATGCCAAAAGGTTTTGTTACAAACTATCCCAAAGTACATAAGTTATTCACTGGCTTAATTTTTGTTCTATGGTATAAAAGAGCAAAATGAGTGACTCATCATGGATGGTGTAAATGACAGATGTACTTCTTTCCCCTGCAAACTTTTGGTTCAGCATCGCGCTATTTGCCGTTTTCTTAGTTTTTATTCTTGAGCTTGTTAGCACCGTTTTTGGTATGAGTCTTTTGGGATTAGGCGACGACTTTGCCGAATTCGATGGTGAAGGATTCCTTAGTACATCTTTTGCCAGCTGGCTAAATATAAACAAAGTTCCTTTTCTTGTTTACCTCATTGTATTGATGACCTTTTTTGGCCTTTCAGGGCTAATCATCAACGGTTTGAGTGCAAGTATACTCAATACAACATTCCCTTCACTTGTCTCAGTTCTTTTGGCCTTTGCGCTTGGGTTGTTTATCACGGCAAAAATCGTTCGGCTGATTTCAAACTTACTCCCCAGCGTCCAATCCAGCGCCCTTACTAGCGACGATTTTCTTGGCTCTGTTGCTGAGATAACCATTGGAAAGGCAAGTCGGGGAAACCCCGCAGAGGCAAAGTTCACCGATCATTACTCGCAACCTCATTTTGTACTAGTAGAGCCATTTGAAGACCATGAGCTTTTCTCGCAAGGAGAGCGCGTAATTTTAGTTCAAAAAAATAAACACAGCTGGTTAGCAACACGCTACCAATAACCTAAAAAGAGATAAAAGTATGGATACAATTCAACCATCTAGCTTGCCGTCAATACTCTTTATTGCCGGTGCCATTGTTGTAGGGCTCATTGTTATTGGCCTTATTTTCGCAAAACTCTACACCCGTGCTACCAAAGAAACCGCCTTTGTAAGAACGGGGTTAGGCGGCGAAAAAGTAATAAAAGATGGAGGTGCCTTAGTACTGCCTGTTGTTCACGAAATTATTCCGGTGAACATGAACACACTTCGTATTGAGGTGGAGAAAATCCAGAAAGACGCGCTTATTACCAAGGATCGCATGCGCGTTGACGTAAAAGCTGATTTTTATTTGCGCGTCGCACCGAATGCGAGCGGCATCTCAATGGCTGCGCAAACCCTTGGTACACGTACCACACGTGCTGAAGAAGTTAAAAAACTCATGGAGTCGAAGTTTGTTGACGTACTTCGTGCAGTAGCGGCTGAAATGACCATGACTGAAATGCATGAACAGCGCGCTGACTTTGTTCAAAAAGTTCAACAAAGTGTGGCTAACGATCTTGAAAAGAATGGTCTTGAGCTAGAATCGGTAAGTTTAACAGGCTTCGATCAGACAGATCTTCAGTTTTTCAACGAGAACAACGCCTTCGACGCTGAAGGTCGTGCTCGCTTAACCAAGATCATTGAAGAGAAGCGCAAAGAAACTAACGATATTCAGCAAGAAAACCGTATTCATATCGAACAACGCAACTTAGCGGCTGAAAAACAATCTCTTGATGTGAAGCGCGATGAAGAAGAGGCTCGCCTAGCCCAAGAGCAGGTGCTGGCCTTTAAACGTCAGGAACAAAAAGCTGAGATCGCCAAGCAGCGTGAAATGAAAGAGCGTGAAGAGCGGGAAGCAGAAATTGCGAAAGAACGGGCAATTGAGGCTGCTGAAATTGAAAAGTCACGAGAAATTGAAACGCAAGAAATCGCCAAGCGCCAAGCGTTAGAACAGGCACGCATTCGCCAGCAGCAAGAAGTAGAGGTTTCGGAACAAATCAAGCAGATTGCTGTTGCAACTAAATCAGAAGAAGAGTCTGCCGCCCGTGCGAAAGCGGCCGAAGCTGAAAAACAAAAAGTAGAAAAAGAAGAAGCGGTACTGACTGCTAGATCTGTAGCTGAAGCTGAGCGTAAGAAACAAATTGAAGTTATAGATGCACGCAAAGAAGCGGAACGTGAGGCGGTTGGTATCACCGTTGAAGCACAGGCTAAGAGAGAAGCTGCAGAAAACTCTGCTGCCGCTATTCTTACTGAAGCGAAGGCCAGTGCTGATGCCAAAATGCTTCAAGCTGCGGCTGACGAAAAAGTGCTCGCCGTTGAAGCCCAAGGTAAACAGGCGCTTTACGAAGCTGAGAACACCCTTAAAACTGAACAGATTGAACTGCAGAAAGCCCTTGCGATGCTTAAAGTATTGCCTGAACTTGTGGCAAACGCAGTTAAGCCTCTCGAAAATATCGAAGGCATCAAAATACTGCAAGGCTACGGTCAAGGTAGCGGCGCAAAAGGTGAGCACACTATTGCCACAGCAGGCGGTGGTTTAGCTGAACAAGTAACGCAAGCCGCGCTAAGCTATCGCGCTAATGCCCCCTTGGTAGATTCTATGTTACGTGAAGTGGGCTTGGTAGACGCCGACACGGGTACGTTAAGCGATTTAGTGACAAGCAACAGCGATCTGCTCACTAAGGCTAGCGCTGTAAAACCAAAAACGATTGCAACACCTGTTGAACAGAAAAAAGATAACAAAGCGCCTGAGGCGTCACCCGCGGAATAAGACTTAAATTTAGAAACCGTTTAAGAATTTACGTTACTACACAGTACCCGCTATTAAAAACGCCCTCAACACTAGGACATTCCACGTGTTGAGGGCGTTTTTTGTATACACTATTCCTTGATACCAGTCCGCATAGATCATTACCCACAAGCTGCAAAAATTATTTGTAAGTAGTAACATGATGGTTACTATTATGCTCTTGGCGTCATCAACATAATATTTACACTCGCAGCAAAGTGTTAACTGAAATTAGAGGAGATTTTTCATGTCATCTATACCCGAAGAACCTGAAAAGCCCCTAAGAGACGACTGCTGTGGTGGAGGCTCATGCTGCCCCTGTATCTGGGATGTTTACTATGAAAAGCTGGCTAAGTGGAAAGAGGCTAAACAAAGACAAGAAGATGAAACCGCGTCGAATAGCACCGGTAACTGAAATACGATACAAGCTATAGTAAGAACTAGCGGCGATAACTCGCATTTTACACTGACACAAACTCTAAAATTAACATCAAGCCCACATTTTTATAACAAGCATCACTTTTGAACTTCTCATTTACAATTTCCCGTTCGGCTGATAACCTATCTTAATCGATTAAGAAATAATTTTACTATTTTCAGTTATCATTAATAAACTGTTAGTAAAAGTTAAAGAGTTAAGCAAAGCCCGTTATATGTTCTGCTATGAACCTTCAAGACTGGTAGCGCTTAATTTAAGGTAATGCAAGCTCGCGATATATTTGAAGTACGAGTTAGCACATGCTGAATTTTGGAGAGTTATCATGTCTATACGCAATGGCGTTCAATTAATCACCTATGCAGACCGACTAGGTGATGGCAACATCGAGAGCCTTACAAGCCTTCTTCAAGGCCCGCTAAATGGCTTATTTACAGGTGTTCACGTCCTACCCTTCTATTATCCCTATGATGGTGAAGATGCTGGCTTCGACCCTATAGATCACACTTCTGTCGATGAGCGATTGGGCGACTGGGGCAACATCAAGAAGCTGGGAGAGTCGGTTGATATTATGGCCGATTTGATTGTTAATCACATGTCAGGCCAAAGTGAAGCGTTTAAAGATGTGTTGAAAAAAGGTCGCGAGTCTGACTATTGGCCACTATTTCTTACTAAAGAAGATGTGTTTAAAGGTAGTGACCAAGCGTTAATCGACGAACAAATTGGGAAAGTGTTCCGCCCTCGCCCAACACCGTTTTTCAGCGATTATGAGGTAGGTGCAGAAACTGATTCTCCAGAGACGGTTCCGTTTTGGACTACCTTTACTTCCAACCAAATCGATATTGATGTTGAATCGCAATTGGGTAAAAATTATTTATCTTCTATCCTACAATCATTCACTGAAAGCAACGTTGATCTCATTCGTCTCGACGCGGCAGGCTATGCAATTAAGCGCACAGGCACTAACTGTTTTATGCTTGAAGAAACCTTCGAGTTTATTGAAGAACTTTCAACGCGCGCACGTTCGATGGGTATGCAGTGTCTGGTAGAAATTCACAGCCACTACCAAACTCAGATTGATATTGCTGCTCGTTGTGACAGCGTTTATGACTTTGCACTACCACCTCTGGTTCTGCATACGCTATTTACTAAAGATGCAAGCGCACTGGCACATTGGTTATCAATTTCACCTCGCAACTGCTTTACAGTTCTAGATACGCACGACGGCATCGGCATTGTTGACGTGGGCGCAAGCGGTGACAAGCCGGGATTATTAAACGCCGAGGCGATTAATGCGTTGGTGGAACAAATTCACGTTAACTCTAATGGTGAGTCCAAAAAAGCAACAGGCGCTGCCGCCAATAACGTCGATCTCTATCAGGTTAACTGTACCTATTATGATGCGCTTGGCAAAGATGACTTCGCTTATTTGGTGGCGCGTGCCATTCAGTTCTTCAGCCCAGGTATTCCTCAGGTTTATTACGGTGGTTTACTCGCTGCGCAAAACGATATGGAATTACTTGCTAGAACCAACGTAGGTCGTGACATCAACCGTCCATACTTAACATCTGCTATGGTTGAAGAGGCAGTGCAAAAGCCGGTCGTAAAAGGCTTAATGCAGCTAATTAACCTTAGAAACGAAAGCCAAGCTTTCAATGGCGTTTTCGACGTAAGCTACAGTAATAACACACTGGTACTTACTTGGAATAAAGACGGCGATATGGCGTCATTGACCGTCGATTTTAACAATATGAGTGCCACAGTAAACACTGTCGCTAACGGCGAGGAAAGTACGCTGTCTGTCGTATCTTTACTTGCCTAAACCGTAAATAGATGGGTAATTAACCTCAGTAATAGTTGTGGTTCGAAAAAGGTGCGTGTGGGGAAGTTTTTCCTATACTCACCTTTTTGTTTTCCTCACATTGCGTAATACGCAGCGCCTAATACACTTTATCGCTGCCCCTTAAATTACCTATGTTCATCATGGTAGGTTCTGCCCCAATCACATAGTTGGCGCAAAGTTGGCTCTAGCGTACGACCTAGGTCTGTAAGTGAGTATTCAACCCGTGGAGGCACTTCAGCGTACACTTTGCGATTGACCAACCCATCACGTTCTAGTTCTCTTAACTGCTGAGTAAGCATTTTCTGTGTAACGCCCTGCAAACGCCTACGCAATTGACTAAAGCGCAGCGTTTTATGGCACAAATGCCATAAAATTACGCCTTTCCACTTTCCACCAATTATTTCTAACGATACAGCTACGCCACAAACATACTGAGCCGCGTCATTTTCTTTTTCCCCAATTTTCGCTGATTTGGCATTAATAGAATCTACAGTAACAATACCGTCGTTCTTTTCTGCTCCAAACCTGGTTAAATTCGCCGTCATAGCAATTCCTTAAAAAGCAACACAGCCGTTGCTGCTCTTGTTTTTCACCAATGCAAACATCACTAAGATAATTTAGAGAAACTAGCGACCACTTCCATTAGTATCTTTTAGGGTACTACCCTACTAAAAAGTGCATACTTGCGCAAAGTATATATATTGTCACAATGGTAGCGTTACTTTCGACCAATGGAGACAGGTATGACATCGTTTAAAGCGTTGCTAGTAGAAAAACAGGAAGATAAATCGTTCACTCGCCGTATCAAACAGCGTTCACTTGATGATTTGCCAGAGGGTACTTTGCTCATTAAGGTGCAGTATTCGTCACTTAATTACAAAGACGCCCTGTCAGCGACAGGAAATCCCGGTGTTAGCAGAAACTTTCCCCATACCCCGGGTATAGACGCTGCAGGCACAGTTGTATCCTGCGATGACAACAGCTTCAAAGAAGGTGATGAAGTCATTGTAACGGGCTATGACTTGGGTATGAACACGGCGGGAGGCTTTGGCGAATATATTCGAATTCCGAGCGAATGGGCGGTGGCTAAACCCGCAGGTTTATCCTTAAGGGAGTCTATGGTGATAGGCACTGCAGGTTTTACTGCTGGGCTATCTGTTCAAGGTTTAGTTGAACACGGTGTTACACCGCAAAAAGGTGATATTTTAGTAACAGGTGCAACGGGTGGTGTAGGTTCTGTCGCGGTCGCATTGCTCGCCAAAGCGGGTTACTCAGTGGTGGCGTGCACAGGGAAAAAGAAACACGAGTCATTCTTAAAAAACCTCGGAGCAAGCAAAGTAATAACTCGCGATGAACTGTTAGAAAATAAAGAACGCCCCATGTTGAAAGAACAATACGCGGGCGCTGTCGATACGGTGGGTGGTGAATACTTAGCGCAAGCCATTAAGGCTACGCAATACGGCGGCACAGTGACATGCTGCGGGCTTACCGCTTCTGCCGATCTAAATGTTAGCGTATTTCCATTTATCTTGAGAGGCGTTTCATTACTTGGCATTGATTCTGTACAGTGCCCTATGCCGCCTAGATTGAGATTGTGGGACAAGCTTGCCAGTGAATGGAAGCTCGATTGTCTTGATGACCTTACAGAGGAAGTAAACCTAGAAGCCGTGAATGAAAAAATAGATGCCATTTTAGAGGGGCAGATCTCAGGCCGTACGTTAGTGAATTTGCAAGCATAGACCTTGGCGTCAATTTATTCTCTCCTATTCACCATCAATAGTCGCAGGCAATAATATTGCCTGCGACTAACCTTCTCTTAATTAGAAGCCTTCCAAGACGAGTTTACCGATAGCCCGCCCTTCTTCTAAAATTCTGTGCGCTTCAATCAAGTTTTCAGCGTTAATTTTACCTAAGTGTTTTCCTACAGTTGTCTTTATTTTTCCTTCATCAATAAGTGATGCAACATGAGTAAGTAAACGACTTTGCTCAACCATATCATCAGTTTCAAACATTGAACGGGTAAACATAAATTCCCAATGTAATGACAGACTTTTTTGCTTAAGCTTTGCCACATCCAAGCTTTCTGGGTCGTCAATTAACGCCAATCTACCCTTCGGCTTCATGACTTCCACATAATCTTCAATGTATTGGTGTGTGTTGTTTAAACTCGCCACATGAGTCACTTCACCAACATTCAAGACTTTGATTTGCTCGGCCATAGGTTTACTGTGGTCAACTACGTAGTCGGCCCCTAACTCTTGCACCCAGTTTTTTGAACTTTCCCGAGATGCAGTAGCGATCACGGTTGCGCCCGTCAAACTCTTAAGTAGTTGCAACATTATTGAGCCAACACCTCCTGCTGCGCCAACGACAAGTACTACTTCGTCACTTTTTTCACTTTGCTGCTTTAGTGCAAGATGATCAAACAACAATTCATAAGCCGTAATTGTGGTTAGCGGAAGAGCCGCTGCATCGCTATCTGATAAAGACTTCGGCGCTTTTCCGACAATGCGCTCGTCAACCAACTGAAACTCGGCATTCGACCCTGATCGGGTAAGGTCTCCGGCATAATAAACTCTGTCGCCAACGGCAAACTCGGTGACATCAGCGCCAATTTCAACCACCTCACCTACGGCATCCCAGCCTATCACTTTCGCTTCGCCTTCAGGGTTAACACGCTGACGAATCTTGTAATCAACGGGGTTCACGGCAATGGCATTTATTTTAACTAATAGATCCCTGCCAGACGCGCTGGGCTTAGCGAGTTCTAAATCCATTAACGCATTGGGTTCACTAATCTCTAGTGACTGGGTATAGCCGACTGCTTTCATCATTGTGCTCTCCTTTAATTGATACGTTCATCATACTCTTGATTAATTTTGGATAAACATCACAATACAAGAAACATTATCAAATTAAATTTGAAAACCATGTTACTAGATGACCTCAACGTAGTAATAAAAGTAGCCGAGTTTCGAAATATCACCGCCGCCGCCACCCATTTAAATATGCGCACCGCTACGGCGAGTGCTGCAGTTAAACGGGTTGAGCAAGCCCTCGGCGCTGAGTTATTTATACGCACAACTCGATCGCTTAGGCTTTCCTCTGCCGGTGAGCGCTTCTTGCCAACATGTGAGCAAGCCATGGCGATGCTTGCAAATGCTAAGCAGAACTTAAAAGGCGATACTGGCGTTATTGAGGGTGAACTGCGACTAGGCTTATCATCTGACTTAGGACGAAATGTAATAGCGCCGTGGCTTGATGATTTTATGGAAGAGCATGAGAGAATAAGCGTAAAGCTCAACTTAAACGACAGCAATATCGATTTCTACCGCGATCCTATTGATTTAGCTCTGCGTTATGGTTCACCTGATGATGCAAGCGTTTACGGATTTAAAATTTGCGACGTACCTCGGTTTCTTGTCGCCGCCCCTTCTTATCTCAACAACCACGGCACCCCAGAACAATTTGAAGACTTAAAAACGCACAACGGGCTTTTTTATCAACTTCACGACAAAGTGTATAACGAATGGGAATTCGTGCGCGACGAAAAACCACTTAAGATAAAAATGCTCGGAAACAGGACAGCGAACGATGGTGAAATGGTAAGACGGTGGGCCGTAGCTGGCAAAGGGGTTGCCGTTAAATCAAGTTTAGATACCTGTGACGATATATTAAGTGGGCGTCTTGTTACATTATTGCCGGGCTACCAACCAAAACCAACGCAGCTTTGGTTAATCTGCCCGAGCCGCCAATCGATCACCCCAGCGGTTAGGTTATTAAGAGACATGTTAAAAGCGCGCTGCGCTGAATGTTTAGCGCGCCTTAAAGAAGCCGGCGTATATTGAAATCCAGCTTGGTAGAGGTACGTTAGACTTAACGTTTAGCTTTTTTGTTAAGCTGCGCGTATGCTACGTCAAAACCCGCTAATGATACGGGTAAGGTAACCTGCTGGCTTTCAGACTTCTGATATGCAACTAGCATGGTTTCACCGTTATGCAATTGCTCTAGAAGCTGGCTATCTATTTTGATAATACTTTGACATGCCTTTTCGTCACACCCAGAAAAAGGCACTTGTAAGGGCGCGAAATTATCTATTTTTACTCCGACCCCATTTTTTGTTAGCGTATTTTTAGGTAGCTTTATTTTTAAAACTGGAAAATCTTTCGAATAAGAATAATCAACATTAACGCCTAACAATACTTTAGTTGCTTTCTCATCTTTAGCAACAAGCTGGCTAAGTGTACAAACTGAAGAATCGTTGCACAGCAAACTCCAACTACCAAAATCGCTCGTTGTGACAGCCCACGAAGAAAATGAAGCGAGTATCGAACTAACTATTACTAAATATTTCACGTCTACCTCTTAACAAAAATGGGGAGCTTATGCTCCCCCTATCTTATTTATTACTGCTACTTACGTTTTCTCATAAGGAAAGTGCTAAATAGCGCTCCTAGCATAAGAAACAAAGTGCTGGGCGCAGGAACCTGGGTTGGATCAGGTACGAATACAGTAACCGCATTTTGGTTCATATTAATAACACCAGAGCCATCGAACGTTAAACCAGTCACAAACGCATCAGGCGTTGGTTCAAGCATATTCGAAACATCAATTCCCATTATTCTGAAGCGGTCTACGGGTGAAGTGAAGTCGTACTCCACGCCTCCAGTAATATCTGTACCTGTATCTAGCCAATCCATAAGGCCATTATCCCAAAGGAATAAGTCAAACATGTTGTCATCATAACCTTCTGGCAAAAGAACCGAAGCGATATCTGGGCCACTATTTACAATATAGTCATAACCTACGGCTACATCCGGGTCGATAAAAACAAGTTCGTCGGGATCATCAATAGAAAACTCAAATTCATAGTCAGTCGGTGTTTCTGGATTAACAATCGGTAGAATCGGATTTTCTGGATTCTCACCCGGTAACACACCGTCACGAATGGCGAATTTCCAAATACCAGGCGTGCCCGTGTTGCTGTTACTTTCGTCTATATCAGCAATAGCGGCAGTTCGAGAACCAGGTACGGTAAAGAAGTTTTCCCCATCGCCGGCGTCATATCCCGCCTGAGCAGGAGTACCATTTGATGCACCGCCTGAAGTCCAGCCGATATCTTCATATCTAAACTCAACGTCAAAATTACCTGCGCCCGTGTCTTCCCTGTCAATCAACACTAACTGAAACGTGTTGGTCGGATCACTATTTTGACTGTAGTAACCAACGTCATTCCACGTTACTACCAGGGTATCTTCATTAGGAGAGCCAATAAATACGTCACCACATTCTGCGCAGCGTGTATCTACATCCCCCCAAAATGGCGCAATCATTGGCTGATTGCTGTTAGGAAAAGGGTTAGGCGTAAATGTACCTACAGGACCATTGAAGGTAATGTTGCCGTTATTGTTGATGAAAAATCTATCGTAGGTCGTTCCGAAAAAATTTAAACCGCTATTAAATGCCAAAGCATCATAGGAATCAAAAATGATGGGACCAGAGGAGCCATCATCATTGCTTTCCATAGCAAAAAAACCAAATCCGCTTTCAGTAGAACCTTCCCAACCGGAGAGGAGTACAGAAGCATTGGCAGTTGTACTTGAGATAGAAAATGCTAGCGCAGCACTTGCAAGCAGAGATAGTTTAAAACGCGAAGGTTTACTCACGGGTACGTCCTTGTAATTATTGTTAATGAAATTTTTTATATGTCAGTAAAACGTTAGCAAACTCCAGGCCAAATGGTTTTACCTATAATAATCAATAACATAAACCAACTTCAATTCATAAAACAAATCATATGTAAAAGAAACTGACATCCTTGTCCTGCCTTTTAGTTGTGCTATCTCTTGTATTCAGCAGGCGCACCTTTGCCTGGTGTGCTAGCTTGAATAAACTCACGTAAGTCTTGGTTTGACTGTTTTAAGTCATCGCGACGCAGGTACATCATATGTCCGCTGCGATACCCTTTAAAGCTTAGGCGGTCTTTTAGGTTGCCACTTTGATCAAGTTGCCACATGGTGTATTTGGCGTCAAAGTAGTTAGTTGCGCCATCGTAGTATCCAGCTTGAATCATCACATTCAGATACGGATTTTGCGCCATTGCCAAACGCAAGTTCTCTCCTGTTTGGTTATTGCTTCTATCCCAAGGATGCACGTTGCCAAACATATTATATTTAATATCGGTTTTGTAATTTAACTCTTCGCGCAGGTAGTAGTTAATGGCAGGCGTGAATGAATGCAACCATGATGTTAACTCTGCCCAATAATCAGGGCGATCACCAGTTTGCTTCGCGTCTATACCTAAATAACGGCTATCCAATCGACCTAAGGTCTTCCCTTCATCTCGCAATAAATCTTTCCAGAAAAAAGCTGTGCTTACGTCTAAGTTGTTTTGAGCAATTGACGTTTCACTTAACCCTGAGTAACGCGCCATTTGTTTAAGCACATCACGCTTTTCCGCTTCGCCGATGAAGCCGCCTTTAGCCAACGCAGGAATGAGTTTATTGATGGTAAAGTCTTCGACTTCAGGAAGTAATTCAGTAAGATCTTTGTTCTGAAGTTCGGACTCAAGTTTATTGTGATACCACGCTGCAGCCGCAAAATATGGCAAGCGGTTAGCGGCTTTTACAGGCCCATTGCGCTCAATACCGATGTCGGTTGGCGACACCAAAACAACGCCGTTTAAATACATCCATTGTCTATTTTGAAGCTCCAGAGCAAGACCTGAAACACGCGTAGTACCGTAACTTTCACCAATTAAATATTTAGGAGAGCGCCAGCGATTATTGCGTGTTACAAAGGTATTCACCCACTCCGCTAAATAGCTGATATCGGCGTTAACGCCAAAGAACATTTTTTGTTGTTCGTCTTGCGACGGCATACTGCCATCGGCTTTGGGTAGTACACGGCTGTACCCTGTGTTTACCGGGTTTACAAATACGATGTCTGCCACATCTAAAATAGAATAAGGGTTAGTTTGAACACCATAGGGCTGAACGGGATAACCCTCATCGTCAATATTAAGAATACGAGGGCCAGTGTACGCTACGTGCATCCATACTGAGGCAGATCCAGGGCCACCATTAAAGGAAATAATAAGCGGG
The DNA here is from genome assembly GCF_048517045.1 of Alteromonas sp. OM2203. Classification (NCBI taxonomy): domain Bacteria; kingdom Pseudomonadati; phylum Pseudomonadota; class Gammaproteobacteria; order Alteromonadales; family Alteromonadaceae; genus Alteromonas; species Alteromonas sp. OM2203. Next base: position 2,788,737 of record NZ_CP183209.1, read on the forward strand.
CGCTCCGTATTCTCTTTAACGTCAGTTCGCTGATAGTACGTGTAGAATAAGGTAGCAACCGCTTCGTCTTTACTATTCCATACGGGTTGCGTACCTGTAGTAGCACTGTATTTCACGCGCTTGCCAAGAATTTTAGTTTCGTGTTCTGTCACTACACTGCTATCAATTTTCATAGCGCGAGCGTGTGCTGAGGGGCTTCTCTCATCTTCAGAAGCACTCGCGTTCAAAGTTACAAAAGCAAGCATAGCGGCCATTAGCCAGGGCAGCACTTTATGTTTGTTATCATCGTGGCGAAATGACACAAGTGATGTTACTAGGTTTAAGGCTTGTTTATTCATCATTACTCTTGTCTTTGTGTGTCGTTAGTTTTATCGTTTTAGTATTCTTAGAGCCTGCCAACCTGTAACTTATACAGATGAGCAACACACCCTAGTCAGACTATAGCGCTGTTTGTACGACAGCTTAGCAATCAACGACAAAACCACCAATTTCTTCGATACATTTCTGTAACACGGGCTACGTTTTATCAATATTTTCAGGGCCGTTATCGTTTATATGTGCAATGAGGTCTGGGAAAAACGCTAAAAACCTCGCCTCTATTTCCTGTTGGTGTTTGCCTATATCGTCTACAGCATTATGGAAAGTATTGGGAAAACGAATGCGTTTGGCGACAACAGAAATCGCTTTGGCAATGCCTTCTTCTCCAGCATAATCCTCAAACCAATCATGGGTTATCATATGCCCTACACTGTGCTGCATCGTTCTTGGCATGGTAGGCAACCGCTGCTCTAACAAAGCGAAGCTTTGCTCGCGAAAATCATCGAAACATTGGGTTGAAAATTTTGTCCAGTGTTTAATGAGTAGATGATCGAAATAGATATCCAATGCTACAGGGGCAAAGCGCCGGCGACTTTTATCGAATAGCACCTTTGCAGCTAAAACGCTCTCGTGACTATCGGTGAATCGATCAACTTCGTAGTGATTTTTAAGGCCTAGCTGAACTGCGTTTCCAAATCTGTTGATATCAACACCTCGCCTAAAATCTCCCAATAAGTTACCAAAATGAGAATCTGCGGTTGGTCGTGCCAGGAAAAGGTGAGCTAGGTAGTTCATTTTGTAATTTAAGGGCCTCTTTTTTAAGTTGTAAGGGCTTGTAGGTATCAAGTAAAATCACGCTTCGATCAGAAACGTTGAATGTGGGCTCGCCGAAACGTAGGTTGCCAGATGCCAAATTCAAATGTTACTGAAACATCGTAGCACTTAAAATTGAGTTTCAACATGTCTGTAATTTCCACCTCTGAAGTCACCTCACTACTTACTCCAGTTAACGCTTTTTTGCACTGCGAAACCCCACAGTCGTGGATAGACGAAGCCCAAAAAGAAGAAAACCTTCGCGTCATCCTTACCGATCACTTAATTTGCGAATTGAAAGCGGCTCAGTCAGCCATGTACTTGCTTCGCCGCTACGTTGCTGATGAGGAAACAAGTAAAGTGCTTTTAGGCTGGTTAAAACCCTATGAGGACTTCACTTATAGACATGAAGGCGATTGGCAGTCGCTTAACACTAAGCACCTTTCAAAAAGCGTTTTTGACGTTAAAGGGCTTGAGCCTTTCAAAAAAGATATGCTAGATAAAATGGTGATGCTAATAAAAGAAGAGCTACATCATTTTTATCAAGTGCTAGAGATTATGCACGAACTGGGCTTTGAATATAAATCGGTAACGTCTAGTCGTTACGCCAATGGCTTACTACGTCATGTACGCACCTACGAACCTGAAAAGCTTGTCGACAAGCTTATTTGTGGCGCCTATATTGAAGCCCGTTCTTGCGAACGCTTTGCGAAGCTCGCTCCCTTTGTGTCTGAAGATTTAGGCAAGTTTTACGTTTCATTATTACGCTCTGAAGCCAGACACTTTGAGGATTACCTCACGCTTGCTGGACAAATATCCGACACGGATATCACTGAACGTGTAGCTCACTTCGGTCACGTTGAAAAATCGTTGATAGAAAGTGACGACAAAGAGCTTCGTTTCCACTCTGGGGCGCCGAATATCAACTAGCCATTTAGAGATGCTCATAAATTAAACTATTTATATTGACGCCTCTGACTTTCTGCTGCACACTGAATTTGTAAACGTATTGTTAATGGCAGTTCTTTAGCGCTTGCCGCTGTGTCCGAGTTTATTTGTATTCTCGGCTAATTCGTGTGTTTTTACTGCCTCACAACAATCCTCTAATAATAATGTTGGTGAACAAGGCAGGACCTTATGATTTTAAATCACTTAATTGGTATTTACACTCATCCAAGAGAAGAGTGGCAAACCATTGATACCAAGCACGAAACCTATTTTTACGCGCTTACTCATATTGCATTTATAGCACTCATTCCCTCACTTGTAGCTTACTACTCCAGTGCCCACACCGGCTGGAGTATTGGTGCAGGTGACATCATACGACTTAGCGAAAATACCGCCATTATGATGGGCATAGGCATGTATTTTGGTTTGATAGCCGGAGTAGTAGCATTAGCGGTACTTATTCATGAACTCGCTAAAGCTTTTGATGCTACGCCAACGTACACGCAATCGTTAGAGTTAGCAGCCTATACAGCTACACCGCTGTTTATGGTGGGTTTTGCGGGTCTATATCCTGAGCTATGGGTAGTGATGACAGCTTTGTTGGTCGGCATAAGCTACTCGGTATACCTACTTTACTCTGGCGTTCCAATTTTAATGCACATGCCGGAAGATAAAGGCTTTATTTATTCAAGTTCAGTGGTGACGTGCGGTCTGGTGTTACTGGTTATCCTAATGACAGGTTCTGTATTGGTATGGGGGCTTACTGGTGGACCGGTATTCGTTCACTAACGCCTTCTTAAAAGATTAAACCATTTAAAAAGCCGCTTCTAAAAGCGGCTTTTTTGTGAACACTGCTTATCTAAAAGCTAATGCAATACTAATCAGCGGCATCCATGTTGTGCACATCAAGATTACTTAGCTCCGCCTGTACAACCGGCGCTTTTCTCGATTGTTCACCGCGAGACAAGTCGATACGTTCAAGATACGCTTGATCGATGTCTGCAGTAATATAATTTCCATCAAAAACAGACGTTTCAAAACGCTGAATGGTTTCGTTTTCTTCGCGAACTGCATCTACTAAATCAGAGATATCTTGGAAGATAAGGCCATCTGCTTGAATAAGCTCTGCTATTTGGTCGATTTCACGGCCATAAGCAATAAGCTCATTAGCCGATGGCATATCGATACCGTAAACATTCGGGAAGCGAATTTCCGGGGCGGCTGACGCAAAGTACACTTTCTTCGCGCCTGACTCACGCGCCATTTCGATAATTTGACCTGATGTAGTACCACGTACGATTGAGTCATCAACAAGTAATACGCTCTTGCCTCTGAATTCAGATGAAATTGCATTTAGCTTGCGGCGTACTGACTTTTTACGCATGGTTTGGCCGGGCATAATAAAGGTACGGCCAATGTAGCGGTTCTTTACAAAACCTTGTCTGTATGGCAATTCAAGGGTGTTGGCTATTTGAAGCGCTACGTCCATCGATGTTTCAGGAATAGGAATAACCACGTCGATATCCAGGTCTGCCCATTCCCGTTTGATTTTTTCACCCAGTTTACGGCCCATGTTTACGCGCGACGCGTACACTGAAATACCGTCGATAAAACTGTCGGGGCGAGCGAAATAAACAAACTCGAATATGCACGGCGAAGTTACCGGGTTTTCAGCACATTGTCTGGTGTGAAGCTGACCTTCTTCAGTAATAAATACCGCTTCACCTGGCATAACATCACGAACAAACTGAAAGCCTACCGCATCAAGCGCTACGCTTTCGGAGGCTACCATCCATTCTTCGCCTAGCTCGCTCATACGCTTACCTAGCGCTAGAGGGCGAATACCGTGAGGGTCACGAAACGCAACGATACCTTGGCCAATAATGGCTGCTACTACTGCATAGGCACCACGAATTTTTTTGTGAACCTTCGTTACGACTTCAAAAATATGTTCAGCACTTACACTTAAACCCGCAACTTGCTGCAGTTCATGAGCAAGAATGTTAAGGAGTAATTCAGAGTCTGAGGTAGTATTAATGTGACGGCGAGCAATGCGGAATACTTCTTCTTGCAACTCGTGGGCATTAGTTAGGTTGCCGTTATGAGCAAAGGCAATACCAAACGGTGAGTTCACATAGAATGGTTGTGCTTCTGCCGAGCTAGACGTCCCAGCCGTTGGATAACGCACGTGACCGATACCCATATTGCCTGACAATCTTTTCATATGGCGTGTATGGAAAACATCTCGAACCAAGCCATTTGCTTTGCGCAAATTAAACATATTTTGGTCGATAGTCATTATGCCTGCGGCATCTTGTCCTCGGTGCTGAATAACCGTCAGACCGTCGTACAGCGACTGAGCTACGGGCGTTTTACCAACTATTCCGACTATACCACACATGTGCGTTACCTATTTCAAGCGGGATTTAAGAAACTGGAGGAGTCTTTCACATAGCTGAAAAACCACTCAATGATGACACCAAACTCGGGAATGAGTACCGACGCTTGCCACCATGCTGCTGAGGCTGCGCGAGTAAAGGTATCCATAAAAAAGAGCAATGCGCTAACTATCAAAACGCCACGCAATGCACCAAAAACTATGCCTAAGACACGATCGGTTCCTGACAGCCCCGTGGCTTGTACCAACTGGCTGATTACGTAATTTATCATGCCGCCGAGGATAAGCGTTGCGACAAAGAGCGCGGCAATAGCTGCGCCATTTTTTAAATAGGGGTCGTCAATGGCTGTAAAATAAATGGCGAGGTCTGCGTAGAAATTGCTTGAAATAAAGAGTGCAGCAAACCATACCACTAACGAGATGGCTTCTTTAACAAACCCTCTGATTAGGCTTATTAAGGTAGATACCGCAATGATACCCAGTATGGAAAAGTCTACCCAGTTCATCGTCTCTTTATTGCGTTGATGTTGCTTTTTGTGATGAAGCAACGAGCCTTTGGCGAGATGGCGCGCATTCTAACAGAAGATAGAAATATTACTAGTCTGTAATACGAATCAATAAAGGTAAGAATACGCGCTACTCTACTTTGAACGTTGTAACTTTGCCTTTAAGGCTCGTGAGCTCTTTTAGATGAGGTAGTGCCGACTCTAGCTTGTTTTTATCTAGATCAGGACCAACAAAAACTTTATTAAGCGGCCCAGAGCTAGTCTGAATTTTACGGCTAAAGGCCCTGTAGCCTGCCCTTTCGAGTTTGGCTAACAGCGCTTTAACATTTTTCTCGTGACGAAAGCTTCCCAGCTGAATAACCCAACCCGCATCGTCATCTGCCGCCGCGCCTTTGTTATCAATCACAGTTTGGCTGGCGAGGTTATCCTGCTCTTCGAAAACTTTTTCTTTTGGCGCCTGAGTAACACTGGCACCTGAATCCTCATCACGTGACGACACCATAGGCTCATCGTCTATGGCGGTTTCATCTTCTATTTCAACCGCAGGAACTGCCGCTTTTGCCACTCGTTCGGATGGAAATGGCTCGGGCTCTACAATAGGCTTCTTTGGTGGATTAGCGGGTACAGAAACAAATGGTTCTCTGTTAGTTTGCTTTTTGCCATCAAGAAAGTCTGGTAAAAAAATGACCGCTAGGGCAACGACAATGATCGTACCCACAAGTCTATTCTTTAATGCCGATGTCACTGTGCTCTCCTGCTTGAATACACGTTTTTCTCTACAATGCGCGTGTTAGTTATGCTCAGCAAGCACGTCTGCTACGGTAACGAAAGAACCAAAAACGAGAATAAGTTCGCCAGTTTGATAATCTGCAAGCGCGCGCTGATATGCCGAGGTTACGTTTTTAAACGTCTTTATATTCTCTATGGTTGTACCAGCATTAACAAGTGCATTTTCAAGTACTTCTGCACTGCAGCCTCGAGGGCCGCTTGTTGACGACACATACCAATCAGCATTAAGCGCAGAGAGTGGCGCTAAAGTTTCTGCAATTGACTTATCTTTAAGCATGCCCACGACGATACGCATTTTGCTTACATCATAACGATTTAGCCAATTCTGCATGGCCGTCGTTGCCTGCGGATTGTGAGCAACATCCACCACAACGAGAGGCGACTCACTGATCGTTTGCTGACGTCCTGGCATCGTGGTATTTTCAATAATGTTTCTTACCACACTTTCTTCGGGTAGCAAGTCTAGCAATTCTAGCGCAGCCAACGCTGTACTCGCATTTTGAAGTGGAATTTTAGGATAAGGTAGCGAGGCGAAGCTACTGCTCTTTCCTTTCCAACTCCACTCACTGTAATCACTTGCCACTTCCGTTACAAAGTCTTGTGTTGCCCAGCGTACGTTCGCTTGCAATTCATTAGCCACATCATAAAGCGACGATGGAGGGAACAGTTCACCCACTACTGCACTGCCGTTTTTGCGCATAATGCCCGCTTTTTCGCGAGCGATTTTTTCCCGGGTATTGCCAAGCCAATCCTGATGGTCAAGGTCGATTGTGGTAATAACGGCGAGATTGGGATCAATAATGTTAGTGGCGTCCAAACGCCCACCTAAGCCAACTTCAAGAATCACCACATCTACAGCCCATAACTGCATCATTTTCATTGCAGCCAGCGTACCGAACTCAAAGTACGTCAAGGTGATAGGCTCACCACCCGTGTCCTTTCGTGCGTTTTCAACAAACTCAAAAGCATCTACAAATTCATTGGCAGGCGGTAACTCGCCGTTGTAACGCACCCGTTCACGGTAATCGATTAAATGTGGTGAGCTGTACACTGCAACACTTTTGCCTTGCGATAGCATGGCTTGCTCAAGCAAGCGACACGTGGTGCCTTTACCATTTGTGCCTGCTACGGTAATAACCAGCGATTGGCTAAGCGATAGTGCCATGGCATTGGCAACCGCTTTCACTCTGTCTAGCCCCATATCGATGGCGCTAGGATGAATTGATTCTAGGTAGGATAGCCACTGGCTCAAGCTTTTTTGCGAAGTTGAAGACACAGAAGTGTCTTGTTCGTTTTCCGCTGAGCCAGTATTTAAATTGTTTTCGTTATTCACTAATTTTTATGATGCAACTTAACCAACAGGCTGTGTAATCTATCACGCATATCTCTGCGGTCAACAATCATATCAATTGCGCCTTTCTCAACAAGGAATTCACTGCGCTGGAAACCCTCAGGCAGCTTTTCTCTTACTGTTTGTTCGATAACACGAGGACCCGCAAAACCGATAAGCGCTTTCGGCTCTGCCACATTCACGTCACCAAGCATTGCCAGACTTGCTGATACACCACCCATCGTAGGGTCGGTAAGCACACTGATGTAAGGCAGGCCTTTTTTGCTCATTTTAGCCAGAGCTGCAGATGTTTTAGCCATTTGCATCAACGACATAAGCGCTTCTTGCATACGCGCTCCGCCACTTGCACTGAAACAAATGAGTGGCATGTCGTTTTCTAAGCATGCATTAACAGCCGCAACAAAACGTGCACCTACCACCGATGCCATTGAACCGCCCATAAACGCAAACTCAAAACAAGCGACGACCACAGGCATGCCTTTCAGCTTCCCCTGCATTACCACTAAAGCATCTTTCTCGTTTGTCGCCTTTTGTGCAGCAACGATACGGTCTTTATAGCGCTTAGAGTCTTTAAACTTTAGTACGTCTTGAGGTTCATGCTCGGCACCCAATTCTACGCGATCGCCATCGTCTAAAAACGCATCAATACGACGGCGTGCCGTAATACGCATATGATGATCACACTTAGGGCAAACTTCCTGAAGTTTTTCCAGTTCGCTTTTGTACAACACAGCTTGGCAAGAACCACATTTTGTCCAAATACCTTCAGGTACATTACCTTTGTGTGATGTTTGCGTGCGCGGGAGAATTTTTTGAATCCAGCTCATGGAAATTGAATCCTTTGTTTTTGTTTGCCGACCATGACGATTAATATTTGTTCATACTTGAGGCCAACAACACATTAAATTTTTAAGTTCCATGCTGTATTACAAAGAAAAAATACGTAATACAACAGAACAGCTACCTAATATAGCGCGCTATTAGACCACAATACAACGAAATGGAAAAAACAAAACTGGTCTTAGAAGTTGGCGGTCGGGATTAGTGACGCTTACCTCTGTTATTCCTGCATTTAAATTAGTATATAAAGGTATCAGTATGTACTGGCTTAAATAGACGTCTCTAGCATTTAGCCTTTGGAAACTGGTTAACACCTGAATGACGCTCAAAAGATAGTTGCCTTTGGCCGCTTTCAACAAAATGCTTAAGTGCGATATCGATTTTATCTTTAAGAGAAGTGAAACCAGAACGAATAACGAACACTAAACTCACCCGACTAATAACATTAGGCGACTGATAAAACTCTGTAGAACAGAACTTCGGGTCAAACATGACTGAACGGGCATTGTGTTCATTCATTATCGCAAAGTCACAGCGTCCTCTCGACAGCATCATAGCCATTGTAGATTGGCTACTTGAGTCAACCCTATCAATATTATTTTCTTCCCTATCAAAATACGGTGTTAAGGCAGGATAAACAAAACCGTATCGTGTACAGATACTCGAGGATACGTTCTCCTCTGGAACAAATGGTCCTTCGAAATTTGTAGTGGAGTAGATATAACTTTCATGCTTAATCAACTCTTCGCTAAAGAGAAAGCTGCTCGGTTTACTTATCCAACTTTCGGAAGATAAAAACAAGTCTACGGACGACGACTTTAATAAATCTTCACTTCTAGCGCGATTTGAATCTAAATAGACGACGCGAAACTGACTTGATAGTTCATCAGCATTAAAAAAATCGACAACGACGCCTTGGTAGCTCTTTGCGCTCTCATCATAGTACAAATAAGGAGCTGAGCCGGGTGTGTTAACGGCAAAACGCACGCTAGGGATATGACCTTGTGTATTAGCACGGCAGTAAAATGTCGTTAGACACAGTAACGAGCAAAGTAGTGTTAAGCTGAAGTGAAAAATAGGCACATTACCTCCTTGTATATTTATCGACAGCGCATTATGAACGAACCACTAAAATCACGATTATACGTCGGTTTACTTCACCATCCTTACTCCCCTGCAGAACACTAAAAAAAGCATAATGCTTAAAACCCTTGGGGTAGCTTCACACAATCTATTAGCGTGCTAAATCATGTCAATTTGGCAAAAACAAAGGTCCTAAAGGCCCTTTGGGCAAGTCATGCTCCTCAGGATAAGTTACGTCAACCAAATACAAACCGTTTGGCTTAGCCGTTGCAGCTGATTTACTTCTGTCTTTTAGACTTAGCAAGTGTGCAATCCAATTAACATCTTGCTCCCCTGCACCAATTTCAACAAGCGCACCGGTAATGTTGCGAACCATGTGGTGTAAGAACGCGTTTGCCCGAATATCAATAATGACATAGCGGCCTTGTCGGCTCACGCTCACATCGGTAACGTTTCGAAATGGCGTTTTACTCTGGCATAGCGCTGCGCGAAATGAGGTAAAATCTTGCTCTCCCAATAACGCCTGTGCAGCAAGGTGCATTTTCTTTTCGTCTAGCTCACGATGAATGTGCGTAACACCTGAGTGCAAAATAGCGGGACGCATTTTTGCGTTGTGAATGACGTAACGATAGCGACGATGAGTAGCAGAAAAACGCGCGTGAAAGTCATCACTGACGTTCTTCGCCCAGGTAACAGCTACAGAATTAGGTAGGTTCGCATTTACACCGAGCGTCCATGCGCGTTCGGAGCGAGGAGCATCACAATCGAAGTGAACCACCTGCCCTGTGGCATGCACACCTGCATCGGTTCGCCCGGCACATTGCACCTCAATGGGTTGATTGGCCACTGTCGACAGTGCCTTTTCGAGATGTTCTTGAACACTGGGAACTTCGCGCTGGCGTTGCCAGCCGTAAACTGCCGCACCATCGTATTCAATCCCTAAGGCAATTCGCCCCATTTACATTACCCCTTCGCTAAAAAGGCGCTAAGTTTAGTCATCCTGTGGGCAACATGCAATGCCACATATGCGTAAAAAACACTAACGGAATGACCCGTTACCGCGCAGTAACTTAAACAAAAACAGCCTGCGTTAAAAAGGCAGGCTGTTTATTTATTTCAAAAAGTAACGCTCAAACGCTAAACGATTTTTGCTAGTATTGACTCAGCTTCCTGCTTTTGTTCTTCGCTACCTTCATTCATTACTTCTTCTAGCAACTCTCTTGCTGCCTCTGCATCATCCATTTCAATGTAAGCACGAGCTAAATCAAGGTTTGCGTTTTGGCCTGCATCTTTATCGATATCTATAACCGTATCGTCATCAGAAACGCCGGTAAAATCAGATAAACTCACGTCAAGATCAAGCGCCTGACTGTCAGGATCAATAGCATTTGCATCGTCACCGTCATCTAAGAGCGATTCTACATCGAGGAAATCTTGTGACGCAGAGCTCGTCTCTCCTTCATCATCTGACTCTATGTCGCTCAACAATGCAGCAAGGTCAAGGTCAGGATTATCTAGCTTAAGTTCATCACCGTTATCGTCAGCTGCAGGGTCGTCTACTACTGGCTCACTTTCCTCAATCTCAGATGGCGTGGCTATGTCTAGATCATCTGGAATCTCAAGCTCGTCTAACTCCTCTGCCCCTTCATCCTCATCTAACTCAAAGAGCTCGCTGTCATCACTTTGCTCAAGTTCGAACGTTTCGTCATCTTGTTCGAGCTCAAGTCTCGCATCAGCATCCTCGTCTTGCTCAAGTTCGAACGTTTCGTCTTCACCGTCGTCTTGTTCAAGATTAGCGGTTTCTTCTACTTCATCACTAGAGGCATTCGCTTCAACGCTAGTTTCTTTCAGAGAATCATGGTTATCTTCTGCATCACTTACTAGTTCGCTAGAATCCATCACATCGTCAGACTCTAGGCTTTGAAGTAACTCATCGAATTCCGCACTGTCTAAATCGTCAAGAATTTCGTTGTCGTCAACAGTGTCATCATCAGAAGCAGAGAGCCAATCATCAAGTCCGGGGACATCGTCTAATTCTTCAAAATCTTTATTGGCACTTTTTTGAGAACTATCTTCTTCCGATAGCGCCTCATTTTCAGAAGACGTTTCTTCTTCGTTATCTTCACTGTCAATAACGCCATCAATTTCTTGTTCTAACTCGAAGCTTTCGATTTCGTCGAAAGCGTCATTCAGAAGACTGTCGTCATATTCATCATCGCTACTCGATTCTTCACTAGATAGAGACTCTTCAGACCCCATTGAAGTGTTTTCATCCGTCGAATCTGTATTCTCTTTTAATGCTTCTTCTGCTTGAAGTTCTTCATCCACACCCATTTGACTAAACGATGGAATATCATCCATCATTTGCTTTTCAAACGCTTCAATAGCGTCATCAAGGGGGTCTTCAGAAGTTAAAGCACTTTCGTTTGCCTCAGCGTTAGCGTCACTATCGTTTTCGTCTTCATCGGCAGGCGCTATTTCTGATTCTGCATCGGATTCAAACTCTAGTTCAGCTTCAGGCTCTGGCAGTGAATCTACCTCGGCTTCAAGCTCAGGCTCTTCAATAGAACTAGGCTCTTCTTCGACTTCAGATCCAAGCTCAGCTTCAGGCTCTGCGTCAGAGGTAACCTCTGGTTCTTCCATCTCAGAACCAAGTTCTGATGCAGGCTCTTGCTCTGCTTCCGTTCCAAACTCACTCTCTGATTCTGCTTCAGGGGTAACTTCTGGTACTTCCTCAACATCGAGCTCTGTTTCTGGCTCTATCTCAGCTTCGCTCGATAGCTCGTTTTCATTGGCAGCCGCTATTTCTGACTCAGCCTCGGGCTCAAACTCTAGTTCAGGTTCTGGCAGTGAATCCACCTCGGCTTCAAGCTCAGGCTCTTCTTCGATTTTAGTTCCAAGGTCAACTTCAGGCTCTGTGTCAGAGGTAAGCTCTGGTTCTTCCATCTCAGAACCAAGTTCTGATTCCGGCTCTGATAAGTCTTCATCTCCCGACTCGATTTCTGCCTCTAATTCAGACAGTAACTCGTCGGTTAACTGCTCTACGTCACTACTGCTTTTCGACTCTTCAGCTTCCAATTCAGCAAGTAGCTCGTCGGTTAAAGGATCACTGAAATCGTCTTCCTCTTCCTCGTCGACTCCATCAGAAATATCGTTATTCGTGTCTTCAAGGGAATCGGCCTCCGGACTAACTACAGGCTCACCTTCAAGCTCAGCTTCAAGCTCGGCGAGTAACTCGTCAGTGAAAGGGTCATCAAAATCTTCGTCATCATCGGGTTCAGCTACAGATTCAGGTGAAGTATCGTCGTCTTCAAAATCGCTGTCGTCGTTCTCTTGTTCTGATTGTAATTCCGCTATAAGCTCGTCAGAGAGGGGATCGCTGAAGTCCGAATCAACCTCAATCTCTTCTTCAAGCAAATCGTCTAAATCATCGGTTATGGCGTCAAGGCTTTGAATTGACTGAGGTGACGGCGCTGATGTTGTTATTTCATCTTCAAAGTCATCATCATCATCTTCTTCTTCGCCTAATCCACCCATCATTTCTATTTGTTCAATCTCGTTGAGCAGATCGTCGGTGATTTTATCGATTTCTTTGTTTTGCTGATTAATCTCGTCATCGAGCTTACTCAACATGTCTTCATTAATGAGTTCATCGTTACTGTCTAACTCATCGGTAAGACCGGCATCAACACCATGCTCTTCCAACAAATCATCAATGCTAATCTCGGGCTTTTCGTCCTCATCCTCTATAGTAGGGAGCGAGGGTGAGATTTCATTTGGCTCAGCGTCATCAGTAAGCTCTTCAACAGAACTGGCAAGCAACGCGTCTATGTCGTCCTCATCAACATTTTCAGATTCAGAGGTACCATTAACCTCGTTTAAGATATCGTCAGGGTTAATTTCCTCTGACTCATCTATCTCAGCTTTGCTTTCCTCATCAGTGCCTTGACTTTGGACATTATCAAGTAAATCATCAATATCGAAATCATCATCGTCACCTGCGTTTTCAGCACTCGCTGAATCTGAGGCCTGCTCGCTATCGCTATCACCACTCTCTTCAAAAACATCGTCGTCGCCCGATAAGTCGAAACCTTCCAGATCATCCGCGTCATTTTCGTTTAGCACCTTGTCTGATAAGTCATCGTCATCAAACAAACTGTCAAGCTCACTTTGGTCAAGCTCATCATCACCAGCTTCAAACAAATCGTCATCATTGTCTGGCACTAGCATATCGTCTTCTAGGTCTGCAAAGGACTCAAGCTCGTCATCTAAGCTCTCTTCTAAGTCGGAGGTGAGTACATCGTCTAGAAGGTCATCGTCATTGAATAAGTCGTCGTCAGATAATTCTGCTTTTTCATCTAAATCTGGCGCTAGAGCACTTGAAAGGTCGCCGATATCAGCATCAGGTACAGGTATATCATCATCATTAGCCGTTATTGTGGGTCCAGCTGATGGCGCCTCTTCAGGTTTGCTGTTGCGTTTAAGCAACCACATGATCAAACCGCCAACGAGTAACAACGACAAAAATGCAGAGCCAATAATAAGACTCAGTGGGCTTGTTAACGTGGTCAAGAACGATGATTGCTTTTCTGCTTCACGCTGAGCTTGCTCAGCCTTAATCATATCTAGCAACTCTTGCTGAAGCGCTACTTGCATATCAAGCTGTGCTTTTACATCACCTTCAACTTGCCCTCTTAACGTTTCTAGCTCGCCATTAACTGCTTCAACGCGTTCGTACAAGCGTCGATTTTCGTTAAGGATGGCTTCTACATTTTCAAGAGATGCAGCAAACTGCATGCGTAGTTCATCAAACTGACGATTTTGCTCCTGATCTAAACGGGTGATCTTTTGTTCGATGTCGGTTTGAGTTTGGGTGAGGTCTTGCTGATTAACTAACGGAGAAGCCGGTTTGATGTTCCTTACGCTGCTACCAGGCTTGTTAAGCATTTCAGCAAATGCTCTTTCGTCCTGCTCAGCGCGCATTTGGGCTTTTTGCTTATCAATTCTTGCAATGTAGCGCTCTGAAGGAAGCTTAAGCACCGCGCCATCGACCAATAGATTTAAATTACCGTTTTCAAATGCGTTAGGATTGAGCTCGTAGATGGCTGTCATAACCTGATATACACTCAGATTATTATTTTGACGGTAGCGTTCCGCTATTCGCCAAAGTGTGTCGTTGGCGTCAATAGGGCCGTATTCCAGCCCGGAAAACTGATCGGTAGCGTCCTTTGGACCTTTTAAGAAGGTAGCGCGTTCTTGTGCATCTACTGTAGTTACAGGGCAAGACAAACAAAGTGTGAGTAAAAGTAAGCCCGTCAAATGCAATTTCATAGCAATCCTATATGCCCTCAAGCGTCTTGACCACCCGTATGTTTGGGCGGATTTTCTAGCCAATCAGTACGGAAGAAAACATTGGCTTTTATTTTTATTCTAAAGCTACCTTGAAACCATCTCGCCAAGCTAGCGTTTTGCAGTTATTGCGACCTTAGCAGTAAGATTTATTTGCGCTTTTTTAGTGTTCTTACATTTTGTCTAAGTGTCTGACTGACGATTGTTTTTAACGTTAATTTATTCCTAACCTTACAAACTATAAACCAGTTATGAAGGGTGATCTAGTTAGACAGAAGTATTGCTCTGTAACAATGTTTAAATTTTCCCAATTCATTGTCGTTTTGTTACGTCAAAATCCGACCTTTCGTTAACTATCGGCAAGCACAGAAAAATGTTTACCTTTTCCTGTGCTTATCCGATTAACCAGAGGCGAAGCCTCTATGAAACATTTATAAGTAATCGCGAATAAGTGTTTCAGCAATTTGAATGCTGTTTGTTGCTGCACCTTTGCGAATATTGTCAGACACAACCCACAGGTTTAAACCACAAGGGTGAGTAATGTCATTTCTAATCCGCCCTACATGAACAATGTCATTGCCGCTAGCACTGCTAACTTGCGTTGGGAATTGCTCATTGCCGTCGTAAACTGTTACGCCTGGCGCATCGGCTAAAAGCTCTTTAACATGCTGCGCATCTATTGGCGAACGCGTTTCTAAGTGAATGGCCTCTGCATGTCCGTAGAACACAGGTACGCGCACTGCAGTGGCGTTTACCAAAATGCTTTCGTCACCCATAATCTTTTGGGTTTCCCACAGCATTTTCATTTCTTCTTTGGTGTAATCGTTGTCTTGGAAAACGTCGATTTGAGGAATAACGTTAAAGGCAATTTGGCGACTAAATGATTCTGGCTTTACTTCACGTGCGTTTAGCAAACCTGCGGTTTGTTTAGCCAGTTCTTCCATGGCTTCTTTACCTGCACCAGACACTGATTGGTAGGTACATACGTTAATACGGTCAATGCCAACGGCATCTTGAATAGGTTTAAGTGCAACCAACATTTGAATGGTTGAGCAATTTGGGTTCGCAATAATGTTTCTATTGCGAAACTCTGCCAGTGCATGGGCGTTAACTTCTGGCACTACAAGTGGGATATCTGGCTCGTAACGAAACTCTGAAGTATTGTCGATTACAATGCAGCCTTCTTCTGCAGCTAGCGGAGCAAATTTTGCTGAGATACTTCCACCGGCTGAGAAAAAACCTAATTGCACTAATGACCAGTCGAAATCATCAGCATCTAATACTTCAATGTCTTCGCCTTTAAACGACACGGTACTACCTGCTGAACGTTTACTGGCAAGCGGATACAAACGGTTTACCGGAAAGTCTCGCTCTTCTAATAGTTCAATCATGGTTTGGCCCACTAAACCTGTGGCGCCAAGTACCGCTACGTCAAACGCTTGCGACATAATGCTTTATGCTCCTAATAAGAAAATATCTAAACCAGACTAACGGAAAAGCCTAGTTTGGTGAATGTGTTTTGAATTTGTTTGCTGGTGTTCTTTGGCAATTGTAACGTATAGGCGCTGCACTCGCGACGAACTCTGTATTGCTTGCGCAGTGCAGAAAACGTATTCGCAATGTGTCTATCTGGCATTTCATCATGGCCTGACGTTAACGCAAACGCGTTTCGCGTTATTTCATCGTCAATGGCTACGTCATACACGTGATGAAACACAGTAATTAGATCATCAACCGACAATCGCGATGCCTCTGGCGATGCTAACTCAGCGTTTATTGGGTTGGTCTTATCTAAAAAGTCGCTGAGCGCTTTATCTGGTGCTGTACCTACTACCTCACAAATTTGCTCGTAAATCATTTGTGTACCGCGCACTTTGCCTTCTACAGAATGACCCGCAATATGTGGCGTAACGAACCAAACGTGGTCAAATAACCCTGTGTTTATAGCAGGTTCGTTATCGAACACATCAAGCACCACAGTTGGCGCCTGTTCTTGTTGAAGTAAGTTAAGTAGTGCCTCTTCATCTATAACCTCGCCACGGCATGCATTGATAAGCAGCTGGTCAGGTGTTAATGCTTCAAGAAAAGTTTGGTCGATCATCTGATAAGTGGGATAGTCGCCGCCTTTAATGAAAGGCGCATGAAGCGAGACAACGTCGCACGTTGCAATTTGTGCTAAATCTACAAACGACTGACCGTTGTGCTGTGTTTTACCAGTACTTGCTAACGCTTGCTGTAACGGAGGGTCGTACAAGCAGTGTTTAACGCCAATTGCCGTTAAAATTTTTGATAGTGCAGTTCCTACATTGCCAGCACCCACTATTCCCACTGTCGCATTGTATAAATCAAGCTTTTGAGCTTTTTGGGCGTGCAGCAAAACACTGAGTACATACTCGGCCACCGCGACGGCATTACAGCCCGCTGCGCTGCTATGTGCAATACCCATGCTGTCCAAATGCGCTTTATCTAAATGATTAGTGCCCGCCGTTGCCGTGGTAACAAATTTAACCTTGTTAGCGCTTTTCAGCAGTTCAGGAGTAACCTTAGTAGTAGAACGCAGTGCAAGAATATCTACATCGCGCAGCATTTCAGGCACAAGAGATTGCCAAGCATAGGTTTCAACATCACCTACGCTGTTGAGGTAATCTGTGCCAAAAGGAATGGTATCTTCAAGAAGTATTTTCATGGCGCTAAGTGTACCTTAACTTAGGCTTTTAGTAACCCAGCGCCATTGATTTATCTTGTCTGTAATTTGTTTGATTTACGTCATTTAATACAGGTTTGGCCGCAACATTTAAGAGACGCCCGAAGTTCATACAATCTTTTAAAACGGGAACTCTAAAAGCAATAGCGCTTAAGCTCGTGATATTAGATAACGTTAACTTTAAATAGTTACTTGTCGTATCCAGGGAAACGACGCTCAACACGACGTTTAATACCTGGCCATGCAAGGGAACCACCCGCCTGTTTGGTAACTTGATCGGCCTGTGTTCGAATGCCATCTAGAATTGCTGAATGAATTGGAATAAGCGGTTTGCCTGTGGCCTGCGCTTTTAACTGAATTTCACAGGCGCGCTGCATAATAAACATAAACAAAAAGGCATCTGGAATATTATCAGCACAGGTTAAAAGCCCATGGTTACGCAAAATCATAAACTGGGTATCACCCAGGTCGCGCACTAATCGTGCTTTTTCGTCAGGATTTAACGCCACGCCTTCGTAAGCATGATAAGAAAGTGATGCCAGCGGAAAAAGCGATTGCTGCGAGTATGGCTGTAACCCGTCCTCTAAAATGGAAACCGCTACGCCCTCTGCTGTATGCAAATGCAACACGCACTTTGCATCGTCTCGAGCTTCATGAACAGCGCTGTGAATAGTAAAACCTGCTGGGTTAATGTCGTACTCGCTTTCCATCACCTTATTACCGTGAAGATCTACTTTAACCAAACTAGACGCAGTAACCTCATCAAACATCAAACCGTAAGGGTTAATCAAGAAATGATGGTCAGGCCCCGGCACACGCGCTGAAATGTGAGTAAAAATAAGGTCGTCCCAACCATACATTGCAACCGCACGATAACATGCGGCAAGATCAACGCGGGTTTGCCATTCTTCATTGCTAACCTTCGACTTTACTGAATCTGTCATAGCTTTTCTCTTTCAATATATAAAATGATTTGATTAGGGTCTGGGTATCAGCCTCTTATTGAAGGCTCGATACTTCGCGCGCTTCAAAGAAACTTCCATTTAATTTTCCTTACCGTCTACATTACTCGTCCCAGCTGCTATACACTGTCGGATATACGACATTGTAAGAAATTTGTTAAATGGAAAAATTTAAACCAGTTCTGGCTAGCTCTACGTGGTTTAGCGCGATCCCTTCTTATTTACAGGAAGCTATGTTCGAAAAGATGCGCCTTAAGCATTTAAAAGCAGGGCAGCAATTGCATGCCAAGGGAGAAGATGGCGTAGGTTTCTACGGGGTATGCGAAGGTCGTTTAAGAGTTGTCACTGTGGGCGTAGATGGTCGAGAAATGCTATTTGCGCTACTGGGCCCCGGCACCTGGTTTGGTGAGATATCGATGTTTGACGACCTCCCTCGCACTCACGACAACTTCTGTGAGACAAATTGCACCGTGGCGATTATTCAAAAGAACGCGTTTAAAGCACTGCTTGAGCAGTTTCCTGAACTCTACCCGCATTTTACTCGCCTTTTATGCACGCGAGTACGCAGCGCTTTTCAGTTTATTGACTCAAGCGCAGGGCTTAGCCTTAAGCTCCAGCTGGTAAAACGGCTTTTAATGCTTACCACCAGTTACGGTCAGCATTTGCCCAAACACAACGCGATTACGCTAACCCTTTCGCAAGAGTCTTTAGCGCAAATGATAAATAGCAGTAGGCAAACGGTGAACCAGTTATTAGGTGAGCTTGAATGTGAAGGCTTGCTGCAACGGCATTACGGGAAAATCACTATTCCCGAGCCAGATACCTTGTTTAGTCGTTATCAGTTTATTTAACCGAAATAACTAGCTGAATTGCTAAAGGACTTGTGGAATATTAATAAAGTCGTGGAAATGCAAAGAAAAGGAAAGTTCGCGTTGAAAATTTTATCTGCCAGCATAGTCATGCTTTTATTTGTTGGTTTTGTTTATCAGTCATATTCAAGCTATGTCGACTCCACCTCTTTTGACAAGCGTGGAGAAATGATAGACGTCGGTGGCTACAGTCTTTATGTCGAGGATTCTGAAACAGGGAAAGTTACCGTTATTTTTGATGCTGGTATGGGTGATGACTCATCAGTCTGGAACAAAGTAGCAGCGGAAGTCTCACAGTTTTCCAGAGTCATTACCTATGACAGAGCTGGCCTTGGATGGAGTGAAGAAAGCCCGCGCAAAAGAGACAGTAAAACTATTGTTGCAGAACTTCACTCGGTTCTAGAAAAGAAAGACATTACTGGACCAATTATCCTTGTAGGCCATTCATTTGGCGGGGTAAACATGCAACGCTATGCCCTCACCTTTCCCGAATATATAGCCGCTTTGGTATTAGTAGACTCTGCCCATGAAGATCAGATAGATGAGATGCCTCAAACGAATTCTCTTCAAAAATACCTTTTCAAATTTGGAATGTGGGCAGCCCCTGTCGGTATTCCCAGATTGTATCTTTCCAACACTAATCCAGAAGAAAAAGCCAAAAAAAGTACAACCAAGCATCAATATACTAGCTTAGATGAAGCCGAATACTTTCCAAGAAGCCTTAGTGAATTAAATGAATTAACACCTAACTATGGCGATATGCCTTTGGTGGTTATTGCGCGGAATAAAGCGTCTTCTGAAATCGATAATACAAAAACCAGAGATTTGGTATGGGCGACCTTGCAGGAAGACATTGCCACTCGCTCTATCAATAGCACAATTATTTTTTCAGGAGCGCGTCAGCATTCCATTCACAAAATGCAGCCTGAAATTGTTATTGAAGCTATTCAAACGTTAGTTAAAAAGCTTTAAGTAATACTAGAATTCCGCTGTGGTATGCCTTGTAGTTATTTTCCAAAAACCTAGTAATGACACAGTAGCCCTTTACTAATTTTAGGATGAGCTTACGGTTTTACTCAGTTAAATATGGACTTGTACGTGACGCTCTGTGTTGAGCAGTGCAACTTCGTTTCCGTCTTTAAGGTCTGCTTAAAACAATAACCGGACGTTGATGCAAGGAATTTTTCTAACTCAAAGGACTGTAGACTATGAACTAAACCATCTGCACACTGAGATACCAGTCCCTAGTAAGGGCGCCATTGCTAGCAACTCACTTTCATACCTATAAACGTTCCCGTCCAGAGCAGACATTACTGTTTCAACTCGTTGAGCGACACTACCCTAAATTTAAAGAAATGCTGTCACATCAAGCTAAATAATTGCAATGTGATGTCGAAAAGAAATTCATCAAGCAAGGGCGTTAAAGTCAATAAGGGTTTCCCACTCAGATGTATTTGTGCTGAAGCTCGCCAGCGATACTCTGCGCCAAAGACCCTGAACATTAGTATCGCCTGTTTCAATCCACAGTTTGGCGCTAAAACACCAGTATGCTAACGCGCTTGTGTTAGTGTTATATCCCGAGTAAAGCATACTACTAAGATGAATATTTCACTTTATTCATACTCTAGGAATTAATCATGTACAAAACCTTTTACTACCTCATGTCTCGTTTATTAAATATAGTCTGTCTTTCATTGTTGGCATTCAGTGCATACGCTGAATACCCCGTGGTTATAGCAGATAAGGAACTCATGGTTCCCGTTGAAGGCGGGAACGTTTATGTCAGGCTTAACGGCGTCACACACACAGATTCCATTCCAGTGGTATTTATTCACGGAGGTCCTGGCGGCACACACAATGGCTTTGTAGGCATGACTGAACTGGCAGACGAGCGCATGGTAATCATGTATGACCAACTCGACAGCGGAAAATCAGACCAGCCAAACGACCCAATAAACTGGCGTGTTGAACGTTTTGTTGAATCATTAGATGCTATTCGCAAGCACTTAAAAGTTGAGAAATGGCATCTGGTGGGACATAGCTGGGGCTCAGCCATTGCCTTGGAGTACACAGCAAAATATCCACAGCACACAGTATCGACTGTGCTTGGCGGCACATTTATTTCTACGCCACACTGGATCATGGATGCTAACTTGTTGGTAAACGCAGCCCCTCAAAAAATACAAGACACCCTTAAAGAATGTGAATCATCCCAACCTCCGGAAGTACCAGTATGCAATGCTGCATATATCAAGTTGTATTCTGCTTATTACACGCCAGTTAAGCCCAATGAAGCGATTATCTCTTATGAAGAAAACGTTGGGGGGAATGGATTCAACCCGGTGATTTACAATGCCATGTGGGGGCCAAGTGAATTTTCGTCTACGGGTGTATTGAAGCACTACGACGCCACCCATTTGCTAACCAATATCGACCCTGCTAGAACGTTGTTTATGATTGGTCAGTACGATTCAGCACGCATTGATACCGTTCAAGATTATCTCGCGTTAGCGCCCGGCGCCGAACTGGCCGTGGTGCCGGGTGGGGCACATGGTTTTTACGACGACAGACCTTTAGTGACACAGGCGTTGTTGCGCAGTTGGTTAAGGCGCAAGGATGCAAATTAATGTGGTTGATATCTTTGGCTGAACCTTAATTACAGCATCTTGAATGTGCAGGGTAGGAAAACAACCTACCCTAAACTTCTACAACAAGCTTTGCGTTAAACTTTCTAATTATGAGCGCTCCATGCGCCCAAGGGCAGGCCAACGACACATACAGACAAACAGCGGAAGTTAATAACAATCAAATCACCAGTCAAATTCTAGTTCCGATTAAAAAGGAGCAGTTCTCGGGCAAGCTCCCCGTATTCAGAGACTCCAGCTTCACAAAATCTATTTCACTTACCTTGTCAGCGCCTTTAAACCGCTTTATTTCAAAGTAATAGTCGGCATATGCAGCCTCTTTTTTTCTCAATTCTAAAAATGGGTACTGCCTGTATTTCCACTCTCCAGTAACCATATCTTTATCACTCGCATTGCTTTTCGTAGTCATTTTTAGAGTGAAAGAGCCATCTTTGTGGAGATGCAGAGAAGTAGTGTCATTGCAGTTTTGAGCCTTGTATTCGTTTACTAAATCTTGTCGGAAAAAAAAGAGCTTGTTGTCTTTGCCTTTCGGTAATAAAAATAGAGCCATTGAGTTTTTTGTGTACCAGTGATTTCCTTGGCTTAACCCTTGAGTATATTTAATTGGAAAGCCAGCAGTAGTAGATAGAGCAGTGGCTGCATCAATGGTTTCCGGTTCAAGTAAAATTAACGAGTAGAGAAGAGTATTTTCTGTAACGCTCGCAGGAAAATCGAATTCATTAAATTGAACGCGATATTTTTGAGACGAATCAAAAACATTCCTAATTTCTTCTCTTTGAGTGGTATCTAAGTATTTTGCATAAACATAAACAGTGGTTTTGCTCGCACAACCCGATAATAAGAAAAACAGTAAAACTAAAGAAGGGTTTAAGACTTTCATCCATGAACTCTGATAACAACATAGATTACAATTGTAATCAATTAATTGTGATTACACAATGATGGTATTTTTGCTCACAAACTCCGATATTCACCTATGTCCGCATACTACGTACTGCGCTGACCTAAGGCGACCACTTAGGGGCTCAACAGACAATTTGCGGGCGTTCAACTCGTATTTTTAATTCGAGCCTGTCAGCGATAGCTGTTCTTTTATCCACTTACGCTTTTTATTTCAGTATACCGAAGGGTCTTCCCCGTCCCACAACTTTAAATCAGCCAATATCTCAAAGGTTGCATAAGTAAAATCATTTACACTTAGTGACACAGAATTGCACATTCCAACAACAGATGTTTGAGTGTCTGGTCTTCGAATGTAGCTGGTGTCTGTTCCAACCCAACCACCGTTGTGGAAAAAATAACGACCATCGGTATTTTGCCCATTGGCGTAGTACCATTTCCCTTCATCGCTCTCTGGCACATTCACATTTGGCTTGTTCATTAGCGCAATTAACGCTTTAGGATTTTTACCCAACTTAGGAGCATAAAAGTGATTATCCCATATCAGCATGTCATCTATGGTGCTGAATAAGCCTCCATCGCCAATTGTGTGTAAGGCAGTTAAATGATTGCGTTGTTTTCCTGCTTCAGGCGAACGGTATCAGGATGCTCGATTAGGAATAATCTCTTCGGCGCTATCTGAAAAAAACGTATGATTCATACCAAGGGGAGCAAATATACGCTTATTGGTGAATTCGCGTATCGTCAATCCGCTTATTTGTTCAACTAATTTTGCCAGAATGATATACCCGTGATTACTGTATTCCATAGTGGTATCAGGTTCATGTACAAGCGGAAAGTCTTTAATAACAGAATAGTACTCGGCATTTGATACGAACTGTTCACTCCCAATAAAAAAGCCGCTCAAGGAAGAATCACGAAGTTTATTTAGGTGATCTTCAAAATCGCCCAAACCGCTGAAATGTCCGAGTATTGAGTTAATGGAGATCTTTTTTCCATATTCTTTTAGTTCTGGCAAATGCTGACGAATATCGTCAGTCAGCGCGATGGCGCCATCATCAGCTAACAGCAAAACAGCAAAAGCTGTAAATTGCTTTGATACCGACGCCATTCTGAATACCGATTGACTACTTAGCGGTATTTGGTGTTCAATATTGGCTAGTCCATAGCTTTTTTTGAAAATAAACTCTTTGTTCTGGATTATACCTATAGAACATCCAGGCCCATCTGGGCTAATGCTCTTTTCAGCAATAGCGTCCATTTTTTTTCTAAAAGCATTATCTGATTATTTTGTGCAACACCTTTACCTGAATTTAGTAGTAGGCCAATAGTGAATGCCTGAACAAATCTGTGCATGAGTTATCCCTATCTAATTATTTTCGTGTAGAAACGTTTGCCTACAAATTAAAACAACTTTACTCTAATCTTTGCCTGTGGATAGCTTTTGCGTTTTTCTGCAGCGTATTGACGTTTGCTCTTCGTCGAAAAAAATTAAAAATAAGTGATAACAAGGAATCGTTATAATGTCTAATTTTGCAGCGCGTCTAGTCATTAGTTTTCTACTATTGATTGGTTTATTCGCCTGCCAACCATCTTCAAAACCTGAACAGCCTCTTAATAGCCCTTCACAACAAACTATCGAGTTTGACCGACTGTTTACCCAATTCGATGATATTAATAAGCCAGGGGCCTCAGTTGCAGTTCTGCAGGATGGAGAGATTATATTTTCAAAAGGTTACGGTAGTGCAAACCTAGAATACGATATACCTGTTACGCCAGAAACTATGTTTCACGTTGCATCTGTATCTAAGCAATTCACCGTATTCGCCATTCTTCTACTTGCTGAAGAAGGTAAGTTAAATTTCGATGACGACATACGACAATACATTCCAGAAGTGCCGGATTTTGGTCACACTATAACCTTACGTCACTTGGCATCGCATACAAGCGGCATGCGAGATCAATGGAATTTGTTGCGTATGGCTGGTTGGCGATTAGATGACGTAATCACTACCGAACACGTACTAAAAATGGTAGCAAAACAGAAAGAGCTAAACTTCAAACCGGGAGAAGAGTATCTGTACTCAAATACTGGGTTCACACTATTAGCAGAGGTTGTTGCACGTGTTAGCGGTAAATCTTTTGCTCAATTCACACAAGAAAGGCTATTCACGCCATTGAGTATGAGTAACAGCTTGTTTTATGACGACCATCAGAAGATCGTTAGCAATAGAGCCTATTCATACGAGCGCAATGGTAATGGTTACAAAAAAAGTGTGTTGAACTTTTCAAATGTAGGTGCAACCAGTTTGTTTACGACCGCAGAAGATCTTCTGAAATGGTCAGCTAATTTTACCGAGCCGACTGTGGGTAGCCCTACTATAATCGAGCAAATGAACACCCTTGCGTCCTTAAACAATGGAGAAACATTTGGTGGCGCATATGGGCAATTTATTAGTCATTACAAAGGTACCGAATATATTCAGCATAGCGGCGGAGACGCAGGATTTCGTTCGTATTTAGCTCGATTCCCTAAACAAAATTTAGCAATAGCAATATTGAACAATGGCGCAGATGCAAGGCCATGGGAATTGGCTCTACAAATTGCTGACAGGTTTTTGAAGAAAGATCCCCCTCCCCCTCAGAATGCGATTGCTAACGCATTTTTGGAGTCTATCTCACCTAAACAAATATCTGATTCTATTGAGTTAGATGAAGAGACACTCAATGCCTATGTGGGCCACTATTGGTATGAACCAGAAGCGTACTCACGAGAGATATATTTAGAAAACGGTAAACTAATGTATTCGAGAGGCCAAGATGACGTAAGCGTACTCGCTCCTATCAGCGAAAACACCTTCAAAATGCTGAATGTAGAGGGAGAGATTTATGTTAAGTTTACTGAAAGTGATGAGAAACAATTAATGACAGTGCAAGTAGACAACGTCGATACGTATGTGTCGGTTGGCTATACACCAGTCAAAATAACCAAAACCTGGTTATCGCAATACGCCGGCAGTTACTTCAGCCCTGAACTTTCTTCCACCTATCACTTTTCACCAGAAAATAAACAGCTAAAAATTTCTCATCACCGTCTAAGCGACCATTATATTGCGCCAGTCAAAGGTGACTTTTTTAGCTCACAAGTTGGCGATATCCTATTTGAGCGCGATGTTAACGGTGAGATAAATGGCTTTAGGATATCTAACGGTCGTGTTCGCAATCTTTATTTTAGAAAGCTATAGCTAACTACAATAAAAAAGGGCGTAAACACCAACACTCATGGTGTTCAGGTTTACGCCCTTTTTGTTTTTTGAAACTTCTTAACTGATGCTAAAAAAGCTTACTGGTTCAAGCGGATTTGTTTAACCGTTATAACGCTGCATAACCAGCGTAGCGTTAGTACCGCCAAAGCCAAAGCTATTAGACATCACTGTGTTCAGCGTTGCTTCACGTGTTTGGGTAACAATATCTAAGCCTTGTGCTGCATCATCCAGCGTGTCTATGTTAATTGATGGCGCGATAAAGTTATTTTCCATCATCAACAAGCTATAGATAGCTTCGTTTACACCCGCTGCACCTAGTGCGTGACCTGTTAGTGACTTGGTTGCACTAATTGGCACGCCCGCTTGGCCAAACACTTCTTGAATCGCCGCAAGTTCTTTCACGTCACCTACAGGCGTTGATGTACCGTGAGTATTTAAGTAATCGATAGGCGCATCAATATTTTGCATCGCCATCTTCATGCAGCGAATTGCGCCTTCACCCGACGGTGCAACCATGTCGAAACCGTCTGATGTAGCACCGTAACCTACGACTTCACCGTAGATTTTTGCGCCGCGTGCAAGCGCGTGCTCAAGCTCTTCAACAACAACCATACCGCCGCCGCCAGAACTTACAAAGCCGTCGCGTGCTGCGTCATAAGTACGTGATGCCACCGCAGGATTGTCGTTATATTTAGAGCTTAGTGCGCCCATAGCGTCGAACTGGCTTGATAATGACCAATGTAGCTCTTCGCCGCCACCGGCGAATACTACGTCTTGCTTACCAAGCTGAATAAGCTCTAGCGCATTACCAATACAGTGGGCACTAGTTGCACACGCAGAGGCAATTGAATAGTTCACGCCGCGAATTTTAAACGGTGTGGCTAAGCAAGCCGATACCGTAGATGCCATACAACGAGGAACCATGTATGGACCAACACGCTTAACTCCTTTTTCGCGAAGAATATCAGCAGAAAGTACTTGGTTTTCAGAAGACGCGCCACCTGAGCCAGCAATAATACCTGTGCGCTCGTTTGAAATGTCGCTTTCTTCTAAACCAGAGTCTGCAATGGCTTGTTGCATCGCTACATATGCGTAGCCTGCCGCATCGCCCATAAAGCGCATAGCTTTACGGTCAATATGATCTTTCAAATCGATGTCAATGTTGCCCCAAACTTGGCTGCGAAGGCCCATTTCGGCGAACTGTTCTGAAAATGTAATTCCAGACTTACCCGCTTTAAGTGAAGCAAGTACGTCTTCTTTATTTACGCCGATGCTTGATACGATACCAAGACCGGTGATAACTGCTCTTCTCATAGTTTACCCTTTGCGTTGTTGCGGCTTATGGTAACGATTTTGAATGGTAAAGTGGTCTGCTCTGCCAATTGCCATACTCAAATTTGCCATACTTAAGCGTTGCAGTACCTGTTTCAATTCTGGGCTTATGTGTATAAACAGGTAAATTCCCACTTCCCTTCTTTTTCGTTTATGCCGTCTTTGTCTAAGCTTTCTTGTTCTGAATATTTCCAATGTAGCACGAATGCACAGGGTCATGACCAGCGTTAATTTATACCTTCACAAAACCTTCAAAATAGCTTGAACATAAACTTTTGCGGAAAAACAAAAAGGTGACAGGTAGAATACGCGGCCAAACGTTAGAAATTTAGATAAAACTGAAGATTGCTGTGTTATTAAAAAAGCTAAGAACTATTGCTCTACACATTTTCCAAAGTGCGATACCTCGACTTTCTTTCGTGGTGGCTGCCTTTATCATTGCTTCTGCAGCGACTGTCTCAGCAACAGCTACGCCTATCGTCCTTCCCGCGCTACCAGAGCCAGTTTCAAACAATGCTGTAGCTTCTGTCACCATAGACGACAAACGATATGTATTCAGTTTTATGGGGTTAGGTGAAGACAAAACCTATAAAGATGTACACAACCGTGCTTGGCTGCTTGTGATTAACAACAACGATAAGCCTTTGCAGTGGCAAGCTCTTCCCCCAGTACCCTCCAGCCTTATGCTAAAAGGTCGCTTGGCATCAGTAGCAGTGGGCGTAAAAGACAGCGTCTATATTTTTGGCGGTTACACCGTTGATGAAACTCACAACGAGATTAGTACGCCAGACGTCTATAAATACTCACCTACAACGACGAAATATGAGCTACTGGCGCCGATGCCCGTGCCGGTTGATGATGCTTCTGCCCTAGTTTATCAAAATCGCTACGTATACTTAGTTTCAGGCTGGCATAACGATGGCAACGTAAATCTTGTGCAGGTTTATGATACGCAAACCGGCCAATGGCAACAGGCGAGCCCTTTCTTAGGTAATCCAGTATTTGGGCACGCTGGCGGCATCGTTAATAACACTATGGTAATTTGTGACGGTGTATCAGTAACACCCCACAGTAATAAACGCCGGAGTTTCGTTGCGGAAACCGCCTGCTTTAAAGGTAAAATTGACAAGGAAAACCCTTTCAAGATTGATTGGCGTACGCTTCAGCATCCAACAGGTTCTGCGCGCTATCGCATGGCCGCTGCGGGCGATGAGGCCACCAATAAAATCTATTTTGTGGGCGGTTCGACTAATCCGTACAACTACAATGGCATTGGCTATAACGGTAAACCTTCAACTGCAGATGGCGCCATATGGACCTTTGATATTGCAAAAGAAACTTGGGCTATATCGAAAACAGAAGCTGAAGCGCCTACGATGGATCACCGCGGATTAATTGACATTAACGGTACTTGGATCACCATTGGCGGTATGCTTGGCGCACAGCACGTGACCAGTAAAGTAATCTCGCACTTTTCCACACTCGCAGAAGGGCCTTGTTTATCTAAAAGCCAAGCGCGCTCTGACGTTTCAAAACAGCCATCGGATGGGCAAGCTGTTGAAGTCGTGAAAAGTAAAGTGCCAACACCAAAACGACATATACGGAGCAAAATAAACAGTGAAATCTAAGCATGCACAGGTTCATTTTAATGAGAGCGGTACGCCTGTCGCCGACCATTTTGACGACGTTTATTTTTCTAACGACAGCGGAATTGATGAAACCCAACACGTTTTTGTTGCAGGCAACGACCTTGCTGAGCGCTGGCAACAGTGGCGCAACCCTACTTTTGTTATCGCCGAAACAGGTTTTGGAACTGGGCTGAACTTTTTGGTCGCCATGCGTGCCTTTAATGAATTTAGAGCTGCAAACCCTGACCATCCGTTAAAGCGCCTATATTTTATTACCACGGAAAAGTTTCCCCTGCCTCAACAGGATATGCAGCGTGCGCTAGAAGCTTTTCCTGCCCTTAAAGACGAAGCGGAAGCACTCGCTTCACTTTACCCCATGGGCCTTGAGGGGTGCCATCGCTTGCATTTCGATAGCCACTCAACCACCCTCGACTTATGGATTGGTGATGTTCACGAACTCCTTCCCCAGTGGCACTCCCCTGTAAATGGACTAATCGATGCCTGGTTTTTAGATGGTTTCGCACCAAGCAAAAACCCTGATATGTGGACCGATGCTCTGTTTAGCCAAATGGCTCGTTTGTCAAAAACCGGCACAACCTTTGGCACGTTTACCGCTGCGGGCATCGTAAAGCGTGGGCTTGCCGGTGTGGGCTTTACCATAAAAAAACGCAATGGCTTTGGCCGTAAGCGCGACATGTTGACCGGCGTTTTCAGCCAAGACAACGAGAATGTACAGCATAAACTTCGCCTGCCTACTGGCCCCTATTACAGGTACGCTAACGGCAGTTTAGATAAAACAAGTAAAGTCGCAGTAGTAGGCTCCGGCCTTGCAGCAGCTACGGCATGCCTGGCTTTAGTAAAACGCGGCATTTGCACTACTTTGTATTTTGATGGTGACACCCTTGCAAGCGGCGCTTCTGGCAACCCACAAGGCGGCTTTTACCCGCAGCTTCACAGCGAAGCAAGTATTGCCAGCCGCATTCAGGCGCACAGCTTTTTGTATGCTAGGCAAGCCTACGACCACACTATTGAACATGCAAAAGCCTGTGGCCTAGCCGACGTTACCCATGATTTCTGTGGCGTTATTCAACTAAGCTTTAACGACAAGGTAGCAGATCGCCAAAATAAATTGGCTGCTGCCGACGTATGGCCAGATGCTTTGATTAAGCCCGTGGACAGCAAAGAAGTGAGCGATATCGCTAACCTAGCTCTTCCCTACTCTGGCCTATACATTGGCTTGGGCGGTTGGATTTCTCCTCCACAGCTAGTTACCACCATGATTGAGGAAGCACTTCAAAGTGGCAAACTCGAGCTGAAACCCAATCATACCTATGTATCTCATGAGACAGTTGAGACAACAAAGCAGCGGGTGCGGATTCGTTTTAACTTAGGTAGCGCTGAGAGTGAAGAAGTTATTACTGCCGATCACCTTATCCTTGCCCTTGGTGCAGGTGCGGTAAACGCTAGCGATTTTGACAGCCTTTCTCTTCGCCCTGTTCGCGGTCAGGTTGAAGCTATCCCCACCCAAATGCCGATTGAACAGCTCAACACCGTGTTGTGCCACAAGGGCTATATGACGCCCGCGCTCGACGGTCGACACGCCTTGGGTTCAACTTACGTTAAAAACGACTTAAGTACCGATGTACGAGGCGATGAAACTGAAATGAACCTCGCTACACACGTACAGGCACTGGCAAACACCAGCATAGTTCAGGCATTACAACATGACGGTAAAGCCAGAGCGGCTACGCGTTTAGGTTCACCCGACCACCAGCCTGTTGTGGGTGCATTACATGATTTTGATTCGTTGAAAGAAGACTACGCTATGTTAGGCGTAGGCAAGCCGTTGAACGCCTCGCCAGTATTGCCAAATAGTGTAGTTTCCACCCTTACTTGCTTGGGCTCACGAGGGTTAACCACAGCGCCTTTAATGGCAGAAGTTTTGGTGAGCAGTTTGTGCAAAGAACCGCTGCCTTTAAGCAACGATCTGCTTAATGCAGTAAACACAAGCCGCTTTATGACGCGAGAAGCGATTAGAAGTCAACGTTAATAAGCGGAGAAGTCTTTCTGAAAATGCTATTGCTGCCTAGACAAAAAAGACCGGATGTTTAGAGATTTTTAAGCAAACATGAAAAGAGTTCGCTTTCGATGACAGAGCAAGATGGTAATAAATGGCTAGTTTACGCTAGCCATTTTATTCAAATCCATCACGATAAAAGCGGGAATGTATACGTTAGCGCTTGCCACCACTTGTTTATTTTCCAGCGACACAATGCGCGCGTTTACACGCACGCCTCTGTCATCTTCAATGATGGTGCCGGTTACAACATGATCCATTTCAACCTGCTTAGCGAGCGCCGTACCATCGCGAGTGAGTACGAAATCGCCCACTGGCGTTACAGTAATGCCACCTGCAAGCTTAAAGTCGACGACCGCTAACCCAAAATCTTGCAGCTCGGCAATAAGGTACTCTGAGAGCTGATTGCCAAGCACGGTACTATCACTCAACGACTGATTAAGCCTAACAAAGCTCGCCACACCCACCATATCTTGCTGAGTAAGACGGGTAGCATTGTCCATTAACTCCATCGCTAGCTGCGAAGCGTAATCATTTAAACGCTTATGAGTTTGCGCTGGAGCATAGCCGTGGTGTAACGGGTCTTTATAGCCCGGCTCTACCTCCACATGCTGCTGGTATTGCCTGTCTCGCGAGTCGGGAGTGTAAACTAATCCTGAACGGTTAGGCACCGGAACAGGTTCGGCGTCATGTGTAATTTCACCGTCTTCACCTAACCAAAACGAGCCTATAGATTCTGTGCTGGTGCATCCTGCTATAAACCCACTTAGCATAACGCCAACTGCAAGCCAGGCACTCGGGATTAACTTCTTTACAAACACCATTGTGAACTCCTAGCCGCGACTTAGTTTAACGCCATCGCGCATGCCATTTCGCTGGCTTCCGTCACTTGGAATAAGTGCATCTACGACGTAGAACGGCACTAACATTTGTGCCGTAGCCACTACCGCCCGTGACTCCATACCTAATATACGTGCGTTAACTAACACGCCACCTTGATGCTTGGTCATTGTACCGGTTAACACGTATTCAATAGGCAGGCTGCTGCTCAATTCTAAATAATCGCGGCTCAATACAAAGTCGCCGTCGTCAGTAATGCGAATATACTCGGTTGCTTTGAAGTCGATAACAGGCACGCGGAACTTATGCAGTTCGTGAACAAACGATTCCGCCATCTGACGACCAAGCAAATCCGTTTTTTGTAAGTCGGTATCTAGTAGAGCAAAGTGGGTCACACCGATAGGTGTTTTGTTGCTCACGTATTCCATATTGGCAATTAAATCTTGCGTCATGTTCTTCACATAGTCGCCAATGTGCTTGGTTAGAGGTCGGCCTTTGTACGCGCCCTGTACACTCGAATACAACGGGGGTTGACCGATAGCGCCGTAAGCATCCATACCCTGCGACTGGGCGTCACTGGTGCTATCAACTGGCTTAGCAGGAGCACGGTCGGCGGCAGTTATATCAATCACATTCATAGCCGGACGCTGAGGCGTTTGTTCGGCTACCTCTTCTTCCCCCATCATCATAGAGCACCCGCTAACGCTGAGCAGTGAAGCACAAAGCGAAAGCGCCGCGTATTGATTTCGTCTTTTCATGGGGTTACCTCGTACCTTCGGTTCTGTATAACTTGCCGTTTCGGGTTGTTACCTGTTCTTCCCGCCAAAACAGCTCGGCCGGGAAAAAACGTGTTGCCGCAGCGACAATGTTTTTATTTCTAGCGTTAATAATTCGAGCATTAACCACCGCACCAGATTCTTGATACACCATGGTGCCGGTAATGTAAAAATCGACGCGTTCAACATTTGACAACTGGTCGATATCGCGTGTTAACACTCTGTCGCTTTCGTCACTAACAATTATATCGTTCGAAAGCTTAAATTCTTGAGTAGAAAAGCCTCTTTTCGTAGCTTCAGTAATCATTCCCTGCTCAAGCTGATGACCCAACAACATTAACGGGTGTTGATGGTCAGCGCTGTATTTCATGCTATCGACAGGCACGAAGCCGACTACTGCATAGCGAGACTGACGCGCTGGACCCACATCAGCAAAAAGTTCGTTAGCCAACATGTACGTGTGATATTCCACATTACCTAATGCCGATACGTCGCCGGTATTGGTTTGCGCAAATTGGCTTTTTGGCTCTTCAAGCGTCGAGCAACCCGCAAGCAAACCCGCGCAAAGTGCGACACACCACAGCACTTTTACTAATCCACTAATACTTCCTGTCAAAAAAGCGTGAGAGGCATTATTTATCATACGATTCATTAGATATGTCCGCTAAAAAACGTCAAATTATCATCGCCTAAATACGCAAAAGCCGATGTTAACCGCTGCGCAGCCTAAAAGGCTGACATTTTCATTAATCATTTTAAACGCTGGATTGCAATAATCGCACCAAGCAATGTAGCTACTCAAATACAGGTGATTTCGATAACGGACTACCTTCCTATGGCAAGCTTAAATCTTTAACTTTTATGCGTGCTTGAATGCATAGCTAGGTCCTACACAAATCGATACTCTGCAATCTTCCTTGAGGAGAGATTGATTTAACCGACGAAAAAGACGGAAACTTGTTGCCGCTTTTGCCGATTGACATGCCGCTCTCATCTGACATTTTCCACCTTGGGGATATCTTTGAACTTTGTGGCCAACGGCTCTATTGACATCCTTCCAGCTTCGAGCCAATGCTGCTTTATATATTTTTCGTAAACGGTAGCTAAGTTAAAAATTACGCAGAGCTTTTAATGGCAGGGCTTGTTATGGTGTGAATGAAGATGCTGCGCTTTTGTGATTCGTTATTTAATACTGCTATCAATCCAGACCGAGCGCTTTTTGAACGTTGATAGCGCCAATGCCTAATTGTTCAGCTTTTATCGTATCAATAGAGTCAAACTGTATTTTGCAGCCAGCGTTTATCATACCGAGCCACGCCCCGCGCAATGCATCCGGTCGTTTTCCAGTCCAGAACGATTCTGTTTTTTTGATGTATGTGACTACCGGTTCAACATAACCATCATTATAAAGTTGACGCACCAAATCAAAGTCTGGGCCAAAAGCGCTTAGTAACGCAGAATCTAAATCATTTATTGAATTATGAAGGGCGTAAAATGTTTTCTCGACGTTGCCTTTTCGGTAGGCAATCCATGCTCTTGCAATATCTACGTAGTGGTTTTCACTGCTAAAACCATCGTAAACGTCGCCCGCAATTTGTTGTTCAATGCTCATTTTGTTTGCGTAGTCGAACGCGCGCTCTATTTTCAATTCTGCTATCTCAATAGGCTCAAACTGCGCGCTATATTTTATGTGCCGGCTTAAGCTATTCAGCACCTTATATGGGTTGCTGTTGTTCGACAAATTTCGTTGATAATCTTGCAATGTATCATTAAGCAATCGACGATTCCTTGATTCAAGATACGCAAAACGCTGCTCGATATACTCAAGATACTCGGGGTCATCACATCCTTGCAGGTAATCTGCATGACTTTGTTTACTCAAAGTAACAATAAGGGGAACGAAAAGAAGAAAACGTATAAACTTCAAGAGAATCTCTATTTTATTATCACTTATCTTCGTACTGAGAAAGTATCGAAATTGATCGTAAGTAGCCGTTAACTGTTATTAACGATATTAGTATTACCCTTGTTACCTATTTCAACAGCTTTTTCAGAGGAACAATTTTGTCGCAAGTAATTTTTAGCCGCGTTTTTAGTTTTTTAGTTATGTCTTGCTTTTCTTTGTCGGTAGTTGCGGCGACTGATTCGTCATATACCCATAACGATTTGAGTGAAAACACTGTAATAAACATTCCTGGTGCCCTTTCGTTAAGTGGTACAACAATTAAAAAACGCTTTTTCTTTAACGTCTACAGACTGAGCCACTTCATGGAAAAACCTAAAGGTGATTTCCCTACTAAAGATTCGCTTATAACGTTCATCTTGAATGCAAACACACAACAGCGCATTGAACTAGAGTTCTTGAGGAATGTGACACGAGAGCAAATAGAAGAAGCTCTCATGCAGGGTATTGAACAAAATAACGCTGATTCTGACCTGAGTAAGATTAAACAAGATATCCAAAGACTATCCTCTGGCTTTCAGGATGAAGTAGAGAAGCATTCAACCCTTACGTTATCACGACTTTCTAAAAAGAAGCTTAATGTATTTTTCAACAATACCCTAGTTGTCGAAACTGAAAACCAAGCGTTGGCTGACGCCTTGTGGTCCATATGGTTTGGCAAAGACCCTATCGTGAACACTGAAGATTTAGTACAAAACATTTTGGTGAACTAGGCTAATTATAGGTGCAAGGCAAATGCGGTTAGCGTCGCCATATGCTATGCATTTGCCATTCGCGCACGTTTTCTTCCAGTACCGAGCTAGCGATTCAACTTAGCAATATACGTTTGTTGCGCATCTGTCTGCTCAGGTGGCAGCAACACAATTTTACCTACGTGCTTTTTCTCGGAGAAATCTTTTTGTGCTGTCACGATATCTTCCAGCGGGTAGGTTTTAGCTAACATAGGTTTTATCTCACCACGCTCGATATATGAAACAAGATTAGGAAAAACCGGTTCAGCCCACGCAGTGCAGCCAATAAAGGTGAGATCTTTCAAGTAAAAGTTACGCATATCAAGGGTTACTATTGGCCCTGCTATAGCGCCGGATGAAGCGTAGCGACCACCGCGTTTCATAACCACGGACATTTGTTTGAATCCTTCACCTGCAACGTTATCGATCACTACATCAACCGACTTTTCTCCTAACACTTCAATTAGGTCGCTATTGCGTTCGATAACGCGGTCTGCACCTATTTCCTTAAGTACGTCCATTTTATTTTTACCTACAACGGCAGTAACTTTCGCACCACGGCGTTTAGCTAACTGCACAACCGCAGAACCTACGCCTCCGGAAGCCCCAGTCACCAAAACATGCTCGCCTTTAGAAACGCCAGCTCGATGGACCATATTTTCAGCAGTGCCATAAGCGCAAGGTATGGTTCCGAGCTCGGCATCCGACCAATCGCTCTCGACAGCGAACGCTTCGCTCGCGGTTATTTTTACGTACTGTGCGAAAGCGCCATCGAAGTCTGACGCCATCCAAATATTTTCTAATGAGCTCCAAGAATCCTTACGTATGCAGGAGCGGATTAAAATTCGCTCTCCGATACGTGTAGGGTCCACGTCTTCCCCAACCGCCACGATTCGACCACAACAGTCAGTCCCTTGAATAAACGGAAAAGGGGTTTGTTCATTCCACCCACCGTCTAACTCTTCTGCTGCGCTTGATTTCTCATCGTCATTCTCGTCCAACGCGTCAGTGCCTTGCGTGACTTTAGAAGAATACCAACCTAATCGAGTATTAATCTCTGTATTATTGACTCCTGCTGCTAACACCTGAACTAGCACTTCGCCAGCGAGCGGTTTTGGCATGGGAACATCGGTGTAATTTAACTGCTCATAACCACCATTCGCCATGGTCACCACAGCCTTCATAGTTGTATCGTCAGGATTTACATCAAACCTTTGCTTATCGCCAAGCAAGCTAGTAATACTCATAATCTCTCTTACGTTTAGGATTAATAACAGTTAAAAAGCCCAAAATAACGTATGCCTGACGCTCATGCAAAGCAGCTACGTTTTGACGGCTAACATTTAAACGGTTGCATAGTGTTTAAAGTCTACCGAAGTTAAGGCTTTCTTCATCGCGCCTTAATCCCACGGGTATCAATATGAATGAATGGACCTCGGTGTGGTTTCATTTCCACCAACCTGTCTACATCGCTCATTTCAAAGTATCTCAGTTTTACCTTGTTCAAAAACTTATTCCCTTAATCGACCACAGATTGTGGCACTAATTTCATAAAACTAACTTACCAGCTGGTTCAAGCTTCAGAAAGTCTTATTCACCATTGACACGTAATCAGAAAACTTCACAATAGCTCTACATCATATCCATTCAATATCATTAATGCTGTATCTTTCCGAATTTCAAACAAAGCTTTCTAATCAATACATCACCCCTGCATTTTCGCTAGCAATAAGTGATGAAAAACCACCATCGCACTGCCTTGTTGCAGGTAGAAACAGCAGCGGGAAGTCACTCTTAATTTCCGCCCTTGCTGGTAACGGAAAAGTAGTAAGCGGTAGTCGTGAATGCAGTTCGGTTGTTGCAGAAGTATCAGTTTTTAAACAACAAGCGATAATTGAAGAAGAAAAACAAAAAGACAGTGCAGATATTTTAGACGTAATAGCTGAGCCAACGCAGGTTCGCGAACTATTCGAACGCACTAATGAGGATTATCAAAATCACCCTTATTTCAACGAGCTGGCTGCCGCTCTAAGAATTGAGCATTTGCTTGATAATGCGTTTCTTTCACTTTCTACAGGTGAAACCCGAAAAGTTATTATCATGCTGGCATGGTTAAGCAATGCCGCAATTATTTTGCTTGATGAACCCTTTGAAGGGCTAGATGTTGAAGCTATTAGCGCATTCAGTCGTTTTGTTGTTTCTCAGCAACAGGCATCACTGGTCCTTACCGCCAACAAACTCGCAGATATTCCTAAAAACATGCAAGCCCAGTTGATTGTTATGGATGAGTTGATCATTACATGGAAATCTGAAGGCAAAGTTAACTATGACGACTTGCGCTCGGAATTAAGCACGTGGTTTGCGCTAGGGTCTGATGATATCGATGTACCTGCAGCGCTTAACGCTAGAGAGAAATACGACGATGCCCCAAACCGCAACGACCAAAGCCCTAATGAGCTGAACCGTGAGTTAGATGCACTTCCTCACACCTTAATTCAGCTTAAAGACGGCTTCGTACGTTTCGATGACCGTACCGTTTTTGAAAAGCTCAACTTTACGCTTAACAAAAATGAGCATTGGCAGATCACTGGCCCCAATGGTTCAGGCAAAACCTGTTTGCTTCAAATGTTCACCGGTGACAATTCCCATTGCTATACCAACAACCTAACCATGTTTGGCATAAAACGAGGAACGGGAGAAAGCATATGGGACATTAAAAAGCACATTGGCATTATGTCGAATTCGTTGCACATGCAGTACAAGGTGAATGCAAGTGTTGAACACGTGATAATTTCAGGCTTTCACGACAGTATTGGTCTGTACACCCGCCCAACCTTAGCAGAGCGCACGGTGGCAGAACAGTGGCTTGAAGTACTAGGCTTGAAACAGAAAAAGAACACGCCGTTTCAATCGCTGTCGTTTGGTGACCAGCGATTAGTGCTAATAGCACGCTCTATGGTTAAGCACCCTGCCGTGCTTATTTTGGATGAACCTTGCAATGGCTTAGACGACTTCAACCGCCAAAAAGTGCTTAAGCTTATCGAAATACTGGCTAAGGCTGGCACCAGTACACTCTTGTATGTCAATCACAATCAAGAAGAGCGTATACCAAGTATTCTCAATACGTTAAATATGAAAGACTATAACGTTTAATAGTTAATGTTAGAAAACTTGGTCTTTCAGGTGATGTCTTTACAATTAGCACCGACGGTGTGCCTTACTCACGTTGTGTTCTTATTTGATGAGCGCTAACACGTCCCTGAACTTGGGGTGTCGACTTGATTGTAAAAGTTCAAAAACTGTCATCTCAAAACTGCTGATCCGCGCGCCCCGCTCGAGCATATTTTTAATGGCTAGCAAAGTGTTAGAAGATTCTCTGGAAGAAATGCAGTCATGTATTACTTCCACAACGTAATCATTTTCTAGTAAGCCCACTACCGTTTGATAAACACATACGTGCGCTTCAATTCCAACAACCAGCCACCGGCTTAATCCTTTTTTTCCAATGTACGCCAATATTTCAGAGGAATACTGGTCAGTACCCGCTACACCATTAAAAGAAAACTTCTTAAAGTGAGGGGCGCTTGAAACATGAGTTTCAATTTCAGGCACCGTTCCACCTAAGCCATCAGGATTTTGTTCAAGCACGACTACGGGTATATCAAGCAATTTACAACATTGTATTAGCTTTGCAGTTTTGCATATCATTGCTTGGCTATCGCTGACTCTCCGAGCCAAAGTGCCCTGGATATCTACGATCAACAACCCTATCGTTTCTTGGTTTAAATGCATATTTCACACTACTTAACTGTTTGTTGTGCCGTAATATTCCAAACTCATTTACTGTATTTGACGGCGCCGAATCACTTTTTATTTCATACAATATTTAAAGTAGATTTTCTTAAACGAACCGCAAAACCAGCGAAATTATCACGCCAGTTACTATAAGCTGAACTAAACAAAATCCCATAATATCTTTGGCTTTCAGGCCCGCTATGGCAAGCACTGGTAGCGCCCAAAATGGCTGAATCAGGTTGGTCCATGCATCACCCCACGCCACCGCCATAGCCACTCTATTTATTTCGGCCCCCAGTTCAGCGGCGGCTGGCAAAATTACTGGGGCTTGCACTGCCCACTGGCCTCCACCCGAAGGCACAAAGATATTAACAACGCCTGCGCTGACAAAACTCCACACCGGCAACGACTCGGCAGATGCAAAGCTAATTAGCCACTGCGACATTGTTTGCGCTAATCCTGATTGCACCATAACCGCCATGATCCCGGCATAAAATGGGAATTGTATAACAATGCCACTGCCCCCCTGCACGGCTTGGTGCAGGCTGTGCAGTACATTGCGTGGCGAACCGTGAAGGACAATAGCGAGGAAGAGAAATAGCGTATTAACAATATTGAGATTCAGTCCACCACCTTCGATGAAATAATTCATAAGGTAGGCTAGCCCAGCAAAGCCTACGAGTAATCCGAGCACTTTGCTGTTTTCAAGTTTGTCCGCGGGCCGCTCGTTTGTTGCTGGAGGTAGAGCATCGTCTTGTAGCTTTGCGCTATCGACAATAACGCTTTCAGACTCAGGCGGTAACATTAACCGATTAACAAGCGGAATAATCACGAACATGATTGCTAATAACAATAAATTGAAGTTGCTAAAAATAGTCTCACTGGTTCTAATTACGCCAATTTGTGCTTCGGAAAAGTGACCTGGCGTTGCAATAGTTAACGGCACAGAGCCCGCTAAACCGCCATGCCACACAATAAAACCCGAGTAAGCACTTGCCACTAACAAGCGATAATCTACCGAAACATTTTTAGCCAGGGCCTTGGCAAAAAGCGCCCCTACTACCAGCCCAAAGCCCCAATTTATCCAACTTGCAATTAGCGATACCAAAGTAACCAACACGATGGCGCTTCCAGGTTTTTTTGCTACACTCGCAAGCCTTTCAAGTATAGCTTTTACCAAAGGCGTGCAGGCCAACATGAAGCCGGTTACTAGCACCAACAACATTTGCATTGAAAACGTAAGCAGCCCCCAAAATCCATCGCCCCACTGCTGAACAGTAGTTAATATTGATTGATTTTGAATAGATGAGGCGAATGCGAAGGTAACAAGCGTTAGTAAAAGTACAAATATGTAAGGGTCTGGAAGATAACGTTCGACAAGTTTCACAAAAGGTTTTGATGCACGGCTTAACATTATCGCCCTCACTACATGTTAAAAACTTGTTGCATACTACCGTATTTTTGACTGTAAGCGAGTATCAAATTCTATTTTGAAAGCCAATTTTTCAGCGTGAATATAACTTCCTCATGCTTAATGGGTTTCGCCAAAAAATCATCCATACCAGTTTTCATGCACTTTTCTTTGTCACTTTGCATGGCATTTGCCGTCATAGCAATAATGGGAATAGTTTTGTAACGCTCACCGGCTTCCCCTTTACGAATAAGCCGAGTAGCTTCAAATCCGTCCATTTCTGGCATTTGACAATCCATAAAAATAATTTTGTAGGCTTCGCTGTCGTGCTTCGATTGAGTGAGCAGCGCTAAAGCTTCAACCCCATTTTTTGCTACATCTACACGATACCCTTCGCTTTCAATTACAGAAGTAGCAACTAATTGATTAATTTCGTTATCTTCTACTAATAATATGTTGGCTAAATCTTTCACGGATAGGTCGGGCTCAACTCTGTGTTGATCAATAAGCAATGCTTTAGGCTCGAAATTATCGGCAGTATTTCTAACAGAGTTGGTATCAGGATAGCTACTTACTTCCTTGTTGAAATTTGTTTTCTGTAGTACAGAGAGCAGATCTGATGTTGCAAGTGGCTTAGGATAACTCGCTTCAATTTCGAATTTGCTAATGTCACTAGCAGCATCCATATCGGCCATTAAGGTCATTAAAACGATTCTGGAGTGCTTCGTACGTTTAGCGTTTCGAAGGCTTTGACAAAATCCGTATATCGCAGTTGGATCGGTAGGCTTATCTAAAAATACAACGTCAATCAATGGCGCTGAGTGCTCCTGATGAGCATCATCCATGAAGGAAAATTCGGTGATGGCTTCGTCTATCGAAGAGGCACATAAGACACAAACATCCCAACGCTCAAGCTGGGCTTGCATTGCTTTTCTAGTAGAAGCGTTACTGTCAACGATTAAGCAGCACATATGGCTTTTAAAGAGCGTGGGTTTGCTTAATTCACTGTTTTTGTCATAACCAACTTCGCACACAACGCTAAAACAGCTTCCCTTGCCTACTTCGGTCTTAACACTGATATCTCCACCCAAAAGCTGGCAGAGTTTTTTGGTAATGCTAAGCCCTAATCCCGTACCGCCGTAACGTCTTGTAGTTGAGGCGTCGACCTGAGTGAAAAGATCAAACAAGTGCGGGACTTTTTCATCTGGTATACCTATCCCCGTATCTTCAATGGTCATGCACAACGCTGCGGTTTCGCCTGTAACGTGAGGGATCAATTCTGCCTTAATACGTATCTCACCATTATCTGTAAATTTAACTGCGTTGCTGAGTAGATTCGTAATTATCTGCTGAATTCGGTTTGGATCGGATTTAATCGTCGCAAAGTTCACTTTTGAAGGGTCAACGACCAATGCTAACCCTTTCTCTTGCGCATTGTACGCCAGAGAACGCGCAATATTTTCTATCACTTCACGCACATCAAATTCGACAGTTTCTATTTCGAGCTTATCAGCTTCAATTTTTGAAAAATCTAAAATATCGTTGATAAGTACCAGTAACGAATGAGCGCTTGTGCTGGCAATGTTGAGACGTTGAGTTTGTTCAGATGTCAGGTTACTTCTTTTGAGCAAGCCCAGCATGCCAATTACTCCATTCATGGGCGTCCGAATTTCATGGCTCATGTTTGCTAGAAATTCTGACTTCAATTTTGTAGCTTCCTCAGCTTGTTGTAAGGCCAGTTTCAAATCTTCTGCTTGCGCCTCTAAAGATGCGGTTTTCTCTGAGACCTGTTGTTCGAGTGCCTGAACAAATTGCTTTTGTTTTGTAATTTCACTTTGTTGCAGTCGCGTTCTAAGATATACGAACAAAACTAGGATGCTGAAAAGAAAAGCCGCGTAAAAGCTATAAGCCCACCATGTTTTCCAAGGGGCGGCAGCTACGTGTAAATTTACCGATAGCACTTCTTTGCCCCAATCACCATTAGGTCTCATTGCCTTGACCAAAAAGGTATAAGTGCCACCACTTAAGTTAGTAAAAGAGACATTATTGAGATTGCCGATATCAATCCACTGTTCATCATATCCTTCCAATTTATAGGCAAAATGAGAGCGCTTGGAAGCAGAAAAGTCTAAGTGAGCAAATTCCAGAGAAAAGAAGTCGTCTTCGTAGGAAAGGTAAATATCCCGGACGTAAGACATAGGCGTGCCAAAACTTACTGACTCCCCCATTTTGTTAAAGCCAGTAAGAACGATGTTGGAGTCTACAAATTCATTTTTCACGTCTGAATAACTGAAGTACTCGACTCCACGTTGGCTGCTGGTAAAGAAGGTATTTTGGGATGCTTTGATAAGACTATTTGAATAAAAATTTTTACCCGCGAGGGCCGTCTCACTGTTGTAACTTAACGCCTGTTGAGTATCGGGGTTGAACAGAAAAATACCTTTATTGGTGGTAAGCCATATTTGGTTGTCGTCACCGTCAGCGACTGCCCTGATTAAATTTGATGGAAGCCCCTTACTCTCATCAAACCATTCAAATGCCTTAGTTTTAGGGACATAGCGATTAAGACCCATTTGGGTGGCGACCCATATTTGCCCATTTTTCGTCTCATGTATATCTTCCACTATATTGCCTAGCAGACCATTTTGCTGATGTGTTGCGCTTTTAAAGGGGATAAACTGTTCTTTTTCAGAAGACCATAGGTTGATACCGCCCCCTGTTCCCACCCACATATTGCCTTCGCGGTCTTTGTATATAATGTGCGTTTCTGGGTGTGAAAGCCCGTCTTCAACCGTAAGATGACGAAAAGCATCGGCTTTTTCGTCGTAAACAAATACACCGTGCTTGTAGGTTCCAATCCAAACCCTACCTTTGTCATCCAAAGCGAGAGATCTGAATTCTGTAAATTGACGATAGTTTCTATCCGTTTGTGGGAAAGTGATGTGTTTTATCTGGTCTCTTTTTCGGTCAACCCGGGCGATAAAATTATCTTGTGCAACCCACAAAACCCCATTTCCGTCACTCACTATAATCGGGCGTTCAATGACCCCCTGCTTTTCGTAGCCCTCAAGCCCCTCGAATACCGATGTATACTCTTGTTCTAACGTTTTAGTATCCACATCCCACTTGTAGATATCGGCGTTAGCCGTAACAATCAAAATATCACCATTTTCATCACGTTGAATACCGTTTGGCGAGGCCAGCGAATCGCTATTAATCTGCTTGATGTTTCGCCTTGGAGCCAATTTAAAGATGCCGTGGACTTCACTGGTTATCCATTTAGTTTTGGTGTGATCTTCAAAAATAATGCGAAGACCGTTGTTATAACCAAAGTTAACTTGTTCAACGGTATTCCCTTTGCCAGTATGTCGAAAAAGGCCTTGAGTCGTTACAAACCATACCGTACCGTTATGGTCTTCAATCATGGAGTTAACCTGACCTAGGCTCTTGCCGTCGCGGTTTTTCTGAGGAATAAAGGCACCTGATTCCGCAATAAACAAAAAGGGGCCTTCTTGGGTTGCAACGTAGAATTGGTCAGACGACGTTTTAAGCAGGCTTCGAATTTCATTTGCCCCTGTTGCAGTTTGGTTTTTGGGGTCTGGAAAAAAATGCTGGGCGGTTAAGGAACGTTTGTCTAGCAGGTTCAAACCGAAACTTGTTGCAACCCACATAGTATGTTCATCATTATCAATCATGTCCCAAATACGATTGTGAGAAAGACTCGTTTCGTCTGTAGGAATATGTTTAACCTGCTCAAATTCTCCGTCGCCTAAATATCTATTTAAGCCTTGATCATAAGAACCAAACCAAAGTTGCCCTGTTACGTCGTTAAACAGTGACTGAATTCGGTTTGAAGACAAAGAAGTAGAGTCAGTGTTATCGTTCAAATAACGAAAAAATTCACCTGTGGTTGGCTCATATTTATTAAGACCTCCGCCCCAAGTGCCAATCCATATGTCACCATTAGCATCTAGCATTAAATTTCCGGCGTCATTGTGGGATAAGCTTTGACTGTGACTATTATCCGCCTCAAATAGCGTTATTTTTCTTCCGTCATAACGCATTACCCCGTTTTCTGCAGTTCCAAACCATAGAAACCCTTGATGGTCTTGAATGATGGAATAAATTTCAGATGATACAAAGCCGTCTTCGGCGGTTAACAGCTCTACAGAATATTCATTCATGAGCGTGTCAGAGCGAGACGGCGAGGCGCTTGCAAAGCTGGTAAGGGCGTAAATGGCCGCTGTAAAAAAGCAGACTAATGAAGATAGATAACTCGCCATTCCACGACTTGAGATAATTTTCAAAATAATAAAACGGTTACTAAATAAAACTCAACAAACCTTAGAGTATCTCTTTATCCTTATCTATTCTACCAAAGACGTATTTCACAATAAAAAGAGCAAAGCTTTGACTTGTATCATAGTGAACCAAAAACCACGCTTTAACATAACGCTATTGAAGGTTTATTACTTGTTTTCAAATGAGCGACAAACAGCAGGAGCATTTA
Source organism: Alteromonas sp. OM2203 (assembly GCF_048517045.1). Classification (NCBI taxonomy): domain Bacteria; kingdom Pseudomonadati; phylum Pseudomonadota; class Gammaproteobacteria; order Alteromonadales; family Alteromonadaceae; genus Alteromonas; species Alteromonas sp. OM2203. The sequence continues at coordinate 2,833,541 of NZ_CP183209.1, forward strand.
GAATGACCAAATCATATAAAGAGATTACAGAAAGCCTAAATCCTTACTTAGGCGAAGTTAAGAAAGGTGTCCCAGAGGTAATGAAAGGCTTTTCCGACATGGCTAAAGCTGCAACCGCTGACGGCGCGTTAGATAAAAAAACGAAAGAGCTTATTGCTCTTGCCATTGGTATTGCCACACGTTGTGACGGTTGTATAGGTTTTCACGCGAAAGCGTTAGTCAATTTAGGAGCAACCCGTGAAGAAATTGAAGAAGTATGCGGGATGTCAGTTTACATGGGCGGTGGCCCATCGTTTATGTACGCGGCAGATGCACTACGTGCGTTCGATGAATTTAGCGAATAATTCGCTATAAAGTAAAGGGTCGAAAACGTCTTCGACCCTGTATTTACTCTTTTAACAAGCGTACGTATTACAGCGAGTTCATGCTTTGAACACTGACCTTGCCAAGTCCTGCTGCTTCAACTTCTTCTTTGATCTTTTCAGCATCACCAATGATTATCCAAGTGAGTTTTTCTGGGTGTAACACTTCTTCAGCCGCCCTGCTGAGGTCGTCCAAAGTCAAATTGTTGTACTTCTCCACTAAAAACTCAGGGTAGTTGTATTGTCGATTGAACCTTTTACTCGACAGCAAACTATTCAGCACCGCATTCGCCGTCTCGAATTGACCTGGCAATGAGCGAACTTCATCTAACCGAGCTCTCTCGAGTTCATTCTCCATCGGCGGTTTATCACCTAAATATGCGCTAATCTCTTTTTTAAGTTCACGCAGAGACGGGCCTGTTTTATCGGTTTGTACGGGAGCATAAACCATAAACGGACGCTGACCTCTGGCATCTTGTAGGAAAGTGTACGCACCATAAGACCAACTTTTATCTTCACGTAAATTCATATTCACGCGTGCGGTAAAAGCTCCGCCTAAGGTTTGGTTCATAGCATTGATGGCTATGTTGTTATCAGCCCCCGTAGCCGGTGCCAAGTGAGCGGCTAAAATAAGCGACTGCTGCGCGCCTGGGCGGTCGATAATAATTGCCTGACCTTGTTCAGGCATGGTCGCTTCAGCAATGTGTTTCGCGCCCTTGTCGCCTTTGACTTTCCATTTACCAAACTCTTTTTCGAGCATAGGTTTAACGGCGTCTAACGTAGTGTCACCCACAACAAAAATTGTCGCATTATCAGGGCGTAGCCACGTATTTTTAAAGCTAACTAGATCGCTTCGCGTTATTGCTTGCACGTCTTGCTCTGTTCCGTTACCAGTAAACGGAATACCATAGGCATGGCCTTCGCCATAGATGAGCGGTGGCAGCAACGTAAGCGCAATACTTACAGGCCGTGTTTTTTGCTGTGCGATATTGCTTAGAATAAGTGCACGTTGACGTTCTATTTCCTCATCTTTGAACGTGGGTGATTTTAAGATATCACCCAAGAGTTCCAGCGATGGCTCCATGTTCTCTGTTAGCATCGACATACTAACAGTGGTGGTGTCGAGATTTGAGCCGGCGTTTAAATTTGTTCCCAACTGTTCTAGTTCTGCAGCCAGTTCTAAAGCATCGTATTTACCTGCACCTTCATCAAGCATCTGAGTGGTGAAACTCGCAAGTCCAAGCTTGCCACCGGCGTCAGCCGCGTAACCTGCATCAAACTGTACAGCCACATTAACTAATGGAACCGTAGAGCGTTTTGCAAATACTACATTTATACCATTGGATAGTGTAGTTTCTTTCACTTCAGGGAAGCTCAGTTGGGTCTCGGCATCGATTGACGGCAAACCCGAACTGCGATCAACGCCTTCTGTCGAGGCTGCGTGCTCGATAAACGGAACAACCGTGATTTGATGCCACCCTTCTTCTAGCCATTTATTGGCGGCGGCTTTAACGCTTTTAGGCGTCGCCTGATCTAGCTCACTTAACTCAGTTTTAAAATAATTAGGGTCACCAGCAATAAATTCACCGCTCGCAAGGGTATCAGCCTTGCCACCAAAGCCCCCTACTTCTTCAAGACCACGAATAATCGAAGCACGTCGCTTAGTCGACACCAATTTAACTTCGTCTTTGCTAGGCCCTTTACGCAAAAATTCACTAATGACTTTATCGATTTCTTTTTCCACCATGGCAACGTCAACGCCGTCTTTCACGTCAACCGTTACGCCAAAAATAGACGCCATTTGTAGCTCGTAGTTAAATACCGAGGCATTAGTAGCAATTTGCTGGTCGTAAACAAGTTCTTTATATAGACGAGAATTTTTGCCGTCACCCAACGCGCTTGCTGCAATAAATAAATCGGTTGCGGTTGAAGATGTATTCTCAGGTGACACCCAAAGGCGATAAATTCGTGATTGAGGCACTTTGTCCTGAATAATTTCGCGGGTATTTACGCTGCGTTTCGGCACCCATGCTTGCCATTTAGATAGTGCAGGACCGGGCTCAATATCGCCAAAGTATTTATCAACTAAAGGTTTGGCTTCTTCAGCGTTAATATCGCCGCTTAACACTAAAATCGCGTTATTGGGGCCATAATATTTATTAAACCAGCCCTTTACGTCATCTAACGACGCTGAATTAAGGTCTTCCATTGAACCAATCACTGTGTGGTGATATGGGTGTCCAACGGGGAATAAACCTTCAAAAATGTGTGTAAAAACGCTTCCGTAGGGCTGGTCTTCGCCTTGACGCTTTTCATTTTGTACAACGCCACGCTGTTCATCTAGCTTCTCTTGCGTAACAGCACCTAAAAGGTGACCCATGCGATCAGATTCCATCCACAAAATACGGTCTAGTGCGGGTGTGGGAACGGTTTGAAAGTAATTAGTACGGTCAAAATTTGTGGTACCGTTTAGGCCTGTGGCCCCGGCGTCTTGAAGCGGCCCGAACCATTCATCATCGTAGTTCTCGGTGCCGTTGAACATTAGATGTTCGAACAAATGGGCAAACCCAGATTTACCCTCTGGCTCATCTTTTGAACCTACTTTGTACCACACTGCAACAGCGACCACTGGTGCTTTGCGGTCTTCATGAACAATTACGGTTAACCCGTTATCGGTAGTAAACTTTTCGTAATCGATATTGATGTCATTCGCAGCAAAAGCTGAACTTATCAGCGCACTGCTTACAGCCAGCACACCTACGCTCACTTTCAAGCGCTGGGTGAGATATTCAAGTACAGTCATGTCGTCATCCTTAATTTTTAGTCTGTGCTAAACACCTATGGGCGCCAAGCACTGCACACTCACTATGAGGCATTATAAAAGATAAGCTAATCTGGCAGTAAATAAAGGATAACGAAAAATAAAACTGTAACGGATTGTAAAGGACAAAGGATTGAGAGAAAAAGGAAAAAAGCAACCGGTTGAGAGAAGCAAAGGATAGCCGCATTTACATCGCGACTAACCTATCCCAAAGCGCCTTTACTTGTTTGGCGTCTTCGCTTTCTAGTTCATTGTTGGCAAACGCTTCATTTAAGCTTTCCACCATTTTATCGTTGAGCATGGCTATGGAGGCATCTTCTCGCATTTCCAGTTGACGGGATTCTACTGCGAAATGCCCTTGCAGATAGCTTGCAATAAACAACTCGTCGTCGCTACCGTGATTAACTACGTCGTCAAGGCTTGCCTCTATCTCTGCAATCGCTTTAACGACATGTTCTGGTGCTGCAGCAGGTGGTAACACTTCATACTCCTTTTTCGATATTTAGATATCAGTTCTTAATCTTCAGTTTTCTATTTTCTTAAATTTAAAATGAAACGTGCTGACAATAAACGCATCGCTTCTTCTTTTTATCTTGCTTTTGCTTTTAAACAGCCTGGCAAAGTACTTTATCTTTGTAGCCTGTAATAACCGTAAACGCGCCCGCTAATTCAGAATCGAGGGATGCATCGCTTGAATCTAATCGAAGCGGCTTACCGTTTAATGCCTGAAGTTTTTGCTTAGTGGCGACGACAAGCATGTTTTGTTTGCCAATTTGACGAATAAACGCGGGGCTTAACTGTTGATTTCCGCGGCCCAAGATATGCCCCTGACCACCAATAACCGTCAAAATCACTTTGGTGGGTTTATCTTGAGTTAGCGTAATCAATTCGCTAGCAGTCACGTCACTTGCCACTACTTCACCCTGCTTGACTACGTCAACACCTAACAAGGTATTATCTAAGTCGAGGAACTCCATAACCGCGCCCACGGTCGAGCCAGAACCCATAACAAAATAAGTGTCAGGCTCATCGTCCATAATTTCGCTTACATAAGCGGCAATGTCGTCTAACACTAGCGCCTCGTCTTCTTTGCCGCCCATTTTTACTGCTTGAACGTAAGTCAACTCGGCCGGTACCCGCATTTCACCGTAATGCTTAGCAATCACTTTTCCTTCGCGAAACGCATTTTCATCAATATCACGGACTTCGGCGTCCATCTCGCTAACTAGCTCACCAGCGATCATTTGGCTTACTACCTGCCCCGCCGCTGACGGCGATACACAGTAAACGCCTGAATGAATTTTGCAGCCCGCTGGCACGCCTAACACTGGTACCTGCGTGCCAACTACGCTGCAAATATTTCGCGCAGTGCCGTCGCCTCCTGCGAACAGTAGTAGGTCAACGTTAGCTTCTACCATGGCTTTTGCAGCGCGCTCTGAATCTTCACCTTCGGTTTGCTCGGCATTAGGTGTGTAGATTACCTCATAAGGAATACCTAGAGATTCACACACTGTTTCGCCCATATCGCCTGACGCGGTCATGACAGTAAATTGCCCCGATAATGCTTCAAGAATACTAAGTGCTTTAGCCATCTTTTCGTTGGCTTTTTGCTCTGCACCCATGGCAAGTGCTTTTTCACGAATTTCAGCGCCGTCACTGCCTTTAAGTGCAAGAGCCCCGCCTATTCCAGCAAAAGGGTTTACCAGAACACCAAGCTTAAAAATGGCTGGGCGGTCAGAGTCGTTATTTATCATGCTGCATTTGCTCCAGGGGCGTCATCGTGCTTCTTTTTGCAAAAAGTATTTTCTAAGGCGTTGATAAAGCGTTCAGCTCTAGGCGGAAAGCCATCGGCTTTATAAAGCGCTAGCTGCGCTGCAACATTTTTAGTAAAACCTTCTCTGTCGGGTTCTGCGCCGTTCAAATTGTCGGTACTCACCTGAAATCTTCTTCCACAGGCTTCGGTAAACGCCCATTCGATAGCTTGCGGCTTAATTTCTACTTTTTCAAAATCTGCCTGCTGAGTTTCATTACGTCCATCAGGGCAATACCAGTATCCGTAATCTTCTAAAAGCCTGCGCTTTTCGCCCGCAATGCACCAATGGGCAATCTCATGCAAAGCACTTGAAAAAAACCCATGAGCAAACACGATTTGATGGTAAGGTTTTTCGTTACCTGCAGGGATGTAAATAGGTTCATCATCGCCTAAAACCAAGCGTGTATTGAAATCTTCAAACGTGCTATTAAATAATGATATTAACGTGGGAACATCTTTGTCTCTTTCTGAACCTAGCTTGTGTGCATAAGCGGGATCATTTTCGAGGGTATTGTTCAATGATGACTGACTACTTTGACTGTTCATTACGTTAATTAATAATCTAAATAAGCGAGCTAAACTAATGGCGGCGAGTATACCAGTAAAACATCACTTTCTCACTTGAAAGGCACGCTTGCTTGGGTCAATCTAGGTTTACAAAAATTGAGTTATGCCAACGTTACGGGGAGTTTGTCATTTGGCGCAAGAGATCATTAAACATATCCATCGGGTAAATGCCCTTCGTGATTTGGCTAATCAACTGGGCGTAATGCCTATCATTCATCAGCTGCAGCATTGGCAATGTGAGCGTTTACTGGTTACTCACGACGATTTAGCCCAGCAAAAGCGTTACCAAAAAGCCATGGCGTTTTTTGTGGATGAGTTGTATGGCCCAAAAGACTTTAGCCAACGGGACGCTGACTTAGTTCGCGTTATTCCAAAACTCGCAAAAGTACTCCCCGATAAAGCCATGAACGCCATGGACGATGCACTATCGTTAAATGCATTGTCGTTTGATTTAGATATGGCGATGGCTCAGTACCTTAACGCTCACTTTCCTGACGAACCCATCAATCGCGATAACTATGCGCTCGCCTATCGACACGTTAGCAGAATCGACGATCGCACACATCAAATCGATATAATTTCACACTTGGGCGATCAACTTTCTGATGTCATAAAAATTCGTGGTATAGGTATGCTAATTTCTCTATCGCGGAGACCCGCAAAGCTTGCAGGCTTGCTTGCCCTACACGAATTTTTGGAACGAGGGTTCGATGCGTTCAAAGCCTTAGGTGATGTACAAAGCTTTATTCAGCCGGTGTTGGTACGTGAAAAGGCGATAATGCAGACGTTATTGAGTGACGAGTTGACGTTACCTGAAGATAACCCTTTACCTGTTATGTGAAGCGAAGTTGTGGTAGATATAAAACAGATTGAAAGAAAGGAAGAAATTTGAGCAACCCAACGCTAAATTGGATGTTAGACACCCCCTACGTGCAGCAATGGCATGTTGATGAAACGCACATAGACCACTATCAACATGTGAATAATGTGGCATACCTGTCGCAGCTAGAAAGCTTGGCATGGGCTCATTCAAACGCGCTCGGTTTACAATTTGCCGATTATCAAGCGCTAAACCGAGGTATGGTGATCAAGCGTCACGAACTTAACTATCACCTGCCAACTCATCTTGGTGATACCTTAGAATGCGCAACGTGGATAGTGCATTGTGACAACAAACTGACTTTAAAGCGTCAATTTCAGTTTATCTGCCCAAAGCGAAACAAAACCGTATTCGATGCCATAACCACATTTGTATGTGTTAGCCTTGATACAGGCGCGCCAAAACGGATGCCTAAGCAGTTTGTGGACGTTTATGGTCAGGCGTGTTTAAAACAATGAGAAGATGGCTCGCAGTTCTGCTTACACTGTTTCTATGCGTGTCGTTAGGCATCAATGTTTACCTATGGATTAGCTTAAAGCAGCACAATGACAGTGCTTATAAGCTGGAAGCAAGCTATGAGCATCGTTTACAACATGAGGCAGCGCAAGAAAGTGAGAAACAGGCGAAGGGCAATATAGAGCCCTTCAACAAACAACGTGAACCCACCTTTTCTTCGAAGGTTGACAGAACTAGCATACCGTCAAATGAGCGTGAAGATCTACGCTCAACTTCGCGACAGATTACCCAAAATAATATAGCAGCCCTAACCACTCTGCTCGATGACGGACAGTATGCGTTACTCGCCACTGAACTAACCAACTATTTAAAAAATAGCCCGCTCAACGAATCGCTACTGTTACTGGAAGGTGAGTTGATTGAGATGACGAAGCCACTTCCCACGGCTCTGGTACACTATTACGATTTAGCTGAGTTGTCTCTTTCACTTGAAACGCTCTCGTTGATCGACACTAAAATTGCCACTTTATATCAGCAGGCGCAAACGCAGTTAAGTCAAGACGAACAATGGGAACTAGTTGCTAGGTTAAATGAGCCCTTGTATCAACGCATACCCGACGCTAAACACTACACCCTCAATTTGGCTGAAGCGTACGCTTACCAGCAAAAGCTTACGCTAATGGAAGATGTACTCGCCGCTCTGCCGTTAAACGACAGAGACGCCAATATGATTCGCGATAAAGCCTATGAAATGCGCGATATGGCCAGCGCAGACACCGCACCAAGCAACAGCGAAATTGAACCCACAAGCCCAGACGCGGCTCGGTATCAAACACGCGTAGCCCTTGAACGCATTGGCGATCAATATCGTCTTGAGGCAAAGGCGCTTAACCAAAAAGCCAACATGATTTTAGATACGGGTGCCAGTACTACTGCAATATCGTCGCGATTATTTGCTCGCTTGGGCCGTATGCGAAACCTCACGTTTATTGGCAACTTCAACGTTAGAACCGCATCAGGAACTATCGAAGCTCCACTTATACAAATACCGCGATTTTATTTCGCTGGCTACGAGTTCAATGATGTATCTGCCATCGTTCTTCCCGAGGACGCCCTACCCGATGCTGATGGTTTACTGGGAATGAACGTCTTAGGGCAGTTTGACTTTGCGATAATGCCCCAGTCTAGCGAGCTGATTTTGACAGAGCGAGACTAACCTATTTCAAAAGGATGTCACGATTTCACAACCCTTTACCCGTTCAACTGTCATAACGCTTTGCTGTCTTATAGTTCAACTAAAGGAAACGTCTCAAACGCCACGCCTTCATGCCCTGTTTTCATAAAGTTGCGGATATTGGCGTGGTCGTTACCACTAGGGTTATTAAGTACGTCTTCGCGATAGAATCGTCCAAACAAAGCCAGTGTTTGTGCTTGATTTAGCTTTAAATGCTGACCCAGTGCAAGCAGCTTGCATGAACCATTATTCTGGTTTGCTTCGTTTGACACATCACCATTGGTAAACGCGGTTGGCGTAAAGGCAAAAGCACTATCTACGAGCGCGATAACATCGTTAAACTCGATAGTCTCTGGTGAATTGCTAACGGCTTGAACTAAGTCTCGGGTGTTGCTGTATGCCATGTTTATCTCGAAAAAAAGAAAGTGATAATAGCAGGTCTAGGTAACTTCAACAGGCCGAAACAAATTTGGTTTCGGTATTTTCATAAAAAATCACAGCCTTCGGCAGCTAGAAAAAATAAACCCCTCCGAAAAAAGAGGGGTTTACATCAATCTGAAGTACCTTTTAATGAGGCACTTATATTTCTAACTTTGTTTTTGTGCTAGGTCGTTAAACTGCAGCACACACTCGCGTGCCTTGGTCGATGGCGCGTTTTGCGTCTAGCTCTAACGCTTCATCAGCACCGCCAATTAAGTGATAAGGCATGTTTAAGCCTTCAACGATATCTCGCATCGGCTCCTGGCCTGCACAGATGATGATGTTATCTACTGGCAATACTTGGCTATTGCCTTCTACCGTAATGTGTAGCCCTTCGTCATCAATTTTATCGTAGCTTACGCCAGGGATCATGGTAACGCCTTTGGCCAGCAAGCCTACTCTGTGTGCCCACCCCGTTGTTTTGCCTAAACCTGCGCCTACTTTTGTAGTCTTGCGCTGTAGTAGGAAGATCTCTCTTGGCGATGGCTCTGGCTGCGGCTTAACGCCTTCTATACCCGCGCGAGCCGAGAAGGTCATATCAATGCCCCACTCTTTCATAAATGCAGGAATGTCTTGGCTTGGCGTTTCTTTGCCATGAGACAAGTATTCAGCGGTATCAAAACCAATACCACCAGCACCGATAATGGCCACTTTATTGCCAACGGGTTTCTTTTCCTTCAATACTTCGATATAGGTCAGCACTTTCTCATGCTCAATACCTTCAATCGCTGGCGTGCGTGGTTTGATACCCGTTGCTACCATCACTTCGTCAAACCCTTCATCGTTTAACGTGGCGGCGTCAACATAGGTATTCAGTTTAAGGGTAATGTTTTTGTGAAGCTCAATCTGGCGCTTGAAATAACGCAGCGTCTCGTAGAACTCTTCTTTACCAGGGATTTGTTTGGCGATATTAAATTGACCACCAATTTCACTAGATGCATCGTAAACCACAACATCGTGTCCACGCTCAGCTGAGGTGACTGCCGCTGCTAATCCAGCCGGGCCTGCACCCACAACTGCAACACGCTTTTTGGTATCGGCTGGTTTCACGTTAATTTCAAGCTCGTGGCAGGCTCTTGGATTTACCAAACAGCTGGTCATTTTACCGTTAAATACATGGTCAAGGCAGGCTTGGTTACAGCCAATACAGGTATTAATTTCATCGGCTTTATTTTGCTGCGCTTTGCGCACAAAGTCAGGGTCGGCCAAGAACGGACGCGCCATAGATACCATGTCAGCATCACCGCGAGACAACACTTCTTCAGCAACCTCTGGGGTGTTGATGCGGTTCGATGTAATCACTGGAATTGATAGTGCTTCGCGGAATTTAGCCGTTACCCACGTAAATGCCGCACGGGGTACTTTAGTTGCTATTGTTGGGATACGCGCCTCATGCCAGCCAATACCGGTGTTGATAATAGTGGCACCCGCTTTTTCGATTTCTTTACCAAGCTGTACGACTTCTTCATAAGTAGAGCCACCTTCAACCAGGTCGAGCATCGACAAACGATAGATAATGATAAAGTTCTTACCTACTGCCTCGCGCACGCGGCGTACTACTTCAATCGGCAGGCGGATTCGGTTTTCGTATTCGCCGCCCCACTCATCGTCACGGTGGTTAGTACGCTTAGCAATAAACTGGTTAAGGAAATAACCCTCTGACCCCATGATTTCAACGCCGTCGTAACCTGCGCGCTGGGCTTGGGTTGCGGCAGTGATGAAATCTTTGATTTGCTTTTCAATCTCTTCAGCTTCAAGTGCCTTAGGCTTAAACGGATTAATTGGCGCTTGAACCGCAGAAGGTGCAACAAGCTTAGGGCTATACGCATAACGACCCGTATGCAGTATCTGCATACAAATCTTGCCGCCTGCAATATGCACCGCGTCAGTCACTTCCTTGTGGTTTTTCACCGCTTCGTCGGTGTCTAGACGAAACGTTGATGGATGAGTAGCGCCTTCTTCATTTGGCCCAATACCGCCGGTAACAATAAGACCTACACCACCTCTGGCACGCTCGCCATAAAATGCCGCCATGCGTTTGTGGCCGTCGGGTAATTCTTCTAAGCCCGTGTGCATAGAGCCCATAAGCACACGGTTTTTGAGGGTGGTAAAACCTAAATCTAACGGGCGAAATAAATGAGGGTATACGGGATGATCGGTAACGGTCTGATTCATGATACATTCCTGAAAGTCGTTTTGGCTTGGTAAAAGCCGTTAAAAGCCTGTTTAAATATTCTTGTCTAATACGCTTTTTCTGTGAAGGCGCTCTAAAATTCAACTAATTACATTCACTTACGAATTCATTTTCTTAATCGCTGTGTGTAATGGCGGATACTCCGGCAGCGTTTTTGTTTTCTGTGCTTCCATGGCTTTGAAAACGTCTTCCATTTGGAACATTCCCGCCTGCCATGTGGCCATATAAGTCAAGCTTTCTGCCACCGTGTGTTCTACCGCGTAGTTAATCATAGTCTTAGTGCCTGAAACTGCTAGCGGCGAATTCATTGCAATCTGCTGAGCTATTTTCATTACCGCTTCTAGCATTGACGCTTGATCATCGAATACCTGATTCACAAAGCCGAGCTGCTGCGCTTCTGCTGCACCAAAGTTGCGACCGGTATACGCCAACTCTTTCACTATGCCAATGGGAATAAGCTTTGGGAGGCGCTGAAGCGTGCCCACATCCGCCGTCATACCTAATTGGGTTTCTTTAATGGTGAAAAAGGCATCTTGGGTGCAATAGCGCATATCGCATGCACTTAGTAAATCTACAGCTCCACCAATTGCCCCGCCTTGCACGGCACCAATAACCGGCATACGTGCCTGCTCTATGGCGGTAAAGCTATCTTGAAGCAACATCACCATACGGCGCATACGCTCAGCTCTGCGCGATGGGTCGCCCTTAAAGTCTTCTTTCATATTCAGGAACACCGATAAATCCATACCGGCAGAGAAATGCTTACCTGTAGATGAAATAACGATTACCCGTGCTTTGGCTTCATCATCTATTTCACGAATGGCTGCCGGTAGCTCGGTCCAGAACTCTGGGATCATGCTGTTCATCGCTTCAGGGCGATTAAGTACTACGTGGGCAATATGGCCTTCTTGTTTTACTTCTAATGTAGAGTACTTCATGGTTTGCGCTGTCTCCTTGGGCTGTTCCTGTTAACAAATTTGCAAACTAGACAGCGTCAAGATAAAAGGCTATGTTGACAGTGTCAAGATAAAACGTTATCTATTCGTCCCAATTGCAACAACGGAAATATTTGATATATGGCTAATGCAGTACAAAGCTATCATCATGGCGATTTACGCAGTGCCCTTATAGAGGCAGCAACGGCGCGTTTGTCGGAGCATGGCGTTGATAGTCTTTCGCTGAGAAAGCTGGCTGAGGATGCCGGCGTCTCTCGTACTGCGCCCTATCACCACTTTAAAGACAAGAGTGCCCTGTTAAGCGCTATTGCGGCCAAAGGCTTTAGTGACTGGCATACCGCAGCTAAACGAATATTTGAGCAAGACAATAAAACTCCACAGGTGCGTTTTCGCGAATTTGTGCATGAATACATTGGCTACGCTGCCGACAACCCAGAGATGTATGAATTAATGTTTGGTCGTACTATCTGGCAGAATCAAGCGGCCACTAATGACCTGAAAAACGTGGCATTCCCCTGCTTTCAGTTTCAAGTGACGATGACGCGCTATTGGCAAGAAAAAGGGTTGCTGCCGAATAATCAAGATGCTCTTCGTTTAGCTCAGGTTACGTGGGGCACGTTACATGGAATTGCAAGGTTACTGATTGACGGTATCTATGCTGACAATAGCCATATTAAAGAAATGTGTGACTGTGCAGCGGACTTATTTATGCAAAAGCAGCCCTAATCAAGCTTTAATACCAGTCCGCATAGATAATTACCCACTCAGCGAGAGTTAAAATGTTCGTAATCGCGGCGTGTTACCGTAGGTATAGTGGTTCTGCATCAAGGTGACACAACAAAGAGTACGGACATTTTAAACTCGCCCTTCGGGAAGGTCTGGCAAGCGTCATAGCGAGACAGTGCCTCGCTCCTAACTTTCACACCTGTTTAAGCAGACTCAGCTTAAGCTAGAGAAACAGGCTGACCTTCGTGGGTCGCTTTAATAAACTCAGCAGCACGTTCGGCAATCATGACGGTGGGTGCATTGGTATTGCCGCCAATCAAGCTTGGCATCACCGAAGCATCTACCACTCTTAGACTTTTTACACCTCTTACTCGCAATTGTGTATCAACCACTGCCATCTCATCGTCATCACTGCCCATTTTACACGTACCAATTGGGTGATAGATGGTTTCAGCTCGCTCACGTAAAAATTCTAATATTTCTTCATCGGTTTGCGCATCTTCCCCTGGGTATAGCTCACTGCCTTGGAACTTGTCGAAGTCTGGTGCAGATAGTAGCTTTCGGGCAATACGCACGCCTTCAATCATGACTTGCTGATCTTCTTTTGCAGACAAATAATTCGGATCGATAAGTGCCTGGTCAGCAGGATGGTTGCTTTGAAGCGAGATAGTGCCGCGGCTTTTGGGGTATAGGCAACATACGTGAAGGCCATAACCGTAACCAAAAGCTAGCTGTCTTCCATGGTCGTTTAGAATTGCAGGTAAAAAGTGGAATTGAATGTCGGGGCCTTGTGTGGCTAAACTAGAGCTCACAAACCCCCCCGCCTCTGCAACGTTTGATGAAAGAATGCCATTTCGTTTGAACGCGTAGTCAACGCTAGCTTTAATGTAAGAAGGAAGCGCACCGAAGGCTACCGCGTATCCTTCCCGTGCTTTACAGGTATACTGTACTATTGCATCCAGGTGATCTTGCAAGTTTTGTCCGACACCCGGCAAGTCTTGCTGGACGAATATACCTTTTTCTTCCAACTCAGCGCGTGGCCCAATGCCAGATAACATAAGCAATTGTGGCGAGTTAATAGCGCCACCACATAAAATGACTTCGCTTTTGGCAAAGTAACGATTTACCGCGCCTTTTTCACGCACTTGAACGCCGATAGCTCGGCCCTCTTTAAGCAGCACTTTCTCTGCCGCAACTTTCGTGAGCACCGTCAAATTATTTCGATGCTTAGCTTGAGAAAGGTAACCTTTAGCGGTAGAACAGCGTTGCCCGTTAATTTGAGTGACGTGATAAAAGCCAAGCCCTTCCCGCTCGTCGCGATTAAAATCGTCGAGCTGTTTATAACCGGCGAATGACGCTGCATTTACAAATGCGTCTGAAAGCACGCTTGTATGCCGAAGCTTGCTAACATTTAGTGGGCCACCTGTGCCGTGGAACTCATCAGCCCCTTCTTCAAAGTTCTCAGAGCGTTTGAAATAAGGCAGTACATCTTCAAATGACCAGCCCTCGGCTCCTTCTTCATTAGCCCAGCGGTCGTAGTCTTCTTTTTGCCCCCGTATATAGCACATGGCGTTGACTGAACTGCTGCCGCCCAAGGTTTTACCGCGAGGCCAAAACAGCTCTCTGTCATACATTTCTTTTTGAGGTGCCGTATGATACCCCCAGCCTATGCCTTCAAAGCGGCTGAGTACAGAAAGGCCAAAAGGAATATGGATTAACGGATTCGTGTCTTTAGAGCCGGCTTCTAATAGCAAAATATCAAGCGCAGGATTTTCTGACAAGCGCGTGGCAAGAACAGCACCAGCAGAGCCTCCACCTACAATAATATAATCGTACTTGTTGAGTACTTCGCTCATTTCGCTAGCTCCTTAAGCCAAATCGAATAATGTTAAAAAAACGTTGTGGTACGACCAGATTAGCAAACAATACTTCATCAATAAAAGAATTAAATTGATAGATTTAAAAAATCTAATAATCCTGATAACTTAGTTTATCGATCATCGAAAAACGCTAGCCTGCTGTCAGCCACTGCATAATCATTAGCAATACCATGAGTGTGAATTTTGCCAAATAACCTATCGTTAAAAGACAAATGCAAAGTGTATTTTGCTCAGTGGCTTGTAAAACTAGGGAAACTGACACACGACGATTTTTCCAAGTCTGAGCTGCACAGTCTAATAGCTAATAGTTTTCCCTACACATTCACGTTTGAGATACCCGTTGGTACGGGTACTGTGAGAGTCCTTGAAGGTAACTTGATTCTGGATAGTGAACATAACCGTATCGGCCTTCAGTGTTTAGCAGCGTTAAAGATTGAAGTTGCAGCAACCACTATCTACCGTGCCCACGTAGTTTTCACTTTATCTGCTACCCCCCACTACGACAAAAACATGAGTACGCTTTATTTAGTCGACTTGAAAACCGATAGCGTCACATTGGTGAACGACGATTATGCTTTAATTAAAGATACCCAATTTTTACTCACTCGCTTTTTTCCCAAAAGTGTCAATAACTTGTTCGGAGGGCCACTGAAAACCGCTTTTTCGTTGTTTAGCGCGGGCACATCAGACATCGCTGCCGACTATCTGAGGCTCTATCTATCAGGCTCGAAGCAAGCGATATTGGACTACCACACACCACAAATTGACAGCGCAATTAAAAAACAGATTACTCAAGAACATTTAAGCCACACCATGCGAAACGATCACTGGCGAGAGGTCCTTTTTTCCAAGCTTGGTCAAAGTGTGCGGGTTGAAGACGACGTACTCCGTTTCTACCTAAGCAAATAACCTCTTCCTTGTCTCAGCTTACTGTTTTCAATACTTCACCATTCAAGAAAGGTTTTCTACCACGTTTTTAATGGTCTGAAACAATGGAGACCGGCACCATATCTACCTGTTCGCCGATGTCTTCAATATTGAGTCTTGGGTCGTCCACGCTCGCTTCTAACATATCAAACGCTTCTTCCACGTATCTTGCTAACGGCTGCAACGATTCTATATTTTTATTACAGCATACTAAGCCGACGTTCGCTGTGCCCGCGTAAGTCATTAGCGTAATGTTTACTCCGCCGCCCGGTGTCATCGTCGAAATGGGATAGCAAGCTAAGAGTTCAGCGTCTTTCAAATAGCGGATATCTTTAGGTCCTGGTACGTTTGATATTAAAATATTGGCAATTGGCTTAACTACGCTCGATAAATTTAGCCATTCAAATACTAATGCCAGCGATTGAATTACAATGGTATAGCCGCTAAAAGCTGCAGGTCGGGCATGCTGAGCGGCGTGTTTTACAATACGATGATTGACCACAATTTGGCGCAGTCGAAGGTAGGGGTCTGTTTCGCCGTGAGCGAGCTGAACCGGTACAATGGCAATTTTATTGCCTGTAGTTTTCTCACCGGGTTTGCGCAAATTAATCGGCATATTGGTGAACAAGGCTTTTTTAAATACCTGCCCGTGATCTTGCAGTAGTTTATGAACGCCGATATCAAAGGCACATAACAGTACTTCATTGGCAGTCGACCGAGTACGTCTTGCAAGCGCCTTCACTCGCTTAAAGTCTAAATCCATGGTCGCTACCGCTCTCCCTGCTTTAACCTGCCCAGTTAGTACGGTTTTTGTCCCTGTGAATGGAACCGGCATATAGTGAGGGTTAACCCGTAAAATCTTCATAAAGATACGAAGAAAAATAACTAATAAATCAAAAGCCGTTTTGAGTGCGTAACCGACACCAACTAGGCGTTTATAAAAACTGATGGGCTCATGACGCCTGTGCCTAAGCCGCTTTACCGCCCACACCGGCGTAAACTTTGTCTCATGTGAGTGTGATACATAGCCAGCCTGAAACCAGCGTACCAATGTCGCTCCGTCTCCATACATGTGATGAACCCGCGCATATATGGCAAACGTATCGCTATTATCGTCAAATATGAAATGGTATTGCCACAAAGGTTTATCGGGGTCCAAACGTGACGCATGTAGTCTCGCTACGAAACCATCTAGCGCTTCTCTGTTTTTCACATCAGCAACGCGATGAATCTGAACGTGATAATCCATATTGAGTTTTTTAACGGGCGCAAACCCCACCGGATAACCTAATACGGTTTTTACTGCACAATTAAATGGAGAGGTAGCACGAGCAAAACTTCGTATCTCTTGGAACAATTGAGGAACATAGTCTGTACTTTTTGCTCCCTTAGGAATGGCAAGTAGCTGCAAACAAGCGACATGTTTCGGATTTTCATCTGATTCTGTTATCCAAAATGACTTATCTAAGAAACTGAGCGTTTTTGCCATGGTTATTCCTCTAAGCGAAGTCGAATGGGGATTGCGTTGAAGCATCTCTCATGAAATCGTGAGAGTTGAGCAGCTGCGACAGTTGATGCTTCTGTTCATCTGAAAGCGCCAGCCTTGGTAATACACTCACCATCATTAGCGACAACGCATGATAGCGCTGCATAGCACTGTCCATATGACTGTTTAACTCATCGAATTGGCACGACTGAGTTATGATCAACGAGATTAAATCTACTAGTAACGATCTATCTGATTTCGTCGCGATAAGGGTTTCTTGCTGAGCTAACGCGTCAAAAAGAAACGCCAACTGTTTGTTCAAGTTTGTCAGTATGTGCTGGCGGGGACGAACAATAGCTGGGTATTTTTCAGCTAAATCCGCCGGACTGCGATAAAAAAAACGAAAAACGTGAATGCTATCAACGAGTAGAAACAGATAGTACATGATTTCTTCAGGGTGAAGAGTATCTAGCTTATCCCTATTCAATACTTTATGCATTTGTTGCTCATGCATTTTCATTAATGCACTTACAATACTGTCTTTACCTTTAAAGTGGTAATAAAGGTTTCCTGGACTAATATCCAACTCTAAAGCAATGTCTACACTGGTCACGGTATTTTCGCCGTGCTCGTTAAACAACGTAAGCGCAGTAAGTAATATTTTTTGCGCTGTCTTCATAATTGAGTCCAATCCTTTTACATAAGCTATGAAATAGCAACGTTGCGGTATAAAACACTCTGCATGATCTTCACTACATAAAAACAAGATAAAGCTGGGCAATCCCAGCCACCATACCTAAAATAGCGCCGGTCACGATGAGTTTCCACTCGTCTTGTTGATAAGCTGGCCGCAATACCCCTTCAAATTCTTCAACGCTTAATGCCTGCATTCGCTCACTGAGATCATGACCAACCTGCAACGCATTGTTGGCGTAGTCAAACGCATACAACAGATATTTATCAGAATTATCGAATATTTGACGCACCGCTAGCGCTTTCATGTTGTGATAATTTTCCGAGCCGACGCCCAGTGCAAAATAGGGTTGCGCTATGGCGACATAGCGCTCGATGGCATCATTAACGTGAAGCTCAATGAGTTCTAGTAACTGCGCTGAACCTGAACCGTGAAGGATAATGTGGGTGATATTTTTAGGCGTGATAAGCTTTTGCTCTATAATGGTAGAGTAAACTTCAGACACTTCCTTTTGGCGCTTTAAAAACATGCCCTGAACAGTGATGGGCCCTAATTTTACCGGTCGTTTAGGTTCAAAGATAATTTTAATGGCAATCCAATTTGTCGCATAACCGACCAAGAGCCCGCCTAATGGCAATATCCACCAAGCCTGATAAAAATACCAAAGCAACATGGTCGGTAGGCCGAATAGGAAACCGAAATAGAAGCCTGAACGCACGATAAAGGGAAACTCTTTACTGCCCGCAGTCAGAAATATTTCGTTGACTAGTTCTGGCGCATTAACGAGCTGTTCTACAACCAGTTCCTTAATATCCAAAATTTCAGAGACATTATGCTGGAAGTCATCCACCATTTTATGAACCACATTGGGAATATCGTTTTCTATTCGCTGATAGACCAGGTTTTTACCTTGTACGGGAAGCGCTGCCCACAGCTGTGGCGCTGATTCGGACATTACATCGTTTACGACTTTGCGAATAACTTGGCTTAAACGCCTTTCAATAGCCTTGGTGAGTTCGTCTGCATCGAGCCGCTGAGCTAGCTCTTCAACACTAAGAAGCTTTCCAAGAACTAACTCAACTTCAATCTCCGCCATTTGACGGCGCTTTGCAGGGATAAGACCTTGCCATCCGAAAATAGGTTTTACGCCCACAAATTCGATGGGATAAAACATCATCTTTACCGCAAGATAGTTGGTAAGCCAGCCAACGATAGCGCTAATTAAAGGAATTGATAGCAAACTCAGGGTTTCAAGGTTCCATTCCATACTGCAAGTAAGGGTTCCAATTTATTATTCTCATCATCAGGCTACTGAGTGCTTATGAAATGGTCAACGTAAAAAGTAAAATTACTTCGAATTGTTGATTGAAAACAAGTAAGTGAAACAGTAATAACTAGACATATTAATACGCTCTTATAGCAAATTAGGTCTAGTTATCTAGCTATTAGGTAGTGAATTCTAAATAAAGCTCATAAACTGCAAGTATAGGGTGTTGTGCGTCGTGAATTCACGTTTGAATTGTCTGTTCAAGGATAGTGTGGTGTAAAAGCTAGCTTATTAGCGAATAAGCTTCAGCATTAGATGAGAGTTCGATTTACAAAACCTAAGGGCATTAGATTGCTGTAATTTTTAAATTACAGCGGTTAACAAAGCATAACTTTGCTAGTTCAACATTGTAGGTATTTGTCATGGCAGTATTCGATTTGCGATTAAAAAAACTAGAACATGATATCGAGCATGCGAGAAATTATGATGAATATGAAGGCGCATGCTTAGCTCATGATGCGCTGTCGGGCGCTGACGAGTGGAAAGCAAAAGACGAAAGTGAAAACTACGATTACAAGCTAATTCGCAAACGTGTTCAGCGCCTGCAGCTAGCAAGAGGAAAAGGCGACCTGCATGCTTTGATGTCAATACTTCATGAAGGCCTTCACGGTAATTTGGGAAACATCGCCAACCCGATACTGCTTACCCACTGCAAAATCGGAACTAAATATCTTGTCGAACAATTTATTGATGAAGTGACGCTGGCGCTAGAGCAAATTTTTCACGCCGATGAACAGCATGTAGACTTTTACGAAAAGCTTTCTTTCTTTGAAGAAACCGCGCATGCCTTTGGCCGAAGCTGTTTGATGCTATCTGGCGGCGCAGGTCTAGGCTTCTTCCATGCTGGCGTCGTTAAATCACTCAACGAAAAAAACCTATTGCCCACGGTGGTTTCAGGCTCAAGTGCTGGGTCAATCATTGCGGCCATGTTGGGTACCCGCAACCATGATGAACTTCGTGAATCACTGAGCGCCGAGTTTATCTACGAAACATTCAAACATTGGCGCAGCTTTGCTGGGCTAGGAAAAAAAGGGCTATTCGACAGCTCGGTATTAGAAAACGCCTTAATTGAGCTTTTTGACCTTACCACCTTTGAAGAAGCGTTTAAGAAAACCGGGAGACATATCACAGTAACCGTTTCTCCGGCTGATCTTCACCAGCACTCACGGTTGTTAAATGCCAAAACCTCGCCTAATGCCATCATTACTCAGGCAGTTAGGGCATCCTGCGCTGTACCGGTTATTTTTAGTCCCGTTCAGCTACGTGCAAAAACGCCGGCTGGAGACATTGTGCCTTACATTCCAAATCGGCGCTTTGCGGACGGTTCATTAATGGCAGACCTCCCCTTTGAGCGACTAGCAAGGCTGTACGGCGTGAACCACAGTATTGTTAGTCAGACTAATCCTTTAGCGGTACCTTTTATCTCGCCGAACCGTATCGATCCTAATTCTGTTTGGGATATGTCGGCGCGCCACATTGGTCAGCTTGCCAAAACAAACAGTATTTTCGCCATCGATATTATTGAGCGTTTGACCGGAAATAAAAACGCAAAGCTGGCTATTCACAAAGTACGTTCTATCATAGATCAGCAATACGTGGGCAATATCAATATATTACCCAAGCGACAAATAAGAAACTTGTCGCATGTATTGTCTAACCCAACCCGCGAGAGTATCGCACAGTTGATAGATAGCGGTGAACGGGCATCATGGCCACAACTCCATGTTATTAAAAGAAATACCAAAATAAGTGAGAAGTTGCGGTATCATTTAAGCCAATTGAAGAAACGTGAAGCAGTAGAGTTAGGCCATGTCGTAAGGTAACGCGTGGATATAAACGCGTGGACAGAACTGCTTAGCCTGGATTAGCTTAAGACAACAAGCAGCTATTTACAGTATCAAATTAAAGGATAACGGTGAGCGCACAAAGCCAAAACCCAGACAGCATTTACACACAGCAAGTAAAACAACTCATCAATATGATATCCCCTCAAGAAGCTGGCTACGGTTCAGTGTTTGAGGATGCTCGTCATTACTTTTCCCTTACGCCTTCGCTTTTAAATCACATTAGCGATTTAAAAGTTGAACTCAAAAAAATAGAAGGTAATAAGAAAAAAGAAATTCTGGCTGAACAGCTTGCTAAGCAGATAAAAAATAGCACAGAGAAATTAGAGGAAGAGCGCCTTGCTAGGCTAGAGCGTCTTGATGCTGTTTGCACCAAAATTATCGAGTTGAGCGAAGGTGAGAACTGGCAAGAGACTCAACAACAAAGCGCCAAACTACTCGGCACGCTTATGCTACTTACGCCAGGAGCAGAAGGAAATTTTGCTCGGGTTCACATGCGGTTTAAGCCTTTGTATAAAGCGGTATTAACCTTGCGACTTGTCGACCGTTTGCTTGAACACGATACTATCGCGCACAGATACCTCTCCAAATACCGGGAAGCTTCATCGCGCTTTCGCGGAAATCGCTACTGGCAGGAAAAATGGAAAGTTGAGCTTGGAAGACCGCTTATTACAGCTGCACTTCTGCAAGACATAGGTTTACAGAGCCCTGCATCTCTAACCATCCTGAAAGGAGAAAATGGCGACTTAGATGAGTTTCGTTTACTCGAAGAATCTCAGAGGAAAGATCTTCTTAAGCTTAACTATCACTTTACCCTTAAATACCTGAGCGACGGCTTGGGTATCCCGAACTATATTGGTGATATCAAAGAAGAGCGAAACAGATTTATATTAGTGCATAAAGAAGCACAAGACTTCATGCTTAATCTTGTCAAAGACGCTTTTGTTTCCAAGACTGGCTTGGGCGAAATTATCAAAATTCCTCAAATATATGTCTCAATTGTACTGTCCACTAAATCAGATTATTCGCGCCTTAGCTTACCAAAAGGGTATTTATTGATTGAGCAGTTATCTAAAAAGAACGGGCTAAATAAGCAATTGGCACAGGATTTCATTGATTTAGTAGGTTACTTTCCTCAAGGCTTTGGCATCACTTTCATACCGGTAAATGAAAATGGCCAGGAAAAGGACCAGTATGAATATGCTATTGTTATCGGTCTCAACCCTGCGAATCCAGCCGAGCCACTGTGTAAAATAGTCACGAGAAACCAGAAATTTATAACTAATGGCGCCCATGAGGTTATTTCAAAAAGCCAAAACCTTTATTTTCCTGCCAATCGAAAAAAGCTGATGCGTGTGGGCAAGGAAAAACTGAATCAAATCATGAGTCAACTTTCTAACAATTTCACACCGGATGAAGTCGATAATCTGGTACCCAGCTTCTGGGAACCGTATGACTACTTTGGATTTAAGAAGCATCAAAATTTGTGGGCCAAATTAAATAAATAAGGAAGGAAGTAAGTAAGTAAACAGGATAAGCCAAAGAGCTTACCCTATTTACGTTATTACTACCGACGAATAGCACGACTAATTGTTTTTCTTTGTTTCGGAAGACGCGCTACTGTCTTTTGTCGCGGACGGATTTGTTGTGCTGCTAGCGCTACTCGACGTAGCGTTAGACGCCTCTTTTTTAGCTAGTGCTGCAGTTTTTCTTGTTGGCGATTTAGCCGCAGCGCTTTTACTGGCTGTCGAGCTTGCGCTTTTCTTACTTGAGGCAGTAGCGCCTGCAGGTGCAGATTTCGTTGTAGAAGCAGTTGTTTTGCGTGCGCGAGTCGGCTTTGCTGCTGCGCTCGCTTTTGATGGCGTATTTTTAACAGTAGCTGATGTTTTCACTGCTTCGTTAGCTTTCACCTGTTTTGCAGCTTCCTTTGCTGCCAACAAGGCAACCTGCTCCACCAGTAAATCAACCTTCGCATTTAACGCCTCTAGCTGATGTTCTTTTTGCTGCCGTCTTTGTCCACCAGAAAGTACAGAAAAGAGCGGGGTGGAAGTTACGAACTTCTGTGCAACGTCAACCAATGCAAACGGATTTAAGGTTTGCCTCAGCTCACTCTCAACTTCGAGCCCTTTCGCCTGCATGGCGTTTATGGTTTCTTGAGTATCATCAATTTTTTGGCTTACCATGCCCGCTGCCTGGTCGAGCCTCGCAGCTATCAGGTCAGTACCCGCGTACAACCAGCCAAATAGTGGTGATGATTTAAAAGGAGATACTGCCGTGCCGTTAGCCGCCGTCGATTCTTTGTCTAGGCTAGACGGTAACGTTGAATTAGGGATAGTCTTGTTGCTCATAATGCCTCCGTGGTGGAGATTCAGTAAGCATGACAGCAGTGGTAAAGTGCGTATAAGACCAATAATTTACTGGTGTAAACGCTCTGCCCTACCATTTATAAAAAATTATAAAAAGCGGCGCTGTCACTCAATTGCGCTAAGCCGCTAGCACGATTACGTGCGCTATAAGCCTCTATGCGTAATGGGCACCCTTCGGTGCCCAACAGAGCAAAGAATTACTTATTCGCTGCTAATTTCGCTACAGCTTCAGTTAACGCGTCTATTTTAGCTGAAAGCTCTTCAATACGTTGATCTGCTGGCTCAGAATCAAGACCTAGCTTCTTACGTACATCAGCCACGCGATTTTCAACATCATTAGTCGTAGACTTTACTTTGCTTTTCGCATCTTCTTCTAATGACTCGCCTTTAGTTACAAGCTCGTCAAACATTTTGCTTGCTTCTTCGCTTAACTTTTCGTAACGCCCCTGTGCTTCTTCAACACTTTTACCGTAAGCGCCAAGGCCTGCTAACCAAATTTTACGCGCCATTTCTTCGGCATCGTTAATTTTGCCTTTGATTGTGTTTGTAGTCGTCATATTGAGCTCCTATCAATGCTAAATAAAAGTGTGTTTTAACACCATGTAGAAACTTTACGCTTAACAATTAGAATCCGCATACTAAAAACACAAAAAATAAAAAAAGCCCGAAAAGTGGTGACTTATTCGGGCTTAAATACAAACGCTAGATTCAAAAAAGTTAGCATCGAATTAAAGCGGTACACCTGCAAGATGTAAAACAAAGGCATATTCTAGGGCGGTCGACTCAAAGCGCTTAAAGCGCCCCGATGCACCTCCGTGCCCGGCTTCCATGTCGGTTTTAAACAATAACAAATTGTCATCCGTTTTATATTCTCTAAGCTTTGCAACCCACTTCATAGGCTCAAAATATTGTACTTGAGAATCGTGGAGCCCAGTTGTTACCAGCATGTTCGGATAGTCTTTCTTTTCGACTTGGTCGTAGGGTGAGTAAGATAGCATATACTCAAATTCATCTTTATTGGCTGGATTACCCCACTCTGAATATTCACCCGTTGTCAGAGGTATCGAAGCATCGCTCATGGTAGTCACCACATCAACAAAAGGCACGTGTGCACTAACGCCACGATAAAGCTCAGGCGCCATATTTACTACTGCCCCCATTAACAGGCCACCTGCACTGCCTCCCATCGCAAATACTCTGCTTTTATCGGCATATTGCGAAGCAATGAGCCCTCTAGTCACGTCAATGAAGTCGGTAAAAGTATTGATCTTACGGTGCATTTTACCCTCTTCATACCATTGACGGCCTAGCATTTGGCCACCGCGTATGTGTGCAATCGCAACCACAAAACCTCTATCAACTAAAGACAACCAGCTGCTTCTGAAGGTAGGGTCAATCGTCGCACCATAAGAACCATAGGCATATTGATAAAGCGGGTTCGTTCCATCTTTCTTAAATTTGTCCTTTCTGTACACCAGTGATACGGGTATCTCGGTTCCATCTCGCGCTTCAATTGAAACCCGTTCCGATTTATAGGCGGACGAATCAAACGTCTCAGAAACGCGGGTTTGCTTCATGACTTCACTGTCGAGCGTATCTAAATTGATATCAACAATAGACGCAGGAGTTGTGAGAGAGCTGTAATGAATTCTAAGTGTGCTCGTGTCCATTTCAGGGTTCGCATAAAAATACGCGCCATAAATGGGATCTTGTGTTGGAATAACTTTTTCTTCATTTGTCGTAAGGTTAAGAACCACCATGCGAAGCATACCGTTTTCTTTTTCTTTTACTACCAAATGATTTTTCATTACCTCAATGCCTTGTAGGAACACATTTGGACGGTGAGCAATGACATCTTCCCATTTTGACACATCGCCAGTGGCATCAAGCGGCGCTTTCATAACTCTAAAGTTCTTTGCGTCAATATTCGTCAGAACGTAGTAGCCGTCTTCAGCTTTCGCAACGCTATACTCTTGCCCATTTTTTAACGGCAAAAATACCTGTGCGGGCGCTGTGGGGTTGTTCGCATCTACAATGGAAACACCCGTCTTATCCGTATTTTGGTGGTGTATATAAATAACACTATCGTCTTTACTTTTACTGATGTAAGTATAAAACGTAGGGTCGCTTTCTTCATAAACCAGCACATCGTCACTTTGTGGTGTACCCAACTCATGGCGATAAACCTGATAGCCCAAAAGGGTTTGAGGGTCTTTTTTGACGTAAAAAAGATGCGTGTTATCGTTCGCCCATACTACGTTTCCTGATGTCCCTTCTAAAACGTCGTCAAGCTTTTCATCGCCCTTTAAATTTTTCACATAAATAGTGTAAAGACGACGGCTTAGTGTATCTTCTGAATATGCCATTAAGGCATTGTTTTCGCTGACTGCATAAGAACCAATGCTGAAATAATCATGTCCTTTAGACATGATGTTTGCGTCTAACAAAACCTGAGGATTGGCATCTAGTGTCGGCTTTCTTAGGTATACAGGATATTCGTTCTCTCCCGAATAACTTGTGTAGTACCAGTACCCATTATCAAGTACAGGTACTGTAGAATCATCTTTTTCAATACGAGACACGAGCTCTTCAAAAAGCGCTTCGCGGGTATCTTTTAGCGGCGCGAGCACGGTCTCCACGTAATTGTTTTCTAACGCTAGGTGAGCAAAAATTGCATCGTCGGTGCGAGAGTCGTCTCGCATCCAGTAGTAGTCATCAATACGCGTAACACCGTGAGCTTCCATTTTATGAGGCACTTTTTTCGCCACAGGCGCAGGCGTTTCGGTATTAAGCACGGTTTTTGTGATTGTATTTTTTGGCATTTTTTCAGTGTTTTCAGGTTTGTTTTCCAAGCTACAGCCTGATAGTAAACTGCCCGCAGCAATGACCATCCATAAATATTTCATTTGTTTTCCTAAATGTTCGCTTCTATTTCAACGACACGCTCGTGACATGCTAACGTTATAAAATAAACAGTCGAGTAAAGCATCAGTGCACATTGAAGATAACGAAACAGTGCACACTCGACTATCGAGTATACATACCCAGGACATTCGCGCTACCAATACTCAATGCCCGCTCTTCCCATATAAGACGGGAATATGTAACAAAATATGTTGAAATTTCTTGCTCTAGGTGATTTAAAACTGAGGGGCGTGTTTACGTCTACATCGTGTTTGTGCGACCTACACAACATAGCTTAAAAAACTAAGGAATAAAAAAACGCCGCATGCTTTGCAAAGCGATGCGGCGTATTCTGTATCTATGCTGTTACAGCACTTCAACTAGTCACACGTGATTAAATGAAGCAATGTTAGCGATATTATTTATCCTGTTGTTTGTATCCACATGCGAACCAATGGAAAAACAAAAAACGTTAGTCGACCAAGTCTTTTGGCATTTCATCTCGGATGGCAGACCACACCTTTCCACTTTCAATACCGTAATTTCTTACTACTACAGGTACTTTTTCGTACGAGCCATTCTCTGCAACATTGAGAAGATCCGCGTAGTACTTGTTGGCAACATCTCTCGCTTGCTGATGAGAGAAAAAGTAACCACCAATACGCGAGTATAAACCGCGGAAACCATTCATCATAAGCACAAACACGTTGTTGTTCGATGCTAACGCCAAGTCATGAGTCATTTGATAATCGAATTGAGCAAACGCCAGCCCTTCTTGCTCAACGTCTTTATATCGAGCAATAATTGCAGCAGACTCTTGAGGGTTGTTTCGGATAGCGCCCCGAATAAATACCGCACTCAAGTTTGTGCGCGCTGCCAACAAGTTGTCGACAAGTTCGGGAATACCTTCTTGGTCTAAACGAGCAAGCGTTTCTAATATGTTTAATCCGCAAGTTTCCCAAAAGTTATTCACTTTTGTTGGCTTACCATGCTGAATGGTTAACCATCCATCTCGCGCCAAACGCTGAAGCACTTCACGCAGTGTGGTTCGCGTTACACCAATCAACTCAGAAAGTTCTCTTTCTGCAGGCAAAATGGTGCCAGGAGGAAACCTTCCACTCCATATAGATTCAACAATATATTCTTCGGCGAATCCGGCTGGACTCTGTGCCTTATAAATCATAACTAATCGCCTGCACGTTCTTGTTATTTTGTAACTGATTGTACCAGATGCCCTTTTATTATCACAATGAATTATGCCTAGTCTACTAAAGCTTTTAACAAGTCTTTAAAATTAAAGTATTATTTAAAAATCTTCTAACGCCCAACTGTACACATATCATCCAAAATTTAAGGCTTTTTTACCCGTCACAATAAAAATCGTGAAAAATGTGATAAATATTCAGTAACTTTCACATGGTGGGGTCTGTGATTTGCTTTCTCAAGACGTTAATATCATGTACGCTTAATTTCCGACTATAATGACAGCAGCAAAACCATGGTTAAGCGAAATTCATCCCGTTACACCAGCAGTTTATGTATGCAATAACCGGAACTACACAGTGAAAAAATACGCAAAAATGCGTGCTTTGTTGTAAAAGGAACAGGAACTCATGCAAACCTCAATGATCGCGGCGATCTATAAGAACTTCCTGGGACATGCGCCCGACTGGTATAAAAAAACCATCATTGCCTTTCTCATTGTAAACCCCTTCATTTTTATGGTGGATCCCTATATTGCTGGCTGGACACTCGTTATTCAGTTTATTTTTACACTGGCAATGGCACTTAAGTGTTACCCGCTGCAGCCAGGCGGCCTTCTTCTTATAGAAGCCATGTTTATAGGTATGACCTCTCCCGGGCATATGATGCATGAGATTGAAGTCAATTTAGAAGTACTGCTACTGCTTGTATTTATGGTGGCCGGCATTTACTTCATGAAAGATCTCTTGATGTTCCTTTTCACTAAACTTGTCATTAAAGTGAAAAACAAACTTATTCTTTCATTAGCATTTATTTTCGCTTCTGCATTTCTGTCAGCGTTCTTGGATGCATTAACGGTAGTCGCGGTAATCATCAGTGTCGGCTTAGGTTTTTACTCTATCTACCACAAAGTTGCCTCAGGTAAAGAGTTTCACTCTGAACATGATCACACCAGCGATGATGAACTAGGAAGCCATGACCTAGAGGATTTCAGAGCATTCTTGCGAAACCTTATGATGCACTCGGCGGTAGGTACTGCGCTAGGTGGCGTTATGACCATGGTTGGTGAACCTCAAAACTTAATAATCGCAGATAAAGCCGGCTGGGACTTTGTGGAATTCTTTATCAGAATGGCGCCCGTATCTTTGCCTGTTTTTATCTTTGGTTTACTAACTACCGTTGTACTAGAAAAAACCGGCATGTTTTCCTACGGCGCAAAGTTACCCTCTGCCGTAAGACAAATCTTAGTCGACTACAACGACCACATGGACAAAGGCCGCAGTAAGCGTGAAACTGCAAAGTTAGTGGTTCAAGCACTTATTGGTATTTGGTTAATAGTGGGTCTTGCGACGCATATGGCGTCAGTTGGCTTAATTGGATTGTCGGTTATCGTTTTAGCGACTTCAATGAGCGGTGTTATCGAAGAGCACGCATTAGGTAAAGCCTTTGAAGAGGCACTGCCCTTCACTGCACTGCTTTGTGTTTTCTTTGGCGTGGTTGCGGTTATTATCGACCAAGGCCTATTCCAACCTGTTATTCACTGGGTATTATCATTCGAAGGTGAGACACAAATGGTAATGTTTTATCTAGCCAATGGTGTACTTTCAATGGTGAGCGATAACGTGTTTGTAGGTTCAGTGTATATAACTGAAGTAACGGCAGCTCTGGAAGCAGGTCAAATCACACGTGATCAGTACGATATGCTTGCTGTAGCAATCAACACGGGAACTAATTTACCAAGTGTTGCTACGCCGAATGGTCAGGCAGCCTTCCTATTTTTGCTAACGTCAGCCATCGCTCCACTACTTCGTTTGTCATATGGGCGAATGGTAATGATGGCTTTGCCTTATACTATTGTACTTACGATAGTGGGCTTGTTGGCGACCTATTTGGGACTGGCTGACGCTACACAGGTTTTATATGACATGCACCTGATTGAGCATCACTCGGCAACTGGTGCTGGCGCGCCAGTATCAGGTCACTAATGTATGCGTAGTATGATTCACGGCATAAGCCAGTGGGCAGAGCACAAGTCATCGTGGCTTGTGCTTTTCGCTACATCATTAGCTCTAGAAGTTGCAGCCTTGTATTTCCAGTATGGTATGGGCTTAAAGCCCTGCATTATGTGTATTTACCAGCGAACGGCAATGTATGGCATAGTGCTTTCTGCATTAATCGTTCTTATAAAAAACAACGGCTTCACACGCATGTTAGGTTTTGCCGGTTGGGCAGTGTCGGCTGGATGGGGCTTCTTGATTGCAAGAGAACACGTGGGCATTCTTAACGCGGCTAATCCTTTTTTTGCTAGCTGTGAAATAGTACCTAACTTCCCGTCTTGGCTGCAGTTGCATGAGTGGCTACCAGCAGTATTTGCAGCAGAGGGGGATTGCTTAGAAGATTCATGGCAGTTTTTGTCGATGGGTATGGCTGAATGGATGCAAATCATTTTTGCTGCCTATTTTGTTGTGTTCGCACTCGTTTTCGCATGTCGGTTGTTGGATAAAAAACCCTTTTGATCGACTTATCCATTCTACCTTCTCGCCTGCCCTCTATTCATACAGAGCAAGGCCCAGTCTCAATTCAGCGCATAGCAGATAAACATTGCCATGCGCTTTGTGAGGCTGGCCAGCAATCCATTCATCATGTTAAGCCGTGGTTTGGTTCTGCGGTGTGCCCTGTCACCCCTGCGCTTGCTAAACAGTATATTGCTAATATGGAGAGTGCTCGGGAAGCTGGTTATGGACTTACTTATTTACTTATTCACGAAGATAAATGCTTGGGTATGGGGATAATCAACCATATCCACCACACTCACCTTACGGCAAACCTTGGGTACTGGTTAAGACCTGACGCTTGCGGTAAAGGGTTAGCAACAGCAATCTGTGAAGCGTTAAAAAAGCTCGCTTTTTCGCAGATGAATTTACATCGTTTAGAATGCTTTGTAGAGCCAAACAACAAGGCAAGCATTCGTGTGGCTGAGCGTATCGGCGGCATTAAAGAAGGATTATGCCGCAAACGTGTATTCGGAAGGGATGCACTACTTTACGCACTGACTTCATGATTTGCCTTCTATCGTAAGCTATTACCCACTACTCTCAACTCAAATACCAAAACACACATGGAGTGCTAAAGAGATAGTGCTCAAGATAAGAGGGTATTTATCTATGCGGACTGGTATCAATCAGTGCTCTGGTTTAGATGAGTAATCAAAACGAATACATAAGCCCAGTGTAAGCATACAGAGAGTCATCGGGGTAAGCACCAGCTTGTAACGCGCTGCCTTTCGCAAGATATGCGCCCCCTATTTCAACACGTAGTGGTTTATGTGCTTGATAACGCCAACGAAACTCGACCTGATGACCCAAGAAGTCATTTTCCCCCTCGGGCACTTTATGAAGCCAAAGTCCTTTGTAGCCAACCATAATGGTGTGTGCACCGTTTAGTTTCGTTACTCCTCTCAGCCCAGGTGCCAGAATATTGCTTCGCGGGAACGCTTGATAAACGTCAGTAGGGCCGAAATCAAACCGCCTAAGACCGTAAAGCGAGTCGAACCCGCGTATGGTTGCATCGTCTGTATTATTGTCGCCGCTTGCTGCATCGATCTCGGCTCTTAAAAACGTGCTTGCACTTATCTGTTTGCCAATATGACTGTGCACCATCCATGCAGTGACGTCTTTATCGTCTAGATCAGAGGCCGATGCAGACTGTCTAGCCTGACCTGTTTGACCTATCGCTTCGATATTGTATTTCCAGTCCTTGAAAAAAGTTTTCGAATAATCCACTGACAGCGTGAAAAGGTCGCGATTTTTCGTTGCAAGCGCTTCCGTGTCTGATTCTTTTAACCAGTAACTATGTATTTTCCAGGCATCATCTTGTGATTCAGCATAAATCCCGAAAAATTTTTGATTGCTAAAGCTCTTATCAAAAGCGCGCTTATTATCGTCAAGTGAAGGTGCATCAAATGGAAATCGAGAAACCGGTAATAGGTAAAAACCACGTACATTCCATCCCGACCAGTGCCCATCGACTAATGCACCTTCAAAGCTATTAGTAGCATTCCTAAAACGAGTTCGCCCCATAAGGCGGCGACTACCGTGGTCGAGCGTTACGCGGCCCACGGTAACGCTATCTAGATATTCATTGATACCCTTGTAGGTAATGTAAAATTGAACAGGTTCAAGTGTATTCACCTGAGCAGACTTGAGCGTAGGATCATTGTCATCAAGATACACTCGAGAATCTTCTATCTCGGCGACTGCCTGCCAGTTTTGATAAACGGCTTCGCCTTTTAATCTAATGCGGGTAGAGAGGCGCTCGTTCGTTTTTTCACGCGTGTCTTCATTAGTGGGAAAAATAGGATTGTTCAGTGTTTCGTAACGCATTCTCACTGAACCGCTATAATTGATATCTAGACTTTCAGCTTTTAAGGGCATTGCTAGACATGCCATAGCGACTAATAATCCTGAAGCGCTAGCGCTCGACTTCTCCATTTTTAAGCCTTTTGTAAATAGGATAAAAAAATAAAGCGGAAGTATAAACTAAGCGCATAAGTAACACTTATGCTCTTTAGTCTATGATTGTCTGTGGCGAGGTCGACATATTCGGTAGTACTTCAAAACTGTGCGGTACGAACTCAATCTAAGTCCTCGAGAGGCCAAATAGCAATATAATCTTCGAAGTTGCTCAAGTCGACGTCAGTTTCAAACACCGTTTTATTTCTTACCGACATCCCTTTTGCGTGCATCACATGCTTCTTACCTTTGTTAAGCAATGGGTGCCATGAAGGTAGCCCCCTGCCCTCATAGAGTCTTCGATAGGCACAGCTGTTTGGCATAAAGAAAATGTCTTTAAGGTTTTCTTTAGTGAGTTTAACGCAATCGGGTACAAGCTCTGTTCGCTTCTCGTATTGCGTGCACTCACACTTTTTCGTATTTAAATACGAACACACTATGTTGGTGTAGTGTATTTTCTCATTATCTTTGATGTGATCGGTGACTTCGTATTCTTCAACAGCATCATCATCGATAAACTTCTGCAGGCAGCACTTGCCACAACCATCACATAGCGATTCCCATTCTTTTTGAGACATTTCCTCTAAAGACTTCGTTTCCCAAAAAGCGACTGTCATTCTGCGACTACCTCTGTGTGCACGGTTAGATGACCTTCTAGCGTTGCGACAACGGTATCAGAGGGCGCTAGCTTGCCGACCCCCTTTGGCGTTCCGGTTAGAATTACATCCCCACTGTCTAACGTAAACACTGAGGACATGTGGGCAATAAGAGGAACAATTTTGTGAAGCATTAATGCTGTATGACCATCTTGTCGAATCTCATCGTTAATCATTAAACGAAATCGCAGTTCATCAAGATTCTCAACGTCATTTAATGGTACAAAGCCTGAAAGCGGTGCGCTGTTATCGAATGATTTAGATCTTTCCCAAGGTTGACCTTGCTTTTTCAACGCGGCTTGGACATCACGAAGCGTAAGGTCTAACCCTAAACCGACGCCCCAAATTGCAGCCTTTACTTCATCTTCGTTGGCGTTTTTCAATGATGATTTGAGCAGTACCGAAACTTCAAGTTCATTATGACACTCACCGTTGTCGGTAGGCACAGCAACTTTATCGTGCATGTGACACATTGCGGCTTTGGGTTTCATAAAGAGTAAAGGTGTCTCAGACACTGTAGAATTCATTTCTTGAATATGATCAAGGTAATTGCGTCCAACGCAAATTACTTTATTTACCGGTAACAAAATCTCGTTACCTTCCATATCAACGTGATGATAAGGCATTAGTATCCTCGCTTTATTCGTTCTGAAAGATAGCCTACCGAAATGCCAAAGTATGACGAGCGGTTCCACTTCATTAACGTGTGAAAATTGTCGTAAACCAGATAAATACGCCCATCTTCACCATCAGGCATAATAAGCGACGCATTAATATCGACATTGGGAAGGGCACTTCCATCAAAACGCGTTACTCCATTTTGTTTCCAGAATGACAACGGCTTCATGTTAGCTTTGGCTAGCCCCGAAAATGGCACAGCACCGGAGAGTTTAACTTGCCTTCCCCATGTGCCCTTGCTATTCCATCCTTCAGAGGATAGATAGTTTGCAATAGAGGCAAAAACGTCAGCCTCCGTGCCCCAGATATCTTTCTTGCCGTCGCCGTCATAATCCACAGCGTAATTTAAGAAAGAGATAGGCATGAACTGCGTCTGTCCCATTGCACCAGCCCACGAACCTTGAAGGGCATCTACGCTGGTATGTCCTTCATTTAAAATTTGCAGTGCAGCAAAAAAGTTGTCTTTGAATAGTTTTTCTCGTCGCCCTTCGTACGCTAACGAAGCCAACGCAGAAAGCACACTGTAATTGCCCTGAATTTTCCCAAAATTTGACTCATTTCCCCACAGGGCAACGATGAATCTGGCTTGAACGCCGTATTCTTTGGCTATTTTCTCAAGCAACGTGCTATGTTCATCGTACTTTGCCACCGCTTGCTTAACTTTCCAATCCGGCACCCGCGTAGCTAAATAATCATCAAGAGTTATCTTTTTCTCAGGCTGGTTTTTATCAGACTTTACAACGGTGGGTCTAAACGTGATGGTGGCGAACGCTTCCTCCAGCTTATCAAGGTCCATCCCCTTATTCATCGCCTCTGTTTTTAAGGAAGCAACATAGGTAGCAAAACCCTCTTCGGTTAGCGCATCGCTTGCGGCCGCTTGTGCGATGT
This sequence comes from Alteromonas sp. OM2203, assembly GCF_048517045.1. Classification (NCBI taxonomy): domain Bacteria; kingdom Pseudomonadati; phylum Pseudomonadota; class Gammaproteobacteria; order Alteromonadales; family Alteromonadaceae; genus Alteromonas; species Alteromonas sp. OM2203. The sequence goes on from NZ_CP183209.1 coordinate 2,867,394, forward strand.
TGTGAAGCAAACATGTCAACGCAAGTACAAAAACAGATAAACGCACTGAAAGGTTACGCTTTTTAAATGACGTGGTGAGGGCATCGCGGATGTCTCCTATCGCAAGTTTGCCCAGCGAAAAATTTACTGCATTAAATAACATAGTAATTTAAAACTTTTTATCCGGTGTTTTTGAAAGACCGAGAGACTCACGATGTGTCTCAAGGAGGTTTTCTTCTTTAGGCGGCACCTGAAGGTAGAAACCTTTTTCGCTAAGCTCATCAATTAATTTCTGTTTGTCGACCATACCGAGGCGCTCGTGTTTATCTAATGCGAGAATAGTCACAAGCTCTGGACGACCGAACATTTGCATCAACGGTTCGGGCACATCTTCAAAATTGTCTTTCTTGGGCACGTACAAATACATACCTTCTTTTTTTCGCGTTTTATAAACTGCACATAACATAAGGTTGTTTTCTCTTCATGTTGGGCTAATTGCGTTTACCAGTCTTATGAATTGGCACTACTGCGACGGAGCATCGCCTAGAAGGCGTGTTACGTGGGGGCGAAACAAGGTTTCTCGCCACGTGGAAAGAACATCAGGCTTTAACCCCTGAACCCGCGTTTCGTCAACCGAAAACCAGTACCATTTAAGCAGTTGATTCAACTGTTTTTTAGACGCTATTACGTCAGCATTAACCCCGTTATCTTTGGCAATTTGCTCACTGACCTCTTTTAACTCTGCGAGCGTCTTTTTATATTTCGCAACATCAATAAGTCGCAATACAACGGGAAGTCTTAGCTTTTCGGGCGTTTGCGCATACTTCGCCCTGGCCTCTTCAATCAATGCAATAATGATGTCACCGTAGCGCCTCACCGACTGATGATTAACGCCATTAATCCGTGACAGTGCAGATTTGTTGTCTATTAGACGCTGCGCTGCTTCGAATAAGTGTCCTTCCTTAAAAACAAAATTGAGCGCCAAGTCTTTCTTTCTCGCCGTATTTAATCGCCATGCAGCTAAAGCTTGAAGCACAGTGAGCTGTTCGCTGTTCAAACGCCAGTTGTTTTTAATACTCAAATAGGCAAAGTCTTCTGGCATTTGTGCGCGCTTTTTCTCAATCAGTAGGTCTATCTCTTGATAAATCCAGTGCACTTTACCTGCTGCCTGTACTTTGCTGGCTAGCTGCTGATAGCACGGCAGAAGATACAGAACATCATTAGCAGCATAGCTTAGCTGAGCCTCTCGAAGGGGTCTGGCTAGCCAGTCTGTGCGTGACTCTCCCTTGTCTAAGCTAATATCGCAAAGCAGTTCCACTAACTTCGCGTAGCCTAAAGACGGTCCCATATCCAGCATACTTCCCGCCAACTGTGTATCAAATACGGGCGTTGGGACAGTACCAAAAGCGGTAAGAAAAGCTTCCATGTCTTCTGAACATGAGTGAAGCACCTTTACCACTTCTGTATTTTCCATGAGCGCGATAAACGGCTGCATGTTGTCAATAGCGAGAGGATCGATAAGCACAAGCTGGTGCCCGTCATACAGCTGGATTAAGCCTAAATGTGGCGTAAGCGTTCTTGTTCTTACAAATTCGGTGTCTAAGGCTACAGCTTCTTGACGTTGTGCAGCAGTACACACCTTGTCTAATTGTTCAAATGTCGTAATTAATTGATATTGCATATTTTTGCACAGTAATAAAAAAGCCGGCTAACGCCGGCTTTCACAAAACTATTTCATTCGAATTAGTCTCGAAGCTCCCGACGCAGAATTTTACCCACATTGGTTTTCGGTAAGTCGTCTTTAAAAACAACTTGCTTAGGCACCTTATAACCCGTTAAGTGGTTACGACAGTGCGCGATAACGTCTTTTTCAGTCAAGGCGTCGTTGTTCTTAACTACAAACAATTTAACAACTTCGCCACTGACTTCATGGGGAACCCCCACTGCTGCCGCTTCAACAATATTTTCATGCATTGCGGCAACTTCTTCGATTTCGTTAGGAAACACGTTAAAGCCTGATACCAGGATCATATCCTTTTTACGGTCAACAATATAGAAGTAACCTTCATCATCTACCGTTGCAATATCACCTGTTGCAAGCCATCCATCTTTAAGAATGTCTTCTGTTGCTTCTGGACGGTTCAAATACCCTTTCATGACCTGAGGACCTTTCACCCACAATTCACCCGGCTCTCCCTTTTCAACGGGATTACCGTCATCATCAAGTAGTTTGATGTCTGTCGATGGAACAGGCATACCGATGGCGCCTTTATAAGCTTCGATTTGCGGTGGGTTTACTGCAACTACAGGTGAACATTCTGTAAGGCCGTAACCTTCCAGTAGTACCGTGCCAGTTACTTTTTCCCACTTTTCAGCAACAGGACGCTGAACGGCCATACCGCCACCTAAACCAAACTTGAACTTGCTAAAGTCTAATTCGTCGAACCCAGGGGTATTTAGCAGGCCGTTAAAAAGCGTGTTTACGCCAGGTAAGATAGTGAAGGGGTACTTGCTTAATTCGTTGACGAAAGCAGGCATGTCCCGAGGATTAGTTATAAGTAAGTTGCGGCAACCATACTTAACGAACATAAGGCAATTCGCCAGTAGCGCAAAGATATGGTAAAGGGGAAGTGCGGTTACTACGAAATCTTCACCTTCTTCAATCACCGTCTCTAAAATACCTGAGACCTGCTCAAGGTTAGCCACCATATTGCGGTGTGTGAGCATTGCTCCTTTAGATACCCCTGTGGTTCCACCTGTATACTGGAGAAACGCTAAATCGCCACTATCAATTTCAGGACGCTTATATTCCAGCGACTGGCCTTTTTTAACCGCTGACATAAAAGACGTAGTTTCAGGGAGATTGAAAGAGGGCACCATTTTCTTAACGTATTTGACTACTGCGTTAACTATCCAACGCTTTGGTGCGGGCAGCATATCACCCAAGGCGGTTAGGAAAACTTCTTGAAGATTCGTCTCTGCAATAACCTCTTCAAGGGTACACGCAAAGTTCTCGACGATTACGATGGCTTTAGCATTGGCATCATTAAGCTGATGCTTCAATTCACGAGCGGTGTAAAGAGGGTTAACGTTAACCACGACCATACCCGCGCGCAAAATACCGAACATGGCGATAGGATATTGAAGAAGGTTTGGCATCATGATTGCCACTGCGTCACCACGCTTCAATCCGCTTGCCTGCAAATAAGCAGCAAATTGAGCAGACAAGGTATCTAACTCTTCAAACGTAATTGAATGCCCCATGTTAATGAAGGCTTCTTTATTTTTAAACTTTTTTACTGACTGCTCGAAAATGTCTACTACAGATGCATAGCGATCGGCATCAATTTCTGCGGAAACGCGAGGGTCGTAATGCTTAAGCCAGGTTTTTTCCACCAAAACCTCCTCTACTTTATTCTTATACTATTTGATGAACGCATGGGGAGCCACGTTCACGTAACTGGTCTGATAACTTGCGAATAGTATAGGAAGTGTAAAAAAAAATAAACGGTACAATTTACAATTGCTCAACAAATTGACGTATTAGTACCCCTATATCGTCAGTATTTTCCATGTGAATATGGTGGCCGCCTACAAATCGTTCGAACTGTGCATTTAAAAGCCAGTCTTTTCTTTTCGAAAACACACTGTCTAGTTTCTTAAAACTGTTAGACGCACCGATGAAAAGTACAGGGCATACAATAGCACGCATCACCGATTCTGCCTGTTTTTCTGTAAGTCTAAGAGTAGATTTGGTTCGAAGTTTAGGATCGCTGGACCAAAAACAATGCCCGCCTGCATCCTGCGTTAAGTTTCTGGATAAAATTGAGCGTGCGTGTTCTTCGGGTATATCCGATATCTTGCACCTTGCTTTTACTGCGTCCTCTAAATCGACTAAACGAAGTTTATTGCGCGACTTGGCATGGCGACTAATAATAGCTTCACGCATTTGTGACGGTGTCGTTTCTTCAGATTCAGTAAGGGGGCCACAGGCATCAATACTTATCACCGCTGATACTTTTTCAGGAAACAGCGCAGCAAACATACTTGCCAAGATCCCACCCAAAGAGTGACCTAGCAAAATCACATCTTTCCACCCTTGGGTTTCTATTAATGCATACAAATCCTGAAGATAGTCAGCTTGGTTATAGTGGGCACCTGCCGCTCGATGACCCGAGCGACCGTGACCAGCAAGGTCAATCGCGACGAAACGGTGAGTTTGAAGATAAGGTGCCAATAACCTTAAACTTTCTGCGTTGTCCAAAAAACCGTGCAATCCGATGACGACGTTACCGCCCCCTTGATTGTCCAATGCCGCTAAAGTGAGGTTTCCAATATTAAATTCTGTTTCAATCATAGTGTCCTTCCCGGCAGACTATTGCCGCCCAAATCCATGTTAGCCAGAAAAAATTAAAAAAGGCGGCAATTTTATGCCGCCTTCTGTTACGTGAATTATTTTTGCTGCTGGTTCGTCTGATTGGTCGAACGCGTTCCCCTGCTTTGGGACTTAGCACTTACCTTTTTTGTACTAGGCATAGCAGAGCGGCTCGGCGCATTGCTATACCGAATGATACGTGTGTGGCTAAATCCGGGATGTCCCCACCCCATATTGCGCCATCCAAACGGGTGATAAAATGGCCCCACCCCGCCCCAAAATGGGGAATACCAACCTGTGAAACTATTAAATCCGAAAGTATCCATGTGATAAACATCACGGTCGCGCCACATGTGGTAATCATCGGCAATAATTGTGGGATAAATATAGGGTTGCTCACCCACCATACCCATCGTAGGTGCGGTAATAGTACCTAGAAAGGTTGCCGAACGACCTTCTTCAAATACAATGGGGTCGACAAATCCGTCAATCTGAACTTTAAAGCGCCCCGAGGTTTCCCCACTCGTGCCGGGCTTGCCGTAATGGTTTAACGGAAAATGAGCAAGTTCAATAAAAGTTTTGTCAGGTTTATTTTCTACCCCGACAATTAAACCACCCCAACGCGCTTTCTGACCTTGCGCATTGGCACCTGAAGTTACCGCCTTTGAGTAGCTGACCAGTTGCGTGCCTTCTGGCACCTCAATGCTATCAGGTACGATGGAACAGCCGGTAAACAAGAAGACTGTGAGTAAAACTAAATAACGAGACATTAAAGCGCTCCTTTGAACCCCGGAAAAAGTGCCGTGTTAATAATGCACTTAATCAAAGCAAACCCTGAATTTCATGATAAAAAGCGATGTATTTTCTTTAGCAGGTCTACAAGTTGTTTTTCGTATCTCTTTAACTTGAAAAGAAAAAGCACACGCTATTGATCTAAACATTAGCATTAATACGAAGCGACAACCACTGCCGTTCAATTACAATTATGCTAATACAAGATTAACTAGATCTTAGAGTTGCCTTCCATTCATTCGTTCAGTTAATACTAGTCCGCATAGACAATTAAACAAAAATGTAATCTTTGCGTAAGTGTTTTGATTAACTACAGTGTTTTGATTAACTACAGTGCGCTACTACATGTAAAAAAGTGGAGGTAAAGCGAATACATTAACAAAAGCCCGTGACGTTCATTACAAGGCAATTAAAAAATCTGCGTTTTAGGCGTAAATATCAACGCCAAACATTCCTCGAATTGACTCTCGCTGCGCTTGTTTTTCGAAACTGGTGTAAGAGGCGATAGCGTTTTGAGAATAATTATTGCCGTCTTCGCGAATAAATTGCTGATATGCTTTTGCGTTATCTGTGCCTTGTTTATCAGGCGTAACAACGATCGCCCTGGCAGACGATTCACTTTGCCCTTTGCTTTGCTGCTCAGGGTCTTTGTTTATTTTAGCTACCCGCCCCTGCGAAGGCTCTGAAGACGGTAAAGCAAAATTATTGTTAATTATCATACGAAGTTTTTAAGGCAAAATTTGTACCAAATTATAATAGGTTTGCAGCACATAAACGCTACAAACCACTTTTATATGGATTATCTTCCCGGCAGTTTTTTCCACGTCACTTTGTCTCGAAGATAAACAGGTTCTACATTAACTGCATCAAACACGTCACCAGTCTCTTGCGCTTTTGATGCCAAGCTAAGCATATATTCTGCGTTTGGTAGGGAAACGTCTTCATGGCTTTCACCACATGTATTTGCGCGCCACTCGCTGAGCTTTTCATATGCAGTCCAACCGGAGCCTGCGGTAACAATTTTTTTGCTAACTTCCTGGTCCATTGAATCAAGTTGTTCCAAAGCCTTTTCAGGCGGACAAACCTGCTCATCAATTATTCGATAGACGCCATCAGGAGTGTGAGAATACACGGCAAAGTAAACTTCATCCATGCGGGCATCCGAAGCTACTGCAATAATTGCGCTTTCATCGTTGATTTTGGCTGCAGTCTCGACCGCCATGGCTTCAAGCGTGCTTATTCCGGCAACCTTCAGCCCCGTACCAAGCGCTAAACCTTGTATCATGCCAGTAGCTATACGAACCCCGGTAAAACTGCCAGGGCCCCGACCGAACGCGAGTAAGTCTAGGTCATTTAACGTGATATTCGCTTCTTTTAATACCTCGTCAACCATGGGAAGCAAACGCTGACTGTGCTGCTGTGGGCATATTTCAAAACGGGTAATACGTGTTCCGTTGTGCTGTAATGCTACCGAACATGCTTCGGTTGCCGTATCTATCGCTAAAATATTCATGTATGTCTCTTGTGTTGTATAACCTAAAATCGACCTCTGCTTATAATTTCCAAGAAGCCGATATTTAGGGCTTTAACTTAGGCTTCATCAATGCCGGCTAAAAATTTTTCTACTTCATCTAAGCTTCTCGTTCGCTTCATATCTGGCAAGCTTCCGACAAAGGTTTTAGCGTAAGGTTTCGTGACTAAGCGATTATCACAAATAACCAATACGCCTTTATCTGTAGGGTCTCGAATTAATCTTCCTGCACCTTGCTTAAGGGTAATTACAGCCTGTGGGATCTGAATTACACCAAAAGGGTTAGCCCCACGTTTTTTCACATCTTCCATACGTGCCTGCAGTAGCGGATCATCGGGCGAAGCGAAAGGCAGCTTATCAATCATAACGCAGACAAGGTCGTTTCCTCTCACATCGACGCCTTCCCAAAATGCTCCCGTCCCCATAAGCACCGCTTTTTCATCGGCTAAATACGCATCGAGCAATGCCTGTTTCGTTGTTGTCCCTTGCACGAGTAGTGGATTGTCTATCTCATCTTCTAGCTTTTGAGCTATTTCTCTTAGCATGGCGTGACTGGTGAATAATAAAAAGCACCGCCCTCGGCTTGCTTTGATTAAACGCTTCGCCGTTTCCAGTAAGGTTTCACGCATTGCATAGCTATTAGGCTCTGGCAAATAGCGTGGCACGCACAACATAGCCTGTTCAGGATAATTAAATGGGCTATCTAAGCCTAGTGTTTCTGCATCTTCCAAACCCATTCGTCGCTGAAAGTGTTCGAAACCGCCATTAACCATTAACGTCGCTGAAGTAAAAATCCACCCGCGAGGCGGTGAAGATACGAATCGCCTGAATTTCGCAGCAATAGATAACGGAGTTAGATGCATAATCAAATGGCGTTGGGTTGTTTCATACCACAAACTCACGTTTTCCTGCTTATTGTCGCTGAGTGCATCAAGTTGCTCTCTTGCCGCCACCACACGCTCATACATATTATCTAAGTCTTTGTCCCGACCAATATGCAGTTTACACACCTCGTGCAACACGCCGAGAGCTTCGGCAAGCTTACCCACCTGCATGCGTACGTCGTCACGGTCTAACGCTTCCGCCCAGTTCCCTCGCTCTGCTGTATCAGGAAACAGAAGGCGCAAATCAGATGCGATCATTCTGCATTTGTCGGCCGCTTTATCTAGCTGCCCCGCATCTTTTAACACTGTTCTAAATAGTAGAGTTATATCTTTAGCTATGTCGTGAATCTGTCGCGTTGAAAGCGACTCGCCGAAATAATCACTGGCAATGTCGGGAATTTGATGAGCCTCATCAAAGATAATTGCATCGGCTTCAGGAATAAGTTCGCCAAACCCTGTGTCTTTAAGTGCCATATCGGCGAAAAACAGGTGGTGATTGACCACAATAATATCGGCGTCCAAAGCCTTTCTACGCGCTTTCACTAGATAGCAATCTTCATAATCTGGACAGTCGCGCCCCAAGCAATTGTCTACTGTAGAGGTTACTAACGGCAGCACGCGCGCATCTTCTGGAAGGGTCTTCAGCTCGCCCATGTCACCCGTTTTCGTTGTACTAGACCACCGCTTCACTTCTGAAAGCTGCCCTAACACCTCTTTTTCGACCAGGGTGGAATTGCCGCCGTGTTGAGCAAGACGGTGAAGACAAAGGTAGTTTGACCGGCCTTTCAATAGCGCAGTTTTGCGCTTACTGCCAAGGGCTTTCTTCACGAGTGGTAAATCGCGGTGAAATAACTGCTCTTGTAGATTTTTCGTTCCGGTAGAAACAATAGCTTTTCCATCGCTTAATAACGCAGGCGCAAGGTAAGCAAAGGTTTTCCCCGTACCTGTACCCGCTTCTACAATCAAACTGCCTGTGGTATCTATTGCGCGCTTAACCGCCTTAGCCATTTCTGTTTGCGCCTCACGAGGAACAAAACCTTTGATGGTGCTAGCAAGAAGACCATCTGAAGAAAATACATTGTTTATTGTTGGCATGGTTTAGGCGCTGTCATTACTTTTCTAATCTCGGCCGCGCATTATGCCAAAAAGCCTATTGAATGCCCATTAAAGCTTTGCACATTTGGGTAGTGAATATTTGATGAAAAGATTTTGTCTTCTGGAGCAAAAAAATTAGCTTTTTTAACCTGAAAAGTGAGCGCAATATCCAGCTCGTAAGTGTTTACACTCAACTATTTTACGAGGTAATTATGAAGGGTTTAGTCTTAATCGGTTTAACTGCAATGGCGTTCTCTTTAACAGCAATGGCATCAGAAACGGCACCTGCGGAGCTTGTTGAAGAACTGACGCAATTCTGCCAGGAAGTGGCTGAAGAAGAGGGAACAAAAGGCAAGCCAGAGAACGAATTTGTTCTTGAGTGTGTTAATGATGAATTAGAAGCAGAAGGCTATGCTAAAGTTTCGTCTTTAGATTAATCTAGCTAAACTTCACTCTGTTATATAGTGGCCTTGATTTAGATATCGAGGCCTTTGTGTTTTTGCTTTCGCCCTTTGTTCCCTACTTTATCGCTCGAAAAACGCGTCAACCAAATCAGCAAGTTCTTCATCCAGCGCTTCTTCAAACCCATCTATGTCTATATCGAAACGTGTCATATACTTAGCTGCATTGTCGCGAGACAAAGTTCCGTTTTTTATCTGAAACTCTAACTCGGGCAAGGATTTGTCATAGCGAGGTTTAATTGCCCATCGTAAACAATGGCTATGCCTGTCTTTAAGCTTTTGTTTAGCGAAAACACAAAATTCCTCGACGTAATCAGCGCCCTGCGGCCCAAGACACCCCGGCTCAATTCGATACATAACCAGCAATTTTTTATAAAGGGGCAGTCGAGTTTCCATTACACATTCGCATGACTTAAAAACTTGATTATCGGAAATGTTCGCGTAATTAGCCAGTAAAGCCTTACTGTGATTGCGAAATTACTTACATCCCCTACTTTAAACTCGATGACATAAGTTAGCTTCATTCTGTTAAGACGTTCAGCATTTGGCGCGGTAAATTAAACCGCTCACAAAGTAAGTATGCTAGCACTAACAAAAATTTACTCCGCTAATTCGGGATCTTTAATAAATAAAATATCCATGATGATAGACGGATCCCACTCTCGCATCTCGGCTTCGCATTTGAGCCTGATTTCGTCTAAATCACTTATAGTCGCGATAGAAAATGCATCATCCACAATGATATGAACTAACAAATACATATCTCTCCCGCGCTTACTTATGCGAACTTCAACATGCTCGTAAGGGACGTCAGCCAACGTCTTTTTAAACTTTTTCTCAATTACAGCCGAGATAGCTTCGGGCGGCGCTTTATTTATTACCTCATTAAGGCTTTCCCGCAAAATTTTAAATGGCACGGGCAACATCGCTGAGCCAAGAACGATGAGGAGTACCGGGTCGACGTAGGGCGCAAGCATACTATATTGCGTCCCCTCAAGACCGTACGCCAAAATGAAAGCGAGGAGTATAGATGCGCTTAACACTCCATCGATCATCCAAGTATGCGAATCTACCCTGACTAAGTCTGACAGTAAGTGTTTCCCTTTAATACGCATATAAAACGAAATGCCAAAGCAGCCTGCGGTTGCTACCACACCGTAAAACATACCAATGTCATAGTTGGAAGGGTTGCCACCTGCGATAACACTTTGAATAGAGCTCGCTACGGCATACATGCAAGTAGCTATAATAATCAGCGACTTGAACATGTTTAAAGTAGGTTCAATTGCGGTGTAGCCGAAATGAAAGCGGTCGTCGTCTGGGCGCTGAACTAGACTCGCTACTTTAAGCGTTAACGTTGACATAACAAATGCAATTAAGGAGTACGCCGCATCGAATAAAATTGCGCCTGAGTGAGTTGCAATAGCGAAACCGAGTGCAACAAAAACAAAAACGCCGGCGATGTAAAAGGAAAGCGTGAGCAAGCGCTTTTCTTCAGAGTGATGGAAACCAATGTCCATGAAAGTCACTACAAAATTAGGGTGCGCGGATTCTACTCTGATATTTTAAAAAAAATAGTGGCTCAATGAAAAATATTGCTATTTTTTTAACCAATTCAGTGATAAATAGCGCCTATATAAAATCGACGTAACGCGATGCGTTTTTAGGCCACCTTTTAAACTATGAAAATCATTACTCATCCTTCCATTAAAAGTTACTTTGATGCTGACGAAAGCCATAAGGAAGTCCAGCAAGCTTTCTCTCGCGGAGTTGCATATGCAGGCCACTCGTTAATGGTGCCCGAGAAGTTTAGCTATCAAGTATTGCCACATTTTAACGACCGTTATGCACTTTTTAATCAGGGCGAGAGCTATGAACTTATATCTAACGTTTGTTTACACCGACAGGCCAAACTACTTGAAGGAAATGGTCGAACCCGAAATATCGTATGCAAATTGCACTGCTGGGGTTATGACAACACAGGGCTGTTAAAAGGCACGCCTCACTTTAAGGATGCCCCTAATGGACAGTTAAAAAAAGAATCACTAACAACATGGAACGGCCTGTTGTTTCGCGGCCGTGCTCCTCAACTAGATCTGACTTCACTTGGACTAGACGAGTACCTAGACTTTACTGGCTATTTCTATGCAGGTTCTGAAACAGCTGAATACAAATTCAATTGGAAGACCTTTGTAGAAATATACCTTGAAAATTATCATGTTTATTCAATGCACCCTGGGCTCCGCCAATTCGTAAAAGCAGATGACTTAGAATGGTCGTTTGGTGAGGACTTCTCAATACAAAAAGTAGGGCTGGGTCGCGAGCTTACGAAACGTACTACCGACAATTATCGCGAATTCCAAGATGCACTTTTGAGCTGCTATGGTAATACGCTTCCAAAATATGGCGCAATTTGGTGCTTTTTATACCCTAACATCATGATTGAATGGTACCCAGACATTATTGTAGTCAGCACCATCTACCCCAAGGGCGCAGATGCATGCACAAACCACGTAGAATTTTACTATTCAAAATCACTGTATGAAACCATGCCACACTACTTTACTGCAGAAAAGCGCGCTTACATGGAAACAGCTGTAGAAGACGAAGAAGCCTGCCTGTTGTTAGAAAAGGGGCGGCGAGCGTTGTTTTCAACTGGTGAAGAAGAACACGGCCCTATTGAACCTTTTTTAGAAGCTGGAGTAGCCCACTTCTACAACTGGTTGGCCGGCAGTGAATAGTAGCTAGTGTGATTAACGACGAGCTGAACAAGGCTGTTCACTTTTTATTAACGATACCGAGTAACTTTTTCAGAAATTCCTAAATTTATCACAATTATCGCCAGCGCCGTGACGACGCCAAGAATCCTATCTAAATGAAAAATATATATTTTTCTAGAATGGCATGTACTGTGAATCACTCATATAGAATTCTCTCCTCCGTTTTAGAGCAGTATGGAGGCCGTAAACCAAGGAGCAAGATATGAAAAAGTTAACAATCGCAACACTTATCAGTACAGCACTTTCTACTATGGCATTTGCCGGTGATGATATGGAAAAAATAGACTCATCATTCGCGAATTTAGATAAAGACGGCAATGGATATATATCGCGAGCAGAAGCTAAAGACAGTGATATTTTTGCGCACTTTACGCGAATCGATAAGAACGCAGATACGCAACTTTCAATGAAGGAATTTGACGCTCATATTGATAGATATCCTCAACATTTCGACGGTGATGTTGTTTCTTCAGCACGAGCGGAACAAGAAAGTATCCATGAAGAAGGAACAATGGAAACGTATGTAGCGGTTGACAGTGAAATTGACGAACAAGTGAGCTCGGTGAAGGACAAGAAAATGACCCATGAACTGCAGGCTACCACCGAGACAGAAGTAAATGAGAAAGTCATTGAAAAGGAAATTGATGTAAAAGCAGAACAGACAGTAATTGCCGAGAGCAAATTTGAAATGATGGATTCAAATAACGACGGTGCACTTACTAAAGCTGAAGCATCGCGAAGCGGCGTAACCCGTGATTTTGATGACATTGATTCTAACAATGATGAACTCATCACGCGTATAGAATATACCCAGTATCAAAGCATGAAGAATGATTCTGAAGAGTAATTCAAATAGATAAAAAAGCCGCATCTGCGGCTTTTTTCACTTACAAGACCCGTTACTTGAAGTGAGTATTCGAATCTGTGAGTGAATCTTACCGCATTGGCAGCAAGCGGATTGCTGTGCTTCACCGTGAATTTTTAAGGAATCAATCATGTTACTTTCTACAAGCATAAAAAGCTTACTGGCATTTAAAACCCTAACCAAAATAAACAGGAGACGGGATAAATCAACTCCTGGTATAGGAAGCTTAATTACTTCCGACACACTGAGCAAAGCGACCACTCCCCCTTCCGTCGCGGCAATTACTGGCGCAGCTTACACGCTTTCAACATTTTCAAATACGCCGAAACTACAGCGGTTTCTTCTAAAATCCACGATATCAGCGTCGGTTGCAGGCTTATTGAATGCGGGCCTTAAACGGCTAATTGGCCGGAAACGCCCCCGGGCAGAATCAGGGCCGGCATTTAAGGGGCCAGCGTTGAAAGACAAATACAACGCCATGCCATCAGGCCACGCCAGTGCAATAGCAGCTGTAGCAGGCTCTATACCCCGTTCTTCAGGCCCATTGCTTTTAGCGTCTGCGGCTGGGCTTGCAGCAACCGCAGTAATTGGAAAGTCTAGAACTATGCGAGATGCCCACCACCTATCCGATGTGCTAGTGGGTAGCTGTTTGGGGTTTGGTGTTGCCTATGCGGTTTCTAAGTTAGAAAAACCCGTAATAGCTGAAACTAAGCAGTTAGTTAAAAAGCGCCCCCACATTTAAAATGTTACACAGGGCAAACGTGCATTATTCAGGGCTAACATGTCGTTAGCCCCTTCTATTCGTTTACACCTGTGCGCCCTACTCCAGCAGTAAGAAAGGCCGATTCGATCCATTTTCCTGGCGCCCACAGGGCATCAAGTACGTTGAAAAATAGTACTTGAAAGATACGAGTTCATGCGTAAATACTTAGCTAGCGCAGAGTTCGGCATGCGAACCTTGCCTTTACTTCCGTCTGATACAGGAAACGTTATGACTAATTATGTTGGTTCTTGCCTATGTGGTGCAGTAGCTTTTGAGATTGAAGCTGAATTCGAGAGTTTCTATTTGTGTCACTGTAAGTATTGTCAAAAAGACACAGGTTCCGCCTTTGCTGCTAACCTTTTTTGTCAGACGGGCAAGCTAATTTGGTGTTCAGGTGAAGATAACATCTCGTCGTTTACACTTGCCGGAAGCCAACACCAAAAGAGCTTCTGTAAGGATTGCGGGACGGCGCTTCCAAACAACCACCCCTCAGGAATACTAGTTGTACCGGCGGGATGTCTGGACACTGATGTAGCAGTAATACCTACTGCTCATATCTTTATGTCCAGCAAAGCGTCTTGGGAAAGTAATGTAGTAAACATAATAAAGCTTGAAGGTTTGCCTGAGTAGCAAAGCATTTTGAAAATAAATTTTTGCCTAGAATACTAAGTTACAATTGCTCCCCGTCTTCTGGCTCTCAAATTTAATCGCTGACCGGAACGGCCTCTATAATGCCCACTATTTCAGTATTCCCGCTTAATCTTGCAAGGTCAATAAGGTAATCTTTTTCAAGCTTATCAAGCGCATTTCCCTCTAATCGCGCCTTTACTCCCTCAGTATCACCATTTGCGATCGAGGTTTTAACGGCAGCAAAATTCCCTAGGGAGCGATCGGTTGTTTTATCGTTTGATTCTTTAGAAGTCATACGGTGTCCTTAATGTGTGTTCGAGCGTAAACTAGCATGATGAACGTTCATTTGCGTTTTGTAGTTGAGCAAGACTCATATCGATCAGTGTATTTCGATAAATGCTGTCTTAATGTAAAGGATTCAAAGCACTAAAAGCCATCACCAGCACCACGTTCATCTTCTACCATCTAAACCGTAGCCGATAAATAGCCAGCCCTACTAGGCTACCCAAATTTGAAATTCCCATGGCCCAAGCTTGATAGATGAGTCAGCATTAAAAGTGATACGTTCACCAGAATCCCAATGTGCATACTCACCTTCAAACAAAGGTTCTGCGAACATAACGTCTACTTGCTCGCGAGAAAAATTGATGAACACAAACACTTTTTCGTCTTCGTTATGGCGTACAAAGCTAAACACTTTATCCATATTGGAGTTTGGAACTTGAATCATTCTTTTTCCAAATTCTCCGTTCCCCAATACCGCTTTAGATTTTTTAAGCGCTATCAGTTTGCGGTACAACGCACCAATCTCATGCTCTTGCCAATCGATAGGATCTCGCTTAAAAAAAGCTAGCCGTTTCGTTTCACCAGCTTCCTGCCCGTTGTGTATTAGTGGCATGCCCTCACCCAATACAGAAAGGGCAATACATGCCTCAAGCGCATCACCGAACTGCTCACGATGTGTGCCGTCCCACGCGTTTTTATCGTGATTGCTAACAAACGTCATTCTATAAGCGGAATGCGGCCAGCTTCTCTCGTTCCACGAATAGTATTTACGCAGCCTATCAAGTGAGCATCGACCATATGCTAGCTCATGAAGCGTCTCGTTCCAGCTCCATGCATACGTCATATTGAAAGCCTTTTCATGTAAATCGCGATTTTCCCATTCAGCCAACATAAATACAGGTTTAATGGCGTTTAATTCTCTTACCGCTTGCTGCCAAAAATCATTGGGTACATAGCCCGCAACATCACAACGAAAGCCGTCAATATCAAAGGTCTCGACCCAGTAGCATAGAGCCTCAATCATGTATTTTCTTAAACCGACCTGCTCATAATCAAACTCAATAATGTCACTCCAATCCCACCAAGGAGAAGGACGAAAGTCTCCTTTATAATCTTTGGCGTACCATTCTGGGTATTGGTCTACTAAAGGATTATCCCACGCGCTGTGGTTTGGCACCCAGTCGATAATTATCTTTAACGATAATCGATGTGCCTCATCTACCAGTGCTTTAAAATCCTTTTCAGTTCCGAATTCTGGATTTACTGCTAAATAGTCTTTAACCGCATAAGGGCTTCCCAGCTCACCTTTGCGATTTTTTTCACCAATAGGATGTATAGGCATTAACCAGACAATATCTGCTCCAAGAGACTTTATGTGAGCTAGCCCTTCTCTTACCCCGTCAAAATTTCCTTTTTTCGAAAATTGCCGCGTGTTCACCTGATAGATGACAGCATGCGAAGACCATTGTGGCTGCAAAACGTTGTAGCGTTTCTGAGGTTCAGGATTGATATCCATATTATCTTTCCTTGTTCATGCGAAATTGAAAACTGAGTTTGCGTCTGGGGTAACTGTTAGTTCGTAACCTGTCAGTCACTTAAATACCGTTAATTGAGCGGCTTAAAATATAGGTAAACTCGTCATACCTAAAATAAGTACCCACATGCCGAAAAAAAGTTTTAATCGCTGTACAGAGAATGCCAAAACCACGTATTTGGCTATCATTCCACCCACGATGGCCCCCGCACCGGCAAACAAGACCACATGCCACACAATAGCGTCGCTAATAAATACGTGATAAGGCAAGGATGACCACACAGTAAAGGCAGATAAAATGACGGCGATAGCGATGGACATAGTTACGTTAAAGCCACGAATAATTAGGTATACTGCAACAAGTTCCCCCACGCCTACTGATAGCCACGCCGTAATAATTCCTCCGACAAAGCCGATGAATGGCAGCAACACTAAATCTTTTGTGGAGAGATCTTTTTCGAAATGTGTACGCTTCATCAGCGGAATAGAAGCGAAAATCGCTACCGCTAGTAAGATGGAAAAACTTCCAAAAGCGATATGCAGGTTGTTAGCCCCGCCCCAAAATTGCTCAAGTAATCGCGTACTTTGTGAAGAATATTGAGCGAATCCTATTCCACAAATCGACGCAGGAACCGACAGCATTAATGCGCTTGGTAGCGCTTTCCAATAATCGTCATGGCGGTGTTGCCGTCTAAAATAGGTGGCCCACGTCAGCGCTCCTGCCGTCATACCGCAGCACTGAATGGCAAAACTCGTCGCCACCACGCTTTGTGGCGAAAACAGTAAGTAATTAAAAAACGGCACAAAGACAACGCCACCACCAGCACCAGTAGCATTCGCAAAAATAGCGCCAATCACTCCAAGCCCACCGAACAGGCCATAATCTTTAATGAGTTCTAAAGTAGAAGGCTGGGCGAGTAATAAGATTATCCAAGCACATAACAAGGTGCCAAGCAGTAATTTCTTGCCGGGGTTTCGCTTGATAAAAGAAGTCACAATGGTCCTTAAAAAAATACGACAATATTCGGTTACAAGCTAAATGCACTAAATAGCAAATCGCATTTGTACAAATTTCAAACTATTGTTGTTACATCGCGTATAAGCTTTTACTTACACAATTATCGTATACAGCATTTTGTAAAAACATGGTTGAAGTATCTACATTTGAGCAGCAGGTGCAACTGCACCTTTCGCCAAATCGCTCGGCAACATGGCAACAAACGAAATTTCTTATGGCAAGCTTCGGGCTGTTTATAAGCTCAATTGCCATCGCGTGGGCATTTGCGGGCGCATGGGTCATTTTACCATTTGCTGGAATAGAAGTAGGGTTACTGACACTCATTATGTATTTGGTTTCAAAAGCCACCTACCAATGGCAAACGGTGCTAATTTCCCCTCAAACTATTTTTGTTCAATGTTCAAATGGCGCCCATTTGCGTTTTCCTCGCCACGACACATCCCTTTATTTTTTCAAAGATACTGAAAAAAAGCGCCTTCCCCGATTGGTACTGCAAACCCACCTTCAACAGTTTGAGCTTGGTGCTTTTTTAAACGCGGATGATAAGCAGCGCGTACACGATAGCTTGAAGACAACGGGAATAATGATATGTACGAACAAGTGGTGGTGATTAGTTCTAAAACTAAAGAAACTAAAATGCTTGACGCCTTTGCGCTGAGACTATGACACAAAATTAATGATCATAGTACGGGGTTTCAACTAATTAATATAAGGCAGTTGTAATTATTAACGGCGACATTAAAAGGATACTTTTATGAATTTATATATAGAGTCATTGGAAGGCGGTAATTATTTAGCGTCAACAGGCATGGGAAGCGCTCGTACTCTAGTTCGTAACAATAAGTCTGAACCAAAGACGTTTCATTGTTTGAATGAAATAAGAGAACACTTCCACTCGAAAACTTTCGATAAAGTATGGCTTCGACAGAGTACGCCTTACGAAGAGATGGTAGGACAAACCGATCATCCAGGGGCATTGGAGCTTGAAATTGAATGGTAAACAATAAATAACGAACAATTTGACAGCACTTTGCACTGATTAGCACGTTTTTTGCGTACTGCATAACTAACGTAGGAAAAGCGTGTTTGTTTTTGGGTTTGACTCTATGGAAACCGTTTTTTCTAAACGCTGTGAAGTACCCACATGCTAAGGAGAACTGCATGAATATTAGTAAGTTAACTGTCAAATCACTACTATTTACCGTCATTATGACGCTTACCGCGTGCGCCTCAATGGGGAGTGGCACTGTCGCCGAAAAACAACAGGCCATTCTAAACATGCAGGAAAACGCGCTTACTCGTTTATACACCGAGAAACCGGATACACGCTCTCAAATCAGAGATGCTGCGGGTTATGCCGTGTTTACCAACGCCAACATCAATGTTTTCTTTGTTGCCGCAGGCACAGGCTATGGTGTCGTGAACAATAACGTCACTGGCGCGAAAACGTATATGAATATGGCGGAAGGAGGCGTTGGATTGGGGTTAGGCGCAAAAGATTACCGAATTGTAATGGTCTTCCATACGCAAAAAGCAATGAACTATTTCATCGATAACGGATGGACAGTGGGCGGAAATGCAGACGTAGCAGCGAAAGCGGGTAGCAAGGGCGCTTCAGCAGAAGGAGAAGGTTATCTTGGTAACGTTACTGTTTACACGATGACTGAAAGTGGCCTTACGTTACAAGCAACGGTGAAAGGCACCAAATTTTGGGTAGATAAAGAATTAAACTAATCTTTCGAGTTTTTTGCCTTTATCTTGCTGAATTACAGCAAATCCAGACAATGAGCGCCTCGTGAATACAAGAGGCGCTTTTTTATATTAATGATTTTGATTTTCCTCAATACGCATCCACTGGGCTCGCGTGCAATTTTCTAACAAGTCAAAAGCTTCAAACACCACCTCTTGACCTTGCACAAAGGCGTGTTCTTCATCAGGCTTTCGTCTTTTTAAGGCGTCTAACTTTTCTTTTGTCCCCGCCCTGCCAGGATGATTTGACAAAAAAACATCAATATTTTGTTCTTTTACTAATCGTTTCATTGTCATGGCAGAGTTCGTATAAGACTGAATGCGCGAGACATCAGGGCCGTAGTTGAGCCCAGTACCGCCCCATAACACAGCCCGATGTTCTTCGTTTCCGTCAACTACGGGGAAAATGACCGTTAACGTACCTGGTGTATGGCCCGGCGTAACATAAAGCGTTAATTCAGTACCGTTAACTTTCAATTTTTCACCATCGGCTACCGCAACATCTCGGCTTGGCTTTTTACCCCAACGATAACTGGCAAATTTATCGTTTTCGAGGTAATCCCACTCTACATTACTCATGACTATGCGAGGATTATATGTCGACTTGATAAGCTCAAACCCACCATAGTGATCGCCGTGACCGTGAGAAATAATCAGGTGAGATATGGGCTTGTTGCCTAACCCGAGTGCAGAGAGGCCATCAATTATATACTGTTGAGCTTGCTCGTTATTATTCAAGGCATCCACCAGAACAATGCTCTTGCCTGTGTCGATTGCCCAACTTGCAACGTTGCCTGCCCCCACGTAATAGAGGTTATCAAAGACCTTCTGGGGTGGTATTTGGCGCCGCCCCTTGCCTTTGCGTTCGGGCTTGCTTCCACTCTCGGCACGCTTAGGTCTTTCCTGTCGCTTTTCACCGAGTTTAAACATATCTCTGGGCGGAGCACTGATATCGCACAAGCTTGCAAAGCCAGGAAAATGCTTAGCGCTCTCTAGCCCCTTACGAGCATAATCATCAGCAGTTAGCGTTGAGCTAGCAGTGCAATTAGTGGAAAAGCCAACAGCCCATGCAATAGCTACTATTTTTAAAACGTCCAATTTACCCCCAGCCACAATCTTCTTCCATCTTCAACGTACCCAAACTCTTCGTAGCGCATAGTTTTATCAAATGCATTGTAGAGCCCAGTTTGCAACTTAACATTGCGCGTTAGTTTAGTGTTGTAACCTATATCAAACAAACCAACGCCGGGAGACAAAATTGAGCGCGACGATACTGACGTTAACGCCGTTTCTTCTCCCCTCACGGTCCATCTTGACCAAATTTCGCTTTCTCGAGAAATACGATATGTGGTGTTCAATGTGAACAAATGTTTAGGCTGCTGAACTAAAGGCAAACCTTGATTTTCACCGGTTTTTTGCTCTGAGCGAGTAAAGCTGTAGGCCCCGTTAAATGACCAATTCCCAACATTATATTTGCCTGCAAATTCAGCGCCGTAAGACTCAGCTTCATCTACGTTGATGTTGTAGCGATCCGTTTCATCTAGGCAAACAGATAACTCGCAAGAGGCAATGGCAATTTTGTCATCGAAGTCATTGTGAAAGACAGTAATACTGTACTCTAGGCCAGCATCACCGGAATAGTACAGAGCAAGCTCTTTGTTCAACGTAGTTTCTGGTGACAGGTCTGGGTTGCCGTAAACGTTGCCCCCACGGCTTTCTTGAATCCAACCATCAGCCATTTCTCGAAGCTCAGGTGTGCGATAGCCAGTAGAGACACCACCTTTCAACACCCAATTGTCGTTGATATTGTATACCGCGTATACGCGAGGGCTAAATTGAGAACTAAACTGCTCGTTGTTATCAAGACGAATGCCTAGCGTAAAAGCTAAATTATCAGTTATGCGCCATTCATCTTCGCCATAGAAAGACCACTGGCTATTTTCAATATTGGTCGCATCACCGCCATTTGTATCAAAATCATCAAGTGACTCTTCAAGGAATTCTGCACCTAACGTCAGCATATGACTGTCGCTAACAACCCAAGACCATTGAGAATTTATCACTAAATTATCAATGGTGATGTCTCTCCCCACATTCTCTACCGACTCTTGCTGAATATAACTGCGAGCAGTCACATCGCCATATTTCCCCTCGTGAGTCAGCGCATATGATTGCCTATCGCTCTCTAATTCTGATAAAGCGTTTCTTTCTGGCAAAGACTTACCGGGTGTAGCGGTGCGGGTCTGATCTTGAGAAATGAATTCAAACGTTAGTACATCTGTCGTGTTAGGTGTTAAGTGAAACGCTGTACGAATATTACTGAGGTCTTTTTCTGCGTAACCACGCTCAATATTGTCTTCTTCTCGCTTTTGATAAAGGCCGCTGGCTGTAATGCTCAACAAATTTTCGATTAACGGCCCAGAAAACGCGAGCTGGACTTGACTATCTGATCCACTGTCAGAGTTTTCTTGAATTTTAGTTTCTGCTCGAAGGTTGCCGCTCCACTTTCTAAAGTTCTTTCGCGTAATGATATTGATCACGCCACCCATTGCATCGGAACCATACAAGGTAGACATGGGCCCGCGCACAATTTCAATTCGTTCGATACTGTCCAATGGCGGCAACCAATCTTGTTCATACCCGCCGCTGCCATTTGGCTGAGACTCTCTACCTGTTTGTTTTTTTCCATCAACAAGTATAGATGTGTATTGTGCAGGTAGGCCCCGAACACTTATATCTTGGCGATATCCGCCACCCGTAACCGTGACACCGGGTACATCTCGAAGGGCGTCGGTAATATCTTTGTATGCGCGCTGTACAAGTTGCTTTCTATCAATAACGCTTACTGACGCGGGAGCTTGTGACAATAATTGCTCGAAGCCAGAAGCTGTAACAGTGATGCTCTCCATATCATCTTGTTCGTTAGATTGAGCAAGAACATTCTGAGAGGACAGTGAATACAGTGAAATTGCCAGTAACGTGGGGGTAAAACGCATACTTAATCGATTAACATAAAAAAGAATAAGCTGATGATAATCATTATCATTAAGATGTAAAGTTGAATTTAGCTTTTATCGTCCCGCTTAGGTACTTTAACAGAGAGCTAACGTTCAAAATAAAAACAATATTTTGCATCCACAATGGTATTTGGGCATATTTTAGTCAATTGATGTGTTCAATAACTGTTTCAACATAGGGATTGCGTATGATTGTCGTGGTATTTAATCAAAAAGGTGGGGTGGGTAAATCAACGATTAGTACCAATTTAGCCGCACAAAGCGCGAAGGTGGGCCACAAAACGCTATTAGTAGACTTAGATGCCCAGGGAAACAGTACTCACTACGCGGGGTTTGACGCCAGCGAAAAAAGCAATTCTGTTGCTGATATGTTTAAACAAGTGGTGGGAATATTCAGAACGGCTAAAAAGCCTATTGAATTTGTTCATCCAACCCCTTTTGAAAACCTCTTTATTATGCCTTCCTCACCAGCTTTGGCTGACGTAGAGCGAGAACTCGAATCTCGATATAAAATTTTTAAACTCAAAGACGCACTAAAAGAATTAAAGGGCGATTTCGATAATATTTTTATCGACACACCACCTAATTTCAACTTTTACTCTAAAGCGGCACTTATTGCTGCAGATGGGTTTTGCGTTCCTTTTGATTGCGATGATTTTTCCGCACAGGCTATTTTGCGGTTGCTCGACAATGCGATGGAGCTTAAAGAGGATCACAATCCTGAGCTACGTTTGTTGGGTATTGTGGTTAATCAATTTAATAGTCAGGCGAAGCTTCCTGGACAATTGGTGAACTCACTCAAGTCGGAGGGTTTACCAGTATTAGATAGCTATATCAGCGCCACGGTAAAGGTGAAAGAGTCCCATTCCAAGCGTATTCCACTTCCCTTCTATTTGTCTAAACATAAAGTGACGGGACAGATTGCCGCCTTATTTGCAGAGCTAAACGCGGACAAAACCTAATACTAAAAAGATACATTAGACATCAATATCAATGTGCTTAAGCCCACCGCTCTTATTGTCTCGTTCTTTGTCTTTCGAGTTCTCAGCTGATGCATCAATTACCTCGGTACGCTTTATGTCTTGGAAATTGTCGCGGTCTTCTTCACTAATGTGCTCAGACTTCTTCGTTTTCTGCACTTTTTTCACCCGCTCATCGGGTTCAATCGGCACTTTGGTATTGCGAGGCAAAATGGGAAACAGCAGATCGTTGCTCATACGCCCTCCTAAAATGTGTATGGGTTTATAGAATTTATCGGCCGAGTGGTGCTCAAAATTATGGTTCACAACTTATTCATAACGAATAGTTTTATTATATGTATATTAATTTAGAGTTAATGTAGGAAAAGAGTTCACTTTTGCCTTGCAAATCGAGGCTCAAACCGCTAATGTTTCAGCCGTTCGAAATTAGGAATTATATTCACTAAAATGATTAACTGCGCGGCGAAACATCACCATCACCACAAAGCATAACCTTTCAGGTTCGTGCTGGAAGGTCTATATTTCCTTCCAACGGCGCAGATAGAAAAATTCTCGACCCTCGGAAGGAAACTTCCGGGGGTTTTTCGTTTTAGGCGCAATCAAAAGTTAAAACACAACGTGTAAGGAACGTTTCAATGAGTAACAGCAACAGACTTCGAATTGCCGTACAGAAATCAGGTCGCTTAAGTGATGACAGCATCGCACTTCTAAAAGCAATCGGCATAAAACTGAACATTCGTGATCGCCTGCTGATTGCGCATTCAACGAACCAGCCTATTGATTTGCTTCGCGTACGTGACGACGATATTCCAGGCCTTGTTATGGATGGCGTATGTGACCTTGGCTTTATCGGCGAAAACGAGCTTGAAGAAAAAATGCTTGAGCGCAAAGCTGCGGGTAAGCCGTTTGAATATGAAGTGTTACGTCGTCTAGACTACGGTGGCTGTCGCTTATCAATCGCAGTCCCTAACGAAATGAAATATGACGGCATTCAGTCTCTAGAAGGCAAAAAGGTAGCGACCACCTACCCTTACCTTCTTGAGCGTTATTTCAAGGACCAAGGCATTAACGCAAAAGCCGTAATGCTTCAAGGTTCAGTGGAAGTTGCACCACGCGCGGGTGTCGCTGACGCTATTTGTGACTTGGTTTCTACAGGCGCAACACTTGAAGCAAATGGCCTTGTGGAAAAAGACGTTATCTTCCGCAGTAAAGCAGTACTTATTAAGCGCGCAGACGGCGAACTTAGCGACGAGAAAGAAACACTGGTTAACCGTCTAATGCCACGTGTTGATGGCGTATTACTGGCAAAAGAAAGTAAGTACATCATGCTACACGCGCCAAAAGCTTATTTAGAGCAAGTTAAAAGTCTACTTCCAGGTGCTGAAAATCCAACGGTACTTCCACTTGCTGGAAACGAAGAGCAAGTAGCTATCCACGTTGTTTCTACAGAAACCTTATTCTGGGAAACCATGGAAAAGCTCAAAGCCCTTGGTTGTAGCTCTATTCTTGTAATGCCAATCGAAAAAATGATGGGCTAAAAGGCAGGCAATTATGATTACTTGGTCATCTCTTTCAGCAAATGAGAAAAAACAGGCGCTAGCTCGCCCGGCTATGGCCAATAGCCAACAATTAAAGCAGACCGTGGGCGACATTATCGCCCGCGTTGAAGCAGAAGGTGATGCGGCAGTTCTCGACTATACTCGTAAGTTCGATTGCCCAGATATAAAAAGCCTTGTGCTTTCGCAAGAGAATATCGATGCCCTAGCAGCTAAGGTAACACCTGAAGTCGCAAACGCTATCGACACGGCGTTCAACAACATAAAAATGTTTCACGAAGCGCAAATGCCTAGTGATATTGCGCTAACCACAACGCCTGGTGTTAAATGCGAGCTGCGCTTCACCGCCCTTGATGCAGTGGGTCTTTATATCCCGGGCGGCAGCGCACCACTTCCATCAACCGTGTTAATGCTGGGCGTGCCTGCATTGGTGGCAGGCTGTGAAAATAAACTGCTTTGCACACCGCCAAACAAAGAACAACTTATTGCGCCCGAAATTGCCTACGCGGCAAGAAAATGCGGCATTGATAAAATCTTCTTGTGTGGTGGCGCTCAAGCGGTTGCAGCCATGGCATTGGGTACTGAAACGATTCCTCAGGTCGATAAAATCTTCGGCCCTGGCAATAGCTTTGTTACCGAAGCTAAACAGCAAGTTAGCCAACGTGCTGATGGTGCTGCTATTGATATGCCGGCGGGTCCGTCAGAGGTATTGGTGCTAGCCGATGAATTCGCAAACCCTGAGTTTGTAGCTGCAGATTTACTGTCTCAAGCCGAGCACGGCCCAGATTCCCAAGCAATTTTGGTATCTAACAGCGCTACGCTTATTGAAGAAGCAAAAGCCGCGGTTGAACGCCAATTAGCTACGCTGTCTCGTGCTGAAATCGCTCGCCCAGCTATGGAAAATGCACGCTATATATTGGCCGATTCCATTGAACAAGCCATTGAAGCAAGCAACGCCTATGCAGCTGAGCACTTAATTGTGCAAATTGAGAATGCTCGCGATTACTTACCAAAAATTAAATACGCCGGCTCTATTTTCTTAGGCCCGTGGTCACCAGAATCTGCTGGTGATTATGCGTCAGGTACGAACCACGTGCTTCCCACATACGGCTATGCAAAGAACTACTCTAGCCTTGGCCTGTTGGACTTTATGCGTCGCTACACAATTCAAGAACTAAGTGAAGATGGCATGCGTAATTTAGGCCCTGCGATTATGGCACTAGCGGCAGCAGAAGGGTTAGATGCACACGAACAAGCCGTTGCACTTCGTATGCTGGCGCTTAAACAGGGAGACGCCTAATGTCGGCACTTATCGATAACTTAATTAATGAAAACTTAGTGCCGCTAAAGCCTTATGAATCGGCGCGTCGCTTGTTTTCAGGTGGTCAAGACTGGCTTAACGCTAACGAGTCACCTTATGCCAACGAATACAGTGTAGATAGCGGTAACTTTAACCGCTATCCATCGTGTCAGCCTGAAGCGGTAGTGAGTGGTTACGCAAACTACGCAGGGCTTGATAAGTCGCAGCTTATTGTTACCCGCGGTGCAGATGAGGGCATCGAGTTACTTATTCGTACCTTCTGTACGCCGGGTAAAGACAGCATTCTGATTTGCCCACCTACCTACGGTATGTATGCCATCAGTGCTGAAACCTGTGATGTAGGCATCAAAAAAGTGCCGCTTAACGACGACTTTAGCCTTAACGTGAATGCTGTATGCGCTGAAGATGACGTTAACGTGATTTTCATCTGTGCGCCTAATAACCCTACCGGTACGCCAGTTGCTCGTGAAGACATTAAAACCGTGCTCAATCACTTTGCCGATAAAGCACTCGTTGTTGTAGATGAAGCCTACATTGAGTTTGATGCCGATAATACGTGGGCAAATGAAATAAACAACTACCCCAACTTGGTGGTACTTCGTACGCTGTCTAAAGCGTTTGCACTTGCCGGTCTTCGCTGTGGTTTTACCCTCGCCCAAGCACCGGTGATTCAAGCTCTGCTTAAAGTAATAGCGCCTTATCCTATTCCAGAGCCAGTGGCGCAGATTGCCGCACAAGCATTGTCGGCAGAATCGTTAACGCTACTTGAACTTCAAGTGGCAACCATTAATCGCGAAAAAGAGGCCTTAGCCGAAGCGCTGGCATCAATTAATGGCTTTGAATTGGTGGGTGACAGACGAGCAAACTTTATCTTATTCCGCTACGCAAACGCGCAAGCACTAATGCAATACCTAGTTAGCAAAGGCATGCTAATTCGCGATCAATCAAAACAGCTTAATTTACACAACTGTTTACGGGTAAGCATCGGCACTGAAGAGCAAAATCAGCGTTTAATGCAGTTAATTAACGAATTTAAAAATAATGAGGACGCGGCATGAGTCAGCAAGCCATTTTATTTATTGACCGCGACGGTACACTCGTAGAAGAGCCGCCAGTAGATAAGCAATTAGATAGTTTAGAGAAGCTGGTTTTCGAGCCAAACGTAATTCCCGTGTTGCTTAAACTAAAGGCAGCTGGGTTTAAACTCGTGATGGTAAGTAATCAAGACGGCTTGGGTACAGACAGTTTCCCGCAAGAAGATTTCGACAAGCCACACAATGCCATGATGGCCATTTTCGAAAGCCAAGGCGTGGTATTCGATGACGTGCTTATTTGCCCGCACTTCGATGCTGATAACTGCACATGCCGCAAGCCAAAACTCGGTTTAGTTCAAGAATACCTGCAGCAAGGCAAAGTGGATTTCACCCGCTCGTTTGTGATTGGTGACAGAATTACCGATGTGCAGCTTGCTGAAAACATGGGTATTCGCAGCTTTCAGTACAACCGCGAGAGCTTAAACTGGAATGATATTCAGAAAAGCTTGCTTGCATCTTCACGTATAGCAGAAGTGGTACGCACAACCTCTGAAACCGACATTCGCGTTCGCGTAGATTTAGACTCGCAAGCTAAGTCGACAATTCAAACCGGCATGGGCTTTTTTGACCACATGCTGGACCAGATTGCGACCCACGGTGGCTTCGAGCTAAACCTAACTACCAGTGGCGATTTGCACATTGACGATCACCACAGTGTAGAAGATACCGCCCTTGCTCTTGGCGAAGCCCTTAAAAAAGCGCTGGGCGATAAACGGGGAATTGGACGTTTTGGCTTTGCGTTGCCAATGGATGAATGTCGTGCGGAATGTATTATGGATATTTCGAACCGTCCGCACCTTAAGTTTGAGGCTGAATTTAGCCGTGATCAGGTAGGTGAAATGGCCACTGAAATGGTGCCGCATTTCTTCTACTCGCTTGCACAAAGCATGGGGTTATCATTACACCTTTCCACCAGCGAAGGTAATGCTCACCACCAGGTAGAGAGCTTGTTTAAAGTATTTGGCCGAGCGCTACGTCAAGCTATTACCCGTCAAGGCGATGCACTACCAAGCAGTAAAGGAGCACTGTAATGTCAGTGGTAAATTCCAGCCAGCGACAAAAAATCGTAATAGTAAACACCGGCTGCGCCAACATTTCATCGGTACGCTTTGCCCTTGAGCGCTTGGGCGTTGAAGTAGACGTATCTGACGACGTAAACGTGATTAAAAGCGCCGATAAAGTGTTTTTACCGGGTGTAGGTACCGCGGCGGCGGCAATGACAAGCATTAAGCAAAAAGCGCTAGTGGAAACCCTTCAGTCGCTTACACAACCTGTGCTTGGCGTATGTTTAGGCATGCAGCTTATGGTTGAAACCAGCGCCGAAGGTGGTTTTAAAGGTACAGGCAACATTGACTGTTTGAACCTTATGCCAGGTCACGTAGCGCGCATGGAATCGAAAGGCGTGCGCTTGCCTCACATGGGTTGGAACACCGTCTCTCATAAAAACGAAAGTTTGTTCAAAGGCATCCCACAAGATACCTACTTTTACTTTGTGCACAGTTTTGCCGTTCCTGAATACGAGCACACGCTTGCAAGCTGCACTTATGGCAATACGTTTTCAGCAGCTATAAATAAAGACAACTTTTACGGGGTGCAATTTCACCCAGAGCGTTCTGGCGAGGCCGGAGCACAATTACTGACTAACTTTGTGAACCTATAATGATTATTCCAGCGATTGATCTTATTGACGGACGCGTAGTGCGCTTATATCAAGGCGACTACGAGCAGAAAACCCAATACGAACTGGACCCAGTAGACGTGGTTCACGACTATGCCGACCAAGGCGCAACTTGGCTTCACATAGTTGATCTTACGGGCGCCAAAGACACCAGCAAGCGTCAGCTTTCGCTTATCAAGTCTATGGTCGACACCAAGCGCATGAAGTTTCAAGCCGGCGGCGGCATTCGTAGCGAAGAAGAAGTGGCGCAATTACTTGAAATTGGCGTAAGCCGCGTAGTGATTGGTTCTTTGGCTGTAAAACAACCCGAGCTTGTAAAGTCTTGGGTAGAAAAATACGGCCCAGAGCACATTGTACTAGCCCTTGATATCAATATTAGCGATAGCGGTGAAAAGCTTATTGCCACCCACGGCTGGCAAGAAAACTCTGGCGTAGCCCTTGAAGGCTTACTGGAAGATTTCGCTACGGTAGGCGCTAAGCACGTGCTGTGTACCGACATTAGCCGCGACGGTACACTGCAAGGCGCGAACACCGAACTCTATCAAGAAATGGCAGCCCGTTTCCCTAATATAAGCTGGCAAGCGTCAGGTGGTATTGGCAGTATTGCTGATATTGAAGCGCTAAAATCCACAAACGTTGGCGGTGTTATTCTAGGTCGCGCACTACTTGAAGGTAAGTTTACGGTTAAGGAGGCTATCGCATGCTGGCAAAACGCATAATACCGTGTTTGGACGTACGCGACGGCAAAGTTGTTAAGGGCGTTCAGTTTAGAAACCACGAAATCATTGGCGATATTGTACCCCTTGCCGAGCAATACGCAAAAGCTGGCGCCGATGAGTTGGTATTTTACGATATTACTGCCAGCTCTGACGCCCGTGTGGTAGATAAAAGTTGGGTAAGCCGAATTGCACAGGTTATTGATATCCCGTTTTGCGTAGCTGGCGGCATTAAAAGCATTGAGGACGCTGGGCGCATTTTGGAAATGGGTGCAGATAAGATTTCAATTAACTCCCCTGCCCTTAACAACCCAGATCTTATTAATCAGCTTCACGACGTATACGGTCAGCAGTGTGTTGTAATCGGTATCGACAGTTTCTATAACGAAGCGACCGACCAGTATGAAGTGTATAAATTCACCGGTGATGAGAGCCGCACGCAGAAAAGTCAGTGGCAAACCATCGACTGGATTAAAGAAGTGCAGTCGCGTGGTGCAGGTGAAATTGTACTGAACTGTATGAACCAGGACGGCGTGCGTAAAGGTTATGATGTGAAGCAGCTGAAGGCCGTACGCGATGTATGCGAAGTACCGTTAATAGCATCAGGTGGTGCAGGCGAAATTGCTCACTTTACTGATGTGTTCCAACAAGCTGACGTAGATGGTGCCCTGGCAGCATCGGTATTTCACAAAGGCATCATCAACATTGATGAGCTAAAAGCAGAGTTAACCAGCAATGGCGTTGCCATGCGTAAGCGTCACGGATTAACGGCGCAAGCAGAAGGAGTAAACCCGTGATCATTAATAATGACAATAGCAATAAGCTAGCCTGGGACAAAATGGACAACTTGCTGCCTGCCATTGTGCAAGACGCATTATCTGGCAAGGTATTAATGCAAGGTTATATGGACCAAGATGCCCTAGCGAAAACTCTTGAAACGGGTAAAGTGACCTTTTTCAGCCGTTCAAAGCAGCGCCTTTGGACCAAAGGTGAAACGTCTGGTAACACGCTAGATTTAGTGAGCGTGGCCTGCGACTGTGACCAAGATTCACTGTTAGTATTAGCCAACCCTAACGGCCCGACATGCCACACCGGCGTTGAAAGCTGTTGGTTTGACGGCAACACACCAGCATTTACCTTTCTTGCAGACTTAGAGCGAGTACTAGCTGCACGCAAAAATGCCGACCCAAAAAGCAGCTACACAGCTAGTCTTTACAACAAAGGCATTAAGCGCATAGCGCAAAAGGTAGGTGAAGAAGGTGTAGAAACCGCATTGGCAGCAACGGTGCACGACAAAGAAGAGCTTAAAAACGAAGCCGCAGATTTGTTGTATCACCTAACTGTACTACTTCAAGCAAGCGACATGTCGCTTAACGATGCACTTAACGTGTTGCGTCAGCGTCATAAGTAATTTACGAGTGCGCTAACTTTTTATCTAAAATGCCCTTCGCGTTTTTGCGCTAAGGGCATTTTTATCTACTGAATGTTACTTCTCAATTTCCCTTACCACTTGCCCATAAGCCAGCAGTGCGAACAGCCCTGTTCCGCCAACGATATTCCCGAGCAATGTAGCGCCGATTAGAGAAACGGTTTCGATAATAGTTATCTTATCTTGTAGTGCTAACAAGAAGAGCTCTGTTGAGCCGGCAATTACGTGCGTAAAATTACCTACAGCAATTAAATAGGTAAAAATCACAATCATCAATATTTGGGAATGCTTAACCGAAGGCTTCATCCACACGATAGCGGCGATAATAAATCCAGACGTAATACCGTAAGAAAAAGCGTCTGATGGTGATAACTTGGCATAATGCTCAGATATAGCAGTCATTCCTTCTACCAGCTCTGGAGGCACAGCTTGCAGGGTGTAGCTAAATAATGCAGCTAGAAAGGTGCCGAACATATTAGCGGCGAAAACAATAGACCACAGACGCGCAATACAAAAGCCCATATTTAACGATGGCTTGCTTAATAGCGGAAGAATGACCGAAAGCGTATTTTCGGTGAAAAGCTGTAGTCGACCAACGATAACCAACACGAACCCGACGGTGTAGCCTAAATTCTCAATAACAAACTGATTGGGAGAATTTGCAAAGAGGTGATGCAGAATTCCTTCGGCTAGGATTGAAATCGATATACCGATACCTGCTGCAACCCCTGACCACCATAACGACATCATAGGGCGCTGAAGTTCCTCAAGCCCTTCCCTATGTACGATGGCGTACAAAGAAACAGAATTTAAGCTTTGGTTATCTCTTACATCCTTTTCTTCGGTATGGCTCAACGCCACATCTTGCTGTCTGTCGCCCGAATCCTTAGCATCTTTAGCCATCAACCTCTCCAGTTTTCTCATTTATTTACGTCATTTGTATACGCAGCTAAAGATAATACGTAAGGCACGCTTGTTTTTGGTCAAAACACCTCTTCATGCATTAACGTATTAGGGCCAATACAAAGGTATAAAAACCAAAACAACAAAGATGAATAGACAACTGATGTTATAGAACGAATTATGTACAATGCGTATTGCTACCTTAATCGTGCAATATCCACCAAGTAATTCGGATTGTCCCGCTAAAAATCGCAAAAATGTACTATGTTCAGTACTGCTCTCTTTTTAACCAAAGTTGTTTTTATAAATGAAAAAAAGTCATTCTCTTTCTTCCAAGCTTATGTCTGTTGTTGGCATGCTTTTTATACTCCTCGCCGCAGTGTTTATTTGTGTGAGTTATCTTTTACTTGATCGGACAGAAAAAGAAATAGACCAGCATGTTAATCAAGAAATTGTAGACCAGATACAGAAGACTGTATCTGCCAAGGCATCTCAATATGCAGCGCAAACGGAAGCACTTATTAACGGTGCACATATCTTGCCAAACGCGTTAGCGGCTCAACTTACTAAAAGCATAGAAGCGAGTGATTCGCTGTCATTGAGCCGCGAACAGACCAAGCGCTTAGTTGAAAGTATGTTGGATACGAATTTAACCTCAAGCGTTTATGCGCAGTTTGAAACAAACAGGTTTGACGGTAAAGCTTCTGAAAACATAAGCGGTAAGTCTCATTCAACGCCAGGAACAGGCAGCTTCGAGGTTTATTTTATTCGAGGAACGAACGGCGCTGCTGAGCAGATAGCAATTACTGATCCCGAGTTAAAGCATGACACAACGCTTGATGAATTCGGGTTTAGAGCAGCTGAATGGTATCTGTGTAATGAAGAAACACGTAAGCCCTGCGTTTCTAATCCTTATCAGTACGAAATTCGCGAAGGCTATACTGAGTTAATGACTAGCCTAACGGTTCCTGTTATCGCAAATAACCAATTCCGCGGCGTAGTTGGAACCGATCTAAACCTTCCTATTATTCAAAAGCGAGCTGAAGGCCTCAAAGCTTCGCTCTATGACGGTAATGCTGAGGTCTATGTTGTCAGTCAAAACGGTTTAGTCGTTGCTGCAACCAATGCAAAGGACAAACTGGCTCGACCATTTACTGAGGTTTTTAGCGATAAAGCCAAATCAAACATGCTGTTAAGTGCAAAACAACAGTCTGGACTTATTGAAAACGATGGCATGTTGTATGTCACTCAAGACATATCACTACCCCTTGCGGATGTGAAATGGAAAATGATCGTTGGCGTGAGTAAAACACATGCAATGGCGCCGGTTACCTCGCTCGAATCGATGATTTCTTCAGCAGTGACGTCACTGCTATCGACACAACTTATCGTGGCGATAATATGTACAGCTGTTGCACTTGCCCTCGTTTTTGTATTTACAAAAAGTATCATCCAACCCGTACGTCAAGTCGCTGAGCGAATGGAAGAACTCGCTGGACAGGGTGGAGATTTAACGCAAAATATTCACGTGCATTCGCACGCGGAACTCATTCAGTTAAGTGAAGCGTTCAATCTCTTTAAGGAGCGCGTTCGGGAGCTCCTTGATCAAGCCAAACAGTCGTGTGCTCAGGTCATTGAGCAAAGTGGAGAAACGCAGCGCCACACCGAAAGTACAAACTCACTAATCCAAGTACAGCAGGCTGAAATAGACAGTGTCGTTACCGCTATTACTGAAATGTCTCAAACCGCGCAAGAGGTAGCGAGAACAGCTGCCGATGCAGCTGATAATGCAGATAACGCTACCAATTCAGTGAAACAAACGGAAAGCGAGATTTCAGAATCGACACACTCGGTGACAGAGCTATCTAAAGAGATGCAAAACGCATCGGATGCGGTTCAAGCGGTGTCTCAGCGAAGTGCTGACATCAAAAAGATTCTTGACGTTATTGGTGCGATAGCCGATCAAACTAATCTATTGGCCCTAAACGCTGCCATTGAGGCTGCACGCGCGGGTGAAAATGGCAGAGGGTTTAGTGTCGTTGCTGATGAAGTTCGCTCTCTCGCCTCAAAGACCGCAGAGTCAGTGGGTGAAATTGGCAAAGTTATCACAGCATTACAAAGTGAAGTTGATCATACAGTAAACACTATTCACTCGGGCAGTCGAAAAGCTGAAGATGCGGCTCAACTTTCACAATCCGCGTTAGGAAAAATGCAGACCACAGTACTGCAGATTGGAGAAATCAGTGAACGCATGACCCAAATGGCAGCTGCAGCAGAAGAACAAAGTCAAGTGAGTGAAGAACTGAATAGAAATATGGTGGTTATTGGTAATGCAACGTCTGACGTTTCCACTAACTCTAAAGCATCAGCAGAAAGCTCTAAAGCTATCTTCAGTGCTGTAAGCACGCTTAGGGAGCTGTTGGCCAAACTAAAAACCCATTAAGCCGTTCAACGCATGGAAAAAAGGCTCGTCAGAATGCAATTCATACGAGCCTTTTGATGTTATTTACCCGGTATTTTGGTGTTGAACACTTGCTTTACTCCTTGCTTAACAATGTATAACTAGTCCTGCTGTTTAGAAGGATTGAGCAAGACAGGCGTTCCAAGGCCCAGTGCCTTCAAACGATCAAATTGAGAAGCTTTATCGCCTACAATTAGATAAATCATTTTATCTGGGTGAATGTAGTTGGCGTACAATTGTTTGACGTCATTCACGGTCAGGTTTTCTACTTCAGTCTGTTGCTGCAGAACATAGTCATCGGCAAGCCCAAAGTCACTTATTTCACTTACCATATTCAGTTTAGCCCCCAGTGTTTCGAAAGCGCGCGCGCCTGATTTAAGGGTAAAACCTTTGGTAACAGCTAAGTCTTCACTTGAAAAATCAGACTGAAACGAAGACAAGATATCTTTGATGGCTTGGGTAGCTTCTAGTGTGACGTTAGTACGTACAGCGCTTCTTATTGTAAATTCACCCGTATATTGGTCGCTAGAAAACGAAGAGCGAATACCATAGGTATAGCCCTTATTTTCTCGCAGCTCCTGCATGAGCTGTGACGCAAAACCGCCGCCGCCCAACCGATAGTTCATTACGCTCGCCTTGTACGCGTCTGGATGGGTAACTTTTGGTGCCACGTGACCAAAATACAAGACCGACTGCTTTGCGTTAGGCACGTCATAGAAAAATAACTGGGCATCGTCAGGTAATTTTGGCTCTGATACCGCTGGTAACGTCACGTCTTTTTGGGCCCACCGCATATTAAGGTTTGATACAGCCTTAGTAACAGCCTTTTGTTCAATATCGCCAGCAACATGTAACTTCGTCAGAGAAGGTGAGATATTTTTGTTGTAATAAGCTTTAACATCCTCAATTGTAATAGAGGGTACGCTTTGCATATCCCCTAATGCCGTGTTTGCAAATGGGTGATCTTGCCCGTAAAGCAGTGCTTTGAATTCCACAGCTGCAATTGCATTTGGATTGGCTCTGATTTGTTCAATTTGATTGATTGTATCGTTTTTAGCCAGTTCAAATTCTTTTTCATCGAATCGAGGAGAAAGCACAACTTCCGACACCAGCTGCATAAGTGCATCGAAATGCTTAGAGAGTACCGTCCCGCTTATTGTGATATCCGTTTCAGATGCATTGGCTTCAATAGATGCGCCAAGTAGCTCTAGTTCCTGCTCTAGCTCCTGTGGCGATTTAGTCGCGGTTCCTTTAAGCAACGTTGCCGCCAGCAAGTTCGCGGTACCTCTCTTATCCTCTTGGTCGAAAAGCATTCCGCCGTCAAGTTTCAGTTCAAACATTACTAGCGGTACTTCATCATTAGAAATACCAGCAATGCGAAGCCCTGAAGACAAGTCAGTTTGCCAAACTTCTGGGGGCGTAATAGTTACGCTGTCGCCATAGCTAGGTTCTTTCGTTCGATCGAACGAGGACGGCGTGCGCTCATAATCGGCAACGACCGACGCATCAAAACTTTCTTCAGCACCAGCAACTATCTGCTCTTCGACCACCTGCGCCGCTGTCGATCCCTTAAGCACTAAGCTTTGCTCTCCCTTAGGTACAAAGCTGGTAGCGACATATGGCTTATCTTTGATGTAGGCGTTGTACACCCGCATAACGTCTTGTTGGCTAACGCCTAGTATTTTTTGCACGTCCTGGCTAGTAAACCCGGCGCCGCCAGCAAAAATTTCGTATTGCGCAAGCTGGAAGCCTTTCCCTAGAACACTGGACAGCCCTTTATAGAACTCCGTTTCCTGTCCTGCTTTAATACGCGCTAAATCCTCTGATGAAATTCCGTCTTTCTCAAAACGCGCAAATGCTTCATTAACACCGTCTAAAACTTGATTTAAATCGACACCATTAAACGCCATTGTTTGTAGCTGAAGCTGTCCCGCAATTTCCGCGTCGTAGCCGTATAAATAAACATTGCTGGTGAATTTTTTCTCGTCGATGAGAACTTGATTAAGCGGTGCATTTTTCCCTTGGCTTAAATATTGGGAAAGTACTTGAAGCGCGTAGTAGTCTCGGTGATATTCAGGCACCGTTGGCCATACCATCGTTAACATCGGCGCTTGTGCAAAATTATCTATGTGAAAGCGTTTTACCGTGGTTTCTAGTTTTGCAGGTTGAGGCGTTAGTTTTTCTATAGGTTCGCCGGACGGAATTTCATCGAAATATTTTCTAACCCATGCTTTCGTTTGGGCAACGTCAATATCACCTGCAATGGTTAGCACCACATTATTAGGTACGTACCATTTATTAAAAAACTCTTTAACATCTGCCAGCGTGGCATTTTGCAAATCTTCTAGAGAACCAATGACTTGCCAACTATAGGGATGACCCTCTGGGTATAGGTTTTTATCAATTACATATTGGTTATGACCGTAAGGGCGATTATCAACACTTTGACGCTTTTCATTTTTCACCACCTGCTTTTCTTTAGCGAGCACAGGGTCTGTTACTGTGTTAATGAAATAACCTAATTTATCAGCCTCTGCCCAAATCATTTTTTCAAGCGCATCAATAGGCACCGTTTGATAATAGTTGGTGCTGTCTCGGCTAGTAGATCCATTCGCCCCTGAGCCCCCAATTCTGGCGCTTAGCTTATCTAAGCCACCTTTACCGAGGTTTTCAGACTCTAGAAACAATAAATGCTCAAAGAGATGAGCAAATCCCGTTCTCCCCTCTTTTTCTCTGGCAGAC
The DNA here is from genome assembly GCF_048517045.1 of Alteromonas sp. OM2203. Classification (NCBI taxonomy): domain Bacteria; kingdom Pseudomonadati; phylum Pseudomonadota; class Gammaproteobacteria; order Alteromonadales; family Alteromonadaceae; genus Alteromonas; species Alteromonas sp. OM2203. Next base: position 2,904,032 of record NZ_CP183209.1, read on the forward strand.
CCCACATGCGCAGTTAACGCGACCGCCGCTACAGGGTCAGATCTATCTACATGCAAAATAACAGTTAACCCGTTATCAAGCGTGAAGCGTTCATAATTTACATTGAATGAGGTGGCATTTTCGACAGCAGCTTGGCTGCTGGCCGGGGGATTATTATTCGTGCATCCGATTGATAATGTGCTTAATGCAACAACCGCGACTGCTGTATATAGCCTGGTTCGTTTAAAGGAATTGAGCATGCTGTAAGTTCTTCGACTATCAAAACCATAATAATTAACACAGGCCCATTGTTAGCGCCATGATATTCCTTTTGCTGGAAAAATGCGCTATCAATGCTGAGGACGTTCAAAACCCATAACAAAAGCAAACCTAAACAACTGATATAAAAATAAAAATTAAATATAAGCCTTTAACGTTCAAATTTCATTTGGTTCAATTCACCGCGTTATTACTAAGCTTCTGACACAGTTGGTTACATTTTCACACGGCCAAAACGGAACAAATTAGCAAGGGAACAATCTACACCTACGAGCGAATTATTGCAGTGAAGGCTCACCAACGTGATTAGATTAAAAGAGAAAAGTTAATTAAAGGACTCCATAGTGATTAACATTAAGCAAAGTGTTAGAAGCAACTTCCCGTTTATTTTGTTTGTGGTGTTACTTTTCTCTTTTCGAAGCAGTGTAGCAGATTGGTACTATGTGCCAACTGGTTCGATGGAACCCACCATTTACGTTGGAGACAGAGTTATTGTTGATAAATCTGCCTACACGCTAGAAATTCCATTTACAGACGTTGTCCTAGCGAAAACCGGCGCTGTCAATCGCGGAGACATTGTTATTATCAATAGCCACGCGGCTGATACCAGACTTATAAAGCGAGTTGTTGCAGTAGAAGGTGATACGGTGCAACTAGAAGAAAATCGGCTATCTATTAACGATGAGAAAGCTTCAGTTGAAGCAAAGGGTAGCTCTCTTTTTTTAGAAAACATATTAGGGCATACCCGTACAATTGCGCTTAATCCGCTACCTAGCCCAGCGAAAAGCTTTAATGCTGTAACCGTGCCTAAAGGTCATGTGCTCGCACTAGGTGACAACAGAAATAATAGCGTAGACTCTCGCTATTACGGTTTTATTCCTGTTGAAGAAATACAGGGAAAAGCAAATTATGTTGCGTTTTCACTCGATACTGAAGATATGTACCTGCCTAGAAAGGAAAGATTTTTCACCGCGTTATAATAGAACCACCGTCGAGACTTCCCTTCATCAGATAACGTGAAGAGATATTATTAAGCGACCTTTACCAGCGTCTAATTATTCTTCGCTTGAAAGGGAAGCAAATTGCAGAGCGTATTAGAGGTAATGCGAGCACCTCTAAATATTTCTGAGAGCTGAGAACCCCTAATTTATGTACAAATATTAAACGCATTAACCTATCTCACTGTACTCTCTCGTCTATTTCTAAATCTTAGGTTTGCTTTCCATCTCAATGGGAACGTGGCTTTTTTCTCTTCACAAAATTTCATAACGCCGCTTTTAAAAAGTAAAAAAGGAATACCTGCTTTACACACCTTGTAACCAAGTGTCACAAATTTCGCCATTGCTACTATTGCAACTTTAGTATTAGAAATGCTATTCATGAGTTCGTAACATACTTATGTTGCAGCAACACACAACAAGTAAATGGATAATAAGGAAATAACAATGAAACAAGGTCGTAAAATAAGTGCTATAGCAGTGGGATTGGCACTTGCAGGAATTACCTCACTAAGTCCTGTACATGCGCAGCAAGCTGATGAAGAAGCAGCGAACCTTGAGCGAATTGCAGTCACCGGTTCACGCATTAAACGCACAGATATGGAAGGCCCCTCTCCTATTCAGTCAATTGACGCAACAATGATTGAAGGCATGGGCTATGAAAACTTACAGCAGCTTTTAGAAAGAATGCCAGCCACGGGTGCCGGTACTTTTTCAACTCGCAACAACAGCCAAGACTCTACCGCTAATGGTGCAGCAGCAGTATCACTCAGAGGTATGGGACCAGATGCAACACTAGTTCTCATTAACGGCCGCCGCGTCGCCATCAGCGCCTTTGCCGAAAGTATTACCAACTCATTTGTAGATATTAACTCGATACCCGTATCAGCCATCGAGCGCATTGATATTCTAAAAGACGGCGCATCTGCAATTTATGGTTCCGATGCGGTAGCAGGTGTAGTTAACGTTGTACTTAAGAAAGACTATGAAGGTCTTGAAATTAACGCTGGCTATGGCGGCACAACTGGCCCTAGCTATGACGAAACCACTGCAAGTATTCTGTGGGGCTCTCAAAGCGAAAAAAGCAGCGCAACCGTTATTATTGACTATTTCAATAACAGCACGCTGGGTGCTGATGAAATGGGCCGTTTTGGTACGGCCAACCAGTCACCGTATGGCGGTATGGATTTTCGTTCATCACGGGGTTATCCAGGCTACTTCTATGTAGATGGCGTTAAAACAATCGATCCAGACTGCCCTGCAGATAGCGCTACGGCTTCTGGCAGTTGCTTATTCGATTACGGCCCGTTTGGATTAACAATTCCAGCCTCTGAACGCGTGGGCTTTATTGGCCAATTCGATTACAAAATTGGCGATGAGACAACAGCGTTTATGGAAGTTGCTATGCAGCACAACACATCGGAAGCAGGCGGTGCAGCAACGCCCTTGGATGAAGATGCGGGCCTAACCGTTCCGGGGACTCACCCCAACAATCCATTTGGTCAGGACATTGAAATTGGTCGCTACCGCCCTGTTGATGCTGGCGCGCGCCGTTGGGATATTGAGTCTGATACCCTTCGTTTAGTTGCGGGATTACGCGGTACATTTAACGATTACGACTGGGAAGCATCAGTACAAAAAGGACGAAGCCGTTCGGAGCAAAGCGGTGACCAATCACAAGGTTGGGTGCGTGTTGACTGGCTACAAGAACAAATCGATCTTGGTAACTATAACCCTTTCGGCGGCGTAACCAACCCACAAAGTGTGATTGACGAAATCACTACAAGCCTTGTACGCCGCGGTGAGTCTCGCATGACAAGTGTTGATGCACATATCACTGGTGAAGCCTTTAGCTTTGGTGACGACGTTGTGATGATGGCTGCGGGTGTCGAGTATCGCGAAGAGCAAGTGTCTGATATTCCTGATGTGCAGTTCCAACGGGGACTCATTTTTGGTACTGAATCGGTTTCAGCTTCAGCAGAACGGGACCAGTACGCAGCATATCTAGAGTTATCAATTCCATTGGCTGATCAACTAGAGCTTCAACTCGCTGGCCGTTACGATCATTACAGTGACTTTGGCAGCACAACCAATCCTAAAATCGCATTACGTTGGGCACCAAGTGATGAAGTCACAGTTCGCGGCTCATGGGCACAAGGGTTTAGAGCACCCTCTCTTGCACAAGTTGGCCTTGGTCCATCGCAGAAAAGCGTATTCTTCGTAGACCAATATCGCTGTGAGGCAACGGGTCAAGACTGTGAATCGCTAGACTACAATATCGAGTTTGCGGGTAACCCTAATCTTGATGCAGAAGAGTCAGAGTCGTGGAACGTTGGTGTGATCTACGCACCTATTCAAGAACTCGGTTTGAGCATTGATGTATGGAGTATTACCCAAGATAACAAAATCGACGAGCAGCAGTTCGGTCTTGTTTACGATGCAGAATGTAATAATCAAGACAGTACAGTCTGTGTTCGTTTAGACCCTCAGCAAGGTGAGTCACTAGGTGTTATTCAGAAAATTTTCAACACCTATCAGAATGTCTCATCACAAGAAGCATCAGGTGTTGATTTCAGTGCTAATTACAGCATGGAATTGCAAGAATACGGTAACGTGCGCTTTAACCTAGATTGGTCTTACATGAATAAGTTTGAAAAAGACGGTTTAGAATATACGGGCGAATACGGTTATCCAGAACACCGCTGGTTGTTCGGCACTACTTGGTCAAAAGGCGCGTTTGATGCCAACCTAAACATTAGCTTTATTGGTGAGTTTGAAGACACCCCAGATATTGATTTCGACGGTGTATTAGATTTCGAGGAAAATACGTCTAGAACCGTTGATTCTCAAATGCTGGTAGACTTACAATTTGGTTATAACTACAGCGATAATCTTCGCTTGGTCATTGGTTCAAACAACCTGCTAGATGAAGAGCCGCCGTTTGCAATTGGTGATGGCGATAGCGATCTTTATGGTTACGTAGGCAGTGTACACAACCCTCGTGGCCGTTTTGTTTACTCCAAAGTAACTTACCGCTTCTAAAGGTATCTAAGAAGACAAAGCGCTCGATGCATTTTATATGCACCGAGCGCTTTTTTATTCCACCACACGAGCGAGCTATTCAGTTTGAAGGAACTTGTTATGATTAATTTTACAATCCAAAATGAATGAGCACCAGGTTACCCACGGCAGCACAAAGCATAGCGAGGAAGGTTAGAATCATACCGGCGAAGCGTTGCCAACTAACGCCAGAGTGGCGTCCTAGGCCATAGGCATGCAGCACACGACCAAATAATAGTGCACTGCCTAGCGCGTGAACCGCCCACACTTGACCCGTATTGGCTTCGAAGCACGCGATCATTATAAGCGTAATAGGAACGTATTCACTAAAATTACCATGGGCTCTAGACAGACGAATAAGATCTTCATGACCGCCATCTCCAATACCTACTTGGTGGCGACGTCTGGCTCCAATAACTAAAAACGACAAATACAGGTAACAAATACCCAGCAGGCTGGCGTAAAACGCCGTGATTGGCAAAACCATGGTTAACTCCACATGTTATAGTTGTATCGCGATGAAATGGTCGGCAGTTGCGTTCTCATCATCATGAACGCAATTAAACGTTATCTGCTAGTAAGTTACAAGCAACAAAAAAGGCCGCATAAGCGACCTTTTGTAAACGTTGTCGACGATTAGCCTAAACGCTCTGCAAGTTCAGCACTTACTTCTTCAACTTGGCGAGTACCGTCTAGCTTATGGTACTCACAGTTTCCAGCTTCGGCTTCTGCGCTGTAGTAATTTACAAGCGGCTTGGTTTGCTCATGGTAAATTGCAAGGCGCTTGCGTACCGTTTCTTCCTTATCGTCATCACGAACAATTAGGTCATCGCCGGTCTCGTTATCTTTCCCTTCCACCTTCGGTGGGTTATATACCACGTGATATACACGGCCCGATGCAGGGTGAACACGACGGCCCCCCATGCGCTCTACAATTACATCGTCTGGAACGTCAAACTCAATGCAGTGGTCAACAGAAACACCAGCTTCTTTCATTGCATCAGCTTGTGGAATAGTGCGAGGGAAACCATCTAACAAGAAGCCATCTTTACAGTCGTCTTGAGCGATACGCTCTTTAACTAGACCAATGATGATTTCATCAGAAACAAGCTTACCTTCATCCATTACACGCTTTGCTTCAAGACCAAGCTCAGTGCCCGCTTTAATCGCAGCACGAAGCATATCGCCCGTTGAAATTTGTGGAATGCCATATTTGCCCATCAAGAACTGAGCTTGTGTGCCCTTACCCGCGCCAGGAGCGCCGAGAAGAATGATTCGCATGAGTGCGTTCTCCGCTTATGATTTTTAAACTTTTTACTTCGGGCACTTTACACATTCAACACAGGGGTGACAAGTGTAAGGAGTACCGTAATGTTAATCTTAAGACTAATGGCGAATATATGTTCAGCTTATTGGCGCTTTTATAGGTTTACACTTATGTTGATGAGAAAATTACCAAACAACTCATCCCCTGCTGAAGCTGAATAACTTAACGCGCATAGCGATTAACTTGACATTTTTAACTGCCAAAATATAGCACAGTAAAACGGTCAAACTTAATTTTATAGAACGTTACAATAAAAAAACGGGCATGACGCCCGTTTTTTTACGTAAATATTCTAATTCACTTGCCTATTTGGCCAACTTCATTAATAAAGTGTTCAAGTTCTGAACAAAACTAGAAGGGTCTTTCAAGCTGCCCTGTTCTGATAGCGCAGCTTGGTCGAACAACACACCTACCCACTGATTAAATAGCTCTTCATCTTGCGTATCAGCAAGCAGTTTAACCAAGCTATGCTCAGGGTTTAGTTCGAAATGATACTTCACGTCTGGCACTGTCTGACCAGCCGCCTGCATCAGCTTCATCATTTGCGTAGTCATGCCGTTATCGTCAGCAACGATCACTGCAGGTGAATCAGTAAGACGATGTGTAAACTTAACGTCTACTACCTTATCTCCGAGCGCAGCTTTTGCTCTTTCAAGTACACCTTCAACTTCTTTTTCTGCTTCTTCCTGGGCTTTCTTAGATTCTTCGTCTTCTAAGTCGCCTAAATCTAAGTTTCCTTTCGCGATAGAAACAAACTGCTTCTCATTAAACTCAGTTAGGTGAGACATTAACCATTCGTCAATGCGCTCGCCCATTAGCAGCACTTCGATTCCCTTCTTACGGAAGATCTCAAGGTGTGGACTAGACTTCGCTGCTTGCAGGCTATCTGCAGTCACGTAGTAAATCTTGTCCTGACCTTCTTTCATGCGCTCAATATAATCAGCTAATGAAACTGTTTGTGCGTCAGATTCACCATGGGTAGATGCAAATCGCAATAGTCCGGCAATCTTCTCGCGATTACTAAAGTCTTCTGCTGGCCCTTCTTTCAACACGTTACCAAATTCGTTCCAGAACGTTTGATATTTCTCACTGTCATTCTTCGCCATTTTCTCAAGCATTTGTAAAACGCGCTTTGTACAGCCTTGGCGCAGTGCTTGGGTAATCTTGTTGTCTTGAAGGATTTCACGAGACACGTTTAGCGGTAGATCGTTACTATCTAGCAAACCTTTTACAAAGCGCAGATAGGTCGGCATAAACTGCTCTGCGTCATCCATGATGAAAACGCGTTGAACGTAAAGCTTAAGACCATGGTTTTGGTCGCGGTTCCACATGTCGAACGGCGCTTTAGAAGGTATGTAAAGCAAGCTAGTGTACTCTGTTTTACCTTCTACTTTGTTATGTGCCCATGCTAGCGGATCAGCGAAGTCGTGAGAAATATGCTTGTAGAATTCGTTGTATTCTTCGTCAAGAATATCAGACTTTTCACGAGTCCAAAGCGCGGTGGCTTTGTTAACCACTTCCCACTCACCAGGCTGAGCTTCTATTTTTTCGCCATCCGGACCTTCACTCTCTGGCACTTCGTCCTTCCACATTTGCACAGAAATGCTAATGTGGTCAGAGTATTTGCTTACGATAGAGCGAAGGCGCCATGTGTCGGCAAATTCTTTCTCGTCTTCACGTAGATGAAGCGTAATTTCTGTACCGCGCGTAGGCTTGTTGATTTCCGCGATGGTGAATTCACCTTCACCGTCTGAAACCCATTCAACACCGGTAGAGGCATCAGCGCCAGCTGCACGAGTACGAACCGTCACTTTGTCTGCAACGATAAACGCTGAGTAGAAGCCTACACCGAACTGACCAATAAGCTGCGAGTCTTTCGCGCTATCGCCAGAAAGCTTGCTGAAGAAGTCTTTAGTGCCAGATTTTGCGATGGTGCCTAAATTCGCGATTACTTCATCGCGAGTCATACCAATACCGTTATCGGTAATCGTTACCGTGTTCGCCTCTTTATCGACGCTCAGCTTTACGTTTAATTCACCATCATTTTCATACAGGCTATCATTTTCTAGCGCACGAAAGCGCAGTTTGTCTGCAGCATCTGCCGCGTTTGAGACCAGCTCGCGTAGAAAAATTTCTTTGTTTGAATACAAAGAGTGAATCATCAGTTGAAGAAGCTGTTTTACTTCTGTTTGAAAACCGTGGGTTTCTTTTTGGGCTGCTTCAGCCATAATCCAATATCTCCTCGTTGAATGGATCACGTTTGATGTTAATCAGGTAAGGTCGCTCAACGTACTTTTCAACGTTTAGAACGAAAATTTATCTTCAATTGGGAGATTTTTTAATGAGAACGAGTGGCGTAGGCTGTTTTACAAACGATTAAGAGGGAGTCGCCCAAAAAGCAATAGGCGAATAGGAAGAAAATCGCGTTCTACTTTACTCATAGAAAAACGCGACGCTTTAAAACTAAAGCTTACGGCGGCCTGAAAACGCATGGGTTAGCGTATTGCCGTCAATATACTCGAGCTCTCCGCCAACTGGCACGCCATGGGCAATACGAGAAGCATCAACACTGTGGCTTGCACAAAGTTGTGCTATGTAGTGCGCCGTCGCCTCTCCTTCCACTGTCGGATTGGTAGCAAGGATCACCTCATTAATTCCACCCGCACCAAGGCGTGCTTCTAATTCTGTTAACCCTATTTCTTCGGGCCCTACGCCGTCAATAGGTGATAAGTGCCCCATCAGCACAAAGTATTGGCCTTTGTAACTTAACGTTTGCTCAATTGCTAAAACATCTTGCGGGCTTTCTACAATGCACAGAAGGCCGCTTGCTTCGCGCTCTGGATGACGGCATATGTCACATAGTTCGTCTTCAGTGAAGGTTCTACAGCGCTTGCAGTGATGAATATGCTCCATGGCATTATGAAGCACATTGCTTAAATCAATAGCACCCGTGCGATTTCGCTCTAGAAGGTGAAACGCCATTCGTTGCGCGCTTTTATTACCAACACCAGGTAAGCAAGTTAGGGCCTGAATTAATTCTGAAAGTAAGGGACTGAACTTCATAATATCTACTGCTTCGGTGCTTTTTCTAGTTGAGAGGATCCGCGCTTTGGTTCTGCGCCTTCGCTATCTCGTTTTAGTCTATCGCGGTATTTAATCACGTTACGCTTGGCTTGGTCGAGTTTAACTTCATACACATTTCCACCAAATAACCCTTTATACTCTTCATCTGTAAAAACCAGCGTATTGTTATCGTAGAAAGTAACCGCCTCTTTTTGTGTGACTACGCCTAGGTCGATGCGAGACACGTCTCCACTGAAGAAGTTATCACCTTCGAAATTTTCAAACAGCCATAAACTGGTAGAGTCTAGTAATACGAGTTTTGTTCTGTCTGGACTAATTGCAGCAGAGGTTATCCAGCATAATTTTTCAAGCGTGGTACAGGTTTTAAACTCGCCAATAAGCTGTGCATCAAAGTTGGCGGCATGATCACCTACCTTGTAAAGCTTCGTTATACCATCAAAAGGCTGAGTTCTGTTTTTGGTAAATAAATAAAGATTTCGTTTATATTCAACAAAGGCTTCTAGGTCGTAATTCTTATCTTGGGGTTTAACTTTGCCTTTTCCCATTTCCGGATAAGTAAATTTTATAATTTCAGCTTCGGTAGTATCTGTTTTTATATCAATGGGATTTTCGATTTTATAGATCGTAAGCCAACGGCGCCTATTGTCATTATTCCCGAAGTCGCCTAAAAAGAAATGACCAAAACTATTTTGAGTCATATCTTCCCAATCGACATTTTTTGCATTGGTAACCGTAACTTCTCTTTCTATCGTACCATCTTTATTGAGCATGTAGAGAATGGGTCCGTCACCACTGTCGTTGATAGCCCAAAGTCTTTTGTACTTATCGAATTCAATGCCTGATATTTCTTTAAGTTTTGGATCGACTGTCACTGTTTTCATTTTAAACAGTTCATGCACACTCATAAAAAATGCCACGGCGGCAATAGGAAGAAGAATAACCGTGGTGATAACTAAGCCTTTCCTTAGCACTACTAAAAACCCTCTATCTTAGGTAAAAGTGTGCCGACACATCATTTCCCTGAATTTGATTAGTAAGAAGCAGCATTACGCAGTTTGGGAATGATGGCGACAGTAATATAACGAATAATATAAGAAATAAGACCAATCTCGCATCTAATACCAATCCGTGCGATATGTTGTACTGATTGAAACCGTCTGAATTTGCTGAGCAGTATAGTGGAATTATCTACATACTCAAAAACGTATATGAGATTGGCATTGATGCAAAACTCAAGGGTAAAAAATCAAAATACCAACGTTAACTTCTCGCGCTCCTTTAATAATGGGCATTACTAGCTTGGTTTATTTCTGAAGGCTAGTCGCGCTAAACATTTACGGTTCTCGTTGCAAACTCGGCCTGAAGAAACTCCATTAGCCCTTCCAAGCTAAGAGGTTTACTGAAGTAAAAGCCTTGCATAGCACGAGCACCAATTTTCTTCGCAAAGTTGACCTGTTCAGCAGTTTCTAATCCCTCTAGAGTACAAGGCATTCCAAGTTTTTCACACATTGAGACTACATTTTCGATAATGAGCGATCTTCGTAGTTCCCCTCTAGTCTCAAGAGGAAAATCTGGCAGCAATGAACGGTCTATTTTTATCGAATCATAAGCTTCGTCCGCAAGTTCTGAGATGCATGAGAAACCAGTGCCAAAATCATCGATTGAAATTGTAACACCTAGCTGCTTGATAGCTGTTAGCACCTCCCGTGCTTTCTCACTTTGTAAGGTTGATTCCGTGATTTCTATAACAATTCGTTTTGCGGAAATATTATGAAAGGCGAAGCGTTCCGCAAACAGGTCGATTATTCCTGAATTTTGAAGCTGTACAGCTGACATATTTAAGTTAAATCTTACGTTTGAGAAACCCCAGCGATCGATGGTTTTAATTGCAAAGCAAACCTCATCCAACATTAGTAGACCGATGTCATGGATGTGATTCGAGCGCTCAGCAATGGGAATAAACTTATCTGGGCTAATAGGACCGTGGCTAGGAATGTACCATCTGGCAAGCGCTTCAATGGCTATTATTTCTCCTTTAGCCCCGATAATAGGCTGATAGTAGGCGGTGATTTGTTTATTCTGAATTGCGCTTTTTAGCCCTTGCTGGATAAACAGTTGGTACTCTATGTTTTTAGATAAGTCTTCACTGAATACGACTGTGTTATTTTTTCCGTTTTGTTTAGCTGAGAACATAGCTATGTCAGCATTTTTTAATAAATCAACAGCAGGGATGTTACCTGTCGAGGTGGCCACGCCTATACTTGCCGAGATATTAAAGCTGCCCGATGATGTTTTGAAAGATTTGCTAAAACATTTTGACAGCCTGAAAGTCACGTTACTCAAATGCTTTTCACATGTAGTACCTGTAACAACTACAAACTCATCACCACCGAACCTGAAGACGGAGTCGTCTTGCCGAATTGCTGCTTTGAAACGGCTGGCACAAGTTCTGAGGATTTCATCGCCTACCTCGTGACCATGGGTGTCGTTAATGAGTTTGAATTCATCAATATCAATAAAAATAATTGAAAATGGTTCGCAGGACTCACTGAACGTTTCTACTAGATTATTTAAATGGTTGCGGTTGCCTGCCCCAGTGAGTGCGTCGGTAAACGCTAAAAGCTTTAATTGGTTTTCCGATGACTTGAGGTCTGAGACATCGGTCAAAATAGCAACAAAGTGAGTTTCTCCACTGCCATTATCGAAAGACGTGACTGACATAACTAAATGATATCTACGCCCTTCATTTACGATGGTGAGATCTGTTCTTAACCCATCCATTAGGTAATCGGGACGGGGGTCGTGTCTGCGCTCTTTGGGGAAAATTTTATTTATATCCTGTGAGATAAGCTCACTCGGCTCGCAGCCAAGCATTTCGCACAACGCTTTGTTAGCCTTGACTATTGACCCGTTCGCATCGCAAACCAGCACCCCTTCTTTAATTTCACTAACAACCCGATCTGCTATGGTCAGGTTAGACTGAGCATGTTGCAGAATTGAAATATCCTGAATAGCACCAATTTGCACATAGTCCTTCTCCCACACTACATCAGATAAGACAACCTGGTACCAACGAGTTTCTCTTCCAGCAATTTTTAACTGCAGAGTCGTTAAATAATTAGTCTTGAGCCTTATTGCTTCTGCCATTTCTAAGCGCTGCTCGTCAGTAAACAAAGAAAGGAATTTCTCTACGGTGAGCTTTCTAGGAAAATCAAAAAGGTTATCTACACTCTCAATGATTATAGAGCTAGAGGCGCTATCAATTTCTAACACTCCCAGTTTCGCCATATCTGACGCCATGGCAAAACGGCGGTTCGACGAGGCGAGTTCATGCTCAATTCTTTTTCTCTCAAGGGCGACCAATATTGTCGTTGTTAATGACAATGCGCCATAGGGTTTAACGAGATAACCATAGGGCGACACTTTTAAAGCATTAGAGATAGTGGTGTCGTCACAATATGAAGTAGTAAAAACGATGGGAACCGCGAACTGTTCAGCAACTAACTTTGCAATGTCTATACCCGATTCACCTCCGCCTAGGTTTATATCCATGAGGATCAAATCAGGGCTTTCTTTTTCTATTAACGCAAAAAGTTGTTCGGTATTTATCGCAGTGCCTAAGACCCGTATATCAGCCTCCGCGAGTATGTTTTGGATATTCATAATCTCGACGAGACTGTCTTCGACTATGACTACTGACGGAGCCATTATTTTTGTCACTACGTCACACCTCAAAGCCGAAGGCTTCTATTGATTGTTTTAAAAGACCGGTATCAACAGGTTTTGTTAACACAGTCACATCTTTAAGCTCATAGGGTAAATCAATTGCGGCGCCGTAACCTGTTATAAATATAAATGGGATAGATAGTTTCGCTATCTCTCCTCCCAATTGGAAGGTATTTTCATGCCCCAAATGTACGTCTAAAAACATCATTGATGGTCGACTTTTCGCCAAAGCAGCTCGGACACTGGCAATATCGCCAAAAATTTCAATTTGCTCGAGCCCCATTTTTTTGAGGTGTTTCTTCAAATCTAGAGAAATAAGCAAGTTATCTTCTACAATAAAGGCGCTAGAAAGTGGCTTAGGACTCTCTATGTTATTAGCTTTAATAGCTCTGTTGTTACCTTCATCGTGTTCATCAATTAGATAAGTGTCTTCGAGCTCTATATATTTGCTGGGTATCAAAAATTCTGCGGTGAGGCCCGTTATCGTTGGCTTAATTTCAGTTCGGCCTTTTAGTTCATGTGGAATAACAGATTTAATAACCGTCATTCCAAAACTATCTTCCCCTAGACTATGTAAAGGAGGGCCGCCAAGTTCTTTCCAGAATATCTTGCAGCCCTTATTATTAAGCTCCCAAGTGATTGACACCCTGCCGTCATTACTTGTTGCGCTTAACGCACCGTACTTTGCAGCATTCGTGATCATTTCATGGAAAACAAGGACAATGGGCGTTACTGCATACGGCTTTAGTTTGATTTCAGGGCCTTCAATATGGAACGATGATTCGTTGACCATGTACGCTTTCAACTCGTTATTGAGCAACTGCCGAAAATGAATACTGTTGTATGAGGCGTGAGTAAGTTGATCATGACCCAAAGCTAACGCTGAAATACGGGACGACAGAGAGCTTACAAAGTCATTGATATTTTTTTTATGCTGAGACGTTTGTCCGATAATAGCGCTCACTAAGTTTAAAATATTTCTAACGCGATGGTTAAGCTCTCCTATGAGCAGTTCCAGCCTTTTTTTAGCCTCTCGCTGTAATGCTTCTTTCTCATGGAGATGGCGGATCGTCAGCTCCATAACCCCAAGGCGAATGGATTTAGCCCGTTCTATATCTAATGTAGTCCACGGAATCGACTTAAATTCATTATATTCGATCCACTTGTCAAAGCTTGCTCTTGGGGTGAGGATCTTCTCTTCCCCTTTTTGTTCAACTCGCTTTTCTGGATTACCTGCCCATGTCACCTGCTCTACAACTGAGTTTCTGAAAAGGAATATGTAATCCATAGGTTGGCTTGATATCTTAAGCGCGAGTACACCGGCAACCTTTCCACCAGAAAAATCACCGCCACAGTCAGCCAAACTATCAAATTGGTGTATTTCTTCTTCAGGAAGCCGCTTTAAGATAGCGGTAAGGCGCAGAATACTCTCCTCATCAAGAGCAGAGCCTGCTCTGGTATATTCACCGCTAAAAATACAGCCCACACCATCTATATCAATAAGGGTTTTTAAGAGGGCCAACTGCTCGACTATCGCGTTAGTAATTGAGCCTCCGTGGGAAAAATTACTTAAAACTCGTGCAAAGGTTGAGTTTGCTTGTTCACTCACTCTGATCCGTTCTGTAACTAGCCGTCGAGAAAGCTCAAGCGAGAACATTTCAGCGAATAACTCTAATTGCGATACGAGCCTACTGGGCACTACTTTTGGGCTATTGTGGTGGCATGCAATTAACCCCCAGAGCTCACCCTCAACAATAAGCGATATAGACATGGATGCCCCAACACCCATGTTTTTCAGATATTGAATATGCACTTCAGACACAGCTCTCAGACGAGACAGCGATAGATCAACATGCCGCGCTTTGTTCTCATCTCTCCCTAAAATCTCATGTGTTTCACCGTAAACGTCAGATATGATTCTTATGAGGTTTTTCTTGTACAGCTGCCGAGCCTGACGAGGAATATCTGATGCGGGGTACCTTAACCCTAAAAATGGGGTCATTTCGCCTGATGTTGATTCAGCGATTACTTCACCAGAGCCGTCAGCAAGAAACTGATACACCATCACTCTATCAAAGCCCGTTGCAGTGCGAACGCTTTGAGCAAGGCCAGAATAAAGCTCTCCGAGTTCCGAAAACATTGTCATTTGAATCATCAACGCCTCAATGACACTTTCAAATTTTCGCGAGGACTCACTATGTTCAAACTCAAGGACAAGATATCCATCACTTTGATGAACACATAAATCAAACGTATTGTCGGAGAAAGCAACAGAAACCGAGTAGAGATAGGCCGCTTTACCAAGAATAATCGCTTGGCTTTGTGCCCCTTTGATTGAATGAACTAAATTCCGATCTAAGAGATTCCAAAAAGAAGCACCGATTAACTCGTCTGTACTCTTATTTATAAATGCAGAGGCATTCTCTGATAAAAATTCAATCGTTCCAGACCTATCAAGAACCACCATAAATCCATGATTCTGAATTTTTCCTAACAGGTGTATAGGCTCTTTGTCACACTGCGTGATTAGTGAAGATAGTTCTTTAGTGTCGCTGCTCATAAAACGCCATTTAGTTGTTTACTCGTTTGCTTGCTTAACATCTCTGGTTTGAGGGTGCATCACATCATTAGCCTTCTGTTTACTGATAAGACTGTGTTAAAAAGGATTTTGGATATGTTTTTAACCTGATGCTGTTAAAGGTATAGCCCACTCTCCAAGATAAAGATACGTTCATGCGAATATATTAATATAACTGAGAGGCTTTACTATGACACGCATAATCCCAGTTTTACCTGAGCGTTATGAATTCAGGCAAGAACACTGCGACTTCGCTATGTTCTCTTATCGTCGTTTGATAGCAGGTTCATTTTCCCATCATCGACTTTCTCGAAGAACTCCGTTTCAAGGCACTGGTCAATATTCGCCTGCTCATGCTCAGTAAATGCACTTTTAAAGTTCTCATATTGGATGCCTACTTTTGCTTTGTGAGAGGGCGCTATCTGTGCATTTGAACGTTTTAACTGTTCAGTAAAATCTGCGATTGAAATTCGATTGTATGTGTAAATGCCAGGTTTGCTTGAAGACGACGTCGGTGACAATAAATCGTCATGCTCCAACATAAAAGCATGTTTAAATACCGCCTGCGATTTTGTAAAACATGCAGTTGGGCTTCTCAACACAGCAGCTTCGGGAAGCGCTTTGACACGAACATTGTTTCCATCAGAAGAGCGCTGCCATGTTACCCCGCAAACGCTAACGTAAAATGCATCTGTTTGATTAGCGACCTCTTGGCGAGCGAGCGGTGAATTATTGTCTAAATTTTGAAGTTCTTTAAGGACGCGGGGAAGAGATTCAAGAGATACTTTTTCAATCGTAATCGCACCTGAGTTAGACTGATAAGTGAGTTTTAACGTGTTTTCTAAGTAATACACCTGCCCAGTATCGCGCCAAATAGAGACCGCATCACCAGTATGCTTGTTTGAAGAAGCCAGCTCCGCATCACGGGCTTTAAAATGTTTAAATATTTTAGCGAGCAAAATAGAAGCCTTGTAAACTCATATCTTTTTATTGTTTACTCGCTAGCTGGGGTATTGTGCAAGTATTGCAAACTATTCTAAACACTTCTTAATGTAGCTTACGCCACTTTTAAAGTTTAATTTCTACTTGGTGATAAACGAAAAAATGGTTCGTTCGTACCCAAAATAGTACTTTCAATATTATTGAGAAATATCCTCACGTAAGTTGGTTTAACACTTCACCGTACAGTGAAATAATAAGGAGAGCGGATGCGAAATCTGATCAGTGCGACGGTTACTGATGTTCACCATTGGAACGAGACGTTGTTCAGCTTTAAAACTACCCGGGAGTCATCATTTCGTTTCGAAAGTGGTCAGTTTGTGATGATTGGGTTGGAAGTTGACGGAAAACCACTGATGCGCGCATACAGCATCGCTAGCCCGAATTACGAAGAGGAGCTAGAATTTTTTAGTATCAAAGTGCCAGATGGTGCTCTCACATCACGATTGCAAAATATTGCAATTGGCGATGAGATTATGCTTTCCGTTAGACCAGCGGGTACGCTAGTACCCGGTTTCCTATTACCTGGGAAGCACCTCTATCTACTTAGCACAGGCACAGGGTTAGCGCCTTTTATGAGTATAATTCGCGACCCTTTTATTTATGAAAAATTTGAAAAAATCGTTTTAGTTCACGGCACGAGGTGGCGCTCGGAGTTAGCCTATCAGAGCGAAATTGAAAATGTGCTGCCGAATAATCCTTATTTTGGTGAACAAGTACGTGAAAAATTGATTTATTACCCCTCGGTAACACGAGAAGACTATGTTTTTGAAGGTGTGCGCCATGAAGGACGCATCACAGACCTTATAGAAAACGGCAAACTGCTTGCCGATACATCAATGCCTTCCTTAAATCCAGATCACGATCGCTTCATGCTTTGTGGAAATGACAATATGTTGCAGGACCTCATGATCATGCTAAACGATAGAGGTTTCTCAAAGGCTAATTCTAGACGAATGGGACACTATGTAATTGAGCAGGCGTTTATTGAAAAATGATCATTGCATGGCTTGAAAAGCTAAAGTGCCAAGTTTTACTTTCGACAAAAACAGAAAAGCTCGGACATATGCCGAGCTATTAAGATATTTCTTTGTCCCCTATTTGCCAACTAACTTTTAAAAAAGCCAGAGGCCAATGAATACGGGGCTTTTTGCTTAAAACGGCATTTTGAAGCCAGGAGGTAGTGGCATTCCGCCAGTCACATCACCCATTTTCTCTTTACTTGTTTCTTGAACGCGGCGAACTGCATCGTTAAATGCTGCAGCAACCAGATCTTCAACCATGTCTTTGTCATCGTCCATCAATGACTCGTCGATGTCCACGCGGCGAACGTTGTGGTTACATGTCATGGTTACTTTAACCATACCTGCACCGGCTTCACCGGTTACTTCGATTTTAGCTAGGTCATCTTGTGCTTTTTGCATGCGCTCTTGCATTTGCTGCGCCTGCTTCATGATATTGCCCATTCCACCTTTAAACATAATTTTTGTCTCGCTTCGTTTTGGTGTTAATAATTCTGCTATCGCGCTTTAACCGAATCGGTTAGCACTGACGCATCGAAAGTCGATAGCAATGCTTGAATTGTTTCATCGGTTTTAATAACCGTATGCGCATGCGCGTGGCGCATGGCATGAATCTCTTGTTGTAACGCAAAAGGCGTCGATGATGGTTCACCTAAGGTGATATTTACCTCTACGTTTTCACCTAGTCCATGATGTATTGCGTCAACTAACTGTTTTTTCGTACTGTCATTAAGTAAGTGCGTCTGACTATGGTCAATTTCAAGGGATACTTGATTACCATCTCGAGAAAATGATGCGTGCAGGACTAATTGCTTTAGTAATCCAGCGACTGGCATTTGCTCAACAAGATTACTCCAGTCATCTATTTGACTCGCGTGAATCAACTTACTTCCATCGTTTAAAAATGCATTTAATTTGCCACTGTAAGTACTACTGAGGGGCGTATCAAAATCCAGTGCATCACGCACAAAAGAACGATCCCCTGCGTCTTCCCGTTGCTCGGGAAGCGGTATATTTGGGCTCGTATTGTTATCTACCAAGGCTACTGCATCTTTGTAATTTTCGAAATGCTGTGACGGTGCGTTATCAAAATCAGTTGCCCACGGCGGTGCGTCTTGAAGCTGATGCTCAATGTTCGGTTGTGCTCTGACTTCATCTTTCGAAAAAGGCATGTCTTCTTCGAAATCATCAAGTGAAAAGTCGTCTGTTTCAGTATTAGCGCTTTGACGTTCACCATCTACAGGTGGTGATAGGTCACTATGTGTGTGTCCGGTGCGCTCCCCGGTGCGCTCAATGTGTTCATTGTTATCGCGCTCTTCAATTATGACGCTTGCTTGAGACTCACCGCTCTCATTCTGTCCTCGATTGTGAATCGCATCTTGAGTGTTGAAACTTTGCTCTTGATTGCCTTTCGACTCAGGGGACTTCTCTGGCTCGTGGCTGCTATATAGCGTAGGGTTGTTCGCTTGCTCAGGGCTGCTATCTTGCTCAGGGCCGTTTTCTCGCTCAACACTGTTCTCATGCTCAGGGCTGTTTTCACTTTCTTGGCTGTGCAATTGCGTTGAGGTATTATTCGTTTCCGTGGCGCCTGACAACGAGTGAGCGTTTGGGAGATTGCTTATAGCACTATCTGAAAACTGATTACTTGATGCCTCGGCTTTGCTCCTTGCAAAACGAGCTTGAATATCACTTGCACTCGCGCTCTTATCACTAGCAGACTTGTTGTTCTGAGCGTCAGCGTCCTGCGCCTTTTTTTGCTTAAGTTTTTGACGCAGGGCAAGCATATCAGCCGTCGACGTAAGCTGCTCTTCGGCAGATAAAGACGGTTGTGTTTCATTATCCCTTAGCTCACCACCTGTGTTTTGCGCTCCCAACTCAAATTCACCAGTAGTACCCATGCTAGCCGGCTGGTTGTCAAAGGACTCATTGTCAATAAAGCTATCGCTAGCGCCATAAAAACCGTCGTCTTCCGACTGCGGCGGCATCTCGTCCATATAGGCATCTAGAGGCGGCTCATCTAGAGTACTTTTGTTTTCCGTTTGTGCGTTAATATCATCAAAGGCAGGTTCTGGTTTTAAAACAGGAGCACTGTAAGAATTAGTTGCACTGTCGCCCTCTTCATGTGCGATTGGTTGTTTTGATACAACGTCAGGGAAGCTTTGCTCTTTGCTATCGACTATTGTGCTTTGCGAAACAGTGTTTTCAGAGACAACAGGTTGATGAGGGGCATGTTCAATAGCGGTTACAGAGGAACCGTCACCATCACTATGAAGTTCAGCGTCTTTTTGCCCTATAGCTTTTATGTCGTCGAATTTGCTGTCCGATTGCAAACGTTCTGTTTGCTCTTCGAGTGCACTTTTTGTTGCTGTTTCAGGTGCCGTATGCTCCTGCGCTATTGCTGCAGGAGTTTCGCTATTTGGCGCTTCCTCCTGCTTACCGACGTTTCCCGGGCCACCACTGGAAGAAGCATGATCTACAGGTAAACTATGCTCGCTCCTCCCGTTTTCAATTTCGCTAGAAGTATCAGCAATTGGTACATTCGGCGCAAATGACATCATGCGCATCAACGTCATCTCAAAGGCGCTTTTACCGTCAGCAGCGAACGGTAGATCTCTTCTTCCCTGCAATGCAATCTGATAGAGTAATTGTACTTGTTCAGCGGGAATAGTTTTGGCTAACTGGAATATTGCTTTCGCGGATGTAGTTTCCAGCTTACATGCTTCGGGCACCCATTGCGTCAACGCAATTTGATGTAACAAACTGGCAAGTTCACCATGCACGTTATCATAATCAGGCGCCTGTTCTGCAATATCATTGACCAGCTGAAGTACATCTGCAGGACTTTTACTAACGACAGCATGAACCACCTTAAGCAGCTGATTTTTATCCATCAGCCCGAGCATGTCAGTTACGACAGATGCCAGAACCTGATTTCCACCTTGCGCAATAGCTTGGTCAGTCAGGCTAAGCGCGTCGCGCATGCTTCCTTGCGCGGCACGAGCAAGCAGCGCTAAGGCAGGTTGCTCAAACGGCAGTTGCTCTTGTTGAAGTATATGCTGTAGCTGCCCAACAATTTGTTCCCGCGACATTGCCTTCAAATTGAACTGCAAACATCGTGATAAAATCGTTATAGGGAGCTTCTGTGGATCTGTCGTCGCAAGCAAAAACTTTACATGAGGTGGTGGCTCTTCCAGCGTTTTCAGCAGCGCATTGAAACTGTGCTTAGAGAGCATGTGTACCTCATCGATAAGGTACACTTTATAGCGGCCGCGAGTGGGTCTGTACTGAACATTGTCAAGAAGCTCACGAGTGTCCTCGACTTTCGTTCTTGATGCAGCATCAATCTCTAGTAAGTCGACGTAATTGCCCTGCTCTATTTCTTTACAGGTATTACATACCCCGCAAGGGTTAGCGCCTTGCCCCTCTTCGCAGTTAAGGCTTTTAGAAAAAATACGCGCAATGGTGGTTTTACCTACGCCTCGCGTACCTGTAAAAAGGTATGCGTGGTGTAGGCGATCGTTATCCAAAGCATTTGAAATGGCAGAGACGACATGTTCTTGACCTACAAGTTCACTGAACTTGCCTGGTCGCCACTTCCTTGCTAGTACCTGATAACTCATTATTACGTATTTCGCCTTTTGCTAGTTACGCTTTAAGACGATTATTCGCCTTCAAACTCACAAATAGAATAGCTTTCGATATCAAGCGTACTCAATTTTTTCTCACCACCTAAATCAGGCAAATTAATCACGAAACCTGCATGGTTAATTTCACCACCCAGCGAACGGATTAGCTTTGCCGAAGCGGCAATGGTTCCGCCAGTTGCAAGTAAATCATCGATAAGAAGTACTTTATCGCCTGGTTCAATGGCATCTTTATGGATTTCCAATGTATCCATGCCGTATTCAAGCTCGTAGCTTTCACTTACAACTTCACGAGGAAGTTTGTTGGGTTTTCTCACTGGAACAAAACCAATGCCCATTTCGATGGCCAATGGCGCACCAAAAAGGAACCCACGCGCCTCAGTACCTGCAATCTTGGTAAATCCCATACCCTGATACTTTTCTACAAGTAACGAGATACAGCTACTGAAAGCTTTGTGATCTTCTAAAACGCTGGTCACATCTCTAAATAATATACCTGGCTTTGGATAGTCAGGTACGGTTTTCACAACTGATTTAATATATTCTGCAGTCACAATTATGCCTTGAATGTCTGCGTTATAACCAGAAGGTGAACCAGCCGGCGATGATATGCATCAACGGGAACGCGATTAGAGTTACTAGCGATGCTAGAAAGTACCACTTGTTATAGACTTCTTTGAAATCTGAATTGTCAGCCATTTGCACTACCTAAACAATTTTGTGAACAAAAAAATGGTGCTAAATGTTAATCGAAAGCACGCGTGATTGACAGCGCTAATGTGACTGATCGCTCACTTTCAATACAGATCGTAGCGAAAGTTTAGTTTAAGCAGAAGAAATAATACTGAAACGTTATTGGCGGCTTGCCTTAACGAAAGGTTTTAACCCGTCTACGTTGGCAACAAGCTAACCCATCAATAAAAGTAATACTTAGCTAAGAGGAACTAAAATTCCTTTCGTTAGCATATCTGAAAGGGTTTGATTCATACCATTGATCAGTACATCAGCGGGTATTTGAGGAATTTGGTGAATTAAAGACTGAGCAAGTTGGTCTGTACTCAACCCATTCTCACTTTGCTCTATTGTATTCACTAATATCGCAGTGACCGGATTTACATGAACAAACTGCACATCAAAATTACGGTCTCTGTACACCACGTAGAATTGCTGCTCTTGCGCAGGCTGCACTGGAATATAGTCTTTACCTATTAAATGCACTTCATATTGGTATGCCGCCAAAGAGGCATAGGGAGACACGTGCACAGCGTTGACGGTTTGGCCTTCGGTAAAAAACTCTCGGCCTTCTTCATTTTTTCTTATACTTACATCGAGCTCAAGCCATTCATAATGCGCTAGTTCAGCTGCAAAAGCAGGTAGTGAAATGTCGAAGGCAGGCTCAGTTGAAAGATACTCTACAAACTCTTTACTGATCTCTGCAAAATAGGGTGAACGACATTCATGCTCAATAAAGAACTGACGGACAATACTCTTCCATGCACTTTCACCAAATTGTGTAAGTACTACTGATTTCAATACTGGAAATCCTGTACTTATAAAATTATCAATATTATTGAAAAATAATGACTGATAGACTTTTATACGGCGAGCGCTATCTTCGTTTGTATCGCTGAATGTTCGCGGATCTTTTATTGCGTTTACGAGTGCATTTTGCGTTGTTTTAAATGATTGTGTCACGCCACGCTTCCTTCAGCATCTAACCGATGTGTCTTTTCACATCGAGCTTGAATCTGTTTAATCTTCTGCACTTCTGCAAGCAGTTCATTTAACGGCGGAATATTAAAATCCCGTTCAAGAAGAGTCGGAAAAATTCCATGTGTGCGATAGGCGTACTCAAGAAGATTCCAAACCGGTTCAATGACATCAGCCCCGTGAGTATCTATTTTTAAGTCAGCAGCTTCATCATAATGACCAGCAATATGCCCGTAAACAATCTTGTCTGACGGCAAGCTGTTGATAAAGGCCTCAGCGTCATATTTGTGATTGATACTGTTCACGTAAACATTATTTACGTCGAGAAGCATAAGGCAGCCCGATTCCTTCAGGATACGCGACGT
Organism: Alteromonas sp. OM2203; assembly: GCF_048517045.1. NCBI lineage: Bacteria > Pseudomonadati > Pseudomonadota > Gammaproteobacteria > Alteromonadales > Alteromonadaceae > Alteromonas > Alteromonas sp. OM2203. Next base: position 2,926,803 of record NZ_CP183209.1, read on the forward strand.
AAATTCTAGCTCGTCCATCTCCTGTCCGGGCGCAATGTAATAAGATACATTCTCTAGAACCAATGGCCTTTCAATAATATCTTGCACTTGGGTTATACGCGAAACTACATGATTTATTGCGCCCTCGGTAAAAGGAATTGGCATAAGGTCGTACATGTGACCATTACCAGAACAGAAACTTAGATGTTCGCTATATAGCGAGATGTCGTTTACATCCAAAAATCGTTTTACGGTTTTAACAAACTCGACATCCAATTTATCGCTACTTCCAATAGAGAGAGACAAGCCGTGAGTGGTAAAAAGTGCTTGTTTAGAAGCCTGCTGAAATTGCGCTTCGTACTTTCCACCAAGTGGGATCCAGTTTTCTGGTGCGACTTCCCAAAAATCAACTTCAGAAGGTAACACAGGTAGCAGATCTTTCAGCATTTCACGACGAAAACCTAGACCGGCGCCTTTAATATTCTTCATATATTCCCTCTTTTAACCACATGGCATTTCATTCAAGACGTATATTTTTAAACAAAAATGGCCATCTGCAGACGGCCATCTCTCGATAAATATTGACTGCGTACATTTCTCCTAATAATTCACTAGGGAACGCTACACCATCTTATTCGTGCGTGTTACATGCTCCCGCACTTACCTTCGCCGCACTTACCTTCTTTTTCAGCCTTTTTATCGCCGCCGCACTTACCTTCGCCGCACTTACCTTCTTTTTCAGCCTTTTTATCGCCGCCGCATTTGCCTTCGCCACACTTGCCTTCTTTTTCAGCCTTTTTATCGCCGCCGCATTTGCCTTCGCCACACTTGCCTTCTTTTTCAGCTTTTTTATCGCCGCCGCATTTGCCTTCGCCACACTTGCCTTCTTTTTCAGCTTTCTTATCGCCGCCGCATTTGCCTTCGCCACACTTACCTTCAGCTGCAAACTGGCTGTAGCCAGACTCTAGCGCTTGCATACCAAATGGATTTACGTCTGCAACCGCTACTGTTGACGCCAAAGAGCCAATTACAACCGCTCCTAAAGCTGTTGCTACTGATGATTTTTTGATTTGTTTCATTGTTGTATCCTCAATAAAATAGACATATTTGACGCACAGTATGTACGTGTAATTTAAAAGACCCTGCGCGGTCAAAGGATATTTCAAAAAAATTAATTTTTTTAAACCTAAATAGTAAGTATATGAATTTTATAATCTTTATAAAATAATAATTTAACGCTAATAGAAGCGAATACGACTACAGAACGTTGAATAGAGTAATTACAATTCATTAATTCTCATTATTTTGTGTCTGCATTTGCTCTATAACTGTTTGACTATCAGACAGCGCCAATAACTCTGAAAGCTTACTTTCAAGTTCCTCTTTTTTTGCACTGGCGTTGGAAATTGCTAGAAAAGTCGGGATATCTTTTCTCATAGAGACAATAAGGTCATCAACATTGTTTGAGTTACGTTTTATATGATAGAGATAAGGTGCTTCGTATGTCGCTAAATGAGACGTTCGTCCAAACTGAAAAAGCTGAATAGCATCAGAGCTGTTGGCCATATCAAAAAATGTATAGCCTTTATTTTCGAGTTCTTGCCTAAGGCCTACGTAGTCGTAACCTCTGATAGCCGCAACAGTCTTGTTGTTTTCGACCTTTGAATTAGTCATTAATACAATAGATAAGTAGCTGAATGGCTTTTCGATAAAAGTTACTGTATTTTCTAAGGCTTTCGTTCCTTTAACGTTCATCGTAATATCAACCTGCCCTTTCCTTATTCTCTCAAATAATCGAGCAGGTGGTGGACACTCAACTTCTACTTTGTATCCAACCAACTCTAGAATAGTTCTTGAAATAGTGACTGCATCGCCGTGGCAGCCAGGGCTATCGATATTTTTTATAACAAGAGGAGGAAACTCAACAACGCCAAGAACCACCTTTTTCTTCTCTCTAGGCAGTTCTGATGGCTGGGCATACAATGGTGTATAGAGTAGCGTTAAGATTACAATAACAAAGAATCTCAAATGCAGCTCTCCTCTTTGTAGATGTGGTAAACATCTTATTAAACAAATTTACTCACGCCTTCCGAATCTAGTGGAATAAAGTTTTTTGATCAAATTACATTTCAAAATAATAAGTATGAATTAGTTTACACTTACTCAATGGATCTACTAAGTGCTGGGATGTGACATTGGAGCATGACCGGGGAATTAATGTACTCTGACCCTGAGGTATCCCCACAAATAATAATGCGATATCAATAAGATAAAAAAGATAGGAACATTCATGACGTTTGGTGATCAGATCAATCGCCAAACATCACCGAGACCAAACTGCCATGAATGCCCTATCTATTGTGAACAATGTTGTATCGCTTGTCAGCTATAAAATGCATAAAGCGCGTCGGGATGCAGTAACGGCGTGCGTGAAAAGCCTTCTTCATGGGAGCGCTGCCACTGTTACAAGTATCGGTCGAGGAATTAGCAATAAAGCTTTTGAGAAGCATCGGATTAAACGTGCCGACCGCTTGCTTTCAAACCCGCATTTATTAAGTGAAACACCGTTTATCTATGCATCTATTTGCCAACTATTTTGTGGCAGCACATCACGGCCTGTTATCTCAATCGACTGGTCAGATTTAGACGACCGCAAAGCGCATTTTCTTTTACGCGCGGCAATATCTCTGAAAGGAAGGCCCATCACACTTTACCAAGAAGTACACTGCAACAAGACCAAAGAGAAGCCAGCCACGCACAAGGCATTCTTAAAAACGTTGCACGCCATATTACCTTCCAACTGTCGGCCCATTATCGTCACCGACGCAGGATATAAATCCCCCTGGTTCAGGGAAGTATCAGCGTTAGGCTGGGATATTGTCGGGCGTATTCGTAAGCCACACTTTTACTCGCTTGATAGAGGAAATACGTGGCAGTGTATTCGTCACCTTTATGCCCAAGCGACCAATCGACCGAAGCGCTTTGATAACAGCCAAATAGTAAGGAGCAACCCCTTTACCTGCACGCTAGTTCTGTTTAAACAGAAATCTAAAGGACGTCATGCTTCAAATCCAGATGGTACACGCAAAGCCTCAAAGCGCTCAAAAGTGCATGCACAAGGCGCAAAAGACCCGTGGCTATTAGCGACATCACTGGCGTCTCACCGAAGCTTATCAAAACAGGTCGTTGCTATTTATCGCCAACGTATGCAGATTGAAGAGGGCTTCAGAGACATGAAAAGCACGAAGTTCGGGCTTGGCTATGAACAGAATAAAAGCGTGAAAAAGCAGCGTCTAACAATACTGGTATTGCTGACTACGTTAGCGTCACTGGTGGCAATACTACTGGGTATGGTGGTCGTCTCTTCGAATAAACATCGGCGCTTCCAAGCAAATACCGACACCAGAAGCGTGCTGTCATTCCACTATCTCGGCCTGAGAGCTGTTGCTTGCCGAATACGATTCACTATGCGACAGTGGAAAGCTGCACTCAAATGGTACAGCTCCATAGTCGACCGGGCCTGGGCCGCAGGCACATGGAATTAAATTCGTGGGGATCCCTCAGACTCTGACCCCATTTTTTGTTTCTTCCAAACGCAAAAAACCCGCCGTTAGGCGGGTTTCTTTTAATGGGACCTGGCAGTGTCCTACTCTCACATGGGGAGACCCCACACTACCATCGGCGCTAATACGTTTCACTTCTGAGTTCGGAATGGAGTCAGGTGGTACCGTATCGCTATGGCTGCCAGGAAAAACTTTTAGTGCAGAATCATGATGCTTTTTATCATGACTTCTGCGCAAGGAGGACTAACAGTACTCTTTAGAGCCTATTTAATCATCGTTGCTTAATAACTAACAATTTGGGAAAGATAATATTAATTCAATCAGTGAGTAACTGCTTTTTACTCTTACTTGCTGCTCTTTATCAGAGCTTAGCTTGTCTACAACACTCAGAAGTCCAAAGCTTCTTGGGCGTTGTATGGTTAAGCCTCTCGGGCAATTAGTACAGGTTAGCTTAACGCCTTACAACGCTTCCACACCCTGCCTATCAACGTCATCGTCTATAACAACCCTTCCAGACCTTAAAGGTCAGGGATGACTCATCTTTGGGCCGGCTTCCCGCTTAGATGCTTTCAGCGGTTATCCGTTCCGAACGTAGCTACCGGGCAATGCCATTGGCATGACAACCCGAACACCAGCGGTTCGTCCACTCCGGTCCTCTCGTACTAGGAGCAGCTCCCATCAATCATCCAACGCCCACACCAGATAGGGACCGAACTGTCTCACGACGTTCTAAACCCAGCTCGCGTACCACTTTAAATGGCGAACAGCCATACCCTTGGGACCGACTTCAGCCCCAGGATGTGATGAGCCGACATCGAGGTGCCAAACACCGCCGTCGATATGAACTCTTGGGCGGTATCAGCCTGTTATCCCCGGAGTACCTTTTATCCGTTGAGCGATGGCCCTTCCATACAGAACCACCGGATCACTATGACCTACTTTCGTACCTGCTCGACGTGTCTGTCTCGCAGTTAAGCTAGCTTATGCCATTGCACTAACCTCACGATGTCCGACCGTGATTAGCTAACCTTCGTGCTCCTCCGTTACTATTTGGGAGGAGACCGCCCCAGTCAAACTACCCACCAGACACTGTCCACAACCCCGATAAGGGGCCAATGTTAGAACATCAAACATACAAGGGTGGTATTTCAAGGACGGCTCCACACAATCTAGCGACTGTGCTTCAAAGCCTCCCACCTATCCTACACATGTAGGTTCAATGTTCAGTGCCAAGCTGTAGTAAAGGTTCACGGGGTCTTTCCGTCTAGGTGCGGGTACACAGCATCTTCACTGCGATTTCAATTTCACTGAGTCTCGGGTGGAGACAGCGTGGCCATGGTTACACCATTCGTGCAGGTCGGAACTTACCCGACAAGGAATTTCGCTACCTTAGGACCGTTATAGTTACGGCCGCCGTTTACCGGGGCTTCGATCAAGAGCTTCGTCCGAAAACTAACCCCATCAATTAACCTTCCGGCACCGGGCAGGTGTCACACCCTATACGTCCTCTTACGAGTTTGCAGAGTGCTGTGTTTTTAATAAACAGTCCCAGCCACCTGGTCACTGCGGCCCCCATTTGCTTACCACGCGAAGTGTTCACAAACAGGGGCGTACCTTCTCCCGAAGTTACGGTACAATTTTGCCGAGTTCCTTCACCCGAGTTCTCTCAAGCGCCTTAGTATTCTCTACCTGACCACCTGTGTCGGTTTGGGGTACGGTTCATATAATCATAAGTTTAGAAGCTTTTCCTGGAAGCAGGGCATCAACAACTTCACTCCCTTGGGAGCTCGTCTCGCGTCTCAGCTTTAAAAACCCGGATTTACCTAAGTTTTCGGCCTACTCGCTTTCACTTGGACAACCAACGCCAAGCTTGCCTAGCCTTCTCCGTCCCTCCATCACTGATTATATAAGTACGGAAATATTAATCCGTTTCCCATCGACTACGCATTTCTGCCTCGCCTTAGGGGCCGACTTACCCTGCCCTGATTAGCATGGGACAGGAAACCTTGGTCTTCCGGCGTGGGAGTTTTTCACTCCCATTATCGTTACTCATGTCAGCATTCGCACTTGTGATATGTCCAGCAAGCTTTACAACTCACCTTCATCCACTTACACAACGCTCCCCTACCCAGCACAGTAAACTGTGCTGCCGCAGCTTCGGTATATTGCTTAGCCCCGTTACATCTTCCGCGCAGGCCGACTCGACTAGTGAGCTATTACGCTTTCTTTAAAGGGTGGCTGCTTCTAAGCCAACCTCCTAGCTGTCTGTGCCTTCCCACATCGTTTCCCACTTAGCAATATTTTGGGACCTTAGCTGGCGGTCTGGGTTGTTTCCCTCTCCACGACGGACGTTAGCACCCGCCGTGTGTCTCCCGGATAGTTCTCATTGGTATTCGGAGTTTGCAAAGGGTTGGTAAGTCGGGATGACCCCCTAGCCTTAACAGTGCTCTACCCCCAATGGAATTCGTCCGAGGCTCTACCTAAATAGATTTCGGGGAGAACCAGCTATCTCCCGGTTTGATTGGCCTTTCACCCCCAGCCACAGGTCATCCCCTAACTTTTCAACGTTAGTGGGTTCGGTCCTCCAGTTGATGTTACTCAACCTTCAACCTGCCCATGGCTAGATCACCGGGTTTCGGGTCTATACCTAGCAACTAAACGCGCAGTTAACACTCGCTTTCGCTACGGCTCCGTTATTCACTTAACCTCGCTACTAAATATAAGTCGCTGACCCATTATACAAAAGGTACGCAGTCACACCACGAAGGTGCTCCCACTGCTTGTACGTATACGGTTTCAGGTTCTATTTCACTCCCCTCACAGGGGTTCTTTTCGCCTTTCCCTCACGGTACTGGTTCACTATCGGTCAGTTAGGAGTATTTAGCCTTGGAGGATGGTCCCCCCATATTCAGTCAAGATAACACGTGTCCCGACCTACTCGATTTCACTGTAAAGATTGCGTCGTGTACAGGGCTATCACCTTGTATCGCTCCTCTTCCCAAAGGATTCCACTACATTCAATACAGCTTAAGGGCTGTTCCCCGTTCGCTCGCCGCTACTAGGGGAATCTCAATTGATTTCTTTTCCTAAGGGTACTTAGATGTTTCAGTTCCCCTCGTTCGCCTCGTTACGCTATGTATTCACGTAACGATACCTGTAAACAGGTGGGTTTCCCCATTCGGACATCTGTGGCTCAAATGCATTTTGTCGGCTCACCACAGCTTTTCGCAGACTTACACGTCCTTCATCGCCTCTAACTGCCAAGGCATCCACCGTATACGCTTCGTCACTTAACCATACAACCCCAAACAGCCTTTTGACTTCTGTCTAAGTTATGTCGCATGAATGACAAGCTAATCGGAAGAATTGCCTTGCTATCTTCTTGCTAATCGGCTTGCCGATTAGCACGCTTTTCAGCGCTCTTAGATAACAAGCAATTCAGTCAAGTAGAGTAAAAAGTACGTCTTTCGACTTCTCAGTTACTCAATTTTGATTGATTACTATTAATATCAGCTTTCCAAATTGTTAAAGAACATTCGATGTTTCCTGCAAAAGCAGTACTTTCATCTTCAGAGTAAAAAACCCTAATCAATGCTTACTGAAACAGTAAATATTCATTAGGATTTCGGGTCCAACGTGACACGTTTCTACCTTTGTTACCTTCCTTTCTTAAAGTAAGGAATGGTAGGCTTGGGCAGACTTGAACTGCCGACCTCACCCTTATCAGGGGTGCGCTCTAACCAGCTGAGCTACAAGCCTTCAGTATACTGCACTTAAACGTTGTTCAAGCTCAGATTCAAGTAGATGGTGGAGCTAAGCAGGATCGAACTGCTGACCTCCTGAATGCAAATCAGGCGCTCTCCCAGCTGAGCTATAGCCCCATAAACTTGTGTCGTTCTTCATTTTTAAACAAGACTATCTGTGTAGGCACTGCATCAAGTGCGTCTTTCGACGTAATGGTAAGGAGGTGATCCAACCCCAGGTTCCCCTAGGGTTACCTTGTTACGACTTCACCCCAGTCATGAAACACAAAGTGGTAATCGTCCTCCCGAAGGTTAGACTAACTACTTCTTTTGCATCCCACTCCCATGGTGTGACGGGCGGTGTGTACAAGGCCCGGGAACGTATTCACCGCAGTATTCTGACCTGCGATTACTAGCGATTCCGACTTCATGGAGTCGAGTTGCAGACTCCAATCCGGACTACGACATTCTTTAAGGGGTCCGCTCCACATCACTGTCTCGCTTCCCTCTGTAAATGCCATTGTAGCACGTGTGTAGCCCTACACGTAAGGGCCATGATGACTTGACGTCGTCCCCACCTTCCTCCGGTTTGTCACCGGCAGTCTCCTTAGAGTGCCCAACTTAATGCTGGCAACTAAGGACAAGGGTTGCGCTCGTTGCGGGACTTAACCCAACATCTCACGACACGAGCTGACGACAGCCATGCAGCACCTGTGTCTGAGTTCCCGAAGGCACGAAACTATCTCTAGTAACTTCTCAGCATGTCAAGTGTAGGTAAGGTTCTTCGCGTTGCATCGAATTAAACCACATGCTCCACCGCTTGTGCGGGCCCCCGTCAATTCATTTGAGTTTTAACCTTGCGGCCGTACTCCCCAGGCGGTCTACTTATCGCGTTAGCTTCGCTACGCACGCCTTAAAGGCACACACAGCTAGTAGACAGCGTTTACGGTGTGGACTACCAGGGTATCTAATCCTGTTCGCTACCCACACTTTCGCACATGAGCGTCAGTCTTTGGCCAGGGAGTCGCCTTCGCCACTGATGTTCCTCCAGATATCTACGCATTTCACCGCTACACCTGGAATTCCACTCCCCTCTCCAAGACTCTAGTCTGCCAGTTCTAAATGACCATCCCAGGTTGAGCCCGGGGCTTTCACATCTAGCTTAACAAACCGCCTGCGTGCGCTTTACGCCCAGTAATTCCGATTAACGCTCGCACCCTCCGTATTACCGCGGCTGCTGGCACGGAGTTAGCCGGTGCTTCTTCTGTTGTTAACGTCACGGCTAGCAGGTATTAACTACTAACTTTTCCTCACAACTGAAAGTGCTTTACAACCCGAAGGCCTTCTTCACACACGCGGCATGGCTGCATCAGGGTTTCCCCCATTGTGCAATATTCCCCACTGCTGCCTCCCGTAGGAGTCTGGGCCGTGTCTCAGTCCCAGTGTGGCTGATCTTCCTCTCAGAACAGCTAGAGATCGTTGCCTTGGTAAGCCGTTACCCTACCAACTAGCTAATCTCACTTGGGCCTCTCTTTGCGCCGGAGCCTAAGCCCCGTTTGATCCGAAGATATTATGCGGTATTAGCAGTCGTTTCCAACTGTTATCCCCCTCGCAAAGGCAAGTTCCCAAGCATTACTCACCCGTCCGCCACTCGTCATCTTCTAGCAAGCTAGAAATGTTACCGTTCGACTTGCATGTGTTAGGCCTGCCGCCAGCGTTCAATCTGAGCCATGATCAAACTCTTCAATTAAATATATCGAAATATGAATCGTCGTTATGTGACACTCTTAACGAGTGCCCACACAGATTGTCTTGTCTAAATTGTTAAAGAACATTCACTAGAAGCCGTTGCTTCTTAGTGACTCACCCTGTTCGAGTGAGGTGCGCATTATACGCTGGAAGTTTTCGTTGTCAACACTTTTTGAAAATTTATTTTCTGAAGCGTTTCTTCTAAACTCCCGTCTTTACTGGCCTATAAAGGTAGTAGAGACTTACTTCAGGAGGGTTACTGTTTTGCTTTTCCCCCGAAGCGGATGCGCATTTTAGGGAAATGAGCGCTCACGTCAACTGTTTTTTGAAATAAATATAAAAAAAGCGACCTTTCGGTCGCTTTTTATACTACTAGCTCATTTAACGGGCAAAATAACGGGAATATGTTTTGCTCTGTAACTATAAGAGAAGATTTACCCTCTTATTAGAGGCACATAATTGGTCAGTTATTGTTTAGAAACGTCTTCACCTTCGCTCTGCTTCTTTTTGTCAGTATTAAAGTCTGCGTCTTCTTCGTGATCGCCGACTACATCATCTAAGGTTACCTTATCAACGGTACGAAAAGTATTGATAGGCCCAGCTAGTGCATACAAAGCAAACACTAAGAACAATACTAATGCTGGCTCTGTTGCCACAACAACAAATATAAGTAGTACTAAAAGCAGCCCAACAAATGGAACCTTGCCGTGCCAGTTTACCTCTTTAAAAGAATTGTACTTAAAGTTACTAACCATCAATAGCCCAGCTAAGCCAGTTACTGCAGCGACAATAAAACCGTAATCAGTACCCACAGCGTCGTATTCTACACCAACCCATACAAGGCCAGAAACAACAGCTGCTGCTGCAGGACTTGCAAGCCCTTGGAAGAAGCGCTTGTCAGCAACACCCACCTGCGTATTAAAACGAGCCAAGCGAAGCGCTGCACCAGCTACATATATAAAGGCTGCTAACCAACCTAGTTTGCCCAACTCGGTCAACCCCCAGTTGTAAGCAACAAGTGCAGGCGCTACACCGAAAGAAACCATATCGGCCATAGAGTCAAACTCAGCACCGAAGTCACTTTGTGTGTTTGTCATTCTTGCCACGCGACCATCTAAGCCATCAAAAATCATAGCAACAAAGATAGCCACTGCCGCGGCTTCGAACCGGCCGTTCATTGACGAAACAACAGCAAAGAAACCAGAAAACAATCCGGCTGTTGTCAACAAGTTGGGAAGTAAGTATATCCCTTTACGTTTTTGTTCAGACATATGTCCTCGTACTTCTACATATACAATTGCGTTAATTATTTCATAGATATGCGTGAACGCATAGCATAGTAAGAATCCAGTGTCTTTTCCCACTCATTCTTACGCAGCTTCAATCTAGCAACGTGTTCAACAAAGAACCGTCAATATTTTCCGCCGACATTGCTTGCAGCTACCCCTAGAAACCTTCGTCGACTGACGTATCCCATCAACTAAGACTAATAACTAGGTATACGGCAACATACCTTAAATAGGTCACCGTTCATATATCATACAAGTCCATGTTGAAATTAGGTACCTACTGAGTGTGCGCCAATAGAAAGGTGCAACGCTATCTTAGTATGTACTAGAAGCGAAAAGCGCTTCTTTTATAGGAAAGCAATTATGCTATTACTTCCAAAACACTTTTCTTTGAAGTCTGTATTACTAGTCTCCACGGCTTTGCTATCCACGTTAAGTGCTAATTCAGCATATGCCACCTACTATTATACCAAGCAGAGTTATTCACATTGCGGTTCGTCAAGTCAAACATCAGAACAAAGCAAAGTATGCAATTCACCGTTAGGTGAATACAATTATGACTTGGTAGATAACAAAGTAACTCAGAACTCTCCAACAGATAATGCCATTGTTCAAATAGACGGACTAAATATAGACATGTCTGCCTTTTCTGATACGCAGGGAATTACTGGAGAAACCGTAGTCGGCGCGAAGCTAGAGAAAATATCTGATAAATGGGCTTATGGTGTTACTAATAATGATGAATCAAATTACCGTGGCAGTGCAGACCATGCCATTGATAATCTAAACTACTTTTCCAGCGGTAGCGATAACTCGGACTACTACAGATTCACAAACGTAGAACGGGATTATGATTTTGTGTTGCTATCGTTCGATTCTGCGGTAACGCTTACCGGCGCTAGCTTTTCTTGGCTATACAACAGTAACGACAGTCAAGTCTCTGTAGCAGCGCTTGGCAATACGGCGAAATTAACTTCTGGCGTTAACACGTGGAGTGATATAGTTGCAGATGCCCTAACATCAGCATCGTTTGACATCGAAAGTTGTGAATATTTAGATCACCGCGCAGACTTTACGTTCACTGAGTCGGCCCAATATTGGTTGGTGGGAGCGTACAACACTGTATTTGGTGAAACCGACGGAAGAATAGGTAACGACGCGTTCAAACTTGCCAATATTGGTTTCTCTGTCACAGAAAAAACAGGTACACCAGATACAACCGAAGTGTCTGAGCCTGGAACTATCGGCCTACTAATGACTTGCTCTCTATTCGTCATGTGGCGCCGTAAAAAATCCATTTAAGAAAATTAGACTTTAGATCAATGACAGGTGGTCCAACCTGTCAGTTTTTTTTACTCAAACCAATCAAACCCACAAAAAAGAACAATAAAATTATACACCTAGAAAGTGGCACATTAAATGCATTAGACATGGAAATATTTTCATAGTCGTTGTGGTCCAAAAATGAAATTGAAGCAATTTTTAAGTATTCCTCTTTTATTCCTTCCGTTTAGTACAAGCATTTATGCTAGCGACAGAGCATTAGATGAAGCAATTTACACGCTTGTTGACGGTGTTGGAAGTACCCGTACTACCAATATCTTTTCGGGTACCGATGCTTCTCAAGGTATTATGATTGACGGCATTAACGTAAAAGTTTCTGTTTCTGCATGGAGTGACACAGGAAGTAAGGCACTGACCTATGACTTCAACACCAATACATGGGATGAAGGTACAGAAGATGAGTCTGTGAAAGAAGCGACTCTGGTCGATTACACAAACTGCAGCATCAATAGCTATGGAAATTGTATATCTGGCACACGAGCATACGGTTACGGTATGACGAACCAAGATCAAGTTTGGTATAATAATAGTAATGGAAATTATGTGCCTTGGGGAGACAGCCATTCTGTTGACAACTTCAATGATCATGGTTCAAGAGACTTTGACATGATCCTACTTTCGTTTGACCAAGAAGTGGTCTTAACTGGCGGAACTTTTTCTGCAAATTACCATGATGGCGGCGAAGAGAACGATGTCACTGTTGCAGGTCTCGATTATAATAGCGCTAACGCTTTGTTTACCGGCACTAGTGACTTTACGTGGTCAGATGTAAGTGACACTGTAATTACTGGCGCACTTGGCCATTTTGACATTAGCGAAACAAAAAATTCAGAGAACTATTACGAATCTTCATTCACAAAGAATCTAACCGCCGCTAAGTATTGGCTTGTTGGCGCCTACAATACCGTATTCGACCAGAGCGCGAGCGGTTCTATCAATAACGTAGGTTTTAAACTTTCTTCACTTACCGTTGGGTTAGAAAATGAAACGACTCTACCTCCAACTGAAGTCAGCGAGCCAGGTGCTCTAGCACTGATGAGTCTAGGTTTGGGGCTTGTGCTTTACAGACGTAAGCGTCGCGTATAATTGTTTAAAAACGCGTAAAAAGCACGTATCTTTAAAAGGTGGCTCAGGCCACCTTTTTTTATGCTATTTTTCAGCCATCAGCTTGGCTATGTATAGAAGGTTTATATGGATTTCTTTAATAATAAAAAGGGCATCGTGAAACGCACACTCGTTTCCGCAGTTGCCTCATCATTAATCGCTTTTAACAGTTTCGCTACCACCTCAGAGGACTATGAAAAAGCGCTTACTGCGTTTAATCAAAACGAGTACGACGAAGCCTATATCCACCTAAAAAATAGCTTACAGAAAGACCCTGAAAACCTAGCTGCAAAAATCCTCATGGGCGAAATACTGCTTATTAATGGCTATCTTACTGCGGCCGAGATGGAGTTTGTAGAAGCGCTGGAAATGGGTGCCGATATTAATCTTCTGGCAGAGCCTCTCGGCAACACTTGGTTGTTTTTGAACAGATATCAGGAGATTGTCGACTTTGCTGATTTAACCAAGCTGTCGGGTGAAGCAGAGCGCGAGTGGTTAATGATTCGTGCAACTGCGTGCACTAGACTGGAAGATGAGCAATGCGCCCTACGGGACTACAACACTATAGTCTCACGCACACCTAACTTCGTGCCAGCTATAAACGGCCTAGCCTCTATTGCCCTTCAAAATGAAGACTTAGCAAAAGCGAATTCTCTTATCGATAAAGCCATGTCTTTAGAACCAGAAAACGCAATCACATGGCGATTGAAGGGCCAGCTTGCTTACCGACAAGGTGATACCGTCGCAGCAACCGCGCATTTACAAAAAGCACTAACGTTTAACCGCGATGACCCTATAGCCCTGCGTAACCTAGTGGACTTGTATTTAGAAGCGAAAGACTATGATACGGCTAAGCTTTTCGTGGATGAAATTATTGAAGACACGCCTAACGATCCGCTAGCCATATTACTCAACAGCTGGCTACAAAGTAGAGACAACCAGCAAGCTATTGATAATGCAAAGCTAAAAGAGCTTAACGATTTCATGGCGCAGCTCGACCCTGAGCTGATAACCTCTCAACCCATGTTGCTGTACATAAGCGGTTTAACGAATTTCTTTAATAACAACATGGAAACAGCCGCAAAAGATTTTAATGCCTATTTACAGCAGGAGCCTGATGACCTGCAGGCAGTATTAATGCTAAGCCAAGTCTATATGGCAACACAGCAAGACAAACAAGCGCTTGCGCTGCTTGAGCGTCATCAAGATGCGTTAATGGAAGATCCTGATTCTGCACTTCTTCTAGGTGACCTATTTATTCGCCAAAACAAGGCCTTTAAAGCTGAACGACTGTTGCAAAACCTTGAATATAAGTACCCAAGTGAAAATAAGCTTCAGCTTTTTAAAATTAAACTGATGGCAGCGAGGGGGAAACAGGACGAAGCACTTTCGATCCTCGAAACTAATTTACCTAACTACAAAGATAACGCAGGTTTTCTTTTCACTTATTCATTAATGAATTTACAGGCGCAGAAGTTTGACAATGCATTAAAAGGTGCAAACCTGCTGAGTGAACTTTATCCTGACGAAGCTGAAGTATACAACCTTAAAGCTGGCATCTTGATTAGACAGGGGCAATTAGAAGAAGCTAAAGATAATATCGAGAAAGCGCTGGCGCAGAACCCTACTCTCTTTCCTGCAAAATTCAATTTGGCGGCTACAGAAAGTCGCTTGGGCAACGTAGAAACTTCTAATCAATTGATTGAAGAACTTCTTACTTTGTCACCACAGCATAATGAAACGCTCATGCTAAAAGCGTTTAATTTGACCAAAGCAGGCAAGGTAGATGAAGCAAAGCAAATCTATCTCGATTTACTAACACTTACGCCGTCGAATATCGGTGCTAGGGAACGCGTTTCTTCTTTGTATCAGCAACAAGGCGATACCAAGAGTGCACTGTATCACTTAGACCTGCTAATAAAAGATGACTTCGACAATGCTGACTACCTTCTTCGTAAAGCTGCCCTTCAGCTTGCTAGTAATCAACGTGCCGACGCCGAAAAAACGCTAAGCATTGTAAGAAATTTTATTAATGATGACGCGGGTAAATTAATTGCCTATGCCGACCAAGCCCGAAATATTGGTGATAATGAGAGTGCGTTAGACGCCATGGCTCGTGCGTACGAAATAGCCGACACAAGCACATTTGTTACGTTGCGCTATACCAGCTTATTGTTAGATTTGCAGAAAAACGATAAAGCACAGTCGTTGTTAGCGACCATTCCTACAAACCAGCAACAAAACCCGGTTTACCATTTTTTGAAAGGAAGATTAGCTGCAAATAAAGGCAATAATGAAAGTGCGATTAACGCTTTTGAAAAAGCGCTAGAAGTCGACGCTTCTTTTGCCCAGGCCTTTGTTGCGATCTACAACTACGCCTTAAACGAACAGTTTGTTGACGTATTTTTAAATACTGCACGCAAATTGGTGAACGAAAATGAAAACAACCTGCTGGCGAAAAACTTGCTGGCACAGTACCTTTTCTTTATTCAAGAGTTTGACGAATCCATAGCACTATACAAAGAACTTGTTGAAGAGCCGAATCTTCTCAACCCAGCTGAAGCTTTTAACCGCCTAGCCATCATGCATATAGAAAAGTCTCTCGTTACCGCGAAAAACTATGCACGGCAAGCCTACGAGTTACAGCCTAATTCATCAAAAATACTAGACACCTTCGGGCACATTAAAGCTCTGCAGGGAGATTATGAGGGTAGTCTTAAAATGCTTAGAGACGCTTTCGCAAGGGACGCTAACGACCCTAACATTCGCTACCACCTTGGCTACACCCTTGCAAAATTGAATAGAATTGAGGAAGCGAAAAAAGAACTAGAGTATGCAGTTGGTGTTGAGCGCCCTTTCTTTAAGCGCCCACAAGCTAAAGCGTTACTAGAAAGCCTATAATAGCGTTCTAACAATCCACAACTAAACACAGCACGAACAATTGCGTTTGTGCTTTTCCATCTTACCAATACCTGGGTTAAAGATATTGGTAGGGTCTAGTTCCCTGTAAAACTTTTGTAGAGTACTCTCAGCTTCATACAAATGGCCGACGTTATGCTCGGCAGGATATTTAGCGCCTCGGCTATCTAATAGTGCCAACATATCCGCCTTTACTTTTTTGGGGTCGCTGCCTTTTTTAAGTATGTAATCTTGATGGAAAACGTGGCAAAAGAAATGACCGTAATAAAGCGGCTTTTCAATATGTTTGGCTATATGCTCAGGCAATTTTTCTACCCAAAACTCGTCATTACGACGTAATGCGATATCTAAGGCAAGAATTTCGCCTACTTGCTCGTGATGCATCATTTGATAACGCACCGCGGCACCTGCAGCAGCGAAACGCAATAAAAACGCTTTGGATGCTTCCTCATCATCACAAGTAATGTAATCACCGTCTAGTTTCTCTACATTAAACAGCTTTGATAAAAGTGAATTAGCCTCCTCAATCCCGCCATCGCTCATTTTAAGGATAAGATGATGCTCATACTTGTCGCGGTAGGCTCTTAAGCTTGCGGGGATTTGGTCAGAGAAAAGCTTACTCCCAAACTGCATAACTCTGTCGCTTAGGTAACGAGGCATAAAAGGCAGTTTGTTGAGCACAGCATCCACCCGCCCTTTGAGTGCAAACATTTTAGGTAGTGCATCTGTGCCTAAACGTTCAATACTTAATATCGTATCTTTGCCATACATATCTGCAATATCAAATATTTCTCTATGCAGGTATTCACCTACTTCAGGAACATTATCAAACGTTGACAGAATATCTCTGCGGATGCGGGTAAGTACAGCAGCATCGTTCGTGCCGATGTAAAACGTTTGTTCTTTTTTAGGTACTTCAAATGTGTCTAAGCGCACGGCAAAAACGGCAATTTTGCCCGCACAGCCACTGGCTTCATAAAGCCGTGTTGGATCGGCATTGAAACGACTCGGCGTATCAGCATTTACATCTCGAACGATTTCTTCATAGTCACTGGCTGACGCTTTCTTACTCGTTTCTGGGAGTGATTTTGAAAAGTTACCAGAAGAAAGATTTCCGATAATTTCTTCAGGTGTTTCACCCAAGTCTATCCCTAAATGATTAACCAGCTTTAGCTCGCCGTTTTCATCTATTTGAGCGAATAAGGATAGCTCTGTATACGCAGGCCCTCTTTTGACAAGCGCGCCACCTGAATTGTTTGCTACGCCACCAACGATAGACGCCCCTAAACACGAAGACCCAATCACCGAATGTGGCGCGCGCCCTAGTGGCTTCAACATTTTTTCCAGCTTAAACAGGGTTGCCCCTGGAAAACTCAACACCTGCCTACCATCGTTTATTAGAACGATATCATCCATGGCTAAGGTGTTAATAACCACCACAGGTCTATCGTAATCATTTCCGCTTGGTGTAGAACCTTCAGTCAAACCCGTTTTAGCGGCCTGCATAATGATGATACAGTTATATTCAACGCAAACCTTAAGCACTTCCCAATATTGCATTAGTGTTTGTGGAAAAAGTACCGCTAATGCTTCGCCCTCGCCCGATCGCCACCCTTTTCGGTAATGTTCGGTTTGACGTTTACCAACGGCAAGATTACCTTCCCCGAGTACGCGTTTAAATGCGTCAATAATTGGGGCTGTTTGCATGAATAACTCCTAACACCTGCGCTAAGTTTGCTCTAGCTGGTAAACTAAAGGAAAAAGCAGTAATAAGGCAATAAAAAAGGCACTGTTTCCAGTGCCTTTGAAGCAGTTAATCTCAATACGTCTTAGTTGCTGACAATAAAGAGCCCGCTGTCGTCGGCATCTATGCGCACTGTTGATTCGGGTATTAACTCCCCTGCTAACAACTGATGCGCAAGCGGGTTTTCCACCTGCACTTGTATCGCTCGCTTAAGCGGACGTGCGCCAAACACTGGGTCGAAGCCCGCATCGGCCAACTTGTCCATGGCGGCCGCAGACAACGAAAGTTTATACCCTTTTTCTGCCAATCTTGCGCGAAGAGAAGCAAGCTGAATTTTAGCAATAGACTTAATTTGCTCTTTCCCAAGTGGATGGAATACTACAATGTCATCCACCCGGTTAATGAACTCGGGCCTGAAATGCTGCCCTACAACGTTCATTACCATTCCCTTCATTTCATCATACTGACTTTCGTTATGCTTATCTTGAATGATGTCTGAGCCCAAGTTAGACGTCATGATCACAACGGTATTTTTAAAATCTACAGTGCGTCCTTGTCCGTCAGTAAGCCTGCCGTCATCAAGCACCTGAAGCAGAATGTTGAATACATCAGGATGCGCCTTTTCAACTTCGTCCAACAATATTACTGAATAAGGCTTACGGCGCACTGCTTCAGTTAAATAACCACCTTCTTCATAGCCAACGTAGCCTGGAGGAGCGCCAACTAAACGCGCCACAGAATGCTTCTCCATGAATTCAGACATATCGATGCGTATCATGGCGTCTTCAGTATCAAACATGAAACCAGCTAACGCTTTGCACAGCTCAGTTTTTCCTACCCCCGTTGGCCCTAAAAAAAGGAAGGAACCAATTGGACGATTTGGATCCGCAAGACCGGCTCTAGAGCGACGTATTGCATTTGATACGGCCTCAACGGCCTCTTCTTGACCAACCACGCGTTTATGAAGAACGTCTTCCATGCGAAGTAATTTTTCGCGCTCACCTTCCAGCATTCTTGCCACTGGAATTCCCGTCCACCGTGAAAGCACGTCTGCAATTTCAGCATCGGTTACTTTGTTTTTAAGTAAGGTTGTTTCTCGGGTTTCATTTTCAGCCGCCTGCTCAAGCTTGGCCTCAAGCTCAGGAATTCGACCATACTGAAGTTCCGACATGCGATTTAAATCAGAAGCCCGTCGCGCAATTTCCAAATCTAGTTTGGCTTGCTCAAGCTCGCCCTTAATAGTTTGGGTACCCTGCATGGCGTCTTTTTCATCCAGCCATACTTTTTCGAGCTCTGAATATTTGGTTTCCGCTTGCTCACGCTCTAGCTCAATCATTTCAAGTCTTTTATGACTTGCATCGTCCGTTTCTTTCGCAAGCGCCTGCTCTTCTAACTTCAGCTGAATAATACGGCGCTCTAGTCGGTCCATTTCTTCCGGCTTAGAGTCTATTTGCAAACGAATGCTAGATGCCGCTTCATCGATAAGGTCAATGGCCTTATCCGGTAGCTGACGGTCGCTTATATAGCGATGGGACAAACTGGCGGCTGCAACGATGGCAGGGTCAGTGATATCCACCGAGTGATGAAGCTCGTAGCGCTCTTTAAGCCCCCGTAAGATGGCGATGGTGTCTTCAACGCTTGGCTCTTCAACCAAGACTTTTTGGAAACGACGCTCTAGCGCTGCATCTTTTTCAATGTACTGACGATATTCGTCTAGCGTAGTTGCGCCCACACAGTGAAGCTCACCACGGGCCAGCGCAGGTTTAAGCATATTCCCCGCATCCATTGCACCGTCGCCCTTTCCTGCTCCCACCATAGTGTGTAACTCGTCAACGAATAAAATAACGCGCCCTTCTTCTTTCGCCAATTCGTTCAGTACTGCTTTCAAGCGCTCTTCAAACTCACCGCGATATTTGGCGCCAGCGACTAACGATCCCATATCAAGAGCTAACACGCGCTTGTTTTTGAGCCCCTCTGGCACTTCACCATTAATGATACGCTGAGCTAAACCTTCAACAATCGCGGTTTTACCCACACCTGGCTCACCGATAAGCACAGGGTTGTTTTTGGTTCTACGTTGCAGTACCTGCACGGTACGTCGAATCTCATCATCTCGCCCAATAACGGGGTCAAGCTTGCCTTGCTCAGCCCGTTCGGTTAAGTCTGTCGTGTACTTCTCAAGGGCTTGTCGCACGTCTTCCGCGTTCGGGTCTGTCACCTTCAGACCACCACGCATGTCGTCTATCGCGGTTTCAATGGCTTCTTTGGTGATGTTTAAGCTTTTAAAAATCTCACCCAATCGGCCTTTATCTTGTAATGCTGCTAGAACAAAAATTTCTGATGTGATGTATTCATCTTTTCGCTGCTGCGCAATTTTGTCGCAAAGGTTAAGCAATATACCGCTGTCTTTGCTTAACTGAACATCGCCACCTATACCTTCAATGCGGGGTAAACGCTCAATAGCCTGACTCAATGCTGAGCGCAGCGCATTTACATTAATATTGGCCTGATCTAGCAGTGGACGAACTGAACCACCTTGCTGATTAAGCATGGCAGTCATAAGGTGAACAGGTTCAATATATTGATGGTCTCGCCCCAATGCGAGTGATTGAGCATCGGAAATCGCGAGCTGAAATTTACTGGTAAATCTATCTAGTCTCATAATCTCGACCTAAAAAATGAACAATTATTTATAGTCTAGTTATGTAGGCAGCTGAATTGTGATTCAAGTATAAGCGCTAAAAGATAGCCAAAAAGATGAAAAAGACTAATGAGGATTTGATATAGCGCAAACTTTGATTTGGTTGACCGAGTTTTTACCAGCCCATCTAGAGGTGAGCAAACACTGAAATTAGCGTATACCAATCACGCTGACCATTCTACCTGTAGTCCGCTTTTGTTGATGGGTTGCCCTACGGTGAGAATAAAAGTGATGTTCATCAGAATAAGTACATAAGTTACTTTGCGTTACATTCTCGACACCTGCCTGCGCGAGTTGAGCCTGCGCTATCTTGGGTAAGTTCAATAAATATCTGTCTTGATTGCTACTTGGTATCACGACACCTTGAATATGAAGAAACGAACCCGCTATTTCTGCATCTACCTCGTAGCAGGGCTGACTAATAGCGGGCCCAATCCACGCCATAATTTCATTTCTCGGACAGGTAAAATTTAAAAGCGTGTTTTTGATAATATTAGTGTGAAGACCTTTCCAGCCAGCGTGAACAGCCGCTACCTCTCGCCCTTTCACATCGCATAATAAGATAGGTACACAGTCTGCGGTCATTACTGCACAGAAATGAGATTTTGACGTTGAATAAGCCGCATCTGCGGTTGTATCTAAGCTGGGTAGTGAAACCACACGGTTGCTGTGTATCTGCTCCAACCATGTGATTTTGTCTCCGTTAGGCAGAAGACTTCTGTTGGCTTTAACCAAAAGTAAGTCGTCGCCTACGTGAGCCCCAACATTCAAGCCTGCAAAATCCCCCATGCTAACGCCACCCGCTCGAGTCGTCGTGTAAGCCACAACGTTAGACGGACAAGTCCACTCGGGCGTGATCAATTTGAGTGTCGCTGACGTCGATATGTCTTGATGTGAATTTTGCATAGGCCTCTCACCCGCTTAGAGCATGTCTTGAGGGTTTTCTTCGCTGTCCTTTTTCACCGATTTCAACATGTCCTGCATATCTTGAGGTAAAGGCGCTTTCCACGTCATCCACTCTTCAGTATCTGGGTGAAATAGAGAAAGTTGAGCCGCATGAAGTGCTTGACGCTTGAAACCGCGAAGAGCAGCAATAAACTCCTCAGAAGCACCTTTTGGTAAACGAGGACGCCCGCCATAAACTTGATCACCCAATAAGGGATGCTTTATATGAGCCATATGCACACGTATTTGATGAGTACGGCCCGTCTCTAGTTTAAGACGTAAATGGGTGTAAGCCCTGAACTTTTCGATAACGCGGAAATGCGTAACTGCAGGCTTACCTGACTCGCGCACCGCCATGTGAGTTCGCTTAGTCGCATGTCTTCCTATGGGTTCATCAACGATCCCGCCCGCTACCATTGTACCTAAAGCTATCGCTTCGTACTCTCGACTCATTTCTCGACGCTGAAGCTGATCGACAAGATGAGTTTGCGCTGGGATAGTTTTTGCTACCACCATTAAGCCCGTCGTATCTTTATCGAGGCGGTGAACAATACCTGCGCGAGGAACCTTATCAATTTCGGGTACGTGATTTAAAAGCGCATTGAGCACGGTACCACTTGGATTACCTGCACCAGGGTGCACAACCAAATCGGCTGGTTTGTTTATTACTAAGATATGATCGTCTTCATAGACAATATCCAAGGCAATATCTTGCGCTTCACTTGTAACTTGAACATCCATCTCGGCGCAAACGGTAACAACCTCTTCCATCTGCATTTTATGGCGTGGAATAGTGATTACCTCACCGTTTACCGCCACATTACCGTCTTGAATCCAAGTTTTTAGCTTAGAACGGGAATATTCAGGGAACAAATCAGCCAAAACCTGATCTAACCGTAAACCAAAATGGGCAGCTTCCGTTGAAGCTTCTAATTGTATTGTGTTGGGCGACTCTGTCATAACACCATTGATTACGTCTAAAAAAGGGTATTATAACAAGGTTTGACGCTGTACACTGCCTTGTTTACGTTTTTGTATGGTTTTTCTCACCGTTAGTACGTTAGAATGCAATTAAAGTGTTGTTGTTTAACACATGGGCTTAGACAGCGAAGTACTAAAACTGTTTAGCAGGAAAATAGAATTATTATGAAATCATTTCGTCTACTGGCACCCGTTTTACTTGGTGCTATGGTGTCTGTCGCAGGATGTAGCTCTTCAGATAATGAAGAGAAAGCTGTTTTAGCAAACATGGGCGCGCAGCAACTGTACGACAGAGCAAAACAAAGCATGGAAGTTGGTAACTTTAGTGCTGCAGCGCAAACATTAAGTGCGCTAGACTCTCGATATCCTTTTGGACCACTTTCTCACCAGGTTCAACTTGACTTGATTTATAGCTATTATAAATCGGGCAAAAACGAAGAAACCCTAGCCACCATCGACAGGTTTATTCGTCTAAACCCAAACCATTCAGATGTTGATTACGCCTATTACATGCGTGGATTAACTAACATGGAATCTGATAGCAATTTATTCCAAGAGTTAATGAATATAGACCGTACAGACAGGGACCCATCGAAGTCTCGCGCGGCATTTGAAGATTTCCGTAGGCTAATTCAGCAGTATCCAGACAGTAAATATGCTGCGGACGCAAAACAACGTATGGTGCATATTAAAGACCGCTTGGCGCGTTATGAAATTGCTATTGCCCGTTTCTACATGAGACGTCAGGCTTACGTTGCAGCTGCTAATCGCGGACGTTATGTTATTGAGCATTTCCCGAATACAACACAGGTTCAACAAGCGCTTGAAATTATGGTTTCGAGTTATGAACAACTTGGTTTGGAAGAGTTGCGTAACAATGCAATGAAAACACTGAAATTAAACTATCCAGATAGTGAGTTCATTAGCTAAGCAAAATAGCTATTATCAGTAAAAACAAAAAACGCACCTAACGTGCGTTTTTTCATTTTTGTCTTTCAAGACGTCTTTGCTTCAACCCTTTAGAAACAATACCTTTGGGGAGCTACCTAAAAAACAAATGGCTAAACGGGTTTAAAAGACGCGCTAGACCAGACGTAAAGTGTAGCGGCTGATCAACTATGCTAAATACTAAACACCCTTCTTTACCCTCGGCTCTTGGCGTATGCGTTTTCTCACCATCCATAAAAATAAAGTCGCCGGTATCATAACGCCCTAAACCATCGCTAAATTCGCCGTCAATAACTAATGTGTATTCGGTACCACGATGAGTATGTTCTGGAACACTGCCACCGCTCCCCATAAAAATAAAATTCGCAACCCCTTGGTTGCCTAAGTCTACAGGCGCCTGCCACAATTTCCCTACAAGGCTTGACCAGTTACCGGTTTTGTCAATGTAACGATGCAGAGTTCTCGGCAACGTAAATGACCTCCCGTCTAACTCTATCGTGCTCACGTTCGCTTGTAGACGTCGGCTGCTATCTTTTTTGAAGGGCTCTTGGTACTCGACTTCACAATAGCTGCCAAAGTCAGACTGTTTACCTGAAGGTAGTGCCGTAATCTGTGAGAGCATGTCGCCAAATTGGAAAGACGTGTCGATAGTGTTATCCATTTTGGCGCTAACTGAAGAAACCATTTCAGCCGCAAGACTTTCGGTTTCTATTTCAACTCGGCGTTGACACTTCTCGCACATATCGCAGTGCGCAGAAACCATCAACGATATAGCAGGTGAAAGCGTGCCCTCAACAAAATCAGACAACTGACGGGCACTAGGATGAAACTTAATCATTGTCGTTCAGCATGACCTTTAACCGTTGAAGCGCAAGACGTGTTCTCGATTTTACCGTACCAAGAGGGATAGAAAGCTCATCCGCGACTTCTTGTTGTGACTTACCGTCGATATAAATAGCCTCAACCACAGCCTTTTGCTTAGCTGGAAGCGATTCAAACATAAATCCAATTTGTTCTAATGTAACCTGCTCGTCAAGCGAAGTTTCATTCGCATCTGCTGTTTGCTCGCACAACACTGGCCACAAATCATCAGAACAAACGTCTTCTTTTCTGTTTTGTAGCTTGCGTAACATATCGAAGCGAATATTTCTCGCTATCGTAAAAATCCAAGTAGAGGGCGAGCCTTTCTCAGAATTAAAAAGATGAGCCTTTTGCCACACGTTAGACATTGTATCCTGCACTAGCTCCATCGCTAGGGCTTCGTTGCCCATTTGTTTCAACGCATAAGAGCGAAGACGTGGCGCAAAATAATTAAACACTCTAGCAAAAGAACGTTTGCATCGAGTATCTGCAACCGCTACCAAGTAATCAGACATTTCGGTAGCACACTCTTTTGGTTTGATTGTGCTGTTACTTTGTTCTAGTGGAATTCCAACTAACATAAGATTCGTCCGCTTTTCTGTTTTGGTTGTATCATTCTACGACGTTGTGACTTAAAGCGTATGCGAAATTCGCCAATATTCAGTTACGATTTTGTAATGTAGCTCTGTCAGTTACCAAGGCTATCCAATCAAACCTGAGAGATAATTTAATAAACTGGTACATTCTCTCTGAGCTAAAAAATGCTGCTTTTGCGAACCATCTACTGGAAGTAATTCCAACCAGCGGTTCAAAACCCAGTTAGGGTTGTCGAACTTAGGTGATTCATAAAGCGCAGCCAATTCTTCATAGCTCCCGAATATTTCTTTAAGTCGCTCGTCCATAGGCGCTATTTGCTGAGGTGCTAAATCACACTGCCACTGCGGTATTGTTTTGCAATCGCCAGTGCGAAGACCATCTTTTTCGGCTTCAATATTACTTACCTCAACTAAGTGAGAACCAGCAACCTTTATGCCAAGCAAACCGTCATCGAGCATATCGAAGTCTACAACCTGCGCGTATGTACCGATTTTATGAATGTGTTTGTTTGTTTCCTTGTCGCCATTTGAATTAAGCATACACATCACAAAGCCACTGTTTTCGGCGCATGCCTGTTTGACCATGCGCACATATCGTGGCTCGAAAATTCTCAAAGCCATTCTACCCTCTGGTAAAAGATGGGCAGATAAAGGAAATAATGGAAATCGTTCTAAACTCATAATTGACACTTCCGAAAACATGAAAATACTTACGCAAGTGGGAACAAATAGGATCGAATGGGAATTTTTTTCACAGGTAAGTACAAATACGTGATCTTAGTCACTTCATTTGCTGTAAGTTAGTTTTCGTAAAACTTTATTAACAAAAACAAGATCAGAGACTTGTAGTTAAAAGTTTAGGAAGTGACGATATGACTACTTGAACTATTCAACTTCTTAAACTAGGTGCGCTGACAGAATGTACGTAAGGGGCATAGATGGACGTAATTGAGCGGTTTTGTAAAATTTACACGGATATATGTCAAATATCTCCAGATGATCTTGAAAGTATCTACGCAAAAGACGTTGTATTTGTCGACCCCATAACAACACATCGCGGCATCGACGCGGTAAAAAATTACTTTTCAAACTTGCTAACACAGGCCGAAAGCTGCAGGTTTGACATTGCAGACGTTTTTGACTGTGACGGTAACAATACTGCGAGAACTCAAGTTACACACATAGTTAATTGGACAATGCACCTGACGCTAAAAGGAAATAATAAGCACATCACGCTAGACGGCACTACTCAACTAAACGTTGTAGATGACAGAGTTGCTTACCACAAAGATTACTATGACTTGGGCGAAATGGTCTACGAGCACGTACCCATCTTAGGTTTTGTTATCAAAAAAATTAAAGGGAAGCTTGCATCGTGAAAACAATTTTAATTACTGGCGCAACATCAGGCATTGGTAAAGCACTTGCCATTCACGCAGCTAAAGAAGGTTATCGCGTAATAGCGTGCGGTAGAAACAAAGATGCGTTAGATGAATTGAGTAGTAATAGCAATATAGACGCGTGTCAATTTGACGTAACCGACCTTGAGGACGCTCGCCGTGCATTATCCGCAGTAAAATTTGATATTGCAGTACTCAACGCCGGAACTTGCGAATATGTTGATATCGATAATTTCGAGCCCGACATGTTCAGACGAGTATTTGAACCTAATTTCTTCGGCGTGGTTAATTGTGTTGACGCACTCTTACCTAAATTACAGCAGGGAGATAAGCTTGTTATCGTAGATAGCATGGCGCGCCTGCTACCCTTTACCAAATCTCAAGCTTATGGCGCAAGTAAAGCCGCCCTTCATTATTTTACAAAATCACTTGAAGTCGACCTTCACCATAAAGGAATAAAAGTTCAGGCGGTATCGCCTGGTTTCGTCGAAACGCCCTTAACGGATAAAAACGACTTTGAAATGCCGATGAAAATCAGCGCAGAAGAAGCAGCACAAGCTATGCTTGCTGGCATCGAGAATGATAAGCAGACAGTGTTCTTCCCAAGAATTTTTGGCTTTATTCTCCGATTTATGCACATACTTCCAACACTGCTACAGAAGCGCATATCTTTATCGATGCGAAAAAAACAATAAGAGACAAACGAATGACGAATAAGATTGCCATCATAGGCACCGGAATATCAGGGCTAACCTGCGCACATCTACTTAATAGAAAGAACGACATTACGGTTTACGAAGCTAACGACTATATTGGCGGCCACACTGCTACAAAACAAATTACCGACAACGGCGCAGTGCACAGTATCGACACGGGGTTTATTGTATTTAACGACTGGACCTACCCCAATTTCATCAAACTTATGAAGCAGCTTAATGTAGATTATCAGCCCACAGAAATGAGTTTTTCTGTGATGAGCAGAAAAGCCAACCTTGAGTACAACGGCAATAATCTTAACAGTCTATTCGCACAACGCCGCAATATTCTACGCCCCAAATTCTGGCGTATTGTAAGAGACATCCTTGCGTTTAATAAAGCGTGTAAAGCGATGGTCGCGGAAGGACGGGATACATCAGCTCTTACCCTTGAAGACATTATCAAAGAGCTGGGTCTAAGCAACGATTTTGCTCGTTATTACATACTTCCTATGTGTGCGGCTATTTGGTCAAGCAGCCTGGAGCAAACGCGAAAGTTCCCGCTTACGTTCTTTCTCCAATTCTTTAATAACCACGGCTTACTCAACATAACCGACAGACCTCAGTGGTACACAATCAAAGGAGGCTCTAGCCAGTATGTCCCTCCTTTGATTGCTCCGTTTGAATCGAAAATAAAGCTTTCATCCGCTGTCACATCCGTTATGAAAGTTGACAATGTCTGGGAAGTTACTGATTCGACCGGTGATAAACTGCAATATGACCACGTCGTTTTTGCCTGCCATAGTGATCAAGCATTACGGATGCTGGGTGCGCCTAATTCACTGCATCAGGACATCCTTGGTAACATTCCTTATGCCGAAAATGACGTAGTGATGCACAAAGACATAAACCAACTCCCCAAAAGAAAGTTAGCGTGGGCAAGTTGGAATTATCGTCTCAAAGAAGATGTCAGTGAAGAGTCACGACCTGCATCCGTGACCTACAATATGAATATCCTTCAACGGTTAGACGTCGAAAACACTTACTGCGTAACGTTAAACAACTCCGCCGAAATTGAGCCTTCTAGCGTATTGGGCACCTACCAGTATGCTCACCCGCAATACAGTGCGAAAATGGTTAATGCTCAAGCGAGAAGAAATGAGATTTGCGGTGTAGACAACCTGCATTTTTGCGGCGCATATTGGTACAACGGGTTCCATGAAGACGGTGTAAAAAGCGCACTGGATGTATGCGCTCGCTTTGGTGAAACGCTGTGACAGAGAGTGCCATTTACAAAGGTAAGGTTTATCACCAAAGGTTTAAGCCTACCCAGCATAAATTTGATTATGACATTTACTTGTTTTGGCTGAAGCTTGATGAAGAAGAGCTTACAACCTTGTCACACGAGCTGAAATATTTTTCCGCCGAAGGAAAAGCAAGAGTCCGTTTTAAACGAGAAGATTACTTGGGCGATCCATCGCACTCACTTCGTCAGGCAGTGCTTAATAGAATGATTGAGCTTAATGATGGCACTCCCCTTTCCGGTGACGTTTTTATGTTGGGACAGTTACGAATGTGGGGCTGGTATTTCAGCCCCGTCAACTTTTACTACCTTCGCAATACAGACGGTAAATTTACGCACATGTTGGCCGAAGTCAGTAACACACCTTGGAACGAACGTCATCACTATCTCGTTAATTTAGACACCCAAGACGATACCCCAAAAGCGTTTCATGTATCGCCCTTTAATCCAATGGACATGACATACAAATGGTCAATTTCCCAGCCTTCTACTAGACTTTCTCTAGCGATGGACTGTGTGCGAAGCGACAAAGAGTTCAGTGCTGGGATAAATCTTACAAAATATACTTTAGATAATGCGAATCTAACTCAAGCACTTAAACGTATACCCAGTATGACAATAAAAACTGTGGCCGGAATTTATTGGCACGCGTTTAAACTATTGCTTAAAAGAACGCCACTGTATACACACCCAGAAAAAAGTCAGGAACAATAACAATGTCTTTCGGTGAATCTGTACTACTGACCACATCAGAGGTCTCTTTTGTAGATAAGGTATGTAGAACGTTGTTTCTACAATGCCTAAAACAGCTGCCATTTGGCAGTTTAACTATTCAAGAAAATGGCGACGTTATCGCTCGTTTTGGCAAAGAAGACGATGAGTTGCGAGCAACGGTAAACATTAAAGATGTAAAAGCCTACCGTCGCCTTTTACTTGGTGGAAGCGTTGGTGCGGGTGAAGCCTACATGGACGATTTGTGGGACAGTGACGAAGTTACGGCAGTAGTGAGAATTTTTGCAAGAAACTTACCCACCCTTGATGAGTGGGAAAACAAATTTAAGTGGGTCACCATGCCCATCAATAAAATACAACATTTCGCTCGCAGAAACACAAAAGATCAAGCCAAGCGCAATATCGAAGCGCATTACGATTTGGGCAACAAGCTTTATACTCGCTTCCTCGATCCTACTATGATGTATTCATCCGCTATCTACCCAGATCCGAATGCGTCGCTTAATGAAGCGCAAAATTACAAGCTAAAAGCTATTTGCGATAAATTGCAGCTGCAAGAAAGTGATCACTTGATTGAAATTGGTACTGGTTGGGGTGGCCTGGCAGTTTACGCGGCTAAACATTACGGATGTAGAGTAACAACGACGACTATCTCGGAAGAGCAACACGCCTGGGCAAAGGAGTGGATAAAAAAAGAAGGACTTGAAGACAAGATTACTTTGCTGAAGAAAGATTACCGCTTACTTGAAGGTCAATATGACAAGCTGGTATCTATCGAAATGATTGAAGCCGTTGGTAAACAATATTTGGGGAACTTTTTTGAAAAGTGCTCTTCGCTTCTTAAAGACGATGGTCTTATGTTGCTTCAGTCTATCACTATCGACGACAGGCGTTACGACAGCTACTCAAACAGTGTAGATTTTATTCAGAAGTATATTTTCCCCGGTGGCTTTTTACCCTCTCAACACCAGTTAAATGCTCATCTGAAGAAATATACTAATATGATGATTCGCGACCTCCACGACATTGGTGTTGATTACGCAAAGACACTTAATCATTGGTATGAAGCGTTCATGTCGGCCAAAGATGAATTGCTAAACGACGGATATGACGAGCGATTCATGCGTATGTGGACTTACTATTTAAAATATTGTGAAGGTGGCTTTTTAGAAAGAACCATCAGTACCGTACAGCTGGTTATTTCTAAACCCCACTATCGACAAGAGCTCGCGCGAGTATAGTGTTAATCGTTAAGTGGTACCAATGGGTTGAATAAAAAACGGCGCTCTAATAGCGCCGTTTTTGTATGCTTGTCAGTTAATCGTCTACCACAGAAATAGGTTTGGATATCATCGGCTTACCCTGATTAATATTAATCTCCACACGGCGGTTCTTCGCCCTATCACTAGATGTCGTTGCATTCTCGACAATAGGAACCGTATCTGCTTTACCTACCACAGACATGCGACTTTCATCAAAGCCTGGTGCTGTACGCATCGCTTCCGCTACAGCTACCGCACGCTGTGAAGACAAGTCCCAGTTCGAACGATAAAGTTCGTTAGCGATATGCTGACCATCGCTGTGACCTGAAATTTCAATTTCTCCCGGAACATCAGCTAAAAGTGAACCTATTTTTCTCAATACAGGCTGAAACTGAGGCTGTAAGAAAGCAGACCCTGCTGAAAACGAGCCGTTTTCACGTATACGAATAGTTAGCTGCTGCCCTAACGACTCCATCTCTACCGAACCATCTAGAATTTGCTTTTCGAGCTGCTGCGCCACTTTCTTCATTAACTCAGCCATTTGTGACTGGTCAGTGCTTTGCTCTGCGGAAGAAGACGATTCTGTCGCAGTCTGTTGTGATTGACCACCTCGCTGCTCACCGCGCTGCTTTTGCCGCCCACCGGCTGAGTCTTCATTACCAGCCTGAAATTCCAGCATTTGCTGCGTCATCTCGTTGGTCTGCTGCTGAATCGATTCGATAGGGGTCGGATCAGGCTTACCCGGGCGAAACTCCATTGCGATAACGCTAGTACCTTTGGGAATATCTTTAACTTCAATTTTATTTTGAACACCAAAAGCGAACTTCATTGAGCCCGCGATTTGTTTGAACTTAAGTACATCCATTTCAGAAAACGAAAGTAAAAGTACAAAAAAGCACATCAGCAGCGACATTAAGTCGGCGAAGGTCCCCATCCAAGCTGGCAGCCCCTCTGGGGGGCATTTTGGGCATTCTTCTTCAGCCATTACTCTTCCTCTGCGCTTCCGCGTTTACTCGCTGCAAGATAGTTTTTCAACACCCCCTCAATTACACGGGGATTTTGGCCATCGGCAATACCAACAATGCCATCTAGCACCAAGCTTTGATTGAGTTTTTCCTCACCGGCACGAACGGATAGTTTAAAAGCAATCGGCAGACAGATAACGTTAGCGAAGAATGCACCGTAGAGAGTAGTAAGTAGTGCAACCGCCATTGCAGGGCCGATGGCTTTCGGATCATCCATGTTAGAAAGCATGGCTACCAGCCCGATTAACGTACCGATCATCCCCATCGCGGGAGCGATGTCACCCATACCTTTAAAGAACGAGGCTCCGAAATCGTGGCGCTCTGATGTCATGGAAATATCTTTGGAAAGGGTTTCTCTGACTACCTCAATATCATGGCCGTCTACGAGCATATCAACGCCTTTTTGCATGAACTCGTTTGAGATCTCTGCTTCTTCTAACGCCAGAAACCCGCCTTTACGCGCAGCATCTGCCATTTCGACAATCTTCTCAATAAGTTCTTCGGGCGATTCAATTTTAAACATGAATGCCTTACCAGCAATCTTACCCGCACCAAAAAACTGGCCTAACGTAAATTGTGATAAAATGACAAATAAGGTGCCCCCAAATACGATAAGTATTGATTGCACGTCGATGAACATGCTCAAGCTGCCGCCCAGGATCATAGCCATAACTATGAAACCAATGGCGCCCAACATACCTATGACGGTTGCTAAATCCACTCACTCTTCCCCATTTAAACGCAGTCAGTGCTGTTAATCTACAGACATTCTATCGGCAATAGACAGAAATACTAAAACAACATTGTTGAAAAATATCACATTTATTAATTTTTATAATTAGAGCATAACGCTTTATCTCGCTTTCCTACCTTTTTATTTACTCGGAAACCATTTTATTCGCATTAAAGCGCGACGCGCTATTATTTGAGGCTGGAATTATGGTTACTAAGATAGCATCGAATATAGCACAATTTAACACTATGCTGATTTTTGACTTGAATGAAAAAAAAGCGATACGATGATGTTATTAGCGATATACAGACAAACCATTTGACCCTCGTGCAACCCTCGGTTAATGTGCGCGGTATACGTATTTTAGCCTTTATATTGAGTGTTTTTATGACGACGGAAAAACCATCAGCGTCTTTCGAAGAAACGTTATCGGAATTAGAAGCTATCGTTAACGAAATGGAAAACGGTGATTTACCATTAAATAAAGCGCTAGAAAAATTTGAACGCGGTATTGCACTCTCTCGCCAAGGCCAGCAGTCCCTTGAAAACGCTGAGCAAAAAGTAAAAATATTGCTTAACGAACAAGGCGAAGAAACACTTCAATCTCTACCTGAAAGTGAACAGCCTTAAGAGGTTCATTTTTACATTACAGGCAATCTATGAATTTTTCTGCTTTGCATCAGCAAGTTAAACAGCAAACTGATGCATCTCTTCTTACTCTGATTGATGAACTACCGGATTACGCACCGCGCCTAAAAGACGCTATGCGTCACGCGCTACTTGCAGGCGGTAAACGCATGCGTCCATTGCTCGTTCAGGTAGTGGGTAATACGCTAGACGTCCCCAAAAAAGACCAAATGGCCATTAGTATGGCTATTGAGTGCGTGCACGCTTATTCGCTGGTACATGACGATCTACCGGCAATGGATGATGATGACTTGCGTCGCGGTATGCCTACCTGTCACATCGCCTTCGATGAAGCAACAGCGATATTGGCAGGTGATGCATTACAAGCACTTGCATTTACCGTATTAGCCGATGCACCTTTGAGCACCTACGCTGAAGCCAAACGCCCTCAGCTATTATCTGTGTTAGCTAAAAGTGCCGGCTATGTGGGCATGTGTGGCGGTCAAGCCATCGACCTAGCGAGCACGGGTAAAACTATCTCAATAGACGAGCTAAAAGCGCTTCATAAGTTGAAAACAGGTGCCCTATTGCAAGCCTGCGTAGAAATGGTAGCCATCGTTAGTGAGGGTCTTTTACCTCAGACTAAAATTGACTTAATGGCATATGCAGCGGATATTGGCTTAGCCTTTCAAGTACAAGACGACATTTTAGATGTTGTGGGCAGTAGCGAAAAATTAGGGAAACCCGCAGGTTCTGACGAAGCACTTGGGAAAAATACCTTTCCAGCTAAGCTTGGCATGGAAGGAGCCAAGAGAGAATTAGCAAAGCTTCACGATAATGCACTTCAAGCATTGGCGCGTTTACCCTACAATACTGACAGTTTAATTGCGTTTAGCGAGCTTTTGGTGAAACGCGACCATTAGCCACGCGCCATGTTGAAAAAGATAATAAGTACATGAGTTTAGATCTCCAACATTACCCAACGCTTGCGCTTGCGCAAACACCTGACAAGTTGAGGCAACTGCCTCAAGAAAAATTACGCGAACTTGCCGATGAGTTACGTGAATACTTACTCAACAGTGTGAGTCAAACCAGCGGTCACTTTGCCTCTGGACTGGGAACAGTAGAGCTTACGGTAGCACTTCACTACGTTTACAACACACCATTCGACCGACTGTTGTGGGATGTCGGCCATCAAGCCTATCCTCACAAAATCCTTACGGGTCGTGCAGAGCGCATGAGCACCATTCGCCAAAAGAACGGCCTTCATCCATTCCCGTGGCCACCTGAAAGTGAGTACGATACTTTCGCTGTCGGTCATTCTTCGACGTCGATAAGCGCAGCGCTAGGAATGGCTGTGGCGGCAGAAAAAGAAGGAAAGGATCGCAAAGTAGTAGCTGTCATTGGTGACGGTGCGATGACCGCTGGTATGGCGTTTGAAGCACTTAATCACGCAGGCGATATCAAAAAAGACATGGTTGTCGTACTTAACGACAACGAAATGTCGATATCTGAAAACGTAGGCGCCCTTAACAGTCACCTGGCACGCTTGCTAACGGGTAATTTTTTTAACTCTATACGTGACGGCGGCAAAAAACTGCTAAGTAACGTTCCTCCTATCAAAGAATTTGCAAGCCGAGCAGAAGAGCACCTAAAAGGGATGGTTGTACCCGGCACTATCTTTGAAGAGCTTGGATTTAATTATATTGGCCCGATTGATGGCCATGACGTAAATGCAGTGGTTGATACCCTTCGCAACATGCGTAAGTTTGAGGGTCCTCAGTTATTACATGTTGTGACCAAAAAAGGGAAGGGTTACGCGGTAGCCGAAGAAGATCCTATCAAATTTCATGCAGTACCGAAGTTCAACCCAGCGGACAATGCACTGCCTAAATCTAAACCCTCTGCCCCCACTTACTCGGCCATTTTCGGTCAGTGGTTGTGTGATATGGCAGAACAAGATCCAAAACTCATGGCAGTCACCCCTGCCATGCGAGAAGGGTCAGGGATGGTAGAATTTTCTCAGCGCTTCCCTGAGCAATACTTCGATGTAGCCATTGCTGAGCAGCATGCCGTAACCTTCGGCGCAGGGCTCGCTAAAGACGGTATGAATGCGGTTGTCGCGATCTATTCTTCATTTTTGCAGCGTGCCTATGATCAGCTCATTCATGATGTAGCTATACAAGACTTACCGGTGTTATTTGCGATAGACAGAGCCGGCATAGTGGGCGCAGATGGCCCAACTCACCAAGGGGCGTTTGATATCGCTTTCCTTCGCTGTATTCCAAATATGGTAGTTATGGCACCTTCTGATGAAAATGAATGCCGCCAAATGCTTTACACTGGCCATAAGCTACAAAAGCCGGCCGCTGTTCGTTACCCTCGTGGTGCTGGCATGGGAGTCACGCCTGACGAAGCCATGAAAGAGCTTGAGATTGGTAAATCTCGTACGTGTCGAGAATCATCAAAAGGCAAGTCTGAAAGTATCGCCATTTTAAACTTTGGCTGCCTACTGCCCTACGCGCTTGAAGCTGCAGAGGCGATTGACGCTACCGTTATTGACATGCGTTTCATTAAGCCGTTAGACGGCGACGCGGTATTAAAAGCAGCCAGTGAACACATCGCGCTTATCACGCTAGAAGACGGTTGTATTATGGGTGGTGCTGGCAGTGCGGTGCTTGAACACTTGCAGCAAAATGGTGTTCTTAAGGCAGTGAAGATGTTGGGTCTGCCTGATAGCTTTATATTACAAGGCACTCAGCAGGAAATGTACAAAGAGCACGGCTTAGATGCTGAAGGTATTATTGCTGCGGCCACCAGCCTCACCAAACGTTAGTGGCTCTCAAAACATTCGTTTAATCCGTTGCGAGCTAACTTTGTCTTGTAATGTGACTAATGCATCTTGACTAAGGCATCGTCGTTTAAACATAGAAAAGCCCGCATGTATTGCGGGCTTTTCAATTTAAAAGGTTAGGTTGGTAAGCCAACCGTTGTACTAAAACAATGCCAGCGCCGCTGGCCAAAACACCATAAGCAAATGCAAACAGCCACAGGCCATAGCCCCCGCTAGTAGATCGTCAAGCATAATACCTGTACCACCGTGCAAACGCTTATCGATGACACCAATTGGCCAGGGCTTTAAAATATCAAAAAGCCTGAATAGTACAAACCCAACGAGCAATGAAGAGGCGCTGATGGGTACAAAAAGAAAGGTCACGAACATACCTGCAATTTCGTCCCATACAATGGAGCCGTGATCGTGAACCTGCATGTCATCTGCGGTTTTGCCGCAAAGGTAAATACCTACCACTGAAAATATCAGAGTGAGCGCAATAAAGGAAACTATAGAAATTTGGCTACACGCTATAAGCAATGGCACTGCGGCCAGTGAGCCAAATGTGCCCGGCATGAATGGAATTAAGCCACTACCGAACCCTAACGCGAGAAAATGGGTTGGTTTTTTCATACTTACTCTAGCGCGAAACTCAGCCTGCATGTAACGTCCTCTATCTTATATCTTTGTTAACGCTTTCAATTAAAAGCTATGCTCGTAACCAGAAGACGTAACTGGCGTGTATTTCTCATTATCTTTCAACAATGAAAGTGTACCGCTGTGGCCTGTCAGCTGGCCAATGCATGTCGCTTTTACATTAGTGCTCGCTAAAGAGGTTTCAAGGCTACCTCGCTGCTCTTCACTAACGGTGAAAATAAGCTCATAGTCATCACCAGCAGACAATGCGTATTCTATTGCCTGCTCTGGCGACACAGCGCTTGTTAGAGCACGAGAAAGAGGTAAACGCTCAACATGCACAGTGGCACCGCAGTTGGACGCTTTAAGAATGTGGTTCAAATCTGAAATTAAACCATCAGATATATCGATACATGAGGTAGCAATACGGCGAATAGCGGTACCAACTGCAACGCGCGGTGTCGGAAAGTAATGACGGTTCACTAACACGTCTTTGGCTTCACCACTTACGTTAAGTTTATTTTGGAGGATATCTAAGCCCGCGC
Organism: Alteromonas sp. OM2203; assembly: GCF_048517045.1. Classification (NCBI taxonomy): domain Bacteria; kingdom Pseudomonadati; phylum Pseudomonadota; class Gammaproteobacteria; order Alteromonadales; family Alteromonadaceae; genus Alteromonas; species Alteromonas sp. OM2203. The sequence continues at coordinate 2,963,060 of NZ_CP183209.1, forward strand.
CAGCGTCTCCTAAAGTACCGGTAACATATACCCAGTCCCCTGGCTTAGCTCCACTTCGGGTTAGTTCAGAACCTGGCGGTATAAAACCTTGTGCGGTAATCGTCATGGCCATTGGCCCTTTCACCGTGTCTCCACCAATGAGCTGTACTGAATAGTATTGAGTAAGCTCATATAGGCCTGAAACAAAGTCGTCAAGCCACGGCTCGTCAACTTCTGGAAGCGATAGCGACAGGCTAATCCACGCAGGCTCAGCGCCCATCGCAGCAAGGTCACTTAAGTTAACGGCCACTGTTTTGTATGCCACAGATTTCGCTGGCGCATCTTCTAAGAAATGCACACCTGCAACAAGAGTATCAGTGGTAACGGCTAGCTGTTGATTTTCAGGAACCGTTGTTACAGCACAGTCATCGCCTATACCAATAACAACGTCTTTACGTCGATGGCCACTGTTTGAAAAATAGCGGCCGATAAGATCAAATTCTTTCACAGTATTTTTTAAACCCTTTAGCGGCAATCCATGCCGCCACGGTAAGGTTAGTCGCGCTCGTCTTTACGCAACGTGCGCACTGCTTTATCTAGTGCACCATTAATGAATTTGTGGCTTTCTTCAGCACCAAATGCTTTAGCAAGCTCAATCGCTTCATTAATAATTACGCGATAAGGGACATCAATGCGCTCAGTCAGTTCCAGCGTCGCAATGCGCAAGATCGCTTTTTCTATTGGGTCCAACTCTTCAGGCAGACGACCAAGATACGGTTTAATGGTAGTATCAAGCTTACTTGCGTTATGTGCAACGCCTCGTAACAACGCTTGAAAGTATGCCATATCCACCTTTTGCATGTCGTTACTGGTGGCTAGCGCCAGTTCAACTTGCTGAATATCGTTGTGACTCATTTGCCATGAATATATCCCTTGCAGGGCTAATTCACGGGCTTTACGACGAGCTGAAACTTTCACTTAATTTTTACCTTAAAGCTTTTCAACAGCATCGATAACGTTAACCATTTCAAGCGCGCCCAATGCAGCTTCTGCACCTTTGTTACCCGCTTTAGTACCTGAACGTTCGATAGCTTGTTCAATTGAATCTGTGGTGATTACGCCAAATGAAACTGGAATACCGTATTCAAGTGATACTTGTGCAAGGCCTTTATTGCTCTCCCCTGCGACAAAATCAAAGTGGGGCGTACCACCACGAATAACTGCACCTAGTGCAATGATAGCGTCAAATGACTTTTTCTCAGCTAATTTCTTAGCTACTACAGGTAACTCGTAGGCACCAGGCACGCGAACCACTGTGATGTCATCTTCATTTACTTCACCGTGACGCTCTAGCGTGTCTAAAGCACCTTCCAGTAAGCTTTCTACAACAAAGCTATTAAAGCGAGCTACAACAATAGCAAACTTTTTACCGGTTGCTCTGATATTACCTTCAATTACCTGCATGGTTTAATTCCTCGAGAAAAAACGGCGCGAAGTATACCACAACTGCGCCCAAACTAAATCGATTGTTTCTGTAACTTCAACTATTCATAAGCTGGTACGTTAGCTTGACTCAATGCGGGAAGGAAATGCTCGTCGCAAACCTTCTCCACTTTTACTCCGCCCTACAGCTAAGCACTAATCGTGAACGTACTCCACTACTTCAAGGCCGTAACCTGAAAGTGCGTGATATTTAATTGGCTTACTAAGCAAGCGCATTTTGTGCACGCCCATAGACGCAAGAATTTGACTACCTACACCGATAGTGCGTGACGAGCCCTGCCAGTCAGCTCCCGTTGGACGTTCACCTCTGTCTTCTGCGGCAAACCGACGTACCTGGCTTTCTATGTGCTCTTCCTTACCTAACAGCACCAACACACCGCCATCTTCTGAGATTTTTCGCATACCATCGGCTAGTGTCATCGAGCGATGAATACCGCGAGTAGAGCCGAGAAGATCACTAAACGTATTGTGAAGGTGTACACGGACAAGCGTAGGCTCGTTTTCTTTGATATCGCCTTTTTTAAGAGCGAAGTGGAGCTGATTGTCGATGCTATCTTTAAATGTATGAAGCTCAAAATCGCCGTATTCTGTGGGCATATTACACTGAGCTACTTTTTGAATAGTCGTTTCATTAAGGTTACGGTATTCAATAAGATCTGCAATGGTGCCTATTTTTAGATTATGCTTGGCAGCAAACTTCTCTAATTCTGGACGGCGCGCCATGGTGCCATCTTCATTAAGAATCTCAACAATAACCCCAGCTGGCTCTAAACCAGCAAGGCGCGGTAAATCTACACCCGCTTCAGTGTGACCAGCTCGGTTTAAAACACCACCATCTTTTGCAATTAGCGGAAAGATATGACCAGGTTGTACAATGTCTGTCGCTTTCGCGTCTTTCGCAACAGCAGCTTTTATGGTTGTTGCTCTATCGGCAGCCGATATACCTGTTGTAACGCCAGTTGCCGCTTCAATGGATACGGTAAAGTTGGTTGAAAACTGCGCTTCGTTTTTATCCACCATTAGCGGAAGATTAAGCGTGCGACAGCGCTCTTGCGTCATTGGTAAACAAACCAAACCGCGAGCGTGGGTCACCATGAAATTTATGGCTTCAGGTGTCACGTGCTCTGCCGCCATAATGAGGTCGCCTTCGTTTTCCCTGTCTTCATCATCCATCAGGATAACCATTTTACCCTGACGAATGTCTTCAATTATTTCTTGTGTAGTGTTAAATGCCATATTGTGTGCTTCTTGTAGGGTTATTTTTTTAAAAATCCGTTCTCGGCAAGAAATGCCATGTCAATGCCCTTGCTTGTCGGCTCAGCGGCTTTATCGCCAAGCATCAATCGCTCTAAATAGCGCGCAATAACATCAACCTCTAAATTCACCGCAGTGCCTACTTTATAGCTTCCCATAATTGTTTCTTGCAACGTGTGGGGAATAATCCAAAGCATAAACTCTGCACCATTCACTTCGTTCACCGTTAAGCTTATGCCATCAACGGTGATACTTCCCTTGTGGGCAATATATTTAGCCAGCGCATCAGGTGCTTTCACCCAAAATTCTACATAGTCTTTATGTTTAATAATCTGAGTTACTTGGCCCACACCATCAACATGACCAGAAACAATGTGTCCACCTAGACGATCGCTGGGACGCATCGCTTTTTCAAGATTCACGGTAGACCCTGCACTGTAGTGTGCAAACCCTGTTAACTTAATAGTCTCAGCAGAAACATCGGCGCAATAATAGTCTGCCCCCATGTCTGTCACTGTCAAACAAACACCATTGGTCGCAATGCTATCGCCTAAAGCGACATCAGACATATCAAGCGTAGGCGATGAAACGGTAAGTCGAATATCGTTGCCACGGTTATCAAGCTTTTTAATTGTACCTAACGCTTGAATAATTCCAGTAAACATAAAGTTCCTCTTTAGTCGCTTTAACGACAGGTGTTGCTAACATCAGGACGAAAGATAAGCTTAATATCGTTACCCACCTGACGGTTTTCAATAAGAGAGAGTGAAATAGATTGATTTAAAGCGGTGAACGCTGGCAAATTGACCATACTCACGCCTTTATCGCCTAATAGCTTGGGTGCTTGATAGCAAATAAGCTCATCCACAAGGCCTTCTTGCAATAGGGCTCCGGCAAGACCAGGGCCTGCCTCTACCCATACCTCATTATACTGTTTATCACCTAGCGCTGACATCAACCCATGTAAGTCGACCTTGCCATCTTTTTCATCAACTTGAATGTAGTGACCAACTGAAGTATCAGGGTGGGCCTGTAACGTTGCAGTAAAGGTAGCGTGACCGTCGTTAAATAAATTAAAATCGCGGTTTAGTTTGCTCTGACTATCCACAACGATGCGAGCAGGTTGGCGAATATGCTCAAGGGGATAATTTTCGAGCTTTGCCTCTTGTTCCCTCACCAAAAGACTGGGATTATCCGCCGCAACAGTACCTGAACCCGTTAACACTGCGCAGCTTTGCGCGCGATAGCGCTGCACATCACGTCTTGCTTCAGGCCCAGTTATCCATTGGCTCACCCCATTTTGAAGCGCAATTTTACCGTCAAGGCTTATACCTAATTTAACCCTTACAAAAGGTTTACCCGTAAGCATGCGTTTGGTGAATCCGGGATTAAGCGCAGCGGCTTCGGCGGCCATCACATCACTGACGACTTCGATACCTGCGGCTTGCAGCATGTTTATGCCATTACCACATACATTTGGATTAGGATCTGTCATTGCCACTACAACGCGTGCTACCTGCGCTTCAATGAGCGCGCTAGCGCAGGGGGGCGTGCGGCCAAAATGGCTGCAAGGCTCCAGGGTTACGTATGCTGTAGCACCTTTAGCGCCGTTGCCACGAGCATTTGAAGCTTGTCTGAGTGCATGAACTTCGGCATGGGGCGTGCCCGCTTGGACATGATACCCCTGACCGAGCAGTTGATTGTTTTCATCAACAACCACACAGCCAACACGAGGATTAGGTGAGGTGGTGAAACGCCCTTTTTGGGCAAGTTGAATGGCTTTTGCCATCCAAAAATAGTCATTTTTAACCGTAGCGTGGTTCACTTGGATTCCTGTTGTAGCCCTAAGTGTTTAAGGTTTACTGACCCTAATCCCCTAAGCGTGCAATCTCTTCTCCAAATTCACGAATGTCTTCGAAGGAACGATAAACTGAGGCGAACCGAACATAGGCAACTTTGTCGAGTTCTTTGAGGGCTTTCATAATTAAGTTGCCAAGCAATTCACTGCTCACCTCCCTCTCGCCGGTTGCGCGAAGCTGAGATTTGAGTGAAAGAATACATTGTTCAACTTTTTCTGTGCTAACAGGGCGTTTTTCTAACGCGCGTTGCAAGCCTGCACGAAGTTTATCTTCGTTGAAGGGTTCGCGAGAGCCATCGCGTTTTATAACGCGGGGCATCACAAGCTCTGCACTTTCAAAGGTGGTGAAGCGCTCATGACACACCATGCATTCACGGCGTCTTCGCACTTGTTGCCCCTCTGCAACCAAACGAGAATCAATAACTTTTGTTTCTTGTTCTGAACAAAAAGGGCAAAACATGAATAATCCTTAATTATTGCGTACTTAGGCGCGTAAAACTTAATCTAGACTAGATAGTCCAGCATTAGTACCAAAGTACGCAATAAAACACAAACCTATTTATTTATAAACAGGGAACTGTGCGCAAAGTGCAACCACTTCTTCTTGAACACGTTTGATAACAGATTCGTCACCCATGTTGTCTAAAATGTCGCAAATCCATGTTGCAACTTGCTGAGCTTGCTCTTCTTTGAAACCACGACGCGTTATGGCCGGGCTACCAATACGAAGACCACTGGTTACAAAAGGTGAACGCGGATCGTTTGGCACTGAGTTTTTGTTTACTGTGATGTTCGCTGCACCTAGTGCTGCATCGGCATCTTTACCAGTAATGTCTTTGTCAATAAGATCTAGTAGGAACAAGTGATTGTCTGTTCCGCCAGAAACGATTTTGTAACCGCGCTCTTGCATAACAGCAACCATCGCTTTCGCGTTAGCCACTACCTGTTGCTGATACACTTTAAATTCTGGCTGTAATGCTTCTTTGAAAGCTACTGCTTTAGCTGCAATCACGTGACAAAGCGGGCCGCCCTGGTTACCCGGGAATACCGAGCTATTAAGCTTTTTGTAAATCGCTTCGTCGCCACATGAAGATAGGATTAGACCACTACGCGGACCCGCAAGGGTTTTGTGAGTTGTCGTCGTTACTACGTGTGCGTGAGGAAGTGGGTTTGGATAAACACCAGCAGCCACAAGACCAGCAACGTGCGCCATATCTACAAGCAAATAAGCACCTACGCTATCTGCGATTTCGCGGAATTTTGCCCAGTCAACAATACCTGAATACGCAGAGAAACCGCCGATAATCATCTTTGGTTTGTGTTCCTTTGCTAGAGCTTCAACTTGTGCGTAATCAATTTCGCCGGTTTCTTTGTTCAGACCATACTGTACAGCGTTGTATGTTTTACCAGAAAAGTTTACGTGTGAACCATGAGTAAGGTGACCACCTTCAGAAAGGCTCATACCCAGAACTGTATCGCCTGCGTCAAGTAATGCCATGAAAACGGCAGAGTTAGCTTGTGAACCAGCGTGCGGTTGAACGTTCGCATAGTCTGCACCAAATAGTGCCTTTGCACGGTCGATAGCAAGTTGTTCAACAACGTCTACGTGCTCACAACCACCGTAATAACGCTTACCAGGGTAGCCTTCAGCATACTTATTCGTAAGCTGAGAACCCTGAGCTTCCATTACACGTGGGCTACAATAGTTCTCAGAGGCAATGAGTTCGATGTGATGTTCTTGACGCTCAACTTCTTTAGCCATGGCATTGGCTAATTCAGGATCGAAGTCAGCTATATTCATTTCGCGAGAAAACATGGGGGCTCCTTAACTGCGGTTTTTATACGGCGTTACGCACTGATTGCTCAAATTCGAGCCATATTCTAGTCATTTTGAGTTGCTTGTATACCGCTTTATGACCAAATTAATATAAATGGCGCAGGTTTAACGTAAAACCTGCGCTTGAGCGAGATCAGACCTGTTTTTCGAGGGCTTTAACACGGTCGAATAAACTACCAATTTTAGCAAGGCGAACTGTATTTTTGCGCCAGTCCCGGTTGGTTTGAGCTGGCTGCCCCGACGAATATACACCTGGCTCGGTAATATCTTGAACTATCATTGTGTAACCTGTCACTTGAACGTTGTCGCAAATGCTAATGTGGCCATTTATGCCCACTCCACCGCCAATAATAACGTGCTTGCCGATATGGCAACTGCCAGCAATACCTGTAGCGCCGCAAATGCATGAGTGATCGCCAATAATACAATTGTGACCAATTTGAACCTGATTATCGATGATAACGTTAGTGCCAAGTAACGTATCTTCCATTGCACCTCTGTCGATGCTGCTACTCGCCCCAATTTGACTATCGTCGCCAATGCGAACCGAACCAGTCTGTGGAATTGGGATCCAGACCCCTTTATCGTTTGCATAGCCGAAGCCAGCCGCGCCAATAACTGTTTGGCTATGGATAGTCACGCGCTTACCGATGACCACATCGTGATAGATGGTCACATTAGGATGAATAATACAGTCTTCACCAATGTGCGTGCCTCTGCGGATAACGGTATTGGCACCAACAGTTACACGATCACCTAAAACGACATTCTCTTCAACAATGACGTTGTGTCCAAGAGACACGTCACTACCGATTCGAGCAGAAGGAGCGATTACCGCTGACTCTGAGATACCAGTGGCTACTGATGGCGTGGTATCAAATAACTGAGCTATAAGTGCAAATGCAGCATGTGGGTTACCCACAACTAACGCAGGAACAGGGCTATCACCCTTTAAACTTTCGTGCAGAATTACCGCACCGGCTTTTGTGTCTTTTAACTGCGGCTTATATTTAGGGTTTGTAAGAAACGAAATTTGATGCGAAGCCGCACCAGATAGCGTGCCCACTGCAGAAATCGTGATAGTTCCATCACCCTGCACTTCCCCACCAACATGTTTAGCTAATTCGTCCAAACTGTATGTGCGTTTATTCATGGCGGTCATCTTTATTACCTGTTCGGATGTTTGATGGTATCGAGTGTTGATTCTGAAGGTTTTTGCGATTGATTATCACGCAGGCAACGGATCAACTCTTCTCGATTTATAACGCTAAGTTTACATTAAATCGTCTCATCGACCGATGGATAAATTCACCTTTTTACCCCAAGCGCTCAAAATTTCCACAGGCACGAACTACCTTTGTGTAAGTCACTAGCACAAACTACCCTGTTACGAGTAGAATATGCCACCAGTTAGGACGTGTTGAACTTTATTGCCGATTTTCGTGCATTGCAGTTCAACACGCCTTAGAAATTTTTATTTTTCACCGCTTTTTCAGCGAGGATAAGCATGGCTCAATACGTTTACAGTATGCACCGAGTGGGCAAAATCGTCCCACCAAACAGACACATTCTTAAAAACATTTCACTTAGCTTCTTCCCTGGCGCCAAAATTGGTGTGCTAGGTCTAAACGGCGCAGGTAAGTCAACCTTGCTTCGTATAATGGCCGGTATCGATACTGATATTGAAGGTGAAGCGCGTCCTCAACCTGGACTTAAGGTAGGCTACCTTCCTCAAGAACCGCAGCTTGATGAAACAAAAGATGTTCGCGGCAATATTGAAGAGGCCGTTGCTGATGTTAAGCACGCGCTCACTCGCCTTGACGAAGTGTACGCTGCATATGCAGAAGCGGATGCCGATTTCGACGCCCTTGCGAAAGAGCAAGGCGAGCTAGAAGCCATCATTCAAGCCAAAGACGGACATAACTTGGAAAATGCACTAGAGCGAGCAGCAGATGCCCTACGCCTTCCGCCGTGGGATGCTGATGTAAGTAAGCTCTCTGGTGGTGAAAGGCGTCGTGTAGCGCTATGTCGCCTGCTTTTAGAAAAGCCTGAGATGCTGCTTCTTGACGAACCTACCAACCACTTGGATGCAGAGTCGGTTGCGTGGCTAGAACGCTTCCTTCACGATTACGAAGGTACTGTGGTAGCCATTACCCACGATAGATACTTCCTTGATAACGTAGCGGGTTGGATTTTAGAACTTGACCGTGGTGAAGGTATTCCATGGGAAGGTAACTACTCTTCATGGTTGGAACAGAAAGAAAACCGACTTGAACAAGAAGAGCGTACTGAAACTGCACGTATGAAGAGCATGAAGCAGGAGCTTGAGTGGGTGCGCTCAAATCCAAAAGGTCGTCATGCTAAAAGTAAAGCCCGTATGGCCCGCTTCGAAGAACTCTCCACCAGCGATTACCAAAAGCGTAACGAAACCAACGAGCTTTTCATCCCACCAGGTGAGCGCTTAGGTGACAAGGTTATTGAAGTGAGCAACCTTAAAAAGTCTTATGGCGATCGCGTACTTATTGACGACCTGACATTTAAAGTACCAAAGGGTGCCATTGTGGGTATCGTTGGTCCTAACGGTGCGGGTAAATCGACCTTGTTCAGAATGCTTACTGGTGCTGAGCAACCAGATTCAGGAACCATCGATTTAGGTGAAACTGTTCAAATTGCTGCGGTAGAACAGTTCCGTGACCACATGAACGAAAACAACACCGTATGGAAAGAAATTTCTGACGAACAAGATATCATTCGCATTGGTAACTTTGAAATAAATAGCCGCGCATATTGCAGCCGATTCAACTTCAAAGGCACTGACCAGCAGAAATTTATCAAGGACTTGTCGGGTGGTGAGCGTAACCGTGTTCACCTTGCGAAACTGCTTAAAGCGGGCGGTAACGTATTGCTACTGGATGAGCCAACCAACGACCTTGATGTTGAAACACTTCGCGCCTTAGAAAATGCGTTGTTGGAATTCCCAGGCTGTGCCATGGTTATTTCGCACGACCGTTGGTTCCTTGACCGTGTTGCTACACACATTATGGATTATCGTGATGAAGGCAACATCAATTTCTTTGAAGGTAACTATTCAGACTATGAAGGCTGGCTGAAGCAAGAATTCGGACAGGATATTGTTGAGCCACACCGCCTTAAATATAAGCGCATGGCGAAATAATCCATAGAAAAATGAGATAGGTTTCACCTATATCCCAATAATATGAAAGGCCTTAATCAGTGATTTAGGCCTTTTTTATTTAGTGGCATTCGTTGCGAAGGCGCGCAAATTAGCCAATACTGACAACGGAAACAAAAGCCAAGTGAGAAAGTAATGACAGATAAGCGCCAATTTCAACGTGTATCACTAGATGTTAACGGCACGCTAACACATAACGATACGAGTATCGACGTGATAGTCAGTGATGTGTCGCTTCAGGGCATCAAGCTTCAGGCGACTGAAACAGCCTTGTTAAACTTACCTTTCGATAGCCACGACCCCTACGTCGCTACTTTTCAGGCAAACGAAGATAGCCCTGTTATTACCCTTTATATCTCACAGTTATACCGCCATGCCGATAGCAGGAAAGAGCGTGTATCTCTTGGCTGCAAAGTTGAGCGTATGGACGTAGAGAGTATTAGCGCTCTTCGCCGCCTCATTACTTTAAACAGCGAAGATGCGAGTATTGAGGAAAAAGATTTAAACGCGCTAGTTAATGCGGTTTATCAAGACGCCCATTAGCTTGCGGCTGTATTGAACAAGACTGAAAGACGACTTATAAATCATTGTTAGCCTCGTATGCATATTATTGGGCGCACTTTACCCAAACAAAATAACTTGTTTGCTCTATAACGTCAGTATTTCAGGCCATGCGAATAACTTTACTCTAACGCATCTAATGCTTCAGACAGTCGTGCCACCGGCACAACCTGCATACCATTAATAGGCTGTTTAGGTGCGTTTGCTTTTGGCACAATTGCACGTTTAAAACCATGCTTTGCTGCTTCTACTATGCGCTCTGTTCCATTAGGAACGGGACGTATTTCACCCGCCAACCCCACTTCTCCAAATACGATCAGTTCTTTAGGTAATGAGCGGTTTCTAAAGCTGGAAATCATAGCTAACAATAGCGCTAAGTCAGCGCTTGTTTCCGAAACACGCACGCCTCCAACCACGTTAACAAATACATCTTGATCGTTCATTTGTACATTGCCGTGACGATGCAACACAGCTAACAGCATTGAAAGCCGGTTCTGATCAAGACCAACCGCAATGCGCCTGGGGTTAGACATTTGTGAGTAATCTACTAGTGCTTGTATTTCTACCAGCAAAGGCCGCGTACCTTCCCAAATTACCATCACACTAGACCCGGGCGTTTCGTTATCACCGCGGCTCAAGAAAATGGCAGATGGGTTGCTGACTTCCTTTAACCCCCTTTCGGTCATAGCAAATACACCAAGTTCATTGACCGCTCCGAAACGGTTTTTGTGACTGCGCAACGTGCGATATCGCCCGTCACTTTCTCCTTCAAGCATCATGGAGCTATCGATGCAGTGCTCAAGGACCTTTGGACCCGCTAAGTTTCCATCCTTTGTAACATGACCCACAATAAACATAGCAATGTGATTTTGTTTCGCAAAACGCGTTAAGTACGCAGCACTTTCTCTTACCTGCGAAACGCTTCCCGGAGCAGACTGGACATCTGAAACATGCATAACCTGAATCGAGTCGATAACCATAATTTTAGGTTTTTTCGTCAACGCTAAGTCGCATATTGTCTCAACGTTTGTTTCAGCTAACATCATCAACTTGTCATCAGGAAGGTTTAAACGCTTTGCCCGCATAGCAACTTGTTGAAGCGATTCTTCCCCTGTGACATAAAGCGCAGTTTCGCTTTTGGCCATCTGACACATTACTTGCAGAAGCAGCGTGCTCTTACCTGCACCTGGCGAACCACCTATCAACATAGCAGCTCCCGGAACTATACCGCCACCGAGTACTCTATCGAGTTCTTTAAACGTTGAAGAAAATCGCGGAAGTGACTCTAAGTCAATTGCGTTGAGGGTTTCAATTTTAGCTGCGGTTTGCCCTGCATAACCAGACGTGGTTTGTCGAGCGACACTTTTCGCACTTGCGACCACAAACTCACTTATTGTGTTCCACTCTTTACACTCGGAACATTGTCCCTGCCATCTAGGAAACTCTGCCCCGCAATCAGAACACACATAAGCAGTTTTACGTTTTGCCATATTCCAGTATTATCCAAAGACTAAAAAGAGTATTCTAACATGCTATAAAAGGGAATTAATCAGAAACCTAACCCCTAGCTATACTCATGATTTTAGCCAAAAGTATTATAACTTTATGGGTTAATGTGTTTTTCTGATTGGCCGATAAAAACTAAAATAATGAAAACTAAGAGTAAAGTTGCGCCTTCATGAGTCAAGATTTAAAGCAATACGCTGATATAATTGAACAGTTAAAGCCCATGGTTAACGAGCCTGAGTTTAACCAAGTGTTGCTTCAAATTGCCGCAGATGTGCCCAAGGAAAAACGTTTTTTAGTAAAAATGGAAGTGAAGCGTTTAGCAAAGCCATGTATGCGCACCATTGATTTGAGAGGGCATGTAGATGGCAAGTGCAGAAAGTATGTGCATGAAGGTCGAAGCCACTACATGGATGATCTTGCTGTCGATAAGTTCGAAGAGCAACTGCGCGTGTTTGGTCGCTACACTTATGGCGTTTACGAGGCGGTCCAGAATACTGAAAACAACTTTCGATTGTTGCGGGAAAAAGAGTTAGCACAGGAAATCGCAGACAAAGATAACCCTACAGCCAAAAAACGCTCTGCCGTGTTAGAACAATTTAAAGTCCCCACCGTCAATCTTCTAGATTACAGTCAGCGCAACACGGAGCGAATGAACTTTGCTGTGGCCGTTGAAATTTTCAACACTGCAAATCAGTCGATGCGAGGCTTGAGTGTTGATATTTCACTTGAAGGGCTACAAATAAAGCTTTCAAAAGACGCGTTTTTCAAAACAGGCGAAAAGCTTTTTATCTATTTCAGAGGTTTGGAAAACGAGTTTGCCATGGATAAGAAAAATGGCATTGCTTATAAGCTCGTTAAAATAATAGCCAAAAACGATATCAACTATTTAGCGCTACAAAGAGATAAAGAACTTCCAAACCCTGCTTTCGATAAATTTCTAGAAAGCTTTATTCACGGTAATAAACGCCGATATAAAGTGAATATGAACAATACCGTTGAGGCGATCACCAGTAAAACGTGTGAACAATTTTTCTCTCCGCGCAGTCCAACGCTTCCTGTATTCATAGATGCGATAAATAATTCGCTTATACCACGCTTTGCCATGGCCAACGAAGTGAATAGAGAAACCGTTCAGTACTGGCAAGATGAAGAAGGCGTCTGCAGATTGAATTTTCTTTTAACGCAAGAGCGCCTTGCTCGACTTCTCAGCATGTCTGAAGAAGCTCGTGAAATTTTCATATTCAGCTTTACCCATTTGCATAGCGAGAAAGTTTATTTTTACTCAGCCTCTTTTGAAGAGCTCATGCAAAAAGATATGCTTTTTCGCGTTTTTCTGGGGTTTGGCTCAAGGAAAGCGAGCTGGCGAGTGTTCAAAGTTACACTGACCGACATGAATCCCGAACAGGCTCATATTCCTCTTTCAATTCCGGATTCGGTAGGTAGTAAAGTTAAAAAACTTAACTCACCGCCTTCGGCGAGATTGATGTCAAAACTTAAAAGTTTACGTTATTTGGCTCACATCACGGACGTGACTTCGGTGACCGGTCAAGAAACTTACAATGAGTTTAAGTTTAACCGTAGCGATCTTACTCATTTGCGTCATTTCGGTCATCCACGTAATCGCGCCCCATCTAATATTCAAATAGTACGGTTTAAATACGAAGAACAACGCATTGAAAGCCGATATCAACTAAGAACCCAAGTTGAAGCTCGCTTTAACGATGAAGATACGGTTCACACTGGTGTCAGTGAAGATATTTCAGTTCACGGTTTAGGTTTAAGAATTGAGCTGAGCAAAGAATATAAAGGAAACTTAGAAGGTAAGGTAGAAGTGGCCTTCCCTCGCCTCCAAGAAATTGCTAGCTCTTTCGACGTAATGCACCTGCAATATGAAGTTATTTATCACAACGTAGATAAGAACATTTTGCATTTAAAAACCATGCCCGGCGACGAAGGAAAATCCGCTCGCGCTTTTTTTGAAGAACTCATTAAAAAGAACAAAGCCAGTTTAAAAGTTGAGAGTGATGAAGAAATAGTCCCAGGTATTGGTCAAGCTCTTCGCTGCATCAACGCTAGAAATGCGACTTCTCTATCATTTTTGATGAGCAAAGAGGGCGTTCGCTATACACCTCAGGCTTGCATAATTGGAAAGCAAGATGAGAGGGTTACAAATTTAACCACGCAATATGCCGAGCGAGGCAAAGTTAATTTAGAGTTTTTGTTCAGAGATAGAAAACAAGACTCGCCTTTCGTACAAAGTGGGATTAAAGCCGTTAAGCTTGAAAATATGCCGCTACGCCAGGAGCTTTTTATTTCCTTCGATGCATCCCAAAAAGACCCTCGCATGGCAATAATTCCTCGCTACTCTGATAAGTTTGAAAGCAACGAGCAGCGTCGGGCATTTATACGAGATGCTATGACCCGTGGCCAGTTCATAGCGATTCACGTGATGTTAACGACTACGGGGAAACCTGATATGAGTTTGCTTCAAACTGAAATTAACTATGTCACCATGTATGCCGTGCATCGCGCTCGTGAACTAGAGAAAAAGCTATGGAGTTTTGCTGCCTGCTCTCACCTTGTCGATGTAACAGACGAAGTGCTAATTAGATATGGCTTCTCAAGAGAAGACATTACCGCAAATAAAACCCTAAAGAGCGTAACTCCTACGCAGGTTATTTTGAGCAATGCCTAAGGGCACGCTTGCTATTTTATTTAACTGCTGTGTGCTCGCTAGTTGCTCCAACTGAAGGACCCGTAGTTTTCTGCACTCTCCTCCAGCTGGCTCTGTTGAACAAAAACGCAAAACCAGCAAAAATTAACAGAGCCCTATTTATCTAGGAAGTAAAGCAGACTGTGTAAACTGCCAACACGTATGGCCACATCCGCTTTTTCGTTAACCAGCGGCTTACCGTGGCACGCCACACCTAACGCTGATTCCGCCATCATGACTAAGTCGTTAGCGCCATCACCCATAGCTACCGTTTGAGAAATTGGGATTTCCCACTTGTCAGCCAGCGTCTTAACCGTTCTGGCTTTAACATCAGCATTAACGATTTCACCTTCTACTTTTCCGGTGAGCTTATCACCTTCAATGGCGAGCGTGTTCGATATTGCAAAATCAAGACCGAGTCTTTGCTTTAAATGATCTGCGAAAAATGTGAACCCCCCCGATGCTATAGCGAGTTTCCAATGATTTTTCTTAAGCTCGGTCAGCAAGCTTTGGATCCCAGGCATAATTGGAATGCTATCGCGGATTTGATCAAGGTGGGAAACCGCCACCCCTTCTAAACACGCTACGCGGTGTGTCAAACTGTCATTAAACGCAATTTCTCCGCGCATGGCTTTCGCGGTCACTTCCGCAACCTGTTCTCCTACACCAGCCAGTTTCGCTATTTCATCAATACACTCAATCGCAATCACTGTGCTGTCCATATCCATTACTAACAAACCTGGGATAGAAAGAGATGGACGAGATGCTTGTAGACCTATATCTAGATTGTAGGAAGAGGACACGTCACCTAAAAGTGGCTTAATATTGATATTTTCATGTTCGGTGCTAGGGAGCGTACCGCGAATTTCGATGACGTCTTCACCTAAGCATTGATGTAGATGATGAAAAGCTAAACTTGTGGGGGTAAACACATCTTTCAGTTTATTTAGCACACCCTCTATCAAGTAAGGAGTAACGGCTTGACCAATCACAGTTAGAGTGTGAGTAAACGTCATGTTATTGTGTGAAGAGCCAACGACCTGTGAAAGCGAAGAGGCAGTGTGCGAGTTGTGGTCATTGAGCGTCGAGAAAAGTGTGTTTTTCATGGTGAAAACAGAAACTGCAAAAGTAAGCAAAAGATACCCCAATGCTAACTAATTAGGCTAACTAATAAAATATCATCTTTAAAATTATTTAGAATTCCCCTACTGTTAGGAAAACGCAAAGACTTTATGGAAATACGAATTGGACGATGTGCTTAATAAAGCGGCAACGTATAATAAAAATGACGCTCATTCATTATATACCGCGCTAAAAAGACTTTTTCACACGTTGATAGTAAGCACAGTGTTTGCGCTAATTGTTGTATTGCTACTGTTGTTTCAGCAATATCAAAGCGACTGGTTGACCGTTCAAACCCGCTACTCTGGTGAAAGTATAGCAAGACAATATGCAAAACTTTTACAGCCGGCATTTATTGCTGAAGATCTGGCTAATTCTGCGTCTCTTGTCGGTGCTTCTCAAAACCAAAGAGACTATATAGAGGCCGTTGCCTCAGTGTTGGTTGATGAGCCGCATATATTGGCCTTGGCTGTTTTTGATAAGGACGGACGTTATATTGCCCCCTTACCTAAAATAAACAGCGTGGTTGAATTAAGCCAATCTCAGCGCGTTACGCCGCTTACTTACATTGGTATGATTACAGATAAAGAAGGTAACTTGCTAGGCTATGTAAATATCCATATCGATACTCAGGCCGTATTGGAAAGCCCGCTCACATTGCGATATCAGCTGGCACTTATCGCAGGTATTTTAGTGTTTCTCGCGCTGCTATTAGGCGTTTATCTCACAAGGGCTTTTTACAAGTCCAGACCTTGGTTTATCCAAGTCATAGAATCTAAAAAGAAGCATGTGAAAATCAGAGAATAAGTGTTCTTCAAATAAGTGCTATCCAAATAAGCGAAAATAATTGCGTGTTGTGGCTGCTATTACCTCACTTTTTTCTACGCTATAGAGTTTGCTTATCGCGTCTACCACGTCTGTGAGATAACCAGGTTCGTTGGGCTCTCCCTGACGTCCGCACATTGGCATATCCGGCGCATCTGTCTCAAGAAGTAGTTTGTCAATGTGGTGCTCCAGCAAATAGCCCAACGTTTGTCGCGTTTTTTTTGCCCGTTCATAGGTGATTGTGCCACCAATGCCTAAATAAAAACCACGCTCGATATAGCCTTTTGCTACTTCTACACTGCCAGAAAACGCATGAATTACGCCAATACCTTGATAATTAGATTGCTTGAAGCATTCAAGCAGTAAGTGATGGCTCTTTCTGTGATGGACGATAATGGGTAAGGATATGCGCTCGGCAAGGGCCAGGTGCGCATTGAAGACCCGCTGCTGAAGCTTTACGGGTGTATCAATGTGTCCATCAACCCCCGTTTCACCAATAGCTTTTACCGATGCATGACGAGCTAACGCTGCTTCTTCAAGTAAAGATAGTTGATGAGATATAATCTTGTCTGACGGAAGAGCGTCGTTTGCGTCAAGAAAATAAGGATGAAGTCCAAGAGCACTATCAATTGGGATAATGTTTCGATATTGATCTGCTATATTTTGAAGCTCACGCCAAGATTCAGGATGAACACTTGGCGCCATTATCCTCGATAGACCATTGGATACTGCGCTATCCAACACCACTTCTAGATTTTTGCCCGAGGCGAGTAGATCTAGGTGACAGTGACTATCTATCATAACGTGAATACCTCAAGGTACGCCTCATAGCGCTTGAGCCTTACGCACTTCTCGCTTATGGCATTAAACGCTGTGTAGTCCACGTTCCTTCTTGAGTTTTATTGTACTCAAAACGATCGTGTAGCCTGTCTTCCCCACCCTGCCAGAATTCAATTTGGTGAGGCACAATTCTGAAGCCACCCCAAAAATCGGGAACAGGAAGCTCCTTATTGGCAAATTTATCTTTTAGCTGCTTGAACTGGGTAAGCAATAATTCTCTACTGCCAATAGGCTTACTTTGTTTTGAAGCATAGGCGGCAAGCTGACTGTCTTTAGGCCGAGAGAAAAAGTACGCTGCGTTCTCAGATACAGAAAGCTTATCGACGCTTCCGCATACTCTTACCTGCCGTTCCATAAAAAACCATGGAAAATGGCATGATACTTTCGGATTGACGGATAACTCTTGTGCTTTGCGGCTGCCTAAATTTGTGAAAAACACAAAACCTTTTTCGCTCACATCTTTCAAAAGGACAATACGTTGAGAAGGCTGACCACTGGCATCAACGGTGGCCACCGTCATTGCTGTCGGATCGGGAATGCCCGCGTCGATAGCATCTTTCAGCCATTTATCGAATAAGGTAAACGGATTTGAAGTAATATCTGACTCACTCAAACTGCCCTTTGAGTACTGCCTGCGCATATCTGAAATTGCCATATACCGCTCCTGAAAAAAGGTTATTTCGCCTGCGAGTGCTTTTAAAACCGAATACGTAAATAACCGTGTAAATACTTACATCGGCGCATTTTACTAAGGTAGTTGCCAAAAGCCATTCAGCTAAACAGCTAAACAGCTAAACAGCTAAACAGCTAAACAGCTAAACAGCTAAACAGCTAAACAGCTAAACAAAAATGCTGACTGACTATAATTTCTAATACAACGCCAGTTACAGCTAACTAGCGTTATAAAGACAGTATAATCTTAAACTAAAAGTTGCTGTCGTCGCCGTAACCAAGCGAGCGTAATGCACGCTCATCGTCTGCCCAACCTTGCTTAACCTTAACCCAGAGCTCTAGGAACACTTTGTTGTCAAACAAGTTTTCCATGTCTTTACGGGCATGCTCACCAATGGTTTTCAAATGCTTTCCGCCTTTTCCGATAATCATGCGTTTTTGCGTTTCACGCTCAACCAGAATAAGGCCACTTATGCGGTACACCCCATTTTCAGCCATCTTAAATTGTTCTATCTCAACGGTAGTTGAGTATGGCAATTCGTCGCCCGTAAACCGCATGAGTTTTTCACGGATTATTTCAGCCGCCATAAAGCGACTAGAACGGTCGGTGATGTAGTCTTCAGGAAAAAAGAACTCGCTTTTTGGCAGAGATTTGGCAACAAGCTCTCTTATTTCGTCGACCATTTTATTCTGTTTTGCACTAATCGGGATCATATGCTCAAACCCGTGCTTTTCGCCGAGTTTTTTAAGATGGAGCATGAAGTTTTCTTTATCTTCCACCTTGTCCATTTTATTTACGATAAGATAGCAAGGAAGGTTTGATTGCTTCACTTTGTTTAACACCATTTCATCGTCGGCAGTAAAACGGTCGCCTTCTACGACGAATAATACAAGACCAACTTCGGCAAGTGAACTGGATGCCGCACGATTCATATAGCGATTAATGGCGCGTTTTTCGTCTTGATGAAGGCCTGGCGTATCAACATATATCGCTTGATACTCACCGTCAGTGTCGATACCCAAAATACGATGTCGGGTAGTTTGCGGTTTGCGAGAAGTAATACTTACTTTTTGGCCCAGCAAACGATTAAGCAAGGTTGACTTACCCACATTTGGCCGACCAACAATAGCCACTAAACCACAGCGTGTTTGGATATCTGGCATTTCTGGCAAATCTGATTCATTATGCGTTGTCATCAAGCTTCTCCAATGTTAAACGAGCAGCTTCTTGTTCTGCTTTACGACGGCTATTGCCAGACGCCACGACTGCTTCAGAAAGGCTTTCTACTTTGCAGCTCACTTCAAATGTTTGCGCGTGATCTTTGCCCGAAATTGACAGCACCTCATAGGTCGGTAGCGACTGCTTACGCCCTTGCAAAAACTCTTGAAGGCGTGTCTTGCTGTCTTTAGGGTGCGCGTTCGGGTCTAATTTGTTGATACGACTTTCCCACAGTCTGTCAATGACGCAACGGACTTCATCCATACCAGAGTCCAAGTAAATTGCCCCTAAAATGGCTTCAACGGCATCGGCTAATATTGAACTTCTGCGATGCCCACCACTTTTAAGCTCGCCAGGACCAAGGTTCAGCAACTCTCCCACGCTCGCTTCTTTAGCTAACTCCGCTAGCGTTTCCCCTTTGACCAAGGTTGAACGCATTCTGGTAAGCTTTCCTTCAGGCACCGCTGGAAAACGTTTGAACAAGGTTTCCCCAACAATCATACCTAGGATGGCATCGCCCAGAAACTCTAAACGTTCGTTGTGCTGCTTTGCCGCACTTCGATGAGTGAGCGCCTGCTCCAGTAAAGCTTCATTGTTAAACGTATAGCCTATCGCCTTATATAGACGACGATATTTATCAATTCCCTGCATTAATGAATGCCACCTGCTCGCTCAAATCGAATACCTGTGGGCACCCACGTCGGTAAGAAATCTGCAGGGTTACGCTCAAATTCAAATGAAATCCAGATCGCTACCGCTTTTCCGACCAAATTCGCATCGGGTACAAACCCCCAGAAACGACTGTCACGGCTATTGTCGCGATTGTCACCCAGCACGAAATATTGACCTTCTGGCACAATCCACTCGTTGCTCCGCGTGCCCGGCTGAGTGTAAAAATTAACCGGTGATATCTCGCGCACCGGGTGGCGTAAAATGTCGTGTTCTACTGTGCCTAAATCTTCGGTGTAACGCATTAACTGCGCCATATCTTGTACAAACTCACCTCGTTCTTGGAACGTAAGCGGTACTGCCTTAAGTTTCGCACAGTTGTTACCAGACTCGCATTTAGGTTTGATATAAACCTGTTTATTTTGGTAAACCACGGTATCACCTGGTAGGCCAATTACTCGCTTGATGTAGTCAATTGACGGGTCTTCAGGGTATTTAAAAACCACTACATCGCCGCGTTCTGGCACACCGGTTTCAATAAGCTTGCTTCTGAAAACCGGGTCTTTCACGCCGTAGGCAAACTTTTCAACCAAAATAAAGTCACCCACCAATAGCGTGGGCATCATTGAGCCTGAAGGGATTTGAAACGGTTCATACAAAAATGAGCGCAATACCAAAACGAACGCGATAACAGGGAAAATCTGTTGTGAGGTATCAACTAAGTACGGCAGTTGAGGGTCTTCTCCATAGCCCGCTCCTTCTGCGGTAGCCGCAGCCTGTAAACGTGCTTTTCGCTTTGGCGCAAACACCAGGCTATCCACTAGCCAGATTAATCCTGTTATTAAGGTGAGTGCCACCAAAATCAAAGAGAAGTAATTTGCCATTATTTACCTACCTTAAGAACTGCAAGGAACGCATCTTGTGGCAATTCAACATTACCCACTTGCTTCATTCGCTTTTTACCTTCTTTCTGCTTTTGAAGTAGCTTCTTCTTACGGCTTACGTCACCGCCATAACACTTCGCGATAACGTTCTTACGCAACTGCTTTACTGTACTTCTTGCAACAATGTGGTTACCAATAGCCGCTTGAATAGCGATATCGAACATCTGACGTGGAATAAGCTCACGAAGCTTTTCAACTAACTCACGTCCACGGCCTTGAGAGTTTTCTCTATGGGTAATCACTGCGAGTGCGTCTACGCGCTCACCGTTGATAAGAATATCTACACGCACCATGTCTGATGTCTGGAAGCGCTTGAAATTGTAATCTAATGACGCGAAGCCACGGCTGGTCGATTTTAAGCGGTCAAAGAAATCAAGTACCACTTCAGCCATAGGCAGTTCGTAAGTTACTGCTACTTGTTTACCGTGGTATGTCATGTTGGTTTGCATACCGCGCTTTTCAATACAAAGGGTAATGACGTTACCTAAATATTCTTGCGGTACAAGAATATTAGCTTCAACCATAGGCTCTCGAATTTCAGCGATATCATTAACCGGCGGCAGCTTTGCTGGACTATCAACGGTAAGTATTTCGCCTTTTGTCGTTTCTACTTCGTAGATTACCGTAGGCGCAGTAGTGATGAGGCCTAAGTCATACTCACGTTCTAAGCGTTCTTGAATAATTTCCATGTGTAGCATGCCAAGGAATCCAATACGGAAACCAAAGCCGAGCGCCGCAGAGCTTTCTGGCTCATAAAAAAGCGATGCATCGTTTAGGCTAAGCTTCGCGAGGGCGTCACGAAAATCTTCGTAGTCATCCGAGCTTATTGGGAAAATACCGGCGTAAACCTGAGGCTTGACCTTTTTAAACCCGGGTAACATGGCATCAGCGGGATCGCGAGCCAATGTAATGGTGTCGCCCACCGGCGCACCTTGAATATCTTTAATCCCGGCAATAATGAAGCCTACTTCTCCTGCTCTCAATACACCTGTATCCAGAGGCTTAGGCGTAAATACACCAATTTTATCAACTTGGTGTGTCTGCCCGTTCGACATGATTTGAATCTTATCTTTTTTGGTCAGCTGTCCTTCCATAATGCGTACCAACGAGACAACACCCTGATAGTTGTCAAACCAAGAATCGATAATAAGTGCTTTAAGCGGCGCTTCGCGATCGCCCCCTGGCGGTGGGATCTTATTTACAATAACTTCAAGTACATCTTCAATACCGATACCGGTTTTCGCTGAGCAGCGCACAGCGTCAAGAGCATCGATACCAACAATATCTTCAATTTCTTCTGCAACACGGTCTGGCTCGGCCTGTGGCAGGTCGATTTTATTTAACACCGGCACTACTTCCATATCCATCTCGATTGCGGTATAGCAGTTTGCCAATGTTTGTGCTTCTACGCCCTGACCCGCATCAACCACCAAAAGCGCACCTTCACAAGCGGCAAGTGAACGAGAAACTTCATAGGTGAAGTCGACGTGCCCAGGAGTATCGATGAAGTTCAGCTGATAAGTTTCACCATCACGGGCTTCATAGTTCAGTGTCACGCTTTGCGCTTTGATAGTAATACCGCGCTCTTTTTCCAGGTCCATAGAGTCGAGGACCTGCTCAGCCATTTCGCGATCTGTTAGCCCTCCACAGTGCTGGATTAAACGGTCTGACAGCGTAGACTTACCGTGGTCAATGTGGGCGATAATACTGAAATTACGAATGTGCGATTGTTGCATAATGCTGGAAATTACCTGCAGAAAAATTCATTAAACAAAAAATGCTGCTTGCCTTGCTTCAAGGGTTATACGCAGCGCGTGCGGATTTTACCCATTTCTCAAGCGAAAAGCGAATCACCATGTAGAAAATTAGTAGGCTACGGTTAAAGAATGCGTAAATTAACAAACACCAAAGATAGCAACTGCCTGCGTTACTTACCCAAAAAGGTATGACACTGCGCTACACAACACTCATTTTCTTAGTAACAAGCATCTTGCTAAATGCACAGATTCCAGACCGATGTACCCTGATATAAAAAAAGCATATAAACAATTAAACGTCTGATGTTCCAAGCAATACGGGTTGATACTTGGTGCTTTCAACCCGTTTTAGCTTGTATGCGATAAGCTTATAAACTACGAAGGTGGTGAAGGCACTAGGAATAGTCGCCCACAATTCATGAGCGATAGCTGTACTGCTTAGCACTGACATAAAGGCTGAATATGCGCCCATAAAAGTTATCAATGGTAATAAATATAACCACGCCGACGCACTTAAGATACCGGCTTCAGGTATACCGACAATAACTTTTTGCCCCACATGTACCGTCATCGGGGTTCGTAATGTCAACTGTTGAGTTTTCGGCGCAATGGCGCGAGAGATAACTCCCGTGCCACAGTCACTTTGCGCTTGGCAAGCGTTGCAAGTAGATTTTATCGCTGCTTCAACGGTAACACTATCTCCATCGATCGCAATTACCATAGCTGTTTCTTTAATCATTAATACTGGTGCTAATTTGTGACTGGTCTTAAAGAATTTGCAATAGCGTTAGCTGTTTGAAGGGGTATCTCACCCACTACAGTCACTTGCGCCTTGCCATCTGTAAGCGTTAGAAACGTACTAACTTCATTACGTAATGCCAACGTTTCACCTAATGCGTCATCGGCCGGCTGAACATATACAGACACATCGACCAGACCATCTGAGAAAAGTTTATACTCTACCACCTGCCCCGTTAATGCCAGTCGTCTTGTATCTTGCTTAATCTCTCTCATTCCCGCTGGCAAGTAGGTCACATCCCAACTGTGTGGACGCATGGGCGTGTTGCTTAGGGCCATCGGTGGGGGTAAAGACGCAGAGTTAATTCGTGAAAAATACTCTGCGGGCGACGGTGATATAGCAAATGCAGTAACTTGAATTTGCTCCAAAAGCCCACCCTGCAAATCGAGCATATTTAGCTTCAACAACATACCTGACGATTCGTCTAGCCATAGTTGATAGCCAAAGCGAGTGTTGTCTCGACTCACTATACGAATTTGCTGAGCCGAACGACCTGCGACCCTTGCTCTTCCCACCGCCACAAATTCATAAGCGTCTGACAGCTGTTCTGGGTGATAAAGAAGCGCACTAGGTATGGGACCGTTAATATGTTTAGACCGCAAACTGTATGGTTGCACGTCAGGTTCAAACACGCTTACCACGTCATTGACGCGAATTAACTCTCTACCCGGACCATTTTGAAGATTTAACTGTTCTAGTTCTGAACCGTCTTCCATAATTCCATGGCGCCACAGATAAGGAATGGTTTCCTTACCCGCAACTGTTTGAACAAATGACACCTGAAAGTTGGCATTAGTGATGATGTTCTGCAGCTCAGCGAGCCATTGGCTTGCCGATTGTGGCACGTCTGCTCGCCTCACTGACTCGGTTTGCTCATCAGGTTGACGTTCTTCACGTCCGTTATCCGCTTCGTCGTTTTGAAGGCTTTGCTTATTAGGCTCTTCACCGAGTATTTCCGATGGAGAAGGTTGAGTAACAGTATCAGATGACTGAGTTCCTTGGTTGGAAGAAACCGATTGGGCAAATGCTGGTTGAATAACAACGCCCGAAATGAAAAAAAGTGCAAGGATGGAACTAAAGCGCATTTTTTCCCGCCTTAAAACAAACATAC
Source organism: Alteromonas sp. OM2203 (assembly GCF_048517045.1). Lineage (NCBI taxonomy): Bacteria > Pseudomonadati > Pseudomonadota > Gammaproteobacteria > Alteromonadales > Alteromonadaceae > Alteromonas > Alteromonas sp. OM2203. The sequence goes on from NZ_CP183209.1 coordinate 2,987,425, forward strand.
CAGCAGTATATGCTGGTATGATTAAAATATAAAACCGTATTGCGGTCAGTCAAGCTCTCGCAACAGCGCGTTTTTCCAAATACTATGACTGACTCGCTAGTCGAGAAGCAACGGCATCAAAAACATGATGCACAATTTAGCTTACCAATTTAACTTATTGAGGTCGCTTCGGGCCGCTTGCGTTACTTTCGTTCTCGTCTTCTTGCGCTTGCTTGAGTTTTATTTGCTGTTCATGGTCAGCAATTAGCGCATTTATCTTACGCTTTTTCTCAAGGACTTCATTCATGTCGTTGCGCGGCAATGCACGAGTTTGCTCCAGGCTGACTGGTGCCAAACCGCCTTGAGGGGCGATTGTCGGCGCCGTCATGAACGGCTCTGTTGGTGCATCCTGATTGGAGTATTGAACACCAAAGATAACCGCTACAGCTACCGAAGCCGCTACCGCAAATTGGCCAGATTGCTTTGCAAATGGAACAACGTTTCCAATCAAAGGTATTGATGCCCAACGGGAGCGTTTTGGTGCCACTATAGCTGGCTCGTTTTCAAGTGCCGCGGCTACGCTTGCTGTAATATCAAGTTGTGGAGCAACGCTTGCTTCTTTACGCATTGCACCGCGATATACATGGTAACGTTTCCATTTGGCTTGAAGCGCCTCATCATGCTTTATTGCATCGATGATTTCATTGCCTTCTATCTCACCATCCATGAATGCGGACAATTTTTCTTGCTGTTGCGTCATATATTCATTTCCAGATCAATTTGATCATTAACTACCCTAACACAGCTGTTAGTCATCTCGTAAAAAAGAAAGTTCATCTTTTTTTGATTTTCTTTTTCTTTAATTCTCTAACAACGGCTGAATAACTTTATCTATCGCTTCACGAGCCCTGAAAATACGCGATCTCACGGTTCCAACAGGGCACGACATTACATTTGCAATTTCTTCGTAACTAAGCCCTTCAATTTCGCGAAGTGTAATTGCCATACGTAAATCGTCAGGCAGCTTCTCCACGACTTTAAAGAGCGTTTCCTCTAATTCTTCAGAGAGTAAACTTCTCTCCGGTGTCGACTGCTCTTTAAGTGCGTCACTACCTTCATAGAAGTCAGCCTCATCGGCATCAACATCACTGGCCGGTGGCTTACGACCTTGAGATACAAGATAATTCTTGGCGCTATTTACCGCGATGCGATAAAGCCAAGTGTAAAATGCACTGTCGCCACGAAAGTTAGGTAAGGCACGATAGGCTTTAATGAACGCTTCTTGCGTTACATCTGCCACGTCACCGGTATTTTTCACATAGCGAGAGACGAGATGCATTACTTTGTGCTGGTAACGAGTTACCAACAAATTAAACGCATTTTTATCGCCACGCTGTACTTTTTCAACCAGTTGCTGGTCGGTTATCTGCTCGCTCATTCGAGCCATTACTCCCTACTTCAACTACACATAGCTCTAACAAGCATGGGTGTAGACGCGTTCTTTTCTTAAAAGTTCGGTAAAAGTATTAAATATTTGAAAAAATGATTAAGACAGAGGCCAAGAATGATTGTGTTTTGCTTTTCATCCTTTAGACTTGCCGAACCTTTGCTCGTTTGGATTGATATAAAAATACATGAAATCTGTATCGTCTTCACTAACTTCCACATCAAATGCAATAGAACACCGTTGTGACGTATTGATTATTGGGAGCGGCGCGGCAGGATTAAGCCTTGCACTCAAGCTTGCTGACCATTGTCAGGTTATCGTGCTGAGTAAGAGTGACAGAAACGAAGGCTCTACACGTTATGCCCAAGGTGGCATTGCGGCAGTATTTGATGAGCAAGATTCCATCGATGCTCACGTTACTGATACCCTAGCAGCCGGTGCAGGCCTTTGCGAGGAGCCGGCAGTGCGATTTACCGCAGAGCGAGCCAAGTCTTCTCTTGAATGGCTGATTGGTTATGGCGTACCGTTTGACACAGAGAAAAACGAGTCGGGTGAAGAGCGCTTTCACTTAACCCGTGAAGGGGGTCATAGCCACAGACGAATTCTTCACGCCGCAGATGCAACCGGTGAAGCACTTCAAATCACCTTGAATGATGCGGTATCCACACATCCAAATATTCATGTATTCGAACGCTATAATGCAATTGACCTCATCCCTTCTAGAGAAGAGAAAAATAGTGTTGTGGGCGCGTACGTTTGGAACAGGCAACAAGAGCATGTAGAGGTTATTCGCGCGCCATTTGTTGCATTAGCAACGGGCGGTGGCAGTAAGGTTTACCAATATACGTCTAATCCAGATGTTTCTAGTGGCGATGGCATCGCAATGGCGTGGCGCGCAGGTTGTCGCGTTGCCAATATGGAATTCAATCAGTTCCATCCTACATGTTTATATCATCCGCAAGCTCGCAACTTTTTGATTACCGAGGCCTTACGGGGCGAAGGTGCTAACCTTTGTCACGCTGATGGCACGCGCTTTATGCACAAATTTGATGAGCGCGGCGACCTTGCCCCTCGTGATGTAGTAGCCCGGGCAATAGATTATGAAATGAAGCGATTGGGCGCTGACTGCATGTACTTAGATATCAGTCATAAGCCCGCTGACTTTATCGTTAAACATTTCCCCAATATCTATCGGAAGTGCCGTTCACTTGGCATAGATATTACCCGCGAACCCATCCCCGTTGTCCCAGCAGCCCACTATAGTTGCGGCGGCGTTATGACAGACTTTAACGCTAAAACAGACTTAAACAATGTTTATGCAATTGGTGAAGTAGCCTACACAGGGCTGCACGGAGCAAACCGCATGGCATCTAACTCTCTGTTAGAGTGCGTGGTGTTTGCTAGCGCCGCTGCTGAAGACATTTTAAAGAAGTTACCAAGCGCTGACTGCGAGGAATCCATCGCGCCTTGGGACGAAAGTCAGGTATCTAACTCTGACGAAGAAGTCATTATTCAACATAACTGGCACGAACTAAGGCTATTTATGTGGGATTACGTTGGCATTGTGCGTACAGACAAGCGCCTTGAACGCGCTATGCGACGAATTAAACTGTTAGAGCAAGAAATTACCGAATACTACTCTCACTTTAGAGTAAGCAATAACCTACTAGAGCTGCGCAATCTTGTTACTGTCGCAGAGCTCATTGTGCGATGCGCCATGGAGAGAAAAGAAAGTCGTGGACTACACTTCAATCTAGACCATCCTGAACAACTGGATAATCCCAAGCCTACTGTTCTGACTCCAAGAAAGCAGCTTTCAGGTAGTGATGTAGGTTCGTTAATTACTCAAGACAGCTTTAATGACGCTGAATGAAAAACACAAAGTTTAAGACGTGGCGCTAAGGCTATATGCCCGTGTATTCAGGCCCTAGAGAGCACAAAATAGTGCTCTCTTTTTATTTGCGCCCGATAAGCCCATTTACGTTTGTTTTAATGGTAAGAGGCGGTTGTCGGTATCTCTAAACACGACACACACGTCTTCAACACGCTTTACCAAGTGCCTTGTCCGACGAACAGCTAAGACTTGGCAGAGAAACTTACACTTGCCGATAAATGTGTGTTGTTATCATCGCGGTCTGTAACATCAAGCAACGCGTGAGTTTGGGTTCTACAATGCTGATGAATATGAATTTCGTTTGGTAAGAAAACAGGTTTTTTAAAGCGGCAGGTCACCTCTTCCACTTGTAGAGATTCTGCGTCTTCTTGATGACTAACGAACGACGATATTGCACGAGACAATGTCCACATACCATGTGCTATAGGCTGTTTAAACCCGAATACTTTTGCTGAAATACGGGATAAATGAATGGGATTATAATCACCTGATAATTTAGCGTATCGACGACCTGTATTCACATTTACGCTAAGCGCTTCGATAAGCTCTCTATCTTGCATGTCACAGTCTTCATGTACTTCTTTTCTAGCGACCAAGGGCGCAACGTGGACTGCTTTGATTTTGACTAAATAAATGCTTATGGACCTATACACAAGTTGCCCAGATTGGAGCGCCTCAAGCATAACGTCGACTTCCCATCCGCGATTATGCGGCCTTACGTCATGAAAGCGTACGCGACATTCAACAGGCTCGCTTAAATCGACGTGCTCGATAATTGACACTTTATTAGCCGCATGAATGAGGCCTAGCAAAGGAAATGGACTTTTTTTGTCTAATAAGCACTGCATTTGCAACGGCAGCGACAACATCTGCAAGTAGAGGGGGTGAGGATGTTCACTCGCCGGCCAGTCTACCTCTTGGCAAAACGCACAGTAATGCGCATTATCTATCTTAAGAGTATTGGTGTAGATACGCTGTGGCAGCGTTGGCGGCTTAAATTGCATTAACTGTCGTGCATCCACGCGTTTAAACAACGCTTTTGTATACTCACGAAACATCTATTAATTCCTTGAATTCGTTGCTTTTCTAGCAAAAATAATAGCTCTTGCTAAGCGCCTGTAATCTGCTTCGCAGCATTCTCCTTTCAATATCCAACCTAAGTGACTGTAGTCTTTTTCAAACCACTTACGCTTACGACGAAGTACCTTAATACAGAGCCCCCAAGAGAAAAGCTGTGAAGTATGATGAATTTTCATCGAAATACCGTCAGTTCCCGCGTTATCGAAGGTTTGGTGAGCGGCGCCTGGTAATGTAGTCCTCTCGTCATCGATAACCCGAATAACGCCTTCGTTCGTAAGCGAGATAGCGTATTGAACAGGATTATTGTTATTACTAAGCGCATACCAAAGACGCCATGACAACCAAATAAGCGTCGCTACAGCGGTAATTGCAAAAGTAGCAGTAAGGTTAACCCAGGTTGAGATATTGTAAGGGAGACTAAACAATGCTGCGCAAAAAACAAGCACTACACATGCCTCCCCCAATAAAGGTCTATATTTGTTAGAGGTTATGTTTATTCTATACTTTGACACGATTTACGATGGTCGCGACCATAGCGGCTAACTCGGGATCTTCGCACTTTTGATGACCCATTATCCATGCAAATAGGTCTGGGTCATCGCTTGTAAGTAACCGCTCAAATGTTTCTTGCTCATCGTAGCTAAGAGATTCAAACGCCTCTTCAACGAAAGGTAGTAGCAGCACATCTAGTTCCAGCATACCCCGACGGCAAGCCCATTTTAATCTCGCTAATCTTTTTGGTTCAAACATTTGTCATCCTTACCACTTATTATTTACTGACAATAATACCATGGCGAGAGTGTGGGGATCACTGCTCTTTTGGTCTGATGCGAAAACTAAATAGAACTTAATCTATACAGAATTAGTAGCCTTGCCCTTGAATAATGGTGGTTATGCCATACTTTGGAAACAGACTCGAAATTTTATAAGTGGTGACTATGACCTCTATCGCATCGTTAAACGACCTACCTAACGAATTTATGGTTGAGCTTTCCGGCTCAATGATTATTTCTCTTGAAGGTGAGCAAGCCGACAGCTACCTGCACGGTCAAATCACAGTGAATATTAACAAGCTGGACAAGGTGACAGCGAGGCATTTTGCCCATTGTGACAACAAGGGTAAAACGTGGGCGACAGGCTATGTGACTAGACATGCAAGCAAGCTGTTATTACTTACTAATGCCGATGCGGGTAACCAATCTTTGGCGCAACTCAATAAATATGGCGTCTTTTCCAAAGTCGATATAGTAGACGACACGCCTTGTTATAATGCCTATTTTATTTCGTCTGACGCAGCTAAAAACAGCAATACGCAAACATTGCTTTGTGAGCTTTTTGGAATTGATGAACTAGAAAAACTATTTGGTTCAAGTCAGAGCAAAGCAAGTACACTTCAAAAAGTAGAAAGTGAACAAGGCGTGATATTCACTGCAAATACAAGCCGCGAGGGCTTTGTACTGATTCTAATTAAAGACGCGATTGACCGGTTTGAAGAAAACATAGGTGCCCACTCACTTCCTTGTTTTTCGCACACTGTATTCGACGCAATTCAAATTGAAAGCGTGCATCCTATGCTCGATAGTGAAGCAATAGGCGAATATGTTCCGCAAATGATCAACGTACAGGCTCTCAACGGTATCGATTTTGATAAAGGCTGCTATATGGGTCAAGAGGTCGTTGCTAGAACCCGCTTTTTAGGCAAAAACAAGCGAGCCGCGTACAGTTTTAAGCTTAAAGGACATGTCTCTGTAAAGCCCGGAGACAGCCTAGAAAAGCAACTGGGGGATAATTGGCGCGTTGCCGGTAAAGTTATTAAAGTGGCGGCATTAGAGAGCGAAACATGGTTTATCGCCGTACTTAACAACGACACTACTTCTGAAGATTTACACAGACTGGCTGATAATAACGCTATTACCTGTTACCCTAATAGCTTGCCGTACAGTATTGAGCAACAAGCTAGCAATATTGTGAAAAAACGTCGCTAAGCAGCAGTTTTGCTGCTTTTTATTTACTGCCTTATATTCTGAAACAAGTTTAACAATAAGGCCAAGATAGGATTTGTTATGACAATTACTTCTGACAGCGTTGTAACGCTACACTACACCGTATCAACCGAAGACGGCACAACGCTAGACTCTTCAGAAGGGAAATCACCACTGGTAGTGCTTTTAGGTCGCCGCTTTTTGATCGAAGGCCTTGAAGATGCACTTATTGGCAAAACAAAAGACGATAGCTTTAATGTATCTGTAGAGCCCGAGAAAGCATATGGAGAGCGAGCTGATGAATTGGTGCAAACCGTTCCTCGCTCAATGTTTGAAGGGATGGATGTTGAAGTAGGTATGTCTTTCCGCGCTACTACCCCCCAGGGGGAGCAATCGGTCATTATTATCGAAACTACTGATGACGAAGTAGTTGTAGACGGAAACCACCCGCTAGCGGGTATTCCACTTACGTTCGATGTATCAGTTGTTGATGTACGTGAAGCAACGCAAAAAGAACTTGAACATGGTCATGTTCATGGTGAAGGCGGTTGCGGGCACGACCACTAAAATGTTTGATCATTCGCTTTTATACCAATGCGCATAAAGAAAAGGGAGCCAATTGGCTCCCTTTTTCATGCACAGTAAGCACTAACTTTTAAATCGCGTCTTCGTTTTGTTCACCAGTACGAATACGCACAGCCTGCTCTACGCTGTAAACAAATATCTTTCCGTCGCCAATCTTGCCTGTTTTTGCTGAAGACTGAATAGCTTCCACGGCTTGCTCAACCCTGTCATCGTCTAGCACTAGTTCAATTTTAATTTTCGGTAGGAAGTCAACTTGGTATTCTGCACCGCGATAAAGCTCGGTATGACCTTTCTGGCGGCCAAAACCTTTAACTTCAGACACGGTCATCCCTGCGATACCGACTTCAGCTAGCGCTTCCCTAACATCGTCCATTTTGAACGGTTTAATGATAGCTTCAATTTTTTTCATGACTACAACTCATCGTAAATTGTTGGAATTGGCACACGTTTATGTTGTGTGCGCTCATAAATATAGAGCAATTTCTCTTCCACTTCTGCAGAAACGGGCTTACCTTCCAAAAAGTCATCGATTTGGTCGTAAGACATTCCTAGCGCCTGTTCATCCGCCTTTTGCGGAGAAAGACTCTCCAAATCAGCGGTGGGAGCTTTGGTAATCACATTGTGCGGCGCACCTAAATGGGCTGCCACTGCACGCACTTGGCGCTTACTTAAGCCAAAAAGTGGTGCCAGATCACAAGCACCATCTCCGTATTTAGTATAAAACCCTGTAATATTTTCAGCCGAGTGATCGGTACCTAATACTAAGCCGTCAACCATACCCGCAATTTCATATTGAATAACCATGCGAGTGCGCGCTTTAACATTTCCTTTGACAAAGTCTTGCTTTGCTTCGCTTGAAGGAAGAAGGTCTGCATTGGATAGCGCCTCAGCCGTTGAGGCATGAATGGCATCTGCACCAGGCTTTACGTTTACAGCAACGGAATGCGTAGGTTGGATAAAGTCGATAGATTTTTGTGCGTCTTCTTCGTCCGCTTGCGTATCGTAAGGCAAACGAACTGCAATGAATTGATAGCTCTCGTGATGCTCTTCGTTCAATTCATTCACGGCTAATTGAGCGAGACGGCCCAATGTGCACGAATCAATTCCCCCACTGATACCAAGTACCAAAGAATTCAAACCGGATGTAAGCAACTGCTTCTTTATAAAAGAGACTCGACGTGCGACTTCGTATTCCACGTCAATTTCAGGCAGCACTTTCATTTCATCAATAACTGCTTGTTTTTGCATTATAATATCCACGTATTTTTAAGGCGTCCTGGAACTTGATTCTACGACAATATCACTTTGGATGTTAGTGTTATCGTCACCCGTATTAGAAAGACATTGACCTGACCAACTGCTAAAAGGTCAAGCCATCCCTATTATATTATGATGAAGGCTAGGCATGTTATTTGAAGCCTCATTAACCATAAGGCGTATGGTCAACGATGCGATAGCACAGTAAAACATACCATTGCCGTTGTTTTTTAGTTTACCCTAAAATATAGGTCATTTACGCCTTATTACCTTTTGATTTCATTACATTGAAGATAGAAACACTTAGAAACGTTGGACTAAGCCTTCAAACTATCTCTATGGAAACGCGGTAAGCCTTGACAGATAAGATGAATCAAGTGTTAAACCCACAAAAAGGCAAACAAAAGGCATTCCCGTTGAATAGCAAAATATTGGCAGATAACGTTTTAAAATGATTAACAAAAAGCAAAAAAATTATCGTCGCAAAATCTCAAAGCAAACAGGGCTGACCCTGTTAGAGATGCTGGTGGCTGTCGCTGTTCTCGCCATAATATTAACGACGGTTGCGCCAGGTATACAAAATATACTTATCAAAAATAGAATTACTGCTGATTTAAACAATTTGAGCGCTGTTGCTCAGCGTGCCCGGTTTACTGCTGTAGATGAGCAAACTAACGTGGTGTTGTGCCCCACAGCTGATTACACCGCCTGCACAAACAACTGGCGAGATGCCAAAATGGTGTTCATCGATGTTAATGGCAACAGTACCCGAGATAATAACGAAGATTTGATCGTTGCAAGTGACCCTCTCAATGCCGCCAACACTTTATACGGTATTAGCGGCAGCTTAGTATTTAATGAACAGGGCGGTATCGACAATGCCGCTACCATCACCCTTTGCCCCAATGATGGCGATACTGACTATGCGTCAGCACTTTTACTGTCGCTTTATGGCAGAATATCTGTCGCTGTAGATAGCGATGGTGATGGAGCAAAAGAAGACCTTGCTGGTAATGATTTAACGTGCAGCTAATGAGCACTTTTTTAAAACACTAACATTCAATGGATAATTATCTATACGGATTGGTATAGCGCTTTTCTTACCAGCATTCTTTAGGTGAAAGCATTACCTCACTGATTTTTATCGTTCGGCAGCTGTCGTCCGTACTTAGTGATAAACGTGTAGCGGCAATTTCATAGCCTCCCCCCTGACTATTGGATTGCGTAAAATTGACGTTTGGAATGTTAGCGCTGGGTAACGCATTTGGCGGAAGGTAATGCCCAGTTTCGAGCCACATTGTCGACTGCATCGCTTGAAGTGATAGTAAGTGAGCTTTAACTTTATTTATCTCGCTTATCTGTCGTGTCGTATTTATGGCAGACGTTGCAGCAAGACTGAGCAATCCAACAATAGCCATAGCAACTAATAGCTCAATCAAGGTAAACCCTTCTTGCCCTTGCCTTTTATCATTTGTAATGCAATTCCCTTCCATGGTACAGCTTCCCGTTAGCGAGTTATTAAGTACATTGAGCCTATCAATTTACCTCTGTTGCTATAACTGGACTTGCGCATGGCTTTTTGGACAATTCGCAAAGAAAAAAATGAAAATAGACAGCCTGACATGATGGCGGGGCTATCATTATTAGAACTGCTCGTCTCTTTACTAATTTTAAGCATACTTTCTTTACTTGCCGTCCCGTCTTTTCAAGGGTGGCAGGAAAAAAATGCGTTCAAACATTTCGCTACGCGGGTCACAGAACTTGCAAAACAAACACGTATACAGTCCCTCGCCCAGCAAAAAACCTTTTACTTAATAGCGAAAATCGAAAACGACAATTGTTTATTGATAAGTAACGAACAGGATTGCAGCTGTGCTTCCTATCAAACATGCGCGTTAAATGAAGCCTCTCATTTGGAACTCCCCACCGCATGGAATATCAAACTCAATACAGTGGGTAACACAGACAAGACGGTCGCTTTTAATAAGCACGGCACGCTTAACTTTGGCAGCAATACAACCTTTACTCTTTCTAGTGAGCGCTTTAATGCAAAGGTAACCTTTAGTTCATTGGGAAGAGTAAGGTTATGCACCGAACAGAGTTTTGTCGGTATAGCGCCATGTTGAGACTTCACATTGCCTATGTGCACAATAATCACCATCACAGAGCAACGGGTTTCAGCATAACGGAACTTTTGGTGGCATGTGCATTGTCCGGTCTACTGATTTCTATTGTTGCTTCGTATGCTGCGAAATCTCATGTAGCGCTCTCTTCACTCCAACATGCCACTAGCTTGGAAGAAGATATGCGTGCGTTGAAAAGCACAATTTCTCAACAATTGGGAAGGGCGGGATTTATTGAAGAGGCTAATATACTCTCCCCATTTATAGCTTTGTCTAGCGGTCATTCCCCTGCTTCAAATGTTGCTCTTGGTGAACGCTCAACTGAACCTTCAAACAGCTGCATCACATTTGCTTACGACAAAAATAAAGACGGCGCAATATCCCAATCACAGGGCGAGCTGTTTGGCTTCCGGTTAAACAACAAGGCGATAGAGTACCGAGTAAATGGCAATACTTGTGAACAAGGTGGATGGTTTGACTTAACTGACCCAGAAACACTCTCCGTCACTCAGTTCAGCGCAAATCGCATACATAAAGGTAGTTGGGGATCAGCATACGAAATAAAAATATCGCTTCAAAGTATTATCGACACAGAGGTACAAAGCCATGAAAGCTTTATCGTAGAGGTGCCTAATGACGGTTGAAAAAAGAAAACAGTTTTTTAACGCTAGACGTGGTTGCCAAAGATTCACTGGTAATAAAAAACACCAAGAAGGGATGGTAGTGCTTGCAGTTGTGGCCATTCTTCTTAGCATTGTGGCTTTTGCGACGGTAACTACATCACAAAGCGTCCAGCAGTTTTACACCTTAGAAAAAGCAAGACGCAACGCCGAAAGCAACCAAGTTGAGTTGAAACTGCACGTAAAAAACGTTGCCAGAGCACTACGCTCACAACACGTTTTAACTGCTTTGACTGCAACCGATGTGGCTCATTTATCTACCACTATTTTGGTAAGCGAATTAGAAGGAATAGATAGCCAACCGCTAACCCAATTTGAAGTGAGTGTATCCCACGATAGTACAAACGCGACATATACGGCTAAATTTCTTCGCTACCCTTCTCTTTTGAGACTGCCAACTTCCGCTCAGCAATTCTCGTGGGATAGCCAATTGACCAACTGGTTATTTAACCGTGATGCATCAGCACTTAGTGCTAACTTCTTTGCAGAAGTTGAGAGTCTGACTCAATGCCATAATATGCTGTCTGGCAATGTGTTTTGGATAACTGGAGATTGTGAACTGGACCCTAGCGATCTACCACATAACTCTAGTTCTAACCCTGTATTGCTGATTGTTGCCGATGGCGATTTAACACTTCAAGCACACACTCACCTCTACGGTCTGATTGTTATGCTTTCATCTTCACATAGTCCTTACACGCTTCGTGTTGCGAGTTCTGCCTCTATCAGTGGTACCTATGTATCAAACGCGCCTGTAACTGAGCAAATAAACGGTACGGCGACGCTTTCCACTCCACTGCTCAAAGCCCTTCAAGAGAACACAGTGCTTGCCAAAATAATTCCTATTCCAGGGACATCCTATGATCACGATTAAAATTGAATCTTTTAGAAGTATTTTCAGAAGTATGCGTTTACCCCGCGCTTTTCTTGAAAGCCGGTGTCTAACTTCAAGAGTTGAAGGGGGAGGAATTCTTGTAGAAGTGCTAATTACTTTATTGCTTTTTACAAGCACAAGCGCTTACTTGTTAAACAGCAAAACCGGGGCGCTAGTGCTTTGGGAAACCATTCTTGATACTCAAATCAGTCAAACAACGGTGATTAACTTAAAGCGCACGGATTATATCAACGATAACGTAGATCAGCAGTGGAGTGATATCGCTGTATTTGGTACGCCGTCATTACTTTCGACGCCCCCCTGATTAAGAGCGTTAATAAGGCCATGAGAAAGGTCTATTTAAACATTCAAAAGGCAGCAAAGAAGCCGCTAAGCAATGCCCTCAACCGCTTAGCACGACCAACAATATTCACTAGATTCAAGATTACCATTATTATTCTTATCCCAACCTTTTCTTCCATCGCTGAAATAATAGAGCGCTCCATTAGCAGCCTGCCCAGTCCCCGTCACGGGCGTTGCTTTAAGTTCGAAAGCTGTCGCAGATGCAGCAACGATACTCAGCGTATAGCGCTTATTTGCCGCTGGCTCAGATGAAGGAGAGTATGCTGAAAAGACTGCCGGTGCCCCCGTATTTGAGCCACCATTAGCGGCGCCCTCATAGCTAAAAGAGCCACTATGGTGGCGCTCCATAGCAGAAGCCAGCCCTAGTAAATCTGCTTGCCCTGTGCCGCGGTATCCATCTGAAATAACGCCTTGATAAGAGGGATAGGCAATCGCTGCGATGATGCCGACAATAGCGACGACAATCATTAGCTCAATCAGTGAAAAACCCTGCTGGGATACTCTCATAGTCATAACTACTCTCTTTCTGTTTCCGAATGCCAACTACCGCGCTGAACGCGTTCGAAACGTCCATAAATATTCTCTGCTAAACACTCGAAAGCATTGGTACAGGCCTGCTCATTCCCATCTTCATCCACTTCTATTACCGCGGAAACGCACTCTGTACCCAGACAGACCACGGGGCTAACAATATCTTCAATTAGGATTTTCGTTTCAGGAGCTATACCGGTTTGTTTTAAATCGGCGGCACGGTCTAGTTCATTAACTTCACCATCATTGTTTACATCCGTTACTGCATTCGCATTAAACATGTTAACGAGATAAGCACGGCTGTTTCCAGTGGGGGGCGCACATGAGCTCGTGCTACTGACCGCAGGTATGTAAGTGGTAAAGAACACCTTGTAATCAATGATAAGCGGAGAAGATAAAACTTTTTCACCATTGATATTTAGGTTTAGATACCACCCGTCTTTGTTTGCAAACTCTTGCGAAGCAAGCTCACGCTCGTTTTCATCACTACTGTTAAGTGTGTGGCTTGTGGCGTTGTACATATCGCTTTCGTAGACCGTTTCCATGTAGGTGTAATTGCCGTTCGTGTCGCGTTTAAATACGCCGCTATCTTTGAGCATATAAAAATTATCTTCCACCACAGTGTCTAGGGGAGATGCTCGCCACCCACTTCCCAGTGCTACGCCATAGTACAATTCGTTACCTAAAGCGATTTCCGTAACATCGGGACCGTAGTAAAAGCGGCGATTAGTTTCGGCTGTGTCACCGCCAAAATCAGCAAGACGCGCACCTTTTATAAAGTCAGCACCCGATTTGCCGTTGTAAATATCTAATCTAAACAGTTGACCACCTGTATCTGCAATATACATATGATCAGCAAATCCATCGTTATCCCTATCAATCACAGAGATGCGCCCCGGTATACTGTAGGTCATGTTTGAGAGGTTAAGGTCGGCATTTTCATTACTTGCATGCCAAAGCAGGCTTCCTGTGTCGGCATCAAAAATAAATACCGCATTACCAACCACATCATTAGCTCTTATAGCACGGTCATCCTGAGCGTCATCGTAACCACCACCAACAATCATTACATTTTTTACCTGTCCGCCCATGTTAATTTTAGTAATTGTTGGTCTTGACCATGTTTGTCCCAACTTCGCCAAAGCCCCCTGACCACCCTCTAGTTTAAATTTAAGTTTTGGAGAGTCTTTCTGCGTAACATCAAAGCCATAATAATTACGACCGCCTCTTCGCATGCCCACGTAAAGATACTTCTTATTGTCGAAGATCCTTAAAATCATATCTCCATCGAGTCCATACTGGTGACTCAGCGACGGTGTGTCTTTGTAAAAGTGATGTAGGTTCTGAAGTAGCTCTTTGGGCATGATAGCGAAATTTTCTTCTCCCGTTTCTGTATCGAAAGAATGCAACATGCCCTGATTTGTCGCGACGAAAATAGCGGAATCGTTAGTCCCGTAATTAACGATAATAGGTTGAGAATGGATGGGATCGCCCATCTGCGGACGATAGTCGCTGGTGCTGCCATCGCCATTACTGTCTTTTACATCAAGACCTCTTGCCCACTTTAAAATTGCATCTCGTAATGGGTCAGCATCTGTTTCGCTTTGAATGGCAAGGTCAGCCTTTGTGATGTTGGAATTATCCTCGTGAAGGCGATTGGCTTCGCTTGCAATTGTTCCAACGCCATCGAAGACAAAAATATTGCGATTTGCACCTAAGCGGCTAGCTGCACCGCCTTCACTGACTTCGCTTCCATCAGCAAGAGTAGACCAGTAACTATGGGCATTTTCTGCAAAAAAGCCCGTTACATTGTCCACCGCACCCAGGCTATTTTTGTCTAAAATCTTATCGCCACTCAAGCGATAGCGCTTTAAGTTCCCAGGCCAAATAGCGCCTTCACTAGGCTTAAATAGAGCAAAATAAAGCTCGTCTCTATGAGTAAGACGATTGAGCTGATTCACCGCAACACCCGGTGAAACGAAAGTGGCATTCACGTCCTTCACTGAGCGCAGGATAGTATTGAAAGCCTCGAGCAAATCGGTGCTGTTATCAGCTTGATAGAAGCCGCCACCGCTTTGCAAAGCGAGTTGATTCAAGAAATTATTTGCTGTGTTGTTCGCGGCAAAACCTATGGTATGCGTAATGACCCTTGGCCCAATTACAGATGTGGAGGTATCGCTTATATTTTTGACTAAATCCAGACCACATTTCTCGCCACCACTACCCGTACAGCTTTTGCCTAGTAAGGTTTGAATTTTAGAAACACTATGGTTGTTATTCGCCTCACCATCGGACAGCAATACGATGTGATTATTGGTCTGACACTGCAAATCTGATACTGGTGAAATATAAGTGGCAGGCGCGGGTATCTGCTCATTAATGCAATCGCTGTCAGATAGATTATCTTCCGAGCACCCTGAAGGAAGAATTGAATCAGCGCCAAGATATGAGCTTCTATGGCTTACTCGCGTGCTACGTCTAACTGAATTACTAACATCACTTTCGCCACGTTTACGGCCATAATCTACACTTCTACCGCCATAATAATTTGTTGCTTCCAAAAGCGTGTCAACGATGGGAGTAAAACCGTTAGCACTCAGTTCGTCTATTTTGCTCATAAGATGTTCGCGCACTGAAGCCGATGAGCCAGGCGTGGCGGAGCCATTGAACTTCACAACAAGCTTAGGTGCTCGAGAAGGCCAGTGGTTATAGGTGTGCGCCCCCCGATATGAAACAAAGTTATCAAGTACAAAAGCCATATCATTACCAGATTGCCAACCTGAGCGGTCTACAATTTGTTTTACGATGCTGCTTATATCCGGCGTTCTATAATCATTATTACTGTAAAAGTCAGGCATGGACCAAGTGATGCCTGAGGTTTTTGGAAGGTCTCGTAGCCGGTAACGACGCTCTGGGTGAAAATCCGAGGCATCATTATCGGCAACGCCACGAATTCGCATACTTGGATTTCCACTTGTTCTTGTATTGTAAGCCGTAAATTCTAGGTAGGCCTCTGTTATTTCAGCACCTTGGGGAATATTTACATTCCTAAAACGAACACCGATATAGTCGTTGTATGAAGAATTGAAAGTAAGCTCATTACCGGTATTAGGGTACCCATTAACATTTTCTTCTGAATTATCTCTTGAACTGGCAACCTGATAAATGGCCTCCCCTTGTATACAACCTGTGGCCGTTGAATCGTCGTAGGAAACAACTAGCTGAGGAGCACCACTTTGCCCTACATCACTTGCTCTGGCTTCTCGGGCGCTTGCTGTATCTGAACTCGTGCCTTCAATTAAAATGTTTAAGTCTTTACCGCCACACCAAGCTGATAAATCCACGACTTCTTGAATAACGGCACTGATATCGGGGGTGGTTATTACCTCACCCGATGTTGGAAAGCTATTGTCGGTGAGCCACTCAACATTTGCAGCCGTTTTTACTCGGCTACTCAGGTTATTACTTGACGATGAAAACGCCGTGCTTTCAGCTGAAGCTTCGGCTGAAAACACTAACGAGGTACCCGCGACGTTAAACTTCTCGGAAGTGAAGCGAATATTGGCGCTTATGATCGTAGCACCCTGTGGAATATTCAACTCAGTAAAACGCAGTCCTGATGTCACGGTTTTAGTACCACTACTTAAAATTAAGTCGTTGCTGTCTGTGGTTACGCTGCCGTCGATTTCATGGGCGTCGTGATTATCGTTGTTAGTGGAAATTATAATTTCAGGTCGTACTGATTCATCTATATTGCGGATAGGATATAAAATAGGGCCGCCATAGTCAGAAAAACGCATCAGGCCAGCGTTAATATTGGTGGCAGTTCCTAGGGCCTCTTTGAGCGCGTTTTGAACCCGAAGCATTCTAGTTTGACTGGTATTGTCGTACGCCCCCATACTCCCTGAAGAGTCCATGATGAACAAAACGTTTGGATTATAGGTAACCGCGTTGCTTGCATTGCCTAAATAAATATCAAGGTCATCACCAAAAGCGGAAAAGCCTATGCAGCTAAAAAGCGTTATCGAAGCAAGATATGTAGTCAATTTTTTCATGCTGATACCTATTGTGAAGCCGGGCCAAATACTGAAGCAGCCAAACTGTTAGCGACAACCGAGGATTTACCTGCAACTTTGCCGCAGCCTCTTATAATAAACACGTGGCAGTTCACATTACTTCCACCAATCACGTTACTTGAACCTCGGCAAGCCTGCTCGCGAATAAATGCAGTACGAGACCAACTCTTTGACGATGCTGCATTTTGATAAGTGCCATCGGTAACATGCCTATCACCCACAGAGAGCCCCCCTTCAGTCATGTGACGGTCAGTCCACTGTCCTTCGTCAAAGCAACTCATCGTATCAGCCTGGGGGTCAAATACAGTACCCTGTCTAGCTTCTGATAGTGGATCGGTTTTAGTTGGATCTGTAAGTAACGTCTCATCTTCGGATTCGAAAAACACGCCTGCGATAGCTGCCTCAGCCGCATCAAAGGCCAAGCCGCTTTGCTGCATAGACACCGCCATCTTTGATTGTGACAAGCTACTGGTAACCGCGCTTACACCTAAAACAGTAATCGAAAGCAATACTAGCAATGCAAATACCATCACTAAGCCTTGTTGTTTCATTGCGAACTCCTCACAAAATTCTTCATATTTCGAAGTGCTAGCGTCTTTGAGAACACCTGGTAATAATGTGCGGTATCCATGGTTTTAGACGATTCGTTCAACAGTGCGTACTTTTGAGCCTGAGTTTGCCTTACTTCATTTTGATAGCTTTTAAGCATAATTGCCCACCGCAGTGATACCACTTGCTGATTTAACGCTCTTAAACCCGCAATTTCATCGGCGGTCACGTATGAAATGGCTTGTCCTCGCGAATTGGTTATTGTATCCGAAACGCCAAATTGCACTTGAAAGCTCTCTACATTGTCGAGCAAGGTCACGGAAAGTGGAGAAACGGCCTGTGCTTTTAATCCACGGAGCACTCGTCCATCGTAGCCGGTGCATTTAAGCGTACTTCCTGTCACAAAATAGTGATTTACCACGTGGAATTCACTACCCGCGGCATAGCCATGTGAATTACCCGTACAATCTTCCTGGGCCAATAAGCTTACAACGAGCTTGTCGCTGCCCCCGCTTGCGGTCTGGACGCTGCCTAAGGTTGCATTAGTTGCGAAGTCCCCAACTACGGCAATGGGATGATTTTCTACATAAGCCGCTTCTGCGACGACGTCGACCGAAGCGTCGATGTTCGCGGTTACTTGATCGTAGCGGCCAATTTCGTAAAATTCGGCAGACAATCTACCCATTATGAAACGCCCCGACTCCTGCACTTGCGACACAGCTTGATTGAGTTTATTAGTAACACTGCTACTAACTAGCACCTGAATAACTGCACCTGAGATCACCAACCCCAAGGTTAATGTAATCATCAGTTCAACTAGTGAAAAACCCCGCTGAGACCCCAACTGATTCGAGTTCATAACGTGATATCCTTGAACACACACGCATTGCTGTCGCCGGTAGTTGGGTTGCATCTAGAATTAAGGGTATAAGTTTGATTACCCGATGATGAAACAGGCCAAGTAAGTAGCACCTGAACACGCGAGCCTGCGCTGCAGCTGTAAATATCAGCGGTATTGTTGTCAGCGCAAGAAACTGAGACTTTCGTTTGAGGATTAGTTTGTACAGCTGAACAAGAAAGCGCCCACCCGTCATAAGCAGCCATTTGCGCTTCGTTACAGGATTGCCCTTCACAATTCGGCACACCAGCCGGTCTCGTCAAGCAACAGCCGTAGTAAGGGTTAGAAGAGCCTGCACAACTGAGCGTCGAAAAATTATAGTTATTGCTGGAAAAGTAGGCATTATTCGCAACCATACCATCGCCTACAGTGGCCGGCCGGGCCGCAGCGCGCAGGCGCTCTGCTACTTGTGCAGCAACCATTTCTGCTTGGGTTCTGCTAATTGCATCTTTGTTCGCAAAAGAACCGGTGAACTGTAATGCAGCAACACCAAGTAATCCCACCGCAAGGATAAAAAGCGTGATAAGGATTTCAATAAGACCGGCACCGCTTTGACGGTGGAGTCTACGTCCTTTCACTTTTTCAACTATCACCTTTTCAGCTTTCATTACCTTCGACATATACCTTGCATTACAAATGGTTTTATTACCAATGTAGTATAGTAAGGTAAAAGCGTATAACGCTGGGTATCCTTGGTTATTAAAACGTATAATTTTAAGAATCCTTTCATATTGGACCAGACAGACGGTAAACAGTGGTACCAAACTGCAGTTTAAACCGCACCATCTCTGATGTGTACAGCGTGCCTCGCAATATCGCTATGCAGAAATCGAAGTCTACTTTTTAATACGCATGGGCAGGATGTAGAAAATTAATAATAACTAACCTGCAACTTGCTCGCGACTATCACTTGGGTATCATACCAATCCGCATAGAAAAGTGCCCACTCAGAAGGCGCTGGCAAGTTTCCTAGCGAAGCGTGGGAATGCAGGAATGGCTTTTCCCTTCCAAATTCCCAGAATGAAGCTAGAAAGCTTGCCAGACCTTCCCGAAGGGCGAGTTTAAAATGTCCGTACTCTTTGTTGTGTCACCTTGATGTAGAACCACTATACCTGTGGTAACACGCCGCGATTACGAACATTTTAACTCTCGCTGAGTGGGTAATTATCTATGCGGACTGGTATTATTATGTATCCGTGAGCTATTGAATTTCCAGTAGACAAAAGCATAAAAAAACACCGCAAAAAGTGCGGTGTTTTTTTAAGATGTTTGCTACGCCTTAAGGCTAAACGACCTGTTTAACTCTCAACTCTTTGGGCACAGCAAATTCAACATTTTCTTCTCGTCCAGAACGTTCAGAGGCAGAGATTGCCCCCCATTCTTTTAGCCTGTTAACAACGCCTTGCACCAACACTTCTGGCGCAGACGCGCCAGCAGTTACGCCTATATGCTCTACACCCTCTAACCATTCTTTTTGTATACAGTTAGCATCGGCTATTAAATGTGCTTTAGCACCAATTTTTTCCGCTAACTCGCGAAGCCGATTTGAATTTGAACTGTTCTGCGCACCAACAACAAGAAGTATTTGGCAATCTTGAGCGAGGTCTCGCACCGCGTCTTGGCGGTTCTGAGTGGCATAACAAATATCGTCTTTACGTGGTCCATTGATATGTGGGAATTTAGCGCGAAGCGCGTCAATCACATCAGCAGTATCATCAACAGATAGCGTCGTTTGGCTGCAGTAATAAAGGTTGGTTGGATCTTTAACTTCAAGTGTCGCCACATCAGCTTCAGATTCAACTAAATAAATACCGCCGTCAACGTTGCTGTACTGGCCCATCGTCCCCTCAACTTCTGGGTGACCAGCGTGACCTATCAAAATGCACTCCGTCCCTGTTTTACTGGCGCGGGTGACTTCCATATGTACTTTCGTGACCAATGGACAGGTAGCGTCGAATACTTTGAGACCGCGACTCTCCGCTTCTTTCCTTACCGCTTGCGATACGCCATGGGCAGAAAAAATGACAATGCTGTCGTCTGGAACCTCGTGAAGTTCATCTACAAATAGCGCGCCGCGCTCACGCAGTCCATCAACCACGAATTTGTTATGTACCACTTCGTGGCGCACATAAATTGGCGGTTCAAACATTTCGAGGGCTCGCTCAACTATGGTGATAGCTCTGTCGACCCCTGCGCAAAAGCCACGAGGATTAGCTAAATGTATTTGCATAACTAGTTTCCACCTTGTGCTGACACGCCAGGTTTTACATCGATAATTTCAACATCAAAAATAACCGTTTGCCCTGCTAGTGGGTGATTGAAGTCTACTGTTACAGAGTCGCCAGCAGCGCTTCGGATTATCCCCGGAATTTCTGAACCATCAGGCTGAGAAAAAGCTAAAATCATGCCTTCTTCTATCTTCAAATCAGCGCTAAAACGACTTCTATCCATGTAGTGGATATTGTTCGGATTAGGCTCGCCGAATGCGTCGTTAGCCGCTAGCGTAAACGCTTTTTTATCACCTTTTTTCAGTCCAAGTAAACAGGCCTCAAAATTCGGCGTAAGGCTACCGTCGCCCATTACCATTTTGGCAGGTTTATTGTTTACGCGAGTGCTGTCCGCGGCAGAGCCATCTTCTAGCTTTAAATCAAAATGAAGAATTACTTCGCTGTCAGCGCCAATTAATAATGAGTCAGTCATAACCTATCCAAATACTACTTAATGGTTTCGCTATTATCAGCAGAGTCAGTTTGCGCCTCTGCACCGGTTGCTTCACGCTGTTTATCGCTATTTTTAAACATGTCGATAATCAGTAAAGCCGCGCCTATAAATATTGCGCTGTCGGCAATGTTGAAAGCCGGCCAGTGGTAATTGTTTACGTAAAAATCTAAAAAGTCGATGACATAGCCATGAACTAGACGGTCGTAAACGTTACCCAGTGCGCCACCTAAAATAAAGGCAAAAGCAACCGGCAGCATCTTTTGCGATCGAGGTGACTGTTTCAGCCACCATAAAATGACAGCACTCACTACAACAGCGATGGTAGTAAAGAACCAGCGCTGCCAGCCTCCAGCATTTTCTAAAAAGCTAAATGCAGCGCCATAATTGTGCACGTAAGTAAAATTAAAAAACGGCAATACCTGTATCGACTGATAGAGCGACATGCTGTCAATAACCGTATACTTACTCCATTGATCAAGGATAAACGCAATTGCGCTTATCCATAAGAAACGCAAGCCTGTTTCGCGAAAAAGCTTAAGCATAGTGACGCTCTTCTCCGTCACCGTCGATATTTGTCACACAGCGACCACACAGTTCTTCGTGACCTTCGTGTGAACCTACATCTTCACGGTGATGCCAGCAGCGTACGCATTTCTCGCCGCTTGCTTTGTCAACGCTTAACCATAAACCTTCAACGTCCGTAGCTTTTGCATCAGATGGCGCACCGTCTACTTTCTCAAGGGTAACGCCTGACGTGATAAGCACAAAACGCAGTTCGTCTTCTAGCTTAGCTAGCACGTTGTAAAGCGACTCGGTAGCGTAGAGCGATATAGTCGCTTCAAGTGACCCACCTAGCGCGCCTTCTTTACGCGCCTGTTCCATCGCTTGGTTTGCCGCGTCTTTTACCCTTAGCACCTGATGCCACAGGGCATCGTTAAACGTGTCGCTCTGCGTGAAGTCATTAAAACCTTCGTACCAGGTTTCGGTAAATACAAATTCGCTGCGCTCGCCTGGTAAACTTTCCCAGATTTCTTGCGCAGTAAAGCTGGTAATCGGTGCCATCCAGCGAACTAAAGCTTCAACGATATGGTACATCGCCGTTTGGCATGAACGACGGGCCACACCATCTGCTTTGGCTGTATACTGACGATCTTTAATTACGTCTAAGTAGAACGCTCCCAGCTCTATCGAACAGAAGTGGGTAAGTTTCTGCGACACTACCAGCAAGTCATAGTTGTTATATGCTTCGATTAGCTCTTCTTGAAGTGCCTTAGCGCGCGCAACAATCCAGCGGTCAAGTGCTACCATATCCTCTTCTGCAACCGCATCTTCTACTTTGAAACCGTTAAGATTCGCAAGTAAGAAACGCGCGGTGTTACGTACGCGGCGGTAGCCATCGGCAGCACGCTTTAATATTTCATCTGATACCGCAATTTCTCCGCGATAGTCAGTAGACGCCACCCATAGACGAAGGATGTCTGCGCCTAACTTGTTAGTGACTTCCTGAGGCGCTACAACATTGCCTACCGACTTCGACATTTTTCTGCCGTGAGCATCTACCGTAAAGCCGTGGGTTAGCACTTCTTTGTAAGGCGCGTGACCGTGCATGGCAGTCGATGACATTAGCGAAGACATGAACCAACCACGATGCTGGTCAGAACCTTCAAGGTATAAATCAGCCGATGCCGGAATGTCGTCTCGACGGTCAACAACAAAGTAGTGAGTGACGCCTGAATCAAACCACACGTCTAAGGTATCGGTCACTTTTTCGTAGTTTTCTAGCTCGCTGCCAAGTAGTACTGCATCATCCAAATCCCACCATGCTTGAATCCCCTTAGCTTCAACTTCTAGCGCTACTTTTTCCATCAATGCTGAAGACTCTGGATGAATTTCACCGGTAAGTTTATGCACGTACAAAGGAATTGGTACGCCCCAGGTACGTTGACGTGAGATACACCAGTCTGGACGACCTTCAACCATTTTCTCAATGCGGTTTTGGCCCCAATCTGGGATCCATTTGGTTTGCTTAATTTGCTCAAGAGATTCAGCGCGAAGGCCTTTTTTATCCATGCTTACAAACCACTGAGGCGTAGCGCGGAAAATGATTGGCGTTTTGTGGCGCCAGCAGTGCGGGTAGCTGTGCTCGTATTTTACGTTTAAGACAAGGTTGCCCTTCTCTTTTACCGTTTCGATAATTTCATCGTTAGCTTTGAATACGAACTGACCAGCAAAAAGAGGCGTATTTTCAAGATAAACACCGTTGTTACCAACCGGGTTATACACTTCGATATCGTACTGCTTACCCACGTTAAAATCGTCTACACCGTGAGCAGGCGCTGTGTGTACGCACCCTGTACCTGATTCAGTAGTAACATGGTCACCTAGAATAAGCGGCACTTCTAAATCTAAGAATGGGTGATTCACTTTTAGCTTATCAAGTGCTGCACCAGTACAGGTTGCGACTTCGCGGAAATCTTCAACACCATAGCGGGTCATGCAGCTTTCTAGCAAATCTTGCGCTACCACGAACCATTCGTTTGAAGGCTGAACCTCCACTATTGCGTAAGTAAGCTCTGGATGTAAGCTGATAGCGCGGTTAGCTGGAAGAGTCCAAGGTGTAGTGGTCCATATGACAACACCTGCTTTGTGTGTGACCAAGTCATCTTCAGACACGCCAAACGCTTTTGCAATTGCAGCCACATCAGCCACCGGGAACTTAACATCAATAGCTGGAGACACTTTATCTTTGTATTCAACTTCTGCTTCAGCAAGTGCCGAACCGCAGTCTGTACACCAGTGAACGGGCTTAAAGCCTTTTTCCAAATGCCCTGAATCTACTATTTTACTTAACGCGCGAATGATGTCGGCTTCAGATTTGAAGTCCATTGTTTTGTATGGGTTATCCCATTCACCAAACACTCCTAAGCGTTTAAAGTCAGCCATTTGGCCGTCAATTTGCTTTTGTGCATATTCGCGACATTTTTGACGAAATTCAGCTGCCGTGACTTTCTTGCCCGGCTTGCCAACTTTCTTTTCCACCATCAATTCAATAGGAAGACCGTGACAATCCCAACCTGGAACGTACGGAGAATCGAAGTCAGAAAGGTTTTTCGACTTTACAATAATGTCTTTAAGAATTTTGTTAACCGCGTGACCAATGTGAATATCGCCGTTTGCATAAGGAGGGCCATCGTGCAGAATGAATGGCTTTTTGCCTTTTTTCGCTTCACGAATTTTGCTGTATACCCCTTTCTCCTGCCAGTCTTTAAGCATTTTCGGCTCGCGCTGAGCAAGGTTACCGCGCATCGGGAACGCAGTTTCTGGAAGGTTTAGTGTGGCTTTGTAATCACTCATAAAATTGTATTATCCGGTTACCTTAATTTTCACCCAATGCACTAAAACATTGTGAAGGCGATATTCATTTTGCGATGTTCAAATTAAAACGCTGAATGTAAAAGGTTCAACGTAAAACTGTGTGTCGTTCTTACTAGCGCAAGGCTGACGTTATATGTTCTAGCACAGTGACTTACTAACGCGTTACGCGAACAAGGATCCACGTTAAAAAAATCGAGCTCAATAAAACTGATACGCGCAAAAACTTTTCGTGACTTTATCACGTTTAACTATGCTAATAACAGACGCGCTTGTGCTGCATCTGCTTGAATTTGCTCTTTCAACGCTTCGAAAGAATCAAATTTAATTTCATCTCTTATTTTTGCCATCGGAAACACCGTTATAGGCTTGCCATATAAATCGGATGACAAATCAAAAATGTGTACTTCAAGTTGGTTTCTCACGCCATTCACAGTAGGTCGGGTGCCAATATTAGCAACACCATTAAAGTGCTTTCCATCTACGTCAACACGAACCGCAAACACACCATGAATAGGCGTTTTTTGGCGTTTCAGCATGACATTCGCTGTAGGGAAACCAATGGTACGGCCTTTTTTCTCACCATGAACCACTCTGCCATGAATAGCAAAGGGACGCCCCAGCATTTCTGTTGCAAGCCCAAATTCACCTTCGGCTAACGCATCGCGAACTGCTGTAGAGCTTATGCGATGAGCGTGCATAGTAAAGCTGTGAGTGCTTACCACGTCAAAACCATATTGCTTGCCTGCCGCTTGCAGCATTTGGAAGTCGCCCTTACGACCATTTCCAAAACGAAAGTCGTCTCCCACAACTAAAAACTTTACACCTAGCTTATCGACGAGTAAGTCATGTACGAAAGTGTCAGCACTTTGTTTGGCAAATTCTGCGTTAAATCTTACCGCGAGTAACCTGTCCACGCCTTGCTGTCGCAACAACTCATATTTTTCACGAAGAGGACTGATGCGCGCCGGTGCCTTGTCTGGCATAAAGACTTCTTCAGGCTGCGGTTCAAACACCATGACGGTGGCAGGAAGTGCTAGCGACTTTGCTTTTTCAAGCACATTGGCTAGCACAGCTTGATGACCACGGTGTACGCCGTCGAACTTGCCAATAGTGAGCACACACCCTTTATGGTGCGGTTTTACATTGTTTAGCCCGCGGATAAATTCCACTGTTAGCCACTACCTTTTAACTGCTAGAAAATCAAAGCTCGCGATTATAGCCGACACCGAGCACAATACCAAGCACACCCGCCCTACTTACCGCGCGATTGAACTCTTGCTGCAACTCCGCATTCAAAAAAACTGAAAAAGCTATTAAATCCAGCATCAATCACCGTATACGAAAATCACCCGCCGCCACTTCTGAAGTGTCTAGGACGCATACCTAAAACGAGCATGGTGACCAAGAAGAGCACAACTGAAAGTGCGATCGTAATTCCTACTTCTAACATTTGGGCGGATAGAGATAAATCAAAGAAGGCCAACCCTTTATCGCGATAATAAATAAGTCCGCCCATGGCAGCACTAGACAAGAGAACACGAGCAATAAATAACACGGACGTACGACTTAGTGCGAAGACGCCTTGCCGATGTAGCGTTATATAGAGTAATGCAGCGTTAAGTGTAGCCGACATACTGGTGGCGATCGCTAGCCCCACATAACCGAAAGGGATAGCCAAAACAACGTTGAACACCATATTGGCTACCATGCACCAAATACCAAACCTAACGGGCGTTTTGGTGTCTTGCCGCGAATAAAAACCAGGGGCCAGAACTTTCACGAGCATAAAGCTCAATAGGCCAAACGAGTACGCGGTTAATGAGTACGACGCCATTATTGCGGTTTCAGCTGTAAATGCGCCTCGCTGAAAAATGACCGTTAGAATGGGCCGAGCCATGACACCTAAGCCGACTGCTGCTGGTATACCTAATAGACACACCATACGAAACGCCCAGTCTATATTTGCAGCAAAGGCTTTAGGGTTGTTACTCACGTGGTTTCGCGACAGTGTGGGAAGAATAACGGTAGCAATTGCAATACCGAAAAGGCCTAAAGGAAACTCTAGCAATCTGTCAGAGTAGTACAGCCAACTGATTGAGCCGGTTACAAGGAAGCTCGCGATAAAAGTGTCGAACAACAGATTAATTTGCCCAACCGACACCCCAAACAATGCGGGGATCATCAGCGTTCTTACTTTTACGACATTTTCATCGTGCCATCCCCATTTAGGTCTCACCAATAATCCAGCCCTAAATAAAAAAGGGAGCTGAAATACAAACTGAACTATCCCGCCGATAAAAACGCCCCATGCCAACGCATAAGCAGGTTGCGCCAACATTGGAGACAGATAAATAGCGCATGCGATAATACAAACGTTGAGCAATACTGGCGTGAATGCGGCTACGGCAAATTTATTTAGCGTATTTAGAATTGCGCCTGAGAGCCCTGTTAGTGAAATAAACGCTAAGTATGGAAATGTTATTTTTAACATGGTTGAAGCAAGGACAAACTTATCACCTGCTTCATCGCCTTCTAACCAAGCGATAAACCACCCTGTACCAAAAAGCGCCGCAAGTACGGGGGACGCAATGACGCCTATGATGGAGACGACAAAAACAATCGCTCCTAATGTGCCGCTAATTTTGGCAACAAATTCACGGAGTTGCTTTTTATCGTCATTGGCATGAACTTCCGTCAATACGGGAATAAAAGCCTGAGCGAACGCCCCCTCAGCAAACAAACGCCGAAGAAAATTAGGGATTTTATTGGCAAAGAAGAATACATCCGCAGCAGCACCATCGCCCATCAATCGAGCGACAACCACGTCTCGTACCAACCCCAACACGCGAGAGACTAAGGTCATTACGCTAACTATAAGACCTGATTTAATTAACTTCCGTGACACGTCACATTTCCAGATGAGAAGGTAAAAGTTCGGCTTTCCCGAAAAAGCCCTATTCGTAACATAGCTGCTGTGTACGTTGGACAATGTCTTCCCTTATCTGTGGAATACACACGGTAAACAGCCAGCACTACTTTTCGTAGCGATCCATAATAACGAAAGGCTCAGGCAGGCGAAACGATTTCTTCAAAATAAGTTGTGCATCTTCGCTCGGTTTATTGCTATAATCCTCGCCCGATATGGGATGCTATGTTTATGCTTGGCTTTCCGCTCTGATGTCGCAGGGAAATGTCGTTGGGGATTCTTCAATTATTGAGAATTACTGACGGTTTTTCATTAAGTTGCTAGAGGCTCTCTTGGTCGCTAAAGGCTTATTTGGTCGCTAAAGGCTTACTTGTTCGCTAAAGGCTCTTTTAAGTCGCTAAAGGCTTACTTGTTCGCTAAAGGCTTTCTGCAAAAAATGTCGCAAAGAATGTGCAACGTGTTGAGCATACTTTGTGTTCAATAGCTTGCGCGTTTTATCGCGAAACGATTTAACTTTTAAATCGTTTGACATTTGGGCGTTTGGTAGGCACAATCCGCACCCTCGTTTTTGACATGAATTTATTTTGGGAGTTACACCTTGGCTAACATTAAGTCTGCTAAGAAGCGTGCAATCCAAGCCGAAAAGCGTCGCCAGCACAACGCTAGCCGCCGTTCAATGACACGTACAAGCATCAAGAAAGTAATCGCTGCAATTGCAAGCGGTGACAAAGAAGCGGCTCAAGCTGCACTTACTGCTGCTACTCCAGTACTTGACAGAATGGCTACTAAAGGCTTGATTCACAAAAACAAAGCTGCTCGTCATAAGAGCCGTCTAGCTGCGCAAATTAAAGCACTAGGTTAATCTTTACGATTAGTAGTTAAAAAAGCGCCTTTCGGCGCTTTTTTTTATATCTGCATTTTGCTTTACGTCCTAGCTCATTTTCCTTATTGAACTTGCCGGTGCAATACGCATTATCCAGTGTAAGATAGCCCACGGCCAGCTTGGTACAAAGGCATTCGCCTTTTCTTTATTTATCGCTTTCACCATAGCTCGACAGCCCACATCGGTATCAACGATAAACGGCACCTTCTCTACCTTTTCATTAATCTCGCTGCGAATAAAGCCCGGGTGAATACAGGTTACTTTAATTGGGGTGTTCATCACATCCATTCGAATACCTTCGGTCATAGACGTTAAGCCCGCTTTCGTTGCCGCATACACCGTCATTGCGCGCCTAAACCCACGCACAGCGCTAATTGAAGAGATTGTGACCAAATGGCCGCTATTTTGCGCTCGGAAAATAGCCATTGCCGCTTCACACTGAGCTAGTGCTGATACAAAGTTAGTCACCGCTGTTTGCTTGTTTGCATGAAAGTAGCCGGTCCCAACGGACGCCCCTTTTCCCATACCAGCGTTCACAATTACCCTATCGAGGGTTCCCATGTCGGCTTTAAATGCGTCGAATACTTCAAAAACCGCATCGTGATCGTTAACATCCAGCGACCGAATATACACGTCAATCTTCGGATTTATTGAAAGCAACTCTTCTTTCAGCTTTTCTAAGTTTTCAAAACGCCTTGCACACAAAGCCAAGTTACAGCCTTGTTTAGCAAACTCTATGGCCATACCTTTCCCTAAACCAGAACTTGCGCCTGTTATCAGAATATTGTTTCTTGTTGTCATTATCGTTTTCCTGATGCTTTAATGGCCTTGTTACAGCGCCACATTAAGTAATGAATAAAGATCCAGAAGTTTTTAAACGCCGGATTGTTTGTTTGATTGTGGTGATAACGGTAGTAAATTTGCTGGGCTATACCTGCTAACCGAAAAAGTCCGTACACCTCATAAAAAGTAAAGTCCTCTACATCTAATTCCATTTCTTTGCAGTAGTAGGCGACCACCTGCTTACGGGTAAACATTCCAGGTAAATGCGTGGGCTGGCGGCGGGTTGATTGCGCTAAAAAGTCATCATCAGCTTGAACCCAATACGCTAATGTATTGCCCAAATCCATTAGCGGATCGCCTAACGTTGCCAATTCCCAATCTAACACCCCGATAATCTGCGTGTAGTTGTCCGGTTTTAACACCACATTATCGAAACGAAAATCATTGTGGGTTATACAAATACGCTCGTTATCAGGCAGGTTTCTTTCAAGCCAGCGCATAACCTTTTTGCCCGAAGGAACGTTCCAAGTTTTCGCTTTACTGTAGCGTTCGCTCCACCCGCTGATTTGCCGTTCTATATATCCTGCGCCTTTTCCAAGGTGCTCAAGCCCTGCTTTTTGGTAATCGACTTTATGCAGCTCAATTAAACTATCAAGTACATTTGTACAAAGCTGTTTCGTTTGCTGCTCTGTGGTGTCTAAACCTCGGGGTAAATTTTTGCGTGGGATAACACCGGTGAACTTTTCCATTACATAAAAGTCCGTCCCTATCACGTTGTCATCTTCACATAACCCAAGCATTTCTGGCACGTAGCGATAAACAGGCTTTAACGCATGTTGTAATCGGTACTCCCGCGCCATATCGTGTGCACCTTTCGCTTTGGTACCTGCGGGCGCTCTGCGCAAAATGAGCGAGGTGTCGGGGTAATCTAGACAATATGTCCAATTAGAGGCACCACCTGAATATTGGGTAACTCTAGGTAGGTTATCGCTGTTTTTTATTGCAGCTAAAAGTGATGGGTCAGATGAACTAAGATTACTTTTAAGCCAATGATGTACTGCATCCACATCTAGTTCTTCGCCTGCGCGCACGCTATCGGCCTTGTCTACGACTTGCTGTTGCATGATTATTCTTCTTTCTAATTCTATTTTAAAGCGTTTACTTTAAAGCACGGCTGTATGCTCTCGCGCTAAGGATTTGTGGCGAGCTATTTAGCACGCGGTAGTAAAGTGCCCACGAAACATGCTCGACTTGTTGGCTTAATTTTGCTTTTCCATCACACGTTTCATCGTCTTGGTTTGATTCAGCATGTTGCTGATATAATGCTGAGTTGGCAGCAGCTTCTTTAATAAGAAAGCCCGTTTACCCAATTTGTGAGTAAGAACAAGAAACTGCTTTTTACTAACCTGTTGGTAAATAGCCTCGGCAACATCTTCTTTGGTCATGTCAGCTTTGGCAAAAAACTTATTAATCATTTTATGCGACGCGGGATTAGTGCTTCTCATCGACTCATCTAAGTTAGTTTTAAAAAAGCTAGGGCATACCACACTCACATTTATATTGTCAGGAGCTAATTCCAACTTCATGGTTTCAGAAAACGACACCACAGCGGCTTTCACCGCATTGTAACTACCCATGTAAGGAATTGGCGTCAATCCCGCTTGCGATGCAATATTAATAAAGTAGCCACCACCTTGTTTGCGCATTAACGGTAATAGGGCACGACTAACTCTCACCATACCCAGCACGTTGATATCGAAAACCCACTGCCATTGCTCAATACTTTCATCTAAGAGGCTACCGCCGGTTGCAACACCTGCGTTATTAAAAACATAGTCTACGCCGCCCCAACGGGAATCGATAGTTTGCGCCAGCGTTTGTACATCGCTGTCCGAGGTGATATCACAATGCACATAAAATGCATTTGCACCTTTTGCGATAAGTGCATTTACCGTTTCATCCCCTCTTTCTTGGTTTATATCAGCAATACAAATATCAAAAGTGCCTTCTTTATTTGCCCATTTATCTGCCCATTTAAGGGCAATGGCTTGACCCAAGCCGGTCGCGCCTCCAGTAATTATTATGCGCATTGTGTGTTTCCTAAATGATCTTGTTTCATTATTCTTGTATCGGCATTTATGTTTAGTTGCGCTTTATTGTGTTAAGCGCTAATCAGTACTTCATTATTTGCTCGAATTGACCGCCTTATCAATCCAATCAAACTGATTCTGTCTTTTGCAGTGACACTGATGGCTGTTCGCTATGCATTTTTCGTTTTGCCCACAGGGCCAATAGTGCGGGCCCGATGTACATTGCTACGCCATATACACCAGGTGCAATCGCGTAATCAGGCGCATCTAAAAAGGTAATGCATATCAGCATTGCAAGCGCCGCGTTTTGCACGCCTATTTCAATGGCCAGCGTGAGCGAGTCTTTAAATGCTAGGTTTGAAAGCTTAGCAAGCCCGAGCCCTAACAATACCGATGATAAATTTAAGGTTAAGCAAACCAAAAACGCGCTTTCAAAGGACGCGGCTAAATTGTTTCTTTCTGAAACCAGCACGCCCACAATCATAAGCAACATGAAGTACATAGAAAACTGCCGAAAGAAGCTTTCAGTTTTAGTAGCAAACCTGCTGTTAAAGCGACGAATGGTCATGCCTAAAATGACCGGTACAATTGATATACCAACCAGCCCGATCACTGTTTGAATAATAGAAAAATCTGGCGCGTTTTCTTTTACAAAGTAGTCAAGAGCAAATTGAATGATGAACGGCGTTGTAAATACACAAGCAATAGTAGAAATAGCAGTTAAGCTGACTGAAAGGGCTAAATTCGCTTTCGCAATATGACTGATTAAGTTACTGGTAGTACCGCCAGGGCACGCTGCTAAAACCATGACACCAACAGCAATATATTCGGGCAAACCAAAAACTAAACATAGCCCTAGCGCCAACATAGGCAGCAATATAATTTGCCCTATAAAACCCGCTATCACCGCTTTTGGAGATTTAAGTAATCGGGCAAAGTCTGCAAGGGTTAGCGTTAGCCCCATACCAAACATAACAAATGCCAACGCTAGAGGTAACAACACCTCGGTAAGTACAGATGCCTGCATGCACACGCCCCTTACAAAAGAAGCCTCTATAAAAGAAACCTTTTATTAACATTTAAGCCAGTGTACTCTGTTTTATAATAAATAAAAATGATGCCTTATTATGGAAACCCATAAATAATATGCATGGAAAATTAGACTTAAATTTGTTTGTTGTGCTGCGCGCGGTCTACGATCAGGGCAGCATTACGAAAGCCGCCAACGCACTGCATATTACTCAGCCTGCGGTGAGTCACGCCTTAGGTCGTCTGCGAGAGAAATTTGATGACCCGCTGTTTATTCGTCATGGACGACAAGTCGTGCCTTCCCCATTTTGCCAAGGCATTATTGCATCGGTTGTAAAATCAATAGAAACCCTTGAAAGCACGTTAAAAGGTAAAGTGGGCTTTGATATAAGTGATAAACCCCGTCAGGTGAACCTTGGCTTGAGAGATGTTTTAGAATCTATATTTTTCCCCGTGCTTATTCCTGAGCTTGTTAAACATACTCCCAATATCACGGTGAATAGCAGACAGGTTACCTGGCCCGAGCTTGCTCCCGCCTTAGCCGCTAAAGAGCTTGATATCGTAATTGACGCGTTAGTTCCCACCAGCCGTGACATTCGTTCACAGTTTATCTGCGAAGAAACGTTTGTCGTAGTATGCGCGCCTAGCAATAGCTACGTTGATAACCCGAGTATCAAGAGCTACTCAGTTGCACAGCATGCGCTTGTATCTTTGAAAGACTCTAAATTAGATACGGTAGATCTAGCCCTTGCTCAGCACAATTTACATCGCAACATCGCATTGCAGTGTGAACACTACTTTGCTGCCGTTAACGTAGTTAGCCAATGCGATCTTTTGCTAACCATGCCAACGCGATTCGCCCAACAATTCAGCAATAAATTCGATATCGAAATTCTGCCCCTTCCATTTGACGTCCCCCCACTCCCCGTACACATGTACTGGCACAAACACGCCGATGAAGACTTAGTGAATGTATGGATGCGAGAAAAACTTGTAGAAGTGGCGGATAAGTTAGGGATTTGAAACCGCTGTAACACAATGGTCAAGCAAGCGTCACCGTACTGTCAATTTGCAAACCTATAGTGTCTGTCCGAGGCATCGCTTTGGGAACCCGCTATGAAAAAGACACACTATCGCACACTCTGGCTTTCAGACATCCATTTAGGAAACCGCGATTGTAAGGCAGAATACTTACTTTCCTTCCTAAATAGCATCACTGTAGACACCTTATATCTAGTAGGTGACATTGTTGACATGTGGCAAATGACTAAGCAATTTCGCTGGCCCAAAGCCCACAATCAGGTGATGCATAAATTTATGCAAATGAGCCAAGAAGGTACACGGGTAGTCTATTTACCCGGAAATCACGACGAGCCTATCCAATCATATTCGGGTATGGCTTTCGGTGATATAGAGATTGAGCGCGAGTTGGTTCACACCACGGCACAGGGTAAACGCTATTTAGTTTTACATGGCGATCAATTCGATGGCGATGTCACAATGGGCAAGTTTCATGCGTGGATTGGCGATAAAGGTTATGACCTATTGCTCTTTCTCAACCGTGAGTTTAACCGCTTTCGCGCTTGGCGAAAACGAGAATACTGGTCACTAGCTGGTTATATTAAAAAGCACATCAAAGGGGCTAATGAAGCTATCGCCCGCTATCGAGAAGCATGCTGTAAGCGCGCTGATGAGATGGGGCTTGACGGTGTGGTGTGCGGTCACATCCACCATCCAGAGAGCAGTATAGAAAATGGTATTCACTACATTAATGACGGCGACTGGATTGAAAACTGTAGTGCGTTGGCAGAAGATAAAAACGGTAATCTATCTCTTATTCATTATTTAGATACCATGGAATCGGCGAGCGTTACGTCAATCACAGTGAAATCCTCTCAATCTAAAGCCGCGTAAAACATTTAGCAACATAGGGGCGCAATTCCGCCCCTATTCTTTATTGCCGTTGAAGCTGCTATGTAAAGTCAGCTTTTGGGTTCTACCTTTTTATGAGCCACGACACTCTAATCGTTTTATTCACGCCTAAAAGCACCTAACCCACTCTTGTACCGACAAAATTAAGGAAGGCAGAGTACGCACTTACATTTCATTAACATTGTCAAATAACTGCCATCAAAGTGTGTGAAAAACGTCACATTGCCCTGCTATTGTTCGCCAAAACCGGAAGAGAAATAGGTTCTATGTTTACCGTAAACGAAGTACTGAACAAGCATTATCCTCAGGTAGCGAATAACCCAATTCTTTTTAAGTCGCTGTCTTTCGTATTAAAACATTTGCTTCACGAGCGTGAAATTACTGAGTTTGGCGAGACATATCCTCACTATGAAGATATCGATTTTGTAGAGCAAGTGCTTGAGTATTTTAATATCAGCTACTCTACTCGAGATGTCGAGAAGGAACGTATTCCTAGCGATGGAAGGGTTGTCATTATTGCAAACCATCCTATTGGTTCACTAGACGCTCTTGCATTGATAAAGCTTGTTAGCGAAGTGCGTCACGACCTAAAAGTGGTTGCAAACGAAATGCTTATGGCGATTGAGCCATTGCACGATATGCTGCTCCCAGTGAACAACATGCAGGGCGGAACGCCCAAACAACATTTGTCAGCCATTCACTCTCATTTGAATAAAGATGGCGCCGTCCTCATTTTTCCGGCAGGCGAAGTTTCAAGACTCCGACCTCAGGGTGTGCGTGATACTCGTTGGCATTCGGGTTTTTTGCGCATTGCAAGGCAAGCGAAAGCACCTATTTTGCCCGTTTACATTGACGCCAAAAATAGCCCGCTCTTTTACGGTGTCTCTATGGTTTATAAACCGCTTGCGACAGCGTTACTCGTTAAAGAGATGTTTAAACAGCGCAAAAAACATCTTCCTATGCGAATTGGTGAACTTATTCCTTTTGAGTCATATCAGCAAACAACTATCCCTCTTAAAGAGCAAGTTAAGCTCTTTAAGCGCCATTTGTACCGTATTGGTAGCAATAAAAAAGGCGTTTTTCACACTCAAGCCTCTATTGCAATGCCAGAGGATAGAAAAGAGCTTGCCAGAGCCATACGTGAGTGCGAGCACTTGGGCGAAACGGGCGATGGAAAGTCTATTTATCTCTATCAGCACAAAAGCTGCTCGCCCATTATGCGCGAGATAGGTCGACTAAGAGAGGTAGCGTTTAGAGCGGTTGGAGAAGGCACTAACAAGCGCAGAGACATCGATCAATACGACTCACATTACTATCATCTTGTACTATGGGATGAAAGTGATTTGGAAATTGTAGGCGCTTATCGTTTTGGCGATGCAGAGCTACTTACCGCCCCTGACCACCCTACAGGTTTGTATTCTGCAACCTTGTTCAATTACAGCGAGAATAACGAGAAGCTATTTAAAGAAGGCTTGGAGCTTGGTAGAAGTTTTGTGCAGCCACGCTACTGGGGTAAGCGAAGCTTAGACTACCTATGGTTTGGCATTGGCGCGTTTTTAAGTCGTTACCCTAAATATCGATACCTGTTCGGTGCAGTATCCTTGAGTAACGCGTACCCGGAACCAGCGAAAGACTTACTTGTACAATTTTATTCTACATATTTCCCTGCGAAATTCGGTGAGGCCACTTGCAAGCGCCCCTATCAAATGACCCAAGATTCGCTACATCAGTTCACAGGTGAAGACTATAAAGCGGAATTTACGCAATTGAAGCATTTACTTGCCAATATGGGAGTGAATGTTCCAACGCTTTATAAACAATACTCTGAGGTAGCAAAGGAGGGAGGCGTTGCGTTCTTAGGATTTAATGTCGATCCTGACTTCAACGATTGCATTGATGGCCTCGTGGTCGTCGATATGCAAACGCTAACTGAAAAAAAACGCAAGCGTTACCTCACTGACATTCAGTTGAAAGCGACTGCCTAACGCTTAATCGCCAGCAATTAGCAATAGCCAGCAGCTAACACTCTTTAGTAACCAACCAGAATTAAAAAAGGAGCAATCACATTATTGCTCCTTTTTTCAGTTATTCCTCTGCTGCAGCATAAATGCGACCTACTCTACTAGTTCTTATTAGCTATCATTAGTGACGTTATCTAAACCCTTTACTGTTAAAACATCTTTAACGCTAGCAGCCTTAAATTTGATGAACGGCATTGTGTCTTTACCTGCCACCCACATTTAAAAGAACGTCGGCATAGATATCTTCAAGGGTAAGTAAATCAGATAAGTGAATGTGTTCGTTTACTTGATGGATAGTGGTATTGGGAACCCCTACCTCTACCACCTGCGTACTTTCACTTGCAAAAAAGCGTCCGTCTGAAGTCCCTCCTGATGTGCTCACCACTGGATAACGCCCTGTTGCAGATTTGATCGCTTTTTCAATGCAAGTAATTAAGCATACCTCTGCGTTATTGTTAGGTTTGCTCAGATACGCTTCACAAGGTCGTGAAAAACTGACCGTTGCTTGTGTATCAACGCTATTAATCACCTCGCGAAGTAGCGTTGATAGGCTTTCTTGATTGTAGTGCCATGAGTAACGTACGTTAAATTCAATACGAACAGCACTTGGTACAATATTATCCGTGAAACTTCCCGTATCCATATGTGTGACTTGAAGCGTGGTACCAGGAAAATCATCGCTTCCTGTATCAAACGGATATTGCGTAAGTGCCGTAACGACCTTAGTGGCTTTGTGAATAGCGTTAATGGCAGTTTTAGGGTACGCCACATGGCCTTGTTTTCCAGTAACATGGATGGTTCCAGAGAGTGAACCTCTACGCCCAATCTTAATGGTGTCTCCAGTGTGCGAAGACGCTGAAGGTTCACCCACTAAGCACATATCCAAATGCACGTTTTGAGACGAGAGGTATTCGGCTATCCATCTTGATCCCCATTCCGCCTCTCCCTCTTCATCGCTAGTTATTAACCACCAATAGGAAACGTTGTTTTTATCCATTGACGCAATGGTTCGCTCTGTTGCGGCTAGCATGGCTGCAATACCTGTTTTCATATCCGCCGCGCCACGGCCATAGAGCTTATTTTGACTAATTACCGGGCAGAAAGGATTAGACTTCCATTTATCTAAAGGCCCTGGAGGGACAACATCTGTATGTCCGCTAAAAGCAAAATGAAGTGGACCGTGCCCCCATTTAGCAATGAGGTTTTTTACGCCGTTCACTTTATGTTTTTCGCAAACAAACCCCAGCTTTTCGAGCTTGTACATCAGGTAGCTTTGGCAGCCCGCGTCTATTGGGGTTACCGACTCTCTCGCCATTAAAACTTCTGCAAAATGAATACTGCGAGCGGGCAGCGCTGAAGGTAGGGAATGAACAGACATACGTATAGACCTATAATGAAACTTGGGTCTATTACACGAACTTAAGGTGACACGTTTATAACAGTTTTGAGACGATGTAATGACAGACGTGGGTTTATTTTCTGGCCACCCCAATAGGTTAAACGCCCGTCAACGTTAAAGTAGACGCTAATATTACCGCTAGAGATTGTTTAACGCCAAGCGGCTTGTTATAACTAGAACATCTTCTTTAAAAAGGCATTACAGTGTTAAAAATTATTGTCTTAATACCACTTATTCTGTCTCTGCTTTGGTTTGGCTATTTGCAGTCAAACAAGTACACATTAGAACAAGGTAAACAGGGGTTCTTATATATCTTTGTACTCTCAGGTGTAATCGCTGCGTTTTACACTCTTATGCTTTTTTTGACGCACTAGCCGACTTCATTAAGCCAGAGTGCTGAGCACCTCCAAAGATGGTGTGCATTGTCAGGAAAACATGCATAGCGTTTCGGAGTTAAACTTTTAAGGCTCTCTTTTACAAACTCGTTATTCCAAGTTCTCTTTTGAAGGCAACCTTTTCTTATATTGCCCCATAAGCTTTACCGCGCTCTTCCCAAATTCTGCATTTAACTTGGGGCACCGCTTTTAACATTACCTACTTTGCACACTCAATAAAAAAGCCAGCATAATGACTATGCTGGCTTTAAAACGCTGTATCCACTATGCATCCCCCATTTCGTTATATTATGGGGGCAATGGATAAATCTCTACAAAGCTTCGGAAATAGTTACATCGGCGCTTGCACGTAATGCATCGATATACTGCTGATAAACACGCTGTCCCTGAACCTGCGCTAAGCGCTGCTTGAGACTTTCTCCTAGCTCGTTTTCAAGGGCCGGCGCTTTGTTTACGCCTTCAAGCATGACTACAGCCACATCACCGTTTACTGTCGTTGCAACGTCAACCTTATCATCACCTTCAAGAGCAAGAGAGAATAAAGTATCAACTAGCGCACGTGATAACGTACCGCCGGCTCTCTGTACGTTGGTTGCCGTTTCCCAAGATACAGATTTTGCGGAAAGTTCACTTTCAACGCTTTCACCTGCACGTACCTTTTGAGCTAAGTCAAATGCCCATGCTTCCGCTGCTTCTCTTGATTTTTCGGCTTTAACTGATGCTTCAATACCTTCGCGTACTTCATCAAGCGACTGTGTACGCTGAGGCTGATGCTCAACCACACGAGCAACAACAACGGTCTCATCGTCTAGCTCGATAATATCACTATTAAGCCCCTCTTCTACTAATTCAGAAGAAAACGCAACATCTAGAAGCCCCGGAGAACTTAGATCTGCAGGCGCTGTATTTCGGCTGAAGAGTACCGATTCCTGAACAGGTAAATCGACCGCATTAGCTGCGTCTTCAAGCGTATCTGGTACTTCGAATGCAATCTCAGCTAGCGTATTTTGAAGCTCAAAATACTTTTCCATTGCTGCATCGTAAAGAAGCGTGTCGCGAATTTCACTCGCTACTTCGTCAAACGATTTTACTTGTGCTTCTTTTAGTTCAGTGAGCTTGATAATGTGAAAACCAAAGTCAGTTTCAACAACATCAGATACATCACCTACACTTTCTAGTGCAAACGCCGCTTCATCGAATGCCGGGTCCATCATCTCTGGTGTAATGAAGTCTAAATCACCGCCATTTTCAGCAGAAAAAGTATCGTCAGAATTTTCTTTGGCAAGAGTGGCAAAATCAGCGCCAGCATCAAGCTCTGCCTTAAGGGATTGCGCTTTCTCTCTAGCAGCGTCTACGTCGTCACCCGATTCAATAAGAATGTGAGAAACGCGGCGCTCTTCTTCAGTGCCGTAGCTAGCGATATTATTATCATAATAAGTGCGCACAGCCTCATCATTCACAGAGACACGACCTTTTAAGTCTTCAACGCTAAGTTTTACGTAGGCAAGCTTAACCTGTTCTTCTGTGTCGAAAGATGCAATGTTGTTGTTATAGAAAGCTTCAACATCGGCATCGCTTACTTCAACAGAACTCGCAAATTCGTCAGAGCTCACCAATACGTACTTGGCGTCTCGAGTTTGGCGCTGAAGGGCATTTGCTAGCTCTACTTCACCATCTAGGGCAAAAGAAGAGTTAGTCAAAGCAGCGGCCAATTGATTCTGCGTCATCTGAACACGCAAATAATCGCGGAAGTCGGCTACTTGAAAACCATTTTGACGAAGAATAGCCTGGAATCGCTCATTATCGAACTGACCGCCAAACTGAAATTCAGGCATTTGAACTATGGTTTCGCGAATTTGCTCGTCACTTACGCGCAAGCCCATCTCATTAGCTTGCTGCTGAATAAGCTTCTCAGCAACCAGTCTGTCTAAAACATTTCTTCTGAAATCTGCAAGGTACTGCTCACTAGAGAAAAGCTGAGCAATGCTTTCGCCGTATTGTGATTCCATTTGTGCACGCTGATTTTGATATGCACGCTCTAGTTCTTGTGCCGAAATCTCTTCGCCGTTAACAGTAGCTACTGCAGTAGTACCTGATGACGTTAGATAACTTCCTACGCCTGCGAATACGAAACTCAAGACGATAAGCGCAATAATTGCCATCGCCCAAGGGCCTTGAGAACCTTCTCTGATTCTTTCTAGCATGATTGTTCTTCAACTCCGTTGCTTACTACAATTACCTCGGCACACCATTAAAAGGCGAGTGCCAGGTAAAATAAGCGCTGATTATAACCCAATGCCGCCGAATATAAACGCCCAAACGCACTATTTGTGCTGTCTTGAGCTAATTTCAGACATTGCCGGAGACATGTAAAAATCTCAGCAAGCCCCAACGGGTTATTTCTACTCTTAAAATATTAGGGTTAGAGTCATGACTCTGACCCTAATACTGGATTCTTTGTTTTAGAAATAAAAAAGGCGATGGACTAGCCATCGCCTTTTTCTATAATTTTTTGCTTAGTTACAAGCGTCTTTCAGTGCTTTACCAGCTTTGAAAGATGGAACTTTCGCTGCTGAAATCTGAATAGTCTCACCAGTTTGTGGGTTGCGGCCACTGCGAGCTGAACGTTCGCGAACTGAGAAAGTACCAAAGCCTACTAGTGCTACTTGGTCGCCGTCTTTAAGCGCCGCAGTTACTGAGTCAGTGAATGCGTCAAGAGCGCGGCCAGCGGCTGCTTTAGAAATGTCTGCACCAGCAGCGATTTGGTCGATAAGTTGAGACTTGTTCACAATTATGATCCCCTTCGATTGTTATTATACTGTTTGTCCAAAACGATTTTGCCTGGACGTTATAGCAAGCTTGCTTGTTAACATCAAGCTTCAGTCACAATTAATTAACTTTATTAATGAATCGCTGCAATCCCTTTTGTGGCAAGGCTTCAAGCGAATACCATTTAAAGGTAACACAACTTTTGCGACTTGAAAGCCCTATTTTTAAAAAAATAGGCTTTTCTTTTCGCCAACGACCATTTTTTATACAATTATTGCAATTTTATATAAAAAATGTGGCTGCACGCCTTTAAAATTAAAGGATTACAGCCACGGCGTCAGTTACTTTTTGACCACTTCAAAGCTTTCTACTGGCTCTTGGAGTGCAATATCAAGTACTTCATCAATCCACTTAACCGGGTGAATAGACAAATCTTTCTTAACATTATCTGGAATTTCTTCCAAATCACGCTCATTTTCTTTCGGAATAACCACTGTTTTAATGCCACCACGATGGGCTGCCAGTAATTTTTCTTTAAGTCCACCAATTGCGAGCACTTCACCGCGCAGAGTTATTTCTCCGGTCATAGCCACGTCACACTTCACAGGGTTACCCGTGAGTGAAGACACTAGTGCAGTACACATTGCAATACCGGCACTTGGGCCATCCTTCGGAGTAGCACCTTCAGGTACGTGGACATGAATGTCACGTTTTTCATAAAAAT
Organism: Alteromonas sp. OM2203; assembly: GCF_048517045.1. NCBI lineage: Bacteria > Pseudomonadati > Pseudomonadota > Gammaproteobacteria > Alteromonadales > Alteromonadaceae > Alteromonas > Alteromonas sp. OM2203. Next base: position 3,028,790 of record NZ_CP183209.1, read on the forward strand.
CATCGTTGATGCGAAGTTTTTCAGCACGACTTCTCACTACGGTCATCGCAGCTTTAATCGATTCTTGCATAACGTCACCTAGCGAACCCGTTGACGTCATTTTTCCCTTACCGGGCACTGACGTGGTTTCGATAGTCAGTAAATCGCCGCCTACTTGAGTCCATGCAAGACCGGTCACCTGACCGATTTGATTGTCTTTGTCCGCTTTGCCGTAATCGAATCGCTGCACACCAAGGTAATCTTTAAGGTTATCCTGAGTTACCACCACCTTATCTTTGCTCTTCTTAAGCAAGATATCTTTAACGGCTTTGCGGCATACTTTAGACACTTCGCGCTCTAGACTCCGTACACCGGCTTCACGGGTGTAGTAGCGAATCATGCCGATAACGGCAGAGTCGGTAATTTCAAGCTCTTTGGCTTTAAGGCCATTGCGCTCCATTTGCTTACCAATAAGATGATTCTTAGCTATGTTTAGCTTTTCATCTTCGGTATAGCCTGACAAGCGAATCACTTCCATACGGTCAAGCAGCGGACCTGGAATATTCATGCTGTTTGACGTAGCAACAAACATCACGTCAGACAAATCGTAATCCACTTCTAAATAATGATCGCTAAAGCTGTTGTTTTGCTCAGGATCAAGCACCTCAAGAAGCGCTGACGCTGGGTCGCCGCGCATATCTGAAGACATTTTATCTATTTCATCAAGCAAAAAGAGGGGATTTTTCACGCCAACTTTTGCCATTTTTTGCACTAACTTACCCGGCAAAGATCCAATGTAAGTACGACGGTGGCCTCGTATTTCAGCTTCATCGCGCACGCCGCCTAGCGCCATTCGCACATACTTTCGACCGGTCGCTTTTGCAATCGATTGACCTAACGACGTTTTACCTACGCCAGGAGGCCCTACAAGGCACAATATCGGGCCCTTGAGCTTTTTCACGCGCTGCTGAACCGCGAGGTACTCAAGAATGCGATCTTTTACTTTTTCCAGACCATAGTGGTCTTCATTAAGCACACTTTCGGCGCGGGAAAGATCCTTTTTCACAGGCGAACGCTTGTTCCACGGAACGTTAGTAAGCCACTCAATGTAGCTTCGAAGAACAGTGGCTTCAGCTGACATAGGAGACATCATTTTTAGCTTTTGAAGTTCAGCTTTCGCTTTGTCTTCAGCTTCTTTTGGCATCTTCGCGTCAGTAATTTTCTTAGACAGCGCTTCAAACTCATCGGGCGCGTCGTCTAATTCACCTAATTCTTTTTGAATGGCTTTCATTTGCTCATTCAAATAGTACTCACGCTGGCTTTTCTCCATTTGCTTTTTGACACGGGTGCGAATTTTCTTTTCGACCTGCAGCAAATCAATCTCACCTTCCATTAGCGCCATGAGATACTCAAGGCGTTCATTCACGCCCTGCATCTCCAACACTTTTTGCTTTTCAGTAAGTTTCAGGGGCATGTGCGCGGCCATCGTGTCGGCTAGACGCGCAGCATCCTCTATACCGTTAAGCGATGTAAGCACTTCTGGTGGAATTTTTTTGTTAAGCTTAACGTAACCTTCAAACTGAGAAACGGCAGATCGAATTAATACTTCTTGCTCGTTTTCATCAATACCTTCGTCTTCTAGCTTATCTACATGTGCTACAAAGAAAGGCTCGGATTGCTTGTAGCTTTCTATTTCACCGCGAACACTCCCCTCTACCAGCACTTTCACTGTACCGTCAGGTAGCTTTAAAAGCTGCAGAATAGTGGCAATAGTACCTACGGTGTAGATGTCGTCTGATTCTGGTTCATCAACACCTGCATCTTTTTGTGCTACTAGGAAGATTTGTTTGTCATTCTCCATTGCCGCTTCAAGGCATCGGATAGATTTCTCACGCCCAACGAATAGGGGTATGACCATATGCGGGTAAACAACCACGTCCCGCAAGGCAAGCACAGGAATTTCAATGCGATTTTCACGCTCAACTGTCATACTTGTTCTCAATTTGTTTGAAATGTCATTTTTATATGGGGATGCAAGAGCAAAGTTCAATCGAAACTTATTAAAGTGTGTTAATTCCTTTATCTTACCTTCCCTGCTCTAGGGCCTGTTGACCTATACTATAACCATTATCGATTTTTTCGTTTAAGGCAACACTTAACTGGGAAATCTAGCAGAAAGGATAGATTGGATGGGCTCAACCGTTCAAATATCGTTCAAGTTATCAATATTTCGAAAAGGTATATGACTTTTCTTGGCTCAAAAGAAATAACCAACAGCAATTAAAAAAGGCCCCGAAGGACCTTTTTAAACATGTTTACTAACGCTAACTATTACTCAGACGCCGCTTTTTTCTCATTACTGTCGTAAATCAAAATAGGCTTCGACTCGCCGCGAATAACCGTTTCATCAATGACAACTTTGCTCACATCATCCATTGAAGGAAGATCGTACATGGTATCAAGCAGCACAGCTTCAACAATTGAGCGAAGGCCGCGAGCGCCCGTCTTACGAACCATTGCCTTTTTCGCTATTGCATTTAAAGCGTCGTCACGAAACTCAAGTTCAACGTCCTCCATTGAGAACAGCGCACCGTATTGCTTGGTAATCGCATTCTTAGGTTCGCGTAAAATTTGAATCAGCGCTTCTTCATTTAGTTCTTCAAGGCTGGTTACAACCGGTAGACGACCAATAAACTCTGGTATCAGACCGTACTTAACCAAGTCTTCAGGTTCAACCTGTTTAAACAACTCGCTAATTTGCTTGCTGTTGTCTTTCGACTTAACGGTTGCACCAAAACCAATGCCTGTATCTTTTTGCGCGCGCTGCTCAATAACTTTATCAAGTCCAGCAAACGCACCGCCGCAGATAAAGAGGATCTTAGAAGTATCAACTTGTAGGAATTCTTGCTGAGGATGCTTACGACCGCCTTGAGGTGGTACCGAAGCAACCGTGCCTTCAATCAGCTTAAGAAGTGCCTGTTGAACACCTTCACCGGATACATCGCGGGTGATAGACGGATTATCAGACTTCCGTGAAATCTTATCAATCTCGTCGATATACACAATGCCGCGCTGCGCTTTTTCAACGTCATAATCGCACTTTTGAAGAAGCTTCTGGATGATGTTTTCTACGTCTTCGCCCACGTAACCAGCCTCGGTTAACGTGGTGGCGTCAGCCATAGTAAAAGGAACATCCAACAAGCGCGCCAAAGTTTCGGCCAGAAGCGTTTTACCACTACCCGTAGGGCCGATAAGCAAAATATTACTCTTGCCTAGCTCAACACCATCATGAACGTCGCCATTACGCAAACGCTTGTAGTGGTTGTAAACCGCTACAGACAATACCTTCTTTGCATGTTCTTGCCCAATAACGTAGTCGTCAAGGTGAGCATGAATTTCACTTGGTTTAGGTAAAGCGTCCTGCTTTTGCTTTGGCGCGATTTCCTTAATTTCTTCGCGAATGATATCGTTACATAACTCAACACACTCGTCGCAAATGAATACCGACGGGCCTGCTATCAACTTTCTTACTTCGTGTTGGCTTTTGCCACAAAACGAACAGTACAGTAGCTTGTTATCACCGTCACCGCTTTGCTTATCACTCATTACTTTTGCCTCTGCCTTACCTGAGTCGAAAACCAATACGTGCTTCGCACTGACTCAGGTTTACTATAACTATACTACTTAGTTCCGGCTACGTCAGATCGATTTGCTAAAACTTGGTCAACCAGGCCATATTCTTTCGCCTCAGTTGCACTTAAGAAATTATCGCGATCTGTATCGCGCGCGACTTTCTCATAGTCTTGACCGGTATGGTCTGCCATTAGGCGATTCAATTTCTCTTTAATAGACAGAATTTCTTTCGCATGTATTTCAAAATCAGATGCCTGACCTTGGAAACCACCTAGCGGTTGGTGAATCATAACACGCGAGTTAGGTAGACAATAACGCTTACCTTTAGCGCCTGCAGAGAGAAGAAATGCTCCCATGCTTGCAGCTTGCCCCATACATACCGTGCTCACATCAGGCTTGATAAAGCGCATGGTGTCGTATATTGCCATACCCGCAGTTACAGAACCGCCCGGCGAGTTGATATATAGGAAAATGTCTTTTTCAGGGTTCTCAGCTTCTAAGAACAACATTTGAGCAACGATGAGGTTGGCCATGTGATCTTCAACTTGTCCTACTAAGAAAATAACGTTTTCTTTTAACAGGCGTGAATAAATATCGTATGAGCGCTCACCTTTAGAGGTTTGCTCAACAACCATAGGAACAAGTGCATTCATTGGGTCAAACGGGGTATTAGTCATAGCTACCTTGATTATCTAGCGTTAAAAACAAAAATGCTCGGAAGGCTCCGAGCATTTAAGCAGTTGCTGACAAGTATTGTCAATCAGACAGTAAAAAATTACGCCTGTTTGTTCATAACCTCGTCAAAAGCTTTAGTTACTTCAGTAACTTTTGCTTGCTCAAGAACCCACTCGATAGCTTGCTCTTCAAGCGCAACGTTTTGCATTTGCTGCATAAGCTCTTGGTTATTGTTGTAGTAATCAATAACTTCTTGAGGATCTTCATACGCAGAAGCCGCAGTTTCGATCATCTCGTTTACTTTAGCTTCGTCCGCCTTAAGTTCGTTCTGCTTAATCACTTCGCCAAGAAGTAGACCAATAGACACGCGACGCTTAGCGTTGTCTGTGAACAATTCAGCAGGAAGGTCTGGTAGGTTCTGACCACCGCCTTGTTGGCTAAAGCGTTGTTTAGCTTGTTCGCGAAGTGCATTCACTTCTTGGTCGATAAGCGCTTGAGGGATGTCAATTTCGTTAGCTTCTACAAGCTTAGCGATAACATCTTCTTTAACTTGCGCCTTAAGCGTTTGGTTTAGTTCACGCTGCATGTTCTTGCGAACTTCGGCTTTAAGCGCGTCAACACCGCCTTCTTCAACACCGAATAGTTTTGCAAACTCTTCGTCAACTTTAGGAAGATCTAAACCTTCAACTTTCTTGACGGTAGTTTTAAATACAGCGTCTTTACCTTTCAGGTTTTCAGCGTGGTAATCTTCAGGGAACGTTACTTCAATAGTCACTTCCTCACCCGCTTTCGCACCTACTAGTGGCTTTTCGAAACCAGGGATCATGCGCTCTTTACCAAGCTCTAACGCGAAATCTTCCGCTTTACCGCCTTCGAACTCTTCGCCGTCGATAGAGCCAACAAAGTCGATAATCACTTTGTCGTCTTTTTTCGCTTTACGCTTAACTTCTTTCCAAGTTGCGTGCTGCTTCTGAAGGGTTTCCATCATGTTATCTAAATCTTCGTCAGTAATTTCTACTACTGGCTTCTCGATTTCGATATCACTTACACCCTTCACTTCTACTTCTGGGTAGACTTCGAAAGATGCTACAAACTCTAGGTCCTGACCGTCTTCATCTTTAGTCAGTTCAAACTTAGGCATACCAGCAGGCTGAATTTTTTCTTGAATCACTGCTTGGTAGAAGTTTTGCTGCATAACATCGCCAGCGACTTCTTGGCGAACTGCCTGGCCGAAACGCTTTTTGATTACGCTTACAGGAACTTTGCCTGGGCGGAAGCCGTTGATGCGTTGTGTTTTTGCCAACTGCTGTAGGCGTGACTTAACTGCTGAATCAACCGTATCGGATGGAACGGTGATAGTAAGACGGCGTTCTAAACCCTGGGTCGTCTCGACTGAAACTTGCATTATGTTACCTCAACTATACGCCTTTACAGGCGCTTTGTTCCCAATCCCCTCTCCCGTCATGCATTAATTGCATATCACGCCGGGGTAGAGGTCGTTATTCGACGTTAATCACTTCAAAGTTAGGTCGCGAATTCGCGTCAAAATACCAACCTGAAGCAAACGTACTGGTTAAAAAAAGACGCGGTAGTATACAGCCGCATACCACAAGAGTCGAGAGGCAAACACAAGTTTGTAACACGCTTTTGAATGCATTTTGAGCAAAAAGCAAGACTTTACGCGCAGTTTTGAAACAAATAAGCAAATGTTCGCGAAAATTACGAAAGGAGATAATGATAAAATTGAGAGAAGATAATGGTCGGTGAGACAGGATTTGAACCTGCGACCCCTTGTACCCAAAACAAGTGCGCTACCAAGCTGCGCCACTCACCGACAGAGATATCTTTTTTAAGACAAACTTTTACAAGCTTAATATATGGTGCGGAAGGAGAGACTTGAACTCTCACGCCGTGAAGCACTGGAACCTAAATCCAGCGTGTCTACCAATTCCACCACTTCCGCAAAAAAGTGGGGTGGACGATGGGACTTGAACCCACGACAACCGGAATCACAATCCGGGGCTCTACCAACTGAGCTACGCCCACCACAGTAATCCTTTTTCGTCTTATGTGTGAATTGAAAACACATAAACGACTGTCGAGCTGTAAGGATTAAACAATTATGCTCCATTGTATTCTTAATGTCGATTCGATTATGAGTAGTCCGAACAATTACTTAGACAAACAGCACTGATTGAATCGAAAAAGCAAAAATGGTCGGTGAGACAGGATTTGAACCTGCGACCCCTTGTACCCAAAACAAGTGCGCTACCAAGCTGCGCCACTCACCGATATAAATGCTTTATTAAGCTTTTATAAAAGCTTGAAAATATGGTGCGGAAGGAGAGACTTGAACTCTCACGCCGTGAAGCACTGGAACCTAAATCCAGCGTGTCTACCAATTCCACCACTTCCGCAAAAAGTGGGGTGGACGATGGGACTTGAACCCACGACAACCGGAATCACAATCCGGGGCTCTACCAACTGAGCTACGCCCACCATAGGGTGTGTTTGCGGTTCACATGCTCTAACCTAGCATTATGAACATAAAGATTGAGCCTTGCCATCAGGACCTACCTGAGTCGCATGGCGCGCCCGGCAGGATTCGAACCTGCGACCCACGGCTTAGAAGGCCGTTGCTCTATCCAGCTGAGCTACGGGCGCCTGGCGAATCTTTACTGCAAAAATGGTCGGTGAGACAGGATTTGAACCTGCGACCCCTTGTACCCAAAACAAGTGCGCTACCAAGCTGCGCCACTCACCGACTGTCGTTTCGACCCTGACGCCTTAGCCTCAGTGCCGTTACGGGGTGCGAATATTACTGACATCCCCCCACCTCGTCAAACACTTTTTCAAATAAAATACCTAACCGCTCACAAAGCATCCATTCTCGCGTTTTTTTAAGCAATTTGCTTTTAATATCTTAACGCCAGTGCGCCAGCGTAGCGAGTTTTCGTAGATGGAAAAAGTAAGCCAATTAGGCAACATGAATGTTGATGTGGAGTCTTAGTTAGCTTGATGAAAAGTACAAGAAAAGAGAGTAAATGACAGTTTCCAATAATTGCTAGAGTATTAGCCCCGTTTTGTGAAACAATATAGGGCACTTGTTGACCACCCAACCATATAAGAATCGTACAAGACTATGACCGCTCATCTTATTGACGGCAAATTAATTGCCAAACAAGTTCGCCAACACGTAACCTCCTATGTTGAATCGCTTACACAAGCGGGTAAAAGACAGCCCGGTCTTGCCGTAGTTTTAGTAGGCAGTGACGCCGCCTCGCAAGTTTATGTATCAAACAAACGAAAAGCATGCGACGAAGTAGGTTTTGTATCCCGTTCGTTCGATCTGCCGTCAGACACTACGGAAGAAACATTGCTTAATTTAGTTGACCAACTAAATGAAGATAAAGAGATTGACGGCATATTAGTGCAACTACCTCTTCCTGCAGGTTTAAATGCAGAAAAGGTGCTAGAGCGCATTCATCCACATAAAGACGTTGACGGATTCCACCCGTATAATATTGGTCGCCTAGCACAGCGTATTCCAGCGCTACGCCCTTGCACGCCAAAAGGCATTATGACCATGATCGAGTCTACCAAGCGTCCAGTTAAGGGCTTGGACGCGGTTATTGTTGGAGCATCAAATATTGTGGGTCGCCCAATGAGCTTAGAGCTATTATTGGCAGGCTGTACGGTAACCACCTGCCACAAGTTCACCCAAGATTTAAAAAGCCACGTTCAACGCGCTGATTTACTCGTGGTTGCTGTCGGCAAACCGAACTTCATACCAGGCGACTGGGTAAAAGAGGGCGCGATTGTGATTGATGTGGGCATTAATCGCGTAAACGACGGTTCATTAGTGGGCGATGTAGATTTCGAAAAAGCAAAAGAACGTGCTGGTTGGATTACCCCCGTACCCGGTGGTGTTGGGCCAATGACTGTGGCGAGTTTGATAGAAAACACACTTGAAGCCTACGTGAAATACCACTCTTAAAGCGCTCACACAAAATCTAATTTTTAAGGCAGAAAGTAAATTTCTGCCTTTTTTGCTTTATACTCTCTCCTCTTTAAATACAGACCTAAATTGAATAACTTCTTTATGGCGGAACCAACCTCATCGTTGTGCGAAAAGCACGTCATCGACGCTACGCTTAAGTGGGTCGATGATATTGTAATAAAACACAACTTTTGCCCCTTTGCGCGTTATGTAAGAACGCCCAACCAAATTCGTTGTGTAGTCGTTGCTGGCGATGCGGGAGATATCATTCAATCCCTTTCTGATGAATTACGGCATTTAGAAGAGAATGAAAGTACTGCCACAACGTTAATTGCGCTTACCCACTCAACTATTGCTGATTTTGACGAATACCTTGATGTACTAGCCATTGCCGATAGCATGCTTCACGATTGGGGATATAGTGGCACTTTCCAATTGGCTAGCTTTCATCCAAATTATGTGTTCGACGGTAGCGACAAAGACGATGCTGAAAACTATACCAATCGCTCTCCCTACCCACTTCTGCACTTAATTCGCGAAGCTGACATCACGCGATACATGAAAAAAGAAGAGGATGCAGAGAAGATATTTAGTCATAACATCGAAAAGGCTCAGGCACTTGGCTGCCCTTATTTCGAAAACGTGTTAGCAGAGATGAAAAAGAAAAGCCTACCTTATAAAACCCGTTAGTTAATTTGGCACGCTGCGTGGAAGGCTATCAATCGCGCTTTCTCAGACGGTAAACTAAATACGAGCTTTGGCAGGCCAAAGAATTGGATTACTCCAGGGAAACCAAAGAGAGACGTAGTCTTTTCGACAAAAACATCTTTGCTTGGTCCAAGCGTTAACTTGAAGCGTTAGAGTACATGCCAATTATGAGGGATATATGACAATTCAACTCACATTTAATGACAATAGGGATACCGCGTGAGCACTACTAGTTCCTTTGAAGTGTCGAGCATTGCGACTATTGAAACGCCTTTTAAGCAAAAGTTTGCTGTACCAAGACAGCCCAATCTAGCCGGAGCAAAAGGCACCATTACCTTCAACGAAGATTTTAATGACATCAATATGCTAAAAGGTATCGAAAACTACAGTCACTTGTGGCTTTTATTCGTGTTCCATCAAAACATAGAACGTGGTTGGAAAAGCACGGTAAAAGCTCCCAGATTAGGGGGTAACGCTACCATAGGCGTTTTTGCAAGTCGAAGTACTCATAGACCAAATAGTATTGGCATGTCTGTCGTTGAAAACGAGGGTATAGCGATAGAAAAAGGCAAGGTTACGCTGAAAGTCACAGGGGTAGACTTAGTATGTGGTACCCCACTCATTGATATTAAACCTTATATTTCCTACGCTGATAGTATTTCTGAAGCGAGAGACACCCTTGATGACATTAACCCCATCCCTCATCGAGACGTGTATTTCGCGCCAAATCTCTCGACAGCCCTTGCCAAAATTAAAGATCGCCATCGTGATTTTTGCTCTCTTGTGACCGCGGTACTTGCACAAGATCCTCGCCCTGCTTATAAACAGCAAAATGATAATGACGAAAAAACATACCGCGTTACGCTATACGATATCGACGTGGGTTTTAAGATAAAAGACGCGAATGTGTGGGTTACTGAACTCACTCCATTAGGATAAATACACGAATAGTGTTAACCGTCTGTGGCGAAATGGCTCACAGTTAATTAGAATACGCCCAAACGTGTGTCGCCTTGTCTCTCCCTAAGTGGTTTTTTGATAGGCCTTCACACTTATGCTCATAAATACACTTATAACAGGATACCTGCTTTACATGCGCACTAGTCAATATTTGCTTGCCACGCAGAAAGAAACACCTGCAGATGCAGAGGTTATCAGCCACCAGCTAATGCTAAGAGCTGGCATGATCAGAAAGCTTGCCTCGGGTCTATATACGTGGTTGCCTTCAGGCCTTCGTGTCCTTAATAAAGTCGCTAACATTGTTCGCGAGGAAATGAACAAAGCAGGCGCGATTGAAGTGCTTATGCCAGTTGTACAGCCTGCTGACCTGTGGGAAGAATCTGGACGCTGGGAAGAATATGGCCCTGAACTGCTTCGCATTAAAGACCGCCACCAGCGTGACTTCGTGTTAGGCCCGACGCACGAAGAAGTGATTACTGCGCTTGTGCGCAACGAAATTAGCAGCTACAAGCAGCTTCCGCTTAATCTATACCAAATTCAAACAAAATTCCGCGACGAAGTGCGCCCCCGTTTCGGCATTATGCGTGGCCGTGAATTTACTATGAAGGATGCCTATAGCTTCCATTTAGAAGACAGCTGCTTAGAAGAAACTTATCAGAAAATGTACGACGCCTATTGCGCCATTTTCTCGCGTATGGGCCTAGACTTCAGAGCGGTGATTGCAGATTCAGGTTCAATTGGTGGTAACCACTCTCACGAGTTCCACGTGCTTGCAGCATCAGGCGAGGACGATATTGCGTTCTCAAGCGACAGTGACTACGCAGCAAATGTTGAAATGGCACAGGCCATGGCACCAGAAAAAGCAACGCCTTCTGGCGTGGCTGTTGAAACAAAAGATGCCAAGGGTAAAGATTTCAACGCTATTTTAAAAAGCGTTGAAGCAGATGTAACAAAAGCCGTTAAAGTTATTTTGGTTAAAGCCGCTAATGAACTTAACGACAAAGGTGAGGAAATTAATTCTGATAAGTGGGTAGCATTGGTGCTACGTGCTGACCATGAGTTAAATGATGTTAAAGCAGAAAAGTTAGACGGTGTTGCTACACCGCTTGTTGAAGCCTCTTTCGAACAGGCAAAAGATGTTCTTGGCGTTTCTCCGCTGTTTGCTAATGCAAATGACTTACCGGTTCCAGTTTACGTTGATGCAAGTGCAGCCGCTCTTGCGGATTTCACTACAGGAGCTGGCGTTGGCGGTAAAGTGAACGTTAACGCTAACTGGTCAGAAGATTTAACCGGTGTTGATATTCGTAACGTGGTAGCGGGTGATGCGTCTCCAGATGGAAAAGGCACTCTTGATATTAAACGAGGCATTGAAGTAGGCCATATCTTCCAGCTGGGCCAAAAATATTCAGAAGCCATGAACTGTGGCGTGCTAAGCGAGTCAGGTAAACACCAAACGCTTACTATGGGCTGTTACGGCATCGGTGTATCACGCATAGTAGCGGCTGCGATTGAGCAAAACCACGATAAATTTGGCATAAAGTGGCCAGATCCTATCGCACCGTTTAAAATTGCATTAATACCAATGAATATGCATAAGTCTCATCGCATCAAAGAAGCAGCCGAAGCCCTTTACCAAGAGCTTATCTCGCTAGGTGTGGAAGTACTGTTTGACGACAGGAAGGAGCGCCCGGGTGTTATGTTTAATGACATGGAATTAATTGGTATACCTCATAGTATTGTTATCGGTGAGAGAAACCTAGATAATCAACAGGTTGAGTATAAAAATAGACGTACTGGCGAGAAGCAGTTATTAGATCTCAGCGCAGCAAAGGACTTTGTAGCCGCACTCTAAAATCTGAGCTTGCCCCAAAAGTAAAGAAAAGAGGGCGTATGCGGTTAACATTCTATGGCGTAAGAGGGTCTATACCCACACCGGGAGCAGCTTTCGTTCGCTATGGCGGTAACACAGCATGCGTTCACATTGAGCTTGAGGACGGTACAGATATCGTCCTCGACTCAGGTACTGGTATTCGCCTCCTTGGCGAGCACTTAGCGAAAAAGAACACCCCTATCTATCTTTTGCTGAGCCATAATCATTGGGACCACATACAAGGTTTCCCCTTCTTTCCTCCCATATATCAAGCCGAACGTGAAATAAATATCTATCCAGGGCAAACACTGTTTAATGAACCGGACCAAATTTTAAAACAAATGGAAGGATCGTTATTTCCCGTACCAAGAAGTGCGCTCAGAGCAAACATCTCGCTTATTGAAATACCGAAAGCGGACAGTACCTTTGTAATAGGAAGCGCAAAAATCACGCGACTTGCAATGAATCATCCGGGAAGCGGCAGCGCCTATTGCATAAACGCTGACGGTGTGAAGGTTGCTTATATTACAGATAATGAGCTTTACCCTCCTTATAAGAAAGAAACCGACTTTATTGATTTTGCTAAATTTGCCGAGAATGCAGACTTACTTATCCACGATGCACAGTATATGCTGTCTGATATGCCTGCTAAAAACGGATGGGGCCACTCTGTGGCTGAAGAGGCGGTTAAACTTGCTATGGCGTCCAATGCAAAAAAATTAGCACTATACAGTCATGATCCAGAACGCACAGATGACGATATAGATGATGTTGTAAGACATTGTAATGAATATGTCACAGTAGCAGAGTCTACTTTACACGTATTTGCATCTTCCGAAGGCCTTACACTGGACTTCAGTTAAGCATAACAATAACCCCATGTTACGGAGAATTAAAGGTGTCTGTGTTAAAGCCTTTTGTATTTTTGGCAGCGTTTGCTGCTAGCACGAGTGTATTCGCTCAAGAATCACAAGAAGTGATAAATAAGCAAGCTTCATCTGTCGACAACAATGAACAAGTTGACACTGTTGAAAATGAAGACCCCAAAGCATCGCAGGATGAAAGCGGCATTGAGGTCATTGACATAATAAAACGTGATACGACCACAGAAAGTGCGCTAGATAACCGCTTAGAAGGTGATAAAGAAGCGCTAGACAATGTTTTTGCCATTACCCAGCATAGACAAAACTATTTACTTCCTATCACTTATGTTTCTAACCCTAATACGTTCGGCAGTGAAGAACTAACAGAAGAAAATGTAGATAATAGAGAGGCTAAGTTCCAAGTAAGCGCGAAACTTCCTCTTTATCTAGAAGATACAGGGTTCGACGGGGTGTACTTTGGCTTTACGTTGACATCATTTTGGCAGCTATATAATAACGAAGCTTCTAAGCCCTTCCGAGAAACGAATTACGAACCGGAAGTCTTTTGGCAGGAAACCGCTGATTATTCCGTATTGGGATATAAATTTAATACCTTCCAAGTAGGTTTTAATCATATGTCAAACGGTCAGAGTGGGCTGCGTTCTCGTAGCTGGAACCGCTTGTTTGCCTCTATTGTATTCAGTGATAACGACGATATTTATTACCTAAAAACCTGGTATCGCATTCCTGAAGACGAAAAAGAAGACCCATTAGATCCTACCGGCGATGATAACCCTGATATAGAGGATTATTACGGCCGTATGGAGTTTGGATATGGGAGAAAAATTGGTGCTTTCAAAGTGCTTGCCCTATTGAGAAACAACCTGGACTTCGATGAAAACCGAGGCAGCATTCAGCTAGACTTCACCTACCCGATTTCAGACCGCTACGAAGTGCTTCTTCAATACTTTAACGGGTACGGCGACTCGCTTATTGACTATAACCGCTCACAAGAGCGCATTGGTATCGGGTTCCAGTTGCTCTTCTTGTAAAACAACTTAGCATGTTTGAAACAAAATGCGCGCTACAAACGATTCAGTTCTTTATCATACCGTTTGAGCGTGCTTTTTATTTTTCGGTTAATACTTATTGCAGTTAATCAATCACGCCGGCTGCGCGATAAAGTTGAATATGCACATCGACCAGTGCAGCAATATCTCTTTGGTAACCCCCGCCAATCACTGCTGCTATTGGAACACCTAAACGTTCAGCCAACGCAAATACCTGCTTATCTCTTTCATAAACGCCTTGGGTAGAAATATGTAGATGCCCTAAGTCGTCATTTACGTGCACATCGACACCTGCATCATAGATGATGGCGTCTGGCTGAAATTGCCGTAAAGCTAATGTCAGCGCTTGTTCAAGCGTAGTTAAATATTCATCGTCTTCGGTGCCTTTAGCAAGACCAATATCAATATCTGAATGCTGCTTCCTATGCGGAAAGTTTTTTTCTCCGTGAATAGATAAGGTAAAAATATCTGAATCATTCTCAGCAAGCTTTGCCGTACCGTCGCCTTGATGTACATCTAAATCAACAATAAGCACATTATCGATAGATGAGTTTTTCTGCATAGTTTTAGCGGCAAGGTATAAATCATTGAATAAGCAAAAACCAGAGCCGAAATCTGCAAAGGCATGGTGATACCCCCCTGTAAGGTTGAGGGCTTTACCGGTCTCGAGAGCTAATGACGCAGTTAAACAGGTACCAGCAACCGCCGTGCGTGTTCGTTCGATAAGCTGCTTCGACCAAGGGAACCCAATACGCCGCATGGCGTTTTTATCTAAGGAACCTGCGGTGAGCGCTTTAACATATATTGGATCATAGAAGGAACTGAGCGCCTCATCGCTGATAGGCTCAGGCTTAATAAATCGCTCAGCACTCACACCCCGGTTTATGAGCGCATCACGAATACCCACATATTTTTCTATTGGAAAACGATGGCGTTCGGGAAGGTCTAGCTGGCTATAAATCGGGTGAAATACAAGTGGTGTTGTCATTAGAATCAGCGCAATTTCTCGAAAACAAGCGCACAACGCGCGATGAAAAAAGGAGCAAAACGCTCCTTTTAGTTATCGATTCATACTGACAAATAGGGACTAGCGGGTCAAACTATTCACCACTTTTTCCACGTTATCTGACATACTTTTCATGGAGCGAGACATATCGTCACGCTGTGCCAACTGGTGATATTTCTCTGACGACGTAACCACATTGCTAATAATTGCCTCAACCTGATGCAGCACCGCTTCTTGTTCATCAGCAGCATCATTTAGGGCAACAACAACGCTCGCAGTTTCCTTAATATCTCTCACCACGTTGTTAAGCGTCTCAAGTGCGGCTGCCGCTTCAGCAGCATTAGTATCGGATAGCTGTTTACCTGACGACATGGCTGACACAGCACCTTTTGCCTCAGCCTCAAAGCTGCTCAATATATCGTTAATTTCTTTCGTCGACTGTTGTGTTTTAGCCGCCAGTGCGCGAACCTCGTCTGCAACTACTGCAAAGCCTCGACCGTGCTCCCCTGCCCTAGCAGCTTCTATTGCTGCGTTAAGCGCAAGCAGGTTCGTTTGATCTGCAATCTCGTTGATCACATTTACTACTTTCAAAATATTCGTGCTGCGCGTTTGAAGGTCTAATACGATATTACTCGACTCTGTCACCGTTTTAGCTAGCTGTTTAAAGCCCGCGTTTGCACTTTCAAAGGTGGCATAACAGCTTGCCACATTTTTTTCTGAGTTATTCGTCGCTACCGCCACTTGGTCAGTAATTGCTACCAAGTTTTGCACAATTTCTCTAAGCTTATCCGTACTGTTATCAAGGGATCGGGATGCATCTCGCTGGCCATTCGCCCCTTCCATGATTGATTGACTAACATTGCCTAAAGTTCCGAACGCTTTTTCCATTTCTATCTCAGCTTGCTGCAATTGCGCCACCGAGTCTTTTAGCTTGAACTGTAATGCGCGAGCTGAATCTGCGAGCATCCCGAGTTCATGTTCACTTGAATACGTTAAACTGTAATCGTAACGACTGTTAGCGAGGTTTGATATGCACGCAGCGACCTGTTTTGTAGGCTTAATAACTTGAGAGCGCAGTCGAGCAATCACATACACCATAGAAAGTACAGACAGTACAATGGCGGCCAATAAAATCATCCAGAGCATAGTGCGAGTATTTGATTTAAGCTCAGCAATGGCATTTGCTGAATCTGTTGCAATATCTGACGCTATGGCGGTTAAAAGTTCAGCGGGCTCACGATCAATCCCCCGCACGTAACTATCTCCCACTTTTGGGTCAAACCCTGAATTGACAAAAGCGTCATAACCCTCTCGGTATTTTTGTCCCATGACTGAGTGAGCTTGCTGAAATTTGCGTATGTCGGATTTAACAGCATCACTAATGACACCGTTTGCTAGCATTATGTCAAACTGGCGGGTGATCTCAGCTTCCCGTTGTTTGAAGCGATCCCAGTACTTTTCTCTGTCACTTTGCTTGTAGCCACGAAGCAATACGTTTTTCCACTCTTGCACCTGAGTTTTAAATGTACTAAGCGTAGTATTTACGTCTCGTTCTGACTGAACAAGGGTGTTCTCCAGCTCGTCAAAAGAGTTAAGCAGTGAAAACGACTTATAGATGGACGCGCCGTTTAGCAGGACAAGAATGAGAAAGCTGGCGAGGACGGGCGTCATCACCAAACGGCTGATGCTTGTGTAGTTGAACACGGCTTAACCTTTAGTATGAATTAGAAGAAGGACGTCGGCATTAAATGATATTTTTGTGACATTTAAGTGAAATACTAGGTATAACAAAAAATACTTTTATATTTATCTTTATACTAAATGTAACTCAGCGTTTTACAGGCAATAAAAAAGAGCCCGGAGGCTCTTTTAGTATAGTAGCTGAGAATAGCTAGCTAAAAATAGGCAGTAAACTTCGACCTATTCCCACTCAATCGTAGCTGGTGGCTTACCTGATATATCGTAAACCACACGGCTGATACCGTCGATTTCGTTAATAATCCGGTTCGACACTTTACCTAAGAAATCATATGGAAGGTGTGCCCAATGCGCTGTCATAAAGTCGATGGTTTCTACAGCACGTAAACTTACTACCCAGTCGTATTTACGGGCATCACCCATTACGCCTACCGAGCGCACTGGAAGGAATACGGTAAACGCTTGGCTAACTTTTTGATACAAATCAGCCGCGTATAGTTCTTCGATAAAGATTGCATCAGCACGACGCAGTAAATCGCAATACTCTTTCTTTATTTCACCAAGTACACGTACGCCTAAGCCTGGGCCAGGGAAAGGGTGACGGTAAAGCATGTCGTATGGTAAGCCTAGCTCAAGGCCGATTTTGCGAACTTCGTCTTTGAATAGTTCACGCAGTGGTTCAACAAGGCCAAGTTCCATATCTTCTGGAAGTCCGCCCACGTTGTGGTGCGACTTAATCACGTGTGCTTTACCCGTGGCAGAGCCCGCTGACTCAATCACATCTGGGTATATAGTCCCCTGCGCTAACCATTTTGCATTTTCAAGCTTGCCCGCTTCTTCATCGAATACACGAACAAACTCATTGCCGATAGCTTTGCGCTTAAGCTCAGGATCTTCAATACCTTTAAGGCGCTCAAGGAAGCGTTCTTCAGCATCGACACGGATAATGTTTAGCCCAAAGTGGTCACCAAACATTTCCATAACTTGATCGGCTTCGTTTAAACGAAGCAAACCATTATCAACAAACACACAGGTCAGGTTTTTGCCAATAGCACGGTGAAGCAACATCGCGGTTACTGATGAATCAACACCACCAGATAGCCCTAAAATGACTCTCTCATCGCCTACCTTTTCTTTAATGCGCTCAATGGCGTCATCAATAATAGCGTCAGCAGTCCAAAGCTTCTCGCATTTACAGATGTCCATAACGAACTGGGTAAGCAATCGCATGCCTTGGCGAGTGTGCGTTACCTCAGGATGAAACTGTACCCCGTAGAATTGTTTTTCAGCGTTATACATAGCTGCATGCGGGCAAGATGCTGTTTGCGCGATGGTTTCAAAACCTTCAGGAATCGCCGCTACCTTATCACCGTGACTCATCCATACATCTAAAAGTGCTGCGCCATTATCACCAATAGCATCTTCAATTTTATCTAGCAGCGGGCTTGGCTTTATTACTTCAACCTGTGCATAACCAAACTCACGTTTGTCTGAACCTAGTACACCACCACCTAATTGCTGTGCCATGGTTTGCATGCCATAGCACACACCTAGCACGGGTACGCCTGCTTCAAATACGTACTCAGGCGCGCGTGGTGAGCCTTCTTCGGTTACCGACTCAGGGCCGCCTGACAGAATAATACCCTGCGGGTTGAATTCGCGGATTTGTTCTTCGGTCACATCCCAAGCCCAAAGCTCACAGTAAACACCGATTTCGCGAACACGACGCGCTATCAACTGCGTGTATTGCGAGCCAAAATCCAAAATAAGTATGCGTTGGTCGTGGATATTTGTGGTCATGTTTTATTTTTACCCGTTAAATAAAAGAACAAAGGCTGGTGTAAAAACCAGCCTCGCAGTCGTCGGTCGCCTTAACCTAAGCGGTAGTTTGGCGCTTCTTTAGTGATACTCACATCGTGAACGTGGCTCTCGCCCATACCGGCAGAGGTCACACGCACAAACTGTGCTTTAGTATTGAGTTCTTCAATTGTAGCACAGCCGGTTAAACCCATGGCTGAACGCAAGCCGCCCATTTGCTGGTGAATAATGTTTGCAATTGGACCTTTGTACGCTACGCGACCTTCAATACCTTCTGGTACCAATTTTTCTGCGTTATCAGACTCTTGGAAATAACGATCTGACGACCCGTGGCTTTGATCCATAGCGCCCAGTGAACCCATTCCGCGATAGGATTTGTAATAACGACCTTGGAAAAGCTCTACTTCACCGGGTGCTTCTTCAGTACCAGCCAGCATGCTCCCAACCATTACGCAGCTTGCGCCAGCCGCTAATGCTTTGGCAATATCACCAGAAAAGCGAATTCCGCCGTCAGCGATAACCGGGATATCAGTGCCTTTTAGCGCTTCAACCGCATCAGATACCGCGGTAATTTGAGGTACACCACAACCAGTAACGATACGGGTTGTACAAATTGACCCTGGGCCAATACCAACTTTAACCGCGTCTACGCCTGCGTCGGCCAGTGCTTTTGCACCGTCGCCCGTTGCAACGTTACCTGCGATTATTTGAACTTCAGGATAGTCAGCGCGTACTTTCTTAACGCGGTCAATAACGCCCTGAGAGTGGCCGTGAGAGGTGTCAATAAGCAATACATCAGCACCGGCTTCAACCAATAGCGCAATGCGCTCGTCAGTACCTGGGCCAACACTTACTGCTGCACCTACGCGAAGGCGGCCCAGCGAGTCTTTACATGCATTCGGTTTATTTTCTGCTTTTTGGAAATCTTTAACTGTGATCAAACCGGTTAGCTTAAACGCGTCGTCAACCACGAGTATTTTCTCAATGCGGTGCTCGTGCATAAGGTCTAGCACAACGTCAGAGCTTGCGCCTTCTTTAACGGTAACCAGATCATCCTTACCAGTCATTACGTTACTAATAGGAAGGTTTAAACGTTTTTCAAAACGAAGGTCGCGACCAGTCACAATACCAATTAAGTTATTGTCTTTGTCTGTTACTGGGAAGCCAGAGTAACCAAGACGCTTAGATAGCGCGATAACTTCACCGATAGTTGCGTTCTCTTCTACCGTTACAGGGTCAGATACCACGCCGCTTTCGTATTTTTTAACTTCACGTACGTGCTTAGCTTGCTCTTCAGGTTTCATATTCTTGTGAATGAAACCAATACCACCCTCTTGAGCCAGCGCAATAGCGAGTCGGGCTTCGGAAACCGTGTCCATGGCAGCAGACACCATTGGAATATTCAGCGTTACACCGCGCGTTAGACGGGTCTGTAAATTTGCAGTATGGGGAAGGACGGTCGAGTGGCCGGGAACCAGCAACACATCGTCAAACGTCAGGGCTTCTTGGATGATACGTAGCATGCAACAACACCTATTCAGTTGAGGGTTAATTGCGGCGCAATTGTAGTGTTTTTTGTTTTTCAGGTAAACTCTAAATGTATTAAACCCTGTGATTTTTTTTATGTTTACAAATTCGCCATCTACATCTCGACAAATTTTAACAGTTACCAAGCTAAATCGCTTAGCCAGAACCGTGCTTGAGGGCGAGATTGGTCTTATTTGGCTGTCGGCCGAAATTTCTAACTTTGTTGCGGCGGCATCAGGACACTGGTACTTCACGCTCAAAGATAATAAAGCTCAAGTTCGAGCCGCAATGTTTAAAGGGGCTAATCGCAACGTGCGTATTCGCCCTAAAGAAGGCGATAAAATACTCGTGCGCGCGTCTGTGGGGCTTTACGAAGCGCGCGGCGACTATCAACTGGTCGTTGAGCATATGGAAAGCGACGGCGAAGGTGCACTCAAGCAAGCGTTTGAAGCGTTGAAGTTCAAACTTAACAACGAAGGTTTATTTGATACTTCAAATAAGCGCTCTTTACCTGACCGTATCAACCGCATTGGTGTAATTACTTCATCAAGCGGTGCAGCACTTCACGATGTGCTAAGTGTGTTAAAGCGCCGTAGTCCACAAACTGAAGTCATTGTCTATCCGTCAATGGTGCAAGGAGAAACTGCACCGCTTCAATTGATTAATGCATTGCGCACGGCAAACAGACGTGCAGAAGTAGACGTGCTACTACTCACTCGGGGAGGCGGGTCGTTAGAAGACCTGTGGTGTTTTAACGATGAAGGTTTAGCCCGAGAAGTCGCGGCAAGCAATCTTCCCATAGTGAGCGCTGTGGGTCATGAAGTAGATTTCACCATAAGCGATTTCGTGGCTGATTTACGCGCCCCTACTCCATCCGCTGCTGCCGAAATCTTAAGCCAGGATTCAACTGCCCTTTATCAAACGTTAAATCAGCAAAAACAGCGCTTAGCACGTGCCATTAATCAGTATTTGCAGGCAAGTAAGCAGCAACTAACGCTTAAGAAGCAGCGTTTAAATGCTTTGCACCCGCAAAGCCGTATTCAGTCTCAGTGGCAAACCTTAGACAGGCTACAGCTTCGTTTAGCCCATAAAATGCAAAGTGACCTAGCTAAGGCCGAAAAGCAACTTCACGCGCTTGAATACAGGCTAAACCAGCAATCTCCATCGGCAAAGGTAGCCCGAGCCAAAGACAAACTTGAGTATGCCAGTAATAAGCTTACCTCTAGTATGAGCGCGCTTATTAAGGGTAAGAAAAATGAACTTGGAGGAAAGGTCAGCCTCTTACAATCCGTGAGCCCGCTATCAACTCTAGCGAGGGGGTACAGCATTACACTTAACGACAAAACTGCTATTAACAGCGTGGATAAAGTGAATATTGGCGATGAGATAAAATCACGAGTGACGGACGGTGAAATAATCAGTAAAGTGACAGACATTCAGCGCCAATAGGTAGCCTTTAGTATTATGCCCGTTTATGTAACAGCGATTTCATTTTCTAGTTTGTGCCAGCGGGCTCATGCATTTTTTGGCGAGTTTTTAAAATTCTTAGCGCCAACGTCTTTGTTTTTCTTGTGCTTTTTTATCCCTTCGATGCTGTCTAGCGTTGCCCATGCCTACGCGGTCAATCAAAGTGTGTCGGTCTTTTCTACTTACCCAAGCGAAGCCTTGCTCAAGTCCTGTCATTCACAACAAAAATTTTCCCACTCACCGCCAATTGATAAAGACAATACTAACCTGTGCTTCGAAGATGTAATTTCGCCCGACAGCTTCATTAATGTGCTCAGCGAGTCTGGCGAATTTAATAACTTACTCCCCTATGGCGAAGGGAACGACTATGAGTTACTTATTGCCAATGTGGGCGCCGCAATACACGAGCACCAGCAATACGCAAGGCAATTCGCTGAATTCACGCTGCAATGGCGAGGTATAGAAATAGATTCTTCACTGTTTGATTCTGGCGTTGAGACACGCGTTGACGATAACAAAGAAAATGCTGATATCGGAAAAGAAACTAAGCGCTTGGTATCTCGCTGGCTTCAACACGTTAGGCAAACTGGGTTATTTACCAGTAAATACTTATTTAATGCGTTAGAAGCAAGCAATTATGATGTGGCACTGCAGGTGCCTGACACGGTTGGCGAATTCAAAAAACTAGACACCCAGCTTTTTCCTGACCCCTTTAGCGGTGCAATCACTCGCTACACCCATCCGGATTATGAGGACGCCTTAGTTGATGTCACTGTGTACCCCTTTATTGGTCAGCTATCTATCACAGAAAATGAGTTATTGCCGAAACAATTAGAAAGCGACTTACAGAGAGCCCGCGCAACCGCAGAGCGACAAAAGCTAACCTTAGCTCAAGTTAGCCCAGCGTCACCTTATGCGGTAAATAGCCAATTGGTCGGGTGGAAATTAGGCTTAAGCGCCGCCTCAGATAACTTGCCGACAATTTACGCCACCACCTATGTATTCAGACAGCAGGATAAAATCGTAAAAGTGTCTACAACCTTTCCGCCTGACTTTTCAGATAACATCGTCAATCAGCTGATTGCTAAGATTCAGGTACCTCAAGAGTCTGTAATGATGAAAAAGGTTCGCGCTGTGCTGTTAGATACTCAGCGCTAAGCTTTTTTAGCGGAAAGTCGCTTTGCTAACGCCCCTCTTAATTTTGACTTACTCTCTACCTCGCTGCTTAGGATATAGACTTTTTGCTGTTCTTTAGATTTGTATCTATCAAACCAGTTGTACATCTGATTTTTTTGAAGTGGTGTGGCGACATCAAACAATTTTTCTACTGACACGGTTACTCCCAAACGCTGTTAGTCACTGGCAAAACTAAAGACGTTTGCAAAAATAGCTCCACAACCTCTTACCGTTATTGCCCTACGAATTTAAAGGGGCTCAATGACAAAAAAGAGAGTTACTGATAAACGGCAGGTGTGGAAAAAAGGAAAAGAATACAATCTGAGTGTAATTATGACTCAGTTAATTACATTAATAAAAACAGTAAGTTAATTTAGTGAGACATATCTAGAAAAGTGCGACACACTGCGGACTTGAATCCACCTCGCTCAGCATTTCATCACCTGATACCTCAGCTTAAACTAGAGAAGAGCGCGGGAATAGGGCTGAAGATCTCATGGAAACAAAGCGCCACCTCAACTTAATCAGAAATAGCGCCTTAGTTTCAACCCGTTATTTTTTATCTTTATAATAAGACATCATGCGTCGGCGTTTGCGCTGCTGGGCCAAGGTTAAATTAGCCTTCTTACCTTCAAATGGGTTTGCACCCTCTCTGAATTCTATCTTAATTGGCGTGCCCATTATTTCGAGTGCTTTTCTAAAATAATTCATCAAAAAGCGTTTGTAAGAGCTTGGTAAATCGTCAACTTGGTTGCCATGAATTACAATCACAGGAGGGTTGTATCCGCCAGCGTGGGCGTACTTCATTTTCACTCGACGACCGCGCACAAGAGGAGGTTGATGGTCATCTTGCGCCATTTCCATAATCTGCGTCAGTAATGCGGTATTGATACGCTTAGTGGCGCTTGAGTAAGCCTCTTGAACTGATTCAAACAAATTGCCAACACCAGAGCCATGCAGTGCAGAAATAAAGTGAATACGGGCAAAGTCAATAAAGCCTAGACGACGATCCATCTCACGTTTGATATCGTCTTTTACATCCGTACTCAATCCATCCCATTTATTCACGGCTACCACCAGTGAACGGCCCGAATTAAGCACAAAGCCAAGTAGGCTTAAGTCTTGGTCAGTAATCCCTTCTCGGGCATCAATGACTAATAGAACCACATTGGCCTCTTCAATGGCCTGTAGGGTTTTTACAATTGAAAATTTCTCTACCGCTTCGCTAATTTTTCTGCGCTTTCTCACCCCTGCGGTATCGATGAGAATGTACTCTCTCTCGTCGCGCTCCATAGGAATATAAACGCTGTCTCGCGTCGTACCTGGCATGTCGTACACAACAACGCGCTCTTCACCGAGAATACGGTTTGTGAGCGTAGATTTACCCACGTTTGGCTTGCCTACTATAGCAAGCTTGATGGGAAGTTCTTGCAAGCGCTGACGCTGGGTTTCCGCATCTTCTTCTTCCTCTGGCTCTTCATCGATAATCTCCATGTCAGGAAAATCAACTTCCAGAGGTTTAAGCGCATCTTGTAATAGTTGGCTTATGCCGCGTCCATGTGCAGCTGCAATTTGCTTTATTGCACCTAATCCAAGTGAATAAAACTCAGCGCTCTCACTATCGCCATCAATGCCATCAACTTTGTTAGCTACAACAAATACCTTTTTATTTATGCGGCGAAGGTGGTCAGCTATGCCTTGGTCTGCTGGCAATAAACCCGCTCGCGCATCCACTAAAAAAAGTACAACATCGGCTTCTTCGATGGCTAAAAGTGACTGCTGGGCCATTTCAGCATCAATGCCCTCTTCATCGCCCGTAATACCGCCGGTATCCACTACGATAAACTGGCGCTTTTCAAATTTCGCTTGGCCATATTTACGGTCGCGAGTTAGGCCCGGGTAATCAGCAACGAGTGCATCGCGGGTATTTGTAAGGCGATTAAACAAGGTTGACTTGCCTACATTTGGGCGGCCAACCAAAGCAACAACGGGTAACATTTATCAGATCCTAAGGGTCATGAAAGCTAAAAAAAGCACAAGCCATGCACACCAAATATCACAAACTAGGTTTAAGAGAATGATTCTCCAACATGTGGTGTTTTAGATGAGGCTTTCGAGAATGGGCGCATTATACCTTGTTCACAACCTAATACCAATGCAGTTCTGGGAGACTTAACACATTGCCCTAACAAAATGAATTAGGTGATCGAAAGCTGTAAATATATTGGTGTAGACAATAAGAAAAGGCGTTTCGAATATTATCCGAAACGCCCCTATTTAACTTGGTTGTTAAGCAGTAATCTTTCTAATTCGGTATGCGTACCGACGCTACAACACCATTTCGCGTTACCGCAACTACACTGTCATCCACTTTAAGAGGCGCAGCAAAAATAGCGTCGTCTTCGTCATCGCCCCCCACATCTAAGCGAGCAACCACTTCACCGGTTTCTTGCTCAATCCAATGAAGGAAACCCCAGTTATCGCCAACCACAATGTGGTCACCGACAGGCGTAGCGGCCGTTAACGAACGTTTCTTAAGTAAGCCTTGAGACCATAGTTCTACACCATTGCGTCTGTCGAGGGCGTAAACGTTGGAGTTATTATCAACAACAAAAATTTTGTTCCCCTCGATAGTCAGATTGCGAAATGATGCATATTCACGTTTCCAAATAACGCGACCTGAACGAAGTTCGACTGCAGCTAGTGTACCGTTGTACGACACTGTAAAAATGGTGCCGCCAAACAATACTGGTGTGGTATCGATATCAACGATACGCTCTAGCTCTGTTGCACCAGAAGGTGTCGCTATTACGGTTTCCCATGCGAGCACACCTGTTTCGATAAGGTTCACCTGAATTTTTCCAGTCGGCGTTCCTACAATAGCACCACCGTTAGATGCGATGGGGCCTGAAATGCCGCGAAGGGTCAACGGAGGAGTGTCGCCTTCATGTCTCCAAAGCTGTTCGCCAGTGCGCGTGTTAAAACCGAAAAGGCTGCCTGCACCAGTGTTAACCACTAAAATGCCTTCATCGGCTGCTGGCGCTGCTAAGATTTCGCCAGGAACTGTGGCTTCCCAAACAAGCTCACCGCTTTCTGCGTCCATTGCCGCTACGTAACCATTTTCAGTGCCAATGAATACATGTCTGTCAGCAACAGCAATACCACCAATACGCGCAGTTTCTCCGCTGCGCCATAATTTGGTTACCGCACTCATCATGCCTTCAGAACGGAATTGAGCGAAGTCCTTTTGCCACAACACTTTGCCAGATTCTGGTTCCATCGCCACGACAACACCATGACGGTCTGCCGCGTAGAGTTTGTCATAAGCGTAAACCGGACGAAGACGCGAAAAGTAATGGTCAACACCGTCTCCAATATCACGATCCCAGACTACCTGTGGAGAGAACTTAGCTTCAATAGGCTTTAAACGGCGAATCTCTAATTCTTCGTCATCTGCAAACCAATCAGAAATGGTTGAACAGCCTGACATTGTGATAGACACCGCGAGTGCCATACCTATCGTGCGAGCAAATCGACCTTTACGGCCACACGTGTTGTGAAACAAATTGCGTACCTCTTTATTATTTACACCAGCCCAATGGGACTATCGCTTACTGAGCTGCAGATACCGAAAGGTTATCTAGTTTCATTTGTAAAAGCGGATTGTTGGCATTTTTTTCTAACGCATTTGAATAAGCTAATCGCGCATCGTCAAACTTGCCTTGTTTCTGATACACGTCGCCTTTTAGTTCAGAAACTTCTGCTGAAAATGCGTCGTTTGTTACATTGCTAAGCGTAGACAACGCCGCGTCCAGCTGGTTCATTTCAATTTGCACGCGAGCTAAACGAAGTGACGCAAGTACTTTTAATTCATCGTTTTCAGCAAAGGTAACAACGCTGTTTAAATGCGAAGCCGCTGCGTCTAAATCACCCGCATCTACCGCTTGCTTAGCCGCTAGTAGGCCCGCAATACTCGCATAGCCACTGTCTTTATTCTCTTCAATAAACGCATTCACTTTTGCATCGCTGCCTTCGGTGCCAAAAGTCTCGACGGCATTTTGATATGCAACAGATGCTGCTTCTTTGCTTTCTATTTGCGCATCTGAGTAATAACGCCAGCCCCAAAGACCGCCTAAACCTAGTGCAGCACCAACAATGATTGCAGTACCGTGTTCTTTCCAAAAGCGCTTGATCGCTTCTACTTGTTGTTCTTCTGTTGCGAACTGTTCCATAGTGTCCTCTTTTTATTGTGCGCTCAGCATCTCTGCAACCCTATCAGATAAGGTATCAAAGCTGACTGTAACTTGTTCTTGGCCGTCGCGTAGCGGTTTTACCCCTACTTCGCGAGACTGCATTTCGTCATTACCTAAAAGCAGCGCCAAACGTGCACCTGTTTTATCTGCACGCTTTAATTGTTTTTTAAAGTTGCCGCCGCCACAGTGCATCATAATGCGCACGTTTGGAAGCCGATTGCGAAGGTGTTCAGCAACTTCTATGGCATAAGACTGTGCGTCATCGCCCATTGCCGTCACGTAAACGTCAGCAAAGCTTGAATCTTGGCCTTCTTCTGTAAGCGTGGTCAGCAACAGTACCAAACGTTCTATACCCATGGCAAAGCCAACCGCTGGTGTTGCTTTACCGCCTAACTGTTCAACCAAGCCATCGTAGCGACCACCTGCACACACGGTGCCTTGGGCGCCTAGGCTATCGGTAACCCATTCGAACACAGTACGGTTGTAGTAATCTAGTCCGCGTACTAAACGAGGGTTTATTTCAAATTCAATGCCCGCTTGCGTTAAGCGCGCGCAAAGCGTTTCAAAGTGAACTTTAGATTCTTCATCCAAGTGATCGATAAGAGCTGGCGCATCAGCAATAGCCGCTTGAACTTCTGGGTTCTTAGAATCGAGTACGCGAAGCGGGTTAGTTTCTAGTCGGCGTAATGAATCTTCATCTAGCTGGTCAGCTCTTTCTTTTAAGAACTCCACTAGCGTATCGCGATAGGCTGCTCGCGCTTCGTTTGAGCCTAGGGTATTTATTTGCAGTTTTACATGCTGCTCAATACCGAACGCTTTCCAAAAACGTGCGCTAAGTAGAATAACCTCTAGATCGATGTCCGGGCCATCCATGCCATAGGTTTCCACACCAAACTGGTGGAATTGGCGGTAGCGACCTTTTTGTGGACGTTCGTGGCGGAACATCGGGCCCATATACCACAAACGCTGTTGTTGGTTATACAATAAACCGTGTTCGTTACCTGCACGCACGCAGCTTGCTGTGCCTTCTGGACGAAGCGTCAAGCTGTCGCCATTTCTATCCTCAAAGGTATACATCTCTTTTTCAACGATATCGGTTACTTCGCCGATGGAACGCTTGAATAAGTCGGTGCTTTCAACGATGGGAGTACGTATTTCTTGGTAACCGTAACTCGCCACCACTTGACGAAGTACAGATTCTACCTTTTGCCACGTACCGGAAATCTCCGGTAGGCAGTCATTCATGCCTCGAATTGCCTGAATAGTCTTAGCCACGTGAAATTCTCATACTGCTATATAGTGAAAAGCCCCGCATTATAGGGGCTTTAGGAATAAACAACAATGAACAAAAAACCTCTTAGTCTTTTACCGAGACCTGTATTTTATTTTGCTCACTTATACGCGATGCTTTTGCGCGAATCTTAGCTTCAAGTTTGTCGACCAAATCGTCATTAGGAAGGCGTTCTTTCACACGTTTGCCGTCTTCGTAAAGGCCGCTCATATTGCGCGCACCGGTAAGGCCTAAATCAGACACTTCCGCTTCACCAGGACCATTAACCACACAACCTATGATAGACACATCCATTGGAGTAAGGATGTCTTCCAGTCTTTGTTCAAGGGCATTCACTGTGCCGATTACGTCAAACTCCTGTCTTGAGCAACTCGGGCACGCAATGAAATTGATCCCACGCGAGCGAATGCGTAGTGACTTCAATATATCAAAGCCAACTTTTATTTCTTCTACTGGATCAGCTGCAAGAGACACGCGAATAGTATCGCCTATACCTTCAGCCAATAACATACCAAGCCCTACCGCACTTTTAACCGCGCCCGCCCGTTGACCGCCAGCTTCAGTGATGCCCAGATGAAGAGGTTGATCAATTTTTTGCGCCAACAAACGGTATGCACCTACAGCAAGAAACACATCCGAGGCTTTAACACTTACCTTGAACTGATCGAAGTTAAGCTTGTCGAGAATATCAACGTGACGCATGGCAGATTCAACAAGTGCTTCT
The DNA here is from genome assembly GCF_048517045.1 of Alteromonas sp. OM2203. Taxonomy (NCBI): domain Bacteria; kingdom Pseudomonadati; phylum Pseudomonadota; class Gammaproteobacteria; order Alteromonadales; family Alteromonadaceae; genus Alteromonas; species Alteromonas sp. OM2203. Next base: position 3,057,508 of record NZ_CP183209.1, read on the forward strand.
GGCGTAGGTTCGCCATACTTTTCTTGTAAATCTTTTTCTAGAGAACCGCCGTTTACACCAATGCGAATAGGAATATTTTTATCTTTCGCACAATCAACAACAGAACGCACCCGTTCCATGTTACCGATATTACCAGGGTTTATACGCAAGCAATCCACGCCGTATTCTGCCACTTTGAGCGCAATACGATAATCGAAGTGGATATCAGCCACGAGCGGCACACTTACCTGCTTTTTAATTTCTTTGAACGCTTCAGCCGCTTCCATGGTGGGAACAGATACGCGAACGATCTCACCACCTACGGCAACAATGCGATTAATTTGATCGACAGTCGCCGCCACGTCAGTGGTGCGAGTATTTGTCATAGACTGAACAGCAATGGGAGCGCCATCGCCAATGGGAACGTTACCTACATTAATACGCGTAGACTTTCTGCGTTTAATAGGACTATCTGCAAACATCTGATTACCTATAAAGGAAGTGCGAACCGAGCTGTTTTACCGTTCTGGTATGAAGAAATATCAACAGTCTCGCCGTTAACTGATATACGCACATTATCCGGTGCGCCGAGCGTAACTTCAACAGGAGGAACACCCTGAATTTCCATCACACGCCCTTTTTGCTTAACCCCGTAGGCTATTGCTTCACCAGACGCGTCTTTTATATTAACCCAGCAATCGTCAACGAAAGTAAAAACCATAGAAATGGGCGCTGCATTACTTTCTGCGGCAATTTCAAGATTAGGCTCAGATTGGCTATTGCTGCTTACTAATGCCGTAAGGTTATTGCTTTCGTTGATGTCCGTATCAGGGGCTGAAATAGCCCCCTCGTTTATACTACCGTCTTGCGCAAATTCATCACTTTCTTCATCAATGACTGGCTCATCAATTGAAGAAGCGTTTGAATTCAACAAATCGTTATTTGTAGAGGTAGATGATGCAGGGTCACTTGATAAATCACTGCCATTTAGCTGAGTTCGATTCGATGCACCACCCTCAGATGTGATAGGTGTATTAGCCGCCTCTCGCTTAACTGCTTCAGTGAGCGGAATGTCTGAAACCGCCTCATCATTTGGCTGCTGATACCACCACATAACCACACCAGCAATGATGAGCAGCAAAATAACATAGGTAACCATCATCCAGCGGTCATCGTGTGTCTGTTTGGCGACACGCTTTGAAAAACTTTGAAGTTTTTCTGAAGATGGGACCGATGTTTGATTGTGATACCGTTCAAATGCCTCAATGACTTCGTGAGAATTCATGCCTAATTGTTTGGCATAGTTTCTCACGTATCCCTTCGTAAACGTCACAGATGACTTTTCGTCAATGACATCGTTTTCTAAATCATTGATTTGTTTTGATTTTAAGAAAAGCTTATCAGCAATATCCTGTTGAGATAAACCCAACTTCTCTCGGCGTGCTTTTAGCATTGCCCCAGGGCTTGGCGTATTTTCTTCTTGTTGCGAAATGACTTCTTGATTCGCGTTTTCTTCTGACACCATTAAACCTTATTCCTCCTGCATATTAGGTGGTACTAACCAAAGCTTCTGACCAGCAATAATAGCGCCAGTATTCTCTAGGTTATTCCACTTCTGCAGTGTCGCCATTCTGATATTGTGCAGTAAAGAAATACGATATAAGTTTTCACCGTCTTTTACTACATGGAATTTATTACTTTGGGCAGATAATTCAGTGTTTTGGTTTGTTTCATTGTCCAACGCGTCGTTCACTTCAGGCGTTTCTTCATTACTGTAAAGTGTAGCCTGTTGATTCGGTTCACTTTCACCGCTACTCGATTCAGCCTGCGACGTTTGCGCTAGACGTTTTCCCTCTGCGTTAACTCCTTCTCCCAAACTTGAACCTTGACCATCACTTGGTTCTGCTTTGGCAGATTTCACCGTTCTAACCACTTTACTTTGCATCGTTTTTCGTTCGGCAAGATAGCGCTGAGTTAATTCGCTCTCGGGATAGACGGCAATCATCATATCACCGTATTCATTAGCAGCTTGGTAATCGCCCTTACCTTTCGCAACTTCATACGCTAGCCATAAATAGTCTGGAGATACTCTCGCTACCCGCTCATATTTACGTAAAGAAGACTCGGCTAGATCCCACTGTTCTGTAATAGTATACAACTCACTTAACAAGAAAAGGGATTTGCCTCGCGCCGGCTGATGATTGAGCGCCTCTTGAAGGTAGCCAATCGCGTCTTCTAATTCGCCTTGGCTTTGTGCACACAGCGCAAGGTTTTCGTAGGTTTGGGCCGCATTTGCATAAAGGCGGTTATTTATGGCTTTAAAGAAATAACGCTTTGCGTCGTCATATTCGCCGTTTTGACATTTAAACGCACCATAGCTATTGGCAATGTCACCATTGTCAGGGGCTATGTCGATAGCGGTTTGATAGAACTCTTCGGCACGACGGTTATCACCAACCAACTGATAATAATAGGCCATAGCAAATTGAACGTCCGCAGAGCGTGGATTGAACTCTAGCGCCTTGTCTAGATTCTTTTTTGCTTGCGTATAGTTATTGTTTTTAAGATAGGTGAGACCCAAAGATGTACGTGTTCGTGCCGCTTCCTCGTGGTCGAAATTACCACTGTACAAGCCCGACTGGCTGTTGCTTACACAGCCAGTCGCTAGTAGAACCGCACTTAAAAAACCAACGCGAAGTGAAGTGCGCAATCCTGCAACCATAGTCTTACCCTAATATCTTAATGATTATTGGGCCATTTTTACTGAAATTGCCTCGCCCTTCACCTGTTTTTTTAACATTCTTTTCGTTCTGTCCACTACATCGCCTACTAATTGACCGCATGCAGCGTCGATATCATCACCTCGAGTTTTACGCACTACGGTGGTAAATCCATATTCCATAAGCACTTTAGCAAACCTATCGATGCGAGAATTGCTCGAACAGGTGTATGGAGAACCTGGGTATGGATTGAAAGGTATTAAGTTTATTTTACTAGGTGTATCTTTCAATACCTTTGCCAGCTGATGAGCTTGCTCAGTGCTGTCGTTGATGTTCGAAAGCATTACGTATTCAACCGTCACACGACCTTGGTTAGCTTTAGACTTGGCAAGGTAACGTCTCACACCCGCTAAGAATGCCTCGATGTTGTACTTTTTATTCACAGGTACAATTTCGTTACGCAACTCGTCCGTTGGCGCATGTAGCGAGATAGCAAGCGCAACGTCAATTTGATCGCCAAGCATATCAAGGGCTGGTACAACACCAGAGGTACTTAACGTAACACGGCGTTTTGACAAACCAAAGCCAAAGTCGTCTAACATGATATCCATTGCTGGCACCACGTTTTTAAGGTTTAACAGCGGCTCGCCCATTCCCATCATCACAACATTCGTAATTGGACGCTTGCTTGTATCCTTAGAAAGCCCAAGGAAGGTCGCAACGCGCCATACCTGACCGATAATTTCGCTTACACTGAGATTACGGTTAAAACCCTGCTGGGCCGTTGAACAGAAAGTACACTCAAGGGCGCAACCCACTTGTGAAGAAACACACAAGGTTGCTCGATCGGTCTCTGGGATCCAAACCGACTCAACCTCTTGACCACCCTCTAAGGTAAGCGCGAATTTAATAGTTCCATCGCTAGCTTCTTGAAAGTATGCAATTTCTGGGGCTTTAATTTCGCAATTTTCGATGAGCATCGCGCGAAGGTTTTTATTGAGGTTACTCATTTCCTCAAAATCGCTTACTCCGTGCTGGTAAATCCATTTCATGACCTGATCGGCACGAAATGGTTTCTCGCCCATTTCTTTAAAGAAACTGCGCAAGCCTTCGCGATTTAGATTTAATAAGTTAGTTTTTGCCATGAATACGATGACCCTTGTACCTTCGAGGGATGCCCCTCTTACTGCTAAAAATGGTGTAAAAATCAGGCAACTTGAGTATCGCTAGAACAGCGAATGGCTGCTGATTAAAATTTGCGCGGATTTTACCACAGATGAGATTTGAGAAAAAGCCGATTTAACGCAGAGTATCGTTAAGTTTGGCTATACTTGAAATGCACAATTTAGCTTACCTGCATGAGAAATACGCAGAGCACATAAAACGCACACCTCCTCTTTTTCAGCGCAAAAAAAACGAGGCGCTGTAGCCTCGTTTCTTTCTACTTACGTAATCTTAGCGAGTACGTGGGCAGATTTCTTCTTCAGAGAAGAAGTATGCGATTTCACGCGCTGCTGATTCTGGAGCGTCAGAACCGTGAACTGCGTTTTCGTCGATTGACGCAGCGTAGTCAGAGCGAAGTGTACCTGCAGCTGCATCAGCTGGGTTCGTTGCACCCATGATTTCACGGTTAGCTAGAACAGCGTTTTCGCCTTCTAGTACTTGAACCATAACTGGACCAGACGTCATGAAGTCTACAAGTGCGCCGAAGAAAGGACGCTCTTTGTGTTCTGCATAGAAGCCTTCTGCTTGCTCTTTGCTCATGTGGATCATCTTAGATGCCACGATGCGAAGACCTGCAGATTCGAAACGGTTGTAAATTGCACCGATAACGTTTTTAGCTACCGCATCAGGCTTGATAATCGAAAAAGTACGCTCAAGAGCCATGTTCTCTCTCCAAACAATTAGTGTATGTATCTTTAAAATTTTGGCCGCGAATTATAGGCAATTAATAACGGCTTGACCAGCGCCTTTTTAAAACAGGCGTAACGTGTTGTTTTTTATTAGGATGTATCGTCAGATTAGCGCATAGCCCATGACAGTTTGATGACAGTGTATACTTTATTTTGCACTGGCAGACATGTAATAGCCATAATATCTTCCCTTAGCAAAGAACCACGATGGAATAACAAAACGCCTATTCAGCCAAGTATCTCAAGTAATTAACGCCTATATAGGTATGGCGTTAACAACTATAAAGTATTAAGCGTTCGCTTTTGCTAACTCTTGGATCTTTCCAACTATCGCGCGCAAACCATTTCCCCTTGTTGGGGTGATATGGCGCTCTAAGTCTAACGCTTCAAAGTAGCCGTCGATATCAAATGCTAGAATATCCTTTGGCGTTTTTTCGTTGTAGGCGGCAAGCACTAACGCAAGCAGGCCTTGAACGATAACGGCGTCGCTGTCTACGTCAAAGTTGATTTTATTGCCATCATAAGACTCAACCAACCAGACACTGCTCTGACAGCCTTTAACTAGGCGGTCTGGTGTTTTTGCATCTTCAGGTAAACCCGGAATAGATTTGCCTAAGTCAATGATGTACTGATAACGCTGTTCCCAATCATCGAAGAACGCTAAATCATCAATAATTTCGTCACTGCTAGGTAGTTGCATTGCTATTTCCGTAATTTTGTAAAGAGAAAATGTGTCGGACGGTAAGTTACCTTAACCGCTTAAAAGAATAAACCCGCCTCAAGCTGAGCTTCTTCGCTCATCATATCGCGTGACCATGCAGGGTCAAATACGAGTTCTACGTTTACATTCTTAACGTGTGGCACCATAGCAACTCGATACTCAACGTCACCAACCAATACCGGCCCCATGCCGCACCCGGGTGCAGTAAGCGTCATATCGATATTTACAGCGCCTGATGCCTGGTCTATCACCACTTTATAAATGAGACCAAGAGACACGAGGTTTATCGGAATTTCGGGGTCATAAATAGTTTCTAAAGCGTCCCACACCTGCTGTTCGCTGATGTTTCCATCTTCGGGGGCGTCAAAGCTCAGCGTCATGGCTTTGCGGCCAATTGCACCAGCATCTGTACCATCAATACGGTACATATTACCGCGCCACGTTACCGTATAGTTACCACCGAGTTCTTGGGTGATATTCACAAACTCGCCTTCAGGGATCACGGTAGGGTTACCCGCAGGAACTAAGCGCGCTTTACAGTCGCGCTCGGTGGTCACCATTTTTTGCTTCATAAACTACTTAGTACTCTTTGTTCTACTGTTGATGGTCTTCATCGCGGCGCTTAGCCTACGTTAAAGCTCTCACCACACCCGCACTCATCAACCACGTTAGGGTTGTTATATTTAATAACGCCGTTTACGCCTTCCGTCACGTAATCAATTTCGGTGTTACGCAAAAGGTCTGTAGCATCTGCAGCAACTGCCACATTCACAATAGGAGAGATTTCCACTATCTCATCACCCGTCTGCGCACTATCAGCAAAATCAAGCACGTAAGCATAACCCGTACAGCCGCTGACTTTTGTTGATAAACGAATTAACTGACCAGGCTTGTCTTTAAGCTTACTTTCGAAATGCTTAACGGCACTGTCAGTTAGCGTAATGAGCTTTGTACTAGGTACGAAAGTTTCAACACTCATAATGCCTCCTTAGGCCAACATCATTTTTGCTTTTTTAAGTGCAGCAAATAGGCTGTCCACTTCTTCAAGCGTGTTATAAATTGAGAACGATGCACGAGCAGTTCCGGGAACACCAAGACGCTTCATTAATGGCTGTGCACAGTTATCGCCTGTACGAATTGCCACGCCTTGCCTGTCTAGAATAAACCCAATATCAGCCGGATGTGCGCCATCAAGTGCGAAGCTGAGGACGCCCACCTTATTAGGGGCCGTTCCTATGATACGCATGCCTTCAAGTGCTTCAGCCTGCTGTGTCGCATAAGCAAGCAGTTTTTGCTCGTGCTCGTGCAAGGCTTTTACATCAAGGCCACTAAACCAATCTACTGCGGCTCCCATGCCAATAGCACCGGCAATGTTAGGCGTGCCTGCTTCCAAACGATTTGGTAACGCTCCCCATGTAGCTTCATGGTACGTGACATCTTTAATCATTTCGCCGCCCACCTGCCACACCGGCCAGGTTTCTAACACGTCTTTTTTACCCCACAGGCAACCGATGCCCGTTGGGCCAAACAATTTGTGACCAGAAAAAGCGTAGAAATCGCAGCCGATATCTTGAACATCAACGCCGCCGTGAGCTATGCCCTGAGCGCCATCAACTAAAACCCATGCGCCAACAGCTTTGGCTTTTTGGGTAAGTAATTTGATAGGGTTAACGGTGCCTAGTGCATTAGAAACATGCGGAAAGGCCACCATCTTGGTGTTTTCAGACAGCAATCGATCAAATGCTTCAACATCAAGTTCTCCGCTATCGAAGATTGGGACAATGTTAAGCGTTGCGCCCGCACGTCGACAGGCCTGCTGCCAAGTAACCAAGTTGGCGTGATGCTCAAGCTCAGTCACCATTACTTCATCGCCTTCGCTCAAAAGCTGCCCTACTCCATTCGCCACTATGTTAATGGCTTCGGTGGTGCCGGCCGTCCAGATCACTTCTTCGCGAACTGTCGCGTTAATAAACTTAGCTACGCTGGTACGTGCATTTTCATAGCGGCGGGTCGCCTCATCCGATAGATGATGCGCGCCACGGTGCACGTTCGCATTCGTCCCTGTATAAAAGTCGACAAGCGCGTCAATCACAGCCTGAGGCTTTTGAGTCGTCGCTGCATTATCAAGATAGACAAGCGGCTTGCCGTCTACCGTTTTAGATAAAATAGGAAACTGGGCACGAAGTGCTGCAACGTCTAAGCTCATTTAACCTCCATTTGGGAAAAACGCTCACTCAAGATGGGCGCTAGCCATTCACGTACCGCCGCATTGGGCACGTCGTTAATAAGCTCTTGAATAAACCCAAAATTAAGCATGACCAACGCTTTACTACGAGAAATCCCGCGGGTTAGCATGTAGTACAGCGCTTCTTCTTCAATCTCGGCAACCGTTGCGCCGTGGGCACATTTAACGTCATCAGCGTAAATTTCAAGCTCTGGCTTCGTATTAATAACGCCACGACGAGATAGCAACAAGTTACGGTTGTTAAGCTCTGCTAACGTTTTCTGTGCATCACGATGAATATGAATACGACCATTAAAGACAGCACGGGCTTTGTCACCTACGATGCCGCGCGCGTTTTCTTCTGTTGTACCGTTTGGCATAGCATGCTCAATGGTTGAGTGAAGATCGAATAACTCACCCTCAGCCAGAAGATAAATGGCGTTCATTTTCGCATCGGCAAATTCGCCAGCGTGATGGATATCAACGTCTAAACGCGATAGCTCACTGCCATACCCCACCATAGTGCTGTTGAGCGTAGTGCGGTTGTGAAGTTTAAAGTGGCTACCACCTAACTGTTTTGCTTTGCCAGTAAACATGGCAAAGCGATAATGCTCTAGATGCGCATCATCAGCTAAATCGTACTCAGCAAACGCGGTTGTTAAGCTTTCGGTATCACCGAAACCTTGTTCAATAACGGTAGCGCGTGCGCCTTCGGCTACTTTAACGACTACGCGGGTATGGGCATCTACATCTTGTGAGGCCATGTTAACGATACGAACTGGCGTATCAATTTTCGCGTTTGCTTCTACGTTTATAAATATACCGTGTTGGCATAATGCATCGTTCACCAAACCAAACATATGACCGGCAGGTTTAACCTGGCCATACACGCTGCTAATGGCCTGCTGTGTTGCGGCATCATCGGTATTAAGTGACGTAATTGTCATGCCAGCTGGTACGTCTAACGTATTAACCTGTGTAACCAAAACGCCATCAACAAAAATCAAGTCTATAGCATTAAGGTTATCTATAGCCGGTACTGGCAGGTTCTCTGCTTGTACAGCTTGTTTTGCTTCACGCTTTTCTACAGGCGTGAGTGGCGTAAAGCGCCAGCTTTCGCTTCTTCGAGCTGGCCAACCGTCGGCTTTTAACTGTGCTAAGGCCTGTTGACGCACGGGCGATAAATAGTCGTCGCGCTGCGCTGTATCAATGACCTGTACTAGCCATTGACTCATGCCTCAGCCTCCTCGTACGCCTTACCTAGGAATGCGTATCCGCTCTTCTCTACTTCTAGCGCTAATGACGCATCTCCGCTTTTCACGATTTTGCCGTCAGCAAGAATGTGTACAAAGTCAGGCTTAATATAGTCAAGAAGGCGCTGGTAGTGAGTAACAACGATGAAGCTGCGCTCACCGTCGCGTTGGCTGTTTACGCCATCGGCAACAACCTGCAGGGCGTCAACGTCAAGGCCAGAGTCGGATTCGTCAAGAATACAAAGTTTTGGCTCTAGCAAAATCATCTGCATGATTTCGTTGCGCTTTTTCTCACCACCTGAGAAACCTTCGTTTACACCGCGCTTAAGAAAGTCGAGTGGCAGCTGAACTTGCTTACAGGCCTCTTTCGCCTTTTTAAGGAACTCAGCAGCAGTCAGTGGCGCTTCGCCGCGCTCTTCACGCATGGCGTTTACCGACTCTTTCATAAATTCCATGTTGCTAACGCCAGGAATCTCTACTGGGTATTGAAACGCAAGGAAAAGGCCTTCTCGTGCACGCTCTTCAACATCAAGCTCTAGCAAATCTTTACCGTTAAGGGTCGCTTCACCTTCACTTACTTCATAGCCGTCACGTCCAGAGAGCACGTAACCTAGTGTACTTTTACCGGCACCGTTAGGGCCCATGATAGCGTGTACTTCACCAGGTTTAACTTCAAGGTTAAGACCCTTAATGATGTTTTTCTCTTCCACGCTGGCATGTAAATTCTTGATACTAAGCATTGATTACCCCACTGAACCTTCAAGACTAATTTCGAGCAGTTTGCCGGCTTCTACGGCAAATTCCATTGGCAGCTCTTTGAATACTTCTTTACAGAAACCGTTAACAATCATAGAAACGGCTTTCTCTGTGTCTAGACCGCGTTGCTGACACAAGAATAATTGTTCGTCGCTCACCTTCGATGTTGTTGCTTCGTGCTCAACAATGGCCGAAGGGTTACGGCTTTCGATATAAGGGAACGTGTGTGCGCCACACTTGTCGCCGATAAGTAGCGAGTCGCACTCGGTGAAGTTACGTGCACCGTCTGCGCGCGGACCCATTTGAACCAGTCCGCGATAAGCATTGTTGCTGTTACCCGCTGAGATCCCCTTAGAGATGATGGTCGACCTGGTATTTTTACCCACATGGATCATCTTCGTACCGGTATCGGCCTGTTGACGACCGCGTGTTAGCGCGACTGAGTAGAACTCACCCACACTGTTATCGCCTTTAAGTACACAGCTTGGGTACTTCCACGTTACCGCTGAGCCCGTTTCAACCTGCGTCCACGATATTTTCGCGTTGGTATGCGCAATACCGCGTTTCGTTACGAAGTTGTAGATACCGCCTTTACCGTTTTCATCACCCGGGTACCAGTTTTGTACCGTTGAGTATTTGATTTGGGCGTCGTCCATCGCAACTAATTCAACCACCGCAGCGTGCAGCTGGTTTTCGTCGCGCTGCGGTGCAGTACAACCTTCTAGATAGCTTACGTAGCTGCCTTCGTCGGCAACAATCAACGTACGTTCGAACTGACCCGTGTTCATTTCGTTAATACGGAAATAAGTAGAAAGCTCCATTGGGCAGCGTGTGCCTTTTGGAATATAAACGAATGAACCGTCTGTAAATACCGCACTGTTTAGCGCAGCGAAGTAGTTATCCGTGCGCGGAACTACTGAGCCAATGTATTTCTTAACAAGGTCTGGATATTTGTGAACCGCTTCAGAAATCGGACAGAAGATAACGCCCGCTTCTTCAAGTTTCTCGCGATAAGTGGTCACAACAGATACCGAGTCAAATACAGCGTCAACTGCAACACCCGCTAACATTTCTTGTTCGTGTAGCGGTATACCCAGCTTCTCATAGGTACGCAGTAGCTCAGGGTCAACTTCATCTAGCGACTTCGGCTTATCCTTCATACTCTTTGGTGCCGAGTAGTAAGAAATTGATTGATAGTCGATTTTAGGATAGTCAACGTGTGCCCAATCTGGCTCTTCCATTTCGAGCCATGCACGATAAGACTTTAAGCGCCATTCAAGCATCCATTCTGGCTCGTTTTTCATTGCTGATATGCGGCGGATAACCGACTCGTCCAGGCCGCTTTCAAACGTTTCTGATTCGATTTCTGAATAGAAACCCGCATCGTACTTTCTTTCTAACGCCTGTTCGATCTGTTCACTCATGTTGGGATCTCACTTGTTTGCCTGCATTTGCTGCCACTTTGCTTTCCTGACGATTAAATTACCCCACGGTCTTGGTAATTTAAGCACTCACTTTTGTTCGACCTTTAATCTATTAAGCATCTATTCACTTACCTAAACGGCCGAAACTGCCAGTTACATTGAGGACAGCCTAAAATTTTGGTGCCGTAGTATATAATACCCGACTATTTCACTCAAATATTCAGCCGCTATTTTACAGCGGTAAATACTCTTTTGACGCTACATGTGGCATTTTCGACGCCCCATGGCTATTAATTTTAATTCATAGTCTTCACATGAAGACTCACTGTGATTGTGATTTACGCGGTAATTGCAGCGCGTAATTTGGTAGTTACGTCAACAACCTTCCTTACTACGTAATCTATGTCATCTTGGGTCGTAAAACGTCCAACGCTAAAACGAATGCCCGCATGGGCAAGTTCGTTGCTTCGGCCGATAGCCTTTAAAACATATGAAGGCTCTAAGCTAGCCGATGTACATGCCGAGCCAGACGATACCGCAATATCGTTCAACCCCATCATTAAGCTTTCACCATCAACACCAGCAAAACTAACATTGAGAATGCCTGCTATACGCTGTGTCGCATGGCCGTTGAGATAAATATCGTCAAGTTGCTGCAAGCCTTGCCAAAGTGAATTTCTAAGCGCGAGTATGCGCGCATTATCATCATCCATCTTCGATACGGCTAAAGAAAGCGCTTCACCCATTCCAACAATTTGATGAGTAGCTAGCGTACCCGAGCGCATGCCCCGTTCGTGCCCGCCACCATGAATTTGTGAAACTAACTTAATTTTAGGACGTCGGCGGACGTAAAGTGCCCCCATTCCTTTCGGACCATACATCTTGTGAGCCGACATCGACAGCAAATCTATGGGTAACTCCGCCAAATCCATTGCAATTTTACCCACGCTTTGCGCTCCATCCACATGAAAAAGGACATCACGCCCGCGGCAAATATCACCAATAGCTTGAATATCTTGAATTACACCTAGCTCATTATTCACGTGCATAACGGACACTAAAATAGTGTCTTCGCGCAGCGCATTTTCTAGATCTGTTAATTTTATCAGCCCGTCTTCTTGTACATTAAGATAAGTAACTTCAAAGCCTTGGCTTTCCAGATACTCGCAAGTGTCTAGGACTGCCTTGTGTTCAGTGGACACGGTAACAATATGCTTACCCTTCTCAGCATATCCCTCGGCTACGCCTTTTATCGCAAGATTATTCGACTCGGTGGCACCTGAGGTAAGTACAATTTCTCTTGGGTCACAGTTGAGGGCGTCGCTTATTTGATTTCTTGCGACATCTACCGCTTCTTCTGCCATCCAGCCAAACCGATAGCTACGAGAGGCTGGATTGCCAAAGTTTCCGTCAAGTGTCAGGCACTTTGCCATTGCCTCGGCAACGAGTGGCTCCACCGGTGTGGTTGCCGCGTAGTCTAAATAAATGGGTGTTGATAAAGCCATGGGTTAGTCAAAACCTACTTAAAGTTGAATACTTACTTCAATGTCACTAGTTATGTGACGCAGGGATGCGTTACTGTCTTGTCGACCAGCCACCTCTTGTACATCCCGCTTTGCCATCAGCTCACCTAACGTGATTGAATTTAAAAACGTAGCGATGCGATCACTTAAATCCTGCCACAAACTATGGGTTAGACAGCGATCGCCGCCTTGACAGTCAGCTTGGCCTTGACAGCGTGTAGCATCGATTGATTCATCCACTGCGCGAATGACTTCACCTATCGCTATCTCGCTGGCTTCACGGCCTAATAAATAACCTCCGCCTGGACCACGAACGCTATCAACTAATTTCTCTTTACGAAGACGAGAAAAAAGCTGTTCTAAATAGGATAAGGAGATTTCTTGTCGTTCTGAAATGTCGGCAAGAGGCACTGGACCACGCTTTGAATGCAAAGCGACGTCAAGCATCGCGGTAACCGCATAGCGCCCTTTAGAAGTGAGTTTCATTGGATTCTCCCGCCGTTTTATAATGACGGAAATTTTCACATACCCGACTAAATTGGTCAAGTATAAAACCTAGTAAAATAGTCAAGTATTATTGATACGTGAAATCGGATTTATAAATTAGAAAAAGTAGTTCAGACTCCTTGATATGGCCAAACTACTTTAAAAGCGGTCATCTTATTTAGTGTTTAGATGAATGTGGGCGAGAATACTGTCGGCTATCCGATGAGACTGAAGGGTATCAATCTGGTGGCGTAACCCGCGCAGAACCTGATGTTTTGCCCCTGATATTGCTTTGGCTGTAGCGGCCCCGCCACTTGGGTGAACCATGCGATCCACATCACCATGTATCACTAACGTAGGGGCGGTGATCCTCTGAAGCGATGTGGTGCGGTCGCCGGACTTCATAATAGCCCCAATTTGTCTAAACATGGCTTTTGCATCACTTTTTGCGCCATTTCTTTGCCATGCTAGTCGCGCGTATTGATGCCACTGATTAATAGCATCTTCTGCCACACCATCGCCAATATGGGTCATCATAGCGTGATAGTTTTTAATGGCCTCGCTTTCATTCATCGGCGCTTTTGCTCTGGCCATTCGCCATAGTGTTGAATAAGAGGGCTGCCCTACCCGTCTATTACCTGTTGTAGAAAAAATCGAGGTTAAAGACTTAACATTTTTAGGATATTCGCTAGCCAGCGTTTGGGCTATCATTCCACCCATCGACATGCCTACGATATGCGCTTTTTCAACATTTAATGCTGACATGAGCTGCACGGTGTCCTCTGCCATTTTATCTAAACCATAAGCACCTTTGGGAGCTTTACCCCGCAACTGCTGCAATAAACTGGGGTGAGGAGTATTGCTGCGAACAGAGCGGCCTGCATCACGGTTATCAAAGCAAATTACGTGTAAACCACTTTCAACTAACCGCTCAATAAGAGCCTTGGGCCAATACACTAGTTGTAAACCTAGCCCAGCTATTAAAATTAAGGTGTCGTTATTGTCCGCTCCGTGCTCTGCGTAGCAAAATTTGTCGCCGTATTTAAGCGTTATATACTGTTCATTATGCTGCGCTAAGCTCATATTTATTCTCTTGAAATTTCGACAAAATTATCAGTCTTGCTCTTTTCTTTTTTCAAATTTCAGCGCAGGATCATCAACTCGACCTTTGCGAAAAATCTTCACATCTTCTGCATAATTGAACGACATCGACCAGGGAAAATGCATGCCTTGCCGGGGTAACTTATCTAATGAACGCTGAATATATCCTGCACCGAAGTTTAGCAGCGGCTGTGTCTCCATATCTGGTTCTGCCACAGGCGTACACTGAACGAAGCCGTGATGCTTCATGTGATTCAGTAACCGTGTAAAATGCTCGCACAAAAGCCCTATTTTTAATGTCCAAGAAGACGCTGTGTACCCCACTGCAATAGCAAAGTTAGGGACACCACTAAGCAACATGCCTTTGTACGTAACGCATGTTGGAAGGGATACGGGGTCGCCATCTATCTTGGGGATAAGCCCCCCTAACGGTAAAAGGTTCAGCCCTGTGGCGGTAACAATAATATCTGCATCTAAATGTTCGCCTGACTCAAGTTGAATACCCGTTTCGGTAAACGTATCGATAGTATCGGTAGCAACCGAGGCCTTCCCTTCAGAGATGGATTCGAACAAGTCTCCGTCTGGAACAGCGCAAAGTCTCTGCTCCCAAGGATTATAAGGCGGGTTGAAGTGCTTATCGACGGGATAACCCTCAGGCAGCATTTTAATGTTTAGGCTACGAATGATTTTTCGCGCTCGTTTCGGGAAGCGCTGACAAAATGCGTATACCCAGCGCTGTTTCGCAATGTTAAACCGTCTGGCTGCATTAAATGCGATATCGTCGTTAAACAACGCGCGTAAATACTTTGCGATAGGATCTTCTACAGGCACAGGCAATACGTAAGACGGCGTTCTTTGAAGCATCGTCACGTGTGAGGCTATTTTTGCAATTGCCGGCACCAGTGTTACCGCAGTTGCACCGCTTCCTATTACAACTACTCGTTTATTTTCGTACTCCAGATCTTCGGGCCAATGCTGAGGATGAACAATCTGACCTTTGAAACGGGATTGCCCTGAAAAATCTGGCGTGTAACCTTTGTCATAACGATAGTAACCTGACGCATTGAAGATCCATCTTGCAGCTACTTGTTCACTTTGCCCGCTTTGTTCTGACTCAAGCGTTACCAGCCAATACTGTTTGTCAGTTTGCCAATTTATATCAACCACACGGGTTAAAAAGCGTATGTGCTTTTTAATTCCGCTTTCTACTGCCGTCTCTTCTATATAAGCTTTTATTGAGCGACCATCTGCAATTGCTTTTTTCTCTTTCCACGGTTTGAAGTCGTAACCAAAGGTAAATAAATCGGAATCTGACCGTATTCCCGGGTACTTAAATAAATCCCAAGTGCCACCGAGATCGCCTCGTGCCTCAATAATCGAATAGGACAAGTCAGGACATTTCTTTTGTATGTGATAAGCACAGCCAATTCCGGAGATTCCCGCGCCAACAATCAATACATCTAAAAATGGCACTGTGTTTTGCATGCTTGTCTCTAATGGTCATCAAAAAAGATATGACGTTAATCTATGTTGCCGTTGTTCTTCCGTCAATGCTTGAACGCTTTCTTAAGGACCATATCAAGTTTATTTATCCTTGCTCCTTGATAGGTTGCATAGAAACATACGTTGACGTCGACTCTATGAACGGAAGAACAGAAACAGTTTCCGCTAATATCTTACGGTATTGATTCATGTTTCTAGTTCGTATTTTAAGGAGGTAATCGAATGTTCCCGCTATTAAATGACACTGCTCTATCTCAGGTATTTTGCTGACTGCTGTATTGAAAGCTGCAAGCGCTGACTCTTTTGTATCTGACATAGTGACTTCTGTGAACGCTACCATTTCCATATCCAGCTTTGCATGATTAACAATCGCTTTAAAACCTAATATGTATTCGTTTTCTATAAGTCGCTTTAGTCGATTCTGACACGGTGTTTTTGAAAGCCCTATCCGATCTGCTAATTCACTTACGGACATTCGGCCGTCAGAAGATAACTCCTTGATGATCTTTTTATCATAAGCATCCAAATTCACTAAAACACCCCATTTTACGAACCAAACACACTAAAAATAGCAATAAAAAAGCTAATAAACCACACTTAATCGATTAATTAAAGGAAATAAAACCACACCTCAAAGCGTAGAATCATGCTCAGACTTTAATCATTTTAACGAGACCTAACTGTATGCTTGACGTATGCAAACTACATTCGAGAACCGATATCAACAACGCAATTAGAGAAGATGAATCTGTTGTGATTAAGAAGCTCCTCGACCAGCTATCTCTGCCTATTGCCCATGAAGCGCTGACAAAAGAATATGCGCAAAAGCTTGTTCATCACCTTCGCGATGATGTGAAGCCAAGCTTAATGGAGACGTTCCTATCAAAGTATGGTCTTTCAACGGATGAAGGTATCGCTCTTATGTGTTTGGCTGAAGCATTACTGCGAGTGCCAGATGGTTTTACTGCCGAGGAATTAATCGAAGATAAGATAGCCTCTTCCGAATGGGATAAGCATCTAGGCCAGTCTAGTTCGTCTTTAGTTAACGCGGCAACATGGGGATTAATGCTAACTGGCAAAGTACTCAGCAAGAACGAGCAGAAACGCATAACTAAAAAAGTTAAGCCACTTGTTAAGCGCCTTGGTGCGCCTACTATTCGTGTTGCCGTAAAAATGGCAATGAAAGAGCTTGGGCATCAGTTTGTACTAGGCGAATCTATTTCATCAGCAGTGAAGCGCGGGCAAGCGAATGTTAAAGCTGGCTTTGGTTATTCTTATGATATGTTGGGTGAAGCTGCGTTGACGCAACACGACGCTGAGCGCTATTTTGCTGAATACAAAAAAGCGATTGAACACCTACTCACGCTGTCTAGAAGTGGCGACATACATCAAAACGCGGGCATATCAATAAAGCTTTCAGCCCTTCACCCCCGTTATGAATCTATAAACAAAGAACGGGTATTAGAAGAACTTACACCAAAGGTGCTGGAGCTCGCTCAACTTGCCAAATCTGGTAATTTAGGGCTAAACATAGACGCTGAAGAATCTGATCGACTTGATCTGTCGCTTGAGGTTATTCAAGACGTATTAAGTGATGTTAGCTTAGAAGGGTGGGACGGCTTCGGTGTTGTGGTTCAAGCCTATAATAAAGCAGCCCCACACGTTTTAGATTGGCTATTTGAACTTTCAACGCGATTGGCTCGCAAAATAACAGTAAGACTTGTTAAGGGTGCTTATTGGGATGCGGAGATAAAGAAAGCGCAAGTAAATGGTGTTAAAAACTTCCCGGTTTACACATCTAAAGCGGCAACCGACACATCATATTTATACTGTGCTAAAAAACTTTTAGATATGCGACATGTAATTTACCCACAGTTTGCAACACATAATGCATGTACTGTCGCCGCCATTTTACAAATGACAGATGATAACAATGGTTTTGAGTTTCAACGTCTTCATGGTATGGGAGAAAGTCTTTACCGCTACCTTGTATCAAAAGAGCGTATAAAATGCCGAATCTATGCACCAGTAGGTAAACACAGAGATCTGCTTGCATACCTAGTCCGTCGACTACTGGAAAATGGCGCAAATTCATCTTTCGTCAATCAAATTGTCGATAAATCGGTGCCAGTATCACAGGTTACACAATATCCGCTTACGCAAGTTCAAGTCCCCAAAACATCGGTTATTGCTATGCCTGAGGCCATTTTTGGTGAACATCGCAAAAACTCTAAAGGATTCGATCTCTTTCAGCCCATAGACCAAGATGCATTTAATGAATTGCGATACCACTTTTCGAATACGCAATGGCAGGCTACCCCACTGGTAAAGCATGACGTTTCTCACAAGCCATCATTTGAAGTCGTAAACCCTGCTAACCATAATGACGCTATTGGTTCAGTTGTCTTTGCAGATGAGTCTGACGTGCTTAGAGCCATCGATAGTGCCCGTATTTGGAAGGAACAAGGTGTACGCTCCAGGGGTGCAATTCTTAATCGAGCCGCGGACTTACTCGAACAAAACAGCGGAGAAATTTTTGCCATACTCTGTCGCGAGGCGGGAAAAAATGCGTTTGATGCGGTCGCTGAAATTCGCGAAGCAGTAGACTTCTTACGCTACTATGCGGCGGAAGCGATAAACCAAAAAGCATCGAAACCATGTGGTATTTTTGCTTGTGTTTCTCCATGGAACTTTCCGCTAGCGATCTTTATCGGCCAAGTTGCCGCCGCTCTGGCGAGTGGAAATGCTGTTGTAGCAAAACCCGCGGAAACGACAACGATTTCCGCTTGGTTTGCCTCAAAGCTACTATATAAAGCGGGCGTACCACGTGACGTATTTCAGCTGGTTCCAGGAGAAGGAGCTACGGTTGGAAATACGTTAACAGCTTCTCCGAAAATCGACGGTGTATGTTTCACAGGCTCAACGCTCACCGCGCAACGCATCAACCGCAATATGGCTGAACATTGCGCCCCTGACGCGCCGTTAATTGCCGAGACGGGCGGTCTTAATTGCATGATCGTAGACTCTACCGCGCTTTTAGAGCAAGCAGTAAAAGACGTGGTGCGCTCTGCGTTTCAATCTGCTGGCCAACGCTGCTCAGCGTTACGCATGCTCTATATTCAGGAAGATATTTACGCAAGCTTTATATCAATGCTGAGCGGTGCAATTAATGAATTAAAGGTCGCTGACCCGTGGCATATAGACACGGATATTGGGCCTGTAATTAACGAACAAGCGCTAAACACCATAAGTACTTATATAAACGATAACGCAGACAATATTGTTGTGTCATTTGAAGGTGAAGTGCCAAATCATGGTTACTTTATTCCACCTACTGTTATAGAAACATCGGGAATTGATGCACTTGAGACCGAGATTTTTGGCCCTGTCTTACATGTTGCAAAGTTTAAAGCAAAGCACATTGGTCAAATAGTAGAGCGTGTAAACGCAAGTGGTTACGGCTTAACTTTTGGCATTCATAGCAGAATCGATTCTCGCGTAGAAAAACTCGTATCAAGCCTAAACGTTGGCAATATCTACGTGAACCGTGATCAGGTTGGTGCCATCGTTGGCTCACAACCTTTCGGCGGAGAGAACCTCTCCGGTACAGGACCAAAAGCAGGTGGACCACATTACCTAAGTAAATTCATTAAGTCAGAATCTACCATGCTGAATTTGGCGTCTCACGACATTGATAAAGAAACACTAGCCTTTGACGTCGTCCAAAACATGATTAACAGCCTCGGCCAAACTCACAATCGTCACATACTTAATGAAACCACTATGCCAGGACCTACAGGCGAATTGAATGTACTTAGAGAATTCGGTAAGGGCGTTATTTTGTGTCTTGGAGAACATTTCGATGAAGCGGTTCGTCAGTCTCAAGCGGTTAAACAAGCTGGGGCGATACCTCTTATTATCTGTAAAGGCGCAAAAGGTGCCAATGCTATCGATGGCACCCTTTCAGCAAACGATTTAACTAAATTGAGTGGCTTCTACGGGGTAGTTATCCACTGTGAAAAAAATCGATTAAGAGAAATAAGAATAGCATTGTCACTACGAGAAGGAGCAATACTATCACTCACAACCTCGCCAGAAGAGGTACAAAAATGCTGTACTTTTGAGCGACACGTCTGTATTAACACAACTGCAGCAGGAGGGAACGCATCGCTACTAGCGATTGCCTGCTAACCCAAAACTAAAACAATTAAGAAAATGATAAACAACAAGTAGAGGAAATAAAATGAACTATAACTTCAACAAAAGAAAGTTCTTACCGCTGTCGATTGCTATAGCGTTATCTTCGACAGCTTACCTTTCTGCACAGGCATACGCGCAAACCGAAGAGGCAGCAGATGACGCAGCTGACTATGAACAAATAGCCGTATTGGGTTCAAGGAGAGCGCAAGCACGCTCGGCGATGGAAACGCCAAGTCCAATCGACATTGTGGATTCTCAAGAATTAATGCGTCAGGGCAGCACTAATGCTATTGACGCATTAACAGCTGTTGTCCCCTCCTTAAACGCAAGTAGAGAACCCATATCTGACGCAGCAAGTATGGTGCGCCCAGTAAACCTTCGCTCACTTGCAGCAGACCAAACCCTTGTGTTAGTGAATGGTAAGCGTCGTCATCGCGGTGCGGTAGTAGGCGAATTTGTTTCTGGTGTTAACCGCGGAGCGCAAGGCGTAGACGTAACGCCATTGTTCGGTGCGGCACTAAAACGCGTAGAGATCTTGAGAGATGGTGCGGCTGCGCAATATGGTTCTGATGCAATCGCAGGCGTAATCAACTATGCACTTCAAGATGATCCTGAAACAAGAATGATTACCGCTCAATATGGTAAGTCATATTATAACGATGGTGAAACGTTTGAGGTTTCAGGAGCTTATGGGTTCCATTTGGGTGACGACGGTTTCTTGGTCGCATCATTTCAAGCAAAAGATTCAGGCCCAACTAGCCGAGGCGTTCAGGATGGTGAGGGGACCAATAGCGGCGCAACTGCGTTAGATGCTGCAGGGTTCCCGATTCAAAACCCGGTGGTTGTCTGGGGTGCTCCCGAAGTCTCTGACGATTACAAATTTTTTATAAATAGCGGCTATGACATCAATGAATACGTGCAAGCTTATGGCTTTGCAAACTACGCGACTCGTGACGTCGATGGTAGCTTTTTCTACCGTAATCCAACTAACAGACAAGGCGTTTTCGCTAGCGGTTCAGACGCACTTTTTGCCGACTCTACCGGTGAAGGCTGTCCTACAGGACCTCTTCCAACGACCAGCTTTGACGATGCACAGAACTTTGTAAATGGTGCTGGCGATAACTGCTTTTCATTCTTTTCATGGTTCCCGGGTGGATTTACGCCTCGCTTTGGCGGAAATGTGGAAGATTACAGCATTGCTCTAGGGCTCAAGGGCGAGTTAGATAACGGCTTAACCTACGACGTGAGTGTTGTTAACGGCGAAAATAATTTGTCTTATGAAATTTACAATACCGTTAACGCATCATTAGGTTCTGCCTCTCCTACTGAGTTCTACTTAGGCGCGCAAATTGAGAATGAAACCGTTTTCAACGCAGATTTCTCAAAGGTTGTTGAAGTTGCTGCATTCGCATCAGATTTAAACGTCGCTTTCGGTCTTCAGTATCATGATGAATCGTTTGAAATAACTCCCGGAGACGAGGCTTCTTATACGGCGGGTGAATTCGTTTCACAAGGCTTTTCAGTAGGCTCTAACGGCTTCCAAGGCTTCAATCCAAGCATCTCTGGAGATTTTTCTAGAAATAGTTCAAGTGCATACGTAGATTTTGAAGCGGATGTTACCGATGACTTGCTACTTGGCCTCGCCATTAGATACGAAGACTACAGTGATTTTGGTACTACGACGAATGGAAAGTTAACCGCTCGTTATATGGTTAATGATGACTTCGCAATACGTGGGGCAGTAAGCACCGGATTCAGGGCCCCTAGTGTTGGACAGTCTAACTTACAAAGAGCAGCAACTAACTTTAATAATGGACAGTTAGAAGAGCTATTAGTCGTTTCGACTACAAGTCCATTTGCGGCTCTATTTGGTGGAGGTCAGTTAGGGCCTGAAGACGCTCGCAACGTGAGTTTAGGTTTTACCACATCTTTAGGTGACCTATCGTTGACCGTTGATTATTTCAATATAAAAATTGACGATCGAATTGCACAAGTTACTCGCGAACTTACACCAGAACAACGCGACCAGTTAGTCGCAGGTGGCGTAGCTGAGGCGGCTACTGTAAGCCAAATCTCTTTCTTTGTTAATGACTTCGATACAGAAACCTCAGGTGTAGATGTAGTTGCAAACTACCCTATCAACTGGGACAACTCATCTACAAAATTCACATTGGCATTGAATTACACCGATACCAAAGTAACGAATCGCGGTGAAACCGTATCAGATGCAAGGGCACGTGAAGTAGAAGACGCCTTGCCTGACTATCGCACAACATTTACGGTTGATCATAGCTTCGAACCATTTAACGCACTGATTCGCGTTAATTACTACGGTGAAGTTTATGAGTCACTCTTCAATGATGAAACGCTGCCGGTGGTCACACCCAGTATGTTTATTGTCGATGCTGAATTAGCCTACGACATCAATGAGAATATGTCTGTTGCAATAGGTGCCAAAAACCTGTTTGACGAGTTCCCTGACGAATGGGAAACCGCAGGTTTTACGGGTAGAGATGGCGGCTTCCTAGGTGCTATATATCCCCTTAACCACCCTGCTGGACTTGGTGGTGGTAGTTACTACTTAAGACTATCGGCAAACTTCTAATCATACCTATATAGCATAGGGGCTCGTTTCGAGAGCCCCTATTTAATCATACAAAAAAGAAGAGAAAACTATGCTAGATAGTGTTTATCTATCGTTGGCACTTTATTTCATTGTGCTATTAGGAATTGGTGCTTACGGATACTTTTCTACAAAAAATGACGTATCGGGCTTCATGCTTGGCGGACGTCAACTTGGCCCAGCGGTGACAGCATTGTCTGCTGGTGCATCTGACATGAGCGGGTGGATTTTAATGGGTCTTCCTGGACTCATATTTTTAGTCGGAATAAATGGTATATGGATGGCCATCGGATTGACCATAGGCGCCTATTTAAATTACAGGCTACTCGCCCCTAGGCTACGCGTGTATACAGAACAACTTGATGATGCCGTGACAATACCTGAATACTTAGAACGTCGATTTAACGATAACAGCCGCATAATCCGCGTACTGTGTGCCGCCGTCATCGTTGTATTTTTCGCCATATACACCACATCCGGTTTAGTTGCAGGTGGCAAGCTGTTTGAATCTTCATTTGGTTTAAGCTACGAGACAGGAATCTACCTCACAGCGTTAGTTGTGGTTTCGTATAGCACATTCGGTGGCTTTACCGCGGTTAGTGTTACTGACTTCGTCCAAGGATGTATTATGTTGGTTGCATTAGTTTTAGTGCCTGTGGTGGCGGTTTTAGAAATAGGAGGTGTGAACACTACGATAACCCAGTTACAAAACTTGCAACCCTCCCTACTCTCCTTTCAAGATACTGCCCTTATTACTGTTGTTTCAGCCATGGCTTGGGGACTTGGCTATTTTGGTCAGCCACATATCATAGTGCGCTTTATGGCAATCCGTGGATTGAAAGACCTGGTTGCCGCTAGACGAATAGGCATGAGCTGGATGTTGACCGTCACACTAGGGACAATTGGTGTAGGGTTAACGGGCGCTGCTTTCGCCGCGGCAAATGGGCTTACCATAGCAGACTCTGAAACAATCTTTATCGTGATGTCTACCACGCTTTTTCACCCTTGGGTCACGGGCTTTTTACTGGCGGCGATCCTTTCTGCGATAATGAGTACTATCTCGTCTCAGCTATTAGTGTCATCGAGTTCGATAACAGAAGACGTTTACTACGCTTTCATTAGAAAAAAAGCGAGTCAAAAAGAACGAGTCATCGTTGCACGACTTTCGGTTGTTGGAGTAGCTTTCGTCGCACTTATTCTTGCACAAGATAGAAGTAACAGCGTGCTATCATTAGTAGGAAACGCATGGGCAGGCTTTGGGGCAGCATTTGGACCTTTGATCCTTATCAGCCTTTATTGGAATAAAATGACGAAAAACGGCGCCATTGCAGGTATTGTATGCGGAGGTCTAACGACTATCTTGTGGTCGAATATGAACGTTTCGCTAGGGTTTGGACTTAGCACTAGTGATGTTTACGAACTTATACCTGGCTTCTTAGTGAGTACACTCGCCATTTTATTAGTGAGCATGACGGAGAAGCATTCAGAACGCTTCGAGCAATGCCACCATAACGTTTTGAAAAAGCTTCAGAACTAATAGCAAAGGATACCCATCCCAATTACTCTTTGGGATGGGCCTTTACCACATTCTATATCGCCGGGTCGAATGACGCGTGTTCGCCATCTTTTTGTTTTGACTCGTTAAATTCGATACCCGTTTCAGCAAAATCCTCAGCGCTGATATTGTGTAAATTGTCTGTACACACTTCACCACCGAGCGACTGAATAACCTTGCACATCTCTTCCACTTTTGTGTCCATTTGGTGCATATGTTCTAGCATTATACCCATGGCATTTGCCACAGGGTCTGGATTATCAGGCGCAACCGCATAGGCATCAAAACCATATTTCTGCGCTATTTTGTCGCGCTGCGGATTTGTAGCCGCAGAGATTTCCTTTTGCTTGGAAATGATTATACGGCCAGGGATCCCTACCGCCGTCGCGCCGTCTGGAATGTCTTTTACCACAACAGAGTTAGAGCCTACTTTAGCATTTTCACCTATGGTGATGGGCCCTAGAACTTTAGCCCCCGCTCCCACCACCGAGCCATTTTTGAGTGTAGGGTGACGTTTACCTGCCTTCCAGCTAGTACCGCCAAGCGTAACGCCGTGATAAAGCGTAACGTCGTCACCAATCTCGGCGGTTTCGCCGATAACGACGCCCATACCATGGTCGATGAATACTCTGCGACCTAAGGTGGCGCCAGGGTGAATTTCAATGCCCGTCAGCCAGCGGCTAAATGTTGATAAGGTGCGCGCCAACCATTTCCATTCAGCTTTCCAGAGCTTGTGACTGATGCGATGCAGCCAGACTGCGTGAAGGCCAGGATAGTTAGTTAGCACTTCAAACGTGTTTCTAGCCGCGGGGTCACGATGAAAAACACCTTTGATGTCATCTTTAATACGGGCAAACATACGCGTTTACTTTTTCTCTTCTTTTGTTTCAGTAAAGTGGGATTCACCTGAGGCAGCATTGTTCACTGACTTATCGATAGACGCCAAAATACCGCGCAAGATATTTAGCTCTTGTGATTCAGGGCGAGCGCGGTTGAAAAGTCGGCGAAGCTTCGTCATCACAACGCCAGGATGACTTTTGCGAATGAACGATGTCTTTTCTAACGTCGACTCTAAATGCACGTAGAAACGCTCCAGATCTTCATTAAGCGGATACTCTTCCTCTACACTTGGATAGGTTTCACGATTCAAAAATGCCATACGAATTTCATAACACAGGGTTTGAACAGCAGCTGCCAAGTTCAGAGAGCTATATTCAGGGTTAGCCGGAATACACATATGGAAATGGCACTGCTGCAATTCTTCGTTCGTTAAACCACTGTTTTCGCGACCAAACACCAATGCAACTGGGTACTTTTCCACTTCTTGAACAAGCTTTTCACCACAATCCCTTGGACCGAGCATGGGCCATGAATGCGTGCGAGAACGAGCAGATGTTCCCACTACTAAACCACAATCCTTCACCGCTTCTTCCAATGTGCTAACAATTTTGGCATTTGCTAGTACATCCCCAGCGCCAGCCGCTAACGCACTTGCTTGGCCGTCGGGTTCATTTACCGGGTCTACCAGATACAAGCTGCTTAATCCCATGGTCTTCATGGCGCGCGCCGTCGAGCCAATGTTTCCAGTGTGAGATGTGTTAACTAAAATGATGCGAATATTTTCGAGCATGCCTGCAATACCTACGTACTTTCTTTAAAAGATGACACTCACTTA
The DNA here is from genome assembly GCF_048517045.1 of Alteromonas sp. OM2203. NCBI lineage: Bacteria > Pseudomonadati > Pseudomonadota > Gammaproteobacteria > Alteromonadales > Alteromonadaceae > Alteromonas > Alteromonas sp. OM2203. The sequence goes on from NZ_CP183209.1 coordinate 3,083,164, forward strand.
CTTCGCATCACCTAACTAGCTTCAATTACGCAAGTTTAACACAGCGGCAGTATAGATGGCTATTCAGAGCTGTCTCCAGACTAACGAATTGGATGTATATGCTAGTCCCTTTTAAAGTTCTGTAACGCAGCCGCTTCTTGCTTTTCTGTATTCGTCATCTAATCCAGGCTTACTTTTTTGATTAACACATTCTGTTGTGGGATTTCATTTGCATCACACTGTGATTCTGGTAGACTCCGCCCGTTTTCGAAAACAACTAGCTATTTTTTAAACAGCTGGTTCGTTTCATTGGTCTTTTACAATTGGTGGTTTATCTATGCATCCTATGCTGAATATTGCGGTGCGCGCTGCGCGTGCGGCTGGAACAGTTATTGTTCGTGGTTTTGAAAAACATAATGAAGTTGCGACAGAGTCTAAAGGCTTGAACGACTTCGTTACACAAGTTGACAAAGAAGCAGAACAAGCAATTATTTATAAAATTCAGCAGTCTTACCCGAACCATTGCTTCCTAGGTGAAGAAGCGGGTGAAGTTCTGGGCACAGAAACTGACTATCAGTGGATTATCGATCCTCTAGATGGCACCACTAACTTTGTAAAAGGCATTCCTCACTTTGCCGTTTCAATTGCACTTCTTCACAAAGGTCGTCTAGACCAAGCGGTCGTTTTCGACCCAATTCGCAGTGAATTATTTACCGCGAGTCGCGGTCAAGGTGCACAGCTTAACGGCTATCGTATTCGTGCTTCTAAGCCTCGCGACCTTTCTGAAACCATTATCGCTACTGGATTACCTTTCAAGAACAAAGCTGCATTTGGTGAGTACGCGCTAAGTTTAAACAAAATTTTCCACGAAGTGGGTGACATTCGCCGCGCGGGTAGCGCAGCGCTAGATCTTGCTTACGTTGCAGCTGGCCGCCACGACGGTTACTGGGAGCGCGGTATTAAGTCTTGGGACATTGCAGCAGGTGAGCTTATTGTTCGTGAAGCTGGCGGATTGGTAACAGACTTTAAAGGCGGAAACGACCCGCTTCACAAAGGTGAAATTGTTGCTGGTAGCGTGAAGGTGGTTCAAGGCCTAGTTAAGCATCTTAAGTAAGAAGCAGCTTAAATAAATCGCTCGTAAGCACATAAACTGAGCCGATAAACCAAGCACAGTTAAACAGTAAAGGCGCTATGACACGAATGACGTGGCATAGCGCCTTTTTCTTTTTCTCACTTATTGGTTTCGTTATACCTGCGGTAACACACCGCGATTACGAACATTTTACCTCTCGCTGAGTGGCTAATGAGCTATGCGGACTCGTGTTTAACTTTAGGCCAAACAAAAATCTAAGTATTAAAAAGCGCTTGGCGACTTCGTATGTCAGTGCGCACCCCACACCGGTTATTAGCGTTATTAAAATAAATTCTCCGAGTGTCGACGATACACGGGAGCTCAAAAAGAATGCCGCCACCACAATTATCGTTTGATGCACCATATAGTAAGGCAATACGCCTTTGTTCAAATAGCTCACCACCTTACTCGGGTAAGACAAATATTTTCGACCGAACCCCAATATTGCTGCCAACCATGCCCAGTGATTAAGTACAACGATTACACCAACCAAAACACGAAACCCAGGCGACGACTCCATTAACTGCCCTGTAGGGCCTAGCAAGTCGTGCCGGTCTAAAATTATGACGCTGTAAAGTACTATCGCAATGGTTAAGCTTACGTAACGGGACCTCATAATTGCAGCATACAATGCGGGTCTAAGCACAATCACAATACCTACCAGCATCACAAAAAAGTACTTTGCATGACTATACCAATCATTAAGCAAGTCGTGCGACGTGGGATATGCTACTCGTAGTTCCAGCCATATGGCAGTCATGATCGTAACCACTAACACGCTAAACAGCGCCAAACTATCGAGTACTCTCAACGCCCTTACTTCCACAAATCTGATAAGCGGGAAAAACAGCAATATGAAAGCGCTATACACAAAAAGGTAAGGTAAAAACCAAAGGTGATTCCACGTCAGTAAGCCAATTACCGATTGTTTGTCGATAAACAAGTCAGTATTTGGATTAATGTAAGCAACGTAGAACTCGCTAAACGGCATGGCTAGTGCTCCGCTTACTGTCCACTCTACGTATACTTGGGGCGCGACGATAACAAACATACCGAAAACAAGAGGAATTAATATCCGCAACGCCCTCTTCCCCAGTAGTAAAAGTGATACACGCCAGCGAGAGGTCGTTTGGTCATAAGCGCGGCGCAGCACGACAGTAAATACCATGGCAGAGATCAAAAATAATAAAGACATACGCCATTGGTTGGTCAATATCATCACATCTTGCAGTAGTGGAAATTGCACGTCGCTTTTTATATGCCAGCCCCACTCTAAAACGTAATACATTCCGATGTGATAAAAAATGAGTACACCAAACGCGGTGACACGCAGTGCATCCAACTCGAAATAACGCTGAGTGACAGGACTCTCGACCACGGCCATCTCTCTCGCCTCCCCCTTTGAAGTTCTATTAACAAACGTTGCTTCCTGATCAACATATGCTTGCGTCAATGTCCTCACTCCTATTCAATAGTGCTTAACTAACGTGTTGCATCTAATGTGATAGACGTCCGACAGCAAACGCCTAAGTGACGAGATTAAGGGAAAAAGGGTTAAGCGGTGAATAACTGGGATGAAAAATGGAGTCAGTTTCTTAGGGATTCTGAATCAAAACATAAATACGCTGCATTTGTTTTGCTTACAGCCTATTTGTTTATTAACAATTCAATCAATGCTGCGTCTAGTTGGACTGAATTTTCTCGAAGCGACAATAACAGCGTAGCACTTTGGGAGCCGTACGTTTGGGAATACTCGAGTGCTTTGAGCACCGCTTTACTCGTCATCCCACTAATTATCGCTATACGTACACTCGATCAGAAAGTAAAAGTGGGAGCGACATGGCTTGGGTGGCATTTTGCCTTCGCCAGTTTATTTTCGGTAGCCCATGTATTATTAATGGTAGCGTTTCGAAAGCTTGTTTATTTATTCTCTGAACGCAATTATGACTTTGGGATATGGCTCAATGAGTTCATCTACGAATATCGAAAGGATGTATGGGGCTATATTACTCTGATTACTTTTTACTATATTGCACGGTTTGGCTATCAACGCTTAATTGGTGAAGCATCACCTATTACACGCGACACATCACAGATAACGAATGACAACGTGGCCAGCACCTTACCTGACTATTTATTGGTGAAAAAGCTCAATAAGGAGTTTTTGGTTCAAGTCACTGACATACAGCGAGTAGAAGCCTCAGGAAACTACATTAACCTTCATACTCACGTGGGCGTTTACCCTTTGCGTTATACCCTTGGCCGGTTTTGTGAAGAAGGAGCGCATCAAGGCTTTATGCGAGTGCACCGGTCGCACGCAGTGCGAATACCTGCCATTGTGTCTATAAGTTATGAAGAAACAGGGGATGGAACAATAATGCTCAATAACGGTCAATCAGTAGCGCTTTCAAGGCGATATAAAGATGATCTGAAACAAGCATTAGCCCCCAATCAATAGTAAATTCCACTTTTGTTAAAGCATAAAAAAACCGCATCATAGATACGGTTTTTTGTACGTTTCAAGCGTGTAAAACTAAGGCATAGGATCTAAGTCAGCGCCTTCTTTCTCTACCTGTGGTGGCATTAGGTCTTCTTTACTAATACCCAATGCAAGTGCCACTGAACTTGCGATATACACCGATGAGTAAGTACCTACCACTACACCGAATAGCAACGCAGTGGCGAAACCATGAATAAGTGCACCACCTTTATAGAACAAGGCAACCAATACTAACACCGTCGTTAGTGACGTGATGATAGTACGGTTAAGGGTTTGCGTTAGTGAGATGTTGATAATCTCAACTGGCTCACCTTTACGAATTTTGCGGAAATTCTCACGAATACGGTCACACACAACGATGGTATCGTTAAGTGAATAACCAATTACTGCAAGCACCGCAGCCAGTACCGTAAGGTCAAATTCAATTTGAAGTACTGAAAATAAACCCAGCGTAAGTATAACGTCGTGCGCTAGCGCCGATACTGACCCTAAAGCAAATCGCCATTCAAAACGCATCGCGACATAAACGAGGATACATAACAGTGCGACTAGCATTGCAAGGCCGCCCTGCTCTGTTAACTCTTCGCCTACGTTTGGACCTACGAATTCGATACGACGCATATCAACCGCAGTACCGTCAGCACGTAGTGCTGCAAGCACCTGCTCGCCAATAGTAACGGCTTTAACACCATCACGAGGAGCAATGCGGATAAGTACATCTTGGCTGCTGCCAAAATTCTGCACTATAGCATCTTCAAAGTTAGCTTCGTTAAGCTGTACGCGAATCGCTTCTAGATCAGCCGAATCTTCATAGCCCACTTCAATAAGCGTACCGCCAGTAAAATCTAGACCCCAATTAAGGCTGTTCACTCCAAGAGAAACAAATGAGCCAATAATGAGAAGTGTCGATAGCACCATCGCAGGAATGCGAAGGCGCATGAAATTAACGGTTTCGGATAATTTTAATAACTGCATTTTACGCTCCTTAAATCGCTAATTTCTCTACACGTTTGCCGCCCCATACTGCGTTAACAATAACGCGAGTAACCAAAATAGCGGTAAACATTGAAGTTGCGATACCAATCATTAGCGTAATAGAGAAGCCTTTAATTGGGCCGGTACCTACCGCGAACAGAATAAGACCAGCAATGAAAGTAGTGATATTCGCATCCAAGATGGTTGAGAATGCACTGTCATACCCGTGATGAATAGCTTGCTGTGGACTACGCCCGTCGCGAAGCTCTTCTCGGATACGCTCATAAATAAGCACGTTCGCATCTACCGCCATACCAACGGTTAAAACAATACCCGCCATACCCGGTAGTGTTAGCGTTGCGCCTGGAATCATCGACATAATGCCAACAATCATTACCAAGTTGGTAATAAGAGCAATGTTCGCCACAACGCCAAAAGCTTTGTAGTAAATCAACATGAAAACAAGCACTGCCGCTAAGCCATAAACAATGGCCTGCATACCTAACTCAATGTTTTCCTTACCTAAGCTTGGCCCTACAGTGCGTTCTTCAACAATTTGAATTGGCGCAATCAATGCACCCGCGCGAAGTAATAACGCAAGGTCCCGTGCTTCCTTCGGAGAATCAAGACCAGTAATTTGAAACTTACTGCCCAGCTGCGCACGAATAGTTGCAACAGAGATAACCTGCTCTTCTTTTTCAAAGATTAACTTGCCGTCTTTGTTTCTCTCACCCGTGGATTTGTATTCAATGAATACAGTCGCCATTGGCTTACCGATATTGCCTCGGGTCGAGCGAGACATCTTGTTACCGCCTTCAGAGTCCAGTGAAATATTCACGTTTGGAAGACCGTACTCATCTACCCCACTGTTTGCATCTATAATATGGCTACCAGTAAGCATAATGCGCTTTTCAAGTAGCTGAGGAATGCCTTGTTGGTCTTCGATAACCTGAGAACCAGGAGGTACACGACCATTCAATGCGTCGCGAATATCGTTTTTCTGATCAACCATGCGAAATTCTAGCGTCGCTGTTGCGTTTAGAATCTCTTTTGCACGAGCGGTATCTTGAATACCTGGTAGCTGAACCACAATGCGCTCTGCACCTTGCTTTTGAACAAGCGGCTCTGCCACACCAAGCTGGTTCACACGATTACGAATAATGGTGATGTTTTGCTTAACCGCGTTGTCGCGAATTTCCTGAAGCTTACTTTCAGCGAAAACAGCGCGAAGGGTTAGGTCATCGATTTGATTGAAGGTAAGATCACGGCTTTGATTGCGTAGAAAGAATTCAGCCTTATCAAGAGTCTCTTCATCACGAAAAGTAATGTCGATATGATCATCAACCTGCTTTACGCCGCGATAGCGAATACCTTCTTCACGCAGTGAGGTACGGAAACCACTCTCTGCATCTTCAAGCGACTTAGTGATAACTTCTGACATATCTACTTCCATTAGGAAGTGAACGCCACCACGAAGGTCAAGGCCAAGCTTCATTGGCGAACCACCTAGCCCTTCAAGCCACTCTGGTGTGTCTGGCGCTAGGTTCATGGCAACGTAGTAGTCATCGCCAAGCACTTTTTCAAGGGTTTCGCGAGCAACAAGCTGCGTATCTGAATCAGAAACACGAACTAAAATTTGCTCGTTTTCAAACTCAACGCGCTTAGGTGAGATATTCTTTTCGGCAAGGGCCGCTTTTACTTGCTCAACCGTAGCGTTTGTAACTACAGCATCACGACCTGCTGAGATTTGTACGGCGTGATCTTCGCCATAAATATTAGGAAGTGCATAGAGTGCACACATTGCAACAACAATGAGTACACTCAGTACCTTCCATATGGAGTTTTTGTTTAGCACTGGATAATCCTTTCGTGCCAAAACCGGGAAGCGTCCCGGCCCCGGCGGTTGTTACTTACAGTGACTTCATTGTGCCTTTTGGCAGCACAGCAGTTACTGAAGACTTCTGAACAACAATGTTGTTTGATTCATTTAGTGCAACTTCAATGAAGTCTTTTTCTTCTGACACTTTAGTGATTTTTCCTACCAAACCACCTTGTGTGAGCACTTCATCGCCTTTGCTAAGTGAAGATACTAGATTTTTATGCTCTTTTACGCGCTTCGCTTGTGGACGGTAAAGCAAGAAGTAAAAGATTAAACCAAATACAGCTAGCATGATGATCATTTCCATGCCGCCACCTTGCGGCGCACCAGCAGACTGTGCGTAAGCGTTAGAGATAAATAGGCTCATAAAATTCCCCAAATAATATCGTTGTTATAGTGCCGGAACCGGCAACCCTTTTTGTTCATAAAATTCTTGTACAAACTCATCAAGTGTACCTGCGTCAATCGCATCGCGAAGACCCTGCATTACACGCTGATAGTAGCGAAGGTTATGGATGGTGTTTAAGCGCGCACCCAAGATTTCGTTACACTTGTCCAAATGATGTAGATAAGAGCGAGAATAGTTTTTACAAGTGTAGCAATCACAATTCTCATCTAATGGTGAGGTATCGTTTCTGTGTTTCGCATTGCGAATCTTCACTACGCCTTCCGTCACGAACAGGTGACCGTTACGGGCGTTACGTGTTGGCATTACGCAGTCGAACATATCGATACCGCGACGCACAGACTCAACCAAATCTTCAGGTTTACCTACGCCCATTAAGTAGCGCGGCTTATCTTCAGGAATTTTTGGTGCAGTGTGGTCGATAATGCGGATCATATCTTCTTTCGGCTCGCCTACTGAAAGACCGCCAATGGCATAACCGTCAAAACCAATCGCTTCAAGACCAGCAAGTGAGACATCTCGCAGTCCTTCATACATACCGCCCTGAATGATACCAAACAGTGCCGCTGGGTTATCGCCGTGGGCTTCCTTACTACGTTTAGCCCAGCGAAGCGACATTTCCATCGAGATACGCGCTTCTTGCTCAGTAGCAGGATACGGTGTGCATTCGTCAAAAATCATCACGATGTCCGAGCCTAAATCACGCTGAACTTCCATCGATTTTTCAGGCGTAAGCAAAATCTTTTCGCCATTAATTGGAGAGCGGAACGTTACGCCTTCTTCGGTAATTTTACGCAAGTCACCCAAGCTAAATACCTGGAAGCCGCCTGAATCAGTAAGAATCGGCTTGTCCCAATTCATAAAATCGTGCAGATCGCCGTGCTGGCGAATGATGCCGGTACCAGGGCGTAGCATTAGGTGAAAGGTATTTCCAAGACAGATGTGTGCACCGCTGTCTTTTAATTCTTCTGGGGTCATCCCCTTAACCGTACCGTAAGTGCCTACGGGCATAAACGCTGGAGTTTCAACAACACCGCGTTCAAACACCAAACGACCGCGTCTGGCTCGGCCTTCGGTTTTTAACAACTCAAATTGCATGTGAAAGCATTCCCACTTTGATGCGCGTTTGCGCTGGGTATAAAAATAAATTGGCGGAGATTATACCAGTAATTTGGCTGAGATCATGCCCCGTATCTATGTTTATCTGTAACTAAACTAGTACGAGGCAATTAAACGCCTATTTTTTTAAGCGCGCTCAATAAACATTGAATCACCATAGCTAAAGAATCGATACTCTTTTTCTATGGCTTCTTGATAGGCTTTCATCACATTGTCTTTACCTGCAAACGCGCTAATCAGCATCATTAGGGTGGACTCTGGTAGGTGAAAGTTAGTGAACATGGCGTCCACCACGTTGAATTCAAAACCGGGATAGATAAAAATTTCAGTGTCTTCGTTAAATGGCGCGATAACGTCTTTATGTTTGCGATCAACGCACGCTTTAGCGGCTGATTCTAGGGAACGCACTGATGTAGTACCTACTGCAATGACTCGTTTGCCGTTGGCTTTTGTTTCAAGCACTGCATCTACTACATCTTGCGGTACTTCCGCGAACTCTGCATGCATCTTATGCTCTTGGATGTTATCAACACGCACTGGCTGAAACGTCCCTGCACCAACGTGCAAAGTCACAAACGCCAAATTCACACCTTTCTCTTTCAACGCAGCTAGAATAGCTTCATCAAAATGAAGACCGGCCGTGGGGGCAGCCACTGCACCTGGCTTTTCATTGTAAACCGTTTGATAACGCTCTTTGTCTGAGTTTTCATCGGGGCGGTCGATATAAGGTGGGAGTGGCATGTGGCCATGAGCTTCTAACAGCGACAGTACAGTCTCATCGTGATCAAATTGCAGAATAAATAATGCATCGTCCCTACCGGTGACCGTTACATTCACCTTCTCTTCTAAAATAAGTTTTGAACCCGGTTTGGGCGCTTTACTGGCACGCACATGGGCAAGCGCAGTGTGGTCAGACGTAATACGCTCTATGAGCACCTCTACTTGGCCACCCGTTTCTTTCTTACCCAGCAGGCGCGCTGGGATCACGCGTGTATTGTTAAAAACTAGCAAATCGCCAGGCTCTACAAATTTCAGCATGTCAGCAAACATAGTGTGTTCTACGCTGCCGCTTTTACCGTTTAGGTGTAATAAGCGACTAGCTGTACGCTGTTGAGTGGGATATTTGGCGATAAGTTTTTCGGGTAGCTCAAAGCTAAAATCTGATAGTTTCATAGTTACAACAATATTAGGTGTTAATGTTAAGCCAAAGTGCAATTTTAAGTATCGTTAAGTTTATACTAAAGGCTAAAGAATTGGCTAAAGCTTACAGAAATGAAAGCAATACAAATCTTAAAGCTCATACTTTTCAGATAGCTACATAGGTTCGTATAATTTCAAATAACTAAGCATCAAAAGAGATACGCGCGACCATCATTCTTTGATAGCATCATTTTTCTTAAACGCTTAAGATAAACGCAGATAGTGATGATGTTCTCCCAATAACATTCCTTATTATTTGTACCCGGCATTTGCTGGGTATTTTTTTATCTGCAATGCCGATATATCATCCACGCTTTCATAATTTAAATCTGGTTATAAACCTGGCCCTGTGTCAACAAAATCTCTACTGCCCAACGATACCCTCTTATTTTACGCGTTTTAGCGCTCAAGGTCAGTTAAGATTTCTTCTAAAAGTGCTGCATCTAATGGACGCGCTTTCAACACATACAAAATTTGTAACAGTAAATCTGCGCCCATTATACCTTTGTTCACTTTGTTTCTAAGATTGTCTGCACTTTGCTCAACCCCAATTTCCTCAAGCCTTTGGCTTAATGCTTGATACTTTACGCCCCGAACCGACATTTCAGACTTCACTACTCTAGCCACCGTTTGTCGCCACGCATTTTTAGCTTTTATCGTCGTCAAGACGGCCTCCAAAACCACACATTTGTGATGTATATTTTACAAAAACACACTTTTTTACACTTAAAGCACGTATTTAATATTGACGATTATGGCATAATGCGTCTACACTGCAAGTCAAGATATTGGCGAGAGTGAAAATAGTCGGTACAGTACAGCGGGTGTCAACACCTTTGATTGTCCTCTTTAACAAGTAAAGAAGCACAATGGGTTAGCGCCACACACGACATTCATTTTCAAAATTATCGCTTCAATAATTAAAGGAGAAAGGTATGAGCTGGGAACTGGAGAGCATCGAGAGCTTCTTAAAAGAGCACGATGACTTTGTGGTAACACGTGAGGAGAACTGCCTGCTTATTGCTAATCAAGACGGCATTGATGCATGGCTTGCTATCAGCGGAGAGCAGATTTTAGTAGAAAGCCTCTTGTTTGCTGCTTCTGATGTGAAAGATAAACCTGCGTTAGACCATGAAATTCTGTCTACCCATATGGTATTTCCTCTTACCACAGTAGGCATTTCAAACATTGGTGGCGAAGAATACTACACCGCCTTTGGTGCACTAAGTGCCCAGTCGAAAGCCGAAAGTATTGTTATTGAAGTTGAAACCCTGTTTCAGAATGTTGCATCGTTCCTAGATGCTTACGAAACACACCTTAACTAAAATTTACTTCTTAAGGAGAAGCGAATGTCAGTGTGGAAAAAACTTATTACCGCAGTAAAAGGTGGTGCTACCGAAGCTGCTCAGTCTGTTGCAGATAGTCAGGCTATTCGAATTCTGGAGCAAGAAATCAGAGAAGCCAAAGAAGAATTGCGCAAGTCAGATCATGCACGTACGCAAATTTTGGCGAAGTGTAAGCTTTCTCAACAGAAAGTCGATAGCTTTAATTCGTCGATTGCAGAGTATGAAGAGCACGCTCGCAAGGCGATTGATAGCGATCGTCAGCTCGCGCTAGACTGCGCGCAGAAAGTGGCTGAACTGAAAGAAGAGCGCGAGCAAGAGCAAGCTTACCTTGACCAGTTTAAGCAGTCAGAAAAGCAACTTGCACATAATATTCAGCAGGCTAAAGCAAATTTGCGTCGACTTGAACAACAGGTTGATATGGTAAAGGCCACTGAAAGCGTTCAGAAAGCACAAGTTGCTGTGTCGTCACGTCACATGGGCGCGAATAGCAAAATGAAGACGGCGACAGAGTCATTGTCTCGCATTCAGGATAAGCAAAAGATGCGCAACGCTGAACTACAAGCCGCGGAAGAACTTGCTAGCGAAGAGTCGAGCAGCGATCTTGAAAAGCGCTTAGCCGAAGCGGGTATTAAAGGCAGTAAAACCTCAGCCGATGACGAGCTAGCGCGAATTCTTGGCAAGTAACTATGTGAAATGGGAGCTTTAACGCTCCCATTTTTAATTCTTGTTACAAAATCATACAGTTAAACTCACCTTATGGTGATAACCTAACCTAGACAAATCAAGCACTTCAAGGCAGAGTAAAGGCACGCATAACAAGGGCTGTTTCTTTTATGTCTCCATGGATAAAACTGCGAAAAATCATGCTGCAATATTTTGCAGAATCACGTTGGTACACCATAGTTGGTGCCACTGCTTTTTACGCAGTAACAAGTTACTGGCTGCTGTACGCTGCTAACGAAAACGATCTCATTGCCAATACCGACTTTGTCTACTGGCTAGCGGTAACCGCCTCAACGGTAGGCTATGGCGACTTGTCTCCTGTCACACCAGCCGGAAAATTAATTGTAGCGCTTTACGTCATACCGCTTGGTTTAAGTATCTTCGCCATGGTTATTGGTCGAATTGCAGCTTGGGTTTCATTAACGTGGAAGAAAGGATTGTTGGGTATGAATAGCTTAATGCTGAATAACCATATCTTGGTAATTGGATGGAATGAGCAGCGTACCATGTTGCTTCTCGATTTGATCCTTAAAGAGCGTGACGCCATGGCGGAGCGCCCAGACATTGTGTTGTGTGTAAAAGCCGATATTACTAACCCAATGCCAGGTGTTATTGAGTTCGTAAAAGTCGACTCGTTCAATAAAGACGAGGACATGGACCGCGCCTGTGTTGGCACTGCCCGAACCATTCTTATTGATAACCCTCAAGATGATGTCACTATGACCACCGCGCTTTACTGCACCAAACGCAACCCGGACGCCCATCAAGTTGCTTATTTTAATGATGATAGCTTGGTCAGCCTTCTGCAAGACCACTGCCCAAAAGTGGAGTGTACGCCCAGTGTTGCTATTGAAATGCTGGTCAAAGCAGCCTTCGATCCAGGCTCAAGTATGCTTCATCACGACTTATTGAGTATTGATGAGGGGCAAGCGCAATTTTCTGTCAAAATCCCGGAAAGTTGTTCAGCAATTTCCGTAGCCAAATTGTTTGTTAACTTGAAACGTAAACACGACGCCATATTTATCGGCTATGCGCCCAATGGTTTGGTGAAAGAAATGGTCGTAAACCCATCATTAGATGCTACGTTGAATCCGGGCGACACGTTATTTTATATTGCCGAGCGCCGAATTAATGCAATTAACTGGTCGTCTCTTGACGCTGACTAAGAGGCCGTAGATATGTTTAGTAAGCTATTTAAAAAAGCGGAACCCAAAAAGCCTAAAGCGCCTGAAATCATGGGGCTTTATCTTGGTGGTTCCTTTGAATTGGATAATTTAAAGCTCTCCCTTTTAGAGCCAGAATTAACCATAGAAGGCGCTGCACGCTCCCAGCTTATTCAAGCAGTTGGCGAAGCACCGCTAGATACTGGCGGTACCCTACTTCGATTTTATACCGATGACGACGGCTTCTTACAGGTCGTTACCGATGGCGGCTTATCAGAAAACCATGTTACTGATGTTAAGCTATGGCACTTTTACGAAACAAAAACCATTGGCAATACTGCCCAGTGGAACGATTGCTTGAAAAACGTCATTAGCCAGCCTACCTATGAGGTAGATGGCAAGGTGTTTACCCGTGTTTGGGGCGCAGTAGGTGACGAATCTCCCCCAGTAGCGGTAACCGAAACCACTTATGAAGAAGATGGTGATGTAAGTAAAACCGACCAGTTTATGATGCTTTACGAGCGGCCTATTGAAAATAATAGAGTAGAAACACTGCTTGTTGTAGGTGAAGAAAAACAAGTGGGTAATAATTTAGACAGATGTTTGGTGGTCTCTACAGGTTTCGATATAGAGCCTGCCGATATCACGATAAACGGTTAATTAAAAAGGAATAGTTATGGATACAATAATGCAGTCTTTGGCAGGCTTAGATAACTTTGCGCTTTACTTTGGCTTGTCGATTGTCTTTCTGTTTATCTTTAAACTCGTGTATGCGCTAGTTACCCCCCACGATGAATGGAAGCTGGTTAAAGAAGATAAGAACGTCGCTGCCGCTATCGGTTTCGGCGGTGCCATTATTGGTTTTGCCATCGCTTTAGGTAGCGCAGCTTCAAACTCCGTTGCCGTGGTAGATTTTGCTATTTGGGCGCTGGTCGCTGTTGTTGCGCAATCTCTCGCCTTCGCCATCTTACGCTTTAGCTTCATGCCAAAAATCGCAGAACGCATCAACAACAATGAAGTTTCGGCAGGTGTGATGCTTGCCAGCATGTCTATTGCCGTTGGCTTATTAAATGCCGCTTGCATGACCTATTAAGGGGGCAGCGATGACTGATAAACAAAATACTCCGCTTAACCTTCATGAAAGTATGCAAGGTGAAAAGCCAGCGCTAAAGCGTACCAAGCACATTGACCTTAGTCGCATGCGAAAAGGCTTTAGTGTTAAGCCCTTGGCGTTGGGTGTCGCCAGCGTTATTTTAAGCGGTTGTGGCGCAGAAAAAGAAGATGCCACTATTTACACTTCACTAGAAGACTGCAAACAAGACTACCCTGGCGCTGTAGAGCGCTGTGAAGCGGCTTACCAAACGGCGGTAGACGAGGCCATGCGCACCAGCCCGCGCTTTAGTTCTGAATATGACTGCGAACACGAATTCGGTCCTAATCAGTGCCAGCAAGTGAATAATGGTGGTGGTAGCTTCTTTATGCCATTTATGGCGGGCTATATGGTGAGTTCTTTGCTTTCACCAAGTCGTTATTACTCTCAACCTTTATACACGTCGTATTCGTATAACTCACCGTTTCGTTCACGCTGGATAACCGCAGACGGCTATGTCTTCGACGGTGATATACGAAAAAGAAATTACCGCGTAAATAAGGATGTTTATAAGCCTAAGCCCACAGTGAACCGCACGATGAAACGAGGCGGGTTTGGCAGCAGCGTGCGTGCTAAATCTTCTTGGGGCAGCAGCAGCCGTAAAGGCGGCTGGGGCGGATAACTATGTTTAGAATGCCATGCCAGCCTCGCAAAGGCTGGCAGCAACTGGCCAACGAGTTCGGTTTTCATTTTCATACCATGTATGGCGAACCCTACTGGGATGAGAGCGCCTACTACCAATTTACGCTAGCGCAAATCGAAAACGATATTGAAGATCCTACCGCCGAGCTACATCAAATGTGCTTGTCGGTTACCGAGGATGTGGTGAATAGTGAGGAATTACTCACTCGCTTTCGCATCCCAGAACAGCATTGGGACTTAGTACGCAATAGCTGGCGTGAGCGAGACCCAAGCTTATATTCACGTCTTGATCTCGTTTATAACGGCAAGGGGCCTGCAAAATTATTAGAGAACAACGCAGATACGCCCACCAGCTTGTATGAGTCAGGCTTTTGGCAGTGGCTGTGGCTATCGCAAAACGTAGACCGGGGAAAGCTGCCCTTGCACGCGGACCAATTTAACAGCTTGCAAGAGAAACTGGTGCACCGTTTTCGAGAAATAGCCCTTCATTACAATATCAATCAGATACACATGGCATGCTGCAAAGATACCGTAGAAGATCGCGGAACCGTGCAGTACCTTCAAGATTGCGCAAAGGAGGCTGGCCTAAGCGCCGACTTTACTTTCATTGAAGATATTGGCTTGGCGGACACTGGCGTTTTCACTGACCTTCAGGATGCCCCCATCACAGATTGCTTTAAGCTTTATCCTTGGGAATTTATGCTGCGCGAAGAATTTGGCGACATATTAGAAGATGCTCAGGTTAATTGGATAGAGCCGCCATGGAAATCAGTAATTTCTAATAAGGCGCTTTTGCCTCAGCTCTGGAAAAAATTTGAGGGCCATCCCAACCTTCTCCCTTCTTTTTTCTCAGATGAAATAAGCGCAAAGAGTCTGTCTGGAAAATGGATTAAAAAGCCACTTTTTTCTAGAGAAGGCGCCAATGTATCTATGATTGAGAGTGGCATTGAAAATGTGCTCAGCGAAGGCCCGTATGGTGAAGAAGGCTTTATTGTTCAAGCATTTGAACCTTTACCCGTTTTTGAAGGTAATCATACGCTTATAGGGAGTTGGTTGGTAGATGACATGCCAGCGGGTATTTCGGTAAGGGAAGATGCTTCTGCTATTACTCAAGATCTTTCTCGCTACCTTCCTCATATTATTCTGTAGTCTATTTTAGGGGCCCTTTTGATGAAGCCGCTTTCTTTTCAAATTCGCGTACTGCTAACGCTAGGAGCACTGTTAATTGTAATAGAAGCTGCCAACCTGCTTACCGGTAATGCACTCAACCAATTTGGTGTAGTGCCGCGCACGCTATCAACATTACCCTATATTTTTACAGCCCCTTTTCTTCACGGTACGCCAACCCATTTAATGGCAAACTTGGTTCCCCTATTATTATTTATGTGGCTAACCATGCAATGGGGAAAGCGCACCTTTATTATTGCCACGTTCAGCGCACTTATTATAGGTGGCTTGGGTGTGTGGCTATTTGGCAGAACGGCAACACATATCGGCGCAAGTGGTATGGTATATGGCTATTTCGGCTTCCTCGTATTGGCTGGCTTTCGTAGTAATAAAGTGCGGTATTTACTTATTTCACTCGTGGTTGCTGCGCTTTACGGCGGAATGCTAGTTGGCGTACTTCCCACATCGAAATTTATTTCCTTTGAATATCATTTATTTGGCTTTCTTGGTGGCTTATTTGCCGCATGGCACTGGGCACGCTAATTAGTTCACGTATAATTGGCCACAAGATAAGACGTTATTAGAAGATATGTCAGCAGTACAAGAACCGACTCAAAAAAACCAAGGCTTTTTCGGCAACCTAGCGTTTAACATTGTTATTCCCGTGGTTCTGATGAGCTATGCAAGTTCTGAAGATTATTTAGGCCCAGCGTGGAGCATTGTTGCTGCATTAAGCTTTCCAATTGGCTATGGGTTATGGGACTTAAAAGAATCTGGAAAGGTCAACGGCTTTTCTGTGCTAGGTATTATCAGCGTGCTGCTCACTGGCGGCTTCAGTTTACTTAAACTTCCTGCTGAATACATTGCGATTAAAGAAGCGGCGATACCGGGTCTTATCGGCATTGCGGTACTCATTACTCAATACACCAATAAGCCTTTGGTTAAGATCCTCATCCTAAACGACCAAATTATCAACTGGCCTCATCTTAACCAAGTACTAGATGCCAAAAACAAACAGAGCGAATTTAAAAAGAAAGTAGCGGTTAGCTCTTATATCGTTGCCAGCTCCTTTTTTCTTTCATCGGCGCTTAACTACATACTGGCTAAAATGATTTTGGTTAGTGAACCGGGCACGACCGCTTATACCGAAGAACTTGGTCGAATGACTGCGCTCAGCTATCCAGTGATTGTCATTCCGAGCATGATTTTGCTTATTGCTGCCCTTTGGTATTTGTTTGCGCAAATTAAAAAGATTACTGGCGAAGAACTCGACAATTTTATAAATCAGTAATGCGTTTACTACTAAGGGGCTCACCGCCCCTTTTTTGTTTCTCTAAAACAGCTACGCCTTTTAAGCCTAATACCTCCCCCATACGTATAGAGTTTACTGCTGAGTATTGTCGGCGCTTATAGACTATAAAAATACCTGCCTATGCTGATTATAAACAAGTTGAAAAAATCATTTTCTGCCTCAGAAAAGCCGCTGCTAAACAATCTTGAACTTACATTAAATAGCGCTGAATCAGTAAGCATTCAGGGCGCATCTGGCTGCGGAAAGTCAACGTTGCTATCGCTAATCGCTGGTTTCGACAGGCCAGATAGCGGTGACATACTCATCGACAACTTATCTATTACGAAACGTACAAATAACGCTCACGACATTGATGGGTTTCGCAAAAACAAACTGGGCATTGTTTTTCAAAGCTTTAACTTATTCGATTGCTTTAACGCATGGGACAATATTGCTTTCACAGCACGGCTTAAAGGAAATTACGATAAAGGCTATCAGCAAGCGCTTATGCAGCAGCTAGGTATTATAGCACTTTCCAAAAAGCCCCTTAGCCAGCTTTCTGGTGGTGAACAGCAGCGCTGTGCCATTGCCCGTGCCCTTGTGCATCGCCCTTCCCTTGTGCTAGCCGACGAGCCTACAGGTAACTTAGATGAAACCACCAGCGAGAGCGTAGCGGATCTGCTTTATCAAACCTGTAAGAATACTAATACCGCGTTAGTGGTAGTTACGCACAGTCGTGATGTGGCCAAACGAGCAGACCGAGTTATGAGACTGCATAAAGGTGTACTAGCAAACGCTGAGTCTGAAGACACGTTTGTTTAAACCGATATGTAGTCCATGACATTGCGAAGCCATCCAACACCAAAATAAAGCACCAAAACAGCAAGTAAAAGGAGAAACGGTTGCGTACCTTATTGCTCACTACCTTAGCTCTCTTTGCTATGGCGAAAAAGCGCTCGTGGGAGCCGTTGCTTATTATTTTTGCAATAGTGTTGGCAAATACAGGGTTAATTACCGTTCTATTGATAAACGAGGGCGCCACGCAGGGTGAGCTGCTGCAAAATAAGCAAAGCCTTTTAACCAATAGCCTTGTTACGCCAGCTGACAAGGCGGTAAATTTCACCAAAGAGCAGTATTCGTTATTGCGAAGAAGTGGTTTTACTCAGCTTATTGCATTTACTACACGAGATATCACGCTAACCTGTAGCAGCGAGAAAAACGAAGCTCAGGAAACCAAAAAGCATTCGACGATTACGCTGTTAGGTATAGATTCCCAGCCATTTCTGGGAAGCCGGATGCGAGGCTTTTCGGTGCCTGACATGTCTTTACTTCAAAACTCAATGTCCTCTTCGCAAGCTTCATTGAAAAGTAACGGACGGATATTTAGTCCAAAGCCATCGAATTCACAGCGCTCAGCCTCAGATACGTTTGATGTTTTTGCAGTAAATGGGCTTCTACATCCCGCCACAAGCGCGAAGCTTAATTGCCATAGCCACCATGTGCCGCCGCAAATAAAGTCAGCAGAAGGTAACGAAACACGACTTTTCTGGCCTGCGACTATAGCTGCCAGCACTACCAATCTGGTTCCCCAAGATACGCTGGTGATTCCAATTGACGATTTCTATAAAGCCGGTGTTAATTTAAACGATGGGCAATTTCCACTTGCCGGGTTAATTGCTTTAACTGCGCTCAAAACGCAAGACGTTAGAGATATAGAGGCGGTTCTTGGTACACCCGTCTCGGTGACGACTTCAGGTTCCACAAATGAAACAGGCTCTCTACCCGACAGCTTTCGTTTAAACCTGTGGGCGATGAGTGGACTTATGGGGGTAGTAGCGCTATTCATCGTGCTTAATGCGCTTAATTTAATGTACCGTACACGCTTACCTAACATCATTCGCTTTCGTCAGTTGGGTATTTCAAGCACAATATTAACGAGTGCTTTATTCACAGAACTCCTTTTGTATTGTCTGATGAGCATACCTATTGGAATGTTTATAGGCTTTCAGGCCGCGACTTTGCTCTCTCCGGTAATCAGCGGTACTTTTACGTCGCTGTTTAACGCGGTGTTTGTGAACCCCGATGTTAATTTGCTCTCGCTGTTTGGCCTGGCGCTATTCGTAACATTTCTCTCGCTAGCCCTGTTTGCACTCGTACCGGTATCAAAGCTTTCAAAGGCTTTGACCGTTAATCGAGTGAAGAAAACGAAAGGCGCTTCTCTTTTATTTGTTCTGACTTCAACACTGTTTACGCTCCTGTTGCTCTTCGCTGTAGAGCAGGTTGTCACCTCAACCGCTTCTGCACTTCTCTTCGTTGCACTGCTTCTGCTATCTAGCTGTGTGCTAGTACTATTATGGCTTCCAATTATCGCAAAAGCACTAACAGGCATTACGCCCAAAAAGTGGCCGGTGTTTTATTATGTTATTGCCAATATGCATTCATTATCGGGCAAAACCCGCCTTGCAGTATGTGCTTTTTTCATCGCCCTTACCGCCAATATTGGCATGAATACCATGACGGATAGTTTCAGAAACGCAACCGAGCAGTGGTTAACCCAAAGGCTTTACGCCCCCTTCTATTTATATACCAACCAGCCTCTTTCAAGGGTGAAGCTTTTACCCTCCATGACCACAACACCTCTTTTGAAAGTAGAAGGAAAAATCATAGGCGTCGCTGGAAACGGAGGGGGCGCAATAAGCAGGGTAGATGCGCCCACAAAGATATCTATAAGTAGCTACCCTGTTCACGACACCGGCAAAAAAGCACTAGTGTTAGATTCAGTACTTAAAACAGTTTCAAGCACTGTTTCGGGTTCAATGTCAGGCCCAATGTCAGGCCTAGTGCCGAATCCAGAAAAAAGCACGTCACCACAGAATGGACTAAAGGGAAACAAAGCGATTAATTCTGTGTGGCAAAAATTCATTAACGGCGAAGGTATTTTTATCAATCAACAGCTTGCCTACAAGCATGACATAGCGCTAGGTGATACGTTGGCTATTTCGAGTATCAAATTTCGTCAGTCAGAAACATCGGACAACGCTGCGCTAAATGATCAAATAGCACAGGCTGGTTCAGAGGTAGGTTCAACTATCTTTTCAACAATGCCTACGTGGAAAGTCCTCGGCATTTACCCTGATTATGGGAATCTGAACGGTCAAGTATTGGTACCCCTGCCCTTCTTTGCTACGCAGGATGATGTAGTTAAAAACGCATTGTACTCTGGCGTAATGGCAATCTATCCAACGGTTAAAACCGATAGACCTGAAGCCAAGTTCACTGGAAAGAATAAAGAGAGGGGCGGTGGTTATGGCGGTGATATTAGCGACGGATCATCGACGCCTCTTAATTCAAACGACGCTAAGTTTAAAGCTGAAGTAGAAAAAATGCTGGATGCACAGCCCCAAATGCAAGGTAAATACACCTTGTATGCCAAGCAAAATTTACTAGATATCTCTATGCAAACCTTTGATAGGACTTTTGTATTGACCGATGGCCTAAATATTACAACGCTTTTAGTTGCAGGCATTGCTTTTGCAGTTTCACTGACGGTATTAACCCTGGGCAGCGCGGCGCAGCTATCGGTACTTAGAGCCCTTGGAGTAAGCCAAATCAAGGTGAAATTTGCACTCTTTATGCAGTACATGTTGCTGTGCTTTATGTCTGCACTTCTTGCCGTACCTTTTGGTATTTATCTGGCGTATGTATTTATCAACTTAGTAAACAGATACGCGTTTAACTGGACATACCCGCTCGCCATTAACGCACAAGTCATTGTATCTAGCGTGGGCTTGTCTCTGCTTATCGTATCGCTGGTACTGCTGCTTCCTTTGGGCAAGTTAAAGCCAAAAATCGACTTAAGGCAGGAGGTTCAGCTATGACGCTAAATCATGCTAAAAAGCTGTCATTACAACTGTTAAACCACTATCTAAAGCAATGGAAAAAGTTATTCGTAAGCCTGTTAGATAAAGAGGAAAAACAGATAAAATCTTCAGCACTGCTTGGAATTATCGCTGCGTGCTGTTTATTAACGGCTTGCAGCGAGCCCGCCGATGAAACGATGAAAAATGAAACCGGTGGTAAAAATACCTCCTACACAGAAGCTAGTCTCAATACAGCGGATAACACTGTAAAGAAACCGGACAGTATAAATAATGAAGTGAATAACACACCCAACCGCTTCTTTGGAGACATGGAAACTAGCGCTCGGTTTACCTCTGTAGAGCGCAACAAGCCCTTACGGTTGCCTTCTGATCACAAAAGCCATCCTGATTTTCAGCTTGAATGGTGGTATTTAACTTTCGTATTGGAAAGCGAAACTGGCGATGAAATCGGCCTTCAATACACTCTCTTTCGCTTTAATACCAGTGACGATGCTCATATCGATGCCACAAGTAGTAGCTGGTCAAACGGGCAGCAGTGGATGGGACATGCATCACTTTATACCGCAAACGCTCATTACTTCGAAGAACGCTTCGCTTCTGGCGGCGTAGGCAACGCTTATGTTCGCTCACAACCGTTCAGCGCAGCCATAGACGATTGGGTATGGGAAAGCTCAACAAAAGATATAGATGACAACAACAAACGCGAAAGCATGTTTCCGTCCACACTGTCTTTTGCATTTGGGCAAACTAAGCAAGTAATGTCTGACCTACCTGAAAAAGAAAACCAACAGGCATCATCACCTGCTGCATTAACCAGTGCTCACAAGCTCAACGATAATGCCGTAGCTGTATCGCTGAACCTCACCACTTCAGGCCCTTTTATTAAGCATGGTGAAAAAGGCTACAGCAAAAAGACCGAGGACGGGCGTCTGCGCTCGTACTATTACAGTCAGCCTTTCATTCAGGCAGAGGGCGCTATTAACGTTGACGGTAAAGCGATAAAGGTAAAAGGAAACGGTTGGTTCGACCATGAGTGGACAAGCCATCTAGCCAATAATCAAGCCATGGGATGGGATTGGTTTTCGCTTCATTTAAACGATGGCAGTAAGTTGATGGCTTTTCGCATGCACGCCGCTAACCAGAGCGAGAAAGTACGTAAGGATAACGACAAGCATGGCGAAAACCTCGTAAACGAGGTTTACATAACCGCCAGCTACATCACTGAGAATGGAAATAAAGAGACTCTGAGCCAGAATGACATTTTTATCTCCCCGTTAAAATATGCAACGATACAACGTGAGAATAGCCGCCATGTTGTTCCCTCTCATTGGCAAATAAAGATCCCTTCAAAGGATATCGACGTGACTATCTCTGCGTTTAAGAAAGATCAGTGGAATGACAGTGTTTTCCCCTACTACGAAGGGCGAGTTCAGGTAAAGGGAAGCCACTCAGGAAGCGGCTTTATGGAGTTGACAGGCTATTAATAGATAGACCAGTTTATGCGTTCGCTAAGCGAGGTTAGTGCGGCAACGCCTAGCTGGGAGTTACCTACACTGTTAAGCGCTGGTGAAAATACGCAAATTGAGAAACGGCCAGGTACAACGGCAACAATGCCACCGCCTACCCCGCTTTTACCTGGCAGCCCCACTTTGAATGCGAAACTACCTGCTTCGTCGTACATACCGCTGGTTGCTAACAGGGCGTTCACCTGTTTAGTTTGATAAGGCGTAAGCACTTGTTCGTTGGCGCAAGTAGAAAAACCTGCGTTAGCGAGAAAACTGGTAGAGCGCGCCAAATCTTCACAGCTCATTTCCAGTGCGCAGTTATGGAAGTAGTTTCTAAGCACATCCTCCACCTCATTTTCAAAGTTACCGTAGGCTTTCATCAAATAAGCCATTGCCGCGTTGCGAGAGCGATGCTCAAATTCAGATTCTGCTACTACTTTATTAACAACAATCTCACCGTTACAACTTAAGCGTCTTACAAAGTCTCGCATGGCAATGAAGGGGGAAGCAAAACGAGACTGCACCATATCGCTAACCACCAGCGCTCCGGCGTTGATAAAAGGGTTTCGTGGAATACCATTTTCATATTCTAGCTGCACTAACGAGTTAAACGGCAGACCTGAGGGCTCGCATCCCACGCGATCCCACATGGTTTCTCCATAGTGATTAATAGCTAACACTAAGTTGAAAACCTTCGAGATACTTTGAATAGAAAAAGGCACGCTGGCATCGCCGATTGACGTAATTCGCCCCTGGGTGTCACAAATTGATATACCAAATTGTCGTGGGTTTACCGTCGCCAGAGCCGGAATGTAGTCAGCAACCTTTCCCATTCCCAACATAGGTTCAACTTCTTCAAAGATATCTTGAAGTAACGACAGCATTTCGTTTTCCATTCTCTGTTATAGCCTCATTTTTTGCTGATAAAAATAAAGCGCCTGTTATATAACGTCGGCGCTTTATTTATGACAAGATACTTCTTAAATCAAAGAAGCTATCGCATTAACTAGTTGCAGTGCCAGTCCTCTTTAAAATTACACTGGCCGTCATCATCTTCGTCAGACGTAAGCTCTATATTAGTAGATACTTTCTTCGATGGAGGCGCGATCTGTACCGGCTGCTTTTTATCAATAAAGCTGAAGATTTTCTTCGCAATATCCGTATTGTCTATTTGCCCCATGAACGATTGATACCCCGCACCGAAAGCAAATACTTCAACATCTACCCCAGTATGGCCGCCAGTGGTCCAGCCTGTGTTAGTTTTTGTATCTAAAAAGGTCTTCACAGCCATGAAGCGTGTCTTATCATCCTGGTTAGATACGCTATCAAGGGTAGCAAGCTCTTCTTCACTTAAAGAAAGACCTAGCTTTTTCGCAACAAACTCGCCAGGATTCTCTTCGTTCGCCATTTCAAGAGCAATAGTCATTACTGATGCAGACATTGACTTCAAATGCTCTGGGCTCCAGCGATAGTCGCCATTAGCACCAATCGTTAAACCGCCGGTACTGTGATCGGCAGTTAACACGACCAAGGTGTCGGGATTAGCTTTAACGTAATCCCGTAGATATTCCATGGTAAGCGCTAAGTCGTGCATTTCAGCCATAGCAGAAGCGATGTCATTTGAATGACCAGCCCAGTCTACCTGACTTGCCTCAACTAAAAGAAAGTATCCGTTATCGTTTTCTAAATGCTTGATGGCATTTTGCGTTAGGTACTCAAGGCGATTTTTACGCTTATCATCAAGCACTGCAGGCAGCGCTACAGGTGCAAATAAGCCCAATACGTTACTCCCTGCAGGTACTGATGCTAGGCGGTTGTATGAATCAGCATATTCGTAGCCCGCATCAATAAACTCGGCCAAGATGTCTCTGTCTTCACGTTCAAAGTATGAGGTTCCACCACCCAGCATTACATCAGCAACGAACTTTCCATCGGCGCGAACATCGAAAAAATCTTCAGCAATTTCGTTATAGTTCTTACGGCTTTCATTGTGAGCGATGTAAGAAGCAGGCGTCGCATGAACAATTTGAGAAGTCACCGCTAAACCAGTTCGCATACCCTTGCTTTTCGCGTGATACATCACTGAGTTTACAGGCTGCTTATTTACATCAACGCCAATTGCACCATTATATGACTTCACGCCAGTAGCCAATGCAGTAGCCGCTGCGGCTGAATCTGTTACATAGCCAGAAACTTGAGCAGGATAAGTCGATGCATTGCCAACTAAGATATCGTCGAACACAACGGGTTCTATCTTAGGTGTTGAAGGATCGTCAACAAAATTACGATATGCCGTTGTGTAGGCAGGCCCCATACCGTCTGCAACAACCATAATAATATTCTTCGGTACAGATTGTGGATAAAGACTATTTGGGCTGGCAGGCTGATTTGCAGATTCAGTGATACCGCAACCCGCTAAAACGGCGATTGACGCACAGCTTAAAACGGATGTGCGAACAAATTGTTTAATCATTTAAACTTCCCTGAGTAAGTTAAAAGTATCTAAAAGCCCTTTTAATCGGGTGCAGATACAAAAATCGGTGCTATCGCTACTATTCGCTAATGTGCACTTATGTTTGTTAAGCGATAGAAAATAGTAGTGTAATGCAGGCAGGCAAGATGCTCAAAGCTTTTGGATAAAAATGCTGCGCCACCAGATGACTAAAGGTTCATCTGGCAACGCTAGGAGGTCAAAATACGAAAGGGAAAAAAGGGCTACTTATTGTTGGTAGACTCAAGATATTCGCGCATGCGCTGCTGAGCAACGTCAACAAGCATATCTGGTTGGAATTTTGAAATAAATCGATTACATCCCACTTTTTCTACCATGGCGTCGTTAAAGCTGCCGCTTAGGGACGTATTAAGCGCAATAAACAAATCACTCATTCTTGGATCGCCGCGCACCTCTGATGTCAGCCTATATCCGTCCATCTCTGGCATTTCAGCGTCGGTAAACATGAGTAATATCTCGTCGGTAGGATTTTTGCCTTCATCAGCCCATTTCTTCAGCAATGAAAGCGCTTCAGCGCCGTTCTTACGCTCAATAATGGTAACACCAAGCTGTTCCAAGGTATCTTTGATTTGTTTTCTTGCGGTGCTGGAGTCATCCACTATAAGCACTTTCTTGCCCACAAAGTGGTTAACTATTTCTTTGTCCAGTACTTCCTCAGAGATAGATGTGTCGTAATCAATGATTTCAGCTAATACTTTTTCAACGTCAATTATCTCGACCAGCTCTTGTTTACCCTCAATATTCACCTGAGTTATGGCGGTTAAATAGTTTGACTTTCCGATTGCTGAAGGAGGCGGCTGAATAGAGCCCCAGGAGGTGTTAACAATGTTTTTAACGTTACCAATGATAAAACCCTGAATGCTTCTATTGTATTCAGTAATGATCACGTTCTTCGCCGTTTCTTCGGTAGACGTACCGCGCATTTTTATAGCTTGTCGTAAATCGATGATAGGAATTGAGCTACCGCGGTAGTTCATCACGCCTTTGAGATTATGGTGAGAGCCAGGCATGATGTTAAGTTTTGGAACATTAATGACTTCTTTAATTTTAAAGACATTCATGGCAAAAACGTGCCGTGTTCCAAGCTGGAACATCAAAAGCTCTAGTCTGTTTTCACCAACTAGCTTTGTTCTTTGATCAACTGACGACAGTACACTGCTACTCATAAAACCCACTTTTTATCTTAATATCAATTAGCTAGCCAAAATATTGCAGGCATGTTACCGCCGTATTTGCTCGCGGAAATTTACCCTGCCTTCTCACACAATACCATTACCCTTTTAGCTAATAGACTGATTAAACAAACGACAGCAACTACCGCTTACTGTGCATAACATCGTACTTGCTAATATATGTACGCCACTGTACACCCCTGTACGCCATTGTACGCCCCTGCACACCCCATACATTCACAAAATAAATGACCGCAATGCAAAATATATATTTCTATTATTCCAATTCCGGCACTAGGATGAAATGGAATCAACGGGAACGCCCTACAGCGTAAACATAAACAACGTTAAGTATTTTAATTATAGTCGGGAGAGACGCTCATGTCGCAATATCAACAAGACATTGATAACTTCGCCACATTAAAGGCAGCACAAAACGGAACTTGGGAAGGCATTAATCCAGAGTTCGCTGCACGCATGAAGGTTCAAAACCGTTTCAAAACAGGTTTAGACATTGCTCGTTACACAGCAAGTATCATGCGCAAAGACATGGCTGAATACGACGCAGATTCGTCTCAGTACACACAGTCACTTGGCTGCTGGCATGGTTTCGTAGGCCAACAAAAAATGCTTTCTGTTAAGAAGCATCAAGGCACTACAAGCAAAAGCTACCTTTATCTTTCAGGTTGGATGGTAGCAGCACTTCGCTCTGAATTTGGTCCTCTTCCTGACCAATCAATGCACGAAAAAACATCAGTATCTGCACTTATCGAAGAGCTTTACACTTTCCTTCGCCAAGCAGATGCGCGTGAATTGGGCGACCTTTTCCACAAACTAGACGACGCAAAGAAAAATGGCGGTGATGTAGCGGCTATCCAAGCAGAAATAGACAACTACGAAACTCACGTAGTGCCAATTATTGCTGACATCGACGCAGGTTTCGGTAACGAAGAAGCAACATACCTACTTGCGAAACAAATGATTGAAGCTGGCGCGTGCTGTATCCAAATCGAAAACCAAGTATCGGACGCTAAGCAATGTGGTCACCAAGACGGTAAAGTAACGGTTCCACATGAAGACTTCTTAGCAAAAATCAATGCAGTACGCTATGCATTCCTTGAACTAGGTGTAGATGAAGGTGTAATTGTTGCACGTACTGACTCACTAGGTGCTGGTCTTACTCAGAAAATTCCTGTGTCTACCTCTGAAGGTGACCTAGCTGCCCAGTATAACGCCTTCCTTAAAACGACTGATGTTGCGGGTGTGGAAGACCTAACTGAAGGCGACCTAGTGCTTAAGCAAGGTGGCAAACTTGTTAAGCCTGAGCGCTTACCAAACGGTTTATTCCGCTTTAAAGACAACACAGGTTTTGACCGTGTAGTACTTGACTGTGTGACGTCGCTTAAGCACGGTGCTGACCTACTTTGGATTGAGACTGAAAAGCCTCACGTTGGTCAGATCGCTGAAATGGTTAACGCTATTCGCGAACAGGTTCCAAACGCTAAGCTGGTATACAACAACTCTCCATCGTTCAACTGGACGCTTAACTTCCGTCAGCAAGTATTTGACGCATGGACAGAAGCAGGCAAAGACGTTTCTGGTTACGACCGCGCAAAACTGATGTCTGCTGACTACGATGACAGCGAACTTGCAGCAGAAGCTGATGAGAAGATTAAGAGCTTCCAAGCTGATGCAGCACGTGAAGCGGGTATCTTCCACCACCTTATCACGCTACCTACTTACCACACTGCAGCACTGTCTACTGACAACCTTGCAAAGGGTTACTTCGGTGAAGAAGGCATGCTTGCTTATGTACGCGGTGTTCAGCGTCAAGAAATTCGTCAAGGTCTAGCGTGCGTTAAGCACCAGG
This sequence comes from Alteromonas sp. OM2203, assembly GCF_048517045.1. Taxonomy (NCBI): domain Bacteria; kingdom Pseudomonadati; phylum Pseudomonadota; class Gammaproteobacteria; order Alteromonadales; family Alteromonadaceae; genus Alteromonas; species Alteromonas sp. OM2203. Next base: position 3,110,776 of record NZ_CP183209.1, read on the forward strand.
CGATGGCAGGTTCAGACCTAGGTGACACGCACAAAGAGTACTTCTCTGGTGAAGGTGCACTGAAAGCATCTGGTGAAGACAACACCATGAACCAGTTTGACGTATAACGCGAACAGGTAAAGAGTTAAACGGAAAGTATCCCAACCTTTCCTACAGGGCACCTTCGGGTGCCCTTTTTTATGCCTCACATTTATTTTATTTATGCCCTCAACAAAAAATAAAGAAAACTATCTTTTTTTTGGCTTCATAAAAAAACTACATACTCATTAAAAACCAATAACTTAAAAATATTAAAACTATTCATTTAAGACTAAACGCTTATCTGACATTGCAATAAAAAAGCTTTATAATAGTTACGTTTAATTCAGTTTAAAAAGAGCATTAGAATAATGAATATAGCGAAGGTCGACCTGAATTTATTGGTTTATTTGGATGTGCTGTTGCGCGAAGGAAGTGTAACGAAAGCGGCAAACCAGCTAAGCATTACTCAACCAGCAATGAGTAACGGCTTAAAGCGCCTTCGCGATCTGTTTAAAGATCCGCTTCTCGTTCGCACCAGTGACGGGATGACACCTACTAAGCGCGCACTTGAGCTACAGCCTATTATTCGCGATGTGCTTAGTCGATTAGAAAGTTCTATTCAGCCAGAGACTGATTTCGACCCCTTAACCAGCGACAGAACCTTCCGCATAATGACCAGTGACTATGCGGAGAGTACTCTGCTACTTGAATTAGTGGGCAGGCTAGCCGATTTAGCGCCTAATATTACCCTCGACCTTATCACGCCAAGCGACGTGACGTTTCACGATGTAGAGCAAGGTAAAGTGGATATGGCAATTAACCGCTTCGATGAACTGCCTTTGTCGTTTCACCAAAAAGTTATCTGGTATGACACCTTTAGCTGTGTAATGAGTGCCGACCACCCGCTAGTTGAAAAATGCGACCTTGAGGGCTATCTGAGTGCTCAGCATATTTGGGTTAGCAAAACTGGCTTTGGCGTGGGCGTGGGTATTGACCCAAATGAAGTTCAAAAATTGGGGTGGGTTGACGCTGAGCTAACAAAAATTGGAAAACAACGCGCTATTCGTGTGTTTACGCGTCATTATCATGCAGCCCTGCAGATTGCGAAAAAGCAGAAGCTTATTGCTACCTTGCCAAGTAAAGCTGCCCGTTTATTTAAACACGACCCAGACGTAGTAATTAAAGAGCCCCCTTTCGACATCCCGCCTATTGCGTTAAAAATGGCGTGGAGTGCCCTACTTCACCACGATGCAGGACACATTTGGCTACGCCGTTTAATCAGCGATGTGGCTAGCGAAATGAACGCCGGCTAAACATTCACGAGATATATGGCAAAAATACAAACCATAAATTAAAAAACTATCTCTATACACACTACACTGGGTTAACAGACAAATGTATAGAGGTAGTTATGCAAGGATATATTACTAGAGGCCGACTACAGGTTGCCGAACAACTCGATAACTTTATCAACGAACAGGCTCTTCCTGGTACAGGCGTAGATAAAGATGCTTTCTGGCAAGGTGCTGAAGCCCTCTTCGAAAAATTCATTCCTCAAAATCGCGCGCTGTTAGAAAAGCGAGAGCAGCTTCAACGTGCAATTGACGACTACCACAAGGCTGGCAACCCAGTAAGTGGAAATCAATATACTGATTTCCTCAAAAATATTGGCTACCTCGTTGAACAACCTTCAAATGTAAGTGCTCAAACACAAAATGTTGATGCTGAAATTGCAACGATGGCTGGTCCTCAGCTAGTTGTACCAATCAATAACGCCCGCTACGCTCTTAATGCGGTAAATGCGCGCTGGGGAAGCCTGTACGACGCATTGTACGGCACTGACGTTATAAGTGATGAAGACGGTGCTGAAGCAGGTAAAAGCTACAATCCTGTTCGCGGTGCCAAAGTTGTTGCGAAAGCGAAAGACTACTTAGATAGCATGATACCGCTTGCTAAGGGCAGTCATGCCGACGTTACCAAATACAAAATTGAAACAGGTAAATTGGCTATTACCCTTTCCGATGGTGATGAAACTACGCTAGCAAACACTGAGCAATGGCAAGGATATCAAGGTGACATAAGCGCTCCCACGAGCCTGCTTTTCGCTCACAACGGCCTGCACTTTGAAATTCAAATTGACCCCACACACCCTATCGGTGAGAGCGATGCCGCAAACGTAAAAGACGTTCTGGTTGAAGCCGCACTAACCACCATTATGGATTGTGAAGATTCCGTTGCCGCGGTTGATGCCGAAGACAAAACCTTGGTGTATAGCAACTGGCTAGGCCTTATGAAAGGCACGCTTAGCATTGAGATGACAAAAGGCGGCAAGCAGCTTGTTCGCGCTATGCACGACGATAGACATTATCAACCGTCGAAGCACGTATCGCAGAACAAGCTACAGGAAGGAGAGCTAGTACTTTCTGGCAGAAGCCTTATGTTCGTTAGAAACGTGGGCCACCTTATGACTAACAATGCCATGCTCTTTGACGGAGAAGAAGTGCCAGAGGGGATCATGGACGGTATAGTGACATCTCTTATCGCGAAGCATGATCTTTTAGGTAACAGCAAATTTAAAAACAGCCGCGAAGGCAGTATTTATATTGTTAAACCTAAAATGCACGGGCCAGAGGAAGTCGCATTCTCTAACGCACTGTTTGGCGCTATCGAAACGATTATCGATGTGCCAGCCAACACCCTTAAAATGGGCATAATGGATGAAGAACGCCGCACGAGCATCAACCTTCAAGCGTGTATTGCTGAGGCCACCTCACGTGTTGTGTTTATTAACACAGGTTTCTTAGATAGAACCGGTGATGAAATTCACACCTCAATGCTTGCAGGGCCATTTGCAGAAAAAGCTGCGCTTAAGTCGATGGCGTGGATTAAGGCTTATGAAACTGCAAATGTGGCTGTGGGGCTTCGCTGCGGCCTTTCTGGCAAAGCCCAAATTGGTAAAGGCATGTGGCCAATACCTGATGAAATGAAAAATATGATGACCACTAAAATTGGCCATCCAAAGGCTGGGGCTAATACGGCGTGGGTGCCCTCACCTACTGCCGCGACACTTCACGCGCTTCATTATCATGACGTAAACGTGTTTGACGTTCAGAAGTCTCTTGATGCCGATTTTGATGGGTTAAGCGATATTCTCACCATTCCTTTGTTAGAAGATGGTTCAACACTCACTCGAGACGGTATTAAGCGAGAAATCGACAACAACGTTCAGGGTATTTTGGGCTACGTTGTACGCTGGGTTCACCAAGGCGTAGGTTGCTCAAAGGTGCCGGATATCAGCAATGTAGGGCTGATGGAAGACCGCGCAACCTTGCGTATTTCATCCCAGCACATCGCCAACTGGCTAGAGCATGGCATTGTGAGCGTTGATCAGGTAAAAGAGTCTTTGGCGCGTATGGCAGTGCTAGTGGATGAGCAAAACGCCGGCGACCCTGAATATATTCCGATGAGCCCGGACCTAGACAACTCTATCGGCTTCTTAGCCGCGAGCGACCTTATCTTTAAAGGTAAAGAGCAACCTAGCGGCTACACCGAGCCTTTGTTGCACGCCCGTCGACGGGAGATGAAAGCGAAACTAGCTGGTAATTAATTTAGCTATTGAAAATTATACGCTAGAGAAATAGAGCCCACCTACTGTTGTAACAGAGGTGGGCTTTTTGTTTTGTTCATCTCTATTGGCTACCTTTTCTCGTTTATTGCTTTACATCAGGAAATTAACACGAGGTAGTTCCTTCTCCCCACACTCCATCTCACCCCATCCCATCTCGTAGCGAAAAAGCAACACCCTAGACTAAAGTTCCTGACTAAATAGCATCTCTATTTTGCCGTTACGAGCTCAGTAAACTACGCTTTTAATAAGAGGTTAAGCAGTGACAACGAAAGCAAAAAACTGCGGTTGTAGCAGCCTCATCATTATGGAGTATGTACATGCAGATAGCCCCAGCAACAGTTCCGAATGACCTATTACGAGCGGGCATCACACAAATTGTGCCCATCTTTTCAGGTGGCGGCACACGTCTAAGTGCACACATCGGTATTATTAAGGCCTTGAACGATATGCATATTGGCTTCGATACGCTAGTAGGTGTATCGGGGGGCTCTATTGTCGCATCGCTTTACGCCAAAGGTTACTCCGTTGAGCAAATGCGAGAGCTAGCGCTAGTCACTGACTTCAAACAATTTACTGAGTTCTCACTCGTAAGACTGCTGCGTGAAGGCGGTCTCTCATCTGGTGATGTCTTTCAAAAATGGATTGATAGGCAACTCGAAGGGGCAGTGTTTAACGATATGCCGATGAATTTGAACATTCTTGCCACCGATGTGAACGGCGGCGGGCCTGTGTTATTCAACAAAAAGACTGCGCCTGATATGAAAGTGTCAGAGGCTGTGCGTTACTCCATGTCAATCCCACTTATATTTTCATTTAAGCCGTTCAAAGAACATTTACTAGTGGATGGCGCAATATTATCAGAAGACGCACTTTTTGAAGATTGGCGAGGTGATGGAACGCCCTCTGTATGTTTCCGGCTGCAAAGCACCGAACAAAAGCGCAAAGCAATTAAGAAGAATATGCTTCAACTGCCTCAGTATGTCAGCATGCTTATTAGAACGTTTATGACGGCAATTTCTCGGGAATACGTTAATGCAAAGTATTGGCATAATACCGTGGTGGTAAATACAGGTGAGATTTCAGCGGTAGACTTCTCACTATCGCCTGAGATAAAGAACACACTTTTTGAGCTTGGTTACGCAACCACAAAAGAATTTTTGCCCAAAAAGTGTGCGGGCGTAATGAAACGCAGTGCACTTGATGTGTCGTAACCTAATCAAGTACTCATTGGAAATCAAATTTTGTAAAAGTCTCGATACCAATCAACAAAGGCTTTCACGCCCGTTTCTACGTCTGTTGAAGGCTGATAACCAGTGTCGTTGACCAATGATGAAACGTCAGCATAAGTATCAGGCACATCGCCTGGCTGCATTGGAAGAAGTTCTTTCTTCGCCTCAATGCCTAATGCACTTTCTAGCGTCTCAATAAACTTCAGAAGGTGAACAGGTGTTTGCGCGCCAATGTTGTATACCTTGTATGGTGCCTTACTCGTACTTGGATCTGGGTTGCTGCCGTCCCAACTCTCATTGGGTTTAGCCACATTATCTAAAGAACGGATAACGCCTTCTACGATATCATCAATGTAGGTGAAATCGCGACGGTGGTTACCGTAGTTATAAACCTGTATTGTTTTACCTTCCAAAATAGCTTTTGTGAACTTAAACAGCGCCATATCTGGACGCCCCCAAGGGCCATACACTGTAAAAAAGCGCAGCCCAGTTGTAGGTAGGTTATATAAGTGGCTATATGTGTGCGCCATCAGTTCATTGGCCTTTTTAGAGGCGGCATACAAGCTTACCTGATGATCGACATTGTGCTGCTCTGAGAACGGCATTGTTTCATTCGCGCCGTAAACTGAGCTAGAAGACGCATACACTAAATGCTCGACTTTATTATGGCGACAGCCTTCCAGAATGTTCACAAAACCGACTATGTTAGAGTCGACATAAGCGTTAGGATTTTCAAGGGAATAGCGCACACCCGCTTGAGCGGCCAAGTGCACTACCCTGTCGAACTTGTGTTCTTCGAACAGCGTGGCCATTTTGTCGCGCTCTTCAACGCCCATTTCTACAAATGAAAACAAATCAGCTGCAGTTGATGACTTAATCTCGTCTAGACGAGCATGCTTTAAATTGACATCGTAATAATCGTTAATGTTGTCTATCCCGACAACTTGGTCACCACGATTGATAAGGTATTGCGATACAGCTGCACCAATGAAACCAGCTGCTCCGGTGACTAAGATTTTCAATTTTTTCTCCATAAGATTATTACCCACTATTTAGGTGTCCCTTCAGCATCAAAAAAATGTTTACCCAAAATAGACTGTGCAAGCGCTCTGCCAGATTTGATAGAAAGATGATAAATGAGCAACATTAAGGGCATTTTACACCAATGGCCTCTCGCCCACGCAAGAAAATTAGCGACACCTCTACCGGGTACTTTACATAGTGGGTGATGAGGCGACAATGCTTTTAGCATTACCAAGTCTAACAACATTAGTTTAGCGCTTGTATAGGGCACATCACTGATGAGTTTAGGCGGCAGTTCATAACCAAGCTTCTTACTGCTGTAGCGACACCCCAAAAATAGTTCTTTATAAAAGCCTGTTTCTTTCGCGAGACGAATAACCTCATCCCAAAATGTTGAATTGCCATAGTCTTTGATAATAGAAGAAATGTCATACAAATCGCGATGTGCCTGCTTGAATGTTTCATTAAAGATAAGATGAATACATGAGTGAAGCAGCATGGCGTGAGGTTTGAGTACCGTTACACCATTAACATGCATGGTCTGAGATAAAAATGCTTCAATATCTGGTGCTTTCCCTGATATAGGAGGGACCAGATTGTGATGAATGTCCACAACAGTGCCTCGTCTAGACTGCACAAGAGGAGGAATCTCGTGTGCCCACTCTCGATAGTACCGTTCATCATAATCATTGATCGGTTTACTCAGCCAACCTTTAAATAAAAGGCTCTTTTCAATTTTATCCAAACATTCCTTCGGTACTAAAACATCAATATCTGAAAACAAGCGGCCTTTAGAAACTGTCATGTTAGCTAGGCAGTAAGCTGCGCCTTTCAAGTACAAGCATTGAGGCGTGACGGTTTTGATTGAATCAGATAGAAGCGAAACTTCATACTTTAAATGATCGGCTTGTCGCTGAGCCATGATCAACGCATTTTTAAGGTGCCCTTGCACTACCATTGGAAAACTGACAAGTAAATCTAACTCTTCACATCTAAAAGCAAAGAGTGACAGTAAGCGCTCGAAACGCAAAATTTTTATAAAACTAAACCACCACGCATCACTTTTACCTATGCAGCTCTCGGGGTCTTGAAGCGCTCGAACAATTGCTTCTTCGGTTATAGGTAACGAATTAGAGGACATCATTTTCCAAGAAGCTCTGTAGTTCTTCTAAATTATTATACTTAACTTCAAAAGTTTGACATTTCTCAACTAAATTCGTCAGTGTTGTAAACCCCGTTCCACCTAGAACGCCATAATTGAATGCGTTTGTAGTAAGCGTAGAAAACGCTTCAGCCTTGGTAAGCTCGTAAATATCGCAGAATGTGCTCGTAGAATATTGAGGATAAACAATAGCAACTACCTCTGCTGTATTAAATCGCTCATGCCACGACGCTTGAGGTGGTGAGAGGTGTATTACATCACCTTTATGAGTGTTAGGAGAAATATGTGAAAATCGCCCATCAGGGAACCACTCTTTCGCTAAAGCAATTGCGTTATTTTTCAGGCAAATAGGCCTAACAAAAGGGGTAACTTGTGTAGTATTTGGGGTCATTAAAGCCATTTCATCAGACAATAGTCGCCAACCATTATGACTCAACCAACTTGTCAACGTGCTTTTTCCTGAGCCAGGAGGCGCAGGAAACAATACCGCCTTGTCACCCTTAGCTAATACCGCCGAGTGAAGAATCACATGCCTGAATTCATGAGCACTCACCACCCAATTGAGGCCCCATTCGAACATGGCCAGACACTTATCGATTGGCATTGGAAGAAAAGGTTCGCGCTGATCGCAGAAAAACTGGCTTTGTGATTTAAACAGCTTTCTAGCAAGGCTAGTATGCTTGATTTTAATTTCGTAATAAGGAAGGGAAATTCGAGAGTCTAATTCTACAGCATCGCCGTAAAGAAGCTTGACACTTTCAACTATTTGCTCAATATCTGTCGACACTCGAAAAGAAAATGGGTGAGTGTTTAGCACAAAACTGCTTAATGCCATTCAGTTTTTATAAACCCCTGTTTGACAAGAACGCTCGCAACATTTGAAACATCCGCCGTCATATCACTTTTCAAGTGAAAAGCACTAAGCAGGTCACTCTCTGAAACAGCCGCCACGAAAATTTCGTTACTTATCGTCGAATAAAATGTTACGCCACTTAGATCAGAAAAGGCGTGGTACATCACGCCTTCTTCAAGGTACTTATCAAGCTTCTTAGGCATGATTTCCGTTAAGCAACGCTTCCAACTCAAGTGCCATGGCGGTTTCTTTTCCAATAGCGCTGGTATGAAGATAGTTGGCAAACGCATTTAAACTAGGAAATAGACCCCTGTGCGGTGTACCGCTATTGCTGCCTAACCCTACATTCGCTGAATCATACAAAACCGGAAAGTTAATTAGTTGCCCATCAAGAGTTTTTCCATGATTAGCTGCATTCAAGATCATTTCAGCGATGTAGCAATTAATGTTACCTGGACCTGCAAATTTTCCCTTAATATTACCTTCACCGTTACCGCCCCCAGGGTTTTGCAATATTTTAAGAAGGGTAAGGTTTTGCATATCCGTGTCAGATAGGACGTTACCATCAGAGTCTTTCATCAACGAACCCGATATCCCATAACCAAAAGGTTTACTGTTGGTATATGAGTAATAACTAGCTGTAATTGAAACAACTCCCCACTCTTGGGTGTGGTTCTTCCAGTATCCTGGTGAAAGCAGCGCTATTGACGAGCCTCCAGCATAGTCAGAACCGGTACCGGATGCCGCAATGGAACCTGCAATAAGAGAATCCTGCCCCCACACAGATGCAGCGGGTAATGACGCTAAAATCGCGCCAGCGGATGTTCTCTTTAAAAATTTACGACGAGCGTTTCTTTTCGCTTCATCGTTATTTATCTTGTTATCCATTCTAACCACATCCTAGAAAAATCAATTCGCACTGTGACACACAAGTTTCATACCGAAACTTAATTCTTTGTTGTATAGAGCTTTTTATTCTATTCTCTAAAAAACTGTAAAAAAATCATACACCCTTTCAGTATAGACTAACCGTATAGGCTGAGATTACAGAGCTTTTCTCATTGAATTGTAGCAAGAAAAGTTTGAGAACTCACCTTTTGAATTATTAAAGGTTACCTGATAAGCAACTTCCATTACATTCGTTCAAATGATACACAGGTATAAAGATACTCAAACCTAAGCTCTACTATATAATCGACCTTATAGAAAATAACACTATCTCTCTAGAAACACAGAGACACCGACGATTGTTCAACCACAATCAAATGTCTATACCATCAATCCTTACCGAAATTACTCTCTAATAACTTAATAACAAATTTAACAGGAATCGCATAAGAGATTCCTGTAGGTGAAGACAACGCGCTTTCTTTCGTGTCTTTAACTAAGACTTTATTTATTACTCCAATAACCTCACCTGTTCTGGGTTCGTACATAGGGCTACCACTATTTCCTGGATAAGCAGTAGCATCCAGTTGATATATCAGACTAACGCTATCTAATCTCTCCATCATCTTTAAGTTTAATTGTTGCGAATTCATTGCTGGTATAGCGTCAGGCGTTATTGCTGATACGTAGCCACGGTGAGTCGCAGGGTAAATCCCTAGTATCGCTCCAATGGGAAAGCCAGTAAACGCTATGTCAGTACCTGGCCTGAGCATGTTTTTAGAAGATAGTGCTACAGGAGTCAAAATGCTATCTAGCTTTAACAAAGCTAAGTCGTGCTTAAGATCTATTTTAATAATCTCTGCTTTTATTTTTTTAACAACCGTACCTTCACCACTAAGCACTACGTAATTTTCAACATACTTCGGATCTAGCGGTTCAGATACCACGTGATAGTTGGTAATAGCATAAGACCCATCATCAACTATGAAGCCCGTTCCTAAAACCCTCGGAGATGCATGCTTATACGGAGCATCTAACGCAATCGCAACGGTACTCTTTGTAACGCTCTCAACTACATCAATAAATTGTTGTTCTGCGCGTAAATGAGTTGATGTGGCCAACAAGAATATAGTACAAAACCCCATTAGCTTGTTTAAACTACCTACCATTTTCAAAAATCGAGCTAACACTAGGACGTTGCTAACTGTGCATCTTTTACGAGAGCTGTTTTTCATTATTTCTTCACCATTAAGCTTAATGTGCTTGATTTTAGCTATTGCCTTAATTCTGAGACAGTTTAATTTCAAACGATTATGCAAGGCATGCATGTATAGTGTTATATCACTAGCGTTGCTAACAACACAGCCTTACGTTGCAGATCTTCTTTTATATCCTTTGGAACATGATATAGCATACTCAGAATCATTGGCGGAGTCCGAAGTAACAGACTTTATCGTCACTCCCGCTTGTTATTACTCTACAGTCGGCAAAGTGTCAGAAATATCAAGATGGAGTCATTGCTCCCTACAAAGACTAGTTCAAGCAAGTAAGCTTTCAAAGAAACTAGATAAACCAATTTTGGTGACGGGTGGAAATTTTTTACATGACCCTGATATAAACTACTCCCAAAAAGCGTTTGAATTGCTTTTTGACCTTGGCGTTTCACGAAAAAATTTAATATTAGTAGCTAAAGGTACAGACACCGCGAGTGAAGTTGAATCGATAAAAGACTATATAACTAAAAGAAATATCATTCTAGTTACTTCAGCAAAACATACGAAAAGAGCGTCATTACTTCTTTCTGAATACTGTAACGAGGTCAGTATTTTCCCAGTAGATTTCCACAGTTCGGGAAGCCTTACCCCATACGTTAAGATGCCATCTGCAAACGCAATGCGTCGAGTAGAGATGGCGATGTACGAATACGGAGCCCGCGTAAAATATTTCTTGCTAAACTAAATTGCTTTGAAAAGCCGAAAAGAAGTGAGTAATGTTAGCGAAACAAAGGAAATGGATTCAACCATGAATAAAAAACAAATTTTATTTCTAGGCTTAACTAGCCTTCTGTCACTAGGGTGCACACAAGAAACTGACCAAGAGAAGTTTTTATTAGCTGAGAAGGACTATGAAGCTAGCGCCTACGAAAAGTCAATTATTCAGTTGAAAAGCTTAGTTCAGGAAAATGAAACGTTTTTGGATGCTAGACTTCTGTTAGCGGACGCATATTTGAAAACTGGTCAGATATTAAATGCTAAGAGGGAATACACTCGCATACTCGAAAATATTAAAGAAGAAAATGCTGACAAAGCCTTTTCGGCGATAGAAAACTACTTTTTACTGAGTTTTTTTAATCAGGAATTCGAAGATATTGAGTCTTTCAATACTACATTTCCAGAGTTACAAAAGAACTCAAGAATTAGTAAACTTAATGATAGATTCTTGATCCTTGTGGGGAGTACTGAGAAAAAAAGCGCCAAAACCCAAGATTTATTAGACCAAGCGCTCATTGCACTAGAGAACAATATTTCGGACCAAAAACTGAAGCTATCTCAAGACGAAACTGCTGCCATCGAAACAGAAAGCGATGGTATTTTTTTACCCATGCTAGGGCACTATTATCTTGCTAACGGTGAGGCTACAAAGTGCATTGATACCTTTGAAAAAGTAAATGAACAACTTTTTACTCACCCATACTCCACCCTACGGTTGGCGCAATGCTATTACAATAACAAAGAATATGATGAAGCACTGTTGTATTCCGATGAAGTTTTGTCTCGATTCCCCGATCAACCATTAGCGAACAGGTTGAAAGGAACGATCAATTTTCTTAACGGTTCTCTTGGAGAAGCTGAACAATATCTACTTAAATCTGCAGATTTTTATCCCAATGACAGCGCCCTCAAAACTTACCTTGGCACGCTATACCTCCAACAGGGATATTACGAGAAAGCATTTCAACAGCTAAAAGGGGCCAACTCAGTATTTCCGAAAGGACATCCTGCAAGAAAAGTCCTCGCTATAACTGAGATAAAGCTTGGGAATTACAAAAAAGGAATAGAGGTATTTAAAAATAGTTTAGTTGATAGCGACGAAGCTAATCTTTCGCTATTTGCTATTGCCGCTAACGCTGCTCAAGCAGAAGGCGATATTGATACAAGAAATCAACTCATCCAAAGTATCGCCTCGATCGAAACTTCTTCTTTATCATCTGAATTTCAAAAGTTTTCTCAATTAAATAAATTTAAAGCAAATTCAGAGGAAATGAATTTTGATTTCATTCCTTTAGTAGCACCTGAGAATGGTGCTTTAGCGCAGGTAATGATTGGGACACTTTATCAGTACAATCAAGTAGAGAAATTAAAACAGATTGCTGACACATGGCAAAGCAAAAACAAAGAGGCAGCAATGTTTGCTGGCAGCGTCGCAAGCTACCTGGAAGGCGATTACGACGCTGCTCTTGATAGTCTTCAGGCAAATAAAGTCGTCAGTCCTCTGAAACATACGCTCATCGTTGAGTCACTCTTAGCAACTCAGAACGCTAAGCAAGCAAGTGAATATCTAGAGGAAGCAATATCAACTGACAAACCTGACCTACTATTGCTTAATCAGCTGTTTATTGTAAATTCAGAAAATAACTATAGTCAGAACTTCGTCTATAAAGTTACTGACTCACTCATTGAAAAGTCTTTTGAATTTGAGCTTTTGAAAGCCAAATTTTTACTACTAGAGAGCAAAAATAAAGAATCCTTAAGTTCTCTTTCTCGCTACAAAAAAAATGCTCAACAACTAAATTCTGCTTATTGGAAGTTACTATTAAAAAATAAAGTAATGGCGACAGAACCTGAAGAGGTTTTGATAGCGTTAGATGAATGGATAAAACACACCCCCGACGTTCCGGATGCCTATATTGCTAAAATAAATTATCTTGAGACGTTAGGAAACGCGAATAAAGCACTAGAAACAACAGAGCAAGCTCTTAAGAAATTTGATGATCCTAGATTACAGTTACTTCAAGTCAACTTTTTGTTGTTAACAAGTTCGTTAGAGTTAGCTAAACAGAAATTCGCTCAAATACCGAAAGCAACTCAAAATACTCCTTTAGGCAGGGGGATCTCGGCAAGCTTTGCATTGACGAGTAAAAATTTTGCTTTAGCCGAAGAACGACTCGCCGAAGCATATGAAAAAGCACCTAGCCCGCGAGTTGCTTCCATGATGTTCAGCGCACTGATGAACCAAAGAAAAGCTAGCGAAGCAATTTCATTCTTAGAAAAGCATGTTTCGTATCTACCGTCAGATATTATCAATATGCGCTTGTTGGCAGACGCTTTAGTTGAGAGAGATAAGCTAAAAGCTCGGAGTTATTACATATTCCTGCTTGAAGCAACGCAGAATAACCATGCTGTCATGAATAACTTGGCTTGGATCGAGAATGAGCTTGGTAATAAACAGAATGCATTAACACTAATTGAAAAAGCGTTAGAATTAAAACCTAATAACCCTAATTACGAAGATACACTGAGATCAATAAAAAATTAACTTTATCTTCAAGGTCTACATAAACAATTGTAGCCCAAAGTAGGTCTAGACAGCCTATTTGGGCTATGCTTATCTAATAGTAACACCGTTGCCAATAAGAGAATGACAATGCTAAAGCAATTGTTTAAAAAAATGGATAGCAACCCACTGCTTAGGAATGTGTCTAAATCACTCCAGACCACGCTTGCAAACAGAGAAGTAAGTAAAATAGCTACCCACTTTAAACAGTTTTTTAATACCACGATAGCAAATGACCAGGCCACGAAGGAACTATCATTCAGGATAAGACATGATGTTTACTGCACTGAGCTAGCGTTTGAACCGGAAAAATCAGACGGCTTGGAGAAAGATGAATTTGACGAGCACTCGATCCATTGCTTAGTCCAGCATAAAGGGTCAAAAAACTTTGCAGGCACTGTTCGCATGGTGATGTCGAATTCTTCAGAGCAACTACTCCCCATCGAGCAATTTTGTAGTCATGCAATAGAAGATGAAGTCCTTCATCCAAAAAATTATAGGCGTGAAGAGATTTGTGAAATATCACGTCTCGCTGTTCCCGCGCAATTTCGTAAACGGAAAACTGACCAGTATGAGGGCGCAGGTACTGGTGTAATTGATGAACATAGCTTCTCACAAAACGAAATGCGTTGTTTTCCCTTCATTGCTATAAGTTTATACTTTATGGCCGCGACGGTAACACAACAAAAGGGCATCAATCATATTTTCGTAATGATGGAACCCAGACTTGCGCGCAGTCTCAGATTTGTAGGAATCCCTTTTACGCAAATAGGAAAGGTGACTGAATATCATGGGAAAAGAGCACCTTATCATATTGACCCCAAAGTGTTATTCCAAACTCTATCTCCTGGTTTTAAGAAGTTGATGATGGTCATTGGAAAAGACATGAAAGAGCAACTCGATAATGCCTAAAAAACTGGAATTAGTGAACAAAATTGAAGCTATCGTAGGAAAACCGAATGTTCTTACACATGGCGAAATGTTTGACGAGTTTTCTACAAGTACAACAAAGGAACAAACACACCCTTGTGCTGTAATCATACCCAATGACAAAAATGAAGTTTTCCAGATAGTTAAATTGTTCAACGACGCAAATAGTCAAAACGATGAAAAGTTCCAATTACACCCTATAAGTAGTGGAAAAAACTGGGGCTATACATGCTCGGAAGCGGGAAGCGACAATGCTTTCTTACTGTATCTAGTCAACCTTAATATCATCACAGAATATGACGACACTTTGGGTACAGTACGAATTGGGGCTGGTGTTACCCAAAAGCAGCTTTATGAATTTTTAAAGGAAAAAGGCCTTAAGTTTTGGATGGACGCAACAGGCTCATCAGTAGATTGCAGCGTTTTGGGCAACAGTCTGGAACGAGGCTTTGGTCATACTCCCGCCGGAAACCACTTTGAGTTCATTAGCGACTTTGACGTAGTTTTAGGAAATGGAAAAGCTATCTCAACTGGGTTTAGACAATTTTCTGACGAATCAAAACGATTTGCGAGTGAAGGCATATACAAATGGGGCGTGGGCCCTTATGTCGACGGGATTTTTTCTCAATCAACGCTGGGTATTGTGACTGAGGCAACACTTAAACTTATAGCTGCACCTGAATGCTATCTTCCATTCTTCATTACGACACAGAAAGACACAAACATTAATGTGTTGGTCGATAGAATTCGTGATTTACGAGAAAGGCAAATTATAAAAAGCTGCGTCCACATAACAAATCTCGATAAATCCCTGCAGGCAGCCCTTGATGAAAGTGACTGGCCCCTATCAAAGCTTTCACTATCAGACGAAGACAGAAAGAGACATACAAAAGCTTACATGTTAAACGAATGGACTGCTTCAGGTGCACTTTACGGGAGTAGCGACGAAGTAGAAGTTTGGAAGAAGAAAATTAAACGCACGTTTGCAAATGGAGAGTTTAAAGTACAGTTTATTAGTGAAGCCAAATTCAAATGGTTAAAGAGAATTGCCCCAAAAGTTTCTCAATTAAGCGGTTTAAAAGTCGACAAAACTCTCGACAAATTAAATAGCCTAATGAAACTGAAACGCGGTGAACCTACTAATGACTTTCTAAAGAGTGTGCATTATAAACTGACCCAACTACCTTCTGACAATGACTTCACAAAACTCGAGAGGAACAAAGTTGGTCTTATATGGCTTGCACCTACTGCCCCAGCTACAGGTAAAAATGCCGAAAAACTCGTATCTATCGTTTCTGAAGTTCTAGAGGAATTCGACGTTGAGTCTGCAATATCGATGACTGTACTCACCTCAACAGCAATTGAATGTGTAATCTCTTTGTTATACGACAGACGTTCTGGTAGTTCAGATCATCATGCGGAGAGCTGCCATAATTCATTGGTAAGACGACTCATAGAGAGCGGCTACCTGACCTACCGGCTCAACAGCTTACAGCATCGTGATTATGACAAATACTATTCTTCTACGTTGATAGAAAGCATTAGAGAGATTAAACAAACACTCGACCCCAACTCAGTGATAGCGTCAGGGCGTTACGGGCTCTGATAATGTGTCAGGTTATTTAACAAAAGTCGCCCACCAAACACAAAACAAAGAACAAAACACAGATAAATCAGACACTTGAAATAATGGCACATTATCTGCGTGTTCTTTTGAGACAATCGCTTCTAACGCCGTGCAGTCAAATAGTCGCGAAAAACAGAATGCTTATTCAAAAGGAAAAGACATGAAATTTTCTAAAATTAAAAAGAGCTTAGTAGCTGGCGCAGTTCTAGCGGGCGCTTCACTCTCCGCAAATGCGGGCGTTGTGGCAACGTCTTATTTGGACGTGCAGTCTTTTGGAATTATTGCTTTTTATGACGAAGCGATGACACAACCTGTGCTCCCGCAAGACTTGGGCACGTTTATTCAAGTAAGTGGCGGTACTCGTTCGGCTCAAACTAGTACGGGTTTCAACGGTGTCGGTTTACCTGATACTCGAGTGTTCGCGACTGGCCCCAATGGCACAGGTACTGCTGATGGGGTATTTGATTGCGCAGGTCCTTCTTGCAACATTCTTGGCTTAACAAACAACAGTCTGATTGGTCAGCACAGTAACGTTGAGGCGATTCACGCTGACAGTCTCGCGAATGGTTATGGTTATGCAGTCGCGGATTCGATCGTTGATGGTAGTGCATTGGTCAACCCTGCCGTTTCAGCGTCAGGTATGACATACGCAGGCGCATCGGTCGGCGGAGCTAACAATAACGCTTCGGCAACTTCTGATATTACTGATTCATTGACTACTGTGGTAAACTTTGCGATTCAGGGTGTTACTGAACTTTATCTTTCATTTACAGCAAGCTATTCACTTTTTGTAGATGCAAGTCAGACACCCGACATTGCTGCCGATCCATCACAGACTGCTAATGCCACTGCATCGGCTGACTTCACTATCTCCCTTGGAACTGACAGTACAAGCCAAGATGGCGGGTCAGTTGGTTTTGACACTGGTGCAGGATTCGTAGACGTTACTAATCTTCTTCCACTATTCCCTCAGAGCTTAGTATCGGCGAGCGATGACTTTACTGGCAGTGATACGGGCGTTTCTGTTGAAAACGGCTCTAGTGCAACTGGGTTTTATCGTGTTGGTAACGGTGATTATCAAGTATCAATTGTACAAGCTTCATCAGCAGGCGTGTCTTTAGTTTCGGCTCCTGGAACTTTAGCTATCGCTGGCTTAGGCCTTCTAGGCTTAGCTGCGGCGCGACGCAGAAAATCGTAAGATACGATAGTAAGTTTACTAAAAGGCCCTCGTAAGAGGGCTTTTTTCATTTTACTGAAACCATTTTTATCGTTAGGCTTGATATCAAGCTTTCTCAACTTAAAATTTTGTTTATGGCAGTATTCCTAGAGCGTAAAATTTTTGCTTCATTTGAAGAGGTTAAAATATTTCTAAGAGAAGTTCATGAGCATATTGACACACGTACCCCCTTTACTTCTCTAGCTTGGCAGGAATCTTGGGCATATTCCCTGAAACTATTTCCTAGTCTTTACATCTTCAAGTTAGAAAACCAGCCTATCGGCTATTGTTGGATAGCGAGTAAAAAGACGCTGCATTTTCCTCCCATTCATTCATGGTATTTAAACCAATCTGGCATAATTAATGAGGACCAAGTTTGGATTGAATATAACACTCTTATTTGCTCAAAAAAACACGAACAAGCATGCCTTATATCCCTCTTAGAGGAAGCCAATAGAAGTCATGTTTGTAAGCTGTATATTTCTATGGCGAACGATATATCAATTAGCAAAGAGATAATTGAAAACACCTTAGGCATTAAAGCCGAAACAATTAATGGCTATCGAACTTCAATGTTTACACCAGACTTGGAAAAGCAATTTTCAAAAAACACCCGTTCTCAAATTCGCCGCTCTACTAGATTGCTTGAAGACCAATATGGCTCGATTTCGGTGAATGAAGCATCAGAAACCCAGCGTCATATTTTTTTGGATAATTTAGGCGCGTTGCATAAAGAGAAGTGGAGCGACAGCACAGAAGGTAGTGGATTTGAAAATCCATCTTTTCTCGCCCACCACACCTATTTTTTAGAAAATTTTTCTGAATATGTAAGTATTGCAGAAGTAAAGGCAGGCACTACTTTATTGGGCTACACTTATAATTTCGTTTTTGGTGATACAGTGTATTTTTATTGCTCAGGCATAAATTATCAGTTTGCAAACAATAAAATTAAGCCTGGGTATACTTTGCATTTCACCTTGATGGAGTATTATCGCAAACAGGGGTTTCATTGGTATGATTTCTTGGGCGGAGAGAGTCGATATAAAGAAAGTCTTTGCACACAAGTATATGCTTTCACTAACTTAACTTTTTATACCAAGTCGACTGGAGGACGACTAGCCCGTTTACTTCAACGCCTTAAGCAGAGACTTTCTTAAGTACTCTAGCCGGATTCCCTCCAACAATAACACCCTCAGGAACATCATCAACAACCACAGAACCTGCTGCGACAACGCTCCCCTTCCCTATGTTTGCCATAACTAAGGCACCGTTGCCCAACCAACAGTTCTCTCCTACAGAGACTTTGGTAAAAACGCCGCCCTGATCTTTTATCGGCTTTTCTGGGTCAGAAAAATTATGTTGTCCTTTGCCACTCATAATGTGCACACCGCTTCCCAACAAAGTATTTTTCCCAATTGCGCATTTACCAATGTTACATTGCGGCCCTATGTACACCCCCTCGTCAATCTCAGTATCTTGTTGTGAAAACAACGTGGCGAAACCGATGAGAACGTTTGGCGCACACGAGGTCATGACAAACCGATAAAAGCCCGAACGTAAATAACACCCTAGTTTACCGGGTATAAGCGATAGCAGCTGGCTAAAAGAGGAAAGCAGCGAGTCTTTGTTTACCACAATAGACAGCATTAAATACAAAAGCGTGAAAGGAAGCATAACCAGTGCACAAAGAGCAAAAAAACTTGTCTTAATTATTGATTTCATATTCTTGCCATTGCCACTTTCAACGGGCTCAATTGTTGTTCCCAGCTATATTCGCTAACTATTGCTTGGTAGCTACGTTGTGCTTTATGTTGTGATAGCTCAAAGTTTTCAATACTTTCCACGCATGCAGCTACAAAGCTGTCTACGTCATCTACTATCCACATGCTGTCGGCGTTGGCAAACGAGATCCCTTCAGCTCCCATAGACGTGGTTATTATCGGTAGTTTACATGCTGCCGCTTGAAGCACTTTGTTCTGCACGCCTCTTGCCAACCTAAATGGCGCAACAAACGCATGAGCTTGGTGAAAATAAGGCAATATATCATCGACAAAGCCCGTGACATCTATGCCATCGCGGTCTGACAACGCCTTTATTTCTTCAACAGGGTTCATACCACCCACGGTAAATTTTGCATTGGGTGCTTTTTCACGAATGAGTGGCCAGCAATTTTTAACAAACCAAAGTACCGCGTCTACATTAGGTTTGTAGTCCATCACGCCCGTGAACAAGAAATGCGGTGCAGTGCTTATTGTCGCCGCGCAAGGCTGCGCTTTCGCTGGATAAAACGCATCGAGGTCTAATCCGTTTCCAAGCACTGTTATCGCTTTCGATGAGTCTACTGAAGAATTAAA
The DNA here is from genome assembly GCF_048517045.1 of Alteromonas sp. OM2203. Lineage (NCBI taxonomy): Bacteria > Pseudomonadati > Pseudomonadota > Gammaproteobacteria > Alteromonadales > Alteromonadaceae > Alteromonas > Alteromonas sp. OM2203. The sequence goes on from NZ_CP183209.1 coordinate 3,130,261, forward strand.
TAGCTGCGCCTCTTCGCTTGCAATCAAAAAGCACTCATCAAACCGTTGGTTTGTTTTAGCCTCAAGTTTTTTTATACCTTTGCTTTCACGCTTGTATACGCAGCGCATCAAGAAAGAAGAAGAATCTGCGTATTGTGCCCACTTATCTGAATCAACGTCCATAAAGTCCATAAACAATCGACAATGGGTATTGTTGTAATAAGGCGAGCTGAAGATGTAATAGCTTAAACTCGACGCAGTTAACAGCAGCGCATCATCACCCTCTTTCAGTTTCTCATCAATAACACGTTGAAGTGTTTTTGAGTAAAACGCCCCAACACTTATGGGCAAACCTTGCAGTAAGGCCGAAGCATAACGCGTGAATTTACTACCTAACTGGTAAGAGTTGACCGAAATTCCAAGATGCTTGGCTAACGCTTCGGCATTTTTCTTATCTTCTGCAGTTTCTATGAGAGAAAAAACTTCGACTTCGTACCCTAAGCGATTTAGAAATTCAATTTGATGATATGTTCTAAGTTTTTCGCCCTTATTTGGGGGATACGGTACTCGTTGCGACAACACGCAAACTTTCGACATCAGCGCCTTCCAAGCTATCTTTAGTATTTTTATTTGTCCTATTGTCATACTACTTCGAAGCAAATATAAGGTCAAAGTAACAAATTAGTGATGAAGGCTACACAAGTGGCAATTCCATTGGCATACTAGAGTCATTATGCATATGTTCATCAAGAATATTGCTCACGGAAGAAATAAAGAAAGCAGTAATGACACAAACGGTTGGAACTATCCAGGTTGCCTCTTTAGCCAAAGAGACGTGCGGACATTTTAAAACAGGGTTGCCCTGCCCTAAGGGAATGTGGCCCGCCGTCACTCAATTTCGGCTTGCCGCAAACGGAATACTCTTAACTGATACTTTTATCAAAACCTCGCAGCTATGGCCAGATGGTTCAATAAAGTGGTTGTTATGTGAAGGTTTGATTGATTTACAGCACCATTCGGTAAGCGATGAAATAGTTCTGACGTTAGAAGCGGTGGAGAGCGACTCACCATCGAACAAGCTTGTCTCACCTGTAAACGATAACGATGAGGCGCTTTCACTGTCACTAGGCTGTGGCGAAACATTCACAATTAACAAAGCCAAGCCTTTTGAGTTTGCAACCAACAAGCACTTATCCAGCTCTTTCGATATGGTTGATATTACTCCTCAATCGATAACCCCTATTGCACTCTCTTATGCTCTTCATTGCAATAACAACGAATACAGCGCATTAACCGTTGAACAAAAATACGAGATTAGGCTCGGCAGCGATAAAAAGCTGATTGTTGAAACAGAAGCGTCAATCTTCCTTAGTACCGGAACGGTTTGTGCTCATTTAACAATGCGAAACCCAAGCGCTGCGGCACACCCAAATGGGAAGTGGGACTTGGGAGACCCAAACAGTATTTATTTAAAAGAGTGCTGTATCTCGTTCAAAGGTAAATCGCTAGAGCCTACGCTGACGCTAAATTCTGATGTCTTTAGTTCATCTGAACATGAAGAGCTGACACTTCATCAGGCCTCCAGTGGTTTTGAAAACTGGCAAAGTCCAGTCCATGTAAATCAAGACAACGTTAACTCGCTTCCGTTTCGCGGTTTTAAACTTTACCAACCAGACCACTTATTGCTTTCGGGTGACCAAGCAAAACCGCAAATTAAGATTTCAAACAGCGGTAGCACTTTTAATATTCATGTTGATAAATTTTGGCAAAACTTTCCTAGTTCAGCACAATTAACATCAGACAGGTTGAGCGTTAGCTTGTTAGGTTCTAGATATAGTGAGAGTACTGAACTACAGCCTGGGGAACAAAAAACACGATGCGTTTCGATCGCACCTTTCGAGATGCAATCTCTACAAGTGGTTATTGATAGCGCTTGGCTAAAAAACGCATCTGTTTTACCTTTCCTTCCTTCTAAATCATGCAAGTTTGACTCTCTTATAAAAAGTGGCATTGAAGGTCCGTCTTCTTTTTATCAAAAGCGGCTCGATATCGACGAGTTTGGCTGGCGACACTTCGGTGAGCTGTACGCGGATCACGAAAAGGCACTCGCACCTGACGAGCCCTTTTTCGTGTCACATTACAACAATCAATACGACCCCATATTTGGAATGCTAATACAGTGGTTGTTAAGCGGCGAACCTCGTTGGTTTGAACTAGCAGATGACCTTGCCAAGCATGTTGCAGATATTGATGTTTATCACACCCGTGACGATAAGCCAGAGTATAGCGGCGGATTATTTTGGCATACCGACCATTATGTTCAGGCATATACAGCTTCTCATAGAACGTACTCTAAACATCAGCCGACTGGTGTTTACGATGATCATGCTGGAGGCGGCGGACCGGGTGGGCAGCATTGTTATACCAATGGTCTCACTTTGCATTATCTGCTTACTGGATACACACCGTCTCGAGACGCCGCATTATCCATAACGCAATGGGTAACCAATTATTATGAAGGCGACGGTACGTTTTTAGGCGCCCTACTTGCTTTTAAAAATAGCGATATTCCTGGTGTTAAAAATGTAAAAACAGGGAAGTACCCTTTAGACAGAGGCACGGGTAACTACCTGCAAGCAAGGCTAGATAGATACGAACTACAAGGTTGTGATAGCGATATTGAAGCCGCGGCCTATATTATAGCGAATACGGTCTCCCCCACCGATGACTTCGACCAGTTGCAATTGGATAATGTCGAAGCAACGTGGTTTTATACTGTCTTCCTACAAGCTGTTTGCCGATTTATATCACTTAAAGAACAGCGCTGTGAATGTGACTCGAGCTATCAATACGCCGTAAACTCCCTTACTCACTATGCCAATTGGATGGCAGTGAACGAATACGCTTATTTAGACAAGCCTGACATTCTTGAGTTTCCGAATCAAACGTGGAGTGGGCAAGACCTAAGAAAACTATGCGTACTGCATTTTGCGTCTAACTATCTAACTGAAGCCCAACGTACGCTTGCTGAACAAAAAGCCGAACAACTAGCAGATACAATTTATCATCGCCTTAGTACGAGTGCTGAGACGAGTACCACGCGCCTACTTTGTTTGATGATGCAAAACGGCCATTACTCAGGTTTTAAGCAGGCTGCCCGCCCTCTTTCATCGACTTCTACACAAAAAGGTCAGGCCTCAACAGAGAAATCCAATTCATTGAGTTTTCTTTTGTCCAACCTTATCGATTTATCTCCGTCAAGAGAGAGAAAACAGCTAGTGAAACGTTTTCCACAACTTCAAAAATGGTTAGGTAAACCATGAGTATTAATACGTCTTTTATCATTCCTCATAAGGGGCGTGAAGACATGCTCATTGAAACACTAACAAGTATTGCGGGCCTAACAACACCTAAAGAACAATACGAAGTTGTTTTGGTAAGTCAGAATAAAGAAATTTCAAATACGCTCAGCGCATTTATCGAAACAGTAAATTTGCGAGTTGTATATAACGACGAAAATAACACGATTTCACATTCTAGGAATCTGGGCGCCGGCTTGGCGACAGGTGAATACTTGGCATTTTTAGACGCAGATGTTGCACTTGCTTCGAATTGGCTAGACGTGATGATTGATACTCTCAAAACGCGAGACAATACGGCTCTAGTTAGCGCCATGCAGGTGAACAGCCCTAACGCTCCGCCTTTAGAGAGAATAAGAACGGCGTTAAGCAATGCTGAACTTGATGTGCCTGTCAGTTTTCTGCCTGGCCGCAACTTATTTCTTTTAAAGGAAACTTTTGAGGCAGCAGGTAAGTTTCCTGAACACCTTCTTACTTGTGAAGATTATTTCTTTACCGATAAGGTTAATAAATTAGGTGAGTTGTTTTACACCTCACAAACCCAGTATATTCACATTGGCGAAGACAAAGCTTACGCACCGATGTATAAAAAAGAAATATGGCGCGGCCAGTCCAATATTGCATCTTTAAAAGGAAGGCGCATTCCGCTGAGAGAATGGCCAAGTTTTGTTGTTCCTTTTGCATTTACAGGTGGTCTTTTACTGGCTTTTCTCGCGATAATATTCTCGCAACCTATTGTCGCTATAGTTATGTTAGTAGGCGCTTTTCTGCCTTTTACAGCGTACACGTGGCGACTAAAAAGGCTTGTTAAGCAGCAAGTAACTTGGTGGCATTGCTCACTTTTTTATCTGCTTTATTTTCCGGCTAGAGCACTTGGAACATTAATAGGAGTACGCGGCGCTGTTAGTACCAGCTCGCATAAATAACAATGAAAGTTTTACAGTTTATTTGTTCAACCGGTTTTTACGGTGCAGAAAGATGGGTGTTAGCGTTATCAAAGCATTTGCCAGATAGTGTTTCGAGTGAACTTGTTGTTACCTTAGAGCCGGGTACAGAAGAGCTAGAGCTAGTAAAACAGTTCAAAGCGATAGGAAAAACTCACCACATTCCTATGCAGGGTCGTTTTGACCTGCGTGCCGTTTCGAAATTGGCGGATTTAATTCAAGAACAAGATATCGATATTATCCATACTCACGGCTATAAGTCAGATATTTTGGGCGTAATGGCGGCTAGAAAAGCAGGTATTCCGTGTGTTGTAACACCCCACGGCTTTGAAAATGCTGCCGACTTGAAACTCCGTCTCTTTATTTGGTTAGGGTGTCAGTCGATGCGCTTTGCCGACAAAGTTGTTCCACTTTCTAAGCAACTAATGAGTGATGTGGAGAAGTTTAATATATCGCCTGAAAAGCTTGAGTATATCCAAAATGGCGTAGACTTGTCTGAAGTAGAAGCCGTTAGACAAACAAAAACAGACAAGCCAAAAGAAAAGAAGACCATTGGCTTTGTGGGCCAAATGATCAGCCGGAAAAATATAAAAGCCATTTTAGACTGCTTCGAGTCTTTATATAAAAAGCGTCAAGATATTGAATTAGTACTGCTGGGTGACGGCGAAGACCGCCCCAGCTTAGAGGCGTATTCGAAAACACTGGCTAGTGCCAGCGACATTCATTTTTTAGGCTTTAGAAATGACAGGCTACAGCTGCTGCGCGACTTTGACTTGTTCGTAATGACGTCGACGCTTGAAGGCATCCCTCGCTGCTTAATGGAAGCATGCGCCATGGAAATTCCGGTGTCTGCTTATGACATTGCGGGTATCGACCAGCTAATAACACACAACGAGTCTGGTTTATTGGCTCCTCTTCACAACAGCAAGCAGCTTGAGAAAGATTGGGAGAGACTGCTAGACGACAAAGCGCTCGCCACCTCACTAGCTCAAAACTCAAAGTCGTTTGTAGAAGCCAATTTCTCTGCTAAGAGAATGGCTGATGAATACCTTGAATTATTCAAAGGAATCCTGAAAGAGAGTGTAAATGCATAAACAGGACGTGTTATTTGTTTTAACTATTGATACTGAAGAAGAATGGCAGTGGGACGAAGAGTTTCCGCAGCATAACTGTTCAGTTGAAAATGTTGAAAAGCTTCCTGCATTTCAAACTTTCTGTGAAAGCCTTGGTATCCGTCCTACATATTTTGTTGATTACGCCGTTGCAAGCAATAATGTTGGTAGTCAAACTCTGCGAACCTTTGCTAAATCTAACAGCGCGGAGATTGGAGCACATCTACACCCTTGGTGTAACCCTCCCTATTTCGGTAAAACAACCGAAGCGGAATCTCATGTAATAAACCTTCCTTTAGAGCAAGTAGAGCAAAAACTCGATGCACTAAACGCCCTTTTACACGACAAAATAGGCGTTCGCCCACAGTCCTTTAGAAGCGGGCGATGGGGCGTAAGTGCCAAAATGCTTAGATTACTTGCATCAAGAGGCTATGTAGTAGATTCAAGCGTTTATCCCTTTTACAGGAACGACTATTTTAGCTGCCTTGGTGCACCAGAATCGCCTTATTGGCCTTCGTTTGACAACGCACTGGCTCCTGGAGAGCAGCGTCAACTGCTTGAGATCCCTGTTACCGCAGGGTTTAATATTCAAAACTTCTCTCTTGGTGAACGCATTCATAATCGACTATCTAAACCGCCTTTTAATTGGGTTAAATCTGTCGGTCTGCTTTGGCACAGTAAACTTTTAAGAAAGATTTATTTGAGTCCAGAGCTTACCGAAATCGAAGACATGCTTGCGTTAGTCGACCAAAGCATTCAGAAAAAACAACCCGTTATTCACATGTACTTACACAGCTCTAGTTTAATCGACGGAGCAACGGGCCTTTTAGATGGGCCAAATGCATTTGAAACAATATGCCAGCGCATTGAGGTTGTAACTCAACACTTAGCGAAACATGCCAATGTTAGATTTTGCACTATCTCAGAAGCCAAGGTGCATTTAAGTAACCGCAGCGCTTCAAGCGGTGTTATTAAAGGTGAGCAAAATTAATGACGGCACATCAAAATACAAAGTTACGAATAGCGTCAGCCAGCGACAAACCTTTGTGGGATGCCTATGTATCACAACACAAAAATGCTTCCGCTTATCACAAGTTTGCGTGGCTTGAAGCAGTAAAAGCCGCTTACGGTCATTCAATGCTTGGCGTTATTGCCACATGTGCTAATACGGGGCAAGTTGTTGGTGTTTTCCCTGCTGTTTTAATGAATATACCTTTGCTGGGCAAGCAAATATGTTCTTTACCTTATTGCGATGTAGGCTATGGCTTAGCCGACAACGACAAGGTGTTAAATGACATGCATGCGCTTCTTGCTGCGCAGATGCGAAACGTAACAGGAAAAAGATTAGAAGTTAGAGGTATAGAACAATCACCTTTAGACAAAACCCAGTTTGAGAACAAAAAAGTGCGTATGCTTTTGCCTCTGCCTGAGTCAAGTGAAATACTGTTATCAAGTTTCAAATCTAAATTACGTAGCCAAATAAGAAAGGCTGAAAAAAATGGGCTTACCTTTGAATTAGGCACATCGAACGTTCTGGTAAGTGATTTCTACAACGTATATGCTCAAAACATGAGAGATCTCGGCTCTCCTGTTCACGCTGAAAAATGGTTTAAGGCAGTTATAAAAAGTTACGGCCAAAGTAGTTTAATTAGCGTGGTTTATCACGATGGCCAGCCTATTGGTGGTGGCATTATCATAAAATCGGGTGACAACGCTTCTATTCCATGGGCCTCAACACTTCGTGACTTCAATCGCCTTGCTCCTAATATGTTGTTGTATTGGTCTTTGCTTTCCCATTGCGCCGACAATGGCGTGAAAGTTTTTGACTTTGGCCGCTCAACCTTTGAAGAAGGTACATATAAATTTAAAAAACAATGGGGCGCAGAACCTCAGCTGCTTAACTGGCAGAGTTTTGATAAAAATAATGAGTTGATAGACACTAAAAGCGACGCTGAGTCAGGCTCAAGCAGGGTAAGAGAAATAGCCGAAAACATTTGGCGTGAACTTCCCTTAAAATTTACCATTGTAACTGGGTCAATTCTTCGACCTTATATCAGTTTGTAGGGATAACCATTCATGTGTGGCATTGCAGGATTTAGCCTTTTTAATTTCAACGAAGGCGGTGAAACTTCATTAGAAGCTATGCACAAGGCTATTCATCACAGAGGCCCAGATGCCAGCGGCATGTATATCGATGAACATATCGGCCTTTGTCATAGGCGGCTGAGTATTCTTGATCTCTCAGAAGCAGGCAATCAGCCCATGTACTCGAAAGAGGGTGACTTGGTTATTGTTTTTAATGGCGAGATCTACAACTTCCTTGAATTGCGAGCCGAGCTTGAAAACGACGGTGTTACATTTAAAAGCCATACAGATACCGAAGTTATTTTAGAGCTATATGCACGCGAAGGAACCGAGTGTTTAGATAAACTAAACGGAATGTTTGCCTTTGCTCTGTGGGACAAAAACAAGCAAGAACTGTTTATTGCACGCGACCGATTGGGTAAAAAACCCCTTTACTATTTTAATGATAATGGTCGATTTGCGTTTGGCTCTGAGATTAAAGCTATATTGGCGCTGGAGAACATTCCAAGAGAAATTCGCTTAGACGCCGTATATGACTTCTTTGCATATCAATACGTTCCCGACCCAAAGAGTATTTTTAAGCACATTCACAAGTTACCACCTGCTCATTATTTAATGCTTAATAAAGACGGTTTCAGCATTCATGAATATTGGGATTTGAGCTTTAAAAACACCACAAGTGCCAGTGAAGATGCCAATAAAGCGCAGTTAAAAACCTTACTTGAAAAAGTCACTAAACAAAGAATGATCAGTGATGTTCCGCTTGGCGCTTTCTTAAGCGGCGGTGTGGATAGCTCGGGTGTTGTCGCTATGATGGCACAAGCCAGCGAAACTCCCGTAAAAACCTGTACCATAGGATTTGATGATAAAGCATTTAACGAAGCTGATTTCGCTCGTGAAATAGCTGAAAAATACGAAACAGAGCACCATGAATTTACCGTTCACCAAAACGTTAGCGACAGACTAGAACATATCGTGAGCTTTTTTGATGAACCTTTTGCTGACCCCTCGTTAGTGCCGACCTTCTTCGTTTCGGAACTGGCAAGAAAGGCTGTAACCGTTGCGCTCGCGGGAGACGGCGGCGATGAGATGTTCGCTGGCTACGAAAAGTACTCGATTGACGATGTCGAAAACAAGCTAAGAAGCAAATTCCCCGAAGCGGTCCGAAAGTCTGTTTTTCCACATTTAGCGAAATTGGCTGGAAAAGTGCCTGGCACGCTCGGAAAAAAAGCCAAATCGTTGCTTACGAGCTTGTCTCACGAACCGGCGATGGGCTTTTATATCACAAACAGTATGATGACTGACGAAATGTGGCAAAGCTTAGTTAAGCCTGAAGTTGCACAGCAGCTCGCCGATTACCACCCTAGTCAATATACCTTAGACATGTATAACAAAGCCGACGGTCCGGACCATTTAAGCAAGATTCTTTACACCGACATCAAGACCTACATGACGGGCGATATCCTTGTGAAAGTTGATCGCATGAGTATGGCAAATTCGTTAGAGGTACGAGCGCCTATTCTGGATTACCAAGTTGCAGAGTTCGCCGCCACCCTACCCTCTTCACAGAAATATCGCGACGGTGAGAAAAAATACCTACTTAAAGAAGTCTTTAAGCCCTTTATCCCCGATTCACTGTTGTATAGAAAGAAAATGGGCTTCAGTACGCCGCTGGATGAGTGGTTTAGAGGTGAATTGAAATCACTGTCTGAATCTCAAATCATCGATTCACAGCGTGGTCTTAACGACGTATTCGATAGCGGTGTTATAAAGAAATTTTGGGAAGAACATCAAACGCGCAAAGCCGATCACGGCATAGTGCTGTGGAGTATGTTGATGTATCAAATGTGGTTTGAACGTTATGCAGCGTAATTTTGCTTTAGACTGCTTTAGAGCGCTGGCAATAATGCTTGTGTTTACGGGTCATACGATAAATAGCCTAGGCTCTCCTCAGGTACTCGCGCCTCTACAATTTGGTGGCACTGGCGTTGACCTGTTTTTTGTTCTTTCGGGTTGGTTGATTGGAAACCAGCTTTTTAAAGAACAATCTAAGTTCGGCAATATCGACATCTCACGCTTTTGGATTCGCCGTTGGATGAGAACACTGCCAGCTTATTATGCAGTACTAGCTGTGACTATCGCTCAACAATACCTAACCAAGAACAACTTTGAGTTCCCTTGGAGCCATCTATTTTTTACTCAAAACTATAATTCTGATTTAAATTTATTTTACGTGAGCTGGTCACTTTCAGTAGAGGAACAGTTTTATTTATTTATTGCACCACTATTAGTTGTGGGCTTTCGCCTTGGTCATAAAGTCCAGGTTACAGCTCTTTTCATTTTTCTTTTAAGCCCATCTTTTTTTCGCAGTTTAGAGTTATTTAATTCTTTAAAAGAAACACACGTAAGACTTGATTGTTGTGCAATGGGAGTTTTGCTGGCTTATTTAAAGTTTAACCAGTATAAAACTTGGCAAAATTTCGCAAAACATATACAAGGATTGTTTTACTTTTCCATAGCGCTCTACATTTTTTATTACGTAGCAAGATATTACCCAGAGTGGCATATAATAGAACCAGGTAAGTTACAATTAGCGATTATTTTCGGAATATGGATTATCTGGGCTGACGGCCAAAAACGTATTAGAGAGCACCGGTATCATTCGATTATTATGCATATATCCACACGTTCTTATGCAATGTATCTGCTTCATGTAGACGCCCTTGCAATTGCAGGCCATATCATAAATAAAGAAAATATTGTGTTTTATTACACTACCACTTTATTCATAACTCTTGTTTTATCAGAAGTGATGTACAGAATTATAGAAATGCCTTTCATAAATGCTAGGAAAAACTTCTCGTTTTCGAAGTCACGCGAACACAATGAAAAAGTAATAAACAGGGAAAGTTACTCCAATGGCTAGAGTTTTACACGTCACCTTTGACATGCGGATAGGTGGCACCGAAATGGTAATTAAAAACATTATCGAAGGTAGTGACTTATCTAAGCACCCGATGTCTATCTTTTGCATAGAATCTCCAATAGGCCCTTGGGGTAAATCGCTTGTTTCTCAAGGTATAGCGATTGTAGCTGAAAAAAGAAAGCCTGGATTCGATACAGATATCGTGAAGAAATTAAGGCGTTACATTGTAGAGGAAAAAATTGATGTTGTTCACTGCCATCAATACACTCCTTGGGTATATGGCGCTCTGGCAAGCATCTTCACGAACGCTCACGTTATATTCACCGAACACGGACGCTTCTACCCTGATAGTCGAAGTTACAAGAGAAAAATAGTAAACCCATTCCTTGTTCAGTGTACTTCTAAAATCACCTCTATATCTGAAGCGACCAAGCAAGCGCTCGCAGAATTTGAGTACCTTCCTAAAAATCTAACTAGCGTTGTTTACAACGGTATAATTCCAAGATTTAAAGATTTGCAAAATCGAAAAAGCATACGACTAGAACTTGGCGTTAAAGATGAAACTTTTCTACTCGGTACTATTGCTCGCTTTGACCCTATAAAGAATCATAAAATGATGCTGCATGCGTTTCATCGTGTAAAACAATGCAATAACAATATCAAGTTGCTCATGGTGGGGGACGGCGACGAGAGACAAAATATTGAACGACTTATTAATGAGCTACAGTTGGAAAGTGACGTTATTTTAACTGGATATAAGGAAAATGCGTCCTCGTTTATAGATGCTATGGATCTTTTTTTACTCTCGTCCTTAAGCGAGGGAACATCAATGACTCTATTAGAAGCGATGGCCTTGCAAACACCCTGTGTAGTAACAGATGCTGGCGGAAACTCGGAAATTATATTAAATGGAGAGGTTGGTCTAGTAGCCCCTAATAATGATATAGAAGCATTCTCTCAAGCGATTAGCGTTATAATCAACGATCCAAGCCTACTCCAAAAAATGGAGGAAAAATGCTTACCTCATTTTAACACTAACTTCCATGCAAACATTATGAATAAACAATATACGGCTATTTATGAGGAGCTTAGCCGCCATGGTTAAAATCCTAACCATACTAGCATTGTTGTTTACAACAATAATGCTAGTAAGCGCGCCCTATTTAGCCGCACTGAGTTATACAACGGTTTCTGTCATGCAGCCTCAATATATTTGGTTTTGGAGCTTTGAAGGGATTCCTTTGTTCAAAATCACTGCAGGTCTATCCATAATAGCTTGGGCGATACAAGCTGCAAAAGGTGAAATAAACTGGGCTGTATATAGGTCTGGTCAATATCGTGCTTTAGCACTGCTGGTTGCTATTATGCACATTTCGAACTGGTTAACCCCCTTTGATAGCTATTTCGCCGGTACTGGAGCTGAAATTGTTCTCAGCACAATGCGTACGATATTTATTATGTACACTATTGTGTTGGGTTTAATTCAAAATAAAAAAGCACTGGTTATTTTCTGTTATACCATGTTGGCAATAGCTGTATATTACACTTATTGGACAAATAAGGCATATTTCACACAAGACTGGGGTATGTTCAAAGCAGGTAGGTTTTCAGGGCTTCCTAGCGGCCCATATAGAGACGAAAATGCATTTTCTATCCTGTTAGTCATACTCATGCATTTTATTCTTTTCGGCATTTTTTTCTTTAAGGATAAGAGGATAAAGATAGGGCTCATCATTCTTATTCCGTTTTTGTGGCACGCTCTTATACTTTGCGCCTCTCGAGGTGCTTTGTTAAGCGCAGGAATATCTACCCTCTTTGCTACAACACTAATTCGGTCAAAGAAGCTTAACACTATATTATTGATGGCATTCGTTGGCGCAGTGATCTGGCAAGGAGGCGCGCTGTTAAACAGGACATCGGAAACTGTGAGTAGAGCAGAACACAGTGATGAGCCCATCAACCCGAGATTAGCGTCTTGGAGCGTCGGTGTAAAACTCACTGGAGAATACCCTCTTTTCGGAGTGGGTCCCCAACGATTTCAGATTGCATCTCGTGTCCATTTTCCCGGAGAGTCACCGCACGTTGCGCACAATACTTTACTGAATTTTTCTGCCAATACCGGTATCCTTGCAGGACTTATTTACTTGTATTTTTTCGTAAAATCTTATTCAAATTTTAAATACGTAAAGCTGCACGCGAAACCGGACAGTATCTACGCTTACATAAACAATGCGTGTATGTGTGGTTTACTTGGTTTTTTTGTTGGAGCAATTTTTCTCGACCTTATCATTTTCGAGCCATTTTACTTTATAGTTTTACTATTAAGTGTTAATTACTTCCTTATAAAAAGTACAAATGAAACGCATAAGAAAAGTTGAATTCCAATGAAATATAACATCACGATGTTCGCTTACAATGAGTCTGAAAATATCCAAGCGAGCATAGAGTCCGTATGGCAAAACACAGATACAGGCCTAGGCACTTTTCACCTGGTTGCAAATGGATGTACTGACGATACCGTAACAAAAGCTCACGAAATAAAATCTTTACTATCATTCGACAAATTATCTATAACAGAATTAGCCATTGGTGATAAGTGCAATGCATGGAATCATTACATGCACGAACTTGCTGACGAAGCAGACATACATTTTTTCGTAGATGCCGACGTTTTATTTTCAGCTTGCTGTTTTCAAAAAATGGCTTCAAAACTCTATTCAACTTCGCCTGAAACGGTTGCTATTGCTGGTTTACCACTATCTGGCAGAAATCAAGTTTTTTATGAAAGTTTAGTTACGGAAAGGAGCTGCCTTTTTGGAAACCTTTACGGGCTAAAGGGCACTTTCATTAAGCACATAAAGCAATCCGAATTTAGACTCCCTCGAGGATTAAATTGGATTGATAGCTTTATTACAAAAGCTGTGAATACAAATTTAGATTTTAAGCCAAGAAATTTACCCAATCGTGTTACACATTTACCGGGTACGGGATATAATTTTGTAAGTCTTTCTCCTTTAAAAATTAATGACCTAATTTTGTATAAAAACAGGATCGCACGGTATGAACTAGGTAAAATGCAAGAGTTTTATCTGGACGCTATCCCTGTATCGAAATGGCCTAATGATCTAGACGAAATCAACCTCACAATATTTAATAACTTCAGTAAACACTCTGACAACATTCCAATCTATAAAAAAGTTATGGTAAAGCAAAGGTTAAGAAAACTCATAAAAAAAGCTAGTTATAATGAGTAACGTTAAAAAAGGGCTAATAAGTAGCATATTGTTAGTAGCTGAGTCTCTCGCAAAAAAACTTATAGGCGTTGTTAGTACCCTAATACTAGCGAGAGTCCTTGTTCCTGAGGATTTTGGATTAGTCGCTATTGCTACTCTATTTATGGGCTTTTTGGATGTTTTAGCGAATACAGGTACTACGCAATACCTCCTTCGCTCAGATACTATAGATAGCGACACTGTTAATACATCTTGGACGATAGATTTAATCTTGAGGACATTTATTGCCCTCGTAATGATAGCAGTAGCGCCGTTTGTTTCCGATTACTACGAAGATTCGCGGCTAACTGCAATTTTTTATGTATTTGCAGCCCTTATGATTTTTCGCTGTTTAGGAAATCCAGGCGTAGCCTTTCTTAGAAGAGAGCAAAACTACGCTCCGCTAGTGAAAGTAAGTATCATCGCCAAATTCTTGTCGGTGTCAATTGCAGTGAGTATTGCTCTGATATTTGAATCTTACTGGGCATTGATTCTAGGTCAATGTGCTAACGGGATAACAATGGTGGCGGGGTCCTATTTTATTCACCCACACAAACCAAAGCTGACTCTTATAAATGCTAAAGAGCAGTGGCACTTTTCTGGATGGCTTATTCCGCAATCTATTCTTGGCTACTTTAGAACTCAATTAGATACAATCATGGTTAGTAGTACTTTTGGAAAAGCCTCTTTGGGCTCTTACCACATTTTGAAATATCTCGCCTTTATTCCAAGTTCAGAAATATTATTACCTGCAACACAGCCATTACTTGTAGAGCTCAATAAGACGAAAAACGACGCAACCCTATTCGCCAGGCAATTTAACATTAGCTTCATAGGTACTATGTTATTAGCCCTGCCAATAAGTGGCTTTATGGCTAGCCAACATCAGCTTATTATTTACGTATTCTTGGGGCCTAATTGGGTAGAATATTCTGAGTTATTCGCTTGCTTTAGTCTTTTAATACCGGCATTTGCTATTTTAAATCAAGCGCGGCGAGTTTTAGTAGTTTTTGGCAAAACAAAACATATGTTGTACTACGAAGTAGTATCTTTTTTAACCATTTATGGCAGCCTCTTTTTAATCGGCCTCGAAGATCTATTTTTATTCGGAGCAATGCGCGTAGGTTTAGAAAATGCGATATGTTTAATTTTTCTTATTTATATTACGTCTTCGTATACCGGTCTAAGAAACTGCCTACGACTATTAACCATAAGCCTTCCAGCACTAATTGCCGTAGTGGTAGCTAGTTCAGTCGTTAACATGGTAAGTTTAGACACTCACTATAAAGTTTTGAACTTGATATTGAATGGATTTATTTTTATGAGTCTCTTTGTATTAACGCTCAGTATCATTCATTATTCGGCAGCGAGAAAAACTGAGGAGTGGGGTTATATTGAAGGACTTATAACCAAAGGAATCTCTCTTTTAAAAAGTAAGATTGCCTAGCGACATTCCTACTTTTTAAAAATACGAGACTATAGTTTTAATGTTCGCACAAAGCTTTTAGGTCCAGTGAAGCAATAATTAAATAGCTTTATATCTTTCTCATATACACTTTCTACAATAGCTATAGTTTCATCATCATAATAATCAGTATAACTCTTTCGGTTGACAGCGTTTTTTTTCTCAAGCCTTGCATCAACTCCAATTTTCGTTTTGATTGTTTCAAAATCATCCTCAATATTTTCAAAATACCCTATATAGTCGACTGAGACGCGGTTGTATTTATCAATAATGTAGCTATATTGAGGTTTGAAATGGTGATGTTTAGTGATATTTTCGGGCGTCAACCAATTACGTACGAAATCATGAAAATTGTCATAACGTGAGAGTTCATCATCGAAAAAAGTTCTATCCCATTCGTTAAAACCACCTTTTTGTAAAAAGGTGTAAGCCGAAACCAATCTGTCCCAAGGGTTGCGCACAAAAGTAAATTTAAAATAAGACGTAAAATTAGAAGGTTCGAAAATATTAATATATTCATCTAAAGAAGTGTGACCTCCGGCTAAGTTTCCGTACAAGGCTTTATTTACAGCAATACCGGCACACTTTGGCACATGAACGAATATACTTTTAGATTGGTCAAACGGCTTGTACGAAGACCACTCGTGAGTATCTCGAAGCCTCAATGCCTGAATATTATTAAAATACTTTTTACGATTTATTTTAAAGTCCCACCAACGAATGTGAAGATAGGCTTTAACGGGTAATAACTGAATAAATTTATTCTTCATAGAATATCTGTGCTAAATGAGGCTTTAACAGTGAACTATAGTAGCAGGTGTTATAGTGATGATCATTGGGGTCTGCATTGAGCAATTTATCACTAACAAGCCCATTTTCACCTACGGATTCTGGGTCTAAATCAATGAAATGAATTGAATGCTCAATGCAGAACTTTTTTACGGCTTGGTTAAATCGTAATGTAAGCTCAGTACGTTCGTGTTGCGAAGACTTTACATCCTTTCTTGCAGTTGCTACGTCCCCCCAATCTTGGTTATCTCTTATGGTAGGAAGGGGGGCGCTTACAACGACCGCTCCTAATTTTCCGCTACAGTTACGAATAAATGACTTATAATTTTCAATACATCTTTGAAGCATATCATTTATCGATATTTCGTATTTATCCGCCTGGTACCATAATAAAAACCCCGTATCTACTTCTCCAAGTTGGATTATAGTTACATCTGGATCAACGGTTTCGAATGATTTCGTGAAAATTGGCAATGCTTGAGTTTGAGAATTAGGGTTTGATAAACCTGATATTGTTGCCCCGCCAACAGTTTGAACCAGTAATAGGTATTTTGGTTCAAAAAATTGTTTCAGCAAATTATGTGAAAAGATAGCAGTATGAGAATCACCAAGAACGAGTACCTTCTTTTTCTTTAGCACGTTCGCCTTAAATTTTTCTATCAAACCGAATTTCACCCGCCTTTAACTCCCTTGAGCAACGTTACCAACAGAGTTTTCCAATAGCTTAGTTTGAACGGCCAATATCTGATACCTCTGATCATAGATGCAGCAGCATCTCTGTAGTTCCCATTTTCACGCTGCAAACTATATCCGAGTTTCCAAACATAATCTTCAGAAAGACGCTTCCTCAGCGCATTTTTCTCGCGTAAAGAAAGAGAAGACAACTTAAATGTTTCAATATAGCTAGCAATTAACCTCTCCATGGCTAGTATGCGCTTTTCTTTATTGCTTTCATTCAAATTTGTATCTGACGTATTATTATCATGTACATTATAGGTCACAGTGACCCTATCAACGAAAGCTCCTTTAAAATTGGCTTTAAGTATTTGAAGAATAAAAAGCCTGTCTTCACCAACTCTAAAATTCGGAAGTAAAAACTTATTAAATATATGGCGTCTAAAAACTGAATTCTGTAGTCCGCTATCAATTCCGACTTTTATTTGACAGAGCGCGGCTTTTTCATTTTCAAGAAAGTAGATATCATCAGATTTATGGGAAGCGCATGAAAAAAGCGGGTTTTTCTGATTATTGGTATAAAACGTTGAAGGAAGCAGCAGCGCTCCAGTCAAAAAATCTTTACGACGGCACGCAAAATATAACCAGTCTAAGCTGGGGTTTTTCTTGAGTGCTGAAATAGCGCGACTTAAGTGGTCTGCATCCCAGTAGTCATCGCTATCAAAGAATGCAATAAACTCTCCCTTAGCTAGTGGAATGCCCGTGTTACGTGCTAAAGCAGCTCCGCCGTTCTCTCTTTTACAATATTTAATAGGGAAAGTATTTTTTGATTGAAGCTCTTTAACTTTTTCTTCTGTATTGTCAGTGCTTCCATCATCAACAATTATAAGCTCCCACTCTTTAAATGTCTGCGCTAAAAGAGACTGAAAAGCGTTGTCTAAAAAATGTGAACGATTATAGGTTGGTAGAATAATGCTTACAGCTGTCATTTTTTAGTTCTCTTTGCCACTATGATGCCTCGAGCTGGCGAGAAATTTAGCACCAATGTGTCTAGTTAGCATGCATCTCACTCTCCAAACGAATTTATTATGATTAATAAGGTAAACCATGTCGTAAGTCATCAACTACTTTAAGTTTTTATAAGGGTTGCCATAGATAAGAACTTGAAGGCTCCACATTGCACTAACAAGTAATTTATTGTCGAAGCTACAGCGGCACAAATGCGCTAGATAGTTGTGTAAGGAAAGTATTCTATAGTGATGAAATGGTTCTTCTGCAAGGGTAAGATTAGCCCGAACTCTTGATGCTCTAATTCCCATTGTTCTAATTCGTTCATTCCTGAGTACATACTTAAGTAGTTTCTCACTATGCAATGGAGCGTTCATGTGCTCACAATAAGATAAAACCTGCTCAAAGCGTAGTCCATAAGCACGAATAGCTTTTGTTCCCACAGCAACTGAAAATCTATCATTCAATCCGTCCCAATGTTGCCAATTTGGTACAAACACTCCATCAGATAACCGGCTAGCTCTTTTGTATATATTAAACATGCTATCGTGATATTGAAGGTCTGGACGAACAAAAACAACTATATCAGGGTTCCACTCCAATGCATTTAACGTGACTTTTTGCAACGAGTACAGTTGATGGAACAAATTCCGTAGAGACTGGAATTGATCGCCGAAGCCATCACCAAACTTGCTCACAGCCCCAAAGTTCGATGAGGCTAAGAACTTATCAGGTTGTTCCAATTCTACTTCATCTGCGTTTAGAAGATGATGCTCGTTTGGGTTTAAAAGTGCAGATTCTCCTGTCCTTGAGTTTTCTATTTTGCGTTGTTTGAAGAAATGAGCAAAAACCTTTACTTCACCTGTTTCTTTAGCCGGATCAATAACATTTTCAACGACGCTTTCAATAGTAAAGCTTAATGACCTCGTAATACCAAAGAAACAAATAGCAATTCTTTTAGTCTCCATGGCCTGCCCTAAGCTTATTAAAAAACTGCTTGAACTTGGCTTTCTTCATTGCCTTTTTAATATGATTGTCATTAGGAAGCAAAGCTAGGGCTTTCTGATAATATTGAATCGCAACTGTATATTTCTTCTGAGGCTCAAACGTATGATAAGCCAAATGCCACGCGTAACACTTTGCCAGATTCATTTCAACGAATTCTGTTTGAGCTTGATCGAGTTTTAACGTCGTAAGCACCAACTCCCAGTAAAGTGCAAAGGCACTATGAATACGCTCCATTCTTTCAGGACTATGACCACCAGAAACATTTGTCAAATTATCACTATGCGCCCAGTAAACTGCATGGTATTGACTTACATGACAAACATTAATATTTTTGGAACAAAGCTCCAAGTTATACATAATATCAACAGCAGCATTAAGTCTTTCGTTCCACCGAACTGATTTTAGTATGTCAGCCTTTCCTACAATGCATTGAGTTGTTACGACCCTTCCTCTCAACTGACGATCAAAAATTTCAGATTTATCAAACAAATATGCGCCACCTAAATCAGTAGTTTTAAAATCAGATAAATCTAATTTATCGTAATTAAATACTTCTCTTGTTTCCTCATACTTGCGTAGAGGGTCAGCTGTCATCACATCGATCTTATCAGGATATTTTTCCAAGTATGAAACCATCGTTTCAAGATGAGATTCAATCCATTCATCATCACTGTCTTGATAGGCTATATATTTACCCTGAGCATTGTCTAGCCCAGTGTTTCTGGCGCCGCTCGGCCCTTTAGTGTGTACATTGTCAATACATCGAATTCGAACATCATTGCCACACAGTAATGAAATTTTGTTTTTTGTCTTATCTGTACTTCCATCATCAATGAAAAGCAATTCCCAATTCTGAAAGGTTTGTTTGAGAACTGTATTTATCACCCTTCCAACAAGTCCTTCTCGGTTGAATATAGGGATAATTATTGACACCATCGGGGCGTGGCTTAAAGCGCTATTTTTAGTCACACTATGTTATCCATTAATCGTCATCGGTAAATAACTTATATTATTACCTTAACAGCTTAGTAGTTTGTATTCTTCCCAAAAGACTTACTTTTTCCGCCAAAACAACCAAATTTGATTACTTTTCTTCTTTTGACTTTGCCAAATAAAGAAACAAAGAAATAGAATAAACAAGGGTAAGAGCCAAATGGCAATATAGCTCAATTTTTCAAAATAGTGTTTTTTGGTAATAAAATGGGAGACGCCATTCCAGTATTTATATTTTTGGCTTAATCCATTAACAACAACGTCTTCACCATTACCATCAAAGCCCGCTGTATTATACATTTTTTGCAATTGTTCGATATTTTTGTGATAGAACTCTGCCCCTTTATCGAAGACGACGCCAAAATCAGGGTCTAAGAGTTGGGCACTTTCTTTGAACTGTACTTCAACCATGACATGCCCAGGTACAGTTACGATACGGTTTTTTATTCCATTTTCATTTAATATTTGGGAAAGCAAAATTGATGCGTCACCACAAATACCAATACCACGTTCAATAGATTTTATAGGAGAGCTAAAGTGGTACCTTTCGAATTCAGGAATGCCTGACCATCTTCCCATGGCATAAAGTATATAGTTTTCCCAAATCGGAACTGTTTGATGATAGCGTGCGGGAGAATAACGCTCCCAGTGAACGTGAGCAATTCCCGAAGCAATAACCTTTGTAACTCTTTTTGCATAATCTGGTTCACTCTCACCTTTCAAACGTAAAAGTTGGGAACGCATACTGTCTTTCGAAAGAGTAACGTCGGCATCTTTGAAACGTAAACTCTCTACCTCAATATTACCCAAATCCATAGTTTGGGTTAACCCCCATATGTTTAGCGAAATTAAAGCTATCGATATAAAAGCTAAAAAAAATAATATTAAACTTCTGAACAAAATTAGCTCACCACTTCAATTTGAAAAAATGCCTTATCGAAAAATTTTAGAAACCTTCTTCCTCACCTTCGATAAAAAAAGCTCCAGAAAAGATGGGTAGTATTTAACAACATTTCTGTGTTTGAATACCAATTTAGAAGAATAGTCTCTTGGGTCACGTACTAATCTACCATCTGAAATTGGAGTATTTCCTCCGACCTTTTGCTCAGGAAACTGTAGGCTCAAAAGTTTAAATCCTTCAGAACATATCCTCTCGCTGAGTCTGATTTCACCTTCATCGATTAACTGTAAACGTTCTTCGCAGTTTGTAGCAGGAAAATCGTCAAGTAATTTATCCAGTAAACATGGCTTTATCATGTAAACATAGGTTTGGACATGAGGTCGAACTCTCTTGCCGATATCGGGATGCTCAAGAAAATTTAGAGTCGCGCCTACCATTCCAATATCTGCTTTCATCAATTGGTCTTTGAACTTCGAAAACCAGTAATTAGAAAATGGACCATAGGCACTTCTATTTCTAACCAAAATAAAGCTATCGTGAAAGCCGTAGGTATTCTTTATATGAGCGAGTCCCAATGCAACGGAACTAAAGTCTCGACCAACATTACTCTTGAAAATAACACTATCTAGTTTGATAGAGCTTGTATATGAAAAAAACTTTCTGACAGCAAGTTCAAACAGCTCGTCCTTTGACGTTTTCTCAATTACCAGGCTTACAACCAATACTAGTTTTATTACATCGACTCCCGATGAAAACTTTTTCAACTGTTTGAAATGTAGAAAGTCTAAAGAATAATCACCTTCGTTTGCTGTGGCGTAAAGCATAAAAGC
Organism: Alteromonas sp. OM2203; assembly: GCF_048517045.1. Taxonomy (NCBI): domain Bacteria; kingdom Pseudomonadati; phylum Pseudomonadota; class Gammaproteobacteria; order Alteromonadales; family Alteromonadaceae; genus Alteromonas; species Alteromonas sp. OM2203. The sequence continues at coordinate 3,151,607 of NZ_CP183209.1, forward strand.
AGTCATATCAATTCCTTTTTGATACTGTTAGTCATAACTTAATCTTGAAAGGTTGTAGTTGCAATAATAATCGATTTGCTTAGTTGTGCGCACAAATTTAAGTCCGAAGTAAATCTTTCGCTTAACTACCTTTCATACCTCATTGAATACTGCAATAGTGTGGCTATAGCCTAGTCACTTTCTTGACTTGACTTGGCATTCATTACTTTTTTAACTTCAATTCTGCTTATCGGTTACTGTCCTTAAGTCAGTGCCATTTCGTATATACTGACTCAACAGACCGTTGAAGTTTTCATTTTGTCTTCGTTCTCGTGACTCAGAGAGATGGAGAAGTAAATAGCCATTTTCAACTTCTAGGTTATCATTTCAATGTCACAAAACCCGTAGCCATTATCCACTTTGATCGCGCTAACGTAGCTTCGGTAAATAAGTGCACTTCGAGAAAAAGTTTCATTAGATAGTGTACTCAGGACTTTGACTCGCGCCTTTTTTGTTTTAATTTTAACTAAATTGCGAGTGGGACATGTCATTAATTATGAGATACCAACACTGTAATCTTATTCTTGTGAATTCTTCTTTATCCGCTTAAAGCATTAAATTACAAACATTTCTACTTAAAATCTCTATTTTGTAACATATTTTTGTTACCACTATTCTCGATGGCTATTTTTTAGCCAACCCAAGAAAGCCAGCATTAAGCTGCTATAAGTATATATTAATTTAAAATTAAAATAGTACGTGTAGTAACTGTCGTCACGAATACTGAATAATAATTTGGACATAAAGGGACATATTTGTAAAAAGGAGTATTTGACATGCTTTTCTCAATGATCGTGGTTAACTACAATTCCGAGAAACAAATTGAAAACTTACTCGGCCTGCTGAGCAAAGAAAAACCGTATCCGTCCGGCAATACCACCTAGCGCTTAGCAAACTGCCATGGTAGCAGTTGCTCAATATCGACGTTGGGGAAGCTGAGTTCGTCAAGGCAAGTCATCATATATTCGAACACATTGAGGTCGTTGGCTTTAGCAGTTTCGATCATGCTGTAGAGCACTGCGCTGGCGTTTGCGCCTGTGGCAGTTTGGCTAAACAGCCAGTTTTTCCGGCCGATGACGAACGGTTTAATTGCGCGCTCAGCACGATTATTATCAATACTGAGTAGCCCATCGAGTGTATAACGTACAAGCTTTTCCCATTGGTTCAAGCAGTATTGTATCGCTTCACCTAATTTGGTTTTCGGTAACACCTGTTGCACTGACTTTGTGAGCCATGTATGGAACTGATTGAGTAGTGGCAGACTTTTTTCTTGTCTGATGAGATAGCGCTCTTCCACTGTTTTATCTTTTAACTGTGTTTCGATGCGGTAGAGCTTTTGGATGTGATTGAGTGCCCAGTCTGCTTTGCCACTGCCTTTTTTACCTGCGCCTTTTTTGGCTTCCATGAACTTACGACGTGCATGTGCCCAACAGCCAATGAGTGTCGCTTGCGTTTGCTCATAGCCTTGATAGCCATCCACTTGTAAGTAGCCGTTATAGCCTTTCAAGAAGTTTACCGCGCATTGCCCTGCGCGACTATTGTGATAGTCGTACAGCACGATATTGGGTGTCTCTGTACCAGGTATATTTCCGCCAGGTGAGTCAGCACCACAGGCGTACAGCCACATATAGCTAGTCGCTTTATCAGATTCAACCACCTTCAGCGTGGTTTCATCCGCCGCGATAACAGCTTGCTTTAACAGGTGTTGACGAAGCTGCTCGTAAAGCGGTTTAAACAACGCAGCACAGCGGATTATCCAGTCCGCCATCGTCTTACGATTTAATTCGATACCATGCTGTTTGAACATCGCTTCTTGTCGATACAGCGGTAAGCCATACTGATATTTGCTGGTAATGATTTGACTTAATAAGCTTGGCGTCGCATAACCTTTTGGGATAACGCTGTGAGGTACGGGCGCTTGTTTAATCGTGTTGCTGATACCGCCCTTTTCACAGGTACGGCACGCATATTTAGGGCGAACATGCTCAATCACTTTTACCTGAGCAGGGATAAACTGAAGCGTCTCTGCCTTATCTTCACCAATGCGGTGTAATTCGCCCGAACAGCAGTCACAGGTTTTTTCTTCGTCGCTAATATCGTGAACGATAACTTCACGAGGCAGGTCTTTAGGTAGCGATTTACGTGTGGGCTTTTTACGAGTGTAGCTAATCGCTTCTTCAGCTGTTTCAGTTTCAGCCTCAACAACTAATTCTTCCGCTTCATTGAACAACTCACCTTGCCCAGGGTGACCTTCGGTGCTTTTTCCGAACTGCTTGTGCTGGGCAACACGGAACTGTTCTTCTAAATAGGCAATCCGCGCGCGCTTCTCTTCAAGAAGCGCTTCAAGTTCAGCGATGCGGGATTGGTATTCTTTCTCGTTCATACCGCTATTATCCCGTATTAAGCTGCTGATTACCTTACATTATTAAGACTATTTCGTGATCGTTAATCGCTACTTATGATCACAGGTTATAAGCCGGATGCGTTGTAGTGCAACGGCTGATGCCCTATGACATCGTAGCCCGATAACAGCCACTGTAGTTGCTGTTCACTCATATGCATCTGTTTTAAGTTCGCATCGACAGGCCATTTAAAGCGATGTTTTTCGAGGCGTTTATACCAGAGTGCGAAGCCCGTTTTATCCCAATAGAGTATTTTGACCTTATCGCGCTTTTTGTTGCAGAAGACGAACAGCGCATCGCGAAACGGATTCAGTTTCATATCCTGCTCAACCACGACAATTAAGCCATTAATCGATTTGCGGAAGTCGACGATATCCATGTACAGGTAAATGTCGGCAGGCTCTACGAACATCTTCATTCGGCCAATGCCTTCATCACAGTAGCAACCCAGTGAGGGTTAATATTGGTTGGCACGGTAAGTTGGGCATTTCCAAGTTGCAAGAGAAGTTCGCCACCCATTGCTTCGGTGTAGGATTCAACCTTCGTGACTTCACGGTTCACCTGAACAAACTTGCTACTTGTTCGTTGAAGCCGAATATCGCGACGTCGGGTATAATAAGTTTGAACGTTAATCTGCTGCTGACGACAAAACTCCACTGCGGTGAGTCCGCTTTGTTTTTGTTGCTCAAATAAATTGAGCCAATCTTGCACTTCTCTTCGTTGATATTGCTGCATGGTCATTCTCCTTTGCAAAGCGAACACCATGCCGTAGCTAATTTATGAATTGAATGTGGGGATTACCGGACGGACACGAAAAACCTAAAGACAGTTTGAAGTTATTGTCGTATCCAATAGTGGAGCAATAGCTTCTGAAGCAATACTACGAACTTGCCAAGTATTATATTGTGACGTGAATTGTGGATACGCTCGGGCATGTAACTTGGGCGCAAAAAGTGCACAATCTGAAATGTTAGTCTTTTGCAATCCAGACATACATTCTACCTTTGAGCAAATCAAATATTTAGTTGACGTAACTAAAAGTTCTGAAACCATAGGGTTATTGTTTATTGACACTTCCAATAACCTAGGAAACTCACAAGACATAACTATTTTAGATGTATCGAATAAAGCTATTAGTTGTCTCTACATAATTAGAAAAAGAATATTTGAGCGCCTATCTGGCTGGGATGAGAATTTTTTCCTTTGGGGTGAAGACACTGACTTATGTTTGAGGGTTAGACAATTAGGGTTGACTACCTCTTTTGCACGTAACTTGGGAATAAAACACGATGCGGGAGTAACGTGGAGAAGTAATGACCTCGAAAAAAACATCTTTTACACGAAAGTATGGTTGAGCAGTCAGACCTATTTACACTTAAAACAAACTGGTATATTCGCAGCACGGAAATACTTAGCTAAGCAAATAATCATTGAATTAATGCGGATTGTATCACGAAAAAAACCCTAGGTCGGTCCCACAATTCCCTAACCCAACCTCAAATTTTGCACATTTTTACTCACGAAAGGAAACACAGTAGAGGACTGGGTTAAGTTTGATGGAAATTATTTTAAGTGGCAATCCATTTAGTACCATTTATCAATACTCGTTACGCAGCTTTATGATTGATGACCCAGAACTTATCGGTCTAACGTCTTCCTAACGGCGAAATAACTCTCTATCCCGCATCTAAATTTAGATGAAATATATTATTTATATACTTTCATAAACGCTTAAAACAAGTCCTTTGAAGTTATCACTGGAGAATTCTCTTTTTACTTTTTCTCGGGCGTTTTTCTCAAACTGTACTTTTTCACTTTCATTTTCCAATAAGAATCGAACACCATCGGCTAAGCCATTGGCGTTGTGAGCTTCGGTAAGAATACCGCAGTGCTGATCGACCGCTTCAGTGATGCCATTTACATTGGTTGTAACTATAGCTTTTCCCGCTGCCATGGCTTCCAATAGTGTGACGGGAAATGCTTCTTGATGACTTGCACATACGACGATATCCAAATCACTTAAGAGATCAAAAACGTTGTCTACTTGGCCATGAAACGTTGTGCAGTGGTGTACTTCTAACCTTGCAGCCTCTTTTTCAAGAAAAGGTTGCCTCGGCTCTTGAAGAATATCTCCACCTATCACATCAAACTGCGCTTTCACGCCGCTCTTCGTGAGTATTCTAGCCATTTGCAAAAATTCTTCATGCCCTTTTCTTTTCTGCAGATTTCCTATGATTCCGATTCGTGGCACAAAGTTGCTAAGCGGTTTATCCTTGGGTTTAAACTTTTGAATATCAACGCCATTATGAATAACAATGTGATTGGCTAGGGGCACCTTCCCCCTTAATTTAGGACTTAGATTTGTCTTTAGTTCATGACTACAGTATATGAAGGTGTGCACCAGAGGGCGTTTGGAAAAAACCCAATCAATAAAGCTAGTTTCGTATGGAAAATGCACGTGACAAATAATAGGAATATTTAGCACTTTACACGCGGGCGCGAGGCTTCTGAGAGCTAATATATCACCAGTATGAATAAGCTTGGGTGCTAATCTTTTGAGTAAAAGTAAGGAGTTGTACAGATACTTTAAAGATGAAAAGGGTTTGCGAAAACTATACTGAAAAAAAGTCCACTCTATGTGTGTCGTTTTACTCTCTTCTGCAAAGCGAGGTAAATCCCCTTCGGGACAAACTAAACTGACAGTATACTTTTCCTTTATGGAATCTATTACTGACAACGTGACTCTTTCTGCACCGCCCATCGCAGAGCTACTGTGTGCAAAAAGCACTTGGTTTTTTTTACTATCAATAGCTGTCATTTATTTGTGTCCATTAGCTCAATAAAGGCTTCAGCATGCTTGTCCCAATTAAACAATTGTGCCGCACTTCCAGAAATATTTTCACGATCCAGCGTTTTGCATTTTTTTAAAATACTAGGCAACGCTGTCTCAATAGCATGTGGTGATGAGCAGTCGACAATAAACCCTGTCTCACCTTCTTTGAATGTTTCGGAAGTCCCTCCTGAGTTTCCAGCGATCACTGGCTTACCGCAAGCTTGAGCCTCAACTAGAACCATACCAAAGCCCTCAATGTCATTCTGAATAGTTCGATTGGGAAGAATAAATACATCGCATTGTTGGTAAGCACTTATTAAGTCGTTATCGTCGAAGTTTGTATGGATGAATACATTATCTTGCAACTTATGTTTGTATATGAGGTTGCGTAGATTTTCTAGCTCTTCGCCCCTTCCGACAATAGCATACTGCAGGTTTGGCACCTGTTGAAGCAGCCGAGGCATGGCTTCAATGAGAAAATCTTGCCCTTTTCTTTTTTGCAAGCGACCTACCGTCAACAGCAACAGTGAATCTTTGGCCCAACCGAAGCGTTTCCTTATTTCTTGATTTTCTGAAGCTGGTTGAAACGTACTAATATCTACACCAGGATGAAGTACCTCGCACTTATTTACATTAGAAAACCCTAATGATTCAACAAGTTTTTGAGAGTTGTGGCTATTGCATATTAATGAAAAGGCATGCTTACAAACTTGTTTAACTAATATACTCTGCTCTCTGCTTGTTGCAGCTGTTTCAACATCTTCTCCATGTACAAAGCAGCTATATCGAGTGCCAGTTAACATGCTAACAATCCATGCCGTCACGCCTTCATGAATAACTCTGCCGCAATGAATTTCCTCTATTTCATGTTCTTTTATGATTTTTAAAAGCTTTTTTACGCAGGAGAAGTAAAACTGCAAACCAAAAATGCTTTTCACTCCCCACTCAGGAGAGTGAAGTGGTATACGGATAATCGGAATGTTGTGTGTTTTATCGAACGTAAAACCTTTTTCAAAGTGATGAGTACAAACGAGCACTTTGTCTCTAGGGAGTCTAGAGTATAACTCCCAAAACCAGCGCCCACTACCTCCCTCAATAGGAGGAAAGTTTTCTGTCAGCAACAAAACTTTCTTCATTCTAATTACTACTGCCCCTGAATAACTTTTTTATAATCGACGACATTTAATAGAGTAGATTGTTTTTGAAACTTAATAAGAAAATCATCGAGTTCCAGTTCATCATTTAGTTCTAAAGAAGCCTCTGCGCCATCTCTTGATTGGATTTTTTTGTTGGTACTGTTTCTTTTAATAAGTACGCCTGTAGAGTCTTCCCAGCGATACTCTATGGCGTTATCGTAAGGGTGCATTTGGTAGATTAGGTTGTCTTCGATTAGTACTCCTAAGTTACCTTCTGCGACTATACCTACGTCCGCAAAGGGGTCTCCATTATCCGTATGATAAATGACATTACCCTTTGCTACACCATTTCGGTGCGCGAAACGCACTCCCCTGTCTCGCAGTCTCATACCAAAACCTATGGCTCGGTCGTTATCAACGAAAATATTACTAATTACAGAGTTATTTTCAGCATTATCCCAAAGGTGCACCGCATGTTGAGCGATTCTCCCTTTTGGGCTTGCAATGTCTCGAAAGATACTATTTTTGATAGTCCAGTTGACTGCGCCTAAAGCATCAACACCACCAATATAGTAGTTAGGACCAATACCTTTTGTGTATTGAAATATGCAACCTTCTACAACCCCACCGAAAGATCTATTATTCTGTGATTCTTCAGTTTTATAGTTGTACGAAACTTTAAGCATCTGTTCATAAGAATCCTGAAAAATAACGTTTCGAAAGTGTGGATAACTAGCATTTATTTCACCAGCAACTTGAACTAAGTGATTTGGCACATCTGTAAGTGTCACGCCATCCAGCGTGAAGTAGTTTTTATTTACTCGAAATATTCCTTTAACGCGGCCGCCCTTAGCCATGCCCGTTCCTTTAAGAACAACATCATACGGGTTTCCAGTTGCAGACTTCACCATGACATGATCTGCTGTTACGTATATCGTATTGTTTATTTCATACAAGCCCTGTTCAAGAATTACTGCAGTGTGCCCCTGTTCATTAGCCCTTTTCATAGCTCTCCCGAATTCTTCGGTACTACTTACCCAGATCTCCTCGTATCCCTTTGGAGTATCGATAGGGCGCGACAAATAAACTCTTTCCACTGTAGAACGCACGCTATCAGGCTCTTGCACTACTTCCTCGATAAACCCTTTATCTTCAAGCTTTGCTCGAATACTCGCTTTCGTTTTGAAGTCAGCGAAAAAATAAAAGATAACTCCACCGACAACCAAACAAAATATAGTGAAGCCCAGGCCCATGACCATTCCGTCCAACAACTTCTTTATAAACTTTTTCATATCTAACAAGGTTCTCTAGTGCAGAGCGAGGTTTAAGAGTTTTTCTAAAAAAGAAATACAGACCTAATTTAATGATAAAGGGTACTAATAGCTTCAGGTACATACTCCTGATTTTCGCTTGAAACAAAAATCAGACTTCCGGATACAGGTTGACCTAAGAACACCAAATAAATTTGATACAGTTTCGCTTTTAAATCACTACTGAAAATCTTTTCATTTATAACAAACCACTTAGTTACAAATCGCGTTTTACCAGACGGTGATGCCAATTTAGTAACTTCAATGGATGTGTTAGCAATTTTTATATGGTTAAAAGAGTTTACGCTTTCACGCGACCACATGTCAGGTGAGTAAGAGCGATTTAGTGAACTAACTAGTTCATTATCAATACCGTCATACCAAGCGTAAACAACTGTAACGCACTCATCACTAGTTTGAATCCCTTTGGTAGCTTGATATGTTGGTTCGTTTAAGATGGGTTGCCATTCTTTGCTGGGCGCACATAAGTGCTCATTCGATAGATGAGAAAATATAGGGTCGCCCTGCTGAGATTCTTTCATAGTGTTGTGCATCAACCAATTAGTCCAAATTATTGACGCGACCAATATAAAAAATACAGTCAATAGAACACTATTTCGGTTTTCTACTTTTTTATAAAACGCTGTATCATCATTAACTTTGGACTGCGCATTTCTCATAAACTCACCAATGCAAAGCAAACAAATAATCACAAACGCAAAAAAGAACCACCCATATATAAGGTGATCGGCACCAGCTGCGTACTCCATATCAGTTGAGTAAGCAATAAGAATAATCCCGTATACACGAACCACATTTGCCACTATAGGAAAAATTAAAGAAATGAAAACAAAGATAATCTTTCTTTTAAATGAGTGTAGGTTCAGATAAGCGTAAAGGCTTCCTATAACGAAACTCGCTATGAAAAAGCTTACGCCCGAGCAAGCTTCTGCTACTAAAAAACGCCCTTGCGGTATTTCAATGTACAAACCGCTTCTAAACAAAGGAATACCAGTTAAATTTAGCAATGCTACTGAACCTGTCGCAGCAATTTCTTGAAGATACGGTATAAGTTGCTCACCAACAGGGATGCTAAATAGCATGAAGCATAGAGGAAAAAAGATTTTTTTTGCAGCAACATCACCGATTAGCAACCAGATAAGCGCGGGAAGAAGAGTGAACGTCGCAGTATGAGTAAAGAGCTGTACATCACCTGCTATACCGATCGCGTATAACAGAATTGCAGGTATAATAAGAGCTAAAGACATACTTGATGTCAACTTTGGAGACGCTAGTAACGCCTCTTTCTTTAAGTAAATAAGGTAGAGTGCGCCGGGAACAATAAAGAATCCATGATTGAATATTTCGTTTCCGTACCAGATATCAATTACGGATACTAATCCTTCCCAACACAGCCAAATCCATAAAAAAAGAAAGCATGCACTCGATAAATAAAATTGCTTATCGAACGCTAAAGAAAGTGACTGTTCTTGGCTTCCTGTTTTTTCTTCTTGTGTCACTTTATCACCTTTGTCCATGTTACAGCATCCTATCTCACTAGCTTCCTAAGTTCATTTAGAAGGTGTCGGGTTTACTCAATGCCGTAGGCTTTAGCCATAGTCACCCAATTAAAGTCACCAAGTAGTTTTTCTACCTTCCCTTCCATTCTAGAAAGGTTGATATAATGACGAGCCTTAGACTTCCATGGTGCAGAATTAAATTTTGGTTGATCAGCATCTATCTCCCAAGGATGAAAATAGAAACTGTATGGCGCACTTTCAGATTGCATGAACTCAGTAATACGACGTTTAGATAACCAATAAGGATAAAGACGAAAATAACCACCACCGCCAATTCCCACATTGTTTCCTTTTTTACGAACTGTAGGAATAGGTATTTCAATAAGGCCATTATCACGCTCGTACTTAAAGCGAGGCCATTCTGGCACACCATAAAGGTCATGATTAATTGGGTAAGTACTGGATGAATAAACAAACCCAAGGTCTTTGAGAATGTCGTACGCCCAAGTATTAGAATCGTTGATAGAAAAACTCGGCGCTCTATATCCTTTTAACGCCACACCGCCTATATCTTCGAGGATATCTTTACTTTGCTTAATATCATTGAAAAGTTCCTGCTCGCTCATAGTGGTAGCGCGCTGGTGTGCTAGGCCATGACTGGCTAGCTCGTGCCCTTCGCTCACTATTCGTTTTATTACATCAGGACAGCGCTGTGCTACCCAGCCAAGCGTGAAAAATGTGGATTTAACATTATTCTCTGAGAATAAATCCAATAGCCTATGGGTGTTGTCACCCACTCGAAGGCTGATGTTATCCCAATCTTTTTTATCGATTACGCCTTCAAAAGCAGAAACTTGAAAGTAGTCTTCCACATCTACCGTCATTGCATTAAGACGATTATCTAATTTCATAATTATCGCCCTTTACCAAACAGCACAACTTCAACGGTACGAATTAAAATAAGAATGTCTAACAATAGACTCTGGTGCTTAACGTAATAAAGGTCGAACTTTAGCTTTTCCATGGAATCTTCAACACTTGCGCCATAGGGGTAATTTAGCTGCGCCCAACCAGCCAAACCTGGCTTAACATTGTGGCGCTGATTGTAATAAGGCACCTCACGAACAAGCTGCTCTACAAATTGTGGCCTTTCTGGGCGAGGGCCGATAAATGCCATTTCGCCTTTAAATACATTTAAAAGCTGGGGTAATTCATCTACTCGGTATTTTCGAATGAAGTGACCTATGCGGGTGACACGATCATCGTTTTTACTTGCCCACTTTGCACCGTCTTTCTCTGCATCAGGTCGCATGCTCCTAAACTTAATGATTTTGAAAAGCTTACCGTTTAAACCCACGCGCTCCTGTTTGTAAAACACAGAGACACCTGTTTTGCGACCATCATCAAGATAGATTATTAATGCTGTTGTCAGCATGATTGGCCAAACAAAGAGAAATATGAAAAATGCTAATATCGCATTAAGCGTGTAATCTAACGCATCTCTTAAATAGTTCTGACTTTGGAAACCGTTCGAATAGATGACCCAACTTGGATACATCAGATTAACTACAATTTGCCCTGTCTCGCGCTCCATGAAATCTAAAAGTTCTGTTACTTCTATACCACGCAATCTGCAATCAAACAGAACTTCTACCGGTAACGTTCCTCGCCTTTGGTCACAAGCAATAACTATTTCTTCAATTTCATTGTCTACAATAAACTGCTGGAAGCTCTCATCAACTTTTAGATGGATTATTTTTTCTTTTTTAATGCCATCTTCGCGATTGTCACCTGGAATAGGGATAAAACCCACTAACTCAAACCCTATTCGGTCAACATCTCTTCGCATCCGTTTTTCAATAATTGATGCCCTTTCTCCGGCACCAAGCACTAAAATACGCACTTTACCTAGGCCCAACAGCCCTAGTCGATTAGTGAAGTATCTAAATACAACCAAAGTAATAATTATTGAACACACCGAAGCAGGTAAAAAATACGAATCCATGACCAAGTCGTCGAAAAACGCACGACTCAATACTTCTACTAAAAAATAGCTAAGGCCAACACTTACAAAAATACGGCGAATTATGCCTCGAAACGTTTCTCTAAGTTTGGCTTCATACAAGCCGACAGATAACGAGCAAAGTAATATGGAAACGGTAAGCATTCCCACATTTATAACAAGTTTTTCAACCGAAACATTTGGCGACATTCCGATTTGCGTGAGTATAAAATGAGAAATATAGCCCATGTAAGCTATGAGCAACGCTTCTGTTATTACTAGTATGTTTGAGCGTTTATTTTGATTGCGCTTGTTTACTGCCACCCCTGGCCCCCTAAAACTGCGGCGTTTTTCCCATCATAAAGGGATTTATTCCAATAGACTACAATTGTTATTGGCATTATAGTGGCATTTACCGTAGGGTAAACGACAAAAGCCATATATTAACCATAATGAGTGTAGGATGATCTCTTATGTTCCGCTTTAGAACGCTAATTACATGCTGTGCCCCTATTTTATTTATTGGTCTTAACGGTTGTAGTAATACCGCGGCATTGCCCGAAGCGACCACGCGACCTTCGCTGACCACCGACGTGAACGATTACCAGTACCTGATAGGCCCAGGCGACTCGTTAACTATTTTTGTTTGGCGTAACCCAGAAGTGTCAGGAAACTTCATTGTTCGTCCCGATGGCAAGGTTACTACCTCATTAGTCGAAGATATCGATGTGGCCGGCCGCACGCCAACAATGCTAGCCAGAGAAATTGAAGAGCAACTCTCGACTTATATCAACAATCCTAGAGTTACTGTAAGTGTAAATAACTTCACAGGCCCATTGAGTGAGCAAGTTAGAGTAATTGGCGAGGCCACGAACCCCAGCGCAGTCAGTTATTCGGAACACATGACCCTTCTTGATTTAATGATAGCCGTTGGCGGTCTTACTGAATTTGCTGACGGAAACAACGCAAAACTTGTAAGGGTTATTGAAGGAAGACAAAAGACCTTCGAAATCGATATCGACGACCTGATACGAGATGGCGACATCTCTAAAAATGTCGATATGCTACCTGGCGATATCGTAATTATTCCAGAAGCTTGGTTCTAGTTGTTAAGTAGTAAACGGAACAAATAATAAAATGCAGGACTTACAACAAACGCTAACCCAGATCCTTGATTATGTAAAAGGAGTTTGGATTAAAAAGCGTTACGTTATTATCTTTTCATGGTTAATCTGCCCTGTTGGCTTTTTGTATGTAGCCAGCCTTCCTGATGTCTATTCGTCGAAAGCCCAAGTGTTCGTAGACACGCGTTCTGTATTACAGCCGTTATTACGTGGGCTCGCTATACAGACAAATCCTGACCAAGAAATTCAAATGATGGCCAAAACATTACTTAGTAGAAGTAACGTAGAGAAAATAGCCAGAGAAAGCGATCTTGATATTACCACGACTACAGAAAACGAATTTGAATCTCTTGTAACGTCACTTACGAAGGAAATTAAACTATCGTCGACTGGACGAGATAACATTTACAATATTTCGTTTTCTAATAAAGAGCCTTTGGTTGCTCAAAGAGTAGTTCAAGAAACATTAGATCTGTTCGTTGAGGGTGCTTTAGGCAATAACCGCAAAGATACAGATACTGCCGGACGCTTTTTAGACGAGCAGATTGCCGAATATGAATCACGCCTTACAGAAGCAGAGCAACGTTTGGCTAACTTCAAACGTCAGTACAACGACATTCTGCCGCTGGCGGGCTCGTATTATTCTAGCTTGCAAAGCTTGAATGATGAGCTAGAAGCTACGCGCCTTCAGATAAAGCAAACACAGCAGCAAGCTGAAACGCTTACTAAACAAATAAGCGGTGTGAAACGCAACGATAGTTTTGGTGTAACAAACCAAGACGAACCGGTCCTTCGCACCCGCTACGATGAACGTATACGTGCGTTAGAAGAAGAGCTCGACAGACTTACGCTTCGCTTTACGGATTTGCACCCTGATGTGGTAGAAACTAAAGCACTACTAGAAAGTTTAGAAGACTCTAGAGACAAAGAAATTGAGGCTTTCCTAAGCGCTGACGAAGGCGATAACAATCAACCCCTGTCTGAACTTAACCGCGAAATTAAACTAGAAGCAAGCCGTTTAGAGAGTCAGATTGCCTCACTTCAAGTTAAGGAAACAGATTTATTACGCAAAATTTCTGAACTCGAAAGTAAAGTTGATTTAATCCCTCAAATTGAAGCTGAGTCATCTTCTTTAAACCGAGAATACGGTGTCACCAAACAGAAATACGAAGAGCTACTTTCTCGCCGTGAATCAGCGGACCTATCTCGAAGAGCAGATGTATCAGCGGAAGACCTTCAATTTAGAATAATAGAACCACCTTTATTACCTAAACGCCCTTCGGGCCCTAACCGTCTTATTTTTTATACCGCAGTTTTGGTGGTAGGTTTTGGCGCGGGAATAGCTGTCGCATTTCTAATTAGTCAGCTTAATCCAATTTTAATACGACCTAAGCAGTTACTAAATGTGTCAGATTACCCTATCTGGGGTACGGTCACGCACTTGAACATTGAGCAGATTAACAAAACCAATAGAACTCGACTTATCGTGTTTTTACTCTCTAGTGGTACTATTTTGGCTATGTATGGAGCGCTAGTCGCGGCTGAAATTATGAATATAGATTTATTTGGGGGGCTTCTTTAATGAAAAACACCATTGAAAAAGCGCTTCAAAAGCAAAAAGAAGCTAAAGCTGCAAAGCAGAATAATTTACCAGAAGACAAACTTGAAGAAGCCAGCTCTTCAAGCAAAGTAAAAGAATCGGAAGTTTCCATTGAAACCTCATCTACTAAAGAGCTGCCTGCTGTAGAGATAGTAGCGGAAGAGAAAGAGTTCGTTAATCAGCGGCCGCCGCTTGATGAGTTCACCATAAATTTTGATAGGCTCGATAAGAACGGGCATATCTCTTTGAATGGTGAGCGCAAGCAAATAAACGAAGAGTATCGAGAAATTAAGCGTAAGCTTTTAGCTAACGCTTTCGGCTCACTTTCAAAAACGTTACATAACCCTAATATTATCATGGTTACAAGTAGTCGACCTTCTGAAGGGAAAACCTTCACGGCGACGAATTTGGCAATGAGTATAGCCTCAGAGCAGGATAAAACGGTGCTTCTTGTTGACGCCGATGTGCTTAAACCAAATGTTTTGAATACCTTAGGACTAGAGCGTCGTAAAGGGCTAATGGAATATTTAACTGGTGATGTTGACGACATTTCAGATGTGCTGTACCCCACGAACATCGACAAACTAAAAATAATTCCTGCCGGAAAGTCGCACCACTTATCTACAGAGTTGCTTGCTAGCCAAAAGATGCACGAAACCGTAGATGAATTTGCTAACCGATATCCTGATCGAATAGTAATTTTCGACACTCCACCACTCATTGGTATCAATGAAAGTGCGATACTCGCAAATTTCGCCGGTCAAGCGGTGGTTGTAGTGGAAGAAGGTAAGGCAAAAATAAGCGATATAAAGATGTCTGTAGAACGTCTAAACCCAGACATGGCCATAGGATTTGTGGTTAACAAATCTGTTCATAATGACACCGACGGAAGCGGATATTATGGGTACTACTACTCAGAGCGTAACGATTAGGCGTTATTTGATGCCCAAAAATAGAATTATGAAGCTTTCGCTTGTTGCTATGTCTGTAGCAACAAGCTTCGTTGCACAAGCCAAGCTCGAAGTTAATGCTCTGGCTACTGCCGACACCATTCACCAGAACGTGAAAACTGAGGAAAACGGTACCCGTTCTCTGACTACGTTGACAGTTGCCCCAAAAGTTAATGCCACCTATCAAACTAGAACATTTCAAGGATTGTGGTCTGGCACTTATACCCACCTTGAACGGGACAATGACGATGCAAATCAGCGGCAGGATTATGCAGAGTACAGCTATTCAGCGCAGTGGGTACCATTTGAAAACCTGTTATCTTTTCAAGCCGCTGGCGCTTTAAATTATCAAAACACTAATTCTGCGAACTTTTTAGTTAGCGACTTTATTGCTAATTCTGACAGTCTCGCGAAAACAAGGTCCAATCGCCTTTCATCAACGCTCACCCTTGATCAAGGTGACTGGGTCAGAGGCCAAGGCACAGCGGCATATTCAGACACAGCGTCTGAACGGTCGATAACAAACAATAATGCTCTTAACAATGACAGTTACCAACTTACTGGTAACTTAATTAATGGTGATGAAGCCAAATATTTTCTCTGGTCAGTGACCGGTACTTATCAGAATACCGAGCGCGGACAAGCAAATACGGGCGACTTTGAATCGAGAACTGGTGACGGCTTTATAGACACGCGAGTTTATGGCGACTGGGCCATCCGCCTAACAGCGCGCCATGAAGCGAACCAAATATCAGATAGAGACGATACAAACAGCTTAGTAAGAGAGTTTAATTCGTACGGTGTAGGTTTAACTTATCGTCGGGCTGAAAATCGTTATATATCAATTACGGCAAATAAGAGCGATTCTGATCTCGAAGAAGACGATGGCGAAACCTTTATTGGTTTAGACATGCAATGGGCATTAAGCACCCGCACTCGCATAGCTGCGACTTATGGACGTCGTTTTTATGGTGAATCTGCTTCAGCAAGTATCGGCTATAACTCTAAATATTTGCGAACATCGTTCAGTTATACGGAGGACGTGACTAATACCTCAAGGCTTCTTGCCGACCCAGAGAATTTAGGCGTATTCGTTTGCCCTACGGCAACAACATCTATCGCCGATTGTTTTCAGCCCAATAGCTTAAACTACACACCCAGTGCCGGTGAGCAGTTAGTACAGATTACGTCTCAAAACGTAGAGTTCGACGACAATATTATTTTGCGTAAAAGTGCCAATTTTCAAGCTGGCTATGACTTTTCTCGCGTAACTCTCGCTTTTTCATGGCGCTACTCTGAAGATGATTACTTAGATGAAGATAGACTAAGGCGCACCTATTCTTTTGGTACCAACCTAGCCTATAAAATTGGTAGTTATACCAACTTAACGAGCAGTATTAATTACGCCAACATTACGGGTCTGGGAGCAGAAGAAACTTTCAGTGGAGAAAGTGATAATTGGAATGCATCTATCGGTCTAGAAAGAGAGTTCGGTCGCCGATTAAAGGCAAGTATTGACGCACGGTATCTTGAGCAAGAAGGTGATTTGAACGCCGGTGGTCAATTCGGAAATAACTATACCGATCGACGTATTAGCGCATCTATCACCTATACATACGACTAAGTTTCGAAGCGTCGCTCAACGCTAAAACAACTTCAATTTTGTATGCATAGGGGAGCCCCAGAGGGCATTGGCTGATAGAATGTGCTGCAAGAAACGCCCTACTTAGGGCGTTTGTTAAATGGCTTGGCTGAACATGATTAGCGTTTGAAATCATTTACGAAGGTTTGTAACAAATACTCTTTAGTAACTATGCTAACCCTCACTCTCGCTTATCATCACTCTTCAACCGCACATAGGTCTTAAACTTTTTCTTCATAAGTTTATCAACGTATTGGGTCATTTTCACTTTCTGTGAAATAGCGTCATCTAATGCGTCTACTAGCTCTGCCAGCATGTCCAAATAGTACTTGGTATCGCGTATAACATTTCCCTTAGGGGTCATGATAGTTTGACTTTCTGGGTGGTCAGCAAAGCCCATATGTTCGGTCACTTCTGCGCCCGTTTTATCAGGCTCAAACATCTCAGCTTTTACTTCTTCAATTACTTCGTTTACCGCATTAGCATCAAAGCTTTCAAGCTCTTCCAGAAAACCGTAGAGCATTACCCTATCCATAAGGGTGTTAATTTTACGTGGAATACCGCGAGAGAACATGTGAATGCGTTCTAACGCTTCGTCACTAAATAATGCAGAGCCGTTCCAACCGGCATGGTGTAGGCGGTACTCGATGTACTCTTTGCACTCTTCTAGTGAAAGCGGAGCCAAGTGACACGATGCCACTATACGCTGCCTAAACTGCTCCATGTTCGGCGCACGCAAAATTGGCTGCAACTCTTCTTGACCCAGTAAGAAACTTTGAATAAGCGGCTTGCCGTTGAGCTGGAAGTTACTCAGCATTCTTAGTTCTTCAATGCTTTCTAGAGGAAGGTTCTGCGCTTCATCCACTAAAAGCAAAGCGCGACGCCCCGCTCTATTTAGGTCATACAAGAATATTTCAAGAGCCTTGAGAATGTCCGCTTTCGAACGCCCTTCGGTAGGAACATCAAATTTAGACGCTACCATCTTTACCAGCTCATCTGGCGACAGCTTTGGCGTTACAATTTGGGCCGCGGCTATATCGTCTTCAATTTCTTCAAGTAGACTGTTGGCAACGGTGGTTTTCCCGGTTCCAATTCCGCCGGTAATAACAATGAACCCTTCAGCTTGAGAAAGTCCATACTGTAGATAAGACATGGCGCGTTTGTGCCATTTACTCGCGAAGAAAAATTGAGGGTCGGGGGTTAACTGAAACGGTTTCGAGTTAAGTCCGTAGTAACTTTCGTACATGCAATTTACCGTTATTCCATTAAAGAATGTGCGTTCAAAAAAAACGTAATAGTTTTGGTGCTAGACGCGGCGCGTAACTTTTGATTATATGGTAACCAACAACGCGCCATTCTCGAAGTGTTATCTCTTTATTTGTTAAACCTTGAATGCTATCGCAGCTTATTTTGCGTGATGCGTTCTATAATACCCGTGGTAGACACACCATCTTCAAAGGTAAGCACCTTAACTTCACCGCCATTAGCCACAACTTCTTTGCCACCCGCAATGTCTTCAACCTTGTAGTCACCGCCTTTAACGAGCACATCGGGTAACAATCGGGCGATAACGCGCTGTGGCGTATCTTCTTCAAAAGGTACAACCCAGTCGACAGCGCTTAGGCCTGCTAGTACTGCCATACGTCGGCTTACGTTATTTACCGGGCGGCCAGGTCCCTTTAATTTAGTGACAGACGCATCGGTATTGACCGCTACAATTAATCGGTCGCCAAGCTGCGCAGCCTCTTCTAAATAGGCAACGTGGCCAGAGTGCAGAATATCAAAACAGCCGTTTGTCATTACCACTTTCTCGCCTCGTGATTTCGCTGCTTTTAGCGCAATCTCCAGCTGGTCTTCTGTCATTACACCGCCGTCCAGATGAACTGACTGTTCGCCTAACGCTAATGCTAGCTCGGTGTTAGTGACGGTAGAGGTACCTAACTTTCCAACCACGACACTTGCGGCTAAGTTAGCAAGCACACAAGCAGCTTGAAGTGGCAAGTTACAAGCCAAGGCAACAGCGAGCGTTGAGACAACTGTATCCCCTGCCCCAGTTACGTCGTACACCTCTTTCGCTTTTGCCGGTAAATGAAACTCGGTGTTGTCGCCGTCAAACAACGTCATACCATCTTCGGAGCGAGTTACCAAAAGCGCGCTTAAATTCAATGTTTCTTTTAATGATTGTGCTTTTTCCACTAGCACCTGTTCACTGCCTATCTCGCCGACAATGCCGCGAAGCTCGTCCATATTTGGGGTAACTAGCGCAGCACCAGCGTATTTTCCAAAGTCACTGCCTTTAGGGTCGACTACCACACGTTTATTTTTGCTGCGTGCCTTTTCAATAAGCTTGGCGGGGTTGCTCAAACACCCTTTAGCATAATCGCTCAAAATGACGATATCAGCTTCGTCTAGCGCTTTATCAAAAGCCAATTCCAATTCTGATTTATCAGCGTGTTCAAAGCTTTTTTCAAAATCCAAACGCAGAAGCTGTTGATTTCTGCTCATAACGCGAAGCTTGGTGATGGTATCGAAACCCTCTACCTCAAAAAACTGACACTGTATGTTGTGAGTTTCTAAACGCTCTCTGAGAATATTCGCATTTTCGTCTTTACCGCACATGCCCAGCAAAGTTACTTCAGCCCCAAGAGTTGCCACGTTTACTGCAACGTTTGCAGCACCACCAGCTCGGTCTTCAGAACTATTAACGTTCACCACTGGCACTGGTGCTTCGGGAGATATACGCCCTGTACCACCGCTCCAATAGCGGTCTAACATTAGGTCGCCAACAATAAGCACTTTCGCTTTGCTAAAATCTGGTAATATCATGCTGAGAATAACTTTGTAGATTTTAAAAACATTGGCACAGAGTATAACAGCCAAGAACGGCAATACCCACCAAGGATGTACAAATAACCCGTGGTATCTTTACCTTATAGAGAACAAGCTAGGGCAAATTTATACGGGGATCACGACCGACCCTAAGCGACGCATCGCACAACACAGGGGCGAACTTAAAGGTGGCGCCAAGGCGCTTAAAGGTAAGTCGCCGCTGAGCTTTAAAGCGGTATTTGAAGTAGCAGATAAAATACATGCAGCCCAGCTTGAATATGCCGTGAAGCAAATGAGCCGCCCACAAAAAGACGGCATTATCAAAAAAGGGCAGCTCAACGATTTAGCGTGCGTAAAGGCAAAGTTCGAAGATTGAAATGTGCCGTCAAGTTGAGCCCTACACGTTCTTAGTTGTTTAAAAACGATACGCGCACAACTCTAGCCGATAAGAACTTAAAAGCTTTCTAACCGCCTAAAACACCGTTTATGATCATGGCGTTACCAATACTTAGCGTAAAACCAAGGGCAGCCACACCCACATTGTGCTGATGATCCACCTCTTGCCGGATATTCATGCCAAAAAGAATTATTTTCTTACTCGCCAGTACCAGCAAATGAAGTGCTATCGCTAGCCCTACACTTACAATTAACCAGCCTGTTACATTGCTCACATAACCCGATGGATTGTAAATAAGCAGGTTCTTTGCTGCCGACACTATCATAGCAGTACCAAGAAGGTTGCCGCTATGCTCGATAGCGAGTGCTAACTGCCCTTTTTCAAGCGCGCCTTGAAACGAGTCATTTTGGTTATCGCGGGCATACCTGAATTCTAAAATTCGCGTCATCACCAGCAGCATGGTAAGCACCACGGTAAAACCAGTAACAATCGCAATCAGTGCATTCATGTCACTGCCATCAACCCAAATCATAATATTGCGCAACACAATGGCACTTGCTACCAAGCTCGCCGCATCAACGAGTGCTACACTTACACTTCGTTCGGCAATCATTGCATGCGTGTCTACCTTATTAAGCACCAGCTTGTCGTGAGCAAAGCGCCCGAATTTTACGAGTATGATCCCAACTATACCGAACGTCACCATACCTATCGCCGCTTCTTGGTATCCCATACCAATATGACGCCCAACCACTGAACTTAACACAATACATAAAGACAGCATGCCACCCGCGATACTGATACCGAAAGCAAAGTTATCTTTAACGCCTAACTCTTCTGTAACTGAATATTTTCTAAATGCACCAGTTAACCACTTCATGATCATCAGAAGTACTAACGCTATCGCCACATCCATGGCCAAATAAATGAGTAGCTCTTGTGTCAGGGGTACTAGTTTTACTAAGGCTTCCACGTTATCTTTGCTCCTTGTACATAGAAGGTTCTATATTTATGTATTCAATTAGTGTTGTAAAAACAATAACATCTAAATGAACCACTTCCATCTATTACAAACTTGTACAATGATGGGAAAGAACTTGTTCCGATTTATTTTAATTGGGACTTGGTTGAATCAGGTGTTGACGCTAGCAACTTCAATTACGCCCAAGCCTTTAATACTTGCGCTATCGAATGAGTTTCAACACCAAAACGCGAGCTTTTTCCTAAAGACCGGAATATTATCAAAAAGATGCGAGCATTATGCCAACAGATAACGAAAATAGCATGACAAACGTAGAACAAGCAGAGAAATTCTGGCAGCAATTGTTAACAGCACCATCGTTGACGGCAGATGATAAAAACCTTGCAGTACAACACAGTGAATTATTAAAACTCGCGTTTTCTCGCTCTGCATTTTTGGCAGAAACGCTTATCCAGAAACCAAGCTTCTTATCACATGTCATTGGTGTCCAATCCCTAAAACCCAAAACACCTCAAAAAAACCAAACACAAAATACAAGTGAACAAGATGACGCGCTGCCAGTAGACCTTAATGAAGTGCAGCAAAACGCTCCGCCACAACCTTATGTAGATAGCGATGCACAACATATCTCATCTGAATATAAATCGGTGTTGAAAGGCAAACTCTCCAATGTTTCAAACGAAGACGATTTGCTCAAAGTGCTTCGCGAGTATCGCAACCAAGAAATGGCGCGTATTACGTTTCTCGATACATTAAATAAACAGACTATTGAAAGTTCGCTAATACAAGTCTCAGCATTGGCTGATGTGTTGATTACCCAAGCATACCAATGGATTTATTATCATTTAGCCATTCGCTATGGAAAGCCACAAAGCGGTAACCAAGATATGCACATGTATATCTTGGGCATGGGTAAATTAGGCGGGAAGGAGCTGAACTTTTCTTCTGATATCGACCTAATTTTTGCTTATCCTGAGAAAGGTGAAACGCAAGGCGGCCGTAAGAGCTTAGAGAACCAGCAATTTTTTACCAAGGTTGCGCAAAAACTTATCCAGGCGCTCAATAAGGTAACCAACGACGGTCAAGTATACCGTGTGGACATGCGCCTTCGCCCCTTTGGTGATTCCGGCCCGCTGGTTATGCACTTTGCTGCACTTGAAGATTACTATCAAGATCAAGGCCGTCACTGGGAACGTTTTGCCATGGTGAAGGCACGAATTATTAACGATGATAATTCACAAAACGCAGTGTGGCTGCAAAGTATTCTTCACCCTTTCACTTTCAGACGATACCTTGATTTCACTACGCTTGACGCGCTTCGCAACATGAAGAAGTTGATTGCCACCGAAATTCGTCGCCGCCGTTTAAATAACAACATTAAGCTAGGTGCAGGTGGTATCAGAGAAGTTGAGTTTTTCGCGCAAAGCTTTCAGCTTATTCACGGTGGAAGAGAGCCCGCCTTACAGAGTAAATCACTGCTTCGCACTTTAACTGCGTTAAGTGAACTCGGCATTGTAGAAAGTAACGTTACCGAACAGTTGAAACACGATTATCTTTTTTTGAGAAAAGTGGAGCATACACTTCAGCAAAGCCAGGACCGTCAAACTCAAACCTTACCAGAAGCACCATGGCAGCAGAGCGCCCTTACCGAGGTAATGGGATATAATACATACGCTGAATTTCTTAAGCAGCTCGACGCTACTATGGCACGTATACATGGCCACTTTAATGAGCTGGTGGAAGAATCTCACGAAACCCACTCAGATGAAGACCAGTTATTTACCGCCTGCCAAGACGCCTGGCGCCTTCCTCTACAAGAAGACGAGTTTGCAGAGACGTTTAGCGATTATTTATCGGCGGCGGACAGCAGCGGTATTTACATCGCGCTTAAGACCTTTAAAGACAAGCAGCGAAACTATCGTATAGGTCAAAAAGGGGAAGATACGTTAAACAAATTGCTTCCTGAGATTCTATACGTACTTATTAATCAACACCCGAATCATGCAGCGCAAGTTCTCAACCGGTTACTGGGCGTTATTGAAGCTATCACTGGGCGCACAACCTACCTCGACCTTCTTCTCGAAAATCCTGATGTGCTTAAACAACTGGTTAAACTATGTGAGCGCAGTGACTGGATTGCGCAAGAAATTAAACGTTTTCCGCTGCTGCTAGATGAATTACTTACCCCTCTATATTTAGGGCAACAGAATACCGACATTCATACCAGTAAGAAGGAATATCAGCTTGAGCTTCGAGAGACCATGCTCCGCATAGAGCAAGACGATGTGGAAATGCTAATGGACGGTCTTCGCCAGTTTAAGCTCTGTCAACAGCTTCGCATTGCAGCCAGCGACATTAGCGACTCGCTCCCTATAAATAATGTAAGTGATAAGCTTACCGTTTTAGCCGAAGTTATCCTTGAGCACGCCGTAAATGCAGCTTGGATGCAGATGCGTGAGCGCTACGGCGTTCCTTCACATTTGGAAGGTAACGAGAAAGGCTTTGCTGTTATAGGATATGGCAAGCTCGGCGGTTATGAATTGGGCTATGGTTCTGACTTAGACTTGGTGTTTTTGCATAACGCACCTCGTGGTATCAGTACCGACGGTAAAAAATCTCTGGAAGCTCAGCAGTTTTATATAAAGCTAGCTCAACGCATTATGCACCTGCTCAACACAAAGACATTATTTGGGCAGCTTTATGAAACCGATTTACGCTTGCGACCATCTGGAAATGCAGGGCTGCTTTGCTGTCATGTTGACGGATTTGAAAAATATCAGACAGAAGAAGCATGGACTTGGGAGCACCAAGCATTGGTTCGCGCTCGCGCTATTTGCGGTGACGTTGAACTATTAGAAGATTTCAATCGCGTAAGAAGCACGATATTAACCCAAAAAAGAGACAAACAAGCGCTGGCGACAGATGTGTGTAAGATGCGCCTAAAAATGCGTGAACATTTACTTGCTAAAAACAACGAAAAAGTTGACTTAAAACAGTGCGTAGGCGGAATTACTGACATCGAATTTATGGCGCAATACTTCGTACTTGCGAATGCGCAGTCGGTGGAAAGTATGACAACGTATCCAGATAATCTGCGTATTTTTGATAGCGCAGTCCAAGGCAATATTATTTCTGCTGAGACTGCTACGAAGCTGCAACGGGCGTACTTAAAACTGCGGGAGCAATATCATCACCTCACGCTTGCAGATACAAAATATGCAGACCAAAGCGAAGAGTTAGACGCAATACGCGAGGAAGTCACACGCCATTGGGACAGCCTTTTCGGCAAATGCAGTGAGTAAGTCAGTGAATAAAAGGTTTGCGACTAATCGGTATTTTAAGAGCGGCGTTTATTAAGCTACGTTATAAACGCCAAGTCGTTTCACACTTGGAGACTTCTACGGGTTCTTGATCAAGAGCGGTTAAGGTTAGAATAACTATCCGTCGTATTAACCTTTTACCTTAGGTCTTTTGGTCTTTTAGACCTTAGGCCCTCAGCAGTCGACAATTCTTAGAAAGAAAATCCGTTTCTTCTGCAGTAACAACCAGAGAGCGCTGTTCAGCACATAAGTAAGCTTTCACTTCGCCTTCAAAGCTACTGTCGATAGCACTAGCGATTTTTGCTAACGAGCCGGAAACCGTATTATCGAGCTGAAACTGATATTTAATAACAAAATCTTGCTCTAAATTCCAAATTACCTGCATGCCTTCAGCCTGGGCATATTGGGAAATAGCTTCGCGTAGAGTATTGCCTTCTCTAAACGCACGATTTTTGTATTCGCCTGTCCAGTTTTTCTCCACCGGACGGGTTTGACTAGACATTTTGGCTAACTTGCTATCTAAATTCGCATCCACACCGGCGATATCAATAACGAAATCACCCTGCTCTTCTTCTTTCGGATCGGTGGCAGACATACGAAAATCCCGATAGAACTCGCTCAGCCCTTTTGACACTGATTTCTCTTCTTTCTGCGAAGCGGGCGCCGGCGCTTGTTCATTCGTTTGTAAAATATATATAAGAACACCTGCAGCAATAACGAGGACCACCGCAATACCGATTTGTTTAGCCCAAAATGACGAGCTTGAATAACTTGTTTGTCCCATAACCTACCAATCTGTTCCCGCAAAGTCCTCTAGCGCATTAGAACATGTGCATAAACTCACACCTTCTGATTATTAGTTTAGTCTACCAACAACGGGTAATTCCATTATCCTATTTATCTATTTTTACCAGCTTTTGATAACCTTTGACCGCTCGGGGCGCGTCAACGTTCGCTTTCAAACAATCTACAGTGATTTATACAGAGATTCAGGATTATTTTCGGGCCTAGTTTTAAAACGCTTATGCATCCAAAGATAACTCTCTGGCTGCTCTTTTACTGCGGCGTCAACGTGCTGGTTAAGCAAGGTTAATGCTTCTGTATCATTCATCTCACCCAGTTGAGATAGCGGTGGATAAATTTTTATTTTATAGCCGCGCTTGGTGTATTGAGACGTTATGATCATAGGCTCTGAATGACTGCGCCTAATAAACATAAGCGTTGCCGTGGTGGTTGCCGTGTCTTTTACCCCACCAAAAGGCACAAAAATACTTTGTTTTGGGCCGTAATCTTGGTCCGGCAGGTATAAACACAGTTCTTTATCGTCCAGTGCTGCAAGCAGAGCTTTCGCATTGCGTTTATCAATCATGTATTTGTTCGAACGGTTGCGCCCGTGATACTGAAGATAATCAACCAGAGGATTATTGTGTTTACGATAAAACGCGATACTCGGGTGAAAAAAACCAATGCCCCGACAAGCAAACTCCAAGTTCATGTTGTGAAGCGCCATGCCAAAAACCCCTTTCCCATTGGCAAAGGCAGCTTCTACGTGTTCGGTTCCTTCTATTTCGATTGCGCGCTTTACGCGCCAGCTCGGCCACCACCATCCCATGGCCGTTTCGAATAAAGCCATACCGGTACGACGAATATTTTCTCTGTATAGCTTTTCAACTTCACGTTCAGACAATGACGGGTTCCAAAGGGCAAGATTTCGTTTCGCAACTTTGGCGCGTTTAGGCACGATTAACGCAATAAGCCTACCCGTAACACCGCCAATAACGCGGATGACAGGAAGCGGTAACCACGTTATCGCATATAAAATGAATACGCCTAGCCACACAGGCCAAAACTTTGGACCTAAAAATGCCAGTTTGAACTTAGGTGCTTTGATTGCCGCCGCCAATGTTTATTTTCCTTGAAATGAATTGGTCGGCATTGTAGCAGAAGGTTTTTTCCGGGGCTAATAACGGTATACAGCCAGTGAAGGCAATATGAAAGGGCAGTCTGAGAATATAATGGCGATGCACTGGTCATCGCCTTTATTTACTGTTCGGCTGTATGCACTTAATACTCTTTATCGATTTCTTTCAGCTTTTTCTCAAATGACTCATATTGGTCTTTTGAGTCATAGTCGAAGTGATACTGGTTATGAAAACCAAACTGCAACTTAACATGCACGTCTTCGATATAAAGCGTGTAGCCATCGTGGTCTGTAAAAGCAGTAATACCGTTGAGCTTATACTGCTCATTTTCTTTAGCGCCGTGTTGACGAATTTTATCGAAAACCTGAAGTAAGAACTTGCTGTCTAATTCGTTTTTCATTGTAAATCCATAGTGGTGAATTTACTTGTTTTTACACGAGCTAGCGGTTTTTGGATTTGTCTGATTATTACAGTCACCGAAACAGCAATCACTCTCTGGGAGAGTAAACGTTAATTTAACGGTTATTTATCCCTCAATTTACCTTAGAGGTCGTGTTGAAACACAGACGACAGCAAGTTCTTATTAAGCATGTATTCTAGAATAGTAGATGTGACAGTATTTAAAAATTATATCTAAATCCTAGGTTTACTATGTGCGCTGAGAAATCATCTTTTCCGCCAAAATAGGTATACTCGACGCGAACCATAGATTGAAGTCCAACATAATAATCAAACCCTAACCCAGCCAGACCAGCAACAATACTGTCGTCGTACCCACAAATAACGTCGTCTGCACCACAGGCCGAACCATTTATCGAAACATGTTCTATATCTATGTTTGCCACACCTAACTTGTAATAAAGTTCACCCTTTTGGCTACTAGCTTTGCCTAACAAAGCAACGTAAGGGCCTCTGCTAGATATCGATTGCTCGTCGTTATCAGCATCAATTAAAGAGATATACCCACCTTCTATATACCATTGACGGTGGAAGCGATAGCCTATAGCAGCTGAATAGCTAATGTCTGCTTCATTGTCTATTTCTGTATCAACGTTTCCGTACCCAATGTTCGCCACAGCGTAACCCGTAACGTCTGCACTCGCTAAATTCGAATACATTAAGGCTGCAATTGCTGCGCTTCCAAAAAAGAGTTTAACGAATGGTTGTGAAAATCTGCGCATTTTTATGACATCTCCTTGTTAAAGTGGGCTAACTATAAAAGACAATGCACTGAAATAAAATGCGCAACAGCAACTAAAATAGGCGTGCAAGGCTACCGACGTTAGTGAAAACACAGATGCCAACATTGCCATGCGCTCATTTTTTAAACATTAAAAACACGCAATGTTAATAGATTTTACATCTCATTCGTAAAAAAGACGTCTCAAAATTACGCCAAAACATTGAAATTTAGATGTTTTTAACAATATTTGATCTTTTTCAAATAAGGTGTAGTATAAAACCATACAACTGGTCAGATGAGCGGATGAGTTACTATGAGTATCAGAACTAGCTTAAAAAAAGTTTTACCCCCAATTTCAGTTACAGAACAAGAAGCCCTAGATGCGGGTGATGTTTGGATTGAATCGTCTATCTATCAAGGCAAGCCTGACATGCAGGCATTGCGCGACATTCCTCAGGCTAAACTGAGTGCTGAAGAGCAAGCGTTTATGGATGGGCCAGTAGCAGAGCTATTGGCTATGATTGACGACTTCGACTTAGGCAACGGTAAGCACATCCCTCAGGAAATGTTAGATTTCTTGGGCAAAAACCGTTTCTTCTCTATGATCATTCCAAAGAAATTTGGTGGTCTTGAATTTAGCCCATATGCAAACTCGACTATTGTTGCAACAATTGCAGCGAAAAGTGGTGCGATTGCTGTAACTGTTATGGTTCCTAACTCGTTAGGCCCTGGCGAGTTACTCATGCATTACGGTACTAGCGAGCAACAAGATTATTGGCTACCTCGCTTGGCTGACGGCCGCGATATCCCTTGTTTCGCGCTTACTAGCCCAGAGGCAGGTTCAGATGCAGGTGCAATCCCTGACGCAGCGATCGTTACCAAAGGCGAGTACAACGGTGAAGAAGTGCTTGGTCTACGCGTAAGCTGGGACAAGCGTTACATTACACTTGCACCAATTGCGACAGTACTTGGTCTTGCATTTAAAGTATTCGATCCAGACCAACTACTTGGCGACAAGTTAGAACTAGGTATTACTTGTGCCTTGTTACCTAAGTCACACCCTGGCGTTGAGCTTGGAAATCGTCACGACCCAATGGGCGTGCGTTTCTATAACGGTACTACCCGTGGCCAAGACGTATTTATCCCAATGGACTTCATCATTGGTGGCCAAAAGAACATCGGTCGCGGCTGGCAGATGCTTGTTAGCTGTCTAGGTGCGGGACGTGGTATCTCACTTCCAGCTATGGGTGTTGCGACAGCACAATCTGCGTTTAAAGGTACGGTTGAGTATTCATTTGTTCGGGAGCAATTTGGTCTTCCAATTGGTCGCTTCGAAGGTATTCAAGAGAAAATGGCAGACATCGCTGGAAAGACGTTCTTACTAGAAGCGATGCGCGTATTAACTACCGAAGGTTTAGGTTTAGGTGTTAAGCCATCAGTAGTAACAGCTATTGCTAAGTATCACATGACCGAGCTAGGCCGTGATGTAATGAACTCTGCTATGGATATCCAAGCGGGTAAAGCAATTCAGCGCGGACCTCAGAATACACTTGCGGGTGGTTATGCTGCACTTCCTATTGCAATTACGGTAGAAGGTGCAAACATCCTTACTCGTAACCTGATGATTTTCGGTCAAGGTGCAATGCGTTGCCACCCTTACCTTAAAGATATGGTTGACTTAATTCACAGCAACGAAAGTTCAGCGGATGCAGAATTCAACAAAGTTCTTCGTAAGACTGTGGGCTTCAGCGTTAAAAATGCATTCCGCAGCTTGGGTAAAGGCTACCTTCCTTTCCTACGTGAAAGTGAGTCTGCACTACCTGAAGTACGTAAATATGAGAAGCGTGTTAACAGCATCTCTGCAAAACTAGCGCCGCTTGCCGACCTTTCACTTGCGGTTCTGGGTGGAGACCTGAAGAAGGCCGAACTTCTTTCAGCGCGCCTTGGCGACGTAATGAGCTACCTATATGGCGCAATGGCAGCAATTCGTTTCTACGAGCAGCGCATTGAAGACAGAAAACTAGCTCTACCGTATTTCGAGTACGCGATGCAGTGGTCTTTACAGCAAGCGGATCAGGCAATTGTCAACTTTATTAACAATTTCCCGAACACTGCTACACGCGGTCTGATGCGCCTGCTTACTAATACCTACACAAACAGTGTCGCAGGTATTAGTGACGACTTGGTGCGCGAGCTTTCAATTGCGTCAATGCAGGATAATAGCGTTAAAGAGCAGCTTACCCATCTTGTACGTGTTATCCCTGGTGATGGCAACGACATCAACGAGCAAGCATTTAAAGCTAAGCACGCTGTTGCACACCTGTTAGGCAAAGTGCAAAAAGCACTGCGCAAGGAGCCTGTAGTGCCGTTTATTTCTTTTGAGCATGCACTTAACAAGCTACAAGAAAAAGGCGTAGTAACAGCTGACGAAGCAGCGAAGCTTCATGATTACAATGAGAAGCGCAAGTTAGCAGTTCGTGTAGACGAATACACATTCGATTTAGAATTGCTACCAGCTTCACAAACGCTAAAAGCGATTGACGGTGGTCAAAACGCCGCATAAGTATTGAGTTTTTTAGCTTACTAAATTAAAGCCCTGTCAGTCGATGGGGCTTTTTTGTGTTATTTGCCATTTCTTTTCATTGTTCATTTTGTGCTCTACCATTAAGGGATTAGGGTAATCGCTGAAAGGATCGCGCAGTGAAAAGAACGTGTAAGTTTCTCGCTTCAAGCGCTAAGAAGATCTTTCCTATTTTTATTACACTTCTAGTTATTACGCTTCTAGTCTCACCATTAAAAGTCGTTGCGGAACACGATGATTCGCATTTTGTAATTGGTGAATTAAATCATCCGCGCGTAAACAATTTTTATAAACCTCTTATTGAGCGCGCATATCGCAGTATTGGAATTGAAGTGACCTTCGAAAAGGTTGGAGGGGAGCGCGGCCTGCGGCTTTTAAATCAAGGTATGACGGATGCAGACGTCGTTCGTTTTGACGTTGTTGCTCAGCCTGATAACAATATCGTGATTGTTCCTCCCGCGCTTTCTCATGGCGCATCTTTTCTGCTGTGCATCAGGGGAGCGAAATGTAGTAAGGATGTTATTGAAGATCCTGACAACGCCATAGCAGCTACTACACGTTTTTTCTTTAATATGGGTAAGCAATCCCGTGCGTTAAAAGCCAATATCTTTGAATTTGACGACTTTCATCATGTTATTGATCTGCTGCTCGGCGGACGCTTTGATTACGCGATTATGCCAAGCGATCATACTGAGGAAGACTTTTTCAGACGTTCAGGAATAGAGTTTATTCCCCTCGTCGAACATGATGTCGTGCATGTAATACACAAAAAGCATAGTCACTTAGTTGACGATTTATCAGAAGCTATTGCAAAGCAGCTCGCACTTTTAGACCAGCAACAAAACTAAAAAAAACGCCCACTTCGAAAAGTGGGCGTTTCAATACTGTGTATACTCTAACGTGCTTCCACGTTAAAACACTCGTTATTAGTCAAACATATACTTTAGAGAAAGTACTGTTGTACGACCGTTCAGAGGACGTGCACGTACATAGCTACCTACTGCAGCAGAACCTTCTTCTGATTCAGTAATGATAAACTCATCAGTCGCATTGTTCATGTTAAGTGACACTGAGAACTGGTCGTTTACCCAATAGGTAGCAAATAAGTTTACAAGCGTGTAGCCATCTTGCTTCAGGTCATTATTGTCTTGTACGAAGTACTCAGTAGAGCCTTGTAGTGAAGCACCAACAGACCATGTGTCGGTAACGTACTCTGGGGTAATAGTCCAGATCCAATCCGCTTGACGGCGAGGCGTGTTACCAACCAATGCAGCGTTGTTAACGTCATCGCTAATTTCGGCATCTGTCCACGTTAAGTTACCAGATATGACGAAGTTATCCGTTGCATTCCAGCGACCTTCAAGTTCAAGACCTGTCGCTTCGTACTCACGCATAAACGTAAGACCGCTAGTTACCTCTGCTTGTGTATCTTCAGTAACGGTGTCGAACAAAGTTGCGTTAACCATTAGGTCTTTTGTACCGTACTTATAACCGATTTCAAACTGCTTAGTAGTGTCATAACCTGAGGTAGTGCTTGTTAAGCTACCGTCAGCATTCAACGTACCACCGATCTGAAGTAGACGGTCAGCAATGGCACGGCCACCTTTTGAGTAGCGGGCAAAAAACGTTTGGCTATCAGTAAGCAGGTATGAACCACCGATAGAGTAAGACGTGTTGTTAGCGCTGTAATCTACGATTTGAGACGCTGCACCGGCACGGTTTAGATTAATCACACCACCTCTGATGAAACCACTGTTTGTAGCAGACGCATCTTCGATTTGCTCGATAACGCCGTTACCGTTTAAGTCAAAATCAGTATTACCGCCACAGCAAGAGCTGATTAGTTCACCAGACGCTTCAGTAGTGTCATGACGTACAGACGCATCAATAAGAATGTTGTCAGACAGTTCAAAACCGATGTTCATGTATGGCGCTTTAGTAACGTAGTTAAGATCCCATTCCCAAGAAAGGAAGCTTGGAGAAAGCAAGCCATTCGACACTAGCTCAACACCGTCACCATCTGTGATAGTTAATAGCTGAGAGTTGTCGCCATCAAGCGTTTGAATAAATGTCTGCCAGCTAGACCAGCTTGTTGCGATGTCTTGGTTTGAGTAGTAGTAACCTACTGTTAGGTCGATACCGTTATCAAACTCTTTACGCAAGCTGAAATCGTTGATCATGTTGCCAAGGTCATTGATTCGCGTATCAAATTGTAAGTTAGTGAACGCTTGACCTGTATAAACTTCACCAGCACCTGGACCATTGGCTAAAGTAACCGTTGTACTGTCACAGTTTAGTGCATTGCCATCACCGTCTGTTGCGCCAGCGCAAAGTGCTGAAGCAAAGTTTGAAACATCACCTGGGCCTGCTGGGAAACCATCCGTGAATGGTGCGATAAAACCGCCAGAAATGTCTGAGATCCGGAACTTGTTAAGTAAAAACAGGTTTTCTGCTACTTCTAAATCAACTTCTACACCGAAAGAGCTAACTTTAGACTCGATACCGTCACGTACGTCGCGGTTTTCAGGGTTTCCGAAGCTGTCAAAAGTAGAAATGTTTGTGTTATACGCAGAATTCAGCGCTTGTGAACTTGCATCATAGCCAGGTACCGGGCCGTACTCACCATCACCTTTTACAAGCACTGGTGAAGGAAGATATGTTGATACCTTGTCATCCAAATTTTTGTAGTGGAAACGGATGTGGCCGTTATCTAGCATTTTAGTAATGTTAAATTTAACCTGACCGCCTTGATCGCCATTGTAACCAGTTTCACGAGGACCTTCACCGCCACGAGCGAAACCTGCAATGTGATAAAAAAGGTCATCAGTGATTTCGCCACCGTAGCGGAAATCTAAACGGAACTCTTCATAGTCAACACCGAATGATGTACCGATAGCACCACCACCCACTTCACCCGTGTTGCTGATCATGTTGATAACACCGCCAGGCGAGTTACTTGCAAACGTTGATGCTGAACCACCACGTACTGCTTCTACATTCGCCACTGACCAATCGTAACGTAGGAAGTTATCTGCGTTACCAAAGTTAATGTCACCATATTCTAGTACTGGTAAACCGTCTTCATGAAGCTGAAGAAACTTAGAGCCGCCTGTCGCTAGCGGAATACCACGAATTGTAATGTTTGCGTTACCGCCACCACCTGATGATTCAGCACGAATACCCGGCAAAGCTCGGAATACTTCAGCTGTTGAGCGAGGCGCTAGCTTAAGAATATCTTCTTCATCAAAAGCGCTAACTGAAACACTCGCTTCCTGCATTGTTGCGCCACCTGGCGCTGCAGTAACAACGATTTGCTCAAACTTCTCTTTAGATTTTGCTTCAGTCTCTGGTGTCGCAGATTCTTGAGCGAAAGCCGTGCCAGAAAGTGCTGTACAAACGGCTAGTGTTAGTGCGTTGAGTGTGTGATGTTTTTTCATATTTTCTCCGGTAATGTGTTGGAGTTGTTAAATCCTAAGTAGCCGCTACCCTAACTACTAGGGTTGGTGGCAACACAAACATACTTAATCGATTAAGAATGTATAACAAAAAATCAACATTGTAAACAACCTGTGAAAAAAATTACTTCGAAAGTATTACCTGACCTTTCAAAAGTGTTAATACTTAGGTTCCTTGTCGTTAAACACAAAGGACAAATACGACTGTAAAAAACTAAATATCGATTAAGAAAGGCAAAGCAATTTGAACAGCAAGAAAAGCAAATTGATTAATGATTTCATTCAAAATCTACCAAACCGATAGCATGATTATTGTTCTTTGCTAAATTAAAATGTAGTGTAAAAATTCGAAAAACACCCAGGAAGAAACAATATAGTTTGTTAGTTTGGGTTTCATCGGACGCGCTTAACGGCATCAAATTATTAGAAGGTTTTTCTCGTTGAATATAGATCAAGAGTCAATATCGCAAATTGAGATAGAGCGAGATACAACTGATATGCTCATTGGCAACAGTTTCATTGGTTTTCTGATGACTATGTTTGCTTTTTCTGGTTTATTGTTTTTCTTCGAAAATGACTCTCCTTCAATATTTGCTCAGAAATTTCAGGTTTGGATGGTAATGATGGGCGTGTTGATAGCACGTCTTTTGGATGCCATTTACTGGCGTATTAAACTTGTAAGCACTAACTACAACCCTAGACCAGTTTTGATAAGGTTCTCAATTGGCTTGTTTACAACAGGGAGTATTTGGGGGCTTTACTCTATTTTGTTCTATCCAACCATGGCAACCGTTGAGCTTGCAGCAACCATGGTGGTGCTTTCAGCCATGTCTGGAGGAGCTGGAACCGTTCTATCACCCAATAAATACCTTGTTGGCTTTTACACGACTGCGCTTCTTATTCCTATGTCTTTATGCGCTATCTTAGATGAAAGTGGCGAGTTTTTTGTTTTAGGTGTGCTCGGGGTTGTATTTTGGTTTGGTATGTTTACTAGTGCATTTCGCTACCACAAGTTTTTTATCAACACCTTATACATCAAGGCTAAAAATAATAAGCTAGTGGAGCAAATGAAAATAGAGAGAAATGAAACAGAGAAAGTAAACCAACTGCTTATCGCTTCAAACCAAAAGCTAGATGCTTCTAATTTAAATCTGGAAGCAGAGGTCGAGCGAAGAACCGCTGAATTATATCGTCTTTCGAACAGAGATCCTCTTACAGATCTGCCCAACAGAAATGGCTTCTTAAAGCATTTAAACAATCTTTTAGATACAACGCGCGCCCTTGATAACTCCCTTGCGGTTCTGTTTATCGACTTGGACGGCTTCAAACAAGTGAATGACAGCCTTGGACATAAGATTGGCGATATTGTACTGGCCGAAATTGCTAAAAGACTTCGTAACTACACAGAAGATAATCACTTGGGCCGCTGGGGGGGAGATGAGTTCGTCGCTGTCATACCCTACGCGAATATTGATACGGCCAAAGCCGTCGCGCACGCCATGCGAAGTGGGGTCACTATTCCTATCCTTGCGGATGACAACCAAATTACCCTAGATGCCACCATAGGTATTGCAATGTTTCCTTCGCACGGTGATGCTGCTCTTGACCTAATTCAACACGCCGATCTAACCATGTACGACCAGAAGCGTAAACAGCGTGGGTCAGTCAGCGTCTTCAATGAAGCCCTCCATGCTGAAATAAAGATTGAGCAAAAACAATGTGAAAGGCTTCGCACAGCCATCGAAAACGGTGAATTGAGCGTTTTCTATCAGCCAATTATTGATGTGAATACGAATACCGTGTTCACTGTTGAAGCGCTGTTAAGGTGGAAGTGTGAAGACGACTATATTTCCCCCGCCGTGTTTATTCCACTTGCAGAAAGAAGTGGCTTAATGCCTGAAATCGGAGCATGGGTATTAAACAGAGCCCTAATTGACCTGTCTCACTGGTCGTTTGGTAACGAAATATCCATGTCAGTAAACGTGTCAGTAGCGCAAATGTTAGACGACGGTTTCTCCAAAATTTTAGACAGTGCGCTTAAATCGACACAAATAGCCCCAACGCAACTGCACCTAGAAATTACTGAAAGTGTATTTGCGATAGATAAAAAACTTATAGGCGAAAGAGTAAGTGAACTGGTTGATAGAAACGTGAAAATATCTATTGATGACTTCGGAACCGGCTACTCCTCACTAAGCAGACTCCAGTCGATCCCGTTCGACTTTATCAAGATTGACCGCTCTTTTATACAGAATAGAACTGAGGAGAGTGATACCATAATAAGGGCAACCATATTAATGGCAAAAGAGTTTGGCTGTAAAACTATTGCAGAAGGCATTGAAACTGCAGAACAAAAAGCACATGTTTCAGCGCTCGGTGCAGACTACTTGCAAGGTTTTTATTATGCGAAACCTATGGATGCTAATAACCTTATTTCTTGGTACAACGAAAATTATTAATCACCATGGCTCAACTTTATTTTTACTATTCTGCGATGAATGCAGGAAAATCAACCTCTCTTCTTCAATCAGCCTATAATTATCGCGAGCGAGGCATGCACTCTATTATTTACACTGCGGCCCTTGATGACCGCTATGGTGTGGGTAAAGTTACCTCAAGAATTGGATTGCAAGCAGACGCTAAGCTCTACAACAAAGAAGATGATTTATTCTTATCAATACGCCAAGACTGCGAAGAACGAAAGCCTGACTGTGTATTCATCGACGAAGCCCAATTTCTTACTAAAACGCAGGCTCGGCAGCTGGTTGAAGTGGTAGACGAATTGGACGTTCCGGTGCTTGCCTATGGCTTACGAACGGACTTTCTGGGAGAAACCTTTGAAGGCAGTCACTATCTGCTCGCATGGGCCGACAAGCTTTTCGAGCTTAAAACAGTGTGCCACTGCGGCAGGAAAGCTAACTTCGTAGTTAGGCTCGATGAAAATGGAAACGCGGTTAAAAATGGAGACCAGGTACAGATTGGCGGAAATGACCGTTATGAATCAATGTGCCGAAAACACTTCAAAGCGCTTGTTTGGGATGAACAGGCTTAATTGGCCTAATGGGTTCTTAAAGTAAATTCACTGCAATTCAGGATCCGTCCATTAGCTCATTTAATAGCCTTTACACTCTCAATCTAAACCGTTTTGGTAATAGCAGCTTACCACTAGGTTTCTTGCGATACTGTTAACATTTTTTTTGAAACTCTATATCTTGATGTTTCTAAACACAGCTAAAAAAGAAGCATCTTAAATAATTAAGATGCTTTTACTTCTGAATTCACCCGCATCAATGTTGCATAGTTGTAAACAGAAAACCTTTAGCGATAAAAGGCAGGGAGCCTAGTCGACACAAATACTTATTTAAATTGTAATCGCTGTCTGGTCCTTCGTTTACTCAACACATTTGAAAATGCAGGCCCTTTCAAAGCACATTTTTTCACAGGCAAAGCGTTTTTCTAGACCGTTTCACCCAAACGTACTTCAAACGGCAGCGTATTTTTAGATTTAACATGGTCTAAAAGCGATTTTGCAGCTTCTACGCCCTTTTGAGAGCTAGATTGACATACCGTTGTTAAGCTTGGACGCGCCCTCTCGGCTTCTTCAATGCCGTCGAAACCGGTAATTTTTAATTCTTGTGGAACCTTGATGTCCATTTCAAGTGCCATATGCAACAGCTCTAACGCTATGATGTCACTCATGCAAAGGACAACGTTAGGTCTAGGAGAGCTAGTAAGCACTTCTTTTGCAGCTTGCCGCGCGAAGTGTCTATCACTTTCTGGTAGATGCCAAATGGCTTCGTTCGTTACGACCACATTTTTATCTTCAGCAGCCCTTAAATAGCCATCTAAACGTCGGTGAGCAATAGAGGTTTCAACATCAATAAGAGGGCTATCATAAATACGGCAGGTTGCAGGAGAGTCAATAAGTCGTAACCCTAGAATTGCGACTGCGTCGCCTTTACTTAAAGCATGACTCGCCACCTGATAAGCTGCTTCCTCATTATCAATATTGATTGAGGGCTTATTATCAATATCAAAATCGACCGTAACTACAGGCTTAGGTGAGGCAGCCAGTTCTCTAATAAGATTTACATTACGAGGTTGACCATAGCAGATAAATCCATCAACAAAGTCTACAACGTCAG
The DNA here is from genome assembly GCF_048517045.1 of Alteromonas sp. OM2203. Classification (NCBI taxonomy): domain Bacteria; kingdom Pseudomonadati; phylum Pseudomonadota; class Gammaproteobacteria; order Alteromonadales; family Alteromonadaceae; genus Alteromonas; species Alteromonas sp. OM2203. The sequence continues at coordinate 3,188,979 of NZ_CP183209.1, forward strand.
CAATACTATTCGAGTCGCCTGCATAGAGAAGCAAGTGTTTACCACTTTCCTGTAACGCAGAGGAGGCACCCTTTATAAAGGTACTTGCTACAGGATCACTAACCATATAGGAAATGCTGTCTGCCAGTACTAAAGCCACAATATTTGAAGTACCTTTTCTAAGAATTTGGGCGGCTTTGTTTGGTCCGCTGTATCCAATTTTTTTGCATTGCGCCAGGATTTCTTCGCGCTTTGACTTAGATAATTGATCGGGACGATTGAAAGCATTTGAAATTGTCGCTGTCGAGACACCTATTTGCTCAGCAACGTCTTTAAGGGTTAGTTTTGTTTTGTTCATTAATTTTTAACTCATTTAACGAAGCTGAGTGCCCTACGCTAAAACAATGAAGGGCAGTCAGCGCGCACTTTGACTACCCTTCGATTGTAACACCTTCTTAAACGTTTAACTCAATAATTTTAACGTTTAAAAGATACCTGATTTAACAAACCTTTGAACAACTTAATGTTAAGTTCTTAATAATGTTATCGAGTTCCGAAGATTTTATCACCCGCGTCGCCTAGTCCCGGCAATATATAGCCCTTTTCATTTAATCGCTCATCGATAGCAGCGGTAAAAATATCAACGTCAGGGTGTGCTTCAACAACAGCCTTTATGCCCTCAGGAGCTGCAACAAGAAAAAGCCCCATAATTTTAGTGCAGCCTTTTTCCTTCAGCAGGTCAATAGTGGCAATGAGGGTTCCGCCGGTGGCAAGCATGGGATCAACAATAAGTGCAGTGCGCTCATCAATGTTTTTTACTACCTTGTCAAAATAAGCCACCGGTTGCAGCGTTTCTTCATCACGATAAAGCCCTACTACACTAATCTTGGCGTTCGGAATAAGTTTGAGTACACCTTCAAGCATTCCCAGACCTGCGCGAAGAATTGGCACAACCGTTATTTTCTTGCCTTTAATCTGTCTTACTTCAACATCGTCACCGGACCAACTCTTTATCGTTGCTCTTTCAGTAGGTAAGGTTCGTGTCGCTTCATAGGTCAGCAAGTTGCCTACTTCTGAAGCTAATTCGCGAAAATCTTTGCTGCTTATTTTAGCGTATCGCATAAGCCCGATTTTATGTGCGATAAGCGGGTGAGTAATTTCGTGAACGGCCATGTAAGACTCCTTGTAATCGATTTAACTATATTTTACCCCATGCGTATTTTAGTTAAAGCGATTGGTCATAAAAATATAGTGATTCTATACGTTAAAACGCCTTATGAAAGCTGGACAGCGACTGCAAATGCTTTAATCTTAGACTTCCCCAAAGGCCATTGTGCGACACCCAGCACTGTGCAAATGGTATTCTTGTATAACTTGCGCCGATTTATTTTGTTTATCACGGTGCGAATTGCCCCAACAAGAACTAGTGGAAGAGTTTAAGGAAGTTCATAACTCTTATCATGGCCTTGGGTAAGTTCTTTACTTTCACTCATATATTTTAATCACAAAAGGAATTGTTTATGCATTTTTACGCTAAACGTATTCGTTACTTTGCCGCACTTGCACTATGTTTCTTTGCGCATAATGCGCTTGCTCAATGGGAAAAAATTACGCCTGATAACGAGGTAGCTGTATCAATACCCGGTGGAGGTGAAAAAATTGCCTACCCATCATGCTCCCTTCCCGCTTTACCTGGGCCTGAAGGATTAGCGCCAAACCCATTTTCCTTTTACTTTGAGCAAGGTGAGAGCGAAAATATACTTATTTACTTTAATGGCGGGGGTGCCTGTTGGGATGATGCGACCTGTCTTGCTTCCATGCAGCTAGAATTTGACGATAATCCCATGTCGCGAGCGGCATACAATCCGTCTGCTGTAATTGAAAATACACCGTTTATTTCCGGCGGTATATTTGAAGATACCGAAGAAAATCCATTTCAATCGTGGTCAAAAGTTTTCATTCCATACTGCACCGGCGACTTACACCTAGGTTCTAAAGATACGCAATATGTTGACGAGCTTGGTATTGTTACTGGTGTACCTGGCGCTGAAGTCACTTTAAAACACCGTGGTCACGACAACGCTTTAGTTGTTATGCAGTGGATCAAAGATAAAATACGTAGTGCTGACCTTAAACCGAACAAGGTATTGCTCAGCGGTAGCAGCGCCGGTGGCTATGGTGCAATCTTCAATTTTCCTTACTTCCAATCATTGTTTGGCCGCACCAAAGTTGCACTCTTTGCGGATGCATCTCTTGGAGTCATTTCAAAGGGCTTTACGCAAACCGTATTAAATTATCAGGGTCCTTGGGGAATTGAAGATACGCTGCCAAGAAACTTTCAGTCGTTAATCGGAAACTTCAACCACCTAACCCTTAATAAGCAGGTGATGTTGCGTTTAGCGTATCAATATCCGTGGAATCGTTTCGCACAGTACTCTACAGGAACTGATATTGTTCAAATTCAGTTTTCTAAGATCTCCGATCAAGTATCACGAGGCAACTTAGATCCAACTACTTGGGGCGTAACAGAATCGGATTTAGGTTATATTCTTGGGTGGCAGATTCAAGCAAACGCTTCGATACACGCGCTGTCGGCACTTACTTGGAACTATCAGTTTTACCTAGGAGAAGGTACGTGTCATATGGTGCTTAACGATTTCTGTGAAGACAATGCTTTCCCAGTGTCCTCACCAAGCCCATTTTACAATGAACAAAGTGCGCGAGGTATTTCATTTAAGGAATGGCTCCACACGTTCGCCATGTCACGCCGCTTTAGAGAAAACAGCGTAGCCTATTACCAGTAGCTTTTTAACTGAAAATTTGCACTTAAATAAAAATGGCGGCTTCAACCAAACACAGGTAAACAGCGTCACTAATGAACTATCGCTACCCTACATGTAGGGTAGCGCCATCTGGCATAGTCACTTCAATCTTCATAGTACCGCCAACCGCTGCTAAATAAGCCGCAGCCCTCTGCAATGACACGTCTTGAATTCTCTTCGATTCTAATTTGCTTACGCCCGAAGCGGTCACTGATAACGCCATAGCTACCACCTCTTGTTTAACTCTATGTTGCTTTCTAATGTCACCTAATGTGATTTCTTTCATTGTTTTTTACCGAGAATTACGGGCATTAAAAAAGCCCAGATGGTGATACCTTCTGGGCTTTTGCAAAACGTTCTACCTGCAGTGCCCAGAAGCCAATACTTGCCCCTGAACACCGACGGTCAGGTGCAATCAGTAATTAAAATTATAAAAATAACCAGTTGAAACGTTTTGCATAATAATTCTCTTGTACAATGTGCTTATAACTGCGGTCTTTTGCCGCAACTATACGAAAACTGAGGCGTAGGTGTTTTTAACAAAAACAGTAGCCGCCCCTTGTGACTTATCCTTAACCATACCATGTCGTTAAGCAATAGCAACGACTTTCCAAAAAGGAAAGTATTTGTGTGCGTCGTTCACGCCTTTCATATTAATCTTAAAAAACATCTAAAGAACACCGACAAAGTCCCCTTCCTCGGCACGCTTTAGCGCATTCAAAAACTGTGGAACTAAATGACTTCCTTCCTCGGGCGACCAGGGTGCAAACCCCTTATCGTCTGTAGCCTTATAGGGGCCTTGTTTTACTTCCATAAAAACGACCGGGCTATGGCAGACTGTTGCATGCCAAACATTTGGAGGTATTTCCACACCGCTAGTTTCTCCGCCTGCTTTTAAGGTAATTCTTTCAACCAACTGTCCTTCACTCTCGTCATCAAAAAAGAGAATATCCAGCTCACCTTCAAGCACCATGAAAAACTCCCATTTGTGTGGTTGTATGTGCCGGTGAGGACGTACATAAGAGTCAGGCATCATGGCAATAAAAAGACGCTGGACGACATCTTGATATGTTTTGTGAACATTAAAGTGGGCACGGCGGCGTTCGTTAGTCTCAGCTTGGAATTTTAGCGTTTCAAACAGTGTTTTATCAAAGCGGGTTGCATTTGCATGGTGAGCATTGCTCTGATTTTTATTACTCATGATTATGTCTGACAATATCTTCCCCTTTGACTGCTTAAAAAAGCGAAAAGTGTTTGCGCAAAACCACTGCGCAAACACCAAAAACTATCGCCTAAGTTACTTTTGCAAAAAGAAAGTTGCAAGCTTAAAGGCGAGCTATCTCTACCCACCCTCCCTGAATAAACTTCACTTTTTTATCTTGGTGACAGAACACAGGAATTTTCCATTTTTCTTGTTCATCGTTGTCTAAACGACTATCTGGCCATGTATAAGCTGCTTGTGTAGAAAGCTTCACCCATTTAGCGTTAGAATCCACTGGCGAGCGACCAAGTTGTTTCCAGCCTTTACTTTGCGTGTTTGCCTCTACGCCCTTTGGACTAAATCTCAACATGGGCTCGTCGTATTCATCAAGCACTACCATGTGATGGTCGCCCTGATAACTTACCCTTATCGCTCGTTCAGGACCAGGAATTACCATAGCTGTCAGGTCTGCAATAGGCGCCGCGTTATTGTCTACCGTAACTAATGTGCGCTTACTCGGTGGCGTCAGTGATTTGAAATACCCAGAAAGGTCTTGGCGCTGGCCGTTTACCGCTAGCGCGATACTCCAGCGTTCTGCGTGTTCATCAGTTTTTTCCAACCGTTTGTCATACCAACCATAGTAATTTCGCTCACTAACTTGGGTCCATTTTGATTCGAGCTTTTGATCTGTTACCCACTCTGGCAAAGGTCTGGGCCCTGCGGTTTGCACTTTAAACCACATAGGGTGATCCCAGTTGGCATAAACTCCGCTTTTTGTGATGCGAATGAAAGGCTCATTGTCATCGCCAAGCACTTCTAATTTTCCCTCGCCCTCATATTGCACAAGTATTTCGTTTCCCAAAGGCGAACTTTGTATTTGAGACAAAATAGCGGCTTCGCTTTTACCCCGCTCATCAATAACAGGGAGCCACTCTCCGGCGACAACTGATGCTCCATGCGCGTAAACGTTTGAGGATATAACACAAGATGCTAGAAAAAATGCTAACACGGTAGTTAATGTCTTAATCATGATCACTTCCCCTAGTTACACATTGCAGAAAGTTCGCCCGTCACCGTGATGGTCTTTGACGCCGATGGAACTAATTCACCATTTTCATCGCGAGCGTTAACAAAAAGCATGTAATCGCCAGGTGGCACTACTGCTTGCTGCGATGGCATTTGCACGACAATCCTATCTGTATTGTGACGCACTATGGGAAGCACTACACTGCGCTGGTCACCATCAATAAGATGGGTAATGTTTGTTCTTCGTATCAGCACCACTGACTCGATATTGGCATTCATTTTGGCGGTTGCTGCATCTGTGTTTTTCAAGCCAATTCTAAGACGTTCGCCCACACCAACAGCCTTGTTTTGTCTTCCTATAGCGGGTCTATCGCCAAACATATAGGCAGGTTTATAGATTTCAAAAGAAGGATCTCTGCCATCGTTTGGTGAAAAGCCCGGTAACGTAACGCTGTATGCATAAGCGGTGTTAATGGGGGCATGTCCACCTATTAAGACACTACCATCTGGCAACAATGCAGCAGAGTTGTGATATGTACGCGGTCGATTTTGCTCGGCAACCTGCCTAAATGTTTCTGTTTCAGGGTCGAAAATTTCGGCTTTCAGAATAGGTTTCCCAGCGCCAGGTAGCACCACCTCATCCCTGTCAGCCCCTGATACGACTAAAACTTCTCCGGTGGGGAGCAATACACCTGTACCGTACCAACGACCTTGTTGAAGGCTTCCCGTTGAACGTGAGTCATAAAGCATTTTTTCCCCATCAATGGTCACCGAATCAATACGGGCCAAGTTTGTACCAACATACAAACCAGGGCTTGTTGCAGCAACACCTGTTAATACACCACCGGCTGTGAGAAACTCAGCTTTACTGTAAACCCCATTATCGTCTGGCGTTAGTGGCATCATCATAGAGAATGTGGAACCTCTAAAACCGGCCCCTAACAGAGCCTGCACATCAGCAAGTCTGTAAGGGTCGTCAATGATAGGGGCTAGCGCGTCAAATGGATTAGCAATAAATTCTTCCGTTAAACCGGTAAGCAACCCATTTAACGATGTGCTTGATTCGGTATTGGTTATACTAAGAAAACTTGTAAGATCTCCTATCCCAGCTTCGCTTAGGTGAAGCGGTAGCCCCGCAAACCCAAGGTCAGCCCACGTTTTAGATTGAGGATCGTAAGCCGCTACTATATTCCAAAGCGCTTGGTCGTAACTCTGCCCAAATGGATTAAACGCCTGCCCGCCCCCGTTGTAGAAGACGTGGCCATTAGGTAGCAAGTGTAATCTTGGATACAAGGGTAATGAACGTTCTGCTAAAGGTCCGTTGTCCTTCCACTCGCCGCAAGATGTGTCGTAGGTTTCGGTAACCGTAACATTTCGACCTGAGGTTTCTGGTCGGGTTAAATAAACTGGCTTCACGAGCTTAGTGACACCGCTAGCAACTAAGACGTTACCGTTAGCCAACGATAAAGCGCTTGGATACCAGCGCCCAAAGTTCATATCTCCTGTTTTTCGCCAGCTATTATCTTCAGGGTTAAAAATACGACTGTTTTTCAACCCTTCTAATTCAGACAGTCCAAAATTAATGGGCTCGCCAAGCAAGCTCGTACTGACTCCTGGTTCATGATAGTAATCAGTGCCGCCTACCGCCATAAGTTCCCCGTTGGGCAAGCCCACTAAATCAGCACAGAAAAGTGCGCCGTCGTTATTGGTTCTCTCATCATCTGTGTTTAAATCAAGTGGCAGGGATGTACCTAAAAAACCGGTGATGTCGCCAATGATGGTTTCAGAATCATTTCCGTCAGGGTTGGCGCCAGCGTCTACGGGAGAAGGTGCAATCCAGCTCGCACTGTCATTTTTCATGGTCAATACGCGAGTTTGATCGTTTATAATGGCAGAGCCTATTTCTAGTAACGCGTTGTACTCAACGTTCTCAGTGCCTTCCAATGCATTAAAATAAAGAATACGGCCATCGTTCAATAGTGCCAAGCTGCCTGCTGCAGGTTTGCATTTAAGCACACCATCTTCATTCTCTTCGCACTTACCGTTATCTGGGTAATTGTTGAGAGGATTAGTTATGTTGGTGTTGTCTTGATCGGGAAACTCACCCGTAACCAGCGGCTCTTCGAATGGGTCAGTGAAGATACCCTGCTGTTTACACACAGCAATATTTGAGCATTCTGGAGTGACTATTGGCACTTTACCTTTGTTGCGATCAGCAAGAGCAAAGTGAGGAGTGATACTAAGAGTAAGTAGTGTAAGTGTGGGTACTAACAGTGGACGTTTGTGCATTGTGGCATCCTATTATCGTTGAGTTCACATGCCGTTTAATTTGAACGCACCCTGTTCAGGAAACGCTCAAATGTAAACAACATGTAAACCAAACGACTAAGACGAATGCTTGGATGCAGTTTTTTTAAAATTAGTTTTTAATTTTTTATTTTTTGTTACCCGCGCGCATTCTACGGCTCTGTTCTTGGCGCTTCTCTTCTCGCTTCTCTTTTCGGTCCTTTTTATCTGGCGTCAGCGAGCCTGTTTTAAATTTTGCTTTACGTTTAGCTTTTGCTTCAGCCTTCTTAATCGCTTCCAACTCCATTTCTTTTTTCTCAACTTCAAGCATTTCAGGGGTTTCTAAAGTAATTCGCCCTAGCTTGCCTGACTGCAGTTCTTTAAGCAGAATTTCACAAATTTTATGTAGGTTTACACGGCCGCCTGCCTGTATTGCTCCGCGGTTTCTCGCGGCGGCCTCTAAAAACTCAATCTCTGTATCCGGCAGCTCTTCAAGCTTATAACGCTCTTTCATAACGTCGGGATACGCTTTAATGAGATAATCAGCAGCAAAAAAACCAACATCATCGTATTCCATTGCTGTATTTTTTACGGCTCCCGATGAAGCCAAGCGGTAAATAGAATGCGGATTTTCTAATTTCGGCCATAGCACCCCTGGCGTATCAAATAAGATAATGCCACTGCCCAAATTGATACGCTGCTGACTTTTAGTAACAGCAGGCTCATTGCCGGTTTTTGCGATGATACGCTCTGCCAATATATTGATGAGCGTTGACTTACCCACATTAGGAATACCGGTAATCATTGCTTTTATCGCTTTGGGTTGGCCCTCTTTATAAGCACAAATACTCTTAACAAGCTGCATTATCTGCTTACTGTTACCAGGGTTGTCACTTGATGTGGTAATCGTTTTTACGCCGCGCTCTTTTTCCAAGCTTTCCTGCCAGCGGGCAGTTATCTCAGGGTCGGCTAAGTCATATTTATTCAGAATTTTAATACAGGGTTTATCACCGCGTATTTTTGCAATTTCTGGGTTTTCACTAGAATACGGAATACGTGCATCAAGTACTTCAATAAGAATGTCCACTTGACTAAGCGACTCTTTAATTTCTTTCAGGGCCTTGTGCATGTGCCCAGGGAACCATTGTAATGCCATGGTTAATTCCTATCGTGATCGAGTTGTAAACGCTAAGCTGAACGGGTTAGTTCATATGCGCAGACATTGACAGCGCTAGCTAAATTTAATGAGTCTATTTTGCCACTTCCGGCAATGGTATATGCCGTTGCGTTAAGCGCTGAAAGCGCATTCGACGGCACTCCACGCGCTTCGTTGCCAAAAAGATAGCACTGATAATTGCCGAAGGTCTCTGAGGTGATACTTCTACCATCCATGTCTAAAAAAGCGAAGCGTTCAAACCGTTCTGCCAAACTTTCAAGCGGTACATTTAATTCCATTTTGACGTGGAAAATAGCCCCCATGCTAGAGCGCACGACTTTTGAATTGTATGGGTCTACGCTGTTTGGGCTAAGCAGTAACGTGAAATTACCAAACCAAGCTAGGGTTCTTAGTATGGTGCCTAAATTGCCCGGGTCTTGAACCTCATAAAGGTAGATGTACTTTTCGGTGCTGAAACTGTGCGCATTATTGCTAGTTGTTGACTGCTCTGTAATTAACGTAGCGTTGGGAAGCGGAACACGAGCAATAATACCTTGTGGTGACTTCGTATCGCTTAGTTGCTGCATTTGTTGCGACGATACCGTTTCAACGTTCATCTGAACATTAGATGGAATTACGTATTCTTTCACCCACGGCTCATACTCAGCCGTAATATAAAGCGTGATATTGCCTGTACTTTGCGCCTTGTTTCGAGCAACGTTAATTAACTCTAGAACTAAGTGCTCCCCTTCAACTAAATAAAATCCAAACTGCGTTCTAAATTTCTTTTGATGAAGCTTTTTCACGTCACTTAGTTTCATTTGCATCGCCTTTTTATAACTTTCGGCGCAAGTGTAAGGTATGAAACCAAAAACGCAAAGCTGCAAGTCTTAATAGTGAAACAAATAATGACAGTAAAAGATTGTAGTGGTCAGATACTAGACAAAGGAGATTATTGAAAAGGCGTTTCAAATAACTTGTAAACGCCTTTTAATTACCGAGGTACCAATAGACCTGCAGCATTCCAACGCTTGCGCTTCTCTCCAATTGGAATACAAAAGCAGGCCTCTTTTTTATCACTTGGTGAGATCTGACACACAACATTTGCACTTTCAAACTCTTGTGCAAGCTCTGCTGCAAATTCATATGTAACACCTTCTACAAGTACATACTCGTTTTGCTTTTCCAATGCTGCTGCCAATTTCTCTACCGCTTTTAATGAAAGCGGCCATAGAGTACGCAAGACCCGTAGAGATGCGATTGAGGTGATGTCACCACCGCGGATTTGTACCCCGTACATTGGTCTATTCATCTAATGTTGTTGATTCTTTCTTGTCATCACTCGTTGACGTTAGCGACGAGCCAGCAGCAAAACCACCTGCGCCAGCCAAACCAACACCAACAGCACCAATGCCAATTTCACCAAGTGTTGCAGCGCCCGCGAGTGCTATAGGCACAGTTGCTAGCCCTGCCGTCCCGACAATTGCAATTCCCAAACCAATCATGGCAATCCCAATGCCTAGTTGCTCCCAACCATCAAAGCCGCCGGACACCATTTCGATTTCTTTCGTATCTAATTCTTTCATTTTCATATCCTTGTTTCGATTAGCTTCCATTCGAAGCCCTAACAAAATAAGAAATAAACGTTTAGATAGAAACTGTTCAACGGACGAGTTTTGTAACACTTGAGAGCTTTAGCATCGTTCAGACTATTTTGGCTAGCCCTTTTCTATTCTTGGTCATCAACAACATAAATTTCACCGTCATAAATTCCTTGCACGGTAAGCTTCTGACTTGCCAATGCCTGAAGATAATCAATGTGCGCCTGCTCTACTTTCTGCCCTGGAACAATAAGTGGAATGCCCGGCGGGTAAGGTGTAATTAAGCCAGCTGCCGTGCGACCGATACTGTTCTGCCATGCGATAGCCTCTCGCTTACTAAAAAACGCTTTTGATGGTAGATCATCTAACTGAATGGGTGGAATATCTGCTGGCAGCGGGCTTTTATTTTTGCGCTTGCTTAAATTAACCGCACCATCGTCCAGACGCTTTAAAGCGTTATATAGTCTAACGATTTTAGAACGCATTCCGCCGAGTGTGAGTAAAACTAGTATCGTGCTATGAGTAAACTTCTCTATTTCTAACCCGACCTCATCCATCAGAAATCGATGTATTTCTTGATTTGAATACTCAAGCGCAGACACATCGATAAGTATTTTAAGCGGGTCGTGTCCTATGTTGTCACTTTCAAAATGAGAAAACATTTTTGCGAAGTCGTCAGGTGACAATACTTTCAGGCGCTTGAACTTAGCCATTTGGGATTTAAGTTCGGCTACATTACTTAATAACTCATTCAGTATTTTGTAGCCTTCCATTTCCAGCTGCTGACGGCACACATCAAGAGACGCAATTAACTGATATTTAGGTGACGTACTGGTGTGAATGGCAAACACTTCTTTAAAGAAGTCCTTATCAAAATCAGGATCGTTAACGTGGATAAACGATGCTTGAGAAAACGCCGACACCACCTTGTGAGCGGAATGCGTAATATAGTCTGCGCCAGCGGCAATTGCTGAGTAGTTTCGTAGCGCAGGATGAAATAGCGAGTAGGCAAACCAGGCTTCGTCAATGAAGACTTTGATATCATGTTCATGGGCAAGTTTAACCACTTGCTTCAAATCGGTTAGCAAGCCGTCATAGGTACAACCGGTCAGCACGATTAGCTTAGCGTCGGTATTCTCTTCAATTAACGCCTTAATTTGTGACATTTTAGGCGGTGAAAAAATCCCATATTCTGGGTTGAACACACTATCTAAATAAACTGGCATGGCGCGCGCTTGAATAATGCCGTAGTGCACTGATTTATGGCAATTTCTATCGGCAATGACTTTGTCGCCCTCACGTAACAGCGTTTGCAGAATAATCTTGTTAGAGGTCGACGAACCGTTCGTTACGAAATAAGAATGCCGTACTTCAAATGTATTCGCGACAGCAGCTTGCGCCTTGCCGATAGCGTGAGTGCCATCAGATAACGACCCCAAAGAATCAACGCTTACCGATAAATCGCTTACGAATACATTGCGTCCGAAGAAGCGGTAAAAGTCGCTGATATAAGGTGAATTTCTGAAGCTTGCACCGCCGCTATGCCCTGGTGTGTGCCACGAATCATTCGCTTCTACAACGTAATCTTTGTATTCCGTCCAAAATGGTGTCTCGTTTCTGTCATCAAAATCGTTAATGATGTAACCGAGGATTGATTCCGGATCTGAAATTATATCGTTGCGATAGAAAAACGACTCAATACCGTTAGCTTGGTTTACGATATCCAAGCCCTTAACCGCATCGCCTAACACATAAACGGGCAGTTCTGGTCTAATACGTTTGATAGCATCAATGACTTTGGCGTTATTTTCAACGGTAGCGCCAGTGCTTGATTGCAGATCTTCACCTGGTTTCTGACCATCAACCGTATCGTTTGCCTTACTACCTTCAGATTGCTGACTTCCTTGCGTTGCAAGGTTGAGTTGGCTAGTTTCTGAAAGTTCACTGACTCTTGCGACTACATCCCAACTAAAAACTACCGCCTGAATATCACCGTCTTCACGAACAAGCTGCAGCGCCTTTGCTACTGAGCTTGCCTCTAACAAACTTATTTCAACATCGCTCCTATCAAAGTAGTTGATAGTATTACCTATGCTTGAGGTAATTTGTTCGAGCAGGTCAACAGCATCTTCTATAACGAGTATTTTCAAATGAGGGCGCATTAAACAACCATGTAGTAAAAAAGAGCAAATAGCTCTGAAACCAAAAAACTAAAATTAGTGTAACGCTGAAATTCCCCGTTGTCGTGTAAACTCTTAATAAAGCTAACGGTATATTTTACCGACTCTTTTAATTAGAGCCGCAAACGACACACTTTTTAATTAAACGGTGTTTTACAGAACCTACTTTCAAACGCTATGAAAACAACCCCCAGGCCTTTTGAATCTAAAGAACATGAGGTAAGCCTCAATCAGTTTTTGCATTACGCAAAAAATGTGTTGCCTTCTATTGCGGCTACGAAGAAAAATACCTGGCCAATACACAATGACCACTGCTTCATGCGGATCATTTTGGACAATGTTTGCGGATGCGCGTGGTACGACGTTATTCCCTCCCCCGCTTATCAAAACCTATCAGAGGAACATGCAATTGCTGCGGCGCAGCTTGCTAAGCGCATAGCTTGTGAAAGTGTATCACTTCACACGCTAAACGAACGCTCTAAACTTTGGCGGAAAAAGCAATACCGTTTGGATTTTTGATATGCCAAGAAGAACGTCTCTTTTTGATGCAAGTAGAATTGAAGATGCGCAAGACTTAGAAGACGTTGTGCAAGATAAGCGCGCTTCCTGGCGAGCTAATAATGCAAAGGCACGTCGCAGGCAGCGCCGATATAAAAAGAAGCTTATTGCAGAACTTCCCCGAATAATCTCCGATAATCAGGGCACGTACCTCGAAGATGATACATAAAGCACTATCATAATAGATATCAATTACCTACAATCACTGTTAGAAAGTTGCGCTTAAAAAAGTGTAACGTACATTTATCCCTACCTTGAAAGTTACAGGACATACCATGGCGTTTAATTTAGCTATTAATAACGATATTGCAGTGATCACCTTTGACGACGGAAAAGTTAACGCCGTGGACTTTACACTTATTCAACAGTTCAACGACGCGCTTGATGAAGCCGAGAAAAATGCAAAGGCAGTTGTGCTTCATGGGGGTGAAGGTAAATTTTGCGGTGGATTCGATTTATCGGTTATGAAAGCCGACGACAAAGAAAAGCAGCATGAGTTAGTCTCAAAAGGGGCTGAACTTATTGTCAGACTCTACAGTTTTCCTCTGCCGGTTATCGTTGCGGCTGAAGGTCATAGCATTGCAATGGGTGCAATTATGCTGATGGCGGCCGATTTACGTATCGGTAAAGATGCAGATACTAAATATGGACTAAACGAAACTGCAATTGGCATGGTACTTCCGCCGTTTGGCATGGAGTTGGCAAAAGCAAGGCTAGCGAATACGAGCCAAACAGAAGCGTTGCTTTTCTCTCGAATTTATCAAGGTGCTGAAGCTGTTAAAGCAGGGTTTCTCGATGCAGCCGTACCACAGGATAAGGTTTTGGCAACGGCAATGGGTTATGCGGAAAAGCTTAAAATGTTGCCCAGGCAGTCGTTCGCTGAGTCAAAGCTACAGCTGCGCAACGAGACTATAGAAAGAATGAAGGCCTAGGGCTAATGATTGGGTGTTCGAAGCAACGCGTTAACGTTTAAAGGGTTAACGCGCTTTTTCCGAAATACGCCACTAATTTACTGGGCCAGAGCGGCGCTCTATTTCTTCTTTGAGTGCCTTTCTCAAACCTAAATCAAAGCTCAGTTCCGCAAGAACAAACAACGGCCCTATCGCTAACCCCATAATGTCGTCGACAAAGGCCGGTTTTTTGCCCTCAAAATGATGGCCGACGTTCATGGTCTTCTTTAGTCCCTTAAAGATATAAATGGATACTAAGGAACTAAGAGGCATAACGAGACTCATAGCGCTAGTAGAACAACTAAATGGAGTCTTGATGACTAATAAGATGTACTTTGGGGCACTGTTTTGCACAGGCTTACTATCGCTGACTGGGTGTAGCTCAAGCTCTTTTTCTGACTCGGTATCTCCTTCAAGTTCCCAAAAGCCCTCACACGCCGCCTCTGTTATTGCAATGAACGACAGCTATTGGCAGGTTGAGAGCATTCAACAAGGCGGAATAATAGACTATAGCCATGTAACCATGAGCATTAACGATGGTCAGATAAGCGGAAGCACGGGTTGTAACCGTTATACGGGGGCGGTTACCTTAGATACAGTAAACGAAGGGCTCTCAGCATTTACCGTCGACAATATTGCGTTGACCAGAAAGATGTGTGCACCAGCCCTTATGAAGCAAGAGCAAAAATTCGTTGAAGCACTTAACGAAACACAATTGTATTCCATAGACAGCGGTACGTGGCTAGTTCTTCTCAACGGCGATAAATCAGAAACCATCAAAGCAATTTCAACGTCTAACAGCACAACAACTACTGCTCCTCGAGCTTCACATAGTGAAAAGCAACCAACGGCACCTGTTAGCCAAAAGCAAGACGTTATCGATTCAAAGCAGACAAACAATACGAAACGCTATACATGCGAGACCCCTAGCGCGAACATAACCCCCCTTGAAGTAAGTTCACTTGGCCCCGATACGTTAGGGCTATCGCTAAACAATAATCTTCACATTGTTCAATTATCCCGTTCTGCTTCTGGGGCGAAATACACAAATAACAAGAATGTTGTGTTTTGGAACAAAGGTGATGACGCGATCCTTTCAATAAACTCTGGACGCTATCACTGTAATCTTCTTAAGTAATCAAACCCATCCTGTAATAAGCAATATCGATTACGTATGAAGGTGCTTTTTAAAACGCGCCTTCGTTTATTTTTGCGTTGCAATTCGCGTTCATATACTCAGTACAATCTTTTGTATTAACACATTTCATTATACTACTTCGTTACTATCAGCTTTCTCTTTATTTAGTTTCAGCTAAACATTTCTATCAAGGTATCGACTACTGCCTTACCACTCCTCATATAATCGTTAATATTCTATATTTTTTAATGTTTACAATTTTATGCATATAAATCTGCAACTTATAAACCAAACCCCACTACCAAACATGCTCTAAAACACGATATTTACCTGAACCCAAGTTGAAATAATAGTTAGAGCACTATACAATTTATTTTTATTGAACAACCAATTAAAATAAATTCACTGTCGACAAGCGTTAATCTTAACGTCGGAAATGGCCGTCAAGGGCTCGAAAAGACGTTAAAAGTAATGGTGATTTTAATATTGCGTGAACCGTTTGATACTAGTTAAGCGTCTTTCGTATAAAGAAATAGTTTCAACACTATTCATTGTTTTGAAACGAAGTTCGTGTGTCAGTTTTTTCTCGCAATCTATTGGTGAGTATATTCAGCACCTTTTTTAAAGTAGGAGTTTATGCATGTCATTACCGACTTATCAGAATTTCATTCACGGCAAGCCGATGGCAAACAAAAGCAAAGAAACCTTTGCAGTAACCAACCCCGCAACCGGTGAAGTAATTTACCACGTAGAAGTGGCTGATGAGTTCATTCAACAAGAAGCAATCAAGAGCGCTAAAGAGGGATTTGCGGTGTGGTCGGCAATGATGCCGATAGAGAGAACCCGCATTCTGAATAAAGCGGTTGCTCTGCTTCGTGAGCGTAATGACGAGTTAGCTGAACTTGAAGTCCTCGATACAGGGAAACCCATTCAAGAAGCGGACTGTGTTGACATTGAAACTGGCGCTGATGTTATTGAGTATTATGCAGGACTTGCCCCTACTCAGTTAGGAACTCAGCAGCCTGTGGGCGGCGACTTTTTCTATACCCGTAAAGAAGCCTTAGGTATTTGCGCTGGCATTGGCGCATGGAACTACCCTATTCAAATCGCCTGTTGGAAGTCAGGTCCAGCACTTGCTGCTGGTAATGCCTTTATTTTTAAGCCGTCTGAAGAAACCCCAATGGGTGCTCTTAAGTTGGCGGAAGTCTTTATTGATGCAGGCGTACCTGCTGGCGTATTCAATGTAGTACAAGGCGCCGCAGAGGTTGGTCAGTGGCTGACAACAGGCCCGGACATTGAAAAAGTGTCGTTCACCGGCGAAGTAGGCACAGGCAAAAAGGTAATGCAAAGCGCAGCTGCATCTAATTTGAAAGACGTTACGATGGAGCTTGGTGGTAAATCACCGCTACTAGTGTTTGAAGACGCTGATATAAGCCAGGCTGTAAGTGCAGCTATGTTAGGAAACTTCTATACACAGGGTGAGATTTGTACAAATTGCACCCGTGTTTTTGTTCAGCGTTCTGTGTATCAAGCCTTCATTGATGAGCTTAAGACACGTACTGAAAACAACATCATCATGGGCGATCCATTAGATCCTAATGTAAACCTTGGCGCTCTTATCTCTAAGAAACATCAAGAGTTAGTGCTTGGCTATATAGCTAAAGGTAAAGAAGAAGGTGCAACACTGCTAACCGGTGGTAACGCGGCGTCTCCTGAATCCGCACCCAATGGTTTCTTTGTAGAGCCCACCATTTTCACAGACTGCACTGACGATATGACCATTGTTAAAGAAGAGATCTTTGGCCCGGTAATGAGTGTGTTGGTTTTCGATGATGAAGATGAGGTGATAGAACGCGCCAACGGCACCGAGCTAGGTTTAGCCGCCGGTGTGTTTAGCAAAGACATTCAGCGCGCGCACCGCGTAATCCACCAGCTACAAGCTGGTATTTGCTGGATTAATGCATATGGTAACTCTCCTGCTGAAATGCCCGTAGGCGGTTATAAACAGTCTGGTATTGGGCGGGAAAATGGCGTCGAAACGCTTAATAGCTACACACAAACCAAGTCGGTTTACGTGGGTATGAGCCAAATCGAAAGCCCGTTTTAAGAAGCCACTGTAGGAGTATATATGCAGACATTTGATTACATTATCGTAGGTGCAGGTTCAGCTGGCTGTGTGCTGGCTAATCGCCTGTCAGAAAATCCGAAACACAAGGTGTTGCTACTGGAAACCGGTGGCTCAGATAAAAGCATTTTCATTAAGATGCCAACAGCGCTGTCTATTCCTATGAATACCGACAAGTACGCGTGGCAATTTAACACTGAAAAAGAGCCGTATTTAAACAATCGTGAAATGCACTGTCCACGTGGAAAAGTGCTGGGCGGTTCATCATCAATTAATGGAATGGTATACGTTCGCGGCCACGCGAAAGACTTTGATGAATGGGAAGCTCACGGCGCAGAGGGCTGGAATTATCAGGCCTGCCTACCTTATTTTCAAAAAGCGGAAACCTGGTATAAGGGCAACGACGCTTATCGTGGTGGCAATGGTGAACTCGGCGTTAACAACGGCAACGAAATGAAGAATCCGCTTTACACGGCCTTCATTAAAGCTGGCGAACAGGCCGGATACGACATCACTAGCGATTATAACGGCAAGCAGCAAGAAGGCTTTGGGCCGATGCATATGACCGTGAAAGACGGCGTGCGCAGTTCAGCAAGCCGTGAGTATCTTGACCCGGTTAAATCGCGCAAGAATTTAACGATAGTTACCGGCGCGCTAGTTACTAAGGTAGTGCTAGAAGATAAGGTCGCGAAAGGTGTTGAGTATGTGGTTAATGGTAAAACCGAAACTGCAGCTACATCGAATGAAGTGATCTTGAGCGCAGGCTCTATCGGCTCGCCGCACATCCTGCAACTTTCCGGTATCGGCGATAAAGATATTCTAGAAAAAGCAGGGATTGAGGTTATGCATCATCTGCCGGGTGTGGGCCAAAACCTGCAGGATCACTTGGAATTCTATTTCCAGTACAAGTGCAAGCAACGTATTACGTTAAATCGCAAGCTGGGCCTAATCTCAAAAGGGCTTATCGGCGCGCGCTGGCTATTAAACCGTTCTGGTTTAGGTGCAACGAATCATTTTGAATCTTGCGCGTTTATTCGCTCGAAAGCAGACGTGGAATGGCCTGATATCCAGTACCACTTTTTACCCGCGGCTATCCGTTATGACGGGAAATCAGCATTCGACGGTGATGGCTTTCAAGTGCACGTAGGTCATAACAAACCCAAAAGTAGAGGTAGCGTCACCATCCAGTCGGCCGACCCGACGGTTCCGCCTAAAATCCTGTTTAACTACTTGCAGCATCAAGATGATATTGAAGGGTTTAGAGCATGCGTAAGACTTACAAGAGAAATCATCGCACAGTCAGCATTCGACGACTTCAGAGACGGCGAAATTCAGCCTGGCGAGCACATTCAGACGGATGAAGAAATAGACTCCTTCGTGCGTGAAGCCGTTGAAAGTGCTTACCATCCATCATGTTCATGCAAAATGGGCGAAGATGACATGGCGGTAGTAGATTCTAAAACCAATGTGCATGGCATTGAAGGTTTGCGCGTAGTGGATTCATCTATTTTTCCGACGATCCCTAATGGAAATCTAAATGCGCCAACCATCATGGTAGCGGAAAAGGCCGCGGATATGATTTTAGGCAAACCTGCTTTGCCACCACAGAATGTAGCGGTTGATATTCACCCAAAGAGGCAAACCGAGCAACGCTAGGATTTAAATAATTTTGCACCAGTGTGTTTGATTGCACACCTTCCACAGTGCTTTTACGCTGCTGCCTTAAGGCAGTAACGTTTAATTGGGTGGACAGTTTAATAACGAAAAAAAAGGAAAAAACATGTTTTATTTTTATCAATACTGGGAGGGTGATAATGACAGTATGGCTTAGTGCAGGCATTATTTTCACTCTGCTTTCTGTAGCTTACATTTTATATAAATGGGGCAATATGAAAGTGGTTGGCGTAACGCCAGTCAGAACCTTTACCTTTATCGCTATCCTTTTTACCTCGGGTTTAGACGTGGGCCTTATCATGTTCCCGCTTACTGAATTTGCGGGTTATGCTGACATAAGCGCAAGTCCTGAATACGCATTCACCAATCCACTGGCTATCGAGTTTGGTTTCTGGGGTTTCTTAATTTGGGGGTTTTACTTTCTTACTTGTTTTTATTTCTGCGTAATCGAGCCAAAAGTTAAGTTTTTTGAGCTACCGCTAGTTAAATTCGTCAACAATGTGGTGATCATCGGAACCTGTGCGTTCACAGCGTTCTTACTCCTGTCAAATCTACCGTGGTATTTACCATCGATGGGAGACGGAGAATCAGTAGTCCCCGCGTTTTATTTGATTGTATTTGCAGCTATCGCCTTTGCCGTTTATTCAAGTACCAGCATTAAATATGTTCGTATTTTAAGCCTTACCACCACATGGGTATTTATCGCCTTAATTGTCGGCATGTGGGCGGCGGCCTTTGTATTTGGTGAAAGTGAGATGTCGGCGTACTTTGCTAATCTAGGTTTGATTGGCGGTTATTTTGCCAACATCGACAACTTTGTATTACCTATTAACGAATACCACGAGTTTTACTTATTCTGGTGGTTTAGTTGGAGCATTATGATAGGCCAATTTACGTCGCGCTTTGTGGGTGGTCTCAAAACCTATCAAGTCATGTTAGCAATGATGGTCATTCCATCTATACCAATCGCAGCGTGGTTCTCGGTCCTTTACCACTACCATAGTGCAGGTATCCCAACTGAAGGAATAACGAACATGGCGATGGTATTTGTCGGTATTGTCTTTGTGATCAACTCTCTCGATTCACTCATAAGGCTCTACACTGATAATCTCAATATGACCGTTGAGCGCATAGGTAAAGGTAACTACATTGCGTTAAATATTGTCGCACTTTCGCTGCTTACTCTTTTATTTAAGCTAGACTTCTTACAAATACAATGGGTAGGTGCGCTGGTTATCGCCGTCTTCTTTAGCTGCTTTGGTTTTATTTTGAGTCAGAAGTTTAAATCAGTGACGACTATCAAAACCTCGCCAAAAGAGAACAAAATCGACTTCACAAAAATAGAAAACTTAAATTAGTGAAATAGCGTCTACTGACCTTTGCAATGCGGTAAAGGTCAGTTACGCGAAAGAACAGCACGGTTCCTTATCTTATATTGAGTAGTTTACCTTCTAGATAAACGAGCGTAGTTGCGCCTATAGCTTGGGTATAAGCGCAATTGAAATAAGGGATCGTGGACAACACAATAACGAAAAAAACAGGTGTTTAATAATGAAAAAACGCAATGCTTTTCAAGCATCTATCCGCATCGTTACTACTGCTATTGTTGCAGTGCTATACTCATCAGCGTCGCTCGCTGACTGGAGCGCAAATATTTCTGCTGTCTCTGATTACACCTTTAATGGCTTAAGCCAAACTCAAAATGATCCTGCACTTCAAGGTGGTATCGATAAGGCTTTTGAAAACGGCATGTATGCTGGCACATGGGCATCTAACGTAGATTTTGGTGGCGACACCAACCTTGAGTGGGATGCCTACGTGGGGCGCTATCAAATGCTTACTGACGCTATCAGCATTGACTATGGTATCGCTTATTATTCTTACCACGGTGGTGACGACTCAAGCGACGGTAATTATCCAGAAGTTTATACTAAGTTTGGCTATGCAAGCGACTACGGTAATACAGAGCTTAATGTCTGGTACACGTGGGATTACTTTGGGACAGGCTCAAGACATACCGTTGCCATGGTTGCCCATACGTTCGAACTTGCGCCAAACCATAACTTACGCGCAAGCTTTGATGTGTCTAACTCGCTAGATAGCGACACTTGGGTATGGCGTGATGACAATACATCGTTTTATCACTACCGTTTAGCGTACCAAACAAGCTATAAAGGTTTAGATTTCGAAATTGCCGCAGAAAATACGAACCTTGATATAGATACCGCTGACGAACGAATTGTGTTCGGCGTAACCAAAACGTTTAGCTTCTAGAACAAAGTAAGCAGTCTAAGGTCATTTAAAAACGGCTATTACCACCTATCAAGGTCAACTGTAATAGCCCTCTTTCTTTTGCTGTGGAGAGCCCCTCCACACCCCAGTCAGGCCACAAAACCATTTCTTGAGATGCAGTCACTAAAGACGTTCCATCTCTACCGTTGTTCTTGACTTGGTATAAAGCCCAATCAGCAATTAATACTGCATGTTCCCATAATCTTGCATCGACAGCACTGTCATCCCAAGGAAGCGTTGTTACCCCTATCGACATAGTAATTGAAGTCGGTAATTCGAGCGCAATATGAAGGTTTTCAATTGACTCATGCAAACGCTTATTGAATTTGCTTATATCACCTTTATTTATTGATGGGACTACCAATAAGAACTCTTCACCGCCCCACCTAACGAGCTTATCACTGCTTCGGCACACCAGTTGTAATGCTTTAGACACGTTGTATAGAACCGCGTCTCCTTTATCGTGACCAAAAGTATCATTAAGCTGTTTAAAATTATCTAGGTCGATGAGAAAAATGGCGCAGGTTTCACTATTTTCGTTAGTGTGAGCATGCTGTTCGGCCCTTTCATTGACTATGCTTAAAAGGTTTGGCAAGAAGCTATTGACCGCTCTACGGTTGTATAAACCAGTGAGTGGATCAGTTAACGCCGCTTCTTCAAGCGCTTTATTTTTTATCTTCAGTTCACTATTGACTCGCTCGAAAGCAAGGGTTCGCTCTTTTACCCGGGCTTCCAACAATTCGTTTCGGCGCCTAAATCTGGCTATTCTGTGAAGATATAACGCATACAACATTGCAACAGTAGCAAGCAAACCAAGCGCTTTTGCCAACGACGATTCCCACCAATGAGGCTCTACGTAAAAAATAACGCTGTCTGGTGTTGACCATTCTGCCCCGCTAATTTTTGATGACACTTCGAAGCGCGTCTCACCCGCGGGTAGTTTTGCTAAAAAAGCCTCTTCTCGATGCCCAGCATAGACCCAATCGCTGCTATCTAATCTGTATCGGTATTCTGGGATTGTCTCGCTTGAAAATGTCGCTACAGAGAAATCAACCTCAGCGTTTTGCTTTCTTCCTAGATTGAGTTTTTCATATTTTTGATTAAGCCTCACGCCCTCGACATAAACACCAGTGATGGTCGTTTGACCGTTGTGCATAGGGGCTATTGTATCCCCCACTGAAAGAACGCCTTCGAGGGTAGGTAAATATAACTTATCTTTAAATACGATTGTTCTGTGGTTTCCTGCTCCATTGCAGCACCGGAGATCCGAACGGGCGCTAAATGTCCCGTCATCACGCAAGATTACATCGCTAGTCAATTGCTTGTTGCCAAGTTCACTAAGCGGTATAGAAGCAATACCGCTCGCGCCGCTAAGCCACAGTTTGTTATCGCGTATTTGTATAGCAAAGAGGTCTTGAAAAGGCAGACCGTTTTTAACGTTAAATGCCTGCCAACTATTATTATCAAGCAAAAATAATCCTTTGCCATAGGTGGCGACTAACAGCTGCCCATCGCCATATTCAAGCAGTGACGACACGAAGATATTTCCGCTATTTAGAACATCAACTTCTGCCCAAACGCCATTCTCTTTTTTAAATAACCCCGCTTCTGTGCCTACCCATAAAACCTCGTTTTTAGTTTTAAGAATACTGCGCACAGATTGACTTTCAAACGTTGGTATCGAACTTACATCCATGCCATCAAAAGAAAAAAGCCCCTTCGTTGTAGCGACATAAACTACGTTTTCATCCGCATAGAGCGTATTAATCTGCAACCCTTCCAGCTGAACATCTGAACGAGAAAAGGCATCCTCCGTTGACCTTATATAAAGGCCATTTCGAGTACCAACCCAGTAATCATTACTATCAGTAAAGAAACTATATGCACTGTTTCCCTCTAACTCATCTGCTGAAATCAATAAACGCCACTGTTCTCCGTCATTAGTGACGAAAACGCCACTATCTGTAGCCGCATATAAATTGCCTTCAGTTGCGAAAAAAGACCACACACGAGATTGAGATATGTCTTGGCTTTGGCCCACCCGCTTTACACTGGTAGGCCAATACAGGTGAAGACCTTTTGTTTTGCTTCCTAAAAACCACGTTCCATTATCATCAAAAAGTACGCCGTCATCCATCAGCGCTGCTTTATCTAAATAATCCGTCAATGCTTTGCGAACGCCGCTGCCACTTGTATCTACGTCAAACAATTCACCCTTGTTGGTAACAGCAACGATGCCATCCGAGTGACTGTTATGAATACTTGCGATTTCTAAGTCATCTAAACGCTCGATTTTTTCGATACCGCAGTTTGCTGATGAAACTTCAAAACGGTGTAGCGACGTTTTACTTAAAATAAATGCTGCATTCTGTTTTACGATAAGTCCATCAACGGGTGTTGTCAGCCCGAGTTGATATCGGCAATCAATATCTATTGACGCGCCGACTGACGCTTGTAACAAATTATTTGCTTCATCAATAAACCAAAGATGTCGATTATGATAAACAGGATGATAGATTTGCTCTGCAATAGCTTTAGTTTTCTGAAGTGTGTTTTTTTGTATTTTCCACAAAGATGTCGTTATCGCCCACGCTCTGTCTTTCTTGCTTGAAACAATTAGCTGAACAGGCTCGCCATTCAAATCACTAGCAATAGCGGAAAATTCGCCGTTAGAGTAACGGACAAGTCCAATGCGGGTAGCGATCCAAACATCACCTATATCGTCAAGGAAAAGACCCTCTATCCAATTTGAGCCAAGCTCAGGCGTGTTAACCGTATTAAAAAATTCAAAATTTCGCCCATCAAAACGCGCCAGACCATTTTCGGTCCCAATCCATATGAAATTCTGGCTATCACGGACGATGGTTTTAACAGAAATTTGCGGCAAACCTTTGGCGCTAACACGTTGCCCAATATCATAAGTTGGCGCGCCAGACACAGACCATTGCTCCACCCGATAACTTTCACTGGCCGAAACAGTAGATGCAAAAAAAACACAGAGGCAAAAAGCGAATCGAATAAAATAAAAAGACAATTTCCTAGTGCCTTTTATTCTGAAGGTATAAAACGAAGCGTAGAATTAAGAATACAACAACAGAATTCATGAACACCGGTAAGTAAGTATTTAAAATATTATAAAGCTTTGACCATTCATACTTATCTGTCAAACATACAATAGTATAACCTTAGTTAGAATACGAACAGGCTATAAACCTACTAATTTTACTACCCTGCTCCATTTCTATAACCTCACACGAAGTGGCGCCATAGTAATTTATACTCGTTCTAATTGGCTTTACGTGTGCACTTTTAGACACTAAACAAGTGAACCACTCCACATTAGCTTTTACCGAAACGCTTTCTTGCACCATTCGCTGAATGAAGGCAAGCTCTCCACCTTCGCACCACAATTCATTGGCCTGACCCGCAAAATTTAAGTTAACGGCCTGTCCTCTGGCAGCATTATTCTTGAGTTCTGCTGATGACAAGCGACGTTCAACACTTTGCGCCTGACTACCAGCAAACTTGGCTCCGCTTCGCTTTTCTTTATTTCGGCTCAAATTAGATGTTTTTCGACGGGTGCCAGACAGCGCCTCTTGCGGGGATTTATGAAACGGCGGGTTACACATGGTAAAGGTAAAGCGATCAGATTCTTCGATCACGCCCTTAAAAATATGCGCACTGTTAGTTTGTTGGCGAACGCTGAATTTACTGGCTAACACACTATTTTTACCGGCAATGGCTTTCGCACTTTTGATTGCGGCATCGTCCACGTCACTTCCTACGAACGACCAATTATAAGATGAGGCACCAATAATTGGATAGATAGCATTAGCTCCAACGCCAATATCCAATCCAAAAACCGGTTGTTGGTCTCTGCCTGATGTTTTTAGTAAGTCTGCAATGCCGTGGATGTAATCTGCTCTGCCAGGTACAGGCGGACACAAGTAACCATCGGGGATATCCCAATATTCTAGATTGTAATAGTGGTGAAGCAAGGCAGCATTGAGCTTTTTCACCGCTTCGGGGTTAGTAAAATCGATACTTATATTGCCGCTTTTGGCACGCACGAGAAACGGCTTAAGCGCCGGATATGAATGGCACAGCGCATCCATAGGATAGCCGTTCTTATGAAGGTTTTTTGGGTGCATGACGCGCTACTTTTTATGAGAAACTAAAAACTGAGATTGCACGTTTTCATCGAGCAACTGGGCGCCACTACCTTGGGCTGCCACTTTATCGTCGGTATTGTAAAGCCTACAGCGTTCTAATGACAAACACCCACATCCAATACATCCTTCTAATGACGTTTTCAGACTGTTCAGTGCTGTAATTTTTTCCTCAATATGCTGATTAAACACCCTGCTTAATTGCGCCCAATCAGATTGGGTCGGCGTCCTGTTGTCAGGAAGTGTAGACAACAGGTTCTTTATTTGAGCAAGGGAGTACCCCAGGTTTTGCGCAATTAAAATAAAAGACACCCTGCGAATGACAGAACGAGGGAATACTCTATTTCCTCCACTAGTGCGAACAGAAGGAATTAACTCTTCATTAGCATAGTAGCGGATCAATGAAACGGCATTGCCAGTGCGCTTCGCAATAAATCCAATGCTCACCATGGGTTCTGTTGCCATAGCGCCCTCTTTTTTGACAAAAACTAATTACAAAGCACCAATCAAAAAATGCTTGATCTAAAGTTAGCTTTAGATATTAAGCTGTTTTTCGTTGATAATCTACTCAAGGAAAAACACATGACTACCGCATACTTAGAACACGCGAATATCACCGTTCAAGACCCAGATAAATTAGCTAACTTGCTTTGTACACTATTTGATTGGAAAGTACGATGGAGCGGCGGCGCGAAAAATGATGGCTACACCGTGCACGTAGGAAACGATAAGGACTATCTAGCGCTGTACAGACCAAAAACTATCAATGAGATAGAAAACGATTATAAAACGCTGGCCAATATCAATCATATTGGTATTGTAGTGCAGAATTTAGACGAAACAGAACAACGAGTTCTGGCACTAAATTTTAAAACCTACAGCCATGGTGATTATGAGCCAGGTAGGCGCTTCTATTTCATGGCTCAGCAAAATATAGAAGTTGAGGTCGTTTCATACAGCTAATTGATGAGGCTAATTTACCCCTCAGTGGGCTAGTCAGAAAGGCATGATCAGACCATATTTTCGATAAAGCGCCGCGAGCACACCTTGCTCGCGCAAAGTGTCCAATCGTTCATCAAATGCGGTTTTGAGCGCCAAACCATGTTTATTGAGAGCGAAAGACCAATATAATTTAAAACTGCCTAATTTCGAGATCTCATATTCTGAGCGATCGTCTCGCTCATTTAAAGCGAGCCGCACCAAACTCTCAGCTCCAACGTAAAAGTCGATTTTGTTCATTGCCAACAAAGTTAACCCCTTATATGAATCTTCAACTTCCATTCCCATCGTCGCTTCTTTTAAATAGGGATAAAACACCATATCTTCATAACCTGAACGGTAAGCGCCGAGTTTATTATCAAGAGAATCTAGCGTTAAAGCATCGTCTACGCGGCTTACCATAACTACGGTGTCAATAAGCACAGGCCGCTCAGAATGGTAAAGCCTTTCGGTCTTGTGCATAGCGCCTGTCATATCAATACTACCTTGCAACACGTTCTTTACACTACGCTTCCAGGGATAATAGTGAACCTCTACTATGTACTCTGGCTCTGAAAAAATTTTGTGTATTAGCTCGTTATAAAAGCCGCTTCCGTCATAGTTTGTATAGTCCTGCCAATAGTCAGTGCCCCACTTAATCGACGTTTGCGCAACCGAGTGAAAACTTATGCACGCAAAAAATAGCAAACAAGAACAAAAAGAAAATTTCATCAAGATATCCTTTAAGCTGATATATATGTACAAACCGTAATTTACATGTTAACGGTATAAAGAGTAGCCAATAATACAAAAATAACTGCCAAAACAACGGAATGCATATGAAAAAAACGTTATTTCTTCTACTCACCCTTGTTGGTTTCAGTGTACAAGCCAGTTCGGTGCTGTCGATGAAAGAAAGAAGTGTCTTAATTGATAATATTCTTGAACAGCGCTTTAGTGATGTACTGCCCCACATTATGGAACGCGAGGGCATCGATATGTGGGTGTTAATGTCTCGCGAGTACAACGAAGATCCCGTTTTAAAAACCATGTTACCTTCTACTTGGATTTCCGCACGACGTCACACCATGTTAGTTATTTACAATCCCGGAAATGGCCAACCGCTTGAACGTTTGGCTGTTGCAAGGTATGCGGTAGGATCGCTATTTAAAAAAGCGTGGGATAAGGAAGCGCAACCCGACCAGTGGGAAGAATTGAAGCACATTATCGAAGCGCGAAACCCTTCAAAAATTGCAATTAATACATCTGATTCATTTGCACTCGCTGATGGCATGACCTCTACCGAACACGACAAATTTATGGCCGTACTTCCTGAAGCGCTGAAAAGCCGCGTCGTAAGTGGAGAAAGACTCTCAATCGGTTGGCTGGAAACGCGCAGTGACCTTGAAATGCAATATTATCCGGTACTTACTCAAATTGGTCATTCACTGATAGCAACGGCATTTTCAAATGAAGTTATAACCCCTAACGTGACAACTACAGACGATGTGGTGTGGTGGCTGCGAGATCAAACGCGCGCTTTAGGGCTGACCAACTGGTTTCATCCTACTGTCTCAATTCAACGCCAAGACAATGAAGTGTTCGATCAAATCAGCGCATTTAGCAAACGCCCTGGCGAAAATATAATTCGACCGGGTGATCTCATTCATGTCGATTTCGGCATTACTTACCTTCGACTTAATACTGATCAACAGCAGCATGCTTACGTGTTAAAGCCTGGTGAAAAAGACGCGCCAGCTTCACTTAAGGAAGCACTTAAATCTGGAAACCAGTTGCAGGACATTCTGACCGGTAATTTTAAAGTAGGCAGAACAGGTAACACTATTTTGAGTATGTCGCGACAGCAGGCTATCGAACAAGGCATTACGCCCGCTATTTACACCCACCCGCTTGGTTTTCATGGGCACGCGGCTGGTCCAACGATAGGAATGTGGGATGCACAGGAAGGAGTACCAGTTCAAGGTGACTATCCAGTGTTTGCACAGACGGCTTATTCGATAGAACTCAATGCAGCAAGCTTTATTAAAGAGTGGAACAAAGAAATTAGAATTATGCTGGAAGAAGATGCATTTTTTGACGGTCAGACAGTAACCTATTTAGATGGTAGGCAAACTGAGTTTCATTTGATTCATTCAGACAAAAACCAATAACTATAGGTGGAGCGCTACGCCTATTTTAAGGCCTAAACTTAATGAAAAAACTGAACGGTGCGGCTAAAGGTTGGCCGATGCGAGAAGACTTACGTAGAATTAAATCAAGCGAAGCGTAAAGTGTCAGGCCTTTCGCCCATTCAAGCGAAAGGCCATGAAACTGTACTAAATATAAGCAGTAGGTTGCTATCCTAAAACGCAGTCTTATTCAGCAGCAGTGCGAACAACTACGTTCTCTACACTGTATTCGCGAACAAAATCAGACATTGTTTTGTTGTTACAAATAATGTTCTCACCTTCCAAACCAAACTTCGCTAGTGCCGCTTCTTTACCTACTGAAAGCGCTTCTAGACAAGCCTGTGACGCAACATCTTGGTTCTTAGCAACAAGTGCTACAGTTTTCGCGTTCTCAGTCGCCTTGTTGTTTTTGTACATGTAAGCAAAAGTGCGAAGTGATTCGCCGTTGCAACGTACAGATGCACTGAACTCTTCTGCATTAAAACCTTTTGAACGGATAAGACGCAATGCAGGACCAAAACCATCTTCAGCAGCAGTTAAACATGCTTGTGTTTCGATGTTGTCGTTAATTGGCTTTAGTACGACATCTTTTGCGAAAGATTGAGTGGCAGCAACAGATAATGTTAGAGCAATAGCGAAAGTAGACAGTTTCATTTTTGAATTCCTATTTTGTAACTAAATTAGATATCACCTGAGTGATGAATACATTATGAACAATACTTTCAAAAAATAAAGCATTTTTCGTAATTTAATTACAGAAATAACAAAATAAACAGACAGATCACGATAAAAATGAAAGTTATTTACAAAAACCAACATATTTTATATAAAATTTTACATATAAGTCTTTTTAGTTACAGAATGACTTCAGAAGGAATATAAAAAAGCGCGCATGAAATTGCTCTCAGCGCGCTTGGTTCAAAAAATCACAACGGGGAATAGCCGTTTCCAGCGTAACCTTTACAGTCTCGACCTATAAAATGAGATCGTGCATCCAGTTAAGTGATGGCAACTGCTGTTCTGGCTGGTAGAAGAGTCGATTTAGCCTACCCAACAAGTTAACCGAGCGACTTGGATCGTGCGCTTTAACCCTATGCTCACTCTCGGTAAGCATGAATTCCCATGGCTGAAGATTGAGGTCGTCTACTTCTTCTTGCCTAACGCCCAGTGACTGCAGCGTTGACAGAATTCGTTCGGTTTTGCTTTCAGCAATAGGAATAATCTCGTTGCCGTATAAATTATCAAGCGGCTCGTTTATAGCTTCTAACGTGTGATTTATTGCTGCCCACACCTCGTCGTGATCAAACGCCCATCCTCTAGGTGCATAGTACCCTTCAATCTCCCATTCAAATTCAGCATTGCTAACAGCAATAGAACTTTCCGCTTCAGGAGAATAGGCTAAGTCGGGTTTCGCCCCAATATTGTAGGCATCTACGCTCATAGCAACGCAAATAATCAAATCACCACAATGTTGTTTGTTTGTGTAAAGGGCTTCAAATGCCGCTCGCTTAACACCCATCCAACCGTGAACTTTAGATGGTTGTTCAACAAAGTGCCTTACATCATTAGGCAAATCCTCGCCATAGGCATTGATAAGAAGAGGTAACGGATTTTGATCTGGCGCTTCATCAGGCATCCACACTTCGTATTCTTGTCTGTTATCGGCTTTACCACGACTTTTGATGCCGTAGGACAAATTCACAGGGCGGCAAATACTTCTGTCTTCATCTATTTTGTGAAAATATTCAGAACGCATTCGCTTTATGAATGGCGCGTCTAGACCAGCCAACGCTGCCGTTGGGTAGCGATAGCCTATTTCACTATGCTCAACCATGTGTAACGTGGGAATAGCCTGTGTCAGCTTATTTTTCAAGCCCGATAACGCATTAACTCTGGGTAGAACAATACTTCTCTCTGGCTCTATAGTGAGCCTGCTTCCATCTTCGGTTACGAACTTAGGTGTTTTGTGAAACTCATAACCTGCGAACCCTAAGGTGCTCACCGCGGCGTTTCGGTATTGAGACAACTCACTGAAAAGCGCGGTGTGATTGCGTATATGCTTAAACAAAGGTCTCGATGCGGTCATATTTACTTCCATTTCGGCTACTTCCGTTTTAATTCCAAGGCTACTAACCTATTTTAGGTTCAAAAAGCGATGCCATATCTCTGCGCCCATATCATCATAATGCTTTACCAAATTACGATAACGCTCGCGCATCGTCACATCAACTAGCGGCGCAGGCAATAGAGGGTCAAACACCAAGTGATATAACGCTCTATCTCCTATCACATAGGATTCTTTGGTTGCATCTTCAAGGGATAAAGACGGTAATCGAGCAAGAGATTCCTCTATTTCACGGCATCCGTCTTTATACAGCGACGCTAGGTTTAGTTGGCGCCATAGTCCCATCGCCTTAGTTTGTGTTTTATTGTCAAAGTCGCTGGCCCTAAACACTAGCGCTTTACCCGACAAGCCAAGCGTGTGAAGCCTTTCTCGAACTTCGCCAACGCCGCCTGAAAAGTTGTTCGGTCTAAGATAAACGTCGTTTGCCAGCTTTTTCATTCCCAAAAGCTTGAGTGCACGTTCATTATTTCTGTACTGCTTTTTATCACTTTTAGGAAGGGGGCTGGTTTGAGCAACAACCCAATCGTTTTGCCAAGGTACCAGGCCGTTCTCATCTTCTCGCCACTGATGTATTTCTCTAGCAAAACGAATGCCTTTGTCGCCCAGTCTGTAATAGCCTCGCTCAACCAAGGTGATGAGCTGCGCAGACTGTAAACGCGTGAGCGTAACGCGAATGTTGTTTTCAGAAATCCCAAACAGCGCCCCCACGCGAACCGCTGCACTGGCATTCATCTGAATATTGTCACGGGATCCCAATAGCTTTAGCAAAAGCTTTCGTGCTACGGGCTTTCTCTCATTTTCTACTATCAAATTCTTATTACTTCTTTATCTCAGATAGGGACAAGGTTTTTTCGCAAAATCTCAGGTGGCATCAGGCCAAATACATATTCATTCATCATCATACAAACATGCGTCAGGCACAAACATTACATTAATTGTTATTTCGTAAATATTAATGTAATGTTTTGGCGGAGTGTTTTAAGATTGCGCTCTAAAGTAAAAGCACAAAAAAGATGCACCCTTTCTATTTATAAGTGGAAATGCCATGACCTTATCAAATCGATTTGTAACGCACGTTGTAGAAAACCAGCCCACCATACCCCCCCCCTACAATTTGTGGCGCAATGATGCGTTGTTACGTCTATTGGTAAACCACCATTTACCTTCATCACACCAGCACGACGAAGGTTTATTAGATCAATATGGCCAACTTGCGGGTGATACACTTATGGGTCACGGGGAGCTTGCTAATAAGAACAAGCCAACGCTTCATACATTCGATCGTTATGGCCGCCGCACAGATAATGTAGAGTTTCACCCGAGCTATCACGCACTAATGGAAAGTGCGATGCAGCACAATGTTCACAACTATTCGTGGACACACGAGGGAGTTAAAGGAGCCCATACTGTTCGCGCAGCGCTGATGTATATGCATTATCAAGCTGAGTCTGGTACATCTTGCCCGCTAACCATGACCCACGCTGCAATCCCAGCAATGCGTTATGGAGCAAATTTACCGCCCTACTACCTGGATAAAACCATTAACGGCGTATACGACCCTCGTTCTCTTCCCGCTAGTCAGAAACACGGGCTCACCATAGGCATGGGTATGACCGAGAAACAAGGCGGGTCGGACGTTAGGCGAAACACCACGACAGCAGTGAAACAGGCTGATGGCAGTTACCATATTGTAGGGCATAAATTCTTTTTCTCAGCCCCCATGTGCGACGCTCATCTTATACTTGCACAGGCAGAAGGCGGACTAAGCTGTTTTTTACTACCAAGAATGCTTGAAAACGGTGAACTTAATAACGTGCGCATTCAGCGTTTGAAAGACAAGTTAGGCGACTGGAGCAATGCGTCATCTGAAGTTGAATTCCAGGAAGCCACCGCATATTTGATTGGCGAAGAAGGCCGCGGCGTGCCAGTTATCATAGATATGGTTTCGCTTACCCGATTAGACTGCATGATTGGATCATCTGCTCTTATGCGGCAGTCACTGGTTCACGCATTACATCACGTGAGTCATCGCGACGCCTTCGGCAAAACGTTAGTCAATCAGCCCCTAATGCAAAACGTTCTGGCAGACCTTACCATTGAATGCGCAGCCGCCACCGCACTAACTATGCGAGTAGCAAAAGCAGTTGATAGTGCATCGAGTAACAACCATGAAGCCGCATTAGCAAGGCTTGCCACGGCAATTGGAAAATACTGGATTTGTAAACGCACGCCTATGTTTGTTAACGAAGCCCAAGAATGTTTAGGCGGCATTGGTTACGTTGAAGAAAACCCCATGCCCCGTTACTACCGTCAGGCCCCACTTAACTCTATTTGGGAAGGCAGTGGAAACGTGCAATGCTTAGATGTGCTGCGCGCACTTGCCAAAGAGCCCAATGTGAAAGAGGCCTTATTTTCCGAGCTTAAGACCCAAACTGGCAAAAATAAGCACTACGATATTCATCTTAGTAAGCTATTTGAAGAGCTATCAAATACGCAGAACATGGAAATGCGAAGCCGCTATTTAACAGAGCAGATGGCGCTAGCGCTTCAGGCTTGTACTTTACTTGCTACGGCACTCGACAACAATGATGCCATTATCGATATTGCTCATACTTTTTGTGAATCTAGGCTTGGCAACGCTAGTGGTTTTGCCTTAGGTACGTTGCCCGACACCACACCATTTGAGAAGATTGTTTCGCTTGGGCAGGTTTCAACTAGCTAGTCGATTTTAGGAAATTACGCCAAAGGCTCTGTGCACTAGGGGGAATTAACTTAAAGCTGCAGCTATGTACCTTAAGGTGCCTATGGACTCGTAGGTCTTCTGTTTACTTAAAGCAAAAGGTCGAATTTTGATTAAGCGCAGTGTTTCGAGTGACGCTAAACTGGACGTTTAACACAGTGCTCCGGGACTATCAGTTAAACCAAACATCCATCACTCAATTGGCAATCTTTGTCAATATTTGCCATAATTTGCGAATGGTGGACATTCGGAATTAGACAATGGCAACTTTAAATGTATCACTTCCTGACGAAATGCGTTCGTGGATTGATGAACAAGTAAAAACTGGCAAATTTGCTAATGCTAGTGATTATATTCGCGATTTAGTACGTCGCAATCAGAGTGAGCGAGAGGCAATTAGCTTAGCTCTCATAGAAGGTGAATTGAGTGGAAAAAGTGAAAAGAATGTTTTGGATATTATTCAAGCTAAGAAAGTTCGAGCCTTAAAATGAATAAATACACCCTCTCTAATAAAGCAGAGGAAGATATCTCCGGGATTTACGATTATTCAGCCAATATTCATGGCGTAACTCAAGCTGAAGCCTATCTTGTTGCCCTACACGAAGCTCTAGTTATTCTGGCGGAAACCCCTAATGTAGGTACTTCAGCGGAGGACATTAGAAAGAATTACCTACAATTCCCAGTTCATAGACACATGGTCTTCTATAAAAAAGTCGATGACGGCATTTTCGTCATTAGGGTGCTTCATCAACAAATGAAATACGCTATGCATCTATCGGATTGAAACACACAGGAAAGATCCAGTAATGTGGCGAAAGTGCCAAGTCAAATAGAGAAACAAACTACTCATTAAATGTCTGCTTTTTGTCTTAGGTGTCCGCATAAGTACATATACACTTCACAGCACGAACCTCGTACATTTCAACCAACCTAAAAAGGATTCACCGAATACCCTTTTTGCGCTAAGCGCGCATGCGCTGTCATGGCTGACAAGTCCATTTTCACTCCGTCTATCAATGCACTTTTTTCAACGCCATGGGCAACAGCAGACTGTCCGCATACTATTACTTCAACACCTTGTTCCATAAGTGCTGAAAGCAGTGTTTCATTGCCATTAGGCTGGCCTTTGCGCTGTTTGAAGTTTGCCGTCTTGAGCATTTCTTCGGTAGCAGAGCCGTGCACCACAAGCGCGAGCGAGAGGTTTTCCTGTTTTACGCCGTTAGCTACGTGCATGTTAATAAACCGCGCCAGCGACTCAAACTTGCGGTTAACCTCACCGGGGTTTGCCGCTTTGGCAACATCAAATGCAATCTTGAATGTTTGATTTTCAGGAAAGCTTACGCCCTCGACTGACGCATGTTTCCCAAAAGTGCTAAACACTGGGCCATATTCAAAATCTGATTTTGCTGAGGCCGGCCCTGCGAAGAAGAGTAAAGCCGACAAACCGAGTGATGCCTTACCTCTTTTTTTAATCATGCTCATGTTCTGTTCCTTAACTATTACCCGAACTTTAACGGGCAGGTAGCGCTGTTTTGTACACTTCAAACGTCATATTGCTTACATCACTACCCGCATCTTGTATTTTGCTGTTCGTATAGTAAAGCGAACCGTTATAAATGCTAAAAGTGTCGGCCCAGTTAACCACATCGCCTTTCACGAGGGTACGAAGGTCTAGACTTGGCGTAAGGTATTGCACTTCTTGCTTTTCTAAATCAGCTAAATAAACGTTACCTTGATGATAAATCATGCCATCTGGCGCACCTGTTGTTGCGACTTTTCGCACTTTTTTAGCCAGTACATCACTTGAAGCCCTCTTGATATCAGCGGTATTAACGGCATATAACGAATAGCCAGATAATGCATGAAAATATACGGTGTCATTAAGCGTATCTAGCGCTAAACCGTCTGACTGAACCGTCATTTTGAAAGGTTTACCCTGAATACTTAAGGCGTCAACCTCAGCTTTTGTAGTTTCATGATTATCTAAAATACGGTAGCTGCTATCATCTTCAAGGTTATACACGACTAATCCAGCATGTGCTGAGTCTGTCATGTAGATACGATTCATTTTCTCGTCTAGGCGCAAGTCATTGATATATGAGTCAGGGTGATAGGCTTCTTCACTGAGAATTAATGCGCCCTCTACTTTGTTTGTCGCCAAATTAACAACAAACACACGAGGAGCATCTATCACACCCTGAAACTTTGGATTTCGGGTATCCAATACGTAAAGTTTGTCTTTGTGTGCAACTACCGACTGCACGGCTAAAAAACAATCTTTACGCACTTTACTTTGCGCCACGCACGCGTTTGTCGCTGCATTAGGGTAAGCAGTGAAATCCCCATTGTCGGAAACTAGCGCAACCGAGAAAGGCACGCCATCACGCCAATTTGGCGCGCTGACAAATACTCGCCCGTTATTACTAACGGTAACACCAGTTATCTGAGTCCCTTTAATTTTACCAACTAGCTCAACTTGGGCCTCTTCTGAACTGTGTGCAGTTGCGCTGAATGAAAAAAATGAGGCCACTACCGCTGCTAGTGCACCGTGTTTTAGTAACGTTGGTTTCATGTTCACTTTTCCTTGATTGATTGCCGCAATCTTTCAGTCTGAGTAAAAATACAGACGTAAAAGATTATATAGAAACGAGTTATAAGTTACTGCATACGGCTCATCGTTCTATGTGGAGCACCTAGCTGCAATGAACTTAAGTTGACTGGCTAGCAAGTGAAAAAGTCAACCAAGGTTTATGGCCAAAAAAACGATAAGTCTATGATAATGCCGAGCTCTCAAACTTGTAGGATTATACAGCGAGTAAAGACAGAACGTCTTTTTCTTGAACATTAGAGACAGCAACGATTTTGCCAAGTTTTGCTAAAACAGTCTGTTTTATGCGATCCAAAGTAAGTAATAGCGACGTTTAAGATATTTATAGTCGAACTTTGCTTTACAGCAGATGTCTTTAAAAAAGCAATACTTTACAGTGAGTAGGTTATGTATAGCGGTACCTTAACAGGTTTTATCAATGAGACAGCACTTTCAGTGAATAAAATAAAGGCGGTTTTATTAGTAGCAATGTGTGTGCTTGTTTTAAGTGCCTGCAGTAGCAATAAGCCGCAGGTAAGTGTCGATGAGACACAGAATTTTGCTGATATCAAAACCTTTCACATTCCCGCCCCGGTTAAACCAATAAATGCAACGCTGGCCAATCATCTATCCTCTACCATTACACAGCATTTAATAGCGAAAGGGCTGGCACCTGCCTCAGAGGATAACGCTGATATTACGGTAGTATACTTACCATCTAACTCGACAAAAGAAGATGGCACCACGTTAAATCTTGGGTTGGGAACCGGGAGCTTCGGGCGCTCGGGTGGTATCTCTCTCGGCAGTATTTTCAGTATTCCCGTTGGAGAGCAAACCACATTACAGCAAGGCCTTCAGATTGATATGGTTAAAGACGGCAAATTCATATACAGCGCATCTGGTGCGGTAGAACTTGAATCAAAAGACAGTCTAAGCATTCAAAATAAATTGGATGAGCTTGTAATTAGATTACTTGAGCAGTATCCGCCGAAAAAATAAATCGCGTTATTTTACAATTGAAAATAGTGCCACACGTAAAATATTTAAACGTTATGGTGATGTCTCTCGAACGTCTTCAAAACCGATTACTTTTGCCTGTATTTCCCTTTTCACTCGCTGTTGGGAAAGATGCTCACTTTGCGATGAAAATTTGAGGAAGTTGGAGCAAAATAGCGTTATGCTTGGCACCATGATGAAGTGTAGATTGACATAATGGCAGCGCCACAGACGCTCTCAGTTAAGCAAAACCTTACAATACGGTTGTTGCGAGTTCTCAGGTATAATAAGTCGCGTATCGAACGTGCACTTACCCTTATGCCTGAAAAGCACAAGCCACTTTTTCACGTTTTACCTTTTCTAGTGCACGTTAATCACGAAGCACTTCCTGGCTATGTAGCGCCGCTACCATCAGGTGAGAGTGTTCCTTTCGGGATAAATAATTACTCGTTCCGAAATGATATAGAAAAAGCTTTATTACGTTGTTTTCCCGCACAAAGCCACTTGTTTACAGAAGTTAAACAGATTTGGCCACGGCAACGCGCTATCGATGCACTGGTATTGATGGGCAGTGTGGGAACCATTGCACAAACCGACGACTCAGACTTTGACTTTTGGGTCTGCATTGATGGTAAGCAATTCACGGCAACGGAACTCTCGTTATTACAGCAAAAACTTACCGCAATTGAAGAATGGGCAGATGAACGCTTCGGTATCGAAGTACACTTCTTTTTGTCTGACATTGATAAAGTAAAAGAAAATGATTTTGGAATTGCAGAGGGTGAAAGTGCCGGTTCAGCCCAAGCATTATTATTAAAGTCTGAGTTTTACAGCACAAACATTGTGGTAGCTGGTCGAGCGCCTTTCTGGTGGCTAACCCCTGATAAAACGTCTGGCAAGCAGTATAGAGCGATCTATAGCAGTTTAGAAAAAGGGGGTTCGCCCGACCTAGACTGGTTTATGGATTTAGGTAACGTAGAAAAGTTAGACGCCAGCGAGCTATTCGGTGCTGCGATTTGGCAGCTTGGAAAAGCCATGGACTCCCCTTTTAAATCCGTTCTCAAAATGGCGAAGCTTGAGGTTTATCTGGCCAATATTAACGAAGGTCAGCCCTTATGCAACATCCTAAAAAGGCACGTTCACAGGGCTAGTGAAGCACCAGGGCATGTCTCTGAAATTGATCCCTACTCATTGATGTTTGACGAGCTCATCGCTCACTATAAAGCTCATGGGCAAGCCGAAGACGTTGCCGTTTTACAGCAGTGTTTATACTTAAAGTGTGGCTGTGCACTGAGCGAGCCGCTTTTTGAAGACGAAAAACCTAATTTTAAGCGCAAAAT
This sequence comes from Alteromonas sp. OM2203, assembly GCF_048517045.1. Classification (NCBI taxonomy): domain Bacteria; kingdom Pseudomonadati; phylum Pseudomonadota; class Gammaproteobacteria; order Alteromonadales; family Alteromonadaceae; genus Alteromonas; species Alteromonas sp. OM2203. Next base: position 3,227,091 of record NZ_CP183209.1, read on the forward strand.
TATGGCGTCTTACGCCAGGCAGTGGGGCTGGAGTCGCAAGGATCTTGCACATTTTGATAATCAGCAAACGTGGAATTTTAGTGAACGGGTACAGCTAAGCCGACGAATTCATCGGTTTTTGTTGAAGTGTTATCGCCGTATTTCAAAAGAATTAGGCCACTATCAGCAGGTCATGGACGAAAAAGACATGACGGTTTTGGGTAGACGGCTGAGCACATACTACGCTAAAAAGCCCGACAAAATTGAGTTTTTAAGGCGAGCTTTTGACGAAAGTTTGTATTGCGATACCGTGACGATTGCCATGCGTCAGCTCAAAAACGGTGACGAGGTGTGGTCGGCCTATGCAGGAGACCTTCTTAGCAAATCAGGCATTATCGACGAGTCGCAGAAAATTTCTCAAGCGCCCAGCGCTATCGCGCTAATGGTGTGGTGCGTTTCAAGTAAGATTATCGACACAAATACGAAGGTGTTGCTCGACTATAATTATGGCGAAGTCAGTGAGCTAGATTTAAACGACCTACTTAAACATTTGTGTAAGTACTTGCCACCTGTCAAAGTGGCCTCATTACCTCGAAATGACTTACTCGCTCCCGAAAGGATTACGGCATGTTTTGCCGTGGTTAACTTTCCTACGCTTAGACAAAAGGCAACAGTCGAGGACGTGTCTATTCTTTACGCTACGTCTTGGGGCGAAACCTTCCTTAAAAACGGTCAAGATGTACTTGATACCCTGTGGTACGAGTTACAGGAGGTCACCCCAACTCCGCCCTGCTATGTCATGGTCCCACGAGGAAACCAACAAGCCCGAATTTTGGGTGAGTTTCTGGAAGCCAATGAACTTAGCTTTACCGTTCTGTACTGAAAAATTAAAGGTACCTTAGGCTTCAACTGCCTCTATTTACTTCTGGTCTTGCTTGTTACTCTCATTCATTTTGTCTAACTACTTTCTTATTTGCACCATTGTGTAATTTAAAGGCCCCAAGTCTATACGAAAAGGCAAGGTGCCCCACTCTTTGAGACAGCTCTAAAAACACGCAAAAAATTCTTGCACTTTAAAATTACAAGTGTAATCTAAACATATCGACTACAAATGTAATCAAACAAAAAAGATGTTACTACTATGAGCAACATGCAGGAAAAACCTGAAATTTCGAACGCTGAATTTGAAGTGTTAGACGTACTGTGGGACGACCATCCTGCAACCTCAAATGACGTTGTAGTACGGCTTAACGATAAAAAAGATTGGCATGAAAAAACAGTAAAGACGCTGCTTGGCCGGCTGGTAAAAAAAGGCGTGTTAGGGTTTGAAAAGCAGCAACGCCAATATCTCTATTACCCGCTCATTGCGCGCGAGGATTATACAAGGAAAGAAACGACAAACTTTGTTAGTCGCTTATTTAAGGGCAAAATCGCCCCTATGGTTGCCGGTTTTGCCAATCAAAACGCGCTTTCTAAACAAGATGTGAGTGAACTGAAAGCCCTTATAAAGGAATGGGAACAGAAAAATGATTGATTGGCTCATTGCTCAACAAGGCGTTTTATCGCTAGCGCTTGGCTTACTGATTATATGCGAGCACTTTTTTACTAATAAGATTGGCGTTTCTCTTTCATATAAATTGTGGGCGTTAGTGCCTGCGTGCTTGATTGTTAACAACCTTCCCATGTCGTTAGTGAGTATTCCATCGAGTGCCTTCACTCGATATGTGGTTGGTGTAAAGCCCACGCTTGGCGCTGACAACTTTGCAACCTGGTTTACTCTTTGGGCGATAGGTGTGACCATTATTACTACCTATGTGTTGGTCCATCACATCGCAACGTGGACTTCTATTTCAAAGCGCCACGCATTACACACCAATGCGTACTATTCTAGCAAAGCGCCCATGCCCATGTTGTTTGGTTTTATCAAACCCAAAGTACTTATCCCCTTCTCATTTAAAAGCACGTTTTCAGTAAAGCAACAAGCCTTGGTGTTAGAACATGAAAACGTACATCGCAAACACTATGACCATCTTTGGAATACCTTAGCGCTTATTCTCGCCATTCTATTTTGGTTTAATCCCCTCGTTTGGCTAGCACTGAAATCCTTCAGAATAAATCAAGAGCTGGCATGCGATAACGCGGTACTGAAACACAAAACAGACAAAGAAAAACTCACCTATGCAAAAGCACTTGTGCAGTGTGCTGAGCATTGTTCAAACGCCCTGCACCGTACTATGGGGCTATACCCAACCTTTGGAGAAAAAAGGACTATGATCAAACGATTAAACGCCATCAAACAACCTATTCAGAGCAGTAAAGTACTGGCAGCAGGGATGCTTTCCATTGCCGCGCTACTGACTGTAAATACAGCATTGGCAAATTCACCTGTACCGTCAGCTAAAGCTGAAAATAACATTAACATGGCGTCACCTGTAAAACGTGTTCCACCCGCTTACCCGGAAAAAGCGGCACAAAACAATGTAGAAGGCTTGGTTGTGCTTTCTTTCGATATCACTGAAACCGGCGCGACCGATAACATAAACGTGGTCAAATCGAAGCCAGCAGGTGTATTTGATGAGAGCGCTAAAGTTGCCCTCAAACAATGGGAATACAAACCGCGTATTCAGGGCGGAAAAGGAGTAAGGCAAACGGGGCTTCTCGTTCAGTTAGACTACCAACTTAGCGCCAGCCTTGATACCGCGAGTATTGAGAAGAATGCCCTCCCAGACGCAGAGCGCATAATTATTCCACCCAAACAAAGCAAGTAAGCACGAGACTTGTCAGAATACTAAAAGGAGCGCACCGCTCCTTTTAGTGTTTTGTCTAATTAACTTAATTGCTGTCTGATTTACACTTATTTTAGTATCACTACTTTCTAGCTATGCGAGGTTTAGTGAAAGCGTAAAGTGCCTTTACATTTCATCTAAAGAAAATACCTCTGCACTACGGTAGAATACGAGTACTCATTTATCTTCTTTATTCTAATTTATGGACGGCTTAGATAATCGATAGCTAATTATCGGCCATCACATTGCGCTAAGAGGGGCTTTTACTCCCTCGGTGTACAACAAGGAAATTTATTATGAACCGCTTCACTCTAGCTCCCGCAATTCTTGCCCTTGCGTTTGTTACACCAAACGCAAATGCCAACATCGAGCAGCTCAAAGGTCTTTTAGGCGACAAGAAAGCTGACTCGACTGTTACTTCTAGTAGCCTGACTGAAATGGCGACAAGTGCTGCGTCTGCTATCGACTTATCCAGCCTAGTAGACACAGTCTCTAACACTCTAAATGTATCTGAAACGCAATCAGAAGGCGGTATTGCATCTATCATGAACTATGTTCAAAGTAACCTTTCTAGTGGTGACTACGCGCAGCTGGCGAACAGTATTCCTGGTATTGATGGGCTTCTTGAGAACGTGCCTTCACTTAGCAGCGATACGGCAGCAAGTTCTAGCTCGTCATTATCAGGCTTACTTAATAAGGCATCTGAATATAGCTCTACACTTAAATCTGTAAATGATTTGAAGCAACAGTTTGAGGCGCTAGGCCTATCAACGGATATGATTGCCAGTTTTGCCACGCAAATCAGCTCATACTTAAATGTAAATGCCGATGAAGAAACACAAGCGCTCTTTAAATCTGGCCTAGATAATTTGCTAACGGCTCTGTAATCTGTTGAAAGCGTATTGAGATGTGCTGTGTGGCATAAATCAATACGCTCTAAATTTTTTGCAAGGTTGTACTTTTGCTAATAGCGACTTTGCTCATCTTTTCATACTCAATTACGCAGCCTAATCGTCTATGCAAAACGCAATATCTTGGTTTTCAGCGAAACCAAAGTGGTTTCGAGTTTCTACCTACCTTGTCCTTTTCTATCTTACCTATGCCCTTTTTTTAGGTGTAGTGGCTCCTGCGGTGTTAGAGGCAAAGTTACCTTATCTAGTAAAAGAAAATACAGGGCGAAGTGCTGCTGTAGAAGATATTGCTATAAACCCCTTTCTGTTGAAATTAGACATTACTGACTTTGTCGTCTATCCAGAATCTAAGCCATCAGCGCCCAGTATTAGTAACAAGGAGAGTAAAAAGAGCAATGAAAGTGATACCAATAATACAGCGGTAAACAATCGTTTTTTTAGTGTAAATAGTATTTCGCTAGATATTGGCTTTTGGAAAACACTGTTTACTCTCACACCTGCGATTGAGTCATTAAGCATCAATGCGCCATACGCAAAAGTAGCACGTTTAAGTACCGATAAAGACACGCAGACGTTCAACTTTTCTGACATCCTTGCTCACCTTGAGAAGCGCAGTACGCAAGATAAAAATGATAAGGAAGACGTATTTCAACGACAGGTCCCTCGAATAACACTAGGTCAGTTTTTACTAAGCGACGGACATATTGTTTTAGAAGACAAAGTTACCGATACCTTGCTGGATTACCCAGAATTGAACGTGGCACTGCAAGACCTAGATACGCATGCTGTGATCAGCGTTAACGATAGCGGATCAATCGACATCAACGAGCAGGATGTAAGCACAGCTTCTTCGGGTAAAAACGCAAATACCGAGAAAAACAACTCGCGAGACAAAAGCCAAGCCGCGTTTAATCAATATCAGTTTGATTTGCTCACCACCGATAGAGGCAAAATTTCCATCAAGGGTGAGTTCCAACTATCTCCGTTTAAAGTTACCACCGACGTTGCAATAAGTGACGTAGCGCTTACACCGCTTTGGTCGCTATCAAAACATTTGATAGAAGCGACACTGGTAGACGGTAGGGTTAGTCTAAGCCTTCAGGCAAAAGCCTTTGAAGAGGGAGATGCGTTTCAGTTTTTACTAGAACGGGGTGAATTTGCCGTCAACGACTTGGTGTTTAATGCAACCACATCATCGAGTGCGCCAGATAGCGCTAGTACCTCGAAAGAGATCCTCGCCATACCTGCATTTGCTATTCACGACATAAGCGTCAACGGTGCAGAGCAGCAAGTAAATATTGCTGAAGTTTCGCTGAACGATATAAGGGTGTCGGGTTTATTTAATGAAACCGGGCTAGATCTACAACGCCTGTTTTCACCTAAAGGCCTCGCTTCCTCTACATCGCAAACGAGCACCAATACAAACACCGATGTCCCTTCTGGGTCTCAAATAGAGGGAGAAAGTGCTGAGCAAGTAGGTGTAAGTGAATCACCTGAGGCAAACAACAGCATTCATGCAGAGACCGTCTTACCTGCACCAACAGGCGAGGGAATGCATACAAAAACACAAACTAACAATAGCTCTACGGCGTTGACCAAAGAGTCCACGTGGCAGGTTGCGTTACAAAAGTTCGCGTTCAATAACGGCACCATTGATATGCTAGAACGAAGTGTAAGTGATGGCACCTATTACAGAGTTAGTCACTTCAATATTGAAAGCGGTGAAATCACCACTGACTACTCTAAGCCCATTTCTTATACCACAAGCCTGGAAGTTTCTGCCGATACCCAGTCCTTTAGCAATACGTCAAAAGGCACTATAACAAGTAGCGGAAGCCTAGTTATTGCAGAACAAGCGGTGACAGGCAAAGCTGACATTGAGCAACTTGTGCTTAATCAATTCCAACAATATGTTTTCCCCTACGCCAATGTCACCCTTGAAAAAGGACTACTTAATCTGAATGTTGAATTTGACGCTGTAATGGGTGATGAGGGAACTGATACATTAAACGTTAAGGCTAGTACGAAGGTGACCGACTTAAGCATTCTGGATGATGCGAAAGAGCCGTTGTTGCAATGGCAGTCGTTAATGGTGGACGATATCAATTTTAACCACGCTTTAAACCAGCTAAGCGTAGACAATATTCAGTTACAGTCCCCCTTCGCTCGACTCATTATCGATGAGGCTAAGCAGACCAATGTGAGCAAGCTAGTTGTTACTTCGAAAGACAGCAGCAATGCAAAAAAGCCTAAAGGTAATAACACTGATAGAAAACCTGCCGACGTACACTCAACAAATTTACGAGCACCCGCACCTAGTGAAGAAGTGCCTTCAAACGCAGAAAAGCTCGCTATTGCCGTTAATGCAATATCAATTGAGAACGGTAAAGCCTATTTTGCTGACCACTCACTAACACCAAAATTCGCGTCGGCCATAGAAAGCCTAAATGGGAAAGTATCGGGCATCGACTCCCGCTCAGACACGCCAGCTAATGTGGATATCACTGGAAAAATAGATAACTACGCACCAGTAAAACTAGCGGGTACCATTCACCCGTTAAAAAGTGACCTAGACCTAGATTTAAACTTCTCAGTAAAAGGCGCTGAACTTACTTCTGTTAACCCCTATTCTGGCACTTACATGGGCTATTACATTGACAAAGGCTTGTTGTCATTAGCCGTGCAATACAAGCTTAACGGGAAAGCACTGGAAGGTAAGAATCAAGTAGTTATCGACCAGCTAACCCTAGGCAAAAAATCTAATTCTGACCAAGCGCTAAGTTTGCCACTTGGGCTCGCTATCGCGCTTTTAGAAGATAGTAACGGCGTTATAGATTTAGGTTTAGATGTATCTGGAAACGTAGACAGCCCAGATTTTAGCTTTGGTTCTATTATCCTCAATGCTATAGGCAATATTATTACCAAGGCTGTAACCGCACCGTTTTCGCTACTAGCAAATCTGGTTGGCAGTGACGATGAGCTTGACAGTGTTGCATTTACGTTTGGGGAACACAAGCTAGATGCCCAAGCTAAGGAAAAGCTTAACACTCTAGCTGAGGCCTTAAAAAAACGCCCTGGGCTTAGAGTAAACATCGAAGGTACGGTTAATGCGGTATCAGATGCAAGTGCGCTGGCACAACGTCAGCTAAACACCACGCTTTTAACAAAAAGCGGACATATTGAACCATCTGCTATTTCAGACAATGAGAGTATGACCGCGAATACTTCTGCTGGCGGAAAAAATGAAAGTCTCAGCAAAAGTGCTGGCTCTCAGGATGAACTATTAACTGGCAGTCGCATTCCACTGGAAGGCCCATTAGCCGACGCCCTTTTATCACACTATGTTGAGGTGTTTACACCTGACCTTAATCAAGAATTTGAAAACATGATGGTGCAGCTTTACCCTGAACTCGCAAATTCAGGTGATAAAGATAGCCCAAAAAGTGCTGATGACATCAAGGAAATTGTCAACGAAGATAGTGTAAATCGCGCATTAAGCATTGCGCGATACAACAAACTACGCAACAGCATCGATATTTCAGAAAGTGAATTAATTCAACTGGCTGATGCGCGGAGCAAAGCAGTAAAGCGTTATTTAGCTAACGAAGCTAACGTTGAAGCGAACCGTTTATTCTTATTAAATACTCAGCACGACTTACATACTGAATTTAGCGGTGTAGAGTTAACCCTTGAGGCGAATTGATAAACAAAAAGGGTAGCCGACTTCCATGGGCTACCCTCGTCTAGTGATGCTTTATTGAAATTTTCGACTAGCTAAGCTCTGCGAGCAGCACGCGAGAACCTTCGAAATCTCTAAGCTACTTTTTCAAATGCGGCGCACAAGATTCAGCAACTTTTGATGCGTCGAAAATCTCAATCCAGTAGCCGTCCGGGTCTTTAATAAACGCTATACCTTTCATAGAGCCATCATTAAGGCCTTTTTGAAAAGGAACGTCTAGAGATTCGAATCTGGCGCAGGCTGATTCAGCATCGGGTACATGAAAACCAATGTGACCAAAGCCCTTAGGTTCAGTATTGCCATTGTGGTAGCTAACCGTTTCTGGCGTATCGCCCCAGTTATGGGTTAATTCAAGCATTGCTGGGCGACCAAAAGTTTGCTGGGTACGCTCATCGGTATCGTCGGAAATATCAGAAAAATCGTCACCTGCAGCCAAAAAATAAAGGCTAAACTTCATTTCTTCAAAATCCAACCGCTTAATGAGTGTCATCCCCATTACGCGAGTGTAAAAGTCCAGCGAGCGCTTAGGGTCTGCAATGCGCAGCATAGTTTGATTGAACACAAAGCCTTGGGTAGCAGCATCTTTCTCTTCATACAGGCCTTCGGCTTTATCGAAATGTCGGCTCATAATTTTTCCCTTTTACTCTATTGAAATGAAATTAGTTATTTTCGTTTTTGACTTCTTTTGCAAAGCTAATTACTTTCAACACAAACTCGTCGGTATCAAATACCGGATCGCCGTGGCGCTTACCTTTAACGAGGAACAACGCGTTTGGCACGCCAAATTGGTCTAAATGGCGACTTAATAATTCGCTTTGCGAAGCGGGTACTACACCATCATCAAGTCCGTGGAAAATAATAAAAGAATGAAGATCATCTAACGGTTAACTTTATTCACCGCTTTTTAGCAGGTAGCTCGCCCCACACAGATGTATTGGTTTGCTTTTTGCCTTTCTGAGACTCATCGTTAACACTTCGGCTAACTGCGCTCTCAACCTTTTTAGGAGGTGATGCCACAACGCCTTGTTTATTTGTATGAGGTTTGCTGTCGTTTGGTTTACCGTTTTTTGGCGTAATCTCTTTCGGTTTGATCTCTTTAGGCTTATTAGCACCCGGCGCACTAGTGGTTGGCTTTTTAAGGCTTGTTTGCGCGCTGCGACCAGCGCCAGTTGAGTCAGGTCGATATTTTTTCACCATGCCCTGCAGCAGGTTGCGAACGACTTGGTCGCCGGCAGGTTTGAAATTTCGGTGGTCAGGCTTTCTGAAAAACGCAGATAGCTCACCCTTGCTCATCCTAAAGTCTGCGAGTTTAAGCACGGCAATCATATCTTCATCTTTATAACTCATTGCAATGCGAATTTTGCGCAGTACTTCATTATTGCTCAGACGCTCTTTAGGCCCCAATTCTTGAGGATCCTGTCCTTCTTGTCGACCGCGATTTTTAATTATTAGCCCGTCAAGAAATAAGGAGATAATTTTATCGCGACACGGAAGGTACCCTTCTTCGCCCTCTCGCTTCATCACAGCATGTAAATAACCTATCTCCATGTCGTAATTAACCAGTTTAAAAATACTAATAGCGGCAGTGTCATTTATGGCTAAAGCGTAACGAAGGCGACGTAAAACATCGTTGTGGATCATGTATATAGGCCTGATGTGAAATTGTGAAAAAGGGATGTGGCAGTAATAAAGCGCAGAACAAAATGCTTTGAGTACTTATTTTACACCACTTAGCGCGAAGCATCTATCGCCGCTTTCTTCGTTTTGAAGGTAAAAACAAAGATTAAATTACGTTCGAACTTAAAACTAAATTAATGTTCGCGGCGTAACGATTGGTAATTTCTTCTCGCTTAATTCACTGGAGTACCGAATTGAGCTCATTGGTAAAAGGACACATCCATGGCAACACTGAACTTAAACGGGAACGATGTTAGTCTTCCCGACGACCCTCGAACAACGCTTCTCGACTTTCTTCATCAACATCTTTCTCTATTTGGTACAAAAAAAGGATGCGATCATGGCCAGTGTGGTGCATGCACTGTTCTTGTCGATGGAGAGCGCGTCAATGCATGCTTAGTTTTCGCTTTTCAACTAGAAGACTGTGAAGTTACAACTATTGAAGGTATTGGACAAAACGATAACCTTCACCCTCTTCAGCAAGCGTTTATTGAAAGAGATGCTTTCCAATGTGGATACTGTACTTCTGGGCAAATCTGCTCGGGCGTCTCTTTGCTGCAAGAATTAAGAAATGGCGATCCGAGCGCCGTGTCTTATAGCAGTAAAGTTTCATTAAAAGAAGACATCAGCGAGCGTATGAGTGGCAATCTATGCCGATGCGGCGCTTATCCCAATATTGTCGACGCTATAACAGACGTGATTGCACTGGAGAGACAATAATGCAGCCCTTCGATGTCCATCATTTTAACGACAGCACCCCACTAAATACGTTTCCAACAGCAAAAACATCACGTTTTTTAGCCGGAGGCACAAACTTAATCGACCTTATGAAGCTGCAGGTAGAAACACCTAAAACGCTTATTAGCTTGGCTAAATGGAAAAGTGCGAACGCTATTTCCCAAGATGATGCGCACTACCATATTGGTGCCATGGTAAGCAATTCTGACTTGGCTAAGTTTGCCCATTCAGAGCCTTCGTTGTCAGTATTGTCTCAAGCGCTTTTAAGTGGCGCCACAGTTCAGTTGCGCAACAAAGCAACAACCGCTGGAAATTTGCTTCAGCGCACACGCTGCTATTACTTTTACGATACAACCAAAGCGTGCAACAAACGCGAGCCCGGTTCAGGTTGCACAGCATTAAACAGCATGAACCGGATACACGCGATATTTGGAACAAGTGACAAATGCATTGCCACGCACCCTTCGGATATGGCTGTTGCGATGATAGCGCTAAATGCCGTCGTGAACACACAGCTACCAGATGGCACTGAACGGAAAATCGCGCTGCGAGAATTCTATCAGGCGCCCGGCGATTCACCTCATATCGAAAACGTTCTTCAAGACGGTGAACTCATTACGCACGTTAGTATTGAGAAGAAAGAAAGAGGAACGCAGTATTATCATAAAGTTCGAGACCGCTCATCGTATGCCTTCGCACTCGTGTCTGTGGCAGCGGGACTGACAGTAAAGGACGGAAGAGCTTACAATGTGAATCTTGCCTTTGGTGGCGTGGGCACTACACCTTGGCATCCAGAAAAAGCAATTCGTGTTTTAGAAGGCGCAGAAATTTCACCCGAGGTTATATCGCAAGCAGCAGACGCTGAGCTTGCTAGCGCCAAAGTATTCGGTAGTAACGACTTCAAACCGTTGCTGTTGCGCCGCACTTTAGAAAAAGTGCTTATGGAAATATTTACTCATCAATCGGACCACCCACACCACGAAGGAGCATTACATGACAACGCCTAATTCGAAGATAGTGGGTTCAGCGGTCAATCGTATTGATGGCGTTCAAAAGGTCACCGGACAGGCAAGATACGCTGCGGAACAAATGAGCGAACATAAACCACTGGTAGGCTGGATTGTTGCAAGCGATAAGGCCGTAGGTAAAATTATCTCGCTTGAAACTGGCCTTGCTGAACAGTCTGAAGGGGTTCACGCCGTTGTTACCTATAGAAATGCGGGGCCAATGAAGCCTTTTAGTAAGCCTCAAGATGAAGGCCGGTTTACTCAAAGCCGAGCGGTATTGAATGAACCGTATATTCGACATTTTGGAGCACCAGTCGCCCTGGTGATTGCTGATACGCTAGAGCAGGCTCGCTACGCGGCAAGCTTAGTTGACTATACCATTGAAGGTCAAACACCTGAGCTTCTCACACACTTTGAGGGCGCAACCCAAGTACCGGATTCATTAGACGGTGGGTTCGAGCCTGATGCCACCAGCGGGAATAAGCCTGACAATAGTGACGTGAAAACCTCGGTAGACAGTACCTACACCACACCGTCTCAAATATCAGCGGCGATGGAACCCCATGCTACTGTGGCAGAATTCAAAAACGGTAAGCTAGAAGTATTTACCAGTGTGCAAATAATTGCCCCTGCGGTTCAAGCACTTGCTGTTACCCTCGAAATGGACCCAGATGATATTGTGGTTCAAAGCCCTTTTATTGGTGGAGGATTCGGCTCCAAATTGGGTTTACATTACGATGCAACCTTAGCCTGCATTGGCGCAAGGTACGTAAAGCAAGCCGTTAAAGTGGTGCTGAGTCGACGCCAAGTGTTTTACAACACGCCCCATCGAGGTCATAGCACGCAACAAATGACCCTTTCCGCGAATTCAGACGGCGCGTTAGTAAGTATTGTGCACAAAAGCGCAATGCCCAAAGCAAAAGGCTACGAATTTGCAGAAGCAACGGGCGCTGGTGCCCGAGTCACTTATCAATCTCAATATATTGAAAGCACGCATAGAGTAAAAGACGTTGATCTACCGCTTATTGACTCAACACGTTCACCTGGTGATGCTATTGGCTCCCTTGCCTTTGAATCGGCTATTGATGAGCTTGCACACGAAGCTGGTGTCGACCCCCTTACCTTTCGCTTAAATAATTTACCGATAGTTCACCCGATGAAAGGAACCCCATTTACCAGCCACAATCTGGGTGAGTGTCTTCGTCAGGGCGCGCAACAGTTTAAGTGGCAACACAAGCCTCAGCCTAGCAATGGCAAAGTAATTGGCCACGGTGTGGCCAGTGCAATGCGTATGAATGTATTTGTCGAGAGTTCAGCGCAAGTTGAAATAGATGATCAAGGCAAGGTGACCGTGCGCACCGATATGACCGACATAGGCACTGGTACCTATACCATCCTTGCGCAGATTGCCGCCGATGCGCTACAAACATCGGTAAACAATGTAACCGTGCAACTTGGCGATAGCCGTTATCCGGCCTCTTGCGGTTCGGGCGGTTCTTTTGGTGCAGCAAGTACAGGTTCTGCGGTTAAAAGAGCCTGTGAGGCCCTTATTGACTCAATACAAAGCCAACTCCCGGCCGAGTTATCTAACGCCAAACTTTTTGTGGAAGAAGGTAAGATTAAGGCAGCAAAGCCCAACGCAGAAGATTCGGCAACACCATTTCTTATCACAGATTATATTCCTACGAATACATTTCCAATTTCGGCGACAGGTAAAGTGTCTGAGGATGATACTAGCGACAATGAGCAATACTCATGTGGCGCGCACTTTGCCGAGGTAGAAGTAGACACCTATACCGGCGAAGTAAGGCTTCTTCGTCAATACGGCATGTTTAGCGCAGGGCAAATTTTAAACATCAAAACAGCCTCTTCTCAAATTAAAGGCGGTATGGTGTGGGGAGCAGGCTATGCCCTCACTGAAGGTATTCATCACCATGAAGATAGTGCTAGCTTCGTTAACCCAGATTTTGGTGAATATCACATTGCTGTGAATCGAGATATTGCTGAGGTGAACTTAGATTTTCTTGAGGAGCCGGATTACGCCGCATCACCTGTAGGGGCAAAAGGTATTGGAGAGCTAGGCATAACCGGTGCAGGCGCTGCCATCGCTAACGCAATATTCGATGCAACAAAAGTAAGGGTGCGAGACTTTCCTATTACCATGGACAAAATTATAAGCGGATAGCCATTGGCGTTTTGAAATTTGTAGGCGTTTTAGCAAGAAATGCCGAAAGCAGTAATATCAAAGCGGCCTTAGCGGGCCGCTTTTTTATGAACTATTAAACAGTAGCTAAGCCAAATGCTGCTTAAAGAAGGCTATCGTACGTTGCCAAGCTAACTCTGCATCATTCGGGCTATAACGGCTAGTTGAATCATTGTAAAAGCCATGCTGAACCTTCGCATAACCTGCTCTGTTATCCGTTTAAATGCGCAAACCTAGCGCTGGAGTGTTTTTACTGACAGCGCCGTTTCCCGTATAGTTATGTGTGTTTTCACTCTTTGTTTTAAGTGTTGGTTGATGTCGGGTTCCTTTCGCAAATACGGTCGTAAATACAGTCGCAGTATTCATTTGTGGCTCTCGCTGTTTATTTTTATCCCCGTTATCATTGTTATCGCAAGTGGCCTTTTACTTCAGGTTAAAAAGGAATTTGACTGGATCCAGCCACCTACGCAAAAAGCGCAGCACGCAGATCGTGGCATTCCGACTATCTCGTTTGAAATCCTACTAACCTCAGTGCAGCAAGTCTCCGAGACAAACTTAAAAACATGGGAAGACATTGACAGGCTAGACGTGCGTCCCGATAAGGGCATCATAAAGGTCCGAGGTAAAAACCATTGGGAAGTACAGCTTGATGCTCAGACCGGTGCAGTGCTTCAAGTGGCGTACAGACGAACAGACACCATTGAAGCTATTCACGATGGAAGTTGGTTTTTTGAAGGCGCAAAGCTCTGGCTCTTCTTGCCAGCGGCCATTTTACTTTTTGTACTTTGGATAACTGGGCTTGTGATGCTAATCACCACGTTGAAAAGCAAATACCGCAAAAAGAAACACAGACGACCGCTCAGTAATCTATAGCGAATAGGTTATGGCTAGCTGAAGGCTATCGCCTTGTGCAAACGCTGCTCTGTCATCTGCACTGGTAAAATATTGCTGGTTCGTGAGATTGGTCCAACTGGCTTGAAGTTGTACGCGCTCACTCACTTGCCAATGGGCGCCAAAATCTACTGTAAATACGCTATCAAGCGCCCGTTCTCCGTTTGCTACATCTGTTTTACTTGCACGATAAGCTAGCACTGTAAAAAAGCGCACATCGCTCCAATTTAGGCCAATATCGACTCGCTGATTATGGGGAGGAATATCGGCAACCGTGTTCCCTAGGTTATCTTCGCCCGCTATCCATGCACCACTTATCCTTGCGTCAAACCTTGCATCTTTCGATTGCCAGTTAAGCTGATAGCTCGCCCCTTTGATCGTAGCAGTATCAAGGTTCACGTATTGAAGAATATCTTCAGAAACCGTGAGGCGTTCAATGTAGTTATCAATTTGCTGATAAAAAAGCTCCACCGAACCCTGAAGTTGTTCGCTACGATAGGCCAGCGTAGCTTGCGTATTAAGCGCTTGTTCTGTATCCAGCGACATATTTCCTAGTACAGTACCGCGAGGTGTTTCCCCTGCGAAAAAACGCTCCGTAAGCGTTGGATTTCTAAATGCACTAGAGAAGTACAAGCTTGCGTTCCAGTAAGCCGACAACTGATAGTTAGCGCCCGCATAGGCACTTATATTTTTTGCAGTTACACTGCTTTTTACACCAGCATCATCCGACTGGCGCTGCCAGTCTATCCTTGAGCCTACTGCAAACGAGGTCTTTGTGTACTGTCGCGATGCATCGAAAATACCTGCTATGTTCATTTCGCTGGCATCTAGCGTTCGAACCTCATAGGCTAGCTTGGCTATTGGCGAGCCCCCATTAAACGCAAATGGAAGGGCGGTAAGACCAAACTCCCTTTCGTCAGCCACCACGCCTTCACGGCCAGAAACTTGGAGTTGAAAGTTTACCAACCAGCGCTGCCATGCCATATCACTTTTTACATCAAAGCCATAATCGAATGCGTTATTTTCGCTGTTATTAATTCTGCTTGAGGGGCGCAATACTGAAGTTTCTAAGCGTGACTGATGCCACCATACGTTGCCTGAAAAATCGCCGCCTGCAAATGCGAGTTTACCCAACCAGTGACGGTTATCTGGGTAGGCTGTTATCCTGTTTTCTGGATAATCACTGCTCGACTTTCCAATATCGTTGTTATCAGAATAAAGCGTCCACGCTTCTTTGACTATTCCACTTGAAGGACTGTGGCGTAGATAAAATGCGGTTTGCTCGAACTGATCGAATAATGAATTTTCCTTACCATCACTGCCATTATTTGCATTGCGATGGGCAATATTCCAATCGGTGTTCTCAACATTACCTGCATAACTCACCGTCTTCATTTGTTGGTTACTACTATAACCACCTTGTACATAGGAATGTTGAGGAGCATCCATATGCAGGTTCACCGCACCGCCTAATGCACCCGAGCCAAAATAAGTAGAGGCAGCGCCGGGTAAAACAGAAACAGAAGAGACAAAACTTGGAGGAATAAAACCTATGCTTGAGCCCGCCCGTCTGTCACTCACAATTGGTACACCATCTAACAGAGTTTGTATACGCCAGCGAGAATAACCGCGAATACTGATACTTTGTATTTGCCCGCCCTGGCCATTTAAAGAGATGGATGGAGATTGCAATAAGACGTCATTGGTATGCAGTGGTGTTACTAGACTACGTTTATCGAACTCGTACTGCGGAAAAATGTTTGACAGCGTTTCGTCATAATACGGTCGCACAGCTGTAACGGTATAGCGCTCTAGCGTCTGAGGTTCATTGCTTTGCGCGTAGCCTAGAGGTGAGGCGATAAGCAAAATAAAGCCTAAACGAAAAAAGTAAGATGACAACGGCGAACTGTAAGATGTAGAAAATTTAAACGCGTGGATAGCAAGCCCAGTAAAGAATAACGAAGAAAACGTTGAGAAAAACAAAAGCACTCTCATCAAGTAGCAAAAAGAAAAAGTAAAATCATGCGGCAGACAAAGAACTACCGCATGTCATTTAAAATAATGAGAAGCGCTTGTTTCCTTTTCAGCTTTATAAATCGGCATAAAAAAGAGAACGCGCTTCTCTAAAGGGCATAGAAACTATGCCCTGACGGCGAATCAGCTATTGAGATACAACGGGTAAGCCCGGCGTCCACGGGCCACCGGCGTCGACAACAGCTTGCTGTAAGGCTGGCACCGAGCGGCTTTGAAGCGCGCTAATTCGTGTTACCGCATCGTTCAGGCTATCGTTGGCGTAACCAAGCTGGTCTTTATGCTGTGCTGTAGGGCCATATGATGAACCCAGTGCAGAACGTGCATAGCCTAGCCGGCTCATCACGTTTGCCGGCTTGATACCCATTTTGTCGCGAGAGTTAAGACCGAAGAACACCTTATTCAAGGCGTTTAGCTCGTCTTGGATTGCCGCATACTGAGACTCAAGATTGCTTACGTCATTAGGCGTACGTTCAATGGCCGTGCGCAGCAGCGCCATTGTATCTGTCAGCGTTTTAAGTACCGTAGTTGACGAAATAGCACGTTTTTGCGCCTCGCTTACCGCTTTACCATAAGCCTCAATTTCACTTTGGGTTGCACCTTTAAGCGCTCCCTCATATATAGGCGTTAATTCAAACGACACTGGCTCAGAAAGTGGCGTCACCTTCGCACCTACGCGTTTAAACAGGGTAGCAGTGTACTGACCAGGCAATGCCATTAATCCCCTGTCCTTACTGTCTTTGTCGGTAAGGGGGTTAGTCGATGAAAACTTCATGTCCCATGTTAAACGATGCAGGCCTTTCTTTGTCTTGCCTTCAACGCGTTTAACTACGTCACCTTCGCTATCGCGAACCTCAACGTAGACAGCAGGTGCAGCCTCTTGGCTTTCAGCTTCAACCGCTTCCCAACTTGGATATTTAGGGTACTTCTTATCTTCTATTAACTTCTTCTCTGCTTCTTGGCGTTTTTCTTTTGCCGTGAGCAAGCTGTCTTTCAGATAATAGGTAAAAGTTGCACCGTGCTCGGGGTTTTTGGCAACAAAGCGGTCGTCGCCATCAGAGTCGGTGTGATTATCATCTAGCTGGAACCACTTAACAGGGCGGCTCGGCCCAAATAAAATGGCGTCTTGCTGCATCGATTTTTCAGTTAATGAACGAAGTGGAGCATAATCGTCAAGTATGTAAATACCGCGACCAAAGGTTCCAGCTACCAAGTCGTTTTCACGGCGCTGAATTTTTACGTCACGGGTTGAAATGGTTGGCATGCCGCCATCTAATTCTACCCAATCTTTACCACCGTCTACCGAGAAGAACACACCAAATTCAGTACCAATAAACAGCAAGTCTTTGTTTACATGATCTTGCACAATACGCCAAACCAGATGCTTTTCAGGTAAATCTTCAGCCAGCGAAGTCCAGCTTTTACCCAAGTTTGTCGATTTAATTAAATACGGCTTGTAGTCGCCATATTTGTGGTTATCAAGCGCCACATAGACGGTATTAGGGTCGAACAAGTCAGCGCGGATATCATTGACGTATGAGTTAGCTGGAATGCCTTTGATGTCGTCTAGTTCAATCTTCTTCCAAGACTTACCGCCGTTGGTGGTGACCTGAATAATGCCGTCGTCAGTCCCTGCCCATAAAATGTTCTCATCCACTGGGCTTTCGGCGAAGTTTGCAATGGTGTGGAACTCGGTCATGGCATACAAATCCCATCCCGCTTCTACCGACCAGGTACGTCCCATCAGTGGCGAGTGCATTCTATTGCCATTTTTTGTGAGGTCACCAGATACAGGGGTCCAGCTGTCGCCGCGATCGTCGCTTCGCCATACGCGCTGTGAAGCAAAGTAAATACGTGCCGGGTCGTGCGCTGACACATTAATCGGCGCGTCCCAGTTATAACGCTCCGCTGGATCGCCAGGAAGAGGCTGCGGTTTAATATAAACCCCTTCTCGGGTTTTCATATCAATACGGGTTAAATTACCCTGCTGCCACTGAGAGTACATAATATCTGGGTTGCCTGGCTCTGTAGCAGGGCCATGTCCGTCACCACCAAGGGTTAAAAACCAATCTTTGTTCTTAATACCCTCTTCTCGTCGAGTACGCGACGGGCCGCCCTGGGTAGAGTTATCCTGTGCACCCGCGTAAATCTTATAAAAAGGTTTCGAGTCGTCAGGCGCTACCTTGTAGAATTGCGTTAGTGGTAAGTTGGCCATGAAGCGCCAGTTCGCCATTCTGTCGTGTGACATATAAATGCCACCGTCAGACCCCATTAAAACAAAGTCTGGATCAGTGGGATGAAACGCCATGGCGTGGTCGTCTACGTGTTTGCGTTTAGTATTAA
The DNA here is from genome assembly GCF_048517045.1 of Alteromonas sp. OM2203. Taxonomy (NCBI): domain Bacteria; kingdom Pseudomonadati; phylum Pseudomonadota; class Gammaproteobacteria; order Alteromonadales; family Alteromonadaceae; genus Alteromonas; species Alteromonas sp. OM2203. The sequence continues at coordinate 3,245,396 of NZ_CP183209.1, forward strand.
TCGGCGTCCAAGTTTTTCCGCCATCGTCCGACACTTTACTGTAGTTACTGGCGATATAGACACGGTCAAACTGATGTTGATCTGCAAAAATTTCTTGATAGTAATGAGGGCCGGTTCCGCCGCCCACTTCGTCAGACATTTTAGTCCAGCTAGCGCCTTGATCCGCCGAACGATAAAAACCACCGCCGCGGTTGTCCGTTTCAATAGTGGCATAAATAACATCTGGGTTCATGGGCGATATGGCCATACCAATTTTACCCATATTGCCTTGTGGCAAGCCGGTTTTAAGCTCTGTCCAGGTTTCGCCACCATCGTTTGACGTATGAATACCTGCCCCTTCATTGGTGCCGACATAGGCGCCAATTGAGCGTTGGCGAGCCCAGGTAGCCGCATAAAGTTTATCCGGGTTGCGCGGGTCAATTAGAAGAGACGTTACCCCAGTCCACTCATCAGCGGGCTTAAGTACTTGCTTCCAGGTTTCACCACCATCAGTCGTTTTATATAAGCCGCGTTCGCCGCCACCGCTCCACAACGGACCTTGCGCAGATACCCAAACAATATCAGGGTTGGTTGGATGGATAATAATGTCTGAAACGTGTTCTGACTTCGACAGCCCCATATTTTTCCATGTTTGACCGCCATCTAATGACTTATAAACACCGTCGCCGAAACTGATGTGTCTACCACCATTATTTTCACCGGTGCCCACCCAAATAATATTCGAGTTACTTGGCGCTATGGTGACATCGCCCATTGAATAAACGGGTTGGTCATCGAAGATAGGCTCCCAGGTTGTACCAGCGTTGGTGGTTTTCCAAACCCCACCCGAGCCAACCGCGGTGTACCATGTAGAGGGATTATTCTGATCAATAGCGATATCAGCGATACGCCCAGACATATAAGCAGGCCCAATGTTTCTAAGCTCCATAGCTTTAAACGTTGAACTGTTGAAGATTTCATTTTTGTCGTTTTTATCTGCGTAGGTGGGAGTGCACGCAAGTGCAACTGATACAGCAACTGCCGCTCTTAGAAGCTTTCTCATTATTATTGTCCAGTGTGTTTATTCGGGCAAAGCCCGTTGTGAATTTGTAGTATTACCACTGTATAGCATTACTAATAAATGCTTAAAGTTACAATGTAGCACACGACCAACTGCCCATTACAAAAGTTAAAAACTAAGAGATGTGATAGGCGGACGTCACCACCTTTCACCGACAATAAAAGATGGCGACAATTTATGAAGTTTAACTTTTACTGTTCTCAGTCAAATCCCACTGAGTTGTTGTTAGGTGTTAAAACGTGACAATCTCATCATTGATTAGATGACCTACCACTGCGCTTTGTTCTGCATCCTCAAATGCGCTATCAATCGCCTTAAATCGCCCACTCGTGACCTTACGATAATTTGGGTGAGTGTAAATATAAGTTTGCTCAGACTGAAGGGCCTCAACTACCCGTTCAGCAAGCATGGTTGCCGGGATACCGGACTCAACGGCCTTAGTGGCAGCTTGTGCTCCAGCTTTAAGTTTTTCTTTATCGATGCGCTTGTCAGCCGCCACAGCATACTTTTGCTGTCTATTTCTGTACGACTCATGAATACGGGTTTTCACAAATGCAGGGCACAACACAGAGGTATGAATACCAAAGGGTTTTAGCTCAGCCACCCAACTTTCGGTCATCGAAACTACTGCGGCTTTCGACGCGCAATACGCACCGGCATATGGCATGCCCATCATCCCAGCCATAGACGCTACATTTAACACCCAGCCTCCTTCACCGTGCTCTTTTATAGCAGGTACACATGCCTGCGCACCGTAAAGTACGCCCATCACGTTGACATCCATAACCCAACGCCACGTTTCATGCTCAGCATCTTCTACTTTACCTGGTGAGCCTCCCACGCCGGCGTTATTAACCACCATGTGCACTTTGCCAAACTTCTCTTTTGCACTAGCAACAATATCTTCCCATTGGGAATAGTTGGTAACATCGAGAGCGCAAGTCAGAACATCAAAACCTTGCTCTCGCAACGCGCCACCAGATTCCGTTAGCGCCATATTATCAATATCACCCATGACGATATTCATGCCCTGTTTTGCCAATGCTTCAGCCAGCGCAAAACCAATTCCACCTGCGGCACCTGAAATGATGGCGGTTTTACCCGCAAACTCATTAGACATTCTACTCTCCTGTTATTGTTGTAGCGCCAACAAGGCTTAGTGCTTTAAACCATTCATAACAAGGCTCTGAGACTTTAACGCTGTTTTGTCGGCAATGGCCTGTGTGATTTTTGTGACGCTTTATTAGACACAATCAGATTAGGAGCAATACAGCGAGAAAAATACTTTATTTGGCTAATTTACATAGCTTCATGAAATTAATAGGGAAGGCGCAGGAAAGACAACTGAAAGGAATAACGATATGGTCAATTATAATATTCGGTAAACAAAAGACAAAAAAGGGGCGGTTTCTATCCCAGCCCCTCCTTTTTTTTCAATTTTTTCGTTTGCGTAAAAAACCTGACTAGTTGGCAGGCATGACATAGACTTCACGCACACATGCCGAATCTTCAGCGCTTAGTGCAAACAGTACCGATTTCGCAATATCTGCTGGCTGCAATTTATCTTCTTTCGGCTCGTCGAAAAATGGCGTATTGACCATGCCAGGACATATTGTTGTGCATCGCCCGCCCCACTCTCTCATTTCTTCAGCTAAATTCTGCCCAAAGCCATAGGCGAACCATTTACTTGCACCATACACAGAACCTTTTAGTGCTATACGTCCGGCTACAGAACTTGTAATAATAAAGTGGCCTTTGGTGTCGCGAAGATAGGGAAGGCCAGCTTTTGCAGTGTAAAGCAGGCCATTAACGTTAGCGCCTAACATGCCGTCCCAATCTTCTACCTCACCCTTTTCAATACCTGCGGCTTTTGCCCCGCGTCCAGCATTTGCGAAAATACCATCAATGCGGTCAAAGTGTTCGTTAACATCTTTAAATGCCTTTTCCACTTCGTCAAAATTGCTCACATCGGCTTTAACGGCATATGCGTTGTCTTCGCCAAGCTCATCTACGAGTGCTTTTAGCTTATCTTCGCTTCGCGCCAACAGCGCAACCTTAAAGCCTTTGCCCACAAGTTGCCTCGCGGTTTCTTCACCAATACCACTAGATGCTCCGGTAATAGCGATAACTTTGTCATTAGTTTTTTCGTTCGACATAAATCCTCCTAACTTACTTAGCAACAGTAACGAACCCTAGATGGCAGTGTTACGAATACCATCGCTTATTGCCTTTCCCACCTAGAGTTAATTCAAAACAGTTCGCTAACGTCGATTTATCGTTAATTTGCTTGATTAATAACTACTGCAGTCTTTCAAACGCTACTGGGTGAGCATTTCGCTAATCTTGTTAACAAAAGCGGGGATGTCGTTTGGGTTTCTGCTAGTCACCAATTTTTCGTGAACTACCACTTGCTCATCAACCCATGTGGCACCAGCGTTTTTTAAGTCGGTTTGAATACTTGGGAAAGATGTTAATTTAGCGCCTTTCGCTAAGCCTGATTCCACCAGCATCCATGGCCCATGGCAGATTGCCCCTATCGCCTTAATGTTTGAAGTGTCATTCGCTTGCTTAATTAACGTCACAGCATCCTTGTTCGTACGCAGTACATCGGGATTTATTTGCCCGCCCGGTAACACAAGAGCATCGTAGTCTTGCAAGTTCGCTGATGTAACTTGAACATCAACCTCGACGTCCTTTCCCCAATTATCTTCGTCCCACGCTTTTATCGTAGACTGGTCATCAATGGATAAAATGTCGACCTGAGCGCCTTGCTCAGTCAACATGTCTCTAGGCTGAATAAGCTCACTTTGCTCAAAACCGTTAGTTGCAAGAATAGCGACCTTTTTATCTTTAAGATTATAGGTATTGCTCATTGATTTACTCCTTTTCAAAACTGAACTCAGAACGGCAAATCAGACACTTCAAACCCTAAATGAAAATCTAATTAAAAGTTTGGAACGATTTGCTACATATTATTTGTCGCTGCAATTAGCAAACCACCAACAAGAAAAAAGTCTAGCCAACTGTTTTAATTGAATATTTAAAAGAGTTAAATAACGAAAACCTAACTTACTGTTACGCAGAAATGCAGGAGTTATGAATGATTTACAGAGTAGATGCCTGTTATCTAATAGAGATCAACACGTCTAAGAAGCACCGCTTTTCGCCACACGTTGTAACAAGTGAAAGCACTATATAAAGAGCGCTGCTTTAATAATCTTTTTAAGCCGAGTTCTCACATTTTGTGTATTAATACCAGTTCGCATAGATAATTACTTATAAGCAGTAAGCTGCGTAAGAAAAACCGAGGAAATATGAACACGGAACGATTAGACCACGCAAAGTCAGCTTTTGAGATTTCTCTTAAACATTGGTGGAGTATCTTAAAACGTATTTTCACGAGCCTTCAAAAAGACAATATTCCTCTTATCGCAGCTGGCGTAGCTTTTTACTGTTTGCTTGCCATTTTTCCGCTATTAGGTTCGATTATCGCACTATACGGGCTTATGGTTTCTCCTTCTGAACTGCAAAATCACATGGCACTTCTTGTTAACGTCGTACCCAACGAAAGCCGATATATCATTGAAGAGCAGCTTACCAACTTAACTGAAAAGTCGAACTCGGCATTAGGATGGGGTTTCTTATTTACGCTTTCTTTGTCTTTATGGAGCAGCAGCAAAGGCGCGAATGCACTCATCAAGGCGTGCAATATTACCTATAGCGAAGCGGAAGGTAGAAGTTTTTTAAAGGGTATTTTGGCACGCATCACTTGTACCATATTTATGATCCTGACCGTCATTGTAGCCCTTGCCTGCATTACTATTTTACCCGAAGCAATAAACTGGATGACGTCTAACGCAATAAGTACCGAGCAAGCCATGTGGGTGACGTGGCCGGTAATGTTAGCGTTATTTAATATTGCGCTGTCGGCACTCTATCGCTACGCCCCGCATAGAAGAGAAGCCCAATGGCGCTGGGTCACGCCAGGCTCGATATTTGCCACAATATTGTGGGTGTTAGCATCGTACGGTTTTTCGGTATATCTCAATGAATTTGGAAACTACAATAAAACCTACGGTTCTGTAGGGGGCATTATTATTTTGCTTATGTGGCTGTACTTAACGGCATATATCATTCTTATTGGAGCGGAAGTAAACTCGTCTATAGAGCTTCAAACCACGGCCGACAGTACAAAAGGTGAAGAAAAACCCATGGGTGAAAGAAACGCTTTCGTGGCCGATCATACGCCAAATGACATAAAGTAATTGCGCAATCTATCTTGTGGTGCTGACACCAAGGGTCAGCACCGTTTTCACAATTAATTTTTAGCATCTTTACGAGCATTTCTTTTCATTTTACCTGCATCAAAAATTACCTCATATTCGCGCCGCGAAATTATCTTCTCTTTCTTTTGATGTAAGGCAGTACCTTGGACAATCACCTTATTACACCGGCCAAAGCGCGCGTTTCTGTTCCCGTTATCGCGCTCGGATTTTACGCGGTTGCGTCTGGCTACTTAATGAGCCTAATACCCCTCATGCTTAGCCACTATGGCCTAGACACCACTATTGCAAGTTGGCTGGCCAGTAGCTTTTATGCAGGTTTACTCGTGGGCGCGTTAAGTATAGAGCCGCTTGTTACCCGTATTGGTTACAAGCACGGGTTTGCACTGTGTTTAGGTGTATTGGTACTGACTGTTGCAATAATGCCTTTATTTGCTCACGCCACGGTATGGCTTGTTGCTCGATTAGTGGCAGGGATAGCGGTAGCAGGTGTATTTGTTATTGTCGAGTCGTGGCTCCTACATGGAGATGAGGGCGACAGATCAAAACGTTTAGGCCTCTATATGGGGGCATTGTACGGCGGAAGTTCTCTAGGGCAATTAGGTATCGGCGCTATCGGCGTAAGCGGCACGCTACCCTTTGCGAGCATTTTTACTATGTTGATTTTAGCCATTGGCGTACTTTTGTTTGCCAAGAGCGAACAGCCTGAAACAACACAGAGTACCTCTCTGACGTTTAAACAGATATCAAAACTAAATCATGCTGCAATTATAGGCTGTATAGTGTCGGGTTTAACCCTTGGTGCGATCTACGGTCTTATGCCCCTTGAGCTGTCGAGCCGAGGTATCGCTCATGACGATTTGGGAAGTTTAATGGCGCTTATCATTTTGGGTGCGATGGCTGTCCAACCTTTAATTCCGTTTTTATCAAAGTATTTAGGGCGCACATTACTCATGGCGCTGTTTTGCCTGTTCGGTGTTGCTGCAATTACACTTACCGCAGCATTCAGCAACATTTATGCTTTGGGGGCAGGCCTGTTCCTGCTGGGTATGGCCATATTTGCTCTTTATCCGGTGGCGATAAATTTGGCCTGCGACAATTTAGACGCCAATTTTATAATAAGCGCAACGCAGGTCATGCTGTTTAGCTACAGCGTAGGTTCGGTACTCGGCCCCCTCGTTGCCGACAACTTTTTAGCAGGCCCACAAGGGCTGATGGGCTATTTGTTTTCTTGCCTACTTGCCACCAGCATTTATATGCTTATCGCCAGTGTAAAAACCAAAGGCCGCGCCATGGCTGGCGAATAAGATCTAGCCTTAGATACAGTCTCTGTGCGCTTTCGCCATCTTTCTTCACCAGTTCGCCATAATCACTGTTCATAATTCGCCCTATTCAGGGCGTTTAATAATAAGCATCGTCATCTATAACGAGCTTATCCTATGCTATTTTCTAAAACACCTAAGCGCGACTACTTCAACCCTCCGAGCACGCATAAACCGTGGTTTCGAGACCGGCAGCGTGCGGCCCAACCGCGCAAACATAGGCTGCTTATTCTTGTCTCTTTTCTGTGCTTTTTACTTGGGTTGATGATAAGCCCACTAAGTCGCGCTGAGTCTGGCGAATTAATATTGCAAAGCGAGGACGGCGAGCCTTCACACGCCCTTTTGCATTCAACTGACGTAGATTTACAGGTGAATGGCATGATTGCGCACGTTACCTATTCTCAAAAATTCACCAATAACAGCAATGAATGGAAGCATGCCGTTTACACCTTCCCACTTAATGAAAACGCAGCGATTAACAGCATGGAAATGCTTATCGGCAAGAGAATAATCCGAGGCAAAATCAAGCAAAAAGCAGAAGCTAAAAAAGCTTTTGAAACAGCTAAAAAAGCAGGAAAGAAAGCCAGTTTAACTGAGCAACAACGCCCGAATTTATTCACCCAACATGTGGCGAATATAGCGCCAGGCGAAGATATAACGGTAACGCTTCAGTACATTCAGCAAGTTGCATATGAAAATGGCGAATTTAGCTTTCATCTTCCTACTACTCTTACCCCTCGATACATTCCAGGCATACTCACAAAGGATTTGAGCGATACCGTGTTAGTTGAACACGCATACGCTGGCGGCAGCGAAACAAACAACGCTAACGAGGAGCATAGACATAGTGAAAATAAAAGTGAGCGGGGCTCTCATAGCCATAGACATATAACTACCGACAACGGCTTTATCTCGGGCTGGGCTCTACCCACAAATGAAGTCAGTGACGCTGATAAAATTACCCCATTTATGATAGATACGTTGCCTCAAAACAACCTTACCAACCAGCTTTCCTTAACGGCAACAATTAACGCAGGAATGGCTATAAATTCCATTTATAGCAAAGGCCATCAAGTACAATGGCATTCTATTGACGACACCAAGTATCAATACCGAGTTTTACTTGATGACACACAAATAACCATGGATAGAGATTTGTGGTTGCACTGGAGACCACTTAACACCGCGACTCCACAAGCAGCCTATTTTGCAGAGAATATAGATAACAACCACTATGCGTTAGTTATGCTAACACCACCACAAGTAAACCCTAAGGATCTGCAAGACTTTCCACGAGATGTCACTTTTGTAATAGACACGTCAGGATCTATGGGAGGTCGCCCAATTGAAGATGCTAAAGCCGCGTTGAAACTGGCTATCGAAAGACTAGACACTAAAGACAGATTTAACATCGTGGCCTTTAGTTCTAACTACACAAAGTTGTTCAGCCAGCCCACAAATACTCAGCCACACAATATAAACACGGCCCTATCTTTTATATCTGAGCTACACGCCAATGGCGGCACTGAAATGGCGGGCGCGCTTCATGAGGCTTTACAAGCCAAGCCAAAGGAAAACTTCATTAAACAAGTGGTGTTTATTACCGATGGCGCGGTTGGAAATGAAGCGGCACTCTTCTCGCTGATTAAACAGGAGCTAGGGAGCGCACGGCTTTTTACTGTGGGGATTGGCAGCGCACCAAACAGCTATTTCATGACCCGCGCTGCGCAATTTGGTCGAGGTAGCTATATCTTTATTAACGACACAAATAATATACAAAAAGAAATGGAGCGTTTGTTCACTAAGCTTGAAAGCCCCGTTTTAAGCAACCTTTCACTGATCCTGCCTAAAAGTATGCGGCTTAATAAAAGCGTTGAGGTGTTCCCCAAACGTTTGCCTGATTTATATGCTGGTGAACCTTTACTCATCAACGTTAAAGTGCCTGACTTTGCTAGCATAAAACACATCGACAATGCTAGAGGGGATGGAAACAACCTAGACAACCAAGTGGTGCTTTCAGGCACATTAACTGACACAAACGGTAATCTCCACAAGTGGCAGCGCAGTGTGCAGGTGCAATATTTCACGGCTGCCCCCCCAAATAACGCAAACAATAACGAAGTGAATAGCCCCCCTGCTCACTCCTCTCAAACTACAGGTATCGCTACCGCCTGGGCTCGTAAAAAAGTTGCAGCGTTAATGGATGAAAAGGCCCTAGGAAGGAATGAAGAAGACGTTGAAAAAGACATACTCAAGGTAGCTATACCCCATAAACTCATTACGGCTTATACCAGCTTTGTTGCCATCGAAGAAACGAAATCAAGGCCTGAATCGACAAATGCTAGCCCACAGCATATTAAAAACCTCATGCCGCAAGGCATGCAAATGCGCGCCATTAGCTATCCACAAACCTCTGCCGGCATTAACCAGTACCTTGTGATTAGCGCACTTTCGCTATTTTTATTAATGCTGCTCAATATGGGAGAAGCTCGACGTTATCTCTTCGCGCAATATCGCATTTTTAAAGAAGATAAAGGCATAACTCACAATGGCTAAACCCAAATTACTAGTAAGTTTATTACTCCTTGTTATTGCGGCTATTGGGTTTGGTAATGCCGCTTGGTTGTCAGTAAAAGCAGAGTTAGCACAGGTATTAATTAAGCGAGCATGGACCGAGACCTTGCAAACGGGGGATCAGGTTAGGCCTTGGCAATGGGCAGACACGTGGCCAGTAGGGCGAATGGTGCACCCAAACAGCAATACAGACTTGTATATCCTGGAAGGCGCTCAGGGGAATGCACTTGCCTTCGGCCCGGGTAGGCATGCTAACGCTGGCGAATTAGGCAGTGAAAGTAGCGTTATTGGAGGCCACAAAGACACACACTTCGCTTTTCTCGAGAAGGTAAATGTAAGCGACGCGCTACAGCTTCAAACACTAGATGGAATTTGGCATCCCTATCGAGTTTCGGCCAAACGAATTGTCGACATACAAGACCAAGATCTGCATGTTCAACTCAATCAGAAAAGGTTGTATTTAGTCACGTGCTATCCATTTCATACAATCCCCCAAAACAATCACTTAAGGCTGGTTGTAGAGCTTGAGCCATCATAAAACCGTAGTTATGGGGTCAGAGTCGTTACACTGACCCCACTTTTTTCGTATTTGTTACACTAAGGTAATAAAAGCTGGTGTAACACTTTTAACTTTTTGGATTTCAATACTTAGATTAGGGTTGCCTTAATTACGCTGACGCCGCTGGTCTTTTAATGCGGCTTTTTCGCTTTCACTTAGAAATGCTATTGCTAAGGCATTTTCTTGCGCTTGTTTAATATGCGAAGGGGTTAGGCCTGCTTGCTTAGCGGCAACAGAGAATTCATGATCGAGTTCTACACCTTGAACTGCGGGGTCATCGGTATTTAGACAGGCGAGTATTCCGTGCTCCAAAAAGGTTTTTAACGGGTGCTCTGATAGTGTGGCTACCGTATTCGTCAATATGTTGCTGGTTAAACAACTTTCAATACCAATGCGATTGTCACGCAAATAATCCATAAGATTTTCATCGTGAATGGCATTAACGCCGTGCCCTATTCGGGTAGCCCCCAAGTGCTTTATAGCTTGCCAAATACTTTCTGGGCCTACAGCCTCGCCAGCATGTACTGTGACATGCAACCCTTCTCGCTGCACTTGCCTAAAATGTTCAACGAACAAGCTTCCAGGGAAGCCCTTTTCATCGCCCGCCAAGTCAATTGCAGTGATGTGTTCTTTATAAGCCAAGATTGAATCTAACTCATGCTGACACGCTTTTTCGCCATAAGAACGTGACAGAATACCAATCAGATTCACTTTGATATTGTGTTTTTTTGTTGCGCTTTTTACTCCATCGATAACAGCCTCAACCACACCTTGTGATGGCAGCCCGTGACTTTCAGCCATGAAGTAAGGACTAAAACGCAGTTCTGCATAGTCAATCCCTTGCTTAGCCGCGTCCTCAACATTTTCAATCGCTACACGTTTGCAGGCTTCAAGGTCGCCTAACACCTTAACACCCCATGTAAGTTTGTCTAAAAACGATACAAGATCTGGTGCAATTCTCATTACCTGAGCGTGTGGGCGCAATCCTTCCAACGAATAGTCAGGTAAGTCGATGTTGAATTGCTGACCAAGTTCCAGAATTGTGCGCAGGCGCACATTCCCATCTAAGTGACGATGTAAATCTAGCAGCGGTAAATCTTCAATAGGCATGGCAATACTTCTTTATAAAGCGCGAACTTAACTATAACACTTAGCGTTTGAAACCTCCCTTTGTTAGCAAAAATAACTTTTTTATGGCGGGACAAAATAGCGCTTGCGTCGCTATGTTGCCAACCGCATTTTTGGCAAACTAACTAATGATGAACATCTTGCCTTTGGCAGTACATTGCCTCTTAATACAATACGCGCCATTTGCCAACGCTATGCCAACGACAAGCCCTTACTTAGACAAATGCTCGCCATCGTAAAAAAATGCAAAGGCGATGAACAAATCATACCGGAGCAATTGGTTGAGCACATAAAAGCGCTACTGTTGAAATAGCCATTACTGCACAAGACAGTGCGCTCAACTAAGGCGTAACTATTTATTTGCTGGTACTATATCGCCAAATTTTGCTATGACAGTGTTGCCATAGCACGAGAGGATAAAAAATATACCTCATTTAAATTAAGCAGGAACATCATGGCTCTCAAAGCGACCATTTTTAAAGCTGACATATCCATAACCGATATGGACCGCAATTACTATAACGACCACAACCTTACTATTGCTCGTCACCCATCAGAAAACGACGAGCGCATGATGTTGCGAATTATCGCATTTATCGTAAATGCGCATGAGCGTCTGCAGTTTACCAAAGGGCTATCTGACGACGACGTTCCAGATTTGTGGCAGAAGAGTTTCAGCGATGAAATAGAACTGTGGATTGAGTTGGGCCAACCATCTGAGCAGCGTATCAAAAAAGGGTGCAATCAAAGCCAAAAGATGATTATTTATTCTTACGCCGATAACAGCTTCGACGCGTGGTGGAATAAAGAACAAAATAAACTGCAAACAAGAAAAAACTTGTCAGTGTTTACTTTACCGGAATCGTTATCTACTACACTTGCTCACGCTGTGCAGCGCTCTATGCAAATTCAGGTCACCATACAAGATGGACAAATGTGGCTGACTATTGAAGGCGCTGAAGTTACTGAAAGTGTTGAAATTGCAATTGAGAAAAAGATGTAATGAAAAAGCTATCTGCTGTTCAGCTAAAACAACAAGCGTTGGTACTCGATATTGCTAACGCTCTGGAAGCGCAAGGCCGCGATGAACTTGAAGGAATGCTGCAGTGCTGGTTTGACGTTCAATATCACCAGTTTCCGGGGTCCCTTCTATTACGCTTTCAATTCGACACAGAAGAAGCCGTGCTGGGAGCAGAACCAGAGCTGAAAAAATGGCAACGTCGTTTGAGTTCCGCCCTTTTAAAAAAAGGTGTAGTTTTAAAAGACATGCGCCGACATTTAATTTTTACTACAAATTCCCCAGAAGAATAAGCGTTTCCGCATAAAGTCTACTTACATATTCAAAGGTAAGTAGGCTAGACTGGGCGTGTTCAATATTTAGCTAGTCGAATTTCTAAAATAGAGACACGCGCTATATACCAAAACACTAAAAAATTGAACACACCATGTTGACCGGCTTTTAATTAGGCCACTATCCCAGTAAAAGGAGCTTCACAATGAAAACTAAAGCAATCGCGTTAGCACTACTACTGTCTTTAATGGGCTGTACAGAATCTAGCGAAGAAACGAAAAGTGATGTAAAAAAAGAGATGGAAAAAGCAGGCGAAACAACGTCTAAAGCGTATGAAGAAGCAAAAGAAGATGCTGCTGATTCTTGGGATGAAACAAAAGATGCGACCTCAGACGCCTTAGATGATGGCAAAGAGATGGCTTCAGACGCCTACGAAGATGGTAAAAAAATGGCTTCTGATGCCTACGAAGATGGCAAAGACATGGCATCTGACGCTTACGACGCAAGCGCCGAGAAAGCGGGTGAATGGAAAGACGCAGCCGCGAAGAAAGCATACGAAGCCTGCGTAAAAATGAAAGAACAAATGGGCGGAGATGTAAGCGAGTGTGACGATTAAGTCGTAGCCCGCTACCCCAGCCTTTAAAGCGAACCTCTCGGTTCGCTTTTTTGTATCTTATTTTTTAACGAAGGGCTACTTTACTCGCATCCTGCAAGTATTACTGAGTTTGCCGTAATCGTTAATGGTGCCACCCTCAGCAGTGTGTTTATGCCAAGGATATTATTCCCCTTTGGAAGCACGGCGACCTCTACTGGCCCTACTTCACACGTATTGCCAATACGCACTGAATTGAGTTGGTACTGTGATACCTTAAGAATTTTTCCGTTCGCCATTCTCGCTGCCGACGTTCTGGTAGCAAGTAGCGGTTGATTTTGAGTAAGAGCGTTAAAAGTGGCTTGATTAAGCGTTAACAAACTCGATCCCGTATCCAGCAAAAACGATGCTCTCACATTAGATTCAAGCGTAGCTTCCAGGTATAAGGTTCCGCCTTTACTTTGCGATAGTGGAATACTTTGCTCTATGGCCAATGTTGGTGAGACAAAACCTACATATGCCATCAACAGCACTGAGAGTGATAACGTCACTGCTTTTTTTGCCGTTCTGTTCATTTTATCTACACCACACGCTTTAAAAGAAGACGTAGGAGAACAGCAAGATAAAGACCATATGTTAATTGTTTGATTTTCTTCGATCTGCTCGAAATGACCACACGTTTAAGCACCTTATTGGTGCACTAGCGCTGGGTATTATGCACCATACATAGGCATGCATTGGTGCATATTGTGCTTCTCAGCGAGCATATTAGTCCCTCTGATTTAGCGCATACTACTAATATCCAAAACTGATAGTTTATGACTATCACCAATCAGTATTGTTTGAACCAAATTCGTTCATACAATATACAAAAGTAGTAAGTTTAATATAAGGACACGATATGAAATTACGCTATGTTTTGGGAACGCTTATCACTGCCGTTTCGCTTGGATTTACCGCGCAAGCAATGCCAGTTTCATCTGATGATACTGTAGAAGTGCAAGTGGTAGATTATTCTGGTAAACCACCGTTTAAACGCAAAGTAGTGACTATGTCGGTTAACGACGTTGCACAGTTGGAGTCAGTAGGTCAGGAAGCTATCGAGTACGTTGAGGTTAAGGAGGTGATTATGCGTGGAAAGCCTCCTTATCGCAGAACAACTACCATGATGCCTGTTTATGACGTTGCTCAACTTGAAATGCTAGAAGAGGAAGACGACAAGCAAAGACGTGGCACGCGCCCGCCGTTCAAACGTAATTAACCCGCTTGCACTTTTAGTTAAGCGTTTAATCGAAGCGATTCACTTTTGCCTGAGTGAGTCGCTTTTTTGTAGCGTTTTATTTTGAAAACGATGGCCAAAAAGATAAAGTGAGGAAAACAACAAAAAAGAGAAAACCAATGCAACCTCACGACCACTCTCCTCTTACTGATTTTATTGAATACCCAGAAGACAGTATGCTTGCTCGAAGTGCAGATTTTTTGAAAAACATGCAGCGTCGCCATAGTATTCGACACTTCAGTGACAGACCGGTCGATAAAACCATCATTGAAAACTGCATACTCACTGCCGGTACGGCTCCCAGCGGCGCAAATCATCAACCCTGGCATTTTACCGCTATTCAGTCTGCCCACGTAAAACAACAAATCCGCGAGCAAGCAGAGGCACACGAACAAGGGTTCTACAATGGACGCGCTGGTCAACAGTGGCTCGATGACCTTAAGCCTTTAGGCACAGATGCCAGTAAACCTTATCTTGAAAAAGCACCCTGGCTTATTGCTGTATTTAGTCAAAAATTTGGTGAAACAAAAGCGGGTGAAAAAAGCCAAAACTATTATGTTCATGAGTCGGTAGGTATTTCGGTTGGCATGCTTATTACATCGTTACACAATGCTGGTCTGGCAACCTTGACTCATACTCCAAAACCTATGAATTTTTTAACCGAAATATGCCAGCGCCCAGATAATGAGCGGGCTTACATGCTAATAATTGCAGGCTACCCAGCACCCAATGCCACTATTCCAGCACATGCTCAACAAAAAAAGTCGCTTAGCGAAATTGCGAGCTTTCTCTAGATTTAGAGCGCGCTCTGGGGCTGTGCACTTTTTAAAGAAAAGTGTTAATGCAGCATAATTTTAAAAGATAGCTTATAAAAGCTTCGTCATAGACATGAGATACGCAGCACTTATAATGCGCCCTCGTTATTAAGGGCTGTGACCTTTTCTTTACGAGTTTGGGTCAACCACGTTTAACAGCCCTCGGGAGCTAATAGTCTCATGTCATCGCGTTACGCATTTTCTCCACAACTTCCTTTTCTGTTGCTTAGCCTTTTAACTGGCTTAACCTCCTCGTTTGTTACGCCTCTTATGAGCTATTTTCTCATTGACGAGATTAACGTTGAGCCCATATACATAAGCATTTACATGGTTTCTGTTACGCTATCAGGGTTGGTGATCAGTCAATACCTAGGGCACCTGGCTGATAAAGGCTTTAACGCAAATCGTCTTTATGGGCTAACCATGATTTGTGTAGGCATTGCGATGGTCGCCTTTATCTTTAGTAACCAGTTTTGGCACGTGTTTCTTGCTGGCGTTTTATTTATGTCTGTGGGTGCAGGGGCAGTGTCTCAGATGTTGACCGTTTCAGGGCTATGGGCAAAAAACCAAGACATCGACTTAGCCGCCTTCAACTCAAAAGTTCGCGCTGCCATCTCTCTTGCTTGGGTGGTTGGCCCGCCGCTAGCGTTTACTTTGGTCGCCAATTTTGGCTTTGCAGCATCTTTTTCGGTGGCTATCGCATGTGTGTTAGTTGCAACGCTTTTTGTAGTAAAGGTTGTGCCGCCTCAAAAAGCTAATCAACAGTCACTCAATACTACTTTAAAAGGCTCGCTATCGCTTCCTTTCTGGCTGGTTGGGCTGGCTATACTTGCTGGTATGGCTGGCAATGTTATGTATTTATCATCGATGCCCTTATACGTCATGAATGAACTGGGGTTGGCAGAAAATTTACCCGGGCTGATGATGGGTGTAGTGGCCGCACTTGAGATCCCTACCATGTTACTGGCGGCCAAGCTGGCTCGACGCTTTCCACCCGCAGGTATCATGGCCGTAGCATTCATTTTCGGCTGCTGCTTCTACATCGGCGTGTATTTTTCTCAGTCAAGTTGGGAGTTACTTACCCTTCAAATACTGAACGCCCTTTTCTACGGCTTATATGCAGGCATTGGGTTGACGTTACTGCAACAACAAGCGCCCGACTTAACCGGGTTCACTTCAGCCTTTTATTCAAACGCCACTCGCGTAGGTATGATGCTAGGCACAATAGGCGCGGGTACCGTGGCCCAATTTTTTAGTTTTAGAGATGCCACTATCGGATCGTTATGCATTGCCATATTTGGTTTGAACGTGATGTTAGTGTTTATGTTTGTTAAGAAGCGCGCGCTTCGCTAGAAATCTAGTTCACTTGGCCTGGCATTGGCTGCACCAATAGAGGCGTCGCCCATTGTAGGACTGTCGCTTTATTGGCGTGGCGCAGACTCTACAAGGCTGTTCTTCTCTATCGAACACCATAAACCTCGTGCCCTCAAAGTTAACGCCTTTTGCTTCCAGTACTTCGCGTAGTTCGGTGTACACGGTATAGCCACCGGTTTCATAACTGCGTTTGCATATGGCCAAGGTGTGATGCGCTAAGCCGCGAAGCTGCTCATCATCTAACTGCGAGGGTTTAAGCGAAGGGTGAACGCCAGCTGCAAATAGTATTTCGCTACGGAGATAGTTGCCAAGCCCTGCCATAAAGCGCTGGTCTAGATACAAACCGCTTAGCGCGCGGTTATAAAAAGCTTTTGAACGTAAGCGTTCTAATACCAGCTCCTTTGACACCGAACCGTTTAATACATCAGGCCCTACCCGCTGTAGAAACGGATGTTCGTGAATAGTTTGCGATGGCCAGATACTAATATCAGAGGCGCTATACAAGATAGCGCTATGCGTCTTGGTATGAAGCCCTACTCTCAACTGACGCTTAGTATCGGGCAGTTCGTTACGTTTACAGGTATGCCACACGCCGTAGAGCTGGTTGTGTGAATACATAGAAAGCGCGTTACTGAAATGGGTGATTAACGCCTTGCCACGGGTTTCCATGCCCAACACTTTTTCACCTTCTAACTGCTTAGCGTAGGGTTTAAGCTGAGCTAAGCCAAACTCTACCTTTTCTAAAGGGATATCTTTTATGACCAATTCAACTTTGTCTGCAGCGCGACGAATCTCTGGACCTTCAGGCATGCTATCTTAACTACCTTTTATCTGGGTTACTGTTTACTTCACATTTTCTTGAGCGTATTTCCAGCTCACTGTCAGCTGAATGAGAATGGATACAAAAAGGGTCTGTCGCCCTTCAATGTACTTTAAACCGCAGTTTGTACATCAAAGATCAACAGACCCTTTTATTGATTACATTTAAGCTGAGATTGCCGTAGTTAAACGTCTCGCAGATTAGCCCTTACTCGGCACAATAAGGTATTTTGTGCCGGTCTTTTTCGCATTATACAAAGCCACATTCTCTGGCTGAAGCGCTTCCTCTAGACTTAACTCTTTGCTGTAAGACGACGCAAACGTAGTGTTAATTTCCGTAGCCACTTTCTGGTAGAGCTCGCCTACACGCTTCTTATCAAGCTTGCCTAAGAAACGCATTAGCAACCAACCACCAATACTCCACGTCATGCCATAAGCGCGGTTTAAAATAGTTGGCGAGAAATCTAAGCCGCCGTAGATATACACCTGTTTGTTGCTGTCAGAACCATAGGTGTTGAACCCTTTTGCATCTTTACTGCCCGATGCTTCCATCATAGTAAGAATATCGCTCACTAGCTCACCACCGCCAATGGCGTCGAATGCTAGCGTTGCGCCTGTGCTATCAATGGCTTGATAGAGTTCGGCTTTGAAGTTCTCGCTACTTGAATCAAGTACAATTTTTGCGCCTATGCCTTTGAGAATATCAACCTGCTCTTGGCTACGTACAATATTTACTAACTCTACGCCCTGTTCTAGACAAATCTTGTTCAACATTTGCCCTAAGTTAGAGGCTGCAGCGGTATGTACAAGCGCCTTGTGGCCTTCCATTCGCATGGTTTCAACCATGCCAAGTGCTGTAAGCGGATTTACAAATGAAGATGCAGCTTGCTGCGGTGTTGTACTATCCAGATGTGGCAGGCAAGCCTGTACTGGAACACACGCAAATTCGGTGTAGGCAGCGCCGGTAAGAATAGATACCGTCTTGCCCATTAATGCTTGTGCTTCTGGACTATCACCCGCCTTAACAACCGTACCTGCGCCTTCATTGCCGATAGGCAAGGTTTGATCCAAACGCGATTTAATGCGACTCAGCAACGGCTTGTGTACTGGTGCTACTAGTGCTTTTTTATCTTCATCAAAGATTGCCTTATCAAGGCTTGCAGGGCCGAACATGGGCCACATATCTGATGGGTTTATTGGAGAGGCTTCCATTTGAACTATTACTTCGTGTGACTTAGGTTCTGGAACATCCACTTCTTTTAGCGATACCTGTAACTCACCTTCCGAGGTGATTAGCGTAAATAGTTGTTTTGATTTGTCCATAGTGTTATTTCGCCCTGAAAGTTAAACGCTGAATGTAACAATAAGCTACCACGCACCCACTATCAGTAATATTTATATTTCGAATACATATGCGTTTCGATCATTTATACACCCTCAAAAAATGGGGTCAGAGTCTGAGGGATCCCCACGAATTTAATTCCATGTGCCTGCGGCCCAGGCCCGGTCGACTATGGAGCTGTACCATTTGAGTGCAGCTTTCCACTGTCGCATAGTGAATCGTATTCGGCAAGCAACAGCTCTCAGGCCGAGATAGTGGAATGACAGCACGCTTCTGGTGTCGGTATTTGCTTGGAAGCGCCGATGTTTATTCGAAGAGACGACCACCATACCCAGTAGTATTGCCACCAGTGACGCTAACGTAGTCAGCAATACCAGTATTGTTAGACGCTGCTTTTTCACGCTTTTATTCTGTTCATAGCCAAGCCCGAACTTCGTGCTTTTCATGTCTCTAAAGCCTTCTTCAATTTGCATTCGTTGCCTGTAAATGGCCACTACTTGCTTTGATAAGCTTCGATGAGGTGCCAGTGATGTCGCTAATAGCCATGGGTCTTTCGCCCCTTGCGCATGCACTTTTGAGCGTTTTGAGGCTTTACGTGTACCATCTGGATTTGAAGCATGACGCCCTTTAGATTTCTGTTTAAAAAGAACTAGCGTACAGTCAAAGGGATTACTTCTTACTATTTGGCTGTTATCAAAACGCTTCGGACGACAGGTTGCTTGAGTATAGAGATAGCGAATACACTGCCACGTATCTCCTCTATCAAGTGAATAAAGATGTGGCTTACGGATACGTCCAATAATGTCCCATCCAAGTGCCCTAACTGCCCTGAACCAAGGCGATTTATACCCTGCATCGGTAACGATAATGGGTCGGCAATTTGAAGGTAACATGGCGTGTAATGCCTTTAAGAATGCTTTGTGGGTGGCTGGTTTCTCTTTGGTCTTGTTGCAATGCACTTCTTGATAAAGTGTGACGGGCCGACCTTTTAAAGATATTGCCGCGCGTAAAAGAAAATGCGCTTTACGGTCATCTAAATCTGACCAGTCGATTGAGATAACAGGGCGTGTTGTGTTGCCGCAAAATAGTTGGCATATAGATGCATAGATGAGCGGTGTTTCACTTACTAAATGCGGGTTTGAGAGCAAGCGGTCAGCACGTTTAATCCGATGTTTTTCAAAGGCTTTAGTATTGATTCCTCGACCTATGCTGGTTACGGTCGCAGCGCTTCCATTAAGCAGACTTTTGACGCACGCCGTGACCGCACTTAGACGAGTTTTATGCATATTGTAGCTGACAAGCGATACGACATTGTTCACAATAGATAGGGCATTCATGGCTGTTTGGCCTCAGTGATTTTTGGCGATTGATCTGATCACCAAACGTCATGAATGTTCCTATCTTTTTTATCTCGCTGATATCGTTATATTATTTGTGGGGATACCTCAGACTCTGACCCCATTTTTTATATCGCGATTTGGAAGCTTATTAATGTACTCTGACCCCATTATTTTACAGCAGCTATTTGGTTTTTCGGCGTTTCGCGAGGGCCAGAAGGAAGCGGTGGATTTACTGCTAAGTGGTCATTCAACTCTGGCAATATTCCCTACTGGTTCGGGTAAATCACTTTGCTATCAGTACGTTGCTACACAGTTGCCGCATTTAACCTTGGTGGTGTCGCCATTGTTGGCGCTGATGAAAGATCAGCTGGAGTTTCTTCATAGCAAAGGCATTGCAGCAGCCAGTATCGACTCCACGTTAACACCTGAGGAAAACAAGCAAGTGATGAATGATATCCGCTCTGGTCAATGCAAAGTTTTAATGGTGTCTGTGGAGCGTTTTAAGAACGAACGTTTTAGACAGTTCATTGAGTCTGTTAGGGTGAGTATGTTGGTTATCGATGAGGCCCACTGCATCTCGGAGTGGGGTCATAATTTTCGCCCTGATTACCTGAAGCTTCCTGCTTATCAGAAAGAGCTCAATATTCATCTAGTATTATTACTCACCGCTACCGCTACTAAAAAAGTAAAAATGGATATGGCGGCACGTTTTGATATTTCTCCAGCCAGCATTATCCAAACGGGGTTTTATCGTCCGAACCTTAATCTAGAGGTTCGCCCTGTTCTTGAGCCCAATAAAAAACAAGCTTTGCTAGAAGAAGTTAAGAAACAGCAAGGTGCGGGCATAGTTTATGTCACACTGCAGAACAGCGCCGGGGAAGTAGCTCAGTTTCTGCAGCAGCAAGGGTTTACTGCAAAGGCCTACCACGCTGGACTCGATAGTGAGGTCAGGCAACGTATTCAGCAAGATTTCATGAACAACAAGCTTCAAGTTGTGGTGGCGACTATTGCCTTCGGCATGGGTATTGATAAATCGGATATTCGCTTTGTTATTCACTACGACCTACCAAAATCTATAGAAAACTATAGCCAGGAAATTGGCAGAGGCGGGCGAGATGGTGAAGTAGCAAACTGCACGGTATTAGCGAACCTCGACGGATTGGTCACCATAGAAAATTTTGTTTATGGAGATACGCCCGATAAAAGCGCAATTGAGCGCGTAATTACCGACATTAAATCACAAGCGCCGGTTCATCTAGATACTGCAAAAGAAATTCAACCTCCAGATAACAGCGACAACAATGTTTACCAGTGGGAAACCCAAATTAACAGCTTATCGAGCACAAGCAATATTCGTCAGCTTCCCCTTAAAACCCTTTTAGTGCAGCTTGAACTCGCGAATGTTATTCGACCGTTGTACGCCTACTTTGCAGAATACAAGTTCCGGTTCATTTCTGACAAAGCCACCATACTCGGTTTATTTTCAGAAGAGCGTTCGCGCTTTTTAGATGCGGTATTCACGCACTCCAACATGAAAAAGGTATGGGGCGTTGTTAATTTTGACAGTATTTATCAGCATTACGGTGCAGAGCGTTCTAGAGTGGTTGCGGCATTGGAGTATTTGCATGAACATAATCACATCGAGCTTGCATCACGCTTAATTACCGATGTTTATCGCGTTAACAACGAACAACTATGCACGGAAGACTTAACAGATAAGTTAGCGCAGTATTTTGCTGAAAACGAACACAAGGAAATAGAGCGTATAGCGGCGCTGGTAGGCTTCTTCGAACTCAACACCTGTTTAAGCTATAGCCTATCGGCGTATTTTGACGATACCAAAACGCCTTTAAAATGTGGCCACTGCAGTGTGTGCCAGGGTAAGGTGGCTAAGCTTAGTTACTCAACACCTATTGCCAAGCCAGATATGACACAAGTGGCTGAAGCTATCTCAGCACTACAATCTCATTTAGAAGGAAAGTTTGAAGGCCCTATTACCGAATCCATCTATTGCCGTTTTCTTACTGGCATGACGATGCCTTTATTTACGCGCTTTAAAGTAAAGCAAGTGAAAGGCTTCGGAAGTTGTGAAAACTGCCGCTATGCAGATGTAAAAGCGGCCGTATCTTCTGTAATAGCGTAAAAAGGGCAAAGCTAGTATCGCTAAGATAGGTGCAAAAATAACCTAAATCGCACTCTAGGCTCACCCTCTTTCACTCTTTGAAAAGTGTTGTACCTTTAGGCCATATTATCAATATGTTTTAGAATACTACCAAAGGCGCGGCTTCCCACCTTTTGAATTTGTTTGTCGAAATATAAGGTGCCAAGAATAAAAATAGAAATGTGCCCTTTCGAGCGCCACGTTACGTGAGTTTTACCCCCTCGGTCTTCCAAGAGAATTTCTCCCAACTCATGATCGTAGGGAAGCGGGCTGGATTTCACAACCTTGTAACCCAGTTTGAAGGGCGGTTCAAAACAGACTATCTCTTCATGGAGATTTGAGTCGCCAGAAATAATCTCACGAACAGCCCCTACCCCATTTTTATTCTCGTTTCCTTCCCTTAATACGTTCGACGCATCAATGGCCTTAAACTGTGAATAGTTCTCGTGGTCGCTTAATATTTCAAACACGGTTTCAATGGGTTTATCTATGGTTCTTTCCACACTAATTGAAAACACTTTAAGCCTACCCTCAACGTTAATTAATAAGTTTCATCGATAGTACATCAGGTTTAAAGAATAATTTACTTAAGAAATGATTAGCCGTGTAGATAGTCTTTTTACAGCATAGTAAATAGGAAAGAACTAATTTATAGTGAGAAAGAATATTGACTGAACAAACAGTAAAGGAAAGATGGCGCCACTACACGGAAAAGAAAACTCCAAACAGGGCTCGCTAGTTATTGTCGGCACAGGTATCAGTGTTGCCGGCCAAATGACGCTAGCAGCTAAAAGCTTCATAGAAAATGCTGACGTTGTATTTATGGGTATCATGAATAAGGTTGGCGAGCATGTCGTATCTAGTTTGAATCCGAATAGTGTTTCTTTAGATGACCTTTATGAAGAAGGTAAATCCCGCGCCGTCACCTACTCTCAAATGGCTGAGCGTATCGTAGAAGCAGTAATAAGCGGTCAAAATGTTTGCGCTGCTTTTTACGGGCACCCCGGTGTTTTTGTTACCCCGTCTCACGAAGCCATCCGCAGGGTAAAAGCACTCGGCCTTGAAGCTCACATGCTACCTGGGGTATCTGCAGAGGACTGCTTAATAGCAGATTTAGGCATAGACCCATCGCGATTTGGCTGCCAGTCTTATGAAGCTTCGCAGTTTTTATTTCGCGATTACCGCATAGACCCTTACATGACACAGATTATCTGGCAAATAGGCTTGGCTGGCGAGGCCACGTTAAGCGTGCTAAATGCCAACCATAGTCAGTCAGGGCTCACTATGTTAGCCGACATTTTGTCGGAGCATTATCCTGATGATCATGAACTTATTATTTACGAAGCGGCGACACTGCCTATTTGTGAGCCGAAAATACAAAAAGTATTGCTTTGCGAACTTAAACACGCGAAACCCACACTTATTTCAACTCTTGTTGTTCCCTCTCTTGGCATGCCAGCATATCGTCAAGATCGCCTTGCAAAGCTCGGCTTAACAGAACAACAAGTTATTAACTATAGAAACCCAAGTATAAATTAAAAAGGACAATTAAATGGCTAAATCTATTGAAGATTTCTTGGTCGAACTCGACACGAACAGCAAGCTTTTGGAAGCCTATAAAAAAGACCCAGTGGCAACCGCTAAGAAATATGGTTTACCTGACGATGAAGTGCAAATCATTGCAGATAAAAAGTGGGATGAACTCTCTAAGCGATTCGACGACACCAGTAAAACAATCCGCGTCATCAATTATTAGTCAGTAAGCACTAGTAATGAAGCATTTAATCAGCGTTTTGGTATGTATTATTGCGATAGCAATGGTACAGCCCAGCTATGCCGTGGATAACGCATTAACTAGTGCCACAAATTCCCAAGAACTGTTAAAAGGGCTTAAAGCGCGCGTACAAGAAAATGACCCGTCTGTTGAAGAAACGTTTTCTCAATTAAACCAGTTTTTCACGGACAATCCCGGTGAAACAGGCAAAGCACGCTTTCAAAATATCAAGGCTTACTACTTCATTCTGAAACAAGATTACGTCTTGGCATATGAAGCACTCTTATTAGCCAGAAAGCGTGCTAACGCAATCGATAACGCTACTGCCCTTGCTGAATCGTACCGATTAGAAGGTTTAATTTTAGATTTGTCTGGAGAGCATGCTAACGCTTTAGAAGCTATGCACCGTGCGCTCGATATCTTCAACAAAGAAGAAAGCGATCGAGTTTTACTTGTCTATAGCGCGATGGGCAACGTTTACATGTCGCTCAAAAATTACGAATTGATGTTAACGTTTGGGCATCAATACCTCGCGTCAGCCCAACGATTTAAAAGCAAGCAAGATGAAGGTGTTGCCTATTTTTACCAAGGTTATGCGCAAAGAGCACTGGGCAAATATCAAGATGCCAAAGTGAGTTTATTGCTAGCAGAAGGCCTTCTCAAGGAAGTCGGTTACCCCTTTATTGGTATTGTTTATGGGGCGATGTCCGAACTACATATAGCAGAAGGCAATCTTAACGAAGCACTTAAAAGGCTGAATCAAGCGTCAGAAGCAGACCGACAAGTAGGGTTTCGCTACAGCGAAGGTTCACACCTTATCCACTTAGCAATGATTTATACACAGCGCGGCGACTTAGATCTTGCTATTAACGAGCTAGAAGCAGGGCTGAACAAGGACATCATTAAAAATGACAAGGTGCTACTGCTTGATGTATTAGAGCAATTAATCACGCTTCATGAAGAAAAAGGGAACTTAGCAGCAGCGTTGCAATATGCAAAGCAATATAAAGAAGCTTACAAAGAAAGCTTTAATGAACAGCAATCAAGGTTGTTAGCACTTAACCGAGTTCGACTTGCTATCTCTGAAAAAGAAGAGACGATAAAGCTGCTAGAAAAAGATAACCTGCTAAAAGAGCAGCGTAATCTTATCCAAAAAAAGAAAAATACATACCAACTGTATTTTATCGGCGTAGTTATTCTTTCTCTTATTCTAGTGCTCGGCCTTTGGCTTAGAACGCGCCACCAGCGTAAGAAATTAGATTCCCTCACTCAAGACTTACAGAAGGCAACTCAAGCTAAATCTGATTTTCTCGCGCGCATGAGTCATGAAATTCGTACGCCTTTAAACGCTATCATCGGGCTAACTAAACTCTCTCAACGTGCAGCAGAAGATAAAGAACAACAAACCAACCTTATTCAAATAGAAGGTGCATCGCACACCCTTCTTAGCGTTATTAACGACATACTCGACTTTTCAAAGATAGAAGCGGGCAAATTAGATATTGAGTCTACGCCGTTTAACTTAGATTCGCTGGTTAACCAAACTATCCGTCTGCATCAGGCTCGCGCAGAAGAAAAACATATTGAACTCATTCAGCATATTTCTCGAGACGTTTCTTTAAACCTAATAGGTGATCCGCTTCGCATACAACAAATTTTGAGCAACTTGGTTAGCAATGCAATTAAGTTTACTGAAGATGGGCTGGTGTCAGTAAGCATTCGGGCCACGCAAAACGGTGATAACATTCAACTTGAGTTTGAAATAAAAGATACCGGCATCGGACTAACCACTAAGCAAAAGGCGCAATTGTTTCAACCATTTAATCAGGGTGATGAATCCATTTCCAGACGCTACGGCGGCACTGGTTTAGGCTTGGCTATATGTAAACAACTGGCCTCGTTAATGGGTGGTGAAATTTGGGTTGAAAGCCAAATTGGCAAAGGCGCAAGCTTTCACTTCACCGTACTTGTAAACGCCGACCCTTCAAATCAGATTGTTTCTCCTTCAAATCAGCTTGCCGCGTTGAAGGTACTTGTTGCCGACGACATAAGTGCTTCACGGGATGCAATATCTGAAGCGCTTTCGATTTGCAATATCAAAGCAGACATCGCTGCTGGCGGAAAAGAAGCGGTGGCAAAAATTCGCTCGTCCACTAACGAAAATGCTCCATACGACATTCTTATTCTAGATTGGAATATGCCAGATATTGATGGCTTAGAGGTGGCCGCCATCATGAATCAAGAAGCTTCGGTCAAACCGCCTAAAGTGATCATGCTTTATGCATTTGAGTCGCCCAATATGCGTCAACAAGCCAAACAGCTTGGCATTAGTACCTTTATTAAAAAGCCGTTTAGCACAAGTGAACTTGTCGATAGGCTGCAAGAACTTTGCTTAAACGTTAACACTAAATCCTTACCAGCAGATGCAGCGCCTGTGCCCAATTTACGTGGCACGAAAATACTTTTTGCTGAAGACAACGCGCTTAACCAAAAAGTGGCGCTCGGTTTATTAGCAGACACTCATGCAACAATTGAAGTGGTAAATAATGGCTTAGAAGCATTCAATGTACTTCGCAATGACAGTACGTTCGACGTGGTGTTAATGGATATCCAAATGCCAATAATGGACGGCTTAACGGCAACTCAACGAATTAGACAGGAACTGCAACTTCGCTTACCTATTATTGCGATGACGGCCCACGCCATGCAGCAAGATATCGATAAAAGTTTAGAAGCCGGCATGGACGGCCATATTAATAAACCCGTGGATCCAAATCGCTTTTTTGATGTGCTTGTCGAAATACTCAACAAGCAACAGACATCGGCAACCACCGAGATTATTGACGAGACTTTATCCGAGCCCACCCCACTGGACTACATAGATAAACATCAAGCAATGCAAACGCTCCTTAACGATGAAGCGCTATATCAAAGTTTATTAGAAGATTTTGCAGTCTTAAACGGTGAGCTAGATGTGCTTCGTAGGGCGATAGATGAAAAAGACTACATGACCATTGTAAGGGTAGTACATATTTATGTTACCGCCCTCAAGTACATTGGTGCTTACGCTCTAGCGGACTTAGCAAGCTCTGTAGAGCGCACGATAAATCAAAACGAAAGCCAAACAACCCAGGCATTTGATGAACAGCTAGAAACGCTATTTACGGCCTTAGTCGAGATGAATGCAAGAGTTGAGGAAGTGATAAGCTAGTTATTACGAAACGTAAGGTTACCGTTGGAATACCATACTGCAACGGAAATAAAAGGGACAATGCATTGTTCTTATGAAGCCTGCGTGGATTGCGCAGGCCTATCTATTTGTAAAGCGCAGGATATCAGGCTTTATTTTTCATCTTCGTCATGCGAGGCGTATTCATTTTTCATCAGCCATGCATAAGCGGTGATAAAAGCCGTTTCTTGGAACTGTTTTAAGCCCGTTTCTGAAAATGGCACAGCTAATGGATTCTTACGTAGCGCCTCTTTTATATCCGTAGGACTGAAAACAATAACCTCTAGCCCGTCAATCAGTTCAATCGCAGCTTCGAGTTTAAAGCCAATAGCGCTTCCCGCGAATTTACCTTTGGTTTGGCGCTGACGAATTATCACAGCATCAATTTTGTAATCTTCGACAAGCTTAGCAAAGGTGCTTTGAAAGCTTTTTAAGCCCTTAGCGCTAGTATCGGCGAGGGTTAGACGGCGCGTACGGCAGTCTGGCAAATGAAACAAACCATCAGCGAGTGACGCCAAACTAATAATTGCTTCATTACCTTTTAAATCTATACCACAGACTTTCATATTTATTCCTAATTACGTTTGCCTGCTATTATAACCCGTTTCGCGGCTGTTATTCACTTGCGAGCACTTTTCTTTATTTCCCCTACAACGAAGGGACCAAACTAACTCAGTACAGACTTAATAGTCTCTTTGGATAACGGCTTAACAAAATGCTTATCGAATCCTGCGGATTTAGAATCCTCTACGTATTTTTCAGACCCCCACCCGCTTTGAGAGTAAAACTTAACGTGCTCTACCTCTGGTAGCGCTTTTAGCATTTTGACCAGCTCATAACCGTCTATGTCCGGCATGCCAATATCAAGAAATACAAAGTTTGGTTTAAACGCTTTAAATGCATCAATGGCTTCTTTCGGAGACGTAATTCCTAAAGCGCTAACCCCCATCGATTCAGCTAACAAACAATAGGCGTCGATAAGGTCTGCGTTATCATCTACAAACATCACTTTACTTTTGCTGTGCACAACAGACTCTATTTCTGTACTTTCCGACAGCTCAAAGGCAGTTTTAGAGATCGGCAACCTCACTTCAAAGGTACTTCCTTTATCGATGCCTTCACTCATCACAGACACCTCTCCATGATGTAAAGCCACTAGTTTACTGACTAGCGTTAGCCCTATACCCAGACCGCCCTTGGTATGCGTAGAGTGCGCTTCAATTTGAGTAAACATGTTGAATACATCTTTCAGCCTGTCTTCAGGAATGCCCATGCCGTTATCTTTAACAGAAACGACAATCGTGACTCCCTCTTTTCTGATATCTACATCTATCTTTCCTGACTCTTTCGTGTATTTAGCCGCGTTGTGAATAATGTTGGAGAAAATCTGGCTTAATCGCGCTTTATCGCCATAAACAGTTACATCCTCTTCAAGACAATTTACCGTTATGTCGTGATTCTTTGATTTTACCTGCTGTTCAACAATTTCAAGAGAGTCTGACAGCACGTCTTGAATACTTAACCGTTCAAACTCAAGCTTAACCTTGCCTCGCGTAATACGAGATACATCCATTAAATCATTGATAAGTTTGGACATATATTCCGCTTGACGGTTGATAATAGCGGTCACTCTTTTACGCGTTTTATCATCATCAACGGTTTCTAAAATGCTTGCCCCAGACATAATTGGCCCTAATGGGTTTCGCAGTTCATGGGCTAACGTAGCAAGAAATTCATTTCTGTAGTTGTCTTGCTTTTCAAGCTCTTGAATACTGATGTGCATGCGTTCTTGTACATCAAGCGCATACACAAGAAACATTCTATTTAGGCGGTTAGCGGTATCAATATCAGTCCTATCAAAAGCTGTTGAGCGCCCTTCAATAGCGCGGGTATGAATAGTAAACGCCGAGCGAGGTTTAAGACGCTCAGCTTTTGGCGCATCTTCTGATTTCTCATCGTCAGCACCTATCCATTTTTGAACTCTATGGGTTTCTTTTCTAAACCATGCGGTAAAATACTGCTTTTTTTCAAACAGCGGGATGATCATAATACCCGCTATGCCGTGCTCTCGCGCCTCTGGGTAATCGTCATAGAGCGAATCGTTTGTGTAAGGAAAACCGCTTTCGCTAACCGCTTTAGAAAAGATGTCTTTAATAAGCTCTATGGGTAAGGTAGACCCAAGAGTGATGGTCTCGTACTGCGAAAAGTAAACAAACCCCGAACTATTGAGCGCATTTAAAAACGCCCTTTCGCCGCTTTTAACCACGCGACTAATTGGGTTTGCTGGGCCTATTTTGTCGAGCATAGCGTCTACGGCTTTGTCGGTAACATCCTTTTTGCGTTTCGCAATCTCCTCTTCTTTAGCCAACAAATGCCAGCTAAACAATTGGCTCAAGTTTTCACATTGCAGCCTTACGTTTTGAGGAATATAACAAGCCTCGCGATGATGACAGGATATAAGGCCATAAAGCTCTCCATCCGTTACCAACGATATGGAAAACGATGCTCGTAAACCTTGATTTCTAATATATTGAAGGTGTATAGGCGAAAACGTTCGTAACAACGAACGCGTGAGATCTAAACGCTCTCTCCCCGATTCTTCTGCAGAAGGAACTAACTTGGCAGGGGGCAGTTCTGTATCCGGAACGAGCCTTACCCAATTGGTTTTATAAAGCTCTCGGGCTTGCTTAGGAATATCTGAAGCAGGAAAATACAAATCTTGATAAGACTCCATATCTTCTGCTTTGGCCTCCGCTATGACCTTGCCTGAGTAGTCTTCATTGAATTTATAGAGAACCACTCTATCCATATTCGTGAGATATCTAATGGTCGAAACCATTTCTCGCGCCATCTCGCCCAGCGACGTCATTTCTTTGAAGCGCGGCGCGATAGACATTGAATAGAGCTTTATAAATTGCTCTGCGCTATAAACGTCTCTAAATTCTGTAGCGGGCTCTAGCTCAACCACATAGTGATCACCAGAATCGTAAACTACCGCTAAATAGTCTATTTCTTCGCCTGCTTTTAAGAGCGCCCCCTTAAGATGAAGTTGAATGGGTAGCCTTATCTTGCTTGCCGATACTCTGTCGAAGGTCTCTTCAAGAAACGTGCGCTCATCAGAATCGGAGGATAAAATGTCTAAAAAGTTTTCCCCTATGATCTCGTCAGCAAAAACCGAATTACAATTCTCGCTTACAATTTCAATTTTCAAGTCCTTGTAGCTGAATGCGATAAGAAAACCGTAACTTTGTACACTTTCGGGAATATGTATAGGCTCATCTTCACAGCGTTCAAAGTTAAAGTTTTGGGGGAATTGACTCATAGGTTTCCTAAGGTTTGTATTAGCTAAGCCATTCTTGGCTACGAATGGCAACGTATCATATTGATATTCAGATTTATAATGCTCTCTCTATGAACTCGCTGAATTTAATGTTTGTAAAATTGCAAATCGGAAACGCCACAAAATACTGTGTTGAACTGAAACTACAACCTTCAACGCTGCATGTTTTATGGCGTTCATCACTATTCAGGGAGCTGAAGCTTAATTAAACGCGCGCCTTCCTTATCTTCAAGCACATAGATATTCCCCATGCTGTCTTGCTCGACTTCGCGTACGCGCTTGCCCCATTCGTAACGCTCTGCTTCTTCTACTTTCCACTTACCTTCATCATCTTTGCCAAAAGCAACGCGAACTAGTGCTTTTGAAGACAGTCCACCGATAAAGCCATTCCCGTTCCAGTCGCTAAACTTGTCGCCTTTATAGATGATAAAACCAGCTGGGCTGATAGCGGGCACCCAAGCCAACTCGGGCGATTTAAAAATAGGAATATCTTCGTGATTAGGAATTTTTACGCCCGAGTAATGATCACCCTGAGACACCGTTGGGTAACCATAATTGCGACCTCGTTCTATTAAGTTGAGCTCGTCACCATGGCGAGGCCCCATTTCGTGAGCCCATAAATTACCTTGCTCATCGAAGTCTATGCCCAGCGGGTTTCGGTGACCAAGTGTCCAAATCTGTTCGGTTACGCTACCTTGACCATAAAACGGGTTATCTTTTGGCACGCTACCGTCGTCGTTTAAGCGCAGCACCTTACCTAAGTTCATCGCCATGTTTTGGGCTGGGGTGAATTTTTGACGCTCGCCAGAGGTAATAAACAAATGTCCGTCAGGTGAAAACGCCATGCGATGAGAGTAATGACCGTTACCGGTCACCTTCGGCGATTGACGCCAAATTAGCTTTCTATCAGACAGCTTCGCACCGCTATCAGAAATAGTAAGCGTGGCACGCTCTATCACCGCGCCACTGAAGGCATCGTCTTTCTCATCTCGCTCAATATAAGAAATATAAATAGTGTTGTTTGACGCAAAGTCAGGGTGAATTATGACGTCACCTAGCCCGCCCTGCCCGCGTGCAGTAACGTTTGGTATATTACTAACTTCAAAACGCTTTTGCTGGTTTTCATCAAGTAGCCATAATGTGCCGGCTTTTTCCGTTACCAAGCTATGCCCATCAGGCAAAAAGGCCATGGCCCACGGGTTGTCGAAGGTCGACTGCACACTCCCCATTACCGAAGTGCCTACACTGCCTTTCATCTCTACTTGTTCAGACGAGACTGACTGGGCAGACGTAAAAAATGAGGTAGCAAATAACGTAACCAATAATACGGCCTTTCGGTTCATGCTAGTTTTGTGCTTATTCGTTGTTTTCATCGACGTTCTAACCTTTTCGAGAGTTTGCGTACTGCTGGATACACGGTGAAGCGTTTATTATACCAATCCGCATAGATAATTGCCCACTCAGAAGGCGCTGGCAAGTTTCCTAGCAAAGCGTGGGAATGCAGGAATGGCTGTTCCCTTTCAAATTCCCAGAATGAAGCTAGGAAGCTTGCCAGACCTTCCCTAAGGGCGAGTTTAAAATGTCCGTACTCTTTGTTGTGTCACCTTGATGTAGAACCACTATACCTGCGGTAACACGCCGCGATTACGAACATTTTAACTCTCGCTGAGTGGGTAATGATCTATGCGGACTGGTATTACACATCAACGGGTGGCGCAAAAAGTTTCAGTTACCAATGGTTACGTAGAATTAATTAAACAGGTTTATATTATCGACTTGGTTTAATTATTCGTATTTTTGAGTTAAGCGCGATCTTCCTAAACTTTCTTTAATGCTGCGATGCTTTACTTAAATACCGCCTGTGTTACTTTCAATCTAATTTTAGCAACGAAGATAAGGAGGTGATCATATGTCGAGAGTTAAGGTATTTGAACAGGCAGCTATGAGTGAGGGTCGTTCTAGCTAACCCCTTTAACGCAATTGCTCTAGAAGGCTGTCTATTCAGCCCAGCTCGGAAAGCCGCATCACGTTGCTGAATGCGGCTTTTTTACTCCCTTTACAGAATTTTATTACACAAGGCTAAATTTCTTGTTTGTCGCGCGTCAACACGTCAAAACCTTTCTAAAATTCATAAAAGCACATCAAAAAGATGGTAAATTGGTTAAATCGAAGAAGCCGCGCTTAAAAACTACGTAAATTAAACGCTGTTACCTTTCCTAATAGAGTCACAAAATAAAAGTACGTTTAACGCGAGACAAAATGACGAGCGTTGGGTTTTACCAAGGAGTAAAAAGTTGTTCAGGGTTGGACTATTCATTTTAATAACATTAGTGAAATTTGCTCATGCAAATTCGAGTGACAGCATTGAGCAAAATAATGTTCTGGCGTTTCACGCAGACAATGCATTTCTTACTGAAAGGGTAAATCTACAAGGCAATCCCTATTCTACTTCTGTCGATACGGTACAAATGCTAGTTGATGAAATAGGGCATACAGATCCCGTGCTTCATGTTCCACTTGTGCGTTCTTTTGCGTATATGCAGCATGGCGAAAACATTTGCGTACTCAATAAAATAAAAGCACCTGAACGCGAAAAAAATCATCTTTACTCACTACCGCTTAGCTTTTTCCAGACACAACGTTTTTACCAACTGGCATCACTGCCACCAATAGAAAAAGAATTTTTAGATGAAAAAGGCCGAATACTGAGCATATCTCGTGTATTAGAAGCCTTTCCAGACTCTTTTATTGTGTTACCAGAAGAATACTCATTCGGCGAAAGGATAGACGACGACCTAAAGCAAGTTAATCGAGAGCAAATCCTTCGTATAGCAAATAATATTTATTACTCTCGCTTTATGGAAATGTTTTCAAAAGGAAAGTCTGATTTTGCACTCATTTTTCCTGCAACTTTATTCAGAAGTTTTGGAGAGAACATGCCTATTAAAGTGCGCAGTTACTCTATTGCAGATAACCCTGACTATGTATCAGGCCACGTTATCTGCCCCAATACGTCTCAGGGCGCAAAGCACATAGAGCGTATAAACGCTGCAATAAAACGCATCTATTTAACACCTGAGTTTATTAGTGCTCATACGCGCTATTTGCCTGCTCAGGACAAACAAAACTTGCGAACTATCATCGAGCAATCTATTGAAAAGTTAATGCTTGCCAACTAATGACTTGGTGATTTTTTGACAAGTTTGAGTGACTATGACAGCTTAGGTAAATTCAAGTATAAAAAGAAACTCACGGCTGATAGCGGAAAAGGGAATTTCAAATGTATCAAAAGCTTGCCCGCGTTTTTACTGGCGCTATATTTACCGTAAGCCTTAGCTTTCACGTAAACGCCAAAGTGCGTGGCGAGGCCGTAGTTACAACAATAAAGTCAGAAGTTTTGAATGAGTCGCGAGAACTGCTTATTCACTTACCTAATAACTATTCCCGCTACAAAGACACCACCTACCCAGTTTTATATTTGCTAGATGGACAGCGTAATTTTGCCCATACCGTAGGCACGCTTGATCTGCTAAATCAGTCTGGAATGGCGCAGGAAATGATTGTTATCGGTATTACCAACACCGAGCGCACGCGAGACTTCACACCTACCTATGATGAAAGCTACAACCAGTGGGGAATATCTGGTGGTGCCGACAACTTTTTAGACTTTCTAGAAAAAGAACTAAAGCCTTACGTAGGGGCAAACTATCGCACCAATAACTACGCGATTGTTTCTGGGCATTCATTAAGCGCCCTTTTTACCTTATACGCACTGCAAGAGCGGCCTGAACTGTTTCAAGCTTACTTCGCATTTAGCCCAAGTTTGTGGTGGCACGACGAAGTGATATTTCCAGAGGCAAAAGCGTTCTTTGCGTCAGATAGCGACCTTAACAAATACCTTTATATCAATATGGGTAACGAAGGTGGGAACATGCTAAGCGCATACGAACGTTACGGTGAACTGCTAAATAGCAGCGAACGAAAAGGGTTTAACTTTGATACCGAGCTAGATACATCTGAAAGCCACAATACTACTGCACTTGCAGGTATGAGCTTGGCGCTTCAAAAGCAGCTAAATTCGTTACGCCCAACAGGTGCGATAATACAAGAAGGTATTCCTGCGGTAGAGCAATACTATAAAGACCTTTCTGCAAAATACGCTTTTGAAGCAAAGCCAGAATATAAAGCAGTAAACCACGCGGGTTATGCGGCGTTAAACAAACAAGACTTTGACTCTGCCATTGCAATTTTTAAGAAAAATATAGCTCGCTTCCCTAACAAATCTGATGCCTACGACAGCCTGGCAGACGGTTATGAAGCTAACGGCGATTTAGCCATGGCACTTGAAATGCGAGAGAAAGCGCTAGCAATGAGCTATGAAGAAAATGTTGAAAATGGTGCTTTTAAAACACGGCTGGCAAACTTGCGAAAGAAGATTGCGGAAGGTACAGGCGACTAGATGATGATTGCCTTAACTATAAAATTGTTAGCATTGACCGAATAATAGTAGGAACGTACTCTGGTACGTTCACTCGTAATGGAATACACATAATGAAAACAAACAAGATCTTCGCCTCTTTAACACTTTCGTTTTGTTTAGCTTCGTCATTGGGTTGTACAGAGCCTGAAACCCTGTCCGCCTCTCCCTCTGCTGCCGCAGAATCAAAAGAAGCCAACCTTTTAAAAACTGGGCTTACTGAACGCATTCGAATTGAAGGGCAAGAGGTCGATTACCAATCTTTAGAGCAAAGACAGGCGCATTATGATGTGCCTGGGGTATCTGTCGCGTTTATGAGAAATGGACAAATAGCTTGGACCATGCAAAGCGGCGTTAAAGATTTAGCCACTGAATTGGCTATTGATGAAAACACGGTGTTCCAAGCAGGCAGTATTTCAAAACCCGCATTTGCGGCAGTATTGATGAAATATCGCCAAGATAACCCGATAGATTTAGATGCAGATGTTAATACCTTACTCACCAGCTGGCAGTTGCCTGAACATGAATGGACTGGGCAAGACGTTGTTTCATTACGCAGATTGTTAAGCCACACGGCGGGTACCACAGTACATGGCTTTCCTGGTTACGCGGCGGGCGAACCGGTGCCTACTTTACTGCAGGTGCTAGAAGGTGCATTTCCCGCCAATACCGATGCCGTTGTTGTTGATATTCAACCTGGCACGCAAATGCGTTATTCAGGTGGCGGCACTACGCTTGCTCAACTTACCTTGCAAGACGTAGCTAACGAGCCCCTGCCAACCATGTCGCAACGGCTTTTGTTTAAACCTTTAGGTATGACGCGTTCTGGCTTCGAACAACCCATATCGACCAACCTATCAAACAATATGGCTACGCCTTATGACGGCGACGGTGCGCCAATTAAAGGTGGCGCCCATACCTATGCTACGCTTGCAGCAGCCGGTATGTGGAGCACACCATCAGACATGTTGAAATTGGCAAGCGGCGTACGCAGTGCGTATTTAGGGCAGAAAACCGACTGGATATCGCAAGCTACCGCGCAAGAAATGTTAACCAACAATACGCCGAGTATTGAGCCACCCAATGTAGGAATAGGCTTCTTCATCAATATAGATGACAACGGGGAGATTCTAGGCTTTGGCCACGGCGGCGCAGATGCTGGTTTTATGTCGCAGTTATACATTGAACTAGATACGGGCAACGGCTACGCCATTATGACTAACGGCAACAACGGTAGGCAGTTAATAACTGAACTAGAAATACGGCTAAAAGAAGCGTTAAACGTAGGCTACTCTGAAGCTGAAGTTAGGAAGTTAGTACCCATAAGCCAAAAGGAATTAAGTAAATACATTGGAACCTACGTGGTAATTAACCCTGTGAGTGTTGATGTGGTGCTAGAAAAAACAGCCAATGGTTTTGTACTTAACGCCTTACCGTACGTTGAAAATGAAGAATATTTTCATGAGGGTGGCGGACGTTTTTTTGCTAAGAACGGGAGTAGTATTCGTTTTGAGATGGAAGATGAAAGTGGGTTGGTTAAGACGCTTGTGATGGATGGGGGGATTCGAGGTGCTAAGGAACAGTAAGCGGTAAGACTAAGTGTTCTCGGAATGTAAGGCTTTTTTACTGCGCTGATATAAATAAAGTAATTCAATTTGGTCGGATTACTGCGGATATTCACGAGCAATTTTGGAACTCTTCTTTTAATTATCAAGCCCTTTCAATGAAGCAGAGTTTAAGCCCGACCGTGAGTGTAAAATTACTTAAACCGGCCCCTTATCTAACATCATCGAATTCGATGACATAAGAAAAGCGCTAAAGCCTTAAAACAACAAGTCATTAAAACCTATAAATCAAAAGACATTAAAACCTATAGATGATATAACACTAAAACCTATAAATAAGGATTGATAGCTGGCCAGTATCACGAGTAATAGTTGGAGCGAACATGAATGACATATCACAAAAATTAGCAGATTCGCTCGAGCAGTTACAACAACTTCAAGAGTCAGGGACTGTTGCCATCCAGTCTAAGCAACTTAGCAGAGTGCATCGAGAGCGGCTATTAAAGCACGGGTTTATTCGCGAAGTCATCCGGGGTTGGTACATACCGGCGATGCCAGATGAAAAGCCGGGTGACAGTACATCTTGGTATACTTCTTTCTGGGGCTTTTGCGGCGCTTATTTGTCACAGCGATTCGATAATGCCTGGTGTCTATCACCTGAACAATCAATTAGCCTGCATATCGGCGATAGAACCGTGCCTCAGCAATTACTCGTGCGTTCGCCTAAAGGCAATAATAAACCCACCGCCTTTTTGCACAACACCTCGGTTTTTGATGTTCGATTGAACATGCCAGCCACAGAATACATTGAAAACTTGGAAGGGCTAAATGTCTATAGCTTAGCGGCTGCACTTGTTTACTCTTCGGCGAACCAGTTTCAAAATGCGCCCATCCAAATACGTACTGCCTTATCGATGGTGACAGATGCATCCGACGTATTGTCCGTTTTACTTGCAGGTAATCACAGCGTGATTGCTGGCCGTTTAGTGGGCGCCTTTAGAAATATCGGCCGGGATCTGATTGCTGACAATATCTTAAAGGGCATGCAAGCGGCCGATTTGAAAGTACAGGAAGAAGAGCCATTTACAGAAAAAGTGCAGGTAAACTTTGGTCGTCGTGATGTGTCACCCTATGTTAATCGAATGAGGTTAATGTGGGCACAAATGCGTGAAAGTGTTATCGCTCACTTCCCTGAACAAATACAACAAAGCGTCGATATCAAAACCTATATGGCCGAAGTGGAAGACAAATACGTTACAGACGCATACCACTCACTGTCTATTGAAGGCTATCGTGTGACTCACGAATTGATTGAACTGGTTCGCTCTGGTAATTGGCAAGCTGAAGGTTCTGACGAAAGTAAAAGGCATTTAGATGCCATGGCCGCTAAAGGCTACTGGAATGCATTTCAGGAAGTTAAAAAAGCCGTGTTAGCGGTATTAGAGGGTAAGAACGCTGGCGATGTATTGGAACAGAGACACAGCGATTGGTACCTCGCGTTATTTGGCCCAAGTGTGGCTGCTGGTATTATTAAGCAGTCGGACTTGGCTGGTTACCGGACAGGACCAGTCTATATTCGTCAATCTATGCACACTCCACCAAGTAGAGAAGCGGTTCGCGATATGATGCCAACACTCTTCGACCTGCTCGCAGAAGAGAAAAATGCGGCCGTCAGAGTGGTACTGGGGCACTTCATTTTCGTCTACATTCATCCTTACTTTGACGGCAATGGCAGAATGGGAAGATTTGTTATGAATTTAATGATGGCGTCTGGTGGCTATCCATGGACAATTGTACCCGTCGAACGACGAGATGAATATATGCAAGTGTTGGAAGCAGCCAGCGTCAACCAAGATATCGTGCCTTTTACAAAGTTCTTGGCATCGTTGATTTAATCATTGTCAGCTTAGGGGAGTTGGACATCAGCAAGCTCCGCAACTTCAGATTATTTTAAGTGGAATAGTCTCGATTTAGTCGGGCTTGCTTGAATCTGTCGCCGATCTCTTCTGCTAATAATATGGCAGTCACACCTTTCACTATAAAGTCCCAGTTTGATTACATTAAGTGCCTTTTAACCTATTAAAGTAACCATTTTGGGACTTTATACGACATTTAGAAAATATTATTAATAACAGATAAAAGCCGCTGATACTCACATGCCGACTAAGCGATTACAATGGTAGTTGTTAGACACGGTCGTGTTCTAATCAGGAGGGTTGTAAGCTCACGTTTGACCTTATTCAAATAAGGTTGGCAACATCAAGCGAATTTGTCGTAATCACACTATACAATTAAGACGTGCCTCAATCGGCCAGCTTTACGGTTTGCACCGCGTCCATTTTACAGGGTGGCTTCTGACAGTCTTCTTTTTGCTCCCCTAGAAATACTCGAACATATTTATTTGTCAAAAGTGAACTTTTATTTTAGCTTATGGCATTGATATAGGCAGCAAAATTTTGGCTAGGACGAATGTTAGGAAGCATTTAAAATGAGCAAGGATTCAAAAAGGAAAACGACAATGGTTCTTCATGATATAGAGGAGGCATTGGGGGGCTTTGTTGGTGATGGCGATATCGATTTACTCAACGATGAACGGCTGCAAGTTATATATCAACGTGAATCTGCTAAAGGTCGGCGCTTTAATAAATCTTCAATAAATGATGTTGTCGAAGCAACTTATCTAGACGAGCTCTTTGGTTTTGCTCTCGATATAGCCAGTGACAGCAGCATGATCGACTCAATAAAGTATCTTTTGTCATTGTTTCACCACTTAGATATATATGAGGTGAGAAATGCCATATCTCACCCAAATCGTCCATTCTGGGACTGCTATTGGTATAGGGTAGCCACCTTAGCTAGTGACCCAGTAATAGAACGATTAGGATTGAAAGGAGTCAAGCAGTCTTTAAATTCAGCTGAAGAAGGTGTCATTAATGACCCTCCTGAGGAGTGGATTAACAAAATTATTTGGCAAATCCCTAACAATCTTCCTGAACACTTTGACCATGGCTTAACTGGTCTCATCGGTCGTAAAAGCGAAACAAATGAGCTTAAGCGCCTAATTACAAATCAACGAATTAATACTGTCGCTCTCGTTGCTCCAGGAGGCGCGGGAAAAACAGCGCTAGCTTTAGACTTATTGCATGACCTTATTCTATCCCCATCTATTTCCAAAAGCTTCAAGGGCATAGTCTATGTAACGATGAAACTCGAAAAGCTAACAGCGGAAGGCTTGAAGACTATTGATTCAGCAGAAACTATATCAGAAGTAAAAAATCAAATTGTGTTTACTATCAATGATATTTTTGAAGAACAATTTAAATGCTTTGATGATGCAGTCGTTAGATATGAAGATCAAGAATTACTATTGTGCTTAGATAACTTGGAAACACTTTTAATCAACGACGCTGATGCATTTGAAGATTTTAACATCAATCTTCCG
Organism: Alteromonas sp. OM2203; assembly: GCF_048517045.1. Taxonomy (NCBI): domain Bacteria; kingdom Pseudomonadati; phylum Pseudomonadota; class Gammaproteobacteria; order Alteromonadales; family Alteromonadaceae; genus Alteromonas; species Alteromonas sp. OM2203. The sequence goes on from NZ_CP183209.1 coordinate 3,285,162, forward strand.
CCTAAATGGAAGGTGTTATTAACTAGTAGAATATCAGTTTCCAACGCTACTATTTTATCTATCAATACATTAAAAGATAAGTCTGCCTCAGCATTAGCTAGAGCTTACCACAATAAACGAGGAGGCGTTAGCCTCACTTCCGACGATTATTCTAATATTGCATCGAAGTGCTTTTTCAATCCTTTAGCTATTAGACTGTCAATCGATCTTCTAATGACGGGGCGTGACATTCCTAGCTCAGTTAATGTTGCCAACAAAGAAATTGCAGAATTTTCATACAAAAACTTAATAGATGTATTAAACGAAAATTCAATCATGGTTTTAGAGGCTATATTCGTTGAAGGTAGCTCGTCTCGAATGTCACTTTGTGAGCTTTTGAAAAAAACTATAGAAGAAATCACTGAAGCAATAGGGGAATTAACCAGAACAAGCCTAATTAGTCGAAACTCTTCAGATGATGGTGAGTTTTATAGGCTGAGTGATTCAGTGAGAGAGCTTTTACTAGTTTCTCCAAGTAATATTCGAATCAGAAGTCAAGTACAAAAAACCATCACCAACCTTAGAACGCTCGCACATGAAATTGATGCAAGACAGAGCCAAAATGAACTCCCAAAGTGGCACACAGATTATATTCCGGAAGACACAAAGGAAAGTTTGAAAATTCTCATTACTGACGTAATAAAATGTTTAAAGAAACAAAAAGGAAGTAATCAGGAAGCTATAATCGGATTATACCGGAGAATTAAAGATACCGAGAGTTTGCACGAGGAGTGTGAACTAATTTGTAATGCAAAGGCTAGAATCCTAGAACGCTTAAAGGATTTTAAGAACGCTGAAGATTGTTATCGGAAAGCTATGGCCATTGCACCTGAATCACCTCGACCCAGATATCTTCTCGCTAGACTGTACCATGACATCGGGCAATATCCTGATGCAGTGGACCAATACAGATCCTTGATCAAAGACGGCTGGGCTAATGCCGACAAAGATATTCTTCAATTTGGTAACAGTATTTACATCGGTTACTTTCTATCGCTACTTTATTCCAGTAGGCACGAAGAAGTTTTAAACGAAACCAAAAAATGGAAAGAACAGGGCGAATATCGGGCAGTGATAGGAACATTTCGGGCGGCGGCTTGGAAAAGAAAAATGGAGAAAACGGTAGATAGCGACCCTGTCAACACTATCAAATGCTTAAATAGCGCGGCAAAAATATTTCAAGATATATTCAAAAACAATGGATATTCAAAAATTACTATTGTGCACGCCATCAAATTAATTGACGAAATAACATACACAGTTTCAAGGACTAACTATACCATAAGCTTTAAAGAAGACTGTTTATTATTATTGGACTTCGTACACGACCATATATATGAAATATCTCAGTTGGTTAGCTTCTACAGAAATTTCTCGGACACTGTTAAAAAACTTTCCGAAATAAGCATCAAAGGTAATAAGTTTGCAGAGTCTTACCAAGGTGATAATTTTATTTCTACAGACGAATCCGTTTCCCAACGAGACAACTGTATTACAGTAAATATATTAAATAGACCTCATCAAAGTGTAAGCTATCTCTTCGCTAGGTCGAGTCAAGGGAAAGACTATTATTTACATTTTAATCAATTTAGAAATGGTAGTTAGAAAGAGTGGAGTCAATTGGCTTTAGGACAAGCGCTTGAAGTTATGCCCTCATCTGAGTTTACAGATGGTAAAGCGCACCCAGTATTAGAAATTTATCTAATATAAACTGAGATTTAGCTTTGCTAAGGTCGAGGACTAATTAAATTCGTGAACGAGCCTTCATACACAACAATTGAAGACATAATAGAAAGCCCTTCCTAAAACTAGAAAGGGCTTTTAATGAACAAACTAGAAGCGGTACTAATGGGGAACTTCTTTAATAACGGGAAACCCATTATTCCTAACGGCTAACCTCATTAATTGTCACAACACCACCCTACTCCTCAACATAGCTCTCAATACTAGGGCAAGAACAAATTAGGTTGCGGTCGCCATAAACGTCATCAATACGGTTAACCGTTGGCCAGAACTTGTTTCTGTGTACTTCTGGTGCTGGGTACGCCGCTAGCATGCGGTCGTAACTGCGGTTCCAGTCGCTGTCGCAGATGTCTGCTAGCGTGTGTGGTGCATTGTGTAGTGGGTTGTCAGTGGCATCCCACTCACCGCTTTCTACTTTCGCTATTTCTTGGCGAATGCTAATCATGGCGTTAATGAAACGGTCTAGCTCGTACTTCGCTTCCGATTCTGTTGGCTCAATCATAAGTGTACCCGCTACAGGGAAGCTCATTGTTGGCGCATGGAAGCCGTAGTCGTTTAGGCGCTTAGCAATGTCTACCTCGGTTACACCGCTTGCTTCTTTAAGCGGGCGTAGGTCTACAATACATTCGTGCGCTACGCGGTCGTTGTTACCTTTGTAAAGTACCTTGTAGTGCCCTTCTAGCTTCTTAGCCACATAGTTAGCGTTAAGAATAGCGACTTCGGTTGCGCGGCGAAGGCCAGCGCTACCCATCATTTTGATGTACATGTAGCTAATAGGCAGAATAGATGCACTGCCCCATGGCGCTGCCGAAACTGCACCACAGTCTTTGCCTGCCGTTTCTACGTTAATAACCGTGTGGTTTGGTAAGAAAGGCGCAAGGTGCGACTTAACACCAATTGGCCCCATACCTGGGCCGCCACCACCGTGTGGAATACAGAAGGTTTTGTGTAGGTTAAGGTGCGATACGTCTGAGCCAATAAAGCCAGGTGAAGTAATGCCCACCTGCGCGTTCATGTTCGCGCCGTCCATGTAAACCTGACCGCCGTATTGGTGAACAATGTCACAAATCTCGCGTACGGTTTCTTCATATACACCGTGGGTAGACGGGTATGTGATCATGGCGCACGATAGGTTGTCACCCACTTCTTCCGCTTTTTTGCGAAGGTCGTTAAGGTCTACGTTACCTTTGCTATCACAGGCTACTACTACCACTTTAAGGCTAACCATTTGCGCAGACGCTGGGTTAGTACCGTGGGCAGAGCTTGGAATTAGGCACACGTTTCTGTGACCTTCGCCGCGGCTTTCGTGATAACGCTGAATAGCCAATAGGCCTGCGTATTCACCTTGCGCACCAGAGTTAGGCTGCATTGAAAGGGCATCGTAACCTGTTACGTTAATTAGCCACTCGCTAAGCTCGGCAATCATTTCTTGATAGCCTGCAGCTTGGTCTAGTGGTGCAAACGGGTGAAGCTGACCGAACTCTGCCCATGTTACTGGGATCATCTCAGCCGTTGCGTTTAGCTTCATGGTGCACGAGCCCAATGAAATCATTGAGTGGTTAAGCGCCAAGTCTTTGTTTTCAAGGCTCTTGATGTAACGAAGCATCTCTGTTTCAGAGTGATACTTGTTAAACACTTCGTGCGTTAGGAAGTCGCTAGTACGTACTAAACCTTCAGGAATAGATTTTACGTCTTGCGTGGTTACTTCTGCATCCAGACCTTCCACTGTTAAGCCGTGCTCTTCACCAAGAAGTACGTCGAATAGCGCAACAATGTCTTCACGTGTGGTGGTTTCGTCAAGCGACACACCTACCGCACCTTCAAGGTCAGCGCGCAGGTTCATGCCTTTTGCGTATGCGCTTGCAAGTACGTCTTCTTTGTTGTTAACCATTACGGTTAGCGTGTCGAAGTACGTGCTGTGCTTAAGAGCTACACCTTTCTCTGCGCCTTTCTGGGTTAAACCAGTGGCAAGAATGTCGGCGAAGCGGTGAATGCGCTCGGCAATAGTTTTAAGGCCTTGTGGGCCGTGGTACACCGCGTAGAAGCTTGCCATGTTGGCTAGCAGCACCTGCGCTGTACAAATGTTCGAGTTCGCTTTTTCGCGGCGAATGTGCTGTTCACGGGTTTGTAGCGCCATGCGAAGTGCTGGGCGACCACGGGTGTCTTTACTTACACCAATAATACGGCCAGGTAGTGAACGCTTGTAGCTGTCGCGTGTAGCAAAGAATGCCGCGTGCGGACCACCGTAGCCCATAGGTACACCAAAGCGCTGTGCACTACCCAGTGCAACGTCTGCACCTAGCTCGCCAGGCGACTTAAGCATTACTAAGCTCATTAGGTCAGCGGCTACTGCCACAATCCCTTTGTTCGCTTGTACCGCAGCAATGATGTCGCTGATGTCTTTTACTTCGCCTGTAGAAGTTGGATATTGAAGTAGCGCACCGAATACGTCGTGTTCAGCTGCTTCTTCTGCCGCACCTTTGATGATTTCAAAGCCAAACATTTCAGCGCGGGTTTCTACTACGTCAACCGTTTGGGGGTGAACGTCGCTAGCGATAAAGAATGCATTCGCTTTTTTGTTCTTAGACACACGCTTAGCAAGGCCCATTGCCTCTGCTGCAGCCGTACCTTCATCAAGCAATGACGCCGACGCTAGCTCTAGGCCTGTTAGGTCAATAGTAACTTGTTGGAAGTTAAGAATGGCTTCCAAACGGCCTTGTGCAATTTCTGGCTGGTACGGCGTGTACGCAGTATACCAACCTGGATTTTCTAGCACGTTGCGAAGAATAACGTTAGGTACGTGAGTATCGTAGTAACCCATACCAATGAAAGAACGGTTAATTTTGTTCTTTTGTGCAACGGCTTTAAGTTCACTTAATGCTTCAACTTCTGTCGCCCCTTCACCACATTTTAGTGGCTCTGGTAGCGCAATACCTGCTGGTACCGTTTGCTCAATTAAATCGTCAAGTGAGCTTGCACCAATCGCAGACAGCATTTCTTCAATTTCGCCTTTACCCGGGCCAATGTGACGGCGGATAAATGTATCTTTTTGCTCTAGTTGAGCCAATGTAGGGGAAGTATTCGACATAACGTTGTTAAGCACTCGTAATGGTTGCCGCAAGGGCGCGTTAAATCTTTAAGTTAAAAAGGGGCTGAATTATCTTCATGCCCCTTTTAAAACGATGTATCTATCAAAACAGCGTTACGAATTACTCTTCGTCAATGCTGTTTTCGTAGCCTTCTGCATCAAGTAGACCTTCTACTTCTTCTGCATCATCAGCTTTAATTTTAAATAGCCAACCGTCGCCATATGGGTCAGTGTTAACTAGTTCTGGTGAATCTTCTAGGTCTTCGTTAATCGCTACAATTTCACCTGAAATTGGTGCGTAAACGTCAGACGCTGCTTTTACTGACTCAGCAACACAGATGTCGTCGCCAGTGCTTACCGCATCGCCAACATCTGGCAAATCAACGAAAACCATGTCGCCAAGTAAGCCTTGTGCGTGCTCAGAAATACCTACAGTGAAAACACCGTCACCATCAGGGCGAACCCATTCGTGCGTAGCGGCATAGCGTAAATCAGTTGGGATGTTGCTCATAATCGTTCCTGTTATTCTCTGTTAACTTTTGGGGCCTAGTAGTTATTGGCCTTATAAAACACTTTTTCCATTGCGAACAAAGGAGGGCTTAACCACTTTTACTGTAACCCACTTTTTGCGCATTTCCACTTCTACTGTTTCACCAACATCACGTGGTACTCGTGCCATCGCAATTGAGTGACCTAGTGTTGGAGAGAAGGTGCCTGAAGTGATAACGCCTTCGCCGCTTTCTGTTTTCACTTTAAGACCGTGACGCAGCACGCCTTTTTCAGTCATCACCAAGCCTACTAGCTTGTCGGTACCTGCTTCGCGCTGCGCTTCTAGTGCTTTACGCCCTACGAAATCGCGTTCTGCCGGTTCCCATGTAATTGTCCAGCCCATGTTGGCGGCTAGTGGCGATACTGTTTCATCCATATCTTGGCCGTACAGGTTCATGCCTGCTTCTAGGCGTAGCGTGTCACGCGCACCCAGGCCGCATGGCTTAACGCCCGCGTCTAGTAGTGCTTGCCAGAAGCTTTGTGCTTGCTCAGCTGGCACCATAATTTCGTAGCCCGCTTCACCGGTGTAACCTGTGGTGGCAATGAACAAGTCTTCTGCTTGTACACCAAAGAATGGCTTCATGCCCGCTACCGCTTCTTTTTGCGCTGCGCTGAACAGGCTGGCTGCTTTTTCTTTTGCGTTAGGGCCTTGTACGGCAATCATGGCAAATTCAGGGCGCTCGGTGATGGTTACGTCAAAGCCTTCTGCTTTGCTCATTAACCAGTTCATGTCTTTTTCGCGGGTTGCTGAGTTCACCACTAAGCGATAGTTAGTTTCGTCGAAGTGATAAACGATAAGGTCGTCTACAACACCACCTTCTTCGTTAAGCATGCCGCTGTAAAGCGCTTTGCCTTTGTCTTTTAGTTTTGCCACGTCGTTGGCTAAAAGATACTGAAGATACGCTTTGGCTTGAGCGCCTTTTACGTCAACAATGGTCATGTGAGACACATCAAACATACCAGCGTCTTGGCGCACAGCGTGATGCTCTTCAATTTGTGAACCATAGTTAATTGGCATATCCCAGCCGAAGAAATCGACCATTTTCGCACCGGCTTCTAGGTGCTTTGCGTGTAGGGCGGTGGTACTAGACATTCCACTTACTCTTTTTAATTTGAAAGGTAGAAAACGAGATTGAGTATAGTGAGCTAGCGTTTATGCAACAAATTGGAAATTTTTATCAATACATTTGAAAAGTAAATGTATTAATGGATAAACATGAGGAAAGCAAATATTTAAGCGCTTGCTGATGTTGAGGTTTGTTTAATGAAAATCGCGGCGGATGAACAATGAAATAGAGTGTGAACAACGAACCTGAAAGCAATTTTGGTAATAGCTGGTAATTAGAAAAGGGTTAACCATTAAATTGCCAACTACTTTTTATTGAGGCTGTATTTAGTACTTTCTGCTAGCACTTTCTGCGCACTTGTCGAGTACGTTGAAAGGAGTATTTAAATGCTTATTAGCAGCTGTACTGTAAGTTGTTTCATCAGCAAGCAGTTAAACGCACACCTCGCCATTTTGCCAAACATTTGCAAGTGCGTTGTCTTCGCTTAACTCTACGAAGTTTGCTTTTTGACCTACCGCAATACTTCCTAGCCTTTCGCTAATTCCCATGTAAATAGATGGTGTTGCACTTGCCATAAAGCTAGCATCTTCTAACGAAATACCTATGTCATTAACGCAGTTAATAACCGCGCCGTGCATATCTAAGCAGCTTCCTGCAAGGGTGCCATCTGGCGTAGTAAGTTTGTTTCCTACACGAGTAATGTGCGTATCGAAAAAGTCGATAACGTCTTCGTCAGCACCTACATGGGCCATTGCATCGGTAACCAGCATCAACTGCGATGGCCCTTTGGTTTTAAAGGCAAGCTCTACGACTTTGGGATGCAAATGCTGATGGTCGACAATGATGCCGCAGGCGTTGTTGCTTAAAAGCGCTGCGCCAACCATGCCAGGTTCACGAGAGGTAAACGGCGACATAGCGTTGTATAAATGAGTAAACCCAGTCGCGCCTGCTACAATCGCCATTTCAACAATATCAAACGATGCATTAGAGTGCCCTAGCGCTACAATAACGCCATGGTTTACCAAGTCTCGAATAACATCACACGAGGTATTCTCGGGGGCTACGGTAATCATTACCTTGCCAAGATCTTTTCGGGTATAAGTGGTGAGTTCTCTGTCGGTAAGCGGGCGAATATATTTCGAAAGGTGTACGCCTTTTTTCTCAATGCTTAAATGCGGCCCTTCAAAATGAACACCTTCAACACTTGGATGGCCGCTTTCTATTGCTTCACTTACCGCATTGGCGGCGCTTTCTATGGTTGCTATGTCATCGGTAATAAGCGTGGGAAATAATGTGGTGGTACCAAACTTACGATGGGCTTTGGCCATTATTTCTATGCTTTTAAACGTTGGTGCGTGATTAAACATTACGCTACCGCCGCCGTTCACCTGTGTGTCTATATACCCAGGAATAAGTCTGTTAGACACCCGCACTAAATGTTCTTGTTGCTCTTTTTGTGAATCAGAAAGTGCTTCGATGTGAGTAATTACGCCCTCTTTGATTGTGAGTACTTGGTCTTTTTCCCACTTACCTTTTATCAAAACGTTTTCGGCTAAAATTGTTCTCATCATTGGGCTTTCATTTTCCTAATTAAGTGCGGTTGTAGCATTGTTTCTTTGCTGCTTATAACGTTGATTTTTTCGTCGCTTATCTCATTACTTGCATCGAGATTTGCCACGTGACCTATTTATGCTTATCTGACGCTATTGCCCATCATATATTGCTTGAGCATACTTGATAGCGCCCTGCTCTGGCGATAACTCACATGCTTGCAGGCGCGCTCGGATTTTCTCAGAAAAGTACTCTACATAAACATCGCTTAACCCACCGATTAAAGCAAGGTTATACCCGTTATCACCTTGAAGACGCTGCGCCATAGTTTCTAAGTATTCCGCCCCTTCGTTAAAAATGCGAACAACTTCGCTATTACCTTCGTTTAAAAGCGGCAGCATACAGGGTACTAAACTCGCGTAATGATGCGTGCTAAACCCAGCACATTTAGCCACAATCTCATCGGCATTTGAGGTACCAAGCTCTGCACATACTTTTTTTGCTAGGTCGTCTTTGCTTCGAATGCTATCTATACATAGTAAGGTGTGCTGAATAGCTTTTAAACCCAGCCAAGCGCCACTGGCAAAGTCCCCTATGGGAAAACCGTGCCCGCCTAAATCTGTAAATGTGCCATTAGAATATACTGCCCCTGCAGACCCCGTACCCACAATGATTACTGCACCCGGCTTTCCATTATGAGCACCTACGCAGGCGGCATGTAAATCACTTAGTATATGAAGCGAGTGAAAGGGGTGCGCCCATGTTTCAAAGCCAGCTTTTGCGGTGCTGATATTAGCGCCAGCAAGCCCGGCTGCTACTACACACTGTGATAGCGTGATAGGTGATACTGGGGTTTTGCTACTTTGTGAAGCAAAGTAGGTATTAGCAGACTCAATAGCTTTACCTACCCCATCCAATATAGAGGTTTTAGCAAGTTCTGCGTCACGCATTATATTAGCCGGGCCGCTAATCCCCTCACCTATCTGCGTGCCACTCTTATCTTGTAGTATAACTCTGCATTTGGTGCCGCCGCCGTCTATGCCAATAAAATACAAATCAGAGTTCATTCACGTTCTCGTAGTTAACATTACTCATTACATACTTAGCCAGCTTATCGTTTTGCGCAGGTAACTCACTTTAAATGCGCAACGCTTCTTAAATCGACACGCTGATTTAAATTTTTTAAAAGCGCCGCTGAAGCGTAACTGTTTGCTGCTATTGGTTAATTATCGTATCGATATTTACTTGCTAAAGCCTATCACAATTGCGCGCAGCTTAGTCTAGTTTGCTAATTTAATAGCTTGAATTCGTGAATTTATAAACGTGAGTACACTTACTCTACGTTGTCTTGAGGTAGTTGATGATGCGTATTCATGGTCGCTTTATCCAACTTACAACGTCAATCTTATCTAAGGTAAGAATACGGGCTTTCAGTTCTATACATTTGCAAATACAATAACAAAGAGCACTTACATTAATAAATCTGATAAATATGAAACAGCTTTCCCTTGATACCTTACGCACCTTTGTTAGCGTTATTGAACTTGGTGGCTACGCTAAAGCGGGCGACTTTTTAGGCCGCTCTCAACCAGCCATTAGCTTGCAAATCAAAAAGCTTGAATCGCAGCTAGACAGAAAGCTGTTCACCAAAGTAGGCCAACGTCATGTACCTAGTGCCGATGGAAACTGGCTTTACCCAAAAGCTAAAGAGCTACTAGAGCTTAACGACAACATTTTTAGAAGCCTTACCCCTGCGCCACTTAGCGGTAGATTGCGTTTGGGCATTCCCAACGAGTTTGCCTCTACCCTACTGCCGGGCTTAATTGGTGAGTTTTCGAAGCGTTACCCAGATGTATCGTTAGAAGTAACGTCGGCGCTAAGTCGCGATCTGCTTCACCCGTCTCAACGAGATCACTTCGATTTAATTCTGGCACTGGTAAATCCAGATGAAGAAACTGAGGGCGAAGTTGTTTTAGAAGATGATGTGGTGTGGGTAGGTGATACGTCTCACCCGTTAGTGGGGAATAACATTCCGTTAGTGCTAGCGCCAGATGGTTGCATGTACAGAAGCCGAGTGATTGAACAATTAAAGCAGCAAACGTTTGCTTGGAAAATCAGCTACACCAATGCCGATTTAGGCGGTTTGGTTGCCGCCATTCAACAAGGGCTTGGCGTGACTGCACTAGCAAAATCGAGCCTACCGGCCAATTTAGCCGTACTGAACCACCCGCATCTGCCTAAGTTAGGCAAGGTCAACATTTGCCTGTTTAACCAAGATACCCAGCATCCTGTGATCAGTAAAACTCTGGCCGAATTCTTCAAAGTGCGGCTAACTCAATAAAAGTTGGGGGGTCAGAGTACTTTTTCTGCCCCTCCATCCGTATGCTAATTAGTGTTAGCCGTCACTTGTGATGGTGTCGATAAGCTCAGCAAGCACGGGGGCTGCTTTGCTGGTTTCAACTTGGCAGGTACCCGCGTTCATGTGACCGCCGCCACCGTACTTCAAACATAACTCACCCACGTTAGTATTAGAGGTGCGGTTGGTAATAGACTTCCCGATTGCAAACACCACGTTCTGCTTTTTAAGCCCCCACATTTTGTGAATAGAAATATTACAGTCTGGGTACATGGCGTAAATAACGAAGCGGTTCGTGGCGTAAATGGTCTCTTCTTCGGTTAAATCGAGTACCACAAGGTTATTGTGTACGGTAGAGCACTTAGCTATCTGAGCCTTCGCCATTTCATTGTGCTCATGATACAAACTTACGCGCTCAGCCACATCTTCCATTTGCAGAATTTCTTCAATACTGTGGTCTTTACACGCATCTATTAGCTTCATCATTAACTGGTAGTTAGAGATTTTAAAATCTCTGAAACGGCCAAGACCTGTGCGCGCATCCATGATGAAATTCATAAGCACCCAGTCGGTAGGCTCTAAAATTTCTTCTTTTGAAAACTGCGCTGAGTCGCCTTTATCAACACCGTCCATCATATCTACAGAGATATTTGGGAACTTCTCGGCTCCGCCATAATAGTCATACACTACTCGAGCGGCTGAAGGTGCTTCAGGATCGATAATATGATTCTCAATATCGCTGGCGTTTCGCACGGTTTCGCTAAGGTGATGGTCAAAGGCTAAATGGCAACCTTCAACATAAGGCAAATTAGTTGTAATGTCGTTCTCAGTGATGTCTATTTTGCCGTCCTACATGTCTTTAGGGTGTACAAACAAAATATCATCAATCATGTCTAAGTCTTTAAGTAAGACTGCGCATACTAGCCCGTCAAAATCACTTCGGGTAACTAATCTAAACTTTCGTTCTGACATCACGTGTTTCTTTTATTAACGAGTATCAAGCAAGTGTAACAGCTAGTAAAAATTTTGAGAGACTACCTATACAAAATTTAATCACTTGATAGAAAAACTCGACGAAAGTATATATAACAGTTTGATTACTCGAATGTTTACTTACTTCACTATTGCTAAAGGCAATTAAAATACGAGCGACTGACCTTGTGTGGCTAGTATAAAATTAAAGCCTAATTTAATATCCTGCTTTAGCTCTTTTGATATGACAGAACGTGGGTTTTCTCCTGCTTTTAAACTGTACTTGATGTGGCTTATCACAATGTTTATGTCTGAAACCTGGCTTTTGTCTTCGAGTAGTTCGTAAAAGCGAGTGAGCTCTTGCATTAACCACTTGGGAGTAAGGTGCCCGAATAACAAATTGTCAGGGCGACTGTTATCAAACGACACCTCAATAACCATACCTCTTAGCGTTTTGTTTCGCATTTGCTGTGCAAGATAGCGCCATATTTCGGCCAACTTGCCTTCTTTCTCGACATCGTCCGGGCCAGTATCACCAAAATAAACAAACATATCGTCGTCACTTTCAATAACGAAAGCCGTCGACTCTAGAGGGTGGCTTAAACTAAAGGGCGTGACAGTTAAATTCGTGCCTTCGATGGCAGTAGAATGTTTCGGTGCCAAATCGATAACATCGTATTTGTTTAGCTTTGGCTCTAAGCCTCGATTGGTAAAGTTTGCCCAAGCCTGCCAGTTAAAGTAAGTCGCCCCCATGGTGTCGTTTACTGACTTTAAGGCATAGATGGGTTTATTGTTATCATCTGGTGAAGCAACGAGTAACCCTGCTACATGGTCTAGGTGCCCATGGCTAATCAGGTATGCAGCAACGTGGTTATGCAGTATATTGCCGTTGGCTCGCAGGTTATTGTCGGGCTTGCTTTTTAAGCCGCTAAAAGCCCCTTCTTTTAACGCAACATCAATACCATTAACTATGCTTCCGGCGTCTAGGGCAATATAACGTTCCTCTTTTAAACTTCGCAGTAGAAATGCGCTCAAATTGCCGTCTTTAATACCACCAGTATCGCCTAATGTAACAAGTTGAAATGCTGGTTCTACACCGCTTTTTCTTGCTTCAACAGTAACGTTATATTCCGTTTCCTTGTCATTCGTTGAAACGGTGCTGCAAGCGGTTAGTACTGAGAAAATCAAAAGACCCAATAGATGTTTCAAAATTTCTTTATTCCCATTAAAAATATCTGTTTCTTACCTTTTTAAAGCTAAGCAAAAAACAAAAAAGATAAACTACATAACATCAAGCCCACATCACCATAATAGCCGCAACGCCAATTAAGAGCAGCCCACTAATTTCGCGTTTTGTAACCGTGTTTTTTAGCCAATAATGTGAGAGTACTAAAGTGAGCAACACCTCTAGTTGCCCCAGTGTTTTCACCAACGCCACATGCTGTAATGCCATGGCAGTAAACCAACAAATGGAACCTAAGCAGCTAACCGTGCTTATCGCTAGCACCTGCTTTTTGGCATTCACTAATTGGATAAATACGAAAGGTTTGGTTAATGCAATATATACACTTAAAGCTATAGCCTGAACACACAGCACCCACAAAAGCACCCATGCTGCTGCTACTGTATGTTGAATATCAAGCATATGGCTAGCTTCACGCACTAGCAATGAAGTTAGAGCAAAGCAGGTACCGCAGGCAAGGCCTATAGCAATGGTTTTCACACTAATACCATGAAGTCGGTTGCCGCTGCTTAGCACGAATACGGCTATTCCGCCTATGACTATGCCAGCCCAACCGAGAGGCGTTAGGTAACTGCCGAAAAAAAGCATGCCTACCACGCCCGCCACTAAAGCTTCGCTTTTAGCCAAGCCAGCTCCAATGGCAAAGTTCTTCTGCTTAAACAAAATCACCATTAAAGAAGTGGCCGCTATTTGAAGTAGCGAAGCACACAGTATCACTGCAATAAAAGAGCTTGAGAACTGAGGCACGTCACTGGCGCTACTGCGGTAGAGAATGAGCAAATAGACAAGAGCTATTGGCGGGGCCAAGATAAAGCGAGATAGCGTCACTCCAGATGTGTTTACTGTGTCGCTCAGCTTGCTCTGCAATGCATTGCGCACGGTTTGCATAACAACCGCGCCCAATGTAAATAAAATCCAACTCATTAGCGTCGCTTTATCTTGAAATTCGTATTTTAATCTGCCGTTCTAGCGTGTTTTATTTAGCGCTGGTTTCGCCACCAGACAACGACTGCAAACGCTTTGCTTTGAAGTCACTCTCGCGCTTCCAGTAAGGCCATACATCGCCTTGTGCATAATGAGTTAGCATAGAGCCAATAAGCGAAAGATCTTGCTCCACGCCACCTAATGTCCAGCTGGGAAGGTAGTCGTCATCTGCTTTATGGTAACGCTTGGTAATAAAGCTTGGGTCGGTATCGCCCAAACTCATAAACAGAATTGATGGTACTCCTTGCTTAGCGAGCGCAAAGTGATCAGAGCGGAAAAACAAACCATTTTGAGGGCGTGGGTCCATTTTTACGGTTCGCCCTTGTAACGCGGCTGCGTTTGCTAAGTCATCTTCAATAGATAAGTAACCCTCACCGTACTGCAAAATATAATCTACGCCATCGTTTACATTCATGCCGTCGATGTTTAAAAACGCCACCATTTTTGACGTAGGAATAGGCGGGTTGTTTGCGAAGAAATCAGCGCCAAGCAACCCCGTTTCCTCAGCAGTGAATGCACTGAACATAAGGGTACGTGAAAAACGCTTTTCAGCGTTGGTAAGTGCATCAGCCAATGTAAGCACGCCAGCAACGCCCGACGCATTGTCGACCGCGCCGTTATAAATTGTAGTTTGGCCGTTTTTCTCAACCTTTCCTAAGTGATCCCAGTGGGCATGCAGCATTACCCACTCGTCTGGCTTTGTTGTTCCTTCTAAAATTCCTGCCACATTTTGAGATTCGGCATGCTCAATGGTGTTGGTAAAGCTCAATGAAGCCTTCGCTTTTAATTCAATAGGTGTGAAGCCAGGTTTCGATGCCTTTTCTTTTAGCTCGCCATAATCTAAGCCCGCTTTTTCAAATAGTTGTCTTGCCGCATTAAGATGAAGCCAGCCCATTACACCAACTTGCGAAGCGTTGTTTTCTTCGTCAACCAAACTGAATTTAGTATTGGAGTTTGAGTTCTCGACAACGCCCCATCCATAACCTGCGGGCATAGTTTCGTGAACAATGAAAACGGCTTCTGCACCTTGTCTGGCCGCTTCTTCATATTTGTATGTCCAACGACCGTAATAAGTCATGGCATTACCTTGAAATAAAGCAGGATCTTTAGAGGCAAATCCCGGATCATTCACCAACATGACAACCGTTTTTCCCTTTACGTTAATGCGTTCATAATCGTTCCAATTATATTCGGGCGCATTAATGCCATAACCTACAAAGATAACGTCGCTACTATTCAACAAATAATCTTTAGCGATACGCTGCGTACGTGCCGTAAACTCGGCGCCAGCCTTGAACGTCAAATCACCAATAGCAAGGGCGCTCATGTTATTTGGTGTAATTTTGGCAAGCGGTACGGCTTGAGTGTAGCTCTCGCCGAAGGCGGGCTTCAGCCCTAGCTTCTTATATTGGGCTACCAGATAACTTACTGTTTTCTCCTCACCTTCTGATAGTGGACCTCGACCTTCGAACTCATCACTAGCCAAGGTTTTAGCGTGCTCGCGATAAACGCCCAAATTAATAGGGGCATTATTCAGCTTCATTTTCTCGCTTGCTAGCGTTGCCGAAGATAATTCATCGGCGATTTTAGTAGTAGCTTCAGCACTTGCTAAGCTAATAGAAAGAGCAGCGGTAAGCAGGGAGGCGCAAGTGAAAGACAAGACACGATAAGGTTTGCAAAGAGAAATAGTCATAAACCGTTGGTACAAATAAAAAAGGATACCGAAGAGTATCCTTTACAGCCAACTATCTCAACGCCAACATTTGGGATTTATAGGCCCATGGCGTGGCTAACAAAGGCGTTCTTGATTGTGCCTAACCTGTCGGTGGCAGACAGCCCTATACCACGAAGAAGTTTTTTGAATGGGTCATTACCATCAAATAAGAATTTAAAACCGTCCATCGCAGCGATCATTTTCATCGCTTCTGTTTTACGGCTGCGTTCATAGCTACGCAAGTTTTTATAAAGACCGATATCTTTACCTGATGCGTTAAGACTACTCAGCGTTTCAGCCAAAACAAGTGAGTCTTGCATACCTAAATTGGCGCCCTGCCCCGCTAGCGGATGAATAGTATGGGCTGCATCTCCAATCAGCACAACGCCATCCTTTGCCCACTGCCGTGCATAGCGCATGGTAAGAGGAAAGGCTGAGCGTTTTGTTTCGAGCACAGTCATGCCGAGTTTGCTATTGCTGGCTGCTGTTAACGCGTTGCAAAACGCTTCGTCATCTAATGTCATCAGCGAAGCAGCTTGTTCCGGCGTTTGCGACCATACAATGGAACACACATTTGGCGCCACCATGGGAAGTAAAGCGAGTGGCCCTGTGGGTGTAAATGCTTGTCTGGCAATGTTATTGTGAGGCTCGTCGGTTTTTATATTGGCTACAATGGCAGTGTGCTCGTAATCTTTGAAAGTAATGGGCAAACCAGCCTGCTTTCTAACAAACGAATTGGCACCATCTGCACCTACTAACAATCTGCAGCTTAGCACCTCATCGTTATCTAGCATAAGCATGGTCTGATTTGGCCCTGCTAGCACTCTTTCAATGCCAGCAGTTACAAGCTGAACATTCGATTGTGCTTCACCAGCCTCAGCTAGAGCATTAACCAGCGCTTGGTTTTCAACAATTATGCCTAAGGCATCGCTTCCCATTTCGCTGCATGAGAAATGGATGTCGCCAAAACTGTCTTTATCCCACACATGCATATCGGTGTAAGGGTTCGCGCGGTCTTGTTGTAGATAGTTCCACACATCAAATTGTTTTAGCGCCTTGATATTGGCCTGGTTTATGGCGCTCACTCTGGCCGTAGGCTTTTCAGAAAGCGGTTGATAGCACGCTGCCTTGTCAATAACGGCTATGCTTAATTCACTATTTTTAAGAGCGGCAGCAAGGGTTAACCCTACAATTCCCCCGCCCACTATTGCTATATCAACGTGCTGCATTGCGGTCTCTATTTATCTGCGGTGTTTCGCCATACCCTGTTGTATGTTTAACAAAGGCTTTCTTTGCCTGCGGCATCATACTCAGCGCCAGTAGCGATACATTCCGGCCGATTACCGTTGGAAAGTACTGATTAGAAAAGGTTCTTACCAAGGTATCGGTAAGGGTTATTGTATTGTTTCTGTCCTGTTCTCTTTCGTTCGCATAGCGTTGCAGAACATCAAATGCGCCCGCATCAAAGCGTTCAGGGAGATATTCAGGCACAGCTTGACTCTCACTGTTATCTTCACGCTTGTCTGCTGCATTTTGTTGTGAATTATGCGCGCTAGACGACGCGCTAAGAACATCAATTAACGTACTTAAGTCTCGTAAACCCAGATTAAAACCTTGCCCTGCAATGGGGTGTAAGGCTTGCGCTGCATTACCGACAACCACTGTGCGATGGCTGGTCAGTGATTCAGCTTTCACAAGCATGAGCGGATAACTTGCTAACTCACTGACTCTGAGTATTTTACCCTGGCGATAACCGAACGCATTTTGCAATGCCTTTATAAATTCTGTTCTAGTTAACGTCATCAAAGACTTTGCGGCTTCTGTTTCTACCGTCCACACGACTGAAAACCCGTTTCCTCGCGCTTTAACGCCCTCAATTTCACTATCGAAGGGGAGAAATGCCAGCGGACCATTTTGTGTGAAGCGTTCGTACGCTTTGTTTTGGTGAGGTGATTGCGCATGAACATTAAATACAATGGCGGTTTGCTTATAGTCACTCACGGTTTTAGCAATCCCAACCTGCTGCGCTAAACCAGAGCGGCCTCCATCAGCTAGCACTAGTAGCTTTGCCGTGAGCGTCTCGCCATTATCAAGCGCAACGTGTACCGCATCTTTTTGCTGAGTTACCGTTTCTACTTTTGCCGGGGCGATGTATTGATACGCCGAACTAGCA
This sequence comes from Alteromonas sp. OM2203, assembly GCF_048517045.1. Lineage (NCBI taxonomy): Bacteria > Pseudomonadati > Pseudomonadota > Gammaproteobacteria > Alteromonadales > Alteromonadaceae > Alteromonas > Alteromonas sp. OM2203. The sequence goes on from NZ_CP183209.1 coordinate 3,302,641, forward strand.
TTTGCTGCCAAGCGTGTCAGCGCGCTTAAACTTACAACTTGTCCGAAAGCATCAATGTGATAATCATCGCTATTGAGGTTAAGTAAGCCCACATGGCCCTTGTCGCTTACTTCGATATGCTTGATTTCTGGGGGGAGTTCGCCGTTGTGCTGCTTAGCCACATCTTCCAGATTTAGCCCGACACTAGAGAGTTCAGCTACTGTACGTCTTGCAAGTGCAATGACGCGCGTATCGGTAAATGGATTAAAATCGGTATTTGATTCCTGAGTTTGTTTTGGGTCTGCAGCGTCAATCAGCGCTACAGAAAGTCCTACTTTTTCTGCAAGCCCTTTGGCCAACACGGTTCCCACGATACCGCCACCAATAATTACTACATCCACCGCTTCTGCTGATTTCACCGTGTTTTATCCTGCCGCCCTGTTTTTTTTTCGTTATTTTTTTGCGCATACGCTAGATTAGCGACTATGCTTTCAACTTTTTTTCATAAGCGCTTCGATTTCTTCGACTTCTTTGGGCACATCTGAGGTGAGCACATCCACGCCAGTGGCGGTGATAACCACATCGTCCTCAATACGAATACCGATACCCTTATATTTATCTGGCGCATCGCTGTCTCGACTTATGTAAATGCCGGGCTCAACGGTGATAACCATACCTGGCTTCAGTGGACGATCTTCGCCTTCAATCTTATAGTTACCTACATCGTGTACATCAAGCCCGAGGAAATGCCCCAAGCCATGCATATAAAATTGTCGCCAGCTCTCGCTTTGTAGGTTCTCAGCTACACTACCTTCCAATATGTCGAGGTCAACTAAACCCTGAGTAATAATCTCGGCGCTGTGTAACATCGCTTCAGAAAGCGTTACACCTGGCACTAGCATATCTAACACACTTTTTTGCGCTTTTAGCACAACGCTGTAAATGTCTCGTTGAGCCTGGCTAAAAGTACCATTCGCCGGAAAAGTGCGAGTAATGTCGGCAGCATAGCCTTGATACTCTGCGCCAGCATCGATCAAGATCAAATCACCATCATTTACTTGCGCATTATTCTGTACGTAATGTAAAACACAGGCATTCTCGCCGCTTCCTACTATGGTACTGTAGGCGGATGAGCGTGCGCCGGCCATTGCGAACTCATGATGAATTTCTGCTTCTAACTGGTATTCAAAACAGCCCGGCGCTGCAAACTGCATTGCACGTTTGTGAGCGCGCGCGGTGATTTCTCCCGCCGCCTTCATCACGGCAACTTCACAGGCAGATTTGAACAAACGCATTTCGTGCAAAATAGGGCGAAAATCGTGTATTGCTCGTGGTGCAAGAGACTCTTTGGGCGCATCTCGTAAGGTATTTAACGCCTCAGTGATTAACTTGTCGTGTGCTTCGTTATGACCTAATCCAAAATAAAGGTTATCTTGCCCTTGAATTGACGCCAACAATGCCTCTTCAAGTTCTTGAAGTTCAAAAGCTTCATCTAAACTAAAACGAGACAAAGCCGCTTCAGCCCCAAGGCGCTTCCCCTGCCAAATTTCGGCGCTTTTGTCTTTGTCTTGCACCACCATCGCTCGGTAACTTTCACCATAGCGTGAATGGTTAGATAATATTAGCCATGCATTCGGCTCTTCAAACCCAGTTAAATACCAAAAATCGCTGTCTTGCCTAAAGGTATACTCGGTATCTCGACTGCGTGTGACTAATCCAGCTGCCGGCACAATACATACACTGTTAGGTCCACACTGAGCCAGTAGCCTGTCCTGTCTGGCAATAAACTCTTGCGCACTAATCATAAACGAGAAAACCCTGAGTAAGTGACTTGAATGACCTGAACTAAGTAACTAATAAAAAGGCTACTTTTTCCGATAGTAATTATTTAGTGTACGGATGGCGTGTCTTGTTGATCATCTAACAGTGATTGACCAAGTTCGCTGAAGCATAAAATAGCAGAGACTTTTACGTATTCTTCCACTTCGAACAATGCCTTTTCCGACTCTTCATCTGCGTCCATGGGCTCTTCCATACGAGAGATATCAGAGAAATCCTCTAGGGCCTCTTTTACATCTTCTGAGCATTGCATCAAATCTTGTTGATGAAGTCCAAACCCTAACATAAATCCTTGAACCCAATTGATAAGAGCAGCACCACGATCATTGATAGGCGCGTGGTCTTCGGGAAGCAATAAGTTCAATGCAAACTCCGGCTCAAGCAATTGTTGGCAGGTTTGATTAAAAAGCGCATTCAGAAGGTGCTCGGTTTGGTCGTCGAAGCTTTCCCCTTGATTAATGGTTTCACTCAACGCTTCTTGCCATTTTAGATCAGTGAGAGACATTCCCCCGCAAAGCATGCCGCACAGAATGCCGTGGACTTCGGCTCCGTCTACTATGATGCCTTGCTGAGTCAATTTATTACTTACACTGTCGTAATCGAGCTGTTTTTCCACGGTTCTTTCTCTTCGTTTGAAATGAGTTGAGATTAACGCACCATTGTTACGTGGCCCATATCTCTTGATGGTGGTAATACTAGCAAAAATCAATCTATAAAGCCTACCTTTGGCAATGTTGCTGTCATGGAATAGCAGTGCCAGCAAAACGTCGTACACGCTTTGCACAATCACTTACGACACTTGTTTATTCGGTGCTCAAACAAACTTAATTTGTGTTTGTTTATCAAAATTAAAAAGCGGTATGGGTAGCAACACTGCATGATTTCATCTAAGATCAGTGTCGTTGGATAAGGATTTCCTTTCGCACAGCGTTTCAAACTGTCTTTTAGTCTGTTATTTCCTGAATTAGCTGTTTGGTTATTATTGAGCTTAACTAATATGCGTGTATAATTGCTGACCAATTGGTCAAGAAAAGTAATATTTTTTTACCGCTTTTATAATCACCACGCAAAATAGTTATAAAGCGCTTTAGGTGATCCTCTTCACTGGATCTCGCGTTTGATATACCCTGTTGCGTTAATACAACAACAATGTTTCCTGGGATGTTTGCTAGTTCATTCATGTCCCTGGCCGATGCTTTAAACCAAGGAAGTTGAAACAGCTGCTATTGTGCAAGCTCGACACGTATCGAGAAGCCTACGGCAATTGTGATACTTCCGCCCTGAACTTTTCGGTTCACGGGCGAAACATGGACAGCGGCATTCTGGGAAGCGCCCTCTTTCGACGGAAGAAGAAATGGCAATAATAAATTTTGGCTCTATAAATATTGACCACGTTTATCAGGTAGATCACTTTGTTCAACCTGGTGAAACATTAGCTTCAACCCATTACCAAACCTTGTTAGGCGGTAAGGGTGCAAACCAGTCCATAGCTCTAGCGCAAGCAGGTGCAGACGTTCGACACGTCGGCAGCATTCACGAGAACGACGCCTCATTTAAACAAGCACTTATTAAAAAAGGTGTGGATTGTCGTGGCGTAAAGTGTTCCGAAGTCCCTTCTGGTCACGCGATTATTCAAGTTACCCCTAGCGGCGAAAATGCCATCGTACTTTTTGGTGGTGCAAACCAAACCATAGATGCGAAAACCGTAATGCAGGCGCTAGACGACACACGCCCTTCAGACTGGGTGCTTACTCAAAACGAAACGAGCAGTATTGAAGAAGTACTTCGCCAAGCTAAAGAGAAGCAGCTTAAAGTGGCTTTTAACCCTGCCCCTATGAGCGAGTCGGTCAAACAATTACCACTCGACTGCGTAGATTTACTTATTGTAAATGAAACAGAAGCAGCTGCGATTACGGGTAAAGAAGAACTTGAAGATATTGTGACCGTATTTAAAGAACAATGGTCACATTGTGAGGTTATAATTACGCTAGGAAAAGCAGGCGTAATGATGCTTCGTAAAAGCGACGTTATTGAAGTTAAAGCGTTCTCTGTTGACGCTGTCGACACTACCGCAGCGGGTGATACCTTCATAGGGTATTTCCTTTCAGCTTATTGTAATCATACTGATGCAAAACAAGCATTACGCCGTGGCTGTGCAGCTTCTGCAATTGCAGTAACGCGAGAAGGTGCCGCGCAAAGTATTCCAACACAAAAAGAAGTGGATCGTTTCTTAGCGAAACACGCCAATTAGCAAGACGCATTGAGATAATTTGATGACACATAAAATCATATTAGATACAGATCCGGGCATTGATGATGCGATGGCGATATTCTTCGCATTTCAATCACCAGATATTGAAGTCCTAGGTTTAACCACTGTTTTTGGTAATGTTCCAGTAACTATGGCGGCACAAAACGCGCTAACTCTGTGCGAAATTGCCGGTAAAGACATTCCTGTTACCAAAGGTGTTGGTATGCCTTGGGTAGGTCCAGAATCTACTTACGCTCACTTTGTACATGGTGAGTACGGCTTTGGACATATTAAGCCAGAAGCGCCTAAAACTGAGTTAGACCCGCGTAGCTCAGCCCAGTTCATCGTAGATATGGCCCGCAAGTATCCAGGCGAGATTACTATTGTCGCTATAGGTCCACTTGGCAATCTAGCACTTGCTTTGCGTCTTGAACCTGAACTGCCGAAGTTAGTGAAAGGCGTCAGTATTATGGGCGGCGCCGCATTTGTACCTGGCAACGTCACCCCTGTTGCTGAAGCCAATATTTGGAACGACGCAAACGCTGCTGAAATCGTATTTGCTGCAGACTGGGAACTGACCATGTTCGGTCTTGACGTGACTAACTTCACACCTTTCTCACCTGAGTTCGTAGAAAAACTTGAAGATAAAAACAATACCCTTGGTGGGTTTGTTAAAGAAAGTGCACAGTTCTACATGGACTTCTACTCACAGAACCGTGAAGACCGCGTTTGTTTCTTCCATGATGCATTCCCTATTGCACATCTTCGTCACCCTGAGCTGTTTGAACTGACAGAAGGTCATGTTCGCGTTGGTACAGGCACGCTAGATAGAGGGCAAACCGTTGTGGCTCCAAAAGGAACGACGCCTAGCCCGCTGTGGAATGAGGCAAATACCATCAAAGTTGCAACTAAAGTTGACCATCAAAAATTGGAACAATTATTCATAGATACCTATGCTCTATGATATCTTTAAGGGATTGTTTATATACAATCCCTTTTTATTTAAGCGTTAGGTAAAATCTCTATGGAAGTGGCGCCACTCCCCAAAAACGAAGATGAACGTTTAGCGGAGCTATTAAGCTACGATGTCCTCGACACTGAAGCCGAAATACTGTTCGATGAATTAACCGCGCTTGCCTCACAGATATGTGAAACTCCTATCGCCCTTATCAGCTTAATCGACCCAAATAGACAGTGGTTTAAATCGAGGGTGGGCCTTGATGCCGAAGAAACGTCAAGAGAAATAGCGTTTTGTTCCCATGCTATTTTGCAAAAAGACGTGTTTGAAATTCCCAATGCTACCCTAGACAAACGATTCCACGACAATCCCTTAGTGACAGGTGCGCCGGATATACGTTTTTATGCAGGGGCACCACTTATTACTCCGTCGGGTCATGCTATAGGGACTTTGTGTGCAATAGACAAGAAACCTCGCCAACTAACCGATGCTCAAAAAGCTTCACTTCAAACCTTAAGCAAATCGGTAGTGGCACATCTTGAACTTAAGCGAAAGAACAGAGAACTTGAGCGAACCAGCCAATTCAAATCTGATTTCTTGTCTTACATAAGCCACGAAATTAGAACACCGCTTAACGCTATCAATACATTCAGCCACCTACTTGAAAGTGAAGCAAATAAACTGAATCTGCCTAGCACTTTCTCTACGCCTTTATCACATGTATCGCAAAGTGGCGAAAGGCTTCTGGAAATTGTTAATTCTGTCTTAGATATTAACCAGATAGAAGCAGGTAAAATGCGGGTAATGCCACGAACTGTCCGCTTAAACGACTTTTTCACTCACTTATTTTCCCTCACTAAAATTCGCGCGGAAGAAAGCGGTGTCGTATTTAGCACGTCAAGTGAGGCAGCGCTGCCTGAATCTCTATTTTTTGATGACACTAAGTTCGGTCAGGTTGCGCTTAACATACTATCTAACGCAATAAAGTTTACGGCAAAGGATAAATCTGTAAAAGCGCAGGTGAAATACAAAAACGGTAAATTAATTTTTAACGTGATTGATCAAGGTATTGGAATGAGTGAAGAGGACCAGGAGCGACTGTTCACCCCCTTTGAGCGAATGGAAAATGCCCGCAAGATAAGCGGGACGGGTTTAGGCCTTAATATATCAAAGCGCCTTGTCGAATTAATGGACGGCTCAATTAAGGTGAGTAGTAAGTTAAATGCAGGGACACGGGTTAGCGTTTCAATACCCGCCGACTTAATCGGTACTTCTGAGCCCTTTGAATCATCCCCGCGAAGTCTGGTGGCGCAATTAGATATTGATAAATCAGCTAATGTGCTTGTTGTTGAAGATCACTACATTAACCAAGTGGTAATCCAAACATTTTTTGAAAAGTTAGGCGTTCAATTTGCCATTGTGAGTACCGGTGAGGAAGGCGTTGAATATGCAAAGTCTCACCCTGCTGAACTTGTTCTTATGGACTTAAACTTACCGGGTATTCAAGGTGATGAAGCGACAGCTCAAATAAAAAGATTGAGGCCTGAGCTTCCAATTGTAGCCTTAACTGCAGATGTTATTACGAAGCCCGATTATCTTCGAGAAAAAGGCCTAGATGATGTATTAACAAAGCCTATTAACAGTGATGAGCTTATTCGCGTACTCAATCACTTTTTAGCAAAAGAAAAGCAGTAAAATGACAGCGACTAAAGAACGGCTCAAATTGCCAGGTTTACTGCATACGCCCTATAGTTAAATACAAAACCACATTAGAACATGGTCTCAGAACAAATATTGAAATCGCGCACCGCCTTGAGAAAAGAGCTTCGAGAAGCGCGTCGCGCGTTAAGCGCAGTTCAACAGGAAGAGGCCGCACGTGGTATAGCTGAGCAACTACATCGGTTGCCCTTATTAAAACACGCTCGCAATATAGCCGGTTATCTAATAAACGATGGCGAAATCGATCTTGGCCCCTATATTGCTTCGCAGTGGCAAAGCGCCCCTTCAAAACAGTTTGCGCTGCCCGTACTTCACCCCGTTTGCAAAGGTCACTTACTCTTTCTTTTTTACTCCAGCCATACTGCACTGGTGAAGAACAAGTATAAAATCAAAGAGCCTGCACTATCCTGTCAAAACGTACTTCCAACGTCACAATGTGACGTTATTCTTATGCCTTTGGTTGGATTTGATATTAAGGGAAACCGACTAGGCATGGGGGGCGGTTACTATGACAGAACACTAGCGTTTACCCAAACCAAACGGCACTCTCGAGATCAACTATGCCCCAAAAATCCAAAGCTTGTCGGTATTGCTCACGATATCCAAGAGGTTAAATCATTACCTATTGCACCTTGGGACGTGCCGTTAGACGCCATTGTCACGCCTACTAGGACGTTAATTTTCAACAACACTTAATACCCACGATATCAAAATGTGATGACTTATATGTGGGAGCGTTTACGCATATACGTTACACTGCCAAAAACGATAAGCCGGAGAATGACCATGGATCAGAACGCAAAGAAACAAGCCGTAGCCAAAGCAGCCATCGACTATGTTGAGTCTGACAGCATAGTGGGTGTGGGTACAGGTTCTACCGTCAACTTCTTCATTGAAGAACTTGGCAAGATAAAGCATAAAATTGAAGGTGCAGTGTCAAGCTCAGAAGCCTCGACCGAGCGCTTAAAAGCACTTGGTATTGAAGTATTTGAACTTAATGAAGTAAGCAATTTATCTGTTTATATCGATGGAGCAGATGAAGTTACTGAACATAAGCATATGATCAAAGGTGGTGGCGCCGCACTCACTCGCGAAAAAATTGTTGCAGGTGCAGCCACGACTTTTGTCTGTATTGTTGATGAAAGTAAGCGTGTGCCAGTACTGGGCTCCTTCCCACTCCCGGTTGAAGTTATTCCTATGGCTCGCTCTTTTGTTGCTCGCGAGTTGGTCAAACTGGGCGGAGACCCTGAGTATCGTCAAGGCGTTGTGACCGATAATGGTAACGTTATTTTAGACGTGCACAATCTCGAGATATTAAACCCTCGCGAGCTAGAGCAGAAAATTAATAACATTCCAGGTGTAGTAACCAACGGAATTTTTGCGCTGCGCGGTGCTGACATTGTGCTTAGTGCAACGGAAAGTGGCGTCGAAACTTTTAAGTAAACACCATTTGAAATGAGCAAAAAACTTCTATGCAGGTAATGCAGCTAATTACTTTTTTGCGTATATGCAACACCTGCGGTGAAAAGCTAAACAAAAACTGCTTTTAACTTTATACGTTTTCTGTTAATTTCCGTTTGGACGTCTAGATGTCTTTTAAAGAAAGTAGGTATTCTTGTTCCTCGAAGCCATTGGCTTCGACCAAAAACAAAACCGACGGAATTAAAAGCGTGGTGGCGCTAGATTTCAGACCAAAAACAGCTTCGATACGTGAGACGAGAAATACTAAGCTGCAATACCGTTAGAAGCCTTTAACAAACGTCTGAAGCACGTGTTTTAGTGATTCAAGTAAACCAAATTACATCAGTGAGAGATAGCGAGTTCATGAGCAAAGTTTCATTAGAGAAGGATAAGATCCGAATTTTGTTGTTAGAAGGTGTTCACCAGAGTGCCTTAGAAACACTTCAAAGCAATGGGTATAGCAACATTGAATTTCTCAAGACCTCTCTTCCAGAAGATGAGTTAATCGAGAAAATCAAAGACGCTCACTTTGTAGGTATTCGCTCGCGCACGCAAATTACAGAGAAAGTGGTTGATGCTGCGCAAAAGCTAGTGGCCATTGGCTGTTTCTGTATTGGCACAAACCAGGTTGATCTTGAAGCGACACAGCGCCGCGGCATCCCAGTATTTAATGCGCCATTCTCGAACACACGTTCAGTAGCAGAATTAGTGCTTGGACAAATTATTCTTCTACTTCGCCAAGTACCTAGCAAAAACGCGAAAGCACACCGTGGAGAATGGGAAAAAACGGCCGTTGGCTCATATGAAGCGCGTGGTAAGACATTAGGCATCATTGGTTATGGCCACATTGGAACGCAGCTTAGTATTCTTGCTGAACACCTTGGTATGCGCGTTCAATTTTTCGATATTGAAGACAAACTTGTATTAGGTAACTCGGCTCAAGTGAAGTCACTAGAAAAGCTACTTAACACATCTGATGTTGTATCGCTGCATGTTCCTGAAACGCCTCAAACTCAAGACATGATTGGCGAAAAAGAGCTGTCACAAATGAAAAAAGGCAGCATTCTTATTAACGCATCTCGTGGTACTGTGGTTGATATTGATGCGCTTGCAAAGGCACTGGAGAGCGGACAACTCAACGGCGCGGCAATTGACGTATTCCCTGTTGAGCCGAAATCTAATACGGAAGAATTTGAATCGCCACTTCGCGCGTTCGATAATGTCATTCTTACTCCTCACGTAGGTGGAAGCACGCAGGAAGCACAAGAAAATATCGGTATAGAAGTCGCTGGAAAACTCGCGAAATACAGCGACAACGGCTCTACGCTGTCGGCAGTTAACTTCCCTGAAGTTTCGTTACCGGAACATACGGGTCGTTCGCGCCTGCTTCATGTACACAAAAACCAGCCTGGTATTCTTACTCAAATTAACCAAGCATTTGCAGAGAAAGGCATCAACATCGAAGCTCAGTATCTACAAACAAATTCAGAAATCGGTTACGTGGTTGTTGATGTACAAGAAGACCGCGGCTATGAAGCCCTCGCTGAACTACAACAAATTGACGGTACAATCAAAACACGTATTCTTCACTAGAAACGATAGCAACAACACCTTGATGATACATCTACTGCAAGGTGTCTTTTACAAAAAAACGCTGCATGTTATGCAGCGTTTTTTTTAACTTTCATATCTAGAAGCATTGAAAGACAGCTCATTTTTAACTGCCCTTGTACCCTCAAGTCTGGCTTAAAAGAAATTGTAAACCAGGCTTACTGCGGTCTCTGTATCTAACTTCTCAACATCGTCTTCAACATTAGTGTTGTGGTCAAGTTTGAAAGACAAACGCATGGATAGGTTGCCGCTAATCGTTGCGGTAAGCGCTGATTCAGCGCGAGATTTAGTATTGTCAGAACCTACTTCCGTACTCACTGTTTGTGTGAACTTAGCGGTATCTGAAATTTTCCACGAATAGGCTGAAGATGCACGAACAATAACGCTATCTAAGTTTTCACCGTCTTGTGTTTCAATAAACGAGTAACCAGGACCGATTGAATATTCAAGGGTATGGCGTTTAGTCTCTAATACCTTTTGGTTCCAACCAGCAGCGATAGTAGATTGGTAATTAAAGTTACTGAAACGGTCGTCTTCGTATGATGCAAAGCCGAATAAACGATTATCTGGGTTTTCTAACTTGTAGTTACCCTGTGCTGAACCGAAGAACTTTTGTGCTGACGTGAATTCAATATCTTCTCCATCATCACCTTCTACTGTCTCTTGCTTGTAAAGACCTTTAAGAACGTAATCGTTACTCCAACTTTCAAGCTCCTGATGCGCTTGAATACCTGCACTGATTGACGTGGTTTCAGTGTTACCTGAGGTTGATATGAAGCCCAATTCACCTTCCATTGTAAAAGGCTTAACTTCATCATCTTGAGCGAAAACGGCTGGAGAAAGAGAAACTGCAATTAAAGATGCAAGCACTTGCTTTTTCATTGAACAATCCTATTGATTATCGGTCCATTAGTCGTACACGACACCTTTGGTACTGCAAGGCGGTACAACGCGAATTTTAACGTAGTCTGTTAGAAGGCATTGCAAAGTAGCAGCTACCATTATCGATGTGCTGCGCAGTTTACATTTTCATCCTTTCTAGTCAATGCGGAATAGACAAAAAGCCGGTTTCACTAGCGAAATTTAAACTAATTACCTAAAAAAACTGGTACACCAAGGCAACTGATGTCTCCGTGCTGAGCGCAGCGACGTCTTCTGGCGTGTCGGTTTCGTGACTTAATATAAATGACAATTTCATTGCTAATGAACCGAACACGTTCGCGGAAAGCGAGGTTTCGGAGCGAGATTTGGTATTCTCTTCACCTGCTTCAGTGCTTACAAACTGCCTTAGTTTGGCACCCGAACTCCAATGGTATTTATACTCAGCTGAAGCGCGCACAATAATGCCGTCATTTATAAGGCTATCGTTATCTTCCTCTGCCTCAATGAAGGTGTAACCTGGCCCCACGCTATAGCGAAATTCACTGTCTTCGTTGCGCCAAACGCGCTGCGACCAACCCGCCGCCAGCGAGGCTCGATGGTCGTATCCGGTAAATTTGTCATCTTCAAGATCGCCATACATGAAAAGACGGCGACCAGGGGTTAGAAGTTTATAGTCGAATTGGGCACTGGTATAAAATCGCTGAGCACTGATATCACGCTGCGTATTCGCTCTTCCGCTCTCCTTGTAAAGCAGTTCAGCAAAATAAACACTGCTCCAGTTTTCAGTTTCATGATCAGCATTCACCGCTGCTTTCACACTGGCAGCAGATGTATTACCGGTGTTAACTAATACACCAAGCTCGCCATCGAGAGTAAAACGGGGAATTTCATCGTCAGTGTCAGGAGTAAAGTCGGCATGATAGAGCGTTTCGATTAGATCTCTGGCCTTTACTGAAGCGCACACGCTTAAAAAGAAAACAGCAATAGCTATGCTTAGCAGGATTTTCATGAACATAATCTGATTTACGTTAAGCTTTTATAGTTCTTAGATTACGTCTTAAAACGACGCTTGTTATTCCAATCCTATGGAGAGCTTTCAACGTTCTTGCAGTATATCGATGAAGTAACGGGGTTTTATTATTAAAGCTCAGTTAATAAGTGAAGCAATTTTTACTGTTTCTTGCTCAGCGTAATCAATTGAATTACTTATTACTTCCATGTCGAGACTTAACGTATTGGCTATTTCTGGCGTAAAAAGTTCAATATTTGCGTAATTTTCTTTATCTAGCTGACTAAACGTTATTCGATTAGCCAATGCCAGCACACAAACATCCACGTCAGACGCGTACTTCGCCTCATCATTCATGAAGGATACAGGGTAGTACAAGCCAATAGGTAAGTGCCAATTTTCGAGTATGATACCGCTGCATTGCGCAAACGTAAAACCGAAATGCGTTAACTGGTCAATATGTGGTAATTCTTCCTTTTCAGCATTCTGATAATTGTAGTAACGCTGAGGCTCTTTCTTTGCCACTACCAATTCGCTTAGGTTTTGAAGAATACCCATAACAAAGAAACGTTCCGCGCCGCGAACATTAAGTCGCATTGCAAGGCTTTTCGCGAGCATGCCGCAGTAAACCGATTGATACCAATGTTTATCTAGTTTAATAAGAATATTGTCAAAGTGCTTGAAAGCCGTTGTGGCCGTTTCAGCCATGACCAAATTGTAAAGCGCTTCTCCACCGATAACGCTTATGGCTTTTGACACTGTCTCAATTTGGGATGGGAAACGAAATAAAGAGCTGTTCGCTAAACGCAGTACTTTAGCAGTTAGCGACGCGTCTGCACTGATAAGCTGACCGATATCTTCAGCGCTAGAACGGGGGTCGTCAAGCGTAGCACGCAGCCTCACGCAAATATCGGGCAACGTAAATGATTTCGCGGCAAAGGCAACATACTTATCTAACGACATGTATTAAATCTCAGTCTCTTTTAATTTTTAACTTATCTATGACGGCGAATCGAACAAGGGGTACTGTTGTTCCCTCTCCTCGCCTTGCTCAACTTGGGCCTTACGCTTCTTAGCCAGTACGGCTTTTTTGCGCCGTACACATGCACTGATTATTTTCCGTTTGGTAGCGTCATCTACCTTAAGCCAATAAAGACGCTCATCCCGGCTTCGAAAACATCCTTTACAAAAACCTCGTGGACCAGACTCACAGACACCAACACAGGGGCTAGGAATTTCAAAAAATTCCAGTTGCTGAGCGTGCGTTTTTGGGTCTGTCATCTCAGACGTTCCACCTTCTTAGTAGCAGGCTTTAGATAGTACGGCACTGACAAGGATTAAACCCCATTAGCATGCATCAAACCAGTAGACATTAGCAGTAAGTTAAGTAAATATTTTATTAAACAAACACAAAAAGGTTTATTTTTTAAACTACAAGGCTTGAGCGTGTGCTCTTTGCGTCAGCATCAGCGATGTATAATGCATAATGCAGTACAAAAGTCTTCACACTCTCCTCGTACCTAAAGCATAACATGAATATTAGTCTACAAGCGTGTATTCAATGGTGGAAACAACTCGAACTTTCTTAATATGAGGGTGGTGGCTATCCCGGCTTGATATACTGAACTGCCCTTGATTAGCACGCTTTATCTTTCCCAACGTACTGTTTGAGTCTGAGGCAAACTTTTCCGCAACTTCACGAGCATTTAACGTAGCCTCTTCAATCATCGCCGGCTTCACATCATTTAATCGAGTAAATACATAGTCAGGCTGTGCGCGGTAACTTTGATCTGATAGCACAATACCGGTTTTGATTAATTCACCAATTTGCTGCATTAATTCACGTACTTTTTCTACCTCATTGGAAAAAACCGTTACCGTTTGAATTGCACTGTAGCGAAACGGCGCCCTTTCACCGCTCCCGTATTGTTGCGCAAGTTTGTCGTTAATTTCAGGCTTGCCGATGGCTACACTCTCAACAGGAATACCTTTTTCCTTTAGAAAATCGGCTACCTTGATGCTGTTTTTCTCGATATTTTCATACAGCTGGGGTAAGTCATTTCCTGCGTCGACAAACTGAATAGGCCAAATCACTTGGTCAGCGATGTATTCTCGCTCTGACAATCCTTTGACGGTAACTACCCTATCCCACGTTTGCATATCGTTCATAGCAGACGATACCTGGACGCCAAGTAAAGACACCGCAATCACCATGCCCAGCGCCATTACTATTGCTGCACCTATTTTCATTAGAGTCTCCAATTATCTGTTGTACTTTTTAACTTGGTGTTAAGAATGTAGTGAAATATAAGCATTTAAATAATGCAATACGAGATAAAAGCTGACCAATGGTGGCAAAAAAAAGGCCACTCAAACGAGTGGCCTAAAGAGCCCCTTAAGAGGGCAACGCTTGGGTAGTCGGGAGAGTTAACCTTTACGTTTCAGTAAATAATAAAATACAGGGGTAAGAATTAAGCCAAAGAAGGTTACGCCAATCATGCCTGAGAATACGGCAACCCCCATCGCCTGGCGCATCTCTGCACCAGCGCCGGTAGAAATAACCATAGGCAACACCCCCATAATGAAGGCAATTGATGTCATTAAGATTGGGCGTAAACGTAAGCGGCTTGCCTCTTTAATGGCAGAAAGTGCGTCCATTCCGCTGTCTTGCAATTCCTTGGCAAACTCCACAATAAGAATGGCGTTCTTCGTAGCAAGGCCGACCAATACAATCAAGCCAATTTGAGTGAAAATATTATTGTCGCCACCGTAAATTTGCACGCCTATTAAGGCACTTAACAACGTCATTGGCACAATGAGAATAATCGCTAGTGGTAAACGCAAGCTCTCATATTGCGCCGCCAACACCAAGAACACCAAAAGCACAACCAGTGGGAATACGAAGGCTGAAGCATTACCTGCCAGTATTTGCTGATACGTTAGCTCGGTCCATTCATAGGTCATTCCGAGCGGCAAGGTTTCAGCCAATACTTCTTCAATGGCCGCTTTCGCTTGGTCTGACGAATAGCCAGGCGCTGGGGCACCGTTGATTTCGGCGGTAACGTAGCCATTGTAGTGCATCACTCGGTCTGGACCGGCGCTATGTTGAACGTCTAGGAATGAGCCTAGCGGTATCATTTCACCTTGGCTATTTCTAATTTTAAACTGGGTAATGTCACCAATTTCCTGACGATATTGAGCATCTGCCTGAACATTAACTTGATAGGTTCTGCCAAACAAATTGAAGTCATTAACATACAGCGAGCCCAAATAGGCTTGAAGCGTGGTAAACAAGGTATCGATGTTTACCCCTTGGCTTACCGCTTTTTCACGGTCTACATCTACATCTAGCTGCGGTACAGCTACAGTAAAGCTTGTGAATGAACCTGTTAGCGCTGGGTGCGCCCACGCTTTACCGATGACTTCTTGGGTTACACGCTCTAGCTCTTCAAATCCTAAATTACCTCTGTCTTCCACTTGCAAGCGGAAGCCACCAATAGTGCCTAGCCCCATTACCGGTGGTGGTGGGAAAATAGCGACATAAGCCCCTTTAATCGAGCCAAACTGCTGATTGAGTTTTGCGGCAATGGCACCTGCAGATAATTCTGGCGACTGTCTTTCACTAAAAGGCTTAAGCGGGGTAAATAAAATTCCAGAACTTGGGCTATTAGTAAAACCGTTAATATTTAAGCCAGGAAACGCTACAGCGTCTGACACGCCCGGGTGTTCCATGGCAATGCGGGACATTTCGCGAATGACTTCTTCGGTTCTGTCTAAGCTTGCCGCATTAGGCAGTTGTGCAAAGGCTACTAAGTATTGCTTATCTTGACCTGGCACGTATCCGGTAGGCGTAGTCGCAAATTGATTATACGTAAGTGCGATAAGCCCCGCATACAACACCAACACAATACCACTTTTACGAATTAAGCCGCCAACCGCCCCGGTGTATTTTTTCGAACCACGCTCGAATACCCGGTTAAATGGCGCGAATACAAAACGACCAAACACTTTATCCATAGTGCGAGTTAGCCAATCATTGGCTTTACCGTGAGGTTTCAATAGTAGAGCAGATAAAGCAGGGCTAAGTGTTAACGAGTTAATCGCAGATATTACGGTCGAAATAGTGATAGTAAGCGCAAACTGCTTATAGAACTGCCCGGTCAGGCCGCTCATAAAAGCCGTTGGTATAAATACAGCAGCCAATACCAGCGTAGTAGCAATAATCGGCCCAGTCACTTCTTTCATTGCCTGAACGGTTGCGTCGAATGGCGACTTACCTTCAGCGATATTTCGCTCTACGTTTTCAACTACAACAATGGCGTCGTCGACCACGATACCAATTGCTAGTACCAAGCCAAACAGCGACAAGGCATTAAGTGAGAACCCCATGAGCTGCATGAAAGCAAAGGTGCCCACTAATGATATGGGTACTGCAACTAACGGAATAATAGACGCACGCCATGTTTGAAGAAACAGCACAACCACCAGTACAACAAGCAATACAGCTTCAAACAGGGTATCAACCACTGCTTCAATGGAGCCACGCACGAATACCGTTGGATCGTAGACTATGTCGTACTCCAGGCCATCTGGAAACATTTTAGACAGCTCGGCCATACGTGCTCGCACATCATCTGAAATCTGAATAGCGTTCGAGCCAGGTGCCTGGAAAATCGGAATAGCTGCTGCCGGGTTATTGTTTAACAGCGAACGCAACGCATAGTTGTCAGCACCTAGCTCAATGCGTGCAATATCTTTTAAGCGAGTAATTTCACCGTTTTCGCCCGACTTAACAATGATATTTTCAAATTCAGCTTCGTCTTTTAACCGTCCGCGAACATTGATAAGCAGCTGAAATTCACTGGTTCCTGTTGGCTGCGCGCCTAGGCTACCTGCCGCCGCTTGCTGGTTTTGGTCCGCAATAGCTGCTGCCACATCGCCAGGGTTTAATTGAAGCGCAGCAAGCTTGTTAGGGTCTAGCCAAACACGCATACTGAATTCACCTGCGCCGAATAAACGCACTTGCCCTACCCCGTTAATGCGCGCCAGCTCATCTTTCACGTTCTGGTCAGCATAGTTAGACAGGTAAAGCATGTCGTAACGATTATCGGGCGACGTTAAGTGCACCACCATGGTTAAATCTGGCGAAGACTTTTCGGTAACTACGCCTAGTCGCTGCACTTCCTGCGGCAGTCGTGGAGTAGCACGATTAACACGGTTTTGTACTAAAGTAGTCGCATCATCTGGATCGGTTCCAATAGCGAAGGTGATAGTGAGCGTCATACGACCGTCGCTTGTCGCCTGCGAGGACATATACAGCATATCTTCAACACCGTTTATCTCTTGCTCTAGCGGTGTTGCAACGGTTTCAGCAATGACTTCTGGATTAGCGCCAGGATAACTTGCAGTTACCACAACAGTAGGCGGCACGACTTCTGGGTATTCGGTAATTGGCAACTGCCATACCGCAATGGCGCCACCAATAAAGATAAGTAGTGAAAGCACGCCCGCAAAAATCGGGCGGCTAATGAAAAACTGCGATATGTTCATTACTTAAGACCTGCCGTCGCTGTACTCGAGGTAAATGAACCACCAGATAGAACATCTTCAACCTGCGCCATGTTTTGAGCGACTTGTGATGCATTATCAACGCGGGCCTGCCAGTTAGATAAGTTTGCTAGCGCATCTTCATCCCCCATAGGCACTTCGTTAGCAGCCACTTGTGCACCAGGGCGTACTCGCTGTAAACCGTCAACTACGATAGTGTCGTTGGCATTTAGGCCGCTAGTGATAATGCGCATGCTGCCCACTTTGTCACCAAGCTTAACCGCGCGATATTCAACCTTACTTTCGTCGTTAACCACCAATACATACTTGTTGTTAAGGTCTGTACCAATAGCTTTTTCTTTAATGAGAATACCCTGTTCGTCTGTATCTCCCGCAAGTTTAAGGTGCGCAAACAAGCCAGGAATTAAACGGCCATCTTCGTTATTAAATACGGCGCGAACGCGAAGTGTGCCAGTGCTGCCGTTCACTTGGTTGTCGATAAAATCAATCTGCCCCCAGTGGTTGTAGTCCGATTCATTTGCTAGACGCATCCCTACTGGCTGCTCGCTTACTGCCGTTGATGCTTTTTTATTGCCGTTTGAATTATCACTTAAATAATTTAAGTAAGTCTGCTCATCAATATCGAAATACGCATAAAGTCGATCGGTAGAAACAATACGAGTGAGTTCTGTTTGACCTGCGGTAACAAAGTTACCTTCCGTGATATTGGCACGAGATATACGGCCTGAGATAGGCGCTTCAACTCGGGCAAACCCGCGGTTTAAGCGCGCCACTTCAAGTGCGGCTTGTGTTTGATTTAAGCTTGCTAGTGCTTGATTCTTTTCTGCTAGGCGAGCGTCAAGCACCTCTTCAGATACCGCTTGGGTTTTACGTAGTTTGAATGCGCGGTTGTAGTTTTGCTCAGCAAGCTGAACACGGCTTTTCGCTTCTTCAAGCTGTGCGGTCAGACGGTCTACTTCCGCTTTGAACGTACGGTTATCAATCAAGAACAAGGTCTGACCTTGCTTTACATACTCACCTTCATCAAACGCAACAAAGTCGATATAACCCGATACGCGTGGACGAAGTGCAACAATGTGTGGCGATTCTAAACGGCCTGTGAAGTTATCCCATTCGGTTAAACGTTGAGATACTACGGTGGCCACATCAACAGGCACACCAGTATTTGCACTGGTACTCATAGATTGACCTTGATCCTGCTTGCCACCGCATGCAGCGACTAGCGCAGTTAGGCTGACTATTGCCAATAAACGGGTAAAAGTTTTCATCGCAAGATTCTCTAAAAAGTTAAACTAAAGTTTGATGCCGCGCATTATGCATACCCTCAAAGAATAAAAATAATTATCTTTTTATATGCAACACATCACATGATGTTATATATTAACCCGTAGAGAAATGGCGCATTAAAAGCGTTAATGAAGCGATAAAATTTGGAAAACACAACGTTAAAACAATATTACTAAAGCGTTAACATCAACCGCGTTAGGTAGGCTATTTAAAAGTTCTGAAGTTACGCTAGGTGTTATTCGAAATGAAAAAACTGATATATATCAGCATCTAAAAGAAGCGTGGAATCAGTAGTAATATCTACCTACATACTACTAGGCTGATACAAAAGAAGTGAGATAAAACGAAAGCTGCTCGCAAGCCCTACATAAGATTTGGATTATATCTAATTCGTAAACGATATTTGGAGACGATGATGCGTCCACATGATTTAAATTTATTAATGATTTTTGATGCGATTATGACCGAAGGGGCAATTACCCGTGCGGCAGATAGGCTATCAATGACGCAGCCCGCCGTTTCCAATGCGCTATCACGCATGCGCACCGCCTGGAATGATGAATTATTTGTGAAAGATGGCCGAGGTATTCAGCCAACATCGTTTGCTAAAAATTTATGGAGCCAAATTCAAGGGCCGCTGGGAGAGCTTGAAGTTGCCGTAAACCCCACCGACTTTAATCCTGCAACGGCCAAACGTACTTTTCGTATAGCCGCTACCGACAGTATTGTATCTATGGTGTGGGGGCCGCTACGCAAAGTTATTGAAAATGAAGCGCCTGGTATCAATATCCATGCTATTCCAAATTACGATATGGAAACGGATAAGATCCTTAAAGACGCTGAAGCCGAACTGACTTTTTCCAAGTATCAAGAGCCTGGTTCTGTTATTCGAGCCGAACATGTTCTTGACCCAAGCTGGGTTGTTGTCATGCGGCCAGATCACCCGTTGGCGAAGTCTCAACTTAGTTTGGAAGACTTTGTGGCCGCTGATCATTTATTAGTTTCCGTAACAGGCGATGTAAGCGGGCCAACTGACCAAGTATTAGCAAATTTAGGTCTTAAACGCCGTGTAGCCATGTCGGTGAATCAATTTCACAACGCCGCGCCATTGCTTAAAGAGAGCAACCTTATTTGCGTTGCGCCCTCACTAGTTATGGAAAAAGAGATTTTCTCGGGTGAACTGGCGGTGTTCGAAACACCTATAGAGATTGTAAGTTCGCCGCTATCAGTTATGTGGCATAAACGTCAAGACCAAGATGCCGGTTTACAATGGCTAAGGGGCTTAGTGGTTAAGTTTATTCGCGAGCGTGTACAGCGTCATGAAATGCTGTTGTCTCAATGCTGCCGTAAAGCGTACTGCGCAGATACCGTAAAACGCTTTATGGAACAGCGCAATATGAACTGCGAAGAGTTTACGCCGGCTCATTTGCAAACGCCCAGCAATGATGAAATGGACGAAGAACTCAGCAAGATGGTGGTTGGAAAAGAAACGGCTTGATTATCTATGCGGACTAGTATTACTGAGTCATTTTAACGACGACGCAATCTGTTCGAATGTAGAAATAAAAAAACCGCTCATATGAGCGGTTTTTTATAGTTTATCGAAAGAAGTTATTTTACTTCTTTTTCTTCGCTTTCGGGTTTGGCAGGTCAGTAATGCTTCCTTCGAAGATTTCAGACGCAAGACCGATAGACTCGTTAAGCGTTGGGTGAGCGTGAATAGTAAGTGCTACGTCTTCTGCATCAGCACCCATTTCTAGTGCAAGGCCAATCTCACCTAGCATTTCGCCTGCATTAGTACCCACCATTGCACCACCAATAACTCGACCCGTTTCTTTGTCGAAAATCATCTTGGTCATACCGTTAGTGGCATCAGAGGCAATGGCACGGCCAGACGCAGCCCATGGGAACGTCGCTGTTTCGTAGCTTAAGCCTTGCTCTTTCGCTTCTTTCTCAGTAACACCAACCCAAGCAACTTCTGGCTCAGTGTAAGCTACTGAAGGAATGCCGCGCGGGTCGAAGTAATGCTTCTGTCCAGCGATAACTTCTGCTGCAACGTGACCTTCATGCACTGCTTTGTGGGCAAGCATTGGCTGACCTACAAGGTCACCGATTGCGAAAATGTGGTCAACGTTAGTACGCATTTGCTTATCAACATTAATAAAGCCACGCTCGTCAACATTAACGCCAGCAGCGTCTGCACCAACTAGTTTACCGTTTGGCTTACGGCCAACAGCAACCAATACTTTATCGTAGCGAACTTGTTCTGAAGGTGCATTCTTGCCTTCAAACGTTACATAAAGACCGTCGTCTTTTGCTTCAACCGCAGTTACTTTGGTTTCTAGCATAATGTTGAATTTTTCTTTGTAGTCCTTCATGAATACTTTCATGATGTCTTTGTCAGCTGCTGGAATTAGCTGGTCTAAGAATTCAACTACATCAATTTTTGAGCCAAGTGCTTCGTACACAGTACCCATTTCAAGGCCGATGATACCACCGCCTAGTACTAGCATTTTTTCTGGAATATCTTTCATTTCCAGTGCGCCAGTTGAGTCGATTACACGATCATCTTCTGGAATGAACGGTAGGCTTACCGGCTCAGAACCTGCAGCAATAATCGCCTTTTCAAAAGTAATAGTAGTAACGTCGTCACCATTTTTTACTTCTAGGGTGTTTGCGCCTGTAAATTTACCGAAGCCTTGTACATGCTTGGTTTTACGCATTTTAGACATACCGCTAAGGCCATTCGTTAATTGCTTAACAACGCCGTCTTTGTACTCGCGGATTTTATCTAAATCGATGGTTGGCTCGCCAAACGATACACCGTGACTTGCAAGGTGCTTCGCTTCTTTCATCACTTTAGCAACGTGAAGAAGGGCTTTTGAAGGGATACAGCCAACGTTAAGACAAACGCCACCTAGGGTGTCGCGAGAGTCTACGATAACCGTTTCAATACCTAAGTCAGCCGCACGGAATGCTGCTGAATAACCGCCAGGGCCGCCGCCCAGTACCACCAATTGCGTTTTAATTTCGCTCATTGTGAACCTCAATCCTGTTCTTGTAGGGTCATGCTATTACTTTTGCGTAATAGCATAACCTAAATGCCGTCAAAAAGGCTGATAAAATCATCGAAAATGTTACTGATATTGTAAACTTTTTCGGCCTTTTATTTAAAGTATGATTCTGCGTAAGTCAGTTAGGTTTGCAGCAACCTCAGTAGAGAATCTTGCACCTACCGCACCATCGATTACTCGGTGGTCATAAGACAGGCTTAGCGGCACCATCAAGCGCGGCTCAAACTCTTTACCATTCCACTTAGGCTTCATCTCAGACTTAGATACACCCAATATGGCGACTTCTGGTGCATTTACAATAGGCGTAAACGCTGTACCGCCGATACCACCAAGGCTAGAGATAGTAAATGTACCGCCCTGCATATCCGCTGCTTTAAGCTTACCTTCACGAGCTTTCTTAGATGTTTCGATAAGCTCCCGAGAAAGTTCTTCAATACCTTTTTTATTCACGTCACGAATAACAGGTACAACAAGGCCTCCCGGTGTTTCAACCGCAATACCAATATTGATAAACTTCTTGATGATTAAGCTTTCGCCGTCGTCAGACAGTGACGAGTTGAATACTTCGTATTTCTCAAGGGCTTTTGCTACGGCTTTCATTACGAAAACAAGTGGCGTGATCTTAAGACCAGACTTAATCTTCGCGTGGTAAGCGTTTTGCTCTTTACGGAACTCTTCAACGTCAGTGATATCTGCTTCGTCGAATTGCGTAACGTGCGGAATCGTCGCCCAGTTACGGTGTAAGAACGGCCCAGAGATCTTTTGAATACGAGAAAGTTTCTGTTCTTCAATCTCACCAAACTTGCTGTGATCAACAGGTTTAACCGGCACAATTTGAAGTACATTGTCGCCTACTGGCGCACTGCCTGAAGCTGCTGCTGTGCGAGGTTTCGCAAGTTCAGCTTTTACGTAAGCCTGAACGTCTTCTTTCAAGATACGGTTTTTAGGGCCAGAGCCATTAACCTGAGTTAGATCTACACCAAATTCGCGAGCAATTCGGCGTACCGAAGGCGACGCATGCGCTTTGCCGTTACCTTTTGATTCAGGAGCAGGAGGTACCGGTGAACGACCTTGCGAGGCATCTTGCTGCGACTCTTCTTGTTGTGAGTCTTGTTTAGTCTCTTCTTGCTTAGGCGCGTCAGCTTGCTTTTCAGCTTTCGGTGCTGATGACGCTTGTGAAGACGAACCACCGCTGGTCTCTAGTTTAACAACCAAAGTACCTTGCTTAACTTTGTCGCCGGTTTTGATGAAGACTTCTTTGATAGTACCTGCGTGTGTTGAAGGTACATCCATGGTGGCTTTATCAGTTTCCAGCGTAATTAGGCCGTCTTCTTTTTCAACGGTGTCGCCAACAGATACAAGAACGTCAATAACGTCAACTTCACCGTCTTCACCAATATCCGGCACTGCTACTTCAATGGTTTCGCTACTTGCAGAAGCCGCTGGCGCTGACTCTTGCTTTTCGCTTTCTTGAGCAGCCGGTGTAGATGCTTCAGAAGGTGCATCGCTAGAAGCCGATTCACTTGAAGACGAACCAGAACCCGCTACTTCAAGCTTAATAACTACCGTACCTTCTTTTACTTTATCGCCAGTGCTGATGAATACTTCTTTCACCGTACCTGCGTGTGTTGAAGGAACGTCCATAGTTGCCTTATCGGTTTCTAGAGTAATAAGACCATCTTCTTTTTCGATGGTGTCGCCCGCTGAAACCAGCACGTCGATAACGTCTACTTCATCGTCAGAGCCAATATCGGGCACTGCAACTTCAATCACTTCGGTGCCGCCAGACGCAGCTGGCGCTGCCTCTGACTTGCTTTCTTCTTTCGGTGCTTCTTCTTGCTTAGGCGCTTCTTGTGACGCGTCGTCTGAAGATGACTCTTCAGCGGCGCTGTCACTATCACCGGCACTGTCGCCACCGGCAACTTTCATTTCACCAATTACATCGCCTTCTTTGATTTTATCGCCTACTGATACAGACAGGCTTACAATCTCACCTTCAAACGGTGCAGGAATGTCCATTGACGCCTTGTCACTTTCAACAGTAACCACGCCTTCATCGGCTTCAATGTTGTCGCCTACGGCAACACATAGCTCGATAACTTCAACTTCGTCGCCACCTACATCGGGTACGATAATCTTTTGAATATCTGACATATGTAAAATACCTTATCTGGCTTACGCGTAAAGTGGGTTAAGTTTTTCAGCGTTAATTTCAAAACGCTTAATGGCTTCTGCTACCACTTTCTTCTCAACGTCACCGCGCTGAGCCAATTCATAAAGTGATGCAACCACAATGTATGACGCATTAACTTCAAAGTGAGTACGCAAGTTTTCACGGCTATCGCTTCGACCAAAACCGTCTGTACCTAGGCAGCGGTATTCAGTGTCGATAAACGCACGTACTTGGTCTGAGTAATTCTTCACATAGTCAGTAGCAGAAATCGCAGGGCCTGCATCTTTCGTAATTACCTGACCAATGTAAGGTACTTTTTGCTCCGCTTCTGGGTTTAGCATGTTCCAGCGTGCTACGTCTTGACCTTCACGGGCTAGCTCGTTGAACGAGGTCACTGAGTAAACGTCAGAAGACACGTTGTAATCGTCACACAGAATTTGTGCCGCTTTACGTACTTCGTTCAAGATAGTACCTGAGCCCATTAGCTGAACATTAAGCTTAGACTTGTCGTTTTCAACACGCTCTAGCTTGTAAATACCCTTAATGATTTGCTCAGCTACATCATCACCTTCTGGCATTGCAGGGTGCTGATAGTTCTCGTTCATTAGCGTTAGGTAATAGAAGATGTTCTCGTTGTTACCATACATACGACGTAGACCGTCTTGAACGATAACCGCTACTTCGTACCCATATGTTGGGTCGTAAGTAATACAGTTTGGAATTAGGTTAGCCTGAACATGTGAATGACCGTCCTGGTGCTGTAAGCCTTCACCGTTAAGTGTGGTTCTACCTGCTGTTGCACCTAATAGGAAACCACGCGCTTGGCTATCGCCCGCTGCCCATGCAAGGTCACCAACACGTTGGAAACCAAACATTGAATAGTAAATGTAGAACGGAATAGTGGTTGCATTACACGTAGAGTAAGACGTACCTGACGCCACCCACGATGCCATTGCACCTAGCTCGTTGATACCTTCTTGAAGTACCTGACCTTTCTTATCTTCGCGATAGTAAGCGACTTGGTCGGCGTCTTGAGGTACGTATTTCTGACCTTCGTTGGCGTAAATACCTACCTGACGGAACAAGCCTTCCATACCGAAGGTACGGGCTTCATCAGGGATAATTGGTACAATACGCTTACCAATTTTCTTGTCTTTCAATAGCGCGTTTAATACACGTACAAAGGTCATGGTTGATGACACTTGACGGTCGCCTGAACCTTTCAAGATTGCATCGAATGCACTTAGCTCAGGAACTTCCAACTGTTCTTCAGCTTGTTCGCGACGCGATGGTAGGTAACCACCTAGTGCTTCACGACGTGCGCGAAGGTACTTCATTTCTTCGCTGTCTTCGTCAAACTTGAAGTAAGGCAGGTCAGCAATCTTGTCATCCGCTACCGGAATGTTGAAACGGTCACGGAATACTTTGATTGAATCAACGTCCATTTTCTTAACGTTGTGCGCTACGTTTTGTGCTTCGCCTGATGCGCCTAGACCGAAACCTTTAACCGTTTTAGCAAGAATTACTGTTGGACGACCTTTGGTATCAATCGCTTTTTGATATGCTGCGAATACTTTAACTGGGTCGTGGCCACCACGGTTCAAACGCCAGATGTCATCGTCAGACATGTTCGCCACAAGCGCCGCTGTTTCTGGGTACTTGTTAAAGAAGTTCTCGCGAGTGTATTTACCGCCTTTGGCTTTACAGTTCTGGTATTCACCGTCTACTGTTTCACCCATAAGCTGGATTAGCTTGCCTGATTTATCACGAGCTAGTAGCTCATCCCAGTAGCTGCCCCAAATGACTTTCACTACTTCCCAGCCTGCGCCGCGGAACGTACCTTCAAGTTCTTGGATAATTTTGCCGTTACCACGTACCGGGCCGTCTAGACGCTGAAGGTTACAGTTAATAACGAACGTTAGGTTGTCTAGGCCTTCGCGAGACGCAAGGCCAATTGCACCCAAGCTTTCTGGCTCATCACACTCACCGTCACCCATGTAGCAGTATACGCGCTGACCTGAGCAGTCTTTAATACCACGATTAGTTAGGTACTTAAGGAAACGTGCTGTATAGATTGCTTGAAGCGGACCAAGACCCATAGATACGGTTGGGAACTGCCAGTAGTCTTTCATCAAGTGAGGGTGTGGGTAAGACGATAGACCATCGCCCGCACATTCTTGACGGAAGTTATTCAACTGCTCTTCAGTTAAATTGCCTTCCATGTAAGAACGCGCATAAATTCCCGGAGAAATATGGCCCTGCGCGAAAATAAAGTCGCCGCCTTGGTTTTCATTAGGTGCTTTAAAGAAATGGTTAAAACCTACATCATAAAGCATAGCCGATGATGCGAAGCTACCAATGTGGCCACCAAGCTCTAGATCTTTTTTCGATGCACGCAATACAATCATCAATGCGTTCCAACGAATCGCCGCACGGATGCGCGCTTCGATGGTCAAGTCACCAGGCATTTTTGGTTCTTGCGCTGCTGGGATAGTATTGATGTAGGCAGTAGTAGCGTCATACGGTAAATGCGCTCCGCTGCGACGTGCTTTATCAATAAGTTTTTCGAGTAAATAGTGGGCGCGTTCTACGCCTTCCTCTTCTAAAACCGACTCAAGCGCATCAATCCACTCTTTAGTTTCTTGAGGATCTACATCTTGGTGCATCATATCAGACATGGTGCCATCCTATTTTTTGCTTATATAGAAAATCCTCCCTTAGCATTGCCTCTTATCATAAAGGCGCTAAAAGAAGGAAAACTAAATTACGTTGTACTCACAGTGACCCAATCTGGCTCACCTGCTTTTGCAGTGGCACAGGAAAAACCTGACCGGCCTCTGCGAATGAATAGCTAACTAGCTTTTTTGAAAGCAAAGCTAAGTAACTAAATTTCTAATCGTCGCAATGCGCGCTGTACACGTGTATCGCGTTGATTAATGGTTAAAAGCGTTTTTTCGATAAACGCCAAATGCGTATTACATGCCTGACGCGCAGCTTCAGGGTCGCGAGAAGCAATAGCTTCTACAATTTCACGACGCTGCTTAGCAATGTCTTCCACTGCTTCAGGGTGCGCTGCCAACATGTCAAAATTTCGTTCAATATTGTCCACCAGCATACTTTGCATGGTGCTCATCACATGCAACAGCACCATATTGTGCGATGCTCTTGCCATAATGATGTAAAACTGACCTAGCGCCTCTGCTTGAGCACGTTTACTTTCATGGGCTTTGGGCGTAGGCACGTCATTTAATGCTTGCTTTAATGCCTCATAGTCTTCTGGTTGACCACGAAGCGCCGCGTAATAAGCCGCCATTCCTTCAAGGGCGTGACGAAATTCAAGCAAATCAAACTGGGTTTCAGGGCGCTGGCTAACTAAGTCCATTAGCGGGTCGGTCATGGCAGAATTAAGGTTGCGATTTACAAATGTACCGCCGCCTTGCTTACGCTCTACCAGTCCGCGTGCCTGTAGATTGCCAATGGCCTCTCTCAACGACGGGCGAGAAACATCAAATTCAAGCGCAAGCTCTCTTTCTGGCGGCAGTTT
The DNA here is from genome assembly GCF_048517045.1 of Alteromonas sp. OM2203. Classification (NCBI taxonomy): domain Bacteria; kingdom Pseudomonadati; phylum Pseudomonadota; class Gammaproteobacteria; order Alteromonadales; family Alteromonadaceae; genus Alteromonas; species Alteromonas sp. OM2203. The sequence goes on from NZ_CP183209.1 coordinate 3,329,996, forward strand.
TTGACCCGCCAATAAGGTACCGTCGAGTATCATTGACTCGAGTTGCTCGGTAATCACATCAGAGAGTTTTTTTCGCTGCTGCCGCATGCGTTGCACTTATCCTTTAATTTAAACCAGCGCTGATATAACAGCAGTGAATGTAAAAAATAATCAGAGATAATTATTCTACAGCCACAATTGGTAATACCATTTTACCTATCTAGTTTAAGGCAGATCGATTTCGAGGTAAATACTCACAAGCATAGCAAACACAGTGAGAATTGCTGCGTGTTAAGCTTTATTGTTGAATTTGTTAAGAAAAGTGCAACAGCCAGAACTGGTCTGATGAGGCGAAATAAAGGAATGATGAGACGCGAAGCGTTTGATCTGCCTACAAATTATAAACAGACCAAACGTTTAGCACTTATTAAATGTTAAAAATATTGGCTATGCCAAGCTACCTACAAGTGTTAAAGCCGAGGTAATGGCTAGCAGAAAAATAACATTACGTTTTGCTAACTTTACAAGCACCTTGGGCTCTACTGCTGCATTTTCAGCCTGTAGCTGCTGTTCATCTGCCGTGAGCACCTCGGCTTTTGAGGAAATTTTTGTCAGCACATCGTATGCAGATACATCGAATTGAAGGGCATATTTTAGCCACTCTGGAAGCGCTCGGGAAAAATGTCCCATCATCAACATACCGAAGGCTGTTACCCGGACAGGAATATAATCTATCGCAAACATGAGCCTACCTGCGGCCACCTTCAAAGGATGATTAGCATCACACAATGCTTCCGTTGTGCTTCGACTTAAGCTATAAAACAACGCCCCCGGTGCACCAAAGGCGATAAACCACAACATCACTGCTGCATAATGCTGATAGTTAAGCCAAGTAAGATGTTGACCAAAGCTTTTACCTTCTGCTCCGGCTGTGCCGTCACTGTCTGTTTGACTGCCGCAATGCCCTAATTGATCAGTATACATACTGCATGCCTGAAGATCGCCCCGGTCAGCAGCATTAAGAAAGTTCTTGTAAACCGCCCTCAATACAGGGCAGCCAATACAAATAAACAATACTATGCTCTGTTCAATAAAGGTGAGAAATGCCCCAAGCAACCAATATTCAATGGCCCCAAGCAGTACTGCTGGAAGTAAGAGATAGAAATAAAGTGCCGCAGAGGGAGCGGATGGCCTTTCTTCGTTAGTCTTGTTTTCACTTTCCTCTTCACTATTTTTAAGCTTGAGCAGACCTCTATCGTGAAGAATGTCACGATATTGAGCGACATACTTTTCGATATGCCAATTCGGTGTTTTGGTTATCAACCGTTCAAGACTGAGAACTAATAGCAAGCTCATTAACATCATAGGTATTGTGTTTCCTTTTTCCTGCGGCGGACCTGAGTTTTATTACGTAAGCCCAGCAACGCGCATTCTGTACCTTGCCCAATCAAATGCCTCGCCCGGATCAGTTTTTCGACCAGGCGCAATATCATTATGACCTACGATACGCCCTAAAGTGATCCGAGGATAGTATCTAGTAATGAATTCAGTAAGTTCACCGAGTGCTTTATACTGCGCATCGGTGAAGGGCAAGGTATCTGTGCCTTCCAGTTCAATACCAATGGCATAGTCATTACAACGGCTACGGCCCTGAAATGAAGATACACCTGCATGCCATGCCCGCTGCTCGAAAGGTACAAATTGTTCTACTTCGCCGGTCCGATATATCACGCAGTGGGCGGAAACCCGTATACCAGCAATTTCTTTATAAAAAGGATGTTCATCTGGATTTAGCGTGCCAGTAAACAATTGTCGAATGCCAGGCGTACCAAATTGTGAAGGCGGCAGTGAGATATTATGTATGACTAGTAAGCTTACGTCTGTGTCGTCTGGACGGGCGTCGAAATGCGGGCTCGATGTGAAGCGAGCGTTATTGTAGAGCACCATGATATTTGCTTCGATAATTGATTTTCTGCGTAGTAGCCTACATTGTATAGGCTTATAAGTGTATAGGGCTCTAAGAGCTTCCAGTGATTTGGACCAATTTATTTAGCCAATGGCCTAGGCAAATAATTAAGCCTGACCTTAGACCTTTTCGAAGGCCTTTTCAGAAAAGCCGGCTGTATAAGATATAATGCACACCATGAATAGAAAGGGTTAAGCATGAATGAACAACAAGACCCGACAACATCAACGGGCAAATGGATGGTGGCGCTTGCCTGGATTTGCGGCTTTGGGCTACTGGTTTTTGTCTTCTCTGACTTGCTAGAAAAACAAATTAACCCCAATACCGAACCAACATCCGAGCGTATAGGTTCCCAAACTGAGGTCCGCCTTAAGCAAAATCGCCAAGGGCACTATGTAACAACCGGTTATATCAATGGCGAAGAAGTGGTATTTCTTGTGGATACCGGCGCGACCGACGTGGCCGTACCCGCTCACCTGGCAAATAAACTGCAGCTCAAAGCAGGACGTGAAGGATTAGCCAACACAGCCAATGGCGTAGTGAGAGTTGCCGAATCGACCATTAATACGTTGCGCATTGGTGAAATTGTGGTGCGCGATGTAAAAGCAAACTTAAACCCCGGTATGCAAGATGACCATATACTGCTTGGAATGAGCGTTCTTCGCCAATTAGAGTTTACTCAGCGCGGAGATTGGTTAATATTGCGTACCCTTTAAGTAGACCATAACACAGATCACAGCGATGAAGATGACATCACCAGACATGCAAGCAATTCGAGAGCAAGTATCTAACGCGCTTGTTGAAGATCTTGGCGGCGAACTAAATGCCGCGAACGACATTACCGCAAACTTGATAGATGAAAGCGTCAATGCAAAAGCCACCATTATTACGCGGGAGCCTTGCGTTGTTTGCGGGATCGCATGGGCAAACCAGGCGTTTGCGCTTATCGATGAGTCAGTATCGCTAACCTGGCATGTAAAAGACGGTGAAAAGGTAGAGGCCGACACCGTTCTGGTAAGTTTAGAAGGCTCCGCTCGAGCCATATTGACTGCTGAACGTACGGCACTTAACTTTTTGCAGACCCTGTCAGCCACTGCAACCGTAACCGCGTTTTACGCTAAATTCTTAGCTGGCTCTAATACTAAAATTCTAGATACCCGCAAAACCCTGCCAGGCCTTCGCTATGCACAGAAATACGCGGTACGTTGTGGCGGTGGTCAAAACCATCGTGTGGGTTTGTTCGATGCGTTTCTAATAAAAGAAAACCACATATTTTCTTGTGGAAATATTGAAAAAGCTGTTAGCAGAGCAAAGTCGATGATGCCGGGTAAGCCTGTTGAAGTAGAAGTAGAGAATTTGGAAGAACTTGAGCAAGCCCTATCTGCAGGTGCAGACATTGTAATGCTAGATAACTTTTCTAACGAACAGATCCAACAGGCAGTAGCGCTTAATAAAGGTCAATGTAAACTGGAAGTATCAGGAAACATTACTGATGAACGACTGGCATCACTTGCACAACTAGGTGTAGATTACATCTCATCTGGCGCGCTGACTAAACATGTTCAGGCGATTGATTTGTCGCTGCGGATTACCTTGTCTTAGTAGTACAGTTTGTAAAGGCACTTTAGTCAGCTAACTAGGTGTCAACACCTTAGTTTGTAGCGAAGCAGAAAAACGTGAGTTGTGGTATAACCATAGATACGACAACTCGCGCAAATCCCCAGTTATTTCTCGTCATGTTTCTCTGTGTATAGATGGATATACATAGCTAAGTCATTAAGATTTATACGAAAGTTTAAGTAAACAGGTCTGCCATGGGCTAGCGAACCATGTCATACTGCAAAAGCTAGACATACGTATATTCGCTTATACTTGTCAGTACCAAATAAAATTCTATACTGAGTATCAAGTACCAGGGGCGTTGAAAAGGACGACTCGGGTATAAACGTCAATTTGAATTAGATTTAACTTAGCGTGTTATACGCGTCCCGGAGAAAAACCATGATGAAAATGAACACTAAAAACCAAAAGGGTTTCACCCTAATCGAACTAATGATTGTTGTAGCAATCATCGGTATCCTTGCAGCAATCGCACTTCCTGCGTATCAGAACTACACGCAAAAAGCGCGTTTTACTGAAGTTACTAATGCGACGGCAGCAGCAAAAACAGCTGTAGAAATCTGTGCTCAGACTGTTGATGATACCTTAGCGAACTGTGATGGCGGTTCTAACGGAATTCCAACAGATATTACTACCGCTACTAGTGGCTACACAACTGCAATGGTACTAGTGTCAACTTCTAATGGAGCTATCGTTGCAACCGCATCAGTTGATTCTGGCGTAACACAATCAGACGGCACTACCCCTGCGACCTATACTCTTACACCTGCTGTAGGCGGAAACGGTAACGTTACGTGGACTGCTACTTGCAACCCTACAACTCTTTGCTAGGTCTAGTTGCTAACGTTTGATACCATAAAACCCAGTTTTTGACTGGGTTTTTTTAATTTTTTTTGGATTAAAGTTTATGGCAAAAGCAGCTACGGTATTCACTTGGCAGGGAAAAGATCGTAACGGTCAAGCTCGCAAAGGCGAAATTTCAGCTACTTCGCTCTCAGAAGCAAAAAACCTACTCCGGCGACAAGGGATCTCTGCTAACAAAGTAAAAAAACTCGCTACGCCTCTGTTTGGTGGCGCCAAGAAAATTACTCCCGCTGATGTTTCTGTTATTTCACGGCAAATTGCTACCATGCTGGCCGCTGGTGTAACCCTTATTCAATCCTTGGAAATGATCGCGCAAGGTCACGCTAACCCTTCAATGCGCAAATTGCTTGGCGAAATTACTGAAGAAGTTAAATCAGGTAATCCGCTATCTTCTGCATTGAGAAAACACCCCCTCTATTTTGATGATTTATACTGTGACTTGGTTTACACCGGTGAACAGTCGGGTGCCCTTGAAACCATCTATGACCGAATTGCCACCTATAAAGAAAAAGCTGAAGCACTAAAATCAAAAATCAAAAAAGCGATGTTCTACCCTATCGCCGTTTTGGTTGTTGCTTTTATTGTTACAACTATTCTGCTTATTTTCGTTGTGCCCCAGTTTGAAGAAATCTTTAGCAGCTTTGGCGCTGAGCTGCCCGCGTTTACCGTATTTGTGCTTGGGATTTCGCGTTTTGTGCAAGACTACGGCATTTTTATCGCCATGGGTCTAGCTGCTGCAGGCTTTATGTTTGTGCGTGCTCATAGGCGTAGCCAAAAGTTACGCGATAGTGTAGACCGCAACATTTTAAAAATTCCGGTTATAGGTGAAATACTTAAAAAAGCAAGTATCGCCCGTTTTACACGTACTTTGGCCACTACCTTTGCGGCAGGTGTTCCGCTAATTGGTGCACTTGAATCGGCCGCTGGGGCTTCCGGCAACGCAGTTTATCGAGACGCGATACTATATATTCGTAAAGAAGTGGCTGGCGGTATGCCTATGCATGTGGCTATGCGTGCGACTCAAGTGTTCCCCGACATGGTGACCCAGATGATTGCCATTGGTGAGGAGTCCGGTGCCGTGGACGAAATGCTAAGCAAGATAGCCACCATTTACGAAGCTGAAGTTGATGACATGGTAGACGGTTTAACCAGTTTGCTTGAACCTATGATCATGGCTGTACTTGGTGTGGTTATCGGTGGCCTGATTGTGGCCATGTACTTACCTATATTCGAAATGGGTAACGTGGTATAACTTATCAAAGCATTAGTATAAATGCTCTTGGCTTGAAACGCAGAAATTGAATATGGCTACAGCGCCTTAAATAGGCGCTTTATGAAAAGCTAAGAGCCAAGCCCTTTATCGATCATTAATAAAATTAAAAGAACTACACTTCATGGATGCCATCATAACGCTTAGCCAGCTCTACCCCGCTATTTTCTATTGCCTTGTTTTCTTTGTAAGCCTAATGGTGGGCAGCTTTTTAAATGTAGTAATTTACCGTTTGCCTATTATGATGGAGCGCAGCTGGCAGCAAGAGTATGAAAGCTATTTTAGCGATGGCGCAAATGATGGTATTTCCACATCTGCTAATGATAAATCAGCCACGCCAGACGAGCCTTTTAACCTTGTAAAACCCGACAGTACCTGCCCAAGCTGCGGCCACAAAATTCGCGCGTGGGAAAATATTCCCGTTATCAGCTACCTGTTTTTAAAAGGTAAATGCGCTAAATGCAAAACTGGGATTTCAATTCGCTACCCGCTTGTTGAGCTTTTCACAGCAATAGCTTGTACATTCGCGGCCTTTGAGTTTGGCGTTACGTCTCAAGCGCTGTGGGCTGTCGCGTTCACCTATGTGCTTGTTGCATTGCTATTTATTGATTTAGACAAAATGTTACTGCCCGACCAGCTCACCCTTCCTTTGCTTTGGCTTGGGCTGCTGTTAAGCACTCAAAACATTTTTGTTGGTACGACCGATGCAATCATTGGCGCAGCGGCAGGCTATTTAAGTTTATGGTCAGTATATTGGCTGTTTAAGCTGGTTACAGGCAAGGAAGGCATGGGTTACGGCGACTTTAAATTGTTAGCTGCGCTCGGGGCATTTACCGGTTGGCAAGGGCTGCCCGTTATTATATTGCTGTCATCTCTTGTTGGCGCGATTGCAGGTATTCTGATCATGATTATTCAGAACAAAGGAAAGTCGTTAGCTATTCCTTTTGGTCCTTATCTCGCTGTAGCTGGATGGTTAACCCTGTTATTTAAACACGAAATTATTACCACATATTTAGACTATGTGCTTTGATTCACTACGTACTTTTACTAATTGCTTTTACTTAGTGCTTTAACTCAGCGCCTTAACTCAGTGCCTTAACTCAGCAGCATGGCTACGAGCATTCATCCCAAGGTTATATAGAAATGACAACACCACAACAACCGTTTGTAGTTGGCCTAACCGGCGGTATAGGCAGCGGTAAATCAGCAGCCACAGCATACTTTGAAAAGCTGGGTATCGATATTGTTGATGCTGATGAAGTAGCACGTGATGTGGTAGCGCCTGGCTCTGAAGGCCTAAAAGAAATAGTAAATCGCTTTGGAAATAGTATTCTACTAGAAGACGGCAATCTTAATCGCGCCGCGCTTCGTGAAAAAGTATTTTCCGACATCAATGAAAAAAACTGGCTGAACAATTTACTACACCCACTCATTCGCTTGCGCATGCAGCACCTCATTAGTGAATCGACCAGCCCTTACTGCATTTTATCTGTGCCCCTACTTGTTGAAAACAAGCTCACGGAAATGTGTAACTACGTGGTTGTTGTAGACTGCCCTGAAACAATGCAGCTTGAGCGTGCTTTAAAGCGGGATGGAAGTACCGAAGAAACCATTAGAAATATCATGGCTTCTCAAGCTACACGAAACGAGCGAATTGAAGCAGCTGATACGGTTTTAGATAACAGTACAACACTATCTGCACTCTCTGCACAAATTGCAGACCTCCACAACACGCTGTTGGCATTATCATCTGATTAAGTGCTTATGACGCGATATCCACAGAAATAATACCTTCCCTCCCAGTCTAATAGCAGTTTTTGAAACTTTTTTGAACAAATAACGTCAAACAAAAGATTTGTCCTACAAGTGTGCTTGGCTTAAACGCATTGATGCTTTAGGCTTAACGCAACTTACTGTTCGGTTTCAATTTTGGTACGTCTCTCGTGCCAATTCTCTACATCAATGTGTTTTAAGGGGTTTCATGGGTAACGCTGTTTTCGAATTTCCGCTAAAGGAAAAAGTACGTAACTATCTACGTGTTGAGCAGCTGCTTGGACAACTTAAGATAACGGCGAAGTCCGAGCATACTCATTTACAGCTTGTTTTTTTTGAACAGCTTTTCGAACTGCTAGATTTAATTGAACGGTTAGATTTGCGCTCAGATTTAACTAAAGATCTCGACGCTCACGAAAAGAACTTAGTGTACTGGTCAAAGCATCCGAAAATTGATAGTACAGCATTAGAACAAGCCTTAAAGACCGTATTAACCTTAAAGCAAAAGCTAAAAACAGATCGTCGATTTGGCAGTACTCTTAAAGATGACAAACTGTTGAGCGCTATTCGTCAACGCTTTGCTATCCCTGGTGGCGCGTGTAGTTTCGATTTACCCAACCTGCATTTTTGGTTGCAGCAACCGTTAGAGCAGCGCCAAACAGAAATAACGCAATGGTTAGAAACGCTAGGTCTACTAGATGATGCCATTGCTGTAAGCCTTTCCTTTATACGCGAGCGTGGTCAGTTTGTTGAAGTCGTTGCCGACAACGGGTTTTACCAAGGCGCAGCCGAAGACAAAAACGAGCTTATTCGGGTAAAATGCAGCGTAGATGAGGGATATTACCCTACCCTGAGCGGAAACAAATACCGCTATGCACTGCGCTTTATGAACTTTGCTCCCGATGAGGGGCAAAATGGCGCTGTCGAAGACAGTATTCAGTTTCGTTTAGCAGCCTGTTAAACTTCACATAATCTCTATTTATTGGTTACTCGTTGGGCTGTAACGCCAACGATATTAGCCTTATATAACGTATTTCACTGGAGCGTACTATGGAAGTGAAATGTCCAATTTGTGCCAAACAAGTAGTTTGGGCACCAACAAGCGAATACCGCCCTTTTTGCAGCAAAAAATGTCAGCTTATCGATTTGGGTGAATGGGCTGCTGAAGATAGAAAGATAGCAGGAAAGCCTGCCGAGGATGCAACACCCAAGGATTTTGATGTCGAAGAGATAGAAGCCATGTTGGCTCAACAATCTGACGACTTCTTCAAGCATTAACTATACAAGGAAACACAATGTTTAATTCTATCGCTCTTGTTGGTGGTACTCATGGAAACGAAACCAGCGGTATTCAGCTTATTCGCAATTGGCAACAGTTTGGCTTGCCGTCGCGATTTGATGCATTAAACGTTTCTTTGACAATTGCAAATGAAGCAGCGCTTGAGGCAAACGTGCGATTTGTAGAAGAAGATTTAAACCGTCAGTTTACCTTTGAGCGTTTAGCCAGTAATAACCCAGCCAAAGAAGCGGTACTTGCCAAATCTCTAAACGAAAAACTTGGCCCAAAAGGCAATTCAAATACCGACTTTGTTATTGATATTCACAACACCACCAGCGAAATGGGTGCCACGCTGATTATTCTAGAAGCGGATGAGTTTCACACTCAGCTAGCGCGATTCGTTAAACAGCGAATGCCAGAAGCGAATATTCTGGTGGAAGACGAGAAGCCTTATCTTGAACACGGCTACCTGTGCACTACGGGTAAAAAAGGCGTAATGATTGAAGTGGGCGGGCAGCCTCAAGGCGTGTTAAGAGAAGATGTTTACCTTTTAACGCAAACCATGGCAGAAGCCATTTTAGATTTTTGTATTGCTTATAACAATCAAGAGATAAAAACACACGCATTGCCAGCCTGTGAGGCGTTTCGCTTAGGTGAAAATGTCGGTTTCCCTTTGGATGACAATGGCAAGCGCACCGCTATGATTCACCATGCATTGCAAGACAACGACTTTGAGCCACTCATGCCTGGCATGCCCATGTTCAGAACCTTCGACGGCAAAGACATCCTATGGGATGGTGAGAAAGAAACCTACCCTCACTTCATCAATGAGGCCGCCTATTTTAAACTGGACGTTGCGTTTGCCACGTCTGAACGTATAACGCTTTGATTTCTCATACAAAGAACGAACGGGGTCTTTAACCTATCGCCTTTGCGCTTTCAAGTTAAAGAGTCGAATAACAAAATAGCCACATCAAGATGTGGCTATTTTTATTACTGTAATGCTTTGATAATGGGAACGTTAGCTTCTGGAAAATCTTCTGCATTAAGTGACTTCACATTGACCCATCGGGATTGTTGCCCTTCTTTACCATGGGGCTCACCTGCGAAATCATCCACGCGATGTACATCTAGCTTAACTTGCTTATCGCCATAGTCATGGGTAATAACAATTACTGGCTCACTGTGGTTCACGCTAATTCCTACTTCCTCAGCAAGCTCACGCTTTAGGGCCTGAAGCACGGTTTCGCCTTCTTCCACCTTACCGCCTGGGAATTCCCACTTCCCACCCTGATGAACACCGTCGGGACGCAGGGTAATGAATATTTCATCGCCGCGGGCGATAACGCCCACAGCAACATGTACCACTTTCATTACTTCAATTTACCGTGACACTGCTTATATTTCTTACCAGAACCACAAGGACATGGGTCGTTGCGGCCTACTTTCGCGCCTTCGCGAACTTGGGTACGTACTTTGTCGCTAGCAGCTTCTGGCGCTGCGCTAGCTTCTTCGTGCTCGAAGTTCTTAGGCACATCGTCAGCTTGGCGACGCTGCTCTTCAACTTTTTGAACATCTTCTTCAGCTTGTACTTTTACACGAGCAAGAATAGTGATCACTTCAACTTTGAGCGCTTCTAACATTTGAGAGAACAAAGCAAACGACTCACGCTTGTATTCTTGCTTAGGGTTTTTCTGTGCATAGCCGCGTAAGTGAATACCTTGACGTAGGTGGTCCATTGCTGCCAAATGCTCTTTCCAATGGCTGTCTAGGTTCTGAAGCATTACGGCTTTCTCGAACTGGCGTAGCACCTGTTCGCCTACCACTTCTTCTTTTTGTTTATAGGCGCTGATCACTTCACCTAAGATGCGTTCGCGAAGCTTTTCTTCATAAAGCTTATCGTCATTTTCTAGCCAGGTTTTAATTGGCAGGTCTACAGCGAAGTCAGCGCGCATGCGCTCTTCCAGGCCGCTGACGTCCCACATTTCTTCAAGCGATTGCGGTGGGATGTACTCGTCAACAACGCTTGAAATTACGTCTTCACGAATAGCAGCAATAGTCTCGCTAATATCGCCTTCATCAAGCAGTTCATTGCGCTGTTCGTAAATAACTTTACGTTGGTCGTTAGCCACATCATCGTATTCAAGCAACTGCTTACGAATGTCGAAGTTACGACCTTCTACTTTGCGCTGTGCGTTCTCGATGGCGCGAGTTACCCACGGATGCTCAATGGCTTCACCGCGCTCCATACCTAAACGCTTCATCATGTTGCCCATTTTTTCGGAGGCAAAGATACGCATTAGCGCGTCGTCTAATGATAGGTAGAAACGGCTTGAACCCGGGTCACCTTGACGGCCTGAACGACCGCGAAGTTGGTTATCAATACGGCGAGACTCGTGACGCTCTGTACCAATAATATGTAAACCGCCCGAAGCAAGCACAGCGTCGTGGCTTTCTTTCCACGCCGCTTTGATCTTTTCAATTTGTGCTTCCGTTGGGTTTTCTATTTTCTCGACTTCCGCTTGCCAGTTACCGCCTAACACGATATCAGTACCACGGCCGGCCATGTTGGTCGCTATGGTAACAGCACCAGGTTTACCTGCTTGAGCAACAATGTCGGCTTCGTGTTCATGGAACTTAGCGTTGAGCACCTTATGAGGAATTTTCGACTTTTTAAGAATGCGAGAAATCAGTTCTGAATTCTCGATAGAGACCGTGCCTACAAGGGTTGGCTGACCGCGCTTAACGCACTCTTTAATGTCTTCAACAATGGCTTCGTATTTCTCTTCTGCCGTCAGATAGATAAGATCAGGCATATCTTTACGCTGCATAGGACGGTTAGTTGGGATCACTACCGTCTCTAAGCCGTAAATATGATTAAATTCGAATGCTTCTGTGTCTGCAGTACCCGTCATACCCGCAAGCTTGTTGTACAAACGGAAGTAGTTTTGGAAAGTAATAGACGCAAGGGTTTGGTTTTCGTTTTGAATACGAACTCCCTCTTTTGCTTCTACTGCTTGGTGAAGACCTTCAGACCAACGACGGCCTTCCATTGTACGACCGGTATGTTCGTCAACAATAACAATTTGGTCTTCTTTAACAATGTAGTCTACGTCTTTAGAGAACAGTTTGTGCGCGCGAAGTGCAGCGTTAATATGGTGGAGCAAAGATATATTGCCCGCATCGAACAATGATTCGCCTTCTGGCAATAATCCTTCTTCATGTAGAATTTCTTCAACGTGAATTTGACCACGCTCTGTTAGATGAATTTGTTTAGCTTTAAGGTCGATAGTGTAATCACCATCGCCTTCTTGACCTTCTTCATCTTCCTTTTCCTGCTGAACAAGCTTAGGAATAATGATGTTGATACGACGATACAACTCTGAACTATCTTCAGCCTGACCAGAAATAATAAGTGGCGTACGGGCTTCGTCGATAAGGATTGAGTCAACCTCGTCCACTACTGCATAGTTAAGTGGGCGCTGAACGCGATCTTGCGGACTAAATGCCATGTTGTCGCGAAGGTAGTCGAAACCAAATTCGTTGTTGGTACCGTAGGTGACGTCCGCCTGATAAGCTTCTCGTTTTTGCTGTGGCGACATACCAGGTACGTTACATCCAACGCGCATGCCTAGGAAGTTAAATAGCTGATTACTCCATTCAGCATCACGACGTGCTAAGTAATCGTTCACGGTAACTACATGAACACCTTTGCCCGATAGGGCATTAAGATAGGTAGGCAACGTTGCCGTTAAGGTTTTACCCTCACCGGTACGCATTTCTGAAATTTTACCTTCGTGTAGTACTTGGCCACCTAACATTTGAACGTCGAAGTGACGCATACCATATACACGCTTACTTGCTTCACGCACCGTAGCAAACGCTTCAATAAGAATATCGTCAAGGGTTTCTCCCTTTTCAATGCGCGCTTTAAATTCGTCGGTTTTAGCCTTTAGCGCCTCATCGGAAAGCTTTTCAAATTCTGCTTCCAGTGCATTGATGGCATCTACGTTTTTGCGTAATTTTTTTAATAGTCGGTCATTTCTGCTACCGAATACTTTTCGAAGGATGCTTGAAAACATTAGCTTTTTTATTCCACTACTTGTCGAGACGCCGCACATTGTGCACAGCTAAATTAAACGTAAAAAACACAACCGGTTTGTTCGGGTGCTTTGCGATTTTCTAAAATTGTGTTTCACCGTCATCAAAGCTGTCCGTAAAAAGCCTTGATAACAGGAATATACCTGGCTGCTACCTTAATCTACTTTTTGTAGACGAAAGGCAGAGGATCGACTTGTTTTCCGTTTCTTATTACTTCGTAGTGAACGTGAACGCCGGTAGAACGCCCGGTGTTACCCATTTTAGCAATAGCTTCACCTTTGGTGACAACATCGCCTATTGATACGGTCAATTCATCGTTGTGCCCGTATCGGGTAACAAAACCATCACCGTGATCAATCTCTACTAGTTGGCCATAGCCGTAGCGTTCTCCTGCCCAGGTTACAATACCTGCTGCAGTGGCAACGACGTTTTCCCCTGCTTTACCTGCAAAATCCAACCCTTTGTGCATGGTTGGTTTACCTGTAAACGGATCGGCCCGCATACCATAATAAGAAGACAACCACCCTGACTCAATCGGACGACCAGATAATTGGCTCTGTTCGTTTATATGGTGACCCCTTACCAAACTTTCAAGCATAGATAACTGTTGAGACTTCAAATCAAGTGATTGCTCAAGCTTTGCTATTTCGTGAAGAATGGGGTCGTCTTGGAGGTTATCCGGTATCGATACCGGTACGAAAGCGTCCAGGTCAGCCGCTGACATACCTAATTCTGTTGCTATTTGCTTACCTTTCTCATCAAGCAACGTAGCTTGCGCTGATAGTTCAGCGACGTGAGAAAGTAAGGCTTTTATCTTAACGGAGGTTTGTTGCTTTAGCGCCTCAACATCTTTTTGTTGTTCATTGACTTCTGTTTGGGCTAAACGCACACGCGCAATATCTTCGGATACCGATTCGGTTGAACGGCTGGATACCAACATAAAAATAGACGATAGCACGGTGGCACTAACAAGCGTGCGGACACTGATACTGTGTCTGTAACGTTTATTTTTGCCTGCTAATGTAATAGTTAGTTTCATACCACGAAGATTATTGCTGTTTCACGCCTGTGCTCCGACGAAAATAAACCACAATCGCTTTTGATTGTTAATTTCTGGCACATGGGTGAAATTTATATTAATTATTCGGCTACTGTATCATTTATTTCAGTAATTGCCATATGAAAAAAAGCCGCCTGTTAGGCGGCTTTTGAAAATATTACGCTAATGCCGGTTGAGCATAACGAATTGGCGCGGTTTCCTGAGAATCGTATGTCACGAACTCCCAACACTCTTTTTGCGCTAACACAGCGTTTAATAGCTTATTGTTCAGACCGTGGCCTGTTTTGTAAGCACGTAATTCACCAATTAAACTATGGCCGCCTAAGTATAAGTCACCAATAGCGTCCAAAATCTTGTGTTTCAAAAACTCATCATCATAGCGCAACCCTTCTGGGTTTAGTACGCGAAACTCATCTAAGGCAACAGCATTTTCCATGCTACCGCCTAGTGCTAAGTTGTTCGCGTTCATGTATTCAAGGTCGCGCATAAAGCCAAACGTACGTGCTCGACTTACTTCATTAACATATGAACATGAATCAAAATCCATCGTCATATGTTGACGAGTTTGACTAATTACCGGGTGATCAAAGTCGATTTGGAAATCAACACGAAAACCGTCATATGGCACTAATTCTGCCCACTTGTCGCCATCTTCAACTCGAACAGGCTTTTTAATTCGGATAAATTGCTTAGGCGCATTTAGTTCTTCAATACCCGCAGATTGAAGTAGAAATACGAACGGGCTAGCACTTCCATCCATAATTGGCAGCTCGTTACTGTCTACCTCAACAATAATATTGTCGATACCTAATCCTGCAAGCGCAGACGCAAGGTGTTCTACCGTTTGGATAGTTACACCGTCTTCATTATTTAGACACGTACACAGCATGGTATTACCTACCGCGTTCGCACGCGAAGGTATGTCAACATGTGGTTCAAGGTCAACACGCCTAAACACGATACCCGTGTTCGCTGGCGCAGGTCGGAGAGTCATTGTGACCTTTTCCCCTTTATGAAGCCCAATTCCGGTCTCTTGTACCGATTGCTTGATTGTACGTTGTCTAATCATCTGCTTAAGCTTTTACCTATTAAAAAAGCGGGCGCGAATTATAGTGAGTTATTACTCACATGTCAAAAAACACCCGTTCCGACGATATCTACCCCGTCAGATTGCGTATTTAAACAATCACTTCACGCGAATTTTTCACGCTGTGAAATTTCATCTAACTAATGAGACATCACAAACGCAAAATAATTCCCTTCGCTTTCAGACAGCTAAATTAGTCTGCCTGTTTACGAAGAAACGCTGGAATATCTAGATACTCCAAGTCGTTGTCAGGTTGTGCACTGTCATCAGCTTTAAGCGCTTGATTACCTTCCGTACCACCGACTGCAGAACGCGGCTCACTTGAGTGTGTGCTGCCGTACTCTTTCGCTGGGGTCGTCAGGCGAGAACCTTCAGAGCTTACTAGCGAAATGTCAGGCTTGCGCTCTGCGCCAATACCGGTCGCAACAACCGTAACGCGAAGCTCATCTGTCATTTCCATATCAATAACTGTACCCACAACCACAGTCGCGTTTTCTGATGCGAATGCTTTAACTGCATTACCTACAGTCTCAAACTCGTCGATAGCGAAGTCTGGGCCAGCAGTAATGTTTACAAGGATACCGCGCGCACCTGACAAATCGATGTCTTCTAGAAGCGGGCTTGCAATGGCAGATTCCGCGGCTTCTTCAGCACGGTCTGGACCGCTTGCTGCACCACTGCCCATCATAGCTTTACCCATTTCAGACATAACAGTTCGTACGTCTGCAAAGTCAACGTTGATCAAACCAGGGCGAGTGATTAGCTCGGCAATGCCTTGAACCGCACCGCGTAATACATCATTTGCTGCGCTGAATGCCTGAAGTAGTGGCGTGCCTGGACCCATTACTTTCAATAGTTTTTCGTTAGGAATAGTGATCAACGAGTCAACATTGTTCGCAAGCTCTACAATACCTTGCTCAGCAAAAGAGGTACGCTTTTTACCTTCAAATGGGAATGGCTTAGTAACAACCGCTACGGTTAGAATACCCATTTCACGGGCAATCTTTGCCACTTCTGGCGCTGCACCAGTACCTGTACCACCGCCCATACCGGCTGTGATAAACACCATATCCGCGCCGTCAAGCGCTTGGCGTATAGTTTCTCTGTCTTCTTGCGCTGCTTCACGACCGATATTCGGATCGGCACCTGCACCCAAGCCTTTTGTTACGCTTGAGCCAATTTGAAGCGTAACATTTGCACTTGAGCTACGAAGCACCTGTGCATCTGTGTTTACCGCAATAAACTCTACGCCTTCAATGCTTTGAGACACCATGTGTTCAACTGCATTACCACCGCCGCCACCGACACCGATGACTTTGATTACGGCTTCTTCGCCGTGACTATCCATTAATTCGAACATACTTACTCTCCGGTTGTACGTCTTTTAAACACTACGCCAGGTCATTCCCTTAGGCTAATTGCTTCCTGCTAGCCTTAATGCCGTAGCTATAGCGCCCCCAAAAAATTAAAATTCACCTTTAAACCAGCTTTGCACACGATGAAATAAGCTTTCACCGGTTTTCTGCGTACTGGACTTCTTATTATCAGATTGTACTTTGCCATATTGCAGCAGCCCAACGACTGTCGCAAATCCAGCATCATCGACGTATTCAGATAAACCTTTTACGTTGATGGGTTTGCCCACGCGCACGGGCATCTGGAAAAGTTCTTCGGCAAATTCAACAGCACCTTCCATCTTAGCGGTACCACCAGTAAGTACAAGACCCGCTGCGATTTGCTCTTCCAGACCGCTGGCACGAATTTCATCATGTACCAGCTCAAAAAGTTCCTGATAGCGAGGCTCAATAACCTCAGCTAACGTATGACGAGACATGACTCTAGCTGGGCGTCCGCCAACACTAGGTACTTCGATACTGTCTTCCATACTCACCATATCTTTTAATGCACAGGCGTAATTAACCTTAATTTCCTCTGCATTACTAATAGGTGTTCTAAATATTTTTGCTATGTCACTGGTAATTTGATTACCAGCAACCGGTATGACCGCTGTGTGGCGAATGGCGCCATCGGTGAAAATCACGATGTCCATAGTACCGCCACCAATATCAACCACACAGACACCAAGTTCTCGCTCGTCGTCGGTTAAAACGGCATAGCTTGATGCGAGGGCTGAAAAAATCAGTTGGTCCGCATTAAGCTCACAACGCTCCACGCACTTCACCATATTCTTCGCCATATCGTCGGCACAAGTGATAATGTGCGCATCTGCTTCCATTCGTACGCCCGACATGCCTATCGGGTTTTTAATCCCCTCTTGCACGTCAATAGTAAACTCTTGGGGTAACACATGCAGAAGTCGACGTTCAGCCGCAATAGGCACACTGCGCGCTGCATGAATAACGTTGTCCACATCTTCTTGTGTTACTTCTTGATTGTTAATCGGTACCATGCCGTTTTCATTTTGGCACTTAACGTGGCGTCCCGAGATAGACATGAAAACTGAAGACACACGGCAATCTGCCATTAACTCCATCTCGTTTACCGCACGCTGAACCGACTTAACCACCAAATTTAAATCGTTAACGCCGCCCTTATCCATGCCTTTAGATGCATGGGTGCCCACGCCAACGATACTGATTTGATCGTCTTCTAGCAATTCACCCACCACAGCCTTGACTTGGCTGGTGCCGATATCTAGTCCTACAATCAAATTGCGTTCAGCAGGTTTTGACATGGTTTCCTTAACTCTCTTCATCTGTGGTGTTGTCGTCTTTCCAACCAACGGCAACACCCGTGTCATAGCGAAGGTCGACGTATTTCACCGCCTTCTCTTGTTGCGCCAAAAGTGGATATACATCAATAAAGCGCTGCAGCCTATCGATAAACTCCTGACGTCCTAAATTCAATTTTATGCCGTTTTTCAACTGCACCTGCCATGCAAACCGTTCGCTTAATGACAACTCAGACAACGTCATGTCTGTTGTTGAAATAAGTGCATGCATGGCGTTATAACCTTCTAGCGCCGTTTTCTCGCTACCGCCCGGGCCATATAAACGCGGTAAATCGAGTACTACACCTTCATCGTTAAACGTATCCCCGTAAGGGTTTAACAACAAATCTTCATTCCATTGGGCGACCGGCTGCTGTTCCACCAAATAAATTTTCAGCGTGTTCGGCCACTTTTTGCGAACCGAAGCACGGTAAACCCAAGACTGTGATTCAACGAGTTCAAATACCTCGTTAACGTCTAGGGCAAAAAAACTTCCTGGTTGCGCTTTACGAATCAATCGCTCAAGCTTTGTAATATCGATATGCTGATAGTCACCAGAAAAATCGATAACCTGTACCGGCATTTGCTGTTCATCTTGCAAATACTGATTAGCTTTCAACCCACCAAATACTAATCCAGCAATAACCAACAGTAAGAAAGCGACGCCGCCCCACACTGCTGATTTACTTTTGCCGCCCTTAACAGAAGCTTGCCTGTCTTGGTTAGTATCGGTATTGGCCACGTCTACGCCTTGTTTGCAACGTCGTCAAAACTGGTAGAAAGAATACTGAGTACCAGTTCGTCAAAGGTTAATCCTGCAACTTTGGCTGCCTTAGGCACCAAACTTTTTTCTGTCATGCCAGGCACTGTATTCGCCTCTAGCAAATAAAATTGCCTTTGGTTGTCCTGCATAACGTCTATTCTGCCCCAGCCGCTGCCAGAAATAGCGTCGAAAGCACGTGATGCTAGTTTTGCTAGCTGTGCTTCTTGCTCTTCAGACAAGCCGCTTGGGCAATAATATTCAGTCGTATTATCCTGATATTTCGCAGCATAATCATAGAATGTGTGTGGAGTAGACATTCGAATAGACGGCAACGCCTGCCCCTGTAACACAGAAACAGTGAATTCGGGACCGTCTATATACTGTTCTAACAGGACTTGATTATCATATTTAAAGGCGTCCTGAACGGCAGTTTCGAGTTGTTTAGCGCTTGTCACTCTCGCCATGCCAATACTCGACCCTTCTCTGGCCGGTTTTACCATGACTTCATTCCCCAATTTATCCATTATAGCGCTGCACTTACCAGCTTCAAAGTGCCTTTTATCAGCAATTTCATATTTAGCAGTAGGTAAGCCTAAACTTTGCCACACTTGCTTAGTGTGAATTTTGTCCATTGCCAGCGCTGAGCCCAAAACGCGACTTCCCGTGTAGGGTATTTTTAGAAGCTGAAGAGCACCTTGCATAGAGCCATCTTCACCACCTCGACCGTGCAGCATAATGAGCGCTCGGTCTACGTTTAGTTCAAGAAGGTCGGTTAGCGGGCGCTCTGCAGGGTCGAACGCAAAAGCATCCACGCCTTGTCTTAGCAATGCATTTAGCACCGCGTTGCCCGAATTTAGCGATACTTCCCGTTCAGCAGAATCGCCGCCAAGCAGCACAGCAACTTTTCCATACTCGCCGGGCAAGTGTGTTTTTTGTGAGTGAATACTTACTGAAGGTATAGACATATTATTCTCCTTCCTTTGTAAGTGTTTTTGGCTCTAACTCACAACGCGCTAATAACTTCGCGATTTGACCGATATTACCCGCCCCTTGGGTCATCACAATATCGCCGTCTTGCATGATATTCGCCAAAATTGCAGGTAAGGCGTCTTTATCGCCTACATATACCGGCTCTATCTGTCCCCGCTGACGAATTGAACGACACAGCGCTTTACTGTCAGCACCCTCAATCGGCTGTTCACTGGCTGCGTAAACGTCAAGAAGCAGCAGTGCGTCAACGCTCGACAACACCTCAACGAAGTCTTCGTACAGATCACGAGTTCGCGTAAACCGATGGGGTTGGTAGACCATAACCAAACGTTTATCAGGCCAGTTTGCGCGAGCTGCAGCAATAGTGGCTCTTACTTCTGTAGGATGATGGCCGTAATCATCCACCAAGCACACTTCACCTTTACTCGTGTTGAATGTACCTAGCTGTTCAAATCGGCGACCAATGCCTCCAAAACTGGCTAAAGCACGCATAATGGCGTCGTCGTCTACCCCTTCATCCGTTGCCACCGCAATGGCAGCAAGAGCATTTAAAACGTTATGGTTGCCCGTAAGATTTAACGTTATATCTAGTGGCTCGTGATCCGGTCGAATAACGGTAAAATTCGCTTTGCCAAATGAGAGCGTAATATTTTCAGCGCGATAGTCATTGTGCGGCTCAAAACCGTAAGTAATGATACTTCGTCCAATACGCGGGCGAATCTCTTGAATATTGGCATCGTCGCCACAGACAATTGCCTGACCGTAAAATGGCAAGTTAGACAGAAAATCTACGAAGGTATCTTTCACCTTTGAGAAATCGCCGCCATAGGTATCCATGTGATCCGCTTCAATGTTCGTAACCACCGATACCATTGGCTGAAGGTGAAGGAAAGATGCATCGCTCTCATCAGCCTCGGCAATTAGATAACGACTTTTTCCTAACCGGGCATTTGTGCCAGCACTATTTAACAGGCCGCCAATCACGAACGTAGGGTCGTATTCGGCTTCTGCGAATATGGTAGAAATCAAACTGGTTGTGGTAGTTTTGCCATGCGTTCCAGCTATCGCAATACCGTGACGGAATCGCATCAACTCCGCCAGCATTTCTGCACGGCGAATAATAGGGATACGTTTTTCACGAGCAACGATAATTTCTGGGTTTTGCTCGTTAATTGCGCTAGACACAACGATAACATCCATGCCTTCGACATTTTCAGCGCGATGACCAATTTTCACTTCGGCACCTAACTCGCTTAAACGCTGTGTCATAGGCCCTTCTTGAATATCAGAGCCAGCAATAGCATAACCTTCGTTAAGCAGCACTTCTGCAATACCGCCCATACCGGCACCGCCAATACCAATAAAGAATATATTTTTTACCCTGCGCATTTGCGGGCTTTCAAATGGGGTTTTAAAAACCATTAGTCCCCTACTCCTACCACGCTTTTAACGTGGCTTACTACATTTTCCGTGGCATGAGTGCTTGCACATGTTTTGGCAACAGCTCCCATTGTTAAGCAGTTTTCAGGGTGTTGTAACCACTGACGAACCGCCTGCCCTAAATTTTCTTTTAATACAGATTGAGCAATCATAAGTGCTGCATTTTGCCTCACTAGCGACTGCGCATTTTTTGTTTGGTGATCGTCAACCGCAAACGGTAGCGGTACGAAAATCGCCGCGCGTCCAGCAGCTGCAACTTCACTTACCGTAAGCGCACCGGCTCTACAGACAATAAAATCTGCCCACTCATAAGCTGCGGCCATGTCATCAATAAAATCACTGACATCGATTTTCGACATATCTGCGCCCACCGACGCATAGGCATTAATGACACCTTCACTGTTACCTTTTCCGCACTGGTGTTTTATTGATAAGCCCTCTAGCACACCACAGGTCTTAGGTACGGTTTCATTCAAAACTTGTGCGCCTAAGCTGCCGCCAACAACAAGCATGTTTAGGCCTTGTTTGTGCTCACAGGTGTTTTCAAAACGGTTTTCAAGCGTGCTTTTACGAGCGTTTGTATTCATGCCTGCAGCTTTGGATTTAACCTGCCAAATCTCATCGCGAACGGGATTGCCCACAGTATGCACGCTGTCAGCAACGCCTGAGAATTGTTCTTTAGCATCGTCAAAGCCAAGGAGTACTCGGTTTGCGATTTTGCTAAGAAGCTTATTGGTCATGCCTGCCGCCGCATTTTGCTCATGCACAATAACGGGGATGCCTAAGCTTTTTGCTGCTACTCCGCCGGGACCGCTAGCATAGCCGCCAAACCCAACAACAACATCAGGCTTTAGCCGTTTGATGATTCGTCTTACTGAGAATAAACTTTTTACCAGGGCCATAGCGCCCTTAAAACGTGCTGATATCCCTTTACCACGTAGTCCTTTTACCGGAATAAAGTGAATAGGAATACCGTGCTTAGGTATTACCTGCGCTTCCATTCGCTCGGCGGTGCCCAACCAATGAATATCCCAGCCCTCGCTACGAAGCGCATTGGCTACCGCAAGGCCTGGAAAAACATGCCCGCCTGTACCGCCAGCCATTATTAAACAGCGTTTAGCCATTGTCGGCCTCCTGCGCCACGCGCGCGAGAATGGCTTTAATGCCGGCTTTGCCTTCATCTTCCGCTGTTGATGTTTTAGTCGCAGGTTTCGCCTTAACAATTCCAGTTGAAAAATCTTCTTCATCAGCATCGTTTACTGATGCTGACGGGGATGTTGCTGGCACCTTTGATTGAGCCGCACCTGAAGGAATAGGCTTTTTCCTACGCGGGTGTTTCTTACCGTCTTTCCCATCACCTCGGCCAATTGCCTGTACGCCATCAACGCGCAATTCGAAGTCGATACGAAGCAATATAGCCACAGCCACAGACATAACGATAAGTGACGAACCGCCATAGCTAACTAGTGGTAACGTTAATCCTTTGGTTGGCAGAATACCTGCGCTTGCGCCAATGTTTACCGCCGTTTGGAAACTAAACCAGATGCCGATGCTGTAAGCCAGATAGCCATCAAACGCTCGACCTTTCTCTAGTGCTTTATTTCCAATGCTTAACGCGCGCAATACCATCCATAAAATGAGGCCAAGTACCGCGAGTACGCCAACAAAGCCAAGTTCTTCTGCCAAAATGGCCATAACAAAGTCGGTATGTGCCTCTGGCAAAAATTCCAGTTTTTGCAGGCTGTTACCCAGACCTTGCCCAAACCAGTTACCGCGGCCATAAGCCATTAAGGATTGGGTTAGCTGATAACCCGCGCCAAACGGGTCTGCCCACGGATCTAAAAATGAAGTTACTCGTTTCATTCGGTATTCTTCAAACACGATAAGTGCGACAACCGCCAATATGCCTGCAAACACCAATGCGAAGAACTGCCATAGTCGCGCGCCGGCTAAAAATAACAGGCCAATTGTAGTAGCGAACATTACCACCACGGTACCCAAGTCTGGCTGAAGCAGTAGCAACATCGCTAATACAAAAAACACAGCCAGTGGTTTGATAAAGCCTTTCAAGTTTTCTGTAACTTCTTCATAACGGCGAACTAAATAGCCCGCCAGATAGGCGAAGAAGAAAAGCTTGGCTGGCTCTGCAGCCTGAATGGTAATAGGGCCAATCGCCAACCAGCGAGTACTTCCGTTTACGGTTCTTCCAACCACGAGTACAGCCAATAGAAGCGCGATGGCAGCGAGCAGTAGATAAGGGTTAGTCATGCGCCAAAACTGCATAGGAAGATTCAGTACAACCATGGCCGCGACTATCGCTCCAACGATATAAATACCGTGGCGAATAGCAAAATAAAATGGGTTGTCGTGCAGTCTATCCGCAACCGGCATAGATGCAGACGTAACGATAATAACGCCAATGCTCATTAATGCTAGCGCGATTAAAATAAGCGTGACGTCATAAGGATGCGTCGCTGTTTGCTGCCCGTCATGCCTTGCAGCAAATAAAGCGCTTAGTTTAGTAGAGGCCGCCATCATAGTACCGCCTCCAAACTCATATTGTGTAGGTCGTAAACGTCCTGTTTGAAGGTGTCTCCGCGATGCATATAGTTTTTAAACATATCTAAACTCGCACACGCAGGTGAAAGCAGCACCGTATCGCCGGGAGCAGCAACCCTAATCGCCGCTTTCACCGCATCTTTCATTGTGGCTACGCGGGTTGTATGCGCGAAGCTCTCTTCGAACAAGTGTGCATCTTTGCCCAAAGCAAACACATGGAAAACGTGCTGGTTTAGATAAGGCGCAAGACTTGCCATATCAGCACCTTTGGCATCGCCTCCTGCAATAAGAATAAGCTTGCCATTTATAGTTGGGCCAATTCCCTCAAGTGCTGCGATGGTCGCCCCAATATTAGTGGCTTTTGAATCGTCGATATAGCGAACATTGTTTACACAGGCTACTTCAACACAGCGATGAGGCGCAGATTTGAAACTGTGTAGATGTTTAACCGCCGCTTGAGGCGTCACACCGAGTTTAAGGCAGATGCCAAGGGCTGCCATAATATTTAACACGTTATGCATGCCGGCTAAATGAATGTCGCTTAAAGCGATAAGCTTTTCGCCGTTAAACGCGATACACGGTTTCCCATCGTCTTCGAAGGTCGCGATAGAAAAACCGCTAGAAGACTCACCTAAGCCATACTCAATAATATATTGTGCACCTTGCTTTTCTATATGAGGTGTTTCACTTAGATAAGTATCCGAAACCGGGCTTAAGTTGTCATTAGCCTCAACTAAAAGGTGTTCATCGGGTGCTACAAACTCACCGTCTCGCCAGACAATGGCTGATTTGGCATTATCAAAAATGCGATGCTTAGCATCAACATACGCCTCTAGCGTTCCGTGACGGTCTAGGTGATCATCGGAAATATTCAGTATCGTGGCAGCCTCAAGCACTAGACTTGACGTTGTTTCAAGCTGAAAGCTCGACAATTCCATTACTACCACATCAGCATCGCTTTCCAACGCTTCCAATACAGGTCGGCCTACGTTACCCGCTTCAATGCTTTTCACGCCACAGGCGTTGAGTAAGTGATTGACTAGCAGAGTGACAGTGGTTTTGCCGTTTGAGCCTGTTATACCCACTACACGCTTAGCAGGCGTGCTGCTGCTGTCTGAGGTGTTTAAGCGGGCAAACAGTTCTACGTCGCCAATCACTTCAACGCCACATGTTTTCGCTAGGCTAACTTCTTCAATGTTAAGCGCAAGACCCGGGCTTAACACCAAGGTGTCTACACCATCAAAGAAATCGGCGCTAAGCGTATTACACGTGACCTTTTCAGCCATGAACGCTTGCATGTCAGGTTCAAGGTCACCAACAAGATCAGCAGGTGCAGTAAAATTAGCGCGTGTATCAAACGCTTTAACGGTTGCCTGTTTCTGCAACAAAAAGCGCACGCAAGCCTGACCCGTCACACCTAGGCCACCGACTACATAACTATGCTCACGTACGTTATACGACATTAATATTTATCTCTTCAGCGCTTATCTGAGTTTGAGGGTAGCGAGCCCCACCAAAACCAAAATGATAGAAATTATCCAAAAACGCACAATCACGCGCGGTTCTGGCCAGCCCTTTAATTCATAGTGGTGGTGGATGGGAGCCATCCGAAATATACGCTGACCACGTAGTTTGTAAGAACCAACTTGCAGGATCACTGACAAGGTCTCTATGACAAACACACCACCCATTATGATGAGAACCAATTCTTGACGCACAAGTACGGCAAGTACACCCAAGGTTCCGCCTAGCGCTAATGAGCCAACATCCCCCATAAACACCTGTGCTGGATAGGTGTTAAACCATAAAAAGCCCAAACCTGCGCCGACCATAGCGGTACAGACAATCACCAGTTCACTGGTAAGGGGGATGTGCGGGATATTTAAGTACTCAGCAAAATTTGCGTTACCTGTTACATAGGCAAAAATAGCGAACGCGCCTGCTACCAAAATGGTTGGCACTATTGCCAGACCATCCAGGCCATCGGTAAGGTTTACCGCGTTACTGGTTCCTACAATGGCAAAGTAAGTAATGATGATGAAAAAGGCACCCAACTGCGGGAATACCTCTTTAAAGAAAGGTACCAGCAGCGAGGTTTCAGCGCTTATTGTGGCACTGCTATACAAATAAAACGCCACACCTAAAGCCACAACCGATTGCCAGAAATATTTCCAGCGTGCGATTAGCCCCTTTGAGTCTTTGCGAATGACTTTTCTATAATCGTCAACAAACCCAATAATACCGTAGGCCACCACCACGGTCAGGGTTACCAGCACATAACGGTTTGTGAGATCTGCCCATAGCAGGCCGCTTACCACGATTGCCGCTAGGATGAGTAGCCCGCCCATTGTGGGCGTGCCCGATTTTGATAAATGGCTTTGCGGGCCATCGTCGCGCACGGTTTGACCGATTTGCATACGCTGCAAATAACGGATCATTTTAGGGCCAATAAGAATGGCAATAAGCAACGCGGTCAACGTACTTAATATTGCGCGAAGGGTTAGGTATGAAAATACGTTAAACCCTGAATCGAATTGTGTCAGCCAGTCGGCGAGCCAAATTAACATGCTATTCGCTCCCGACGGCTATCCAGCTTTCCCAGCGTAGAGGCCTCGATCGCCTCTACCACGCGTTCCATCTTAGAACTGCGTGAACCCTTTACTAAAATTGAAATATCGCGCTGCTGCACTAACAAATCATTCTCCATTGCGGTCAACAAACTTTCAACATCGCTGAAATGACCACCATTTTCATTAAACACAGCACTTGCTGACTGACTCAAAACACCCATAGTGTAAAGGTAATTAATCCCTTTTTGTTTTGCATATTCACCTACCTGCTCATGATAAAAACGCGCCTGTTCGCCCAATTCTTTCATGTCTCCAAGCACAAGTACTCTTATGCCTGAAAAGCTGCTGAGAGTATCAATTGCTGCGTTCACAGAAGCCACGTTGGCATTGTAGGTATCGTCTAGTAATCGAACTTTTTCGGTAAGCTGTTTTACATTTAAACGGCCGCTAACCTGCTTCATGGCAAGTAAACCGTCACGCACGTTTTCTAATGTCGCACCCACTTGTAACGTCAGCGCCGCAGCGACCAACGCATTGCCTACGTTATGAATACCGGGGATAGTAAGCTGGATAGCTATTCCGCCCTGAGGACAAACTAGTTGAAATGCGGCGCATCCATCTAATCCGATAGTAATATCTTGCGCTTTGAAGTCGGCGTCGTTTTTTTGTTCAGGGGAAAATGTCAGCGTTTTAGTCTGTTTAAGTTTACCTTGCCAAAACTCTGCAAATTGACTGTCGATGTTAACAACGGCTACACCGTCGCTTCCCAACCCTTTAAATATTTCGCTTTTTGCTCGAGCTACGCCTAATAAGCTGCCAAAGCCTTCTAAATGAGAAGCCGCAGCATTTACGATAGTTGCAACATCAGGCTTAACCAAGTCGGTAGTGTAGGCAATCTCACCTAAATGATTTGCTCCTAACTCCATAACGGCGTATTCATGCTGAGGCTCTAGGCGAAGCAAAGTTAAGGGGACACCAATATCGTTATTGAAATTCCCTTTAGTGGCGAGCACATTACCTCTACGGGCTAAAATTGCTGCACACATTTCTTTAACCGTGGTTTTACCGCTACTTCCTGTGATCGCAATAGTTTTTGGTGCAACCTGTGCCTTCACCGCCGCTCCTAATGCGCCCAATGCCTCTTTGGTGTCTTTCACCAAAATTACAGGTAGCGATGTCACTATCTCTTCACTGGCAATAACTGCACTAGCCCCTGCTTTTTCAGCGGTCTCGACAAAATCATGACCGTTAAAATTTGGGCCTTTAAGTGCTAGATATACCGCGCCCGCTTCGAGCGTGCGGGTATCAGTACTTACCGAACACACTTCGGTGTCCGCAGCAGTACCTACTAATTTTCCGTTAACCTTTTCGGCTATCCACGACAGCGTTGTTGTTATCATTTGCTGTACTCCTGTTGCAGTCGCGCCACAACTGCACGTTCGTTATAGTTAGTCTTTTTGTCACCGATAATTTGGTAATCTTCATGGCCTTTTCCAGCCACTATGATGATGTCGCCTTCCTGTGCATGCTCAAGGCAATGACGAATAGCTTCTTCGCGGTCTGCAATAGCGACTGCCAGTTCGCGATTTTGCAAACCGTCAATGATATCTTTCGCAATAGACTCTGGGCTTTCACTGCGACTGTTATCGGTTGTGATAACAATCGCGTCAGCACCTGACTCGGCTGCCTGCCCCATCAAAGGCCGCTTACCTTTATCTCGATCACCGCCGCAGCCAAATACACACCACACGTTACCGCTAGTATGAAATTTTGCGCTAAGCAGCACCTTCTCAAGTGCGTCAGGCGTATGCGCGTAGTCCACCACTAAATTGGCAGCGCCTTTAACAGGAAACACTTCCATTCGGCCAGGTACAGGAGTAATAGCATTTACCGCTTTAACCACTTCATCAAAACGCTCGCCCTCAGCTAATAAGGTCGCGATGGCACTTAGCACATTACTGATGTTGAACTTACCGAAAAGTGGCAAAGCTATAGCAGCACTTCCCCAAGAGCTCACTAGCTCAAAGCTACATCCACCCGCATGATAAGAAGCATTTGTGGCGAAACAATGGCGATATTGAGGATTGTTGTAGGCGCTTAACAGCGCAGCATCTTTGCTATCATCAATACCAGTCCACACTCGCATAATGGCGCTATCTGCGGCACCGTCCCACTTTGTACTTTCATCATCGTTCGCGTTTAACACTACGATTTTCAAACCCGGCTGTTGAAGCAGCAAGCGCTTGGCTTTGCCATACTCTTCCATTGTGCCGTGATAATCGAGATGGTCTCGCGTAAGGTTGGTGAAAATCGCAATATCGGTTTTAACCGTGCCAAGACGCCCTTGAACCAACGCGTGAGAACTTGCTTCAAAGGCGGTATGGCGCACTTCGCTTTGCACAAAGTCTGCCAATAAATATTGCATACGTATGGCGTCAGGCGTTGTGTTTGCCGCAGGTGTATTCGCCCACTGCGTTTCGTCACCTTCAAATACGCTACTGCCCAAGGTACCTATACTTGCGCTGCGCGTACCTAACACATCTTTAAGCTGGGTAAGCAATTGAACTGTAGAGGTTTTTCCATTTGTTCCGGTTACCGCAACAGTCGTCATTTTTTGTGCAGGATAGTCGTAGAATGCAGCAGCTAGTGATGAAAGCATTTGCGGTAATTCATACAGCGAAATAATTACGCTGTGGTCACGCATTTCCATTTGACCATGTGCTCCACTGTCGTCAGTTTGCGCCAGAATTACACGGGCCCCTAAACTTATTGCCTGCGGGATAAAATCTCGACCGTCTCGTTCGTGCCCTTTAATAGCCAAGAACGCCAACCGGATGTTCACCTCTCGACTATCTAACGTAAGACCTTCAATACGAATATCCGGCGCCTCTACGCCGAACTTCGCTAGCAAGGCTTTAGTGCTTTGAATAAAGGCATTAACTACCACTTTGACCTCCTTTCAATAAGCTGCTTGAGGTAACCTGCTTGTCGTCTGGCGTAACGTTTAACATGTGTAACGCGCCGCCCATAATCGACGAAAAGACCGGTGCAGCTGTATCCCCCGCGTGATACAAATCGCCGCCGGGTTCGTTGATCAATACAATAGTTACTAATCTAGGGTCGGACACAGGTGCAATACCGGCAAAGATGTTGACGTACTCTTCACCGTACCCGCCAGCTACTGCTTTTCGGCTCGTTCCTGTCTTTCCCGCTACACGATAACCGGGCACTGCTGCCTTCGTTGCAGTTCCGCCGCGCAGCGTAACGCTCTCCATCATCTGGACGATGGCGTTTGCGTTTTCTTCACTTATAACGCGCTCTGATTGTGCGTGCCACGAGGGTTGCTCTGGTGTTTTGATGATCTTAAGCGGCGTTTTAATTCCACCATTTGCCAATGTGGCATAGAGACGTCCCAACTGGGCCGTTGTCACTGAAATACCGTAGCCGAAAGAAAGTGTGGCAAGTTCAAATTCAGACCAACGACTACGCTCGTGGAAAATCCCGCTGCTTTCCCCGGCCATGTTAAGGCCCGTGTCACTCATCAGCCCCATGTTGTAATAAGTATCAAGCAAGAACTGCTTAGGTACAGACAGCGCCAGTTTAGACGTCCCCATATTCGATGAATGCTGAATAATTTCTTCTAAGGTCAACTCACCGTAGTTACGCGAGTCTTTAACCAAGCTTCCACCTAAACGCATCCAACCTGGATGAGTATTGACAGAATCTTCCGGTTCCACCTCACCAAACTCCAAAGCAGTTAACACCGCAAGGGGTTTAAGTGCCGAGCCCGGTTCAAAGGCGTCAGTGATAATGCGGTTGCGCATGCGGTGTGGGCTGATATCACTTCTATCATTAGGATTGAACGATGGCGCGTTAACCATTGCCAGCACTTCGCCGCTTTTTACATCGATAACAATGGCAGAAGCCGAGCTTGATTGATAATAAATCATGGCTTCTTTTATCTCTTTGTAAGCAAGAGCTTGAATACGTTGGTCAATAGTCAGCTGTAAATCGCCGGCCTTTTCGCCTGAAGTAGTTTCTAAAATCTCAACCTGACGACCTTTCGCGTCACGGCGGATTTTGCGAGAGCCTGGCGTCCCCGTTAGCCACTCGTTATACATGCGCTCTAAGCCTTCAACACCTGTGTCATCCACATCAGTTACGCCGATTAACTGCGCTGAAACCTCACCCGTAGGATAGTAGCGGCGACTTTCGCGGCGAAGATAGATGCCCGGAATGTCCAGTTTATCTACGTACTCGGCCATGGCAGGCGAAACTTGACGCTGCAGATACACAAAGCGGCGCTTGGGGTTAGCGACTTTTTCTTTAAGTTCATTAACATCTTGGCGCAGCACATCAGCCAACGCTTCCCAACGACGTTCCTCTTTAAAACCGTCGTTTTCGTGAATAATTTTCGGGTCTGCGTAGATAGCGCGAACAGGCACACTCACTGCCAGCTCAACCCCGTTTCTATCGGTGATAAGGCCACGGTAGGTTGGCATATCACGGGTGCGAAGCGTTCGATTATCTCCCTGTTGAATAAGCTCATCAGGTTCAATAACTTGAATGTAGGCGGCACGGGCTGCCAGCACGCTGAATACAAGCATTATGACAACAAGAACAACCACAAATCTCCAGTGTACTAAGCTGGGGGTAACATTTTGTTTTGCGCCAGTTTTCTTTCGCTGTCGATTATTTGCAACGTTCATTTCAATCTCACCACTACTTCATCGTCAGCAGTCGGGCGGTACATATCTAATTGTTTTTCTACGAGGTTTTCGATACGGTTGTGTTCAGTAAGCGCCCGTTGCTCTAGAACAAGGTTACGCCACTCAACGTCAAGCTCGTCTTTCTCCTGCATAAGGTCTTCAAGGGCTATCACTTGCTGACGATTGTGGTGGCTGCTTAGCGTTACCGCCATAGCACTAACAATAACCATTAAATACAACAAAACCCGCAACTTGTTGCGGGTCAAATCTGAAACAATAATGAGCAGTAATTTAAAATTAGTACCGGCCTTGTCTGGCGTGACTTTCGTCATAGTTTTTCTGCCACACGCAATACCGAACTGCGAGAGCGAACATTGTTCGCAATCTCCTGCTCTGAGGGTTTTATCGCTTTGCCTAATGCTTTTAGCACTTTATCGGCATCTATTTCAGCCTGAGTAATCGGTAAGTTATGTGGTACTGACTTCCCTTTACTTTGTTCCTTGATAAAGCGTTTTACTAAACGGTCTTCAAGAGAATGAAATGAGATAACAGCAAGGCGCCCTTCTTTTGCCAACACCTGTGTAGCCGCTTTAAGGCCAACGCGAAGCTGCTCTAACTCAGCATTGATATAGATGCGAATTCCCTGAAACGCGCGGGTTGCCGGGTGCTTAAATTTATCTTTAACCGGCACTGCTTCATCGATAATTTTTGCTAGCTGCGCAGTACGTGTAATGGGCGTATCTTTGCGTGTATTTACGATGGCGTGCGCAATTCGCTTGCCAAATTTTTCTTCGCCAAACTCTTTAATTACCTGCGTAATATCTTGTTCTTCGGCGCTGGCTAGCCAGTCTGCCGCACTTTGCCCACGTGAAGTGTCCATGCGCATATCAAGCGGGCCGTCACGCAAAAAGCTAAAACCGCGTTCAGCATCGTCAAGCTGTGGAGAAGATACGCCTAAGTCCATCAGCACACCGTCAATCTTTCCGGTTAGCCCCAGCGCTTCTATTTCTTCTGCCATATCACCAAACGGAGAGTGGATAATGCTAAAGCGCTTGTCATCGGCAAAGCGTTCGGCTGCTTTAATCGCTTGAGGGTCACGGTCAAAGGCGATAAGACGCCCGCTTTCACCTAGCGAATTCAATATATGTGCTGAATGCCCACCACGGCCAAACGTGGCATCAATATAGATACCGTCTGGTTTAATCGCCAGCGCTTCAATACACTCGTCAAGCAGTACTGAAATATGTTTAAATTCATTAGGCTGCGTCATAGCGAGAAGTCCTGTAATCGTTCGGTAAGTTCAAATTCGCCTTTGCGTTCGGTGTCTATATCAGCTTCAACTTGTTGTGCCCAAATATCGGCATCCCAAATTTCGAATTTGTTTAACTGACCAACTAACATGACTTCTTTTGAGAGTTTTGCGAATGTTCGCAGTGGTGTGGGAACAAGAATACGACCGCTTTTGTCCATCTCGCCTTCAGAGGCATACCCAAGGAGCAATCGCTGAAGGCGACGCTCGGCTGGGATCATGCTTGAAAGTTTAGAGAGTTTTAGCTCAATCTCTTCCCATTCGGGAAGTGGGTAAAGCAGCAAACAACTTTGTTGTGTATCGACTGTGCAGACTAGTTGTCCCTGACAATCATCCAGCAGCGACTGACGATACTTCGTAGGTATAGCCAGTCTGCCTTTTGTATCCAGATTGATTGCGTTAGCGCCGCGGAACATTCCCCTAGCCTTTTATTATTTGCTCTTGGTTTTCTTGTTTTTTGAGTACTAATCTGCAAAGTGATGATGATTTGATCCACAATTCGCCACATTTACCCACTGAGATACAGTTTAGGTACCAATGATCCCCACTGTCAAGTAGAAAAAAGCCGTGGAGGCCGCATAAACACTGGGTTTTAACTGGCTGCATATACAGTACTTTTAGGAAGTGTATGATTAGGCATATAAAAAAGATTAAAAAACATTCAAGAGCGAAAAATTAAACCTCTAATTTATCGATGAACTGCAGTTTTTAACGCACTGAAGCGGAGGGCCTGTAGATTTCACCAATCACGAGCGCAGCAACAAATTTAACGTGGTAACGGCAGGAGAGTGAAAACAAAAAATGAGCTTTCAACCTAGCTGAAAGCCCACTGTCTTTATTGTTTTTCGCTGTTGAATTTTATTCCATTGAGAAGCCGTGCATTTAATTAGAATCGGTATGTGGCTGACAATGCCGCAACATCGCTATCTACGTCGCTATCAATATCCGTTTCATAACTCGCTGATATTGCGAACTGCTCATTGACCCAGTAATCAAGCGCTACGCCTGCCGTTTTAACATTATCAAAACCGTCTGGCGCATTCGTATAGCTGTAGCTACCTTGAACACTTAATCCCGGGCTAAAGAAGTAACGCGCACTTCCAGACAGCACATCAATATCATCGGCGATGTATTGGGCTGTGAAATCCCATCCCGTTCCTGCATTACCTACCGTGGTATATCGGGTGAAAACAAGCGGTGATGTTTCATTTTCACTCTCGCTGTAGCTTTCTCCACCGGCATTAAAGTCGTAGGTAGCACGCTGGTAGATAAGACCTGCACCAATTTGCCACTGACGTGATAGGTTAAACCCTATTTTTAGATCAATATTGGTGTAATCCTCATCACCAAAGTCATCATCAAATTTACTATGGGCGCCTTCTATAGCAAGCATCCAGGTGTCATCAATATAAAACGTGCTGCCTAAATTAAACACATCGATACCATCTAAATTTGCATAACCACCAGACAGGCTAGATACACGCTGAAGATAAGGGTTGATAAGGTAAGCGCCGCTGTTACCGCTCACTTCATCTAAATAGCGGACATATTTGGCACCATAAAGATTTTCATCTAGTCCGTCAAAATCGACAGCCATAACTTGTACTTCGTTTTGTGTAGCGGCATGTGCTGCTGAGACTGAAAATACAGAAGCCGTAATGAGTGATAGTGCAGTTAGCGTTGTTGAAAATTTATTAGATTTGATGTTCATGTCTTTTGTCCTTAAAAAATGTGTTGGAATCGACAAACAAGATAAGACATTAAAACTTAACGGTTTCTGAACGAAAGATGACGAAGTCTGAACGTGAATTTTAGGCACAAAAAAGCCCGCGACTTGGCGGGCTTCTAACTTTCAAAATTAAGGGGCAATTACGCGCTTGGCGCCGCTTCGGCTGGAGCTTCTTCTGCTTTTACAGCAGAAAGCTGCATACTGCGAATTGGGTTTTCTGTACCGTTAGAGAGCTCAACAAGGCGGTTTAGCTGACCAACAGACATCATAACTGCATAGATAGCGCCTAGGAAGCCTTGCTTGTGCAGCTCTAGTACTTGCTCTTCTGGCAGCTCAAGAAGTTTCTTCTCGTTGATGCTCATCATGCCGGTAACGTTGCGCTGTTTACCATCTTGGTAAGTAAGGCGAATTTGAATTGGATCTAGTAGGTCTAGTTCCACAACTTTCGCCACGAAACGCTGAGTTAGCATTTCGCTATTCGCTAGGTCTGCTAGGAACTTCTGGCGGTTTTCAAGGAACTCGCTTGCTTCACCAGCTTCGGTGAATAGTGCTTGGCCTTCGTCAGAGATAAGGTCAGAGTTTTCATCAATATAAACACCAAGCTTGTCGCCGTCAGGACGTACGTCGAATGGGTAGCGAAGGATGTTCATCGGAACGTGTGGGCCTTTCCAACTATCGCCAGTAAGGAAAAGGTTTTGTCCTTGCTCCATGCCTAGCATAGTCACTACGTGATGGCGCTTTGCATTGGTATCTTCAATAAAAACCAACGGCATTGTCGCTGCAAGTTGTGCAAACTCACGAATCGTCGCTGCTGCAAGGTGTGTATTTTTCGCAAAGCTGAAAGAAGTGTTTACCGCAACCTTTAAGTCTTTATGCTTTTCTTTATCTAGCGGTACAAAATTAATAGCCATATTTATTTCTCATACTTGTTAGCTGTGGCCCCGGCTTGATTATGTGAGAAGAGCGGGTGCCATCAAAAATTTTACGTCGGCCGCGCTGATGCATATCAGCATCGATAGTTGGCGGAGCGCTTGGGAGTATCCCGTATTCGCGCAATGAAGTCACGCAGTCTTCACCATAACAAGTTTTAAATTTTTATTGCAATGTAAACTTGAAGTAAACAAGCACAAGCGCTCTAAAAATGAGCAATCCAAGCTGATTTCAAGAGTCGAAAGAGCGATTTGATGTAAATGAGAGTCTGTTGAAGACCTATTGTCGCGGTATGAATTATCCTTTAGTCTCTTATTGCTAGTTAATTAGGGGCTGTTGACCTAAGCGATAAAAAACAAAATAAGGATTTTCTATGAAGGGGCACTTCCCACTCTCGTCTTGCGCATTCTTTATCTCTGCGCTTTTTGCTTCCAACAGTGTATTTGCAGACACTCCGGTCTACTCTGCATCAGAAAACGCGATTAAAATCGCTCAAGAAACCATTATTGTAGACGGGCACATTGATGTGCCTTATCGTGTAAAAGAAAAGTGGGTTGATGTTACCAAGGCAACCGATGGTGGAGACTTTGACTACCCTCGCGCTGTAGCCGGTGGTTTAAACGCCCCGTTTATGAGCATTTATGTACCCGCGAACTTAGACAATTCACCTGAATCTACACAGCTTGCTCACGAGCTTATTGACTCAGTAGAAGCAATTGTTGCTCGCGCTTCGGACAAGTTCGCCATCGCTAAAAGCCCTTCTGACGTAAAAGCACAGTTTGAAAAAGGGCTAATTTCTTTGCCTATGGGTATGGAAAACGGTTCGCCTATTCAGGGTGACTTGAAAAACCTAGCGGCTTTTTACGAGCGCGGGATACGCTACATTACTCTCGCCCATAGCCAAGCAAACCATATTTCTGATTCTTCATACGACCTTCGCAGAAAGTGGAAAGGGCTGAGTCCATTTGGCAAAGAACTCGTAGGCGAAATGAATAATATTGGCATTATGTTGGATATTTCTCATGTGTCTGACGACGCCTTCTATCAGGTTATTGAGTTAACAAAGGTACCAGTTATAGCCTCTCACTCTTCACTGCGTCGCTTCACACCCGGCTTCGAACGCAACATGAATGACGACATGATCAAAAAGCTCGGCGAAAACGGCGGCGTGATCATGATTAACTTTGGTTCTAGCTTTGTTTCGAAAGAAGCCGGTAAATGGCGTAGCGGCCTAACTGCTGCACGCAAAGCGTTGGTTGAAAAGGAAGGTGAAGACAGCCCTAAACTAGAGAATTTTGAAGAGAATTATCGCAAAGAAGTACCTTACCCTTATTCAACACTTGATGAAGTACTTGATCATATCGATCACGTGGTAAAACTAATTGGTGTTGAACATGTGGGAATTGGTTCAGACTACGACGGTGTAGGTGACTCACTCCCCATTGGGCTTAAAGACGTAGCAAGCTTTCCAAACCTCGTTCAAGGGCTGCTAGATAGAGGCTATAGCCGCACAGATATTGAAAAGATATTAAGCGGTAACCTGCTGCGCGTTTGGCAGCAGGTAGAAGACTATGCGGCAGCGCACTAACTCGCTAGTACTTCATAGATAAGGCGTGGGGAAGCAGATATGTGCTTCCCTTTTTTTGCCTGTTACGTTTTACGCGAAACAACGAAGTAAAACGCGCTTGGCAACACAAGTAAAGTTAGCACTAGTGCACTTGCCATACCACCCACCATCGGCGCGGCAATTCGCTGCATTACCTCGCTACCAGTACCCGTAGCATAAAGAACAGGCAGCAAGCCTACAATAATAGAAAGCGATGTCATCATGACTGGACGAAGTCTTGCCAAAGCAGCGTTAACGATTGCCTTTTTCACCCGCTCATCTTTGTTAGTATAAGCGTCTTCTGTCTCAGACTCAGGCATCGAGAGAGTTTCTGATACATATTGCTTTAAGTAAACCAGCATGATCACGCCTATTTCAGCCGCTACACCCGCAAGGGCAATAAATCCGACCCCCACAGCAACCGATAAATTGAAATTGAGAAGATAAAGCAACCAAACACTACCAACCAATGCCAATGGCAAGGTAGCGAGTATTAACGCCACGTCGCGCAGGCGCCTAAATGCCAGATAGAGCAAAAGACAGATGATGGCTAGCGTGAGAGGTATAACCACTGACAGTTTCGCTTTCGCACGCTCCAGATAAGCGAATTGGCCAGCCCAAGTAAGTGAGTACCCAGCAGGTACCTCAAGGTGATCTGAAAGGTGTTTTTTAGCCGCTGCTACATAGCCTCCCAAATCTATACCTGTGGCAGAATCGGACGATACATCAATATATACCCAACCGTTTAAACGCGCGTTTTCACTTTTAATCGCTACAGGACCATCATCTATTCGTACGTTTGCGACATCACCCAAAGTAATATGCGCCCCACTTGGAGTAACGAACGGCATTGATGCCAAAGATTCAGGGGTATCGCGATAATGCTGTAAAAACCGCATGGTTACAGGAAAACGCTCTCGCCCTTCCACAGACTGAGTAACTATTTGCCCCCCAATGGCTGTTCCCACAATACTGTGAACATCGTCGATTGACATGCCATAGCGCGCCGCCAACTGACGATCAATATCAATATAAACATAGCGCCCGCCGACAACGCGCTCGGCGTATACCGACGCGGTATGGGGCACGTCTTTTAGTAACGCCTCTATATCTCTACCAATAGATTCAATTCCCGCTAAATCTGGCCCAGCAATTTTAATTCCCACAGGTGTTTTTATCCCTGTCGCCAACATATCGATGCGGGTTTTGATAGGCATAACCCATGCGTTAGTCAGCCCGGGAAACTGTATAAGTGCATTAAGCTCTTCTTTGAGTTTTTCAGTGGTCATACCGTCTCGCCACTGCGCTTTTGGTTTAAGCTGAATAAAAGTTTCAATCATAGTTAGTGGCGCAGGGTCAGTGGCCGTATCAGCCCGCCCAATTTTTCCAAATACTGTTTTAACTTCCGGCAGGGTTGCAATAAGCTTGTCGGTTTGTTGCAAAAGTTCTCTGGCTTTTCCAACCGAAATACTTGGATAAGTGGTGGGCATATACATTAAGTCACCTTCATCTATCTCAGGCATAAATTCACTGCCAAGATGACTTAACGGCCAATACATAGAAACCAATAAAAGTAATGCGGCAACAAGGGTAACTAATGGGTAATTGAGCGAACGCATTAGCAATGGCCTGTAGACGCTCTCTAATGCGCGATTAACCGGATTTTCTGCTTCAGCGCGTATTTTGCCGCGAACAAAATAGCCCGCTAACACAGGAACCAAGGTAATCGCGAGTGCGGCGGCGGCAGCCATGGCATATGTTTTGGTAAAAGCGAGTGGCGCAAAAAGACGTCCTTCTTGGGCTTCCAACGCAAAAACAGGAATAAACGAAACCGTTATAATAAGCAGCGCAAAAAATAGCGCTGGACCAACTTCCGATGTTGACCTTATCACCAGTTCCCAACGCTTGGCGGCAGAAAGCCGGTAAGATGTTGCTTTTGCATTTGCTGAATGTTGATGTAAGTGCTTATGCAAATTCTCAACCACTACAATAGCGCCATCTACCATAGCACCAATGGCAATTGCGATACCGCCTAACGACATGATGTTGGCGTTAAGCCCTTGGATCTTCATCACGATAAAGGCGGTGAGAATACCAATGGGTAAACTGATTAACGCAACCATAGAGGAGCGTAGGTGTAACAAGAAGATAGCGCATACAAAGCCGACAACTAGTAACTCTTCCACTAATTTATTTGAAAGCGTATCCACCGAGTTATCGATAAGTGTGGCCCTGTCGTAAACCGGAACTATCTTCACGCCTTTCGGCAAACTCGCTTTTAATGCCTCTAGCTTTTCTTTGACGGCATTGATAGTGGCTTTCGCATTTTCACCATATCGCATAACAATGATGCCACCTACCGTTTCGCCTTTCCCATTAAGCTCTGCGACACCGCGGCGCATCAGCGGACTTTCAACCACTTGCGCCACATCGTCGATGGTGATGCTCACACCATTTTGAATAACTCCTGTAGGTAATGCGAGTATTTCATCTATTCCCTGAATATAGCTTTGGGCAGCAACCATATATTCTGCTTCAGCCATTTCGATAACCGAAGCTCCGGTGGCGCGATTACCGCGTTTAAGGGCAATGTCGATCACAGATGGCTGAATGTTATAGGCGCGCAATTTCTCTGGGTCGACAATCACTTGGTACTGCTTAACCATACCGCCCACAGACGCAACTTCGGATACGCCTTCTACTGACTGTAGTTCAAACTTTAAGAACCAGTCTTGCAGTGCTCTTAACTCCCCAGCATCCAGCGCATTTGGCTGATTCACATCGTTTTCCAAGGCATATATGTATACCCAACCCACGCCGGTTGCGTCTGGGCCTAGCTGAGGTGTTACGTCTTCAGGCAGTTGCGAAGCGGCTTGGTTTAAATATTCTAAAACTCGGCTTCGCGCCCAATACATGTCCGTGTCATCATCAAAAATGATGTACACGTAAGCATCACCAAAAAACGAATAGCCTCGTACAGTTTGTGCCCCCGGAACTGACATTAACGCTGATGTTAGTGGAAACGTCACCTGATCTTCGACCACTTGTGGAGACTGACCCGGATAGCTTACTTTCACAATAACCTGGACATCAGACAAATCAGGGATAGCATCAATGGGTGTGTTTTTTACTGCCCAAACACCTGCAACACTCAGCATTAGTGCGCTCAGCAGTATCAGTATTCTATTATTTACCGACCAGCGAATTACCGATTCAATCATGGTGCATGTGCTCCTTATGATTCATCGACTCTTGGTTTTTGGCCTTATGACTGTTTTTTTCATGACGCATTTCATCCCGTTCTTTTTCCATAGAGCTAGGGTTGGCAATACCATTATTCGGGGTATGAGCGTGGCTACTTTGTTTCGAACCGTGAAGCATGTCGCTGTGCATAACGTGCTCCGCGGGTTTACGCATATCGATAACCGTGAATTCATCGCCGGTTACGAAGGTAAACGTAACCTTGTCGCCCTCTTTAAACTGAGATAAATCAATGTGTTTTGACACTGCAAACGACATAACTGCCGGGCCCCGTCCCCATTTCTCTATTGGTCCGCGTGCTATAACCACTTCGGCATTGCCGCCAGCCTCATCTACTTTGTTGTTAACTGGCAATTTAATTGCCTCAATGGTTCCCGTCGTTGTTGCCTGATTGTCCGGTGCTCTCATCCGGTTGAAGTCACTGTTTTTAGACGACTCAGAATCAATTAAAAAGTGTGCTGATACTACAACCTGGTCTCCTGGCAACAAGCCGTCTAACACCTCAAAATGTGAATTGTCGCTTTGACCTAGCCTTACACTGACCGATTTGAAGTTCCCCTTCCCATCACTCAGGACTACTCTGGCTCCCTGGGAGAAACGAATTACTGCACTGCGAGGCACAAGTAGGGCAGCGGCGCGCTCAGCCGGTTTTATTGACACATGGGTGAACATATTGGGCTTAAGCTTATGATGATTATTGCTAAGTGGAATACGTACTTTCAAAGTTCGCGTAACGTCAGACATAGACGGATAAATGTATTCAATATGGCTTTTCCATCTAGCATCTGAGGTATGAGCAAGTTCATCAAGGCTGACTAAAGCTGTATCGTGTAGAGCTATATTTTGTGCGTACTTTTCAGGAAGTTCGGCGATGACCCACACCGTATCTAGCTGGGCAATACTCATCAGCGTCATACCAGGCTGAATATAGAACCCCTCACGAATATTCAGAGCCTCCACCACCCCACCTTGCGGCGCGTTGAAAGTAACGGTTTGAGAAATGCGCCTGCTTTTAATCAGGGCATCAAG
Source organism: Alteromonas sp. OM2203 (assembly GCF_048517045.1). Classification (NCBI taxonomy): domain Bacteria; kingdom Pseudomonadati; phylum Pseudomonadota; class Gammaproteobacteria; order Alteromonadales; family Alteromonadaceae; genus Alteromonas; species Alteromonas sp. OM2203. The sequence continues at coordinate 3,370,621 of NZ_CP183209.1, forward strand.
AGCCTTCTGTGACAGCCCCAGTGTTTTAAGTCGCTCAGCGGCGCCTTCAATTAGGCGTGAGTCACCTCTTTTAAGCGCAAGCACATATTCCTCTTGTGCTGTTACCAACTCCGGTGAGTATAACGTGTAGAGTGCCTGTCCTTTTTCGACTTGCTCTCCCTGAGATTTGATAAAAAGTGTGTCGACCCAACCCGAAACTCGGGGATGGATGTGAACAATACTATCTTCATCGTAGGCTACGCTACCTAACGCTGCGATGGTTTGCTCCAAAGCACCAATGGTGACTGGGGCAACTTTAACTCCCATGTTCTGTTGTACGTTGGAGGGGATCATAACTGTTCCAGGTGTGTGCCCGTCGCCTTGATTGGAACTTGTATCAGCAGTGGCATAAACCGGCACCAGATCCATGCCCATCGGTGACTTGCCGGGCTTATCTCGACGATAGCTATCATCCATAGGAGCGACCCAATATAGGGGCGCACTATCCCTGTTTTGTGCGTTGTTTTGCGCGTTGCTTTGTTTGTCACTTTGCCCATTGCCTTCGCTCATTACATCACTGGAAGAGTGTGACGTTAATAATGTCGATAGACCCAGTGCTAAAAGGGCACCAATAACAACGCCTAGAATTAACCCTTTGGTTTTTGGACTTATATTTGTTGAAGGTGTCATGATAACTACTCTGTGCTCGATAGGTTAATGTGGGATGGCAGATATAAATAGGCAAGTTCCGCAAGCGTTTTGGCGCGCTCTACATCAATTTTTAATAAGTCGTCCTGCACTTTTACTAACATGAGGTTTGCGTTCACCACGTCGGTGATATCTGCCGTGTCATTGGTGTAAGCCGTAAGTTCAGCCTCGGAGAGTTGTTTTGTTTCGTCAATAAGCACGGCTTCATAAAGCGCTTTTCGCTCACTGAGTCCAGACAGTCGTGTTATAAGGACGTCGGCTTTTGAACCAAGGTCATTCACTTTTAATCGAAAGTCCGTTTCAGACGCACTCATTCTGGAAGCCGCTGCCGAAATAGAAGCATCTTGGCGGGATTGATTAAAAAATGGCAGGTCTACCTGAACGCCAAAAGAAACAAAGTCAGCACGGCTCATGCCATTTTCATCATCCTGCCGATACCCGTAGCTTGCTTCAAAGGCCCACTTTGATTTAGTTTGCTCGCGAGCAATATTGAGATTTTGCGCTTCAATCTTGGATTGCAATTGAAACAAAATGGCTTCAGGGTGATGCTGCAGTACCGTGAAAGGCTCGGCGGTATCTATATCATTTAAAAACGCAGAGACATCGCCCTTGTAGTTCTGCACAATGGCAGCAAAGTCTATCGATGATGTTACGCTTAATGATGCTTCTAGCGGCGCACCATACCATTTTGAAAGTGCAGCTTTTGCTTCATTGTTCTGCTGATAAGCCTGCACATACTTATCTTCTAACGATAGCAGCGCGAGGCGGACTTTTAGTATATCTTGTTGTGAAGTTGAACCCACACCTTGGCTGTAGCTGGAGTTTGTAAAATCAAGTAGTTGGGTAAGCAATGCCTTTTCTTTGTCTAACAGCACAATGCGACGTGTGGCATAAAACCAGTTTAACCAAGTAAGAGTGACTTCTTTTTTAAGCCAGGCCTCTCTTACTTGATTTTCAATCAACACTCCCTCACCCATGACCTTGTATTTCTGTTGGGTATAATAATTTTCGTCGCCTCGTGGCAGTTGCTGTTTCAGACCCACTTTGAATTGAGTCATAGGCTCTTGGTTAACGGCAAAACCATCAGTTGGTAGATTTTGAAGCGACGCCGAAATCTGAGGGTTTTCCCAGTATGTCGCTGCATCAGACTGGGCTTTGAATCCTTGCTCTCGATGCGCGTTCCCTTTTAATTGTGGGTCATGTTGAATTGCTAATTGAACTGCATGTTCAAGGCTTAGGGCCTGTCCGTACCCCTTCAAAGGAAATGAAAAATACAGCAACAGCAAAGGTAAAACGGTAAACAAAGCGCGAGGTTTTCGATATACCTTTACGCACTCGTTCACTTTTGGAAAAACCGTAAAATAACACATCTATGACATCACTTTTTAGAGGCAGTACGTATTAAATAAATTGCTTTTATTCCACCTGCCAACGGGAGTGTTGACGAGAGAAGTAGCCACGTACCACATAGATAAATAGAACTAACTCGAACATTATTTCGAAGCTATGCTTCGGGAAATAAAACCTTGTTTACATGCGAGCGCAGTTCGCCATTTAGCCTGCGACACAAGCTCGCTAGATAGATCTATGCTGTGAAAAGAGATTTGGGCGGGCGAAATTGCCCAAAATGAAGGGTTGAATATTGCCCCAATATAGGGGTAATCGCTGCCATAGTGGCCACCGCTATATGGGTTTGTATTACGGGTTGTAAAAGCGCGGAAGCACCAGTGTTAAAGCAATGACCAGAAGGACATTGGCAATCATCTTTACAGCACGCCACGTCAGGTTCTAGGTCAACAATTGCTCGAGGTGTCACTTCAGTATCATTAATGGAGCCTACATTTTGCGATGGCATGCTTTGCTGCTGGCAGTGGGTGCTTGAAGGCTTGGGGGATGTAGTAACGTTATCTGAAAAAGCAGCATGATGAGCGCCATGCGAAGCTTTTCCATGCTTATGACTATTCGCATCGTGAGTTGAAGTCTTTACCACTTCTGTATTAGATGTTAAGTGAGCATGTTCATAAGATACAGCATTACCTGACGACACAAGGGACGCCATCAAGAACAGCATAAGCACTAACGAACGCGCGCTCGTTGCCTTATACCATTTTGGTGTGAAACACTGCTCTAGTTTACTCACGATTTTAATCTAAACGTTTTGCTTTTTTTAATACTTATTAAATCATAGCTCGTTAGCCAATGGCAGTAAAGCCAGAGGCTAATTGCTGCTAACGCTAAATTATTAAAACTGCGACAGATAATCACGCAACATCAATTCCATAGTAGAAAACAACGGATTTGTTTTGGGTACGGCACATTCTTCTTGTTGATTTACCATATTCGCGTTGAAATTCATTTGGCTAAGTAAACGTGGACTAACTACTAAATCGGCGTGACAAAGTGAATACGACTCATCAATAACGAAGAAGGTATTTGGACCTTTACTGGCGTCCATCAATTGCTCAATGCCGCGTATAGGCGTCGTAACGTCAGCTTGTGAATGCGCAGCGAACAGCGGCACTTCGATTAACTGCCCTTCGCTCACTTTCTCGCGAATAGTGTTAATTAAATCCATCAACTCCAAACCAGCAAAGCCAGCGACATTAGGATATTTATAAGGATTTGGGCCGTGAGTCTCATAGCTACCGTCAATCATTCGAGCTAGAAGTTTAATCCCCCAAATTCGAGACATGCCTTCGGCGTTATCAGAAAGCGCAAGCGCGCCAGAAAAGAGCATAATGCCATCGATGTTTTCAGCATCATCCAAGTAGTGCTCTACCGCTAGCGCGCCCCCCGTGGAAAAACCACCCACAAGCAATGTGTTTCCCATGCTATTCGCCAAGTTGATAACATCATCAATGTGTTGTTGCCAGCGCTCTGCTAAATCCCAATCAGACATATCGTCATCGGCATCCCGTTTACCATGCCCAGGAAGTAGCGGTACGACAACCGTAAACCCCTGCTCGAAAAGGATATTGGCAATTTCGCGCATGAAAAAAGGCGAATCACTAAGGCCGTGAATTAACACAGCGACATTATCGCTTTCTTTGTTAGTGAGTATAAAAGGCGCATTACCCTCATTACGCAATACGTTGCTGCAAACAGAGTAGCGGTTAAGGCTAGTTTCTTTGCAAGGCTGGGTTTGCCCCCATTCTTTCTCGTAAAACGCTTTAAACTGCGCCTTGTGCTCTTTTATTTCATTGTTTTCAGCCGCAGCGTTATTTGCAGCCATTAATACAACACAACACGTCAGCGTTTTTACAAAAGACTTCAACGACACCATTCTTCTCCGCTATGGATGACTAATAAAAAAACGGGAGCATATTAACATGCTCCCGCTTTTGTGACGATTCAAACAAAAATTGTATTAGCTGAAATAAGCCTCTAGGTCGTCTGAACCACCAATATGCTTTCCGCCAATAAAGACTTGCGGCACGGTTTCTCGACCACTAATTGCTGTTAGACTTGTGAGTGTGGCGCCTTTACCAAGAACAATCTCTTCGTACTCAAAACCTTTGTCATCGAGCAGCGCTTTAGCTTTTGCACAGAAAGGACACCCTGGTTTCGTAATGATAGAGACCGGCGTATTAGTTTGTTCCTCAGGTGCAATATAGCCAAGCATGGTATCCGCGTCAGACACTTCAAAGGGGTCGCCAGCCACATCAGGCTCGATGAACATTTTGTCCACCACGCCATCTTTTACCAACATTGAGTAGCGCCAGCTTCGTTTACCAAAACCTAGATCTGCCTTATCAACTAACATGCCCATACCGTCTGTAAATTCTCCATTCCCATCTGGAATTACGGTGATGTTATCTGCTTCCTGGTCCGCGGCCCAAGCATTCATTACGAAGGTATCGTTCACCGACATACAAATGATGTCATCAACGCCGTGCTTTGCGAATTTTTTTGCTAACGCATTGTAACGAGGCAAGTGCGTGGATGAGCAGGTGGGCGTGAATGCGCCAGGAAGCGAAAACACAACGACTGTTTTGCCAGAAAATAACTCATCGGTGGTTTTGGTTACCCAAGCTTCGCCCTCTCGGCATTGAAATGACACACTTGGGACTTTTTGCCCCTCTTTTGACGTAAAGCGACTTTCTGACATAACAACCTCTTATCGGTAATTTCGAAAATAAACACATCACTAAGCTTAGAAGCCTAGAGCGAGATCGCACACAAATCAATAGGTATTGCCTTACATTCGTTAATATCGATTTTGATGCTGAATTTAACGCCTGCACTGCCTATCCTTTCTAGCACAGACAGGTAAGGCCGTAAGATTATTTATGGTCGGACTCATTTGCAAATTTCAATGTAAAGCGACATTCGAGGGTTAGCACCATGATTATTTTAGTTGGTGGAGAAAAAGGCGGTAGTGGCAAAAGCTGCTTAGCACAAAATATAGCCGTATACCTTCGCACCGAAAAGGGTGCAAAGGTGCTAATGGTAGACTGCGATCCACAGCGAACGACCTCGGACTGGATCCAGGAGCGTAAGGCTAACCCCCGCCTCGCTGAAATAAATTGCGTTCAGTTATACGGAAAAATACGCAACGAATTATTAAGCCTGCGTCAGTATTACGACTACGTCGTTATCGACTGTGGTGGACAAGACAACCTAGCGTTGCGCTCATCAATGGCGGTCGCTGACCACATTTTGATTCCGTTGCGTCCAAAAAGACGGGATTTGAAGACAGTTCCCCATATGGAAGATATTTTATCTACTTGTAAGATGGTAAACCCCAAGATGAACGCAGCGTTCGTTATTACACAGTGCCCTTCTCTGCCTAGTCTTGCCAGCCGTATCTTAGAAGCAAAAGAAGTCTGTCGCTCGTTCGGCATTCCGGTGCTAAATTCAGTAACGTTTAGCCGCAATATGTATGACGATTCCGAGGAATCAGGTCAATCTGTAATTGAAAGCGAACCGGAAGGCAAAGCCGCTACAGAAATTAGAGCGTTATTTGAAGAGCTACTTGCTGGCAAAATGGAGGATGCTTATGAGTTTGCTCAACCTCAAAAAGTCGAAGCCTTTAGCTAAGCCCAACCTTCGTACTGTTGAAGATTTCATTGATGACGCAACACACTACGCTCAGGGGAAAGTGAATGCGCGACATAATATTAGTGCCGTAAATCAGCGATTATCTACAGAAGCGGCTGTAAAATCTTGTGCTGTAATCACTGACCGAGTTGTATCGATAAACAAGAGGAGTAGTCAGCCAGTGAAAGAAGGTATGCGCCATGCTACTTTCACGCTAACACCGCAATGTATCGATAAGCTTGCAGAGATTTCAGAAAAAACAGGTAAAGCCAAATCTGCATTAATTCGGGAATGGATAAACGCGCATAGTTAAAAATAGACAAAAGTATAAACCTAAATACAGACTTTATTCGTTAAATCCGTCACAATGAAGCAAGGTGCTGCTTTCATGTTAGAACTCAATGAACGGATGCTTCATTAGCGTAATAAACATGTAGATACCGCGAATAACGTTAGTATATAGGAGACAAGAGCGAATGGGCTCAAGGAGACGTAGCACTTTGCGTGTGCTGGGGTGTGCCCTTCTTATTACTCTGCAACTTGCCTATATCAAAATGGCTGTTGCAGAGAACATTGTAGGCGCTGAAATCGCAAACATTGAAAGGCTTCTTGATGCCGAACGATATGCTGATGCCGACAGCAAAGCGCTGCTGTTATTAGAGCAAGCCTACCAGCAACAGAAAATACCTGCCGACGAATTCTTGAGTCTTGGTCTACTTTTCCTTAATGCGTCTCGTTTTGAAGTGTCTAAAGTAGTATTTAGTGCCGCATTAGAACGCTACACAGCGAAAGGTGCACTTAGCAACATGGCACTGACACTGCTTCACCTTGCGACGTCAGAACGGCACCTTTCCAACTACGATTCGTCTCTTACCTACGTGCACCGTGCTATGTCAATTGCTCAAATAGAGCGAGATGATACCTTAAAAGCTAGGCTAAACTTAGAACTCGGAACTATTCAGCAGCAGCAGGGCAAAATTGAGATTGCACTAGAGCCACTCAAACAAGCACTAGGATATTTTCGAGACAACAATATGCCCAGCGAGATGAGTCTTTCCTTGCTGCATATTGGCGACTTATACAGCACACTTAATCAGACTTCACTGGCTCATACCTATTACCGTGATGCATTAGAAAGTATAGAAAAAGCGAATGACAGCCGTCTGCTTGGTATCATCAAAACTCGCCTCGGTGCACTTTTACTTAAAACAAGTTCACCTTCACAGGCAATCCAAAGCATTGAAAGTGGGCTTAAGCACTTAGATGTGACTAAAGACGTGGGCGCTATCGCCGAAGCCAAAATGTTGTTGGGTAGGGCTTTTGTTGAACAGGGTGACACGAGCAAGGGCCGTAAATTGCTGCAAGAGGCCATGGCATTTGCTCAATCATCCGGACAATTAAAACTTTTGCAGGAAGGGCGGCTTGCCCTCGCTCGCGCCTATATGAAGGAGCAGAGTTTCGAGCTGGCGCTAGCAGAGGCGCGCACTGGAACTATTGAGGCTAGAAAACATCGTGATCTACGGGATCAAATAAGCTTTTTATCTTTACAACTGAATGCGTTCGTATCCTTGGGAGAGTTTAAAAAAGCGTTGGACATTCAATCGGTAATTCAGCAGTTACGCGAAGCATTACTGGACACTGAAAACAAATCTGCTATTGAGGGCCTTCAAGCTGAAATTGAAGTGATTCGACAATCTCACACCCTTGAAAAATTAGAGGAATCAAAAGAGCTTGCTCTTGCCCAAGCAGAGCAAGAAAAACTACAAACAACACTAGTTTGGAGCATCTCATTAGCAGCGTTACTGTTCACTTTTCTGATATGGAGCAGATACAAACAGCGCCAGCAAACCATCATTTTGCGCCGTGAGGTTCGTCAGCAAACATTAACACTTCAAGAGAAGAACGAAGAATTACAGGCCGCCTATAGAACCCTTGAAGAAGTCAGCTTACGAGATCCTTTGACGAGTTTATATAACAGACACTACCTTGAGTCTCAGCTTCCCGGAGAAATAAGGCGAAGCCAGTTTTCATCTAATCAAAGCACTGATACGAATAAGTCAAAGCAAGATTTACTGTGTCTACTGATTGATATTGACCATTTCAAACGAATTAACGACGATTATGGCCATATTGCCGGTGATAAAGTGTTGGCATCGTTTGCACAAGTTTTAAAACACGTTTTTAGGCTTACCGATTTAATAATTCGATGGGGAGGCGAAGAATTTTTAGTCGTTTGTCGCCAGTCTAATCGCGAGGAACTTCCAGAGCTTGCTGAACGTTGTCGCGAGATGGTCGCAAGTACCCCTTTTGATATTGGGCTAGAAAAGCCGATAAATATAACCTGTAGTATAGGTTTCTCGTTACTGCCGCCAGACAGAAAAGACAATTTTGACATGGCATGGGAGCGTACGTTTGCTGTCGTTGATTATGCGCTCTACGCTGCAAAGCTCTCAGGAAGAAACGGCTGGGTAGGCGTTATTGAAACACTTAATAACAATGAAAATAAGCGCACGCCAATAGATCATAAATTTAACTTTACTGGTTCAAGAATTGCGACATCATTCAATAACGTTGCAAGTATTAAATGGCCAGATAACCTCGATTAAAAGCAGTAGAGGAATAGCGGTATGTATAGAGGAAGTTGTAGTTGCCAAGCTATTCAGTATGAAGTTGACCATATTGGTGAACTCGAAGCTGATAATGAGACATTGTCACAGGCTGATGCCTGCGCTTTTCGTGTAAACGTAACCAAAGAGCAGCTAGTTATTGACTGCGCACCCTCAACGTTGGCTACGCTTCATGAGTCAAATGGAGAAACGCATCACGTATGCAACCTTTGTGGCAGCATCGTCTATGTAGAGGATAGCTCACATGGTATTGCGATAGAAGTCCATTACAGCGGCCATGATGTGTTAGCAGAGACACACTGCCAATTCATTCTTTAGCGGAATGTTGTGGTGCTTACCACTCGCTATCTATTATTGTATGGTGATAAGCAAAAGCACTTACCACCATATTATGCGATAAATTAATCGCTGCTTTTGATATCTTCCATGTGATATTTGTCAATAAGTGAATAAAGCGTGGGTCTAGTTACGCCAAGAAGCTCGGCCGTTCTCGACATATTCTTTTCAGCTTTTTGATACGCCCGGCGTATTGCGCGGCTTTCTGCAATTTCTCGCACCTCTCGCAAATTCAGCGTTTCTGGCTCATCTTGGGCATCAACAGGTATTAATCCTAGATCGTCAGGCTGTATAACCGTGCCCTCTGCCATGATCACCGCCGACTTCAATTTGTTCTGCATTTCGCGAATGTTGCCCGGCCATTTATGGGCGAGCATGGCGTTAACCGCTGACTCAGAAAAGCTTTTGGCTTTCGCTTTAAACTCTTCGCGGTAAATATTGAGGAAAGTTCGGGCAAGCAAAATAATATCTTGATCACGGTCGCGCAGCGGCGGGATCATAATAGGCATCTCACCCACACGATAGTATAAATCTTCTCTGAAGGTTTCTTGCGCAACCATACTTTGCAAATCACGGTGTGTTGCACAAATGACCCGAATGTCTACTGGAATCTCATTTCGACCGCCAACGCGCTCTATTACACGCTCTTGCAAAAAACGAAGCATTTTAGCCTGGAGTCCAATAGGCATGTCGCCAATCTCATCCAAGAATAGCGTACCACCTTGAGCGGTCTCTATTTTGCCCACCGTTGTTTTATTTGCGCCGGTAAACGCCCCCTTTTCATATCCGAATAGTTCACTTTCTAGCAAATTTTCTGGAATAGAGGCGCAGTTAATCGCTACGAAGGGCTTATCTCTTCTCGGGCTGTGCTCATGAATACTTCGAGCAAAAACTTCTTTACCTGTACCACTTTCACCCAATAACAAGGTACTTATATCTGTATTGGCAATTTTTTCTGCACGGCGCACTACTTTTTGAATCGCCTCGCTATTACCTACAATACGCGACATACCCGAACGAGCGCGGGCTAATATACTGTTTTCATGTTCTAGCTTAGAAAGATTGAGTGCGCGGTGGACAAGCAACTTAATGGTGTCAGAGTCTATTGGCTTTTGATAAAAATCGTAGGCTCCGAAATCTATGGCCTTCAACGCATTTTGCTTGTCATTGTTTCCTGTAACAACAATGACTTTGGTTCGCGGCGCAAGAGAGATGATATCATGAAGAATGCGAAGGCCCTCTGAGGCATTCGCAGGGTCGGGAGGCAGTCCTAAATCAAGAGTAACAACTTTTGGCTCAAATCGACGCAGTTGAGCAATGGCTGAAGTATGATCGTCAGCAAAAACAACATTGTAATCCGTAAGACTCCATTTTAGCTGCTTTTGTATACCTAAATCATCGTCTACTACCAAAATGGTATCAGTCATTTTATCATCCTATTATTATACTTCATCCATTCATCGTGCTTGGATTTGTGCGGTTTTTCACCGCTTATTTAGCGTACACCCTATCCTATCGGAAAATACAGTGTAAAACAGCTGCCACGACCTGGTTCGCTTTGAACAGTAAGCTTCCCGCCAATTGACTCAATGTAGGTTTTAGCATCGTAAGCGCCAATGCCCATACCTGCATTCCCTTTGGTCGTATCAAAAGGCTTAAATAAGCGTTCATCAATAAACGCTTTATCCATACCAGTACCGGTATCTTCTATCATTACAAGCTGTGTATTATTATCTGAATTACTGGTAATAACCACATCTACTTCACCATCATCTGCGGTAGCTTGCTGTGCATTACTTATAAGATGGTAAAGTACGTTTGCGACTTTTTCTCTATCTACCAGCACGGGAGTTTCTCGAACAAGATGCACGGCAGGTAGCGGACGTAACGCTGAACAGCGCTTTTCGACCACATCTTTTGCAATATCTGAAAGGAGAAACTCGGAATTTACGCCCTCTTCTACCGCTTTTTTATCGGTAAGTTGTTTTAGCATTTTTTCCATTCTTGCTTTGGTGTGCTCTAAAGTCTCAAAGGTGTCATCAATAAACTCAGGATTGTGCTTATGCTGCTGCGCATTGGCCAGTATCAAGTCGACCTGCGCTAAAACATTTTTTAAATCATGCAGTACAAATGCTGACATTCGATTGAACGCAGCGAACTGTGCATTTTCAGCCACAACTTGGGCAGCTTCGTGATGTTGCATGTACGTACCCACTTGCTCGGATACAGCGGTAAGGTAATCTTTTACTTCCCAGTTAAGGCTGATTTTTTCCTTATCTCCCGGCGCAAGTACAGCAAAGCCCCATAACCCACCCTCTTTCAATAAGGGAACAAAGAGCTGGTAGCCCCACTGCTTTAGTGCATCTCTATCTAACTTTAGCCCCTCGTAATCAAAGGGTTTAACTAGGTAAGCATCGGTGTCGATTATCCAACCATTTTCATCACTATATAGCACGAGCGCATCAAGGGTCTTACACCTATATTCTTTACCGTCCGATATAGGAGACGCCGAAGCAATACATTCATACCCATTTTGCGTGACTTTAAATAACAAACCAGAATCGTACTGGATTGCGTTAAGCATGCCGGTTAAACCCGCATAGTACACATCCGAACTCGATTCTCCGGCTTTCGTCAGCCATTTCGTTAACTTTACCCACTCGACGCGATAATCGAACTGGTTTGCAAAAAAGTGCTTCGTAATAAATACTTTTATCTTCGTTCGAAAACCATTGGATAAAAATACCGTGGCGAGCAAAGCGAAAGACATCACAACCAAAATTATTTGAACAGTAGCGCCCCAGTTTCCCCCCAAATAGTTTATCGCGTACCCGACTACGGCCATTATGAATAGGTAGCCACCTGCCACTAAAAGCAGCGAGCTATGCAGAACGACATCGCGAGAGATAAATATATCTATGCCCCAATGATGAATTCGGCGTATAGAAATAACAAGCAGGGGCATCAACAGGAAGTAGATGAAACCGCGAGCAGCTATATAGCCAACCTCCACTTGGTTAACCATGGTCGCGTTCGCGTAAGTGACAAATTCAAATAAATTTGTGGCACCTAGATAAATGATAAGCGGCTTGAAGGCCCATTGCTCTCGGCCTGCTTGTCTGTAGACAACTTCCAGTAAAACCAATACTTCTAAAGACAATACGATAAGAACAAGAAAGCTCCACGCTGGATTGACCGCCAATAAATAGGGCGCAAACAATGCAACTAGCGCAGGCGCTAGAATGATAAGTGTGACGGGCCGCTTTAAAACATCGAAAATGTTGTTGAAACTTGTTTGAAGGCAGCCAGCTAAAAATAACAGCCACGCAAGCTGCTTAAGGACATCAGCGCTGAGCAACCAACTTAATGAAACCGGGCCAAACAGTGCAGTGACTAAACTTGTCGACCATAAAAACGTAGCAGCCGTAGCCAAGACTAATAGATTCTTGGCCACACCTGGTTTGCGTACGGTCAATAACAACAATAAAAGGGCTAAATGCGCCAGACTGTTTAACACATAGCCTACATCTGAAATCATCCCTTCATCTCACCCTTTTTATTTTGTAAAGCACTACCTTTTACGGATAACCAGAGAGCCTATTGAGTAACCCGCTCCAAATGAGCAAAGTACGCCAACATCGCCGGCAACAAGATCCTCATGGTTGAGGCCAAAGGCGATCACAGAGCCAGCCGAAGCAGTGTTGGCAAATTCATCCAGCACAATTGGCGCCTCGGTACGGTCGGCATCACGCCCTAGCAGTCGCTTACAAATCAGGGTGTTCATATTAATATTTGCCTGATGCAGCCACCAGCGTTTTACGCCTTCAGGCTTTATGTCGTGAGTAGCCAAGTGCTCTTCAATATGTGCCGCAGCCAAAGGGCAAACTTCTTTGAACACTTTTCTCCCAGCCTGATGGAATAACTTATCAGGTCCGTAAGGGTCAACATCTTCTGCACGGGTCATATAGCCAAAGTTTGATCGGATGTTGTTTGAGAACTTTGTCAGGGCCTTAGTGCTAAGCACGTCATAAACATGTTCACTCTGAGCGGTTTCAGCCATCTCTAGTACAGTAGCGGTTGCCACATCACCAAAAATAAAATGGCTGTCGCGATCTGCGTAGTTGATTTGTGGAGACACCAACTCGGGATTAATTACCAATACTCGCGTCGCATTTTTTGCGCAGAGCATTTCATAAGCGCGGTGCATACCAAAGGTTGCGGCCGAGCACGCCACCAACATATCGAAACCGAAACCTTCAATATTTAGTGCTTCTTGCACTTCTATGGCTATTGCTGGATATGCACGTTGCGTATAGGCACATGAGACGATCACGGCGTCAATATCTTTACTATCTAGTTTAGCTGATGCTAGTGCTAGCTTTGCCGCTTCAACGGCTATTTCAGCTTGATGAGAAAGCTCGTCATCGCTGCGGGGTTCAATTTTCGGTTTCATCCGAGTGATATCTAGCGCGCCCTCTTTCTGATAGATGTAGCGGCTTTTTATACCTGAAGCTTTTTCGATGAACTCTGCACTTGAATAAGGCATTGCGCTAACTTCGCCCGTCTCTATTTGTGTCTTATTTTCTTCATTGAAAGCATCAACATAGGCATTATAGCTATTAACCAGTTCTTCGTTTGTAATACTGTCTTTAGGGTGCCATACACCTACACCACTGATCACAACTTGATGAGACATAATCATTCTCTATTTTTTTAATTAACACCACAAACGCACTATGCACAGCGTTGCGACATGCCTTTTACACGATAGGCGACATGCCCTTCGCACAATAGGCGACGTGTCCTGTACGCGATAATACGTATGCAATTTAGCTCCTCCGATACCCTATTATTAGGTGCCGGGGGGCATTTGATGTCCTATAGCTTACCTTAATCCGCTTTCGGTGTAACTATAGTGAATGCGTCCCATCGTGTTGCGCCGGTAATTAACGGCTCTAACCCAAATAATCTAATTAGAAAATAAATCGCATTTGCCTGCGAAGCGTTTGAGCTAAACCAGACATGTAGATTGAAAGGGGCTAGTGAATTGAAATGCTCAAAAAATATCTGACCAAGTTATCCTCGTTTAGTGAAAACCTTGGTCTACTCATGTTTAACTTTAGAACCTTGTACTTTTTACTTTTGACAACAGCTCTGATATTCACCTCATAGCCAATAAAAAACCCGCTTTTAAAAGCGGGTTTTCATATTGCGTTTGGTAAATAATTAAAGCTGGTTAATTTGCCACACTGTTACCGTGCCGCTTACTTCGCTACCTACTACTAGAAGAGGAACACCACTTGGGCTGTCTTCTGCACTAACAAATACTAGGCTCTCAGGCGCAAGGTCACCAATAACATCATCGGCAGTTAACCCTTCAGTAAGGTCACGATTGATAATGTATTCAGCAAACTGAACATCATATGGGTTAGTTACGTCGTAAACGAAAATACCACCCATGCGCTCTGTGCCAATAAAGGCATACGTGCGATCGCCCACTTGCCCAACCGTTAAGGCTTCTGGCTCAGGGCCTTTATTTTCAGAGCGTGAGTCACCCGCGTTTTCATCATCACCGTTGTTAAACTGTGCGCCGTGGACTGAAGCAGTAATACGCTCAAAATCGTCACCTGAGTCGTAAACCACCAAACCGTTTTGATCCCAAATAGTAAATGAACGGGCGCCATATGCATACGCTGCATCGTATTCACCGTCACCATCTGCATCGCCCATGGCTGATGTTACACGTAAATCATCGGCTTCACCGGTTGCTTGTAGCATAGCTAATTCAGAGTTAGCAGCAGCAGTCAGATCTTCTACTTTTACTTCGTCAGTATACGCTAGGCAGCCGTCGTTCTCATCAAAATCAACACCGCCAGCAGCTGTACATGCGGCCTCGTCGGCAGCTTCAAAGAAGTATTCGCGAGCATCGCCTTCATTCGCTGTTACAATAAACGTCGCATCTTTCCACGTAAAGTTAGCGATAGTATCAGGCTGGTATACGCCATACAGCCCTGTATACTGACCAAAGCTCACTGCTCCATCTTCTTGTATGTCAATATTCAAGCCAGCCCACGACTTAGTCCCTAAACCAACAACATCAACAGTTAACTCTTCTAAATCTAAAATAGCCAAGCCGTTGTTTTCTTGCAGGCTTACATAAGCAACATCGTTAGTGGCTGTGATATATTCCGGCTCTAAATCTTTAGCAACAGATGACGTGATTGCAGTGCCATTAATTGTGCGCCCTGCTGGGTTAGGGAACATCATACCCTGTGCCATCAAGTCAGCTTCGGTGCCGTTAAGTGCGCTAAATCCAACAGTAGTCCCTGTTTCTTCAGGCTCACCACTCGCTAGAATATTGATAACCGTGATCGAACCTTCAGGGTCGATAGTGTAGTCATCAGAAGGCTCACCTTCGTTTGCTACCAACACTTTGCCACCATCAGGCGTAAAGGTAACCATATCAGGCAACGCACCTACTACTACCGAATCCAAAAAAGCAGGCGATGAGCTATCCAAGCCGTTATAAAACAGTACATAACCATTGTCTGTTTTCACATTAGCTGGCACTGCAACGGCCATAAGGTCACCGCTTATTGCAATGCTTGTTACGCTACCCAGCGTTACGCCGTTAATATCAGCAGGCAGTGCGATAGTAGTTGGCGTTAGCGTAGTCGTGTTAATTGGATCAGCCATGGTAGCGGTATTCACGCTAGAGGCATCAATAACCGCGATAGTGTTGGTCTCTCCATTTGTTGCGTAAATTGTGCTGGTTCCAGCATGAAACTGAACAATTTCAGCGGCTGTTTGGTTACCTAGGAAGGCGCGACCAACGACGTCCATAGCAATGCCAATTGACGCATCGGTACCATCGCTTCCATCTGCTCCAGCTTCGCCTTGCTCGCCTTGTGGACCCTGTGCACCTGTTTCACCTTGCGCACCGTCATCGCCATCGAGGCCGCATCCAGAAAGCGCAGCAGACACTAAAAATGCAAGTAATCCATATTTAAATTTATTACGCACTGCCATCTTATTTCCTTTTTATTTGTATTTTTGTCGTACGTTGTCAGGCCCTAGAAATCTCGAAGTTTTCACTTTCGCTGAAGAAAGTAAAAAGAGAAACGGGGACTTCTTGACTTAGTACACCAGAAAATTTATGTAACTTCTATGTATAAATTAGAATCAGTTTATGACACAAATATTAAATAGGCAAAGGGCAGTCACTTTTCTATAACAAAGATAAGAACCACACGGGTTTAACCCACCGAAAATCATAGATAAAGCAAACGCCTAGTTTTATTTGAAGGCACTATCTGATACTAATATTCACAATATTATGTATAAACTTAATGAAATTGGAATAGCTCGTTGTTGAAGTGAGTGGTTCCGACGCTCTTAGGTTTTTAAAAGGATTAGTCATGAAATTGAAATTCACAGCGTCAGCATTGATTGCAGCGACGCTTACGCTAACTGCTTGTGCAACCTCACCAACAGGCAGAAATCAAGTATTGCTCTTTTCTGAGAGTCAGTTAGCTCAAATGGGTGACCAAGCTTTCACAGGAATGAAAGAGGAGCTGAAGATTTCGAATAAGTCTGTTCAGAATTCTTACGTAGAATGTGTAGCAAACGCGATTACTGCCCAAGTACCTGCTAGCGTTTTCAATGGTCAGTGGGAAGTGGTGGTGTTTGACGATGAACAGGTAAATGCGTTTGCCCTGCCAGGCGGAAAGATTGGCGTTTATACAGGGCTTCTTAACGTTGCAGAAAACCAGCATCAACTTGCCGCTGTTATCGGTCATGAAGTGGGGCATGTTATTGCAGAGCACGGTAACGAACGGATGTCTCAATCAACATTGATAAATATGGGAAGTCAAGCGGTTGGTCAGGTGTTAGCAGCGAACGAAGTGCCTCAATCAGGGCCGATTATGGCTGCCATAGGGTTAGGTGTTCAGGTGGGTGTTCAGCTTCCCTTCAGCAGAACTCACGAATCTGAAGCCGATGTTATAGGTCTTCAGCTCATGGCGAAGTCTGGATTTGACCCTAGACAGTCAGTTAACTTATGGCAAAACATGGATGCGGCAAGTGGGGGTAACCGTCCAATGGAACTGTTATCAACTCACCCTGCTCCGCAAACCAGAATTGATAACTTGCAAGCTAATATGCCCGACGCCTATGCAGACTATCAAGCCACTGCCTATCGTCCTAACTGTAGATAATAGGTTGGCTCCCAAATCGACGTTTTTTGCTACTACAAGATTACAGTAAAAGGTATCAGTATTTCCTTTCCTTAAAGCAAAAAAAACGCTGCAATATTGCAGCGTTTTTTGTTTTCAAAGCTAGTGACTATTCGCCGTCTTGCTTGTGAAGATGAACATCCATTTGTGGGAATGGAATAGAAATACCTTCTTTGTCGAAGCGAAGTTTGACTTGCTCAGTAAAATCGAACTTAACCGACCAGAAATCTGCAGCTTTTACCCAAGGGCGTACTACAAAGTTAACGCTGCTATCTGCTAGTTCAGAAACTGCAACAGTCGGTGCGGGCTCTGCCAAAATACGCTCATCAGCAGCAATCATTTCTTGCAATACCTGCTTAGCTTTCAACAAGTCGGCGTCGTAACCAATACCTACAACCATGTCTACGCGACGAGTATCTTTTGCAGAATAGTTGGTGATGTTACCGCCATAAATATTACCATTTGGTACAATAATCTCTTTATTGTCTGGTGTATTCATTGTGGTTGTGAAGATACCAATCTTCTTAATAGAACCCGCCGTACCAGCAGCTTCAACAAAATCGCCTGCTTTAAATGGCTTAAATACTAGAAGCATTACACCAGCCGCGAAATTCTTCAGTGAATCTTGCAGTGATAGGCCAATTGCTAGACCGGCAGCACCCAGTATTGCGACAAGAGACGTAGTGTCTACACCTAGTTGGTCGAGTGACGCTACAATAACAAACAGCATCAAAATTGCGCTAAGTATGGCTTCTAGGAAGTCTACTAACATGTCATCGTATTTAGATTTAGCCATTAGGCGTCTAAAAACAGAAAGGATGAGTCCAACTACGATTTTACCGATTACATAAATTGCAATCGCCATTAATATATTGATACCCCAAGGAATGGCGTATTCGTTTATATATCTTTCAACATCGCTTGCTGAAAAAAGCGAGAGTTTCTCTTCCATAATATGGTCCTTGTCATGGTTAGTTGTGATTAACGCAAATACGTTAGCAGCTATTCGTATTAACACCAATACATAATAGGCTCAAACAGCATAAATTTGCTCTAAAGTCTAATCTACATAGGCTGTTGATAGTGCGCCCCTTATCCTAAAGTAGCGGTCTGAAAAGTCATTTTCACCCATCACATAGACTAAAGTTTGAGTATCTTTTTGAATAATTGTCACACCCCTGTAACTCATTAAAAGCATGATCTCATTAGAAGCTTAAATACGCTTTGCTATTTTCCATAAAATTGGAAGTTACCGAGTTTTAAGACAATTTTTTTGATGATTTTTTAGCCGCAAAGTTTTAGACTAAAGTCTCATGAAAGTTGGACGCGCTGCACACCTAATAATTGGCTGGCCAACCTGAAATGAACGAGCTTTAGCAAACTATGTCACTTAAAGGATTAACGCATGTTGCTTCTCATTACCTTATTTTCAGTTGTATTGTGTTTGTTTTTATATTCACTTCGCACTGATAAAGGAAAACATACTAAGTACGCAAGAGCGGAGTACCGCCCGTCACATCAATCGAAGCGAACAACCTCTGTGTTGAAATCGTCTTCTAACGACTCTTCGCCCACTGCGGCGTAAAGGTAAAACCGAATCAGCAAATATTTAAAGGGCGCATGCTGTTGTTCGTGTCATTTACTATTAAGGCGAATTTAACCTTAAAGTGCACACGAAGTCTTCAACAGCATTGCAACCTGTATCTCCATACACGTATTATACGCGGTAAAACCATACACCTGATTTACTATGCGTATACCTAGAGTCTATTACCCCAACCCCATCCCGTTAGAACAAGAATTTGAGTTAACCGAAGATGCAGGACATCACATCGCCACGGTTTTACGTATTAAGCCCAATCGCCCTATAGTGCTATTTAATGGTGATGGTAATGAATACAGCGCACAAGTCATCAGTGTTCAAAGGAAAAAAGTTACGGTAGAAGCTGATGCTTGCCTTTCTCTGGCAAAAGAGTCGCCACTTCACATTCACCTAGGTCAAGGTGTATCTAAAGGCGATAGAATGGACACCGTTTTGCAAAAGGGTGTGGAACTTGGAGTGTCTGAAATTACACCTATCATCACCGAGCGCTGCACCGTAAAGCTTGATGAATCGCGCTGGGAGAAAAAAATCCAGCAATGGCAAAGGATCATTATCGGCGCGTGCGAACAAAGCGGTCGCAACGTTATTCCAACACTTAATGCACCTGTTAGTCTGAGCCAGTGGCTGTCATCATCAACAAGTACAACAAGGCTTGTACTTGCTCCAGGAGCGGAACAAAGTTTAGCCAGACAACCTTATAACACGCAGGGTTTTCGTTTATTAATTGGTCCTGAAGGTGGCTTGGCCGAAACAGAAATACATCAAGCGAATGAGAGTGGTTACCAGTCAGTAAGTCTGGGACCTCGAATTTTGCGAACGGAAACCGCGGCAATAACCAGCCTAAGTATACTTCAAGCGCTGCATGGCGACTTTTAACGCCCTTTGCTTGTGAAATGATTAGCTTGAAGAAGTTAAACTGTGCCCCAATATAAAACAAAAAGTAGCTGGCCCGTCTGTGATGGGATTTTATAAATATTCAAGGTGAGACACTATGCAATATACCGTTGGCGTAATCATGGACCCCATTGCGAGCATTAAGCCACATAAAGACACAAGCTTCGCAATGATGCTTGAAGCCCAGCGCCGCGGTGCAAAAGTTGTCTATTTCGAGCTAAAAGACTTGTACTTAGATAACGGTAAGCCTATGGGGCTTGGTAAAACCGTATCAGTAAAAGATCAAGCAACAGAATTTTATACTGTTGAGGATGAATTTACTGTTCACTTAGGAGATATCGATGTATTGCTAATGCGCAAAGACCCTCCGTTTGACAGTGAATTCCTCTATGCCACTCAAATACTTTCGCTCGCTCAAGACGAAGGCGCGATAGTGGTTAACAATCCGCAGGCGCTGCGTGATTACAACGAAAAGCTATTGACGTCTTACTTTCCAGAGCATATTCCTCATACATTGGTTTCAAACAATCAAACCTTGATCCGCGAGTTTCACGCTAAACACAAGGATATTATTTGTAAGCCATTGGACGGTATGGGCGGTGCCTCTATCTTCAGAATTAAACCCGACGGCAATAACTTGGGCGTTGTCATTGAAACGTTAACTAAGTTGGGCACCCGATACATGATGGTCCAAGAGTATTTGCCAGAAATAAAAGATGGCGATAAACGTGTACTCATTGTTGATGGCGAAGTGATGCCCTACTGCTTAGCACGCCTGCCAACTAAGGGCGAAACCCGCGGTAATTTAGCTGCCGGCGGTACTGGTCGCCCGCAGCCGATTTCAGAGTCTGACAGAGCGCTAGCTGAGGCTATAGCGCCCACGCTGAAAGAAAATAATATTCTTTTTGTGGGTCTTGATGTAATTGGGAATAAAATTACCGAAATAAACATTACTAGCCCAACGTGCGTACGAGAAATAGAAGCAGCTTACGACATCAATATAATTGGCGCGCTGTTTGATGCGATAGAAAAGCGCCTGACGAAGTAAAGAGATATAAGTCTCAACGCGCTTGGGCCCTATACCGACGACATTTTAAACAATAAGTAAAAAAGGCCTGCATGCTGATAGTTCGCAGTCCGATAGAAGTGAAAGAAAAACTATGACGGAATTGAAAAGCTTACAGAACCACTTTTTAGTCGCGATGCCGAGCCTGGACGATCCGTACTTTTCCCGATCACTCATTTATGTTTGTGAACATAACGCAGAAGGTGCAATGGGCATCGTAGTAAATCAGCCTTCTACGATGAACGTGAAGCAACTTCTAGAACAAACTGATAAAGAACTTAATGTATCTGATGAAAAAGCTGAGGATATCGTTCTCGCTGGTGGGCCTGTGAGTCAAGAGCGCGGGTTTGTGCTCCATTCTACTCAAAAAGCATGGGCGTCGAGTCTCAAGCTTGCACCGGGCATTATGGTCACCACATCTAAAGATATACTTACTGCAATTGCCAATGATGAAGGGCCGAAAGACGTGCTTATTGCATTAGGCTATGCAGGTTGGACTGCGGGGCAGCTTGAAAAAGAAATGCAAGAGAACGCGTGGCTAACCATTGAAGCCGATGAAGATATCTTGTTTAACACGCCCATACACAAAAAGTGGCAGGCGACGGTAAATAAATTGGGTGTTGACGTGTGGCAGCTTGCACCAGGAGCCGGACATGCCTGAGTTAGGTAATCGCACGGTACTTGCGTTTGATTTTGGTACTAAAAGTATTGGCGTGGCGGTGGGACAAGAGATTACCGGTACCGCTTCGCCGCTAGCGGCATTAAAAGCGAAAGACGGCAT
Organism: Alteromonas sp. OM2203; assembly: GCF_048517045.1. NCBI lineage: Bacteria > Pseudomonadati > Pseudomonadota > Gammaproteobacteria > Alteromonadales > Alteromonadaceae > Alteromonas > Alteromonas sp. OM2203. Next base: position 3,391,889 of record NZ_CP183209.1, read on the forward strand.
TCCAGACTGGGCGGTGATTGAAAAGCTGTACGAAGAATGGGGCCCTCACGTTATCGTGGTGGGATTACCGCTTAATATGGATGGTACCGAGCAAGAAATGACCCAGCGAGCACGCAAGTTTGCCAACCGTCTGCACGGGCGTTTTCGTGTGGCAGTGGAAACGTGTGATGAGCGCCTTACTACTACTGATGCCAGATCCATGTTGTTTGAGTTAGGCGGTTATAAGAAGCTAACTAAAGATAAAGTAGATAGCGTGTCTGCTTGTGTTATTTTTGCCAGTTGGAGTGAAAGCCAATATGGATAAGCCAATTAAGCAATACGCTTTATGCGCTCCAGCAAAATCGCGTTACCCTAAGCGCAATAAATTATTGTGCTAACGTTATTCAGGGCGGTGTCCTTCATTACACTGCCAACATAACTCGAATGCACTACCGTTTTCCTCTCCACATTGCGTGCAAAGCCAGTCTTCTCTGGCCCCCGTTGCTTTATTTGCGTTGTTTATTAACGCTTCCACCACTTTAGAAGCCCTGTCATACCAACTGTCATCAACAAGCCATACTTCTTGTTGTGAGTCTTGCCAAGGCAGCTCACCAATGGCGCCGCTAGCAAACTCGTTTTTTACCATATAAGGGATAGATAGAGCGTCTAATTCACTGCGAACGGCTTGCATTTCAAAGGCATCGTGTGAAGTGAAAAGTTTTTTCAAAAGCAATCCTCATTCAAATACAAAAGCAGCCACTGAAGGCTGCTTTTTTAGAAAATACCGTTTATTGACGAGTACAGGCCATAAAATTACGACGTATATTTTGCCTCAATCTAACTGAACGCGTTCTAATCATCCATATCAATCGACACATTAGATAGCGTGCCCAAACTAGATCCATCGCTAGTATCAAGTTTAATCATCAAGCGTAAGTCATTAGGCGAGTCAGCATGATGCAGCGCTTGATCCATATCGATCTTGCCCGCTTTATAAAGATCATAAAGGGCCATATCGAAGCTCTGCATACCTTGCTCTTTGCCCTTCTTCATCGCCTCTTTTAGCGCGCCAATTTCATTTCGCTGAATAAGATCGCGAACTAATGGTGAATTTAACAGTATTTCAATTGCAGCTACTCGGCCTTTACCATCCGGAGTAGGAACAAGCTGTTGGGCAACAATAGCCCGAATATTTAGGCTTAAATCGAAGCGCAGCTTGTCGTGCTGATCTTTAGGCGCTAAATGCATGATACGCTCTATCGCTTGGTTTGCATTGTTAGCGTGCAATGTTGCCACACACAAATGCCCCGTATCGGCAAACGACATGGCATATTCCATGGTTTCCATAGAACGAATCTCACCAATGAGAATGACATCTGGCGCCTGACGCAGCGAGCTTTTAAGCGCATCGTCAAAAGATTGCGTATCGATACCTACTTCACGCTGAGTGATAACGCAATTTTTGTGCTCATGCACAAATTCAATAGGGTCTTCGATAGTTAATATATGACCATGAGAGTTTTCATTTCTATGACCAATAAGCGCAGCAAGTGAAGTAGATTTACCCGTTCCGGTTCCACCCACGAATAGAACAAGACCGCGCTTAGACATAATGATTTCTTTCAATACTCGCGGCAGACCTAAATCATCTGCTTTTGGTATCTGAGTAACAATTCGACGTATGACCATGCCTGCTTGGTCTCGCTGCCAAAACGCAGAGCAACGAAAGCGGCCAATTCCTTCTCGCACTATCGCAAAGTTACATTCCTTCGATGTATGGAATTCATTTTGCTGCTTCTCGGTCATGGCTTCATGAACAAGCGCTAATGAGGCGTCCTCAGAAGTCGCCGTTTCAGTGACCGGCGTAAGCTTACCGTTTATCTTGGCGCTAACGGGAAACCCCGCGGTAATGAACAAGTCCGACGCATTGGAGTCGACCATTTTTTGTAAAAGTGAATCTAACATATCGGCCTCTAGAAGTTGTTCATCGACTGTTTATCCACCGACTTAGCCGCCGCATCTTGTTTAGTAATCACCCCCATGGCCACTAAACGCTGTAAGCACTGATCCATCGTTTGCATACCATGTGCCTGACCAGTTTGAATGACAGAGTACATTTGCGGCACCTTATCTTCGCGAATAAGATTACGAATAGCTGGAATACCTACCATGATCTCGTGTGCTGCTATTCGACCCCCTCCAACTTTCTTCAGCAGGGTTTGAGATATTACCGCGCGTAGCGACTCTGAGAGCATGGAGCGCACCATGGCCTTTTCTTCGGCTGGGAATACATCGATAATACGGTCGATAGTCTTTGGCGCAGAGTTAGTGTGAAGCGTTCCAAACACCAAGTGACCGGTTTCCGCAGCTGATATAGCTAGTCGTATGGTTTCAAGGTCACGTAGCTCGCCCACCAAAATCACGTCAGGGTCTTCACGAAGTGCTGAACGCAACGCATTGTTAAACGAGTGGGTGTCGCGGTGCACCTCTCGCTGGTTTACCAGGCAAAGTTTGTTTTCGTGAACGAATTCGATTGGATCTTCAATAGTGAGAATATGCTCACGCTTGTGGGTGTTGATATGATCGACCATTGCTGCAAGCGTGGTACTTTTACCTGACCCCGTTGCCCCTGTTACAAGTACAATCCCCGTAGGTTGGTTTATTATCTCTTTGAAAATTTCAGGCGCGCCTAAATCTTCAAGCGTTAATACCTTGCTAGGAATGGTACGCAGTACCGCGGCAGCGCCTCGATTTTGAACGAATGCATTTACACGAAAGCGCGACAGGCCATTTACTTCGAAAGAAAAATCTGTTTCTAGATTTTCTTCGTATTCTTTGCGCTGCATGTCATTCATAATCTCATAAATGAGACTGTGTACTTGCTTGTGATCGAGAGCAGGCACGTTCAGTTTACGCATTTCGCCATCTACACGAATAATTGGTGGTAGGCCCGCTGATAAGTGTAAATCTGAGGCGTTATTCTTAACACTGAAAGCCAAAAGTTCGGTAATATCCACAACCACTTCTCCAAAACAAGGTGAATAATGCAAACAATAGCAGAAAGACTAAATTCCGCACTAAAAGGAATAGACCAAGCCGCTACCAGTGCACATCGTCCACCAAATTCCGTTAAATTGCTAGCGGTTAGCAAAACAAAACCCGTATCAGATATCATGGAAGCGTATGAAGCGGGACAACGAATGTTCGGTGAAAATTACGTACAGGAAGGTGTTGAAAAGGTTCAGGAACTTTCTTATCTCGATGATCTGGAATGGCATATGATTGGCCCAATCCAATCAAACAAAACTAAAATCGTCGCTGAGCATTTCGATTGGGTTCAGTCCGTAGACAGAGAAAAAATTGCTCGCCGCTTGAACGAGCAACGACCAGACTCATTGCCGCCGCTGAATGTATGTATTCAGGTGAATATTGATGACGAAGAGAGTAAGTCCGGTATATCTCTTGGCGAATTACCTTCTCTTATCGAGTTCATTGAATCGCAGGAACGCTTAACGTTGCGAGGGTTAATGGCCATTCCCAAAGCCAACCCAAGTGAAGAGCAGCAGCATAAGTCGCTCGCCAAACTTAAAGAATTATTCGACCACTACCATACATCACTGAGCAATTTTGATACCCTATCCGTAGGAATGAGTAGTGATATGGCAGAAGCGATCCAGCACGGGTCGACGATGGTGCGCGTAGGTACCGCTATTTTCGGTAAACGAAATTAGGTCGACACCTCACTACACAGACTTAAACGAAACTAATTAATAGGATTTACATGCAACAGAAAAAATTAGCATTTATTGGCGCGGGTAACATGAGCCGCAGCATCATCAGTGGTCTTATCAAATCAGGTTATGCCAAAGAAAATATCTTGGCGGCAAACCCTTCCACACCCAAGTTAGACGGCCTGAAAGCCGAGTTTGGTATTCATACCACACAGTCTAACGATGAAGCTTGCCAATTCGCTGATGCCATCGTGCTTGCGGTAAAACCACAAATAATGGGCGATATGTGCACCGAGTTACAAAAGAACAATGACCTATCTGGCAAGTTGTTTATGAGTATTGCTGCCGGTCTTCCCGTCGCTCGGCTGCAAGAAATGCTAGGTGGTGAATACCCTGTTGTTCGTATTATGCCTAACACCCCAAGCTTATTGGGTAAAGGGATGTCTGGCATGTATGCCGACGACACGGTTTCAGAATCTGACAGACAATACGTTGACGATGTGATGAACAGCGTGGGCGAAACCGTATGGGTAGATAAAGAAGAGGGGATTAACGGTGTTATCGCTGCAGCAGGCAGCAGCCCTGCTTATTTCTTCTTGTTCCTGCAAAATATGCAGGAAGAAGCTATGAACATGGGCTTCGATAAAGCCCAGTCTCGCTTAATGGTTCAGCAGGCCATGTTAGGCGCAGCCGAAATGGTTTGTAACAACCCCAATCTTGAATTAAGCGAGCTTCGTGCCCAAGTTACATCTAAAGGCGGCACGACAGCAGAAGCCGTAAATACTTTCATTAATGAAGGTTTAAAAGACATTGTCAGCAAATCGATGCGCGCAGCAGTTTCACGTGCAGAAGAAATGGCAAAACAGCTATAACGTTTTAGGAAAAGCACAACATGAATGCAACGGTATTTTTGGTTGATACCTTATTTAGCCTTTATTTGATGGTGGTTATTCTGCGCCTTTGGCTACAAGTGGTTCAAGCAGATTTTTATAACCCAATGAGTCAATTTGTAGTAAAAGCAACCCACCCTATTGTGGGGCCGTTGCGCCGTGTTATCCCGTCAATCGGCAGATTCGACACCGCTACCTTTGTGTTGGCAGTAGCAGTATGCGCCCTAAAGCTCATCACGCTTGGCTTGATGTTTGGCGGTAGCCTCAACCCTGTTGGCATTGCAATACTGTCAGTGATTGGCGTGGTAAAAGAAACCTTATCACTGATGTTTTGGGTGTTGCTGTTACGGGCTATTTTAAGCTGGGTATCACAAGGTCAGTCTCCTGTTGACTACGTTTTATATCAGCTTACTGAACCGTTTTTAGCGCCTATCCGCAAGGTGATTCCTCCATTAGGCGGCTTGGACTTATCAGTGCTTATCGCCATCATTGCATTACAGTTTTTACAGCTACTGATCCAAGATACTTTTCCTATGTAATGAATGTCTACATATCGACATATCAATAAGGTATCTGCGGTCCAAGTAATGACGTTTATTGCATCGTGAGCGGAAAAACACAGGTAAAAATGAAGGCAACGATAAGGTCTATCATGAATAAATCAAACCGTATTAAAAAAGGCTATTTGGCATTTCTTGCAATAGCTATGGCTTGCCTAAGCATCTCTGCTTTTGCCGAACAAAAGCAAACGCTGGGTGAATGGGATGTACATTACATGGTGGTCGGCACCCCATTTTTAACGCCTGAAGTTGCTGCTAGCTATGGCATCGTAAGAAGTAAGTTCAATGCGCTGGTGAACATTTCTGTACTCGACAAAGTTTCTGGCGAAGCGCAACGTGCAGACGTCACAGGTACAGCAAAGAACCTCTTAGGTAACGCTCGCAAGCTCACCTTCAAAAAAGTTGAAGATGGCGACGCAATTTATTATTTAGCTGTTTTACCGTTTCGCGATCAGGAAACCTTTAGGTTTGAGATTGATGTGCAAAAAGGCGCGAGTAAACAAACGTTGAAATTCCAGCAAAAAATGTATGTTGATGAATAGATAAGGGCATATTTCAGCACTTTATTGCATACATATACATAAGTGTAACAGCTAGCTTATGCGGTACACCAAAGCAGGGTTGATAAAGTTAAACTCTAAAAAGCGAGATTTCCGTTCAACTGGTATCTCGCTTTTTTATTTTCATAAAAACTTGATGACTCTACTTTACCATTTGCATGCAGTGGTAAATAATCAGAACAACTGGTCGGTCAAGCTAGCGTTTAACGCTATACGGTAAACTTAGCTCGTAAACCATAAACCAGCCGCCTTCATAGCATATAAAAACAGAGAATAATTATGAATACGCCCTCATCGCAGCCTTCACCATACCCTCACCTACTTGAACCACTAAATTTAGGCTTTACCACGCTTCGAAATAGAACGCTAATGGGGTCTATGCATCTTGGCCTTGAAGAAGAAAAAGGCGGATTTGACAAACTCGCTGCATTTTATGCCGAGCGTGCGAAAGGCGGTGCAGGTCTTATCGTAACTGGCGGGATCAGCCCTAATATTTCAGGTTGGGTGGCGCCATTTGCAGGCAGAATGACCCGTTCTAGTCATGCCAAAAAACATCGTGTTATTACTGAAGCAGTGCATAAAGAAAACGGCAAGATCTGCATGCAAATTCTGCATTCAGGGCGTTACGGCTATCATCCGCTTGCCGTTTCTGCCTCACCTATGAAGTCGCCTATCACGCCTTTTAAGCCACGGGAACTTTCCTCACAGGGCGTAAGAAGTACCATTAAAGACTACATAAAATGCGCTAGCTTAGCTCAAGATGCTGGATACGACGGCGTCGAAATTATGGGCTCTGAAGGCTACCTTATAAACCAGTTTTTCTGCGAGCGTACCAATCATAGAAGTGACGAATGGGGCGGCAGTCTGGAAAACCGTGCTCGTCTTGCTGTAGAGATAGTTAAAGGCGTACGGGAAAAAGTAGGTACTAACTTCATAATTATTTACCGACTGTCTATGCTCGATTTGGTTGAAGGCGGGGCTAAATGGGATGAAGTCGTGTACTTGGCTAAAGAAATTGAAAAAGCAGGTGCTACGCTAATTAATACCGGCATTGGTTGGCACGAAGCGCGGGTCCCCACTATTTCCACCTCGGTGCCTCGCGCGGCGTTTACCTGGATAACCGAACGGATGAAAAAAGAGGTGTCTGTCCCTCTTATTACGACTAACCGTATCAATACGCCTGAAGTTGCAGAGTCGGTGCTGGCTCAAGGTCATGCTGATATGGTGTCGATGGCCCGCCCTTTCTTGGCTGATGCACACTTTGTTGCCAAAGCCATGCGCAATGAATCTAAGCTTATCAACACCTGTATTGCGTGTAACCAAGCCTGCCTAGATCATGCATTTGAACAAAAGCGTGCAAGCTGCCTAGTTAATCCACAGGCATGCTATGAAACTGAACTGACTTTTGAAGCCACCCAAAACAAGAAAAAGTTAGCGGTTGTAGGTGCAGGTCCAGCTGGACTGGCATTTTCCATGTATGCCGCTGAACGTGGTCACGACGTACACTTGTTCGATAAAGCCGCTGAGATTGGCGGGCAGTTTAACTACGCTAAGCAAGTGCCTGGCAAAGAAGAGTTTTACGAAACATTACGCTATTTCGATAATCAGTTGGCACGTGTTGGCGTTACTATCCATCTTAATACCGACGTGAATGCTGAAAACCTTGCTAAAGGCGGTTTTGATGAAGTCGTGTTAGCTACCGGTATCAACCCACGTAAACTGACAATTGAAGGCCACGACCACCCCAAAGTGATGAGCTATTTGGATGTATTGCGAGACCACAAGCCGGTAGGCAAAAAAGTAGCAATTGTGGGCGCTGGCGGCATCGGTTTTGATGTGGCAGAGTTTTTAGTTGAGCATGAACATTTAGCCAAAGATAAAGATAAATGGCTTGACCACTGGGGTATCGACAAAGATTATTCAACGCCAGGTGCGCTCAAACAAAAAGCGATAGAGCCATCAGACCGCGACGTTTATTTACTTCAGCGTAAGACCTCAAAAGTAGGCAAGGGGCTTGGCAAAACAACGGGCTGGATCCACAGGCAATCATTAAAACACCATAATGTCCAAATGATAAATGGTGTGAGCTACGAGAAAGTGGACGATGAAGGCCTTCACGTACTGATTAACGATACGCCTAAAGTACTGCCAGTCGATAACGTCATAGTCTGCGCAGGCCAAGAGCCGTTTAAGCCTCTCCAAGAACCGCTGGAAAATGCGGGGTTAACTGTACACATTATAGGTGGGGCTGATGTAGCTGCAGAGCTAGACGCCAAGCGTGCGATTCGTCAAGGCGCGGAGCTCGCAGCGAATATTTAAAACTGATCAAACATGATAGCGTTGCCGTCTGGGTCTTTAACGATTAAATGCCCAGGGCCGCTATCGCCTTTCACAGGAACCTCTAACCCTATACCCTGCGCCACTAAATTCCCTTGAAGAGCTCTTACATCGTCAGGATTAAAAGTCATAATGTTGTCTTCAAACATGCCTTCGAATAGGCCAATCATGGTGGTGCCATTTTTCATCATTAACCATTTGTCTTCCACCGAGCCGCATGAAGGCATGGCTTCAAAACCCAACGCCTCATAAAATGCCTTCGACTTGCTGATGTCCTTTACCGCTAAACTCAACGAAAATAGCCCTAAATCCATTTTCCGCTTCCTTATAAGTCTCAAATAATGATTAATACAATCCGCATAGATAATTACCCACTCTAGTGAAGCTACTTACCAATATCACTGCCACTGGTCGCAAAAACGAAAAAAGCCAGCAAGGCTTTAAACTTGCTGGCTTTAATATGTATTAACGTCTACCTAGTGTGTAGATGCTCTCTAACTTTTCTGGCTCGCAATCCAGCGGTCAATTTTTTGTTCAAGAATGGCCAAAGGTATACCACCTGTATTTAGCACTTGAGCATGAAATTCTCGAATATCGAAATTATCACCCAGCGCTTTCTCTGCACGAGCGCGCAATTCTTGAATTTTAAGTGCGCCGACCTTGTAAGATAGTGCCTGTGACGGAATGGCGATATAACGCTCTACCTCTGCCACAACTTCTGTACGTGTCATACCTGAATTATCAAGCATAAAGTCGATAGCTTGTTCACGGGTCCATCCTTTGGAATGGATACCCGTATCTACCACTAAACGCATGGCGCGCAGTTGTTCATCTTGAAGCGTACCATAGCGATTCCATGGGTCATCGAAGAAGCCCATTTCGTAGCCTAACGTTTCAGAATACAGCGCCCAGCCTTCACCGAAGGCAGGAAGGAAACTAAAGCGCATAAATGAAGGCAGCGCTTCATTTTCCTGCGCTAGACTCACTTGGAAATGATGACCCGGCGCGCCTTCGTGTAGGTACAAGGTAACGTTTCCTGTGGTTAAGCGACTAGGAAGGTCATACGCGTTAAAGTAGAAAGTACCTGGGCGCGAACCATCGGGCGTGCCCGGCTGATAAGAACCACCCGCGCTAAATTGCTCGATAGCAGGGTCGTAAGGTTTTATTTCTAGTTCAGACTTGGGCAATAAGGAAAAGTACTGATCAATTTTCTCGTCAACTTCGCGGCCAATATCGTAATAGCTTTGCGTTAGTGCCTCGCGACTTTCAGGCTTAAACTTAGGATCGTTGCGTACATAGTCGAAGAACTCGTTTAGCGTCCCTTCAAACTTCACTTCATCCTTAATTTCAAGCATGTCGTTTTTAATACGCTTAACTTCTTTTAAGCCCAACTTGTGAAGTTCATCAGGCGTCATTGGCAGTGTCGTTGAACCTTCCACCATAAGCTGGTAAAGCTTAGCGCCACCTTTCATATCGCTAAGGCCAATGCTTTCACGGGCTACGGGAAGATACTCGTCGCGAAGAAAGTCACGCATACGCGTTGTTGCATCGTAAATCTCTTGCGTCGCTTTCTCATAATCAGCGGTTAAACGGGCTTTTTCTTCATCGGAAAAGCTCTCTGGGAACATAGTGACTGGCCCCCAATATTGTGACTCTTTAATTGGGATAGCTAACTGAGTATCAAACTGCTTAATTACGCGGTCAATAGTAAGCTTGGTTTCAAGCACGCCACTTTCCATGCCTTCTCGAAACTTATCGATAGCGCGGTCAGAAATCGCAATATAATCCTCATGGCGAGATAGGTTATTTTCGTAATCCTCTACCGTTTTAAATGGCGCTGCGCCCTTTCCGCTAGCAAAGGTTGGATAGAAGGTGTGAAACCCGCTGAAATGGTTAACAGGGCGAACTTCCGTTAGCGCTTCAATCTCGTCTGTCGACATTTTCAGCGAGCGCTCTTGGTTGTATTTAAATACATCGTAGGCAAGCTTGTCTGTATCGCTTAATTGGCTACGGTCAATTTGTTTAAGCTCTGACAAGTTTAGCAGTGTGGCCGTTTTGCCAGCTAGTGCATGGGAGTCTGTTAAGAAATCGCCCATTCTATCTGCATAGCGCATATCGCCACGGAAAATAGCCATAATGGGGTTTAGTTCTATATTCCGCTGGTCGGCAGCCGCAAAGAGTGCAAAAAGCTTATCGTGCTCAGATGCATCCTTCGTCGCCGACACACTTGCTTTGTCGATTGGCTGTTCTGCATGGTTATGGGCGAATGCCGAGGCAGCGCTAAGGCCTAGTGCCATAGTTACTGCGCTACTGACCACTAGTGTTTTAAATACTTTCATTTTTGTTCCTTGTTGTAATCGCCATTATCTCGCGAGTGTCTCGCCGCCGCGTTAAGTTAAAGGCGCTGTCATTTTTAATTCGTTGTAATTTTAAGTGCTACACAGCTTAGCGGGTACGCTAAACCACCAGACGTTATTTAAACCACGCTTGCTGCATTTCTATAAATAGCCTCAACGTTAACTGCTTTTAAGAGAAGCTTTATAAGTCTCATCTTGAGATTATTGATATGCGTTATTAGTTTTCGGCTATCTGAGCCATTTCTTTTCGCCATGCTCTTTCATACGCTTCACGACTTAATACGCGCTGCGCGTAAACTGAAATATTCTCTAGTTTTCCATCTAATGTTAAGTCTAATTTACTCCCCTTCGCCCACGCTAAAATATGACCTGCTATAACGTCGGCCATGGTAAACATGCTTCCGCACACAAATTCTTTGCCACCAAGCATAGAAGAAAATACAGGCAACACGCGCTTAAACTCCCACACCGCTACATCTCGCATTTGCTCTAGCCTTTGCTCTTTAGGCAACGCAAAGGTGTGCTTCGCTAAGTTCCAAATAGGCTGTTCTAATTCGCTGGTAAGAAATAGCATCATCTCTTCATACTTGGCTCTATCGAAACTGCCGGCCTCAGGGATAAATTCATGCATGCCGTGTCTTTCAGCCAAAAAAGTGACAATAGCTGCTGATTCACTCAAGGTACCTTCAGGTGTTGTAAGTACTGGGATTTTGGCGGCGGGGCTAATTGCCTTATATTCATCAGACAGATGCTCTCCTGCCCTTAAATCAATAACCTTGTAGTCGTAAGGTAAACCAATTTCTTCCAACGCCCATGCTATTCGTACCGAGCGCGTTTTCGGGTAGCCGTAAAGCGTATACATATCCCGCCCTTATCAAATTAATGTGTAATCACTTTAAGTCTAATACGCTAAGAGTGCTAGCGACATATTGTAACTGAGTTTTAACGGTGTAATTAAAGGTTTACCTAGCCACGTAACTTCAATTTTACGCAGTACATTACGTAAGATTTTCACAGAAAATTCACTTCTGATTTTGTAAGTTATCAATTTAACTCTTTAATACAATTAACTTTTCTTTCTACACATCAATAACCACGCGGGCTACCTTCATTTTCCTAATCCTATTCGTCAATCAAATTCAATGTGGTTTGCTTTGTGCTGTTCTAACTGTGCAGTGCCTATGTAATTGCAAGGCAATATTTCAACATCTTAGTGAAGGAGAACACTATGAAAAAACGTTTACTCTCAACCCTAGCAGGGTCTATATCATTAATAGTAAGTGCGGGCAGTTTTGCGGCGCATCACCAAGAAGATGGAAAAGATGTGGTGATGAATGATTTAAAAACGGGCAAAAGTATTGGTACCGTAATGGTAAGCAGCCACGACGACGATGGTGTCGTGTTCACGCCAAAGCTTTCAGGCTTAACACCGGGTGTTCATGGCTTTCATGTTCACCAAAATGGTGACTGCTCACCTGCAATGAAGGATGGGAAAAAAGTACTCGGTGGCGCGGCTGGTGGACATTTCGACCCAGAAAATACCGGTAAGCACCGTGAACCATGGTCTGAAAAAGGTCACGAAGGTGATCTTCCCGTACTTTATGTCGATGAAAATGGGAACGCTACAAAGCCGGTGTTTGCTCCCGAACTTGAGTTAGAGGATATCGAAGGCCGCGCACTAATGATCCACGCAGGCGGCGACAATTATTCTGATTCACCTAAAAAGCTGGGCGGCGGTGGTGAGCGCGTTGCTTGTGGTGTAATTGGGAAATAAGCCCTGGAAAGTTTATTTAGAACTCAAATGAACTCATTAAATTCCAAAATCAAGAAAAGCGGCCAATGCCGCTTTTCTATCATCTGTTGGAAAAAAGGTTTTTGCTGTTTTCTCAGCCTTTGTTCAGTTTGTATTCCAACGTAATATTAGCGTTTAGAAGTTGAGATACGGGGCAATTCTCTTTCGCGTCCTGTGCGATTTTTTCGAACTCATCTTCGGTAATCCCTTCAACATTGGCATCTAGGCTTAGCGCTGACTGAGTAATTTCAAAACCGTCATCGCTCTTCTCTAAAGTGATTTTAGCCGTCGTATTTAACTCGCCATCGTCATAGCCAGCGTCTGACAGTGCAAATGAAAGCGCCATTGTGAAGCAACTTGCGTGAGCAGCACCAATTAGCTCTTCGGGATTAGTCCCTTTTCCGTCTTCGAATCGCGTATTAAAACCATAGGGCTGATTAGATAAGGCACCTGTTTCTGTAGAAATACTTCCCTTCCCTTTTTTGCCAAGTGGTTTGTACGCTGCACTACCTGATTTTACTATCGACATATCATTCATCCTTACATTTTTGACTGAGCTTACTTCACGCTAAACGTTTTAACTGCTGCGAACATATTCAAACTCTAATTGAACTGCTTTAAACAGAGCATTTAGCAATAAGCGGGTTGAAACCAATCTGCGGTCAAACAAATCGGCTTCTATGTAACATCAATAATGCAAACGCTTTGCCGACATCACAACTTAGCGCTCCCCCCCTGTTATGCGTGGCCTTAAGAAAGAACAGGTCTACACGTAAAGTAAGCTAATGCCTAAAAACATAGTGAGACTACAGACTAAAATGAAAATTTTACGTGCTGCATTGCTTCATTCTTTGAAAGGAGAAAGCTAAAAAGGTGGGGAACCAGCAGAAGACGAATAGTGCGATGAAATATTTCGCTCACTTAAACGTTCTCTATTGGTGTGGCGTATATGATTAGGAAGTAGCTCTATAGTTTTGCACCATGGCGACATGTCCAATTATTAGCGCAGACCTCGTCATCACAACAGAAGGTAAAAAATGAAATCAACTTTCTTTACATTACTTGTAAGCGCTGTGCTTAGTACCGCTATTTTGTTACCAGCATCTTATGCAGACGAAGCCGTTTTAGCGGGTGGCTGCTTTTGGTGTATGGAAGCGGATTTTGAAAAGCTAGAGGGGGTAACGGATGTAGTCTCTGGCTTCACCGGTGGAAGTGCGCCAAATCCAACCTACAACGGCAATCACAAAGGGCACTATGAAGCGGTTAAAATAACCTATGATGGATCAAAACTTTCATACCGAGATATTCTTGATCATTTTTGGGTAAACATAGATCCCTTCGACAGCCGAGGCCAGTTTTGTGATAAAGGCCCAAGCTACTTAAGCGCCATATTTGTTGCTAACGACAAAGAGCGGGCAATTGCAGAAAAAACAAAGGCGGCAGTAAAAGCCCAATTTCCGAATAAAGAGGTTGTTACGCCTATTCTAGACGCCTCTACCTTTTATCCGATAAAGGGCGATGAAATTGGCCATCAAGATTTCTACAAAAAAAGTCCTGTTCGCTACCAATTCTATCGATGGAACTGTGGCCGCGACCAGCGTTTAAAAGAAATTTGGGGTGATAAGGCACTGGGGAAGAAAGGAACTTAAACCAGCAGCGCGAAAGCTAGATCGAATGATAAAACCTCGCTTGAACTGCTATCACGCCCAATAGAAATGGCAACGGGAATATAACCACCTAGCAAAGGCAGCCAATCTGTTACTCCCAGCCCAAGTCCGCTTCGCATCGACGTTGTGCTCATGTGTTAGCCTCTTTGTGAGGCAAAACATACTGCTTGTTTTGCGTATTGTATGTAAAGTGGAAAGTCGACACTGAAAGCTGCGCTTAAGTCTGCAAGCGTTTTACGGTAAGTATTAATCATTATTTGAGCTATATTTTTGTGAAGTATTGATTTTTTGCTTAAAAGTCAGGGTTTTATATTGCAAATACCATTATGACTATCTTAAAAAAACACACCAGCCCATTTCCATTAACATAAATAAAACAATTAACCCGTTGAATTAAATAATAAATCTTATCAACTACCGTTACCTTGATAGCTTGAGGATGATACGATCATCTCTAGTCGACGGATAGGTGCAGAAGGAACAAAAGGTAATTTATGGGAAATCAAACTGACAAGATGGCCTCTAACACAGCGGATACCAACCACTCTCTTAACGCAGACGAGTATTCGCTGGCCACCATTACATTTTGGCTGGCTTTCGGTACCTTTGTGATTGGTTGTAGCGAGTTTGCTGCAATGGGTTTATTACCTTACTTCGCTGAAGATTTTGGCATTACCGAACATATTGCAGGCTACGCAATTAGTGCCTATGCCATTGGCGTGGTTGTGGGGGCGCCGCTCATCACTATTTTCTTTTCTCGGCTTGCCCGCCGCACCATGCTTATTTCAATGATGGTGTTTTATGCCGTTGGAAACCTATTTACAGCGCTGGCATGGTCAGAATGGACAATGAATATCGCTCGTTTTATTGCCGGCCTTCCTCATGGCGCATATTTCGGTATCGCCATGCTATTTGCTGCAGACATTGCCGGCAAAAATAAACGGGCGCAAGCCGTCAGTAACGTCATTCTAGGCTTGGCTATCGCCAATATTATTGGTGTGCCGTCAATCAGTGGCATAGGGCAAGTATTTGGTTGGAGAACAGGGTTCTTCATGATTTCGGCTTTCGCATTGATAACTGCGCTAATGGTATGGAAAACCGCACCATACCGTGGTCCTAACCCAGATGCAAAACCGCTCACTGAGCTTAAGGCGCTAAAAAATAAAGATGTTTTGCTAGTCCTACTAATGGGCGCTATTGGCTTTGGTGGTATGTTTTCGGTGTACTCCTACTTCAGTGCCTCGTACCTGAGCACCACCACAACCCCAGAATGGGGAATATCTGCAACCTTATTAATTTACGGTATTGGCGTAACGCTGGGTAACATTATTGCCGGGCGGTATTCTGAAGGGCGACTGCTCACTTCAGCCATAATGTTTCAACTACTGCTTGGCTTATCAGCAGCTGCGTACGCAGCATCTATGGGCAACCCTTACCTCATGGCAACATCGTTATTTTTCATCGGTATTGGCGGTGGCATGGTCGTACCGCTACAAACCAGGCTAATGGACGTTGCAGGCGACGCACAAACACTGGCTGGAGCGATGAATCACGCGGCTTTCAACACGGCAAATGCGTTGGGACCTTGGCTTGCTGGTATGGCATTATCCGCAGGCTATGGCTATGCTTCAACCGGCTGGGTAGGTCTTGCCCTAGCCTTGTGTGGCGTGCTCGTTTGGCTGACAATAGTAATGTCGGCGCGCAAACCTAAAGTACAGAAAGAAGCAATATCCGGTTAAACAGCTGATTAGTGCTGGCAGATTCGTTTGCCAGCACGCCTTAATCAGATTATTCAGTGTATGTCGCTGTCATTCGTGTGATGACCATTAAATTCATTTTCTTTTTCCCGCCTAAAGCATTCAAAAGATCTATATTTCTAATTAACAGAACTTTCTCTTACTTAGCTTCAAAGAGCAGAGGCGAACACATCGACAGCTAACATTTTATCCTTCCCAAAGTTAAAATTAACATTAAATTAACGATAATTTTTCTTTTAATTTGGCTTTTTTTGACTATAACTTAACCTTGGGTGCTCATATAACGCTTAGAAAAATCAAATACAAAGCGATAAACGTGCACAAGAGTATCCACTACCAGTCCTGTCAACAAGAGAAAAACACATGAGCAGACCAACTCTCAACTTGTTAAGTCTAGCGTCAATTGTAAGCGCTTCCATGCTTTTAGGTGGCTGTCAAAATGATGATGAAGCTATAGGCGGCCAGCTTGAAAATCCACCTCCTCCTACCTCAGCAAATTTCGAGCTTGTTTGGGCTGATGAATTCGACGGCTCCGCTGTAGATACGAGCAAATGGGAAATACAAGTCGGAGACGGCACGTCAATTGGATTACCGCCAGGATGGGGTAACAATGAATTGCAATACTACACTGCCGACAATATCACTGTAGAAGACGGAACGTTAATCATTGAAGCACGTGTTGGTGACTCTCCAGATCCTAATTTTGCTTACACTTCCGGTCGCATGCGAACGCAGAGCTTGTTCGATTTTACGTATGGTCGAATAGAGGCGAGTATTAAAGTTCCCGAGGGTGTTGGACTT
This sequence comes from Alteromonas sp. OM2203, assembly GCF_048517045.1. NCBI lineage: Bacteria > Pseudomonadati > Pseudomonadota > Gammaproteobacteria > Alteromonadales > Alteromonadaceae > Alteromonas > Alteromonas sp. OM2203. The sequence goes on from NZ_CP183209.1 coordinate 3,408,320, forward strand.
TGGGCCGCTTTTTGGACCCTCGGCAGCGATCCTTCGCCATTTGGCGAGTGGGCGGCGCGTGGTGAGATAGACGTAATGGAAAGCTTCGGTCAGGCTACGCCATTTGTCGCAGGGACAGCACACTTCGGTCAGCGTTTTCCACTGAATGTTAGCGAGTCTAAAACCTACGATATCGACCCTACTGATGGTTTTCACCAATACGCGGTGGAATGGGACTCACAGCGCATTCGTTGGTTTGTAGACGGTGATCATTATTTTACAATCAGTAGAGATACCTACTGGAATTACTATTTCAAAAATCAAATGGAAGGATTTCTCTCTGGTGAGGACGATGCACCTTTCAATGAAGACCAACACCTTATTGTTAATTTGGCCGTTGGAGGCAATCCTGCAGGTGTACCCAACCCCAATGATGCAGACGTATTTCCCGGGCAACTTTTGGTTGACTATATCCGCGTTTATCAATGCCCTCTGCCACCTGTAGGCGATGGTCTTGGGTGCGAAAATAGTATTGATGAGGTAGACCCATTTGTTATCACTCAAGGAGGCGACGGTACGCCGCCCCCACAAGATGTCGTCGTAAACACGTTCCCTCTGTATGACGATGCTCCGGGCGTATTATTTAGCGGCACTAACAGCGAAAGACCTTTGGGCATTGGTGTTTTCAACAATGACGGTGCGCTAACGGTTGCTGAAGTAGAGTCAAGTGACACGACGAGAGGTACGGTCATCGAAGTCACTACCAGTGGCGGTGGAAATATCCAAATAAACGATCCAGAAGGCAATACCTTTGAATTATTTGGAATGGGCAGAGCCGACAACAACGAGTTTTATGGCGGCGAATTAAAGTTTGACGTGTACATCGACAGTGCCGACACACAAGCGACCGCGCTGCAAGTAGGCGTTGACAGCGGCTTTCCAAATATTGGATTTATTCAAGTTCCACTTGCTAACCTTCCTACTGATGAATGGACATCAGTATCTCTAGCACTTAGTGACGTTATCCAAAGCAACATTGGTGCGTTTGGCGGCGGTCCAATAGATGTCGAGGAAGTCGTAAACCTCATTGTATTTGAACCAGTAGGTGGCGCTGCGAAAATGCGGTTCGACAATATACGGCTCGTGTGCGGAACTCCACAATCTGAGCCGTGCGGTATTGTTCGAATTACTACCGTGCCGCAAAACGTATTCATTGATGAGGTAGACCCCTTCTGGACGTTTGGCATAGGCGCAGTCGATAGCGGTTCTGGTTTTGAAACTTACACCGATGGAAGCAATCCCGATGGTGTTAACAAAATAGAATGGGAAATTGTCACCAGCGACGATGCATTACGAGACCAAGTTATCGATATCACCTTCAATGGCGATGGAGAAAACGGCGTATGGTTTATTGCTACAGACCCTCAGAATTTAGCAGGATATAATAACGGCGCAGTGGTGTTTGATTTGTTCGTGTCAGACTTTGGTAGCGACACAAACACCATTACTATGCAAATAGATTGTGTGTTCCCGTGCACAAGTGGACCACAAGACTTGGGCCGACCTGCTGATGGTGAGTGGCAGGAAATTGAAATTCCTCTCAATCAACTCATTAACTCTGGGCTGAACACCACGACAGTCAGTGCTGGTTTGGTGCTTTCAGTTACGGACGTTAATGCCACCACTTCGTTCACTATCGATAACGTTCGTTGGGAACCGTTCACCGATATCGTGGAAGAAGAAGTACTACCGCTAAGTTTTTACGCAGACTTTGAAGGCGTTGACCCTCAAGCCACTGCACTAGGTAACAACTGGATGAGTTTTGGTACGGCTTTTACTGCTGACGGAAGCTTTGTTTACAACTATGGCGCACCATTTGGAACCCCACTCAACTCTAACAGCTTTGCGAATATTGCCGTGGGACAAGGCGATGCAGTGCAGGGTTCACAACAGCTAGTATTGTTCAATGATTATAACAATGCTGATCATGGTAATGGCTTATTTATAGAAGCGGCAACATTCCAACAGTTTAATTTGGTTGCCGAAGACGCCGGTACCTACACCTTTAGCTTCGATGCAAGAGCACCAAGCGAAGGCGCAATTGCTGACCCTACAACAGCCACCGCCTACGTACAGACGTTAGATCCCAGCAATGGATTTTCAACCACGGCACGGGTAGAAATTGACCTGTCGGCGATATCAGGTAGCGACTGGCAAACTTATAGCGTCAACTTCGACATCACCGACGCTATGGCAGGCTAATTACTAGAGTTTGGTTTCACCTCTAGGACAACCAACTTTGCGCCTTCAGCCATCATTGTTGATAACGTTGACTTTGATAAAGCACAACCGGGGGTGTTCTACGAAACTGATTTCGAATCTGGTAACGCCGGTGCAGGAGAAATTGGTGACGGATGGCTGAGCTTTGCAGCGGTATTTGCTGACGGTAACTTTGCCTATAGTTACGGTCCATTCCCCTCTCCCAATAATACGGGCGGGTTCACAAGCTATGCCACTGGCGAAGCCGGTGAAGCGCAAGGTACTCAGTACTTAAACGTATTCAGTGATTACAATAACGGTGACCATGCTAATGGCTTGGTGATTGAAGCCGCGAGTTTCCAAGAGACCGTGTTCAGCGCGTCTGACGCCGGTACCTACGTGTTCTCATTCGACGCTAAAGCACCGTTTGAAGGAGGGATTGCCCCACCGACGACTGCTTATGCCTACATCAGAGTACTCGATCCTAACAACGGTTTTGCTTCGAGTGTGGATGTAAGAGTTGATGTAAGCGAGGTAAGTAACACTGAGTGGGCGCGCTACACTGTTGAGGCGACACTAGACGAGAGTTTAGACGGTCAAATCCTTCAGTTTGGTTTTTCAAATTCAGCTACTGACTATAACCCCAGCGGTGTCTTCTACGACAACGTTAATTTTTCAATAGTTGAATAGGGAGGGTCAAAAATGAAATGTTTTAATCGAGATTTTAATGACATGCCAACAATTACAACATCGGTCGGTGCGGGAAACCTTATGAAATTATTCGGACACTGTATCTTGGCCTCTTCCATTGTCTTTGGTGTCGCATCGGCGGTTGCACAAGAAGTAGAAAAAACCGAGGAAGAAAAGGAAGCAGACTTAGAACGCATAGTGGTAACCGTAGAACGTCGGTCACAAGACATTCAAGATTTAGGAGGAACAGCGTTTGCGTTTTCTGGCGAAGACCTAAAGGCACAAGGTATTCAAGATATCACCGATATTTCTGAGTCCATTCCCGGTTTAGAAATCGGTAATAATCAAGGTAACGTAGAGGTATGGATCCGCGGTATAGGCAGCTCTAACAATACTGAGCTTGGCGACCCGGCGGCGGCGACGCATTTAGACGGCGTATATATACCGCGCCCCTCTGGTATCGGTTCAGCATTTTTCGATATATCTCGCGTTGAAGTAAACGTTGGTCCTCAAGGCACGCTCCGCGGAAGAAATGCGACCGCTGGCTCGGTCAACATAATCCCTTGGCGCCCAGCTATTGGTCAGTGGAATGGCAGTGCCGAAGTTGAGTTCGGTAATTACAACCACCGGACTATCACAGGCGCTTTAAATATTCCCGTCAATGACGTCTTGGCCTTTCGTGTTGCCGGTATCAAAACCGACCATGACTCGTATTACAATGATGTTGGCCCGCTCGATCTTGAACTGGCGGAAGCCGCTGATAATCTAGGCTTAAGATTTCAAGCGCTTTACGAGCCTAATGACGACTTAAGCATTTACATGTCTTACGACTTTGCGAGAGAACAGGGCACGGGTTACACGGGCACGAACTACGCCTTGCCACTTGGTCTTGGCATAGACCCTGACACCATTGAAGACCCTCGTGACGTGGTAGGCCGCGGTTTTTCTCCCATCCAAGACACTATTCACGATGGCTTCAAGTTTGAGATAACCTATGACTTGGGTAATGTTAAGCTGGAATATAATGGAAGCTATCGCGACCTAATCTACGACTATCAAGCCGCAACGCCATTATCACCAGACTTCCCTGGCGTTTTCGATGCCCTAGCCCCGTTGGATCAAGCACTTGACGATTTCTCTCGGTTCCAGTTTTTAACTGATTCTGAGTCAATCATCCACGAGCTACGTTTATTGTCTGACTACGATGCAAGCCGACTCACCTACACTGCTGGCATCTTTTTGTTTGACGAACGCCAACAAACGTTCCTAGCATCTGCAGGAGATCGCGGCGGCTTTTTTCAGGGTGCTGAATTTAACCAGCCAAACACCGATACCGATTCATTTTCGATATATGGTGACGCCACCTACGAGTTCAGTGCGGATACACGCCTAACGCTAGGCTTACGCTACACCAAAGATACTAAGACGCGCCAAGGTGTGAATGCGCGCTACGCTTTTGCGCTTGGCGGCTTCGATGTTAACACCGGTAACCCATTTGGTTGCTGTATGGGCGCCAGAGTAGGCACAGAAGGCTTCCAGTTCGCTGGGTTTGGGCGCTCTATTTACGACCCAGATCAAAATGGAGATGGTAACGTCTCTGATGACGAATTCTTAGCCTTCTACTTCGATGGTATTTCTCAGTTTGGTGATAGAGACACCCTTGACGATATCTTTGCTAATGGCGTTACCCAAGGCGGCGCAGAAAACCGCCCGGCCTGCTCAGACAGTGATGTCACGGATGGACTTATCTGTAATGAAGATGGTACTCACTCCTTCGCAGTACCTATCTCGCCAAACAACTCCATAACCGTGCAGGATGGTCGTATAGACAATGAGTTTGTAGACTGGCGTATCAGACTTGAACACGACTTAAACAATGACCAACTGTTGTATGGTCTTATTGCTACAGGTCACAAATCAGGTGGATTTAACGATACGTTTAGCGACCCTACAACCGGGTTAACGTTGGCTCCAACCTATCAAGAAGAAAGCGTTACATTGTTCGAGTTTGGTTCGAAGAACGAGTTCGATCTTGGTGATATTCCTACCACCTTTAACTTCTCGGCGTTTTACAATGATTATCGCGACCAGGTGTTTACAAACCTGTTATCGGTTGAACAAGCCCTTGAGTTCAACTCTGGTGCACCTGTTGACCCACTTGATGCAACGCCAGGAGCACTGGTAGTGTCGTTTAGCTTTAACGCTGCAGACTCAGCAATTTATGGTATGCAGTTCGACGGTAAGTTTGAGCTACCTTACGACATTAACTTTAACTGGACTGCACTGTGGCTAGAAGCGGAGATTGAGAATAGTCAGGAAATACAGGATTCTCGTTTCCAGGCCGACGTAGCGCCAGATGAAGCCGTATTCCAGTCAATTGATGGTAATCGTCTGCCCCGCACACCGCGCTTCCAGCTTAACGCTTCATTAAGTCAAATTTTTGATATAGGTAGCGGCACCCTCGATTATGTTATTTCAACAGGGTGGCGCGACTCTCAATTCTTGACCATATTCAACAGCATCGATTATCAAAACCCTGATAATCCTCGTCGCCGACTAGACGATTCTGTTGATGCGTATTGGACAGTGGATGCGGGTATGGGCTATACCCATGGCGATGGTGCACTTCGTATAGAAGCTTTTGCAAACAATCTTTTTGATGAAGTGCGCACTGCTGCAACAATTATTACCCAGTTTGACAACACACGCTTTTTTACACGCCCAAGAACGTTTGGCGTGCGCGTAAGGTACACCTACTAATGTAAGTGTTGAACAGCAGCGAAAAACGCTTAGTGTTGAATTAAGCAAAACCAACGCGCATATAAACCGAAAGGAGTATGCGCGTTATTTTTTATGACTCTTAAACGTAGTCAATATGCTGTATTTTCGACGCAAATAGGATTAAAGGAGAATAATGTGCAACGTTTCCCTATCATTGGAAGTCTGCTATTTGTATTCACTATGTTATCAGGTGGCGAAATAGCCGCGAAGCCAGTGCACGTAGAAGTGAGTAAACTCCCTGACGGAAGCTATAGCTTGTTACGCGATGGTAAGCCGTATTTAGTTAAGGGAGCCGGGGTAGATGGTGCCGATCTTGCCACTTTGGCTGCGCACGGGGCCAATTCAATTCGAACCTGGTCGATAGATGGTGGAGCAATGCCAGCCCAAGCTTTATTGGATAGAGCCCATGAGCTTGGAATGACCGTCTCTTTAGGCATTGACTTCGCTCGTGAGCGACATGGCTTTGATTATGATGATGAACAAGCTGTCGCTGCACAGCTTGAGAAGGTAAAAGCCAGCGTGCTGGCTCACAAAGACCATCCTGCCCTACTTACTTGGTTCATTGGGAATGAGCTGAATTATGATTTTACTAATCCCAAAGTGTACGACGCGGTTAATGAGGCTGCAGACTTGATTAAGTCAATTGATCCGCACCATCCAACCACAACCACCATTGCCGGGTTTGATAAAAAAGCCATGGACGCAATTATGCGCCGTGCTCCGTCCATCGATTTCGTTAGTTTTCAGCTTTATGCTGATGTGGTCAATCTTCCTAAATACATTGAAAAGTATGGCTATGAAGGGCCCTATATGATCACTGAATGGGGCGCAGTGGGTCACTGGGAAGTATATGAAACTAAATGGGGTGCCCCCGTTGAAACTACCAGTTCAGAAAAGGCCAGTAACTACGCGAAAAGCTTCGTAAAGGCAATTGAACCGGAAAAGAAACAACTCATTGGCAACTATGTTTTTCTTTGGGGGCAAAAGCAAGAACGTACAAGCACGTGGTACGGAATGTTTTTAGACTCAGGAGAGCGCACCGAAGCTATAGATGTAATGCACTATATATGGAAAGGAAAGTGGCCTGAAAACCGTACACCTAGGGTAAGCCCCATTGGTTTAGATGATAAGGTAGCGTTTGATAACGTTTTTCTCTTTTCCGGCGACAGTTATAAGGCAACGCTCAACGCAGTGGATCCCGATGGCGATACGTTGCGATTTAGATGGGAAGTGAGAAAAGAGTCTACAGCCACAGAAGTGGGTGGCGACCGTGAAGTAGTGCCAGAGGAAGTATTAGGGCTGATAAAGAACCCTGAAGCACAGAAAATAACACTGAAAGCGCCAGAATCTCCGGGGGCTTATCGGTTGTATGCGTTTGTTTATGATGGAAAAGGTAATGCCGCACATGCGAACTTTCCCTTTTTCGTGAAATAGAAAAAGCGCTAGCGCGTAGTTATCTCTACAGGATAACTACGCGCTGGCGCTTCAATTAAATAAAGTTTCTATTACTTTTTCGATCTCGTTTTGCAGGCGTTTTTTGCCCGGCAACATTTGAGAAAATAACAACGATTCGCCGTAACACTAACCATCGAACTTTAAGCAATTATTCTGGCTCGCTTTTATGCTTATCATTGGTGCTAGCAGCACTTCCCCACACGTTTTCAGGTATATCTCTAGGTGCTGCAGGAGCAAGCTCTTCCGCAGCGGCCTGCTTCTTCTCTTGATTTGACCATTTGACGCGAATTTTTTTCCCGTCAATAACCTTTGCGTTTAGCGCTTTAATGGCATTGTCGGTTTCATCTTGCGTGCTCATTTCAACAAAGCCAAAGCCTTTAGATAAGCCTGTTGCATCGTCCATCACCATGTCACATGACACAATGGAACCAAACTCAAAGAACAGATCTTCAAGACTTTCTTGGGTAAATGATTTAGGTAAGTTGCGAACTAGTATGCTCAAGGTATGACTCAACTCAGTTGATAATGATTGTAGGGTACATTGTAGCATGTGATCACGGTAGCATGTGATCACGCGCCGTTTCCTAACCGCTCTTAAGGTAGCGCCGAATAATACAAGTCTGCATAGATAAGTACCCAGAGAGGGGGCGGGCTTACCCCTCTTGGTTACGAAGAAACACAAGTTCCGTCGATGAACTTTGTTCTTCACTAAACTGATAGCCGTCTACGTCGAAGTTTTTCAAACCTTCAACGTCCTTTACACGGTTTTCAAGAATATAACGCGCCATCAAGCCACGGGCCTTCTTCGCAAAGAAGCTGATAATCTTATACTGGCCGTTTTTGCAATCTTTAAAGGTGGGCGTGATGATCATGCCATCAAGAGATTTCTTTTGAACCGCTTTAAAATATTCATTTGAAGCAAGGTTAATTAACACATTATCACCCTGCGCTTCCAATGCTTTATTAAGCACATAAGTAATGCGGTCATTCCAAAATGCGTATAAATCTTTGCCTTCAGGGTTTGTTAATTTAGTCCCCATCTCTAAACGGTAGGCCTGCATTAAGTCGAGTGGTCGCAGCAGTCCGTATAGACCAGATAGGATTCGAAGATGTTTTTGGGCGTATTCTACCGTTTCGCTATCAAGTGAATAAGCATCAAGTCCCGTATAAACATCGCCATTGAATGCATACATTGCCTGACGCGCGTTATCTGGCGTAAACGGTGTAGAAAATTCAGCAAACCGGTTGGCGTTTAAGGTGGCTAATTTGTCACTGATTTTCATAAGCGATGATAAGTCAGCGGGAGATAACGTGCGGCATACTTCCATTAAACGTTCCGTATCTTCAAGCATGACAGGCTGAGTAAACTTACTCACTGGAATATCGCTTTCAAAATCTAGATTTTTCGCTGGGGATACTACAACTAACATTTCGACTCCTTAAATTTTATACCAATCCGCATAGATCATTGCCGACTCAGAAGGCGCTGGCAAGTTTCCTAGCAAAGCGTGGGAATGCAGGAATGGCTGTTCCCTTTCAAATTCCCAGAATGAAGCTAGGAAGCTTGCCAGACCTTCCCGAAGGGCGAGTTTAAAATGCCCGTACTCTTTGTTGTGCCACCTTGATGTAGGACCACTATACCTGCGGTGACACGCCGCGATTACGAACATTTTAACTCTCGCTGAGTGGGTAATGATCTATGCGGAATGGTATTACCCCCGAATTATACCACCTGATACGCTTGAAAAAGCAAAATGGCATATAAAAGACGTAAATTGGCTTAACAGAGAAATCCGATTAGCTAATTTGTCACTATTCAATGTATGAATTGTCACACGGGTTTGATATAAATAGCAGTACAAAAAATTATTCAAACAATAAGTCATATGCATCCTCTAGATGTATGTCTTGATGACCAAAGCGCTAAATTTGTTTTTGCCTCCTTCCTTGTTGGAAGATGTATTTCGCAAAAAGAAAACGCAAGCGCGAAGCCCTACACACGCGCAAGCGAACCGTTTTATTCAACTGGCTTTTCTAGCGAGTTGTCCAAATTTATTATTACTAAAGAATAGAGAGAATTATGAGTAATCAGTTAGCTTCATTACGTGATATCACTACCGTAGTTGCCGACACGGGCGACATCGATGCCATTAAAAAGTATCAACCAGTCGATGCCACTACCAACCCGTCGCTACTTTTAAAAGCGGCAGGTCTTCCTCAATATGCAAGCCTAATTGATGATGCTGTAGCATGGGCAAAACTTCAGTCTAACGACGCCGACCAACAATTAACTGATGCTTCAGACAAGTTAGCAGTTGCCATTGGTAAAGAAATATCTGCAACTATACCTGGCCGTATTTCTACCGAGGTAGACGCCCGTTTGTCGTTCGATACCGCTGCAACCATCGAAAAAGCAGAGCGCTTAGTTCAGCTTTATGAAGACGCTGGCATCGATAAGTCACGCATTCTTATTAAAATTGCGTCTACTTGGGAAGGTATTCAAGCAGCTGAAGCACTAGAGAAGAAAGGCATTCAATGTAACCTAACCCTTCTCTTCAGCTTCGCCCAAGCACAGGCGTGTGCGGAAGCGGGAGTTTACCTAATTTCCCCATTCGTTGGCCGTATTTTAGACTGGTACAAAAAGGCGACGGGCACTGAGTCATACGCACCAGACGAAGATCCGGGCGTTGTATCAGTAACCAAAATTTACAACTACTACAAAGAGCACGGCTACAACACCGTGGTAATGGGCGCGAGCTTCCGCAACATTGGCGAAATTCAAGCGTTAGCTGGTTGTGATCGTCTTACCATCAGCCCTGCACTTCTGGAAGAACTGGCCAATGAACCTGGCGAATTAGAAGTTAAGCTTAAAGACAATGGCGCAACGAAAACACCAGGTGACCGTTTAACAGAAAGCGAATTCCGCTGGGCAATGAACGAAGATGCAATGGCAACAGAAAAGCTTTCTGAGGGCATCCGTAACTTTGCGGCTGACCAAGACAAGCTAGAAACCATGCTACGTGAAAAACTAAGCGCATAAGGGTTATTGAATCAATGAGTGTTTTAACATCACTTCCAGAATGGAAAAAGCTATCTGAACTTGCTTTATCGGTTAAAGATGCCCACATGCGTGATTGGTTTGCAAAAGATGTAAGTCGCGCTGATAAGATGCAGCTTGAAGCCTGCGGCATTTTTCTAGATTACTCCAAAAACCGTGTAAACGAAGATGCGCTTAAAGGGCTTTTTGACCTAGCTCGTGCATGTAAATTAGAAACCCTTCGCGACGCTATGTTTTCGGGTGAGCAAATTAACTCAACCGAAGGTCGCGCAGTGCTGCATACCGCACTTCGCAACTTCTCTGACCGCAAAGTGCTGGTAGATGGCGAAGATGTTATGCCTGAAGTACATGCAACGCTTGCTAAAATTGAAGCGTTTACCGCGTCAGTTCACAGCGGTGAACACAAAGGTTATACCGGCAAGCCAATCAAGCACATTGTGGCAATCGGTATTGGTGGCTCGTTCCTTGGCCCTAAAATTATGACTGAGGCACTTAAGCCACATACAGTAGATGCGGTGAAGGTTCACTTTGTTGCCAATGTTGATGGTTGCCACATTCACGACGTGCTATCTAGCGTAGACTTTGAAGAGACCTTAGTAGTTATGTCATCAAAGTCTTTTTCTACCCAAGAGACGCTTCAAAATACGCTAACGGCTAAAGATTGGTTCTTAAAGTCTGGCGGTACACAGGAAGATATTGCCAAACACTTTGTAGCTGTGTCTTCAAACGTAAAAGCAGCTACCGAGTTTGGTATTAGCGCCGACAACATCTTCCCAATGTGGGACTGGGTGGGCGGTCGTTACTCACTGTGGTCAGCTATTGGCCTGCCTATTTCACTTGCACTTGGCTTTGAAAACTTTAAAGGCTTGCTTGAAGGTGCGTTTGACATGGATACCCATTTCACAACCGCACCGCTAGAAGAAAACATGCCTGTTCTACTTGCTCTCTTAGGCGTTTGGTACAGAAACTTCTTTGATGCACAATCACATGTTTTACTGCCTTACTACCACTATCTTCGTGGCTTACCAGCTTACGTACAGCAGTTAGATATGGAAAGTAATGGTAAGGAAGTGACGCAAGAAGGCGAGAACGTGGACTACCCGACTGGCCCAATTATTTGGGGTAGCGAGGGCACAAATGGTCAGCACAGCTTCCACCAACTTATTCATCAAGGTTCAGGCGTTATTCCAGCTGATTTCATGCTGCCGCTTAACGTGCCTAATCAAGATCACACCCATCATGCCATGCTTGCGTCTAACTGCTTTGGTCAAACCCAAGCGCTCATGCAGGGTAAAACCTTCGAAGAGTGTTATGCAGACCTTGACGGTAAGGGCCTTGACGACGTAGAACGCAAACGCTTAGCCGCTCACAAAACCATGCCCGGTAATAAGCCTAGCAATACTTTCTTATTTGACAGCCTTACACCTAAAACACTTGGCGCGCTGGTTGCAATGTATGAGCATAAGGTATTCGTTCAGGGTGTTATCTGGAACCTTAACTCATTCGACCAATGGGGCGTAGAGTTAGGTAAAGTGCTAGGAAACCAAGTACTTGCAGGCATTCAAGGCGAAGCGGACAACGACAATTTCGACGCTTCAACACAACAATTGATTGCCAAATTCAGAGCAGCGAATGCACCAAAATAAGGAACACGAGGTGATTTAAAATCACCCACTTGGTGCAAATAACAAACTGAACGGCTAGCTTTTTCAAAAGCTAGCCGTTTTTTGTTGCGGTATTCATCGACGATACGACAGGCGTTTTTGATATCCGTAGCACTGTACCATTGATGACTAAAAAACCAAACAGTATCAATTGCATACAGTTTTTGTTCACGCTTTAAACACACTGGACTTTCCTTACCCTTGTCATCATATCGTCACAATTTGTTAATAAAAGGTAAACTAAACTATTTTATTTTAGTGTCGGCTGTGATACAAAATCGTACAGAGGGAATTTAAAAACAAAAACTCTGTATTAGTTGTAGTGGTATAAAAAGGAGATCCCAGTGGATAAGTCAGATCTATTTGCCATGTTAGACATCGAAGCAAGCCCAGCAAAAACCAAAAGCAAAAAACGTAAGTGGAGAGAAATCGAAGCGCTACAAGATCGCTACAAATTAGAAAAAGAACTCGCCGAACTCGACTGTGGTTTCGAGTACGAGCTAGAAACACTGGAAAGATAAAATGAAGGCCGCCTGTTACACAGGCGGCCTTTTTACTTTCTAGCATGCTTTATTTAGGTGCTTAGCCTAAAAGCTAATGCTATACCTGCCAGTGGATAGGGTCTTTACCCTTGGCAACAAGGTATTGGTTAGTTTGGCTGAAGTGTTTACAACCTAAAAAGCCTCTGTGTGCTGAGAGTGGCGATGGATGAGGTGCATGTAAGACTAGGTGTTTTTCACGGTCTATGTGCTTGCCTTTTTTTTGCGCGTGGCTTCCCCACAGAAGAAACACTACGTTTTTGCAGTGTTCATTGACCGCATCAATAACTTTATCAGTAAAGGTTTCCCACCCCCACTTCGCATGACTATGCGCCTTGCCCTGCTCCACAGTGAGAACAGTATTAAGCAACAATACACCTTGCTCTGCCCATGACGTGAGCGTACCGTGATTAGGCTCGACAAAACCGTCGATGTCGGTCAATAACTCTTTGTACATGTTTTTAAGTGATGGCGGTGTTTTAACGCCTGCTTTTACCGAAAAACAGAGACCGTGGGCTTGATTCGGTCCATGGTAAGGATCTTGCCCTAATATCACGACTTTAACCTCATCGAGCGGCGTGTATTTAAGTGCGTTGAATACATCAGGCTGAGGCGGGTAAATAACACTTCCCGCCTCTCGCGCATGCTTCACGCGCTCAAGCAATTCAACAAAATAGTCTTTTTGCTTTTCTTCACCAAGCGCGCTCTGCCATGTTGAAACCAATGATGTCATTACTTCAATAGTTCCATCATATGCTGTTTAAGTGCATCGTAAGACGCGGGTAGATCTACGGCTAAGCTATCTTCACCTGCTACATCGGCCAACGGCTTTGGCAAGCTGATAGGGTTTCCTAATACGTTTTCTACGGTTTCCCTAAACTTGGCTGGATGTGCAGTGCCCAAGAACAATCCAATTTCACCGTCTTCTAAATCATGATTTACTGCGCGATAAGCAATAGCTGCATGCGGCTCGCTGGTATAACCTTGTTGCGCCAATTGACGCATAGCGAGCTGCGTATATTCTTCGTCTACCATCTCACCTTTAAGGCACGCTTTGTCGATGTAACCACGTTCGATAAGCGCCTCAATACGCGGCCAGTTATTTGGCTGGCTCACATCCATAGCATTAGACATGGTTGCTACGGTCGCCTTAGGGTCCCACTCACCGGTCTTAAGATAGCGTGGCACAGTGTCATTCAAGTTCGTTGCCGCAATAAAACGCTTAATTGGTAAGCCTAACGATTTAGCAATCATACCAGCTGTGAGGTTACCGAAGTTTCCGCTAGGTACCGACACAACCACTTGATCGCGCTTTTCTTTAGGCAGTTGGCTAATCGCTTCAAAGTAATAGCAAACCTGGGCTAATAAACGGCTGATATTAATTGAATTTGCTGAGTTTAGGTGAAGACCTTCACGTACGTCAGGATCATCAAACGCGGTTTTCACCAACGATTGACACGCATCAAAGTCAGACTCTATTGCCACGGTATGGATATTTCCGCCTAGCGTGGTGAATAGCTTTTCCTGTAGCGCACTGATCTTGCCCTTAGGAAACAGGATAACCACGTTGATATTCTCTATGCCATGGAACGCGTGAGCTACAGCCGCGCCAGTATCACCTGAGGTCGCAGTTAAAATAGTTACTGGCTTGCCTTCGCTGATGCGTGACAGGGTTTGCGCCATAAAGCGGCCGCCAAAGTCTTTAAACGCCAGCGTTGGTCCGTGGAAAAGCTCTAAGCAGTATACGTTGTCGTTCACTTGCTCAACTGGCGCACCAAACGCAAATGCGGTTTTCACAATCTCTTCTAGCTCGCCATTGTTCAGCTCGTCACCAATCAGTGCGCGAAGCACTTCAATACTGCGCTCGACAAACGGTTTTTCCAACAGTTCGTCAATATTGTCTAGAGTAGGTATATGCTCTGGAAAATAAAGCCCTTGGTTTCTACCTAAGCCGCGCTTCACAGCGTCAGCAAAGTTCGCTGTGTCCGATGAATCTTTTAAATTTACCAATTCCACTTGCTGTTACCTTTATAGTTAGGCAGATGTACTGCCCTTTTAATCTTTTAAAAAATCACTGTGCTTTTATGAGTTACTATGACTTTAGGAATCATGTGCCTTTAAGAAATCATGTCCGTTAAGAAATAATAGTACCTTGGCTTGGTATTTGGCACACATGGCTAAAGCCATCATCGTTCTGAATATAGTTATCGGTTAAATATGCGGCGACGTTTTCCGCCTGCGCTTTACTTGAACACACGGCAAACACCGTTGGCCCTGAACCCGAAATACCGAACGCGAGCGCGCCCGCTTGCTCACTAAATGCACGTGCCTCATCAAAGCCAGGCAGTAGCGATTTTCTGTAAGGTTCCGCAATGACATCTTTCATTACTGACGCCGCCAAGTCAAAGTTACCGGCATGTAAAGCGTGAACAAATACCCCTAACTGCCGACCAAAGGTTAGCGCCGTCGCCATATCCACCTGCTTAGGTAAGATATCGCGAGCAGCCGCTGTCGATACGCTAATGCCCGAATAACAAACGGCATAGTACCAGTCGTCGTTCAAAGGCAGTGATAGCGTGACCGGCGCGTCGCTGCCCGTCATTAGCGTCATGCCGCCCAAATAACACGGAGCTACGTTATCGTAATGTACGCTACCACTAATTTGGCCTTCTAGCTCGCCCATCATAATTAGCAACGTATCTTCATCAAACGGGTTGTCGAAGAAAGCATTAAGCGCTGCAAAAGCAGCAACAATTGAACTAGCGCTTGAGCCTAAGCCACTGCCAATTGGCAAGTTTTTGTGAAGGGTAAGGGCTACCGGAGAGGTCGGTTTCCCAGCCTTTTCCATCTGCTCACAAAAATAGTGGTAGCACTTAGTGACGATATTGCTATCTGCATCGCCCGGAAGCTTGTGAGCAAAGCGTCCTACCGTCTTTAATGAAAATGACTCAGCCGCTTTTATTTCAACCTCATCACCTAATTTAGTGCCGTCTACTGGAGCGAGCGCTGCACCCAATACATCAAAGCCTAAGCTTACATTTCCAATTGAAGCTGGCGCAAAGGCCGTGAATGCTTTCATATTATTTCTCTTACTTCGCTTGCGACTTAACGGGATAAATCACTAACCTAAGTCGCACCTTCGAATTTCTTACTTTAGCCGCTTATTCATTACGTTAAGCATACCAAGCGTTAATTAGCCGTTAATGCGCCATTTGTTTCCATGGCATAGTACGCAGAATGTCAGCAAACACCCCTGCTGCCGTTACCGTACCACCCGCACCATACCCTCTAATTACATAAGGGATTGGGCTGTAGTAATCGCTGTTAATAGCCAGTGCGTTTTCGCCATCTTTTACCTGCGAAAGCGGGTTGCTCGCCGGCACTGCTTGGATACTGACTTTGCATTTTCCGTCTTCAATACTGCCGATATAACGAAGGACTTTGCCTTCGGCCTTAGCCGCATCAACTTTCTCATTCATAGCAGCATCTAGCTCTGGAAGCTGGCGCATAAATTCGTCAATTGAACAATCTTCAGCAAAACCTTTTGGCAGCACAGACTCAATTTCAATGTCAGATAGCTCTAATGCCAAGTCAGCTTCACGAGCCATAATAAGTAGCTTACGCGCCACATCCATACCACTTAAATCGTCGCGGGGGTCAGGCTCGGTAAAACCGTTGTCCTTGGCTGTTTGTGTCGCTTGCGACAGGCTCATACCTTCTTCAAGCTTTCCAAACACATAAGACAAACTGCCTGATAAAATACCTTCAAAACGGTGTAGTACGTCACCTGCACTGAAAAGTTTCTGCAAGTTATCAATAACGGGAAGACCCGCACCAACGGTGGTTTCGTACAAATACTGGCGATTGGTATCAAGGGCCGTTTTGCGCAGCTTACGGTAGTAAGACATGGCGCTGGTGTTCGCCTTTTTATTGGGCGTTACAACGTGAAACCCGCTTTCCATCATATCTACATATTGCTGTGCAATGGCTTCATGGCTGGTGCAGTCAACAATAACCGGGTTTACCAGGCTGTTGTCGTTAGCAAACTGGTGTAAGCGCTCTACACTTAATCCTTCGCTTGCTGACTCAAGGGCCGCCTTCCAGTCACCGCTAAGCTCAATACCTTGGCTATTTAGCAGTAGCTTGCGGCTATTTGCGATGCCGTAAACACGTAGTTGGATATTGCGCTTCAACAAAGCAGGCTGCTGCTTTTCAATCTGACCTAGCAGTTCGGTGCCCACGTTGCCACACCCCACTAGGAATACGTCTATGGTATGGCGGTCAGAGAAAAAATTCTGGTGGATTACTTTTACTGCTTTCTTAGCACGCTTACTTTCAATTACTGTAGAAATAGAACGCTCTGAAGAGCCCTGAGCAATAGCAACGTTGTTTACTCGCGCTTGTGCAAGCGAGTTGAAGAAACGCGCTGCCAGCCCTTTAGTTTGACGCATACCGTCACCTACTAAGGTAACAATAGCCAGGTCATGACGCACTTCGATAGGATCAAGCAGTTGGTTTTGAAGCTCAAGTGCAAATGCATCTTCAAGAAGGTTCAACGCGCGATTGGCATCTTTGCTTTGTATACAAAAACTGATTGAATATTCTGATGAAGACTGTGTAATCAGGCTTATTGAAATATTGGCGTTAGACATTACCTCAAACACACGGCTTGCCATGCCTACCATGCCTTTAAGCCCAGGGCCTGCAACGTTAAACATGGTTACATTATCAAGCTGAGAGATACCTTTAACCGACGTCCACACTTCGCTTTTTTCATTACTGATTAACGTACCTGGCGCTGCCGGGTTTAACGTGTTTCTGATCAGACAAGGGATGTGATGCTGTGCAATAGGCCCGATGGTTTTTGGATGAAGCACCTTGGCGCCGAAATAAGACAGCTCCATGGCTTCTTGGTAAGTAAGCTTATCTAACAGTACAGCGCCTTCAACTTGATTCGGGTCAGCGTTGTAGACACCGTCTACGTCCGTCCAGATTTCACAGCAGCTTGCATCGATACAGGCCGCTAGAATGGCCGCCGAATAGTCTGAACCGTTACGCCCTAACGTAACTTTCTCACCCGCTTCGTTAGCAGCAACAAAGCCTGGCATAACTAAGAACTCGCTGCCATCGCAGGGTACATCTGAAAAACGCGCTTTGCTTAGTGAAACATCGGCAATACTGTCTAAATAGTCGCCCTCAGCAAGCACATATTTAACAGGGTCGATGATGCGATTAGCTATGCCTTTGGCGGATAGCATGGCGCTGAAGAGCGTTACCGA
Organism: Alteromonas sp. OM2203; assembly: GCF_048517045.1. Taxonomy (NCBI): domain Bacteria; kingdom Pseudomonadati; phylum Pseudomonadota; class Gammaproteobacteria; order Alteromonadales; family Alteromonadaceae; genus Alteromonas; species Alteromonas sp. OM2203. Next base: position 3,426,024 of record NZ_CP183209.1, read on the forward strand.
AATGTATTCACCAATACTGAGAATACCCGCAGCTACATTATCAGGTGCAACACCTAAGAGCTTTATGCCTTCAAGGTGCTGTTTTAATACCGATAAGTGACTATTAATGAATTCCACTACGCTTGCATGTGCAAACCCGTCGAGTTCTTCGTTTAAGTTGTTGGCAATGCCGGTCACCGTATCGTTTAACTTATCAAATAACGGCTGGAAATCTTCACCCGCGGCGGCCTGTTCACACAATAGTGAAAGCGCGTTAGTTACCCCTTTTGGGGCCGAGAGTACAACCGCAGCACCTTCGGTTTGGTGGGTTGCCGTGCTAATTTCCATCACACGCATGTATCGCGGTGCATCGGCTAGAGAAGAACCCCCAAACTTTAAGACTTTCATATGCTGCTCCTTAAGGTTACGCATGCTAAAACGTGTGTAAAAAAAAGCCCGCTCTTGTTTAGGCGGGCTTTCGTTGTCTTTTGCTTACTTGCACTAGTCAGCGACCGCCCTATTTAAGGTGGTAATCAGCATCATGGTGGTGCGAGTAACTAGAATCTTTTTCATACAAGCAATTTGCCGTATAGACGTCTATAAGTCAACCGCAGTTTTCACCATACTGTATTGCAAAAAGTGAAACAATAATTAAGAAACATTTCTCTTTAAGGTACAAAAGCGTCTACTATCGGCGAATTCGCGAACGTAAAGTTGTTTAAAAAGTCATTATAACGCAATAAAAACGACAGCAATGCCTTAGTTTAGCCGGCACGCTTCGGTTAAAAACGGAGCGGTTGCACTCTCCTTATTTCTAGCAACGTCTTCAGGGGTGCCGTGAGCGACGACTTGTCCGCCACTCCCACCTGCGCCTGGTCCGATATCTATGACATAGTCACACGCCGCGGCTACTTTCATATTGTGCTCCACCATAACCACTGTATTGCCCCTATCCACCAGGGAACTTAAGTGCGTCATTAGCAGGGCGATATCTGACAGATGCAAGCCTGTTGTAGGCTCATCTAATACATAAAGAGTGTTGCTGTTTTGAGCGCGCTTTAGCTCAGTGGCTAGTTTTATACGCTGTGCCTCACCGCCAGATAGCTCTGTCGCGCTTTGACCTAATGTAAGGTATCCAAGACCTACTTTGATAAGCGTTTCAAGCCCTCTCAGTACTGCCTTATTGTCGTCAAAAACGTGCTGAGCCTCATCGACGGTAAGCGCTAAAACATCGGCAATGGAATGTTCCTTGTATTTAATCTCTAACACTTCATCCTTAAAGCGCTTTCCATGACATACCGTACACGGCGAATAAACGCTTGGCATGAAAAGTAGTTCCACTGAAACTACACCCAACCCTTCGCAATTAGGGCAGCGACCTTTAACTACGTTAAAAGAAAAATGTCCAGCGTCATAGTTACAAGACTTGGCCTCATCGGTGTCAGCAAATAAACGCCTAATTTGATCAAACATTCCTGTGTAAGTTGCAAGCGTAGAGCGAGGCGTCCTGCCAATTGAAGACTGATCGACAACCACTAAACGACTTATATCGTCTAACCCTTTTTCTATAGCTCCTTTTTCAGCTATCTCTTCGTCGTCTATATCATTATCACTTGAAAGTAATGACGCTTCGCTGAGTTCATCTTCATTTTGAACGTGAGTACCGCCAAGTCCGTCTCTTACCAATTCAACCAACGCTTGGCTAATCAGGCTTGATTTTCCTGAACCTGATACCCCAGTAACGGCTGTCATGACGCCCAAAGGAATTTCAACATTCGCTTTTTTAACATTATTTCGAGTAACGTTTTTAAGGCTAAGGGTGCCCGTAGCACTGCGCCGTGCTCTATTCACCAGTGTTTTATTGTTAAAAACAAAGTCGGCAGTGGACGAGTGCGTCACGCTTGCCAGCTGTTCTGCAGGCCCGCTATATACCAAATCGCCACCGTTTGTGCCCGCCCGAGGGCCAACATCCACCACCCAATTCGCACCTTTGATGACATAAGGGTTATGCTCAACCACTAACAGCGAATTACCTGCTTTCGTGATATCGTGAAGCGCGTGAACCAAAGACTCTACATCGCGAGGATGTAACCCTGCTGAGGGTTCATCCATTACAAATACAACACCAAACAGATTTGATTTAAGCTGCGTAGCCAGACGTAATCGCTGAAGCTCTCCTGCCGAAACCGTGGTTGTGCCTCTGTCCAATGATAGGTAGTCCAGACCTAGCGCAATAATCGGCTTAATTCTATCAACAACATCAGAGGTTATATTTCTTATAACTTGTGCCCTTTCGGAAACATCATCTGCAACAGCATGCCTAAGTTTTTTCAATTTCCTGTCAACGTCGTGCAATGGAAGTCTTGAAAAATCAATAATATCCAAGCCATCTAACGTAACATTTAATGCCTTTGCTTTAAGCTTCTTACCCTGGCAGGTAGGACAGGGTGTGATCGAAAGAAAACGTGCGATGCGCTGCTTTATCTTTTCTTTTTGAGAGGTTTTAAATGTATCTAATACGTGACGTCTGGCGCTGATAAACTTGCCGTTGTAGCTTGCAGGCTCACCTTCGGCGAGTGCTTGTCGAGTTTGCTCTAAGTTATAGCTACGATATACGGGTACCTGAGGCGTTTCATCGGAATACAAAATCCAGTCTTGCGTTTTTTTAGGTAACGTATGCCATGGAACATCAACATCAATATCAAGAGATAGCAGTACCCTAACGAGGTTTTTCCCCTGCCATGCCCCGGGCCAAGCAGCAACTGCACCTTCCCGTATGGTTAGGCTATCGTCAGGCACGAGAAGCTGCGCCTGAGTGTCGAACACTTTACCTATGCCGTCGCACTCATCACACGCACCTTCCGGCGTATTCGCAGAGAACCCGTCAGCATAAATGATACTCTGCCCTTCAGGGTAATCTCCTGCCCTTGAATACAGCATACGTAAACTATTTGATAACGTAGTAATACTGCCAACCGATGAACGCACAGAGGGTGCGCCACGGCGCTGATGTAGACCCACTGCTGGCGGCAGCCCTTCAATCGCATCTACGTCTGGCTTTTCAATCTGCTCAATAAGGCGGCGTGCATAGGGTGATATTGAGTCTAGATAACGATGTTGCGCTTCAGCGTAAAGGGTCCCAAACGCTAGGGAAGATTTTCCCGAACCGGATACGCCGGTGAACACCACCACTTCGTTTCTGGGAATATCTACATTGAGACTTTTAAGATTGTGTACGCGAGCACCGCGTACCTGAATTCGCCCATCATCGTTGTGCACCACATCACCTTTACACGTCTTAATTACAGAATGTTTAGGTTCAAAGGCTATATTTCGATCACTTATTGCATCGGCCAAGCATCAGCTATCTGAAACGATATGCTGGGCCAAGAAGTCCACCAGCAGCCTTATTTTAGGAGCCACATTACGGTTAGACGGAAATACCGCCCAAATGGCTTCTTGCTTATCTTTGTACTCAGGAAACACTTCGATAAGCTCGCCAGAAGCCAAAGCATCTCGCACATAAAAGCCTGGCAGTTGAGCTAGCCCCAAGCCGGCTAAAGCTGCACTACACAGCGCATTCCCACTGTTGTAGCGAGCTCGGCCTTGCACACTAATCGACTGAATTTCCTTGTCTACCATAAATCGCCAATAAGGTTGTGACCCCACTAAAAGCGAGTGATGTTTTAACTCATCGATAGTTTGAGGCTGACCATGCTCTTCAAAATACGCTTTACTGCCACAAACAAAAAGATGACGTGTTGCTAGCTTTTTGGCTACCAGCGTAGAGTCTTCAAGTTTTCCGATTCGAATGGCTAAGTCCAAACCCAAATCGACAATATCGAGCTTTTCATTTGAAAAGGTACATTGAACGCTAATGCCTGAATATTTTTGCATAAAAGTATTAAGCAACGGCGCTATAAACGCCTCACCAAAAGCCACAGGCGCGGTGAGTTTAATCAACCCTTGCGGTGACGTTTGTAGCGCGCTTACAGACAGTTGGGCATTTTCAAGCGCTTTTAAGGCCGGCAATGCTTGTTCAAAGTACAATGTGCCAGCTTCAGTTAACGACACACTGCGTGTAGTGCGCTGCAACAGCTTTACACCAAGCTGCTTTTCCAATGACGCTACTTTTCGACTTATTTGTGCCACAGATGTATCAAGCTTGTTGGCCGCGCCTGTAAAGTTGCCAACTTCTGCCACCGCACAGAACTCTGCGATACCTTCTAAATATTTCATCCTAAGTATTTATGACCTCATTGACTAACGCAAATGTGCTCTCAGACTTAGTCTCATTCTATTTCGACCACTGTATTATTACAAATAAGCAAAAGTGATTTACTAAAAGTGTATTTATCATAACTAATCCGTCTCCTATACTTTGGCCTATAAATCATTATCAAATAATTGGTATAAAGGAGTCATCACATGGCATCGTTCAAAGATTCATTGCAAGAAGGTCAAACGCACATAAAGTCTAAAGCCGCCGTAGCCTGGGCCGCGGGTGAGCCGTTAAAAATGGAAGAAGTTGATGTAGAGCTACCTAAAAAAGGGGAAGTTCTCGTTCGAATCGTTGCCACTGGCGTATGCCACACTGACGCGTTTACCCTTTCTGGCGATGACCCAGAAGGCGTATTCCCTTCAATTCTGGGTCACGAGGGTGGCGGTATTGTTGAAATGGTTGGCGAAGGTGTAACCAGTGTAGAAGTTGGCGACCACGTTATTCCTCTTTACACCGCAGAGTGCGGCGAGTGTAAGTTCTGTAAATCGGGAAAGACTAATCTTTGCCAAGCGGTGCGTGAAACCCAAGGTAAAGGCTTAATGCCAGACGGCACAAGCCGTTTTTCTAAAGATGGCGAGCCAATTTATCACTATATGGGCTGCTCAACGTTTTCTGAGTACACAGTTTTACCAGAAATATCTTTAGCAAAAGTTAATAAGAATGCACCTCTGGACGAAGTTTGCTTACTTGGTTGCGGTGTGACTACAGGTATGGGCGCAGTACTTAAAACCGCAAAAGTACAAGAAGGCGATACGGTTGCTATCTTTGGGTTAGGCGGTATCGGCCTATCAGCGATTATTGGTGCTCGCATGGCCGGTGCGGGTCGCATCATCGGTATCGACATTAACGAGAGCAAGTTCGATTTAGCGAAGCAACTTGGTGCAACTGACGTAGTAAATCCTAATAACTTCGACAAGCCTATTCAGGAAGTCATTGTTGAAATGACTGACGGCGGCGTCGACTACTCGTTTGAGTGTATCGGTAACGTGAACGTGATGCGTTCAGCCTTAGAGTGCTGTCATAAGGGCTGGGGCGAATCTGTGATCATAGGCGTAGCCGGTGCAGGACAAGAAATTTCAACGCGCCCATTTCAATTAGTGACAGGTCGTGTATGGCGTGGTTCTGCGTTTGGTGGTGTTAAAGGTCGCTCAGAGCTGCCGGGCATTGTAGAGCAATACCTAAACGGCGACTTTGGTCTTCAAGAGTTTATCACTCACACAATGGGTCTTGATGAGATCAATGAAGCGTTCGACCTAATGCACAAAGGCGAAAGCATCCGTTCTGTTGTGCATATGGATAGATAATACAAACCGTTGAAAAAAATTTAAGGAGAGGAATTCCTCTCCTTTTAAAACCTGTGCTATGTCATTCCCTAACGCCTCACGCACGGCTCTAGTCCTATCTCTCACACCGAGCTTGGCCCTTCACTTAGACTAGATCAGAAACTTCCCAAGACTAAACCTAGTTCCTTATGTAAACGCTACTGTTTAAGACTTATTCGCAGCTTTTACTGCTTGGACAATAGTAAGCAATTGTGTAACGTAGAAATTATAATCACAACGGTGTCAACAGTGAGCTCTAAACTATGAAAAAGACCCAAACAGCAGCACTTAGAAAAATGAAAAATACGCCATCGCTTCAAAAGTCTACGTTACGTCGCGTTGTTACTACTGCGTTTATTAGCTTAGGGCTAGGATTAAGTTTATGTGCAAACGCTTATTATGAAGGCGGCTCAACACAGCAAGCGGGCAATGACACGCAGATGGAAACTGCACCTACACTTGCAACACTCACCAACTACCAAGAAAACGCGCCATTTATGTATTCTTCTGGCTTACCCAATGCTGCTCACTTTTCTTTGCTAAAGGAAAAAGGAGTCACTCACGTTATAGACTTGATCCCAGGGGATAGAAGCAGTGAAATTTTAACTACATCAGAACTAGGGCTCGATTACTTTAATGTGCCTGTTGATTGGGAAGGCCCTACGCTCGCCAACTTTTTAAACTACGCAGCGTTTATGCAAAGCGTAGAGGTGAATGAGGACAAGGTGCTGACCCACTGTAAATTGAATTGGCGGGGTGCCGCGTTTACATATCTATACAGAATCAACGTACTTGGAGAAAATGAACAAAACGCCAAAAAAGACCTTATGGCAATTTGGCATCCGAACCCAACATGGCACACCTTCATGAACGACGTTATCACTCACTATAATGCGCTAAACAACAACCAAGTGGCGATGTCCTTCGACGCTGCCTTGCCAGAAAGTGATTAGGCTTTTTTAGCTTAATACCAGTCCGCATAGATAACTAAAGAATGCCGTTGCGGAGCTAATTTTTAAAAATAAACATATATGAAATTTCAGATTCGTCATTGACGCATACGGAATTTCATATATGATACTTCACATACGAAATTTCATATGTGAAGTGTTCTATGTCTGCATGTTTTTTGTCGCCCTTAACGTTTTTCAAATGCCTATCTGAAGACACCCGCTTAAAAACGCTACTTATGCTTAGCGTAAAAGGCGAATTATGTGTGTGCGACCTTACCGACGCGCTTCAATTAAGCCAGCCAAAAATTTCACGCCATCTCGCAGATTTACGAAAATGTGGTTTAGTACTCGATACCCGTAAGGGCAAATGGGTGTATTACCAACTTCACCCTGACCTACCTGCCTGGGCACTGGACGTCATAAAGAATACCGCTATTCACAACGATGAGTATTTCAGCGAGTCCTTATCGAATTTGTCTTGCACCAGTTGCTAACGCCTAAATTTTTTCATGTGCAACAGCGCTGAGATTACACCGTAGTACATCGCCAGCTGTCGGTTTTCTCAAGTTTTTAACATTTTTTGATAGTTACTCAAAATAGCATCAACCCTTAATGTAAGGTTTTATATGAAGATTTTATACATTTGTACGCACAACCGCTGCCGCAGCATTCTTTGCGAGGCAATCACTAATGCCTCTAACGGCAAAGTTGAAGCGCGTAGTGCAGGCAGCCAACCTGTAGGTGAAGTACACCCTCTGTCTTTAAAGTACCTTGCAGAGCGTGGTTTTAACACGAATGGTCTTCAAAGCCAGTCGTGGGATGAGTTTGAAGGCTACGATGCAGATCTTGTTGTGACAGTTTGTGATTCCGCTGCTGGTGAGTCATGCCCTGTCTATTTCGGTAAGTCACTTAAGGTGCATTGGGGCTTAGAAGACCCGTCTAAGCTAGAAGGTAGCGAACAAGAGAAAGCCGATGCATTCAATAACACCATCGATATTATTGAAAAGCGCGTAGAGGCACTAGCAGAACTGGCAGAAAAAAACTTAGATAAAGCAGCACTTAAAGACGCACTATCAACGTTGGGCGCTCAGTAATAAATAAAGGTAAAACAATGGACCAAGATATAGCTAGCAGCAACGAAAGATCAATGGCTGAAAGCCCATCAGATAATGCGGTAATGGAACAAATGCACAAGCCCATTATGGCTAACTTTGCATCGACATTCTCAGACCATAAACCTCGTATTTTATTGCTTTACGGTTCACTGAGAGAGCGCTCTTACAGCCGCTTAGTTATTGAAGAGTCAGCGCGGTTGCTTGAATATTTTGGCGCTGAAGCCAAAATATTTGATCCTCGCGGATTGCCGCAGCCTGATACTGAAGATGAATCTCATCCCAAAGTTAAAGAATTGCGCGAGCTTATGATGTGGTCTGAAGGGCAAATCTGGTGCTCTCCAGAGCGACACGGCAGTATGACAGGCATTATGAAAAGCATGATTGACTGGGTACCGCTCAGCCTTGGTGGCGTACGCCCAACTCAAGGTAAAACACTGGCCATCATGCAGGTATCAGGAGGCTCTCAGTCGTTTAATGCGGTAAACCAGATGCGAATTTTAGGCCGATGGATGCGCATGTTAACTATCCCTAACCAGTCTTCTGTGGCAAAAGCGTTTCTTGAATTCGAAGAAAATGGTCGGATGAAAACCTCCCCTTACTACAACCGCATTGTGGATGTAGTTGAAGAACTGGTGAAATTTACTTTGCTTACTCGCGATAACAAAGACTTTCTGGTTGATCGCTATTCTGAGCGTGTTGAAAGCGCAGAAGAAGTGAGCAAACGTGTTAATCAAAAGTCGTTGTAAAATAAGACAAAGGTGAATCAGCATGGGTTTCTTTGAACGTTATTTATCAGTGTGGGCTGGTCTTTGTATTGTTGCGGGTGTAGGTCTGGGCTATGCCATGCCTGGCGCATTCGAGTCTATTGCAGCACTTGAATATGCACACGTAAACCTCGTAGTGGCCGTGCTTATTTGGTTAATGATTTATCCAATGATGGTGCAAATAGACTTTGGCTCTATTAAAAACGTCGGTAAAAAGCCAAAGGGCTTGGTGCTTACACTTGTGGTTAACTGGCTTATTAAGCCTTTCACTATGGCGCTTCTAGGCTGGCTATTCTTTAAAGGTATTTTTGCCGATTTGGTAGACCCGCAAACTGCCACTGAATACATAGCAGGTATGATATTACTGGGCGTCGCTCCTTGTACTGCTATGGTTTTCGTGTGGAGCCATCTAACCAAAGGGGATGCTAACTACACGCTGGTGCAGGTCTCAATAAACGACCTTATTATGGTAGTCGCTTTTGCACCACTTACCGCTATGTTACTAGGCGTAACAGACATCACGGTTCCTTGGGACACCCTGCTACTTTCTGTGGCGCTCTATGTAGTATTGCCCTTGATAGCGGGCTATATCACGCGCCGCCTCTTGGAAAACAAAAACAACAGCGCGCAGGGAACCGTTCCAGGAAGTGGTGCTGTTGACGCATTGGTTAGTAAGTTCAAACCTTTTTCAGTCATTGGTTTGCTGCTGACAATTGTTATTTTGTTTGGCCTTCAAGCAGAAACGATTTTATCACAGCCCCAAGATATCGTACTTATTGCGATACCGCTGCTCATACAAACTTACGGTATTTTCGCCATTGCCTATTTTGCAGCAAAGCGCATGAAACTGCCGCACAATATTGCGGCACCAGCGTGCATGATTGGTACGTCGAACTTTTTCGAGCTAGCGGTTGCCGTGGCAATTTCTCTCTTTGGGCTTCACAGCGGCGCGGCTCTGGCGACTGTGGTAGGCGTATTGGTAGAAGTTCCGGTTATGCTTTCATTAGTCTGGTTCGCTAACAAAACCCGTCATTGGTTTGATTAATAATATGTGTGCTGGTACATAACGAAAAAGAGCGAACCAAGGTTCGCTCTTTTATATTAACGGATAATTTAAACGGCAATTGCAGTCTGGTAGGTGTCGGGCAGAATAAAACCAAAACGACAAAGAATGGTTTTCAACGCATCACGTTTTATCGGCTTTTCTATAAACGACAGCGCGCCTAACGACATCACCTTTTCTTGCATCAACGGCTGAATGTCGCCAGAAATCACGATAACGAACACTTCAAGCTGACGGCGCTTAATTTCGCTTAGTACACCAAGGCCATCTAGAACCGGCATGGTGAGGTCGAGCAAAACCAAGTCGATGGTGTGATGTGCTAACACCTCTAAAGCATCCATACCGTTTGAAACTTCATAGACAGTTTCAGCGAACCCATCTGGCAAGTTACTTCTCGCCATCTTTCTGGCAAGCGAAGAATCATCACAAATTAGAATATTAAAGCCCATCGACTACAAACTTATAAATGGTTACTAATCGGCCATCAGAATACCTTAAACGAAAGTATAATAATACCAGTCCGCATAGATCATTACCCACTCAGCGAGAGTTAAAATGTTCGTAATCGCGGCGTGTTACCGCAGGTATAGTGGTTCTACATCAAGGTGACACAACAAAGAGTACGGACATTTTAAACTCGCCCTTCGGGAAGGTCTGGCAAGCTTCCTAGCTTCATTCTGGGAATTTGAAAGGGAATAGCCATTCCTGCATTCCCACGCTTTGCTAGGAAACTTGCCAGCGCCTTCTGAGTGGGCAATTATCTATGCGGATTGGTATGAAATATAAAAAGCCTCTAATAATGCTCGACTTATTCTGGTTATAAACCAAAGTTTTCTCTGAAACAGAAGAGATTTATGATAGATCTAGTAGGCTACAAAACAAGGAAATACGCCAATGCACGAGTTAGCCTCTAATGATGACAAGCAGTTAGTTAAAAAAGTTGCCTATCAGATTTTGTCTCATTTCGATAAGAGCTATCGATGGTTTACTCGGATTACACGTGGCGCTCAAGAAAGGTTTGAGAAGGGCAACTGGAAAGAGACGCAGCTTGCCTCAAAAGAGCGTATCACTATTTATGAACAAAGCCTTTCTGACGCAGTGGCCGAAATATATCACCTAACGCAAGTACATCAAAAAGACGATGCTTTTTGGCAGGAACTTAAGAAAGTATTCGCTTTGCAGCTAGAAGGTCACCCTCAGTTTGAGCTTGCCGAAACCTTTTATAACTCGGTAATAGGCCGTTTGTTCAAACATCGAAAAATTGACAACGACATGATGTTTGTACTGCCAAGCCGCTGCTTTCTGCCAGGGCAAGACAGAGACAAAGTCATCAATAGCTTTGACACCACAACAACGGTTCGCGAGATGTATGAGTCGATTTTTAAGATCTATCGATACAACATTCCGTTTGAAAACTTCGAGCGGGATTTGCAGCATCTTGAGAAGGCGCTTCGAGCAAGGTTGAACAAAGAACAGTTAGCCAGCGTTCAGGCAGTTGAAATTTTAAAGCCTACCTTCTTTCGTGGTAAAGCCGCTTACTTGATTGGCCGAATTTGCATGCCTGATGAGACGCTGCCGTTTGTCATCGCCATGCGAAGATACAATGAGCCTCATATGTTTGTCGACGCGTTGCTTACTGACCGAAAAGATTTAAGCGTTATTTTCGGTTTCGCTCGCAGTTACTTTATGGCAGATACCCAAAACCCTGCCGAGGTGGCGGCCTTTCTTCAAGAGCTTTTGCCGAACAAGAAACATTTCGAACTTTATATGGCCATGGGTCATTACAAACACGGCAAAACGGTTTTTTATCGAAACTTTTTACAGCACATGGATGAGTCTGACGATAAATTTGAAGCTGCTCCCGGTATTCGCGGTTTAGTCATGATGGTATTCCATCTGCCCTCTTACGGTGTGGTGTTCAAGATTATTAAAGACGAGTTTGCAGAAAGTAAAAAAATTACCCGCGATCACGTCAAAGAATGCTACAAGTTGGTTAAGATGTCTGACCGCGTGGGCCGAATGGCAGATACTCACGAATACGTAAACTTTAGATTTCCTTTAGACAGGATAGAGCCTGAACTCATCGACGAACTTAAAGAAACCTGTGCATCGAGTTTAGAATTTACTGAAACAGAGTTGATTATCAAGCACATGTACATAGAGCGAAAAATGACCCCGCTTAATTTGTATCTGCAAGAAGAAACTGATGAAGAAAAAATCACGCGTGCTCTCGATGAATTGGGGTTATGTATTAAGCAGATAGCAATGGCTAACATTTTTCCTGGAGACATGCTTCACAAAAATTTTGGTATTACTCGCCACGGACGGGTCATCTTTTATGACTATGATGAAATTTGTTTAATGAACGAGCGTAACTTTAGAGCGCTGCCAAAATCTGATGATCCTTATGCAATCGACACGTTATCGGTAGCGCCTAACGATGTGTTTCCTGAGCAATTTGAACATTTCATTGTAGGAAAACGTAAGTTTAAAGATATTTTGAAATCGCTTCACGGTGATTTGATGACGCCCGAGTATTGGCACGGCGTACAGGAGAAATGTGCACGGGGTGATGTACAACACTTTACACCCTACAGCGCGACTATGCGGTTTGACAGAGGAGAGTAAAAAATTGCGCTCCTCTCAAAGGTGAAACTAACGTCTCAAAAACACGCTATATGCATAAAAGCTTAAAAGTGATCGTTTCATTGCTCCATGTTCGTAAAAGAAATATAAAGCGTTAATGCTTTTCGACTGCTTGAACTCGCTTGCTGTTAAAACTTGAGGTATCGAGGTAATAGCAACGCCAAACAAGCGTGTGAATGTTGATAACCAAAAGAAGCGTAATAATGAAAGTGCTACTTGTAGAAGATGATCCTAAAGTTGCCTCGCACATTGCTAATGGACTATTGGGCGAAGGGCATGAATGTATTACCGTGGGTGATGGAACATCTGGCTACCGCGAAGCGTCGCAAAGTGAATTAGACGCCGTAATATTAGACGTGATGCTACCTGAACTCGACGGTTTTTCAGTGTTAGAGAAACTTCGTGAGGAAGGAAATACCACTCCAGTCTTGTTACTCAGCGCAAAGAGCCAAGTTGAAGATAAAGTTCGGGGCCTTCGCACAGGCGCCAACGATTACCTGACAAAACCGTTTGCCTTTGAAGAGCTTCTCGCTCGTGTCGAAGGGCTAGCCGGTCGAAATAAAGAGAGCGAAGACAAAACCCTTATAAAAGTAGGTGATTTAACGCTTGATTTAGTCAACCGCAAGGTGCTTCGTGGCGACCAAGAAATCGATTTACAGTCTAAAGAGTTTCAGTTGCTTGAATGCTTGCTTCGCCACAAGGGCAAAGTGGTAACGCGCAGCATGTTGCTAGAGCAGGTTTGGAATTATCATTTCGATCCGCAAACCAACGTAATCGACGTGCACATAAGCCGTTTACGTCAAAAAGTAGATAAAGCGTTCAACGTTCCGTTAATTGAAACAGTAAGAGGCACAGGGTACCGCATAGCGGACGAGCTTGCATGATAGCGATCCGCGACTTTACGCGTAGCTCAAGTTTTCGCGTAGGCGTTTTGCTCACTACCCTAGCCTGCATTGCCATTGTTCTTATCGTTTATTTTTGGCGCTTAACCAGCAGTGATTTGTTTATTTCTGAATCCAACGCTGCGGTTAACGCCAAAACGAACGCATTAATCACACTTCACGAGAAACTTGGTATAGAAGCGGTAATCGCCTCCATCAGGTCAGATAGTCTCTCCCCAAACGCGTCCATCTCCAGTTCCCAGGGGGGCGTTTTCAATAATTTGCGTTCGTTCATTGCGTTAAGTAAAGAAAATCAGATTGTGGCAGGTAATTTGTCTTCCGTTCCGCTGGTGCTAGAACGCCACAAAGGGGCGAGTTTTGATACTGCTGAAATCGTTATTACTCGCCAAAACAGTGATTCTCGTAAAATACTTCATCAAGCGCTAATGAGAGAGACAAACTTAGGTGAGTACGAACTTTACGTTGGGCGTGGTATCGACGATTTATACAGCGCACAATGGTTTGGCAAAACGTTTAGCTGGATTATTGTGGTTTTACTTTGCACATTGAGTATCCTCAGTTTTGCTATCGCCGTTTATGTCGTAAATAGAATTAACCGCATGTCACAGACCGCCGACAAAATTATCAAAACCGGTAGTCTTGAAGAGCGCTTAGAGATAGACAGTAACTGGGATGATTTAAGCAGCCTTTCATTCGTTTTCAATCAGATGCTCGATACTATTGAAAGTTCAGTAAATAACATCAAGTCGGTTACAGATAGCATTGCTCATGATTTGCGAACGCCACTGTCAAGACTTCGCAACACGCTAGAAAAAATTGAAGACGACGAGCTTCGCAGTGAAACAACCCAAGAAGCTGACAACTTACTTAATATGTTTAACAGCCTTTTACGCATAAGTGGTCTTGAGACCACGAATAAAAAAGAAGGCTTCTGCAGCACAGATGCCCGAGCTATCGTCGAGGACGTGGTTGATCTTTACCACCCTCTTGCTGAAGAACGCAATATTCAGCTGTCCAGTCAGCTTGAAAACGTGACTATGCTCGCCGACCCCAACTTGCTCTTTCAAGCTGTAGCCAATGTATTAGATAACGCTATTAAATATTCAAACGAAGATAGTATTGTTACTGTTCAGCTAACAACTACGGACAAACACATTGTTATTGCAGTAAATGATGCAGGCATAGGCGTGGGTGAACACGAGATATTAAATTTAGAGCGTCGTTTTTATCGGGCCGATGGTAGTAGAACCAGTAAAGGGAACGGGTTGGGTTTATCTCTCGTTTCCGCGATAGTAAAGCTACACGACGGACAAACGTGGTTCGTACACGACCCTTTAATGAAAGGGCATGGATTGGGCGTGGTGTTTTGCTTTCCCAAATAGAAACACATTGAAATAAATAGCGATAAAAGTAATTCGTTAAGACCAAAGATTGAAGCAGCCTTATGGCTGCTTTTGCATAAATATAGTTACTTCAGCCATGACTAGGCCGAACTTGCGAATGTATGAACGGTTCATCATGGTGCTTTCATCAAACGCCCAAAACCAATCATCAAACGTTACTGAATAGGTTGTATCATCTACTGGCAAATCCATCTGGTAATGGAAATTGAATGCGTTACCATAGCTAGTACCTTTTGCAGGGCCATCAATATCTCCCGCATTACCGATAAAGGTATTATCACTTTGCTTTACTATTTTCCAAGTCCGAGATTCGGGCCCATCGCCCACGCCATAATCAAACGTTTCATCCAACGTAAGCGTTTCCCCGTCAATAGACCCATCAATGTTAACGACAAACCTCTGTACGACTTCTCCAGAGCGATTTTGAACAATACCCCAAGCTTTCACATTGCCGTCAAAAAACTGTTCGATATTAAACGCTGGCGTCACTGACTGATAGTCTTCCCCCTCTACAGAGACGGAGCAGCCTGATAGTCCAGCAACACTCAATGTAGCGAGGCTAAGGCCTAAAACGAGTTTACACGCACTTTTTATCATCGAATAATGTCCTACGTAATCAGTTAAAATGTATGGGTTTGATAAAGAGTTCTGCCCTTCTTACCCCTTGCCGAGCAACTTTTTTCTAAACTTTGGCTCTGAAGTTTTCTCACTCAACCAGATATCAAAGAACCGCTGAGTAAAAGTGGAATCTTGAATTTCGTCAGACATTTCGCCATTCACATAGAAGATACTTTTGCCATCTTCAGTTGCGATGCCGGTAATAACGTCTCCTTCACTGACATCAGGAAAAATGTCTTCCATCAAAGCCAGCCATTTTTGAGCGTTATCTGAAGACACGTCCCCTTGCTTCTTCATTTCATCAATAGAACGTTCAGCAATTTTTTTCCCTTCGAGGTCTCTTTGATAAGTTAAGCGCAAAGCAAATGGTGGCGCATTGTTGTATGTGCCCTCAGGGGCAAATAATTCGCCAGTATAAACATCCCAAAAGTAATAGGAAAACATGCCTTTACCCACAAGTTTCGCTTTAGGTACATACTCTTCTATACGATCAGCGCTTGCGTTTTGTGAATTTTCATCTTGTGCGAATGTCTTGTTCGACATAAACATTGCTCCCACCAAAAGGGATAAGAGAAAAACGTGAATTGTTCTTGTTACCATAGGAATGCTCTATATCAGCGTAATAAAAATTACAGGTTTTTTATTGCGTTTATATCTGGTTATACTCTCGCCAACATGCATTTGATCAAATAAGACCAGGTTCTTAACGTGCTATCGCTTAACGCTTTCAAAACGTCCCTTAACCTTCCCTCTCCTTTGATATCTTTTTCTCCCGATTGGGAAGGTGCGGAAAACGTATCGCTTTATGTAAAGAGAGACGACGCGATACACCCGATAATTTCAGGTAACAAGTGGCGAAAATTAAGCCATTCGCTAACGCATCCATTACCCAAAACAATCATAAGTTTCGGCGGTGGCTTTTCTAATCATCTTCACGCTCTGGGCTTTATCTGTTTTAAACTTGGCATTCCTTTTACTGCCATTATTCGTGGAAATTATTCTGCTAATCCTTCGCCAATGATTGAAGATCTCATTCAGTGGGAAACAACAATCGAATACGTCGATAGAAAAACTTACCAAAGACGGAATGAGTGCGAATATCTAAATGAACTTCACACCAAATATACTGACGCCCTCATTATTCCAGAAGGAGGAAGTCAGGCTCGCGCACTTGCAGGTCTTCAAGACATGATGGATGAAATCGACTTTGAATTTGATGTTATGGTCGCGCCAGTGGCTAGCGGTGCCACATTAGCTGGAATTATTGTAGCGCTAGATAAATTAGATAAACACACTCCTAGAGCAGGTCAAGATATGCTCACTCCTGTTCGCGAGGCTATAGGAATAGGCGTACTCAAAGGTGAAGGATACCTGGAAGAATTGGTAGAACAGTTCCTGCCTGACTCGCTTAAGTGTGAAAGTGTCGGTGAAATCGAAACGAAACAAAACGCTTCAAAAACGCTTACTCAGACTGCTCAGCAGATCTGGCATATTGACCATAATTACCACTGGGGCGGATATGCTAAAGCACCACCTGAACTTGTGGCATTTTGCGATGATTTTAATAAAACAATGCCTTTTGAAATAGAGCCCGTATATTCGGGAAAAGCTTTCTGGGCGGTTAAAGATATGCTGGCTAAAGGTAAGTTCAAAAACGGTTCACAGATTGTTATCTTGCACACAGGCGGTTTGCAGGGTGCAAGATAAAGCCTTTTAATAACATAGCGTTGCGTTAACTTCATTTCAATGTTACAACTAGCTTTGTGGGCTCGCTCACAACTCTTATGATTACTTAACAACTATAACAACAAGAAGTTTGTCGCAGGATGCGGCATAAAAATTAGCGCTTGCTACCTGCAAACTTCATCAAGGAATGATTATGAAAGATATTTTCTTTTTTGACTCAATGCTCACCCCTAAAATAATCACTTTTGTTTATTGGCTTTTGCTTTTAGGATCAGTGGTAAGTGGCGTAACAACGATGTTTGTCGGGTATGACGCGAGCTTTATATACGGCTTATTTATTATTGTATCTGGTTGTATTGGTGCAAGAATTTGGTGCGAACTACTTATCGTACTGTTTAAAATTCATAGCAATCTTCAGAAAATTGCTAGCAAAGAGTAGTTCAGTATTGAAGAGGTGCTGATCTAATCAGCACCTTCATTGATAAAACGGTAATACCGAAACGCGGATTTACGCGACAGCGTTATTTTCTGTATAGCGCGTTAGTGTATCTAAATATTCCAATTTGCGCTTCTCGGGGAGCCAGCTGGTTTTAAAGCTATTTTCTACGAGTGTGACTAACTCCTCTTTACTGAATTGCCCTTCGTCTTGCAAAGCAATTAAATTTTCGTTCAAGTAGGCCCTGAAATAAGAGGGATCGTCCGAGTTGATACTAGCCAGCAACCCTTTTCGTAGCATTTGTTTCAATTCACTAGAGGTAAGTGATTGAACTACAAACTTGTTTGAAACGGGACAGACAGTTAGTCCTAAACCTCTTGACCTTGCAAGCTCGCACAAAACATCAGATTCGAGAATATTTACACCATGATCAATCCTGTCGACCTTAATATCCTCTATAACCTGACGTATGTGTTCTAGAGTATTATCTTGATTGACATCACAGTGCATTGTTAGTTTAAGTCCCCAACTTCGAGCTTTTGAAAATACGTCTGCAAACTTTAATGGCGGGTTATTTCTTTCGTCAGAATCAAGCCCAACTCCTATTAGCTTATCAAGATGTGGCTTAGCCATATCGAGGTGTTTCATTGCTGATTCAGCCGACATATCTCGCAAAAAACAAAGGATAAGTTGACTTTCTACACCCAATTTAGTCTGAGCATCTTTTTGCGCTTTGGTTATCCCATTAATAACTGTATCGAAACTCACACCTCGAATTGTATGGGCCTGGGGGTCAAAAAAAAGTTCTGAATATACGATATTTTGTTCTGCAGCTTTTTTGAGGTATGCCATGGTGAGTTGGTAAAAGTCTTCCTCCTCTATGAGCACACTCATTCCTGCATAGTAAATATCAAGGAAAGAAGGTAAGTCATAAAAGTCATACGCATTTATCATTTCTTCTGGTGTTTTGGCTTTTAGTGCAACTTTATTTTTCTGTGCCAAAGCAAAACTTAGTTCTGGCTCCAACGTACCTTCAATATGAACATGAAGCTCAGCTTTCGGCATACTTTCTATAAACTCTTTCATTAAAATCCTCTAGCAACTTTGCGCCCTTTTTGTTTAGTGCAAAAACATGGCAGGCATCGTTTTGTAACCCATGAAGAAGATAAACTGCAAAAATTGCGCCCGGGGAAGAGCAAGTGTTTGTGTAGGCCTGTTGCTTGTATTGCAAATCGTTGTAGATAGAAAGTTTATTCAAATGACACATCTGCATTATTTTTAGTCTACTTCAACGAAGTGCTTTACTTTGGTGCATTACTGCGAGTAAAACCGTGCAGTTTGAAGGCGATAGCAAAGCATAGTTTAGACTCTCGAGTTTCATCGGAGTAAATCTTCAACAGGATAGCCAAACAGTCTCTTTAGCTTTGCTTTTACTCCATTTGCCTGTCGAAGCTGTTCACGCAGCACGCCTATTTGACTGAAATTAGCACTAAGAGGGTTATCCCTGGGCAATTTGCCTACAATGCCGTATTTTATCGTTATTGTTTTATCTTCTTCAGCATAGGTAGCGAATAATCTATCCCAGATAATTAGCACACCACCGTAATTTTTATCGATGTAAGGCTTGTTTGTCGCGTGATGAATACGGTGATGAGTAGGCGTATTAAACACATATTCAACCCAGCCCAAGTTTCCAACGGTTTGCGTATGAACAAAGAATTGATAGGCCAAGTTTATTGCCACAATTGCAAATACCAGGCTTGGTGAGAACCCCACTACAATCATTGGTACCCAGAACAACCACATGCCCACGAATGGATATAAAATGCTTTGTCGAAAGGCCGTAGTGAAATTCATTTTTGTAGAGCTGTGATGTACCACGTGTGCCAGCCAAAACCAGTGAATATTGTGTGAAGCGCGATGAAACCAATAATACAAAAAATCCTGAAGTACAAAACCGGCTACGAGAGAAATAGCAGTAAGCTCAATCTCAAACAGCGAATATTGGTGAAGCCAAATGAGCGCAGGCATGAGAAGAAGCAGCACTAATGCATCGGTTCCTTGGTGAAGCAAGGCTAAAAGAGCATTGTTCACGCTGTCTTTAACGTTATAAAACTGCCGTGCTTTTTTGTATTCAATTAAAACACAAAGAAGAAAAATTGGGCTTAAACCAAGTAGTATAAGTTCAACAGGGATCAAAACGGGCTCCTAACTTATTCAAACACTGCTCAACATCGTTTTGTAACAGGCGTTCCAGCAACCAAGCGGGTAAATACCAAGGTGCACGGCAAGTAATGCGATAAGAAACTTGAGTATGGTTTTCATGGGCCGTAAACGTTATCACCCCAGTATGTTGTTTAACGGGAAAATCACCAACTACGGTATATTCAATATATTGGTCGTCTGCGTGAACAATTTGCTCTTTAAAGCATACGCCTATAATAGTTACCGCCCTTACACAGCCTTTGCCACCGCCAACTTCATTATCATCTTCCGGCTGAATAATCTTGAACGACGCATTGAAAAAGTCGCTTAGATTTTGATGGTCAAGTAAGGTATCGCGAATTACCCGCGGCGTTGTTGCGATATTTTTCTGATAAAAAACGTTAACCATGTCTTACTTACCTTGTATAAACAATGAATAGCATAATTTGACATTTGCGACCTATCTTGCGTTAATACGTCAGTATTTTTGTTATTTTGCGACAAACAAGATGCCATCTGTATCGTCAGCCTATCAACAAAGCGTTGTGAGTTTCTTGATTAGTCTAGGAATTGACGACAAAGAGATACCCGTTCCCCTGCGCCCTGATCCTTTAACTTGCAGCAGGGTGTTGATGGAAGATTACATAAGTTCACTCAACAAAGGGGCAGAATTAACCGGTGATCCCTTGTTCGGTTTCGCACTAGGTAAACATATTCAGGCCAAAGATTATGGTGTGCTGGGGTACTTAGTTGAAAGTTGCGAGAACCTCGAACAAGCCATTCAAGCATTAACGCGCTTCGATGCATTAGTGGCAGATATCGGCACTACGACCGTGCTTTATGAGATTGATGACACGCGCATACAATGGACGCCGCGATGTATCGACTGCAAACAGATGGTGCTGCGCAATACCACGGCTTGGGTTGCAACGGTATACAAAATTTTAGGCCCATCCTGCAAACTTACTGCGATAACCTTCACTTTCTCACTGGACAAATCAGAGCAAGAAATACTGCAGGAATGGTTTGGCTGTAAGGTGACGGGTAATGCTGATTCCAACTCTATTATTTTCCCTAGACACCTACTCCACGTCCCTTTTACAAGCGAGAACAAAGCGATGTTTAATGCGCTTGTAGAAGTAACCGAAAAGGAACTCCTGAGTCAAAGCAAAAGCGCTGCTTCCCAATTTATAAAAAATAAGCATGAAGAAATAAAACACAAAGCAATTGCACTTTTGAAGGCTAATCCAACACTTAAAAACTGCGATCAGCTGCGTATTGCCAATGCACTTTTTATCAGTTCCAGGACCCTGCAGAGGAAACTTAAGCTCAGTGGAACAAGTTTTCAGCAAATATTGAATGATGAGCGAAAAGCACGCGTGGATAAACTATTAATAAACCACACGATTGCCGACACCGCAGACTTGCTTGGCTTTAACGAGCAATCTTCCTTTACTCATGCCTTCAAAAAGTGGTTTTCGACCACGCCGATGAAATATAAAAAGCATCTAATCGCTAAAGAATGACGCAACCTGTTAAACGGGAAGACAATGCTGGAAAGGGTTCACTAGTGAAAATTAACCTACCTCTCACACATTAATTTTTCTGTCTCTTTGCCGATTATTAAACTATTGTGACGTTGAAAGCGTAGGTATTAACGCGTGTCTAGCAACGCTAACTCACAGGAGATAAGCTATGATCGACCGTCCAGTTTCATTGCCAACGCCGTTGAGCATTCTGGTTTCTAAGTCACTGCAGTTATGTGAGTATATGTTACCCGTTTGTGATGTATTTTATCCTTTTGCGGCCATTTATGAGAAGGGTCGAATTGGCTGTATTTTCAATGATGAGGACCGGGGTAAAAAGCGCGAATCTCAACTCATTGAACAGTTGCAGTGGCGAATTATTGATACGACCACGGATACGGACAGTTACAGCGTTTTGGTCTATGCCGCGACCGTAAACACACAAAATAGCAAAACGCTAGATGCCATTGCAATTGCAACCGCCACACCCGACCATGAAGAACGTCTTATTCTCTATCCTTACTACAAGGTAGACGGTAAAGTCGTTATATCACCACCTATCGATGCCGTTACACGTTAAAAAAGCGACTTTAATTCGCATTGTTTTTACGGGCTGCCTTGTGTAAGCCTATACAAGGCTTCACATCGGTGAAACATTTTTATGTAATACAATACATAGGAAGAGGTGGCGAAGTGAAAATTCTGATTTAAAAGGGAGTTTTCTTTCGCTGCCTACTACCCTTCATATTGTTTGTTACGATTAAAATTTTTTGTACTGTCATGGGCTGTCTTTGCTTGCCAAATCCGGTTGGTCTGCTAGCATTCAGCCCAAAATTCATTAGCAAAATTAGGGATTAGTTATTATGTCTCGCGTTTTAATTATTGGTGCTGGCGGTGTTGCGTCGGTAACTGTGAAAAAATGTGCACGTTTACCGCAACATTTCGACGAAATTTATTTAGCAAGCCGCACGGTATCTAAGTGTGAAGCGCTACAGCAAGAAGTTGGTGCAGATCGCGTTAAAGGTGTTTTCGCTGTTGATGCAGATAACGCAAAAGAAGTCGAAGCGCTTATCAACGAAGTAAAACCAGACCTAGTAATCAACCTAGCGTTACCATACCAAGACCTTCCAATCATGGATGCATGTCTTGCAACTAACACTGATTACCTAGACACTGCTAACTACGAGCCAAAAGACGAAGCAAAATTCGAATACTCGTGGCAGTGGGCTTACCAAGATAAGTTCAAAGACGCGGGCATCATGGCTCTGCTTGGCAGTGGTTTCGATCCTGGCGTTACTAACGTTTACACGGCATACGCGGCGAAGCATTACTTCGACGAAATTCACTACCTTGATATCGTTGACTGTAATGGTGGCGATCATGGTCAAGCTTTCGCGACCAACTTTAACCCTGAAATCAACATTCGTGAAATTACTCAGCGCGGACGTTTCTGGGAAGACGGCGAGTGGAAAGAAACCGACCCTCTTAGTGTACGTGAAGACCTAGACTACCAAAACATTGGTGTTCGTGCGTCTTATCTGATGTTTCACGAAGAGTTGGAATCTATTGTTAAGCACTTCCCAACCCTTAAGCGCGCGCGCTTCTGGATGACTTTCGGTGATGCTTACCTAAACCACCTGCGTGTACTTGAGGGTATTGGTATGACTAGCATTGAGCCAGTTGATTTCCAAGGTCAGAAGATTGTACCACTAGAGTTCTTAAAGGCAGTGCTACCTAATCCTGGCTCACTAGCCGAAGGTTACAGCGGTATGACGTGCATTGGTACCTACATCACAGGTATTAAAGATGGCAAAGAAAAAACTATCTTTATCTACAACAACTGTGACCACGCTAAATGTAACGAAGAAGTAGGCGCCCAAGCGGTATCTTACACCACAGGTGTTCCGGCTATGATCGGTGCGGCGCTTATGCTTAACGGCACGTGGAAAGAAGCAGGTGTATGGAATATGGAACAATTCGATCCAGATCCATTCATGGACATGCTTAACGAGCACGGTCTTCCATGGCACGTACTTGAATGTGAAAGTAGCCCTTTCACGAAGTAATTAAACATGTGGGCGCTTTTTCTAAGCGCCTTTTTTAATTGAAGCCTCGGTTATTCTCCCTACTCATCTTAACTTTGAGCTATGAGTACATGTGTAATACAGTAGGACTTTCTCGGATCTTAGAAGCAGTTATATTTTTGGAGCTCTACCCCATTGGCTGATTTAACCCAACGCACTGATATTCCTTCTCCTTGCTATGTATTGGAAGAAGCAAAACTAATACGAAACCTTGAGCTAATGAAACGAGTTCAAGACGAGTCTGGCGCGCGAATTATTCTTGCGCTTAAAGGCTTTTCGATGTGGTCTTGCTTTGACATTATCAAACAGTATTTGCACGGCGCGACGGCAAGTTCGGTTTGGGAAGCAAAACTCGCGGCTGAAATGGGTAAAGAGGTTCATGCTTATTCTCCAGCGTACAAAGCCAATGACGCAAAAGAACTAGCGGGCTTGGTTAATCACCTGTCTTTTAATAGCTTGTCTCAGTGGAATACGCATAAAGACGCACTAGCAAATGTGTCTTTAGGCCTTCGTATCAACCCTGAACATCAGGAAGCAGACACGCCATTGTACGACCCTGCAGCGCCGGGCTCACGTTTAGGTATTCGTGCGAGTGAACTTGAAGGCGTGGACTTATCGGGCATTGAAGGTTTTCACTGCCACAACCTTTGTGAATGCGACTCTTTTGCCACGGCACGTACCCTTGGAGCCATAGAGAAACGCTTTGGTAAATGGTTAGGCCAGTTGAAGTGGCTAAATTTAGGCGGCGGGCATCTAATGACCCGTGAAGGTTATGATGTTGAGCATCTCATCAAAACCTTAAAAGACTTCAAGGCTCGCTACCCTCATTTAGATGTTATCCTTGAGCCAGGTTCGGCCGTTGCGTGGCAAACTGGCCCGCTCATTTGTGAAGTGGTTGATATGGTCGAAAATGAAGGTGATATTGCCATTTTAGATATCTCGGCTACCGCTCACATGCCGGACGTTTTGGAAATGCCTTACCGCCCTGCCATTTTAGGTGCAGGTATGCCAGATGAAAAAGCACATAACGTGAAGCTAGGGGGCAATTCGTGTCTTGCTGGTGACGTTATTGATACTTATTCATTCGACGTTAAGCTCAAGGCTGGTGATAGATTACAATTTGAAGATATGATGCACTACACCATGGTGAAAACTACGTTCTTCAACGGCGTAGAGCACCCTGCTATTGGCATTTTGCGTTCAAGTGGTGCCTTCGAATTAGTGCGTGAATTCAGCTACGAAGACTTTAAAGGCCGTTTGTCTTAGGATTAGAGTCTTATATTAAAGTATATATAAAAGCAAATTGATCAATATTTGATCAATTTGCTTGTTCCCCATCTTCGCAAATGCTATTTTGACATTGTTGAGTAGTCAAAAGGGAATTTCGACCTACTAGCCTTATCTAGGGTGAGTCTAAAACCTCCGCCGTCTTTTGTTCAGCACCGAATTCAGGTGTTGTACCAAGTCATCAAAAATTGCCTGTCTCGGTTATATCTTATCTTTATCAGAGGAATTGATTGTGAAGAAGAATAATCTAGGCTCAAACTGTACCGATCAAGTACACACATTTGCCAAACCCATCATCTCTGCGCTCAGCGCGGTGTTTTTAACCACGGCTTGTATGTCTACCACACCATCGATGGGAGGAGGCAGTTCTGGCGCGGTAAGTGGTGGTGCCGGTGGTGCTAGTGCTTCGAACAATAATGCACAGCTAGAAAGCTGTGACGAAACACTTGGCACTTTGAGTGTGTTTGAAGACACCAGCTTACCCTGGTGGTCAGAGTATCGCAGGACCTATCCAAAGCTCGGCAGTACTATTCCTGTTATCAGGCTTATGATCCAACAGTCTAGCTGCTTTGTGATTGTGGAGCGCGGCCGTGCAATGAACGCAATGAATACTGAACGCCAGCTTATGCAAACAGGGCAACTTCGAGCGGGCTCTAATATAGGCGGCGGACAAATGGTAGCAGCTGATTATACGCTAAGCCCATCGGTTCTGTTTGCTGAAAAAACACAAGGCGGTAAAGCCATAGCCGGTGCCCTTTTTGGCACATTAGGTTCTATTGTCGGGGGAGGTTTTAGTAAGAATGAAGCGGCCACCTCTTTACTGCTCATCGATAATCGTTCCGGCGTGCAAGTTTCATCATCAACCGGTAGCGCAGCTAATCATGACTTTAGTTTATTTGGCGGTATGTTCGCGGGCCCCGCAGCAGGAGGCGCTGGAGGCTTCTCTAAAACGCCTGAAGGAAAAATGTTGGTAACCGCATTTGCAGACTCTTACAACCAAATGGTTCTGGCGCTTCGTTCATATAAAGCCCAAGAAGTGGAAGGAGGCCTAGGCAAAGGTGGAAGATTAACCGTGGGCGGAGCCGATGACCCAATGCCTGATGCCACCGACGCACCAGCGATAACTACCTTAACAACAACTACTGCCGTCTATGTCGACAACACCCCTTCTAGGGTCACCGTTTCAGACCGCAGGTCTTACAATTTTGACGTCGATGAATACGATGAAAAAGCCTTTAATAGGTACTATGACTGGCTGAAAAACTATGGCCCATTAATGACTGCGTTCGTCTCTTTCGACCCCGAGAATAATAACCCTAACTGGCCAGGCGGAATGTCTATGGCGGCAGCCGCTACCATGCTTCTAACTCAGCTAGACTCTCATCGCATTGAACTTGAAGCATGGCCTTATGAAGCCAGAGTTCAAGCATGGAGAAAGATGGGAAAAAGGTTGGAAAGCCACACTGAACTGTTTGAGCGAAACCGAACATTAGCGCTTCGAAATGAAAAACTTGACGACGAAGTGCGTCAAGTTATTGAAAGCATACAGGTAGTAACAAAAGAAAGCTTGTTCCCAGAGGGTATTTAGCTATTAGAACATTGAACCCGAAGCCTCAAATTGCGGCTTCGGCTCTCAATACTTTTGAGAGTAGTAACACGTTATAGCTATACCACACCACTACCCGAAGCAGCTTCAGATTTGTCAATGTCTCCTTCAGCTAGGACGTCATCACCTAATTCTATTTTAAAGGTTGTGTCAGGCTTCCCCTGCAAACTGTAGCGAAAGCCGTACATCTCACCTTCGTTCAATGAGACTTCTGTCACATCATTTGGATGGATTAAATCGTAAACGCCAGAGTCATTCGTTTGAGAGAATATATCTACCAACCATTTGCCTTCCGACATGGTGATCTTTAGTGTCTTAGTCATCTGCGCCTCCTTTAGCATTTTGCCCTTCGAGCACTTAGGGCAAATATTGAATCTATTACTTTGTATTAAACAGATACGCTTAAGATCAATCTTGCTGGAGACTAATACCAGTCAGCATAGATAATTACGCTTTTGCATCAAGTCCGGCTTGATAAAGCGCATTCTTTTTCAAGTCATAGTGAGTGGCGACCACCGCCGCGGCCTTTTTCAGCGGCATATGCTCACAAAGCGTGTTTAACAGCGACATCGCTTCACTTGGAATGGCCTGCTCACTTATTTGAGCGGGGCCGATCATGACGACAAACTCACCTTTTTGATGGGCGGGCTCAGCATTTAAATAATCAAGCACATTCTGTGCGCTACCACTCACGTAAGTTTCAAAGGCTTTAGTAAGCTCCTTTGCTACAACTATTTGACGCTCTCCCAGTACGCGCTGGATATCGGTAACCGTGTCTAAAATTCGGCGTGGAGCCTCGTAGTAAACAGTGGTGAAAGTTCTGTCTAAAAGAGAAGACAGCACACCTTCTCTCGCTTGTGTCTTAACTGGTAAGAAACCTTCGAACATGAATTTGTCGGTAGGAAGCCCCGAAGCGCTTAACGCCGTTATGGCAGCACATGGGCCAGGTAACGCACTAACAGGAATGCCCTGCTCTCGGCATTTGCGTACTAACACAAAGCCGGGATCACTGATAAGCGGCGTACCGGCATCACTAATTAGCGCTACCGACTCTCCGCCTTTCAACCGCTCACAAAGCATTGCCGTTCGCTTATCTTCATTGTGCTCATGTAGCGAAAGTGTTTTAGTACCAATGCTAAAGTGCTGTAAAAGACGGGCACTATGGCGGGTGTCTTCAGCCGCAATCCAGTTAACCTCACTAAGAATGCGAATGGCTCTGGCGCTTATGTCATCTAAATTACCGATAGGCGTTGGAACAATATATAGGGTTGCGGTGTCTGTCATAGCAGTGGTGTAGTCTTTCGTTAGGTATAAAGATAATGCGATAAGTGTAACACGCCATTAGTCCAGATTATGCTGGCAAGCGTAGATTTTCACAGTGGTTAAGATAAACTTGACCTATCACGATGTAAAAGGAATGAAACTGTGCGTCATATCGGACAAGCTGGAAAAATGTTTACGCTGTCAGCCGTTGCTTCTGTTCTGTTGCTAGCAGGCTGTGGAAGCACGCCTAAATCTCAATCTAAACCTGTGGAAGTGAAGCCTTCACCTATTGAAACTACACAAGTTGACGATAATGTAACGCCAGAACATAAGCTACTTGAAGCTAAAAGAGTGTGGGCCCGTACACGTGACAAAAATCAGCGCGATACCTTGTTGCTCCAAGCTGCTGACTTATACATCCAAAACCAACAGCCGGTGCACGCACAACAAGTTCTCTTTGAAGTTAAAGAAGGCGGCATTTCAAGTGCAAACCAGTCTTATTATTCGTTGCTAATAACTAAAGCTTATACAGATTTGCCCGGTGCAGCCCCAGAAGAATTGCTGGCCATGCTTGACAACGTAATCGAAACTGACGAAACGGCCTACCAAAAAGCGGAACTTCAAACAAAGCTTTACTCTCAGCAAGGTAACCTTGCGGCAGCGGCAAATAGCGTATTAAAAACGCGTTTGTCAGACGAGCAAAAAGTAGAACAAGTATGGAAATGGATTACTTCTTTGCCGAAAGAATCGCTAAATGCTATTGGAGACGAGTATCCAGCACTAGCTCCATTTCTTACATTGCGAGAACTCACCGAACAATACGCGTCATCACCCATTAAACTTGCCAATAATTTAAAGCAGTTCACGCAGGTGTATCGCGGTCACGTACTTGAAAACGCGTTGCCGGGAGACGTTGTTAAAGCCTCTAAGCTCACCGACGCGGCAGCTAATGATATTGCGGTGCTGCTGCCGCTTTCTGGAAGGTTGGCGCGTTCCGGGCAAGTAGTAAAAGACGGCATTATCGCGGCGTACTATACCGATGTGGAAAAGCGCCAAGATGAACACCTTTTACCGCGCTTGCGATTTATTGATACCAACGGCGTAGACAGCCAGGAATTGATTACCGAGATTGGCGACACTAAATTTATTATAGGCCCTTTGTTAAAGGAAACCATCGAAAGCCTAATACCTAATTTACCCATTGGGATAAATGTATTGGCTCTTAACCGTCCCGAAGAGTTGCCAGACAGTTCTCTTGGTCAATCTACGCCCTATTCCATTGCCACTCAACGAGCAGACGTTGAAAATAAAGCGAGTAATGTGGACTTGGCAGAGCCAAAGACACAAGATGAAATCGGAGCGTTAGATTTACCTGTTTCCCTGAATTATTATGGTCTTGCCCCAGAAGATGAGGCGAAGCAGCTTGCCGAACTCATTTTTAAGAAAGGCTATAGAGCGCCTATTGTAATTGCGGCACAAAACAGTCTTTATCAACGAATGGACGACACGTTCAAAACCCACTGGAAAGCACTTAACAGCGCAGAAAACAAACAGCGCGCAAATATTACGTCGGTCACGTTCAACGACAGCAATTCGCTTCGCGAGGGCATCACTCAAGCGTTGGACGTTGCGCAAAGTAACGAACGTATCAACCAAATCGAGTATATGACCAACGATGAAGTGTACAACATGCCCCGCAGTAGACGGGATATTGATGCAATCGTTGCGTTCTCTTCACCACAAGACACGGAATTGCTTAATCCTATTATTGAAGCGAGCCTAAATCCTTTCGATGGCAAGCAGGTGCCCGTTTATGCCACCTCTCGCTCAATGGATTACGACAGTGGTAAAAACCAATGGCGTGATTTGCAAAACGTTCACTTTATAGACATGCCATGGTTGATGCCGTCACATAAATGGCAACCTTTAGAACAAGAGGTGCAACAAGCATGGGAAAACCAAAACACCATGCAGAAGCGATTATTCGCGTTTGGCTTTGATGCCTATCAGCTTTTACCTCAATTAGGTATGCTTAATACGCTGAAATACCTTTCTCACGACGGACTGACGGGCAATTTATCGTTAAACCAACGAGGTGAAGTTGTACGCAAACAGCCGCAAGCCATTATACGCAACGAAAAAGTAAGAATGCTTTCGGAGTAAATACTATGTCAAAACTGCAAGGGAATGCAGGAGAGGATAAGGCCTGTAAATATTTGATAGAACAAGGCCTTGAGCTTAGGTGTCGAAATTATTACACCAGACGGGGGGAGCTTGACCTTGTGATGCAAGATGGAAACACCATTGTATGTGTTGAGGTTAAATACCGAAAAAGAAACCAGTTCGGCAGTGCGCTGGAATTTGTTACTGCTAAAAAACTACAGAGAATTCAGGCTGCGTTTGAGTTCTATTTGTTAGATAATGGTCTTAACTCAACGTCTACTCCCCTACGGATTGACGTTATCGCCATAGACGGGCATAACCTTCAATGGTTGAAAAACGTAGGCTAGAGATATTTCTTTGCGCATTGTTAAAAGAGCAAAGCATACGATTTCGGTGTATTTAGGTGTACGTTGTTACTCAAATTACCGTAATTTTTTTCATATCCGTAACTCCCCGTCTTTTTAAAAAGAGATTAGAAGTATGATTGAACAAATTAAAGCGAACTTTACAGAAAGCATTCAAACCAAAATTGCAGCTTCAGAAATACTGCCTGAGTCTATCGAAAAAGCGGCCAATATGATGGTTGAAGCGCTTATTCGTGGAAATAAAGTACTGAGTTGCGGAAACGGCGGTTCTGCTGGAGACGCACAGCACTTCTCTTCTGAAATGCTGAACCGCTACGAGCGCGACCGTCCGAGCCTTCCGGCCATAGCGTTGAGTACAGATACTTCTACACTTACCTCGATTGCAAACGACTATAGCTACGATGAAATTTTTGCGAAGCAAGTTCGCGCACTCGGTCAGCCGGGTGACATTCTTTTAGCAATATCTACAAGCGGCAATTCACGCAACGTTATTGCAGCAATGGAAGCCGCACTTTCTCGTGATATGACCATTGTTGCGTTAACAGGTAAAGACGGTGGCGAAATGGCGGGCTTTTTAAGTGAGCACGACGTAGAAATTCGCGTACCGTCGAACCGCACTGCGCGCATTCAAGAGGTGCATTTATTAGTCATTCACAATTTATGTGAATGTATTGATGATAGCTTATTCCCTGCTGACCATGGTGATGAGTAAACACAGCACTATGATTAAAAGCGCTAAATATTTAGGATTACTGGGAACTGTTTTTGCTTTGGTTCTGAGCCTGCAAGGCTGTGTCGTAGCGGTGGGTGCCGCGGGCGCGATGGCGGCAAAAGTGGCTAATGACAGACGAACTGTGGGTACACAGCTAGACGATCAAAATGCCGACGCGGCTGTGTCGTACCAATGGTCAAAAAGCGACGCTCTAAAAGACCAAGCCAACCTTCAAGTTGATGTTTACAACGGCGTGGCGTTGCTGACGGGTCAAGCGCCCAATCAGGGCCTGGTAGACGAGGCCGTTCAACGAGCACAAGAAGTCAGCTACATTAAAAAGATACACAACCAAATTCGTATTGGCGAACCTATTGGTGCAGGAACGCAGGCTAACGATATCTGGCTGGCCTCAAAAGTGCGGACTAAAATCGTTGCCGATGAGCGTGTCCCTGCATTACAGGTTAAAGTAGTTGTTCAAGATTCCGAGGTCTTTCTCATGGGCCGCTTGAATAATCTGGAAGCTACCGCAGCAGTTGATATTGCGCGTAATATTACAGGTGTTGCTCGCGTCGTTAGAGCCTTTGAAATTGTTCAATAGAGAGTTAGCCACTGCCCTTTTGGTTGCAGGGGCGCTCTTTATGGAAATTTTAGATGCTACCGTTATTACTACGGCGCTCCCCGTAATTGCTGCCGACTTTAATGTACCGGCAGCCCACCTTTCTATTGGCGTGTCAGCCTACCTGGTCGCCGTCACTCTTTTCATTCCGCTGAGTGGTTATGTTGCAGATAAATTCGGCGCTCGTACTATCTTTATCGCGGCTATTGCTATTTTCACATTGGCTTCTGTACTTTGTGGGCTAAGCACAACCTTATTAGAGTTTACGCTATCGCGAATTCTTCAGGGGTTGGGCGGCGCCATGATGGTCCCTGTTGGTCGCCTTGTTGTGCTGCGTGATCTGCCAAAAGAAAAACTGGTAAAAACCGTGGCTATAATTACATGGCCTGCGCTGAGTGCTCCACTGCTCGGCCCCGTACTTGGTGGTTATATAGCAACACACTTTAGCTGGCAGTGGATTTTCTACATGAATATCCCACTGGGCGCTATTGCCATTGTGGCGTCTCTGTATTTGCTTAGGAATACCAAAGGCGATGTGGGTAAATTCGACGTGAAGGGTTTTCTTCTTACTGGGGTCGGATTCGCCTTGTTTATGGCAGGCATTGAATTCCTAGCCAGTACCAGCGACAAACTAGTCCAGTCACTTGCCGTTATTACCATGGGTATAGTGCTTATGATGTTTGCCATAAGGCACGTAAAAACAGCCAAAAGCCCGCTATTTTCATTCGATGCGATGCAGCACAAAACGTTCAGGCTTTCTGTTTATGGCGGGTCTGTTGTGCGTGTAGCACTAGGCAGCGCCCCGTTTCTTGTGCCGCTAATGCTGCAGCTTGGATTGGGTTACACACCCGTAGAGGCTGGCTCTTTATTACTGTGGCTTTTTGCAGGGAATTTGGCGATTAAGCCTGCGACAACGTGGATAATGAACACATTTGGGTTTAAACGTGTGCTAGTAGTGAATGGCGTGCTTATCGCGCTTGGCTTTTTCGCTTTTGCTTTCATTAACCACAGCACTTCTTCATTAATGATAGCAACAATACTTTTTGTAAACGGTGTGACTCGCTCAATGCACTTAACGCTGCTAAACACCATTGCCTTTGCAGACGTACCGCCCACTAAAATGCGAGACGCGAACACGCTGGGCGCGATTCTAATGCAAATGAATCGAGGCTTAGGCATCACGCTTTCAGCCCTTGCCATCGCTGTTGCAGCGCTTATATTAGAACAAAGCCCTGATACACCTAACTTGCAAACATTTTCTATCGCTATGCTGTTTATGGGAGCGATAGCGCTTGTCAGTATTTACGACAGCCTCCTACTTTCAAAAGAAGACGGTGTATCAGTATTAAATAAACGCAAAACAAAGAAAAAGCAGCAAACGCAATAATCTTTAAAGTACTCGTAGTAACTTAAACTAAGCATTTAATTACTCTCGCCAGTCGACCTTTTTCAATTAGCCTGTTCTAAGCATTTGGTGACAAATGTCACATACTATTGATGATTTTTGTGACTAACCCAAAGCACAACACTCACGCATACTTGACCTATCGAAATAACCAAGAAAGGTAAGAAAGAAATGGAACAGGTATCGTCATCTCGCACAGCTATCAGCTTAAAAAGAACTCAGCCAACGCTTGAACAGCAACGCGAAAGCTTTAAACAGAACCGGTTCATCGCAATGCCACTGGCCGGTACTATTGTTTGGGCAACATTAGGCGCGAGCGCTCCCTTTGTGTCAGAATTAACAATCACGTGGATGCTGTATATCGGTACTGGCGCTATTTTTTACTTAGGTGCTGGACTGTCATACCTCACCGGCGAGCGATTTTTTGCTAAAAAGGCCACATCAAATAGCTTCGATCGCCTTTTTTTCGTTGGCATGCTAATGAGCCTTTTGGTGTTCGCCATCGCACTTCCGGTTGCGGCGATAGACCATACAACGGTTTCTCTTAGCATAGGAATTTTAGCTGGACTCATGTGGATGCCACTATCTTGGGCTATTGAACACTGGGTAGGTTATTTCCACACTATCGCAAGAACCTTTGGCATTGTTGGCGCTTGGTATCTGTTCCCGGATGCTCGTGTCGAAGCCATATCTGCGGTCATAGTTTCAGTTTATATCGTCTCTTTAATTGCACTCGAACGTCGCTTTCAAACCTGCAATGTGAAGAAAAGAGCAAACGCTCAGATACCAATTTAAGCACGATTTACCGCAATAGAATACGCTCTACAACAAAACAACCAAAAGGAATTCATCATGACTTACTTATTTTTAGCCATTGCTATCGTTACGGAAGTTACCGCTACCATGCTACTTAAAATGTCTAACGGCTGGGAAAAGTGGGCGTTCGGCTACGGCGCTATATTTTTCTATACTGTGTCCGGAATGCTGTTTGCCATGGTCTTAAAAAACATGGGGATTGGCGTTGCCTATGCGATCTGGTCAGGTATGGGTATCGCACTTATCACCGCTGCTTCGGTGGTATTTTGGAAACAAACTTTCGACATTTATGCCGTGCTAGGTATTATGTTAATTATCTCGGGCACCTTGCTTATCACTAGCAAGTCAGCCGTTGTATTTCAGTAAGGACGAAATACTCGCAATGCGCAGCCAAAACCACATAATAAATAACACCAGCGCAGTGCCTACCGCTCATGTAGGTGATGGCACTGCGAAAATGGGGGAATCTATAAGCCATGTAGACAAGAACGATATGGTGCCGGTCATGCCGCTTTTGGGAAATGGACGCAAAAAACGCTGGTCGCACGGCAGTTTATTTTTTTCGCTGTTTTTCTTTGTCCCACTGATTATTTCACGCCCACTACCTGTTGAAACATGGATATTTCAATCAGCAGGATATATTTGCTTCGTCACTCTTTACATTAGAGCTATAAAACAACCCGCTAAAACACTGCCGAGCTTTTTGCTGCTGATGTTTTTATTATCAGTGGCTTGCAGCTTCCAAAATCCAGGAGCTGCAACAATTGTAGGTTTTATTGCTTTCATCGTCGGGTACTATAACTCGCTGAGAACAGGCATACTTACCATCAGCACCATGATGGTACTACTTACATCATTAAACTTTTCCGTATTTGACGGTGCTGGTTTCCTCCTTCTTGCCTCCTTGTTGAACAGCATCGTTCTATTTGGCTTTGGCGTTATGGAGCGAAAAGAAACGCTTCACGGCTTAAAAGAAAGCCAGCAGGCGGAAGCCCTTAGGGTATTATCCGCGATAGCCGAACGTGAGCGTATAGGTCGAGATTTACACGATGTAGCAGGACACGCTCTTAGCTCCATTTCTTTAAAGGCGCAGCTGGCCGATAAACTGATAAGTAAAGACAAAATCGAAGAGGCTCATCGTGAAGTGAAAGCATTAGCCCAGCTTTCTCAGTCTTTGTTGAGCGATATTCGCCAAGCAGTATCAGATATTAAGCAGCTTTCGCTTTGTGATGAAATAGCGAAAGATAAGGCGCTTTTGGAAGAAAATGGCTTTACCGTTATTACCAATATTGAAGACAGAGAAGACGCACGTTTAAGTACAAAACAAGAAAGTCAGCTCGCACTTATTATCAAGGAACTTACGACAAATACACTGCGCTACTCAACGGGAAACACGGTGTCATTCAGTGTTGAAGTTTACGAACAGACCGTGAAGATGACTTATAAAGACCATGGAATTGTTAAGAGCAGTGAGTCGATAAAAGAAGGGAACGGTCTAATGGGAATTAGAGAGCGCGCCGCATCTATCCATGCCAATGTGGACATTTCCTTTACCCCCCACCCCATTGTCATTCTTCAACTCAACGTTGATCAAAGTTCGTCTATGAAGGCTGCGCTATGAATTCAAAAGTCACTACTATTTTGATCGTTGAAGATCAGTCTTTGGTTCGCGATGCCATAGCCATGCTCTTGTCATTAGAAGACGATCTAACTGTTGTCGGTAAGTGCAGCAATGGACAAGAAGCGATTAATTATTTAAATGAACACCCTGCGCCCGATATCATTTTGAGCGATATAGAAATGCCGCTGGTATCTGGACTAGATTTAGCGGCTCATCTCGCCAATGAAAGCCTCAGTACCAAGATGGTCCTTATGACCACATTTTCAAAACCAGGTTATATCAAGCGGGCGTTAAGTTTAGGGGTAAAAGGGTTTATTTTAAAAGAATCGGATAGCGACTATTTAATAAAGGCAATTCATGACGTATCTGCCGGAGAAAAGGTAATTTCCACCGAGCTTGCGATAATGGCATTAGATGACAACAACCCGCTATCAAAAAAAGAAATGTCGGCGCTTAAGCTGGCATCAGAAGGGCTGAAAACTCAAGATATAGCGCGGTCGCTGTTTTTATCTGAAGGAACCGTAAGAAACTACTTGTCAGAAGCGATATCTAAGCTAGACGCCACAAACCGGGTAGACGCTGCTCGCATAGCGAAACAAAAAGGCTGGCTCTAATTGCTGGCCAAAAATGCTAACTTAAAACCAAGGTGTCGTGATAGTTTTAGATGTGGAGACTTTTAGCTTTTCAGATAGTCCGGTAAGTACCCGTTCAGGTCCATATACAATACCTTGGTGGTTAGCTGTCCAAATGCAGGTAAGAATACTGGTTCCTTTGCGTAATTCGCATTGCCACTTTGACGTATTTTCTGCCAGTCTTTCATAGTCATCTTCAATTTCCCAGCCGCTATCAACATGGTCGACTATAAGCTGTTCAAACTGAGCGAACGAAATGGGCTGTATAACCACCCATTCATTTTTCTTAAACTTTTTTTCCAACCGCGATTTTTTAAAATTGGTAAACAATCCCACACCTCAACTCCATATGATTTTAAGGTCTAGCTGCGATAAGGGCCTAGTATCTAGACACCGTTCCCATAATTTGCCCTGATGGTGAAGGACACGAACACGCAGTTCCAACCATTTCACCATTTGCCGTTGGGCATACCCCATATTCACCGTTACCACTATAACGGCACTGATTGCCAAACTCTGGCTTAGCAGTCGCTACTCCATCGTTTTTGTTAGCGTGATTTTCTACATCGTCAGGTAGATACACAGTATAAGTGCAGCCAAATACAAGCATAGATACTGCGAGTAAAGTAATGCCGTAAAGCGCGCTTGTTTTCATAGATAATCGTCGGACATTGCTAGAACAGTTTTAAAACTATGCCAATAATGAAGATAAAACAAGAAAAAATAAGCAAAAAAAAGCCAGTCTGAAGACTGGCTTTGTAATCATAACTCGTTGTAGCTATTAGAATTCAGTTGAGAATCTAACGCCAAACTCACTCGCGTCGTTGCTTAAAATTTGCAGGATATAGTCACCTGTATTCAAGCGCGCATTGTCGTAACGCTCATCGAAAATGTTGCGACCGTAAAGTGCGACTGTGTACGCTTCATTCGCTGGCGTATACGCGATATCAAAGTTAACTAACGCACGGCTGTCAAGCTCTGTCATACGCTCTGGCGCAGATGTTGGCTCACCGTACATTTCTGAACGGTAAGAGTAGTCAGCACGCACGCGAATTGAATCGCCACCATCAAGTTCGAAGGTGTATTGTGGACCAATTGCTAGCGTAAGGTCTGGAGTCAGTGGTGCTACCGGATTAAACCCGTCTTGCTCTTCCACATCAACATCCATGTAACCAATGCTGGTCATCATGCTGAAGTTGCCATAGTTGAACGTTGCATCAGCTTCAATACCGCGTGATGTTTGTTCAACAACAAGGTTGGCTGTGTCGAAACCGCCTTCGCTTACGCGACTTACTTGGTAAGGCAGATCTTCAAACTCAGTGTTAAATACAGCAACACTGATGTCAAAGTAGTCGTTTACACGACCTTTAATACCTACTTCATAATTAGTTGCAGTAATGTTGTCTGACGCTGTGAAGCAGTTATTGGCACGTACGGCAGCTTGCGCGCCTTCGATATCATCGAAGCCACCCGCACCGAAGAACTGGCCGATTAGGCAGTAAGGACGTGCTGGAAACTGGCCCGACTGGTAGCCAGACTGAATAGTTGCGTAACCTGTCATGCCGTTTTCAAACGTATAGTTGGTAGCAAGCTCCCAAGTAACTTCATCCCATTCGTTTGAGTCGAAGATTGTACCAAGTGCTGAAAATACGTTAGCAGACGCTTCTTTTTCATCCTCGGTGTATCGAATACCACCTGACACGCTTAGCTCATCAGTTAGGTCGCGACGCACATTTACATATACCGCTTTAGATGTGGTTTCTTGGTCTAGCTCAAGTAAGTTTGGACCGCCGTCGAAGTTAGAGTCGTCGCCTTGGCGGTTGCTACCTTCTTCATTGAAATAGTAAAGACCAGCAACAAAGTCAGTGTACTCGTTGATGTAGCCGTTAAGCTGAAGTTCAATAGAGGTTTGGTCAGCTTCACCGCGCTCAGGGAACTGATCTAATGAAAAAACGGTACCGTCATCATCAAGACCCGCTTTGTACTTAGATGTACGTTGGCTAGCTACCACCTTTGCGGTGTAATCTTCGTTGATATCCCACTCGGTAGTCAGTGAAAGACCGCGGGCTTCGTTCGATACGCCAGTTACCGCTTCAGTACCTGTAGCATTATCATAAATGTCAGCACCTTCAGGTGTAACATCTGTGTTACGCAACTCAACACCTAAGCCGTTGCCACCACCGAAATAGCGCGCAGAGCCCACTTCGTCAATTAGCACAGTGTAAGGACGTAGGCCGCCGTCACCGTTGTTTGCATCTGCGGTTAGTACCATGCGGAAGTCGTCAGACGGTTCCCACTTAAGTGATACACGACCTGAAATATCTTCAGTTTCACCCACATCGTATTCAGCGTTAGGTACATTAATAAACTCACCTAGGCCATCGCGTTTGTTAAACGCTAGATTCATGTTGAACGCAACAGTTTCAGTTAAGCCATGGTTAACAAAGATGTCGGCTTTAACGCGGCCGCGAGTACCAAACTCGGTATTTACTTTAGTTACATCACCTTGATCTGGCTCTTTTGTAATGATGTTGATAGCACCACCAATTGAGTTACGACCATATAGTGTACCCTGAGGGCCACGAAGCACCTCGATACGCTGGATGTTGTTTAAGCTCCAGTTTTGACCAACTTGACGACCCAGATAGACGCCGTCAACGTAGACACTTACGCCAGGATCTGTAGTAATAAGGTGATCTTGAAGACCGATACCACGAATAAAAGGGTTTACAGAAGACGTGTGGCCCGCAGAGAAACCAGTAACGTTAAGGTTTGGTACAAACTTACCTACGTCTGTTAGATCTGTAATGCCTTGTGCTGCTAGCTTGTCGCCGTCAAAAGCACTGATTGCGATAGGAACTTCATAAATGACTTGAGGGCGTTTTGTTGCGGTAACGGTAATGGCTTCAAACTTTTGTTCTTCTGTTGCTTCAGCTTCTTGAGCAACGGCAATGTTTGAAAGAGCTGGAACGGTCATCGCTACTGCTAGTGCGACAGGTGAAAGCTTACTGGCGAGTGTCTTAGACACGTCAGTATTGGTTTTCATGGTGTAACCCCTTTTGCGTGAGTGTTAGGTATAAATTTGTTGTTATAGGCTGCTTCAAGTTCTTCTTTGGAACTTTGAAAGGCTAAACTCACTGAATTAAGAGGCGCACATAACCTTGTGCTAATACCGGATTACAGGCAATAAAAAAGTAAGTCGTAATAAAACATTACAAACTTACTTTCAATAAAACTCTGCTTCAAAAGTAGTGAATACTTTTCCAGTCCCTTAAAACTCAGTAGAAGAATTTAGGCTTGAAGACTGGAACGACATGTTACCGTCACTTTGCGATCTTGCAAAGTGAAATATTACACTTTTACTAAATCAAGACTTCAATATTAGACTAATTGGTTAGGTATCGCACTGACTTTAAAGTTCAGATAATAGGATTAAAAACTAAATATATTCAAATACTTAACAGGTCTAACCACTAAAAAATGGTGTAAAAAAACCAATGTTGAAAGCTTGACCAGTTGGACAAAATTCAACCACGCATTACTGCTATTGAAAGTTAGCGCGCTTTAAAAACAATTCTTTATCCTTTTACAGGTAAAAACAATTTCAGTACCCAGCACTTTTTTCATGAATCCATCACTCATATCCTTAGTACTGATGAAAAATACCGGGACTTTTCACCGCCAACGTACGACTAATATCTCACCCCTTTGTCGACAATATGCACCACTTACACTTGAATAAAGACTGAATAAGACATATATTGTCGACATTACCTCAAAAAAAGACTATGTATTGTGCTATCAAAAAGCGAACAAGCCATAACCAACGCTGACCGCACGTTCTTTCAACTGAGAAAGGACATAGTAGAGGGCGTTATTCCCGCAGGCAGCAAGCTGAGTGAAATGGAATTGTCGACAAAGTACGAGGTCAGTCGTGCGGTTATTCGCGAGGCAATTAACCGCTTAGCCACCTGCCACCTTGTAGAGCGCAAAGCCAATGTTGGCGCTCGCGTTGTAGCACTCTCACCCGAAGGACTCATTCAACTTTATCAGGTGCGCGAAGCGTTAGAAGGCATGGCGGCCCGTTTAGCTGCCCGCTACATGAGCGATGATGAAATTGCAAACATGCAGGCACTGCTAGACAGCCACTTCGACAAAGTCAAAGACAGCCACAGCTATTATCAAGAGGCCGGCGATGTAGACTTTCACTACAGAATTGTAACTGGCAGCAAAAACGAACATTTAATTAGCGTACTTATTGACGGTTTGTATCACCTTGTACGCATGTATCGCGTGCAGTTAGGTATGGCAGGGCCCCGTGTGAGCACTGCGTTTGACGAGCATAGACACATTGTTAACGCCATTGCGAACCGCGACGAGGAACTAGCAGAAATGCTTATGCGCCGCCATATTCTTTATTCAAAAAACAATATTGAGAAGAAGTTGAATCATGGTTAATTCTACCAACGCTTCTTCAAATCTTATTCACCTCTACCCTACTTTCAAATAAGCGAGTGATTATCATGAGTGCAGGAAAGAAATTTAGAACCGCCCTTGAGCAGAACAAACCCCTACAAATTGTAGGTACTATCAATGCCTATTCCGCCATGATGGCAAAAGCTATTGGTCACCAAGCCATTTATTTATCAGGCGGCGGCGTAGCCAATGCATCCTACGGCTTGCCAGACTTAGGCATGACCTCGCTTAATGACGTAATTGCAGATGTTCAGCGTATTACCAGTGCCTGTGATCTACCGCTTTTAGTCGATATTGATACCGGCTGGGGCGGTGCATTTAACATTGCCAAAACCATTCGTGATATGGAAAAAGCGGGAGCTGCGGCCGTTCACATGGAAGATCAGGTGGCACAAAAACGTTGTGGCCATCGCCCTAATAAAGAAATTGTGAGCACTGCTGAAATGGTAGACCGTATTAAAGCCGCGGTAGATGCCAGAACAGATCCAGATTTTTTCATCATGGCCCGTACTGACGCATTTGCTCAAGAAGGCTTAGAGAAAGCCATTGAACGTGCTAAAGCCTATGTTGCAGCAGGGGCAGATGGCATATTCGCAGAAGCAGTGCAAACTGAAGAGCACTACCGCGCATTTGCAGAAGCACTAGACGTTCCGATCCTAGCCAATATCACAGAATTTGGCAAAACCGAGCTTTGGAATAAAGAAGAACTGGGCGAATGGGGTGCCGACATGGTGCTGTACCCACTAAGTGCATTCCGCGCTATGAATAAAGCAGCAGAAATGGTGTATAAATCTATACTTGAATACGGCGACCAAAAAGCCGTTGTCGACACCATGCAAACACGCATGGAGCTATACGATTACCTTGGCTACCACGAATACGAGCAAAAGCTAGATGCCCTATTCGCAGAAAGCAAAAACTAAATTAATAAACGATTGCAGCTTGAAGTTGGCGGGTACGAGGATGCAGGGGTGAAGCTCCTTGGAACAGGGGCAGTACACAGGGCGTTACCACGCCGTGAACCCATCCATGGGGGCTCCGTTTCGGCATCCATGCCTCAAAGGGGTGACGCCCTGTGCACCGCCCCCGCTATTTCGCTGCCTCGCACCCAGTTTAAGTTGAGTTTTAACCGTTTTAATCAGAAATATTTTTCAAAAGTACCTTACATATTATACAAGACCGGAGACAACAAGATGGCTAAACAGTTAAGTGGCGCGGGTTTACGCGGCCAAGTTGCAGGTAAAACAGCATTATCAACCGTAGGTAAATCAGGTTCTGGTTTAACCTATCGTGGTTACGACGTAAAAGACTTAGCGCAAAACTGCCAGTTTGAAGAAGTGGCGTACCTTATTCTTAAGGGCAAGCTACCTAACCAGTCTGAACTGGACGCTTATAAAACAAAACTTCGCGGCATGCGCGGCCTTCCAACAGCACTGAAAGAAGTGCTAGAGCGCATTCCAAAAAATGCCCACCCAATGGACGTACTTCGTACAGGCTGTTCAATGCTAGGTAACCTTGAAATGGAAACCAGCTTCGAGCAACAGCAAGATGTGACAGACCGTATGTTGGCATGTTTCCCTAGCATTATTTGTTACTGGTATCGCTTCTCGCACGACGGCGTGCGCGTTGATGTTGAAACCGATGACGATTCAATTGGCGGTCACTTCCTGCATATGCTTCATGGCGAAAAGCCACGTGAACTGCATGAACAAGTTATGCATGTATCGCTAATTCTGTATGCCGAGCACGAGTTTAACGCGTCTACATTTACAGCACGAGTGTGTGCTTCAACGCTATCTGATATGCATTCTTGCGTGACCGGTGCTATCGGTTCACTGCGTGGCCCACTTCACGGCGGTGCAAACGAAGCCGCAATGGAAATGATAGAAGGCTTTACCTCTGCCGACGACGCTGAAGAGAAAATGATGGGCATGCTTGAGCGCAAAGAGAAGATCATGGGCTTTGGCCACGCTATCTACTCTGATTCTGACCCACGTAACGAAATCATCAAGCAATGGTCAGAAAAACTGGCTGCCGATGTGGGCGACGACGTGCTTTACCCTGTCTCTGTTCGCTGTGAAGAAGTCATGTGGCGCGAGAAGAAGCTTTTCTGTAATGCCGATTTCTTCCATGCCTCTGCGTATAACTTTATGGGCATTCCTACACCGCTATTCACGCCAATCTTCGTAATGTCTCGTCTTACAGGTTGGGCCGCGCATGTAATGGAACAGCGCGCTGACAACCGTATTATTCGTCCATCTGCCGAGTACACAGGTGAAGAGCTTCGCCCAGTGCCTGCTATCAGCGAACGCGCGTAAGGTTAAGATTTTATGAATATTGATTACCGTAAACCGCTTCCTAACGCGGGTATCGATTTTTTCGATACCCGTGAAGCGGTAGATGCTATTGAGCCAGGTGCCTATGCCAAGCTGCCTTACACGTCGCGTGTACTGGCTGAAAACTTAGTGCGCAAATGCGCCCCTGACATGTTAACCGACTCGCTTAAACAGCTTATTTATCGCAAGCGCGACTTAGACTTTCCGTGGTTTCCTGCTCGCGTGGTCTGTCACGACATTTTGGGGCAAACAGCCCTTGTAGACTTAGCAGGCCTTCGCGATGCTATCGCAGCAAAAGGCGGTGACCCGGCGAAAGTGAACCCAGTTGTTCCAACGCAGTTGATTGTTGATCACTCATTAGCTGTTGAGCACGCTGGTTTTGAAAAAGACGCGTTCGAGAAAAACCGTGCGATTGAAGACAGACGTAACGACGACCGTTTCCACTTTATTAACTGGACTAAAACCGCGTTCAAAAACGTAGACGTTATCCCTCCAGGTAACGGCATAATGCATCAAATCAACTTGGAGCGTATGTCGCCGGTTATTCAAGCTCGTGACGGCGTCGCCTTCCCTGATACACTAGTGGGCACTGACAGCCACACACCACATGTTGATGCACTTGGCGTTATTGCAGTTGGTGTTGGCGGACTTGAAGCTGAAAGTGTTATGCTTGGTCGCGCATCTTACATGCGTTTGCCCGATATTGTAGGCGTTGAACTGACCGGCAAACCACAGCCAGGCATAACGGCTACAGACATTGTTCTAGCGCTTACCGAATTCTTGCGTAAAGAGCGCGTTGTATCGGCGTACTTGGAATTCTATGGTGAGGGTGCATCGCACTTAACGCTCGGCGACCGTGCTACCATTTCGAACATGACACCGGAATACGGTGCCACTGCAGCCATGTTCTACATTGACCAGCAAACTATTGATTACTTGCGCTTAACTGGGCGTGAAGAAAAGCAAATTGCGCTTGTTGAGAAATACGCTAAACACACTGGGCTTTGGGCTGATGACTTAGAAACTGCCGAGTACGAAAGAGTTCTTACGTTTGATTTGTCTGCCGTAGGCAGAAACATGGCCGGGCCGTCTAACCCGCATGCACGCTTACCCACAAGCGACTTAGAAAGTCGCGGTATCGCAGCTAAATGGACTGAAGAAGAAGGCAAAATGCCTGATGGCGCGGTGATTATCGCAGCTATCACCAGCTGTACTAATACCTCTAACCCGCGAAACGTGATTGCAGCAGGCTTACTTGCCAGAAATGCAAACGCGCGCGGTTTGACCCGCAAGCCATGGGTGAAAAGTTCACTAGCGCCAGGTTCTAAAGCCGTTAAGCTGTACCTTGAAGAAGCCAACTTAATGAGCGAGTTAGAAGATTTAGGCTTTGGCGTAGTTGCCTTTGCGTGTACTACTTGTAACGGTATGAGCGGCGCGCTAGACCCTAAAATTCAACAAGAGATTATTGACCGTGATTTATACGCCACGGCGGTATTATCGGGCAATCGTAACTTTGACGGTCGCATTCACCCCTATGCTAAGCAAGCCTTCTTGGCATCGCCACCGCTGGTTGTAGCATACGCTATTGCCGGTACCATTCGCTTTGACATTGAAAAAGATGTACTAGGTACTGATAAAGACGGCAACCCGGTAACGCTTAAAGACATTTGGCCAAGCGATGAAGAGATTGACGCTATTGTTGCTAAGTCGGTGAAGCCCGAACACTTCAGAAAAGTATACGAGCCAATGTTCGACTTGAGCGTTGACTATGGAAAAGACATTAACCCACTTTACGACTGGCGTGAAATGAGCACCTACATTCGCCGCCCACCCTATTGGGAAGGTGCAATGGATGCCGAGCGCACCATGAAGGGTATGCGTCCGTTAGCCATTTTAGGTGACAACATCACCACAGACCATTTATCACCTTCGAACGCCATTATGGCAAGCAGTGCCGCGGGTGAATACTTGGCAAAAATGGGGCTACCCGAAGAAGACTTCAACTCGTATGCCACCCACCGTGGGGATCACTTAACCGCCCAGCGCGCTACTCTTGCGAACCCGAAAGTGTTCAACGAGATGGTGCTGGAAAACGGTGAAGTGAAGCAAGGTTCACTGGCCCGCGTTGAGCCAGAAGGCCAAATAGTCCGCATGTGGGAAGCCATCGAAACCTACATGAACCGTAAACAGCC
This sequence comes from Alteromonas sp. OM2203, assembly GCF_048517045.1. Taxonomy (NCBI): domain Bacteria; kingdom Pseudomonadati; phylum Pseudomonadota; class Gammaproteobacteria; order Alteromonadales; family Alteromonadaceae; genus Alteromonas; species Alteromonas sp. OM2203. Next base: position 3,470,498 of record NZ_CP183209.1, read on the forward strand.
TCTGATTATTGTTGCAGGCGCCGACTACGGTCAGGGTTCATCACGGGACTGGGCAGCTAAAGGCGTGCGTCTTGCAGGCGTTGAAGTGATTGTAGCTGAAGGCTTTGAGCGTATTCACCGTACTAATCTCATTGGTATGGGCGTGCTACCGCTTGAGTTTAAGCCTGGCACGACACGTAAGACGCTAGAGCTAGACGGCACGGAAACCTACGACGTAAGCGGCGAACCTTCACCAGGCGCAACATTGACGCTAGTAGTAAACCGTCAAAACGGCGAGCAGCTAGAAGTGCCCGTAACCTGTCGCTTAGATACAGGTGAAGAAGTCTCTATTTACAGCGCAGGCGGGGTACTACAACGCTTCGCCAAAGACTTCTTAGAAGCGGAAGCTAGCTGATTCAGCTGGGAAGAACTGAGCCGGTTGCAGGACACGCCGTGAATACATCCATGTAGGCTCCCAATTCGCATCCATGCGAATTGAGGGTCCCGCACCCAACTCAGTACTTCCTAAATCAGCTAACTTCTGTTGACAGGGTTTACTATTTTTTGGGAAGGAAAAAACATGACAAAGTATGCGCCACAACTTCGAGTACCGGCTACCTACATGCGTGGAGGTACCAGTAAAGGTGTGTTTTTCAATTTAACCGATTTGCCAGAAGCAGCGCAAAAGCCGGGACCTGCGCGCGATGCCCTGCTTCTGCGTGTTATCGGAAGCCCTGATCCATACGGTAAACAAACTGACGGTATGGGTGGTGCTACATCAAGCACCAGCAAAACCGTTATTTTAAGCAAAAGTGAACGTGAAGGTTACGATGTCGACTATCTATTTGGGCAAGTTGCCATAGACAAGCCATTTGTGGACTGGAGCGGTAACTGCGGTAATTTAACAGCCGCCGTTGGCGCGTTTGCAATCAGCAATGGCCTTGTCGACAAGGATAGAATCCCCGAAAACGGCATTGCGATTGTCAATATTTGGCAAGCCAATATCAATAAGGCGATTATTGCCAAGGTGCCCATCACTAATGGCGAAGTGCAGGAGACCGGTGATTTTGAGCTAGACGGGGTTACCTTTCCTGCAGCAGAAGTAGAAGTAGCATTTGTTGACCCAGCGGACGGTGAGGGTGCTATCTTCCCCACAGGGCGATTGGTCGACACACTTGAAGTACCTGGTGTTGGTTCACTTCAAGCGACCATGATAAACGCGGGTATTCCAACTATTTTCATTAACGCTGAAGATATTGGCTACACGGGCACAGAATTACAGGACGACATCAACAACGATGCAGGGGCCCTGTCTAAATTCGAAGCCATTCGTGCACACGGCGCTGTTCAAATGGGTCTAATTAAAGATGTAGGCGAAGCCGCAAACAGACAACACACGCCTAAAGTTGCGTTTGTTGCACCTCCTAGAAGATATAAGGCATCAAGCGGAAAAGACATTTTAGGCTCTGATATTGATGTGCTAGTTCGCGCGTTATCAATGGGTAAACTTCACCACGCAATGATGGGTACGGCAGCCGTAGCTATCGCTGCGGCTGCAGCAATTCCAGGTACTCTGGTGAACCTAGCAGCTGGCGGAGAAGACAGAGATTCAGTGACCTTTGGGCACCCCTCTGGCACGCTACGCGTTGGTGCGAAAGCGTCATTTGAAGACGACAAGTGGCATATCAACCAAGCAGTAATGAGCCGAAGTGCAAGGGTGCTTATGGAAGGAAACGTGCGCGTTCCTGTCGAACAGAGCTAAGAGCATTAGCCGGCATCGAAAAGTCTCAATATAGACATTCGTATGAAAGGCCCTCTTCAAGAGGGCTTTTTTAGTAATTGTTGATTACTATAAACGAGTAGTTATCAAGAGAAGTTCACATGTATAAAGTGCTTGTAGTAGAAGACAGCGTGACTGTCCGTAAGATCGTCAATAAACTTATTGAAGAAAATCCTCATTTTACATGTGATCTCTGTGAAGATTTAGCTGAGGCCAAAGGGGCTCTTGAGAGCGGCACCGAATACTTGGCCGCTATTGTTGATTTAAATCTTCCCGACGCCCCCCGTGGCGAAAGCGTCGAATTAGCACTTTCTCATAACGTTCCAACAATCGTACTGACCGGTAACTTCGATGAATTTACTCGTTCGCAACTGCTCGATCAGGGCGTGCTAGACTATATTACGAAAGAGTCTCGCTATTCTTACCTACAGGTATCTAAGCTGGTTGATCGCTTAAGAAAAAACCTAAACACAAAGGTACTTGTTGTTGAGGACTCTATGACGAGCCGGAACCATATCTGCTCCTTGCTTCGCAAATTCAGGTTTCAAGTTCACGAAGCAAGCGATGGTGTGGAAGCGCTCGATGAGCTTGATAATCATCGCGACATTAAAATGGTGATTGCTGATCATCGTATGCCTAACATGGACGGCTATGAATTGGTTAAGGCGATACGCCACGAAAAGAGAATGCAAGATCTCGTTTTTATCGGGCTTTCTGCCACTGGCGATAGCGTGCTTACTTCTAAATTTATTAAAAGCGGCGCGAATGACTTTCTCTCAAAGCCCTTTTATCACGAAGAATTCTATTGCCGCATAATGCAGAACCTTGAATCGCAGGAAATGATTCAAACTATTCGTGACTCAGCTAATTTAGATCCACTTACTAAGGTCTATAACCGCCGTTTTCTTTATGAAAAAGCCGAAGAGTTGTTCGAAAATAAAGGAACCAGATCAAATGTCATAGTGTCGATGATAGATGCCGATAACTTTAAAGGCGTGAACGATACTTACGGTCATAAAACCGGCGACGTATTATTACAGGAATTCGCCGCACTTCTAAAAGACTATTTTCCAGACGACCTGATAGTCCGCTACGGTGGTGAAGAATTCACTGTAGTTTCAGTAAGACCACCAAAAGTTTATCTTTCAGCGCTCGCTACATTTATGGACACTGTGCGCACCACCAGATTTACTCACCATAAATTCAACGTGACGTGCAGTATCGGTGTGTGTGCCGAAGAGCACGACTCCTTGGAGTCTCAATTAGAAGTTGCTGACGCTCGATTATACGAAGCGAAGCATGCAGGTAAAGATCAGATAATTCTTAGAGATAGAAAGCAAAAAGTGTCTTTACAAGCATAGATTAAATTACAAATACCAGTCTCTTATAGGCAGTGTTGCTGCTCCCACTGCAACCGGGCAATCGGTTACTCCAGCGCAAACGATTTCGGGCATCGGACGCTTAGCACCACGTCTAAACTGTGCATATACGTCAATCCTTGGAATGACTTTTTGCGCCAATTTAGTCGGTATGTGACCGCCGATGATAATGGCTTGGCTATCAAGCAATGCTGAACTTGCCGTTGCGACTAAATCGAATGAGTCTTGCACCTTATAGATCCATTCATCAACCCCAGGCCACTCAGGATCAAACACTTCATTTAAGCGATACATTGATGGTACCTCAACACCGTGCTTTAACAATATACGCTCAAGCAACTTCAGGTTTGGGTGGCTATACAGTTTAGCAGGTAGCATATCGCCCAGCTCCCCGGCATTGCCATGGGTTCCCCGAATCATGTCACCGTTATTGATCAACCCCCCGCCAAATGCACTTGATACGAAGAAGTACACAAAGTTTTTATACTTCCGCCCTACCCCTGCGATCCCCTCACCAGCGGCGGCTCCCGTCCCATCATTTACTACCCAAGTGGGTAAATTAAATGCATCTGCCACAGTATCTGCAATATTGATATCAGCCCATTCTTCAATTGCATGGTGCGTATTCATTTTGCCATCATTTGAGCTGAAGAAGCCTGAAATGCCTACGCCAATACCGAGTATACGGTCATTATCGATACTATGTTCTGCTGACATTGCTTCAACTTCAGACACGGCTTTTGATAGTACCGAAGCAATTCCCATATCGTCTAATTCTACGTGCCGGGTTGCAACCACTTCACCTTTAAAGTTCATCAAAGCAATGGATATAGCATCAAGCAATATCGACAAGCCATAGCTATAAGCATACTCGGGGTTTGGCTCTAGTCCTGTGGAGGCTTTCCCCGATTCACCGACGCCTCTGATAAGACCATCTTCAATAAGTGTAATCACCAAACGAGAAACGGTCTGCTGGGGTATTTTTGTGGCGGCAGATATTGCTCTTTGTGTTATGCCGTGAGTCCAAAACACCTCTTTGACGATAGCTTTGGGATTGTCTTGAAGCAACTTTTCGCCTTTGCCAAGCTCGAAATTACCACGCAGCAATTGATTGTTTCTCGCCGATGTCAGCATAGATTTCACTTTCAACATATTCGAATTAAGCTGTACCTATTATACGTAACTTACGCTGAGTTCCCACTACGTTGAAATAGAAATCACTCTGAAATCATTCACGTTTGTTCGTGTTGGCCCAATCTCTATATGCGCGTCAAGAGCATCAAAAAAGCCAAAGCTATTGTGCTCATTTAATAATACGTTTACATCAAGCCCCTTATTAAATGCCTTCGCAAGTGTACCTTCGTCAATAAAGGCGCCTGCCACATCTTTGCTGCCATCAACTCCATCTGTATCGGCTGCTAGGGCACTAATTCCTGGCTCTCCGTCGAGTGCGTGTGCAAGAGCCATGAGATACTCTTGGTTCGGCCCGCCTTCACCTTCAGAATCACCTAGGGTCACCGTAAGTTCTCCGCCTGAAAAAAGTAGAATTGGCTTACCTTTTTTCTTATATTCAAGCGCGATTTCTGCATGCCGTTTAGCGACTGTTTGCGCCTCTCCTCTTTCTGTATAACTAATAATCTCGGTATCCCAACCAGCCGCCTTCGCTTTTTTAACAGCGGCATCAATTGCACTTTGCGCATTAGCCACCAATGTGTAGTCACCTGAGACCTTCGGAAGCGGCAAAGCTTGATTTAAGTGGTCACGAATAGAAGACGCTTCACTAAATCCATACCTATCGAGAATAGCGATTGCATCTTCAGGCTTTGTAGTATCTTGAACCGTTAGTCCTGAGGCAATAAAAGCTGGGTCGTCACCCACAACATCTGAAATAACTAAGCTTGTATTTATCCCTCTCGACGCAGCGGCAAGTCTTCCCCCCTTGATAACAGAAACGTGTTTTCTAACTGTATTCATTTCCTCAATGCTTGCACCACTTCGCAATAAGAATTTGTGCAGTGCAAGTTTCTCATCCAGTGAAATACCCTCTGGCAGAGCACAAGCGAGTGACGACCCGCCGCCGGATATAAGGAAAATAGCATTTTCTGAAGGGGCTACCTTAGATGCCAAAGACAATAACGCTTTAGCCCCTTCTACACTATTTTCATCAGGGACTGGATGTGCAGCAAGGCGAACCTCGATATTGCCTGTAGGCTCTGTATTTTCGTAGCCGTAACGTGTCACCACCAAACCGTAAGCGTTATCGCCGAAGTAGTTATAGGCCTCAACGGCCATATCTGCTGCCGCTTTACCCGCCCCCAGAATACATACTCGCTGATTCTTATCAAACGAAGCGAAGTACTTTGGCAAACAGTGTTTAGGTTTGCTAACTCTCACCGCTTCTTCATACAAAGATAAAAGGAATGTTTTAATCATTTGAAACCTCTAAAAGGGTCCGCAGGACCCTTATGAAAATAGTGAAGGGAGAAGTAAACATACGCTTAGCATGACGATAAAAAAGCCTAGCAATATGAAAATGTCGCTCTTGGTTAGAATCGAGTGAAAAACAAGCTTTTTAGTATCATTTGAAGATACTGATGAAGGCCATACACTGCGCGCTACTATTGAAACCACGCAGGTGACAACAAAGCCGATGACATTCCACCAGAACCAAAAAATGTCTGGAACGAATAGCCAAATAATGATGTTTGTTCCAACGCCTGCAATGAGCCCCAAATTAACGTGTCGTCCGCTCAGCGTTTTACTTGCTACGGCAAGTAAAAAGAGCGCGAGTATAGGCCCGTAAAATACAGAGCCAACTTTGTTGATAGCTTCAATTATTGTTGGTGCAATATTTCCTGCAAAAAGAGAAAGAACAAGCGTAACGCCACCCCATATTAAACCAGTGATTTTAGCCACGCGAAGATAACTTTTTTGCTCAAGTTCTGTATCGGTTATGCGGCAATAGTCTTCAACGGTCACCGCCGATAGTGAATTGATAGCTGAGCTTAACGAAGACATAGCGGCAGATAAGATAGCCACAATCAAAAGCCCTATTAACCCATGCGGAAGGTAATTTAGGATAAAGGTCGGCATCAACCAGTCTGGGTTATCAGCAGGGATTTTACTGAAAAAGTCAGTGTTGGTAAGCGCAAGTGTGCCAACAATTAACCCAGAAAAACAATACAGCAATGTTATAGGAAAACGAATAATTCCGTTGGCGACAATCATTTTCCGAAGGTCATTCTCGTCTCTTGCCGATAACGCACGCTGAGCTTGTGTTTGATCACAGCCATAATAGGACGCGTAAAGAACAATCCCACCAAACAGCATTGGCAAGAAACCAAATCCATCGCCACTAAAACCCAAAGAAGAAAAATCTATTGCGGTTAGCCGCTCTTTAGGAGCCTGCTCTACCAGTGCGTCAAAACCGCCAAGTGCATGAAGACCGATGGCTATACACGCTATGGTGCCCAGCACAATTATTACCATTTGTATGGCGTCGGCATAAACTACCGCTTTCATACCGCCTTGAAGCGAATAAAGCACAGTAATAATGCCGGTAAGCACCACGGCCTGCCAAGCTTCAATGCCCATAGTGCCTTGCAGAATAATCGACACTGCATAAATCATGATACCCGTTGCAAACGCACGGCTAAATTGGAAAACAATGCTTATTAGAACGCGAGTTAAACGTCCAAATCTTTGCTCTAGGTAGTCATATATGCTGACTACGCCCGACTTGTATAGAGACGGAAGGATAGTACCTAGTAGCAGGATCATAGCAATAGGAATACCCAGTTCATAAGACAGCCAAATCATACCGCCGCCATCCCGCAGTCCAACAAAAGCCGGAGCAGAAATAAAGCTAATTGCAGAGAGCTGTGTGGCCATTACGGAAAGTGTTAGCGGCTTCCAGCCTAACGTTCTGCCACCAAGAAAATAATCACCCTTGTCTTCTTGCTGTCTTAAGGCGAACCCCATATACAGCAAAGCGGCAAGGTAACCTATCACTACAATATAATCTAAAAAATTCATATGCTGTTCTTATTATTCAAGTCGCGAAATAAAAAGCTGATAGTTCCGCTAAGAGCCATCAGCGAGGGGGAGTGTCAACGTCGACTAGAAATCATAACGCAAACGCAAAGACACACGGCGCGGTAATATAGGGCGACCTACGAAGTAAGATTCACCTGCCGTTTGGCTATTACCTAGACGAGGAGACCCTTCAGTAATACCATCTGAATCGAATAGATTCCAGACAGCGATACTTGCACGAAGTCGCTCATTCTGTCCGAGTTCCCATGTATAGCCCGTATCTAAACGGAATACGTGGAAGTCATCTAACTCAACAGAATTAGCGTCGTTAGTAAAGTTTTTACCGTGGTAATTGTGGTAGAAAGAGATATCCCAGTCATCTAGCGTATAACGCAAGGCAGAGTTAAACATTACGTTCGGCTTTCTTCTTAACTCGTTACCAATCACAGAAGGATCTGAATCGTATTCGGTAAATTCATGATCAGTGTAGGTAAAGTTAGCGTCAAAAATTAGGTCATCGGTGATGTTGTAGCTACCAACGATTTCAACACCATAAGCTTCTGTAGACTGAAAAACAGGGACTTCAATTGCTACGCCGTTTTCGTCGTTCACGAAGTCAACAGAACGTCTGTCTTCGAGATCGGTTTTGAACAACGCTACCGTTCCCACAAAATCATCTAAGAAGAATTTGGCACCTACCTCAGCTTGCTTCACTATTTCACTTTCGTAACGTCCTGGTTGACCGTTAGGATTAAACGCAACGCCGCGAAGTTCAGGGAAGAAAAACCCTCGTGAATAGTTAGCATAAACGTTGAAATTATCGGCCAGCTTGTAGAGCGCAGCTATTGAATAAGCAAGTTCCGAGTTATCTACGTTACCGTGAGTTAAAGCACCGTTACCCGTTACATTCACCTGTAAGTCTTGATAGAGCATAGGATCGTCATTAACGACAACCGTTTGATTACCTTCTCGTGTAATCGTGTCGTCTATTTCTTCCCAGCGCAGACCAATATCAATGATCCAATCATCACTTTGCATTTGGTCAGCAATATAGAAGGCATTTCTGCGTGCAGAAATAGTCGTATCGGAGAAACTAATACCAGGGCCGGTGACGCCATTTTGACTGACTATTACGCTATTGTTATCTGGATCGGTAATCGATAAATCGACCAAACGAGCTTGGTTGTTAAACTCACCAAGATATCGAGTAATTACATTGTTGTCTTCTGCCTCAGCACTTGAGAAAAAGGTACCTACCGTAATGCTATGGGAGAAGTCACCAATATCGAGATATTTAACAATATTCAGCTCAGATGAGAAGTCTGTAGCGGGTCTATCTCTATCTAGAATACGGTTTGCAAATAATAGGTCACCTTCGGGTAGCGCAATGTCTGTTCCCGCATAAGTAAATGCTGCACTACCTAGCTCATCAAGCCCACGGTTTGCTAAATATTCACTTTGCGTTTCCGGCACATTAATGATGCCGTCTCCATCAAGGAATAAATTGAACTGGTGGTCGTAACTTGCATATTTCGCACGCGCAAGTACGCTATAGTCATTACCCAAATCTTTCGAGAATTCCATAGACACCGAGCCACCTCTTGTTGCGACGCCCTCTTCAATCGGAGTGCGATAGCGTCCATCTGCAGTGTCATAAGATAAACCTGATGCGTAGAAAGTCTGGGTTGATTCTACTTCTCGCCCGTCATTGCCAGCAACACGCTCTCGGCTTTGAGCGTCGAGTGGCAGAGGGAGAAAGAATTGCACTTCATCGTTAATGGCTTGGCCATAGATAGTGAAGTAACCGCTCCCGTCATCAAATTCTTTGTGAATGTTACCGCGAACTTGGTAGCCTTCAGTAGGCAGTCCAGTGTCAATTGGGCCTTCATCATAACGATAAAAACCAGACATAGCGTAATACATACCTTTTTCGTTCAAAGGCCCGCTTGTCGCAAAATCTAAACGCTTGCGATTGTTATCAGATAACTCCAGCTGCACTGTGCTTTCTGAAAGTTCAGTTCCCTTCTTAGAAAGGTAGTTAATAACCCCAGCGACAGAGCCTTGACCAAATAGGTTAGATACACCACCGCGAACAAATTCTACACGCTCAATACCTAAATCGTTCCTAAAGTACACATCGTATGCAGATGAGTTAAGACCAAACGCACTCAAAGTGGGTGAACCATCATACAGTAATGGAGTAAATTGGAACTGACCTGATGACGGTAAGCCTCTAACTTGCAAGTTAGTAGCGACTTCACCACCACCGCCTTCTACCTTTATACCCGGTACATAACGAAGAACATCGGCTTGGCTACTCATTGAGAGTTTCGCTACTTCCTGCGCGCCCATGGATGTAGTCGACTGCGGCGTTTCCGCTACCAAACGAGCACGACTGGTGCCCGTAACAACGATTTGTTCATACTCTTTTTTAGCTTTGTCGCCTTGAGCACCATCATTTTTTTCAGCGTCTTGGGCGATTGCATTGCCAGCTAATAGCGACGAAATAGTCGTCGCAAGAAGTAGTTTATTCACTGTGTATCTCCAACCGTTTTTAATTATGTTGAGTGTCTTAGTAGGGCTTCACACACTGCCGAACACAACACCTCGCGATTAACTTCCCATTTACAATAAAACACAAATTTATCACTTTCAACCCAAAATGGGTTTTATTTTTAAATTTTTGTGTAATAATTGCTAAATCTAAAACTCATATTGGGTAAACATTAATGATGAATATAGAAAACCGTGATGCGCATCTCATTGAAGAAGCGAAAGCAACGCTAATTAAAAACGATCTTGGTGGCTATACGGTGCCTACGCACGGACTGTATCCATTTCAGTGGAACTGGGATTCAGCCATCGTGGCTTTAGGTTGGCTTCCTTTTGATGAGCCTAGAGCTTGGGAAGAAACTACGTCATTGCTCAGCGCGCAATGGAAGTCAGGAATGGTGCCCCATGTTGTTTTCCACAAGCATTCAGATACTTACTTCCCTGGTCCTGATATTTGGGGCGTACAGAATTCACCGGATAGTACGTCTATTACTCAGCCTCCCGTGCTAGCTTCCGTTATCAAGATTTTGTTTGAGGAGACGAAAGATCGTGCTCTTGCTGAGTCTCAGATAGAGACTATCGTTCCCCAGCTCATCGATTACCACTTATGGTGGTATAAGCAGAGAGATCCTGAAAATACAGGTTTAGTAGTAAGTTATCATCCGTGGGAATCAGGCATGGATAATAGCCCTGCTTGGGATGCAGCACTAGAAGCTGTTCCATGTGTAGATTGGGAATATTCGCGTCGTGACATAAATCACATCGATGCCTCCGAACGTCCACACAAAAAGGAGTATGATCGCTTTTTGTATCTTGTCGACTTTTTCCGCAAGATGAATTTCGACGATACATTGATTTATCAAGATTGTCCGTATCGTGTAAACGATGTGAGCATTATTTCAATTCTGCACCGCGCCACGAAAGATTTGCTGGCAATATGCGAAAAAGTTGGTGTAAGTAACGAACAAACAGCTTACCTTGAGAAAAGACTCAACCTGACTGAAGGCGTAATTAACAAGCTTTGGTGCGCCGAAACTAATATGTTTCATAGTTTTGACACCCGAAGCAATTCAATGTGTAAAGCTCGTACATCTGCCGGACTATTACCGTTTTTCGCAGGTCTCGTTGGCGAGCATCAAACTGACTTGCTAATTGATGAGTTAGATAAGTGGCTTAATCATAGCGAATACGCCATTTCATCGACCCACCCCGAAGACCCTAACTACGAGCCTCAGCGCTATTGGCGTGGGCCTATCTGGATTCATATAAATTGGATGATAGTGTTAGGCTTGGAAGAGTATGGTTTCACGCAACAAGCGCAGCGAATCACAGAAGGTAGTCGTGCTTGTATTTATACAAGTGGGTTTAACGAATCATTCCATGCAGAAACTGGCGCGCGAAGTGGCGGAGCCGATTTCTCTTGGACTGCAGCCATGGCGCTTTACTGGCTTTTGCCAAACACCACAGAAAAAGGTTAAGGGGATCTTCGAATGCTTTCTCAACCAGATTTTTCATCCAATAAATTCTTAGATACACATATAAAAAGTATACTGGCTTTCTACGAGCCTAATGTAGATGCTCTATCAGGCGGCTTCTATCAGAACTTTATGGATGACGGCAGTGTGTATGACAAACAAACTCGTCACTTAGTGAGCTCTACACGTTTTGTTTTTAACTATGCGAGAGCTCACATAGCTTATGGTGATACACGTTATAAGGAGCGTGTCGAGTCTGGCATTGAATTTTTACGTGAATATCATTTGCAGAAAGATACTAAGGGCTACGCTTGGACACTGTCTGTGGATGGAACCGAAAGCACGGTTACTGATGCAACTAACCACTGCTACGGTTTAGCCTTCGTAATTTTAGCCTATAGCTGGGCACTTCGCGCTGGGGTAAAAGAGGCAGAGCAGTATATTCACGATACGTTTTCTCTTATGGAAACGCACTTTTGGGATAGCGAATTCGGATTATACAACGACGAATTTAATGCTGACTTTTCACAATGCAGTGATTATCGTGGGCAGAATGCAAACATGCATAGCTGCGAGGCGCTGATTGCGGCTTACGAAGCAACACGCTACGCTCCTTTTCTCCAGCGCGCTATAGAGTTAGCTAGAAATATCACCATTCGTCAAGCAAACAAAGCTGATGGTCGAATTTGGGAACACTATACGAAGACATGGGAAGTAGATTGGGATTACAACAAAGATGATCCTAAAAACCTTTTTCGTCCTTGGGGTTTTCAGCCCGGTCATCATACTGAGTGGGCAAAGCTATTGTTACAAATTCACCAATATGAACCACAAGATTGGTTAGTTGAACGCGCCTGCTCGCTATTCGATTCCGTAATTGAGTTGAGCTGGGACGAAACAAATGGTGGTTTATACTACGGTTTTGCTCCCGACAATAGTATTTGTGATGATGAAAAATACTTTTGGGTACAAGCTGAATCTTTTGCATGTGCCGCCCGATTGGCGCTGGAAACGGGTAACGAAAAATATTGGCAGTGGTACAACCGGGTTTGGGATTACTCTTGGAGGCACATGGTCGACCACAAGTATGGCGCTTGGTTCAGGATTTTATCGGCTAACAATGAAAAGCTAGAAGAGACTAAAAGCCCAGTTGGAAAAACGGATTATCATACAATGGGCGCCTGCTATGACGTGCTAGATGCACTAAAGTTTTACCAAGAATAAAGCTTTAAACAAAAATCATACGTAATGAGTAAAAAGTACTAGCTTTTAAAAAGGCGGCGCTTTTTACTCAGTAATTAAAGTGAGTTTGACTAATTCCAGCTCAATTACATCCAAGACTTTCTTGTCGCCTCCACCTCAAACAACACGCTGTCAGCAACCTTGTTCACGTACTTTTCAGGTAGGAAGGGCACCGTCACCGCTCCTGAGGCCAGCACAAACTTAATAGTGGCAAGCTTTCTTTTTTTCATAAATATACTCTGCTTTACGATCACTTGCTGCGCTTTGTAGGGCTCGAAGCATTGATAGTCTACGCCTACTCGCCCCCGTCTTATGTAAACGTACTTGTTATCGTAGGCTATTCCCCACCGCCACCATCTAAGTGTCAGTAAAAGGGCCACTATGATAAAAGTAGAGACTGCGCCAATCATAATGTCTAAGTGAGATGTTACTGCACCAACGACGAAAATGCCGAGAAGTGGAGTAGTCCAAGCTGCTAGCAGCCAAAATCGAATGAAGCGCCGACTTATCGTTTGATAATGCTGTCCACGCAAATCACAGCCAGGCATTACTTCCTGGCTAAGTGCAAAAGCTTCATCTTCAGTTACTGATGGCACAATGAGCTTATTCGGCGACATAAGCTCTTGCATTTGCTGTCCAGCGGTTGAGTTTTGCTCGAAATACAAATTAACCCGCTTCAACACTTTATCTAACCAGTCTTGCTTTGCCGTGATCATCTGTATACGCGATGCTCGCATACTAACTTCAAGCTTGTTAAGCAAACCACTGCGACGGATATACCGGTCTCCTGTCCTTGAAAGCGTATAGCCGTAGAAGGTGAAAAGCGCGCCCCCAACACTAAGCAGCGCCACCAACGCCATAATCATCATTAACACAACAAAGGCATACAGTCCAAACTGCCACCATGCCACCGTCTGTTCGCCTACGATTTGGTTAAGCTGTAACCCCTTGCTTGCTAACCATTCTGAAACCACGCCAAAGACGTCGTCATAAAAAGGCGCTGCGGCACCCAGTATGATCCAAACGCGATTATTAGTAATGCCATGAATAATAATATCTTTAACCGAACGGCGGTTAAGCACATCTTCATTTGTATGGGCGCTGGCAGCTGCAGTATCGATTTTTGCGGAGTGTTGTGTACTAGAATCCTTATCTCCCATTTCCTCATCAGATTTGCCAGTAACGTCATCCCCGATGTGCTGCACTTTTTCATACAGCACCTGTTTTTTTAGGGCTTCCGCGTAACTTTCAGGTACCGCCACTATTTTGGCTTCTTCCTTACCGCTCCCGGCTGTATCAAGCACCACGAGTGCGTAGCCGAAAGGACGATAGTAAAACGGCCTTTCTATCTTAACATTTTGAATGCGCCACAATGGCAGGTTGGTATAACGGCGTTGGAATACACCATGATGAATTTCAACGTGCTGGTTGTGCACGCGAAATTTGTACATCAAGTAGCTGATTACACCACTGCCACTCGTGGACAAAAATAAGACTCCGGCGCCAATAAGCACTTGAGGAGAAAAAAGGTTATCCCAAATGTTGAACGAAATGGCTAATGCGGGAACGGCGTAAATAAGCCCTTGCGCCATATTGGTAAAGTTGCGAATGGTAAAATACAAAATTGAAATAACAGCAAGCCGTTGCCAGTCGCCGCCAGTCTCGACTTCAGGCTTATCTTCACTGTTCCCTTCACCGTCGTTTTGTAGGGATAGAGAAACATCATCGTTTGGCTCTTGTGACCGCATAATGTTTATAGTTTGGTTTTCAGAAGACCCAGACGCTGCCATTAGCGTGCACCTATATCTTTATGCGCCAGAATAAATTCACGCAACTGCTCTGCGCGCGACAGGCTTAGCCCTGGAATTTCAAACGTGTACATTTCGCCACCTGCAGAAAAAACTTGAAGTGAAGCAAGGCCGGCCCATCTGTCTAGCGGACCGCGATTTACCTCCACGTGTTGAACACGCAGTATGGGTTGGCAAGAAAGTTTTCTAAAAATGAGCCCTGACTGCTTGCTTATGTCTTGTTCTCGTATTGCGTAAAATATGCGAACGTCGGCAAAAAAGTGGTACAACGCCCACACGCCACCAATTGCAACTATTACTGCAACAACGTACGGGTAAGCTAGAAGTAGATTGTCTGGTAGCGACCAAAAACGCTGGAACCTCAACCCTGTGATAGTCCCCGTCAACGCAAAGGCTATTAACCCAATTGAGAAGATATTTAGCGCGCGATACTTTCTGGATATAGGTACTAAAGCAAGAGTTTTAAAAGACGGTATTTCATCAACGCTAAGCTGATTGTTGGAAAACACGGTTTCTTGTGGCGTGTCAGTCGTCATCACGAAAATTCCTTTTACCTCTAAATTAGCCCGTTCGGTTTACGGGTTTACTCAACGCTGCTAAACATCTAGAAAACCTTAAGCCTTGGAGCAACGTTTATCTCTTAGCTAAGCAATAAAAAAGAGGGCAAGCCCTCTTTTTACATTGATAATGTGTAATACCATTAATCCGCATAGATAATTACCCACTCAGCGAGAGTTAAAATGTTCGTAATCGCGGCGTGTTACCGCAGGTATAGTAGTTCTACATCAAGGTGACACAACAAAGAGTACGGACATTTTAAACTCGCCCTTCGGGAAGGTCTGGCAAGCTTCCTAGCTTCATTCTGGGAATTTGAAAGGGAGCAGCCATTCCTGCATTCCCACGCTTCGCTAGGAAACTTGCCAGCGCCTTCTGAGTGGGCACTTTTCTATGCGGATTGGTATAAAGCGCACTGCGCAAGTTAATCGTCAACTTGCTGTTCGTTAAGCCAGTCGTGCAGTGCTTTCATATCATGCTGAACTGCCATCTGCAGCTCTTCCACCCAATCATGCACGTTCTCCCACCACGTTGGATGGTCGCCCTGCTGTATTTGGTTAGCAATACGCTGCACTCGTGCCAAACCAACAGAGCCAGCAGCCCCCTTAATCTTATGGGCTTGTGAACACACTTCTGATTTTTCGTCTGCACTTAAGCTTAGCTGGAGTATTTCCATGTACTCAGGCATTTTTTCTTGGAATACTTTAACGCTGGCGCGCACCATTTCGTCCCCTATGGTATCAACCAACATCTGCAATAAGTCCATATCTAAAATGTTACTTAATGTTTTGTTTGGTTCAGGACGTTCTACTTCCCCATCAACTTCTAGAGGCGCAGGAGGTGCATGAAATAACTCATTAAAGACTTCAATAACCCGTGACTTTTTGATCGGCTTGGCAATCACATCGTCCATACCGTTCTCAAGATACTCGTCACGTTTTTTGATAACATTAGCCGTGAGCGCGACAATAGGCGTCTGCATAACTAAGTCCTCTTCAATTAACGTACTTGCCACGTCAAACCCTGTCATGTCAGGCAGCTGAATGTCTAACAGTATAAGGTCGTATTGTGTGGCTCGTGCTTTATCTATAGCTTCTTGCCCGGTCATCGCTACATCAACCTTCTGACCAAGCTTTTCTAACAAGGCTTTGGCTACCATTACGTTCAACTCAATATCTTCTACCAACAAGATATTGAGCCCGGTAACTTCTAGCTGGGCCACTTTCATTGGGCTATTAGAAATTTGCACAGGCAACACAATTTCAAACCGAGTCCCTTTGCCTACTTGGCTTGAAACGTGAATTTCACCCTTCATCAAGTCAACCATTTGCTTACAAATCGCCAGGCCAATACCGGTTCCAGTTGCCGACTGATGGTCGGGATGGTCAACCTGATAGTACATCGCAAAAATTTTATCAATCTCGCTTTCAGGAATACCGACACCCGTGTCTTCTATAACAAACGTTACATATGCTTTATCGCCATCTGGCTTAGTTGCAGACACCGATAAACTCACATGCCCTTTCTGCGTAAACTTCACTGCGTTGAATAGGATGTTCCACAAAATTTGCCGTAGGCGGGTTCCATCTATTTCGACAAGACGCGGCAGCGGTTCGTTAATCTTGGTTTTAAAATCGAGTTGTTTATCTCCTGCAAGCAGGCGAATAATACTGCTCAGTTCCTCAGTAAAATCCTTAAGTGAAATAGTCTTAAGACTTAGCTCAAGCTTGTCTCTGTCGAGCTTATCCAAGTCAATAATATCGTTGAATATGTTCCCTAATGTTATCGCGCTGGCGTAAATTGTACTCACCCAGCTAAATTGCTCATCGGTTAACTCTGTATCGCGCAGCATGCGGCTCAAGCCAACAATACCATTGAGTGGCGTACGCAGTTCGTGACTGATGGTAGCGATAAAGCGGGTTTTGTCCGTGCTAGCCTTAGCAGCGGCATTTTCAGCTTGTTTGCGCTCTGTCATATCTCGACCAAAGGACAACAAGCCTAGACGATTACCTTCTTTATCGAAGAAAGGCACACGCTTCATTTCGAAGTAGCGTCGACGACCATCAGCAAAGCGCAACCACAATTCTTCGGTAATACTGGCGTTGGTTTCTAATACTTCGTGATCACTGGCAACAATTTGGCGGGCAAGCTCTTCTTCATACACATCTTTCGGCGTTAACCCCAAAAGCTCTTGCTCGGTTTTACCCGTCATAAGTTCAGCAATGCGATTACAGCCAGCAAAACGGCCTTCTTCATTGCGGTAGTAGATGAGATCTGGAGAAGCATCAATAATTGAACGTAGTAATGTTGAAAGACGGCGAGCCTGGGCTTCTTGTTCTGACTTATCTTGAATTTCTCTTTCAAGGTCTTTAAAAAGAGCTTCACGTTCTTCTTGTGCTTGTTTTCGCTGCTCTATCTCATGGTTCAATTGCCTGATATTGCTCTGAAGCTCTCGATTCAGGAACACATCTTCTTCTCGCAAACTTTCTAACTGGCTTACTACTTCTTTTAAATTAGTTCGTGAGTTTTCTAATTGCTTAATTAGCTCACTGAAGAAATACAATACCCATGGCGCTGAAAGCATCGTAAGGACTACGGCGCTAATAAAATCATCAGGCTGGACCTGACTCCCCATACTTACGCGAATTACGTATGAACCGCCAAGCGTGAACACAAGGGAAAGCACAACGAATAGTATGCTGAGCTTTAGTGTGCCAAATCGCTGCACAAATTGAGCAAAGCGAATTGCCCAAGAATCGTTTGGTGAATCTGAATGCATGTACGTCAAATTGAAACTTATTTTGCCTTTATCCTATCAGGCTTTCACCACTTCGGGAATGCGTTATACCAATCCGCATAGATAATTTTCTATCTACATGCACAAGGTCAATGACTATCCTTCAAACGGTAATCTCTCGGAGATTTCATTAATGTATTGCGTGTTCACCCATCCTATTTTTGTAAATGAAACTTTAGCCCACTCCCCCTGCGTTTCTAATATCTTCAGCACTTCGCCTTTTTGCAACGTGTTATCAACCAATGAAAATGACGCGCTTGGCCCTTTGCGCACATTTAACGTGTTTGCGCTTACGCTAGCCACGCGACCTTTTTTGTTATGTACAGTATTTTCAGATCTCTCATGGGTTTCTTGACGCAAAGCGATCTCATTGTTTAGGCCATCTTTATATGAGTGCGACTCCTGCTTATATGCACCTAACATCAACAATTTTCGTAATGCTTCCATGGGAAAGGCCGGGCCGGGATCAACCTTTCGAGAAGGCGCAATTTCTTCATGTCCAATCAATGTAGAAATTGGATAGTGAGCACAAAGCAAACGACAAAGGCTTGCTGTTGTGGCAATTTGAATATCCGTATATTTATGCCAATAGCCCATAACGGATTGATTAGGGTGAAGTGCTTCTATCGTTTCGCTCTTTTCGTAACGCCTGCCAAACCAGCTTTCAAAGAGACCGTCGTCTCTCGGCTCTAGCTGACCCGCGTTATCTAGCTCGATGCCTATTGAGTAGCGGTTTAAGTCAGTTCTTCCAGCATAAGCGCTTACACCAGCATGCCATGCTATTTGATTGGTCGGCAGCAATTGCACAATGTCACCGTTTCGGCCAATGACGAAATGGGCGGAAACGCCACTATCTGCACTAGTGAGGACATCGACTGACGATTGCAAACTGCTTCCCGCGGTAAAGTGAATGACAATGGTATCAGGAGCGTTAGACTCAAATGGTCCAGAAGTATTTGGCGACGATTTAAAGCTCACGTTCTCGCCTACCAATCTGTGTTCAGCGAGCCTCAGTGAAGTTTTAGGCAGTGTGGACAGGGGCATTATCTCATCTTCCTTAATAGTTGCGTCTATCGCTACGACAGTGAATTTTTATTCTTCAATTTTTACCGAAACGCTCGCTTGCCGGCCAATTCAGAGTGTAATGTCGAAGTACCTATTATTGCATTAACACCATATCCAACTTTACACCAGGTTATTTTTTAACCAACATAGCAAACTTCTTATGTAACCGGAACTAAAACTTTACAATTTAATAAAAATACAGCCCAACCCATCATTGACAACATAAAATGACAACTAAAAAGCATATTTATTCATGATAATTATGCAAACGAAAACTATTATCGTTTAGACGGTGCCATTTAATTGAATTTCTAGGCTTATAACAATTTTGTTACAAACCTAAAATAAATAATGCAAATTATTGAAATTAAACAATTAATTTATATTTATACTAAAAGCTAAGAAGCCGAGCAATTTTAGCGTTTGATTTTAGTTTTCAATGTGGGTATTTTGTACGGCCCGCATCGCAATAATGCATAAAAATGCGGAAACGACTGGTAATCCTCTAATAATAAATAACGACAAGAAAGGCGCGCACTGTAAGCAATAACGCTAGCAGGCTAAAAGACGTCTAATAATGTTGTGATACGCAAACCTAGGCGCATCTACACGCAACGCATACCTTGCCCAGTCAAAAGGTTGAAGGAGTTAAGAGATGAGTTTATATAATCCCAATGATTCCCGGGACAACTGTGGGTTTGGCTTAATCGCTCACACTCATGGGGAAGCCAGTCATGAATTGGTAACAACTGCTATACACGGCCTTGACCGTATGCAGCATCGCGGCGGTATCGCCGCCGACGGGAAAACCGGTGACGGCTGTGGTTTATTACTACAGAAACCGGATGCGTTCTTCCATGCAATCGCCGAAGAAAATGGCTGGAAACTCAGCAAAAAATACGGCGTGGGCATGATTTTCTTAAGTCAGGACCCAGTGCTTGCGCAAGCCGCGCGTGAAGTACTTAATGAAGAACTAGAAAAAGAAACATTATCAGTAGTGGGTTGGCGCGAAGTGCCTGTCGACCGCTCAGTACTGGGTGAATTAGCGCTAACGGGCGTTCCGCAAATCGAACAGGTGTTCGTTAACGCACCTGCAGGCTGGAGAAAACGCGACCTAGAACGTCGTTTGTATATGATCCGCCGCCGAGCAGAAAAGCGTCTTGAACAAGATCCCGATTTTTATGTGGCTTGTCTTTCAGGCCTTGTAACAATCTACAAAGGCTTGGTAATGCCGAAAGACTTGCCTGCCTTTTATCACGATCTTGCCGACGAGCGTATGCAAAGCGCAATCTGCGTATTCCACCAGCGCTTCTCAACAAACACATTACCACGCTGGCCGCTAGCTCAGCCTTTCCGTTTCCTTGCGCATAATGGTGAAATTAACACTATTAAAGGTAACCGCGACTGGGCAATGGCACGTGCTGCTAAATTCTCAACGCCACTTATTCCAGACCTTAAAGATGCAGCACCTTTTGTTAATACTGAAGGTTCAGACTCATCATCGCTGGATAACATGCTGGAGCTATTCTTAGCCGGCGGTATGGATTTATTCCGTGCTATGCGGTTACTTGTTCCACCCGCCTATCAAAACAACAAGACCATGGACGATGATCTTCGTGCATTTTACGAGTTCAACTCTATGCACATGGAACCATGGGACGGCCCAGCGGGTATCGTTTTAACTAACGGTCGCCACGTTGCCTGTAACCTTGATAGAAATGGTCTACGTCCTGCTCGTTACGTTATTACTAAGAACGGTTTCATTACCCTTGCCTCTGAAGTAGGTATTTGGGATTACGAGCAGGCCGACGTTATCGAAAAAGGTCGAGTTGGCCCAGGTGAAATGCTTGCTGTAGATACCTACACGGGCAAAATCTGGCGTTCTACCGAAATTGATGACGACCTCAAGGCTCGCCATCCTTATAAAGAGTGGTTAGATAAACACATTCGCCGACTTACACCTATCGAGGAGCTTGATGCCTCTCTTATTGGTAAGCGTGTATTTAATGATGACGCTATGGCGGTGTATCACAAGCTGCACGCCTATAGCTACGAAGAAATTCAGCAGGTTGTGAAAGTGCTAGCGAAAGACGGTCAAGAAGCCGTTGGCTCAATGGGTGACGACACGCCAATGGCGGTTATGTCATCGCGTCAGCGCACAATCTATGACTATTTCCGTCAACAGTTTGCACAGGTTACTAACCCGCCTATCGATCCGCTACGTGAGAATCACGTAATGTCGCTGGCAACCTGTATTGGACGTGAACAAAACGTATTTAGTGAAACGTCAGGTTACGCTGACCGAGTATTGTTCGACTCGCCAATATTGATGTATACCGACCTTAAACAGCTGCGTGAATTCAACCCAGACAACTACTACTCTGAAGTGGTAGAGCTTCAATATGCACCGCAAGAAGGTTTGAAGAAAGCCATTGAGCGCGTATGTAATGAAGTAGAAATGCTGGTTAAAAACAAACGCGCTGCGTTCGTTATTCTGTCTGACAGAAACATTAAACAAAACCGCTTAGTTATCCCTGCAGCAATGGCAGTGGGTGCCGTTCAGCGCCGTTTGGTAGAAAAGTCACTGCGCTGCGACGCGAACGTTGTTGTTGAAACGGCAAGCGCCCGCGATCCGCATCACTTTGCCGTACTTATCGGCTTGGGTGCAACCGCGGTTTACCCATTCCTTGCATACGAAACTATCGAGCAGCTTTGCGAAAAAGGCGAGCTAGACATTTCTCCTATGCAGGCCACGTTGAACTACCGTAAGGGTATCAATAAAGGCTTGTATAAGATCATGTCTAAGATGGGTATTAGCACTGTAGCTAGCTATCGTAGCTCTAAGCTCTTTGAAGCAGTGGGCGTGAATAACGAAGTGATGAAGCTTTGTTTCAAAGGCGTGACGTCGCGTATTCAAGGTGCAGGCTTCGATGACTTCCATCAAGACCTTATTAACCTCAATCGCATAGCGTGGCTCAAGCGTAAATCAGTAGACCACGGCGGCTTGCTAAAATATGTACATGGCGGCGAATACCACGCCTATAACCCTGACGTAGTTAGCACGCTTCAAAAAGCGGTGGTGTCAGGTAACTACGACGACTATCAGCAATACGCTAAGCTAGTTAACGAGCGTGCACCTGCGCACATTCGCGACTTGCTAGCCATCAACCCTAATTGCGATCCTATTGATATTAGCGAAGTAGAAGCACCGGAAAATCTATTCCCTCGCTTTGATACCGCAGCAATGTCAATTGGTGCATTAAGCCCTGAAGCCCATGAAGCGCTGGCGATTGCCATGAACCGCTTGGGCGGTCAGTCAAACTCGGGGGAAGGTGGTGAACACCCTTCTCGATTTGGTACTGAAAAGAACTCTAAAATTAAGCAGGTTGCATCAGGTCGTTTTGGTGTAACGCCTCATTATTTGGTTAACGCTAACGTTATTCAAATTAAAGTGGCGCAAGGTGCAAAACCCGGTGAAGGTGGTCAGCTTCCTGGCGACAAAGTAAATAAGTACATCGCACAGCTACGTTTCTCTGTGCCGGGTGTAACTCTTATTTCACCGCCTCCACACCACGATATCTATTCAATTGAAGATTTAGCGCAGCTAATTTTCGATTTGAAACAGGTTAATCCAACGGCGCTGATATCAGTTAAGCTAGTATCTGAGCCGGGTGTAGGTACGATCGCAACGGGCGTAGCAAAAGCTTATGCCGACCTTATCACCGTTTCAGGTTACGACGGCGGTACAGGTGCAAGCCCGCTAACATCGGTTAAGTATGCAGGTAGCCCATTTGAATTAGGTTTATCTGAAACTCAGCAAGCACTTATCGAAAATGGACTACGCCACAAGGTTCGCGTTCAAACCGACGGTGGTTTGAAAACCGGTCTTGATGTTGTAAAAGCAGGTATCTTAGGTGCGGAAAGCTTTGGCTTTGGTACAGGCCCAATGGTGGCTTTAGGTTGTAAATACTTGCGTATTTGCCACCTAAACAACTGTGCAACCGGTGTAGCAACGCAGGATCAAAAGCTGCGTGACGACCACTTCATCGGCCTACCAGACATGGTAATGAACTACTTTAAGTTCATTGCTCAGGAAGTACGTGAAATCATGGCGTCGATGGGTATTGCTAAGTTCGACGACCTTGTTGGTCGCACAGAGCTACTTAGGGTGCTAGATGGCATTACTGCTAAACAAAACCGTTTAGATTTGTCTCCATTGCTAGCGCAGCCTAAAGCAGGTGAGCACACGCGTTTATTCTGCTCGCAAACGACTAACGCGCCAATTGATAAAGGCGAGCTGAATGCCCAGATGCTCAAAGACGGTCAGCAAGCTGTGGTTGAGGGCAAGTCGATTACCCTTAAATACCCAATTCGCAACACAGACCGCTCTGTAGGCGCATTGCTGTCGGGTGAAATTGCTAAACATCACGGTAACCACGACTTTGAAGATACACCTATCAAAGTTGAGCTTACTGGCACAGCAGGTCAAAGCTTTGGCGTATGGAACGCTGGCGGCCTGCATATGCACCTTGAAGGCGATGCCAACGATTATGTAGGTAAAGGGATGACCGGCGGTAAGCTGGTTATTCATCCGCCTCGCGACATCTCATACGACGCCCACGACAGCGCCATTATGGGTAACACCTGCCTTTACGGTGCAACCGGCGGTAAGCTGTTTGCTGCTGGCCGTGCCGGTGAGCGCTTTGGCGTTCGTAACTCTGGTGCCATTGCGGTAGTGGAAGGTATTGGGGATAACGGCTGCGAGTACATGACAGGCGGTATTGTGGCTGTTCTTGGTCCGGTTGGTGTTAACTTCGGTGCTGGTATGACAGGTGGTTTTGCCTATCTTATGGATGATGGCGACGATCTTGACAACCGTGTAAATGCCGAACTAGTCGATGTTATGTCAATTGAAGATAAAGCAATTCTTGCTGAGCACTTACGTGGCTTAATTAATCAGCATTACGAAGAAACAGGAAGCGAGCATTCGTTATCGTTGCTTACTGATTTCGCCGCAACGCTGAAACGCTTTAAGCTTATTAAGCCAAAAACCAGTGATGTGAAAAACTTGCTTGGTCACATCAGTCGTTCAAGTGCTGAATTACGCATTCAGGCTCAGTAAGAGGATTTAGTTTATGGCAAAGAACGTATATCAATTTGTCGATGTTGAACGTATCGATCCGCCGAAAAAGCCGATCATGGTACGCAAACATGAGTTCGCGGAAATTTATCAGCCGCTTAGCCAATCTCAAACCGAAGGCCAAGCAGATCGCTGCTTGGACTGCGGTAACCCCTATTGCGAATGGAAGTGTCCCGTGCACAACTACATTCCTCAGTGGTTGAGCTTGGCTAACGAAGGCCGAATTTTAGAAGCCGCAGAGCTTTCGCATAAAACTAACAGCTTGCCAGAGGTCTGTGGTCGCGTTTGCCCACAAGACAGGCTCTGCGAAGGCGCTTGTACGCTGAATGACGATTTTGGTGCGGTCACCATCGGTAGTATTGAAAAGTATATTACTGATACTGCGTTTAAAATGGGTTGGCGCCCAGACATGTCAGACGTGGTATGGACCGACAAAAAAGTGGCTATCGTGGGTGCAGGTCCTGCAGGCCTTGCATGTGCTGATATTCTGGTTCGTAACGGCGTTAAACCTGTCGTTTACGACAAATACGAAGAAATCGGTGGCCTACTTACGTTTGGTATTCCGTCTTTCAAATTAGAGAAAGACGTAATAAAGCTACGCCGCCAAATCTTTACCGAGATGGGTGTTGAGTTCGTACTTAATACCGAAATCGGTAAAGACATCCAGTTCCAAGACTTGCTTGATAAATACGATGCTGTTTTCCTTGGCATGGGTACCTACAAGTCGATGCAAGGCGGCTTTGACAACGAGCACGTTGAAGGTGTTTACGAAGCCCTACCTTTCCTTATCGCTAATACCAATCGCGTAATGGGCCTTGAAAAAGCCCCCTCTGATTTCATTGATATGAAAGGCAAGCGCGTAGTTGTATTAGGTGGTGGTGATACCACCATGGACTGTGTGCGTACGTCAATCCGTCAAGGCGCTGCACAGGTAACCTGCGCTTACCGTCGTGACGAAGAGAGTATGCCCGGATCACGCCGAGAAGTAGTTAACGCTAAGGAAGAAGGTGTAGAGTTTAAATTTAACCTCCAGCCGCTAGACATTGCTGTTGATGAAAACGGTAAAGCTTGTGGCGTTAAGCTCGTTAAGACAGAAATGGGGCCACCAGATGCCAATGGTCGTCGTCGCCCTGTGGAAGTAGAAGGTTCAGAGCACGTACTTGAAGCGGATGCAGTTATCATTGCGTTTGGCTTCCAACCAAGCCCGGCACCATGGTTCGGAGATTTCGGCATCATGCTTGATGAAAAAGGACGCGTACGCGCCCCTTCAGCAGGTAAGTTCGCCTTTCAAACCTCTCATCCCCAGGTGTTTGCTGGTGGCGATATGGTACGTGGTAGTGACCTGGTTGTTACTGCAATTGACGAAGGTCGTAAAGCCGCAGAAGGCATTATGGACTACATCGGCGTTTAAGCAGCACTAAAATAACCGCTAACGAAAAGCTCGATAGTCTGACTATCGAGCTTTTTTGTTTTAGCGTGCCCAGAAAATACGAAAACTGCTGAGAACATACGTTAATAGACCAAGGTTTAGTTGATGTACTGGACCAACGGCTCTAGTATTCTAAATTCAAATAAGAATTAAACTACGCAAAACGCTATTTATGAAGAACTTAGACATTAAAAAACTCGCCCTATGTTTGACAGTGTTCGCAAGCACAAGTGGCTCATCCTACGGCGATACTGTTTCGGTTAACGCTGCTTCAAAGAGCGCTTTTGCGAAGCAACCTACTTTAGTGTCTTGCCCATCGGAATTTCAGCAAGTTAAAATTTCCGAAGAGGCCCGCCAATGCCAAGCATTTGACGAAAGCATGACAGCGGTAATGGTTTACCATTCTCCACGCTCCACACGGGAGATGCTCGGTTTCTATCAAGCCGCACATCCCTTGCTAAAAGCTCACTCCCCCGTTAGCGGGCGCACGTTACTCACGTCTGAAGATAAGGCTATTAGGGTAGTAATAAGCCCCGATAATGCTGGTTCCCAAATCGATATTCTGGTTACGTCAAACAGTAAATAATCCCTCAGTTTAAAAAGCCATGTAAAACTACTCATGTTGGCATCTGGCTTGCAATTTCGATAAGTACAACACGGTGACAATGCTTGGTGTCATTTTTCTGACACTGGTAAAGCTAAAGTGCTCGAGTTAGTTTCAAAAAACTAGCGCACCTTAACCAACCGAATTGTCACGGGCTTTTATTTTTTGATATTTGCGAGGGTTACGATGGAATTGGCAATTATTCTAATGATGTTACTTATTTTAGTTGCGCTAGGTGCCATTAAATTGTCAGATGGCGGGGTCGCGTTTCCATTTAGACGAAAGCCACAATTATTTACTCCTGTGGAGCATACGTTCCTAAATCTAATAGAGCAGGCCGTAGGTAGAGAGTTTAGAATTGTGTGCCGCGTGCGCCTTAACGACCTCATTGCAGTGCGACAGTCAACCAACAAAAAAACGGCTAGCCAAGCGTTAAGCAGAGCATCTAGCCGTCAATTAGATTTTGTTTTAGTAAACAAACAAGATATGAGCCCTGTAATGGCTATCGATTTAGTTCACAGCCAAGGTAAAGAAGGCTACAAAACTCAGAAAGACTGGTTTGTCACAGGAGCGCTCGACGCTGCTGGCCTTCCTCACGCAAGAATTAAAGTAAAGTCTGGCTATACGGTAGATGACATTCGCGAATGTCTGGAAAATAAACTCATTCCATACCGTCGCCTTCAGCAGAAGATGGCTCAATTGCCGACTCATAACCCTGAGCCGACCAAGCGACCAACTCGCCCAATTCGTTCAAGCAGACCCGCGGCGGCTTAATCTAACAAGCCTAACTTCCCCTAGCCTTTGTTACATTGCTATTTTCTTACTCTCAAATAGCAGTAACAAAGGCATTTTTCTGTCAGTTTTAAAGATTTCCTTATACAATTAAACCACTTTAGAGCGTATTCACCCGTTAAATCCCCTCAACATCGTCGGTATAGTTATGAAAAAAATTGGTATTTTAGGTGCAATGGACGAAGAAGTTGCGCTACTTAAAGCGTCACTTTGCGATGTAAAAGAAACGCAATGGAAGCACCTTACATTTTATGAAGGCACACTTAACGACTTAGACGTTGTGTTAGTTAAATGCGGTATTGGTAAAGTTGCTGCAGCCCTTGCCACCACTGTGCTTATTGAGCAGTACGCCCCCGATGCTGTGGTGAATACCGGTTCAGCCGGTGGTTTTGATAAAGCCCTCAACATTGGCGATTTGGTGATTGCTAGCCACGTCATTCACCATGATGCCGACCTGACTCATTTTGGTTATAAGCTAGGTCAATGTGCCGGTATGCCTGAAGATTTTCGTTGTGATACCACACTGATGGAAGCAGCACATAATGCTGCGGCAACAATTACATCGCTTCAATCGACAACTGGCTTAATTTGTACTGGCGATGCATTTATCGGCAGCGATGAAGCCGTGGCAGAACTACGTGAGAAATTTCCTGATATGAAAGCAGTTGAAATGGAAGGCGCCGCTATAGGCCAAACTTGCTACATGCTTGACACGCCATTTCTTGTGATTCGTTCGCTGTCGGACATTGCTGGAAAAACATCATCGGTTAGCTTCAAAGAATATTTAGACACTGCTGCCAAAAATTCAGCACAGCTTGTAATGGCGATGATAAAAGCCCTCGCAAAATAAGATGACAGACATTATTAGCGACCCTAGATATCAGTCGCTATTAGTACTTTGGTTAGCTGTCGCCGTAGACGCAATATGGCGCTGGCCCCAAAGTACTCATCCACTAACACTAATGCGCTACCTTGTACAACAGATGGGGCGCAAAGTCGTACCATCTCGCGACTATGGCCCTAGCCAGCATTATATTTCAGGCACTCTCGCTGCACTTGTCCTGCTTGCTCCATTGGTAACTTGTATTGCCATTTTAGTCTATATGGCCCAATACCCTATTTTCTTCGAGGCCATCATTCTTATTGCGCTACTCGATTTTGGCTACCAGCGCCAACAATACAAACGAGTGTTGGCAAGTGTGGGAAGAAATAAAAAGTCTCTCGCAAGAGAGATGGTGCAAACAATGACCGCGAGGCAATGTGGCTCTTTGTCTGATATTGGCATTGCTAAAGCCGCAATTGAGTCGCTGTGGCTGAAATTTCTTTATCTTTACTGCGGTGTCATATTTTATTATGTAGTAACTGGCCCAGTTGGTGCACTTATCTATCGTTTACTGTTACTTACGTCTTGGCAATGGCATTATCGCACGCCAAGCATGGTTTATTTTGCCCGACCGGTGCGAAAACTCGTTTATTTACTTACCTTTCCACCAGCCTTGTTTGGTGGATTAGTAACTCTTCTCGTTAGTCATCCAATCAAGGGGATGAGTGCAATAAAACGTTCACCAGTAAAAGATAAAACTTCGTTACTTCTTGCATTGATGGGCGGCGTTCTCAATATAAAGCTTGGCGGGCCGGCAATTTACGCAAATAGGAAGTTTCGTTATACCCGAGTTGGGGGCGACGGCGATGTGAAATACTCAAACATGATTGCTGCCAAATCTACAATTACGTATGCGATGCTAGCAACAACGGCCGTGGCTTCTCTTGCGATTTTGGCCTTGGCCCTAACCTAGCTTTTAATTAATGGTGAAAGTAGTCGACGGCCGTGCAGCGACCACTGCTACCTATCCGCAGTGATGAAATAAATCGAGTATTTCATGGGCTTCAACAAACGATGAAAAATGTAGTGATGCGTCAGAAAAGCAGCAACCTAGTGCAAAGTAAAATGCTAAATGTATTTCGCTATGCATTTAGTTTACGCGTTATATATCTATGTTTCTCGGCTGCATTCATAAGCATGCTGTCACATGCTGCTAGCACAAGCAGCACGGCGCATAATGAAATAAAGTTAAAAGATGACGCTTCATTGAAGATTGTTAGCCTTG
Organism: Alteromonas sp. OM2203; assembly: GCF_048517045.1. NCBI lineage: Bacteria > Pseudomonadati > Pseudomonadota > Gammaproteobacteria > Alteromonadales > Alteromonadaceae > Alteromonas > Alteromonas sp. OM2203. The sequence goes on from NZ_CP183209.1 coordinate 3,499,239, forward strand.
CTCCCCACCTAACTGAATGGGCTTTCAGTTTAGGGCTAGGCAAAAACCTTGTGGGCGTAAGCGACTACAGTGACTTTCCAGAGGAAGCCAAAGCTATTCTTCGCGTAGCCGACTATCAAGGTGCAGATATCGCCACTATAATAGCCCTTGAACCCGATCTAATCCTCGCTTGGGATGGGGGAAATAAGCCTCAGGATATTCACAAACTCTCCTCTTTAGGGCTTGAGGTTTTTAGCAGTAACGTTGAAAATTTGGAAGACATTCCCAGAGAAATAAACAGACTCGCCGAACTGACTGGTACAGAAAAACGTGCCAACGCACTAACAGGTAAATTTATTAACGAACTCAACGCCCTAAAAGAGAAATACGCAAAGGTCGCCAATAAACCCATATTCTATTATTCATGGACGGTGCCGCTTATGTCTATTGGGCCGGGAGCATGGCCGAATAAACTGCTTAATGTATGCGGAGCCCAAACCTTGTTCCACGACAGCCCCGTCGACTATCCACAGGTAAGCGTAAAAGATGTTTTAATGAGGCAACCTCACGTATTAGTGGCGGCGTCAAAGAGCACACGCACAGACCTTGAAGTTTTTTGGGCCAAGCACCGTGACTTCTTAGACGCACCGTTGCTCGTTGTAGATCCTGACGTTACCAGTCGCTTTTCTTTGCGTTTAATAAATGAACTAAAATTGCTGTGTGAAGGTATAAACTAAATTGCATAAGCGTTATACTTAAGTCTAATTTCGAAGTGAGAGTAAGAGTTTTTCTAGCATGCGAATAGTTGTTGTGTTTTTTCTTTTTATTGTCGGTGTTGCACTCTTTGCAACGCTTCAATGTACTGCAAAAGCGACCTCACAAGCATCTGTCGCTGCCTCGCCTTACCTCATTGAACGCGTTGCGAATAAAGACTGGCTGCTTATCGACGTGCGTTCTCCACAAGAATTTGCAGATGGCCATATACCAGGGGCAGTAAATATGCCTCACGAAAATATTAACGACTACCTTAGCGAATTAGAAAATCACAAGAATAAGCCTATCATCATTTATTGTCGCTCTGGCAGAAGAGCCAAACTCGCAATGAAAGTATTAGAAGACCTCGACTTTTCTGAAGTCATGCATTTGGAAGGCGACATGTTAGGTTGGAGTGCAGCAGGAATGACGGTCGATAGAATGTAACTTTATTGGCCCTTGCGTACACGGTTATTTTTGCTTACTAACGCTTGTTAGTGTTGCTCAACACCCTCTAATCAAGCACACATTACCTAAGACGCTGTGCGCTGTGTGTTGATAACAGCGTGTGATACACTCTCGTTATTCTTCGATTGTATAACCCTCTTATGAAAATAGATATCTCTACCCCAGCCATGTTGTTTCCAGCAATTTCATTGCTACTTTTGGCCTATACAAATCGTTTTTTGACGCTCGCCACGATAATCAGAAACTTCTCGAAAGAAGAACGAGACGATAATACGCAAGCTCAAATCAAAAACCTGCGTTTACGCATTCAACTCATCAAACGCATGCAAATAGCTGGTGTCGGGAGTTTTTTTCTGTGCGTCGTTTCGATGCTCGCCATTTATCTTACTTACCAGCAGGTGGGCAATTGGGTCTTCGCAGCAAGCCTAGTTTCATTGCTTTATTCACTGTGGATGTCCGTGAGAGAAATACTTATATCCGTAGAGGCTCTGGATGTTCACCTAGACGGGATAAAGCATACTCCAAGTAAAGAGAAGTCATGAAGTCAGCCCCTATGCATCAAAACGTTTTGGCGCAATGTGATATAACCTACGCGCCACTCTCGCCTATCCACTTTGCAGGTGTAATTTCACTGGGTAATAAGGTGCATGGCGACAATTATCTTACCAATGACTTGCTAGCCGATTATTACGCAAAAAGCTTTGTAGGCGATATCAACGCTAGTTGGGTGGCGCTGAATCAAAATAACGTGGTTGGTTTTCGTTTAACCTTTGCTCACAACCAATGGCAAAGCGACGAATGGTGCACGCCTTCCTTGTGGCCTGCGACAGCTGAAAATGTTTGCTACTTTAAGTGCAACACCGTTGATCCAGACATGCAAGGTAAAGGAATTGGGAGCGAATTACTGCATAAGTCTATTGAGTGTGCAAAGGCACAAGGCGCAGATGCGGGACTAGCACACATTTGGCTGGCCAGCCCTGGCAATAGCGCTTTTAAGTATTTCACCAAAAATGGCGGGCAGCTTATAAAAAAACACCCCAATAAATGGCGCTATGCTTCTATTCATGAAGGCTACGACTGCCCTATATGCACGGAATATTGCGAATGTGAAGGCGCAGAAATGCTTCTTGAATTTTAAGCTTTATCGAGTATTTACTACTTTTTGTTTCTTATGCCTTACGACCCTTTAGTTTCCCACGGCGTTTCACCATCTCAGCCCCTAGCCGAAAGCTACTGGCATGCCACTCACAAACCTGAAACGCTGCCACCGTTAAGTAAAAATATAAGTTCAGATTACCTTGTTATTGGAGGGGGATATACTGGGCTGTCGGCTGCAATGACGCTTGCTGAAGCTAGTCAACAGGTAGCACTGCTCGACGCAAATTCATTGGGTTTTGGCTGCGCAGGTCGCAATGGTGGTTTCATTCTTTCTGGAAGCGGTCGCCTAGCATTAAGTGCCATAGAAAATAGATGGGGATATGCGGTTGCTAAAGGTATGCAGGCTGAATTTGATGGCGCGGTAAATCTACTCAATCAACGTATTGTAGACTTTGATATGCACGTAGACCTAGTCAAAGGACCCTATTTGAAACTTGCTCACAGCCCAAAACAAGCCAACCTACTGTGCGATAGCGCAAAGCACCATGAATCTCAGTTCAACGTAGCAAGTACCCTACTTAGTCAAGAGGATCTCACTTCTCGCTTCGGCATTCAGGGGACTTACGGGGAGTTGAAGTAAATGGAGCGTGTTTACATCCGTTAAAATTGGTAAGCGAGTATGCACGAGTAGCAAAAGCACTTGGCGCTTCGCTTTACTATGACTCTCCTGCTATCCGTATCGAGAAGCATAAGACAAGATATGTAGTTACAACCCCGAACGGCTCTGTATCAGCCAAACACATACTAATTGCCACTAACGCTTATACCCCTAAGCGCTTTCACGACGCCATAGATAATAAGCAGTTCCCTGTTCAGTCGAGCATTTTTGTCACAGCTCCATTGAATGATGAACAGCGTGCGCAATCTGGGCTAACTGTGCCAATGAGTTTTATGGATACACGAATGATGAAATACTATTATCGTGTATTACCCGACGGACGCCTACTATTCGGTGGTCGTGGCGCGGTAACTGGAAAAGGTGGCGACAACTCCTCAGAAAAGCAGCGTCTCTATAACGCCATGGTAAAAAGTTTTCCAGCGCTAAGTAGCATTGCCATGAACTATTTCTGGAGTGGCTGGGTGAGTGTGTCATTAGACAGTATGCCCCGAATTTTCGTCTACAATGACGCTAGCAACAATAATACACACCGCTCTGGCTCTACTATCGGTTATGCCATGGGATACTGCGGTTCGGGGGTTTCTTTTGCCGCATTTGCTGGGCAAAGACTCGCTCAACGTATGCTAGGTACCTGTGACGTCGATTTATCCCTTCCCCTTTATTGTTCGCCACTTAAAACCTATCCTTTTGCGAAAGCGAGAAGGCTCGCGCTGCATGGTCTTTATCAATGGGCGAAATTCGCAGAACGCTAACAATGTTTATATTGCATGCTGACTATAATTTAGGCTACTTTAGTCACTTCTTCTTTGACGGAGTCACCTCATGTCATATATTGATGCCTTTGCTGTAGCCGTTCCCACCGAAAATAAAGCGCTATACATTGAGCACGCCAAACTCGCTGGTGATATTTTTAAAGAATATGGCGCCACAAAAATACTCGAAGCTTGGGGTGACGATGTCCCCGATGGCGAGGTGACGTCTTTTCCCCTAGCTGTAAAAGCTAAAGAAAATGAAACCGTTGTGTTTTCAATTGCGTTTTGGCCATCAAAAGAAGTGCGTGATACCGCATGGCAGAAGGTGATGCAAGACCCTAGAATGAACAATAGCGAAAACCCCATGCCGTTTGACGGTAAGCGCCTTATCTATGGGGGCTTCGCTCCTATACTAGAGTTATAGAACTGAAACTACCGCTTTTATACCTGCGTTAACACGCCACGATTACGCTAATTTTAACTCTCGCTGAGTAGGTAATTACCTTTGCGGACTGGTATTAGTTATTTCATGTCGTCTATTTTCGCCAGCGCCGCCGGCAAGTCTGCCGTTAGCTTTTTATACCTGCGATATACGACGAACACGACTACACTGTTAATGAGTAGTTGTGTACCCCATAAGGTATACGTATCGAACATGAGCACATTAAAAATAGCTAACACTAGCAATCCACACCACAATGCTACGCATCCATAAAGACTCACTTTCCAGTAATGTAACTGCTGTTGTAGCTGGATTTGTTTAAATGACAGCATCGACTGCACGTCTAGTGTTTGCGCTCTCCACTGCTTTTGTCTTACCCAATATCCCCATATTCCAAACGCAACAGGGATAGGCGTAAGTACCGAAAACAGAAAAAATTGGTAGGCAGTTAAGGGCTCAAACAGCACTAACGTTAAGCACCACACAGAAACCGCAAGCCCAAGGGCGAAATCAAAGGCACCTCTTAGTTTAAGTTTAAATCTCGCGCTTTTGGTGTCTTTAATCAGTGAATCAGTATCCACTGAAGGCGTTGCCTCTTTATATGCACTTTGCCACTGTTCAAGCTGTTTATCTAATTCGCTCATACTGGAAGTGTTTTTACTCACATTTGATCCTTCTTCGCTCATGGCTTTTTACCCTCGCTCATGGCTGTTTTATGTTCGCTCATGGCTTTTCTGTGTCCGCTCATGGCTGCTGTCCCATAATCTGTGTTAACTGTTGGCGGGCGCGACTTACTCGTTTAGCGACTGCACTCTCTTTGATACCTAACATACTGGCAATTTCCAGCTGACTGAAACCTTCCAAAAGCAAGGCAAGTACCTGTCTGTGCTTTATTTCGAGCTGACGTAAGCCAGTCATGAGATCCATCGCATTCTCTTGTAACGTTGCATCTCGAGATGAACTAGCGCTGGTAGTGTGAGAAGAATCAAATTCTCCCTCGTGAGTGAACTCTTGACGCCGCTGCTCTTTAATCACGTGGTCAACCGCCTTGTTGTGCGCTACTTTGGCCACAAATGTTTTCACACTTGCCTCTCCGCGAAAGCCACTCCCCCCCTCTTTTGGAGCTCCTTCGAAAGCACGCCAAACCGCCAGCGATATTTCTTGTATCAGTTCATCTTGAAGGGATTTATTGGCCTCAAACGTTGCCGCAATACGCGCCATGAGTGGCGCGTATTCACAAAGCAGTTTTTCAATTTGCATGGTTTCTTTCACTGCAATTCCATTTTTATTATTTTTAATTCCACGCCGTAAATGAGCTGTCGAGTTTCGTTCAGTGATCGATTATCGGAACAAACGCTGAAAAGCAACAAAGCATGCACATGAAACAATAGGACCTAACACTAACCCCGATAATGCAAAGGTATAAGGCGCTAGTGCAACACTCAAGAACATCATCACACCTACTACTAACATGGGTTTATAAGCGCCTATTACCGCAGCGATACTATTTTTAAAAGACGCTGAGATTGAATGATGCTTTAAAATTAGCAACAAAGGTACAAATAGAAGCAGTAGATTTATTGGTGTCGCCGAGCCCATCATTAGCCCAACTTTCCAAGCAGGTACATCTACTATATTACCGCTTGCTAAAGCCGCCATTGACTCAGCCCCTATTAACATATCGCCAATTTGAAATTGAATCCACGCTATTGCGGGCCCGGTTAAGCTCCATAATGCAATATTCGCCCATGAACGCAATGTCCCACCTGACAGGCTTACCCTGCCTTTTACTGCTAAATTAGCGATCGCCAACCACATGAAGGTAGCTAAAATCGGGCTTATCCACTTAGATACTCCTAACCCGACAGGCCCCAAGAGTCCCTGAAGAAGCCCAGCCATAAGCAGCATTAAAAATGAAAGGCCTAATAGCTTGATTGGTGCTTTCTTAAAAAGCTGCCAGCCTTCTTTAAGCCATATTAATGCTTCTTTTGCAGGAAGACTCTTATTAGCGTGTTGGTATGCTGTATGAGCTGAAGTTAAGGTTGTCATTGTTCTATCCTTTTGCATTGCCTAAGTATTTTTTATTTAAATATCGCTGGTGTTTCACCCCAGGCTGCAACGCGTAAACTGCTCATCGTACAGTTGGGATTATTGTTTAACTTTTCCCCTATAGACGATGGCAATGGCAAAAACCTGACAAACTTTTTTTAAAAAAGTAAAAAAATCTTAAAAAAACATGTAGCGCCAATTATTTACAAGAGCAAAAGCCAAACATGCTCGTTTCCAATTTTGGCTAGTACGTCAATGTTGCACTAGCAACAAATCGTATTTTTAAAGAAAAAATCGCCAACCATGTTTCAAAATTGATATTTCAAGCAAAAAAAAGCCCGCTCAAATGAGCGGGCTTTCAAAACATTTCAGAAAAACACTAGGCAAGTGTGATGCGCGCGAACTTGCGTTTACCCACTTGGTACACGTTTTCACCTTTTTCAGTGATAACTAAACGGGTATCTTCCACTTTGTCACCGTTAATTTTGACTGCACCTTGCTTAATCATACGCATAGCGTCTGACGTTGACCCAACAAGCTTCGCTTCTTTTAGCAAATTACCAATTGCAATGCCTTCGTCGCTTAGCGCTATTTCAAGCTCTGGCATGTCGTCAGGAATGACATTTTTTTGGAAGCGTTGAATGAAATCTTGATGCGCGCCTTCAGCTGCGGCATCGTCATGGAAGCGTGCGATAATTTCTTTCGCCAACATGATTTTAATATCACGAGGGTTTTCACCGTTAGCAACACGAGATTTAAGCTCAGCTATCTCTTCTAGTGGGCGGAAGCTGATAAGATCATAGTAACGCCACATCAAATCATCGGAAATAGACATCACTTTACCAAACATATCGTTTGGCGCGTCTGTGATACCGATGTAATTGTTCAAAGATTTAGACATCTTCTGAACGCCATCTAGGCCTTCAAGTAGCGGTACCATCACAATAGATTGCTGCTTTTGACCTTGCTCTTTTTGAAGTTCACGACCCATAAGTAGATTAAAGCGCTGATCAGTACCGCCTAATTCAACATCTGATTCAAGCGCTACAGAGTCCCAACCTTGCACCAACGGATATAGAAATTCGTGGATAGCGATAGGTTGACCATTGTTATAACGCTTTTTAAAGTCGTCGCGTTCTAGCATACGCGCAACCGTTTGGCTTGCAGCGAGTTTGATCATGCCTGCTGCGCCCAGTTTATCCATCCATTCTGAGTTAAAACGTATTTCCGTCTTATCTTCATCAAGGATCTTGAACACCTGTTCTTGATACGTTTTCGCGTTTTCTAATACCTGTTCTTTGCTTAAGGGCTTGCGTGTTACATTTTTACCTGTAGGATCGCCAATGAGGCCAGTAAAATCGCCAATAAGAAAAACAACCTTGTGGCCTAGTTGCTGAAATGTACGCAGCTTATTGATCAATACAGTGTGACCAAGATGCAGATCGGGCGCAGTTGGATCAAAACCCGCTTTAATGGTTAGGGTTTTGCCGGATTTTAGTTTTTCAATTAAATCCTCTTCGGGAAGTATTTCATCTACGCCCCGTTTAATCTCAGCTAGCGCTGTTTGCCAATCTTTCATTTGTAAGTCACACTCTTAAATAAACTGTACATTCAATAATGGCGGGCATTTTACGCGTACAACGGAACCATTAAAAGGTTTGCGCGTCAAAAAACGGATTACAAACAGTCATGTTGTTAAACCCAACAGTTTTGAACGTGAAATCTGTGTACTGAATTGTCTTATGTCGAACGTAAAGGGATGGCTAAAGCCTTCACATTCGCTAATATTCAGCGCACACTTTAGATGACCACGGTGTTAAGAGCTATTGGGTGTAACAATTTGCGCTAACAAAAATAATGAGAAAAGTTGCATTTTTAAGCAACGTATGTGAAATAGAGTTGTGCACATAACATTTCTCAGGTGGGCAGTAGTATGAGAAAGAAATTAGACCCTTCAAAAGCGGTCAATTTATATAAAAATTTACCTAAGCAGCACAGAACAGGTATCGCTATCGCGAGTCTGTTTCTTGGCGGGCTTATCCTTTTGCCGTCGGAGCCAGTTGAAGCTAGCCGCCATCAAGAGGCGCATATTTTAGACGCGGGCGTTCGCTATCCGGTAGATCTGCATATTACGCCGTCTACTGATGTGTTTTCTGGTGAAGAAGAGTCTACGTGGCAAACCTATAAAGTTCGCAGTGGCGACACATTAGCAAAGTTATTTAAACGAGCAGGTTTTACTGCCCGCGACGTTTATAATGTGACACAAGCTGGCGAGCTAGCAAAAACACTTGTTACTTTGCTGCCTGGCGATGAACTCTCGTTTAAAGCAAATAAAGACGGTAGTTTTGGAGAATTGAAGTACAAACTGTCTTCAACGGAAACCCTGTTTGTTCGTCCTAGTACGTCTGGCGATGATAACGGGCTTACTGCCCAGCTTGAGAAACGTGATGTCGACATTCGCTATAACTTCGCGCAAGGTGAAATTCACTCTAGCTTTTGGAATGCCGCGAGCGACGCTGGCTTAACCAGTAATCAAATTATGAATTTGGCTGGAATTTTCGGCTGGGATATCGACTTTGCAATGGAGATTCGTTCTGGTGATACCTTCAATGTCGTGTTCGAAGAACAATATATTGATGGTGAGTTTGTTGGCTATGGCGATATTGTGGCTGCTGAATTTACCAACCAAGGTGAACATTTTAGCGCGATCCTTCATGAAGACGGTACCTACTATACGCCTGAAGGCCGCAGTATGCGTAAGAGCTTCTTGCGTGCGCCCGTTAACTTTAGATACGTAAGTTCTAACTTCACAAAAGCGCGTTTTCACCCTGTACAAAAGCGCTGGAAAGCACATCGCGGTACTGACTATGTTGCTGCGGTTGGCACACCAATCATGGCCGCTGGCGATGGAAAAGTGATCAAAGCGGGCTATGATAAATACAACGGCCACCATGTTTTTATTCAACACGGTGAAAAATATACCACCAAATACCTTCACTTTAAGAAACGTGCAGTGAAGGTTGGAGATACCGTTAAACAAGGTCAAACTGTCGGTTATCTTGGTAGCTCAGGTATGGTGACTGGCGCGCATCTACATTATGAATTCTTGGTAGATGGTGTACATAGAAACCCACGAACAGTAGAGCTACCAAAAGCGCTACCGATTGCAAAGGAAGAGCGAGAAAGGTTTATGGAAATAGCAGAACTTCGTCAACAGCAGCTTAACAACAACAAACGTATTATGCTTGCGATGAAATAGCAGCGCTATGGCAAAATATATTGGCCTTATGTCTGGCACTAGCATGGACGGCGTCGACGCCGTCCTGTGTGATATTACACAAACCTCGTGTACTACCCTCGCCGCACATTCAACACCCTATTCAAACGAGTTACTTTCAGCGCTTAACGCGCTTTGCACAGAAGGCCCTGACGAACTGAATAGTCTGGCAATTGCAGACAGACTAGTTGCTGAAACCTTTGCCCGGGTTACCTTAGAATTACTTGAACGAAACGGCCTTACTGCATCAGATATAACGGCCATTGGCTCCCACGGCCAAACAGTACGCCACCACCCAAATGCAGACGTGCTATCGGCACACTTTGCCAAATCCTCAGTTCGAGGTTTTACTTGCCAGATAGGCGACCCCAATACTATTGCCACGTTAACCGGCATTGATGTTATCGCCGATTTTAGGCGTAAGGATATTGCGCTTGGAGGACAGGGCGCTCCCCTTGTTCCCGCCTTTCACAATGCAATTTTTGCTAGTAGTAAAACATATCGCGCCCTTGTGAACATAGGTGGTATTGCTAACGTTTCACTGCTTTCCCCTCAACATGAAGGCCTCGCACCCAGAGGGTTTGATATCGGACCGGGAAATAGGTTAATGGACCAGTGGATAAGCCTTCATTTGAATGAGAGTTTTGATAGAGACGGTGCCTGGGCAGCATCGGGCACCCCTCACTCGGGCCTGCTTCAGCAGCTTCTACTGGACGACTATTTCCAGCTACCTGCGCCGAAAAGTACAGGTAGAGAATATTTCAATATCGACTGGTTAAGTAACACGCTCGCAGATTACTTTCCTTCTAGTACGGCGTTAGATGGTGAAGAGGCGAGTAACAATTTAGCGCCAAAGGATGTTCAGGCTACTTTACTGGCTTTGACCGGCGAAACTATTGCTCGAGATATCAAGACGTACTTACCACGAGTAAATAAATGTAGTGAAGCAAGCGAAGTTATTATTTGCGGAGGGGGCGCATTTAACAAAGCGCTCTTGGCCTATCTTGTGGACGCCTTAGATAACTACAAGGTTTCTGATAGCTTTACTCTTGGCATGCACCCTCAACACGTTGAGGGTGCCGCATTTGCGTGGTTTGCACATGCCTATGTCAATGACATACCCGGCAATGTACCTGAGGTAACAGGGGCGTCTAAAGCCACTGTGCTCGGAGCGCTTTTTAAAAAAGCATGAAAAGGGCGCTGTAGCATCGCCCTTCATGAAGAACGCTTATCACCTATTTGGCGATTCCCATTTCCATATCTTTTAACGCCTCAGCATCTACTTTACTTTTATTGTCAACACATCCTTTTTTGGCGCGCATATCGAAATACCCATAGCCACCCACTAGCAAGAAACAAATAGCGGGAACAACATAAGAGATTACTACTCCTGCGCTATCTATAATAGCGGCTTGGAATAACGGCATAATTGCCCCGCCCAGTATCGCCATTACAAGACCTGCAGCACCAAGCTTGGTATCTTCTCCTAATCCCTCAAGAGCAATACCGTAAATCGTAGGGAACATGAGTGATAAACATGCAGATATAGAAACAAGTGCAATTACGCCCGCTAAATTAGGTGACTGAGTCATAAAAATGCACAGCGCCATTGCGATTAGCGACATAATCATTAGAAGTCTCGCTGGATAAAGGTACTGCATGACCCACGTCATAACAAAACGAGAGATAAGAAACACAATCATACTGTATTGCAATATCTCACCACCACTAACCTCATTTCCACCCATAGCTGTCATAGCGTACTGAATAGTAAACGTCCAAACGCAGGTTTGCGCGCCAACGTTAAAGAACTGAGCCAATACACCAAAACGATAGTGCTTGTTTGCCACTAAGCGTTTTAGCGATGCACCAAGCTTAACGTCTTCTACTCTAGACTCTACCGACTCTTGAATGGGCGCTTTAATCAGTGCTATTGCAACCCAAACTAACACAAGCACACAAGCCATACCTACATAAGGCAGCATTACCGCATCAAGTTCAGCTCCGATAACAGATTTAAGCTCGCCTACGGACATGGCTGCCCGCTCTTCTGCTGAGGCTTGATTCAGGTTCGGTAGAATAAGGGTCGCGGCTAAAAATACCCCTAAGTTTGTACCCACAGGGTTGAACGCCTGGGCGAGATTGAGGCGGCGAGTAGCACTTTTCTCACTTCCCATAGCCATTACGTAAGGATTAGCTGAGGTCTCAAGAATAGATAGCCCACCCGCTAATACAAAGAGGGCGGCCAAGAAAAAGCCATAGGTCATAGTTTGACTGGCTGGATAAAACAAAAACGCTCCCGCAGCAGCACACCCTAATCCGGTGAGCACTCCCGTTTTGTAAGAAAAGCGTTTATTGATAAAGGCTGCAGGAATTGCCAGACAAAAGTACGCACCATAATAGGCAAACTGTACAAGTGCTGATTGCAGCGAAGACATGGTAAATATTTTACTAAACACTTTAACAAGTGGGTCAGTCATATTGGCAGCAACCCCCCATGCAGCGAAGCAAATTGTTAATAGTATAAAGGGAAGTAATGTGTCTTTGGAAACTAAAGGGGCGTTGTTTTTCATATAAACGGCCTTTTGCTTGTAAATAATTAGTTAACCAATTTAATCACCGCATTTTATCACTGTCAATAAATCAATTTAGTTTATTTAATTATAAAAAGGTAAAAATTTATACTTTGGATTAAAAGACTAATTAACAAAGCCCTCCACCCTCGAATAACGCATATTATCAAAAAACAAAATATAATATAAATATCAATAATATAAAAAGTAACGTTTGACGGTTTTATGTGAGCCACAATAACTATCTTCGACAATCGAACCTGCTTGAATTTTTAACCAAAATTAAACAAACCAGCAAAAACACATAAATAAACACGGTTGATTTAATCGATACATTTAGATAGATTTCGTCTTGCCTTAAGAAAGTGTTAACACGCTGTTATTTCAATTGGTTCATTTTTTATAGATTTAACAAGGAATTAGCGGGCTACAGACAAGAAATACCTTTGTATTTTTCGTCACAAGGTCATAACAGTTCAAACTCGCAACGTATTTTAATTGAGAGAAAAATGATGGATAAACCTATCTCCTTCTGCACGGCTAAGACAATATCGCAATTTTTCTTTGCAGCGCTTATATCAAGTACGCTCGTATTTTCTACTACCGGTTTAGCATCACAAGGTAACTGGCAAGAAGCGTTCGACTTTCAAGCTAGTTACACCGGCGAGTCAGCGACAAATATTGAGGGAGGTCAGCGACGAGGTAGTGCTTACGCGGGACAGCTTTTTATAGGAGGAGAATTAGATTTAAATACCTTGCTAGATTGGGACGACACTAAAGTTCATATTGCGATGACCAATCGACATGGAAAAAACCTAGCAGAGCATTACATCGGCAATAGCACTTCTGTGCAGGAAATATTTGGTGGTCAAAACACTCGTCTTGCTCGCTTTACTATTTCATCAACATTTCTTGACGGTGACTTGGAAGTAGAAGGTGGACGCACAGTGGCCAACATCAGTTTTTTGGGGTCTGAGCTTTGCCAATACTTTCAAACAAACGCAGCGTGCGGCAACCCCACGTTTGTTTTTAGAACCAGTAACTTTACCTGGTGGCCTGTGTCGAGTTGGGGCGGACATGCAAAATACTGGCTTTCACCAAAGACCTACTTCCATACAGGAATATATGAAGACAATACCAGCCATCAAGACCTGGGGGACCACGGATTTGATTGGGCTACAAATGAGGCCACCGGCGTCGTAGTTCCGTTTACGCTAGGTTATCAAACCACGTGGAATGATGACGAGCTTCCAAAAAGATATGAGATTGGCGGTTGGTACGATGGTGCTGATTATACCGATCCTGTATTTGATGATGAGGGCAACTATGCAGCACAGTCAGGAAATGGTTATGCAGTTAGGAACGGTCGCTCGGGTATATTCGCACGCTTTGAACAAACCGTTACTCGCCCTAACCCACTTACAAAAGAAGGACTAACGCTGTTTGGCGCTGTGCTAACCGGCACTTCAGGCGAATTAATCGAAGACTACTATATAAAAGCGGGTTTCGTATTGCGCGGTACATTTGCCTCACGTCCTGACGATACCATTGGTTTTGTATATACCCGCCAGCAGTATAGTAACGAAGCACTAGAAGACCAGCGTATTCAGCGAGCTCTGAATGGCGGCGTTGGCACGCCGGCAAGTAGTCAAACTATGTTAGAGCTCAGTTATGGTTACCAACTTAACGAACACGTAAGAATTCAGCCAAACGTACACTATGTTATTAACCCCGACCAGTTCGCAGAGCGCGACAGAGTCAACGCGCTTGATGACGCAATTGTTATAGGCCTACGGTTCGACATAAACCTTGCGGCTCTTATTTTCCCTTAATTAAACGCGCCGAAAGGCGCGCTTTTTTTGGTGCCTTACTGTCTAGTGTTGAAATCAAGGATCCTCGTGCACTGAAGTTTAAATGGATATCTTTTCTCTATTGCCCTAATGATCAATCCAAGTCCCCCATATTTATGTATTCACTACTATCTCAAGTACAAGGGGTTCGTCTATTTCGTGCCCCTTATTGAAGTATTCAGATTAATTAAGGATAAGGAATGACAGATTCAGTACTTTTTAGCACTTTTGATTGGGCAGGTAATACGCTTCAAAATCGAATGGTGCTGGCACCAATGACCCGAGGACGGGCAGGCGCCGATCGCATACCGAATAAAATTATGGGCGATCACTATGTCCAGCGGGCCAACGCGGGCCTCATTATCACAGAAGCTACAGCCATTTCAGAAGAAGGTATTGGATGGGTTGATACTCCAGGAATTTACACCGACGAAATGGTAGATGGCTGGCGCTCTATTGTGGACCGCGTTCACCAAGCTGGCGGAAAAATTATCTTGCAGCTATGGCATACTGGGCGTGCGTCACATAGTGACTTTCATAACGGTGAACTGCCCTTATCAGCCTCAGCAATAAAGATTGAAGGTGATGAGATCCACACACCAAAAGGTAAAAAGCCTTACGAAGTGCCAAAGGCAATGACCTATGATGACATTAAGCGAACCATTGAAGATTTCAAAAAGGCGGCGGTTAATGCGAAAGCGGCAGGCTTCGACGGCGTTGAAGTACACGCAGCTAATGGTTATCTTATCAACCAATTTCTAGATAGCCGCAGCAATCAACGTGACGACGACTATGGCGGTAGCCTAGAGAATCGCTATCGCTTCTTAGCAGAAGTCATGGACACTGTACTAAGCGTGTGGTCAAGCGAGCAAGTGGGCGTTAGATTATCGCCAAACGGTGTCTTCAACGACATGGGTGCCGATGATTTCCGCGAAACCTATACTTATGTTGCGCAACAGCTCAATACTTTGAATATAGGCTATCTTCACGTTATGGACGGCCTAGCGTTTGGCTTTCACGAGCGTGGCGAGGCTATGACGCTTGCAGAGTTCAGAGCTTTGTATGACGGCATGCTCATGGGTAACTGTGGCTATACAAAAGAAGAAGCAGAGAAACGCTTGTCTGCTGGCGATGGCGACATGATAGCCTTCGGTAGACCATGGATAACCAATCCAGACCTACCTACTCGTTTCAAGCACGATTACCCGCTCGCATCATTCGACGATCCATCTACTTGGTATGGTGGTTCAGAAGAAGGCTATAACGATTATGAAACTTACCGTGAAAAAAGTGGAAAAGACGCCATGACGTCTCTTACTTAGGCATAATAGCGCTGCACTTTTTGTTGGTAAAAAAGAAAGGCAGAGCTTCTCGCTCTGCCTCTATTACGCGCGCTTTAGCGCAATCAAACCTAGCCTACAGATAAAGGCTAAACCATTAATTGAATGACTTTTTCTGAGCAGCTAACACAGCGAGCTTTTCCAAACACGACATCCAGGCATAGTTATGTTGTTCGCACTCTTGCTTGTTCACAAACCCTTGCTGCAAAAGCACGAGCCTAACGTTGTTTCCTTCGGTTTCTTCAAAGTGTATATCTACTGTTGTTATTATCGACTCTTCAATGTCGTCTTCCCATGCCCAGGAAAACGATAGCTGTTCATTTGCTAATATAGTCACGTATTCACCGGTCAAAGACATTTCAATGCCGCTGGGGTCCATCATTTTTATGCGATAACGCCCGCCCTCTTTAAAGTCGCACATGATTTGTGTCACTGAACAATCACCCGGCGCAAACCATTCAGATAGATATTCAGGTTCGTGAAATGCTGCAAAAACAAAGGGCAATGATGCATCTAGCGTTACATCAATTTTAAACTCGTGCATAAAGCCGCCTTAGATAGTCTTCAAGATTAAGAGTCGTTGTATCTTTTATTTTAAGATAAAGGCGTGAGCTTACCAGCGCCATTAATCTTTCATACAAAAAAATCCCGAGCCCGCGTAAGGAAAGGCCCGGGAGAAGGAGTACATCCTCAACATTTTCTATCGACTGCTCAATGCAACTTCTTGAGCTAAATAATAACGCTATGCCCCTTTCATCAATGAGTCCATGCTGGCTTTACTGCCAAAGTGCTGCGAACAAACTCTTTCACTCACCGATAAATACAAGCTGTCAATGTCTGCATTTGCCATAAAATTCTCACAAAAACCTGGCACGTGTGGCTCGATAAAATGTTTAGCGGCTAACATGAAATGGGCAATGAGCTGCTTGACGTTATCGGTTCCCATGGCTATGCGCATAGTGGTTAATTCAATCCCAGCTTTTTTCTGTTCTTCTGTACTAAGTTCAGAGTGAGACGTCAACGCAGGGCATAGAATAATCGTGTTGTTCTGGCCAATACTCACTTGATGACTAAACGCGGGCTCTAGAGCATCAAAGAAGCGAACGAATACATCGCGAGGTAAGTTTGCCGGCGCCATATCAACGGTAAACAACGTACACGGCCAGCCATGTGTATGCTGTTTCTCGCGCAGCCCAGCATTACTGTGTTCAGGCAACGCGTGGCAGTTAACGCGAATTTGATCGTGAGCATTAAGAAATGCAGTAAAGACTTGCGTGTTGATAACTTTCGTCATCATGCGTTGTTCAAGGGTCTTCATACCGTTTAATACGTCAAAGGCCTTTTCAGAATCTAGAAACGCGCCTTTAATGTAATACACATCCCAGAACATGGTTTCTGACCAGTCTACACCATTGGCGGAACTGCCTTTAGGTTGGAACATGCGATGCCCCTCTCCTATCACCACGCCCGCCGTGGTTGCGCCACTTCCACACAAATCTTTGGTGTAGCTGTGGATCACATAGTCTGGTCGTGCAGCCTTATTTTTGTGCTGCAGGGGTTGATGTAAAACAGGCGTAGCAAGCGTTGAGTCCAACATCACCAACGCATTTTGTGCGTGAGCCAGTTCACAGATGCCCGGTACATCCAATACATAACCATGTGGATTACAAGGCGACTCTAGATATACATGCATCTTCGCGCCATTATTTAAGCGAGACGCATGCTCAGTTTTCGTTGTTTGCATAAATTCAGCAAAGCTTTGCGCGTCATAACCGTCAAACCACGCAAGTTGAATATCCATGCGGTTGCTGCGAGCGAAATAATCATGGAGCAACTGATAGACGCCACCGTACACGTTTCTAGAAACGATAAGTACATCGCCGTGACTTAGTACATTTGATAAACAGGCATCAATTGCCGCCATGCCTGAATTAAAGTTCCATGCAAGATAATCGGCGGCGTAAGGGCCCGCTTCCATATCTACAATAGCGTTAGCAAGAGAGATATTAGTTGGGTTTAATAATCGCGAGTAAATTTGGTGAGTAAACTCTTTGCCTTGAAACGCATCATCTACCCACTCGGTACAGGCATATACATAGGTTGCCGTTCGCACGACCACTGGCGTTGCAGAGAAGAGCGCGGTGACGTTGTCAAATAGAGGATAGTGCCCTTGCGAGCCATTTCCGCTTGATAAACTCTGGTAAGTTGCGCGAAAGGGATTTTGTAACGTATCTAGAATTTTAGCAATCTGGAAAGAAAGAAACTTTTTAGCATTGAAGTACGCGACTCTGTCTTCTTTATCAAGTCCTTGCAAGGTATTGCTGGTAATGTCCCACAATTGCATTACGCTTGCTTGTGCGCCGTAAAGGTGATGTGCAGTACTCGCAAGTGCTTTACCGTAATCGCTTGCTGAATCGATACCAAAGTGAGCGAGCTGTTCATCCACCAGAGCCTGCGTGGTTTCAGCTTGGGTTGTGTTACGCTTTGGAGAGAGTACTTTAGCGTGCTTCACATCAATATGTGTTGCTAGTGGTTTTTGGGCATTATTTTCTGACTGCATGACGATTCCGTTGCGAATTAACTTCAGGTGCAATCAACGTTGCACCAACACCATTTACAAAAATGTAAAACTTAAATCACACTTTTAGAACAACCTGCTGAACGATTTTAGTTGTACGTCTAGGAAAGAAATGTTTACTTACCATGCGTTAAGCGACCAGCCGCGAGGGATTTGGGAATGATAAAACTGACAATACTAAGCGATGAAGCCCATGAAATTGCTGAGGCTTTACAACAGAAAATTGCTGATAGTGATGCATTGCGAGGAACAAATCGTGAGTCATTGCTAACAATAGACCAGGTTACATGCCATCCTGATCAAGTCGATACCGATAATGTGACCGTACTACTTTCCGACCCAGATCTTACCGCTGTTATTATTGATAAGTGTTCGGCGCTAAAGTGGTGTCAGTCAACATGGGCAGGTAATGCACCGCTTCTCAACGCAGGCAGAAAAGATTATGTGCTCACTGGGTTAAAGGGAATTTTTGGCAAGCTCATGCGTGAATATGTATTTGCCTATCTACTCCAGCATGCAAGAAATTTAAACGCTTTTGAAAAAAATCAGCGGGCAGCCACGCCTAAGTGGGAGGCATCGCCTCGCGCTGCGCTTAATGGGCAAACCCTTGGTGTTGTGGGTCTTGGCAACATCGGACAGGCGCTGATACCGGTAGCGAATGCTTTTGGAATGAAAGTGGTGGGTTTAACGCGAAGTGGTAACGATGTAAAAGGTGCTGAGCGCGTGTATACGCCAAGCGAAATAAAGGCTTTTTCCGGTGCCTGTGATCACATCGTTAATTTGATGCCAGACACGCCAACAACACAAAACTTGCTATCTTATGAATTTTTTAATGCTTTAAAACCTCACAGTATATTTATTAACGCAGGGCGCGGAAGTGCTGTAGACGATGAAGCATTAATCAGTGCGCTCGATAAAGGTACTCTTGCTCATGCCGTGCTCGATGTATTTCGGCATGAGCCGTTACCTCCTACTCACCGATTCTGGCAACACCCAAACATTACCATAACGGCTCATACGGCAGCGGAATCCCAGCCAAGTGATGTAGCAAGCGTGTTTTTAGAAAATGCTGAGCGCTATTTAGCGCGTTTGCCGCTTAAGTATCAGTTCGACTTTGCGAAGGGCTATTGATTATCCGATAGCCCATCTTTATCGCTTTTCTTTCTGCTAAAAAGTTTTAGCGCTAACCGCGAGGATCGGTAGCGGTAACCTCT
This sequence comes from Alteromonas sp. OM2203, assembly GCF_048517045.1. Lineage (NCBI taxonomy): Bacteria > Pseudomonadati > Pseudomonadota > Gammaproteobacteria > Alteromonadales > Alteromonadaceae > Alteromonas > Alteromonas sp. OM2203. Next base: position 3,518,291 of record NZ_CP183209.1, read on the forward strand.
ATACGGTTGTGATGCTTTTCGTGAAACGCTAATAATTCTGGAAATGCCTTCATACTGTGTAATTCGCGAAACAGCACCCAGTCGATCATGGTATATAAGCAAATTTCTGGGTAAGTCCATCCGCTAAAACCACCAGCATCAAGCTGGTCAACTAACGCGGTAAGCACAGCTTCAATTCTTTCATTTTGAAGCCTGAAATACATTTTATCTTCACTAATATCAAAGTCTGAACGCTTAAGAAGCATGAGTTGTACAAACGAATCGTTAGCTGCATCTATCAAGGTCAATTGATTTTCTTCTTCCCAAGTTAAGCCGTCGTGATCAAGCTTGTCGGCAAGATAGTTATAAATAATGCGGGAATCAAAAATCATTTGCCCCTCGTCCTCAAGACAAGGCACTTTAAGCGTCGGGTTGCGGGAGGCGAGCAATTCTCGGTCTTCACCCGAAAATATTTGAAGGTTTAAAAATTCGTGCTCAGTGGAGGCGAGTACAATACGTATGCGGCGTACATAGGGAGAAGTCGTTGAGCCATACAATTTCATAACGCTATCCTAAACGTGGTCGTTTGATGAAATTAGTGTAGCCGGAATTTGAAAACAAAAGGAAGTATAAAAACAAGACAACCGATAGGCATACAAAATGATGCGATGTATGCCTATGGTTGTAGAAGTCATCAACGTTTAGCGCATTTTGAATCCGTACAAAAAGCGCTCACTATTTGAAAAAGCCTTATCGCTTTGCGAAGAACGCTAAACGCTGAAGCTCGCACCACAGCCACAGGTTGTAGTGGCATTGGGGTTTTGAACTAAAAACCGTGAGCCTTCTAGGCCATCTACGTAATCAACTACGCCACCAACAAGATATTGTAGACTCATCGGGTCAACCACCATGGTCACCGTGTCTTTCTCGATGGTCATATCGCCTTCGTTCACTTTCTCATCAAAAGTAAAACCATATTGAAAGCCAGAACAGCCACCACCTGTTACGTATACACGTAATTTCAAATCAGGATTTTCTTCTTCTGAAACAAGGGCTTTCACTTTCGCTGCTGCAGCGTCAGAAAACTCTATCGGCAACGCCGTTTCTACAGACATACCCACCTCTAAATTAACTTCGTGCTTACGCACTTTGTGCTTGCTCGCAATTATCTAATACTTGCGGATAGTAAGCAATTATTGGGGCAAAACTTAACGATTCAAGTTTATCCCCACCATCGAGCGAGCAATAAACTAAACGTAAAGATAGAAAAATAAAGCTAAGTAGTTAACACTGAAATACCAGAGCCCCTTTTTTTGGCTCTGTGCACTGAATCATTAAAATCGAGGCGCGCTAATGAATAATACCGATAATACGCTATTGCTTCCTTCTCCCCCTGCTTTGTTTGAGGATTTCGGGCAGTCTCGTTTTGATAGCAAAGAAGAATACAAGGACGCATTAGGAAAACAGCAAGAGAAGCTCTTTCACGTTCAGCGATCTTACTTCCATCAGAAAAAGCGTGCGTTGGTCGTTTTTGAAGGCTGGGATGCGTCTGGTAAAGGTGGCGCGATAAGACGTATAACGGAGAAGTTAGACCCTCGTGGCGTAAGCGTATTTCCTGTCGCTAAGCCTGCAAAAGAGGACCAAGACAAGCATTTTCTCTATCGCTTTTGGCAGCACATACCCTCTCCCAGCACCCTCAAGATATTCGACCGTTCACACTACGGTAGAGTACTGGTGGAGCGCGTTGACCAGCTTATCGACGAAAAGACCTATCAACGAGGTTATGACGAAATAAATGCGTTTGAAAAAACGCTCAGTGATAGCGGGGTACGTATTATTAAGCTCTTTATGCACATTTCACCGAAAGAGCAACGCGAACGTTTTGAGGAACGCCTTCACAATCCATTTAAACGCTGGAAGTTAACCGAAGAAGACTTACATAACCGTAAAATGCGAAAAGAATACGTTAAGGCAGTGAACGAGATGTTTGAACGTACTCACACAAGCTACGCGCCGTGGCGTATTATAAATGGGGAATACAAGTGGCAAGCACGGGTAGACGTATTAGACACTATTGTTGCTAGATTAAGCGAAGGCGTCGATATTTCTCCGCCTCAACTTGATGAGAACTTAATTGCACAGGCCTCTAAACAACTTGATGTAGATGAAGACCTTATCAACAGCTAGCGCACGTAACCGTTAGTCATAGCGTGCTGTAGCTCTGGTGAAAAAACGCTGTGGCACTGGTATAAAACCATTATAGTACTGGCTTCTATGCCAGGGCGCATTTCCCTGCCAGACTTAGCTGTTGCTGTCAGGTAACGTCACATTGAGTTCAAGTACGCTGCAATCGTCATTATTGTCCAGTTGCACCGACACTTGATCGTCAGCAATCGTCACATATTTGCGAATAACCTGAATAATTTCCTGCTGCATCATAGGCAGGTAATCAGGCTCAGTACGCCTTTTACGTTCGTGCGCAACAATGATCTGCAAACGCTCCTTGGCTACCGCCGCAGTGCTCGGCTTTTGCTTCTTCTTAAGCAGGTCGAAAATACCCATTACTTCCCTCCTAGCAGGCGCTTAAAGAACCCTTTTTTCTCTGCTTCAAGGAAACGATGTGGAACAGTTTCGCCCAGCAGACGTTTGACGGCGTCAGCATAAGCTTGTCCTGCATTGGCATCTTCGTCAAGAATAACGGGTTGACCTTGGTTAGACGCTTTTAAAACCGCTTCAGATTCAGGAATAACACCTAATAGCGGTATAGCCAATATTTCTTCAACATCAGCAACACTCAACATTTCAGCGCTTTCTACGCGGGTTGGGTTGTAGCGGGTTAGCAAAAGATGCTCTTTAACTGGCTCGCCTTTCTCAGCGCGCATAGACTTGCTTTGCAATATACCCAAAATGCGGTCTGAATCTCGTACTGATGATACCTCTGGATTGGTAACAACAATAGCTTCATCAGCAAAGTACAACGCCATTTGTGCCCCCTGCTCAATACCCGCAGGTGAATCACAAATGATAAATTCGAAGTCTTTTTTCAGTTCATCAAGCACCGCTTGAACACCATCAACCGTAAGCGCATCTTTATCTCGCGTTTGAGACGCTGGAAGAATAAACAAGTTTTCTGTGCGCTTGTCTTTAATCAAGGCCTGCTTGAGCGATGCCTCTTTATTAATAACATTTACGAAATCGTAAACAACGCGGCGTTCGCATCCCATGATAAGGTCAAGGTTTCGCAAACCCACATCAAAATCTATCACTACCGTTTTATGACCTGCTAACGCAAGCCCCGTACTTATTGCTGCACTCGATGTAGTCTTACCTACACCACCTTTTCCTGAGGTTACTACGATAATCTTTGCCATCTATTCTTTCCTATTGGTGCGTACAAAGCATTAAGCCAACGGCTCTATACGTAATGTTTCTTCTTCTAAATATACTTGTGCAGGCTTCTTCCAGCATTCACCTTTAACGGTTTCGTGCATGATAAATTGCCCTGCAATTGAAATGAGTTCCGCGTCTAGCGACTGACAAAATACACGGGCCCCCGTGTTACCTTTAACACCGGCCAGCGCGCGCCCGCGCAACGTGCCGTAAACATGTATGTTGCCATCGGCGAGAAGTTCAGCACCTTCGCTAACCGACGCTGTCACCACCAAATCACCGCCTTCAGCATAAACTTGCTGACCTGACCGAACCGGGCGGTTTATTACTTTGGCTGGTTTAATTTCAGCTTTCAAAGGCCTTACCGCAGATGGCGGAGCATCACTGCCTGATGACGGTTTCGCGGCGCTAGTTGATGACTGCTGTGCCTGACTGTCGCCGTTATTTTCACTACTATTTCCGTTGCTCGCAGTAGCTTGCTGAGAGGGATTTTGCGAGCGAAGTACACTATCGGTAAACTTGCTCTGGCTGACATCTGCCAAGCCCAAATCGTTAATGGTTGGCTTAAGTTCAGCCACCTCTCCTTTCACCGCCATGGGTTGTAACTGCAAGCGACGACACAGCGCTACAAGCAATTCAAACTCAGTAGCTGACAAGGGTTTTATCAGGTGCAATATCAGTGAGGAACGGGTAAAAAACTGCGGCGCGCTCGCAATCTTTTGCGATAGCTGAGCTTCGAAGTTATCTGGTTCAAAATCTATTACTTCTAACACAATACTGGTGAGCGTAGTGCCCTTCATGCGAAAGCAAGTTTCTGTCATTTTTTCTTCCCGAAAAGGCGTTGCTTTTACCTTGGTACTAGCAAAACCTATTAGCGCAATAGTTTGTCGCCGTCTTACGCAGCGATTCAAATAGTTTCAATGGGTCACTGTATCAAAAAACCTCCGTACATACAGCAACTGTAATGCCCTTTTCACTGCTGTGTTAGCCAATATTATGCCAATAAGCGAATTATTTTTAACGAACAAAGGGATTCACCAATATTGCTTCAGAATTGAAGGTTATTTCACCATAAAAAAAGTGCGGTAAAACACCGCACTTTTTTAATACTACATCTCTGTTTTAAGCGCTTAAGGACGAGTAAGTGCTTTAGGGTCGAGCAAGGTTTCTAGCTCATCTCTGGGTATATCTGTCATGGCCTCGGCAACGTCAATAACCGGTTTATTCTCTTTATATGCCGCTTTGGCTATTTCGGCTGCTTTTGCATAGCCAATGACAGGATTGAGAGCGGTAACCAATACTGGGTTTCGATAGAGCGGTGTCTCAATGTTATCTTTATTAACAGTGAAACCTTCAATGGCTTGCTCGCCGATAAGCTTGGCGCTGTTGGTCATTAGCGACAAGCTTGATAATAGATTATTAGCAATCATAGGCAGCATGACGTTTAGCTCAAAATTACCCGACTGCCCTCCCACTGTTATGGCTGCATCGTTGCCTATAACTTGTGCACAGGCCATCGCCACCGCCTCGGGGATCACTGGATTCACCTTTCCTGGCATAATTGACGAGCCAGGCTGTAATGCAGGTAAGGCAATTTCACCAAGACCAGCAAGCGGCCCCGAATTCATCCAACGCAAATCGTTAGCTATTTTCATGAGCGTAACCGCAAGACTTTTGGTCGCGCCAGATAATGTGACTGCGGTATCTTGAGAACCAATAAGCGCAAAGAAATTGTCTGCCGGTTTAAAGCCTACATCGGTAAGCGCATTTAAACTATCGGAAAAGGTAACCGCGAATTCCGGGTGTGCATTTACGCCTGTACCTACGGCGGTACCGCCCTGAGCAAGAGTTTGAATAGCAGGTTGCACTGCACGCAGTGTTTTAACTTGCTGCTTAAGCTGTGCTGCCCACGCTAACAAACTTTGGTCCATTCCTACCGGCATGGCATCCATTAAATGGGTGCGCCCTGTTTTGCTGTACTGCGACACCGACTTTGCTTTTACCTCGATGATGCCAATTAGGCTTTCGACAGCCGGTATAAGCTCGTTTGTAAGCGCCATGGCGCCACTAACATGAATAGTTGTTGGTATGACATCATTAGAACTTTGACCATAGTTAACATGGTCATTGGGGTGAACCTCTTCATCTGCGTAACCCGAAGCCAATTTCCCAATGACTTCGTTCGCGTTCATATTGGTACTTGTCCCCGAGCCCGTTTGAAAAATATCGACGGGAAAATGCTGCACAATATCTTCAAGAGAAAGTAACTCGTCACAGGCTTTAACAATGGCTTGCCCACGATTACTATCAAGAGCGTTGAGTTTCATATTGGCTTGTGCTGCCGCTTTTTTCACTGTAACAAGTGAACGTATAAAAGCTTCAGGCATACGCTGCCCGCTTACTGGAAAGTTTTGAATAGCCCGCTGAGTTTGCGCGCCGTAAAGCGCATTTTCAGGGACTTGAAGTTTTCCCATGCTATCGCGTTCTGTGCGTGTTGCTGTCATTACTCGTATCCTTGTGTTGGTGAAACTCGTGTTATGTGGCATGCCCATAAGCGCTTACGCGTCATTCACATTGGTGCAGGCGACTCTGTAAGCTTTCTATTCTGTAAGCTCTCTAAAGAAAATAGGGCACTAGCAAATGCATATCTATTTTTATTCTTGCAAGCGCAATTCGATCACTCTCGCTGCGAGCATAGCGCTCAGCTTTAAGCAGAGGCTTGTAAAGATGCGCTAAACAACTGTAACGCCAGTGCTGACTGACCATTGGGTCGCACATGGTTTCATAAAGCACTTCAACTGCATTTTGGTAGACAGAAAATTTGTCGCTATCGCTTGGCAACAAATCAGCAATGCAGGTTACGCCATCAAGATTATATATATTCAATACATCCAGCTCATCTGCGCTGTTTCCGAGTCGAACTTGTTGCTGTACATTGCTTATCGATGACATAGGCTTCCTTGTGCGTTAAAAGTTATGAAAGACGAATCAAACGCCCCCTAAGCACAAATACAAATGATAACCATTAACATATACAATGATCCAGTGGTATTCTTTCCCGTATAGTTAACCGAGTCTTCTTATTCCACCGAAAGGTGCAGTTACTTTAAATTCAAAGGATAATTTTTATGATCAAGAAATTACTTGGTGGCACAGCCCTCTTCTTTTTGGCCTCTAGTGCATTCGCTAATGATTGTGAGGTTACTGTAGAATCAAACGATGCCATGCAGTTCAACACCTCGAACGTGACCATTCCGGCGAGCTGTAGCGAATTTACGGTGACACTTAAACACACTGGCCAATTGCCGAAACAATCTATGGGCCACAATTGGGTTATGACGACTAAAGCCGATGGTCAAGCTGTGGCAACCGATGGCATGAGTGCAGGGTTAGATAACAACTATGTAAAGCCTAATGATGAGCGCGTTATCGGCGCTACAGATATTATCGGTGGTGGCGAGCAAACCTCAACTACGTTTTCTGTTGAAGGCTTGAGCAAAGATGAAGAATATATGTTTTTCTGCTCATTTCCAGGCCATATCGGCATTATGAAAGGTACGGTGACCCTTTCTAGCTAGCAGTTCACTTATACCAGTCTGCATAGATTGGTATTAAACAGGCGCGCCTTTAACGGTGCGCCCTAGTTTGGACAGCAATTCTCGAGCATTAAAGTTGTAACGGGCACGACATCTTAAATAGAAAAAGATATGAGAATGAAGTGCAAAAAGGGCCCCCCAAACGTTGCAGCAAAAGCACTGCTTAAAACCACTTACTCAATCTCTACAGAAAGGGCCTCGCTCCATGGAACCCCTATCTCATAAGTACCCTTTCGAGTTTTGTATTGATAAACTGATGTAGTGAACTCAACGGATTCCACATCGATATCTTTATCAATGGTGAGGATAACGTTAACCGCTTGGAAAAAACGAAACCGATACTTAACGTTCTCTGCTAACAGGTTCGACTCACCAGATTTGAGAGTAATAGGTTCGCCGTTTTTTTTACCTACAACAGCAATCGTTAAATCGCCATTTATCACCGCCTTTTGCTGTTTTGACTGCAATAAAACCAACCTTAATTGATATGTAGTGTCGCTTAGTTTGAAAACCTCTACCCCTTCGATAGCAAAGCCGTCTTCAGTTTTTTCTGGCGCCATTACCCGTTCGTAAAAGCTGATTAACTCTTGCTGAGCTTCTATCTCTTTTTTCTGTTCACTGAGTGTATTAACAATTTTTTCAGCTTCTAACGACGCAATCTCAACGGCCACTTCAAGCTGATTCACTTTAGTCGTTAACGCATTGTTCTCTTCAGACAAAATAGCAATTGTCTCTTGCTGCGCATGAACTTTTTTACTGTCGCCCTCGTCAATCATACGGGCGAGTTTATAACCAAATCCCACCATGCCTAGCATTATAAAAGCCACTAGCAGTGACCATTTGTAGTTTCCTAAAATGTGTTTTAACTGATCGGTTGTCATGATCTCTATATCAACAAAAATGCAAAACGCTAACGCGTTCTAAATATTATGAATTTTAAGTGTTTATGGTAAGCTGCTAGCTACGTTAACCTACTGTAACACAACATGCGCTTGCAGGCTTTAAGAGAGGAAGTAGCTCACCCACGCACATCCATTCAGTTGTGCATGCTGGGCATTGTAGGGGGAACCTGCGCTGCGCTTATTATTATCTTGTTCCGGCTATGTGTGGAATGGCTGCAAGAAACAGGCGTATCGTCGCTTAAATCGGTTCTCACTCACGATTGGTTAGTATGGTTTATCATGCCCTTGATAAGTGTGGGGCTGATACTCTTCATTGCTTTTCTAACTGGCTTCAAACATTACCGCCTTGGTATTCCCTTCGTTATTCACCGGGTAAAATATTATTATGGCTATGTGCCTCTAAGAACCACCATCAACCAATTTTTTGGCGGTATGCTTGCGTTAGCGGGCGGGTTTGTAGTGGGAAGAGAAGGCCCCTCAGTACACATGGGCGCGTCAAGTAGCAGCTTTTTAGGCCAGTGGCTTCGCCTTCCTTACAACAGTATTCGAATACTTGCTGGCTGCGGTATTGCTGCTGGTATATCTGCCTCGTTTAATACCCCCTTCGCCGCAGTTATCTTCGTAATGGAAGTTGTGCTCCGAGAATACAAAATCCATATCTTTGTTCCCATCATGCTAGCTGCAGCCTGCGGTTCGGTACTTACGCGTATCGTGTTTGGTGAGGTCAACGAACTGTCATTCTTATCGTTTAACGCGTTTAGTCAATGGATGTACTTTTACTTGGTTCTTTTAGGCATTCTTTTAGGTGTCTTAGCTGTATTATTTAACAGTCAGCTAATGCGTGTTATGACACTTTTTAGACCGGTATCTATGGTGTGGCGACTTGTACTCGCAGCTTTGATTACAGGCACTATTGGCATGTTCATTCCTGAGGCTCTTGGCGCTAATTTTATAGACGTTGAGCATTTGTTTGATAGCTCCCCTGGCGCGCTCCTGCTTGTTTCAACCTTGGTGTTCAAAGTAATTTTAGCGGTTTTTGCCATTGGCTTGGGCATACCAGGAGGGATAATAGGTCCAGTAATGGTGATCGGAATGCTAGCGGGTGCAGTGCTTCTTTTACCATTATCTTACTTTATTGATGTTCCCGAATTTACGAATAGCTTTGCGCTACTAGGCATTGCAGGTATGTTGACTGCAGTACTACATGCCCCGCTTGCAGCCCTATCAGCGGTTATGGAGCTTTCTTACAGCCCGCAAATTATATTGCCGGCCATGCTTGTTATCGTGCCAGCTTATGTTACTTCCACGCAATTTTTTGGAAACCGATCCATATTTATACGGCAGCTTGACTATCAGAACCTGCCCTACGCGATTTCTTCAATTCGAGAAGCGCTGGAGAAAACTGGCGTACTCGCTGCAATGAATACCGAATACAAGTTGTTTCACGATGCTCCAGAAGCTGCACTTTTCAATTATTTAGAAAGTAATCCAACACAAATTGTCGTTCAAAAATCAAAGTTTGAAATAGATGTGCAGTATAAACTGGTCCAATACAATGTCAGTCTGGAACACGATGCGACGGCGCTTAACTACTACGAGATGGAAGGCATTAGCGCCCAGTCAACGCTGCACGAGGTGTATGAACACCTTAAAAATTCGCGCTCTGGCGCAGTTTATATTTACGATCAAGAACTTAACGATATTATTGGCGTAGTTACCTGGAATATCTTGCAAAGTTTTTTACAGAAGGCGCAATATTAATATGTACATTTTATGGTTTAAGGCACTGCATATCTTTTTCATGTTGGCATGGATGGCAGGGCTTTTTTATCTACCACGGCTTTTTGTTTATCACGCCACCACTCAATCACAAGTTGTAAAAGACGAATTTAAGGTTATGGAGCGTCGGCTATGGTTCTTCGTAACCCCATTCGCCTTGTTAACTCTAGCATTCGGCGTTGCGCTTATTGTTAGTTATGGCGGTACATGGTTTAAAATGTCAGGGTGGCTTCACATAAAGTTATTGCTTTTACTTGCTATTTACGGGTACCACTTCTATTTGTTTAAGTTGTTGAAGCAATTTGAGCGAGACGAAAATAGGCATTCTCCTCGCTTTTACCGTTTTTTGAATGAGGTACCGGTATTGGCTATACTCGCTATTGTTTGTTTGGCGGTAGTAAAGCCTCTTTAGCGAAAAATTAACCCCTTTGGGGCTTGATAAAAGGAGTATCGAGCCCTGAAGCGATAAACCAGCAATAACGACTGTAAGCGCAAGAAAGCACCGGGTTAAAGCTGTTTCTCGGATTTAAATAAATGTAATTATCGGAATACGACATGGACGACAGTAATCAACACCTTAAAGATTTGCTCAAACAAACAGATTTGGCCTTCAAAGCCTTGATGAGGGAACCGGCTTCCTTGCGGTTAAACGAACAATACGAAAAAGCGAAGCTGGAACTGGACAGTTACACAGCTTCCCTCAAACACACATTAAATCAGCGCCAGCATCAGCGACAGCGATAGCTGCAAAACTTAATGTGCAAGCAAACAGTAGTTAATTATTGCTGAATGTCTCAAACTGATTAGGCAACGCCCCAGCCAACTCGCCCGAAAGTTTTGTATAATCGGCAAGTACTGACGGCAACTGCTTTATCAGTAGAGCCATGTTAATTTTTAACTGCTCGGTTTGTTCTTCATTGCGATACGAAAGGGTCAAATCCACATTTGCCAATGTAGAAAACAACTTTAAACAACGTGATAGTCGCGCTTCCGGCGCTTCTTTAGTGCTGTCACTTCTCTCTTTCTCGAACTGTTGCCACGCATTTTCCCAAACGGGTTCTAATAACTTGTGGACATGAAGTAGTCCGATCAACCAGCTTTCTAATGCTTTCGAGGGTCTTCTGAAGCCATTCACCTCTTCGGCCAAAATTAGTTCCTTAGGCAGTGGTGAATTTTCTTGTCGCATAAAATCGAGATGCGCGCGTAAACCATTCATCAGCGCATCAGCCAGCCTATCTACGTCCTTATCTACAAGTTTACTGTCACCTGACTGAATTAACCAAGGCATCCACTGCTCGGGCATGGGTATCTCTGGTGCGGAGGCTACGGCAAAGATCATCCCATCAACTTGGTAAGTAGAAGGAAGAACGTTTTCAAAATTAGGCAACGACACAATATCGCTCACCATCGTTATCGGATAGCCGTCTTTCACCATTAATGTCCTATTTTAATTTGCGTTCTATTTCGTGAAACGGTAGTCTGCGCGCCCACTTTGCTAAGGGCGTATTTTTTAACCTTTTACCCTCACTTAAACTGGGTGAAGGCGAGAGAAAAATGACTTGCCCGCATTGGGTACGCGACAATAGGTTTAAAACCAATCTGTTACTGTATTGGTTTAGCGGTACTGTTGCGTGCTCGCCTACCTATTGTCATGATAGCAAAACTTAACTAAGAGTCGTTGCAATGGCAAAAGATAAATCAGGATATATCATCGCGGCCGCATTTATAGGGCCGGGAACAGTAACCACAGCAAGCTTAGCAGGTGCTAACTTTGGTTTTCACCTCGTATGGGCGCTGCTTTTTTCCATTTTCGCTACTATAGTGCTGCAAGATATGGCGGCTCGATTAGGCGTGGCCAGTGGCAAGGGCTTGGCCAGTGCAATGAAAGATATGGCATATAAACCCTGGCTAAAAAATGTGTTTATTTTGCTTATAGTCAGCGCCATCGGTATCGGAAACGCCGCCTATGAGTCTGGAAATTTAACCGGAGCAGCTATTGGTCTAGATGCATTCATTAACATAGGCATCGGTCCATGGGCCAGCATATTGGGCACTATAGCGATTGTCTTGCTTTGGTCTGGAAGCTACAAATGGATTGAAACCGTTCTAGTCTATTTGGTGTTTATTATGGCTGGGGTGTTTTTAGTTACGCTATTGGTAGCCAAGCCTGACGTTGCTGCTATGTTTAGCCAATTCATCTCCCCCCGCTTGGATGCCGATGCGATTACAACTGTGCTAGCGCTAATTGGCACAACTATCGTTCCCTATAATTTATTCTTACACGCTAGCCTCGTAGCTAAATCATCTCAAGGACAGAATAAACACGACGCTGTTGTTGCCTGTCGCAATCAATCTGCCAGAGCAATAAGCATGGGCGGACTTATCACACTAATTGTAATGGCCACGGCCATGATGGCGTTTTTCAATCAAGCTGCCACCATGGACGCATCTAATATGGGAGAACAGCTCAAACCGGTTTTAGGTGATAAAGCGCAGTGGTTCTTTGCACTTGGTTTGTTTGCAGCCGGATTGACCAGTGCGATCACGGCACCGCTCGCAGCCGCTTACGCAGTAACTGGTGCGCTTGGTTTATCTGACAATATGCAAAGTAAAAGCTTCAAGGCGGTGTGGTTCATTATCATTGTTATAGGTGTAAGCGTTGCAGCACTTGGCTTTAAACCGTTACCCGCTATCTTGTTCGCACAAGCCACCAATGCCCTGCTACTCCCTATCATTGCCATATTTTTGCTAGTGGTAATGAACAAGAGCACTGCGTTGGGAGAATTTAGAAACACGTGGAAAAGTAACGTAGCGGGCTTTGTGGTAGTAGGCACTGTGATTGGTTTAGGTTTATATAAACTAATCGGCGTTTTTGGCTAGTTACAGAAATGAGGGCAGAATTAATCTGACTTTTTTGTAAGTTAACCCTGTTAGCAGGTTTTAAAAGCAGTAAGCCAACGTAACTAACAGAATGCATAGAAAAAGGGCCGCTTTGGCCCTTTTTAACGTCAATAATAGGTTAAAGCTTTCAGCTTTGGGCTTAAAAGCACTTTGCCCCCGACTTTAGCTGGCTAGGCGTTGGAGAATGTCTTGGAGCATCCCCTTGCTGCAGCCGAAATTAATTCGAAAATGATCCGCTTTGTGAAAGTCGATGCCAGGCGATGGGCCCACGCCTTTTTCCTCTGCCCACTGCTGAACATTTTCAACGCCAAGGCCACTTGCATCCACCCAAGCAAGGAAGGTGGCGTCAGCTTTTAGCATACGCAGCCCATCTATGCTGTTAATGGTATTGAAGACCATATCTCTGTTTTCACGCAAGTAAGTAAGTTGCTGTTGGTGCCAATCGTCACACTGGGTAAAAGCCGCTTCAGTTGCTGCCAGCCCCAATACGGTAACCCAAGGCACAACACCTGCTGCGGCATTAGTAAATGCCTGACGCAGTTGGCGGTTGGGAATAATAGCAAATGAGGTACCTAAGCCCGCTATATTGAAGGTCTTGCTCGCGGCCATTAAGGTAACGCTATTTTCCGCAAGGTTTGATTCACGCCCTGCAGGAATATGCGTTTTTCCCTCTTCTAAAATGAGGTCGCAGTGAATCTCATCGGAACAGAGAGTTACATTGTTTGCGTTACAAATATCGGCAATACGATCTAACTCTTCTTTAGACAATACCGAGCCCACAGGATTCATTGGGTTACATAGAATAAACAGTTTGCATCGAGGATCTGCTGCCTCTTTTTCTAGTGCATCAAAGTCTAATGTGTAGCGCGCGCCTTCTACCTCATTAATCGTATCGGCGCTGTCACCATTAGCATGTTGAACTACCGTACCAATATCAACCCGCTCTAGGCCATTTAGCTTAGGTGCAGCTAACAAAGGCGGGTAATTCGGGGTTTGAATAAGCACTTTATCGCCTGTCTCACAATAAGCTTTACAGGCAACGTTAAACGCTGGCACCACGCCAGGAGTCCACACTAACCACTCTGGCTTAATGTTCCAATTGTGCTTATCCTTAAGCCATCTAACTACCGCTTGAATTGCACCTTCATGGTGTGCCGGAAGAATGTATCCCAAATTACCATGTTCTACATAACCTGAAATAGCATTGAGTATTGGCTGAGCACAACGGAACTCGGTATCGGCAACCCACGCAGGAATGACGTCTTTTCCTTTGTACTTTTGCCATTTAAACGAGAAAGTGTCTTTTCGAGGGGGGGTATTATCGAATAACGTGCTCACATTACATCCTGTTGCATAAAAACTTGTGGCAACAGTGTAGAAGTTTCCTACGTTATAAACTAGGGTGAATATCGTGATTTAACGCTATTTCGCTAGATCGAAATGTACTTAAATAGAGATAAATAACATCACTTAATGCCATTACCTTTTGTGTGCAGCTACTTCTTGGGTCTTTTGAATTAATTCCATCATATCAAGTGGTTTAGCTAAAAAACCCGTGACTTGAAGTTTACGAGCCTCAATAACCAGTTCTTTATTTGGGTCCGCGGTAATAAGTAAAAATGGAACGTTGAGACCTGAAGAATGGCAGGTTTTCAACAAGCTTAAACCATCGTAATCCGGCATAACTTGATCGCTAATAATGAGATTCAACGAGTCAGAAGTTTGCTGTAATAAAAAGTCTCGAGCAAATTTGCTGCGTGTAAACGAATAAACGGTGGCGTCTAACTGCGTTTCCAGCGCATCAGTTATCATATCAAGTGTGATAGGGTCGTCTTCGACTACGGCTACAGAAAACAATACGATCCCCTTAAAAATCGGTAAGTAATTATAATTTATGCCAGCTTAAGGCCTTTTTTAGGCCCGAACCCAATTAATCTAAGCATAGGTGGGTAAATTACCTTTGACCACTACCCATTGGTCGAAATTTTGGCCACTTTATACCGTTAATCCGCATAGATAAGTGCCCACTCAGAATAAAAAATGCCAGCGAAAAGCTGGCATTTTAAAAGTTGTTTAAGTCTTAGAAGGTATTAAGACTTAGGCCCGCGTGATGCACGCTTACGCTCGTTTTCAGTAAGAAGCTTCTTACGAATACGGATAGAAACAGGCGTTACTTCAACGAGTTCGTCATCATCAATAAACTCAAGCGCTTGCTCAAGAGACATCTTAATTGGTGGAACGAGTGTCTGCGCCTCATCAGTACCAGATGCACGAACGTTAGTAAGCTGCTTACCTTTAAGCGCGTTTACAGTAAGGTCATTGTCACGACTGTGAATACCAATAACCATACCTTCATATACTTCTACACCGTGTCCGATAAATAGGCGACCACGCTCTTGAAGGTTAAACAAGGCGTTAGTTAGCGCTTTACCGTTAGCGTTGGCAATAAGCACACCGTTTTTACGCTTACCAATGACACCGCCCTTATAAGGACCGTAGTGATCGAACGTGTGGTAAAGCAAGCCAGAACCTGACGTCATCGTCATAAATTCAGTTTGGAAACCAATTAGGCCACGGCTTGGAATAATGAAGTCGATACGCACACGACCTTTACCATCTGGTGACATATCTGTCATTTCAGCTTTACGAAGACCCAGTTGCTCCATAATAGAACCTTGGTGCTGCTCTTCACAGTCGATGGTCAAGGTTTCGAAGGGCTCTTGTGTTTCACCGTCAACTTCTTTCAAGATTACTTCTGGACGTGATACTGCAAGCTCGTAACCCTCACGACGCATGTTCTCGATAAGTATACCTAGGTGAAGCTCACCACGACCTGATACGCGGAATTTGTCCGGATCTTGCGTCTCTTCTACGCGAAGTGCAACGTTGTGTACTAACTCATCGGTTAGACGCTCAAGAATGTTACGTGACGTTACGTATTTACCTTCTTTACCCGCAAACGGTGACGTGTTTACTTGGAACGTCATGGTTACTGTAGGCTCATCAACCGATAGTGGAGGAAGCGCTTCTACCGTGTTCACGTCACAGATGGTGTCAGAGATCTTCAGTTCACCAAGACCAGAAATTGCAATAATGTCACCCGCGTGAGCAGAACTCACCTCATGACGAGCAAGACCAAGGTAGCCATAAACTAGGCCAACTTTTCCGTTGCGCTTTTGACCATCGGCAGTAACGATAGTGACTTGTTGGTTAGTCTTCACAGAACCGCGCTTAACGCGACCAACGCCGATTACACCTACATAAGAGTTGTAATCAAGCTGAGAAATTTGCATTTGGAATGCGCCGTCGATATCTGCATCAGGTGGAGATACTTGGTCGACGATAGTTTGGAACAATGCCGTCATATCGTCTTCTTTAGTATCTGCATCAAGTGATGCCCAACCGTTTAGTGCAGACGCATAAACAACTTGGAAATCCAGTTGATCGTCAGTAGCACCTAAGTTGTCGAACAAATCGAAAACTTGGTCTATTACCCAATCAGGGCGAGCACCTGGCTTGTCGATTTTATTGATAACAACAATTGGCTTAAGACCTTGGGCAAACGCCTTTTGCGTTACGAAACGCGTTTGCGGCATTGGACCTTCCTGTGCATCTACAAGTAGAAGTACAGAGTCGGCCATTGACATTACGCGCTCTACTTCACCACCAAAGTCAGCGTGTCCTGGAGTATCGACGATATTGATACGGTAGTCGTTCCAGTTGATCGCTGTATTCTTAGCTAGGATGGTAATGCCACGTTCTTTCTCGATGTCGTTCGAGTCCATTACGCGTTCTTCTTGCTCACCTCGAGATTCAAGGGTGCCAGACTGCTGTAACAGTTTGTCTACCAGGGTCGTTTTACCGTGGTCAACGTGGGCGATGATTGCGATGTTACGCAACTTATTTATATCAGTGGTATTCATGCTTATATAGAGCCTGTGTAAATCAACGACTACTGCAATTCAGTGGAAAGGAGTATGCGTTAGATTTGTTGCAAAAAAATGCAGATAGAAAATTTGCGCGGATTGTACAGAAAAACCACGGCATTTGCGCATCTTTTTTTTTGATGTGGACACGTTTTATTGATTTTCAATCACTTGTTCAACTATTGAACACTTATGTTGCACCGGATTGAACATATTAGGTAGCCATATGCTGCAAAGTATTCTAGGCTGATTATCGTAAAAAAAGAGCAAATCACCACAAGGGTGCAAGAGCGCACAGTTATGGTGCATTTCAACTTAAAAGGAAGTGATAGGTGCCCCGCTATGCCACAGAAATCGGCATGCATATAGATGGCATGATAATCGCTTTCACTTTTTTCACTGTTGGGGTGAAGCTGATCATCCCGCATTTTTTACATTAAACCTGGAGGACACGATGTCGATTGATAAGGCATTAGAGCTTATTAAAGAAAGTGAAGCGAAGTTTGTAGATTTACGTTTTACCGATACAAAAGGTAAAGAACAACACGTATCTATCCCTGCGGGCCTAGTTGATGAAGAGTTTTTCGAAGAAGGTAAAATGTTCGACGGTTCTTCAATCGCTGGCTGGAAAGGCATCAATGAATCAGACATGGTTCTTCTTCCAGATGCGGACAGCTGTGTTGTAGACCCGTTTGCTGAAGAAACACAAGTAAACATTCGTTGTGACATCGTTGAGCCTTCTACTATGGAAGGTTATGAGCGCGATCCTCGTTCAGTTGCTCGTCGCGCAGAAGAGTACCTAAAGTCAACAGGCATTGGTGACACTGTATTCTTCGGTCCTGAGCCAGAGTTTTTCCTTTTCGACGACGTTCGCTTCCACACAGACATGGCGGGTTCTTTCTATAAGATCGATTCTGCAGAAGCCAAATGGAATTCAGGTGAAGAATTCGAAGGCGGCAACATGGCACACCGCCCAGGCGTTAAAGGCGGTTACTTCCCAGTACCACCAGTAGATTCTGCGCACGACATCCGTGCAGCTATGTGCTTAGTAATGGAAGAAATGGGCCTTGTAATCGAAGCGCACCACCACGAAGTAGCAACAGCTGGCCAAAACGAAATTGCATGCCAATTCAACACGCTAGTTAAGAAAGCTGATGAAATTCAAGTTTACAAGTATGTAGTTCACAACGTTGCACATGCATACGGCCAAACTGCTACCTTTATGCCTAAGCCACTTGTTGGCGATAACGGTTCTGGTATGCACTGCCACCAGTCTATCTCTAAAGATGGCGTGAACATCTTCGCGGGTGACAAGTACGCAGGTCTTTCTGAAGAAGCACTTTACTACATTGGCGGTATCATTAAGCACGCGCGTGCAATCAACGCATTTGCAAACGCGTCGACTAACTCATACAAGCGTCTAGTTCCTGGCTTCGAAGCGCCGGTAATGCTTGCTTACTCAGCACGTAACCGCTCAGCGTCTATTCGTATTCCACACGTAACTAGTGATAAAGCGCGTCGTATCGAAGTTCGCTTCCCTGACCCAACAGCTAACCCATACCTAGCGTTCACTGCAATGCTTATGGCTGGTCTTGATGGAATTAAGAACAAGATCCACCCTGGCGATGCAATGGATAAAGATTTGTATGACCTACCTGCAGAAGAAGCAGCGGAAATCCCAACAGTTGCAAGCTCGCTAGAAATGGCGCTTGAAGCGCTTGATAACGACCGTGACTTCCTTAAAGCCGGCGGCGTTATGTCAGACGACATGATCGATGCATACATCGACCTTAAGTCTGAAGAAGTAACCAAACTTAACATGACAACTCACCCAGTTGAGTTTGATATGTACTACAGCGTGTAATCACACCTGTATAGCGATATATACTAAAGCCCGCTTTGCGGGCTTTTTTTATGCGCGCTAATTATCTACTATGGTTATGTGGTTTCGGTAAAAAGTACTAATAGAGCCCCCTTTTTGGCAGAATTTAGTATGCGCTTGCTTTAGTCATATCTAGCCAGACCAATTAAGTGATCGGCCAAAGGTAATTAACAGGCAGCCCAACAATTCATTGATTAGGTAACAACACGTGCAAAACATGACGCGAAATATCTGCTTACTATCTCTGCTGACGCTGGCTAGCTATGGGCTGCTTCCTTTAAAGGCCACTGCGATAAGTCAAGATAATGAACAAAAAAGTACGCAGCAAGATGCACAAATGAACGACTCAGCTGAAGGCGTCAATGCACCCGTCGCTGGAACCTCTTCTTCTACAACAATCTATAAAGTAGTTGGAAAAGATGGATCTGTTACTTACACCGATAAGCCGCAAAAAAATGCAGAGCCATTAGCGTTTGATGAAAAAACACAGAACGTAGTTACCGCTGCGAAAGTTCCCCCGCCACCACCACTCAAGCCCGATGCACCAAAGCCGAAATACCGCGTAGTAATCAAATCTCCAGCACCTGAGGCGACAATCCGAAATAATTTAGGTGAAATTACCATTTCAGCGACTCAAACTGGTGCACCTAAAGCACCTATCTATCGGTTAATTCTTGATGATGCCCCAATTGCTAGCAATAATTCCGGCGTTTTTAAGTTATCTGGTATCCATCGTGGGGCACACACCTACAAAGTTGAACTAACTAACAATACGGGCAAGACTCTTGCATCGTCTCCAGTTCAAACCCTTTACCTTCATCAGGCATCGGCGTTAATTAATAACTAATAGCGTGCAACCATTGTTATGCAAGCGCACCACAGAGGTTCAGTGAATATTTATTGCTGAGTTCTTTATTCGCGCACCGCATCATTGCAAGCTACAATGCACGAACATGGTGCAAAGGAGACGAGCTCGGATGCATTCCACCGAGTTAGAAACACAACAGCTAATCAATAGCTTAAACACCGCATTGGTGATGGTAGACAATAAACTTACGATTGTTTATGCCAACCATGCGGGTGAAGCTTTGTTTGAAACTGGGTTAAAACAGCTTATCGGACACCCACTTCAAGACTTCTTTCTACCGGGCACAATAGAGACCACCCGCCTTAAAGCCGCTATAAGGAAAGGTGAAGATTTCACCGAGAATGAAATTAAATTGGCGTTTAGAGATAACCGCTACGTATCTGCTGATTTGACTGTAACGAATTTGCACTTTGAAGACGGCCCACGCCTGCTATTTGAAGTTAAAAAAATTGATCAGCAAAAGCGCATAACGCGAGAAACACTGCAAAACGCACAGCATTATGCTGCCCGAGAACTAGTGCGTGGCCTTGCTCACGAAATTAAGAACCCACTTGGCGGCATTCGCGGCGCAGCACAGCTTTTAGAAAAAGAGCTAAACGACGAGCACAAAGAATTTACCAGCATGATCATTGAGCAATCTGATCGTCTTCGCAACTTGGTTGACCGTCTACTAGGGCCCAATTCACTGCCACGATTCGAAGAAAGCAACGTGCATCAGGCCCTTGAAAAAATCCGCAGCCTTATGCGATTTGACTCCGATAGTCCTATTGCCATTGTTCGCGATTATGATCCGAGTATACCGCCACTGATGCTCGATCCAGATATGATCCAGCAAGCGGTGCTCAATATTGTTCGCAACAGTGTTCAGGCGCTAACAGAAAGCGAAACGCCTAATCCAGAAATAAAATTAGTAACACGCATAGAGCGCCAGATGACGATTCAAACAAAACGTTATGCGCTAGTGGCAAAAATAAAGATTATTGATAACGGACCGGGCATTCCGCCGGAAATTAAAGACACACTTTTCTACCCCATGGTCACAAGTAAACAGAATGGCTCTGGGCTGGGTTTGTCAATATCACAGACCCTAATCAACCACCACGGCGGCAAAATAGATGTAGACAGCTACCCTGGTCACACTGAGTTCGTAATTTATCTACCAATCGATCGTAAGGAGACAGACGATGACGAATGAGTCTGTGTGGATTGTCGATGACGACAGTTCTATTCGTTGGGTGCTGCAAAAGGCCTTACAGGCAGCTGAAATAAGCTGTTTAAGTTTTGAAAACCCTGAAGATTTATTACTTCAACTTCAAAGCGGCCAAGCCCCTGAAGTCATCATTTCAGATATTAGAATGCCACAAATGGACGGCATGACTTTATTGAACGAAGTGCATTCTTCGCACCCTATGCTTCCCGTTATAATCATGACAGCGCATTCTGATCTTGATAGCGCTGTAAACGCTTATCAAAAGGGTGCGTTTGAATATTTACCAAAACCTTTCGACATAGACGAAGCGGTTACATTAACCCAGCGGGCACTTGCCCACTCTCGGGAACAATCAAACGTATCAAAAGCACAGCCTGAAGATGTGGTGACCGAGATCATCGGCGAAGCCCCTGCTATGCAGGAAGTGTTTCGCGCCATTGGCCGCCTCTCACGCTCTTCAATCAGCGTGCTCATTAACGGACAATCTGGCACAGGTAAAGAGCTGGTTGCACATGCGCTTCACAGGCACAGCCCTAGAGCAAGTAAACCCTTTATTGCGCTGAACATGGCTGCTATTCCCGCTGACCTTGTAGAGTCTGAATTATTCGGACATGAAAAAGGTGCATTCACTGGTGCACAAGCAGCTCGCCAAGGTCGCTTTGAACAAGCTGACGGCGGTACGCTATTCTTAGATGAAATTGGTGACATGCCGTTAGATGTGCAAACTCGACTGTTGCGTGTACTTGCTGATGGCCAGTTTTATCGCGTTGGCGGTCATCAATCGGTGAGTGTGGACGTACGCATTATTGCAGCAACCCACCAAAATTTAGAACAGCGTGTTGCTGAAGGAAAATTTAGGGAAGATTTGTTCCACCGCTTAAACGTAATTCGCGTACATCTCCCCTCTCTTAGTGAACGCAGAGAAGACATTCCCCTGCTAACGCGACACTTCTTACGTCGTGCGGCAAAGGAGCTGGATGTAGAAGCTAAGAGTATTTCTAAAGAAGCTGAACGCGTCATGTCGCAGCTATCATGGCCAGGTAACGTCAGACAATTAGAAAACGTGTGCCGATGGCTTACTGTGATGGCAAGTGGTCAAGAAGTTCTGCCTAGCGATTTACCACCAGAGATCCATAATGACAACGCGATAGAGAAACCGAGCACAGAATCGGGGGAGTGGCCAGATTTGTTGGCTAGCTGGACGGATAAGCAACTTCGTGACGGTCATCACAATATTCTTAACGACGCGATGCTGACGTTTGAGCGCGTTATGCTTGAGCGAGCACTGCATCACACACACGGCCATAAGCAAGATGCTGCTAAGCGTTTAGGTTGGGGCCGCAACACGTTAACAAGAAAGCTCAAAGAACTCGGTGTAAACTAATTATCTGGTTGAGTTAGGCAAACCTCAAAAATAGCAGACGCAGGCCTGCTATTTTTATTTGTCTGACTTGCCAATCATTTTTGAATAGCTTTTAGCCTTCTATTAAAAGCTCACCCAAAAAGACTGCAGGTTGTTAATGTCCTTTGGTCAAAAGCGCCGTCATTGCCTGGTTGAAAATTCTCACCCATTTCATGCTGAACTGGCCTTTGGCGCTGCGGTTAATTTCAATCACCGCCTCTTTTTTTGATAACACCTTATCTTCATTGTGAGCTCTGGGATGAGTCATGGCGTCATAGGTATCCACTATAGCGAGTAACTTTGCGCCTTCACAAATATCGTCTTCTTTAAGCCCGAGTGGATAACCGGTTCCATCAGTACGCTCGTGATGCTGCATCACAATTTTGCGCGCCATATCCCACTGGTCTAAATGCTCTAACAAACGCGCACTCTTATATACGTGAGAGCGCATAAGATTAAACTCGTTATCGCTAAGAGCATCTCCTTTATGGAGTAGCTTTAGAGGCATAAATGCCATACCGAAATCGTGAACGTAACTGGCAACGGCAAGCTGGTCCTCGTCAATAGGATTTTCGGCCACGTCATTAATGTACATAGCAAGTTTTGCGACCCGATCACCACGCCCAGCCCAGTAATCTGAACGGCGCTCTATAGACTGCATTAGATCTCGGAAAAACAGAATATCCTGCTTTTTTTCGCTACTAATGTCTTTTGGTATTCCCGTTGCCGCAAGGGTGACCGGCTTATTTTGAGCATTGGATTGCTCGTTATCGTCAATCACTCTATCTAGAGCCGGATTTAGTAATAGTACGGCTTCTGTTAGACGCTTCTCATGATCAGATGAATTTTCAGGTGTCACCCGGCTTATTGCCAAAACTAGCTGGGTATGAAGATTGTCATCGTACTCAGCACTACCATTGGCCATTACGCTTTCTACAAACGCTTTAACCCTATCCATGGTCAGCAATACCAAATCACTCATTGTGCTTGTGTAAGCCACCTGCCCTTTGCGTAAATAATCTAGCAAGTCTTCTACGTGCTGCAAAAGTGGGATCATCGGTGAGAAGTTAACTAAGCCCAAATCGCCTTTGATTGTATGAATAGAGCGAAACAAAGCGCGCTGCAACTCGTTGTCTTCAGGACGAAGCTCTAATTCAATCAGAGTTTGCTCACTAGATTCATAGAGTTCGTTAATTTCCTCCATTAGGTCAGCGAGAATATCTTCTTCGAGGTCGTCTGGAGTGAATGTTTGCATATACTGGTTACCGAGTTAAATTCGATTGCGCTTCTTCTTATTGTAATTGGGTATCGGCAAAATTTCCTCATACTAAAGGTGATAAAGGTAAGGACTTTTTAAATAAAAAGATTTGCGCTGTAAAAACTCATCGGACAAGTGTACGCTGAAACTTCATCTATACTGCGCGCGTCAATAGAATCTAGGAGTTGTTTTGATCGCTTTATTCCGCATTCCAGCACTTTTTATCGCCTTTTTGTTTATCAACGTTGTGTTGTTGATTATTTGTATTGTGCGCCCTTTTCACAAAGATAACGTTCATGCAGCGGGCAGCTTATATTCTCTCATGGCGAAAATTGTGGGCCTGAAACTCATCATTAGAAAGGACCCAGCGGTTAAAATTAATGAACCTTATGTATTTATAGCCAATCATCAAAATAGCTTTGACGTGATTACGATTTGTAAAGCTGCCCTTCCTGGCGTGGTCACAATTGGTAAAAAAAGCCTAAAGTGGATCCCTATCTTCGGCCAAATATACTGGCTATCTGGGAACATCATGATTGATAGAAAAAACTCGGGTAAAGCCCGAAATACGCTAGATATTGCCGCACACCGTATTGCAAAAAAGAAGACGTCAGTATGGCTATTTCCTGAAGGCACCAGAAGTTACGGCAGAGGTATTCTACCTTTTAAGCAGGGAGCATTTCGTTTAGCTAAAACGACCAATGAGCCCGTGGTCATGGTTACAGCTAGTAACCTGCACAACAAAGTGAAATGGAACCGTTGGGACAATGGCATAGTGCTCATTGATATTTCTGCTCCCGTCCCCCTTACTGAAGCGCATTCAATCAAAGAGTGGATGGTACATTTCAATAATGAAATGAAACAAAAATTCGATACGCTCAATACTCAGGTCGCTGAACTAGAAAAAAGCAGGTAAACTTGCGTCAAAATTGCTAACGAGTGTTTATTATGACCCAGTTCGATGAAAGAGAAGAGTGGTACGAGTTTAATCAAGAAACCATTGATGCCCTTTTAGAAGACGGCAGCCAAGCAGACGCCGACTATACCATTGAGCACCACTTCGCCAGTACAGACTTCGATGTGTTAGAAAAAGCCGCCGTAGATGCATTTAAAGCCGGTTTTGAAGTTACGGATGCAGAGGAATTGATGCTAGATGACGGTGAAACAATTTTCTGCTTCGACGCTATAGTTGAAAGGAAACTGGATATTGAAAAACTCAATGCAGATTCTGACGCACTGCTAAAAATCGCTGACAAACACGACGTAACGTACGATGGATGGGGTACGTACTTTGAACCCCGTGAAGAAGGCGATTACGAAGAAGACGAATATCAATTCGATGACTAAGCCTTGCACTTAGTTTTTTAAATAAGCACGTTAAGTTCTCCTTCAGCTTTTGTTCATCTTTTTCCATCAACAATGACACTGTCATTATCGATTGGAAAAGGATGGACAGATGAAAAAATTACTACTCGCACTTGCCACATATTCCGCTTTTACCGCAGTGCAATTGAATTTCACTGCGCCTGCGCATGCAACAATTGAATCAGACTCGCCGTTAAAAGCCGTTGAGTCTAAAGAGTATCGCTACGACAAGCCCTTTGTTCCATCGGCGTCGCTTGAATCGAAGACCACAGATACTGTAAATAGCCAACGCGATGAAATTCAGTCTTCGGATGGCGCTCTTCATCAAGACGCGAATATTCTTGAAACTGGAAAACACACGCAACATTTGGGCATCAATAAGTCTTTTAGCGACATTGTCGTTAGCAGTATTAATGAATTTTGGATTTACGAAAGCTGGGTATCGTTAGAGCAAGATATTGACTACGATGGCTATCACTCTACTTTTTCAATCGAGTTCGACGCCGATACTATTTTTACACGCGCCCCTGTTTATGCAGTTTTATACCTAGGTAGAAACGATGTTTATGAAGCTATTCATGTGACGTCTGACTTTTACATCTATTCAGAAGATTCCACGGACACGTTTACAATTGAAAGTAATCTTTTATCTGGGTACGCTCCGGGTGATTACGATATTTTACTAGAGCTTTATGACGCAGATACAGAAATGCTAGTCGCTTACACAGATGCCTACGATGATAGCGCTCTTGCGTATGTTCCTCTTGAAAGTGAAAACTACGAGCACGTCGAAGAAGAGACAGTTGTGGTCGTTGAAGAGCACGGTGGCACATGGACTTTTCTCACGCTCGTTATGCTAGGTGGAGTAGCATTCATACGCAGATTGTCGGTAAGAAGCCAAAGATAGATTGAGTACACAGCGTGCAAACTGATAAGGCTGCAAATTATTGCAGCTTTTTATCGCCTGCTCTCGCAGCCTCGATGCCAGCATTCAGCGCCAATAGGTTTATTTGCTCCGCTATTCATTTGATTACTGTAAGTACGGTATTAATGAGTTCACTTTTTTCATTTAGCTCAGAAATTTTAGTAGATGTCTCTTCTATACTTTCACCTAAGCTATGAATATCATCCACGGTTTTTTGTACTATCTGATTACCTGCGCTTGCAAGCTCGTTACAGCTTTTAGTTTTGTCTGATGTTTGTACAGCGTTGTGAGATACTTCTTCAGTGGCCTTTGACATTTGACTTAACGCGGCTGATACCTCTTCAATTTCGGCCAATTGAAGCTGAGTTTCACTCACATTCATATATTTATTTTTGGCAGAAGCGCAACATTGTTTGGTACTTCTGTACAATCGATGCCAGAATAAAACTAAGTTACCGTTTGTTTTGGACGCGCGTATATGCCTGCAAAATATAATAAAAACCAAAAGTCCTCGCCAACACGACGAACCCTGTTAAAGGGTGGACTGGCTTTCGGTTTGACTGCGGGCGTGACTCCTTTTGCTATTGGAAAGCCTAAACCCACACTTCGTGTAATGGGTACCCACGTAACGCTCCAAGAAGATATACGACAGCGGGCGATGGAAGACTTGGGCATAAACATAGCATTTGAACCCGGCGGCAGTGCTAGAGTTCTTCAGAAGGCATCGATGCTCCCAAATTCATTCGATCTCTATGAGCAGTGGTCTAACAGCATCAACGTACTGTGGCGAGCTCAAGCTATTCAGCCAATAGAAAAAAAGCGTCTGCTATATTGGGAAGAAATAAATAACCTTACCAAGACCGGTAAACTCACGGGAAATGCAAGAGAGGGAGCAGGCGATGCACCGCATAAAATCCTTCATGTTCAAGGCAACGGATCCTTGGGCGAAAAGCATACAGATGGAATTAGCTTCTTACCCTACGTACACAACGTTGACTCTTTTGGCTATGACACAACGAAACTTCCTGTGGAACTCCAAAGTGAAGAAGAAAGCTGGGGATGGTTATTAGACTCTCGATATTCAGGTAGAGTGGGTATCGTGAATGATCCAACGATTGGTTTGTTTGACCTAGCGCTTGCCGCACAGGCCAAAGGCTTTATACAATTTGAAGATATTGGTGCCATTACTGAATACGAGCTGGATGACTTATTCAACCTTCTTATAGAGTTAACGCAATTAAATCATTTCAACGGATTTTGGACATCAGTCCCTGAATCGGTTGAGTTTATGAAAAGTGGCAGAGTGTCTATTGAAAGCATGTTCTCGCCCGCTGTATCAGCACTTAATGGTCAAGATATTCCTGTGAAATTTGCTGCGCCGAAAGAAGGTTACCGTGGCTGGCACGGCGTAATGTGTTTATCTTCCGCTACACAAGGACGAGCGAAAGACGTCGCATACGAGTACATGAACTGGTGGTTATCTGGCTGGCCTGGCGCATTTATCGCTAGACAGGGATACTATATTTCTAATCCTCAGCGCTCGGCTTCCTATTTATCGAAGCCCGAATGGGATTATTGGTACGAAGGAAAAGTAGCATCAGAGCCGTTGAAGGGAACCGACGGAAAGATAAGTGTTAAAGCCGGCGCACAGCGCAATGGCGGCAGTTATGAAACCCGTTTGAGTAACGTCGCAGTTTGGAACACAGTTATGCCTACGTATGAATATAGCTTACAAAAGTGGTACGAATTCATTACCGCATGATCTCTCTGGAAGAAGTATCACTAATAAAATGGAATAGGGTTCTGTAAGTTCAAATGTTATCGTCAATTCGCATACAGCTTATCACCGTTTTTCTTGCGCTAATCACTTTGATTCTGGCACAGAGCTTTATTGCTCGTAAAAATCAGGATGTTTTGAGTAAAGGAGTTTCATCAGCAGCTAACGCAGTTATCAATGTCGGCATTGTTAAAGAGTTAGAGCGTGATGTTGTAGACCTACAAAGAAACGTACTTATTTTTAAAGAAAACGCCAGTAAGTCTGCGATCACACGCTTCAGCAGGCTGATGGTAACAATAAACAGCAAATTAGACACGCTAGACGCTGCGGAGCAATCTGGAAGCAAAGAGGGCGACAGGTATATTCTTTCGAGGATGAGAGAACACCTAAATGCTTATCAGGAGAACTTCTCACAGGTCGTCAATGCCCGCTCCGAGAGAGACAATTTAATAGCCCAAGGCACACTTTCAGATATTACTTTTTTCAACACATTGTTAGATGAAGCCCTAGCAAAAGGCGAAGTTTCCGTTGTTTCGGTGGAAGAAGCGAAAACTCTTCTAATTCGTGCTGAAAACGCAATGCTAAAGTATCTAATGAAGCCTGATATGAGGTTTATTCAATCATTTAACAAAGCAGCCGATTCCTTAAAGAGTCTCAACTTTTCGGAAAACGAGCGCCTTCAACAAAGAATAAAGTCACTCACGGCTAAACTAAAGGGCGACTTCTTTAAACTGACTCAGCTCATTCAAGGCAATTTATTTCTCGTCAATGTGGTCATGGCAGGCTCAGCCAACGAATTTCTTTACCTAAGTGGTGAGCTAGCTAAGCAAGTCACCGCGAATTCTGAAGTTGCCACACAAAGAACGTATCAAATAGCCAAGCATACTCAGCAAAACGGTGAGGTATTCTCCCTTATAGCGATACTTCTCGCACTGTCAGCAGCGCTCTTTTCTACCTTTCGTATTCTTGGTCCTATCCGTTCCATTACTTTGGTCTTTAACAAGCTTTCTAAAGGCGTTCAAATCGCTAATATTCCCGGCAGTAATCGCAAAGATGAGATTGGTAAATTAGCAAAAGCAGCGCTGGTATTTAGCGATAAGAATCGCCAAACTGAAAAGCTTTTACATGAAGCGCGTAACATGAATACGCAGCTGGAGGGTTTAAACAGTGCTTTAACAGAGTCGAAGATAAAAGCAGAGCAGGCAACTGCGTCTAAAAGTATGTTTTTAGCCAATATGAGTCACGAAATCCGTACTCCGATGAATGGCATTATTGGTCTGATAGAACTTGCTCAACAGCAAACGCTTTCAAATACGGTAAGAGGATACTTGGATAAAGCAGCGTATTCAGGCCAAATTTTAATAAGCGTGATAAACGATATACTCGACTTTTCAAAGATAGAAGCTGGCAAGTTAAAAATAGAAGAAGTAAGTTTCTCCTTGCATTCACTGTTCGATAACTTGATAGCAGTTATTGCACTACGCGCCAAGGAAAAGAACTTATCCGTTCACTTTACAGTTAACCCTTCGCTTCCCCCGCAGGTTATTGGCGACCCATTGCGTATAGCCCAAATCATTATGAATATTGGTAATAACGCCGTTAAGTTCACCGAGCAAGGTCATGTTGACATAGTGTTTAACGGCACATTAAATGAAAAAGGAAATGTGCTTAACCTCATAATGGAAGTTACAGATTCAGGCATAGGCATGAGTCCATCTCAACTGGATAGAATTTTCAAACCATTCACTCAAGCCGATGGGTCGACGAACAGGAAATATGGCGGTACTGGCTTGGGACTCGCTATTGTAAGCCAGCTCACAGAACTTATGCAGGGGCGCCTAGATGCGACGTCTACAATAGGTAAAGGCAGTACATTTAAAATTGAGCTGCCTTTGAAAGCGTTTAAAAACCAGGCAGGCGTCTTGGCTCAAACCCCTCAGCTTCCTTTAGATAGCCTTTATATTACTCAAGCGCCCTTGCTGCCATTGGCCTATTGTCATCAAATTCAGCTCTTGGAACAGCGACATTTATCGATTGAGGAAGCGAAACAAATATCCGACCTTCCCGAATTCATTATTTTTGACGTACAAAATTTCACTACCTTTAGAGAAAACCTTACTTGGCTAAAAAGTTTACACGAAACAGGCAAGTCGGTAGGTCTGGTGTTCGAGACAGCGGGTACTGCGCTTCAATCAAAATACGATTCGCTGTGGGACGGACCGTCAATTATGCATCCGTTTACGCCAGCGCAGTTCGATCGTTTTATAAATCAAGTGATCTCGAAAGACGCCAGAAATGACAATACGAAGTTTGATCATGAAACCATAAATACTGTGCTTGAAGGCCACGTGCTGTTGGTGGAAGACAATAATATCAATCAACTCGTAACAGGCGAGATGCTGACAAATCTTGGGCTTACTTTCGATATCGCAGAAGACGGAAAACAGGCTGTACAAAAAGTGGAAAATGCACCGCAATATGACCTCGTATTAATGGATGTTCAAATGCCCGTTATGGATGGTTATGAAGCAACAAGGATACTTCGTGAGAAAGGTTTTACCGGTGTACCTATTATTGGCCTTTCGGCAAATGCGATGAAGGAAGATAGACAAGGGGCACTTGATGCCGGTATGAATGACTATCTTACCAAGCCCATTAAGCAAAAGGCGCTTGTTGCTATGCTTAAACAATACTTAGGCAAACGATTAGATGGTTAACTTTATTTGATTATCAGCTTCATCAAATAAAAAAAGGATTACCTCAAATGTGAGGTAACCCTTTTATTTATCTACTTCATTAGCCAGTTAAAGCTGAAGTATTTTCGTTTACAGTGCTTTAATGGTCTCGAACTGCTCTTTAAGTTTAGCTAGGGCTTTTTCACCCTCGTCCAACTTCGCACGTTCTTTCTCAATTACCGCTTCTGGCGCATTACTTACGAACTTCTCGTTACCTAATTTGCCACGGGTACGAGATACGTCTTTCTCGATTTTCTCCATCGCTTTAGTAATACGGGCAAGCTCTGCGTCTTTATCGATAAGCCCTGCCATTGGGATAAGAATTTCCATCTCACCCACAAGCGCTGTGGCACTGGCTGGTGCTTCTTCACCGTCTTTTAATATCGTAACGGTTTCAAGCTTAGAAAGCTTGTCTAGGAATGCCTTAGCCGCATCAAGACGACGGGCGTCTTCATCGCTTACGTTTTTAAGTAGCGCATTAAGTGGTTTGTTTGGCGAGATATCCATTTCACCACGAATATTACGAATACCTACGATAAACTTCTTCACCCACTCAATGTCTGCAAGCACTTTATCGTCTTGCTTCGCCGCATCAACTTCTGGGAATGCCTGAACCATAATGCTTGCGCCCTCTTCCACCTTAAGCGCACTCAGTGGCACAACGCGCCGCCAGATAGTGTCGGTAATAAACGGCATTAGCGGGTGCAACAAGCGAAGCAGGCTTTCTAGCACGTTAATTAGTGTATGGCGGGTACCGCGCTTTTCAGCTTCAGTGCTGACGTCATTGCTAAGCACAGGCTTAGTGAGCTCTAGATACCAGTCACAGAACTGGTTCCAAGTAAACTCGTAGACCGTTTGCGCAGCAATATCAAAGCGGTAGTCTTCAAGCGCTTTTTCAAACTCAACCAGCGTTTGTTGGAACTTAGCCCAAATCCAGCGATCGGCCATACTAAGCACCATTTCGCCCCCGTCACGGCCTGTATCGTGCTCTTCTGTGTTCATCAATACGAAACGGGATGCGTTCCAAATTTTGTTACAGAAGTTGCGGTAGCCTTCAACACGGGCCATATCAAAGTTGATATCGCGGCTGGTTGACGCCATCGCTGCAAAAGTAAAGCGCAATGCATCTGTGCCGTAAGCCTGAATACCGTCAGGGAACTGTTTACGGGTACGCTTAGCAATCTTCTCAGCAAGCTGAGGCTGCATCATGCCCGCAGTGCGCTTAGTCACTAGCGACTCAATATCAATACCGTCAATCAAATCGATTGGGTCAAGCACGTTGCCCTTCGACTTTGACATTTTATCGCCGTTCTCATCACGGATAAGGCCAGTAATATAAATATCTTTAAACGGAATCTTGCCAGTGAACTTCTTGGTCATCATGATCATTCTGGCAACCCAGAAGAAGATGATGTCAAAGCCAGTTACTAGCACTGAAGACGGTACAAAGGTTTCAAGATCTGGTGTTTCTTCTGGCCAGCCCATGGTCGCGAACGGCCATAGCGCACTTGAGAACCAGGTATCTAGCACATCGTCATCTTGTGAAAGGGTTACGTCACTGCCTAGGCCATGTTTCTCACGCACTTCTTCTTCGGTGCGGCCAACAAAAACGTTACCGTTTTCGTCATACCACGCTGGAATGCGGTGGCCCCACCACAGCTGACGTGAAATACACCAGTCTTGAATGTTGTGCATCCACTGGTAGTAAGTCTTATTCCAGTTCTCTGGCACAAAGCGAATTTCGCCACTTTCAACCGCTTCAATCGCGGGCTTAGCCAGAGACTCAACGGCTACATACCATTGGTCAGTTAGGTATGGTTCGATAACCGCGCCCGTTCTGTCGCCACGTGGCACCTTAAGCTTATGCGGCTCAATCTTAACCAATGCGCCTTGTGCGTCTAAATCAGCCACTATTTGCTTACGGGCGTCGAAGCGATCTAAACCGCGATACGCTTCTGGCGCATCGTCGTTAATTTTCGCATCGTCAGTAAGAATATTGATCATAGGCAGGTTATGACGCTTACCCATGTCGTAGTCGTTGAAGTCGTGAGCTGGCGTAATTTTAACGCAGCCTGTACCGAATTCTTGGTCGACATAGTCATCGGCAATAACCGGAATTAAACGGCCAGTAATCGGTAGCTTAATTTCTTTGCCGATAAAGCCTTGATAACGCTCGTCATCCGGGTGTACCGCAACCGCAGTGTCACCTAGCATGGTTTCAGGGCGCGTTGTCGCAACCACTAGTTCACCGCTGCCATCCGCTAGCGGATAGCGCATGTGCCACATGTGGCCGTCTTCTTCTTCGTTCAGTACTTCTAAGTCAGATACTGCAGTGTGAAGCACTGGGTCCCAGTTAACCAAACGCTTACCGCGGTAAATTAGGCCTTCTTCGTGTAGTTTAACGAACACTTCAGTGACGGCTTTAGACAGGTCTTCGTCCATGGTAAACACTTCGCGAGACCAGTCAGGTGACGTACCTAAGCGGCGCATTTGACCGGTGATCGTACCGCCGCTGTGCTCTTTCCATTCCCACACTTTTTTGATGAAGTCTTCGCGACCTAAATCGTGGCGCGTCTTGCCTTGTGCATTAAGTTGGCGCTCTACCACCATTTGGGTAGCAATACCGGCGTGGTCGGTACCCACTTGCCATAGCGTATTATCGCCCTTCATGCGGTGATAGCGGGTTAAGGCATCCATAATGGTCTGCTGGAAACCATGGCCCATGTGAAGGCTACCGGTAACGTTTGGTGGCGGAAGCAAAATACAATAAGGGTCGCCGCTACCTGAAGCTTTAAATAAACCCGCCTCTTCCCATGACTTGTAGCATTGCTGCTCGATGGACTGCGGTTCGAAGGTTTTATCCATTACACACTCTCAAATTGAAGCTAAACGCGAATGAGCTATGCAGATTTAAACTGCATATTGCATCCAGCTTGCTGATAGTTTTTGTATCTCACCCGTGCGGCCTGTTTGGCATTCTCGTCCACGGGTACAAAATCGATGATTTGACGATGCTGGTTAGGCGAAGGCACCATGCCGGAACCCACATTTACCACCATTTGTCGTCTGGCTACCTGCTCTGGCCGCCAACAAATTTCCACCGGCGTTCCCGACTGCGGCCCTTCACCAAAAAGATTATGGGGCACGAAGCGGTCAGCCGGTAGCTGCCACAACAATTCATCAACTTCTTCAGCTTGCGCCTGTGTATCGCACAACACGCTAATTTTTTGCTTATTGGCAAACGCTGACGCAATGACTTCACTGGCGCGGCCTGCCACACCATTGTCACTGCTGGTAAGTTGATAAAATATCACTTGTGGCATTTATGATTAGTCCTCTAATTTGATATCTGCGCGGTTCATCAAGAACTGAGACAGCATTGGCACTGGACGGCCTGTTGCGCCTTTGTTCTTGCCACTGCGCCATGCCGTACCGGCAATATCAAGGTGCGCCCAGTTGTACTTTTTAGTAAAGCGTGACAGGAAACAACCCGCTGTGATTGACCCTGCAGGGCGACCACCAAGGTTTGTCATATCGGCAAACGGACTTTCAAGCTGCTCTTGGTAATCATCCCATAGCGGTAGACGCCATGCGCGATCTGAGCTTTGCTCCGATGCATTTAGTAGCTCGTGAGCAAGAGGGTTATGCGTGCTCATTACTGCCGTTGCGTGATGACCTAGCGCAATAATTGCCGCGCCCGTTAGCGTAGCAACATCAATAACAAGCTCTGGTTCGAAACGCTCTACATAAGTTAGTGCGTCGCACAATACCAAACGGCCTTCTGCATCAGTATTAAGCACTTCAACGGTTTGGCCCGACATGGTCGTTAGAATGTCGCCTGGGCGGTATGCTTTACCGTCTGGCATGTTCTCACAGCCTGCTAGTACGCCGATAACGTTAATTGGCAGGTTAAGTGCAGCGATGGTATGCATTGTGCCAAGCACGCCTGCAGCGCCGCCCATGTCGTACTTCATTTCATCCATGGCTTCGCCTGGCTTAATTGAAATACCGCCAGAATCAAAAGTAAGACCTTTACCAACAAGCACAATAGGTGCTTGGTCTGCAGCACCGCCGCGGTGATGCATAATACTCATCATGCTTTCGTTGTCAGACCCACGACCAACCGCTAAATATGCCTGCATACCTAGCTCTGCCATTTGGGTTTCATCAACCACTTCAGCAGTGACACTGTCGTATTGGCTAGCTAGCTCTTGCGCTTGTTGCCACAGATAAGCGGGGTTACAAATGTTTGGTGGCATGTTGGCCACGTCTTTAGTCACTTTTGCACCACGAGCAACGGCCAAGCCATGCTCAATAGCACGCTCGCCCACCGTCAGTTCGCGACGGGTAGGTACATTAAATACAATTTTACGCAGCGGGCGGCGAGGCTCGCCTTTTTTCGTTTTAAGCTGCAAGAAGGTGTAAAGCGTGTCTTCCGTTGCCTCGACAGCTTGGCGCACTTTCCAATAAGTATCACGGCCTTTAACGTGAAGCTCGGTAAGGAAACACACTGCTTCCATTGAACCCGTTTCATTCAACGTTTGAATGGTTTTGGCAATGATATTCTTATACTGACGTTCATCTAATTCGCGCTCTTTGCCACAACCGACTAGAAGCACGCGCTCGCTCAGTACGTTAGGTACATTGTGTAGCAACAACATTTGACCCGCTTTACCTTCAAGGTCCCCACGGCGTAACAAGTTGCTGATATAACCTTCACTGATTTCGTCTAGTTGTTCGGCCACCGCCGTTAGGCGACGCGGCTCGAAGACACCCACAACAATACATGCACTGCGTTGTTTTTCAGGACTGCCACTTTTTACACTAAACTCCACGATATCACCTCGCTTTTCGTCGTTTATGGTTTGCACGATGACTAAAATCACGTAACGTTTCGCGCTGCTTTATGTTTTAATACGCAGCATAACTTTTTAGTTCGCTGCAATACACGCTTTCATGCCTATTGAATATAGGTTAATTTTGCGTCAAAACACCGTGCAAACGGTTTATGATTGCAGGCAAAACTTGTAAAAACAGTAAGTTTAAACAAAATTGTGCATTCTTTCACTAAAATTCCTAATTTTCCGGAAGGGCTGAGATGCTGATATTCCGCTATTTACTTAAGGAAACGCTGAAATCTCAGTTAGCGATTTTCTTCATCCTAATGGCCATTTTTGTCACCTTGCGATTTGTGCGCGTTTTAGGCGATGCATCAGACGGTGACATTCCCGCTGGGCTAGTGCTTGGATTCTTGGGTTTATATGCCCCCATTCTCTCATCTTTGGTGCTGCCCATCAGTGCTTACTTAGGCATAATGCTGGCCCACGGCAGGCTTTATGTAGACAGTGAAATGACGGTGATGCGCGCCTGTGGTATCAGTGAATGGTACGTTACGCGGGTGATGCTATTTTTATCTGTGCTCATCATGGTAGTTACTGGCGCGATCACACTGTATTTCGCGCCTCTGGCTGCCGAAAATGAATATCAACTGCGGGAAAAAGCGCGAAACGAGGCGGGACTTTCGGCGCTGATGCCTGGCCGGTTCCAACAGACCGGTAACGAGAAAGCGGTTATTTTTGTTCATGATGTAGACAAGAGTGACACTTTACAGCGTGTTTTCCTGTCGCAAAATCAAACAGCTGACAGCGAAGGCGATGTCCGCGTTGTGTATGCGCAAACTGGTGAAGTGGCTAATAACCCTGACGGCACGCGAAACCTTGTATTAAAAGAAGGGGTGCAGTACGAAGGCAAGCAGTCTGAAAAGGCCTTCCGTAAAGTTGAGTTTGATGAATACCAGATTCAGATAGCCGATAAACCTGCAGACGAGACCCGTCGCAAGGTAAGTGTTTTGCCCACCAACGAGCTTTGGGAAGACGACAGTATTGAAGCTAGAGCAGAGCTTCAATGGCGTATTGCTATCCCCTTATCCATCCCATTTTTAGTGCTTATTGCCGTTCCTCTTAGCGCCGTTGACCCGCGTCAGGGGCGCTTTGGGAAAATGTTCCCTGCCATTTTACTTTACCTTGGCTACTTCTTACTACTACTTGCAAGCAGACGAGTATTAGAGGACGGAAAAATGCCGCCCCAGCTTGGTTTATGGTGGGTTCATACCATTATGCTGATAATAGGCGTTATGCTTATTGTGCGAGACAGGAAAACTGGCACAGAGCTTCGCGCTTGGATATTGAGGAAGAAATAGATGTTTAAGATCCTCGATTTATATATCGCCCGTACGCTGTTAGGCACTATTACCGTTACGCTTAGTGTACTTATTGGCTTAAGCGCACTTATTAAATTTGTAGAACAGCTGCGAAAAATTGGCGAAGGCGACTACGACATGCTCGTCGCTTTTATCTACGTACTACTAAGCTTGCCCCGTGATTTAGAACAATTTTTTCCTATGGCTACCCTGCTTGGCGGTCTTATTGGCATGGGCGTTTTGGCCAGCAACAGTGAGCTCGTGGTCATGCAAGCATCGGGAATGAGCCGCTGGAATATCATCAACTCGGCCATGAAATCGACGCTTGTTATGATTTTACTGGTGATGGCCATAGGTGAATGGGTAACGCCTTACAGTGAAACCAAAGCTAAACAAATAAGAACAGAAGCCATTTCGGGCGGAAGTTTATTTTCATCTGACAAGCTTGTATGGGCAAAGGATGGAGACAGGTTTGTGAGCATTGGCCAAGTGCTGAGCCAAGACTCGCTAAAAGATGTGAGCATATTTAGTTTCAATGCTGACCTTTCACTAGACAGTATCACCTATGCGAAAAATGGAGAGTTTGACGGCGATGGCTGGTGGCTAAACAGCGTGGAAGTAACCCAGTTTACAGAAACCAATGTCACGTTAGATGAAAGCGATCGTGTGCGCTGGAACTCGACCCTTACTCCCGATAAATTGGGGATTGTGGCGGTTAAGCCCGAAGCATTGTCTATTACTGGCCTGCTTGATTACGTGAACTATCTAGATAATAACGACCAAGATCCATCTCGCTATGAGTTAGCGCTGTGGCGAAAAATCTTTCAGCCTATATCAGTTGGCGTTATGTTGTTGATGGCGCTGTCGTTTATATTCGGACCGTTGCGCAGCGTGACTATGGGTGCTCGCGTTATTATGGGCGTACTAACAGGTTTTGGCTTTTTTATATTAAACGAAGTATTTGGCCCCGTGAGCTTAGTATATCAGTTGCCGCCGTTCCTTGGTGCTTTGCTACCAAGCCTGCTGTTTGCTGCCGTCGCAGGTATTATGCTAAGGCGATAATCAAACAACAACGTGACTTACGCTTGGTGTTTTGAAAGCTTACAGCACATATAAAAAAAGAGGCTTCGCCTCTTTTTTTTAATACTTTTTTTCGTATTAAAGCTTATATACTCACTACCAGTTGACCGATAGATTATCGTCGCTAGTAAGTGATAGCCTTCTAAAATATGTTTCTCAAGCCAACCAACACACACGCTACCAGCTTTTGTGATCGTTTGCCTCTTTGCTTAATTTCAACACTTCTGTTTTCGCTAAACGGTCTTGCAGTGACTGTTTATTCTTAAAATCAAATAAGACCAACAGAGTACCGAGACCACCTAGCGATGCAAAAAGTCGAATGAATAAGCGAGGCCAAGTCATGGGCTCTTCAACGGTGCTATAAATCCGCAAGCGCCAAGCTCGCATACCTAATGTTTGCCCACCTCTGCGCCAAAACCATAAGAAAAAACCAGCTATCCACAAGCCTACCCAAGCTTGAATAAGCAGCTTATAGCCAAACGACGCCTGAATAAGGTCAGCGGGCTCCGCGTACCCCTGTAAATCGAGCGTACCGTTTTTTAACATAACCACCAGCGTGACTATCATCACCATCGCTGCGCACATGCCTACGGCGGTTGCCACTAGGGTGTCGTAAACCATAGCAAGTAACCTGCGGATAAACCCCGCTCGCTCAAGGGTTTCACTTTCTGAGTCTACGCTACTCGCATTTTCATGTTCAGCAGTCGTCGACGATTTTGGTGCCGATTGCCTTTTCTTAACTTTCTTATCGTGTCGTGCCACGGGTATCTCTTCACATCATCATTTTCGATGCATATTTTGACACAAGCGCCCTATAGCATAAACACAATAAGCCACACTAAACGTCATTTAATAATATGATTGATAAATCGATGACTGCACAGTTATTAAAAAAATGCATCCAAGCACCTCATTCATTCGTTATGGTTATTAAAACTGATAACGGAAATCATAAAGTGACCACATTAACTTTTGCAAAAACATTAACTGCTAGCGCTATATTACTCGCAACTGCGCCCACACTCGCCCTCGATGACCCAGAAGGTGATATTGAGCATATTCGGGTACGCGGTGACTCGTCGGTAAAAGATGGAGAATTTATTTCTGCTTCTCAGGGATGGGTGTCGGGTGACACTATGATTGACCGCCCAATGCTACGCGCTGGTGAAATATTGGAATTTATTCCGGGTATGATGGTGACGCAACACAGCGGTTCAGGGAAGGCCAACCAGTATTTTCTTCGCGGTTTTAATCTTGACCATGGAACCGATTTTACCGTAAGCGTTGATGGAATGCCGGTCAACATGCGTAGCCACGGCCACGGTCAAGGATACAGCGACCTAAACTTTATAATTCCTGAACTCATCGACAGCCTTAGCTACTTTAAAGGTACCTACTATGCCAACATTGGCGATTTTTCTAGCGCAGGCGGCGCGATTTTTAATTTGAGAGATTCCCTTGAAAATAACCAGGTATTCTTAGGTTTAGGCGAGTTTGGATTTAAGCGCGCCGTTGCACTAAACCAGTTTGAAACAGGAGAAAGCCGCGTTGTTACGGCTTTAGAATATCAAACCTATGACGGCCCATGGACTGATGTTGACGAAGACGTAAAAAAGAAAAACGCTCATATTCGATATATTACGCCAATGTTAGATGGCCAACTTACCATAACAGGCATGGCTTATGATAATAGTTGGAATGGCGCCGATCAGGTACCAGAGCGTGCTATTCAAAGCGGCTTAATAGACCGCCTTGGCTCTATCGATACCCAGGTTGGTGGGGAGTCTTCTCGCTATAGCCTATCTGCAAACTACGCTAGCGACACATGGAACGCCTCTATTTATGCCATAGACACTGAGCTTAGTTTATTTTCTAACTTCACTTACTTCCTCGATAACCCTGAGCGAGGCGATCAGTTCGAACAAGCTGATGATAGAAAAATCTATGGCGGTGAAATATTCACTACCCTCCCCCTCGCTATTACAGAAGGGAGCAGTATTACCTTGGGCGGCCAGTGGCGCTTTGACGATATTGACAATGTAGGCTTGTATCGCACTCAAAATTTAACCCGGTTTGGCACCGTTAGAGAAGACGCGGTAGAAAGCAACAGCTATGCACTTTTTGCTCAGTCCAATATTTTTCTAAACGATAGATTAAGCCTGTCGTTAGGCGGTCGTTATGATTACTTAGATGTTGACGTAGATAGCGATTTAGACGCCAACAGCGGTAGTGCTGACGATGGTATTTTTACGTTAAAAGCAGGTCTGAAATACTTGCTGTCTGAACAGCTCACCGCATTTGCCAATATCGGTCAAGGCTATCACTCAAACGACGCGCGGGGTGCAACTATTACTGTAGATCCGGTAAGTGGGGATGCAACCGAACCATCACCGTTACTAGTGAAGTCTCTTGGTTATGAAGCCGGGGTTAATTTTACCGACAATAGAACTTATAACGTTTCAGCTGCATTGTGGCGACTAGAACTAGATAGTGAACTTGTTTATGTCGGCGACGCAGGCTTCACCGAAGCGAGTCGACCATCAGAAAGACACGGAATAGAAGTAAGTGCCTACTACTGGGTTAATCATCATTTAACAACTGACATTGAAGCTGCTTGGACAAAAGCAAGATTCAGCGACAGCGTAGAAGGCGAAGGCCGCCATATTGACGGTACAGTTCCGGGCGTTGTGAGCGCGGGCCTCACGTATTTTCAAAACAGCAACCAGCTTGGATTTAGTTATACGCTGCGAGGTCGTTATTTAAGTTCTCGTACGGTGGAAAGCTTCGATGAAGTTTCACCGCCATCAACGTTTTTAATGAACGCACAGGTCGCTTATCGTCAGCCGATGTGGGACGTGACTTTAGAAGTGTTGAACGCCCTTGATAGTGATGATCATGATATCGACTACTTTTATGCGTCGAGACTTCCTGGCGAACCTGAAGATGGCATAGAGGATTTGCACTATCACCCGGTTGAACCACGAAACGTTCGTCTTACTGTTTCCTTGAAATATTAACCGCGCATAAGCTTTTAATAGCAATAGCGGCGTAGGCCCTTTTGACGCCGCAATATTTTATGTGAATGTTTAAAAAGCGTGCTAGTTTAAATACTTAGAAGCAGCATTTTTCGAAAGTCAGTATCATCGTGAGAATGGTGCCATAACAATAAAAGGTAGGAGCAACGATGGAACATGAAACTTTGTTCCCTTTGCTGTGTAAAACAGCAGACGGTGACAAAAAAGCCTTCGCAGAGCTTTATAAAATAACCAGCCCACAGCTTTATGCAGTTGCTTTAAAGCTACTAAAACGGCCAGAGCTTGCCGATGAAGCCACACAAGATGCTTACATTAAAATATGGCATAACGCAGGCAATTATCAGCGAGGCAAAGGCACCGTGCTCACTTGGATGGTAAGCATTGTGCGCTATCGGGCACTGGACTTAATTCGCTATCACAATGTAAGAAACGAAGTTGAGCTAAACGATGATGCACCATCGGGAGTAGAGAGCTCACAAAATGTTAAACTGGGTGCAGAGCAAGCTAAACTAGCCGCGTGCTTGGATGAATTAGACGGCCCTCAGCGCCAAGCTATTCATTTAGCTTACGTTAACGGTATGTCTCATCAAGAAGTGGTGAGTCACTTGGCCTCGCCCCTTGGTACAATTAAAAGCTGGATAAGACGAGGCTTGCAGAGCTTGCAGAGGTGCTTGTCACTATGAATTATTTGAAAGAAGAACGACTTAATGCACTGGCAGCGGAATACGTTGTTGGTACCCTCAGAGGTAAAGCGCGCACACGCTATCAAAAGTTAATGATGCAATATCAAGCGGTGAGCGATGCAACGGCCCAATGGGAACAATATCTAACCGGCTTTGCGGAGACGCTCCCGCCTGTGACGCCGCCAGACGACGTGTGGGAAAACATCCAAGTAAAACTTGGACATAAAGCCGCTGACGACGCAAGCGTAGCTAGCGATACACAACCTTCTAGTAAGTCTGGCGAGGTTATCGACTTTGAGAAAGAAAAGCAGAAACGCTGGAAGAACTTATCGTTCATATCTACAGCTGCAGCAATGGTGTTGGCCGTATTACTTTTCGTCATGCAGCCTGTACCAGCTCCTGTCGTTTCGCATATTGCCGTGGTCAACAACGCAGACAACACGCCATTGTGGGTAATAGAAGTTTCAGGCGATAGTATGAACGTTAAGGTGACTGATGCCTTTGTTGCCCTTGCAGATAAAGACTATGAACTCTGGATGGTACCAGCAAACGGCGAAGCACCGATTTCGCTCGGGCTTTTGCCGGAGGCTAACGGAGATACTCGGGCGACACCCGACATTTTACTTAGTCAAAGTATCGCAGCCCTGGCTGTTAGTTTAGAAGCGCCAGGTGGTTCGGTGACTGGCTCGCCGACCGAAGTACTTTATATTGCTCCTATTGTGTCAGTTTAAGTTTTCTAGCAAAAAGCGACACATCTTAAGGCCACTGTTTATGTGGCCTTTTTTATATCTAAACTTTCTGTAAAAACTTTTTTTCATTTTTTTAAATTATTTTGCATCTAAAGCCAAAACTCAGTCGTTTAACTTTTGAACTCATAAAAACAGAGAGACTCGACATGATCCAATTTAAACGCAAAACCTTGTCTTTGGCCGTTGCTGTAACGTGTGCAGCCATAACAGCGGGCGCAGTCGCGTCAAGCCATAGAGAAGCACCGAACATTACTCGTCATCCAGCGCTAGACAGCACTGACTTCTACGCATTTAACAGTTATGAACAAGGCCGAGAAGGCTACGTCACCTTCATCGCAAACTACATTCCATTGCAGGATGCATACGGCGGCCCTAACTACTTTGCTATGGATCCAAATGCCCACTACGCCATTCATATCGATAACGATGGTGATGCTGTAGAAGACATTAGCTTTGTTTTTAATTTTAATAACATGCTAGCTGCTGATAATGAAGGTATAGCGCTACCCATCGGCCCAGAAGGCGATAAAAAGATGGTAAAAGTACCGCTTAAAAACGTTGGCGGTATCAGTGCAGATGATTCAAGCGCAGCAAACTTTTCAGAAATGTACAGTCTTACTATGGTCAGTGGCGACATTAAAACAGGTACGCGTACAACGCTAACGCCAGCCATGGGCGATATGTTTAAAAAGCCCCTTGATTATATCGGCAATAAAACCTTCACAAGCGAAGCGGAATACGCCCGTTATGCCCAAAGCTTTATCTATTCGTTCAGCATCCCTGGTTGCGACGACATGGCCAAGGTATTCGTTGGGCAGCGTAAAGACCCCTTCGTCGTAAATCTGGGTAAAACTTTTGACCTTGTAAACTATGTACCTGTTGAAGGTGACAGTGCGCCGGGTGCAGGTGATGGCCAAGGGTTCCCGGGCGGTATTACTCAAAGCGCGATGAACGATGACTTGGCAGACAAGAACGTAACGGCACTTTCTATTGAAGTGCCTGCTGCGTGTGTGACTGGCGAAGGAAACGGCGTAATTGGCGGCTGGACAACGGCAAGCTTACCTCAAGCTCGCATTCTTAACCCAGATGCGACGTTTGAAAAACCAGAAACTAACGGTGGAGCGATGACACAGGTTTCTCGTCTAGGAAGTCCACTTGTGAATGAACTGGTTATTGGTATCGGTGACAAGGATAAGTTCTCAACCTCTCACCCTAGCAATGATGGTCAATTCGCTGATTATGTGACTCACCCATCACTGCCTGAGTTACTTAACATTCTTTTCAAAGATGCGGTAAATACCACGCTGGGTACGGAGATTGAAACTCTTGCACCAACTAACTTCCCTCGCACGGACTTGGTAACAGCGTTCCTAACTGGTTTCCCAGGTGTTAACCAACAAGCTACCGTAACTGCGTCTGAAATGCTTCGCCTAAACACTGGAATTCCAGCAACACCTGCTGAATCACAGTCGGCCTTTGGTGTAGCAGGAAATGACTTAGCAGGTTTCCCTAACGGTCGCCGCCCAGGTGATGACGTGGTGGACATTGCACTTCGCGTAGTAATGGGACGCCTATGTCACCCTATTCCAGTAGCAGGTGAAGACACTGATTTAGGTTTATGTGCACCAGAAGATGCAAGTGTGGGCACCGTACCTTTCACTGACGGCGCACCTGTAGACGCCAGCATGATTGATAACGCATTCCCTTACCTTAAAACACCGCTTGCTGGTTCAGAATAAGGAACGCAATTATGCCTATGAAGAAAACATTATTTAATCATGACTCCAGCCAATTTTCGATTGCGCGCTTTGCTTCAGCGAACGCTCGCTCTCGCCGAGTTTGGGTCATATCGGGATTGGTATTAGCGCTTTCGGGCTGTTTTGACAGCGATGATGACGACGATTACACGCCACCCGAGGAAAATGTGGCACCAGTAGCGGTGGATCAGATGCTGACGACGCAAGCTGATATTGCCTTTGACGGTACGTTAACTGCGACAGATGAAGATGGCGATTCGCTTACCTTCGGCCTTGGAGAAAACGGTAGCTTAGGTAGTGCTGTAGTTAACGCTGATGGAAGCTTCACTTACACACCAAACGCTCAGGTAACAGGCAGCGATAGCTTTACGTTTACCGTGTCAGATGGTGTAAACCCTGAGGTGACTGCATCGGTTTCTGTAACCATAGAAGCTCAGCAGGTATCGTTTTCTAGCTATACCCGTGATGCATTTAACCAAGCCCCTACCGACGAACCACTACCAATTAACGGAAGAGAGTTCACACAGGATGCTGATGATACGACTTTCGACGATTTACTCATCGATTAACAGTCTGGATCGGTAGCGGAAAACAGTGTCAACCGTAAAGCCATGGAAGGCTTTTTTAAAGGAAACGACAATGCAGTTTATTAAAACGTTTGCTTTCACCCTCCTATTTTCAAACCTAATGCTTATTACCGAATCTAACGCAGCAAACATTCAAAACGAAGCATTAAATTACAATACCGTGATAGC
This sequence comes from Alteromonas sp. OM2203, assembly GCF_048517045.1. Lineage (NCBI taxonomy): Bacteria > Pseudomonadati > Pseudomonadota > Gammaproteobacteria > Alteromonadales > Alteromonadaceae > Alteromonas > Alteromonas sp. OM2203. The sequence goes on from NZ_CP183209.1 coordinate 3,562,444, forward strand.
AACCTGGGAGCCCCAGCACGCATCAATTAAAGGCTTTGATGAAGCAGATAAACTTTTATCACAAAGCCGATATCTTTTTGCACAGGGCAATGAACGGGAACGTGTAGAACGCTTTACACGTGCAATGCGAAATAACTATGACGCATTAAATCTAGGTCAAAAAGAGCGTCTTGTTGTTCTTGAAGCTAGGTTACTTCAAGGTATTCATAAATTTGAGCAAGCCGAGCAGCATTTAGCACAAATATCACATTACCGCTCCCCAGCTGCGCATTTGCTTCTTGCAGATATCAATATTCAGCGGGGCAACGCAAAACAGGCAAAACAATATTGCGAACAGTTAGTTGGAAAAACCAGCTTCTTGATTGCCTTTACCTGTATGGTAAACGCAGATTTTTCGCAAAAAGCTGAACCTAGGTTACTACAAAAGCTTAAAGCATTTGAAATATATACCGGTTCAGCCACACATACTGAACAAGAATGGTTTTATGAAGTGCTTGCAGACATGACGCTAGAATTAGGCAATGCTGAAGAGGCACTTCAGTTATTAGGCAAAACGGAATTCTCACAGCTTCCGATTAGCGCTTTGCTGGTTTGGGCAGAAGCGCAGACTACGCTTGGCAATTTTAAAATCATAACCGAGACTTTAGAGGCCTCTGTACCTGACATATCTACTGCCGATGACGGCTTACTCCTTCAATGGGCTAAGGCAGAGCGAGCACAGGGCATTCAAACCTCTCCTGTACAATCTCAGTTAGCTAAAAATATGGAGATTCGCGTTTGGCGTGAAGATAGCTCACACGCGGCACAAGTCGCAACTTACTTTTTAGAGGTAGAACCAAACTATGCCCTAGCTTTAAAGTTTGCCGAACTTAACTGGCAATATGCGCAAAATAATAGCGATAAGCAATTGCTAGAGCGGGCACGACAAGCAAAGGCGGTATCCACTGATGTGTAGCACTGTTGCCTTTTTCAATCAAAAAAGTATAAACATGCTTATAGCGCTATTAATGTTTACACTTCTTAGTACTGACGTCTTATCTCACGAGTTGAGCAACGGGTATTTAACTCTTAATAGCACATCAGACACTGTGCTGGCCGGTGAACTGTTATTAAAACCCGAAGATATCGGTCGCGCTGCAGGGTTAGATATTGATAACAACGGTAGCCTTACGTGGGGCGAGGTGAATCGACACCACAGCTTGGCAAACAGTTATATACAGAGCAATGTTATCATCAGTGATAATGGCCAGCGCTGTGCGCTCAGTACAGCGCCACCATCTATAAAAAATATATCCGCAGAATCGTTGTTGGCCTACCCGCTTAAAGTCACTTGCGCAAAGTTAAATGAGCTAACCGTGCAATACACAGGCATTGTCGCGGACTTTCCTACCCATAAGTTGCTTACATCGATAACGCTAAACGACTTTAACGGGGTATATGTATTAGACAGCGAGCGAACATCAATTACTGTTTCCCCTCTAAACAATGACTGGCTCACTCAATTTGGTGAAATGGTATACCAAGGTATTTGGCATATTTTCATCGGGCTTGACCACATTCTCTTCTTGGTTGCTACCTTACTTACCGTGAACCTTCGTCGAAACAATAACCGCTGGGAAAGAGCGGCAAGCAAAGCGCGTATTTTTAAAAATACGGTGATACTTGTGAGCACATTTACTCTTGCTCATTCAATAACCTTAACGGCCACAGCGCTCAATTTCATTACGCTCGATAGCCGTATAGTAGAGTTAGGTATCGCCTTATCCGTGGCCATCACCGCATTAAACAACATGTTTCCGATCATCATGCGATTAGGATTTATCACCTTTGGCTTTGGACTATTACATGGAATGGGATTCGCCAGCGTGTTTGGTGACCTCAACGCCCAGTCGGGCAGCTTGGTAATGAACGTATTGGCCTTCAATTTAGGGGTTGAAATAGGTCAACTCGCCATTGTTTCTTTGTTGCTACCCCTGCTACTGGCTATTCGAAACGTAAAGGTTTACGCCAAGGCAATAATGCCAATTGCATCTTCAATCATTGCGGTAATTGCACTTAATTGGACGCTTCAGAGATGGTAGCAGCGGCAAACCTAGTTATTAATTGAAAGATAAGAGTAAGGTTATACCGAGTGACAAAAAATAAGAAATGGCTGAAGCGGCGAGCGCCTTTGGACAATCTTTCGGCACTTAGTCATAAAAAGCACAAAAAGTAGTTGTATAGGCGCGCGGCATCGCTATAATGCCAAGCATCAACACCACGTTGATGTCTATACACTATGCCAGTGTGATGGAATTGGTAGACATGACGGATTCAAAATCCGTTGCTAGCGATAGCGTGGCGGTTCAAGTCCGCCCACTGGTACCATCTCTTCTTACAGAAGCAGATACTTAAACCGACTTTTGAGTCGGTTTTTTTGTGCCTGAAATTCAGCAAATTGCCACGCAAGCGTGGCGGCCGAGTATCGGTCTTATCGACTTTTCCGGACTGATGTGCCTCGCTAAAAAACAATCTAATGGCCCCTTCTTCTCACTCTTTGTCCATACTTTCGAATTGATCTAACAGGTGCGTTAACCTGCGGCCGGATATTTCCTGATAAAGCCAAGCAATTAATTTATTTGTTCTATTTTCTGGCTTGAGTTTATGGACAAGCAGCGCCACCATAGCTCCAAATATCACGCCAACAACTGAAAATCTAATTGCTGTGTTTGCCGACATTAATGAGAATAAATCAACGCCAAAAAACAGGTCGTAGCCCAGGAATACATAAGCCATGTAAAAAGGTGCAGATAGAATTAGTAGTTTAAAAACATTCAGACTGTGCGTTCTTACAGCAATTAGATCATTCAAGATTTCCTTCATTGGTTTCGAAAAGTCTATCTTACTTAACACCGCGATTTGGCCGATACTCCCGGCTAGCCCTACTATTGCAAATACATTGAGCACAAATGCAGAGACCACCGGTGCGGTTAGACTCCAGGACGAAGCCATATAGGTTCCCAAAGAAAGAACGATGCAAAAAAATACAATGCCTTCAATGGCTCTCGTCAAAATGAGCTTATTCAACTCGCTTTTGTTACCTTCAGCCTGTATCTTTTGAAGTAGTTTTTTATTCAGGCTCATACTCTCATCTAACTGTTCGCTATGTGCCTGCCACACAGACTGCATCTGTTCTAAATTCATATTTCATCCCTTTTTTCTTAAGCCGATTTTGTCTTTAACTTCTGTTTAATTCGACTGATCTTGGTGGAAACATTTGAAACTGTGATTTTTAAATTAGCCGCAATTTCAGACTGGCTTTCACCTTCTAGATACATCAAGAATACCGCTTTATCTACGCTGCTCAGTTCGTTTATAAATGTGTATAACTCATTCAAACTCTGTTCATTTGCTCGTTCAGCTTCCATGTCATAACTCATTAACTTGTCTTCTATTTCTGTATGCTTATAAGCAGTTGTCTTATCTTTCCTGTAAAACGATATCGCAACGTTAAGCGCCACTCGATACATCCAAGTTGTTATTTTGAAGCTATCATTGTAGGTATCTAAAGAACGCCAGATTTGAGCGAGAATTTCTTGGACTAAATCCTCTCGGTCAAACTCATTGCTGCAGTAGGAGCGAGCGACTTTAAACACTATTCCCTTGTGCCTTTCTATGATGTCTAAGTACATTCCATGCCTATCGACGCTCATTTCACTATTCTCAATGGATTGAATCTTTGCATAGCCTAAGTCTTTTTATCTTAATCACTTTATAGTTGGTCTAAAAGCATGCCTACCACTAGTGTCTGCTCCTACCCAAATAGAATGTAGTTGACTAATGATTCGCGGCCGAGAAATAAATCTCACAATATTTTTTAAATTAGAGAGAATAAGTTGTTTAACGTGTTGTGACTCTTTCAAGCTGCAAAGCTAACAGCAGTGAGAATAAATTGAAGTACCCCCGCAAACCGATTAAAGTCGCTCAACATTTCCTCTCCCAATTTATTGAAAGGCCTTTTTAATGAACATCGAAAGAATGGAAACTAAGCAGCGCATGAGTCGTATTGTGAAACACAATGGCGTTATCTATTTATGTGGGCAAGTGTGTGCTGATGCCACACAAGACATTACTCACCAAACTCAGACTATGTTGGATAAAGTCGACAGCCTGCTTATTCAAGCGGGTAGCGATAGAAAACATATGCTTTCTGCCACTATTTATCTGAAAACTATGGATGATTTTGCCAAGATGAATGAGGTGTGGGACAACTGGGTGCCCGAGGGTTATGCGCCAGCAAGGGCCTGTGTAACCGCTGATATGGCGCGCGAAGCGCTACTTGTGGAAATCTCTGTTGTCGCTGCTGAAATAACTGACTAAAACAACCTGTTTAGAGAGTAAACCGTTGGCTCTGCTCTCTCTGTTCTCTCTGTTCTCTCTGCTCTCTATGTTCTGGGCCCTATATCACTCAAGCAAAATAACCCTTTGCCGTCATAACTCTGAAATAAACCACCTGTAACGTAGGAAACTCTCGGAAAGAGTCTGCGAAGGCTCAACCTCAAACACGCAAATTGCTTCGATACGAGTTTTCATGAAGAAACTGAAACGCTATCAATACGAACGATATGCCATTCTTTGCCAACTCGCCTACCCTGATGCTGACGCACAATATCAAAAAATATTAGACCCCTTTCACGAACGCCACCTTGTGGACAAGTACGGCAGAATGAGCGTAAGGATCCTGTGGGTAAAAAACAAAAAAGAAGTCATTATCGTTTTTCGTGGTTCGCTAGGATTCAAAGACTGGTTCGCCAATTTGTTTTTCATACCGTATAGATTACGACAGCTAAACAGAAGTTTTTTTGTACATTGGGGTTTTGCCAGATTGCTTGCTCAGCCAATGTATTCAAGTACGAAAACCTCAGAAGACGCACTACCGCTTAGAGAGCTACTGGTTAAAGTGTTAGACCCCCTTCGCGAGCAAGGCAAGCGATTTTCTTTTATAGGCCATTCATCTGGCGGCGCCGTCGCCGTGCTAATGGCCGACTATTTTGAGAGAAGGTTTGCGAAATCGGTAAAAAGAGTAGTCACTTTCGGGCAGCCGGCCGTCGGAACGCGGTCATGGTATAAACATTACCTATTACATCATAGAACGTATCGCATTTGCTGCGATCTTGACGTGATAACTTTCATGCCTCCCTTCCCTTTTTATTTTTGGCATGTGGGGAAAATGCTTTGGCTGCATGATGATAAAATTTATGAAAACACGCCTACTCACAGGCGATTTTTAATGTCTCTTAAAAGCTGGTTGTTGCGCCCTATCACGTATCACTATATGCGAAAATACATTCGGAATAAGTCGCTTTTCGATGAACATTAGGGCACCCATTGCGCGTTTAAAAAAAGCGAGTATAAAGTTATCGCCAGCGCGTTTCCTCCTGTAAAAACCATATTACCTTTACCATCAGCCTTTTTCCCATACGTCTTCAATACAGCTGCAATTGAGGGGTAAAAGAACGATCACTTTGGGTTACTCACGCGTAAACGTTTTACGGTCAGTAAATAAATATCCATTACTGCGCATCAACACATAGGCGAGAGAAATATGTCTTCACTGAAACTAGAGCGCGCAAAAGCCGCACTTAAGAACGCGTTTATCGGCGATGCCCTTGCCATGCCTGTGCACTGGTACTATAACCCTGCCGATATCTATAAAGCCTTTCCGTTAGGTATCGAACAATTTGAAGATGCCCCTTCGTTCCACCCTTCATCCATAATGTCGCTGCACTCTACACAACAAGGCGGACGTGCAAACAGGGCGTCTGGCAGTCAGCGGGAAATAGTGGGCGAGGTCATTCTTAAAGGGAAAAGACAGTTTTGGGGTAAAGACAACGTTCATTATCATCAGGGAATGAAAGCTGGAGAGAATACACTCAATGCACATTGTGCTCGCATTGTTTTAGCCTGTGCGCTCAAGGGTTATGAACCCGATGAATTTCTCTCGCGCTATATAGCCTTTATGCGCGCTGATGAGCCACAACATCCTGACACCTATGCGGAGTCTTACCACCGCGGCTTTTTTGCCAAGCTTGAACGTGGGATTCCTGCAAATCAATGCGGTGCAGTAACACACGATACCGCATCTATTGGCGGGCTGGTATCGGTAACGCCCCTTGCTATTGTTCAGATAGCTCAACAACAGCCACTCAAAGATATTCAAGCAATTTGTCGCCATCATCTTTCTCTGACCCATCCAGATGAATCACTTGCTATGGTTTGCGACCTCTACGTTGACTTGCTGAATAGGTTGATGCTCAGAGAGGATGAAGAACCTGCCGCTATTCTTGAAGATATTGCTCAGCGTTCTGGTAGGCTGAACTTGCCTAGTTTAATTTCAAAGAAAAAAAGCGATATTGAAGTAGTGGGCCGTACGTTTTCACCTGCATGCTATATCAGTGATGCGTGGCCAAGTATTTTATACTTTGCCTATCGCTATGTAGATAACTCTAAGCGCGCACTTATGGCCAATACGAACGTAGGTGGAGACAACGTGCACCGTGGCTTTGTATTAGGAGCTGTCATGGGTTTGATAGAGGGGCGAGAAATTAATGCGTGGTTTGAGCAGCTCGCCGATGCCGAATCGCTTAACTCTGCCATTGAAGGCCTTAGCTACATTAGTAATAAACATGCCCGCTTTCTTAACGGGCTTGCTATTTAGATAGGTGACTTATACAAAACCCCTAAGTAAGTTCATTTGTATGAGCGTTCATGAGTGAGCAATAAAGGTCTATTCATGGTCCGTAAACAACTACAGGCTCACCCGCCTGCTCGTTTTTGCCGCCTCGAATATGGCGTTCATAATATGAATATCGGCCAGTCCTTCGCTGCCGGTCACTAGAGGCTCTCGGCCAGTTAATATGGCTAACGCATCGTTATCCATTTGAAGGGTTTGCTGCATGCCGCTAATAGGAAGTAGCGTCATTCTTGTGTTCAACCATCATCCCCATCATGTCAAAAAACAAATGAACCTAGAAGATCATGGGCTATAAAGACGAATCGGCACAAACCCATTACTGAAAACTTAAGGCGTTAATGCTTTGAGGATATTTTCACCTGCCATGCTTGCGCAATTATTGGTTCAAGATCGTTTAAATCTAAAGGTTTTACGAGGTGATGGTTAAATCCAACTTCTTTCGAGCGCTGAATGTGCGATGGCTGTCCCCATCCTGTTTGAGCCACAAATATTGCGTTGGCTAACGCGCTATTTTCACGAAGTAATTTACATAAATCGTAGCCATTCATTCCAGGCATGCCTATATCTAGCATGACTAAATCAGGTATAAATGTCTGCACAGCTTCTAATGCTGATGGTCCGTCCTCCACAACCTGTACAAGACAGCCTTTTGCCTCCAAGATCCAGCCCATAGTAATAGCCGCATCTTGGTTGTCATCAGCAATTAAAATCTTAAGCTTTTCAAAAGTAATACCCACAACATTGTTGCTCTTTTCCGGTTTACTTTCCGTTTTCTGTGCAGCTTCTAGTACAGGTAATGTGACCGAGAACGATGTGCCTTTTCCCACACCATCACTGTGCACGCGCACACTTCCGCTGTGCATTTCGGTAAGCTTTTTAACCAAGGTAAGACCTATGCCTAGGCCGCCCTGAGAGCGTTCAAGAGCACCATCAATTTGAGTAAACATATCAAAAACTGAGTCTAATTTATCGGTGGGAATACCTTCACCATTATCATTAACAACGATATTTACCCTGTTGTTCGACGTATTGATTTGAACATCAATTTTTCCACCGGCTGGCGTGTACTTAGCAGCATTATTGATTATATTTGAAAAAATCTGCGACAACCGGATGAGATCACCGTTAACCCAAATAGGAACGGAGACTTTTTCCACTGATAACGTATGCCGCTTTTCATCAATTAAAGGTTGAATCGTTTCTATCGCCGTGCCCAATATTTCACATAAATTCACGGGCTCCCGATGAATTCTAATTTTGCCTCGGGTGATGCGCGACACGTCCATAAGATCATCAACTAACCTTGTCATCTGGGTTACTTGGCGCTCAACCCGCCCGAAAGCCTCACTTTTTTGCGTCTGGCTATAATCTTGAGACTGTAAAATCTCTAACGCATTTCGAATGGGCGCCAAAGGATTACGCAGCTCGTGGGCTAACGTAGCAAGGAATTCATCTTTTCTGCGGTCAGCTTCTTGAAGCGCTTCTACCGCATTGCGTTCGCGTGTCGTGTCAACCCCCACACCTGGAAAGCGCTCGGGTTCCCCTGCACTGTCATAAATTACCTGACCTCTAAAAGAAGCCCAGCGAATAGTGCCGTCTTTTTGTAAAATACGGTATTCCTGGTTATAGGGCGTGCCATTGTCGATGCTTTCTTGGATGGCTACTTTATTCGCATCTAAATCATCCGGATGGATATACTGACTGGGTACTTCAATCGCCACACCGTGCTCTGCTTCATCGCTGGTAAGATTAAATAGCTCCCCTAAACGTTCATCTGCTGTAAAGATATTTTGCTTAATATCCCAATCCCAAATACCAAAGCTATGCGAAGCCTCTAGCGCCAAGCGCCTTCGCGATTCTGCACGCTTTACCATTTCTTCGGCTTGCTTACGTTCTGTTATATCTCTTGTTGAACCTGCGATAGCTTCAACGTTTCCGTCTTCACCAATAACAGGAACGAAGATGTAATCGTATATGCGTCGACCGTTGGTACCGTCAAATGGAACGTCGCTACGAATAGATTGTTTAGTTTCAATGACCTGTCGAATCTCTCGCATGTGCATATCGGCATGCCAAGGTTCATAGCCTAATTCCAAGCAGTTTTTTCCAATAGCTTCATCCCACGTCATGCCCCACATTTGCAACAAGGCGTTGTTTGCGTACGTAAAGCGCCCCTCAAGATCGAAGATGTAAAGCAAATCTGGTGTGTTAGACAAGGCCGTTTCATACAATCTTCGCTGTTTATTGAATGATTCGACGTTTTTCAATAACGCCGATTCAGCCTCACGTCGAGCACGATTTTCGTTATTACGCTCGATAATAATTGCGGCAGTTTTCGAGAGCGCGTTAATCATATCGACATCATCAGGCAAGGGCGTAAAACGCTCATGATGGAATAAACAAAAAGTCCCTAAAACAGTGCGACTTTCAGCAGATAAAATGGGCCGGCACCAAAACCATTGCAGCCCTAACTCTTGAGTAGAGCGACAAAAATCATGAAATTCAGATTGCTCGCTGACATCGACACAGACCACATCACGAGTTTGACAGCATTTTCCCAAGGGCGATAAATCATCAATGGCTAAATTATCAAAATATTGACGTGTTTTGCTTGGCATTGAAGGCGCTGCAGCACAAACAAGCGACAGCTCATCCTCTGAAACTAATGAGATACCACAAACGCCCTGAAAGTCGATGGTCTTTTCCACGGCGCTGACCAAACATGCCAATATATCCTCTAAGTCTGCGCCGGATAACGCTAGCCTCATAGCATCTCGCTGTGAATTGGAAATAATCTGTAGTCTTCGTTTCATCGAAAAATCATGAAAAGAAAAACCTACAAAATCCTTCATAACAGGAAATATTGTGAGTTTGAACCAAGAATGATCTGCTCCCAAACGAATTTCTAATGGCGTGCTTTGTTCATGTTTAAGAACGTTTTCAAACTGCTGAATAATAAGGTCCGATTTTTCATCGGGAAACAAACTGAATACTGAATCATCGACATTATTTGACTCATGAAGACCACAGATAACACGTGCTTTATCGTTCACATAAGTGATAAGCCCTTTAATATCAGTTAGGATAACCGCATCGGTGATGTTTTCTACGAGAGCTTGGAATGGAGTGTCATTGGTGAAAGAAGATACAGCCTCAGACTTTGGCTCTGGCATAGCGCTCTCAAATTATAAGGAAAAAAATATACTAAAGTATAAAGTTCTCTATGGCTAACATTTTGACCACAATCACTTTACTACTGTGATAAAGGCCAACAGACTCACGAACTCAAATAAAGATAGTGTTTTTAACGCTAATGTATGCGTTGCTATTTACAGGTAAAAACGGGAGAAGTCGGCGAGGGAAACGTAAGTGCGTTAAGGGATGGTTGATCTAAATTAAGAACTGTATTGTTTGTGAACTTTAATGATGAAATTTTCGTAATATTAACACTCTAATTTCAAAGAAATATACGCAAAAATATTTCTCTGCAGAGGCTAAGACATGGATAACGCTGGCTCTACGCAAACTAAACGGAACAAGAAGTACTCTGGCTCTTTTCCCAAAATAGCCCAACAAACAAGGTTGCTCAATACGCTTGTTATTTTTGCTATTATCTACACACTTTATCTTGCCAAAACCTTACTTATTCCTCTTTGTTTCTCTGCATTTGTTGCATTATTACTTAGTCCTCTCGTGGCTTTTGCCAAGAAATTCTTTGTGCCACCAACCATTTCCGCAGCTATTCTCATTGCAATACTCGTCGCCCCTTTTACCTTTTTAGCTTTGGAACTAGCCGAGCCTGCCGAACGTTGGATGCAATCTCTCCCCAAGATAGCAACGGAAATAACTGAAGAAATTGAAGAAATTAGTAGCCATATAGATGGCTACACCACTGAGCCCCCAGTCGACACTAAACCTGCAGATAAAGAAGGGTCATTCTTTAGCTGGTTTAGCGAGGATGATCAGCCGCCTGAGCCCCCGCCAAAAGCTGATAATGCAAACTCGGTAACCGATAAAATTAAGCAGAATGGCATAGATATGGGCCTAACGCTTTTTAGCAATGCACCATTGATGGTCGCACAAATTCTCGCGTGCTTTGTGCTCATATTTTTCTTATTAGTGTTTGGGCCCAGTCTATTTCACGTTTTTATTAGAGACTTTCCTATTGTCACCGATAAAAGGCGCGCGTTAGTTCTGGTTGGTCAAATTCAACACGAGCTTTCCTCTTATATTGTTACCATCAGTATTATTAACACCTGCTTGGGTTTAGCTACAGCAGCAGTATTTTTCTACATTGGTATCGAAGATGCATTACTGTGGGGAGCATTAGTCGCTCTCATGAACTTTGTACCTTATTTAGGCGGCATCGCTAGCTGCCTTGTATTGTTAGTAGTAGGCCTTGTCCAGTTCGGACTTACGAGTAGTGCTTTCTTGCCGGCCGGCATTTTTCTAGCGTTGAACATTGTTGAGTCGCAATTAATCACACCCGCCGTTTTGGGTAGAAGTATGCAGCTAAATCCACTGATCATTATAATTTGGATAGCCATAACAGGCTGGCTATGGGGCGTGATCGGTGTATTGCTTGCTGTACCTATTCTAATGTGTGTGAAAATTATTTTGGAAAACCTAGGTGTCTTTAACCATTGGATAAGACTTATTGAATCTAAATAGACGCCAAACTCTGGAAAAAATCACAACTAACCATTTGTTTTATCGTTGATCATATCTGCAACTCTTATACTATCCTATACTACCTGGTCAGTGCTTTTACGACTACTATTGGCTATGACACTTTGACGTCCTTTGCCTCCTCAATAATTGGTTATGATAATAAAAACTATAATATTTGCTGTAGTGTTACTGCTGGTATTCACACGCTCAATGCTTGCTTTTGCCGAGCCAATCGTTGAGTCGCCACGATTTGAGCGTCTCTCTACAGAAAACGGACTCACACAAGATTTTATTAATGACATGCTCGTCGACAGTGATGGGCTCTTATGGATTGCCACTGCAACTGGCCTAAATCGTTATGATGGGCACGACAACAAGCACTTTACCGGGTTAGAGAATGAATTTGCCGATGACGGTATTTACTCACTTTATCAAGACAAAAATAATGATTTGTGGGTAAGTACGTATAGCCGCGGCGTATTTAGGGTCGACTATGACACAGGAAAAAGTAAACGCGAATTAAGCATTAAATACAAGAATCAACCCACTTGGCAGCAGTATGCGTCGCATTTCATAGAAGGCCCGGCGAACTCTATATTTATTGCATTCGATCACGTTATCGTTCAGTTTGACCTAGGTACCAATGAATGGACAACTATCTTCGAGTTATTAGCGCCTGAATTTGCACTCAACGACGACGCTATTATTCGAAGAATAAACTATCACGATGGCGTGTTAATTATAGCCACTTCGGTTGGTTTATATACTTACAATGAATCTACGCAGAAAATAAAGAAAGCTAGTTATTTAGCAGACAAAGAAACCAACAAGGATAAACTCAACGGTAAGCTTCTTCTCCCTGCCTCTAACGACGAGTTGTGGCTTGGCACAGTAGAAGGTCTATTTAAAATTTCCTTATCGTCATTGATAGCATTCGCAAAAGAAGACTTAAAGATTGCGCCCCTCGCGGAAGAAATCATTCCATCTCTTAATATTTGGAGCATGGCTCACCTAAGCGGAGCTGATTACTATATTGCCACTGACAAGGGGCTGTATACCTTTAACTTAGTGACGAAAAAATTAAAACACTTATTTCTTCCGTCTGATTCAAACTTACTCATAACTGATGACGACATCACGAACATCGCTTTTACCCCAGATAAACGCCTTTGGTTAGCTACTGATACATCTGGCGTTTTATTGTGGGACCCAAAAACATTAGCATTCCAGAATGTCTTTTCAGACGGTAAATATCATAATCAACTCAGCAATAACATAGTCTATGATTTTCATGTTCAAGACGAGGAAAATTTATGGGTGGGAACTCACAACGGACTTAATTGGTATAGCTTGAGTTCAGGCGATATGGAACAATTTCTCGTGACCAGCGATGCCAAAGCCGTTGAGTCTTCAGGGACCATTTATATTATCAGAGAAGGGAAAGGTAGCTGGGTATGGTTGGTGACGTCAGAAGGGTTGACCAAGTTTGACTTGAATACGAAACAGGTAATCCCTCTCGGTTTCGATGAGGAAACCAACACACTACTGAGCTCAGGAAAGGCTAACGATATACTTCATTTTACAGAAGATAAGTTCGTCGTTGTTACAGAGGATAAATTTTATCGACTTGATATTAAAAACAATAAGTCTACTCAGGATGAAGTATTAACTGCATCGCTTAACCCAAGCCAATTTTATACATTTTTACCTGAATTCAATAACGAAAAGTCTAGTGTGCTTATTTCCATGACAGGTGCGCTTTGGCGGTACAACTTCATTACCAGTAGCCTGACAAAGGTACATGAAGCAAGGAACGTCCAAGCGGAGTATGTAATCTCACCTACAGAAGCAATAATTGATGATTTTGGTACTTTATGGATAAGTTACCCTGGACACGGTTTATACGGCATTGATGCTACTACGTATGAACATAAACATTTTTTCGACTCGAGTAACTTGCTCCCTACAAATATCGTATTTAGTTTGATAAAAGATGACCACGGAATGATTTGGATGGGTAGTCATCAAGGACTACTTCAGTTGAATCCTAGTACGCTCAGGTTAAAACAGTTCACTATTAAAGAGGGGCTCACCACAAATGAGTTTACATGGGGAGGGCGCAAAGCACTCTTAAACCACAACTTAGTGTTCGGCTCGCAAAAAGGATTTACGCTTTTTGACCCCAGCGATTTCAATACCCAAACCGAAACTTTAAATGATGTATTTATTACAGACATTCGTTTGATATCGAAAGATCTTGAACTCGGTCTAGGCATACAAAATGACAAGAGCATCGTGCTTAGCCATGACGATATAGGTTTATCAATAAACTACTCTGACATGCAATACACCACCACCAAGTTCGGAAAGTATAAATATGAGCTTTCCGGCGCTGTAAATATTTCTTACCCCCCGACTAACTTGACAGAGGTGTCATTCCCCCAGCTAGACCCCGGAGAATATACTTTTTCTGTGGCGAGTTATGATCCAGCTAGCGACGTATCTGGACCAAAGACGCGTTTAAAAATAAAGGTTCAGTACCCCTTATTCGCCTCTCCTTTTGCGTATTTTTTATATGCATTTATCGCCCTGACGCTATCAATGCTTATTATGTGGCGAAGGAAACTGAATCGAGAAAACTTACAAGCGGCTCATTTTGATGCGCTGGAAAATAAAAATAGGCTTACCATGGCGCTAAAGGCGAGTAACGCCAACATATGGGAATGGCAAGAAGACTCGAACCTAATTACTCAAGAGAGAATTGAAAGTGACTTAGGGTATGAAAGAGGAACTGTAGAGCCTACCTTGAAGGCTCACTTATCTCTAATTCACCCACATGACATCACAGCTTTTACGTCTAAGTGGCAAGCCGTAACAAGAGGAGAAAGAAAAAACATAGATATCACCTATCGATTAAAGGCACGTGACGGACAGTACATATGGTTTAGAGATGTAGGAGCTCTGGTACTAAGCGAAGTACTATCCCAGCCTAAAAGGCTCGCAGGCACCTACTCAAATATTGACGAGTCGATAAATACACAGACCAAAGCCCAGCTGTTTGGTGAGGCGTTCGAACATACAAGGGATTGGGTCGTAATCTTTGACACTAATTTTAAGCCTGTTATTGCCAATCATGCATTCAAAGAAGCGCTGGATATTGCTAGTAGCGAAAGCATTACAGACCAACTGGAAAGCATCTTCTCCGAGCAAAGGCGCGCACTGCACTACACAATGAAAAGTATGCGTAAGCTTTTACCCGGCGAGCACTGGAGCGGAGAAGCTGAAATTTTCAGCATTTCTGGACGACGGTATGAGGTCAACATTGGCATTACCGCCGTTTGCAACTCGCAGGCGACAACAGAAATAAGCCGTTACCTTGTCATTCTCTCTGACATTACCAAGCAAAAGCACGCTCAAGATGCGCTAGTTCAATTGGCAAATTATGATAGTTTAACGGGCCTTCCCAACCGTACGCTTTTGTTAGACCGTGTTCAGCATGCTTTTGAGCAAGCGTCCCGCGATCATTCCTCGCTCTGCCTATTTTTTATTGACCTAGACAGATTTAAGCAAATTAACGACAGCCTCGGACATGACGCAGGAGATACCTTATTACAGATAATTGGCAAGAGAATCGAAAAAATACTTCGAAAATCAGACACTGTTGCTCGCTTAGGGGGTGATGAATTTGTTGTGATGATAGAAAAAATTGAAGCTGAGAAAGATATTGCCCACTTAGCCAATCAAATGATTATTGAACTGGCGCGAAGCGTCACACTAAAAAACCAAATAGTCAGTGTATCGGCAAGTATTGGCATAGCGCTTTACCCCGATGACGCCAGCACGCCCACAGAACTTTTGAAAAATGCAGACATTGCAATGTATCACGCAAAAGAGTTGGGCAGTAATAATTTCCAATACTTCACTGAGCACATGAATGAGCGTGCGCAAACCAAATTAAAACTCGAAAATGCGGTAAAACAAGCTTGTTCGAATAATGAATTCGTAGGTTTTTATCAACCTATTGTTCATACGGCATCTGGTGCCATTGCTGGGTTTGAGCTACTTATGCGTTGGCCTTCAAAAGATGGCATGACACCGCCAGATGTGTTTATTCCTGTTGCTGAAAGCATTGGAATAATAGAAGCTATGACGCTGCAAGTGCTGGAAAAAGCGTTACCTTTATTAAAGACCTCCCAGTGGATGTCACAGTCACTTTATCTATCGATTAACCTAAGTGCACTGCACATATCAAAACCAGCCAAAATCCAGGAAATAGTAGAGCTACTAAACGAATACAATATAGCGTCACAAGTCGTAAGGTTTGAAATAACAGAGAGCGCACTTATGTCGGACTATGAAGGCGCGATGAACATTATTTCTTCCCTGAAAAATAAAGGCTTTGTAATAGCTTTGGACGATTTTGGTACAGGGTACTCCTCACTCAAATATCTGAAAGACTTTCCAATCGACATACTCAAAATTGATAAAAGCTTTGTTGATGATGTCGGAGAAGGAAACGAGGGGATCGTGCTCGCTATCCTGCGAATGGCTGAAAGCTTAAATATTTCATGTATCGCCGAAGGTATTGAAACCCAGCAACAAGTAGACTTCTTCAAAGCTCATGGCTGCGAATTTTTGCAAGGCTACCATTTTTCGAAACCCATAGACGGTGATAGCCTTCACGCCATGCTCATCAATACATTACCCCCTTAGACGAACTAAGTGTAATTCAAAATTGCTTGTACCGCTTTCAAGCGTTTCGACCGTGGCTTTGAACTCGGGCGATGTAAGTAAGGTTTCTACGTAAATGGCTTCATTCCATTCGATAATCACAATTTGTTGTGGCGCCACGGCACAAGGGTTGTGGTCGTTTAGCACTATATCCTGGGTTGTAGATATCACTTTCCCACCCATGCTTTCAGCTTGTTTCACAAGGCTGTTGATAAAAGTATAGTAGTCGTCGGGCGCTTTTGGATTCACCCAAGCTAGTGAGATTGAGTACACTTTGTTCGTAGAAAATCTCAGCGTTGTTGGCTTATTCACTTCATAATCATAAAGTTTCAGCGCTTTCCACGCATCTCTTCTCAATGCCTTTATTTCGCTAAAAAGTGGTAATGCTTGAAATGATTTTTGCGCTTTTAGTGAAGACCACTGGCTCACTACAAAAACATTCGGGTGAAACGTTCCTATCAAGGTTTTATCAACAACAAGCACGCCATTTTGTGTGTACCCATACTCCTTCGCGGTTTGCGCACCTTTTTTAAAATACTCATCGCGCAGCGGCCGCTTTTCAGCTTCAGTTACCGGTGCAATAAGCTGCATCACAGCACCTGGATTAAAATGCACCGACAACATTTCATCTTTCGCATTTGCGAGAGCGGGCAATGTAAAAAGGGAAGTAACTAAAACGCCCAACATAAAGAACCTTAACACTCTGAATAAAATGGATTTATGCAACATACAGACTCTCTCGTTAATAATTGACTTTGTAGCTATACCGTTACGTTAGCAATTGATGCCCCTCAAAACACGGTTTGTTTTTTGCTCACAATGGTGCATTATCGTTCCATGAAAGATTGGAACGACTACGCATTAATTCTTGCACTACATAGGTCAAGTACCCTAAGAGCCACTGCTGTTGCGATGGGTACTACCCATACTACAGTGGCAAGACGCCTGGCTTTACTGGAAAAACAATATAGCGCCAGTATTTTCGAACGCATTCCTGGCGGGTATCGCGCAACACCTTTTGGAGAGCAACTTGTAGTCACAGCTATGCAAGTTGAAAAAGTTATTCGCGATTCAGAACGGCTTTATTGCGCTAGCAACGAGAAGCTTGCTGGCTCAATAACGCTTTCAATAGGCGAGCCCATGTCACAGTTTTTATTAGCCAAAGAGCTTGGTGAGTTCACTCGGCTTTACCCGTCTATTAATTTAAAAGTAAAAAGCTCAACACAATTCGCCGACTTAGACAAAGGCGAAGCGGATGTCGTAATACGCGGAGCACCTAAGTTACCCGAACACTTAATTGGAAGGCGGCTGTACCAGTTGGGCTTGTGCTTTTATGCACACAAAGATTACTGTAAAAGCACACCTCGTAATGACTGGCGTTGGATTGCGCCGTTAGAGAATGAAGTTTGGCCACAATGGCTAGCGCAATCGCCCTATCCAGAAGTGCCTATTGGAATAGCAATAGACGACATTATTTCTCGTTACCACGCTATTTTAAACGGCGTTGGCATGGGAAGAACGGCCTGTTTCATGGGCGATCCACACCCCGACTTGGTGCGATTACCGGGAAGTACTCCCGTATTGCAATACGATATTTGGTTGCTCACTCACCCTGACTTGTATGAGCAACCCAAAGTGAAGTTACTGATGCAGTTTTTAACCGAGGCTTTAATGGCTAAAAAAGCGCTCGTTGAGGGCAGTAGTTAAAGGAAGTTTCAATGTGAAGTTTATTGTGGCAAGAAATTTGAAACAGCTATGGTCAACATTCAGTGAAACAACAAAATTTTGACACTATGCGCCTACCTACTAAGCAACTTATTAATAAAATCGAGAACTTATCTCACGGTCTTACGCCAGATCAATTAGCAAGCTTCCTGGATATCATTGACGCAATGACAGCGCTTGTTGAAGAAGCCGGTGAATTTAAAGAAGAGAAAAAAGTTAAATCACCACCCGCTCCTGCTATATCTAGCGCGGTTCACTAATGACTTTCTGTGAGCGTTAAAACAACCTTTAGTTGATTAACAATGCCCATTGCAATACCTTAGCGCGCGTCTTAGTTAGAAAAAGAGAAACGCGTGCTATACCTTGTCGCAGTTACAGTCTTATGGGCATTTTCATTCTCACTTATTGGTGAGTTTTTAGCAGGTGCAGTTGATAGCTACTTCGCGGTATTAACGCGCGTCGCGCTCGCCTTTGCCGTTTTTCTTCCTTTTCTAAAGCCGTCACTTTTAAGTATTAAACAAAAAGCGATACTGGCAATGTTAGGAGCCGTTCAATTAGGGCTGATGTATATCTTTTTCTATCATTCCTTTTTGCATTTATCTGTTCCAGAAGTGTTGCTTTTTACTATTTTCACACCGCTTTATGTCGCTATTTTAAACGACGCCATGTTTAAGCGGTTCAACCCGTTTTATTTGCTATGTGCCCTTATTGCCACCGCTGGTGCAGCTATTATTCGGTTTAACGGTATTAGTGATAACTTTTGGTTAGGTTTTGCCATCGTACAGGGTGCTAACCTATGTTTCGCTTTCGGCCAGGTAGGCTATAAAAAGTTGACCTCAACGTTTCAAGCATCGGTATCTAACCACAATGTGTTTGCTTGGTTTTACTTAGGTGCACTAGCTGTCGCACTGCCCGCTTTCTTTTTCTTCGGTAATTATGACAAATTGCCACAAGACGGCGAACAATGGGGTGTGTTGTTGTGGTTAGGCGTGGTGGCATCAGGGCTTGGCTATTATTTTTGGAATCAAGGCGCCCTGAAAGTGTCTGGGGGCACGTTAGCTATCATGAATAACGCCCTTATTCCGGCAGGGCTTGTGGTTAATTTGCTGCTTTGGCAAAAAGAGACTGATTTTTCCCGTCTGTTTCTTGGCGGTGCGATCATCGCCTTTGCTCTTTGGATGTCTCACCAGTACAGCAAGAAGCAGCAGTCATAAATCACGGCACAGCGCAAACTATAGAGGACTGTATTCGCTAACCATAGTGTAGTCTTTCCGGGGTCCTTTAACCTGCCACGTAGCGCACCATAATGGCCACGTTTCAAAACGATAGTGCACTACATAATGGTCGTCACCACAAAGGTGATGTGCGTTGGGGTTACTTGTGCTGAAGCTATGAAAATACCGCTTATCATCAAACAAAACATCAAAGACTCCACGCTGGGGTTGTTGCCAAAAGTAGCGACGCTCGGCAGACATAACGTTTCCATTAGGCGAGGTTACTTCACCTTGCTCGTAATAATTCAGCGTAGGTTTCTCCCATCCTGAATCCCAACGCAAAGCAGCCTTTCCAATAAAGGAGAAAGTATCGCCGTTTTGCTGGATAATCTTTCGGTGCAAACGCCATTCTCCAGCTAAATCTTTAAGGTCCAAAAGGCCGCCTGAAGAGGTTAATTTAATTGGCTCTTCAGTTTCGGACGATTCTTGAAAGTCGGGCATCACACATACCTTGTATAAATAAAGCGTGAAGCGCTCAGCGATAGCTAATCGCTAACGCGAAGCACTTCACATCAAACTACCAAAAATAGGTCAAGGTCGCAGAATACTGTTCTCCACGACCTGGCGTACCGGGAATTTCTTCAAAGCGCTCATTCCATAAATTATCCACGGCCAATACTAGGTTTAACCCTTCAAACTGAGCCGGTGAATAGGTAAGGGTGGCATGCGAAAAGAACGCAGCGTCACTGCCGTTTCTAAGCGCATTGGTTTCCTGTTTTCTCCATTCGTTGTCAATGCGAACTTCAACCGTGTCAGTTGCAAACCACACCAACCCGAGGGTTACGCGATGTGGCGGATAGTTGAGCGCGTAAAAACTCGCATCCACACCATCAATTCCATAGTCTTCCGACTTATCTAAATAAGTATAGCTGGCAACCACATCAGCATTATCAAAGCGCTTAATCGCAATAAACTCAACACCTAGCGTCTCTATATCAACGGGGTTGGCGCTACGTGCTGAGGTTGAATCAAAACTATAAGTCCAATCGGTAAGTTCATTATCCCAGCGATAAAAAAGCGCAGTATCAAACTTCCACGATTGCTTATCAAACGAGGCGCCAATTTCTAGGTTTTTACTCGCCTCTCGCTTAAGCTGATTATTGCTTCTGAACAAGCCGCTTGTGGTGCTTCCGCCAATTGCCGTATAACCCGCCACTTGCGTCGCTTCCGCATATGAAACATAGAAGGTTCGAGATGCATGACGATCAAGTTGGGTTAGCCAACTAATATCGCCTACAACAGACAGTCGGTCGTCGTCGCGGTTCGTATCGTCAAACGCCCCACCTAAACGAATGGTGAGCGATTCATTGCTGTTCAACTTAGCTCGATACTCGGGCACCACACTCACTTTATAGTAATCTCGAGAGGTGAAATTGTTTTCTAACGTGGTTGATTTGATGTCGTCTGCAGTAAACTGTGCTGAGTAGTTGATACCAAAATCTTGCGATAGGTTGTGAGTGCCAGAAAGTGCGAGTGACTTCACTTCGGTTTCGTGAAACGCCTGAAACGCTTCTGGATTTTCTCGTGAAAATACATAATGGTCGTCGTTTTCTCTGTAGTAGGCAGAAACCTCGACGGTATTTTCCATGCCCTTTTCACCATATCCCTGTCTATGATTTAGCATGACCAAACGGGTTTCAATGTCTTCCGTTTCATTTACGTTGAATGGCGTATACAAATTGGGCCAACCAAAGAACTTTTGTTGGAAGCCATAAAATAAGTCGGTTTGCGAACGCTCGCTTGCTAACTGAACACGACCAGACGCACGCTCAAACTGGTGATCACCATTGGCAATGGTGCCATCACTTTCAGAGCGTGAATACTCTCCTTCAATCCCCGCAGACCAAGCAGGA
The DNA here is from genome assembly GCF_048517045.1 of Alteromonas sp. OM2203. NCBI lineage: Bacteria > Pseudomonadati > Pseudomonadota > Gammaproteobacteria > Alteromonadales > Alteromonadaceae > Alteromonas > Alteromonas sp. OM2203. Next base: position 3,583,431 of record NZ_CP183209.1, read on the forward strand.
TGGCTTTCAAGGAGCATAGTTGAAGCACCATGAACACGCTGCAAATTAAAATTATTATTACCTGCACCTATTGATACGCTGCCGCCTTCTTGAATAGGTTTCCAAGCGAAGGAGACCGTACCAACAGAACTATTAACACCGTAAAGCGCGTTATTAACACCAGTGAAAATACTCGGCTTCGTCAACATTTCTGGCGCAATAGGAATTTCAGCGAAATAGTGCCCCGTTTGTGGGTCGATAAGCGTCGCACTTCCCACTCGAAAGCCCGTATTTTCAAATATACCGCCACGAATGGTGACGTCAGCTTGAGCCTCTGCCATATTCCTTGACTGTAAATCGACCCGCGGATCGTACTCCAAATTTGAAATTGGCGAGTTGAACGTACCTACTGGCTTGTCGTTAGCAGTCGCCGCCCCTTCAATCGTAATTTTTTCAACGTTTGCTTCCGCGGTTTCTGTCGAAATAACGTCTGCGTTTTCCGCTGCTAAAACTGATAAAGGAAGCGCAGATAAAAATAAAGAAAGTGTTTTATGAAACATTAAGTGTCCTAGCTCCTATTCGGTAAAGCTGAACCTTTTCCAAACACCTGATATGTACAGATGTCTCACAGGTGCTATCACCGAAACTGACTTTTCTTAAGTCGATTTATATAGCGTATTGTAATTTATTGTTAAGTGTTGGCTTATCGCTTAAATAAGGACGCGAAGTGTATAGCATATGTGAGCCTAGGAAAATGTTACTTCACTGAGTTTAGACCAGTCTCCAACTGTAAATCACCTTGCCAAAAGAAACGAGATAACATAACATTCGCGACCTTTGCAAAACCTGTTGAAAACTCGTCAAACCTGCTTATGCTTAACATTAAAACACCGTTTGTATTTTCCTTAATTGCAATATCGGTAAGTGCCGCTGCGCAAAGTAATAAAAGTTCCCTTAAAGATGCTCATGATGAACTTGAACACATTGAGGTAAAAAGACACTTTCAGCCATACCGTGGTAATGTACCGCTAATCGACACCCCACAAGCAATCGACAGAATTACCGCGGATACGTTAGCGAATGAAGGGATCACACGCTTCATCGATGCTCTGGACTTTGCGCCAACTATTGTTAGACAAAACAACTCAGGCGGTATGTTCGATAGCTTTGCTATTCGTGGCTTTTCTGGCGATGAAAATAACCCGTCGGGATATTTAATAAACGGCTTTAACGTGCGTGGTTACAGCGGTAATAGAAGCACAGTTAACGTTCAAACTATTGAAGTAATGAAGGGGCCAGGCTCGGCCTTATATGGTCAAGGGGAGCCTGGCGGCACTATTAACGTTATTACCAAAAAACCTCAGTTTGAAGAGCAAGGCTACATTCAAGGCACGGTAGGTAATTTTGATAAAAAGCAGGTAGAGTTTGATTACACGAACGGCATTAATTCAGACATGGCGTATCGTGTTAACGGTTCATACGAGGACTCCGATACTTATCGCGATAACGTATTTTTCAAGAATTTGAACCTTAACCCTTCATTTATCTGGAATATTTCTGATCACACCAGCTTAAGCTATCAAATGGAAATCTTAGACCAAGAGAAACCACTTGATCGCGGTGTGTTCATATTGAATAACGACTTTGACGCCATAGACGCGGAAGACTTCTACGGTGATATCAGAGACGGTGGCCATGAAGTTAAAGCCTTTGGGCATCAGCTAGTGTTAAATCACGAATTGAATCACAACTGGCATTTACTCAGTGGCTTCGCCTATAGAGACTCCTCGTTTGAAGGGCAGTCTTCAGATACCGAACTGTCGGAAGGCCGTCAGCTTTTGTATACCGACCCATCTATACTTTCAAGGCAACGCAGAACCCGTGACTATCAAGCGCAAGACTTATCACTACGCTTTGAATTAAGTGGCGTGGTAGACGTGGCTGGCTTTGTAAACAACGTCTTATTTGGTTTGGACTATTACAACTACCACATCGATACAGACTATCGTCGTTGGCGCACTGCGTGGGGTGCTGGTGATACCACTTATAGCATCAACCCTGAAAATCCAGACTACACTATCTTCAGACCTGACGTTACGCCCACTACACTCACAGCTGAAAAGCAAAAAGGGTTAGGTTTCTACGCACAAGATGTAATAGAACTAAGCAAAGCAACCAAGCTTTTAATTGGCTTTCGTGTGGACAAATTCGAGCAAGACATTTTCAATAAGTTAAGCAATGAAGGGCAAAAACAAGACCAAACGGAAGTGACGCCACGTTTCGGTTTTGTGTATGAAATCAATGACGCTGTGAGTCTATACACTAGCTATGCAGAAGGTTTCAGACCCAACCCCGGACTTGATTCAGACCGCAACGCGTTTGACCCAGAAGAGACCACCTCTTTTGAGGTAGGTGCTAAGTGGGAAAACATTGCTGATATGTTTTCTGGTAGCGTCGCTATTTTTGATGCTGAAAAGACCAACATGCTTACCGCTGAACCTAACACTGGCTTTTCAGCTACGCTCGGTGAAGTTGAAAGCCAAGGGGTAGAATTTCAGTTAACGACTGACCTTACTTCAGACATTCGCCTTGATATGGCCTACGCGTACATAGATGCTAAAACCGCGAACGAAGTCAATAACTTGGATTGGGGCGTGCCTATTCCTAAAGGATCGCGCTTAATCAATATTGCCAAGCATTCGGGGTATATCTCACTTAATCATTTCACCAGCGTATTTGAAAAAGAAGCGTTCTTTGGTGTGACTATGCGTTACGTGGGCGACCGCTTAGGGCAAACCACAGGTCCAACATTCATCTTGCCGTCTTACACGCTTGTGAACTTAGCAGGGTCTGTGAATATTAGCGAGAAGCTCGCTATGAGATTTGACGTGAACAACCTGTTCGACAGAGATTACTTTGAGAACTCATACCATCAGCTTTGGGCCATGCCCGGCTCACCGACTAACTATACGGTGAGCGTTAATTACCAGTTCTAGGGCGTGTTGATCTTTACTGTGCACTCTTGCAGCGGTTTGTGCGCCATTTAGGCAAGGCGACTGTTTTCAGGTCTAGTGGGCCTAAATCAAAAACAGTCAACGCAGTATAAATGGCGCACAAGCGCTGCCCTAAGGGGGCGTCATGAAAGCCGGACGCGTTTTATCACTTCTGACTTTTCGGTGCACCAACTTGTGCAGGTGTGTCCTTTTCCAAATTTGTTCCAGTTTCTATCTCTTAAGCCTAATGCCCTCTTCGGCAATTATTTTGTGCCGTCAAAATTAAATTTTGTTCACAAGTCTGTTTTTAGGCCTTGTTTATATGAAATTTGTTAGCAGCCTAAATCTTCTGCATACGCCTTGCTGACGGCATTTCGAGCTCTCAAAATTCACGGAAGTCATTTCGGCCTATCCACGGTTCACCACAAAAAAGTTTACTAAAGCTATTTGAATCCCGAAAACTTCGTGTTAATTTTATGCGAATAATAATAGTTCTCATTAACATCCTCATTGATTGTAGGGTTAAACACATATGAAATTTTCTAAAATCGCACTCGCTTTACTGTTTTCTGGTATTAGTTCCGCCTCAATTTCAGACACATTCGAAGGCGCTAACTTCGAACAAATTACCGTTAGTTCCTCTCGCTTCGACACCGACATAGATGAAATCGCCTCTAGTGTAAGCGTTATCGACTCTGAACAAATGGATAAAATGGTAGCAACCGACATCCGTGACTTGGTGCGATTTGAACCCGGTGTGGTTGTTGAAGGTGGCGGGCGCTTTGGATTGTCTGGCTTCAATATCCGAGGCATTAATGCAGACCGCGTGTTAATGCTGCTTGATGGCGCGCCTATTGCCGATGAGTTCAGCTTTGGCCCTGGGTTGTCAGCTCGCCGCGACTTCATTGATGTGGATATGGTAGATCGCGTTGAAATCATTAGAGGCCCCGCATCTACATTATATGGAAGCGACGCAATTGGTGGGGTGGTATCGTTCATCAGTAAAGATCCTAATCAGCTTTTAGCTGACCACGAACAAGTGGGGGGGCGAATAAAAGTTGGCTATGCGTCCGTTGCCAATGAGTGGATGACAAACGCACAGCTATATGGCAGAAACAGTGATTGGCAATGGCTTTTAAACGCTACCGTGCGAAACGGTTCTGAAACAGAGAACTATTTTGATGACGAAGGCACAGGCCTTGAACGCAACGCCACAAACCCGCAAGACAATTCAACGGAAAGCGCACAACTTAAACTTATCTATCAACCAAACGAAGCTCACCGACTCGAGTTTCTTGCTGACTACCTGCGAGGCGAAACCGAGACTAACGTATTGTCGCAAGTCGATACTTTCGTGCGAGGTGTACGTATTACAGAAAGCCGTGGTATTGACGAGCGTGACAGAACACGTCTTCAACTAAATCACACTTATAGCAACGAAACGACCTTGTTCGATAAAGTGCTGACACGCGTTTATTGGCAAGAAACAGATAGCGTTCAAGGAACGCGTGAAGGGCGTTTTGGTGCTGCATCAAGGCAAGAGCCAACACCCGTACAGTTAGGCAGAACCCGTGATAGTAAATTTAACCAAACAGTTGAAGGGGTAATTATGCAGCTGGACAAGCAATTCACTACAGGTGATGTAAAACACCACCTTATTTACGGCAGTGAACTTCAATATACCAACAGTGAAGCGCTGCGAGAAGGCACTACATTTGTGGCCGGAACTGGCGCCATAGTGCCAGAGTTCTCGGTGTTCCCTGCGAGAGACTTTCCTATTTCAAAAGCAAGAGAACTGTCGTTTTTCGTTCAAGACGAAATATCGCTACTAGACGGTAAACTTACGCTAAGCCCAGGTGCTCGCTACGATGAATTTAAGCTAGTCCCTTATCCAGACGAAATTTTCATTAATGCGAACCCAGGTGTTGATGTAGTGCCGTTTGAAGATTCACAGCTGTCCATGAAGTTAGGTGCGATTTACGATTTGAACGACTCAACCAGTGTATGGTTGCAATATGCAGAAGGGTTTCGCATTCCACCATTCGATGACTTAAACGTGGGCTTTACCAACTTCGCAGGTGGCTACACGTCACTACCCAACCCAAACCTAAAACCAGAAAGTGTTGAAAGCTGGGAAGTAGGAGTAAGGCAACGCCTTGATGCAGTTAAATGGAGCGTAAGTGCTTATCACAACAACTACGATAACTTCATAGAATCTAGAGCGACGGTTGGCTTCAACCCTACTACTCAGCTGCTCGAGTTCCAAGCCACTAACCGAGATTCTGTGGTTATTGAAGGTATTGACGCGCAATTTACCTGGTTCTTGGGCGAGTCTGTTTCCGGCCTAAACGGCTGGGAGCTACAAGGCGCTTTAACGTGGTTAGAAAGCGAAGATGAAACCACGGGTCAAGAAATTGAGTCAATTCTTCCACCGCAAGCGGTAGTGGGCATAGGTTATACCGACAGCAACGACATTTGGTCGGTTGAATTTATTGGTACTTTTGTACAGCGCTTCGACTCACAAAATCAGCCTGAAGACCCTGCTGAACCTCGACTATTTGAAGCACCTGGATACGCACAATTCGACTTGTTAGCCAACTATAACGTAAGCGAAGATCTTACGGTAAATCTGGGCATCTTCAATATTTTCGACCGCAAAAGCTGGAGCGGAACCGAGGTGCGCGGCCTAGAAGTAAGCGATGCAACAAACGTCAACTTCCTTACTCAACCGGGCATTAACGCGGCGATAAATGCAACTTATTCATTCTAACTACGTGCAGTGAACACCTACGCTGCCTATTAGGGCGGCACAGGTGTAACTCAGCACTTATTTAGCCTTTATCAGGAACTAGATTTATGAGAAAACAGCAGCTACTTTTCTACACTTTTATTGGTTTAGTATTTACGTTTAGTACCCATGCCAGCGCTAACGCCATCAAATCAGAAACGCCCAATACGCAGGAGCTCAGTTCAGAAGAAACTGCACACTATCAAAAACTAATCACCGCAGGCGGCACCATTACTGAAATTGTGTTTGCCTTGGGAGCTGGAGAGCGTGTTATTGCCGTAGACCAGTCAAGTCAGTACCCCGAAGCAGTGAAGCAGTTGCCAATGGTGGGCTACTACCGAGAGCTAGCTGCAGAAGGCGTTCTGTCGTTTGCGCCTGATAAAATATTGGCCATTGAAGGTGTTGGTAGAGAAGAGGTAATTAAACAAATAGAAAGTACCGGTGTGCAGGTAGTTGTTTACAACAAACCCACCAGTACTGATGGGCTTGTAGAGTTAATAAAACAGCTTGCTGATGACCTTGGAAAAGCTGAACAGGCAAAACAGATTATTGCCAAGTTTAATGCATCGCTGCCTAGCGAAACTGCGAATAATACCCCCTCCGTCAAAGCTGTATTTCTATTGTCGGCGTCAGACCGCGGCCTTATAGCGGCAGGTTCTGAAACGGTTCCTCAATTAATTTTCAACTACGCCGGAATTGAAAATATAGCGTCTGAGCACACTGGATTTAAGGGCATCAATAATGAAGCGTTGGCATTACACCAGCCTGACTTCTTAGTAGCACCGCGTCATGTAGTTATGGGTGCAGGCGGTAAGGAAAAGTTTTGCCAAAGCCCAAATCTATCACTGCTTAAAGCTGCGCAGCAGTGCAAGCTACTGGTAATGGACTCGCTTCAGTCTTTAGGTATGACACCAAGGCTAGCAGATGCCATCGCTACTGTTAAAAACTATCAGCTTGAAAACCTATGAACACGTTAACTTTTTCAGCACGGTCGCAACGGCCAGCTATTCAGCGCAGCTGGCTTGAAAGTCATCAAAGAAAAGTTGGGTTTTGGCTAGCAGGCTTAGTGGTTCTATTGCTTTTAGCCAGCGTGGCGTCGTTAAGCTTTGGGCCTGCAGGCTGGGATATTCGCTTTGCTATAGCTTGGGCGTTGCCCGACAGTTGGCACACTATTAGTCAGCTGCAGCTAAACATCATAAGTGAAATACGTTTACCCAGACTCTGCCTAGGCATGTTAATAGGTGCAGTACTTGCTCAAACAGGCGCTGCTACGCAGGCTTTGTGCAGAAACCCGTTGGCCGATCCGTCTGTTATCGGCGTGAGTTCAGGCGCAGCAGTTATGGCTGTCGGAATGATTGCGCTTGGGCCTCTACTGCAATCAAAGTTTGGCCTTAAAGCCGAGCTGCTACTTCCCTATGCAGCTTTCACAGGTGCGCTTACAGCAACGCTTTTGGTGTATCAGTTCGCTAAAAGCGACCAAGGGGTGCAGGTAACGTCACTTATTCTTGTTGGAGTTGCCATGAATGCGCTTGGTTTCGCGCTTATTGGCCTATTAAGTTTCTACTCAGACGACAGTTCGCTGCGCTTAATTAACTACTGGACTATGGGGTCTCTGGCAGGCGCTAATTGGTCATCACTGGTTCAAGCTATGCCATTACTGCTTATAAGCCTATTAGGGCTATGGAGCAAAAGGCATCAGATGAGCCTACTCCTACTTGGCGAATCAGAAGCCAAATACATGGGCGTAAATATAAAGCACCTAAAAAACCAAATTGTTGTTTTTGTTGCCATTGGTGTTGGGGCAGCGGTGGCATTAACAGGGTTGGTTGGCTTTCTTGGCCTTGTTATTCCGCATCTTTCCCGCCTATTGGTGGGAGCAAACCTTAAATACATGATGCCTGTAAGCATGCTGCTGGGAGCACTCGTGCTTTTGGCATCAGACTGGATTGCCAGAATTATTGTTACGCCTGCCGAGCTACCCATAGGCATAGTAACGGCCATCATCGGCGCGCCGGTGTTTATTTGGATGCTAAGGCGCCAACTAATGCCAAGCCGCGACGGTTATTAATAAGGAGGGTAACCATGGCAAATATACTTTCACTTAATAAAATAACGGTAAAGCGCGGCCATAAAAGCGTGCTAAACAACATAAGTTGCCAAATTCCGGCTGGCAAGTTGGTGGTGTTAGTTGGCGAAAATGGCGCTGGTAAATCAACGCTCATTCACACAATGGCAGGTAATCTAAAATACCAGGGCCAACTTACTTTTAAAGGAAAGCCGGTAAGCGAGTGGGGAGAAACTGAGCTAGCAAGAGTCCGCTCTGTAATGACACAGCAAAGCGCGCTTAACTTTCAACTGGGCGTGCCTGAACTTATTGCTATGGGACGCTTTGCTATTAACGAGCCGGAGCAGCAAAAGCATCGGCGAGTGGCTCAATTCATAAACCACCTCAACTTACAGAAATTGGCCAACAGACACACAGGCCAACTGTCAGGAGGAGAGCTTCAACGGGTAAACATTGCCCGCTGTTTTGCTCAGCTAGATGCCTTCAAAAGTGAGAATGAAAGTAAGTTGCTGCTGCTTGACGAGCCAACATCTGCTTTAGATCTCAACTTTCAGCATCACTTAATGCAGTTGGTGCGCAAATTTACCAGCATGGGCAATACCGCCATTGTCGCCATTCACGACTTAAACCTTGCTTCGCTGTATGCCGATGAAGTTCTGCTACTAAGCGGTGGTGAGCTTATGAATTACGGCCCTAAAAGCGCGGTACTTACACCCGAATTCTTAGAGCCTGTGTATCGGACTAGCATGCATGTACAGCCTCACCCAGAACTAAAAATACCAATGATATTTTCTCAACCCAAGGAGATCCTTAATGAGAACGCAAGCATTAACTGACGCAAAAGCATTACTTCGCGCTTGTGAAACGGGCGTTATTTCAACCATTTCATACAACTTACGTGGGTATCCGTTTGGTTCGGTTTCCCCCTTTATTAGTTGCAGTGAAGGTAAGTTATATTTCTACATAAGCGATATTGCGCAGCATGCTAAAAATTTAGAAAAAGACAGCCGCATGAGCCTAACGGTGTTTCACCAAGCACAAGAGGGCGATCAAAATGCGCACGGCCGAGTAACCCTTGTAGGCGACGCGACGCCACTTAAAGGTGATAAAGCCGCAGAAGTGCTTGAGCAATACGTACTGCGTTTTCCTGAAGCTGAGTCTTACAAAAAAGCTCACGACTTCAAAGTATGGCAGATGGACGTTATTCGCGTTCGCTTTATCGGAGGCTTCGGTAAGATATTTTGGTTAGAACAAGAAGAGTGGAATGCCACGGCAAGCCCATGGGACTTTTCTTCTGAAAAGAACATGATTGAGCATATGAACGACGACCATCAAGACGCGATGAGCTTAATTCTTACGCACCACCACGGTATAGAAGACGAAGCACCCACGATGATAGGCGTCGTTACCGACGGCTTTTATATTCGCTCGAAAGACAAAAACTATTACGTGCCTTTTGAAAATGTGTGCAGCAAACAAGAAGATGTGCGCATGGAGCTAGTTAGGTTAACTAATCGCGCAAGAAAAGCGCAGGCCGCTTAGCTTCAAGGTAATTAGAAATAAAAAAACGTTTTAAATGAAAGTGACGTTGCCAGAAAATTTTTTTGAAAATTATAAAAAGCCGCTTTCTATTTCGAAAATTTTTTATTTAGACAGTGTTTACTGTCGCACGAGAGGCAAGTTCAAAAACGAAAATAAAAGCCAGAAGCGTTTTCATCGCTTCCGGATTTTCAATTTTATAACTCTAGCAAATGTAAGGGTTGTTTGCCTCGTTATAAACTCTCTAAATCAAACGCGCCTTGCTTTGAGAGCTTTTCGTTTAATGGCTTCACTTCTTCACCAAATAAGGTTTCTAGCTGTACTTTATACTGCTGCCACTTTGACTCTAAGTCTTCCAACCGTTTTAGTGCACCAGCTTGTGCAGGCGCGCCCGTTCTGTCGAAGTTATCCATCAAAAAACGTACTTGTCTGTCGAGCATATTCGGCCAGTTAATGTCGTCTTCGAAAGTTTGATGTTTTGGCTGAATAACCAAAGCTTCCCAATCGTCAATTGCACTAACAATGCGCTCGATTGAAGCCGATACATCGCTTGCCAGCATTACGTTATCTTCAGACACACCGTTTAATTGCGCTCTAACATCACGGGCTTTTTGCAGGTGAGCGAACAAATCATTCAGTAAGGTTTCTGTAGCCTGAATGCTCTTTTCAACCACTTGAAGCTGCGCTTTATCTGCCTCTTCTCTTGGGTCAGGAAGCACTTTAAACGCGCGTGTCTGCGACTGTTCACCTACTGTGATTTTCGCTTTGTAGTCTCCAGGCATAACACGGGCGCCGTTCCAACCGCCAAACAGTTTTACATTCTCAATACAGTTCAACGGCTCACGTCGAAGATCCCATACAAATTCGTTATAACCCGCCTTTGTTGCGGGATGTTTAAATTTGATAGGGCTGCGAACATCCTCATTACCTTTAGCGCACTTCTCAAATGCACTCGGAGCTGAGGATAAGGTACGAACCAACTCATTGTCTGCATTAAATATATCAATACGAAGCGTTTGCTCTTCTTCTAATTCATCCTTCAAATAGTACCGGAAAGTTGCGCCACGCGGTGGATTCTTCGCTTGTGGCTGGTCAGTCATGCCACCGCCAGATAGCAAGCGAATGCCATCAATGGGTTCAAACTGGAACAGCGCTTCGTTATCTAGCGACTCATGCACTTCACGTAGCGGGCTAATGTCATCCAAGATCCAAAAACCTCGGCCTTGGGTTGCAACAACTAAGTCATCGCCTTTTACCTGCATATCGGTAATCGCCACAGGCGGAAGGTTTAAGTCCAGCTCTTGCCAGTGTTTACCGTCGTCGAAGCTAATAAACATACCGCTCTCTGTACCCGCGAACAACATACCTTCGCGCTCTGTATCTTCGCGTACTACGCGAACAAAGGCGTCCTCTGGTAGGCCTTCGTCAATACGCTTCCAGCGCTTGCCGAAGTTGTCGGTTTTGTAGATGTAAGGTGTGTAGTCATTTAACTTATAGCCTGCTACCGCAACGTAAGCTCTGCCTTCTGCATGAGGGCTAAGTTCAATGGCATTTACCTGTGCTTCTTTTTTGTGAGGGGTAATATCTTTCCAGTTTTTACCCTCATCGCGGGTAATATGTAGCTTGCCGTCATCGGCCCCCACCCAGAGTTCACCTTTGTTAACCGCTGATTCTGCAATATAGAAAACCGTATTGTAGTATTCAGCTCCAGCTTGCTCATTTGTTATTGGACCGCCGTTGAGCCCTTGTTTTTCAGGCTCGTCACGGGTTAAGTCTGGGCTTATTTCCTGCCAATTCACACCCCGGTCGGTGGTTTTTAAGATCATCTGCGTGCCATAGTACACGGTGTCAGGATCATGCTTTGACACTATCACTGGGGCATTCCAGTTGGTACGGTATTTTTGATCCCGTGCGTTTCTACCAAACACATATTCAGGGTATGGCATGATGGGGCGCGTAAGCCCGGTATCGCGGTTGTATTCAGTGAGTGTACCATTGATGGTAGTTGCGTAAATAAGAGTTGGATCGTCTGGGTTAAACGCAATGTGTGCACTTTCACCGCCGCCCACAGAAAACTGATCTTCTATTCCCATACCGTCTCCCCAGGTTTCAGATGGGGTTGCCATGGTTGAGTTATCTTGCTGCCCACCATAAACATAGTAAGGGTTTAAATTGTCGGTAATAACGCGGTAAAACTGCGCTGTTGGCTGATTGTAAATGCTTGACCACGATTCACCGCCGTCGAAGGTAACGGTTGCGCCACCGTCATTAGCGTTGATCATGTTTAAGCTATTTTCAGGGTTTATCCACATATCGTGTGTATCGCCATGGGGTAACGAAACCGTCTCGAAGGTTTTGCCGCCATCAATAGATTTGTGCAGCTGCACATTCATCACATAAAGGGTGTTTTCGTCGTTTGGGTCAACTTCGATGTGGTTGTAGTACCACGCGCGGGCTTTGAGGATATTATCGCCGTTCATAAGCGACCAAGACTTACCAGCATCGTCACTGCGATATACGCCGCCTTCATCAGCCTCGATAATGGCGTACAGGCGCTTCGGGTTAGACGCGGCAATATCTACACCTACCTTACCAATAAGCGTAGGCAGCCCTTTTTCTAATTTGTCCCAGCTTTCACCGCCATCTGTTGACTTATAAAGGCCACCGCCCTCACCGCCTGATTTGATAAACCAAGGCGTTCTGCCGTGATGCCACATGCTGGCATAGAGAATTCTAGGGTTAGTGGGATCGATTGCTAAGTCAGCGGCGCCGGTATCGGCATTCACTTTTAACACATGCTGCCATGTTTTACCGCCGTCTATCGTTTTGAATATACCGCGCTCTTCATTAGGCCCCCAAATATTGCCTTGTACCGCCGCCCAGGCTATGTTGGGATTTGTTGGGTGTACGCGAATTTTGGGGATTTGACCGCGTTTATCTAAACCTACCAGTTTCCATGTTTCACCGCCGTCAGTAGATTTATAAATACCTTTACCGTGGCTAGTGGTTACGCCTCGAATAGGGCCTTCACCCGTACCTACGTAAATAACGTTAGGGTCTGACGGGGCAACCGCTATAGAGCCAATACTGCCCACTGTGAAAGTTTTATCAGATAGGGCTTTCCACGATAACCCCGCATTTTCGGTTTTCCAAACACCGCCACCTGCAGTGCCCATAAAATAAAGGTTGGTATTGTCTTCAACCCCCGTAACCGCTACCGAACGCCCACCGCGATAGGGCCCAATAAAGCGATACTCCATTTTATCGAAAAGTTCAGGGTTAACGGTATCTTCAAGTGCGAATGCAGAATGCGAGAAACTAGAAAGTGCGCTTGCGCAAATAGCAAAAGCTGCCACCATTTTCCGAGAAACCAGTCTCTGTGAAACCATAGATAGTGCCTTGTCGTGTTTTTTATTTTTAATAATAAGAGGCTCTTATACTGCTTTGTTAGAAGCGTTATGGCAAAAGTTTTTGTTGGACGTGTTCTTCACTCGTTTGAAGCGCTGACGATATCGACGAAATATTCAATGCAGTTTCCTTTATGATGGCGCAGTTAGAAAATAACCACCGTTGATGGAACGGGGCAACGGGCTGTCTCAAAACGAGAGCGCCGATTCCCCCTGAACATAACGATCTCAACAACCCCATGAAATTTAACACGTCAGTGATTACGCATTAGCGATTAAATACCGCACAAGAAATTTCTACAATCACAATTTGAAGATAAGCGACAGTCTTTAATGACACACAAACTGCTGAAAAAGTGCACAACAAAGATCAACACGCCCTAGAGTGTGTGACTCGCGAAGATCCAAATACCAACCGAAACAAGCACAATGCCACCAAATGTCTCTGCTCGTTTACCTATCAATGTTCCCATAACACTGCCCAACATAATGCCAATAGTTACCATCGAAAAAGTGGCTATTCCAATTAACGTCGCAGCAATAGCAATATTTACCTCAATTAGCGCGAGACTTGCACCCACTGCCATTGCGTCGATGCTTGTGCCTAACGCAGTAATACACAACAAAATAAAGGATTGCTTTTGAGACGTTGACTCTTCTTCGGCAGGTTTCAGGCTCTCGAGTACCATATGAATACCTAAACCAGAAAGAATGATTAGTGCAATCCAATGATCCCATGCTTCAACGTATGAAGACGCTGCGCGACCAATGAACCAGCCTATAAACGGGGTTGTTGCCTCTATTAGTCCGAACAAAAGGCCAATTTTAAGGGCAAAACTTAAATGAGGGCGGTTGATTTTGACACCTTTGCCAATCGCGGCGGCAAACGCATCTGTTGACATAGCAAAGGCTAGCAAGATAAGAGCGAAAATACTCATAGTTTTAGAACTCCGGCCAGGCTAATTGAGTCCACGACAAATCCACACGCCTGACTTTTAAGCGTGGACTTATCGATGGTCTCGCCAACCAAGAGGTGTTTGTACCATGGTAATGTGACCAATTATGTTGATACAAACTTTTCCATTTGAAACGGAAACAGGCTACTCCCCAACCGAGGTCGCCACGGTAATACAGTCGCTAAAAACTAATCAAGTTGATTGCGACAAACTGCCCAACTTAAGATATAAATGACGGCATGCTCACCCTCTCTCGATTACACATATTCCACCAGTGGTCATACACTCAATTTTATTAAGTGTTGGCAACCCAGTATTTTTTAAGCGTTAAGTTTTGTTCCTCTCTCCTACTCATGGATTCCCCGAATAAGCCGCTATCTTAGCGGTTTAACAATTTCATTGTTTATTCCTTACCTGAGCCCGTACAATACAAGCACTTCGTTGTTGCAGCATGAGTATCCAAGGCTCTAGCTGTGTAATTCAACAACTTATCGCTAAAAGAGACCTTTTATGAGACTTCTACTTTCTGTTGCCTTCGCCACCCTTCTTGCGGGCTGCGCGACGCTATCTCAACTGGCGGTTTATACCGTTTCTAATGCCGAGTTAGAACAAGTACTTGATAGCCAAGTAAGTAAGCTGCAAAAGCGAACTTCACTTGCAGGTATTCCTCTGTACTTAGACGTGCAGGACATGACAGCAACTATAGGCCCTGATGGCAGAGACGTGGTGCAGCTAGGCGCTATCGCCACGGCCCGTGTTAGCGCATTTGGGTTGAACTATCCCGCCAAGGTGAACCTTTCGCTGGAAGGCACGCCTTACTATGACAGCGAAGAGAAGGCCATTTTTGTGCGTTCACTGTCATTGCTCGACAGCACCATTGATGCAGGCGGCTTTAAGGGTAACTTGGCACCGGTAAGCGGCGAATTTATGCAGCTAATCAACGGCTATCTAGCCACTAACCCCGTTTATCGCTTAGACCCTGCAAACAAAGCAGTAAGCATGCTTTCAACGGTACCTTTACAGCTAACTGTAGAGCAAGGGCAGCTTGCACTTCGACCGAAGCAATAACGCAGTGGCTGTAACTCCCAAGCTGGTTAAAAGCTTATTGTGTCGTTTAATTGTGGAATAGTAACATTCCATCCTTTTTCTCTTATGGCGCTTTGCAACTCCTGTTTAGCGCCATCTTCTCCGTGAACGAGGTAAACCTTAGGTGGCTTTGTAAAATGCGATAGCCAGCCGATGAGCTGCTCTTGACTTGCGTGTGCCGAGAATCCGCCTAGCGTATGAATTTGGGCGCGAACTACAATGTCCTCGCCAGCCATTTTAATATGTGTAGCCCCGTCGATAATTTTTCGTCCGGGCGTACCCATTGCTTGAAAGCCTACGAATACCACGTGAGATTGTTTGCGCCATAGGTTCTGTTTTAAATGATGCCGAATTCTTCCTCCGTTACACATGCCACTACCAGCAATAATAATGGCGCCGCTAACAACTTTATTTAGGGCAATAGACTCTTCAGTTGACGTTGTGTAGCTTAAAATGGGCAGTAAGGAATGTAAGCTTAGGTTGTGGCTATGCGCACGCTCAGCACTATCTTCAATAGCGTCTAAATCTTCCTCATTATAAACATCTTGGTAACGGTGATATATCTCGGTAACCGCGATGGCCATCGGGCTATCTAAAAATACTTTTTGATGACGCAATTTACCCTGTTGATAAAGCTCACCTAACCGAAAAATGATTTCTTGGGTTCGCCCTACCGCAAATGATGGGATGAGGATGTTTCCGCCGTTCTCGCTGGCCTGTAAAATTACGCTTTCAAACTCATCAAGTGTTTCCTTCATTGAACGGTGGTTGCGATCGCCATAGGTCGACTCTAAAAGCACGATATCAGCATCGGTGACTATGTCTGGGTCGCGGAGTAACGCAGCCTGCGAATTGCCCAGATCGCCAGAAAAAACCAGCTTTTTAGTCTGACCATTTTCAGTAATAAATATTTCCACTATTGCTGAACCAAGAATGTGCCCAGCATCAGCGAAGTTAATTTCCACGTCTTGCGTGATTTTACGCTTGGTGTGGTAGCGAGTTGGTATGCATAGTTTCATCACACCGTCCACTTCCTCTTGGCGATACAGGGGTTCGATGAGCGGTTTGCCCGAACGCTGCCGCCGCTTGTTCTCCCACTCAGCATCCCGCTCCTGCAAAGAAGCGGCATCTTTTAGCAACACTTCAATTAGGTCAACCGTTGGCCGTGTCATATAAATAGGCCCGCTATAGCCCTCTCTCAACAATATAGGTAATCGCCCGGAATGGTCTAAGTGGGCGTGTGACAGAATAACCGCATCAAGTTGACTGACATCCACTGGCAAGGGTTTATGGTTCTTCGCCTCTTCATCACGCCTGCCTTGATATAGGCCGCAATCTAACAACAAAGTACTATGTTCAGTTTTGAGTAGATGCATAGACCCTGTTACACCTTCCACTGCGCCTAAAAAAGTAAGTGATGCCATATCAGGCTCCTTCAATTGATTTCGAGTTATTCTGACTGTCGCCGTGTATTAAATTTGCTGTTGTTATACTGTCTTCAACTTGTTGAATACGCATAAAGACTTTGATCCACATTTGTACTATCTGCAGTAGGTACTCCATGCACTCTGCAGCATCGGCCATTTGGGCAACAGCAATGTCACCTCGTGTTGCCCCCATCACAAGTGCTGATTTAACTTTGTGGTGCTCTTTGTCGAGTAAGTCAAACTGAAGGCTTAATGCATCACTGCTATCAAATTGCCTCCAGCGCACCATACGCATGAACTCATTGATTACCGATAAATAGTTAAGCAGTTGACCTTCTAGCTCAGCCTTGGTGAGGACATCCCGACGCCTGCTCACTGCAGAAATAGCGAGTGCCTTTTGCGCGCTAGATAGCATGTAGTGCTCTACTCGCATGAGCGAGGCCAATGCTTTTGTGGTTTCTTCACTTAAAGCTGCACGCTCTACGTCTACTATAAATTGCGATATGTGTTGGCATAGCGCCTCAACGCCATGAATGCCTTTTTCGACAGCAGTTATTTCACTGCTTTGTTGAGAAAACAGTTTGGGATAAACGTGTAGAAAGCGGTCAGATACTGACAACAATTCTAAGATAAGCGCGTTTACTGCCAAGTCAGGGGTTTGAGCAATATTTTTGTCCAAATGTTTAGGTTTTGAGGCCTCTTCTTCAAGCGACACAAAGCGCTGCTCAAGAAAGCTTGCAAGTCTGTCATTCAATGGAAAGATAAGTGCCACGCCTAATAAATTAAACAGCGTATGGAAAATGGCTAAGGTGATTCCCGGGTTAGCGTCTATTCCTGCAACCTCCGTTGTCCAATGGATTAGCCCAAACAACAGCGGTAAAATAAGTGCAGCCACAATGGCGGTCGCCACGTTAAACACAACTTGTGCAGCGGCAACGCGTTTCGCGCTAGAGGTAGCGCCAATTGACGCAAACATAGCCGTAGAAGTCGTGCCTATATTTGCACCAATAACCATTGCGCCGGCGGCATAAATACCCACCATGCCTGAGGTTGCCGCAGTAATTGTAAGCGCGATAGATGCACTAGATGACTGAGTTAGTACTGTCATTACAAAGCCAATAACAAGGTACATAAGAAAACCTTCAACGCCTTCAGCTTTAAACTGACTGAGATCAAAGGTACTTACTATTCCTTCAAAGGCTGCTTTTAAACTGTCTATCCCCACAAAGAAAAGACCAAAGCCGGCGATGGCGATACCAAATGACGCTAAACGGCTATTGGGTTTTAATAACTTCAGGATCATGCCGACGCCTATCATAGGTAAAGCAACGGCCTGAATATTCAATTTAAAGCCTACCATTGCGATAAGCCAGCCTGTCATGGTGGTGCCGATGTTGGCGCCGTACACTATACCTAAAGCATGACGCATACTCAGCAAACCGGCGTTAACAAAGCCTAAAGATGCAACGGTGACTGCACTTGAAGACTGCACTAATGCGGTCATTGCCGCTCCTGACACAACGCCTCTAAATGGCGTACTGCTCCATTTGGCGAGCACGGTGCGCAGTGAATTACCTGCTGCCAGCTTAAGCCCGTCGGTCATCATACCAATGGCAAGTAAGAACAAACCTAACCCACCAATTATGCTACCCACTAGTAACACACTTTCCATCTGCCTCCCCTCTTTCCTTTATTCATCGCCGACCATTCGTTATTTCTGATCATTTCTTTTGAGCATTTCACCAATGAATAAAAGCTGCGGTTGGCGCTACATGCCTTCATAAAAGTACAGATAAGAGTACAATGTGCGTAAATCTCATTGTTTGTTCTTGGTCAAACAATAACCAGAAATATAAACACAATGCATCGCGGTTCAGGTACTCAACGTAATAATTGAGGACTTGGCAAATGCGTTACAGAGCAAAGCTAGGCAAAAAAAGGTGATGGAAGTGACAGAACGAATCAAAACGCTAGATGAATTCGCAAAGCATGTAGATTACTCTTTGCTCAATACGCTCTCAGCAGACCCTCAGTCAACGAGCGACGGCGATGATCACGATCCACGCCAAGTGTTCTCTGGCCACTATGTGCCGGTTACTCCGACCCCATTAACTGCACCCAAATATATTGCGCACAGCAAAACTCTGTTTGCCGAATTAGGCTTAGACGACAGCTTGGCAACATCAAAAGATTTCACCCAGCTGTTTGCAGGGGACATGTCGGGTGTACCCGCCCCAATGAAACCTTACGGCTGGGCAACTGGCTACGCACTTTCCATTTATGGGACGGAATACACACAGCAGTGCCCGTTTAGAACGGGGAACGGCTACGGTGACGGCCGAGCAATCTCTATTGTTGAAGCAGTATTAAACGGCAAGCGTTGGGAAATGCAGTTAAAAGGCGCGGGTCGCACGCCTTATTGTCGCGGCGCAGACGGGCGCGCCGTATTGCGCTCAAGCGTGCGCGAATTTTTAGTGCAAGAACACATGCATGCGCTTGGCATTCCGACCTCACGTTCGCTGAGCTTGTTTATGTCTGAATCAGACACGGTAGACAGGCCGTGGTATCGCGAAGGGTCTCATTCCTATGAACCTGAAGTGATGGTAGAAAATATAACGGCCATATCCACCCGCGTGGCGCCCTCCTTTTTGCGCGTAGGCCAAATAGAGCTTTTTGCTAGGCGAGCTCGCTGCAACGAACACAGCGAAGCGTTAAAAGAACTAGAAGCCATTGTTAAGCACCTTATTGAGCGAGAGTACTCAAGTGAAATTGACACAACCACGCCGTTTGAAGAGCAAGTGGTAACGCTGGCTGCACTATTTCGAGACCGGCTAACGAGTCTTGTTTCTGGTTGGGTTCGCGTCGGTTATTGCCAGGGCAATTTTAATAGCGATAACTGTGCAGCAGGAGGCTTTACGCTGGATTATGGGCCATTCGGCTTTTGTGAATTTTTTGAAGCAGACTACCAACCTTGGACAGGCGGAGGTCGTCATTTCTCGTTTTTAAACCAGCCCATTGCCGCCCAAAAGAATTTCGATATGTTCTGCCGCTCACTGATGCCGCTACTTGAAGGTAACAGTGAACAGCTCGCTAAGCTTAACGAGGTCAACGACGGCTTTTCTGGCGTTATGGAGCGGGCTATGGAAAGCATGTGGGCAACTAAGCTTGGCTTTGCCAACTACGACCACGACTTGCTTATTAAGCTTCTGCAATTAATGCTGCGCACTGGCGTCGACTACAATCTGTTTTTCCGAGAGCTATCGTCGATACCTGAAGATATGACGGGTTTGACGAAAAGCTTTTACTACCCGCCTAAAGCAGAGGTCATGACAGAATGGGAAACGTGGTTACAAAGCTGGCGTGAGCGGATTGAAAAGGACGCAGGGGCACAAGGTGATGTAGCAAATACAATTGCTACAACCGCAGAAAACATGCGCAAAGCAAACCCTAAATTCACATGGCGCGAATGGCTTATTGTGCCTGCCTATAAAGCCGCAGAGAAAGGTGACTTTACTCAAATACACGAACTTCAGAACATCCTCACCGCGCCTTATGATGAGCAATCAGAAGAGATAGAGAATAAGTATTACCAACTGCGCCCACTTGAATTTTTCAGTGCAGGCGGTGTTGCGCATTACAGCTGCTCTTCGTAAAAAAGAGCAGCTGGATCTCAGTCTACTTACAGCGAATCGATGGCCGAACTGGGTTCAGTAAACCACACTGGGCCATCTTCGGTCATATAAAAATGATCTTCTAAGCGTATGCCAAACTCGTTTGGTACCACTATCATAGGCTCGTTACTGAAACACATGCCAGATGCCAGCGGATGGGGATTGTCTTTGACCAAATACGGCCATTCGTGAATGTCCATACCAATACCATGCCCTGTTCGATGAGGTAAGCCTGGCAAATTATAGTCAGGCCCTAAGCCATCTTTCGCTAAGCTATCTCGGGCAGCTTTATCCACATCACCACAAGGTACACCGACCTTTGCAGCGTTAAATGCCGCAAGCTGAGCGCGCTTTTCGCTTTCCCATAATGCCCGTTGCTTATCGGTTGGCTCACCAAAACAATAAGTTCTCGTGATATCAGAGAGGTAGCCATGTACTTTACAGCCAGTGTCAATCAATACTAAGTCGTTTTTCTTTAATACTTGCGGGTCTTTAACGCCGTGGGGAAACGAGGTTGCTTTACCAAACAGCACAATGCAAAAATAGTTACCGCTGGCCCCCACTTTCTTATGAGCATCGTTAATAAATGCTTCAACTTCTGTGGTGGTAATACCTTCATAAAGCATACTGGCAGTGGCTTTGTGCACAGCAAGGGTCATGTCCATGGCCCGCCGAATTAGCGCAAGCTCATTTTCTGACTTGTGCATGCGGCAATGCGCGGTAACCTCTGAACCATTCACAATTTGCCAGGGCTTATTAAGCACCTTAGTAAACCCATCAACAATAAAAAACTGGGTTGATTCATCAACGCCTAATTTTATGCCACCCGCCGTATTGACGGTATTCAGAATAGACATGGCAAGTGCGTAAGGGCTTTCGTGCTCTTGCCAACCGATAATATCCCCTTCCACTACTTTGCGTTCGTTCAAAGAGTCAATTTCAAACGCAGGAGCTAGGTAAACAACGTTCCCCTCTGCGGGTAGAAGCGCCCCCACTAAACGCTCACTGGCGTACCACTGCATTCCTGTAAAATACGCTAAGTTAGTGCCCGCGTTTAAGTAAAGCGCGCCTATGTCATGCTGTTGCATGTAATGCTGTGCTTTGGCAATTCGGGCCTGATACTCAGCAAGAGTGATGGGTGTTAGGTCGCCTGTCATGTCGACAAGACTATCTAGTGCTTGTTGTCCTGTCTTTGTGCCGATAACTGTGTTCATCAAAGCCCGCCTTAGGTCTGAAATTTAAAAACGGGCTCACTTTACAACACTCAAGAATAATGTCGAGATAGCAGTCGCTCCCCCGATAATTCGTTTAGCTCTTGTGTATTAATTAGATTACACGCCTCACAGCTTGAACTTTAAAGCGCGCCTTTCCATGCCTTTTCAGGCAGCAAATAAAGGCCCTTTTCACTCTTCGCACCTTCATTGACGATAAAGCCTATACCAGCAGCCATAACCGCTAACGTAACGTCAAACGCATTAATGCTGTCTCCGTAGCCCGCGGTTAAATTAAACATAGAACCATCAGCCAAAAGATACAGTGTTTTATCGCCGAGTTTATAAGCATTTACATAAGGCATTGGCTCACTGTGGGTAGCGTTGTTTTTGAGGTATGGCACATCAATTTCTTGCGCTACGTGACCTACGTTTAAAATAAATGCGCCGTCTTTCATGCTGTCTAGATGTTTTGAGCTCACTACGCCATAGGCGCCAGTTGCCGTGGCAATAACATCGGCTTGGCTAGCGGCTTCGTTTAAATCGACCACTGGCCAACCGTCGTATTTCGCTTGAAGGGCTCTTGCTGGGTCAAGTTCAGCCACTTGAACCTGTGCGCCAAACGCTTTTGCCGACGCGGCCACGCCCTGCCCGACTAAACCATAACCAATAACAACCACAACTTTTTCGTGCAGGGTTAAATGGGTGGTTTGGAAGAAGGTTTGCCATGCACTTAGGCCCACCATGTGCCTGTTGTGAAGCCCTTCTTTAACTGGCAAGTCATCCCAGTTAAATATCGGATAGTTTGGCGCCATACCGTTTAAACGGTTGATGCCAGAACCCGTTGCTTCTAAGCCCGATACAATGCTTGGAACTGGCTTGTTTGCTTTGATATTTTCATGCAGCCGAGTGGTGAGGTCCGCGCCCATTTCACACAAATGTGTAGGCTGCCATGTTAGCGCTTTATCGAATGACTCAGACCAGTCAGCGTCGCTCATATCTCGCCACGCATGCGCTGTTGCGCCTTTATCAACTAGGTAAGACACCACGTCATCTTGTACCGTAGTAGGGTTGCATGTAGTTAAAAAGATATTGCAGCCACGTGAAAGCAGCCCCTCTACCAAAGGTGCCATTTTTAAATCTAAATGCATGTTGCAAGCTAGCTTAACATTAGACAGGTCAGGAAGTGATGCAATGGCTTTGCGAGTGCGTGGCATATGCAGGCTGGCCCACGCCAACTCTGCTTGAAAATCTTGGTACATGAAAAGAATACTCTGAAGAAACGAAAACAGAATAATACGTGAGAAACGTGGATTTACAAATTAGGGGGCGATTTCAGCCTCATTCCACAACACCACCCTATTTCTTCCCCTAGACTTGGCTAAATAGAGTGCTTGGTCGGCCTCTTTAATGAGCACCGTAACGTCTGCATCACCTGGAGAGGAGCCCGCTACGCCAATACTCACCGTGATCCTAACCAGCTTATTGATATCATGCATTGATAAATGAACACGTAAGTTTTCGGCAATTTGTTTGGCGTATTCGGTACGAGTGTAGGGCAAAAATACCAAAAACTCTTCGCCTCCCCAGCGAAAGGTAATATCTGAGCCACGCACTTGCCCCTTTATCTCTTCTGCCACCTTTTGGAGCACCTTGTCTCCCACGTCGTGCCCGAAGGTATCGTTAACTGTCTTGAACCAGTCTAAGTCGATAAGCATTGCCGACATAAATTTATTGCTACGCTTTCCCAGTTCCCAAATTGGATAAACGAGGTCTTCAAATGCACGGCGATTATAGAGTAACGTCAAAGGATCTAGTCGCGCATCCCGCTCTGCATTTTTTCGAGCTTCTTGTACTTGCTTGTAATTGAATGCTAACGAAATAGATAACAGTGACATTTCCAGTACCATGCCTATCTCAATGCCTCTAAACGCCCATTTCGAGTAGGGAATGAGACCCCATGTCGCTAGGCTTGAAACAGTCGCCCCCCCCGTTCCACACAAAATAGCGGGCAAGAAAAACTTAGCTAACGCATCACCATTTCTATAGGCAAAAATGCCGATACACAGCATCCAAAACGCTATCGTTGTCAATACAACAAGCTGCGACATCACGGCAAATGAGCGACTGCCAACGGCGATAATCATCACGGCTAACATGAGCAGAACCCCGTAGATATACTTTCTAACACGATAGAGCTTCGGTAAGTAAAGCTGGGTATCTAAAAATTCGATGGTGAACCTTACCGCACTAAATAGATAGAAAAACATCAGTGTGGGCATTAGCCATTGCTGAAGGAACACAGATTCTGACCATAACAACCAAAAGCCATGACCTGTGTATGTGAAATTAAATACCAAAAACGACAGTAGATATAATGAATAAAGCAGGTATCTGCGCTCTTTTAGGTAGGAATATAGAACCAGGTTATAAACGAGTAAAATAATAAGTGAACCGTATAACGCGCCATAAAAATAGGCATTTTCGGTAGATTGGCTTTGTGCATCCCTTAGTGTCCCCATGTAAATAGGAATTGTCATGGGGTCTTCAGACGCAAACCGGAACACAACTAAAGTTTCTGGCGTTGTGATACGGAAAAACGCAGAGGGCATTCTAGTGTTTTCAGCGCGGCTGCTATGGACGTTGTCATCACCAAGACTTATGTGACGCTTTCTTTGACCACCTTCAAAAAAGTACACGTCAATCTGGTCAAGCCATGCATTATCAATTTTGATTTTTAGGGGTATAAATGCACTATCTGGTGCATTTTCTACTTCATTATTTGAAATGTTAAGTTCATAGGCATAGGGCTCGACAGGGAGTACACCCCATATTGTTTTATCAGTAAAACCCCAGCTTACTTTGCCGCTACCGTTAGCGCTCAGTGTGTTTTGTTGATATTTATCGACGATATCCTCTGCAGTAAGGATATTCCCGTCTTCCTCAAAAATTTGTAAATACTTGTTAACCAGCAACATTGTTGGTGCAGGCGCTGTATTTTTAGAGACTCCGAAAGCGGGCCCGATCGACAAGCTAACGAGGAGAATTAAACTGAAGAAGAAAAGAAAACCATTCATATTTCTATTCTTTATTCTCTTTTATTTGTTCTAAAAATTTAAATGCGGGCCGTCCCTCAATCTCAAAACAACAAACGCCAGCCAGCAAAATATTAAGTTACGCTTATTTAAATGGTTTGTGAATAGATTTAAGTCACTAATGGCCGCATCTAATCCTTTTTCTTATAGCAGCTTAGAATTTGTCTTATGCGCACATAAAAAACCTTGGCATACTATGCCATAAGCACTTACAGTCAGCTCAGCTTCGCTCGCTCTTCTTGATAGATATAAAGGTCTCTTTCTTTTTATGCTTAGCTTTATCACCAGCACGCTCATTCCCGTTCTTATTCTTTTATTAATGGGGTGGCTATTTTTCCGAATTAAGTGGCTTAATGAGGGCTTTATTGAAGCAGGCTCAAAACTGGTGTTTAACGTGGCACTCCCTGCCTTGTTATTTTTATCGATAGCGCGAGCAGACTTTTCAAAAGCCGCTAACCCCACCCTTGTCATGGTAGGAATTACAGGAACCCTTGCGGTATTCCTCGCCTTAATGATTTGCGCTCACTTTACCGTTCAGCCATATAAAGCTAGAGGAGTGGTAGTTCAAGGCGGCTTTAGAGCCAACATGGGCATTATCGGCTTAGCTTACTGTGCCAATACCTACGGGCAAGAAGGGCTTGCTGTAGCCTCGGTCTATATGGGCTGTATCACCATATTATTTAACGTGCTGTCTGTATTTGTTCTTAACTTTTACCAAGGAACGTCACGCTCATTAATGGGCCAAGTTACCGGCATGGCAAAAAACCCGTTGATCTTATCGATTGCCGCAGCACTGCCCTTTTCATACTTCGAATGGCAACTTCCAGATACCGTGGTGAAAACAGGGGAGTATTTCGCTCAACTTACCTTGCCACTTGCACTTATATGCACCGGAGCGTCCTTACAGTTCCGCTCTTTCTCCAGTGACTGGTTTAATATCGTGCTTAGCACAACCAGCAAATGTGTGGTTTACCCCTTTGTATTGGTTGCCCTTGCCTATGCTTTTGGTTTTAAAGGGATGGAGCTTGGCATTGTTCTTTTATTAGCCATCTCACCAACCGCTGCAGCAAGCTATGTCATGGTGAGGAATTTAGGTGGTGATTACCGCTTAGCGGCAAGTATTATCGCAGTCAGCACATTGGCGTCTTTACCGATTACCGCCCTCGCCTTTGGGGTACTGAGAAAATTACAGTTGGTTTAAAGAAGACACATCTTCGCTAGAGGTACTGCTGAGTAATGTAAAGTTAAAAGGTTAACAGACAGAAGCGGTGGACCCGTTTCCTCATAGCTTAGAAACGAAAAGCGCCGGGCAACTCGACGTTAACCCGGCGAACAAGGTGTAGCAGTCACCTTAATCAGCTTCTATCTCACCCTCTTCAATGGCTACAACGCGACGTGCTCCGCGTAATTCGTTAAAAACGACTTCTGGCTGTTTGTAACCAAGGCACTTTCTTGGTCTTAAGTTCAGAACACATTGCCTTGTGTACCTAGCCCAATCACCACATTAACCGGTTTGCCTGAAAAGCCTATGAAGTCGACAAAGTCACTCGACTCAAAAACATATCCGAGTAGTTGCTGAAGCTGATAGACCGGGGTTACCTTGATGTCAGTGTGCATTTCCACCACGCGTGTAGCGTTGGGAAATATTTTGTAAATGTCTTCTGGAATGTCTGTCGCGTCAGATTGCGCCAACACCTTGGTGCTGAGCAACAGCAAGAAAATGATTGAGGAAAATGCGATGCGCATAAAAGTAACGGGCGGCGGTAAGCGCCGCCCTCAGGTTTACTTAGAAGAAACCAAGTGGGTTAATGTCGTAGCTTACCAATAGATTTTTTGTCTGCTGGTAGTGATCTAGCATCATCTTGTGAGTCTCGCGGCCAATGCCCGATTTCTTGTATCCGCCAAACGCAGCGTGCGCTGGATATAAGTGATAACAGTTCGTCCATACGCGACCTGCTTCAATCGCTCGACCCACGCGGAATGCTACATTCGCGTCTCGGCTCCATACACCAGCGCCTAGCCCGAAGCTTGTATTATTGGCAATCTCAATCGCCTCTTCTTCGGTTTTGAAGGTTTGAACCGTAATAACAGGGCCAAAAATCTCTTCTTGGAACACACGCATGTGGTTTTCACCCTTCAAGATAGTCGGCTGAATGTAATAGCCTCCATCGAAGTCAGGTAGCTGCTCTTTTTCACCACCAGTGACGACCTGAGCACCTTCTGACTTACCGATATCGATGTACTTGAGGAGCTTTTCGAACTGCTCGTTAGATGCCTGTGCGCCTACCATGGTGTCTGTATCTAGTGGGTTGCCGCGTTTGATCTTCTGAATTTTTTCCAACACTTTTTCCATGAAGGCATCGTAAATGTCTTCTTGGATGATCGCACGTGAGGGACATGTACATACTTCACCTTGATTGAAGTAACCAAGCACTAAACCTTCGGCACACTTATCAATAAACTCTGGCTCGTGATCCATAATGTCTGCGAAGAATAAGTTTGGCGACTTACCGCCAAGTTCTACCGTTGATGGGATCAGGTTTTCAGCCGCACAGCGAAGGATATGTCCGCCAACTGGGGTAGAACCGGTGAACGCGATTTTTGCAGTTCGAGTGCTTGTTGCATGAGCCTGTCCGGCTTCTGCCCCGAACCCGTTAACGATGTTTAGTACACCCGGTGGTAGTAGGTCTTGGATTAGCTCAGCGAACAATAAGATTGATACTGGCGTTTGTTCTGCAGGCTTCAGCACCACTACGTTACCGGTAACAAGTGCTGGCGCCAGTTTCCATGCCGCCATAAGTAGCGGGAAGTTCCAAGGGATGATTTGCCCAACTACGCCATAAGGTTCGTGGAAGTGATACGCCACCGTGTTTTTATCAATTTCACCAATTGTACCTTCTTGGCTGCGAATACAACCAGCGTAGTAGCGAAAGTGGTCAGCACAAAGCGGGATGTCTGCATTAAGCGTTTCACGAACGGCTTTTCCGTTATCCCATGTTTCTGCAACAGCAAGTAGCTCTAGGTTTTCTTCAATGCGGTCAGCAATTTTAAGAAGAATATTAGAGCGTTCCGCAACTGACGTATCTGCTCAGCCTTTTATTACAGGTTTATGCTATACAGCATGCGCTCAAAAGCACATCCTGCAATAGGGGCGAATTCATCCTACCAAGGTAGGATAAAGTCAACGCCGTTTCACGACTGGACGGGTACTGGCTAAGTGTTAGTAAATGTCGTCGATTTAAAGGTGCGTGATGCTATCTGGCGGACTTCATAGGCTACAACAGCGCCCCTCTTTCTCCCCCCCCCCCCCCGCTCGGGCTGCTTCGTAAACTAACTTAAACATGTTCTAGGGGCGAGAACATAGTTTTCTTAAGAGAACAGGTAAGGTAAAGGCCCCACGTAATGTTATAGCTACGATGGGTTAATCGATAAATCGAGACTGATACCGCTCGACATTTTCTTGGAGCCATTGCGTGAACACTTGGAAGCGAGCTTGAGAGTGGGTTTCTTTATGCGTCGCCAACCAAAACGTGCGTTTAATGTGGATCTCATTTTCAATAAGGCGAACTAAGCCAGGTTGTTTTTCAGCCATAAATTTAGGCAAGATACCTACCCCTGCGCCATTGACAAGCATTTGATACTGCGCATTTATACTGGTGCTGCGAAGGGCGCTTAACTGTGACAGTGCGGTTTCTTCAATGAACTTTAACTGCGGAGCGTATACCAAATCCGGCACATAGCTCACTAAATTGAATGCAGTGAGATCGTGCAGTGTTTCTGGTTTATTCTCGTTAATAAGAGACCGATGGGTGTAAAGATAAAGGTTATAGTCCGTCAGTTTCTGTGTAACCAGTAGGCCTCTACTGGGCTTTTCTAGCAAGATAGCCATATCGGCTTCTCGTTTATTCAGATTTAAAAAGCCACTAGTTGCAACTAACTCAATACTTATTCCCGGATACTGCTTTTTAAAATTGGGAAGCAATGGCGCCAAAAACCAGCTGCCGAAACCTTCCGAAACACTCACCCTTATCGTACCTGCCAAATGAGAACGTTCATCACCTAGTTCATTTTGGGCCTCTAGAAAGTAATGCTCTGCCTTTTCAATATACGTAACTAGCTCACTGCCATGAGTGGTAAGCACGTATCCCTTTTTTGTTAGCTCGAACAATTTACAATTTAATGAGTCTTCCAGTTTTTTTACACGACGAATTAACGTCGTAGGGTCTACCTTTAAACCTTTAGCTGCAATAGCTACACGACCATTTCTTGCTAAACCAAGAAATAAACGCATGTCGTCCCAATTCACTAAAATACCTGCATTTTTACAGTACCATACTGCAAGTATATGTATTGCCTTTGCAAACACAAGGTTTCAATATTGTTAAAAATTACAGGAGCTATGTCATGAGAAAGATTGTTCACTTTATTGCAGGTAAAGATTTTGAGGATAGCAGCGAAAATACCGCGTCGGTATTTGCGCCTAACACCGGCGAAGTGCAGGCTGAAGTAAGCTTAGCTAACACTTCAACTTTAGCCTATGCGATTGAAACAGCCCAAGCTGCACAGGTTGAGTGGGCAGCGACAAACCCTCAACGACGCGCTCGTGTTATGTTCAAGTTTAAAGAGCTAGTTGAAGCAAACCGCGACCGCCTAGCCGCGCTGCTATCTAGCGAGCACGGAAAAGTGTTGGTTGATGCACAGGGCGACATTCAGCGTGGTCTTGAAGTTATCGAGTTTGCCTGCGGCATTCCTCATGCGCAAAAAGGTGAGTATACCGAAGGCGCAGGCCCAGGTATCGATGTATATTCCATGCGCCAAGCACTCGGTGTAGTGGCAGGTATTACGCCGTTTAACTTTCCGGCCATGATCCCTATGTGGATGTTCGGTGTGGCAATTGCCTGTGGTAACGCGTTTATTCTTAAACCATCGGAGCGCGATCCGTCGGTACCGGTTGAATTGGCAAAGCTTATGATTGAAGCGGGCCTTCCTGCTGGCGTACTTAACGTTGTACACGGCAACAAAGAAGTGGTTGATGGTATTTTGGATCATCAAACTATCAAAGCGGTGAGCTTTGTAGGCTCTTCTGATATAGCCAACTATGTATATGAGCGCGGCGCGCGTGCTGGTAAGCGCGTTCAAGCCATGGGTGGCGCGAAAAACCACGGCATCGTGATGCCTGATGCAGATTTAGACCAGGTGGTAACCGACCTAGTAGGTGCTGCGTATGGCAGTGCCGGTGAACGCTGTATGGCGCTACCGGTTGTCGTTCCGGTGGGCGATGAAACCGCTGAAAAATTGAAAGCCAAACTTATACCGGCTATCAAAGACATTATGGTAAGCCATAGTGAAGACCCTAATGCCCATTACGGCCCTGTGGTTACCTCGGCTCACAAAGAGCGCGTTGAGGGCTATATCGACCTTTGCATAGAAGAAGGTGCTGAGCTTGTTTACGATGGCCGAACCAGCCAAATTCCCAGCGACAGCCAGGGCTATTTCATCGGTCCAACCTTCTTCGACCACGTGACCAAGGACATGCGTTCATACCAAGAAGAGATTTTCGGTCCAGTACTGCAAATGGTGCGCGCGAAAGATTTCAACGAAGCGGTTAGCTTAGCGAGTGACCATCAATACGGTAATGGTGTGGCTATGTACACCCGTAACGGCCATGCAGCGCGTGAATTTGCCCAGCGTGTAAACGTGGGTATGGTTGGAATTAACGTGCCTATTCCTGTACCTGTTGCCTACCACACTTTTGGGGGCTGGAAGCGCTCTGCATTTGGTGATACCAACCAGCACGGTATGGAAGGGGTGAAATTTTGGACCAAGGTTAAAACGATTACTCAGCGCTGGCCTGATGGTTCAGATACCAACGACAATGCTTTTGTTATTCCAACCATGGGCTAAGCGAGGAGATTATTATGACCACTGTTGCATTTATCGGCCTGGGTAATATGGGCTCAGGAATGGCAGATAACCTGGTTAAGAACGATTACAACGTATTGGCTTTTGACTTAAGCGAAACGGCGCTAGCAAAAGCCGAAGAAGCTGGCTGCACTGTGGCGCAAAGTACTGAGCAAGCTGCCGCTGAAGCTGACATCGTTATTACTATGCTGCCAGCGGGCAAGCACGTGCAGGATATCTATTCAAATCAGATCCTGACTTCTGTACGCGAAGGCACCTTGCTTATTGACTGCTCTACTATTGACGTTGAAACAGCGAAAAATGTATCAGAACTGGCTGAGAAAAAAGGCCTTAAAATGCTCGATGCACCAGTCTCTGGTGGTGTTGCAGCTGCTGCGGGCGGCACACTTACCTTTATGGTGGGTGGCGACGCTGACGCGTTTGAAAAGGCCCAAGGCGTACTTGGCGCTATGGGCAAAAAAATTGTTCATGCGGGCGGTCATGGTGCTGGGCAAGCCGCAAAAATCTGCAATAACATGCTGCTCGGGGCAACCATGATAGCCACCTGCGAAAGCTTCCAGCTGGCCCAAAAACTTGGCTTGGATGCGCAAGTGTTCTTTGATATAGCGTCGAATGCGTCAGGCCAGACATGGTCAATGACCACTTACTGTCCTGTGAAAGGTGTAGGGCCTCAAAGCCCAGCTGATAACGATTTTGCAGGCGGTTTCGCCTCTGCGCTTATGCTCAAAGACTTAGGTCTTGCGATGCAGGGCGCGAAAGGCGTGAATGCGAAAGTACCTATGGGTGAACTTGCTGCAAAATGGTTTGAAATGCATTGTGAAGATGGTCATGCCGGGATGGACTTTTCTTCGATTATTAATCGACTGGCATAAGATAAACACCCACCATTTCTCCAAAGGCCACTTTCCCTCAGAAGAGGTGGCCCGTTTACTGAGCGAGTAAAATTTTTTACTCGCTCTTTTTTTATCTTTTCCCTACCTATCTCGCTTGTTTTTGCGCTGTTATTACCTCGCTAGCTCCCTTACCAAGCGGAATTGTTCCTTTGTTATTTGGTGTTCCCTTTTCAT
Organism: Alteromonas sp. OM2203; assembly: GCF_048517045.1. Taxonomy (NCBI): domain Bacteria; kingdom Pseudomonadati; phylum Pseudomonadota; class Gammaproteobacteria; order Alteromonadales; family Alteromonadaceae; genus Alteromonas; species Alteromonas sp. OM2203. Next base: position 3,614,637 of record NZ_CP183209.1, read on the forward strand.
CATCCAGAAGCCATTTTTCGGTGGCTTATTCGTTCTCACTCACATGGTTAAAACAAGCCAATTCGGCGTTCGGTCTACATCTTGCAGTCTCGTATTTAGCCTAAGAAATTCACACTGCATTAAAGGGCTAAATTTTATACACCCTTATGCAAAGCGATACTTTTATAACCGTGAAAATATTATACGTTTTAATGACTTACTTAATTCACTTAGCAATTTCACTAAACACATTGGTTCTCTATATCGCTCACTTAGAGCGCGCTTTGAGAAGCAGAGTGTCGCTAATTTCTAACGTTCAATTTCCTAAATTCAGTAAGTAAAAATAAAAGGAACACACTATGAAAAAGCGTATTGTTGCCGCTTCGACGGCAATTGTAGCTATTGGTTGTATTTTCGCCTTTATCGATACAACCCCCTCGGGCAAAAAAGAGGTAGCAGCGGCGAATGCTGAGGCAAAATCTGTTGGTAAAGAAGGCACTGTTGAAAGGCAACGAAACGGCAAAGTGTTATCGACGGGTGTCGATAACTTCAAACCAAAAAATGAAGCCGAGCTAAAAGCTCAGGCTACAACTACTAAAAGCGGTAAATCAGAGAAAGACACCATCGTCTGGACAACATCAGAAGATGGCAAAAAGGTACTTGAAGCAGAAGGCTATATTCCCGCTGACGTAACCGATGAAGCTTACATCGAGCTTGATCGTGAAGAATTAATGACGGTAGAAGTTGGCGAGTATCTCGATTTATACATCCCACAGTTCGGTGGCAGTTACACCGGTGAAGTTGACCACGTTGTCACTCATCCAAACGGCGATCGTACCGTAGAGGCCCATATCCCAGGTGCGGGCTCTCTCTACGCCGCCGTTATAACGCTTGGCGAAAATGCCACCTACGGAAACTTAGCCACGCCTCGCGACGTGTTTGTGCTTGAAGGCAATGATAAATACGCGTGGATCGCACCGAAGTCTTCAATGATGCAAAACCACATCGAACGTGAACCTGACAGCGAACGCCCGCTTAGCGACGACAACGCTGAAGAAGTCTTCGATCTCGGCCAAAACTAATCCCCTAGTGCCTGTTGAGCTTCACAGGAAATTCAACAAGCTCAAATAAAACAACAAGAAGGAAATAAAAATGAAACACACATTTAAGTGTTTAACGGCAATGGCAGTTTCACTGCTTTGTGCAACATCAGTAACAGCAGCCACCATCGATGTAATGGTGCTTTACACCCAACCTGCTGCAAACAATGTGTCTAATATCGACACTAAAATTAACCAATACATCTCACACGCCAACCGTGTTTATCAAAACAATGCGGTAGATCTACAGTTGCGTTTAGTGGGCGCTCAGTCTTCTGCTGCTACATCTAGCGACCTTCAACCTACCGAAAGTGCGCTAGACTTGTTAACTGATAGCAGTGGTGTTCAAAACGCACGATCTTCAAACGGCGCAGACATGGTTGTGCTTTTAGGTAATCGTGAAAACATTTATGAAGGCGGTCAGCTAGTGGGTTACGTGTGCGGCATTGGCTGGGTAGGTCAAGGCAACAACGGTACACTGTACTCTAGCTCGCAAAGCCGCATGTACAGCATCAGCGCCGTTGATTGCGGTCTGTCTACATTTGTTCATGAACTCGGTCACAACATGGGCTTAGGCCACTCTGTTCGCCAAGGTTCAGTAGGCGGTGTATATAATGATGGTATCGGTCACGGCGTTGATAATAACTTCTCAACTATCATGGCCTATCCCCAAGCGTTCGGTAGTGCTACCCAGCTAGACTATTTCTCTGACCCTTATTGGTCAGGCTGTAATGGCCAAGCCTGTGGCGTTGAAAACGAATCTAATGCTTACCGCGCAGTAAATGCGGTTATTAACCAAATTGCTAACTACTTCTAAGTAAGTAATTAATTAGGGGATAAATAAGGGAAAGCAGCCTTGCTTTCCCTTCAACCCTCGCCTCTTAAACTCTTCGGATTGTTTACTCTTTAGGCTGCGTCAACATGTCATCATACGCATCCATTTCCCAAGGCAGTTCGCCTGGGCTGGTATCGAGGAAGTGCAGATAACTTTCGAATTGATCTAAGATGTCCTTAGTAATACTCTCTTTGTCATATCCGTAAATATCGTAAGCTTGCCCTCCGCGGCGAAGGAACACTTCAGCGCGAAAGTATTTCTCCGACTCGTCTTCTTCTGAACGTAATTCTGCGTAACTAAAGCCAGGTACAAGGTACTCGGTCATGCGAATATCGTAGATAAAGTCCATATGATCATGACGCTCTACGGTAAAGGTGGCCCTTCCCGTTTCCTCATCTAGCTTAACGAACGCTTCCCACTCTCGTGCTTTCAGTGCAGCCTGCACGTCCTTCATCGCTGTGATCACTACTTTATCGATAAACTCGTGCACCTCGCTGCGACTCGGATAATCGACCATTGCAGCAAGTCGTCCTTTTAGGCTAGTCGAGCGACTATGGTTTCTATTTAGCGTGTTCGCTGTCAAACTATTATTTCGATATCCCTCAATAACAAGTGCGCGCCACAGACCCACTGCAGACGCTAGCATAATGAAGGCGAAAGGTAAGGCACTGGCGATGGTCATGGTTTGAAGGGCATTGAGTCCGCCCGCGATTAGAAGTACCGCGGCAACCGTGCCTTCTAAACACGCCCAAAATATGCGCTGCCAAACCGGGCTTTCTTCTTTACCACCAGAAGCAAGAGAATCGATAACCAGCGATCCTGAGTCTGATGAGGTCACAAAGAACGTAATGATCAGTAACACAGTCAAGCCTGACATGATTGATGCGCCCGGTAGAAGGTCGTAAAGCTTAAATAAAGCAACGGCTTCGTTTTCCTGAACATCACTAATAAGCGTTGTCACCCCTTGGTTCATGATAGCGTTAAGCGCTGTGTCGCCGAAGACTGAAAACCAAAGGAAAGTAAACATAGTTGGTACAAGCATCACGCCAAATACGAATTGCCTGATGGTCCTTCCCCGGCTTATTTTGGCAATGAACATACCTACAAACGGCGCCCACGCAATGGTCCAGCCAAATATAAACAGGGTCCAATTTCCAATCCAGTCACTACGACTGTACGCCTGAAGATTAAAAGTACGTTCAATAATGCCGTTGAGATAGCTCCCCGTGTTTTGCAGAAAAGTTTCCAAGATATGAACCGTTTCTCCGAAAATAAAGACTGTGCTCATAAGCGATACAGCCAGGACCATATTGAGAATTGACAACCTCTTAATGCCTTTATCCATGCCCGCAATAACCGATATAGTTGCAGCGATAGTCACAATAGCAATAGTGCCTACTTGCACCATAATGTCGATAGGAATGTCGCCGGAAAGGTAGTTAAGCCCCGCGTTAATTTGCGTTACAGAAAGACCAAGCGTAGTAGCAATACCAAACAAAGTGCCCAGAATAGCGAATACATCTACAGCATGACCGATGGGGCCATATATTTTGTCGCCTATAAGCGGATACAATGCAGAGCGAATTGATAACGGTAAGCCGTGACGAAAGGCAAAGTAAGCGAGCACCAAGCCCACCAACCCGTAGATAGCCCATATATGAAAACCCCAATGGAAAAATGCGATTTGCATGGCTTGCTTCGCTGCATCTACGGTTTCAGCGGCCCCTGCAGGCGGCGATGAATAGTGGAGCACGGGTTCAGCCACACCGAAATAGAGCAGTGCCACACCGTATCCTGCCGAAAATAACATGGAAAACCATTCGGGAAAGCTATATTGAGGCTCTGCATGATCGGGCCCCAACTTTATGTTTCCCCAGCTAGATGATGCTACCGATACAATGAATACCAAAAAGATAGCGACCGACAACATGTAAAACCAACCAAAGGTTTCTGTAATCCATGCCAATGTACTATCGAAGGCCTCGCCGGCAAGTTCGGGGTTGCTGATGGTTCCGATCACCAGAAGCAAAATAATGACGACGGCGGGGAGAAATACAGGAAGAAGAATGGTGGAGTTGTTTACTTGGCCTTTCATAGCAAATCCCTTTTCACTGACAGGTAAGTTGAAACCCTGTGTAATGCGAACAAACTTTATATTTTCTACTTGTGAAGGTTTGAATCGGTTCAAGCTTGGTGTAAGCGTATGAAGTCGGAATGTTCAAATTCCGACTGCGCTAACTAAACAATTTCTCCATATAGCGAGCGTTCGTAGTGTTTTATTTATCTATCTATCTTCCAGCGACATTTGAACGTTCTCAAATAACATACTGTTTGCTTGTCTAGGCGTATACACTAATTCTGTAATAATTAGTAATTAACATAGTCTCCTTTCCAAAATACACCGCTTTTCGAAAGATATTTGTTTGGGATTAATGTGAATACGTTATCTAAAGTACACGCTGTTGGTTTTGTTGGTGAACAAGAAAATGAAATAGCCTCCCCTCGCAAAGGATTGCCAAAGGCGAAAGTGCCCGCTAAAAAGTCAGATTTTTCTTCGTTTTATCATATGCATTGGGAGGGATTATGCGCTTTCTTGAGAAAAACTTTTGGTTCAGGTCCTCCAGACCCTGAGGATGTAGCGCAAGACGCGTTTTACCAGCTGGCAAAGATGAAATCTCGCGAGCATATTGAAAACCCTAAGGCGTTTCTATACAAGGTTTCAATTAACCTGACACTGCGTTCTTTGAAATCAGATAGATGGATTGCGAACGTTGTACCCGGTAACGAAGAGTCGTTTGAATCAGAGTTACTGTCACTATCTGAGCCCGATAAAATTTTGCATTCACAGCAAGCTTTGCAGCAACTAGGGGCTTTGTTTTGCACTTTGTCGGAAAAGCAAAAATACATCGTAAGTGCAAGCCGACTTGAAGGCAAAACCTATCAACAGATTTCTGACGATACTGGATGGAGTATAGCCGATGTATGTCGGCAACTTAACAGTGCACTGGTTATCCTCGCAAGCTCAGTAGATACAAATGATTGATTGTACCTTAGCGAAAAACTAACAAAGAGATAGAACGTGAAACAGAATTCAAACGTCACCCATCTTAATGCTGAAAAGTCTATCAATGAACAAGCCATTCATTGGTTTACTTTAATGAACGATGAAGACTTAGCACATCAGTATCAGGAAGCATTTACCAAGTGGTACACCCATTCCCTACGTCATCGCAACGCGTTTAAAGCTATTGCTAAAATGTGGGATAAAACAGGTTTTACTGATGACATTATTGCATATGAGACCGAAAGAAATTCGACACTAGAAACAGGCAAATCAACCCAACTCAAATATAAAGAGCTGTACAAGAAAGTTGGTGCGCTCGTAGCGTTCGCTGCGACCTTAGTTATTACAGTTATTACTCTGCTAAATAAACAGGACCAATCATTTTCTCAACCCAGTCAAGTCTTTGCTTACTCTACGACAACAGCACAGATAAAGAGTATTACGTTGCCTGATGGCAGCAAACTCACCCTTGGTCCTACAAGTAGTGTTTCGTATACGGAGCTAGATACGACCCGTTCTATTGAATTGAGTCAAGGAAGAGCATTTTTTGATGTTGTCTCGATGACCAATAAACCTTTCATAGTAAATAGTGGTGTTAATACTGTAGAAGTGACAGGCACTGAATTTGAAGTAGATGTAAATAACTTCAAAAAAACCACTCGGGTAAGTGTTGTGGAGGGCAGTGTTAAAGTCTCAGGTAAAGGCGAAGCACCTGTGTTCCTATCTCAAGGAGAACGAGTTTCTGCACCGCTAGCTGGGGGACCGATGACGGGCATAACGACTTTCTCAGGTAAAGAAACACTCGCTTGGATGGACAATAAACTTATTTTTAATAATACCCCTATTACAGAGTTCTTGTATCGAATACAACCTTATGTAGAGCAAACCCTTTCTCTTGAAGGTTTTAGTTCTGATGCTGTTACGATAAACACGATAGTTACCCCTTCCAATGTTCACACATTGCTCGATTCTTTGCCTGCGGCTTATCCACTGGAAATGGTAAGAACAAGTAGCACAATTACATTCATCTATTCTGAAAATTAGCAGTTAGCGGTACTTTTTTAATGCAAAAGTGCCGCAAACAATTTAGTTACATTCATGAAGGTTTTATGAAACCTGACATAGTTTTGAAAAAGATTTCCTCTCTTTGCCTCTTTGTTTACGACAGTCGACTGCAACACACTTAATTTTAACTCAATCGGCAGTAGACCACTGACCGTACCGGAGAATGTAAAATGACATCGTCGCGTTGTGTAAAGAAACACTTGTTAGCTTTTTCCATTTGTACAGCTTTGTCACTAAATACCGCTGCAATTGCGGCTGCCCAAGAAAGCATAAGCGTTGAACTTGAGCCAGCTCCTTTGGCATCAGCATTAAACCAACTTTCATTCAAGTCGGGCAGTGTGATCATCGCACCTGGGCGACTGGTCAATAATATTAAAGCTCCTGCGCTAAATGGGAACTATGAAATAGATGAAGCGCTTGAAAAATTGCTTTTCAATTCTGGGTTAGAGGCCGTCAAGCAAACGAATGGGGCGTTTGTAATAAAGAAACGTGGGCCCCAGATGCCTCTTACCCCAAAGGACACTGCTGTCAATGGAGCACCTATCGACGAAATAGTAGTTTCAGCTACAAAACGTGACACCAAACTAATGGATGTATCGGCGGCTGTTTCTGTCTTGAATACACAGCAGATTCAAGATGCGGGGGTCACTGATTTCAAAGGATTGGTAGACGCACTGCCGGGCATATCAATTAACTCTGCATTTGGCGGAGCCAACAATAGTTTCATTACAATTCGTGGTATTGGTGGGGCTGATGACTACAAACCAAATGGCAACCCCTCTGTCGCATTACATGTTGATGGTATTTACCAAACGTCTAATGCTTATCTTGGCATGCCTTTGTTCGACTTAGAGCGAATTGAAGTCCTCAAGGGCCCTCAAGGAACACTTTACGGACGTAATACAACAGCAGGAGTCATTAACGCCATCACAAAGCGTCCCACAGACGAATTCGAAGGCTATGCCAGCGTAGAGTACGGAAGTTACGAGTATACGCAGGGTGAAGCTGCATTTGGCGGAAGCGTTTCTGATAATTTAAAGGTACGTATCGCTACGAAATTTGAACAAGGTGGTGGTTACATGAACGGCAAGGGCGCGGGCCTGTTCGCTGGTTATGTGCCAGAGGGGCTTGAGGGGGTAATTCCGGCCGTAACCGATCCGGGAGAGCGAGACGGGTTTGGTGATAAAGACCTATTTGCCTTTCGTGCAACCGGGGTTTATACCTTCGAGGCCAACACTGACTTAACTTTGCGCTACTTTATGAGCTCTGATAATGGCGACACACTTCAATACGATCGTATCGCTTTGGAAAATGAGACAGGCTCTGGTATAAGCAGAAATGCAGGCGAAAACGACGACCCATATGCGTTTTACGCGGATGAGTACTATAGACACACTATAGATATCGAAGGTGTAAACGGAGAATTAGCTCATCAAATAGACACTGATTTGAACGTAGACGTGCTATTTGGCTACCAAGAAAGTGAGCGTAATATGGGGGGAAATGGTGACGGAACCTCATTTCCTCGCTTCAAATATGCATTTGATGAAACACTTGACCAGTCCTCTTTAGAAATTCGCTTCAGTGATAGTCAAGGAGGAGACATTGATTGGATCGCAGGTGTCTTCTATGTCAGCGACTCGGTGGACTTCGTAAGCGATTGGACAAGCTTCGCAGTTCGCTCCCAGTACACCTCTCCGTATAGTCAGACTCGAAACAGCTTTGCTACGTTTGCCAACGTTGATTGGTTTGTAAACAACGACCTGAAATTATCTGCGGGCGTTCGTTATACTCAAGATACTGCTAAGTTTTCAGGCTACAACCAAGACTTAGACCCTTGGGGAACTTCTGTATATGAGGAAGTATTCAACTCCCCTGGCCTGTTTTCTTGGGACAGAGATTTTGACGACAATAATGTCTCAGGTAAGCTAACCGCCCAATACTACCTTTCTGATAACCTGAATATTTTTGCCTCTATCGGCAACGGATACAGAGCAGGGGGTTTTGATGGTACATCAATATTCTCTTTAGAAGAGACTGAGCCATTTGACTCTGAAACCGTAGATTCATTTGAACTGGGGTTGCGTTATACCGACGAGAGCTTGAGTGCTAGCGTCGACTTATTTGCTTACGATTTTGAAGAAATGCAAGCAACTACTCGACTTTCAAATGACACCAATGGACGAACAAATGTTGGAGCGGCTGAAGTTCGTGGTGCAGAAGCTTCCTTCAACGCCCAGCTGTTTAACAATAGCAACCAACAATTAACGTTCAATTCATCTGTCACCTTCCTCGATACAGAAATTACGGAGTTTTCATCTAACCGTGTCGATGATGTGCAAAATACAGTTGGAGACCCGTTGCCTGGCTCACCCGAACTTTCATATTCAATCTCGCTCAATCATAGCATTTTCGTTGCAACTAACCGGTTACTCTCTACTCGTCTGACTTATACCTACCACGACGAAGAAACTAACCGATTGAATGCAGGTGCTGGCAATACGGTGCCTGATTACCGCTTGCTTAATATCAATATGGACCTTGAGTTGGGTAACGGGTTTACCGCATTTGCATATGGTCGAAACATTACTGATGAAGAATATTTTCTAGAACTCAATGCAGGTGCTCGTCTCGTTGGTGCTCCAGCAACATACGGCGTAGGCGTTCGCACTACCTTCTAGTCTAATGCAGGCATCTGCAGGTTGCAGATGTCTGCCCACAAGAGGCATTGATATGAAGCATCTCGTGCTTATACTATTACTTAGTTGCATACCTACTATAGCACTTGCTAGCACACCAATTTGGCAGCAAGCAAGCGAATACCCTGACAGGGTTATACTTAATCCTACCCAACTTCCTAGTGAAAGCTTTTCTGTTAATTGGCGCACGTCGGAAGAAGTTGAAATTACGGTTGCCCAAATTGCACCTGTTACATCAGCCGCCAGATTCGATTTGGGTGCAAAAACCTACAAAGCAAAAACACAGCGCGCTGAATTGCGCAGAGGTAACTCAATACCTTCTAACGTTCATGAGCAATCGAGAGACAATGTTAATCAAGAGAGAGCTCAATATCACTACAACACGCACCTCGCCGACGTTGCATATCACGAAGTTACATTTAAAAACTTAAAACCAAATACGCGTTACGCGTATAGAGTACGAGGAGACTTAGGTAAATGGTCTGAATGGTATATGACGAAAACGACCGGTCTCCCCTCCTCTTCAACTACACGATTTCTGTACTTTTCAGACGCACAAAATGGCATGCGCGAACAATTTCCAGCACTCTTGAGAAAGGGCTTTAAGGTGATGCCCGATGCAGACTTTGCTCTTTATACTGGCGACCTTGTAGACCATGGAGCTAGGGACTTAGAATGGGCGCAGTGGTTTTCTGCAGGGCAGTTCATACACGCAGAAATTCCAGTAGTCCCCGTGGTTGGAAACCATGAATATGCCCATCAGCATTTAACCGATGGCGGAAAACAGTGGGTTTTAAGCCGCTTTTGGCAAGATCAGTTTAAGCTTCCAACCTCTCCGGAGTTATCAAATCAATTACAAGAGACAGCTTATACTTTGCATTACCCTAATACCGACGTATTCATTGTCAATACGGAAATCAGGCACAATGAGACGGCATTCGCAATGCAAACAAAATGGCTAAGACAGACACTTAGTGAAAGTAAAGCAAAATGGAAAATTATCGCCTTTCATCACCCAATATTTTCAAACTGTGGAATGCCACTAAATAGTCCGGGGCAAGACGAGCCCGCAGTTCGCAGTGCTTTATTGCCATTGATAACAGAATTCAATGTTGATCTGGTTTTACAAGGACACGATCATGCTTACTCTAGAGGGAGTGTAAAAAGCGAGCAGGGCACACATGTAAATAGTGTTTTTGTTACGGCAAGTAGCAGTCCTAAAGCTTATCCACTAAAGAAAACGCGATGGGATGAATACGAAGAATTCAATGTTACGTTAGAAAGAGTCGGAGAAAATACGCCGACTTACCAAGCTATAAAAGTACACGAGAACACTCTTTCGTATCGTTCATATACCTTGACTGGAGAACTCTACGACGCTTTCGACATTACAAAAACACAACCTGGTAATGTGATGACATATCCCTATAACCTTATGAAAGAAAGGCTTTTCAGTAATACCGAGCCCTATAAACACCACAATTCACTCTACTAGTTGGTTATTTAATTTAAAGACTAATTTTACTTTAACGCCAACACTCAATAGCGTTGGCTTATCAAAAATAATCAGACATAGATAAATAGCGCTGCCTGATATGTTCAATTAACAGCTTAATTTTTCGAGATGGCTGGCGGCTGTAAGGATAAACGGCATAAACGCCTAACACCTTACCTACCCGCTCTGGAAACAAATCGACCAGTGTTCCATTACATAAATCTTCGAATACCAAACATTTAGGTACGTAGGCAATACCTCTACCAGCAAGAGCTGCTTTGCGAAGCGCCCCTGCATTGTCACTTGAAAATGCGCCATCTACGGTGATGGTGAAACTGCCTTGAGACGACGTAAACTCCCACTCCCTTGCGCCGGATGTGTGGTAGGAATACAACAAACAGTTGTGAAAGCTCAAATCCTCAGGTGCTTTGGGCCTGCCTTTTCGTCTAATGTAATCCGGCGATGTGCAAACCACCCAATGGGAATCTAAAAAGTGCCGCGCGATCAGACTTGAGTCTTCCAAATATCCCGTTCGAATAACAAGATCAAACCCTTCCTCGACTAAATTTACATATCGATTATCCAGAGACATATCAACGCTTAGCCCTGGATGAAGGGTACAAAACTCAGCTACCGCATCGGCTAACAGTAAATCGCCCGAAATAGTTGGAACCGACATCTTAATGTGTCCGGATATTTGTTCACTGTATCCAGAAATTGTGTCGATAGCTTCCTGCGTGGACGCCTTTACATTCATGGCGCCTTGCTTCAAAGCTTGACCCGCTTCGGTAAGCGTGAGTTTGCGAGTAGTGCGATACAAAAGCTGCGTTCCCAGCTCTTTTTCAAGCTTTGCTATTCGCTTACTGACTACCGAGTTGGTAATGTTGTTCGCCTCTGCCACTTTGCTAAAACTGCCCATCTCCGCAATTTGTGCAAAGAGAATTAAATCGCCTGCTCTCACGTTATCACTTCACTTTTGGAAAAGATAAATTTCATTGTTGCCGTATATCCCTAAGGCGAGAAACGCTATATTTTTACCCACTTTGTTTCTTTAATTTATTAGCATGATTATTTCATCACCAACTGACTATCGACGCGCTGCGCAGAAACGGCTTCCCCCGTTCTTATTCCACTATATAGATGGCGGCGCTTATCGCGAGCAAACGCTCAAACGTAACGAAGCAGACTTAGCCGATATAGCATTAAAGCAATACGTGCTCAGAAACATGTCGTCTCTTGACCTTTCAACAACTGTTTTTGGTGAAAAGCTAGCGTTACCTATCGCCCTTGCTCCCGTAGGTTTAACGGGTATGTACGCACGACGAGGGGAAGTGCAAGCCGCTAAAGCAGCAGAAAATAAGGGCATCCCGTTTACAATGTCGACGGTGTCGGTATGCCCAATTGAAGAGGTTGCGCCAGAAATTAAGCGCCCCATGTGGTTTCAGCTATATGTACTTCGCGATCGAGGCTTTATGAAAAATGTTCTGGAGCGTGCCAAAGCATCGGGTGTAAAAACCTTGGTGTTTACCGTTGATATGCCTGTACCAGGTGCACGCTACCGCGATAAACACTCTGGTATGAGCGGCCCCTTTGCGGCGAGTCGACGGGTATTGCAAGCCATGACTCATCCTCGCTGGGCATTTGATGTGGGCGTTTTTGGTAAGCCACATGACCTTGGTAATATTTCAGCCTATCGCGGCGAACCGACTATGTTAGAGGACTACATTGGCTGGTTAGGAGCAAACTTCGACCCATCTATCAGCTGGAAAGACTTAGAATGGATTAGAGAGTTTTGGGACGGCCCAATGATTATCAAGGGTATATTAAATGAACAAGATGCTAAAGACGCATTAAGCTTCGGCGCTGAAGGCATTGTGGTATCAAACCACGGCGGTAGGCAGCTAGACGGAGTATTATCAACGGCGAGAGCACTTCCCGCTATAGCCAACGCGGTAAAAGATAAATTAAGCATTTTTGTTGATTCAGGGATACGTAATGGCTTAGACGTGGTGAGAATGATTGCACTTGGCGCAGATTGTACGCTGCTGGGGCGTTCGTTTATTTATGCTCTTGCAGCAGACGGTCAGCGTGGGGTGGAAAATTTGCTAGACCTTTATAAACAGGAGATGCATGTTGCAATGACCTTGTGTGGAGCAAAGTCAATCCGTGATCTTGGTCTCGCCTCGCTTGACTTTCAGCCTTGAAAACTGATAACAAGCAAAGAGCCATAAAACCTTGCTCTAATTTTATGGCCTTCAATTTCGACACGTAAATGAGGTAGTTTTTGAAAAGCTTACCTAGTGACCGTTGCAGCAACCTCCGCCATGCTCTGCCCAATTTTTGAGCTTAGTAGTTTTACCTATGCCTGGATTGAAACTGTTAGTTGGGTCTAATTCACGATAGAAATTTTTAAGTGCGTCTTTGGCAAAATATTCATGTCCAACATTATGTTCTGCAGGATACTCAGCGCTTCTTGCATCAAAGGTTTCTAATATTTTACCTTTCAGTTGCTTGGCATCAGCGCATTTTTTCAGCACGTAGTTCTGGTGCATGACGTGGCAAAAAAGGTGACCGTAGTACAGTTTAGTATCGATTTGATCGTCAATTTCTTTGGGAAGCACCTCAAACCAATCTGGATCGTTGCGGCGCAGCGCAACGTCAATCGTCATCATGGCTCCCACTTCTTTACTGTGCATTACGTGGTAGCGACCTATTGCACCACCAGCAACAAATCGGTGTAATATGGCTTTGTCTGCCTCTTCCTCTGTACACTCAAAATATCCACCTTCGTTAGTTTTGAAGAACTCATCGAGGTAGGCTTTGGCTTCGTCCACCCCATCGTTACTCATTTCCAAAATCCAGTGGTGCTGGTACTTATCTCTGTACTCTTCCATGCGCTTTGGCAAGTGGTTAGGGAATACATAGCTCATGTACTGCATAACGCGGTCCGACATTTTGTTGGGTAAAAAGCCTAACTTATCGGTAAATGCATCGAACTTGCGCTTAAACGCAAAAAGCCTAGGAATGAACTTTGCGCCAAGTTTGCTAATGACGATAAACATATCTTTACCGTACTTCTTTGATACGTCGTAGCAATCGCGGTGAAGATATTCACCAGAGTCTGGCAAGTTCTTAAATGTTGAAAGAATGTCGCGACGTACTTTTGTGAATACGGCGGCATCGTTAGAGCCAACATAGAATACTTGTTTCTTTTCAGGAATAGGGAACGTGTCTAGCCTTACTGCAAACACAGCAAGTTTACCGGCACACCCAGAGGCATCGTGTAGTCTTCTTCCGTCATTGTTAAAACGGGACGGAGTATCAGAATCTACGTCCCGTACTCGCTCGTCATACTCATTATCAGACGCCCGGGCATCAGGGTGCATTACATCGGTATCTTTATAATGTTTATTTTCAAGGTTACTTAGGATTTCTTCAGGTTCGCTGCCTAAATTTATGCCTAAGTTATTTACCAGCGACAAATTGCCGTTCGCATCGATTTGCGCAAAGAGCGCCAGCTCGGTATAAGCAGGGCCTCGCTTAACCAAAGCGCCACCTGAGTTATTACAAATTCCGCCAACAATCGAGGCGCCAATACACGATGAACCAATTACTGAATGAGGCTCCCTTCCGTACGGCGCCAAGGTTTCTTCCAACCCGAAAAGGGTGCTACCCGCTAGACCAACTATCTGCTTACCACTGTCTACGAGTTGGATATCATCAATCCGCATAGTGCTGATAATAACTAATGGTCTATCGTAATCTTTACCATCTGGTGTAGAACCACCTGTAAGACCAGTGTTTGCAGCTTGCATAATTACCGCAACATCAGCCTCAACACATAATTTGAGCACTCGCCAAATTTCAACCAATGTTCCGGGACGCACTACTGCAAGTGCTTCACCAGCGCCAAATCGAAACCCTTTGGTATAAGGCTGCTTTTTAGCTTTATCAGTTAACAAATAGGCTTGCCCCACTACATCTCGCATAGATGTAATCAAAGACTGTGTGTCAACGTTTACGGTCATGGCTCTCTCTGTGTTAAAGGGTGGAAGAATTGACTTGGTGATGAACTATACACTAACGCCATTTTTAACAAAGGGGGCAAACGTTTTTTCTAGATAAAATTTACTTATATTTAATTCGGTAATTATTGTTTTGAATTGCCTTTATATCGTTTTTTATTTGTCTCTTTAGCCTTGTCTCCAAAGCACTACTTTAGCTCTTATTTAGGTTAACGTTTTCATTTAGCGACTGTTTTTACCAACTTAGATAACGTCGCTTTTGCTCATGAAAACAAGGTAGGTCCCTTTCAAAAAAACAAACTAAACCATTGTTTTCAGATTAATTTCACCAAAAACACCTTGTCGTTACATTTTGTTACGCTTTGTTACTTCACATAAGACCAGAGCAGTATTGTAAAGCCTCCACATAGTTCGTAAGGTTGAATAACGCGAAAAGGAGTTTTCATGTCACATCAAGCATTCGTACTTACAAGAAATAATTTTGGTGAAAGTAAAATAAAGGATGAGGCTTACGAACGATTTCTCAGTATTTTACCCTCATGCGGATTTCAGGTAACCAGCGGAGTAGTCGCACCGCCCAAAAGTATATTAAATGACACTTGCACGTTTTTTGTTGACGCAAGATATTGCGACCAAAAGGCTATGCTAAGCCTCCCCGTTATCAATAATTATCCAGATCTAAATAAGGTAATTTTCAACGTATCTGAATCTGACCTCGATTTTCACTATGCCGCTATTCAGCATGGTATAAACGGTATTTTCCACATTGAAGATAATCTTGAATTGTTGGTTCGCGGAGTACAGCAAGTACAGGCAGGTAATAAGTGGTTTAGCCGTGAGGTTATGAGTCGTTACATCGATGCTAATCTCGTATCTAAGACAAAAACCATTGCCGCGCTACAGTCATCGACGACTGTATTAACAAAAAGAGAACTGGCAATCACACGCAAAATTGCTGACGGCGCACAGAATCAAGAAATTGCAGACTGCTTTCATATAAGCGTTAATACCGTGAAAACACACGTATATAGTATATTTAGAAAAACAGAATGTCGAAATCGTGTCGAGTTAATCAAGTGGTTTGATTATCAGTGTAGCCAGCCCCAGCAAGTAAATCACTAGAGTGATCGGCAAGATTATGGCGCCTATGCTTTAGCGCGCCATACTCCTTTTTCCATTCCTTGTAGCACTAATTCAGTGACCGCTTTTTCTATACTTTGCTTTACACACTCAAACATAGGTTCATTTGTCGTGTACCCTGTTTCTGCTTCAAGCAGACGCTTTAGTGACACATATCTAAATAGCCCAGCTCTAACTTCTTGGCTTAACACCTTTTTAGAGGTTGAAACCGACACTAGTACTTGCCCTGTTCTAACATCAACAGCACGCATATAAATAGAAATTTGATCTTCTCTAAACAGTTCACTAGCACCGATACCAAAATACTCTACACCAGCTCCCCCGGTACGAATGTTTGTATCGTAGCTAATAATGCCGCCTTCAATAATAATTCTAGCGGTGGTCAATGGTGGCAAATCCCCACCGCTACTTTCGTCAGCTCGAATTATTTTGCGTTCGGTAAGAATGTTCTGAAGACCTTCACGTTCTACAGGCAAAAACCACGATGTTTCGCTTAGGGTTTGAACAAGAATAGATGTGGCACCTTGGGTGACCGCAGTAGAAAACGAACTGGCACCTGAACTCGGCTTGTATTGTCCAGTTTGATCTCTGAACGCGTACACCGATACCGGAATTTGCCCCATAGGCGCCGGTAAACTTTTCACTTCTGACAGCGTGGCGCTGTCTCTAATAACATCGGCAGCTGTAGTGTCAGGCGGCAGAGTATTAGTAATGGACTGACAACCCGTAAGGGCTAATGCGAGGAAAATAAAAACGGTACTTCTCATGTGTTTCCCTACCCAAACCGTGGAATTTCTACGACAGTGACTTCCCCTGTCAAAAGGTTTGTAATGTTAACGATGATGCTGTCAGGGTTGCTCGTGATAAGCTCTACCTGAAAGTCTCCACTTACAAATATACTGTCTTGGTTAAAAATACTGTCTATTGGATTCCCGTCTTCGTCATACTCCTGTTCACCAAAAGCAATATCTGTAATTTCACGAACAATTCGGTTGATATAGGCCCTTTCTAATGACTCTTGCAGTCGCTCATCGTAAGAACGCTCACTAAGTGGTGCACTATGCGCATTCTGTGAGTTTGCCTTACTTAATAAAAACGAGCCATTGAGCGGGTTGCCACCAAAAGACGGGTTTATTGGTTCATAAACTAATTCAGTGGCTAGTGTTGTGACCGACGTTAACAGCGCGGTCGCTGCTAACAAAGTAATTGTTGTCCTTTTTGACATTACCATTCGTCCCCTGCTAAATCTGGGCTTCTACTGTCTATACTCGCATTTGCCACCGCATCTAAAACCAACATGATAGCTTGCTGTACTTTCTCATCAATCGGAACTTGCCTACGTCCCATGTATGTTTGGTAAACCACTTTATTGTCATAAATTACAGAAAGTAGCGTACCTGCTTGAGGCACTATGATTTCTTTAACTACCAGGTTTTTACCCGAACTGTCGGGAACCTCCCGCCAGTACTGACTAATTCGCGAGGCAAATTCATGGCCTTGGCGGCTTATACTGTTATCTAGCAATAGCCCCCCTAACCGAATTTCTTCTGCGTGAATCGGAGAAATAAACACACTGAAAAGCAGTGCGGTAAGAAAGAAACAATATGAATACTTCATTGTGCGGAATACAGCCGGGCAAACGCCCGGCTATTCACTTTTACATCTATATGTTTACATCTGAACAACAGTAGCTACGTTGTAGTCACCAACTTGCGTAACACTCACTGTGCCGCCATTGCCGGTTATACTGCCTGTAACTAAGTTGTCGTTACCCATTTGCGTGACTTCAAAAGTGTTCATGTCACCTGAAATAACAAACTGGCCACCGGTTTCGTCTGTTACCCAGTTTCCAACGCCTTCTTGCATAACGCTGATGACGTTATCGTTGCCATTAACAAGCAAATCTAGCAAGTTAAGGTCGCCTGTTTGAGCAACCATGATTTCATTACCACTTGATGCAATGTCACGTGCTAATTCTACTGAGGCTATATTTTCATTACCTTCTTGAGACATTTCGATCACGTTTGCATCTGCAAAATAAGTTGCCTCTCCAATACCGGCTTGGGCTAATGCTAAGTTCGCGTCACCGTCTTGCTCAATTTCAATTGTGTTGAACAGGCCATCAAAGTTTACAGCACTGATTTCGTTGGCATCCCCCACCTGAGTTAAATCGAACTCGTTGAATATGCCAATAACGCCAGCATAAGCGGTGTTTCCTTCGCCAACTTGGTTGATTTCAAACGTGTTCGCCTGTCCGCCAATTGTTTCAACCGTAGCTAAGTTAACGTCTCCAATTTGGTCTATATTCACTTCGTTACCCGAGCCTTCGAACACACCTGTGGCGACTTCATTGCCGTCACCGTCTTGTTCAAATTCAAGCACGTTGCCATCGCCAGTCATCGTCCAACCGATCGCGTTATTATCGCCATCTTGGTCAATTTCAACTTCATTGTCAGACCCGATAACCGTTAAATCAGAAACGTTGTAGTAGCCGTCCTGTATAATATCTAAAACATTAGCATCGCCACTTAGTTCGCGAACATACGACTCATGCCATTCGCCGCTTTGATCAACAAAAATCGAGTTATCGTTTCCAGAAATAGCATTGTTAGCCCAGTTTCCACCGTCGCCTTGATACACTGACAGCGTATTGCCGCTGCCCGAAACACTGTTTATCGAACGATTGAAGATAAACCCGATCGGACCGCCGTCACCTAGCTGAACAAGCGAAACCATATTATCGTCACCCTCAACAACAACGTCTGCAACGCTGTTTATGCTGTCTTGTTCAGACTCTAAAAAGTTGCCGTCGCCCGTAACACTTGCGAAGAACGTATTGCCCGACTGCATTTGTGATGCTAGTACTTCGTTAGCATCACCCGTTACCTCTACGACTATTGCGTTCAAATCACCTTCTTGACTTAAAACAGATTCATTGCCTACTTCATTTCCCTCTGGTGCCGTTTGGGTTAGCGTAATTTCATTCCCCTCTGCTGCAGCAACAAAATCTGCAGAAGCGTTGAAATCTACTGATTTACTCGCTGGAATTTCTTGAGCGGATGCCCATCCTGTCGCTGCGACTAAAAGTAATGCACTCGCTATTTTTGTTCTTTTCATTTTCACATTTGTCTCCCTATGGCAATCACATCATTCTTGATATTGTGTGATGTTAATCACCATTTCGTTCCCTATCTGATAAACAGTAAAAGACTGTTCACCTAATTGATTGACATTAGCAACATTGTCGAACCCATCTTGGATAATTTCGAAATAATTGTTGTTGTTTTGCTGCAGCAAATTTATAACGTTGCCTTCACCTAATTGCGTGATGATTGCTTCGTTATTGCTGCCGTTTTGAACAACATTAGATAGATTGGCGCCGTTGCCGCTTTGGATAATGTTAGTTATGTTGTTAAGCCCAAACTGACTGACAGCAATGAAGACCGTTTCATCGTCTATCGTAATCGCTTGGGCATTCAGACTCATTGAAAGAGAAGATTCCACCATGTCGGAGCTTGTTGATAAGTCGGACTGTTGCGCAAAGACAGGAGTATTTACGGTTAGAAGAGTGCATACCGTTTTAGCTAACAACCTAGCCGTTTTTATAGCTTTTAGGTTTCTAACAAGTTGGTGCTTTTTAACCTTTAACTTCTTGTCCATGAGAACGACGGCTTCCTTGAATAACAACAAAGGTGACCTCTCTATAAAACGCCTTTAAGCTTCGAGAATCCATCACCTTTAAGTTGTATTTATTACAGATTAAATATCGGCATCACCGCTTTAGCTCGCAATCCAACGTTTTAGGGTAATACCTTAGTACTAGTTTTCTCAGAAAATAAACATCAAAGTGGGAGATGGTAAGACCACGTCTCAACAGAATAAATATCTTAAGTATTCAAATTACACGAACGTCGACATAAGAAGCCGTTGACAAGTAAGCAGGGCCTAATAATTAAGTACTAGTTTGACAAGCATTAACCGTTTTTCTCTAGTGGTTAAGTAGTATTTTTAGAGCTATTTGCATTTTTGGAGTGGCAGGTTTTGAAAT
Organism: Alteromonas sp. OM2203; assembly: GCF_048517045.1. Lineage (NCBI taxonomy): Bacteria > Pseudomonadati > Pseudomonadota > Gammaproteobacteria > Alteromonadales > Alteromonadaceae > Alteromonas > Alteromonas sp. OM2203. The sequence goes on from NZ_CP183209.1 coordinate 3,634,087, forward strand.
TTACGTTATAAGTTTTAACCGTTAGTTATATCAGACCGAATGAGAAGATTTCGTGATTGAAGCACAATTGCTAATTATGGAATCTAATTATGAAAACAAAGCCTTTTAAAACAGGCCTTTCAGCATTGTCATTAGCCCTATTACCGCTAATGGCATCTAGCCACGCACACGCAGCAAAAGCCGAAATTTTCGACGACAGCGTTATCGTTGTGTACAAAGAAAACGTAAGTAAAACAGAAAAAATGCGTGCACGTTCGTCAGTGGGCGCACGCATAAGCGATGCAAACCGCGATGAAGTGGATGACCGTTTTGCCAATCTTTTAGATGGTCGCATAGCCAAACTTCAACTTCGCGGTAAGTCTGTCAAAGATGCCATTGAGATTTTGAAAAAGAATCCGTCAATCAAGATTGCAGAGCCAAACTTTTTATATCGTAAAGCATTGGTAGTAAACGACCCATCTTACGGTGACCTATGGGGCTTGAACAATACTGGCCAAGCTGGCGGTGTTGCTGACGTCGACATTGATGCGCCAGAAGCTTGGGATATCACAACCGGTGATAGTGATGTAGTGATCGGTGTCATCGATACCGGTGTTGATTACAATCATGAAGACCTTGCAGATAACGCATGGGTTAACCCAGGCGAAATTGCCGGTAACGGTGTTGATGATGATGGCAACGGTTATATCGATGACGTTTACGGTATTGATACCGCGAATGGCGATACCGATCCAATGGACGACGACTCTCACGGTACCCACGTAGCGGGCACGATTGGCGCTGTAGGTGGCAACGGTATTGGTGTAGTTGGTGTAAATCACGATGTATCTATCGCTGCGTGTAAATTCTTGGGTGCGGACGGTACAGGTTCAACTGCAGGCGCTATCGAATGTATTGACTACTTTACCGATCTTAAAGAAAACCGCGGCATTAATATTAAAGCAACCAATAATAGTTGGGGTGGCGGCGGCTACAGTGAAGCCTTAGAAACGGCTATCGAAGTTGCAGGCCAAGCAGGTATCTTGTTTGTTGCAGCAGCGGGGAACTCTGGCTCTAATAACGACAATGTAGACAACTATCCATCTAACTACGTTACCACCACTAATAGCGTTATGGCCGTAGCCAGTCATACACGAACTGACGGAGACAGCGGCTACTCTTACGGTATAGAAACGGTGGATATTGCCGCGCCAGGCACCGCAATTTTATCTACAATACCGGGCAACAGCTATGCGGCGTATTCTGGTACATCAATGGCAACACCGCATGTTGCAGGAGCTGCAGCACTAGTATGGTCGCTAAACCCTGAGCTTACGCCATCTGAAATGAAAGAGCTGTTGATGTCTACTGGTGAAACCAGTCTTTGGGCTGACGGCCGCACAGTATCTGGCAATCGATTAAATGTGTTAAATGCACTTGAAGAGGCCGACCCAACACCTGGCTTCAAGCTAGGTATTTCACCAGGTTCAGCTGAAATTGAAGCTGGTGAGACCTATACCTTCACTATTGAAGTTGGCTCAATTGCTGGCTATGAAGAGGAAGTTCAGTTGTCACTTGCTGAGCCAAGTGATTTAGCTTCTTTAAGTGCAAGCTCGGCAATGCCCGGAGATACAGTAACATTGACGGTAGAGACATCTGAAGAAACGCCATGGGGTGCTTATAGCTTTACCGTTAATGGGGTAAGTGGTGAGATTGAAAAATCCAAGTCGGCAAACCTTTATGTCTACCCGCAGGGCTTGAACGATTTCCCATACGCATATATCGGCGATGCAGTTCCAACACTGCCTAACGAAGAAGATCCAGATGACGTAGGTGTAGATCTTGTAATCAACGTGCCAGATGATTTGACGGTCTTTGGCATGCAAGCGTCGGTAGACATCACGCATACCTACAGCGGTGACCTTGTGTTATCACTCACCTCTCCTCAGGGTACCACTACCGTTCTGCGCCAGAATCAAGGCGGCAGCACAGATGATATTGTTGAAAGCTATAATACAGATGCCTTTAACGGTGAAGTAGCAACTGGCGATTGGACTTTGAACGTACTTGACACCTTTAACGGTGATAACGGTACTGTGAACACTTGGAGTATCGTAGTCACAGGTATTGGCGAAGTAGGCCCAACACCGCCTAACTCTGCGTTTACCTATGACGCTTCTGGTTTATCAGTTAGCTTCACCAACAATAGTAACGATGTGAATGACGACATTGTCAGCTATAGCTGGGACTTTGGCGATGGTTCGACATCAACGGAAGTAAACCCAACTCATATTTACGCAAGCACTGGAGCTTATGATGTGACCCTTACCGTAACGGACTCGGAAGGCCAGACTGGCGTTTCAACAGAAACAGTATCCGTTTCAGATAGCAATATTGTTGCAGAAATTGACCGCGCCATGCTTTCTCGCTTCGGTTCGCTTCGCGTTGATCTTTCGTACAGCGGCTCAATGGCCGATACTGTTATGATTTATCGCAACGGTGAACTGCTTGAAGAAGTGAGCAACACTGGACGTTACCGCGACAGAAGCCGTGGTGTTCAACCTGGTGAATATACCTATATGGTATGTGATGAGACATCAGCTTGCTCAGCGCCTGTATCAGTTAACCTGTAGCAGATCCTATAAAATTAACGTTTTATCAGAGTTTAACTCTGTACAGAGTTAATCTTAAAAGTTAAGCAATTGCCGGCCAAGGATAGGCCGGCTTTTTTATGGCCGTTATCCAAAGCCCCCTCTAATCCATTAGCTTATTCCCAGTAAGCCAAATTCGACGTACACTCAAGGTATTCAGTACAACACCATATTGTTATGCACCTGCTTATCATTGACGACCATGAAATTGTTAGAGACGGAATTAAAACACTCATTGAGCAAGAGTACGGGTGGCATGTATCTTATGCAGTTAGCTCTTTAGAAGAGCTACCTTCTTACGCTACGTTTGAAGAAATTGACGTTGCCATCTTGGATATATCCTTAGTAAATGGAAGCGGCTTTGATACTCTGGTAAAAATTAAACAGCAGGCTCCCTATGTAAAATGCCTGATGTTGAGTATGTATGAACACGTAGGCTATATCAGTAAAGCACTTGAACTTGGCGCTGACGGGTACGTTACAAAGAATGCGGCAACCAAAGAGTTAATCGATGCATTGGAATCACTAGAGAAAGACGAAAACTACCTAAGTTCTGATTTAAGTAAAAAGTTAGCATTCGGCGACAAGTGTTTAACCTCAATTCTTACGGAACGAGAAAAAGAAGTTTTCTTACTTCTCGCGAAGGGCTTTCAACCTAAACAAATTGCCTATCATATTGATACTGCGACTAAAACTGTGATGGTTCATAGAACCAATATCTATAAAAAACTCAACGTAACTTCTCAGTTTGGCCTGCTAAGAATTGCACTTGAAACAGGCTATCTTGACGTCTCTGATGTGATTAATGATGATGTGCTTATCAAAGAAAACTAATGAAATTAAAGGACTTTATCAGCGTTAAATTTTTAGCTATCGGATTGGCGTATACCACTCTATTTCATAGTGTCTGGCTTTTCAGTACGCAGTTTGAAATTATTTCCGGTACGGTTAGCTGGTATTTGCCAGCTGGCGTTCGGTTAGCTGCTTTTTTAATGTTTCCTTTACAAAGCTGGCCTATGCTGGTTTTGGCAGAAAAACTCACCCACTTAGCTTTGTTTCACCCTGGCGGAATTCTCGACAATACCGCATTTTTAAGCGGCAGCTTTGGATGGTATTTAGTTCATTTAGTCATTTCACCCGCGTTACTATGTATAAGCGTTTACCTATTTAGACGGAAGATAAGAGCGCCATATATCGATAGTGTGAATAGCACTCTTGCCACACTGGCTTTTGGCATACTAGTTAGTGCACTACTCGGTGCCACCTTTCTCGGTAGAAGGGCACTCGAACTCCAAACCGACATTTCAGTTTTTTTACCCATTCTGTTTGATTTTTTGTTGGGCGATTTTGTCGGTATCATTGTGCTCTGCCCTATATTATTTGCATTGCTATCAAAAGAGACCAAATACAGGGAGAGAAACATGCTGTTCGCCATTGTCGGTACATGGCTTCTCTTTCTGCTGTTAAGTGTTTATGCGTATAGCAGTGGTACCAATATTAGCTATCAGGTTAAATACCTCGCGGTGTTCCCCGCACTATTTTTATCCTATCGCTATGCTGTACTTGGCAGCGCACTGTCTTGTCTATTGATAGGCCTAACGGCTTTTGTAGTAGCGAGCCAAAGCAATCTTCCTCCACTGGAGCATCAGTTTTATATTATTGCTCTATGCGTTAGCTGCTTGATTCTAGGCGCATCAATTAGTCAATCTTTAGAAATGAACAGGGTACTGAGTCATAAAAATGAGGCACTGGAAAGGGCTGTGAATAGCGCCCAAACCCTTTCGTCGAAATTAGTAAGCCTACAAGAAGATGAGAGAAAACGGCTATCTCGAGATCTCCATGACGATTTTGGTCATCGCATTGTCGACCTTAAATTACAGCTAACACTCAATAAAGCGCTTGCCGACAAAGAGACACTGTTCAACAAGATAGATGCATTGTACCAAGCTATGAAAAAAAGTTTGGGAAGCCTGCGTCCCTCGGGCATCGACACACTTCCTATTGAGGCGGTCATTCAAGGCTCTGCTATTGTGTCCACGCTAAAAAGATCAAATATTGACTATACATTTGAAGTGAAAGGCTCACCTTTTACTTTTACCGCAGAACAAAAAATTCATATTTACAGAATTATACAAGAAGCGGTATCGAACAGTGTTAAATACGCTAATGCATCACGTCTTGGTATTAATATTAGCTATACAGAAGCGAACACAACGTTTTGCGTGAGCGATAACGGGAAAGGTATTCCCGCTCACATAACAGCCGCATCTTCTTCACACTTTGCCTTCCCAACCGACCGCCCGGACAATGCTCCTTCCCTCGGCTTATTATCAATAAAGGAGCGAGCCAAGCTAATTAACGGTAGCATTAATATCGAAAGCAGTTCATCTTCAGGGACCAATATCTGCCTATCCATCCCAAGACAATGAGTTGGATTGAATTGAGCAGTACCACCACATGAAGCTAATTCCCATCGCTCTTTGAACGGGTCTTGGATAGAGCGGTAATTTGTCACGCTTAATAACCGATTTTTTCTTGGTTACTTGTGCTACATTGTCATTGATTTCACAGACTTTTTGACAACCGTATGTATATTTTTCAGATTAACGCTTCGTCTTACACCCGCCTTGTTCGCTTTGTTAAGCCTCGATTATTAATGATGTGGACTATCGCCTTAATTGCGTTACTTGGGGGTTGTGTGAGTACCCAAGAACCTAGCCCTTACGCTTACACTCCCTCCCCTAACCCTTTTCAAGACGTTGTGCGTGCTCAGGAAAGGGCCGTAGTACAAGGAAAACTGTTGCTCGTTGTGCTCGGTGCACAATGGTGTCATGACAGCACTGGCCTCGCAGAGCGTTTTTCAACTCCGGAAATGGATCTTATTTTACGGGCTCACTATGAAACCGTATTTGTTGACGTTGGAACCCTTGAAGACAGAAGAAAAATTACAGAGCGATTTGCCTATCCCAACTATTACGCTACGCCAACGGTCATGGTTGTTGAACCTAGTTCAGGCGCGTTATTGAACAGAACATCTATGGATATATGGGGGAATGCTGATAGCATTCATTTAGACGATTACCTTGCTTACTTCTCTCGCTATCCAGCAATGACAGAAATGCAAAAGGCGCAGTTAATTAGTTGGAAACCAACAAATGAGGAAGTCTCTTACAACAAAGAGCAAGCGGCAAGGCTTCAACGTGCCTACGATAAGTTAGGTCCATTGCTTGTTGAGGATCTCAATGGAAATACACCAGAAGGTTTAAATGCACTTTGGAAAGAGGCTAAAACCTATCGAACAGAGCTTCAAAGAACCTTGGTTAAACGCGCAGAGCTAACGTTGGGTGAAAAGGGTGATAATGGCGTCAACACGAAACCGGCGCTTAGACACTATAACCCTTTTTCTTGGGAGCAGAACTGATTTTTACTGCTCTTCAAATAGATAAACGAGCTGTTGGCTAGTTAGTGCTTGAAGCACTGCTCTGGCTTGAAGAATAATTATTTCGACGATTTGCCGAGCGATGCGCGCCACTACCTTCAGCTCCAGCGCTTCTGCGTCTCGCAGGTTTACCACCCGCACTCGACCTACCGCTCGAATTACCCGAGCGATTACCACTGTTTCCTGCCTTGTTGTTTTGGTTTTGCCCACTTCTTCTGCTTCGAGCTTTTTTTTCACCTTGGCTATTCTCATCGTCCATCAACGTCTTAGCAGCCTTTGGTTTCTTAGGCTTCTTTGGTTTAGACAACGTGGTTGGTGGAACGGCTTGCTGAGGCTCAAAACCTTCTAAGGTTTCTCTAGGAAGCAGCTTTTGAATCAGCGTTTCAATATCTTTAAGGTTCTGCAGTTCATCGACACACACAAACGACCACGCCTGACCGCTTGCTCCTGCACGTCCTGTACGTCCAATTCTATGCACATAGTCAGCGGCTGTATTCGGTAAGTCTAAGTTTACCACTATCGGTAACTCACTGATGTCTATACCACGGGCGGCAATATCAGTAGCAACCAAAACCTTAATTTCACCACTTTTGAAGTCAGCGAGCGCTTTCGTTCTGGCGCCTTGGCTCTTGTTTCCGTGAATTGCAGCGCTTGGAATTTTTGAACGAGTGAGCTTTTCGGCGATTCGGTTTGCGCCATGCTTAGTGCGACTAAACACCAATACTTGCTCCCACTTCTGCTGTTTTATTAAGCAAATAAGTGCGGTGGTTTTTTTAGACTTATCGATAGTAACCAAATGCTGTTCTACTGCATCCACTGTCGTATTTGCAGGTGCAGTAGAAATGCTTACCGGATCACGAGTAATTGTTCTCGCTAGTGCCGTTATCTCTTCTGAGAAGGTTGCAGAGAAAAGTAAACTTTGACGATCTTTAGGTAATAGTTTAAGCACTCTTTTAATATCGTGAATAAAGCCCATGTCTAGCATTCTGTCGGCTTCGTCAAGAACCAAAACCTCTAGCTCAGAAAATTTCACTGCGTTTTGCTGGTAAAGATCGAGTAGCCTGCCAGGTGTTGCAATTAATACGTCGACCCCTTTACGAAGCTTCATCATTTGAGGATTGATACCGACGCCGCCGAAAACGACGGCCGTTTTAAGCGGTAAAAATTCGCTAAATGCCTGAATACTTTCTTCGACCTGGGCGGCCAACTCGCGGGTAGGCGTCAAAATAAGCGCTCTAATATTGTTGCCCGATACCGGCTGTCCCGACATTAGCCTTTGTAAGATAGGAAGACCAAAGCCCGCCGTTTTTCCGGTTCCCGTTTGTGCAGCGGCCAACACATCTCTGCCTTGTAATATTTCAGGAATGGCTTTCTCTTGAATAGGTGATGGTGTGCTAAACCCACGTTTTTCGATAGCTTTCAATAAAGGTTCAGCGAGCCCTAAATGGGTAAATGACATTAATAAACTCCTGTCATAGGTATTTTAAAAAAGGTGCATACCGCAAAGGTATAAGCGCTAGTGCTTAATTGCTAACCATGGGGGTTATAGATTACTGGGAAAACCTAAAGAGATACGCCATTGCCGACTTGGCTTATTGGTGTTTGAAATCAAGAAAAGAACGGATGTATTTACTCTTACAAAGTGCGGGCGGAGTTTACCATTAATCGAACGCGGTCACCAGCGCATTTTTTGTCCAACAAGGCTCGCACTCATATCTTGACTGAATGCTGCCTTACGAATTTTGTTTAGTGATTGTCAATCCAGCTATTCATAATGTTCTTTAGGGCGTTATTTAAATTCGATATATAAAACCTTACGTATTTAGGTTTGCCTACTACTAATTGCTGATGTAATTCAATTCAAAAAAAGATAAAACGTCTATACTCAAATAGCGTTGAAGCTATCGCAATTTTACTAGGTGTTTCCACTCTCTATGTTCACTCATTTCACTGTTAAAAATAATTAGAGTGTTGCCTTGAAAAGTCTACGTTCACAAATCTCGTTTAATACCGTTACCTCAATCGCAGTGATAAGTTCGCTTATCATTGGTTTATCCATTTATGTTTATGAAAAACTCTATGTTGAGTTTGTTTCAGCAGAAGTGAACGCGATAGGTGAGAATATCGCGGTTGATTTGATAGATTTTATTGACGACCCAGCCGGTAGCTTTTACCAAACCGAAGTATTACTCAGACTCGGTGAATATGACTATGCAGAAACCGCCTACATATTGGATAACGATGGAAACGTGTTAAATATGTATATTGGCCCTGCTGGAATAAATGAAGAGAAAACCCCACTAGGCCCTTCTAAAGAAGAACGGGATGGCAAAGTCTTTAACGGCGTTTTGTCTGAAAACCTTTCTTCTTTTTCACATGTCGACAAATCAATTGCTTCACTTGCACTTGGCCTTCATCAAATCAAAAATAAAGTTGTGGTGGTAAAAACCATCGGTGAGTCAACATTTCCACTTGGTAAGTTCATTTTAGTCTTTAACCTTCAAGACGCATTAAGAGATAGTCGCAAGCGATATATTACGCTTGTAACACCATCAGTCGCCTTTCTTATAGTACTTGCACTTCTAATTTCAGTAAGAGCACAACGAAAGGTATTTCAGCCTCTTAATACGCTAATAAAAACGATGGATAGCGTAGTTGACGACAAAAACTACGACGTAAAAGTAGAGGAAATCGATAGAGAGGAGACCCTTTCTCTGTCTCGCGCCTTTAATAACATGATGTCCAATATTAAAGCGCAATCTGAAGCAAATGCGGAAAAAAATTCGTTATTACAAAAACAGCAATCGCAAATGGAAAAGCTTGCTAATTTTGATGCATTAACTGGTTTGCCCAACAGACAGTTTTTAATGCACCTTCTCACAAGAGAGCTTGCCAAATCTCGCATGAATCATAGCGAACTTGGTTTGCTTTTTGTTGATATTGACGGTTTTAAATCAATTAACGACTCTTTTGGGCACGATATCGGCGATAAATTTTTGATCCATATTAGTGCGGCTATGACGAACATTCTAAGTAAAGACCATACTTTAGGGCGTCTAGGTGGAGATGAATTTATTGTGATAGTACCCAATTTGCCAAGTAAACAGGCACTAGAGGATATTGCCAATAAGCTTGTAAACGCAGTGGATCGCACACATATTTTTAGCTCATTTCGTTTTGATTCTAGCGCGAGTGTGGGGCTTGCTCTTGCAAGTGAATGTGGATACGAGTTGTCCAACCTTGTCACTAATGCCGATGTAGCCATGTATAAAGCAAAAGACGATGGTAAGGCTAGGTATACATGGTTTAGCGAAGCGATGCTTGCTAATACTCAGCGTAAGGTTCTTATATCAACGAGGCTCTCGCAAGCGCTAGAAGGCGACGCCTTTTACCTTAGTTATCAAGCAAAAGTTGATATGGACGAAAACGTAATCGGCTTTGAAGCCTTGCTTCGCTGGCATGATGATGAATTAGGAGAAGTATCGCCAGCGGAATTTATTACCGTAGCAGAACAAACGGAAAAGGTGTCGCTGATCAGCATGTGGGTTATAAAACGTGTTGGTATCGAAGCCCCTCAGTTAATTGAGTCATTCGGTCAACATATTGTCATTTCAATAAACCTTAGCCCGATGGATTTAAATAGCAACAAGCTCACTCAATTTATAATAAGCGAAATGGATACTGACAGGCTACCATCAAAAAACCTTGAATTTGAAATCACTGAAACCGCATACATGAACAATTTCAACGTCGCTAATAGCTTTTTTACCGCTATCAAAAAGCACGGCTGTCGGTTGGCGTTAGATGATTTCGGAACGGGTTATTCTTCGTTAGGCTACTTAACAAAATTTGATATTGATACGTTGAAAATCGACCGCAGCTTTGTAAATGATATTGGAAGTTCACAACAATCAGAATTAATCACTAAGACAATAATTGAAATGGCAAAAAGCTTAAACTTTTCAGTCTGTGCTGAAGGTGTGGAAACCCATGAACAAGCACGTTTTTTAAAGCAGAACGGCTGTCATGCTCTTCAAGGCTTTTTGTACAGTAGGCCCGCTCCACTTAAAAACATCATAGCTAGCAGTTTGACGCGATAAACTGTGTTTAGAGAGTACGAGGCCTAACGAAGGCCTCATATCTGCATTAATTATAGGCTCGCGTAGACCACGGTTAAATGAGAAGGTAGTTCCGTTCCTGCTGGCACATAGCCTACAGCGCCTTCATTTTCATCTAAATATTGCAACATGGCCTGCAGTGAATCCATTTCTTTTGGCGCTGTCATTCGACCACTGAAACGCATTTGCGCCCAATAGGACTGAATTCTTGACTCAGGCAGCGCAATGACTTTTGCGTTGAAAATAGACCGCGCCCTGTGACCGGGCATCATAGATACTGGCGTAAGCACCGACGAACTCGAGGTACTGTTGTTCATAAACAACGTCCTAACCTCGGCTTTTGAAAGCGCTATGTTACTATCAGAAACATTGGCCACTACCCAAATATTATCTTGCCCATACGCAGGAGAAAAACTTAGCAAAGACAACAATATTAGCGTGTACTTCAGCATCAAAATACCCACTCTAACGCTAATTGGTAAAGCATCGCGTTTCTATCAAAAGTCTCGTCTTGGATATCAAAGAAAGACGTTTTGCCTTGCTTTCCATCTAAAAGTGAAACCTCAGCTTTCAGCGCAACGTTTGTCTTCACGTCCCACCTAGCACCAAGTGTCCACGTGTCTAGGTCATCTGTTGGGAAGAAGCTGTTAAGTATATCAACACCAAAACGAAGTTCATCAAGTTCTGGAGAAATGCCTGGGGGAATTGTGTTTTCAATAGTATTCAGCGACTGATTTGAAGAAGCATAAGTTAGATGAAAAAGCACACTGTCGTAGTAATAACCGTAAGAGATATAAAAGCTCTCCAGGTTTGCCAGCACGTCGATATCGGACGATACCTTCATCCATTCGCCGCTCATATACCAATTTAACGTGTCGTAACTTGCCCCAAGCAAAAACGCTCTGGCGCTGTCGTTAATTTCGAACTTTTCTGCAAGTTCCTCAAACCCGGCAGCCCTTAAACCTTGCAAAAAAGGCGCAATTTCGTCGATTGTCGTCTCAACTTTGGGGCCATTAATAGTAGCGGTTCTTAGCTGAAGGCCGCCGTAATTCACTTCAATTACTCCGCCGAAAAGCTGGTCTAGCTCAACCTCAATGTCAATACCACTTGAAACAAGGCTGTCTTCATACCGGCCATAATAAGCCTCAAAATCGACAATAAAATCACCAAGGTTTGCTCTGTAGCGTGCATTTGCACCTTCGTACTGAGAAAACATATAGCTGCTGTAAAGCTGTTGCGGGGCATTTACCCAAGGATAGGCAAAGCCGACATCGATAACGTCAGAATATTTAAGAAATGGCGTACGCAAACGGCCCACGTTAAATTGAATTTCTTCAGTAGGGGTATAAGTAAGATATAACCATTCTACGCCCGACTCACGATCTTCATCGGTGTGAAGCAAAAGCTGGGCGGAAGCAGATAGCGTCGAAGAAAAGTTATAATCCGCTTGAACAGCAATCAGAGATTTTTCAGAAAAGCTAACGTTATCATCGTAGCCTTCATACGTTGCTTTATCTGTATCGACAAAGCCACCAACTACTCTTGCGAAGCCCGAAAGCTCAAGCTTGTCTGTCTCCCCAGCGGCTTGGGAGGAAAAAACCATAGCCGCTGCGGCCATTAAGGCTATCAGTAATTTAAAATTGGTCATTGCATCAACTTTTAGGTTGCGAATTGGTGAAAGCTCAACCTCAACGGGATAACAGTTCACATCTTCTATATGATAGTTTGCGTCCGCAAAATCACCAATACCTACTTTAGTCAGAAAAACCGTCATATTTGCCGGCTTCTTTAAGCGTTTCTTATTGCGCCGTCATTGAACACGATATTTTCGAGCGCGCTTCTGCAATCAGATTTCATTGTTTACCTGCAACCCACTGCGGCTTCAGAACTCAGAGGCTCCACCAGCAAACGTGTTATTTATTGCAAGTTAACTTAAAAGGCCCAGATAAATGATCACAAACCAGATGTGCCGTGTCACAAGTTTTGCATCATCTATTTGCTAAGTCATAGACATGCAGAGGTAGTAGATATAAAGACTAATAGCCTTTTTTGGGGCATAGTTGAGATATCAGAAGCGATGATTTACTGAAACAACGATAAAAAAAGCTTTACCAGATTTGATATAACAGTTAAAAAACGCGCAATTAATCCACGCACTAACCACATCTAAATTGAATGATGAGGTGAACAAGTGAAAAAAAGTATGAATGTTGAAAGCTTAACCCAGCAATTTGAAGAAAAAATGGCGCTAATAAAAACATCAGTTACGTCTGATAGCTTTTTGATACAGCTAGTTACCATCGCCGTCATTTATTGTGTTGCCTTCTTACTCGCCAGACAAGTGAAAAAGCCCTTTAGGTTCACGCGGGAGAAGCCAGAGAAAGGTGCACATACAATGCACGGTTTTTTATACAATCTCGGTGAAGCGCTTTTTCCGCTTATTACGATAAGCATGTTAAAGCTGACCACTGTGCTCGGCGCACAATTTCAGTTCGATGCTTGGTTGTTGGAAATCGCCGTTGTTGTTGCGCTAATGCTGTTTGTTAATTCGCTAATAACAGGTTTTGTCGAAAACAAAATGATCGCAGCTTGCATGCGTTGGGTCGGTTTACCCATTTTGTTCTTACACCTAGTAGGTGTACTTCCGCTTATTACGTCAGCTTTAGAGTCTATGGCTATCTCTGTTGGCAATGTCCAAATTTCAGCTTATGGCGTGACTCGAGTGTTGCTGTTTGGCGGCCTATTGTTTTGGTTGGGTCGCAGCTCAAATGCAATTGGCCAAGATATTATTAGAAACCACAAGTCTCTCGATGTATCAACGAAGGAAGTTTTTGCAAAGCTCTTCGAGGTAGCGCTTTTCTGTGTAGTTTTTTTACTGTTGCTTAATGTTATGGGCATCAATTTAACTGCACTTGCTGTTTTCGGCGGCGCTTTGGGCGTAGGTCTTGGTTTAGGACTTCAGTCTATCGCTTCAAACTTTATCTCAGGTATTATTATCTTACTCGATAAGTCCCTCACCGTAGGTGACTATGTTGAGCTTGAAGATGGCCAAAAAGGCATCGTTAGAGAGTTTAAAATGCGCTATGCCGTGCTAGAAACTTATGATGGCAAAGATGTACTCGTACCTAACGAAAAATTCATCAGCTCTCTACTCATTAATTGGACTCATAAGAATCAAAAGCAGCGCTATCGCATCGATTTTTCTGTTGCCTATAAGACCGACATCCGCGCTATGGTAGAAATTATCAAGGAAGCGGTCTCAGAGCATCCACAAGTAATAAGCGGTGACGATATTCCTTTTGAAGAATTGCCTGACTGCGAGATTGATAGCTTTGGCGATTCAGGGGTAAACATGTTTGTAGAGTTTTGGATGGAAGGAATAGACGACGGAAAAAATCGTGTCGGCGGAGATCTTTTACTCACTGTTTTTGAAACGTTACGCGAACATGATATTGAAATTCCATTCCCTCAGCGCGAAGTTCGCGTGATCAACGAACAAGGCATTGGAATTAGAAACACAACCCCCTAAGCAGCCTTACTTCACCTTCGCGCTTGGGCTAAAACCGTGCGCGAAGGGTATCCCATTGCCACTCTTGCGTTTCAAGCCCAAGTGTACGGGTAAACTTTTCGTAATCGCTTTGCCCCATCGCAGTTGCGACTGTTTTAAGCTGAGATTTAGCCTTTATTGCTTTCACCTGAAGCAGCTCAAGTCGCTTATCTGCACTAGCGTCGAAGTTATCCAAAAGAATTGCATTGGCTTTACTGGTCGCCTCCCAAGCGGTCAATACGTACCCTATGAGCTTAATATAAACTGCCACCATCCGTTTTCGCTCGAAAATATTCTCAAAAATTGAGCCTGTCATTGCGTTATGAAAACTTGATTCTGTCTCATTAGGCACTAACGCATTCAGATCTTTCAGTTCTTTCAATACTTCGTTTAAAAGACGAATGTGAGCCGCTGTATTGAGTGCCTCAAAAGAGAGCGAAGTAATATCGTCACTTAGCATTTCTAAATTAACTAAAGAACGTTGGATGCTTGCCATTTCGGTGGTGTTCGTAGAAGCGAAAATAACATTTAGTGTATCGAAATCGAGCCAAGTTTGCGAAGCAAACTATCGGATTCAAAGCGAGATAACACATACTTAATCTACAAATCATTAGTTTATCCTGCTACTAGTCGATTTCATTCCCCCCTTTGGATAACTCCAGCCCGCATAGATAAGTACTTATAAAATATCAACTTTTAACAAAAAAGGGCGCCGAAGCGCCCTTATTATTTGTGGTATTTTTTTGTGGTACTTTAACGAATCGCGAGTTCTCGCTTATTTTTCCAACTTTGCATTTAAGTCGTGACGTAAGTCAAAACGGTCCAGCGTCATAACCTTTGTCCACGCATCGACAAAGTCTTCAACAAAACGAGTTTTTGCATTGTCGTAAGCGTACACTTCAGCGACAGCGCGTAACTCACTGTTTGAACCAAATACCAAGTCTACTGGCGTTCCTGTATACATTACTTCGCCAGTTTTTCTGTTAAACCCTTCGTAAACAGATGGATCGTCAGTTTTTCTCCATTTAACGCCCATATCAAGCAGCGTCACGAAGAAATCATTGTTGAGCGTGCCCACATTGTCGGTAAATACACCGTGTGTAGAGCCGCCTACATTTGCGCCCAATGAACGTAGACCACCTAATAGCACGGTCATTTCAGGCACTGTCAGATTTAGCTGATCAGCTTTATCTACCAGCATATCTGTTGGCGAGCGGTAGCTTGCTTCGGCGTTATAATAATTTCTAAATGCATCAGCCGTCGGCTCAAGAAGCGCAAAAGAGTTAACGTCTGTTTGCTCTTGTGTCGCATCTGTACGCCCTGGAACGACCGGAACCGTGATATCAAAACCAGCATCTTTAGCCGCTTTTTCGATAGCCGCAGCGCCACCAATGACTATCAAGTCAGCTAGCGATACCTTTTTCTTAGAGAACATACGAGAGTTGTACTCTTCCTGTAGTTCCTTAAGTTTCGCTACTACTGCTTTAACTGTTTCAGGCTCGTTTGCTTCCCAACTCATTTGAGGCTCTAACGCTATTCGTGCGCCATTTGCACCACCACGCAAGTCAGAAGCTCGGAAACTAGAAGCCGCAGCCCATGCAGTTTTTACTAACTGCTGAACGGTTAGACCGCTCTCCACAATATCCGCTTTTAACTTCTTAACGTCTTTATCAGAAATGGTTTTATAGTCTGCCTTTGGTACCGGATCTTGCCAGATGAAGTTTTCTTCTGGGATATCGTTACCTAGATAGCGAGACTTAGGTCCCATGTCACGGTGTGTAAGCTTAAACCACGCTTTTGCGAACGCTGTTTGATACTCTTTTGGATCAGCCAAAAAGCGTTCAGCAATTTTGCGATATTCAGGATCGTATTTAAGCGCAAGGTCAGCCGTCGTCATGACCGGTGGGTTTTTCTTACCTTCAACGTGTGCATCTGGTACTGACGTATGAAGTGACTCATCGGTAGGGATCCACTGAATAGCACCAGCTGGACTGCGGGTTTGCTTCCACTCAAAACCTAGCAAGTTCTGCAGGTACAAGCTTGTCCATTTAGTAGGTAGTTGTGTCCAAGCCCCTTCAAGACCACTGGTTACTGTGTCTTCTGCATTACCTTTACCGCAATTATTTTTCCATCCTAAACCCTGCTCTTCAAGACCAGCACCACCTGGCTCTGCTTCTAAGCAATCCGCAGGTTTGTGTGCGCCATGCATTTTACCAAAAGTGTGACCACCAGCAATTAGCGCTACCGTCTCTTCATCGTTCATTGCCATACGGCCAAAGGCTGTACGAATATTTTTTGCTGAGCCCATCGGATCAGGCACACCTTTTGGTCCCTCTGGGTTTACATAAATAAGGCCCATATGCGTAGCGCCAAGTGGGCGTTGAAGCTTGCCATCGCGCTCTTCACGGTCGCTCGCTAGCATTTCAACCTCTGGACCCCAATACACCATATCAGGCTCCCAGTCGTCGGTACGACCGCCCGCGAAGCCATAGGTATCAAAGCCCATGTTTTCCATACCTACGGTGCCTGCAAGAATCATTAAGTCGCCCCATGAAAGGCTCTCACCGTACTTTTGCTTAATCGGCCACAACAGACGTCGCGCTTTATCTAGGTTTCCGTTATCTGGCCAACTATTAAGTGGATCAAAACGCATTTGACCACCATCACCGCCTCCACGGCCGTCCAGCGTGCGGTACGTCCCTGCACTGTGCCAAGAGAGACGAATAAAGAAAGGACCATAGTTACCGAAATCTGCTGGCCACCAATCTTGCGATGTCGTTAGCAATTCATTGATATCACTTTTAACTTGGTCAAGGTCAAGCTTGGAAAATGCCTTAGCATAACTAAAGTCGTTACCCAAAGGATTAGAACGGTTGTCATGATCTCTAAGTGGCGCTAAATCTAGTTGATCTGGCCACCAAAATTGATTGGTTTTAGCTTGGAAAGCTTTTGCCATGCCTGTGCCTTTTGCACCGGCAGGCTTGCTGATTTGATCATTAGCAACTGCACATGTCGCGCTAAGTGAAAGTGCAACTAATGCTGACAGTGTGGTTCTTTTAAACCTATTGATAGTCATGGTTTTTCCCGTCTCGATTAAATTTTGCTATTGGTATCGATGCGTAGAACGCCGATTACCATTAACATCTTATTTACTTGTTTGCCTGATAGAAGATAGACAGTGTTGCCAACTTTTTACAGTCGATAAAATGGATTTACACGATTAGAAAAACCAATCAAATGAATTATCTATAAAATTCAATACCTTAAAGCGCCCTCACTTTTAACTACTGCACCTCTTGCAAATAACTAAATGGAATATTTAAAAGATTACTCATGGTTTGAGAATCTATTTCACGAGAGTAGGAAAATTTTGCTCGCTCTATTTTGTGTGACGCCTCTTAAAATAGGTAAGTGTTTAATAAACGTACTAAAAAAGAGTCATCTTTGAAAAAATTTCTTTGCTTTGAACAACAGTTTGAAATTTCTACCATGGCACAACTGTTGAAGGGATGTTGTAGGAATCAATCACACATTAACTTCAATAAGAAGTCGATGGAATGTTATAAAAGTAATGAGGACGAACTTATGAAAAACACACTTAAAACACTTACTGGCCTAGCTGCGGTTGCATCAATTAGTGCAATGGCTTCGTTTGGCGCAAACGCTCAATCTAATCAAATTGAAGCGAAAGACAGCGGTTTTTACGTAGGTGGTAATTACGGCTACCTTCGCGTTGAAGGTGAAGATGACTTTGATGATGACAAAGACGTATGGCAAGGCCTAGTGGGTTACAAATTCAATGAGTGGGTAGCGATTGAAGGTGGCTACATTGACTTTGGCGATTATGGTAATGATATTGCTGGCGCTGAAACTGATGGCTATACCGCGGCAATTAAAGGTATTTTACCGTTAACCGAACGCTTCTCACTTTATGCTAAGGCGGGTCAGCTTTGGTCTGAAACTGAATATAATTTTGCAGGTATATCGCGAGATAACGACGATGAGAGCCTTTTCGTTGGCGCAGGTCTAAGCTATGCGATTACAAGTAACTTCCTAATTAATGCTGAATATACTGTATATGATACAGAATTGGACGCAGACGAAGCATTTGACGATATCGACGATACCGATTTTGAAACCGATCTAAAACAAGCCAGCATTGGTGTTGAGTATCGCTTCTAATTGCTAGCTGAAGCTACATTAAAACATAGTCAGATTTGAATAGAAGGCCTTCGCCTGGTGGCGAAGGCCTTTTCTAAGCTAGTACATCTAAGCAACTAACCGTCAATGCGCTGAATAAGTTGTGCCAACTCCTCAATTTTTGAAACCGTTGCCTTAACAAGGTTGTCAATTTCATTTGAAGATGACTGAGAATTACCTGCTAGCGTCCTTACTTCATCAGCTACGACTGCGAAGCCCCTTCCCATTTCACCGGCTCTTGCGGCCTCAATTGCCGCGTTTAACGCTAACAGATTCGTTTGTTCTGAAATGGAGTTAATTGTGCCGACAATATTGCTAATTGTTTGACTGGTAACAAGAAGATCCTTCATCGAATCCTGAGTATCGTTAACTGCTTGTTTTCGAGTCGTGATATTGATCGCAAATAAGACAAACCGGGTGATTTGCCCATTAAAGTTTTTAAGCGCACTAATTCGTGCGTCAAATGCCAAATAGTTTCCGTCTTTCTCAAGTTCTATAATCTTAGAAACAAAGCCGGAGGCCTCTAACGCCGATTTGTCCTCAGGCGATAGCTTGCCCATCACTTCACTAGCAAACTCTTTAGTACCAATTACGCCGTTTAAATTGTCGCGAAGTAGCTTGTTCGCTTCTATAACTTCACCATTTGGTTCCATTTCAAGGAGAACCAGTGCACTCCCAATTGCCTTGAGTTTATTGGTAAAGTCTAGCGCCATTTGTTTTACGCGAGTAATATCTGCTTGGACTGCGATAAAATTGACCAGTGTGCCATCTTTAAAAACAGGGTTAATGGAAAGTGACGTCCAATAAGGCGTCCCCTCTTTTCTATAGTTGAGTATCTCATCGTAAAAAGCTTCTCTATTTTTTAATTTCTGGCGAATAACGCTTACTGTTCGCTGGTCTGTTTCTTCACCTTGTAGGAAAGACCCTGGTTTTTTACCTTTTACTTCTTCGAGTTGCCAACCAGTCAGTCGATAAAATCCATTGTTCACATATTCAATAAGCCCATCTGCATCAGAAATAATAACCGCATTGTCGGTCTCGTTAGCGACAAGAGACAGCATGCGCTGTAGCTCTCGTTGCTCCACTTCTTGAGTAACATCCCTTATAAACGCCGTATAAAGTGTTCTGTCTGCCAGCCGTACTTTCGATAGCGAAAGCCTTCCCCACAAGCTTTTACCGTCTTTTCGCTCGACTTTTACTTCGCGACTTGTCCCTACAATTTTATCCTGACCTGTTTCTCGGTTGGCATTAACATAATTGTCGTGATTTGATTGTATTTCTTGAGGTACCAACATCTTAACGTTGCACCCGATCACTTCCTCTCTCCGGTACCCCCAAAGCTTTTCCGCAGAAGCATTAAACAGGGTCACATTGTTGTTTTCATCAATGCAAACTACCGCATCTAACGCCTGTTCAAGCGTTTGCTCAACAATCTCCCGAGCCTCTCTTTCCTCAGTAACGTCGCGAACAAACGCGGTGTAATGTTTTTTACCACTGACAATAACCTGAGACAGCGCAAGCTGAACCCAAATTCGCTCTCCGCTCTTGGTTTCTAGCTCTACTTCTCGGGCGCTTCCAACTATTTTGTTTACGTTGGTCGCTCTATGAGTATTTACATAGCTGTCGTGGTTAGCTTGATGCTCTTGAGGGACGAGCATTCTGATATTTTTACCAAGCACCTCACTTGGCGCATACCCCCATAAGCGCTGGGCAGCATTGTTATAAAACGTGATATTGTTTTTTTCATCTATCGTCACAACCGCGAGGATAGACTGGGAAAGTGCCTGTTCTGCCGCATTTTCGCGCGAAAAAAAATTCATTGCTTTGCCTTTAGTTCACACAACTGCAAAGTATATAGATGAGTTCTTATGTTTTTTCCACTTATAGAGACTAAAACGAATAAAACGTGAAAATATTACACAAACCCCACCCTCATTTTTTGCGTAAGCAGATAGGAGAAAAATCTTAATATTAAATATCAGTAACTTACGAAGTTCAGTGAGAAGTTTATATCAGGTACGAATTCTGCAATTTCATTCACTAATTAAAAAGTGAAAAACAGGTATAGAAACATGCAATCAGGTAAGAGTGTATTTCAACCAGGCCAAAACTGTTGGGTAAAAAGTAAAGCCCGCTTCTCGACGCCACTCATTGATTGCGGTAATTACTACAAAGCGTTACATAGCTCCATTGTAAAAGCCAAGCACAGTATATTTATTGTGGGATGGGACATTGACAGTCGAATTCGGTTGCTCAGAGGCGATGATGAAGCCAACAGTGAAGCCCCAAGCGTAATAAGCGACCTTTTGAAATGGAAAGCTGAGCAAAACCCTGAAATTAATATTTACCTACTGCGATGGGATTCCTCACTTGCCTTCTTCGCCCAGCGCGAGATGTGGGCAAAAGAGGTGTGGGAAGAAAAAACACCGGAAAACGTACAAACAGAGTTAGACGACACGATCCCGATGGGAGGTAGTCAGCACCAAAAGATTGTTGTTGTCGACGATGAGCTAGTATTTTCCGGTGGAATGGACGTTTCCACCAATCGCTGGGACACTCGTGACCACCCGGTAGTGTCAGAGGAACGTAACGGGCCTGACGGAGAGTACGGTCCACTACACGATGTTCAAATGGTATCAAGCGGCCCAGTCGTAGCTGACTTCGCAAAACTGGTAAGATGGAGATGGCAGCGCGTTGCAGAAAATACGCCTATCAACATTAGGGAAGATGCACTTATTGATGAAGACGCGCCTATGCCTGAAACGTGGCCCGACGATTATCCGCCGCTCTTTGAAAACGTTGAGTGTGCGCTAGCGAGAACTATTCCCTTCATGGATGAGGTGGAGCCTGCCCAAGAAGTTCGGCATATGCTGCTTGACCTGATAGGTGAAGCTGAATCTGTCATTTACATAGAAAATCAATTCACAACCAGGCAAGAAATTGCTGAAGCGTTAAATCGACAGCTGAAATTAAAGCCTAACCTTTCGGTGATTATAGTAAGTTCTTATGAGCCTAAAGGTAAGTTTGAATGTGAAGCTTTCTGGGCGAGCCGAATTGAATTTAAAGCAATTTTAGAAAAGGGAATCGATCCTAAGCGCGTGAAGCTTACCTACTCTTCTATCGAAGATATGCAGGGGCGTCGCGCTTACAAACGCATTCATTCAAAGGTTATGACGATCGATAATAAATACCTTGTTATCGGCTCTTCAAACATCAGTAACCGCTCAATGACGTTAGATACTGAAATTGACACAGTACTGTTTGGCAACAACAAGGAAAATCAAGCCTGTATAGAGCAAGTAAGAAACGACTTGCTCGCTGAGCACACGGGCAGAAACATTGAAGCAATGCCGGCAATATTTAATGAAGACTTGCCTGTTGAAGCATTATTGCATGGCCAAATAGCCCATGGATATGTTCTTACAGAAGTACGCGATGAGATTTTTACTGAGCTTTCTGGAACAAATATGTTCCGCGCGCTATCAGATCCTGAAGAGCCACTAATTTCCGTCCCTACTTTCGACGGCGCGGCTTTGCCTGCTCGCAACCCAAAACGTCGGAGCATTATGATCTTAATGGGTTTGGTGATCGTTGCTGTTTTAGGCGGTTTAATGTTTTGGGCAAGCCAATCAATTCCATGGTTAAGTTCAGACAGTATTAATGCTTTCTTGGAGAAAAGTAGAGGCACCTACTTTGCGCTACCAACCGTTCTTTTGGTGTATGTTGTGGGCGGTATTTTATTTTTTCCCGTCACGGTTTTATCCCTTGCAGTAGCCGCAATTTTTGGCCCTATTTGGGGGCCTATCTACGGTATGATGGGCGCGCTCATGAGTTCAGCCATCATGTTTGGTATAGGCAAACTTTCGGGAAATGCTGGGCTTAAAAAGCTAGGCGGCCCCAAAGTAGCGGCGGTCGATGAAAAGCTTAAACGCAGTGGCATCGTAGGTGTGGCCGCTATCCGTATGCTGCCTATCGCACCTTTCAGTTTAGTCAACCTTGTGGCCGGAATTTCATCGATAGGTATTTTTCAATTCTTGGTCGGTACGTTTTTGGGCATGTTTCCTCCTATGATTGCGAAAGGTCTCGTGGGAGATTCTATTGCTCAGATATGGCAAAACCCCTCTCCTAAGACCATCAGCTATTTAGTGGGCGGCATCGTACTGTGGGGTCTTATGATTTGGGGTTCACAAAAATTCGCCCGTTATTATCAAGCTCGTAGAGAATCTGGTACTGACGAAGTAAATGATGATAGCCGTAGTAAAAGTGAGGCAGATAAATGTGCCGCATAGTGACTTACAACATTCATAGCGGCGTTGGCAGAGATAAAAAGCATGATTACAAGCGCATAGGGCAATTTCTAGCAAATAGTGGGGCGGATGTTGTGCTGCTACAAGAAATGGATACCCGCCCGCCACATCGAGACACAGCGCAAGATGTGAAGGATATATGTGCTGAAAACACGTTCAAACTCATTCCCTCACCGGCAATAAGAGAAGCTGACGGTTGGTATGGCAATGCCATACTTACCCGTTTTGATGTTATTTCTCACGATACTGTCGATGTGAGTCAAAGGGGAAGACAACCTAGAAATGTTCAGATTATTGAGCTACAAACTGAGAAAACGCCGCTGACTGTCGTCAATACCCATAAGGGGCTCAAAAAACTGGAGCGTCGCTCACAGTTTTCACAGCTTCATGAGCATTTATCGTCGAGGTTAAAGCAACATAAAACGCCTCTCTTTTTGGCAGGAGACTTTAATGAGTGGCAGTTCTTTTCAAGAGCATTTCATGCTTTAAACGGTCTTCTCAATCAACAAAAAATAGGGGCTACTTTTCCCAGTCACTTCCCCGTATTTTCTCTCGACCGTGTATGGGTTTCTGATGATATTAGGGTAAAAGCCTGTCGAAAATTAAAAAACGCAAAGACCCGTGTATTTTCCGATCACTTGCCAGTACTTGTTGATATAGAGCTTCCTGAATGCGCGGATTAATGCAGCGTTCGAGGAGAACCTAGCAACTAAAGGTTCTCCTCAAGCTGACTGTGAAATAAACGATGACGTTGCAAATTCCAAGGTTCCACTCCAATGGTTTAACGCATTTTCTATTGCAACGACTTTCCTGATGATGTCTACAACCCGTAAAAGATCTTTCCCTGATTTTGCTCTCTTATTTGTAGCCGCGAGCACAGTACGGTGCATTTCTGGTTGGACAATTTTGAGTGTGGACACAAGCCCTGACTCTTTTAAGTGAAAGATAGCTGAAGTAGGCAAAATCATTACACCTTCCCCTTGCATGACTTGCCTAAGTCCCGTCATTAATTGTCCTGAGTAGGCTAAATCGTGTTTAAGGCTAACGCCGGTCGCCTTTTCATAATCAGTTATAAGTTGCCCTAGTGCATCTTTGTTGCCGGGAGATAAGAGCGGTAGTTCACTGATTTCCCAGAATTTAATCATCGATTTTTCCCTCAAGTGAGCGTATTCAGAATGTGCATCTGATGCTGTAAACACAAGATGTAGCTCTTCTTGGATTAAGGGGGTAACGCTCATGAACTTCAGGTCGATGGCCTGCTGATAAGTAAGCGCAACGTCGATTTGTTTTGACGATAGCCAATCGTTAATTGTGTAAGACGGGCCTGTACTAATTTCAACCTTAAGATCTTTATGATGTTTCGTTATTTCGGTCAACAGCGGTAGTGAAAGCACATTACCAATAGACGGAAGCATGCCTATTTTAATTTTTTTACCTTGCCCCACGGTAAAACCTTCCATTACTGCTTTCACATTTTCAATTTCGCTTAATATCTTCTCTGCATGTGAATAAAAAACCTCACCGGCAGGCGTTAAATTAACCCCAGCAAAGCTCCTTTCAAGTAACGTTGTTTTTACCTCCCGTTCTAAGCTCGCGAGTTGTTGACTTATCGCCGGTTGAGCGATATCGAGAGCTCTTGCGGCACCAGCAATACTTCCCTTTTGCACTGTAGTTATAAAATAACGCAGCTGTTTAGAATGCACTGACTTCCCCTAAAAAACTAACCTACGGATGACCGATGAAATATCGATGTAAATCAACAGATACAACGTATAAAAGGCAAGCTATATGCCATTCCATTAGGTTATATGCAGCAAAATTGTAAATTTATGAGGGAAAATAGAACCCAACAAAAAATCATATAACGTAATACTTAAGTATTAAGCCACGCATAATGGGGGTTGCGTCCATGCTCAATACTTTTCTTATACCCTTGAATATTCTTCTTTCTTCCACCAGTGCTGAAGAGTTCTTAGCCTAGTACCTGTACACGAGTTACAGAATAAAAATAACAAGATGCAACCTGCATCAATGTAGTGCTCGTGCGTGCCTAAAAAGAGTGCAGATTAAGACAATCCACATTCATAAATTAAGTAGCAATAAGCACGATTGGGAACGCTGATGAAACAGAAGAAACTCCACACCGCAGTTCGTTACGCACTTACTGGAATAACTTTTTTTACTACGTCTATGCTTGTTCAAGCACAAGACGCGGCAGAAGAAACAACTGAAGCAAAAGATTTAGAGCGCATTGCCGTTGTAGGGGCGCGAGGAGCGCCTCGCTCAGTAACAAGTTCGCCAGTGCCTGTTGATGTTTTAACCGCTGAAGATGTAGAGGCGGTTGCGTTTACTGACATGAATAATGTTTTAATGACATTGGTCCCCTCTTACTCAGTGGGCCGCCAACCAATTTCCGATGGCGGTACATTTATTCGGCCTGCGACACTTCGCGGCATGCCTACTGATAAAACGTTGGTATTAGTAAATTCTAAGCGCCGCCACAGAGCAGCACTCGTTTCAATTGGAGGCTCAGGCACTCAAGGGCCAGATATCGCTACCATTCCAACCGCAGCGATTAAAACAGTAGAAGTTCTTCGTGACGGCGCAGCTGCACAATACGGCTCAGACGCCATCGCAGGCGTTATCAATTTTCAGTTAAAAGACAACACGGAAGGCGGGTCTTTTACCATTGACTACGGAACCTATTATGAAGGTGACGGGGATCAGGTTACCGTTACAGGTAACAAGGGCTTCGCTTTAGGCGACGACGGCTTTTTCAGTATCTCAGCCGAATACTCAGACAGTGAAGCAACATTTAGGGGCGAACAATATTGTGAACCTTGGTTCTGTGTTGATGAGCAATCTGATCAATATATTGCTGATGCCACTGCCATGGCAAATAGCGTCCATGATTCAGACGTAGTGCAGCCTTGGGGGCAACCCAATACCAGCGGTAAACGCATATTTTTCAATTCTGGCTATACCTTATCGGCAGAAGCAGAGCTATACGCTTTTGGTAACTACTCTGAAAGTGAAGGGGATGGTTCTTTCTATTATCGTTATCCGGGTAACGGCACTATTGAAGACATTCGCTTGGAAGACGGCTCTATTTGGAATCCGACCGAATTTTTCCCTGGCGGCTTCACCCCTCGATTTTTTGGTGACGTTACCGACTACTCTTTCGTAGGCGGGATAAAAGGTATGTCTGGCGACCTTACCTACGATATCAGCGGCCGCTACGGCAATAACGAAATCTCTTACACGTTAGCAAATACTATTAACCCTTCTCTGGGTAACGAATCACCCACGTCATTTCAACCAGGCGATCTCACTAACGAAGAAGCCCAAATTCAAGCAGACTTCACTTACGACATGAGTGAGTACATACTAGCTTTTGGAGCAAGTTATCTAGATGAGTCTTATGAAATTTCTGAAGGAGAAGTAAGCTCATATTTTGCCGGACCTTACGCCACGTCCGACCCCTATGGTTTTTGCGACGGGACATCAGCCACCAGCGAAGGTTTAGCCGTTATCGCAAACGGTTCATCATTAAACTGTGCAGACCCTGATGACGCGGTTTATACCGTGGTTGGCGTTGGCTCTAACGGTTTCCCAGGTTATTCACCTGACTATTCAGGCTCATACGAACGTGATTCGTATGCGCTTTATACCGACATTTCAGGCGACATTACTGATGAGTTGTTCGCACAAGCCGCATTGCGCTATGAAGACTATTCAGATTTTGGCTCTGAACTCGTATACAAAGTTGCGGCATTTTACCAGCTAAATGATGACGTAGGCTTTAGGTCTTCATTTGGTACAGGCTTTAGAGCGCCAACACCAGGTCAGCAAGGTACGACGAACGTATCCACTCGCTTGCCTAATGGTTTCCCAGTTGCGACTGGTTTGTTCCCAGCTGGTGGTGAGGTAGCACAGGCTTTAGGTGCAGAAGAGCTCTCGCCGGAGAAGTCTACTAACTTCACTCTTGGTATGACGGCTAACTACGGCGATTTAACGCTCACTGTAGATTATTACAATATCAAGTTAGAGGACCGCCTCTACTCCGTATCTACACGTGATGTATCCACAACGGTCGTTACCGACCCAGATGCAGGCGGTTACGATGCTTACCAAAACTACTTGGCGCTTGCTGGAGCAAATGTATCTGGCGCAGAGTCTATCGGTGGCGTTTTCTTCTTCCAAAACGCATTCGATACAGTAACCGAAGGTTTAGACGTTGTTGCTACATACAAGATGGAATCTAAATACGGCGCAACCATTTTAACTGGCTCAATAAACTACAACAAAACCGAGTTTGATTCGGACCCTAGTGAGTATCTCGACCCTGAAGATCAATTCGACTTTGAGAATGGTACGCCTGAAATGCGCGGGGTGTTCTCTGTCACTCACAGTTATGACGTATGGTCTGCAGTTGCTCGCCTAAGCTACTTCGGCGAGTACGAAAACGCAGGAAGTGATAACGGTGTTAGTGTCAATGCTGAAAGCATTCAAACTTTTGGTGACGAATTTATGTTTGATATTGAAGGCTCTTATCTTGTCAATGAGAACTTCACGTTATCGGTAGGTATCAGAAACCTGTTCGACAACTATCCAGATTTGAGTACAAATGGCGACGCTTGTTGTGGCGAACTATACGACTCAGGCTCAATAGTTGACTGGCAAGGAGGGTACTACTACACCCGCCTAGCTGCCCGCTTTTAATGGGGTACAAAAAACACCGGCTCACGCCGGTGTTTGCGTTTTATATAACCGTATATAAGTAAATCCTAAAGAAAGGTTCTTCAATGTTTATAGCAGTATTGTGTGGAGTAGAATGCAAATGGAACTAGAACTACTGTGGTTTGTAGTTACCTTGTGTATAACCGGTGCCATAGCTGGTATCACCGCAGGCCTTTTTGGCAATGGTGGAGGGTTTGTTGTTGTTCCAGCCCTGCTCGCCGTCTTTCCTTTTTTTACTCCTCCGTCAGAAGCGCTCGTAAAAGTTGCTATAGGAACATCATTAGCCTCCATTGTGGTTTCCAGCGCTCGCTCTGTCATGGCTCATCGAGCCAAAGGCGCCGTAGATTTCGATATTCTGCGGTCTTGGAGTATCTGGCTCGTTCTAGGAGTTGGCGGTGGCCTGCTTATCGCTAACAACACAAGCGCCAACGGGCTTACCGTGGTTTTCGCGGCAGGTGTTTTACTCTATTCGGTGTATTTTTTATTTCCCGAATTTGTCGTAAGACCTGGCCTGGTTTTCGACATGCCAAAAGGTATTGGTAAAGCAGTGTTGGCATTTGTTCTCGGTGGATTCTCAGCACTTCTTGGTATAGGCGGCGGCACGCCAACGGTTATCACAATGGTAATGTGTCAGCGCACTATCCAACAGGCTGTGGCAACCGCAGCTGGCGTAGGCTTTTTAATAGGGCTTCCTGGTGCTATCGGATTTTTGTTTATGAAACACCCTGATACTGCCTCTCTACCCGTTGGCACTATTGGCTACATCAATATACCTGCGCTTATCGCAATTAGTATAGGCGCCATATTCACTGCACCTATTGGAGCAAAAATGGCACATAACTTCAGTGAAAAGAAACTAAAACGCCTTTTCGGTATTTATCTCGTCATTGTATCAAGCGCCATGTTCTATAAAGCCATATAACACGTATAAAAGGAGAGAATCATGAGCCATAGTCGTTCAAGACGCTTATTTATCGGAGGTTCGGTAGCTGCGTCAGCACTCGGAGTAAGCGGATTTAGTACATTTACTGCTGCACAAACAGCAGGAGCCATTACCAGCCCCATTCCCGCTGTGACATATGGCCCCTCACCGGATGTAGCAAAACTCAATGCTAATGAAAACCCATTTGGCCCAAGCGCTAAAGCATTGGAAGCAATTACTAAGGCCTCCGCTGAAGGTGGCGCATATTATGCCTACCCAGCCGCAATGACACTTTTAGATATGATTGCAGAACGCCACGGTATTTCACGTAAGAACCTTTCTTTAAGCGCAGGCTCTAGCCCTATTCTCTCTTATACTGCGCTCGCAGCCAGTAAAAAAGGAAAAATTCTTGGGCCAGATCTCTTTTGGGATACCACATCAAAAGCCCCGGAAAAACAAGGCGCGCCCGAAATAGTAAGAATTCCTAATACAGCAGAACTCGACATTGACCTTGACGCCATGTACGCAGCAATTGATGATTCCACTGGCATGGTTCATATCTGTAACCCAAATAACCCAACAGGTAAAATACTCGACCCAGACAAGTTACGAGACTTTTGCATTAAGGCCTCTAAAAAAACACTTGTATTGGTTGATGAAGCTTACAATGAACTGATTGATGAACCACCAAAACACACGATGATCCCCCTTGTTAAAGCAGGACACAACGTGGTTGTTGCTCGTACTTTTTCTAAAATTTATGGCTTAGCTGGCATGCGAGTTGGCTACCTTATAGCATCAGAGGAAAATACGGATTGGATTAACCGCTATGGTATGGGTGGCTATACCTTGAATCAAGCTGGCCTTGCTGCCGCCATTGCAAGCTACAATGATGAGGCTTTTCTGACGTTCTCGAAAGAGAAAATATACGAGGGTAAAGCAATGGTTATAGATGCTGTCAAAGCAAACGGTTTGACAGCTCTGCCGTCGAGTACTAACTTTGTCTTTGTTAATTTGGGTGACGGCAACGCTGAATATTTCCGTCAAGCCATGGCCGAAGAGGACGTGCTGATACGAGGAATTTATCGTACCTACACTAATTGGTCTCGCGTAAGCATGGGAAGAATTGCAGATGTAAAACGTTACGTTGATTCGATGCCTAAGGCGCTAGAAAAGATGTACGCTTTACAAAATAGCTAGCTCAGAACGGTGTGTACTGAACACTCGTACACGCCTACTCATCATCAGCTAACATCCTCTCATTTCAACTAAAAGTCTAATACGCATAAAAGTCACTTCTGCCATATACTTTATAAAAATCGTTATTGCGATAACACTCGAGCAATTTTTTTAACGAGTTTATTGCGGTAATGCTAAAACTGCTCATACTTTATTAAAAGATATTCCTCTAAATGCCGCTCTAGGAGGCTGTAAATGTCACTTTCTGTATTAGTTGCTGATGATTCAAAGTTATCGAGGCGCAGTGTTATTCGAGCACTCCCCCAGGACCTTGAATACGATATTACCGAAGCAACGAACGGCCAAGAAGCTATTAATGAGCTATCAGAGAGGAGTTTTGCACTTGTTCTATTAGACCTTACCATGCCGGAAGTGGATGGGGTGGGCGTGTTGGAATTCTTGCATGAGAGGCCCGATGCACCAAACGTTATTGTAATAAGTGCTGATTTTCAGCCGGAAAAGCAGAAAATTGTAATGTCTCTAGGAGCTAAGCGTTTTCTTCGCAAGCCGCTAGATAAAGAAGAGTTAGCAATGGCATTATTTGAGCTGGGGTATCTATGAGTATCGTACTACCGCTAGATGAAGAGCAAAGAGATGCGCTTCAGGAATTGTTAAATATTTCTATGGGGCAAGCCGCCAATTCTCTCGCACAGTTGATAGAAACCAAAATTGATATTTCTATTCCAAAGATTTCAGCAGTTACCCCTACTCAGCTCTATAGCCTTTTATTTGAAACAGAAGATTCCTTCTATACTCGACAGTCTTTTTTAGGAGATGTACATGGCGAAGTAATGTCTGTGCTCTCTAGGGCTGGCTTGACGGAAGTGGCTACGTTGATGGACTACGACGACCCGTTGAGTAAAGAAGACATTCAAGAGATTATTCTAGAACTTTGTAATATTTTGGCAGGCGCCTGTCTGGCAGGCCTCTCCGATCAGCTGGAACTGACGACTAACCTAAACATGCCAACCTTGTTTCAGCCAGATAAAAGCAATTTCGATGACCTTAAATGGCAGCACAGCCTAGTTATGGAAGTGCAATTTGTCATTGCAATTTCATCGTTCAGCATGCGCGTAGTTTTCTGTTTAGACGACGAGTCTCTTGCGCGAATGAAAGCTACATTGGATGAGTTGCTCGCATAATGTTTGAACAGCTGGTAGGTAAATTACCGGTCGGGATAGGTATTGTTGACGAGAGCTTCAATGTTGTTTATTTGAATGATTTTTTTTTAGACAGACTGCCCCATGAATTGCGCAAAAATTATAAAGAGACGCCGGTTACTGACTTATTCCACGGCCAAGGCAAGTTTTTAAAACGCAGACTTAAGTCGGTCTTTGTATTGCAGCATCCAAGTTTTAGCTATTGGGAACAGCGTCCTCACATATTTCCATTTAAAAGTTCTCGCCCAATAACGGGTGAAGAAACTCAAATGTATCAAAATATGGAAATTCTGCCCGTCAAAGATAAAGCGACGGGCCAGAGATACGCATGTATTTTTCTTCAAGATGTGACAGCACAAGCAAGTTATTTCAGAGCACAACAAAAACTATCAGAAGCTCTAAAAAAAGAACATGAAGCGCAAAGAAAGCTGATCAGAAAACTCGACACCGCACAAAGTCAGCTTATTCAAGCAGAGAAAATGGCGTCTACTGGCCAGCTTGCTGCGGGTATCGCTCACGAAATCAATAACCCTATCGGATTTGTGAATGCCAACCTCAACACACTTGGGCAATACGCCTCTCATCTCATTTCTATATGCGATGGTGTCTACTCACATATTGAAAACTTCAACGACGAGCTAAATGAGCAAATAGAAGCGCTCTATCAATCGAACCACTACGAGCTATTGAAAGAGGATATTACCGAATTAATCGAAGAATCTACGGACGGGCTAACGCGAGTTAAAGACATAGTAGAGAACCTAAAGAACTTTTCATTAGAAAATTCAGAAGGTGTTCAAACCGTTGATATTTGTACCGTATGTAATCAGCTTATTACTCTAATTTCGGCTCAATACAGCACACCTCAATATAAATTCGACTGTGAGTTAGAAAAAGTTGAAGTTATGGGTAACCCCGGCCCGTTAAAGCAAGCGTTAATGAATGTGATGATCAATGCCGCGCAGGCCATAGACACCAAAGGCGTTATAAAACTCAGCGTTCAAGAGTCAGGCGATCGCGTTATCATTAAAATACTTGATTCAGGGTGTGGTATTCCAGCCCAACATTTGAAGCGTGTTTTCGAACCTTTTTTCACCACAAAGCCCGAGGGACAAGGGCAAGGCTTGGGCTTATCTGTCGCTTATACAGCGATAGAACAACATCAAGGTAAAATATCAATAAGCAGCAAGGAAGCAAAAGGGACGGTGGTCGAAATCTCTATTCCTAAACAACCTTCTCACTCGAAGGTCAATAGCTCAGAAAGCGTCACTGAGCCATCTGACATTGTGCAGGAAGAAGTATGAACAGCCTGATTAATTTGTTTCTATAGCGGTAAACTCGTAGTGACCTTTATCGTTAACATCGCGAGAAAGCATTCCCTTACTATATAAATAATTTAAATGAGACAGGCATTCTGCTACTGCAAAGACCATATTTCGGCTTGATAACTTTCGTTTAAACATAACGGGCAGCAGTGCTACCACCGTTTGAGGGCGTTCACAAGCTTCAAGCAATGCCTTTAAATGTTCGTGGTGATGCTCTATAAGCGTATCGACCCTTTCATGTAGACCGACAAATGGTAACTTGTGAGCTGGTAGTACAGTGACGTCTTTTGGCAGCAATTTAAATTGAGGCAAGGTACTCAAATAATCATCTAAGGTATTTGCATCGGGCTCTGTGGAATAGGCACCAATGTTAGGGGTAATAATAGGTAGGATGTGATCGCCTGAAATTAAAATATTCTTCCTTTCGTTAAAAAGACATGCGTGCTCTGGAGAGTGACCACGGCCGATAATTACTTTCCATTCATCCTTTCCTAGAGACAACGTCATACCATCTTTAAGTCGTGTGTAGCTGATTGGCAAGGGAGACACAACGCTACTGTAGCCATTCCCATCTCCTGCAGTCAGTTTTTCAATTAAGGCATCATCAAGACCGGCACGTTGATAATAAAGTATATCTCTTTCATTTGTTGCCCCATTTCTACCGGCAGAAAAAGCTCTGGCCGTAAAATACTCGGTTTGCGTCATATAAAACGGGACGTTGTACGTGTCAGCAATCCACCCCGCTAACCCAACATGGTCAGGATGTAGATGCGTCACAATCACACCGACAATGGGTGCGTTTAACTGTTCAAAAATACGCAGCCATAGTGATTTCGTTGTGGAGGTTCCTATGCCAGTGTCAAGCACCACCCAGCCGCCCTCGCCTTTTAACAAATAAAGGTTAATATGGTCTAGGTCGAAAGGTAAAGGCATAGTTAGCCATAATACTCCTTCCGCAATTTCTATAAACTCGCCAGGTTCTACCTGCTTGTCATATAGATATTCCATACCGCCCTCGCTGAAGTTTTTAGCCAATGTTTCGGTTATTCATCTAAGTAACCTTAAATGTCATCACCAAAGAAAACCGCTCAAAGTACTACGTTTCTACCTCGCTCCCTACGTAAAGACAAACATATCTGTCGAATAGAGAACTATAGGAGTTGGTGATAACAAACGGTATACTCAAGAGTGGTGGCTTGTTGACGAATACAAGAGTCATCAGTATCTCATCTTATAAAATGTCGCTTTCTCTAAACGGAATCATGCCAAGCACTTCAATACATCAAGGTTTCATACTCAATAAAAGCACGTTCACAGTGCGGGGCAAAGTGTATGTAGAACTGTGGGTAAAAACTGCAAAGCAAATTGTGAAGCTCATCTCGTCCCCCCAAAATCCCACTTGTTTTGTAGCAGAAGAGCAGGAGCCGTTACTAAGAGAGCTAGCAGATCATATCTCGCTTAAACTCTTCGTTTCCGACGATGGTTTTTACACCCTAGAACAAACCAAAGTAGCGACCGTCAAGACCAAAACGGAAACTCAAATGCATCAGTTGCGTCAATTGGCGCGGGAAAAAGACATTATTTTATATGAGGCTGATATTAGGGTGGCCGACCGTTATCTGATGGAGCGGTTTGTTTATGGCGCCGTTGAATTCGTTGCTCCTGCGCTTAATTCTGAGAGTAAAAATAATGAACCGCTTATTGATACCATCGAAAATGTACAAATAAGATCTTGCGAGTATAGAACGACATTTTCATCCCTCAGCATAGATATTGAATGTAGCGAAAACGAAGAACTGTTCAGCATTGCTTTGTCCGGTGACGGATTGAATATTGTAATACTGGTTTGTCCTCCTGGTTTTTCTAAACACCAGTTCACCGCGGCGAAGGAAAATCCCTATCAACTTATCGTTGTCGAATCTGAACGAGAGCTTCTTAATGCATTTTTCACGCATATAACAACATTCGACCCTGACATTATCTTAGGGTGGAATGTTAAGCAGTTTGATATGGCTGTGCTTGCTCGTAGAACGAAAGCGAATAACTTAAATTTCAATATTGGACGCCGCTCGCGGGAGGCTTCAGTGCGGCAATGGGAGGACCAGACTCTGGTCGATGTACCCGGTCGCTGCGTTATCGATGGTATTGAAGCATTGAAAACCATGACTTACCAGTTTGAGTCTTATTCACTTGATCACGTTTCAGAAGCATTACTGGGTGAAAACAAGCTTATTCAAGAAAGCGACAAACTTGCTGCTATAAAGCGCCTATATTATGAAGATCCTATTGCATTAGCGAACTATAACTTCAAAGACACAGAACTGGTAAACCGTATTCAGGAAAAAACGCAGTTTATCGACTTCCTCGCTTTACGAAGCACGTTAACCGGCCTCGATATGAGCAGGCCGGGCGGATCAGTGGCGGCGTTTCTCAATGTTTACCTACCCAAGCTCCATCGCCGTGCCTATGTCGCTGGTGTTAGACCAGAAAATGGAGGGCTGGCAAGCCCAGGGGGATACGTTATGCGTTCCCAGCCAGGCCTTTATAAAGATGTCTTAGTTCTCGATTTTAAGAGCTTGTACCCGTCTATCATACGAACATTTAAAATAGATCCTGTGGGATTGGCAGAAGGATTGAAGTCACCGGAGAACGCGATTGAGGGCTTCAAAGGTGCAGTATTTAGTCGAACCACCCACTTTCTTCCAGCAATTATCGAAAATCTCTGGCTTCAACGTGACGAAGCAAAAAAACAAAAGGATTCCCCGCGCTCACAAGCCATTAAGATATTAATGAACTCATTTTATGGTGTATTAGGCAGCGGCGGCTGCCCTTTTTACGACCCACGACTCGCCAGTTCAATTACCCTTCGTGGTCATGAGATCATGCAGACTACTGCCGGATGGATTGAAGAGTTAGGTTATCAAGTTATTTACGGCGATACCGACTCAACCTTTGTCCACGTGGAAGGAAATGACACTTTAGGTTCACCAGGAAAGACAGGAATAAAGCTTGCTGAAATTATCAATAAGAAATGGACGGCATTGCTAAGGGAGCGTTTCGAGATAGATTGTCATTTGGAAATTGAGTTTGAATCGCATTTTTCTACGTTTTTTATGCCTACAATCAGAGGCTCAACGGAAGGGAGTAAAAAACGCTACGCGGGAATGAGGGGTGACGAACTCATTTTTAAAGGCTTAGAAAATGTGCGCTCTGACTGGACTACCTTAGCAAAGTCTTTTCAATATCAGTTGTATAAGAAAGTATTTTCAGGCCAGCCAATAGAAAAGTACATTAGCGACACGCTAAATGCGGTCAAATCAGGGCAAATGGACGATGAATTGGTTTACAAAAAGCGTTTGCGAAAGCCCCTATCATCCTACACCAAGTCCCTTCCACCTCATGTGAAAGCAGCGAGACGTGCCGATGAACTTTTCAGGGAGCAGGGCTTGCCCTTACGCTATCAATCGAATACCACAATAGCATATGTTGTTACGGTTCAAGGCCCGCAAACGATAGAGACGGTGTCTGCACCATTACACTATGATCACTACATCGAAAAACAAATTCAACCTATAGCAGATAGTATCTTACCGCTCATCGGTGCAAGCTTTGAACACATCGCTAACGACCAGCTAACCTTGTTTTAGGCGTAAATATTTTGTATGAACATCTTTCAGATGATGTGACAAATTAACAAAAACACGTTGCTCTCTGAAGTTAATAAAATCTTCTTATCCTTACTTTTCATAAACTTAATCCTTTGGCACAACAAGTGAATAAAACACTATGAGTAACTAAATCGGTTTGAGTGAAGTCACAACTTCATCAACATGCGTTCCATTTAGTGGTTAGGGCAATTGAGAGCCCGCGTTCGCAATGAAAAAACAGAAGGAATTTGATTATGAAGATCACAAAATTTAGTTTGATTACCAGTGCAGTTATTACTGCCACACTTTCTGCCTCAGCTTTCGCAGGACATCACGAAGAAAAAATTTCAATGGGCTTTGATGCCCTAGACAAGGATAGTAATGGTTACATCGTCGGCTCGGAGTCGTCTGGTGTTATGAATAGTCAATTAGTGTCTAAAATGGATACCGATGGCGACAGTATGGTGAGTCGCGCTGAGTTTAATGCATTTGTTGACGAAAAGCCTTCAATGTTTAGTGACGAAATAATTACACAGGTCCAGACCGAAGGCACTAATGATGCAATGTTAAGAGAAAAAGGGAACCCTGAACTATTCTCGAAAGATGACGGCGAAATGATCTCCGAGAAGAATAAGGAATTGCGCACTGAAATGTCAGCAAGCGCAGACGACAAATTCACAAAAATAGACATGGACAGTGACGGTAAAATTAGTAAAACCGAACTAGAAGCCGCCAAGCTAGAGGGTGACTTCGAGTCTATTGACGAAAACGATGATAAGTACATTACACGTATCGAGTATAGAACTTATTATAAAAACCTTGATGCGGAATAGGTCAATATAAGTCCAATACTCTGGTTTTATTCAAGGCTTCGCTACATTGCGAAGCCTTTTGGTATAAGTATCAAAATCCTGTCAAATATGCTTCCCATTTCCTCAGTATCTTTTACTGACTGAGACGAATCATCGAAATTCATCGGTACATAACACCATATACGACTAACATCTTGTCGACAAAACCATTTTGCAAACCTATTGTTAATAAAGTTCGAAGTAGTTGTTTACGCCACTATTTTTCACGCAAGGTAAACATCTATTTGTGGCCAACGCCTTGAACATAAATCGCGTGAACTAACGATAGCTATGCAACTAAAAAGTAGATGCGAAAGCATATGGAGACAAGTTATGACGGATTCAACAACCCTGCTAGAAACTTCATTTCCTCTAATAAAAAGTGAGTACAATGGCCCTACCAACACAGAACTAACATCGTTGACCATTGGGCAATACTTAAAACGTATTGTCGACAATTATTCAAATAATTTAGCTATCGTTGTGAGACACCAAAATGTTAGATGGTCATATCGAGAATATTGGGAACAAGTAGAAAGCGTCGCTTGTGGGTTACTCAGTGATGGCGTAAAACCCGGTGATCGCGTCGGTATTTGGTCGCCTAACAATATAGAGTGGTCACTCGTTCAAATGGCCACCGCTCGCATTGGCGCAATTATGGTGTGCTTAAACCCTGCCTATCGGCCTGACGAATTAGCTTTTGCAGTGAACAATGTGGAAGTTAAGTTCCTCATCATGGCGCAATCATTTAAACAATCCAATTATGTCTCGATGTTACAAGAGCTTGCTCCAGAACTAAGAAATATGGAAGAAGGCAACGCTTTCGTATGTTCAAAGCTACCTTCACTTAAACAAGTTTATACAATAGGCAACGAGCCAGTAGTCGGATTAAAACCTTTTTCCACGTTGCAAATCACGCCTACAGATACATTAAAAAGGCAGTTAACTGAAATCGAAAACACGTTAAGCGCCAACGATGATATTAATATTCAATTTACCTCAGGTACTACAGGCAATCCTAAAGGCGCGACCTTAACGCACCGAAATATTCTTAACAACGGCTTACTTGTAGCACAAGCTATGCGCTTCACACACAAAGACAAACTTTGTATTCCTGTCCCTCTTTATCATTGTTTTGGAATGGTTTTAGGTAGCTTGGTTTGTGTCGCATCTGGTGCCTGTGCTGTATTTCCAGGCGAGTCTTTCGACCCCGAGACAACTCTCCGCACTGTGGAAGAAGAAAAGTGCACGGCATTGCACGGTGTTCCAACCATGTTTATCGCGGAGCTTGAACTTCCGACGTTCAAGAGCTTTGACTTATCTTCTTTAAGAACTGGTGTGATGGCGGGAAGCACTTGCCCAGAAGAACTTATGCGTAAAGTGCACAGCGAATTTCATATGACAGAAGTAGTGATAGGTTATGGTCAAACAGAGTGTAGCCCTATTAATCATATTACCGACATAGACTCGCCTTTTGAAAAACAAGTTAAAACCGTAGGCCGCGCTATGCCTCATACAGAAGTGAAGATTATTGATACGCAAGGTAATACCGTGGCAATTGGAGAGCCAGGTGAAATATGTGCCAGAGGTTACTGTGTGATGAAGGGTTATTGGGGGGACGAGACTAAAACAAAAGCAACGATAGACCATGAAGGCTGGCTTCACTCTGGCGACTTAGGAGAAATGGACGATGAAGGCTATGTGACTATTGTCGGTAGAATAAAAGATATGATTATTCGCGGTGGTGAAAACATTTATCCACGAGAGATAGAAGAAGTCTTATACCAACACGCGGATGTGTCTGACGCCGCTGTATTCGGCATTCCTGATGATAAGTATGGAGAGCAGGTTTGCCTATGGATTAAAGCAAAGGAAAACCAACACATAGATGAAGAGCAAATACGCCACTACCTTAAGTCTAAGCTTGCTTACTTTAAAGTGCCCAAATACATCAGTGTTGTAAAAGAATATCCCATGACAGTAACAGGTAAGCTTCAAAAATTTAAAATGCGCCAATACATGATAGAAGCACTGAAGAAGCAAGCCCTACAATCCGAAGCGTAATCCACAACAAATATTGGGGTCAGAGTCTGAGGTATCCCCACAAATAATATAACGATATCAGTGAGATAAAAAAGATAGGAACATTCATGACGTTTGGTGATCAGATCAATCGCCAAAAATCACTGAGACCAAACTGCCATGAATGCCCTATCTATTGTGGACAATGTCGTATCGCTTGTCAGCTATAAAATGCATAAAGCGCGTCGGGATGTGCTAACGGCGTGCGTAAAAAGCCTTCTTCATGGAAGCGCAGCAACCGTAACCAGCATAGGTCGTGGGATTAACACTAAAGCTTATGAAAAACATCGGATTAAACGAGCTGACCGCTTGCTTTCAAACCCGCATTTATTCAGTGAAACACCGTTTATCTATGCATCTATATGCCAACTATTTTGTGGCAGCATGTCACGCCCTGTTATCTCAATCGATTGGTCTGATTTAGACGACCGTAAAGCACATTTTCTTTTACGCGCGGCAATATCTTTAAAAGGTAGACCCGTCACACTTTACCAAGAAGTACACTGCAACAAGACCAAAGAGAAGCCAGCCACGCACAAGGCATTCTTAAAAACGTTGCACGCCATATTACCTTCCAACTGTCGGCCCATTATCGTCACCGACGCAGGATATAAATCCCCCTGGTTCAGGGAAGTATCAGCGTTAGGCTGGGATATTGTCGGGCGTATTCGTAAGCCACACTTTTACTCGCTTGATAGAGGAAATACGTGGCAGTGTATTCGTCACCTTTATGCCCAAGCGACCAATCGACCGAAGCGCTTTGATAACAGCCAAATAGTAAGGAGCAACCCCTTTACCTGCACGCTAGTTCTGTTTAAACAGAAATCTAAAGGACGTCATGCTTCAAATCCAGATGGTACACGCAAAGCCTCAAAGCGCTCAAAAGTGCATGCACAAGGCGCAAAAGACCCGTGGCTATTAGCGACATCACTGGCGTCTCACCGAAGCTTATCAAAACAGGTCGTTGCTATTTATCGCCAACGTATGCAGATTGAAGAGGGCTTCAGAGACATGAAAAGCACGAAGTTCGGGCTTGGCTATGAACAGAATAAAAGCGTGAAAAAGCAGCGTCTAACAATACTGGTATTGCTGACTACGTTAGCGTCACTGGTGGCAATACTACTGGGTATGGTGGTCGTCTCTTCGAATAAACATCGGCGCTTCCAAGCAAATACCGACACCAGAAGCGTGCTGTCATTCCACTATCTCGGCCTGAGAGCTGTTGCTTGCCGAATACGATTCACTATGCGACAGTGGAAAGCTGCACTCAAATGGTACAGCTCCATAGTCGACCGGGCCTGGGCCGCAGGCACATGGAATTAAATTCGTGGGGATCCCTCAGGGTCAGAGTACATTTCTACATTGCCAATAAGTCGCAGTGGTAGTTGGCTTCTAATTAGGACAATTGCAGTGGCAGCTAATGAAATAAAGTACTCTGACCCCAATTTGAGGTTTTGCTTGGGGGGAGTGGAGATTAATGTACTCTGACCCCATTTTTTGTTTCTTCCAAACGCAAAAAACCCGCCGTTAGGCGGGTTTCTTTTAATGGGACCTGGCAGTGTCCTACTCTCACATGGGGAGACCCCACACTACCATCGGCGCTAATACGTTTCACTTCTGAGTTCGGAATGGAGTCAGGTGGTACCGTATCGCTATGGCTGCCAGGAAAAACTTTTAGTGCAGAATCATGATGCTTTTTATCATGACTTCTGCGCAAGGAGGACTAACAGTA
Source organism: Alteromonas sp. OM2203 (assembly GCF_048517045.1). Taxonomy (NCBI): domain Bacteria; kingdom Pseudomonadati; phylum Pseudomonadota; class Gammaproteobacteria; order Alteromonadales; family Alteromonadaceae; genus Alteromonas; species Alteromonas sp. OM2203. The sequence continues at coordinate 3,674,026 of NZ_CP183209.1, forward strand.
CTCTTTAGAGCCTATTTAATCATCGTTGCTTAATAACTAACAATTTGGGAAAGATAATATTAATTCAATCAGTGAGTAACTGCTTTTTACTCTTACTTGCTGCTCTTTATCAGAGCTTAGCTTGTCTACAACACTCAGAAGTCCAAAGCTTCTTGGGCGTTGTATGGTTAAGCCTCTCGGGCAATTAGTACAGGTTAGCTTAACGCCTTACAACGCTTCCACACCCTGCCTATCAACGTCATCGTCTATAACAACCCTTCCAGACCTTAAAGGTCAGGGATGACTCATCTTTGGGCCGGCTTCCCGCTTAGATGCTTTCAGCGGTTATCCGTTCCGAACGTAGCTACCGGGCAATGCCATTGGCATGACAACCCGAACACCAGCGGTTCGTCCACTCCGGTCCTCTCGTACTAGGAGCAGCTCCCATCAATCATCCAACGCCCACACCAGATAGGGACCGAACTGTCTCACGACGTTCTAAACCCAGCTCGCGTACCACTTTAAATGGCGAACAGCCATACCCTTGGGACCGACTTCAGCCCCAGGATGTGATGAGCCGACATCGAGGTGCCAAACACCGCCGTCGATATGAACTCTTGGGCGGTATCAGCCTGTTATCCCCGGAGTACCTTTTATCCGTTGAGCGATGGCCCTTCCATACAGAACCACCGGATCACTATGACCTACTTTCGTACCTGCTCGACGTGTCTGTCTCGCAGTTAAGCTAGCTTATGCCATTGCACTAACCTCACGATGTCCGACCGTGATTAGCTAACCTTCGTGCTCCTCCGTTACTATTTGGGAGGAGACCGCCCCAGTCAAACTACCCACCAGACACTGTCCACAACCCCGATAAGGGGCCAATGTTAGAACATCAAACATACAAGGGTGGTATTTCAAGGACGGCTCCACACAATCTAGCGACTGTGCTTCAAAGCCTCCCACCTATCCTACACATGTAGGTTCAATGTTCAGTGCCAAGCTGTAGTAAAGGTTCACGGGGTCTTTCCGTCTAGGTGCGGGTACACAGCATCTTCACTGCGATTTCAATTTCACTGAGTCTCGGGTGGAGACAGCGTGGCCATGGTTACACCATTCGTGCAGGTCGGAACTTACCCGACAAGGAATTTCGCTACCTTAGGACCGTTATAGTTACGGCCGCCGTTTACCGGGGCTTCGATCAAGAGCTTCGTCCGAAAACTAACCCCATCAATTAACCTTCCGGCACCGGGCAGGTGTCACACCCTATACGTCCTCTTACGAGTTTGCAGAGTGCTGTGTTTTTAATAAACAGTCCCAGCCACCTGGTCACTGCGGCCCCCATTTGCTTACCACGCGAAGTGTTCACAAACAGGGGCGTACCTTCTCCCGAAGTTACGGTACAATTTTGCCGAGTTCCTTCACCCGAGTTCTCTCAAGCGCCTTAGTATTCTCTACCTGACCACCTGTGTCGGTTTGGGGTACGGTTCATATAATCATAAGTTTAGAAGCTTTTCCTGGAAGCAGGGCATCAACAACTTCACTCCCTTGGGAGCTCGTCTCGCGTCTCAGCTTTAAAAACCCGGATTTACCTAAGTTTTCGGCCTACTCGCTTTCACTTGGACAACCAACGCCAAGCTTGCCTAGCCTTCTCCGTCCCTCCATCACTGATTATATAAGTACGGAAATATTAATCCGTTTCCCATCGACTACGCATTTCTGCCTCGCCTTAGGGGCCGACTTACCCTGCCCTGATTAGCATGGGACAGGAAACCTTGGTCTTCCGGCGTGGGAGTTTTTCACTCCCATTATCGTTACTCATGTCAGCATTCGCACTTGTGATATGTCCAGCAAGCTTTACAACTCACCTTCATCCACTTACACAACGCTCCCCTACCCAGCACAGTAAACTGTGCTGCCGCAGCTTCGGTATATTGCTTAGCCCCGTTACATCTTCCGCGCAGGCCGACTCGACTAGTGAGCTATTACGCTTTCTTTAAAGGGTGGCTGCTTCTAAGCCAACCTCCTAGCTGTCTGTGCCTTCCCACATCGTTTCCCACTTAGCAATATTTTGGGACCTTAGCTGGCGGTCTGGGTTGTTTCCCTCTCCACGACGGACGTTAGCACCCGCCGTGTGTCTCCCGGATAGTTCTCATTGGTATTCGGAGTTTGCAAAGGGTTGGTAAGTCGGGATGACCCCCTAGCCTTAACAGTGCTCTACCCCCAATGGAATTCGTCCGAGGCTCTACCTAAATAGATTTCGGGGAGAACCAGCTATCTCCCGGTTTGATTGGCCTTTCACCCCCAGCCACAGGTCATCCCCTAACTTTTCAACGTTAGTGGGTTCGGTCCTCCAGTTGATGTTACTCAACCTTCAACCTGCCCATGGCTAGATCACCGGGTTTCGGGTCTATACCTAGCAACTAAACGCGCAGTTAACACTCGCTTTCGCTACGGCTCCGTTATTCACTTAACCTCGCTACTAAATATAAGTCGCTGACCCATTATACAAAAGGTACGCAGTCACACCACGAAGGTGCTCCCACTGCTTGTACGTATACGGTTTCAGGTTCTATTTCACTCCCCTCACAGGGGTTCTTTTCGCCTTTCCCTCACGGTACTGGTTCACTATCGGTCAGTTAGGAGTATTTAGCCTTGGAGGATGGTCCCCCCATATTCAGTCAAGATAACACGTGTCCCGACCTACTCGATTTCACTGTAAAGATTGCGTCGTGTACAGGGCTATCACCTTGTATCGCTCCTCTTCCCAAAGGATTCCACTACATTCAATACAGCTTAAGGGCTGTTCCCCGTTCGCTCGCCGCTACTAGGGGAATCTCAATTGATTTCTTTTCCTAAGGGTACTTAGATGTTTCAGTTCCCCTCGTTCGCCTCGTTACGCTATGTATTCACGTAACGATACCTGTAAACAGGTGGGTTTCCCCATTCGGACATCTGTGGCTCAAATGCATTTTGTCGGCTCACCACAGCTTTTCGCAGACTTACACGTCCTTCATCGCCTCTAACTGCCAAGGCATCCACCGTATACGCTTCGTCACTTAACCATACAACCCCAAACAGCCTTTTGACTTCTGTCTAAGTTATGTCGCATGAATGACAAGCTAATCGGAAGAATTGCCTTGTTATCAATAAATTGATAACAAGCAATTCAGTCAAGTAGAGTAAAAAGTCATCTTTCGATTTCTCAGTTACTCAATTTTGATTGATTACTATTAATATCAGCTTTCCAAATTGTTAAAGAACATTTGATGTTTCCTGCAAAAGCAGTACTTTCATCTTTAGAGTAAAAAACCCTAATCAATGCTTACTGAAACAGTAAATATTCATTAGGATTTCGGGTCCAACGTGACACATAAAATCAGTTTCTACCTTAGCCTTTAACTACCGCCAACTTTAGCGAGTAGAAAAACCGTCAGGATGCTGGGTCGGTCACCCGATTCCCTTCCGGTTAAGCGGCTTTTTCACGACCACTTGCGAAGCAAGTGCAGGTGAATGGTAGGCTTGGGCAGACTTGAACTGCCGACCTCACCCTTATCAGGGGTGCGCTCTAACCAGCTGAGCTACAAGCCTTCAGTTTCTAAGCTTGTTAACAACAAACTCAGTGTCAAGTAGATGGTGGAGCTAAGCAGGATCGAACTGCTGACCTCCTGAATGCAAATCAGGCGCTCTCCCAGCTGAGCTATAGCCCCATAAACTTGTGTCGTTCTTCATTTTTAAACAAGACTATCTGTGTAGGCACTGCATCAAGTGCGTCTTTCGACGTAATGGTAAGGAGGTGATCCAACCCCAGGTTCCCCTAGGGTTACCTTGTTACGACTTCACCCCAGTCATGAAACACAAAGTGGTAATCGTCCTCCCGAAGGTTAGACTAACTACTTCTTTTGCATCCCACTCCCATGGTGTGACGGGCGGTGTGTACAAGGCCCGGGAACGTATTCACCGCAGTATTCTGACCTGCGATTACTAGCGATTCCGACTTCATGGAGTCGAGTTGCAGACTCCAATCCGGACTACGACATTCTTTAAGGGGTCCGCTCCACATCACTGTCTCGCTTCCCTCTGTAAATGCCATTGTAGCACGTGTGTAGCCCTACACGTAAGGGCCATGATGACTTGACGTCGTCCCCACCTTCCTCCGGTTTGTCACCGGCAGTCTCCTTAGAGTGCCCAACTTAATGCTGGCAACTAAGGACAAGGGTTGCGCTCGTTGCGGGACTTAACCCAACATCTCACGACACGAGCTGACGACAGCCATGCAGCACCTGTGTCTGAGTTCCCGAAGGCACGAAACTATCTCTAGTAACTTCTCAGCATGTCAAGTGTAGGTAAGGTTCTTCGCGTTGCATCGAATTAAACCACATGCTCCACCGCTTGTGCGGGCCCCCGTCAATTCATTTGAGTTTTAACCTTGCGGCCGTACTCCCCAGGCGGTCTACTTATCGCGTTAGCTTCGCTACGCACGCCTTAAAGGCACACACAGCTAGTAGACAGCGTTTACGGTGTGGACTACCAGGGTATCTAATCCTGTTCGCTACCCACACTTTCGCACATGAGCGTCAGTCTTTGGCCAGGGAGTCGCCTTCGCCACTGATGTTCCTCCAGATATCTACGCATTTCACCGCTACACCTGGAATTCCACTCCCCTCTCCAAGACTCTAGTCTGCCAGTTCTAAATGACCATCCCAGGTTGAGCCCGGGGCTTTCACATCTAGCTTAACAAACCGCCTGCGTGCGCTTTACGCCCAGTAATTCCGATTAACGCTCGCACCCTCCGTATTACCGCGGCTGCTGGCACGGAGTTAGCCGGTGCTTCTTCTGTTGTTAACGTCACGGCTAGCAGGTATTAACTACTAACTTTTCCTCACAACTGAAAGTGCTTTACAACCCGAAGGCCTTCTTCACACACGCGGCATGGCTGCATCAGGGTTTCCCCCATTGTGCAATATTCCCCACTGCTGCCTCCCGTAGGAGTCTGGGCCGTGTCTCAGTCCCAGTGTGGCTGATCTTCCTCTCAGAACAGCTAGAGATCGTTGCCTTGGTGAGCTTTTACCTCACCAACTAGCTAATCTCACTTGGGCCTCTCTTTGCGCCGGAGCCTAAGCCCCGTTTGATCCTAAGATATTATGCGGTATTAGCAGTCGTTTCCAACTGTTATCCCCCTCGCAAAGGCAAGTTCCCAAGCATTACTCACCCGTCCGCCACTCGTCAGCGATGTGCAAGCACATCCTGTTACCGTTCGACTTGCATGTGTTAGGCCTGCCGCCAGCGTTCAATCTGAGCCATGATCAAACTCTTCAATTAAATATATCGAAATATGAATCGTCGTTATGTGACACTCTTAACGAGTGCCCACACAGATTGTCTTGTCTAAATTGTTAAAGAACGTAGCAGCGTCACTGCTATTCACTAGAAGCCGTTGCCTCTTAGTGACTCACCCTGTTCGAGTGAGGTGCGCATTTTACATCGTTTGTTTTCGATGTCAACCATGTTTTTAAACTTTTTATTTGCTTGAAAACTTGGTTTCGCACTTGTTGCCAAGTTGGCTTTCTTTTTCTCGAAGCCCCCTCAGAACGTGGAGCGCATTATAGATACCTGTTGAGAAAGATCAACACTTGAATTGGATTTTTTTGCTTTTTAAGCCATTTTTAGTGTTAAACGCTCATTTCTGCATCATTCCTATCAGCTCAATGCATCTTTCGACTAGTTTTTTCACATTTTATTGTTCTAATTGTTACAAATGAGTAAACTGTATACAGCCTCCAACACCATAATAAACAATAGAAAGGTAGGTATATGAAAGTAGGCTTTATTCAATGCGCTGTTATTAGCGCTATTTTTGCAATTGCAGGTTACTTGTTATTTTCTTCTGCTAGTTTGAACGTTCATGTTCCGCTAACCGTGTCAGCAGCTCTGTTGATTAGCGGTATCGTTACTCCATGGCTAGCGTCTCTTATTCAAAGTCCATCTTCCTCAGATGCCAGAGCACATTCTAGTGAAGGATCGATAGAAACCTTGTATGTAGGCAATTTGCCTTATCGTGCAAATGAAAACGCCGTGAAGGAGTACTTCAGCAGTTTTATTGAAGTACAGTCAGTTCGACTCATGAAGGATCGTAAAACCGGAAAACGAAAAGGCTACGGCTTTATCGAGGTGGTGACTGACGATCTTAATAGCGTTATCGATAAGACAAACGATTCGATCTTTCAAGAACGCACGTTAAAAGTGCGCCCAGCGAAAGACAAAGTCGATCACGAATAATCTACATCACCACATAAAAAAGCCCGGTAAGCATCAGCACCGGGCTTTTTCATTTTAGGGGGATTTAAGACTCGTTAGTTTCAGCAGATTGAGGCAGCCCGTCTAGTAAGGTCTGATTAAAAGATCGAAATCTATTAATAGCAGAAATTAAGTCTGGTACCTGCACATCTTTCATTTCGTTTATCAATCCAGCAATTAACGCATTGTAGTCTTCGCTACTTGCTAGCTTATTCTCTGCATTGGCAAACGTATCCATCATCTTTTCTAAATACTGAGCTACTGGACTTACTACGTTTCCGTATTTAGCGTTATCGTTATTATCTTCGCTATAATGCTGGATGTTCTCGTATGTTTTCAATACTTCAGTTTGTGTTGTTCTGTTTAGTTGTAGTGCGTAACCCACTAATTCCTTATCGTCAAAGCCTAAGCTTAACGCTTCGTCAAATGCCTTATCGATATCGCCACTGTAGAAGGTGTCAGCTAGGTCTTGAACTTGCCCAACCAAATCAGCTATCGAGTCCAATTCATCTTCATCAAGCTCTCCTTTCAATGAGAAGCTAATACCACTTCGTTCATAGTACTGATACGAAGTTTGCTGAGTATAAGACGCCGAGAAGTTAGTTTCACTTTGCTCACCATTTTCTGCGCTAGGCTGCCTTTCAGATGTCTGAGTCTCAAAGTTTAGCTGCTGAGATGCCTGAACCGAACGCAAACTCTCGAAGCTAAAACTTACTTCATCGCCATCTTTAGTTCTGATCGTCAAACTACCACTTTTCTCATCAGATGCAGCAACGGCATTTAACGACGAAAGTGTGACAGCATTTGCTTGTTCGCGACCAAAAATATCGGTCTCTAGATCATCTATACCCGTGTCGATAAGATCGCGACTTTTTGTCATTCCTTGCTCGATCTCTTCATTCATAAAACCGGCTAAATCTTTTTCAGCCATGGCAAAGCCTCGGCTTACGCCTTCTCTTGCTTGGCTAAATAAACTATTTAACTTCTCATCACTTGCACCACCATCGGCAGCTCCGCGAATAACACCGCCTACGAACTTAAGTACATTTTTTGCAACTTTTTCGAAGTCGAACAAACTATTCGACTTCTCTTCTAGATTCTTTTCTTTGACATCCTTTGGCTTCTGCCCGTCTATTTCCAAAGATTGGCTTAAACTCGTACTGACGATTCTCATGCCAATGCTAGTTTGACTACTAGACATGGATACCGACGCCGCTTGCTGTTTAGAAAATTCGGCCGCCTGTTGCAAACCATCCTGTTGCAATTGCTTCTTTAACGCTTCATTTGGGTTAACAGAAGCCTTCTGATCAGCTTTCTGATCGACCTTTTGCTCGTTCATGAAAGCCTTGATTTGACCCACGTTCATAATTTGATCCTCACTATCCTCTTTCATATTATCGGCAAAGAATCGATATTGTTTAATTTTAATACAGATTTTTTTCAGCTAAGGGCTCAGATTCATGCTGGGTGTATTGCAGTTATTTTATAAGGGTCTACAATTCGCGCCCTTAACTGTGAATGGAGAATTTTATGACCGCGACCGAACAACAACGCTATGAAGCTCAATTAGACGAAAAAGTAGATCGTCTCACCGCGTTGCTTTCTCCATTTAATGCGCCTGAACTTTCTGTGTTCCCGTCTCAACCAACGCACTACCGTATGCGCGCCGAGTTTAGAGTTTGGCATGAGGGAAATGACTTATTTCACATCATGTTCAATCAAGAAACGAAAGAGAAGTACCGCGTAGATAGCTTCCCCCCTGCGTGTAAAGCAATAAACGATGCCATGGCACTATTGCTTGAGGAAGTTAGACCAAACGAATCACTAAGAAAGAAGCTTTTTCAAATAGATTATCTTTCTGCGCTATCTGGTGAGGTTGTTATCAGCCTTCTATATCATCGTCAGTTAGATGAAAAATGGGAAGAGGCTGCAAGAAAGTTAAAAGCGACGCTCGAAGCCCATTTTCCGAAAGTAAACATCATTGGTCGTGCTAGAAAACAAAAGCTTATTATCGACAACGATTTTGTTATTGAACGTTTACCCGTAAACGGTAAAGAGTTTATTTTCAAGCACATCGAAAATAGCTTCACTCAGCCCAATGCCGAAGTAAACTGCAAAATGATTGAATGGGCATTGGATTGTGTAAAGCCGCTTTCTGGAGACCTGCTTGAAATGTATTGTGGTGCGGGTAACTTCTCACTGCCGCTTGCGCTTCATTTTGATAATGTCGTGGGAACCGAAATTGCCAAACCTTCTGTTCAAGCTGCTCAGTTTAATATTGAACAAAATCAGCTTAGCAACGTGAAGATAGTCAGATTAGCCGCCGAAGAATTTACTCAGGCAATGAAAGGCGAGCGCGCGTTTAGTCGTTTAGAAGGTATAGACTTAAGTACATATAACTTCACTACGGTTTTAGTGGATCCGCCTAGGGCAGGCTTAGATAAAGATTCATTGAGAATGATTCAGGACTACGACAATATTATTTATATTTCGTGTAACCCTGAAACCTTGGCGCTAAACCTTGAATTGCTGAGCGAAACACATGAAATTGCAGAATCAGCGCTTTTTGATCAGTTCCCGTTCACTCATCACATAGAGGCAGGGGTTCTACTTACACGCAAAAGCTGATCTGAGTGAGATACAAAGGCTGGCTGGGGCCAATTTCATACAAATTTTAATAATATTCCTAGGCTAGCCTTTCTGCGTAGCGCCTACTTGAACAAAACGAAGCTGCGCTTTCACTCTCTCACCAATTTCTCGGCGAAGTTTATCGTCAGCTTCTAATGCCTCTGCTCCAGCACTAAACACCAGTCTTACCATAGCATCAGCTTGAAGCTGCGCGCATGCGTACTCCACGCCCTGCTGTTCAATGATATAGTCGGTTAGTTCATCGATGAAATGCTGTATTTCTCTGAATACCGCTAATCGGTAAGCAGATGATGTCCCCGTGTGTTCCCTAAGAAGAAGTCGAAACACGTTAGTATTAGCAGCGATAAACTCCATGAAGGTTTCAACAGAGGTGTGAATAACGCCGCCCCCTGAAGCAATGCGGCGTCTTGCCTGACGCATAAGCTGACGCAGTGCTAAACCCGCTTCATCTACTAGCGTTAACCCTAGTTCGTCCATATCTTTGAAGTGTCGGTAAAATGAAGTTGGTGCGATACCCGCTTCCCTGGCAACTTCACGTAAGCTGATTGCCGATAAACTACGGTTTTCGTCTAGCAGTGAAAACGCAGCATGGATAATGTTTTGGCGGGTTTTTAATTTCTGTTCTTGTCGACTCACATTCGCACCACTTGTTGATTAGGTTGTAACGGCATGATGATTTTCAGCGACTTGGAATTAGCGCAGTTGTCATCTCAATAGCCATCAACGCAATCAAATTTCAAACATCAAAGACTAGCTCGTGTAGTTTATCGCAACACAGGCTTGTGGGGGAAGAGAAACAAAATCATCTCTTTTATAAACAAGTATTAAGCAAAAAAATCAATAAATACGCGCGTTCTACGTTAGCTTTACTATAATTAAACTTTACACATGTAAGCAGAACTTATCTGGGTTTTGCTTGCCTGAAGCTCTGTAAAACGATAAATTAGCGAACAGTTGTAAGCCAAGTAGTATAAAATGAAAAAACCTCCTCTTATCCTAACTAATGTGCTGGTATTTATTATATCAGGCGCTATTGCATTTATTGGTGTGCCGCTATGGGTGGCTTACCAGGGTATCGATTGGGCAGAAATCGGTACTGCTATCTTCTTATTTTACTTCACAGGTATGTCTATCACTGCTGGTTATCACCGCTTGTGGTCGCACAAAACCTATGATGCCAATGTTGTTGTGCGAGTCATTCTAGCAATAGGTGGTGCTATGGCGTTGCAAAATAGTATTTTGCATTGGTCATCAGATCACCGTGTGCACCATCGCCATGTTGATGATAACGATAAAGATCCTTACTCAGCGAAAAAAGGGCTTTGGTTCGCCCATATCGGCTGGATGTTACGTGAGTATCAAGCTAAGCGTTACGATGATTACAGCAACTGTAAAGATCTACAAAAAGACAAGGTGGTTATTTGGCAACACAAGTACTACTTGCCTATTGTGCTAGCGGCCAACTTTGGTGTTACAGGGTTGTTAGGTTATCTAAATGGTGATGTTCTTGGCATGATTTTAGTAGCAGGTGTGCTTCGTCTCGTGCTTGTGCATCATGTTACGTTTTTCATCAATTCTCTTGCGCATTTTTGGGGTAGTCAGCCTTATACCGATAAGAATACGGCACGTGATAATGGCGTTCTAGCATTCTTTACTTTTGGCGAGGGTTATCACAACTATCACCATATATTTGAGTACGATTACCGTAACGGCATTCGTTGGTATCAGTTTGACCCGACTAAATGGCTCATAAGAGGCCTGTCTTTTGTAGGTCTAACGTCGAACCTTCGCAAGGTGCCAGAAGAGCGTATTGAAAAAGCACTTGCTGCGATGCAGTTGCAAAGAGCGAGTGAAAAAGTATCGCTACTGCCCAACGCTGAAGAGATGATGAACACTATTCAAGAAGAATACGACTTATTGATGCAGCGAATGAGTGATTACTACGCCACTAAAAAACGCGTGATGCGTGTTAAACAGCGCACGTTAAAACGCAGTATAGAAGGGCTAGAACTTGCGTATAAATACAAAGAGTTAAAGCATGCGTTTGCGGTTCAAAAAGAAAAATGGACGCAATTGCAGAGCTTGTCACTTCAAATGGCGTAAACACCTTCTTTATCTTTATTATTTGTAAAAAACCACATAAGTCTATGCTTATGTGGTTTTTTTTGATCTATAGTTGGAATGACACATCAAGTAAGGTCGTTATACTAGAGTTTGTTGTAAGACTTGACTTCATTTTAAGGTTAAATATTCAAACTACATCATTGAATTATCATGGCGGTGATTGCGATTTCAAACGCCACATCATAGAAGTAACAATACGGGAAAGTAACATGGCAACGAAGCAAAAAACAAAGGCTCCATTGTATCACTATGACGCAATAGTTATTGGCACAGGTCCTGGTGGAGAAGGTGTTGCAATGCAGCTTGCTAAAGCAGGAAAGAAAGTTGCTGTAGTAGAACGCTACGAAGCAGTAGGAGGTGGTTGTACCCATTGGGGCACTATTCCATCAAAAGCCCTTCGTCACTCCGTCAGTCGTCTTATTGAATACAATTCATCGCCCCTATTTGCCGACAATCACTTGAGTAAAAGCCTTACTTTTTCAGACATTATGCGTCACGCTAGCGGTGTTGTTAAAAGCCAAACGCGACTTCGTTCTTCTTTTTATGATAGAAACCGCGTTACCCTTTTTCACGGTGAAGCCAGTTTCGTGGATGCTCACACGTTAGAGATCACCCGTAAAGATGGCTCAAAAGATACCGTCACTGCCGGTCAAATTGCTATAGCAACCGGTTCACGCCCTTACTGCCCGAAAGATATCGACTTCAACCATCCACGAATTTATAACTCAGACACCATCTTATCTTTAGATCACGATCCCAAGTCCATCATCATCTATGGTGCTGGGGTAATTGGGTCAGAATATGCCAGTATATTTAGAGGTTTAGGGGTAAAAGTTGATCTCGTTAACATGCGCGATCGATTGCTTTCATTTCTCGACGACGAAATATCTGACGCGCTAAGCTATCATTTATGGAATAACGGCGTGCTTATTCGTCACAACGAAACCTATTCATCAGTTGAGGCCACCGATGACTCGGTGATTTTAAACCTAGAGTCAGGCAAGCGTATGCGGGCAGATTGCTTATTATTTGCTAATGGTCGCACGGGTAATACCGATACGCTTAAACTCGAAAATATTGGCCTAAAAGCCGATGGCAGAGGCCAGCTGCGAGTAAATGAGAATTATCAAACTGACGTAGAAAATATCTTTGCCGTAGGTGATGTAATTGGTTATCCCAGCTTAGCATCCGCAGCTTATAACCAAGGGCGCTTTGCAGCCGAGGCGATGCTAGGTATAAAAACTCACTCTGCGCTGGTAGAAGATATACCGTCTGGTATTTACACCATTCCAGAAATTAGCTCGGTAGGTAAAACAGAGCAAGAACTTACTGCTGCTAAAGTCCCTTACGAGGTAGGAAGAGCCCAATTTAAACATTTGGCCAGAGCCCAAATTGCGTCAACCCAAACAGGTAGCCTGAAGATATTATTTCATCGAGAGACGAAAGAGATTTTAGGAATTCACTGTTTTGGCGAACGTGCGTCTGAAATTGTTCACATCGGGCAAGCTATTATGCAGCAAAAAGGCGAAGGCAATACAATTGATTACTTCGTTAATACCACCTTTAACTACCCAACAATGGCTGAGGCTTATCGTGTTGCCGCCATAAACGGATTAAATAGGATTTTCTAACGGGCACAAAAAAGCCGGCGAAATTGTCGCCGGCTTATATGCGTTAACTAAAAATTAGTTACGGTTCGCAGCAAGCGCATTAAGCGAGTCTTTGTGAGCTACGATATCGATGTGCATATTTTCTTGATCGAACGTCATTGTTGCAATGGCGTAGTCACCCTGACTCTCGCTTGCAATGTCGATCAGCTTTGCTTGTGCATCACGGAAACGAATGTTATTGCCAATTTGATCTGACATACATTGGTTATTCATTTCGAATGTTTTTGCATCCATGCAATCGAAAAGCTGGTTATCACCAGATTCCGCATGCGCAATACCAAAGGCTGCTGATAGAGCTAATGTTAGTACTACTTTACGCATGTTTCTTCTCCTGTGTTACAGTCTAATACTGTTATCAATAAAGATACTGTATATACATTCGATAGTCAACTTTAGATCACACTAATATTACAGAAGTATGACAGTGAGAAATATTTGGAGAAAATTTTGAAAGGGCATGATGAGTTGGTAGCAGAGGCACTAAAATGCTCACTCTGTGCTCACGCGCTACCTCATAAACCCAATCCCATTTTTAGTACCGCTCCTTTAACGAAAATTCTCATCATAGGGCAGGCACCTGGTTTAAAAGCACACGAAAGCGGAGTCGCTTTTGATGATGCTAGCGGTGACAGATTACGTAGCTGGCTATCAGTAAGTAAGGCGGTTTTTTATAATCCAAAATGTATTTCAATTTTGCCTATGGGTTTCTGCTTTCCAGGCTATAAGCATGGCGCTGATGCGCCTCCAAGAAAAGAGTGCGCCCCTGCGTGGCATCATAGGTTTATCAACTACTTGCAACCTTCTATTACGATTTATGTGGGCCGTTACGCGCAACAGTTTTATTTACCAAACCATAAAACCCTCACAGACGCAGTGAAAACTACTTTTACTTCGCCCGAGCAGTACTTTGTTCTACCTCATCCGTCAGGCAGAAATAATCGATGGTTAGCCAAGAACACATGGTTTGAAACTAAGAGCCTGCCTATTCTGCAGAATGAAGTTTTTACAGCATTACATAGCTAATCGTGCGATGCTAAAAACGCCAATAGCGCATCAAACGGCATCGGCTTAGCGTATAAATAACCTTGAGCTTCGTCACACCCAAGCTTGATCATGTAGCTAGCCTGCTCTCTTTTTTCCACACCTTCCGCTATCGTTAATAAACCCAATTTATTACCTAACGTAACAATGGTTTCTGCAAGTACCGCACTGGCACCAGGCTCAATATCCTTAACAAATGACCGGTCTACTTTCAGCCTATCGAGAGGAAGCTGTTGAAGATAGCTCATGGAAGAAAAACCTGTTCCAAAATCGTCGATAGCAATTTTAACGCCGAACTCCTTAAGGGAGCGTAGCGCATCAATCACTATTTGAGGCTCATCCATTACAACGCTTTCGGTGATCTCTAGTTCTAAAAGTCTTGGATCAATGTTGGGCTTAGAAAGCGCCTGTTTAACTTTTTCTACGAAAAACCTATCGCGAAACTGGGGTATTGAAATGTTAACTGCAACACGAAGGTGTCCATAACCTTTTTCTCTTAGTTCTAACAGACGATTACACGACTCTTCTAATACCCATTCGCCAATATCAACAATAAGTCCAGAATATTCAGCAAGAGGAACGAAAACTGCGGGAGAGATATATCCCCCCTCACCATCTGGCCATCGAAGCAGACCTTCCATGCCCACTACTTTTTCATTAAGCAAATCAACCTGAGGCTGGAACCATAACTCCAGTTTTTTCGCCGCGAAGTCACTACGCAATCTTCGTATCATATCAAGGCGCCAGGTTGTCTGGTCTTCAATATCTTTGGCGTAGTATTCAAAGTTGTCAGTCAGATTCTTTTTCGCACGATTAAGCGCAATATTTGTGCGCTTTAAAATTTCAAGCCCAATGTTTCGCTTATTATCTAACTTGCAAAAGCCAACCGTCACGTTAACAGGCAAAGTGTGATCGCCAACTTTAAACGAAGATTGGAAAATAGCGTTAATAGCGTCAGGGCACACATATTCGCTAGGCCCAATAAGGCCAAAAACGTCGGCGCCTATTCGGCCTTTCTTGACGATTCCGTCAAATGCTGTTTGGAAACGATCGCTAATTGCACGAAGTAACTCGTTACCTACTTCCTGTCCCAATCCATCATTAATATCGGAGAAGTGATTTACGTCAACAAGTGCAACACTGCAGTTTTCGCCAGCAAACAAATGCGGTTTATCCAACATATTGATAAATTCGTTGCGGTTAGGAAGACGGGTCAACCAGTCGCGGAATGCCGCATTTCTTAATTCGTGGAAAAGATTTACGTTTTCGTATCCAACGGAAATACTGGATAAAAACACCTCCAGCAGGTTTTTATCCAACTCGCTAATTTCTTTGGTTTGCCTAATGTAAACAGCGGCTTCAAAACCCGCACGACTAATGTAAAGCACGGTGCAAGTTCGTTCGAATATGTGGGATTTAATACGTAAACAGCGGCCTATATTTTCCTCTATCTCGATATTTTTAACATCAGAAACAGGATGATTGATAAACCCCGCGTATTCACCTGCTGCACCGAGCACATACACGCCCTCATCGTCTCTATCTAATAATGCACCAGCTCTAGCACACAGTAAGCCTTCGGTATCTAGCCCGATAAGTGAGCTTATCTGAGTAACAACCCCCTCACAAAACTCTTTAACTGAATGCTCTTCAAACAAATTTGCTGAAGAAGTGATTATCTTCTCCAACCCTACCCTACTTTGACTAATCGTTATAATTTGCTGATAAGAGCGAAGGGAAGAAATGATAGTGGTGAGTAATTTTGCGCGCGTCAGCTCTGTTTTCGTTTTGTAATCATTGATGTCGTAGAGCTTGATGACCTGCTCTTCGGGGGCGTAGCCTGGCTGGCCTGTACGCAGAATAATTCGCGGTTCGAGTAATTTCATGCCCTCACGAATATATTTAACTACGTCGAACCCTGCGTCATCTGTTTCCATAACGACATCGAGCAAGATAATGGCGATAGTATTGCCGTATTCGTGAAGCAGTTCTTTTGCTTGCTTTGCAGAGTATGCATTAATGAAGTTTAGTCTACGTTCGTTGACAATAAGGTCAGACAACGCAAGGCGCGTTACAGTATGGATTTCTTCATCATCGTCTACGATGAGAATATTCCAGTCTTTTCCTAGTAAAGGCTGCTCTTCCGCTGCACTATCATCATCTAAAAAAATTAACTCGTCGTTTTCGTAATCCATTTCCGACATTACTGCTCATTTCCCCGATACAAACAAAACAAGAATATGCTGAGCACCGCATTTAGAGGACGTTCACATTGATAAAAAATCTATGCAGTGCAATAGTGCTCTTATGGTACACGCAATGTAACATTCAATCATACACGCATTATGAAGATTAGCCCCCAACACTTTCCACCTGAGGTAAAGAAACCACAGGCCGCAGATAGCCCTAAGGTTAAAAATCAGAGTGCTCAAGCTCCCACGGAAAATATATCCGGAACGATGAAAGCAGAGGCTGGCCGCCAACGTATGCTTTCATGGTTTGCTAGAGTGGGTATCAGCCCTGCAATGCAGTCTTCCGATCCTAAGAAGCAAAAACATGCACTGGAACGAAGAAAACATATTTTAGAAACCCAAAAAGCGAGCAATCTTCAAGCTGTTTTAAATATAGCACTAAATGTTTCGATCAACGAACAAACTAGCGATAATCTTGACCCAGACTGGTTTTTCGCATTTAGCTCGATGGCAGAGGAAATTTATAGTCCACCGATGCAAGAATTGTGGGGAAAAATCTTTGCTGTTGAGGTAGCTCGACCTGGCAGTTTTTCTCTAAGAACCCTTCAACTTTTAAAAACACTTACACATCGCGATGCGAAAGTGTTTAATAAAGCGGTAAATATAGCGAGTCGCAGTAATAACGACGCAGTTCCACGCATTTTGGTCGGATATCACAGACGTAAGGGTCTGTTTTCTTTATTTCGGAAACCCGTCCCTGAGCAGATAAATTTATCGACGGTTGGATTGAGCTACCCTGACTTATTATCTTTACAAGAAATGAAACTGATTTACGCCAGTGAAATAGAAAGCGGTGAATATACTGAAGGTCAGGAAGTATCATGGCGATGCAACAATGACTTGATGACGTTAACGTGCAAATCTTCGGGCGTCGCGCTGGTTTATTATAAATTCACGTCAGTGGGCAGCGAACTTTATAAGCTTGTGCCCAAATCGCAAAATGAAGCGTATCTCAATCAACTCAAACTAGTATTAAATGAGGTATTTAACATTAGTTAAATACCATCACCAAATTCATGAAGACCGCACTCTCTTTTCAGCCCAAAGAAACGAGTATCTTGCTCACTCATTCCCTCTTGCAAAGACTGCGTGGTATGCCAATCGCCGATTGATACGTAGCCTTGTTCCCAAAGCGGGTGATAAGACAGTTCATTATCTTTAAGGTAATAATGGAGGTCTTTATTGCTCCAGTCGATAATAGGGTACACTTTAAACTGTTGCCCTACCTTTTGGAGAACAGGAAGTTTACCCCGAGTGTCCGATTGACTTCTACGTAAGCCAGCAAACCACGTGCCCGCGTCAAGATCGTTCAAAGCGCGCTGCATAGGCTCAACTTTGTTCATCTTGTTGTATTTCTCAATACCTTCGATGCCTTGTTCCCAAAGTCTGCCAAAACGCGCTTCCTGCCAAGCGGATGACATATTCGCATTGTAGACGTGCAAGTTTAAGTTGAGCTTTTCAACAAGTTCATCAATGAATTTGTACGTTTCAGGGAAAAGATAGCCAGTATCGGTAAGTACAACCGGGATATCCGGTTGCACTTTAGTAAGCATATGCAGCATAACCGCCGATTGTGCTCCGAAACTCGAAGAAACAATATGGGTGTCTGGCAAATTATCCAACGCCCAAGCAACCCGCTCTTGCGCTGTCATCTGCTCTAGCATTTCATTGATATCAGCCAACTCTTCTTTGCTGATATCAAGCGTAATTGGCTGCTGCTTTTCTGCTGTATTATTCGTCATAGAAATCCCGTGCGGAGTCTACTACTGGTTTTACAACACCAGCGCGAACGACATAATCGCCAAAGGCTTCACCTGCGTCACGCTCTTTAGCCCATTGACCAAACAGCGAATCAAGCTCTGCCATAATTTCTTGTTCGCTAATGTTTTCACGATACATACGCGGAATACGCGTACCTTCTCGGTTACCACCTAAATGAAGGTTATACTTGCCTGGGCCCTTACCGACCAAGCCGACTTCAGACAACATCGCGCGCCCGCAACCATTTGGGCAGCCAGTAACGCGGAAGATAACGCTGTCTTCTTCCAATCCGTGTTTAGCTAATAAACCTTCTAACTCAGTAACGGCATCTGGCAAATAGCGCTCAGCCTCTGCCATCGCTAGCGGGCAGGTTGGCAATGCCACACAAGCCATTGAATCTAGACGCTGATTAGAAATAGACGGGGCGATTAAACCATGTTCGCGAGCTAGCGCTTCAATCCTGTCTTTATCTTGCGGAGCTACACCAGCAATGATTAAGTTCTGGTTTGCTGTTAAGCGGAAGTCACCTTTGTGTATTTTTGCGATTTCCGCGCAACCGGTTTTAAGGGTTTTGCCCGGATAATCCAAGATACGGCCGTTTTCGATAAACACGGTAAGATGGTACTTTCCATCAATACCTTCAACCCATCCGAAACGATCTCCGCGGCCGGTAAATTCGTAAGGACGACTCTCCTGGAACGTCACACCTGCACGCTTTTCAACTTCTGCTTTGAAGTTTTCTACGCCTACGCGCTCAAGCGTATACTTTGTTTTCGCATTTTTACGATTAACCCGGTTACCCCAATCACGCTGTGTTGTAACTACTGCAGCGGCAACATCAAGCGTATGCTCAAGAGGAATGAAGCCAAAATCAGACGCCTTGCGGGGATATGTGCTCTTATCACCGTGAGTCATGGCAAGACCGCCACCAACAAGCACGTTAAAACCAACTAGCTGACCATTCTCCGCAATTGCAACGAAGTTAAGATCATTCGCGTGAACGTCAACGTCGTTTTGCGGAGGAATAACCACCGTTGTTTTAAACTTACGGGGTAAGTAGTTATCGCCTAAAATGGGCTCAACAGGCTTTTCAGTTGTTTCAACTTTTTCACCATCCAACCAAATTTCGGCATAAGCACGCGTTTTTGGTAGTAAGTGTTCACTTATCTTTTTAGCCCACTCAAAAGCGTGTAGATGTAGCTCTGATTCAACTGGGTTAGAGGTGCACAGCACGTTACGGTTTACATCACCTGCCGTGGCTATAGAGTCAATGCCCGCTTTATTCAGCATTTGGTGCATAGACTTTATTTTAGGCTTCAACACACCGTGGAATTGAAATGTTTGGCGAGTAGTCAGGCGAATGCTGCCGTACATTGTATGGTCGGCTGCAAACTTATCAATCGCTAACCATTGGTCTGGAGTGATAACACCACCAGGCAAACGCGCGCGCAACATTACATTATGCAACGGCTCAAGTTTTTGTTTAGCACGCTCAGCGCGAATATCACGGTCATCTTGCTGATACATACCGTGGAAACGGATCAGCTGAAAATTGTCAGCTGTAAACCCGCCCGTCAGATCATCTTTTAAATCTGTGGTGATAGTTCCACGCAAATTATTACTTTCACGTTTTAAGCGCTCGTTGTCAGCCAGTTTGCCCTCAACGATAAATGGTGATTTTTCGTTACTCATTAATAGACATCCTTCTGATAACGTTTCGCTTTTCTCAACTCTACAACATACGCTTTGGCATCGGCTTCAGATTTACCGCCGTGCTCCTGCACAATACTTATTAAGGCGTTTTCTACATCTTTCGCCATGTGCATTGCATCACCACACACATAAAAATGTGCGCCCTGCTCTAGCCACTCGAAAACTTCTTTACCGTTTTCTAATAAGCGGTGCTGAACATATACTTTTTCTTCTTGGTCGCGAGAGAATGCCAGCGTAATTTTATCTAGCAGGCCTTCCTTAACGTAGCCTTGCCACTCTACTTGATAAAGAAAATCTTGCGTGAAGTGTGGATTCCCGAAGAACAACCAATTTTTGCCTTCAGCACCTTGCACGTCACGCTCTTGCATGAAAGCCCTAAATGGCGCAATGCCGGTACCCGGACCAACCATAATGACTGGAGTATTAGGGTTGGCCGGCAAACGGAAGTTGTCGTTGCTCTCAACGAAGACTTCTACATCACCATTCTCTTCTAAATATTCACATAGGAAGCCTGATGCGCCCCCTTGGTGACGGTGCCCAAACGCTTCATAATCAACGTGAGCTACCGTTAAATGCACTTCTTCTTCCACCTCTGCTTGGCTTGACGCTATAGAATACAAACGTGGTGTTAGTGGACGTAGCGCATCTACAAGCTGCTGTTCAGATAATTTGCCTGGATGGTCGCGCACAATATCAATGATTTGACGTTCAGCCATGTAGGTACGTAGCTGAGCTTTATCTTCCATTAACGTAGCTAAGGTTTCAGAGCCTGTAGCAGCCTGATAAGACTTGATGAAATTTGGATAACTTAGTGTTAATTCAAGCTTAGACGTTAACGCCTCAGTAAGCGACATTTTCGCATCACCCACAGAAACTTCTGCGTTGCCATCTAGTGACAAAATACCAATAAGTTCAGATACCAACAAAGCTGAATTCTTAAACCATACGCCTAGCGCATCTCCAGGCTGATAAGTAATTCCGCTGTCTTCTAAACTTATTTCAATATGTCGAATATCCTTAACGGAGTCACGACCGGTAATTTTCAGTGCGTCGATAAGCGTTGCTTTAAACGGTGCTTTTTTGGTGTAGGTTTGTGCAGCTACACCTTGCACCGCTGCGCCAGTTTGTGCCGCTACCGCTGTTTGCGGTGCTGCACTAAAATCCCCTTTTAGCGACTCAATAAGTTTATTTAGCCACGCTTCTGCTTCAGCCTCATAATCAACGTCGCAATCAAGACGGTCTATAATAGGTTTACCGCCTAGTTTAGCTAAACGCTCATCAAAGTCTTTTCCAGTCTGGCAGAAAAACTCATAACTACTGTCTCCTAGACCCACAACAGCATACTTTGTGTCTGCTAACTTAGGCGCTTTTTTGCCTGCTAAAAACTCGTGAAGCTCAATGGCATCATCGGGAGCATCACCTTCACCGTGCGTGCTTACAAATACCGCAACGTGAGTTTCAGCCTTTAAATTGCGTGGCTTGTAATCTGCCATACTCACGAGTTTGCTATTAAAACCCGCTTCTTCTGCTTTTGCCTGACATTGCGCCGCCAGACCTTTAGCGTTGCCGGTTTGAGAACCGTATAGAATGGTTAGCGTCGGAGCGTCACCTGCAGCTGCCGGTACGCTTTGTAACGCTGGAGCAATCGAACTGCCTTGTGCAGCCGCCATACCAGCAGCATAGCCACTTACCCAAGTTAGTTGATCACGATTTAAGCCCGCAATGGCTTGCGTAATTGCATTCCACTGTTGTTCGTTTAATACCGCGCCTGGCGCTGAGTTCGAATTAGAATCTTGTGACATAGTCTTTTAGCCTTTTTTCAATGCTGCTAAGGCTAACGGCTTTCAACAAGAAGAGAAAAGAATAAAAGAGACTTTTTTATTACTGAAAGTGCTAATGGCTACATGATTTGGTAATAAGTCGGGTTAGCTGCAAGCTGTAGATACAAAAAAGGCGCGATATGCCAACGCAATCACGCCTTTTAAATTCGCTTACTGGCGTTTAGAAATGCAGCTCTAAACCAGCAAACACGCCATCAAACTCCATATCTGCATACACATCGTCAAGGTCTTCAATATCAACCGTTACATTTCTGTAACCGACCTGTAGCGTCATATCAACGGCTAAGCTTTCAATGAAAGAATATTGAATAGCTGCTTGGTAATCACTTAGTTCATGGTCATCGAATGATAAATAGCTTCCTTCAAAATACGCTGATAACCCCGTGAAAGGCAAACCAAGCTGTACTTTGGAATAGGCCATAGGAACAATACCTGAAAACTCTGCAGAGCCACTGGTATTGCTAGCGGTATCAACAACAAACAATGCCCCATCAATGTACTTGGCGTTCACACCAAGGTCAAAGCTAACTAAATCGTTATCAAATAACTCGTAATATAAAATAAAATCGGTGGCATCAAGCTCGATATCAGTATTAACCACAGCACTTTGTGTAAATAACTGATCATCAAAAGTGAAGTTCGCATCAAGCGTTGTTGTACCAGAATTGTCCAGCGTAGTGTGATTAACCTTTACGTTCGGCAAAAAAGGCACTGGATGCTCGAAGGCAATATATAGCGCTGTATTGGTTTCATCATCAAAATTAAAATCAGCAGTATTGTTGGTGTCAGCAAAACCACCTTGCGTATCGGTCTGCCATACTTGTGCGCCAACATAAACGCCTGCAATAGTGTCTGCTTGAGATGAAATAGAAAATAATGCGCATCCCAATGCGGCAGCTATAAGACCCTTTTTCATTAATTATCCTTGATTAAGAAGTTCTGAAAGTTCAATTAAAGCAGCGTTTGCGCGTGAAATATAGTTAGCCATAACAAGTGAATGATTTGCTAACATACCGAAACCGCTACCATTTAAAATCATGGGGCTGAAAACAGACTGTTGGGTAGCCTCCAGCTCTCTGATTATCTGCTGAAGACTTACCAATGCATTCTTGTCTTCAAGCACATCATAAAATTCAATTTCTACCGCTTTGAGAAAGTGTAGCAAAGCCCACGTAGCACCGCGCGCTTCATAAAAATTATCATCCAACTTCCACCAGCTGGTTTTCACTACGCGCTGACTGGCAACGGGTGACGACTGCTTAGCATTTGAGTCGCCGGCTAAATCCGTATTCAATCGGGCCGATCCTACGCTGGCGCTTAGTCTTTGTGAATAGCTACCTAGTCGTTTTTCTACTTGCTTTAACCACTCTCGCAAATTATCTGCGCGGGTGTAAAACTGACTGTCAGAATTGCGTGTAACCGCAAGCTCGTCTCTATATTTTATCAGCAGATCTATACCGTCTGAGTAGCTCGATTCAGAAGACGGTAATGCCCAACTTTTATGATCCATGTTGAATTTAGGATGAGCTTTAGTAAGGTAAGGGTTCTCGATAGATTGGGACTGCGAACGGCTAAAGTCTTTGCGCATTGAAAGCGCAAGGTCGCGCACCATTTCCAATGCACCAAACTCCCAGGCTGGCATGTTGTCTAGAAAAATCCCTGGAGGTGTAATGTCGTTAGAAAGATACCCGCCAGGCTTATCGAGTAATGTTTGCGACACGTCAATCATTGTAGACGTTAATGTGTAACCGGCAATGTTCGTGGGATTTTCTACTGAAGAGTTTTGCTCAAGACGCTTTCTAACATCAAACGTATCAGGAGAAAGACTCCAGTACCATCCAATAAGCCAGAACAATAATACAATCACCACAGCGACAATCGCTATCCGTTTTGAGTTAATTGATTGTCTCATATAAACACCAACCTTCCTTTTAAATAACAAATAGCCGACTGCAGTCAGCTATTTGTAATTATTAATACTATGTGAAAAATGCGAAACCTTTATGACGGTACTGTTATATCACCATCTTTTACTACGTTAACACAATTTAAACTTAATTATATTAGTTATAAAGTATGGTGCATGTTTCGCTCATTTTGCTGCTTATACGCTGCAGAGTTTCTGTTTTTCAATGCATATAATGCGATAACGATGAGTATAATTGGCCAAAAAGCACTCACGCCCATAACCAAAAGCGCTAAGAATCCAGCACCCAGTGCAAGTAGAATTGTACCTATTACACTCACAGCAACCACAAAACCTACAATGGCGAGTGCCACACCGATTAATGATAATACCGCTACATTTTCCCAGGGGCTTAGTAGTTCATCCGACATAATTAAGTGCATACCCAACCAGCTATCCACTAAACTACCAAGGCAGTTCATCAGAACGATGGCTATCACCAGCGCAATCAGAAAGTTTTTCATTACACTAATCTCGGCAACAATATAACCGCGGCGACATAGGCCACCAGCGTAATAGGTGTAGCGATGAATAAACCCGCTACCGCCGCTGCTCTTACCCATACTGCATCTATATCAAAATAACGTGCAACACCTGCACATACACCAGAGATAATTCCAGCATCAAGGTCTCTATAAATTCGTTTTTGCGATGGTAATTTCATCATCTTCTCCAAAAATTTTAGCTTTCGATATCAACAATATGGGCAAGCAGAATTCGAGGTCGCTTAAGCGACCTTCTTCTTTTTAAGCTCAGCAAGTTCTTTCTCGATGGCTTCATCTGCTTCCATCGCTTCGAACTCAGCTTGCAGTGATGCAGCTTCCGTTGACTTAGTTAAATCATATGAATCCACTTGTGCTTCTAGATGCTCAATACGTTGCTCGTAGCTTTCAAAACGCATCATCGCATCATCAATTTTGCCTTCGTGATCAGCTTGCTTAACTTTAAGACGGGTTTGCGCTGAGTATTTACGCTGAACTAACGTTTTTTGTTTCGATTTTGCTTCCGCCAACTTACTGTTCAAACGAGCAGTGTCGCCTTGAATCTTTTCGATACTTTCTGCAAGGTGCGCTTCCTGCTCTTCAAGAGATGCAAGTTTAGACACATATTTTTGCTTTTCTATGAGAGCCGCTTTTGCTAATGACTCTTTATCATTGTTCATTGCAATTTGTGCTTTGTGCTGCCAACCTTCCACTTCTTTGTTTGCTGACGCGATTTGACGTGCTAGCGTTTTCTGCTGAGCTATAAAGCGCGCCGCGTCAGTGCGAACTTCAACTAGGGTTTCTTCCATTTCTTGAATAATCAAACGAATGATTTTTTCAGGATCTTCAGCTTTATCTAAGATCGCGTTGATGTTTGCTTGAACAATATCGTTAATGCGTGAAAACATACCCATGATTATTTCTCCGTTAAAAATAGTGTGTTGGTTTCCAGCGCTCTTTCCTACAAACTCGCTGCTGGTTACCGCCGACTGAGTTCTTATCAACACCTTAACTATTACAATCGTTGTGCCATTTATTTAACCAACTGATTTTTAATGTTTTTTCAAAATTACCTAACAAATTCGTTTTTATTATATTTAGCTGAATACAACTTATTAGCGAATTTAACCAACGTATTTGCAAATTAGACCACTTTAGAAACACACCTTCTAAAGCGAGTTTTTCGTTGATACAGGCACAAAAAAAGCGCCTATTGGCGCTTTTCAAAACTTATATAGTTTTAGTCTGCATCTTTCTCAGAAACGTCTTCATCAGACGGTGTACTAGCCACCAGATCAGTCACGCTGACCTTTGCATTCGAACGCGCCTCTGTAGGGCTTAGTTCAAAATGATAGGCTGCATTTGCCACTGCTTGATATACATCAGCTTTAATTTCATAAGTCGTGGTAGCTACCACATTTGAAACCATATTAGTGACAAACGATTGAAGCACTGACTCCTCTGCATTTGCTACGCTACTTGTCATGCTTGCTGTCAAAATGGTTGCTGCAATAAGTGAAGTTTTCATATTGTCCCTCTAAATCTAGTCAGTGCAACAACACGCTGTTGTTGCGATATCTAGAGGATTGCGAGAGCTGTGCCAACTCCCCAAGCCAACAATAAACCAATGATATATATAGACTTAATTGAAAATCACGAGCCAAAGCGGATTTGAATGGGACTGAACAAATATTAAACTTTAGTCAAACAGACTACTTTGTTAGTCTTTTTGACTATTGTATTCATTCACTTCCCTTTGCGCATTTTCTACGGCGTCTAATGCATTGAGAAGTAAGTTAGGGTCAGGATTTTTACCCGTACCATTCTGGCTTAAGTATCTACGCCAGATACGTCCACCTGCTTGGCCCTGATAAAGCCCTAGAATGTGACGCGCAGCATGCCAAGGTTTAAAATACGGGTCTTCTTGGCGTTCAATATACTGCTGCATTTGAAGTACTATCTCACGACGAGACAAATTCTGTGCACTGCTATCATCGAATATGTCTTTATCAACGGACGACATTATATAAGGGTTGCCGTAAACCTCACGCCCCACCATCACACCATCGACAAATTCTAGCTGTTGCTGGGTTTCTGCAAGCGTTTTGATACCACCATTGATACTGATAGATAATTCAGGACGCGCTTGTTTCAATCTGTGAACCCGCGGGTAGTTCAACGGCGGGATTTCGCGATTTTCTTTTGGGCTTAGGCCTTGCAGCCACGCCTTTCTCGCATGAACAATAAATGTATCGCAGCCAGCATCAGCAACAATATCAATAAAGCGGGCAAAATCTTCATCTTCATCCATATCATCAATACCGATGCGGCATTTTACCGTAACGGGAATATCCACCGCTGCCTGCATAGCTTTAACGCAGCTTGCGACTACCTCTGGCTGGGCCATTAAACAAGCACCAAAGCTTCCGTTTTTTACCCTATCACTTGGACAACCTACGTTGATATTGACTTCATCGTAACCGCGCTCTTGTGATAACTCAGCACACTTAGCCATATCAGAAGGATCACTTCCGCCAAGCTGCACGGCGATTGGATGCTCTTCTTTGTTGTACCCTAAATAATCACCTTTACCATAAATGATCGCACCTGTTGTTACCATTTCTGTGTAAAGCAGCGTATGTTTAGACATCAAACGCAGGAAATAGCGGCAGTGGCGGTCTGTCCAATCCAGCATTGGAGCGACAGAGAACCTGCGGTCAAGAGTTTGAACAGTAGTATTCAATTTAAGCCTTTGTTTTGTATTGATAATATCTAATTTCTTGAGTAAAGACCAAGTGCGGTATTTATCCCTTTCATTCCTTATTTTCACTCTTTCGGGGGAACTGAAAAGCTTCTTCGGGGGAACTGCTTTTTTTATTAAGGAATAATTTGATGGCGCATTATAGCATTTCAAAGAGAGTTAGGAAAAATCAAACTGTTTACTGTGCGAGGGTTAGAAATAAAGAGTCTGGAATAGTGACTTTTTCAACATCAAAAACCTTTCACAGTAAATCATCCGCCTGTAAGTGGGCAAAAAACATGGTTCATAAAGTTGAACGGCAACTCATTGATATTGATATGGGATTAGTTGATTGTACAGTCGGTGAACTTATTCAAAAATACCTAGACGCGAAGCAAAATAGTAATAAACCTATCGGTAGAACTGCTTTTTACACCCTACAAAATATAGCCAAAAGCACCTTTGGTAAAATGCTTGTCTCTAAGGTAAACGCCAACGACGTTGTTAGCTTCTGTCTTGAACGCAAAAAGTCTGACTCATCGCCCTCGCCCTCTACTCTTTCGGTCGACGTTAGCTGTATTAGGAAAGTTTTTCGTGTGGGTAAAAGCATGTTCGGTATTAATGTAGACGATCGCTCTATCGTTGATGCTTACCCAGCACTACACGACTTAAAGCTGATTTCGCGAAGTAACGAAAGAGAGCGTAGATTAGAAGAAAACGAGTTTGAAATACTATTAGATGCGTTAAAAGAAAAGCAGCAACATCACTGCTGTCTAATTCCATACCACGATCTATTTCTCATATCGATACTCACTTGTTGCCGAGTAAACGAGATATGCAAACTCAAATGGCGAGATTTAGATATAAAGCAAAAAACAATTTTGGTGAGAGATAGAAAAAACCCAAATGGAAGCATTGGCAACCACTGCATTCTACCACTTCTTGGCGATGCGCTTGGTATCATATTAAGACAGCCCCAAACTGACGAGCGTATATTCCCATTTAATTCTCGTTCGATTACAGCAGGCTTTCGGCGAACTCGGAAAAAGCTAAATATTTCCGATCTTCGCTATCACGACTTACGACGGGAAGGCGCAAGTAGACTGATTGAAATGGGTTATTCAGTCGAAGAGACCGCGCGGGTAACTGGACATCGTGACCTAAACGTATTGTGGCGTGTTTACGTAAATATCAGACCTCAACACTTTTTAGAGCGTAAAGAAGGTTAACCTGCCGGCTTCACCAGCATGTGGACCTAATCTTTTAAGTTACAGCTCTTGCACCGACGGTATTGACCCAAATAAGAATAACCATATAACAAATAGATATAGTTCAAAAAGAGACCTAAAGTAGATTGAAAAGCATACACCACGGCAATTATTGTAACAATAATTGCCGTGCGACTTCGTTCTACATGCTGAATAAAACGATGTAAAACCTGGGATTTTAAAATCGTGAGTAAAAACACTCAAAAAAATTGCCTAAACTTCCACCAAAACCGTGAAACAAAACCCACCGTTTCACAGAAAAGCGTAAATCTCAACCATTTGATTTTTATAAAAAAGAATACGAACATTACATAAACCACCAACAATAATTCAGTTTAAATAATGTCAGCAATGCTTTTAGAGAAGTTAATTCAACACAATATTCGCCCTGCGATTCGCTTTAAAAATAATCGGTATATTTGTCGTTATAGAAACACTGAACATCAGATAGATAGAGAAGCTAAATTCGATCGTGAAAAAGATGCTATTGCGTGGCGGTCGAAGATGATTAACACATATGGAGTCATAAAAAACAAAGGGCCTGCCCAAAAAAACATTTTCATGAAACGAAATGAGAAAGTAATCTCAGCCTCATCACAGTTTAAGGAGTACATTACATTTTGGCTAAGAGCTATTCGTGATGTTCCCAAGAAACCAGCTGCAAGTACCATTGCATGTCTAAAACACATGCTCGACTACGATATTGTTAGAACACCGGTCGACAAATTAAATTATTCAATTCTATATCGCTACATGATGCAGCGAGCGCAATCGAACACTAAGCCTAGTGGCAGTACACTAAATATCGACATGTCTGCAATCAGCCGCGTCATTAGTGATGTCAATTCGCAGCTGGGAATCACTTTCGATGACAGCTCCTTGATAAAAGCTAGGCAACTACTCCGAAAAAACGGACTCATTAAATCCTCGGGTGAAAAGGATCGACGGTTAATGACTGGCGAGTGGAAGCGATTGCTGAAAGAACTATACAAGCAAAAAAAGTCTGAACAATTAAGGCGAGACTATACGCTTGTACTTCGCCTTTATATAAGCACGGCATTGCGCTGTTCAGAGTTGCTGTCTCTCACTTGGGGAAATATAGACTTTGAAAATTCAACAATCAAAGTGGTAGTTCTTAAGCAAAAAGGAAAGCACACAGGCTCAGTAAAATCATTGCCGATGCTCGATAAATCAAGAAAACTTTTTTTAAAACTTCGCCCTAAAAACGCCTCTTTAAAAGATCCGATTTTTCATATAAAAGGCAAAACTATGTCTACGAGCTTCACTAAAATAGCGAAAGGTGCAGGAATTGATGGCCTGTCATTACACGACTTAAGAACTGAGGGCATTTGCCGTATGCTAGAGTTGGGGCTTTCTGTTGCGATCGTGGCATCTTTTACCGGTCATCGCGAACATTCAACTATTACGCGTATTTACACAAATTTGTGTGCCCACAGAGTCTCCACCAATTTAAGCTTGATTACGCAAATTAATCGTATGCAATCAGGGACGCTTTAGACTTTTCGAGATAGGCATCGACGGTCGACTATTTTAGTTGAAGGGTGTAGAAATATGTCAAGATGGGATGAATAGTCAATAGCCTACTCACCGCTTTCTTAGCAGTGTTCGAATAGTTAATGACATTGTGCCGCCCTCTTACTTGTTGAGGGCTTCGATAATGCGTTAATGAAAGTTCCCCTATTGCAAAATTGTTCCTCTGCCAATAGTAAAGTTGTTGTTATCGCAATTCGTTAGCAAATTAAAGATGTCGAGTCTTCATTCTATGAGCGTTAGTCGTACGCAAAACCAGTCAGCTCCCAGTTACTGAAACCCTGTTACATTTCTAATTCATTTTTTCACCTTCTCATCATGTACTTGTTAAAGTTCGCGACTTCTGCTTAAGAAGCCAGACCCGACGTGAGCATTCTCCTACAAAAAAATTTCTTAATTAAAAACTGATTATGCTAGGTACGCCGATAGAACTGGTTGCAAAGCAAATCGAGAATACGGTAATAAGAGATTGCGTGAAAAATGGAGGCAATGCATAGCGTCACTTGCCCCTACGTGAAGCGGCCATTTCGTATTCTTTCCCAAGAAGCCACAGATATAGTTTTACGGGTGACTCGGGCTTTACTATAAAGTCTCAATATTAAGCTATTAAGGCTACGACCATGCTTCAGTAAATAGGCAATGAGTTTACAGTTAAGCTCAGCGATAATTGCCGAGACCTATCACTGGTCGGATTCGGCTTCATAACATGGACAATTGTTGATTATGTTTCGAATGTCCAAATACCATTTGTGTATTGCTTATGGCTTCTAGCCGCCGTCCGTCTATATAAAAGATTTTGCTAACTCATTAAATTAAAATGATTAGAGTTGATTTTTTTCGTAGAGGATTTCTCTCTTGTGATTTAGGTTACATTTTACTATGAAAAGCGTCGGAAAATATCAGACCATAAGTCTATTCATACCAATAAAAAATTCGAATAATCCATATGAAATTTAAAACATAAACGATATGGTATAGTGACTTACGAGTAAAATTTAAAAAATAATGAAAAAATCGAATTACCACCAGCGCTTCACTGTTCTTATAGTAATTTTCATTTCTATTCTATGCTTTTTGTCTGCACTTGCATTAATCGATGCAACATCAGGTAGTAAGTTTCTTTTAGAATACGTTTTTCTTACAGAGAAATCTGAAAGCAAAGTCGAAATAGAAACTCTAATCGCTAGTTATCTACAGTTAATCTTTACAACCTCTGTTGGACTAGCCGGAGCTTATGTAGCGATTTCGATTGCAAGAAAAACGGAGCAGTTGCAAGATAGTAACAATCAAATTGGCAAATCAGTGGAACAGTTGCAAGCGCAGGCTAATGAGCTTCAAAGTCATTCGAACCTATTAGAAGACTCGGATTATATTGATGCTAAAAGTACGGTCGAAAATTTACAATCAATAGTGATTATTGCGGAAATTATATCTGATTTGACACATGAGTCTATTAATGACCGCCGAGTTGAGTCATTGGTTCGCAAGAACTTTACAGAAAAGCTTTTTTCTCTAGCAAGCAATGAAACTCTGTTCTCTATTACGAAACGTGCTATTCACCACCTTTATGGAGAGAATTCAAATCAAGCGAACGTTATATCTGTTTGCTATCGAAGTGTGCTTTCGTCATGTACAGATTTGATGTTAACGAAAGATAGTGAAAAAACATCTCTAGAAGATGAGTATTTCTATTTAACTAGAGCTAGTGTTTCGATACTTCAATTCTGTGAGCTAATGACAAAACTTATAGATGAGAAACGTGAATCAATTGAAACATTTCGACTAGATGACTTCGGAGCAAAACATAGAAAAGTGAAAGCATTTTGCCTTTTATACCTTAATGAGTCGTATAACGCCCCATCAACTAACTTAATTTTTTCGCGTTATCTTAAATTCATCGACCCTCACAGTTTGTTTCAGCGAAGTGAAAGCTATTACTCTAGATTTAATCCAAAGAGACCCTCTGAAACTTTATCAATTTCCTATCTTTTCATAGACAAAAAAGATCCAACGTTTATTTTTGGGTTCAATCATTCCTTAGAAAACAAAGGAAAGTCGCTTTGTTTTGGATCTGCGAGTTCATCTCGGGGGGGTCGAGATGTTCTCTCATCTGGACCGAATGCTGATGTCTATGTTATCGAGTTACTCATTAACGAAAACGACAGATTAATTAACTCAAAGGATAGGCTCCATGTGATTATGGAGCTTCAATTCATCGTCGAAGAACAATTGAATGGGGAGAGAGTAGTTTTCTACGTAAGAGATATAGGTAGTAAAAATGCTGAAATTGCAACCGAGGCAGTAAACGCTCTGGAGCTTTTTGCAGGATCTTTCGACAGGCAATCTCCCGAGGGTTGTGGTTCAACGCCAAGAAGACGGGGTACATGCGCCTCAATAGATATAATTTTCGCTTTCAGTAATTATGACAGGGAGTTAAAAATGCCAGTTTTTGGAGTCGAAGCGCAGAGGTTTCATGAAGGTTCATTTCTACATCTTCCACTTTATCTAAAGGATATACTTTCACACGTATAGACTTTCGAAGGGGGACTTATCACGAGTAATATCCTTATAGTCGGGACTGTATAAGCAACATTAACGGTACTAGTATTTTTTGATGGATTTTATTGGCTACTTCGCCATTAGATTTATAAAAATAATTATCTTGTAAAAGAAAATACTAAATCTGGTGCTCACCTGCTAACCATTCCTTGCTTCACAACCTAGTGAACGAGATTCTCATTTTGGATGGCGGTCGCCATCTGCATGACTAGACAACTTTACCACTCCGCTAAGCCGAACTTTGGTATTTGGCCCGAAGCTATCCTCTGAAATGATAGAAACGGAAAGCCGTCAATACTGCATGTGGGTGCATCAAAATGAGACTCATTGAAGACTATCGGGAAAATACATCAGCGACCTTTAATCGATATGCCTGAGTCTGAACTTGCTTCTTAAACTCTAACTACCTATTTACAGATTTCAATCAATCTCAAAAAGCGGCAACTCATGCTGGACGGGTTGTTTTTCATCTGCCATTACCGAGCATCCAGTTCAGTCAAAACAAACCATAGGGAATTGAGAGCAAGATTGGCGTCTTCTTCGTCTATTGGTCTGGTACTGTGTTTATGGCTTTCATTTGGTTTGCCACGCGAGTGCAGTACGCGAACAATATCAGCATTTTTAGAAATTAAATCCTGACCATCACGTTTTGGGTCTCTTACTTTATTGCGTTCAAGGTATTTACTAATTCCTTGGCCTAAATCTAACGTTAAATTATCAGCTAAATCACCAAAGATTATACTTAGCGCATCTCGGCACCTATCTACGGTATCTTTTGGAGATAGTTTATTGGCGCTGACTTCGACTTGCTCCAGAGCACGCTTTAACTCTTTTCTCGCAGGCGCAGAGTATTTATTGAAGTTAACGTCTGGTACAACGCCTAAGCTTCTGACTGCTTTAAGCGTTAGCAACAACGCTCCATCGTATTGTTTTTCAATCGAAAGAATACTCCAGATACTATGATGTGGTGCCTCACCAATTGTGACATTTGGAAACTTTGAAAGCCCTCTTAACTCGTTCAGTGGTGAACGCTGATAGGTAATGAGTTCGGTTTCTTGCGCAGCGCCGCTTGCCCAACCAACTAACTTTAAGTCTTTTCTGAAAGGGTCATGTACCCGCCAGACCTTTGGCTGCGTTTCGGTGGACAGCTTTACCACTCGGCCACGACGAATTTTAGTAATAGGGTCGAAGCTGTCTTCTCGAAACAGTAAAGGCGCAAAACCGTCAACACTGTGAGTTGGTGCATCTACACTTAGCTCGTGAAAGGTTATCGGGAACAGGTGTGAGCGACTTTCAATCGGTATGCCTGAACCCGAACTTCCTTCATAAACTCTGCCTGTCTGTTTACAAATTCCAAGTTCACGCATTAAGCGTCTCAACTGAGTTTTCTATTGCTTCGATATGTGAATCGACTGAACTTGGTAATAGCTCGCCTTTAAATGCTTTCATTAGTATCGACTGAGTTAATTTGTCCAACCGGATTTTGGCCGAGTTGTATTGAATTTCTACAGTATTAGCGTGTTCGAAAAATTTATGGATTTTGCTCACTATTTCCTGTTGTTCTTCGAGTGGTGGTAGAGGTATTTTGAAGTCTTTCATTTTCCCTATTCCTAAATCAGGTACTCCTACACTCTGAACACCATGTAAAGCTTGATTTAAAATGGACTCACAATTCATTACCCATATCAAATATGTACTATCAACTACTTCTCTGTAAGGATTTACAACAGCCATTGCATGACTGATACCATAATCATGCGTTTTAGGTAATAAAACTGATTTGCCAATTGTACCTATTCGAGTAAATGCAAATGTTCCAGACTTTATTTCATAACGTGTTCTTTGTTTCTCAACCTCTTCTAAAGTTATCTTTTTTCCTTTTTCAAAATTCAACTTATCTATCGCTAGAATATTTTCACTTGAAATAAAAGGAATGCCGTCAGCTACATATTTAGGCATTCTATGCGAAGGGTTGGGATCGATAACTTCAGCAATATTCTGCAAAGATAGTTGAACCCAATTCTTATCGATTAAGAGTTGAGGCTCTACTTTTGGAAACTTACTCAGCCATGTCTTTGTTTTAGGGTGCTTACCCTTCCGCAAAAATTCTTTTTCTCGCTCGACTAACCAATTTTGATAGATAGTCTCTTTTAGCTTTTCAAGATTCCACTGACAGGTTGTGTTTTGCTTGCGCCAATCCTTCGTCAACTCCCCAGAAGTAGCAGCAGCAAGCACAGAATGGCGGAAGCGTTTTAAAATAGCGGGGATTTTGTCGAGGCGGGCTTGAGCGGCTTCGACTTTCGCGAGCACGCTATCGAGTTTGTCTGCGATGCGTTTTTGTTCATCAATACTAGGGTAAATAAAAGGAAGCTTTCTAGCTTTTGCGCTCGATAATTCCTTAAACGTTGTGCCCGTACCCCAACTCTCTGCTAAATCACGAATGCTCTTTAGATAATAATATGCATAAGAAGGCTCTACTTCGTCAGTGAATACGAAACTTTTAAACCCTTGATTTGTTGCAATTTCATTCTCAGCAATCGCTACATAACCAATTGGCGCTCTACTACTAAACAGAATACTGCCCTCAGGCATTAGTTTCGCAGAACTCTCTTTTAAACCTTTGTCAGTAATATTTCGTTTACCGTGGCTAATCATTTTTTGCTTGTAACCACTAAGGTCAGCAGGAGTTAACCAGGCATGACCACCGTCGCTTGGCTTGCAAAAATTTTCGGAAATAGAAGCTTTAGGAGTTCCTCCCGAAACGACTTTGGAGACGTCACCAATTTCGACTTGTTTCCACCCCTTAGGCAACTCACTCATAGCACAACCTCTTCCGAAGTCTCTGCTACGTCTAACTCTACAAGAATCGACTGCAAATCAGTAATCGCACCAGCTAGCTCTTCAATGGCTTCGTTAATAAGCACATCTGGTTCAGGCAGTTTAGAAGCGTCTTCAACGCTATCATCACGAATCCAAGCCAAATCCAATGAGTCTTCTTTTGCTGCAATTTCTTCACGAGTGAATTTGCGCAGGCGACAGGTATCGACATTGCCAACATCACTGCCGTTTTGATGATTGTCAATAAAGGCTTGTCGTTGAGCTTCATCAACTTGAGTAACGTCGCTGCCTACTGCCTCGTAGAATTCATCGAAATGTGCTTTGGTTAACACGGTACGTTTGCCGAATTGCGGCATGTTAGCTCGCATGTCGTAAACCCACACGTTTTTAGTGTTACCTGTGTCTTGATTCACATCTTTTGGCTTATCGAAAAACAGCACATTTGTTTTTACGCCCGCCGCATAGAAAATACCTGTCGGTAAACGAAGAATGGTATGCAGGTTACACTTTTCCATCAAATCGTTACGTATCTTGCGGCCTGTCGAGCCTTCGAACAATACGTTATCAGGTAGCACTACTGCTACTCGCCCACCAGGCTTTAACATGGTTTGGTACATGGCATGAAGAAAGGCTAACTGCTTATTACTGGTGTAATGTACTAAGTCATCACGGGTAGGCACGCCCCCACCCTGTTTCGTACCAAAAGGTGGATTAGCAAGAATTAGCGAGGCTTTGGGTAAGGCTTTACCTTCGTTTGACAAGGTGTCGCCATACAGTACACCTGCGTTGTCATCATCAATCGCTAAGTCGTGCAGCATTAGGTTCATCATTGCCAAGCGGCGTGTATCTGGTACTAATTCCATACCGAAGAAGGTTTTGTGCTGATACTTGTCGTATGCAGTTTCCGAAAGGCTTGAGATGTCGTTGTGTTCTTCCAAATACTTATGCGCAGCGATGATAAACCCGCCTGTGCCAGCTGTTGGATCTACCACAACGTCATCTAGCGTTGGGCGCATTAACTCTACCATGGCATCAATAAGCACCCTTGGCGTGAAGTATTGGCCTGCGCCCGACTTCTTCTCACTCGCATTGATTTCCAGCAAGCCTTCGTACATGTCGCCCAAGCCTTCTACTTTGGCTGAGTACCAGTCTAGCTTGTCGATTTCAGTTACCAGCTTATTCAATGTTGCAGGTTTACGTATACATGTTGCTGCATCAGCAAAAATCGCTTTTGTAATTAACGAGCCATGTGAACCAAGGTGAATAAGTAGCTTTTTATATTCTTCTAAACGTGTCGCTGCGTTGAAGTTTTCAATATCGCTCCAGCGATAATTTTCAGGAATGAGATGATCCTGTCCTGTCTCTTCAACCATTTTCAGGAAAATTAGGTAAGTTAGTTCGTTCAGGTACTCGTGGTAAGTTACGCCGTCATCGCGCAATACGTGACAAAGGTTCCATAACTTGCCGATTAAATCTTGTGTACTCATACTACTGTCTCTTATTTGTTTCGTTGCACAGCCTGAAATCAGGCTGTTGCTTTATCATCTGTGTAGCCGCCATCATCATCGTTTACCCACAATGCACGATTAAACTGGGCGAGGATGTCGGTGATAGGCTGGTCGAAGAGTTTGTTGGCGCGATTGATGCCACCAAGCCTTTGTTTAAAAATACCTTCATTCAAGTTGGCTTCATCAACGATAATGTTAGCTTTCATTTGTTTGGCAATGGTGCTTAACCAGTCCCGCTGCGGTGTTTTCCACGGCTGGCTTGCAAGTATTCTATCTAATGCTCTATCTACTCGTTCTTCGTATGGGATAAGGGCTTCACCTATAGCGGCTTGGCGAATGTAACCAATAATTCTGGCAGCGATATCTTCGTTTCGTACTTCTTTCCATGCCGCCTTAAGATCTTCTTCTCTAAACTCGTTTTTTTCAAGTTCTAACGCTAATTGTTTCAAGCTTTCACGGGTTAATTCCCACGGACGTTGAATGACTGTTTGAATTGCAACCATTCTATTACTGTTAGCATTCACAAAGTCGTTGAAGGAAGTTAGATAGTCCGCTGGCTTCTGGCCGCTGCCATAGCCTGTTGATGTATCTAGCACCTCGTCTTCATGCTCAGATACCACGATACGATTAAACCCACCCGTGCCCTTTACTTTCATATCGAGCAGCTCGCCTAAGCCTGGATTATTTAAAAACCAGTCTGCTACTTCCTGCACAGGCTTTGCTTTTAATTCTTGCGCAAACTCCTGAGGCGGCTTTCCAACAATACACTCGAATTCGCTTTGCTGAGTTTCAGTAAGGTAGCGCTTCTTACTTTGAAGCTTACTCAAAAATTGGTCTCTCGCGAGTTCCTGAAGCTTGCTGTCTTTACCCTCTTTAATCTCGCTTTCTAGCTTGCTAAAGGTAATGTCTACGTTCGTGACCACGGGCTTCATGGTGTTCACTTTTTCGAGCTGTTTGTAAATGTCTACAGCATCGTAAATACGAAACCGTTCTTTAGCGATGTCGTCACAGCGACGTGTAGCACGGCCTAACATCTGTTCGTAAAGAATACGACTGTTCACGCGGCGCATGAATACTAGGTTGCAAATGGAGGGCACGTCCACGCCAGTGGTCAGCAGGTCTACCGTCACTACTATATTGGGAAGACGGTCGTTCTTATAACGTCTAATAAGCTGGAGCGGCTTATCAGATGCACCCGTTATTTTCATAACAGCGTCATCGTCAACGGCCCCGTGATAATGCTCACACGCGTCCTTAAGCGCCTCCACCATCTCATCAGCGTGTTTGTCGGTTACACAAAAGATGAGTGTTTTCTCTTGAGAGTATGGGTCAATTGAATCACTTTCTATCAACCACTTCGCTATCGCTTTGGTAAACTCTGGTGCTATTACTTTTCTGTTGAACTGCGCAACATCAAAATCGAGTTCATCGGGTGTGTGAATGAGTTCAAGTTGATTGGTTTGTGGGTCATAAACCTGTACTTCTTCATTCACATTGTAATGAATACCATCGGTGTTGAGTTTGGTATGGATTCTTACAGGGGGTAGATGATCAACCAGATAGCCATCAATAACTGCCTCTGTATAGCTGTAAGAGTATACTGGGTCGCCAAAGATATCGGTGGTATGTATGGCTGGCGTTGCCGTTAACCCAATTTTGAATGCATCGAAGTAGTCTATTACGGCGCGATATTTCGAAACATAATCTTGCTGATCTCTAAACTTTACCTCGGTTTCACTTAGCTCTCGGTCTAACAAGTAACCACGGTGACACTCATCCACAACAATGCAGTCATACTGCCCTACTCCTGGCTTAGTCGCATCCTCTGACGGGTACATAATACGCTTAACCAAACCTTGCACCGTAGCTACGTGTACTTTTGTGTCGTCATCGGGCGTGGGTTTCGGATTTTTTTCTGGCTCCATTCCTAGCACGTCAAAGGTATCTGCGAACGTATTGAGATTTTCCATACGCACTTCACCAAAATCGACAGTGGCCTGAACACCTAGCGCACTGCGATCTACCAGAAACAGGATTCGGCGAAAACGTTCAGCTTTTAGAAGACGGTACACCAGCGCGATACAGGTTTTTGTTTTACCTGTTCCGGTTGCCATTGCTACAAGCGCACGCTCTTTTTCATCTTTAATGGCTTGCTCAACGCTGAGAATGGCCTGCTTCTGATAGTCACGTAACTGAAGTTCGTACTCGAAACCCATGTCATCTAGTTGTGAGTTGGCTTTTTGAGGTGTTTGGCGCAAATATGTTTTGATTTCTTGAGGGGAGTACCAACCTTTCAATGCTTTGCGGCGATTAGTGGTATCACGAACGTCTAAGAACCATATCCCGCTTTCTTGCTCCAATTGTTTTAAATACGCGCGGCCATTGGTTGCGAAAGTAAGCGGTACTTTGAATTCACCGTATTCTGTTACTTCAACATCGTCAGCTAACGATGAAATACCTTTCGCATAACGTTTGGCTTGGTCGATAGCTCCATATACATTCTTGGCATTTTTCTTTGCTTCGACAACAGCCACTAGCGTTGTGCCGATAAAGAGTGCGTAATCCGCTGGCCCAGAATCTGTGGGCCACTCTGCAATAGCACGGTTTTTATTGGGTTCTGGGCGAGCGCCTTTGGAAAATCGTAAGTTCTCCGTATCAGCTTCCCAACCTGCATCAATAAGTTGCTGGTCAATGATGACACGGGTCTCCGCCTCATCCATTTCAAAGTGAGACTTTTCAATGCGCTGAAGCTCAGCGGCTTGCTGTTCTTTTGGTTGCGCTTTGAAATGGTCAAAGTTGACTTTGTTTTCACGCTCAACTTCAGCGCGATAATTGGCAAGCGCTTCTTCTTGCTCATGCGCCAATTGTTCCCATATCTCACGCTCTTCAGCCATCCGCTCTGCACGAAGGCGTTCAGCCTCAGCTTTTTCATGCTCAATTTGACTAAGCTTTTCAGCAACTTTTATACGGTCTGATGTGCGTTGAGATTCGGTCTTGAGTTGTTCTAATTGCTCTTCTATTTCTCTAACGTAAGCGGAGGGATCTTCAGGTTTCACAAACTTGGAAATTTTAAAGCCTTTGGCCTTGTCTCCCCCAAATGTGCTGTGAAACCACATGGAAAGCGCATGGCCCACCATCATCGATTTTAGGGCGTCGCGGTGACTGCTACTATCAAACTCGTGAGTTGCTGTATTCCCTAACTTTCTTAAAGTATGAAAAGCGTCTCGAACGTTGTCATCCAGTCTGAGGGAATAGTCAATATCGCGGAGTAAATCGACTTGCTTCACATCGTTGCCATACTCAACGCCGACTCGTGCAGCAATATTTTGAGCAATGGCCTCGCCAAGTTGGCGCATTTTGATAAGTGTTGTATTTGGGTCGGAGGAAAAATTACGTTCGGCACTAGCCGCAAGATTATAAAACCAAGCTCCATGCGGTTTTAGAAATTCGAAATTACTTGTGAACACCATACAACGTTCCCTGTTTAACAAGTCTACTGCCCAAACTATATACTAAAGTAGAGAATGTATTAAGGGTTATCTGGCTGACTACGGCGACTTACTTTTGTGAGGTGTTTTAAACGTTAATTTTTTCTTTTTGAGAGATCTTCATTTGCATTGAAATACTAGCCTTAGCGTAATAAAAAACGCCCTCTCGGGCGTTAAACTGCGTTAGCTAAGCATTCTGTTTGGGTCCCTCAGGAGGTAGATTTTTATAGCTGTCGAGGACAAAAATGCCGCCAAGCCCGTCCACAATATAAAACCAGGTCCTACCGTTATTGCTTTGTTTAATTCAATTTCAAAAATAGTATTCAGTACAAATACAATCACAGCACAATAAGCAAATGCCCTTAAGAGTTCCATTACCGCCTGTGCGACAATATCAATCACTGCACGTTTTGATGATCTCATCAGATTTTCCTTTTTTGTCTTAATTCATATTACATAGGCGCTTCAAACGGGGATTTCGGCCATCCTTGGCCGAGAGGACATAAACTTTTTTGTCAGAACACTTAGATCGTCGCTACTTTTAAATTGCTAGTAGAACTCAAAAAGAGCATAACTCAGTAATCTTTTACCTGAAGGCTCATTTAAGCCGAGTTCTTGCTGCTTAAAGTACCTTTTTGCCCCCAAATAAAGCTTCCAAAATACACCCATGTTGATAAGTGCAAAAATACATGCAAGCTCAAGTAAATCTATGCTCACGTAGTACAAAAATATCGGCATACACACTGCTGTAACTGCACTCAAAACAGCCAGCACACACTTCATTGCCTTTGACTCATCCATATGAATTCTGCACACAATATTTATTGAATAAATACATTAATGATTGAGTTTTCATAAGCAACTATTTTTTAATAAGAGTCAGCTGACTGCATTGAAATGAAGTGAAATTTTGCTACAAAAAGAGCACTTCTTACGAAGTGCTCTTTTCTCTTTTGTAAAAATCCAAAAGACGTCAATATGCTGTTGCAGAACGAAACTAGCAAGGAATGGTTTTGCAATCAGTACCTCTACATCTGCCTAGAGGCATCTCTCTCGCTACGTTAACAAAGCCAGACTTTTATTTACGCAGCTCTCGATTTTTTGAGAGACCTGACGGAACAGCAGTTACCTAGTGTTCTACCTTTATATATGCACCTGCCATGCAAAAATTTCTCACACTTGCTTTAGATAATGTTCGATTCATCGAATTAATTGATGCTCGAGACACTTGGGTGTTATCTACTCACAATAAACGCAAAGTCTGGTGCCTTGACTTTAAAAGTAAGAATTTTCGCGAAGCAGTACCTACGTATAACGTGAGCATTTATTATCTAACATCGACCGGCTTTTTTGTCTTTAAACTGAGGCGCGTTCAGCGACAAAGTTGGGGGAGCCGCAATTTTTTCGCACGCCCCAGCGTTAAGAAGTTGCCCCAGCAACGTAAACATTGTGGGGGCTAGCCCCCGCCCGAGGATGCGCAGCGATTCCGAGCAACCTCGACTTGAAAGATGAATTGTCAGTTCGTGCGAAGAGGTGCAACCTCGCCCCGTACAACGCCAATTCACTGAAAGTGGTGGTTGCTCGGAGTCGCGCATGCGACGTAGGGCGGCTTTTCGTGTGCTTTTAGAATGTAGCTGCGTCCAGCAGCGGAGAGCTAAAAGCCCGAAAACCAAAGATATTGCAGGGCGTCCAGCCCGAAGATATCGCGCTCTTGTCTGGCTACACCCTCGCTTATATGAGGGTGTAGCCAGAGTTTGCACATCAAAGGCCTAGTTATTTTTCAGTCGACAAATAACTAGGAAAGTAAAAATATGCAAAACCGCAAAAAGTTAAGTGGAGCAGCAGTGAAACAAATCTTCTTAGGTGAAGAAAATGAAATAAATATTCTTTTCGCACTGGGGAAATTTGGGTGGCTTAGCCAAAGCCAGCTTGCCATGTATTGCGAAATCAGCGTTCAAACAATACGACATGTACTCAGGCGTATGGTGGCAGACAAACTTATTTGGATAGAAACTTATAGTGGCTCTCCTGGCGTAAAAGCTTTCGCACTCTCACGCCGAGGGGCCTCATTGCTTAAGAATGATAAAAGAAGTGTCTTATTAGAAAAAGTCTCGACTTTTTATAAATCCAGCGGCTTCTTAAGTAACTTCGAACATCAGTACCATCGTCACTTAGCCAACGAATTTCTTATCGCCTTGCAATCGGAACAAATCGAATTTGGTAATCACATAATCAACTGTATTAAATCCGAGCATGAGATTCAGGCAGTCAAAAATACTGCCAACACTATTTTTCAGTGCGTCCCAGATATTTTAGCTATAACGACTGATATGACGCTACTCATCATCGAAGTTGAGAATTCAAGTAGGGGCATATCACAACACGCAGGTAGCTTGACGCACTGGTTAGAGGTTTTTGCGGAAAAATATCAAAAAGAAGATTGTTATTCAGACTCCCTTAGAGGCTTGTTTCGAGAGTTACTAAATGTAGATGAAACCGGTAGCATCGTATATCCAGACTTCGAAAATGTAGAGCAAATCTTTGTTTGTCGCTCCGAAGCTATCTTTAGAAATATTTGGCGCAAAGTGGAGAGGATAACAACGGCCTCACCTAATTGCCGCGAGAATATTAGTTATTTTGTCATGTCGGAGAAGCCACAATGGCACAATATATTCGAAGGTATTGAACCACGATTTCATGACGAGCTTGAGACGAGGGAACTTGTCGAGCAAGGGGGCGAACGATATAAGTACACACTTGATAAGCGTATTCAAATAGTTAAACAACTAAACACCCTTAGTATTTCTCGTTCACAACTAGCAAAACGACATAACATAAGTGTAAGCACGCTTGACCGCTGGAGAAGAGAATTGCATGTAGCAGAGCATATTTGAATAATTCGATAAACAGGCTTAAAACCTCACCGAAAAGTCAGCTAAGAACGAAAGTAAACATGTTTTTTCTATCCTCTAGAAACAGAGGTTTGTTTCTAGAGGATACGAGCGCTTTTATGAAATATAAAAAATAAGCCGTTAGGCATACAAAATTAATAGAAAACTTTGCAAGTGCGAAATTTTCATTAAGCTATAATAGAAGGAATAATGAGCAGAAAGCGTGATGAGCGAAATTCAAATACTCGGAATTTGTGTCGCCATTGGCGGTATAGCAGTTTTAGGCTTATTGATTAATCATCTAAAAAAGAAGTAATCTGATTTATGTCAAATTTTATAGACTCAATCGTGACGCTGTTGCCGATGGCAATCATCTTCGGTGTTATCATTGCGGTCGCTGTTTACATCATCAAACATCCTGAGAAACTTTGAAAAAGGTGCGATTCATGCCAGCAGAAGTTATTTTTTTATTGCCGCTCGCGATCATGATTTTTGGCTCGATTTACATCGCTAAAAATCACGCTAAAAAATAGTTCAGGCTTCAATAGCCGCTTAACGAACTTATCAGCGCCACTGCGTAAAGGACACCTGTAGACAAGGAGCTGTCATCCATAACTGCTATAACCTCCATCTGGCACACAGCGGTGTGTATGCTGTGTGCCGCAGGTTTGTAGTTGATTAGTTTGCTAGGCAATTGGACACTCACTGATTTTACGAGCAAAGTAATATTGTCTTGCTCTAGATACTGACTCTTTATTTACTTCTGCTAATTGCTGTCGGGTAATTATCTGATCATCTTGACCAGCCCAAAACTTTTTCTTTGGTGAGATAGGAATAAAAGCAAAATCTCCATAGCCATCTGCGACAATAAACTCTCCATCCGGAGCTTCGATTACCCCCCACTTAAAATGGCTGCAAGTATCCCAATCTCGGTCAAGGAAAGTTTGTATTTGAATGCTTGTAGTAAAACGCGAAGGCACAATTCCGCCTTCACGAATAAATCCTATCCCCTTGCTCTCTAGTATTTCTTCTTGTTCTTTGGTTAAACCTGAGCCATATATTCCATTAAGCACTGAATCAGCAGGACTACTTAAATGATACTCGTGCCTGAGTCTCCATAGAAACCAGTATTTAGATATCGCCTCATGGTTTCTCTTGGAAAATGCTTTAACACAGTCAATCTCTTTGTGGAATGCATTTTCGATTCGTACCATATACCCTGTTTCCGCCTACTGATCCCACGTTCGTTTAGTGCAGAAAATTTTTGCGCGTTTATGCCTTCGAACTATCTCACCAGATGAAAGCTCCATCACTTCTACTTTTTTATCGAAGTCATAGAACAACGAAATAGCGTGCGCTGTATGAAAATGCTGTTCAATCGCTAACTGTCGAGGATTCTTTTTAATAGTGGGTTCGTAGAGCATATCTTTCCTTGAGCCTAATCGTTCATTACGATTATTCCATTTTCACTTAGTGACTAAATGAATATAATTAGTCGTGTCCGTCCGGTAATCCCCACATTCAATTCATAAATTAGCTACGGCATGGTGTTCGCTTTGCAAAGGAGAATGACCATGCAGCAATATCAACGAAGAGAAGTGCAAGATTGGCTCAATTTATTTGAGCAACAAAAACAAAGCGGACTCACCGCAGTGGAGTTTTGTCGTCAGCAGCAGATTAACGTTCAAACTTATTATACCCGACGTCGCGATATTCGGCTTCAACGAACAAGTAGCAAGTTTGTTCAGGTGAACCGTGAAGTCACGAAGGTTGAATCCTACACCGAA
The DNA here is from genome assembly GCF_048517045.1 of Alteromonas sp. OM2203. NCBI lineage: Bacteria > Pseudomonadati > Pseudomonadota > Gammaproteobacteria > Alteromonadales > Alteromonadaceae > Alteromonas > Alteromonas sp. OM2203. The sequence continues at coordinate 3,718,431 of NZ_CP183209.1, forward strand.
GCAATGGGTGGCGAACTTCTCTTGCAACTTGGAAATGCCCAACTTACCGTGCCAACCAATATTAACCCTCACTGGGTTGCTACTGTGATGAAGGCATTGGCCGAATGAAGATGTTCGTAGAGCCTGCCGACATTTACCTGTACATGGATATCGTCGACTTCCGCAAATCGATTAATGGCTTAATTGTCGTGGTTGAGCAGGATATGAAACTGAATCCGTTTCGCGATGCGCTGTTCGTCTTCTGCAACAAAAAGCGCGATAAGGTCAAAATACTCTATTGGGATAAAACGGGCTTCGCACTCTGGTATAAACGCCTCGAAAAACATCGCTTTAAATGGCCTGTCGATGCGAACTTAAAACAGATGCATATGAGTGAACAGCAACTACAGTGGCTGTTATCGGGCTACGATGTCATAGGGCATCAGCCGTTGCACTACAACGCATCCGGCTTATAACCTGTGATCATAAGTAGCGATTAACGATCACGAAATAGTCTTAATAATGTAAGGTAATCAGCAGCTTAATACGGGATAATAGCGGTATGAACGAGAAAGAATACCAATCCCGCATCGCTGAACTTGAAGCGCTTCTTGAAGAGAAGCGCGCGCGGATTGCCTATTTAGAAGAACAGTTCCGTGTTGCCCAGCACAAGCAGTTCGGAAAAAGCACCGAAGGTCACCCTGGGCAAGGTGAGTTGTTCAATGAAGCGGAAGAATTAGTTGTTGAGGCTGAAACTGAAACAGCTGAAGAAGCGATTAGCTACACTCGTAAAAAGCCCACACGTAAATCGCTACCTAAAGACCTGCCTCGTGAAGTTATCGTTCACGATATTAGCGACGAAGAAAAAACCTGTGACTGCTGTTCGGGCGAATTACACCGCATTGGTGAAGATAAGGCAGAGACGCTTCAGTTTATCCCTGCTCAGGTAAAAGTGATTGAGCATGTTCGCCCTAAATATGCGTGCCGTACCTGTGAAAAGGGCGGTATCAGCAACACGATTAAACAAGCGCCCGTACCTCACAGCGTTATCCCAAAAGGTTATGCGACGCCAAGCTTATTAAGTCAAATCATTACCAGCAAATATCAGTATGGCTTACCGCTGTATCGACAAGAAGCGATGTTCAAACAGCATGGTATCGAATTAAATCGTAAGACGATGGCGGACTGGATAATCCGCTGTGCTGCGTTGTTTAAACCGCTTTACGAGCAGCTTCGTCAACACCTGTTAAAGCAAGCTGTTATCGCGGCGGATGAAACCACGCTGAAGGTGGTTGAATCTGATAAAGCGACTAGCTATATGTGGCTGTACGCCTGTGGTGCTGACTCACCTGGCGGAAATATACCTGGTACAGAGACACCCAATATCGTGCTGTACGACTATCACAATAGTCGCGCAGGGCAATGCGCGGTAAACTTCTTGAAAGGCTATAACGGCTACTTACAAGTGGATGGCTATCAAGGCTATGAGCAAACGCAAGCGACACTCATTGGCTGTTGGGCACATGCACGTCGTAAGTTCATGGAAGCCAAAAAAGGCGCAGGTAAAAAAGGCAGTGGCAAAGCAGACTGGGCACTCAATCACATCCAAAAGCTCTACCGCATCGAAACACAGTTAAAAGATAAAACAGTGGAAGAGCGCTATCTCATCAGACAAGAAAAAAGTCTGCCACTACTCAATCAGTTCCATACATGGCTCACAAAGTCAGTGCAACAGGTGTTACCGAAAACCAAATTAGGTGAAGCGATACAATACTGCTTGAACCAATGGGAAAAGCTTGTACGTTATACACTCGATGGGCTACTCAGTATTGATAATAATCGTGCTGAGCGCGCAATTAAACCGTTCGTCATCGGCCGGAAAAACTGGCTGTTTAGCCAAACTGCCACAGGCGCAAACGCCAGCGCAGTGCTCTACAGCATGATCGAAACTGCTAAAGCCAACGACCTCAATGTGTTCGAATATATGATGACTTGCCTTGACGAACTCAGCTTCCCCAACGTCGATATTGAGCAACTGCTACCATGGCAGTTTGCTAAGCGCTAGGTGGTATTGCCGGACGGATACAATTAGTCCACCTAGTATCAGAACAGAAAAACCAATCCATTTAGCAAATTTTTAAGATTTAGATATTTTGACTCATCCCCACCAGCAATGAGGCCTCTCATCTGTTTTACCGCGATAAGGTAGCCAAGAATGACGAAGGACAATGGATACGCAAAGACTACTATAACTAGTCCGAAAAAATAATCCGGCCATATAATCTTTGTGGTAGCTAACGCCCCAGCAGGGGCCGAAAAACTAGGGCAAAGCGGCGTTTGTTTGGTCCCTTTGGCCGTCTTTGTTATACATTTAAGCTTAAAGCACCTAATCCATCTGTGGTAGCCTTTCATCACACCTCTGCGCATTAGAGTGAGCCAAAACTTTTCCTGCGGCTGTAATTGTTAAGATAATTGGAATAGTATCCCACCAATCTTTAAGAGCCTTAAGACTTGGCCTTTTATCCCATTCTTCTATGAATGAATTAATATTGTTCTGCTTTAATCCGCCATCTTGAGAATAGAGGTCGTAGATATTGTTTATCGCTGTTTTTTGGGCCTCTGTTAGCTTTACCGGTACAACGACCAAGGTCCCACCTTTGAGTACCTGTTGCTGCAATGAAATAAAATCGATCTGTGCTCTATTAGGGACAGGGATTCTTACATAGTCAGTGTTTAGACTATGTTCAATTAGCAATCCTCTAGGTAAATTGTTGTGGTCTAGTATTTCTAAGGCTTTAGTATAATTTTCGGAGGCTTTTTCTATACCTACATCGATATAACCAGGAAGAATCTCGGGATAATATTGTTGTACTTTTTTTAAACTACCAAACGAGTTTAAGCGAACTGCATTCAAAATGTCCAAGTGGTCTAGCCACTCATGGCCTGAAGGTAAATCTTCGTAGATAACCTTTTCAAATAGATCATTCAAAACATCTAAGCCCTGGTTAATATCACCGGTAACGGGCAGAAAGCTATTAACAGCATGTGCGACGGTTAATCCTAATAAAGCCTCATCAGAAACCTTATCAACAATATCTACCGCGAGACTAATACCTGCTCTTGCAATGCGATTGTCACCCTTCTTAAATCGGTGAATAAGCAGTTCAGATAACAAGTCATAGTCAGCTGCCCTTTCTGTGGATGCAGCTGCTTTTTGTGCGTCAACCAGCAACAATTGAAAGCTTGGATCGCCAAAAGCCTCCAGAGCGCCTTCAACCCTCTCCATTTTTGGCATTAGACTATTCTCAAACTCGGAGACCCTGGCGTTTGCTATTTCCAGTGCTTCCTGAGTATATTCCTGCCTTAAATGAAGGTTCATTTCTTGAAATACTTCACGTGCACGTTTTTCATCAATTCCTATGTGCACGACCATTTGACCAGCTTGCAAATTTGTAGACTGATCTCCACCTTTTTGGCTTTGCTTATCCATCATCCTTGCTATTACCCATTTTAAAATCCCCACCAACCTGTATGTTCGTGGAACTATCTCCACCCTTTTGGCTTTGTTTATTTTTTCTAGAAGAAATAAACCAGCCTACAATCGCAAGAGGTAGCGCAATGGCAACACCACTAAAAAGCCAATCTTTATTCTCTGCTAACCATTCCATATCTATATTATCTGCCTATATATGTGCCAACAGTTGTTTGCTATGTGACATTACCATTTATTTGCGCGTCTCTATGAGCAAACGAATTATCTTGGCTAACATATCCCAAAGACAAACGGCTATTAGAGCCACACGTGCGATAAAACCATAACCACCAGACCGACGTCCATCAAACCATAACTCAAAGTTTTCGAACTTACTTATCATCCAGTACCAAAGTTAAGCGCCGACGATGATTCCGCTCAATTGTAAAAGAAAGTGCTTTGTCAAATATTTCTTTGGCTGCTTAGAAGCCACTAGGTCAACTGATAAGTTTGGCACCTAACTTTCGCATAAACGGCACAAACACAGCAATATAATCGCGAAGCGGCGCTGTGTTTGTGTCCGCAGCACGCCGCGCGCGTTTAATGCGCTTGTTATGTTTCATTTTTTAACCACCTGTGGCCGAAGAGTTCAAAAATGTTATAACCATAGCTATCCCAAAAGTGATAAATGTCGCTAATATTCCCCACTTACTATATTTTTGCGACTTAACCTTTTCTTCTTCCAGTAGTTTTGCTCTAGATTTGATTGATTTAGATATAATTTGCAGTGGTGCTAATATGGCAGCCTTATTACCTGCATCAGTGACTGTATATATTAACTCAAGTTGACTTCTTTCTGGATCTGGAACACCTTCAAAAGGAGCCACTTTTTCTTCTTCCTCAATCTTCGATTTAATTTCTTTAAGTAGTTCGTTTATCTTCTCCAGATTCACTTCTCTTTCTTTAGAGTTAAAAGTATATTGTGACAATTTAGCTTTTGTTTTTTGTAGCGCTAGTTCAACTTTCTTAAAATCTGATAGTAATATGAGCTTGGTTTCGTAGAGTGACTCTGCTATATCAATTACGTCATCGAGATTTCTAATGGCATCGTTTCTAGATGAATTAAAGACTAGTTCACATAATTTTTCATGGGTTTGCTTCTCTTCTTTACGCCGCTTGTAATCAAACCAGAATGCAAATGCCAAAAAGAGAATAAATATAGTCGCTGCAATAAATAGAATTTCAATATCTTCCATAAAATTTTCTTTACTTAGGTTGTTTGAAGATTTGTTTCATTTCTTAAATGCCTTTGTTAGCGATATTGGCACCTTAAATTGAAGCCGAGAAATAGATTGACTACTTTGTGAGGATTTACCATGCGAACCTAAAGCAAACATACCTGCAACCACACCAATAGTTCCTTTTGTCTCAGTACCATCGTTGACAGTAACGGCTACATCAAAGTTTATAGTGCTCACGAGGTTATTTTTTTGGTCCCAGCCTAAAGCGAGGTTGGTGCCGCCACTCTGTGAGCCAGAAAAGACATTGTAAAGTGCAGGGTTAATAGTTGTGTCAGAATCTTCCAAACGTTTCTGAGCATCTTCGATGCCGTCAACTATCTCAGTAATACTTTGTGAAACGAAATCTTTTAATTCCAAATTTTCCTCCTTGAAACATAACGGCCAAATAAGGGGCACAGACACGTTGGCGAAAATGACGAAGCCGCCTGAGTATTTGTGTCCCAGTGCGCCCTAGCGTACGACTTAATTTGTTTGTTAGCACCCAAATCACCTAGATTCTGCAAAACTTAGGCACTTTCATATATGGGTAGTCTTTTGTCGTATCGTCAAGATTTTGCATTAACTCACCAACAACTAAATGAGACTGCCAAATAGTTTGCCATAGGGCAACTTTGGCTCCCTGCTCTGAGACCAAATATTCAAGAGTCCTTAGTTTTTCTCTCTCTTTTACCTGACCATGAAAAAAATAAGCATTGAACCAAATATCGATAACTTGCTCAGGCGAAAAAGATGTTCGGCTTTTAATAAATGCAAATTTCAGCAAGAATTCTTTATAAAAAGACCTCTTAAGATGATAGCGATGATACAAAGTAAACAAATCTGAATTACTAGAAACTGACAACGATTTAGCAATTTTAAAGAAGTTTGCTTTTTCCTTTAACAAATAAACATGTCGATACTTTGAATAGAAAGTCGTTAACAATGATTCATTAGGTAACGTACCTGAAATAGTAGGTCGTTCTGGATCTGAGCGGCAGACTGAATACTCGAACATGCCCCATTTCGTATTTCTCGCAAAGCTACACAAGTCTAACGCTCGAAATTTAAACTCTTCTATTTCTTCAAATAGTGATTCATTCCGCGAGTTTGATAGTTTAACTAGTTCGAATTCCATTTTCATACCAGGTGCTAACAGTTTAATACGGCGCAATTTGCGCGTTTTTCTGCCGACTAATCGCTCATTTTTCTTCATACTGCCACGATTATCAAGTTTGTGAAAGCCAGCGCAGTCAATGGCTGCAATAAAATAAATCTAATTAGCTCCAGGACGCAAACACGCGATTGGGTCGTTTTCTTGAATATAGGGGAAAGACTTCTATAGCTTTATAGTTACACAAAGAAGTTGGTATCAAATCCAACTTGTTACGTCGGCTTTAGGCCTGAAACCGGCCGAGAGAATACTCCATGCATATGTCTGCTGTGTCGGACTTCTTACCATAGGCAAGATGAAAGGCTTAGGTCCACTTGTGAACTTATTGCCGACATTTATGCCTTAAAGTGCTACCTTTCTCTTTATGTAAACTGCAATCACTCAAGTAAGAAGAAATATAACGCAGCTATTGTCGAGAATGCTTATCACGACAAAGTCGATCGGTAATCACATTCACTAAAATTACAGAGAGCGAACTTAACATTCGCTTTCATACCAATTCATAAACTCTATTTATCTCAGTAAAAAGAGTAGTTAGGTTTATGTAGCTTTTCGATTAACGAAACTACTGGCTCAGCTATCCAAGATTCTGGTATTTTATCTCTCGTATAAGCCACCAATAGACGCTTCTGTTCGTCAGATTTTAAACTCGCGAAATTATCGCCAGTTTCAGCTTCAAAAGATTTTAAAACGACAATTTCATATAGCGCAAACACCGCTTCTTCTAGCGGATTTTTTGTGTGCGCAAAGTCAAACGTTAGCTGTTCATTCTTTCTTTCCATAATTTTCCTTATTTGTTTTGGTTTCTCAGCTACGTAGTAACAAGCAACGGAAAATTATTCTCTGCTTTACCTACAGAGAGCATTGCACTGAAGATTCGATAGGCTAAATATTCGATGGCATTAAATTTCCCCTGCGTGGGACTAGATAACATTGAGGTCAAAAAATAGGAGATGACTGATATGTACACAGAGTATGGGCAGCACGACTGGGCGAACGAGTATATTGTTCTATTCGAATCTGAAGAGGAGCAAATTGTTCTTCATCGTAATATTTTAAGAAATGAAGAGTTTATTCTTTTGGTCGCAAGACAATCATCGGATGAAATTCCGAAAAGCGAGTATTTACTCGATTTCTGTGAGTATTCGAAGCTGCTCACACATGAGTTCAAAATTCGTTGCTTCCAAAAAAAACAAGAAAACTACAAGCTATTTCAAGCCTTTTTTGGGCAAACGATGACTGAGTTCTTCAAGAGTATTGTGTCGTTCTGACACCTTCAGCGAAACTTTTAAGCCAGCTTTATGCTGGCTTTTTTATGCCTTGGCTAGCTAGGTAAAAAGACTTACACCGCCACTAAAGCTCAAATAATCGGCAACTTTTTTTTAATTAGGGCGCAAATAAGATGTTTTTTTATTTTTTTTGAAGATCTTGTTCAACTTTCGTTAAGTTAATGAAATACGTACTAGAAAATACGCAAACAGGGTGTCTTATATAATTTTTGAAGATCTTGTCCAACTGTCGTTAAGTAAATGAAAAACATACGAGAAGACGCTCAAATATGAAAACTGATTGACGTTTTCATTTTTCTCGAAAATTTGCAATACACTGTTTTTTAGATAGAAAATATATCTAGATTTATTAAACACCCCAAATACCTAGAGAGTTTTCATGCAAAAAAGTGATGTTTTTTCTGCACTACTTTACGAATTCAAAGCACCTCACGTTCCTGCGCTAGAACTTGGGTGTCTGTTGACCGGATTAGCGGAGAGACAGTTTAAGTCAAAACTAAAAAAGAACGAATTTGACCTTAGCTTTCAAGAGCTGTTTTCTCACGACAGTGTAGATCTCGAAAAGTTGGCTGACGTTATTTTGCAAAAAAGAGGTGAGCATTTACATGGACAATAAGATATCAACAAGTCAGCTCGCGTTCGAGCTATCGGTGCAGTTTGGTACTTTGATAAACATACAAGACCTATCTCACTTCTTTGGCTTCAAGTCGAAATTAGATAAGCAATACATTAATACGCTCAAGCAAAAAGGCTTAAAAGTCTTTAAACGTATCCGTCCGGCAATACCACCTAGCGCTTAGCAAACTGCCATGGTAGCAGTTGCTCAATATCGACGTTGGGGAAGCTGAGTTCGTCAAGGCAAGTCATCATATATTCGAACACATTGAGGTCGTTGGCTTTAGCAGTTTCGATCATGCTGTAGAGCACTGCGCTGGCGTTTGCGCCTGTGGCAGTTTGGCTAAACAGCCAGTTTTTCCGGCCGATGACGAACGGTTTAATTGCGCGCTCAGCACGATTATTATCAATACTGAGTAGCCCATCGAGTGTATAACGTACAAGCTTTTCCCATTGGTTCAAGCAGTATTGTATCGCTTCACCTAATTTGGTTTTCGGTAACACCTGTTGCACTGACTTTGTGAGCCATGTATGGAACTGATTGAGTAGTGGCAGACTTTTTTCTTGTCTGATGAGATAGCGCTCTTCCACTGTTTTATCTTTTAACTGTGTTTCGATGCGGTAGAGCTTTTGGATGTGATTGAGTGCCCAGTCTGCTTTGCCACTGCCTTTTTTACCTGCGCCTTTTTTGGCTTCCATGAACTTACGACGTGCATGTGCCCAACAGCCAATGAGTGTCGCTTGCGTTTGCTCATAGCCTTGATAGCCATCCACTTGTAAGTAGCCGTTATAGCCTTTCAAGAAGTTTACCGCGCATTGCCCTGCGCGACTATTGTGATAGTCGTACAGCACGATATTGGGTGTCTCTGTACCAGGTATATTTCCGCCAGGTGAGTCAGCACCACAGGCGTACAGCCACATATAGCTAGTCGCTTTATCAGATTCAACCACCTTCAGCGTGGTTTCATCCGCCGCGATAACAGCTTGCTTTAACAGGTGTTGACGAAGCTGCTCGTAAAGCGGTTTAAACAACGCAGCACAGCGGATTATCCAGTCCGCCATCGTCTTACGATTTAATTCGATACCATGCTGTTTGAACATCGCTTCTTGTCGATACAGCGGTAAGCCATACTGATATTTGCTGGTAATGATTTGACTTAATAAGCTTGGCGTCGCATAACCTTTTGGGATAACGCTGTGAGGTACGGGCGCTTGTTTAATCGTGTTGCTGATACCGCCCTTTTCACAGGTACGGCACGCATATTTAGGGCGAACATGCTCAATCACTTTTACCTGAGCAGGGATAAACTGAAGCGTCTCTGCCTTATCTTCACCAATGCGGTGTAATTCGCCCGAACAGCAGTCACAGGTTTTTTCTTCGTCGCTAATATCGTGAACGATAACTTCACGAGGCAGGTCTTTAGGTAGCGATTTACGTGTGGGCTTTTTACGAGTGTAGCTAATCGCTTCTTCAGCTGTTTCAGTTTCAGCCTCAACAACTAATTCTTCCGCTTCATTGAACAACTCACCTTGCCCAGGGTGACCTTCGGTGCTTTTTCCGAACTGCTTGTGCTGGGCAACACGGAACTGTTCTTCTAAATAGGCAATCCGCGCGCGCTTCTCTTCAAGAAGCGCTTCAAGTTCAGCGATGCGGGATTGGTATTCTTTCTCGTTCATACCGCTATTATCCCGTATTAAGCTGCTGATTACCTTACATTATTAAGACTATTTCGTGATCGTTAATCGCTACTTATGATCACAGGTTATAAGCCGGATGCGTTGTAGTGCAACGGCTGATGCCCTATGACATCGTAGCCCGATAACAGCCACTGTAGTTGCTGTTCACTCATATGCATCTGTTTTAAGTTCGCATCGACAGGCCATTTAAAGCGATGTTTTTCGAGGCGTTTATACCAGAGTGCGAAGCCCGTTTTATCCCAATAGAGTATTTTGACCTTATCGCGCTTTTTGTTGCAGAAGACGAACAGCGCATCGCGAAACGGATTCAGTTTCATATCCTGCTCAACCACGACAATTAAGCCATTAATCGATTTGCGGAAGTCGACGATATCCATGTACAGGTAAATGTCGGCAGGCTCTACGAACATCTTCATTCGGCCAATGCCTTCATCACAGTAGCAACCCAGTGAGGGTTAATATTGGTTGGCACGGTAAGTTGGGCATTTCCAAGTTGCAAGAGAAGTTCGCCACCCATTGCTTCGGTGTAGGATTCAACCTTCGTGACTTCACGGTTCACCTGAACAAACTTGCTACTTGTTCGTTGAAGCCGAATATCGCGACGTCGGGTATAATAAGTTTGAACGTTAATCTGCTGCTGACGACAAAACTCCACTGCGGTGAGTCCGCTTTGTTTTTGTTGCTCAAATAAATTGAGCCAATCTTGCACTTCTCTTCGTTGATATTGCTGCATGGTCATTCTCCTTTGCAAAGCGAACACCATGCCGTAGCTAATTTATGAATTGAATGTGGGGATTACCGGACGGACACCTTTAAACTTGTTGACTCGAATAAAGCACCCCACCTAGTGCTGACGTACGATTTTCTAGAGTTCATTAATAGTCAGATGAATGAACAATGAAATTTCAGTACGTGAAGTCTTTATCAAATGATAAGAAGAAACAAATCCTAATAAATGCGTTGATTAAAGAATTTGGAACTTGCCTTATACCCCTTGAGGCATTATCGCTTGAGCTTTTTAGTGATAGTTGTATTGGATCCGCAGTTGGCTACACAAAAGCGCTCACAAATGAGTCTTTCATGGCTTTCACTTTCTATGACTCAGCAAGAGCACCTAAATTTGTAATGGTAAATGATCTTGCTGAGTATTTAATGGGGCCTATCCCAGAATGATAAGAAAAAGCTCAAGAATAAAAGCCGATATAAAAATCTGTTTATTCTGAAGAACTCATTTTCCCTAGCCAGCCCCGTTAATGCGGGGCCACTTCGTTCCAGAAGCTGTCATTCAAAAAGTATTAGTTAAACGAAGCTAATTTATCTTGCGGCCTTCTTGGTTAGGATAAACTAAGGAGATGAACCAAATCAACCTCGTATCAACCAGTTGAACTCTAAGTCTAACGCAGTTGTCATCCCATGGTAAGTCAATCGCACTCACTTTGGTAAGGCATCCTGACACACAATCACAGCGTATTTGAGTTAGGCGTGTACGCAGAGATTATGTTTTTTAATAGTTGGAAAAGTTAATTTCTATATAACTGGAGATCAGCAGAATTTGAGAAAACTAATAATACTATTTCTTTAGCGGCGCTACATGAATCGACCAGACTTCTCTAGACACTTAATTGCTTTATAATTATGTGTACTAAGTAGAATATATGTCTCAGCGACTAACAGAAAAATTTAAAATACAAGCCGTTAACTAGTACATTCGGCACATATGTTGTCGATAACTCACTATGTAACGCTCATCAAATTGCTGTGTATCCTGACTCGTTGGATTAACTCTTTCTTCGAACATTCATTGCGATAAATGCCAGAATGAATAAAGACAACGTAGCAGGTGCTGACACCTCAGTTGATTTATTCTGGTTATTGGTCGTACCATCAGGAACTGAGCGTGTCAGCGCGATCGCATAACCATCTTTTCGTCCTTTAAAACGCGAGGGATCTTTCGAGCGTGTATAAACGCTAGCAGGAATAATCCTTCCATTTTCAGCAAATGTATATCTTTGACCATACTTACTGCCCACCATCGCAGAATAAAAGGTCCACAATCTTGGTTCGTCGGCAATATTAAATTCAAGAGATGAAAAGAAAAAATCAGTTCTATTTAATGTGTAACGATGGCCTTCTATCTCACAAGTGTAAAGGCTACCAGGATAATCAGAGCAAGCATCATCTGCCGACGTTTTACCGAAGAGTTCGTGAAACCGAGCAACACTTTCATCGGTAACTGCGGTCAACGCAGAATTTTCATATTGCGAAATATGATTATCACGCACCCCAACCCAATCAAACTCGCCGAAAAAGTCATCGTATAACTGGTCAACTTCTTGTGCTGATGCCACAAACCACCCATCATCAGAATAGGCACTTAATGCCTGCTCTACTGACATTACATTAGTTTCAGTAAATGCAAGCCACTCAAGGCCAGAACCATCTGTAATGATATTTGTATCTAAGTCTTTTGTGTAGTTGATATATGAAGCGGAGACCATCGTGGGAATTACCGCGACAGCAATTGATAGAAAAACTAGTGGCAGCTTAAACACTTGAATTACATCCTTGTTTTAACAATTATTTAGTGCGTAGATTTGCACATGACAACGGATAAGACAATAACTTACTGAAAAATATAGCTTATCCGTTCATAAATTATTCGAAGTTAAGTGAAAAAGAAAACGGGCACAAAGTGCCCGTAAATCGTTTCGGATTATTCATCCTCCATGTAGCGTAAAAGAACAGTCGCAGACAGCGCGAAAAAAAGCGATCCTAAAACGCAAACACAGTGATAATAAAAGTAATCATTAAATTCTAAGTTAGCCTCTACAATTGATTTCCAGCGAAAAGCAACTGAAATACATTCGTGTGCCCATGGAAATAGTGTGAATGAGAGGAATATATAACCTAGTTTCATACAACTATTCGCGCATCGGATTAGCGTGTTAAACATACTTTCTTTTTTGATCTTCATAGTGTTCTCCTTTTAAGTCCTAAAATTATTTAGGCTCGTAGAGGGGAAACCATGAAACTCGAAAGTGAGCAGTGCAGATTTTGAAATATGCTTCGATGCAAACTAGCAATTGCAGTATTTCTCAGTATATTGATGTATTAGTCCTCTAACGGGAGGACCAAATAGGGGAATTGGGGTAAAGACCTTTAGATAAACGCTATATAAAACAACACTCGAGATGATTCAACCAGCCCAATCCAGCATTGGGGCAACAGAGAATTTGCGGTTGAAAGAGATGTCAGACATAGACATTAAAACCTTGATTAATATGTAAAAAAGTAAATCTCATCGCATTTTTACCGATTTCAAAATTAGTGACATTTCCGTGGTATTCCGTCGATTTTTCCCTTTCAGGAACACAATAGGAATACAAAAATATGGCGTTTTACTCAATCAACAAGCGGCTTCGCGGAGAACGAACCGTATATTCTACTTCTGTAAAACAGAAAAACAAAGGCAAGATAGTTTTCTCCAAGTCTAAAACATTCACTTCACGCACATCGGCACTGAAGTGGGCACGCGGACTGATAACGCAACTAGAAGCTGATGAGACAAGTTTAGTCGCAGGTTATAAAGAATTGTCTTTTGGTGAGTTGATTGTCGAGTATGAGAATTACAAAGCCAAATCGAATCGACCCCTCTTTCTCCTTTTACAAAATGTTAGACGTAGATACCTCCTTGTTCATTAAACGCTAACGTTCACTAAAAGTGAACACTTAAAAATAATGAACAACAATTGCAATATTGTTCATTTTTTCGTACCGTTCAATAATAGTGAACATAAAAGATAAATGAACGAATGGATAACTTACTAGCTGAAGCTGCGAAACTATTAGCCGCGAATACCAAGCTAAATGTCACTTATACGCATCACAATGCCCGAAACGCTGAGGAAACGGACGGACAGCTGACGATCATTCACGGAAACCAGAAACATACTTGGTGTATAGAAGAAAAGGAGAAGCTTACTCGCCACAGACTACACAAGCTTCAACTAGAAAAAATAGTTTTTAACAACAAAAAAACACTTATAGTCACAACCTATATCAATGAGAACATTGCCGAGCTTTGCCAGGAATTGCAAATCGATTATCTCGATCTGGCAGGTAATGCGCACCTCAACATACCTCCTTTTTATATCGATATTAGAGGCAAGAAACCACCTCAAGAGCATCAAATACAACACGCGAGAAAGCTAACAGGAAAGGCGTTTCAACCTAAAGGTATGAAGCTGGTCATGATGTTGTTATTGAAGCCCGAGCTTGTTAATCAGCCAATGCGGGTACTTGCGGAGCAAGCTGAAATTGCTTTAGGCACGGTAAAACAAGTGTTAGATGACCTTAAGCAACTCACATTTGTTCTCGAAAAAGGGAAAAAGGGACTCGTCCTCAACGAAAAAGATCTGCTTCTAACGCGATGGCTGGACGCTTATCCACACAACATGGAAGCAAAACTGGAGCAAAAGCTATATGTTCCTCAGAATATTGAGCAGCTTCGTAACGCACCGCTAGATAAGTACGGAGCACTCTGGGGCGGAGAGGTCGCCGCTGATGCCTATACTCATTACCTTACTCCCAAAACATATCAAATATATGCTGATACTGAAGCACATAAAGCCCTATTAAAAACGTTCAGGCTACGCCGACTACGTGCTGAAGAGACAGATGTTAATATACTGAAAATTATAGAGCCGCCTGTAGGAATCGAAAAAATTAGGGGTGAGTTACCTGGCTATATCGCGCCATTGCTAGTCTATGCTGAACTACTCAACAGCGATGACCCTCGCAACCTTGAAACTGCCAAAAGGATCTACCATGACCACCTCGCTTGATGTATCCGAAAAACTGCCCACAGGGCTTGTCGAGGTATATAGTCAAATCCACGGTATTGCCGCAGAGCTAAGTGTTCCGTTGCTAATTGTAGGGGCTACTGCACGGGATATTATCTTGGTTCACGGCTATAACGCTGCTATCGAGCGCGGTACGAAAGATGTGGACTTTGGTATCGAAGTGCAGAATTGGGAGCATTACGAAGTGTTACGAACTGCACTGATAGAAGCGGGATTTACACCGCACTCGAAGAAGGCACATCAACTAAACACGACTGACAGTGACGGCTTGCCTTGGGAAATCGACTTGATTCCGTTTGGTGGAGTCAGTGATGAGCACGGCCAGATCGCTTGGCCGCCAAAACAAGATTTTGTAATGAGCGTGCTAGGGTTCGATGAAGTCTATCAAAACGCATGGGACGTTGCCCTGTCAAAAAATCCTGAACTTAGTGTAAAAGTAGCATCTCCGGCAGGCATCCTATTTGCTAAAACTTATCGCCTGGACTGAACGAGGGCGCGAGTATCAGGGAAAAGACGCTATTGATATCTATTATGTAATAAAACACTACAGCAAGATTCCTGAGGTTGTAGATGCGCTTTACGAACAAGATTATATGGATGCGCAGGATAATGACATTATGAATGCCACCGCAATGTTGTTGGCCGACGAAGTCGCGGCCATAGTAAGGGAAAAAACATTGACCTACATAAAGCAGGCTCTGCTAAACAACGATAGTGTCTTAGAGCGCCTAAAGGTTGATATAACAAAGTACACTGTCGCAGGTTATGAAGAAGCCGACATACTCATAGAGATTATAAAAGATAGGCTAAATGGAGGGTAAAACCATCTGTTGTTTCTGGATATTTCCGTCAATATCCTTACACTGAGGAACACAATAGGAATACAACGAATGTCACTTTTTACCGAAATCCCCATATATATCAACGCTTTTTAAAATTAGGCGTGACTATCCAGCATTGGGGCAACAGAGAATTTACGATTTAACGGTGTGATAGACACAGCAAAGACCTCAGGAACAATTGTTACTTAACGAGTCGCGAATTAGCGCGAGCGGCGTATAGTACCTATGTTTAATAAAAAAACAATGTCGAGCTCCGTACATTTAAACGAATGAAAAAGATTGTCACTAAGAGGCGCTAGTTTCTCTTAATTTTTCGTTTCCCCCTCATTCTCACAACTCGCTGAAAAAGAGATACTTTTCGTCTTATTTATTATCATTATTATGCTTTTAGTGTATTTCAATGTTTGCAATTAGAGGCTATTGTATAAAGCTACAATCATAATTATTAGCACATACGAAAATGTGAATGCAGCGTCATAGCGTAAGTATGCGATAGCACTGCAACCCTCGGAGACATGTTATGGCGGACAACAAGCGGAAGGACCAGCAAGTGCAAAACAGTATTGAGACTGAAAGCGCGCCTCAACCAACAGACGAACTTGGTCAACTAAGAGAAATTTTATTTGGTCAAACAAACCGGGCTTTCAGCGCAGATCTTTCTGCCCTAGAGTCACGGGTAAACGACAGTTTCACGAAGCTGAACGCGCACCTTGATAATCAATTTAACGATATTCGTAAACTTATCGATGACCAGATCAGTGAATTGTCTAATCAGCTAGCTAGCGCGAACGACAGTCACAGTAATGTTCAAGAGCAACTCCAAAACACCACTGATAAGCTACAAAGTGAGCTGGAAATCGCCGAAGCAGCAGCAAAAAATGATAACGATGCATTAGAAGCGCACGTAGTCAAAGAGCTTGAGTCGTTAGATAATTTGTTTAGTAAACGTCATCAAGAACTACTAGAGAAATTACAGCAGGTAACGAGCGATCTTTCAGAAAGTAAAACCGATAGAAAAACGCTGGCGAATTTACTTTCTACCATGGCTACCAATCTCGCAACTGATCATTAATTAATGACTGATAAGGTGCCGCCGTCAGAGTTTACGGACAATTCTCTAGAAAAAGTTAGAGAATTACTTATTGGGCGGGACGACAAATTTGTTCGAGAAAAATTAGACCACGATGCAAAAGGTTTCGTGAGCAATGTTGTGTCCGAAGCATTGTTGGAGCGGGAGTCTAAAGATGGTTCTGTCAATAAAGTACTCGTTCCTCTTGTTGAAAAGTCGTTGAATCGCTCTATTGAAGCAAACAGCGAAAAAATCGTTGGTACGCTTTATCCACTTGTCGGTGCGCTTGTAAGAAAAGCAGTGTCCGCTTTTCTGGTCGAATTTGTAGAGCGAACCAACGCGTTAATTGAAAACAGCTTGAGTCCAAAGAGCATTTCTTGGCGCTTTAAAGCCTGGCAGTCAGGAATAAAGTATTCCGAGTATGTCGCCGCGCAAATATACCAATATCAAGTGCAGCAGCTTCTTGTTATTCACCGCGAGACCGGCACGCTGCTTCACAGTATTTCCGCAGATCCCGAAAAAGAGAAAGATGCAGACTTAATCTCATCTATGCTGGTTGCCATCAATGACTTCGTTGCTGATGCTTTTGGCGTAAGCAGCAATGAACCAGAAAACGAACTGGGTGAAATTAAAACCGAAGATTTTACCCTGCTTATCAAAATTGGCCCTCAGGCATTGCTCGTCGCTGCCGTCACTGGAAGCATCCCTCCAGAAGTTCGCGGTAAGCTCCAGCAAGCGCTAGAAGACTTTCACAGATTTTATCAGCAACCGCTCATTAACTATGAAGGCGACAACGCTGCATTTGATGGTTGCGAGACAATACTTGCCGACTGCCTGGTTAGTGAAAAGAAAGAGGGAGAGGGAAAGAAATCAAAGCGGCTTGTTGGCGCAGCTCTCCTACTTGTCGTTCTCATTGCGTTGTGTACGCTTTCGTTCTTGCGATTATCCCTCAGCATTTTGAAAAGCGACTTGCATGAACTCTCCCCGCCACCTGGGGTAGTCGTCACTGATGCTTACATTTCAAATGGCAAAGTACACACTAAAATCCTTCGAGACCCTGCCGCAGACAATATTGAAAAATGGTTTAACGACAGCGACATCGACCTCTCTCGCATTATAGTAAGCGAGGAGCCGTTTGTTTCACTCAAACCGAGTATAGTAGAACGCAAGCTAGAAAAACTCATTCGAGATTACCCGTTGAGCGAGCACGAAACCCTTTCCCTCGATAAACAGAATGACAATAAGTGGATTGTCTTGGGTGATGTTTTTGCCTCCACAGCCACAAACCTTACGCAAAAAATAAATAACCTCCCTGGTATTTCAAGTTTAGAGGTAGATACCTCACCACTTAGTATTAAAGCAGAGTATGAAATCGATAATGCCGCGCTTCAAAAAGTCGCTCTGACCCGTTTGGTTAATAAAATTTCTTCACAAAGTGTACTTTTTGCTACTAACCAAGAGGCGCTTTCTGAAGTACAGTTAGCAAAGTTAGAAATATTAGCAAATGATGTAAAACAGCTCCTGTCTGTAGCTAAGAAGACAAATACAATAGTTAGCATTGTTGTGATGGGCGCCAGCGATAATTCTGGCTCAAGTGCACGAAATCGTGAATTGAGCCAAAAGAGAGCTGAAAATGTTGTTAATTCATTAATCTCGCTCGGTGTTGAAAGCAGCGTTCTCATTCCTGTAAGTCTAGGAGAGCTGCCGTTACAAAATCCATCAATGGGACGTTCGGTTATGTTAAACGTATTATTATCCAGTGCACTGTAGTAAGGAAACATCTCAGTGATACAGAAAAAAGTGTGTATTTTAGGACCTACAGGGGTTGGTAAAACAAGCCTCATAAAGCAGTTTGTCGAAGGTATTTTCTCCGAGAAGTACAAGACAACGATTGGTGTAAAAATAGACAAAAAACAAGTTAACAAAGAAGGCCGTGGGATACAGCTTCTGATCTGGGATTTAGAGGGTATAGACAGATATTGTGGGTTTAATCCCCGCTATCTAAGAGGTGCGAGCGCCTATATCGTCGTTGTTGATCAAACACGTTCACAATCGCTAACTGAAGGCATGGAAATTCTTGAACTGGCAAAAGAGCATTATCCTGATATCCCTGCTTTTTTCGTCATAAACAAGACTGACTTACCCACTAGCTGGCATTGGAGTGAGGACGAGTTAGACAGCTATTCTCAAAAATTTGCGTTACTGACCAAAACTAGCGCGAAAACCGGTGAAAATGTAGAGAGCTTATTTAACACAATTGCATTTTGGTAGGAGAACTCCATGGACATCCATTTATTAAATGCATTAGGAATTACAAACTGTGCCTTGTTTAAATACACAGACTCCCATGAGCTTGAATGTCTAACACCGGAACTACCATGGCTTTCCCAAGTCGTTACGCTCGATGCTAACAATAATCTCGAAAAACAGCATATACCTTCTATTTTCTTAGACGATTTTTTTCTAGACGCTAATGAGGTGTGGAAGGGCAGCAATTCGTTTAGCCTTTCCTCTGGTTTCTGGACTGAGCAAAATGAAAGCCATCTACTCCGCCTAGAAGCATTAGCGATTAATAGCGAGTCTGGAGCACGTTACCTAGTTGTAAAGAACGTCGAAGAACAGTTCGACGAAAAGCGAAGAACGCTACAAGCCGCGAGGGAGTTGCTGCTAAGCCACCATGAAATTGTTGGGCAGCACGAATATATAAGGCATAAATTAAACAACGTGCTGCGTAAAAATACGCGATTACAGAAACTCGTTCCCCCAATTCAACAAGCCATTCACGATTTAGACACAGGCGTAGTTATTCTCGATAATGATGGAGCTTTGGTCCTCGACAACAAAGCGTCTCACAGGCTTCTTTATTGCAACAGTTCAACGCCAAGTTCCATTCGCATAAGCGAGCTAATAAAAGACATCGACGCTCCACCCACATTTCTACCTGCATTAGTAGAAAAGAAAACACCTTGGCAAGGAGAACTTTTTTGGCAACCTGTAGATGATTATAAGGTTTGGCTACAAGTTACTATCCATCCGGTATTGCAGGGTGACCAACTTACTCACTGGGTCTATTTACTCACTGATATTACGCATATTCACGGCAATGGAGAGGGCGCACTTATTGCCAGTGGGATGGATTCATTAACAAAAGTAGCCAACCGCAATTTATTTATTGATACGGTTAAACGCTCAGTTAATGAGCAAAGTGCATTTGAACTGTTTCTCATTGATATTTGTGGCTTTAAGAAAATCAACGAATCGCTTAGCTATCAGTCTGGTGATGAGATCCTCAAGACCTTTGCCCTTCGCCTTCAAAGCTATGTGGGTAATAACGGGTTTATCGCCAGAATTGGGAGTAACGAATTTGCGCTTGTTAAACGCAGTGATACGTTTAGAGAGCACACCAGCGAAGACTACGCAGAAGAACTCATAAAGAAATTAACACAAACCTATAATGTGCTTAATGGGAGTGAACCCCATTTAGGTGTAAACGTGGGTATTGCTAATTTTCCCAGCGATTGTAATTCTGCTGAGTCTCTGCTTCAGTGCGCCGACATCGCATTACAGGCTGCAAAATATCAAGGCCGCAACAACGTACTTATCTACAGCGAAGAATTACACAAGCAACACAATGCTTCAAATGAACTCGAGCGCCAACTTCGCAAGGCGATTGAAGGTAACGAGTTAACCCTTTTCCTACAACCAATCGTCAATTTGGCAACCGGAAAAATTGTTAAGTGCGAAGCGCTAGCAAGGTGGAAAACATCAAGCGGTGAGTTCATTCCTCCTGACGTTTTTATTCCTCTTGCCGAAAAAAGCGACCTTATATTTGCTTTTGGTGAGTGGCTTATTAATGAAGCGTGCGAAGCTATTGAAGCAATTAAAGCGGCAAATTTAGACATTCGCTTAGCAATTAATATCTCAGGACGACAAGTTACAGATCTGGCGCTGTTAACGCAGATCAAGAACGCACTTGACGATCACAAATTATCTGGGTCCAGTCTATCTATCGAACTTACCGAGAGCGTTTTTGTAGAAAGTTTAGACTCGGTGTCGATACTGTTAAACGAACTTCGCGATATGGGAATAACTGTATCAATTGATGACTTCGGTACGGGCTTTAGTTCATTGGTCTATCTGAAAAAGCTACCTATTGATGAGCTTAAAATTGATCGCTCATTTGTTAGTGAACTTGAAGACAATACTGAAGATCAAGCGATTGTGCAGGCTATTTTGAGTCTAGCGCACAATTTAAATATCAAAATTATTGCCGAAGGTATCGAAACAGAACAGCAGCAAGATTTTCTAAAAAGCCATCACTGCACGTATGGGCAAGGTTATTTGTATCAACGCCCAGTGGCTATTTCAGAGTTCGTGTCGTCCGCAAAAAAGTTAAGATAACGTCCTGAGAACGAATTTATATTTTCGATATTTGCTAACAAGGCCGACATCAGCTTTTACGAGCTAATGTCGGTTTTTTGTTTTTATGGCGCCTGAAGCTTTAAATTAAGCCCATATGCCCCGCGTGAAACTCCAAGTGCTCTTCAATAAATGAAGCAATAAAGAAGTAACTATGATCATAACCTTCATGCATGTTAAGCGTTAACTGCGTCTCTGACTGTTGGGCAGCATGTACTAATGCCTGGGGTTTCAACTGCTCATGCAAAAACTCATCTTTGGTACCCTGTTCCACCAAAAGAGGAATATTGTGCGTTTTGCTCGCCAGAAGCAAAGAAGCGTCATACTCTTTCCACGCTTCTTTGTCATCGCCTAAGTATCGGCCCAATGCTTTTCGACCCCAAGGGCAGTCACTAGGGTTAGCAATAGGACTAAAAGCAGAAACTGAAACAAATTTATTCGGATTGCGCATGCCGATAACTAATGCGCCATGCCCCCCCATGGAATGCCCACTGATGGCCCGTTCTTTGGTGACGGGGAATTCGTTTTCTATTAACGCAGGAAGTTCGTCAACGATATAACTGTATATATTGTAATGCGTGTTCCATGGTGACTGCGTTGCATTAACGTAAAACCCAGCGCCAAGGCCAAAATCGTAGGCGCCCTCATCGTCGTCAGGTACCCCCTCTCCACGCGGCGAAGTATCTGGCGCAACAATCGCCATTCCAAGCTCGGCCGCCAATTTCATCGCGCCCGCTTTCTGCATAAAATTCTGGTCAGTACAAGTCAGCCCTGATAGCCAATAAAGTACCGGAACCGGCTTATCCTTTGAGGCAAACGGGGGAAGAAAGATTGCGAAGGTCATATCGCACTGTGTTGTTTCAGCTTTATGCGTGTAGCGTAAATGACGCCCGCCGAATGCTCTATTTTCGCCAATAAGCTCCATTACAGCTCCTTAAATTCGTAAATTTGCACCTTTATCGTGGAATCAGTAAAGGCTCTATCGGATTTTAGATCAAGTTCGTTTACACTAAGCGCCTAATTTTTGAGGTAAGTACAATGGTAAAAGCACTGCTGCATCATATTGTTGGCACTATTTCGGTCATCTGCTATTTCTTAAACACAGTTATATGGTCAACGCCTATCTTTATACTGGCGGTTTTTAAACTTATACCCATCGCGCCTTGGCGACGATTCATTTCCTATTTGGCAGATGCATGCGCAACTGCGTGGATTGGTGTAAATAATATCAACCAGCGTATAAGTGGCCGCACAAATTGGACGGTAAACGGACTAGAAAAATTAACCCGAGATGGTTGGTATCTCGTTATTGCTAATCATCAATCTTGGGTCGATATCTTAGTTCTTCAACGTGTTTTCAACAGAAAGATACCGTTTCTAAAGTTTTTCCTCAAAAAAGAGCTTATTTACGTCCCTATTTTAGGTCTGGCTTGGTGGGCACTTGACTTCCCCTTTATGCGACGTTACTCAAAATCATTTTTAGCCAAAAATCCGCATTTAAAAGGCAAGGATATGGAAACCACGCGTAAAGCGTGTGAAAAGTTTCGTAACAAGCCGGTAAGTATCATGAATTTTGTAGAAGGTACCCGCTACACTCAGGCAAAACATGATAAGCAAAACTCGCCTTTTGCTCACTTACTCAAGCCCAAGGCAGGTGGCGTTGCATTTGTATTATCTGCAATGGGTGATAATTTACATAAGCTGATTGATGTTACTATTGACTACCCGAACGGCGTCCCCTCGTTCTGGGACTTTGTAAGCGGCAAGGTCCGCAATATTCGCGTGAATATAAACGTAATGCCAATCAAAGAAATTATGGAAAACGGCATTTTCAATGAGAATTATTTTGACGACCCCGAAGTTCGCGCCCGTTTTCAAACGTGGCTAAACGAACGTTGGCACGCCAAAGACCAACTGTTAGATTCACTTAACGCAACTCAAAAGCCATTATGATTCGTGTAGTACTTGCTCCATTTATTTTTGTTTTACACACCACACTGCAAATTCTAAACCTCGCCTTTTGGGGTGGACTTATAATATTGCTAGGCTTGGTGAAGCTTCTGCTGCCTAACGGAAAAATCAGAACAGCTTGGAATAAGGTCATGCATGCGCTGATGTTTAGCTTTGGCCGTATAAGCGTTCTGTTAATCAGGCTTTTTAACAACGTAGATATTCAGTGTTCTGTTCACGGTGTGTTATCTAAAAATAGTTGGTATTTGATTATTGCAAATCACTTGAGTTATTTAGATATCATTTTACTAATTGAATTTGCCACCCACCGCATCCCTGCCCCTAAATTCTTTTTAAAGAAAGAGCTTATTTGGTTACCTTTTGTAGGGCTTGGGGCCTGGGCTCTGGATATGCCATTTATGCACAGATACACCCGGGCTTATCTAGAAAAATATCCTGAAAAAAGAGGCAAAGATCTGGAAACAACCAAAGCCTACTGTGAGAAATTTAGAACTGTGCCTACTACGGTAATCAATTTTGTTGAAGGAACGCGGTTCACGCCTCAAAAACATCTTTCCAAACAAAGCCCGTACAAGAATTTACTGCCGCCGAAAGCTGGCGGCGTTTCCTTTGCCTTGTCGGCTATGGGTGAGCTATTCACTAACGTTTTAGATATCTCATTACTTTATCCCGAGAACAAGCGCCACCCTATGATGGCAATGCTAAGCGGCAGAATGACGAAGATTGTCATAGATGTAAACGTTACGCCGGTTCCTGAGTTACAACAGCAGTCAGAACGCACGGAGTCTGAATTTCGTCTTTATTTTCAAAACTGGTTAAACGGTCTATGGGAAAATAAAGATAATCGTATAAAGAAACTGTTGGAGTCCTAGTCAATGGAAGTCAGTGCATCAGTACGCGATCACTTTATCAATTTGGTAAACGACGTTTTCCCAAATTTAACAACAGAGGACCCTCTATATAGCGTGATAGCGCTTGGGTCTATTCTGATTATCGCAGCGCTTATTTATGTTATCGCGCGATTGTTGGTGCGCCCTCAAATCGCTAATTGGGTATATAAATCGAATAACAGGTGGGATAACGCACTTCAAGAGCACGGCTTTTTTAGGCGTTTAATGCATCTTTTCCCTGCGCTGTTTATTTATGTCACCACACCGGTTTTAATAGATGGCGAAGCCGTCATGCATGGCATGGTTATTAAAAGTGCCCAGCTTTATATGTTGTACAGCGGTTTACTGGCCCTCTACGCAATGCTGAGTACCGTAGAAGACGTTTACAATGCGTCGGCCTTTTCACGCAGAGCGCCCATTACAGGGTTCATTCAGGTTACAAAGCTAGCTTTCGCTATTATCACCATACTTCTTAGTATTTCGTTGATTGTAGATAGAAGCCCTCTGCTTATTGTGTCTGGTCTAACCGCCATTGCTGCGGTATTGCTATTAATTTTCAGAGACACGATTTTGGGCTTTGTTGCCGGCATTCAAATTGCGGCCAACCGTATGTTCAATACCGGCGATTGGATTGCGATGCCCAAGTATGAAGTAGATGGTGAAATTCTTGAGATAGGGTTAACGAACGTTAAGGTACAAAACTGGGATAAAACTATTTCGACATTGCCTACCTATAGTCTTACTACAGAGGCAGTGAAGAACTGGCGTGGAATGCAGGAATCGGGTGGGCGCAGGATTAAGCGTGCCATTTTTATCGATGTGCATTCAATCAAGCTCTGCGACAACGATATGTTGGAGCGTTTTTCAAAGATTCGCTATATCAACGAATACATTGATAAAAAGAAAAACGAACTGCGTGCTTATCACAGAGATTACTCTATTGATGAGTCTGACTTACTAAATAGCCGTCGCCTGACGAACATTGGCACCTTTAGGGCTTATCTGGAAGCTTACTTACGCAAGCATCCTAATATTAATCAAGAGCTAACCTTGATGGTTAGACAATTACCCCCGAATGAACTTGGCCTTCCCCTAGAAATTTATTGCTTTAGCGCAGAAAAGGAATGGGTGAAGTATGAAAAAGTACAGGCTGATATTTTTGACCACGTAATGGCGATGCTTGACCTATTCGACCTGCGTGCTTATCAAAGAGACGGACATCTCTCACTTTTGGCAAGCCGTGAACAGAGTGTATACAAGCATGATACGAAAGAACACGAAGAGCGTAATGCTCGCGAAAGTCAAAACGATGAGGGAAGCTACGATTCCCCTCGTAATGAAGGTCAATAGCGCAATTCATTCTCAAAGTAAGCGCATAGCCAGAAGCTAGCAGAGCAAAACACTGAGGCTTGAGCACCTAAGCCAAATAATACGCGAAAAAAAACCGGCACAAATGCCGGTTTTTTTATAACGCTTAATGTTTACGCCAAGGCATAGGCCATCAGTAAGCACAGTACTAAACCTGTAACGCCAAAAAAACCGTACTCGATTTTTTCCTGCATACCTTCAGCACCTGCTTTAGCAGTCATTAAGCCCATAACGATGCTGCTTAGCCCTAGCGTAAAGGCAATTAGCGCAACACCAAACATAATTGCATTAATCCAATCAGCCATTGTGATAACCCCTTAAAATAATTGGCGGTATTATGCACCAATAATTCAGTTTTGAACATGCTGGATTGGTTTTAATACACTACCGTGAACCAAAAATTGATCTTAGTCAAAATTGCTAATTTATTAGTCTATTCACCAAATAGTTAATAAAGACTAAGCTAGCCAATGCATCAACAACAAATAAAGCAATGAAAAATAAAGAAATTTAATCTTGGCAAGGGCATTGCTCTATTCAGTGCAAAGAACATCATTTTGTAGCTTTAGTAAATCAGTGACAGAGCAAGGCTACGTTTTGTACAAATACAATCTTGTCACGAGTGAATTAAGGAATAACCAATGTCTAAGAAACTATTACTTTCAGTTGCCGTTACCAGCGCTTTAATCAGTGGACACGCCTTTGCTCATGACAAGAGCTTTCAGACCAATAATTGTGACATGGAACTTGATGGTCACATTCAGTACTACCAAGGCAACCTAACCGTAACCATGGACAATGGTTCGGTGATGGAAATTGACGCGAAGCGCAATCTAAAGATCAATGGTGAACCTGTCTCACTTGACCGTGAGCAACAGAAATGGGTTAGCGATTATTACAATAACATAGATACCGCAATTCCTATGACGCTTACCATTGCGAGTGAAGGATTGAAAATTGCTAACGTCGCCGTAACTGAAGTATTTACTGAGTTGTTAGGTGGTGACCAGATGGGCGATGATTTTCGCGAGTTGTTTGACTCACTCGATGCGAAATTGCAAACCTCATTTTATGATGATGCTGGCAATATCCGCATCGATTCAACCAAATTTGAAGAGCCAGGTTGGTTTGACGAAAGCTGGGAACAAGAGTTCGAATCGCAAATTGAGTCTTTAATTAGTGAATCCATGGGTCGAATCTTGATCGCTGTTGGCACTCAAATGCTTTGGGAAGGCGGCGACATGTCTGAATTCGAAGAGAAGATGGAACGCTGGGGTGAAGACCTAGAGTATCGTCTAGAAAGCCAAGCGGCGTCGTTAGAAGAAAAAGGTGATGCCCTGTGCGAAGTACTCAAAAAAGCCGACTATGCTGAAGGCAAAATGCAGGCCTCTATTTCTGGTCTTGATGGGCTCAATTTGCTGGATATCGACCTTCATTCAGAAATGAAAATGTAATCGCTTTATCACTTCATAGCTAAAAGCACCCTGCTGGCTATGTGTCATACGCATAGCCAGCTTTTTATTTAATACCATTAATCTGCATAGATAATTGCCCACTCACAAGGTGCTGGCAAGTTTCCTAGCGAAGCGTGGGAATGCAGGAATAGCTGTTTCCCTTTCAAATTCCCACTAGGCATTGTTCACAACGCTCGCCTTAAAAAAATATCTCATTCCAATAGCACCTTGTATTGCACAGTACCCACCGATTCCCTATAGAATACAAACATAGTTTAAGTAAATTGATGTAACGCGTATTGACAGAAAAGGTATCTAGACAATGACACAGAATTTAGTAATTACCGGCTATGGATGGTTAGCAGGATACGTCGGTAAGGCACTGGCAGGCGATGTTAATATTATCGGAACCACCCGGAGTCACGAAAAATGTTTAGCATTAAAAGACCAAGGCATTGAAGGAGTTGAATACACACTAGGCGATGATCCTGAAGTAGTATGCCGTCACTTATCAAATGCGACGCTATTACTCAATGTACCGCCGGGTCGAAAAAGCACGCACTTAGAAACGTTCACTGCCAATATGACTGCACTTATAGATGCAGCGGTGAGTGCTGGCGTTCGTCATATCGTGTTTGTTAGTACTACATCGGTGTACGGAGATAGCACTAATGAATTGATAAATGAAACCAGCGCTACGGCTCCGCAAACAGAATCAGCAAAAGCGCATGTTGCTATCGAGAACTATTTGCTTGCAAAACGAGACCAAATTGACGTTAGCATTCTTCGACTAGCCGGCCTTGTTGGTCCCGACCGTCACCCCGCACGTTCACTTAGCGGACGGGAGCTAGATGCAGGTAATAAGAGAGTTAATCTTGTCCACATTAACGATGTTGTGGAAGCACTTAAAAAAATTATTGGTAGTGTGCCAATTAACGGCATATTGCATTTATGTAGCTTGTCTCATCCAAAGCGAGGGGTCTACTATGTTGATGCCGCAAAAGCGTTGAACATTGAACCGCCCTGCTTTGCAGATACTGAGAACTCTCCCTCAGGGAAAGTCATCGATGCCCACAAGAGCTGGGAGCTGCTTGGTGTTTCGCCACAGTACAGTGACCCCTACAGCATGTTTTAAAGCAAAAAAATGGCAAGCTTGTTTCCAAACTTGCCGTTTTTTATTTTGCAATTACGTTAGCCGAAGAGACTTAACCCAAAGTATTTAACCGCAACGGTGTTAACAAAAATCACGAGCAATATTAGCGGTATGAAGGTTTTCAAAGACACATCTACGTACTTCTCAAACCAACTACCTTTATAGCCTTGGCTTCCTTCTTCAAGCGAGGCATTAAAGTTCGCGCTTTTCCAGCGGTAAATAACAAACAAGCAAATTAACAGGCCATTAAGCGGTAAAATGGTGTCGTAGAATACATCGTAAATTACGTCAAATAAGGATTTATCGGCACCGGCGTAATGCATAAATGACGTGAGCATTTCAACTTTACCAAAAGATAGCGCACTCAATATTGCCAGAATAATCATAATGCTGCCAAGAGAGCCGAGCGCCCATTTACGGCTAACGCCTTTCTCGTCCATTAATGCAGCCACCGGCACCTCAAAAATAGAGACGAGTGAAGTAATAGCAGCAAAGAATACAAGTAAAAAGAACAAGCTTGCGACTATCGATGCGCCAATATATCCAATAGAATCCTGCAACGCCAAGAATATGCTAGGCAGGTAAGTAAATATCATTCCTACTGACGATTCACTTAAGTCATCAGGATTGATATCAGGATTAAAAGAGAAAATAGCTGGCAAAATCATTAGACCTGCCGTGAACGCAACTGCAGTATCAGTTAACGCCACCAACTTTGCAGCGCTTGGTACATCTGCTCGCTTATCGATATAACTTCCGTAAGTGATAAGAATACCCATACCAAGGGACAAGGAGAAAAATGCCTGAGACAGCGCGCCATTAACCACTTCTGCTGTTATTTTAGAAAACTCTGGGACAATGTAGAAGGTCACGCCTGCCATTGCGTTGTCTTGCGTAAGTACGAATATGACTAAGCCTATTAGCATTACGAAAAGCGCTGGCATAAGAAGCTTTGCCGCTTTTTCGATACCCTCTTTTACCCCACCCTGCAATATGAGGTATACCACGCCCACAACCACGGCCATGTAGGCGAAAATAGATTCGGAATTAATAAACATTCCGAACGTATTAGGATCCGCGAGTTTATCTAAATTGCCGCTTACGGCTTCAAATAAGTAACCGAAAAGCCAAACAGTAATTACCATATAAAAAACGGCGATCATAAAGGGGGTAGCAATAGCTAACCAGCCCGCAACCTTCCATTTTTTCTCATTGCCGCTAATATCGCTGTATGCACCCAATGGGTCTTTTTTAGCATGACGGCCCACTGACATTTCAGCCAGCATAACCGGTAAACAAATGGCAAAAACAAAAATCGCGTACATTAATAAAAATGCACCGCCACCGTTTTTAGCCGCACCGACAGGAAAACCTACTAAATTACCAATGCCTACCGCAGAACCTGCAGCAGCCAAAATAAAACCTATGCGCGATCCGAACTGTTCTCTGGCCCCGCTCATATCCCTTCCTCTTGTTGAGTTATTGTTATAGCAATTCGCGGGGTCGATACCTTATGTGTACGTTTTATTTGTACTTATTTTACCGCGCGAACTGGTATTAATTATTATCAGGATGGCGTTTGTTGTTATGACTCACGTGTGGCGTCAACGCGTTGTATTGCTACCTCTATGGGCTCATCAATACGCTGCACCATTCCCAAAAGAGCATGGTAACAGCAGTGAAATAAAAAGTCTTGATGTTGAACTTGTTGAAACGATGAAAGAGCGTATCACCAAGTTACCACTTCACCATTCCAGTCGATAAAATGGCAAGCTTGGTCTCGATCTAGCTTCGAAACATGAGTAATGAGTTGTTTTGCGGTAAATTCAGGCGTAAATAGCTTCTTAGCAGCAACGTTTTTCTGAAAAGGCTTCGACAGTCCTGTATCAACCGTTCCAGGATGGTAACAAACGAGCATAACGTCTTTCACCCTGCGCTTATATTCGACCGATGCGGTTTTCACGAACATGTTAAGCGCCGCTTTTGATGCCCGGTAACCGTACCAACCGCCGAGTCCGTTATCGGAAATACTACCAACCCGAGCACTCAAGCAGACAAGAGTTGAACCCTCTTTGCTAACAATGTTAACGAGATGCTTAAGCCATAACGCAGGCGTAATGCTGTTGGTAGAAAAATAAGCTGACAATGCCTGTTCGCTGATGTCTTCCAATCGTTTTTCAGGGTGTACTTCCTTTTCCTCGTTATGCAAAAAACCCGTGGTAATTAAAACGGTATTTAGCACGACACCCTGTTCGTTTAACTTTTTAACGAAAGCGCCAATATGCGCATCATCTTGTTGCGCTATCTGGTGATAGGTAACGTTTTCTTTTGGCGTAAATTCAGACGCAGGCGCTCGACTAACCGCAATAACTGCCGCGTCATTAAGGCGATATTGCTCGATAAGTGCGCTGGCTATGCCACCTGAGGCGCCTACAATTAGCACATTATTTTTCATTTGCGTCTCCTGGAATGCAGCGATCACATTGACGTTTTTTCCCCGTCAGTAAATAGGAAATAGTGTACCTATGTTTGGCAAACACATTGTAGAATGCATCCGCGAAATAACGAATAATCGGCCAGCGAAGCGGAGCATAAAGCCAACCCATTCCTACTGCCTTCCACGCTTCATGAGTCACGTCTAGCCCAGTTATCAAAGTACCATCGTCGCGAAGACCATGAATTCTGGCGTTAAGGGCATCCCAATCTAATGTTGGATAATTCGATGAGAAATCCGGAGACTGAATGTCTACCAACGTCAATTTGTTGTGCTTGTCTCGTTTGCTTAAATGTTTCATTTCGGCCATGCAAAGTGGGCAATAGCCGTCGTAAAATATAATCACGTTAAAATACCTCTGCTAAACCGAGCGTGTCTCTTCGTTTTCAGTGCGTTTGCTTCTGAAAGCGTGCGCACAGCGACCAGCACTTATCTCTAAGTGCCAATAGCTTAAAATCTTTTTGGACCGCTTTGCGTTATTCTTATTTAATATTCGTTTATACGATAAAAAAACACGCTTGGATGACTTGTGTTGCAGGCTGCTCGCACCCACACTAGGTTCAAAGATTAATAGAGGTTTTACTATGGCAAATTTACAAGTCGCAACCTTAGCAGGCGGATGCTTTTGGTGCATAGAATCAGCTTTTAACAGTGTTGATGGTGTGGAAAAAGCAATTTCTGGTTATGCGGGAGGTCATAAAGCTGATCCTACATATGAAGAAGTTTGCGGGGGTAACACGGGCCATGCTGAGGTAGTACAAGTAACATTTGATGCAGATAGCATCAGCTACCGTGAAATTTTAGAAATTTTCTTCGCGCTGCATAATCCTACCCAGCTAAACAGGCAAGGAAATGATGTGGGCACACAGTATCGAAGCGCAGTTTTCTATCACGACGACGCCCAAAAAGCGGAAGCAGAGAAGATTATTGCAGAAATTACTGAAGATGAAATTTGGCCAGATCCTGTTGTGACCGAGGTTGTAGAAGTGAATAATTACTATGATGCCGAAGATTACCATCAGGACTATTTTAAAAATAATCCGCAGAACCAATATTGCTCAATGGTTGTTGCCCCTAAGCTCGCAAAGTTTAAAAAGACCTTTGCTTCACGCCTTCGCAGTGATGCGTAATGGAAAAGTTATCTAATCAGAGCCTGACTTAATGGTTCAGAAATAAGAAAGGGTTGCTTGGCAACCCTTTCTTATGAGTATCGTTTAAACTATTCAAACCACGCATTGTTAATTTTAAGGGAAAATAGAAGAGGGGCCAAATCCTCGTAACGACGTAAGTGCGCATCGCATGTGGCATTTTTCAAATAATTTTTTTCCCAAGGATCGTTGATAATCCACAGAGTATCGTCAATTGACACTAAACCTTCCATTGACGCGTTATCCATCGTGTATTGGTCGCAGCTTTCGTCTTTTGCCACGTCAAAAGTGATGGGAATGCGTTTGGTGGCTTTACTGCCGCTGGTATCAATTACCCAAAGTTCGTTATCGTTTCTTGCTGCGCCAAATAAATAAGACGCCCCCGTTGAATGGGTATACATAGCTAAACCATTGAGAGGATGATTGCCTGACGTAAATGATGGCAGCTGTAAATCAGGCTCATCTACTGTTGCAAACTCCTTCGACGCAAAAAAATCATCATCAATATTTAACGAAAAAATACGAGGTTGCGCTGCTTTGTCTTTTTCCAACGCTAAGTATAACGTGCCGTCATTAGCCATCGTCAGGCCCTCTATCCCATCGTTAGGAAAGTTCCCCACTTCAAATTCAACAGGGAATTGCAACGGCCGCACGCCTGCCATCTCAACAGCTCCATTGTCTTTGCGTGTCAGCTTTACGAGTAACGTGGGATAATCAGTAGAGCCAGTATCCTCATACTTAGTTTCACACCGCGGACTTAATGCTCCTGTTCGAGTTGCATCTTCGGTGACCGTATAGACTACATTCGGATCCCTGGGGTCTACTGCTAATGCCTCTAAATCTGGTTCTTCATTTAAGTAGTTAAAAAAGCAACTTCTTCGCACATTTTGCGAAAATGAAAAACGCTCACTCGACGATACCAACATTGCAGTAGCAGGCGAAATATGATGAAGCTTTAACTGCTGAGCTGTATCAGCACTGGCATCTGCAATTGTAACCAGCGTGTCGTTCATTACAACCAGCCCTGATGTCTGCGGGTCGAACATAACGTTACCGTTATCATCCAAAATCCATTTACCAACTGCTACTTCTGTCAGGTCCTTGGGTTCAGGCGTAATAACCACATCTACCGGCTCACTGCATGCACTAAGCAGCATGGTCATTATCACCGCACTTGTTACGTATTTAAACATGTCTTGAATTCCTATCTCCTTTCATGCGAAAGAGAACTACTACTGAGGCGCGATGCTCTTTACTGTACATTTTTAAAGCAGAGAGCAACACGGCCTATTACTAAAAAATTGTAAGGGAGTATAACGAGCATACCGTTTATGCACAAAAAAGAGTAAAGTTATATCGAAAGCGAAACACCATGTTGATTATGTTAAGAATGTGTCTCACGTTTTAAACGTTAGTTTTGTTAGCGCTTCGCGCAATTTATGTCAGAGGAGAGCGTTATTTCTACGCAGCAATTGCCCCAAGTTATCGCAGGGCCAATAGTTAGAAAAGTGACATCAAACTCGTGTCATGTGTGGCTCGTTAGCAGCAACGCTGACGCACCTTCGCTCTCTTTATCTCATGGTGATTCGGTATTGGCTGGCGACAGTCAAAGCGACACTGTTCGCGTCGGTAAGCACGCGTTTATTCATCTAGTTACCTTTTCTGCATCAACGTTATTTGAAGACAGAGAACGAATAAACTACAAACTTATCTTTAATGATCACCAACAGCAAAATGCGTGGGAAAAAGAGCAACGCGCTTTGCTTTATAAAGATCAGGCTAGTCTGAGCTTTCATTATACTGGCACCCCAGAAACAATTTTGCACGGCTCATGTCGAAAGCCCCATTTTCATGGCGATGATGCACTTGTTCAGGTAGATAATCTTCACAAAATCGCGTTTGAGGAAAAAGCAAGTTTCCCTGACTTACTGTTGATGACAGGCGATCAGATCTACGCTGACGACGTTGCAGGACCGATGCTTAAAGCCATACATTGTGTAATTGCGCGTTTAGGCCTTTATCACGAAGCACTTGAGGGAGCGGTCGTAAACAACACCAGTGATCTTGCAACCCACGAACACGGCTTTTATGAACGAGAGCAGCTCCTGCCACAAATTGCGACCAATACGGTCCTATCTTCAATTTTCTTTGGAGCTAAGAAAAAGCCGGTGTTTACTTCAGTTAATGCCCAAAATCACTTAATAGGCAGTGCTGAAATTATCGCTATGTATTTACTGGTATGGTCCGACACACTATGGACGGATATCGTCATTGATAAAGATGGGATCCCAGAAAAGTATAACGCTATATTCGATAAAGAAAATGAAGCGCTTACCGGCTTTGTGAAACCTCTTTTACAAGTGCGTAGAGCGTTAGCACACGTTCCAACCTACATGATTTTCGACGATCATGACGTGACCGACGACTGGAACTTAACCCGAGGTTGGGAACAAGAGGTCTATGGTAACCCCCTATCGAAACGTATGATTGGCAACGCCCTTATCGGCTATTTGCTATGCCAGGGCTGGGGTAATGCGCCAGAAAAAGTAACTTTACTGATTCAAAAGGTAAAGGCGTCGTTGGATAAGCAAGGGTTGGCCGCCCATAATGAGATTGTTGATGAGTTGCTGGACTTTGATCAGTGGCATTACCGTATAGATACAACCCCTCCCATCGAGGTGTTAGACACGCGCACACAGCGCTGGCGTTCAGAATCTAATATGAACAAGCCATCAGGGCTGATGGATTGGGAAGCATTGTGTGATTTCCAGCATTCCATTATCGGCAAAGAGTCTGTCATTGTGGTTTCGGCCGCACCTATATATGGCGTGAAAGTCATTGAGGCTATTCAAAAAGTGTTTACCTTTTTCGGCAAAGCCCTCACCGTAGATGCTGAGAACTGGATGGCCCATAAAGGTACGGCTAACGTAATTTTAAATATTTTCAGGCATTACAAAACGCCGCCTGAGTTCATTATTCTTTCTGGCGATGTGCACTACTCTTTTGTATACGATGTGCGTCTGCGCTTCAGACGCAATAGCCCTCATATTACTCAGTTTACGTGTAGCGGTTTAAAAAACGCTTTTCCCGATGGGTTGATAAAATGGTTAGATAGGTTAAACCGCGTGCTTTACCGCTCGAAGTCACCTCTCAACGTATTTACCCGACGTAGAAATATGTCTGTGAAAGCAAGGGAACCAAGCATGGGGTATGGTGAATTATTCAACGGTTGCGCCATTGGTGTATTAAAAATTTCACAGAAAAACACTGATGTTCAGTGCAAGGCTTTGTTGAGCAACGGTAAAGAGGTAGAATTCCCAACTTCTAAAGACGATTAGTTCAAAAGAGGTATCTAATGAGTGATAGCGCACTGTCCATCGGATTATTTTACGGCTCCACAACCTGCTATACCGAAATGGCGGCGGAAAAAATCCAAGCGCAGCTCAATAGCCTTTTTGACGAAGACATTGTTGACCTTCATAACATCAAGGACGTGAATCTAACGCGCACTGCCGACTACGACATTATTATATTCGGCATTTCAACCTGGGATTTTGGCGAGCTCCAAGAGGATTGGGAGTCTCACTGGGAAGAGGTTCACGGCTTAGATTTATCTGGGAAAACTATTGCCCTGTTTGGCCTTGGCGATCAGCTCGGTTATGGAGAATGGTTCCAAGATGCGTTAGGTATGCTCCACGATGCAATTTTGCCCTCAGGCTGCAAGATAGTCGGTTACTGGCCAAATGAAGGCTATGAGTTTACTGCATCAAAAGCCTTAACCGAAGATAAAGCTCAGTTTGTTGGCCTGTCTCTTGACGATGAAAACCAATACGACAAAACAGACGCACGCATCGAAGCATGGTGTGAGCAGTTGCTGGTCTCGATGGCCTAAGCCCGCATTATATTTGGATATCAGCGTTGGAAAATAAAGGCCGTATTCATCAGCAGTTTTATCGCAATGGTCCAAGCCACAGAGACGGCGCTGACGTTTCATTTCAAGATATTCGCAAGCTGTTCAATTTCGCTACGATCACTGTGGGTCGATGGGTAACGGCTGAAGAACAGCAGATCGCAGCCAATTTATTTTTTGATGCGCTTTACGATCTGGTTACGATCCTAAACATTAACGAGCAGGTTTTGTCGCTGAACGGTTCCCTATCGCTTGCTTTTGGTAGCGGAGGACAAAAACACAGTAGTGCTCATTACAATAGCGCAAAGCGACAGCTTGCACTGGCTAAAAACGCTGGTGCCGGTGCGTTAGCACACGAATGGTTTCACGCGTTCGATCACTACATAGCACCACGCATGTTCGACGGCATTGGTGCAGGTAGCTTTGCAACGCAGGCATGGCTGGACAATGCACCTATGAACCCTCACCCATTGAATCAAAAATTGAGCGATTGTTTCTCTCAGCTCTTCTTAAATGATCAAAAAAGGCCAAATGAGTACTTTGTGCGATCCGTAGAAGCTGATCGCGCGCTAAAAATGTATTATTATGCTATGCCTCAGGAGATGGCTGCCCGGGCATTTGAAGCCTGCATCCAAGATCACGAGATCAAAAATGCGTTCTTGGTGCAAGGGACAAAAAAATCAACGGAAGCTAGACTTGGCATTTATCCTCATGGTAACTTGCGTACATCACTCAATCAGGCATTGATGTTGTATTTTTACCAATTAGGTGTCGCTATTTCACGAAAACAAACATAGTTTGTTGTTTTATTACCGTGAAACTGAGTATTTTTTCAACAACAAGTGTTAATGAGCACACTGTTTTTATACAAAAGTCTGTATATTTTTGTAACAAGCAGTATACTAAATGGCTCGAACGTAACAGAAGAAAGAAGACGAGATGAAAAGAAAGAAGCATACCTCGGCTGAAGACGAGGCTCAGATTGATATGACCCCCATGTTGGACATCGTGTTCATCATGTTGATTTTCTTCATCGTAACGACCTCGTTCGTGAAAGAGAAAGGTTTAGATGTAAACCGTCCTGAAGATAATCAAGCTAAAAACGATAAGCCTTCAAAAGCGCTTTCTATTCGTATTGATGCCGATGGCACAATTATGATGGGTGGTCGTGAAGTTGATATTCGTCGTGTTGTAGCTAACGCACAGACATACTTAGCGGAAAACAATACAGATACGGCAGCAATCCAGGCACACGAAGACAGTGAGCACGGTACTGTGGTAGAAGTAATGAACCAAGTTAAAATTGCGGGTATCGATAAAGTATCCGTTTTGGTTAAGAAGAGTAGCTAACAAGCTCTTATTAACTTATGAAATATATGAAAGCCACCTTCGGGTGGCTTTTTTCGTATAAGGTCTTATACCAAAGTATCTCTTGTGCTATCGCATGAATTTTGTTCAGATCGTACTATTCGGTGTGTCTGGAAAATCCATGTTGAAACTCGGTTCCAGACTCGGATGTCACTGGAGCCATTATGCACAAAACAATACTCAACACTGCTGTATTAGTAGCAGTGGTGTCAGCACCTCAGGTGTCGGCAGCCAAAATTGAATTAAGCGAAGCGTTTAATTACAACGCGTTTATCTTCCAAGATTTTGAAGGAAAGTCTTCTGATGTAGAAGGTCGTCTTGCTGTTGGTGGAGAGATGCGCGTCACCGACTTTAACGTTGGCTTATTGCTGTCTCCAGACTTATCAGAGTCGGCGCTTGCTGTAGGTGGTAACCTGCATTTCACTCGCGGCGACGTACACGGCGGCTCGACTACCGTATCGGGTATGGTATTTGGCTCTGAACTCTCTTTCGATAAGGCAGTAAATGCCGAGCAGACCGTAAACCTAATCAACTCTACTGTCGAATCTGGCGGTATTTCATCGCAAGGCGACGTAAAACTAGGGAATTCAAAAGTAGTTTCCGGTGATGTCTACGCGAACACCGTCAAGCTTGGTGGGCCTAATAGCGTTTATGGCAGTATTAGCAATACCAGTGAATATGGCTCTCAGGTTGAAAACGGAAATGTTTTTGCTGAGTCCGGCGTTGAGCTTGATAGTAGTGAAGTGAAAGGCGTTGTTACGCTGAACGACATCAATAACTTCTCGGCAATTAATGGCTCAAAAGCCGCTTCTGTTAAGCAGGGCAGCGTGAACAAAGTCGACGTCAATAACATTGATTTTAACGGGATCGCAGCTGAGGCTACAGCGCAGTCTCAAGAATTTGCGTCAATGACCGCGAATGGTACAACAACATTGTCCTGCACAGACGTAAAGGATCCCAAACAAGCGATAACGTGCAGCGATCCTAATACCACTAAACTACATACCATCACCTTTTCTGGCACTGATGATATAAATATCTATAACATTGATTCAAGTTGGTTTAGCGCTGGCGACAAAGGCATTGTTTATGATTTCTCTACCACCAGCTACAACATTATTAATGTGTATGGTGAGACGGTAGAGCTTTTCAATACTGGCTTCTTTAATACCGCGTTTACGCAGGAAAATGAATATTTCAGAGAGAACGGCCAGTATAGAGACAACGACAACAATGTCGGCCAGCGTCACGATGGTCGTTATACTAACAATATTTTATTTAATTTTGTTGATGCTGTAGATCTTACCCTGCACAGTGTGGGCGTAAAAGGTAGTGTACTAGCGCCATACGCAGAGCTAAGTTTTTACAATGGTCATGTTGATGGCAACGTGGTTGCTAATAGATTTGAAACGCCGTTCAAGGAGCTGGTTAATGACAATGGCGAAACCTATGTTGCGCCCACAGGCCAAATAAATAACTATCGGTTTGGCGCTATTAACGTCAGTGAACCGGCTTCAATCGCTATTTTGTTTGGCGCAGGATGTCTTATGCTAACCAGGCGTAGAAAGACTAGCTAGCGTCCAAAAAATCTTTAAATCTTAAGAAAAGATAGCAAAGAATGCAGTTGGAAGCGGCTTTACAATGCAAAGCCGCTTATTCTTGGGGATGATAGCAACAACTCATCGCTGGTAACGCCATCACCTTTCCCTGCTCTCCATCTAATTTGAATTCCCGCTTCAAACGCCTGATACTCAACAGCGAACGCTTTTCCAATATAACCTGCCGCAATCCAGTTGTCGTTGAAACGATATTGGCCCTCAGCCATAAAGTTGCCGCTTAAGCCCGTATCTGAGCTTTCACCAAAAGCCTCATCTAAGTCTTGAGGACGAAACGCTTCTCCTGTAGGAAAGCGCAGATCATCGTCTTGTTCAACACGTGAAAACGCAAGTGAGCTTCGTAGCTTAATTTGCCAGTTAAGTGCTTCAAGCGTCAATAGCTCTGAATAGCCGCCAATACTGATGAACTGGCTTGGGCTAAAGTAGCCACCATTGCCGACCGTAAAGCCACTTAAATTTTTATCATAGCTTGTATAGCTCAAGAATGGCCCAACACGCCAATAATCAAGTTTGGGGGAGACCAAACTTGCAATGTCATAACTCATATCACCACGGACTGATAGCGAGCTATTATTGGCAACGCGTTCGCCTTCGAGTCGGCTTACCTGAGCCGTTCCTGCGACAGACACTTTGTCAGTTATGGAGTGAGCCACCAAACCCCGAACCCCACTTTCTATAACGTAGCCCCAAGCTTGCGTATGGTCAGTATAGAATGTGCCGGTCTGGCTTAATAAGCTATCTTCTTTCGCTTTTCGAAATAAGGTAGCCGCGACGGTAGTATTTGCTAAGAACTTTGTTGCCGAGATTTGCCCTGTCACTTCCGCCTTCACAGGCTGGTCAAACATGGCATAATCTAAATTAACGTAAAAATTAATGTCTGGAGCCTGATAAAACGCTTCAGCCCGAAGGGCTGTATCTTCAAAACCGCTTATTCCTGAAAATGTACTGCCTAATTGCCTATCACCAAACCAATCATTAGTTTGTGGACGACCGCTATAGAACTGCTTGTAGTCGAGTGATACTTGCCATAGCCAGTTTTTATAACCGCTGCCAATGCCGACATATTGCGACAGAACGTCGAAGTTGCCAAGCCCTTCTCCGCCACTTCGACTGCGGGTATTCATTCCATAGACAGCACTTAGACCATCTTTAGTTTGTGATAAAACCCCTCGTGGATCGTCGTTTTGATAAGCGAGCCAAAACTGTTTTCTTGGCCAAGCATTGCGAGTAGTGCGCTCTTGCAAAATACGTTTTACTTCAGTGTATTTAAGTGCCAACCTATTCAATGTGGTATCGTCACTTTGATTAAGTGAAACCAGTTCGTTAGCAATAACGCTATCATTTGGCGTTTTCGATAACACACGCTCAAAAGCTGCAGTGGCGGTTGTAGTATCTTGTATTTCTTTCGCAGCCCAACCAATCAGGGCTTGCTCATCAAGACTCAGTCGCCTTAACTGGGAAAGTGCTTCACCCGCCTCAATACTTTGTTTGTAACGCATTGAGTCATAAAACTGCGCTTGTCGCGTTGCTAGCGCATCAGCACAGCGACGAATAAAAACGTCGGTATTAATACTGCACGCTAAAGCGAAAGCGTCTTGTTTAGCGGATTCTGTTTCCTGCGCAATCAGCGCTAAATACTTACCTTCATCATCATCTACCAAATGGAAGAGCGCTTCAGAAAATATATAGTTTTTAGCATCATATTGCTGCCACGCCTCTCCTATGAGTACATCTTTGACATAGTTGCTGTTATCTAGCTCAAGGAAGGTTTCAAGCGCTTCAAAGTCTCGTAACGCTAGCGCTTGCTGTAACCAGATACCCGTAACGCTATCAAGTCCCTG
Organism: Alteromonas sp. OM2203; assembly: GCF_048517045.1. NCBI lineage: Bacteria > Pseudomonadati > Pseudomonadota > Gammaproteobacteria > Alteromonadales > Alteromonadaceae > Alteromonas > Alteromonas sp. OM2203. The sequence goes on from NZ_CP183209.1 coordinate 3,758,340, forward strand.
CTGCGCCGACTGCTTATCTATGTCACGTACAGCCGTTTCTAACGCCAAAGAGAACTGCTTCGTCGCTATGTCGAGCATACCTTTATCGATAGCGGTCCATCCCATCAACAAATAAAAGTCTGTTCGCTTCAATTGGTTACTAAGTTCAACTAATCGTCTCACTTGTTGCTCTGAGGCATTGGCGCGGGCCTTTGGCGTACGCTGAGCAAATTCCTCTAGCGCCGAAACCTTTGGTGACGCTTTGAGAAGCGTTGACTCGCGCTCTTGTGAGGCTCGTTTGGGCTCGTCTGGTTCTAGCGGCTTTACAGGAACAGGGTTTAATGTACCTTTTAATCTACCATTTAGTCTGTTTAGTTCAGTTTCGACTTCTTTTGGTACTTGCCACCCAGGGTAAAGCGCCTTTAAACGTCCAAATTCGTCGTTGGCCTGCTTCACCTGTCGCTCGTTGATATGATACCAAAGACCGGTCAAATCCGGCTGCACCTGCTGTGATGGTAGAAGACCTAAGTCCTTCTCTTTATAGGTTGTTTTTGTTTGCCCAATAGCCTGGGTTGGCACAAGTAAAGCCGTTATGGCACCCAAAGCAAGCACGAGAGCAGTACGTTTAAATGTATCTTTCACGAGGCGTTATCCGCTACTGCTAGCATGGAAAGCAAAGTTAAGCTGGCTGAATAGTAATCCATTTTTCGATTAACTGTGGGCCATTTTGCGGCTTTCGAATTCATAATTTCATCTACTGCAAGTTTCACCGAACGCATGCCGTCTGTCATTTCATACTCAGCCGTTTGCTCGGTAAGCAGGTTTATTGTCGCAGGGGTTGGTTCAAGCGCCCACCACTCATAATAGGGTTCAAGCAATCGCTCTGCTAACTCATTATCGTCTCGAACGCCTTCAGACCAAACTAATTGGAGCGGGATCCGAACGGCGTTGAAACCAAACTCTGGTGATACGACATTTTCTAACGTCAACCTGCCTTTAAACTTATCGTTATCGATGTCCACACTTTTGGGTTCAAAGCGAACCCAGTCGCTCGGTAAACGGTAAGATGAAAACTGCATATTCGAAAGTAGAAACAAGCCTGTTTCAAAGAGGTTGTCCCATTTTGATGGCGTTGATGAAAGGGACGATAGCTCAGAAAGTGCCGGAAAAATCCAGTAGGACATATTGAGCTGCATGCTGGTGATTTCATCTGATTTTACACTGAATCCGTACTCACCCGGCAAAAGTAAAACGGCCTTGTCATACTTAACCAACAGGGTGCTTTCAATCGCTCCGACGATGTTTCGCGCATCTTCTTTAAGCTCGTTTACGCCCCACTTTTCACTTGCTCTTAAAAGCGCCCACGCAATCAATAAATCTCCATCAGAGGCATTGTTAGGATCATCAATACAAGAAGACGGGCTGCCGGTGCACGGTCGATATCGCCAACTAAAGAGCCCATCTTTACGCATAAGCGTACTTTTAGTCCATTGCCATAGTGCATCAAAGGTCTCTTTATCATCGGCGGCAATAGCGAAAAGCATACCGTAGCCCTGCCCCTCGCTATGGGAAACGTCACCGTTTCCCGTATCAATTACGCGACCGCCATCAATAAATAGCGCTTTGTAGGCCATGAACTGAGCTTTGAACTCGCTATCGTCTTTTGTAGTACAAGACATCAGAACACACAAAAAGCCAATAAAAGACAGCGCCCTTGTTGCTTTTCTTAGCGCTACCATGAGTCTTGTACTTGTTCATTTCTACGTTTAAGCAGTAGGTAAATCACCATGCTTACGATAAAGACCAAAATGATAAAGCCAATCAGCCAATACCAAGGATTGTTGGAAAGCCAAAGTCTTAAGTGCAGCCAGTTATCGTCAGCTTCACCCACTTCATATTTTTCACTTACTTGCATGATAAGCGATGGCGATAACGCATCTTTCCAAGCAAAGAAATCCCCTGCCATTTGCCCCCACAACGACAAGCTAACCAAGTCTTCTACTCTCGCTTGAAGTAACTCTGGCGTTTGCGCAGCCATGATGAAAAGTGTATCGGTGTCTGATGAAACGGGGTGTGCTTGCGCTGTGAGTATCGCCTGCGCCCCCAAATCACTTTCCTGTACAGTGTTTCCATCAATTCGCATTTCTTTAAAAGACTTGTCATCCGTCATATTTCTTATTTGGTTGTACAGATTATTTTGAAGTCTGTAAGACCAGCGCTTAGTCGCATCTATTGCTGTACTAAATTCTTCCTGCTCAATGCTTGAAAGGGTATCTGGCGTTCCAAGCACAAGGACCGAACCTTCGGCAGAAATATCACTCCCCGATACGATTTCAACGTTTAGTAACGGAGCTTGAGCTGCTTGCGCAAACTTAGCAGACAACGTTAACGCCGTATTCAAGTAGTCATCTGACGGTATTGCAATACTCGAAACAGGCGCAGATTTGAAGCGCGCAAATGGATAAGCAGTTTCAGAGAGCATGGCTAAATTGGGCTGCACTGCGACATGTCCCGCACTTGGAAGCTCAATAACCGAAGAGTTATCTAGCTGAAAAACGAGATGGGACCCTGGCACGTCGTCGCACGCTACGCCGGCGAGCGGAGGTCTTAAGGTAACTGCAAAATCTAGATTGTTAACGCCGCCTTTGAAGAATCGAGCAGGAATGCGTAACTGGTAATCTCTGTACGATTGACCATTAATATTGTTAAGTGCCAAGCCGTGGACCAACTCATCATTTACTTTTACGTTCATTACTGAGCCAGGTCCAAATCCTGCACCGTAACCGAAATCTAAAAGCAAACTGACCGATGCGTTTTCAGGAACATAAAAATCAGCGGGTAGCCTAAAGGATACGCGCTTGTTAAAGTCGCCCTCATCCCTAAATTGCGTTGTCGGTACGCCAAAATCTTCAAACGTATAGTGGTTATCAGGGTTCAAGATACGGTTACGCTGCAGAGTATCTGGCTGCATTTGAGACTGAGAAAGCACCTTTACCTGAGAAACGGGGTTGATAGCATCATCCATAACCGCCAAGGCCTTGGCCGCTTCTAGCACTTCATTTTGTGTCGTTCCACTTACAATCAGCCTATAGCTAGCTGGCACAATAATCTTTTTGTCTTTCACAAAGGCTGGGGTGCGCTGCGCTTTTAAAAATGCGCCGTCGATATCGTTGATCACTTCATCAGATAACACTGGCGATAAAGCTTCAACAGTACCCACTAGCACGTGAACAGGTTGCTCTTGCTCTGGCTCGAGGTACCACGCGGTGCGCTCGTATTGTGCTATGTTTTGCTCATTCCAAAAATCATCTTCGGTCTGCGGAAGCACGTAGCCATCATCAAAACTCTCCTGCTGGATAATAAGTGGCTGGTACTGATTTCGAAGGGCCAATGCCTGCGCAACAATGGGCAGTGTTTTTTGCTTTAATAATGGGTTTACTTCGCGTGCAGTATAGAGGTGAACGTTGCGCTGCCCTCCAATCCCAGGGTTAAAGAACCCGCTCAATGCATCTAATGTGAAACGCTTCTCATTGATTGAGGTGGCTATCTTTAATGTAGAACTATACACATTGATTTCACTCCACAATTCCGGTGCGTTGCCGTCTACACATTGCTCTGCGTAGTGCTGGCTCACCGCAAGAGTAAGTGAATTAAACCCCGCACGCCAGAGAGCGTTGGGAATAGTAACCTCAGATACAAGGGAAGGTCTGTCAGGGTCAAAAGCAATCTGTCCGATGGTTGCATTGTTGAATCTGACATACAGCTGCGAACGCTTTCTAATTAAGGCTTGCGAACTCACCACTTCAAGCGTTAATAGGGCGCTATCCACGTCTGCGACGAAACTCAGGGGAATGGGAATGTCTACCGACGCGGATTTACCTTGAAGTCGAACCGTTCCGTCACCACCGTAAAAATCGGTTAGTCGGTACGAGTTTGTTTGTGCTGCAAGGGTAAAAGGCATGCACAAAAGCCATAGTGGAATAAGGTATTTTTTTATCATTGATTTTCCTTTGCCGGCTTAGCAAGTAATCCTAATTTACCGGAGAATTTCCCCATTAGTACAAGCATATGCAGTAAAGCCGGCTTTAGCCCGACTTTTAGCACGTGTTTTGCGCCAAACCAGTATGAAATAGCTCTTGTTCTTCTTCGTTGAAATGACATCCAACGCAAACTATCACATAGTGAATAAGCGACAACTTCGTTTTCTTGTTCGTCGTTTTGAGGGGCAAAACGCACCCTCAATATTTTCGACGAACTGTCGTAGTGCAGTACCTTGATGGGTATATGCACATTTTTACTAAGTGCGTGACTCCACGAGGTAAAAGTAGCGCTTTCAGGTACAAGCGCCCCTGCCCCTTTTAGTCTTAATCGCGCACCTCCTAATGAAAGATCGACCAGATCCCCCACCCAGGCTTCGTCGGTACTCGTTTTAATCACAACGCTATTTGTTGCTGGCAGTCGCGCTTGGCTTCTTACTTGTTTTCGCTCAAGTAAAACACTAAGAACCGATAATAATAAAATTAAGTTGAAAATATTCCATAGCATTACTACTACCGTTAACTCTCTCGTAAGCGGTTCTGTAATAAATTTATAAACCCCACTACCCAGAGCAAAAGTTATGATTAATATCAACCAATAGAAGATGTTGGATAACGGTGATATGAAGGTTTTTTCTAGGCTTTCACCCTTTGGCGTAACCACAAATGAAGGGGCCCTTGGCTTTAAAAAGACTTTGATCAGAGCATTTAGCGTAAACGCACATTGGAGTATCTCATAAAGCTCGGAAACCAGAGGCCATCGGGTTCGCCCAAACAGCATAGTGGAAATCATGTAAGTGGCTATAACGTGGGGCAGTGTGAACGCAAAAATTTCCAGTATAGAGGCGTGATAAACCTGAAGGCCAAATACAAGATACGCTAGCGGCATTAGTAGAAAAATAATCCGAGCAAAAGGAAATAGCCAAAACATGATTGAACTCATGTAGCCAACTCGCTGATACCATTTTAAACCTTCGGCTTTAAAAGGTTTTTTAAGCAGTAGAATCTGAGTCATTCCCTGAGCCCAGCGCATACGCTGTTGAATAAATGCATCGAAAGTTTCTGGCGCTAAACCACTCACCATGGGCCTATCAACATACACAGATTCGTAACCCATTTTGTGCAAATCTAGGGCAGTTTCTGCATCTTCGGTAATGGAGTCGCCAGAAATACCGCCAACTAAATCTAAATGTTTCCGACGCATTAGCGCAGCAGAACCACAGAAAAATGAGCTTCCCCAGTAATCTAACCCCTTTTGTATGGTTCCATAAAACATGTCGTTTTCTGACGGCATACGAGTGAATGCCGAGAAGTAGTTACGCTCAACGGGATCAGGGTTCGCCATAAAATGGGGGGTTTGAACAAGGAATACTTTCTCGTTTTTGAGCATCCAAGGGACGGTTCTATCTAAAAAGTCAGCGGTAGGCACATGGTCTGCGTCTAAGATAACTATTAAATCACCAGTGGTATTTTGAATTGCACTATTAACATTACCTGCCTTAGCGAACTCATTTTTTGCCCGCGTGTGGTAGGTGATGTCCAAACGTTCGCAAAGGCCCTGAAGCCTCTCTCTTCGTTGTTTTGCCGACGCTGCTGAAGCTGGGTTTTCAGCATTAATTTTTTGGTCTGTTCCGCCATCATCAAGCAGGTGAATATGAAGTTTATCCTTTGGATAATCTAGCATTTTCGCGGCTCGAATGGTTACTTCTAATATATCATCATCTTCGTTGTAGCTTGGGATCATGACATCTACACTAGGCAGTGTGGATCTATCTACACCTTCTAGAGATAGTAAAGGTCGACTGAGTGGAAACGCATTAACGATAGCCCCCAGTACAGATGTGACGCCGGCGTATATTTCAGCGCCAAACAGCAACAAGACGGCTATCATTGAAAGAAAGTCAGAATAAGTCAGCGTGTAAATACCTCGCCATAATAAGTATCTAACACTAAGGGCTATTGCTAACACCAGTGCGAACACGCGAAATAAATGCTGATATTTTTGAGTGTGCCTCGCTTCTTTACTGCAAAGCGATATGAAAATAAGAATGACTATTGAAGAGAGAAGTTGCCCGAGTGCATCCATGGGCGCTAGCAGTAACGCCCCAAGAATAAGGGACGCTACTAAAAGTACTACGATTAGCTTGGAAGTATAATGATGCCTATGTGTTTGGGAATAATCCAAGTTTGCGATCCAGTATGTGTATTTGCGTTACACTTGCATAGTTCGCCCTGTTTATTAAGGTCATTTTGCCATCTGCCGTCTCTACTTCATGATTGCTCTTGTAAAACAAACTAGAGATTTGGTCTCGTCGCTTCCTATTGCTTTTTGAAAGTAAAAACCATGCTGGGTAAGTGGCTATACCAAATGCTGCCACAGCGACCAAGCTGTAAAATGCTTTAGGAGACATCGAAGGGGCTACAAACAGGGAAAATATAAAAACAGCCACACTCAATACTGTAAATATACCAGTAATTTTACGTAAGCGTATAACTTTTAACAATTTGTTTTCAGCTTCCAGCAGCATAAAGAGTCGCTTTTTCCAAAGCGTCTCTGTCTCTAGGCTGGTTCGAGCTTCAACTAGACGTGGCTTGTCGTTTGCCGAAGCGGCGTTTCGGAAAAATTGGGCTTGCTCATATACATTGACCGCCGCACCATTGTTAATGGCGCTTTGAAATGATTGTTCAAGCAAATCAGAGCGTTCAACTTTTTTAGAATTATCAATTGAGTTCATCGCGTATACTCTCCTCACTACTGCATACAGAGTCTACTTCCGCTCATCTCAAGGAAAAATTACTGAAACTATACTCACTGATTAATAATGATACGCTTACATACCTAATTTTAAATTGAACTTTAGCCCATTGCACTTTGGTATACGGTACTTTGGTATATGCCTAATACGACAAGGGGAACACTATTTTCGACCTCAATATTTAAGGCTTTCTCAATTTGCTGACAATGCTTATTAAGTTACTCACGTTAAATACTGTACCGAAAATACTGCCAACAGAAATGGCATAAATTAGCCCTAGGGTTTCGGCAACAAGGAATACTTTTCTAATGGTGTGGGTATTTCTAATGACAAGAGAGCCAACGGTGAAAATAAGCGATGACGTATAGGCAACAAATATTATCCAGTTGTGGTTGAGCACGAACCACTCATAGGCCAAGAACCCCATATTTATTGCGATAAATAAAAACAGGATAACGTTACTTCTATGCTTAATCGCAATAAAGTTACGCACGCTCGCGAGCAGAGTACCAACCCCTGCAGCCATTGCGTCGAGCATAAAAAAATGTGCACTCAACGCCGCTAAAGCAAAGGCCGAGATAAGTAAATATTTGTCCACATTTGTTTGACGATAGCCTATGAAGTTCAGAACTACAGCAATCGCACCAAAAGCTTCCGCAACAATATTCATTGAGTCTATATTCCTGTGCTAATGCTCATTAAAATTTCAAATAGAAAGGCTCACAAAGCGCTTTATATTCATCCGTGTAATCACCCTTTTCATTCCTTATCGTCAGTATATTTTTACTAACCATAGTGTTTTGTTCCTGCGTGTTCTTACAGCCATGTAATGAGGACGCGGAAGAAGATTTAATAAAATGAAAGGCGCAAAGATAAGGCGACTTGGTTTTTGAATGTTTTATGTAAAGAATTCTCTGCAACTGGAGACCGTAAGTTTCTGCTACCTGCACTATGTCGGCGTCTAAAGATGAAGGGTATAAACAATACATGCTACCTCCTTCATTTAAGACCGCATTACTTACGCTGAAAAGTGTATCGGGGCGAAGGGCTGATGTTTGCCTTGCCAGATTTCGAGCTTCACTTTGAGCTTTATAGGCGTTTGTATTTTTGAGTGCTTCATCAAAGTATGGGGGATTTGAAACGACCAGATCATAAAGGCAAGGCGGCTCAAATTTACAGATATCACAATGGTAAACAGACAGCTGGCGTGACCATTTAGCATTATCAAAATTAAAAGCCGCTTGCGCTGCAGCGTTATCGTCTATCTCTATAGCGTCGACTTTCGATGAAGATACGGCTTTTTGCGCCATCATTAGCGCTAGTATGCCGCTGCCGGTCCCAACATCTAGAATATGCGCGGCAGCACCGACGTTCACCCAACTCCCTAAAATCAGGCTATCTGTATTCACCTTCATCGCACAGCGGTCTTGAGTCACCGTAAATTGTTTGCAGCGAAACATAGAGGATTGAGTTACCGAGACGTTTAAAAGCCACGCATTCTATACCAAGTTCTAAAACGCTTCACGTTAAGGTTATGATAGTTCACTACCAGCGCTGCAGCGACATCATGTTTCTTGCTACATCAATCGCGTGTACTGGCCGGTACTTTTTGAGTGGTCCCTTCATCAAACTTTGCCAAATAGGTGCGGTTTTTTGTGCTAAATCTTCTAAAGTGCGTGACTCTTCTCTGTCACCAAGCAATAAAGATGGTCTTACCGCCGCGGCATTTGGCAGTTGCGGCATACGCATAATCGCATTTTCTAACTCACCTTTTACCTTCAAATAGAAGTTACTGCTTTTCGCATCGGCACCTACCGAAGATATCCAGACAAAGCTGTCTGCGCGTTGCGCACGGGTGAGCTGGGCTGCCACATGGACGTATTCAAAATCGACGCGGCGAAATGCCTGTTTAGAGCCTGCCTTTTTAAGCGTTGTACCTAAACAACAATACACATGGTTTACGCTGAAATAACCTTGGTAATCTTGAAAGTAATCAAAGTCGATAACAACAGGTTTTAATTTGTTATAAGGGTCTCTAAACATACTCGAAGAAAGAGGCTTTCTAACTAAACACGTGACTTCACTGTAACGCCTGTCCTGTAACAGCATATTTACAAGCGTTCGTCCTACTAAACCTGTCGCTCCTAGCACCATTGCGGATTTCATACGTCGCACCTTGTATCATAAATTGATATAACTACAATCAAACTTTCGACAGTCAAATATGCAGATAAAAATGAAAAAAGCCCTTTTAATTGGAGCCGCTATGCTCTCTACTGCTTTAAACGCTGAAACGCTCACAATTGAGCGTATTTTCTCCTCACCTTCACTGGATGGCAACGCCCCCCGTTCATTAAAAGTATCACCTGACGGTCAGCGCGTTACATTCCTTAAAGGTAAACAAACTGACTATGAACGCTTAGATTTATGGGAATACCATATTGAAAGCGGTCAAACCCGCATGCTGTTCGATTCAAACGACCTTCAAAGCGGCGAAGAAGTGCTTTCTGATGAAGAAAAAGCGCGACGGGAACGTATGCGCTTATCAGGCAGCGGTATTGTTAGCTACCAATGGTCTGACGATGGCAAAGCGTTGTTGTTCCCGCTAGGCGGCGACGTGTTTTATCACAAACTCGGTGAAAAGGGCGCAAAACAGTTACTTGATACTGACGCTTTTGAAACTGATATTAAATTATCACCAAAAGGTAACTACATCTCGTTTATTCGCGACCAGAACCTTTATGTGAAACACATTGAATCAGGTAAAGAAACCGCCATTACCAAAGAAGGTAGCGGCAACATCAAGTTTGGTATGGCGGAGTTTGTGGCGCAAGAAGAAATGGGCCGCATGACTGGATATTGGTGGTCACCTGATGAAACAAAAATTGCATTTACCAAGGTGGATGAAAGCCCGGTAGACGTGATCACCCGCTCTGAAATTTATGCTGACGATATCAAACTTATCGAACAAAAATATCCTAAGGCAGGCACGCCGAACGTGTTGGTGGAACTTGCTATTCAAGACATCAGTTCTGGCGACCGCACATGGGTTGATTTAGGCGAAGATAAAGACATTTATTTTGCACGAGGCAAGTGGATGCCAAACAGCACCACATTTACCTACCAGTGGCAAACGCGAGATCAGCAAACCTTAGAACTTCGCGCCTTCGATCTTAATAGTAAAAAAGAAAACGTACTGCTTACAGAAAAAAGCACTACGTGGGTAAATTTGCACGACGACCTTTATTTCTTGAAAGAAAAAGGCCAGTTTATCTGGGCGTCTGAGCGCGATGGATATAAACACCTTTACCTTTTCGACAATAACGGCAAGCTTGTAAAGCAATTAACCAAAGGTGATTGGGTTGTAGACAGTGTTGAAGCTATAGATACCGCAAACAACCGTTTGTATTTCTCTGGTCGCAAAGACACGCCACTTGAAAGTCATGTTTACAGCGTGCCTTTAGAGGGCGGCGAGATTTCGCGTATCACTGAACTAGGCGCATATCACAGCGCTGCGTTTAGCAAAGATGCCTCTATCTTTATCGATCGTTTCTCGACCATTAATTCACCTGCACAGGTTAGCCTAAATAGCGCCAGCGGCGAGCGAATTACCTGGCTTGAAGAGAACAAGATTGAAGAAGGCCACCCGCTGCACACCTATATGGATAGCTGGACAGCACCTGAGTTTGGTGACATCACCACAAAAGATGGCGCAACCCTTAAGTATCGAATTTACACGCCTGACAGTGCCAAGCAAAACCCTGAGCAGAAACACCCTGTAATCGTTTATCTCTACGGCGGCCCTCACGCACAAGTTGTGACTAACAGCTGGGCTGGCAACCGTGGCTTGCTGTTCCAACATTGGGTTGACCAAGGCTACGTGGTATTCACGTTAGATAACCGTGGCTCTAACTATCGCGGTAAAGGCTTTGAAGATCCTATTTACAAAAAAATGGGCTTTATTGAGGTGGACGATCAGGTTGCGGGCGTAGAGTTCTTGCGCACACTTCCTTATGTTGATGCTGAGCGTATCGGTGTTCACGGTCACAGCTATGGCGGCTACATGACTCTCATGACCATGTTCAAAGCGGGCGATTACTTCGCAGCTGGAGTGTCGGGTGCGCCTGTAACTGACTGGCGCCTATATGACACCCACTACACGGAACGCTACATGGGTAACCCAAACACGGATGACGATGCTTATACTGCATCTTCAGTATTCCCTTACGCAAAAGATCTTAAAGGCGACCTTTTAATTTACCACGGTATGGCGGATGACAACGTACTGTTTACTCACTCGACTATGCTATACAAGCACCTTCAAGACTTGGCCATCCCGTTTGAAACTATGGATTACCCTGGCAAGAAGCACAGTATTCGTGGCAAGCAAACGGGCATTCACTTATACAAAACCATAACCAATTTTTTCAATAGAACGATTAAGTAAATATAAACAACTGAAATATAAGGGTATAAAGATAATTTATCTTTATACCCTTTTTTTTGGTTATTAAACTTTATAATAATTTTTTGCTACAAGGTTTGTTAAATTTTTTTTCATAGTGTAGTTTCAAAAACGAGCATATTGCTTACCCACCACAAAAAACAATCAAAAAGGTGGGATTAAACAACAGGTGAAACAGAGTGGTACCTATGAAAAATAATAAATTTACCCCATCTTTAATCGCAGCTGGCTTAGCACTTTCAAGCTTTACAGCACTTGCAGACGACGACCGTTACATCATTCAGGTAGACAACAACGCAAAAGGCATTGTGAAAGCACTGGCAAAACAATCTGGTGCAGAAATTCACGTTGATGCCGATGGCTTCATCGCTGCGACGTTCAGCGGTAAATCTTTGAGTGACGTGAAAGGGTTACTTAACAACCCACACGTTAAATTAGTTGAAGCTGACCTAAAACGCGTGCCAATGGCCTTATTTAACGATGACGCGGGCGACCCAACACAAACCCAATTAACGCCATACGCTGTTTATCAATCGCAGGCTGACCAAGTTGCATTTGATAGCAACGCTGGCATGAAAGTGTGTGTTATTGACTCAGGGCTAGATTCATCGAATGCTGATTTCAACTGGTCTGCAATTACCGGCGATAATGATATTGGCACTGGTAATTGGTTTGAAAATGGTGGCCCTCACGGCACACACGTAGCCGGTACCATCGGCGCGGCTGATAACGGCTTTGGTGTAGTGGGCATGGCGCCTGGCGTTGATATGCACATCATCAAGGTATTTAACGCTTCTGGCTGGGGCTATTCATCAGATTTAGCACAAGCAGCTCAGCTGTGTTCTCAGGCTGGTGCTAACATCATAAACATGAGCCTTGGTGGCGGTGGCGCAAACTCTACAGAAGAAAACGCGTTTAAAAACTTCGTTGCAGCGGGCGGCTTAGTTGTGGCTGCTGCTGGAAATGACGGCAATAGCGTTCGTTCTTATCCTGCAGGCTACTCGTCAGTGATGATGATTGGCGCAAACGATGCGGATAATAATATTGCGGACTTTTCTCAATATCCATCATGTAGCTCTGGCCGCGGTAAGCGCGTTACTACCGACGAAACTATCTGTGTTGAGGTAACTGCAGGTGGCGTAGACACCCTTTCAACCTATCCTGCAGGCGGCGCGTCACTATCTGCAATGAGCGCTGACGGTGTTGGCTTTGCATCATCGGCGATGGAAAATACCGGTACGGTATCAGCGGCGACTTACTTCCTAGGCTTAGGCGATGCGGTAGATACTGGCGCAGCGGGCAAGGTTTGTGTTATTGACCGCGGTAGCGTGTCGTTCTACGACAAGGTTAACAACTGTGAACTATCTGGTGGTGTAGGTGCCGTTATTATCAACAACGAACCAGGCATGCTTTACGGCACGCTAGGTGATACTAACAATACCTCAATCCCTGCTGTAGGTGCAGCGTTCGAAGATAGAAGCGCATTAGTAGCAGCATCTACTATCGACATTTCAATTGGCGCAAGTGACTACGGCTACATGAGCGGAACTTCAATGGCGACGCCAGCCGTTGCAGGTATTGCTGCGCTGGTATGGTCAAATCACCCAACGTGTACAGGTGAAGAGATCCGTAGCGCGCTTAAAGCAACTGCAATGGACGCAGGCGCCCCAGGTAAAGACGACTTCTTTGGCTATGGTATCGCCCAAGCGGCCGATATGAATGCTTACCTTACGCAAAATGGTTGCGCTGGCGGCAACGGCGGTGGCGATAATGGCGGTGGCGATAACGGCGGCGGTGATACAGGCGGCACCGGCGACTTAACCCTTACGGCTACAGGCTACAAAGTAAAAGGCACACAACGTGTAGATCTTTCTTGGGCTGATGCTACGTCGTCAAATGTTGATGTATATCGCAACGGAAGTGTTATTGCTACCACAGCAAACGACGGCGCGTATACCGATGCTCTTAGCTCAAAAGGCGGTGCTACTTATAGTTATCAAGTGTGTGAAGCAGGCACAACCACCTGTTCAGCAAGTGTTAGCGTTGTTTTCTAAACCTTTCATAGATTATGTTTTTGCCAGAGGTTGCAATAATGAGCTAACCATTGTGGAAACGAAATCTTAAAGAAAGAAACTAAAATAGCGGGCAGTTTTATACTGCTCGCTTTCTTTTTATTAGCCTTAAATTAGCTTGGCAATAGTGCCTAGCTAAACATCTGGGTTGCTAGGTTTTGCTGTACAGCCTGCGCAGACGACGCACTCAGCTCAATCTCAATAGGATCGGCTTTACCCGACAACCAGATTTTAAGCTCGGCGTCCGTATCAAAGTGTCCTGCCGTCTCAACGATGAACTGCGTAATCGATTTGTAAGGAATAGAGTGATAGTTCACTTTGCGCCCAGTAAGCCCTTGCTTATCGATAAGGATCAGGCGCTTGTTCGTGAATACACTTAAATCGCGCACTAATTTAAACGCAGAAGTAACGGTCTCGTTAGCCGCGAGTATGGGCGTCAGCTCTTCTTGTACATCAGAAGCGCTTGTCTCGCTCGCATTACCCATAATGGTATCAAATAAACCCATAATTATTTCCTTTTAGGCAGAGGCAAGTTTTACTCGCCATTGAACTCTGTGCGCCAGTGGCTTGGGTTTATCTAAAGCAAAGCCCTGACCATAGTCGACTTTAAGCTCTCTAAGCACCTCTGCAGTAGCGTTGTCCACTACAAACTCAGCTACCGTTTGTTTACCCATACTGTGCGCAATATTATTAATCGCAGTAACTGTAGCATGATCAATTGGATCGTGAACAATGTTTCGCACAAAGGAACCGTCTATCTTCACGTAGTCTACGTCAAGGTGCTTAAGGTAAGTAAACGACGACATACCTGCACCAAAATCATCTAAGGCAAAGCTACAACCTAAATCTCGCAGCGTGGATATAAAGTGTTTAGCGGCACTTAAATTCGTTACCGCCGTTGTCTCTGTTATTTCAAAGCAAATCTTCTCTGCAGGTACCGACGTGCTTTGCATTCTTTGCGTAATTTTATGAAGAGCCATCTCGTCACCTAGCGTTATGCCCGATAAGTTAATAGCCACTTTGCCAACGTTATCAATATGCGCTGGGTTACTTTCAAGGGTTTTGAGGGTGTTATCTACCACCCACAAATCCACTTTATTCATTAAACCGTGACGTTCAGCTAACGGGATAAATAATCCTGGGCTGATAAGACCGCCCTCTCTAGCGTTTAGACGAAGCAATATTTCATAATGTTGAAGGTGTCCCGCTTTATCTTCATTGGGCACATTAAGCGGCATAATAGCTTGGCTATATAATTCAAAGCCATCGTTTTGCAGCGCGTGGTGTAAGGCATGCAGTACTTGATTCTCACTATCGTCGATGGCCATTTGTGAGTCGTTGTCGTGAAACACAAAGTAACGGTTTCGCCCCAAGTGTTTTGCTTTATAGCAGGCATTGTCGGCAGCTTTGATCAATGCTTCCGCGCTTTGTGTGCTTTCGTTTATTTCGATTACGCCAATGCTTGCGCCCACAAAAAACAACTTGTCGTCGTATACAAAACGGTAATTGGAGATAGCCAACAATAGTTTATCTAGGCGCTTGGTCACCTCTTCTAAACTTTGATTACGAAATATAATACAAAATTCATCTCCGCCTATTCGCGCTAGCAAGTCTTGCCCGTTTACATACTGTCTGAATATGGTAGATATCTCTTTCAGTAGCTTGTCGCCAGCGGGATGACCACAGCTATCATTCACCAATTTAAAACGGTCCATGTCGATAAAGCACATCACACTTTGTTTGTGTTGAGCATGAGGCATGTTTAAGAAGGTCACCTCATTGTAACCCGCGCGACTTACGATATTGTTCTCTTCTAGCTCGGCGAGCTCAACGTTTTTACCACTCGCGTTTTGCTTATTGCTGCGATGTGTGTCGTTAAGGATCTCTCTTAACTTTTCATCAAAAGCATAACGGTTGAAGAGCCCTGTTAATTGATCATGATTTGCTTGAAAGTAGACTTCTTCCTGAAGCGCTAGTTCCTTAGTGACGTCTCGCGCTATGCCTTCAACGGCCACTAACCTGCCTTCCTCATCTAATATTGGTGTGTCGGAGAACTCTAGCGCCAATGGCTCACCTACTTTGCCTTGATAATGAACGACATAAGGTTCAGGCTTTTCGCCACGAGCAATGGTTTGGCGAATCTGGAAAGTTTCATCAGGTACTTGGCGTACATAGCGCGATTCATTTACGCAAAAATCATCCGCAGAAAAGCCAAGAATTTTTTCAATACCAGCACTCACGTAGATAAAATTATGCTCGACAGTTTTTGTGTAAACAAAGTGTCTATGCATCCCATCAACTAAGCGGCGGTATTTTTCCTCGCTGCGTTTAAGGTCATTTTGGGCACGAAAACGTTCGGTAACATCCCTTATTGTTAAAGCGATATTCTCCCCCGCCTTTACCACCTGAACTTTTATCCATTCAGGGCTAATTTCGGTACTTTCAATGGCAATATGGGCTTCATAAGGTATGCCACCCTTATACACGTTTTGCGCATTTATAAATTCGTGACTCAACCCTAAATACCGCATTTGCTCTGCCAATGTCGTTGAGCGCAGTGCTTCACACGCCCCGCGAAATAGATAGCGGGTATAGGAATTGGCTTCGACTAGCGAAAAGTCGCTTTCTTTAGGCTGATAGATAAGCAACGCATCGAGAGAGGCTTCGCTGGCGGTTAAGTAACGCTGTTGGCTGAGCGATAAACTAACCGCCCCCTTTAACTGTTTGTGCAGTACGTAGCTAACCAGCGCTGACATCAGTAAGCCCGTTAGTATGATGAGGAGCCCTGCGTTGTAAGGGCTTAGCTGAGACTGCATAGAAAGATAAAAGTCTCTTTCTAAAAACGTAAAGGGAGCCAAAGAAACAATCGTACCGTCGTCAGCAAATTCGCCGCTTTTAAATAACGTGGCGTCGTCAGAATAGATTTGGAAGTTAAACTGAGGGCCAACTAATTCACCCAACATAACCCCCAATATGGTTTGAACATCGAACCCCGCTATTAAATAGCCGTGATCGGGTTCTTGAGGGCTTATGGCTCTGCCTACTACGATAAAATGATGTTCAGCTTCCTGAGAATAAAGCAGCGTACTTTCTAAATTTTCAGACAGGCTAGAGACGTTTAATCCTAGCGCCTCCATTGGCTTCCCAATAAGCGTATTGTCAATGCGCGTCTTGATACCCGTATTGGGCGTTGTTACCCAAGCGATTTTTCCAGTGGCATCAACAAATACTAGCGAGGAAAATCCTTGTTGCATACCCATTAACGACAGGGCTTGAGCATTAAACCAATCCACTTGGTTTGGTTCAAAGGTGGGCCAGTTCTGCATAAGGTTATGCACCGCTTTAATGCGTTCATTTGAGAACACTTCAAGACTGATCTTTACTTGTTCGGCAACTGACTGGGCTTTGGAGATTCGGGCTGCACGTTCGTCGTTTTGAATAAAGGCGCCTGCAGATATGAAGATTAAAGAAAGAAGCAGAAATAACACCGCAGGCAGGGCGTATATGCGATGGTTTATTTTGCTTAACATGTGTCTATCTCCGAAAACTGCAGGCGGTATACTAAAGTAGAATTATGAAATAAATATGAATTGCCTTATACACGATGCGGTGAGGATACTGGCGTAAGTGAAAAGTATCTGGCACTGTATGAAATCAGTTTTCTTTTGATGCGTATTGAGACGTTTAAAATAAAACGTTACAGAGACTTAAAGTAGCTTTTGCAATTTTGGCACAAACGCTAAAACCTTATATGCATTGAAAAATAAAGAATAAAAGAGCATTCAGAAAATGAGAACACCTCCCAGCTTTGATAGTATTAAGCTTGCTTACGAGCGTATAAAAAATAACGTTAAGAAAACCCCTATCGTGGAATCTTCGTTGCTTAACCAATGGATGGGTAACCGTATTTTATTTAAAGCAGAATGTTTGCAAACCATCGGGGCGTTTAAAATTCGCGGTGCAATGAATTTTTTGGCTCGTTTAAAAGAAGAAGGCCGTTTACCAAAGCATGTGGTTGCAAATAGTTCTGGGAATCATGCACAGGCGGTAGCCTATGCAGCTGCTCACTTCGGCGTTAAAGCGACAATTTTTGCAAGCGAAACGATATCACCTATCAAAGCCGCGGCCACACAAAGTTATGGTGCTGAATTAAAGCTATTTCCCAACCGCCTAGAAGCCGACGCTGCGGTTAAAGATGCATCGAAAGCGCCAGATACTGTCTGGATCCCCCCGTTCAATCATGAGGATATTGTGGCAGGGCAAGGCACCGCGGCGCTTGAGGCACTTAATGAGGTGGGTAAGGTAGATGCCGTCTTTGCGCCATGCGGCGGTGGCGGATTGTTGTCGGGTACACTTTTGGCGACTCGCGCGTTACAACCCGACGCACTGGTTATTGGGGCTGAGCCGGCTGAAGCCAATGATGCATCAATGTCGCTTCAGGCAGGGGAAATTGTTGCTTTAAACCATACTCCAGACACCTTGGCAGATGGCGCAGCTACGCCTTCTGTTGGCGATGTCACATTCCCACTTCTTCAAGAACTTGACGATTTTTATGAAGTTGATGAACTACAAATTGCTTACTGGACTCAATGGCTTCATCATTTACTGAAGCTTCACATTGAGCCAACTTGCGCCATGACTATGGCTGCGGTTACAGCATGGGCAGCAAACACGCCTCCAGGTCAAACTGCGTTGGTCATATTAAGCGGCGGAAATATTAGCCAGTCGAGCATGGCAAAAATATGGGAACGTGACTTTTTACTACAGCCCCCTATTCTTGATTTTAGCGAGGCCGACGAGCTTGATGAAACGAGTTAGGCCAAGGCGTAAAAAGCTCAAAGAATAACGATACAAGTTACGCAGAATAACAATCTTAGAATAATTAAATAAAGGCAGAAAACTCCATGAACTCTACTTTACGTAAATCAAAAACGAGAAAACAATTAAGACTTGGCGCCATAAGCTCTGCATTATTCACTGCACTGTCTTTTGCAGCCATAGGAAGTGCTAGCGCGGCTACTCTCGTTGAAAATGTTAAAGGGTATACGCTTAATGAGGCTGGCGAACTTATCTCGTTCAAAAACCTTGTAATGGATGAGGGTAAAGTGGTTGCCCTAGACGTAAATAAAACAGCGCCTGATATTACAGCTAGCATCGACGAGACTATTAATGGTGATGGCAAAGTGATGCTACCAGGGCTCATTGATGCTCACGGTCATTTACTTGGCTTAGGGGCAAACTTACTCGAAGTTAATTTGCGAGAAAGTAGCAGTGCGCAAGACGCGGCCAAGATGGTTGCTGACTATGCGTTTGCTAATAGTCAACAATCTTGGATTACTGGCCGCGGCTGGAATCAAGAATTATGGTCTGACAGAGCTTTTCCCACCGCTACCGATTTAGACAAAGTCGTGTCTGACAGGCCGGTATTCCTGACTCGGGTCGATGGTCATGCAGCCTGGGTTAATACTAAGGCTATGGAGCTAGCTGGTATCACTAAAGACACCAAGTCCCCCGTTGGCGGCGAAATAATAAAAGACGTAAACGGCAACCCTACTGGCGTGTTCATTGACAACGCATCACTACTCATTGAAGAACATTTACCTAAAGCCAGCAATGCAATATATGAACAGCAACTCAATGCTGCAGGTGAGCACTTACTAGCAAATGGCGTGACATCAATGCACGATGCCGGCGTGAGCAGAGATGTTTACGATTTCTATTTGAAAGAGGCCGTGGAAGGTGATTTACCGGTGCGTATTTACGCTATGGTAAGCGCTACTGACCCTGAACTTTCAACCATGTTGGGTAATGGACCAATACGCGATGATGACGATTTTCTGTATATTCGTTCGGTAAAAGCTTATGGCGATGGCGCATTAGGTAGCCGAGGAGCCGCATTGCTAGAACCCTACTCAGATGCGCCTCATCAACATGGCCTATTGCTGACACAACCGGAGGACATGACAGAGCTTTTCACTACCGTTATCGGCGCAGGCTTTCAGCTTAACTACCACGCCATTGGCGACAAAGCTAACCATGTTGCGTTGAATGAATTTGAGGCCACTTTTGAAAACATCGGCGGCAGCGAATTGCGCAATCGTATTGAGCACGCTCAAGTCATCGCTCCAGACGATTTAGCGCGCTTTGCATCGTTAAAAGTACTTCCCTCCATGCAGCCAACACATGCTACCAGCGATAAAAACATGGCAGAGGATCGCATTGGTAAAGACCGTATGAAAGGGGCTTACGCATGGAAGACGCTTTTAGATTCTGGTATCGCATTGCCCTTAGGGTCTGACTTTCCCGTTGAATTAGCCAACCCGTTTTACGGTCTTCACGCGGCGGTTACCCGTCAAGACAGAAATAACCAGCCGGTAAAGGGGTGGTATGCCCATGAAGCATTAACTGTTAAACAAGCATTTAAAGGTTTTACGCTCGATGCGGCCTACTCGGGGCATATGGAGGATTCGTTAGGTACGTTAACGCCAGGCAAATGGGCAGATTTTATTCTAGTTGATCAAGATATTTTCACTATTGATGCCAAAGACATTTGGAAGACAGAAGTACACGCAACCTATGTGGCGGGTGAACAAGTGTTTTCCAAGCAAGCACCGAAACAATAGCGTTTATTAAAGAGAAGCTAAGCATTAATAATGAGTAGTTCAAATAAAGGGCTTTTAACCAAAGGCATCGGCAGTATTGGCGCTGCCCTTTTGGTATTAAACGGGCTAATTGGGGCAGGTATTTTTGCGCTGCCCGCCAAAATGGCCGCAGAGCTCGGTGCCTTTAGCCCTTATATCTTTTTGATTTTTGGCGCGCTCATGCTTGCCATTGTGTGGTGCTTTGGGCAGTTGGCAGCCCTGTACCAGGAAACAGGTGGGCCTGTAGTATATGCGCGCAAAGGGTTCGGCGATGCCGCTGCGTTTCAAACCGGCTTTGTTTATTACCTCGCTCGCGCCACCGCTATAGCAGCTAATATGCATGTTTTATTGCTGTACGCAGGCTATATATGGCCGGAAATTAATACAGGGTCAGGTAAGTCATTTGCGATTGTTGTACTGACAACAGCATTAATTCTCGTGAATATTGTCGGACTTAAAGCCGCCATGCGATCACTCGATACTATCTCGGTGCTTAAGCTGTTGCCCTTCGTGGCATTGATTATAGCGGGCTATTGGCAGCTAGACTTTTCTACTGCATTAACCAGCTCTGCTGCTCCGGTTATTCCAGCATTTGATACCATTTCAGCCGGCGCTCTACTTACGCTTTATGCCTTTATTGGTTTTGAAACTGTGGTGGTGACTAGTGGCGAAACCAATTCACCGAAAAAAACAATACCTCGCGCATTAATGCTTACTGTTTCAGGCATTGCCATATTTTACTTTTGCGTGCAGTGGCTTTATTGGCAGACCGTCGGACCAGAGAAACCCGATAGCGCACCACTTATCGCACTCGCCAACATGATATTTGGCGAAACCGGGGCGCTTGTTATGACTCTAACCGCTGTAGTCTCGGTTGCCGGAAACTTGCTGGCAAACATGATTTCCACCTCCCGCCTTACCTATTCTATGGCGCAGCAGTCACTCGTTCCTGGGAAGCTAGGTAATATATTGGGAAGGGTTCACAACAAGTTTGCAACGCCGTATCTGTCCATATTAGTACTTGGTCTTTTCGCTGGTGCTATGGCGCTTAGCGGCAGCTTTGTGTGGCTTGCGATTTCCAGCGTATTGGCGCGGCTTGTGGTGTACGCCATGTGTGTGGTCGTGCTGATGAAAGCGCAGCAAAGCTCTTTGCGTAGCGCGTTTCAGCAGAGCGCTTCTGTTCAAGGCACTGCAGGCTCAAAAGTCAGTCCTACAAACTTGTTAAAGCGTTTGATACCCTTTGTCGCATTTGCGGTTTGCGCATGGTCTATTGCACAGTCGTCAACCAACGCATGGTTGTTTTTACTCGGCGAATTAGCAGTTGGCGCACTGCTCTATTTAGCGCTTTTTCATTTCACTCCAAGCAACAAAGTATCAAAAGGTTAAACAGTGGAAATTCAAGTTATACCGGTTACGCCCTTTGCCCAAAACTGCTCGTTAATTTGGGACTCATCCACTAACAAAGGTGCGTTTGTCGACCCAGGCGGCGACATTGAAAAGCTTATTGCAGCTGCGACAAATAAGAGCGTGAGTATTGAAAAAATAATTCTCACTCATGGGCACTTAGATCACGTTGGCGGCACTGTCGCCATCGCAGAACATTACGGTGTACCTATTGTTGGGCCTCATATCGGCGATAAATTCTGGTTAGATGCACTTATGCAGCAAAGCCAGATGTTTGGCTTTCCACCGGCTCAGCCCTTTGCACCTAACGAGTGGTTAAACGACAACGACACGATATCGGTAGGAAATTTGACTCTTGAGGTGCTTCATTGCCCGGGCCATACGCCAGGACATGTGGTGTTGGTAGAGCGCTCAAGCAAACGGGTTATTGTCGGCGATGTGATATTTGCAGGCTCAATTGGCAGAACCGACTTCCCACAGGGAAATCATCAGCAGCTTATCGACTCTATTAAGCAAAAAATCATGGTATTGCCCGATGATATGACGATTTACCCGGGCCACGGACCAACCACTACCGTTGCGACTGAAAAGGCCACGAATCCTTATGTGTCTGGCAGGTTTGGGTAGCCTAAGTACTAATAAAATGAAAAAGGCGAGGTACGTTTAACTGCAGCGTCCTCGCCTTTTCCGTATTTCGTCGCTAGCAGCCTTCGTTAACCACAGGTGTCAACTCAAATTACGCTAGCTCAACCACCCGCTTATTCGTAAGCACCACTTGCGTAGTGCAATTCATAGCTGTGGCTATAAATTTCAAGAATGTTGCCAAACGGGTCTTCCATGTAAATCATGCGGTAAGGCTTTTCACCGGGATAGTAATAACGCGGCGCCTTCATTCGCTTCTTACCACCAGCGGCAACAATCTTTTCGGCTAAGCCTTCTACATCTGGGTCTTGAACACAGAAATGGAAGATACCGGTTTTCCAATACTCGAAGTTGTTTTCAGGGTTCTCTTGGTTACTAAACTCGAAAATTTCAACGCCTACGCGATCACCTGTTGAAAGGTGCGCAATACGAAATTTCCCCCAACCTGCGCCAAATACGTCAGTACACATTTCACCAATGGCTGAGTCATCTTCAACAATTTCGGTGGGCTTCATGATGAGATACCAGCCAAGTACTTCGGTGTAAAACTTTACGGCAGCTTCTAAGTCAGGTACTGAAATACCAATATGAGAAAACGTACGTGGATACGGTGTTTTTACTGCTTCAGTCATCACTTACTCCTCTGTAGTGCAAGTTAATAAAATAGCTTAAGCGGCCGCCCTCTAGGCTGTTTCGGTGCCCAGATCAAAGCAAGTTCAAATTCAAGATCAATGCAGGCTCAATAAGCCGTTTGATATAGACGTTATTACAAACCTCCTCGACTAGAAGACCTACTCGAACACCGCTTAAGTGAACGTGCATACATAGTAGCTAGACAAAGAAAAAACATGAAATTATGATATTTTCTAAATATGATAAATTAAGATTATACCTTAATGATAAACCCTATTTGGCTAGACACCTTCATTACTTTGGTAGAAACAGGAAATTTCACTCGTACCGCTGAGCAGCGATTTATGACGCAGCCCGGTGTAAGCCAGCACCTAAAAAAACTTGAAGAGGTATGCCAGTGTGAATTAGTGGTCCGCTTAGGAAAAGGGATCCAGCTTACTGAACAGGGCCAACGTGTTTACCACTACGCCAAAGAGCAGCAGTTAAAAGAACAAAATTTTATTGCCAGCTTAAAGTTTGACGCCCCTTTTGAAGGTAAGTGCATTGTGGCCTGCTCAGGTGCAATTGCTCAGCGTATTTACCCCGCTCTGCTGGTACTGCAAAAACAGCATAGCGGGCTTAATATTCATGTGGAAGTCGCGCCTCGCCGCACAATTTTATCCGGAATAGCGAACAATACGCTTGAACTTGGTATTGTGACAAACCAGCCAGAGAGCGAGGATATACATAGCGAATACTTAGGCGAGGAAGCATTAGGGATTATACTACCCAGTAGCTTATCGAGTGCGCTTGAAGAAAAGTCTACAAATCCATTTAAAAATGAGCAGAGCGCTATTCCGCTTGCTAATGCTAAGACACAACGCTCATCCAGAGCTGGAAACTTGGAACTAAATGATACGAGCGCTTTAAAAGACATTATCAACACTTTAGGGCTCATCAATCACCCCGATGCGATGCATTACTTACAGCGCTACTTTAATGATTGCGGAGAACCTGAATTGGCTAACGTCAACCCGAACAAGCTGCCTCATGCCGGCTACATTAACCAGCTTTCGCAAATTCTGCTGCCGGTAAGCGAAGGACTGGGTTTCACCGTGCTCCCCACCAGCACACTAGACTTTGTTAGCTTTGCAGACAAACTCACTGTATACAACGGAAAAAACGACGTAACCGAACCTCTTTACAGCGTTCAAACCGCACACAGCGAACTGCCCGCCCGCTACCAAGTAATAAAACAAGCCATCATACAAGTATTGGGGTGAAGCTTGGGGGTCAGAGTACATTGTTGAGCTAAGCTTGGGGGTCAGAGTACATTATTAAGCTGGCTTACCAACTAAGCGCCGAGCATTTTGAAAGCAGATTATTAAAGTTACTCTGACCCCACAATTCGTAATTAGTCGTGAAGCGACGGATCGGGCGCTACCATCTCTGCTTCTCTTTTATGTTCAGGTACATCCACTTTACCCGAGGCAATAACTTCCCCCTCTTGCCATAGCTTCCACTCGCCCCGTTCGTAAATATCCCACTGCTCGTCATTCGTTAGTGGTTCGGTAGCAATAATACTCACCACATCTTTTGGCGTGGTTTCCGCTGCAAAATCAATTTCCACCTCAACATCGCTTAAACAAGCGGGCCCAAACGGTGCTCTGCGGGTAATGCTGGCTAACTTTGTACTACAGAAGGTAAATAGCCAATCGCCGTTACTCAGTAAGCAATTGAATACACCTTGTTGAGCATACTCTTTTGAAAGCGCCACCAGCGTTTCGGCTAACTGCTCAGACATAGCGTCTCGGGGAAGGTTTTGCCTGACATTATTCATAATATCGCAGAAAAGCTCTTCGCTATCGGTATCTCCAACCGCTTCGTAAATACCTGTTCGGCGTGAAAAGTTAGGGAGTTGCCCGTTGTGCGCAAACACCCAATATCTTCCCCACAGTTCGCGAGTAAAGGGGTGCGTGTTAGCTAAGTTGATATTACCCACATTTGCCTGACGAATATGACATATCGCATTTTTGCTTTTTATAGGCAGCTTCGAAACAAAATCAGCAATGGGTGATGTGGCGCAAGGCTCAGGATCGTGAAACATACGCACGCCCTTTCCCTCGTAAAAAGCGACGCCCCAGCCATCTTTATGCGGCCCTGTTTCACCACCGCGACGAGTTAGCCCAGTAAAACTAAAACAGAGGTCGGTTGGCGTGTTAGCACTCATGCCTAAAAGTTCACACACAGCGTTTATTACCTATAGCAGTTATCTCACAAAGTACGTTGAGAATACGCAAGCTATCACGTTGAATCAATTCGACATTGGTTAGGATTACTACTTTTTGTTGAAGATAAGAGAGTTATGGGGTCAGAGTACATTCGTTCGGAAAGTACTCTGACCCTGAGGTATCCCCATAAATAATATAACGATATCAGTGAGATAAAAAAGAAGGGAACATTCATGACGTTTGGTGATCAGATCAATCGCCAAACATCACCGAGACCAAACAGCCATGAATGCCCTATCTATTGTGAACAAAGTCGTTTCGCTTGTCAGCTATAAAATGCATAAAACTCGTCTAAATGCGGTCACGGCGTGCGTCAAAAGTCTGCTTAATGGAAGCGCTGCAACTGTAACCAGCATAGGTCGAGGGATCAACACTAAAGCCTTTGAAAAACATCGGATTAAACGTGCTGACCGCTTACTCTCAAACCAGAATTTACTAAGTGAAACACCGCTCATCTATTCATCTATTCATCTATATGCCAACTATTTTGCGGCAACACAACTCGCCCTGTTATCTCAATCGACTGGTCAGATTTAGACGACCGCAAAGCGCATTTTCTTTTACGCGCGGCAATATCTCTGAAAGGAAGGCCCATCACACTTTACCAAGAAGTACACTGCAACAAGACCAAAGAGAAACCAGCCACGCACAAAGCATTCTTAAAGACATTACACGCCATGTTATCTTCAAATTGCCGACCTATTATCATCACCGATGCAGGGTATAAATCACCTTGGTTTAGAGAAGTTAGGGCCCTAGGATGGGACATTGTCGGACGGGTTCGCAAACCGCATTTTTACTCGCTTGACAGTGGTAAAACGTGGCAGTGTATTCGTAATCTTTACGCAAAAGCAACCTGTCGACCGAAGCGCTTTGATAACAGCCAAATAGTAAGGAGCAACCCCTTTACCTGCACGCTAGTTCTGTTTAAACAGAAATCTAAAGTACGTCATGCTTCAAATCCAGATGGTACACGCAAAGCCTCAAAGCGCTCAAAAGTGCAGGCACAAGGCGCAAAAGACCCGTGGCTATTAGCGACATCACTGGCGTCTCACCGAAGCTTATCAAAACAGGTCGTTGTTATTTATCGCCAACGTATGCAGATTGAAGAGGGCTTCAGAGACATGAAAAGCACGAAGTTCGGGCTTGGCTATGAACAGAATAAAAGCGTGAAAAAGCAGCGTTTAATAATACTGATATTACTGACGACGTTAGTATCACTCGTGGCTATATTACTAGGTATGGTGCTCGTCTCATCGAATAAGCATAGGCGCTTCCAAGCCAATACCGAAACCAGAAGCGTGCTGTCATTCCACTATCTTGGCCTGAGAGCTGTTGCTTGCCGAATAAGATTCACTATGCGACAGTGGAAAACTGCACTCAAATGGTACAGCTCCATAGTCGACCGGGCCTGGGCCGCAGGCACATGGAATTAAATTCGTGGGGATCCCTCAGGGTCAGAGTACATTCGTTCGGAAAGTACTCTGACCCCATTATTCAGTTTTAAGCTGATAATGCGGTGTCTTGCTGTGGCTGACAAATTTCCAGTAAGGCCGATGGTTCGTCAACGCTGAGATATAAGGTATCCATTTGCTCAACAAAGGTCGCAAAACCCGAGTAATACGTTTGTTCTGAAACAAAAGTAAGCTTAACATTTGCGTTGCCTCTACCGAAATGGAAATGTTCTTTTGTTGAAGCTGCTGTCCAACTGCCTGTTTCTAGTTGTTGAATGTCTGAAAGTGGAATAACGGTCATGCCCCACCATGAATTGTTCACCATGAGCTTATCTTTTATAAGATAGACTGAGTAATGCTTGCTAACTCTGTAATTAGCAATAAACATCACGATAAGGTAAAACACCAAGGTTGCTACAACAATGGCAACTGTTTCACTCCACAGTGCAATGGCGAGATAACTTGCATACGTTACAATGACAAGGGCGATACATACGAGTGACACATGCCACCATTGTGCAGACCATAAACTCAGGTTTGCCAAACCGGGAACATGGTTTCTACTAAAACGAGGTATGGCGTAGTACCAACTAGCTGGCTCATGAGCAAACATAAGTGCCAACTCTAGCTTCTTTGCTTCTTTTGACCCTTTTTCATAAACATCATCGCCTTCGTATTGTTCCAGCATATGTATTCGCGGGTCGCCAGAGAGCTTTCGAGCCCCCCACAGCGCTTTAACTATCGTTACCAGAAGGAGAATTTCTATCACCATCAATACGGCAATAATCGGATATTTAAGATAGGTAATGAATTCAAAGTAATAGGCTAAGTGCTCTGGATAGTTATAGCGTGCGACCAAACTACTTAAAGAAAGAACTAACAATAATTTCCACAGAGCCTGATTGCCAATTTGAATGATCCAGAAATAGTAAAGTACAGGCAAAAAGACAAAATATGCCAACGTAACAAGCAAGGTATTTCGCCAATGTGCGTTAGCCCAAATACTTTCAAAGGAGAAGGTTATGTCAGGAAGGGTTTCAGGTAAAAATAATGTGCCCACATAAAAGCAGGCAGCAGCAACTATTAGAAAAGCTATCCGGTATTTAACGGGTTTGCGCATAATTCATCCTTGATGCGTTAAACAAGCTGGTTGAGAACCCAACCAGCGTTGCGCTATACCATACTCGATATGTAGCAGCACAAAAAGAGTGAGTCGTAACAAAGGTGTAAGAAAATATTTAAGTAATGGAGCCAGAGCACATTGAGTAGTGAAGAAAATGTACTCTGACCCTGAGGGATCCCCACGAATTTAATTCCATGTGCCTGCGGCCCAGGCCCGGTCGACTATGGAGCTGTACCATTTGAGTGCAGCTTTCCACTGTCGCATAGTGAATCGTATTCGGCAAGCAACAGCTCTCAGGCCGAGATAGTGGAATGACAGCACGCTTCTGGTGTCGGTATTTGCTTGGAAGCGCCGATGTTTATTCGAAGAGACGACCACCATACCCAGTAGTATTGCCACCAGTGACGCTAACGTAGTCAGCAATACCAGTATTGTTAGACGCTGCTTTTTCACGCTTTTATTCTGTTCATAGCCAAGCCCGAACTTCGTGCTTTTCATGTCTCTGAAGCCCTCTTCAATCTGCATACGTTGGCGATAAATAGCAACGACCTGTTTTGATAAGCTTCGGTGAGACGCCAGTGATGTCGCTAATAGCCACGGGTCTTTTGCGCCTTGTGCATGCACTTTTGAGCGCTTTGAGGCTTTGCGTGTACCATCTGGATTTGAAGCATGACGTCCTTTAGATTTCTGTTTAAACAGAACTAGCGTGCAGGTAAAGGGGTTGCTCCTTACTATTTGGCTGTTATCAAAGCGCTTCGGTCGATTGGTCGCTTGGGCATAAAGGTGACGAATACACTGCCACGTATTTCCTCTATCAAGCGAGTAAAAGTGTGGCTTACGAATACGCCCGACAATATCCCAGCCTAACGCTGATACTTCCCTGAACCAGGGGGATTTATATCCTGCGTCGGTGACGATAATGGGCCGACAGTTGGAAGGTAATATGGCGTGCAACGTTTTTAAGAATGCCTTGTGCGTGGCTGGCTTCTCTTTGGTCTTGTTGCAGTGTACTTCTTGGTAAAGTGTGACGGGTCTACCTTTTAAAGATATTGCCGCGCGTAAAAGAAAATGTGCTTTACGGTCGTCTAAATCAGACCAATCGATTGAGATAACAGGGCGTGACATGCTGCCACAAAATAGTTGGCATATAGATGCATAGATAAACGGTGTTTCACTGAATAAATGCGGGTTTGAAAGCAAGCGGTCAGCTCGTTTAATCCGATGTTTTTCATAAGCTTTAGTGTTAATCCCACGACCTATGCTGGTTACGGTTGCTGCGCTTCCATGAAGAAGGCTTTTTACGCACGCCGTTAGCACATCCCGACGCGCTTTATGCATTTTATAGCTGACAAGCGATACGACATTGTTCACAATAGATAGGGCATTCATGGCTGTTTGGTCTCGGTGATGTTTGGCGATTGATCTGATCACCAAACGTCATGAATGTTCCTATCTTTTTTATCTCACTGATATCGTTATATTATTTGTGGGGATACCTCAGGGTCTGACCCCATTTTTTAAGCGGCTTTCACTTTGGGAGAGTCTTTGTGCTCAGTAGCGCTGCTTTGAGTATCGCTATTTGTGTTGCGTGACTCGTCTGTAGTTTGGTTATCGCGTACGTTCTTCTGCACCGTAATAGCGGCAAAGAGGCTTAGAGTGAAGGCCATGCCGAAGAAGCCTTTTTCACTTAATAAAAGCTCAGCATTTAATAGGCCAATTACCAACAATGCGATGGCTGATGCAGTGGCTACAGCTGATGCCAGGAAGTACGCTTTGGTAGTTGGCACACCTTCCATTTTATCGCGTACCGTTTTTTGTAAGCTCACTACAGAAAACAAACCAAATAACATAATAGTGAAGTAATAACCTTTTTCATTAAGCGCCATTGGGGCATTGTAAAGGCCGATAAAATAAGCGCTTACACCCACAATTAAGGCTGCCAATGAAGCTATGCGAAATGCTTTTGTTGGTTTATTCTGAGTCTGCATTGTTAAATTCCTCGATAATAGTTGTCTCACCGTTGCTCGCAAAAATAACTGCCTTTTCCGATAAATTGTATTTCTGCATGTAACGAGCAAGACTTCCAAATGTAGTCGTTTCTACCTTACGACCGTGATCAGACAGCGTCACGCCGTCGCTGAACATACTCGCCAAGCCAAGTTTCGCGCGGCTCATATTTACTTTTTGCGGTGTGAAGTGCGCTTTTGCATTAGCTTTTAGCTGGGCTGTAACTGTGGTGGAGTACACCGCAGCATTCAACACATCTAATGTGTACTCGGTACAGTTTTGTCGCTCACTGTTAAATGGATTAGCAACGACTGAATAGCGTGGGTTATGCAGCAATTTTGCTTTATCTTCACTGTACATGCTTATAAGCGCTTGCTGTACTGGAATCGAAGGGATAATAAGGCCCGCTTCGAGCGCATAAGCCCTCCAGAAAAAATCTACAGGATAATCGGTAACTAGATGACTCACGTCTTGTTTATCAGCATCTTGATACAAATTATGGATTGCATAGCCTTTTACTGTCTCTCCATTCTCTAGCTGTATACTTGAATAGATAGCAATGGCAGTGTGCGTGAAGCGAATGCCCTTCGGCATGTCTTCAATCGGTCTGCCTCGCCTTGCAATAATGAAGGCACGAGCTCCTTGGCTTGCCGCATATTTTTCAACTTCTTTAGAAAAAATGGCAATGGCTTCTGGTGAAAACGAAGGTTTCCCGTGCTGCTGACTACCTGCCAAAGCGTGATTTGCGTTGGCAGTAAGTAGTACCAAAGCCAAAGCTATTGAATATAAAAATGTTTTCATACTCTTCCCTGCTTAGATTCTCTCGACTTGCATTGAAAAACACCCACCGATAGCACTCGCTACTTATTATGAAGCACAAGATGCACAACGCTTCGCTGTAGCAGTTTTTTAAACCGAGCTACAGCTACTTTTATAGCTTCCAGTCGCGCTTCAAAGTTCGAGCAATTAATTAACCGTTAGCGTTTAGTTGTCGTGGTCGTCGTTGTGTTTGTGGTCGCAACGACTTTGTTTGGTGCTGGGTCTGCAGTAATGATTTTTTCGGTAATCACCAACGGCTGGTTATTATCAATAGAAGAGTGATGGCTAGCTTCGTGAATACTGCGGCTACTCTCGTCAATCACACTTTCAGCAACGGCGCTTCCTGCCACCACAGCACTGCCGGTCAGTATTACGGGAACAGCGACTACTGCACTCGCTACCGATGCTGTTGTTGCCAAGCCTTCAGATGCAGCAAGCGCGCTATGCTTACTGGCTTTGCCACTGTGGTCGATGGAATCATCTGCCATTACAGAATGGGTAAGAAGCGCACTACTTAATAGTGCAGTTAACATCAATGTTGAACGCGAATTTTTCATATCACTTGCTCCTAGTATGTAAAGGCGAGATGTGCCTGAACCTGTTCTACACTAAAACCAAGAATAAATTTCGTAAACCACAATCGCTAGTGTAGTATTAAATTACACCACAAGTATAAATATTTAATACCATGAGCCAAATTACCCTTGTTTACGACACGCTTAAACAATGTTTGCGGGAGCAGCGATTTACCTACAAACAGATCGCACAAAAACTGAACGTAAGCGAGGCCAGCGTAAAACGAAATTTCTCTCTACAGGCTTTCAGCCTCGATAAACTGGAACAGATTTGTGAATGCCTAAATTTGTCATTGAGCGACCTCTTTAGCCTGTCGCAAAAGCAGCAGGAAAAAATATCACAGCTGTCTGAGAAGCAAGAGATGGAGCTACTTGCCAATCCCAAGCTACTGCTTGCAGCAGTTTGCGTGCGCGATGGCTGGCGCTTTTCGGAAATCATTAAGCACTACGATATTTCTGAGGTAGAGGGCATTAAGCTTATGACAACCTTAGACAAACTAAAGCTCATAGAGCTGTTACCGAACAACCGCTACAAGCTACTTATTGCGCAAAATTTTCGCTGGATCCCCGGCGGCCCGCTAGAGAAATTTATGGAACAAGAAGTCATGGTGAAGTTTATGGCTCCAAAGAAGAACGAGCCGTGGATGTTCCGTTTTTATTTGCGCGGCCGCTATTCCCAGACCTCGGTTTCGATTATTCAGCGGCGCCTAGAGCAGCTTAGGCAAGAAGCAGCTAAGCTCAGCAGCGAAGATAATGCCCTGCCAATTGAAGAACGCCAGCACATTGGTCTTTTAATGGCTATGCGGCCTTGGGAACCCTCACTTTTTGAAAACATGAAGCGAAAATAACCCTGTCGAAGTATATTTGGGGGGTCAGAGTACATTTCGTAGAAAAGTACTCTGACCCCACGGGCTTAAAGAAATGTACTCTGACCCTGAGGTATCCCCACAAATAATATAACGATATCAATAAGATAAAAAAGATAGGAACATTCATGACGTTTGGTGATCAGATCAATCGCCAAACATCACCGAGACCAAACTGCCATGAATGCCCTATCTATTGTGAACAATGTCGTATCGCTTGTCAGCTATAAAATGCATAAAGCGCGTCGGGATGCAGTAACGGCGTGCGTGAAAAGCCTTCTTCATGGGAGCGCTGCCACTGTTACAAGTATCGGTCGAGGAATTAGCAATAAAGCTTTTGAGAAGCATCGGATTAAACGTGCCGACCGCTTGCTTTCAAACCCGCATTTATTAAGTGAAACACCGTTTATCTATGCATCTATTTGCCAACTATTTTGTGGCAGCACATCACGGCCTGTTATCTCAATCGACTGGTCTGATTTAGACGACCGTAAAGCACATTTTCTTTTACGCGCGGCCATATCTTTAAAAGGTAGGCCCGTCACACTTTATCAAGAAGTTCACTGCAACAAAACCAAAGAGAAACCAGCTACGCACAAGGCATTCTTAAAAAGGTTGCACGCCATATTACCTTCCCACTGTCGGCCCATTATCGTCACCGACGCAGGGTATAAATCCCCCTGGTTCAGGGAAGTATCAGCGTTAGGCTGGGATATTGTCGGGCGTATTCGTAAGCCACACTTTTATTCGCTTGATAGAGGAAATACGTGGCAGTGTATTCGTCACCTTTATGCTCAAGCGACAGGACGACCAAAGCGCTTTGATAACAGCCAAATAGCTAGAGGTAACCCATTTGCCTGTACGTTAGTTCTGTTCAAGCAGAAAACGAAAGGACGCCACGCTTCAAATCCAGATGGTACACGCAAAGCCTCGAAGCGCTCGAAAGTCCATGCGCAAGGCGCGAAAGACCCGTGGCTGTTAGCGACATCACTAGCATCTCATCGACGCTTATCGAAACAGGTTGTGGCTATTTATCGCCAGCGGATGCAGATTGAAGAAGGCTTTAGAGACATGAAAAGTACCAAGTTCGGGCTTGGCTATGAACAGAATAAAAGCGTGAAAAAGCAGCGTCTAACAATACTGGTATTGCTGATTACGTTAGCGTCACTGGTGGCAATACTACTGGGTATGGTGGTCGTCTCTTCGAATAAGCATCGGCGCTTCCAAGCCAATACCGAAACCAGAAGCGTGCTGTCATTCCACTATCTCGGCCTGAGAGCTGTTGCTTGCCGAATAAGATTCACTATGCGACAGTGGAAAGCTGCACTCAAATGGTACAGCTCCATAGTTGACGGGGCCTGGGCCGCAGGCACATGAAATTAAATTCGTGGGGATCCCTCAGACTCTGACCCCATTATTGGGAGGCGCTTTTTGCCTGCATGGTGAAGGGTACTCTGTTGGACAGCAGAAGGTAAACCATGCTGGCGATAATTAGCCCCACGAACCATGCGTAGGCGTACAGCGTATCGAAAATGGCTGGTACGCTGTCTACAAAACCAGCGGCGTGCATAAAGCCAGGAATATTAGGCAGAATACCAATAATAAGTGCAGCCACACCCGCCATGTTCCAACCGTTGTTCGCGCCATATTCGCCAGAGTGTTGAAATAGCGCATCGATGTTTAACGTCGATTTTCTTAAGATAAAATAGTCGGCGATTAGAATACCTGCAATTGGGCCAAGGAGCGCTGAATATCCCGTAAGCCATGTAAATAAATAACCACCCGCGGTTTCAAGCAGCTTCCAAGGAAAAATAGCTACACCAATTCCTGCGGTAATGTATCCGCCCATTCTGAAGCTTATTTTAGATGGTGCCATATTCGAAAACCCGTAGGCCGGAGCCACCATATTCGCAGCTAAGTTTGTGGTCAAAGTAGCAAGCGCTAATGCCGCGAGCGCAAAGACCACGCCCATGCCGCCCATTCTGCCCGCAAGGGCCACTGGGTCCCAAATAGCTTCACCGTAAATGGTTACGGTTGCCGACGTTACCGCTACGCCAATGAAGGCAAACAGTGCCATAGGTAATGGCAAGCCAATAGCTTGGCCTAACATTTGATCTTTTTGTGATTTAGCAAAGCGAGTGAAATCGGGAATATTTAATGCCATGGTTGCCCAAAAGCCCACCATAGATGTAAGACCTGCGAAAAAAGCTGACCAAAACTGCCCTTCTTTAGCGCCCCCTTCGACAAATTGAGATGGCGTAGATAACATAGCGCCAAATCCACCGGCATTGATGTATGCCCAAGCAAGAAGCGCTAAGCCCATTAAGATCAAAAATGGTGCAGCAAAAGTTTCAAGCCAGCGAATAGATTCGGTGCCGTGCTTAATAAAAACTAAGTGCATTGCCCAAAAAGCAAAGAAGCACAGAGTTTGGGTAATATCTATACCTAAAAATGGCAGCGCCTGCCCCACAAAAGCGTCGCCGCTCACGCTATTTAAAATAACGTATATCGCGCTGCCACCAACCCATGTATTGATACCAAACCACCCGCAGGCTACAAGACCGCGAGCCAGAGCAGGAATCTTCGCGCCTTTGGTACCAAAAGCACTACGTAGCAATACAGGAAAAGGTAAGCCGTATTTAGCGCCCGCATGACCAATTAACATCATTGGCACCAGTACAATAACGTTGCCTAACAGTACGGTAATCACCGCCTGGTACCAATTCATGCCTTCAGATACTAGGCCGGCAGATAAGAGGTATGTAGGTACACACACCACCATAGCGAC
The DNA here is from genome assembly GCF_048517045.1 of Alteromonas sp. OM2203. Classification (NCBI taxonomy): domain Bacteria; kingdom Pseudomonadati; phylum Pseudomonadota; class Gammaproteobacteria; order Alteromonadales; family Alteromonadaceae; genus Alteromonas; species Alteromonas sp. OM2203. The sequence continues at coordinate 3,792,871 of NZ_CP183209.1, forward strand.
CCATAATGCCGCATAATCTTTCCACCCCCAGGTTCTTGCTATTTTACTGGTTGGCGCTAAATCTTCGTTCCATAAATCGCCATCGTAATGGGAAGGTTTTGTCATGGGTTGATTGTTGGTGTTATCCACGATCTCTTTCCTTGTTGAGTTTGTAGTGCGCATAGTGACATTTAACAAACATTGCTTATTGATAAAAAGTCGCTCTTCGCGAAGTCTTTTACTCACGTTTAGCTTATTAAATGCAGCGTCTTTGCCTGTAAGACTAAAAGAAAAGCAAAAACACTGCCGTTTCGCGTGCTTTGATAAAGCTATACCTACATACCGTTTTATACTTTTAGTATCTCTGCTAGCCACGCGTATTTTTTGGAGCAAGATATGGCGCTTTATTCAATAGGAATAAAGCGCATTACTACTCAAATTAAAAATTACGCCTTACCGTTACGCCATAGGTTCTTGGCTTCGCATAGGATATTTGGCTGGTCCCATAAAAGCCCGTCACGTCAAAGCCTATAAGTTCATGGTCAGAGTCAAACAGGTTATCTACGTAGGCAGCTAGACTCCATTTATCCTCAGCGTCAACCCAGGTTAAACGCGTGTCGGCCGTGGCGTAGCTATCAATTTGATGAGCGGTAAAATTACGCGCGTTGTGAAAGGTTTCTGATTGATAGCTAGCTGACAATTGCGCTGCCATATTGCCGTTAAAGGCATCCCAGTTATAGCGAAGCATGGCGGACGCCTGATATTCGGGGGTAAATGGCGGCGTAGTATCGGCAAAATAACCTGAAGCCACTTCTAAATCTTCAACCACTGCATCGGTATACGAGAAGTTAACCATTACATCTAAGCTATCTGTCGGCGTTAAAAACACTTCTAGCTCTACCCCACTAAACGAAGCCTCTTCGTTAGTTACAACGCCCGCGTTATTCACCCATGAAAACGACTGATAATCGCTGTAATCATAGTAAAATACGTTTGCATTAAATACGCCGCTTCCCTGCATAAAGCTGTGCTTTAGGCCAGCTTCGTAAGAAGTGAGCTCTTCAGGTTCATAAAAGCTAAAGCCGCCAAATAAAGGCGTATTGAAACTCCCCGCTTTCACGCCGCGATTGATACCTGCGTAATACAAACTATTACCCACGCTGTATTCCAGCTGAAGCTTTGCTGACCATAAGTTTTGATCATTACTTTGCTCTGTAAATTCTAACGAAGGGGTGCTGGTGTTAATCTCAATAATTCGGTCGTTGGTGTTCTCGTTCTGATAAACATTCCCCACAAAATCTTTGTTTTCTCGGGTGTAGCGAAGGCCACCAACTAATACCAAGTCATCAGTTAAGCTATAGTCTACTTGCCCAAATGCAGAGTAAGACTCGGTTTCAAGCGCCACTAAGGTATTATTCTCTTCACCGCCTAAGAAAAAGGTAGTGGGTGAACCCGCCAAGCCTTGGCTGTAATCAGTATCGATAGAAAGATAATAAAGCCCCCCAACCCACTTTAAATCTGCGGTTTCACCTGAGAAACGAAGCTCTTGGCTAAACTGCTCAATGGTGCTGTTAGATTGGAAAATAAGTTCTGGTGACGCAGTTTGGTCAGAATCAAGACCAACAGTTCGCTTGAACTCTTTATAATCTGACATGGCAAAGAAATCGAAGCTTTCAAAGGCATAGTCTAATGTTGCCGCCAGGCCTTTTGATTTGATTTTGTTTTGATCGTCGAAGGCGAAGTCTTTGTTAACCTTATTACCCGAACCGTCAGGGTCGAAGTTACCGTTGAAGTCACCGCCTTGTACTGGGCGGAAGGGGTCACCATTGAAATTACCATCTACGCACACGCCTGCTTGAATTGTGTCGCAGCCAAGCGGGTCGTCAGCAGCGTAAATAACGTCAATCACATTGCCGTCGGCATCTTTTATTTCGGTGGTATTCACCACTTGATACGGGCCTTCGCTTTTGGTGGTATCTGACCAGTTACCGCTTAAAAGCAACGAGCCTTCTTCGCCAATGTCAAACAGCAGCTGAGCACGGAACGCTTTAGTATCATCGTTATATCCATCTTCCCCACCGCCTACTGAACCTAAACGGGTATCGGGTGCTGCCCCGTCTTCGTAAATGTTTTCGAGTATTTCACCTTGCTGATTGGTAAACCCTGAAAAACGGCCATAAATACCATCTGCTATCTCGCCAGATATCGCCCCTTCGAAGCGATATTGTTCAAAGCGCGCTGCAGTAAATTCTGCGTAGCCTTCTGTATCGGCAGTGGGCTTTGCGGTGACCGTATTAACCAGTCCCCCTGTGGCATTTCTTCCAAATAATGTTCCCTGTGGGCCTTTAAGAATTTCGATGCGAGCGACATCAAATAAGCCAAAGGTTTGCGCTTGGGTACTGGCTAAATAGCCTCCATCTACGTATACGGCAACAGGAGCCTCAGCCAAATCAGCGTAGTCGTTTTGCACCACGCCTCGAATATTAAAAATAGCGCGCTGCCCACCAATATCCCCGGCTAACGACACGCCTGGGGTAAACGCAATAAGCTCGGTACTGCTTTCAAGGCCAAGCGCCTCTAACTGCTCTCCTGAAAAGGCGGTAATAGCGATACCCACATCGCTTATATTCTCATTGCGCTTTTGCGCGGTAACTTCAATACTTTCCCAAACATTCTCTGCAGCAAAGGCCGCTGGCGTACTTAAAGCCATAGCTACGGTTAACGCCAGCAGACGCTTGTGTGTGTTTAACGTATGCATGTTTTACTCTCGTTTATAGTTCTTTTTAACAAGCCTTGCGGCGGTGTTGTCCCGATATTTTTTTAAGAGTAACGGTCGACGTGAACTGCTTATCGATTGCCACTGGGGTGCAAACCTAAGACAGGACTGGAGAGGAACTGTCAAAGGCTTGCGGTTTTAAATTGTTATTATTGATGGCTCATGGCTGAGCCTAAATCTCTGTTCTTTTACCTGCTGCGAGCAACTATTTGCCATAAAGGCTTAATAGTTACCGTGCGTGGGCAAAGTTCTTATGGTCATTTATGGTTAATCAAGGTCAGTACGCCATGACATTAACTTGGAAATGAAAAGCTGACTCCTTCTCGTACGCCACTTGAAGGCCAACGTTGGGTAATGGTTTTGCGCTTAGTATAAAAACGCACGCCGTCAGGTCCGTATGCGTGAAGATCACCAAAAAGCGAGCGCTTCCAACCACCAAAGCTGTGATAAGACACAGGCACAGGCAGCGGTACGTTTATACCTACCATGCCCACTTGGATGTTGTCTGAGAAATAACGGGCAGCCTCGCCGTCACGGGTGAAAATACAAGTACCGTTACCGTATTCATGCTCGTCGATGAGCTGCATGGCTTGCTCCATAGTTTCAACCCGCATGACTTGCAATACAGGGCCAAAAATCTCAGCCTTGTAACTGGTCATGTCCGGCGTGACTTTATCGATAAGCGTGGCACCTAAGAAAAAGCCCGTTTCATACCCCTCTACTGTGGGGCTTCGCCCGTCAACGACTACGTTAGCACCTTGCTCAGCTGCACTTGTAATGTACCCTTCTACTTTCTCTTTGTGCTGAAGTGTAATAAGCGGGCCAAAATCGTTAGTCGCATCGTCAAATGCTCCTACTTTCAAGTCTTTCATGGCCGACTGCATCTTATCTACAATCTCATCCGCTATCTTGTCGCCCACGGCAACCACCACCGATAACGCCATACAGCGCTCCCCCGATGAACCAAAGGCTGCGCCCAACAGCTGATTAACTGCGTTATCAACGTCGGCATCAGGCATCACAATGGCGTGGTTTTTAGCGCCGCCTAAGGCTTGGCAGCGCTTGCCGTTCGCGTTTGCTTTTGAATAGATATATTCGGCAATAGGCGTTGAGCCTACAAAACTCACCGCTTTAATGCGCTCATCATCAAGTATTTGATCAACCGCTTCTTTGTCTCCATTAACAACGTTGAAAACGCCGTCAGGTAGCCCTGCATCCTTAAGGAGCTTAGCTAAGAAAATAGCGCAACTTGGATCTCGTTCAGAGGGCTTTAAAACAAAGGTGTTGCCACACACGATAGCGAGCGGAAACATCCAAAGTGGCACCATGGCAGGGAAGTTAAACGGTGTAATTCCCGCCACCACGCCAAGGGGTTGAAACTCACTCCAAGAGTCTATGCTAGGCCCAACATTTTTACTATGTTCACCTTTGAGCAACTGTGGCGCGCCACAGGCAAACTCTACATTCTCGATACCGCGCTGTAGCTCGCCAGCCGCGTCGTGGCTTATTTTTCCGTGCTCGGCTCCAATTAGCGCGATAATTTCATCAGCATGTTCTTCAAGTAAGCTTTTGAACTTAAACATAACGCGAGCGCGCTTGCTTACTGGCGTATTACGCCACTCAATAAATGCACTTTGCGCGCTGACAATGGCGTCGTTCACCGTGGCTTTTGATGCAAGTAAAACGAGCTTCTCTGCTTCCCCTGTTGCCGGGTTATAAACATCTTGCATACGCCCTTTTGGGGTACAGGTTTCACCATTTATAAAGTGGCCTACTACTTTCATTATTTGTCTAATCCTTTAGTTATGCGTCTTTGCAAGCGCTGTGATAGCCGCGTTGATAATATAAAAGCGCGTCGGCTTCTGGGTCTTGCTTGATATCTACCACTTGGCAAAAGATAACGTCGTGAGTGGCCACACTTTTAACTTCTGTAATAATACAATCGAAGCTCACGGCAGCATCAGCAAGCCTAGGGCAGCCGGTCGTAGATTCCACCCACTCGCCAATTTCGAAGCGTTCACTCATAGGCGCCTTACCACCAAAGGTGTTTGAAATTAACTGATGCTGCGAGGTTAGCGTATTGATAACTAGATGCGTGCTGTTCTTAAATACCTTATGCACAGACGCACCTCGGTTTAAACACACCAGTAAGGTCGCTGGGCTATCGCTTACGCTGCACACTGCCGTTGCTGTAAAACCAGCACGCCCTTCTGGGCCAGTTGTTGTAACGACGTTTACCGCTGCTGCTAAACTCGACATACCTTCTCGATAAGCTTCTGGAGTTACCGGGGGTAGCACTTCTGTTACTGCGTTTTTTATTGCTGTAATAGTCATACAAATATCCTTTGTGTTGGCGTTACAATATTTGACAAGCTTGCTCGAAACTTAAGCGAGGCAAACGTTTGTGCACTTTCTTTCCATCGCCATAGCCAATGTTAAGTAAGAAATTTACCTTCCACGTGCTATCGGAAAAGAAAGTCTCGTTAAGTAATGTGGGGTTGAAACCAGACATGGCGCCAGCATCAAGACCTAGTGCACGAGCGGCGCTAATTAGGTAAGCGCCCTGCATAGAGCTATTGCGCATGGCAGTCTCATAGGCCGCTTCTGGGCTTGAAGTAAACCAGCTTTTCGCATCTGCATAAGGGAATAACGTAGGAAGTTCTTCGTAAAACTCTTCATCGTAGGCCACGATAACTGTGCAAGGTGCTGTCATGGTTTGCTCTACGTTACCGCTAGAAAGGCATGGTTTAAGTTTTTCTCTCCCTTCATCTGACGTAATAAAAACAAATCTCGCCGGGCTGCAATTTGCTGATGTCGAACCAACTTTAACTAAGTCATAAAGCTGCTTAAGCAGGGCTTCCTCTATCGTTTTATCGAGCCATGTAGTGTGCGTGTGTGCGCCGCTAAATAGCTGGGCTAGACCACTTTCGCTAATAGGGCCTTTTGTTTCATATTCAGTTTTTTCTGATACCGTCATTTCTATGTCTTTCCAGTTTTCAAATTGCTAGGCAGTGTCTTAGCCACCCAGGTATTTTCTTGAGCGCATTGTTCTGAGGCGCTTATCTAAGGTGCTTACTTGTGAACAATTAAGCTATGCGCTGTAAGTATCCCAACACCAATTTATTAAATGCCTCAGGCACCGTAATACTCGATGCATGACCGCCATATTCCATTACCGATAACTCTGCGTTAGGCATGGCATCAGCTAGTATTTTTGAGCGCTGCCACGGCACCAAGGTGTCGTCTTTATTGGCAAGCGCTAACGTTGGTGTAGTGATAGTGGCTAGCTTGTCATCGATATCGAACGCACTTAGCGCGCCGATACGAGCTAGCAAGTTATCTACATCGGGAAAATGATTGAGTAAATGCGCCTCTTCATCATCTAAATGCTGTGCATTAGCCGCTATCCAATCAGGGGGATACAGCAGCAGCGCCTGCAACTGTAGATACATGTCTTTCCTATCCGCAGCGAGTAAGGCTTTACGTATACCAAAGCAGCGCAAGGTGTGCGGGTTGGGGCTACTCCATGCGTTTACTAGCACTAGGCTTTGCAGTAAGTTTGGCTGAGTTAACCCTAGCTCTAGGCCCACCAGCCCACCAAGTGCATGACCAACAAAGTGACATTGCTGCACTTCCAGTTTTTTCAGTAGTGCAGCGAGTTCATTTGCCATGTCAGAAATACTGTAGTTCGCTGGCAAGTCACCCACACTTTTGTTGGTTCCAAGCTGGTCGTAAGTGATCACTCGGTAGTTTTGGGGAAAGTCAGAGAGTTGGGGCTGCCAAAACTTAGCAGCCCCGCCTAGCCCTGAACTGAAAACAACAGTTGGCGCGTCGGGCGATGTCAATCCGTGAAATTCGTAGTGCATGTCGTAATGCACTCCCTTGTGCGTATCAACTCCGCTTGTCTGCACGTTAGAAGGCATAAAGCTCACCTACATAAAACCAATGGGCACAATTAATGGGAAGTCCGAACATAACTGCTTACCCGATGTGTGCTGTAGAGGCGATTTCAATTAAGGCTTCAGGCTTTACTAGCCCAACCTTAATGCAATAACGGGCTGGTTTTTCACCCGGGAAGTATTCGGCGTATACCTTGTTTACCGCGGCGTAATCGTCCCAATCGGTAATAAAAATTGAGTTGAAGGTGACGTCATCCATAGTGCCGCCCGCTTCTTCAATAACACTTTTTATGGTTTCTAACACATGGCGAGTCTGCGCTTCTGCATCACCTACATGCACTACGTCATTGTTTTCGTCAAAAGGCAAAGTGCCTGACACATAGAGAATATTGTCCGCCATAGAGCCCGGTACAAAAGGAGCGATTGGCGTTGATGTACCTGCTGGAATAATGGCTTTCTTTGGCATAATTACATTCCTCATTCTTTGCGCTATTTACACAGTGCTTTTAGTACTGCTTTAGCTAGTTTTTTATAAAGGCAGCGCTATTTGTTGCCCTTCATTTTTACTCTTATCGGTTTTCGCTTTTTAAGCTTTCTTCCCACTTTTTAATAGCTGCTATGGGTTGAAGCTAAATGGGTTTTCGCTTTACGTGCCGTGAGCTCACGGCTGGGCCTTTGAAACTAAGAAGACTTAAACACCTCACAAAATTGCGCCGTGGTAGAGACCCAACCGAAAAACGTTTGTATATTAAAAAGAGACGCTTCATGAATATCTGGCGGACCTGCTTGATAAGCGGCATCAGCGAGGACCACACCAAAATATTCCAGATGGAAGCCATCGCGCAGCGTAGATTCCACGCACACGTTGGTGGCAATGCCGGTAAACACTAAGTTGCGAATACCCCGGGCGCGCAGCATGCTGTCTAAACTGGTGTTGTAAAAACCGCTATAACGGGTTTTGGGGATAACGATATCGCCGGTTTGAGGCTTTAGTGCGTCTACAAGTGCGTAGTCCCAGGTTCCTTTGGCAAGCAAACTTCCCTTTAACTCTGGCTGTTTGCGCATAGTTTTAAGGGCGTTAGACTTATACCAGTTAGGCGAACCCGGGCCGCCTGCTTCTTTATAGTCGGCATCCCAACCATTTTGTAAAAACACCACCGGCATGCCTGCAGCCCGTGCGGTTTCCAGTACCTTAATGGTATTTTCAATGACAGGCGCCGTAGTGGAAACGTCAAACCCCGCTTTGTCTAAATAACCGTTTTTACTGGCATAAGCGTTCTGCAAATCCACAACTATCACGGCGGTTTCAGATGGGTTTAGGGTTAAAGGCTCAGGTTTAGCCGGCAGTACGGGCTGCCCTGTTTGGCGTGCTTGAAAGCACCCCGATACTTCAAATACTTCACCGGCAGACATTAGGCTGCTCCCGATGTGCTAAGCAAGTGCTGACGGGATTTCATTAACGGCTGAATTCTAGTACCAAAATCATCCATGCCTTTAAGGAAGTCATCAAAGGTTAGCAATACGCCTTCACAACCTTGCACTGTGGCAATTTCATCTAGCATAGAAGCCACCGATTCGTAAGACCCTACCAGCGTGCCCATATTCAGATTTACCGCTGAGGTTGGGTTGGTCATATCGCGAATATTAGTGTCTTTACCCGATTTCTTATCAGCGGCCCCTTGCGTTGCCATCCAATCTAACGCTGACTGATCTTTACCGTCTTTATAGCTTTCCCATTTCGCCATGGCTGCTTCGTCGGTTTCATCGGCAATAACCATGATGAGTACAGCAGACCCCACGCTGCGACCGTGTTTTTCAGCCGCTTCGGTTAAGCGCGCTGCGGTGGGAGCAAATGCGGTAGGTGTATTCACACCTTTGCCAAAACAGAAGTTATAGTCGGCATGACGGGCCGAGAAATCCATGCCAGCTGCGCTTTGGCCCGCACAGATAAGTGGAATTTTTCGTTGTGGTTTGGGCAGCATGCGACAATCATCCATTTGGAAATGCTCGCCTTTAAAATCGCTTTTTCCGGTTTCCCATAACTCTTTTACTACCTGAATGTATTCATCTAGGTATTCGTAGCGGTTACCGAAGAATTCATCGCCCGGCCACATACCCATTTGCGAATATTCAGGGCGCTGCCATCCGGTAACAAGGTTGACCCCAAAACGGCCGTTCGAAATAGAATCGATGGTACTGGCCATACGCGCCATGATCGCAGGTGGCAAGACGAGTGTGGCAGCTGTGGCATATAGCTGAATTTTTGAGGTCACGGCGGCAAGGCCTGCCATTAACGTAAACGACTCTAAGTTGTAGTCCCAAAATTCGGTTTCACCGCCAAAACCGCGCAACTTGATCATAGAGAGCGCGAAGTCCATATCGTACTTTTCTGCCTTCATTACAATCTCTTTATTGAGATCGAATGATGGTTTGAACTGAGGCGAATTTTTCGAAATTAGCCAGCCGTTGTTACCAATCGGAATAAATACACCTATATCCATGTTGTTCCCTCTGCTTGTATGCGTTTTAAGCGGTTAACCCCGCTTTTTTTAAGGTTGCCGAATTCAAAACATTGAAGTGGCGGTATACATGGTGAACAGCATAAAGCAGGCCAAATTATTAAATTCATAAAATTCAGCAACTTAATCAATTTCAAAGTTTAAATTGGACCCATTGGTTCAAATTGGAACACCAAGTCCAGTGCAATTGAACTTAATTGGTGCATATTTGTGCGAATGGGTTTATAGCAACGAAAAGTCCACGTAAACTAGGTATCAAATCGCGGAGAACTCGGTTAAGAAGAGATGAGAAGTGAGTAAAACTGAAGGTCACGAAAATACAAAAACAGCAAGAGCGTTTAGCCCTACAACTCAAAAGCGGCGTGAACAAGCGCTTCAAGAAAAGCGCACCCGAATTATGGATGCAGCGCTATCATTATTTTCAAAAAACGGCGTTAGCGGTACGACGGTAGAGCAAGTATCCGAGTTAGCGAATGTCTCAAAAAGTAACTTGCTTTATTACTTTAAAAGTAAAGATGGATTGTACTTATCGGTTATCACCCACCTGTTGGATGTATGGTTAACGCCCCTTCAAAGCTTTTCAGCAGAACAAGACCCTATAGAAACCCTAAGCAACTACATTAAAGTAAAACTTGAAATGTCGAGAGATAACCCAGCCGAATCTAAGCTTTTTTGTATGGAAGTAGTACAAGGTGCGCCACTTTTAATAAAAGAATTAGAAACGCCGCTTAAAACATTGCTGGATGCAAAAAGCGCCGTCATTAACGAATGGATAAAAGCAGGTAAGTTAAAACCTGTCGACCCAATACATTTGATATTCAGCATTTGGGCTATTACGCAGCACTACGCCGATTTTAGCGTGCAGATAAAAGCCGTAACAGGTAAAGATTTAAGCGATCCCGTTTTCTTTGAAAGCACGCTAAGCAACATTCAGCACATTATTTTAGGCGGGCTAAAGCCTTAAAGAGGAATGGGGTCAGAGTTGTGACTCTGACCCCATTGTTCGTGATAAACTAGCAGTTCGAATTAAGACAGAGCAGCGCTATACTATGAACCAACAACCCAATAACCCGCTTCACGGCTTAACGCTAGAGAAAGTCGTGATACAGCTTCATGAGCGCTACGGCTGGGACGGATTGTATTACCGCATAAAGGTGAACTGCTTTAACAACGACCCATCGATTAAGTCGTCACTTAAGTTTCTTAGAAAAACACAGTGGGCGCGAGATAAAGTAGAGCAGCTATATATTCAAACATTTAGTGAGTAGTCGCTGATAAAGCCGCGTTTTACAATGCAACATATTTTATTGGGGGTCAGAGTCCTGACTCTGACCCCACTGTTATTTTTTACTAGGCGTCTTTGTAGAGCGTCGTTATCCACTTCTCTTCATTGATGAAATTCCAACTCCAATCAGCCCATTTTTCATCTAAGCCCATCGCTTTCACTTCATCAAGGGTTTTTCCGTCTTGTTTAAGTGCTTTCACGTAGTCAAAAGTTTCGCTGATCATAGCTAAAAACGCGGTGTATTCTTGCTTATTGCTAATATCACCGTGACCTGGAATGATAACCGTCTCTTCATTTATTTTAGTCAATAGCTGCTTTACTGAGTCCATATAGCCAACGACATTGCCACCTGCGCCTTGGTCAATGTAGGGAAAACGACCGTTAAAGAATAAGTCGCCCGTGTGCATGACGTTGGGTTGCTCGAACCACACTACGCTATCACCGTCGGTGTGGCCGACGGCTAAATGCATTACGTGAAGTGTTTCACCATTAAAGTAAATTTTAATCCCGTCTTCATAAGTGATGGTTGGCAGGGCTTCGGGTTTTACTTTTTCATCGTTAGCTAGACGAACACGCACATTTTCATGGGCAAGAATAGTCGCACCTTTGTGACTATGAAAAAACGCATTAGAGCCAGTATGGTCGCCGTGATAATGGGTGTTTATTACATATTTAGGTTTATCGCTGCCTAACTCCCCAAGCTGCGCCGCTATTTTTTCAGCAAGTGGCGCAAATTGATCGTCAATGATCAAAACGCCGTCTTCCCCAGCTGATACGCCGATATTTCCGCCAGCTCCCGTAAGCATGTGCACAGAGCCCTTTATTGCCGTCGCTTTAACTTCGACATCGGCAAACCTATCTTGTGCAATTGCAGGGTTAATCGTTGAATAGACCAAAGGGCTAGCAGCAATAAGTGCGGCCATGACATGCGCGCTAAAGCGAGGTGCAGTTTCCATTATTATTTCCTTGTAGAAAGCCTGTTTAAATAAGACCTCTTACACTATGACCGAATTTCACAATTAGATCATTTTTTCGTCATCAGGAATATCACCCACATAAGCAAAACGAGGGAGTGTCTCTCCGTCTTTATCCACTGACTCAACAAACATATCCAAAGGGCGAACCCATAACGCCTTTTCGCCATAACACGGCCGATATACCACTAATTTACTTTCGTCTTCTGAATGGGTGGCTACTTCGTAAACATCGTATAAATTACCTTTGTAGTGCTTATAGCGACCTGGGGTTTTAAGTTGATTTGAGTTCATAATGTTCTTCATTAAAAGAGTAATAAAATAGCAGTTGTTGGCTGCTTTGTTTGAGTGCCGCAGATAAAATGCCTTGGCTACCAAATCACTAGCCTGTGCTTTCGCAACGCAAGATATCATTAGCGGTATGCCCCACAACTTCGCCGCACTAAGTATAACAAGCGACTATATTGCAGCTGCAGCGCACGAGCATTAAAAAATGCATGATACCTTTAGCTAAATCTGTTCAAAAGGCAAAACTAATTGCTGAGTTGATTGAACGGCCGCAAGCCCTATGTGCACGCCCACAAGACGGATACCTCGCCCTGTTGCCCGTTCAAAGGCTTCCTGCATCAATGTGCGAAAGTAAGCTTCATTTAGGGTTGCGCAGCGATGTTCAACCGTGGTTAGCTGGAAATCATTAAACTTGAGCTTTACACCCTGGGTTCGAATACGCACAGGCTTGCCCGTTCGCTTCTTATGATTTTCCATTCGTTCTTGAAGCTTCTCAAACAGGTGCGGCAAAAAATCGAGGCACTGATTGAACGTGTGTATATCTTCGTTTAACGTGCGTTCTACGCCGATAGACTTGCGTTCACGAGATACGGATAGCTCACGCTCATCGATCCCGTGGGCACGCTCCCACAATACACTGCCGAATTTTCCAAGCTCTTTTTGAATGCGCTCAAAAGGATACTCACGAACATCGTTGCACGTATTTAAGCCCATGCGCTGCAGCTTTTGCATAGTCACTTTGCCAACGCCCGGGATTTTTTTTAGCGGCATGTCGCGCACAAACTCATCGAGCTTGTCTGGCGTTATCACGCAAATGCCGTCCGGCTTGTTTTCATCACTTGCTACTTTTGCCACAAACTTACAGGGCGCCACTCCTGCTGAAGCGGTAAGACCTAGTTCGTTTTGTATACGAGCACGTATCTCTTCAGCTATTAATGTAGCACTGCCACCACAAAACTCACTGTTGGTAACATCTAGGTAGGCTTCGTCTAATGATAGAGGCTCAATTAAGTCGGTATAGTCAGCAAAAATCTTACGTATTTTTTGCGACTCGGCAGCGTAAACATCCATGCGCCCTTTTACTAAAGTGAGGTTTGGGCATAGTTTCAGGGCATACGCTGTAGCCATGGCTGAACGTACACCAAATTTGCGGGCGGGATAGTTACAGGTAGAGATAACGCCACGACGGTCGGCACTGCCGCCAATGGCAATAGGAATATCGCGCAAGGCTGGGTTGTCGCGCATTTCAACTGCGGCGTAAAAACAATCCATGTCGACGTGGATAATTTTTCGCATTACCTGCCTTTGCTATATCGCTACAAACGTAAAACTGTACAAAAAGACAGTATATTACTAATTGCGTTGAATTACACTATCTCCTTGTAGACTTTAGATAGAGTTAAAGATACATGCATATGATTAACGGCTTTATGAAAATGCATTCTGTGTCGGTTTACCTGGCTAGATAAAGCCAAGTTTTACGTTTGTTTCTTTACTACAGAAATACATGGCCTTGTTGGTACAAGTATCGCACTGGTGAATATCCTACTGTTCAGCTCGATACTTCTGAAAACATAGTTGATGAAAAGGATAATTATCCATATTAAAACGCAATTAACGGGATAATTATACCTAACCAAAACAAAGACCTTAAAAATCAAACTTGAATAATTTTATATATAAGGGATAATTATCCGTATTAATATGCAATTTATGGGAAAATAATCCCTAGCGAGTTGAGTATGGCAAGTGTAGCTGGTCACAAAAAACTGTTTCCCAAACAAAAGAAGATCCTCACCACTTTTGGTGAAGACTTATTTCTGGCTATGAAACGCCGAGAATTCACCAAATCATTGGTAGCAGAACGTACAGGCTTAGACCCTAAGACCATCACTAAAGTATTCAATGGCGACCCTGGTGTTGCTATTGGTGCTTACTTAAAAGTGATGGCGGTGTTCGGCATGGAAAGTAACTTTGCTGACATGGCCGGGCACGATGAGTTGGGAAGTAAACTTCAAGACATGAAGTTATTGGAGAAAAAGCGATGAGTCGAGTAACGGCTGAAGTTTATGCTTCTTGGTTTCCAATAAAAGAACCTGTTTTTGCTGGCCACCTTTTATTTCAGGAAACATCACGAGGTGGCGTTTTTAGCTTTGAATACGATAGTGATTTTTTAACGTCTCCGTTTCGCATGCAGCTCGACCCGTCACTAGCATTAACTTCAGGGGAGCATTATAACGATAGAAGTGATAGGAACTTCCGCGTGTTTCTAGATTCTTGCCCAGACCGTTGGGGCGAGTTATTGATGAAACGGCGTGCAGCTCTCGATTTTAAAAATGGCCACAGAGAAACCGCAAGAATGACAGCCATGGATTATTTACTTGGCGTTCATGACTCCTACCGGATGGGAGGTTTACGATTCAAAACATCCCCAGAGGGCAATTTCGTAGATGATAATGCTGAGTATGCCGCACCGCCAATGGCGTCACTGAAACAACTAGAGTATGCCTCAATGATGATCGAAAACGATGAAAACATTGATAGTGACGAGTATTACCGTTGGTTAAGCATGCTCATTGCGCCGGGCTCTTCAATAGGTGGTGCTCGCCCTAAAGCATGTGCCCAAGATGACAACAATGATTTGTGGATAGCCAAGTTTCCCAATAGTAACGACACTACAGATGTCGGCGCTTGGGAAATGGTCTGCCATAAGCTAGCCCTTGATGCTGGCATTGACATGTATCCATGTGATATTCAAAAGTTTAACTCGACTCATCATACGTTTATCACTAAACGATTTGACCGAGATAAAGGTCAGCGAATACATTTTTCATCAGCCATGACTCAGCTTCAATACTACGACGGCAGAGGCGAAACAGAAGATGCGAGTTACCTAGAGTTAGCAGAATTCCTAACCGTGAATGGCTCGCAAACTCAAAAAGACTTAGCGCAGTTGTGGCGCCGTATTGTGTTTAATATTGCAGTATCTAATACCGATGACCATTTACGCAATCACGGCTTCTTACTGACAAAAAAAGGTTGGGCACTGTCACCTGCTTATGATTTAAACCCGTCTATCGATAAGACCGGCTTACACCTAAACATAGATGACATGTCAAATGACCTGGATTATGGCTTAGCATTTAGTGTCGCTGATTACTTTAATTTAAAAGAATCTGAAGCTAATAAAATCTATGACGAAGTGATGCACTCAGTGAAAAACTGGGAAGCGGTAGCATCTAGTATCGGAATTAGTAGGCAAGAACAGCTTGGAATGCAGGAAGCATTTAGGGTTTAGAATAATTACAAGATTAAGCTCAGAGTGAACAGATACAAAAAAGCGCTGTCGATTTACTCTAACAGCGCTTTTAAATATTAAGCCAACGAGAGACTAAGCATTAAAAAATTTGATTTTGTTTCCACTCGTTTAACTTTTTCTGGCGGGCTTCTTCTTTTTCCATGCGCGACTTTTTGCGATCGCACGGTTCTGGGCAGTCACAGGCTTTCTCAATACCTAGTGCGCCTAAGCCACCACAACTTCCAGAAATCGTTTTTTTCTGAACTAGGTAACCGATGGCCATAGCCAGAACCATAGTAAGAAAGAAACCAAAAGCAAGAATGAATGTAGACATTGCTACCCCCTAATTATGAACTGTGACCAGTTTATCAAATTCTGGCGACGCATACTCTTCAAATCCGTCATCTGTGCGACGAATGAGAAATACGGCAAGCTGTTCTTGCTCTGCAACCGCTATCGCCTGTTCCCATCCCATCACATTAAACGCAGTCGCCAAACCATCTGACGTCATAGATGATGGGTGAACAACTGTGACCGACACCAAGTTATGGGAAATTGGTTTTCCCGTTGTGGGGTCGATTAGGTGCGAATAACGAACACCGTCTTCTTCATAATAGTTGCGATAATCACCGGATGTTGCCACTGCGTTAGTACCAATAGACACCACTTTTTGTACAGCGCGCTCAGTAGTAACCGGTTTTTCAATAGCAATAAGCCATTCACTGCCGTCGCCACGCTCGCCTTTCACGCGCATTTCACCGCCTATTTCCACAAGGTAGTTTTCAATACCGTGCTTTTCAAGGATCTCTGCCACTTCATCAACGCCAAACCCTTTAGCAATGGTAGATAAGTCGACGTACAACATTGGGTGGCTTTTCTTTAAGCCCGTCGGCGTGGTTAATAGCTTCTTATATCCTACATACTCTCGAATCTCGTCGATGTCTGCCTGGCTCGGTACTTTTTCAGGGCGCTTTGTTGGGCCAAAGCCCCATAGGTTAACCAGTGGACCAACGGTTACATCGAGTACGCCGCCACTGAGGTTTGCCAAGCGCAGTGCCTCATTTACCACGGTAAGTGTATCTGGCGACACAGCAAAGTTATCGGTGTAGCGGTATTGATTAAACCTTGATAACTCTGATGTAGGGTCATAGGTCGACATCATCTTATTAACGTCAACAAGACGGGCGTCTATTTCAGCCTGTAAGCCTTCTACCGGCGTTTCAGCTACAAGGTATTTCACATTGTAGGTAGTACCCATAGTTTGGCCCTGAAGGTGTACCACAGGCGTTTTGTCATCGCTACAGCTTGCTAGTAAAAGAATACCTATAGCAAAAAAAGCGAGAAAAATTCGAATTGCAAATCGAATCACATTGTTGTCCTTACTAACATGTACACAGCCTTGAGGCGAGATGTACGTTGCGCGTTAAGCTTATACAAAAAAGGGGCTTTCGCCCCTTTTTTAGATTGCTTGTTAGCTTGGTAGCTTAGCCACCGAAGTCATCTAGCATGATGTTTTCGTCCTCAACACCTAAATCTTTAAGCATGTTGATTACGGCCGCGTTCATCATCGGTGGTCCACACATGTAGAACTCACAGTCTTCTGGTGCAGGGTGATCCTTCAAGTAGTTCTCTAGAAGTACTTGGTGAATGAACCCTGTATAGCCTTCCCAGTTGTCCTCTGGTTGAGGATCAGAAAGTGCTACGTGCCACTCAAAGTTATCGTTCTCTGCTGCTAACTCGTCGAAGTCTTCTGTGTAGAACATTTCACGAAGTGAACGTGCACCGTACCAGAAGCTCATCTTACGCTTAGACTTAAGACGACGAAGTTGATCGAAGATGTGTGAACGCATTGGGGCCATACCAGCACCACCACCTACGAATACCATTTCGTTTTCAGTTTCTTTCGCGAAGAATTCACCGAATGGACCAGAGATAGTCGCTTTGTCACCTTCTTTCAGGCTCCAAATGTACGATGACATTTTACCAGCAGGTAGGCTTAAGTTATTAGGTGGCGGCGTAGCGATACGCACGTTCAACATAATAATGCCTTCTTCTTCTGGGTAGTTCGCCATTGAGTAAGCACGAATAGTCTCTTCGTCTACTTTAGACTCGATGTCGAAGAAGCCAAAACGCTCCCAGTCACCGCGGTATTCTTCAGGAATCTCGAACTCTTTATACTTAACGTGGTGAGCTGGCGCTTCAATCTGAATATAACCACCTGCACGGAAAGGTACGCTTTCACCGTTAGGAATTTTAAGCTTAAGTTCTTTGATGAATGTTGCCTTGTTATCGTTAGAGATAACTTCACAATCCCACTTCTTAACACCAAATACAGACTCTTCCAGTTCGATTTCCATGTCTTGCTTAATCGCAACCTGACATGAAAGACGGCAGCCTTCGCGTGCTTCACCTTTAGTGATGTGGTCTAGTTCAGTCGGAAGAATTTCACCGCCACCTGAGTGTACATCTACACGACACTGGCCACATGAGCCACCGCCACCACACGCAGACGATACGAAGTAACCCGCGTCAGCTAGTGCACCAAGTAGCTTACCACCCGGTGCAGTTTTGATTGCCTTGTCTGGGTCACCGTTGATAGTGATGGTTACATCACCACTTGGTACCAATTTAGACTTGGCAAACATGATAATAAATACCAACGCTAGAACGATGGCAATGAACATGCCTACGCCTAGATATATTTCTACATTATTCATTTATATGCTCCCGAGCTCTATTACAGCTGAATACCAGTGAATGACTGGAAGCCAAGTGCCATTAGGCCAGCGATCATGAATACAGAACCAAGACCACGAACACCATCAGGCATATCAGCATACTTAAGCTTTTCACGTACTGCCGCTAACAATACAATTGCTATTGCCCAGCCCATACCACTTCCTACGCCGTAAACAACACTTTCGGTCAAGTTGTATTCACGTTGTACCGCAAATGCCACACCACCGAAAATTGCACAGTTAACGGTAATTAGCGGAAGGAAGATACCTAGTGCATTGTAAAGCGCTGGGAAGAACTTATCCAAGCTCATCTCTAGGATCTGTACCAATGCCGCGATAACACCGATAAACGTAAGGAAGTTAAGGAAGCTTAGGTCAGCTTCTGGGAAACCTGCCCATGCTAGCGCGCCTGGAGCAAGAATGTTTACATAAATAATTTGGTTAACCGGAACCGAGATACCAAGTACCACGATTACCGCTACACCAAGACCCATAGCAGTTTTAACTTTTTTAGATACCGCAAGGAAGGTACACATACCTAAGAAAAGTGATAACGCCATGTTCTCAACAAAGATTGAGCGAACAAATAACGACAAATAATGTTCCATGACTTACTCCTTAGGCTCTACTTGCTCTGGACGGATAGTACGGATTACCCAAATCATACCGCCGATTAAGAAGAATGAGCTGAATGGTAGGATTAACAAACCATTACCCTGATACCAGCCACCGTTTTGAACCAATGGAAGGATTTCGAAACCTAAAATAGTACCGAAACCAAATAGCTCTTTAATTGTACCAATTACAACTAGGATGAAAGAGTAACCCAAGCCGTTACCGATACCATCAAGGAAGCTCATCAGAGGTGGGCTCTTCATGGCGTAGGCTTCAGCACGACCCATCACGATACAGTTAGTAATGATCAGACCAACGAATACCGACAGCTGCTTCGATATCTCATACGAATACGCTTTCAGAATTTGGTCAACAACGATTACCAACGACGCAATGATGGTCATCTGGATAATAATTCGAACGCTAGATGGAATCTGGTTGCGAATTAGTGAAATAAACAAGTTTGAGAACGCTACAACGCTGGTAAGCGCAAGCGACATTACCAATGCTGTTTCCAGCTTAGTGGTAATTGCCAGTGCTGAACAGATACCCAATACCTGTAGGGCGATCGGGTTGTTGTCCAGGATTGGCCCAAAGAGGGCCTTTTTCATTTCTTTAGTATCTGCCATGAGACTTCCCTTATGAACGCCATGCTTGGTTCTTCAGGAACTGGCCGAAGCCTTGCTCGCCTACCCAGTAACGAATTGTGTTTTCAACACCGTTGCTGGTTAGGGTTGCACCTGAAAGCGCATCGATAGTGTGAGGATTGCTAGGGTTAGCATTTTTCACTACGCGAATAGCAACTTCGCCATTCTCGTAAAGCTCTTTGCCGTCCCATTTGTCCTGCCAAGCAGGGTTTTGCACTTCACCACCTAGTCCTGGTGTTTCTTTTTGCTGATAGTAAATAAGCTCGCGAACCGTTTGGCCGTCTGCGTCTACCGCTAAGAAACCGTACATAAGATCCCAAAGGCCGCTGCCGTGTACAGGAAGGATGATACGAGAAACATCACCTGCGTCGTCGCGAACTAAGTAAACACTTGCCACGTTAGGGCGGCGCTGGAAGCCAACATTGCTGTTAGTTACCTTTGTGCTGTACTCAGTTTCTTTGGCTGCTTTATACATATCGTAATCTGGCTTAGGCGCTTCTACAAAAGTACCTTCGTCAAGATTTACATAACGCTGCTCTACTCGCTCGCTGTACGTGCTTTCAATTGCGTTGTTGCTCATGCCCATTTCGTAAAGGCCTGCAGCATTAAGAATGTTACTCTTTTTATCAAGAGCAGCGTTTGTTTGTTGTAGAGAGCGAAGGCCAACAGCCGCGCCAGAAACAACAATTGAACAAACTAAACATACGGCAACAACAATACCTACCGTTTTGCCTAAAGATTCTTTCTTAGCCGACACGTGCTACCCTCCGCTTGATATTGCTTTGTGCGACGAAATAGTCGAACAGTGGCGCCCACAAGTTAGCAAATAGAATCGCTAGCATTACACCTTCAGGGAAGGCTGGGTTTAGGACGCGGATTAGTACCGTCATGAAACCAATGAAGATACCGTAAGCCCACTTACCTTGGTTTGTGAACGACGCAGAAACTGGGTCTGTCGCCATAAAGAACATACCAAAAGCAAGACCACCAACAACAAAGTGCCAATGTGCAGGCATTGCAAACATAGGGTTAGTATCGCTGCCGATTAGATTTAGCAAGGTTGCGAAGAACGCCACACCAATTGCTACACCAGCAACAATGCGCCAGCTTGCTATACGCATGTACATGATGAACAAGCCACCAAGAATAATAGCAAGGGTAGACACCTCACCCGCAGAACCTGAGATAGTACCGATGAAGCTGTTCATCCACTGATCCATGTTCGCATAGTCAAGGTTGCCAGACGCCGCTTGGCTTAGAGACGTTGCACCAGAATAACCATCTGCCGCTACCCATACTTGGTCACCTGAAATTTGTGCAGGATATGCAAAGTATAGGAATGCACGACCAGACAGTGCTGGGTTAAGGAAGTTACGACCTGTACCACCGAATACTTCTTTAGCAATAACAACACCGAAGGTAATACCTAGTGCAACTTGCCATAGAGGAATAGTGGCTGGAAGTGTTAGTGCGAACAACACCGATGTAACGAAGAAACCTTCGTTAACTTCGTGCTTGCGCACAGACGCGAACAATACTTCCCAGAAACCACCTACCGCGAACGTTACCGCGTAGATTGGCAACCAGAAACATGCGCCATAGAAAAATAGACCTAGTGTACCCGCATTTGCCAAGTCTCCGCCAAGTGCAGCGAATAGGCCTGCTTGCCACGTATCAGGTAGTGTACCTGCACCAGCAGCAATTGCTTCTTGCGCTTGGAAGCCGATGTTGTACATACCAAAGAACATAGCTGGGAATGTTGCCATCCATACCATGATCATGATGCGCTTAAGGTCAATGCTGTCACGCACGTGCGTGTTAGCTTTGTTTACTTTACCTGGGGTGTAGAAAATGGTCGCCGCAGCTTCGTAAAGCGCATACCACTTTTCGTGCTTACCACCTGGTTCGAAGTTTGGTTCGATCTTTTCTAAATACGCTTTTAAACCCATGACTTAACCCTCTTTCTCTATCGTGGCCAAACAGTCGCGTAAGATAGGAGCATAGTTATATTTGCCAGGGCATACATAAGTACACAATGCCAAATCTTCTTCGTCCAACTCTAAGCAACCCAATGTCTGAGCACCGTCAGTATCACCAGAAATCAGGTCCCTAAGCAGAAGCGTAGGAATGATATCTAGGGGCATAACGCGTTCGTAATTACCAATTGGAACCATAGAACGTTCTGAACCATTGGTAGTTGTTGTCATATCAAATTTCTTGCTACCACTTAGGTGACCTAAGTAAGCGCGTGTCACTGAGTGTTGGTTTGAACCAGGTAGGATCCAACCGAACAATTTCTTCTCGTGACCTTCTTTTAATAGTGAAACTTGGGTGTGGAAACGACCTAAGAAACCGTGGACGCCCATCGCCGTTGTACCGCTAAGTACAGAACCAGAGATAACACGTACTTCACCGTCAACTTGCTCGTTTGCAGTTAGCTCGGTTAAGTCTGCGCCGATTACCGTGCGCACTAGGCGTGGGTTTGTTGCTGCAGGACCTGCTAGTGAAATAACACGACGGTTATCTAGCTCGCCTGAAGTCAGCAATGCACCAATCGCCATTACGTCTTGGTAATTGATGTGCCAAACCGTTTTGTTCATGCCGGCAGAATCAAGGAAGTGGATGTGAGTACCCGGTAGGCCCGCAGGGTGAGGACCGCCAAATTCTTCAACATCAACTGCCGCATCGCCAGTAGCAACTGACGCACCTGCCGCTTTACAAACGTAAGTCTTGCCGCCGCTCAATTGCGTTAACGCTTTAAGACCATTTACGAAATCGTCTTGGCGCTCAGCAATAATCACAGCAGGATCTGCTGCCAGTGGATTAGTATCCATTGCTGTAACGAAAATTGAACTTGGAACAGAGTCTAGCTTTGGAGATTTGCTAAATGGACGTGTACGGAACGCCGTCCACATGCCTGACTCTACAAGGATTGACTGAAGCTGCTCGCGTGAAGCGCTCGCGATCTGGTCAGCTGCAATTTTGTCAAATGTCACAGCATCACTGCCGCTTACTTTAACAACTACAGACTGAAGAACACGTTTTGCACCACGGTTAACCTCTACCACTTCACCCGCTGCTGGGGCAGTGAATTTAACGCCAGGGTTCTTTTTGTCTTCAAAAAGTACCTGACCTTTTTTCACTACATCGCCAACTTGGACGTGCATGGTAGGGCGCATACCCACATATTCTTCTCCCAGAATGGCAACGCGCGTAGCAGCAGATGCATCAGCAATCTCCTGCTTTGGCGCTCCCTCAATTGGGAGGTCGAGACCTTTCTTGATTTTTATCATATGTAATCGCACTACTCTAATAGAAATACCCTTTTGCATGACCGCAGGAAACCGGCCTGTCAGTATGCAAAAACGCACTATTAACAGGTGTTAGACACCTTTTCGTTGTTGAATGATGGAACCTGCTGCAATTGTTACGGTCAGCCTGTTATGAAGCCGTAACGCATAATTCCTTTTGCGGACGCTTAATTCGCCCTATTTTTATAGACCACCAGCAGAAATTTACACTTATTCTTGTTGTTGTGTAGCTGCAATCGCTACTGCTGTTTTGGTAGAGGCAGAAAAGGCCCCTACTTAATTTCGGGATTTTAGCATTAACCCATACGTTTGTGCCACGCTATTTAAGTATAAAGGCAAATTTTTCTACAATTTAATGTAAACCTTTGGTCTCACTCATTTACATTTTGCGCAGCTTTCCTATGTAGTAGACTGTAATTAGGCGTAAAAAAGCCGTCAAATCAGACGGCTTTTCATTTTTAAACGTTACGTTAATTAATAGTAAGTTAAAGAATTACCACTTAACTAATGGGTCAACTTCGCTGTCGTAATCTACATTTTCTATATCAAAACCGAACAACTTTAAGAACTCATGGTGATAACCTTTGTAGTCACTTAAGTCATGAAAGTTCTCTTGTGTCACTTGGTCCCACAGCGCTTTAATTTTCGCTTGAGTAGCGTCGTTCGTTTCTTTACCATCCATACGATAGCGATTTGCTTCGTCTAACGTTGGTGTATTGCCAAATAAGCACTGTGTAAACAAGCCATAAATCTGTTCAATACAGCCTTCGTGAGTACCTTCTTCTTTCATCACCTTGTATATAAGTGAAATATAAAGTGGCATCACTGGAATAGCCGAGCTTGCTTGCGTAACCAATGCTTTTAACGAGCTCACATTTGCTTGCACAAGTAAGTCGCTGTTTTTGCCAATAATAGCGGCAGCGGCGCGATCAAGGTCTTCTTTCGCTTTTCCAATCGTTGCCTGACCATAGATAGGCCATGTTAACTCTTTGCCAATGTAGGTATACGCCGTTGTTTTACAGCCTTCAGCAAGCACATCTGCGTCGCGCAAAAAGTCCATCCAACGTTCCCAATCTTCGCCACCCATTACTTTGATAGTGTTCAGAATTTCTTCGTCGTTAGCTGGCTCTAATGCCACTTCGTGTACTTTGTCTTTATCGGTATCGTAGGTTTTTGTTGTGTATGCGTCACCTACTGGCTTAAGGGTAGACTTATACGTTACGCCTGTTTCAGGGTCGGTTCTACGGGGCGATGCAAGGCTATAGATAACCAAGTCAACCTTGCCCATTTCCGCTTTGATCTTTTCAATGGCTTCGTTTTTAATTTCATCAGAGAATGCATCGCCATTGATGGTGTCTGCATACAGGCCTTTCGCTTTCGCGTTTTCATGAAATGCAGCTGTGTTATACCAACCGGCTGTACCTGTTTTTCGTTCCGTTGGTGCTTTCTCAAAACACACACCAAGTGTTTTTGCGCCATAGCCAAAGGCAGATGTGATACGTGACGCCAAGCCATAGCCTGTAGAGCTTCCAATCACTAATACGTTTTTAGGACCTTCGCCCAAGTCACCTTTCGCTTCCACATAAGCAATCTGTTCTTCAACCGCTTTAGCACAGCCTACCGGATGCGCGTTTGTACAAATGAAGCCTCTCACTTTAGGCTTGATAACCATAATAATTTTCCTTATTTGAGCGTGGGCCTATTGTAATGCCGAAGCCACTGATAACAACTCGGAGCAGATAAGGAACCAGCATATCGCATACGTGTAGTTACACCAACAAAACTTGAGCACTCACCCGTTCATATTTGAAGATTTGTTATATTTTACAGGTTATTAAACAACGGCATCACTTCATCTTGTTAGCCGAGAACTAATAAATATTTGTGGGAAAACAAAAGAAGAGACTGAGGGAAGAAAAGTGAAGGCTGAATTTTACAGGAGCGCTAGTGAGCACTCCTGTAATGGTGTTTTTAACCTAGAACGTCTAGTAGTTCTACATCAAATACCAATGTGCTGTATGGGGCAATCGCTGCACCAGCACCTTGTTCACCATAAGCTAGGTCATGTGGTACGTATAAACGGTACTTAGCACCTGCTTTCATAAGTTGAAGGGCTTCGGTCCAACCTTTAATCACGCCACCAACAGGGAATTCAGCCGGCTGACCGCGCTCGTAAGAGCTATCAAATGTTGTACCGTCAATAAGCGTACCGTGATAGTGAACACGAACAGTGCTAGATGCATCTGGTGTTTCACCGTCACCTTCCGCAATGACTTCATACTGAAGGCCAGACTCAGTTACCGTTACTTCGTCACGCTTCGCGTTTTCTTCAAGGTACTTTGTGCCTTCTTCAATAACTGCTTTGCTCGCTTCTTCTTTAGCCGCTTGCATACGCTTATGAATTTCGCCGAACGCATCGCGCAGCGTATCGTTGTCAACTTGAGGGGCTTGACCCGCAAAAGCGTCTTTTAGGCCAGCAACAACTGCATCGATTGCCAAACCGTCAAAAGGATTTGATTGCAATTGTTGACCCATTTGAAAACCAATGCCGTAACTTGCTTGGGTTTCTACTGTGTTGAATGTATCAGTCACAAGAACTCCTGAAATTAAATTACAAATGCAGTACAAATTTCAAACAAACCGCATAATGCGAAAATGTTTCTGCATTTTCCGGTGCAAGAGTGTATCACACCATAAAATATCTTGCTTTGAGCAATGTTAATTAGGGTGCAAAAGTATCAAAATGTTGTAAATTATAACCGAAAGTGGTTAGACAAGTCGCAAAGGACACAGTATGGTTAGCCCATATATTTAGGAGGATAGCATGCAAACACACTATGATGCTGAACTGAAAGATACCGTTCGATACCTTGGTAAAACCCTTGGTGAAACAATCAAAAATCAATTGGGTCAAGAGTGGCTTGACCGCATTGAAAAGATTCGTAAAGGCGGCCGAGCCTCTTATCAGGGAGACGCTGCATGCAGTGAAGAACTGAAAGAAACTTTCAAAACAATGTCTGACAGCGATTTGTTGACTGTTGGCCGTGCTTTCGCACAATTCTTGAATTTGGGCAATATTGCCGAGCAAGAGTACAACGCGGCAATGAATGTCGATGCATCAATTGATGCGCTGTTCAAACACCTAGATAAAGCTGAATTAACAGCTGACAAAGTACAAGATGCTGTAGCAAAGCTGAATATTGACCTTGTATTAACTGCGCACCCGACTGAAGTCACGCGCCGAACGCTTATTCACAAACACAAAGAACTCGCCGACTGCCTTCAAGCAGTGCATCAGGCGTCGCTTAGTGATGTTGAGCGTAAGAAAATCGAAACCCGCATTGCTGATCTTATTGCGCAAGCTTGGCACACTGAAGAAATTCGCTCAGTTCGCCCTACCCCCGTTGATGAAGCGCGTTGGGGCTTTTCCGTTATTGAAAACTCGTTATGGGAAGCCGTACCTGATTTCATGCGCGAGCTTGATGGCCGATTAAACGAAGACTATGACGTATCGCTACCGCTAGACGCATCACCAGTACAATTTAGTTCTTGGATGGGTGGTGATAGAGACGGCAACCCATTTGTTACTTCAAAGGTAACCGAGCAAGTATTGCTACTGGCAAGAAAGCGCGCAGCTAAGCTTTTCGCTATCGACCTTGATCGTTTGCAAGTTGAACTTTCAATGTACGATTGCAACGAAGAACTACGCGAAAAAGTGGGCGACGCCATCGAGCCATACCGCGCCC
Organism: Alteromonas sp. OM2203; assembly: GCF_048517045.1. NCBI lineage: Bacteria > Pseudomonadati > Pseudomonadota > Gammaproteobacteria > Alteromonadales > Alteromonadaceae > Alteromonas > Alteromonas sp. OM2203. The sequence continues at coordinate 3,818,946 of NZ_CP183209.1, forward strand.
TACTTCGCCCTTTAGTGAACAAGTTCATTGCTACCCGCGATGGTATTGCCGACTATCTTGCGGGTAAAAACCCGGACACGTCAAACTGGATAGAAAGCGACGACGAGCTTATCGAACCGCTCATGCTTTGCTATCAGTCTCTACTAGACTGCGGTATGCAGGTTGTAGCAAATGGTCTACTTCTAGATACTATTCGCCGTGCACGTGTTTTCGGCATTCACCTTCTACGCCTAGACGTACGTCAGGACTCTGAGCGTCACGCCGACGTATTTAGCGAGTTAACTCGTTATCTTGGCCTTGGCGACTACGCACAGTGGAGCGAAGCCGACAAGCAAGCGTTCTTGTTGCGAGAACTGGGCTCAAAACGCCCACTCTTCCCTGCGCAATGGGATGCGTCTGATGACGTAAAAGAAGTACTCGATACTTGTAAAGTTATTGCGAAACACAGCAAGCACGGCTTTGGGATCTACATTATCTCTATGGCAAGTGAGCCATCAGATGTATTAGCGGTTCAGTTACTACTTCAGGAAAGCGGTGTAGATTGGCCAATGCCAGTAGCGCCATTGTTCGAAACGTTGGACGATTTGAACAACTCACCTGATGTCATGCGCAAACTTCTATCAATCGACTGGTATCGCGGTTACGTGAAAGGTCGTCAGTTTGTGATGATTGGTTATTCTGATTCAGCAAAAGACGCTGGTGCACTAGCAGCAGGCTGGGCACAGTACCAGTCGCAAGAAGCGCTTGTAGCCATTGCTGATGAATTTGACGTAAGCCTGACCCTATTCCATGGTCGTGGTGGTACGATTGGTCGTGGTGGCTTGCCTGCACATGCAGCTATCTACTCTCAGCCTCCTGGCTCATTAGACGGCGGCTTCCGTGTAACAGAACAAGGCGAAACTATTCGCTATAAGTTCGGCATGCCAAAGCTAGCTAAACGCAGCCTAGGTATTTACGCCAGCGCTATTATTGAAGCCATGTTGTTCCCGCCTCCGGCGCCTAAAGAAGAATGGCGAGAGCTTATTACCGCAATGGCAGCCCAAGGTCGCGATAACTACCGCGCTACGGTAAGACACGATGAAGAATTCGTACCTTACTTCCGCGTGGCAACACCTGAGCAAGAGTTAGGTAAACTTCCGCTAGGTAGTCGCCCTGCTAAGCGCAAGCCACAAGGCGGTATTGAAAGTCTTCGTGCTATTCCATGGATTTTCGCATGGGCACAAACCCGTTTAGTTCTGCCAAGCTGGTTAGGCGTGATGCGCGCTATTGATAGCGTGAAGACCCCTGAGAATGAGAAAGTGGTTAACGAGATGTTCAGCGAATGGCCATTCTATCGTTCGCGTCTTTCAATGCTAGACATGGTGTTCCACAAAGCCGACCCACGCATTAGTGAAGCTTATGATGAGCGCCTTGTACCTAAAGAGCTCAAGCACTTTGGTGAAGCGCTGCGTAGCGAGCTTAAAGAAAGCATCTCGTCACTGTTGGCTATCACAGGCGATGACGACATTATGAAGAACGACCCGCAGGGTAAAGAGTCTATGGAAATTCGCGCTGCGTATTTACAACCTCTACATTACCTGCAAATTGAGCTTCTAGATCGTATTCGTAAAGCCGGTGATGATGCACAGAACACCAGCTTAGAACGCGCAATGATGGTTACCATCGCGGGTATTGCCATTGGTATGCGTAATACAGGTTAGTCACTGTGTTAGCGAAGTGGTTGAATTGACGCACATAGCTTTATTTTGTTAGTCACCAATCGCTTCGCTAAGTAAAAAGATCAAGAAAGCCCGCTTCATATGATGAAGCGGGCTTTTTTATTGCTTAAGTCTTTCTACTTACACTCAAGATAAGTACTAACAAGTTAGATCAAAACGGTCTGCGTTCATCACCTTCGTCCGCGCTGCAACAAAGTCTTTTTGAAGGTAGTTTCTGTAACCATCTGCAATTGGCTCTAGCGGATCAAACGATTCAGCATAGGTCATGTCGTCAGTGGCATCACCACGTCCTAGTGAGAAAGGAACAGGTACGTCAGGCTCTATATAACGAACTTTTGGTCCTAGGTCGCGGTGAGTAAGTTTAAACCATGCACGAGCGAACACTTCGCTGAAATATTCACGATCGTTATAGAATTTTTCAGAAATTTTTCTATATTCTGGATCTATTTTCATCGCCATATCGGCGTCGGTCATAATAGGGTTATAGCGTTTTGATGGATCTTCAACAGGCTTACCTTCTTCCTTAATGTTAATTGGTTCCCTCTGCTCAGCACCGGCAGGAGACTTTTTCAGTTCCCAATCGTAATTAAGCAGTAGGTGGAAATATCCGTTGTCCCATTGCGTAGGATTCGTCGTCCACGCGCCTTCAATGCCACTTGATACGGTATCGCGACCAATACTGCGACTCTCATGGTTCATCCAACCAAGACCCGCTTCTTCAATGCCTGCTGCTTCTGGGTCTGGGCCTAACGCTTCTGCGCTTCCGTTACCGTGACATTTAGCGACCGTGTGGCCACCGGCTGCTAACGCAACGGTTTCTTCGTCGGTCATTGCCGTACGCGCAAAGGTTTCACGTACGAGGGCTGCCGTTTTAAGTGGATCTGGTTTACCGTTAACGCCTTCAGGGTTTACGTAAATAAGGCCCATCTGCAATTCGGTACGAGCCTGCAGCATGCCACGACATACGAATCATAAGACCGCCATAGTGCCCCCAATCTGCTGGCCACCAAGGCTGTGAATCTGTCATTAAGTCGGTGAGATCTTTTTTAAGGGCTTGAAAGTCTAGTTTTTTAACCTCTTCACGGTAATCGAAGTCCTCTTCCATTGGGTTTGTCTTCGTATCGTGCTGATGCAAAATGTCTAAGTTTAAGGCTTCAGCCCATCAGTCCATTACTGTTGTCCCCGTGGCTGTTAAACCACCATGCATGACCGGGCATTTTTTTGTCGAATCATTTACATCACCTAACTTTGCATCGCTCATATTACATCCTCTTTGCCTGTTCGTTTGCGTTATACAACTCACACGTTAGTTAGGTTATAGGATTGGCCTATGGGGTTACGCTGTGACACCACCTTCGACTTCAAAAAAGCGTTATTCAAGGATAGCCAAAATTTTGCTCTTTCCCACATTACAAAAACATTATCTCATCATATTGGCACTTGCCCATTAGAACTAATACAGGTATGCCGCTAATCTTTTTCTCATGGCTGACAGCCACAGAATATTGAAGGGTTATGCTTATACTACAGTTAAAGGTATTACTGCTGATTCAGGTGAAATCAGGCTTTTTGATGTAACGAAATACCCATCTCTGAACTAACCTAAACACAGTTCCATTCGAAATTGCCAACATAATATGACCTTATTAATCATGGTTTCCCACAAGAGGTTACAAACAGATCATCCATACAGTTAAAAAGTCGCTTCGACCTTAATACACTTTAAAGGTCCCAATTCTTGGGGCTTTTATTAATAGATTAAGGATGACTTATGCAAGAGTTAAATGTAGAAGAAGTAACACAAGTGTCTGGAGCAATGAGTGACTGGACCTCTGGAGGCATGGCAGTAATAGGCCTTGGGATTGCCGGAGGTCCAGCTACAGGTATATTCGGACTCGCTGTCGGCGGAGCAATGATGTTCATTGGCTATTTCGACGAGTAAGAAGTGATAAAAGCTCACCTTTGGGCGAGCTTTTAATCTCCACCTAATGAGGGTAAAACACCATGAAACATAAAAAATTGGCTGATTTCACTTACCTAGTTTTGATCTTTACAACGTTCATCGCCTCCTACTTGAAAGATAGCGATTCTTTTTTTTACACATTTACCGTACTAACGCTGGGTTACATAGTCATTCTTCAGCATGGAATTATTCAACGTTTGGATTTTAACGAAGCCCCCCTATCTGTGGGTAATAAATCTGTAAATATAGAAAAATGAGATTTGGGGCTGAGAGAAGTTTTGATAAGTAAACTTGCACCACAAACGCCGTCGCAATGTCTACAAAGATGCAACAAAAAAAGCTCAATAAGTAAGGTCGTAACAGACTGCTCTTTTCTAAAAAAACTTCAGTGATTAGGCTATTGAGGTGTTTGGAGGTGGCGGGGCTTTGATAAGTAGGCTCTCCACCGCAGGGAAGCGGTGGCGAAGCCTACAGGGAAGTATTCACGGCGTGCCTACGTTCAAAGGCCCGCCAATGACACTCACCGATTAGCCGTTTACGAAGTCAACGCCTAGCTTGATGTCGCCGCGTAGGCCTTCAAGCATGTCGTTTTTCGCTTTTTCTTCAAATGCGCTTAGCTCGCCGTATGGCAAGATTTCTTCAACACCGTTTGCACCTAGGCGAACTGGGTGTGCGAAGAATGCTGCGTCGTCGCTATCGTCAGTTTGTACGTAAGTGTACTCAACCACGTTCTCACCTTGCATTGCTGCAACTAGAGATAAACAGAAACGTGCTGCTGCTTGACCCATAGATAGGGTTGCAGAGCCACCGCCCGCTTTTGCTTCAACAACTTCAGTACCCGCATTCTGGATACGAGTAGTTAGGCTAGACACTTCTTCGTCAGTAAACTCAACGCCTTCAACTTGTGAAAGTAGAGGAAGGATAGTTGTACCAGAGTGACCACCGATTACCGGTACGTGCACTGAAGATACGTCTACACCTTTAAGTTCAGCAACGAAAGTTTCAGCACGGATAACGTCAAGCGTAGTTACACCGAAAAGCTTGTTCTTGTCGTAAACGCCTTTTGCTTTTAGCGTTTCAGCTGCAATAGCTACAGTAGTGTTCACTGGGTTAGTGATGATACCAACACACGCGTTCGGGCAGTTATCAGCTACACCTTCAATTAGGTTTTTAACAATGCCGGCGTTGATGTTGAACAGATCAGAACGATCCATACCTGGCTTACGAGGCATACCTGCTGGAATAAGAACAACGTCTGCTCCAGTTAATGCACCAGCAAGGTCATCTTTACCGTGACCGGTTACTTTTACCGCAGTTGGGATGTGGCTCAAATCAACGGCAACACCAGGAACTACTGGCGCAACGTCGTAAAGCGCTAAATCTGAACCTGCTGGCAATTGTGTTTTCAACAACAAAGACAGCGCCTGACCAATACCACCGGCAGCACCTAACACGGCTACTTTCATACCATTTCTCCTATGGGATTACTTCACGTATTTAAACGGAACGTCACACTAATGCAACGCGGGGGAAAACTCAATCACCGGATCGTCTTATTAACGTTATTTATGGCGATTTTTATTCGATATTCATTATCATGAATGATTATGCAAAGAAATTGCGCAAAGTCCACCTGTGCGGCACAATATACGCATACTAAATATAATTCCTAACGATAACCCTCAGAAAAGAAAAGAGCGCTAATGGCAAACGCAAAACAAGAGCAACTCATCAAGGCTTTTAAAGAGATTCTCAAAGCGGAAAGTTACGGTTCACAAGGCGAAATTGTGGATGCTTTGAAGTCGCAAAGCTTTGACAATATCAGCCAGTCAAAAATATCAAGAATGCTGAGCAAGTTTGGTGCGGTAAGAACGCGTAACGCCCGTGGTGACATGGTTTATTGCCTTCCCCCTGAGCTTGGTATGCCAACGGCTAAAAGCCCGTTAAAACAGCTCGTATTAGACATTGTGCACAACAATGTGATGGTGATTATCAGAACGAGTCCAGGTGCTGCTCAGCTTATCGCGCGCTTGCTAGATTCTTTGAGCAAAAAAGACGGTGTGTTAGGTACCATTGCCGGCGATGATACAATATTTATTGCCCCCGCAGATGTATCTAAAATAGAAGAGCTAAGACAGCGGGTTGAAGACCTGTTTGAGAACGTTTAAAAAAGTGCTTTTGCTTAAAAGTACAAGTAAAAGTGCCATTGGTTAAAAAGCGCTTTAAATGAAATTATAGCTTCGCAAAACAAAGAAACCGCCGTAATAAGGCGGTTTCTTCATTTTTAGGATTAGCACGTTAATTAGGACAGAAGCTTAATGAGCGCGTCTGCTGCTGGGCGTGACGATGGCGGATTTTGACCGGTAACCAATAGACCATCAGTACAAACCTTCACAGCGAAATCATCTGCACTTTCATAATTTCCGCCTTTCTTGACTAACTCATCTTCAACAAGATAAGGCACTACATCAGTGAGTTCCATTGCGGCTTCTTCGCTATTTGAAAAACCGGTTACGGCTTTGCCGTCTACTAAATACTTGCCATCAGGAGTTTTTACATCCTTCAGCACGATTGGAGCGTGACAAACTGCTCCGACGGGCTTATTAGCGGCAATAGTCTCTTGAATCAATTTGATAGAGTGCGCGTTATCTGAGAGGTCCCACAATGGTCCATGACCGCCAGGATAAAATACCGCGTCGAATTCGTCAGCACGTACATCTTCAAGTGGAATAGTTGACGCTATCGCACTACGTGCTAATTCATCTTTCGTGTATCGAATTGCATCATCTGTCATGGCATCGTCAGATAGACTGTTAGGATCAATCGGAACCTGCCCACCCATCGGCGAGGCCAATGTAATTGTGTAACCTTGGTCTTTAAATGCGTAATAAGGTGCGGCGAACTCCTCTAGCCACATACCTGTTTTCTCACCCGTGTCGCCCATAATTTCGTGAGACGTCATTACCATTAACATACGTTTTGACATAAGCCCTCCTTGCGAGCATTTAAAAAATGTAACGCCCGTTAATTCGTGTGGTGGAGGGTCTTAGATCATAAAAGAAGAGAAGGATCGATTAGTAGCAAATGAGTGAGATAAATCACAGGCATAAAAAAGTGCCACCTCCTGTAAAGGAGAGTGGCACCTAACACTACAACTAGTAGTTAGTGTTAACTATTGTTTAGAAGCGGTAGTTAACACCTATACGCATTTCCCATAAAGAAGCATCGCGTTGAACATTTTCTGCTGGCATGCCGAAGTTACTATACTCGTAGACGCCGGCATCATTAAGATCAACATCTACCACATTTAGACGTGTTGAACCTTGGCGGAAATCACCCCACTCGTCATTGAGAAGGTTTGTTACGTTGTTAATAACAAAGAATGCACTTGCCTTGTGACCTTCAACAAAACCAGGTAGCTCTTGAGAGATACGAATATCAGCTTTAAACCACCACTTAGAAGTTTCAGAGTTACGCTCTACAACTTCACCACGAGTTAGGCCGTAAGCTTCAACGAATTCGTTGAATCCTGCACGCGCTTCTTCCGCAGTTTGTAGAACATTACCATCACGGTCTACGTTGTCTACAAATGTCACGTTTGCATCATCAGTAGTTGGAACGTAAAGAAGTTGACGGAAATCTGCACTATCCCAACCAAAGGCACCGTTATCGCCAAACACAAACGAATAAGGCTGGCCTTCGTTAGCAGTCATGAAAAGGTTGAAGCTAGTTTCGTAGCCATCAAAAAACTCATGAGCGTAACCTAAATTGAAAGTGAAGCGATGCTTGATTGCATAGTCAGATGTTGCTACACCTGGATTGTTGACGTCAGTAACCGCAACGTTTTCATAGTTTGAGCCTGCTGTTGAGCTGGTCATTGGGTGTGCATCTTCCGCATCTACATAAGAGTAACCTAATGTAGCGTCAATGCCATTATCCCACTCTTTAGAAATAGCACCAGAGATCAGCAGCGTGCTACCGCTGTCGCCACGTACGTTACCTAGAATGTAGTCTTGGCCTAGACGACGACCGTCATCTATCTCAGTATACACAGGGCGGCCATCAAATGTAGTTTCACCCGTTCTCTCAAGATTGGCTTCGCGAACAATAGGGGCGTCGCGACGGTCAGTATAGATGATATCAGCCGTTACTAAGTAATCACCCGGTGCTGTCCACGTTGCACCTAAATTGTACTTCCACTCTGATGGTATTTCAAAGTCAGGATCTGTAGCGTTTACCTGTGCATCACCATCTGTGATGCTGGTACCAGCTACTAGGTCTACCATTGCTTGAGGCGCATCATAGATTGGACGACCTTCACCAGAAAGATCGATATCTAAGATTGACGTTTCGCCTCGCACAAATCCTGGTATATCACTTCCGAAACGGTTTACAACAGTACCCACGTTGGTAACACCGTCGTTAGAATATGCATTTGAAATCCAGACGTTCGGGTTACCACCAGAGAATAGCCCTAAACCACCGCGAATTTCTAAGTCGTCATTAACCGTGTAGTTAAAGCCAACACGCGGTTGAATTAGGTCTAGCCCGTCGACATTCATGGTGTTAGGGAAACCATAGCGGTTTGCGAAGTTTTGGTTAGCTGTTGGCGTGTCGTCAGAGCCATATCTTTCATAGCGTAAACCAGCCATAATCTTCAGGTCGTCAGTAAGATAGAACTCATCCTGAATATAGAACGTAGTAATATCCTGTTTAAAAGATGCTGCTGCGTCATCTGGGTTGTTAGTACCTGCGGAGTTATTGTAATAAATCTGGTCCGCGAGACCTGCTTCAAAGTCAGCTATGCTAAGGAAGCGATACTCACCTACTGTGTGCTGCATGAACAAGTTGAAAACATCGACTTCTTCATATTCGACGCCTGCGGTGATTGTGTGATCGCCGTAGTAATAAGTACCAGCCAACTTGAAGTTAAATACTGTGTAATCAAGGTTATTCGACTGACGTGAGTCATCTGGACCGATGTAAATCGTACCGCCGTCTGCAGTGTTTATTTGCGCTTCACCAAATCCAGATGCAGCGTCCAAAGAAACCTGACGATTATCAAGATCGGTATGACCGATACGCAATTCAGTCGAGAAATCGTCATTCCAATCAGAGAAAAGCGAGCCTACAATTGTAGTTAATTCAGCGCCACGCTCGTAAAAGTGATTGTCTAAAGATAGTCGAGTCGAACCACCATCAGACTGACTAATGCTGAAACCATCATTCCAATTGTAAACAAGGTTGGCACGGTGCGCATCAGAGATGTTCCAGTCTAACTTAACGAGAATTTTTTCATCTTCAACTGGAGCTGAGCCAGGTAGACCGCCAACATCGTAACCGTATACGCGCTGTGCAATTTCAGCTACTTGGTCAATATCACCTTGAGTTACAGTTCGACCCAAAGCGTTGTAGTCAAACAACTGCACACCTTCTAGCTTCTCGTAGGCACCGAAAAAGAAAAGTGTATCTTCAATTAGAGGAAAACCAACGTTCACACCGTAACGGCGCTCAGTGTAGTTGCCGTTGTCACGCTCTACGCCGTTAACTTCCTCACCGCGGTATGAGTCACTAGTGAAGTCATAAAAAGCACTTCCTTTTACCTCGTTTGTACCAGACTTGGTTACTGCGTTGATGTTACACGCAGTAAAGCCACCATACTCTACGTCGAACGGTGCAAGTTCAACAGCCACTTGGTCGATGGCGTCATATGAGAATGGCTGACGTTCAGTAGGAAAACCGTTGCTATTTAGACCAAACGCATCGTTCAAGCGAATACCATCGAGCGTTAGACTGTTAAAACGAGGGCTTTGGCCACCACAGCTGATCGCATCATTACCGGCTTCGTTAAGGAACACACGTGGGTCTGCACGAACAATATCCCCAATACTACGGTTAATTGCAGGCGCGTTTTCAAGAGACTCGATGTCGAAAACCGTTTGAGGGCCTGTTGCGCCAAAAGCTGTTGCCGCGATACTGCTGCCGCTAACTGAGATTACTTCGATGTCGCTTTGATCATCTAGAGTTAGGTTTAGACCGAATGGGTTACCTAGTTCTAAGAATACGCTATCAATTGTTGTATCTTGATACGCATCTGAGTCGACTACGATTGTGTAAGGACCCCCAACGCGAAGACCGCGGACGTTGAATGCACCATTTTCACCAACGATAACTTCACGAGTTGTACCTGAAGGTTCGTGAATCACTTTAATAACGGTGCCGGCAGCTGGAGCGCCTGTAGGAGTCAAAATTCGTCCCTGCATCGAAGAAGACGTTTCTTGCGCCATTGCAGTGGTCGACAAACCGATTGACAACGCAACCGCAGCCGCGATGCGACTGAACTTAGCTGTTGAGCTCATGTGTGTGTTTCCCTTTTTGTTTAAAATTCTTTTTTTCGGCCAAAGACTGCACATAAATCACGCAGTGTGCTTGCATCTTAACCGGAACCTGATGAATTGTCGTCAAGGTTCATGTCATTTTTATTACACTTTTACATTTTTATTTAACAGCAATCGTACGAGATTATTGAGTTTGCAAATTTTTTCTTGACCACATGGTCAAGTTAATTTACTTGTTATTATTATTGCTGACCCGCTTCGATTTGCTGGATCTATTCTTGACAGACGGGCAACTAATAAACAGCGTTTAATAAAAATCAGGTTCACCCATAAAAAACCTTTAATTATTAATACATTAACACATTAAAATAAACTTACCTATTGCAATAAATAACCTTAACTGATGAAATCACATTATAAATCGTTAATTCATTCGGTCGTTTTTTTGACTAATTTCAGAATTGTTGCTTCAGGAAAATGGATAATTTTTATTTTGGCCGCTGTTAGTTGTGGTTCGATAAACTATTTTCTAAATTCTGCATCGTATGGCGATATCGCGCCACAAACTGGTCATTACATAACCTGCAAGACTGGTCTTGAGGGTAACAATGATGTTTTTTCTGTTTATGTTACCGATGGCAGAATCGCAGAAATGGCTAGCGAGCGTTTGTGTGATGATAAAATCATCAAGCGTCAATATGGCGAGGTCAAGGTAACTATCGGTCAAAGCGACTATGACACCTTCCGTTACATTAACCACGGCGTGGTTAACTTGGCGCTGGTAAAAAGTAATGTGGTTGATGCGTTTGGCGCAGATCAGATATATGGGTTAACGAAACTAGCTTCCCATCCAGATTATTCAGCGTTTTTTATTGCCTTGAGAGAACGACCACTGCTTTCAAAAGAGTATTTGCTAGGAAAAAGCATTGGACTTTTAGATTATCCAAGCAGCCGCTCTGGCCACATTGTGCCGAAAACCGTGATACAGAATATTGGGTTAAGTGACAGCAACGTAAACATTGTTTACTACAGTTCTCATCAAGAATTGAGGCGAGCCTTACTCGCCGGCGAAATCGATATAATTTCGTCCTATTGGGCTGAAGAAGATAGTGAGAACTTTTCCAAAAACTATGCAACGCCCCTTCAAGAGGATGTTAGCGGCATGCAGTGGTACTTAAAAATGCTGACGCAAAACACGGATCTATTTTGTGCCATGCAAACGGTTGTAAACGAGATAGCTATGTCACACCCAAGGCCTTATTACAAAACGATTACACTTGAAGAAGGCTGTAACTAATGAGTAATAAATCTCTCAACTGGAAGCCTAAGCCTTTTATCTTTTTTATATTCTTTGCACTTTTTGCGTGTATACAGTGTGTGGCTCTCGTCGCACAATACTGGTCTCATCAATCATCAATTCATGAAGCAGTCGACAAGGTAGAACGAAGAATAAGCTTGGATAGCGCCTTTCTTGACGTAGGAAACAGCACGCTAAATACGCCCGTTAATCAATTTGCAATTATTAGGTATCTAGAGAAACTCAATAAGGCGCTCAACGATGGAGGTTATCCAGTTCTTGTAAAGAGTATTCAGAATGTTGAGGACGATAAAGAAGATTTTACATCTTACAGTTCTATTATTAATGCTAATTTCAAGAACGCAGAACAAACGATTACCGCAGAAATTCGAGCCGTTGGAACGCTAAGTGCGCTCTCTTTTAGCTGGACTGCACTGCTGTCGTCACTACTATTGACCCCTATTTTCAGTGTCTCAAATAAGGTTAAAAAGAAACCAATGTCGCTAGAAGAAGTGATTCCGCCTTCACCGAAGCTGGTAATCAATCTTCAGGAAAAAACAATTTCAAATGGTATCGACGATAAGGTCGTTACCCTGCAAAACAAGCCACTTTGCTTTTACACTGCACTGGTGAAATATTGCATTGAACATCCCGGTGTACCACTCCCCCCGCACAAAGATGTGCCAAGTGAACTATTAGCCCTTGCAAATAAAAGTTTTGGTCGCTTAATTGAACTTGGCCACACAAAACGTAAGCGCCCAGATTTCAACGCAAATCTTGACAAGACGTTAAGCGAAATTAGAGCAGCTCTAGACGAAGTATTCTCTTCATTCAGCGAAGAGAAAGAAACGTATTACCCACCGCGGGCTCAGGGCGAGGGTTCTCGGTCTAAACAACACTCTTACGCAATACCATCTATCAAGCAAGAGGATATAACAATCATCGGTAACTAACTAAAAACTGACCACTTGGAGAGCTTTTTGTCATTTTTTGCTAATTAAGTAAACAGCCTGCAATGCCTTGAAAATACAATAAAGTTCTAGCAAAGACCGATCCAAAAACAGATAACTTGTGAATATATCATTGATTCGCGAGGCCTAAACGCGTATCTTTGCACCAACAAAACCAGCTTTATAGTACTATGCAATCGCCACTTATTATTGCCATTTCTGGGGCTTCAGGCTCTGGAAAGTCTCTTTTTACAAAAAATTTGTTCAACGGCTTCAGTGCTCAGGGTCGTCCTGTTCAAGTACTGCGTGAAGATCACTATTATCGTGCGCAAGACCATCTTCCGATGGAACAGCGTGAGAAAAATAATTACGATCACCCTAATGCCTTTGAACATGAACTATTAAAAGCACATCTGCAAGCTTTGCGCGAAGGTCAGCCGATTGATTATCCGCACTACTGCTATAAAACGCATACTCGATTACCTGAAACAGAACGCCTTAATCCGGCTCCTGTTATCATTCTCGAGGGTATTATGTTGTTGGCTCGAACAGATTTGCTTCCTCTTTATGACGTTAAGATTTTTATTGATACGCCTCTAGATATTTGTCTGATGCGCAGGATGATGCGTGACCTTAAAGAACGTGGTCGCAGTATCGAATCTGTTGCTAAACAGTACGAAGAGACTGTAAAGCCTATGTATCATCAATTTATCGAACCAAGCCGCTTCACTGCCGACGTAGTAGTGACGCAAGGTGGTAAAAACCAAATTGCATTAGATGTGATCAAATCACACATTCAGCAAGCGCTTCTTTAAGGGAACATTTCTATGGTAAGTTTACTGGGCATTGCAGTCCTTCTGGGTATTGCTTTTGCGTTATCATCAGCGAAACGCAGTATAAATTTGCGCACCGTGGGTGGCGCATTTGCTATTCAAGCATCCGTTGGCGCATTTGTCCTGTATTCTGAGCCTGGAAAAGAGGTTCTGTTAGCATCAACAGAGTTTGTTGCCAATATTATTGCTTATAGCCAAGATGGAATTAACTTTTTGTTTGGCCCTATTGGCGACAAATCTATAGCCTTTATATTTGCGTTTAATGTACTTCCGGTTATCGTATTTTTCTCCTCCTTGATTGCAGTTCTTTATCATTTAAAAGTGATGAATATCGTAATAAAGATCATCGGTGGCGCGCTACAAAAGCTATTGGGAACAAGCAAATCGGAATCAATGTCTTCGGCCGCTAACATCTTTGTTGGGCAAACTGAAGCACCATTGGTCGTGCGTCCTTTTATTCCTAATATGACTACATCTGAGCTATTTGCGGTTATGGTGGGTGGATTGGCTTCTATTGCGGGCTCGGTAATGGCCGGATATGCAGGTATGGGTGTAGAGTTAAAATACCTACTTGCAGCCAGCTTTATGGCTGCTCCTGGAGGGTTGCTTATGGCAAAGATAATATTGCCAGAGACAAACACTGCCAGCATAGAATCTAAAAATGTGGAAGCGGAAGATACCGTTTACGCTAATGTGTTTGACGCTGCCGCCAGTGGTGCATCGTCAGGCATGCAGCTTGCGCTAAATGTGGGCGCAATGCTACTCGCTTTCATTGCACTTATAGCGATGGTCAACGGCCTTATAGGCTGGAGTGCAGGACTATTTGGCTATGAAAACGTAACGTTTGAAGGGATCCTGGGTTATGTACTTCAACCTCTTGCATGGGCAATCGGCGTCCCATGGGACGAAGCACAACTTGCAGGCAGCTTTATTGGTCAGAAAATGGTGGTGAACGAATTTGTTGCCTACCTTAACTTCTTGGAAAACCAAGCACAGCTATCTGAAGCGTCTCAGGCCATTATCACCTTTGCTCTTTGTGGTTTTGCAAACTTCTCTTCTATCGCAATCTTGATGGGTGGAATTGGTGTAATGGCACCAACACGCAGAAATGAAATTGCGCGATTAGGATTAAAAGCAGTTATCGCAGCTACGCTATCTAATTTAATGAGTGCCGCACTGGCAGGCTTTTTCCTCTCTCTAGGTTAAAGATCATTAAATTAGACCAGTTGGTCAAGAAAAAACTAGACTAACTAGTCAGGTTTCTGTAAATTACGCGCCAATTCATCGCGGGGTTGATTTATGTCAATTTCTGCGACTTTTTTCTGTAGCCCGTCTACCTTTATAATGCCGCAGTCAAAATATACGGGATAAAGTTATGCAATTAGTTGCTGTTGATTACCAAGCGGAAAACGCACAAGAAGAATTCGTGAAGTCACTTCGCGAGACGGGGTTCGGTGTTTTGAAAAATCACCCTATCCAACAGTCATTAGTTCAAGGTATTTACGACAATTGGCAGGGCTTCTTCGACAGTGAAGAGAAGAATGATTACCTGTACAACAAAGGTAAACAAGACGGATTTTTCCCTCAGAGCGTATCTGAGGTAGCTAAAGGCTTTACGAAAAAAGATATTAAAGAGTATTACCACTTCTATCCATGGGGTCAGTGCCCTGAAGCACTACGTCCTCAAATTTCTCAATATTATGAGGAAGCAAACACGCTAGCGAAAGAGCTGTTGGGCTGGATAGAGAAGCATTCTCCTTCAGAGGTGAGTGATAAGTACAGTCAACCGCTAGGCGATATGATCAAAGATTCTGATCAAACCTTGCTACGTATACTGCACTACCCACCACTAAAAGGTGATGAAGAGGTAGACGCAATTCGCGCCGCTGCGCACGAAGATATTAACTTGATTACTATCTTACCTGCGGCTAACGAGCCAGGATTGCAAGTACAAGCTAAAGACGGTAGTTGGATTGACGTTCCTTGTGATTTTGGGAACTTAATTGTGAATATTGGCGACATGCTTCAAGAAGCATCAGGCGAATATTTCCCATCAACTACTCATAGGGTTGTAAACCCAGATGGTGCAGATATGACGAAATCTCGTATCTCGTTGCCACTGTTTTTACACCCAAGACCAGATGTTGTTCTTTCAGAACGTCATACCGCAGGGTCATACCTGCAAGAGCGCCTTCGTGAGCTGGGCGTTATATAAATTAAGTTCCTTTTGTAGTGTTATTCTTTTGCCGCAGCTAGTCTGCGGCTTTTTTTTACCTACTAGCTATTGCTGCAAGCTTTGAAGTATAGCGTTGCCTATCCTGTTCGTTGGGTGAATGCTTAACGGCCTGCTGTAAATAGCGCTGGGCTTCACTCACATCTCCTAACTCATGATGTGCTTTCGCCATGCCAAAGAGTAACTCATGACGGCTTTTATCCAGCCTTAGGCCTTTTTCGTAGTGGCTAATTGCTATCTCGATATCACCAGAATCGAATGCTTGCTCTCCCAAAATATAATGGTAAAAAGGATTGGTTTTGCGCTTTGTTTCTACCATTTGCGTAATGCGGGAAGCTTCAACGTCTCTGTCTTGATAAATATAAAGAATAGATAAATTTTCCCACGCTGTTAGGTTATCGTCATTAAGCGATAGCGCATGTTTATAGGCTAATTCTGCTTGTTCGTATTCATCGACCATGCGATATAACACGCCCAAGTTAACCCAGCTTTGCTGTAACTCTGGCGATAGTTTCGCCGCTGAGCGAAAATAACTGTAGGCTCGGGTGTAACTATTGGCCACCAGAGCGTCCGCTCCCTTGTTGTTGTAGTACATTGATATTACTTTGTTAAGAGATACGGCGTTACGCGGAAAATAATTTCGTAACATCTGAGGGTCGAAATCGACATCAGCCCAAGCGCCGCCAAGGGCTGCAACTACACCATCGTTAGGCACTGATACTCGCAAATTAATATGGCCATTGAGCAGGCTATATCCGTCTCTACGCGTCCAGTATTCGGGGATATCTACCTCGTAGAATGTCGCATTGAGACCCACATGCTCAGCAAGAGCGTAAGTCATAATTGACAATGAAAGGCAATTTGCCGCGCGGTTGTGGAAAGTAGTATTCGCAGTAGTGTTTGCGCTGTTGCGATAAAGCATACCCTGGTCGGCATGATCGAATATTGCCTTAACGAAGCCTTTCACATTCTTTTGTAAGATGCTCTTCTCATACACCGCTTTTTCCGCAAAGCGCTTTGCGTCTTCATCTAAGAAAAATATCTCTTCAGGGGTTTCAACGGGAAACAAGCTGTATGCAGGGAACAGGCTGTCATTAAGTAAGGTGGGCGCAGCGTCAGTCGTTTCCGTTTCAGTAGACTTACACGCCCCTATTATAATACTAAACAATAATAAGGCAGTTACTCGAGCATTCATTACAGGCACCCTTTTTGTGTACTCGATGCTATAAGTATAGCTCACCACCCGATTTTCACATTTTATTTACATCCCGACTTTTTATCTATTCGGCGCAAATGTTCATCTCGTGCTTTTCCGAGGCGAAGCAAGCTTTTTGTAAGATTACGGAAAGTTAATCATCAATTAGTACCTTTCTACCGTAAGCATTGTCAGTTCAGTAACGCTCGCTAGCTGGATGAAGTGGCAAGTAACTAGAGAGCACATAGTTTCGTGTTAAATTTTTAATCATGTATAGGAAATAGTATGAAAAAGTTAATTAGTGCGTTTGTCGTTATTCTTTTTAGTGCTTCAGCTTTCGCTGGGCATCATAAAGATGCTGAAAATATGGACATCGTAGATACCGCAGCTGGTAACAAAATGTTCTCAACCCTTGTCACCGCGGTAAAGGCTGCTGATTTAGTGTCTACGTTAAAAGGTGACGGTCCTTTCACCGTGTTTGCTCCTACTGATGAAGCATTTGCGGCCCTACCAGCTGGTACCGTTGAAATGTTGTTGAAGCCAGAGAACAAGCAAACGCTTGTTCAAATTCTGACTTACCACGTTGTAGCAGGTAAAGTGACGGCAGAAGACGTATCAACGCTTTCTAATGCAACGACGGTAGAAGGTAGTCAAGTAGACATCTCGGCGAAGATGGGCAACGTTATGATCAACAATGCGAAGGTAATTAAAGCGGATATCATGACAAGCAATGGCGTAATTCACGTGATTGATACTGTATTGTTGCCTGCTGAAGTAGCGGCTGCATTATAATATAAAGAAATTAAAAAAGACTCTGAAGCACTGATACGTCAGTGCTTCCGTTTTTTTAAACCCTCGATCCAATCCTTTATACTTCTCGTACAAATTTGCTTACTAGATGCTAGACAAATTAAACGTTACAAAAGTCTGAAAAGGAGTTCTTATGTTTTCGGTATATACCTATAGCATTGCTGGTTTACTGGTAATTTGTTTGACCGTTTTTGTACAGAATATCGTGGCTGCGATTGCACATCGAAAACAGTCAACCTACATCCCGGGTAAAGTAAGCGAAGAGTTAAGTCACGATAGTTTTGTTTTTAGAAGTCACAGAACGTTTCATAATTCGCTAGAAAACGTGCATCAATTTACACTTCCCGCGCTGTTTTGTATATTTTTAGGTGCGCCGACCAACATCTTGGCATCGCTCATTTGGGTATATGCACTGTGCAGAATTATCCACATGGCCCTTTACTATGCTATTGCGACTGAAAAGAATCCTAGCCCAAGAAGCTATTTCTACATGATTGGCGTGCTCTGCAACCTTGCCGTTTTCATTCTCGCCTTCTTCCAAGTGTTTACCTAAAATCATTTCGATAAACCAAAAGTAAATGTCGTTATATTCAACTTATGTTTAATCCACTTTTGAAGCTTACAGGAGTAATGTGTGTGGTAGATGGTTCCTCCCGCAGATAGGACTGAGTGTGTATAATAAACAGGTCGGCGAACGCACTTTAGATGATTGCACTGTGTTAATTGTCGACGACCAAGCGAGCAGCAGACTGGTGCTAGAAACGCTACTTGAAGATATGGTTTCTTGCGTTTCTGTAGCCTCAGGGCAAGATGCGATCGATTATTGTAAATTTCGCACACCAGACTTAATTTTAATGGACGTTTCTATGCCTGAACTTGATGGGCATGAGACAACGCTATTATTAAGAAAAAAACCTTCCCTTGCTAACATTCCTATTATTTTTGTCACCTCTTCTAGCTCTGATGAAGAAGAAAATAAATGCTGGGATTCTGGATGTGTCGATTTCGTTTTAAAGCCCGTAAACGCATGCACCTTGCGCAATCGGGTAAAGTCACACCTAAACCATAAGCTAAGATATGATTTACTTGAAAAGCTTATCTACATTGACAAACTCACCGGCGCCTACAACCGACACTATCTAGATGACTATCTTCCGCGTTTGGTAAAAGATGGGCTACGCAATGTTTGTCCTCTTGCCTTAGTCATATTCGATGTGGATTATTTCAAGTTATACAATGATATGTATGGGCACTTAGACGGAGATAGCTGTCTATGGAAGGTAAGCAAAACCATCAATGAAGCGCTGCTACGACCCATGGATAAGTTGGTAAGGATCGGGGGAGAAGAGTTCTTGGTCATATTGCCTAACACTGATCTTGAAGGCGCAAAGTTGGTAACAGAGCGGTTACTTACTACTGTCTATGACCTCAACCTCCCCCACGCAGCTTCTGAATATGAACGCGTTACACTGAGTGCAGGGTTAGCGATTAAACAAGCGGACGACAATAAAACCATCGATTATGTCATGTTAGAAGCGGATAAAAATCTGTATTTGGCAAAGACAGGTGGTCGAAACCAATTGAAAATGCCCTCGCTAGCGAAAAGCTTATAAGTGACTAGCCAAGCTGATACCTTCCCACTGCTTTTGTATGTAAAAGCGTCTCTAGCAAATGCTCTTGAGTGATACCCAATTCATTCAGCTGTGCGAAAAACAACTGTATAGTGGCGAGCGCATCATCTAAAGCATTATGAGCAGGGAACGCGGGTAAATCTAAACGCTGTCGGCACACTGTAAGTGTTGCACTGTTGTTCGGTAGCACCTGATGCTGCTTGTTTAATTGGTACAAAGCCAATTGGAGGGTATCGATATACATGATCTCTATTTGAGGAAGCTGGCATTGCTTAAACGCAGAATTTAGCGCCATAAGGTCGAGTCGGGCATTGTGAAATAATAAAATGTTTTCCTTGAATAGCGACGATATCGCGGTCAATGCTTCTGCTATGTCTTCACCTTGTGCCAGAATATCTTGCGTTAGTCCATGGATCACTGGGCTTTGCCCCAAGTCCCCGTTTGTTTTGATAATGTGATAGCCGCTCGAAGAAAGGGCCATACGCCCGGCTCTACCCACCACATAACCCATTGACGTAATTTGTGACTTGTCTGCATCTAACGAAGTGAGCTCCAAATCTAACGCTACAAACGTGGTATCGCAAAGACGCCTATCGCGTAGATAGCGTCTAAATTTATTTCTCTTAAAAAGAAATGAACTACAAGCATGTATAAATTTTTTCATCATAGCGGCTAACTTACACCGCCAGAAAATTTCATCACCATGGCTTGATTAGTACGATCAATCGCTTTAAATGCGGCTTTTAACTGATGCTTTTCTATCGAAGATAGCATTGATACGGATACTCTGTTGTCCGTAACTTTGTTTTCTAACTGATGACGCCAGCGCAAACGATTTAAGAAAAGCCAAATATCTCTGAGGTTAGCCGCATCTCGCTTAGAAAGCTGAGAGCTTGAAGAAAGCGCGTCTAAGCGAGCGAGTGTATTGGGAAGCAATATACCGTCTGCAAGCGCATAAATACGGGCAATATTATTAATGAGTGCAACTGCTCGAGTTTTAAGATCAATAACGTCCTTTTCCTTGCGTTTGTCGTTTTTAGCTTTTTCATAAATAAACTTTTGAAACATCGATAGAGGAACCGATATTTCATTACTGTGCCTAGCTAAGGCCGCTAAAAACATATTTTGCTGCATTAAAGGGGCTCTGCGCTTTTGTAGCTGTTTAAATAGACTGACATCACCTGCTGCACATCGCACATCAAGAAAAATATTAAAATGCATAATGGCATCTTTTGTAGGCGCATTAACCCATTGCTTCGCCTCTTCCACTGCCTCATCTAGCGATAAGCGAAGCGTGGGGTTACTGGCCATAATATTACCATCACATAATTTTATACCGCATTTCGCAAGCCCGTTGCAGACATACTCTGCCATAGCAGCAAAGTAGTCTGACTGAGACTCTGTAGGGCGATTTGCAAGCAATAAACCGTTATCTTGATCAGACCCCATAGTCTGATCTTCCCGGGCTTGAGAACCATAAACCAGCCACGAAAACATCATGGGTGCTTTGCCGTGGTCCTGCTGAAAAAAACCGATCAACTTTCTGGTCATGATGTCTGTTGCCTGAGACAAAATTTTTCCCGCAATGTCATAATCGCCGGCTTTTTTTGCATGCGCCGAAAAATAGTGAGGAAGCTGCCAAGATAAACGAGTTAATTCATATAAATTCTCTGCTTTGCTCAGTTCGCCGATAATAAAAAGAACGTTTCCTCGTTGGTGGCGAATAATGTCACTTGCCGTAACCATACCTAATGGCACAAGCGACTGATGATCAATGACGGGTAAATGATGAATATTACGTTCAGTCATTAACGCTAACGCATCGAATAATGTTCTGTTTCCCATTATTTGGGCAGGGTTAGGCGTCATTATGTGGTCAACCGACAACGACGTATCTAATGACGTGGCAACCACTCTTGATCTAAGATCCCGATCGGTCACAATGCCGATAAGTTTGTCTTCTTTAGTCACCAGTAAGGATGAAACTTTCTGCTCTGTCATCAGCTGAGCAGCCGCTGATATTGACGTTATTTCCTCCACCGAAACGGGCGATTTTTCGATAACATCTGAAAGACCTTTATACAACCACATGGAATTGGTATCAGATATCGCATGATTTTGCAGGGCATTATTTCGAAGTCCATCAAAGAAATGGCGTATCGCGGTATCTTCAAATAATGGCTCAATCACGGCAGCATCAAAACGATAAACTAACCCCGGACTATCCACGCTAATATTTAAGGAAAATGGACGTTTTTCCATGATGCTAGCATAGCCGAAGTAATCCCCTTCACTTAAATGACGTAGGGGCGCATCTGAATCTTGCACAGAAAATTGACCACTTTGAATTAAGAAAAGCGCCGGAGCACCTTGCTGAAGTTCAGCAACAATATCAGCCGTCACGTAGATTAAATCTGCGTGTTTAACTAATTGCAGCTTCTGTTCGCTATCGAGGGTATCAAGCGGCGCCGACGTATTCAGAAAGTCTTCAACTTGTTTAGCCATTGCAGTCATAGAAATCGTCCAGTGATAGGGTTTGTTCGCCTTCGCTGTGTAAATTTTAGCCCACATACACAACAAAAATGAGCTCGTCCCTCAAAAAAAAGAAAAAACAAAAGAAAAAACCAACCTATTCACGTTCGCCAATAGGTTGGTTTCATTTTGCTATCGCCTATCTTTAGGCTGTATCAGGTTAGTGAGCTGATGCTTCACCTGCACCTTTTGGATACCGAATGCTTTCTACTAGCTCTTGAATTTCTTCAGGCGCTTCATCGGTAGCTTTGAACACTAGGAAAGCCACGATAAAGTTAACCATCATACCTAGCGTTCCGATGCCTTCTGGCGAAATACCGAACCACCAGTTGTCAGGGGTGTTAGCTGCAGGGTTTACAAACTTGAAGTAAATGATGTAAGCCGCAGTAAACGCGATACCTGATATCATTCCCGCAATTGCACCTTTGTCGTTCATGCGCTTGCTGAAGATACCCATGATGATTGCTGGGAAGAAGCTCGATGCAGCCAAACCGAAGGCAAAGGCCACGACCTGCGCAACAAAGCCGGGCGGATTGATACCGAAGTAGCCTGCGATAACAATTGCAACCCCCGCCGCTAAACGTGCGTACATAAGCTCAGCTTTATCGGTAATATTTGGCATAAAGTTTCGTTTCAACAGATCGTGAGACACGGATGTTGAAATAACTAACAATAAGCCCGCAGAGGTAGACAAGGCTGCTGCCACACCACCCGCTGCCACGAGTGCAATTACCCAAGCTGGTAAGTTTGCAATTTCAGGGTTAGCCAATACCATGATGTCGCGGTCAACTTTCATTTCGTTGCGCTCATCACCCGAATAGAACATCTTGCCGTCGCCATTTTTATCTTCATAAACGATAAGGCCGGTTTGTTCCCAATTTTTAATCCACGACGGCGCTTCTTCATAGCTTGTGCCTGTCATCTCTGGGCCATTGATGGTTTCAATCATATTTACGCGAGCAAATGCAGCAAGAGAAGGTGCTGTTGTATATAAGATTGCAATGAACGCCAGTGCATAACCTGCTGATTTACGCGCATCATGTACCTTAGGTACGGTAAAGAAGCGAACGATTACGTGAGGAAGACCCGCTGTACCCACCATTAGTGCAAAGGTAATGAAGAATACGTCTATGGTACTTTTGGTGCCCGATGTGTATTCGTTAAATCCGAGTTCGACGGATAAATTATCGAGTTTTTGCAGCAGGTGCATCCCCGACCCGTCGGCGAGCGTTGCTCCAAAGCCTGTTTGCGGCAGGATGTGACCTGTGACCATCATTGATATAAATACCGCTGGTACGATATAGGCAAATATCATTACGCAATACTGCGCTACTTGTGTATAGGTAATACCTTTCATGCCACCAAGCACTGTGTAGAAGAACACAATAACCATACCGATGACTACGCCGGTTACAATATCTACTTCTAAGAAGCGGCTGAATACTACGCCCACGCCACGCATTTGGCCGGCAACATAGGTGAAGCAAACAAAAATTGCACAGAATACGGCAACCGTACGTGCAGTTTGAGAGTAGTAACGATCGCCGATGAAATCAGGCACCGTGAATTTGCCGAATTTACGCAAGTAAGGCGCTAAGCACAAGGCTAACAAGACGTAACCGCCAGTCCACCCCATTAGGTAAACCGCGCCGTCATACCCCATAAAAGAGATGAGACCTGCCATCGAAATAAACGATGCAGCCGACATCCAGTCAGCGGCAGTAGCCATACCATTCATGACCGGAGGCACACCGCCACCAGCGACGTAGAAGTCATTGGTTGACCCTGCACGAGCCCAAATTGCAATTGCGATATATAGCGCAAATGATGCGCCAACGATAATAAACGTTAATGTTTGAACGTCCATGATTTACTCCTCATCTACGCCGTAGCGTTTATCCATGGCGTTCATCTTCGCCATATAGACAAAGATCAATGCAACAAATACATAAATTGAGCCCTGTTGTGCAAACCAGAAGCCTAATTTAAAGCCAAAAAATTGGATTTCATTTAAGATATCGACAAAAATAATGCCGGCGCCGAATGATACGATAAACCAAACGACTAACAGCTTAGCGAGTAGAGCGAGGTTTTCGCTCCAATACGCTTTCTTGTCCTCTTCGTTTCTAAATGCCATTGTTTCACCCTCACATCAGGTTAATTGATTGTTATGTTTTTACATATTCCTAACGCCCGGCTTTGTTAACGTTATTGCTGCTTAATTGGTAACTGACTAAAGACAACCACCAGCAGCAAAGTCAAGCACTTAGGAGCTTGCGTATTACTCTAGACCTGGAAGGTGAAATTCAAAATGAGACCATGGTCGTAGGTAGACTATGGTCGAAATGATTATAATAACAACAAAGTTGTTAAAACCCCGTTAAAGGAATCTTATGGTTTTTGGTTGGGTCACACTTGCAGTTTTGTATCTCTTCTTGCTTTTTTCACTAGCAAGCTGGGGAGAAAAAAATTCGCCCACCGCGCGAGCGCTGACGTCTCACCCTGCGATTTATTCGTTAGCTCTTGCCATTTATTGTACCGCGTGGACATTCTTTGGCATGGTGGGCCAAGCAAGCAGAGACACATGGATTTATCTTCCGATCATGCTGGGGCCTATCTTGGTTTACGTGTTAGGTTACAAGTTTATTTATAAACTTACGTTCGTTAGCAAAAAGCAGCACATTACCACCATTTCTGATTTTATCGCTTCGCGCTACGGTAAGCGTCAGACTGTTGCGCTAGTTGTTACACTTATCGCGCTACTTGCCACTATTCCCTATATTGCACTTCAGTTAAAAGCCGTAGGCGCCACCTTCCAATTGCTGACACAACAACCTAACAGCAACGGCATCATTATTGCCGCAACGGGCTTTATCGCAGCCTTCGCCATTTATTTTGGTACACGGCAAACTGATGTAACGGAGTACCGTCGAGGTTTAATGCTGGCTATTGCTTTTGAATCGACAATAAAATTACTGGCATTGGTTCTTGTTGCAATCATTGGTTACAGCGCGTGGAAACGCACTCAAACTGGGCCATTTTTTGAAAGCTTCACTAACGAAATCGCGTTAGCCCAATTTGGTTCGTTTAGCTTTATCGCACAGACCATCATGGCAGCAGCAGCTATTGTCTGCTTACCAAGACAATTTCACGTGGCAATCATCGATAACTTGAGCTTGGGGCACCTACGAACCGCGCGCTGGCTCTTCCCGTTATACCTTGCGGTGATCTCCGCAGTGATCCCTATCATCGCCATTGCCGGTAAATCGATATTCGCAGGACAAGGCATAGAGCCCGACTCTTATGTGTTGTCGTTGGCGATGTTTTCAGAATCAACCCTGCTCCAAGTTATTGTATTTGTAGGTGGCCTTTCTGCAGCGACGGCCATGATCATCGTAGCAACACTAACCCTTAGTACTATGCTGACCAACGATGTCATCCTTCCTCGCATTTTGGCGTTCACGGGAAATACCGACGACAAGAAAGACGTATCGAAAAAAATTCGCTTAATCCGACGGATTGTCATTGCCTTTATTCTGCTGATGGCATTTTTGTACCATCAACAAATGACGAGCAGTCGCTCTCTTCACTCCATCGGACTAATTGCGTTCTCCCTGGTTATTCAACTGATGCCTGCCATTGTTGGCGGACTTTACTGGAAGCGAGCTCATGCACACGGAGTGTATGCTGGTCTGATGGTGGGCTTGGTCATCTGGGTGTTATGGCTAGTACTCCCAATTGTGAGTGAACAAGTCTCTCAGCTGGAACAAAATGAGCTAATTAGCCAAGGGGCAATGATTAGCTTAGCGGCAAACAGTTTTGTTTATATTCTTTTTTCACATTTCGCGCCTCAGCGTCTCATCGACCGCATACAGGCCGAAGCCTTTGTTTCTCCGGCCATCTCTGGAAACAACACCGTAAAAACGCAAACTATTAGCGTCACCGTATCCGATCTTGTCACCTTGCTTACAACCTTTATGGGTACAGGTCGTTGTAAACAATTGCTTGGACAATATCAGCAGTTAAA
Source organism: Alteromonas sp. OM2203 (assembly GCF_048517045.1). Taxonomy (NCBI): domain Bacteria; kingdom Pseudomonadati; phylum Pseudomonadota; class Gammaproteobacteria; order Alteromonadales; family Alteromonadaceae; genus Alteromonas; species Alteromonas sp. OM2203. Next base: position 3,844,473 of record NZ_CP183209.1, read on the forward strand.
TCACTGCAATCTCGACCACGACAGTACACCTGACGAGTCATTTTTATCTTTTTGTGAGCGGGCTCTCGGTGGAGTGATAGGCGCATCGAGCGCCAAAGTACTGCTAGACAGTGCATTGCGCGGTAAAAAAATGGATTTTACAGAAGTTATTAACTTCTTTGACGATACCACTCAAGCCATGCAATTTAACATGACCGCGCTATTAACTTCGCTTGAGAATATGGATCAAGGCATTAGCGTTGTAGATAAGCATCTCAATCTGGTGGCTTGGAATAAACGATACGCGAACCTTTATCCCTACCCTGATAACCTGCTGGCTGTCGGTACGCCTATCGAAAAACTCATACGATACAATGCATCTCAGGGGGAGTTTGGTACCGATAATGTCGATGGAGAAGTGGAAAAGCGCCTTAGCCATTTAAGGTCAGGCATGCCCCACCGCTTTACTCGCCAGCGTAAAGACGGCCGCGTTATCGAAATGGTGGGCAACCCTCTACCCGGGGGAGGCTTTGTAACAAGCTTCAACGATATAACCGGCCACGTAGAAATTCAGCAGGCACTTGAAGAATCGAACATTGACCTTGAGGCCAGAATTAAAAAACGTACAGAAGAAGTGCATTCAATAAACGCCGAACTGCGTCTTGAAATTGAACGACGCTCAGAAGCTGAGAAGGAACTAATAAGAGCGCGAAAAGCAGCTGAAGACGCTAATGCAAGTAAAACCCGCTTTCTTGCTCTGGCCAGTCACGATGTACTGCAACCGCTAAACGCTGCCAAGCTTTATGTCAGCGCTTTGGAAGAACAAGAACTTTCAGAGTCAGCCCACGCCATTATTCAAAAGTTGGGGCATAGCGTAACCTCTAGCGAAACCCTTATTGGCACACTGTTAGATATTGCACGCTTAGACCAGGGTGAAATGAAACCTGACTTAGAGTCTATCGATGTTCGCACTCTTCTTTCTCCTCTCGTGGACGAAATGGCCATGAGAGCAAAAGAAAAAGGGCTGGGATTTAAAGCCATTATTCGCTCATGCTGGGTCAGAGCAGATAAGACTTACCTTTACCGAATTACGCAAAACTTGCTTTCAAATGCTGTGAAATATACAGAAAGTGGAAGAGTATTATTTGTCGTCAAACCGATTAGCAATACCGTTCATTTCAAAATTCTCGACACTGGAATTGGTATATCCAACGATAAAAAAGACAGTATTTTCGGAGACTTTTTCCGCGCTAACGAGAGCAAAGAACACGGCATTGGGCTCGGGTTAGGCGTAGTACGCCGGTTAAGTTTACAGCTAGATAGCGACATACGGGTAAGGTCGCAGATAGGTAAAGGCAGTTGCTTTACGTTTTCTCTTGCGAAAGCCGAATCTAAAGTGGTGTCTAGCGAGACAACCAAGCCTCGCTCCACGACATTTACCGGCATGGATGTTCTTTGTGTGGACGACCAAAGGGAAAACCTGGACGCAATGCAAACGCTACTACAAAAATGGGGAATTAATGTTGTGCTTGCAAATAACTGGGATGATGCCCTTAAAATATGTGAGACCATTCAGCCCCAAATTCTCCTAATGGATTACCAACTCAGTCACGATAGCGAGAAAAATGGGCTAGCACTTATCGAAGAGATTAGACATCGGTTAAATGTAGTAATGCCAGCAGCGTTAATCACAGCAACACCAGATGAAAGCTTGGTAACCCAATGCAAAGCACAGGGAGTTAATTTTTTAGCTAAACCCCTTAAACCGGCAAAACTACGGGCTCTGCTTCAAAGTATGACCCGCTATATCAGAGAAGCAAAAAACGTGTAGCTCTGCCTTGTTACGCTAACTTTGTATTAGGAAAGCCCTAAACCGACTATAGCAACTCTTCATGAGGCTTGCTGTCGTCGGTTTTCGTAACGGATGACTCAACATTCGGCTTAGCCACCACTTTTCCCATTGCGCCCCATTTTTGTTTAGGGTTGAGTAACACCGGCCGGGTGAGAATTAAGTTGTTGGGGTACATCAACGTTTCGCGGTCAGCGGTAACTAATCGGGTGCTGAACGGCCCTAAATCGGCGATTACGCCCTCAATATAGTTATCGCCATCGAGAATACGCACGTAGTTGCCCCTGCGATAGGCAACGTTAGTCAGTAAAATAAAATACGCAGTGATATTGCTGATAAGCGACCAGCTTGCAAAGAGTGCGACGCCTGTTACGGTAATAATAGACGTTGAGAGCACCAATAAACCTGAGAAATCAATACCCCATGCAAGCAGCAACAGGGCAACAGTAACAGTGGCCACAATCACGCGTGCGGCGAATAGCCCCTTTAGCGCACTACTAGACTTCAGCTTAGATTTTTCGATATTGGTTTCTAATTTTGGCAGAAGCTTGCGAGACATCGCTAAATAAAATAGTAAAGCCAGACCACTCCACACGACATTTGACTGGTACTGAATCAACCACGCCAAAAACGCATGCCACCATTCATTCATCAACCTAAACCCTCTCTCATTTTTAATTCTAGCAAACTAAATTTTCAGACCTTTACGACCTGTGTTCCTGCGCCCTACCATGCTAACGTGAATAAAAGGCGAGTTCATGCATTAAAAGCAATCGCCACAACAAGAAATATTCGTAAGACTCTCTTTACCACATACATTAGTATGCGCGCAAAAATGACTTGTCTAATTCAAATTCGCGTTCTAACGTGTTAAAAGACATGTCGATTAGACGACAAACAAAACACAAACTACAGGCTTTTTATAATGCGCATTGCAATACTTTCCAGAAATCCTCGTCTTTACTCTACTTCACGCTTAGTCGAAGCTGGTCAGGCTCGCGGGCATGAGGTTGACGTCATCGACACCATGCATTGCTACATGGATATCACAAGTGCGCGACCGTCTGTACGATACCATGGGAAAAAACTTCCTTATTACGACGCCGTTATTCCTCGAATCGGCGCTTCTGTGAGTTTTTACGGCACCTCAGTCGTGCGTCAGTTTGAAATGATGGGCACTTACAGCCTGAACGAGTCAGTCGCGATTAGTCGCTCACGAGACAAGCTTCGCTCGCTGCAGCTTCTTTCACGCAAAGGCATTGGCATGCCGAGAACGGGTTTTGCCCACCACCCTGACAAAATTGATGATGTCATCAAAACTGTTGGTGGTGCCCCTGTAGTGATAAAGCTTCTTGAAGGCACCCAAGGTATCGGCGTTGTACTTGCTGATACACAAAAAGCTGCTGAGTCTATTATTGAAGCCTTTATGGGGCTAAACGCCAGCATATTGGTACAAGAATTTATAAAAGAAGCGGGCGGCGCAGATATTCGTTGTTTCGTAGTGGGCGGGAAAGTGGTTGCCGCTATGAAACGCCAAGCAGCACCGGGTGAATTCCGTTCTAACCTTCATCGCGGTGGGCAGGCAAGCTTAGTACGTCTAAGTCCTGCTGAACGCAAAACGGCTGTAGATGCGGCTAAGACCATGGGGCTCAACTGTTGTGGTGTAGATATCTTGCGGTCAAATAACGGGCCAGTGGTAATGGAAGTGAATTCCTCTCCTGGCTTAGAAGGTATCGAGAAAGCAACCAACAAAGACGTAGCAAGTATGATCATTGAGTTTATCGAAAAAAGCGCTGAGCCGCATAAAACGAAAACCCGTGGCAGAGGCTAGCCTCTAAATTTTTGCTGTAAAAACAAGATATGGGAAACGTTAGTGGTAAATGATGTTTTAACAATTGGGGGTCAAACCATTGCCCCTGGCGAAACAAAGAAGATTGAGTTGGAAATGCCGCCGTTGTACACGGCGACCAATATGAGCATTCCCGTTTATGTGAAAAGAGGTAAGCGCCCTGGTCCAGTTATGTTTGTCAGCGCTGCCATTCACGGTGATGAACTCAACGGCATCGAAATTGTGGGACGACTAATCCGCTCAAAAGCTATAGAGCGTTTAAGAGGAACCCTTATCGCGGTGCCAATGGTGAACGTATACGGCGTACTCAACCAATCTCGTTATTTACCTGACCGACGAGATCTAAATCGCAGTTTTCCAGGCAGCAAAAAAGGCTCTTTAGCAGGACGATTAGCGAATTTATTTTTTAAAGAAGTCGTAAGTAAATGTGATGTGGGCATTGATTTGCACACCGGTGCTATACATCGAAGCAATCTGCCTCAGATTCGTGCAGATTTAGACGACGCAGATGTCCTAGAAATGGCCAAAGCATTTGGTGTTCCCGTACTTTTGAATGCAGAATTACGGGATGGATCTTTACGCGAAGCGGCAAGTGAAAGTGGCGTTAAAATATTGCTCTATGAAGCCGGGCAAGCGCTGCGCTATGATGAGTTTTCTATTCGTGCGGGCGTAAGGGGTATTATAAACACCATGCGCCACTTGGGCATGCTCAATAAAAGCCGGAGTAAAGGCCATAACATTGAGCGGTTTATCGCCAGACAAAGTGGGTGGGTAAGAGCGCCAGAAAGCGGCTTTGTTACCCATTTAGCTCAGCTGGGTGATCACGTAGAGAAAGGTGACAAACTTGCAATTATTGCAGACCCATTCGGTAACTATTTAGATAGTTTAGAGAGCCCTGCAGAGGGCGTGGTAATTGGCAAACAAAATATTCCGCTAACGCAAGAAGGCGAGGCGGTTTACCACATTGCATACTTCTCAGAGCCAGATACGGTTGCAGAACATGTGGAACTACTACAGGATAATTTATTGCCACTAGAGCAGGCTCCTATTTTATAAAATTGGTAGATAAACTGATGAACAAAAAGAAAATTGTCGGTGCAGTAGAGCTGTGCGATTTACCCAAGCTTGCGATTACTGATTTAAATGTGCGTGTAGATACAGGGGCCGCAACCTCTTCGCTACACGTAGACAATATCGAAGAATTTGAGCAAGACGGCGAGCTGTGGATTAAATTTGATATCCACCCTGATATTCATAACGTTGAGCGTGTTGTGCGAAGAGAAGCCCGTGTAGAAGGCCAAAAGCGAGTAAAAAGCTCAACCGCTACACGAGAGAGGCGATATGTGATAATTACGCCTATAATAATGGACGGATATCAGTGGGATATTCAGTTAACCCTCACTGACCGCTCGGAAATGACCTATCTTATGTTACTGGGTCGCGAGGCAATGAGCGGGCAATTTATTGTAGACCCCGAATATGATTTTCTGCTTACGGGGAAGGATTAAAAGTCATCAGCCAGGTCAAAGGTAATGATGAAGCCTCTCTTAACAAGGCGTGCGCTGACCGCATGAGATAACACATATGGACGTTAGGGCAATAATTTTAGGTATAGTGTTACCACTGCTAAGTGCATGCGTGCTTTTTGGTGCTCAAGCGACAGAGCCAGCATTCAATAAAGTAAATAACGACTTACCCCATACCCTAATTCGTTTGCCTAATGTTCACCCTGGAAGAGACAGTGTATATGCATACGCTAAAACGCTGCTAACTGAAGCGCTTCTGGTTACAGAACCTCAATACGGTACTTTCGAGATTATGGTTAGTGGTCAAGAGTCGGCGCAAGAACGCCAATTACGTAACCTTGAACACAACCTGTTAGATGTCACTTGGAGCGTAACGTCAACGGAAAGAGAGCGCCAGTTTCTTCCTGTCCGCATACCAATAATGGCCGGGCTATTCGGGAAGCGTGCGCTTTTTGTAAAAGAGGGAGATGAGCGCCTTAAGTACGTTAAAACCTTGGAAGAGCTCAAATCGTTCAGAACAGTTCTTGGCTACGACTGGCCTGATACAAAAATCTTTCGCGCTAATGACCTGCCGGTTTTAGAAACGACCTACCGCGCTTCCTTTCGTATTGTCTCTGAAGGATTTGCCGACATCTTTCCGCGCAGTGTAATGGAAATTAGAGAAGAGTTTGAAGATGAAAAGCTAACTCGAGGGCTTGCCATAGATGACAACCTTATTATTTCCTATCCGAGCCCTATTTTCTTCTTTGTAAGAAGCGACAATCACGCGTTAGCTAACCGAATTGCTGAGGGCTTGCTTATCATGTTTGATTCAGGAAGGTTTCAGGAACTTCTGCTCTCTCAGGATAATTTTCGACACGGTATGTCGATGCTCAAAGGTCGCACTGAACTAAAAATTCAGAACCCGCTGTTAAGCGAACCCAGTCGAATTGCCCTTGAAAAATTTCTTCCAGAGTTTACTGCGACCAAAACAATTCAACAGTTCAACGCTAGTGAGTCGGTGGCTCCAATTCAAGCTGAGAAGCGATTAGGACAGCCTGAGTCCGGTTATTAATACCAAGCTTTTTGAAGATGGCAGTTACATGCGCTTTCACTGTTGCTTCGGCTATATCTAAATTGAAGCCTATTTGTTTATTTAACAGTCCGTCTCGCATGTAGCATAAAACTTTGTATTGAGAAGGCGTTAGTGACGCTACTTTATCTGCAAGCTCAGAGAACGCTTCATCAACTTCATCGACATTTTCGCTGAGATTATCAGGTAGCCAAACATCACCATCTAAAATCGCCTCTACGGCATTCGCAATATCCTGGGCACTCGCGGTTTTAGGAATAAAGCCGAGCGCGCCAACGCTAATAATCTTTGAAATCAGTGTAGCGTCTTCTGTACCCGACACTACAGCAACAGGAACATCAGGGAAAAGCTTGCGAATATGCAGAAGACCAAACAGGTCATTACTGCCCGGCATATGCAAGTCTAAAAGTAATAAGTCGATATCCTCGTTATTGAGAATATCGACAGTAGTAGGTAAATCGCCAGCCTCTTTAAGCGTCAAGGCTGGCAGAGACAAGGACAAAGCGCCTCTCAGTGCATCGCGATACAGCGGATGATCATCAGCGATCAGAAGAGTTATCATTGTCTATGCCCTTAATGCTTACTTATTTAGACGTTCCTCTATCAGTGTATCAACAACCGACGGATCCGCCAATGTAGATGTATCGCCTAACTGCTCATGTTCATTGGCAGCAATCTTACGTAAGATTCGGCGCATGATTTTACCCGAGCGAGTCTTGGGCAAACCATTAGACCACTGGATCATGTCAGGGGTAGCAATAGGGCTTAACTCTTGGCGTACCCAGGCTTTGAGCTCTTTGGTTAGTGCTTCGTCAGCCTCAACACCTTCATTAGGCGTAACGTAAACGTAAATCCCCTGCCCTTTGATATCATGAGGGTACCCGACTACTGCCGCTTCAGCGACTTTAGGATGGGCGACCAGCGCACTTTCAATTTCAGCGGTACCTAAGCGATGCCCTGATACGTTCAGTACATCATCTACACGTCCTGTGATCCAATAGTAACCGTCTTCATCACAGCGCGCGCCGTCACCGGTAAAATAAACGCCTTTGTATGCACTGAAGTAAGTGTTTATAAAGCGCTGATGATCACCATAGACGGTACGAGCCTGGCTTGGCCAGCTGTCTTTTATAACTAGATTGCCCTCAGCTGCACCTTCCAATTCATTGCCATCGGCATCAAATAAGGCAGGCTGAATACCGAAAAATGGTCGACTTGCTGACCCTGGTTTTAACTCCGTAGCTCCCGGCAGAGGTAAAATCATATGACCACCCGTTTCGGTTTGCCACCAAGTATCAATAATAGGGCAGCGTCCCTTACCAATGACGCGATGATACCACTCCCACGCCTCTGGATTAATTGGCTCACCGACGGTACCGAGTAAACGAAGGGAAGACAAATCACACCCTTCTGCTGGCACATCACCATGAGCCATGAGCGCGCGAATTGCCGTTGGGGCGGTATAAAGGCTGTTTACTTTATATTTTTCAACGACCTGCGCAATACGTTTTACATCAGGATAGGTAGGAACCCCTTCAAAAAATACTTGAGATGCAGCGTTAACCATAGGTCCATAAACCATATAGCTATGACCTGTGATCCAGCCCACATCAGCGGTACACCAATAAATATCATCATCTTTATAATCGAATGCATATTTAAATGTCATTGCAGAATAAAGCAGGTAGCCACCGGTTGTATGAACAACGCCTTTAGGTGTGCCCGTAGAGCCTGACGTGTAAAGAATGAATAGTGGGTCCTCGGCGTTCATCACTTCAGGTTCACACTGACCTGACATATCCTCGATGGCGTCATGCCACCATACATCATGCTCTTCGTTCCAATCGATATCGCCACCCGTTAGCTTGTGAACAACGACATGACTAATGGAAGGACACGCGCCGTTTGCTAAGGCTTTATCTACATTCGCTTTTAATGGAATGCTTCTGCCCGCACGACGACCTTCATCGGCAGTAATAACAACTTTAGCGCTGCTGTCGTTAATGCGATCAGCAATTGCATTTGGTGAGAAACCACCAAATATGACCGAATGCACAGCGCCGATTCGGGCACACGCCAGCATAGCGTACGCCGCCTCTGGTACCATCGGCATGTAAATAGCGACGCGATCACCCTTTTCAACACCCATTCCTTTAAGCGCGTTAGCTAATTTACACACTTCATAATGCACTTGTTGATAAGTGATATCTTGACTATCTTCTGGAGAGTCGCCTTCCCAATGGAAGGCGACTTTAGTGGCGTTCTTAGCCAAGTGGCGGTCGATGCAGTTGTAACTAGCGTTTAGTTCACCATCCTCAAACCACTTTATTGAGACATCATTCTCGCCGAAAAACGTGTTTTTGATCTTCGTAGGTTTTTGATACCACTCAAGAATAGACGAATGTTCCGCCCAAAACGCTTCCGGCGCTTCTACTGACTGCTTATACATCGCGTCATATTGCGATGCATTGAGGTGGGTAGACTGAAGAATGTTCTCAGGTACAGGATAAGTCTTGCTGGCGCTCATAAGGATTGCCTCCAATATCAATAATGTAAAATTCTTGTTTTATGATGAAACACTCTAGCCATTCAAGCACAAAGCAAAATGAGACTTTGGTCTTAGCAACACCCTACTTAGGTGCTAAGCGTCAAGTATTACGGAAAAGTATTACGACTATGGTCTTATGCGACCATAGGCGTATTTAATTTTGCGATAATACGTACACAATCAGTAATGTTAACGTTGAATTTACATTTATTTAACCACTTTTGGAACAGACACGATGAAAGCTAAAATAAAAAATACGGCGACGGCGGTAGCGCTGTGCCTAGCAGCATCAAACGGTGCAGCACAAGCAGCAACGATCGGCGATACAAGTGTGAAATTCACAGGCTATGTCAAAGTTGACGCCATGGTCAGTGACTACTCAGACGGCACCATTGCGTCGGGTAGCGTTGGCCGAGACTTTTACATCCCTTCACTAACTCCTGTTGGTGGCGTTGACGAAGACCCACAATTTGATGCACATATTCGGACTTCACGATTCCGTTTCGCAACGTCTACGCCGACAGAAGAAGGCGATACGATAAACGGTGTGTTTGAACTTGATTTTGTTGTTACCAGTGGCGGTGATGAGCGTATTAGTAATTCTTACGTACCACGTGTTCGTCACGCCTATATAACGTACAAAAACTGGTTGGTAGGCCAAACCTGGACTACGTTTATGGATGTAGGTGCTCTGCCTGAATCACTCGACTTTATTGGTACAACTGACGGCATAACGTTCGGACGCCAAGTCATGCTGAGATATACCAACGGCGGCCTTCAAATTGCATTAGAAAACCCGGAATCTACCATAACGCCATTTGGTGGCGGTGGCCGTATCACCAGTGACGACAACGCAATCCCTGATTTAATCGCGGCATATACGTCAAAACAGGACTGGGGTTATGTAAAGGTTGCGGGCTTAGTTAGACAGCTTTCTTATGACAATGCCGCTGGCATTGATGCTGACGAAACCAGCTTTGGTGTGTCAGTGACGGGTAAATACAACCTGTCGAACGGCGATGATATCCGTTTTACATTCAATACCGGTAGCGGTCTTGGCCGATATTCAGCTCTAAATGCGGTAAATGGCGCAGTTCTTAACGAAAGCGGTGACCTCGAAGCTATTGACTCAACAGGCTACGGCATTGCATATCGCCACAAGTGGAGCGATAAGGCGCGCAGTAGCATTATGTTCTCGGCCTTTGAAGCTGACAATGATGTATCGCTAACTGGCTTGGCTACCACCGAAAGCACATATAGTACCCGTGTGAACTACCTATATTCGCCAACCAAGGCATTAACGGTAGGTGCCGAATACGCTTTCGCAAAACGAGAAGTTGAATCAGGCCTTGAAGGCGACATGAACCGCTTCCAAGTCTCAGCGAAATACGCGTTCTAAGAAAATTAAGACGTAACAAAAAAACCGGCGCTTCTTCATTAAGAAGCGCCGGTTTTCTTTATCTGATAAGTAAAAAGCTATGCCCTGCCACTCAGAAAACCCGCTTTTGGGGGACTAAATAGTCGTAAAGATAATACCCAATGGAACGACGAAGAAAAGTCCACCGACATAGGCCGCACCATACACTTTCCTTTCCGCTGCCAGAACTGATAGCTGATACGACAAGTTGATTGGAATATTTCGCAGAACAGGGATACCGTAAATAAGCGTTACACCAAGTACATTATAAATAAGATGTACAAGCGCAATTTGCAAAGCGAACCCACTATTTACACCCACTACTCCTAAAGCAGCAATTAACGCAGTGATACACGTTCCGATATTAGCCCCCAGGGTGAAAGGATATATCTCACGGGCTTTTAAAACGCCAGCACCAACCAGAGGCACCATGAGCGACGTGGTGGTAGATGATGACTGAACCAAAACCGTCATCAGAGCGCCGGATGTAATACCTGATATGGGGCCTTGCCCAATGCTTTTATGTAATAAATCCTTAGCTTTGCCGACCATAAGCGATTTCATGATCTTGCCCATGTAGGTAATTGAAACCATGATAAGTGCAATACCCAAAAGGATTTTAACAATGCCCGGATAAACCGACGGCAAAAACTGGAGTGATTGAGAAACTAAATCTGTTACGGGCTGTGTGGCTGCCTTTATGGGATTAAACCCACTTACTCCTAACGCTTCCCCAGTGTGAATAAGCGCTACAATTTGACCACTTAGATACTCTAGAATGCCAAACGCCATCTCAAGCGGTAGAAATATGAGCACCGATAAAACATTGAAAAAATCGTGGATGGTAGCGGCATTAAAAGCCCGCTGAAACTCTTCTTTTTTTGCAACGTGCCCAAGGCTTACCAGTGTATTGGTGATGCTGGTTCCGATATTTGCGCCCATCATCATGGGCACGGCAATGGTAATAGGTAATCCACCAGCAACCATTCCAACAATAATCGAAGTAACCGTGCTTGAAGACTGAATTAAAGCGGTAGACACCATGCCGATAATCAAGCCCATGATAGGGTTTGAAGCGAAGTTGAAAAGCTCTCGCGCTTGCTCGCCAGCCGCATATTTAAAACCGCTGCCAATCATACTTACGGCAAGTAGCATGACATAAACAAGTAAAATAAGAAGAAGCCATCGTTGCCAGTTGTTGTTCTTTTCTACTGAACTGGCGGAAATTATCTGTGGGTCAATCATTTAATAGTGGGTACAAGTTATAACAGAAAAACCCATAGTATTACCAACGTGTGACACAAAAATGACGGGGAACGCCCGCCACTTTTGCGAAAATGTTGGCTAGAAAGATTCGAGCCCTTCAACTTGCACTATGTCATTTTTAGCGGCCTTGCACCACGCAGACAACAAGGATGAAACCCGAAACTTATGTAGGCCTAAAAACCCATGGGATATTGGCGCAATACGTCATGAGTAGCCTTCAACGTCTCTTGAGACAAATCCATATCAAACGCTTCTATATTTTCTTTCAACTGAGGCATTGTCGTTGCCCCTATGATAGTAGAAGTAACACCGGGTACTTGTTTACACCAGGCTAAAGCAAGTTGAGAGGGCGTTACTCCAGCTTTTTCAGCAATTTTTATGTATTCAGCAGTGGCAGCTTGCGCAGGCGGTTTATCTCTGAATAATCCCATACGCTGAGCTAATGTCCATCGGCTCCCTTCCGGGCGCGCACCGTTTTGATATTTACCACTTAGCATACCCGTGGCCAGTGGCGACCATGGTAAATAAGCAATGTTTTCAAGCTCACACATTTCAATGAGATACGGCCAATCCTTCGCGTGAAGTAGGCTGAACTCGTTTTGAATAGACACGGGCAAAGGCATATCAAGCTCTTTACAGAGCATAAGAAAAGCGTGAATACCCCAAGGCGTATCATCCGACAGCCCCCAGTGCCTAATTTTTCCTTCATCAAGGGCGCGCTTGATCCCCATTAGGATATCTCGCATACCGTCGAGTTCTTTCTCACGATCGGTTTTTGTTGGATTTGCGCCATCCGGCCAATGTTTACCAAAGTGAGGGGTAACTCTGTTAGGCCAGTGAAGTTGATAAACGTCTATATAATCTGTATTCAAACGTTCCAAAGAGTACGTTAACGCATTGGCGATCGCACCAGAAGTAATTGGGCCCGCATTGCGAATATACTTAAGTCCGCTGCCGGCTATTTTAGTCATCAGTATGATGTCTTTACGCTTAGACGCGTTGCGTGAAAGCCAATTTCCAATAACACGCTCTGTGTCGCCGTAGGTATCAACGTTTGGCGGTACTGGATACATTTCTGCGGTATCAATGAAATTCACGCCTTTATCTAACGCAAAGGCCAATTGCTCGTCAGCGTCTTGCTGAGTGTTTTGAATACCCCAAGTCATAGTGCCCAAACATATGTCTGACACTTGTAAATCGCTCGTTCCCAAACGGTTAAACTTCATTTTACTCATACCTTATAAATGCAATAGCGAGCTGGTCGCTTGGTGCAACAAAGTCCCTACTAGGTGCTATGATGCTTTTTATTGGCCAACTCGGCTTCAACACTGGCTAAACGCGCTTCAATATTTCGTTTTGACTCGACCATCTCGTTTGCCAGTTCAGCAAGTGATTTTAATTCTGCAAACCCTAACTTCCTGGTATCAATTTTTTGATATTGACGTTTGCAGCGATAAAAGAAAGTAAGAAAGTTAACAAAAGCCCGATGAAATGTCGCAAAACTCTTGATTAAAACAAGAATTAATACGACAGATGTGAGCGCGGCAATGCCTAAACCGTAAATACGTACTTGAGCTTCTTGTTGTTCAATAAGAGGTTGAAGTGCGTTATCAACACTTTTAAGTTGGTTCTCAACGTTGTGAGCGCTTTGTCTAAACTCACCGCGTAGTCCATCGTTATGAGTTAAACCAAACCTTACGTAGTTGTTAACCAATGCCGCAAGCGCAGACTGATAAAATTAAAAAACTAGGGTGAAACCCCTATGTTCGAGAGCCATTCAAACCGCCACTATTAAGTCGTACTTTGCTGCGACCCCACCTTATGATGTTCGCGTGATGTAAGCGTTATAAACCTAATAACGTAAAACGCGGTCGAAGGTACTAATGAAAATATTGTAGGCAATATTCTCTTTGTACCAAGTGAAAGCGCAGCCTCATGAATTTGGAGAAGAATATGAAGAAGTTCGCCCTATCTACGTTAGCTGCTGCAATGCTTGCAAGTCCATCAGCTATTACACTTGCTGATGCGTACATTGGTTCTCAAATGGCAGACAAACTGATGACGCTTTCACCTGCCGAATCTCTAATGGCTGTTGTGACTTATGATCAAATGTCACCACTTGCTGAGTCGCAGATTACTCAACTTTTAAACCTAGGCATTACTGAAGGTGTTCAGTTTAAAAACCTTCCAATTATTGGTGTAGTAGCCACTAAGAATCAAATTGAAGCCATTGCAAAATTTGATGGTGTACGTTCCGTTTTTGCTAACCGAAAAATGGAATTATTTAATGCCGATGCGCGCGAAATTACTGGCGTTGCAGATTTACAAGGGGAGGACTTCGCCTCGCGAAACAACCTCGAATTTACGGGTAAAGGTTCAACTGTTCTGGTAATTGATTCGGGTATTGATGCATCTCACCAAGACCATTTCTTTGGTGATACGGTAGTCGATAATGTTCAAGCAATTTTAAATCCTGGCGCGCTCTCAATCGTAGGCGTTACTGGCCCTACTCTGTCTAACCAAGTAAATACCGACCTTAATTCTGGGCACGGTACTCATGTTACGGGCACCATCGCGGGTAGTGGCGTATTGTCTGGCGGCAAGCATAAAGGCGCAGCGCCGGATGCAGATATTATTGGATATGGTTCAGGCGCCGCAGTTTTACTACTTGATACGATTGGTGGCTTTGATTACGCAATTAGTAAACAGTATACCTTCGATAATCCTATCAAAGTAATCAGCAACTCGTGGGGTTCCAGCGGAAAATACGAGCCATTAGGCCCGGTATCACTGGCAAGCTACAAAGCACACACCATGGGGATGATTAGCGTTTTTGCGGCAGGTAACAGTGGGCCAGGCGAAGACTCACATAACCCCTATGCACAAATTCCGTGGGGCATCTCAGTTGGTGCTGGTGATAAGTTTGGCAAGCTAGCAAATTTTTCATCCCGTGGACTTAAAAGCGAGTCTGGCGACTTTACTATGCCAGATGGCACAGATTGGACATATACTAACGACGTAACGATCGTTGCCCCCGGTGTAGATATTATTTCCACCCGCGCAGTGTTGAACGCGGCAGCAAATGGCGGAGATGCTGATTTAGGTGCAATTGAGCCACAGAACATCCCCTTCTACACGATGATTTCTGGCACCTCAATGGCAACACCACATGTTTCAGGCATTATTGCATTGATGCTTGAGGCTAACCCTAACTTAGACAACCTCACAATCAAGCGATTACTTCAAGAAACAGCAACTAATATGCCAGGATATGAGCGCTGGGAAGTGGGTGCAGGGTATGTAAACGCTCGTTCAGCAGTGGCAGCAGCCTTCAATGAAGATTTGGACCACAAGGTTACAGTCAACAATCTTGTTGAAAAAATCTTTAAGGCAAATGCTCTCGTTTCTACCAGTGAACGTGTAGAAAACTTTGATGTGTTTTATGCCCCCATCGGCGCTCCCGAAATTGTTGAGTTTGAAGTAGGCACCGAGGAAGTACTCGTCAAAGCTTCGGCAGACACGCTTGCTAACCTTACTAAATTGGTATTGGTTGCTCCTGATGGTACGGAATATCGCGGCAATCTCACCACTCCTGTGCTAACCACTACCATGCGAGTTGCTGCGCCAGCAATGCCCGGTACGTGGGGTGTTTATATATACGGCTTGACGTCATTATCTGGTGTGGAAGCTGACCCACTAGGTTTAACTAACGGCCCTGGCCTGCCTGAGACCTTCAACGTTACTGTATCATTCGAAAATAGTGGTGGCTTTGAAGGTATGGGCGATGTTGAAGGTCACCCTCAGCAAAACGCCATTGAATTTGCTGTTAGCGAGCGTCTAATGGATGCCATTAACAGCCGTGGTTTCTCGCCAGATGCCCGCCTTAAACGTAAGGACTTTGCTCGCTATGCGGTAATGGGCGGTGCAGTAAGACAATACCGTGACCTGCTAAACGAAGAGCGCCCTAACATCGGCTCAGTACCTGGTTTTGATAAAGCGTTTGTAGAATCGGTCATGGTTAAAGGTGGTGCACTTAAAGACAAACTTCGTAACCAAGCACCTGTTCTAAGAAGTATTGACGGCAGCGCAGACCCATTTGCAAGTGTTACCAAGTTAGATATTGCTTATTCACTTGTACAAATTTTGGGCCTTGAGGAAGCGGCGCTAAGCTTCGATCCCAACGCCGATATCGTTGTTGATTACAATGGCGAGCAAATCGTGCTAGAAGACCAAGACAGTATTCCAGCTGACATGAAAGGCTACGTGCAGCTAGCCCTTACCTTGTCACTGATTAATGCTGAGTTCGGTGTAGAGCAAAGTCCATTTAGCATTGTGCCAACCATCACTGCGCGCTTTGCGCCAGATACTGTGATAACCAGAGCGCATTACGCGGTGCTCGCATCACGCTTCTTTGTTCAGTATTTTGAATAAATCGCAAGCCTCTGAAAACGGTGTCATTATTTAGATTGATAATGGCACCGTTATAGGCTAAATTTTAACCAATACTGAAAGAGGTCATCCTATGATGTTTAAAGCGATGAAATTCAGACAACTTACTACCGTTGTTGCCACCACTGCTCTACTTTTGCTTTCTACTGCGCAAGCGCAACTAGTTACACCTAACACCCTTACTGTCGACGACAATAAGATTCAGGCGAAACTGACGCTGAGCAGCTTAATTGAAGTAGATCTATCCGTTGAGTTCGAAAACAGTATTGGTCTTAATGCAAACAATATTGAGATTACCGCTGAATTACTTGACCCTACAGACTTAACCATTACAAGCCGACTACCATCTGTCCTGACTAGCGCAGTTTCAGGCTTCCCTGTTCTTGTTTCCATTTCGCCTAAACCGGATGCAGGGTTTGGCTTTGAAGGCTTAGCTACCGTTGAGCTTTACACCAAAGCTATCCATTACACCCCAACTATTCCATGGCGCTTGTTTACATCACATAACGGCGGGGCATTTGAAGATATAACAGTCCTCATGTCCTCTGGAAGTATTCGCGCTCGTGGTAGTACAGGGCAGTTTTCCGATTTTATTATTTTGCTCGATAATCGTCCTTCAACTACTGTCATTAACGACAAAGTTGCCTCTTTAAGTACGACTGTTAATGACAACCGCGACGAAATAGCACCGCTGCTAGAAGCAGCTATTGATAGTGGAATAAATGACATTCAGTCAGCGCTAGCGATAAACGATGACGATGCAGCATTAACTGCGGTTGATAGCCTTATCACACTTGTTGATAGTGCTTCTGGAAGCCAGATTGCTGACGTATGGCGTTCAAGTGGCGACCTAGTTAATGTGAAAGGTCTACTTCTTACTCAGCTGCAAACACTACGTTTTAGTTTAAGAACGCTGTAAATAGCCCTGTTGACCTTAAACCCATACTGTTTTTCGAAAAGATACACGGGCTTACGATCAACTTGGCTTCGTGCCTATCTGGGCATGGTAGTAGGTTGCAAAAACAATAAAAATTCAGTGACAGTGACACGATGAGGGCGATGCTATGCCATTACAGTTTGCCTTTACAGAAAGGAACGGTAGCGTAAGTGAACACTTGCTTTTTGAGGGTCGTGAGTATCACATCGGCCGCTCTGAAAGTGCAGACATCGTTATTCCACACCCTCAAGTCTCTCGCTCTCATATCGTATTACGAGCCAACAAGCAGGCTGACAACGACCACGTATGGCAGCTTAATGACATGAGCTCTACAGGATGTTTCAGTGCGGGAATGCAAGTGAAGCATCTAACCCTAATCAAGCCGCAGGTTTTGCAACTTGGTCCTGTACCCTGTGAATTTACTCCGATTGATTTGAACAACGTGGTTAAACTTGATAGCCATCGGGAATGGAGAAAGCACCAGTTAAAGCAATATCAAACACAGCTTCAACGCTGCAATGGCAGCACTGCGCTGATTAATCTTGCTAGAGAGTGTTTGCTTCAGTCGTTAGGCTGTGAACGAGCCTCCCTCATTTTGTTCGACAAAACAAATGATTATCAACTTGGTGTGGGCTACGAGAGCTGGATGCAGGGTGAGGAATTTACGGGAAGCCGCACCATTATTAATCAGTGCATGCAAACCAATGCAGTTCGCGCTATCGGTAATATTGTTTGCGACGAATCACTCAACAAGCAACAAAGTGTAATAAATCACGGTATTCAGGCTGCTATTTGCGTTCCTGTATGCTTAAACGAAACTCCCGTCGGCGTTTTGTACGCAGACTCAACAAAAGGGCGGCGTTACTTCACCCAAACTGACATTGAATTTGCCACCTCTTTGGCAAATATGATTTCGATGCGTTTGTTATTCCACACAATAGAGCATAAACTTTCACTTATAAGCTAGAGGGCTGGTTGAAATTTACCGTGCAAATTTCTACCCGCATGGAAGCCTTAAAATGACAAAATAGCCTTTTGTATAAGAACAATATTTATCGCGACGCCAATCGTCTATTGCTTACGTTGTGATGGTGATTAGTGAAGTGTGGAGAGGGCTTTGAACAGGCCAGATGTATTCTCGTCGCAGACCGATTTTCTTAAAACTGAAGTTTTAGCTTCAGGGGCTTCTGTCGTGCCCAATTCTCGTTTAGCTAATCGCTTTCTCATTGTTGAGCGACTTGGGTCAGGGGCTCAAGCTTCCGTTTACAGTGCTATTGACGAGTTGCTTGATGTAAAAGTAGCGCTTAAGGTCATTGAAGGTGGTGCAAGCGATCCGGTAAAAATGCAAACCATCCGCAATGAAGTTAATATTGCCAGACAACTGCAACACCCTAACATCATTCGCGTACATGACGTTTTTTCTGACGGCGACACCGCCTTTTTTACAATGGCGTTCATCGAAGGCGAGCCACTGTACACTCGTATTCGACAACCTATCAGCAAAGCCGATTTCGATAAGTGGCAGCAACAGCTAATCAGCGCCTTATTGGCATGCAAAGCAATAGGCATTAAACACGGTGATATAAAACCCGACAATATCCTTATTGATCACCATGAAGACATCAAACTTATTGATTTTGGTATTGGACAAAGCGCATTGTCTGGTGTTCAAACGAGTGGTCATCAACGCTACACCGCTCCAGAAGTCATGCAAACCGGGAAAGCAACTGAACACTCCGACACCTATAGCCTAGGCAAGGTTTTAGAAGACATGTTGGACTGTGTTGAAAAAGAAGGAGTTGGCCTTTACCACTATCTTTGGGCTAAAAAACGCAAGGTCTGCATCAACCAGTTAACTCACCACCTCCCGGCTAAAAGGCTTTCTCTAGAACAGGCGCTTAGTGTGAGCGACGCAGGCAAAAGTAGTGACACAGGTAATAGCTTCAGCCCACGATTCACTTTTTCCGCTATTGCTTTATTAGTATTGATCGTGAGTGCGAGTATCTTTTCCTATTCCTCGCACCGAAAAGATCAGCCTCAATTAGCAACAGATCAACCTATTCAGCTGTTGGTATTGAATGACCCTCAGTACCCTCTTTTAGATACTATAAACAACCTACTTCGCTATTCACTATCTACTCACCCCTATATTGTATTGGATGATAGAGCGCAAACCCAAACCTTGGTTGCAAATTTGGCTTTGTCACCATTTAGCAATGACAGCGATAGAGTCGACTTAGCCGCCTCGCTTGTGGCAAACAGCGTATTATTACTTGATGCTACGCCCACCAGCAGTAGTACATATTTGATCCACGCCAGCGTACTAAGTATGCCGGCCAATACAGCAATTTTTACCGTGTCGCATAATGTAGATGCCAACACCCTCTCCGATGATTTGAGTGCGTTTGCCAACAAACTTGTCCAGTCGCTATTTGACGCTATTGAAACTCAATCGCCCCAGCCGCTTCCCGATTTACGTTACCTTGATGCCTTAGATAGTGCGTGGCAAAAGGGAAAGACGTTAAATAGCTCAGACACCATTGACGCTATAATTGCCACAACACCGGACTATCCGGGGGGGTGGGTAGCAAAAGCCCGTAATGCAATGAATGGCGGTGACTATGATGGTGCAAGGCAGGCATTAGATAGTTTAAGCAACATTCCCAACTTGGCACAGTATTGGCGATTACAGGCCGAATTATTAAGAGCTGAACTCAACGAGGACTTGCCTCTTGCTATACAGTCGATAGACGCCCTGGTTGCCCAGTTTCCAAACCGACCTGAATTACTATCAATACGTGCAGACATATATCAGTGGGCAGGCGAAGATGCCAAAGCAATGACTGACTATAAAAACGCATTAATACTGCGCCCTAATGATGGACAACTGTGGTTTGAACTTGCTCGTTTGCAAATTATAAACGGAGACATTGACACCGCCACCAGCGAATCATTAACGCGAGCACTGGTGGCGTTTCGACAAGCAAAAAATAATCAGGGTGAGAGTTTAGTACTGAACGCTTTTGGTATCGCTTACCTTCGCACAGCCGACAATGTGACCGCGGCGCAATATTTTAACGACGCACTTACACTGCGCGATGCAGAGACACAGCCTTCTGACCGGGCAAAAACGCTAGCAAACCTGGCTATAGCTGCCTCACTTACTGGCGATTATGCTACCGCAAAAGCGTCGCTTGAAGAGGCCGTGAAACTATTGCACGATTTAGGTGACTTAGCACAGGAAGCCCATGTGAACGATACCTTAGGCTTTATGTTTGAAGAGCGAGGACAGTACGAGAAAGCGCTGAGTTATTACAAACGAGGTCTCGACTTACGGGTGCAAACCGATGACAAAGTGCTTCAGCCACAAAGCATGAGCAACGTGGCTTATATGCACTTTTTAATTGGTGATATCTCACTTGCAGAGATTTACTGGCAACAAGCTAAGGTACTGTTTGAGAGAAACGGGGACGAATCTCATTTACTTCGGACTTACCAAAACTTGGCGCAACTCAGTCTAGTTAAAGGCGATAAGAACATAGCTTCGCGGCACATAACAACCGTTGATGGGAAACTTGGAAATCAGCATAACCAAGAGAGAATGATAAACCACCTGCTATTCAGCTACTTAAATTTTGCGAACGGTAACTTGGCAGAAGCCACTAAACACGCCGCGGATGCAAGACGCTTGGCCCACGACTCTGAAGATAGCAGAGCAAAAACAGAGGTTCTTCTGTGGGAAGCTGAAATATGTTTACTCACTGCAAACTGGTCATGTTTGGAAAATAGCCTTGAAACTGTAGCACCTACAATTAGCAAAGAGCGTCACGAGCAGTTTGCCGTTTTTCAATGGGTAACACTGGGGCTCAAGCACCATCAAGGCACACTGAATAACGAACTAGACGAGATCTACAATACGCTTGTAGATAACAGTAACGTGCCGGTTATTACCAAAATAAAAATTCTGCTCGACATGCAAGAGCGGCTTTCTCTAAGTGAAAATAGTAGCGCCATGGTAAAACTGGGATCGCTTATCAAACCTACCTATTATCAGTCTTACCTTCAGTGGCTTTATGTAAAAGCATCACTTGGGGATGAAGAATCTATCGAAAAGCTCAAGCAAAAGCTCGCTTTATACCCTTCATACTGGCGCAACCATCTTTACTATCGAGCCGTTCCTGGCAAAACAGAAACGGTGAATGAATTAACGGCGCAGTGGCTAACCCAGTTACCAGAAAAGCAGGCGGGCGACTACAGGAACGCCTACCTTGAATGATTTAACCAAAGAAATAGAGAGTATTAAGGCATTACAGGCAACGCTTCAAGCGCGACTGGATGCCGACCAAGAAATACTGCAACAACTTGCTAAACGACTGTGGGCCCAACAAGAATCAGAAAAGGCGAAGCTTTCTAGAGAGCTTCACGACGGTATAGGGCAGTTGCTTACCGGGTTGACCAGACGGCTTCAGGCGTTATCTTCTTCATCGCCTGAAATAGAGGCCTTACACAATATTGCTGAAATGGCACTAAATGATGTCAGGCAGTTATCACGGCTAATGAGCCCCACTATCCTAGATGACTTAGGTCTTAAACCTGCACTCAACTGGCTTTGTCGAAATTTGCTAAGTGACGAAGATATTAACTATCACACAGATATAACATTACCGTCCGATCTCCCTAAAGACATAAGCACCCTCCTATTCAGAATTGCGCAAGAGACGCTGGTAAATGCTATAAAACATAGTGAAGCCACTGACCTTACCCTAACCATTTCTTACCATCATCACGTTGTTCGTTTAGATATTCTTGATAATGGTGTAGGGTTTGACAGCAAGACAATAGAGCCAGGAATTGGACTTTCAAGTATTCGCGATAGAGCAGAAGCGTTCAACGCGACGCTAGAAATAGACGCTGCCATTGGAAAAGGCACAAGAACAACAGTAACGGTACCCGTATGACAATTCGTGTAGTGCTAGCCGATGACCATGTACTTATGCGCCAAGGCGTGTCTCAGATGCTAAACGCAAATCCAAATATTAGCGTGGTGGGAGAATGCGACGATGGCGTTGAGCTTATTGCAGCAGTACTAAAACTCTCCCCTGATGTTATCTTAATGGACATTTCTATGCCGCGTATGAGCGGGCTGGTTGCCATTGATAAAATTTTATCTCAGCGCAGAGACGCAAGGATACTCGTGCTTTCAATGCACAATGAGGTGGAATACATAGAAGCCATGCGCGATGCTGGTGCAAAGGGGTACATTTTAAAAGAGTCTTCTGGTGACAGTCTGGTTGACGCAATAAAAAAAGTGGCTGCCAACAAAACGTGCTTCCCCGATGAGATAACTAAACCTTTGGATGAGCATTGCCAAAAGCATATATCGCCATTAAGTGTATTAACACGAAGAGAGCGTGAAGTCTTTTTCTTAGTTGCAGCAGGCAACACCAGCAAGAAGATTGCTGAGCTATTAGATATGAGCCTTAAAACGGCAGAAAATCATCGCAGCAATATTTATAAAAAGCTCAACTTAAGCAGTTCAGCAGAGCTCATCAGAATGGCAGGAAAAGCTGGCTTGCTAGAATAACGTTATTCATACCCCGTTTTAAATTCCGTTTCCCCTTTCCCCATGTAAATTCAGCTAGGGGTAGTTGTGACATTCAAACCCTTCAGCAGCAGGGAGACTACGGCAGAACGCCCGTGAACAAATTCCAATATTGAGCGATAAACTTTCGGCAAGACTTAAACAAAAAAGAGGGGCCTTGCTTCATCTCCCCCCTCCTCCTACAGATTACGCGAGGGCCGGTTGTAACATTCAAAACCCTCAGCAGCAGGGATGCTGCTGTGGAGCGCCCATGGATGGGTTTACCGCGTGTTTTGAATGTTACAACCGGCCCTCAACCCTAAGGACTAAAGCTCAGCGTATTGCGTAAGGATAAACGCAGCCTCGCCTCGTGACACCCCATTCTGTGGGTTAAAGAAGGCTTTAAGCGTAGGCTGGAGAGCAAATGGCGCTTGCTCTACTCTCACTTCCACCTGCATTAACCCAGCGGCTAGTGCCTGCTGAACATAGCCACGATACTCAGGTGCAATAGCATCAGTATCTTCAACCTCTACTGCCACGCCAAGCACGATAGCGATAACTTTGTCAGCATCGAAGCTTTGCGCTTCATTTTGAAGGCCCAAAGCTTGAATCATCGAATATGCCATTTCTTCTTTCGTCACCTGTATATTGCTACCAAAGAAATTGCCATCGACTTGCATCACAGGTTGCGTATTCATCTCTAAATCACCTAGTACCGCACCTGTCGCCGTCGCAGAGTTTACCGCAGCAGCACGCTCTGCACTCACATCGCTATAGTTAACCGCGTTGCCATCGTTAGTTTGGCGAAGGTTGGCACTAAGCGCTAGCGTATCTGCAAGCTCTACACGGGTAAGTGGTGCATCTGGCGCAAACCCGCTTTCTTGTGCGTCCATTAGCTCGTTTGCAACAACGTACTCAATAAAAGGTTTAGCTGGGTGACCTGCAGCATCATCAATGCCGGTGTAACCTGATGTCACTAACAAACGAATGTTTACATCGTTAGTCCCAGGGATACCCACACCGTTTGTTACACCTAGCGGGTCAACCGACACACCGCTAATGCTGCCAATACCGCGGCTATACAGTTTCCACGTGCCCAGCATACCTGGCGCTGCAGTACCTACAGAAGACCCTAGCACAGGTAAGCCGATACCAGAGCCGTAGGTATTGCCTGCCGGGTCTTCTAGTACAAAAGCCGTAGCTGTTTCAATTGAAGCATTTGCCACTACCATGGATACTTCAGGACCAACCTCAAATGTTTCAGTCGGTGACTCACCGACTGGCAAGTAGGTTGTAGACCGCGTAAAGGTTTCACCCTCAGCCACATTTGCAAATGCGTTAAATTTACGATTTTTCTTCACTGTATCGCCAAATACTTCATCGCCTTCAAGCACGGCAGTTACGGCGGCATAAGTGTTAACATAACCTGCGCCCACTTCCCACTCGTCCATGCCTGCCATTGGTGTTGCGGTTTCCTGAAGAATACGCTTCACGTCTTCCCACTGAAGGTTTGGATTTGCTTCTAGCATAAGTGCAACAATACCTGATACGTGTGGTGCAGCCATTGAAGTACCGCTCGATACGGTATAAAAAGGTAGGTGCTGTGGCTCTATCATTTCAGCGTCGGCAGTGGCACTCAGTGCGCCTAAACTAGACAGTGAAGCTCGTGCAGAAATAACGTCTACACCTGGCGCCGTTACGGTAGGACGGTCTTCCCACGTGAACACCTCACCATCGACAACTGCCTGCCCACCCTTTCCGTCAACACCCCGTGAACTAAAGTCAGCCAGCTCGCCCTGCTTGTTACCCGCAGCCACTGTAACTACCCAAGGTGCCTTTTTAAAGTTACCGGTAATTGTCGATTCGCCTGGGCCTGAGTTACCTGCTGAGAACACGGTAATAATACCGTTGTCAGCCAATGCTTTAGTTACAATGTTCGTTGGGTCGTCTGGGTTGAAGTCTGTACCTACATCACCTGTGTTACCAAATGAATTAGAAATTACCCGAATGTTGTAGTCGAACTGGTGGGTCAGCGCGTAGTCGAAGCCGCCGATAGTATCTAAGATAAATAGACCTGCGCCCGAGCCATAACCAATAATGTCTGCACCCGGTGCTACGCCTGCGTGTAAACCACCGCTCTTAGCGCCGTTACCGCCTACAGTGCCTGCCACGTGTGTTCCATGACCGCCTAGAATATCGGTGTTAGACACATTTTCTTGGTAAGTAATAGGTAAAATGCCGCTGTAGCTATTTAAATTCACCTGGGCTAGTACGTTCTGAACAACGTGATCAGGGAATGCTAAATCGCTATGTGTGCCGTCAACACCCGAGTCATTGACTACAACACCAATACCTTTACCCGATACTGGCATGCCATTTATGCGAATATCGCGGTCAGCTTGTAGTGCCTGAACGCCCGTGATTTGGGTAGACTCATGATTTTCTAGTTCTAGTGGATCGTTATTCCATACCGAAACTACGTCATCCCGTTGATAAAGCGATTCTACTTGCTGTTTGTTCGCTAGCACGCCAACAATAGGCACGTTGCGAAGGCTAACTCCGCCAGTGATACCTAACGATTCAAGTGCTGTAATTTGTTCTGTTGTGGCAGGCCCCTTACCTTCAAATGTAACAATAACTTGTTGTAGCTCTAGTGGCGAAGCAGCAAGTGCATCGGCCAATGTTTTGTCGAACGTTTTTGCATTCACCATGCTTGCTGGTAGAGCACAAGCAATAGCTACTGATAATACGGTTTTCTTATTAAGGAATTTCATAATACACCTCTCTTTAAGTACCCATTGAGTATTTAACAAGCAAAGAGGTAAAACTATGGGGAGTTCCCCCTATACGAAGCCGTTTTAAAACGCTTCGCAAAAACATAAATTTCAAAAAGAAAAAAGCCCTCATAGATGGAGGGCAAAAATACCAACAACCGAAAAAATTAATAGGTTGGAGGGGGAACAAACGTGGTACTGGAAATAAACCACTCACTCAAATCAAAGAAGCCTTACTGCTTGCGCTTCCTCATTGAAGTAAACGTTAATAGAATGAGCATGGCAGTTGCGAAAGACGCGGGTTCACTCACTTGTGTCGAGCCATTGTTGGAGCCATTATTAGGCTCTACAGTTTTAACCAGTTGAAACAAGCCACCCGCACAGCGCTCGCCACTTTCGAAGAAAACACACGTATCTGTTTCTCCTAAACCTGCTAATCCTGAACTAATAGTAAACTCGTAAGGAACGCTTGAGTCCTCAATAAAAAACTCAAAACCTTCGCCGCTTTCATCACCAAACACACCACCATTTAAATTAACTATCACAAAGTCAGCAATGTCGTCCTCTAGAATATGGTAAATATCGCCATCAAATTCTAGCTGAAAGAAAAACGACAGCCATGTGCTCCTGTTGAACTGGGTTTCGTATTCATCAAAAGTAATCTGACCGGCTAAACTGGATTTTTGTGAATCTGCCCCAAATATAAGTCGCGTAAAGTCATAAGTAACAACGCCAGCTAGGGAAGGCGTGCTTAGCAGAACAAATACAACGGCAATCAAATGTTTCATTTCGCATCTCGAGCTAGACAAACTGTACGTTGAGTATCAGCCTGCCCGTCTCAAATACATATAGGGAGTTCCCCCTATTTTCACTACGCCTACCGCATAAGCCGCTAGTTATTTGCCAACTCAGGTCAGTACGTCAGCCATAGCGTTGTTTGCGACTACTCCCCAGCTATCTTCTCCGGTGTAAAAATTCACAGTAATGCCATGAAGCTCGCGCTGGATTTGGGATGACAAAAGTCCAAGTACTAAAACTGGCCTCACGAGTCTGCCGTTTAGGAGTTTTGGTTATCGTCTACTGGTGCGCGATTCTGCCGAGTTCTTGTCAAGCGCTTATCCCTAAGTTGAGCGTACTGACAGCTTTGTCACCCAAACCAAATTTAGGTAGCGCACATTTTATTGAGCATCTCATAGCTGCACGCCTACATGAAGGTTGCTAAGGGGTTTAGGGGCTTTTACTTCCACACATACTTGATCACCATAATAGTTATCAGTGTAGTTGCACTGCACCTTTATTGGTTGATTAGGGGTGGAAGCTACACGTTGGCTAGTCGTGATTGTTAGTTTTTTTAGTAATGCGTTCATTTCGCTCTCCTTGTTAAAGTAAACGCATTATTATTGATTAGATAAAACTATTAAAATGAGATAATTTGATTCACAAGATAGAGAATTAAGATTATAAAACTGCTGGCTCAATTAATTCAGCAATGAACTACAGATGTTTCAACACAAATTTATTGTCGGAAACCGCACGCGCTAGGCGATGTAGTTTTTGAGCGAGAGAGCAAGGAACCTGAGCAGCAAAGAACCTCATAAGCAAGAAACGGCGTAAGAGTAAAACACCGTTCCAATGTTACTTAGTGAAAATAACCAAAATGCCAGTCCGCATTGATAAGTATTACGCCCTGGCCCAAGGACCTGTAATCGCCAACGTTTTAGTGGGTGAGTAAATATTGACGAAAAGCGTATTGCCGTCGGGCGAGAAGCACGCGCCGGCAAGCTCTGTTTGAGCGTGTAACTTGGCAAAGTTATACACCTCTCCACTTGGCGTGACGCCGCGCAAATGATTATCGACGATGTCGGTGTATTGGTCTTCACACACTAACAAATGCCCGTTTGGACACACAGTCAAATTATCACCAAAGTTATACAAGTTCTTGTCTTCGCTTTCTAGAAACAGCTGCAGCTTGTCTTGTTTACCATTTTGGGAAGGAACAAGTTTCATTACCTGACCGAGCTGCTTTTCCCCGCCATTGGTGCAGCAAAAGTACAACTCATCGTCTCCCCAGTGTATGCCTTCACCGCGAGCGAACAAGGCTGCACCCTTGTCATACCCTTGCTGACGTAAATCATCATCCGGACTCTCTGGGTTATCTAGCGCTACCCACTCAATGTCAAACCAGGTCGCTATAGGCATCGTTGAGGAGCTCCAGTTACGCGTATCAAACTGGGGGTTATTTTTTACTACTAAGGCTTCTAATTGCCCGCCAGCAGCCAAGTTTCCGTATTCGCGAGGCACAAAGCGATACAGCAAGCTATCGCCCCTATCTTCGGTTAAATAAACAATGCCGGTTTTAGGGTCAACGCACGCCGCTTCATGATTAAAACGCCCCATTGCTTTAAGTGGTTTAGCTTCAATCAGTGAATCAGCATCTGCTGGCACTTCAAAGATATAGCCGTGAGATTTGTTTACCACATCACCGTTAGGGCCATGAGGGCGGTCTACCGACTCTTCACACGTTAGCCACGTGCCCCAAGGCGTGATACCACCCGAGCAGTTTCTTACCGTTCCAGTAAGACTAATAAACTCTCGCTCTACCGTTTGTGTGGTAAGGTTGTACACCATCGTTGTGGTGCCGCCGGGCAACGCCACACCATCAGCGTAGTTGTCGTAGGCGAGTTTACTGGTATGTTGCTGAATAGAATCAGGCTGAGCACTCAAATGTTTAGGATGCAGCTCGTGGTTACGTATGAGCGCCACTTTGTTATTGTTACCTTTAATAGGCAAGCAACCCATACCGTCTGCTCTGTCGGGAACGTGCATACCATCAGACATTACATCACCAAGGCTTGAGATAACGTTATAAGTAAAGCCCTTAGGTAAATCGAGTAGCTTTTGCGGGTCGGGTAAAAGCGCTCCGTATCCCTCGCTCATCGGCATAGACGCCACATTCAATTGCTTACCAAAGGCACTGGTAGCTAGGCCACCAAAAGCCAAAGAGCCCACTAAAAATTGACGTCGTGTAATCATAAAAATCTCTTACTGCGCTAAATGTAAATATCATCGCTTGGTATTGTTACACTATAACAGCACGAGATCAGCAAACTAGCAAGAACGCTTTCTGTTAAAGCGACAAAAAGCGGTTAAAACACGCTTAAGACTAAGCAATACGATAAACGCTATTTGCAGGCGCTGTTTTAACATTAAGGAAGCTTTGTATTTTTTTGAAGGCCTTCCCAATGCGCTTGTGGTTCTGGCCTTGAGAAGTAATAGCCTTGGAATTTTTCACAGCCTTTAGCTTTCAGATAGTTTAACTGCTCTTCGCTTTCTACACCTTCGGCAATGCAGGAGACGTTAAGCGCTCTTGCCATTTCAATAATAGCGTCAACAATCTGCGCGGCTTTTCCATCAAAGTCCTTTCCTATGTCGTCCACAAAATATTTATCTATCTTGAGTTCGCTGATAGGAAGAACTTTGAGGTATGCAAGACTGGAATAACCTGTACCAAAATCATCAATTGAAAAACGAAAACCGAACTTCGCCAGTTCAAGCATGGTTTCTTTAACCAATTCAATATCTACGACTAAAGCGGTTTCAGTTAGCTCTAGCATTAACATATGAGGTGGTATGCCAAACTGATTTACGCGAGAAAGAAGCGTGTTAACAAAGTCAGGCATAACGATTTGTCTAGCGCTGATGTTGATCGCAATGCTGGTATTTAAGCCGTTCTTTACGAAGCTACTAATCACGTTGAGCGTTTTTCGTAAAACGATGTCACCTATTTCGCAGATGGCATAGCTCTCTTCTGCGATAGGAATAAATTCACTTGGGCTCACCTGCCCCAGCGCCTTCGAATACCACCGCACAAGCGCTTCAAAGGAAGAAACCGTTCCGTCATGGGTGACTTGGGGCTGAAGCACAATTGATAATTCATCGTCTTCTATCGCTTGCTCAAGCTTAGACTTTATATCTAGGTAGCGATCAAACTCTTTAAAACCCTCTTCTGATATATGGCATAGCCCAAAAGGTGCGGCTCGTTTAGCTCTTTTAACCGCTTGCTCAATTACATTAATAATCGACTCGAAGCTTTGACCTTGTGGGTTAAAAATAGCACTTCCCAGCGATGCGGTTAGAGACCATTTCACGGAGTTTAAAATAATATCGAAGTGACGAGGATTAAGCAGCGCACTTTCCACCAAGCTCGAATCAAACTTGTGGAGTTCTTTTTTTCTGTAGGTTTTCTTCGACAACACAACAAAGCTATCACCACCATACTTAAATATCTCATAGTCGTGTCCGATAACGAATAGCAACTGCTCGGCGACCTTTCTTATGGCGTAGTTACCATTTCCGAAGCCAAATCGAGTGTTGATTTGGGCCATGTTATCGATATCTAAGAGCAGAATATGTATGTATTCTTGATTCATTGATGCGCGCAGCATCAAATCTTTAAAACGCTGATGAAACCACTGCTGATTTCGAAGATGAGTAACCGGGTCGGTGTAAGCAAGGTTATAAATGGTATCCTGCGCTTCTATACGTTCACTGATATCTCTAATAACCCCAATAAAGCCCCTTTCACCTAAGTCACTGCTTTCAGATAATGACAACTCCATCTGAAAAATGTCGCCGTTTTTGCGTTTAGCTGGAAGCTGACGACCCACACCGATAATTTTGCCTACTCCCGACTCCATATAATTACGCATGTAGTAGGCATGATTAGAGGCGTAAGGCTCTGGCATTAGCATCTCAACGGAGTGACCGAGTAACTCACCTCGCGTATAGCCAAACATTTTAAGTGCAACGTCGTTACAGTGTGTAATGGTGCCTTTTGTATCAATACTAAATACGGCGTCATTAATGTTGTTCAATATACTTTGAATTCTTTTGGCGCGATCTTCATTAAGAATCAGCGCCGTTTTGTATTCGGTAATATCTTCAAACGCACCAAACAGCCGTTTAACTTCGCCGTTCTTATAAAACTCAGCCTTTCCAGAAGCTCTTACCCACCTTGCTGAACCAGATGTATCAATGATTTGACACTGAATGTCATAGGGTTGCTGGCTATTGCGTAGATTTTCAAATGCACGTGTAATTTCGGCTGTATACTCAGTGGCGATAAAGTCGATAGCTTTCTGAAGATTGATCTCACTGCTTACTGGCAGGCCATGTATTCGATAGGTTTCCGGTGACCATATCAACTTTTCAGTTTCAGGGTAAAACTCCCATGACCCTGTTTGCGACATACGACTTATCTCATCAATAAGCGACAAGTTATGTGCTGTTTTTATCGCAAAAAAGTCCTTTTGAAGCTGCGTAGAAAACAGTTTCGCTTGAAGTGAAAATACTTGTAGCCACTCTGTGATGTCTTTTTTCGGCGTTTTAAATATAGCGACGAGCACACCAATATCACGACTTCTTTCATTAATAAGTCCTGCGCCCAAATACCCTTGAGCTTCAAGCGCTTTAAGGGTTTGATCGGCGGGAAAGTGCTCGTGAACGTTTGACTCATAGCCACATGGCCCAGTTAACAAAACACTTTCACAAGGAGAGCCGTTAAGCTCATATTCTATTTCTGCAATCGGTGAGTGATGAGACAGCCCTATGAGTACGGAAATGCTATCTGTTTTTTTGACGCCCAAGTAGAGATAGTCAGCCTGTAGTAGCTCGTTAAACGCTATTAAATCTTGCTCGTAGGCACTACGATTTTCCAAAATAATGGTGCTGAACTCTGATTCATTTAGGACTGACTCGAATGACATTACCTTATAAAACCTTAATGTAAGACTAAACTGAAGCTTGCCACTTCGCACTAAAGAAAGAAACACATAACAATGATAAATTTCAGATTTATCAATACCTAAGCTTAGCTCAACTTTCGATTAAAGCTACCCACTACCCTTATCCATGTTAAACAAGTGCTTGCTAAATCCCGCCATAGGATAAATGCGATGTCGTAGCCGCTAATACAAAAGTACGGGTGGGTCCGCGGCGTGTTACTTCTTCTCCCCATTAAACTTCTTGTTATGCCGTTTAACGATAGAGTGAATGTATGCCCTCTGAAACCCTACACCGCATGGATGCGGTGTCGGAGCCCCCATGGATGGGTTTACGGCGTGTTTCGGAGGGCATACACTCACTCTCTTTCCAAAAGGCATAAAAAAAGCGCACCTAAGTGCGCTTTTTGGGGCTTATGTTGCTAAGTCTAGATTAGTCTAGGATCTTAGATACAACACCAGCACCTACTGTACGACCACCTTCACGGATTGCGAAACGAAGACCTTCTTCCATCGCGATCGGAGCAATTAGCTCAACTTTGAATTTAAGGTTGTCACCAGGCATTACCATTTCTACGCCTTCTGGAAGCTCTACAGCACCAGTTACGTCAGTTGTACGGAAGTAGAACTGTGGACGGTAGCCTTTGAAGAATGGAGTATGACGGCCACCTTCATCTTTAGATAGTACGTATACTTCTGCTTCGAAGTTTGTGTGTGGATTGATTGAACCAGGCTTAGCTAGTACTTGACCACGTTCAACTTCATCACGCTTAGTACCACGTAGAAGAACACCAACGTTCTCACCTGCACGGCCTTCGTCAAGAAGCTTACGGAACATCTCAACACCAGTACAAGTAGTCTTAGTTGTATCTTTGATACCTACGATTTCTACTTCTTCACCAACTTTAACGATACCTTGCTCAACACGACCAGTTACAACAGTACCACGGCCTGAGATTGAGAATACGTCTTCGATTGGAAGGATGAACGGCTTATCGATAGCACGCTCTGGCTCTGGGATGTATGAATCAAGCGCTTCACCAAGCTCGATGATTTTCTTTTCCCACTCTGGGTCGCCTTCAAGCGCTTTAAGAGCTGAACCTTGGATAACTGGTAGGTCATCACCTGGGAATTCATATTCATTAAGAAGTTCACGAACTTCCATTTCTACTAACTCTAGAAGCTCTTCATCATCAACCATGTCACACTTGTTCATGAATACGATGATATAAGGAATACCAACCTGACGACCAAGTAGGATGTGCTCACGAGTCTGTGGCATAGGGCCATCAGTCGCAGCTACTACTAGGATACCACCGTCCATCTGAGCAGCACCAGTGATCATGTTTTTAACGTAATCAGCGTGTCCTGGGCAGTCTACGTGTGCGTAGTGACGTGAAGGAGTGTCATATTCTACGTGTGAAGTAGAAATGGTGATACCACGAGCTTTCTCTTCAGGCGCGTTATCGATTTGATCGAAAGCCTGAGCAGAACCGCCGTAAGTTTTAGAAAGAACTGTAGTGATAGCTGCAGTTAGGGTAGTTTTACCGTGGTCAACGTGGCCGATTGTACCCACGTTTACATGGGGTTTCGTACGTTCAAACTTTTCTTTTGCCATTTCTATTATCCCAGCAAAGTTACATTAAAAAATTTAGAGTTTTTTACATGAGCTGGGGAGAAATAAACTGGTGCTGATAGGCAGATTTGAACTGCCGACCTCACCCTTACCAAGGGTGCGCTCTACCAACTGAGCTATATCAGCACTGATTTGGAGCGGGCAGCGGGAATCGAACCCGCATCATCAGCTTGGAAGGCTGAGGTAATAGCCATTATACGATGCCCGCAATCCTAATTCTCTGGCCACCTCATAGAGAAAGTGGTGGAGGGGGCAGGATTCGAACCTGCGAAGGCTGAGCCGGCAGATTTACAGTCTGCTCCCGTTGACCGCTTGGGTACCCCTCCAGATTGATGGTGCCGACTGCCGGAATCGAACTGGCGACCTACTGATTACAAGTCAGTTGCTCTACCAACTGAGCTAAGTCGGCACTACATCAAGTGGGTGCGCATTATAGAGTATTGTTTAACTCTGTGCAAGTGTCTTTTTGAAAATTTTTCAATTTTCTTTTTTGACCAATTTTTCAACTAATCAAAAACTTACGTCGATGTTCACTTTAGAAGTTCACTTCGAGCGTAGCGGGCAAGACCCTGCATCACCAAATGAGCGAGGCGCATGTTATCAGCAGATTTTAAGAATGCAAACACTTTTTTGTCTCCACCCCCTAAAATTATGTCAAATTCGGTTTGTTTGCTTGATATGTAATCAATAGCGCTCAAATAAACACCATAAAGGGCTGCATGACACCCACTTGCCACACAATCCTCCGTGTCGGTTCCCACTCCAAAAGTGGTCGGAATTTCATCATTCGCGAACACTTTTTTAGTTGAAGCGACCAATGCATTACGCATAACTTGAAATCCAGGCACGATCCAACCGCCTAAATGTTGACCATCTACAACAAAATCCACCGTGATTGCTGTACCCACATCCATAACAAAAAATGCTTTTTTTGATTTTTCTGCAGCGCAGATCATAGCAAGCCATCTATCAACGCCCATTTTTTGAACATTCGCATAACTATTTTTTATCCCGAAGGCTTCCTTCTCTGTGTGCTTTTCTACAAAAATTATATTTCTCTCATTACACATGGTGGAAATTTCATCAACCAGTTCCTGGTTTCTTACCGAGGCAACGTATAAATGAGATATTTTTTCTTGAGAATCGATAAAAAAGAAAAGAGAAATGGCATCTTCGCAAGCATTTGGCTCTTCTTCGGCGTCACAAAGCAGTGAATATTTAATTCGGGTGTTACCTATATCCACTAAGATGACGTGGTTTTCTTCAATATTGTTCATAGTTTTTGATTTCGATCGCAAAGAATTGCGTAAAACGAACGGTTAAAATGCTTTCTAAAAATCACAGAGTCGAAATACGAAGTACTTTTATGACAAAATATTTTCTGACACTTCGTAACTTAGCCGTGAAATAGAGCGTTAGTTGCCTCTAAGGCTAACTTCACCACCGTGGAATCGTGTAATTCCATCTTGGGTCTCAACCAGAAGTGCGCCGCTTGCGTCTACGCCTCTATCAATACCGGAAAAACGCTTCTCGCCCATTTGTAAAACAATACGTTTATCGGCGTATAAGTCGAGCGCTTCCCAATATGCAGTAAATGGCCCGAAGCCTTGCTGAGTGAATTTAGGCAAATAAGACCACAGGGATTTAATGATTTCTGCAGCTAGTGCATTTCTATCTGGGATAGTGCCTAAATATGAAGCGAGATCGCTATGAGGCTGACCCACATCGTATTGGTTATCGGGAACACAAACATTTAAGCCTATGCCGATAACACTGTGAGCGGTGGCCCCAATCTGTCCTTCTACCTCAATAAGTACGCCCGCAAGCTTTTTACCTTGTAAATAAATGTCATTGGGCCATTTAAGCTCGGCGTCTTCTACGCCAAACTCTTTAAGTGCATCGCAAACCGCTAGCCCAACTAACAAAGAAAGCCCAGCCATGCTTTGATAACCGTCAGGAAAAGACCAATACATAGAGAATGTTAAGCTACCGCCTACCGGTGCTAACCATGAACGGCCATGTCGTCCTCTTCCATCGGTTTGAATTTCAGCAAAAACCACATCGCCGTTTTCAAGATCTTCTCGTTTACTCGCAATACGCTTCTTCATTTCCGTATTGGTGGAAGGTAAAACCGACTCCACATCAATAACCGCTCGTTTTGTATTGCCTAAATGACGTTTAATGCTGTCGGCGCTTAACAATGGAAACCCTCGTTCTAAACGGTAGCCTTTACCTTTTACTTTAAATACATCTAATCCCCAATCGGCGAGTTGGGAAATATGGCCTGCAACTGCTGTACGCGATAGGCCCACTTGCTGGGCAATAGTTTCACCAGAGTGAAACTGGCCGTCAGACAACAAAGCCAGTATATGTTTTCTTATAGCTTTTGATGCTTGTCTCATAGCGAAATAAGTCCTTTGTTTCCTAATAAGCGCACTTCTGGCTCAAGCTGTATGCCAAACTTTTCATGTACGCTTGCTATGATATCTCTTGCCATGGTGACAACGTCGCTTCCGGTGGCTCCACCTAAATTAGTAAGTACCAATGGCTGTGTAGGGTGGCATCGTACTTTATTTAAAGTCTTGCCTTTAAAACCTGCTTGGTCAATAAGCCAAGCAGCCGGTATTTTTATTTGTTCTTTTTCAATTGCTGGTACTTCAGCACTTCCGCCGACTACAAAATGAGGTACTGAATCGTATCCTTGCGCAATCCCTTGATACACGGCTTGTGAAACAACTGGGTTTTTGAAGAAACTCCCTGCATTGCCAAGCTCGGTTGGGTCGGGAAGTTTGTTCTTTCTAATTTCTATTACCTTACTATATATCTTTTCTGGGGTTGGCTCAGAAAGCGCGGCTAATTCACCATAGCTAGTTTCAAGTTCGTAGTGCTTGGGCAGTTTAAAGTTTACATGAGTGATCAACACTTTGTTCGCGAGTTCGTGTTTAAACACACTGTCTCTATAGCCAAATTGACAGTCCTCATTACTCAGCACAACTTGTTCGCCGGTCTCAAGGAATACACACTCCACTTTTTCAATTAACGTATTTACCTCTACACCATAGGCGCCAATATTCTGAATAGGGCAAGCGCCAACCGAACCAGGTATTAATGCTAAGTTCTCAAACCCATACCACTTCTCGCTCATACACAAAGTCACGAAGTCATGCCAGTTCTCGCCAGCGCCAACTCTTAAAAAGTGATGACTCTCTGTATCGAAATGACTAATACCTTTAATTTCGTTAACCAATACTGTTCCATCAAAGTCATTGGTAAAAATGGAGTTGCTTCCACCACCAAGAATGTAGATGGCGTTATCAGTTCGATTTTTGATTGAATTGTATATAGATAAAAAAGATGAAACATCGGTGAATAGCTCAATTGAATCACAGGATGCAGAGAGACCAAACGTGCTATAGCTTTGTAATGAAGGCATATAATTTTACGAACTGCGAACAATTCGCTAATGGTAGGGTAACCAAGCACTAAATAAAAGTGTAAACACGCAAATAATGGTTGCATGGGTATGCAACCTTCGGCTCTTGCTGGCGCTACTGCTCTTCGGCTTTGTAGCCAATACGAAACCCGCCCCAGTGCTTACCTTTAACATAAATAGGCGCTGATAGATCGTGCATTATCTCA
Organism: Alteromonas sp. OM2203; assembly: GCF_048517045.1. NCBI lineage: Bacteria > Pseudomonadati > Pseudomonadota > Gammaproteobacteria > Alteromonadales > Alteromonadaceae > Alteromonas > Alteromonas sp. OM2203. The sequence continues at coordinate 3,880,775 of NZ_CP183209.1, forward strand.
CCGGTATCCCGTTTATATGTCTGAAGTAAAAAAGTAGAGGTATTACTACCACAACGACTACCCGTTTTATCGCTAAATATACGTTTCGTGCGATTATTCGCTAAGTCTTTTTCGTAATCACCGGTAAGGGGCTGGCTGTACTTTTTATTGTGAGTAGGAAAATAGCCATTCTTATCTACTGCTCCAGCGTAAATAATATAGCTGTGATTATCTAATATGGGCTCCTGCAACTCAGGAAGCGCCTTGTCAGTGAAGCTATCAAAAGGAGTTGTGTGCTTCTCGGGGTTGGTGTTTGGCATCGGTGTATAATCAAAACTAAACAATTGTGACTCGGATATCTCACCGTTTGATATTGCTTGTTCGAAGCGCTTACCTATTTTTTCTGCTGTAGATATCGCGATATCCCTTACTTCACTATTCCTGTCATTTACATCGAAACTCTCCAACAGTCTGAATATATCTTCTGCTTGGCTGCTCAATGTAAGCGCTCGTGTTGCTACATCATTGAGATCTCGCTCTAGATTTTCCGTCGTGCTATGTAGCTTTAATATATTGGCACTAATACCTGCACTGTGTTCAGTATTACTCTCTACCATACCTTGCATAGCGCCCATTGATTCGCGAGCTTGCGTAGATAATGAGCTTGAATAAGAGATGGCATTTTCACTTTCTTGTAACTGCACATTCATATCGCCACTAGAATTTAGCACCGTTTGCATTGTCTCGACCGCGGCTTGGCTGCTCGTGTTCATATCTTTCAACAAGCTTTCAATTCCTGATGTAGCATCCGTTGTTTTTTTTGCTAATTCTCTTACCTCATCCGCAACAACGGCGAAGCCTCTTCCCTGTTCACCCGCTCTTGCGGCTTCGATAGCGGCATTTAACGCCAACATATTTGTTTGATCGGCCAATTGATTAATCGTATTGGTGATAGTACTGATACCCTCAGCCCTACTTTTTAAAATGGCTAATGCTTCTGAGGACGCATTTATATTTTTTACGAGCTGCTGTTGCTGCTTCAACACTTCTTTTAAAGACGAGCTACCTAATTGTGTTTTTTCGTCAGACTCACTCATTGACGCATAGGCATTCTTTGCAAGTTCATCTAACGAGCTTGATGAAGTTTCTAAGTGCTGGAGTCGCCCGCTCATCTCACCAATGTGTGCGACCTGTTCATTGAAGGCTTTTGATAATTGTTCGAGAAAAAACGAAACAGAGGCGCCGCCTATAGCAATGTTACTTACGGCATGACTCACCTTCGTAGCATCGTTATTTTTATGACTAGTAACATCTAACTTTATTGATGCGCTAACATTTTCAATTACCTTTTTATCAGACGCGCTATAAATAAAAAACGCCCCTACCAGAGCACTGACAAAAGTAATGCCAGAAGCTATCCAGTTATTATCAGTGACCCAATGTGCCGCCAAACTGCTTAACCCAGCGATAGCCGCCATCAATAAATACTTCATCAAACGCACTTAACATTGCTTTAACATCTTTCAAATGTAGTCTGATTTCTATCTAATTTCTATAAGCAGTTGGTAGTAGAACTTTATTTACTTCAATGCACATAGTGGGAGCAAAGAGTATTACTTTGAATATTGGGGTCAGAGTACATTTCTACATTGAATATTGGGGTCAGAGTACATTTCTACATTGCCAATAAGTCGCAGTGGTAGTTGGCTTCTAATTAGGACAATTGCAGTGGCAGCTAATGAAATAAAGTACTCTGACCCCATTTTGATGTTCGCTGGAGCATGAGCGGGGAATTAATGTACTCTGACCCCATTTTTTCTGCTGCAGAAAGCAAAAAACCCGCCGTTAGGCGGGTTCTTTTTAATGGGACCTGGCAGTGTCCTACTCTCACATGGGGAGACCCCACACTACCATCGGCGCTAATACGTTTCACTTCTGAGTTCGGAATGGAGTCAGGTGGTACCGTATCGCTATGGCTGCCAGGAAAAACTTTTAGTGCAGAATCATGATGCTTTTTATCATGACTTCTGCGCAAGGAGGACTAACAGTACTCTTTAGAGCCTATTTAATCATCGTTGCTTAATAACTAACAATTTGGGAAAGATAATATTAATTCAATCAGTGAGTAACTGCTTTTTACTCTTACTTGCTGCTCTTTATCAGAGCTTAGCTTGTCTACAACACTCAGAAGTCCAAAGCTTCTTGGGCGTTGTATGGTTAAGCCTCTCGGGCAATTAGTACAGGTTAGCTTAACGCCTTACAACGCTTCCACACCCTGCCTATCAACGTCATCGTCTATAACAACCCTTCCAGACCTTAAAGGTCAGGGATGACTCATCTTTGGGCCGGCTTCCCGCTTAGATGCTTTCAGCGGTTATCCGTTCCGAACGTAGCTACCGGGCAATGCCATTGGCATGACAACCCGAACACCAGCGGTTCGTCCACTCCGGTCCTCTCGTACTAGGAGCAGCTCCCATCAATCATCCAACGCCCACACCAGATAGGGACCGAACTGTCTCACGACGTTCTAAACCCAGCTCGCGTACCACTTTAAATGGCGAACAGCCATACCCTTGGGACCGACTTCAGCCCCAGGATGTGATGAGCCGACATCGAGGTGCCAAACACCGCCGTCGATATGAACTCTTGGGCGGTATCAGCCTGTTATCCCCGGAGTACCTTTTATCCGTTGAGCGATGGCCCTTCCATACAGAACCACCGGATCACTATGACCTACTTTCGTACCTGCTCGACGTGTCTGTCTCGCAGTTAAGCTAGCTTATGCCATTGCACTAACCTCACGATGTCCGACCGTGATTAGCTAACCTTCGTGCTCCTCCGTTACTATTTGGGAGGAGACCGCCCCAGTCAAACTACCCACCAGACACTGTCCACAACCCCGATAAGGGGCCAATGTTAGAACATCAAACATACAAGGGTGGTATTTCAAGGACGGCTCCACACAATCTAGCGACTGTGCTTCAAAGCCTCCCACCTATCCTACACATGTAGGTTCAATGTTCAGTGCCAAGCTGTAGTAAAGGTTCACGGGGTCTTTCCGTCTAGGTGCGGGTACACAGCATCTTCACTGCGATTTCAATTTCACTGAGTCTCGGGTGGAGACAGCGTGGCCATGGTTACACCATTCGTGCAGGTCGGAACTTACCCGACAAGGAATTTCGCTACCTTAGGACCGTTATAGTTACGGCCGCCGTTTACCGGGGCTTCGATCAAGAGCTTCGTCCGAAAACTAACCCCATCAATTAACCTTCCGGCACCGGGCAGGTGTCACACCCTATACGTCCTCTTACGAGTTTGCAGAGTGCTGTGTTTTTAATAAACAGTCCCAGCCACCTGGTCACTGCGGCCCCCATTTGCTTACCACGCGAAGTGTTCACAAACAGGGGCGTACCTTCTCCCGAAGTTACGGTACAATTTTGCCGAGTTCCTTCACCCGAGTTCTCTCAAGCGCCTTAGTATTCTCTACCTGACCACCTGTGTCGGTTTGGGGTACGGTTCATATAATCATAAGTTTAGAAGCTTTTCCTGGAAGCAGGGCATCAACAACTTCACTCCCTTGGGAGCTCGTCTCGCGTCTCAGCTTTAAAAACCCGGATTTACCTAAGTTTTCGGCCTACTCGCTTTCACTTGGACAACCAACGCCAAGCTTGCCTAGCCTTCTCCGTCCCTCCATCACTGATTATATAAGTACGGAAATATTAATCCGTTTCCCATCGACTACGCATTTCTGCCTCGCCTTAGGGGCCGACTTACCCTGCCCTGATTAGCATGGGACAGGAAACCTTGGTCTTCCGGCGTGGGAGTTTTTCACTCCCATTATCGTTACTCATGTCAGCATTCGCACTTGTGATATGTCCAGCAAGCTTTACAACTCACCTTCATCCACTTACACAACGCTCCCCTACCCAGCACAGTAAACTGTGCTGCCGCAGCTTCGGTATATTGCTTAGCCCCGTTACATCTTCCGCGCAGGCCGACTCGACTAGTGAGCTATTACGCTTTCTTTAAAGGGTGGCTGCTTCTAAGCCAACCTCCTAGCTGTCTGTGCCTTCCCACATCGTTTCCCACTTAGCAATATTTTGGGACCTTAGCTGGCGGTCTGGGTTGTTTCCCTCTCCACGACGGACGTTAGCACCCGCCGTGTGTCTCCCGGATAGTTCTCATTGGTATTCGGAGTTTGCAAAGGGTTGGTAAGTCGGGATGACCCCCTAGCCTTAACAGTGCTCTACCCCCAATGGAATTCGTCCGAGGCTCTACCTAAATAGATTTCGGGGAGAACCAGCTATCTCCCGGTTTGATTGGCCTTTCACCCCCAGCCACAGGTCATCCCCTAACTTTTCAACGTTAGTGGGTTCGGTCCTCCAGTTGATGTTACTCAACCTTCAACCTGCCCATGGCTAGATCACCGGGTTTCGGGTCTATACCTAGCAACTAAACGCGCAGTTAACACTCGCTTTCGCTACGGCTCCGTTATTCACTTAACCTCGCTACTAAATATAAGTCGCTGACCCATTATACAAAAGGTACGCAGTCACACCACGAAGGTGCTCCCACTGCTTGTACGTATACGGTTTCAGGTTCTATTTCACTCCCCTCACAGGGGTTCTTTTCGCCTTTCCCTCACGGTACTGGTTCACTATCGGTCAGTTAGGAGTATTTAGCCTTGGAGGATGGTCCCCCCATATTCAGTCAAGATAACACGTGTCCCGACCTACTCGATTTCACTGTAAAGATTGCGTCGTGTACAGGGCTATCACCTTGTATCGCTCCTCTTCCCAAAGGATTCCACTACATTCAATACAGCTTAAGGGCTGTTCCCCGTTCGCTCGCCGCTACTAGGGGAATCTCAATTGATTTCTTTTCCTAAGGGTACTTAGATGTTTCAGTTCCCCTCGTTCGCCTCGTTACGCTATGTATTCACGTAACGATACCTGTAAACAGGTGGGTTTCCCCATTCGGACATCTGTGGCTCAAATGCATTTTGTCGGCTCACCACAGCTTTTCGCAGACTTACACGTCCTTCATCGCCTCTAACTGCCAAGGCATCCACCGTATACGCTTCGTCACTTAACCATACAACCCCAAACAGCCTTTTGACTTCTGTCTAAGTTATGTCGCATGAATGACAAGCTAATCGGAAGAATTGCCTTGTTATCAATAAATTGATAACAAGCAATTCAGTCAAGTAGAGTAAAAAGTCATCTTTCGATTTCTCAGTTACTCAATTTTGATTGATTACTATTAATATCAGCTTTCCAAATTGTTAAAGAACATTAGTGCTTCTAAAAACACTAATCAATGAATGTGATCATTAATTAGCACTCTATATTGAAACATCTAGGTTTCACTTCTTTAGCGAGAAGGTTAACTGTCAGGAAGGTTCCCTTCCGGTAAAGCAGTTAATCGCGACACTCGCGAAGCGAGTCTTTATATAAACAAAACAATCTGTGTAGGCACTGCATCAAGTGCGTCTTTCGACGTAATGGTAAGGAGGTGATCCAACCCCAGGTTCCCCTAGGGTTACCTTGTTACGACTTCACCCCAGTCATGAAACACAAAGTGGTAATCGTCCTCCCGAAGGTTAGACTAACTACTTCTTTTGCATCCCACTCCCATGGTGTGACGGGCGGTGTGTACAAGGCCCGGGAACGTATTCACCGCAGTATTCTGACCTGCGATTACTAGCGATTCCGACTTCATGGAGTCGAGTTGCAGACTCCAATCCGGACTACGACATTCTTTAAGGGGTCCGCTCCACATCACTGTCTCGCTTCCCTCTGTAAATGCCATTGTAGCACGTGTGTAGCCCTACACGTAAGGGCCATGATGACTTGACGTCGTCCCCACCTTCCTCCGGTTTGTCACCGGCAGTCTCCTTAGAGTGCCCAACTTAATGCTGGCAACTAAGGACAAGGGTTGCGCTCGTTGCGGGACTTAACCCAACATCTCACGACACGAGCTGACGACAGCCATGCAGCACCTGTGTCTGAGTTCCCGAAGGCACGAAACTATCTCTAGTAACTTCTCAGCATGTCAAGTGTAGGTAAGGTTCTTCGCGTTGCATCGAATTAAACCACATGCTCCACCGCTTGTGCGGGCCCCCGTCAATTCATTTGAGTTTTAACCTTGCGGCCGTACTCCCCAGGCGGTCTACTTATCGCGTTAGCTTCGCTACGCACGCCTTAAAGGCACACACAGCTAGTAGACAGCGTTTACGGTGTGGACTACCAGGGTATCTAATCCTGTTCGCTACCCACACTTTCGCACATGAGCGTCAGTCTTTGGCCAGGGAGTCGCCTTCGCCACTGATGTTCCTCCAGATATCTACGCATTTCACCGCTACACCTGGAATTCCACTCCCCTCTCCAAGACTCTAGTCTGCCAGTTCTAAATGACCATCCCAGGTTGAGCCCGGGGCTTTCACATCTAGCTTAACAAACCGCCTGCGTGCGCTTTACGCCCAGTAATTCCGATTAACGCTCGCACCCTCCGTATTACCGCGGCTGCTGGCACGGAGTTAGCCGGTGCTTCTTCTGTTGTTAACGTCACGGCTAGCAGGTATTAACTACTAACTTTTCCTCACAACTGAAAGTGCTTTACAACCCGAAGGCCTTCTTCACACACGCGGCATGGCTGCATCAGGGTTTCCCCCATTGTGCAATATTCCCCACTGCTGCCTCCCGTAGGAGTCTGGGCCGTGTCTCAGTCCCAGTGTGGCTGATCTTCCTCTCAGAACAGCTAGAGATCGTCGCCTTGGTGAGCTTTTACCTCACCAACTAGCTAATCTCACTTGGGCCTCTCTTTGCGCCGGAGCCAAAGCCCCGTTTGGTTCGAAAACATTATGCGGTATTAGCAGTCGTTTCCAACTGTTATCCCCCTCGCAAAGGCAAGTTCCCAAGCATTACTCACCCGTCCGCCACTCGTCATCTTCTAGCAAGCTAGAAATGTTACCGTTCGACTTGCATGTGTTAGGCCTGCCGCCAGCGTTCAATCTGAGCCATGATCAAACTCTTCAATTAAATATATCGAAATATGAATCGTCGTTATGTGACACTCTTAACGAGTGCCCACACAGATTGTCTTGTCTAAATTGTTAAAGAACATTCACTAGAAGCCGTTGCTTCTTAGTGACTCACCCTGTTCGAGTGAGGTGCGCATTATACGCTGGAAGTTTTCGTTGTCAACACTTTTTGAAAATTTATTTTCTGAAGCGTTTCTTCTAAACTCCCGTCTTTACTGGCCTATAAAGGTAGTAGAGACTTACTTCAGGAGGCTTGCTGTTTTGCTTTTCCCCCGAAGCGGATGCGCATTTTAGGGAAATGAGCGCTCACGTCAACACTTATTTTAAAAAAGATGAAAAAACTGAACTAACCGGCTATTTTTCATTCAAATGTGATAAATAGTAGACAATATGGACTAATTACTAATAGGATGGTGGTTCAGATCCTATAAAGTAGTCGTCCTTAAAGTAGTATTTGATCCTGCCGTTAATATATTAGCGCTTGATGTTCGAGATAAATAATTAAGCTTGCGTAAGGGAATACGTATAAGAATGTATATAAGCGTAAATGACCTATGCTTTGCGTTCTTTATAAATGTATTAATACTGGTAGTGTCAGAAATTGACTACGCAATAATTATAAAGGTGGGTTATGTTACGAACTCTTACATTGCTATCAGCAGCACTACTAGCTTCTCAAGTTAGTTATGTGGCAATGGCGCAAGACGCTTCATCTAATGAAGCTATTCAGCCATCCACTTCAGCGAGCGTAGAAAAATCCGTTGAAGAGTCGAATCGCTTTCAAACAGCCTTTCTAAAACGTCAAGTCGATCAAACCATGTCGGTCGGACGTGCTATTAGTTCCATCGCTGGTCACTATCCCCAAGAAATTGTGTCTATCGTCGACATTGCACTAGACACTTACCCTGACAAATATAGGGAAATCATTTTCGCAGCTATATCAGCTCAGCCTTCTTCTACCGAAGAAATTGTTCAGCTTGCCATAGAAAAGGAAGTAAGCAGTTGCCCTAACATCGTTCAGTTAGCCATTAAGGCTGAACCTACCTATGTAGATTTTGTTGTTCACGCTGCGGCGGTATCAACGCCTGAAGAGTTAGATGAAATAGTTCGCGTAGCCGTGTTAACTCAACCTGATGCTGCAGACAGTATTGTTCAAACGCTATCTCAAGAACACCCTAATCGCATCGTTGAAATAATGACAAGTGCACTTAATGCTGTGCCTTTTGTTGGCGAATATGTGGTTGATGCTCTATTAGCTGTCTTTCCTAATGAAGCGCAAACGGTTGTGGAAACAGCGGTAAGAGAGTCATCTGAACAGCGCGAGCAAGTTATTCGTATTTTAAGTACGGCACAACACGCGGGGGTAACCCACGACAAGTTGAAAGAATATGCTATGTCTGCTGGTTTATCTGAAGAAGACTTTGATAGTGCGGTAGCTAACTAACCTTTATCAGCTAATAGAAGCCAATATAATAAACGGCGTATTGAGAAATCAATACGCCGTTTTTCTTTGCTCTGCTTCGTGTTTAAACTTAGCTAAGTTATGCAGTTTAAACAGCAATGCACCGGTTTATAACTGCTATGACTTACCAGCTAATTGGTGAAAGAATAAAGTAACGCCGCTTCTTTATATAGCATGAGTTCTGCTTTTAATAAGTCTACCTTAGCTTTGATCTCTTTTATCTTCGCTTTAATTTCGTTTTGCGCCCGCGCATTTAAAACAAACATATCACTGTCGCCAGCATCAAACCTTGTTTTTTCTACCACCGATAAGGTTTTTGCTAATGCGGCGTTTTCACTTTGAAGAGCCACGATATCTTTCGCTTGGCTCCAGTAAATCAATGCTTGCTCAAAACGTTGTACTATTGATTGTTCGGTAGATGTGAGTTTATGAGAAAGCTCTCGTTGCTTAGACTGTAGCTGAGCCCGTTCGGCTTTCGCCTTTCTGTTGCCAAGTGGGTAAGAAAACGACAAACCAACTTTTGTTTCTGTACCTTCTAATGATTCAGAGCCTGCGCCAACGTCTCTAGCAATCGATGCGGTGAGATCAAGCTTAGGGAGTAGTGCATTATCTGCTAGCGCTACCTTATTTTGTACTACCTGCTGCTCTAGCTTCATTACGTCTAATTCTGGGTGACTACGCAAAGCATTACGAAGGGTAACCAGTTGGCCGTTCCCTATCCAGTAGGGCCAATCTATATCAGCTGGCAGTTTATCGCTATCAAGCGCAATCATGTCGCCGTTTGATGAGCGCCAATAAAACGATAGCATCTGCGCATGCATGTCTCTTTTTTGTTTAAGTTCAGCTAGCGTTAAACGCTGCTGTAAAAGGTTTGCTTTAAACTCTGTTAGTACAATATTGGCCAAGTCACCTTTTTCTACACGTGTGACCAATGCCTTTTCCCGCTCTGACGCGGTAGCTAACAGCTCAGAAACCGCCTGTATCTGTAATGCGCTCTCGTACCATGCTATGTACTCACTTACGCCTTTATATACAAAGTCATTGATGAGGCTAGTGGCCAGTGCTTGCCATTGTGATGAAGCTAAACCAGCATTTCTAAGCTCAGTTCTGCGCTTATCTATCTCACGGTTTTGTAACAAAGACATTGCAATACCAACACTTGCTTCGCCGCCAGATAGCGTGTCGTAATCACCTTCATAAGCAGGAAAGTCTCCAGCTGCAATGCGATACTCACCAAACACAGAGGCGTTGTAATCCTCTATAGGGTTAGTAAACCGCTGGGTTAAGTTTGTGCCGTCGTAATAACCTGAAACACGACTTTTCGTTTTTTGTTCAATAAAAGGGTCGAAGCTGCTTCTTGCTATTTCAAGTTCTGCGGCGGCTTGATAATTACCTTCATTAATCGCTAAAACATAAGGATGGTAATTCACCATGCTATCGATAAACACTTCAATGGATGGCGCTTGCTTTCCTTCCGCCGACTGCGCATTTGCAGCAAAGCAACATAATGAAGACAGCAATGCAAAAGCCGCAGCGATAACTGTAGTCTCTCGCACTACCATATCGACGCTCCAGCGTTTTTCGAACCGCCTGATGTAGAATCTTGCGTAGGCAACGGAGGGAAATTATTGAGCTGACGCCACATCTCATAGCCCAAGCGTACTTCTTCTAACAGTACCCATGCCTTAACCCGACTACCCAAACGGGCCGAGCTTTCCGTTGGCCATGGAATATCTGATTCGTCTGGCTTTATCCACACATTAAAATCTCCGGTAGGGTTCGCGACTGGCTCTACATACACCACTTCGCCGCCGAACGTACCAATTGCACTGCCAGGCCACCCGCTAAATTGAAAAACGGGCCAGCCTTCAAATTGCAAGCGCGCCTTTGCTCCAGGTTTAACGAGTGGCGCGTCTAACCCTCTTACCGTTACGCGAACACTACGCTTTGCATCTTCTGGTATAAATTGCCCAAGAATATCGCCAGACTTTACAAAGGTAGAAACGCCACCCGACAATAAACGCACCACAGTACCGTCCACCGGCGCAAATTTAGTTTGCGTAGATTGACGTGACAAGATCATACTTACTTCATTGATTTCAGAAACAGACGCAGCCACCTTAGCCCGCAGTTCTTGTACTTTTATCTCAGCTTTCTCTACTTCTTTTCGCGATACCAGCCCCTGCTCTTCCAAAGACTTCTGACGCGCCAAGTTATTCTCAGCGTTTCTAACTGCGGTTTCGTTAGCTAGATTCTTCGAGTTAGCGGCGGTAAGCTGTGATTGCAGTTTTTCAAGACGCTGCGCATCAATATCAATAAGCGTGACGATAGGCTCGCCGGCTTTTACTTGCTGCCCTTCCCTGACATGCCATTGCTTTACCTGCCCATCCACAAGCGCGTTAATTGGTTGGGTTCTGTCTTTCGGATCAAGGGAGTCCACCATCCCTGTACCATAGGCAGTCTGGATCCAAGGCGTAAAGTACAAAATCATTCCAGCAGCAATAACCAAGAAGATAATAATGCCCGTAATTATTCTGTGTAGCTTTGGCACTTTCAAAGAAGGCAATGAGGTAATGTTGTCTAAAAAGCGACGTTCTGCGTTATTCACTTACTCACCCTCCTTATTGTTATTCGAGTTATTGCTCGTGTCACTTTGTACATTTGCGCGCGTTGGCGCTGTCTCTTCAATATACTCGTTAAGCACTTCGGTCGCATTGTCGTGTAAATGAAGCACACCATCTAAACAATCAGGTATCGGTATGTTAGTAAAATACATCACGGTAAAGTCGTATTTATCTAAGCGTCTGAGTAGTCGTTCTCGCATCTCGATGGGAATAGCATCAAAATGCTGATTGAGTATAAGCAGTTTTGGTTTGGCAATAATGGCTGCTGCAAGTTTAAGTAGTAAAAACTCTAGAGGCTGCAACGGAGCACCCAATACAGACACTTTGGTTTGAAGCCCGTCTGGCAGACTATCGATAACCTTTATCATCTCTACCTCTGTAAGCGCGGCTCGAATATCAGCAATACTTGCTTGTGGGTTAGCCAGCTTTAGATAACGCTCTATAGAAACCTCAATGATTAACGAACGGTCTAATATCGTCACCGCTTGTCTAAGCTCATGGGTGTCGTAGTCGTTTAGGCTTAATTCACCAAGTAATATATCGCCAGCCTTAACGCGGTCGTACTGTTTGAGCAAACCAAGAAGCTGTTTTTGCACCCAGCTCTTATCGGTAGTGACGAAATACTTTGTGCTTGGCTCAAAAACAACGTTAAGAAGACAATGATCGTTACCGTGTTTTAAATCAACATCGTTAAATACAAGCCTTGAAGAGGCGGGGATATGGTCTGAAGTATTCAGCTCTTCTTGTGGCATAGCCAAAGCCCCGCCCAACTTTTCAGCTGCGCCATATAGCTCGTAATAAAGCTTCAAGTATTGAGTGAAACGAGATAGCCCAAAAAATACGGCAGACATTACCAGCTCTGCAGCAACGAGCTGACCGATTGAAAGTTCTCCCTGCACGACGAGGACACCACCAATACCCAACAAAGCGGCGCTCGCCACGGCGTACATTAGCAAGAACATCACTACCTGTGAGAAGGTATAATGGAAATGATTTTTATGCTTTTGCACATAGTTACTGATATAGCTTTCTGTGCTTCGGCCCGCATATTCAACGTGATCAGCCGATTTGAAAAACTCGTGGGCAATGGCAATGTCGTGTAGCCATTTAGCAGAATCATATTTAGCGTGAGAAAGTTCGATGGCCGTGCGTTTAGCGCCGCGGCCCCACAGTTTCCATACGGCATACATGGTGAGTAGCAGCACCACGTTAAATGCAAACAATGCGGGATGATAAAACGACACCAGGGTAAAACCCACCAGCATCTGAAGTACCAACGCAAAACCATCTATCATCAAAGACGGCATGTTCTTTTGAAACGTCATGATGTCAAAATACCGCTGTGTGATACTCACGTTTTGACGCCCTTCAAAAAAGCTGTGCGGTGCTAGTATGGTTTTAAGGCCTAGGTCGGCCGTTAGCCGTGCATAAACCTTTCGCTCGTAAAACTCCATAACCCGCATGCGAAGCGCACTAAACACACCAGATATAAATAAAGTAAGAAATAGTACAACGGCCAAAATAACTACCGCACGGGTAGAGCCTATATTCGCGATACTGTTAATTAAGGTTTGAACCGCAATAGGCACCGCGAGCGTCATTAAACTGATTGCAACGCCATAGGCAATAGCAACCCAAAAAAAGCCAGCCTCGGGCCTGAGTAGAGAAAATAGAGTCTTTCGCGTTTTACGTAAATCTATTGGTTTTGCCATAGTTATGTCTTCAAAATACCGCTAGCTTAAAAACTTGAGAAACGCGCTGCTTGTACAATTTCAAAGCAACGATATGTAGTGTATTGCATTAGTAACTTAGAATAAATCTGTTATATTCTTCATACTTCATCGAAAATAGTTGCGTTTGCAAATAATGGGGTCAGAGTACATTTCTGCCTTCAAATACTTCAATAATCGAGTACCTGATTAAAGTATGCATCATCTAAACTATCATCATCTATATTATTTTTATCTTGTTGCACGCGAAGGCAGTATCGCAAAAGCAGCAAAATTACTTCACGTTACTCCTCAAACAGTGAGCGGGCAACTGAGTACTTTTGAAAGTCAGCTTGGTTACTCCTTATTCGATAGAATAAACAAACGACTATACCTAAACGCGAAAGGCAAAGTGACGTACCAGTATGCCAGTGAAATATTTCACAAGGGTAATCAACTGGCTGAAATACTTAACAATAGCGATGAAGTGAATACGAAAGAATTTGTAATAGGTATTACAAATGGTATTCCAAAAGTGCTTTTTTACGATTTTGTGCACGATACCATGCGTAAATTTGCCAATGTGAGGTTTGTGATAAGAGAAGATAGCTTCGATGGACTGTTAAAAGAACTGGCCATTAACGCTGTCGATTTCATTGTGGCTGACAGAGGAATTGCTCCGGGCACCCAAGTAAACGCAAACAGCTACTTCCTTGGTGAAAGTTCGCTAAGCTTTTTTGCCAAGCAACCACTTTCAGCCAACCAACGCTTTCCTGACTGCCTAAACCACATGCCACTTTTAATGCAGGGTAACACCTCGGGTATTAGACACGCCCTATCCAGCTGGCTAGCAACAGAGCAACTGTACCCCAAAATTGTTGCAGAGTTCGACGATAGTGCCCTTTTAAAACTATTTGGTAGCGAGAACTTTGGTGTATTTTGCGCCCCTTCGGCGATAGCCGAGCATGTAGAAAAACAATACGATGTGCATTGTATTGGCAAATCAGAGGCTTTGAGTGAACGATATTACGCAATTACAGGCAAAAGCCGCGCAGAGTACACGCTTAGTGAGCATATCATTGGCTCAGCAAAAGAGATTTTCAGTAACTAGCTTAGCCTTTACATTTTTCCACGCAAAGCTCTACTTGTGATTCACCGAAGCGCTCGTCAAGCAAGCGATGCGCTTCCTTCTTAACCTTCGACCAGTCGAAACGTCCGCGACCAATGTATGCATTTTCAGCGAGCGTCTCGACCACCTCGAAACACTCACGATCAACGACTTTCTTATCCATTTCGAAGACATCCTATTCCCCAGTATTTTATGGATGATATGACATTCGCTGTTTATCTACCTTTAAACTTGGGTATCTCGCTATCGCATTTTGTATTGCAGGGGATAACATTGAGGTATACAGAACACGCTTTAACAACAGACGCGGAATAACCACACTGCCCTGCGTTTATTAAGCCGCAACGCCATCATCTATATCTTGTGAATAGAAGCTAAGCGTTAGTATCTTTTCTAACATGAAGCGAAGCGCATCGTTTATCGGCATAAGCTTATCGCCTAACTCGTAGTCAAGTTGAGCGAGCTTCTGTCTACCTTCTGCGATCATAGGCGGCTTAATGGCTGTAGATTGTCCTGCATTATTTGCAGCGATATCGCCTATTAACGGTTGTTCGATTGCGTCTGAGCGCTGTGGCTGTATGGCAATTAGCGAAGCCGCATACTTTTCAGGTACTGCCTGCTTAATGGTTTTACATACCGAAAGCGTTGCCTCGCCGGACTTCGTTTTATAGCCAGCCGCGCCGAACATACGACAAATACCAGGGCGATACTCGTAAATACCGCAATAACCTTCTGAACCATCTAAACTTAAGCGCTGATATTGCTTACAAGCAAAGCCGCTGTAGCTTTCAAGTTCATCGAACACTTGTTCGGCCTGCCCCGTATCAAACAGGTGCAACGCAAAAGGCAACATTTCTAGTGGCGACACTTCAATGTCGGGCTTATTGCAACACGCACCACATTTTTCTACACAATTGAGAGACTGATTAGATTGGAACGCACTAAATTCTTGAGAAAGAGATTGGTAAACATCCATCACTTGGCTGGACAGCTCACGCAGCCTATTCATAATGACTCCGCTAAAAAGCAAACTAAAACAAAAACATGTTCATGCGGGTTTATATGATAGGTAGCATGAACGCATCACTCTGTTTACTGGTTTTGGTAACCAATTACACAGATTGCATTGGAGAGAGGAATGTACTCTGACCCCAATATTTTAAAGCATGCTTCTTCCCCGCCGGATATGAGTAAGCTTGAGGCTTGATGGCAGGGGTTGAATTGGCGAGAGTTTATTTTGATTTTGGGGGTTTGGGAAGCTTTTTTGTGAGGTTGGATTGCGAAAAGACTGATGCTTTTCGCAATCTCAATTCTTAAGTTAGTCGGCGTTGAACAAGTCGCGGCTGTAAACTTTATCGAGTACGTCTTCGATATCACCGGTTACACGGTTTGCTACGATAACGTCAGAGATTTTCTTAAACTCTTCTAGGTCGTTTACGACGCGCGAGTTAAAGAAGTCATCTTCTTTAAGTACTGGCTCGTATACCACAACCTCAATGCCTTTCGCCTTTATACGCTTCATGATGCCTTGAATCGCACTGGCGCGGAAATTGTCTGAACCGGTCTTCATGATAAGACGGTATATACCAACAATCTTGGGGCCACGGCTTACAATTGAATCAGCAATAAAATCTTTACGGGTGCGGTTAGCATCTACAATGGCCTGAATCATGTTATTTGGCACTTCACTGTAGTTAGCCAGTAACTGCTTGGTGTCTTTAGGTAAGCAATAACCGCCGTAACCGAAGCTTGGGTTGTTATAGTGCTTACCAATGCGTGGGTCTAAACCTACACCTTCAATAATCTGTTTTGTATCTAAACCGTTTCGTTCTGCATAGCTATCCAACTCATTAAAGTAAGCCACACGCATAGCTAAGTATGTGTTGGCGAATAGCTTAATGGCCTCTGCTTCGGTGCTATCAGTAAACAATACATCAATATCTTCTTTTATGGCGCCTTGCTGAAGTAACTTAGCGAACACTTCTGCACGCTCACTACGCTCGCCCACAATGATACGGCTAGGGTGAAGGTTATCGTAAAGTGCTTTACCTTCACGTAAGAACTCGGGAGAGAAGATTAGGTTTTCAGTACCAAAACGTGCTTTTGCGTCTTTAGTGAAGCCTACTGGCACGGTCGATTTAACAATCATCACAGCATTTGGGTTGATTTCCATTACCGTTTTGATAACTGCTTCTACACTACCTGTGTTGAAGTAGTTTGTTTGTGGGTCATAATCCGTGGGAGTAGCGATAATGACATAATCAGCATCTTTGTAAGCGACCTTAGCATCTAATGTAGCTTCAAGATTAAGCTCTTTAGTCGTTAGATACTCTGAGATCTCTTTGTCTTCAATTGGAGACTTCTTGTTGTTCAGCATCTCGACTTTTTCAGGTACGAGGTCAACCGCTTTCACTTCATTGTGTTGTGCTAGTAGCACTGCATTTGAAAGCCCTACATAGCCTGTGCCTGCAACTGCTATTTTATAATTGCTCATTGACGATTCCATTTTAATATAATATCCAATTTTGAAACTAACTTATGTTTGATTTTATTGAGAAAACTCCCCCTTCGTTTTAATTGAAAAGTTCTCTCGCATAAGTGTTAGATTAGGGCTGTATGCAGGGTCATGGTCAATATAGTTGCCCCATCTTGTTTTTAAATAGTGTAATTCTCGGTTAAATCTTGCTGCTTTTTCTGGCGCATGGTCTGTACCTCTGCTTACTGACTCATGATGGTATAATTCGGCTTCCGCACAGTAAATATTTCTAGCGCCAGTTTCTTTAACTTTGAGACAAAAATCTACATCGTTAAACGCTACTGTCAAATCCTTTTCATTTAGCCCGCCCACCTCAAGAAATAAAGACTTCTTTACTAGCAAACAGGCTGCAGTTACGGCTGAGTAATTTTGCGTAGCGATTAATCGCTTTATATATCCTGGATGATAACGAGGGAAATATTTATGTGCATGACCTGCACCACCACCGTACCCCATTACAACGCCTGCGTGTTGAATTCTACCATCTGAATACAACAACTTAGCGCCTACACAGCCTATGTCCTCACGACTGGCATGCCCTACCATTGACGAAAGCCAGTTAGGGGCGATTACTTCTATATCATTGTTTATAAGCCCTATGATCGCGCATCTATCTGAAGCATGTTCCACGCCAAAATTATTGATTGCTGAATAATTAAACTCACCTGGGTAGCTCAATACTTTGATCTTGGGATGTTTGTTTAGCTCACTAAAGTAATTAATACTTTCTTTTTCGTCCGAACCATTATCAATCAACAATATTTCATAATTTTGATAAGTGGTTTTTTCCAAAATAGAATCAATACAAGCTTGAACAAGCTTTTTAGCGTTCTTTGTAGGGATAATTAGTGTAACTAAAGGCTCCGAAGCTATTGGCCACTGTATATGGTTTACGCCAAGTTCAGCGTTGAATGACGCTACAGCTGTTGTGCAATCAGACAATCTCTCCCTTATATCTTTAAGGCGTTCATCGACTGCAGCTTTGTTTGTTGTTCTATGTACAAGAGTAAACGGCAGGTGCTTAATTAGTAATTCAGGCTGCTTAAGCCATAGCTCCGCCACCAGTCCAGCTATAGTTTGTGACTTTACGGAATTTTGCTTCAGCAATTTGGCTTTACATTTAACACCTGTAAAAACATACCCCGTGGAATATTGCAGATCTGGGTTCCAATCTGGTAGAAAATGTGGTGATACTCTTCGTTTTTTGACGTCAATCCTGTCCGTATCACTGTAAGTTAAGTCTGCTTCATCGTTATTGTTTGTGAACACTTTGACGGTGTCATGAGTAATGGTGTCACCACTATTTAGGAAAAAAAGAAGCGTGTTATCATCCAAGTCGCGTACAGCCCCTGCTAGACTTGGAAATCGAGACACTTTCATTCCTAACGTCTTCTCTGTAACAACTCTGATATCCATTTTACCATTGCTAACTTCTCTCAAACTTTTTAGAGAAATCGCTAAATCTTTGTGGCCAATTATAATACAAATAAAGGCTAAATTGGCTTCATTGCCGACTGCTTTACTACCTAATATTTTACTCTGATACTGCAGGTAATCTTTGTATAGTGCCATACGCTTTTTTTCAGACGGAAAGCCATAAAATAACCCCGAACGCTGTAAAGAACGGCTATAAAACTCGGTAAGTTTATGATTACCTTTAAGCTTGTTTCTCACCGCTTTAGGCACTAAACCAATAGCACCTTTAACAGTCATCATCGCGAACTTCTTCATACAGCTAATTTAATCCCTAACAGCATTGTCTGACACCAATTAAAAAGCCGCAGTTGTATGCGGCTTTTATATAATATCACGTTTTACAGTGACGAGTATTAGCTTCCAGTGCCTAAACGTTCACCTTGGTAGCTTCCATCTAATACCGCTTTCCACCAGCCTTCATTAGCTAAATACCATTCAACGGTTTTACGAATACCGCTTTCGAAAGTTTCTTGTGGTTTCCATCCTAGCTCACGCTCAATTTTGCTTGCGTCAATGGCATAGCGCATGTCGTGGCCAGGTCGGTCTTGCACGTAAGTGATTTGCTCGGCGTATTTGCTATCCTTCGGCTTAACTTCATCCAAAATTGAGCAAATGGTTTGCACCACTTCAATATTCTGCTTTTCGTTATGCCCACCAATGTTATAGGTTTCACCAATCTCGCCGTTAATCGCTACAACGACCAACGCTCGCGCGTGGTCTTCAACATACAACCAATCACGAATTTGGTTACCTTTGCCATATACAGGCAACGGCTTACCAGCTAACGCATTTAAGATTACTAACGGAATCAGCTTCTCTGGGAAGTGGTACGGACCATAGTTGTTTGAGCAGTTAGTTACAAGCGTTGGCAGCTTATACGTACGAAGCCACGAACGCACTAGCTGATCTGAGCTTGCTTTACTTGCCGAATAAGGCGAGCTTGGCGCATATGGCGTAGCTTCCGTAAAAAGTGAAAGCTCAGTTCCAGGTTCTACTTCATCAGGGTGAGGAAGGTCGCCGTATACTTCGTCAGTAGAAATGTGGTGGAACTTAAACCCGGCTTTTTTATCGCCTTCAAGTTCAGACCAATATGCTCTTGCTTGTTCAAGCAAGGTATACGTGCCAACTACGTTGGTTTGAATAAACTCACCGGGGCCATCGATAGAACGATCCACATGAGATTCTGCCGCTAAGTGCATAATAATATCGGGCTTGTGCGTATTGAACACGCGCTTCACTTCTTCTGCATCACAAATGTCAACTTGTTCAAAGCTGTAGCGATCACTGTCTGAGACTGACGTTAAAGATTCTAGGTTACCCGCGTAAGTTAGCTTATCTAAATTGACCACAGTGTAGTCGGTATCGTTTATAAGGTGGCGAACAACCGCTGAGCCAATAAAACCCGCGCCACCTGTAACTAAAATTGTTTTACTCATTTTCTTTTTACCAAAATATCATTCTGTTCTTACTGGTTAGGCTTTTAATTCATCAAGCATAGCGGACAATTGCTTACGCCAGTGCGTAGGCTTGCATGTTGCAAACACTTCTCGAGCAGATTGTTTATCTAGCACGCTGTAATGAGGGCGCTTAGCTGGGGTTGGGTACTGGCTAGAAGGAATTGGCAATACTGGGATAGCTTTAGCTAGCAGCCCTTTCTCAATGCCTAATTCTTGTATAGCTACAGCAAAATCGTACCAGCTTGCTACGCCTTCGTCGGTCCAATGGTAAACACCAACTGTGTGTTTTTCAGCAGCTGACACACAAGCTTCAGCCAACCCTTTTGCCCACGTTGGCGTGCCAATTTGGTCATCTATTACAGTAAGCTGAGGTTTTTCAGCCATTAAGCGCAGCATGGTCTTAACAAAGTTATTGCCGTGAGACGAATACACCCAAGCAGTTCTAATCAAACAGCTTGCTTCGGGTAGTATCTCAAGTAAGGCTTTTTCGCCATCAGCTTTTGTTTTTCCGTAAGCGCCCTGCGGCTCAATGGGGTCGGTAGGTAAGTAAGGTGAGCCTTTGTGACCGTTGAAAACATAATCGGTAGATACATGTACCAAGAACGCATTAGCCTGCTTACAATACTTTGCAAGATTTTCTACTGCAGTCGCATTAATAGCATGGCACAGAGCTGGGTCTTCTTCAGCTTTATCAACTGCAGTGTAAGCTGCGGCGTTGATAATAATCTCAGGCGCTAGATTAGACAGAGTTTCTGATACCACATCAAATTTAGTGATGTCGGTATCTTCTGGGCCTAAACAAATTGCATCCTCACCCAAAATGCGTACAAGTTCATAAGACAACTGGCCTGCATTTCCAATAATTACAATCTTCATCGCTATTCCTTCAAGCTCAGTGAATTAAAACGCAGGGGCATCTACAAAAGCCAAACCCGCCTCGTCTTTACCAGATAAAGAAGGCTTTTCGCCATTGACTAACGGCCAGTCAATATTCAACGCAGGGTCATCGTACTTAACCGACACCTCAGACTCTGGGTGATAATAGTCGGTGCATTTATACACAAACTCAGCAGACTCGCTGGTAACATAAAAGCCGTGAGCAAAGCCGGCTGGTACCCATAACTGACGTTTGTTCTCAGCAGACAATGTAACCCCAACCCACTTACCGTAGGTGGGTGAGTCTTTACGCATATCTACAGCTACATCATATACTTCACCGCTAACTACGCGCACTAATTTGCCCTGAGTTTGCTCCATTTGATAATGAAGACCGCGAAGAATACCTTGCCTAGATTTAGAGTGATTATCCTGAACAAAATCTACATCTGCGCATTCTTTCTTGAACCAGTCGGTACGAAAAGTTTCTAAAAAGAAGCCGCGCTCGTCGCCAAATACTTTTGGTTCGATAATTTTTACGTCGGGTATGTCTGTACTGATTACTTGCATCTGTTTTCCACTTAAGACTTGGTGTTTACTCTACGCTTTTACTCTGTCGCTGATCACTTTTAACAAGTAATCGCCATAACCACTCTTTTTAAGCGGTGCGGCAAGCTTGGCTAACTGCTCGGCGTCAATATACCCCATTCTGTAAGCAACTTCTTCGGGGCAGCACACTTTAAGGCCTTGGCGCTTTTCAATAGCGGCAACAAAATTGGCAGCATCTAATAGCGAATCAAGGGTACCAGTGTCTAACCATGCTGAGCCTCGGCCCATTAGCTCTACTTTTAAGCTACCGTCCTGAAGATACAGATTATTCAGGTCGGTAATTTCAAGCTCGCCACGGTGTGAGGGTTTAACTTCTTTTGCGAAGTCGACCACGCGGTTATCGTAATAATAAAGCCCAGTTACCGCATAATTCGATTTGGGCACGGCAGGTTTTTCTTCTATCGAAAGTGCGTTCCACTCTTCGTCAAACTCCACAACACCATAACGTTCTGGGTCGGTAACATGATACCCAAAAACAGTAGCACCAGAGTCTTGACTATATGCACTCTGAAGTGAGCGTTTGAGATCATGCCCGTAATATATATTGTCGCCTAGAACCAACGTACAACTATCGTTGCCGATAAAGTTTTCACCAATAAGAAAGGCTTGAGCAAGTCCATCTGGTGATGCCTGTACAGCATACTGCACGTTAATACCCAAATCGCTCCCATCGCCTATAAGTTCGATGAAACGTTGCTGCTCAACAGGAGTTGTAATAATTAAAATATCTTTTATCCCAGACATCATTAACGTGGCAAGGGGATAAAAAATCATTGGTTTATCATAAACAGGCATAAGCTGCTTACTTACTACCTTAGTTAACGGGTGAAGGCGCGTGCCTGAACCACCTGCTAGAATTATTCCTTTTCGCATTTTAACCACCTTGTTATTGGTCTTGAGTCGTTATCAAATATAAACTGCTTAGTTACAAAGTCTTTCGCATTATTAATTATATCTTGAAGGTGGCCTTCATTCTTCAATGCTCTCACATGCCGCATCTTTTTTACTGTATCTTCAATCGACGCATTTGCCCACCTAGAATTACATGCAAATGGATATGCACTCTCTTCCACTGGTATTAATTCATAGTCTACTAACCAAGGGTAACCTTCAGGGAAAAGATCAGTGCTTCCTGAATAATTAGTTGTTATAACAGGTAGCTTTCTTAGTAAAGCCTCAGCTATCGTTCGCCCAAACCCTTCGCTTCGATGAAGTGATATATAGCAATCAGCGGTCAACCACAGTGCATCTAATTCTGCTGTATTCATTAAGCGACTTATTATTTTAATGCGACGGTCTGAGTAAGCTTTCTGCTTCACGGTAGTCCAATGTTCACCGTCTGACTCATTTGCTACTTTTAAAACTAATTCTACATTTTCAGAAGAATGAAAGGCTTGTTGAAAAGCTTCAATAATCGCTAGCGGGTTCTTCCTTTCGATAAAGGAGCCAGCATCGAAAATAAATAAAAACCGAAAAGTCTCATTGGCTTTTCTGTCAACTTTATCTATTTCACTTAACGGCAAAACAACTGGGGCAGCATAGTGCACATTACTATGCACTTTTTGAAGTGCGGTGGTGGTAAACGCAGATATTCCCCACACTTCTTCAAATGACTCTAGCGTAGATATCCATTCCTCAGACACATTTTCTAGCTCCCAAGGCGGCACGGCAACAGCACGACCAAAGTGCTTTGAAAAATCATCGTAAATCGCTAGCAAGTTAGCTATTTCTATAGCATTTAGAAAAAATATCGACTTGTTATACCTTACTATCCCTTCATTGGGGTGAGTAAACGCAGACGGGTCGTCAGAAGGGTGGCCAACATGAACAATAGAATAGGGGCAGCCCATATCATCTAACAGGGCAGCGTAACCACGAATATCCTCACCTAAACCTAAACGCCCTCTATTGTAACCGACAAGGTTTACCCCGCCTGATTCTATAATAAGTTCTTTGTCGTTGGCTGGCTTGGCCCTTGTTGCATAGGCGAAGATTTGCTCTAACTCATCAATATTGAAAATACTACGGCCATATTCGTTATACCAAGAAACGAGCTCTGCGCGCTTTTTAAACGTTGATAAATCAGTATTTTGGGCAAGCTTCTGACCAACTAGAACCATCAAATTGCTGATCGGTTGTGACTGGTCTTGGATGATCCCCTTGGCTGGAGAAAAGAGCTGTTCCCAGATAGTTGAAGAAACAGTCTCGATTCGTTTCCTCGTCCAAGGTAGATATTGAGTGAATATATTCATAAATCTATTTGAAAAGCCAATTTCGCATGTCCGTATTTCAATGGATATCAACGCTCAAATGAGGCAAACAATCTGTGCGTTTGGAGGAGATTTTCATAATCCATTTTCTGAAATTGAGCCCTTTTGTCGTTGACCAAAGGTGTTTCTATAAATTTGTTTAAGCAATTCATTTAAAAAAACGTGTATAGGCATACGTCTCTTTATTATTTTTAACCTTTGACTATTAAACAGTGAATTTGCATTTTTTCTATTATTCAACAGCAACTTAACAAAAAAGCTTATATCCTCTGGATGTCTAGCAATATATCGATCTAACATATTTTTGAAGTCTTGATCTGAGAGAGTTTGCCTAACATATTTTTTCTGTCTGATATGTTTAGCACTATCGATAAACTTTTCGACGTTGTCGATTTCATATACTGCACTAACCTCTCGAAGCCTTTTTATAAATAGTTTTTTGTGATGTTCAAACATTTGGGGCGAGACTAGCGAATAGCTTATTGTTCCATCATTTATGCTCTGTAAAAAAATATCCATCTTGTGAGAGAGCCCACCAAGTTCAAACTGATTAAACCATCTTTTAAATTCCAAAGCTTCAAGCGTATAAGATGGGTTTACTCTAAGCTGTTCTTTTTCTACTGTGTATAGGGCTGGGTCTAATCCAACGCTATACAAAAAGTCAGAAATCAAATTGCCATCATAAAAACAGTCTTTCAAATAAGGCCTCAACTTAAACCTTTTCGTGCCAGCAACCTTCATCTTGTTAATTAAATCTTGAAGCTGATAATGCAAAGGCCTCTCACTAACACCGAAAGCCTGAATATTTTTGTGCCTTTTAACACCTTGATTGTAAGAAGACTCAACTACTTCGAGAGGAAACCGAATGTAAGCCAAAAAAGTTGCCTCTGGTAACTTTTTTGCCAACATCACTATATGTTGGAAAAAGAATTCAGACGATAAAATAATCGTGTGGCATTTTTTGACATCGGCGTTTTTTTCCAGTAGGGCAAGCTTTTTATCACTAAATTCTAAATTGCCATTTGGCAATGATTCAAAAAGTGCAAAAAGGTTACCAGAACTAACTCCATTTTTATCTACGCCGTGCTCAGGATAATAAACACCTTGAACAATTAAACGCTCTCTATTTTCAGTCAGCCACTTTTGGATAGCTGAAGTTCCGGATTTTGGCGGACCAACATGTATAACAATTCTCAGCATAGAGTTTTATATTAGACCTAACTCGTTTAATTGCGTTATCAACTTGTCCATGTGACCAGAAACCGCAGAACGAGGATTTTCATACTCATTATCAATGAAACGCTTCACATCAACCTCAATCGCCGCCCTAAGCTTGTCTTCTTCAAAAGTGCTGAAGTCTAACTTCTCAAACTCAAAAAATTCAACTAACTTGGGTATCCGAGGGATAGTGATACCTGCATCAGTCGCAGGTTCACCGTCAGCTCTTATCCCTGCAACTATTTTCCCTACCTGATGATAACTTAACTCGCCACGTTCTGTTGTGCGGGGTGTCAGCAACCCTTTCGCCATTAAAAAGTTAGGCCTCCTTTGCAAAACTCTTATCTTACAATCCAAATGACCTAACAGCTGAAGTGCATGGAGTGCAGAACCTTCTGAGAATATTAGCGTTTCGGCACTCATGTATATTTTAAGCTGCTCCCACAGGGATAATGTTTCTGGTTTAATGATTGTTAGGCCTTGAGAGGACAGGAATGATTCGAGATACGACTCACCCGCTATCATACCTTTTAGCATGCCAGCACGAGATATATAGAAAGTACCCTTTCGCTCAATCGCATCTAATTTATTCGCTCTAACAAGGCCATCAAGTATACTTAGATAATTTTGTGATGGCCCATGCTGCGGCAACTGCTCTTGTTGTGGCACTACTTTAAGCTTTTGTACAACGGTAGGCCGCTCTACAAAAAAAATATTATCTTTATCGATTTTGAACCAATGAAAGATTTCTTTTATAAAATTAGGCAGATCGTCAAATGTAAAGCCACTTCCTTTTCTTACAGAAAAAAGGTACTTTGCATCGCTGCCTCTGTAACACGCAATACGAGTAGAAAAGTCGGCAATTTGGTGTCCAAAATGATTAACAATGGGGCCACACCACACATAATCACCAAGTGCGTAGGTCAACTGTGTTCTGTCGCCAAGCCAAGGCTTATCATCCTTTGGTCGACCTTTTCGCTGAAAACGAATTTCACCAGCCTCATTCCAGTCAGGCCACACCGGCCCCAACTTATGTTCAGAGTTGCCAAAAGGGCTACCTAGAACTTGCTGAATAGGCATTACTACAATATTTTCGAACTCCATTCAATTATATCCAGCTATTTTTAAGACTAGGCCTATGAGCATCTATTAATTCAATGTCTTGTGGACTCAACTGTTCAGAAAAATCTACATGGTTTTTTTGTGGTGCTTGATTAAGAAGCGGATCCCAAGCCTGCTCAGTTTTTTCATCCGCGGAGGCCGTAGCGCCAATATTATCCACACCAATAAAATCAAAGACCTTTTTAAGGTTTTGCTCTGGTTCACTTGTTAACTGACCATACGGCACTACGATAAGCTTATTGCTATGTCTCGCAGCTAGTGCCGAAATTTTATTGTCAATGGCAGAAAAATATTCTAGATAATCGGCGGTTGAGTGGTTTAACCACGCGATAGATTGGTCGCCAGGCTTCTTCCCAAGTTCAACCTCTTTTTTAAAGCGCTTTTTATGGGATGCAATAATTTCTGCGGGGTCACGAGTACAGATAAGCAATTTTGCATTTGGGAAAGCGCTTAAGATCTCTTCAGCACATCGTATATGCGCAGGGGTTTTCTCAACTAAACGTTTCTTTCCCAGGTTTTGCCACGAATTGAAGAAGAACGCTCTCAGCAAGTGTTTGTAACGCCGTTCATACCAAATAGTCTCACGTTCAGGACTATTTAAATACTGTAAATGCATTCCCTCTGCCGATAATTTCCTGTTACGCTCGATAAGAGGATGAATTTTCTCTTGAAACGCATTAAAGTTTTTTTGACCTAAATACACGCGCATTTCATAGTTTTCTGGGCCAGCGGGCTCAAGGAGTAACCATGGCTTAACAAAACAAAACGTTTCGACCGTCGCGTGAGAAAAATCACAAAACTCAGGGTGATTTGAAACTTGTTGGAATAGTAAGCTAGTACCACTTCGCTCAGGACCCATAATAAAAACAGGTTGTTGAGAAGATGCCCAATCACCAAGCATCTTTTTGTAAATCTGAAAATCCATTGATTCAACCGAATAAAGTTTTAAAATTACTAATGTGTTCACCATTATACTGGTCGAAAACATCTTTGGAGTTTTTAAGCAGTAACTCATAACGCGCATTACTGAGCGCGGCCAGACTGCCTACCATCTCAGTAATCGACTTTGCTTTATGGTATGCGTCGTTGCTGGGAATACCTACCATAGCATCTTCGGTCGCTAATAATGCCTTACCGTAAGACAATGCTTCTAACGATTTTATCTTAAGCCCAGTACCACCCACCATAGGGTTTATCGCAATATCAATTCGACGATAGAAGTCATCTAAATCATCAACGAGCCCTATGATATCAAAAATTTCGTTCATTTCGTCAAATGCTTTACACACCGTGCCACCTAATAAAAAGGTGAACTGCTGCATCAGCTCTGGCTTTGCCATCACCTCTTGCTGAAACACCCGTAAACTTTCTACATTAAACGGGTTTCCAGAGCCGATGTAACCAATAACCACTTTACTGTGTTTTTGCACTACCAAAGGCTGGAACGGCACCACATAACCCATAACTTCTACACGCTTTTTGCTAATACATTCAAAATAGGCTTTTTCTTCATTCTGTATTGCTAAAATAAGGTCCGCTCTATCCAATGCATAGGCCTCTAATTCTTTTGTGGTGTAAAACCAGACAGGCTCTAGCCCAGCTTCTTTCGCTACAATATGTCGGTCACCAAATACATCGTGGGTATCTATTACTTTTTGTGTGGTATCGGGCAGCACATCTAACACTTTTGAAAACCATACATAATTAGCAACACAGACATCAAAGTTCCATTTCTGGCATAGCCCGTCGACATAATCAGACACTCTGTCGTCGTACCAATCGTCTATGTCAAAATACTCACCGAACGAGGGTTCAGCGGCTGGGCCTTCTGGCTGAACAAAGTAAAAATAGTCCCACTGTTGTTCCATAGCTTTGCGCTGCTCTTCACTCAGCCCTTCCATACCGAAGTAGAGAAAATGTACCTGGTAGCCACAAAGCTGAAACATTCTGTTTAGCCTGAATATACGCGCACTGTTCCCTTGAAATTGTGGGTGGGAAGGTATGGGTGAAACAATCAGTACATGCTTATTCATAACGGCATTTCCTCCCAGTATACAGTTAGCTCGGAGATTGCAATGCTTAACGCTCTATCAGCTATTTTTATTTTTTGTTCAGACACAATAAACAACTCGGCCAAACTGCCGTCAGTTTCGGCAAAATAGGGAATATTCACCGTAGTCCCAGCCGTTACTTCTTGCGTTGTTTTTAAACGCCCGTTAATAAAACAACGAATGGTTGCATTTTCAAGCCCTTCGACAACTGAAAACACATTGAACGATAGGATGTAGTGCCCGCTTGCTCGAAGGGGCAGGAAAAGCCGCACGCCGTTGGCTCCCATCCAGCGCCAGAAGCTATCTCCGTCGGTTTCCATTGGGTACAAGCCTATGTTTAACAGCTTATCTAAATAATACCAGCGCCTTCTGTGCAACAGATAATCGAGAGTTTGGTGGGCAAGCCCATCGTTAGTTTCTGTCAGTGTTGGCCAAGCTTGCTGTGCAACCATCGCCATAGGCAGCTTTGTGTTCACTGGGCTTACGTGCTTGCCCACTAATGCTTCTACCGATTGCAAAATATCAACACTCGGCACCAACCAACAATAGGTGGCCGCATTAGTCGCAGTCAACGTGGTTAATTTATTCGTTACGCTATGATAATTGTTACGCTTACTCCACTTTACCACGTCATCTGCGTTTTCTGGAGAAACAAAACCACTTATCAACGGCTTATGTTGCTGAACCGTGTATTCAGCCACTTCCAAAATAGATAGCGAGAGCTTATCTAGTGCAAGCCAACTTACCTTCACTCTGCTGCTCAAATAACGATCTGGAGTGGTTATAGCTAAACGCTGCGGCAGTACACCAAGCCCTTCAAAACCCGCCTGTACTTTTGGCAGTAGCTCTACGTTCATTGGAGAGGTGTCAAAACACACTGGCTCTACACCGGCCGCTTTGCTTGCTTCAAAAAAAGCCAACCCGTGTTGGTCGCACAGGTTTTTGTTCATTACGTAGGTTACGTTTGCGCCCGCTGCGCGTGCCAAGATAGCAATAATACTTTGCGGTATTGTGGCCGACACCACTTCGCCAAGCTGCGGTAAGCTTCGAAGAAACGCTGAGGTAACTAACACATCCAGATTAATATTATGGCGGGCTGCAGCCAACGCCAGTGGTGCTTCTACAGTATTGGTCGACGCATTAGGCATTATCTGCTCCCTGCGCATCTGAGCTTTGCTCGTTAGCATATAACCACCGCAATTCACTATTTCCGTTTTGGTATACCTGTGGGTTTATGTTAACCATCCAAGATCGTTTAGTAGCTGAAAACGTCCAATATTCTTTTGTTGGCGCCGTATCCGCTATCATAGAAACGTCTAACGGACCAGCTACGGTGTTATCAATTGAAAAGCCTGCTGCTTGAATAAAACGCTTTACACTGGCCCTATCGAGCGGATATTCACTGGAAGGATCATTAATAGCCACACCTGACCCCAACTCTGGGTTGAGTAATGAAATAACTACTTTGCCACCTATTTCTAGCAGCTTATTAAGCTGCGCAAACCAATTGACAGGCGATTGCGCCACATCTACTAGCGAGGCATCGCACACCACCAGCGGATATGTAGTAGTTATGTCATGTTGGGATAACTGAGCAGGCGTAAGTTTAGTAATTTGACTCTCTTGATAGCCGAACAGAGAAGTAAGTATAGTAGCTTGGTGTACTGGGTTAGCGCTAATGCTTAACACCGAAGGTGCAGAGATGGGCACTAGATTGGCCTGCCACCATACATTACTACTATCGGCGTTCACATGGTTAGCACGTCGCCAGTTTATTACTTGCTGTTCGATAAGATAACAATGCTGAATATTATTCAACGCCTTAGTGTTAAAGACGGTACTATCGTTAAGCTTTGCCGCTTCGTTCAAATAAGCGCTGGTAGTCACACTAATATTATGTGTCCGCTCTACCCACTTTTGGGCGTTTTTTCCGAACGTGACACGATATTGCTTATCTTCAATTAAACGTTGCAAGCAGAGTTGTAAGTTTTCACTAAAGCTTTCATCCCAGTTCAGTTTAACCGCGCAATCTTCTGGTAACTCACTAAACGGCCCAATATTAACAACCAAGCAGCATAACCCCATCCCCATGGCGCGTGTTAATGTACCAGACGACTCACCTCCTGTTGGGTAGCGTAAATTAACAATAAAGTCAGAGGCCAACATGTATTTGAAAAATGCGTCTTCGTCTAGGAAACCGGTAACCACAACATTATCGGCTAACCCACTGTCTGCGATATCTTGATAAACGTCGTACTCGTGGGGCTTACATTTACCCGCAAGTACATAGGTAAACTCCACGCCTTTTTGCTTGAGCGCCGCTAACGCGGTTAGCACCTCTTTAATCTGTTTTGCCTTTGCAATAAACCCCATAGACGTAATAACAGGTTTATTGCCCGGCAAACCTAACTCGCCACGATACTGCATTTTAAGCTTTGGCTGATACTGGCGGGCGGCAGGTGAAAAATGATGAGGCACAATACTTACATTGCTATGGCCAAGTGCCCCTATTTTGTCGGCTGAATATTTTGAGTGCACTAGAATGCGCTCTGCCGCCGTAATGATGCTAGCGTTCATCATTAGCTCGTGGGGCATGAATTCACCTTTCCAGCCAAACTTCGAAAGCTGCTGCCCAATAACAGTGCCCAATTCACCGTAGTTATTTTGCAGTGCTAACGTGTAACCGCTTTTGTCGCCTTGCGATAAGTTAGTTAGGTCGATGAGATAATGTAAATTAAGATCGTGTACCACCACAAGTCCAGGCTTTGAAAGTAACACTGGAAGCATATACTGTGTATCAGGGTTATTACCTACGTGATATATATGGGGTATATCAGCATACTTATGCTGCTGCCACATGTATTCTTCTAAATACAATATTGTTACGTTTGCGGCTATTCCCGTAGGTGCTGGATGCGTGTTTTCAACAACAACTGTCACTTTTGTTGTTCTAGAAAAATATGGAATTTGCTCAGCAAAATAATCAGCTATGCCATTAGGCTTTGGGGGCAGTGGGCAAAACACCACTACCTGTGGTGGTACGTCTATCATTACTTCCCTGACTCTAACTGCTTTTTGATATAGTCGAATTCTCTTTGCATTCGCTCGTTTTGAATAGCAAGTAGCGCATCCATTCTTCGTTCCACCTCAACAGAAAACTCGCCCAACACGTCTGTAAAGCTACTTTTAAGCGATATAGGTTGTGCTGTGACACGCTTTCCGTTTATGTAGACATGCGCCTCGCGTGCCTCTGCGGAAAATGGCAACATATCGAGTTGCAGTGTAAACCCATGACAACCGTTACCAATGCCCGCGGCAACGAGGTCTTCACGCAAGGTAGCAGCTTTAGTTTTCGCAAGCACTTTATCGCCGGTTTTAAGCACCACTTCACATGGCGCCGACGGATTAGCAGAATTTAGTGCCCAACCTGCCACTACATCGCTTGATACTGTATCAATGTGGTAATTCAGCTCACCCTTACCGAGTAAGCGCTTTACTAAGTTTTTTAATTTTCTTTTCATGTATTTTTACGTCCATTCCATGTATGTCGTAATGTTACATCAAAAGAAATAACGGTTCATTAATATGTTATTCAATGTACCATTTACTGTGCTTGTGAACGGTGTCGCTGCTTAACATTTCTTGCTTGGTAAACCATTTATATTTTCCATGCTGAGCATTAGGAAGTGTGTTTATATCGATGTCACAAATTATCTTGTAACCCAGTACAACGTAGTGTGTAGATATTCCCTCGCCAAACACAAAGTCTTCGTAAAAATGCTCATACGGCCCCAAGAACTCAGCTTGGCCACGAGAAAATTCTGTTCCGAGCTCAGCTAAGGTTAAACGCTTGAAAGCATTATCCATGCTTTCACCTTTTAAAATCCGTCCACCAGGCACAAACCAATAGCCTTGAGCAGGGCGGTTATTTCTGTAACCAAGTAAAATCTGGCCATGTTTATCTTCTATCAACAGGTCGATAGATACTAAAGGTGTACTGTCGATAACGGTAGTAAATATTTGTTTCTCTAAAAATGCCATTTTCGCTCCATAAAAAAAGCACCGGGCGTGCCCAGTGCAATTAATTATCTACCTACAACGTTTGATTATGCCGACAGATTTCACTGATTCAAAGTCACACTGCCACATTGAACAGACGATTTAACATTAATCTTGCCATTCGGCCAAACAACTCTAATTGACGCACGCTCATCTTTCCCTAATCCAAACAACTGCACAGCACTATTTTGCGAAAAATAACCACTTCCAGCCTGAATTTCACGCGTTGTTTTCGTGCTATCGTCTCTAGTCACTTCTATCCGCGCGCCTATAGCGAGTGAGTTTGGATGTTTTCCTTCTAGGTTTAACGTCACCGAGCAGTTGCCATTGCTACCCTTGTTTTCAAACAACATAGGCCTTTGGTTATTCACACCCACAGCGATATCTACCCACCCATCTTTATTGTAATCGCTAACTGCAACCCCTCGACCATCATGAGGAGCAAACAATCCGCTGTCTTTAGTTGGAACTACATTAAAAGTACCATCACCTTTTCCTTGAAGTAAGTAACTAGTACCACCAGCAAATTGCCTGAACTCGTGGTCCATATGACTAAAGTTACCTACCAGATACAAATCTTCATGGCCATCGTTGTTAAAATCGGCAGAAGTAATGCCGTACCCCGTTGTTGCCTGCGCTAGGCCAGGTAAAGGTTGCATATCAAAACGGCCTTTACCATCATTTATAAAAACTCCATGATGTAACGTATTAGCATAGAGCGTAGTGACATCGTCATGCTCTAGGCGCTCACCGTAAATTTCTGTCAATGATGACTCGGCATAATCTCGAAAAGTAGAAAATTTTTCATAAACAAATGGCATTTCAGCTCCTGCCATTCCGCGTTCACGCATTGGTCTTAAAATACCATCGACGTACTCAGCCTCTACAATATCTATGTCGTTGACTCCATTGTGTTCGCTATCAATGTTCCCAGCATAGAGCATGAGGGGATATTTATCTGATGCACTGTATCGAGTATTCATGCCCCAGTTCGCAGCAGCAAAGTCCATATGCCCGTCTTCGTTAAAATCTCCAGCAGTAATGCCCGTCCATAGACCATGCCAGCTGTCAAGCCCATATGCAGCGGTGTTATCTTTAAAAAAACCTTGGTTGTTAACGAACAAACGAATAGGGCCATATTCGGTAGCAATCATTAAATCGCTATCTTGGTCATTATCAATATCGAGCCACATGGCACCAGTAGCGAGTCCAAGTTCTAATAGCCCAGGGGCAACTTCAGCGGTAATATCTATGTAGGTATCACCATCATTACGATAGATATAACTCGACGCAGGTAACGGCCATTTATTGGGAATTGCTCGGCCACCCACAAAAAGGTCCAAATCACCGTCGCCGTCTATATCATTTAATGCTAGCGCGCCTCCTGTGGCTACGCCGTTAAGTTGCTGAGTTTGCGCACCGCCCAGTATTGCTGCTATGGGTGCATAAGGCGCTTCATATCGACTAAAACTAGAAGCGAAAGAACCATTAGCATGCCATACCGTTGCTAATTCTTCGAGGGTAGAGGGAGTAAGGCGATTTTCAATCAACTCAAATGTGTTATTTCCTGCATTTTGATAAACCATGCCCGGCTGTCCATGTGCTCCAGCAACATAAAGGTCGTCATCGCCATCGCTATCCATGTCTGTCCATGACACACCGGGCCCAATTGCCGAAAGCCGACGTGGCAACAAAGGCTGCTCTGCAAAATCGTCATAGCCTTTGTATTGTCTATCATCAAAATTTGCTTCGACATGGGCGCTTGTTAAACCTACTTTCAAACCGACTTCTTCAAATTGCACACCATCAGCCTTTAACCTAAGAGCTGGCGGCAGAGAAATCTCCTTATTTTGCTCTGCAATTTTATAACGCTGATTCGCCAGCAATGCATTATTATCAATTGAACTGAATTGTTGATAGTGCCCAGAGGGCCATTCTACTTCAATCAGCTCTATCTCAGTTGCATTACCTAAGCCATATACAAGAATTGGCGCATGGCTCGACAGATACCCGCCCGAACTGCTCATCTGTTTTATTTGTTTAGCCCCGTTCTTCGCGGTTACTGTAACTCTAGCCCCAATACCAAAAGTATTTGACCGGTAACCCACAAGTTCAATAACAATACGATTATTTTTAGCATCGTTCCGGTATACACCAAGCGCCTCGTTCATAACGCTATCTATCTTGTCTAAATCGCCATCATTGTCAAAATCTGCCAGTGTGGCGCCATGGGCAATATTGGCATCATCAACGCCCCACTCTGCTGAAACATCACTAAAGGTGAGGTCGCCGTTATTACGAAAGGCAACGTTTGGCGTTGCTAGCTTAGGGTAGCTGTTATAGTAGGCTGGGGCATTTTTAAATTGAGGAAGATTGATATTGGCGAGTACGTCGCTGTCCATCAAGTCGCCCACCATTCCATTGTTGATTAACAGATCTACGAAGCCATCGAGATCGATATCGGCAAACTTTGTGGACCATGTCCATTCACTTGCAGCCACGCCAGCCATCCACGCTATTTCACTAAACGAACCATCACCATTATTTAAAAATAAACCGTTGTGCATAACTTGCGCTGCCGCTTCATCAGGAGGCAACGTAGTATCCATCAAGCCATGCTGAGTTAATCGTAAAGTCGCATCTTTACTCAACATATCGCCTACAAAGAAATCCATTAGGCCATCATTGTTTATGTCTCCGAAATCCATGCCCATAGCAAACATCGGAGTTTGCTGTATTTTGCTAGCATCTATTAACGCGAAAGTGCCATCACCGTTATTGTGGTAAAACGTATCTGGCGACCAAAAGTCATTGGTAACATACAAATCAGGCCAACCGTCGTTATCAATATCACTGAACGATGCTGAAAGCCCCCAATACCCCCCAGAAATACCCGCATTTTTGGCTACTTCGGTAAATGTACTATCGCCGTTATTGCGGTAAAGTAAATCCGCCTCGCCAAGTTGCCGAACACTCAGCCCCTTCTTGGTTTCGAATAACTCTATAGCGCTTTTCAAATTCTCTGGGACACTAATCGTTCCGTCTTTCATTTCAAGTTTTGGCGTGCCTATTTCAGCAGCTAAATCAGCAGGCCGATAGGTAGCGACAAAAAAATCTAAGTCACCATCTCGATCATAGTCTGCAAACGTAGCGGTAGTTGAGCCACCGTTATAGCCCACGCCCGATATATCAGTGATATCGGTAAAGGTACCATCACCATTATTACGGTAAAGTTGATTAGGAACATGCCAGTTAGTAAGAAATAAGTCGAGGTCTCGGTCATTGTCTATATCTGCAAAGTAGGCACCGATAGCAAAGCCTTGTTTGTTTTGCTTTAGACCCGCTTTTTCGGTGACATCTTCAAACTTGAATCCACCTATATTTCTATAAAGCTTACTTTGACCTTCCTCAGTAACAAGATACAAATCGGTTAAAGCATCTCCATCAAAATCGCCCGACGCCAAACCTGCGCCATTGAAGGTGAAGTTACGCTGATTTTCTATTGAGAGTTTGTTGAAAAATCGAATGCCTGTATCAGCTTCTTCTAGTCGAGTAAAAAGAGTTGTCTTTCTCTGCTCAGTAATGTGTAGCGGCTTCGCTTGGATAGTGTTTGGTGCTGCTATTGAGGCATTTTGAGCAGCTTGGCTATTCACTGATAGTAAACAAAACATTATGTTCACTGCATAAACAGCAAGGTATTTACCTTTAAAAAAGGTGAAAGACATCAATATCTCCAAAAGAAGAGTTATTATAACTTAGTGATCGACGGGTAACCCGCTGGGGACGCTTTCGGGTACAAGGTGTGACAAATCCTTGGACGAAGGTGAAGTCAACGCCTCCAAAAATGCGATTAATTGCTCCATCTCCTTATTATCTAAATCTGGAACCACATTAATTTCTGGAGAAAAAGTTTGCGACATCAAGAGAATGGTAGATGTATTCAAACGAAAGGTTTTTCCTAAGCTTCTATCAAGTTGAGAAACATCGTAAGACTGAAGCATCTCAAGAGGGTTTTGGTGGTGTTCGATAACGGCTTTTAACGATGTGTAAGCGCCATTGTGCATCCAAGGGCCGGTAATAGCGACATTACGCAAGGGCGGAGTGCGAAACGCAAATGCATCCTCCTTTTTATCGGTAACTCTAGCCCGTCCAATATCAAAACCCGCGCTGTCACGATGGCCTGGCCCAATTTGTGGCACCAAAATATTATAATATTTTTGGTCGGTCATTAATGTACCGCTATGACACGAAGAGCAACCTGCTTGACCATAAAAGAGTATAGCTCCCTCTTTCGCCTTAGTAGGTAAGACGTTCGTTTCCCTTCTCAAATAACGATCCCAGGGACTATCTTCAAACGCAAATGATAGTGTTTGAAAAGCAGCCAATGCATTTGCCGCATGGGCAAAATGTAAGTCATCGATAGATGTTTCTGGATAGGCTTTTGCAAACAAGTCGACATATGCTGGAATAGCAGTAATTCGTGCCATTACGCGAGCCCAAATTTCTTCAAAATCCGTATCGCCCATTGCCGCTAGAGTGTTAGGTTTACCCGTAATATCAAGATCACCCTTTCGCCCTCGCATCTCTTGGCGAGACGTTACAGGGAACATGGCTTGCATCGCCACTACATTGTCGAGCAGCTCTGATGGCAAGTTCTCATCTGCTGGTGAATTTATTTCGCCATGAGAATCGATTTCTACACGCCCGTCCCAAAACATACTTCGCCACTCTGGTGAGCCTCGGTTAAATATTTCTGGCGCATTGCGCGGTATCAAAAGCCGCGTTTCACCGAGCACTCGCGTATAACCTATTCCATGACCACCGACACCGATCGACAGGCTTAAATCATCTCCAGAATGCGTGTTTGGATGATGGCATGTGGCGCATGCCATATCTTTACTGCCACTTAATACTTTGTCGAAAAAAAGTAATTGACCTAGTTTAACCTTATCTGCACTTTGCGATTTATCTGTATAGATTGCATTGATTTGGTGGGCGTGAATCAGGCGCGATAATTCAAGGTCTAGAGAGGCTTCATCTGTAGCAAACTTTTTGGCAACTAC
This sequence comes from Alteromonas sp. OM2203, assembly GCF_048517045.1. NCBI lineage: Bacteria > Pseudomonadati > Pseudomonadota > Gammaproteobacteria > Alteromonadales > Alteromonadaceae > Alteromonas > Alteromonas sp. OM2203. The sequence goes on from NZ_CP183209.1 coordinate 3,917,457, forward strand.
AGACTCGACAGCAGACACTTTCGAAACTTGATAAAAGAAGAAAAGAAAGCCTAAAGCGACCCAGCCAGAAGCGATGATATTCATACGGAGTCGTTTCATATTAGTCGGTTGAGTCACTTATTTTATTCATTCTTAATTAAGTATAATCATCACACTCACGAGCAGCAAAGTTTGGTGTCAATGGGGGGCAAAACTCATCATGTAAAATCAAATATTAGCATTTGCAGAGATAAGCTGTACTTACTTCCCCAAATTTTATTATCTACGCACGACAGATTTTGCCTGCTTTTTACAACAGGCGACTGAATCACAATAATGAAAAAACTATCTTTCCTCCATTGCCTTTACTTTTTCTTCAAGCTCCTTTATTCGAGCGTAAAGCGCTTGAATTGCAGCCAAAGATACGCCGCTCACATCTAGACTACTTATATGTTCGTTATCCTTTCCTAAACCGAAAGACTGATAAAAATCTTGAGCCATAGGTCCAATATGTTTGTGGTCCTCTGCATTATCAGTATAGTTCCACGTATAAACATTCAACTTTTCAATGAGCTCTAGAACTTGTTGAACGCTTACCGAAGCCACATTCTCTTTAAGATGAACGCTAGAGTTCGAATATAAGGTTCCAGCCATTTTTACATCACCGTTGTTAAACAGCTGAAAGGGAACTGTCAAGTCACCTGAATTAAAATCGGCAAAAACAAAATTTAAACTCTTTGGCGAATTTGAAACAATCCATTGCTCATTTGAGTTAGTGTTTTCAAAGCCAAGCCAAGATGCTCCGTTGTTTTTCAAGTTGAGTACCATACGCCCCCTTGAATCAGGACTGGTCTCTTCGATTGTCATCAAAGAAGAAAATAATTCACAAGGGGCACCACCAGGACAAGCCGAGCTATCATTGTCAAAAAAACCACTTTGAAATGTGGTTACGCCGTTGGCACCGATATTAAAAAAGCTAGTAACGTCGCTACTATCTCTAACATCAAATCTACCTGAAGGCGAACTTGTACCAACACCTACACTCCCATCACTGTTCACAGTAAACCTTGATACGCCACCAGTAGTTTGCACATCGAAAAGACCTGTAGGTGTAAAGCCATTGTCGATGTTGATACCAAAGTTACCTGTCGAATCTACTAAAACAGCATGATTATTAGCATCAATTGGATGTGCAATATCGAACAAGCCATCCGGTGTTGTTGTCTCAAAACCAATATCACCGTCATTCGCAATAAAAATACTCGCATTGCTTGCGCCAGCTGAGATTCTCAAAGGAAGTGCTGAACTGTTTGTCACATCACGTACAAAAAAATTAGTTTCATTTCCACCCACATCCCAAGATTGTGCAGAAAAACCACTTGATTGATCTTGCTCTAGTCTCAACGTAGGCGAGTTGCCGGCTTTTACATGCAAATTAACAAGGGGGGAAGCAGTATTGAAGCCAACACCATTGTTTGTAACGTAGATGGCGTTATCTGGCGCAGTATTTAAAATAGTAAGAGGATTTTTATTATCGTCTATATTTGCAATTCGAAAAAAGTTTGCCCCCCCATTAGCTGAGTCATTTACTGTAATTTCCCAATCGGTCGTAGGAAAAGACGAACTTGAACTTGTGTCAGTAAATCTTATTCGTAAGTTATTCTCTTTTAAACGAATAGTATCAAAATTAAAATTTTCGCCGTTAACGCAGTCAACGCCCACACACAAACTGCCAATAACGATCACATCGTCTTGAAACTGTTGATCGGCTATAACATTCGTTATTGGAAGAAAAAGTGGAACACACAAAACTTTGGATAGAACACTGTTTTTAAGTTTCATTATTTTTCCTCTCCCGAAAATATCTCTTTGGCCGAGAACATCATTGGTTCGTTGGGGCGTGTGATAGTCTTTCTTTTAGTTGAAGTAACTGGAGTAACTATGAGCTTTTGATTACTAATTTTATTTTTTTGTGGCAACGTGTCTATTTTATGGGTTAGCACGCTTGGCTCAGACTCTGCCAGTGTCTCTGGAATAACAATGTTTCCATTAATCGTCGTAAAGTTTCCGGTAATGGTTTTTGATATTGTTATTGTTGTTGATGCATTGGCACCTCTGCCGTTATTCATAACATCAACTATTTCTTCACCAGTGTTTTTTATCGCTAATATTTCATAGTCGTATTGGCCGTCATAGGGCAGGTCCATATCGTATATATCTACACTGCCATAGGTGTTTTTAACCTGTTTTCTAAAGCCCTGCTGATTAGTAACAGTAAACACATATTCATCGTAATTATCTACTGTAGAAACATCCAAATGTTGACTTGATGGCATTGCAAGCAGCTCCCCTTTTTGCATAGCGTTCAACTCTACCTGACGCTTTTGCTGAGCCAAACGCTGCTTTAATTCGTAGGGCTCTAAAACAAACTCATCTTGGTTAGCATAAGCCGAAACAGAGGCGCAGAGCGATACAACCAAAGAAACCTGAAAAGATAAGGACCTAGCGTTTTTGAAGGTTAATAACATACTATTTCTCCCAATGCCTTTTAACATTGTTAAACTTTTAATTTATTCACTATTCGTGCGCGACTGACTGCTCATTTTCATGTTTTTGTTTAGGAATAAACGACATACTAATACAAGCACCAGTAGCAACGTGAGCAATACAGAGAAAGCTCCGCCTTCAGATTTAAACGGTTTAATCACTCTGATAAACAGTCTTCCTTCTGCTTCATTTGTTCCATCAGACACTGAATATGTCACCAATACCGAACCAACAAATTCGTTCGGGGGGGTAAACTGCACTTTGTTATTTTCTATTGTTGCTTCACCTTGAGTTGCCGAAACGCTGACGACTGTTAGTACATCCCCGTCAATATCGGTGTCGTTTGCAATTACATCAACGATAATGGGCGTTCCAATTGTTGTTTCTGCGCTATCACTTTGCGCTATAGGAGCTTGGTTCAATCGTTCGCTTACGCTCACTATAACATTTGCCTCACCTATCGCCTCTTTCGTATCTTTTATGCGATATGAGATAGTTGCGCTGCCAACGAAGCCAACGTTGGGCGTGTAGCTAATGGTATTATCAATAATGGCTACTTGCCCGGCATCAACCGCGACCGAGACAAGGCTTAATGCATCGCCATCTGCATCTGTATCGTTCGCTAATACGTCAATATTTACCGCTGTTCGGTTATTTGTTTGTGCCGTATCATCCTGCGCTTGTGGCGCATTATTAACGTCAACATTCAGTGTTGCTGTTGCAAATGCTGAACCGCCTTTACCGTCTGATATGGCATATAAAACTGTATCTACACCTGAGAAGGCATCTGGCTTCACATATACCAGCTCGTTACTTACTATCTCTATCGCACCCAAGAAAGCGTTCGCAGATAAAAGCGTTAATTCATCGTTGTCTGGATCTGTATCGTTCAACAATACTTCTAGTCGATTATCACTATCAGAAGATAATGCTATGTCGTCATTGTTTGCTACCGGGCGTCGATTATTGCTAGCAGCCACAGCCAAAGCTGATGGGTCAACAATTGTGCCATTGGCTATGCCATCTTCATCATTAGGTCCACCATCACTTATGGTAAGTTGAAGGCACCAATGCCCTTCCGTAAGACCTGCAACATAAGCTTCACTTTCCGGCGGTGGGCAAACGCCCTGCTCACCTTTGGCAGAATGCACAGCGTCTGTAGTTCCATTAATTTCGAAGTCTTTCCAACGTGCCTCTGAAGCAGAGTATTTGCGATATATTGCCCCCGCAGGAATAATATTCTGTTGAGGCAACACTATGCGGTAACTTTGACCAACGTCCCTAAGACCAGCAACAACAAAGTCAAATACTGGGCCCACAAGGGTTGTTTCGGTATCAGGTGTAATTATGGTTTTATCAATGTTAATTGCACCTGAGTTTACGATTGCCGTTGCGCCGAGTTTAAAGCATGCGCCAACCTCTCCTTCAACGAGTAAATTCGAAACATTATTATTGCTTATTGGCTGCACATTACATTCGTCTGTAGCGTCTAGATAATCAGGAATGCCGTCACCATCTTTGTCCCCCAAGCCTTCTTGATTATCTGGAATGCCATCACCATCACTGTCTTCGTCAGTTAGCGTTGGCAATGAAGAGGCAAGAAGTAAAGTAATGTCAGTAAAGCCCTCTAATCCATCGATATCTGTAGCTTTAGCCTTTACGTGGTATACACCAGCATCAAGACTTTCTGGAGAAAATCTGAAAATTGTATCCGACGATGATATGTTAAGCGCATTCAGTTCGCTGGAGCTTTCGCTCCAATCCACAAATACAATATCGCTCAATGCTTTGTTCTCAAAAGATAGCGTTACGTCTACAGTACTAGCTTGAGGGTATATGGTAGTGACAGCGGTGTTATTCTGCGTGGCAGTTAATCTTAGTACTGGGCGTAACCCGCCCTCCACGATTGTGAGTATATGCTCTGAATTACGCACATTAGTGGCACCTGCAATAGACACAATCACTGTCTCTTCGCCCTCAATTGTTCCATCGTTAGCAATGTCGAAGGCTATGCTTGCTTGTGTACCGCTTTCGATAACTAGCGTACCGTCTACTAAGTTGTGATCATCGCTATTGCTCGTGCCCGATACGCTGTAGGGTATGTTAACTGGGTATGTAGGAGCTACGCCATTTAGAAAAACCTTAATAGTAGCCCTGCTTCCCTCTTTAACGCGCTGAGCTTTATCAATAGATACTATAGGGTTAACACTTACTAGCTGTGAGCCTTGTTGCACATCACCCTGTGCGTCTGCTTCCCAAACAACGGTGTGTTTACCTGGTTTGAAAAATGGTGGTGTCTTGAGCCTTGTGGCTACTGGGTTTCCAAGGGCGTCGGTTGCAATAGCTTGCCCCAGGTCTACGCGGGTAATTAACCCTGTAGCGTTCAATGTTATGTCTTCCGGAACTTCTAAATTAACGCTTGGTACTCTCCCCTCTTCGGCAGTGACAGTAACAACTACTTTCGCCGATGATGACAGGCCACCCTCATCGCTAACGGTGTAATCGACAATAACCGTGCCTGTCGTGTTGGCCTCAGCTAAGTAAGCAACTTTATTATCTACAATAGTCGCCATCCCTTGAGCTGCTTGGGCACTAGTTATGGTTAATGCGCTGCTTTCAATGTCGCTATCGTTAGCGAGCACATCAATAACAATCTCTTGCCCTTGAACAACTGTTGCCACATCGTCAGTAGCTTCAGGTGCGTCATTAACAGCTGTCACGGTTATAGAAACGGTAGCAGGTTGAGAGGTGTAGTCGTTATTACTCGCGGTGTAGGTAAAAGTGTCTGAACCGAAAAAGTTTTCATCTGGTGTATAGGTGAGTAATGGCAAAGCACCCGATAAAGTACCCGATTGGGGCTGCTGAACCAGTTGATAGGTAAGCGGTAAATTATTAGGGTCGGTGCCAGCCACTGAAAAAGTAACAGACTCATCTTCCGCTGTATTTTGGCTTATATTTCTAACTGTTGGCGTCAGTGAAGCAGTACTCACGACCTCAATAGAGAAAGGCGATAAGTTTGCAGTCGCTCCAGCGTCGTCGTTAACACTTATTACAATATCTGTGTAATTGCCCGCATCTGATTCGCTTGTGCTACCAGATAGTGTACCGGTACTAGTATCAAACGCTGCCCAAGAGGGTGCGTTATCTACACTAAAAATAAATGAGCTGCTGTCAATGTCGGTAACTGACGGCACAAACCTATATTCCTGCCCGGCAATAACAGATAACGCAGGCGAACCCGATATGATTGGCGCGTCGTTAACCCCCGAAACGTTTATATTAACTCGAGCAACGTTTGATACATCTCCATCAATGTCACTAACGGTATAACTAAAGCCATCGTTGCCAAAGAAGTTGGAGCTCGGATTGTAGGTTACCGAACCGTCGTTATTTTTTTGCACCGAACCGTTGGTAGGCAACTGAGTAATATTAACGCTGGCTATATCTAGTGTGCGCGTTTCGTCACCATCATTCGCCAAAATATTGATTATTATTGGGGTGTCTTCTGCAGCTTCAGCGGTATCATCTTTTGCGACCAAACGAATAGACTGCAGCTGTAGCCCAATCTGCACCGTTGCTGTATTAGAAATCGATCCCAATTGATCCGTAACATTATAGGTAAATGAGTCGGATGCTACGGTTACGTCTTCGTTTGGTGTGTATGTGATAACTCCGCTTACCCCATTAACACTTACTGTACCCAGCGACGGAGCTGATACCACGCTCACACTGGCGGCATTTATCTCATTGTCAGGCTCAAACTCACTATCTGGGTCGCTATCGTTATCAAGTACTGCTAACGCTGTAGGCACTCTTGTAGCTAACGTATAGGTATCATCTAGAGTAACCGGAGCATCATTTACCGATGTGATAGTTACGATAACCGTTGCGATATTTGAGCCTAGACCTTGCTGATCTTGCACACTATATTGAAAACTGTCTGTCCCAAATCTATTTGCGTTAGGCGTGTAGGTTATTACCCCTGTGTTGTTATCAACGGAGGCGACACCCAGTGTTCCTTGTGCTTCTATAGTAACACTTTGTATATCGAGTTCATTTTCGGTATCTGAATCGTTAGCCGTAACACTTATTGCAACGGCTTCATCTTCTGTTGTGTTTGCCGAGTCATCACTTGCAACAGGGTTATCGTTAATCGCCCCCACACTTATTGTGACGGTAGCAACAGTGCTAGTAGCACCTTCGGTATCGCGTACTGTGTACGTAAATACATCGGTTCCAAAAAAGTTTGTGTTAGGAGTGTAGATAACCTGGCCAACTTGCAATGTGCTGTCTGCGCTTGCCGCCGCTGCGCCAACAATTTCTAGCGCACCGGAGTTAACATCGGTTTCGATAGTTATAGATTCGGGGTCTAGCGTATTGGGCTGTAAATTACTTAACGCATCTACATCGTCATCATTGTCAAGAATTGAAATCACTAACGATTGATCTTCACCTGTTGATGCATTGTCGTCGACTGCTATGGGTATGTCGTTAATTGGATTAACAGTAATCGTTACCGTCGCAGGCGCAGAGACACTACCTTGGTTGTCTTCTACTGTGTAAGTAAAGCTATCCATGCCATTGAAATTGATTTCTGGCGTGTAAGTAATTTCCCCGGTGTCTGTGTTTACATTTGCTGTTGCATGCAACGGCTGCATTTCTACCTTGACGCTCGAGGGGTTCACGCCATCTGACAAGTCTTCGTCATTAGCAAGTACGGCGATAACTACTGCATCATCTTCATCAACTACCGCTACATCATCGTTGCTTCCGGGTGGTTCATTTACAGCGGTAAATGAGAGATCGCTACTAGCTAATCCTTGCCAACTATTACCCGCAGCATCTGATATATTACCAGCGCTAATAACAACTGTATAAATCTCATTTTGTTCTAGGTTTGCTGCAAACTGTGCGGTAATCGTTGTGGGCTCGCGTGTAACAGAATCACCCAAGAGTGACAGCGTTTCAACCACCGTACTGTCTGAAAGTTTAACTAAATCAATTGAGCCACTATTTACCAGGATGGTTTCACTGAAGTTTAAGGTTACAGCCAACCGAGCAATAGCAACATCTACCTCTTCATTTGATGGAGAGCTATTTAACAGTTGGGGAGAAGTTGTATCGTAAATAACAGAAAAAGTTGTAGCGGCATCGTTGCCGTTTCCGGCCACATCTTGGGCTATATTAGCAGCCACAGAAACAGTAACAGACCCATCACTTAATGGCGTTATTGTAGCCGTATATACCGACATACTTGTGGGCGTTAAAGAACTCACTGTAGCATTGGTCGCGTTAATATCGCCAAGTGTAAAACCAGTAACCTCCTCGCTGAAAGTAAACGTAGCGATAAACGCACTATTTGTCAGCGAGTCGGTAATATCCGACGTTATAGTTAGCGAAGGCGAGCTTACATCGTATGTGGTAGTAAATTGGGTGGCTGAAGTATTTGCATTTCCAGCTGTGTCTTCAGCAACGTTTGCTGCAACATCAACAGTAACCGCACCGTCGCTCACAGGGGTTATTGTAGCGGTATATACTGCGTTATTGCTTGATGATAATGCACTGGCAGTGGCGTTGGCCACAGTTATATCGTTCAGAGCAAAACCAGTGACATCCTCACTAAAAGTAAAGGTAGCCGTAAATGCACTGTTGGTAATGGCACCAGTGATATCAGACGTAATGACAATGCTTGGTGCGCTAGCATCATAAATTGTTGAAAATTGACTAGCTACTGTGCTGCTGTTACCCGCGCTATCTTGGGCTGCATTGGCCGGAACATCTATTGTCACCGCCCCATCATTAGCTGGCGTAATAGTAGCAGTATAAACCGAACTGCTGACTGCCGTAACGTTACTTACAGATGCATTGCTCGCTGTTATATCGGCCAGCGCAAACCCAGTTACGCTTTCACTAAAGGTAAAGGTGGCAGTAAATGCACTGTTCGTTGTTGAGCCTGCGACATTCGACGTTATCACAACTGATGGAGGCGTAGCGTCGAATGTAGTGGTAAAGGTAGGTGCTGCACCATTATTATTGCCTGCGGCATCTTGTGCAGCATTTGCTGCAACATCCAATGTAACTGTGCCATCGCTTGTGGGCGTTACCACTGCGGTATATATCGCACCGCTACTTGACGACATTGCACCTACCGTGGCATTCATTGCAATAACATCACTTGCCGTAAAGCCCGTTACACTCTCACTGAATGTAAAGGTGGCCGTAAATGCATTATTGATAACTGAGCCTGTAGCATTTGAGGTGATAGCAACGCTCGGCGCTGTAGCATCAAATGACGTAGCAAAGGATGGCGCAGCTGTATTAACGTTGCCAGCAGCATCTTGTGCCACATTCGCCGGTATATTTATGCTAACCGCACCGTCACTTACCGGCGTAATGGTAGCGGTGTAAACCGAACCGCTGATTGTAGACAGTGTTCCAACAGTAGCATTGTTAGCAGTAATATCGCTTGTCACAAAGCCAGTTACGTCTTCACTAAAGGTAAAGGTAGCAACGAAGGCACTATTGGTAACGCCACCTGATATGGTCGAGCTTATCGCCACTGTCGGCGACGTTGCATCATAAGTGGTAGTAAACTGCGCTGCAGACGTATTATTATTACCTGCGCTATCTTGCGCAACGCCAGCTGCAATATCTAATGTGACAACGCCATCATTAGCTGGCGTAATAGTAGCGGTGTAAACCGAACTGCTGACTGCCGTAACGTTACTTACAGATGCATTGCTCGCTGTTATATCGGCCAGCGCAAACCCAGTTACGCTTTCACTAAAGGTAAAGGTGGCAGTAAATGCACTGTTCGTTGTTGAGCCTGCGACATTCGACGTTATCACAACTGATGGAGGCGTAGCGTCGAATGTAGTGGTAAAGGTAGGTGCTGCACCATTATTATTGCCTGCGGCATCTTGTGCAGCATTTGCTGCAACATCCAATGTAACTGTGCCATCGCTTGTGGGCGTTACCACTGCGGTATATATCGCACCGCTACTTGACGACATTGCACCTACCGTGGCATTCATTGCAATAACATCACTTGCCGTAAAGCCCGTTACACTCTCACTGAATGTAAAGGTGGCCGTAAATGCATTATTGATAACTGAGCCTGTAGCATTTGAGGTGATAGCAACGCTCGGCGCTGTAGCATCAAATGACGTAGCAAAGGATGGCGCAGCTGTATTAACGTTGCCAGCAGCATCTTGTGCCACATTCGCCGGTATATTTATGCTAACCGCACCGTCACTTACCGGCGTAATGGTAGCGGTGTAAACCGAACCGCTGATTGCAGACAGTGTTCCAATAGTAGCATTGTTAGCAGTAATATCGCTTGTCACAAAGCCAGTTACGTCTTCACTAAAGGTAAAGGTAGCAACGAAGGCACTATTGGTAACGCCACCTGATATGGTTGAACTTATCGCCACTGTCGGCGACGTTGCATCATAAGTGGTAGTAAACTGTGTGGCGGCGGCATTGTTATTGGTGGCAGTGTCCTGGGCTATGTCAGAGGCGATATCTAATGTTACAGCACCGTCACTTAATGGCGTAACGGTAGCGGTGTAAACCGATGCGTTAGTCGCCGCAAAGTTTGATAACGTTGCATTAGCAACGCCAATATCGCCTACTGCAAACCCCGTAACATCCTCGCTAAATGTAAATGTAGCAACAAAGGCACTGTTCGTTGATGCACCTATAATATCGGAAGTAATAGATACCGTTGGCGTTGTGACATCATAATTTGCTTGAAACTGACTAGCCCCTAAGTTGCCGTTACCAATTGCATCTAGTGCTACACCGGCCAATACGTCAATAGTGACCGCACCTTCGTTTTCAGGCGTAATTGTGGCGCTATACACCGTGCTGCTGATAGCTGAAAAACCGCTAACCGCGGCATTTACCGCTGTTATATCGGCCGCATCAAAGTCGGTCACTGACTCACTGAATGTAAAGGTAGCCGTGAAACTACTTTGATTAAAAACAGATCCAGTAAGCGAAGAGGTTATAGCCACTGTTGGCTGTGTGTTATCTACAACAAATGTTGTGGATGGACCAGCCCCACCCGCTAGTTTAGTTGAGTTTCGTGCTGTATTACTTCCAATACTAACCCCTAACGTTCCGTCGCCGGTAATATTCGAAAGCGTTATCGTAGCAGTTGTGCTATCACCGTTTGTTACTACAGCCGTTGCATTTGCATCACCTGTTTTATTAAGTGTAACCGCTGCATCTGTTAAGTTTACCTGCGTAACGTCTGTATAAGTGACGGTATAGGTTATGGGCCCTGACGCTGCACCAGTGTCACTTGGTGATGATATTGAAATACTAGGGTCGGCAATGGTTGGCGTTGATTCATAGATAACAGTGAGCTGCGTTGCTGCAGGGTTTTTAACCGTATTATCTATGGCATCATCAACCGAATTTATTGGTAAATCAACGGTAACTTCACCATCTGCAGTGGGCGTAATTTCGGCTGAGAAGGCATTGTCGCTTCCTACAAAATTAGTAACACTACCGTTGGCAATAACTAAATCTGAAGCATCGAAATTAACCACATCTCTACTAAAATTTATTGCAACGGGGATAGGATTTGTAGATGTTGGATTACTTGCAGAGGTAGTAATATTGACTGTTAGCTCCTCAACACTTAACACGCTATTCATTTCGCCCGCGCTTACATTAACGCTATCCACTGTGGCACTAATTGCTGAACTGGTGCTGTTATATACTCCTGTAGTGGCCCCAGAAGGCACGCTTATTGGCACATCAAAGGAACAACTTGCGCCCGGCAGTAGTTCTCCACCCGAGAAGAAAAGGTTTGTTGTACCTGATATATTGGAACTAATACCGCATGGGCTGCTAGGTAAACTAGTTGCCGACATGCTGCTAATAACCGAAGTTAAGCTATCGGAGAACGATATCGCTGTTGCCGCCGCCGCATTAGCAGAATTTGAGAGGGTGTAACGGAGTACTGTTTCACTACCCGGGAGTACTGGGTTTGTAACGAATACTTTCGTTGCTGTGATGCCTGAAATTAATATATTGTTGCTAACCGCCGCATTTGAGACAGCTACACCCGATACAGTACCAGCAACCGCGCTAGTAGTAATAGAAACGGTGCCTCCTGACGCAGAATTAGGAATTTGCAACACAACAGAAAAACTACACGTATCTCCAGCGGATAGCTCGCCTCCCGCAAAGGTGAGTACAGAACTTCCTGAAATGCTTGAACCTGTGCCACACACATCATTTTGTGTTGCATTAGTAGCAATAAGCCCAGTTAATGCAGCATCTAAATCAACGCTGAAGCCTAACTCAGTAGCATCAGCACTGGCATTAGCGCTGTAATTAAGTGTAAAAGTTGCCGTAACAGTATCACCTGGCAACGCGTTACCAGATGATAGAGATAGCGTTAATGCTGGCGCGCCAATCACGCTTAGCGTATCGCTTGCGGCTGCCCCCACTAGCGTTTCCCCGTCTACTACTCCCGTTATGTTGCCTGTCGTCAGCACAAAGTCACCAAGAGCACCACTTACAGGCATTGTTAAAGCTACATCAATTGAACAACTTCCCCCAGCGGCTAGTACACCATCATTCATAACAAAATTGAGGTTCCCACTACCGTCTGTATTACCGGTAAAAGTAGAACCCGTCCCACAGCTATTGGCGGCGGGTAGCGTATTAATCGTAACTCCTGCCACCAATGTATTCAGCGTATGTTGAAACGTTGCATCACTTAAAGCATTAGCCGAATCGGTGTTCGTTACCGTATATCGTAGAGTTACATCGTCGCCAAGCCCAACGGGATCATCAACCACTTGCATATTTAACAACGGTGCACTGTAAATATTAATCGCATTGCTTGCAGCTATACTGGTTGTGGGTGAGCCATCAAGATCATATGCAATGATGCTCGAAGTATTTGTATAACTTCCCGCTGAGGCATTTGATGGAATTAAAACATTAACAGCAAAACTACAACTCTCACCCGACGCCAAACTAACATTCGAAATGCTTAATAAGGATGTGCCTGAAATTGAAGAACCCGCACCGCAAAAATCACTTGCTGGCAAGTTGGTAGCACTTAGCCCAGTTAATGCAGCGTTTAAATCGTCTGTAAAACTCAGATTAGTAATGTCTTGATCGCGATTATTGTTAAGTAACGTAAATGTGAGCGTAGTAGGTACACCTGGTACTACAGAATTAGGTGTACTAATACTCAACAGCGAACTCTCTACACTTAACTGTGCCGTATCCTGCACTCCCAAACTAACGGGGCTTTGGACAAACGTGAAAGAACCAAAGCTTTGTACCGTCGCATTAAATAAAACACCTGAGTTCAGTGTATAGTCAGAAATGATAGACGATGTTATATCTACACTAGCCGTACAACTTGCTCCTGCGGCTACGGTGAAGTATCCAAGCTTAATATTGCGAGTTCCGGGAGTAACAACAACGCCTGAATACCCATTGCTTTCAATGATAGTACAGCTTGTAGTAGTATTTGGTTGGCTTGAAATTACAACACCACTTGGCAGTACAGCATCAAGGTGTAGCGCCGCCATTTCAGAACCATTCGATGTGTTATCAAATATGTATGTAAGCCTGCTTACAGCTCCAGGCGACATCGAACTTGGTGAAACGGCGATAGATAAATTTGGCCTTGCGCTATCGACAGTAAGGCTAGCTGATGCCGAACCTGAACTGCCACCAGAACTAGTTAAGTCGCCAGTTGTATTAACATGTGTACCGGGTGTAGTGCTGGTAACATCGACAGAAATTTCGCATGTACTGCCTATTGGAAGACGCTCTAGTGCATAACTCACACTATTTCCACCCGCTGTTGCGGTTGTCAGCCCTGTACAATTGTCTTCCACATTGAGCGGTGAATTTAACGTAATGCTTGAGGGCAGCGTATTTGAAAATGCAACATTAGAAACGGGGGTATCGTTGGCTGTGTTATCAATTACATAGGTTAATTTAGCAACACCACCAGGAGCTATAGTAGAAGGAGAAAATGAAGTAGAAAACGTAGGAGTACCTGCATAGGCAGAATGCATTCCAAACAAAACACAAAGAGACGCGATTAACCAAACGAGAGAGTGATGAAACCTTAAACCGTAACCTTGCGTCGAAGAGGCAATGCGCATTTGTGTTTTCCGTTATCTTGAATTAGCCTCTTCCGAGGTACCTACGTTTGGCGTCTTTTGCTATCTGCGTAGCTGCTATAGCGTAGTAGAAGGCAAATACATTTTTTATTGCGCGAACTTGTGAATGACCAGCATTCAACTACATTAAAAATGTGTTAACTTACTCGTTTAGAATTTGAGTCTAGTCTAGCACCCCCGTTATACAAGTAGACATTTGGCTAATTGAGAAAAAACGTCAAACATTCATAGTAGTCGGCTGGCAGTTAACGCCATCCGTAAGCTCACTAACGCCTAATTTAGGTATTCATTCTATGATGAAGAAAGCCAGAACTTTCTCACTTCTGAAAGGTATATCGAAAACATGCTGTCGAAATGGCTATTTTTATTAACTATAAGCATCTGCTTACCTTCGTGCATAGCAACACAGAAACGGGAAACGAGTGGCAACACCTCTGTAGCTGAATTAGCCCAAGCACAAAGGTTTATGCTTAGTGACGGACTTCACGTTAGATTAACGCCTGCAAGCGGCTTTACGCTTACCCCTGAACACTATGGGTTTGTGCAAGCAGAAAGCTTTTCTAGAATTAAAGTGTACGAAGTAGAGGTGCCCTATCAAGAGTACTTACTTGGATTTAGCCAAGAAAGCTTAGCTCAACAGAAAATGCAGTTGATTAAAAACAAAGCAGTACAGCTGCAGAATGCAGTTTGTAATCTAATTTCGGTAAAGCAGGCTATTGCGGGCACCGTGTTTGATAAAGAAATGCTGATATGTGGTGATGAACTGTCTTCTGTCGTTGTGGAAGCTAGCTATCCGGAAAGCGCAACTACTGCGCACAAGCAGGCGATTTATCACTCAATAACTAGTTTAAGTGTAAAAACTGATAAACAACTACGCCTATTTACTGGGCTACCCTTTGAACTCACCGACACACCTGACTACAAAATTACAACGCGTTTTCGCAATTCACTTGTTATGCAGCCATTATCTGACAGCTCGGGCAAAAGTACGTTAGTAATAAGCCATGGGGTGAGCGAAGGCACAACAACGCAGCAACTTGCGGCCCACTTGATCAAAAAAGACACTTCGCCTGAAGATATCAAGATATTAACGAACGAACAAACTGCGCTGAATAATATTCCAGCACTAGCAACAACGGCTCACGTAAATATTGAAGGTGATACCTACTATATGAAACAGATATTGAGTTATCAGAACGACCGTTTTTTATTAGTTCAAACACGGGTTCCGATTGCAACAAAGGCAAATACAAATAAAATGATAGAAAAGTTACTCAGTAACTTTTCGTTCAAATAGAGATGGCGAAAATTACTCCTGCTTTCAAATAAAAACACCGAGCTTGCTCGGTGTTTTGCGCTTGTTATGCGTTAGCCTCTAAAGTTATCTTGGTTTGCTAAAAACCAATCGAACGCGTGCTGAAGGCCTTGTTCAAGATTATAGGTATGCTGCCAGCCTAGGGCATGCAAACGCGACACATCCATAAGCTTACGCGGGGCGCCATCTGGTTTAGACGTATCCCATGTAATTTCGCCTTTAAAGCCAGTTACCTTCGCTACTGTTTCTACTAACTCGCGAATACTACAGTCTTCACCTGTGCCAACATTGATGTGACTAAGCATTGGCTGGGTGTTGGCTTGATATGTTTCATTATCAAGCTCCATTACGTGCACACTCGCTGCTGCCATATCGTCTACATGTAAAAACTCGCGCATTGGTGTGCCGCTGCCCCATGCTACTACTTCGCTATCGCCGCGCTGTGCTGCTTCGTAAAAACGGCGTAACAATGCTGGTATAACATGCGAATTTTCTGGGTGGAAGTTATCGTTAGGGCCATACAAATTTGTAGGCATTACCGAGCGATAATCGCGACCATATTGACGATTGTAGCTCTCACAAAGCTTAATGCCTGCAATTTTTGCGATGGCATAGGGTTCGTTAGTTTCTTCCAATGTGCCTGTTAGCAAAGCACTTTCAGTCATTGGTTGCTCAGCTAGCTTGGGATAAATACAACTTGAGCCTAAAAACAGAAGCTTTTGCACATTATTCATATGTGCAGCATGAATAATGTTCGCTTCTATCATTAGGTTTTCATAAATAAATTCTGCTGGGTACGTATTATTAGCATGAATACCGCCAACCTTCGCAGCGGCTAAATAAACTTCATCAATGTTGTTATCAGCAAAAAAGGTACTTACCGCTTGCTGACTTGTTAAATCGAGCTCGGCACGGGTACGCGTGATAACAGTGACATTTTCACGCTTTTCTAATTGTTTAACAATTGCCGCGCCTACCATTCCTCGGTGGCCCGCTACAAATACTGTTTTCATATCCTATTCACTTTTATAAAACTACATGTACCAACAACGCAGTGAAGCAACTCGTTGCGCACATGTATTGTTCAAGGTTGTTGCCTCTCCGTTTTGCTTCAAGGCTTTTACTAATCAAATTAGAATCGGCGCTCAACAAAACTGGCCAATGATATACATACTGGGAAACATACGCCTATTATGCAAGCTTTGCGCAGCGGAATCGAGCAAAGACGAAATTGCTATTGCTCACAAAAAGCTTAATGTCATAATACATCGAAATATATTTAAATAACTCTTTAATATTATCAACTTTATTCTGATGTTGCTTGAGGTTTGATGAAATGACGATTGAAGAGTTTTGAATTTAAATTTTGATGCAAAAAGTGAGCTATCGCGTTAACTTATACTGAATATGTAAATCTTTTAGAGGAAGTCATCAGTGCTATCGACGAAGCATAAATTTCTATTTATTCACATACCAAAGACAGGCGGCAATGCAATACAAAAAGTATTGTTACCTTTCAGTGACGATAAAATGGTGTTCACAAACGACATGCATGATGGTATCGATAGATTCGAAATTCGTTCTCAATCAATAGATATTCACAAACACTCATCACTTGAGGATTATCGTTCGCAGATGGATAAACCTACTTTTGAAGAATTGCTAAAAATAGCATGTGTACGAAATCCCTGGGATAGGTGCGTTTCATTTTTTTTCTCGCCTCATCGTGGTTCTGTTGAGTGGTCTGAAAATGAGTTTGAAGCTTTTATTCAGTCAACCGTAAAGCCTCATGCACACTTTCTAAAAACATCGGCTAATGCTACAAATTATTTCGATAATATTGATTTTTACATTCGCTTTGAACATATATCTGAGGACTTTAAAACGTTATGCGAAAAGCTACAAATTGATAATCTACAACTCCCCCATATAAACAAGTCAAACCGACAAAGCTACCAACGCTACTATCAAAATAAGAAAACTATAGATTTAGTAGCCGATATTTTTCAAGACGAAATTGAACGCTTTCAATACACTTTCTAGTGTTCAGCACACGGAGAATTAAGTGAAACCTAACATAGTTATCATCAATCCTGACCAGCTTAGGTGGGATTACTTATCGTGTTACGGTCATAAATTCATCGAAACGAAGAACATTGACTTATTGGCGCAAATGGGAACGCTATTTGAGCACGCTTTTACCTCTGCTCCTATGTGTGGCCCAAGCCGAGTGAGCTTTTTGACTGGGCAATATCCTATCGAGCACGGTGTTCGGCAATATGGTGGACAGTATGATCAATCAAAGCCTAATGCATTGAAGATATTGGGTGACGCTGGTTACAAACGTGCTATCTGGGGTAAAGATCACTGCTTCAAAGGTAATGTAATTGGCAGCCTGTATGATGAAGGCGAAGACATTTGTATTGGGATAATGGGACAGAACCCTAATTATGTAAACGCATGGGACTCAGCCGAGTTACCCATTGATTCACAATGGAACTTGACTAAACGACTAACTGATAGTGGTATTGATTTTATAAAGCGGCATGCTCATGGCGAGCAACCGTTTTTCCTTACTCTTAACTATCAAGACCCCCACCCGTTTTTTACTTGTCCTGAGCCTTATTGTTCTTTATTCGACGCATCTCAGTTTGATTTACCCGCAAACTACAGAAACGCCCCCGTTGAAAATGAAATAAGAAGACTAACTCATTGGCGTATCCACAGTGGCGAAATCAATATGCCAACTGATGAATTAAAGCAAGCTATGGCGATGTATTGCGGTCAAATTCGTTATGTAGACGATCAGGTCGGCAGAATACTTGGCACGCTAAGGAATTTAAACTTACTTGATAATACGATTATTGTGTTTTGGAGCGACCACGGCGAGTTTATTGGTGATTTCGGTGTTACTCATAAAATTCCAGCTTTTTATGAATGTTTAATGAGAGTACCGTTGATTATATACGATCCAACTAATCGCTTACCGAAAGGAAAAAATAGTAATTTAGTTGAATTAATGGATGGTATGGCTACTGCACTTGATCTATGTGGTTTAAAGCAACCACCTGGCTCACATGCGCTCTCTCAAATAAGTGAGAACTGCACGCGTAAAGACATTTACGCCGATGCTGGAATGCTCTTACAGCAACCCAAAGAACCTATAGATGGCTTAAGAATTAAAGGCGCGCTAGCGCCGACCCCCTATGGGCCGGGCTCTATGCTCAGAAACTCGGAATGGAAAATCTGCATGTATGCTGATGACTGCGGTGAATTATACAACATACTTCATGACCCTAAGGAAACTAAAAATCTGTTTTACGAACCACAGTATAATGAGATAAAAACCACAATGATGAGCAGGCTTACACAAAGAATGATGTGCTTTGGGCAAATGCCAGAGCGATTACCTCGAGGCGATTACTAATGTCTTCAGAAAATACACAGACAATTAAACACCAAGGTTACGAGGGTGGTGGCTGGGACAAAAAGGCCCATGAGACGCTTTATGGCAGAAATCTAAACACAGGCTTAGGCGACTTTATAATCAACGAAGTAAAGCCGCAGAACTTTCTCGAATTTGGCTCTGGTCTCGGTGCTCTTTCCAACTACATATCACACTCGGTACATCTTGAGCCATCTTATTGCATAGAACCCGCTGTTGAATCTAGTGATTCTTATGGCACCAATGTCTCACTATTGAATGTTGATATTTTCAACACTCCTGTACCTAGCGTGTTAAACAAACTATTTGATATCGTTATATCAATTGAAGTTGCCGAACATATCCCGCTTGAGCTCCATGAAGAACTTTTTGACTTTCTTGTATCTCGCGCAGATCGCATGATCGTATTCTCCGGCGCTAGGCCCGGGCAAGGAGGTCACGGTCATATTGCGGAGCGACCAGAACTGGAGTGGCGGGAAGAATTCACTAAGCGAGGCTGCACATTTGACCTTGAGTTAACGTTAAAGGCACGCAATCAGAGTAATACCAGAAATATTAACCATCGTAAAAATCTTCAAGTGTTTCATGCACCAGTGCGCAGTACTGAACTGTGCCAGCTTGAAGAAGCAGCAAAGCCGTATTTAAACGACATTGCCATGCTAGTGTTGATGCACGGCGCAAGAATGACAGGAAACCTTTTTTACGTAAACTTAGAAAATGCATTGGCCGGAAGGCCCGAGCATTCACTTTTACAAAAAAGGGAAAACCTGCTCAGTCTAGCGAAAAATGCGCAACATATTTTAGAAATAGGATTTTGCGCGGGCCACAGTGCGCTATTATTTTTACTTGCTAATACAACTAGTAAAATAACGATTGTCGACCCCGCTGAGTTTAAACATGCGCATCATTGTGTATCTTATTTAAAGCGAATGTTCCCTGATCGCATTGTTTTCATTGAAGGCTATTCAACAGAGGTGTTGCATACGCTTCCGAAAAACCAATTTGATTTTGTACATCTCGATGGAGGGAAAGATAAAACAATTCAAACCGACCTAGACTTACTAAAACCATTAGTTACACGGGATCACATAGTTCTTATAGACGACACGCAAAATATTGGCGTTAACAACGAAGTAGAGCGGCGTGAAAAACTTGGAGAGCTTGTATTAACTGAGTTTGACCAGTTCAATAGAAAGTCAGCAAAAAATAGCCGTTGGCAACATAAGGCAGCGCGATTCAATATTGCTCTTCAAGAAACTAGTGCTGAAATTATGAAAGAAGTCAAAAATATTTACGAAAATGTAAATCATCCTTCTATCTATACCAATGAAAAACAATCAGGTGCCCCAAGAGCAAATTATTTGATCCATGCAATGAGGGATATTGAGAGTTCAGGCTTAAAGGGTGCATTTGTAGAAGTTGGTGTTGCTGCTGGCCACTCGAGCGTTATAGCAGCGTTAGCATCTTCAAAGTATGCTAAAAGAAAGTTTTTCTTGTACGATACCTTTGCAGGATTTGAAAAAGACCTTCCCAACGAAAACGACTTGAATGGTAAATCGATCAAAGAATACGACTTAACGAAATACTGTGACGCTCCGTGTAAAGAAGAAAGTGTTAGGGCCAAAGTATTAGAGGCAGGGGTAGCCAATGATTCTTTATTTTTAATTGCAGGACCAGCCCAAGAAACTGTAATTAAAATCAAACCAAAATCAATTGCTATTTTAAGGCTTGATGCCGACTTGTACGAGCCGACTATGGCCGCTTTGAGGGAACTTTATCCCTTGCTAGAGCCAAACGGCTACTTAATTATTGATGACTATGGCCATTGGCAAGGCTGTAAGGAAGCCGTAGATGATTACTTTACCGAGATAGGTATAGCATTTGATGGCGAAAAAATTGATTACACTTGCTATGGATGCAAAATTTCATGATTAAAATAGTTACCTTTTGTAACAATAGCTATATCCCCGTTTTAAAAAACTGGTACTTAGCATTACAGAAAATAGGACTAGAGCAACACGCTTTGGTAATTACGTTAGACGACGAAACTCGAGATGCTATTGATTTTTGCGATACCCTTCACAGGCCTATTGAGGTGGAAGGACAAAACTTTGGCGGTTTATGGCAACACCGACTTGAAGTGCTTAACGATCTTCTGCAACAGCATGACGAAATAATTCATTCAGATGCTGACGCAGTATGGCTTCGCAACCCGCTGCCAATGATTTCGAGTCTTAATTCCAATATTGTATTTACGCAAGGTACAGTATGGCCACATGATGTGCACGCCCTTTATGGTGTTGTGTTGTGCTGTGGCTTGTTCTACTTAAATAATAGCCCGCAGGCAAAGCACTTCGTAACACAAATAAAAGAACGTGTAATAAACGATAAAGATGACCAAGTATCGGTAAATAGAGAAGTAGCTAGCAGAATTACCGGCTGGCAAATAGAGGAACCAGTACTGGTACCTTTTAGAGAGACAAACTTCACCACATCAAAAGCCGTAATGACATCTAAAGCGAAGAACAAGGGTGATGACTTAAACGTGTGTGTGTTACCACATCACCACTTTCCTCGCCTGGTTGACAGCATTACCGAAGAAGTTTACGTAGCCCACCCATTATCGGGGAAAACTCTTGATGATAAAATTAGATGCCTAACTAACTTGGGTATTTGGTGGGCTTAGGGTATTAGCGCTTTAGTATAAGTGTATCTTCAATAAGCACAGCATCTAAGCCAGAGCTAATAAGCACCAATATAGCATCTGACACTGAATGAACGATAGGCTTGCCCATAACGTTAAAACTAGTGTTAAGCACTATGGGTACGCCTGTCAGGGAATAAAATTCTTCGATTAGCGCACTTAACCAGCTATTTTCGTGTCGGTTGATTGTTTGTAGTCGCCCCGTAACATCATTATGTACAACTGCTGGAACTTTACCTTCAGCATGCTTTTGCCACTTCAATGCAAATGACATGTAAGGGGAAAGCTGAGGATTTTCAAACCACTCGCTCAAGTGCTTTTCTGGTATTACCGGTGCAAAAGGTCTATAAGCTTCTCTGCCTTTTACAACTTTGTTTATTGTAGCTTTCATTTCAGCGCTTCGGGGGTCTGCGAGTATAGAACGATTACCAAGAGCGCGTGGGCCGAACTCTGCTCTTCCCCTCATTACGCCAATAATTTTACCTTCAGATAGTAGCGCAGCAACTCTACTCGCAGACTGGCTTGAACAACGCTCAACTTCATAGTTCAAGTTTTTCAAGTAGCTATCCACATTTTCCACGTCTGGTTTAGAACCTAAGAATGGCGACGCTCTCCCATACTTAATAGGTTGTGGAGTACCCGATTCATTCTGCCATGTCTTTTGCCAACCAAGTAGGGCAGCACCAATGGCATTTCCATCGTCTGCGGGGGCAGAAGGTACATGGATATTCTTAAACGGCGTAGATGACGTAATCTGCCCATTGAACGACGAGTTCAATGCACAACCACCTGATAATATCAAATTATCCAGATTTTCTTGAGCATGAATATCAATAAGAATGTCAGTAGCATATTTACAATATACATGCTGTGCTGTTGCTGCAAAGTCTGCCATTTCCATGTAATGGGAATTGTCTTGCTGTTTAATTTTATTGAAAAAATTTACCACTTTTTGAATTTGCGATTGTTCGTTCCACAAAATCCTACCGTCTTCGACACGAAACAGCGTATACAGTTTTTCGGCCCATTCATGGTTTATGTCACCATAAGCAGCTAGCCCCATTACCTTCCACTCTTCACCGTATTGAGAGGTGAAACCGCAAACTTCTGTTGCCCAAGTATAAAAACTACCTAAGCTTCCTGGCCCCCAAGAACGCCATTTCCTTTTTAAAAAGCCTTCTTTCCAACGAAACAGTGTTGCTGCACCAACTTCGCCTTCACCATCCAAAACAAAAGAAGAAGCCTCAGAAAAGTTGGAAGAATAGGCCGCATTGGCCGCATGACATAAGTGGTGATCGAATTTAAACACCTCGGTTCTTACCCGCTCACCTCCGACAAAGCGTATGTTTGCTCCCGATATTTGCTGTAAATTGCCCTGAAACGCAACCATCCACTCCAACATATCAGTGGCAATGAATGGGCTTTCTTTGGCGACTGGGATATCACTTTTTGTCCCTGACCAACTTAGTGAAATCTGAAACTCTGCACTCGGATCGTTACAAATAATTTCATCTAAAACTGGCTTAACATGACTGAGTTGATCTGGCTGTGCCCCCCACGCTCGCTTACTTTGTAAAAAGCGTTCCGTAGCCTCAGCGAAAATAACTTCGCCAGCTGGGGATACAACTGCGATAGCGGGATCGTGACCGGTTGTTGATAAACCAACTGAGTAAATGCTCATACATCACTCTGCATTTTCGAAATAGCACCAGCCACCTCATTTGCAGTTTTATACTGAAACATGGTTATTGGCTCTATTTCTAACTCATATTCATCTTCTAGCTTACCGCATAACAACACCGCATTAAGTGAATCAACACCCACTGATCCAAGATGCGTATCTGCCGTTAATAGTGAACGGTCTGTTTTCGTTAGAGTAGCAACGTTTTCTAGTATGAAGTTAACTATGCCTTGTAAATCATTACTCATCTATCTGCGCCTTTTTAACAATGAGTTGCTTATGTGCCATCGCTATGCTGTTCGCTAAGTCCAACTCACTAACTATAATCTCTGCAACTTCAATTTTTTTTGTAATTTCAGTTACCACTTTTTTCATTACCATTTTTGAAAGCGCTGCGCCTAAGCAAAAATGCAGGCCATGGCCAAACGACAGATGTTGTTGCCCACCAGCTTTGCTAACAGTGCCGCGTATGTCAATTAAGATTGTATCGCCCTTAGAAAAGCGCATTTCACCTATCACACAGCCCCGTTTTACCACTCTGTGGATAAAATTTGGTGCTACAAAATTTTGAATTTGTTTTTCTACAATTTCCTGCAGCTCATTTTCATTTGTAATTTTATTAACATAAATATACTCAACAAGATTAACCACGGTCTGTGCTAGCGGAGCCATAGCGGCGTAAAGCGTAGTGACTAAAGCATACGCTTCATCAATGGGAATTTTTTCGTTTTCTACAAGTGCTGTTAACAAGGAATGTGTTGGCATACCTTCAAGCTCAATAGCCGTTTCAGTACCATGCAGTTGTGCCATTAATTCGAACAAGTCTCTATCGATTGCCTGTAGCTTTTTTATGGATAGCATTGGCTCTACAAGCCGTTGTAAGGTCATCGCTTTTTCATCAAATAAAGCTTCATTTTTTGGGAAAACTCCCAACATCGGCCGTGCAATACGTGTGAAAATTTTTTCGCCTATAGCCGTTACAACATCGAAAGGCACGTTTTCAGGGATAGTTTTTACAACTGATTCTATTGCCTGATCGATAAAAGGCTTCCACAGCTTCAATGTTGTATTATTTATATACTTAAAATACAGCTTACGAATTTCTTGCTGACGTTCACCTTCCAAGAAGAATGGTGAACACCAGATATTTAGCTTAAGGTGTTCTAAGCTGATATCTGTTGCTTCTTCCAAACGACTCAAAAAACCATATAAATCTGGAACCTGAAAATTTTCGCTATCTAGAATTGATTTGGCCAGAGGATAATCGTCAACAAATACAATCCCCTCCTTATTTTCGAATTTGGAGTTCATTGTCGTCATAAAGTTTCTATTGTCTGCATGACATTTATTGGCATAGAAATAATTCTCTTCGTCATTTCATTATCTTCAAACAATATATCCGCTGAATTTAATGTGCTGTATTTAAGCTGTTCCGTAACAGCATTAAAAATTTTTGGAAACATAAACTGAGACACATCCTTGCCGGGACAGCGATGGACTCCAGCACCAAAGTGCACGTTTGATATATTTTTATTGAAAAAATTCCGTACGCATAATGGGTCGCTATTCGTTACGTCTTCTAACGTGGTGTTCGCGGCGCGTATATCAATGAGTACCCTTTGTCCTTTTACAAATTCTTGGTCACCCACCTTGGTTGTTTCACTGCAAATTCGCGCCAATACTTTAGACGGACTAAACAACGATGCGAAAAGATCAACATTTTTGTCAAATATCTGTTGCTTACTGAGCACCGACCTTTTTTCGGTGTCTAATTGCAAGAAAGCGAAAAAACCATTGTTTAGCGCATCAAAGGCGGATCGCATTCCACCAACCAGCGACATAAGTAAAAAGCAAAAATTACGCTCATCTAAATGCGCGAACTGTGCTTGTAGTTTCGATGCTAAAGCTGACGTTTTACGGAAAAGCGAAACTTGTGGTATTAACTCCTTGTAGAAGTCTTCACAGTCATTTTGATATTCAAGTAACTTACGTATACGAGGCATTGGTTCGAGCAGCCCTGCAACGCCATTCGCCATTTTTAGCAACATGCTCTGTGAGCTTACTCGAATTCCCCATAAATCTTCAACCACGTGTTTATAAAGGTGGTTAGTCACATCGTTAACAAGGTCTATCTTATTATTCGGTCTGGTCGGTGTTAGCAATCGATCAATGTGGAGCTGAAAACTCATTGTGTAGCAATTCAATTCTTCACGATTTAAAGACTGAGCTAATAGCTTTTTGGCTTCCCATAACTCTTTACCATTCATAAAAAGCAAAATGCGCTCAGCGAAGTCGCTCAAAAAAGAGAAGTCGTGTTCAGTTCTTGAATCGATATCTCGAATGTACTGTGGAACTGGAGCAATGATAAAAGATTTTGATGCCAATACTTTTTTAGCCAGCAGCGCGTCTTTAATGATTATTGGCACCAATTGATGCATAGTATTCATCAACGCCACCTTTGTATTTTTCCACTTGTCGTCCTAGCAATTGCTCCTCTTGGCAGAATATTGACAGACGATAAGCACAAACCAAAACATTCATTAAGCTCAGCCTTCAATAAGGCTTCCGCTTGGGCACTGTCTGTATTTAGTATTTTGCCGTAGGTTTCTATACTAAACACCTGTTCTTCTTCACGATTATTTTCGAATAGACATGCATTAGCATTAAGTGAAGCATTCACTTTTTCTGCGTGAATTCCTAAGTCTATACTGTAAATACCAATTCCACGTATTTTGACTAAATCCTTCTTGCGGCCGGTAATCGTTAACCAGTCGCCGTCGATAATGCCTAAATCTGCAGTTCTAAACCATGTAGTACCGTTATGTTTAATTTCGGCACGCTCACTTGATACATAACCTTTAGTAATATTGTCGCCTTGTAAACAAATTTCACCTTCGCAACCGTTTAATACCGGAGCGCCTTCATCGTTAAATATAGCGACTTTCGGTTTGAATGATGGCCCTAAGTAACACGCAGCTAAATCTTTATATTTCGATTTTCTTTCAGCTTCTCTGCCAGAAGGTATAGGTTGCCCAGCCGCAAGAACCGTAGCTTCTGCCATACCATAGCAGGAGAACAAACGACCACGTGGGAAGCTAACGTTATCAAGTTTTAACTCAAAGTCTTCGAGTATATGTATTGGTACATAATCAGCGCCACAGAAAGCAACATCCCAATGGCTTAAATCTAATTCTTTAAGCGTTGATAAGTCGGTGCTGGCCGTAACCATGGAATAAGCGAATGCAGGCCCGCCTGATACGTTAATTTTTCTTTCACTTATCAGCTCTATCCATTTTGTCGGTTTTTTTACAAAATCGAAGGGCGACATAATGTCGACTCGCATACCTAACGATAAGGAGTGTAAGATGGCGAATAGCCCCATATCATGGTAGTTAGGTAACCAAAGTAGAATACTTCGCCCTTCGGTCATGTTCCATGGCTCGCTTAAGTCGTTTCTATTTGCAAGAATATTTGCGCAGGTTATTTTGGCGCCTTTGGGAGAGCTTGTAGAACCAGAAGAGTATTGAATAACCGCAATGTCATTTTCATGTGGCCGAAACATTACCAAACGCTCGTTTTTTGTTTGTTGAAGCCCTTCGTAAGTATGAATGCAGTACTCACTTAGCTTTTTATTCGACTTTAATAAAGATTCGTATTTTGAATTAGTTAATAACATTCCGCTTTTACAGTCAGATAAAATAGACGTGATTCTATCTAGCGATTTTCCTGCTTTTTTAGGAATTGGTGTAG
Source organism: Alteromonas sp. OM2203 (assembly GCF_048517045.1). NCBI lineage: Bacteria > Pseudomonadati > Pseudomonadota > Gammaproteobacteria > Alteromonadales > Alteromonadaceae > Alteromonas > Alteromonas sp. OM2203. Next base: position 3,944,049 of record NZ_CP183209.1, read on the forward strand.
GCACAACCGTCACGCCTGCATAAATGCAACCAACCAAAACAACACCAAACTCAATTCCCTCATCCATTAACGTTACAACGGTTCGCTCTTTAGGCGCCGCCGCTATCAAATTTGCCGCAAATTCTCGAGCACGCAAATCTAGCTCTGCGCCTGTTAATTCCAGGAATGCGTTTGTTTTTGAATTTATTAATTGGCACAGTACAATCTTGTTGGCATTGTCTGTAAGCGTTTTTGACAACAAATTCGCGTATTGCATTAGGGTTATTACCTTTAGTAAAGAACATATCCGTTAGTCGTTGCTTTTCTTGCAAGCTCTTATCTAAACCATATTACTCTGACAGTAAACGGTCAATGCTATCAAATTGGTGATGGTATTCTTGTTTGAGCATACTTTTTGTAACGTCGTCTAGCGCAGGATTATTCTTGCCGCGTTCACCACGAATGCGTGCAGAGATATGCTTGTCATATTCATTAATTACATCACTCTGCCAGGCATCAAGCTGGTTATAATCATTGGGGTGCGGTAATTTTTCACACGTAAAGTGGTACTGCTCATTGTAAAAGTCAACGTCAATAAACATACATGTTGCTCGAGTTTCCCAAATTAGCTGTGAAAAATAAAAGTTATATTCACGCTCATATTGAGCATTTAAAGGCTGAGAGCTCTTCTCTAAAAGTTGATTCTGCTGGTCAAGCTTTATCAATAAAGTCTGCTTTCGCTTAAGCACTTTTAACATTCTATTTAGTTCGAACAAATTAGGTTTCTGTAAAAAGTGCGGGCCTATATAAATGGTATTAAACGCTTTTTCTTTTTCTATATCTCCACCGAGGGGCGTTTTTACGTAATGTATGTTGTCTATTTTTGCATACAATGTATGCAACCCACCGGGGTAGCTAAGATGACTCGCTATGAACACAACCGGGCCGTCAACTTGTTTAACAAGGTTTGCAATGTGTACTACTTCAGGCGAATGTTTTTTTTGCAGGAGGTTAATGGCAGTGCTGCTATATAAGCTTCTCGCAGCTTCATCATGTAAAGCCGCCATATAAGTATTTTCGCGAACTCTCTCTATAAATGTGACTGGTGCTCCTTGCAATATATGCGCATATTTCCAAATACATAATTTAATAAAGTCGTATTTAAATGGAGTATTCGTATTCGGCGCTTCGAGTAGGCTTACAAATGCATGGTCATCTTCGCAAGGCTTAGCCGTTGGTTCAATGCTACTTTGAGAAGTTACAATGTAATTGTATAAATCAGTGTATTCGTATTGTGAGAAATGGTGATGGGTGTTCAGCACTCTGTGTGGCTGTGTTTTAGACAGAGCAAACAGTTCAGCACAAACTTCACTCTTTTGGCCATGGGCTAACATTAGCCATGGTGTGATTCGCGCCCAATAGTTAATACTAAAGTTTTTTGTTATTAAGCCAAAAATGTACGCCGACTGCTTAATTTTCTTTTTTATAAGCAGCATGGTTGCTAAATTCGTTAGCTGGCCAACATTAAACTCGGTTATCTTAGCTTCAAAAGATAATGTAAATTTATAAGCTAAATCAAGTAAGCCCAACTGAATTAACGCGTTTTGAAAACTATTTTTCAATTTTTGGTAGCTAGGATTCTCTTTTATTGACGAAAGCATCAGCCTCGTTGCATCAACAAAGCGATGGTTAACTATTAACCCAGTAACCATTGCTTCACATATGATTTCACTGCGGTCGTCTTCACTTATGCTAGAGAAAAAGGTTGTTGCTTCATCGCATCGTTCGAGTAAACACAGTAACTTTATTTTAGTAACAGAATAGTATTCAACGTTATGAGTACACTCTTCTAATAAACCTAAAGCACCTTCAAAATCGTACAATTCAATAGCTTCGTTTACTTCTTTGAACATAATGACAATCTTAATACCAGCGACAAACTCAGTGCTTATCCGTGCGGCCCTGCTCTACAAAATAAGCGCAAATAAAAAAGGCGACTAGAGCCGCCTGAATGTAAATTTATATAAAGCTAATTGCCTTATTATTCTTTAGCCACTGCTACCGAATAACCGTGCTGCTTCAACAGCGCATGCTGCTTCGCTTTACCAAGATCGTGGGCCACCATTTCTGCGCACATTTCTTCAACAGTAATTTCTGGTACCCAGCCTAGTTTTTCTTTGGCTTTTGTTGGGTCGCCAAGCAGTGTTTCGACTTCTGCAGGACGGAAGTAACGAGGGTCTACCTCTACTATTACATCACCCACATTAACGCCTGGTGCTAGTTCACTATTCACTTCGGTAACCGTCGCTATTTCTTTTATGCCTTCACCGGTAAACTCAAGGGTGATACCCGCTTCTTTAGCTGACATACGCACAAATTCGCGTACAGATATTTGTTTACCTGTGGCAATAACAAAGTCTTCAGGTGTATCTTGTTGCAACATCATCCATTGCATGCGAACGTAGTCTTTAGCGTGGCCCCAGTCGCGTAGTGCATCCATATTACCTAGATACAACTTACTTTCTAAACCTTGTGCAATATTGGCTATACCGCGCGTTATTTTGCGGGTAACAAAAGTTTCACCACGGCGTGGAGATTCATGGTTGAACAAAATACCGTTACAGGCATAAATACCGTAAGACTCGCGGTAGTTAACCGCTATCCAATACGCATACATTTTTGCTACGGCATAAGGCGAGCGCGGGTGGAACGGTGTAGTCTCTTTCTGCGGAATTTCCTGTACTTCACCATAAAGTTCTGAAGTAGACGCTTGGTAGAACTTAGTTTTCTTTTCAAGCCCTAAAAAGCGAATAGCTTCTAACAAACGTAGCGTGCCCATAGCATCTACATCGGCTGTATATTCAGGGGCTTCGAAAGATACCGCAACGTGCGACTGTGCGCCTAGGTTGTACACCTCGTCTGGCTGCACTTCTTGCATAATACGGATAAGATTTGAAGAATCCGTCAAATCACCATAGTGCAAAATGAAGTTAGCGTTTTCTACGTGAGGATCTTCGTAGATATGATCCACACGATCAGTATTAAACAGCGAAGCACGACGCTTAATACCGTGAACTTCGTATCCTTTCTCTAATAAAAACTCGGCTAAATAGGAGCCGTCCTGGCCGGTTACACCGGTGATAAGTGCTTTTTTCATTTTAATAAGTGACCTTTTCTATCAACTCTTCTATGTTTATTACAATATCATGATGACCTTCACTCTCCCTAGGCTCACCTAAAATATAATCATAATTCAGGCCAAGTGCGTAGCTCATCGCCCCATATGCGGCAGTACCCTTCTCGGGATTGAAAATCTCAATGATCTTGGTTGAATTATCGCAAAAAAATAATCCGGTCAAACCTGCCCCATGAGAACCAACAATAACTTCTGCATTTCTGAACACGGAAAATTGCTCCAATGCTGATAATTGTCTGGGAACAATAACTTCAAAACCGTAGGCAACTAACTTCTCTTCAACTTCTTTTTCATTCAATATCTGCCGGGTATGAGCATCTTTCCTAGAAATATAGAATTTCTTCCTTTGACCTTCTTTTGGTAATTTATTTCCTAACATGCTTAGCTGTGATGTTAAACCACCATGATAATGAAACGTAGGGTGACACATATCTTCAGGTGAGACATTGCTAAAAAAAGCCAACTCATCAAAATGCACAACGGAATAATCCGGCAGCGAGATTCTATCGATTTGAGCCAAATCTAGAAGCTGAGCTTGATATTCGTCGGTATTATAAGTCGGATTGAATAAGAAGCGGTCATATCCTAATAAGTCTTTAGCTAAGAGAGCTCTAGGCAAGCAATCATACGAAAAATGACACACATTATTCATCCCTCTGAAGTCACCAGAGAAAAAAACTTTAGAGAACGTCTCACATTTTTTTACTAGGCTTTCTATTACTTTTTCATGCAACAAAAAAGAAGAGCTAGAATGTATCTTCTTTTCATTTAAAGAGAAAATACAAAAATGCCTTCCACTAAATACCATATATACATCTTTTAGACGATTAAGGTACAGCGCTGGACGTTGTTTTATAGCAGTGTTAAAGGCAACTTTTATTATAGAGCCTGGGACATCCAGTTTTCCGCTTAACTCATTTGGACTATTATCAAATACTACTTCTTGAGAGTTCTCATAGTCACTGACTTCATAGAATCCGATGTCGAGCGTCCGTAAGTATTCCGATACAACTTTCAAATCTTTCTTAGTCGAATTATATATATGTCCGTGTCCACTTCTGCTCAAAACTTCGGAGTACAGTGCATAACCAATGTTTGACGTATCATAATTCAAATTCCTGTTGCTTTGTTCTACAGGAACAACTTCGCTGGATAATAACGAAATAATCTCGCTATCATCCATTGTTCTAAGTTTATTTTTGTTCATTTGGTTTCACTTTCTAGTCTTGTAATTTTATCAACTATTTCTTTCCATTTCGGTTGATCACCTTTCCAGTCACTACAAGGTTCGAGATTAAAATAAAAAAATGGGAAGTCTTCCTGATCGCACTCTATATGTTCGCTAGCGAAGATAAGAATCGATTTGCTATTCATAAGAGTTTCTTGAATTTTTTCCCTGAGTGAGGGAATGTTGGACGGTCTGTCTCCATAGCGAACAAATACGATTTGCTTATCTGAGGCAATTAGCTCAATCAATCGCTCATAGCGTCTAATATATTTATCTCTTACGTTATCAACATAATCTACATAACTATCCAATATTTTTCCCGTTTCATCCTCGGGGAAATCATGCTGAAACTCTAATCCGCTCAAATCATCGATGACACGAATACCTCTATGATGGATTGAAAGATTCTTTACATCTAAGAGATCATCAATACCATCATCCAACACTTTAATCAAAGCCTTGGGGGGCGTAATTAACCAATCAAAAAAATAAGCTTCAGGTTGCTTCAGTTCATTTCTAATCCAATAAGCTGGCTGGCATGTCGAACCAAGTGATATCCACTTCATATTTCACCTTCATATGCATTCTTTAGAAAGGAGAGTTGCTTGTCTACCAACCTTTCAATACTCGTTATATATTCACTTTTAGATTTAGGGGCTACCTCTACATAGTGTTCCTCGATATATTTACTTACAGGAAGCACATTATTTGAGAAAACTTTCAATGCATGAGATATGGCCTTTTGCGTATTGCCATTCCCCAATAACTCGTAAGGTACTACCAAATTTGCTTTACTACTTTCAATACGATTAATCCATTCAACAACAAAACAAAGTTTGTAATAGTAACTTTTTTCCAGCTCTATAATTTTAGAATATCTGGCTTTTAAAGAATCGAAAATTGATAAAACATTCCAGTAGTCAAGCCCAACTGTATCAACTCGCAGATCAATCCCGTCTTTTAGAGCTAGTTTCCTTAAAGATGAGAAGATATCTGAAGGCTTTCTTGTTATTAATACGTTATAGTTTGATGGAAAATGTTTCGAAAACCAGTCAAAGCAAAAATTCAACCTATTTGCTTGTAAGACTGGGACCTTACCTTCTTTATACGCACATTCGTGTAAGTAACGAACATAGTTGAAGAGATCGAGTTTAGTCGATAGAGAATTCAGCACTGGATGATGAACAGTTCTATCTTCTTTATTAAAAGCGGCTGCCATTTCATCGAGATTTAGCTTTCTGTATTCCTCAAAGTAGTCACCATCTACTGTATGCCCCAATCTTTCTCTATCGGCGTTTGGCAACCCTTTCTGGCAAGAATCCACATACTCCACTATATCAGGATGATATGGTTCGTAATAAACCCTTAGGTCAACACACTGGCGTAACGCAGAAAATAAAAGCGTACTACCAGTTCTGAAAAAACCGGTAACTAAAATACTTTCAAGCTTATTCAAACTAACGACTCATAGCTTCTAAATAGGAAAAAGTTAAAATCTTGGGCGAGACGTAAATACTGCGCCGCATTGGCCACGTCTCCAAGCACCGAGTAATATTTATAGAGCTCATAAAACGCCTCAAAGTTAGGTTTCACTTTAACCTCATCTTTTAAGCGAGCGATCGCGATATTGACATCGTCCACAGATGACAATGCTTTATACCCCACCTTCACTGAACTTTTGTTCTGAGCGTTAGCCAAAACCGTCCTAAAATCGATAATATCAAAAAGCTCTTTTTTAGTATTTTTAACTTCTTGCAACTCAAGGACTTCGGGAGGTACCTCACTCTCAACCGCGATAATTTTATCTTTATCGATAATCAGTTGTTGGCAGCATTCGAGATACCGGACAAAACCGGTCTTAATTGCATTATTATTACCTTTTTTAATACTTACTTTGAGAAACTTTTCATAGTAATCAATTGCGGTTTCTGTATCACCTAAACGGCTATGTTGAAGCGCTATAAAATGATAATCCCAAAAAGGATGGTGGGCTTTATCAAGTACTATTTTTCCAAATAAAATGGCTTTCTCGTAAAAGTGATATGTCTCTGCCAATTCAGCTAGCTTTCGAACCTGGTCAATTTTCAGATTTGAAAGTTTCTCAGAATTAGGAGAAAAATTAAAAACTACTGATAATAAACCATGCTCGTAAGATTCTCCCATCTTAGAGAAATTTAACTCAGTACAAAACTCTGTGAGAAATGGTCTCGCAAGGGTTAAAAGTTCTTTATCATCAAGATCTTTTAATAGTTTAGCAAAGTCCTTTTCAGGTAAGCTTTCCGCTATCCATTTGAAACTTTCCTCAACTTTTTTCATTAAGGTATTGCTGTGTTCGGATGATAACGAACTCTTCGCCTTTGTGGCCTCTACCAATAAGCAGCTATACTTTACCAAATCACTACAGGAATCCCGATAACCAGGTTTTAGGAGAAAAGAAAGAGCCCCTAAATATCTCCCATTTTTATTCAAACTCTCTACTACGCTCACGATGGCTAACCTACAAATTTGATTTCTTTAAAGTTTCTCTTGAACGTTTCTAGGGTTAATCGAGCTGCAACCCCACTATTCCTCAAATAGCGACTTCCCTTCAGCAGCAAGTCCCTATCATTTAGTATACGTTCCGCGTCTTCATTACATTGAAAATATAAAGGATAATCAGGCCCAAGGTAATCAACTATAGCTTTTAACGGAGGGCACAATATAGGTGTTCCCCGAACTACACATTCTATTATTGCATTATTTGCACTTGTATCGTAGAAGTCTACGAAAACTACGGAATTGGCAAGAAGCTCATCATAGTCAGCATTTTCTAAGAACCCAATTTGCTCCACTTCATTTCTATCAATATCAAAATTGAATATTTGCTTTTCGATATTAACTAATCGAGTTTGATGAGGCCGCGAAGAACCCACTGTATATTTCTTAAACTCTTTCTCATTCAGCTTTAGTTGATGGATGCCATGTAGTTTTCTTAACCAAAACCCTAGTTGTACAACATTCAGTGGTCTATCTTCTTTTAACACTGTCTCATTGAATCGACGGCTACACTCTTCTGTAGGATGAAGTAATGTTGTTACCGGCACATCTAATCTTTCTTCGAGCCAACTGCTCAGTGGAGAAGATAGAGAAACAAGTCCTACACAATACTTTAGAGCACCTTTAAGCTCATTTGTCTCGAAGTATGACTCAGGCGAATTTTGTCGATTAAACCATAATGGGACATTAACAGGGCAATGTACGACCCCGACCCAAGGTTTTCTAGGCGGCTCATAAGCATTGTTAATGTCGCCTTTATCAGTGCCAAAAACGAATTTCTTTTCTAGAAAACTTATAAAATCCGGTCCTTGCTCATCATGATAGTCCTCGAGACAACTAATAGCATAAGACCAGCCAGCTCTGTGAAGTCCATAACTTTGTTCTAATTCTTTCCTTAAATTAAACATAAACGTTACCCTAGAAAACCAAAACTAAAAAACTTGTCTAGCCAAACCTTTTTTCTCGGATCCTGCTTTGCATTGTCAATTAAAGATTTGTTGGCCTTGTATACTTCAATCAGTTTTTGCTTATTATGTTCCAGGTAATCGCTAAACTTTTCATTCTTCCAAAACATATCGTCACCATAATGAAAGGTCAGGTATACATCATCTAACTCCGCGAAGTTTTCAGAATGGAGTATGCAATTTAGTAAAAATGGTCGGAATACAAAGCCGATACCTAGGATGTGTTCTCTAATATCAAATTTATGTAATGCAGAAATTGGAAACACAAAACAATCGTGACCTATATGCTTTTCACCTTCAGATACATACGCCTCAGACAAGTCCTTATCTATTAGCTCCTTTGGAATAGTTCTTCTATTTATTACGAAGATGTCTTTTCCTGTATTTCGAATTCTGAGCAATTCCATATAAAAGAATGGCTGTACACAAATATCCATATTCGTAACGACCACCAAATCACGTTCCTGAATATCCATATTTATAGTGCTAATGTCCAACAGATCGTTAAGAAGGGGCAATTCACGCTTAACATTAAATGGCGGTGAGATCTGACTGGAATCGGTAGCAAGCTTCAACAACTTAACATTTTTATTCTGTTTATATTTTTGCTCAAAATAAGGGTAGTCAGCCTCCGATACCTTCATAACAATAGTTACATTTGTATTTTCATCAAGAAAGTTAATCGCTGTGAACAAAGAGTCAAGTGTCTTCTTTTGTTCGATAAACGCCGGGGAGCTTTCATCAACCTTGTATGGGTTTATAATATGATAAAAATTCATTTCTTAAGACTCTCCGTCTCTTTTCTATAATATTCAAATCTACCTAAAAACATTTCGAACTCTTCGGAATCATTTACTTCTCTAATATATTCAGGAGAGAGGTCTCGTCGCGGCAACCTCTTTATTGAATCAGAACCTCTTCCGCTGTCTCCCGTTATTTTTCTTGTGTCATATGTGTCTATGAAAGTAGGGGAAAATGGTATAGCAAGAGTGTTACAAATACTCTCCATTATGATTAAGGGTTTATCTAAGAAGTCTTCGTAAAAGAAAATCTCTTGCTCTTCAAAACCCGCTAAGAACAAGTTCAAACGCTTACAATATTCATTAAACGTAGAAGGCTCGAAATGCACCCAGTTATTCTTCATGAGCGACAAATAGCTGTCTACTGGGTTTCTCACTGTTGCTACTGAGATTCCACGGTAAATATCATCTCTAATTTTTTTGAAAAAGTTAACACTTTTAGGTTCACCTCCAACACAGAAGTCAGTATGGCTGTGCTCTCTAAAAACCAAAAACTCTCTTTGATAATAAGCATGTTCAATTGCGAGCTTAACCGACGCCTCCATGATATTAAATGCTAGGCCATCTAAGTCGTTTACGCTTGCATAATAAGCACAAGAAATGACATCAGAAGGTGTAAACTTGTGACTAGCGGTATGAAGATGCTTCCTCGCATTTGGATGTAATTCGCTAAGAAGTCTCACGGAGGGCATAACATCTAAGCATTTAGATATTAAAGAGCCGCCACTGCATGCAAAATGATGTATTGACCTTATTGTCAAATTTTTACTGTTTTTTTCCAGAAGGCTCTCATATGAATATGTTAGTTCTGATACTTTTTTTTCAGTTAATCGCGTGCGCGTTTTGGATCGGAGGTTTAACGGGACCTCGGCTAATACGGCTTTATTTCTTTCAATAAGAGCCGCGATATCTTTAATCGAGCTCTCATTCATTTGAATCACCTGAAGAAGAGTTACTTTTGGAGTTTGAAATTTCTAAAGCTTTGGTTGTTTCTTTTAAAGCCCCAAATAGTTGCCCAACGAGCTTTGTTAAGTTAGTTTCCTGGCTAACCTTCTCCTTGATGGCTTCCCTTAATTCTCTGTTTTCTTCCTCTAACCGTAAATTAGACTTAACTGTCAATTCTAAGGCTCTTTCCTGTTTATTTAGCCTCACTTTGGCATCTTGATGGGACGTTTCAATCGTATTCAAATCCTTTTTCAGAGTACTTAGCTCTGATTCATTCAGCTCTTGTATTTTTAACAGTTCATCTCTTTCAGCTTCTAAGTTTTTTGCCCATTTACTTGAGTTTTGATGCTGCCCCTTGAAGTGTTCAACCTCTGTAATTAAGGGCTTTAATTTTACCTGAAATTCGTTCTTCTCTGTTTTCAACTCATCTAGCTGCTTGAGTGTATCTTGCAATGTGCTATTAAGTGCAGCTACATCTGCTGTGCTAGTGGTTTTATATTCTTCAAATTCTGATATCAATGACTTCTTAGTAGCTTCAAGCTCCGTTATAGCGTCTTCCAATTCAAGGATCTTGTTATTGGACGAACGTAGTTCCTGAGTTATTAAACCAAGTTCCCTTTTCGCATTTATGTATGAGTGATTAATTTGAAAATAATATACAAGTGTATCGCTATTTTCTTTACAACTAGTATTAATCCTAACAAAACTCTCAATTTCAGCTTCAGAGTTCCACTGCCCTTTATAAGAAATTTTTGATGAACATTCGATAACAATGTATTCAAACTTTTCTATAAGCTCCTCATTAATACTATCGATTAGCTGCCTCTCGTAACCTAAAACTGATAATATTAGGATATTTACATCTTTTTCATATAATTTAATTGATTGGATTAGCTCGTTAATTGATCTCCCTTCTATTTCAGAAATATCCTTCAAAGTAATATTTGGTAGTTTAACGTCGATATCCAAAGGAGCAGCCAATGAGTTGTACCTTGGGTTATCGAAGATATGTGCTTTTTCGGTCTGATCCTCTGAAGACACAATCCAATCATTGAACGCAATGATGTGTTGATGCTTTTTTATTTTTTTGCTCAACTGAGTAAATAGCGCGCGTGAAGATTCAACAAGAGTAATTGCTCTGGGCTTGGCTCGCTGCAACTCCTGTAGATTAGCTCCCGTACCAGCACCAACATGAAGAATTGTTCCAAGCGATTTATTCGTATTAGATAGTAACTTGGTTAACTCCAAACTCATTACTCAATTTATCCTAAATAAAATTAAAAATGAAAAGCTTCTTGCTTTTTTATCTCTACAATTTTAGTGCGTTAGTTATCGACAATTTCCTTTTTCCTTGTTAGGAGATTTGTCCATAACCGTTTAATCAGTTCATCTAAATTTTGGAGTGTTGTTAATTTATTTTCAATGTTAATAAAGTACTGAATGGCCCAATCTAATTCTGTAGATGATTTGGAATGCAGTTCTATCAATAATACTTCAAGAGGAATAACTACTCTTGGGCCAAACTCATCTTCTCCATAGAATTCCGTAGAATTGCCAATTACTTTTTCATTTCCATTCCTAAATTCAAGATAGACTTCAGCATCAAACGTATCTGGATTTATATTTTCTGCTTTTAATTTTACATCTGTAGAATTATCGTAGCTTGAAAACAACAAATGCTGATAGCTCCCCATACTTATAGCTTCTTTTAAGCTATAAACTTCATGATTATCAGAGTTTGATACTTCCTTTGGGCCTGCTAGTAAGAATTTAGCAGCATAGGCCCATTCATCTTTATGACGACTAACAAGCTCTGCATTTTCAGCAATTTTATAGATAATCTCGGGTAAATTAGTCGCCAGATGTAGAATTAGTAATCGGTCTGCTCTAGCAACTTCAGACAGGTTATCCAAATCGGATAGGGAAACCGTAAATTTCGGGCCATGTTCATCTACAGTTTCGGGTGGCCAAGTGAATAAAGGAACAGTTCCGTCTTCTTGTTCTCTAAACTCTAGTGAAATTGCGTCGCAAAAAGTGGCCGTACCGCTATTAATACCCGTAGCGGCTACTTTCAGTTCTAGTATTTCTTTCCACGAATCTCCCACTAACATGTTGTGAAATGACAACCATAAATGTTCATACCCCTCTGTTTGATATTCTTCTTTAAGAATAACAGAATCGAAACTAAGCCAGATTGGCATATCATCAATTAATTCAGCCAACTTGATAGCAGAAATTCGCCATGTTCGCCAATCACTACTCGTAAGAACAGTTTCACAGTTTATGTTAGAGTCTTGGATGTGTTCGGCTAACAAATTTATAACGCTCATTAGCAATACACGATCACTTGTATTCATCCTACTAAAAGTCACCTGTTGCTGCTCGAGGTGCGATTCCGGAGGCTGGACAAAAAAGCGTAAAAAAGGGCCATATTCGTCGACGGAGTCTTCGAAATGTTGAAACAGTGAACCGTCACTGCTGTCTCTAAATTCAATAGCGATATATTCGCCGATCCTTACTAATTTAACGGCTAGTTCAGCGAAGTGTCTTCCATCACCAAGCAGAACATTATTGAGCATAAAATGTGCATCCTGGTAGCCGTCCTCGCTATATTTTCCTGTAATGACCAATGATTCAGCCTGAGCTTTACCGAACACTTTTTGATGATGTTTGCCCATTTTAATTACCTGAGTTCCATTTTGTTGTGCTTCTTGCCATGCGTTATAGTAATACTCTAATTCTTCTTGAAGCTGTGAAATTTGAAGTGATGCAAGCTCTAGCTCTAATTCCGCATTGTGAAGCTTTTCATTGCTTGTTGCGGTTGCCGCATCATGCGCTGTTTGCGTTTGTTGTAGTTCGTTGTGCGCTTGTGTTAACGCTTCTTTTTCAAGCTCTGCCTTTTCCAGGCCCTGCTGAAGCTGCGATATCTGCTTCGTTAACAACGCATTTTCAGTGCTCAGGGTTTCAACAGCTGTTTGCTGCTGGCTGTATTTATCCGATAAGCTAGCTGCTTCACTTTCTTTTGCTTTTAATGCTTCGCACTGAGTAAATACATGTTCTAATTCTTCTTGCAACTGCGATATTTGCAATGTCGCAAACTCGGCCTCCTCTTGGGCTGTGCTAAGCTTTTGCTGTAGCTGCAACGCATTCTCGTTTGATGCTTTAAGGGCTATTTCAGCTTGCTCTAAACGACGGGCTTTTTGCGAGGTGGCTTCTAACTCTTCTTGAAGCAGTGTTATTTGTAGCGCTGAGAGCTGCAACTCCTCTTGTGCCACGTTAAGTTTTTGCTGTAGCTGCAACGCATTTTCGTTTGATGCTTTAAGGGCTATTTCAGCTTGCTCTAAACGACTGGCTTTTTGCGAGGTGGCTTCTAACTCTTCTTGAAGTTGTGTTATTTGGAGCGCTGAGAGCTGCAACTCCTCTTGTGCCACGCTAAGTTTTTGCTGTAGCTGCAGCGCATTTTCGTTTGATGCTTTAAGGGCTATTTCAGCCTGCACTAAACGACTGGCTTCTTGCGAGATGGCTTCTAACTCTTCTTGAAGCTGTGTTATTTGGAGCGCTGAGAGCTGCAGCTCCTCTTGTGCCACGCTAAGTTTTTGCTGTAGCTGCAGCGCATTTTCGTTTGATGCTTTAAGGGCTATTTCAGCCTGCACTAAACGACTGGCTTCTTGCGAGATGGCTTCTAACTCTTCTTGAAGCTGCATTACCTGAAGCTGTGTTAACTCTTCTGTTTGTTTTTGCTCTGCAAATTGCTGCGTAAGCTGATTACATTGCGCTTCTTTTTCGCTTAGTTTGGTTGTTTTGGCCTCTAAATCTTTTGCTCTAGCGTTTAACTCGCTCGTTGTTGCGGCTAATTCTTTTGTAGTTGCGTCTAATTCTTTAGCACGTGCTTCTAAGCTTTGCTGAAGCGCAGCGCACTCTTGCTGCTTTACCGATAGCTGCTCGCTGGCGGTTGTCACTGCTTGTTTTTGCTTTTCTAACTCGGCGTTTACAGCCTTTTGCTGCTGCTCTGCTGTTGTTTTGTGCTCTGCAAGTTGCTGCGTAAGCTGGTTACATTGCGCTTCTTTTTCGCTTAATTTGGTTGTTTTGGCCTCTAAATCTTTTACTTTAGCGCCTAACTCGCTCGCCGTTGCGGCTAATTCTTTTGTTGTAGCGTCTAACTCGTTAGCACTTGCTTCTAAGCTTTGTTGTAGCGCAGCGCATTCTTGCTGCTTTGCCGATAGCTGCTCGTTAGCGGTTGCTAGTGCTTGCTTTTGCTTCTCCAACTCGGCGTTTACAGCTTTTTGCTGCTGCTCTGCTGTTGTTTTGTGCTCTGCAAGTTGCTGCGTAAGCTGGTTACATTGCGCTTCTTTTTCGCTTAGTTTGGTTGTTTTGGCCTCTAAATCTTTTGCTTTAGCGCCTAACTCGCTCGTTGTTGCGGCTAATTCTCTTTTTGTTGCGTCTAACTCGTTAGCACGTACTTCTAAGCTTTGTTGTAGCGCAGCGCATTTTTGCTGCTTTGCCGATAGCTGCTCGTTGGCGGTTGCTAGTGCGTTGTCTTTTTCAGCTATTTTCGCAGCATTTTCGGTGGCCTGCTCTGAGGCTTTTTTGTTTAGCGCGGTCATCTGGTGGTTCTTTTGCTGTATGGCTAGCGCAACTTCACGTAGTACCGTGCTCTTGTGCTTAAACGTATCAGAATCTGGGCTAATATGGACAGAAAACTCACCAAATAACTGCCCCACTGAGAGCGCATCGTCATAAAGCTCGAACAGTTCGTCATTATCAACTAACGCGGCAGCCGCACTTAACGCCATGGTTTGGTAAACCAAATTTGTGGTTAATTCGCTTTTAACTTCTTGGCTGTCTTTTTCGAACACAGTTTTTATGAACACGGCTGGATTGGCCAATATGTCATCGATAGAGCATAGGCGTAGCGCGCTGTTTTGCTCGTGTGCGTTTAATGCGTTTTGAACATATTCACTGTATTGTTGAGTGAACTGCTGTGTTAGCGCTTGAGACGTTGTATCAGTATTTTCAGTGGATTGACTAGCCACTAATCGCTGCGTTAGATAGGTTTCTGGAGCACTGAAGATAAGGTGGGTGGCAATGCCGGTAAAGCCTAAAACACTTTTTTCAACGCCGTTACTGGCGTGAACCAGCAGGCATTCTGCGTTTTGGTGTTGTTCAGTAAGTTTACTGGTTAATGCATCTAAGTTTTTAAGGCTGGCAGTATCAGAAACTACAATTGTTGCGGTGGTAACACCATTACTTTCAACCAATGTTTTGATTGGCTCTAGCGAAAGCTCACCAACAGAAATAAGCACTGCACGTGGCATGTTGTCTCCTGAGACTACCTTGGACTACTGCGTCCATTACAATTTTCATAGTGTAACGAGTTTAGCAGCTAATTAAAACTGTAATAAAGCAACGAGGAATGTACAGTAATTCGTATTTATGTGCCTGTCGCTAAAAGCGCTGTGATAATGTTATGTGCAGTTATACTTTTCAATTTCACCAATGTATTATTGCGCCGCTTTATTTATTAATCGGTACTAGTAAAGTATTTATTTTTCATACATTGAGAGTTCCGCAGCGTTTTATTATTTATGTATCAATTATCGTTTTCTCAAAAACTAGAACGGAAGCTGTCTCCAAAAGAAGTAAGCCCCAGAGCACCTAATAGCGACGTAGATTGGGTTGTACACCATGTACCAAAAACAGCGGGAAGTTCATTAAGACAAAGTTTTGTTAATGCACTTGGAAAACGCCCGGTTTTTGGTGTTTATCGAAATACGGGGGCCGCAGAACTTGGGCTAGGTAAACCCATATGGATTCCGCGAAGCGCAAAAGTGGTGTTCGGTCATTTTCCTACACACTCTGCTCAAATCAGCATGTTCCCAAATGCGAAAAAAGTAACATGGGTGAGAGATCCTCTCGAGCGCGCGTGGTCGTTACTCGGCCACTACTTAGCTACAAAAGATGAAAATGCGCAATATGCGTTCGTAAAACAGCATTATTTAGATAAAGGCATAATTAAGAAAGAAGATATATTTGAGCGCATGATCAAAGAAAACGCGTTGGCTAAGAATATTTTCGTTTACGCGCACTATTTTGAAAGCATCGGCCTTAACGACTTTGACTTTGTGGGTAGTACCACAAGAAACAGTGCAGATTTGAAGCGACTACAAAAGTTACTTGGCAAGCCATTAATAGAAGCAAAAGAGAATGTAAGGAATAGTTCGTCATCATTCCCTAGCACTTTGCGCTATTTAGAGAGTTATTTTGCTTCTGAATATGAAATTGTTGCTGATTATCTTTAACCTATTTTACGCTAGGAGATAACAAGCAGGCTAAACGCCTGCTTGTTAGATCAAATTAGCTTAAAAGTCTAATTAATTACTACTTAGCGACCCGCCCATATCTATCAGAAAAACGTACAATATCGTCTTCACCAAGGTATGCGCCAGACTGCACTTCGATAAGCTCTAGGGGGATCTTACCAGGGTTTTCTAGTGCATGAACAGCGCCGATAGGAATATAAACCGACTCGTTTTCTGTAACTAACTGCGTTTCTTCATTAATGGTTACGTTTGCGCTGCCCGATACTACAATCCAATGCTCTGCACGATGATGGTGCATTTGAACAGATAGTTTCTCACCAGGCTTAACCGTAATACGTTTTACTTGGAAACGAGCACCGCTATCTATAGAGTCGTAGCTACCCCATGGGCGGAATACTTCACGGTGGAATTCAAACTCTGGGCGATGCTCTGCTTTAAGTTTGTTCACAACCGTTTTAATGCTTTGCGCATCATCCTTGTGGGCTACCATAACGGCATCTTTGGTTTCTACTACGATAACATCTTCTAGCCCGATTACAGAAACCAAACGCTGTTCGGCATTTACGTAACTGTTTTTGGTGTTTTCTAGAATAGTATCGCCTACAGTAGCATTGCCGTTTTCGTCTTTCTCGGCAGTTTCCCACAGTGAAGACCAACTACCAACATCGCTCCAACCTGCGTCTAATGGAACCATGGCAGCGCTATCTGTTTTTTCCATTACCGCGTAATCGATTGAATCGTCTGGGCAGGTCGCAAAAATGTCGTGGTCTACACGGATGAAATCTAGGTCAGGTGTTTCTGTATCGATAGCACGCTTACACACGTCTAGCATTTCAGGGTTATATTTCTGTAGCTCTTCCAAGTAACGGCTTGCTTTGAACATAAACATACCGCTGTTCCAGTAGTAACTCCCAGAATCTACATATTCTTTTGCAGTTTCCAAAGCAGGCTTTTCTACAAACTGCGCAACTTCAAAACCATCGCCCGCTTTCTCGCCCGCTTTGATATATCCATAACCCGTATGCGGCTGGTTAGGAACAATACCGAAAGTAACAAGTTTACCCTGCTCTGCTAGCTTTTCGGCTTTAGCAATAGCAATGTGAAACGCTTGGTTGTCTTTAATAAGGTGATCTGCAGCTAATACCAGAAGCACTGGATCTTCACCATTAATGGTAGCATGCAATGCTGCTAACGCGATTGCCGGTGCTGTATTACGACCAACAGGCTCTAGAAGAATACCCCCGTGTTGGATATTTTTTTGGCGAAGCTGTTCTGCAACTAAAAAGCGATGAGCGTCATTACAAATAAAAATTGGATTCTGAGCTGGTGTGCCTTTTAAGCGAGTTATCGTGTCTTGCAGCATTGTGCTGTCTGATGTGAGAGACAGAAACTGCTTTGGAAGTGCTGCGCGAGATTTTGGCCATAAGCGACTACCTGAGCCGCCAGCTAATACTACTGGTTTCATTTGTAATATCCTTGATGTGTGGGTGCTTTGCCCACGTCCTAATAGTTATATATTCAGCGGTTAGTATACAAAGGTTTGTATTGCGATTAAATGGCAAAAACTAGGTAGCAATAAAAATAGGGCAACGTTCAGCACTTTTGCCCTATCTTTATTTTAAAATTTAGCGTTCGGCTTTTACTTATTCAGCGCGTATAAGGGCTAACACCTCTTTAGTTTTCTCTTCCATTAGAGAAATATTGCCCTTACTTTCTACATTTAAGCGAATTACCGGCTCTGTATTCGATTTACGTAAATTAAAGCGCCAATCGTCAAACTCTAAACCTAGACCATCGGTAGTATCAATAACTCTTGCTAATGCTTGATACTTGTTCGTCACTCGTTCTAGCGCTGCATCAGCATCTTTAAGTTTACTGTTTATCTCGCCTGAAGAAGGGAACGCCTTTATTCGCTCTTTCACCATACTGGCTAGGGTTTGCTGTTTCACGCACACTAGTTCTGCAATTAATAGCCATGGGATCATACCTGAATCACAGTAAGCGAAGTCGCGAAAATAATGGTGTGCACTCATTTCGCCGCCATATACAGCATCTTCTTTACGCATTCTTTCTTTAATGAATGCATGGCCAGTTTTTGACTTAATTGGCGTGCCGCCAGCGTTTGCCACAATGTCTTCAGTGTTCCAATACACCCGCGGATCGTAAATAATTTTGCTATCAGTATTTTTTTCTATAAATGCTTCAGCCAGAAGACCTACAATATAGTAGCCTTCTATAAACTCACCGTCTGCATCGAATAAAAAACAGCGGTCGAAATCACCATCCCAGGCTATACCAAAATCGGCACCTGAGGCTTTTACTGCATCGGCTGTGTCGGCACGGTTTTCGGGTAAAAGAGGGTTAGGAATGCCGTTTGGGAAAGTGCCATCTGCATTGTGGTGTACTTTAATGAATTCAATAGGCACGTTTAGTCTTTGCATTTCATGCTCAATGGCATCGAGAACTGGACCAGCCGCACCATTGCCTGCATTAACCACAACTTTAAGAGGTGTAAAGTTATTAAGCTCAACATACGACAGCATGTGAGTAACATAATCTTTCATGCACGATTGTTTGGAATACTGCCCCGTCTCTTCCAGCTTCTCTATTGCTATATGCGCGTGCCCGTTAAAAAAAGCATCAGCATCGATAAATGCACCAGAAGTATAATAAGATAGACGACCTGAAACGAACTCTTCACTCAATGCTTCTGCGCGTACTTTTATTGCGTTTAAGCCTGTATCGCCACTTATTGGAACAGAACCAGCTTTCACAAGCTTCATGCCATTGTAATTTATCGGGTTATGGCTGGCAGTAACTTCTATACCGCCATCAACACCTAAATGTTTAGTTGCAAAATATATTTCTTCTGTGCCAGCCATTCCAATATCAGTCACTTTGGCACCGGCATCAATCAAGCCAGCGCTTAGTGCTAGCTTTAAGGGCGTAGAGGTTAAACGAACATCACTGCCAACCACTACCGTCTTTGCACTTAGTTCAGCAGCAAATGCATAGCCAATTCTGTATGCTATTTCTTCGGTAAGTTGTGAATTTAATTCACCTCGAATGTCATAGGCCTTAAAGCACGTAATTTGGCTTCCCATTTCTCGTATTTTCCTTAGATTTTTGAATGTGGATATATACAAAGCTTTTAACGCCTTTTTACGTTGAAAAGCGTAGAATGATTTTACTATAAATCGCTATTGAAAATGATAAAACATCAACTTTGTCACAATGAAGAGCATTTCTAACTATCATTCACGGTTCCATTCAACAACCCCAAAACCTGTTCATCAGTAGACTTAGCCTGAGCCCTTACAGAAATACTGGCTTGCTCGACGATTTGCGCCTGTGTAGATTTAGCGGTTTCTGCAGCGAAGTCTGTATCGAGGATTTGAGAACGCGCTGCCATTAAGCCCTCGTGCATTCGGTCATTGAGTTTTAGGGCCGACTCCATTTGATTCATCTTTGCGCCGTAAAACGCTCGGCTTTCGCTAACATATTCCAATGCATCATCAATTTGCTGTAACGCCGCTTCTGCGTTTTCAAAGGTAAGCACATCGCTTTCAACCATGTCTAGGTCAGATAAACCCACTGGCGTTTTAGTTAAGTTTATAAAATCTGTGCCATCGCTTAGCGAATTAGTAGCAGTGATATCCACAGGGCCAGCTTCAAAGCTATTTCCACCGCTTCCTGCAGCACCCAACGTATCCCAGTCGACTGTGGCATTAAATACACCTTGCCCCACTACTGAAATAATAAGCGGCTCGCTCGTATTATCAATGGTTAAGCTTTCTGTTGTAACTCCGGGGTGCTGATCGCCTGAGAAGGTGAATGTTGTTCCGTTAATCGTACCAGAACCGCTAGTAATCAAAGAACTACCATCGTAGCTCGCCGTTGGTGCATACCCTTCTTCTGGTAAGAATAGAAAGCGTTTGATGTCACTCGTCGAGTTAACGTTATTGGTACCCCACACATTGTCAGACAGTGGTGTACCAACCAGGTGCCTACCGCTAGTTGTGAATACCTGCAGATCATCGTCTGCTGAAAAGCTATCAATATCTATAGATATATTTGTTGAACCAGCGGGAATGTACGCTACAGAACGTAAGCCACTGCTCAATTGGACTGTATTACCCTTTACAAAGGTATCACCAATTGAGGCTACGTTATCAGACAATAAGTCGTTATCACCTAGCAAAGGCAATCGGTTAAACGCTTCGGTATTGTAAGCAATGCCATTGAGTGCGTTTTTTAACTGCTGAAATTCTTTATCAAGTGCGCGTCTATCTGCATCAGTGTTAATGCCGTTTTGAGACTGCATGGCTAATTGCCGCATACGCTGCAATATATCGGCAGATTCTTGCAGCCCGCCTTCCGCTATTTGTGCATAGCTAATGCCGTCGTTTAAGTTTCTTCGCAATTGGTTTTTCGCCAAGGATTCTGACGTCAACCTATTCGATATTTGTAAACCAGCACTGTCATCTGCAGCTTTATTGATTCTTAGTCCTGAACTTAGCCGCTCGTAAGCGGTTGACAGTGTTTTACTAAACAACGGAGTTGATGATAGCGACTGTGTAAACGACGACGTAGTTAACATAACCTTCCTTGCCATGAAAAACTGAAATACATAAATGGCGAATACTTTATTGGGATGACTTTTAAAATTTGCGTTGCAAAGAAATACAGCAAACAACAAGCCAAAATGATGAATAGAAATATAGAAAAGCAGATCCAGTTGATTGGGCAGATGCAGGGTGAAAAGAATAATGGGGTCAGAGATGTAACACTGACCCCATTACTCTTTGGGTACAAAAAAAGGGGCCTGAGTTTTCACCCAGGCCCCTTTTTCTAATCGAGTATTAATTACTCTTCAGTTGCTTCTACTGCTTCTTCTTCAGCTTCTACAACTGGACGGTCAACTAGCTCAACATATGCCATTGGGGCATTGTCGCCAGCACGGAAACCGCATTTAAGAATGCGAGTGTAACCGCCTGGGCGAGCTTCGTAACGAGGACCAAGCTCGTTGAATAGTTTACCTACAACCTCTTTGTCACCAGTGCGGGCAAAAGCTAGACGGCGGTTTGCAACGCTGTCTTCTTTAGCCATAGTGATTAGAGGCTCGATTACGCGACGTAATTCTTTCGCTTTTGGTAACGTAGTTTTGATCACTTCGTGCTTGACCAAAGAACCGGCCATGTTTTTGAACATAGCTTGACGATGGCTGCTGTTGCGATTCAACTGACGACCACTCTTACGATGGCGCATAGTTTTATCCTTCTCTACAAATCAGTTTGATAAAAACCTGATTAATCTTTTTCAGCGATGCTCTCTGGCGGCCAGTTTTCTAGGCGCATACCTAGAGAAAGACCACGAGATGCTAGAACATCTTTGATTTCAGTTAGCGATTTCTTACCAAGGTTAGGCGTTTTAAGTAGCTCAACCTCAGTGCGCTGTACCAGGTCACCAATGTACTGGATAGCTTCTGCTTTCAAACAGTTTGCAGAACGTACTGTTAACTCTAGGTCATCTACTGGACGAAGCAGAATCGGATCGAATTCTGGCTTCTCTTCCTTCGCTACTGGCTCAGATACATCACGTAGATCTACGAATGCATCAAGCTGTTCAGCTAGGATGGTTGCAGAACGGCGGATCGCTTCTTCAGGATCCAAAGTACCGTTCGTTTCCATGTCGATGATTAGCTTGTCAAGGTCTGTGCGTTGTTCAACACGAGCAGACTCAACAGTGTAAGCAATACGTTCAACTGGGCTGTATGAAGCGTCAACTAACAAACGACCAATTGGACGATCATCTTCTTCAGAGGAGCGACGGGTAGAAGCTGGTACATAACCACGGCCCATTTCTACTTTAATACGCATGCTGATTTCGGCTTCGCCAGTTAAAGTACAAATTAAGTGCTCAGGGTTTGTAATTTCTACGTCGCCATCATGCTGAATATCACCAGCAACAACAGGGCCAGCGCCAGATTTCACTAGAGTTAGGGTTGCCTCAGTTTTACCTTCAAGGCGAACCGCTAAACCTTTAAGATTTAGCAAGATTTCGATAACGTCTTCCTGTACACCTTCTTTGGTGCTGTACTCGTGAAGAACGCCATCAATTTCTACTTCGGTAACTGCACATCCTGGCATAGATGACAGTAAAATACGACGTAGGGCGTTACCTAGAGTGTGGCCAAAGCCGCGCTCTAGTGGTTCCAAAGTTACTTTGGCACGAGTAGGAGAAACGTTTTCGATCTCAACTAATCTCGGTTTTAGGAATTCAGTCACAGAACCCACAATGCTTCCTCTTTAGTTAGCTTTACTTAGAGTAAAGTTCGACGATCAACTGTTCGTTAATTTCCGCAGACAAATCAGTTCTTTCTGGAACGCGCTTGAAAGTGCCTTCCATTTTGCTGCTGTCTACTTCAATCCAGGTTGGCTTCTCACGTTGGTCAGCCAGTTCCAAAGCAGCTACGATACGCGCTTGCTTCTTAGCTTTTTCACGAACAGAAACCACGTCTTCGGCAGAAACGTTAAACGATGGGATGTTCACAACTTGACCATTTACCATGATCGCCTTGTGGCTAACTAGCTGACGTGCTTCAGCGCGTGTGCTAGCGAAACCCATACGGTAAACTACGTTATCAAGACGCTGTTCTAAAAGCTGTAACAAGTTTTCACCTGTGTTGCCTTTTAGACGTGCAGCTTCTTTATAGTAGTTGCGGAATTGCTTTTCCAGAACGCCGTACATACGACGAACTTTTTGTTTTTCACGCAGCTGAACACCGTAGTCAGACAGACGGCCACGACGGGCACCGTGCTGACCAGGCGCTGTATCGATCTTACATTTAGAATCGATTGCGCGAACGCCGCTTTTTAGGAACAGGTCAGTTCCTTCGCGACGGCTAAGTTTGAGTTTTGGACCCAAATATCTTGCCATGATCTTTCTCCAACTGTCCGTCGATTAAACGCGACGTTTTTTCGGTGGACGACAACCGTTGTGAGGAATAGGGGTCACATCGGTAATGTTTGTGATCTTATAACCTGTAGCGTTAAGAGCACGGATCGCAGACTCACGGCCTGGACCTGGACCTTTAACAAATACTTCAAGGTTCTTAAGACCGTATTCTTGTGCAGCAACACCTGCACGCTCAGCAGCTACCTGTGCAGCAAATGGGGTAGATTTACGTGAACCACGGAAACCTGAACCACCAGATGTCGCCCATGCTAGTGCATTGCCTGAACGGTCTGTAATAGTCACAATTGTGTTGTTGAAAGACGCATGGATATGAGCCATACCGTCTGCAACCTGACGTTTAGCGCGCTTACGCGTGCTACGAGCTGGTGCTTTAGCCATAACTTACTCCCCGTTTACTTCTTAATTGGCTTACGAGGACCTTTACGGGTACGCGCATTAGTTTTAGTGCGCTGACCACGTAGAGGCAAGCTACGACGGTGGCGAATACCACGGAAGCAACCCAGGTCCATCAAACGTTTGATGCTCATAGAGACTTCACGGCGTAAATCACCTTCAACGGTAAATTTAGCCACTTCGTCACGAAGCTTATCAATAGTAGCTTCGTCTAGCTCTTTGATTTTTGTATTTTCTGCAACACCAGCACCCGCACAAATGCTTTTCGCACGTGTGGGACCAACGCCATAGATCGCTTGGATAGCGATTACAGCATGCTTGTGCTCAGGAATGTTAATGCCAGCGATACGGGCCATTAACAGCACTCCTCTTGTTTATTTGTCGACGACCTAAAAAGCCCGATAGGATACTTATCCGTCGACTAAATTGCAAATTAAGGTTCAAAATACTTTAAACAAAACTAGCAGAACCTGATAAGTACAATTCAGGTTCTGCTTTCTTAGCCTTGCAAATATTCTGTACCGCTTTGATTAGCCCTGACGCTGCTTATGCTTTGGGTCAGAACTGCAAATTACACGCACAACACCGTTGCGCTTGATAACTTTACAGTTACGGCAAATCTTTTTTACTGATGCACGAACTTTCATTACATCTTTCCCCTTTCTATCAATATTAAGGGGCTAACTTATCGGCCGTAGCCTTTAAGGTTAGCTTTCTTCAGCACAGACTCATATTGACTAGACATCAAATGCGTCTGAACTTGTGCCATAAAGTCCATGATAACAACTACGATAATTAGAAGCGACGTACCACCGAAGTAGAACGGCACATTCCACGCAATCAACATGAATTCAGGCACTAAACAAATAAAGGTTATGTACAGTGCGCCAGCCAGTGTAAGGCGAGTCATTACCTTGTCAATGTATCGTGACGTTTGCTCACCCGGGCGGATACCTGGGATGAACGCGCCAGACTTCTTCAAGTTGTCTGCTGTATCACGCGGGTTGAATACCAACGCCGTGTAGAAGAAGCAGAAGAAGATAATCGCAGCTGCGTATAACATCACGTACAGCGGTTGACCAGGAGATAGCATAAGCGCTACATCTTGCAACCACGCTGTTGATTCATTCTGTCCGAACCATCCTGCGATAGTACCCGGGAACAGAATAATGCTAGAAGCAAAGATTGGTGGAATTACACCAGCAATGTTGACTTTTAGCGGTAAATGGGTGCTTTGCGCAGCAAAAACCTGACGGCCTTGCTGACGTTTTGCGTAGTTTACCACAATTCTGCGCTGTCCGCGCTCTACAAATACAACTAGGTATGTAAGAGCAATGACAATTACGCCAATCAACAGTAGGAACAACAAATTAATGTCGCCCTGCCTTGCTTGTTCCGCTGTCTGACCTATCGCTGTTGGCAGACCGGCGACAATACCAGCAAAAATCAATATAGAGATACCGTTACCAATACCTCGTTCGGTAATTTGCTCACCTAACCACATAAGGAACATAGTTCCTGTGACTAGGCTCACTACTGCCGTAAAGTAGAATCCGAAGCCAGGGTTTATCACCAATCCATTAATCAGGTTAGGCAAACCAGTCGAAATTCCAATAGATTGGAAGATAGCCAATACAAGCGTTAAATAACGCGTGTACTGACTAATTTTACGACGGCCTGCTTCGCCTTCTTTTTTAAGCTCCACCATCGGCGGGTGAACCACCGAGAGCAACTGCATAATAATGGATGCAGTAATGTATGGCATAATGCCCAAAGCCAGAACGGATGCACGCTCAAGCGCACCACCGGAGAACATGTTGAACATTTCTACAATGGTGCCTTTTTGTTGCTCGAACAAGTCAGCAAGTACCGCTGGATCGATGCCAGGGATAGGAACGTAAGAACCTAGTCTGAATACAACAATCGCACCAAGTACGAACAACAATCTTGCCTTAAGCTCACTCAAGCCGCTTTTAGCGCCTGAATCCAATCCTGGTTTAGCCATCTAGCTTATTCCTCTACTTTACCGCCAGCAGCTTCAATCGCTTCTTTAGCGCCTTTAGTAACCTTTAACCCGCTTACTGTAACAGCGCGTGAAACTTCACCGCTCTTTACAACTTTAACGAACTGGATTTCTTTCTTAACAAGTCCAGCTGCTTTTAAAGTCTCAAGAGACGCAGTATCACCATCAACCTTCGCGATTTCAGCAAGAGTTACTTGATCAGTAACAAAGCTCTTGCGTGAAGTGAAACCGAACTTAGGAAGGCGACGCTGTAATGGCATCTGACCACCTTCAAATCCTGGCTTAACGCGGCCACCTGAACGGCTTTTTTGACCTTTGTGACCGTGGCCACTCGTTTTACCAAGACCTGAGCCGATACCACGACCAGAACGCTTACCAGTAGGCTTTGAACCTTCGGCTGGAGAAATTGTATTTAAACGCATGTCTTACTCCTCCACTATCTCAACCATGTAATATACACGGTTGATCATGCCACGAACGGCTGGGGTATCTTCCAGTTCACGAACATGGTTGATTTTACGAAGGCCTAAACCTTTAAGCGTAGCTTTGTGCTTTGGCAAGCGGCCAATTGCACTTTTAGTTTGCTTTACTTTAATCGTTGCCATGTCTGATTACCCCAAAATTTCTTCTACAGACAATCCACGCTTCGCAGCAACTTTCGCCGGGCTGTTCATTTCTGTCAGCGCGTTGATTGTTGCACGTACAACGTTGATTGGATTCGTAGAGCCGTAACATTTTGAAAGTACGTTTTGTACACCAGCTACTTCAAGTACTGCACGCATCGCACCACCGGCAATAATACCGGTACCTTCAGATGCTGGCTGCATGTAAACTTTAGAGCCAGAGTGACGACCTTTAATCGGGTGCTGTAACGTGTGACCGTTTAGGTCTACGTCAACCATGTTGCGACGTGCCTTTTCCATTGCCTTTTGGATTGCAGCAGGTACTTCACGTGCCTTACCGTAACCAAAACCAACGCGACCGTTACCGTCACCCACTACTGTCAATGCAGTGAAACTAAAGATACGACCACCTTTAACCACTTTAGATACGCGGTTTACAGCGATCAATTTCTCTAGAAATTCACCATTTTGAACATCTTGTTTAGCCATTATAAACTCCTAGAACTGAAGACCAGCTTCGCGAGCTGCATCAGCTAATGCTTTAACGCGGCCGTGGTATTGGAAACCACTGCGATCGAAAGCCACTGCTTTAATGCCTTTCTCAAGTGCGCGTTCTGCGATTGCTTTACCGACTACCGTCGCTGCTTCAGCGTTACCTGTAGACTTAAGACCTTTTGCAAGATCTTTCTCAACAGTTGAAGCTGCAGCCAACACTTCAGAACCGCAAGGAGCGATTAACTGAGCGTAAATGTGGCGAGGTGTACGGTTTACTACCAAGCGATGCGCGGCCAGTTCACGAATTTTTGCACGTGCGCGAGTAGCGCGACGAATGCGAGCTGTTTTCTTATCCATCGTATCACCCACCTACTTTTTCTTAGCTTCTTTACGACGTACGTTTTCGTCAGCGTAACGAACACCTTTACCTTTGTAAGGCTCTGGTGGACGGTATCCGCGAATGTTCGCCGCAACCTGACCAACCACCTGCTTATCGGCGCCTTTGACGACGATTTCAGTTTGGCTAGGAGTTTCAACCGTAATGCCTTCAGGCATTTGGTATGCTACAGGATGAGAGAAACCTAACGTTAGGTTAAGCGTGTTACCCTGTGCTGCTGCACGGTAACCAACACCTAATAGAGTAAGTTTTTTCTCAAAACCTTGTGAAACACCTTGAACCATTGCATTTAGGATAGAGCGAGCAGTACCTGCTTGTGCCCAGCTATCAGCAAAACCTTCACGTGGAAGTGCTTTAAGTTGGTTCTCTTCCTGTGCAACTTCTACAGCGTCGTTAAAAACGCGGGTCAAAGTGCCTTTACTACCTTTAACAGTGACTTCTTGACCAGAGATAGAAACTTCTACACCTGATACAACGTCTACTGGGGCTTTTGCTATACGTGACATTTCAACTCCTCCGTTATGCTACATAACCGATGATCTCACCGCCCATGCCAGCGTTACGCGCTGCACGGTCAGTCATCACACCTTTAGAAGTCGACACGATAGCTACGCCTAAACCACCCATAACCTTTGGAAGCTCATCTTTTTTCTTATAGATGCGCAGACCAGGACGGCTTACACGTTCAATTGTGTCAATTACTTGCTTGCCTTCGAAGTACTTAAGCGTAACTTCTAAAACAGGCTTAACGTCACCAGAAGCAGCGAAGTCAGTGATATAACCTTCAGCTTTCAATACTTCACAAATTGCAACGCGAAGTTTTGAAGAAGGCATAGTCACAGAAACTTTCTGTGCCATCTGGCCGTTACGGATGCGGGTAAACATATCCGCGATAGGATCTTGCATGCTCATTATCAGCTACTCCTTACCAGCTGGCTTTTTTAAGGCCAGGGACTTCACCGCGCATCGCTGCTTCGCGAAGCTTAATACGGCTAAGACCGAATTTGCGTAGGTAACCATGTGGACGTCCAGTTACACGACAACGGTTACGTTGACGTGACGCACTAGAGTCACGTGGCAGTTGTTGTAGCTTCAGAACAGCGTCCCAACGCTCTTCTTCAGAAACGTTAACATCGCTGATAATCGCTTTAAGTGCGGCGCGCTTCTCAGCGTACTTAGCTACTAGCTTAGTGCGCTTAGCTTCGCGTGCCTTCATTGATTCTTTTGCCATAACCCTACACCCCTACTTTTTGAATGGGAAGTTAAACGCGTCCAGCAGAGCACGTGCTTCTTCATTTGTATTCGCACTGGTAGTGATAGTGATATCCATACCGCGAACCTTATCCACTTTATCGAAATCGATTTCAGGGAAAATGATTTGCTCACGCACGCCCATGCTGTAGTTACCACGTCCGTCGAATGATTTAGGATTCAAACCACGGAAATCGCGAACACGTGGAATAGCGATTGAAATCAAACGCTCAAGGAATTCCCACATACGCTCGCCGCGTAGGGTTACTTTACAGCCAATCGGATAACCTTCACGGATTTTAAAACCCGCTACTGATTTTCTTGCAACTGTGACTACAGGCTTCTGACCGGCGATAGCCGTCATGTCAGCTTGAGCATTCTCAAGTACCTTTTTGTCAGCAACTGCTTCACCTAAACCCATGTTTAGAGTGATTTTTTCAATCCGAGGGACTTGCATGACGCTTTTGTATCCGAACTGCTTAGCAAGTTCAGCTACTACTGTTTCTTTATAGAAATCATGCAGTTTCGCCATCGTACTCTCCAATATAATTAAACAAGTTCGCCGTTAGACTTGAAGAAACGTACTTTCTTCTCATCTTCGAAACGGAAACCAACGCGATCTGCTTTGCCCGTTGCCGGGTTAACAATCGCAACATTAGAAACGTGAATAGAAGCTTCTTTCTCAACGATGCCACCAGCTACGCCCAATTGTGGGTTTGGCTTAGTGTGCTTCTTGACGAGATTAACGCCTTCTACAATTACACGGTTATCAGCAATAAGCACTTTAAGGACTTTGCCTTGTTTGCCTTTGTCTTTACCCGCTAATACGACTACTTCATCATCACGACGAATTTTATTAGCCATTATCGTGACTCCTTATAGTACCTCTGGGGCCAATGAGATGATTTTCATGAAGTTTTCACTTCTCAACTCACGGGTAACCGGGCCAAAGATACGCGTACCAATTGGTTGCTTGTTTGCATTAAGCATAACAGCCGCGTTACCGTCAAAACGGATGGTAGAACCATCTGCACGACGAACGCCTTTTCTAGTACGCACCACCACTGCGTTCAGTACGTCACCTTTTTTTACTTTACCGCGAGGAATTGCTTCCTTAACAGTAACTTTGATGATGTCACCGATACCTGCATAACGGCGATGCGAGCCACCAAGAACCTTAATACACTGAACCCTGCGAGCGCCGCTGTTGTCTGCAACGTCCAGGTTAGTTTGCATTTGGATCATGTTAGTGCTCCGCTCTTAAATTAAGACTCTCCCGAGTCGTTAGTGCTGCTAAAAAACAACTGGATATCGTTGCTTTTATGTACATACCCCCATAAAAAGGGCGCGAAATAATAACAGAAAACTTTTGGAAGTGATAGCGGTAAATTGAATTATTTTTAGACTATGCGGACAATAAAAAAGCCCCGACTAAAAGTCGGGGCTGATAACCACGTCATAGGTTATCAAGCAGGATCTTTTAGCGCGGATACGTTGTTTTGCATC
This sequence comes from Alteromonas sp. OM2203, assembly GCF_048517045.1. NCBI lineage: Bacteria > Pseudomonadati > Pseudomonadota > Gammaproteobacteria > Alteromonadales > Alteromonadaceae > Alteromonas > Alteromonas sp. OM2203. The sequence continues at coordinate 3,973,683 of NZ_CP183209.1, forward strand.
TGACTACTGAGATGCCTGAACACACATTCTTTCAAACGACTTACACCAACAGGTTTTGATATGAAGTCATTCATACCGGATTTCAAGCATTTTTCTTTATCGTCTGTTAAAACATTAGCCGTCAACGCAATAATTGGAATGTGCTCTGCCTGCTCTCCTAGCGCCCGTATATGTCTTGTCGCTTCTAAACCGTCCATTACCGGCATGTGGCAGTCCATGAAAATAACAGCATAAGGTGATTTTTCAGTCAATGAGCGTTTTACTTTTTCAACGCCTTCTTTTCCATTAGTTGCAAGTTCGCTAGGTAACCCTATTTCTTTTAACTGCTCTTTTATTACTAACTGATTTATTTCGTTGTCTTCTACGATAAGCGCTTTTAGCCTGCTTAACTCCTGGCGGGTAGGCGTATAGTCGTTTCTACTTGCGTATGTCTTTCCAATATCGACGCCTGTCGTGGCATCATCTAACATCAACGTAACAGTAAACCGCGAACCCACGCCTAGATGACTACTCACACCAATTTTACCTTGGTAATGCTCTGCAATTTTGCTCACAAGAGATAAACCAAGCCCTGTTCCGCCATAACCCCGCTGCGCTGAATTTTCTACCTGCATAAATGGAGAGAATATTATTTTTTGCTGCTGCTCGCTTATACCAATTCCTGTATCTGTCACCACGATTTTTACTTGATACCTTCCCTTTCCATAGCGGATGCAGTTCGTTTCGACAGTAACGTTACCTTCTTTAGTGAATTTCATCGCATTATTAAGAAGATTAAGCAAAATTTGCCCTAACCGTAATTTATCAGCTTTGAATACCTTTCCTTTAAGATTCTCTGTGTTTACGTTTAATTCAAGCCCCTTTTGCTTAGCCAAACGAGCAAACATGGGCACTTGTTCTTCAATTGTTAGGGCTAAATCAGTCGCCGCTTCTTCAAAAGGAATATCACCTGCGTCAATATTTGAAAAATCTAGTATGTCATTAACAATTTTGAGTAAAGAATCTGCACTCTTTGATGCATTGGAAGCAAGTTCAAACTGTTTGGTATTCAAAGACGTGCCCATCAGCACTTCTAGCATACCAAGCACGCCATGTATGGGAGTACGTATCTCGTGACTGATTTTGTCTAAAAACTCGCTTCGGGTTTTTAAAGCGTTTTCTGCTAGCTCAGATTTATGTTTTAACACGGCCTTATCAAGATAAGTCTGAGTGATGTCCATAGTTGCGCCAATCACTTTTGTACAACGTCCATTTTCGATAATGGGGTGTGCTCTGCTCTCCAGCCAACGAGGCTCACCGGCATCGGTACGTACCTCTAATTCGTACACAAAGTCTTTGCCTGTTTTTATCATATGTGCGAAGCGCTCTATGTAGTCCTTCCGCTGAGCATCGTCGGCTATCAAATTGGTCGCATCTTCGAGTTTGAGAGTTTTTTCTCCGTGCATGTGTAACATGCGCTTGAGTGCACCAGACCAACTAAGTGCCTGCGTATCAAGGTTAAGCTCCCATGTCCCCACGCCGGCAAGATTAGTCACTTGACTGAGTAATAAATTACGCTCTGCCAAGATTGCTTTTTGTACATGAAGATTCTCCATTACCTGCTGGCGCTCGAGCTCATTACCAATCCAAGTTGCCAGCAACAGCAAATAATCTACCTCTATTGAGGTGAAAGGCTTTTGCCGAGATGTAAGTGAAGAGAAATTTACGGTACCGAAGAATTCTCCTGATACATTAACCGGTGCTGCTAAATAGCTTTTAAGCGTGTATTTAGCAAAGCAAGGGTGTGACGCACCAGGTTCACAATTAATGTCGTGGTAAGCAATGTGAGACTGTGCATTTACAACATCTGCACAGTAAGTATCAGGAAGCGCAAAGAAACTGTTTACGAGTATACTGTCATCTGGCGTTACAACGCTTAATATGCTGTATTGGTCGCCTCGGATATTGCTCACAATCCCGGTTTCTAGGCCAAGAATTTTCGTCCCCACCGCCAACAGGTTGCGAAGTTTAGTATCTAAAGACATGGTGTGGTCGTTAGAAATTATTTGTAACTCTTTGATGATACTCATGTGCTTCCCAGCCGACGTCAGAAATTAAAAAGGCCGACATATAATATGTCGACCTTTTAAACGTAAAAGAAATTTCAATAATTTAAAGTTTTAGACCCTATCAATTAGTCTAATTTTGCCACTAACTCATTAATAAAGAATGTTAATTTCATAGCCAGTAGGTGTGTCTGCAGGTTCGACGGTCACGATGTAATTCTCTTCCTCGGTAAAACCAAATAACGCTGTTCTATCAAGCAGCACTTGCTCTTCATTTCCGTCTTCATAAACGGCAATCACTTCGTAATAATCAGAGGGCAAAACTTCGCTGGTGCTTTCTGCAAATTCTAGATTCTGTACATCATATTCGGCAGTGTCGATGGTTTCATCGTTTCGAACTAAGTAAAAATCAACATCGTCAAAATCACTAACAAGGTTAATAAAGTTTACGGTTTTATCGTATGCCTGAGGCAAACCGCTTTCTACAAATGTAGCTGCACCAAGAATTTCGTTGGTGTTGTAAATCAATACCGCCTTACTTTCACCTTGATTAAGTGTAATAAGTTTGTTGCTAAGCCCCGATACTTTGCCAGAAGGGTCGGTAACCGTTACACGGTAGTCGCCGTAGCGAATTGCACTAAACTCTGATAATGCGCCAGCGGCCAATGTGAAGCTTACCTCTTCTTCGTCGGTATTACCGCCAAAGGTCACTTGAAGCGGGGTATCAAGGTTGGTTGAGTTGTAGATGCGATATTGAGAGTCGGCTTCAACATCGGTAAGCGCAGTCACTGTTGAAGAATTTAGTATGGTGTCAACAACAAGGCCGTCCTGGATCGCCCCACTTACATCACGAAGCGTCATTACGTATTCTGTCTCGTAAACGAAATCAAGGGTTTGCGACTCGAACAAAACCTCATCACTGCCCGGCTCGGTAAGATAGATGGTATATTCACCTTCATCGAAATAGTCGCTGTCGTCATCTTTATCCCAGTATTCAAACTCAAGCATATCTGATGTTGTTACCGTACCAAGATAGTTTGCAGCCTCGAATGGATCGCCAGACTCACTCATATAAAAGTCATAAGATGCACCATCCACCGCTACTGATAAGCCGAACAAACGAAAGTGGTCTTCCATTGTCTCGCGTTCATATGAATAGGTCGTAAATATTGGGGAGCTAAAGTCGCCGCTCATCACTACGATAGTTTTATAACCGTCTTTAAGGTCTACCGTTACGGTGTCTATATACACTTCCTGATCGTTTGCATCTGTGCGTATGAATTCGAGCTCAAGCTCACCATCATCCATTGAATACATTGACGTTGTGTCACCAAATTGTGCTGAGCCAAAGCTATCTCCATCTACTTCCCGCATTTCCACATTCGCGCCATTAGGAGACGCATTGTAAAACTGAAGATAAGCATAAGAGTAATCTGAACTGGTGCTGTCTGAGCCACCACAAGCAGTAAGCCACACGAGGGCAATAAATCCCATTGCCAGTGTGCGGAACCAGGTTCCAGTAAGCAAAGAATGAGAGGTCAATTGCATAAATTGAATGTCCTTTAAAATTTTTCTTTTGTTGGATGAGTGCCAGTGTCGAACGGGATAGGCACAGTTGAAGTGCTTTATGGGCACGCACAATACAGCGATATGGCTGTCTTAGATGGGATTAGTTCTTGGCTTTACGCTCTCTTTGCAAAGCTGACATATCTTTATAAAACGCTGACCGCTTTATGCAGAAAATTAGGTGCAATAACCTTTTAAAAAAATAAAAAAGCCTGCAAAAGCAGGCTTAAAAGTTGTCGTTAGGGAGACCGAAGTAACTACTCGTATGAGTAAGAAAGCGTTACACCGCTATACGAAGAATAGGCACGGATTCCAATATGCCAGGTTCCAGATGCTGGCGCATCAAAGGTGCACACTTCGTTATTACCATTTTGGTAAGGGCGACAATCAAAGCTACTTGTCTCTGGTTGAGAGCCAAACTTCACGTAAAGGTCTGCATCGCCAGAGCCACCAGAAGTTTGAATTGTCATTCGCGTCACACCTTCAGGAATTGTCCATGTGTAGCGGTCCCAGTTTCTGCGCGTTCCAGACAAGTTAGTTAACTGGCCCGATACCGGCTCTACACCCGGGTCTGTTCCGTTGTCACCGCCACCGCTACCGCCGGCACAACCGTTAGTATTAAGATAGTTGTAAGCGTCTGCGAGCTGCATTAAACCGTAACCATAGAAGTTATCTCGACCTGCACTACCTTTATCTTCTGCTGTCGCATTAAGCGCACTTCTGATTTCATTGTTTGTACACTGCGGGAAATAACTCCATACCAGAGCTGCACCACCAGCGACGTGCGGCGTTGCCATTGAAGTACCGCTAAGTGCTGCGTACGTATTTGTTGGGTAGGTCGATTGAACCGCACTACCTGGCGCTGCGATTTCTACTTGGTCGTTATACTGGCTGTAGCTTGCACGGTTTTCATTTGAGTCTACCGCTGCTACTGACATAACGGCATCGTAAGATGCTGGATAAGATTTGGCGCTATTACCATCGTTACCTGCAGCTGCAACTAACAACATGCCTGCATCAGTGAAGCTTTGCATAGCGTTGCGCTCGGTAGTAGAAGCGCTGCCCCCACCTAAGCTCATGTTCACAACATTAGAGCCGGCATCCTGACACTGAGAGATGGCATCGATAAGATCTGACGCATACGTCCATTGGCCATTATCGTTAAAAATTTTAACGATGTGCATGTTAACACCCGGGTATACACCAACCACACCTTCATTGTTGTCGTATGCCGCTATCGTTCCCGCTACGTGCGTACCGTGACCGTTGCCATCGTTATACCAGTTACCTACTGCACTGTTGTTTGCCTGGCCTGTTACACCATCGTTAGTACCTGGCAAATCTGGGTGACCCAAATTGTAACCTGTGTCGATGATACATACTTTGCGAGCAGTGGTGTCTGACTGGCCGAACTGGTTGGCCTGAACCATGGTATACCCGTAAGGGGTTGTTTGCGCCATTGGCTTACGAAGTACGTCCACCTCAATACTTTCTACGTTAGGGTTATTGCGAAGCTTGTTCAGCGCTGATTTGCTCATGGTAGCCGCTACCATTTTTTGCTTTTTCAGCTCTTTATTGATAGCGCCACCTGCTTTTCTGACTTCAGATTTTGCCGCAGCAATGTCGAAAGGTTTTTTACCTTTAGTCTTCGCGCTTTTAAGTTTATTGCCGTTCAGTTTGTCGTTTGAAGAAACAACCTCAATCGACTCGCTTTGCATCTCATCTTTAAACTTAACGATGTAGCGCTGTGGCCCTGCGGTAACTAAACGATCAACAGTTAGGCGTTTACCTAATGCTTGTTCTACGGTTTGAGGTTTCTCTTTGACTTTTACCAGGCCTTCGCCGGCAGCCATTGCAGAGTTACCTGTTAAACCGAGTGATACAGCTAGAGCAGCTGCTGTTAGACATGTGTGTTTCTTATTTAATTTTGAGTTCAAAATTTATTTCCTGTTTTATCTGTCTTATTAACTTCAGCACTGTTTTTGTTCGTGCTTTTGAAGCTATTTGTTATTAAATGACATACAGGTATAACCATTACCTCATACGAAAAGCTCATCCATGACAACCGACGCAACAGCGTTGCAACGACCTACCCGTTTGTCAGGTATGCAAATAAGCAAGTGCGTCAGCTTATTCGCAGAGCTCATATTAGTCGGCTAATCAATACGTTGAGTATAATACCTCAACCTTGGTGAGTATTTTTCATACCTTTAAATGTGGGCAGAACCCCCCTCTAATGTACGCAAGCCACTCTAATCAAACGCTATGAGCGAATTCATATTAGGAATGAAACCCCATAAATAACATTTATTTTACAATTAGAAATGTAACAAAATATTAAATGCTATTCAGTAAAGCCTAAAAACTATACCTTTCGCGTTAGCAGAGTGATTTTTTATTGAGAAAAGCAGAAACAAAAAAGGCGCGCCAAAACTCGTTCTGCGCGCCTTCCAAATTTTTTATGTGCTTTTGCGCTTAACTATCGACGCAACAGCATTCATATAGCCCTACAAACTGCGCTGCCTGACTATTTCGTATAAACAAACGCCAGTAGCCACCGATACGTTAAGACTGGTTACGCTGCCTGCCATTGGCAATTTAACCAGTTCATCACAAGTTTCCTTGGTCAATCGACGCATACCCTTACCTTCAGCGCCCATTACCAGCGCGGTCGGGCCTTTTAGATCAACGTCATAAAGGGTTTTATCGGTCTCACCTGCTGTACCTATAATCCACAGTCCCTTATCTTGAAGATGCTTTAACGTTCTAGCTAAGTTTGTGATTTGAATAAGGGGCACGACTTCCGCTGCACCACAGGCCACTTTTCTCACCGTACCGTTAAGACTTGCTGAATTATCTTTGGGTACTACAACCGCGTGAACACCTGCGCCATCCGCGGTACGCAAACAAGCGCCCAGGTTATGTGGGTCAGTAATACCATCTAACACTAAAATAAGCGGCTGCGCCTCGTTTGCCAGAATCTTATCCAAGTCGGCTTCATCTAGTACACGGGCAGGCTTCGCCTTTGCTACGACACCTTGGTGCTGTTCGCCATTCACTTTATCGTCTAGCGCTTTGCGCTGACTAAATTGAACCGAAATGCCAAAACGTCGTGCTTGGTTAACAATGTTGGTTAAGCGTTCATCGTTACGCCCTTTTAGCACCCACACTTCCATTACACGCTCTGGCTCTTTTTCAAGTACCGACTGCATAGCATGTAACCCGTATAACCATTCTTGCTGCGCCATTTAACGCTTACCTCTTTTATTCAATGACAATGTTTTGCCGCTGCTACCGCCTTTTGCGCCACCGCGACTTGACGACTTTCCACCGCTACGACTGGACGAGTTTGACCCGCCTTTACCCTTGCTGCCTTTCTTGTCAGAACGGGAGCCTTTGTCAGAGCGAGGCTTATTATCGAAGCGAGTAGGTTTATCAGCTGCTTTTTTCGCTGATTTCACTTTAACCTTCTTGCCTTTTGCGGAGCGCAGCATAGACTTATCGAGCAATAAATCAATCTTTCTTTCATCAAGATTAACCGCAGCAACCGTGACTTCTACCGTGTCACCTAACCTAAACTGGCCATGGCCTGACTCGCCAACGAGCGCTTGTTTTACGTCGTCGTAGTGATAGTAGTCATCATCTAGCGATGTAATGTGCACCAGGCCGTCGATATGGTATTCCGTTAAGCGAACGAATAAACCAAAGTTTGTCACCGAGCTCACCACACCTTCAAAGGTATCGCCAACGTGATCGAGCATAAACTCACATTTCAGCCAGTCGGCAACATCGCGGGTTGCATCATCGGCGCGTCGCTCGGTCATTGAACACTGCTCGCCTAGCTGCTCTACTTCCTCGACTGTATAGTTTTTCGCACCACTTACTGCTTTTTTGCCCTTCTGTTTAGCGATAATTCCTTTAAGCGCTCGGTGTACCACTAAATCAGGATAGCGACGTATTGGTGACGTAAAGTGCGCATAAGCCTCAAGGGCCAAACCAAAGTGACCCACATTGTCACCATCGTATACCGCCTGCTTCATTGAACGCAGCAACATGGTTTGAATAAGTTCTTCGTCTACACGGCCACGAGTTTTAAGCACCACATCGGTAAACGCAGCAGGCTCTGCATCTTCAACAATACGATGAGGAATGCCTATTTCACTTAAGTAACTGGTAAATGCGGTTAGCCTGTCAGCATCGGGCTTATCGTGCACTCGGTATAGCGCTGGCGCTTCATGCTTTTCAAGCATCAGGGCCGCACTTACGTTCGCCATGATCATGCACTCTTCAATAAGCTTGTGCGCATCGTTACGTACTAGCGGTACAATATTTTCAATTTTGCGCTGAGCATTGAAGACGAATTTCACTTCTTGGGTTTCAAATTCAATGGCACCACGTTTGGCGCGGGCCTTTTTGAGAGCGCGGTAAAGGTCGTGCAAGTTACGAAGGTGAGGCACGTGTGGCTCGTAGCGCTGATGCAGCTCTTTATCACCTTGTAGAATACCCCATACTTTATTATAGGTAAGACGGGCATGAGAGTTCATCACTGCTTCATAGAACTGAAACTCTTCTAGCTTCCCTTGGGCGCTGATGGTCATTTCACACACCATACACAGGCGGTCAACTTCAGGGTTTAGTGAACACAGTCCGTTCGACAACACCTCAGGTAACATGGGGATGACTTGGTCAGGGAAATACACTGAGTTACCGCGCTGCTGCGCTTCATCATCAAGGGCTGTGCCGGTGCGCACGTAGTGGCTCACATCAGCAATGGCTACCCAAAGCTGCCAGCCACCATCATCGAGAGGTTCGCAATAAACAGCGTCATCGAAATCTCGGGCGTCTTCACCGTCAATAGTCACCAGCGGAAGCTGGCGCAAATCCATACGCCCTTCTTTGGCTTCATCAGGCACTTGATCGGTAAGCTTTTCCACTTGCTTAGTAACGCCGTTTGGCCACTGATGCGGGATATCAAACGTGCGAAGGGCCATTTCGATTTCCATACCTGGCGCCATGTGCTCGCCAAGTACTTCAACAATTTTTCCCACTGGATTCATTTTGCGACGTGGGCGCTGAGTAAGTTCTACCACAACCACCTGCCCCATGCGGGCACCATGTGTACTTTCGGGCGGAATGACAATTTCGTGCTGCAAGCGGCTGTCATCTGGCACAACCATGCCAAAACCTTGCTCTACAAAGTAACGACCCACGATAGGTTCGCTACGAGGCTCTATGACTTGGGTAATAAAGGCTTCTTTTCTACCGCGGCGATCAGTACCGCTCACTCGCGCCTCTACAACATCATCGTGAAGGAATAAATTCATTTGCCCTGCACTTATAAACAAGTCACCGCTTTTATCTTCCGGGCGTAGAAAGCCAAAACCATCTCTATGGCCGATAATACGACCTTTAATTATTTCATCACGGTTTTGAAGTATGTATTTCTTCTGTTTAGTGAACTGTACCTGCCCCTCGCGCTCCATAGCACGTAGGCGACGCTGAATACCAATACGCGCTTCTTCGTCGAACGCGTTCACCAAATTACAGATATCAAGAAACGACAACGGGTTGTCGTGCTCTTTTAGTAAACTCATTAAATATTCCCGGCTAGCTACCGGATTGTCGTACTTCTCTTTCTCGCGCTGATAATGCGGATCGTCACTCATGTATTTTAAATTTACCTTTTGTATTTCGCTCAAAACGTTTTTATTTGCGGCCTTTATTTTTAAGGCACCAGAGAAAACGTTGGAATATGAATTTTTAGACACTCGAACCGAATTTGGTTCAGGTGGTTAATTGATGCACAGTATAACAGTATTTACGGTAAAAGATTACGCGTTGTTTGGGCATATTGGATTTAACAAATTACTTCGCTGGAAACCCAAATGTCGTTGCCGTGCTAAGCGAACTGCTTCAATTTGGGTGACACTGAAATTTTTTTAGTCACCCTCTTGCCGTAACGGCGATAAGCCAGTTAGCTGAGTTTTGGTTTAGTAAATTGATTTTAAACTGGGTTTATTATTTGCTGTTCTGTACAAATCGTAGGCAACTTGGTAATGCATCCAAGCCTGAGCACTTATTCCGCTCACGGCTTCTAGCTTGCGAGCAAATTCAATAGTTAGATTTGAATGCCCGTTAACAAATCGCGATAAATGTTTAGTCGAAATTTCTAGACATTGCGCAATCTCGTTTTGCTTCAACGATGATTTCGACATACACCGACGTTTGAACACTTCACCGGGATGAGGCCTCTTGAGATGTTCGGGCCTTGACGCTCGTTCTCCAGCATCAATTATTGCATTGCCCTGGTTACCTCTGTATTCAATACCTATGTGCATACTTTGTTTCATGGATTGTATTCTCTGAAATCAAGACTGAAACAGTCACCATCGTTAAAATAACAAGTTACCGCTCCACAAGGCTCTACGCTATTCACCGTGATTGTCACATACCAAAGAGCGCTTTCTTCGGATCTTAGTGCGCCGATATCTAGCAAATCAGATATTTGTGATGCAGCGTCCAAATCGAACAAAGCATTCCAGACTTCATGACGATATGCTAGCGGAAGCCATTCATCGTAATCTGAGAGCCACATTTCGAGTAGCTCTTGATGTAGGAAGCTCACAATTGTCATATAACGACCTATATAAGATTACCATAGAGGTAATCCTGTCTCAAAAATATGTTTATATTTTAATCGAGCACAAATGTGTAAACTTCGATCTAACGTTCAGTTATCGATTCACTTCAGCCTGACATCCCATTGTCACAAACACTCAGTATAAAAATGGGTTTGCATTTTTGTTTCACGCACGTTCAACAAAACAATTACATCACTAGTTATCTTACAAACCCTTAAAAGAGCATGGATATGGATAGAAGATCATTTATTAAACTGTCGTCATTCGCTGGAGCAAGCGTGGCTGTGTCTACTGGGCTAGCGGGCTGTACTGTTAGCAATTCTGCAAATAACTCCCCCAAAACTGACGCACAGTTTACCCATGGAGTCGCTAGTGGCGACCCACTAAAAGATGCCGTTATTATCTGGACGCGCGCCTTGCCTGCACAAGGTACAGGGATAGTTAAAGCCAATATTTTGTGGGAAATGGCAAGCGATGCTGATTTTAGCGATGTGGTAAGCAGCGGCATGGTTGAAGCCAAAGCAACCCATGACTTTACTGTAAAAGTAGATGTAAAAGGTCTCAGCCCCGCCCGTCGTTATTTTTACCGCTTCAAAAGCGCGAACAATACCAGCCCTGTAGGTGAAACCCGCACGTTACCTGAAGCCGATGTGTCTAACGTCACATTTGGTATATTTTCTTGCTCTAACTATCCAGCTGGCTTTTTCACCCCGTATATGGAAGCAGCGAAAGACAACAACATCGACTATGTATTGCACCTTGGTGACTATATTTATGAGTACGATGGAAAGGGTTACGCCACGGAACATGCAAAAGAAATTGGTCGAACCTTCGCGCCCGATAACGATACAGAGCTTTATACGCTCACCGACTATCGAAACCGTTACGCGCTATACCGCACGGATGAAGGCCTACTTGCGCTGCATCAGAATAAGCCTTTTATTGTTGTGTGGGATGACCATGAAATTACAAACGACACCTATAAAGATGGGGCTGAAAATCATCAGGCAGATGAAGGTGATTTTTATGAACGTCGCGCGGCAGCAGTGCAAGCGTATTACGAATGGCTCCCTATTCGCCCGCCATTTGGCACTGAGCGCTTAGAAATTTATCGGCAATTTACCTTTGGCAACCTGCTTGATTTATACATGCTTGATACCCGTGTACTTGCTCGTGACAAGCAGCTTGAATACGCCAACTATCGCGACGCTGAAACTAAAGCCTTTGACCAAGTGGGCTTTATGAAAGATATCAGCAACCCTAAACGGGGACTTCTTGGAGAAACCCAGCGCAATTGGCTACATACCTCTATGCAGCAAAGCCAGGCAAAATGGCAAGTTCTCGGTCAACAGCTATTGATTGGCCGCATGCTATTTCCTGTCTCTATTTTTAACGGTGTTAAGCGAGAGGAGATCCCTGCGCACGTGCACCAACTTGCGAATATTAAGCGCAAGCAAATGCAGGGGGCGACGCTAAGCGAACAAGAGTTGGCACTTATCAATACCGTAATGCCCTATAATTTAGACGCATGGGATGGCTACCCTGTTGAGCGCGAACAAGTATTGATGCAGCTAAAATCTATCGGCAAACCAGTAATAGCGCTTGCTGGCGATACGCATAACGCATGGCACAATAAATTAACCCTTAAAGATGGCACAGAGGTGGGAGTTGAACTTGCCACACCAGGTGTGACATCGCCGGGAATGGAACATTATTTAAACATGGATGATGAAATGGCAGAAACCCTTGCCGATGATCTTCCGTTACTCATTGAAGACTTGCAGTACTGTAATCTTCACCAGCGCGGGTTCATGACGTTGACCGTTACAGAGAATACTGCAAAAGCCACATGGCACTATGTGGATGCTATTCTAACCAAAACTGGAAAAGTGGTTAATACGCATAGCTATGAGATGAAGGCATAGCATTCTGCAATTTCGTTAGCGTGTATAGGCTTGAGTCTATACACGTTATTTGTACAACTAGAGGCTATGAACGCTATGTTGCGAGTCGCACAACAAACTTAATTCTTTCCAAAAACAATTTGTTTTTAGTCTGCGTTCGGCCATTGCTGAGCGTCATGAAGAACACGTAGTATTTCGATGCAATTTGTAATAATGTTCTCTCGATATATAACGATAAACGGCAGGCCATTAATCACAAGCTCCCGCGTATTCTTCAATCGGCCTTGGCGACCCGCCCTAGGGTGTTCTGATAAGATTAGGTGCGAACTATCAATGATGTTTATAACAACATCGATAGCGACAGTGGGGCTATTTTCTTGAGCAATATGAACTTCAATTTTCTCTAAGTCGGTAACAGCGAGATCAGTCCATTTGAGTTGCACGCTTAGCCTCCCATTTAGCTTTAACATCAGTTTGGTCGGTCAAGCGCCCCTCATCAGCGGACTTCACACCTTTTTCCACCTCTTGAATAAACCACTCTTCGCGAGCAACATACTGCTTGACAGCTTCGGCCATCAACCACGCCCTAGGCCTATCCATCGCTTTAGCCATTTCGCCTACACGTGCAAGCGTTTCATCATCTAATCTTACTGAGGTAGCTTTTAAGGGCATAAAGATTCTCCAAGGTTCTTTGAGAATCTCAAGTATAGCAAGACAAAAAGGAAGTATGAATGGGAGGATCACCTAAATGACAATTAAAACTTTAGGTACGACTTTTTAAACATTCATTAAAAGCTAAGTTCTATTCCCGTCAAAATGAACGGCGTTTTGACGGGAATGGTCTTTTCTGACTATCGGCTTTTAAAACTCATAGTAAAGACGCACACCTGCAATGCGCGGCATGCCGCGAACAAAAGTAGGAATACCTAAACCACCACCTGTGTTGCCCGCATCAATCAAGAACTCTTTATCAAACAGATTATTTACGTAGAACTCGTAAGCGAACTTGCTGTTGTCTTGAAGCAGTTTCACCGACACATCAGTGAGTGAGTAGGTATCTTGAGAAAGACCCGGGTAATTACTGCTTTCAAAAAATACTTCAGACTGGAAGCTGGTTAGCCAGTTAACATCAATATCAAAATTGTTCATGTTGAACACTTTATTGATATTTATCGCGCCGCTAACTTCTGGTGCTAAGCGGAACTTGTTGCCGCCGTACTGAAATGGCGAGCCATCGGCAGTGTCATTGGCAAACTCTGCATCTAGAAAACCAAGGCTTGCTGTTAATGTCAGCGTTTCGCTGTAATTGTAAGTAGCCATACCTTCGATACCCGACATGGTAGAGTCACCAACCGTCACGGTGATAGATTGAAGAGTTTCTGCATCGGTGAAGCTTTGCTGATAGTCGCTATATTCGTAGGTGAAAATGGCGCCAGAGAACATGAAGTTGGCGCTTTGATATTTAACACCTACGTCGTAGCTATCAACTATTTCTGCTTTGGTAACGTTAACACCACCTGCGTTAGTATCGACAACCGGTGAACGACGACCTTTGGCGTAGTTCGCATATACGTTCCAGTTGTTATTAACGTCATAGCTTACGGCAAAGCGCGGTAGGGTATCGTCGAAGTCACGCTCCGCGTCAAAAGTAAAAGCACCATCTGCGGTAGTAAAGGTATTGCGTGTATAGCGGGTTTCATCGATATAGCGCACGCCCGCTGTCACATTAATGCTATCTGTAACAAAGTACGACACTTCAGCAACGTAAGACGCAATATCTAACTCGGCTTCAAATATGAAGGGCCCTTGAATGAAAATAGGCGGCAGCGCAGGGTTGGAAATAGGAGAACCGTCGGCATTAAATAGCTGTGACACTAACATAGCGCGCAGTGCTTCAATGTCTCCTAGCGACGCGTCGGTGGCAATATTTTGATTAAGTGGAATGTTTGAACTGGCCTCAAGCTGTGCTTTTACGGCATCAAACGTACCACGAACAAACGGGTCTACCATTACATAGAATGGCAAAATCGAATCGTCTTGGGTGATAGACGCGCCAACGAATGCTGCAAGTTTATCACCAGAATCATACACTAAGCGCATTGACGCACCTTGAAGCGTAGCGTCGTTATCAAAGTAGGCGTCTTGAATACGCAAAGCTGAACCATCAGCGTCGAAACCTTCGCTTACTTCTACATCTTTATAGTAGGCGTCGGCATGCAAGCTAAGCATTTGGTTAAAGTCGTAGTTTAAAGTCAGATCGTAAGCTTGAAGCGTGCGTTCAATTCCCAATTCACCACCCAAACTAAATTCTGCCGAACTAAACGGACTTGTGTCACCGCCATTCGGAGCAATAGACCCGGATTTAAATGCAATACCCGGCTGGTCGTTATATTCCATTGCAGCACGAGCGATAATTTCTAGCTGATCATAGTTCGCACGCCACGTTGCGCGCAACGCCTGGACTGATACACCCTGTAAATCTTCGCTATTGCACGGCACTTCTTCGCCAAGATGATTGTACATATTGGCGTTACCGTAATAAGAGTCGGCGCTACATGCATTGTTTTCTACAATGCCGTCCATCTCACGATAAAGACCCGCTATACGAAAACTGTGGTTGTCGTTAATCGGCTGGTTATACATAAACTCGAGTTCTTGGCCTTGCTCAGAGTTGTAGCCAACCTGTACTTTACCTTCTTGCTCAAAGGTAGGAAGATTAGAGTGGATGCTTACCGCACCGTTTGCTGCTGCCACACCAAAAAGTGTTGGCTGAGGGCCTTTGAGTACTTCAACGCGAGCAATATCGTAAAGTGCAACACTCGCTACCGTTTTCTTACTGATATCAAAGCCGTCTTGATATACGGAAATACGAGGGGTTGCCGATACTGAAGATACATCGTCGGTCACTCCGCGAATGTTGAACGACGGTAGACTTACTGCTTGCTCTTGAATTTGGACATTCGGCAAAATACGAGAAAGCTCATCAAGCTCCATAATATTGGTACGCTCTAAGAACTCGCTACCAATGACATCCATAGTTACTGGCACATCCATAACAGACTGCTCACGCATTTGCGCAGTAACGGTAATTTCTTCTATGTAGTCTTTTTCGTTGGCGCTATTTGGCGTATTTTCCTGAGCAGTTGCAGCTGTAGATAGCGCAAAAGCAATTGTTGTGGCTAGCAGAGAGCGAGAATAAACCGTTCGTAGGTACAGGGGGTGCATCAAATGATTCCTTTAGTGTGCTTATTAAGTGTTTTGTATGTTTATAAGAATTTCGCCAACAAATTGACGACACTACTTATTATTTGTGAATACAGAAGCACAAGAATCTAGAGCTCGTTTGAGACGGTTCGATGAACCATACATGACAAGTTGGAGGCAATTTTATGACAGCTACCGCTTGTCTCGTCCTATACCAAAATTCAGTTGTTACACGGTAGCGGGTTATATAACTTTTGTTGAATTAATGCGCAACAAAAGTTATCATTTATGACAACTCAATTGGAATTATAATGGATTGGAAAGTCGAGTTTTATAAGGACGTAAATAAGCAAATATTGACTATGCCACCAGGAATACTGGCGCGCTTCATAAGATTACTCGAACTTATGGAAAAACATGGCCCGAATTTAGGTGCTCCGCATACTCAGTCTTTAAGTCACGGATTATTCGAATTGAGAGCGAAAGCAAAAGAAGGGATTGGCAGGGGAATATTTTGTTATGACAACGGGCGAAAAGTACACATTTTATATGCTTTCGTAAAAAAGTCTCAAAAAACACCAAAAGAAATACTGCGAATAGCTAAACTGAGGATGAAAGAGGTGACCTCGCTATGACTTTACAAAATCTAAAACAAGAAGCATTTAAAAATCCAGAAGTAAAAAAAGAGTACGAGCGCTTAGAAAGTGAGTTCTCGCTTATCGAGCACTTGTTAACCATGAGAAAAGAAGCGGGGCTCACTCAAGAAGAGCTTGCAGAAAAATTGCGAACGCACAAGAGTAATATTAGCCGCTTAGAAAAAGGAAATAGTAACCCTAGTTGGACAACCTTACGTAAATATGCAGATGCCTGTGGCTTTGAGCTTTCACTTATTCACTATAAAAAAGAGCAACACACTATTCGCTAATTTTTATTTGCTGATGCTCTTTATTTGCATACATTAATAACCTGAACCAAAAAATAGACAAGAATAAGCACTTACAGTGAACAACAAAAGCCCTATTCATAAAAGAACAAAATAAGTACACTCTTCCCCTGTAGGACAGAAATAACTTTTAACTAAAAAGCGAAATGGAGACTGCGATGAAAAAACTAATGATGGCTACTGCTATTGGCGCTGCAACCTTATTAAGCGCATGTAGTGCTGAGCACGGCACTACGCAATGTACTACTGCACCAGAATCTGAATGGCAAAATCAAGATGCATTTCAGGCTCAGTTGCTAGCACAAGGCTATAAAATTAATGAGTTCAAAGTGACAGACGGCAGCTGCTACGAAATCTATGGCTTCGATAAAGAAGAAAATAAAGTTGAAATTTACTTCAACCCTGTTGATGGCAGCATTGTTAAAAAAGAAATGCACTAAGTTCGTGTTAGCAAACGGCATATGGGTCGCTTGCTTTATAACTTGATAAAAGCGCTGCAAACTATTGCAGCGTTTTTGTTTTAACTTAAGAAGAGCTCGTGATGAGTAAAGCTAAAGACACGCCTTCAGATATTTATGTTTGGGATAGGATTGTGCGCGTATGCCACTGGGGTATTGTCGCAGCCTTTCTCACCAATTACTTTATTGTAGAGCCCGGCCGGCTTTATCATGAAATAGCGGGTTATGTTGCCTTAGCACTTATATTGTCGCGTGTTGCGTGGGGGTTTTACTCGAGCAAATCTAATTCTTATAAAAATGAAAGTGCATCATACGCTAGTTTTTCGAATATATCGCTAGATAAGCAAACCTTCTTAGACCATGTCGGTCACTTAAGACATAGGCAA
This sequence comes from Alteromonas sp. OM2203, assembly GCF_048517045.1. Taxonomy (NCBI): domain Bacteria; kingdom Pseudomonadati; phylum Pseudomonadota; class Gammaproteobacteria; order Alteromonadales; family Alteromonadaceae; genus Alteromonas; species Alteromonas sp. OM2203. The sequence continues at coordinate 3,990,830 of NZ_CP183209.1, forward strand.
ATTCCGACTAGCCATGGTCACAACCCTTTCGGCTGGCTTATGGTATTTGCTGTCATAGCTCTTATGCTTGGATTGAGTATTACCGGGTTTATGATGGAAGAGATTGATGCCATGTTCGGCAACAGTACGCTGGAATGGGTACACAGTATTATGGCCGATGTACTTTACTTCTGTGTACTAGTGCACATTCCGGCAGTATTTTTAGTGCAATACATAGGCAAAGTTCAGCTCATACGCCCTATGCTTACCGGGTGGCGAAAGCGTTAGGTTATTGGCTTACCCAAATTCTGTTGAACTTGCTATCCACACCCACGCAACAGGATGAACAACGCAAGGCGTTAAAAGAAAGAGCAACCGTTCAAGCCACTGGGAATGAAGCCTCTACAGATGTTGTTTAACTGTCCATCGGACGCTTAGCTTGGCGCACAGCTTTAGGGTGCATTAGCTTTTCCAGTCGAGCTAAGTAAGACGCGATTTGTTGATGCTGTTTTTTATCGCTCGTCACCGAGTTATAAAGCCAGTGGTAGGCATCTTCATAGTCGTAAGGGCTACCGAAGCCTTCCAAGAATAATTCAACTAACCTAATCTGCGCTTTTAAGTTTTTGAGCGCAGCGGCTTCACGTAAATACACGACGGCGCGGGACTTATCTTGCTGAACCAACGTGCCATTTGCGTAATAACGTCCAAGCTGCTCGAGCGCGGCAGGCAAACCTTGGTTAGCAGCGTCTTCCATGTAACCAATGCCTCGCGACGGCGCTGCATCAATGCACACGCCCCACGCTAACATATCACCCCATAAAAACTGGTAGGCGGGGATTTTAAGTACGTCGGCGCGCGCTTCAATGTCTTGTACTAACTGGCACCTATCTTCTACTACTTTATCTAAATGCGTATTGGCATTGATCATATCGATTAACGCGTCTTGGCTGTAGAGCTGAACAGCGCGCAGCTCTTCAATCGTTTCACCTTCTAGCGCACAAGCGGAAAAGCCTGTCGCTGAGGCGCAAATAAATAAAGCGGTCGATAAAAAACGTTTCATAGCAAAAGTGTATCTGATGATTGCAGTGTCTTAGTTAAGTTATCGACTTATTATAGATTATCTTAACTAAGACATGCCTTTCTTTACACAATCTCGTACAAATGACTAGATAATAAGGCTTACATTCCCGTGAAGGCTATTGTAAGGCAGGTTAATTGGCAGTCTAAAAAACCTAGTGACTACTTTTTCTCGGGCACAATGCTGATTGGATGTGACGGGCGTGATCGGCGAGATCGATACCTAAATCGGTGAGATAACCGCCGTCGGGCTGAGTAATCAACCCTTTTGAGTACAGTCTAGACGCTGCGTTTACCATTGTTTGACTAGCGTCGTGATGAATTTTAAGGCCTTGAAGTAAACTGTCTGCAGGGAACTTAAGCAATAAGTTTAATTCGTCTAGCATATCCTGATCGAATGAGCTCATGTAACCACCTTAGGCAAAAGATAGGCCTGCTTGTCTACAGTGTAGTCGTCTCATACACGTTGGATTGACAGAACCTAGATTTGTTAAAATTTTTAACGTTTTCTTATATCACACAGAAATATGGCCTCTGTAAAGGTTAATTTGTCTGTAAAAGGTTTAATCACAGATTAGCAGCGCTTACTGATCGGACTTTATCGCTAAATAGTATATTCTTGCCATAAATTACATTCGTGGATACACCTGCACTGATGAAATACAAAGATTTACGAGACTTTATTCGCCAATTAGAAGCCAAAGGCGAACTAGTACGCATTACCCAGCCCATAGACACCGACTTAGAAATGACGGAAATTGCAGACCGTACCTTGCGCGCTGGCGGCCCTGCTCTGTTATTTGAAAACCCCAAAAACCATGATATGCCGGTTCTTGCCAATCTTTTTGGTACACCAGAGCGCGTGGCGATGGGCATGGGGCAAGACTCTGTAGAAGCATTGCGCGAAGTAGGCAAATTACTCGCCTACTTGAAAGAGCCTGAGCCGCCAAAAGGGCTTAAGGACCTATGGGAAAAGCTTCCGGTATTTAAGCAGGTACTGAACATGCCTGCCAAGGTACTAAAAAAAGCACCTTGTCAGGAGGTGATATTAACGGGTGATGACGTAGATCTATCTAAAATTCCTGTACAGCGCTGTTGGCCAGGTGACGCAGCGCCTCTCGTTACTTGGGGTTTAAGTGTAACTAAAGGCCCCCATAAAAAGCGTCAGAACTTGGGTATTTATCGTCAGCAGGTTATCGGTAAAAACAAACTTATTATGCGCTGGTTGTCGCACCGTGGTGGCGCACTCGATTTTCGTGAATGGTGCCAAACACACCCCGGGGAGCCCTACCCTGTATCCGTAGCACTTGGCGCAGATCCAGCTACCATATTAGGGGCAGTTACCCCCGTTCCAGATACACTTTCTGAATACGCCTTTGCTGGCTTGCTTCGCGGAGATAAAACCGAAGTGGTTAAGTCTATCAGTAACGATTTGCAAGTACCTGCCAGCGCAGAAATTGTGCTTGAAGGCTATATAGCACAAGATGAGACTGCGCCTGAGGGCCCTTACGGCGACCACACCGGTTATTACAATGAAGTGGATGACTTCCCGGTGTTTACTGTTACCCACATTACGCACCGTAAAAATCCTATCTATCACTCAACCTATACTGGTCGTCCGCCCGATGAGCCCGCCATTTTAGGTGTCGCGTTAAACGAAGTATTCGTGCCCATCTTACAAAAACAGTTTCCTGAGATAGTAGACTTCTACTTACCACCTGAAGGCTGCTCTTATCGCATGGCGGTGGTAACGATGAAGAAACAGTACCCTGGACATGCGAAACGAGTGATGATGGGCGTATGGTCGTTTTTAAGACAGTTTATGTACACTAAATTTGTGATAGTGTGCGATGACGACGTAAATGCGCGTGATTGGAACGACGTTATTTGGGCAATTACTACCCGCATGGACCCAGCCCGCGATACGGTCATGATAGAAAACACGCCCATAGATTATTTAGATTTTGCATCACCCGTTTCAGGCCTCGGCTCAAAAATGGGAATGGATGCTACCAATAAAATGCCTGGCGAAACTGACCGGGAATGGGGTGTCCCCATCGTGATGGATGAAGACGTTAAAAAACGCGTAGATGATATTTGGGATAGTCTTGGTATTATGTAGTCACTACGTTTAAGCCAATTCATTTAAATGCAAACGAGCGGTTTTTTAATATCCCATATTAAGGCGTTACGCTAAGCAAGAAGGTTAGAAGAGAATACATGTCAGAGATTAAATGCAAGGTTGCAAGCATCACGCCTTTAACAGAAGTGGTACAAAAAGTTGAGTTAACGCCTGAAAGTGCAGTTGAATTCAAAGCAGGCCAATACGCTATGGTAGTAATGGGCGAGAAAGATATGCGCCCTTTCTCTATTGCCAATGCCGCATTTGATAATAGCCGTATCGAGCTACACATTGGTGCCGAGCCGGGCAACAGCTATGCAGGTGAAGTGCTTGAACGCATGCGCGCAGAAGGTGAAATTGTTGTGAATGTGGGTAACGGTAACGCCTTTTTGCAAAGCAACGGCTTGCCAATAGTGTTAATTGCGGGTGGTACCGGTTTCTCGTATACCTACTCAATTTTACAAGAGCACCTGAAAAATGGCGACAAGACCCCGGTTACGCTTTACTGGGGCGGGAAGCATGCCGCAGATTTATATTTAGCTGAAGAGCTTAACGCATTAGCCGATGCGAACGACCACTTTACTTTTGTTCCCGTTGTTGAATTTGCTTGCGACGAGTGGAAAGGCAGAACGGGTTGGGTGCATCATGCAGTGATGGCTGACCACGCTGACTTCTCGAACGTTCAAGTATACGTTGCCGGTCGATTTGAAATGGCAAAAGTTGTACGCGATGATTTTACTCAGCGCGGTTTGAAAGTAGAGAATCTGTTTGGTGACGCGTTTGCGTTTATCTAAACACTAACGCAGTCTCATATCCTACAAGCCGGCAGACGCCGGCTTTTTATTGTCTATTTGAACCCGTTTTAATCACCGAATTATTCGAACTTAACGTTCATCTTTTATTACTTGCGATAACCAACCATTACACACGTTTACTCTAATTGTACGTTTCTACCGTATTCGTTATGGTGAAAAGATAAACACTGGAGAAAACAATGATAAAAAAACTGTCCGCACTAACTAAAATAAGACCAACAACCAGCCGAATAGTATCAGTTATGTTGTTGAGTACTGCCGCCTCTTTTGTCGCCAATGCAGAAACCGAACAGCAACAAGCGCTTTACGATATAGCCAAAAACGTTTCTGCCGAAAACATTGAGAAAGACATTACTACTCTGGTCAACTTTGGCACTCGTCACACTCTTTCTGAAACCGAGTCTGATACTCGTGGCATAGGCGCGGCACGGCGTTGGATAAAGTCTGAGTTTGACAAGATTTCGGCTGAATGTGGTGGCTGCTTAGAGGTGTACTATCAGTCTGAAGTGATTAGCGGAGAGAAGCGTATTCCCGACCCAGTAGAGGTTGTTAGCGTAATCGCCATTCAACGTGGCACCACAGATCCTAATCGGTACGTGATCATGTCTGGCGATATCGACTCACGGGTGTCAGATGTGATGGATTTCGCCTCGGACTCACCGGGCGCTAACGATAATGCTTCGGGTGTAGCTGGAACACTTGAAGCTGCACGGGTTTTATCAAAATATAAGTTCAACGGCAGCATTGTTTATGCAGCACTATCTGGCGAAGAGCAAGGGCTTTTCGGCGGGCGTATTATGGCAAACCAAGCCAAAAAAGACGGCTGGCGAATTAAAGCGGTCTTAAATAATGACATGATTGGCAACATTGAAGGGGTTAACGGTGTAATTAACAACACCACCGCGCGTTTGTTTGCTGAAGGGACGCGAGTAACTGAGACGGAAAAAGAAGCACGTATGCGTCGTTTCACAGGGGGTGAAGTTGACTCGCCAAGTCGCAACCTTGCCCGCTATATTGATAACATTGCTGACAAGTACATTGAGAATTTAGACACCATGGTGATTTATCGCTTAGACCGCTTTGGTCGTGGTGGTCATCACCGCCCATTTAATGACTTGGGGTATCCGGGCATTCGCATTATGGAAACCAACGAAAACTACACCCGCCAGCACCAAGACCTTCGCGTTGAAGATGGCATTGCCTATGGCGATACCTTAGATGGCGTTAATTTTGATTACGCAGCGAAGCTTACCGGATTAAATGCGGTTTCCCTTGCAGCAATGGCATGGGCCCCTAACCCACCAGCTAATGTAGAGATTGCGGGCGCTGTGCAGCCTTCAACTACGCTTAAGTGGGATGCTCTGGATGCGAAGCAAAACCCTCAGCTCAAAGGTTACAAGGTGTATTGGCGTCATACTGACGCTCCGCAATGGGAATTCAGTAAATACGTGGGTAACGTTACTGAAGCGGTACTTGAGAACGTGGTTATCGACAACTACTTCTTCGGAGTTGCCAGCGTTAATAAAGATGGCGTGGAAAGCGTAGTGGTCTACCCGGGTCCCGCAGGTAGCTTCGGCGAGTAAACCAATAGTATCAACCCCTTACTCATTACGTTAGGGGTTGGGCGACGTTTAAAACAGTAAACGCTCCTTATCAAATTAAAAATCACACTTATCAAGTTAGCGACACAATATGCAATATATTGATGTCGCTTACATTTTGTTAATTTTGCGAATGGTGAGTTTATTGGAATTAAACCGCTAACTGCATTAGAGTGTAGAAAATGCATGGTTGCAGTACGGAGTCCACTTTTGGCAAGATGTAACGCTTTCCCGCTTTCCTTTTTCACTCGTCGCGCTTTATTCTTGAGCGTAAGCCTTGTACTTTACTGCTGCAATATTTTGCAACTTCACGCTGCGCCCACAACTCTTGGCGCCTCATCCTTCGAGACTTACATCAGCGATGACGGCGAGCCCGCTCGTATTAATAACTTACTGAAAAAAGTGTTTGAAAAAGCTGAGTTAGACGTCGAGCTTCGCGTGATGCGCGATGCTTTTTTGGGAAGTTCTGTTTTAACGGGGAAATTAGATGGCGAATTTGCTTACGTTAACTTAGGGGAAGATAGTAGCCACTTACTTTTGTCTGATGTCTACCTGCCCGCCTACTTATATGCCGTAAGTAAAAACGCCGAGGTAGAGAACGTAAGGCTATTTCCCCACCTCAAAGATAATCGCGTTGCCATTGAAAATCGCTTTGCCAATACCCCCATGTTCAGAACACTCAAAGAGATAAAATGGTCGCGAAACCCTAGTACGTTTGATGCATTTCGTCAGCTTGCAGATGATCGAGCGCCATTCCTGCTAACCACAGAACTGCTCGCTCGAGAACTTAATATTCTGTTGGCAAATGATAACGAAGAAACATTGCATTATTCGGCAAAACCGCTGGCACAAACTGGTTTTCAGCTCGCAGTTAGGAAAGAGCTTGCTGACGCAAAAAGCATGATCGAACGATTTAATGAAACGGTGTCTTCCATGCAGAGTAATGGGGAGTTCAACGCTCCTCTCTCATTGCCTTGGTTAACGAAAGATGTTGACGGCGATGGTACTGCTGACTTTATCGGTCATACTGATATAACACGTTCATCTGATAGCCTGGCTACTTCATACTCCCTCGACGGGAAGCCTACATCGAAAAACAGTAAGTTCTTCATTGATGGCAAGGCTTACGAATCATTGGAACAAGCGCAGGCATCACTGGTACAAGACGAAACACCTTCGATCAGAGCGTCTTTGTTAGACAAGACGACTTATCAACGCCTGCTTCAACGCTGGTAGCGGTGTCTACTCGCGGTAACCATGAGCAATCTTTAAGACGCCCTGTTAGGCGCTAATCTTTGCGCGTCATTCTTACGCGCTTGCGTTAATGCGTTTATGCGTTAGTTACCGTACTCAATGTACTGCGCTAACAAGAACTCGTTAGCGCAGCGTTTACGCTTTAACTTGCTAATGAGCAGATTCTGGCAAATACATTTCCAAAATAGTCAGTAACTCTTCACCATCGACCGGTTTAGAAACATAGTTATTAAAGCCTGCTTTAAGGGCTTTCACCCTGTCTGATGTATAAGCGTAAGCCGTTAACGCAACTGCATTGAGCTTGGCAATTTCTGGAACTTCGCTGGCGCGAATTTTAGTAACTAAACCTAACCCATCCATCTCAGGCATGCCAATATCTGACAGCAACAGGTCGAATGCTTCTGGCATATCGTTTAACTCTTTCCATGCCAATAAACCATTTTTCGCCACGTTGACGCGAGCACCATTTGATTCCAAAAAGAGTTTAATGAAGTCTCTTGCGTCTTGTTCGTCTTCCGCTACTAATATGCGCAAGCCGTCGAGTCGCAGAGACTCGGTCAAATCACTAATTTCCGTGTTTTTGGTCTCGATAATATCATCGTGCAGGCTAAGCGGCGCAATGGGCATGGAAACAAAAAATGTGGTGCCTGAATTTAGCCCATCACTTTCAGCGTATATCTCGCCACCATGCATTTCCACAAGGCTTTTCACAATAGACAGCCCTAATCCAAGACCGTGTTTATTATGCTCGTTTTTACCTTGATAAAAGCGTTCAAATACTCTGGCTACTTGTTCTTGTGTCATTCCCTTTCCATTGTCTTTCACACGGAACAAATAGTTAGAATGTTCTCGTTTGCCGCGAACATGTACTGTGCCGCCTTTAGACGTGAACTTGAGGGCGTTGCTTAACAGGTTATTAATAACCTGCTTTATCCGTAAATTATCACCTAATATTTGGGTGTATTCGTCTTCGCAATTTATGGAGAGTTTAATATTCTTGCTTGCAAACCCAGCCTCAAAAGACTTTGCCACTTCTGAAATCGACGAGGCAATATTCAACGAATGGATACTGAGTTTCATAGTGCCTGAAATGATGCGTGATAGGTCTAGGATGTCATTTATCAATGCCGCCTGAGTTGACGCAGCACGTTTTATAACACCTAAAGCGTCAGTCATTCTTTCAACGTTTTTAACATCCATTAATGCCAAATCGGTCCAGCCAACGATAGAATTGAGCGGCGAACGAAGCTCATGGGATATACTTGCCAAGAATTGATCTTTGGCCTTATCTAGTTCTTCCAACTTACTAATTTGCTTATCTAAAGATGCCTTTAGGCTAAGTGCATAGGGAATAAATAAGTGGTCAAAGCCTTCGATAATTAGCTGGTCGTCTTCTGTCCACTCTACTGACTCGTCAGCAACGCTCTGTAAGTACATATCAAACGAGTTGCGAGGAGTGAGTGATTTGCCAATGTCTTTTTTGGCAGCTTCTTTACCTGCCCAGCGTATGGTTTTGTCTTTAGGCTCTCTGAACCATACGGTGTAATACCCCAACTTTGCCGACACACAAGATATGTACATACCCCGAATGCCGTTTAGGTCGCAGTCTTCAGTGACTTCATTTCCCAGCTTATTAATAGCTATCGACTCTTCCGAATTGGTAACAACCAGCTTGTTAAGTAGCCTGGTTAAGGTTTTTTCAGACGGTGTTCTGCCCACTAAGTATTTATCGATTGGCGTTATAACCGCCATTCCTGATGCATTGGCCACGTCCAAAAGGCCTGCTTCTTTTTGAGTAATGGCCTCTAATGGGTTTGGATAACTTGTTAGCTGATGAATAATATTATTTAGCTTACGCTGACGAGTTTGAAACTGCTCTTTCTTTTCGTGTAGAGCTTTTGTATGCAGTTGCCAGGCATACAAATGACCGAGTGATTCACATACTAATCGCTTTTTCTGATCAATATATTTAGGTTCATTATTGTGGCAAGCCAGCAGACCCCATAACCTACCTTCGAATACAAGGGAAACGGAAAACGAAGAGCGAACCCCCATATTTTTTAAATAGGCAATATGAACCGGAGAAACCGAGCGGACCATCGACATGGACAAATTGACGGGAGGACGGCCCGATTCTGCTATTGGTGGTTGTAAGCCAATTGGCGCCTCTTCTACATCAAATACACAGCGTACTCTATTTTTTAAATACAACTCACGTGCTTGGCTCGGTATATCAGATGCAGGGAACTTTAACCCTTTGAAAGAGCGCGAAGAAGCGGCTTTTGCTTCTCCTATAACTTCTCCGCAATAATCTTTATCAAATTGATAAACCATGACAGAGCTAAAACCAATGTATCTCTTGAACACTTGAGCGATAGCATCAGCAACATCGTTGATTGACTCACAGTCATCCACGTCAGGTAACAAGGTACGTATATCTACGTCCATTGGTACCCACTGTTGGGCGGCTTCGTAACTAAGCTGCGGTGTAGGTTCTAATTCGATGACAAGTAAGCCATTTGAGTCAAATGCTACCCCACTACCTTCTTTTTCCCAACTATCAAGCCAAAGCGCATTTTTGGCAAATTTCCACTGATATGCGCGGCGAGTGTTTCCGCCCTTTACCGTTTCATATATGGTTTGGAAAGTTGGTGCTTCAGCAGAAGGGACGTCTATGAGTTCGGTAATAAGGGTTTGGTTGGGTACAATATCAACCTTAAAAAGATCGTTGATATTTTCACTGACCACCTGAACTTTTTTTGACTCAGGGTCTATTGCCATGACATACCCAAAGCTCTGAACACTTTCGATTAAATGTATAGCCTCATCTTCACAGTTCTGAAGCTGTGTGTTTTTTCTATCTATATTGTGTTGCATTGCCTTGGCCGAGAAATTGGGGAAAGCTAGGTTTCGTAGTAAATATTAAATTCGTGCAACGATAACAAGTTACTTACCAAAGATCATGCGATATCTATTAAAGCCCTCTAATTAATATTCATTAAATTTTCAATTAAAAATAGCTCACAAACCTAAATTACTCTTGTGTTTATTGATTTATCGCAATAAACTTTCAGTAATTTCTGAAACTTCTGGAATATAAAAATGAAGATGACGCCGTTAATTACTTCTGCCGTTATGCATTTTGGCGAAATGGGAAGTCGCTGGGGGTTCAATAGAACCGTAGGGCAAATCCTTGCGCTTATTGTGTTGAATGAAGAACCCATTTCAGCGCAAGAAATCGCCGACGCTCTGAATATCTCCAGAGGCAACACCAGTATGGGTTTAAAAGAGCTTCAGTCTTGGCGCTTAGTAAAACAGCACTTAGTACCAGGGGAGAGAAAAGAGTTCTTTATTCCCGCTGGCGATATCTGGACGCTTGCTAATCGGGTATTTGAAGAGCGTAGAAAGCGGGAAATAGACCCAACTATGAGCTTGCTGCGGGATCTCTTGCTCGACGCACCAGCCAATGAAAAAGAGGCGAACGCTCAACACAAACTGAACGAAATTCACGATTTACTCGAATCAATTACGGCATGGTCACAAGAACTTCAAAATCTTGGACCTGAAAAGCTTAACACTTTAATGAAGTTGGGTTCTGGCGTAGGTCGTATGCTTGAGCTTAAGGATAAGCTACTTCCGGGAAAAAACAGCGTTAACTAAGGGGGCCTTCTGTGGATGCATTCTTGCTGTCTCGTTTACAATTTGCGCTAAATATTAGCTTTCATATCTTATTTCCAACCATCACGATGGCAATGGGATGGTTTTTGTTTTATTTCAAACTGCGCTCAAACACTTCGGGCCATCCTGTATGGATGCGCATGTATCGTTTTTGGGTTCGTGTGTTTGCACTTAGCTTTGCGCTTGGCGTGGTAAGCGGTGTGACAATGTCATTTCAGTTCGGCACCAATTGGCCTGGGTTTATGGAAAAGGTGGGCAATGTCGCCGGGCCGCTTTTAGGTTACGAGGTGCTCACTGCCTTTTTCTTAGAAGCCACTTTCTTAGGTATCATGCTATTTGGCATACGCCGGGTCCCCAACTGGCTGCATACTGCGTCTACCCTCATCGTTGCGCTGGGCACTACAACGTCTGCCTTCTGGATATTGGCACTAAATAGCTGGATGCAAACGCCGCAGGGTTTTGAAGTGGTCGACGGTGTGGTGTATGCAACAAACTGGAAGGAAATTATATTTAACCCTTCTTTCCCTTACCGCTTTGTTCACATGATGTTAGCCTCAGGGCTTACGGCCAGTTTTCTTATAGCCGGGCTCTCAGCGTACCGCATGCTTAAAGGCGACGATAAATTAGCGCCGAAGCTTGCGCTTAAAACCGCCACCTATACGGCAGCAGTGTTAATACCGCTGCAGATATTTGCAGGCGACATGCACGGTTTAAATACCCTTGAACACCAGCCGCAAAAAATAGCGGCTATGGAAGGGCTGTGGGAGACCACCGAAGGTGCGCCTTTGTTACTTTTTGCCATTCCCGATGAGGAAAGTAAAGAAAATCACTTTGAAATTCCTATTCCTTACGGTGCAAGCCTTATTCTAACTCATGAGCTCAAAGGTGAAATCAAAGGGCTAAATGAATTCGAAGGCGAACATCCTCCCGTTGCGCCGGTATTTTACGGATTCAGGGTAATGGTAGGGATGGGCATGCTAATGCTTGCGGTTTCATGGATAGGCAGTCTGTACTTGCTACGTAAAAAAGATTTCCCGTTATGGCTTAAACGTACCTTTGCTGGCATGGCGTTTAGCGGTTGGATAGCCACGCTTGCAGGCTGGTATGTAACCGAAATCGGCAGACAGCCTTATTTGGTGAGCGGCGTACTGAAAACCGCTGACGCCGTTACGCAGTTGCCGCCTGGAAACATAGCACTCTCGTTTACCCTGTACTTGGTTATTTATACGGTACTACTTATAGCTTACATGGGCACATTGATGTTGATGTGCAGAAGAGCTGTTGAAATAGAAGAGATCACAACAGAGGAACGGGAAGTTGCGAAAGCTAAAATGCAGCCTAGCGATCCCGATCCTGCCACGGTTTAAGGAGAGCAAACATGTTTGAAAATGTATCAGCAGAAATGCTCGGCAATATCTACGTGGGGCTACTTGGGTTATCGGTTTTACTTTATGCCATTCTTGATGGCTACGACTTAGGCGTAGGTGTATTGATCCCACCAAGAACAGAAGCGTTTAGAGATGATATGATTGCATCCATAGGACCCTACTGGGATGCAAATGAGACTTGGCTTGTACTTGCAATAGGTCTGTTACTCATTGCTTTTCCTGAAGCCCACAGTGAGTTTTTACAAACCTTGTACTTGCCTGCAACCTTCATGCTGTTAGGGCTTATTCTTCGCGGCGTAGCGTTCGATTTTCGCGCCAAGGTTGTGCAGGTGAAAAAGCGAAAATGGGACTTGGTGTTTAAGTACGGCTCGTTGCTTACCACACTAGCGCAAGGTTATATGTTAGGTATTTACGTAACGGGGCTTCGCACAGATATCTGGGCACAAGCCTTCGCCTTACTTGCAGCATTTGGTGTTACCGCAGCCTATGCGTTTATTGGTTCGTGCTGGCTCATACTTAAAACGGAAGGTGAGCTTCAGCAAAAAGCCTATTACTGGGCGAGAAGAGGTTTGGGAATACTGGCTGTTGGGATTGTCGCAGTAAGTATCGCTAACCTAACCTTACACGATGACGTGCGAGACTTATGGCTGTCTGCACCTTGGGGGTATGTACTTTTCGCCATCCCGGTAACGTGTTTCGCGCTTTTAGCACTTTGTGGTGTGTTGCTTAAGAAACTACCTGACGCGCAAGGTAAAGGCGAATGGCTTCCGTTCTTTATTGCTCTACTCGTATTTTTACTTTGCTTCGCCGCATTCGGCATAAGCTACTATCCGTTTATCATTCCTGGACAGATGACAGTGATGGATGCGCTCAGTGACGCAAACTCTCTACGTTTTTTACTTGTTGGCGTGGTCATTGTTGTGCCCATTATTCTGGCCTACACGGCCATGGTGTATAAGATCTTTTCTGGTAAATCAGAAAAGCTTTCTTACTATTGAGGCCCGTGTATGTCTTAGTAACACACCTCCTTGTTAGTTAAATAAATTAAAGTAATAGTGGGCATCATTGGAAAACAATGGTGTTCACTTTCTTTCCAGCTGTATTATCGATTACATATTTTTTAGCTTCTCTTCACGTATTTTCATTTATTTTCCTCAAATATTTTAGCTAAAAGCGTAAAAACTGATCTTTTTCTTAAACTAAAGTATAAAAATAAATGGTAACTGTTTGATTTAACGAAATCTGTGCAAAGAGCTCGTTCTGCATGGCGTCGTTATTCCTTAACGAAGATAAGTGTTGACATCAAACTGTAACATTACTATATTTTAAGTGGGGCAATTTTTACTAGAAGGAGCCAACTTATGGAAAATGTTTTCCATTCAATCTCACGGTTCTTCAAGCGCGCGCACCCCTACCCTGTAGCTCATTACATCGGCAGAAAGAATGCGCAGCGTATCTTAGGATGTAAAATCAAAAAGAAATCCAAGATATTCGCCGAACAGCACGTTGAAGACCAAAATCATTAATTCATATGGGGCCCGTCAAACCGGCCCCATTTTTTTGCCTTTTAAATGATAACTTAATCCACTATTTCTTTGTATATTCAGCTTTTTCTTTTCTTGTTCTGCTGCTTGTTACTGGCGTTTTAACGATTAAAGATGGCTCAGCGGCACTGCCGTCGTGTACTTTATCTGCTCCATAGCGAAGCTCGATGTGACATCTGAGAACTCTATTCCGTTAACTAGGCGCTTGTAAAAATGGTCGAAGCAATCCATGTCAGTAACCAGTACCTTAAGTAAGTAATCATACTCTCCTGACATGCGATAACATTCTACAACTTCATCAAAAGATGCGGCGTGCTTAGCAAACGAAGCAAGCCACTTTCCATCGTGCCGACCTGCTTTCACTTGCACAAAGACGGTCATGGTAAGGCCGAGCTGCCGAGCTTGTAACAGAGCAACGCGCTTTGAAATAATTCCCTTCTCTTCAAGCTTTTGAATGCGACGCCAGCAGGGCGTTACTGTTAACCCTACTTGATCTGCGATTTCTGCAACAGGCGTTTCTGTATTGTTTTGAAGTAACCTTAAAATGGCTTTATCAATCCCGTCGATGCTTTTACTTTTATCATTACGCATAAAGATATGCTGCTCTTATAAAAAGGATTGATAAGGCTTCGACGTTAACTGGCTTCATATATTTCTCTCATCCCGCGCACTACAGCCACCATGGCTGAGTAAAGTCTACATTTTCTGGTGCAATTTCATATTGAAATGGCGGAGTAAAAACATTCCAAAATGCCTCTTCTAGCGCACTGTCTATTATCTGTAATTGATTATTTTCACGATAGCGGTTGAGCAAGGCCTTATATGCATCAATCGGCATTTGCGGGTTAGACTGACGAAATATCACCTTGCCACCAAACTCGTCGAACAGGACCTTTTCAGTTTGAAACTGCATGACCTGTTTTTCTGCAATCTCTTTAATTGGCTTACTGCTATTTTTCTCAGACATCTGATTGGCAAACTTTTCCATAAATTTAGTAACGAGAGCTTGGTTAAGCTCAATCCCCTTTTTTGCCGCGTAGTCTTCTAAAACCAATTCATAAATTTTTGTCGAAGCATTTACACGAACAACATAATCAAGCATGTCGTTATAATTTTCTTTAGCCTGCTCTTTTATTTCTTTTTGCTCTTTTTCATTAGGCATCGCATCGGTGCGAGTAACGTTTTGACCTAAAACGACAGCTAGTATATTCCCATCACTCTGCTGAACAGGCTCAGGTTGGGACTGTGGTTCTGCGTTAGCAGACTGCGCGGTAAAGACGAAAATTGAAATTAACAGTGAAACTCGCAAGAAAACGATAATTCGCATGGTGCTCTCCATAAAAGAGTAACTTTGAAGAAGTTAGCTAATACGGTGAGTAAAGCATTAAAGCCTATCGAGACGCAATATTTGTGGGCCGTATTTAAGGATTAAGAAGTGGCTTGCTATAAAACGCGTAGTAATTGATTTGAGAATATCAAAGCTGGGGAGAAGAAAAATTTTGGGTGTTGCTGAAAGAAAAACGGCGGTCTAATGACCGCCGTTTTTGAATTCTTAGATAGCTTGCACGTTAGCAGCTTGAAGACCTTTTTGACCTTCTTCAACTTCAAATTCTACTCGCTGACCTTCTGGAAGCGTTTTGTAACCGTCAGAGATAATTGCACGGAAATGAACGAATACGTCCTTGCCGCCATTATCTTGTGTTAGAAAACCGTAACCTTTATCAGCGTTGAACCACTTAACTGTGCCTGTAACTTTAGACATGTCGTATAGACCTCAAATATCATATTAAATTGCGCATAAGCGCGTGTAACTTAGTTTCTTTAAAGTCTTTAAATTGGCGGAGTATTGGGTCTTACTTACGAATGGACAAACAACTTACAACAAATTACAGGGTAACTCGAGCGGTTTTAACATATAGCAAATAATACAAAATCGCGTCTATTTAAAGACATTGGCTAAGAGCCAAGAACACTATAACACTCTTCGGGACGATTACTATACAAATTAATCACTAAACAACGGATTTCATAAATATTTCACCCCAACGTAACAATAACTAGAGCCCTTTACGCCAAGCTAAGAACCAGCAAACTGCGCCTATCAGGCCAGTAAATGCAGGGAAATACCATGATAAACCGTAAGTAGGTAGAATAACGGATGTGAGCACAAAGGTGGCACCCACCACACTTAAATGAGTGGTCTGAGTTGTCTTTTTCTGCTCTTGAAGCAGTGCCAAATGCGCTCTTTGTTGCTGTAAAGGCAGGCGCTTCATCTGCTGCAAACTGTCATAAAGCAGATCAGGCATTTCAGGCAGTTTTTCTGACCAAAACGGCAAGTTATCTTTTACTTTACCCATCATCGCTGTGAAGCCAATTTGCTCTTTCATCCAGTTTTCGAGGAACGGTTTCGCTGTTTTCCATAAATCGAGCTGAGGATAAAGCTGTCGACCCAACCCTTCGATATAGAGCAAGGTTTTTTGCAGCAGCACAAGCTGGGGTTGCACAACCATATTGAAACGACGCGCTGTATTAAATAGCTGTAACAGTACGTTGCCGAAAGAAATTTCAGCAAGGGGCTTTTGAAAGATAGGCTCGCACACTGTGCGAATGGCCATTTCAAACTCATCGATGTTGGTATCTTGCGGCACCCAGCCTGAATCAGCATGAAGCTGCGCGACTTTGCGGTAGTCGCGATTGAAGAACGCTATAAAGTTTTCAGCTAGGTAACGTTTATCTTCGCGATTAAGGGTTCCCACAATGCCAAAATCAATAGCAATATATTTTGGGTTTTCAGGGTGTTCCGTAGATACGAATATGTTGCCCGGGTGCATGTCAGCATGGAAAAAACTGTCGCGAAAAACTTGGGTAAAGAATACTTCTACACCTCGCTCTGCCAATTTTTTCATGTTGGTATTTTGTGTGAGCAGGGCGTCGATATTTGAAATAGGCAGGCCGTAAATACGTTCCATTACAAGCACGTTACTGCGGCAATAGTCGCTGTAAATTTTCGGCACATACAGCGCATCAGAACCTTCGAAATTGCGCCCTAGCTGAATACCATTTGCTGATTCTCGCAGCAAATCGAGTTCATCAACTATCGTTTTGCGGTATTCCACAACCACTTCTACCGGGCGTAACCGTTTACCGTCGGGGAGCCAGCGCTGCAATACATTAGCTAGGCTAAACAATAGCTCCATGTCGGCTACTATGGTATCGCGTATATCTGGTCGTAGTACTTTAACCACAACGTCTTCGTTGTTGTGCTTGAGCTTAGCCGCATGAACTTGAGCGATAGAGGCGGACGCTAACGGTTTTGTTTCAAACTCGCTAAATAAGTCGCTTAAATCAGAAAGCCCCAATGCCTGCTTAATAATCTCTTGTGCCGCATCTGATGAAAACGGCGGCACTTTGTCTTGTAAACGTGCCAGTTCATTTGCAATGGCCGGAGGAAGCAGGTCACGGCGGGTAGACATCATTTGACCGAACTTTATAAATACTGGGCCAAGGTTTTGAAGAGCAAGAGTGATACGCTCTCCGGCAGATTTTCCTTTATGCTTATTTCTCACCCAAAAAATAGTATGGCGCATTGCTCGCGCGTACCAGGGTAACCACTTCGCTGGAATCAACTCGTCTAAACCGTGTTCCAACAGTACCTTGTTAATTCGGTAAAACCTAACAATACGCATCTATGAGCCTGTTTCTATTAGTCTTGCTTTATCTTTGCTTCTAACTGGCGTAGCCGCGCATCTGCATTTTCTGCTCTATCACGAAGCTCGTTCACTTCATCACTGAAATGCATAACCGCAAGCTTGTGAGCAGCTAGCTGCTTTTCCTCTACCATGGCGTTGCCTAGCACCTGCCCCATGGAAGCCAGTGCTTTCATTGTTTTTTCATGCACTGCGTTTACTGTTTTCACAGTTTGATGAGCAACCACGTCATTGGTTTTCTGTGCCAGTATCTCTTCAACATCAATATCAAGCTGTTGAAAAAGCGCGCTTACTTGTTGAGCTACATTTAGCTCCCCCTCTAGTACCAACGCTTTTTGCTGGATAAGTCGAGTAAGCTGACTGGTTTCTTTGAGTTCGGGTAGTGTTTGAAGTGACGTTTTAATACAACAATCTTTTGGCCCTATAGACGCCACGGCTTCCTCGAAGGTTCCCTGCTCAGTGAGCACATCGATACGGTCAGAAAATGACAGCGTTATACCGTAGGGAAGCGGCGATACAAATGCGGTAAGTCTTGCACCTCGAAGAGGCTTCAACCTCGTCTCACTATCTTCATCCAAAGACAAGATCTTATTGATTACCGATTCAGCAGCAGCGGCCACTAGCGCAGATGTAGGCATTAAAACTTATACCCTCTATGCAGCGCAACAATCCCGCCTGTGAGGTTTTGGTAATCACATTGCTCGAAACCAGCTTCCTCGAACATACCTTTTAATGTCTCTTGATCAGGGTGCATACGGATACTTTCCGCCAAGTACTGATAACTTTCGGCATCGTTAGCAACGAGCTGTCCCATCTTTGGCAGAATATGGAATGAATACATGTCATAAAGTTTGCTCAACTGCTCAGTAGTTGGCTTTGAAAACTCAAGAACTAACAACCGACCGCCGGGCTTAAGTACACGATAAATTGAATTAAGCGCGTTTTGCTTTTCTGTAACGTTGCGCAAGCCAAATGCCATTGTTACAACGTCGAAGTGATTATCTGGAAACGGCAGTGCCTCAGCATCTGCCTGAACGTAATCAATATTGCTAACCAAGCCGCGGTCGCGCAATTTATCGCGCCCTACTTTCAACATAGACAAGTTAATATCGGCAAGGGTAACTCGCCCCGTTGGACCTACCAGGCGAGAGAATTTTGCCGTAAGGTCGCCAGTGCCACCTGCAATGTCCAATACCTTATTGCCCGCACGCACACCGCTACAATCAATAGTGAAGCGTTTCCACAAACGGTGAACACCCATCGACATAAGGTCGTTCATGACGTCGTACTTCGCCGCTACTGAATCAAAAACATTAGCAACTAAAGACGCTTTTTGGCCTTTATCGACCTGTTTAAAACCGAAGTGCGTTGTTTGCTCGGTTGCAGTGTCTACTTGCGTAGCGGGAGTTTGATTGTCGCTCATGACAGTCCTGTAGTTTGAATATTTTTCTTAATGCTGAAGTGTATAGGATTGTGTTGCCAAGCAAAAGCTTTATGCCCGAGTTGCGCATTAAGCTTAATGCGCCCCTTTTTCTCTAGACTGGCCTATTGTTGGTTCCCCAACTGAACGCCACGATAGCGCTTATTTCTTGAAGAGAACGCCCGCTTTCACGATGCCATTGCGCGAAGGCTGCGTTCGCTGAGGATAATGATTTTTTTGATGTTAAACCGCCGTTAACAATATCGTGCTTTCTCAGGTAATCCTCGACATCGCGAGAAAATAAAAAAGTATCAATACCCAACGCCCGAAGCATATAGGGGCCGGTATTTCCACCAAGCCGCGCGCCGCGCTTTTTCATAAACTCCCACAAGCTTGTGATGTTATCTTTTTCGAAGCTCGCGACAAACTTCCCAAAACTGCCGTATTCGAGGGCGACATCTTTAATCATCATGGCATTATCGCGAACGGTTGTGACTTTTTTATAGTTTCTTACAATGCGTTTGTCAGATGCTTTTTGCTCTAACATTTCATCAGGCATCAACAACACTTTATCCACGTCAAAACCAAAAAATACAGTTTCGAAGTCAGGCCACTTTTGTTCGATTACACGCCACACAAATCCAGACTTGAAGACTTGCTTGGTCATAGCTGCCAAAAAACGATCATCTGAGATTTTTTCAACGTTTGCCTTAGTAAGAGGCGCTCGAAGCATTGCTTCAAGCACCCTCTCGCCGCCTTTGCGCTCGCACGCTCGGCGGTAAATAGTTTGAAAAGACTCAGCCATAGCCGCTTAGCCCTTTATACCGCTGTGGCGAAGAAGTGCATCGACCTTAGGTTCACGTCCTCTAAAGGCTACAAACAAATCCATCGGAGGCTTACTACCGCCCATTTCTAGTATATTTTCTAAGAACGCTTTGCCTGTTTCGCGGTTAAAAATACCGTCTTCCTCAAACTTGCTGTAAGCGTCTGCAGAGAGTACCTCAGCCCATTTGTAGCTGTAGTAACCCGCAGCGTAACCACCCGCGAAGATATGCCCAAAACTATTCTGGAAGCGGTTAAATGAAGGCGGGATAACAACCGCTACTTCTTCACGAACTTTGTCTAGAGTGGCTTGAACGTTTACTTCACTGCCTTTTTCGCTGTGTAATAGGAAATCAAATAAACTAAATTCAAGCTGTCGCACCATCTGCATTGCAGATTGATAGTCTCTTGCCGCCAGCATCCGCTCTAATAAATCAGCCGGTAACGGCTCACCGGTTTCGTAATGCCCTGAGATAAAGTTGAGAGCATCCTCTTCCCAGCACCAGTTTTCCAAAAACTGGCTAGGTAATTCTACCGCATCCCATGGAACGCCATTGATACCAGAAACACCCGCGACACGCATTTTAGTGAGCATGTGATGGATACCGTGGCCAAATTCATGGAACAAGGTCACCACTTCATCGTGAGTGAAAAGCGCTGGCTTATCTCCCACTGGTGCATTGAAGTTACAAGTAAGGTACGCAACTGGAAGCTGTAGTTCACCATCTACCTTTTCACGGCGAACGCGACACTCGTCCATCCAAGCGCCGCCGCGCTTTTTCGCCCGCGCATATAAGTCTAGATAAAAACTACCGCGCATTACATCGGCATCGTCTGTAATGGTGAAGTAGCGAACGTCTTTATGCCAAGTATCAATACCAGGCTGCTCAATGATTTTGAGGCCGTAAAGGCGATGCACCACTTCAAACAAACCTGATAATACTTTGTCTTCAGGAAAGTAAGGGCGCAACATTTCATCAGAAATGGTGTATTTTTCCTGCTTCAGTTTTTCGCTGTAGTAAGGTAAGTCCCAAGCAGCTAAGTCTGTCACTCCATGTTTCTCACTAGCGTACGTTCTTACGTCTTCTAGCTCACGTTCGGCTTGAGGTTTAGATTTTGCAGCCAAATCGCGCAAGAAACCGATAACCTGGTCAGTAGAGTCAGCCATTTTTGTCGCAAGGGAACGTTCTGCGTAGCTACTAAAACCAAGTAGCTCAGCAAGTTCGGTGCGAAGCATCAGGGTTTCTTTAATGATATCAGTGTTATCCCATTTGCCTGCATTCGGGCCCTGCTCTGACGCTTTGGTAGAATAAGCGCGATACATTTCTTCGCGCAGGTCTCGATTATCCGCATAAAGCATAACTGGCAGATAAGAAGGAATATCTAATGTAAACAACCATCCCTGCAAATCTTTTTGATGCGCCGCTTGCGCTGCGGCTTCTACAGCTGATTCTGGCATACCGGCAAGTTCGGCTTCATCTGTAACGTGCTTAGTCCACCCCATAGTAGCGTCCATCACATTATTAGAAAATGTCGACGATAGCTCACTGAGCTTTGCCTGAATATCGGCAAAGCGCTTCTTTTGGTCTTCGGGAAGCGCGACACCAGACAGCGTGAAATCACGAACAGCATTCTCAATCACTTTCTGCTGCTCTTCGCTCAGTATGTCGAATTCCTCCGATGCTTTGAGCTCAGAGTAAGCATTGTACAGCCCCTCATGTTGACCAACCCAGGTGCCATATTCAGATAACAAGGGCAAGCAGGCATCGTGAGCTTCGCGAAGCGCGTCGCTACTCACCACACTGTTCATATGCGACACGGGTGAGAACATTTTGCTTAAACGGTCGTCTACTTCTTCTAATCGCAGCACGAGATTCTCATAAGAATAATCTTTCGATGCTACAACTTCTTCTATCTCACTTTTACATGCTTCAATTGCTTTTTCGATTGCAGGCTTGATTGATTCAGGTTCAATAGCAGAAAAAATAGGTAGGCCGTCGACCATCTCAATTGCAGGGGTTGTCATAATCTTTTCACTCTTTACGCTTTGATAAAATAATGATGGGGCTTCACGGGGTAAAAGCAAGCCATTGTTGAGCCTCTAATTGATCTACTTCGGTTCTACTTCTATTGTTAGTGTTAGGATCAGGCGTTCGTGATACTCAATTTGCACTATGCGAGCAAACCAAGACTCTGTCGCAATTGTCACATATCATCCTTTTGTCTACTTTGTCTCACCCTACTTCTCATACTATAATTTTGATTAATAAAACAACAAGGCCATGATATGAAAACGTTGACGTCAGGTGAGATAGCGTCCTACTGCGATGTGAATCTCCGTACCGTTATCCGGTGGATAGAAAGCGGCAAGCTCAAGGGTTTTAAGCTTCCCGGACGCGGCAATAATCGCGTATTAGTTGAAGACTTTGTAGAGTTTTTAGAGCGTCATGAGATGCCCATACCAGATGCCTTGAAAGGTGTAGCATCATCTTCAATCCTTATTGTTGACGACGAGATGCCAGTTGCTAAATCTATTCAGCGCGTTGCCAGACGTGCAGGTTTTGACTCTCACATTGCAACGGGTGGGTTTCAGGCGGGCATAATGCTAAGTCAGTACGAACCCAAAGTTATGACGCTTGATTTGAGTATGCCTGGAATGGATGGTTACAGCGTCATCGAGTTCACAAGAGAGCAGTCGAAATTTAGAGATCTAAAGATAGTAGTTATTTCAGCACTTGATGATTCGAGTTTAGAGCGTGCACTTGATATCGGAGCAGATGCAACGCTTCAAAAGCCGTTTTCTAACCACGATTTAACTGTTGTATTAGAACAGTTTATGTCAATGTAATATCACCTACAGGGAATAAGTATGGGTCTATATCTACGATGTGTATTTGTGACTGTTTGCTTTTTGCTGAGCAGTTTTTCTTTGAGTGCAGACCCTATAACCATCGGTGTGGTGCCGCAACAGTCGGCGAAAAAAATGGCGGAGAAATGGCAGCCGTTAATTGATTACATTAGTAATTTCACCGGCCTTGATATTGAGTTTAAGACGGCTAAAGACATCCCTACGTTCGAGTCTGATTTAGCACAAGGCAAATATGATTTAGCTTACATCAACCCCTATCATTTTGTGGTCTTCAATGAATCACCGGGTTATCGCTCGCTAGTCCATCAGAAAGACAAGAAAATACGTGGCTTAATTGTCGTACGCAAAGACAGCCCGATCAAAGAAATCGATGATCTAGCAGGCGCTGAGATCGCATTCCCTGCGCCCGCAGCGTTTGCTGCGACTATTATTACAAGCGCGCACCTTCGCAACAACGATATCCCGTTTATCCCACGGTATGTTAATTCACATGACTCCGTTTATCTTGCTGTACAACGTAACTTTTTCAGTGCCGGGGGTGGTATTATGCGCACTCTTAATACGTTGCCAGAGAATGTAAGAAAGGATTTGCGAGTTCTCTGGACAAGCGAGGGTTACACACCCCACCCTATTGTGACCCACCCAAATATGGCAGAAGCCGACAGACAAGCTATTCTTAATGCGTTAATAGCAGTATCTAACGACACAAGTAAATCATTGCTTTTGAAGAATATTGGCTTAAGTGGTTTTACCGCGTCTGACGACAAGGACTGGGATGATGTAAGGGCACTCGGGATTGCATCGTTATCTAGGCCTCACCTATGAGTAGACTGAGCATGAAGTTTTCATTACGCACAAAAACTATAGCAGGGGTAGCATCGATAGCAGCCTTATTGCTTCTAGTACTACTCGTTACTGTGTTTCAACTGTTAAACGATCTCGTCGATAACAATGTAAAAAAATCTGCCGACACCACAGTGTCACTCTTTGTTTCGACAACCAAGAACGCATTTTTAAGTTATGACTTAGCATCGCTTGATGCCGATGTCTCAGAAATACTGACTAACCCCAATATCGCCTATGTAAAAGTTAAAGATAAGGATGGCAATATATTTGTAGAAAAAGGCAATCAAGAAGCATTAAGCCGTGATTTTATTGCCGATAATTCAGTGTCAGAAGCTGGCGATGGTATTTATGATACTCGTGCTCCAATCATGGTAGGCAACACGCTTTACGGATATGTAGAAATTGGGTTGAACATAGCTTCAGTTACTGAGTCAGTGTCGCGAGTTAAGAACTGGACTGTTACGCTAGCGCTACTTGAATTTATCTTAGTTGGGCTCTGTTCATACTTACTTGGCTCATTCCTAATGTTGCAGCTTCGTCAATTACACGAGGGTGCGAAACACTTAGGCGATGCGGTCAAAAGCAATGACTACAAAGAAGTGTTTGTACCTGTTCGTGGTAAAGACGAATTAAGTGAATTGGCAGAGGCATTTAACCAATTGGTTGAGCGCTTAAAAGAAGAAAATGAGCAAAAACAACGTGCGCAAGACGAGTTGAAAGAACTTAACACGTTACTTGAAGAGAAAGTCCAAGATAGAACCTCTCTTTTAAACCAGAAAAACTTCCAATTACAGGAAGCAAATAAAGACTTAAAAGAGACCCAAGTTCAGTTGCTACAAGCGGAAAAAATGGCTTCAGTGGGTCAGTTGGCAGCTGGCGTGGCGCACGAAATAAACAACCCTGTTGGCTTTGTTGGTAGCAACATAGCCACGTTGAGCGAGTATGTTGCTACGTATCAAATGATTTTTTCACAGATAAACGCAGCGCTTGAAGCAAAGGATGAAAAAACCAGAAACACTGCGCTTAGCGAGCTTGAAAAAATGCTAGCCAATCAGGATATGACGTTTATTAATGAAGACATATCAGAACTATTGGCTGACTCGCAGGAAGGGCTTCATCGGGTTGCTGAAATTGTTAAAGGACTTAAATTGTTTTCGCGCGTTGATAGCGACCAAATGCAACAGCATAATATCAACGACTGTGTTCGTACCACGTTAGCCATGGTTAACAATCAACTTAAATATATTTGCACAGTAGAAACCCATTTGGGCAGAGTGCCAGATGTAACAATGAACGTGGGCAAAATTTCACAGGTGATTACGAATCTATTAATCAATGCGGGACAAGCAATTGAGGCAACGGGTAAAAATGGAAGAATTGTCATCACTACTTGTACGGTGAACAACTTCGTTGAACTTCGCGTAGAAGATACAGGGTGCGGTATTCCAGCTAGCCATCTAGATAAACTTTTTAACCCATTCTTTACCACCAAACCTGAAGGTCAAGGTACAGGGCTAGGTCTCTCTATTTCCTTTGGCATTGCACAGGAGCATGGGGGGTCGCTTTGTGCAACTAGCATTGAAGGTGAAAGCAGTACGTTTACTCTTATGCTTCCTATTGACTCAGGTGAGTCAAACAACAATAGTGAGGGAGAACACGAATAATGGGCGAGTTATCAGTGATTTTATGCTTTGCTTTAAACAACAATTATAGTGTCGTGCAAAAGGATTATTATTTATGACAGAGCCTAACGTAAAAGCAACAACCTACACGGTACTATTTGTTGACGACGAGCCCAACATACTCCGTGCGATAAAACGCGCGCTATTTACCATGGATATTACATTGCTTCTTGCTGACAGCGGTGCAAAAGCCTTGGAGCTAATGAGTCAAACCGAAGTTCACGTGGTTATTTCTGACATGAAGATGCCACAGATGTCCGGGGCTGAGCTATTAGAGCAAGTAGCCATTAATTACCCTGAAACGTTTCGTGTTGTACTCACCGGCTACGCAGACATAGAGTCAACTATCAAGGCAGTAAACCAAGGCAAGATCCATCGCTATTTGCAAAAGCCATGGGATAATCAAGAGCTAATCGCGGTCGTTGAAGAAGGGCTAGAAAGGGTAAAATTAAAAACAGAAAATTTACGCCTTCAGAAACTGACTCGACTACAGAATAAAAAGTTAAAGGATGTTAATGCATCCCTAGAACAAGTTGTTCAAAAACGCACGCGTCAAATAAAGGCCGCCCTTAACAAGATTGAAAAACACAATATTGCGATGGAACAGGTGCTTTTTAATGTAATTAGTATTAATCCGAACATTGATGGCAAGTTCGCTATTGAAGTAAGCGAACTTGCCTCAAAAATTGCGCGCATCGCTCGTTTTGAAAAAGATGAAATAAAGAATGTCCGTTACGCGGGCTTGATATGTGAATTAGGGCTTTTAGGGTTAGAAACGGAAGACTTTAAAGCGCCATTTTCAAAACTTAAGTATCAGCAGCAACAAAATTACCTGTCGCAAACCAAGCAAGCTGCGCTGATCTTAGCGCCTGCCCACGAACTTAACCAAGTTTCAGATATCATTGAGTTTCAATTTGAACACTATAATGGTTCAGGACTTTACAATAAAGTCGCCAAAGAGATCCCCGCCGGAGCGCGTATACTCGCTATAGCGCGCGACTATTGGCGCCATGTGACTGGCCGCATGAGCGGTATTGAGATGAGCCCCCGTGACGCAAAGTTAGAAATGAAAAAGCACCGAAATACCCGCTATGATGGTGAGTTTCTTGACCTTCTTTTAGAGGCGGAAGACGTAACGACGTCTAAATTGCTGTCCACCTCGTTAAAAGCGTCACAGTTAAAGTCTGGAATGATTTTGGCGCAAAACTTATATAACGATAGCCATATACTAATACTTCCTGAAGGTCACGTACTTAGCGATGCAACGATACAAAAACTGATTCACTTTGAAGAAGAACGCGGTAAAGCGTTTAGTATTCAAATTGAACCAGAAAACCTTTCTGCACCTATAAATAGCTAAAGTGAATAAAAGGCTATCGGGCAAAGCGAGATGGTAACTTACATAAAGTTTATCTCGTTTTGTCTTTTATCCAGTTAAACTCATCCCCATTGATTATTTATCTGAAATTCCTTGAAGCAAGTTCCGGTCTCTAGAATACTATTCTATATGATACGCACTGGCGTCGACGTTGCTTCGCGAGCGAACCTCATCAAGGCGTAGAGAATTTTTAGAGGTTTGTACTCGTCTAACCCACAAAAAAGGCTTTTTGTATGACACATTTTGACTATATTTGCATTGGTGGTGGTAGTGGCGGTATTGCCTCTGCCAATCGCGCGGCTAAACACGGCAAAAAAGCCGCCATCATTGAAGCAAAAGACATCGGCGGAACCTGCGTAAATGTTGGTTGCGTTCCAAAAAAAGCCATGTGGTACGGGGCCCAAATTGCAGAAGCCATTCACCGTTATGCGCCAGAATACGGTTTTGACTTATCGGTAAATCACTTTAGTTGGGACAGTCTTATTGCTAGTCGCCAAGCCTACATTGAGCGTATCCACGCATCTTACGACCGTGTACTCACTGTAAATGACGTGACGCTAATTCGCGGTTTTGCCAAGTTTATCGATAACAATACGGTAGAGGTAAACGGGGAAAAGTATACCGCTGACCATATCACTATTGCCGTTGGCGGGCGCCCAATCATTCCAGATATCGAAGGTGCTGAGTACGGTATTGATTCCGATGGTTTCTTTGCTCTCAAAGAGCAGCCAAAGCGCGCCGTCGTTGTGGGTGCAGGTTACATAGGTGTTGAGTTAGCGGGTGTCCTTCATGCGCTGGGTACTGAATCACACCTGGTCGTTCGCAAACACGCACCACTGAGAAATTTCGACCCCATTATTCATGAAACCTTGGTAGATATGATCCACGCTGAAGGCTGCAAATTACATGACCATGCCAGCGTGGAAAAAGTAGAAAAAGCTGACGATGGTGAGCTTTCAGTGCATTTAACCAATGGCGAAGTGATAAAGGCCGATTGCCTCATCTGGGCCATTGGCCGTAAGCCATCTACCGACAATATTGATATTGAAAACACTGACGTTGAGCTTAGTGATGACGGAACAGTAAAAGTGGATAAATATCAAAATACCACAGCGAAAAACGTTTACGCAGTAGGTGATATTACCGGTGAAGCCGAGCTTACTCCGGTGGCGATTAAAGCAGGTCGTCTGCTCAGTGAACGTCTGTTTAACGGCCAAAAAGATGCACACATGGATTACTCGCTCATTCCTACGGTTGTCTTTAGCCACCCGCCTATCGGTACGATTGGTTTAACAGAACCTGAGGCCATTGAGCAGTATGGTGAGGACAATATTAAAGTATATAGCTCAAGCTTTGCGTCTATGTATACTGCAGTGACTCGCCATCGTCAGATGACAAAAATGAAGTTGGTGTGTGCAGGTAAAGATGAAAAAGTAGTTGGCCTACACGGTATTGGTCATGGCATGGACGAAATTCTGCAAGGTTTTGCTGTTGCAATTAAGATGGGCGCAACGAAAGCTGACTTTGATGCATGCGTGGCTATTCACCCTACCAGTGGCGAAGAATTTGTTACGATGACTTAATACTTCTGATTCGCATGGCAAAAAAGCTGATCACAACCTATCAGCTCACGTCACTCTCTTTTTGCAAGCGCTATTTCTGTAAGCGACTTTGCCCTGATTTTAAAACCGGCTTTTGATTCACAACAAAAGCCGTTTTTTTAGTATGGGTGCCCCTTTTTCCTAACTTAATTTTTCAAGTTCCACCGGCACGCCATTTAACACCGCATTTCCGGAAAGCTCATCTACCTGCAGATCATCGGTAAGAATATTCGTATTAACGCCGGGGTGCTGGCTTGCGACCGATAGCTGAATACCTTTCTTATCATGCCCCCACCCATGCGGAATAGAAATTACGCCGGGCATAATCGCATCTGTAATTTCAGTCTCTATTTGTAGCTGCCCCACACGAGACCGCACGGTTACTGCATCTCCATCTTTAACACCGTGTTTATCCGCGTCCTCTGGATTTATCTGCAAAGTGCACCGATTGTTGCCTTTGACCATTCTCGGGCTATTGTGAAGCCATGAGTTGTTGGTTTTTATATGACGTCGACCAATGAGTACCAGCGAGTTAGGCTGGTTCTGCTCGTTAAAAAAGTGAGCATCAACCCTTTTCAAGTCCGCCATAAAATATTCAAAGTCTAAATGTATTTTTTGGTCTTCGTGAAAAATTGCTTGTGGTAGCGCGCTTTGCAGCGGTCCTAAATCAATACCGTGAGGATGCGCTTTTAACGTCTCTAAAGAAAGCTTATACCCAGCATTTTCACCCTGTCCATTTTTCCCGTACATCCCCCTTTTTAAGAGGTCGTCAACCACGCCTTTGGGCTGCTTTTCCCATAGCGATGGGTAGTGGTCCGTGCTCTTTCCGTTTAGTGCATCTAGCCGCTGCGCCAAAGACAGATAAATTTGCCAGTCGGTTAACTGATCTTCGTCTATTTCCACTACCGCTTCTGAGTATTTAGCAAAATTTCGTACTGCAAAATTATGGAAAACGACATCGTAGTGATCCCGTTCAAGGGCAGTTACCGGAGGAAGAATAATGTCTGCATGGCGAGAGGTTTCAGTAATGTAAAAATCAACCGCTACGGTAAATTCGAGAGTGGAAAAAGCGCGGTCGAGTTGCTCGGCATTTGGCGTTGTAACTACTGGGTTACCTGCGCCAATTACCATTGCTTTAATTTGCCCCTCACCTGGGGTAAGGATTTCCTCAGCCAAACAGGCTACAGGATACTCTCCAGCGAAGGCAGGAAGCCCGCGCACCCGTGAAGTGAAATCACCCATACTGCCTTTGCCTGACACTGGCAGGGTATCAGCCGCTGGCTGAGTAAACATCATGCCACCGCGCTTATCTAAGTTTCCGGTGAGCATGTTAAATAGCATAATTAGATATTGCGTTAGCGTACCAAACGCTTGCACGCTCGCCCCCATTCTCCCATAACAAGCGGCCGATTCAGCCTCGCAAAATTCGGTAACAAGCTGAGTAATCACACTAGCTGAGATTCCCGTGTGCTCACTCACTTTTAGTGGCGAATAAGGCCTAACGTATTTTTCTACTTCGCTGATATCTTCAGCGTAAGGCTTTAAGGCATCTACGTTATACAACTCTTTTTCAAACAATACGTTAAGCATAGCGAGTAAGAGTAATACGTCACTGCCAGGGCGGATAAAATGATGCTCACAGCTTAGGTCTGCTGTCTCGCTTCTTTTCGGGTCAATAACCACAATTTTTCCGCCCCGCTTTTGAATACCTTTTAAGCGCTTTTTAACGTTAGGCACAGTCATAATGCTGCCGTTTGATGCCAGCGGGTTACCCCCAATAATCATAAAGTGCTGCGTGTGGTCGATATCAGGAATAGGAATTTGCGACATATGGCCGAAAAGCCTGCGGCTGATAATATGATGCGGCAGCTGATCAACTGATGTGGCAGAGTAACGATTATGGGTCTTCAGCGCGCGATAAAAATAGGGACCAAAAAGAATAGAGCCCATGTTGTGCGCATTGGGATTTCCTAGATATACACCTACCGCATTGTTACCGTGGGTCTGTTGAATGCGGTGCAGGTTATTAGCAACTAGGTCGAAGGCTTCATCCCACCCGATCTCTTCCCAGGCGCTTTCTTGTCCTTCACGTTTTACCCTTTTTACAGGGCGCTTTAAACGGTCAGGATCATCATATAAGTCTTTGAGCGCACTGGCTTTCGGGCAAATGTGTCCTTGGCTAAACGGGTTATCTTTATCCCCTTTTATTGACAGTATTTGACGGCCTTTTGTCGCTACTTCAATGCCACACATTGCTTCACAAAGCGTACAAGTAGAATAATGCATTTGTTGTTCAGCGTCGCTCACGGTTATATCCACACAATTCGTTGTTAATAGCTTGTTACGAAATTAGCGGCTATTGCTGTAATAGACAAGCATCATTGACAGTGATGAAAGGATAACTGAACGTTAAAATCATACCTACAATCGCATCAGCTAAATTAATCTCGACTACTTTGCAGTAAGATTAACCTCAAATTTACAAATGAAGGGTACAAAACAGTAAGTGAGTTCATGTACTCTGATGCCGACAGAAAATAAAAAATAAGCACTTGGAAACATTATTATGATAACAACAAAGAAAAACTTGCTAGCCATAGCGCTGGTAAGCGCGTTGGGCTTAAGTGCAGCACCTATTGCATATGCCCAAAACGACGGTGAAGAAAAGACAGAAAATGAATCTGAAAAGTGGGACGTTAACAACCCGCCTTATGCATTAAACGAAGTTACTATCAAAACCAATGAAACCACGTGGTCTAGCTTAGACGTGGCGCCAAATGGCGAGTTTATGGTTTTCGACATGCTCGGCGATCTTTACAAAGTGAGCACAAAAGGCGGCGATGCGACGCCACTTACTCAAGACTTCGCGTGGAATATTCACCCTTCCATTTCTCCTGACGGTAAGCAAATTGCGTTTATCTCGGATCAAGATGGGTTAAGTAACGTGTGGGTTATGGATATTGACGGCAGCAACCTTCGCCAAATAACCAAAGAAAAAAGTAATCTCATACACTCACCTAAATGGAGTCCCGACGGCGAATATTTAGTGGTAACCAAAGGCATTATGTCTAGCCGCAGTATTCCAGCAGGCGAGATTTGGATGTACCACAAATCAGGTGGCGACGGACTTCAAATTAAAGCCCGTAACAGCGGAAAACGCGACCAGCAAAACATTGCCGACCCTGTATTTTCTCATGACGGTAAGTATATATATTTCACCGAAAACACCGTTCCAGGCGCCCGTTTCGAATATAATCGCGACCCGCTAGAAGGCATTTTTGCTATCACTCGCTACGATCGCGAAACCGGCGAAGAGAGCCGCTATATAAGCGGTACAGGCGGCGCCGTTGTACCTACGCCTTCACCCGACGGAAAATACATTGCTTTCGTGCGCCGTGTTAAAGACAGAACCGCGCTTTTCATTAAAGACATAAAGACAGGGGTGGAAACTCCGCTTACGTTGGAACTTGAGCGAGATATGCAAGAAGGCTTTGGCTCGGAAGGCTACTTTGCCTACTTCGACTGGATGCCAGACAGCAGTAAAATTGTATATTGGACAGGCGGCAAGTTTCACACCATTGACGTGAAAGATAAAACCACCAGCACCATGGACGTAACCGTTGAAGGCACCGTGAAATACGCAGATGCCCTGCGCTTTAACGTTGATGTAGCCCCTGATGAGTTTGACGTTCGCATGATCCGCTGGTCGCAAATGTCGCCGAACGGTAAAACCGTACTTTTCCAAGCGTTAGGTAAACTTTATGTACGCGACGTGAAGTCTGGCAAAATTAAGCGCTTAACTAAACAAAACGATCACGACGAATACTATCCGCGTTTTTCTAACGATGGAAAGTCGATTGTTTATACCACATGGGATGACCAAGATTTAGGCACTGTTCGCGTGGTATCTGCCCGTGGTGGTAAAGGAAAAGTCATTACCCAACAGCCTGGTCACTACATTGAGCCTTCGTTCTCTGCCGATGGCGAAAAAGTGGTTTTCCGCAAATTTACCGGCGGCTATTTACTCGACCCTAAATACTCGGTTGAGCCAGGTATTTATGTCGCGAACCTTAAAGAAGACACGGTAGAAAAAGTCTCTGAAGGCGGCTATAACGCGCATTTCGCGGGTAACGACGACAGGGTGTACTTCACCGAATCAGCGGGCGGCGAAGCGTACTACGAAACCCAACTTTCAAGCGTTAACCTTAAAGGCAACGACAAACGAACTCACCTTTACGGTGCAGATAAGGTAAGTGAGTACAAACTTTCTCATGATAAGAAATGGGTTGCCTTCGTATACCAATTTAAAACTTATGTGGCGCCGTTTGTAGAAAATGGCAAACGCATTACTGTTGGTCCGAATATGACGTCACTGCCAGTAACTCAGCTCTCAAGTCGCGCAGGTGAATACCTAACGTGGTCGCCTGACAACAAAACCCTTAGCTGGTTTAACGGCCCTACCCTATTTAGCCGTTCACTCGATGAAGCCTTTGCCTTTGTTGATGGCGCAGCAGAAACGTTGCCTGAGCCGGTAGCTGAAGGTATGGATTTGTCGTTCACCACTAAAGCTGACAAGCCCTCTGGCTACAAAGCCTTGGTTGGCGGTAAAGTGGTCACCATGCGCGATGCAGACAATACCCAAGAGGTAATTGAAGATGGCGTGGTGCTCATTAAAGACAATCGTATTGAAGCGGTGGGTAAACGTGGCGACATCGCTATTCCTGAAGATGCTATGCAAATAGATACCTCAGGTAAAACGATTATTCCAGGGCTTGTTGATGCACACGCGCACGGCTCACAGGGCCGCAATGAGATTATTCCTCAGCAAAACTGGAGTCAGTACTCGAATGTGTCGTTCGGTGTAACCACCATTCATGACCCTTCAAACGATACAACGGAAATTTTCGCTGCGGCTGAATTACAGCGTAAAGGCGATATTGTTGCGCCGCGTATCTACTCCACCGGTACTATTTTATACGGTGCAGAAGGACTAGGTTACAAAGCGATTATCAACAATTATGAAGATGCGTACTTCCATGTAGAGCGCTTGAAAGAAGCCGGGGCTATCTCGGTGAAAAGCTACAACCAGCCCCGCCGTGATCAGCGTCAGCAGGTGCTGTGGGCAGCAAAAAATCAAGAGATGATGGTAGTGCCTGAAGGGGGCGGTAAGCTTCAACAAAACCTGACTATGCTGGTAGACGGTCACACGGGTCTTGAGCACAGCATTCCTGTGGAGAAAGGCTACAGCGACGTCACTCAGCTATGGAAAGCCACAGAATTTGGCTACACGCCGACCTTTGTTGTTTCTTACGGCGGCATGATGGGTGAAGAGTACTGGTACGACAAAACAGAAGTGTGGAAGAACCCGCGCCTTCTTCGCTATACCCCGTCAACTATTCTAGATAGCCGCGCGATTCGCAGACCAACAGCGCCAGAAAATCAGTATAACCATCAAAACGTAGCTAGCTACGCCAAAGAACTTCGAGATAATGGGGTCAGTGTACATATTGGTGCGCACGGGCAACGCGAAGGCTTAGCTGCTCACTGGGAACTGTGGATCATGGAGCAAGGCGGCTTTACACCTTGGGAAGCGCTACGCGGTGGCACGATTGATGGCGCGAAACACCTAGGAATGGGCAAAGACCTTGGCAGTATCGAAAAAGGTAAACTTGCTGATCTGGTCGTGATTGATGGTGATGTACTTAGCGATATCAGAAAGAGTGAATTCGTAGAATACACCGTACTCAATGGCCGCGTTTATGAGTCAGCGACCATGAACGAAGTGGGAAGCAAAGAAAAACGCAAACCGTTCTTCTTTGAGCAAGACAATGCCACCTTTATGCCGCAGCAAACCGCAGATGAAGTTGAAGCAAAGGCGCACCACTATCATTGGGAGCATTAATTAACGCTAGCGCTCATTGACTAACGTTAAATTAATAAGCCGATAAAACCTTATGTTTTGTCGGCTTTTTTGTCTCAGTGCTTTTACTTTATACCATTAATTTAAATCTGTGTTTTGTCTTGGATGAAAGAATGCTATAAATAAAAAAGGAATGAGGTTGTACGCATGTCTCAAACATTGTAAATAAAAGGACTTAATGGCGATGCCGAACTATTTGCCCTTTGCTTTATTACTCTATACATTTTCTTTAACGCCTGTTTGCGCACAAACAAGCGATACTCCTACCTATTATCAAGATTGCTCGGTACTCGACTTTGGTGAACAAGATATGTCAACCATGACCGAAGCAGAAAAAATTCAGGCGCTAGATGACTCTCTTTTCGGCGCATTAAATCAAAGCGAAGAATGCATGGACGCTGCTGCACAATCCAGCGCACAAAGTGTTGCTAACGCAGCTGGCCAAGGTACAGGGCAAGGTGGCGGTACAGGAAGTACCTCCGTCACCGCGTCTTCTGGCTCAGGTGCAGGGCAATCTGACTCGCAAAGTAATACCGAATCTCAAGATTCATCATCGAATACACAAACCACTACCTCAAGCTCTGGTCCTTCAAAACAGTCCGTTGGCGGACAA
The DNA here is from genome assembly GCF_048517045.1 of Alteromonas sp. OM2203. Classification (NCBI taxonomy): domain Bacteria; kingdom Pseudomonadati; phylum Pseudomonadota; class Gammaproteobacteria; order Alteromonadales; family Alteromonadaceae; genus Alteromonas; species Alteromonas sp. OM2203. The sequence goes on from NZ_CP183209.1 coordinate 4,025,146, forward strand.
GCAAAAGGTGGTAGTTCAGCGGTATGTGACGCCGTAATTGCCGGTTTGCAAGGAGCAAAAGATGAGACCGAAAAAGCTCACTTCCAAGCATTAAAAGAGCAATACGGCTGTTAATAAACTCAGAGGAAGGAAAGGAAATGTCTTCATTTAAACCAAAGGCCCTGCTTACAGTGGTCGCAACAGCGTCGTTTATACTTTTAGGCGGCTGTGGTTCCACGCAAACGAATGTTTCTAGTGTTGGTCCATCTATGGTGGGGCCTGGGGTTGGTCAGCCTTTAGGCGCCCAGAGAAATAGTTATAATTATAACTCAGAAATTTATATGGATGTTGCCATTCCGGTATTCGACCCAGGTTTTCCAACTGACAGCGATGGCTCTATCGATTACGACGAAATAGAAGAAGAAGGCATCTGGCCACAGGTGCGTAGGCTAGAGGCTAACCGTTTTGCCATTGCAACCAAAGAAGCGTTGGGCGAAACCAAGTCTTTTGGCAGCATCAATGTAACGCCTGATGCATCTGCTCTTGCCGATGTATACGTACTTGGAAAAATCAATTATTCAGATACTGAAACCGTAGAGATTGGCGTAAGAGTCATGGACGCTAAGAACACAGTATGGGGTGAGGAAGAGTTTGAGTATCGCGTAAGCGAAGGCTGGTATCGCGATGCGATGTCTCGTGGTGAAAACCCAAATGGCCCAGTGTTCGAACAAATTGCCAAGTTTGTCTACGACTTGCTTATCAAGAAGTCAGAGGCTTACAAGCAAGAGGTTCAAATGGTCTCTGATCTGCGCTACGCACAAATGTATAGCCCTGAATCGTTCAGCCAGTATCTTTCTCAGAACCGCAAAGGCGAAATTGACTTGGTCAGTGCGCCTTCTGAAAGCGACCCAATGCTTCGCCGCGTGCGCGCAATTCAAGCAAAAGATGAACAGTTTATTGATAGTCTTCAAGAAACGTACGATTCGTTCTGGGTAACAACAGAAGCGCCGTATAGAAAATATCAGAAAGAAACGCTGCCCGAAGCCAAGAAAATCAGAGAGCTTGAAGCAGAACGCACCACCAAACAGGTTACTGCGGGTTTGTTTGCTGTAGCCTCGGTACTGCTAGGCTCGAACTCCAGTTCTACTGTTGGGCAAGTGGCTGCTGCAGGTGCGGGTATTGCTGCTATAGGCTCACTAAGCCAAGCAATTCAAACCAATAAAGAGCTTCACGCCCAACGTGACTTGTTCGACGAGATGGGTCAAAACCTTGATATTCAGGTTGCTGATCAGATTGTTGAAATTGATAATCAACGTATTGAGCTACAGGGCACGGCAGCTGAGCAATATTACCAGCTGCGCTCTCGCCTTAAAGATATTTATGATATGGAAGCAACACCGATGACTGCGCTGTAAGCGTAGTCATCTTCTTGCGTTGTTTCAAAGTTGAGTTCCACCACTACTCATTTACACAATAAAATAAGAAAGCGAAGGAACACGCATGCCAAGTGTTGAACAGCAAATAGAGCAAAGCAGAGCCAAAAAGAAAGCATTGATAAAAAAGGCATTGCTTGGCTGTGCAGTAATACTCTTTGTTGGTGCGGCAAGCGTCGTCCTTATATCTTTTATGCCGAGCGTTTCAACGGATGTTGATTTGTCGGTTGATAAGACAGAAACGGTAAATCAACCTTCTGAAAGCCCCTCATCAACGTCCCTGAGCCCAGAAGAACGAAAAGCTCTTCAAATGGCGCTCAGTGACAGCAAACAGCGCGTAAGTGAACTCGTTCAGCGCGTTGCCCATTCAAAGGAATTTTCAGAAAAAGTAAATGTCGTTGAGGATGAACTAAACAAGGCATTTAACGCCTATAGCTCGTCTAACTTCAGCGAGGTTGAAACAGCGCTAGAAGTGGTTAACGGCTCTGTTTCAGCATTGAAGGCTGAATACGAAAGTGCCTATACCGCGCCTTATGAAAGCGCACTCTCTGCTTTCGAAAAAGATGATATTTCAGAGGCATTTAACTTAAACAGAGTATCGCTTACAACCAACCCAGATTTCGAAAAAGCTAAGATATTGCAGCAACGAATTGATGTATATAGCGAAGTGCAAGACGCTTACGAACAAGCACGCGTTGGTCGTGTGGAAAATAATATTCAAAAACAGCGTGATGCATATGCGGAAATTGTCGCCCTTGACCCCTTTCGAGAAGATTCGAAGCAAGCGCTCGATGCTATTGAACGCCAGATACGCGAAAACCGCTTCAACACTTTACTCGCCAGCGCCAATAAGGCTATTGAAGCGCGAGATTTTACCACAGCAACACAACGTATTAATGAGGCTAAAAGCCTTAAGTCTTCGAGCAGCGAGCTAGATATCATCAGTAAAAAGTTGGCGTCTTTAATTGCGGGGAGCGAACAGCAAAAAATTGAAAGCCAAGTCACCTTGTTCGCAGACGCTGATGAATGGAAAACCGTGCAGATGTTGGCTAATAAGGGCCTTACATCTTTTTCTGCCAGCCCAACGCTACTTCAAGCCAAACAAGATGCCGATGGCATTTTAAATGCAAGTAAGCGTTTAGAGGCGTATCAACAAAGACCTGAGCGCCTATCTGATAACAATGTCAGAAACCTTGCCCAACAAGATATCGAACAGGCTCGCAACTACGCCAATAAAAGCGCCAAACTCCTTACACAAATAACGGAGCTAGAAGGTATTGTCGATAAAATTAAACAACCTCGCCCCGTTACTATCACCTCTGATAACGACACCTATATCAAGGTACTCGGCGTTGGGGTTGTTGGTGAGATAAAGCGTAAAACCATTCAACTTAAACCAGGTACGTACCGCGTCGAAGGAAGCCGCGAAGGTTACCGCTCTACAATTAAAGAAATTGTGGTATCACCATCAGACAACAATCCATCAGTGCATATTGTTTGCACTGAAAAAGTATAAGGGCCTATATTGTGAGCAGTATTGACGACGCCATTGCTAAAGGAAAAAAACGACGAAAGGGCGTTGCTATCGCATCACTTATAGGCCTTATCGCCGTACTCGTTGTTTACTTTAGCTGGCTGTTTCTTACAAAAGGGTATGCTTTTGTCGTTTCTCCAGAGCGAGCCGCAGTGGCGCCGGAACTTTCGGTATCAGATGGTACCGCCATGTTCATCAGCGACAAACTGTATGTATTTGGCAGCCACGCGGAAGTACAATTATCAGCACCTAAATATCAAGCTGCAAGCGTCATCATTAACGAAACCTCACCAAGCACAATTAACGTTACGCTCTCGCCTCTACCAGCAGAGCTTACCGCATCCACATCTCCCTCGCTCAATGAGGTAACGTGGTATTTAAATAACGAAAAAATGTCGGTATCACAGACTTTCACTACCGAGTTAGCTCAGGGTAGCTATACAGTTAGCGCAAGTCATCCGCACTTTGAAATAGGTGAAGTTCAGTTTGAGGCTGATATCGCACAACAATTAGAAAAAGTCATTCCCTTATCTCCGATTAAGGGTGCGATCACTATCAACTCTACCCCTACCGGTGCATCAGTAGCCTTAGACGGTAAGGACGTTGGCACAACACCCCTTACACTCGAAACAGAAGGTGGCAAGTACGAGGTAGAAGTAACAAAACCGGGCCTAGAACCGTTGAAAGACGTGATTGAAGTGACTAATAAACGGCTTTCACCGTCGAGAGACTATAATCTCAAGCCGCTTCAGGCACAGCTATCAGTATTTACTACGCCACCAGGCGGCGTGCTTACCGTAAACAATAAGCCAGTGGACAATAACTCCCGCGTAGATGCGAACTCTCTTCATACCGTTAAATATGAAAAAACAGGGTTTGTCTCGCAAAGTGAGAAAATAAGATTAGCACCCGGTGAAAACAAGTCGCTCTCTTTTACCCTTACAAAGGAGCTGGGCCAGGTAAACATTACTGCCTCACTCGATGCAAAGGTTTCAATCAACGGCGCACCACAGGGCCAGACACCGCTGGACATTACCCTCCAAGCGCTACCACATACTGTTACTTTTGAGCGCGAAGGTTATCGCAGCGTAACTAAAACAGTAACACCCAGCGCAAAGCGCACTGCAACAGTTCATGCTGATATGCTAACTGAATTTGAAGCAAGGCGCCGTGAAGGCAAACCGCTTTTCGCCACTACGTTAGGCATTCAACTCGCCTTGGTAACGCCAAAAACTTTCACCATGGGCTCTCCTTCAAACGAAAAAGATCGTCAACGCAATGAAGTTCAACGAGAGGTATCTTTCTCTCGCAAGTTCTGGGTGTCTAAGCATGAAATAACCCAAGCTCAATTTGCCGCCTTTACCGGAAAAGGTGGCGGCAGCGCACTACCAATTAGCAACGTTTCTTGGGATGAAGCCGCGGCCTTTACGAACTGGCTGAGCGAAAAAGAAGGGCTAACGCCTTTTTATATCATTAAAAATAAACGAGTAGCGGGAGTTGATGCCTCTTCGAAGGGTTACCGCTTGCCTACTGAAGCTGAATGGGAGTTTGTAGCCAAATTAAATCGACGAGCATCTTCGACAACTTTCGTATGGGGTGATCAGTATCGTATACGTGATAAGCAAGGAAACTTCGCCGACGCATCACTCAGCGGCAAACAAACTTTCATATTGAAAGACTACGACGACGGATTCGCAAATAAAGCACCGGTTGGCTCATTTAAGGCCGAGCGCGGCGGATTCTTCGATTTAGACGGCAATGTGCGCGAGTGGGTTCACGATACTTATGATGTTGCAACATCCAGCCATTCAGGTTCCTACACCAACTACTTAGGCCCCGTTGGACAAGGGAAACATGTGGTCAAAGGGGCGTCTTATCTAACAGGCAGACTTAAGAATATTCGGGCTAGTGTACGCAGTGGTGAAAATACGCCGGCGGACGACATAGGCTTTCGCATAGCGAGATATGAGAACTAACATGAAAAAGAAACTATTAATCATTGCTGTGCTTTTAGGCATAGCGGGGACGGCCAGCGCCTACTTTGTATCGCTAGACTCGCCACAAGACTTCCCGACTAATATTTAAGTATCAAGGACTGACCATGAGTAAAGAGAATACGTTGTCAATGAACCCCAGCTTTCTAGTAAGTGGCGGGGTATTTTTGTTTATTTTCGCCTTGGTACATTTTCTATTTGCGGGAGTTATTCGCCCTGCAGCTGAGAAAGTCATGGCGACCGCGGGAACGGCTTCCCTCTCATCTATCTGGGTTATCCTTAAAGATGTCGAACAACAAGTTTGTATATCACTAATGTTGTTCTGTATTTTTCTGATGGTCTACAAGCTTTGGAAGCTGCTTGATGAAGAAGAGATCTATTCACGTGATCTTCTTCCTGAACACAACAAAGACACGCCCCTTGACGTAGATAAAGCATTGAATGAGCTTTCGTCTTCATCATACAGCGACACCCCAGCTTACAGCACTTGGATAAACTGTATTAGACGCTTCAAAAATACGCAAAACGTGCAGCATGCCGCGGACGCTATCCATGCATCGGTAGAAAATATAGCGGCGCAATTGGAAAGCGGTAACAACGTGATTCGCTACATTATCTGGGCCATTCCTTCTATCGGCTTCGTTGGCACCGTGCGAGGTATAGGTGCTGCCCTAGCCCAGGCAGACGCCGCGCTAGACGGTGATATTGCAGGCATGACCGCCTCTCTCGGCGTTGCCTTTAATTCAACGCTAGTGGCGCTTTTTATCTCGCTTATCTTGATGTTACTAATGCATCTTTTAAACGGCCGCCAAGACAAAATGGTTATTCGCACACAAGAGTCTTGCGAACATCACTTGCTATCGCACCTTCACAACTAATTAGGCGATTATACCCATGCCTAAAGTGCGTAAAGCCGAAGACGGATTTAATCTAGCCTTTTTAGACGTTATGGCCTGTGGCCTTGGCGCGGTTATTCTTATTTTTATTCTGGTGGATTTCAAAGCTTTCACGCCTACGCCAACGGAAGAAAAAGAGAAATTAGAGCAAGAGCTCGCTGCCGCTGAACAGGAACAGCAAAAACTTAAAAAGTCGCTCGACGAAGTTAATGACAAGATTGCGCTGGAGTCGGCAAAGCAAGATGACGCTGAACAAGCCCAGGCTGACAGCACCCAGGATCAGTCGAAGCTATTGCAAGACATGTCTACCGAAATGGCGGTAGTCGCTGACCTTGAAAATCAGCTGGCAGCGCTGTCTAAAGAAGTTGAAAAGTCGGCCAATATACAAATGCAGGGTACGGGCGAACAAAACTATATTACCGGTATGAAGATAGAGGGCCCCGAAATCGGCTTACTTATCGACAAAAGTGCCTCAATGATGGGCGATAATCTTCTGGATATTTTAGGCAAGCTGGCGCTCAGTGATGGACAGAAAGTCTCTACCCCTAAATGGGTACGCACAAAGCGCGTTGCCCAATGGATGCTGGCGCGCGTGCCGTTAGAATCACGGGTAACGGTAGTAGCATTTTCAGATACAGCAACTACCCTGGGGCTTCGCAATGTAAACAGCGCTAAAGTAAGCGGTTCTATGAACGCTATCGTAAAAGACCTCGGAGGCGTCGTGCCAAATGGTGGGACTAATCTTCAAGAAGGCTTAGCTAGTTTGTTTAAAGCCAACCCCAATATTACCGACGTGTATATCGTAACCGATGGCTTGCCTACGCTGGGCGATGGGTTGCCATTAAACTGTAAAAATTTTATTAGCAGTAAAAAATCAATCTCTTCTGACTGCCGTCAGACCCTTTTTGTTGAAACTGTTAAGCGGGCCAAAAAAGGCGTGCACTACAACGTCATTTTGCTGCCGATAGAAGGCGATCCATTCGCATCTCCGATGTACTGGGAATGGACCCGAGCAACCAGCGGCACTTTCTTATCACCAGCACCGGAGTGGCCATAGTGAGAATGAAACCGTGAGGAAAATTCAGCGTGCCCCTGTTGAGGTATTCAACATTGCCTTTCTTGACATCATTTCTTGTGCCTTTGGCGCGGTAGTTATGCTTGTGCTGCTGGCGAAAAACGGCACCGAGGATACCGAGCGCGGCCCGAGTAACGTGAGCGTGCTGATTGATCAGGTACTACAGGCCCAGATTGATGTTGAAACGTTAAAAGGCGCCTTGTCAGACAAACTGCAGGAACTCAAAGCAGCGCAAAGCAAAACCGCTTCAGTTACAGAAGAAAGAGATAATCTCGATTCGTCTATTCCCCGTGCGCAGCAAACCATAGACCAGCTAAGAGATAAGGCGTCATCCTTACGTAAGGAGATTCGCCAAGCTACTGCCATGCTAAACACACCAAACCCAACCGATACGCCTGATGATGACGTGGGAGGCATACCCACCGACGCTGAATATGTCATATTTGCTATCGATAATTCGGGCTCAATGTCCTCCGGCAGTGGGTGGAATCGCGTTATCACAGTAGTGAACGACATTTTAAAGAACCACCCTAAAATGAAAGGGTTTCAAATAATGTCCGCAGACGGTAGCTTTATGTTTTCAAGTAAAGCTGGGCAATGGTTAGATGATAGAAAAACCATGCGCGATACGGCGATGAACCAAATGAAAAACTTCAAAGGCGGTGCGAGTCAGCCCGAAGCGGGTATTTTAAAGGCCATAAAGCTATATAAGAACACCAAGGGCCGGGTAAGCCTTTACGTATTTGGTGACGATTATCAAAGGACTAACTTGGATCAAATCGTTGGTCAAATTACCCAAGCTAACAAAGGTAACAACGGGCAGCCTGTCATTCGTATACACGGCGTTGGCTTTAGCCGAAGTAACGGTAACGCACAGCGCTTTAGCGCCTTTATGCAGGCCGTAGCGAAACGAAACCGAGGTGCATTCATCGGCCAATACTTTTAACCGTTATTGGCCGATGAAGGACAACCTAACTCACCGTCTATCTATTTCGCCCGTACTGTTCGTGAGACGATACCCAGTCTGATGAGCTTATTGCTGATGCCAACGATATCTCCCCAGCTAGCACAACCGAGGCCACAATTTCCGCAAATTTATACACGCGGTCACGACCGTAACAATCGAGAAGCTCTAAACACTCGCGCTGCGTACCGATACCTGTACCGCCGCCATAGGTGGCCACTATAAGAGAAGGTATTGTGATAGAGACGTACAAGTCTCCGTCTTCAGTTAACTCGGAATACATTATTGCTGCCGACGATTCAGACACGTTTGCCACGTCCTGCCCTGTGGCAATGAACATAGCAGTAATACCGTTCGGCGAATGAAGACCGGTATTATTCACACCAGACAAGAATGAACCTACACCAGCAACTCGGCCGTGGTAGTCAATCTGTTTAGGCTCTACACGCATCACCTCTAACAAATGTTCACGCTTAATTGTTGCTTCGGCGGTAACGCGCTTACCGCGAGTGCGCATGATGTTGATCTGTGATGCTTTCTTATCAGTGGCGAAATTGGATTCAAGATAAAAGTTCTCTATCCCTTCGTAGTGATCCAAGATCCACCCGCAGGCAGCGAAAGTAGCGCGGCCAACCATGTTCTGCCCCGCTGCATCACCCGTCTTAAAGTTAAAGCGCAAAAAGGCGAACTTATTAGAAAGGAAGTGATCGATATAGGTAAGATTTGCAATACTTGATGTTGCTTCAGCTTCTTCCTTTATCTTCTCGAAATTCTTTTTTATCCACTTAACAAAGTCTCTAGCACCTCGGGCATTTTCAAAAATGAATACTGGCGCTCGCTGCATAGCATCATCTACTACCGTAGCCGTTACGCCGCCGCTCATATTGAGCAATTTCATACCGCGATTATACGATGCTACCAATGTACCCTCGGTAGTTGCCAGCGGCACGACAAACTCTCCTTGCGCATGTTCGCCGTTTATTTTTAAAGGCCCTGCAATACCAATAGGAACTTGAGCAACGCCGATAAAGTGCTCAATATTTCCTTTGAGTGCCTGTGGGTCGATGGAATACTGACCTACATGGTCAATTTTCTTTCCCGTCGCACTTTCGAAATACTCTTGGCGTGTTTTTATAATGCTCTCACCGTAGTCATCCATGTCGTCTCGAGGAATAAACGCACTGCGTTGTCCTGGTGCCGTTATATTATCTTCCACCTCAAATTTGAGCTTTCCGAATGGGGATGCAGAAAAACAAATGCCTAGCTTTCGCTTTTCCGGACAAGGTGCTTCGTCGATGTCTAAATGCACGGTTATAGTTTGACGCAAACCAAAGGGTTCTCCGCCTGATTTGTTCAATGCGTCTACTGAAATGCAAGAATCAGGGGTAAGTTGAAGCGAAATTTTTTCTTCGGGAATTTTTTCGCCATCAAGGGATATCCATTTTACCTCTTTGATGGTTGCGTCTTTTAATCTGTTTTTTAGAGAAAAAGAGAGGCCTTTATCCGTCTTGGTCAGACTTGCGCGTGTGTAAAGTTGTTTCAAAAGTATGCTTGGCACAAACATGAGACTTCCTTCTATTTATTCTTACCGTGTTATTTTCATATTCCATTGTTTTTTATAGCACATTCTTTATACAGATCTATGACTTCTTTTTATTCGTTTGCTAATTCTTTGCGTCATATCAACCTTTAAAATCGAGCCAAACACATTTAAAAATAGGCCAAACCTTTATAAACCTTGCGCTCTAAAAATATAGACCTCTCATAAAATTCATTAACTTAGCCGCCCATCTAAAGTGAACACCGTCACCGCAGTAACGATGACCACTAGGTATCTGGTAGCACAACAAAGGAGGCATCACGGATTGCGATGCCACGGATGAATAGCCGGTAAGGAAGCGGCAGCCAGATACCTTTCTATGCGGGACACAAAAAGAACGTATTAACCATCAGCAACAATCAACCAGACCCTCAGTACAAGGATAGACGATGAGAACAGGACTATTTAGAAAGGAAGCCGTGGATGAACAAGCAAACACACTCGACGGTAATTTTTTAATGACACCTAAACCTGTCTTTTCGGCTATTGCCCTTCTACTCATTGTCTGGATAGTTGCGGTGATCATTTACCTGAACATGGGTAGTTATGCCCGAAAGGCCTCGGTTAATGGATGGCTGGAGCCTAGCCACGGTGTATTTAAGCTCTATTCTGATACTCGTCGTGGCAAAGTGATTGATGTGCTAGTTCAAGATGGTGATCAGGTAGAGGCAGGCACACCGTTAATCACGATTGATTACAGTAATAGTGATGCATCAGGTAATCCCGTGAGCATCCAACTGCTTAGAGAACTTGAAGCTAAACATGAGCGAACGTTAGAAAATATTTCTCGCCTGCAGGCACTTCATCTTGCTCAAGCCAAAACTTTGAGCGACCAGTTAGCTCAGGCAAAGCGCACATTAGATGACTTAGACGCTATCGTTGCACTTTCTGAGGCCCATTGGAACATGGCGTTTCATCAATGGGAAACAGCACAGTCTCTCTTAAATAAAGGGCATATCAGCCGTGCCGATTTTGAAAACCAAACGCTTCAGCGCTTGACAGCAGAACAACAGATGACGCTGGCTAAAAAAGACAAACGTATAGAACAGACCAACATTACAAAGCTACAGCATGAAATCGCAACGCTACCTAAGCGCCAGGCCAATGAGATGGCGAATTTGGAAAACGCGCTGAGCGATCTTCAGCAGCAGATTGTAAGTCATAAGAGCAGTGCTGAGGAAACCATTTATGCGCCTCGCAGCGGGCAAGTGTCTGGCCTGCGTGCAAAGAAAGGTTACACCGTTGACAACGCGCGCCCTTTGCTGACTTTACTTCCTGTCAACTCCGATATCCAGGCGCGTATCGCGGTACCGGTGCGTTCAGCGGGCTTTTTGCGTGAAGGCCAGGCCCTACACATTCGCTACGATGCATTTCCCTATCAAAAGTTTGGCGTGCAGACGGGAGAAATTACTAATATCTCGCCCTCCCTGATCCTGCCAGGCGAACTTATCGATGTACCGATATCAATAAACGAACCTGCGTATCTGGTCACTGCGAAGATAAGCGCTAACGAAATATTGGCTTACGGTAACAACATTTCGCTTAAAGCCGGTATGACCTTCTCTGCTGATGTGCATCTCAGTCAACGCACCTTGATGGAGTGGTTGATGGAACCGATTTATAGCATTAAAGGGAAGCTTTAAGGATGACTAGCGTTATCATGAATCTCGTCTCAACCTCGCTTCACACAAAGCGACGCGTTCCCGTTATTTTGCAGAGCGAGGCGGCTGAGTGTGGACTAGCTTGTATGGCCATGATTACTCAATATTACGGCGATAAGCGAGATCTCAACGCACTGCGACACACCATGTCTGTGTCACTTAGAGGCAGTACGTTAAAGGATGTTATGGGAGTTGCAAGCGACTTAGGGTTTCAAAGCCGAGCCATTAAAATTGAAATGGAACACCTAGCGCAGCTAGCCTGTCCCGCCATATTGCATTGGAATATGAATCACTTCGTTGTACTCACCAAAGTAAAAGGTGACGTGATTACTATTCATGACCCAGCACTCGGAGAGAGGAAGCTCACATTTGATGACGCATCCAAATGCATAACAGGTATTGCGCTTGAAGTATCACCTACAGACACGTTTTCACCTAAAACGTCTTCGCCGCGCCTAGGGCTTTCTCAATTTTTTACGCGCACCACAGGGTTCAAGCGCAATCTGATCACCTTATTCGCCCTATCCATTGTGTTGCAGCTATTTGCATTAGCCGCGCCTTATTACATGCAAACGGTGGTCGATGATGTACTGATTTACAACAACGAAGCGCTGTTAAAGGCCCTTGCTATTGGGTTTGCTCTTCTTCTAATTATTGAAACTTTTACAAGCGGCGTTCGAAAACTGGTTATTTTATCGGTGTCTTCTCGCCTTCAGCTTCAAATGTCGGCGTCGGTATTTAAGCACTTACTTTCACTTCCCCTAGATTATTTCGATAAGCGCCATATCGGTGATGTAGTCTCACGTTTTGGCTCGCTAGCAAATATCAGAGAATTCTTAACGACTGGCGTAGTTACCGCATTGCTAGATGGGCTCATGGCCCTGGTCACGTTAGCCGTAATGATGCTGTACTCGATAAAACTTACCCTTGTCGTCGTCGCTATTATGTTGGTGTATTTATGTATTCGGCTAGGGCTAATGCCGCTAATTAAGCGACTTACCACGGAACGTATTGCGCTGGCCGCATCAGAGCAAAGTCATTTTATGGAAAGCGTTAGGGCTATACTGCCTATTCGGGTCTACGGACAAGAAGTGCAGCGCCACGGACACTGGCAGAACAAGCTAGTAGCAACGTTAAATAAAGATATTACCCTTGGCAAAATTAATATCGGCAGCACACTCTCAAATCAGCTTTTATTTGGCGCTGAGAACCTAGTGGTTGTGTATGTTGGTGCAAGCCTGGTAATGGAAAATACGCTTTCAATCGGGATGTTGCTCGCGTTTATAGCTTATAAAACCCGCTTCGTGAATGCGCTGGACGGCGTAGTCAATAAAGTGATTGAGCTAAATATGCTCGGCGTTCACTTTACTCGTCTCAGCGATATCTTGTTAACACCTGCTCAGGCAAAGCCAAATACTCTGGCGGCAAATACTATTAGTTCGTTTAGTTATACCCATGCGCTCTCATCAAGCACACCATCTAACACCATAGCGCTTAATGCCAACTCGTTAGGGTATCGCTATAGCGCGTCGAATGAATGGGTATTCAGGCATATCAACCTTTTAGTCGAATGTGGCGACATCGTTGCCATTATTGGCGATAGCGGCTGCGGAAAAAGTACGCTCTTAAAGTGTTTAATGGGGCTGTATCCTTTATCAGAAGGTAGCGTGAATTTTGCTAACGTCAAACGCCCAGTCATCGCTTCGGTGTTACAAGAAGACACTTGCTTAAGCGGTACAATTGCACAAAACATCTGCTGTTTTGAGCAAGCGGCTGACTTTAAGAAAATGGTTCATGCTGCACACCTTGCCTGCATACACGAAGAAATTATGAAAATGCCCATGCAATATCACTCACTCGTGGGCGATATGGGTAGCAGTTTAAGCGGCGGCCAAAAGCAGCGACTGCTTCTTGCCAGAGCCCTTTATCAGAACCCTGACATACTGTTTTTAGATGAAGCTAGTAGCCATTTGGACATGGCTAACGAAGCGCAAATCAATCATCACCTCAAATCTTTAAATATGACACGAATCATTGTGGCTCATCGTCCACAGTCTATCGCCATGGCAGACAAAGTTTATCGTCTGGCAGACGGCATCTTATATCCCTGCTCTCCCGCAGAAGTATCTGGAGCGCAATATCAGGTAAACACGGAGAAATCTAATGAAAGACCATGAAATAAGAGAACCTGCGGTGTTGATGACAGCCGCTGAACGTTTGCAGATAGATGCAAGTGGTATTACCGCCTATGGCAGCGTGATCCCAATTGATTGCTTATCTAAACGGGAGTTACAAGTTGCACACAAAATTATGGAAGGCTGCTCTAACAAAGTCATCGCCTCAGAGTTATTCATCAGTGAAAGGACAGTAAAGTTTCACTGCGCCAATATTTATAAAAAGCTCAATATATCAAATCGTTCTGCGCTCATTGCAGGGTGCTTTAGAACGCTTTACCAAGAGGCAACGTCACTTTAAGTGACATTGTCTTGTTACTCAACACGCCACTACAAGGAGCGTACACTATGAAAAACCATCAACATCAACTAAGTCATAAACAACCTACAGCCGGTCACCCTGTGCAACTTGCAGAAGCCCAACTTTTTGAGGTATCCGGAGGCTTGCGGGCACGATTGATTGAAAACCCACCAGCGATCGTTCCCGAACCTAAAGAGCCTGTATATATCACATTGGCTATTGGAGAGGGCGGCGGCGAACTTCCGGATATATTGTCTTAATCCCACTTAGCATGCTTTAACAACATATGTATGCCTTCAGCGGTATGTGCATGCATGTGTTGTTTTTATTACCCGTAATTTAAAGTTTTCCTCGAGCAAGGAGCACGGATGCACGTCGCATTATTAGGAAGTGAACAAGACCCCCAAATTCAGCATATCGCACAGGCCTTACGTCAACGTGATATACCTTTTTATATTGCCAATACACGTTATTTTGGCACGACCTGGACCATCAGTTACGACCCCGATTTTGATGACGGATTAATTCATTTCAGTTCATCGTCGCTATGTGACCAGCCTAGAGTGACCTTTTCAAATACCAAGGCTGCCTACTGGCATGAATACCTGCCGGGCGAGTTACCAGACAAGGGGGTCAAAGATGCAACTTTAGATGGCAAAGTACAAGATAAACGCGCTCGCGCGGCTGAGCATTACGGCTGGACCGAGCAGGAGCGCGCCAGCACTTTGCTTTGCTGGTTCAGTTATGCTGACATTAAGTGGGTCAACCCTATCGACGCTGTCCGAAGCCACCAGTGCAAACCTTATCAATCGCGTATTGCTGGCAAACTAGGTGCACATATTCCCTACACCTTTGTAGGCAATGCGCCTGAAGTCGCCACGCAGTTTTGCAATAATATGCGCGAGGTTATCTATAAGCCTGTGCGCGGCGGAAGAACTGCACAATTCGTGAATAAACAACCCAATATGCGGCCCTTACTTAACACCTTACTCAGTGAACGCCCTGTTACCTTTCAAAAATACATTGCCGGCGTAAATATACGAAGCTATGTGCTGGGCAATGACGTGCTCAGCGTACAAATTGACTCTAGTGAATTAGATTACAGGAACGACGATAATGCCAGTGTATCGGTGACCATAATCCCCAACGACATTCAGCAGTTAGCTGTCAAAATATGCAAAGCATTAGGTATGCACTGGTGCGCGATAGACTGGCGCAAAAGTGCGAAAGGAAAGTACTTTTTTTTAGAAGCCAACCCCAGCCCTTATTTTTTGAAAGTAGAAAACGATACTGGCTTGGATATTACGAGCAGGCTTATAGAACTTTTGTCAGATACAAAGTTAAGATGAGCTCCTCATCAATGTAGCAGACCACATCTCTGTGATCTGCTCATGGCTTATATTTACGGATTCTTTGTGAATCTCTGAAGATCAACTATTGAAATATTGTGCTCTCGTGTATAAACCCCTATCGGCCTTTGATCAAGGTCGTATAGTCTGAAGCTGAGCGCCCTGAAATCGTTGATGTAAACCGTTCCAAGCCCTGCTTCTGGGTCTAACCACACATCAAGTTTAACGTTAGAGGTAAGGTCCATAGGTACTGCGACTTGCGCATCTAGACTTCCGGAACTTACTTCTTCACCGTCACTGACCGCAGGTAAATCAGCAGCTCTAAACTGGTCGGCCAAAAGATAAGGTAGCGCTGTATCTGTACCGTCATCTGAATGTTGATCTATCAATCTGATAACGGCGGTCTGTCCTATAAGATCACTGACATCCCAGGTTGCCCATTCCATTCGAAACTTATCATCCGCCGTTTTTTCAGCATCAACACCTGACTGGCTACGCACTACTTCTCCGTTTACCAACAAGACAACGGCGGTTGCATTAGCGCTGTCAAACGGGTTGGAACCACCGCCAATTAAGAAGTTTATGTAGGGTTTGGTAATTTCAAAAGACGGGGAGTCTGCGCTTCCGGTTGCCCCAAAGCCAATCCAGCCAAGGGCAGTTCCGTCTTCCTCAAAACCGTCACCAAAGCTTGAAAATACCCTTTCACCCACGTTGTTAGCGACATCACCGCCCCACCAGCCGCCATCCAGCTTCACGAAATCGCCAGTGACGTTTGTGAATTCATGCCCAGACAATGTCCCGTGCTGTCCGCAGCAAAATTCAAACCCCGCTATATTTTGTTCAGGATCCTCTGCTCTGACGAAAAGCGACTCACCTTCAATGGCTGGAGTAGGAGTTACGCTCGCACCACCCGTTGGAGGTGTGTCACCAAAATAAAATGATGCTTTATTGCTGTTGGTGTCAAATTCAAGTCTGGCCACCTGCTCACCTTCTCCTTGAGAGGGGAAGTAAAGTCCAAATCTACCGCCTGATGCTTCACTTCTTACCGTCATCGACAGGCGATTTTTTTCGCCCAATGTGTCCAACGTAAAAGCAGAGGATGACATCAATGAAATCGGAGCAACACCTGATACCGAGCCCTCCTGTTGCTGTATATCGGTAGAGATAGGCTGTGCAAACTCCGTTTTGTAAGAGTGCGGAATCATCACACCTAACTCACCAGAAGAGGTTTGATGTAATTGATGAATCGCCAAGTCGCCGCCAAACGTTCCCACACCGGCATTAGTTCTGGTAATTTTATGAGGTATCCAGCCGAACATAAGCGTCGCTTCTTCTGAAGATGCTGTGCGGCCAGCATAATAAAACTTGCCATCAAGCGACGCATAGTTTGCCAGCTCCCACCCAGCACTCGTCTGATGCAAATACTTGATATCCCTTTCGCCGTCATTCTGATCTGAAAACACCATGAACTGATTGTCGCCAAAATCAATCCAATCCGGCACTTCAAGGTTAAGTGGCGTATTCATCATAAACAGGGGGGCTTGCGCTGCCCAAGTTACAAGATTGTCAGAAGTATACAAGCCAATTGCCGCTTGCCCTTCAAAGCGCGTGGTAATAAGCATCCAGTAGTTATTGGTTTCCTCATTCCAGAATACTTTGGGGTCACGGAAGTCAAAATCGCTATATCCATTACTTCCCGTAAAGGTATCCTCTGGGATTTTAGTAAAGTTTGTAAGCGTGTTGTCTGTCGCCACGGCATGCATTGTTGCTTCCACTGGATTGAAGTCAGCATTATGGCCCGTAAAGAAAATATGCGTCTGACCCTCTGCATCTTCTACAACACTGCCTGAGCCCGTCCACTGGTCTTGCGTATTGGTATCTCCAGTAGCTTCAAGCACCCGCTGGGGAAAGCTAGCCTGCTGAAGGTCGCTCGTTTTAGTGAGATACCAATCATGAAATGCGGTGTCTATTAAATAATAAATGTAGAATTCACCATCACGGAAATACGGATTTGGGTCGGCCATTACCAAAGGTAAAGACACATCATGACCTTCTGGCATACTCACCAAATCGAGTTTGTTTGGCTCTACTGCCGCAAAATCGGCAAGCCTGACCTCATCGAGCATGATGAAGGCGAGACTTCCATCATCTTCTCCTTCGTGCTGGTCAATAATCTCCAGTACAGCGGTCTGCCCTTGCAGTGCACTCACATCCCACGTGTACCAGTCAAGCTGCGACTCTAGTCCATTTCCTACGCCCTGACGCACGATTTTGCCATTAACTCGTAACACCACTGCCGTTGCGTTATCAGTGCGAAAGTCGTTGGTACCGCCACCTACTAAAAAGTTTAAAAATTTATGGCTGATTTCAAAAGGAGGCGTGCTTAACGTGCCGGTAGCTTCATCGCCAATCCAGCCAAGTCCGGTGCCGTCTGCTGAAAAACCATCTCCGCGGCTGGAAAAGATTCGCTCGCCCTGATGGTTGACAATATCAGCAGCCCACCAGCCACCATCAAGCTTGACCATGTCGCCCGTAGCCAAGAAATCGTGATTTGCGTAGGTGTTAAATTGACCACAGCAGAACTCGAACCCAGCGATATTCTGGCCAGGATCTGAAACACGTCTAAATGCAGAGACTCCCTCCACCTCTGGTTCGACAGAAATATTTACCGACGTTAACAACTGACTGCTTGCTTCTGGAAGGGCGGCCGCTTCATCTGAGATACGAAACTCATCAGCCAATAAATAAGGTAAAGCAGTGTCAGATTTATCATCTGGGTGGTGATCGATAAAACGAATTTTCGCGGTCATACCAAGATAATCGGTCACATCCCAGCTGACCCATCTCATACTCATAGCTGTATCGTCACCGCTAGCCTGTAACACTATTTCGTCATCAACAACCAGCGCTACCGCCGTGGTGTTAGATTCAGACACACCATTTGCGCCACCACCAACAAGAAAGTTTATAAATCGTTCGGATATTTCAAAGGATGGACTATCCATCGTGCCGACTGCACTAAATCCTATCCAACCCAGTGCCTCGTCACTACTATCGAATCCATCGCCAAAGCTTGAGAAAACCCGTTCTCCGATCACGCCTGCGACATCGGCTCCCCACCAGCCTCCGTCTAATTTGTCGAAGTCGCCGGTCACGGTTTCAAATCCGTGTTCAGCGTATGTATTATACTGGCCACAACAGAATTCAAAGCCCGAGAGCACCTGTTGACTATTTTCGGGGTTGTTAAAAAGAGGTTGACCGGAAGTCTCTGGGTTGTCTGTGATAACGATATCTTCATCAGGCTCTTGCTCTTCGGGAGGATTCCCACCGCCAATGACATCAGAGGGGCTCTGCCCTTCCTGTAAAATAATTAGCTCTGCCTCAACCTCATTTTTATCAGTATCACTATCGGAGCATGCTGAAAGAGATGCACTTACCACTAAAATGAGTCCTGATAATTTCCACCCTCTGTTAGTGGGTTTTAATATTTTCATGGTTTTCCTCCATAGCCCCCTGTAAGGCTATGTCCGTTTACTTTTAATTGGTTATGTCAAATTCGTACGGCTGTTCTTTGACATTCTTTTTGGGTTTCCATACAAATAAACAACGTTGTCTTTACGATATTAATGTCAGCTGCACATTAACTCAACATTTTTTTTACATTTTTATGAGGTTGATAAAAATCGTCTCGGCTATTACCAGTTTATTCAAAAGTGTGATAAAAGTGATAAGCGTTAGCACATTGATATTGATGACAAATTTTTTGGGAATAATCTGCTATGGTGACGATTAAAGACGTAGCTGCACATGCAGGCGTCGCATTCAAAACTGTTTCTAGGGTAGTGAATAACGACCCTACAGTTAAACCCAAGAATAGGGAGAAGGTGCTTAAGGCAATCGAAGAACTCGGATATCGTCCCAATCGCGCAGCACAAATGACCCGTCGTAAGAAATCTGGCGTTGTAGGCTTTATTGCAGATGAGCTACTAAGAGTACCTTACACTTTTGATCTTATTAGGGGGGCACAGGATCTTGCCTGGCAGCACAATAAAGAGCTGATGGTACTCAACGTAAACGTGAATAAGTACAGTGTTGAAGGGGCCGTAAACCATCTTTTTGAGCACCGAGCAGAAGGCATTATTTATGCGGCGATGTACCATCGAGAAGTTCGGCTACCGTCTCAGTTTTCAGAAGTTCCCACCGTGCTAGCTAATTGCTACGACAGCGATGGTAAATTTCCCTCTATTGTACCCGACGAACAAGAAGCCGCGCGGGAAATTACAGCGAACATGCTGAGCAAAGGCTACAAGCGTATTGCTTTTTTGAACCTAAACGAAAATATTATTGCTGCCAAGCTTCGTAAAAAAGGGGTTGAGCAGGCGTTTGCTGACGCCAAACAAAGCTCAGACAATCTTGTAATCGAATCCGTTATTATTGGTAACGAGGGTGAAGAACGCTCTATTACCCGTCAGCGCGCAGCGGAATTAATTAAAGATTTTAAACCTGACGCAATTCTCTGTGGTCAGGACCCAATGGCCGTGGAAGTCTACTTTGTGGTTCAATCTCTTGGCCTTCAGGTTGGTAAAGACATTGGAATAGGCAGCTTCGATGACTGGGATATCATCCCTTCTCTTTTACAACCAGGGCTAACAACCATGGCACTTCCTCATTACGAAATGGGTAAGTGGGCATTTAATTACCTGCTTACAGAAAGAACAGACAAGACGCGCGAAACCGCGCGTTTTTCTCTTGTCAGCCGTCAGTCGTTTTAACCGTTACTAACGTTTCAGGCTTAGCATTTTCCAGAAGCCAAAAAGAAACGACAAGGTTAATCGTGACCGCACTGCCAAGGAGCAAGTAAGCATCTGCGAATCCCAGTGTGTCGTATAGCTCCCCAACTGGCGATGAGAGAAGGGTTGTCACTACCTGAGTGAATACGTGAAAGCTAACGAGGTAAATCGTCGCCGATAACCTTGCGTCAAAATTCGCTACAATGTACTTGAAAATCGCGACTAATAAGATCGGAAGCTCTAATGCATGTAGCAATTTTACCAGTGAAATGGACACAGGGTCTGCAACCAGACCAGAAGCCAACATTCGAATGGCCATGATGGCCCCACTTAACAGCAAACCCTGTTTTGGACCTATTCGATTGACAATATAAGGAGCAACAAACATCATCCCTGCTTCAACGAATACTTGGAGTGAGTTCAAAAAACCGTAGAACCTGTTTCCTTCCTCTGGCGAGGCAAATAACGATGCAAAATAAATAGGGAATTGCTGATCGTATATTTGATACAGGCAGGATACGCCCATCACATACACACTCAAGCGCCAAAACTTCTTCTGCCCAAAGAGCGCCCATACGTCTCTTAAATTGACGTTACTGTTTGAAGACGACGCCGTGCTCGCAGATTTAGGCAACCAGAATAGACAGATGACAAACGCCAGTCCACTGATGCTTGCTAGCGCAAAATTCAGCCTGGGGTCAACATTAAAAAGACCTCCAGCAATGAACGTCGCGCTTGCCCAGCCTAGCGACCCCCATAATCGGGCTTTACCAAACTCAACATTATGTTGCCGACCAAGCCTTTCAATAAACGCTTCAAGCGTTCCAACCGCGGCACCAAACGATAACGCACTATACACAGCGCCCACTACAGCACCAAGATAAAAGAAAGACGCGAGCAACGGCTGATAGACAAAGATAAAGAAAGGACCCACACCAGCCATGAGGATACCTAACATAAACAATAGCTGCTTGCCGGTTCCCAACTTGTCCTGCAGCACACCATAAACTGGCATTATGAATAAGGCAGCCATTGCATTGATCGCAAAGACGACGCCCGTCTCCCTTCCGGTTAACCCAAGGGTTTGGTTTAGCCATAACGGAAAGAGCGAATAGCAAAACGACCAGGTCAGGAAAAACGCAAAAAACGTTAACGCGGATGACCAGTATGCTGAGTTTGACTGCCACTTCATAATAATTCCCTAGGCGTTTTACCTAATTAGAAGACCACACAGAGCCTAAGCGCTCAATAGATACTTGATGCAATGATTGACTATCAGGTCCTACTCGCAGCGTTTCGTAAACAGACTTAGGAAATACCAGTGCTGTCATTGTGGTAGTGCCATCGTTAATGAATAGTTCCAATGATGACCGGTCGACAATTATTGTAACGTTGTAGGAGTCGCTTGTTGTTGCTAACTCTGCCTTCTGCACTTTTCCAAAATGCTCACTAAATGATGTTTCTCCAGAATTACTTCGGTTTAGTAACACCTTCGATTGTTGATGATCTATTTCAATATCAACAAATTCACCGCTTTGGTTTTCAAGTCGAATCAAAAGGGGTGAAGGCGAATTTCCCTGAACTTCAAAAGAATAGCGAAGCGCCGATTCCCTGCCAGTGTTATCTAGAGAAGAGAGGCTCATTGCTTTTCCTGCCACCAGCAGTGACGACTCAGTAGAAGCTTCAACCAATTTATCCACTTCGTCTACCAACTGACTACGGACACGAAGTCCTTTGCTAGTTTTAACGAGATGCAGCGTGCGAGGCAATGTCATCGCACTACGCCACATTTCCGTTGGTACATCATTAGCGTATAACCAATTGCTCATCCAGCCCATGAAGATATGACGTGCTTCATCGCTTTCTGGCGATTTAAAAAAAGTTACCCCTGCATAATTGTCTGTACCGTGATCCAGCCAAATAGCGGGCTCTATTCGATTTGTTGCAGGCTCGCTCGCAAACACAATATCGTCAATGTAAGTGTGTCCCCAGCTTTCGGACTCGTTATCGATAATTCTCAAAAATGCAGATTTACCTTGCCACTGACTAACATCCCAGCTCGCATAATGGAGCATTTCTCGGTTAAGGCCTGTTTCAGATTTTACTATATTGCCTTCCACCACGAGTTGAACGCCAACCCGGTCTGGATGATGGCCGCCACCAATTTTAAAGTTGATATAAGGTTCAAAGATGGTGAACGTTTCCGACGTCAGTGTTCCTTGCGCACGATCTTCATCTGCAAAACTGTTTACAAGATAATCACCAGAGTAACCAGAGGGGGGCGGCTGGTTGGCATGTCCCCCCATAGTGGGTGCATCAGCAAAGGCATTCCCTTCTTGCGTCCACTTGTCAGCTCCATCTTCAAAATTATCGAAAACCGTGCCTTTTGGAAAATTAGCCACAGTAGGTGAGAGCTCGCTTTGCCACTTAGCATCTAATACGAATTTTTTGCCGTCAAAATCACCAACAAAGTATTGGGTTGCCGAGCCTCCATTTGGGCCGCCTGGCGATATACTTACCAACAATACATATCTAGATTCATCAGTTCCTTCGACAGGCAATAGCAGCAGTTCCGGGCACTCCCACACACCGCCATGGCTGCCTATATCTTCACCAAATGTGCTTTCTAACGACCAGTCAATCAGGTTATCTGAACTGTAAAAACCAATATGATCTTTTTGTGCTAGCACCATCACCCACTTTCCTGACGGTTCATGCCACATGACCTTCGGGTCGCGAAAATCTTTTATGCCCGGGTTGTCAATAACAGGGTTATTAGAATACTTTTCCCATGTTCTCCCCTTATCTAAACTGTAAGCAAGCGCTTGGGTTTGAAAGTCAATTCTTCCCTGTTTCTCCATTGACGCATTGTGATAGGTATACAACGCTACAATAGGGGGATTAGCTTTGCTTCCCAAGCCACTGGTGTTCTCGACATCGACGACTGCACTTCCAGAGAAAATGGTGCCAAGCTCATCAGGGTAAAGCGCTATTGGTAACTCCTCCCAATGCATGAGGTCCTTACTCACAGCGTGCCCCCAATGCATAGGACCCCAGATGGAGGCATCGGGATTATGCTGAAAGAATAGATGATACTCGCCATCGAGATAAAACATACCGTTGGGATCATTCATCCACTTTTCTTTCGGTGAGAAATGGATCTGGGGACGAAAAGCTTCGTTGCGAGCGGCCTCGACCATAAGAGTCGAGTCCTCGGGAAGTGGACTAATTTGATTCATGGAACATCCAACAAGAGCTGAAGAAATAATAAGACCTAATAGTGTTTTCATATTTAAAATGCCTCTATTTTGATAACGCTGCAGACACATCCTCAAGCGTTTTCCCTTTCGTTTCTGGCATCATGAATCGAACAAAAATAAGCTGTAAGAACATAGCAAATGTGAAGAACGCGAAGACCTGGCTGGCAGAAAAGGCGGCTAATACCTGAGGCATTAAAAGCGCGATCAGCGCAGCAAAAACCCAATGTGTACCGCTTCCCAATGACTGTCCTTTAGAGCGCACGGAATTGGGGAAAATTTCTGCAATAAAAACCCAGATAACGGCGCCCTGCCCAACCGCATGAGACGCGATGAATACGAACACTGCGCCAACCACAATGGTGCCGCTAACCTGGCTATTGAAAACCCATGAAACGGTTGCTAAAGACAGGATGTAACCGATAGAGCCAATGTACATTAATGATTTTCGCCCAAGCCTATCTATCAGGCTTAATCCAACCATCGTAAATACAAGATTGACTAATCCGACACCCGCTGTGGAAAGCAATGCGGTGCTGCCATCTAAACCCGCCATATCAAACACGCGTGGTGCGTAATAGATGATAAAGTTAATACCTGATAGTTGGTTAAATGCAGCAAGTAAAAAGGCAAGCATCACCGGAAGTCGAAACTCAGGTTTAAATAAAGACTCTCTTTTACGCCCTGCCTTATCAGCTTTTATCGCGCTGATAGTTTGTTCGACACCTTCACTCTGTAGCGATAAAAAGACCTCTCGAGCACGGGCTTCGTCATCGCGATGCAGCAACAACCAGCGAGGACTCTCCGGTGCTTTCAGTACCATTAGGAAGTAGATCAATGCTGGCACGGCTTCAACTCCTAGCATCACTCGCCAGTCATCAACAATAACGCCCGAGAGCAAATAATTTGAAAGAAAAGCGATGAGGATCCCAAATACTATTTGAAATTGGTAGGTTGCGACTAGCCGCCCCCTGATTTTGGCTGGTGCAATTTCAGAAATGTAAGCGGGTACAGCGATTGAAGATACCCCTACTCCTAAGCCTCCGATAAACCGAAGAATGGCAAAGGTATACGGATCCTGAGCGAGTGCTGAACCTATAGCAGAGAGTAAATAGAGGATGCCAATAAGGACTAACGTCTTTTTGCGCCCAAGCCTATCGCAGGGCCAGTTCCCCATTAACGCGCCAATCACCGTTCCCCACAGTGCAGAAGACATGACGAACAACCCATGGAAAAGGGGCGTAGTGTCCCAAAGTGCTTGAATGGATTGGTCTGCTCCAGATATCACTGCGGTGTCGAAGCCAAATAAAAATCCGGCTATTGCAACAGTGAGTGACCAGTAAACTATTTTGTTCATGATGTATATTTTTACCTCTTAACCACTTTAGGAATACCGGGCTTAATAGCCCGGATTCTGTATATAAATTCCGCCACTCAAATTAATCTGCTGATTAGGGATTGGGAGGTATTCATGCTTATTTTTTGTAAATGCAGCGTCTTCCAAGTAGGGCTTTCTGCCGCGCTCGGTAGTGAGGTATTCATCAATGGTCTCTTTAGCTACGCCCCAGCGAACCAAATCGAAAAATCGATGACCTTCTAGCCCTAACTCAACGCGCCTTTCCCAGCGCAGTGCCTGCCTTGCTTCTGCTTTGCTGGAAAATGTGTCGTAAGTGCCAATACGGTATAAGCTCGCATCGTTTAATCTCGCCGTGCTGGCTGCGGCCCGCTCTCTAAGACGATTGATAATCGGGGTTGCTTCTTCCCAGCGGTCAAGCTCTATCAGCGCTTCTGCTTTCCACAACAATACATCGGCATAGCGTACTAATACGGTATTGAGAGAGAATATTGGGAAAGGACCGTTCTCACCCCGGCAGTCACACTCAGGGTGTTCTAAGTCTTTCATTCCAGTGTAATTGCCATAGATACCTGGTGCCCGTGCCCAGCTGTCGCCACCATGAATAAGGTTAGGGTCGTACTTAAATGGCTTGCCTTCCATCGCCACTGTATGGTCGAGCCGAGGGTCAACATGGTCATTATTTACGTTATACACACTGTCATTGAATGTGTTGAAGCGGGGCAGACCCGAGTTATCGGTCTTAAACGCGTTAACGAAGTTTTCTGTTGGAACGTGGAAACCACAGCAACCAAAACCGCCTGACATTGGCGCATTCAACGCGCTAGACCACGAACCTCTTCCGTCAGGACTGCCATCATTCAATGAACGCTGAATAGCAAATACAGACTCCTTTCCATTCTCAAATTCGATAAGAAAATTCTCTGCATAATCGTCGTAAAGACCATACTGTCCACTGGCTTCAATACTATCCACCAAGCTGACTACTTCTTCGAGTTTCTGCTGATTGATACTCACCACATTGTGCAATTCGTCTTGCTCGTACGCCTGATACAAAAGGGTTTTAGCTAAATAGGCTTTGGCTGACAGTGCGGACGCCCGGCCGACATCCTGCTGAACATCTGGCAGGCTGTTCGCGGCAAAACGAAAATCTGCTGCGATCTTGTCCCATAACTGCTGGTCTGTGAGATCACGGTTCGTCGTCGCTAATACTTCCTCTTGAGTCATTGTTTCATCAATCCAAGGGATATGCTTGTGATGGATTTTCAAATCGAAATAAAAGATAGCTCTTAAAAAACGTAACTCTGCCGCTTTTTCATCGGCACCTGGTAATTCACCAGAAGGCGTCTCTGCAATAACCTTAAGTGCTGCGTTAGCTCTCGAAATACCGGTATAGTTACGGGTCCATTTCTTGTTATTGAGATCGATCAAATCAGGTGGGAATGACTCCATATCCGGCACTAAGGGCTCGTACATTGAAAGTGCGTGGTAGGCGAAGATATCCGAAGGACCGTTTCCACCTTTGTGCGCATCACCAGCACGCAGGTTGCCTGTCGGCCACAGATAATTAGGTGCTGTATAGTGATCATTGCCAAGATAGGAGTACGTGGCGATAACCAAAGCATCTATATTCTCAGTCGTTGCTACCTGGTCTTCAGTGAGCACTGCTTGTGGTTCACTGTCCAATTCATCGCTTCCTCCGCAAGATACGACTGAAAGCGCAATCAAGCTTGTTGTCAAAAGTTTGCTTATATAATTCATGTGTCTTTATCCATTATCCTGTTAGCTTAAAAAGAGAATTCCAGCCCGAGAGTAACGCGGCGGGGTACAGGAAAAACTTCATTAGGAGTTTCAGGATCTTCACTCAATGTGCCATCAGGCGTGATAGTCAAAAGATTCTGAGCCTGCAAATAAATGCGAGCATCGTTAAGGCCTAAGCGTTCGATGAAATCTAATGTAGGCGTGTAGCCAACGCTGATATTGCGAAGTTTCAGGTAAGTGCCTTCCTCCCAGAAAAAGCTAGACTGACGGCCCTCCCCATTGTTATCAATCAGGGTAAGAGCAGGGACATCGCTGTCTGTATTTTGAGGAGTCCAGGCATCAAGCGTTCGTGCACCATAATTTGAGCCAATGTTTAAGGAAGTAAAATCGGTGAATAGTCGCCAGTTGTTCCTTATCTGTCCTCCTTTAACTCCCTGCCAGAACATGTTGAAGTCCCAGTCTCTATATTTAAACGTGAAGTTCATTCCATAGATAAAATCTGGATCCGTGTCTGCAAAGAAGTCTTGGTCGTTCTCATCAATAACGCCATTACCATCTAAATCTTGCCAACGGATTCGACCCGGCGCTGCGCCCGATTGTGTAGCATGTTCATTCACTTCGTCTTGATTTTGGAATATACCATCTGCTACATACCCATAAACTGAGTTAATTGAACGCCCCAAGATTGTTTTATCTTGTCCATTTCCCCCAAAGGAATTCACGACATCTTCAGGCAAGGCTGTAACGGTGTTTTCAGCAGAAGATATATTGAAGTTGATATCTACAAGCAACTCGTCTTCCAGCAAGCCTGTATCTATCCACTTTTCATATCCAAGCACCAATTCAACACCAGCATTTTCAATGGTGCCGCCATTGACCCACTTTTGTGCCCCTTCGCCAAGCGTTGCAATTGGTTGAGTGAGAGTAAGAATGTCGCGGGTTTCTTTTTTAAACCAATCTACGCTTCCATAGACCGTTCTCTCAAACAATTCGAAATCTAAGCCGAAGTTAACCTGGGTTGATGTTTCCCATTTCAGATCAGAGTTGCCAGTTTGCGCCCGAACAAAGCCGGATGGTAATGTGCCGCCATTTGCGCCGGTAATGTCGTATGCCGTGCCCTCATCTTGCTGGTTTGTGAAAAGTGACTGGGTCGCATAACGGGGTATATAGGTTGTAACCGTCGCATCAGTAGGAATTTCCTGATTACCGGTTTCCCCCCAGCTTCCCCTGAACTTTAAGGTGTCGATAAAATCAATATCGAAAAAGTCTTCGTTGCTGACAACCCAGCCCAATGACGCTGCTGGAAAATTACCATACTCATTAGCATCACCAAATCTAGACGACCCATCTCGGCGAATGGTGAATGAGGACAAGTAACGGTTGTCATAGTTGTAGTCCACGCGTGCGAACTGAGAATCGAGAGACCAGTTGTCTCCTTCGCCTTCTACTCTTACATCCGACGTAGCCTGTGACAGATAAGCGAAAGAACGGTCATCCGAAGCGAAGCCTGACCCAATGCCGCGAGATAATTCACGCTCATAATTAATTTGCTCAACCCCGGCTAAGAAATTGAACTTGTGCAGGTCATCAAGTACGAGTTTGTAAGTGGCTGTAGCGCCAGTAATGATGCTTTGATTCCAGTTGTCTTCAACCGTTAATCTGTCTGCACCGCTTAGTGAGCCAGCGGTAAACGCACGAGTGAAATTTCTAAAATAAAACTGACTGTAATCAACCCCTACATTTCCCCTAAGCGTTAAGTTTTCAATCGGTGTGTACTCAACAAAAAAGTTCGCCATGAGTTTATTGTAGGTATGACCGTTATCACGATTTTGCTCGATTATTCGAACCGGATTGTCTCTGTCAGTAATTCCAGGCACCGGCCCACCCCAGCCTCCTACATCGTTGTAAACGGGAACGATTGACTGCTGCTCAATTGATAGTCCTAGTATCTGGCCCGCTAGGTCATTGATAAGGTTAGCTTGCTGATCAGTGATCAAAAATGTCTGACCGACTTTTAATTTATCTTCAACAACGACATGTTCAGAATTGACTCTGAAAGCTAATCGCTCGAACTTGGAACCATCTACGATACCCTCGGCCTCAAAATAGCCCAGTGATGTATAGAACTTGGAAACGTCATTGCCGCCTGCCACCGAGAAATTCACATCAGAGACTTTAGAGGTTCTTGTAACTTCATCAAACCATCTAGTATCGGCGGGGCGTTGAACACCTTCTGGATCAGTAAAGGTAGGCAGAATGACCGAATATAATTCGGGATTTTGAAAATTTTGATTCCAGTCAAATGTATAAAGCGGGCTCGCTGAATTAGGGTTTGACCCGTCATTGACTGCCGCCTGCCACACTACGGCACCACGCTCTAACGTGTTGAGTGGCTGTAGGTCATAGTCATAATCTTCAATACTCTGGTTGTATCGGAAGTTAAAGTCCAGGCCATCGTGACCTTTCTTTGTGGTCACAACAATTACACCGTTTCCAGAGCGAGCCCCATAAATACTTGCAGCGGCCGCATCACGTAACACCTGTACATCGGCAATATCGTTGCTATTAATTTCGTGTAGACCAGACTTTGTTGGAATTCCATCGATAATGTAAAGCGGGTCATTGTTGCCAAGAGGTCCTAGTCCCTGACCGCGGATCCTCACGGTTGCTGTCGAACTTGGATTACCTGTGGTGGTGATTTGTAAACCAGGTACTCTTCCCTGAAGATTTTGCATAATGTTGCCGGCAGGCAAATCAATCACGTCTTCGATGTCCACTGTGGCTATTGCCCCAGTTAAATCTTTCTTCTCGACGGCGCTATAACCGTAAGAAATCTCTATTACTTCTACTTCCTCTGGCAATTCCGAATCATCAGACCCAGCCTCTTGAGCTTGTAACGACGTTGCCATTAGCATCAGTAAAAGTGGAGTAGGCTTTATAGCCGTCCTTAGCTGACGTGTTAATGGATGCAATGTGTAATTTTTCATATCGCGCCTTGATTGTTGAAGTGGTGTAATTTCAAATAAACAACGTTGTCTTTTTAGGTTATACTATTTATGTAAAGTCTGATCAACAAAAATTTAACAAGAGGTTTTACACGCCAGGTCGTTTTCAATTGAGGCTTATAGAAGTTGGTATGCCGAAAAATTTTGCAGGAGGGCAACATTAAAATGTTATATAGCAATATGAAGACAAGATTTTTAAATGAAAAATAAAAAGCCCAGAGCATATTTCTGGGCTTAAATACTCTATTTTCAAAAGCTCACTGGGTCATGTTACACCCGATAGGCTTTTTAGCTGAGCTGTTTGCGAGCTCAAAACTGCATTACAAAATAAAGCGCGACAGGTCTTCGTTATCCACCAAGGTTTCTAGGTGGCTGTTAACGTAATCTGCATCAATCACGAATGACTCACCGCTCTTTTCAGAAGCGTCAAACGAGATGTCTTCCATAAGGCGTTCAAGCACCGTGTGCAAACGGCGGGCACCAATATTTTCAGTGCGCTCATTCACCTGCCACGCTGCTTCGGCAATACGCTGAATACCCGAATCATCGAAGCTGATATCAACCCCTTCGGTTTTCATTAGCGCAATGTACTGGTGCGTTAACGACGCATTTGGCTCAGTAAGAATGCGTTTAAAGTCACCGACTTTAAGGGCAGAAAGCTCAACGCGAATAGGCAAACGGCCCTGAAGTTCAGGAATAAGATCTGACGGCTTGCTCATTTGGAAAGCGCCCGAGGTAATAAACAAGATATGGTCAGTTTTCACCATGCCGTGCTTAGTTGATACCGTTGAACCTTCCACAAGTGGGAGTAAGTCACGCTGAACGCCTTCGCGAGATACGTCTGCAGACGAGTTACCTTCGCGCTTACAAATTTTGTCAATTTCGTCGATAAACACAATGCCATGCTGCTCTACCGACTCAATGGCCTTTTCTTTCAAGTCTTCTTGGTTGACAAGGCGCGCCGCCTCTTCCTCAATAAGCAGCTTGAAAGCTTCCTTAATTTTCAGCTTCTTCTTTTTCTTCTGCGAACCGGACAAGTTTTGGAACATGCCTTGAAGCTGGTTGGTCATTTCCTCCATGCCTGGAGGCGCCATAATTTCTACGCCCACCTGCGGAAGTGCCACATCGATTTCAATTTCTTTGTCGTCTAGGTCGCCCTGACGAAGCTTCTTGCGAAATGCCTGACGTGTACCGCGATCTTCAACGTTTTCTTTATTGCCCCACGCATCTTCTGGTGGAGGCAATAAAACATCTAAAATTCGCTCTTCCGCAGCTTCTTCTGCACGGAATTTCACCTTTTTCATTTCGTTTTCTTTCGTCATCTTTACCGCGATGTCGGCAAGATCACGAATGATGGTTTCAACTTCTTTACCTACATAGCCCACTTCAGTGAACTTTGTTGCTTCAACTTTGATAAAAGGCGCGTTTGCTAGCTTTGCTAAACGGCGAGCAATCTCAGTTTTACCTACCCCCGTAGGACCAATCATTAAAATGTTTTTTGGCGTGACTTCTTGACGCAGCTCTGGTTCAAGCTGCATACGACGCCAGCGGTTTCGAAGTGCAATAGACACTGCGCGCTTGGCATCTTGCTGACCGATAATATGACGGTCTAACTCGTGAACAATTTCTCTTGGTGTCATTTCAGACATGAATAAACCCTTATCTAACAAGTACTCGCTTTACCAGTTTCAAAGCTGTGGCAGCGAGCTGATAACAGCGTTACGCTATTACTTAGTAATCCAGTACATCAACCGTTTGGCTATGATTAGTGAATACGCAAATATCGCCAGCAATGGTCAGCGCCTTTTCAGCAATTTCTTTGGCGCTCAGTTCAGTGTTTTCAAGTAGTGCCGTAGCCGCAGCTTGCGCGTAGTTACCACCAGAGCCAATCGCAATAAGATCTTGTTCTGGCTGCACGACATCGCCGTTACCGGTAATAATAAATGATGCAGTTTCATCTGCTACGGCAAGCAAGGCTTCTAACTTGCGCAGCGCCCTATCAGTCCGCCAATCTTTGGCAAGCTCTACCGCCGCTTTGGTTAAATGGCCTTGGTGGGCTTCAAGCTTAGCCTCAAAGCGCTCAAATAGCGTAAATGCGTCGGCTGTACCACCCGCAAAGCCCGCTAAAATTTTGTCGTGGTATAAACGGCGCACCTTGCGCGCATTACCTTTCATCACGGTGTTGCCCAGTGATACCTGTCCGTCACCGGCCATTACCACTTGATTCCCACGTCGTACAGATACAATCGTTGTCACGTTAATTCCCCGTTTAGCTGGGCGCTACTGCATTATATGTGTAGCTTTTTGCCTCACTAAGGCAGCAGCGTAATAATTCAATAACAAATAAGTGGGGGGAGGCGTGTTAATTTCAAGGGTAAGAGTGAATAATGTGCGCTCAAAGCTTTCTGCGCTAGGGGCTTAGTGCAAAGGTTATCTATTGAATGCGCTATTTATTGCATACATACTCTCATCAGTTTTGCCTGTGGTTATTTGAAGAAATGTCCAAGCAGTAAAATGAAGTTGTAGTAGCGACACGAATAGCAGTAAAGGAAGGGTTATGAAGTATCAGGGAAGAATTAAGCAGTGGGATGATGTTAAAGGTTTTGGTTTCGTCGAGCCTAACGGCGGTGGTATAAGAGCGTTTGCTCACATAAAGGCATTTAAACAATGTTCCAGGCGCCCCATCAATGGCGATATCATCATTTATGAAATAGAGAAAGATAAGAAAGGTAGCCACCGCGCTCACAACATTAGTTTGCTGAAAGATTACAAAGCAAAACGCTCTAGCGCTAATAAGCATACCTCACACACAAAGCGAAACGTTATTCTATCAAGCATATTTTGCAGTGTAATTGCCTTGCTAACATTGTGGGGTCAGTTACCTGTTGTAGTATCGATTGTTTATGGAGCGTTGAGCTTAGTTACCGTGCTCTTTTACGGTATTGACAAATTTGCGGCAAAAAACAACATGTGGCGAATTTCAGAGGCAAAGCTGCACTTATTGAGCTTAGTAGGAGGCTGGCCTGGCGCATTGATAGCTCAGCAATTGTTTAAACACAAGCGCAGCAAATCGGCATTTATGAGTGTTTATTGGATAACGATTGTGGTTAACCTGATTGTGCTCGGACTAATTGTGTTTGAAGTTATTGATGTACAGGCAATCATGATTGAAATTTAGCGAAATCGATACTCTTCGATTTCAAAACCAAAACCACTTTCATGGCCCTCTACATAAACCCACCCTTCATTTGGTAAACGTTTATGCTCATCTTGACTTAAGCATAAGCGACCATCGGAAAAGGTTACGCTCTCTTGTAGCAACAGCGAATGTCGACAGTGTTTAGAACCGCTTCCTTTCTTATAAGCTATTTTTCGCTCTACCTCTTGTTTATGGGACGCTAAATGCAGGGTGTAGGGCAATGCCGTATCAACAAAACTCGAGCTTAAGAAAAATACCAGAAACGGCATACCGAAAACTGTTATTTTGCCGCGGAAATCTTTAGTCACGAATTGCGCGTGTCGCTGATCGATATAGATAGAGAAGTAAAAGAGGGCACTATAAACAACAATGAGCAGTAGAATGGCCCATGTTGAATTGTCTAGCCATGCATTAATCACTAGAAAATCATTAAAAACTGTTATGAACATTGCGCCAATAAGTACCAAAAAGGTAACGTTTGAGATGCGTGTTATCAGGTGTAGTTCAGACCATTTAGGTCGAGTGAAATGCTCATCTTGATGGACGCTATCCGTATCATCCTCAGACGGCAACATTGCTCGCTTTGAAGCGAGCTGTTTCTTCGCTGCCTGGTAGCGCTCTGGAAAGGCCTCCTTATCGATATTTTCTAGAACGTCCTCAAGCTCTTCTATGCTATAAGCCGCGTAGTCGGGTTGCTCATTAGTGGCAATACTCATTTGAACTTCCTTGTAAATGCATTCCTTACATACACCCTATTTCTGCGCTTTATGCTACGTATTACATGTTACCTAATATGAAATGCTATAAATTCCAGTACCAAATTTGGCAAGTCGCTATGTTCACTTTACGCAGACTGTGCTTCGCTTTTTCCGCATCTCTTTTCGACTCGTAAGGGCCTAAAATAACGCGAAACCATTCGCCGTTGCTGCCAGAGCTTTGTTTAATCAAAGCTTCTAAACCTTGGAACGCAATTTTAGCTTTCATCTCTTCAGCCTGAGCACGTGTTCTAAACGAGGCGCACTGCATTAAATAACGCTTATCGGATTTTTCCTGCTCTTTTACTTCTACTTCAACTTCATACCCTGGCAGAGTTTTTATGTATTCCCACTCTTCTTCGGGCAATTCAGGCAATGACTCTTCCGTTGGTGCAATGGGGCGCGATACTTGTGTATCTACATCTTCTTCAACGTTATCTTTGATTGACCATAAAAAAACACCGAAGCCAATCACAAGGGCAAACACACCTACAATTCGAATAATGGGGAGCTTTGCGGCTACCGCTCCGTTTACCTGAGCGTTTCCAGCAGGTTTTCGTCCCTTTGCTGAAGACTTCTTTTTTTGGGTAGAGCGTCCACGAGAGACATAATCGCGTTGGGCCATAGTCGGCAATATTCCTACTTGTTATCGTTGTTCGTATTCGTAAGGAAACGTCGTAATTCAAATTTGACTAAGGTTCAAATTTGGCAAAGAAAAGTGTTTATCACACCTTCCACTGAGTAGAAATTTTAACGTATTGCTACTCAACAAGCTAACTGAAATCGGTAGGATCTATATCTATTGACCACCTTACCTTCATTGCCTGTGGCAACGCCTGTAGAAATGGCAGTGCCAAACGTAGCGCGTTATGAAGGGGCGCTCGCTTTTCATGGCTGCATACCAGCATAAACCGAAATCGGCCTTGCCGCTTTTCAATCAAACAGGGAAACGGACCGTTTATTTCAACGGCGTGTTGTTGATTGAATACCTGTTTGCATTCTCTCAAGAAGTGATAGGCCAAACTGCTGTCGCTGGCTTCGGCACGAATAACGAATTGACTTGTAAAGGGTGGAAGCCCTGCCGCTTTTCGCTCCATTAGTGCATGTCTAGCAAAATGCCCGTAGCCATTGTGCACCAAGTCTTGTAACAGCGGATGGTGAGGATTTAGGGTTTGCAGCCACATCTCCCCCGGTTTGCTAGCGCGTCCTGCCCTTCCCGCAAGCTGCGTAACAAGCTGAGCAAGCTTTTCTGGCGCTCTAAAATCAGCACTAAACAAGGCGCCATCGCAGTCTAAAACCGCGACTAATGTTACATGCGGAAAATGATGACCTTTTGATAAAATCTGAGTGCCAACCAGTAGCTGATACTCTTGTCGGTTTATTGCATCAAGGGTTTGGTGAAGCTTGTCTTTTCCCCGCACGGTGTCGCTATCTATGCGCACTTGTTTAACGCCAGGAAATAGGTTTGAAAGGCCTTGCTCAACCTGCTCCGTTCCAGTTCCAGCTGTTACAAGCTCAGGATGGTGACACGCCTCGCAGTTCGACGGCATCGAACGCATACCACCACAATGGTGACATTGTAGCCGGTTTTGTGATTTGTGAACGGTATAAGGGCGCTCACAACGCTTGCACATTACGGTTTCACCACAGTGATGACATAGCAGCGCTGGCGCATAGCCTCTACGGTTTACAAATACTAATACCTGATTACCTGCACTGATATGTTGACGCATAATGGTCAACAGGCCTTGCGAAATACCATAATGAATCGGCTGATCACGAGCATCTAAAACGTGCTGGTGCGTACTTCTCGCGCCGCCAGCACGCTTGGTCAACTGTAAGTGTGCATAGCGACCAGTTAATGCATTGTTTAGCGTTTCAAGTGCCGGAGTGGCGCTACCTAATAGAAGTGGAATGTTGTGCTGCTTGGCGCGCATAGCAGCAAGATCCCGCGCGTGATAACGCAAGCCATCTTGCTGCTTGAATGACTCATCATGCTCTTCGTCTACAATTAACATGCCGGGGTTGTTTAGGGGAGTAAAAATTGCCGAACGTGTACCTATGACAATACCGAGCTCGCCAGCCTTGGCCCGCTGCCAAACGTGCAGCCGTTCTTTATCAGAAAGCTGAGAATGCAAAACACCCACGGCTATACCGAACCGCTTTTCAAAACGAGACACCGTTTGCGGCGTAAGTCCGATTTCTGGCACCAGAATAAGGACCTGCTTACCCGCACGCAACAAAGGCTCGATAGCCTGGAGATACACTTCTGTTTTACCGCTACCGGTAACCCCTTCAAGCAAACTCACCGCGAAGTTGCCTTGCTGACGGTTAAGCGCGGCAATAGCAACTGACTGCTCAGTGTCTGGAATTGGTTTTTCAGACAGTGATAAAGAGGCAAGCCAACTGCCTGACTTCAATTCAGGTGCCACTTCTTCGATACTTGCCAGAGACTTTTCGACGAGCGCTTTGACTGCAGGTGCTCCATACTGCTTGCGCGCCTGCGAGGCTAATAAGGCACCACCAGCCAGAGCCGTAAAACAGCCTTGTTGTTTAGGAGCCCGCGATAACGTGTCTGCAGCCGTTTGCTTACCTTCTTCGGTAAGCATTAGCATATCTTGCGGTGTAGGGGCCGCCGACTCACCTTTGCGCAGTAAAACAGGCAACATGGCGTGTAAAACTTCACCCGGCGCATGATGATAATACTGCCAGAGCCACTGGGCCATTTTCAGCAACGCATCATCTATAACAGAGTTGTCGTCAAGTACCGACTCGATGGCCTTTAGCTTATCGGCATTATCAATTTTACTTTCAGGTTTTTGCAGTGTTTCAACGACCACACCCACTAATTTGCGTGGACCAAAAGGTACAACCACCCTCACGCCCGCACTTAGTGCGCTGCCGTGGGTATATGTGAAAAGTTGGCGCAGTGGCACTGGCACGGCAACTTGGATAAAGGCCATTGCGAACGTTCTACCTTATTTGATGACTTTTACAGCGCACACTGCGCTTACCGAACTCTTAATAATGGGCTACTTATATTAAAATCACTTACACGACTAGGCCTATCTGCTAAGCCTAACATTGCAGAAATTTGCGCTGCTCACAGCACAATTTATTACTCGCCCGTATTGCCTTAGTCTTGTACGACAAATATTTAAACATACTTTACGGTTAAGCATGAAAGGAATGTTTTGGCTTGGCCTTCTTGTGTCGCTTCCTTGTTTAGCAATTAGTCAAAAACCGCTTGATCAAGCCCCTCCCATCCTTTATCATGCGCCGCTCTTTTTGCGATAGGCTGTTCTTTGAACGACTTATCATTTGAATTAAGTAACGTATGGTGTGCGACTTCGGGTTGTATAGCGATACGGCCTTATTATGTGAGGTAACCCAATGAAACAAGATATCCACCCTAAATACGAAGAAATCACAGCAACTTGCTCATGTGGTAACGTAATGAATATTCGTTCTACGCTTGGTAAAGACATCAACCTAGACGTATGTTCTTCATGTCACCCATTCTACACTGGTAAGCAACGTAACGTTGATACTGGTGGTCGTGTTGATCGCTTCAAGAAGCGTTTCGGTGCATTGGGCAAAAAGTAAGCCTGATATCGAGTTTGAAAAAGCGCCTTTATGGCGCTTTTTTATTACTTAAATTATTTCTATTTTGATGGTTTATACCAAGCAGCGTCACTTGAAGTTAATGGAAGCTATCTCGCCGCGACAGATGCTTTTCCCAGTCACCCCTACTGCTACTGTTACAAGCCTCTTCGCTATCAAAATGAATGGCTTGTGCCTCCGATTTAACTGAGTCCAAGGCAATATTCACTTCATTGATGAACCAGGTATCCCATCCGCTACTTAGCGCCTTTTTTCTTGCTTGCTCAGTTGTGAATACCGCCACTACCTGTGGCGTTCTCCAGTGACCAGTATGAGTTAGCCAAACAAAGCCATTTTCACCTTGCTTCGCCGTTTCACAAACATCGGTAAGAACGGCAATTAATTTTCTTTCTGTCATTTGGTAACTCTCCGTGGAGCGTTCACTCATAAAAGTGAGCATTCGCATTAGTTTTTATGTCATGTTACCAGACAAAATAGGCGCCTAAAAAAGACGATGGTTTTCACCATACAATGCTGAAGACGCTTGGATATCGCTGAAACAAACATTCTATTTAGTCGCACTCGGTCAACGCAACGTTAAAACCCACGCTCTCTCAATAGATCAACCGAATGAAGCAGCCGGTCAAAATAAATAATATGAATGCCAATTATAGCGGTATTTTACTGGTCTAATTAGTACGTCTCACCTACATTGGTAAATGAGAATTCTGATCAGATATGTACACAGTAATTAGCTGTGTTAGAGTTGCCAACGGCATACTAATAGTGAGTATTAATTCTGTGAATAATAGCTCAATAGTAGCCTTCTGGCGCTTTAGGTACGACACACATCGTTCAGTACTAACTCTGGCGCTAGCAATTGATTATAAGACGTTTTTAACTGCTTAGTTGTATTGCGCTCACGTTAATTTATCTATACCTACAACAACAATAAAATAGCGACAGACCGAGGGCAAAACACCGATGAACCCTACATTCAAGGATACCATTTTACATGTCAGATTTTAGACAACGCGCACTCGATTATCACGCTAAACCTACCCCTGGAAAAATCCGCGTTGAGCTGTCCAAGCCTGCCGATAGTGTCGATGACCTTGCTCTTGCCTATAGCCCAGGCGTTGCCGAGCCGGTCAGAGAAATCGCTGAAGATGCCGACAACGCTTATAAATATACGGGTAAAGGTAACTTGGTTGCCGTTATCAGTAACGGAACCGCTATTTTAGGGTTGGGGAATTTAGGACCTCTGGCATCGAAACCTGTAATGGAAGGCAAAGCCCTGCTGTTTAAGCGCTTTGCGGGGCTTGATGCTATCGATATTGAAGTAAAGCATCGCACTACAGAAGAGTTTATCAACACTGTTGCCAACATTGCTGATACCTTCGGCGGAATTAACTTAGAAGATATTAAAGCGCCAGAGTGTTTTGAAATTGAGCAAGAGCTTATTAAGCGTTGCAAAATTCCGGTGTTTCATGACGATCAGCACGGCACGGCTATCGTAACTGCAGCAGGTATGCTTAACGCGCTAGAGATTCAGGGTAAAAATATCGAGAGCGCTAAAATTGTATGTATGGGTGCAGGGGCTGCCGCGGTTGCCTGTATGGAGCTGCTTATTAAGTGTGGTGCTCAGCGCGAGCGTATTTACATGCTTGATAGAAAAGGCGTCATCCATACTCGTCGCGAAGATTTAACTGAACACAAAAAGCTCTTTGCGAATAATACCGACAAGCGGACGTTAGAAGATGTTATGGAAGGCGCAGATATCTTTGTTGGCGTATCAGGACCAGATGTTTTGCCACCAGAAACACTGGCGCTAATGGCTGAAAACCCAATTGTATTTGCCTGTTCAAATCCAGACCCTGAGATAAAACCAGAACTGGCTCATGAGGTGCGCAAAGACCTTATCATGGCCACAGGTCGCTCTGACTATCCGAATCAGGTGAATAATGTTTTATGCTTCCCGTTTATTTTCCGGGGCGCGTTGGATGTTCGCGCAACGGCAATTAACGATGAAATGAAAGTGGCGGCCGTAGAAGCTCTTCGCAGTATTACCAAAGAGCCTGTTCCCGAGGAAGTATTAGCGGCCAGTAAAAGCGACAGCCTGACGTTTGGTAAAGAGTATATTATTCCGAAGCCGATGGACCCTCGCCTTTGTGAACGCATTGCAACTGCAGTTTCTAAAGCAGCAATAGCGTCTGGTGTGGCACGTTTGCCCGAGAGCGCAAGCGAATAAAATTCAATCTTTTTGTCGTTGAAAGCTAAGGTTGCTAAGCGCAGGTTTTAGCTTCTCAACACAGGCTGTAAATTGCTGATATAACACGCAGCAAAAAGCGGTGCCTTTAGTGCGAAATCATTTCACAGTAAGGGCGCCGCTTTTTATATTTTAATTAGAAGGTAACGATTAGTCGTCTTCGGTTACGTTGTTCTCGAAACTTGGGTCAATCCCCATCTCTTCCATAATACGTCTAGCTTCTGCCGGGACGCGGTTAAGGTTGTCTTTACGCAGATCATCATCGTTTGGCAAAGGCTGCCCAGTAAACGCATGTAGAAATGCTTCACAAAGCAGCTCGGAATTAGTCGCGTGACGCAAATTGTTTATTTGACGGCGGGTGCGCTCATCAGTCAGAGCTTTGAGTACATTAATTGGGATAGAGACAGTGACTTTTTTTACTTGTTCGCTTTTTTTGCCATGCTCTGCGTAGGGGTGAATATATTTGCCATTCCATTCTGCCATTGTGCTAACTCGGTCTACTCTTTTTATATTATGAACAGAAATTCTAAACAAGTTCACGAAAAGGTCAATTGAGCAGTGTAAACCTCTTGACGTCTAGACATATATTCTTTAATTTAGACGTCTAAACGTCCATAAGAACATATTTTTGAGAGAATAAACCATGGTTTCGTACGCGCAAGGTATCGATGCATTAAACCAGTCCCTGTCGGAACTGCGTGATATAGATGTATCTTTTGAATTTTTTCCGCCTAAAACGGAAGCCATGGAGCAAACCCTTTGGAAATCGGTCGAGCGTTTAGCGCCGCTAAAGCCCAGCTACATGTCGGTAACCTATGGTGCAAACAGTGGCGAACGCGACAGAACTCACGATGTTGTTAAACGCATTCAGCAGCAGACAGGCGTAGCCGCAGTTCCTCATTTAACCTGCGTCGATGCGAGCCGCGATGAGCTTAAACAAATTGCTAAAGACTACTGGGATTCAGGTATTCGCCGTATTGTAGCGCTACGGGGCGATTTGCCGCCGGGAGTAGAAAAAACAGAGATGTATGCCTCTGACTTAGTTGCACTTTTGAAAGACGTTGCCGATTTTGATATTTCTGTTGCTGCTTATCCTGAAAAACACCCCGAAGCGCCTAATGCCCAATTCGATTTACTCAATTTAAAGCGCAAAGCAGAGGCTGGCGCTACGGAAGCCATCACGCAGTTCTTCTTCGATACTAGCGTATTTTTGCGATTCAGAGACAGAGCCGCCGCCGCTGGTGTAGATTTAGATTTAGTACCGGGTATTTTACCCGTAACCAACTACCAAACTTTGGTTAAGTTCGCAGGTTTTACGAACGTACACGTGCCTGGCTGGTTACACAAAATGTTTGATGGCCTTGATGCTGATGACCAAGCTACTCGTAACCTTATTGGTGCAAACATTGCTATGGATCAGGTTAAAGTGCTGGCAAAAGAAGGGGTAAAGCACTTCCACTTTTATACATTGAACCGCAGTGAACTCAGCTATGCTATCTGTCACATGTTGGGTGTGCGTTCAGGTGCGTAAAACCAATCCGCAAAGGTAGTCACTTTGAGTGGACGAAACATGCAGACGAGAAGGCGCAGCTAATGCGCCTTTTTTGTATAAAGTTTATATTAAACTTTTGCCAGCGAGGCCGCCCCCAGTTACCATTCAAATAACAAGTTATGAACTATCGATACCCATGGGTCTTAAAATCAAGCCCCCCATACTCCTTCTTTATAAGGTATCGTCAGGAGAAGTTGAGTGGATTTAGACAAGGTTAAAACCTTATATAACAATGTTACCCCTCAGATGAGAGAGCTTTTCAGCATTTTCATAAAGCGCTGCAAAGAAGATAATATAACTATCTCTGCCGGCCATTTAGCTTATGTAACGTTGTTATCTTTGGTGCCATTTATTATGGTGACCTTTACCATCATGTCTGCGTTTCCCGCTTTTGCGTCTGTGCGCAGTAAACTTGAGCACTTTGTTTTTAGCAATTTCGTGCCGACGGCCAGCGATGTAGTCCACAAATACATGACCGACTTTGTGGGAAATGCTTCTCAAATGAGCGCCATTGGTATTTTGTCGCTTTTGGTCGTTGCGCTCATGCTAATATCAAACGTAGACAAAACGCTTAACCGAATTTGGCGCACACAAAGTGACAGACCGATTGTATATACCTTCGCTATTTATTGGATGGTAATCACCCTTGGCCCCATGCTTATTGGCTCTAGCGTAGTAGTCAGCTCTTATTTAACCGGTCTTGCGGCATTTACCGAAGAGTACACACCTGGGCTTGGAACATTTTTATTAAGTCTCGTGCCCAGCGGCGCTGCCCTCCTCGCTTTTGCCATTTTGTATATGGTGGTCCCAAACAGACGAGTTTATGCGCGACATGCCTTTGTTGGCGCTGTTGTTGCCACTATCGCTTTTGAAATAACGAAGTCTGGCTTTGCGCTCTACGTCACAAACTTTCCATCATATGAACTGATATACGGTGCTCTTGCCGTCGTACCCATCCTCTTCTTGTGGGTCTATCTATCATGGATAATCGTATTATTCGGTGCAGAGTTCACCTGTAGTCTAGGCGAAGCCTTTGAGAACAAAAAAGCGGAAAATGAACCTCGCAAGGTACCTAAAGAGTAGTACGTCGTTTCACGATAAACTGTAGTGAAAAAGCACTCGAAGTAGGATTGTAGTTATAAAAAAGGGGAGCGTTGCTCCCCTTCTCTGTTAGTACTTATTCTCTAATTTTTCATTGATGCTATGAAAGCATCAGACTCTGCTATAGCCGAGTTCATCTGGCCAATAAGCTGTGCAACGTTGTTTTCAATCGTTGAGAGCTCACCTTGCAGTGCACCAATGGCGCTAGCATTTAAGTTATGCTTTAAGTACAACACATTGTCTTGCAGTGCGCTAAGCACAGGAGGCATTTTACTCTCTGCTTTGCGCATGGCTTTCATCAGTGACGCATAGCGACGCTGAGTTTCACGAAGCTTTGCTGAGCTGTCGCGCTTGAGCGAAGCATTCTCGTATTTTTCCAGCTCTTCTGACCATTCATCGAACAAGGCTTCGGCCACACTCTCGACTTTATCAATACGTGCGCTTACCTCTTCTGATGCGGCAACACTGTCTTCGTACTGTCCGTTAAGACGGTCGTAAATATCTTCTAATTCGCCGCCATCGAAAGCAACGGCTGCACTAAACGCCTCAAGGGCTGAGCTAAACTGCTCTTGTGCGTCTTCTTGCGATTCTTTGGCGTTTTCTACACGGTCGACTAAGATATCGCGCTTTTCAACGCCTACCTTTTCCCATGCCGCGTAGTATGCAGACTGACATCCACTTAGGGCAAGCATAGCAACCAATGCCGATGCGATTAATTTCATGCGGTTACTCCACCTCTATAACGTGCTGCACTTATGATGCTGATTAGATGTAAGATGGCTCCTAATGGCCAAAATACAATAGCAAGCACGACTGTTGCCGCGAGAGCATAGCAAACGCCAACTGCCACAAAGTAGAACAAGGCACCTAAAATTCGACCTTGAACCAAATGACCCAAACCAGGAATAAAAAAGTTACAAATTGCGGCGATTACATTACCGCCCGATCCTTGACCCGCCATATAAACATCCTCGCATTTATGACTATAATATGATTAGCTAGTACGTAATGACATTTGTTCTATAGTATACACTTTGTGTTTAACACTTAATATCTAAACAAAAACAGCGTTGAAGCAGTCAGCACGCAAACGTTTGTATAACAATAAACTAAACTAAAACAGGCACTCACACAACGCGCAGAAACAAAATGAAACGACTTTACCCCGATGTTACCTGCTATGAGAATGGATTTATCGAAGTAGGAAATGGGCACTCGCTTTACTTTGAACAAAGTGGCAACCCAGACGGTATCCCCGTACTCTTTATCCACGGTGGGCCTGGCGCTGGCTTGCCACCTAACTATAAATGCTTCTTCGACAGTAATAAGTATCGCATAATCGGCTATGAACAAAGAGGGTGTGGTCGTTCGACACCTATTGCAGATACGCTTAACAACGACACATGGTTAAATGTTGAAGATATTGAGGCGTTAAGAGCACACCTTCACGTGCCCAAATTACTTTTGTTTGGCGGCTCTTGGGGCTCTACGTTAGCGTTGCTGTATGCGCTTAAATACACCGACCATGTGACAGGGCTTATTCTTCGCGGCGTTTTTCTTGCCAGACAAGAAGATAGAGACTGGTTTTTAGCACCATCTGGATGTGCAGCCCAGTTATTTCCAGAACACTACCGAAGATTTATCAAAGATGTTCCCACGCCCGTTACGTCGAAAGCCGTTTGTGACTTCTACAGCGCAATGGTTCGCTCTAGTAATGACGTGCTGCGTCACGCCGCGCTGAAAAGATGGTATCAGTGGGAAGAGCGACTTTCGCGTCTATCTTTGCCGCCAGGCGTTGGTGACTCAACCACCCACTACCCTATGCATCTGGTAACCTGTTTAGCCACGCTGGAATGTCATTTCCTTTCTAATCAATGCTTTTTAGAAGAAAACTATATACTTGAAAACATTAGCAAAATAAGCCATATTCCTGGCACAATTGTTCACGGTCGATACGATATGATTTGTAAAACAGAAGCGGCGGAGACCCTTCATAAAGCATGGCCACAAAGCCAGTTACAAATCATACCCGATGCAGGACACAGTACGTCAGAGCCAAGCATCGGCTATGCGCTGTGCCGCGCGACCCGCGATATGTCACGTTTTATTCAGGAGTCATCTAAGTGATAGGATTAATCCAACGTGTATCACAGGCTAATGTAACTGTAGCAGGCGAAGTTATTGGCGAAATTGGTAACGGCATGCTTGTGCTGCTAGGCGTTGAAAAAAAAGATGGTGACGAAGAAATTGAAAAGCTTGCTAATAAACTGTGTCGCTATCGCATGTTCAATGATGAAGATGGGAAAATGAACCTTAATATTGAGCAAGTAGGCGGTGAGTTCTTAGTCGTATCACAGTTTACTCTCGTAGCAGATACGCAAAAAGGCAACAGACCCGGTTTTTCGCGTGGCGCGCCTCCCGAACACGGTGAAGCCATTTACAAAAAGTTTGTTAATACGCTTAAAAATAAAGGCATGACCGTGGCCACGGGCGAATTTGGGGCAGATATGCAGGTTGGTCTTATCAATGACGGTCCAGTAACATTCCAATTCAACGTGTAGTTGCTTCTTAGCTACACAGAGGAGCCATTCTCTTCTACAAACGCCCTTCTCAGCTCCTACAAATAAACTTGTACCGTTCGTATTCTTACGTTTAAATACTCTTTCATTTTTTTAATAAGGCCGGTTTATTGTGTATAAGGTAGTGACGCCAAAGAGCGATACCGAATTTGAAGCCTATTTTCATTTTCGGTGGGAACACCTACGCCAGCCGTGGAACTTCCCTCCGGGTTCAGAAAAAGACGAATACGAACAAGTCGCAGAGCACCGTATGATTACCAACCGCAGTGGAGAAGTGGTAGCCTGTGGTCGAGTGCATTTGAATACTGCAGAAGAAGCACAAATAAGACACATCGCCGTTCACTCTGATCATCAGCGCAAAGGGCTAGGTCAGATGATGATGGCAGCGCTAGAAAACGTTGCAAAAGACCTTGGTGCAGAGCGAGCAGTCACTAACAGTCGCGAGATTTCAAT
This sequence comes from Alteromonas sp. OM2203, assembly GCF_048517045.1. NCBI lineage: Bacteria > Pseudomonadati > Pseudomonadota > Gammaproteobacteria > Alteromonadales > Alteromonadaceae > Alteromonas > Alteromonas sp. OM2203. The sequence goes on from NZ_CP183209.1 coordinate 4,069,784, forward strand.
CGACTTCTTCAGTGCTTGTGGCTTTGAAATAGAACGAGAAGCGCCAAACGAGCTCGGTATGTTAAAGCGCCAGCAGATGGTAAAAAAGTTTACCGAAAATAATACTTTAGTGCTCCACCCTAAGTGGTGCAAAACGCTTCAAGAAACGTGGTCAGAAACGATACCTATTACTGAACATATGGGTATCAAGCTGTATCAATACACCGGGCGCACACTTGAAACGCGCGCATCGCTAAATAAAAACATCAATATTCACGGCACCATGTTCGCAGGCAGTATATTTTCGTTAGCCACACTTACGGGGTGGGGAATGATTTACCTGCAGCTCAAAGAGCGTGGGTTAGACGGCGATATTGTCTTGGGCGATGGAGACATTCACTACCACAAACCTATTACTATGAAGCCAAGGGCAATCTGTAATATCGAAACCTTATCTGGAAAATTCAAACCTTTAGAGAATGATAATAAAGCTCGCTTCGAGTTGAGCGTGGCGATATTAGATGGGGATTCACCGGTGGCGGAGTTTGAGGGAGTATTTTACGTACTTCCTGTTGCTAAAAATAAAGAAAAGTAAGGCTAATGTTTTAACTTTTTTGAAGCAATAAAAAAGCGCCTTAAAGGCGCTTTTTCAATTCGTATCTATCAAGCGTTCAGGCTGATTACGTTTATTACTACGCAACCATAGCTGCTTGCAGTTTCTTCATCGCATTCTTTTCAATTTGACGAACACGCTCTGCAGAAACCTGATATTTGTCAGCCAAGTCTTGTAGCGTAATTTTGTTATCTGCTAACCAACGCGTCTCAATGATATCTTGACTACGCTCGTCTAGCGTTTTTATCGCTGAATACAGTCGCTTACTTGCCGCTGTATCCCAGTCATTATTAATGACATCAGTTTCAACATCAGAAGACTTATCTTCCAAAAATTGAACCGGCGCAAAATTACCCGTCTCATCTTCGTCTGCTGTTAAGTCAAACGCTTGATCTTGGCTGCTCATACGCGCTTCCATTTGAAGCACTTCTTTTGTGCTAACGCCAAGCTCGTCTGCTACGGTTTGTACTTCAGCATGAGTAAACCAACCTAGACGCTTTTTCGCCTTACGTAGGTTAAAGAACAATTTACGCTGCGCTTTTGTAGTCGCAACCTTCACTATTCTCCAGTTTTTAAGTACAAACTCATGAATTTCTGCTTTGATCCAATGAACCGCGAAAGAAACCAAACGCACGCCCACTGTTGGGTCGAAGCGTTTAACGGCTTTCATCAGACCGATGTTACCTTCTTGAATTAAGTCGGCTTGTGGTAAGCCATAACCTGAGTAAGATTTTGCAATGTGCACTACAAAACGAAGGTGCGACATTACTAGCTTTCGAGCGGCTTGTAAGTCTTCGTCTTCGCGAAGGCGCACTGCCAACTCACGCTCTTCCTCAGCGCTAAGCATATCAATGCTGCTTACAGCTTGGATGTAGCCTTCAATGCTACCGCTGTGTGGCACTGACAGGGCCATAGATTGCAAATTGTTGCTCATTGTTCACCTCATTTATTGCCGCTTCATATTAACAAAGTAACCGAAGCTGCGCGAGACCTAATTAAGATATGAAGTTTTACCGATATGTAGGTATGGTGGCACTTCCTACAATATCAAGACCTAGATTATTAAAAAAAGTTCAAATTAACGTTCTGAATATCGCTCCACACTAAACGGCTGGCGAGTAATATTAAATTAACTGCTGACCAAAGCAATAATCGAATTAAATGAACAATACCAAACGAAGCAGTCACACCTGCTTGACTGCAGTTAGTCTGAATCTTCAGTAAACTATCATAGCATTATACGTTAATTACCAAATATAGACGCAAAGCTAATCTCAGTGGTATGAAATTCAACGCTTAATTGTCACCCCAACGCGATTACTCAATCACTATCGTTTTTCGTGATTCTTAATCGGGTAATCATATCTCTTGCTTTTCCTCTTTAAAACTGAAGATAATAGATTGGATTAATCGATTTTGCACTACAGCTGCTGCAACGCATTTTCCGGATAATGTGCCAATAAATGGACTTAACGCTTAAAGGGAAATACTAGGCAAAGAAGTAAGGCAAGTGAAGCAAAGAGGACCTTGATGTTTGCTTACGTCGCTAGACAGCCCATATTCGATGTAGACCGAGAGGTGTACGCATATGAATTACTTTTTCGTATTGGCGAAGAAAATTGCTTTCCAGATATCCCTCCCGATGAAGCTACCTCTAAGATACTAACTTCAACCCATTTGAGCTTAGGTATTGAAGAGATCACGGGAGATAAAAAAGCGTTCATTAACTTTCATCGCGATACGCTAATGTTTCGCTTTCCCACCTCTTTGGACGCGAACAAGGTTGTCATCGAGATTGTAGAGACGGTTGAAGTAGACGAGGCGCTAGTTTCTGCTTGCAGGCACATTCGCGGGCTTGGCTACCCTATCGCCTTAGATGATTACGATATGAAAGGGAAATGGGAGGCGTTTATCCCCTTTACCAGCATAGTCAAAATCGACATTACCGAAATTGCTCACGATGAAATTCCCGCGTTAGTTGAACGCTTTAAGTCTAAAAATATTAAACTCGTCGCTGAAAAAATTGAGACTTATGAAGAGTTTAATAAGTTTAAAGCCATGGGCTTCGACTATTTTCAGGGTTACTTTTTAGCAAAACCTGAAATTGTTAAACACAGAAAGCTAGGCCCTAGCAGCCTTACCATGATGGAGTTACTCACGCTGAGTAGTCAGGCGAAACTGAATTTCGATGAAGTAAACAAAATCATAGAGCGTGACCCGTCCCTCACTTATTTGCTGCTGCGCTTTATAAACAATCCTATGGTGAATAAGCGGCATAAGATTACTTCTCTCAAGCACGCGTTAACATTTATGGGCGAAATTGAAGTGAAGAAATTTATTTCTCTGCTCGCTCTTGCCAACTTAAACGATGGTCAACCGACAGAGCTGCTTCAGATGGCACTGGTACGCGCAAAGTTTTGCGAGTTAGTATTTTCTCAGCTTAAAGATGCAGATAACCCGCTTAAGGGTTTTTTAACGGGCCTATTGTCCTTATTAGATGCCATGATGGAACAGCGTATAGATGACTTAGTCAGTAAAGTTCCAATTAGTGACGATGTAAAAAATGCCCTTTGCGGTGGCACAGGAATGCTTAGAAACTGCTTAACCTTGGCGCAATTATTCGAACGTGCAAAGTGGACCGGAATACAACAATTTGCCGTGAAATATGACATTAGCCAAAGCCTTCTTCACAGCTATTATAATGAAGCAATTAAATGGGCCAAACATATCCATCAATCAGCGTTGAAGGATAATTAAATGGTTCACCTTAGGAGATAGTTGATAATTAATGGTTGAATAGTTGTTAGATTACGAATACATATCATAGACTAGAGAGTGACTTAACGTCGGTTCGGTCAAAATTGGAATTATAATTAGTAACGATATCAGTTCGTTTTCAACAGGAAGAAATTATGTTCGCGTTTATAGCTCGTCAGCCCATTTTAGATAAAAGCAAAAGCGTATTTGCCTACGAACTTTTGTTCAGGGATGGTAAAGCGGGCGCTTATCCGGAACATAAGGAAGAGAAAGCAAAGTTTATATCTGAACATTTTCACCCTTTAGGCCTTGATGATATTAGCGGCGAAAAAACATCGTTTATTTCTTTTTCTTCTGACACACTCATTTCTCGCTTTCCCACAACTCTGAATCCGGAGTTTGTCGTTGTTGAACTTGCTGACCCAACGGACACATCCAGCGGACTATTTGAAGCCTGCCAGCACATAAAGCAGCTTGGGTTTAGGTTGGCAATAGACGACCCCATGATGGTGGCATCGAAACACGATATATTCCCGCTTATTGATATCGTCAAAGTTGATGTGTCGAAGGCGCGTTTTGAAACCATTGAAAAACATATTCCACGCTATCGCGATGCAGATGTCCAGTTAGTGGCTGAGCAAGTTGACACTCAAGACAATTTCTCAACATGTCTCGATTTAGGGTTCGACTTTTTTCAAGGGTACTTTTTTTCTCAGCCAGAAGCGCGAATTTTAAAGCAATTGCCTGCGTCGAAAATGAACATCGTCGATTTGATGGGTGAGAGTTCGAATAACAGTTTTGACATTGACCGTATTAGCCAGATTATTGAGCGCGATGCCACGCTAAGTTTTTTACTACTGAAATTTATTAATAACCCTACCATCAACAAGCGCTATAAGATTACCTCGCTCAAGCATGCCCTAAATTATATGGGCGAAGTAGAGATTAAGAAATTTATTGCGCTATTAAGCTTAACGAATTTAGGTGACGACAAGCCACTTGAAATTATTCATATGTCACTGGTTCGCGCTAAATTCTTTGATCTTCTGGCAGAGCGTCGAGGAATGAAAAACAATCCGCCTATAGCTTTCTTAGCTGGTTTGTTCTCGCTGCTTGAGGGACTCCTTGACCAATCTATGACTGACATTTTGAAACAATTGCCGTTGTCAGAAGAAGTGAACGATGCCTTGCTTGGTAAAAACATTGAAATTGCCAACTACATGACGCTAGTTCGTGCTTTTGAAAGTGCACTTTGGATGAATGTAATAAAACAAGCAAAGCTACTTAATATCGACCAGAAGCAGCTTCATATGCTTTATAACCAAGCAATTGTATGGGGTAACGGGGTTCGTAGTGCAGTCACATCCCATTACCCACGAGCAATAGCACAGTAGCCATTCTTATAGTTAGTAAAGTGGCTATTTATTTTGGCTCTATTTCTCTAACGTGTCGCTGAACTGAGATGAGTGAGCCCAGTAAACCTAAAAGCACTGATAATCCAAGCATAGTCAGCAATGCGGTTCCAGTGAGACCGGTAATATTAAAGTCTTTTTGATACATGGCCGCGAAGGTAGTGATACTGCTATCCATCCACCACAATATTATGATTACAGCAAACCAGGCCATAAGACCGCCTAACAGGCCATACCAAAACCCGGTGTATAGAAATGGACGGTGAATGAATGCGTCGGTGGCTCCAACCAGCTTCATCACCACTATTTCGTCGTATTTATTGAGTATGTTGAGGCGGATGGTGTTGCCGATAATAAGCACGACTGCAATGAAAAGCAGAAGCCCAATTAACGTGACAAGGTCTCGGGCGATATCAATCACTGCATATAGTCGCTCTAACCACTCAATATCAAGCTTACCAATATCTACCTCTCGCTGCTGACGAAGCTTGTCTAACAATGCTTTTGCAGCGGTGGGCGATGCATATTTTTCAGCTGGCGTGACGAGTACTACATCGGGCAGCGGATTTTTCTCAAGGTAAGCAATCGCATCACCTAGCCCCGATAAGTGCTGAAACTCCCTAAGCGCATCATCGGCAGGAATGTAAACAACACTGTCTATTTCAGGCCATGTATTCAGCCTAGCCACCAACTGCTGTGAACTTGCGGCACTCATAGTAGGTTTCAAGAATAACGAAATTTCCGAGGCCTGGTCCCAGCCTGCAGTTATTTTTTCCGTGTTTTTAACCATGATATAAAGAGTACTGGGTAAGGTTATACTTAGACCCAATACACCTATAGTCATTAGTGATGCTAGTGGCTGGCGCCAAAGCTCGCCCAGGCTCGATAACGCTTGTCGCACATGACTTACAAAAAACATGACGATAGATTGAAGAAAGCCCACCTTAGCAGAAGACGCTCCCTTCGCTCGCCCTTTGAATAATATACTCATGACCAGTCTCCCTCACCGCTATCTGAAGTGCCATAGTCAAGGCCGTCGGTCAGGCCATCGGTAATCATTTGTCCGTTTTTGAGCGTTAAAGTACGGTATCGCATTCGGGCAATAAGACCCAGATCGTGAGTAGCAATTAACACTGACACACCTGCCTGGTTAAAATCCTCAAAGAGACGAATAATCTCCATGGACAATTTAGGGTCAAGGTTACCCGTAGGCTCATCGGCAAGTAGTAAGGGAGGTTTGTTGACAACAGCACGAGCTATTCCAACACGCTGTTGCTCGCCCCCTGATAAGGTGATGGGCAAACAACGGATTTTATCTCTAAGACCAACCATCTCAAGGGCTGCTTCCACACGCTTACGTATTTCTTTGTGAGTATACCCCTCAATGACTAGAGGCAAAGCCACGTTGTCAAAAACTGACTTGTCCATCAACAGTTGGTGGCTCTGAAAAATCATCCCTATATCACGACGGATATAGGCAATATCTCGGCGAGTAATAGCATTAAGGTCGTGGCCGTTGATGAGAACCCGTCCCACCGTTGGGCGTTCCATAAGGCTTATAAGTTTGAGCAGTGTACTTTTCCCTGCGCCAGAGTGCCCTGTTAAAAAGGCCATTTCGCCTGGCGCGATATGAAAGTTCACTTTACTAAGCGCGCGCTGACCGCCCGGATAGGTTTTGCTTACCTGCTCAAACTTTATCATTCTTTTTCCCTAACGCTTACTGGTTTTAGCTTTCCGGTGTTTCCATTTCGCTAAACAGCGCATCAATAAATTCTTGTCCGTCGAACTGGCGTAAATCGTCAATGCTTTCACCTACACCGATATACCTAATAGGAATATTAAATTTATCAGCAATAGAAAAGATAACGCCACCCTTCGCAGTACCATCTAACTTAGTTAGGGTAATACCCGTTAAGCCCACCGCTTCGTTAAACAACTTCGCTTGGCTAATTGCGTTCTGACCAGTACCCGCATCTAACGTAAGCATAACTTCGTGAGGCGCGTTTGGATTAATCTTCTTCATCACGCGAACCACTTTCTTAAGCTCTTCCATCAAGTTATTTTTATTCTGCAAGCGCCCGGCGGTGTCTGCAATTAATATATCGGTACCGCGAGACTTAGCCGCCTCAAGCGCGTCATAAAGCACTGATGCACTGTCAGCGCCAGTGTGCTGTGCTATAACAGGAATATTGTTTCGCTCGCCCCATACCTGAAGTTGCTCAACCGCTGCTGCTCTGAACGTGTCACCTGCAGCAAGCATGACCTTCTTACCCTCTTGCTGAAACTGCTTGGCCAGCTTTCCTATGGTGGTGGTTTTACCCACACCGTTTACCCCGACCATTAAAATGACAAAAGGACCTTCGCTAGAGTCATGAGCCTTCATCACATCAGGTAAGGGCTGATTGACTTGTGACAACATGCCTGACATCTGCTGCTTCATTATCTCTAGTAACGCTTCCGCGTCTTTAAGATCTTTTCGAGAGGCACTGTCAGTAAGGTGGTTTATGATCTTCTGAGTGGTGTCCATACCCACATCTGCCACTAAAAGCTGCGTTTCAAGGTCTTCATACAGCTCGTCATCTATCGCCTTACCTTTAAACAGGCTAACAATCCCGCTGCCTAAATTTTCTTTCGTGCGCGATAGGCTTTCTTTTAAACGTGCAAAAAGGGATTTCTTTTCTTTGGGCTTGTTTTCCGCCTCGGCTTTAGCGCGCGCTTCTTCTTCCGCTTGCGCCTTCGCTTGTGCTTCTGCCTCGGCTTTAGCGCGAGCTTCTTCTTCCGCTTGCGCCTTAGCTTGTGCTTCTGCCTCGGCTTTAGCGCGCGCTTCTTCTTCCGCTTGCGCCTTAGCTTGTGCTTCTGCCTCGGCTTTAGCGCGCGCTTCTTCTTCCGCTTGCGCCTTGGCTTGTGCTTCTGCCTCGGCTTTAGCGCGCGCTTCTTCTTCCGCTTGCGCCTTAGCTTGTGCTTCTGCCTCGGCTTTAGCGCGCGCTTCTTCTTCCGCTTGCGCCTTAGCTTGTGCTTCTGCCTCGGCTTTCGCGCGAGCTTCTTCTTCCGCTTGCGCCTTGGCTTGTGCTTCTGCCTCGGCTTTAGCGCGCGATTCTTCTTCCGCTTGCGCCTTCGCTTGTGCTTCTGCCTCGGCCTTTAAGCGCGCTTCTTCTTCCGCTTGCGCCTTAGCCTGTGCTTCTGCCTCGGCCTTTAAGCGCGCCTCTTCTTCCGCTTGCGCCTTAGCCTGTGCTTCTGCCTCGGCTTTCGCGCGCGCTTCTTCTTCCGCTTGCGCTTTTTGTTTCTCTGCTTTTTTGTTCTTGCTGAACCAGCCAAAAAGTTTCGACATCGTTAGGACAAATCCTTATAAATTCTTAGCAAATTCGGCTACACTTGCCGCCTACTGAATGAACGCATGATACCACTGTCAGACACTATGAAGCGAGTTTCTCGCCCTACTCGGGCATCATCTTCTGCAAAAAAACAGCATTCTTACAAAAATGCCAAAGTCCACAGGCCAAATAGCAATGGTCAAATTAGAATTATTGGTGGTCAGTGGCGTGGAAGAAAGCTACCCGTGCTAGATGCAGAAGGGTTAAGACCGACAACTGACAGAAATAAAGAGACGCTTTTCAACTGGTTAATGCCTTACGTAAATGGCGCTCGCTGCCTGGATGTTTTTGCGGGTTCCGGAGGCTTAGGTTTAGAAGCACTCTCTCGTTATGCCTCTCATTGCGATTTTATTGAACTTGATAAACATGCGGCAGCTCAGCTTGAAAGCAATCTCGCTTTACTGAAAGCAAACGAAGTGGCGTCAGCCAGTGTTCACCAAGGTGATGCGCTTAGTATTTTGAACAGCACTAGCGCGGCCCCCTACGACATTGTTTTTGTCGACCCACCATTTGCCAAAGACTTGGTATTGCCCTCGCTCACGTCTTTAGAAAAAAATAATAGAGTGCAAAGTGGTAGCGTGGTGTATTTGGAGCATGAGAGTTCACTGACAACGCCCGCTCTACCTGACAACTGGCAGATTATTAAAGAAAAGCAAACTAGCGCGCTGAGATATATGCTTATTGAGGTGCTATAAGTCGCGCAATACTGAAGAACACGTGCCGTTGAGAAATTTGTTTGTCGCCAACAATATGCAAATACCAACCTTGCTTTTCCATTGATATTTGCATTTATACCAATCCGCATAGATAAGACTAACTTGGAGTAAGTAACAAATTACAGCTCTAGGCCAATATTAGAAATGCCAGCCTCCAAGGCAAGGGCTTTCAACTCATCGACAGCTTTTGCCGGATACTTAGCTTGTTCCACATAGTCGAGGAGTTCGTTTTGCACTTCGACTTCAAACGCCATTAACGGATGGGCTTTGACGCTTTCATCATCGGCCTCTTCAGTAGCAAGCAAGTAAGCTTCAACGCTTCCCTGAGATAATTTGCTGATGACAACCGCACCTTGGGGATCATCACCCGCTATCAGGTTCAACAATGCAGCCAAACCAATAGCAGCGTCGATAGCCGGATAAACGCCATAATTATCAAAGTCACTGGTATCTGGCGTGGCTACTTCCACCTTTTCCAGTTGAACAGCAATATTGAATTTGCTTTTTGGTGACTTAAGCGTTTCCCACACCAAATTTAAACAGTTACGCAGCGCATCTGCATCGCCACTTTCAGTTAATTCACAAAAAAGAGCATAGTTTGGCAACATACGCTCGAGCAACGCAGCGCCAAATGCAACGGCTTTCCAGCCTTCTAGGGCACGAACCCGCCCGAATGTATTAAGCTTTTGCTTTACCATTTTTACAGTGCTCCAGTGGCATGCATGAAATATTTGGTAACGCCATCAAGAAGCATCTGGATGGCAATCATAACCAGGATCATACCCATTAATCGTTCCATAGCAACTAGACCACGCTCCCCTAAAACTTTATGGAAAATGTTTGAAAACATTAAAATTACTGCACTAATTGTCCACGACGCTGCGAGCGCTATCGACCAGTCAGCCATTCTATCGGGGGCCTGATTAGCAAGTAAAATTAACGCGGCTAACGTTGATGGACCAGCAATCATGGGGATAGCCAGCGGCACTAGAAAGGGTTCTTCGCCAACGGCGAGACCACTTGTACTGCCCGATGAAGGAAATATCATCTTAAGTGCTATCAAAAATAAAATTATACCACCAGCAATGCTCACCGTTTCCTGCTCAACATTTAAAAAGTTAAGCACCGATTGCCCGCTAAAAAGAAAAAGAAACAGGATACCTAAGGCGAACAACAACTCTCTTATGAGAATAAACTGGCGTCTTTTCGGCTCAATAGACTTGAGGACCGACATGAACACAGGAAGGTTACCAAGGGGGTCCATGATCAAAAAGAGCATGATGGCAGCAGACCAAGTGTCCATATTCTTCGTGTCTCCGAAATTGAGCATATGCCCGTTATTTATGTAAACCGCCAAGTATAACTCAAGTTTGGGGCTATTCGCGCGCAATGGTAAACCAAGCGACCTGAGTTAAAAACACCTTTTGCATGTCAAATGCCTCTTACGTCGCCCGTGCTGTAAGACCGAACTCGGCTAAAATTAATAAAAACACAAAAAATAGTCGAAAATTCGCCGAAATGCGCTTAACTAAAAAGACGATAAAGTGGCAAGTTAATGTCAGGTTGACTGCTTGCAGGTCATTTCAGCGCTAATGCGCTTAAATGACTTTAAAGTACGAAAAGATGACTTACCCGAAAACCTAACCTTTACACCGTTTAGGTAATGTTTTATCGAGCGAACTTTTGATGTAATTAAAATTGATAAGTATTTTGCCCGACGCAGAGGTTTAATACCAATAATCAAAACTAGGAAAAACAATGAGTTTAATGACAGTTAAAGAAGTGGCAGCCTATCTCGGCGTACAAGATGTTAGGGTTGAACGCCTCGAGCGAGAGAGTTTATTAGTGTCTAAAGACAAAGACACAGATGGCAACCCACTTTTTGACAGCTCAGACGTAGAACGCTACAAACAGCTCGCCGAACGCTTAGGTGGCATTTAACGAGAAAGGGGCGCAACGTTTATCATCGCGCCCCTCTTTTGTTAAATAGCGTTTTAGGTAAAGGCAACGTACAAGAGTAGCTTGTACGAAACCGTTCACGCCTAAATCGACCTTTACGCGCTATAATCCTTTAGGACTCTAGCAATAGAGCGAATACCTTTCGCAGTTGCGCCCACCGGCATTTCAGATGTTGCGCCGCCATGGTATGCCGCAGCTAAATCTAGGTGTATCCAGCCTTCAGGTTTTACAAAGCGCGAAAGGAACCCTGCAGCATTTGACGCACCACCACCGCCGCCGCCTTTCATTGGCCTACTGTTAGCGGTATCTGCAAATGCTGACGGACAACGCTCGGCGTGAAAATCTTCAAGTGGAAGCGGCCAAAAGCGCTCGTTTTCTTCTTTTGCTGCGTGAAGCATTTGTTCGCGAGCATTGTCATCTAACGAAAATACTGCGTGATAGTCGGAACCGAGCGCCACTGCTGCTGCGCCCGTCAACGTTGCCGCATCGATAATGAGTGGCGCCCCCGTTTCCGTTGCCGCCATTAGTCCATCAGCCAGCACTAATCGCCCTTCAGCATCGGTATTAACCACTTCGACCGTAACACCATTTTTATAGGTCAACACATCGCCCAATTTGTAAGCATGACCGCTAATTAGGTTTTCTGCGCAGCAAAGAATAAGTTGAATGCGTTTTTCAATACCCTGCGTTATGGCAAGACCTAAAGCACCTGTTACCGTCGCTGCGCCGCCCATATCGCACTTCATATCTAGCATACCTTCGCTAGACTTAATGCTGTAACCGCCGCTATCAAAGGTAATTCCTTTTCCGACAAGCACAGCGTCAACAGGCGCATCTTCTTTACCTGTAGGGTTATAGTCTAATACTAACATTGCCGGTGGACGTTCACTGCCGCGGCCAACGTTGTAAATACCAATCCAACCTTGTTCCTTAAGCTCTTCTCCAACCGTCATAGAGTAAGTGACGTTATCACCACCTAATGACTTGATCCATTGCGCCGCCCGCGTAGCTAGGGTTTCAGGGCTTAAATCTTCTGGTGTATCATTAACAAGCTGACGGGTGAACAGGAGCGCTGCATACTCTTGCTCGAGCGCAGCTTTGTCATTCGTGTCTGCCCACTTAATTGATGCAGGTTTACGGGCACGGGTAAAGCTCAATGCAAAAGCCCACTGTTGCTCTTTATGCCAGTCTCCCACCAAGGTTACTGAGGGTAAGTTTAAGCCATCTAGCTTCCTGGCTGCTTGTTGAATAAAACGCTCGTTAAGCTTGTCGTCAGGCAGATGAATAACTGCACCTGACTCATTAAAAGAAAGCTTTGCATTTTCGCCCCAAACAGCATCTGCGCTGTTTGTCGAAAGGCTAATGGTAAAATCTGCCATCGCGTCTTTTCCTTATACATCGTTATAATATTGATGAACGCTTTTTGCGCTCAGTCGAATGTTTGTTACTCTCTTGCGTTTGATAAACTGCCTTACGGCTTGAAGCAGTGTATTAGTATATCGGCCTATAAACTGAGAGCCTAAAAACTTGAGCCTTCTCAATGAATATTATTCACGTTGAGCGTATTTTGACTCCATCACACATTAGCGGCTTCAAACTAATTATTTACAAAGAGGCGACTCATGAAGTTTTCACCTTCTTTACTACGTGGCACCCTAATAAAAAGATACAAGCGTTTTCTTGCCGACGTTGAGCTTGATAATGGGGCTATCGTTACTGCACACTGCCCTAACACTGGCGCCATGACAGGCTGTGCCGAGCCCGGCTACACGGTATATCTTAGCGAGTCGACCAATCCTAATCGAAAGCTGAAATACACTTGGGAACTCGCACAAACTTTCGACGGCCATTTCATCGGCATTAATACGCACAATGCTAATAAGTTGGTGGCAGAAGCGCTAGATAACAAGGTCTTGGATCAATTTTCTGACATAACCTCATGGAAAGCTGAAGTAACACCGCCTTTAGCCAACAGCCGGTTCGACTTCCAATTAATGCGCAAAGATACGCAGCTTAACGACATAGTTGAATACATGGAGGTAAAGTCGGTTACATTAGCAAATACAGATAAAGGCTTTTTTCCCGACGCCGTAACACAACGGGGGGCTAAACATTGTTTAGAACTTGCTCGCTTAGCAGAGAGTGGCGTTAAAACTACTTTGCTGTTTTGTGTTCAGCATACGGCGATAAAGAGTGTGCAGGTCGCAACCCACATTGATCCAACCTATGCTAAAAGCGTAAAGATTGCCGCTAACGCTGGTGTAACGGTCTCTGCTGCAGGCTGTATAATAGACGAACAAAAAATCCTATTAAATCAAACACTCCCTTTGATTTTGTAAAAAATAGGTTGATTTTTTTCATTTCGCCTTCATATTTGCGCCTTGTTTTAGTGGGAGAACGCACTAATTCGATTGCTGGTAGCCACCTGGCTAAATGATAAAAATGATACACCAGCATAATAATTACATAGACACGATTGATTGCCTGAAGTTGTCGAGTCTGATATAGATATCGGTCCAATCAGGACAAGATGGATGTCGTAGTGTAGGAGATGTGGCAAATGCCAACAGGAAAAGAAACAAAATCCCTAGGACTATTAGCGCTGGCAGGTTTGCAGCCGTACGAGCCTAAAGCTGATGAAGAGTACATGGGCGATGCCCAATTAGAACACTTCAGACTATTGCTTAAAGCGTGGCGTAACCAACTTCGCGAAGAAGTTGACCGTACGGTAACTCACATGAAGGATGAAGCCGCAAACTTCCCTGACCCTGTAGACCGCGCAGCTCAAGAAGAAGAGTTTAGCCTAGAATTACGCACACGTGACCGTGAGCGCAAGCTAATAAAGAAAATTGAAAAAACGCTTAAGCGGATTGAAGCAGATGATTTCGGTTTCTGCGATTCATGTGGTATCGAAATAGGTATTCGCCGTTTAGAAGCCCGTCCTACAGCTGATTTATGTATCGATTGTAAGACAATGGCTGAAATCAAAGAAAAGCAGCTACAAGGTTAATTCACTAGCCTCGTTAATGTTGTTATAGAAAGCCTCATCCCGAAAAGATGGGGCTTTTTGTTAAGTCTTTATTATGCATAACAAGTATGTAGGGCGTTTTGCCCCCTCGCCTTCAGGTCAACTTCATTTCGGTTCGCTAGTAACTGCCGTTGCAAGCTATCTCGACGCTAAAAGTCAAAGCGGAAAATGGCTATTACGCATGGAAGACATTGACGAGCCTCGCTGTATTGCCGGAATCGATAAAGATATTCTCGTTACCCTTGAAGCACATGGCCTTCACTGGGACGATACGGTAATTTATCAAAGCCGGCAGCATGCCCGTTACCAAGCTGTGCTCGACAAATTGATGAATGATGGGCTCGCGTATTATTGCGCGTGTACCAGAAAACAAATTAAAGCGATGGGCGGCATTTACAACGGGCAATGTCGTAACAAGGGTATCTCTGCCTCGCGATCCAGCCCTAAAGTAGATAGCGCTATAAGGTTAAAACTTGATACACAACTCGCCCCCTTTTACGATGTCATAATGGGCGAGGTTAAGCCTCAACCGCTTCTTTCACCAAGCGACGTACACGATAATATCAATGACGCTTCAAGCGACGGAAGAATATCTACTGAAGATGTTGTGCTTAAGCGCAGAGACGGCTTATTTTCATATAACCTTGTTGTTATTCTTGATGATGTTTTTCAGCATGTAACCCATGTCATTCGGGGCTGCGATCTTATTGACGTGACACCCTTGCAGCGCGCTGTATATGTAGCCCTTGGTTATACAGCGCCTGAATATGGACACATCCCGGTTGCGGCAGTTGCCCCAGGCCGCAAGCTTAGCAAACAAAACCGAGCTGCTCCGGTTAACAACAAAACACCCATCGACAACATTGTGCGAGTTATGCGCTTCCTTGGCTTTTCTTTTCCGAATGCATCGGCTTTTGAGGACGTCAGCACAGTGTTAACGGAAGCAATATCAGCGTGGGATAGGAAAAAAGTAGCGAAAACGCCCGAAATTATTGTTCCACAGCATGAATCAACTTATTATAACGAACCTTTATAGTCTGCGGAGATACCATCATCATTCATCGTGTTTTTAAATCTGTTAAGCGCGCTTTTTCAAAAGAGAGTTCGTCACCTAACGCTTTAAAGCCTAGGACTATGACCCGTGGAGAACACGGTATATCTCGTGAAGACGTAAGCGCAAATGCATTGAAAGTAATGTATCGCCTTAATGGAGCAGGCTTTGAATCCTATTTGGTAGGTGGCTGTGTACGCGATATTTTGATGGGGTACGAACCGAAAGACTTCGACGTGGTGACCAACGCTACTCCTGAACAGATTAAAGGTTTGTTCAGAAATTGTCGCTTAATAGGAAGGCGCTTTCGTCTTGCACACATTGTTTTTGGCCGTGAAATCATTGAAGTGGCGACCTTCAGAGGGCATCACCAAGAATCAGACGAAGATGATGACCTTCCAAAGGGTAAATCATTAGGAAAGCGTGATGCCGAAGGTCAACTGGTACGGGATAACGTATTTGGGACTATAGAAGAAGATGCCGAACGTCGTGACTTTACCTTTAACGCCATGTATTACAGCGTTGCCGACTTCACGGTTAAAGACTTTGCCAATGGCCTCGCCGCCATCGAAAAACGAGAAGTTGAGCTCATTGGCGATCCAGAGACACGCTACCGTGAAGACCCTGTTCGTATGTTACGTGCAGTGCGCTTTGCCGCTAAGCTAGGAATGCGAATAGAGGCGAAAACCGCAGCGCCTATTAAGTCACTCGCCAATCTTTTGCAGAACATTCCACCAGCGCGCTTATTTGAAGAGACACTAAAGCTGTTTTTGTCTGGTAAAGGCGAAGATACCTTTCTGATGCTGCACGAATACGGCTTAATTGAACCTTTATTCCCACAGCTCGCGCCGTTTTTAAAAGACGAAAACAGTCGAGAAATGCAGTTTGTTCGACGGGTTCTTGCCAATACCGATGAGCGTATTAATAGCAATCAGCGCGTTACACCGGCATTTTTGTACGCGGCGTTACTCTGGTACCCTCTTGAAGAACAATCGCAGCGCTTGCAAAGTGAGTCTGGCTTAAATGCTTTTGATGCGTTTAACATTGCCTCTGGCGAGGTTATTTCGCGTCAGATTCAACGTATTATGATACCCAAGCGCTTCTCTACCGTGATACGTGATGTTTGGATTTTACAGCAACGCCTCCCGAAACGTTTCGGGCGCCGTGCATTTCAACTTCTCACACACCCTAAGTTCCGAGCTGGCTATGACTTCTTGCTAGTTAGAGGCCAAATAGAAGGTGGCGACCTTCTTGAACTAGCTCAGTGGTGGACACACTTCCAGCACGCGGACAATGGTAAACAAAAAGGGATGCTCAATGCCCTTCGAAAAAGTGAAGGCGGAGCAAAAGGACCACCGCGCAAGCGCAAGCGTAAACCTGCGAAACGAGGTCCTGATGAATAAAGAACATGTTTACATCGGTATTGGAAGCAACCTTGGTGATAGCCAAGGTAAAGCCCTGCGTGCCTTTGAAGCTATTAGTGAAATTGAAGATACGCGAGTACTTAAGGTTTCATCGCTTTACGCGAGTAAGCCTATGGGCCCACAAGATCAACCAGATTATATAAATGCGGTTTGCCTTATAGAAACATCGTTAAAACCTCATGGGTTACTTAAGCAGCTTCAACGTATTGAGTTGGAAGAGGGGCGTGAGCGCAAAGGCGAGCGTTGGGGGCCACGAACCCTAGATCTCGATATTTTGCTGTATGGCAGCGAAAATATCGATACCGCAGACTTAATCATTCCCCATTATGGAATGGCTGAGCGTGAGTTCGTTATGGTGCCATTATTCGAGATTGCACCTAATATGGTTATGTACGACGGTAAACCCATTTCAGCGTGGGTAGCCAACTGTTCACTAGACGGGCTTCGTCGCCTACGCACTTCCAATTAGCCTCAAAATCCGTATAGTTCGCCACACGATATCAACAAATATCAATCTGAGACATGTCATGAAGAAAGTAACAGTTTCGGGCCTGCTTAAGAAGAAGCAAGCCGGGGAAAAGATCACGTCTTTAACCGCTTATGATGCCAGCTTCGCCAAAATGTTCGATGAGCAAGGCGTTGATGCATTGCTCATAGGCGATTCTTTAGGCATGGTTCTCCAGGGTCAAGACGATACGCTGCCAGTCACCATAGAGGATATTGCTTACCATACTAAAAGTGTACGCCGCGGTACCGAGCGCGCTTTTGTGTTAGCCGATATGCCATTTATGTCTTATGCCACGCCAGAGCAAACCTATGCCAACGCTGCCATCTTAATGGCAGCAGGTGCAAGTATGGTAAAGATGGAAGGCGGTAGTTGGTTGTGCGACACCATCAAAGGGCTGAACCTGCGCGGTGTACCTGTTTGTGGCCATTTAGGTTTAACGCCACAGTCAGTGCACGTATTTGGTGGATTTAAAGTACAAGGCCGAGAAGCAAGCCAAGCAGAAAAGCTACTTAGCGAAGCGAAAGCGCTAGAAGAAGCTGGCGTGCAATTATTAGTGCTTGAGTGTGTGCCCTCATCGTTGGGCAAAGCCGTAAGCGAAGCACTCACTATCCCAGTTATCGGTATTGGCGCAGGTAAAGATACCGACGGTCAAATTCTGGTAATGCACGACATGTTTGGTATAAGCGCTAACTATATGCCTAAATTCTCAAAAAACTATTTAGTAGAAACAGGCGATATGCGTAAAGCCGTATCGAAGTATATTGAAGATGTACAAAGCGGTGCGTTTCCTTCTGCTGAACACAGCTTCGAGTAACGAGGTTATTTATGAAAGTCGTTGATAGTATTTCAGCGTTGCGCACTACCGTTAATGCATGGCGGCTAAATGGCGAAACCGTTGGCTTTGTTCCCACAATGGGGAACCTGCACGATGGTCATCTGAAACTTGTTAAAAAAGCGAAGGGGCACAACGATAGAGTTGTCGTAAGTATTTTTGTTAACCCTATGCAGTTTGGGGCAAACGAAGATTTAGACGCTTACCCCCGCACAATTGAAGAAGACAAGGCCAAACTTATTTCCGTTGGAGCTGATGCGGTATTCTTACCCAGCGTTGCAGAAATCTACCCTGCGGGTCTCGACGCTCAGACCTTTGTTGAAGTACCCGGCATTTCAGATTCTCATTGCGGGGCAAGCCGCCCTGGTCATTTTCGCGGTGTCGCTACTGTTGTCACTAAGCTGTTTAACATGGTGCAGCCTGATGACGCTTTTTTCGGCGAAAAAGACTTTCAGCAGCTTCAGGTAATTCGTGCGCTAGCTCACGATTTATCAATGGCGGTTAGGATTCATGGTGTACCTACCGAGCGCGAGGCCTCTGGGTTAGCAATGAGCTCGCGCAATGGCTATCTGACTGAGACAGAAAAGGCTACCGCCAGTGCTATTTATGAAGAAATGCAGCGCGTAAAAAGCGCCATCGAAAAAGGCAACGTTAACTTTACAGCATTAGAAGAGACGATGATCGCTAACCTTGAAGCCAAAGGCTTTAAGAAAGATTATTGTCAGGTAGTTAACGCGAGTACTTTTCAGGCAGCAAAAGAAACCGACAAAGAGCTGGTTTTGCTCGTTGCTATGTTTATGGGTAAAACTCGGCTTATTGATAACCTTCAAATTACGCGATAGTTACGCCTGCCACTTGGCTTATACAGTCAGCTAGTATTGTAGCGCGCTGCGTAATTCAACAATAAAAAATGCCCAATATAGCGGCTGCGATATCGGGCGTTTATTTAATTGGATGGGCTAGGACGCAACCTTTTCTAACTCTCGAACAAATTCCATTAGCTCTTTCCACGCCTGCGTTTCTTTCGCAATCAAGTGTTGCTCTGCCAATATCGCCGCCAAATCATTGTGGCTAGTTAACGGGTTGGCTAAAACTACGCGAAATACCGTTATGCACTGGGAAGGATAATCAGGCGCTTCTAAACGGGTACGAGAAACAAACGACTTACCCGCTTCACGCTGCTGCTTTTGAACCGCAACAACAAGGGCATCAATCTTTTCGTTAATGGCGTTACGCGTTTTTGCATCGGCGTGCTTGAGTTTCTCTTGCACTTCTTCGGGACACACACGGTACGTCAGTAATGATAAAGTAGGCGTAGTAGTCAGCTCAAAGTCTCGCGCTTTATCAATCATGTGCGAGAAATCTTTTGCCTTATCAATACTGCGATCGATAAGCAGTTCATAGCCCTTACGACCGAAGATATGTAGCGCCGAATACACCATCATAGCCATACCGTTCCGTGAGCCTTCAAGTGTAGTCGCACCTAAATCTTTCGAGCCTGCACGAAGAATATACTGAGCGTGATGTCTTACTGCATTGGCGTTTTGCGGATCTTTAAACAATGCCATGCCAGCGCCCATAGGCACATACATTTGTTTATGAGCATCAATAGTTACCGAATCTGCTCGCTCAATACCTTTTAACCTATCGCGGTAGCGTGATGAGAAAAGCGTTGCTCCACCCCAGGCTGCATCTACGTGGAACCAGCAACCTAACTCTTTAGCAACGTCTGCCAACTCATCGAGAGGATCCACATGCCCGGTTTCGGTTGTACCACCCACGCCGACAATAGCCAGCAGCTTATTGCCTTCTTCATGATAACGCTTGCCGATACGAAGTGCTTTCGCTGGGTCAAGGGTTTGTTGTGGAGCTGGAATGGTAAGCAGCTGGTCGCGACCTAAACCAAGTACGTCAACGGCTTTAGACAGCGAGTAGTGACCTCGCTTAGAGCACATTACACCTAAATTGTTTATATCGAGATGTCGGTATGCCGCTGCAAGACCGGCTTTCGCCACCCCTGAAAACCCCTTTTGTGGACCAAGAAGTTTGTTTCGCGCTACCCACAATGCCGTGATGTTAGCGATAGTACCACCAGAGCAAAATGCGCCTAATGAATGGGCAGCACTGTGCAAATGTTCGTCATAAAAACTTTGTGGTTGGTCGTACACTAGGTTATGCATCATCCCTAGCACCTGCCGCTCTAATGGCGTGAAGGCTTTCGACGTTTCAATTTTCACTAGATTTTGATTAAGCCCCACCATCAACTTGGAAAGGGGTAAGTGAAAATAAGGAAGCGCAGAGGTCATGTGACCGATGAACGTGGGGGAATAGGTATTAACAGAATGAGCGACGAGCTTATCAAGTAAGCTTTCGGCATGCGTCGAGACAAACTCTGGTGACTCAGGTACTTTCGAGTCTGAGAAGTCTTTTTCAATTTCTTCTAACGATGTCTTTTTTGTCACTACGTGCTGCGACAAAAAATCTAAGATATTGTCAGATAAATGCTGCTCAATTTGAGCAAGCTTTGAGTCTTTGTGTTCAGGTTTGGTAAAGACCCTAAACAGGTGCTCTAGACTAACTTGCGCTTCACCCACTCAACACACCTCATACTTAAAACATTCACACATTTCGCACTATCTTTTATTAGGCGAAATCAACAGGCGGTTTTGTAGGACACCGGCCTGACACTTACTTTTCCTTTCAGCCATTTAGCATGCCTTTATCAGTGCAGCTAGCTGCGAGCTCACCCGAAAGCAATACCGGTTAAGCTGAAGCCTGTTGGCGCGGTCCATTCGTTGCCAAACCTGAAAACTTATCACAACACTTTCAGGGTGTCGCACTTTACATCAGATTGCCTAGCTCGCCAAGAGGCAGCGCCTAGCAATTCGTTGCACAAAACCAGCAATGCAGACTGATTAGTCAGATTTAACGTATAAACGAGCTAGCATTTAAACTCGCTTTACCGTTAATAAGCTTCCAGTGACACACACATTACTACTTTAAAATTAGCGCCGCAAAGTTTCAGACTCTCTACTATATTTAATTTGTGAATAGTGTTGATGTTAAACCTGCTATATAAGCCACGTTTAATGAGCAATCAAACCTGCAAACACTATGATTACGTCAACGCAAGGAGGTCGGTTTATGCCCATACGCGAAATATCCGAGAACTTCTCCATCGAAGATATCGTGCCTTATTTCCAACCTATCGTGGACTTACAGAGTCAGGGAGTTTGGCGATATGAATGTTTAGCACGACTTATCACTCAAGGCGATAAAACATTTCTTCCAAGTGAGTTTCTTTACCTAATTGAACGAGAGCAACATGTAAACACGCTCGCAGCAAGTATGTTTGTGCAATGCGCAAGCTACTTTCACGATGTCAATATTCCCTGGAACATCAACATTACTGCCAGGGATTTATATAATGAAGCGCTCACTAATACCTTAGTTATGCACTTAGCTAGCTACCCTATGCCGGAGCGCGTAAGCATTGAAGTAAGCGCCTCGACCGCATTATCTAACCCCAAAGGCTTGACCGCATTTATCGAAAAAAGTGTGCACGCGGGACTAGGTGTCTTTATAGATAATGTAGGCTCTTGCCCAGGGAATATACGTGCACTCGTGAATTTGCCAATAAGAGGGATAAAGCTGGCAGGGGGGCTAATAAAACACTACGACCAACAAGACGCAGTGAAAGAATACGTTGACTACCTGCTGCTGCTTTGTGAGCGTCATGGTATCAGCACCATTGCCGAGCAAGTCGAAGACGAGGGGCACTTAGAGTGCGTTAAACGGCTTCCTATACGCTATGCACAAGGCTACGTTTTTAGCCCACCATTGGCGAATGTCCGCAGCGCCAATGCGCGCCATTAACTTTGACAATGCATGTGTATTGTAAAAACGTAAAGCCGTTGCGTATCGCGCAGAACAAACCTTAAAAAAACCTTGTTAGAGCGATACGCTCTAACAAGGTTTGCTGGAGTAAATCGGTAAACCCGCCCTGTAAGACCAAGTATTAATTCGTCTTTATCTTAACGAGAACCGGTACTAAACGAGTCTTTTTACTGGTTTTCCTAGCTTTCTTCGCTACGACAGTTTAGCTGCCAGCAAGACTGTCCACTTCCCCGATACTTTCGCTCAAAGGGCGTCATATGGTTTTCACCGGTTACTTCAGATAAGTCTGACACCATGCCGTAGTGCTTTGCTGCTTGCGCAAATTCCATTAAATAAATCAGCCAATTACTGCGCACCTGAATATTAGGCGTTATCGCCATCAAATCCACCATGGCCGCACTGCCATGCCAGCGCTTTTGGACTTGGGTCTTTTTAGGGTACGGATTGGGGTATAGCAGAAAGTGCTGAGTAACATTCCAATCAGATTGCTTTACAAGACGCCAAAAGTCATTGACGTCTGCGCGGATCACCCGATAGTTATCCTGCTGCGCACTGTAATGCTCGTGCTTGTCTATCCGTAGTGCTGATTTATCAATGCCAATAACCCGGGCATCGGGATTAGCTCTGGCTATATTCGCCGTACTTTCCCCTACGCCACAGCAAGAATCTAAAATAACTTCACCATCAAACGCGTTGAGCCAGGCACAAACCTCATCAAAGGCTGATTGCGTATGTTCGCTGATAGGTCTTTTATTTTCACTGATCTGATATTTTTTCACTAGGTCATCTAGCTTATCGTGAATACCCACCTGCGATGTTGTGATTTCTCTTGAGTTACCGCTTGCCATTAGCTACGAATACCTTTGCCGGTTTTAAGTAGGTAATACGCTACGCTAAATAGCAGCGCATTAAAGCCCACAAGTAAACTTAGCGACAACGTTACGTTCACGTCAGACACGCCTAGGAACCCATAGCGGAAACCATTCACCATATACACAACAGGATTAGCTTTACTTACCCACTGCCAAAACTCTGGTAGCAGCGTAAGTGAGTAGAATACGCCCCCCAGATAGGTGAGTGGCGTTAGAATAAAGGTCGGCACTACGCTAATATCATCAAAAGTTTTAGCGAATATGGCATTGATTAACCCTGCCGTAGCAAAAAGAGTTGAAGTGAGCAGTAACGTGAGTGCAATAATACCTAGGTGATGTATTTGCACATCCACAAAGAAGAGCGACACCAGGGTAACGATTATGCCTATAAGTATGGCTCGCGCTACGCCGCCGCCGACATAACCAAGAATAATCACTGACGTGGGCACGGGTGATATCAATAACTCTTCAATATTGCGTTGAAATTTAGCGCTGAAAAAAGATGAAGAGACATTAGCGTACGAGTTTGTAATCACCGACATCATGATAAGACCCGGTACAATAAACTCCATGTAGGTAAAGCCACCCATTTGACCTATACGGTTGCCGATCAGGCTGCCAAAAATGACAAAGTATAAGCTCATCGTAATAGCAGGCGGTACAAGGGTTTGTACCCATATGCGTAAAAAACGCGTGCACTCTTTTATCCAAATAGTGGTGAGTGCAACGTAATTTTGCTTAAACCATCCCACATTTTGTTCTGTGTTCATTGACGTACTTTCAGTTTTCATTGTTTTTTACCTTCTCCGTTATTCGCTTAGCCAGCCTGCTTGGCCGATTCAACTAAACGTACGAACAACTCTTCAAGGCGATTTGATTTATTGCGCATACTCATGACCTGTATTCCCTTTTCGCTTAATTGCGTAAATACTGGGTTTAGGCCTTCGGTTTTTTCAACATCGACTTCAAGCGTATGATCATCAATAAGGCGATGCTCGAAGCCAATGAGCAACATGTCGTTCTCTACGGCGTTTTCCGGTAGCTTGATATCAAGCACGAAGGTTTCTACATTTAGCTTCGATAATAGCGCCTTCATGCTGGTGTTCTCTACAATCGTGCCCTTATTGATAATTGCGATGTTGCGACACAGCATCTCCGCTTCTTCAAGATAGTGCGTGGTGAGAATAATAGTGATCCCTTGACGGTTAATTTCTTCTAAGAACCCCCACATTGAGCGACGAATTTCAATATCTACGCCAGCCGTTGGTTCATCAAGAATAAGCAGTTTCGGTTCGTGCATTAACGCCCGAGCGATCATAAGCCGGCGCTTCATACCGCCAGATAATTCGCGGGCCCGTGCGTCCCGCTTTTCCCACAAATCTAATTGAGCAAGGTACTTCTTAGCACGCTCTTTGGCCACACTGCGTGGCACGCCATAATACCCCGCCTGATTCAGTACAATTTGCAGTACCGTTTCAAACTGATTGAAGTTAAATTCTTGTGGTACCAAACCAATGCATGCTTTCGCTTGCTCTTTCTGCGTTGTTAAATCGTACCCGAACACGGAAACGCTGCCGTTGGTTTGATTTACAAGAGAACTGATAATACCAATGGTGGTTGATTTACCCGCCCCATTGGGACCAAGTAAAGCAAAAAAGTCCCCTTCTTGTACCGTAAGATCGACGCCTTTTAATGCCTGTACGCCACCTTTATAGGTTTTGGTTAACCCTGTAATGTCCAACGCTTTCATGATTTGCCCGTAGTGAGAGTGTGTCCACTAAGACGTGTTGACCTTTGATGTGCACCAAAGGTCAGCACGCCCTAACCAACTTTAGAGAGATTTAGAAATCAACTAACGAAGTGTAACCTAGTTCATGCTATTAAATGAATACACTCGCGTTTAGTGGTTGTTTAAAGCAGTTCTGTTGAATCGAGTTCTGCTATTTCACAAGGTAATAGCGAAAACACCATTTTCAAGTCTGCTTGTCAGATTGAAAAGCGAAACGTTGAAGGCGCCAGACTAGGGCGTGTTTAGATTCTAAGCCCTAAAACACCTTTTACCCGCCATAAAAAAGCGCTGCGTACCGTTGGGGAAGCACGCAGCGCAAGGGGTAGCTTTTTAACGTAGAAGTTCAGCCTTACCGCTTCTACGGTACTGTTTATGCAACATACAAATAGTACTAGTCCGCATAGATAAGTACCCACTCAGCGAGATTTAAAGTGTTCGTCATCGCGGCGTGTTACCGTAGGTATATTGTTTAACAGCACCCCATCATTAAACGCGATATTCATGGCAGAAAAAGTACGCAATTATGGAAATGTTGTGATGCTTCCCCCCATATCCTCGTCGCCTGTATTTGGCTCCATTAAGCGGTGTAATAGCCAGGTTCAAAGGTATTATGCGGGTGAAGGTAACGCTTTACGCGCCTCAATTATGGCGTAATTGAGGCAGGCTTATGGATTTTATGTCGAACTTAGGCAATAGGTTTCATTCATAGGTATAGTGTGCACTTTATATGACTTATATTTGCGGATTAATGTATGCCAAAGACAATTGCATTAGTGGAAGACGACGCGGCCATTCGCGAAAATTACATTATGGCGCTTAAAGCGCAGGGCTATAGCGTAAATGCTTATGAAGATAGGCCGTCTGCTGCCGAAGCGTTTAACCACACCTTACCCGACTTAGCCATTATTGATATTGGTTTGAAAGATGAAATAGAAGGGGGCTTTATGTTGTGTCAGCAACTAAGAGGCCTGTCACAAACCCTCCCCATTATCTTTTTCACCGCTCGGGATAATGACGTAGACACTATCAGCGGCCTTCGAATGGGTGCTGACGACTATCTGACTAAAGATATAAGTATGGCCCACTTGCTAGCGCGTATTGCTGCTCTATTTAGGCGCACAGACTTACTCGCAGCACCTACTGACCAAAAAGATGAGTTAAAAGTAGGAGACTTGAAAGTAGACGTGTCAAGAATGACCGTAAGCTGGCAAAACCAACCCGTCTTACTCACAGTTACCGAATTTTGGATGTTACATGCGCTAATCAAGCGCCCAGGTCATGTGAAGAGTCGTCAACAACTCATGGATGAGTCTAGAATGGTGGTTGATGACACAACGATTACTTCTCACATTAAGCGTATGCGTAAGAAGTTTGTGCAGCTCGACTCAAACTTCGATCATATCGACACAGTTTACGGCATGGGGTATCGCTGGCAGCTTTAAATAGCTTACGCGAAGACAAAATTAAACTTAGCACAACAAAGGCAACCGTCTAAGACCATGGGATTTCGCTTTTCTATCCGCCTTCAGCTTATGGTGCTGTCGCTGTTCCTATTCACTATTCCCTACCTGGGTTATAACTACGTCTGGGAACTTGAACAGTACCTGCGAAATGGTCAAGAGCAAACCATGATAGGGACTGCCCGAGCTGTTGCCACCGCACTTCATGAGCGCCCTGCCCTATTTGACAGCCAATCAGCTTATCTTCAAGACGTACGCCCTGGCACTGACCTTTATGCGCCTCCCATTCCATCGCCTATTCGACTTGATGGAGAACTCAACGACTGGCAGCAAGTCGGTGCTTTGATGAGTGAGTATGGTAGTGACGAGGTTATTGAGTATTACAATGCATATAAGGGCGAGCCAACAAGTTTATCGTTTAAGCATATGGTGGGGCGCTATGGACAATTTCTGTATGCCATGTTTGAAGTTAATGACGACGTGTTGCTGTGGCGACAGCCTAACAGTTTAAGTGTTGAAACAGGCGACCACTTGCTCATAGGTCTGGAAACTCCTCAGGGTGAGTTAGCAAGATACGTGGTTGCTCCCTATGAAAGTGGCTGGGTAAATGCTTACAAACTTTCGGACAATACTGCAACAATAAGAGCGGTAGAAAACGCGCTGTCTATTCAGGGACGGTGGCAAGAAACCGCAGTTGGCTATAACATTGAACTGCGTTTTCCTTTATCAATGACCACCGGCGGGTTAGCGTTTTCTATTGTAGATGTTGACGATACGGTAAGCCGATTAAAACAATATGCCATTGGCACAGCGAATACTAATCAACTCTCTGAGCTTGGTACTGTTATAACGCCATCACCTGAAATTGAGCGCATATTGGCAGGGCTTAAATATGCCGACTCGCGGGTGTGGGTTGTGGACAAACACAAACGAGTACTTGCTCGGGCAGGCAACATCCAGTCTGCAACGGGAATTAAAGTAGACGAGAAAGAAGCACCATCAAATTCAATTTGGCATTGGATAGAAAGTGAGTGGTTACTACCTATTTATTATCAGATTCTTACTAGACCACCGTCAGATTTTGTTGATGAACTAGACGATGCTTACGCACTTGCTGGACAGGATTTAGGGACCGCACTTAACGGACAGCCCGATTCACTCTGGCGTTTATCCCCCGATAACAAGGCCATAATTCTTTCTGCAGCCTACCCCATATTTATTGAAGGAAATGTGATGGGAGCGGTTATTGTAGAGCAAACGACGAATGGTATTCGCACCCTGCGAAACCGGGCACTAGAGCAGCTATTCCACGTTATTTTGGCAGTTATGACCATAGGCACATTAGGACTCTTATTATTCGCCACGCGAATCTCAAATCGCATTCGCTCCCTTCGCGACAATACTGAGGCCGTTATTGATGACAATGGGAAAATCATTGGCACTATGCCGATATCGAATCAACGTGACGAAATTGGTGACTTGTCCCGCTCGTTTGCCGATGTACTCTCGCGGCTGCAGCAGTACAATTCTTATCTAGAAAACATGGCATCCCGCTTATCTCACGAATTAAGAACGCCTATAGCAGTGGTGAAATCGTCACTGGATATGCTGACTCACGTGAGCGATGCTGACCAGCAGGCGGTGTTTGTAGAACGGGCCCAGTCGGGTGTGAATCGTTTGAGCAGTATATTAAACAGCATGAGTGAGGCGACGCGATTAGAACAAGCTATCGCGCAGGAAGATATGGCAAGCTTCAACATTGTTGAAGTGATAAAGGGCTGTGTTGATGGCTACAGGCATGCCTATGCAAAGCGTCAGTGGAAGTTTGCAACAACAGATAATTCTATGATGGTGTACGGCTCTGCTGAACTTGTTGCTCAACTCTTTGATAAAGTTATCTCAAATGCAGTAGATTTCAGCCAAGACAGCGATGAAATACTCATCGCTCTTGAAAAGAGGGACAAGCAGGCTGTACTTACTGTAAGTAACCCAGGCCCGCTTTTACCAAAAGGCATGAAAAATCAGCTCACCCAATCTATGGTTTCGGTAAGAAAAGAGAACGATATACAACATGGCGCACACTCTCCTCATCTTGGATTAGGGCTTTACATCGCAAACATGATTGCCACCTTCCATAAGGGTCATCTTTCCTTGTATGACAGAGAGGATGAAACAGGAGTGATCGTTAAGGTTGGTTTCCCTCTTTAATATCAATACCTGAAAACCGCAATGCTACTGCAAAATATAATTAGATTACGCTATGCCGTTTCTCAATGAGACAACTGCTCTGCCTAGATAGCGGGTATTTCAAAAACCAGTAGATATAGAACCGTACCTTCTAAATTACTCAACTACATACTATCTACAGACTATTGCCCAACGGGTTCAACCTCCTAGCCTACCCTATCTGAGTAACGAAAAGAACATTAGAAAACTTCTATTTAAACACTGCTTAAAACTCCTTTTATATTTTACTAATGATAATGGTTATCATTTATATTTACATTATAAAAATAATTACATAGACTTCGTCGTCCTTACACACACTCAAGGGAAAAATGATGAAAAACACTAAATTAACAATGGGTGCGCAAACCATTGCCGCAGCGCTTGCCTTTGGCGGTGGCGCAGTTATGGCACAGGAAGACGTAGAAAAGTGTACCGATGCCAGCTCAGCAGAATGCAAAGCAGTATCTGACGAAGCCATCGAGCTAATTAAAATTCATGGGGTTCAGCAATCAATATATCGCTACAATAAGTCTGGTGATCCTCGTCGTCTGGCTGATTTGGTAGACACACCACAAACCATTAGTGTTCTTACCCAAGACCAAATTCAAGAAAGTGGCAGAACAGACCTTAGAGACATCCTACAAGCACAAGCAGGTGTAACGTTGGGTACCGGTGAGAATGGTAATGCTTTTGGTGACCGCTACATTATTCGCGGCCACGAAGCACGCAGCGACGTTTTCGTTGATGGACTTCGCGACCCAGGTATGACAACTCGAGAAAGCTTCGCAACCGAGCGTGTTGAAATTACGAAGGGCCCAAGTTCAACGTTTGCAGGGCGTGGCTCTTCAGGTGGTGCGGTTAACTCAATTACCAAAAAAGCATCTACAGCGTATAACTTTGGTCGCGTTGATGCGGCAGTGGGTACCGACGAACACACGCGTTTAACTGTCGATTTAAACAAAACCCTTACTGAAACCAGCGCTGTGCGCTTAAACGGGCTTTATTCGTCAGAAGATAAGCCTGGCCGTGAAGGTATAGAGCGTGATCGTGAAGGGGTTCAGCTTTCCTATGTGAATCAACCTACCGACCGCTTGTCATTTACAGGCGACATTTACTACTTAAACGCTGAAGATATTCCTGATTTGGGTAGCTACTACGACAGAGATGCAGGTTACCCACTTGAAGATATCCCCGTATACACGCAGGATGAAGACTTTCAAAATTCAGAAGTTACCACATTCACTTTACGTACTGAGTACGATATCAGTGACAACGTGCGTTTTTATAACGCAACCCGTGTAGGTAAAACAGAGAACGAGTACATTACTACGGGCATGCGCGGCACTAACCGTGACGCAACCGACCCTACTGCACCAGGTGCTTACACGTTATCTTTAAGCAACCACCAAGGTTGGCAGGAAGTTGACTATGTAACTACCCAGTTTAACCTATTCTGGGATACGGCTTTTGCAGGTATTGATCACCGTTTCGTGTTCGGTTTTGAATACACAGATGAGTCGGTAGATAACGGCGTGTTCAATATGGATTACACTAGTCCATCAAACTGCTTAACCGGCGGTCGTCGCGGTGTATCTGAAAGTTACTGCCTATTAGATGGTAGTGGCAATGAAGTTGATAACATTAGTTCGTTGATGGGCAAAGCCTTTACCCGTGGCGACGTGGATGCGCTATTTGATATTGAAACTTACTCGCTATACGTAATGGATACCTTTGAGCTGACCGATAACTTTAATTTTTTTGCCGGTCTTCGTGTAGATAGCTACGACTATAGCAACCAAACTTCTAGCGACCTTTATGAGTTCTCAGATGAACTCTACAACGGTCATTTAGGGTTAGTTTACGATGTGACCGAAAACGGTAACATTTACGTTTCCTATAGCACCGCAACAAACATAAACGGCGGTGAATCAGATCTTGGCGCTAACTGTGGTTATGGCGGCATTTGTGGTACGCCAGAACAAGCCTCACAAGCTGACCCTGAGCAAGTAGAAAACATCGAACTTGGCACCAAATGGTCGCTGTTTAATGAAAAACTTGTAGCAAATGCTGCGCTATTCCGCATTACTAAAAGCGATGTACACGAGAGTGTAGGCGACGCTTACTCAACGCTTGGTACATTAAACACCGGTGAAAACCGCGTAGAAGGTATTGAGTTCGGCTTAAGCGGTGATATTACCGATAAGCTTAGTATTCAAGCTTCCGCTGCTTTCATGGATTCGGAAGTTCTCAAATCATACAGTGAAGACAATCTTGGCCTAGCGCTAAGTAACTTCGCAGACGAAAGCTTCTACATTCAAATGCGCTATCAGCCTAACGATAAGTTTGCCTTTGGTGGAGACTATAGCTATCAGTCAGAAATGTACGGCGGTCAACCTGATACGGCCGCTGGCTACAGTGCTGAAACTGGCGAGTACTCAATTGTGGTACCTGATTATCAAGTAGTGAACCTGTTCGCTAATTACTACCACTCAGAGTCGCTGACGTTCCGTGTTAACATCGGAAACCTATTTGACGAAGAATACTGGACGGCAGCCTACCGTTCTGGCGCCTTCATGTATATTGGTGATGGCCGCAACATTACGGGCACCGTTAGCTACGAATTTTAATGCTAACACGACCTAGGTGGCCAACCGCCTAGGTCTTTTATTTCAAATAAATCTCTAAAAAGCGCTGAAAAACATGATAATTATTGATGACTTATTGACAGAAAGTGAAGTGGCTCAGTTTCGTCAGCAATTGGCGAAAGTTCCCTTTATGGATGGCAAAAATACGGCAATGGGAATGGCTGCCGGTGTCAAAAATAACGGTCAGGCTGACGCTCAGGATGCTCGCGTTCAACAACTTGCTAACGCACTACTGAGTAAGCTGGGCAATAACCCTAAAGTTATTTCAGGCGCGCTACCTCAACGTATTTTTCCACCTTGCTTTAATCGCTACAGCGAGTCCCAGACCTATGGGTATCATGTGGACGCTGCCATTATGCGTATTCCTAACACGCCTGACGTATTGAGAAGCGATATGTCGATGACCGTTTTCTTAACGCCCAAAGAGGACTATGAAGGCGGGGAATTAGTTATTCAAACAGGATTCGGCGAGCAAAACATTAAGTGCGACGCCGGTAGTGCAATCCTATATCCCTCATCGAGCCTGCATAAAGTTATACCCGTGACCAAAGGAGAGCGCATGGCGGCTATCACTTGGATACAGAGCATGGTGAGCGATCAGCACATGCGAGAAACGCTTTTTCAGCTTGATCAAAGTATTCAGTCACTGGTTAACGCAGGCACCGCAGAGCGAGAACAGCTTGATGGGCTTCATCATGTTTACCATAACTTGGTAAGAAAGTTTTCTCAGCTTTAACCACCATCAAACTCAAGCACAATTTGACACAAGTACAAACGCGAAAGTTTTCTTAAAAGCGAAATAAAGACGCAGTCAACAAGGTCCTATACTAAAGATGTAACGCAGTTGTATATTACTGGGTTTATTCTATGGCTAATACCAATCGGCATAGATAAGTGCCCACTCAGAAGGCGCTGGCGAGTTTAAAATGTCCGTACTCTTTGTTGTGTTAATGTTATGTAGAGCCACTATACCTGCGGTAACACGCCGCGATTACGAACATTTTAACTCTCGCTGAGTGGGTAATTATTTATACGAACTGGTATAATTCAACTGACGTCTTCTTTGAATACTTTTTGCCGTGGTACTTGAATGAAATATAAAATAATTTTTAGCGCCGTTTTTCTTATGGCTTGTTCAAGTATGGCTTTAGGACAAGATGAGCAAACCGCAACATTTTCTATAACGCTGAATGATAGCGATGGTGAGCCG
Source organism: Alteromonas sp. OM2203 (assembly GCF_048517045.1). NCBI lineage: Bacteria > Pseudomonadati > Pseudomonadota > Gammaproteobacteria > Alteromonadales > Alteromonadaceae > Alteromonas > Alteromonas sp. OM2203. Next base: position 4,101,536 of record NZ_CP183209.1, read on the forward strand.
GTCGATAACGGCGTGTTTCTTTTTGAGCCTCAATTTGAGCCGGATGCACATCAGATGCCGCAGCAAGAACCAGCCGTAATGAATCAAATAGATAAACAGTTTGAACCTCACGTGCTTGTGGTAAAGGCGGGTACCGAAGTAACCTTCCCTAATGCGGATAACTTGTTTCACCACGTCTATTCTTTTTCTCCCACAAAGCAATTCGAACTAAAACTTTATAAAGAGTTTACTGCAGAGCCGCTTCGCTTTGAAAACGCAGGTATTGTTGATATTGGATGTAATATTCATGACTGGATGCTGGGATACATAGTTGTTTCAGACTCTCCTTATTTTGGAAAAACCGATAATGAGGGTGAGTCTTCAATTTCACTTCCTCATGGTGAGTACACCGTACGTTTTTGGCATCCGCAAGTGGAAGGTGAAAAAGCGTTTCCCTCACAGTCCATTTCTGTGACTGCCGATACTCAAGTAATATGGACGCTTGATACAAACATAATCAGGGATGACGGATTCGATTCTGGTTTCGGCGACTATTAATGCGGTTTGTCACTCAACCATTAGCTCTATTGTCGTTAGTTTTTTCTGTAGCAAGCTACGCAGAAACAGACTTTTTGTTACGCGGAACCTGGGCGCTAAAAGAAAACACACAAAGCTTCCAAGACTTTGGCCAAAACCACCAGCGATTCGAAGGTGATACCTTTCACCTCTCTCAAGCAGTTATCTCAAGCAACCAGCGTTTGTTTGATGATTGGACATTATCTGGTGTTTTAAATGCTTACAGTGACGGAGAAGAACGGCTCAACATTTCTCAACTTTACTTGAGATATCGGCCACTTAGCGCCTCATCTATAAAGCCAGAGGTAAAAGTAGGCGCGTTTTACCCCGCTATTTCTGCCGAAAACACCGATTTTGGCTGGTTATCGCCGCACTTTTTAACCAATTCAGCAATAAATAGCTGGATCGGTGAAGAACTCAGAATCGGTGGGATTGAATTTAGCTTTAGACAAAATGGCAGACAAGTGCGAAGCAACTGGTCTTGGAAAGTATTAGCCAGCTTATTTAAAGGAAACGATAGCACTGGAACATTGATTTCTTGGCGCGGCTTTGCACTTCACGACAGACAGTCGCTTTACAACGATAGACTGAATTTCCTGCCTATTCCGGGTGTAATCGATGAAGATAGACTGGATGCTCCTGCATGGACCGAACCTTTTAGAGAAATAGACAATCGTTTTGGTTATTATTTCGGAGCGCATGTGGCGTACAAGCGCAGCGCTGAAATGCGCTATTACTATTACGATAACAACGCAGACGCAAATGCAGTCGACCCCGACCGCATCTATGCATGGCATACACGCTTTCATTCGTTAACGCTTCGCTACATGTATAATCCTATCTTTACGGTATTTTCTCAATTGCTGGTGGGCGACACTCTAATGGGTGAAAGTATTGTAGATAACGATTTTAATAGTGGCTTTGTTGCTGCTGTATACAGCATGACTCCATACACGCTTGCTGCACGTGCTGACTGGTATCAAGTAAATGATGATGACAATTACGCGCTCGACCCCAATGGCAGCTCGGGGCGTGCGTTTACTATCAGCGCAGGGCGCAATATTAGCGAACACTTCTCGTTAACCGCCGAATGGCAAATAAACTCAGGCACTCAGCAAAACCTTCGCTTTTTTCAAGACAGCGAGCACTTTACCGAGCACTTGTTCCAGTTGGCACTCACGGCCACTTTCTAATTAACCTGCTTTCCATCAGGGTTATCTTTTTGCGGGTTTAATCGACTTATATTGATATTCTTTTCTAAAATAAACGCTTAGCGCAATCTGGTAGATTTTCAAAATCAAAACCCATGTTTTTCAGATTGTTACTGCCCAGTATCAGACTTCCAAAAGTACGATATTCAAGAGCCAAGCTTTTTTCAAATTGACGCTTGGCCACTTTCGGAAACGCTTTTTCCTCTATAGTTGAAAGGTACTTTTCTTGTCTTTTGTGGTTTAAGTATTGCTTAAATTGTGCTCTTGCAAATTTCACGGTTTCCACTTCCTTTTGAGAAAGTGCCGCTTCTAAATCTAAGGCATAACTTCCATTTTTGTGTCGCTGAACAAAATACAAATAACTGCGAAGCGCCGTTACATCAAGCTGCTCTAGCCCATAGCTAACATACGTTAAACTGTTCACTAAATGCGTTTTTACTTGCTCATTGACTTGCCCTTCCATTTCGAAAATATGATTGGCTCGTGTCAGTTCTAAAGCAACTAAATGTGACAAGGCAGTCGAAGTATTTCCCATTACCGTTAAATGACGAGCAGCATTATTTCGATGTTTCATAGGAACATCTCTGCGCTGCATAATAGTCAATAATGCGAACAAATCATCGTTTTTTGCGTGTGCAATGAGATCTTGTAAGTCCAGTTCTGCATAAGGCGCTAGCAAAACAGCATTTGGGAATTCAAACACTGAATCTTCGGCGGCTAATAAAATATTACCTCTCTCGATATCCCACTCTAAAGATTCTTTTTCGGTTCTTACACTCTCTGAATGCTCGGGTTCAGTTTCTGTGGAGCACCATCGACTTGCGCTGTGGCTCTCTGGCGGCAAAGAACCATCAGGTTCGCTTTCACGAATCATTTGCGTTGAGTGAGATTCCTGTTTAACACTGAGCGGGTTTGCTGTCTCTTCGCTAGCCCTATTGTTTGAGTTCGCTGTACTGGGTTCAACTCCAGATGAAACATAAAGCAAGTAATAAAGTAAGACCGCGATAATAGCAATCGTCGCTACTATTAACTTACGATTCATATGGTTAATTCCCTTTATCCAGTTTTAGCCCGTCTGAACGAACCTATGAACTCTCAGCGACTTCAATAAGATCGAATGTGGTGGCGTCGTCACCTTTCACCATCACCTGACATTGCCCCCAGCTTTGTGGAATATGCCAAATATGATCCTCAGCAACCGTGAATTTTTCTCTATGAGTATCACAGCGCACTTCAACGGTATCAAGCTCGCCTTGAACGTTGTTAAAAGCAAACTTATTTCGTACAAGCGTGTGGAACCAGCGTCCATCATCATCCATGCTCACCGGCACTTGTAAGTTAATATCAGACGCAATGGATGCGTTAATTTTATCAATGATTGGGGCAATTTCTGCTTTGCGTGTTTCCTGCTCATCCATTTCTTGAAGTCGATCATATGACTTTAAAGCTTCTGCGTAATACCCGCGCTGGGCATCAAGAAGGATTTTTCTTTGTAGCACATAAGCAATGTAGTCTTCATCGAAGACCGCATTGTTAAAACGCTTTTGTCCGTTGCTGGCAAGTAATCGAGTAAGGCTTCGTGCTTCCCTTTCAATATCACCTTGCTCATTTGCAAGCTCCGACTCTAAGTTGAGCAACCACGCGTTTTCATAGCGGTTGAGCGTATCCCAACTTTCAAGTTCTTTAAATGCTTCATCAGCCGCTTCAAGATCGCCCGCTTTAAATATGTCGTCTACGTTTTTATAAGCTTTAATGAATTTACGCGTAGCACCACTTTTCCCGACCATGGCAAAGTCCATTTGAACAGCCTGATGGCATTGCTGAGTAGGTTCGCCATCCTTAATTGCTGGGCTATACTGCCACTTTTTGACGGCTGATAGTGCACTTTTTTTGAAAGAGGGACTTCCGAAGAAATCTTCTACAACAGGGTCTTTTACTCTGCCTTGTTCATCTATAACGTAGCTCAACCTTACCCAGCCTTCACGACCTTTTCTGGCTGCTGAAGAAGGGTATTTAGGATCGACACGTTCTAGTGGAGCCGCAGGGGTGAATGCACTTATACGCTTCACTTCATCATCTTTGGCTTCAGCAAGCGCTTTTTCTTCCACTTCATCACAGGGAATACTGAGCTCTTGAGCTACTGCACTTCCAACCACACCAAAAGAGAGAAAGGCCGCTAACGTCAACGAATTTCGCTTAGTAGCCTGTTTACGAGAACATTCAGTACCAACCACTTTTTTCCGTATAACTCGACTCATATCTATCATCCTTAATAATTACAGAGGTTTTTGCCTGCATTAGCCATTATACCTGGGGTAACACGCCGCGATTACGAACATTTTAACTCTCGCCGAGTGGGTACTAACTTATGCAGATTGGTATTAGACTATTGTTTCTTCGCGGAATTTTCAAGTGACGCATCAGGCACATTTTTTATCATCATCTGCTCTTTGCGCTTTGTCATCATTTTTGCTAAGCGACGCATACTTACCGTGGTATCTTTTTCATCAATAATATCCACACCCAGTAAACGCTCAAGCAGGTCTTCAAGGGTAAGCACCCCTTCTAAACCGCCATATTCATCAACCACCAAAAGCATATGTACATGCTTATTAATAAAGTGTTCGAAGGTTACAGATAAGGGCATAGTATTAAGTACAGTGACCATATCTTTCGCATATTCAAAAAGTGGTTTATCTGTGTTCCCTCTCGCTTGAGCCACCAACAAGTCTGAACGCATAACAAATCCAGTGATATTTTCTGAGTCTTGATCTTCAAATATTGGTATGCGGGAAAACTCAATGTTGGCATGCTTATGAAAAAACTCTTCCACCGTCATCGTTTCACTCACTTTAAAAAGGGCGGTACGATGAGTGATTGCATCTTTTACTTTTAACTCATGCAGGCTCAACAAGCTTTGTAGGAATACGGCTTCGTGATTTGCCAACTGGCCTTCCTGACCAGATAGCTCTGCCATAGCGTGTAATTCACTGCGGCTTAAACCTCGAAGCGGGCTATCTTCTTTAAATCCCTTGGTCATCAATTCTGACATTTTCACGAATGGCATAAGGATAATTGAAAGATACTTCAAAAAATACGCCGTAACTGGCGCGAGAGCACGCCAATAGGTCGCACCAAGTGTTTTGGGAATAATTTCTGAAAAAATAAGAATAAGTAAGGTAAGTACGGCGGAAATAATGCCCAAGTAGGCATCACCGAACACTGCAGCAGCCTGCGCACCTGCACCAGCAGCGCCCATGGTATGCGCAATTGTATTCAATGTAAGTATGGCTGATAGCGGTGTATTAATGTTGTCGGTTTGCTTTCGAAGCAAAGCGCCACTAGGCTTCCCCTCTTTTTCCAACACCGAAATGTAAGCAGATGAAACACTTAGAATCACAGCCTCGGCAATAGAGCACAAAAAAGAAAAGCCCAATGCGATCAAGACGTACACAATAAGTAAAAGCATGTCGTTATTCCAAGCGTCCTTGTAGGGTTATACGCGTTTATTTTTAATAAATTGAGCGACTATTATGGATAATAGAACAGGATATACAAGCGCTCTATTCATAACAAAAGCGCGCATGCAAAATATAAGAAAGAATGAAAGATATAACCTAACCGCAGCACGCCGATTGCTGCGTTTGGGATTGACGATAGTTTTTGAGCTTTTTAAAGCCAAGTCTCAACATCAAACCAGCTAACAAAAGCGCGCAGAGTGCGTAAATAACCTGAACGTTGGCACCGTGTTCGTGAACATGGCTATCGATTTTTATCATAGACGCCAATGAAAAAGATGAGACCAAGTAGTTGAGCGCATAGCCAAATCCGATACTTGCGGAAATCACACTAAATAAATAAAGCACTAGGGTTCGCGCGCCCATTTCTTGTTTAATCATTCCCATCGTCGATACGTTTGTCGCCGGCCCTGCCATTAAAAAGACCAATACGGCGCCTGGTGATAGACCTGCAGCAAGGAAGCCAACGGCTAGAGGCGTAGACGCAGTTGCACATATATACATAGGGATGCCAATTAGCGCCATAACTAGCATAGCAATAATGCCATCTCCCCACTGCGTAAGGAAATCTGTGGGAACCCAGGTTTTAATGGCGGCGGCCAACGCTAAGCCAATCAATAACCAAACCACAATGTCTTCTAGTAATTTACCGCTGGCGTAAGCGAACACTTTAGTTAATTTGGAAGACTGAACATCATCCGTCTGTGAGGTCATATCTGCGCCGTCATGATCATGCGAATGCTCACTTGCGCAGCAGGAAGTTTTTGCCACTGGTTCTGGCGTTACTTTTGACGAGCAGCACGACGACTGATAACGGTCAACCTGATCTTTCTTATTAATATGAGTATCCGCCTCTGCGAAAAAACGAACCATTAAGCCGGCATAGATTGCACTAAGTATCGCCGCAATAGGTCTTACAATGGCGTAAAGCGGACCTAGCAGCGCATAAGACACGGAAACACTGTCCACGCCGGTCTCTGGTGTAGAAACAAGAAATGAAATAGTTGAAGACTTAGATGCACCACTGCGGCGTAAACCAAGAGCGGCTGGAATCACCCCACAAGAACATAGCGGCAACGGGGCGCCAATAATTGCTGCTTTACTAATTGAACCAAACGAAGCGCTTCCCATGTGCTTTTCTAGAAAAGTCACAGGGACCAATTCGTGCATGATGCCTGCCACGAGTAGCCCTAGCATCAACCAAGGTGCAGACTCGACGAAGAGCGCTAAGAAATTTTGAGCAAGTAAAATAATATCTGACACACAGCCTCGCTAGTTATTTGGCATTAGAATTGTGTTCGAAGCACAAATAACAGTATTGAAAACGTATTCATGATACCAGATGTGTAGTGTGACAGAAAATCGACAAAATTGATTGTAATGATTACCAGGAAAGAAAAATGGCCAGTACGAATGTACTGGCCGAATGTTGACTATCTCGTGAGTGTGCTTTTTAGACTACGAGGTCAACCATGAAAAACCTTTGTGTCACGTTTTAGTTGCTCTGCTTCTCTTTTCTTAGTTTAGAGACCACCGAAAAAGCCTCTAACATAACAAGTACAGATACAATGAGCACCACGGCATCTAAGAACACTAATAAGTAATTTCCCTCAACATAGTATTCTTTTAATTTTATCAGCCCTGCGAAGAAAGCCATGATCAGAACAAATACCATAGGAATTAGAGTGTACTTTGCCGGCCTGCCGAGCTTTATAAGCATTACTGAGATAACCAGAAGTGTAAGGCTTGCTAGGATCTGATTAGTTGAACCAAACAATGGCCAGATAATCATTCCCCCACTGCCCGATGCGCCACCTGCACCGAAGGCCAATAATAAGCAACAACCAACCGCAACTAAAGTTGCTACTAAGCCACTTTTTAATGCTTTGATAGAGTAGATGTCACCCCATTCCTGAATAATGTAGCGCTGAAGGCGTACTCCGGAATCCATGGTTGTGCCCGCAAAAAGAACAACCATCACGGCAAGAATTGTTGACGAGAAATCAACAGGTAAGCCCCAGCCTTGCTGGATAAGGTTCGCTCCACCTGTGATAAACGCGCCTACGCTACCCGCGCCCAAGTGGCTATAGACCTCATGCCATTCTTCTGGTGAGGCCGCAAACGCAACACCACTTACGGCTACAATAGTGATAAGCGCCAGTGACCCTTCTCCTACGGCGCCAAGATAACCTACAAAGCGCGCGTCAGTTTCTTTATCTAACTGCTTAGAACTAGTGCCCGAAGACACAATGCCGTGAAAGCCTGATACAGCGCCACAGGCAATAGTTACAAATAACAACGGAATCAAACTCGGTGAGTCTACTGCTGTCTGTGTATTAAATGCGGGCGCAGTAATATCTGGCATGGCGAAGAACACCGCACCATAAAGCAAAAAGAGCCCCACCAGTAACTGCATGCCGTTAATGAAGTCTCGAGGTTGCAGCAACATCCAAACGGGAAGAAGGGATGCTATAGCCGCATAAATAAAGAGAATGATTATCCAATTAGCTTTATCCGCCAGGCCGAACATGGTTTCTGGCAAACTGAGTGGAATATAACTACCTGCATACACTGATGCGTATAACACGATTATACCCACGATACATAAGGGGATAAGACTGAAGTTTCGCTTAAGTAGCTGTCCAATGATGAGTGCTACTGCTATTGCAGTCCATGCAGGAAAAACGGCATTTGGCTGTGAAACAAATGAGTTGGCGATTACAACACCGAATACAGCGTTTACCATTAGCAGAACGAGGAAAATAACAATCATGAAAAGTGCTCGGGAACGTTTCCCAATTACGCTTTCTGACAGCGCTCCCATTGATTTACCCTTATGACGGGCACTTGCCCACAGCGCTCCCATATCGTGAACACCGGCGAACAAAATCGTACCAAATACAACCCAAAGTACGGCAGGTACCCACCCCCAATAAACGGCGATTGCAGGGCCGACGATGGGTGCCGCACCGGCTACCGACGTAAAATGATGCCCCCATAAAACCACTTTGTTGGTAGGGACGAAATCTACACCATCTCGCATCGTATGCGCAGGCGTTGTGAAGCTATCATCCAACTGGAAGATACGGCTCGCTATGAATTTAGAATATACGAACCAACCGAACAACATTCCTATGATGCCCAGTATTACAATAGCAATAGACTGCATGTTAAAATCCTACTGTCGTTATTTTGGTTTTATTAAAAGGTGCAATACCTAATTAAATCATTTGTTATTGCTCTAAAGTTGCATTGTAAGACTAAAGTATAATCTAGACACAACTTTTTAACACTCTTCATACCACTTCAAAGAATGGCCAAAAAACGTTTTACCTTAGATATCTAAAATAATTTCTTTTCATCCGACATATATGATCGTTTCTCGCAATAAGCCTTTAAATAAGATTCATTCTCGTTTATAAATACGCAACTTTTAAATAGATAGATAACAACATGGCATCTCCAAAATTTCACATGGCTTTTCGTAAGTATCACCGCTGGCTTGGCTTTTTTCTCGCGGGTATTATGGGAGTCTATGCACTAAGCGGAATTCTTCTTATATTCCGCCCTACCGATATTTTAAAATACGAGCAAACAGAAACGCGTCAATTTGAATCCAATCTTTCAGGTGTAGATCTTCTGCCTCTTCTTAAAATAAGAGGGAGCAAAGTTACGGATGAAAATGCAGACGTAGTCGTGCTAAACGTGGGCCAGTACGATAAAGACTCGGGCGAAGCCACCATCACCAAAAAAGATTATCCACTTGTACTCGCCAAAATGGTGAAGCTACATAAGGCAACCAACAACAGCCCACTATTCTGGCTGAATATAAGCTTTGGTTTAGGTTTGCTGTTTTTTGTTATATCCGCCTTTCTTATGTTTATTCCAAAACTCCCTATGTACAAAAATGGACTTAAAATTGCCGGGCTCGGTGCCATTGTTACGATATTGGCCGTAGCTTTCGGTTCCTAGTGAGTACGATAAGGTCCATTTTCCATACGCATATCGGCCGGTATGCGTATTTTCTCCTTACAAGTTTGAAAGAAAAAACCTCTTCATTAAGCGATAAGTGGTTTCAGACTCTGGCGTTTTGTAAAAAATTAAATATTCGGCGTGAGATAGGCCTTCAAACAGCTCTAACTGTGTAAGTCCTCCGCTGTCTGTTATGGCGCGGTTAACCCTGACTGTATCGCTTAAAAACATGTCTCTCGTTCCGCTTACTAAATACGTTGGTGGGAAGTGGGCAAAAGAACCGTAGATTGGGGATACTGAAGGGTCAGACAGCAACTTGTTTCCCGCGTATAAATGCGCAGCCGCTTTTAACTGACCTTCATAAGTTACCAGCACATTGTCAACACATTCATTGGTGACCAAGCTATCGCTGGTATTCGTGAGGTCGGCCCACGGCGTACCTACATAAATGGCCTTCGGCAGAGGGGTGTTCTTTTGAATCAGAGTCTGCACCAGTGATAGCACCAGGCCACCTCCTGCAGACGTCCCACCTACTAAAATATTCTGCGCGCCTATTTCCTCTAACAATGTGTTATAGACGGAGGTGACATCGTTAAGGGCTGCGGGTGAAGGAAAGGTCGGCGGCATTCTATAATCAACGCTATACACCACGATTCCCAAACGACTCGCCACAAGCAAACCTTCTTCAATACTAGGTAACCCGCCGAACAATACGAAAGCCCCGCCGTGGACATCTATATAGGCTTTGTTTTCAAATTCAGGGCTAACTACATTAGGCGTAAGCTTTCTCACGACGACTTGACCCAGCTTTAAGAGCTCGACACCTACCTCAAACTCTTTCTTCATTTTCTTTACTTTCTTTTTCTGTTCGGCATTTCTTGCCTGACTATAGCTTCGCCAATCTTCATCTGTAGAAGGTGTGGCTGCGATAACCTCATCTTTTGTCAACGTTGGGAAACTGGCTATGCCTTTCACTAGGGCATCACTGGCAGCTTTAGGTAACGTAGGAGTGCGCGTTGTCATATCAGTATGATTCGGTGACCATGGCAGTGAGTGCAAGTTAGCGCAATAAACATTTTATTTGCCTTATCTATTGTTTCGTTTTTCGCGAAAAACCGTAAGCGGCCTTGCGTGATTGGACAGCAATGTGCTCAAGAAAAAAGAGCAGCTTACTTAACGTTAGTGTTGCTTGAATTACTTTTATTCAAATGCTCACCTGATCTCAAGCAACTATTGCTATTTTCAGAGAGAAAGTACAGGGCACAACGGGGTCTTAGTCTGCTATGCTAGCCACGTGTCGTCGCAGGAATATTCAAAAAGTAAATGAAAGGATGCTGCAACACATAAACAACTTTTGCTGAGTAAAACACATTAGGGATTAAGATGAAAAATTTTTCTGTACGCAAACTAGCACTAACATTAGGTTTTACCTTCTGCTCTGTAGCCACCTCTTTTGCCTCTAGCGGTGCTGACGACAAAACTTCCGTTTGGAAAGTAAGCAACGGCGAAGATACTGTTTATGTGGGAGGTACAATCCACATTTTGCCTGTCTCTGAATTTCCGCTTCCTAGCAAATTTACGGACACCTATGAAAAAGCCGATACGTTAGTGTTTGAAGTGAAAATGCCCGATCCCACAGATATTGAAGGTCAACAAAAGATGATGGCTGGATTAGCGTATGCTGAGGGCAAGACATTAAAGGACGTAATTTCAGACGAAACCTATCAAGCGCTAAATACTTACCTCAGTAATTTTGGTGCAAGTGCTGATCAACTCGCGCGATTCAAGCCCGGCATGGTTGCTTCTATGCTAGTGGCCATGGAAGCGCAGCGTTCTCAATTAGCAGGCCAAGGTGTAGATGCCTATTTTATGCAGTTAGCTGCACGTGACGGTAAAACAAGCGAATACTTAGAGTCACTAGATTTTCAAATCAACATGCTAGCTAATATGGGTGCGGGTGAAGAAGACCGCCTTATATCTGAAACCTTGGAAACCTTACCAGAGCTAAAAGACATGCTTAAAAGCACCATAAAAGCATGGAGAGAGGGTGACACTGGGCAAATTGATGAATTGGTGGTAGATACATTCAAACGTGAATCTCCTACCTCTTATGATGATGTTTTCACCAAACGTAACCAAAATTGGGTACCTCAGATTGAAGCCATGTTTGGTGATGAAGACCAAGAGTTTGTTTTAGTGGGCGCGGGGCACCTAGTTGGCGAGGACAGCGTAATCGCCCTATTAGAAGCAAAAGGTTACAAAATAGAGCAAATGTAGTTTTCCCTTGGCTCGACCGCATCAAGACTAAAGCTAGGCATTTGCCTAGCTTTTTTATGCCTATTGCAAGGGATAAAGCTCTATCAAAAATTGACGCAGCAAGGAAGCTGATTGATGCTACTAAGGGTGGCTTTACGGTGCGTTTCTTCCTCTCCGTACAGGCTCAATAGACTTAAAAGGGGGCGCTTGTTCACTCTAGAACTCTCAGCTGCATGGAAGCAGCTGCGAAGCCGCTAATACAAAAGCACGGATGGGTCCGCGGCGTGTTACTTCTTCTCCCCATTAAACTTCTTGTTATGCCGTTTAACGATAGAGTGAGTGTATGCCCTCTGAAACCCTACACCGCATGGATGCGGTGTCGGAGCTCTTACATAAAAGCACGGATGGGTCCACGGCGTGTTCTAGAGTGAACAAGTGCTCCCTGATGTGCAGACATAAAAAAAGCGCACCTAAGTGCGCTTTTTTGGCTTATGTTACTAAGTCTAGATTAGTCTAGGATCTTAGATACAACACCAGCACCTACTGTACGACCACCTTCACGGATTGCGAAACGAAGACCTTCTTCCATCGCGATGGGAGCAATTAGCTCAACTTTGAATTTAAGGTTGTCACCAGGCATTACCATTTCTACGCCTTCTGGAAGCTCTACAGCACCAGTTACGTCAGTTGTACGGAAGTAGAACTGTGGACGGTAGCCTTTAAAGAATGGAGTATGACGACCACCTTCATCTTTAGACAGTACGTATACTTCTGCTTCGAAGTTAACGTGTGGAGTGATTGAACCAGGCTTAGCTAGAACTTGACCACGCTCAACTTCATCACGCTTAGTACCACGTAGAAGAACACCAACGTTCTCACCTGCACGGCCTTCGTCAAGAAGCTTACGGAACATCTCAACACCAGTACAAGTAGTCTTAGTAGTGTCTTTGATACCTACGATTTCTACTTCTTCACCAACTTTAACGATACCTTGCTCAACACGACCTGTTACAACAGTACCACGGCCTGAGATTGAGAATACGTCTTCGATTGGAAGAATGAACGGCTTGTCGATTGCACGCTCTGGCTCTGGGATGTATGAATCAAGCGCTTCACCAAGCTCGATGATTTTCTTTTCCCACTCTGGGTCGCCTTCAAGCGCTTTAAGAGCTGAACCTTGGATAACTGGTAGGTCATCACCTGGGAATTCGTATTCGTTAAGAAGTTCACGAACTTCCATTTCTACTAGCTCTAGAAGCTCTTCATCGTCAACCATGTCACACTTGTTCATGAATACGATGATATAAGGAATACCAACCTGACGACCAAGTAGGATGTGCTCACGAGTCTGTGGCATAGGGCCATCAGTCGCAGCTACTACTAGGATACCACCATCCATCTGAGCAGCACCAGTGATCATGTTTTTAACGTAATCAGCGTGTCCTGGGCAGTCTACGTGTGCGTAGTGACGAGTAGGAGTGTCATATTCTACGTGTGAAGTAGAAATGGTGATACCACGAGCTTTCTCTTCAGGCGCGTTATCGATTTGATCGAATGCCTGAGCAGAACCGCCGTAAGTTTTAGAAAGAACTGTAGTGATAGCTGCAGTTAGGGTAGTTTTACCGTGGTCAACGTGGCCGATTGTACCCACGTTTACGTGGGGTTTCGTACGTTCAAACTTTTCTTTTGCCATTTTTCTCGTTTCCTAAGTTAAAAGTCCGACCCACCAATAGACCGGACCGAACCTTCATTTAGATTAAGTTCTAGATTCTATAATAGCCTGCGCCACATTGTTAGGCGCCTCAGAATAATTGAAGAACTCCATTGAGTATGAAGCACGACCTTGTGTTTGTGAACGCAAATCAGTTGCGTAGCCAAACATTTCTGAAAGCGGCACTTTTGCACGTATTATTTTAACACCTGCGACACCATCTTCCATACCTTCGATCATGCCGCGGCGACGATTAATATCGCCAACTACATCACCCATCCAGTCTTCTGGAGTAGTTACTTCAACTTTCATTGTGGGTTCAAGCAACACCGGATTTGCTTCTGCGGCGCCTTTTTTGAAACCCATAGAGCCGGCGATCTTAAACGCCATTTCAGAAGAGTCAACATCGTGGTATGAACCGTCGAACAACGTTACCTTTACATCAAGTACTGGAAACCCTGCTAGAACACCACTTCGCATCTGCTCCTGAATTCCTTTATCGACCGCTGGGATGAACTCTTTTGGTACCACACCACCGACGATTTCGTTTACAAATTCGTAGCCTGAACCCTCTTCCTGAGGCTCAATACGTAGCCACACATGACCGAATTGGCCACGGCCGCCTGACTGACGAACAAACTTCCCTTCAACTTCAACGGATTTACGAAGGGTCTCGCGATAGGCAACCTGAGGGTTACCTACGTTACATTCAACTTTGAACTCACGCTTCATGCGGTCGACAATGATATCAAGGTGAAGTTCACCCATACCTGAGATAATTGTCTGCCCCGTCTCGTCGTCTGTCTTAACTTTAAACGACGGATCTTCTGCTGCAAGCTTACTTAGGGCAATACCCATTTTTTCTTGGTCAGCTTGTGACTTAGGCTCTACCGCAATCGAAATTACCGGTTCTGGGAATTCCATACGCTCTAATGTAATCACATGATTAGGATCACAAAGCGTATCGCCAGTCGTTACATCTTTTAGGCCAATCGCCGCAGCGATGTCGCCCGCGCGAACTTCTTTTAGTTCTTCACGGTCTTTTGCATGCATCTGCACGATACGACCGAAGCGCTCACGCTTGCCCTTTACAGGGTTATATACCGTGTCGCCCGTATTAACTACACCTGAGTAGCAGCGGAAGAACGTTAGCGTCCCTACAAAAGGGTCGGTCGCTATTTTAAATGCTAATGCTGAGAACGGTTCGTCGTCGCTTGAGTGACGCTCAGCTTCCGTCTCGTCTTTATCGTCAAGCACACCCGTGATGGCCTTAACTTCCGTAGGAGACGGAAGATAATGAACAACAGAGTCTAGCACAGCCTGAACACCTTTGTTTTTGAAAGCACTGCCACAAGTGGCAAGAACAATTTCGTTGTTCAGCGTACGCTTACGAAGACCTAAACGGATCTCTTCCTCAGAAAGTTCTTCACCTTCCAAGTATTTGTTCATTAACTCATCAGATGCCTCTGCAGCCGCTTCAATCATCTCGGTGCGGTACTGTTCAGCGGTATCTAGATATTCAGCAGGAATGTCTTCATAGGTAAATGTCATACCCATGTCGTCTTCATTCCAGTTAATGGCTTTCATCTTCACAAGGTCGATGACGCCATGAAAATTCTCTTCAGCGCCCATGTTGATTTGAATCGGAACACAGTTTGCGCCTAAACGTTTGCGAATTTGACCCACAACACGTTCAAAATCAGCGCCAGCCCGGTCCATCTTATTAACGAACACAAGGCGTGGCACTTGATATTTGTCAGCCTGTCGCCAGACTGTCTCTGATTGAGGTTCTACCCCAGAAGACCCACAGAATACAACTACGGCACCGTCTAGCACACGCAATGAACGCTCTACTTCGATAGTAAAGTCAACGTGTCCAGGGGTGTCGATGATGTTGATCCTGTGTTGATCGAACTGTTGCTCCATACCAGACCAGAAACACGTCGTCGCAGCAGACGTGATAGTAATACCACGCTCCTGCTCTTGTTCCATCCAGTCCATGGTAGCAGCACCATCGTGCACTTCACCGATTTTGTGAGACAGTCCTGTATAGAACAGAACACGCTCTGTGGTCGTGGTTTTACCCGCGTCCACGTGAGCCACAATACCAATATTGCGATAACGCTCAATCGAGGTCTTACGAGGCATAAATCTCTCTCAGTTATATTACGTTGATTACCAACGGTAATGAGCAAACGCTTTGTTTGCTTCGGCCATACGGTGAACGTCTTCACGTTTCTTAACCGCTGAACCTTTGTTGTCTGCTGCGTCTAACATCTCAGCCGCTAGGCGTTGTGCCATAGACTTTTCGCCACGTTTACGTGCAGCTTCTACCATCCAACGCATACCTAGCGCGTTACGACGAACTGGACGTACTTCAACTGGAACCTGATAAGTTGAACCACCAACACGACGAGACTTAACCTCTACTGTTGGGCGGATATTATCAAGTGCTTCCTCGAAGATATCTAGGTGTGCTTTGCCGGTTTTTTCAGCAACAATATCAAGCGCACCGTAAACGATTCTTTCAGCGACTGACTTTTTGCCGTCGAGCATTACGACATTCATGAATTTCGCAAGCAGTTGTGAACCAAATTTTGGCTCTGGTAGGATTTTACGTTGACCTACGACTCTTCTTCTTGGCATCTTCTATTCTCCGTATGAATTCAGGGAAAACCCAAAACTCTTAAACTTCAGTTTGGCCTTACTAACGGAGAACCGTTATGACTTAGGCTTCTTCGCGCCGTACTTAGAACGGGCTTGTTTACGATCGTTTACACCTGCGCAGTCAAGAGTACCGCGAACTGTGTGATAACGAACACCTGGTAGATCTTTAACACGACCACCACGGATAAGTACTACACTGTGCTCTTGTAGGTTGTGACCTTCACCGCCGATGTATGAAGAAACTTCAAAACCGTTAGTTAGACGTACACGACATACTTTACGTAGTGCAGAGTTTGGTTTCTTAGGCGTAGTAGTATATACACGAGTACATACACCACGTCTTTGTGGACAAGCTTGTAGAGCAGCTACGTTGCTTTTTTCAACGGGCTTTCTACGCGGCTTGCGCACTAACTGGTTAACTGTTGCCATTAACTAGCTCCTGATTAAAAACTACGAAAACCCAATCACTATGATTGGGTCCATATTAATGCGATTAATTGTTTAATCGCTCTACTTTGTGAACATTGTGCTCGTCAATATTCACTGAGCGCTGATACAAAAAACCGCGACCGTTTATCGAGCCACTTGATGGCTATCCAAAATCGGGTCGCGGAATATTAAAGATCATCGCCCTGACTGTCAAGGTGTACAAAGGTTAAGCAGTTAATTTATCTGCAATCTGTCAGCCTGACATGCCAATATGTTAGGAGTACGTTAACGTACTCCTATGATCTTTGCCTTATTCGGCAGTATCTTCGTCTGCACCGGCATTTAGCGCTTCGGTTAGTGCCTGTTCTGCTTCAGCAGCTGAAACTGACATTTCTTCGATTTGCTCTTTGCGACGTTGTGCACGGCGTTCATGGTAAGCGAAACCTGTACCCGCTGGAATTAGACGACCAACGATTACGTTTTCTTTCAGACCGCGTAGGTCATCTTCTTTACCTTGAACCGCAGCTTCAGTTAGAACACGTGTTGTTTCTTGGAACGACGCTGCTGAGATAAACGACTCAGTAGACAGTGACGCTTTAGTGATACCAAGCAGCTGTGTTTCATACTGCGCTGGGATCTTACCGTGTTTTTCAATTTCACGGTTCGCCACTTTAACGTTCGATACTTCAACCTGTTCGCCTTCAAGGAACTGCGTATCGCCTGGGTGCGTGATAATACACTTACGTAGCATCTGACGAATAACTACTTCGATGTGCTTATCGTTAATTTTAACACCCTGTAGACGGTATACTTCCTGAACTTCGTTCACGATGTAGTTGGCTACTGCTGAGATACCACGTAAACGTAGGATATCGTGCGGAGACTCTGGACCATCAGCGATAACTTCGCCTTTTTCCACTTTCTCACCTTCGAATACGTTAAGCTGACGCCACTTAGGAATCATCTCTTCGTATGCGTCACCTTCAGCAGGTGTAATCACAAGACGCTTCTTACCTTTGGTCTCTTTACCGAAGCCAATAGTACCTGAGATTTCTGCAAGAATAGCAGGCTCTTTAGGCTTACGTGCTTCAAACAAGTCCGCAACGCGCGGTAGACCACCCGTGATATCACGAGTCTTCGAGCTTTCCTGAGGAATACGTGCTAGCACGTCACCTTCATTCGCCACTTTGCCTTCTTTCGCTTCAATTGTTGTGAAGCTTGGAAGACGAATTTCTTGAAGACCGAACTCGTCGCTTTCAAGAATTAGCTTAGGCTCTTTAGAGTTAACTTTCGCAAGGTCTTTAACAACGATACGTGTTAAACCAGTAAGCTCGTCTTGCTGCATTTCGGTGTTAGAGTCATCAATGTCTGCGAAGCTAATCTTAGCTGCACGTTCAGTGATAATTGGGTGACTATGCGGATCCCAGTTAGCGACAACGTCGCCAGCTGTAATTGATGCACCGTCATCCACGCTAAGCACAGCACCGTAAGGTACTTTATAGCGCTCTTTCTCACGGCCTTGCTCATCGATAACAGTAAGTTCTGTTGAACGAGAAACGATAACCACTTTGCCGTCAGAGTTACGTACGAATTTCGCGTTGTGTAGCTTAAGGCTACCCGCAGTCTTAACTTGTACGCTGTTCTCAGCAGATGCTCTTGATGCCGCACCACCGATGTGGAATGTACGCATGGTAAGCTGTGTACCTGGTTCACCGATTGACTGTGCTGCAATAACACCAACCGATTCACCGCTACCTACCATGTGGCCACGTGCAAGGTCACGACCGTAACACTTAGCACATACGCCGAAGTCATTGTCACAAGTGATAACCGAGCGTACTTGAATTTGGTCTACTGAGTTAGCTTCAAGCATGTCTACTAGTGCTTCGTCTAGCAGAACGTTACGCTCAACAAGTACTTCGTTAGTACCAGGCTTAAGCACGTCTTCTGCGACAACACGACCTAGTACACGTTCACGTAACGGCTCAACAACGTCTCCACCTTCGATTAGCGGTGTCATTGTTACACCTTCGAATGTGCCACAGTCGTCATTAGTGATAACCAAATCTTGCGCAACATCTACTAGACGACGGGTTAGGTAACCCGAGTTAGCCGTTTTAAGTGCAGTATCCGCTAGACCTTTACGCGCACCGTGAGTAGAGATGAAGTACTGTAGTACGTTCAGACCTTCACGGAAGTTCGCCGTAATTGGGGTTTCGATGATTGAGCCATCTGGTTTAGCCATCAGACCACGCATACCAGCAAGCTGACGAATCTGAGCGGCACTACCACGAGCACCCGAGTCGGCCATCATATAAACAGAGTTAAATGATGTCTGCTCTTCTTCTTCGCCATCGCGGTTAATTACGATGTCAGTCTTAAGGTTGTCCATCATGGCTTTAGCAACTTTTTCGTTGGCATTTGACCAGATATCGATAACTTTGTTGTAACGCTCACCCGCGGTAACAAGACCGTTTTGGAACTGTTCCTGAATTTCGATAACTTCTGCTTCCGCCGCGTCGATAATCTCTTTCTTCGCTTCTGGAATAACCATATCGTCGATACCAACAGATGCACCCGCGATCATCGCGTAGTGGAAACCGGTATACATGATTTGGTCAGCAGCAATTACTGTGTCTTTCAGACCTAGCGTACGGTAGCAAGCATTCAATAGTCTTGAAATCTGCTTCTTGCCCATCGCTTGGTTAATGATTTCAAACGGCAGACCCTTTGGAAGGATCAACGAGAAAATCGCACGACCAACAGTAGTGTCAGTTAGCGTTACTTTCTCAGTTTTGTTGCCATCTTCATCGATATCATATTCAGTAATACGTACTTTAACGCGAGAGTGAAGCTCAGCATTACCTGTGCGGTATGCCTTTTCTGCTTCATTCGGGCTGGTAAATACCATGCCTTCGCCTAAGCCGTTTACTTTGTCACGCGTTAGGTAGTAAAGACCTAATACAACGTCCTGTGAAGGTACGATGATTGGCTCACCATTCGCAGGTGACAGAATGTTGTTCGTTGACATCATAAGTGCACGTGCTTCTAACTGTGCTTCGATTGTCAACGGAACGTGTACCGCCATTTGGTCACCATCGAAGTCGGCGTTGTACGCCGCACACACTAGCGGGTGAAGCTGAATCGCTTTACCTTCGATTAGTGTTGGTTCGAATGCTTGAATACCCAAACGGTGAAGTGTAGGTGCACGGTTAAGTAGTACCGGGTGTTCGCGGATAACGTCGTCTAGTACGTCCCAAACCTCAGGAGCTTCGCGCTCTACAAGCTTCTTAGCTGCTTTGATTGTTGTCGCAAGACCACGTGCTTCAAGCTTACCGTAGATAAACGGCTTAAATAGCTCAAGTGCCATCTTCTTAGGAAGACCACACTGGTGAAGACGTAGCGTTGGACCAACGGTAATTACAGAACGGCCTGAGTAGTCAACACGCTTACCAAGAAGGTTTTGACGGAAACGACCTTGCTTACCTTTGATCATGTCTGCAAGCGACTTAAGTGGACGCTTGTTAGAACCGGTAATCGCGCGACCACGACGTCCGTTATCTAGTAGCGCATCAACAGACTCTTGAAGCATACGCTTTTCGTTGCGTACGATAATGTCTGGAGCAGCAAGATCTAGAAGACGCTTAAGACGGTTGTTACGGTTAATTACTCGACGGTAAAGGTCGTTAAGGTCAGACGTTGCAAAACGGCCGCCATCTAGTGGTACTAGAGGACGTAAGTCTGGTGGAAGTACCGGTAGTACCGTCATGATCATCCACTCTGGCTTGTTACCAGACTGTTGGAATGACTCAAGCAACTTAAGACGCTTAGTAATTTTCTTACGCTTAGTTTCAGAGTTGATTGAAGGCAGCTCTTCACGCATAGCGGCTACGTCTGCGTCAACGTCTAACGCTTTTAGAAGATCGAACACTGCTTCAGCACCCATCTTCGCATCAAACTCATCACCGTGCTCTTCAAGTGCATCCAAGTACTCTTCTTCGTTAAGAAGTTGACTGCGCTCAAGCGTCGTCATACCTGGCTCTGTAACCACATATGATTCGAAATAAAGAACACGTTCAATATCACGAAGTGTCATATCAAGCATTAGACCGATACGAGACGGAAGTGATTTAAGGAACCAAATATGCGCAACCGGGCTAGCTAGCTCGATGTGACCCATGCGCTCACGACGCACTTTGGTCAGTGTAACTTCAACGCCACACTTCTCACAGATAACACCACGGTGCTTAAGGCGCTTGTACTTACCGCAAAGACACTCGTAGTCTTTAACCGGACCAAAGATACGCGCACAGAACAGACCGTCACGCTCAGGTTTGAACGTACGGTAGTTAATTGTTTCAGGCTTTTTAACTTCACCGAATGACCATGAACGAATCATGTCAGGTGAAGACAGACCGATTCGAATATTATCGAATTCTTCGGTCTTGTTTTGTTGCTTTAGAAACTTTAATAAGTCTTTCACATTACTCTCCCAGCGGAGTCAGTCTCTAGAACCCGGCGCAAGCGCCGGGCCATCTCATAACATTACGCGGCGATTGCCGTATTACTTTTCTTCAAGCTCGATGTTGATACCCAACGAGCGAATTTCTTTAAGTAGTACGTTGAATGACTCTGGCATGCCAGGTTCCATTCTGTGGTCGCCATCGACGATGTTCTTGTACATCTTGGTACGGCCGTTAACGTCATCTGACTTAACAGTAAGCATTTCCTGAAGGGTATATGCTGCACCGTATGCTTCAAGTGCCCACACTTCCATCTCACCAAAGCGCTGACCACCAAACTGTGCTTTACCACCAAGAGGTTGCTGTGTAACAAGGCTGTAAGAACCCGTAGAACGCGCGTGCATTTTGTCGTCTACTAAGTGGTTCAGTTTCAGCATGTACATGTAACCAACCGTTACTGGACGCTCAAATTCGCGACCGGTACGACCGTCAAACAAAGTAATCTGACCGCTTTCTGGAATATCAGCAAGCTTCAGCATTTCTTTGATTTCAGATTCACGAGCACCATCGAATACAGGTGTTGCTACAGGTACGCCCTTACGAAGGTTTTCTGCCAAGCGACGAACTTCGTGGTCAGTGAAGCTATCGATGTCGACTTCTTGATGATTCTCACCAAGCTCGTACACCTTCTTCAAGAACTCACGTAACTCAGCCAGCTCACGCTGCTCTTTGATCATGCGGTCAATCTTCACACCAAGACCGTGTGCAGCCATACCCAAGTGCGTTTCTAGGATCTGACCGATGTTCATACGAGACGGTACACCTAGTGGGTTTAGAACGATATCTACCGGCGTGCCGTCAGCATCATATGGCATGTCTTCTACAGGCTGGATAGTCGAGATAACACCTTTGTTACCGTGACGTCCCGCCATTTTATCACCCGGCTGGATGTGACGTTTAACTGCAAGGTAAACCTTAACAATCTTGAGTACGCCAGGCGCTAGGTCATCGCCTTGCGTGATCTTACGACGCTTAGTTTCAAACTTCTTATCGAAGTCAGCTTTAATTTCAGCGTGTTGATCAGCGATTTGGTCTAGCTCTAGCTGTGCATCTTCGCTGTTAAGTGCAATTTCAAACCACTTTTCACGGGGTAGGCTGTCAAGCTTAGCTTGGTCAACGCCAGCACGTAACAATGCAGTTTGTGCACGACTAAAGATACCGTCTGCAAGAATTTCGAACTCGTCGGTAAGGTCTTTCTTAACCTGACGCAACTGCATGTCTTCAATTTCTAGCGCTCGCTTGTCTTTCTCTACACCATCACGGGTAAATACTTGAACATCGATAACGGTACCGTGAACAGAGTTAGGTACACGTAGAGACGTATCTTTAACGTCAGACGCTTTTTCACCGAAGATTGCACGTAATAGTTTTTCTTCTGGCGTAAGCTGAGTTTCACCTTTAGGCGTTACTTTACCTACTAAGATATCACCGCCTTTCACTTCCGCACCGATGTAAACAACACCTGATTCATCAAGCTTGCTTAGTGCAGATTCGCCCACGTTCGGGATATCAGAAGAAATTTCTTCTGGCCCAAGCTTAGTATCACGAGCGATACAGCTAAGCTCTTGAATGTGGATAGTGGTGAAACGGTCTTCCTGTGCTACACGCTCAGAAATAAGGATTGAATCCTCAAAGTTGTAACCATTCCAAGGCATGAACGCGATACGCATGTTCTGGCCAAGTGCAAGGTCACCTAGGTCTGTTGAAGGACCGTCAGCTAGCACATCACCTGCAACAATCGGGTCGCCAACGTTACATGTAGGCTTCTGATTGATACACGTGTTTTGGTTAGAACGTGTGTACTTAGTCAGGTTGTAAATATCGATACCTGCTTCACCTGGAAGCATTTCATCTTCATCTACTTTAATAACGATACGGCTGGCATCTACGTAATCAACCACACCACCACGCTTAGCAACTACAGTAACACCTGAGTCAACCGCGATGGTTCTTTCCATACCGGTACCAACTAACGGCTTATCAGCACGTAGTGTAGGTACTGCCTGACGTTGCATGTTCGCACCCATTAGTGCACGGTTCGCATCATCGTGCTCTAGGAATGGGATAATGCTCGCAGCAATTGAAACAATTTGCTGTGGCGAAACGTCCATGTACTTGATGTCTTCAGTCGGCATCAAAGTAGTTTCACCACGGTGACGACATGGGATTAGGTCGTCTACCAATTCGCCGTTCTCAGTCAACGCAATGTTAGCCTGAGCGATTGCGAATTGACCTTCTTCAATTGCAGATAAGTAATCGATTTCGTCTGTAACCACACCGTCAACAATGCGACGGAAAGGTGTTTCAAGGAAACCAAAGTCATTGGTGCGTGCGAAGCTTGCCAATGAGTTGATAAGACCGATGTTCGGACCTTCCGGCGTTTCGATTGGACATAGACGACCATAGTGAGTCGGGTGTACGTCTCGAACCTCGAAGCCTGCACGTTCACGTGTTAGACCACCCGGGCCTAATGCAGAGATACGACGCTTGTGCGTTACTTCTGACAGCGGGTTGTTTTGGTCCATGAACTGAGAAAGCTGAGATGAACCGAAGAACTCTTTAACCGCAGCCGAAATAGGCTTAGCGTTTATAAGATCCTGAGGCATCACGTTGTCTAGGTCGCCTAAGCTTAGGCGCTCCTTCACTGCACGTTCTACACGTACAAGACCCACACGGAACTGGTTCTCTGCCATTTCACCTACAGAACGAATACGACGGTTTCCAAGGTGATCGATATCATCAACTTCGTCTTTACCGTCACGAATCATTATTAACTGCTTCATTACAGAAATAATGTCTTCTTTATCTAATGTACCCGAACCGATAAGCTCTTCACGACCTAAACGGCGGTTGAACTTCATACGACCAACAGAAGAAAGGTCATAACGTTCTTCAGAGAAGAACAAGTTATCGAACAAGGTTTCTGCTGCATCTTTTGTCGGTGGCTCACCAGGACGCATCATACGATAGATTTCAACTAGCGCTTCGAGGCGGTTAGTTGAAGAATCGATACGCAATGTGTCTGAAATGTATGAACCGTGGTCTAGTTCGTTAATGTAAAGTGTTTCGAACTCTTTAATACCCGCTTGGCTAAGTGCCGCTAGGTTTTCTAAAGTTAGTTCTTCGTTTGCACTTACGATCACTTCACCAGTGTCTTCATTTACATAAGTAGCAGCGAATACGCGACCAATTAGGTAATCTGCCGGAACTTCAAGTTCTGTAAGACCTGCTTTCTCAAGTGCACGAGTGTGACGGGCAGAGATACGACGACCTGATTCAACAACGACATTTCCTTCGCCATCAATGATATCGAACTGTGCCGTTTCACCACGAAGGCGATCTGGAACCACTTCCATCATCAGCTTGTCTTTGCTGATACGCACATTAACTTTTTCGAAGAAAGTGTCTAGAATCTCTTCAGACGTCATTTCCAACGCACGTAGAATAATCGTTGCTGGCAACTTACGACGGCGGTCAATACGTACAAACAGGTTATCTTTCGGGTCAAACTCGAAGTCTAACCACGAACCACGGTAAGGGATTACACGTGCGTTATATAGCACTTTACCTGACGAGTGGGTTTTACCTTTATCATGATCAAAGAATACACCAGGTGAACGGTGTAGCTGTGACACAATAACACGCTCTGTACCATTGATAACGAACGTACCGTTCTCTGTCATCAACGGGATTTCGCCCATGTACACTTCTTGTTCTTTAATATCTTTTACGGTACCTGGGGCAGCGTCTTTATCGAACAACACTAACCGTAGTTTTACTCTTAAAGGAGCAGAGAAAGTTACGCCACGAATTTGACATTCTTTAACGTCGAAAACGGGCTCTCCCAGGCGGTAGCTTACATACTGAAGCTCTGAACTACCTGAGTAGCTTTTAATTGGAAAAACGGAACGAAATGCTGCTTCCAAACCGTATTGAGCATCTGCGTCGATCTCAATAAACTTTTTGAAAGAATCAAGCTGAATTGAAAGAAGGTATGGAATTTCCAATACCTGTGGGCGTTTGCCAAAATCCTTACGGATACGTTTCTTTTCGCTATAAGAGTAAACCATGGGTTCCTCAGCCTGCTGATTTATGACCCAACCTGCTGCAAAATGCTTTAAAACGCGTGCTATGGGCTAAAAGCTGCGTTTCAAATGGCGCACTAAGCAACAAACTTCCACAACCCTTTTTCGGGCAGATACACCAGCATACAACAAAATTTAACCAATTATTAGTTAACTTGTTGGATTTTTATGCTTTTTATGGGTATGTCCGATTGGCGCTTTTACGTAATGTAGTCAGGGTTAGAATCTACACACTATACAGCGCAAAAAGGCTGGTGGTTCAAAAAACCACCAGCCTTGCCGTCTCAGGCAATAATCTGACTAAGTCAGATTACTTGATTTCTACTGCTGCACCAGCTTCTTCAAGCTCTTTCTTAAGTGCTTCAGCTTCATCTTTGCTTACGCCTTCTTTGATAGCTTTAGGAGCAGATTCAACTACTTCTTTAGCTTCTTTAAGACCTAGGCCAGTCGCGCCGCGAACTGCTTTGATAACTGCAACTTTGTTAGCGCCGAATGAAGTCATTACAACGTCGAACTCAGTTTGTTCTTCAGCAGCAGCTGCTTCACCAGCAACAGCAGGACCAGCAACAGCAACAGCTGCAGCAGATACGTTGAATTTTTCTTCAGCCGCTTCGATAAGTTCAACCAGTTCCATTACCGGCATTTCAGCGATTGCGTTTAAGATATCTTCTTTAGTTAGAGCCATGTTCTCTAAACTCCTGGGTATAAAATGTTAAAAAAATCAATATGCCAAAAACGCCAATTACTTGGTGTCTTTGACCGCCGCCAATACGCGCACAAACTTGCCAGGAACTTCGTTGATTGTTTGAACGAATTTCCCAACTGGTGCTTTGAAGGTTGCAAGTAGTCTCGCAAGCGCTTCGTCGCGGGTAGGTAGTGCTGCAACTGCGTCCAATTTCTCTGGACCAAGAAGACCGCTACCAATTGAAAGTGCAGTAACTTTAAGCTTATCGTTAGTCTTACCGAAGTCTTTGAAAAGACGTGCCGCACCGCCTGGTGCGTCGATAGAGAAACCATAGATAAGCGGACCAGTTAAGGCGCTGTCTAAGTCTGCAAATTGACTGTCGGCTAGAGCACGTTTTGCAAGAGTATTACGTACAACCTTTAGGTATACGCCTTGCTCACGAGCTTTTACACGTAGTTCAGTCAGTTCACCAACTTCCATCCCACGGTATTCAGCAACGGCTACGGATAGAGCGCGAGACGCAACATCAGAAATTTCTGCTACGATCTCTTTTTTTGCTGCTAAACCTAGTGCCACTGAGTTCACCTCTTTGTATCTGACTTTGTTTGTAGTTAACTACTCACGCCATCAGGGTTCACAGATTGATACCAACCCTCATGGTTGATACCGCTCTACGGTGTTTGTTACCCCAGAGAGTCTGAGTCAAACCACCGTCTGCGCAGGTTGTTGTATTAAGCAGTGTGTTGACTGTGAAAGTTCTCTTACCTCTTTCACCACACCGCACCTGCGGTCTTGGACGGGAGCTGCTTATTAGCACTGCTAATTGTCACAGCTCCAACCCATAACCTTTAAGAGATTTCGATGAGCCTATGCTCAGCGAAATTAAAGACCTACAGAAGCCTTATCAAGAGCAACACCAGCACCCATTGTAGTGCTTAGGCTGATCTTCTTGATATATGTACCTTTAGCAGAAGAAGGCTTAGCTTTCTTCAGTGCTTCAAGTAGCGCTTCAAGGTTTTCTTGAATTTGGTTCGCTTCGAACGCAATCTTACCGATGCTAGCATGGATGATACCGTTCTTATCGTTACGGTAGCGTACCTGACCAGCTTTAGCGTTCTTAACTGCCGTTGCAACGTCAGGCGTTACAGTACCAGTTTTAGGGTTAGGCATAAGGCCACGTGGACCTAGAATTTGACCTAGTTGACCAACAACACGCATTGCGTCTGGGCTAGCAACTACTACGTCAAAGTTCATTTCGCCTTTCTTAACTTGCTCAGCTAGGTCTTCCATACCAACGATGTCCGCACCCGCTTCTTTAGCAGCTTCAGCATTTGCACCTTGAGTGAATACTGCAACGCGAACGTCTTTACCAGTACCGTTAGGTAGTACAGTTGCACCACGAACGTTTTGGTCAGATTTCTTCGCGTCGATACCAAGGTTAACAGATACGTCAACGCTTTCTGCGAACTTAGCTGTTGCTAGTTCTTTAAGAAGCGCTACTGCTTCATTGATTTCGTACTCTTTGCTTGAATCTACTTTTTCGCGGATCAGGCGAGCGCGTTTAGTTAATTTAGCCATTCGATTAGTCCTCTACGTTCAAGCCCATTGAGCGAGCAGAACCCGCGATAGTACGTACCGCTGCATCTAAGTCAGCCGCAGTAAGGTCTGGCTCTTTAGTTTTAGCAATCTCTTCCAACTGAGCGCGAGTAACAGTACCCACTTTCTCAGTGTTAGGACGGCCAGAACCGCTCTTGATGCCAGCTGCTTTCTTAAGCAGGTAAGACGCAGGAGGAGTCTTTGTTTCGAACGTGAAAGAGCGATCTTCGTATACCGTAATTTCTACTGGTACCGGAGCGCCTTTCTCAAGACTTTCTGTTTTCGCGTTGAAAGCCTTACAGAATTCCATGATGTTCACACCGTGCTGACCTAGTGCAGGACCAACCGGTGGACTTGGGTTAGCAGCGCCAGCTGCAACCTGAAGCTTAATAATACCGCTTACTTTTTTAGCCATTTTACATGCTCTCTTGTTTGGGTCTAACGCCTCGCAAATACAGAGATTATTTGCTCAATCGGCTTCCCGTTTCCGTTTAAAAGGGCGCGCATTATATAAGGTGATTAATTACTATGCAAGGGCTATTTAGAATAAAAAACCATCGAAAGGTCAGTATTTTTTATCGCAAAAGTGATTCAAAGTTTACATAGCGTCAGACAGGGGGCGCAGAGTCAGTTATATTCATTTAAATAAGGATTAATTAACAATGGAAAAACTTACTGAATTAAATAATGAAGAGGTCTCACAAGTTTCTGGTGCTCTTTGGGCCAATGCTTTAGGTGCACTTGCCGGTGGAATAGGTGGATTCTACGGCGCAATTATAGGTGGTGGACGTAACGCGACCTTTAGTAGTATCGCTACTGGAACACTTGCCGGAATGGGTGCAGGTGCGTTGAGTCCGGTTAGAGGTTTTAGCTCTCTCGCAACATCTGTAGGCGGTGGCTTGATTTCGGGTGCGATAACAAGCGTTGCATCGGAAGTTGAGGAATTAATAACAACAGATGAATGAAGGTCGCGTTTATAATGGTAGATATTCGAGCTGTTTTAATTTGGACCCTATTAGTTTGTGGGGTGAACCTAATATTAAAACGTTCTTTAGGTGTTGGATTTTGGGATTCTTTTGGAGAGAGCAATAAGATTTCAAAGAAGACTGCTACAGTACTGCACTTTCTATTCATATTTTTTTCGCTCACCAGCTGTTACTTATGGCTTATTTAATTCGAAAGAGCCCCTTTGGGGCTTTCTCGAAATCAATATTTGGGTCAAAGTGCTCTAACACTAATTACTGAGTAACGGGTAAAACAAAATTGAGAGACAAATGGTTTTATCACCGTTAGCAAGACTCTACATGGCTTGTGCTATGCTAAGCCTGTTTTCCTTTAGTGCGTTTATTGCAAGTAATAGCCTTTTACTTTTAATCAATTACTCAGGGATTGCAGCGATACTTTGGATCCGGCTATTTAGTTCGAGAGCTCATATAGGTCAGTTAAAGCGTTTTGCAATTGCGCGTATAATTGTCACAAATTTCTTATTCGTAACTGCTTTAACTATTGGTTTATTAGTTAGTGAAGATTATAAATGGTGGGTTGTGCTTGCTGCCCTCATCATATCATCCCTAAGTTATCTCTTTCCGGTTTACCTGAATAAGCCTAATTAAAACTTTATCTGTTAATTGTGAAATTTCGTTCTTAGAGAAAAAGGATTAGCATTGTTTATCGGAGCACTGGAATATATTTGTCCCTTTACTTGGGTAATGGCATTAGTCGTTTCAAACTTTGTTTTGAAACGCTGGGCCAATATTGGTTTTTGGGATTCTTACATCGAAAGCGTGGTATTTCCTCAATGGGTTTGCCATGTCTTACACGGTCTGCCAATTTTTATTACTTTACTAGCAATATACTAGAAAAAAATTAACTAACTTATTTGTCAAATAAAAAAGCCCCTATGTAATAGGGGCCTTTTCAAAATTGCGAGTCGTTGTTAGCTTTAGCCTTTCTCTACCTGACCAAATTCTAAATCTACTGGTGTAGAACGACCGAAGATAAGTACCGATACTTTTACGCGGCTCTTTTCGTAGTCTACTTCCTCTACCACACCGTTGAAGTCTGCAAATGGACCGTCTGTAACGCGAACCACTTCGCCTGGCTCGAACAATGTTTTTGGTCTTGGCTTATCAACATTTTCTTCAAGGCGATTTAGGATAGCGTCTGCTTCTTTTTGCGTAATTGGCATAGGACGGTCTGATGTACCGCCGATGAAACCCAATACGCGAGGAACGCTTTTAACTAAGTGCCATGACTCTTCGGTCATCGCCATTTCTACCAATACATAACCCGGGTAGAACTTACGCTCTGATTTGCGCTTTTGACCTGCACGCATTTCAACGACTTCTTCTGTTGGTACTAGTACCTGACCGAAGTAGTCTTCCATGTTGTGCATTTTAATATATTCAAGCAGCGTCTTCTTAACGCGAGCTTCGTATTGCGAATAGGCTTGAACTACGTACCATCTTTTCTTTACTGCTTCTTCTTCAGACATACGTTTATGCTCCTATTCCAGTAATAAAGCCAACTACACGAACGATGATGCCGTCTAGTCCCCATAAAATTAGTGCCATAACTAACGTCGCTGCAAGTACGATAAGCGTAGTTTGGTTCGCCTCTTGACGGGTTGGCCATACTACTTTGCGAACTTCTGTGCGAGACTCTTTAGCAAAGCTCAAGAAGGTACTACCTTTTTCGGTAGTTGCTGCGATGAAACCAGCTATACCAACTACTACTACAATCGCGATGGCACGGTATAGAACCGAGATCTCACCGTACATTGTGTTAGCGGTTACTAAACCGGCAAGCAGTGCAAAAACCACTACCCATTTAAACATGTCCAATGCATTGGACTGATTTTCCGTCTTTTCGCTCATGTTACGATCCTAGCACTACAGCGTCGTTGTTTTACGCACTTATTCAATGCGCAATTTAAAATTCTTCGTTTAAGTAAATTTGGCAGGGGTGGAGGGACTCGAACCCCCAACCATCGGTTTTGGAGACCGCTGTTCTACCAATTCGAACTACACCCCTGTGGTGTCTACATCACAAAATTTACTTACACTGCCCTTGGGAGTTGTGCGTCTTTTCTAAGGAAAGTGCGGTATCGCAAGGGAGGGACGCGTATTATACTTAACCACTTTCAAGATACAAGCGGTTTATCGCTCCCAAATGCTCTTCCTATTATTTCTTTCTAAGATTTATTCTACCCCAATGAAACCACCGGTTTGATGCGCCCACAGCTTCGCATAAATACCATTATGAGCAATGAGTTCTGCATGTGTGCCCTGCTCTACAATATTGCCTTTATCGAGCACCAACAACCGGTCCATTTGCGCTATCGTTGACAAGCGATGTGCAATAGCGAGCACGGTTTTGCCCTCCATTACTTTGTCTAGACAAGCTTGAATGGCCGCCTCGACTTCTGAATCCAATGCAGATGTCGCTTCGTCTAGTACAAGCACAGGCGCATCTTTGAGCAATACCCGAGCAATCGCAATTCGCTGTCGCTGCCCACCAGAAAGTTTCACACCCCGTTCACCTACATGTGTGTCGTATCCTGTTCTTCCGTAACTATCGGTGAGGGTCAGAATAAAGTCATGTGCTTCGGCCTGCTTGGCAGCGCGGATCATGTCTTCTTCGGTAGCATCCGTGCGTCCGTAAAGGATGTTGTCGCGCACCGAACGATGCATAAGCGAGGTATCTTGTGTCACCATACTGATTTTGGCACGCAGGGTTTCTTGCCCAACGTGAGTGATATCTTGTCCATCGATAATGATGCGGCCGCTTTGGGTGTCGTAAAAACGCATAAGTAAATTTACCAAGGTCGATTTACCTGCACCAGAACGCCCCACTAAGCCAACTTTCTCCCCTGGCTTAATGCTTAAATCCAAGTGAGAAAAGACATCGATAGGTTTGTCATCAGCACCAGAATACGAGAAGTTCACATCATCAAACGTAATACCTCCACCGCTAACTTTAAGTGCATTTGCCTCGGGTTTGTCTTTAACCGCAATAGGTTGAGCCAGCGTGTTCATGCCGTCCTGCACTGTGCCCAAGTTTTCAAATAAGCCTGATACTTCCCACATTACCCAGTGGGACATGCCGTTTAAACGAAGACACAAACTTATAGCAATGGCGATGTCACCGGGGCTCGCGATGTTTTCCATCCACAAGTACACAGACAGCGCGCCCACAGTAAAAATGAGAATGGCGTTAGCCATTTCCACGCAGAATTCCAATACGGTGACCAAACGCATTTGCGGGTAAACCGTTTTAAGAAAACCATCCATGCTCTCTTTTGCGTAATCCGCTTCACGGCGGCTATGTGAAAACAGCTTTACCGTTGTGATATTGGTATAGCTATCAACAATACGCCCCGTCATTAATGAACGCGCGTCTGCTTGTTTTTGCGATACTTCTTTTAGTTTAGGCACCAGCACTTTTAAGATGCCAATGTACACAAAGAACCACACGATAAGCGGCATGGCTAGGCGCCAGTCAGTGCTGAATATAAGCACAACCATTGAGATAAAATAAACACTGATATACACCAGCAAGTCGAGAACTTTAGTCACGGTCTCTCTCACTGATAGTGCGGTTTGCATTACCTTAGTGGCAACACGCCCGGCAAATTCATCGTGGAAGAACGTTAGGCTTTGACCCAGCAAATAGCGGTGCGCCTGCCATCTAATGCGCATTGGGTAGTTCCCCATCAACGACTGACGGGAAAATAAGGAGCGAAGCAAAATAAACAGGGGAATTAGTACAAGTACGGTAACTCCCATTCCTATAAGTGTAAACTTTTGGTCGGCTAAAAATGTTTCGCGATTTTGCTCGGAAAACCAATCGACTAGCTGTCCTAAGAAACCAAACAATACCACTTCTAGCATGGCAACAATTGCACTTAGCACGGAAACGGTGAGAATTACGCCCCACATACCTTTGGTATAATACTTACAAAAAGCAACAATGCCTTGCGGTGGTTGGGTAGGTGGCGTATCAGGGAAAGGCTGGGTAAGCTTTTCAAAAAATGAAAACATGTAAAACTCGTTAATTATTCAGTGACAGAGCACATTTACGCATGCCCCAAAATGCTAGGTCACAATTCTACACGATATAAAAACGCGTGTTGAACTTTGCGTCATGTTTTACCGCAAAGTTCATTTAAAGTTAGTTAATACTATGGAGTAATAAGGGCTGATTTCCTTTCTCTTTTACCGTGTTAGAAAGCTCATGACCACGCCCGTTGATAGAACACTTGGTCATGGCTGCTAAACAAAGAGAAGCTGTTAGGTGGTTTGACTGAACAACCAGCCCCAATTAGATGATGTCGTGAACCGCTGGCAGCGACATAGACAAACACGGTTCGTTTAATTGGTAAGACTACTCGTTTGTATATCCGAGTTCTGTCAGAATACTCTCCACTTTTTTGACGTGCTCGGCCTGCCATTGCGCTAACGTCATAGCCCCGTCTTTCTCGGCCCGCTTTTTGGCAGTGTCAAAGGCCGTTAATGCATCCGCTTTTGGAATAACAGCAATGCCCTCCTCGTCCGCCACGATAATGTCTCCCGCGTTAACTACAACACCACCGCAGCTCACTGGTTCATTCAGCGGCGATATGCATTTTTTTGCACCCGGCTTAGGTACCACACCGCGAGCAAACACGGGAAACTTGTTTTCGCGTGTTTCTGCAATATCACGAATCACACCGTCAATAACAAAACCTTTGATCCCGCGAGCCTGCGCAATTGCACACACATTACCACCAGCGACAGCGAACTTGTCATCGGCCTCTACGACAATAATGTCACCAGGGCTTGCGCGATAAATTGCCGCATGGAGCATAAGATGGTCTCCTGGTTCACATTTTACGGTGAAAGCTGGGCCAGCTATACGCGGGATACCATCCCATAAAGGTTTTATGGCGTAATCCATAAACTGGTCTCTTGGAAGCGCATCTGCGTATTCGCAAGGCGAGACGCTGTCAAAAGGGATATTGTCTAATTCCATTGCCTTTCCTGTCTTTTTTCTGGTGAGAGAAATCACTATAACGAAATTAAGGCCCCAAGTTGTTACAAGCTGTGTATTTTCACTATAAACACTTTTTCTGTTAGCACTGCCATGCTAAAAACATGTGTGATTATAAAAGGCGAGTAGGTGTTTCAAGTTCTTAACCTTTCAAGCAAATGAGAGAGCTATTGCCTCGAGCCAAAAACAAATTAACGGTAGATGTCACCACTACCGATAAAATAAAAAGGAAAAACTCGACATGTTACGTAGCGTTTTAAGCTTAAGCGTGGCGCTGGCCTTAACGGCTTGTAGCCCACAAAATTCGTCCACAGAACAACAGACACAAAGCGCGGCCACTGAAGAGGCTCAACAGCAGCTTTCCTCAGGTGTTATAAAAGAAAATATGGACTTGTCTGTTGACCCAGGTGATGACTTTTTCCGCTATGTAAACGGCAAATGGTTTGATAATTTTGAAATACCGGCAGACAAATCGAGCTACGGCTCTTTCGTGATCCTTCGCGATGAAGCGCAAGACCACGTAATGGACATTATTAAATCATCTGCCGAAGGTGACTTTAAAGCGGGAAGCGACGAACAGAAAGTGGGGGATTTCTACCGTGCCTATATGGACATGGAGACCCGCAACGAGCTTGGCACGACGCCGCTAAAACCTGAGCTATCCAAGATTGATGCTATTGAAGACTATACCGACCTTGCCGAGTACTTCGCATACGCCGCTCGCTATGGCTACGGCACACCATTTAGCCTAACCCAATATCCAGATCTTAAATCGCCGAAAGAATATTTGATGTATACGTGGCAGTCGGGACTGGGGCTTCCTGAGCGCGAGTACTATTTCAAGGACGATGAGACGTCACAAACCATTCGTGATGCCTACGTTAAACATATCCAAACCATGTTTGAGCTAGCGGGCTTCGAGGCGCCTAAAGAAAGCGCAGATATGCTCTTCGCGCTAGAGACGAAGATTGCTCAACTGCACATGAAAAAAGAGCAAGCCCGTAACTTTGCTGCCAATTACAACAAGCTAAACATTGAAGAGCTCAAAGCCTTAATGCCTAAGTTCGACTGGGACGCTTACCTTTCTGAAGCTAACATTAGCGACATTCCTTCACTCGGCATTTTACAAAAAGACTACATGCAAAACATTGATGGCGTTATTGCTGAAACCTCACTTGAGGACTGGAAGACGTTTCTTAAATGGGGCTTGTTAAATGCGTCTGCCGGCCGTCTGAACGCCGAACTCGATGAAGCAAACTTTAACTTCTACAGCAAAGTGCTTCGCGGCGTAGAAGAGCAGCAGCCACAATGGCGTCGTGCAGTGAGTCTTTCAAATGCCCACGTTGGTGAACTTATCGGTAAGGTCTATGTAAAACAGCACTTCCCGCCTGAAGCGAAAGATCGCATGATGGAAATGGTTAATAACCTGTTGTTAGCTTACAAAGAAAGTATCGAAAATCTTGATTGGATGACAGATGAAACTCGTGCGCAAGCGCTGGACAAATTGTCTAAGTTTACCGTGAAAATTGGTTACCCAGACCAGTGGAGAGACTACTCAGCGCTGACAGTTAATGCCAGTGACCTGTTTGGAAATTTAAAGCGTTCTTCGGACGTGCTGTACGAAGAAATGCTTAAGAAACAAGGCGGCCCAGTGTGGACCCATGAATGGGGCATGACACCACAAACCGTTAATGCCTACTACAACCCACCGCTAAACGAAATTGTATTCCCTGCGGCTATCCTGCAACCTCCGTTCTTTGATATGAACGCCGAAGACGCGGTTAACTACGGTGGTATTGGCGCAGTAATTGGTCACGAAATTGGCCATGGTTTTGATGATTCAGGGTCAACTTTCGACGGTGACGGCGTTCTGAGAAACTGGTGGACTGATGAAGATCGCGGCGAGTTTGAAGCACGCACTGCAAACTTAATTGAACAGTATAACCAGTTTGAGGTTCTGCCAGACTTGCACGTGAACGGTGAATATACCTTAGGTGAAAACATCGGCGACCTTGGCGGCATCAGCATCGCACTTAAAGCTTATCATCTGTCTCTTGATGGTGAAAAAGCGCCTGAACTAGATGGTTTTACTGGCGATCAGCGTGTATTCATTGGTTACGGCCAAGTGTGGGCCAGCAAATACCGTGAAGAAGCCTTGCGCAGCCAAGTACAAACCGATACTCATTCACCTACCAAGTTCCGCACTAACGGTGCTGTTCGCAACGTGCCTGAATTCTACGAAGCGTTTAACGTGACCGAAGAAGATGCGTTGTATTTACCACCAGAAGAACGCGTGAAAATTTGGTAATTCGCATACACATGCGCGCGTAGATAATACGTCAGTTAAAGCCCCATGTTTTGTTCGTCAAACTGGGGCTTTTTCGTGGTGTAACAAAAATAGAATTAAGCTGTTTTAGATAACTAAATATGAATGTAAGAGCAACTATCGTTTTTATGATCTTGGCGCTGCTTTACTTAGCGACGTTGCCGTTTTCACCTTATGTCGCACAATTCCTACCTAAAGCGCTTCCCATCTGTGTACTGATGGTATTTGCGTTTATAAAGCTTAATAGTACGCCGCGATATGTCGTGTTGGCTGCACTACTTTTTAGCATGGCTGGAGATATTAGTCTGGCTATACCGTTTGAGGACAGTTTTATAACTGGATTATCGTGCTTTTTCCTTGCGCATTTATCCTACGCCGTATGCTTTGCTTCACTGCATTGCCGTCAACAAAGAATACACACCGACGATGTTATTTCGCACAAAACTAAGTGGCTAGTTAGTATTATTATCGTTAGTTTCGCCACGCTGATGGCTGCCCATATCCTGCCAGCATCGAAAAGCTTATTTTACCCTGTCGTCGCCTATATTAGCGTTATCACGCTAATGGGGTTAGCCGCAGTGTGCCTGGCACGAACCAAGCTAATTATAGCTGGCGCTATGCTTTTTGTGGTCTCAGATGCCATTCTCGCCCAGTCGGTTTTTAAAACGCCGCTTCCATCATCAGCCTTTTGGGTTATGACGACGTATTATGCCGCGCAATATTGTTTAACGGTGGGCCTTGTTAACGCGTTATTAAGAAAACAGACAAGGTAGGATTAGTTAGACAACGACGTTAAAACGTCTAGCGCCACATCGACTTTTTCAACTGGCACAAAAATATGGTCATGGTAATACGCGGCCACCACGTTTGCGCTAATTCCCGCATTACCCAGCGCGGTGGACATAGCTGCAGTCATGCCTACCGCTTCCAAACTTGAATGCACTTCACACGTTATACAGCGGTAGTAGCCTTCAAATTGCAGATTAGCTTGCTTGGCCGCGGCCACTGGCAGGATGAGCGTTGTGCCCTCGCATTCCTGAAACATGCCTTTAGCCACCGAGACAAGCGTGCTTGATAACTTGTCGGCAGGCAGTGTAGTGAAAACATAATTTTCACTACTCGCCACGGGATTTAAGTTTTTAAGTAACACGCTTAAGTCGGTTTCGGCTATCACGATACGCTCTTTTATTTTAAAGCTATGATTTGATTAAAGCTTTTTAGCTCTAATACGCTTACCTTTAATTTTACCCTCTCTGAACTGCGTCATGGCTTTTTTCACGCTACGCGCTTTTACAGCGACAAAACTCATACTGTTTTGAACTGCGATTTTGCCTAGGTCATCGCCAGGAATTCCCGCATCTTTGGTCAGCGCCCCAACTAAATCACCAGGACGAAGTTTTTCTTTTTTACCGGCGCTTAATGAAATACAGGTGAACTCAGGCTGAGTAATTTTGTTTTTATGGAACCGTAAACTTTGCGCGCCTTTAAGTGGAATATCGCTTTCCTGTAGCACTTCTATTTTTCTTAAAAAATGCTCTTCCTCATCACTTACCAGAGTGATAGCCATGCCTTTTGCACCTGCTCGCGCTGTGCGTCCTATCCGGTGAATATGGGTTTCGGGCTCTTCGCTCACGGTGTAGTTTATAACACAGGCAACATCGTCTATATCTAATCCTCGGGCTGCTACATCCGTGGCAACAAGCACTTGCAATGAGTCGCTGGCAAACTGCATCAACACAGAGGTTCTTTGATGCTGCTCCATATCCCCCTGAAGCCCTTTTGCACTAAAACCGTCTTCAATTAATTCATCTACGACGTCATTGACCTGAGTTTTACGGTTACAGAAAACAATGGCATTTTTAGGCTGATATTCCGTCAACACCGCTTTAAGTGCCTGCGTGCGGGTGTGAGGTAATACGTTGTAACCCAGCTGAGTTATTGCAGGCTTATTCTCTTGAGATTCTACTTTGCAAGTTACCGGATTATGCAGGTACTGCTTTGCCACACGCTCAATTTGTTCGGTGAAGGTGGCAGAGAACAACAGAGTTTGTACCTGTTTTGGCGTTTGACCAAAAATAACCCGCAGGTCATCTTCAAACCCCATGTCTAACATGCGGTCCGCTTCATCAAGAACGCGTAATTTTACATTACGTAAATCAATGCGGCGTTTCTCAACGTGATCCATTACGCGGCCTGGCGTTCCTACAATGATATGCGGGCTATGTTTAAGCGATTGAATTTGCGGCCCCATCGGCTGACCACCACACAAGGTGGTCACCTTGATGTTACCGATATCTTTTGCCGCAGTACGGCACTGCTGCGCGACTTGTTCAGCTAGTTCTCGCGTAGGGCAAAGCATAATTGCCTGTGTGGTGAAGTCGTTCACTTCTATCTGCTGCAACGCGGGGATCACGAAGCACAGCGTTTTGCCACTGCCGGTCTGGGCCTGACCGATAACATCTTTACCCTGCAATGCCTCTGGGAGTGACTGCGACTGTATGGGAGAGAGCTGGTGTATACCTTGTGAGTCTAGCGCCTTTGCGATGGCGGGATTTATATCTAATTGCTTTACTGTTTCAACTGTCATTAATTTGGGTTCCAAAGGTGCACTACACCATGTTCGGTATGATGAGCTATGCCGTATTCTTGGGACACCATGTCACTCCATGAAGAAAGCCGCTCATTAAATTCATCACTCATTTTCACATCGGCCGCCGCTAACTTGAGCTTTTCTAAAACCAAAACACAGGTGTCTTTCTTGGATAGTGCTAGGTAGGCCGTTGAGATATCGTACTTACTTGAAAGTGTTATTGTCTCACATTTGAATTGATTTGGATTGCATCCAAAGTCAATCGCGCCCTGAGAACCGAAAATCGTATCTATTTCGTTGTTAAATAATGCTTCAACTAACTCGTTCCAAGAGCCATAAGCGCTCACTTTAAATCCATTTTCAAGGGCAACGTTATAGCGATAGTCTTCTAATAGCGTCCCTACTCTGAATGTTCGCGGTACATCATCAAAGCTTTCAAAATGGGGTTTATTTATGCCGTAGAGACCGTGCAGATTGCGTGACACCGGCGTTATCCAGTGAAACACATCGTCTCTTTCTTCCGTACGAATAACGGCAAAAACCAATACGTTCGATTTAGACATAGCCTCTTTAGCAATGCGCTCCCAAGGCGCCGACAATATATCTTGTGGCAAGGAAATTTCTTTGAGAACGCTATTAACCAGGTCGGCAGCGATGCCTTTTAACTTGCCCCGCTCCCCCTTTTCAGAAAATAGTGGAATCACGTCTGCAATTACCCAAAGGTCGCTTGCATCAGCATCCAACGGGCCTACTAGACTCACAAGACCATAGGCTAGCTCTATCTCGGAAAAGCTCGCTGACAGCGCAGATTTCACATTATTGGCAAGCAGGTAAAAACCCTCAGAGTTTTTATACTCACTAATTTTTTCGCTTACGCGTTCTGCAAATTGAAAAGAGGTGGAATTTTTATCGATAGCAATGTAGCTGACCGCGACTTCTGTTAGCTGATTCCCTGCGTACGGCGTACAGGGCACGTTCTCGCCACACTCAAAAGCAAACAGTGGCGACACCCAATAATACTCCCGCTCATTATCTGCCGTTCTAATTAGATTAAGATAGAGACGAGGGCTCGCCTGCTCTTCATCTGACATAAGTCGCAGCTCAGTTTGCTCCGATGAT
This sequence comes from Alteromonas sp. OM2203, assembly GCF_048517045.1. NCBI lineage: Bacteria > Pseudomonadati > Pseudomonadota > Gammaproteobacteria > Alteromonadales > Alteromonadaceae > Alteromonas > Alteromonas sp. OM2203. Next base: position 4,140,809 of record NZ_CP183209.1, read on the forward strand.
AAAGCATTATCCAGCACCATACGGGCATACTCATCGATGCTTTCTCGCAGAGGTTGAGAAAACACATTTCGCAAGTCATGGGTATCGGACTGAAAAAGGAACAGTGCCCTTGCGGGATTGATCCACAGAGCACTTAAACAAGCAATGAGTAAAATTAGGCTTGGAAAGCCTTTTCTAGTTTCCATTGTAACGTTTGTCCGGCGAAGAATGGGACCATTTCGGTGCCATCAGCTAAGGTAACTTGTTCTGGCACCGCCCATGACTCTTTAACTAATGTCATTGTAGTTGTATTTCGCGGTAAACCATAAAAATCTGCACCATAATGGCTGGCAAAGCCTTCTAGTTTGTCTATTGCGCCTAGCTGTTCAAACACTTCTGCGTAAAGCTCAATTGCCGACCACGCACTGTAACAACCCGCACAGCCACATGCGTTTTCTTTTTTGTGTTTCGCGTGAGGCGCTGAATCTGTTCCTAGAAAAAACTTTTTATTGCCGCTCGCCACCATATCGCGAAGCGCTTTTTGATGCGTATTGCGTTTAAGTACTGGCAAACAATAATTGTGTGGCCGTACTCCCCCCACGAGAAGGTCGTTGCGATTTAGTAATAAATGCTGAGGAGTGATGGTGGCACCAACAAAATCACTCGCGCTTGCAACAAAACTTGCCGCATCTGCGGTCGTAATATGCTCAAACACTACTTTTAGTTTTGGAAACGCCTCAACGATTGGGCCTAGGTGTGTATCGATAAACACTTTTTCACGATCGAAAATATCGATGTGGTGCTCTGTCACTTCACCGTGAATTAGTAGCAACAAACCTTGTTCTTGCATGGCTTGGAATACAGGGTATAAAGCCTGAATACCTTTTACTGCCGCGTCAGAATTCGTCGTTGCTCCCGCAGGATACAACTTGCACGCCGTGACACCGGCTTGCTTGGCGTCAACAATATCTTGAGGTGTTGTTTGATTAGTAAGAAACAGGGTCATTAATGGTTCGAAGCTACTGCCACTAGGTCTTGCAGCCTCAATACGGCTTTTGTATGCCATCGCCATATCAGCATTGACCACAGGCGGCACAAGGTTCGGCATTACAATAGCACGTTGAAAGCAGCGCGCGGTTGCCGGAACGGTTTCTGCCAACATTTCGTTATCGCGAAAATGAAGATGCCAATCATCTGGCGTGGTAATGGTGAGCGTTTGCATGCCTTGTCTCTCTTAGTACTTATTCAAACAGAGGGATATATTGCGCGCAATAATAGCACAACTCACAATTTTTGCGCGCAGAACGAGACTACGGTTTTGGGCTATGGCTGATTTTTTTCGTGCTCTACCCAAATTAGCTTGTTGACGTCATAGCCAGCAGCTGTGGCTGTATCTAAAAGCTGAGAACGCACATCATCGGCAATTGAGGGCGTGCGAGCTAAGATCCAAAGATAGTCTTTATCAGGGCCGGTGATTAACGCGTATTGGTATCCTTCTTTATCTAGTTCCATGATTACGTAGCTCGCATAAAATGGGCCAAAGAAAGAGACCTTAAGGTGTCCGATTGAAGGGGAATCTACAAAATACGCTTTGCCCTCCGCTTCATCCCAAGCGTTGTCTTCTTTAGAAAAACCACGATTGATAACTTTTACACCACCGTCATCGCGCATGCTGTAGGTTGCTGTAACATTGCTTAACCCTTCCTCGAAACTATGATCGTATCTTGCAATTTCGTACCACTTACCTAAGTAACGAGGAAGCTCAAATTCATTAACCGGTGTAACCTTTTCAGGTACACCAGTACATCCGGATATACCCAAAAGGAAAATCCCGCTTGCCATCGCAAAAATCAGTTTTTTAAACATATGTTCTCTCTCCTTAAACTTTTTTATAGCAAAGGCGCGTTGCTACTCAACACGGCCGTCGCTTGACACAACAGAGCATTGACCCTCAATGTGAGGCTCGACCATTCGATATAAGCCAGCTGTCGTTATAAAAAATAATTTCGCCTAATCAAACTTTTATTATGAGTGCCCTCATATTACAGTGCCTGACGAGTAACAACGAATTGATACCAATAACGAGTGCCTTAACGTCTTGTCCACTCGATATTTTGAATAGGAAGTAGAACAAATGAACGCACATTTTCCACACGCAAGCCGATTAATTTACGGGTGCATGGGGCTCGGTGGAGGTTGGAATGATTCACCTGTCACAAAAGATGATATTAGCCAAGCCCGCTCCATTATCGACACCGTTTTAGACCTAGATATTAACGTATTTGACCACGCCGATATTTATACCTTTGGCAAAGCCGAAACTGCCTTTGGTGAGGCACTGAAAGAAGCGCCCGAGTTAAAAGATAACATGATCATCCAATCAAAATGTGCAATACGCTTTGAAGATGATTTGGGACCAAAGCGTTACGATTTCTCTGCGAACCATATCCACAACTCGGTGGAAGGTATTCTTTCACGCTTAGGCATAGAGCAGCTTGATGTTTTATTGCTTCATCGCCCTGATCCATTAATGGAGTTAGAAGAAGTCGCGGGGACACTACAGCTTTTACAACAGCAAGGAAAAATTAAGCATGTGGGCGTATCAAACATGCACGGGCACCAAATTAACTATCTTCAATCAGCGCTCTCAACGCCGATAGTCGCCAACCAGTTAGAAATGAGCTTGGGTTTTAGAGACTGGTTAGAAGACGGTATTACAACCAACAATGCTGCAAACCGCAACATCGGGTACGCGCCTGGCACACTTGAATATTGCATGATGAACAATGTACAGCTGCAGGCATGGGGAAGTTTGGCCCAAGGCAAGTATACGGGTGCAACGGCAGAAACGAGTAGTGATAAAGACACGGCTGATTTGGTTGCGCATCTTGCGGGTGAATATCAAACGACACCCGAAGCTATTGTGTTGGCTTGGCTTATGCGCCATCCCGCAAATATTGCTCCGGTTTTGGGTAGTACCAACGTTGAAAGGATTAAGGCTAGTCAGAAAGCGATGGGTGTCCACCTGACCCGAGAGCACTGGTATAAGCTATTTGAGGTAGCTCGCGGCCAAGAGATGCCATAAGAATCACCGAGGGAAATAGTATGTTGAAAGGTTTTCATCATGTTGCTGTTATTTGTAGCGATTACCCGCGATCAAAGGCGTTTTACACGGACGTCTTAGGTTTTTCTATCATTGATGAAAATTACCGAGAAGCCAGGGATTCGTATAAGTGCGACTTGGGCTTGCCTGACGGTAGTCAAATAGAATTGTTTTCGTTTCCAGGCGCACCGCAAAGGCCGTCACGCCCCGAAGCACAGGGGCTCCGGCACTTGGCATTTAAAGTCGACAACTTGGACGAAGTGATTAATCACTTAACGAAAAAGCGCGTGGAATGCGAACCGGTAAGAATTGATGAATATACCGGCAAACGATTTACGTTTTTCCAAGACCCTGACGGTTTACCTCTAGAGTTATATGAGCGCTAAAGGGCGTTCTTTTATTAAAAAAATGCCGAATAGAAGCGTGTCTTTATTCGGCATTTTTTAGTTAAAGCGTCTGATCATTTGGACTAATCGAGCATTCTAACTTCCCGCTGCGGAAATGGAATATCAATATCATGCTGTTGAAGTGCGTTAAAAATAGCTTGATTGAGTGCATATCGCACCTCGAAATGCCTGACCGCGGGTGCCCACACCCGAATTCCAAAGTTGATGCTACTATCGCCAAAGTTATCAACGCCAATGGCCGGTGACTTTTCAATGCTTACACCGTCAACGGTTTTAACCGCGTTTCGAATTACGTCAATTACGTTGTCTACATTACTAGAGTATGCAACACCGATTTCCAACTCGATAAGCATATTTTCTGCAGAGTTGTGCAATATTTCGCCTACAATAAGCTTATTGGGAATTTGAATATGCACATTATCTTCGTCGATAAGTATGGTGTAGGGCAGCATCACTTGATCGACAACACCGGCAACCCCACGAACGCGAATGGTATCTCCCACAACAAAGGGGCGAGTGATGATAATGGTAAATCCAGCCGCATAATTTGCCAGCATTCCCTGAATGGCAAGGCCTGCCCCCAAGCCCACTGCGCCTAACGCAGCAATGAGTGGCGTAACACTAATACCAACATTGCCTAACGCAATGATGATGACAAGCCCAAGTACCACCAATTTACAGGCGCCACCAGTGAAACGACTAAGCGTGACATCAATGCCTTTGCTTACCATTAGGTTTTCAACCACATGGCCTATTTTGTTGGCAACCCACCAACCAATGAAAAATATGATGATGGCACCTACAATTTGGAAGCTGTAGGTCACTGCAAATTCAACCAGTGTGTCGTATAGCGCTTGCGCTTGTTTTAATTCATCCATTTAGCGTGAGTACAATTAGCGGTGATACTTGAATAGGTGAAGAGTATACCACTCCGCATAGACAATTACCCTCTCAGCGAGAGTTAAAATGTTCGTAATCGCGGCGTGTTACCGCAGGTATAGTGGTTCTACATCAAGGTGACGCAACAAAGAGTACGGACATTTTAAACTCGCCCTTCGGGAAGGTCTGGCACTGTTTAAGAGAAAGTAAGGCCTGCTGATGACAAGCCTAAGAAAAAACGAACATTAGTTAGCGTATTCGCTTGCCTCTATTTCAGCCAAACGCGCCTTTGTAGGGTTCTTAATGTAGTTATACACCAAGCCCACAAATAGTAACGCTGCGAACCCTGTTGCCACCATGAAACCGTATTTAGCATCGCCGCCATTAGCGTCACTCACAAGCCCCATTATAAAAGGCCCGGCTGCCGCACCTGCGGCGGTGAAGAACAATATAACGCCGGCTACACTGCCGTGCTGATGCTTAGGAAAACAGCTTATCCCTTTGGAGTTGAAGGTTGGGTATATGACTGACATGAAAATACCTGTCAAAGGGAACAAGAACAGGGCAACTTGTTTTCCGCCCCACAAACCAATACCGAAACACAATACAATCGCGCCAGTGAATAGCATCAACACAAGTGCCCAGTTGAAACGAGACATCATCCAGATGCCTACAAATCGCCCTGCCGCTCGAAGAATAAAGAAGGCGGTCACTGAATATATGGCCAACGTTTGTGAAAAGCCTTCTGTATAACAATCATACGTCGCCTTAAGTGTGGTTGCATCGCACACTAAATAGCTTGGCATCCAAACATAAATTGCACTTTCTGCAGCAACATAAAGAAATGCACCTATCGAGAAACCCAGCGCATAGGGATTTTTAACCAATTTCAGACTTTGCGCTATAGATACCTTTTCTTCACCGTTTCCGGTGTTTCTTGTATAAGCAGGGTACTTAACTAATAACGCCCCCACAATGAGTACGGTGCAAACACCACCGGCAATGACATATAACCACTGCCATGCAACGCCTTGATGAATAAGGTATGCAACAATTAACGGGCCAATGATTGCACCTACGCCAAAGAATGCTTCCGCGCCGTTCATGGTAGCTGTGTGCTGTTTAGTAGATGACGAGATATCGCCAATTAACGCCAGGGCACCCGTTTTGAAGATACCCACGGCTACACCTGAAAGACTCATTAGACTCACAATAAGCATAAAGTCGTTGGCAATTAGGAAGCTGTAGCATGCTAGGCCAAAAAGCGCGAGCCCTATGATTATGGTAGGTTTTCGCCCTAGCTTATCGGCTAAAAAGCCCAAAAATAGACCTGATAGCGCAATACCCAGCATAGGGAGTGAGTGCATCAAGCTAGCTTGTGCATTAGTGACCGAAAACGCCACTTTTACTTCTTTGATTATCTCGCCTACAGAATCTGATGTCATTGCAAACATCATAAACATAAGGTACGTCAACCACCTGATAATTCTGCTACTAGAGTCATGATTAGGCATATTTTGTCTCGCAATTACACTGGCGAAAGGATTAGCTTAACCTTTCTTAAATTCATAAAAATACGTTTACTGTTTCACGTACTCATTTTGTAAAAAATAACGATTTAATAACCTTGAAAAATAAGCTTAATCGTTTAAGATAAAAGTTAACAGAATTTAAAAAGCCTGTAAACCCGATAATTTGGATGGGCTAACTTAGCATACAAGTGTGTAACAATTTGGAGTTTTCTATGAGCTATGCTGCTGACAGTGGTGTATGTTTAGACAGAATCTTGGCATCTACCGATTTATCTGGCCTTACAAAGAAAGACGCGACGACATTCACTCGTCGATTGAAGGCGCATTTTCCCCGTCTTTTTGAAAAATATACTTACGTCTATGGTCATCAGTACGACTGCTATTTTCATTTACAAAAGCTCGTTGAAATTTTAAGAGATGGTTTAAAAAACCGGAAGCCTGCACTTAAAAAGTTAGATAGCCAGCGCCTCGACTCTCCTTTATGGTATCGCGATGAAGAACAGGTCGGAATGGCCTGTTATGTTGATTTGATGGGACCAACGCTCAACGACCTACACGACAAAATTGACTATTTCAAAGCACTTGGTGTTACTTACGTTCATTTGATGCCTTTATACGATGCCCCTAAAGGTGATAGTGACGGTGGATATGCAGTTTCGGATTACCGCAAGGTAAATCCAACTTTAGGAACGGTCAAAGATCTGGAAAAACTTGCTGACGCACTCCAAAAAGAAGGGATTAATCTTGTTCTCGATTTCGTCTTTAACCATACCTCAGATGAGCATACCTGGGCCAAAGAGGCGTTAGATGGTAACAAACAATATCAAAACTATTACTACTTGTTTGATGACAGAACGATTCCAGATCAGTACGAACATACGCTTAGAGAAATCTTTCCACAGGTAAGAAGAGGCAGTTTTACCTTTAATGAGCAAATGGAAAAGTGGGTGTGGACCACATTCAACAGTTTTCAGTGGGATCTTAACTACAGCAACCCAGAAGTATTTAATGCAATCACTTCAGAAATGCTTTTTCTTGCAAACCTGGGCTGTGCTGCGCTGCGTTTAGACGCATTGGCGTTTATATGGAAAGAACTGGGCACAAACTGCGAAAACCAAGAAAAAGCACACGTGCTGATTCAAGCGTTTAACTGTTGTCTTCAAATTGTAGCGCCCGCCGTAGTGTTTAAGTCAGAAGCTATCGTACATCCCGATGAGGTACTGAAATATATCGATAAAGACGAGTGTCAACTGTCTTACAATCCACTGTTAATGGCGTTGCTATGGAACTCGCTGGCAACGCGCAAAACGCGGCTTTTAACCAGCTCAATGAAAAAGAGTTTTGCAATATCTGATAACTGTACCTGGGTAAACTATGTGCGCTGTCACGATGATATAGGATGGACATTCGACGATGCTGTCGCGCATGACATTGGCATTAATCCGTTCGATCATCGTTTGTTTCTCAATCAGTTTTACACCGGAAGGTTCGAAGGAAGCTTCGCAAACGGCGTACCTTTTGCTGAAAACCCGTCTAACGGCGATTGCCGGGTATGCGGGTCGCTAGCATCACTGTGTGGCTTGGAAGGCGCACTAAGCGATAACGACGCGCAAGGCGTAGACGAAGCGGTAAAACGCATGTTATTGCTCTACGGCATTACGTTTAGTATCGGCGGTATTCCTTTGCTTTATTCAAGTGATGAAATTGGAAAGCTTAATGACTACAGCTACCGTGATGACGATAGCAAGAAACACGATGACAGATGGGTAAATCGGATCGCTGTGACTAATGAAGACACCCAGTTAGCACTAGGTGAAACCACACCTTCAAATACGGCGCAGACCGCGAGCCTGCGCGTTTTTAAAGGTCTTCAGCAAATGATAGCGATAAGGAAGCAGAACGCCATCTTCGGTCAGGCCAAGACCCATATACTAGAAACCCACAATCAGCATTGCTTCGCCTTTTTGCGTGAAAATATTGAGGGTGAAAAGCTTCTTGCGATTTGTAACTTTAGTGAACACCCTCAATCACTATCCCGTAGCATTTTGGCAACACTTAAGCACTCTGCGAGTAAAGATTTGCTTACTGGTGAAACGGTCGAGATAAACTCTTCAGCACTACTACTCGCCCCGTTTCAACAAATGTGGCTACTTCCCGCATAATTATCTTTCTATAAACTACACCCAACTAATTTCTAGCGTCAGCTAGCAGATTAGTTGGGACTTGTTCAGCAAACAATTTAAATTCATTCACGTCAACAACTTAACAACTATCCCATAGTTTCAAAAGCAATTGAAAAAATTACTACTATACTTAAGTGTGTTGGTGATTATTTCACATGCTTGGAAGTGTGCGACACGTTAGACCACTAAAAGCGCAGGAAGTGAGAACATGCATGCTCCAATAGGTTTGGTTTAATACTTGCTAGGTTAATTCTTGCTAAGACTTCTTGGAATACTATTAGCAGTACTTCTCTGAATTAAGCCGCCGGCGAAATTCGAATTGTGTCATATGGATATGTTTAACATGGTAACGGATAGAACGATGCAAAGTGATAGCACTTTGGAATACATGTGCCCTTATTGCGGGGCAATTAATGATTTTAAACTCGACAGTCTTCGCGATATGTATCACGAACAGCATGAGTCATGCAGTTGCTGTAACAAGATACTAAGCCTGACCCCCGCTGACGGGATTGCAGGACGCGTAAATCTTATCGTCGATGAGATTATTAACGACAATGTCATCAAGTAACCTTCGCTTCTAGGTTAGTTCATGTCTCTCTAAACAAAAAACCGCTGAATTCAGCGGTTTTTTTAATGCTAGCAACGGGATGAGCCTAACGGAAAAACTCCCGCTTTAACTCGTTGTCTGTAAGGAAGCGGCCGCCTAATGCAGACGTCTTTGTATATGAATTCGTATCTCGAATGCCACGCGCCTTAACACAATAATGTGTGGCATTTATGCTCACTGCAACGTCTTCAGTGTTTGTGAGCGTTTGCAATGCCACGAGCACTTGCTGAGTTAACCGCTCTTGCACCTGGGGGCGTTGCGCAAAAAAGCCAACGAGCCTGTTTATTTTTGAAAGCCCAATTACGGTGTCTTTGGGAATGTAAGAAACCGTAGCAGTGCCATCAATAGTGACAAAATGATGCTCACACGTGCTTGTCAGGCTGATGTCCGAAACCTGCACTGGCTGATCAATCTGCATCTTATTTTCGATAGCAGTAATTTTAGGAAACTTTCGATAGTCCAGCCCACCAAAAATCTCATTAACATACATTTTAGCGATTCGCGCCGGCGTGTCACAAAGACTATCGTCAGCCAAATCTAAACCAAGCGTGTCCATAACATCTCGCATGGCACTTTCAATTCGCTTTCGCTTCTGTTCATCTGTCAGCCCATTAGCTACCATTGGCGTTTCTAACCCTTTGGCCTCCAATGCATCTCGTACACGTTGTGCTGATTCTGAAATAGAGTGGTCCAGTGCGTCGCGCACAATTACCGCTTCTTTTGCTAACATTGCTTTATCCGTTGTTACTGCTTTTTTTGAACTTCTACGCTGAGTTACTCGTAAAAGTTCGGTTATACAACAACATGACTTTTATTTAATGTTGTTGCTACCGATAGTGCTACTAACACAATAATAAAACTGCGACTGCTTATTTAAGAAGGACATCATCTTGAAATCACCTGTACTTATAACAGGCGCTAGCCAACGTCTTGGACTAGCCATGGCCGAAAGTTTACTTGAACAAGGCCAGCATGTAGTGGTGACGTATCGAACACCACGCCCGAGTATCACGATGCTTAAGGATAAAGGCGCAACAGTTTTACACGCTGATTTTAGCACTGAGGCGGCTATTGATCGAGCAATTGATGAGATTAAGGCAATCAGTAAAACCTATCGGGCCGTTATTCATAATGCATCCGATTGGGCACAAGAAAAAGACAGTAGCGATAAGCAGAGCCTCATAGAGCGAATGATGATGATTCACGCTATCGCACCCTACCGCATTAACTTAGCGCTAGAAGATGCACTACGCGAGTATGAAGGCCAAGCCGATATCATTCATATGACTGATTACATTCAAGAAACGGGCAGCGAAAAACACATGGCATATGCAGCAAGTAAAGCTGCCTTGCACAATCTCACCTTATCGTTTGCAAAAAAACTTTCCCCTCAGGTAAAAGTAAATAGCATTGCTCCTGCTTTGCTTATGTTTAATGAAAATGACGATGAAGCCTATAAACAGAAAGCACTTAAAAAGTCGTTACTTGAAATAGTCCCTGGCGCGCAAGAAGCCGTGAAAGCGATGAACTATCTTTTTGATAGTGATTATGTGACCGGGCAAACCCTTCATCTCAATGGTGGGCGGCATTTGAAATAAGGCATACCCGTTCGTCAACTAACCGGCGTAGACCAATGTAATAAAGTAATCGTCACAGCCATTTAATTTCATCGCCATTTGCCTTGGTCTACAGGTGGGGCATGGCTATAATCCGAACCCTATTTTTACGCTATTTGGAATTTTACTATGCACGGCAACCGTACTATGGCACCTGAATGGTATGACATCGATGCTGTCATGCTGGCATGGCCGCATGCACAAACCGACTGGGCTCCATGGCTAGAAGAAGCGAGAACGACCTACCTTAACGTGATCTCGGCAGTAAATCGCAATAATGCGAGTGTTATTTTATTGTGTGCCCCTGATGATGTTGACAACGTTTTATCTCGTCTGCCTGAAAGTGCACAAGTGCTTATTGTTCCAGCATCCTTTAACGACACGTGGATGCGCGACTACGGTTTCATCACCTGTAAAGATAGTGAAGGTAATGGCTCGCCGGTAGAGTTTCGCTTTAACGGTTGGGGTAATAAGTTTAATGCTGCTGAGGATAACCTTGCCAATCAGCGTTATCTTGCCGCCATGTGTAAATCTGCACTACGCAGCAGTCCTATTGTTGCAGAGGGCGGTGCGTTAGAGATTGATGAAAACGGGCATTTACTGAGTACCGCGCAGTGTTTGCTTAACCCGGAGCGCAACGGCGATATGTCCTTAAGTGCCTATGAAGATGCATTTAAAGACATGCTGGGCTGCAGCAAGGTGACTGTTTTGCAAAATGGTCATTTAGAAGGCGATGACACTGATGGTCACATCGACACCTTGGTGCGCTTCACCCCGAATAAAGGCTTAGTGATTCAAGCCTGTAACAACCGCCCTAACGATAGTCACTTTGAAGGGTTAAAAGCGTTGTGTGACGAGTGCGCCCTTGAACTGCCTGAGCATGAACAGTTTCATTTACCGCTGCCTAATATTGTAAATGATGAAGGGGATCGCTTGCCGGCATCGTACGCTAACTACTTGATTTGTAACAACGCTATTTTACTGCCTGTTTATGGTGAAGAAGAAGACGCAGAAGCCATTGAAACAGTAAAAAGAGCACATCCCAATCATATTGTTGAACCAATTGATTGCAGTGTACTCGTAAGACAATACGGCAGCTTGCATTGTATTTCCATGCAGGTACCCACAAATACGTTAAAAGATTCAATTATCACCACCTTAAAAAAAGGAGTGTCTATACATGCGCCCAGCTAAGCTAAAAGTGGGTCTGGTACAACAGGCCGTTGCTGATAACGACAAAGCAACGAACTGGAATAAAAGTGCTGAACAAATTGCTAAATTAGCGGCTGAAGGCTGCGAGTGTATTCTTCTTCAAGAACTGCACAGCACCCTGTATTTTTGCCAGCAAGAAGATACTGACGCCTTTGACTTGGCTGAGCCAATTCCAGGCCCAGCGACAGACTTTTTCGGTGAACTCGCTGAAAAGCACAATATCGTATTAGTAACGTCTCTATTTGAAAAGCGCGGCTCAGGTTTGTACCACAACACTGCCGTAGTATTTGACCGCAGTAAAGAAATTGCAGGCAAATACCGTAAAATGCATATTCCCGATGATCCAGGCTTTTATGAGAAGTTTTACTTCACACCGGGCGATATGGGCTTCACGCCTATTGAAACCAGCGTAGGTAAGCTTGGCGTATTGGTATGTTGGGATCAGTGGTATCCAGAGGCAGCACGCCTAATGGCAATGGCAGGCGCAGATTTGTTGTTCTATCCTACCGCGATTGGCTGGGATTTAACTGACACAGAAGAAGAGCGTGCGCGTCAGCACGGTGCATGGGAAACCATTCAGCGCTCTCATGCCGTGGCGAATTCTGTTCCAGTCATCGTGGCAAACCGCACCGGCTTTGAGGCTTCACCTGTTGAAGGTGACCCTGGTATTCAGTTCTGGGGGCAAAGCTTTGTAGCAGGCCCACAAGGTGAGATTTTAGCCAAAGCCGATGCTGAAGGAGAAACAACCCTAACAGTAGAGCTTGATATGGAACGCACCGAGCAAGTGAAGCGCATTTGGCCTTACTTCCGCGACCGCCGCATAGACGCCTACGACGAACTAACCAAACGCTGGCGCGACTAACCTAAATAAATGGAGTCAGAGTACATTTTTTCGAAGCAGCAATAACTGCGAAATGTACTCTGACCCCTTTTTTTAATTCTGCCGCGGTAGAAATGTACTCTGACCCTGAGGTATCCCCACAAATAATATAACGATATCAGTGAGATAAAAAAGATAGGAACATTCATGACGTTTGGTGATCAGATCAATCGCCAAAAATCACTGAGACCAAACTGCCATGAATGCCCTATCTATTGTGGACAATGTCGTATCGCTTGTCAGCTATAAAATGCATAAAGCGCGTCGGGATGTGCTAACGGCGTGCGTAAAAAGCCTTCTTCATGGAAGCGCAGCAACCGTAACCAGCATAGGTCGTGGGATTAACACTAAAGCTTATGAAAAACATCGGATTAAACGAGCTGACCGCTTGCTTTCAAACCCGCATTTATTCAGTGAAACACCGTTTATCTATGCATCTATATGCCAACTATTTTGCGGCAACACAACACGCCCTGTTATCTCAATCGACTGGTCAGATTTAGATGACCGTAAAGCGCATTTTCTTTTACGCGCGGCAATATCTTTAAAAGGTCGGCCCGTCACACTTTATCAAGAAGTGCATTGCAACAAGACCAAAGAGAAACCAGCCACCCACAAAGCATTCTTAAAGGCATTACACGCCATGTTACCTTCAAATTGCCGACCCATTATCGTTACCGATGCAGGGTATAAATCGCCTTGGTTCAGGGCAGTTAGGGCACTTGGATGGGACATTATTGGACGTATCCGTAAGCCACATCTTTATTCACTTGATAGAGGAGATACGTGGCAGTGTATTCGTCACCTTTATGCCCAAGCGACCAATCGACCGAAGCGCTTTGATAACAGCCAAATAGTAAGGAGCAACCCCTTTACCTGCACGCTAGTTCTGTTTAAACAGAAATCTAAAGGACGTCATGCTTCAAATCCAGATGGTACACGCAAAGCCTCAAAGCGCTCAAAAGTGCATGCACAAGGCGCAAAAGACCCGTGGCTATTAGCGACATCACTGGCGTCTCACCGAAGCTTATCAAAACAGGTCGTTGCTATTTATCGCCAACGTATGCAGATTGAAGAGGGCTTCAGAGACATGAAAAGCACGAAGTTCGGGCTTGGCTATGAACAGAATAAAAGCGTGAAAAAGCAGCGTCTAACAATACTGGTATTGCTGACTACGTTAGCGTCACTGGTGGCAATACTACTGGGTATGGTGGTCGTCTCTTCGAATAAACATCGGCGCTTCCAAGCAAATACCGACACCAGAAGCGTGCTGTCATTCCACTATCTCGGCCTGAGAGCTGTTGCTTGCCGAATACGATTCACTATGCGACAGTGGAAAGCTGCACTCAAATGGTACAGCTCCATAGTCGACCGGGCCTGGGCCGCAGGCACATGGAATTAAATTCGTGGGGATCCCTCAGACTCTGACCCTATTTGGGTGGCTCACACTTTAAAAATAATGTTGTCGTAAAGCATGAAAACCTGACGGGTCGGCTTGGGGAAAAGCGCTAGCATGACGTCTTCGTCTATGTCTAACCCGCCGGTGAACTGGCCGAAGGCTGGCATCACAAGTAAGTTTTCGTTGTTAGTAAAGCATTTACCAGAGTAACGACGGCGAGAAATAGTGGTGCGCTTCTTTGGGTGGTAGTGACCGATAATCTGAGCACGGGTTTCGCACATTTCTGGTTCATGCCTGAACACCATGTTATCTAGCACTATTTCAAAACATGGCGTACCCGGAATGCCGTCGGGTAAATCAGGATCGTGGTTACCTTCCACCCACATCCACTCATCGACTTTATCAACAAGCCTACATAAGTGCTGACGGTCTTCAACGGTCATGCGCAACATACTGTGCTTATCGTGAAAACTATCGCCTAAGCTGATTACGCGCTTAGGCTGGTAATCATCAATAATGCCTTCTAGGCGCTTTAGCGTGGCGGTGGAATCTAAACTGGGTAAGGGGTTCGCATAGCTGCGTAAATAGCTGCCTTTTTCTAAGTGAAGATCAGACACAATCAGCCAATCGCATGCGGGTAAATACGCCACACCGCGTGCGTCTAATAGCCACAAATAATCTGCGTATTTCGTAATTGTGATTTGGCGCTGACTGACTTTTTCAGTCAGCCACGCGTCGGTTATTGCCAAATTATCCTCTTTATTTTTCGTTTGTGAGTTTTTATTACCGGGGCAAAGCTGCGCGTTTATTTAGCGAAATGCTATTAAGCTTTCCTGTTCAACGGACTTACCGCAAATGTTTGTTAAGTAAAGCATCAGGCGTGAAATAAATCGTCGATATGGAAAAGCGAAGTTTGAATATTCTTTTTAGTTTCACCCTATTCAACGCTAACCCCTGAAAGTAACGCGCGAACTTCGTCTAACATGGTTTCGGCTTCGGCGTATAAATTAGCTTGCTCAATAATGGCTTGCGCACCAGCGCCTTTTACTTGTTCACTACGCACATCGAGTACTATAGGAATGGCCATGGGCGATGGTTTTTCAAGATTCACCAGTGTTGCTGAATCTACGTAGCGAATAAGTAAATTGGCCAGTCGTCGCAAGTCGAGTAACTCTCGCTCAGCATCAGCCCGGGCTACTTTGAGTAAAATATGATCGCGGTCGTGTTCACGCAATGTATCGTAAATAAGATCAGTTGAGAACGTAACCTGCTTCATGGTTTTTTGACTAGCGTGATAACGCTGTTCAGTCAGCCCGCTCACCACCGCCACTTGTCTAAACGAGCGCTTAAGCATAGGCGCCTGTAACATCCAATCTTCTAGCTCGTCCCCTAATATATCCGGCTGAAATAGCTGCTGAAGCTGACTTTGCGTGATGGCGTTTACCGATGCTACCGATAATCCATAGTCGGTCACGCTAAAGCTCAAAGGCTTGATACCCATTTTCTCCATTCGCCGAGTTAGCAACATACCTAGAGTTTGATTTGCCTTTCGTCCATCGAAGGTGTAGTACAAGGTATAGTGCGCTTGCCTAAATGGAAATTGCTCCACCAGAACCCGCTCAGGACTAGGTAACTCAGAAAAGGCCTGCTGAAGGTTAAGCCACTCTTGTACCTGCACAGGTAATGCTTTCCATGAGTTTTGATTGGCCAAGATAGCGCGAACACCTTCCGCTAAATAGGTAGACAGCGGCATTTGCCCACCTGCGTAGCTTGGAATTTTAGGCTCTTTGGCTTTTGCTGGTTTGGCGTGAAGCTGCATATCGCGAATAGCTTCAAAGCGCAGCACCTCTCCTCCAAAATAGAAGGTATCTCCCGGTGTTAATTGTTGAGCGAAATACTCTTCCACCTCTCCGATAATCTTGCCTTGATTTCCTCGACGGATTCGCTTTACTTTAAGCCGCCCCGCTTCAACGATTGTGCCGATATTTTGTCTGTGCCTTTGAATAACACGCCGATTAGCTGGCGAAAAAGTGCCATCATCGTTTCTTGTCAGGCGCTGGTAACGCTCATACGCGTTTAATGCGCTACCGCCGTCCTGGGTAAACTGCCACAGTTTATCGAAATCATCTCTATCTAGCCCTTGATAAGGCGTAGCAGTGAGAATCTCTTGATATAAAGTATCAGGGCTAGCAGCCTGGCTGCACAAACAGTTCAAGATAAACTGGGGAATAATATCTAACGCGCCTGGCTGTGGGCTTTCGCCGTCTAGCTCTCCTTTTTCAATAGCGGTGATCGCCGCCTGGCATTCCAGTGCCTCAAAACGATTTGCAGGTACAAGTAACGCTTCACTCGGCTCATCTAACCTGTGATTCGCTCGCCCTATCCTTTGCAGCAGCCTGCTTACGCCTTTAGGTGCGCCGACTTGAATGACTTTGTCTACGTCGCCCCAGTCAATACCGAGTTCAAGCGCCGACGTACATACAATAGCCCGCAGCATGCCGCTTGCCATCATGGCTTCGGTTTTCCGGCGCTGCTCTTTACTCAAACTACCGTGATACAGTGCAATGGGTAGCGCAGCCTTATTTGCCTCCCACAACATTTGAAACAACAACTCTGATTGAGCACGGGTGTTTACAAAAACCAGCGTAGTCTTAGCACTCTCAATCGCTTGATATATATCGTCGATAGCGTAGCGAGCCATAAAGCCACCAAAAGGCATGCGCGCTTTAGAGTGCAACATTTCAACTTTAGGCTTTTCACCCGCTTTCACTTTTATAATATTAGCTACACTGTCGCTGCCAGCCAGCCAAGCGCCCAACTTCTCGGGAAATGCTACAGTGGCAGACAGCCCAATGCGCTTACAGTTTGGAGAAAGCACGCTTAACCGTGCGAGAGCAAGTGATAAAAAATCGCCGCGTTTATTGGCCATTAAACTATGCGTTTCGTCGATGATGACACGCTTTAGCTTGCCAAAAAGCTTATCGGCATCGGCGTAGCTCAACATCAACATGAGCGATTCTGGTGTGGTAAGCAGTATGTTTGGAGGCTTTTTACGCTGGCGCTGGCGCTTGTGCGAGGGCGTATCGCCAGTGCGTGTCTCGGCCGTTATCGGCAGCGCCATTTCTTCAATGGGCTGCAACAAATTACGGTGGATATCTTGCGTGAGCGCTTTTAGCGGCGAGATGTAAAGGGTATGTAGACCATTAAACCCACTCTGCTTACCCTTGTTTTCAGCTGATGCATTACTCTCATTGAGTTCACTAAGTTCTACCAAACTTGGCAGAAAGCCTGACAACGTTTTACCCGCCCCTGTTGGTGCTATCAACAAAGTACAGTCATGTTTATCTTTTTCCACCAACATAGCCTGTTGATAATCGCGAAGTTGCCAGCCTTTTTGCTTAAACCACTTAGCGAAAGCGGAGGGAAGTAATGTCATTTACAGTATCTGTTATGCCTTTTCGGTTTTATACGCCAATTCCTTAGTTAAGTTTATATACGCCAACACCTTACTTTTTACCTTTGCAATAACCATGAAGGCTTAGCGCAATATAACTTTCTTGAAAAAATAGGTATCTCCTGTACTTTTTATTTGTTAGTGGATTTAAGTTATTAGTAATAGTTAATATTCGGATACACTTTAAGTATCGACACTTCGAAAACGAGTACTCTACACTCGTTAAACTACAAAATATGATTACAGGGAACGTAAATGCGAATTCAATCCATAGATGCCATTAGAGGTTTATCAATCCTTGGCATATTATTTTTAAACATTGCATATCATCAAAATTTTCACACCGGCTACGCGTTTTTTGAAGAATCACTTTTGTCAGATGAGATTATCTCGACACTTAGCGCGCTTTTCTTAGATGGTAGATTTCGCACCTTATTCTGCCTACTGTTTGGAGCAAGTTTAGCGATTCAATTTGATGCTTGCCAAAAGCGTGAGCACAACTTTTTAGACTTTTCTAAATCTCGGCTTAAATGGCTATTTTTATTTGGGTTAATACATGGCGTGTTTATATTTGGCGGCGACATACTGCTTTATTACAGTCTTTGCGCCTACTTTGTACTAAAACACTTAACGTTAGACCAAGAAGAGCTTCGCGCGAAAAGCGTTAAATATTTAGTCTTGGGGAGCATCATTATGCTTGTTTTTGGCATAGTACTTACGCTTGGATACGACTACGGTGGCGCCCCTCCACTTAGGTCTAGCGAAGCTTACGCCGAAGAGGTTACAAAATGGCAAAGTAGTTATTTATTCCAAATTGGAGTTCAAGCTTCTTTTGTTCTTGCTACCGTTATTGCAGCGCCTTTTACCATGCTTTGGCAGTCGATGGGGCTTATGATGTTTGGTGCCTACCTTTACAGAAGCGATTTCTTTAACCTTGGCTTTTCTTCTACTGTATTCAAAAAAGTGGCTATAGTTGCCGTAGCCACCTCTGTTATTACCGTTATTCCTCAGCTAATGTTTGAGCAAGTAACCTCAGATGTTATTCCCATGTTTACAAGCATCCCCGCTATTTTCTGTGCTTTTGCCTACGCTCATCTGTTAATCAAAATGAAAAATACAACGACGTGGTGGTATCAGTCACTTATTAACTGCGGCAAGGTGGCGTTTACTCTCTACCTAACACAATCTATTGTTTTGGCTATGTTGTTTCGTGTGATTATGCCCGACTACTATCCCGAGTTTGCCTATACCGTAACGCTGCTCGATTTGATGTTAATTACTCTTGGGCTCACAGCAATTCAAATGCTGCTGGCGAATTTTATTACTAATCATTTTGATCAAGGCCCATTTGAAGCGGCATGGCGAAGACTGTATCTTCGCAGCTTTCATAAGAAGCAACAGAGTAAGCAACATGATGGTTTGGTTGCAGAGCAAGAATTGGCGACAGAGGCAAACAAAACCTTATAGCTAACATCCGTACTAAAAGAAGTTATATAAATCCGATTCAGCCAAAAGGACCAGGTCAAGCCTGGTCCTAAAGCATATTGGCGCAACTATCTAGAACCTGAAAGTACCTAGCAAAGTAGCCGAGCCTAGTTGGCTTTCGTCAGTATCATAGCCCAACCCAAATTCGATAGATGAATGCGGGTTGAACCAGTAGTGGGTGCCTAATTCAATAACGTTGTCAGAGCCTATTACTTCATTGCTTTCGTGAATATAGGTCACTCCCACGCTCCAATCAGGACGGAAGTAATAATCTGTATCTAGCTCAACGGAGAACTCACCATCAAACTGTGTTGCTTTCAATTTGGTATCCCACCCTGGAGAAAACTTACCAGAACGTTGCCCAAAGCTCGTATATCTTGCAAATGCACTGTAGCTGAATTCTGAATCAGAACGCTTTTCGCTAACGCCAGGATTGATGGGACTGAAAAGCTCTTCATTAAGGTGAAAATACTCAACACCAATGCCGTATTCCCAATTTTGATTCGCGAAGGTAGACACTTCTAGAGCATAGCGATTTAACGTTTCGTCAAAGAACCTACTGTCGTTGGTTATACGTCCATAGCGACCTCGAATAACTAACCCGTCTGAGTAAAACCACTCACCTCGTACATTTACGCTGTCGATATTATCAATACCAAAATAATCAACGGAAACATTGTTCGTTCTTTGAAGATAAGGGCTAATCGACCAGGGTTGCTGGTCAATGTTCACTGATTCGAAATAGTAGCGGTAGCTTGCTCCAATAAAATTGTCGTCGGCATCACGTACATCAGAAAACCCTAACGCAACTTCATGCTGAATATCTGTTGATTGGGCAAAAACAGGGAGGGTTGAAATAGCAAGTAAACAAGCGCTTAAACGTAACATTAGGCAATATCCTTATTTATTATGAGCATCCAAAAAAAGCTTTTTTAGTAGGGCGTTGAGGTTAAATTAAAAGGTCGTGTAGTGCAATGCCCGAAAGCACATCGACATATTTTGTGACAATTAATAAAGCCAGTAAGTTCAGCACGCTTATTGAATTATTGGCCTTACACACTTCAAGTGGTCGTTTTAAGGGACTGATTACGTAGTAACAAGCATTCTCTAATTTGGCAGGAATGATAAGTAGTGCATCCATCAACGTGGCTAAAAACTGATGATACCGGCTTGTATTGCGAACCAGGTGAGTTTTA
Organism: Alteromonas sp. OM2203; assembly: GCF_048517045.1. Lineage (NCBI taxonomy): Bacteria > Pseudomonadati > Pseudomonadota > Gammaproteobacteria > Alteromonadales > Alteromonadaceae > Alteromonas > Alteromonas sp. OM2203. The sequence goes on from NZ_CP183209.1 coordinate 4,160,744, forward strand.
CATTGACCCCATGAATGAGGTAGCAGCCGCGCTTGTCACACACGGGCATGCAGACCATGCACGGGCAGGCCATAACAGCGTGTATGCCAGCCCAGAAACACTGGCAATAATGAAAACTCGCTACGGTGAAGAGATGGCGATTCATCAGCATGCTGTAACGTTAGGAAAAACCATTGAATTTAATGACGTGAAAGTCACGTTTTATCCTGCAGGCCACATTCTTGGGTCTACACAGATCCTAATTGAATATGCGGGCTACCGTGTTGTGGTGTCTGGCGATTACAAGCGTCGACACGACCCAACGTGCCCGCCATTTAAAGTTGTCCCTTGCGATATATTGATTACCGAAGCTACCTTTGGGCTCCCTGTTTTTAAACACCCGCCCATTGAACAGGAAATTGAAAAGCTGCTTCATTCGTTACGGGTTTTTCCCGAGCGATGTCATCTGGTAGGCGCTTACGCGTTAGGTAAATGCCAACGGGTGATACTAGCACTGCGCGAAGCGGGTTACGCCAAGCCAATTTTCTTACACGGTGCACAGCTAAAACTGTGCGATTTATACAAGCAATTAGGAATAGATTTGGGTGAGTTAATTCCAGTATCTGAGGTTACGGATAAAAAAACCTTGGCCGGTGAGATAGTCATTGCGCCGCCTTCGGCACTTGCCGACAGATGGTCACGAAGCTTACCTAACGTGCGTCCGGTTGTGGCATCTGGTTGGATGCAAATTCGTGCTCGTGCCAAGCAAAAAAATGCCGAGCTGCCACTTATTATTTCTGATCATTGCGACTGGCCCGAATTGCTAAAAACCATTGAAGAAGTAAACCCCAAAGAAGTGTGGGTAACCCACGGCAGAGAAGATGCCTTGATGTATCAGGCTGAGAAGATGGGGTTCAAAGCAAGGGCGCTTTCCCTTGTGGGTTACGATGAAGAAGAGCAAGGAGGCGATTAGTGGAAGCATTCAGTCATTTACTTGAGCAGCTGTATTTCACGTCTGGAAACAAAGCCAAAGCGCAGCTTATAGCGGACTACATTGCCAATACGCCAGCCCCCGACCGTGGATGGGCCATTGCCGCTATGGCAGGCACATTGAGATTCGATTTTTTTAAGCGCAATACAGTCAAAAAGCTCATCACTGAACACAGCGACCCCGCCTTATTTGCTATGAGCTACGATTATGTCGGCGAAGTCAGTGAGACAGTGGCGCATTTGTGGCCATACAGTAAGCCTACGGATTCCCTTCCTAGTCTCACCGAGGTCGTTGAAACCTTCGCGTCGGTAAGTAAGCAAAAAGTATCTGACACACTTGCCAACTACCTAACAGTGATGACACCTGCCCAACGCTGGGCGTTACTAAAGCTGGGCACAAGAGGCTTGCGTATAGGCGTGTCAGCTCGCTCTATAAAGCAAATACTGGCCGATTATGGCGACAAAGATATCAAAGAAATAGAAACACTTTGGCATGCGGTTCACCCTCCTTACGTTGATATGCTTCGTTGGCTAGAAGGAAAAGCTGAAAAACCAGATATCGAAAATGCGGTAACCTTTCACCCTGTCATGCTCTCTCACCCCATTGAAGATAGCGATATTGAGGCATTTACTGAGAACACATGGCAAATTGAAAACAAGTACGACGGCATTCGTGTACAGCTCGTTGTTAAGTCAAGTAAAGCTTTTAATGATAGGTCTTTTGACAGTGATAAAACCAATGAGGATGAGCCCGAAAAAGCACTCTTTTCCCGCACTGGCGATGACATCAGCCACTCATTTCCCGACTTACTTGAGTCTGTTAGCGGTAACATGGTGTTAGATGGAGAACTGCTGGTTATCCACAACGTGGAACATGACAATAACTTATCTGAAGGCTCAACCGCTCAAGGTATAACTACTGGAAATACAACGAGTGATAAAAGCGAATTACAGGCTTCGTCCATCGTACAGCCGGATGTGGACACCTTTAATGCCCTTCAACAGCGCCTAAATAAAAAGAAACCAAGTAAGGCGCTACAATCGTCTGCACCGGTTGGGCTTATTGTTTACGATGCGTTAGTGCTAGATGGGAAAGACCTGACAGAACAAACGCTGAAAACTCGGCGCCTAGCATTGGAAAGATGGTTCAGCAAAACAGATAACAAACGCCTGTTTTTATCGCAAACCCTCACCGCTTCGAGCCCTGAAAGCCTTCGCCAACTGCACACAGACGTTTGCCAAAACCGGGCGGTCGAGGGGCTAATGATAAAGCGCCTCGATAGTAAGTACATTCCCGGCAGGCCGAAGGGTAAATGGTTTAAATGGAAGCGCGATCCACTGGTTGTTGATGCTGTCATGATGTACGCCCAGCGCGGGCACGGCAAGCGTTCCAGTTTTTACTCCGATTTCACTTTTGGTACGTGGGAAAACAATCAACTGCTCCCCATTGGTAAAGCATACTCAGGCTTCACCGATGAAGAGCTAAAGAAGCTGGATAACTGGGTAAGACGAAACGCAGTGGGCCGATTTGGCCCCGTGCGGGAAGTAAAAAAAGAACTCGTATTAGAAGTGGCATTCGACGCTGTACACCCTTCATCAAGGCACAAATCAGGGGTTGCACTTCGTTTTCCACGCATACATAGAATTCGTTGGGACAAACCTGCCAACGAAGCTGATACCTTGGCTAACGTAAAAGCGTTAATAGAGAGTTAATACCAGTCCGCATAGATAATTCCCCACTCAGCGAGACTTATCTATACGGATTGGTATAAGCCCGCAAAAACACTTTCTTCGTCATGCAAAATCGCAGAGAATGGCAAGAGACAAATGATTGGGTTTACAGCCTGAATAAAATAAAACAATAGGAAGTCGCCATGCCTAAGGCTAGTGAAATTAAAAAGAATAACACCGTGGTATTTGACGGAAAAACGTGCATTGTTCGTGATATCGAACGATCTGTTCCCCAAGGCCGTGCTGGTGGCAGTATTTATCGCATGCGTATGTATGACGTGGTAACGGGTGCTAAATACGACGAAACATTTAAAGACTCAGACACATTGGATATGGCAGACCTCACCCGCCGCCCGGCAATGTTTTCTTATATCGACGGTGACGAGTATGTGTTTATGGATAAGGAAGACTACACCCCTTATCACTTGAACAAAGAAAGTATTGAAAACGAAGCCTTGTTCATTAACGAGGAAACTGACGGCATTCAGGTTGTTATCGTTAGCGAAGTGCCGGTTGCCTTGGACTTACCAATGAGTGTTGAGCTTGAAGTGGTTGAGACAGACCCTTCAATTAAAGGCGCATCGGCAACATCACGTACTAAACCAGCCACCCTTTCTACTGGCCTGGTAGTGCAGGTACCTGAGTATATCAGCACGGGTGAGTGGATTAAGGTCAACACTGAAGAGCGCAAGTTTCAAAGCAGAGCAGATAAGCACTAGGCTCAATTAATGCAGTTAGCTCAATAGCCTGGCACTTTTAATATCGCTGTTGCTAGTACTTAGAAATAAAAGAGGGTTCAGTTTGACGTGAACCCTCTTTTTTTAACAGTCTGACAAATAACTTATTTAGCTATATTAGCCTGTGTAGGCAAAGCACTAAATGCGCCGTACTGAGTAACCGTGTAAGCACCGCAGCGAATAGCAAATTCAGTGGCTTCACTTACGTTTTCAAAGTTTTCTGCCCATGCATCAAATTCATCGGCATTTTTTACTTTAGTAGAAAGGAAATACAGGAAACCACCAATAAACGAGTCACCCGCTGCTGTGGTGTCTTTAACATCCATTTTTGGTGATGCTAGCGTGCCGCTAAACGACTTAGTGATATAGTGAATTGGCTCGCCGCCATCAGTGACCAGCACCACTTTAACGCCGCTATCTAACCACTGCTGCACTTTTGTATCGGCATTTTCTTCGCCATAAAGCTCCGCGAGCTCTTCACGGCTTGCTTTTAGTATAGACACTTTCTTCGCCGCTTCGTCTATACGCGTTGGCGCGTTGGCGGTGTCATCCCAAAACGCTGGGCGATAATTGATATCCAAGCACACCATCATGCCGTTTTCCTTCGCCTTGTTTAGAATAAACTCAGTGCCAGGAATAAGCTCAGGGCCTGAAATCGAACCCGAACAGAAGTGAAGTACAGTATTTTTATCGCAATCGATTGTCGATAAATCTTGCTCTGAAATGTGCTTGTGTGCTGCATTATCGACGTAAAAGTCGAACGAGCGCTCGCCGTTTTCATCTAAATTAACAAATGCTAACGCGGTATTACCTTCTTGTGTTGTCCACACGAAATCTGTATTAACGTTGTAGTGCTCAAGCATTTCTTTAAGGAATGCGCCAAAAGTATCGTCGCCAACTTTTGATACCATTGCACTCTTACCACCGAGCTGAGCAACGGCAACAGCAACGTTTGCAGGTGCACCACCTGCATAAGGTTGAAAAGGTTTCATAGCTGGTATATTGCCATCTTTGGGCGCCGCACCTTGGCTTAACATATCAATAAGCACTTCACCTAAACATAAAATTTTCATACCAGCCTCGCTCAACAAAGTTCAAAATAGACGTTTAAATTTATGCCAAAAACACAAAGTTAACGAATCGTTAAATAATTGGGGCATAGTATTGTCGAAAGAAACAATTAAATCAACCCAATTGATTTAAAATCATCCTAAAGAATTGTAGGATAAGCTTGCGTAATTTTAGACCAGTCTAAAATAGACACCCAGAAGCACGCGCTACGTTAATTCTTAAATTTGATACACGGCTAGCTTGTTATTAAACTCTAGTCTCTTTTAATGGACAGATTGTAATTACATTGAATATTGAAACGGCTTTTCACCTGCCATCCCAAAGGATGCCTTTACTACTTGATGCGCGCTCAACTAATGAACGGGAAATCCTTACGCTCATTCGTCAGCGTATTGCATTACCCAAGGCTGAAATCGCTCAATTAACCGGTTTGTCCGCGCAATCCGCTACGGTAATCATTAAAAAGCTAGAAGCCGATGGTTTAGTAAAACGCTTAAAGCCTATTAAAGGTGGTGTAGGTCAGCCAAAGGTTCCTTTTGGCATTAACGCTAATGGTGCATTTGGCGTCGGCCTCAAAGTGGGACGTCGTAGCTTCGACATGACACTGCTTGACTTAAAAGGCAATGTAAAAGCAACACTTCACGAGAAGTCTGACTATCCAACGGTTAGCAATTTACTTAATTTCGCAAAGCGTGCCTTCAACGTGCTCATTAAGAATCTTGATACCGACCAACAACGCCTTGTTAGGGGTCTAGGCGTAGCCATGCCCTTCGAGATTTGGAGTTGGGCAGAGGAGGCTGGAGCTCCGAAAAATGAATTGGAAGAGTGGAGAGAATTCGATCCTCAAAGCGCCCTTGAAAGCCTCCTCAACTTACCGGTATTTATTAAAAATGACGCTGGAGCGGCGTGCAGCGCCGAAATGTCTTTCGGAAATCCTAAACGCTACGAAAGCTTCTTATATATTTTCGTCGGCACCTTTTTAGGTGGTGGTCTTGTCTTGAATAACCAGCTGATAAACGGAAAAACGGGCAATGCAGGCGCTATTGGCTCTTTACCATTTTTTAGCGGCACGTCGCAGCGCCAGTTGATTACTCAATCTTCGCTCTATTTGTTAGAACGGGCACTCGTAGACGCTGGGCAAAACGGCAAACATATTTATGAATCGCCTTCACACTGGTCATGCGACGAGGGCGTCATTGACTATTGGCTTTCAGAAACCGCCAAGGGATTAGCATTTGCAGCTCAATGCGCAATGAGCCTTTTGGATGTAGAGGGTGTAATCATAGATGGTGCTATCCCTAATGACGTTAAGGAATCGCTGGTTGAAAAAACCAAAGGGGCGATGGAGCACCTTGATATGCGGGGGCTTTCAAAGATACAAGTGAGTCCTGGCCTTGTAGGCGCAAAAGCGCAATCTATAGGCAGTGCAAACTTAGCGCTCCAAGCAAACTATTACTAATCATCTAAGAGTTCAAGACAGCGTTGGGGGCGGTATACCAGTGAGAGAAAAGCACATTACAATTCTAGATGGCGGCATGGGGCGCGAGTTAAAAAGAATAGGTGCGCCTTTTAGACAACCCGAATGGTCTGCTTTAGCGCTGATGCAAACGCCAGAATTAGTCCGAGAGGTTCATGCTCATTTTCTTGAAGCAGGTGCCAGCGTCATTACAACCAATGCATATGCACTAGTGCCCTTTCATATTGGCGAGAAAACATTTAACGAGCAAGCATTTAAACTAGCCGAGACCGCTGCCAGACTAGCAAGAGAAGCCGTCACCGCTCAGCAGGCAAAGCAAGCCAGCAAATTAACCGTGGCGGGGTGCATTCCACCGGCGTTTGGCTCTTATCGTCCAGATTTGTTTGATGCCAGTCGACTAAGTGAAATACTTTCACCACTTATCGATGCCCAAGCTCCCTATATCGATATTTGGTTAATTGAAACGGCCAGCTCCGTGGAGGAAGCAGAGGCAGTGGTATCACTTATCAAAACCCTTTCTTCCCGTCCTATTTGGCTGTCGTTTTCATTGCAAAATCGCGCTTCACCAGATGAGCCGTTAACTCTACGCTCTGGCGAGCCCCTTTCAGATATCGCTTACCTATTATCTCATGTCGACAGCGTGCTTTTTAACTGCTCACAGCCCGAGGAAATGGAAAGCGCAATCACTATTACACGCCAGATGAACGCTACCATTACCACTGGCGCTTACGCCAATAGCTTTTCAGAAAGAAAGCGTAGCCATGAAGCAAATGCGCTTCTCTCTGAACTGCGTGATGACGTCACACCCGAACGCTACTTAGATTATGTTCAAACGTGGATAGCGGCAGGCGCGGATATCGTGGGAGGATGTTGCGGTATTGGACCCGAGCATATAAAAACCATAAGCGCGTTCGTAGGAAAATAAACGCGCTTAAACCGCAGTATGATTAGTCTCTTCAAATAAGCAGGAGCGAGAGAGCCTACCTAGTCACGACGTTTTTAGCCCCTCTAAGCAGCGCCTCTTTATCTATCTTATTAGGCACTTCTACGCCACGTCGCGCTGCTGGCCTTGCTTCAATGCTGTTCTTCCAGCGAATGAGATTATCCAAGCCTTCAATGCTAACACCTGACCATTCGTAAGTACGCACCCAGCACCAGTTAGCCATGTCAGCAATACTGTAGTTGTCTACTAAGTATTCACGATCCTCTAGCCTGCCATCGAGCACGGTGAACAGACGTCGAACTTCGTTTTGGTATCGCTCGATAGCAACAGGGATTTTTTCTTCTAAGTACCGATGAAATACGTTCGCCTGCCCCATCATAGGGCCAATTCCACCCATCTGAAACATTAGCCACTGGATAACCTGGCTTTTACCCTTAGCATCACTCGGCAAGAACATTCCGGTCTTTTCAGCGAGATAAATCATAATGGCGCCAGACTCGAAAACAACGTGGCCATCGGCTTTTCTATCTACGATAACGGGTATACGTCCATTCGGGTTCATGGCTAAAAACTCAGGGGTTTTCTGCTCGCCTTTCATTAAATTAACCGTATGAGCGGTGTATTCAAGACCCATCTCTTCTAAAGCCACCGACGCTTTCCAGCCATTAGGCGTTGCCGCAGTATATAAATCTATCATTAGGCTTTTGCACTCGCTCTGCTGCTCACCGCGTCGTACCAGCGGGCTAAATTAACATGCTCTTCACTCATACGTATTTTTACAACTCGGGCAAAATCCATAGCACATAACGCCGTTATATCGGCAATAGAAAAAGCATCTCCCGCTATGTATTCTTTTACAGCAAGTCGGCGCTCTAAAATATTGAGATATTTAGACGCATTTATACCCGCCTCTTTGCCATACTCTGGTACCGGCGTCATGCGGTCTTTAAAATAACCCGTAGTATGTTGGAAGCACATACCAATTTGCATCATAAACGCAAGCTCTACCTGCCGCTGCCACATTGATATCGTGGCTTTTTCAATTGGCGTTGTTCCCATTAACGGCGGCTCTGGCTGAAGCGCTTCAAAATAAGTACAAATGGCATCGGTTTCAGCAATACACGTGCCGTCATCGAGCTCTAAAATAGGAATTTTACCCAGCGGGTTTTTAGCCCGCATTTCTGCACTTAAATTTTCCCCTTTCTGAATGTCGACTTGAACATAGTCAACATCAATGCCTTTTTCGGCTAAGAACATACGTACTCGGCGTGGGTTAGGAGCGGTCTTCGTTTCATAGATTTTCATAGTGATATGACTAGCCTCGCGAAATAACAATGGAAATTTCGGTAGAAATAACGTTGAAATTAACGGTGTAAGTTAATAAACAAAATCTAGATTAGTAAGAGTATTGCACGCTTTCAAATCACTTCGTATAGCGGTGACACTATTCAGCGTTTTTATGGTCTTACCATACCATTGCTCGCTCACTGTGCTTTGTATCTGCTTGCCTTGTCATCGCGCTGTAAGCACCTTAAGACGTTTAATCTCGTTCGCAGTGAAGTGCTGCCTTTGGTATTCCGTAAGCGACTCACTCATCGTCTCAGGTGAAAGCCCTTGCTCCATCAACCCATCCCTAAAACGTGTGTATGCTTCTACTTTTGCCTGCCAATGAGCTCGCTCTTCCCACGTTTTCGCAAAGCGCTGGGCGACCTGTGTTCCAAATTCAGCAGCCACAGCATTGAAGCGATCATTTACATTACTATACGTGTTTTTAATTTCATTGATGCGGTGCATATTCAATGTAGGTTGAAAGGCGTTGCGCTCAGCGGGATTTCCCGCCTTCAGGGCGTCTACTATAAGCGCTTTTCTCTCTTCTTTTGAAAGCGTGTCTTCCTGAGCAATGCTCAATCTTGCCAATGCCGCTTCGTCGACTTGTGCCTCTTGACTGAATAAGTAGTGATATTCGTTGTCGGTAAAATACCTACGCCGTATGTTTTCTCGCTCATCTAACTTAAAGGTTACATCTCGTAAATTGTGCGCGGACAGGTCTATCTCTAATTCCACAGACGATAGCGCCACCTTATAATCAACGTAGCGAGAAAATAAATCTGCTGCTGTATGGGCAGACTCTTCTGTGTATTTCGATATAGTATGGTTCGAATAGTCAAGTTTAACCACATGGGGGAGTTCGGAGGTTCGCTCGAATATAAAGCGGTCGAAGATGTCTTTTGTTGTGTAATCTAAGATGAAGACTTCAAGGCTAGTATCAGTTGAATCAGTCTTATATTCAGAAATATAGTTTGTCGCGTGAACGCCTGAATCGTCTTGTTGGCTCGCCCTTTCTTTGTCGAACTCGTCTTCACCTTTAAGGTTATCTTTTGCATTCGGCAAAGTCGCGCCCGTTTCTGACACGATAAAGTCTGAGTTGATATAGTAGAGAACGCCAACGATAAGGAGAGCACTCAGCCCTCCTGCGGTGATAAAACGCCAATTCAAGGTATATACCTCATTAAAGGCCTAGGCCTTTGAGACGGTTTGCTTGGCGAACAAAAACATCAACGGGGTTGGTTTCAAACCAATGTGTGATGCCGAAGCTCTGATTGACCTCATCAAGATGATTCATCTTGTAGTTATCTTTGAGCACTTTACCTAAATGTGAACTGCAGGTTGAGACCAATCCATCGTTTGGCTCTTTAAACGCAGTGCCAGTTATCGCCAAAAATGGATCTACAACATCTAACGCATTAGTGTAAGTTTTTCCGCCGCTCCACGAGAAATAATAAACACCGTTTTCAGCGAGCATTTTGCCATCGTTACGACAATATGCCGTTGGCATCCCTTCTGGGTATTGCTGATTAAAGGCCACTGAACCAGCAGTTGAGAGTGAATTAAGGGCGGCAATTGAATCGGTAGGCTTGTCTCTTGGGTCTGAGCCCGAAGCAATTTCGATAATATTGGCAAATGCATCAACGACAAGCCCAGTAGCACCTTCACCAACAGAGCCCGCTGAAAAGGCATCTCGCAATTGGTCGGCTACTTTACTTCCCCAGTTCACACCTGCTACCGAACTTACCGAAGCGACTTTTTCAGGCGCGACACTGGCAGCGTAACGCGCTGTTGGACCCCCATGGCTGTGACCAATTAGATTTACTTTGTCAGCACCAGACAATGCTAAAACTTCATCGATGTATTCTAACAGCTGTTCGCCGCGCACTTCCGTAGAATTAGCTGGTGAGACTTCGGCAATATAAACCACAGCGCCGTTTCGGCTGAGTTTATGCGGAACCTTGTAGAAATAATCGACAAATAAAATATCTTCAAACCCAAATAATCCGTGAACAAGTACAATTGGGTGTTTAGTTTTTGCGTATGTGCTTGAATGCGCTTGTCCAGAAAAGCCTACAAACAAGCAGAGCAACGTCAATATAGCCGCGAAGGTGCTTTTTCTCGTTTGATTTAGTCGCGTGTGGTTGGTTCGTGTTTGGGTTATTCGTGTGTATTTGCTTCGTGTCATAGTGTGTGCCCCATAATTTTGGTAAATACCTGGTCTGTGGTCAGACCTTTGTTATGATTATGTAAACACAATGTAAAGATCAAGCTTTACTAACAAGTTTTAATAAAGCGCTCCCGCAAATACACGTCATTTCTAGCCATGCCGTCTAGACAATAGTTTGCGAATTCAGTTAGCTAGCGCTAGCTATTGGGTATGCCTCATAATACCATTTCCATCTTTCATACAGAGCATAAGCATAATTTATAGCCAGCTATTCATCTCTGGAATAGGTTTGAATAAAGTTTACGGCAAGACTTGGTGTCGTTAACCACTCACCTTTTAACGGGTTTAATTTCATTCCTACTTGATATTTTAAGGAAAATGCATCCCCGACCCACTGTTGTAACTCGCTAGGTTTCACGAATTTTCTCCAATCGTGAGTACCAATGGGCAAATAGCGCATAACATATTCAGCGCCAACAATTGCAATGATATAGCTTTTAAACGTTCTGTTTAATGTGGCTAAAATAAGAAGTCCGCCTGGTTTCACTAAACTCGCACATTCCTTTATCAGTTGCTGTTGATCTGGTACATGCTCGACCACTTCAGCATTAATTACGACATCATATTGAAGTCCTTCGCCCACAACTTCACTGGAGAGCATATGTCTATAATTAACATCCACACCGCTTTTTTCGGCATGCCGCTTGGCAACTTCTACGCTGACCGCGCTGGCGTCTATGCCTGTTACATGAGCGCCCAATTTTGCTAAGGGCTCACTGATAAGGCCACCACCACTGCCAATATCAATCATTGACAGAGTTGAATAGTCTGGGGGTAATTTACCCTTTCCGAAATGATTTTCTATCTGCGCTTTAATGACATCTAATCTCGCCCTATTAAAATCTAAAGCGGTTTTATATTTCCCTTTCGGATCCCACCATGATTCGGCGAGCGCATCAAAGCGCGCGATTTCATCCTCAGAGAAATTACTTCCACCTGTTTTTTTGCTTTTATCGAGCACGATTTTTTACCTTTAAACGTAATTACACTATGGCTTCACACTTGACCCTCAATACTTAGGGCCATAAGGTGAGCAGAATAGGGTTATAGATTTGACGCGATTTACATTCTTATGTTTTGACAAAGCGACATCAATATAAAGATACGTTGTAAAAGAGGGTTCTGATTTTGGCGAACGCAAAAAATGTTTATGGTCGTCCACTGCAGCTGTGTTGCGGGAATGCGGGTTTTACTAGAGAAGGGTTTTGTTATGTCCCAGATGCAGATGTGGGCAACCACAGCGTTTGCGCCATAGTAACCGATGAATTTCTTCAGTTTTCATTACGACAAGGAAACGATCTTATTACTCCTTGGCCTAGCATGACATTTCCCGGTCTACTTGCCGGAGACAGGTGGTGTTTGTGCGCGGCTCGCTGGTTACAAGCTCATGAAGCCGGAGTGGCACCTAAAGTTCGTCTTGAAGCGACGCATGAAAAGGCGCTGGATATTATCCCGCTGTCACTATTGGAAGAATATGCAGCCGACTAGGCGTTTATCTGCACCTTTGGGGAAAGGGCAATGAGCTAAACGGTATAATTTACAATCTACATCGTTGTAGTCAGTGAATTGAAGTAATGAAAAGGGCATGTCGGATAACATGCCCTTTTTTACTGCGTTAGCAGTGTAACGTCAGTTAAGTTTACTTAGTTAAAAACTCACCTAATTATTGTGGTGTTCGAATTACCATAAGTCGAGTTTCAGACATATCTTCAATGGCGTAGCGAATTCCTTCGCGCCCAAGACCTGAGTCTTTCACACCGCCATACGGCATATTGTCTACGCGCCAGCTTGGCACATCGCCAATGACGACGCCACCAACCTCTAGCACGTCCCATGCTTTGTGTGCTTTATAAATATCGCGAGTAAACACACCGGCTTGGAGCCCATAACGACTGTTATTCACTTCGTTAAGTGCTTCGTCGTAGTCATCGAACGGCACTAAGATGGATAGCGGACCAAACGCTTCTTCAGCACTGGCATCGCAATCTTTCGGTACATTTTCCATGACCGTAGCTTGAAGCATGGCACCGTCTCGAGTACCACCACACAGGATAGTTGCCCCTTTGTCTTTCGCCTCTTCAATCCAGCCATGGAGGCGTTCAGCCTCCCCTTCTGAAATCATTGGGCCGATAAACGTATCTTCATCAGATGGATCGCCAGATACTAGCGCTTTCACTCTTTCTACATAGCGAGATTTAAATTCATCATATATTTTGCTGTGCACTAACAGACGCTGAACACTGATACAGCTTTGTCCAGATTGATAATAAGCGCCCACAATGACGCGGTCGATGGCGTCTTCAATATCGGCATCTTCGTCAACCACGCACGCTGCGTTACCGCCAAGTTCCAACACTACAGGCTTCTTTCCAGCTTTTGCTTTAAGCGCCCAGCCCACATCGGGTGAACCAGTAAAGCTAAGCAGCTTTAGTCGCTCGTCTGTAGTGAACAAATCAGCGCCATCACGACTACACGGCAGAATTGAGAATGCGCCTTTTGGTAAGTCTGTTTCCGCTAGTACTTCACCAATAATAAGTGCGCCAATAGGAGTGCGCGACGCTGGCTTAAGAACAAAGGTGCAGCCCGCAGCGATAGCTGGCGCTACTTTGTGGGCTGCTAGGTTAAGCGGGAAATTAAACGGCGATATAAACGAACATGGGCCAATAGGTACTTTTTTGGTCATACCCTGATAGCCCTTTGCGCGGGCTGATATTTCTAAATTGACCGTCTCGCCATTGATGCGCACTGACTCTTCAGCGGCAATTTTAAACGTGTCGATAAGGCGACTTACTTCGCCTTTCGCATCTTTGATTGGCTTTCCTGCCTCAATGCACAATGCTTGCGCCAGTTCGTCTGCGCGCTCAGTAAAGCGCTTCACGCAGTGCTCTAATACGGCTTGTCTCTCATAAGGTGCCATCGCCGCCATTGCAGGCTGGGCTTTTTCAGCAGCAGCAATAGCTTTGTCAATAACACCCGCATCTGCTAACGCAACCTTGGTCGCTACCTCTTGGGTGTATTTGTTAGTTACATCCAGGTCGGTATTAGCATAATGTGGTTCACTCGCTAGATAATAGGGGTAGCTTTCCTTTAACATCGTTGACTCCTTAACGTTATGTTGCGTTGGCTTAAAGCTTAGCACTTAGCTCTTTAATCGTATGATTTAGTGTTTTGTCATTCATGCTGTAATCAACGGGACAATCGATAATGTGCACACCATTTGTGTTCAAACACTTATCCACCATGTGAATGAGTACGTCGGTATCATCTACCCGCCAGCCCTGCGCGCCATAACTTTGCGCATATTTGACAAAATTAGGGTTGCCGTAGTCTAAACCAAACTCATCAAACTGCATGTTTGCCTGTTTCCACTTGATCATACCGTACGCATCGTCACGCAATATGATCACAACAAGATCTAGCTTGAGCCTCACTGCGGTCTCAATCTCTTGGCTATTCATCATAAAGCCACCGTCACCGCAGACACTTAAAACAGGGGCATCTGGATTGACGAGTTTAGCGGCAATGGCGGAAGGCAAACCAGCACCCATTGATGCGAGTGCATTATCTAAAAGCAGTGTATTTGGGTGATAAGCGGGATAGTTTCTGGCAAACCAAATTTTGTAGATGCCGTTATCTAACGTAACAATGCCGTTGTCTGGCATTACCTTACGTATATCTCGCACTAAACGCTCGGGTAAGATAGGGAATCGGTTGTCATCTTCCGCTTCGGCGCGATGTTCGACATAGGCTTGATGCACGTCTTTATAGAAATCGAGTTTCCAACTATCTTGCGGGGTAATTCCTTCTTTTATTTGCCAAATGCTATTAGCAATGTCACCAACCACTTCAAGTTGAGGAAAGTAAACCGGGTCTACGGCTGCCGAATCAAAATTAACATGAATTACTTTTTTGTCGTTGTGGTGCATGAAAAACGGTGGTTTTTCTACTACATCATGGCCCACATTAATAATGAGGTCTGCACGTTCTATCGCTCTGTGAACAAAGTCTCCGTCAGACAGCGCCGTATTCCCAACAAATCGAGAATCGCTCTCGTTAAGCACGCCCTTACCCATTTGCGTAGTGACAAAGGGAATACAGGTTTTATCGACGAACTCTCTTAACATTTTGGCTGTTAGCTTACGGTTTGCACCTGCGCCGATAAGTAGTAAAGGGGATTGTGCGTTTTCTATCATGCTAATAGCTGAAGAAATTGCTTTATATTCAGCAATAGGACGACGAGCTACGCTAGGCTTTAACAGCGGTGCGCTCGTTTGCTCTGCCGCTATATCCTCAGGAAGCTCTATGTGAACTGCACCCGGACGCTCTTCAGAGGCGAGTCGAAATGCCTCCCTTACTGTAGAAGGGATCCTGTCACCACTTACAACTTGGTTGGTAAACTTGGTAATCGGTCGCATCATGTCGACAATATCAATCACTTGAAAACGACCTTGCTTACTGGTTTTAATGGGCTTTTGTCCAGTAATCATAAGCATAGGCATAGCACCTAACTGAGCATAAGCCGCTGGAGTCACTAAATTGGTAGCACCCGGCCCGAGGGTTGATAAACATACTCCGACTTTTCCTGTAAGTCGTCCATAGGTAGCAGCCATAAAGCCTGCTCCTTGCTCATGACGAGTTAGCACCAACTTAATCGAAGACTCACGCAACGACTCTAATAAGTCGAGGTTTTCTTCACCGGGAATACCAAAAACGTATTCCACACCTTCGGCTTCTAACGCTTTCACAAATAAATCGGACGCTTTCATGTGCTGCACGCTCCTTGTAGAAGGGTATATTTTAATAGATTGTGATTGATTCCTACGGCAACAGCATAAAAAACGATTGATATTTTTTTATGACACGTGAGTCGATTGTTATGTTCAGCCCCTTATTTCACTCGTTAATAAGAGAATAAGGGCCGCCCCATGCTTATCGCATGTAGTGTATAAGTTATGCGATAAATAGGTTTGTAGTGAGGGTTTGAGACATGAGTAACAAAGCCAAACCGAGGGCTAATGGCTTGACCGATACTTTAAAAGATCACGCTATGACCTATGGGTTTTCACTTTCCCACTGCGCTAGCTTAGCTTGGGTAGCGGCATCAACGTTCACTTTGTTTTCGCTTATCCACCAGCGCTCCATAATGCGAACGTTTTTTTGATTCGCTTTATAAAACACGTCAACGATATCGCCGATGAAAGGAACAAAACCTAAACCAAAATCGATGGCCGAGTTTTTAACCATCTGCGCAACAAGCGCTTTCGGCATACCTAAAGATTTTCCAAGCCAAACAATGCGCAACGATACAAACAGCATAAGCGCGTCACCCGCGCCAGGGATAAGGCCAATAATGGAATCCAAACCTATTCTTATTGGAATAAGAGGAAGCTTTACCGCCGTATCTAGCAGATTCGCTAGTTTTTGTGCTTTAAGTAGTGCCTTGGGTGCTTTTGCGTCCACGTTGTTCTCTCCCTTTAATCGTATTGCTAAACCCTATAGCCTGAGTGAAAAGCGGCCGGTGAAAATAAATGCGACTGATTTAGACCAAATCGAGAATAATGCGCAGCTACTTTTCCGCGCCCAAAGCTCTCGCCAATCCAGCACGCAGACCATTATCAGATTCTACTGTCCAGCCGTGCAGGTTTTCTTGCACTATGTCAAAAAGCACATCGATATGTTCTTTGTCGCTGTTTAGTGCGGCAATATATTCATAACGCTCTCCACCTGCTTCCATAAAGTACTCGCGGTTCTCTTCACCAATTTCCTCAATAGTTTCAAGGCAGTCTGCTGAAAAGCCTGGGCACATAACCTGAATCGATTTAACGCCCTTCTCAGGCAAAGATTTCAGGGTTTCATCTGTATACGGCTTCAACCACTCTTCTCGACCAAAACGAGATTGAAACGTTGTCATGTATTCGTCGTGTGAAAGCCCAAGTTTTTCAGCAAGTAGTCGTGACGTTTTATGACATTCACAGTGATACGGGTCGCCGTTCATCAAATAACGTTTAGGAATACCGTGATAAGACAAAATCAGCTTATCTGCTCTACCATGCGTTTCCCAGTGGGCTTTTACCTTGTTGGCAAGCGCTGTGATAAAGTTATCGCGGTCGTGATAATGATTTACAAAACGAAACTCAGGAAGCCAACGGCGCGAGGTGAAATCTTTGGCAATAGCATCAAAGGTTGAACCTGTTGTCGACGCGCTGTACTGCGGGTAGAGGGGTAAAACCACAAGCTTACGCACGCCTTTTGCAAGCATAGCTTCAATTGTGTCTGATACCGCTGGCTTGCCATAACGCATGGCGAAATCGACAATAACATCGTCGCCGTATTTTGCCTTACAGCGTTCTGCTATAGCACTCGCCTGCGCTTTCGTGATTGCCATCAGAGGCGAGCCTTCTTCGGTCCAAACCGTTGAATAGGCCTCTGCCGAACGCTTGGGACGAATATTTAAAATAATGCCGTTAAGAATAAACCACCAAATCGCTTTTGGAACTTCAACCACACGAGGGTCAGAAAGAAACTCTTTCAAATATGGGCGTAACGCCTGTTTAGTTGGTGCTTGCGGTGTTCCTAAATTTGTTACTAGCACCCCGATTTTGTCAGCTTGCCCGTGGGTGAAACCGTTATTCGATTTGTATTTCATCTATGCTTATTCCGAGAAGTACTGCGCTGTATCCGTATTATACTGAATTAACGTAGTTTATGATCTTTGATAACGTCAAAAATGTGCGATTAGATTGATAGTTTTTAGATATTAAAAAAGCGGCAGATGCTCAGAAAAACTTTTCATAAACATGTGCCGCTTTTGCTCGCCACCGAGTAAACCGTACAGC
Organism: Alteromonas sp. OM2203; assembly: GCF_048517045.1. NCBI lineage: Bacteria > Pseudomonadati > Pseudomonadota > Gammaproteobacteria > Alteromonadales > Alteromonadaceae > Alteromonas > Alteromonas sp. OM2203. Next base: position 4,178,064 of record NZ_CP183209.1, read on the forward strand.
GATGAGTCAGACTATTTGCTTAGGGCTGATAATAAGTCGCCGCCCCTGGACCCACCGGCATACCTAGCAGGAATACCCAGATATAGAAGAGTATGGTCCAACCTACGATAAATACCATGGAATAAGGCAACATCATTGCGATAAGCGTCCCCATACCTAAGTCTTTTTTATACCTTGCGGCCATGGCCAAGATAAGTCCGAAATAACTCATCATAGGCGCAATAACATTCGTAACCGAATCACCTATACGATAAGCCGCTTGAATAACTTCCGGCGCGTAGCCAATTAGCATAAGCATGGGCACGAATATAGGAGCGGTTACAGCCCATTGAGCAGAGGCACTGCCTAGAGAAAGGTTAACCACACCACACATCAAGATAAACAGAATAAATACCGCTGGGCCGTCTAGTCCTGCCGCTTGCAGCAACGCAGCGCCTTTAACCGCTAAAACTGTGCCTAAGTTAGTCCACTTAAAGAAAGCGACAAACTGCGCTGCAAAAAATACTAGCGTAATGTAAAGGCCCATGGCCCCCATGCTTTTAGACATGGCATCGATGACATCTTTATCGTTTTTCATCGATTTCGTAACTTTGCCGTACACGAAACCAGGAATAGCGAAGGTAATAAATATGAAGGCAACAATTCCTTTAAGAAAAGGAGAGCCTGCCACTTCGCCGGTTTCAGGATGGCGCAAAATGCCGTTTTCTGGCACCACGGTCAATGCCAAGATAGCGCATACAACAACAAAGGAAATACCGGCCCAACGTAAACCTTTCTTCTCTAGATCAGTCGGTGCATCCATCGTTTGTTTGCCTAAATCTATTGACGCTTCGCTAGGGTCATACTTTCCTAATCTAGGCTCAACAACCTTTTCAGTGACCAATGCGCCCATCGTCGCTACAACAAACGTACTGATAAACATGAAATACCAGTTCACTTCCGGCCCAACCATATAATCGGGGTCAATCATGTGAGCAGCCGCTTCAGTAATACCCGAAAGGAGAGGGTCAACGGTACCAAGCAATAGATTGGCACTGTAGCCAGCTGAGACCCCAGCAAATGCTGCGGCAAGACCAGCAAGGGGATGACGGCCTAAGGAATGGAAAATCATAGCCGCTAAAGGAATAAGCACCACATAGCCAAGCTCTGAAGCCGTGTTTGAAATAATCCCAGCAAAAACGATTGCAAACGTTACCGCACGCTTTGATGCATTCATCACAAGAGCTCGCATCGCCGCAGATAGCAGGCCGGAGTGTTCAGCGACAGATACACCAAGCAGTGCAACAAGTACGGTACCTAACGGCGCAAAGCCGGTAAAGTTTGTTACCAAACCAGTAACGATACGCTGAAGCCCTTCTGCGCTCATAAGCGATATCACTTCAATCATACCGTCTTCTTCGCGACCTTTTGCGCCAACTGGGCGTGGGTCAGCAACGGCAATATCGAAAAAGCCTAGTATTCCACTTAACACTACGATGAAGAGTGAAAGTAGCGCAAATAACGTTACCGGATGGGGGAGAAGGTTTCCTAACCATTCTACCGTAGCGAGAAATCGAGAAAATAACCCGCCTTGTCCGCCATTTTTATCGGCAGACGCTGAATTTGTGTTTTCCGTTGTCAAAATCTTCCCTCTGTCGTTTATTGACGTCTACCACATTAAGATTAGTGCTGGGAAGGCACCAACTTTATACAGAAATAGTGACGCGTTTTAATTGTAGTCAGGCGGTATTTTACCCGATTTAGTGAAAATTTGGCAGTGGAGAGGGAAAATGAAAGGTAAACGTCCTGTACAAATTTTTTGCGAAGCTTTTGAAATAAGGAAATTAAGTCTGAAAATCATTAACTTAATATACAAGCTCGCATAAAAAAGCCAGTCGAAAAGACTGGCTTTTTAAAAGGAATAAAGGACGGGTTAATTGCCTTTAGACTGATTCATATACTTAAAGAAATCACTGTCAGGGGCAATGACCATAACATCTTGCTTACTATTGAAGCTGTTTCTGTAGGCATCCATACTGCGCAAGAAGCTGTAGAAGTCTGCATTCTTCGAATACGCTTCAGCATAAATTTGCGCAGCAATTGCATCACCTTCACCACGAAGCTGTCGAGCGTTACGCTCGGCGTCAGCAAGCATAACTGTCACTTTCGCATCAATATTAGCCTTTATGACTTCAGCCTGCTCCTGACCTTCTGAACGGTGCTCACGGGCTACTGCCGCTCGCTCTGCTCGCATGCGTTGGAAGATTGAGTTACTCACTTCGGTAGGCAGGTTAATCTGCTTAACGCGTACATCAACAATCTCAATACCCAGTTCATCAGACGAAGTTGAAGCTTGTTCCATCGCTTGATTCATAAGCGCAGAACGCTCGCCAGAGACAATTTGCGCAATGGTGCGCGTACCGAACTCTGAACGAAGACCGTTATTAACTTTTTGCTTTAATAACGCTTCAGCTTGCAGCTTATTACCACCTGTTGAAAGGTAGTAGCGTGCAAAATCGTCAATGCGCCACTTAACATAAGAATCAACGATAAGGTCTTTTTTCTCGCTTGTTACGAAGCGATCCGGAGAACCGTCAAGGGTTTGAATTCGCGCATCGAGTACGCGTACTGAGTCGATAAACGGGAGTTTAAAGTGAAGACCCGGCTCAAAGACTTTCGTGTCGCCCGTGGCGTCATCTCTCTGGACTTTACCAAACTGGATAACGATAGCACGCTCGCCTTCCTTAACTGCAAACAGAGAGCCTGATGCTAGCAAGACAAGAAGAACGAATACTGCAATTAATAAATTCTTCATTATACTTATCTCCCCTCTCTAAAGCTGTCACCGCGAAGGCCTGAGGTAGGCGAGCTATTACGGCTGCGACCATTTGCATCGGTTACCGGTGCTTGTAAGCCTTCTAATGTGCTGCGTGAACGTTCTTTAGATGTAGACTGCTGACGCTCCATAATCTTATCAAGTGGCAAGTACATCATGTTGTTACCGCCCTTGCTGTCTACCATGATTTTACTGGTGCTGCTCAACACTTCTTCCATAGTCTCTAAATAAATACGTTCGCGTGTTACTTGCGGCGCGCGCTCATACTGTGGAAGAAGCTCTTTAAATCGTGCAACTTCACCCTGCGCTTCCAGCGTCACCTGCTCTTTGTACGCTTGCGCTTCTTCGTTCATGCGGTTTACTTGACCACGAGCACGAGGCTCAATTTCTCTTGCGTACGCCTCTGCTTCACGAATAAAGCGCTGTTCATCCTCTTGCGCGGCTATTGCGTCATCAAACGCATCTTTTACTTGCTCAGGTGGACGGGCATCACGGAAGTTCATATCGATAATCGACACGCCCATATTGTAAGGCTCGATAATAGCTTGGAGCTCTTCCCACACACGCTGACGAGTAACTTCACGACCATCGGTGAGCACGTCATCCATTTTAGAATGACCTACAACGTAACGAATTGCGCTGTCTAGCGATTGACTAAGGCTTTGCTCTGGGCTTTCCACCGCGAAGGTCCAACGGAAAGGGTCAACAACGCGAAATTGCATTTCCATTTGGACGCTCACAACGTTCTCATCTTCCGTGAGCATAGAGCCAGATGAAGATTGATCGCGTATTGACTGAACGTCTACAGGTATCACAGTATCAATAAACGTTGGCGCCCAGCGAAGACCCGGCTCAACCTGTTGATAATACTCACCAAAACGCAGCACTACACCGCGCTCTGCTTCACGGATAGTGTAAAAGCCGCTGATAAACCAGATCACAACGAGCAGGCCTACTAGAATACCCGCACCGATACCACCAAGGCTTTTACCTGAGCCACCACCGTTACCACCTGACTTTCCAAACTTACCGAATAAGTTTTTAAACACATCGTCTAGATCTGGGGGACCTTGTTCTTTCCCCCCGCGATTTTTCCACGGGTCGTTATTATTGCCACCCGGCTCATTCCAAGCCATGCTGATACTCCATAGATTACTGTTATATTTTTGAATTCTTTATGCTCAACCCAGTGACTAGCACTGACTAATGTCGCACAACATACTCTGATATTCCGTTTTCCAGACGCTTTTCCAATCTGTTCCAGTCAGCTGCGGGCATTCTTACGTCCACTACCCAGTCTCCCTGACTGTCGTACTCTTCGCTAGAAATGCAGTTTAGCTCATACAGCACACCGCGCAATCGACTTTGTGCAGGGGGAATCTTCAATGTGTAATTGACCATGCTTTTACCCAAACACTCGGTTAAAGCTTGGCTTAATAATTCCGTCCCTTCACCTGTCTGCGCAGAAAGCCACACTCGAACGGGCACGCCCTCATCGTTTCTTTCTATACGGGGATTTACGTCGTCTAGTTTATCAATCTTATTACAGATTAGTAATTGTTGAATGTCTCCCGCTTCTATTTCTTCAAGCACGTTGTTAACTTCATCCATGGTTTCACGGTATTTTGCATCAGCAACGTCAACAACATGGAGCAGTAAATCAGCTTCTTGAGTTTCTTGAAGCGTTGCTTTAAACGCAGCAACAAGGTCATGAGGAAGATGACGAATAAAACCAACCGTGTCTGCGAGTATGGCAGGGCCTACATCTTTCAACTCGATTTTACGTAAAGTGGGATCTAGCGTTGCAAACAGCTGGTCAGCAGCATAGACGTGAGAGTCGGTAATGGTGTTAAACAGGGTTGATTTACCCGCGTTCGTATAGCCAACTAAGGATACCGTAGGAATTTCTGCGCGTTTACGAGAGCGGCGACCCTGCTCTCGTTGCTTCTGCACTTTTTCCAAACGACGAAGAATGGCTTTAATACGACCACGAAGTAAACGACGGTCAGTCTCTAGCTGTGTTTCACCCGGACCGCGAAGACCAATACCACCTTTTTGACGCTCAAGGTGAGTCCATCCTCTGATGAGACGCGTTGAGATATGTCTCAACTGAGCTAGTTCAACCTGAAGCTTACCCTCGTGAGTTCTCGCGCGTTGCGCAAAGATATCAAGAATGAGCCCCGTTCTATCTAACACCCGGCATTTACACACGGCCTCTAAATTTCGCTCCTGAGAAGGAGAAAGGGCGTGATTGAAAATAACAACGTTGGCGTCATGTGCCCTAACCGCTGCTGCTATTTCCTCTACCTTACCTGAGCCGACGAAATACTTAGCAAGAGGCGCAGTACGTGAAGTTGTAATAACTTCAGCCGCATTCACCCCTGCCGAAGACACAAGCAATTCAAGCTCACTTAAGTCCTCTTTTGAGTCTTCATCGGAAAAATTTACATGAACAAGTACAGCCTGTTCACCGGCTTCATAACGGTCAAACAAGCGCGTTACCTTTTAAATTATTCACCTTTAGTATTTTCAGAATCTCCTGCGCTAGGCATTGTTATAGCGCGTGCTGGAACAACAGTAGAAATTGCGTGCTTATAAACCATTTGGCTTACTGTGTTCTTCAGTAAAATAACGAATTGGTCGAATGATTCAACCTGTCCCTGAAGTTTAATACCATTTACCAAATAAATTGATACTGGAATACGTTCCTTACGCAAAGCGTTCAAGAATGGGTCTTGTAAAGATTGCCCTTTAGCCATTTGATATCCTTAGTTTTTATTATTCGTGATAGAAATTTCACTATCACTGCACGTCTAATGTATACCACACTCAACTGTTTAAAGTGTGACTTTCGCTGTAATTTTAGTCAAATTATCGTTAGCAAATGTGTCTAGCCACGTAACCTGCTCCCAGCCTCTCAACCACGTTAGTTGACGCTTGGCTAGTTGCCTTGTAGCAATTATGCCTTTTTCACGCATTTCGGCATAACTCAACTGGCCATCTAAGTACTGCCACATCTGCCTATATCCTACTGAACGTATAGAAGGCAATGCTTCATGTAGATCACTACGTTCGTAGAGTTTTAATACTTCTTTCTCAAACCCCTGCTCCAACATCATGTCGAAGCGAGTTGCAATACGCGAGTGCAATACTGCGCGGTCTGCGGGCGCTATGGCAAATTGTGCAATATCATAAGGGCATTTTTCACCTTCTTGCTGTTGCCAATGTGTCAAGGTTTTGCCCGTATTTCTAAATACTTCCAATGCACGCGTGATCCGCTGAGGATCATTAGGGTGAATTCTCTCACCACTAACTGGGTCTACACCACGCAATTCGTCGTGTAATTTAGGCCAACCCAACTGTTGTGCCTGCTTTGTTATTTCGTCTCGAATGTTCTCATCTGACTTAGGTAGTGGCGAAATTCCATTTATCAAGGCATTAAAATACATCATTGTGCCACCAGCCAGAATTGGCACTTTGCCTCGTGCTAATATTTCGCCGATAAGTGCGTTGGTATCCTTCACGAATTGTGACACAGAATACGTTTCTACTGGGTCAATAATATCAATGAGATGATGAGCAACACCCGCTCTCTCTTCAAGCGTTGGCTTTGCCGTCCCAATATCCATTCCTTTATAAACTAAGGCAGAATCGACGCTTATTATCTCGCTGTCTACTTGCGCAGCAATTTCAAGTGCCAAACCTGTTTTACCTGACGCCGTAGGACCCATGATAGCTATAACGGGTAATGCAGAATTTATGCCATTGGACACTTTATTCTCCCCATACATCTAGCACTTGTTTTAACGAGCGCACTTTAGCAAATTGCTCAATAATTTCCCATTGTTTAACTTCGCTTTGCTCATCCAACCAGTACCACACGTGATTATGCACATCTTCAGCAAGTACGTGGGCGGGTAATACCAGCGACGTAACAACTTTATCTAATGTGTCACAATTTTCGTCAGGTGTAGCAGTTAATAAGTGTTCGAACCACATAAGCCAAGGTAAATGCCGTGTTCCTGCCGGTACCTGTTGCAATCGATATTTTCCTGCGACCTTGTTAACTTCAAAGTGTGAGGAATTCAAAAGTGTAAGAAGCGGTTCGCTTACGTTATCAAGTGATACGGCAACTGGCATAAGTAACGGTTGGCTATGCTCTGCTTTTAAAAATAGTTCGCTCAGCCACATACTGACAACTTTTGTCGCCGAAAGCAGGAAAATTTTTTCAGATTTTGGGTACATCCTTTGAAGTGAAGAGAGATTTACACATTCAAGAGGCCCTTGAGCGTTGTCTTCTCTTTTAACGTTGTCGCTATTTGGCGTCATCAGCGCATTATAGCTAGACTGATATGCTGCGTTTGGCCCTCGACTTTGTCGAGGGGTAGCGCCGCTCGCTCTGCTCGTCCCTGCCATTTTAGCCGAGCCAAATGTTGGCTGGCCATGGCTGATTGACGGTGAATTCGAATAATCATCTTGTGAGAAAGGTTGGGATGGATAAGGACTCGATTCACCAAAAGCTCGACTACCATTTTCCGATTGAGCTTGAAGTGGCCTTATATAGTCGTGCTCTACGTTAGTAGACATGAAACCGCCGCTCGATGCTGTTTGGTCTTGTGAACCGAGCAAGGGCTGGTCACCTGTTATTGCATGTAATGCATCACCTACTGCTTTGGAGATAAAATCATGTACTAAGCGACCTTGCTGGAATCTCACTTCGTGCTTAGCAGGATGAACATTAACGTCTACGTCTTTTGGATCAACAGTGAGATAGACGACAAAACTCGGCTGTTCTATAACGCCCCACACTGTTTCATAGGCCTGACGAATAGCGTGCATAATAAGTTTGTCACGCATTCCTCTTCCGTTAACAAAACTAAACTGGCAATCGTTGCTGCTTCGCAGCATAGCTTCATTACCTAGCCAAGCGTCAATGTGGAGTCCTTCATATTCGGTATCAATGTGAACGGCATTTTGAATAAACTTTTGACCAACAACAGAAGCAATTCGGTTTGCTAAGCTCCCTTCTCTGTCAGCAATAAATCGTCTCGCAACCTTATCATTGTGTTTAAGAATGAAAGACACCTCAGGATGGCTTAGCGCAATGCGCTTGATAACGTCTTCTATGTGCTGAAACTCTGTTTTTTCCGTTCGCAAAAATTTACGCCTTGCGGGCGTGTTGTAGAACAAGTCGGCGACGTCAATAGTGGTTCCAACGGGATGAGCTGCTGGCTGTATATTCACTGCCATCTCTCTACCCTCACAGTAAGCCTGCCATGCTTCGGTTTGTGACTCAGTTCGCGAGGTCAACGTTAATCGGCTCACAGAGCTAATACTCGCCAGCGCCTCGCCACGAAAACCAAGAGATAAAATCTGCTCTAAGTCATCGAGGGTTGTAATTTTGCTGGTTGCATGGCGACTTAACGCCAGCTGCAATTCACTTTTGACGATCCCCAAACCGTTATCTTTTATTCGGATTCGCTTATGGCCGCCCTTTTCAATATCCACTTCAATTTTTGTCGCCCCTGCATCTAGACTATTTTCTAACAGTTCTTTAACTACAGATGCGGGGCGCTCAACCACTTCACCAGCGGCAATTTGGTTAGCTAGTTGTGGAGATAAAAGCTGTATAGGCAAAGGGCTACCCTATGAAATAATTAGTGGATAAAAGACGAATACAGCGCAACGCGAGGCAACGATGCCGATAAAGACTTATAAAGCGTGCGCTATGCTACGTTCTCGGAATATTTAATACTTGCCCGACTCGAACTACATCGCTTGAGAGATCATTGGCTGCTTTTATACTGCTCACTTTAACATTATAACGTTGAGCCAGCAGCGATAACGATTCACCGCTCCTAACCCTGTGGGTTCGGTTGTTCTCTCTTTCTTGAGCCCATAGTGTACCATCGGGAGGAACTTGCTTGAAGTAACGCTTAGTTGCATTAAACATGGCGGCAGCTAAACGTTCGCGATATTTAGACCAATTTAGGTTCTTTTCTTCCTGCGGGTTAGAAATGAAACCAACTTCAACCAGAATGGATGGAATATCTGGCGCTGTTAAAACCGCAAAGCTCGCAGCTTGAGGTTTCCTCTTGTGAAGACTGGTTACCTGCTTCAATTCCTCAACAACTTTGTTACCCAAATCATGACTGGTTGCCATACTGTGATCCATAGAAAGACCAAGAATGGTTTCCGTTAAGTAACGCTCGCTTGATTTATCGTTAATTACTTCTGCTGCGCCACCTAACAACTCAGAGTGGCGCTCCGATTTTTCTAGCCATCGACCTAACTCTGTATCAGCCCTTCGCATGGAAAGTACCCAAACAGAACCACCTCGTGGCTGTGGCTGACTAAAGGCATCGGCGTGAATAGATATCAGCAAGTCCGCTTTTTTCTCTCTTGCGATTTCAGGTCGGCGGTTAGGCGATATATAGTAGTCATCGCTGCGTGTCATGATGGCTCGCATTCCGCGCTCTTTGTTTATCATGCCTTCAAGTTTTTTGGCTATGCTCAGCGTTATGTGCTTTTCAAACGTGCCCGCAGGTCCTACCGAGCCGGGGTCGTGCCCACCGTGTCCTGCATCTATCGCGACAATTATGTCTCTGTCGCGAGAGCTCGTCGAGTCGTCGAGCACTACAGAGCCTGTTGATGCAGAAGCCGTGAGCATTGGCGCACTTTTAGCTGCTTTGTCTGGTAAATCTACCACCAACCTATGACCATAGGCACCCTCTGGCGCCATAGCAAATAGAGAAGGTGTCGTATTTCGGTTTAGTTCAACAACAATCCTTGCAGACGATCTGTTTTTCGGTGTTGAATAGCGCAGCTTGTTGATTAGGTTACCGCTATTTTCGATATCCGAGAGTTTATATGTGTCGTTCGTATTGTTGAGATCGATAACTAAGCGAAGCGGGTTTTTGAGCGTAAAGTAGGTATACTCAGGCGCCGTTTTCATGTCAAAGACTACACGGGTATTGTCCGGCGACGGCCATATTCTTACTCCGTCGATGTTATTTTGCGCGCCGTGGGCAAACTGCACCACAAGACACAAAAGTAATACCGAAACTATACTGCGCACCATATTTAGCCTTCGTATTGTTGTTATGCCGCTCTCGTAAACCTCGGAGCGGCTATGCTTTCTATTTTTTCACTTGTAGCGCGTGTTAAACACGTTTGCATTGTTGAAGCAATTTAGCACCATGCGAACTTTTAGCTTCTAGGCTGAACTGTCTACCCGACGGTGTAATATTTATACTAATCACTAAGTCGGGAGATGCCAAGTGTTCACCACCTTTTTCAGACCATTCAATGAGCGCGATAGCTCCTGAGCCAAAATAATCCCTGATTCCCATAAATTCGAGCTCTTCAGGGTCGGCAAGGCGATACAGGTCAAAGTGATAAATATTGACGTTATCCAACTCATAAGGTTCAACCAATGTATAGGTTGGACTTTTAACGCTACCTGAATGGCCTAACGACTGAATGAAGTAACGACTGAAGGTGGTTTTCCCGGCGCCCAAGTCACCGTTAAGATAGATAACAGCGTCGGTAGGTAACTGACTTGAAACGGCTTGCGCCAAGTCTTTGGCAAGGTGCGCGGTATCATCTAATTCATTAGCAAAAAAAGAGGTATGCGGGTAAGACATCAACAATATTCCACAGTAGTCTAAGGCCGAGTAACACAGCAGATGCCTGCCCGATTAGAGCAAAACCACGCTAATTAGTGGTTTATAAGCGCACGAACTGCATCAAACAAATCGCTTGCTATCATACCACGTTGACCATGGCGTTGGGCAATATCATCTCCGGCCTTTGCGTGTAGTACAACGCCATATTTTGCTGCGATGTCAGTTTCTACGCCCTGAGCAAGCAATGCGCCTAAAATTCCACTTAAAACGTCGCCGCTTCCTGCCGTTGCCATACCTGGATTACCATGACGACAAACCCAAGTTTTCTTCTCATTGTCAATTAGCGTTCCCGCGCCTTTAAGTACACAGACTGCATGATAACGCTGAGAGCACTGTCTTGCGTAGTTAAACCGGTCGCTTTCTACGTCGTCGATGGATACTCCTAGTAACCTTGCTGCTTCACCAGAATGAGGAGTAAGAATACTGTCTGAAAGGGTAAATGCTGTTGATTGTTTACATAGCAAGTTTAGCGCATCAGCGTCGATGACCACGGGCTTGTTCTGGTGTTGACAATGCTTCAGTGTGATTTCAAACACATCTTCAGCCCATTCATCTTGCCCAAGCCCTGGGCCTATCACTACGCACGTTGCCCACGCTAGCGCATCGTCCAAATTGAAGTCGGTTACCATTAGTTCTGGCCTACCTGCACTAACCTGGATTACTGAAGACTCATGAGTATAAACCCTCACCATACCTGCACCACTTCTAAGCGCCGCTTCGCTCGCTAAACGAATAGCGCCCGCCGTTCCGCGGTTTCCTCCGATGCATAACAGTCGACCATATGTCCCCTTATGACTGTTAATTTCGCGAGGGCCCATTCCCTTAAAGTGGTCGATATTGAGCATGGTAGCAGAAGCTTTCGCAAGCCCCTGAAAGGCTTTCCCAATACTTAAATCAGCATAAACCAACTTGCCACAGGATTGTTTTCCAGCCCCCGTCACAAGGCCAGGTTTTATCCCTACAAAGGTCACCGTAATATCGGCCTGTACGCAGCGGCCAAGACTTTGACCAGTATTGGCGTCTAACCCAGATGGTACATCCACGCTAACAACTGGGGTTGAAGATTCATTTACCGCATCAATAATATCGGCAAACTCATTTCGTATATAACTGTTAATACCAGTTCCCAACAAGGCATCGATGACAACATCAGCTTTTTTCAGCCATGCAGCGTCAAAACCATCGATATTTCCGCCGGAATCAAGCCAACGCTGCTGCGCCTTTCCTGCATCGCCCTCTAACGTTCTTTGTGGCTCAACCGCACATAAGTGAACTTGCTTACCCGCTAACTTAGCGTTAACCGCCGCGATGTAACCGTCGCCAGCGTTGTTCCCCTGACCAACGAGTACTAAATAGACATCAGAGTTTGGCATAAGCTCTAAACATTGCTTGAACACAACGTCACCCGCTCGCTGCATCAGGGTAAACATATCGCAACCTGATTCAGCCGCCGCTTGCGCTTCATTTTCTTTAACCTGATCGGCCCGAAATAATTTGTATGATAAACTTGACGTTAATTGAGTATCTAGCATGAGCAAATGTCCGAAATTAGTTCTATCGACCTCGTTGAATTAACAAACAATATCAAGGCTTGGGGTGCAGCGCTAGGCTTTCAACAAGTCGGCATCAGCGATATTGATCTAAATCAGCACGAGTCCCATTTGCAAAAGTGGTTAGACAATGGGTATCACGGCGACATGGCCTATATGGAAAGCCATGGGATGAAGCGTGCTCGGCCGAGCGAGTTGGTACCTGGCACCTTGCGCGTCATTAGTGTTCGTATGAACTATTTACCTCCGGATGCATCATTTGCCAAGCACCTCAAAAATAGAGAGATAGGATACATAAGTCGCTACGCGCTAGGGCGCGACTATCACAAGGTATTGCGTAAGCGTTTAAAACAACTGGGTGACAAAATTACCGCATCACTCAAGCATACTCAGTACCGTCCGTTTGTAGATTCCGCGCCAGTATTAGAACATGCTATCGCTGAAAAAGCAGGCATAGGTTGGACAGGAAAACATAGTTTAACGCTTAATAAAGAGGCGGGCTCTTGGTTCTTTTTAGGCGAGCTTTTTATCAACCTTCCCCTTCCTGTTGACGCTCCTGTTGAAGAAAACTGCGGTAATTGCACTGCCTGCTTAACGATATGTCCCACTAATGCGATTGTTGCCCCATATACGGTAGATGCTCGCCGCTGTATTTCATATCTCACTATAGAATCGGACAAAGACATACCGGAAGAATTAAGGCCCATGATGGGCAACCGAATCTATGGCTGCGATGACTGCCAATTGGTTTGCCCTTGGAATCGCTATGCCGACGTCACGGATGAAGAAGACTTCCATCCTAGAGAAGCCCTCCACGGACAAACTTTACATACTCTCTTTAGCTGGTCTGAAGAAACATTTTTATCTAATACTGAGGGCTCGCCAATAAGGCGAATTGGCTATGAAAAGTGGCAGCGTAATATAGCCGTGGCACTTGGAAACGCTTCATACAGCAGCGGAATCACAATGCTTTTAAACGAGAGGCGAGGCACAGTAAGTGATTTGGTAGACAGGCATATTGATTGGGCACTTCAACAACAAGGGCTCAAAAAAAGCGCGTTAGAGTTGCAAAATAGGCAGCAGCATCGGCTAATACGGGTTATAGAAAAAGGCTTACCGCGCGACGCTTAGTGCGCAACTACGCGAAAATTGCTTTTCCCTGATTAACCCGCTGAAGCCACCTTTTGATTTAATTCAGCCTGCACATCGTTGCCAAACTTCTCATCATTATGCAGTAAATGTTCAGCTGCAAAAGAAACGTTAAGCTTTAAACCACGCTGTGCGAACTCGGTTGCTATTATGGGCTTGCCGAAGTGCCACCAAGGTTCTCTCTCAAGCGCTTCAATGATCGAAGAAAGCTCTGCTTCAGAGCCGTCGTATTCACCCACTAGCTCGCACAATCCATTTTCACATTTAACAGAACTTAAGACAAAGCGCTCGTTGTTTGGAGGGAGCGAGAAAAAAGAAGTAAGCGAACCCTCAGTCTCAGAATAGAAATTATCTGACGCAGGTAGCCTTGAGCTTTTAACGCTCCCATTTGAGAGCGCGCTATGCTGTCTTGAGCCGGCGTACGACAGATTACTTAGTTGCTTATCACTCAGCTGATTATCACTTAGTTGTTTATCGCCCGGTCCGCCGCCAGCAACAAGCTTTGTTGCTGGTTTCATGACTTTAAGCTCGCTTGTTTCAGTGACTCGAGAACGGTCTAGCACAGAGGTTAGCCGTTCTTTCTCAGCGTTTGATTCGCTAAGTTGGTGTTGATAACTAAAGACCTTATAACCTGCTATCAATGCAAATATTATCAGCCCCGCAAGCCACGTTTTCATTAAAATACCTTAGAGAAGTATGCTTACTTGTGATATTGCTTACTGAATTTATGCACTGCATCAACGAATACGCCAGCATTTTCAGGCGGAACGTCCAAGTGAATGCCGTGACCAAGGTTAAATACATGACCGCTTCCTTCGCCATAACCTTCCAGAATTGTGGCAACTTCTTGTTCGATGCGCTGCGGCTGTGCATAGAGCATGGATGGATCCATATTTCCCTGGAGTGCCACTTTATCGCCTATACGTGCTCGCGCTTCTTTGATGTCGATAGTCCAATCTAAACCAACCGCATCACAGCCAGTAGCCGCAATTGATTCTAGCCACATACCGCCATTTTTCGTGAACAAAGTAACCGGAACTTTACGACCATCATTTTCACGAGTTAGGCCGCTAACGATTCGTTCCATGTACTGCAACGAGAATTCTTTGTAGTCGCGAGGTGATAACACACCACCCCAAGTATCAAACACCATCACTGACTGGGCACCCGCTGCAATTTGTGCATTTAGGTACTCCGTTACAGAGTCGGCTAATTTTTCCAAAAGTGCATGAAGGATTGCTGGCTCCGAAAACGCCATTTTCTTTATTTTCGTGAAAGCTTTACTTGAACCACCTTCAATCATATAGGTAGCAAGGGTCCATGGGCTTCCAGAAAAGCCTATTAGCGGAACTTCACCTTTAAGTTCACGTCTGATTGTGCGAACGGCATTCATGACATACTGCAGCTCACCCTCTGGATCAGGAAGACCAATTTTGTCAACGTCTGCTTTACACGTGATAGGATTTTTGAAACGAGGGCCTTCACCGGTCTCGAAATAAAGACCTAGTCCCATTGCGTCGGGAATGGTCAAAATATCTGAAAACAAAATAGCCGCATCCAGTGGAAAACGACGCAAAGGTTGAAGCGTAACTTCACAGGCTAGCTCTGCATTTTTGCAAAGTGACATAAAATCGCCAGCTACTGCGCGGGTCGCTTTATACTCTGGTAAGTAACGCCCAGCTTGTCGCATCATCCAGACAGGTGTGACATCTACCGGCTGTTTAAGTAACGCACGCAAATAACGATCGTTCTTTAACGCGGGTTTATCAACACTGGGGTAATTTTGCGACATATAACTCACCTAAATAACAGAAGATAATTGAGCGCGAAAGTATACCAGCATTCTTTATGAGGTGCGCTACAACCTGAGTTAAAAAATCTACGTTTAAGCGACAACTTCTTTGAAAACGCCACACTGTCGATTATTAAAGACGGATAAATCTTGAAAAAAAGCTTGCACTAATAAAAGTGGTTTGCTAACAATATAGAGGTTAAAGAAAAGAAGCCCACTAATGGGACCGTGCTAAACTTACTGAAACCCTGCCTCGGCAGGGTTTTTTATTTGTTGCCAATTAGAGACACCGTTTCTGCAATAAGCTGCCCTGCAATCGACACTTTCGGCGGAATAGTTGGAAGGTTATCGATATCAAACCACTGCGCATCATCTATTTCGTTCTCTTGGCAGCGTATTTCCCCTTCATCGTATTCAGCAATAAATCCCACCATAAGTGAATGAGGAAACGGCCAAGGTTGGCTGTTGTAATATCGTAAATTTTTGACTTTGACCCCAACCTCTTCATACACCTCTCGGTGTACTGCTTGCTCAAGACTTTCTCCACTTTCCACAAAGCCAGCTAGCGTTGAGTACATATTGGCATCTCTATGGCGAACGCCTTTTGCCAACAGTACTTTTTCGTTATTGTGAATGGAAACGATGATACAAGGTGAGACTCGCGGATAACTTCGATGCTGACAGCGATGGCAATGCGTAGCCATTTCCCAATCAACTCGCTCTGTCTTCGAACCACATTGGCCACAAAATTGATGAGTGCGCAAAAAATGGATGTATTGCCAAGCTCTTCCGATAACCGAAAAAGCAATATCATATTCAGCAAAAAGAAGTTGCCGTAATGACACGCGCTCCCAACCTGGTTCATCAATATGCTCGGCACCTAAATCAACCACAAACACCGGCAAATCTCGCTGCGCGGTTTCGTTTAAAGGAGGTAGTTGATGAATATCACTGATATATGACGTCAAAAATGGAAGCTCGTGCAAATAAGCGACAGGGATAGATTCTGATGACTCTTGAACAACTAATTTTCCTCGGCTGAATACTACCCACAAGGCTTGCTGAGTTGTGAGCATTGCTTCGTCTAGCTTAATCATCATTGAATATCACCTCTGTCTTTTAATTTCAGATAGTACACTATTAATTAGCTCTAGTAATTTTAACGCTGCGACTTCAATTGGAACTTTTTCTAGCAAAATTTGTGTCGCAAGAGCACAGTGTTATACTGACCCTATTGTCGCTAGATGAGTAGCACATCAATATGTTGCAACAATTGGAAAGCGTAAAATCGAAATGGGGTGGTCAGAGCCATGTTATTGACCGATGGTTGATGGACAGGCAAGCGTTGCTCGTTTCCTACTGTGAATTAGCAGGCATTAATAATGACAGCGAGTGCTTACCCGACGCTGATGAAATAGCTAACTTTTGCAGTGCATTACTTGATTACTTATCTGCAGGACACTTTGAGGTCTTTGATATTTTGGTGGAAAACGACACAGAAGGTCTTAATTTAAGAGACAGTCTCTACCCCAAATTGTCAAAAACTACTGACGCAGCTCTCGCATTTAATGATACGTTTGCACAATCAGTAACGCTTGAGCAGGCCGCTGATTTAGACTCAGCGTTAGCGTCGCTCGGTGAAACATTAGAAGAGCGTTTTACGTTGGAAGATGAGTTGATATCACACGTACATTCAAACCCACGTGATCCAGAAGTAACGCTTTAATATAACAATGAAAGTCGAGTTTACGGTTATCATCAATGAACAAAACCACACTTATTCATAAAGCACGGGCGTATTGCGAGCAGCGCGGCGCTAGATTTACACCGCTACGGGAAAAGGTGTATGAAATTCTTGTTTCAAAGCACGGTCCTATGGGTGCGTATGAGCTCCTCGACTCTTTAAAAGAAACGGAATCGAGCGCCAAGCCGGCAACCGTCTATCGCGCTCTCGACTTCCTTCTTGATTTTGGATTGATACACCGGCTAGAGTCTACAAACGCGTTTGTTGCCTGCTATCACTTTGGTTGTAACCATCCCGTTCAATTTTTAATTTGCGATAGCTGCGGCGATGTCGCTGAGATTCAGTCTGAGGGGCTAAAAGACACGCTTGACAGTCAGGCTCAGCAACATGGTTTTAAAGTATCGAAACAAACTATAGAGGCTCATGGATTATGTGCCGATTGTCAAAAAACGGAAGCGCAGTCTGACTTGGAGAGTGTAAATGAATGCTGATTTTGTTAACCCGTTTATTGCTGGCCTTCTAAACGTACTTGAAACGATGGCACAGACAAAATTGACACCGGGAAAGCCGAAGCGTAAACAAAATGATATTGCAAAAGGTGATGTTTCAGGGCTTATTGGAATGGTGGGTCCGGATGTAAGAGGGTCAATGTCTATTACTTTCGATGAACCTCTAGCTCTTACCATTATGGAAAGAATGGTGGGGGAACGTCCAGAGAAGCTTGATGCAGAAGTCGGTGATATGGTTGGTGAAGTTACCAACATGATTTGCGGTAATGCAAAGCGTGATTTAGCTGAACGGGGCTATGAATTTGGTATGGCAACGCCGATTGTCGTATCGGGAAAACAGCATACCATAAGCCATCAAGTGGACGGCGCAAAAATTATCCTTCCGTTTATGTGCGATGAAGGCCTAGCGTACCTGGAAATTTGTTTTGACAAATAATTTCTGGCAGTCTGAAAAAATTACACTCGACAGTTACCCAAGGGGCTTTCATCTGATTACATCTCATGTTGAAGCAGCCCTACCCAGTATCCGCCACGTTGAAGTAGGCCTACTACATTTATTCCTTCAACACACTAGCGCAAGTTTAACGATTAACGAAAATGCTGATCCTACTGTCCGGCAGGACATGGAGGCTTTTTTAAACCATAGTGTAAGAGAAGAGCTTCCTTTTTTCAGGCATACTTATGAAGGTAAAGATGATATGCCTGCGCACTTAAAATCGAGTATACTAGGGTGTCAACTTACTATTCCTGTCCAACAAGGCAAGCTTGCACTTGGCACATGGCAGGGTATCATGCTCGGTGAACACCGGGATCATGGTGGAAGACGAACTATTATTGCCACATTACAAGGGATCGCAGCCTAACCCATATTATAAATGGCATAGTTTGTGCTTGGAATTTTCACTAAGCACAAAACAAAATTATCAAAAATCGATAATCACTCAACGTTAAACAGGATGTGACTATGAAACAACACTTTAAAATGGCAGCGCTATCTCTTGCTGTACTATCTTCAACCAATGCATTTGCACAAGATTCTTCTGAACCTGAATATAAAAGTTGGTTCGGCCTATCTGGCATGTACTACAACACTGATGATTCTCGTCCGCTAGACCTTACTGAAGGTGAGCTTTACGACGATGGTCGTGGTGTAGCTTTTGAATACGGCTTCCGCTTCACTCAAAGCTGGGCGGCTCGTGTTGAGTTTACAGCGCTAGATCTAGATTATGTTGGCGGCGGCGATGATAGCGGCGAGATGGTTGGTGTCGACGCACTTTATTTCATGCCTGACGATGCATGGTTCGTGTTTGGTGGTATTAAGCGCCAAGCAGTAGGTGAATCAACTACGCTAGGTAACATCGGTATTGGTAAACACTGGGATCTTCATGAAAGCGTTAAGCTAGTTACTGAAATCGCGGCTTACCATGACTTTGGCGAAGACTACAACGACTACAGCATCAAAGTAGGTATTGCTGTTCCGTTTGGTAAATCTACTCCATCTGCACCTAAAGACAGCGACAATGACGGCGTTGTTGATGGCAAAGATCAGTGTCCAATGACTCCAGCAGGTGTTCGCGTTGATGCAACAGGCTGTAGTGTAGACAATGATAACGACGGCGTACTTAACAGCGTAGACCAGTGCCCTAACACACCAGCAGGTACTAAGGTAGACGCTACTGGCTGCGCAATCAAAGATGCAGACAATGACGGCGTAGTAGATAGCAAAGATATGTGCCCTGATACACCTGCTGGCGTTAAAGTTGACGCTAAAGGTTGTACAGTATTTGACGAAGAGACCGTAGAAATTACATTACGCGTTCTGTTCGACAACGAAAGCGCTGTTGTTAAAATGCCGAAAGATCCAGAAATCTCTGAATTCGCTGAATTTATGAAGCAATATCCTTCAACAACTGCAGTAGTAGAAGGTCACACTTCTGCTCCAGGTACTGAAGCATATAACATGGACCTTTCTAAGCGCCGTGCTGCTAACTTCAAAGAAGTAATGGTAGACATGTACGGTATCGATTCATCTCGTCTAGAGACTATCGGTTACGGCGAAACTCAGCTTCTAGATACTGATAACGATGCTGAAGCACACCGTGTTAACCGTCGCATTTCAGTGACAGTTAAAGACACAGTAAAAGTAGCTGAAGAAAAGTAATTTATTTTCTATGAATTGAAAAAGGCGCCGCACGGCGCCTTTTTTGTGTCGATAATATTTTCTTTAATACCGTATATGGCTTATTGGCTAACACGCATAATTTAGCCGCTAAAAAAGCAGACTAATATTCGTCTGCTATGGCAGGACCAGCGTAGTTATCGAAACGCGAGAACTGACCTTGGAAGGTAAGGCGACAGGTTCCGATTGGACCGTTACGCTGTTTCCCTATAATAATCTCCGCTATGCCCTTATATTCACTGTTCTCGTGATACACCTCATCACGGTAAATAAACATGATCAAGTCGGCATCCTGCTCGATTGACCCAGACTCACGAAGGTCAGAGTTAACAGGGCGTTTATCAGCACGTTGTTCTAGCGTACGGTTAAGCTGAGAAAGTGCAACAACAGGTACTTCAAGTTCCTTAGCCAGTGCTTTAAGTGAGCGGGAGATTTCTGCTATTTCTAAGGTACGGTTATCACTGAGTGAAGGTACGCGCATTAGCTGTAGATAATCCACCATGATGAGACTGATCCCACCGCGTTCACGAGCGAGCTTTCTTGCACGACTTCGTACATCCATTGGTGTAAGGCCTGAAGAGTCATCAACAAATAAGCTATCTTTGTCTTTCAACATGGCCATGGTATTAGATATACGTGCCCAGTCTTCATCATCGAGTTGCGCAGTACGGATTTTAGTTTGATCTACACGGCTTAATGAAGCCAACATACGCATCATGATTTGTTCTGAGGGCATCTCAAGACTGAAAACCAGCACCGGCTTTTCTTCTGCCATCATAGCGTTTTCAATCAAGTTCATAGCAAAGGTAGTTTTACCCATCGATGGACGAGCCGCCACTATGATTAGGTCAGATGGCTGCATACCGCTGGTCATTTTATCCAAGTCAGTAAAGCCTGTCGTTACTCCCGTCACCTCTTTATTGGTTTTCACCAATTCCTCAAGGCGGTCGATAGTTTTACCCAGAACAGACTCTACATCGCGAGGGCCCTCGTTCTCCCCCGTTCTGCGCTCAGCAATTTCGAATACTTTGCTTTCGGCTAGGTCGAGAATATCAGCACTATCTCGTCCTTCTGGATTGTACCCAACCTCAGCAATTTCGTGCGCCACACCAATAAGCTCACGGGTGATAGCCCGCTCGCTAATAATTTGCGCATAAGACACAACATTCGCGGAACTCGGTGTATTTTTAGCAAGCTCGCCTAAATAAGCAAAACCACCGGCATCTTCAAGTTCGTCGTGCTTTTCTAGTTCTTCGGAAACGGTAATCAGATCGATGGGCTGGCTACTATTGAGCAGACGTGTGATTGCACGAAAGATAATTTGATGCGAACGATTGTAAAAATCACTATCTGTGACCCGTTCTGCAACCTTATCCCAGCTATCAGGGTCGATAAGCATGCTGCCTAGAACAGATTGCTCAGCCTCAATGCTATGAGGTGGAACCTTCAATTTCTCAACACTTTTATCGTTTTTAGACGCAGAAGCCACAAGTGAAACCTATTCCAATGCACAAAAGTCAGTTGGATATTATGCGCTTTTAACGCTCATCTCTCAACAAAGGAAGTAGGACTTTTGTTGTGAAAGCGCAAAAAGGCGACATCGTTTAAAGCGTTTTCTCCAGCTTTAAAAACGTACCATCGACCAAGGTATAGGTATTACCGTTTTCCTGAAAGATTAGGGTAGAACCAAAGATGTCCGTGCCTTCTGAGCAAGACAAATTTACTTCAGTAATCTTGTCGTCACTAAAGCCCAGAGAAGACGGCGATGCTTTAAAAGCAGCGTAAAAATCTTGGTTGCTGATATTTTTTGTTGAATAGACCGGCAATTCACAAAGCGTCTGATCTAGTTTAGCCGTGTCTGAAGCATACGTTATAGAGCGACCTAAGAACTTTTCTGATTCTGAAACAGAGTGGGCGGAAATACCCGGATTATAAGCCTTAGTCACAACCCAAGTACCCTCGTAGAAAGCGGGCTCTTGAACAGCACAACCTAAGGTAAACGCGCAAATC
The DNA here is from genome assembly GCF_048517045.1 of Alteromonas sp. OM2203. Lineage (NCBI taxonomy): Bacteria > Pseudomonadati > Pseudomonadota > Gammaproteobacteria > Alteromonadales > Alteromonadaceae > Alteromonas > Alteromonas sp. OM2203. Next base: position 4,199,500 of record NZ_CP183209.1, read on the forward strand.
CCAAACGCACCAATAATTAGGCTATGAAACCGCCAAAACCTTTTGACGTGTCCAACAATACTCAATTTGACCTCCATGCATAAAACAATTAACTGCGCAATTTTCTTAGGCGTAGCGCGCAGTATTCCTACCGTGTACCTAAGAGCGATTAAAATGTAGTTTTGTTACTTTTAAGCGCTCAATCACACATTTTTAGCGACCAAACAAAAAAAGCTGCGGTAACTCGCAGCTTTTCAATACTCACCACATGTCTGATTAATAAATGTGGACTAAACTCTTTTTTTCAACCTAAAGTTTCAATTGCCTTGCCTATAGCTTATTCACTTTTGGTCTATTTCGATTCGGCCGTGCACCGTAGAGATATCTACATTTGCAGCCCCACCGTTATGGATAAAGCGTAGCCAGCTACCTGGGCCATACTTCGGCTTTTGCGACTTTTCATCGCTGATATTATTCACAATATTGCCGCCAGCGTGCGTTTCAATATCAAATTGTGCCGATACCCCATCTTGAAAGACAAATTCCATCGCGCCGCCCACAGAGTTAGCTTTTACACTGCCGTTCTTGTTAAGGCCTAAACTCGCGAAAGTACGCCCATTAACTGTATTAATCTGTAAAACATCAACCGCTTGAAGGGCTACATCAATTCGACCGTTGACGGTTTCTACTGATACGTCTGGGCTATCGGAAGTAATGTCGAGCTTGCCATTTACTGACGCAAAACTTACTGGCGTGTTTCCTGAGTGTGTCGCTTCGATTTCGCCGTTTACCGTTTCCGCCTCTAATCGGCCTCTTACGTTCTCGAGCACGATATCTCCATTCACCGACTCGACCTCAACACGCTCACCAATATTTTTAAGTGTGACGTCGCCATTCACGACTTCAACATCTACTGCTTTTGTAACACCTTCCGCAATAAGGTCTGCATTGACCGCGGTATAATGCAGGTCGCTTGCTTTAGGTATGTAGATAACAAGGTCGTCGCCATCTTTCCCTTTGTTGAACCAGCTCTTTGAATGGCGCTCGACTTCAACGTGTATAACCACAACATCTCCGCGTCTTTCAAAGATGAACTCTTCAGTTTGATCGCCCAATTCACCGGTGACACGAACTTGAGACTTATCCCAAACTCGAATTTCCGCTTTTCCGTTAATGTGCTCAATGTCTACTTTCGGCGAAGCCGATGTATCGATGGTCTTATCTACCTTTTCCCCTGCAAATGCCGCTGTAGCGATACTTAGCAACGCAGTAGTAAGTAGCACCTTAGCCGCAACAGGCGTTTTAAACGTGTGCAAAAATGTGTTTTTAGTATTCATATTCATCTTTAAACCCTTATTAAATTTGCTGCCACTTTGGCGCGTGCACTCGCTCAATTAAGGCAATTTGCTGTTGATATACGTGATGCAGCATTTTGATTAATGCTGAGTTGTCTGGATCGTCTTTTAACGCCGCTTTGATAACATCAGCAGCATCGTCTAATTCTTTTAATTGTTCTTGCCAATCTTCAGTTAGCGCTGTTGTACTTTCATAACTAGCAAGAAGACTATTTACTTGTTGTTGCTGCTGCATACTCATTGCGTCGATCAGGGCATAGCCATCACTTCGGCTTTCATCAGCTTTAAACGCAAAAGGAGCAGCGAACCACAATACAGTAACTAAACAAACACTTGCGGCTATCGCCATCCACTGTCTCGATGTAACCGTAGGTGATGAAGCGTCATCGTTTGAAGGGTTGTCTTGAGCCGATGCTATACCTAGCTCTATGCCTCGCCACAGATCTCGCTCGGGCTGCTTCTCTTTTGATAGCTCAGAAATATGCTGAGCAAGCTTGTCGTCAAAATTACTCATCATCGACTCCCATAAAATCTTTTAATAACTGCTTAGCACGGAAAAACTGCGCTTTGCTCGAACCCACTGCCATATTCAACATATTTGCAATGTCTTCGTGTCGGTAACCCTCTAACGCATGGAGCACAAAAACCATTCTGGCTCGCTCAGGAAGACGAATAACCAATGCTTCTAAGTCCACATCAGTACTGTTACCTTCAGCCGGCATCTCGTTAATACCGCTGTTTTCCAAGTTAAACATCCGCTGCACCCACCCTTTCTGCTTGCGCATATAGGAGATGGTAATGTTTGCCGTAACACTGTGTAACCATGTGGAAAATTGGCTTTGCCCATCAAAATTACCCAATTTTTTCCATAGCTGAATAAAGACTTCTTGCGAAGCATCTTCCGCCATTCCCTTTTCACCTGTAAGCCGGTAACAAAGCGCGTAGACTCGCCCAATATGTTCATCGTAAAGGGACCGAAACGCCTGCTTATCGCCCTTTTTCGCTTTAGATATCAGCTCATTTTCGCTTTTATTACCAAACACCACATTGGCGTGTACAACACGTTGTTGTGTGTGTTCCATTTTTTTCTCTTTGTTATTTGTGGTGCTGATTAGCATTAGCACTTGTTAGTGTTATAAGGTTAGTCGTACCCTATAGTAGAAAGGTTTAAATGCACAAAAATATTTTTTTGGAGATTCCATGTCTGCCACATTTACTGTTAACGCTTTGTTTGCTGGAAAACCTCAGCCGCTAGGCCCTCGTGGGGCACCGAGTAGTATTGTCAAAAGCCCTATCGACAAGTTAACGGTACATATGGACAGAACCGATGAAGACGAACAAGCCAATAAACGTCTTCACGGTGGACCGGAAAAAGTGCTGCATCAGTTCAACCCGACCAACTATCTAACATTAAGAAAGCATTTTCCTGAAGGCGAATTTTCGCTAGGCAGCATTGGCGAAAACATCAGTGTAGAGGGCATGGACGATGCCACTGTTTATATCGGCGACATATGGAAGTTCGGCGAGGTAGAACTGCAAGTAAGTGCACCCCGTGCCCCTTGCAGTAAAATCTCGCAACGCTTCGAAGTGCCCAATTTAGATAGATTTGTCGGCGAACGAGGTATTACTGGCTGGTATTACCGGGTTATTAAAACTGGAACTATTAGCGTTGGCGACGAAGTAACACTACTGCACCGTGAGGACGATACCGTTAATGTTCACACCCTAATGCAATGCGCCCATACCAAAGCAGACAAAGCCCTGGCACAAAAGCTAGCGAAACTTGAACCGCTTGATGATGAATGGCGGGGAAAATGCCAAAAAATTGCAGATAAGATTGCGGATAAATAGGCCATTTATCCGTAGCTTAAATTAAAAAGACGCCTGCTCACCTTCATTCAAAATAACCCAAGGCATTGCAGGGTTTAGCTGCTTCTTCATTTTCATCAATCGAAACAGCGCAGAATGTGACGTCTTGTCACCCATCATCCAGCTGGCATTTCCATAGCCCCAAGGCACTACGGCTTTACAGCCTAGGTCTTGGGCCGCAACAATGGCATCTTCTGGCGTAGTATGTACCTTGCGATACCATTTAGGTGAGGTTTCGCTGAAATAAGACGCTATGGGTAACAGGCAAACATCTATTTCCCCAAAGCGCGCTTTAATATCTTTGAAGTGTGGTGAATATCCCGTATCCCCCGCAAAGAACAATGTTTTGCCTTCACTCTCAAATACCCAACCACCCCACAGTGTTGCATTGTCGTCCTCGTACAAATACGGCACCCAAATTCGGTTACTGAAATGATGGGCAGGCACGAAGTGAATAGAGGTTTTGCCTACGTTTTTGCTGGTGTACCACGCCATCTCGCTAATGGTGTAGCCTCTATTAGGAAAGTGCTCTGCGAAACCTAACGGAACGAGATATTCGGGCTTTGTGCCTAATTCGGCAATATCGGCCTTATTAAAATGGTCATAATGAATATGGGAGTAAACCACAGCATCGGTTTGTGCGAGTTTGTCTTCACCTACCTCAGCGGGTTCGTTGCGGCTAAACCCCTCCGCCAATCGAAAAGCCCAATTAACGGGCCAATCAAACTGCCCAAACACAGGGTCGATAAGTATTTGCTCGCCACCTGCGGTGTTAAGTAAAAAGCTTGCGTGCCCCAACCAGGTTACGGTAAAGCCGGTATGTGAGTTGACTGGCGGGTTGTTGCCAACGAACTGACAATTTTGCATGTCACTTTCACATTCAATATCGGCAGACGCCGGGTAGCAATCATTAGTACACGTGACGGGGTATGCTTTAAAACCGCCATAAATATTGCTGAATCTATCCTCATACCCAGGCTCATTGGTGTACTTGATTACAGCATTGCTCTCATCTACTCTCGTCACTTGATTAGGTGTAGCACACCCAGCTAGCATGCAGGTTGCTATAAAAAAGGTGGCGATATACTGCTTCATTTGCTTTAGTCCCTTAAAGTCTCGCTCGCTAACGATAAACTAGATTGGCCTACAGTCTAATCAGTAGTATGTAATTCACCACCTTTTATTTGTAACAAGTTAACAGTCTCTTTATCGGTAGAGAGCTGGCTTGCTTCCTTTTTATCTTTTCGCCGTCAAAGACTCACGCTCATTGTTGTAACGTACTTTCTGGCCTGCACGCAGGCGTTCAGCTCCTCTCACCACAACCGAGCGCTTCGGGTTCACATTGCCAAACACTTCAATTCTATCACCCATGCCCACTCCTGTTGTCACCTTAACCTGCTCCGCTTCATTATTTTCATTGAGCTGATAGATAAAGGTGCCCGACTTTCTTAGTACCAGCGCATCGCGGGGTATGGTGACACCATCATGAGTATCGCTGCTAGGCAACGCCACGCGCACTGCACTGCCTATAGGAAAGTCACCGGGGTTGATGGCAATTCGTAACTCCATCATGCGCGATGTACTGTTGCCTACCGGTACAATGGCACGAATAGATTCTTCTACTTGGTTCACGTTATTGTGAACGCTTACGCTCATGCCGTTAGCAATATAGGGTAATATGTTGAGCGGTGCGCGCACCTGAACTTCAACGCTATCAGGGTTTACCACGCGAAGTAGGGTTTGCCCTACCCCAGTGTATTCGCCCGGCGACTGCAGCCTTTCAACCACCAACGCCGTAAAGGGAGCACGAATACTGCTTTGTGCTATCTGATATTCGGTGAATTCTAAATCCAATTTGGCTTGCGCTAACTCCTGCTTAGCATTCTCTAAGTCAGCTTCCACTTCCTCTAACTCACCTCTGGACGTGTTTTGACTGGCCTGAAGGTTTTTGTACCTCGCGAGACGTTTGGTAAACAGTTCAACCTGCGACTGCCATCTGGCAATATTTGAGGCATTTTGATTGCGGGTAATGCTTAAGCGAGTATCGTCGACTTTAACTAAAGGCTCCCCCGCTTTTACCACATCACCTACATCTGCCATCCAAGTGATGCGACCATCTACCTCAGAAGCAAGGTTTGCATCGATAACGCTAAGTACCGTTCCAGGAACCCAGGTTAGTTGTGAAATCGCTTGCTCTCTGGCTTCATCTATTTGAACCAGCACCGGCGGTGGTTGATTGCTATCCTGTGCTTGTGCGCTCAACGATACACTGCTTGCAAATAAGGTAAACAAACTAAGGGCGAGAGTAGAAGTCATTGCTTTCATGGTTGTCTTTTCCTTACACATGATCGTTGTATTTATTTTGTTTTACGGTGGATGAGGTAGTCGGCGAAGCGCCAGTGCTCTCTATGCGCTCGGCCAGGGGTTTGAGTATATTTACAGATGACGTTGAAGCCGTCATACGCAGCAAGGTAGGCAGTAATAGCAAGGTGAATATAGTACTCACCGTCATTCCCCCCACAATTACAGCCGCAAGACCTCGATAAATAACGCTGCCTGCACCTGGTAGCAACAGCAGGGGCAGCATGCCAAAGATTGAAGTCAGCGTGCTCATAAAGATAGGCCGTAAACGTAGTTTGATGGCTTGTTCTACCGCGTCATCACGGGTCAGCCCTTCTTGCTCTCCTAGGCGAGTCTGATGCACGAGTAAAATGGCATTGTTTACTACAAGCCCTAGCAAAATAATGAAGCCAATCATGGTTAACAGGTCCATGGGCTGTAAGGTAAAGATGTTCATGATACGAATAGCAATCACCCCGCCCACCGTGGCTAGCGGAATAGAAAGTACTACCAGAACGCTGTCTTTTAACGACTTAAACAAACCCGCCATTAACAGCAGTAGCAACACCATGGCAAAAAGAAAGTTATCAGCCATCGAGGCAATAGCCCCTTTTAAGCTATCCGCGCTACCACCATAATGAATAGCGCCATCGGTAGGCATCATGGCCATAATGGCGGGCTCAACCTCAGAGGTAATCACTTTCATGGCTTCTTCTAAACTCATACCCTCTGGCGGATTTACGTTTAGCGTAAGGGTTCTTCGACCATCAATGCGCTGAATACGGCTTGGTCCTACGGCTCTTTCAATACCTACCAGTTCGCCTAATTGCACCACCTCGCCTGATGGCGTCATGACTGGCGTACTGTTCAAGTCTTCGGGTGTAAACCAGGGCGCTGAGCGGAAGATAATATTCATGCGTTTGGTGCCATCGAAGTACTCCCCCACATACATACCATCACCCATGGCACGTACTAGGTTCCCCATACTGCCGCGATTTAACCCGACTTCCATCATTCGGCTGTCATTGGGGTAAAAGCGAAGCTCTGGTTCAGCTTGCTCTAGTGGAGGATTCGAACGCGCATTAGCGTTAGGGAAAACTTCTCTCAATTTGTCTAAACCTGCTTGCGCAGCAATGCCGAGCATGGCTTGATCAGTACCTTGAAGATGTATGTCAATTGACCGACCGTTTCCAAAGCCGCCGAACAAATTGCCTTGTTGTGAAAAGGTTTGTGTATCCGGCAAATCCTTTAAAATTTCATCGCGAACAATGGCTTCTAACTCTTTAACCTTAGACTGCTCTTTAGCGCGCACACCCAAACTCCCGCCATTTGGCCATGTGATAATGTAGTAGTTTTTCAACGCTGGCTGCTTTTCTCCGTCCATATAGGGCTGCAATCGCTCAACGATAATTGGCATCACTTCTTCACTAATAAAGTTTTCACTGGCACCTGCAGGCAAACTTAAGAAGGCGTCAACGGCATCGCGTTTTACGGGTGGCAAATAGTCCATGGAAGGCATAAGCAGAACACTACCTGTAATAGGCACGCCCATAAGCGTTATTACTAATACGAGGCGGCGAAGCGGCGTACTTGATAGCGACATAATAGCGCGGGTTATTTTTGCCCATACCCGCTGTAAGCTATCAGCTGGCATATTGCCATTAAGGTATCTAGCGGCAACAACAGGCAATACCGTTACCGCAACCACTAGCGACATACACACTGCAATGGCAATGGTAAGAGCGAGGTCAGCAAACAATTGCCCTTCAACATCTTCCAAAAACATGACGGGAATAAAAATAGCAACGGTGGTGGCTGTTGACGCCATGAGGGCACCAAACACTTCTTTCGTTCCCCGATGGGCACAATCCTCCATGTGCGTTTGTGAATTTGGGTCTTTATTTTCGATTTCGGCTTCGGCGCTCTTGCGCGTTCTTACAATGTTTTCCAGCACGACAATAGCGGCATCTAGCACCATACCTACCGCGAAGGCGAGTCCTGCCAGTGAAATGATGTTGAGCGAACGATCGGTAAGTTGAAGCACCACAAAAGTGCTAAGTAGTGAGATAGGAATGGCCAATGCCACAATGAGCGTAGCCCGCAGCTGGCGCATAAAGAGCCAAAGCACGGCAATGGCAAGCAGCACGCCTATAAACAAATTACTGGTAACTAACTGCACCGCTCTATAGATGAATACTGAGGCATCGAAGCTTTGCGCCATTACTAACTGTTCAGGAGCCAAGTCCTGTTCGTTTATTTGTGCAACTTTTTCTTTTACGGCTTCTAAGGTAGCTAGAACATTGGCGTTGTTTTGTCTGTCTACGCGAATAGATATGGCCGGATTGCCGTTTTGCACACTGTAGTTTGCACCGTCAGCGCGGGTGATTTTAATTTCGGCAATGTCATTTAAAGTGATAGGGCTGCCATCTCGCCATTCAAGAATCATTTCACCCATTTGCGTAGGCTCGTAACGACCGTCAAAACGCAGGGTATAGCGTCTTCTACCCACATCGACAAAGCCGCCTGAAATATCATTCGCACGACCCAACTCGTTGGCGACTGCCGTTAGGTCAATGCCTAACTGCGCCGCTTTAAATGGGTCGAAAACAATTTGAAACTCTTCAACACCGCCAACCCCGCTTTCCATACGCGCCCTTGCAACACCCGGGATAGATTCAAGCTGAGGTTTAATGACATCGGTAAAAAAGGTGACATAGGTATTAATTTCGTTTGGATTGCCCGGAAGGCGCTGAAGAAAAAAGTAGGTCAAAGCGGGCGCGTCTCCTCCACTTCCAGCAAGCATAATATTAGGGGAGAGGGCATCGCGAGGTAGTGGCGGTACGCGGTTCATGCGGCTAATCACTTCAATGAGCGTTTTCTGCATGTCCGTATCTAAACCAAACTCTAGATTAATCCACGCATTGCCTTGGTTTGCCCATGCGCTCATAGACTCAAGGCCAGGGATCCCTTGCAGCACTTCCTCTTGAGGCTCAATGATCTCCGACTCAATTTCTTTGGGAGACGCTGCGCGCCACGAGGTCTGGATGTTAATATTCGGTCTTTCAATGTCAGGAAACAGCTGTACAGGTAAATTAAACAGGCTATATAGCCCTAAAAATACCAGCAGTGTTATTCCTATACCTACCCCGGTCGCGTTTTTTATTGCTTGCTTAGTGATGTCCATAATATGGCACTTATGCTTTTTATTGTGTGGTTTACTATAGGTCGCAGTAGTGACAGAAAAAGTTTAAAGCCATGACACTAAGAATTTTAGCGATTATTAACATTTTGTTTAAATACCATTTAAAAAACGTTATTTATCGCAGATGAGTGGACCTCAAAAATACGCTGTTTGTCGGCGCTGGACATATTTGCTTACACCCATCGTTAATTAGGCGCCGCGACGTGGAGTGAGGGTAGGGATATTTTAAACTCGCCCTTCGGGAAGGTCTGGCAAGCTTCGCTCTGGGAATTTAAAAAGCAACGGCCATTCCTGCATTCCCACGCTTTGCTAGGAAACTTGCCAGCGCCTTCTGGGTGAGCAATCATCTATGCGGATTGGTATTGATCTTTAAGTATCGAACAAAAATTTAGAGCAAAAAAAAGCCGCTCTAGGAGCGGCTCTTTTCGAATACGTCAGCGATTACGCTTCAGCAATGATGATCACTTTAATTGAAGTGATAACGTCAGAGTGAAGTTGTAAGTCGATGTCATACTCACCAGTCTCGCGAAGAGTACCAGTAGGTAGTTTAACTTCTGCTTTTTGTACTTCAACGCCAGCTGCAGTGATTGCATCAGCGATGTCACGAGTACCAACAGAGCCAAATAGTTTACCTTCGTCACCAGCAGGTGCTGCGATTGTAACTTCAGCAAGCTCAGCAACTTTTTCAGCGCGTGCGTTAGCAGCAGCTAGTTGCTCAGCAATTTTCGCTTCAAGTTCAGCACGACGTGCTTCGAACTTTTCAACGTTGTCTTTAGTTGCAGGAACCGCTTTACCCTGTGGGAAAAGGAAGTTACGAGCGTAACCAGACTTAACAGTCACTTGGTCGCCCAGGCCGCCAAGGTTGGCGATTTTATCTAGTAGGATGATATTCATCTTAGCTAACCCTTATATTCGCCAAATTACTTGTGTGAATCAGTGTACGGAAGCAACGCAAGAAAACGTGCGCGCTTGATCGCAGAAGACAGCTGACGCTGATATTTTGCGCTTGTACCAGTAATACGGCTAGGGACAATTTTACCGCTCTCAGTGATGTAGTTCTTAAGAGTAGCGATATCTTTGTAATCAATCTCAGTCACACCTTCTGCAGTGAAACGGCAGAACTTACGACGTCTGAAAAAACGAGCCATGGGTGATCTCCTTAAGCGTTGTCTTCAGTGGTTTCAGTTTTCTTTTCCGCGCGGTCTTGGCGAGGAGCAGAATCGTCACGACGCTCACGACGAGGCTCTTCTTTCATCATTGGAGAAGGCTCAGTCACAGCAGTCTTAGTGCGCATAACCATGTTACGTAGGATCACGTCGTTGAAACGGAAAGCATTTTCCAATTCGTCAACAGCTTCTGCAGATGCTTCAGCATTGATTAGTACGTAGTGGGCTTTGTGCAGCTTTTCAATTGGGTAAGCCAGTTGACGACGGCCCCAATCTTCTAAACGATGAATCTGACCACCGTCTTGCTTAAGAATTGTAGTATAACGCTCGATCATACCAGGTACTTGTTCACTCTGATCAGGGTGAACCATAAATACGATTTCGTAATGACGCATTATAGCTCCTTACGGTTGTAGCCTCGACAGTACAGCCGACTGTATGGAGACAAGGAACGAATTGGGATGGCTGTAAGGGCGCGCATTATACGCATACTTACATCGTTGCACAAGCATTAATCAACAGACCCAGCGTATTTACGGTTAGTAAGACACGTCTTTACGAACGTTTGATAAAGGCTGGCTCAATGGGAAGGTAAAAGTAAATTCCGTGTTTTTAGAATCTGAGGAGACTTTTATTGCTCCTTCGTGAGCGCTCGCAATTTCAGAAGCAATAAAAAGCCCTAGCCCCAACCCTTCTTTTTTCTCGCTCTCTTCTCTGCGCCAAAAAGGCTGGAAAAGCCTAGACTTAGATTCATCTGAAATTGCTGATCCGCTATTAGTTACACTTAATAGAAACTCAGTGTTATTGGTAATAACTTTAACGTAAATAGGGTGGGTCTGATCACCATGGACTAACGCGTTTTTCAACAAATTGGAAAGTAACTGGCAAATTCGTTTCTCATCACACACTAAGCCATATGCGATATCAATATGAATATTTATCGTCGCTTGCGGGTTTGCTGTAGCCAGTTCCTCTATTGTGTAATGCAGCTGCTTTGACAGGTCATGTGAAATATCGAGTTCAACCGGCAACCCCTTACCTACCCGACTATGAGTAAAGTCCATTGCATCTTCTATCAAGCGCGTCATTCTTTGCACGCTATTTTTCATTCGTGAAACAGCTTTAAATACTGGGACTTGTATTGTGCTAGCTATTTCACTGTCTTTTATAACATCGTCTAAAAAGTTAATACCAATTTGAATTGAAGACAAAGGCGTACGAATATCATGACCTAATATAGCGATGTACTGCTCTTGCAGACGCGTCATCTTTTTCGCATCGTCAAGTTGAGCATAGGTTTGCTCGATATGGTCACTCAACAGTATTTGATTTGAGATAAGTTTCGCAAACGCACTTATTTGGCCATGAACTTTTTCGTTGCGAAGCTCTCTTGGCTCAGGATCTAGACCGCACAAGGTACCGAAGAACTCGCCATTTGCATCAAAGATAGGATAAGAGAAGTAACTTTCGAATCCGTACATTATAGGTATTGGATTGTCGCGGTATTCTTTGTCAGCAGATGCGTGATTTATCACGATTTCTTTTTTACTCGCGCGCACCGTACGACAAAATGTTGTGTCTATTTCTAAGTGATCGCCCGGCATTAGCCCAAAATCTGCTTTATCTAAGACAGCGCACATGGTCCATGCTTGCTCGGTTACCCTGGCGACACAAATAAAACGAAGCCGCAAGCTACTTGCCAATATTTGCATGATGTGTGGGATGGCATCTATTGACACTATCGCCTGAATATCTCTTTGAATTTCCGTGCTCATATCAGTCGCCTTATTAATTCCTTTAATGGGATAAAACAAAGTCGTGTCCGTCTATCCTGTTTGAGCCTTTGAGCCAATGGCACTAATAAATGCCATACTGATTGAACCAACGAAGGTAGTCTTGTAATCAAAAAAATTAATCTATTTTGACTAAAGTATAATACTTGAGTCTATCAACATTATTAAGCAAAATATTTTACCAGTTACTGTTTATTTATACAGTAACATGCTGTACAGTTTTTACGTCTTAAATAAATAGGGGACCTACCATGGCCATTACCACACAGTATGTTGTTACGCACAAAGGGGTAGAAAAATTGGTAACTACCGACAAAAAAGAAGCCGATCAGTACGATAAAATGCTTGATGCAGCAGACAACTTAGCAAGCTATATTTACGCTAAAGGCATTAAACTAGAAGACAGCGTCGTAGAAGAGTTGACAATTATGCTGTCGAAAAACAAAGATAAAATTAGCAAGATATTCAAAGGCGCCACAGCTGAAAGCGTACTTGAAGACGAGAGCGCAGAAGTGGTAAAGCTTCAGGCTAACGGCTAGTAAATTTAAGCTTTCCGATTTACTACGTCTTTAATACAAGCGAATAATAAAAGCTAATACCGCTTATGATGATGTTATTTGATAACATTACCATAAAGCGGTAACTTATTTACGGCTGCGATGAACTGCTGCTTCATCTCTGCTTATTCTAATTTTTTGACGTGTAGACGGGTCGAGCGAAACGTGGATTTAAGTGAACAAAAGCAAAGAGTTCAACACAGAGAAGTTGAGTTTACTACCGCTATTGAAGTAACTAACTTACAGTTCGCGTATTCTAAAAAGAGTAAACCCATACTCGATATCAAGAAATGGCAGATCTCGAAAGGAGAGCATATATTTCTCTCTGGCCCTTCCGGTAGTGGTAAAAGTACCCTGCTAAACCTGCTATGCGGCACGCTAACACCATCAAAGGGTAAAATTTCGTTATTAGAGCAGCCATTCTCTTCGTTATCTAACCGACAAAGAGACACATTTCGAGCGCGCAATATTGGCGTAGTATTTCAGCAGTTCAATCTCATTCCTTATCTTTCTGTTGCGCAAAACATTAACGCTGCGGTCTATTTTGCTAATGAAGGGAGCGTCAAAAATACTAAAGAGGTTACAGCTGCAACTTATCAACTGCTGAACCGGCTTCAGTTATCAGATAGTTTGCTACACGCCAAAGCCGATGCTCTCAGCATTGGTCAACAACAGCGTGTAGCAATAGCCCGTGCGCTTATTAACGACCCACAATTACTGATTATCGATGAGCCAACATCAGCATTAGACACTGACGCAAGGGACAGCTTTATGTCGTTGCTAAAAGACGTTGCGGCCGACAGTACTATGATATTTGTAAGTCATGACGAGGCAATGAAAAGTTATTTCGAGCATCATTGTAGTATCTCTCAACTAAATGGCTCTCTCGGCAACTCTGCCTCGTCTTCAAGTACAGATATTACTAATTCTTCGCAGGAGTGCGTCTGATGCTCAGCACCATCGCAATAGAAAGTTTAAAGCGTAGGAAAGCAACTGCGATACTTACGATTTTGAGTATAACTATCAGCATTAGTTTGTTGCTTTGCGTAGATATTGTGCGCAATCAGGTAAAAACGAGTTTTACCCGCACCGTTTCCGGCGTTGACCTTATTGTGGGTGCACCAAGTGGGCAGCTCAATTTGCTATTGTCTTCTGTATTTAACATTGGTACTCCAACAAAAGGCATTGACTATAAAAGCGTTGCATCGCTTAAGACGAATAACCAAGTTTCTTGGTTAATCCCACTTTCATTGGGCGATACACATCAAGGATTTAGAGTTGTTGGCACAACTAACAGCTTTTTTGAGCATTTTAAGTATGGTGATATGCAGCATTTGGCCTTATCTGAAGGAGGTGTATTCAACCAGCCTTTATCTGCTGTTATCGGATCTGATATTGCGTCAAAATTAGGTTACGGCGTTGGCGATGAGATGGTCATTTCTCATGGCTTGGGTAATGTTTCATTTAATAACCACGACAAACATCCATTTATCGTTTCTGGAGTTTTAGAAAAAACAGGCACACCTGTAGATAAAGCCGTATATGTCACGCTGCAAGGCTTGGAAGAAGCACACTCAGGTTCGCAGCCGGTAACTGCCTCTCTAGTGAGGAATCCGGCCGACAATCATATCAAGACTTCTGATGAGCATGAGCATGAGCATGAGCATGAGCATGAGCATGAGCATGAGCATGAGCATGAGCATGAGCATGATGAGCTTACTCAAGTTAATTACGATAGCGACGCTTTTACGCCACAGTCGGTATCTGTCGTAATGTTAGGGCTTAAAAGCCGTATCACTGCGCTACAACTTCAATACCAAATCAATCAAAGTAAAAAAGAGCCGCTAATGGCTATTTTACCAGGCATGGCGCTGGCCGAACTGTGGCAAATAATGGGGAATATTGAAGCCTTACTGTTAGGTTTATCTGGGTTGATTGTCATTTGCGCCTTAATAGGTCTTGCCACTATGCTTTTGGCAACAATGCGCGAGCGCTATCAAGAAATAGCGATTTTAAGAACCATTGGTGCAGGACCCTTTACGTTGCTTTTACTTGTTCAAATTGAAGCTATGTTGCTTACGGTGATAAGTGCTGTTTTAAGTATTGGATTAGTGGGAGCGTTAATGAATGTACTCAAGCCGTGGCTTAGCGGCACCTATGGGCTATTTTTAAGTAGCCCATTGTTCGGTAAAAGCAGTGCCATCATCATTTTGTTAATATTAAGCTGTACCTACCTCGTGTCTCTTTTCCCCGCTATTGCTGCTTACAAACGCGGGTTACATGCAGGTTTAAGTCAGCATTGATAATGCTTATCGTGACAACGGTTTTATTCTCCTACTCTGCGATTTGAACTAAACCGAATAATAAGCTCGTTCACTTGCGTCACCGTTTTACGTAAGTCGTCACTTGCAACTAGTGACGCCTCTGATGAGCGCTGGGTCTCTGCCGCACCGTCAGCTACCTCAACCAGCTGTTGATTGATGTGTTCTGCTACAGTACTTTGCTCTTCCACAGCAGAAGACATTTCAACTGTGGCGTCGGCAATACCTTTAACGGCGGTGTTTATTTCAAATAGTGCGCCCCGTGTTTCTTCTACAATAGCGCTTCCGTTTTCGGCAGACGCAAGCCCTTCATTAGAAACCCTCACCGCACGCTCTGAACGCTCAGCCAACTCACTAATAATATTATGAATTTTATCTGTCGACTCGCGGGTCTTTGAGGCTAATGTGCGCACTTCGTCAGCAACGACAGCAAAACCTCGTCCTTGCTCGCCTGCTCTTGCCGCTTCAATTGCAGCATTGAGCGCAAGCAAGTTAGTCTGCTCAGCTATTGTAGAAATTATATTTGCCGCTTCGCCGATATCAGTCGTTGATTGCGCCAGCTCTGTAACTGTTTTTGAAATAGACTGAACCGCTTCACGCAATTCGACAATCGCTTGCATCGCCTGCTCTGCTTTTTTATTGCCTGTAGCCACATTTTCTGCGGCAGACTGGGCGCTTTTAGCATTGCTTTCTACACGCTCCGCGACTTCTTGAATAGCCTGACTCATTTGCGTAACAGCAGAGGCAATTTGTTGTGTAGCTTGATTCTGCTGTACAACCGCTGCGCTGGTCCCTTCCGCTTGCTCGTGAGTTGTTTTGGCGATTCTGTCTAAGCTCGCCGACGCATCCTTAATTCGTGTAAGCGCAGTGCGATTGCGGGCAAGCTCACACCCGAGAGCAAGTTTAACCTTGGCAATATGCGTGGGGTCGGAAAAGTAAGTTTGCGCCACCGTTTCATCGGTATAGCTTTCTGGGCTAAGTGAGAGTATTGCACTCCATTCTTTCTTGTTTTGTAGCTGTTGAACAGTTATTAGTGCTAGCGCTCCGACCAACGCTATCGCCCCTGCCCCTAAGCCATGGGTAACACCAAGTACAGCAATTATAAGCGCACCAATAGCCAAAGACGGAAGTAACTGCTTAAACATATCCGCAAAGCGAGAGACAGGTGATACCGCAGACTTTCCTTGTTGTAACCTGCCATAAATATCGGAAGCTTGCTGAATCTCTTCATTTAATGCTGGCACTCTAACAGACTCATACCCAACTATAGCTTGCCCTTGATAAACAGGCGTAACAAACGCTGACACCCAGTAATGATCACCGTTTTTTCGTCGGTTTTTAACCAGCCCTAGCCAACTTTGCCCAGACTCCAAAGTCCGCCACATTTCCTTAAACACCGCTGAAGGCATGTCAGGATGTCTTATGATGTTATGGTTTTTGCCAATTAGTTCATCTCTGTTGAAGCCACTTGCTTCTATAAATTCATCGTTACAATGCTGTATAACGCCACGCTTATCCGTGGAAGAAATAAGGCGGTGGTGAGTAGGGAACTTATATTCTTTTTGTGTAATTGGCTGGTTATTTCTCATCTATTACTGTCTCCAATTCGCAAAGCGTGGGTCCGTTTTATTGGAAGCAATGCTTTCTCATAAGACTAGATCATAAAACGCTTCTGTCTAGTGCGGAAAGTAAATTAGAAAAAAATTTATTTTACCAACAACTTAGAGTAAGACATTAAACTTTAGATGAAAGGCAAAACGACCGTGACTTTTGTACCTTTGCCCTCTTCACTAACGATATCTATCTTGCCATTATGCTCTTCGATAATGGTCATTGAAATTGACATTCCCAACCCGGTTCCCTCGCCCACAGGTTTAGTCGTAAAAAAGGGCGTAAATATTTTGTCCTGAACCTCTTGCGACATGCCCTCGCCTTCATCATCGATGATAAGGAACAAATTGTATTCACTCTTTTCTATTCGTAATTCTATTTTATTATCTTGCGGCGTGGCGTGAATAGCATTTGTTAAAAGGTTAACCAGCACTTGTTGTATTTGACCTGAATTTCCATTGAAGTAAACATCTTCTTCTGGCGCGTCGAACACAACATTATTACGATATTTATGCAGGTTATTAGTTAGCTTGATAGCCGTGTTCATTGCTTCGATGGCACTAATTTCAGAATACTTACCACCACTAGGATAGGAAAAGCTGCGCAGAGCTTTGACTATGTCTATTATTCGCTCTATTCCTTCTTGAGATTCATCAAACATTTCGGTGATTTCTGAGGCGCTTTCACGTAAAGCAAATCGTTTCTCAAGCTGTAAGAACTTTTCTTCTACTTCACCACCCGCAACTTTACATAGGCCGCCAATTTCGTCTAGCGCACGTTGATATTCGTTAAAAATATCTTTAGCCACTACAGTGTTACTGCGCACATAGCCAATGGGGTTGTTAATTTCATGAGCAATACCGGCAGCAAGTTGACCAAGCATCGCCATTTTATCTGCACTAACAAGCCTTTCTTCTAAAAAATCGCGGTCTTTTTTAATGCGACTTAATTCGTTTTGCCTAATACTCAGCTCACTCTTTTTATTTTGATATCGAGAGGTGATATTTAAATAGTGCTTTGTTGTGTCTAACACATACAGTGTCTCTTCTTCGAGATGATCATCCTTGGTGAGTAGTACCAACCACGTATATTGGCCTTCTGACATTTCATGCATAAAATGTAGCAAGCGAGCTTCTTGATTTGTATCTGGCCGCGTTACGACACTCACACACCAATGAGAATAGCTTTCCCTTAAATCTAGTGGCGTCTCTTTTAACATTAATTCCGCTAAAGCATGAGACGTTATCCAACCTTGTCCATCTACCAAAACACGGTCGTCATCGCCTAGGCATAATCTTCCATTTTTAACCGAGAAAGCTTTACCACAATATGCACCGCTAAATTCTACCGCAGACTCTAGGGCTGAAATTATGAGACTTTTCGAAGATTTTGCCTGAGTAAGTTCGGACGCGGTATGATTAAGATAAAGCAGTTCACGTTCCCGCTTCTTTGAGTCGTTAAGGGCTTTTCTTAACGCTTGGTTCGCGAGATACGCATCTTGGGAGTAGGTTTCGAGGAATGACTCGGCGTTTTTTCGCGCCGATTTCTGGCGTTTTAACTGACGCTCTAGGGAATTAACGCGGGCTTCTAACGCTAAAATGCGCTCTTGTTCAGTGGATTTTGATGATTCACTCAATGAGAAGCCCAACGCTGTGTTTGCTAACGAAGAATTTTTGTTGACCTATCAAACTGATACCAGTTTGAATAGGCTAACCAAGTAGCCTATCAAGTAGCGTCATTACCCTTTCGCTTGCTTGTTCCATTTCTAAAAGCTTAGCATCTGATTCATCATCATTGCCATTTTGTTTAGCTTGAATAGCAGCTACGCCGCTGCTATGCACTTTTGCATGTGGTGCATCAATCTCTCTAAAAGCAGCAGTCTGCCCAATAGGTTTACTCGCATTTTCACGATACCATTGCCCTAATCGACAGCTTACGTGGTCGCTAAATTCAGAAAGCGATTTGGTGCTATATCCACACAAGACTGAATAGACATCAGCTTTCCATACTACGTGGTCTAACTTAACAGTTTGTATAAATGTAGCCATGGCACCTTCGCTGATAGTAGATTTCATACTATCGCAGTGCTGTACCATGATTTCATAACTGCCATTGAGTTGATTGATGCCTTTCTCTAACTGTTCGTTGTTACCGCGAAGCTGATTCACACCAGAAACAGCTTTAGATGTCGACTGGATGATACCGTTGACCAGCTCAGATACTTCCGTAGCTGATTTGTTTGTCTCAGTCGCTAGTGCGCGAACCTCATCGGCCACTACGCTAAAGCCTCTTCCTGCATCTCCCGCTCGCGCAGCCTCAATCGCCGCATTAAGTGCAAGGAGGTTAGTTTGATCGGAAATGCTTGTAATGGTGGTGACGAACTTGTTGATGTTGTCAGCAGTAGTAGATAAGCCAGAAATACGCTCGCTCATACTCCCCATCTGTACATTAAGACCGCTCATATCTGAAACAATTTTATTCAGTGTAGAAGCTGATTCGCTGAATAAATCATTGATATTCACAATAGATTGGCTTTCTGCATTGATTCGTTCATAAGAACTTAGAACGGTCTCTCTCACACCCTCTAATTGTCTTAGCGCATCTATCAAGCATCTTACTACGGTAGAGTCAGCGACCGATGAGCTTTGATTACTCGCAGTTTCTATTGTATTAATTAGCTGGCTGTTTTCAGCTTCGAGTCGCTCAATTTTATCTAACGCATCTTGAACTCTTGCCTCTAACGCCCGCACTTGAGATTCTTTTTCTTCGTATTTACTGCGAGATACAAACATTTTTTGATTACCAGTGTATTTATGAAATTAATTTTACATTAACAGATTTTCAGGCAGTTTACCTATTAGCCTGAAGTAGCGTTGTTATCTAAATATCGGTATAAAATTGAGAAGCTTAAGAAAAAACTCGTCTAAATTCTTTCTAGTTCATTGTTTAGGTAATAAGTGAGGTGAAAGCTGAGGGCGCCTTGCACTTTTTTTTGGTCCGTACCAGGTTGATAAATAATCCAGAATGACAGGTTCAGCTTCTCCTAGAGCCCACAACTTTTGTGTCTCCTGCATCCATCGGATAGTGCCCAGCCAGCGCTCTCGACTCATTGCATTTTGTGTAATAAGAGAAGGAGAGTGGCATGCGCTACAATGGGCGAGTACTAGATTAAAGCCTTCTGCTTTCACCAAACCAGATTGGGCGTCTATTTCAGGTTTGGCAACAGTCATAGACGTCCCCTTGATTACCTGTCCTTTTTCGCCCGCCCTCGCATAGCTAGTATGAAGTGCGGCAAAAGATAAAATAAAGCCAATAAAAACAAGTAAGCCAGAGATGTACGGTTGTCTTTTGAGATTATTCACGCAGCACTCGCCCTTTCAAAAACTGGGATCATTACTTTCACACAACGCGAATAGCAATTCGATGACAGGCATTATTTAAGTAACCTTTGGGGTTCCAGCCAGGCAACACCATAGGCTGTGCTTTTCCATGTTCGTCTTGTGCTTTCGCCCACACCTCATAATAGCCTTGTTGAGGAAAATTGACCTGTGCACGAAATTGCTGCCACGCATGCCTGTTTGCTGGCGCACTCAAATGAGCCAGCTGCCATGTTTGCCCAAAATCAATAGAGGTAAACACCTTGGCTATTTTGCCCTCGCCACTCCAGGCATGACCGCGAACGTCCAGCTTCTTTGCCAGAGGGTGGTCGCTGCCAGACTTAGGGAACGTAATTAGCGACTTAACCGGCATGGCTTCAATAATACACATGTCCTCGTCGGCGACTTTAGCGCCAGGCGCAACAGGTTTACATGGAACCCGATAGGCCTTTCCTAGCATTTTCGCACCGTCGTGAATACGATCCCGAATAACTATTTTCTTGAGCCATTTTCCTGACGTTGATGCAGGCCAGCCGCCAAATACAAGTCGAAGCGGATAGCCGTTCATTAAGGGAAGCGGTTCATCATTCATAGCCCATGCAATTAACGACTCATCTTCCATCGCTTTATCAATAGGTACACCCCGCGAAATAGCCGCCTTTCCCGGCGTTCGACTCAAGTGTTGATCGTCGCCATAATAGCCAATGTAAACCGCGTCATCCTTTACTCCCACTGATTCTAGTACGTCTTTGAGCCTTACCCCAGTCCATTTCGGACAGCCTACCGCCCCCGTTGTCCACTGATTACCTGTGGCTGCCGGAGAGAACTCGGCACGCCCGTTTCCGCCACACTCTAGCGTTAGCTGATAGGTATAATGCTTAAACTGAGCTTTAAGCTCTTCAAGGGTAAAGGTCTTCGACCGTTCTGCAGACTCTCCTTCAATGGTGAGAGTCCAAGCGCTCGCGTCTGGCTTTTGCGGGGGAATACCGTTATTTCTCACGAAAAAACGCGAGGCGGGTGTCACCGCATCATCTAACATGTGTGCGGGGGTTTCTGCGTTTAGTGGTCTGTCGTTGAGTATGGTTAAGCCGTCTTTGCCTTCTATAGAAAATGGTGTTTCGTCCTGGGCAAATGCAGCAGGAATAAGACCTGCCGGCATAAATTGACCATAAACGACTTCAGCGCCAAGCAACAAAGACAGGGACTTCAGGCCTTTAATAAAACCGCGCCGAGTCAGCGTGTTGCTAGTTTGCTGAAAAACCTGTTCGTCGGCTTTTACAGGGTCTTTAGCATAAAGTTCGTGAAGACCGTGTTTTTTCACTTAGACCACCTTATCGATACAAACGCATTATGTGCAGAACGTGCAGCTGTAAAATGATGAACTGCCTTTACATGGCGTAAAGAAAACCAAGAATAAGCAGCGCAATCCATAGGGTTTCAACGACTATCATTACAATGGGGAGCACACCCACTTCGGCAAGCTTGCCCAGGTTTGATTTCATGCCGATAGCAGTAATGGAAACCACCAGAAAGAAACGAGAAACCTGCGTGCCTGCTTCAATCACAAATTCAGGTAACGTTACAAAACTATTGAGCAGCATTAACGCAATAAACCCGATGAGAAACAGCGGCATTTTAGGTACTTCACCGCCCTCTGCTTGGGTATTGGTTTTATAGAAACGCTTGATGACAAGCATCATGATCAATACCACCGGCATGAGCATGGCAACGCGAACCAATTTGGTCAGTGTCGCCATATCACCAGCGCTTTCTGACACTGAGTAACCTGCACCTACTACCTGTGCTACATCGTGAATTGTGCCGCCGAGAAAGATGCCAGCTTCGGTATCTGTCATACCTAACTGCCCCGCAATTAGCGGGTAAAGCACCATGGCGATAGTAGACATAGCCGTTACGCCGATAACGGTAAGTAACGTATCTCGCTCGTGGTTTTCACCTTTCGGGAGAATAGTAGAGATCGCAAGGGCTGCAGAGGCACCGCAAATAGCAACGGAGCCGCCGGTAAGCGCTCCGAAACGCTTTTGAAGTCCTAATATTTTTGCCAGTCCCACACCCAATACAATCGTGGTGAATATGGCGCCAGCGAGCATGAGTGCCGTTTGCCAACCTAATACCGCTAAATCACCTAGGGCTATTCTTAAGCCAAGCAAAACGACACCTGCGCGAAGCAGCGTACTTGCAGTAAAGTCGATACCGCAAGCGCATGGCGTATCGTTTTGATAAAGAAACGATACCGCCATGCCTAACAATAATGCGAACAACATAGCAGGGGCATTGTAGTGCTCACTTAAAAACAGCGCCGCCATGCCTGTTATGGTAGCAATACCCAGCCCAGGCCAAATGTTTTTACACTTTACTGCTATGTCATTCATGCCATCATCGCTCTGACGCAACCAAGGCCACAAGTACTACACGCTTGCGGTCACCAGAGTAAGGACGACGTCCGTGCATTGCGCGATAATTATCAACAATTGCTACGTCACCGTCTTGCCACTCTAAGTCAAACGTAAAGTCTTCTGATAGCGCAGCTACACGTTCTAACCCCTCTTTTGGGATAGCGCTACCGTCGCCGAACGTTATTGCTGAGGATGGGTTCTCGCGAACGCCTTTCCAGCCCATATAGGCTGCGATAAGTTGGTTATAAAACACTTCAGAGCCGTCATCTAACTCGATGACCGCAGGCAGTACGGGAGTGATAGCTTTTAAGCTGCCATTTTCCAACCATTCCCAGCTATAACCTAATTCTTTAAGTTTAGCCTCGCCTTCTTCCACCGTCTCAACGCTCAGCGTACTCTTCCAACTGCGCCCTTGACCAGAATTGGCATCATTTGCTGCTGGCATTGTGGTCGTGTACTTCAGACCCTTCTCTTTAAAATCGTTTGCTAGTGCTGGGTTTTCAGCTTTCAACGCTTCAAATAATTTATCTGAGCGACACAGAGGCGTTGCTCCTCCTTCGTCCGCTGCGGTTTTACAGAAGAAAAAAAGCTTGCTGGGAGAAATAGGCGTTTGCGCCATTTCGTGATGAAGAAAAATTTCTACATCTTTAGGCGCTTCGTTTGCGGTAAACACCCGTTCGGTATAATTGATACGCACCGCGTTAGACAGCGACTCTTGGTAAGTAAAGTTAGGATAGTCGAAGCCTGCTGAAAAAACGTCAAAAGTCTCTGCTGAATCAAGAGGAAACCCTCTGAAAAGCAGCGCACCAGATTTAGCAAGCTTTGCTTCAAGTTCTGCTTGATTAGCTTTAACAAAGGCAACGGTTTCCTCTACGGTGGAACAGTTTTCATTGTTCACGACTATTTCAGGGAATACGCCGCCGTTATAGTTGTGCTGTGTAGGTACGCTTGCGTACGCTACTGCAGAGCTGTTATTGACGTTTTTCATAGTTAACTCCTAGTCGTAAATGGGGTGAAAACGATTAAAGGCAGCTTCACAGAAGTGACCCGGATCGTTAAATCGACGGTTCATGTTTAACGCAGAAATTGCCTGCATTTCACTGTCGCTTAGTGAGAAATCGAAAAGCGCCAAGTTTTCTTTCATACGTTCCACTTTTGACGTTTTCGGAATAATGGCGTTACCGCGCTGAATACCCCAACGCAATACAATTTGCGCTGGTGTTTTACCATGGGCTTTTGCCGCAGCTTTTACCACGCTTTGCTCAAGCACTGATTCCGTCTGATCAGCCATTTCAAGCTCTAGGTATGAAAGCGCACCTAAAGGAGAGAACGCAGTGACGTTTAAACCATAGTCTTTCGCTAAGCGAATTAAACGTTCTTGAGTAAGATATGGGTGAGATTCAATTTGCAGCATGACCGGCTTGATACGCGCGTAACTCACTAGGTCGTTAAGCAAGCCTGTGTTGTAGTTGCACACACCGATTTGTTTAATTTTCCCCTTATCCGCTAGCGCCTCCATGGCTTCCCATGTTTTGTGAAGCGGTATAGGAGCAAGCTCCATTTTAGGTTCAGCTGCATCTGGTTCGTAGAACCATTCAGGCGGGTATCGTGTTTCGATTGGCACGAATTTTTGCGCGATTGGAAAATGGATTAGGTATAAATCTAGGTAGTCTAGCTGTAAATCAGATAGCGTTTTTTCAAGCGCCAGCTCAACATGTTCAGGGGCGTGAAAGGTATTCCACAGCTTTGATGTTACCCATAACTCTTCTCTGGTACATAAACCTTCATCAATAGCGCGCTTTATACCTTCGCCCACTTCTTTTTCATTACCATAGTCTGCTGCGCAATCTAAATGGCGATAGCCCGCTTTGATGGCTTGATAAGTTGTTTCGGCACAAATGGCAGTATCTACTTTCCAAAAGCCAAAACCTACCTCTGGTATCTTGTTCATTGTTTCATTCACCTTAGAATTTGTTGCATTAAGCTAATTTGTTTTACTTTATCAATATGCTCTTGTATAAATTCAGCTTTAAACTTTGGTCTTGTATAAGACATAAGTTATTACACAGATATTGTTATGTCAACAAACTGTTAACAAGCTAAATAAAAAGATTAGCGCTAGCATCAAGGTACCTGAATGGATACCTGCCGTAAGCTTTTTAATTCAGGCCGTGGCTAACTTAGAGTAGTAGCAATCTAGGGTGCGGCTTTCTAGCGTGAAGAATGAGCGACAGAAGAAGCAAAACAGAAGATAATGTAAGCGAAAAGCGCAAAGCCACCGTCTAGATGACTCAGCCTAAAGGTTCCTTAGGGTGTATCAAATTAATCAAGTTCAACTTGATAATGATAATGGTCGGTTCTGCACTTACTTTCGCGATACTCAATTAACTTGCCGTCAATAGATTCAGTAACGCGGGTGACCAAAAGTAGTGGTGTTCCTTTTTCAATACCCAAGCTTTTCGCATCACTTTTTGACGCAAGAACAGCCTTAATGCTGTCACGGGTTTTAAAAACAGTTTGGTTATAGTCAGTCTGATAAAAATGGTACAACGTGTGAGGAATGTCTTCACGTTTTTCGATATTAAGAAACATTTTGGAAGGCAGGAAAATAGTCTCTAGCATACAAAATTCGTTTTCTAGTATGCGCCTGCGTTTAAGCTTCACGGTTTTATCCTTTGCCGTTAAAGCAAGGGCCCCCTGTACCGTTTCATTGGGCTCTACCAGCTCTTTGCTTATTAGCTCTGCTTTAGGTAAGTCAGCACCCTTTCCGTCGGCTTGCAATGGAAAGAAACGAAATAATGCATCTTGAGCGGTATGTTCAGAAACGAATGTACCAACGCCTTGCCTGCGGGTTACAATTTTAGTGTCAGTAAGCAGTGTTAACGCTTTGCGAACCGTTCCCTGACTCACGTTGAATTCATCAGCAAGTTTGAACTCACTAGGCAGCATTTCACCGGGTTGCCATCGACGCTCAACTATAAGCTGCTTGATGTATTCAGCTACTTGTTGGTATAGAGGCTGAAAGGCAAGACTTGGACCGCTGAGTTTGTGATCGAATTGAGATGAAGACATGAACTCTAACCTAAATGCTTAATTTTTGTTTTTATATCATACACAAGAGTTATAGCGCATTTTTGATTTAAATCACATACATCATAGGAATAACGTAAATGCTTTTGGAAACAATGCTGCCCATGTTTGCGCTGCTAGGTCTTGCGACGCTCCTGCAAACCCTAAGCGGGTTTGGCTTTGGGTTAATGGTGGTATCTAGCTTTACCTTATTCGGTATCATGCCGCTTACCGCGACAACATTTATGGTGAGCTTTTTAAGCCTTTTTAATTCGGTTAGCTTAGTTGCCAAAAATCGTAACCAAATTAATTCGCGTGCATTTAAAATAATACTTATTAGCGGCATTCCTTTTATGGCGATTGGTTATGCGCTACTAGAATACTTATCGATAGGTATGGCTACGTGGTTAAACCTGTTACTAGGCTTCGCTATTTTAAGCTGCTGCGGCCTACTTTTAATAAAGAGAAAGCAAGTACAGCCATCAGGCCGCGCTTATGGTTTTTCTATTGCGGGCGCCTTAGGAGGGCTGCTCGGCGGCCTTTTCTCGACCTTTGGCCCTCCTGTGGTGTTTCAGTGTTATCGTCAAACATGGCCGATAAATGAAATACGCACTACATTGTTGGCCGTATTTAGCGTAACCGCATTGATACGTCTTGCCATAGTACCTTTCGGCACACCCCCCTCGATAGACGTTGTGATTTCTGCACTACTCGCAGTGCCAGTCATTCTTATATTTACACGAGTAGGCCGCGTGCTGGCTGCGCGAGTGTCAGCATCTTCAGTGAGATTACTGGCGTTAACCATGCTCGCGCTAAGTGGCGTTACGCTAATTGTGAAAAACATAAGCTTTTAAGCCCTTTTAACCCAAACTTCAGTGATAAGGAACAGAACTTAATAAGCTACAAACGCATCAAAGCGAAGCCACTCCGAATCTAAATCTTCATAATTTACTAATTGCAGATTGACACCTAAGTTACATTTCATTAACTTATGTCTTATATAAGACATCAAGGGTAATGTAAAAATGAGTAACGCTTTTTGTGTAACTGAGCCAGATTGGAACGATATTAAAGCCGCTGACATTACTGAGCAGCCCTTTTTGTCTGACGATAAAACACTTATCGTCCCTACGCAACACGGCGAGTTGAGCCTAAGTATCAGCCAGTTTGGTTTACGTATTCAAAGTGATGCAAACATAACTGATGACTTTGGAATGCTAACACAAGCACCCGATAGACAAACATTGGTACTTTCCGGTGACAAGTCCCACAGTACTCTGGCAGCAGGTGACTATCGATTAGAAATTTTTGCCGCTCCTCTTCATTTCAAACTATATAAAAATGACGTTTTAGTTCAGCAAAGCGCCACTGACGGCCACTTTGTGCGACAGCATCGCTTGCCGCCGTTTGCTAAAACTGACAAGGGTTGGTTAGTAAGTTTAGAGCTAAGCTACGACGAAGCCGTTTATGGACTTGGCGAGAAATGGGGCAAGCTTAATAAACGCGGCCAACTTATTCGCTCGTACAATCATGATGCTTTGGGCGTAAACGCAGAGAAGTCATACAAAAATACGCCTTACGCATGGAGCCCACAAGGTTGGAACCTCTTTGTACACACGCCAGCTCCTGTTACTCATGGTGTGGGATATGCGCTCTGGTCACAGCGAGCGTATGTGTGCTTGGTTGAAGATGAAGTACTCGACATATTCTTGTTCCATCAAGACTCACCAGCTAAAAACCTTCAAACCTACAGCGAATTAACAGGCTTTGCGCCAACGCCGCCTACGTGGAGTTTGGGCGTCATTCTTTCTAAAGCATATTATAAAGATGCTGATGAGCTACTCGCCGTTGCCCGAGAGGTGCGCGAAAAGAACATGCCTTGCGATGTAATAACACTCGATGGCCGCGCATGGCAAGACACTGATACCCGCTTTGCTTTTGAGTGGGACCCTAAGCGCTACGAAGATCCACAGCCGGTTATTGATGAGCTTAAAGCCCTAGGTTTCAAAATCTGCGTATGGGAATACCCCATGATTTCAGTGAAAAACCCACTCTATAAAAAAGCTGCAGAAAAAGGCTGGCTCATAAAAGATAAACGCACTGGCGAAGCGTATCGCTACGAATGGGATTTGAGTCCATTTGGTGAAGTGCTTACACCGCTACCAGACTCAGGTATTTTAGACTTTACCAATCCAGAAGCTTACGAGTTTTGGAAAACCTCGCATAAACCTCTTTTTGACCTTGGCGTAGACATGATCAAGGCCGACTTTGGCGAGCAGCTAGAAGACGACAATATGCTGTCTTATAGCGGTGATTCTGGCAATCGTCTGCACAACGTTTACAGTATGCTCTACAACCGCTGTGTCTATGAGGCGGCCGAGGCTTACTGCAAAACTGGCCCGTTCTTATTTAGCCGTTCAGCATGGACGGGAAGCCAGCGTTATCCTTCACAGTGGGGCGGCGATCCACAAGCAGATTGGCACGGGCTCGCAGCAAGTATCCGTGGCAGCTTGTCCTGGGGAATGTCAGGCGGACCTTTTTTCGCTACCGATATAGGCGGGTTTTACAAAGACACCCGAGATGCAGAGCTATATGTCAGATGGGCACAAGCGTCGGTATTTAGCGCTCACATGAGATTGCACGGTATTGGCCCTCGTGAACCCTGGTCTTACGGCGATGAAGCTTCAGATGCAGTGTTTGAAGCGCTGAAACTAAGATACAAGCTTATTCCATACCTTAAAGAAACCGCAGAAAAAGCATCTCTTACGGGCCTGCCGGTTCAGCGAGCTATGGCGTTAGCCTTTCCTGACCAGCCGCTTTCTCACAGTTTTGAACAACAATTTATGTGCGGTGATGATTTACTTGTCGTACCTTGTGTTGTGCCTGGCGGAAAAATTAAGTACTACTTGCCAAAAGGTGAATGGGTGCGTTTGGGTACCGATGAAGTCGTGCAAGGAGAACAATATAAGGAAGAGATACTTACACTTAATGATGTGGCGGTATTCATTCAAAAAGGCAGTCGCATTGTCATGGGCCCAGATGTTCAGCATACCGATATGGATATGTCGAACACGACACACTGGCCAGCGTAGCGAATAGGAGTAGTACATGGATATCACCCTTACCCTACTATCATGCATGGCATTTATGGCATTGGTTGCCGTTATTTCTTACATGAAAACTAAAGGGGAAGTAAACACGCAAGACGGTTACTTCCTTGCTGGAAGAGGGCTTACCGGCACTTTTATCGCCGGGTCCATGATCCTTACCAACCTCTCAGCTGAACAGCTTATTGGCTTAAACGGCTCTGCCTTCGGCTACAACCTTAGCGCAATGGCGTGGGAAGTCACTGCCGGCATCTCTACCATTATCATGGCGCTTGTTTTCTTACCCCGTTATTTAGCGGGCGCTTTCTCCACATTGCCTGAGTTTTTGCGCGACCGATTTGACGATAGCGTACGTAGGATGACGGTTGTTCTATTTATGGTGGGCTACTCATTAGTAACTATTCCGTCGGTACTTTACTCTGGCTCTATTGCCGTACTTCGGCTTTTTGATGTACCAGGCCTCTTTAACGTAAGTTATGAAGTAGGCTTAGTTATAACCATTGTGATTGTTGGCACCGTAGGCGCGCTTTACGCTATTTTTGGTGGTTTAAAGGCAGTGGCCGTATCAGATACCATTAACGGTGTAGGTCTATTAATTGTGGGCTTGCTAGTCCCTATACTTGGTTTAATTGCTTTAGGTGACGGAAGCTTTAGTGACGGCCTTTCAACTATTGCGACAACGGAAACCGAAAAGCTCAATGCCATAGGCGGCGCTGACGATCCTGTCCCCTTCGGTACTATTTTTACCGGTATGATCTTAGCTAACCTGTTTTATTGGGGTACAAACCAATACGTGATTCAGCGTACCCTTGGGGCAAAGAACCTGGTTGAAGGCCAGAAAGGCGTATTGTCCTCAGGCTACTTTAAAGTGCTAGTGCCTTTTATGATGATGCTGCCAGGCGTAATCGCATACCACCTGTATCAAGACGAAAATCTTCAAACTATCGATTTAGCCTACCCCCACTTGGTGAAAGATGTGCTGCCACAGTATTTGTCGGGCTTCTTCCTAGCCGTATTGCTTGGGGCGGTATTTAGCTCTTTTAATTCACTGCTTAACAGTGCAGCCACCCTATTTTGTTTAGACGTTTATAAGCCCTTCAAGAAAGACAAAGTAAGTGACGAAAAGCTAATACGCGTCGCTAAAATCACCAGTATCGTTATCGCTGTGCTGTCTTTTATCACTGCGCCACTACTGATGTTTGCACCTGAGGGCTTATGGCAAATTATTCGCATATTCACTGGGTTCTACAATATTCCGGTAATCACCATTGTATTAGTTGGTTTGTTTACCAAGAAAGTACCTGCCCTAGCCGCAAAAGTAGCCATCATTTTTCACGTAATCGCCTATGGACTGCTCAAGTTCGTATGGGAAGTCGATATCAACTTCATTCATATTTATGCCATCTTATTCGCTATCGAACTGGCCATTATGTTAACGATAGGCAAGCTCTATCCAATGGCGACACCATGGCACTTTACGCCCAAAGCCGAAGTTAATATGACCCCGTGGCGCTATGCGATACCGTGCGCCATTGTGCTGGTTGGCCTTATCGCTACGCTCTATCTGATGTTCTCTCCTGTAGGCTTTGTGGGTGGTGTTAGCAGCGCCTTTATTCCGGCACTTATTGGATTATGGGTGACATGTTTTGTCGTAATTGGACTAAGCCTTAAATGGTGGCGTGTAAGATATGAGCGAGGTTTAGAGCGTCTAACCTCGCAGCCCGCTTAGAGTTCTTCGTGCTCATGATGATGAGAATGAGCATGTAAATGATCACTTTCATCACGGCAGGGTTCTCCCGGTAATTCAAACTCTATCGTGGTATGCGCAAGCCCAAAGGGCGATAAACGCGCGTGGACTTCTTGTTTGAGTAGTCGCAATTTTTCATTGTCTATTGCACAGTTAATTACCACATGTGCGGTAAGCACATGCTGCTCTCCATCAAGTGACCAAAAATGCACGTGGTGGATTTCTTCAACGTGCTGTATTGCCAACAACGCATTACTGATTGCATTCCTTGTTGCCAAGTCGGGCACTCCTTGCAAAAACAAAGACATGGTCTGCACAACGTATCTCACTACGTTTATTAATATGAAGAGCGTAAAACAAATAGACAATATTGGGTCGAGAATAGGCCACGTTACAAAGTGAAGGACAATGGCAACAACCAGTACTGCGACCCACCCCATTGCATCTTCAATTAGGTGCCAGTTCAGCACTTTTTCATTCATTGAATGACCGCCATGGAGCTTGTAGGCCGCGAATCCATTTACCAAAATACCCAATATAGCGAGCCCTATCATGCCCTCCGTCATAGGCATTTCTGGGTTGTATAAACGGGGGATGGCTTCAGACAATACCCATATTGATCCAATAACAAGGATCACACCATTTATCATCGCCCCCATGAGGCTCAAACGCTTAAAGCCGTAGGTGTATTTTTCGGTTGATGCCTTGTGACCAAGTTTACTTAAATACCACGCCAAGCCTATGGAAAGCGAATCACCTAAGTCGTGAACAGCATCAGCCATAATGGCGACACTATTAGTTAGCCATCCGCCAATAAATTCAATAATAGTAAAAATAAAATTGAGCCAGAATGCCCAGCCAATGCGCGCGGAGTCTTCGCGATGAGCCGATGGTTCACCATGATGATGACTGTGGTGGTGATGGTGCATGTAGGTGTCCGATGCTAAGTGTACCGAACTATACTATGCCAACCTACTTAAGCTTTTTCTTCTTTTTTCGATTTTGAGGCAATTAAAATAATGCGCTGGAGCAGGGTTAACAAACTGAGATATAGCGCGGCGCCTATTGCTCACCACGCTGGAAAGTTAACTGTTAAGCCTTACCCGCAGAAACGAGTAATGTAGTCTTGGTGAGGAGGTAGTTTAGCAACGGTTTTTTCAATACCTTGCTTAATACTATTTAATAAGGTTTCCAACTCCTGTCGACTCATTGTATCCACAATCGGATGGTAGCTTTGTGGCATTAATCCCTGTCCAATCATGACTTGCTGCCAAGAATCATCAAACAATTCGCTACCTTCTCTAAACACACGTCCTGTTTTTTTGAATAAATCTATACGATGTCGCAGAGATGCTGGAATATCCATTTGACGACAGTGTCGCCAAAACGGCGAATCTGTCCTGTTAGTCACATGATAGTGAAGGATAATAAAGTCCCGAATGTGCTCAATATCGAAATCAGCTTGACGGTTGAACTCATCAATATCCTCTTGCACAATTCCTGCAGTTGGAAACATGCGAAGAAAGCGCACTATGCCCTGCTGAATTAGGTGAATACTCGTAGACTCTAAAGGCTCAAGGAAGCCGCTGGCCAACCCTAGTGCTAAACAGTTCCTATTCCATTGTTTGCGCCTTTTTCCCGTTCTAAAATGAATAACTCTAGGGTCGTTTAGAGGCTTGCCTTCTACGTTGTTTAACAGTTTCTCAATGACTTCATCATCAGAAAAATAGTTACTGCAAAACACCATGCCGTTACCAACTCGATTTTGCAGAGGAATTCGCCATTGCCATCCAGCTTCATGCGCGATACAACGAGTATAAGGGATAGGTTCTCCAACAGACTCTGTCTGAACCGCTACAGCACTATCGCAAGGTAACCAATGCGACCAGTCTTCATAACCTGTATGTAGCGCTTTTTCTATCAATAGACCTTTGAAGCCTGTGCAGTCAACAAAGAAGTCACCTTCAATTACTTCACCAGATGCTAAGGTTAACGCCGTTATAAAGCCATCCTGCTCTCTTGTTGTTACTTCTTTTATTGTAGAGTCGATGCGACGTAGACCTTCTTTCTCCGCCAAGTTGCGTAAAAATCCAGCGTAGCGTGTGGCGTCAATATGATAAGCGTAATTTAGGCCATTGTTTGGCAAATGAGCGAACTTATTTGCTTCTGCCGCCTTCCGCTCTAGGCAGTAATCGCCGAAGTCAGTTGCGAGCCCCTCTTTCAGACCTCGCATCCAGAAATGCTGGAAACCTGCTGCCCAGCAGTCTTTTCCCGTTACACCGAAGGCATGTAAATAAGCATGTTCAAGATCTTTCCAGTTCTCAAAGTTAATGCCCAGCTTAAATGTTGCGTTGGTTTGGGCCATAAATTCTTGCTCATTAATCTTGAGCAACTTATGAAAAAAGACAAGCGTTGGAATAGTGGCCTCGCCTACGCCCACAGTCCCAATTTCAGAACTTTCAATAAGCGTGACGTCAACTTCTTTACCTAGCAGCCGTGTAAATGCCGCTGCTGCCATCCAGCCTGCGGTACCTCCACCAGCTATGACCAATCGCTGCTTTTTCTTTGTCTGCGTAGATGCCATATTTACCTCTAATTTAATGCTTTAAATTGTTAACCAGCCACGCTTTAAACTGGCGGACGGTATTTTCGTCTAGCTCGCCAAGAGGGCCTTGCTTTGACGGCGGTATATGATTAAAACGCATCCCGTCGTCGTCAAAGACGTAATGATCAAAAAGCGCCTGCCACGCTCTTCGCTGTGCCTTAGGTAGCTGCTTTAACGTAAGTAGCGCGTGATATAAAGCATTTTCGGAGCGGCCGATATATGCGGGTACATTTCGCCACCAATAGTTGATAAGTAGATTAATTGATTCTGTACCTTCTATGTGATGCCACCACATAGACGGTATGTATAGCGCGTCGCCCGGAAGCAACTCTACCACCAAGGCATGCTTCATCGCCTCCTCAAATCGAGGATATTTATTCAGGTCTGGGGCACTGAAATCGACCATGCTGATCGGTTGACCAGCAGGCGTAAAATGCAGCGGCCCAACATATAAATTTTTCGTCTGAGAAGGGGGAAACAACGTTACTCTTCGCTTACCAGACGCAACACAGATTAAATTATCAGGAGCGTCGTAATGCGCAGCAATGCGACTTTTATTGCCAATCCATAGCGTACCCAATGGGTCTAACGACTCAATCGCGACTTTGTTTTTTCCAAGCAAACCTGGCAGACAGGAATCTACTGTTGTAGAGCCCACATAAAGGGTCTCGGCCGTTGAATTATGCTGCTCAGCCAAAAGCGCGCCTAGCGCAGTTTTAAAGGGCATTTTAACCCGCGAGAAATTAAAGCCGGTGATATCGTCGTTATAAAACATGCGGCCATCGGCAGACGCTGGCAATCGAATTGCGTCAACGACTGCACCTCTATCAAACTCAAGAAGATAGTCACACAAAGATTCATTGCTAGCCTTCGCAGCTTGAACAAGTGGCCACTCTGCAACAAGCTGCTCTATAACGAGCGGCTCGTCCCGCCCAATAAGATAGTTAGCAAGTCCACTTTGCGAGCATTCAAGGGTCGACGTTGTTACAGTTTCTGGTTTGGCGCAGCGACGCTGCCACATGTTATCCATAGACGCGAAACGCTCTCTTATCTTTGCAACGGCTCAATTGT
This sequence comes from Alteromonas sp. OM2203, assembly GCF_048517045.1. Classification (NCBI taxonomy): domain Bacteria; kingdom Pseudomonadati; phylum Pseudomonadota; class Gammaproteobacteria; order Alteromonadales; family Alteromonadaceae; genus Alteromonas; species Alteromonas sp. OM2203. Next base: position 4,233,086 of record NZ_CP183209.1, read on the forward strand.
CTATTTCTCACGCGCGTTCTTTTTTACGCGTAACAAGAGTACTCAGTTGAGACATAGACGCTAGCATCATGTAAATCGTGTTTAGGTGACCTTTCTCGTGCAGATCTCCTAGTGCATCTTTATCCAACGATTTAAGCACATCTTCGTTAATTGTATAAAAGCCAGACAAACGATTCGTTCCGTTGCCATCCAGATCAATATCTACAACAAACGACTCGATAAGGTTATTTGCCTCAAGGGCAGCTATAAATTGCTCGTGACTAGCTTGAGACTCGTGTAGTGTGCTGAGTACATTTGCTACATTGTCGATATATTCGCTGTTACCTCCATGAGGCAAAAACACATCAACACTATTATCGTGGGGTTCGTTTACTACTCTCGGGTCGTCCATATCGACATGAATAGACAAGCGCTCTTGGTCATCAGTGTTGCTTCTTCCAATTAAAAATGGCCCTTTTTCAATGACTAAAGGACGGTAAGAAGCGTGCCACTTGTCATCGTCTAGAAATAAGTTTTCACCTTGTTCTAGTCCAAACAATGCAACCATTTGAAAGTTGCCTTCACCATCTTTTGCGAAAACAAGAGGATAATGTGCTTGTGCATGTCTAGCCTCAACAGGAAAAGCGGCGACACACATTTGCTTAGCGTCAGGTGAAAGTGAAAAGTCTTGAATCACTCTTAGATTTTTATGTTCCACATTGTTTAGCAAAACATGATTTGCCATCATTTTCTCCTAGGTGCAATTCTATGCGCGAATTGCCTTAATTAGTTCACGATTAGTCGGAAGAGCAGCAATGTGCTTCTGAGACAGTTTTTCGTTCGCCTTTACTGCGTTTAACGTTTGCCCCATCACGCTATCAGAGTATCGAGAGAAGTTAATAGCGAATTGCTCTGGCGCTTTCATTCCGTAAAGTACATACATGTAGCTAGCCGCTGGAAAAAGTTCGTCGGCATAGCAGAAATCTGTTAAAGAGATAGGCCTATACTGCCACTCAAGCAGCCAGTCTTTGAGCTGTTCAGAGGCATTATCAAGGTTAGTCATAAAGCGCCAATAGGGCGAATCCTTTCGTACGCTTAATACATAATGCAACTTGAGAAAGTCAACGATACGCTCCCAGCGACGCGTGAAGTTGCTATTAAAACGTTTGCTCACCGAAGGCATAATTTCACGATGATTTGGCAAGTGCTCCGAAATAAAACGAGCGGACATTTCAACCATTACTAAAGCCGATGCCTCTAGTGGCTCTACAAAACCAGCACTTGTCCCTACCGCAACACAGTTTTTAACCCATGCTGTTTTTCTATAGCCTGGACTGAATGTGATTTTTCTAAAGTCGCTTTCCGATACATCTTTCGTTTTTTTACATGATGTTAGATAGGCTTTTAGCGTTTCCGCTGCTTTCTCGTCACTGGTAAATTCGCTGCTATAGACGCAGCCTACGCCTTTTCTGTGCGGTAGACCAATATCCCAAATCCATCCGTTCTCATGGGCTGTAGATAATGTCGCCGAAGCAATATCAACATTTTCATCTACGTAGCCAGCTTGAACTGCCATCGCACTGTTATTTTTCAGGCCATGTGATACATCGGTGATGGGTGAATTAAAATGTTTTCCAATCAGGGTTGCAGAGAACCCCGTACAATCGACGAATAAGTCACCACTTATTTCTTGGGACTTACACTGCAAACTTGCTATATAACCCTCAGCATCTTCTTTAATATGCTCTATATGGTCGTTAACATAATTAACGCCCAATCTTTCGATACAATGTGTTTTTAGTAGCTCTGCAAATTTGTGAGCATCAAGGTGATAGCCATAATTAGCCACGGCGGCATAGGGTGGTGTTTGCACCTGCTTTGGCGCTTTAGAAAAGTTACACAGTAATGACTGTGTACTAAACATTTCGGAAAAGGTAGATTTTTGATGCTTGTGACCGTGTGATAGCCACCATGCCCCAACTTCACCTTCGAAAAATCCGGCCGGAAGGCTAAAAGGATGGTCGTATACATTCTCCGACTCTGTCGACTTCCAGTTTACAAAACGGGTGCCCTGCTTGAATGACGCATCGCAAGATGCGATAAAATCGGCTTCACTGATCCCTATTTTTCTCAGTGTATCGCGCATTGTGGGCCATGTGCCCTCGCCTACCCCTAATATTTTTACATCCGGGGATTCTACAAGTGTCACCGACACACGGTCATTGTTTTTGATGTTGTGCTCTGCTGCGAGAATTGCAGCTGTTAACCACCCAGCAGCACCACCGCCTGCCACGACAATGGAAGTTAATGGAGCTTGGAAATGTGATTCCTTCATATTACTTACCAACAATGATGGAGTTTCGACTTGGTGAACACTACTCTATTTCTAACGCAGATAAAAATAGAGCGTTACGGCATAAGCCACAACGCTCTTTAAGTTACAACTTAGTAATACTTAGAAGCTGTAACGGACACCAACATTGTAGCGAGGCTCAACATCGTAGATACCCATAAGCATATTCGGGTGTCTGCCATGCGCTCTTTGATATTCGCCAGTTACGTTAATCCCTTCAACAAAGAGTTCAAGGTTCTCATTAACGTTATAACGCACGTTTACATCAATTTGGTCGTATGCTTCTACGTAAGTCGGGTTACGTTCACCGTTTCCGTCAATCGTTCCTGACAGGAACTTATCACGCCAGTTCCACGCAACACGTACTTCCCACTCGTCTTTTTCATAGAAAAGTACGGCGTTAGCTGTATCGCTTAGACCAAGAAGCACGAACTGGTTTTGTACCCCTTCACCTTTGTTCGTGTTGTAGTTATCGTAAGTAACATCACCGTCTACCGTTGTATAGTTGACGATAACACCAAAGCCAGTTTCACCGAATATGTGCTGAACCGCCATCTCAAAGCCGTCTACTGAACGAGAGGTATCAGAGTTAACTGCCTGAGTTACCGTAATAGGTAACAGCGGATCTTCACCAGGAATACCTTGTACAGGGTCACCAAAGTTTGCTCGCAAATACTCAAGTACCGCACCAGCATCATCTGTTCCCAGTGCTGCCACAGCTTCATCGTAACGCGGTCCACCAAATGGTGTAGGCAAGTCGAAAATCGTATCTACAAACGTGTCTGAACCAATAAAGTTATCTACCGTTTTATCGAAATAACCGATAGACACATAACTTCCTTCGCCGTAGTAATACTCTGTCGAAAAGTCGATATTCGTTGATTCAAATGGCAATAGATTTGGGTTACCCGCATTACCTGTACCGCCGTTAAAACGTGCAAGTTGGTTTACGGTTAAGCCACCTTGTATATCTCCGTATCCAGGACGGGTGATGGTTTCACTGTAAGATGCTCTTACGTACCAGTCTTCACTCATCTCCATCTTGAAATCAAGTGATGGCAAGAAGTGGTCATATCCACCGTCAAGTGTCGTAAACGTTTCGCCGTCAATGACTGCATTAAACTCATTTGCTCCTGACCATTGAATAGTCGTGAACTGAGGAACAAGAGCCGTAGACTCTACGTCAGTGTCTTCGTAGCGCAGACCTGCACTTACCCACACTGGTTTACCTGCTAACTCAAACTCCATATTTGCTTGCAAGTAAGCAGCAATTTGAGTTTCAGTAACACGGCGATCTACTTGATAATTTGGGTCCATACATAGACGCGTACCACATGGACTGATAGTTTCACCATTTGCTGTCGCTATAGCGCTTATCGCTCCAATCAGGTCCTGCATATTTGATGCATAGTAGAACGGTTCTAAATCAGCACCATTACTACCTAACACGTCATCGAAGCGACTTGGAAGGTCTTCTTGCATGAAGATATCATCTGGATAATCATCAGCCGTTCCATAACCACCCCATGTATCGCGCTGTGCAACTGAGTAAGCAGAACGGTTTTTCGCCTCCATCGCCGTAATACCAAAATCAATACTCGTGATTGTTCCTTCGTCGAAGAAGTAATTACCACGGAATTGAACTTGGTCAATTTCAGACTTCATGTAGCTATTTCTGAATGACGTACCTGATGTAGACATGCGAGCAGGATCTAGCCCGTTCACGCCATCTGCGTAAGTAATGTCCATGACTGGGAAGTCTTGTGAGTAGTCAACTTCCGTTAATACGCGGTCAAAAGACACTGCGCTAACTACATTATCACTTCCTAAGTCATTAGAAGGGCCCGCTTCAGCAGTAGATGAATGGACATCTAGCTCTAGCGTAAGATTGTCGGTCGCTACCCATTCAACATTGAAACCAAGTGATTTGTTTTCGTTATAAGTTGAAGTATCTGAAGTGCCTAAACCGATGTCACAGCATGTAGAATCAGCGTAAATTACCGGGCCCATTACAGAGCCTTCTGAATTCGTGCCAGGAGTATATTCACCATAGGCAGGAAGCCCATTGAACCAAGTAGAAAGTTGCTGTCTCTGTGTTTGAACTTCCAACTCAGAGTAGGTGTAATCTAATGATGTAGTAATTCTGTCGTTAGGCGCATATTGAAGTGTCAATTGGCCATTTGTTCTTGTTCTGCTGAATTCATCAAAGTTATACGCTAGATTACGAGGTGTTGAATAAACATCATTTGGACCTGGAACATTGGTAAACGAACCATCGCGAGGTAGCGAGCCCCAGTCACCGCCGTCACCTTTAATAGTATACCAACCATTACCTGTTTCGGCGCTTGCCTGACCGCCATCACGCTCTTGATAAGAACCGATAATCTGAATACCAAACTTATCGTCATTGAACGTTTCACTGTAAATACCAGACACCAGTGGAGTGATAGAGCTACCGGTCTCGGTTGAACCGTCCATCATACCTTTCGCTGTGATAGTGGCCTTTCTTCCAGGGTTTGCCAATGGTTTTGCAGTAACTAGGTTAACCGTAGAACCGATGCCACCTGTAGGCTGAGATGCAAGACTTGTTTTATACACTTCTACCGCAGAAACACCCTCAGACGCCAAATTCGCAAAATCGTATGAACGTGACGATGATGCAGAAGTAGCAGCAATGTTAGCCGCAGGCATTTGACGACCGTTTAACGTGACCAAGTTATAGTCTGGTCCAAAACCACGTACTGTAATTCGACTACCTTCTCCTTGAGAGCGATCAATCGAAACACCAGTAATTCGCTGAAGTGATTCTGCTAGGTTAGTATCGGGAAACTTACCAATATCTTCGGCAGAAATTGCGTCAACTACGCCTGATGCTGCTTTCTTTGTCAGCATAGCCTTCGTCAAACTTTCTCTAATACCGCTTACTTCAATAACCTCAAAGTTTCCGGCTTCGATTTCTTTATCATTTTCCTGCGCTTGTACTGGAGAGGTAATGAGTGCTCCCAATACTAATGACATGCTTGATGCCAAACGTGTTTTCTTAAATGTAGTCATGTGTATCCCAGCATTACTGTTTAATGGATGTAGGAAAAGGGTAAGTTGTAGAAACGTTACTCTATCCCCACATTTTTAATTCGATACTTTATTTTGGCACTTAAATTCAGCACCTTATGTAAGCGCTTACAAAAGAGTGCGGAATGCTTGAAAGCGCTTACATGCAACAATACGATCAGGATGAATGTAATGCAAGTGTTTAATAACTGTTAAATAAAAAACATGCTCCTACATTACTTAACAATACAGATGTAAAACACGCGTGGTTAGACACTATTGACGGCTATACAGATTGAAATAAACATTGATATCTCTATTCTCATTAAAAATCTGTTAACTACAAAAAATGACTGCCTTTGCCGTTTTGCAGCCCAAGAAATATCGATTACACCGCCGCTTTCGCCTTACTTGTAGAGGCAATATATTAGACCAATTATTTAACAATATAAGGTTCAAAACTAAGCTAGATGCATTGACCTTTGATTGCCGTTGAATTAATGTTAGCAAAATGTAAGCGCTTACAAAACTCTAAAACAAAAATGTAAGCGCTTCCAAAAGGCTAAATGTGGCTTTTGCCACAACATAAAAACCCAAAATCTTTGACCAAGGCTGAAATAATGAATAAAAAATTCACTCAACTATCGCAGGTAGCTGCTGCGATATCAGTCACAACCCTAGTTGGCTGTGGTGGTGGAGCAGAAACCTCTACCAATATCACAGCTGTGGACGCGTCTGTTCCAGTCAGTGACTGGCAGCTTGTTTGGAGTGACGAATTTGACGGTACTAGTATTGATGACGATAACTGGACCCATGAAGTAGATTGTAACGGTGGAGGTAATAACGAAGCACAATGTTATACCGACAGTGAAGGCAACGCCTTTGTTTCAGAAGGCAGTTTAAAAATTGTTGCGCTCCCAGCAGAAGAGGGTGCGCCAAAACCTTACACATCAGCCCGTCTTAATACACGATACAAAGCCGACTTTAAATACGGACGCATTGAAATGAGTGCAAAAATGCCAGAAGGCCAAGGTAGCTGGCCAGCATTTTGGATGATGCCAACTGATGAAGTTTACGGCGGTTGGCCACGCTCTGGTGAGATAGACATTGTTGAAGCAGTGAACCTAAAAGCGGCCAACGCTGAAGGTAATCCAGAAAATCACATCTATGGCACCCTTCACTACGGTCAAGAATGGCCAAATAACGATAGCTCTGGCCAAGCCTATTCATTGCCAGATGGCGCAAACCCTGCTGATGACTTTCATACCTACGCCATTGAATGGCAGGAAGGAGAAATCCGCTGGTACATGGATGGATATTTGTACGCTACACAGCGACGTTCTGAGGTGCGTTACAATGCAAACGGCGACGCTACCGGTCTTACACACCGCGGTTGGTATGCTGAGTACTATGAACAAGGTACTGGCGAGCTAACAACTCACTGGGATAATGCGCCATTTGACCAAGAGTTTTATCTGATTCTAAACTTTGCGGTAGGTGGCGATTGGCCAGCCAATGTAAATGAAACCGGTATTGATGCTGAAGCATTCGCAGAAGGTCAAACCTTCGAAGTAGATTATGTACGCGTATATGAATGTGCGTCAGACCCAGATACTGGCAAAGGCTGTGAAACTGTGCGCCCAGGTTATGATTCTTTAGATGACGCATTAGTTGAAGGTGCAGCACCTGTACCGACTCCGCCATCTACAGGTATTCCACAAAACCTGACTATCTTTGATGGAACACCAAATCCGAATTGGCCAGCATGGGATTGCTGTGGTGGTTCAACGCCTGCATTAGTTGAAGATGCGAGCCAAGGTCAAGTGTATGAATTCACATTTGGTGAAGCACCTACAGTAATGGGCTTTATTAGCCGATCGCAATTCATCTCCGACCCAGAAGGTGAGGCATCGCCGTTCGACGCTTCGCCAATAGAAGAGACCGGCAGCGTTAAGTTTGACTTAAAGGTAACCTCGCTCCCAAACAATGCAACCACAAACTGGTTATTTAAAATTGAAAGTTCTGAAGGTAGTACTTTTGCAGAACTTCCTCTTATGGATGGTTATGTAGGGCCGTCAGACACCGCTGGCGCAACGCCAGAGCAAGGCGTGTGGGAATCGTATGAGTTCCCTCTAAGTACACTGGCTGAGGCTGGACTTGATACGAGTGCTATCGATGTAATCATGGTTTTCCCTGCGTGGGATACTGGTAACGGCACAGTTTATCGCATTGCCAATGTTGAAATCTCACAAGAAGGTGGCGTTACCTATCCTGAACTTACCATCTTCGAAGACGGCCAAAATCCGGATTGGCCGATGTGGGACTGCTGTGGTGGTTCAACACCAACGGAAGAAATGGACGATGAAGAACACGGTTTAACAGCGGAGTTCCGCATTGGCGCAGAACCTACCGTAATGGGCTTTATCACACGCTCTGCTGCTGGCGGCGGTGATACACCATTTGATGCAACAGCGCTAACAGATGGCGGTTTACTGCAATTTGATATGCGTGTAGTTAATGCACCTAACAACGCCGAGGCATCATGGCTATTCAAAGTAGAGTCTAACGATGCCTCCACTGCTGTAGAGCTTCCGCTTGCTGAAAGCGTAGAGGGTCAAGCGCCATCTGAAGGTGAATGGCAAACTTATACCTTCCCTATTTCAGACCTGCAGGCACGTGGCTTAGATGTAAGTGGTATCGACGTGATCATGGTATTCCCAGCTTGGGGAACAGGTGAGGGCGCGGTCTATCGCTTAGACAACGTGAAGATTTATCACCCTGACAGTGGTGCTGAAGCGCCAGCTGGTGGTATTACCCTGTTTGCAGATACTGCCGCAGAGCAGTGGAGAATCTGGGATTGCTGCGGCGGTTCTACACCTACAGAAGAAATAGATGACGCTGAGCATGGCACCGTTGCAGAGTTTAGAATTGGCGAAGCACCAACCGTAATGGGCATCATTGCAGATGACGGTCACTCATACGATGCATCCTCACTACTTACAAACGGCGCAGTGCGCTTTGAGATGAAAGTAAGCTCAATGCCAAATGATTCGTCAGCACCTTGGCTATTTAAAATAGAGTCAATAGGCGCATCAACCGCTGTTGAGCTTCCACTTTCTGCAAGTCTTGAAGGTGCAGAACCTGTGCAAGGCGAATGGCAGACCTATACATTCCCACTGCAAACTCTGTTTGACGCTGGCCTAGATATTAGTGCTATCAACGTCATCATGATGTTCCCAGCATGGGGGACGGGCGAAGGTGCAGTATATCGCGTAGATAACGTAGAAATAGCGGCGCAATAACAAAGCCACCGCCGCTCGAAAACGGGTGGCGGTGTTTTATTGATAAGAATCAGTAGGGCAATTATGAAACACACTACTTTTAAAAAGACCCAGCTTGCCACGTCAATGGCTTTGTTGATGGGCTCCACACTAGCACTACCTACCTACGCACAAGAGGCGGAAACGGCAACACCCGCGGAAGGCGAAGTAGAAGTTATACAAGTTAGCGGTATTCGCGGCAGCATGATCCGCTCGATGGACTTAAAGCGCAGTTCAAACGGTGTAGTAGACGCCATATCAGCTGAAGAGCTAGGTAAATTCCCTGATACAAACCTAGCAGAAGCACTGCAACGCATTACCGGTGTAACCATTAGCCGTAATAACGGTGAAGGTAGCCAAATTACCGTTCGAGGTTTTGGTCCAGAATTCAACCTAGTGACACTAAACGGTCGTCAAATGCCGGGTACTGGTTTTACCCGTTCATTTGACCTTGCCAACCTTTCATCTGAAGGCGTAAGCACGTTAGAGCTTCAAAAAACAGCCCGTGCAGAAAACCCAAGTGGTGGTTTAGGTGCTACGGTAAATATCATTACTATGAAGCCGCTTGCCCAGTCAGGACAAAACGCAACTATTTCAGTGAAAGGTATTTACGATACGTCTAACGAAGCTGGTGACGATGTAACGCCAGAAATTGCAGGTGTTTACACCAATACCTTCGCGGACGACATGTTCGGGTTCGGCGTTTCATTCTCTCACCAAGAGCGTGATTTCCAACAACAAGCTGCTAGCATTCAAGGTTGGGTACTTCAAGAGAATGAAGACCTTCCTCAAAATATAGATCCAAGTAATGTTGTTGATAACCGCACCAATATTACCGATGTAGCGTTCTTCCCGAAAGACATGAACTACAGCATTAACGACATTCAACGTGAACGTTCGAATGGTCAGGTTACTTTCCAGTTCCGCCCTGTAGATGCGTTTACTGCAACCATAGACTACACGGCGTCTCGCGCTACCACCGGCACTAATACTGTAGGTTGGGGTATATGGAACAACTTTGGTGCTAACATTAATGCTTATGAGCTTGATGAGAACGGCACAGCTGTTTATGCAGATATCAGTGGCGATGACGGCTCGTTTACCGCAAGCCGCAATACCACTCGCGTTGACGCCCGCTCACTGGGTGTAAACTTAGACTGGATGGTAAATGACGATTGGCATTTACGTTTGGATTACCATGATTCTTACAACAAAACCGACAATGGTTATGACGAAGGGCTGGGTAGCGCTGGGCAGATCATTCTTGGTTCAAATCAGTTAGAGTCTAAAGTTTATGACTACCGTGAAGGTGAAATCCCACAAGTCTATGTAAACTGGAATAACGGCACCAACGAAATTATGCCGGGTGAAATTGACTCTAACTTCAGTCAGTTCATCTATTCACCAGGACGCTCTGACATTGAGCAACTGCAATTAGACGGTACTTGGTATAACTCTGCGTGGGATATTCCGCTTGTTAAAATTGATTTTGGTGTAGCTCGCACAGAACAGTCTCTTTCTGGCTTTACCGCATGGAGCGGACTACGCGGCGGACCTGGCTTTAGCCCGTCGTTTACGGAAATTTTCCCAGACAGCATGTTCGTTCGCAACGACACCTCAGGCTTCTTAAACGCCTTTGATGGTGGTGGCGCAAGCATGAACCCTGGCTATTACTACACCTTTGACTTCGATGAAGCCATTGCGCGTCAGCTTCAATTCATCACTGCTGATGTTGTGGGTGAGAGCAATGCGTACTCTATCGACCCATATTTCAGCGGCGATCCTTCAGTAAGTAATGTAGAAGAGACAACAGACTCAATTTACGTACAGACTGAATGGGATTTTGAAGTTAGCGATTACTATGTTCAGGTTAACGCAGGTCTTCGCTACGAAGAAACGGAAGTACCAAGCACGGCTGAAGTTCGCGTACCTATTCAGGTTAATTGGGTTGCGGCTGGCGAGTGGATCACTGTTTTCCAAGACGGCGTTGAAGAGCAGGACTTTACCGGTAAGTACGATGTACTGCTTCCTATGTTCGACGTGAAAGTTGATGTAACAGACGATATTGTTGCCCGCTTCTCTTGGGGTAAATCAATTACTCGCGCACCTATCGGTTTCTTGCAAGGCGGACGTTCATTTAGCGGAAGCCCTAAAATTGGCTCGAGGGTAGTATCTGAAGGCAGTACCGACCTTAAACCATATGAGTCAACTAACTTAGACTTATCTTTCGAATGGTACTACGACGAAGCGAGCTATGCGTCTGTCGGCCTATTCAGAAAGTCAGTGAAAAACTATATCGATACCCAAGGTAGGCTTGAGACCTTTGACGGCCTAAACGACATCTATCAGGGGCCAAGATGGCAAGAAGCTGTTTCTGCACTTCAGGCAGAAGGCATTCAGGCCACCAACAGTAACATTTACGACTACTTCAGAGAAGCAGGCTACGCTGATGCAGATGGCGTTGTTGAGCCTAACTCAGACGACCCGCTTATTGAGTGGAACGTGGTTAAACCTCGTAACCTTAGTGATTCTAGAACAGTAGAAGGTATCGAGCTTGCCGTTCAACATACGTTCGGTGAAACAGGCTTCGGTTTTGGCGCTAACGCAACGCTTGTTGACGGTGACGTAAAGTATGACCCGTACGACCTTGAACAGCAAAACCCGCTGGTAGGCATCAGTGATTCTGCTAACTTTCAAGTGTTCTACGAGAAAGAAGGCTTGTCAGTTAAAGTAACCTATGCATGGCGTTCAGACTATCTAGTTGGTATTGGTCAAGCGCAGGGCTCGGCGGATAACCCAGCGACTCAGTTCGACACCTTTGGTCAGGTTGACGCCAGCATCAACTACGATGTAAATGAGCACTTAACGGTCTTCCTAGAAGGTGTAAACATCAACGACGAAACCGAGCGTGGTTACGGCCGCTTTGAAGAGCAATTCTTATTTGCTCGTCAATATGGTCCTCGCTACACGCTAGGCGCTAGATATTCTTTCTAAGTTATCAAGCTATTACGCTAAGGGCCTTTTTAAGGCCCTTTTTTTGTTTTAAGCGCGCTCAAATTTTCCAAAGTACTCTTCAACTAAGTACTTTTCAATTTTGATAACCTGAACAAAGGGACTGAGGTAAGAGTAGTATTAGACAAGCAAGTGCCTAAGCACGCTATGGTAGAAAGGAACTCACTTTAGGTCACCTGACCTTTCCCTTCAAAAATAACGCCGGTTTTCGAGGCTTAAAAAAATTGTAGATTCGATTGTTGATAATTATCGGCAAGTGCGTATTTCCCCAAGATTCAGCGCACAAACCTTTTATCCAAGTACTTCTCAGTACCAAAAGATATGGAAACATAGGAGCTTATTAAACAAAGTAACGATGAACTTAATGTGGATAACAAATTTGGCGGAAGTAGCATTTTTATTTTCAGTCATAAAGACTAAAACAATCTGTGAATTCAAGTCTTAATGAGTTGAGAACATTGTAATTCTTGAGTCCGAAAACGCTAACCCTGTACTTGGCATATTTTCTCAAAAAGCATCAACAATGGTTTTTAAAACACTTTTTTCTCTAAGGCATTATTACGTAGTAACGGGTGATTACAAATAAAAAAGTCGCCAGCGTTTAGGCTGGCGACTTTCATAAAGTAGTAGCGTTAATACTTAAGCTTTCTAGTTAATCCTGACAGCTTATACTCGCTGACTCTGCCGCACCTGGCTTAAACTGAATATCTGCCACACTCAAGCTTGCTTTACCCGCACTACCTAATTCAAACGGTACTACAAGACCGGTAAAGTCGATACCTTCGTCAACAAAGCACTGTAGGTCAATACTCACATTCGTCCAGGTATCAACAGGCATTGCTTTAAGCTGCTCACTGATATCAAGTTGTGTTGAGCAACTTCCTGGCGCGTCGCCCTCGCCTTCACAGTTCATTCCCACAGTTACAGGCTGCGTGATATCTGAATGACGGCTTACATTAAAGCTAAGCGCACCTTGCGTGAGTAATTGCGCACTTAAATCCTCGCGGAAAAAGCTCTTACTTGCAAAGCGCATCGCCGCGAACTCAGAGCCATCAAATGTCACTTTACGGGCATCTTCTTGAACCACCTTATCGACGGTGCGGTACGTCAATGCTCCGACAGTATGAGTGCTTGCACTCACTGTTAACGACTCATCACCCGAATACAACCACAACACCCATGGAGACTGAACGGCACCGTTTAGAACTTCCATTGCCTCGTTGTTATCAGTGCTTACTTTTATCTCAGTGTTTAGCGAATCGCTTAATACGTTTTCGGCATCAAAGGTTAGACCAAATCCATAGGGTAGCAATGGTTCGTAGGTCTCATCGCCCTTATTCACGATTTGCTGAGGTTCCGATGGCCAAGAGAAAGAAAGCTTACCTTTGAAATCATGCTTACCAAAAAGTACATCGGCTACCGCTGCACCTTCAGAGCCCGGAAGCCAAGCAGCAACAAACGCGTCAGAAGCATTAAGTTCAGCATTTACCCACATTGGACGACCACTGATAAACACCGATACCACAGGAATACCTTGGGATTTCAGTTTTTCTAGCAGTGCTAAGTCTTTTTTGCTGCCGTGCTGATAAATTAAGGTTTCTCTATCACCATGGCCTTCAGCATAAGGTTCTTCACCAAAAACAACTATCGCCACGTCAGGCTTGGTTTCAAAACTACCGTCAACCGAAAGTTCTACGTCACCGCCCCCGTTTTCTACATGCGCCTTAATACCGTCATAAATTGAGCTGCCACCTGGGAAGTCATCATTCGTATTATTTGTGCCTTGCCACGTAACACTCCAACCACCTGATTGCTTGCCGATATTGTCGGCGCCATCACCTGCTACCATTATGCGTTTAGTCGCCGAAAGCGGCAAAGTTTTATCTTTATTTTTCAATAACACTAGCGATTCACGAACCGCTTGACCGGCTACTTCACGGTGCTCAGCTTTACCAATTAATGAGCGGTCGGCCGATAGCGGACGATTAGCCGGACTTGGCTTGTCAAATAGGCCTGCTCGAACTTTGACGCGAAGAATTCGGCGAACCGCATCGTCAATACGCGACATTGCAATAGTGCCATCTTTCACTTGAGCGATTGTGTTGTCGTAAAGCACCTTCCAGTCACTAGGCACCATAAAAATATCCAAGCCGGCGTTAATGGCTTGAGCGCAGTCTTCGTTATTACAGCCGGCTACTTGACCGTGGCCGTTCCAATCGCCGACTACGAATCCATCGAAACCCATTTGATCTTTAAGTACGTCAGTTAATAAGTATTTGTGACCATGAAGCTTTTCACCATTCCAGCTGTTAAAAGACGCCATAACCGACTGAGCACCCGCCGTTAATCCGCCCACGTAACCTTGGGCATGAATATCGAACAAGTCTTGCTCGCTGGCAATATTGTCGCCTTGGTCATCACCACCAACCGTTCCACCGTCACCCACGAAATGTTTTACTGTGCTGATAACGCGCTGGTCGCTTAAAAAATCTTTTTCTGCAGCGCCCTGAAGGCCTTTTACAACAGAAGCTGCATATTCCCTAACAATGGCAGGGTCTTCAGAATAACTTTCATAAGTACGACCCCAGCGGTCGTCACGTACAACAGCAACCGTTGGTGCAAATACCCAATCAATGCCTGTCGCCATCACTTCTTTTGCTGTGATATGGGCAATTTCCTCTACTAGCTCAGGGTTGTTTGCTGCACCTAAACCTATGTTATGAGGAAATAAAGTCGCACCAATAACATTGTTATGACCGTGAACCGCATCCGTTCCCCACATCGTCGGAATAGTCGAGCCATCAAGGCTGTCATCCACCGACGCTTGATATAGCTTTTCGGCAAGCGCTACCCAGTCATCAGGTGTCGCATGCTTGTCGTTATTAGGGAATGCGCCACCACCGTTTAGGTAAGAACCAAATCCGTACTGACGCATATCCTCGACGGTTATATTGCGAATTTCAGGCTGGATCATCTGTGCAATTTTTTGCTCAAGTGTCATGGTAGAAAGAATGTCTGAAACCTTGCTTTCTACCGCTGGGTCAGCCTTCACCTCGATATTTAATGCAGGCCAAATTTCACTGGCTTTATTCGGTTTATCATTGGCACTGTTAACTGAAGAAGCGTTATTCTCGGTTGTACAAGCACTAACTAAAACACTAACTAGTGCACCTGTAACAACGTTTGCGATTAGACTTTTTCGCATTATTAATCCTCGTTACTTTTCAGTGGATTGAAATTTAGCTACGCGGCTTCCCACAAGACCATAATAGGCGATGTAGAGATAGCAAGAAGCTGGAAGTAAAAACGACAATGTGACGCCAATAGAGTCCGCCAGCATTCCTTGAAGCAAGGGCACGATAGCGCCACCTACTATTGCCAAGCATAGAATACCTGAGCCTTGCGGCGTATCTTTCCCCAACTGCTGAAGGGCAAGACTAAAAATGGTTGGAAACATAATTGAGTTAAATAAGCCCACACCGAGTATAGTCCATAGCGCTACGCTTCCTGTACTTGAAAGGGATAACAAAATTAATACGATCGCAACACAGGCGTTGAACGCCAACACATAACCGCCAGATATTTTTTGCATGACTACTGCACCGATGAATCGTCCGACCATGGCACCACCCCAGTAGTAAGCCAGAAGTTTTGCAGCACCTGCCTCGGTAAGCCCCCCAACTGCAGGACTCGCTAAATAGTTCACTAACATACTGCCAATAGCAACTTCAGCGCCTACATACATAAATATGCCTACTGCGCCTAAAACAAGATGCTTGTGGTGCCACGCGCCGCCTTTAAATACACCCGTACTGGCGCTGGTATGATTTAGCTTAGGTAGCTTCAAATACATAAAAACGAGCGCTAATAAAAGTAACGAAGCAGCAAGAATCAGATAAGGCACCTGGACATCTGACGCACTTGGCGTGCCGCCGCCATGTTCACCGGTAGCCCCATAAATCAGGTAGGAGCCAAAAAACGGCGCAACTGTGGTACCAAACGCATTAAACGCTTGAGTCATCGTAAGGCGTGAAGACGCAGTATTAGGGTCACCAAGAGCGGTAACATACGGATTAGCAGAGACTTGAAGAACGGTAATTCCCGACGCCAGGATAAAAAGTGCTAGTAAGAAAATACCGTATATTTGGGTCGAGGCAGCAGGGAAAAACAACAAACATCCAACACAGGCTATGCCCAAACCTAGAACAATACCTTTTTGATAACCAATGCGCGACACCACCATACCGGCTGGTAAAGATACGACAAAATAGGCACTAAAAAAGCAAAACTGAATAAGCATTGCTTGTGTGAAGCTTAAATTAAAAGCCCCTTTTAGATAAGGTATGAGAATGTCGTTCAAGCACGTTATAAAACCCCACATGAAAAACAACGTAGTAAGCGAGATAAGTGCAAAACGGTAACTACCATTCACATTTCCCTCTTGGGCGTTTAAATTATTAGGCTGCACTGGTGTGTCCACAAATAACCTCTGTTGCTATTTTTCGAATTAATGATAGATTTAGAATTGAAAGCGCTTACACAACAGCAAAAATAGCCCTTTTATAACTTTGTAAGCGCTTACATTGAGCAGATAATTACATGAAGCGTTATCGAATTCAATGTAAATATGATGTTATTTACTTTGTATTGCACATTGTAAATATAAGATTTTGTAATAATCAGGACATTCTCACGATGCCAGAAATTAACCTCCCTTCTACTTCAGCGATGTTATCGAAAGATTTTTTATTTGGTGTGGCTACATCAAGCTTTCAAATAGAAGGAGATAGAGGGGGAAGGTTAGATTGTATTTGGGATACGTTTTGTGCAGAAGAAAATACAATTTCCGACAGCACAAACGGAGATATTGCCTGCGATCATGTGAAGCTTTGGAAACAGGATATTGAACTTATTGACTCCCTTGGCTTAGACGCTTATCGCCTATCTATTTCTTGGCCTCGCGTAATGAATCAGGATGGCACCATCAACGAAGTGGGCATGCAGTTTTACGTCAACCTAGTGAACGAGGTTATTGAACGTGGCATGAAAGTGTTCGTAACGCTATATCACTGGGACCTTCCTCAACACTTAGAGGACAACGGAGGCTGGCTCAACCGCGACACCGCCTTTGAATTTGAGAAATATGCCGAAGCTGTTGCAAGTACATTAGGCGAAAAAGTTTATTCATACGCCACGTTAAATGAGCCCTTCTGCTCTGCTTACCTAGGTTACGAAGAAGGGATACACGCGCCTGGCAAAACAGGCATGGCTAACGGGCGTCGAGCAGCTCATCACCTACTACTTGCTCACGGCCTAGCGCTAAAAGTACTTAAGCGCCTGTGCCCAAACAGCAAAAATGGGATTGTGCTTAACTTTAGCAACTGCCATACGATAGGCAGTGACAGTAACGATATTGAAGCCGCAAAACTTGCCGATGAATATCATAATCAATGGTATTTGCAGCCAATCATAGATGGTAAGTACCCTGACGTAATCGAGCGACTAGACGCAGAAGTTAGGCCTGAGATCCTTGATGGTGATATGGATCTTATTTCACAGCCTATCGATTATTTGGGTATCAACTTTTACACCCGCACTCTCTATAAAAGTGACGGCGCAGGTTGGTTTGAAGTTGTCCCTCCTGCTACCACCGAACTTACGGCTATGGGTTGGGAAATCACGCCAGATGCATTTACAGAATTATTAGTCGATCTTAATCAGCGCTACGCGCTGCCGCCTATCTACATCACTGAGAACGGTGCGGCAATGAACGATGAGCTAATTGGCGGCGAAGTAAAAGATGACGATCGAACTGCCTATTTCCATACCCACCTTAACGCGGTTGATGAGGCGATGAAGCAAGGCGTGGATATACGCGGATATTTTGCCTGGAGTCTAATGGATAACTTTGAATGGGCGCTAGGCTATTCAAAACGCTTTGGCATTGTCTATGTAGACTATGAGACGCAAAAACGTACATTGAAACAAAGTGCTTTGGCCTACTCAAAACTGGTTAAGAGCCGTTTAAATGGGTACATTAGCGGTATCAAATAAGAATAAGTACCGAACTGTATGGCAACAATTTATCAAGTCTCAGAAGCTGCGGGTGTATCGCTGGCTACCGTCTCTCGTGTTATGAATGGTAACGCGCGGGTAAGTGAGCGCACGCGCAAGAAAGTTGAAGAAGCAATGGCATCATTGGGATATCAACCCAACGCTATTGCCCAGTCTTTGGCGTCAAACCGCACGAACAGTGTGGGTTTACTCGTATCAGAACTGCACGGCTCCTACTTTGGCGACTTGATGAGTACCGTAGAACAGGTGCTAAAGCAAAACGGCAAGCACGTTATCATTACCGCCGGGCATGTCGATGAAAAACGTGAACACGAGGCTATAGAGTTTTTAAAAAGTCGTCGCTGCGACGCTCTCATTTTGCACGCTGAAGCAGTGTCTGACGAGTATCTAAAACAACTGGTCGACGGTAATGTTCCCGTTGTTGTTATTAACCGCAAGGTAGATGACTTAAATGACAACTGCTTTGTTGTAGACAACGAACAAGGCGGCTATCTGGCCACACAGGCAGCAATTAATGCTGGCCACAAGCATATTGGGTATATCAGCGGCCCACTGTTTAAAAAAGATGCCAGTGATCGGCTTGCTGGCCACAAGCGCGCGCTTGAAGAGGCCGGGATTAAGTTTGAAGAAACTAGTATGTTTGAAGGAGATTTTCACGAATCGGCAGGCCATGAAGGCATGCTTCACCTTCAAAAACACTATCCAAATTTTACTGCGCTAGTTTGTGCCAACGACGAAATGGCCTCAGGCGCAATGACAGCAGCGAGAGAAGCTGGCTTTGATATCCCTGAACAGCTTTCCATTGTTGGCTTCGATAACGTGTTATTTTCGCGCTATCTTTACCCTAAACTCACCACAATAAATAACCCTATCCACGCTATGGGAGAAATGGCGGCTTATTGGGTGCTTCAACATGTTTATAACATAAAGAGCCCTACTCCAATTGAGCACCTGTTTGTTCCTGAAGTGATAAATAGGGATACATTAGGCAACCTATAAAATGAATAAAGCCCTGTCTCCATCTCTGTATTACACTCTGATTGTCTCGCTTGGAGGCTTTATTTTCGGTTTCGATGCCAGTGTAATAGCGGGAGCCAACGGCTTTATAGACGCTGAATTTGGCTTAAATGACTGGCAGCAGGGATTTGTTGTCAGTTCACCTACCCTTGGAGCGCTCATCGCTATGCTATTTGCTGGCGGTATCAGTGACGCTATAGGCAGGCGAAAAGCGCTCATACTTGTGGCTTTCTTATATTTACTTTCGTCCGTTGGCTCTGCCCTCGCTCCCAATTTCGAACTGCTGGTACTTTCTCGGTTTATCGGCGGCATCGCATTTTGTTCACTAATTATCGCCCCACTGTATATTTCCGAAATTAGCGCACCACGCAATAGGGGAAAGATGGTGTCGGTAAACCAGCTCAACATTGTGTTTGGTTTCGCCCTGTCTTATTTCACCAATTATTATTTATTACAGCTAAGTAACAGCGCAGCGCCTTGGGTGACCGACATAGGCTTAGATATACATTTGTGGCGCTATATGTTGGGCCTAGAAATTATTCCTGCACTTCTATGGTTTAGCTTACTTTTTACTATTCCTCGCAGCCCCCGTTGGCTGGTATTAAAAGGGCGTCAGAAAGAGGCAGAGCAGGTAATAAACCGCTTATTCGACCATGCACAAGCAAAAGCGCTGGTTGAAGACATTTCGTCATCGTTGAAAGAAAGATCTTGGTCACTAGGCGAGCGCCTTGGCTTTCTAAAAACAAAAGCCATGCGTTTTCCTTTGATGGTGGGAATCATTATTGCCATTGCGCAGCAAATTACCGGCATCAACGTTATCTTTTTTTACGCTCCTACTATTTTTGAACAAAGTGGTGTAGGTACCAATGCAGCCTTTATGCAAGCTGTATTGATTGGCGTGGTAAATGTAGCGTTCACCATAGTCGCCATGTTAACCATTGATAAGTGGGGCAGAAAGCCTTTGTTGTTGATAGGTCTTACTGGCGTAGTGATCAGTATGGCTATCTGCACTTATGGGTTTAAGCAGGCAACGTATCAAGTACAGCAAACTGAGATTACAGAACTTTCCCAAGAGAGTCCTTCGGTCGCTGCCAAGCTAACTCCGTTAATCAAAGAAACCTATTATTCAGATGTAAGCTTTAAACGTGCGCTTAAGGCCGTGCTAACAAGCAGTGAATACGACACCTATCAACAACCGCTACTTACTAGCAGTATTACTATGAATGCGCCGTTAGTGCTTTTTGGCATCATAGCCTTTGTTGCTTCGTTCGCTATGTCATTGGGCCCTGTTATGTGGGCCATGCTGGCCGAGATATTTCCTAACCAAACTCGGGCACTGGCTATTTCATTGGTGGGTATGGTGAATTCACTCACAAGCTTCTTGGTTCAAATGGTATTCCCATGGGAGCTAGCCAATTTGGGGGCTGCCGCCACATTTGCCATATACGGAGGCTTCGCTTTAGTGAGCTTGATACTGGTCGCCAAGCTCTTCCCTGAAACAAAAGGAAGAAGCCTGGAAGACATTACAAAAGACTTCGAGCAGTTCGCTACAAAGTAGCGCGATGCTCGCCGTTAACGGTAACCATGCTCGCTTCGTCTAACTGTACGTTTTTTTTCACCGCGAGGGCTTTAGGGGTGACATGTGAAGCAATTATCACTAGCTTATCGGTAGCAAAGCGGTTTAACACGTCACACACACGTTGTTGTGTGTGAATGTCTAAGCCTTCAAACGGCTCATCTACAAGTAATACTCGTGGATTAGCTAAAATAGCCCGAGCTAGCGCTACGCGCTTTCTTTCACCACCAGATAGTGGCCGTCCTGCTTTGCCTACCCAAGTAGTCAATAATAAGCCCTTATCCAAACCTAGCTCTTGCAGCAGCGTCGTCATTTGATTGTGGGGTATTTCCTGTCCAGCAGGGTCTAAATTTAAAGCAAGCGTACCAGATAATATGATGGGCTCTTGCTCAACATAGCGCCAGTTTGAGACTAAACCAGGGGGCATGGTTACGCCATCAATCTCTCGTTTCCCGTTGGCAGGAAGTAGCCCCGCGAGCCCCTGAAGCAAAGATGATTTACCACAACCAGAGGCACCTGACACACAAACCACACCTTTAGCTGACATGCTTGTATTCACTTTGTTCGTACGACGGCCTTTTATCGAAAAATCCGTTAAGGTTATCGCTGTATTTATCTCTCTTTCGCAAAGCATCTTGACGGGTGTTGTTTTCATTTGCCGAAGCGCTTTTACGCTTTGCTTGTATTGTGCAAACTTAGATATGCTTGAAAACGCGTTTCCCGCCCAATCGGGCGCCGCAAGCAATACCATAGGCACTACGATAGCGATGGGTGCAAAAAGCAACGTCTGCGCAATGGATAAAGCTCCAGACATCATTAGCACAACCAGCAAAAACGCTATACCCTGAAACCACCACGCGGCTCGATTAGCTGTATTTTTTTGTTCGATCTTTTCTTGCCATACTGCTTTAGCACTAACGTTTTTTCCGATTATGTTCGATGTTTTTTTCTCTTTATCATCCAGCGTACTGGCATTAGAAGCGCTATGGCTATTGTGCTCCCAATTAACGTTGTCTTCGCGCTGATCTTCAAGCCCCCTGTTTAAATGCCAGATTGCACTACTATTTAAAAAGTTGTTTGACGCTTGTCTAAACTCGGCATTCGCGCACGTTGCGCGCTTAGCGATACGAAGCGCCCTTAGCCCTTGTAGTACTACCGCTATCAACCACGCCGCAAAAAAGCCAATAAGCAACCCTGCACCAGGAAAGTCAAACCACGTGGCTATAAAACAAAGACTTGTGAAAATAAACATAATGCTAGACAGCGGCGCTATCCACGCTATCCAACGACTAGCAAGCTCTTCGGTATGATGAGCTAGTGCTTCCGTCGTTAAGGCTTTTTCATTAATCTGGCTGTTTTCAAGCTGGCTGAATACGCCTAATCTAATATTGGCTATTCGAGCGAGTAAATCGTTGTGGCCAACCCACATACTGGCGTAGCCTGATGCAATGCGAAGTAGCGCAAGTGCGCGGATAACAACAGCAGGAATGACATAGTTAAAGCCCACAGGCGCAATTGCGCTGACGGCAATAAACCAAGAAGAAATAACCAAGATACTGATGCCTGCTACACCATGAGCTAGGGCGAGCAATAAAGTCAAATAGGCGGGTTTAGTACTATTCATTGGTCGACGCCTGCTCTTTGCTTTGGCTAGCAATTGATACTGTTTTCACTTCACCGTTTTTGATACTCCAGAAGTGTGTGAACCAATTGGCAGGCAGTGCCTTGTGCGAAGCCCAAATTAACGTTTTGTTGCCACCTAGGCGGTTGATAAGCTGAGCCAGTCTGTGATGTTGGGGATCTGGTAAATGCGCCGTTGGTTCATCCAATAACCATATGCCAGCGTCTCGCAACAAAGCCCGAGCTAGAGATAGACGCTGCGCCTCGCCCCCAGAAAGTAATGGGTAATCTGTCATTAACGTGTCTAGTCCATAGGGTAATAGGGCTAGCCACTGCCCTAATTCTACCGCGTGAAGCACCTCGTTAAGCGCTTCATCCGTATAGCAGTCATCAAGGCATAAGTTCTCTCGTACCGAACCTGGTGTTACTACTGGGTGCTGCGTGATCCACACAACCGGCTCGTTAAATTTGTGAGATGCAGGGCGCTGCCCACCGAGTGCTTCTAACAACAGCGTTTTACCAGAGCCCGAAGCACCGCTGAGTAAAATTCTATCGCCTTTAAAAACATTAAGGCTATCTGCGCTAAGCAATGCAGGCAGTTCGTTTGTAGAGGATGATAACGACGTAAATAGCGACGCGTTCATCTCAAAAACGTTAAAGTGAGAGGCTGAAAGCAAAGATTCGCGTGGTGTGTTTATATGCTCAGAATGGCTATCTTCTTTTGTATCTGAAAGCATTTTAATTTGAGCTTGAATATACACAGAGAACAAAGGAGCAAGTTCGTCTTGCGCGGCTTCTGCCTGTGCTTTTTGATGATAAACCTGACCCAATTTTTTCATTTCACTTAACAGTAAGGGTACGGTAAGCAGCACCCACAAACCTTGCTGTAGTGTTATTGCAGGCCCAATACTTAATTCACCCAACAATGAAAAACCGATAAATACCGCCACTAAGGCCACGGCAAGCGTGGCGAAAAAATCCAGCACGCTGTTAGATAGAAACGCCACACTCACCACTTTCATAGTTCGCGTATTTAAATTATCACTGGCTTGCTTTAACAAATCAGTTTGTTTTTGATGAGCCTGAAAGCTAGCCAGCATAGGCAATGCCGCCAAGCGATCGGTAAACAAGCTACCCAATCGTTCAAGCGCAATAAAGTGCTTGCGATGCAGTGCGGCCGCCCCTTTGCCTACGATGATCATAAAAAGCGGCACAACAGGTAATGTAAGCAGTAGACCAAAACCGATTACAGGGTTTACGTAAAAAATAACGGCTAAAGCCAGCAATGGCACTATCACCGCTATCATTTGCTGCACCCGATATTCTAGGGCCCAATCGGTAAAAGCCTGCATATGCTGCAACCAAAGGGTTTGCCAATAATAAACAGAGTGCTGGCGGATAAGCGCATGCTGACGGGCGACAAACACCTGCTTCAAATGCGCTTCAAGTTTATCAAGTGCCTTCGCTTTACCCATACTAGAAAGGGCGTTAAACGCGCCTTGAAATAACCAGCACAATGCTAAGCAGCAAGAAAGCCCTACTACATCGCCACGAGTCGCAGGTGTTTTATTCACCACCCAGTCTTGAGCAATATTAGAAAAGTAATAAAAGCCAATAATTAAAGAAAAAAGCGACAAACACTTAACCGCTACCTGTGACATAAGCGAACGGCGCAAGCCAAGCGATTGCGCGCTATCCACTTCCTTACACCACTTAGTAAGTGTTTGTCTGTTGGGAACCTTTTCTTTAATCACTGTTCTTTTCTATCTTTTTTGTTGTTTCGTTTATTTTTAACTTTTTTTGAAGTGGTAGGCTGGCTGCAAGAACTCTCAGCGGCAGGGATGCCGCTGCGAAGCCCCCATGGATGGGTTCACGGCGTGTTCTTGCGGCCAGCCTATCTCCACTTCTACTCTTGGTCTTCGGGTCTATCCATGTTTTCCGTTGCTTCCAACCACATCGCATTAATAATGCCGAAAGAGCACGCCAGTAAAACACCTAATATCCAAGCGAAATACCACATAAATATCTCCTTAATAGATAGTGTGAGATTGGTCGAGGTCATCATTTTTGATACGACCACGCATCACGTAAAAGCTATAAGCGGTGTAGCTCAGTACAATGGGCACAAAGATACAGGCAACGATGAACATAACGTTTAGCGTCATGTGACTAGATGTTGCATCCCATACGGTAAGGCTAGCTTCTGGCATTGTGATGCTAGGCATTAAGAACGGGAACATTGAAAAGCCCGCCGTTAAAATTACGCCAGTGATAAACAGTGCACTTGATACGAACGCCATACCCGGATTGCCTTTCTTAGAGAAGAGCGCGCAGGCAAGACCAGCTACTACACCTAATACAGGGGCTATTACCATGAAAGGATATTTGCTGTAATTGCTCATCCAAGCGCCCGCTTCAATCGCTACCTCTTTCTTAAGCGGGTTCGATGTAGCAATAGTGTCTATTGCAGAGGTAATCACAAAGCCATCTAACCCAAATGCTACCCAAAAACCTGCAATAACAAACAAGGCTACGCCTACAAGGCTCAATACTACTGACACAGCGCGGGCTCTAACTTCAATAAATCCATCGGTTTTCATTTGTAACCAGGTTGCACCGTGGTTAAGTAAAATAGCTACTGACAGTAATCCGCTCACCAGGGCGAAAGGCGTTAGCAAACCAAAGAACGAACCTGTATACGTTGATTTAAGGGTACTATCTAGCTCGAAAGGCACACCTAATAACAGGTTACCAAACGCCACGCCAAAGATGAGCGACGGAATAATGCCACCAGCAAATAGCGCCCAGTCCCAAGCTTTGCGCCACTGTGGGTTAGGTAATTTACTGCGGTAATCAAAACCAATAGGACGCATCCATAAGGCAATTAACGTTAGCGCTAAAGCAAGGTAAAAGCCCGAAAACGCCGTAGCATAAATCATTGGCCACGCCGCAAAGATGGCACCACCTGCCGTTATAAACCACACCTGATTTCCGTCCCAGTGAGGCCCAACGGTGTTAATCATCACACGACGTTCTTTGTCATTTTTCCCTATAAGGGTAAGCAATGCGCCCACCCCTAAGTCGAAGCCATCAGTTACGGCGAACCCAATTAGCAGCACGCCAACTAAGCACCACCAAATGACGCGTAACAGTTCATAATCAATCATGCTTTTGCTCCTTGCTCATCAAGGTCAATAAGATCAAGCTCAGTTTCAGTCTTTGTATCTTCCGGAGGCACAGGACCTTTCTTCGCGAATTTTTTCATTAGGTAAAAGCCAATGATGAACATTGCTGTGTAGAAGACGGTATAGGCAACAATAGTGGTTACCACATCGCTAATCGCCAAGTTAGACACCGAGGTATGCACCGGCAGTACTTCTGCAATAGACCATGGCTGACGACCATATTCAGCAACGAACCAGCCAGCTTCACAGGCCACCCAAGGAAGTGGCAAACCATAGAGAGCGCCTCTTAGTAGCCAGCGAGGCTTGGTGATTTTATGTTTTGTGCTGTAATAAAATGCACACAAGAACAGAGCAAGCATAATAAAGCCTGCGGCAACCATGATTCGGAAACTCCAAAATAGCGGGGCCACCGGTGGAATGCTGTAGTCAACGGCTTGTTGAATGGCCGTTTCTGATGGGTTTGACACATCGTCTGTGTAGGGCTCAAGCAGCATGGCGTAGCCAAGACTGTCTTTGTTGGCTTCAAAGGCTGCGCGCTGCTCAGCTGTTGCAGTACCATTTCTTACATCATCAAGCACTTCATAAGCTTTGATGCCGTTTAAAATACGCTCACGATTATCTTCTTTAAGATCCTTAATACCTTTCACTTCTTCGGTTAAAGAGCGAGTAGCAATGATGCCCATTGCCCAAGGAATCTGAAGGGCGTATTCGGTTTCTTCTTTTTCATCGTTAGGTATACCAAAAACAGTGAACGGTGCTGGCGCGGGATGCGTCTCGTATTCAGCCTCAACAGCAGCTAATTTCACTTTTTGCACGTCACCAAGTTCATAGCCACTTTCGTCACCTAAAACAATTACTGACAAAGTTGAAGCTAGGCCAAAGCTGGCTGCAATCGCAAACGAACGACGGGCAAACGCAATATGCTTGTGGTTTAGTAGATAGTAGCTAGAAATTGCCAACACAAACATGGCGCCGGTCACGTAACCTGCTGAAACCGTATGAACGAATTTAACCTGTGCTACAGGGTTAAAAATAACGTCAGCGAAGCTGGTCATTTCCATACGCATCGCTTCAAAGTTAAATTCAGCGCCTACTGGATATTGCATCCAACCATTAGCGATTAGGATCCAAAGTGCTGAGAAGTTAGAACCAATGGCAACTAACCAAGTAGCCATAAGGTGCTTCACCTTAGACATTTTGTCCCAGCCAAAAAAGAACAGGCCCACGAAGGTAGACTCCAAGAAGAAAGCCATAAGCCCTTCAATAGCCAAAGGCGCGCCAAAGATATCGCCGACATAGTGGGAATAATATGACCAGTTCATGCCAAACTGGAATTCCATGGTTAAGCCTGTGGCGACCCCAATGGCAAAGTTAATACCAAACAGCTTTCCCCAAAACTGGGTCATTTGCTTGTATATCTCTTTACCTGTCATCACATAGACCGACTCCATGATAGCAAGTAGAAAGCTTAGCCCTAGTGTTAAGGGTACAAAAATAAAGTGGAACATCGCAGTTAATGCAAATTGCCACCGCGATAGTTCTATTAACGTATCGCTCATGGGTTATCTCCCTCGTCTCTCTTGCGCGATAAGCGCTTGACCTTAAATAAATTTATTGGTTATTCAGTGGTTGTCACATGAACATTCATCACAGCTAGAGCATGGTTTGTGCCATTCATCACTTTTCTCGCTAATCTGAATCAGCAACTGATGAATGACAGTCTATTCGTACTGTGCGGGTCAATTATTCCATGGCGAAAAGTTGTGCACTTTGATCCATCGCAAGGATCTAATATGAATTTTGCGCCAATTTTGTCATTATCAGCGACAAAATTGACACATATAAAAAAGAAGAGGGGGCGTCGTAGCCTTGTTTAAAATGGTTGAGTAAAGAGCTTTTATATTAGCTGATACAAAATTAACTTAAGTTACTGCCCAGAATAAGTCAGCGTAAACGCGCCGCGCAATTCACCAAGTTTAAACCCAGTGGCCTCATCCTTAGGGTAATGTTTTAAAATGGTTTCCTTTACTGAAGGTGCAACTTGGGCGCCGTGACACGCCATACAAACTTGGCCTTGTTGAATAGCCATCATGTACCGGAACTCGCCACTGTCGCTGTCATACTTATAGGTATCCATGGGCATGGGTGGCTGCTTACCCTCTAGCTCAGTCTTTTCTAATAGAGAGGCGAAAAGGGCTAGCTGCTCGCGCTCCCACTCTTCTGGCGCGTTATTCGGGTTTCTCACTTTTAGCGCAGTGCGCCCTACTTCCCACCCATTTTGGCTAAGACTTTCGGCGATAGGCTCTGCGGCCAACTGACACTCTTCTACACCTGCTTCCAAACCGCCAGACTGAATTGCCTGTTTTAGTCTAGATTTAAGCGCGCCACCAAGGGCTTTAGCGTGAACTCTTGCCTGCTTCACTTTTGCGTGCTCATCGCTTTCAGCTAGCTCGTTGGTTTGTGCATTAGCGAAAGGGCACCCGGCGCTTACGGCTAACCCCAACGCAATTAAAAAGATGCGTTCTTTCATTGTTTAACTCTCCTATTGACGGACGTATTTGCACTCAGGCATTGTGATTCAACTAAAACAATCAACAAGCTCTATGCCAATATGTTAAGTTGGCAAGATAAAAGTAGCATTAACTAATACGCTGACAATGAACATATCAATTGTACAAGCAATGATAGATGCAATAGATAAACCCGCTATTTTCATCAATCAAAACTACATTATTGAGGCGGTCAATGCGCCTTACAGAGATACTTATCCTGTCGATATCAAGCTCGGTTATAGCACCTGTTATCAGGTATCTCATCGAAACAATAAGCCCTGTGACCAATGCGGCGAGCAGTGCCCTATGCAGGAAAGTAAAAAGTCGGGCCGAGCAGCTAGTGTGGTGCATATCCATACCACCAGCGAGGGCCAAAGCTACTGCGACATTCTGATGCGACCTATCTTCGACGGTCACGGGGATTTAATAGGTTATCTGGAAATTCTAGATAAGCTTGCCTTTGCGTCTAACCGCCCCTCTGCTGGAAAAATGATTGGCGAGTCAGAAGCATTTAAAACGATGCTGAATAAAATCAACCGCGCTGCAAACTCAGACATATCTGTTTTACTGTTTGGTGAAACCGGAACCGGTAAAGAACTGGTGTCTCAGGCTCTACACTCAAGTAGCCATCGGGCTGAAAAACCTTTTGTTGTAATTGAATGCACTGGGTTGTCTGATGCTTTGCTTGAAAGCGAGTTATTTGGCTATGAAAAAGGCGCGTTCACCGGCGCGACCACCAATAAAAAAGGACTGGTAGAGGCGGCAGAGGGTGGCACTCTATTTTTCGACGAAGTAGGCGATATTCCCCTCGCCATGCAGGTTAAACTACTCAGGCTTTTTGAAACCCAGACTTACCGTCCTGTGGGAAGCGTAGTTTCGAAGAAAGCCAATTTTAGATTGGTGTGTGCATCGCATAAAAACTTAAAGCAAATGGTAGAAAAGGGGGAGTTTCGGCGTGACCTTTACTATCGAATTGCTGGCTTTCCTATCAACCTTCCGTCCTTGCGAGAGAGAAGGTCAGATATTGCGCTAATTGCAACGCACTTTTTGGCCCAATCCCATGAGAAAAAGCGTTTCCATAAAAAAGCCCTCGAAAAATTAAGCAGCTACGCCTTTCCGGGTAATATTCGCGAGTTGCGCAACATCGTTGATCAAGCAGTATTACTTGCCGATGAGACCGTGATCTACGAGTCGGACCTCCCAGTCTTAGACAATTTCACCGGCGAGGATAACGCTTTAATGGAGGGTATAGGTGATAAATACCCACTAACAACAAACGGAGTTAATCTTGGCAAGGATGTTATGACTCTCGAAGAGGTAGAAGATGCTTATCTCGCTCAGGTAGCAAGCACCTTTAGAGGCGATATAAACAGCCTCGCAGACGCACTAGGCGTAAGTACCCGCACGCTTTACCGAAAACTGAAAAAAGCCGGTGTTAAAGAAATTAATTAACATGTGGAAATACCCATCCATCGCAGGCTATGATAAAAATGCGCAACGTAAAAAGATAAACAATGTCGATTAAACACCTGACAGCCTTAACACTCTGCCTTTGTATGCTCTTGCAAAATGCATTAGCACTGGGCCTTGCTTCGCATACTATGCAGCATGCTCGTGGGTTAATGGGCGATGACATTGAACTTATCTGTACTGGCAAGACCATGCGCTATATATCGGTAAGCGCAACAGAGCTTGAAGGTGAGTTTGTATTTATAAGCCCAGAACTACTAAAAGCACCTGTTGAGCACGTAGATTGTACCAACGGCACGTTGGCCGACCTTCCTCAAATGGACAACGTACCTGTAGATGCATTGGTAGTGATATCTTTTGTGCGCTATCGCGCCTTGGCGTCTCGCCTTGCAGCAGCACCCCACACATCGTTTGCCTTTGCGGCTCCGCCAGGTCGTGCTCCACCTCTCGCATAACAACGCCTAAAACACACTTAACACGCATGGTTTAACCGTGCACACGTTCGTTTATTTAATGGAATTGTTATGAAGTATTCTTTATTGGCATTCGCTGTAACAGCTGCCTGCACATCTGCACACGTGTATGCAAACACATCTGAGTTCATTGATAGCGCTTCAACAGAAGTGATTACTGTGATTGGTTCTTCGCTTACTGACAATACAGTAGAAGTTGAGCGAGAGGCTGTGACCGCCGCAACCAACATAGACGCGGACTTTGGCGATCAGTTAGCACTTCTGCCCGGTATTTCTATCTCGCGAAACGGCCCGGTTACAGGCCTTATTCAATATCGGGGTTTGTTTGGCGATAGAGTGGGTGTATCCGTTGACGGGGTCGACATCGCTGGCGCTGGTCCTAATTCAATGGACTCGCCATTATCTCATGTACTGCCAGAGCCTGGGCTTACCGCTACTTTATATCGCGGTATAGTACCGGTGAATGCTGGAGTACAAACGCTAGGCGGTAAGCTGCGAATTAACGCCGATGCGGCATCTCTTTTTGCTTTAGGAAGCGGTATTACTGGCAGTGTAAATGCAAGCTTAATTGCCCCAGGTAGCGGGCAACAATATCAGGGCAATGTACTTTACAAAACGGACCAAGCTTTCGTTAGTGGCGCGTTTATGCATCAGCAGCGTGACGAACGAGAGTCTGGTGATAACATTGTTATACCCAACAGCAATTATCAGCGAAATGGCGCAAAATTTAGACTTGGCTATGAATGGGGAAAACACCAATTTGACGCTAGCTACCAGCAGCTAAATACCAATGAAAGCGGTACGCCAGCACTCGCGATGGATATAGGTTTTATCGATGCAGCATGGTATCGACTAGGTTATCGCTATAACGCCGAGGAAGCTGAGTACTTTGCTATGAACTGGTTTGGCAACAGTAACCAACATGCCATGGATAACTTTTCCCAGCGCATGATAATGTCTGAAGGTATGGTGCGAGAAAACAACGCTGACGCTATCGCGCAAGGGTTAGATGCAAAATACGTTATGCCATTAGATACTGGCGAGCTTGAATTGGGGGCTTACTTACACCACGCCCGGAATAACTCCGTTATTACCAACCCTAACAACGGTATGTTCTTTGTAGATAACTTTACTAATGCTAAAAGAGATACCGCGAGTATTTATGCCCAATGGACAGTAAACAAAGAAGCCTATTCGTCTACTTATGGTGCGCGATACACCCGCGTTAATATGGAGGCCGGAGAAGCGGGGTCTAACATGGTGATGATGAACCCCGCAGTTGCTACGTTAGTCAGTAATTTTAATACCGCTGAGCGTGACGAAAACTACAACATGTTAGATATAGCCGCTACCACCCGATACCATGGGAGCGACTCGCTTGATATCGTGCTCGGTATATCTCAGAAAAATCGCGCTCCTACCTATTTCGAACGTTACACCTGGCTGCCACTTGGCATCTCGGGGGGCATGGCTGACGGCTTTAACTACATAGGCAATCTCGAGTTAGACAATGAAACTGCGCGTAAATTAGATATGGGTGTTGATTACACCTATAAAAATTGGACCATCTCGCCCCGCCTTTTCTATCAAGACATAGAAGATTACATTACCGGCTCACCGAGTACGAATATGGCAGCAAACATGGTGTCTACCATGATGGCTGGTACAGCGCCGTTTCAGTGGACGAATACCGACGCTATTATTAAAGGTGCCGATATAACGGTGCAAGGACAGCTTAGTGAATACTTGAGTGTGCGAGCAGTAGCAACCATTCAGCATGGTAACCGTGATGACATTGATGATGCTTTGTTCCGCATTGCGCCAGAGCATTTAACAACAACAGTTCGATGGAATACTCAGGTATTTAATGCGCCGCTTCAGATGCAGCTTACATCTGAATTAGCAGGTGCACAAAACCATATCTCGGCACTTCAAAATGAGGCACCCACAGCAGGCTATGGTTTATTTCATATCTCGGGGCTTTTAACGCTTTTTGATAATGCGCAGTCGAATCTTCAGGTTACGGCAACTATTCATAACCTGTTCGACAAACAATATGCCCCGCACACAGCCGGCATTAACCGTGTAATGAATGCCGATGTTGAAGTAGGTGAAGGCGTGCCTGGTGCTGGGCGAGAGTGGCATCTTGGTTTGAGCTACCAATTCTAGTTATTGGAAAAGTGATTTATTGAGACCGAAACTTAAAGGGGCTGGTTCGCTACAGCCCCTTTTCCCTGCATTTAATGTGGATTATCCGAAGCTTTTAGCTTCTCAAAGCGCAGTCCCTTGGCAGTCCTCTCCTTGAATCCCTTCCAATACGTGTGTTCTTTTAGCGCTACTCCCTCTTTATCTAGCGCCCATACGCCATCATTTGACGAGGGGATCAGTGAAAGATAAGCAGACCTGTCCTGCCCCTTAAGGTATTGATCCAACCACACCGAAGAAAAATGTTGTGCAATATTATTCATGCGCACATTGTCCCACACAGCATCGGTATAGTGCTCGCTCACATTGAAGCCTAAATCCTCATCGAAAAAAAACGCTTCTTCAGGTGCTGGCATTACCGCGCCCGCATTATGATTAGCGTTTTCATAAGTCAAAAGCGCTCTATCAATATGAATAGCACTCTTCCACATTGCTCTCACGCCATTTTCGTAACCAGATACATCATCTTGTGAGCCAGCAACAAATAAAATAGGCACTTTCACCTCAGCCATTGTATTTGTATCAAATACCCCGTGGTTCATTCCCCAAGGCGCGAATGCAACAACCGTTTTAATACGACTATCTACCACCCTGCTGCTTTGTTTCGCATATAGCTCAAGCAATTCAAAAGGTGGAGCTATTGGGCTTTTGATGGCAGGATCTGACAACTTGGCCCCTGCATTTATAACAGCACCGTAACCTCCCATGGAGTACCCTATAATTGCAGTATTATCGGTATCAACTATACCGTGCAAAAACGAGCCCTTGTCGTGGGACATTCTTTCGAATTCATCGAG
This sequence comes from Alteromonas sp. OM2203, assembly GCF_048517045.1. Classification (NCBI taxonomy): domain Bacteria; kingdom Pseudomonadati; phylum Pseudomonadota; class Gammaproteobacteria; order Alteromonadales; family Alteromonadaceae; genus Alteromonas; species Alteromonas sp. OM2203. The sequence continues at coordinate 4,265,771 of NZ_CP183209.1, forward strand.
CACTAACATTTGGTCAAGCGGTCTATTGTAGAGTGTGGACGCAAACGCAGCTTTAGTTCTGTACGTTGAGTCTGTGTGATCTATCGACGCTACAACATAACCTTTAGATGCGATATTTTCCGCTAAATGCGCTAGAAGATATCGGTTACCTGGATATCCATGGGAGACCACCACAAAAGGGAACGACGTTTCCGTATTTATAGCTGTGGCATTACGCACAGCTTTACCAAAAAGTTGAACCTGAGTCTTACCGTCTCTAAGGTAGGCGTTTAGAGCTCGCGCTTCCGTCTTAATTTCTTGAGAATGTCTATTCTCAGCTGGGTACCATATTTCCACGGTTAACTTGCGATCTTTATGAGGAAGCGGTGAAGGTTTACCTTTAGCTTCTAACAAACTCAATATATCAATTTGGTCGGCGAAGGAAAGGTTAAGTGTTTTAACACCTACCTCGTACTTTCCATATGCAGACAAAGCAGGAGCATCTGGTCTTTGAGTATCAATGTCATTTCTGGCAAAACTAGTATTCACAGAAAGCACTGTGGCAATACAAACAATAAACCCTACAACGCTTCTTGAACGAACCGTTCCCGTCATAATATTACGCCTTATTAGTCATATATAAGACCTAACAAGATATTACTTACTTTCTTTGTTAGGCAAATAACATAGTCTTAACAACTATTATAAAGTTGAGTTATTGCGAAAATTAGATAATTAAAAAAGTAACTTAATTAACTGTTTTGTATAATAAAAAATCCAAGCAAAAACTCCCCAGCCCCACAAATTTAACAAATGCGTTGCATTTATTTTACTTTCTGGTTAAATTTTGACTGTCCGATGTCTTATATAAGATACCAGATAGAGACACACGCCCTGCTTTGCCGTCTCGATTTACCACACTTACACATGACTTGAACACAACAAATACAACAGTGGAGAACATCATGTCATTGAAATATAGCCGCGTACATAAAGGTATAATTCAAGCACTTACACTTACCACATGCGTAGGCCTAAGCGCAGCAGTACATGCTCAGGAAGTAAGCGAAAAAAAAGAAAAAAATCTGATTGAACAAATTACAGTTACATCACAAAAGCGTGTTGAAAGACTAAACGAAGTACCTGTAGCAGTATCAGTGTTAAGAGAAGACCAGATAAATTCTGCTTTTGCCAATAATATTGAAAGCTTGCAAGCTTTAGTACCATCTGTAAGTTTTCGTAAAGGGAACACAACACGGAACTCAGCCATTACTGTTCGCGGTATAGGAACAATTTCTTTTAGTGTTGCTGCTGAACCAAGCGTATCTACGGTTGTCGATGGCGTTGTTATGGGTCGCTCTGGTCAGGCATTCGTTGACCTTTATGATCTTGAACGAATTGAAGTACTTCGCGGTCCACAAGGCACGCTATTTGGTAAAAATGCATCAGCGGGTGTAGTTAATATCACCACAAAACGACCATCGGACGAATTTGAAGGTACAGCTGAAATATCGCTGTTTCAAGATAACGAATATCGCTTAAAAACGAGTGTTTCCGGCGGGCTTACTGATAATGTAAGCGGCAGTCTTACCGTATTAAAGTCTGAGTTTGATGGTTATATCAAAAATGTATTTACCAACGAAGATACTAACGGTTACGACAAAGAAGGGGTTCGCGCAAAACTAAACATCGAAGCAAGCAACGACACTGATATTCTTCTTATTTTCGAGAACATGAAATCTGATGATAGCTGTTGTGCCGATTTAGAACTTTCACCAAGCGGTCGCAATCCAAATTCAGCCGCAGCGCCTGATAGCACCGGCACAGGTGATTTAGATTTAGAACAGCGCTTAATAGATCACGACTTTGAAACGCGAACACTTGACGAAACAACAGGTTTCTCTATGCAAGTGGACACTATGTTAGGCGATCATGAGTTCACCTCTATTACTGCATACAGAAGTTGGGATAACACCGAGTTCAGGGAAGGTGACTTCACTTCAATTGCCGGTACCAGACCGTTCCCAGTATTCGGCGAACCCTTCCAACTTCATGATATTGGCGCTCAAAATTGGAAGCAGACATCTCAAGAATTTCGCATAGCCTCACCTCTTGGCAATGACTTTGATTATCAGGTTGGTGCATTCTGGTGGACACAAAAATCAGAGCGTAATTTTACTCGCGATGCTAGTTGCCAAAATAATGCTGGCCAATTTCCAGCTGCAATTAGCGCGTACCTAACAGATACGCTTGGGGTAGAGAACCCTACCTCTGAACAGGTTGATGAGTTCATTGCTAACGAAGGTTTGTCGTGTAACTCAAATGACATTGTTAGCGCAACCGCTTACATGGAAACACAATTCGATAACTGGGCTCTGTTTGCTGATGGTAAGTATCACTTTACTGAAGACTTCCGCTTGCTGTTCGGACTTCGTTATACCGATGACGAAGTAAGTTATTCTCATGATCGTCGCAGTAATGACCAATACAAACGAACAGGTGTTGGTGTTCGTGGGTTTGAAACAGATTACAGTGGAAAAACCAGTGAAACTGACCTCTCTGGAAAACTTGGGGTTCAATACGATTTAACCGACAACAGTATGGCTTATTTTACCTTTTCTCAAGGTTATAAAGGTCCCGCATTTAATGTGTTTTATAACATGTCAGACACAGACACACTGCCAATTGGAAAAGAGTCTTCAGACGCCTACGAACTTGGTTATAAATACGCTAGCAGTAATATTGTATTTAACGCGGCAATTTTTAGAACTGATATCGATGGGTTTCAAGCCAATAACTCAGAACTCCTTGATGGTGTAACCATTACACGACTAACAAACGCAGGCTCGGTAACAACTGAGGGCTACGAATTCGACTTCATGTGGCAAGTAAACGATAATTTTTCACTGACTGGTGGGTTATCGAAAGTAGACGCAGAAGTAGACAAATTCAATTGTCCAGATGTTGATTGTGTAGGTGGAGCTGGCGCAGACCTACCTTTTTCACCTGACCTTAAGTACTCAGTAACTGGGGAGTACTTTTGGGAGCTCGACAATATGGACGTGATCTTCAACGGTTCATATGTCTACACGGACGAAATGTTTGTTGGTGCCCCGGGAGCCTTTGCTACTGAAAATGACCCAGCTGTATTGCCTGACTACGGCATAATAAACGCAAGTGTTGCATTCTCTTTCAGCGATGATGCATATCGTATTAGCTTAATAGGTAAAAACTTAACTGACGAAAGTTTCGTTACTACCTATAGCGGTGATAATTTCCGTTATCAAATACCACGAGATGCTGATCGATACTTTGGCATTCAACTACGCGCTAAATTCTAAATAAAGCCTATTGGAAAGGCACTCTGAAGTAAAAAGAGTGCCTTTTTATAACGATGCTATAGCTTGCCATAAAAGGCGAAGAGCTAGCAGTGTCACCACAATTTTGAACGTCAGCATAAATTTTTCCGCTGGTATACGCCTTAATACCTTCAAGCCGAAAAACGTGCCGAGCGCACCACTGGCAATCATGATGATGATAAGCCCTGCCCACTGCGCAAACGAAAACCCTACAAAGGTAAAAATAAACGCTTTAAGGCCGTGCTGAAGAGTCATGCAGCTGGCAAATGTGCCGGTTATCTGCATTTTGCTGTAATTATTTCGGTGTACAAATGCCGCCACCAAAGGCCCCGTGGCACCTACAAACATTGAAACCAATGTGGTCACCAACCCCGCCAATGTTCTACCCTCGGGCCTTATTTCTTGTACCTTGGGTTTACTGCCCCACACTAAAAATAAAATAAATGCGGCAACCGCAAACTGAATGATAACGAGCGGCAGCTGAACCACAATAAACGACGCTAAGAAAGCGCCGACGATTGCGCCTAGAGAAAAATATTTCAGCATATTCCAGTCGATATGCTTTGCCGTCATTAGTGCACGGTTCCCGTTTGAACCAAGTTGCACCAGACCGTGTACTGGGATCAACGCACTAACCGGCATAGTACCTGCCATTACAGCAAGTAATAATACCCCGCCGCCAATACCCAATGTTGCTGTCATCATAGACGTAAAGAATGATGTGACAACAAGCACCATGGATGTTGACATCGACAACGCATCATTGGCCGTTAACCAACTATAAAGTAAATTCAAGATTGAAACTCCACCATATTTTATGATGCCTTTACGACGTTTCAGTGATCACAACCCCACCTTCATTCGTTCAAATAATAAACAGCAATAAAGTATGGCACATGAGACTTTTATCATGTCTTCAGTTAATTACTTAAACAAAGCACTTCAAATATTAAGTGACAGGAATAGTACAAAAGATGCCAAGCTTGTTGCTAGACAAATTCTCCATAACAGTGGCTTTACTGATGAAGACATCTATGAATGTTTGAAACAGGGCTCGACTATTCGCATAACCATATTTGAAGCCTAAACTAGCAACAAGCCCAATTATCACCGCTAACCCTCCAGACCATATGTGGCTAACTTGTTCGCCTAAAAAACCCATTGACTTTCTTCATTGTGCACAGGATACTCGGGTCATTAAATACTCACTAGCAGCACACTGTTTTTAAATACTATGCCTAAAAACACGAGTACACATACTGCTTTTTCAGCCTCTGCGCTGATTATTATTCTCGCTATTCTAAGGAATGGGCGGGTTTGATAGTGCGTATATAGAATTCACTAAACCCGCCGCAAAGGCGGGTTTTTTATTGGCTCGTCTTGCGGTAATAAAAAACGGAACGACAGCCATGAACAACCCAATATCTCAGGTATTACAACAGTTGCACGACGCAGTAAACCGCGGCGATCAAGACGCCTTATCCCAATGTTATGCGAGCGATGCAACTGTGGTCGCGACCCCTATGTCTAGTTCAACGCGAAACCAAACCACTGAAGACAGTTCCACGCAACGCGACTGTGTTGACGCCTTACTAAAATTTCAAAAGAAATTCATGCCCGACCATTTTGTAACAACCGGAGATGAACGGGTTATACAAGCCGGTGACGTAGCGCTAGTCGTCGCAAAGCTTTACCTTGTTCCCAAAGCAACACCCAACGCCCTACCCTGCGAGGGTAAGCGCGCCGTTTATGTTCTGCAAAGAGATGCAAGTGGAGAATGGCGCTGTGTAATCGATAACTTCTTCGGTACTGACTTGTTAGATTTTGCGTGAATCTCTTTAATCCACGAGTTCAGAGTTAAAAGCGGAAGTAGGTAATGGGGCCAGACGATTTCTTAAATAAGGTACAGAAGGAGTGAGAGTTCAGCTAAACAAAAATTGAGTGAGTGTAAAATGGGTATGAAAGATTCACAAAAATAGGGGCATATTGCTATGCCCCTAGTCTTCATTTACGATCTAAATGCTTGTTAGCATTTTGCAGAGCACTACATCTGATTAGTGGTCGTGACCGTCGTGCTCGTGTTCTTCAGCAATACCTAGCCAAACTGCACCTGCAGGCTCAAAATCCAGTTCAAGCAAGGTTTCCGTGGTCTCGGTTTCCAAATCAACAGCAAGGATAGCTTGCGCAACAGGGTCAACAACAAACAAGGCTTCTTCGTGTTGCGATGCAGCCATGCTAAATGACTGACCTTCTGCTAGGTTTGCGGCGCTGGCACTGGCCACATCAATTTTATGCGCAAATTCCCAATGAGTGTCACCGTCTTCTTCATGCGCTTCTAGCAGTGTTACAAAACCTTTGTCATCTAAAATAACAAAGAATTCACCGCCCATTGAGAAACCGTATGACACTGCATGAGCGTCAGTCTCTGGCTGCCAGTCAATCACGCTCATTGTGCTAGTTACAGGCGACACATTGGCCAAGATGGCGCTGCCACCGCCGTGCTGTGAAGCAATACCAATAAACGCTTCTGCGTGTTCATGTCCGTACATTGTGCCAATGCGCAGATCGCCAAGCCCATCAATGTTGTCAATAAACGCGCTGGTAAATACCTCATCATCTTCGTTGAGAATTAATACGCCGTCGCTACAGCCAAATGCCACAGCGATTTCGTTTTGAGCGACGCCATGTAAATCAGCACACTCACCATCAAAGCGTTGCTCTTCTTCGTACTCGCCATCATGCCAGTGATATACCGCAACACTGTCTGGCAAGATTGGGTTAGCAGAACGAGACTCTGCATCATCACGACGTACAGTACTAATTAGCATGTCTCCACGCGGTTCCGCGACACCGTGCATATTTACAGTAAATTCTAAAGTAGGTACTTCTGTAATTTCACTGGCAATTTGGGTATCAGTTACCACTTTTACCGCTGCCGGCATGCTGGTGTCGGCATTTCCGTCATAAAACACAGCAAGCTGACCGTCATGTGTTACTACGTGAGTTGGTTGACTACCTTCAAGTGTGAAACCAGACAGACTTGGGGCTTCTTCATAGTCGTGCAGGTGCTCTACGTGATCTTCTCGCCATAATCCACCATCAAGAAACTCAGTTAATCCGTTTGCTCGGCTGTTGATTACTGCAAAGCGATAGTCTGCAGAGGCGCTTACACTACTTCCATCAAAGGTTGCAGCAAACGTATCAAGTACTGAATTATCATCTAGATCAAAGACAGTGAGCGTATTTGAAGCAGCATCGGCAACAACCAATCTGCCTTCACTTTCAATTTCATAATCTGAGTCGTGATCGTGATCGTCGTGGTCGTCGTCGTGATCATCCTCTGGCACTTCAATAGGGTCCAGCTCTACAATATTGGTTTCTGCATCACCACAGCCCGCTAGCAAAAGTGCACTGGCTATAGCGCTTAGTACTAATCTATTTTTCATGTGTGTATCCCTTTCAGTAATTCTTTTTTATAAGCTGAACTTAAAAATAAGCGCGTACGCCGAAGGCAAAGTTTCTACCCGGACGTGGTGCAATATCTTTCAAAAATGAGGTGTGAACGCGCGCTTCTTCGTCGGTTAGGTTTTCACCGCTCAGGTAAACCGATAAGTCAACATCTCCCAAAGAAATGTCGTACGTGATTGAAGCATCAACAAGGGTGTAGCCGTCCGTTTCAGTCTCGAACGTCGAGATATCGTCTTGTTTTGCAAAATATGTGATGTCTAAATCTGCGCGAATGTTATCTAACGTGTATGCAACGTGTGAGCCCAATCGCATGGGCGAAGTGCGCGGCAGTGCGCCGCCGTCTTTAAGACGAGCTTTAACGTAGTCGGCGAAGAAATCGAGTTTTAGGTTGTCAGTGGTTTGCCACGCAACTTGTAACTCAAAACCATGAAGGATGGCGTCAGCCGAACCAAACAGGTAGACAGGTAATTCGTCACTATGCTCGCCATGCCCTTCTTCGCTGTGGTTTTCATGATCGTGCCCTTCCTCACCATGGCTTTCTTCATCGTGAGCATGGTCATGACCGCTTTCAGCGAATAGGCCAGTTTCTTCTTGGAAATAATAGTTATCTACTTGGTTATAAAAGGCATTAAATACAAAACCAACATCACCTTGTGTTTTTCTGAAGGTTAGGTCGATATTGTTGGCAGTCTCCAAATCAATAGGCGATTGAGAAAGTACAAATGTGTCTTCCTCTGACAAATCAAACAGCGCGCCAACTTCATAGGTACGGGTGCCAATATGCGGGCCAAAAGAAAGGAGCTCAGACGCTGAAGGCGCACGCTCTGAACGGGAAAGTGAAACGCCTACGTTATAGCTTTCATTGATAGTGTAAACCACACCCGCTGATAGCGTTATAGGTGTAAACTCTTGCTCTACCTCAAACTGTCGTAAGAACTCGCTGCCTTCATGTTCATGTTCGTCGTGAGCATGCTCGTCGTGGGCATGCTCATCATGATCATGTTCATCATCGTGCTCGTGAGCGTCAAGCTCAGGCAACAGCACACTTGATGCGTCTAATGTTACGCTTTCAGCTCGCGCCCCTAATTGAACCAGAAAATCACCAAAGTGACGCTCTTCCATTAGTGCTACAGCAAACATCTCCATTTTTGAAGGCGGTGTGAAGGCTTCTTCGCCTTGAGCAAATACATCGCTCCCTTTGTAATGAAGGCTGATACCACCGCGCCAGCCAGCCATGGGTTTATGCAATAACTCTACGCGAAGTTCTTCGGTTTCATTACTAAAAGTGGTACCTACTAAACCGCCCTCAACTTCAGCATGTTCATAATCGGTATAACCCGCTTTAAAGTGAACACTTTGCAAAAAGTCATTGGTAAAGTTGTACTCACCTAAAAGCTGATACTTCGTTTGCTCAAGATCAGCGAATACCGAAGTATCTCCGCCGTGGCTGTGCCCAGGCACGCCATACTCTCGCTCAAACCGCTCAACCGCTACGCCAACATAGCCTTGGTCGAATAAGTAGCTGGTCCCTAACGTAAACCCACTCGATTCTTCGTTACTGTTTTCAACCACATGGGCGCCATCCGAGTCGTCAATGTCAGGGGCAACAGGTGTTTCATAATCATTTGAATCGCGATAAAAACCGTCAGCATAGAAGGCCATGTTGTCCACGCCAGTAGTCACGTTAAACGTTCCAAGCTTCTGGTCGTTAACGGTTTGCGTTTCTAATACAAATTCACCGCGCGTTTCAGTGGACGTGGGCACACGTTGGTCCACTACGTTCACAACACCGCCTATCGCACCGCTTCCGAAGAACAGGGTTGCTGGCCCACGCAGCACTTCAATTTGTTTAGCGGTTGAGGCTTCACTTGCTACTGCGTGGTCGGGACCAACACGGGAAACGTCGCTCACATCCAAGCCATTTTGAGTAATCAGTACCCGTGGCCCACTAAGTCCACGAATAATTGGCGTGCTCGCAACATTGCCATGGAAGTTAGACTGTACGCCGGGTAATTTTTCTAGCGTATCGCCCAGCGTGGCTGCTTGTTGCCGACGCAAGGTTTCGCCAGATAACACGCTTACTGGTGTGGCCGATTCCATCACCGATAAATGCATAGGCGTGGCGTGCACGTCAATGACCTCGATAGCACTGCGCGCCAAGACAAAGTTAGCGCCATCCGCGTTGTCAGATTGAACTTGCGTGTGCTCATGTAAGTGAGCGAAGCCAGAGGCGAATATGTGAAGCGTATAGTCGCCCTCCTTTACGTCAGAGAAAGTAAACTCCCCCAGCTCGTTAGTGCTGGTAACACGCTTTAGCGCCTCAATTTCAACAGTGGCATTGGCGAGCGGCTTTCCGGCTGCATTAGTTACCGTGCCAGAAAGTGTTTGTGCCAGTACTGACGGAGATGCTAATAGCAACGCAGGCGCTGAAAGCGATAAGCTTAACGCCAATCGAGACAGTTTCATTATTCTAACCTCTGAATTTGTGTAATGTGATAATGTATCAAATCTATTTTTATGGTATGTTATATTGTAACGCTTACGCAAGAGGTAAAAATGAAAACCATTTCTATTACGTGGAAGAATTCACAAAAAGCGCTACGCGCCTCTTCAACTTTTCTTAAGGTAAGTACTTTTGTCGGACTAAACTTGGCTGGGATGGATATCAACGCTGTTCATGCTGCGCCTCATACTCACGGCGAAGGCAAACTACAAATCCTACAAGCGGGAAGTGAGTGGCAGTTTGTGCTGCAGCTGCCTGCTGCTGATGTTCTTGGGTTTGAATACGCGCCATCCACGGCTAGCGAGAAAAAACGTTATGAAGAAACGCAAAAGGTTTTTCAGCGCTTTGACGACATTTTTACCCTAAGCAATACGTGTGAATTACTCGATACCACACTTGAAAGCCCATGGGAGATCGCCGACGAGCATGACGAGCATGACGAGCATGACGAGCATGACGAGCATGACGAGCATGACGAGCATGACGAGCATGACGAGCATGACGAGCATGACGAGCATGACGAGCATGACGAGCATGACGAGCATGACGAGCATGACGAGCATGAAAGTGAACACGAAGGCCATGCGCATCGCAACACGCATTCTGATTTTCGTGTCGCATATTTGCTTAGTTGCCAAGGCCCCGTAAAGCGTATTGAGATGACAGGGTTTCCCCATTGGCCAAGCCTGCAGCATGTTAATGCAATTTGGGTAACCAACAAAGGACAAGGCGCACTGGAGATAACTTCAAGTCAGCCAACGTTACTGATAAGCAGCTAGTTATATTTTTTACTTTCTCAGGCGCAAGCTTCACCCATTATAGCTGCGCCATAGCAATTTTCGGACATATTATGAATTCGATATATCAAGGAAGCAGCGCAATGCCAAAAGTGCAGTTTATTTCAGACAGGCTCGCTATGCTCCTTTCATCCCTTTGCGTAATACATTGTTTATTAACGCCTATTTTATTAGTTTCCATACCTGCATTGGCAGGTGTGTCAATTCTCAATGATGAAACCTTCCATCAAATATTGCTGTTCTTTGTGTTGCCCATCGGGGTTTTTGCGCTCTCACTAGGCTACCTACATCACAAAAATAAGTGGGTAGTGTTTGTTGGCGTTTTTGGCCTAACACTTTTAAGTAGTCCGCTGCTTGTTGAGTGGATAGGCTTAGGACACGAAGTGCTTGGTGAATATGGTGAAGTAACAATCACGGTAATCGCGTCGTTTATTATCGTTGGTGCGCACCTGGTTAACTATAGGCTGAGGTCGACCGTGCAGAAGCCTATTTGCGAAGAGCGCGAGATCACCCAATCACAACCCTATTAGTTTCATCATAACCTCAAAAGCGGGTAATTCTTATCGAGCGACGCTCGCATTATTAGTGATGTAAGCCGTTTTTGAGGTCTCATTCAGAGGTTATTTTGTCTAGTTTTAATCATTCCGACACGGTACTTCCCGATGTCACTACAGAGCATTCCACTGCGCAACTTCCTGTTATTGATAGTGTAGGCATGCAGGGCATTGCTATCCCTCTGCACGTGCTAGGTAAGCGCGGTGAGCGATTAGCCAGCCAAGCAACGGTTGATGTAACGGTAAGTTTAGATCACCCCAATGCCAAGGGCATTCACATGTCTCGTTTGTACAATCTACTGCAGAGATATTTGAGTAACCAAGACTTACATAAGTCGGCACTTGTGTCGTTAATGAACGCGCTTATCGAGTCTCAAGATGGGCTGAGTAACAACGCCCAGCTTAATCTACACTTTGACCTCACCGTGTCGCGTCCGGCGCTCATAAGTAGGATGTCAGGATATCAATCGTACCCCACTTCACTTTGTATAAGGCGTTCACCTGAACGTTATGAGGCACAGCTTAAGTTAAGAGTACCGTACTCTAGTACTTGTCCTTGTTCGGCCTCCCTCTCTCGCAAGGCGTTATCAGAAGTATTTGTGCAGCAATTCGAAGGAACAGGTTTATCCGTAGAAGAAATGGGCGCTTGGCTCGCTTCTAAACAAGCCAGCATCGCCACGGCGCATGCACAGCGTTCCTTTGCCGATATAACCCTAGATTTAAGCGACAACGAGATCCCCGATTTTATTGGTATTATTGACCTGATAGAAAACGCGTTAGGCACACCGCTTCAAACCGCAGTTAAGCGTGAAGATGAACACGCCTTTGCCAAGCGTAATGCTGAAAACCTAATGTTTGTAGAAGATTCGGTAAGGCGACTGCATGAAGCGTTAAGTACGTATTACCAAGCTACCTATTTTCGTGTAAAAGTAGAACATCAAGAAAGTCTGCATGCACACGACGCCATTGCTGAATTATCAGGCCCAGTTCATCGATAAATTCAGACACAATTTGGGTGTTGAAACCAGTAGGCAGAAGAAACAATAAAAGGAAAATAACATTGTTATCTCTTAACAAGCTCTCTTACATCAGCAAAGCTGCGTGCATAGGCGCTGCAGTATCAGCTATTGCGGCGTGCTCGTCTGCGCCCTCAACCCCGCTTGCTGGTGTAAAATCACACACTCTGTCAAATGCCGTGATATACCAAACCAGCAGCAAAGAGTACCCTGTTCTTTCAAGTTTTGTGTATGGCCAAGCTATTTCAGCGCTACCTACGCGTTTTGCTGATGGCGATGTTGTGGTGATGGATGTTGATGAAACCGTGCTAGACAATAGCACCTATCAAAAAGAACGGGAAAGTGCTGGCTTGGGATATTCTTCACAAAGCTGGGCCGAATGGGTAAAACGTGAAGAAGCTACACTGGTGCCTGGTGTAGCCGCTTTCATCGATGAAGTTGTTGCGCGAAATGGCAAGGTGGCGCTTATTACGAATCGCAATAAAGCGCTTGATAGTCACACGTGGAATAACCTTTTGGCGCAAGGTTTGCCGCTTACCACGAGTAATACCTGTGTTGTTGGCCGCACTACTGAAGACAAAGAAGCGGTAGGCCAGAAAGGTATGGTTAATGACAAAGACTTGCGCAGAATGCAGCTTACCCAGGGCAAGATCGCATGTTCGAATACGTCTAAAGACGCAACGTCTACGTGGGCTGTGCCTCACACTATCATCATGCAAATTGGCGACAACATTGAAGATGTGGGCGGCGTAACCCAAGAATCTGCCAACGTTGAGTTGCTCATGCCACGAGTGGGCACAGAGATTTTTATTCTGCCAAACCCCATGTACGGTTCTTGGTAGACCATTGATAAAGTAAAATCAACGAATGTCGCTTTCTATATGGAACGCGCCGTTCGTTAAATTAGCGTTGTCACTGTTAATGCCATTTCCCAGCCCTGAATAGGGCTTTATTTCTACCACGTCCAGTAAGTAAGCAGATGTGCCCTGAGGGTCTTCATACAACCCGGTAGAAAACTCACCCGAGAACGTGTACGCCTGCTGGATGTCTATTCCTCTAATACCGCCTTGCTCGTGGGCATTATTCAACGAAACAAACACAATTTGATTTGGTGGCGGTGGTGGGTAATGAATGCACGCGCCGAAATAAGGCACAATGAAGAACGCCGTTATTTCACGCTGTGCATTGGCTTCTACAGGCACAATAAACCCGCTGAGTTCGACGTACTTGCCGTTAAATGTATCAACCGTATTCACTGAGATTAGCGCTTGCTGGTATTCATCGTCAAATGTGCGTTGAATAGACTGAAATACCTGTTCGTGAAGGGGTAAATTCTGCTGAGGATTTTGAGTCGATTGGGTCTTGCCCAACAGCGCTTTTTCGGCATCGGGTAACAGCGCGTCCCACGATAAGGGTTGGAACTGTTGAACGCTAGTTAATCTGTGGCTGTCTTGATAAATCGCCGTGTTATTCTCAAAAAAACGCTCAATTACGCTATCAAGCTTACCGCCTAACTTATCCCTCAGGCCGAGCCCCACCAGCGCGCCCAATGCAGTGAAAGCAATAACAGAAGCCAGTAAAATGAAGTGGCTGCGCTTCATACTTTCCCCTAGCAATTAGCTCGCTAAAATTTTGACTTTGCGGGTGTAAGTTACCGGCACATTCTTTTTAAGCGCATAGACTTTTAGAACAAGTTCGTGCGTGCCTTCTTCTTGTGCCTGAAAGCTAATGGCTTGTTCGCCCTTTGTAGACGGCAGAGAAAAGCGCTGCGGCGAGAGTAGCGTTACGCCATCACTTGCCATCACATCTACGCTAACTTCTTTGTAGTTCGAAGGAATGGTAAATCGCAGCGGAACGGCTGACGCCTCAAGCTTAGCCACTTCTCGCTTTCTGTCGATATTGAGCGAAATAAGTGGCTCCTTAGCTGCCGCTAAATGCTGTTGCATCATGGGGTGCTGAAAGCCAAACTGCATGTTTCCCATACCTGCGTGTAGTTCACACGCAGTACTATGAAATGAAATAAGACTTGATAAAACGGTAGCTGCAACGACTGTTTTTTTCATATCAGTTACTCCTCGTAAAGCGCGAAGCTGTCTAGCACTAACGAATAGGAAGATGTACCTAGTGCGCTTTCGTGGTTGTCTATTTTTACCGTGCCTTCAAACCAATAAGGGTCGTACAAGTTCTCAACTGCAATGCCTTCTTTGTATTCAACATACAAAATTTGATTTGGCGGCGGTGGTGGCATGTGTAAGCAAGCCCCAAAATAAGGAACGACGAAAAAAGCCGTCGCTTTTTGCTCATCGTTTTGTTCTAAAGGCACAATAAATCCAGGGATGCGAATCGCCTTCCCGTCAAACGCCTCTATCACTCGCGTCGACACTAACGCTTGTTGGTATCGCTGCGCTTGTTCATCTTCTAGCTGCTTTGAAGCAAAGTCATCGATAGATTCGGCGGCAGAGCCATCGGCAATATCGTTTAAAAACTCAGGCCTATTTAAAAGCGCGCTCAAATCATCCTCGGGCATAAGCGCGACCCAGTCAATTTCTTCGTAATCGGCAGCTAGAATTGGATTTAACGCGCCAAACGAAATCAGTAGCGCCGCAATTAAACCGAATTTAACGTTAGAAAGCGTAGCAGAAAGTTTCACAAAAATGACCCACCAAATTTTTGAATAATCACGTTATAACATATCGTAAAACAAGAGGCGAAGCTTTACGTTTATCTACTCACATTGTTAATTGAGCACTTCATCAGCAGGAAGTTAACTCAATATTGTCGAAGTTCGTAAATAGCGACTATAGTTTTGCTAATGGAGTTATTCTGCAAAGGATATAGAGTTGAATGTCTAAACTCGTATTGATAGTCGCGATTTTTGTTGCCACCGTTTTAACATCAAGACCCGTTTTCCCCTCTACCAACCAGCTGAATGCAGCGCCAAATGACGACGTTATAGCGGGCATCAAAGCCCTTCATCGATCTCCTGAAAAAGAAATGGCCAGATTGAAATCGCTGCTCGATGAAAATAAATAAGCGGCCAAACGTCACGAATGGTTATACCTTTATGCCTTGGGGAAAGAAAAACGGGGCGAATACAATGAGGCTTTAACACTCGCAGAGATCTGTATAAATGATGTCTACGCTAGTAGCCTAATTCAGCAACGAGCAAAATTGTTAAAAGCCAAAATTCTGGAATCGCTAAATGCGAAATTAGAAACCCTCGAAAGTTCTTCCAATGAATTTTGCATAGCAATGATAGACATCGACTTTTTCAAATCTATCAATGATAACCATGGCCACAAAATGGGAGATGATGCGCTACGCCTTTTCTCATATATTGCACGACAAATCTTCCCGGACCACGTTGACATGGGTAGGCTAGGTGGTGAGGAGTTTTTGTTCATATTTCATAAATCTACCGAACGCCAGTGCGTTGAACTGCTCGATGACTTTCGCAAGCTGCTAAAAACGGCTGCATGTGATCAGCTATCTGAAGAGATTAGTTTGACGTTTTCTGCTGGCTTGAAAGAGATAAATTCACCTCATACTACTACCGCTTGTTTGGAAGATGCGGATAAAGCACTTTATGAAGCGAAGGAATCAGGAAGAGATCAAACCGTAATATTTAAATGTTTGTAATTTGCTACATACCAATGGGAAAAAACTACATTGCCATTTCTCAGCACTAAAAGACTGACATCGTACTTTAGGTCTAAAAATAAAAAATAATCTATAAAAATCAAATACTTTAAATAAAATTACGCAACAAAAACTTAACTGGCACATTTAAAGCATAATCTAGACTAACGGATAACACCAGAACGCAGATTGTAGCTAGGATAGCTTTAGCGACGGAGAGGCCAAACTGCGTAGATTGAATATACTGAAGGTGACGACACAGGATGTACAAGGATCAGTCACCAAGGATGAATGGAAGCATCAGTATTTAAGATTGAAGGGTAGCTGGAGAAGGTTCGTTAAATTGCTGGTCGATGATGAGGTTAGGAAAAAGACAACCTAATTAAACTCGCAGGATGCAAAGGCCTTGTTTCATAAGGATTGCAAGCAGGCACCGAGTACCTACATCGCAAGCACTGACAGTGATGTCTCGTGCAGCAAGGGATTGTTGACCCTTTTTGGATTTGTTGAAATACATGTGTGTTGTTTCGACAGAACCATAGTGAGGACACTGGTAATGTCGTCGATGTTATTAGTGAGTTGTCACCCGACGACATTCCTCTCCCCTCAAAGGCCCATCCCGGCCTTTACATACCTCTGATTTTGGCCCGCCTCTGGCGGGCATTTTTTTATCTCCACTTGTGTTAAAATTCCAATGACTTTTTTGCCCGTTTAAGAGCCAAGCCTGTGCTTACGTCTTCTGCTTCTACCACCGTGTTTAGAATTCTTTTCTGCGCCTTGCTTGCTACGTCGGTTGGTCAAAGTGTTATGCTCACCACACTTCCCTCTATGGGGCGGCAGGCCAACCTTTCTGAATTCCATATTGCGACAATTATGTCTAGCTCTGCGCTTATATTCGCGATAGGTACCAATGTGTGGAGTAAAGTAGCAAAGCACGCTGGATTCAAACGCACTCTTATGGTGGGCTTGGCAGGCTATAGTGTGGGAACCTTTGCCTTTGCGAGCGCTTGGATGGCCGGCTTTTCCGGTATAATTAGCGGAACTAATTTATTCCTGGCCTTACTGATTAGCCGCAGTATGCAGTCCACGATTATGTCAGCAACACCTCCTTCGGCGGTAGGTTATGCCGTCGCGATAAGTTCGTCGCAGGGACGAGTAAGCGCAATAAGCAAGGTAACATCAGCAAGTAATGTGGGCCAAATCATTGGTCCTGCCTACGCAGGTTTGCTCGTAGGCTTCGGCTTACTCGCGCCGCTTTATAGTGTTGTGATACTAACCTTAATGGCCTTAACACTGGTGTACATAAAGCTGCCGATTCTCGCTCCTTCGGCTCAGCAACACGCCGCCCAATCCGTGAATACTGATAAGCATTCAAAAACAAAATCACCTTACATCTTTGTTGGCGCTTGCATATGTGTTTTTTGCGCTATGGCGATGATGCAGCAAACACTAGGCTTTTTCTTTATTGATTTTTACAACTACACGCCCGTGGAAGCTGCTAGACAAGTTGGCTTTGCAATGATGGTGAGTGCAGCCGCATCACTCACCGCTCAATTTGGATGGGTTCAGAAAGGCCGCGTTAGTAAAGAGACCATGATCATGATGGCGTTACCACTCTTAGGGTTGGCCTATCTGCTATTATTTCTGCAAGCGTCTTTGTTTACGTTATATATCGCAATGACGCTAATGGGGCTAGGTATGGGAATGGCTTATCCTTCTCTAGCCGCTGCCGCAACAACTTATTGCACACCTTCTCAGCAACCATCCATTACCGGTCTTATCACGGCAACAACAGCGATGGGCTACATTGTGGGGCCACCGCTCGCCGCGTCGATTTATCAATATGATATCGCCCTTCCTTTCGCGACTGCATCAGCACTCCTCGCTATTACCACCTGCATTATTTTTATAACGCTTCACCAGCTAAAAAATCAGGCCAAAACACGTGTGTAAAACAGCAGAAGTAAGGCATTTAAAAAGGCCAAATAAAAGGTATTTAAATTTTTACGTTTTATTTTTAAAAAAAGCGGAACCTTTTGTGAATTAGGCTATCTTACTTTATACATGAAGTCGTTGAGTGTGCGTCTTTGTGGTGTGTAAATGTGTTTTCCAAGTTATGTTGTGGTTTTTTAAGGGGCTTTTAGCCCCTTTTCTTTTGCTCGCTACTTTTCAGTGTTATATAAACTCTTTCTTTCTCGACTGTTAAATCTATCTAGCCTGCTCAACGCTGTTAAAGCCCTACTTCTCGTCCTAAAAAATAGAATTCTAAAAGACAGATCGTTTCAAAACAACTAATAGCAATGAGAATCATTATCATATAAAATGATTATCGAATTTTTTAGGAGAAGCTTATGTCCAGACCACAACCTCGTCATGCCGTTGTTACTCGCTCGGTTCGTATAACCCCTACTATGCAACGTGTTTATTTAGGTGGCGACGATCTCCGCACTTTTCCTACCGTAACTGCCGGTGCTTACGTAAAGCTAATGTTCGATAAAAACGGAAATCCGCTTTCAAAACCCACTGACATGAGCCAAGTGGCGATGCGCACCTATACGGTAGCCCAATTCGATGCGCATAAACCAGAGTTAGTGCTAGATATGGTAATTCATGCCAACAACGGTAAAACGGGCCCCGCGTCAGCATGGGCAATTAGTACTAAACCTGGTGATATCATTACGCTTGCGGGTCCTGGCTCTAGCAAAGGATTAAATGAACATTATGATTGGGTGCTGATGGCAGGCGACATGACTGCTCTACCCAGCATTAGAAATCACCTCACAGAGCTTCCTTTCCATGCCAA
Source organism: Alteromonas sp. OM2203 (assembly GCF_048517045.1). NCBI lineage: Bacteria > Pseudomonadati > Pseudomonadota > Gammaproteobacteria > Alteromonadales > Alteromonadaceae > Alteromonas > Alteromonas sp. OM2203. Next base: position 4,283,889 of record NZ_CP183209.1, read on the forward strand.
GGGCTATGCCGTAATCCGGGTTGAAGACGAAAAAGACGCGGTGGTACTTAAAAAACCTGAGGGTATTGAGGTGATATGGGAATTCAAAAACAGCTTACCACACCGCCTAACTCAGCTTAATTGGCAAGAGGGTACGCCCGCGGTTTGGGTAGCGTGCGAATTTTCAGATATGCGAGCGATCAGGACATGGCTGAAAGATGAAAAAAACGTAGCACACGAGAATATCTATATTAGTAGCTACTGGAAGAAAGGTCGCAGCGAAGATCAGCATAAAATAGAAAAGAGACAGGATAGTGAAGCATTTGCCCAATCCTTAAACTAACTATTACCCATGTAGGGTTTGCAACGACTTGTAAATCCTGCATGAAAACCCATGACATAATTTACTAACACCTGAATAACCCTCTATTTTTCATAAGCCTACACATTGGAATGCCGTTTGCTCCTATTTAATTAACTGGCCGGTTTTTATGTCCAGTTTGAAAACCAATTGTTTAGTTAAGGAGAGCACCATGAACAATGATCGTATTGAAGGTAATTGGAAAGAAATGAAAGGTAAGGTACAACAGAAATGGGGTAAACTTACCGATGATGACCTAGACGTAATTGATGGTCGCCGTGAAGAATTAGTCGGTAAAATTCAGAAAGAATACGGCAAAAGCCGTGACGAAGCTGAAAAAGAAGTAGACGCTTACTTCAATTAATATATTAGGTATTCTACAGTGCTTTAACGCGAGAGTACTTTTCTAGCAAGCGTTATCATTTGCTAAATGTAAAATTAAAAAGGGACGAAACTTTGCGTTGCGTCCCTTTTTGTTGGTTAAGCCCATTGCTATATAGCACTGATGTACTAGGAGAGCAATTTCGCCTAATCATCACCCGAATTTCAGGAACAGCCAATGAAAAACATTACTCTTCTACCTTCGGCTGTAGATTTTCACGTACTTCCCTTGAATCAAAACTGGTTGCCGAAGTAGGACGGGGGCCTTTACCTAGCTCTATGCTTAATATACTCTCGATTTCGCTTTTTTGAGAGCCCCCGACGAACACTCCGGTTTCAAATTGGCTAGTGGGGTGATAAGACGTACGGCAAGTAAGTACACCGCAGTCAGTGACTCGTGCGTAACGCTGGCTAAAGCCGGCAGTTGGCGTGGTCTGCACCGTTTCTTTGTCTACTAAGGTTTCGCGGTCGGTAACGACAAACCAGTCATAACCTTCCAGTAGGGTAAGCTCAGCAGCGCGTAACATAGCATAATCCATGGCTTTGCCTTTATCGGTTCCTTTTGCCTTAAAATGTACGCGGTATTGTGTATCACTTAACTTACTTTCGTTGTAACCGAAACCGCCTTTATCTGCTTGTCTATAATCAGGTTGACTTGCACAGCCCGCCATAATCAATACCGCAAGTACTAACATAATTTTAGTTTTCATCATCTACTCCTTCGGCTTTCTCAGCTAGCCAAGTTGCTTCAATTGCGTTTTTCTCTTGCTCTCGGTTTAATGGCGCAGACGCCATCATCACATCTAACTTATCTTCTAACAATTTGGCACTCGTAGCAGTCTGATATTGACCTGTATTTGCGCCTAACTCATCCAGTTTACTGGCGGCAAGTCGCCAGCCGCCATGCTTGTCTTTACAAGCAATCATCACATTTAGCTCATCTTGAGACTTCACTTCAGCTTGTCGGCAAAAGTTAAGATCAGTATTTAAAAAAGACAGTGTAGGCGTTACTGTTATGCTAGTTTCAAACGAGGTAGTCTCTCCACTCAAATTACTGTCGAGCACAGACGACACATTAGCCCAATGAGAAGGTTGTGAGATATCTGCACCTTGTTGATTAAAGAAAACCAAGCCGGCTAAAACCGCCACACTTGCAGCTATGGCGGCAGTTGAAGAAACTCCTTTCCACTTTGCTTTTTCAACGCGTTCGCCATCAGCGGTATCCACTTTTTGAGGAAACGGCCTCACATTTTCCGCTGTGTTTTGATTTGCTGAGTTCGGATTTGCTGAGAACGGGTTTGCTGAACTCTCCCCATTTAAACGCTCACTACAATCCTGTACTACGCTTTTCTCTCTTAAGCGACTTTCATCACTCAAAAGCGCGACGATTTCTTTAGGGAGCGCAACCGCAGTCGCCTTTTCTGCAGCCACTTTTACTACTCTGTCTACATCTGCAAGTGCGGCAAGACGGTCAGAAACATTTACGTCATGTGCTATAGCATCGCGAACCGTATCCATTTCTACAGCATCTAACTCTCCATCTAAAAAAGCAGAGAGTTTTTCGTCAGATAAGATCACGATAGCACCTCATTTTGCCCGTTCAGTAAGTTGGATATCTTTGTTCTGGCTCTGGCAAGACGGCTCATGATGGTCCCTGCTGGCACCTGTAAAACTTCAGAAGCGTCGGCGTAACTCATTCCCTGCACTGCTACTAAAGAGAGAGTTTCTCTTTGCTCACAGGGCAGTTCATCCATAGCGCTTGAAACCTGCTTCAATGTTATTGAGTGGGTTACCGTTTCATCCATATCTACATGGTCATTCGCTGATTGAACTTCATATGAAAGGGTATCGCTAGCGTTAGTTCTCACTTTCTTCGCCCTGTATTCGTCTATCCAGCAATTTCGGCACACTCTAAATGCCCATGCCATTAGTGTAACTTGCTCAGGAATGGGTTTACTCAATAATCGTTCTAGCGTGTTCTGAAGCAAATCATCAGCATCATGTATGTTACCCGTCAATGAGTATGCAAACTTTCTCAATGACGGGACGAGTTCGGTCAACTCATCTTTCATTTTCATGTACCTTCGTGAAGATTTCCGTTATCAAAACTCTATTAACGAGCCACGAGTATTTTTATTCCGCTGAATAAAAAATTTATTTTGGGCTTTGTGTTTTTAGGTTGGCAGCCCTTCTTCGACACTCAGCGGAATTTTTCTTCTTTCTATTCGTCACTACATAAAATGGCAGCAGTGACTTAGACTCTATTTATAACCATGGCACAATTTATGCCATTCCTTCTCAAGGCACTGAACCGCTCCCATAAAAATAGTAAGGTTGTAAAATGAAGTACACATTCTTTGTGGGGATAGTAGGTTTGTTTGCCGCATCTATCTCTCATGCCCAGCTTACAGGCACATTAAATCAAGTGGTCCCACCGGTGCGACCGATAATTGATAGAGCGCCCTCTGAATTGAAGAGCATTCGAGAGGAGGCAAGACGAAAGGTGAAGACGTCTGTCGAAGGTGCTAGAGACCTATCTACATTGGCTTCAGGTGTAGTTAGCAATGTTCCCGCCCCCCAATTTGTTGCCCCTAAAGCCACAACAATATTATCGGCATCGGGTCAGAAAATTATCAAAGAAGTTAGTGTGGAAAATGGTTTTCTTGCCGTTGAAAAAGAGTGGCTTTTTATAGGTGAAGAAGCCGATAAAGCATATTTCAATGGTAAGAATATGGAAATACAAGAGGAACAGTTTTTACCCGCACTCTCTCAGTGGCTTTATAAAGTAAAGGTAACGGGGGATAAGGATGAAGTGTCGCATATTCGCAACATCTTACCCAAAAACCTACAGTCTCAACTAGGACGTAATCATATTTACTTATCGCAAAGCGAAGTGGCTACGAACGCAAGCAAACCAGAGACTAAGCATAAGTCAAAAGCATCATCGCAAAAATTTGAATCTTGTTTGATACCCTTGCGCATCGGGATGGTTGATACCCATGTTGTGCATACTCACCCGATGCTGTCGCACATTAGCCTAAAACAAGCCTCTTTTATTGTTGGTCAAAGTCAGAAGAGTGAGAATGGTCAAGAAAGCAATATGAGCAGTGAGGGTGATGGAAAAGTTATAGGGCAGCCAACTTCCCAAGAAAATACCGTAGCCTTTTCCTCAGATCACGGCACAGCAGTAGCAAGCTTAATAGCGGCATCGCTACCTGAATCAAGCCAGGTATTTAACGCTAGTGTATTTTACTCGCGCAATAGTGTTAGCCAAGGTGCAACACTGATGTCGTTAATTGAAGGCCTTAACTATTTAGCATCACAGCAGGTTGATGCCATAAACATGAGCCTTGCAGGGCCCGACAATCCTATTTTAGCGCGTGTTATACAAGAGTTAGACACAAACGGCATACAAGTCATTGCAGCTGTAGGTAACGAAGGGCCAGCATCTTTACCCTTATACCCTGCAGCCTACCCCGAGACACTTGGCATAACCGCAGTGGATAAATCACATGCAATATACAGGTGGGCCAACCAAGGTGACTATGTGGATTTCGCTGCATTTGGCGTATCGGTTGATGCCGCACACCCTAATGGAAAAACGGTTAGGCAAACAGGAACCTCAATGGCCTCCCCTCGTGCCACTGCGCTGTACGCCTGCTTTTTCCGCACAAAGCAGCAAAGACACGCCGCCTTATTAAAAATGCAGAAAATAGCTTTAGATGCTGGTAGCCCCGGACGGGACAAGGTGTTCGGCTTCGGCGTACTGCCTTAAAATACAGCCGTATTCATATTGGCATTAACGTTCACTAGAAATGAACGTTAATGCCTAACTCGGCAATAGTTTCTTGGTAATTTGCTCCATCGACTGTAGAAGCAAAGTCTCCGTATTGGGTAGACAATCTTATATCTACATGGTCGTACACGGCGTAGTCTACGCTCATTTCGACAAGGTGCCTGTCGTCTTCCCTGCCTATACCTCCATCTTGTTCTGAAGCGTAATCACGCATATCTAGCTGGTAAGCAACCTTGAGCTCAAGCGGCTTACTAAACACCGCAAATGGATAAGTGTAGGCAAGGTCAATTCCCTTTCCTGTAAAATCGAACGCATTGCCCTGCGCATCTTCATTTTGGTATTTAAGGGCAATTTGAAAAAAATCTTCCCCTTCAAAAAAGTAAAACAGGTCACTGCGTACGGCAACAGCTTCACTATCACGAATTGGCGCGTCCTCAGGCCTGTTCTCAAACTTCTTGTCGATAAGGTCGCTACTAATGCGCAAATAAGCTCGCTGTCCTACCAGTTTCCCCGCAGATAAACCATATTGTTGATAAGTAAGAAAATCGCGCCCATCAAGCGTAGCGCTGGCGTGATAGTAATGCGCACCTAGTTTTGCAAAGTCTAACGCATACTTAGTGCTTGCAGAAAAGGTGGTAAGGCCAAGATCAAACTCGTTGAGGGTTTGATATTTAGTATTTGCCTGACTTATCGAGAGCTCGTTTTTCCAATTATCCGTTGGCTTCACTGAAACTCTTAACTGTGCTTCTGCCTGCACGGCGCTGTCGTCCACATTAGAATTTGTGTCGAGCTCACTCACACTCACGTTACTATCGTGGCGATAGCCAACGTAACCAGAACCTGAAAACGAGATCGCTTGCTTCTCTTCATCTGTACTTCTTGCATCATTAGTTACTTTTGACTGACTGTTGTTGCTTGCATAGGCTGTACTGCTTGCTAATAATGCGGTAGCCGCAGCAAAAGCAAGGTATTTGCGACTCTCTTGGACGAAAATAATTTTCTTGAGTGAACGTTTAAATGGTGGGGTTTTCATTATTGCTACCTACTACAGAGAAAGTGAAATCGGTGTCTTCAACTATGAATGGGTTGTGCGAGGAAGTTAGGAGGGAGAGCTCTCCCTCCTCCTAACCGTTGAAGTCCATACGTTAAAGGCCCAATGCACCCGAGATATTTGAAGCAACGTGATCGTTTACTGTGCTCTCCACAGTGTTTGCAACCGATGCCTCTACCGTGCTCTCCGCGGTGCTCTCTACCGTATTTCCTACCGTGCTCTCGACGGTACTGCCTACATTGCTTGCTACCGTTGCAGCAATCACCCCGTCGACGGCGATAGCAACAGTGCCAGTTACAGTATTGGTCACCGTACCCGTTACTGTGTTGGCCACGGTTCCCTCTACTGCACTTTGAGCGGCTCCCGAAGCCGTGCTTGCTGCAGAATTTTCCACTTCACCTTCTGGCTGTGTATTCGGTTCAACAGATCCTAATGCTGACGACAAAACTGAAGTTGAACCAGAAACATTACCCGCAAGCGTTCCTGCCACCGATGCTGTCATTGAATTCGCCGTGTCTGATGTCGCTGAAACAACGCCTTCAAGGGAAGCCTGCGAATTAGAAACCAGTGAAGATGCTGTGTTTGTAGACAGCTGTTGAGCGCTATTTGCGAAGAGGTTAGCGTTTAAAGTAGTCGTTTGTGCTACTTCATTTGCCGCTGCTTGATCTGTGCTTTCTTCGGTATCGGCTTCGGTATTGACTTCAGGGGCTTGATTCAATTCTTGCCCGCTTGATAAGTCATTGCCTGTTTGGCTTGCCAATAGCTGTCCACTAGCATTAGCAGAACTTTCGGTAGACATTTGGCTTTGAGTGACTGTGTCGCCCTGTGCCGATGCCTGCATACTTGATTGAGCTGCAGCTTGGGCGTTTGCACCGTTTGTTAGAGAAACTGATGTAGACGTTGAAGCATCAGCTGAAGTATTAGCCGAAAAGGTTGCTTCTTGAGCCAACACCGACGTTGACGCGATACCTAAAGCCAATGCAATTACAATATTTAACTTTTTCATCCGATTATCTCCGTTTTTCATAAAGGACACTGAGATAACGATTAGATGAAAGGTTTTATTCCGCTGAGGAGTTATTTTTTCGCAAAGAATAAAAAAGCCCTGTAATAACAGGGCCTTTTTTGACTATTTTTCTGAAGCGGTCATGCTCTTTTCCCACCAAGGAAGTGAGAAGTCTATGTTTTCCGGGTCATAAGTTTTGGCATATTTCATTTTAACTGAACTCCAAAACGCCGCTTTAAAGGCTGGGTCGTAAATAACAAACTCACCTTTTTCTCGATACTGTTCAAATAACTGCTGGTATGCCCCAACCGGAGTGAGTGGGTTATCTTGCTGAAAAACTACATCGCCGCCATAGGCGTCATACAATGCTTTGGACACTTTCCAGCTTTTCGCCATCCCGTGTGCCATGGCCAGACGGTAGCGTTCAAGTTCGTCACCTTTAAACTCGCTTTTATCGTCTAGTTCAACGGTCCACTGCTTGATAACAGAATAAGCGGATTGAACCTCTCCGTCATCAGGCTCTATATCATTTTTATGAGCAAAGTCAGAAAGTACAGACTCTGTAATTTTATTACCCAATGCACGCTGAGCGAGAATTGACCGCACTTCCTTTTCAGACTTATCAGTTAAAATAGACTGAAAACGATCGACGTCAGCCTGTGATGGCTGAAGTTCAGAATTTGAAATTGATTTATTGAACAAACGAGCGATGATCTCGTTTGCGGCTTGCGGTGTGTTAATCCCAAGCGAAACCACTATGGCTGCAAATAGCACCATAGGAATTACGTTCGAACGCGTCACTTTTTATGCTTCCCTAAGTTCCAATATTTAGCATGAACACAAGACACATTCATTTGTTGTTTTAAGAATTTTCCGTTGTCTTGCGAAATGACCTTTTATAAGCCTCATACTTTAGATTAGTTTTGATTAAAATTCCACTTTCTTACGCATAGATTTTTTAACGCCCTGTTGTTTTTTTACATCAACCCGACGTGCTTTTGCCGCTCGGCTTACCTTGGTTTTTATACGCGGCTTTTGCTCAATCGTTGCTGCTTTTATCCAAGCGACAAGTCGCGCCAACGCATCTTCTCTATTTTGTTCCTGTGTGCGGTAATTCTGAGCTTTTAATACAAACACACCCGCATTGGTAACACGCTTGTCGTTTAACTGAAGTAACTTCTCTTTCAATCTTTCAGGTAAAGAAGAACCGTAAATATCAAATCGTAAATGGATGGCACTGCTCACTTTATTGACATTCTGCCCTCCACTGCCTTGGGCTCGAATAGCCTGTAAATCCGCTTCACTATCATCTATTGTGATACTTCGCGTTATTTGTAATTCCATCTTAGTTCCTAATTATCGCTCGCTTTATATAGCTACGTGCAACCGTATGCATCTACGCTATAAATCATTATCACCAAGGCTTACTTGACCATTATTGCGTTAACCGCTAGGTTAAATTTCACTCTCACATAGGAAGCGCTCGATGATTGTTGTTCTGGTACTCTTGATTTGTATCATTGTTGGACTAATTTGGTTTACTTCAAAAATGGACAACAATATTGAATCAGCATTCACACCGGCGGGAAAACTTACTCCTGTATCAGGTGGAATTATTCATTGGCAAAAACAAGGTAATGGGCCTGCCCTGATACTTATTCACGGTTTACTAGGCAATAGTAACAATTTTAATGCGTTAGCAAAAACGCTTGCTCACCGCTATACGGTTTACTTTATTGACCGGCCAGGAAGCGGATTCTCCACACGTTACAAACGCACCTCTGCAAGTTTTGAACAGCAAAGTAAGATGATTTTAGAGTGGATGGAGAAAGAAAACATTACAAACGCTAGTATTGCCGGACATTCAATGGGTGGAGGGATTGCGCTTCGAATGGCTATCGATGCGCCTGAAAAAATTGCTTCAATATCGCTTTTATGCCCGCTTACTACTCCTTTAAAAGGCGGTGCAGGCCCATTGTCCGTGCTTTACATACCTAACGAGTTTGTGCGTAAGAGCGTCTCAAAAACCATCGCTAGCCCGCTAAGAGCAAGATTCGGCCGAAAGCAACTTGCGCAAATATTCCATCCTGAGGCTGTTCCGCCTTCTTTTTCAGTAGAAGGTGGAGGTATTTTGGCGCTTCATTCACGCAGCTTCTATGAAGGTAGTAGGGATACAGTATCTGCGCAGGGCAGTTTGTTCAGACAACAGTCTAGATACAGCGAAATCACTTGCCCAGTAGGCGTACTGTATGGTGAAAATGATGAGATATTAAAGCCTACTGACCATATGAACGCCGTTACAAATGCAATCCCTAATGCTAAAAGCGATATTATTCCTAATGCGGGCCACATGATCCCAATAACTCAAGTTCAGGCTTGTGCAGATTTTATCTGCGATATCGATTCTAACGATGTCATTTAAATATCGGGAAATCTAGTGAACTCTTGCGCCTGTTCTAACTTTTCGTTCTTGATGGGCAAATTCAACGGTAGCAAGTGCACTCTGGCGTCCTGAACAAGATTGCTTTAATTTGCGAAGTTGGTCAGCAACTCGTTCTACACCGTCATACTCTTTACACATCTTCAATGGTGACATCTCAAGGCTTACATTGTAGCTGGTGAACCACACCCGCATTTGGTCAGTATCCCCTTCTGACAGCGTGATGAGTAAATGATACATACGAATGAACGCAAGCTGTTTCCGATACTCTATGGTTCCGCTTTCAAACCCTAGTAATGTAGTTTGAGCAAGAGAAGATGGGGAAATACCTAATATTTCAGAGGCTTGCTTAATACTTAAACCCAGTTCTTGGTATGCCCAAGTAAATGCTTTGGTCACAACACTGGTTGGAAATAGTGATCTGTTCATGGTATCGCCTCGTTTCAATGCACAATATTACGTTGATGTGTTAACTAGTTGCGAAATGCGTACCACTTTTACTCTTTCATTTTAATGCCACTTTTTCCAAGTGTTCAGACATATTCTCATGTTCGATTGAAAACCCTTTGTCTGTTAGCCATTCCACAGCTTGAGCAATAAAATCTACAAAAATTGTGTCGATATTAAGGTCTCGATAAACCCGCTTCAGTTGAGCTTTGGTGGTCGCTTTAGCGCTGGAATCTCCCATCACCAGAGCAACGTGAGTAAGGCCGAGTGGATGCATAGCAGCCGTGCGCTCTCGCAACGAAGCCTCGGCATCAGGAACAAGTAAGGACTCCCCAGATAAGCAAACGATATTACACCATGTCTGACCAAATAGGCTCTCAGCTTTCTCGCGATATTCCTTTGCGAAAAGTGTGACGCACTCTCTATTCCAAGGACCATAAGCCTGCGTAACAATCGCGCTTCCACATCGAGTAACAATAAATTCGCCGTGAGCATACTGCATAAAACCATCTAGCCTTCTATAACGATATTTAGATCATCCATAGGCATACGCCTGTGTAAGCTTTTCACTGCGCATTGCTTTATGACAATGCGCAGTAAAAGTATGGTTCAAAATTGGCGGAATTAAAAATTAAGCAGCGAGAATAGTGATGAGTTCTGCAAAGGTCGGGCGCCCCTGAATATCAAGCGGAACGCGCAGCTCTCTAGCAATGTCACTAACGCTGATGACGCCGCGGATTTCGTGACTATCTCTGTCCATAACAAGGCAGTGATGCTGGCCGTAGTCTTTCAACGTTTCAATCACATCACCCACCGATGAGTGAGTCAGTTCGGTAAAGTCAAAAGACATTAAAGAGGTCTTCGGCCGCATAAAGTCATAAACAGTCAATTCATCGCGCTTTATTTTAAGCTCACTTAAACGCTGGATAATGCTTTGCTCACTAACGTCATGACTTGTAACAATACCAATGAAACGATTGTGACTGTTAACCACCAGCATCATTCGCACATGAGATTGACGCATAATAGACTCAACTTTTGTTGCCGGGGTACGCGCATCGATAACGTGCGGCAAGTGTTGCTTGAAGTCCGTAAATACCGCCATTGCAGACGAGTTTAGAGTAATGGTGTTTTCAACAACCGGCCATGCCAACGTGTCGATAGCTTCGGTTTTATATAGATTTAAGGCGTGCATACCTTCTCTCTTAATCAAAAATAAAAAATATGGTTTTTAAAGTGATTAAGTATAAGAAGGTGGTCCTCTGATGATATTAGCGCGCAGCTTAGCGTAAGATTTTGCCTCAGCTATATTGCCAGTGCAAAAAATATACTTTTCTACACCAACATTAACGTGGAGAGACGCTAAACCGTCATCCAGGTCGTCATCAACATCATGAACTGACCGTTCCCACTCTTCAGCAAGGGTTGCTAGTGCTGTGGTTTTGCTGAGCTCGTTGGCACTATTTTGCACACCTCGGCTCTCTCCCAATGCAGAGACGGTAACCAGTGATGAAAATAGCGCTGGCAATATGACTGCCAACAAAACGTATGAAACGCGCAAAGCGTGAAACCTCAACTGTAAAGACTAATTCTTTGGGTGGTCAGCCACCTTTGTGGCTCCCTATTTAAACTATAAGTGTATTTTGCACGTTTAATAGAGGCACTTGGCGCATTTTATCCTCCATTAAACGACACATAATCTGAATTTAGTAAATTATGAACCGTCGCTGTGGTCGCTTACGCCATTCTTTATTCTATAAAAAAGAACAAATGCTCTCATTAAAAGTGATGTTTGGTCGAAGAAATTGAAATTACACTAGCGTTAACACTCGTTATATGGAAACGAAATGAAATCTAGGTGGCCCCGACTTGTTGTGTTTCTTCATTGGATAACCGCATTTGCTGTTATTGGCATGTTTGCATCGGGCTTGTGGATGGTAGACCTTACTTATTACAGCGACTGGTATAAAACCGCTCCTCATTGGCATAAAAGTGTTGGCTTGCTGTTGCTAGCGGTTACTGTTCTTCGGTTAGCTACTCGGGCTTTTACTTCACGTCCTCCTTCATTAGGCACTGCCACAGAAAAGAAGCTTAGTCATCTTGGCCATACGCTTCTATACACGTTAATGATTGCGCTGTTTGCCAGTGGCTATTTGATTTCAACCGCCGACGGAAGAGCCATCGATGTATTTAACTGGTTTGCAGTTCCTGCCGTTGGCGAGCTATTTAACAACCAAGAAGATCGTGCCGGAGATGCACATTTTTATATTGCATGGTCAGTGATAACAATGTCAGTGATACACATGCTTGCAGCCTTAAAGCACCATTTCATAAACAAAGACGACACAATGAAGCAGATGTTACGGCTTCGATGACATTAAGGAAAAGGAGAAATTATGAAGAAGTTAACACTTGCCCTAGCCGCTGCGCTATCTTTAAGCACTGCTCAGGCCGCGGATTATGTGATTGATAGTAAGGGCGCACATGCATCTATCAATTTTAAAATTCAGCATTTAGGTTACTCATGGCTAACGGGTCGCTTTAACGATTTCAAAGGCAACTTTAGCTACGATGATAGCGCACCAAGTGCAGCAAAAATTATGGTAACCATTGATACAGACAGTATCGATTCAAACCATGCAGAACGTGACAAGCACCTGAAAAGCGATGACTTTTTAAATGTGGACGATTTTCCCCAAGCAAAATTTGTAAGTACAAAGATTGTTGATAAAGGCAATGGCATGATGGATGTGATGGGCGATTTCACATTACATGGTGTAACTAAGCCAATTACTATTGAAGCCAAGAAAATTGGTGAAGGCAAAGATCCATGGGGAGGCTATCGCGCGGGCTTCATGGGTACTACTACAATTGCCCTTAAAGACTATGGTATCGATTACGACTTAGGGCCAGCGTCTCAAACCGTGGAACTCGAGCTTCACGTTGAAGGTGTGAAGCAGTAATAGAGCGTGCAGATATTTTTTGACGTAAACGAAAAACCGTTTACAAAGCGCCTCCCTAAGACCTCAACTATTCGGTCTTTGGGAGGCGTCTTATTTGAAGGGCTTTTCGTTATATAGAGACTAGTGAAGTTTCAGTTTCGGGCTTATTGCCTGACTCAACTTTTTCACAATTAGCTTAAGCGCCCCTTTCATTTTTCCGTGAACCGCAAACTGATGCATGTTATACAAAGAGACATAAACTAGCTTGGCTAATCGCCCCTCAATAAACATACTACTATTTGATAGCGAGCCCATTAAGCTTCCTACCGTACTGTACTTACTTAAATGAACCAGCGAGCCATAATCTTGATACGTGAAATCTTTGGCCTCTTTCTGGTTAAATAACGACGTTATGTTATGAGCGACGATATCGGCCATTTGATGTGCCGACTGGGCACGGGGTGGCACCCATTTACCATTGTCTTGCTGAAAGCCGCAGCAATCGCCTAGCACCCATATATTTTTGTGCGTAGAGCTTCGCAGTTGCTTATCAACCAAAATTTGATTGGCGCGATTAGTTTCAAACAGATCTAATTTTGTAATGAAGTCTGGTGCTTTAACACCCGCAGCCCACACCATTAGATCGGCATCAATACGGCTGCCGTCCTTGGTGATTAATCCATTTGAATCTGCCTCAGCCACCATGGTTTGCTCTTTTATATCTACACCCAACTTGTGTAGCGCTTTTCTGGCTGAATTAGCAATGCGCTCGGGCAATGCAGGTAATATACGCTCGCCGGCCTCTACGATCGTAATTTTCAATCGTGATGCAGACATATCAGGCATTCCATAGGCTTTCGACAAGTTAGCCACATGGTGAAGTTGAGCAGCAAGTTCAGTCCCCGTGGCACCCGCTCCCACAATGGCAACATCAATTCTTGCATCTTTGTCTTCTTGCTGGTTTATGCGAATAAGCTGATTGAGCAGCGCGCGGTGAAAGCGCTCGGCTTGCTTTAGAGAGTCGAGAAAATAGCAGTAGTCTGCTACGCCCGGTGTACCAAAATCGTTGCTTACACTTCCAATGGCCAGTACCAGCTGGTCATAATGAATTTCACGCTCAGGTAGGACCTGCGTACCCTCTTCGTCAATCAATGGCAACAAGGTTATGGTTTTTTCATTCGCATTAAGTGAACACATTTCACCAAGCTGAAAACGGTAATGATGAGCTGCAGCATGGATTGCATAGTCCACACCGTCTGAATGCTTATCTATAACACCGGCGGCTACCTCATGAAGTAGCGGCTTCCAAATATGGGTTCGACTTCGGTCGACGAGGGTGATTTCGGCTTGCTTTTTTCTCCCGAGGGTGCGGCTTAAGCGACTGGCTAATTCAAGACCACCAGCACCGCCACCAACAATTACTATTTTTTGCATGGGTATACCTATTAACAATCATTCCACGTATATCGCCTGCTTCGTTAAGAGAAAAAGCGCTATACATGGCGTAACTGCGACCCATGCTGATTATTACAGACTACGCCCGTCGCCCATTATGCACAAGCAAATCGCGTCCATAGCCTGTATTTTCAAGATTAATAGTTATACCAGTCCGCATAGATAATTATCAGGAGTTTTTATTTTCTTTACAGAATAAACGATGCGGAAAGCATAAAATTACGGGGTCTGCCAGGGAAGTAACGCGGGCCAGAAAAACTCGTGTAGTCAGCGCGTTCGGCGTACTCAGTATCTAGCATATTGTTGATGCGCGCATATAGGGTAATGCTATTTGTTACATCCCAGCTTATTCGACCATGAACCAAGTCATGACCATCATACTCATTGAGATTTTCAGCGTCGGTATAGTAGCTAGACACATGTTGCCATTCCAACTGAGCCTGTATTTCCTCTGTAACGTCATAGCTTAAACGGGTATTGAATAAAACTTTAGGTGCCGTATCAATGTCGTTGCCCTTAATGTCCAGCTCACCTGAAAGTTGACTGTGCTCGTAAGTATGCCTTGCATAAGTGCCTGCAAAATCAACGCGTAAAACGTCACTCAGTTGCTGGTCAAAAGTGAGTTCAACACCTCGGTGCCACGTCTCTCCGTTGCTAACGTTAAAAAAGTCGCTATCGCGATAAATTACATTATCTTTTTCCAAGCTATAAAACGACAGCGTATAGCCACCTGAAAGTAATGAACCCGTAATACCTAGTTCAACGTTATCAGCCGTGACTGATTCAAGCTCGGTCACCGTTTGAGCACGCTGTAAACGATAGAGTTCAGTAGCTTGGGGCGCGCGATAGCCGCGGGCTACCCCACCGAAAAGTTGAATTTGGGGGCTAAGCTGATAGCGCAATGAGAGCTTAGGGCTGAAATTGTTATAATCATTTTCACTGTCTGCCGGTCGAGAATAGCGGCAGCCACCAAATCCACATTCAGTTCCATTTTCTCGTACACGACCTGTGTTCATGTTATTGGCGTAGTCGTACCGCATAGTTTCAAAGCGTCCGCCTAACTGAATAGCCCACTTATCATCCTGCCAATTCAACGCAAAAAACGGCGCGAGCAACGTTGCATCAACGTCATAATCGTAGTGTTTACCGGCCGGTATGGTTTCAACTAAAAAGGCCGAGCCTTCGGTAGGGCCTTGTTGAGATTGCGTCAATTCCCCCTCTGTGTATTCAGCATCAACGCCAACATCTAACGATATCCTGTCGTTTACCACATAGTTAAACTGTGACAACACGCCCACGCCCTTTTGGGCGTTCTCTTCAAGGGGTTTTCCCGGTAAAAAGTGCATGCGAAAACGCATATCTTGATTACGTATGTAGGGGGTCACTGATAGTGCATGACCTCCCTCAAACGTTGTATCGAATTTGCTCCATAGCCTAAAACTTCGAGCGTTTCTAAACGCTTCGGGGTTGGGATTACTTCGTGCTATCTGCGTATCTTTATAGCTTTCAAACCCCTCTATATAGCCCGCCGTTTCCAGATCTAAGTGTGTATATGTCATCCCGCTGGTGATAATGGTGTTATCCCACTCTAATCTATGACGTAAAGACACTTTTTCCTGGTCGACACCTTCGTCATCTCTGTAGCCCGTATCACGGGTTAAGCTAGCCGCTATACCTACGCCACTGCCGCCAAAATCCTTTCCTTCCTGAAGCTTAACTCGATGAAAACCGTATGAGCCATAATCAAACCCCAGTATTCCATCACCTTGTGTTGTATCTGGGGTGATGACGTTAATAACTCCGTGAATTGCATTTGAACCATATAACGCAGAAGCTGGCCCTTTGATGACGTCAATACGCTGTGCCATCTCGCCATGGGCTTCAAACAGTTCATTAATATTACAAAAACCCGCAGCACGCAGGGGTATTCCGTCTTCTGCTGCTAATATTCCTCCGCAGGCGCCAGCACCCGTAAGAACAGGCGAGCGAAGGGCAGGTAAATACTCTTGCCCATTTCCTCGCTGAACGCCAGCACCAGCAATGTAGTTAAGCGACTCTTGGATGTGCTGAAAAGAGAGCAGTGATAATGTTTCTTCTGAAACTGAAGAAACAGCGTAACCAGAGGCATTCACTTTTCCTTGAATACGAGAAGACGTGGTTTCTATTCTTTCTACATCTGACATCTCCTGCGCCCCTGCTAACATTGGTAAGAGAGAAATAGTTAACAATGACAGGGAAAACAGAGGGAAAACGCGCATTATGAATCCTTATGCAAAAGAGATGTGTCGTAAGTCAGAAACACTATTCTACTGTGAATCAAGCCGTGAGTGAGTTAAAAAGCACTAAACTTAGGCAAAGTGTTAAGTTTAGCAGCCGTTATCTGGTATAAGCATTGGCTTACACTTTGCTTTTACTTTAATTTTCGATAATTGGTTTGCCTCTACATAAGCTGTTCTTCAACAAGTGCATTGAAATGAAACTTTCATATGACTTTACGATTGGGCAGAGGCAAAAACGTTTGTTAACTCTTATCAATTTTAATTTGCCTAGCTGACTGGAGAAATTGTTGGACACACTTATACCTAGCCTTTCACAACTTATCGAATTTGCCGTGGCGCCTGTGTTTTTGCTTACCGGTATTGCGGGTTTTCTTAACGTCATGTCTTCGCGATTGGGGCGCATATCTGACCGGGTCAGAGTGGCAGAGCGACAAATTCATACCCTGTCAGACCCACACATTGTAGACCGCTCTAAAAAAGAAATTAAAGTACTGTGGCGCAGGGTGAAAGTCATTAACTGGGCTATTGGCCTTTGTGTAGCTTCAGCGCTCTTAGTGTGCACCGTGATCATGGCCTTGTTCTCAGGATCGCTTTGGGTGGTTGATCTTAAAACACCCGTTATTGTTTTGTTCATTTTGGCAATGATGTTTCTAATCAGTGCACTTATCGTTTTCCTCGTTGAAGTAAAGCTAGCAACAAACACTATTAACATGGTCAGGACCATTCGATAATATTACTGCCCACAATTAAAAACTGGTGATTATAGAATAAGTAAAAGGCCGGGCAGATAAGCGGGTTTATTGTCTGAACCCGCCTCTTTGTTATGTGGAGTGTTATTGCTTACTTCGCTGTGAAGCGCTGAAGTTTTAAACGTAAGTTTTGAGTAAAAACTTACGTAAAAACGATCATTAACCATTAAATAAGATAGAATTCGCCCTCTTATATCGTTAATTTGCTACAAATGTTCACTCATAAGTTTACGGCCAATCGAAAGGATTAAACTGCGCCATGAATACTAAATTACTTCGCTCCCTTCAGGTATTTACCGCAGTAACAGACAGCGGAAGCATGAGTGTCGCCGCGCGAGAACTTCACATGACGGTCTCTGCAATTAGCCAGCAATTAAGAAAGCTAGAGCATGATATTGGCCTTAGCCTGTTCAATAGAAATACGCGAAGTTTGAGCCTAACCGAAGCGGGGCGCATCTACTACGAGACTAGCAAGAAAATGCTGCAAACCGCAGAACTTGCCCAGCAAAAGATAGAAAGCCTTCAAGACGACCCTACTGGTAAAATCAATATTATTGCGCCAGAAGGTTTTGGTGGCGGTCTGCTCAGTGAGCCGCTGAAGAAGCTTTGCGAAGAATTTCCGAAAATAACCATCTCGCTTACCGTCACCGATGAACCCAAAGATATTATTGCGTCAAGCGCCGATCTAGTTCTTTGCTTCGCCCCTGTTTCTGACACTAATTTCAGTAGTTTAGAGCTAGCTACGTGGAAGCGTATTTTATGCGTATCTGCAGAGCATCCGTTAGCGAACACTAATCTTTCAAACCCTGAGCAACTCGTTAGTCACGCTTATATTGCTCATCGACATATCGAAGATTACGTGATGGTTCACAAAGACAATGGCGACTATGAACTCGATACACAGCGTATTGATGTAAACTCGATGCAAACGCTGATTAAGCTCACTCAAGATGGATTAGGTTATGCAGTACTGCCAGAACCAGAAGTGAGGCATCTTTTGAAATCTGGCGATATGAAACAACTCTTTGCTGATTGGACGCTGCCTGATTACACGGTGTATGCAGTAACGCCAAAGCGAGATTTAATGCCTGCAAAAATCAGTGCTGCAATTACTTGTCTACAAGACTTGTTTGCGCAAATTTAAGCATCAGTTTTAATTACTTCGATAAGCTATTGCAAGGGTTAGCCTGATAGCTCAAACAAAAATGGCAGCGTTCAAGCTGCCATTTTTATGAACAACGTTTCTAATTAGAAACGTGTATTAAGCTGAACACTAAGAATATGAGCAGTCGCAGACTGTGTACCTGTGAAGTTAGTGGTGAAGTCTGTACCAGGAAGAACGTTGCTCAAAATAGTTCTGTCTTTATTGATGTTTGCTTCACGGCCATCAATAAATACGTAAGCCACATCAATTGAAGTGTCTTCACTCATGGTGTAAGTCATACCACCAGAGAACCAGTGACGGTCAGTATCTGGAATACTCAGCGAGCGGTTCTCTACCGAAACCACTCCATCGTCGTAAGCATAGCCAGCACGAAGGGTAATTTCATCGTTTAGAATGTAGGTAACACCAAGCGCTGCGCGCCATGAGTCATCGAAGTTTTCTTCTTTTATTAAGAAGTCAACGTCATCTTCTAGGTTGGCTTCAAGCTTTTCGAACGTACTCCAATCGGTAAACGTTAAGCTCGCTTGCACAGACCATTGGTTATCGATTTTCTGGTCAACCGCTAATTCAGTAATAGCAGCAAGATTCAGATCAAGGCTACCAGGCTGGTTAAGATTAATAGGAAAAATAGGCGTTTCTGAAGATACTGCACCTTCAAGCTCTAATTTTGTTTCAGCACGGTATGAAAGCGCGATATTAGTCATGTCAGTTGGCTGCCAGAAAACACCGGCGTTCCAACCGAAGCCAATATCATCACCTTCCATGCTAAACAACGAATTACCAGCCGTAAGTTGTGGCAAGGTAACGCCAAGTGCCTCAGCGCTTGGCGCTAAATCAACCAAGGTGTCAACAAGGGTGTTTGAAACGCCAGAGCCAATTTCGGCTTCCGCATATGTAATATTCAAACCAAAGCCAACCATAAGTTGCTTGTTTACTTTATATGAAACAGCTGGGTTCACCGTTACAGTTTTCACTTCTGCTGTGTCGGCAAAATGAAGGGCTCCGAAGTCATCTGAGTAATCTGAACGAAGACCATAAGTAGTGAAAACTCCAACACCTGCAGAAAGTTTATCGTTGATAGGCGAGACATAGAAGAAACCAGGAACAATTGCTGTATCAGCGATGTTGTCTTCTTGCGCTGCACCGCCGCCGACGATGTTGCCGCCGAGGTTATAGGTAACCGCACCATTGATATCTACATTCGGGTCGATAAAGCTTGCCGATGCACTGAATTCAGCTTCTTTAAATACACCAATTGCCGCAGGGTTGGTCGCTAAAATCGATGCATTCTCTGGCTTTGCCGCCTGACCAGCCATTGCGCGGCCTAGACCGTTTGCGCTGTGTTCATTGACTTGGAAACCAGCTGCCAGCGCTGAAGAAGAGGCTAAAGTAGCAAGCGCTAGGCAAACTGAGGCACGTAAAGAAAACTGTTGCTTCATAAGATACTCATTGTAATAGGGGAAAATTGCAGCAGGCATTCTACGGATCTGGATAGTTTTGTTCAATGCAAGTAAACGTTATTTACGCACTTTTATCGCATTTTTTACAATTATAGCGACACTTTCGCCGCATTTATAAACAAAATTGAAAACTCACAGTTAATACAAGATCACAATATTGTTAATAGTTTTTTGCAATTATCACTATCAACCATTGGAACTAATCTAATATTTAATTCAAATTCATAGAAAAGTGGCTTGATCGGTTGAGTTAGTTCCAGCAAGCCCCACCTTTTACTAAGTAAGTGATAGCGCCAAAAAACTGCGGCGGTGTAACTTAACATGCCAAGAAGGCAGACACTTTTTAATTGTTACTGGAGGATACAATGTCAACGTACAAAGCAATAACGCTGGTTCAACGTCCCAACGACCAGAAGATTGGCCCTCACCTTTTTGAAACCAAAGAGTTAGACGTTCCTTCTGTGAAGGACGGGCAAATTCTGATAAAGCAAACGCACATGTCGTTAGACCCCGCAATGCTTGGTTGGATGAGCGAAGACAGAGAAAGCTATATTCCTCCAGTAGAACTTGGCGATGTAATGCGTTCGAGCGGCGTGGGTGAAGTTGTAGAGTCGAAAAACTCTGATTTCTCTGTTGGCGATAAAGTTATGGGTATGACAGGCTGGAGCGAGTATGTACTCAGTGACGGTTCTGGATTCAATAAGCTACAGGATGGTGTGACAGAAGAAATGGCGCTATGTGTGTTTGCATTGCCGGGTTTAACTGCCACCACAGGGCTTTATAATTTTGGCGAGCCTAAAGAAGGCGAAACACTTATAGTTACAGGAGCAGCAGGCTCGGTTGGTTCGATGGTAGGACAGCTTGCAAAAGCTGACGGCTTACGTGTTATAGGTGTAGTCGGTAGTGATGAAAAAGCGGACTGGATTGTAAATGAGTTAGGCTTTGACGGCGCGGTTAACTACAAGAAAGATGATCTGGAAGAAAAGCTAGCCGAACTGACTCCTGATAAAATTGATGTTTTCTTTGAAAACACGGGCGGCCCTATTCAACATCACATCTTTAACAGAATGAACGCTCATGGCCGTATTGTTGTGTGCGGCATGATTGCTGATTATCAGTCCGAAGAACCTTCACCGGGTCCAAACTGGATCCCATTAATTAAAAAACGTATCAATATTCGCGGGTTTGCTATGCCTGATCACTGGGGTGAAATTCCTCAGCTATTACAAAAGCTCACGCCCTACGTACAGCAAGGTAAAATTAAGTACCGCGCACATACGATAGAAGGTTTAGAAAATGCTGAGAAAGGCTTAAACATGCTTTTTGAAGGTAAAAATACCGGCAAAATGATTGTAAAACTTTAGTAAGCACGGGCAATAGAATTGGTGGGCGTGGCGCACGTCGTTTCGCCCCTCATTCTGTAAAACTAGGCCTCTTTTAACACGAACTGGGCTTTACCTCTTTCCTTAGCGTCATAAAGCGCTTTATCCGCTTCATCAATAAGCCAGTCGATGGAGCAATTATTAACAGACTTCGCAAACACCACACCAATCGAACAACTTACAAGCGGGTGCTTCGCATCTTGTGCGTGTTGCAACGCTGCTTCTTCCCATTCATTTAAAAGCGCCTGACAGTGCTTCGCCACTTGGTCTTTTTTGATATCGCTTAGCACGATAATAAACTCTTCGCCGCCATATCGCCCCAGTATATCGGTTTCCCGCTTAAATACCTGCTTCATGATGCGCGCCTGTATTTTTATTGCTTCATCACCCTGCTGATGGCCAAAAGCATCGTTGTACTTTTTGAAATCGTCCAAGTCGAGCATCAATACTGCCATTGAAACCTTATGCCGTTTACTTAATGCCAACAGTTTTTCGCTTTGCTCTCTTAAAGCACGTCGATTCAGTAAGTCAGAGAGCGGGTCGTATTTACTTAGCTTGAGCAGTCTATCGTTCGTTTGTTTTAGCATTTGCACACTTCGGTCTAAACGGTAGCGAGCATATACACAAATAAATAGCGACCCCGATACGAATGCCGCAGAAATTGGCACTCTATCGCCGTAAACAGGCGCTACCCACATTAGGCCAAGGAAACCCAGGATATTAATGAGGTTAACGGTTATCGCCAGTTTAAAGGGAATACCGAGCGCAAAAACACAAAAGAAGGCATATAAGATAGTCCCCTCGTAGGGAAAAATAAAATCATGCTCAGTCCAACATACCCAAATGAGCCAATAATTGCTGTATGAAAGAGCGACAAGCAACGTTGCAAAGACAATAGCCCTGTGTTGAATAAACTTGCGCCAATAGGATATTGCTATGACTGTAAGTATGATTGGAAATTGGATAAGTAAACGGTCAAAAATGTACAATTGATACATGGAGCTTGGCAATAACAACAAGTCAGCGGCCATGAAGACGAGCACGAGTACAGCGCCGATTATGAGCGCAATTCGCAGACGCCTCAATTCACTTGGTTTATTAAATTGCACACGCCATCCTATGCATCAAGATTGAATGTAGACCTAAGCGCTCTTTTCACTAAGCGTTCATTCACTTATGAAATCTACAAAGACACTCAGTAACTCTACTTATTATCAGTGACTTCTTGCTTAAGCGCCAGTTTTACCAAGCTTTCTTGTAACGCTTCAACAGTGACAGGTTTGGTTACAATGTCGTCCATTCCTGCCGCCTTAAATACTATATGGCGCTCTTTGAACGCTTCTGCGGTCAAACCTATCACCGGCGTTTGGCCTAAGTCGCCATTTAATTTGCGAATGCGCTTTGTGGCTTCTATTCCATCCATCACTGGCATGTGAACATCCATAAAGACTACGTCAATGCCACCTTCTTCAACCCGTGCAGTCGCTTTCAGCCCATTGTCAACGTGCTCTACAATACAATTGAGTTGCTCTAGAAGCGCTTGTGCTACTACTGCATTGATCGCGTTATCTTCTGCCAGTAAGATTTTTAATCCCGATGGCAAGCTTGCATCACGAGCCTTCTTTACCAACACGGAATCAGTTGAAGACTCAACTTTTAAGCGAGACTGTACATTGGCTGTAACGGTAAAACACGAGCCTTCGCCTACCTTGCTTACGACTTTGATGTCGCCACCTAGTAGCTGAGCAAGCTGTCTTGCTATGGCAAGCCCAAGACCAGTACCCCCGTATTCTCGGGTAATCGATGAATCAGATTGTGTGAACTTATCAAAAATGTGTTCTAACCTATCTGGCTCGATGCCAATACCACTATCTTTTACCGCAATAACCAAACGGTTCTCGCCCACAGTTTCCGTTGACGGCTGTTTAAGCTTTGCGGTAATCCTCACCGTACCTTTATGTGTGAACTTGATGGCATTGCTTACAAGATTAATAATAATTTGACGAAGCTTGGTGATATCGCTCGTTACCGCCACAGACTCAAGGTTCTTACTTGTATACACCAAACGGGTATTGTTACTGCTGGCATTAGTCCCAAGTAACGTGATGAGTTCGTTAAGCATAACGTTGAGGTCAAACTCAGTAACGTCCACTTCCGACATACCAGACTCAATTTTAGACAAATCCAGTACATCGTTTATGACCGTTGCGAGAATAGATGCCGAAGACTTCAAATCACTTGCATATTGATGTTGCTTATCTGAAAGCGGCGTTTCTAACAGCAATGCTGCTAACCCTTGAATGCCGTTTAGTGGAGTACGAATCTCGTGACTCATCACAGCAAGAAAATCGGTTTTTGCTCTATTCGCCTGCTGGGCTTGAGCAACATACTGCTCTATTTCACCAGACATTGCCTCAACATCCCGCGCAAGGCCTCCGAGTTCATCGTTTTGCTGTAAATCGATGGTGACCTTTTTATGGTCTACTGCAATTCGGCTAGCGGCCGACTTAATTTTTTCAATGGGCGATACAACTAAAATCTGGGTTACGCGCCCCATAAGAAGGCTTACAGTGACAACGGCAAACAGCGTAACGAGAACAGTGAGCCACGCTATAGTAAACAAAGAAGACTGCAAAGGTTCAGCTGGCTGTAAAACCGTCACCTTCCAGTTCCACGGATTGAACTCCGAACACGCAAAAAGTACATCTATGTCATTAACGTTAGACTCTCCAAACGCCACGGTGCGATTGGCAATGGTGGCCATGCTGGCGCCCTCGACATTTAGCAATACAGGGGCCTTCATCGTGCTAAAAACAAGGGTTTCGGTGCTTCTATCACTTATCGCAAAGTGTCGGTTGGTTGCCTGCTGTAAGGACTTAAGCTCTTCAAATACCTCTTTTTGATAGGCATCCCTGAACACAGGCACGTTTTCAAGACCTGACTCAATAAGCAATTCACGTCGTTCGTTTATGATTTCCATTACGTTCAATGTGAGTGTTTGAGTAAGAAGCTGATACTCTCGTTCACGAACTGAATCATAGGCTGTTAAGTAAGCCCAGTAGCCTGTCACTGCCATTCCAATTAGCAATATTGGAATGTATATCATCAATAGTTTCGTTTTAATCCGCATATTAACTTTTTATTTGACCCTACTGATAGACATGTTTTTTCGCGAGTTTGAGGTAATTTGAAGGGATCGGTAGCTGTAGTTTTATTGCTGTGGAAACATTTACTGCCACCGTATACGTATCCATTTTTCCGACAGGCATATCTTTCGCCGAACTGTTCTCAAGTATTAACTTTGCTTTTCTTGCCGCTGATTTCCCTATACTAACTGGCTCGGATACGACCCCAATGAGCGCACCCTCTTTCACAGATGAAATACTCTCTGCAAATAAAGGGAATAAACCTGTTCTTTCTTTTACTTTAGCCACCAGTCCATTTGCTTCAGCGAGTGGCCCTGAAGAGAGCCAATAGCCGTCTAATTTGTCTTCGCTTTGCTGCAATTTTTCAACAATATTATCGGTCATCGCCACGAGCCCTTCATCGCCCTCTAAATAAGGGGTGCTGACAGCGACCAAATTAATGTGCTTATAGTTTCCGTTAAGCGCAAGCAGTTGATTTACCAAGTTGCTTGAAGATGGATACATTGAGTGAATTAGCCCAATGGTTAAAGGCTTATTTTGATCAGAGGCTCTAAGCACCCCCTCCAGCATATCCAGCTTTACTTTTGCGTCGAGTACGTGTGACTCACCTGTTATATTGCGATCGCTGCTTGCGCCAATTGCCGGCACAATACCTTCTTCAACAGGTGAAGAAACCGCCATAAAGAGTTTTGGTACTTCAAGAAATTCGCTAGACGCATTAAGCGCCCGGGTAGCGAGCGTAGCGACCGACACCATTAAGTCGGGGGTAGGCTCTTTAGCTAAATCGGCGAGTATTGCCCTTGCGCGAAGCTCGGAGCCCTCTGCGTCGTAGGTCGTCACGTTAATGTCATGGTTGGGCATAATACGGGCCAACTCTTTTTCAAACTCAATGCGTGACTCGGTAACAATAGGAACAGGTAAAGTCTCAACTATAACAACGTTATAAACTTCTTTTGCCATTACTAAGCCCGTGCTCAGCGACAATGAAAAAAAAGCATATAAAGTGAAAGCTATGATCCTTGTCATTCTCTACGTCCTGCTATAACTACCCGAGAAATTAATACTAAAGTAGTATCATAAGGTTATTCGACAGCAATGCATAGAAGAAGTTATAGCCAATTGTTCTGAACTGGTGATATCACGTCCTAGCCAGCTAACTCCGCAAAAGTCTTAACGCTAAGCAATCGAGCATTTATGTCGTAAATTGGCATAGACACGATAATTTCATCAATTTGTGTCGCTTCTATAAACTTGTTGAGCTTTGTTTTTACCGTTTCCTTTGAGCCTACTAACGCATATCTCAATACACTTGATAGCATAGCTTCATCCGTCGCCGTGCAGTACTCGTTGAAGTTATGCATAGGTTTGGCAAACGGCTTGTTAAGGCCACGTCGCATGTTCATAAATTGCTGTTTTACCGACGTGAATAGCCATTCTGCCTCCTCGTCAGTTTCAGCAATCACCACCATTATGCCCGCCATCGCTTTTGGTGTTGATAATTGCGCTGAAGGTTGAAACATACTGCGGTACACATGGAGAGCATCAAATAAGGCATCGGGCGCAAAGTGGGAAGCAAATGAATAAGGCAGCCCCATTTTTGCCGCCACCTGTGCACTGTACAAGCTTGAGCCAAGTAACCATAAAGGTACGTGGGTATTCGCCCCAGGCACTGCAACAATTGGCTGCCCTTCTTTCGGGGTACCAAGGTAATGCTGAAGTTCCCGAATATCTTCTGGATAGCTATCTACATCGCTCTGTAGGTTACGACGAAGCGCTCGTGCGGTTGCCATATCAGTACCTGGTGCGCGACCTAGTCCAAGCTCTATCCGATTGGGAAATAATTCAGCCAAGGTGCCAAATTGTTCAGCAATGACCAAAGGCGCATGGTTAGGCAGCATAATGCCACCGGCACCCACTTTGATAGTAGAGGTAGCATTAGCAATATGCGTTAACACTACCGAGGTCGCTGAACTGGCTACGCCTTGCATACCGTGGTGCTCGGCTAACCACACTCGTTCATAACCACTACGCTCAGCTTCCTTAGCCATCAGCGTTGAGTTATTTAATGCGTCTTTTACGCCAAAACCTTCTGAAATAGGCGCTAAATCTAGCAGTGAGTACGGAATAGCCATGGTGCCTCGCTAACGTGTTAAATCTTTAGAAGAGTTACATATGAACCCAGCGGCTGCTTTACAACCATTTACATAAGTAAAGTAAGCTGAATTGGGAAGCGATAGCGACGAAAGGATAAAAAGCTAAACTAAAAGGATGTATACAAACTTAAGCATGAAAAGCAAAAAGGCCTGATTTCGACATATTATCGATATCAAGCCTTTTCAATCATTTGCATATGAGCCCAGCTATAAAAAATTAAATTAAGAGTTGAAGGCTCACGATTTTTTTAGTGTGGAAGGACATCAAAGTTTGAAACTTTTTCACTCCCGCATTTCGATTCTCACATAGCAAGCAGAAGCTTAGTGTGACAATAAATATTGAAATTTAGAACCCATCAAAGTGGTTATCCAAAGAAAGTATGCCAATAAAGTTCGAAACTTATTTGTGCATAACAAAGTTACAAAACCGACAGGCAGCACTGTACGTAAAGCAGCCATTGATAAAAAACAAGTAGCCATTCAATTCAATTTATCTATATTTCAACTATTACATGAGCCGCTCAGGGCGGCTCTTTCTTTGCTATTTAACCTATAATATTCACCTGGCTGCCCAGCTGGATTAGCGTATTTTCATGATCAAGAAACGTTTTTTCATCTTCAAAAACTACATCTTTATAAAAATTTGAGTCCATAACCTTATTCAGTGAAGATTGCGACTTGAACCATAGTTCCGCTGTGCCGTCGAACTTTGCATTATCAGAATCTAGATCTTTTAGTTCTACTGGATGGGTTTGAATGTACCTTAGAACATGGTCCTGAACACCAGGGATTTGACGAAACAGTGGGCCATGTTTCTTAATATGATGCTCAACGAAGTCCTCATGTGACATGCCTTTTTTGCGCTTTAAAAACATTGTCATTTTCACCACACCTTGCTCAGTCAGTACTTCCGATGCCTCTTGACGGTGGATAGCATGACTGACTGGAGATACGCTGGTCGAGGGGGATGGCTTCCATCTAGCCACTGTTGCTTCAGGGGAGTAATCAATACCGTCTGGTGTGGTAATCAACTCAATGTAGGTTCCCCATGGGGCTTTGCCATATACGCCTGCGTTGTTTTCACTCCCTTCCACTCCTGAAAGAGGGTGAATTGCCGATAATAATTCTCCACCTGCTGCCTCGAAACTGTCTGCGGTAGCCTTGATATCATCGACATAGAGTGCCAAATGGTTTAGGCCGAAATCGTTCAGTGAGGTAGCCTCACGCTGTTTGGTATCCTCAAACTGGAACATTTCGATAGTCGCACTGTCTCCAATTCTTAGTAATCGCATGTGAACTATTTTTGCACCAGAAGGGATTCCGAGCTGTTGCTCAACCTCTTTTCCCGCCATGGCTGGCTCATGCGGTGACTGAACATCATAAACAATACTCGCGCCGAACGCCTGAGTGAAAAATGTTGTAGCCGCATTTAAATCTGGTACACATAGACCAACGTGATCAATACCTCTGATGTGTTGGTGAGCAAAATGTGGTGCAGATAGGGTTTCCAGTTGAACAACCGATGATGCGCCTCCCTCAACAAGATTCTTAAGGGCATTATTGAAACTGATTACATGCTTAGAGTTAAGGTGTTCAGAAAATGCATCTTCGCTGATGTACTTTTCCAGCATCCTGAATGTAGAAGGCTCTGCTTTGTCATGAAAAACACTAAAATCTATATTTCCGGGTTCTTTACGAACATTGTTTGCTAGTTCGTCGATAAGTGAGGCAAGGACGTCTTCTTTCCCCTCAAGCGCTGTTGCTGTTGCAATCATTGTTTTCATATCATGTTCTCCAAATGGTAGTTACATGTCGCTGATAAAAGTCGGTGGTGATAAATATCTGGGGGGAGCGACCTCGTTGTCATGTCGGCAGCCACGCAGATTCTGATCCTGAAACGGAGCGATGCATTGGCAGGTTCATTAATAAATCAATAAAGTGGATTTATTCGTCGAAAAACATAAAATATTCATCATTGTTGAATTTTCGCGCTTTTCAGGACTTATATGATTCAGTCGGTATCAAGAACATTTGCGATTTTAGAAATTATTGCGAGAAACGGGGGAGAAGCAAAACTCCAAGAAATAGCCAGGGTTTCTGGAATTAAACAAACGACAGCACATAATTTGCTAAAGACGCTATGTCAGCTTGGTTATGTTTTCAGAAATCAAGGAAGTACGGGTTATTTCCTCAGTCGGCGTATGTCTAACCTTTCCAGGGTTTCCGGAAATGATTATCAACTCCGCGAATCACTGATGCCTTTTCTGGCTGACATTACGAAAAAAACAGGCGAAACGAGTTTTATCGCGGTACCCAGTGGGGGTGAAGTATTTTTTCTGGCTGGTATCGAATGTGATAAAGCAATAAAACATACCTCTCCTGAAGGATTGAGAACACCGATGCCAGGTTCAGCAGCCGGGCTTGTGTTAATGGCATGGATACCAGATATCTTTGACTGGATAAAACCGGAGCATCGTATGGCTATTGGTGAAGATGTCGAAAAGGCACTTGAAATAACTCGCGCAAGAGGATTTGCACTTGATGTTGGAAAAGCGGAAAAAGGTCTAAACTGTGTAGCTATTCCCTATTTTAAAGAGGGACAGTTGGAAGCCGTAATAGGTATTAGTGGTCCTGCATTCCGACTCCCTGAATCAAAGCTAATAAGTGATGCGCAATGGATGCAATCCTACCTTTCAGAATTATCCTTGTAAGCATTACTGCTCAATCTTACTTTGAATTCAGAGGATAGCTTCAATTTTATTTATGTGTGAATTTCTGCTGATTGACTCAAGGTGCCTATGACGCTATTAGGCAGCCCCGTACGTATTCCGGACCTTCACGTCTTAGTTATTCAATTTCAACTATGAGCGAATAGCGGAATCTAACCAGACCTCAGTTAGACGACTGCTCCACAGCCACAGTAGATAGGCAACGCCATAATTTTAAGTGGCGATTGCATAATGCAATTGCTAAAAAAACGTGAGGTGGCAACCAATATCTGTCGTTCGATATTCGCCAATGTTTACTGTTCGAAGTCACACAAACTTGCAGACTGTACAACAACAATACAGCCTGCACAGGGAGTTTAAAACCGATATTTAAGGTTTAACTGAAAGCTAAGCGGTGTGTAGTCGATATTTTCAAACGTACCAATGGTAACATTTTCCTCTGCATCCATATCTACACCAGAAATGATCGTATATCGCAATTCAGCTTGGGCAGATAGGCGTTTGCTTAAAGTGTAATCGGCACCGAACATAAGTTGAAAGCCGGTGTCTCCGCTGCCCGAAAAAGATCGTTCACCAGAAGCATCTTCGAGATCGATATCTATTTCCTGAGTAAAGGCGAGCCCAGCGCCTGCAAACCAGCGCCAATCGGTGTCACTTTCAAAGTAATGGTAGGCGTTTATAGCAATCACACTCGATGCAAAATTTCCGTCAGTAAACTCTATACCACCAGGTAGAGTGGTTTCTGAGTCATTGCTTCTATATTCCCAATACAATTCCACTGCCCAGTTATTGTTAACAAAATAGCCTGCGGCTATGCCAGCATTAAAACCTCCATCCAATTTAATATCTACGCTGCCAGTTTGCGCTAATACATCGGTTACTTGCCCATCCTGATCAGACAGCATACTTATGCCAAAAGTCGGTTTTATATACCAAGAAGATTCAGCGCTTGCGTGAAAAGCAGTTAATGCCAAAGCTGTCGCAACGAATAGCGAGATTAATTTCATGTCATGTGTTCCTAAATGTGTGAGTTTCTCTTATTCTTACTGAAGAGCAACAAATTGGCACACACGCTGAGGGCGCTTATGTATGAATGGGCAAGTTTTTGAATGAATGGGCTGTTTCCTCTTGGTGATATTAATCCTTTTCGGTATTTTTTTGGCATTGCAGTCATCGTTGGGCTGGTGTTTGCTTTTATCTCTTCGACTAATAACGAGCCCTTTTTACCCCGTTTAGTGCAATGGCAGCTGCAGAGTCTACTCCCTATGGCGCTGATGGTCGGTACCCATATTGGCTTGTCATTCTTGTCATCGTTTAACCGATTATCGGTCTGGCAGAAAGTGTTTATGTCAGGTGCTGTAGGCGCTAGCCTCTTTTCCCCTCTTGCGTTACTGATTGACATATTCTACGCCAATGAAGGATGGCCTCAGTCATTTGCAGAAGAGCTTGCGGGAGAATGGCTCGGCGTGTTTTTTCCCGCAATTTTGGTTTGGATGTTAATCAATACACCATGGATTTTAGATATGCAGTTTGTGAAACGCACATCTGCAGATAGTCAGCTCAAAGAAAGCAAGGAGGTAAAGCCGGTTTGCAACTATCCATTTATGTCACATCTGCGCCAGGATATGGGCGATGATTTGTTGTGTATTTCGTCGCAGTTACACTATCTTGAGGTGGTTACAGCCAATGGTAAGCAACTCATTCTATATGCGCTCAAGGACGCTATTTTAGAGGTGCCGCATGACAAAGGGATGCAGGTTCACCGATCGCATTGGGTTGCCTTTGAAGCTATTGCGTCATTCAAGAGAACAGGGAGAGAAGGCATTATAACCTTAGTCAACGGTTTAAAATTGCCGGTAAGCCGTTCTTACATTAAAACTTTGAGTACCCAATTAGAAACCATGCAACTAGTCACTCAATAAGTTTTCAAGATGTGCAACATACTCCGCTTTCACCCATCGAGTGATAAAGAATATGTATATAAGTAGCACAAAACCTAAAGCCTGAAGGTCCGTTGTTTGTCTTGAGCGGACGCCTACATGCCAAATTGCTGATGTCTTGTTATCGCTCATTTACGACCCGCTTAAGCTCGTTTGGGGTAAAATTTTGTTAGAGCGAAATGCAGACTAAGTAAAAAGCCTCGAACTTTAATGTCATAGTTTCAAACTTTAGTGTCGTTGTTCTAATCTTTAATGTCCCCCGACAATTTAGAAAGTACTCAAACTTATCGCTATTCCACTGTAACTGACTTTGCTAAGTTTCTAGGCTGGTCAACGTCGGTGCCCTTAATTAACGCCACGTAGTAGCTCAATAGCTGTAGCGGCAAGGTATAAATGATAGGTGCAATAGCCGCTTCGCAGTGCGGTACGTCAATAACGCGCATGGTTTCATCCCCTGCAAAAGCCGCATCTTTGTCAGCAAATACATACATGATACCGCCACGAGCGCGCACTTCTTCAACGTTCGATTTTAGCTTTTCAAGCAGTTCGTTATTTGGCGCCACAACAATAACCGGCATTTCGTCGTCAATCAGCGCAAGAGGGCCGTGCTTCAATTCACCTGAGGCATAGGCTTCAGCGTGAATATAAGAAATCTCTTTAAGTTTTAGCGCGCCTTCCATAGCAATGGGATATTGGTCGCCACGACCTAAGAACAAGCTGTGGTTTTTGTCTGCAAACTCTTCCGCTAAATCTTCGATACCGCCTGTAATAGCTAGGGTCTCTTCAAGTTTGGCAGGCAAGCTGTGAAGTGCAGAAACAATGGCCTTGCTGTCGGACTCAGTCATGCCGTTTTCTTTGCCCAATGCAAGGGTTAGCATAAGGAAAGCTGCAAGCTGTGTAGTAAAGGCTTTGGTAGATGCCACACCTATTTCTGCGCCCGCGCGAGTCATAAATGCCAAGTCAGATTCACGTACTAATGACGAGCCCTGAACATTACATATGGTCAAACTAGACATATAGCCCAACTCTTTCGCCAAACGAAGAGCTGCCAATGTATCGGCTGTCTCGCCTGATTGAGAAATAGTAATGAGTAGGCTGTTTGGATGCACTACCGACTTGCGATAACGAAACTCTGATGCAATTTCTACGTTACACGACACATTGGCGTACTGCTCTAACCAATAGCGCGCCGTCATACCTGCATGGTAGCTAGTTCCACAGGCAATGATTTGAACGTGTTTAACCTTTTTAAATACTTCGTCAGCACCTTTTCCAAATACATCAGCGGTAAGTCCGTTTTCATCAATACGGTTTTTTAATGCGTTACGCACAACCGTTGGCTGCTCGTGAATTTCCTTAAGCATGTAGTGGCGGTAACCCGCTTTGTCACCCGCGTCGTGCTCGATGTTCGATTCAATGATTTCGCGCTCAACGGCATTGCCGTCTTTATCAAAGATTTTAACGTCGCGACGTGTAATCTCGGCTACATCGCCCTCTTCTAAAAAGATAAAGCGGCGTGTTACTGGCAATAGCGCCATTTGGTCTGACGCAATAAAGTTTTCGCCAAGCCCAAGCCCAATGACTAACGGGCTGCCAGAACGTGCAACCACTACGCGGCTAGGGTCTTCTTTATCCATAATTACTGTGCCGTAAGCACCGTGGAATGTCTTAACCGCACTTTGTACTGCGTCTAAGAGTGTACTTCCCGATTTAAGCTCTTCATGCACCGTATGCGCAATAGTTTCAGTGTCGGTGTCGCTGGTAAAGGTGTAGCCTTTATCTTTTAGCTGCGCTTTTAAACTTACGTAGTTTTCAATAATGCCGTTGTGAACCACGGCCACGCGTTCGGTAGAGAAATGGGGGTGAGCGTTTGCTTCAGTTACACCACCATGGGTCGCCCAACGGGTGTGTGCAATACCGGTTGTTCCCAAAGCTTCGCCTGCTGCTACCGCATCAGCAAGCTCTTGCACTTTGCCTGTACGGCGAATACGCGTCAGCGTACCATCGTTTTGAAGCAGCGCCACACCGGCTGAATCATAGCCGCGATACTCTAGCCTTTTTAAACCTTCTAGTAGGATTTCAACTACGTTACGCTCAGCAACTGCGCCAACAATTCCACACATAATTATTCTCCACTCGGCGCTGCAATAAGCACGGTCACGCCCTGATTTTCAATATTAAGTTTGTCTTCATCACTAATGCCTTCATCGGTGATCAAAACAGATATGTTTTTCCAGCTCAGCTCTAGATTAGGCATTTTATGGGTTAGTTTTTTTGAGCTGGCTAATACCACCACCTTACTGGCCCCCGCGGCCATCGCGCGAGTAACACCTATTAGCTCGTTAAAGGTGGTAGTGCCTCTGCTTACATCTATGCCTGCAGCGCCAATAAACGCAACATCAAAACTATAGGCGCTAACTAGCTGTTCAGCCATGGCACCCTGAAAAGACTGAGACTGTGCATCCCAGGTTCCACCTACCATTAGGACAGTAGGTTCATTCTCGCACTGGGTAAGAAAATTGGCAGTAGACAGGGTATTGGTCATCACCACCAAGTCATCGATATTTGATAGATGGGGCAACACTGATGCGGTTGTAGAGCCGCAATCTATAACTAACTTGTTGCCTGGTTTCACCAAGCTTACTGCGAGTTGGCCTATAGCGTTAATTGCTGGGCTAGTAGTTGAATTCGTGAAAGGGTCATTGGTAATAAATTGAGATGGTCCGGCATTTGAGTTCGTAGTGGATGGCACAGGCACTGCGCCACCAAACTGTCGAATCAGTAAACCTTGCTCCGAAAGAGCAGCGAGATCTTTTCGAATGGTCACTTCAGACGTAGCAAAACGCATAGCCAAATCTTCAACTTGTGATTGGCCATGTTCTGTTACCCACGCCACTATCTGCTGGCGGCGCTGTTCAACTGATTTACTGCTTTTCAATACAACCCCGAGCTTGTGCGGGCTACTTATTTAGCCTTCCTGTTAGCGTTGCCCTAATTGTGCACAAGCTAAGGAAAAAGTTTGTAAAATAGTCCACAAAGAGCTTTCTATTCTCAACTCAAAACTTTCAAAACGAAAGCTTTAAATTTTAAAGTGAAAGCATCGTAAGTTAAATCGAAATATTGGTCAAGGTAATTGTTTAATTAAACGTCAGCGATGCCTTTTGAGCACTCGCTTTTATGGCTAGCTCAATGACTTTGATAACAGGTACAACCGTGCTCGCGTCTGCGGGCGAGAATTTGCCGTCTTCAATAGCGTGAGCAAGGCGATTGAAAAACGTCAGGTATTCGCCTTTAAGTGTTGTAACCGTCTCTTCAATTAGCTTGCCGCTTTCGTTGACAACAGCTAATTCGCCATGTTCCCTGTCATTAGTTAGGGCCCAATTCTCATCGTCAAAAGACAGACCTGCTCGCAGCTGATCCTCTTGTGGATCTAAATAGAATTTTCGAAAGCTGCCTTTTGTACCTTGCAAATCGTAACGCAGTGTTGCCCCCGCCTGGAAAGCTGAGCTACCTAGCTTCACAACTTTGTCACTGTAATGAAGCGTTAAATCGAATGTATCATCTGATTGCCCGTTTTCGCGCAATGTCTGTATGCTTGCCGACACTTCTTTCGGCTCGCCAAAAAGCTGCAGAGCTTGGTCGATTAAGTGGGGGCCCAAATCCCAGAAGATGCCGCTGCCAGGTCCTGCATTTTCACGCCACCTGTTGCGTGGAATGGGGCGAAAACGATCAAAACGGCTTTCAAGACGTTTAATTTCACCAAGACGTCCATCATCAATTAGCTTTTTAATAGTAAGAAAATCACCATCAAAGCGCCTGTTATGATACACGCACAGCTGTTTATTCTGCGCGTTAGCAAGGTCAACCAAGGCTTCTGCTTCTTCACTGTTTAATGTGAAGGGTTTTTCTACTAACACATGACAACTGTGCTCTAACGCCATCCTCGCTTGCTGGCCATGAAGATGATTAGGTGTGGTAATGATCACTAAATCAACATCGTGAATTTTTAATGCTTCTTCTAACGAACTGTAGACTTCTGCGTGGGGCAACACTGCTTTAACCGCATCCGGCTTTGATGAAATAACCACATCAATAGAAAACTGTGGCAGATAATTGAGAAAGGGTAGATGAAAGGTGGTTGCAGAAAATCCAAAGCCAACCAGTAAAGTAGATATCATTGCAGCTCCATGTGAGATTTTAAGGTAAGTGAATACACACTATAAAAAAGATAGAGTGATACATCAGCCATAGGTTCACTATTTCTCATCACCGCACTTGCGAATGCTTGTGAAAACTAGAGGGAACGATAGTTTTGACTGAATTGCGGGCTAAACCAGTTTGTTTTTAAATAACACTGCTGGGGAAATGGGCTAACAGAATGTTTTGTACTTCTGCTAAGCCCATTAAAAAGCGAGGGGGCTTTTATTTTTTCGTCGGACGCGGCCAGTTCGGAATATTGCGCTGTTTACCACGTGCAACAGCCAAAGCGTCTTCGTCTACCGTTGAGGTGATGACAGACCCCGCCCCCACTGTTGCTCCTTTGCCAATGTTTACAGGCGCTACAAGTGACGAGTTCGAGCCGATGAAAGCATTTTCACCGATCACTGTCTTTGATTTATTCACGCCATCATAATTACAGGTGATGGTGCCTGCACCGATATTCGCTTTAGCACCTACTTCGGCATCGCCCAAATAGGTCAGATGATTAGCTTTTGCGCCTTCACCTAATACCGCTTTTTTCATTTCAACAAAGTTGCCTACTTTGGCATTTTTTTGCATAACGGCGCCTGGTCGTAGTCTGGCGTATGGCCCTACTGTACACCCCTCTCCAACGCTCGCTTCTTCAACTATGGAATTTGGCTCTATAACAGCGTTATCGGCGATAGTGCAGTTGCGTAGAATACAATTAGCGCCAATGATGACGTTATTGCCAAGGGTTACCTTACCTTCAACAATAACGTTCACATCTATAACAACATCGTTGCCGTTATCTAACTGCCCGCGCAAATCAAAACGAGCTGGATCTAAGAGTGTTACACCATTAGTCATTAATTCGTCAGCTTGGCGACGTTGAAGTGCACGTTCCAGGTTTGCCAGCTGTAACCGGTTGTTCACACCTTCCACTTCAACTGCAGATTGAGGCTGAGCAGACTGGATACGCTTGCCTTCTGATGCTGCCATTGCAATTACGTCGGTGAGATAGTACTCGCCTTGCGCATTATCATTGCTTAATTCACCTAACCAACGTTTGAGGTCTGCTCCGGACATCATCATCATGCCCGTGTTGATTTCTTTGATTTCACGCTGTTCATCAGTCGCGTCTTTGTGTTCTACGATAGCCGTTATATTGTCGTTTTCACGAATGATGCGGCCCATACCTGTGGGATCATCTAAGTTCACGGTGAGCAGCGCTAAATCGCAGTTTTCTTTTACAGCCTTCAACGCACTCAGGGTTTCTTCTCGAATAAGTGGTGCATCTCCCACAAGAATCAATACATCTTCATTGTCTTTGATATGCGGCGCCGCTTGCTGCACTGCATGGCCTGTTCCTAACTGCTCGGCCTGCAAGCACCAGTTCAGATTCTTCTCAACGACCGTTGCCTTTAGCTGGTCGCCTCCATGACCGTATACTAAATGAATGTTATCAACGCCGAGCGACTTAACCGTATTGATAATGCGCTGTACCATAGGTACGCCGCCTACCTTGTGTAAAACCTTAGGTAACGAAGACTTCATGCGAGTACCTTTACCCGCCGCTAAAACAACCACTGAGAAAGCCATATAATTCCTTTATTTCGCAAAGAGAATGAAAACGGCGCTTAGTGTAGCTAAGCTAAAATAAGAAGTCAGCGACTGATTAGGAAAATAACTGTATGGACACCATGAGATTGTGCTCAGGTGCTTCGTTATTTAGTCTAAACTTACGGTGAGCCACCTAGTAGTTCATAATTGCAACGGGTATACTCGCACTCTTAGGTAAGGTTCAGTCAGGCAAGGGAGCATGCGCAGTCTGTGAACACATTTCGTACACTACATAGAAGTATTTTGGTGTTATTTGCGGTAGTGGTTATCGCAATCGTAACACTTGTCCATTTCAGTATTTCAAAAATTGTTGCCGAGCAAAGCCGCGCGCAACAGCAGTCGTTGTCGCCTGCAATTTCATTAATTGTAGAGCAATTGCTGAAACCTCTGCATATATCAGACGCCCTTGGTCACTCTACCGAGTTGGTAGAGCTCATGAATGGGGAAACCATTGATAAAGACGCAGTGTTTAAAACATTAGACCGCCTGGAAAATGAGTTTGGTTTATCGTTTTTTATCGCTACGGAAGCAGACAGAAAGCAGTACAATTCTGACGGTAGCATTATCAATCTTATTGAAGGTGAAGTTAGCTGGTATTTTAAATATCGCGACTACCCTGCTGATGCAGTGGCCGACATAGGAAAGTGGGAAGACACTCACTTTTACATCGATATAAAAATTCACGATGAAGATGGCAGATTCTTAGGCTTTTTCGGCGTGGGAAAAAGCTTACGTAGCTTTATCGAAATATTCGATACTTATAAGCAAGAGTATGGCTATGACTTTTTGTTCGTTGACGGTAAGGGAGACATCATGTTGTCCTCCGACCCTAGCCTAATCGCCTCCTATTCAGACTTTACCAATTTATCTGAATTACCTTGGTATGCGAGCCTTCCGCTTGTTATTCAAAATGAACAAGCCTTAAACAATAAGCTCGTCACTATCGACCAAAAAGATTTCCTTATTGCAGAGGTAAAACTCAACCAGTTTGGTTGGACAGTATTTCTATTAAGTCCACTTGAAGACCGCCAAGCAGAAATTTCTCAAGCCTTTATTTTCAGTGTTGTTACCTTATTGGTTGTTGTATTTTCATTATTCTTGCTGATTTACAACTTGCTCTATTACTTTAGAAAGGATATGCAGCCAGATCTGGTAGTTCGCCACAACAACCGCCTGCCAGAAAAAGACAACTTACAGCTTATTTATAAAACCCTGTTAGCTGAGCACAAGTCATTGAGCGTAATGCTGATTAGCATAGATGAATTTTCAGATATCGTTGATGCCCATGGACGCAGCGTAGGCGATGATATTCTCGACAAGCTAGTCTCTTACTTGGCAGAACATTTAAGAGAACAGGATATATTAGGCAGGTGGAGCAGCGCTGAGTTTCTTATTTTACTGCCGCAAACAGGTCCTCATGTGGCGTTTGATATAGCTCAAAACCTTCGCCACGGCATAGCGACACTGCCACCATTGCAAGAATTGCCTGAACTCGTGATAACTGCGTCTATCGGCCTTTCCTTTACCGCATCAACCCGGGCTATGCACGAGGTCACGGCTCATGCCGAAGACGCGCTGTATCAGGCAAAACGCGACGGAAGCAATTTAGTAAGAATGCAACTCATCGACTAGCTCACGCAGGCTTAACTTTAAGGCGTTTTCGTTTGAGGACGCCTGTTGTTAATGCGACGCCAAATAAAATCATTAAACCGCCCACAATGGTCTGCAAAGACAGATGTTCTTGTAAAAAAAGTACGCCCCAGATAATGCCAAATAGCGGTACTAAGTAAGCCACCGTAATGGCTTTGGCTGGGCCAATGTCAGCGATAAGTTTAAAGTATAAAATATAGGCAATGCCTGTTCCACCAACCGCCAATGCTACGGCATTCATCCATGCATTAGCGCTTGGCATAGCTTCAGGTAGGGTAGCTAGTGCAAAAGGCGCGAGCATTACGCTGGCCATGGCCTGACTTCCCGTTGCCACCACTAAAGGTTTTACCCCTTGCAGCCATTTTTTCATCATACAAGCCGCAATACCGTATCCTGTGGTAGCGAGGAGTGCGGTAAGAATAGGTAGAAAGCTGACTTCTCCCTCGCCTAGCTTTTGCTGGCTGATCACAGTAACACCGATAAACCCCACAAAAAGGCCAGCTATTGCTGATTTATTCAGTTTGTCACCAAGCCAAAGCCACGCCACAATTGCGCCAAACATAGGCGCTGTAGCATTCAATATAGCGTTTACGCCAGCCTCTAAATGAAGGCTGCTGTAATTGAATAACACGAAGGGAACGGCGGTATTTGCCATCCCTACAAGCGCTATGGCAAACCAGTGGTGCTTTATCTCTCGCACCGAGCCGCGTATCAATAGTAAAGGTAATAAAACCGCTGTTGCTAGCAGGGTACGTATTGCCACCAACACATAAATGCCAAACTCTGGCGCTGCAACGCGCATAAAAATAAATGAGCCGCCCCAAATCCCAGCTAATACTAAAAGCGAGATAATGTCTCTTACTGCCATTCTTTTATCACCATTCTTTTATGACCAGAGCACCCCTTGGGCCCCTTCTAAATTCAATAAGTATTGCTTTCGCGGTAGACCACCTGCGTAGCCGGTTAGGGTTTTGTTGCTACCAATTATACGATGGCAAGGCACTATAATCGCAATAGGATTGCGACCATTTGCCATACCAACGGCACGCACCGCTTTTGGATTACCTATGGCATTCGCAATATCTAGGTAACTGGCTGTTTCCCCATAAGGTACTGACTGTAGCGCCTTCCACACTGAATGCTGAAAACGGGTTCCGTCAGGAGCCAGAGGCAAGTCAAACTCACGTAACCTTTTTTCAAAATAAGCGTTAAGTTGCTTACATGCCTCTTTCGTTATGGCGTTACTATTCTCTTCGGTACCGCAAGCTACGCCTTCGTCTTTATGTGGCGCTGCAAATTGAACGCCGGTTACCCCCGAGCTATTGGCATCTACTCTAATCGGCCCTTCGGGACTGCTTATAAAACTTGTAAATATCATAGTTATGATTCTTTTTGCTGGTTACTTAGTTGCCACAATTGAAGGGTTAAATAGCTGCGCCATGGCGCCGCTTTATCCGGTTCTATTGGATACTGAGCTGCCATTTTACGTACGATCAGATCACCATTGAGATAAATATCAGGGTTTCGCTCACCCCGCATTTTTAAATAATCGAGAGTCCATTGCCCAACGCCCTTGATTGCTAGTATCGCTTCGTGGCTTGGATTATTGCCGTCTAAAAATAAACCTGCGAAGTGGCGTACCGCTTCTTTTCTCGCTTTCGGCATACGTAAAAATTCAAGGCTATTAGTTGCCACTGCTTCCGGTGTGGGAAAGCAATAGCTTTTTTGCCTGTTCATGTTTTGATCTATCGAGAACACGTTATCAGATGCTTTGCTGCCGAGTTGATGGCAGAGCAACGTCACTTGTCCAATGGCAGCTTTAACACTTACCTGCTGCCCTACTATAGCGCGACAGCCACTTTCAAACACGCTCCAGGCGCTAGGTAAACGCAAACCTTCTGTTAGTAAGTGTTCAGGCAAACCAGCTTGCAAAAGGCTTTCCTCGATGAGTAATGGGTCGGCATGTAGGTCTAACACCATCTTTATATTGTCGATTATTCTATAAAGACAGTTCAAATCCGACATATCGATTTGTACCTCAAAACCGTGTCGCGCTGGGATATGCTCGG
Source organism: Alteromonas sp. OM2203 (assembly GCF_048517045.1). Taxonomy (NCBI): domain Bacteria; kingdom Pseudomonadati; phylum Pseudomonadota; class Gammaproteobacteria; order Alteromonadales; family Alteromonadaceae; genus Alteromonas; species Alteromonas sp. OM2203. The sequence goes on from NZ_CP183209.1 coordinate 4,324,271, forward strand.
CTTTGAAGGCACCGGGATTCCCGTTTTCAGAAAAATATCGCGCATAGCTGTTTTCAGTTACCTTCTCTACGCCCTCCACTGCTCGGGCAGCTAAAAACGCTCTGACATAGGGCCAGTTATAAGGAGGCCGATAAGAAAGAAACAATGTTATATTTTTTTGTGTAGTCACTCTCTTTTTTCTCAATTGCGTTGGTGAGGTATTACAGTATTGCTCTACTGAACGCTGTAATTGTCTAAGCGATTGAAAGCCTGCTGTCACTGCCACATCGGTCATAGACAGTTGAGTTTGCTGTATTAGCTGCTTTGCAAACAAAGCGCGCTGCATATTTTGAAATTGTTTAGGAGAGATACCGATGGCATTTACCACAAGTTTGTTGAGATAGCGCTCACTAATGCCAAGGCGGGAAGCTATTTCAGCCACAGGTTGAATTGGTATTGATGACAACAGCGACAACGAACGAGTTATCGTGGCTCCTACTCCTTTCCAGGCGGGCGAGTTTGGCGCGCTATCAGGCCTGCAACGAAAGCAAGGGCGATATCCTTCTTTCATCGCCTGCGAGGCGTATTGATAGTAAGTGACGTTCTCTTCAAGGGGTAAACGTGCTGGGCAGATAGGCCTGCAAAAAATGCCGGTTGTTTTTACTGCAACAAAAAAGCGGCCATCAAAGCGAGGGTCGCGACTAAGCCTGGCTTTTGAAAAAACACTTTCGTCTAACAGGGGTTTTATTGGAGCAGCACTGCCTGCCATAAACTTGCCACGTGTGGTTACAGGTTAGTGAATGCAGATAAGTGTATCGTCAATTAACAGCTTAAGTGCGACAAAATCAGAACTCAATAAAAACGAAATATTGACCACCAATAGCGATATTTGATCATTAGAGCGGCTGAACGCATAATAACACGACAATAATAATGAGCGCCTGATGGATTTCGTTTTAGACCGCAGGCATAACGAGTGACTGTATGCTGAACTCTCTGCGCTTCTTGATGCTGCGCCTATCTCAATGCTGGTTAGTAGCTATGCTACTGGTTACTTCACAAAGTGTAACCGCTGACTGGCTGGACGATTACGCTAGTTTTGTGCAAAAAGAAGCCGCCAAATACAATGTGCCAGGTTATGCTTTTGTTTTTTATGAGCAGGGTAAAGCCCCACGTGTATATGTATATGGGAAGACTCAAAAGAAAGGAGGCGAGAAGGTAACACAAGATACCGTATTTCGTTTAGCCTCTGTCTCAAAGACGTTTACGGCATTACTTTCAGCAAAGCTTGTTGAAAAAAAGCAGCTAAGCTGGGAAACGCCCATCTCCACATTGCTACCAGATATTCCTTTCAAAGGAAAAGGCATGGGGGCACTACAATTACAGCATATCGTTGGTCAGTCTAGTGGCTTCATGCCAAACGCTTACGATAACCTTATCGAAGCAGACTACTCGCTAGAGCGGGTTCTCAAGTCATTAGGTGAACTTGAACCTCTATGCAAACCAGGTGAATGCTATACCTATCAAAACGCCCTATTTGGTGCACTAGAGTATTACTTTAGCAACAACAACACCTCCTATTCTCGTCAACTTCAAGCCAACTTGTTTGCGCCGCTAGGGATGAAAACCGCAAGCGTAGGGAAAGGTGGTTTACTGGCCTCAGACTCTTGGGCTCATCCTCATATCGCCATTTCTAGAAATAAATGGCGCGAAGGTAAAGTGGAAAGCAACTATTACCGGTTTTCTCCGGCGGCAGGCGTCAATGCCAGCATTTCAGATATGACCATATATTTGCAGGCATTGCTTGGAGAGTTTCCTACCGTTATTTCTGAAGAGATGATCGACTATGTCACAACCGAGCGAGTTAAGACAAAAAGGGAAACCTACAGAAGAGGCTGGCGAGGCATGATTGATGATGCTCACTATGGATTGGGCTGGCGTGTTTATGACTTAAATGGCGTGAAGCTAAATTACCACGGTGGCTGGGTAAAGGGTTACCGCGCCGACGTAGCGTTTTCACCTGAACACAAAGTCGGTTACGTAATGCTAATGAATGCAGAGTCTAATATGATTAACTCAACCACTGCTGAGCTATGGAAACGCTATTTGAAAAAAGCCGACACAGATAAGTAATATCGGTATCGGCTCAATAAGTCTGTTAACCATTTAAGCATTAACAGACCAATCTTTATTCTCGCTACGACTATTGTTTAAGGTAAGTGTAACCAGCTAAACAATTTTCGTAGAAGTCAGTCCATCGTACCCCTTCACGAGGGTTCAACTTTCCATCCCACACTTGCTTGTCGATTAAGCGTTTTACGTCTGACGCCATTGCGCGTGGGTTGTACTGCATGATGTTCAATACATCTTCTACCGACGAGCCTTTCACTACTTCTTCTATATAAAAGTCTTCTGGGTCGTCATCATAGCTGTAAATATGCACTTCGTTTAAACGACCGAATAAGTTGTGCATATCACCCATTACGTCTTGATACGCACCTGTCAAGAAAAGCCCCACATAGTATGGTTCGTCTTTGTTGAGCGGGTGCATAGGCAGTATGTCGGTAATTTCACGACCGATGGTAAACTGGTCAATCTTACCGTCACTGTCACAGGTAATATCCACCAAGGAGCAGTTAATCGTTGGCTCTTCATTCATGCGCGTTAGCGGCACTACAGGTAGAAGCTGGTCGATAGCCCATGTATCCGCCGCCGACTGAAAGACAGAGAAATTACACAAATACTGAGACGACAGGCTGTAGTCTAGTTCTTGCAACTCTTCTGGTACGTACTCTGCGTTGCGATACCACTGCTGTAACCGACCCATAATTTGCCAGTACAAGGTTTCTATTTTTCCGAGTTCTTCTAGCGATAACACTCGCAGCTTAAACGCATCAAGCGCTTGCTCTTTATACTGAGACGCGTCGTTATAAATCTCATGCATATTTGTTTGTTCATCAAACGTATCAGCCAGTTCACGCATGTTTTTCAGGAAGAAGTGCTCTCCCTCGGCTGCCGATGTGTCCATGTGAGACGCATTAGATTTAATCTCACCCACAATCTCAGTAATAACACAGCTATGATGCGCAGTGATGGCTCGACCGCTCTCACTCACAAGGTGTGGATGTGGTACGCCTTCTAAATCACACATTTCTTTCATACCGTAGACCACATCTGCTACATATTCTTGCATGCTGTAGTTACGGGAAGACTCGTTAGTAGAATTACTGCCGTCGTAGTCGATACCTAAACCACCACCAACATCAACATAATCTAACTCGAAGCCCATTTTATGTAGGTCGGCATAAATACGCGCACCTTCGGTGATCGCTTCTTTTACCGCGCGGATATCAGTCAACTGGCTACCAATATGGAAGTGAAGAAGCTTCAAGCAATGCGCCATGCCTTGCTCTTCTAAGTAGCGCGCTGCGTTGATAATTTCCGTGATAGTCAAACCAAATTTCGCACGTTCGCCACCAGAACTTTCCCATTTACCACGACCTTTCACTGTCATTTTCGAGCGCACACCAATGATAGGATCGATGTCTAGCTCTTTTGCTATTTTTACCAGCAGAAGAAGCTCGGTGTACTTCTCGACAACCACGACAACCCGGCGGCCTAGCTTTCTGCCTAATAGGGCAAGACGCATTACTTCATCGTCTTTATAGCCATTTAATATCGTCAGCGACTCTTCGTTAGTGTTCATAGCGAGCACAGTGAGCAACTCGGCTTTTGAACCCGCTTCTAAACCGTAGTTAAAAGGTTTACCGGCATCGACGATTTCTTCAACGACTTCACGCATTTGGTTAACTTTAACCGGGTATACGCCTTGATATTGGCCCTGGTATTCAGCTTCTTCGATAGAACTTCTGAATGCTTTATTTAAGCCTGCAACTTGCGAACGCAATATATCGTGGAAACGAACAACGACTGGAAATTGAACGCCTTCTTTACGGATATCTTCAATCACCGAATTAAAGTCGATTTGAATGCTAGGATCTTCAGGAACAGGGGTTATATGGACATTACCGTTTTCACCAATTTGAAAATAGCCACCACCCCATTGAGACACGCCATAGACGCGCTCCGCTTCTTCGATGCTCCAATCTGACAATTTATTCACCTGTTTGTAAGTGGGCTAGGCTAATACCTAGCAAAGAAAGTGCGAAAATAAGCTGCGTATTATAGACAACACAGAACTGAACGCGATAGTAGTTGCGACGTAAAATATCTATTGTCGCGACTAATTTTGTTAATCGAACATTCGCGTTTAAACGCCTATCCATGTTCGAACGTACTCCATAGCCACGTCATCAGCTTTATCCTCACAATGGGTTATAAAATCTGTAACGTTGTGAGTACGTATAAGTGTAAATCCCAGTTTAGTCGAAGACGAATTAAAAAACTTTTCAGCGATATGCTCTGCGTCTGTTTCTTCATTTTCTAACCACAGCTCACTTAGCTGGTTCCGCCTGTCTAGGGTTATGGATGATTTAATTTGATTAAAATTATCTGATTTAGGAATTTGCCAGCCGCGCATGTCTACAAATAAATGAAAAGGCTTACCTTGCCGCGCTTTTAAGCTTTCGGAGAGTTTGCCTAGATATTGAATATTGGTAGACATCGTCCACTTGCCGCGAAGAGTGACCAACATACAATTTCTGAACAGCTCTATGTGAAAGGGCGCTATATGCATCTATTCGTAAATCTCTTTGACTCTGTAAATGATTTTGGTAGTTCTGAAATAATATACTAGAGATGAAAGGTGTGGATCTCAAATAAAGACGGGCTCTTACAGTTAAATTTAATACTCTTTTCAAAAAGAAAAGACCTGTGTTTAAACAGGCCTTTTAAATCCGCTTACTAGTGTTGTAAAAACTTAGTTCTAGTCGTCGCCAAACTCTCGAATAATACTATTAATGGTGTCTTTTGCGTCACCTAGTACCATACGCGTATTGTCTTTGAAAAATAGGGGGTTATCTACACCTGCAAAACCAGCATTTGTAGAGCGCTTAAGCACAAAGACTGTTTTCGCACGATAAGCCTCAATAACCGGCATACCGTAGATAGGGCTACCCTTCATCTCTTTGGCCGCAGGGTTAACCACGTCGTTCGCCCCAATAACAATAACCACGTCATAGTTTTCCATACGAGGGTTAACGTCATCCATCTCGTATAGTTGGTCATAAGGCACGTCAGCTTCTGCCAGCAGCACGTTCATATGCCCCGGCATGCGCCCCGCCACTGCGTGGATAGCATAATCAACCGTACAGCCGTTTTCTTCTAGCAGTGACTGAAGTTCTCTTACTGCATGCTGTGCTTGCGCAACCGCCATACCGTAACCGGGCACCACTAGGACTGCTTGCGCTGCTTCTAATACATAAAATGCATCTTGCGCTGACAGTATTTTAATTTCGCCCTCTATTTTTTCACCCGCTTCTACTGGCTTCGCAAAGCCAGACAAAAGCACGTTCATCAATGAGCGGTTCATGGCCTTACACATAATGTTGGTAAGTATAAGCCCTGAAGCGCCAACCAATAAGCCAGTTACAATAAGTATAGTATTGCCAGTGGCAAGCCCTGCAGCAGACGCTGCTACACCTGAATAACTGTTTAGTAGTGCGATAACCACCGGCATGTCTGCGCCACCGATTGAAATAGTAGCCCACAAGCCAAAGCTTAAAGACAACGCTATTGCACAGTATATCCAAAGTGGATTGCTTGGGTCAGTAGTAAAGAAGTAGCCAATGACCACCATCCCAATTATGTGCAAAATGCTAAGCTCGCGAAGCCCTGTGAAAATAACCGCTTTCGAGCTCATTTTTCCCGACAGTTTCCCCCAGGCAACAACCGAGCCTGAGAACGTAATACCGCCTACTAAAATAGTGAAAAACAGTGTTATAAAAGTAAATGCACTTTCGGTTTTAAGGGTGATTAGGCTCATTCCGGCTAATGTTGCCCACCCCAAAAGCAAAGATGCTGCACCACCAAAACCGTTAAACAACGACACCATCTCTGGCATTGCTGTCATTTCAACGGTTTTGGCCTTCCATGCGCCAAACGCACCGCCGATAACAAAACCCAAAAGGATGTAGTGATAGCTAATAATCTGCTGATCAAGCAGAGTAACCACTACGGCTATCAGCATACCGATAGCTGATATGAAGTTACCTTTTTTCGCCGTATCTGGATGACTAAGTAATTTAAGTCCAAGAATAAATAGTGCTGCTGCTACTACGTACGCAAGGTTTATTACGGTTACGATATCACTCACTTGCGTACTCCTTATTTATCTTTTTTCTTGAACATACCGAGCATACGGTCGGTAACGAGATAACCGCCAACGACATTAATACTTGCCAGCGCGACCGCAGCAGTACCTAAAATGGTTGTCAGTAAATTGTTATCGCTACCCGAAGCAACCAATGCCCCCACTAGCGTAATGCCCGATATCGCATTAGAACCAGACATCAACGGCGTGTGTAACGTGGCAGGTACTTTTCGAATTAATTCAAAGCCTAAAAAAGCCGCCAACAATACGATGAAAAGTAAGTAGATGATTTCCATAATTAGGCCCCTTTGTATGCGTTGTTAAGCATCTCGTTGATAATCTTTCCATCGTGAGTAATCACACAGCCGGCAAGAATGTCGTCTTCTAAGTTCAAACCAAAGGTTTTGGTTTCATCATCAAAGAATTCATCAACCAAATTGTAGATATTGTTGGCATACATATCAGTTGCAGCTCTGGCAACAAACTGACTCCAATAGCCGTTACCAATAACGGTCACACCACTAATTTCAACGGTTTCGCCCGCCACTGAGCCCTCTACGTTTCCGCCCGATGTTGCAGCCATATCAACTACCACACTGCCAGGCTTCATGAGCGCTAGCGTGTCTTTCGAAATAAGTACCGGTGGTTTGCGACCAAATAGCTGTGCCGTAGTAATAACGATGTCAGAGTCGGCTATAGCGTCGCGCTGTGCTTCTTGCTGCTTCGCTTTTTGCTCGTCGGTAAGTTCTTTCGCGTAACCGTCTTTAGTTTGACCGGTTTCGCCAATATCAATTTTTAAAAATTTCCCACCCAGCGACTCTACCTGCTCGGCAACAACCGCTCGGGTGTCGTAAGCAAGCACATTTGCCCCTAAGCGCTTCGCGGTTGCAATAGCCTGTAAACCCGCTACGCCTGCGCCAATGATAAATACCTTCGCTGGTTTTATTGTTCCAGAGGGCGTCATCATCATAGGTAATATTGATGGCAGCTTGTTCGCAGCCTGCATTACCATGACATAGCCAGCAAGACTTGCTTGTGAACTTAGCGCATCCATTTTCTGAGCACGTGAAGAACGGGGGATCATTTCCACAGAAATGGCGGTTAACCCTCTCTCGGCAATAGATTCAATTAGCGGTTGCTGAAAGAAAGGGTCAAGATGGCCAACCACAACGGCCCCTTTTTTCATCAACGCCAGCTGTGCATCCGAGGGTTTATTAACCGTAACTACCATATCTGCGGTTGATAATGCTTCATTCACATCATCGATGACAGTTACACCTACATCTTCATATTCTTTATCTGAATACCCTGAGTGTAAGCCCGCCCCTGCTTCAAGTAGCAAGTTCGCACCTTTCTTTACCAGTCGTTGTGCACTACTTGGTGTAGCTGCACATCGCTTCTCCACATTATCTAGCGGATCTGGCGCTTTTGACTCATTTAAAACTATGATTTCCACACGCTTCTCCTTACATTCCGGCTATTCGAGAATGACACTTTTTAAACAGTATCAAGCCATTTTATTCACTTATGCCTAGCATTCCCTAGCGAAATTCAAAATAGAGACGTCAATCTCTGTAGTGATTTCAGTTTTAGCAACACCTTTCCCCCGCTCAATTTTCAAGCAAAACTGCGGCAAAGCTACGCTATCAGGGCATACATCACTAGTATCTTTTACTTACGAGTCATAACTAATATTTATATAGAGATGGCATAGAGAAGATAAATGGAGTAGATAAATTCGCATTCATTTTATGAATGAAATGAAAAGTGTGCATTTTTTATACAGCCGTAAAGGTGAAAGATGTTTACCGTTATTCAAATAAAACCGTGCAATCTCATCACCTCGAGCCAATTAATTTAAAAAATTGTTAAATTAATTGGGGGATTTTACAAATGGTGTCGTCTTTACAAATTGACAGCGTAATGCTGTAAGAAAAAGCCGAGTGGGGTGCACACCACAAAGCGAATTAAAATTAACGATTAGGACACACACCATCATGTACAGGAAAACAAAGCTTGCATGCTCAGTGGCAGCAGTTTTAGCATCCGCTATTTCTGCAAATAGTGCATTTGCCCAAGAGGCGCAACCCAATAAAGACGTAGAAGTGATTGAGGTAAGTGGTATCCGTTCATCGGTTGCAAAATCGATGGATGTTAAACGCAGCTCTGCTGGCGTAGTCGACGCCATTAGCGCAGAAGACATCGGTGATTTTCCCGATACCAACTTAGCTGAATCACTACAGCGTATTACCGGCGTATCTATCGACCGTTCAGGCGGTGAAGGACAGCTAATTACCGTACGTGGTTTTGGACCTCAGTTTAACACCGTGTTGGTGAACGGCCGTCAAATGGCGTCTGAAAACGATTCGCGTGCGTTCAGTTTCGACACGATTGCTTCTGAGTTAGTAAGCAGCCTTGATGTGCATAAAACGTCAACGGCCACAATGCAGTCTGGTGGTGTAGGCTCTACCATTAACATTAATACCGCGCGCCCGTTCGCATTAAACGGTTTTAAAATGGCGGGCTCGGTAAAAGGCGTGTACGACGAAAATAGCGAAGAAACTACGCCGCAATTTTCTGGCCTTATTAGCAACACGTTCAATGACGACACGTTCGGTGTATTACTTGCCGTTTCACACCAAGAGCGAGAGACTCGCCTTAACCAAGCTCAAATGGACGGTTGGCTAGAAAACGTTGGTGTGCCGAACCCTGTTACACAATCAGGCGAAGCCTGGACAGGCAATGTATTTTCGCCGCGAAACTACGATCACAAAGTCACCTTTGAAGAACGCACCCGCACAAACGCTAATCTTGTATTCCAATATGCGCCTAACGACAAACTGGTTGTAACTGCTGACGCACTGTACTCAGATTTTGACGTAGAATCTGAAGCAACGTCTTACGGCCACTGGTTTACTGCACCAAATATTCAGGGTGTAGGCGATGACGGTAGCTTGTTTGATGAAAACGGCAATCGCCGCAGCCCAACGGTAGACGCAAACGGTACTATTGTCGACTTATACCAAGAAGTCGGTTTGGCGACAGATATGCACGCCAAAACGTTCGACCGTTTAACCGATACCTATGCCATAGGCCTCAACTTTGATTACCAGTACTCTGACAATCTGAATTTATCGTTTGATTTAAGCCACTCAGGAGCCGAGCGCGAAGCCAATAACGGCGGCGGCGATCAGCTATCACTTATTGGTTATGCCAACCGTGTACGATTCCAGGTAGATGACAATATTTTACCTGTTGCCAGCATGTTTGCTTCGCCTAATGACAATGTTTATAGCGGACAACAAGAACTAGATGGCGCGATTGTTACGGGTCCTGACGGATTCCCTATATACAACCCTGCACTGACACCTGATGGTGTGAGCAATCATCTTGATGAAGCTAACAGCCGGGCTCACGTAATGCTGCGCCGCGGATGGGCTGTAGAAGACGAAGTAAGCCAACTGCGCTTTGACGGCGAATACGTAACAGATGGCAGCGGCCTAACTGAAATTCGCTTTGGCACACAGTACAGTACCGAAACCAAATCACTCACCCGCTGGGACAATGAAGGCGTAGGTATTCACTGTACTTACTGTGGTTACCCTGACTTACCTGAGATCCCAGCAGGCAGCCAATACGTTTTTGATGCGGGCAGCGATTTCCTTTCTGACGTAAGTGGTAGCGGTCGTATGCCCACCTCTTGGCTTGCCCATGATGGCGAAGCGAACTTTGCGTTTCTAGAATCTTATTATCAAAGCGTAAATGGCGAATCTATTAGCTTTGATGCGGTACGTCGCAACAATAGCTTTGAAGTTGAAGAAGATATTCTCTCTACCTACGTAGAATTCGATTTTGAAGGCGAAGTAGCAGACATGTTCTTAAGCGCAACCGCTGGTGTGCGTTATGAAATGACGGATGTAACGGTTAACGGAACGCAGGCGCCCATAACGGGCTTAACGATTCTAGATCAAACCGAAATGCTCGCGGGTTTTGGCGACGCGCAAAGTATTGCCACAGAGTCTGATTACGACGTGCTATTGCCAAACTTCAGTGTACGTTTGGAAATTACCGACGACTTAATTGCGCGCTTTGCGGCAAGTTCAACTATTACTCGCCCCACGCTTAACAGCATGTCGCCGGTAACAGTCATTACGACCACTCGCCAAGGTGGTGACTTAACGTCCACAAGTGGTAACCCTGCACTAGAACCATTCAAATCGGATAACCTGGACTTATCCCTTGAGTATTACTACGACGAAGCAAGCTATGCATCGATTGGTTACTTCAGAAAGCTGGTATCGAACTTTATTGTTAATAGTCAAGAAGACAAAACGTTTGAGCTTGCTGACGGCGGCCTGCTAACCGACCCTTCTACAGGAGCAAATACTAGCGCGCCAGATGCGGGTGACGAGGTGGCTGTGTTTACCAATACACTGCCAAATAACGGGGAAGACGCAACAGTAGACGGATTCGAGCTTGCAATTCAACATACGTTTGACAACGGCTTTGGGGTACTTGCCAACGGAACCATCGTTGACAGTGACGCCGAACTAGACCCGTTCGATATTAATCAAGTATTTGCGCTAACTGGGTTGAGTGATTCATACAACTTAGTGGCATTTTATGAAACTGACGACTATCAAATTCGACTTGCCTATAACTGGCGTGATGAGTTTGTTCAGTCGTTAACACAAGGGCAGGGTGACGGCCCAACCATTGTTGAGTCTTACCAACAGCTTGACATTAGCGGTAGCTACAGCGTGACAGACAATGTAGAAATCTTCTTTGAAGGTATTAACCTTACCGAAGAGTTTGTACATAAACGCGGTCGCTTCTCTAATCACTTGCTGTTAGTTGAAGACAGCGGCAGACGTTGGGCTCTCGGTGTGCGCGGAAACTTTTAGTTTCGCGTAATTGGGGCCGGCATTTGTTGGCCCTACATTCGTGGCTACCCTTTGGTAGCCACAGTTTTTATTCAGGAATACAGTATGGCAACAGCAACTCCCATAACGCACATTGTAGTAGTCGGTGGCGGCAGCGCAGGGTGGCTTACGGCTGGTCGTATTGCAGCGCAACATCAATGCGCTACCCGCAAAGACATTAAAGTTACCTTAGTAGAAAGCCCCAATGTACCTATTATTGGCGTGGGGGAAGGCACCTGGCCTACCATGCGCTCTACATTGATTGCATTAGGTATTAGCGAAACCACTTTTATCAAAGAATGTGACGCTACATTTAAACAGGGTGCAAAGTTCGCTAAGTGGACTACAGGTGAAGAGAGCGATTTTTACTACCACCCTCTCATGCTGCCCCAAGGGTTTTCGCAAACAAATTTAGGTCCTTACTGGCAGACTGTAGCACCAGAATTAAACGAGTCTTTTTCCCAGGCAGTATGTGTTCAGGAAGCTATATGCGAAGCAGGTTGTGCACCTAAAAGCATACGCCACGCAGAGTTTGCAGGCACCGCAAACTATGCTTATCACCTAGATGCAGGAAAATTTACCGCCTTTTTAACCAAACACTGCACTGAAAAACTAGGTGTACACCATGTGCTGGCCGACGTTAACCGCGTCGAAAGCAGCAATAACGGCGATATCAAAGCCCTTCATACCGAGCAAGGGGTAACAGTAGAAGGCGATCTGTTTGTTGACTGTACCGGCTTCAAATCTATGCTGCTCGGCGAACACTACAAGGTGCCGTTTATTCCCTGTGACGATGTGCTTTTTATCGACCGAGCATTAGCAGTACACGTGCCTTATGACACCCCACAAAGCCCTATTGCATCCCACACTATCTCCACCGCACAAGACGCCGGTTGGATTTGGGATATCGGATTGCAGTCACGCCGAGGTGTAGGCCACGTCTATTCCAGTAGGCATCAGAGTAAAGATGACGCCTATGCTCGGTTAGATGCCTACGTTCGCCAAACTAGCTCATTGAATGGCATAGAAGGGATAAACGTAAAAGACATTACTATTCAAAGCGGACACAGGCAGCGCTTTTGGCAAAATAACTGCGTGGCTGTTGGGCTAGCGGCGGGCTTTCTAGAGCCGTTAGAAGCCTCGGCCCTTGTACTGGTTGAATTATCGGCCTCAATGATTGCCGAACAATTGCCAGCAAACCGAGCCGTGATGGATATTATGGCGAAGCGCTTTAATGACACCTTTTCTTATCGTTGGCAGCGAATTATCGACTTCTTAAAGCTGCATTACATGTTGAGTAAGCGAGAAGACAGCGCATTTTGGCGGGACAATCGCGATAGTCATACTATTCCCGATTCATTAAAAGAATTACTCGCACTGTGGCAATACCACCCGCCTAGTGACAAAGACTTTACCAGCAACAACGAGGTATTCCCCGCGGCAAGCTATCAGTATGTGCTGTACGGAATGGGGTTTACCTCAGATTTAGCTACACATCAGCATTGGGTAAACGTCGACTTTGCCAAGCAGCAATTGATGCAGAACAGGAAAGCACGCGACATGGCGGTGGAGAAGCTGCCTAAACATCGCGAACTTATTAATAAAATTCACCAATTCGGCCTGCAGGCCGTTTAACGTAAATCAATAAGCAGGACCTACGTATGACTCACATGGTTGCCATTAATAATAAACAGCATGCAGATTTGAAAGTAACCGACGATGCATTGTCACTAAGCGCCAATCAGCACCTTGTTTCTGTGGTGGTCTCTGAACTCAACAAGCTTGTGGTACATTACCCCGTGGTGATCACCAAGTTTGACGATTCTGGACAATTTGGCTTATCTGCCTTGCTTGGTTTTGAAGAAAAAGAAAACCTATTTTGGCAACAAGGTGAATGGGATGCGGTGTATATTCCCGCACAGTTTGAACGCTTGCCTTTTTATGTAGGAACGGAAGCGCAAAGCGCTGACAGCAGTAACCGCTTGCTGTGCATCGATATGGATAACGCTTCAGTAAGCGAAGAAAAAGGTACGCCGCTTTTTGATAACACAGGAGAGCCTAGCAGCTACCTGTTAGAGAAGCAGCAGATCCTTGCTCAGCTTCTTGACGGTGAAACGCAAAATCAGCGTTTTATTGCCGTGCTGCAACAGCACAACCTTATTACACCATTTACGTTAAATATTACCTTTGAAAACGAAAGCAAAACGTCTATAACAGGGTTATATACTATTGATGAGGATAAGCTAGCGGCGCTTAGCGCTGACGCGATTGCTGATTTGCATGCACAAAACATGTTGCAAAGCATTTACACGCTCATAGCGTCAAACGCACAAATTTATGCCCTTATCGACAAAAAGAACAAGGCAAATAAAAACGCAGACGCATGGTTTCAAACTACGAATTAATTAAAGTTGGCGAAAAAGCCACGCCGGTTGTTGTTATTGATGATTTCATACCAGACCCGCAGAGTTTAGTAGAAACAATTGCTCAACACCACCGATTTACAAAACAAGATGGCGACTTTTACCCCGGTGTTAGAAGTCACGCGCCTAAAGGGTATGAAGCACACCTACATACCTCGCTACATAAACTGTTTTGCCAACTTGCTTTGCACGAAAGTATGCAAAGCTTTGGCGTGGAAAAACCACTTCAAATACCACTTGTGCAGCTTTCCATCGCCAATCAAGCGCCGAAAAGTTTATCGCCCATTCAATGTATTCCACACATTGATACACAAAGTGATAATGAATGGGCATTCGTGCACTACCTGTTTAGTGAACCTTTGGGCGGCACGGCTTTTTATCGACATATTGAAACCGAATTAGAGCGCGTAGACTCAGCCCAGTATGAAAACTATTTCAGAACGCTAAAACGGCAGGCCACCAGCGTAGGGCTTCCGCCAAAAGCTTACATCAATGGTGATACCGACATGTTTACTCAAATAGCCCGAGTAGAACCAAAATTCAACCGCGCTTTATTGTATCCTGCCAACTTGCTGCACAGCGGCTGTTTACCTAACGATATTTCGAACTCTGTTGATGTGAAAGAAGGCAGGCTAACCGCAAACGCCAGTATTGTTTTTTGATGCGCTCTTTACCGATCATAACTTTACATTAGTTTAGCAGCTAAAAGCATGCTACGACCACAGTGTGTACTTTGTGCAAAACATTCATGAAGGTTTATTCACATACAAAAGGTGATCGAAAGTTTGTTTTCAAACGTTTCCTCGCTAAATAATCATATAGGATGTTTACCATGTTTGGACTTTTCAAAAGTAACCCAACGAAAAAGATGCGAAAGCAGTATGACGCTTTGCTTGAAAAAGCCATGCATGCTCAAAGAAACGGCGACATAAAAACCTACTCATTGCTCACCGCACAATCTGAGCAGCTTTGGAAAGAAATAGAAGCATTAGAGCAAGGTAAGCCAAAGTCGTAGAGTGCTATGCGCCAAAATAACCAGAACGATTAGTAAATGATGTTAACCCCTAATGCATAGCGGGCGCCTGCATCTTGTACAAGTAATAAATGATTACTGAAACGGCCGCGTTTATGCACAGTTTCATTAGTAATATTGATACCCTCAAAGGATATGGCGACGCGAGGGCTAATTTGATATGAAAGACTCATATCCCACTGTTGATATGGGCTGACAAAGGTTGGCTCAGTACTTTGAGTTTGGTTGAGCGATTGCAGAAAGCCTTCTCGCTGGTTCCAAGCCACGCGCCATTGTAAGGCGTCTTTTTCATAAAACAGCACCACATTCTTTGCGCCAGATAGCCCGGTAAGCGCAAAGGTTGAGCGAACATTGGCCGCATCCAGCTCTGCGTTGCTGTCTACGAAACTTGCATTGGCCTGTAATCCCCACCCTGACTCACCGAAAAAGTGTTGCATCGCTATCTCTACACCTTCGACGGTTGCAGATTCACCGTTGTTAGGCGAAATTACTGTAAACAAGGCTAAAGCGTCGGCATCATCAACTGCGTTTGGATCATCGCCGGTACTAGGGTCAGTTACGTTATTGAATGCTTGCGTATTGCTCTCATTCACGATGAAGTTATCGACTGTTTTTCTGAAATAGCCTGCTGATACATAGCTGTTTTCTTGGTAATAGTGCTCAATGGCAAAATCAGTATTAATTGCCTCAAAGGGCAGTAGCTGTGAATTTCCAATACGTGCCCTTAAATCGCCTCCTTGCCGCGTGGTGGTATAAGTCACGCCTGGGGCCATCTGCTCCAAAGTTGGGCGAGTAATACTGTGGTTATAAGCCACGCGTAGCACCCAATTATCAAGCCAGCTGGCTTTCAAACTCAAACTTGGAAGTAAGTTGGTATAATTTGTGGACTCATTGATATTTACCGACGCACCAAATTCCTGCCCGAGTTCGGTTTGATCTAAAATGACAAGCGCTGATAGCTGCTCGTCGACGCCACTTACCTGCACATCTGTATATTCAGCCCGAAGCCCTACATGAATATCGATAAACCAAGGCGCGTAATCCTTTTCAATGGCGGCCTGAATATACCCCGCATACACTGTTTCTTTAACGGCAAAAGAACTTCCTCTTGTTTCAGCGGCGAGACTAACACCCCCTGTGTTTTCCAAGTAAGTGAACAATCTACTGCCGTCGTGCCTCAACCATTGATGAGGAATATTTTCATGCCCACTTATCGAACCAAGAAAATCATCGCCCGCATCAAATATGGTTTGAAAGCTATCTGGAATATCCGGCGTATCGAAATAGCCACAAAAACTACAGTGTCTTGCATCTGCTTCGTTGTCTCTTCTTTGGTTGGCTTTTTCTCGCTGAGTTAAGGCTGCACCAACGTCAATTTTGCTAAACCAGTTATCGTCGCCCAATACGCTGATATTCACCTTCGCCTGCCCTATATCGTCATCAATACTCCACCCTCTACGTAACATAACGTGAGCGCGACCGTTTGAAGGGTCTAAGTAATGCGATACGCCTACTGGCTCACCAAACGCATTTACTTGGCCTGGGTTGGCTTGCTCAAAACCCGATATCGCGGGTAGGACATTTTGCTGGGTGTGATCGAAGGAAGAGCGGTTAAGATAACCGATAAGTGAAAGTGCGTTACCTTCTCCATTATTGTCGTCGACATTGGCTTTCGAATAAGACAAGTCAGCATCGACTATAATACTATCGCTTGCAAGATAACTTGCTGAAACGCCAAAGCTCTGTGAGGTGGATGAACGATTAAATGTGCGAGCGTGAAAGTCGGTGGCATGGCCACTGATTTGTGAGAAAGCCACCGCCGTGCCGTTTTCATCCACCGTGACATCTTCAAGATTACTTGAGGTGAACCAATGTCCCATTGAGGTTGCAGAGGTCTCGACGTCGAATGTCGACCCCAAATAGTCGGCAGTAAGCTCCAGCTTGTTGTTAGGTCGATACTGTAAAACGAGCGCAGACCCTGTACGGGTTCTATCGTCAAAACGCACTCTCTGATCGTAATTTCTGGGAACGTATAACGTATCAGTGTCTTTAGAAAGCTCACTTTCAGGTACGTTCGTATTTACCAACCAGCCATCGATTTGCGCTTCTTCTAGTCTGGCTTGACGTTGGTGTTGAGTAAAGGAGGCTAAAACACCCAACGAGTTATTTAAATAGGTGTTGCTGAACATAGCAGACGTTGAAGGCGCGTATTGCTGCGAGTTGGTATCGTATTGCATTTTGACGCTGCCAGCCGCTCGCATTCCCTTGAAGGACAAAGGTTTAGCTGTTTGAACATCTATCGTTGCGCCAATTCCGCCCGATTGCATACTTGCTTGGCTTTGCTTATGTACGACCACACTACTGACAATCTCAGAGGCTAGAGTATCGAAGCTAAATTCGCGCCCAAGCTTATCAGTTGCCATTGGTCTACCGTTGAGCAAAACGCTATTAAATTCAGGTCCAAAACCTCGCACTGTGACAAGCTGCCCTTCTCCCTCGGCGCGGTCGATAGATACTCCAGACACCCGCTGTAATGCCTCTGCAAGGTTTTGATCAGGAAACTTACCCATGTCCACCGACTGAATTGTGTCCATAATAACGCTGGCATTGCGTTTAATAGCAACTGATTGAGCGATACGCGCCCTTAAGCCTCTTACTTCAATATATTCAATATTATAGTTGCCTTGCTCGTCTGGCACGGTTACTAGGCTCTCACCTTGTGCGGTAACGGTGTCAAACAAGCGCCCAAGTAAATAATTACTCTTATCTCTCTCACCAATAGGCACTATTTTTATGCGCGTGTTGTCCACAATGTGAGCACTCAGCCCTGTTCCTTCTAAAAGCTTTTTAATTGCGAGCTGAGGTGTATAGTTACCACTTACTTCATTCGCTGAGATATGCCTTACTTTGTTATATGGAAAAACAACAGTTAGCTCGGCTTGATTAGCAAAAGTAATAATCGCCTCGTCTGCTCTCTGTGCAGGAATAGCAAAATCTATAGCAGGAAGGGGCAACGCATTTTGCACGAGCACCTCTGCTTGCTGATCAGGCTCTACCGACTCAGCATAAGCAACGTGGTTCACCCCTAACGACACCATGCAAAGCGCCACCGTTAAAGCGCTAGGCTTGAAAGGTAACAAGGTGATTGAATCGTGCAGAGTGGTTGCCGCAGGCATAGTTGTGTTTACGCTGTTGTTATTATGTTTTATCGGGAGTTGTGATGCGTGAGCCTCACTCTCAACTCAATTGGATGGTGTTGTTTTAAACCAGCAACGCATTTAATACAACCTATTAACAAATTTAATTTTTTAGTGATAATGCTGAAAATAGCTGGGGGAAAATCACGTGGCTTTCGTCTTAGTAAGTAACAACGATAATAAATAATAATATGCCCATAGAAACAGCTATACATAATGCCTATATGTCGGCGCGCGGTTCGATGGCCAAAATGCTATCTCGTCTTGTGCCGCCTAAAGAAGTGGATGACATACTACAAGACACCTATGTGCGCTTGTGTCAGGCGAAATCTACTGAGCATATTAAAGAGCCCAAGTCGTTTTTGTTCAGGACGGCAAAAAATTTGGCTTACGACCATCTTAAACGCGCTGAAACGCGCATGGTAGATGATAGCGTAGAGGTTAAAGCCGCCCTTGAAAGTGCCATAAATGGCGCTGAAGACGAGACGTTTAACAGCAACGCGACACAACAAGAATTTAAATTGTTTTGTGATGCAGTACGCGGCCTTCCTAAGCAATGCAGGCGCGCATTTGTGTTAAAGAAAGTGTATGGCTACTCTCTAAAAGAGATCGCCCAAGAATTAGAGATAAGTGAAAAAACCGTGGAAAAGCACATTGCTGAAGGTATAAAACGATGCACGTTATTTATGCGAAGACAATCAGCATCGCATACACGGCCTACTACTTATCAACGTAGCGGGCAACAAAGCACGGCGGAAGTAAAGAGAGACGCCCATGAATAGCTCGAAGAGCGAGACCAATACCGACACCTCTAGCAACGTTGTTCAATTCAACAGTGATGAGCGCGTGCTTGATACTGCCAGTGAGTGGCTTGTGAAACTCGACGAGGGGCTTGATGACGATGAAAAACAAGCACTAAAAGCATGGCTTGCAACACCTGTGCATCGAGACACTTTCCTAGAGATGGTAGCATTATGGGACAAGATGTCGGTGCTTAGCGAACTGGCTGAGATCGTACCTCATACACCTGAGCCTAGCGTCAAACACAAAGCAAACAACACCGTGACTTGGAAGCGCCCGCTGGCCATTGCTGCCTCGTTTTTAATGGTTGGGCTGTTAAGTTATCAGGGGCTAGATTTATTCTCGCCGTCTAATCAAACCGAACCTGTTGCTCAAATGGCAAGCTACTCGTTACAAGCCTCGACCAAACCGGGCGAGCACAAGAGTATTAGCTTAGAGGACGGCAGTACACTATGGCTTAATACCAACTCTCAAGTGAACATTGCTTTTACTGAAACCTCACGGATTATTCAGCTTGTCAAAGGTGAGCTTCATATCGAAGTGGCGAAAGACAAATCCCGCCCGCTCAATGTACTTGCAGCAGGTAAAGCTATACAGGCGGTTGGTACTGCTTTTAATGTGCAATATCACCGCGGCGACCTTGAACTGGTAGTTACCGAAGGCGTGGTAGAAGTCGCCAGCTATACACTTAACAAAGCGAATGGCGAAAGCATTACTGATCCAATTATTAAACCGCAGGCTCAGCCACTGACGTTAGTTCAAGGTGAAAAATCGCTTTTATCTTTGCCTAACAGCACCGTTGAGACAGTGTCAGATGAAGATATCGCGAATGATTTAAGCTGGCGGGAAGGCAAGATTGTATTTCGCGGCGAGCCATTAATTGACGTAATTGAAGAAGTAAGCCGATATACGGACAAAACCGTCGTTTTAGGTGATGCTGCGCTTGCCAATATGCAAGTTGCAGGGCTATTCAACACCAATGATGTAGACGCGCTTATTGCCGCCCTTGCCGACAATTTACAGATATCTACAGACTACTCTAGCGACACCATTGTCCTTCGCCCCCGTTAACGGGGTACTTGAGTCTTAAGGGCATACTTAGTTTTATTGGGCTACAAACTAAATCCAAAGCGCGTTTCAAAGCTTAACTCGCGCTTTGACCCACTACCCCTTACAATGACGCCTTATATCAGTTCGCATGCGTTGGTATTATATATTAATGCATCAAACAATAAGGCTTCTTTGATATGCAAATTGGCAGTGCTGTCACGGCATTTAAACAGTTCACTTCTAGACTACTATTTCTGACCATCTGCACGGTGCTATCTAACACAGCTTTCGCCATTGAAGCGGGCCAATATTACTATTTTATTTCTGACAAGTGCGTAGCCAAAGGGCCTCAAACGCCAGAAGAGCGAGGCGCTATAACTCCCGATGTTATGCTATTTGAAGTAGTGCCTGCTGGAATTAGCGATTACTACGTGAACGTGAACACCAAAGCGCTACTCCACTATGGGGAAGAGGGACAAGCATACCTTTCATCACTGGAGTCTGAACAAGCGTACACCGCGGGTAAAATGTCTTCAGAAGAAAGCTTAAGAAAAGATGGCAATGCTATTCATCACGACTTTATGCTACAGCGCGAAGCCATCGACGTAAAAGCGTTAATAAATACCTTAAACGGCTTTTCACAGCTTCAAACTGATAAAGGTTACTTTTTTAAGAAAATAGTAGGCCTTTCTAACCCCGGCGCTAAATTTAAAGCCATAACCCGGGTTCGCTTAAGCGATATGGGTTACGACAATCGCATGATGCTAACAAGCTACTCCAGCGACTATTTTATGCTAAATGAACAAGGTAAGGCCTCTGACACACCTTTTATTACGGTAGATCACGGCGCAGCGCTACGCAATTCACTACACGACACCAACAGCCCGTACGCCATATTTACCAAAAATTCAGTATGCGGTGAAAAGTGGGAGCCCGGCAATTAACAAGGTAATTAGCTAGGACATACTTTAACGCTTGTTAAATGTACCGGGCTTGCTTCGGCTATTGCGGCTTTGGTTTTAAAGGGCTCTGGTTTTAATTACTACGATAAAGCGTTTTAATAAGGTGGTAGCCGAAACGGGTCTTCACCGGCCCGTGTACTTTGAGCACGTCTTTTTTAAATACCACATCGTCGAAGGCTTTTACCATTTGGCCTCTACGAAATTCACCAAGATCGCCACCACGCTTGCCCGACGGGCATTTAGAATGACGCTTTGCTAACGTCGCGAAATCCTTACCCTTTTTAAGCTGCTCTAAAATAGAAAGCGCTTCTTTCTCTGTTTTAACCAAAATGTGAAGTGCGGATGCCGTTGCCATGGAAAGGACCTAATTTGTCTCGGGGGTTTAAGAATAATATCGTGTACGCTAAGTATACCCTAGTGAACAACTCGCCTGCCATTAGTCAATGTGATGTGTTGGGCTAAAAAGCGATGTAAAGGCTACTCTGCTGTTTAAAAACTGCGTATCGTTAACCTTTATCAATGATTGACGGGCCTTCCCTTTTGTTACCAGAATTTGACTTGGCCCAAGCGATAGGCATGCTGAGTTTTGCGCTTGGCATTTTGTGCTTTTATCAGCGTGATGATCAGCACCTGCGAATAATGATGGTGGTGATGAATTTAAATCACGCCCTGCATTTTGCGCTACTTGGTGCCGTAACCGCATGCTTAAGTGCCTTGCTTTCAGTGGTAAGAACAGGCATTTTCAATTAAAACCCGCTCCCGCAGTGTCGCCTACCTGTTTATATTAATATCGCAGCAGCCGGGCTGTATTTGGCCGAAGTTTGGTACGATTTATTACCTGTTTTGGGCACGTGCATAGGCACTTATGCCTTATTTTGTTTGTCAGGAATACGCATGCGTTTAGCGTTTTTGTGCGGCGCTATATGTTGGCTAACCAACAATATTATTGTCGGTTCTATTGGCGGCACCCTGCTTGAAGCTACGCTACTGGCAGTTAATAGTTTCACCATTATTCGCTTGTACAGAGGGCAAAAAGCACTCGGTCAGGCCTGATTGCCCAAAGTGAATGCGTTGCTATACGCACACTGCATTGGAAGCTTTCAAGCCAACCACGTCGAGTGAGTCGAAACACGTCAATTAGAACGAGAGCGCAAACAGACTCGTTACTGACGTATGATAGTCCAGTGACATAGCGACGGATAACAGCGTTATATTCACAATGGAGAAACCAAAAACACGTTTTGCCCAGCCTTCTACGTTGATGTCGGGTCTATATCCGCGAAGTGCCATTAACAGCCACCAAAGGCTGGTTGCAAAGGCCACGGTTAAAAACCCAATGCCCGTATAACCGCTAAGTGGAAGCAGCATTACAACTAAAGCAAATAACGCAATATGAAGGACGATATGGCGTTTCGCTTTCGCAATACCCTGCGATACGGGCAACACAGGAATTCCAGCCGCCTTATAGTCGTTATATCTGAAGATAGCGATGGCATAAGAATGGGGCATTTGCCAAATGCTGAACATACCCAACAAAATAGCTGCGGCCATATCAAACTGACCACTTACCGCGCAATAACCGACCACTGGCGGCACCGCACCTGACAAACTGCCAACAAATGTGCCGTATACCGAGTTCCGCTTCATATACAGGCTGTAAACACCCACATAAATAACGTAGCCAAAAACAGCAAAAAATACCGCGGTAAGGTTGGTGTAAGCTGCTAACAAGCCGAACCCCGAAATGCCTAGCACAGCACCGTGCAACATCGCAGTAAGTAATGGCAACTCGCCTGTTACCGTAACCCGGTTGGCCGTGCGCTGCATTTTGCCGTCGATATCTCGGTCAATGCAGTTATTAATGACACAACCTGAAGCCACCACCAGCGATAAACCGATGAGCGCAGCGAGCAGCAGCCAGTAATCTATATCGCCACGGGACGCGAGCAAGAAACCGCCCGTTACCGAAATAGCATTGCCCATAATAATGCCGGGCTTGGTGACTGACAGGTAACGTTTATAAGTAGAGGTCATGGGTAAAATCCAAATTTAAAACGCGCCCATTTAGACGCGTATCAAGGTGTACCGAGAAGCCCCAATGTTGCCCCCCAAATAGGTTGCCCCAATAGAAGGGCAAAACATGAGGGCTTATCGTACTGACCGCGATGAAGTAAACACATTGAAAAGCCTGGCGTAATCGTCAAGCTAGACCACGCAAATACAGAGATTTGCTAATACATCATCATGGCGTTTGATTCGTAGATGATCCAAACGGATAAACCCACCACCATGAAAATAATAAGAGCACTGAATAAGAATGAAAACGTATTGGCTCTGCCTTCTTCAGTAACAAAGTTAAGGTGCAAAAAGTACTTAAGGTGCACCCAAATTTGAACCAAGCCAAGGGTTACCACGCTCCAAATCGTGGTAACTTTAGATAGGTCGCCATTCATCACTAGAGTGAACGGAATAGCGGTGAGTACCACAGATAGAATGAAGCCAATAACATAAGACTTCACATCGCCATGTGCGTCATCACTATTGTGAGTTGATGAAGCGCGACCGTCCGTATTTGAAGCTAATTTTGCATCGTGTAACGCCATTACATTGCCCCCATTAAGTACACTACGGTAAATACACATATCCATACGATATCGAGGAAGTGCCAAAACAAGCTTAAGCAGCTAAGTCGGGTAACAGTTTGCCCACCTAGACCTCGGCGGGTTACTTCAATAAACATGATTGTCATCCAAATAAGGCCCGCTGTAACGTGTAGTCCGTGCAGTCCCACTAATGAGAAAAACGCCGTTAGAAACGCACTTTGCTGCGGCCCGTTGCCATGCTCAATAAGGTGATGAAATTCGTACACCTCCATACCAATAAAACACGCACCCAGTGCCCATGTCACCGCCAGCCAAGCAAGGGCGCCTGACTTGTTTTGTCGGTGCGCGCAAATCATGGCAAAGCCAAAGGTAATGCTGCTTAAAAGCAGAGCGGCGGTTTCAACTGCAACAAAGTTGAGCTCGAAAATATCTTTGCCAGACACACCGCCTGCCGTATTCATAAACAGCACGGCATAGGTGGCAAAGAAAGAAGCAAACAACAAACAGTCGGTCATTAAATACAACCAGAAACCAAACATGGTGTTGTTTTCATGATGTTCTTCGTGTGCGTGTTCATGCGGCATTGATGCGGCGCTTGATGTTGCAATAGTACTCATGAGCGACCTCCCACTGTATTGGCACTTAAGTGCGTAGCTTCAACTCGTTCAACCTCATCTACCTGCACGTAATAATCAACATCCGAGGTATAGCAACGCTTAATAAATACTCCTATTCCTGCCACTAAACCGACAACTGCAAGCCACCAAATATGCCAGATAAGCGCAAAGCCCATTAGGGTAAAGCTCATGCTCATGAAAACTCCGGCTGAAGTATTTTTTGGCATATGAATAGGTGTGTATTTTTCAGGGCGTTGATACGACTCGCCGCGTTCTTTCATATCCGTCCATGCATCAATGTCTTTGATGTGAGGAATCTTGGCAAAATTGTAAAATTGAGGCGGTGACGCCGTTGACCACTCTAACGTGTGACCATTCCACGGATCGCCCGTTGTATCGTTAAGCTTCTCTTTGTTTTTGAAGCTTACAAACAGCTGAAGTAGCTGGAAGAAAATACCAATTGCTATAACAAACGCACCAAATGCAGCAATGTATAACCAGATATTCCAGTCAGGGTTGTCGGTGTGATTTAAGCGGCGTGTCATACCCAAAAAGCCAAGCACATATAGGGGCATGAACGCCAAAAGGAAACCAATTTGCCAGCACCAAAAGGCTGCTTTTCCGGTTTTTTCGTCAAGCTTAAAGCCCATGGCTTTCGGGAACCAAAAGGCAAAGCCCGCCAGGTAGCCAAAAACCGCACCACCAATAATGGTGTTATGAAAGTGAGCAATAAGGAACAAGCTATTGTGGAGTACGTAATCTGCGCCAGGTATAGCTAACAGTACGCCCGTCATACCGCCGATGGTGAAAGTCACCATAAAACCTAACGTCCATAGCACAGGCACACTCAGTACAAGACGACCTCGATACATGGTGAACAGCCAGTTAAATAGTTTTACCCCCGTGGGTATAGCAATAACCATGGTCATAATGCCGAAGAAAGCATTCACATTGGCGCTCGACCCCATGGTAAAGAAGTGATGCAGCCATACAATAAAGCCTAGAATGGCAATAGCGCCCGATGCATAAACCATCGACTTGTAGCCAAACAAACGCTTAGCGGTAAACGTAGATATAACCTCTGAGAAAATACCAAATGCAGGCAATACTAAAATATAAACTTCAGGGTGTCCCCATGCCCAAAACAGGTTGATATACATCATGGAGTTACCACCTGCTTCGTTAGTGAAGAAGTGAAAATCCATATAGCGGTCTAGCGTTAGCATGGCTAACACAGCGGTAAGAATAGGGAACGATGCGGCGATAAGAATATTCGCCCATGTGCAGGTCCAGGTGAAAATAGGCATTTGCATTAGCTTCATGCCTGGTGCACGCATTTTAAACACAGTAACCAAGAAGTTTACGGCAGTTAACAGGGTACCGAGCCCGGATATCTGCAGGGCCCATATGTAATAGTCGACGCCAACCCCGGGACTAAACTCCAACCCGGCTAGCGGCGGATAAGCAACCCACCCTGTTTTTGCGAATTCACCTAACCCCAAAGACACATTTACTAGAATTGCGCCACCTGCGGTTAACCAAAAACTCAAATTATTTAAAAAAGGAAATGCCACATCACGGGCACCAATTTGCAGTGGCAGAATGATGTTCATTAGGCCAATCATAAACGGCATCGCCATGAAGATAATCATGATAACGCCATGAGCTGTGAAAATTTGGTCGTAGTGCTCTGGCGGGAGATACCCGGGCGCACCATTGGTTGCCATTGCAAGCTGAGTACGCATCATAATAGCGTCGGCAAAGCCGCGCAGCAGCATGATCATAGCCAGCACAATGTACATAATACCAAGACGTTTGTGGTCGACAGACGTGATCCAGTCAAACCACAGGGTACCCCACTGTTTGTGTTTGGTGATGAGCATGGCTATAACCACACCAACCAGTGCCACTACGGCAAGTGTCACCATAATAATAGGCTCGTGATAGGGCACGGCCTCTATAGATAATTTACCTAAAAAAGACATGATTATTGTGCATCCTCTTGATGATGACGGTGTTGCATTTGAGGCATTGTGTGATGCTCGCCAGTTGCGGCATTTTCTGGCTTGCTATAAAAGTCCATAGAGCCGTGATCTTTCATGTACTTCATCACGATGTCGTGAAAGAGACCTTCACTCACTTCGCTGTAGTAAGTTACCGGGTTGTTTTCACTTGGCTTGGCAAGCTGCTCATAAGAAGCGGAAGTTAACGGTGTTTGGGCTTGTTTTACGCTTGCAACCCAATCGTTAAAGTCGCCTTCAGTAGGTGTGGCAATAGCGTTGAATTTCATTCCCGTAAAGCCTGCGCCACTGTAGTTTGACGAAATACCCTTGTAGGTACCTGGCTCGTTGGCAATAAGGTGAAGCTTAGTTTCCATTCCCGCCATAGAATAAATCTGGCTTCCCAACTGAGGAATGAAAAACGAATTCATAGTGCTTTCGGAAGTGATTTTAAATGCCACAGGCTTATTAGCCGGAAACACTAATTCATTGACGGTAGCAATGCCTTGCTCAGGGTAAATAAACAGCCACTTCCAGTTGAGCGATACCACTTCAACAGTAAGGTGTTCTCCTTTGCCTTCTAGTGGTGAATAAGGGTCGAGTGCGTGAGTAGAACGCCATGTGATCACGCTTAACGAAATGACAATTAAGATAGGAATTGACCATACAACGGCTTCTATCTTTGTAGAGTGCGCCCACTTCGGGGTGTAAATTTCAAAGTCGCGACTAGCACGATACTTCCATGCGAAGTAAAGCGTTAGAACAATTACGGGAACAACAACAATCAGCATTAGGATGGTACAAAGAATAATAAGATTCTTTTCATCCATGCCCACTTGCCCTTTGGGGTCAAGCACGCCACCGCTGCAACCGGCTAACGTAAGCCCAGCACCAGCAACAATCAAAGTAAAAAGGTTACGAATAGACAAAACAAGTTCCTATAACCTACAAGTTAAACGGCGATGACTGAGCAGTTCCTAACGGAACTACGGGTTTACAGCATCGAAAAAACCACCAAAAGTGGCGTTATCACGCTTAAAGCGCAGCACTCATGGTGTCTAAAAAATTGGAGACGTTTAACTAAAAAGCGGGGGCGCTCGGCTGCCAACCGTTTGAACAAAAGGCTGAGGAAATGTAGGGCAAAGGTAAGGGATAGGCTGGCGCTGTTTTGTTATTTGCGCCTTTGCTATAGCCGTGGCTTTAACCAATAAACCGACTAATACCAACGCGATAGTGGGAACGATAAATTGTGAAAGCGTGTGATTAGCAAGTGCAATAACGAAAGGCTCAAAAACCAAGCTTTCATTAAATGCACTAACAAACTCTGTAGCGTCGGCCATGGTGCCACTAATAACTAGCGCAACATTCAGCAACAGCACCATATTAGCCAACCACAGCATAGCGCCTACACCATTGGTGTAGTTTACTGCGGGTCTAATTAATGAATTCAATTCGCTTAAAAAAGCGAAAGAACGTGGTGCCATAGTAGGTAGTATGCCTTATAAAAAATGCACTAGTTTCCTACTTCAAAGATGAAGCAGGCGTGGCAGGTTAAAGGCAATTTTTATCGAGCACAAGTCACTCGTTGATTACTCTCAAACTATTCTCTTTGCATTTAAATGAAAAATTTTCCATTTATTTAACATGTGAGGATTACTCTTCCAAATTATGCAGTCTGCTTTACTTACGCTGTACCCTTTGTTTTTAGTCATTTCATGATCATTTAACGTGAAACTTGCTTCTTCTTGAAAGAAAGTATTGTAAATTTTTCGTTTATAAAAACTAAGCAAAACATAGAACGCAGGAAAGTTTATGATGCGTTAAGCTTCCGATAAATAAGATGAAACACACAAGGCTTTTTTTAGTTGGCTATCGGGATGCTCCCAATACGCTAGAGCACGTGCAACACTTTATGGCATATGCCTTTGCTATATACCAACTAAGGGGTGTAAAAATGAAGACAGCTAAAATTTTTATGAGCACCGCTCTCAAGCGGTTAGGATGCCAGCAGAAGCTCGATTTGAAGAATCTGTTAAAGCAGTTAATGTTCGAGTTGTAGGTAAGGATAGAGTATTAAGCCCTATAGAAAATACTTGGGATAGCTTTTTTGATTGAAGCAATTCAGTAACAGATGATTCTATGAACGAAAGGGCGAGCCAAGAACAAACTGCTCGAGAAAGTTTTGATGATTAAGTACCACTAGACATAAATATTTGTACTTATGTCATCAAGAATCTCATAAAGTTTAGGACAACTAAACGTAATTTCAGATAGCGATCACACCAGTGCGGTACCTGATACATTTTCGCTAGAAATTAGGTGGTTAGGGGCAAAGTTAACCGAGAAGCAGTAGATACAAAAAAGGCGCTAACTCTGAAGTGAAGTGACCTCGTGAAGTAGCGCCTTTTTAAGCGTTAAGCTTGGGGAATGATTACATCATGCCGAGAGAACTATCACGCAGACCTTATTTCTATTGACTTTCAGTTAGTTATGGAAACAATACTGTCTACATTATTGGCTACATTACGCAATGATATGAGCAAGAAGACAGACACAAAACACCTAAAGTTACGTGGGAATATCTGGTGGTATCAACGCAGAATCCCTAAGCACTTAACTAACCAATACCCTAATCAATCATTCATCCAAGTTAGTCTTGATACTGCTGACATACGGCAGGCCAGACGTAAGCGTGACATTCTCAATGGAGAGTTAGAGTCTAAAGCGCTCCGCTGCTCTTCAAGCACAGAAAGCGCTCAATTCAGAGAAATAGTTCGAGAAATGAGGCGTGACCAAAAGAACTACCCTGAAGAATGGGATTTGGGTATCTATCCAGAAAAGCTTGAATCTCAAGGTCGAAAGGTAGAGCTAGAAGCCTACATGACGGTAACTGGCGCTAAAGACTTCAGCAACAAATACAAGCTTCGTATGTCTGAAGCACTGAAGATGTGGCAAGACGATTGGGGCAAAGGAAAAACTGAGGACACTATCCAGAAAGTTGAAACAGCCGTTAAGGACTTCAGCAAATATTGCTTTAAGACCTTCGATTGGATTGACCAAGGAAATATTGCTGTTGAAGACATATCGAAAAAGATGGTGTATCAGTACATTAAGCACCTTGAGAAGACTTACAAGAAAGCAACAGTACAAGCCAAGATAAGCAGACTCAAAGTTGTTTGGGATTTCGCTGAGACTATGGAGGAAGTATCTGGAGTTAACCCGTTTACTGGTCACAAGTACTCGTCAGCCGAAGAACACCAAACTGAAAAACGTGAACAATTCACAAAAGAGGAAGTTGCTAAGATACGAAGCCATTCTTGGGAAAAGCCTGTTTATAGCTTGCTGGTGGACTTAGGCATTTACTCAGGCTGTCGCATCAGCGAACTATGCAACTTAAAGAAGAAGCATGTTGTTGTAGATGACGGAATCATTGCGATAAACATAGAGAAAGGTAAAACGAAAGCAGCAACGCGCACTGTACCGCTACCCGATGCAATAGGTGAGAGGCTACTAGCTCATATTGAGAACAAGGAAGATGACGACTTTGTTATTGGTATTGGAAGCAAGACAGCTAGCCGGACGTTTTCAAACTTTAAGGTAAAGCACGTGACTGACAACAAGCTCAAAGGCTTCCA
This sequence comes from Alteromonas sp. OM2203, assembly GCF_048517045.1. Taxonomy (NCBI): domain Bacteria; kingdom Pseudomonadati; phylum Pseudomonadota; class Gammaproteobacteria; order Alteromonadales; family Alteromonadaceae; genus Alteromonas; species Alteromonas sp. OM2203. The sequence continues at coordinate 4,353,764 of NZ_CP183209.1, forward strand.
CTCGTTCAGGCATATGTACATTACTGCGATGGAACGAGCAGGCATTGAGGAGAACGTTACCGCTCAAATAGTTGGTCATGAGCGAGGTAAAACGATGTCTTATGGGTACTACTCGAAGGGGCATGAGCTACAAAGGCTCAAAGAGGCGGTAAATAAGGCAGAGTTGCTTCTGCCTATTTGAATATGTAATTGAGAATTTCAGAAACAACTTCTTGTTTAGACTCGGCCTGCTTTGCCTCAGGTGACAATGCGTAAACAACACCACCGACCAAGAATGTCATAATTAAAGCAGCAAAAATACCAGCGAAACCATTCCACAACCATCCAGCGGAACGGAGAGACCAATGCGGCTCATTATGTCTTTTTGCGACATTTTTAAGGGCTAGAGCCGCCTTGTCGTAAGCCTTCTTTTTTTCTTTCTCTAATTCTTCAACTTTCTTTTTGTGCTCTTTCTTAAGCTCGTTCTCAACTTTGTTCTCTATTCGTTGATATACTTCTTTTAAGAAGAGCTCAGCCTTTAAGTTGAAACTTTCAAGAAGATCGGTGCTTTGCAGCACTGTATCGTGGTGAGCTTTTACTTTCTGTTCGATTTCAAGCTCATCTACATTTTCGTCCCTAAGCTTGGAGGCTATTTCGTGTTTTGACTTCTTGTAAAACGCATACGCGATAAGACCAACTGGGTCTGTTTCGCTTTCGACAAGACATTCATAAACCCACTTCTTATTATTGTTCAACTTCTAATCCACTCACGTCCCTGTTTAATGAAATATAACGCCTAAGCTTCAACCTTTTCAGAGTGCGCCTTCAAAAAAGCATCTCTGAATCGCTCATTGAGTGACTTTTTCGCAGTCTTTCTTCTCGCCACGCGAGCTCTGGCATAATATTCATCGCTTAATGAAAGACCTTCCAAGACTTCAAGGATACTATCCATTTGAACTCCGGAGTCTTTATTTTTTCTGATTCTAGCCATAAAACAATCTCCTCTATCCTCACCACCTAAGTATAGTTACGAAATAACATTCTTATCGGTTTTTTCGAGGTGCGCGCATACTACAGTAGTGCAAAAAAAAGTCAATAACAAGAATTTATGACCAAACTTATTTTACAAAAAAGTTGTAGAGAAAGTTTCACCACAAAAATCTGAGAGGCCAAATCGACAATGATGAAGCCTCAACTCCCCCCCCATAGGGTGCCTCTACGCACCACAGGAACACCGCTAAGACAATCTTCAAGCAAGCCGCAACGTTCATCTTGACCAAACACCAAGACAACGCACAGGCTCTGCTGGTGGCTCTTTAAGCCAGACCGCATTATTGCAGGCTGGTAAATAACTGAGCTTTTACATATTATTCGGCACGCACAATTGCAGTCCGAAAAGGTTGACTACATGACTGCATCATTGCAGGCGTGAGGTTTAGTCGGGAAATATCCAGACTTTGTACCCGTAAATTTCCGGTTTCACAATCGTCCACCAAAATAAACTTTTTTGAACTTACCTATTGACCGTTCACTTACCGTTCATTATCTTATTGGTCACTTAACCTTTAGACTTTATTGAACAGGATGGATTTATCATGACAGGTCAACTTATCGGTTACGCACGAGTATCAACCACAGGCCAGAAGCTAGACGTTCAGTTAGACGCACTGAAGGCGAAAGGCTGCACAAAGATTTACCAAGAGAAACGCTCAGGTAAGACAGCAGACCGCCCAGAGCTAGAGAAGATGCTTGATTACGTGCGTGAAGGTGAAGCTATTGTTGTGACCAAGTTAGACCGTTTAGGTCGTTCTGTGGCTGACCTAGCGAATATCTCGAAGTTACTCGATGATAAAGGCGTAGGTCTCATTGTAATTGACCAAGGCATCGATACAACAACACCACACGGTAAACTAATGTTCCACATGATTGCTGCTGTAGCTGAGTTCGAGTTGTCTCTACGCTACGAAAGACAGATGGAAGGTATCGCTAAGGCGCAAGAGAAAGGCGTTAAGTTTGGGCGTAAGAAGTCTGTAGACCGTGAGAGAGTCCACCAACTACGAGAGGAAGGCTTGAGCATGGCTAAGATTGCTGAAGAATTAAGCTGTAGTAAGGGAGCGGTGCATAAGATAATCAATGAGTTCATTAGTCAAAATAATAAACCGAGTAAATTCGAATTATAAAGCCAAGGATTCATGTGGTCTGCTAATCCTCTGTTAGACATCTTCAGCACTATCACAACGGAGTCTCACGCTTAACTGTTTGAGGCTCTGTAAAGCCCTCTAAGATCGAGTTATCTCACCTAATGCAATCGTATTAATTGTACCCAGAAAAGCTCGTAGAAAGCCGTTGTCGATCTGTGATGAGGCTTTGTATCCGCACTTCTCGCTTATCGGTTGGTTAGACTCAATGACCATAAAATCCCTCTAAAAAATAAGAATTAGCCAATATATCGCAAGCCCTGTAAATTCAAGAGATACACGACTCCCTGACCATGGGAGGGGGAAGCGAAAAGTTAACACTATCACTTATTTTGTGTTTAGCCGTTCGTTTCTCATACCCTGTTTTGTCAATCCAAACTATTCGGTGACTGACTATCAATCAGTTATCACCTTTAATTCAATCAATTCAACTTCCCCTGACTATCTTTTCTGTCTCGTAGTCCTGCCTTAGACGTGTCTGAGGTGCATCCATCCATTAATTAACCTGTAACGATAACTTGGTTAGTTATTGGTAAATACAACCCAGAAGCGACTTAGCGACAGACGAGGAGACCACCAGCAGCACTATAGGGGGGAATAAGACAAGGAGAACGCTTATGAACCAACTTATGGTTACACCACAAGAAAACTTCCAGTGGACACAAGCCCTCAAGGGAAAGTCCAATACAACTAATGCAAACCCAATATTCACCTTTCCACTAAGAACCCATAAGGGAGTAGATTCACAGTTTACCGACTGGCTCACTGAACAGCTGACACAAGGGCGACAACGTATTACCAAGCCAACAAGCCAAGCGGTTAAGTGTATAGCTATCAATCTTGCCTGTGCGATGAACTTAGGCACTGATACGGGTTTCGTACACTCGCTAGGTAAGCGCCTAAAAGCTATACCGAAGAGATTTCGTAGGGAGCCGTACAGCAGAGACACGATGAACGCCTTACTGACGCAAGGAGAACAGCTAGGCTTGATTAAGATTGAGCGAGGATTCAAAAGCGAGAACTACACGTCTGGCATTCCGTCACTTATTCTCCCCACTGAGACCTGTATCAATCAAGCTCGCCTTCTGGAAGCACATGAGGTAACTGACATCTCTGTTCCTATTGACCCGCTCATTCTTCGCAACAATCCTTATGATTACGTTAACTACAGCGACGAACCAAGCACTCTTCGCATGAGAAAGTCGATAATGGAACATAATGAGGTACGCACAAGTTACAACTGGGTATATAAATCTGAAGACAACAGAACCATTCAACTATCGCAGTCTGACCTCTCATGCAGACGGATATTCAAAGGGCAATGGTGCATTGGTGGCAGGTTTTACTGTGATGCGCAGAACCTACCTCAAGTTGTCAGAAGCACTATCACAATTAATGGAGAGCCTTGTGTTGAGCTTGACTACAAGTCGATGCACCCTCGTCTTCTTTATCATTTGGCTGGTGTAGAAGCTCCAAGTGACTGCTACGACATCGAAGGCATCGACAGAGATGTAGTGAAGAAATTAGCATTAATTGCTACTAGCACCAGCAGCAGACTACAGGCTATACGTTCAACGGCTTTTCATTTGAGCATGACTTATGAGGATGCAGATAACGCGCTCTCCCTTTTTGAGACAAGGCACAGCTGTATTAGCCAAATGTTCTATCAGGAGCAGTGGAAGTCGTTACAACATCAAGACAGCCTCATTGCCAACCATGTTCTAGACACTATGACCACCTTTGGTACTCCAACCCTTCCAGTACACGACAGCTTTATCGTACCAGCCAGTAGCGAGGGCATCCTGCATGACGCGATGAGCGAAGCTTACTGGAGAATAACTAACTTCGAGCCAGTGTTATCTCGAAGCTTTTAAGAATAAACCAATAGGAGAGTTTCATTTATGAATACCAACAGAAGACATATCTATACTGACGGAGCAGCACCCAATAATCAGTTTGGCTGTAAACTCGGAGGGCTTGCAATTGTAATACTTAACGAGCAAGGCGAAGTTCTCGACACCTACACAGCACAAGTAAAGCCAGAGAAAGGCCAAGCGACAACAACCAATGTCCGTTGTGAAATGCTGGCAGTCATCAAAGCTCTTGAACTGGCAGAGACTGAAGACACTATACACACAGACAACGAAATGGTTTCCAAAGGCTACAACGAGTGGCTTGAAGGGTGGAAGCTAAAAGGCTGGAAGAACGCAAGTAAGAAGCCAATAGCTAATCAAGACCTGTGGCAACTTATCGACAAATTAAAGCACGAGAAGCCTACAGTTGTCGTTAAGTGGGTTCGAGGTCATAGCGGTATCTACGGCAATGAACTTGCAGATAACTTAGCGGCTAAAGCTGCGGTACTCCATTCAAAATAAGAGTGTTTAACTCCTATTAGAAGGACGTCTTCCTTTTGAGACTACAAACTCATAAAGCTTGCGCATATTTGCTATTAATACTTTTTTTAGGCCTCCTTTAGTTGCTCCTGTTGCTCACAAAAGCCGTATTCCTCAGGGCCGCTTCTAAGCTACTTTCTTCTGCGTGGCAGTAGTGCTTAAGGAGGCTAAAACTCATTTCGCAAGGCTCAAAAGGCTTAACTGAAAATAAATCCGATTCGCAGGAATCATCACTCAATGCCGAATCAGACAATGGTAATAATATATCATCGAGGTGTTTCAAGACTAAGCTAAAGCATTGTAAGTTGGCGAATTTATAATAAGCATGTTCGTATGGATAGCTGGTTTGTTCGTAACTCCAAAATAGCTCTTCGTTGAGGCCTTTCTTTAACGTAATACCCGTAATGCCAGACAAAGTATTGAGTATCTTATGCGCTTTTTCATCAAGTTTTTTCACATCTTCTGGAATATCTATCTCTGACATTTCAATTAAATTAACCCGCTTGCTTATATCAAAATTTTTATAAGAATTCTGTGGGAAGAAAAACTTGTACAGTCGCTCTTTATCTAAGCGAAAGTCCATAATGTAATCGCTTAAATTAAGATTCCCTTCATCATTTTCTACAGTAAGCACTGCCTTAAAAGTCATGCCGTCAAAATCTAACTTCTCAAAAAAAAGCTTTTTATGTTCGATAAAGTTACTGAAATTATTGTTACTCTCTGTTTGACAAAGAGCCTCATATCGCTGAACAGAACCGTGAAACCGCCCAACCAGTACACCAAAAATTATGGAACCAGAAGCTACCCAGAGGGGGAACGAGAATAGCTCTACGAATTTTGAATACCCTTGCTGACTAAAATCAAACTTAGTAGAGGAGAACATTGGTATTGAAAGTACAAGCGCAATTGCTAATGGGAATAAAGTAGCCACCCAAAAAAGTTTTATTTTAAAAAGGGGAGCGTGGCCTATCTTTAAAAGCGAGTTGAAGAAGGTGTGAAAGCCAAGCAATTCTGTAATAGCAATCACAGCCAGCAAGATAGAAAACAACAATAAAATCCCACCTACTACATCGCCCATTAATGCCTCCTTGGCTATCAACCTAATATCGATAAATAAGCTACTAAACTAATTGGTTACTTACAAACAAAAAAGGCGCTGAGTCTCAACCCAACGCCTTTCTTAAAGCTTCTTTTCGTCCTACATCATTGTCTACATTTGCGTATACTCAACTGTATACATTGCGCGTAAACCATTGATTTGAAAGGACTTAAAGAGACAGCAATTGATTACATCATGCCGCCCATGCCGCCCATTCCGCCCATGTCAGGCATTCCTGGAGCGTCATCTTTAGGTAGTTCAGCTACCATTGCTTCAGTCGTGATCATTAGTGAAGCAATCGATGATGCGAACTGTAGTGCAGAGCGCGTTACTTTAGTTGGGTCAAGGATACCCATCTCTAGCATGTCGCCGTAAGTATCGTTACCTGCGTTGTAACCGTAGTTACCTTCGCCGTTCTTCACTTCGTTAACTACTACAGATGCTTCTGCACCTGAGTTGATAGAGATTTGACGTAGAGGCGCTTCCATTGCACGTAGTGCAAGCTTGATACCTACTGTTTGGTCTTCGTTGTCACCAGTTAGGTCAGCAAGTTTAGCTGCTGCGCGAACTAGTGCCACACCACCACCAGGTACCACACCTTCTTCAACCGCTGCGCGCGTTGCGTGTAGTGCATCTTCTACGCGGTCTTTCTTCTCTTTCATTTCAACTTCAGTTGCTGCACCAACTTTAATTACTGCAACACCGCCTGAAAGCTTAGCTAGACGCTCTTGAAGCTTTTCTTTGTCGTAGTCAGACGAAGACTCTTCAATTTGACCCTTGATTTGAGCACAACGGCCTTCAATCGCTTCTTGGTCGCCGTTACCGTCAACAACAGTTGTGTTGTCTTTGTTGATAACTACGCGCTTAGCAGTACCTAGGTCTTCAAGCTGAACTTTTTCAAGGTCTAGACCAATCTCTTCAGAGATTACTGTACCGCCAGTTAGGATAGCGATGTCTTGAAGCATTGCTTTACGACGGTCACCAAAACCAGGTGCTTTAACCGCTGCAACTTTAACAATACCGCGCATGTTGTTTACTACTAGTGTAGCTAGCGCTTCGCCTTCAACATCTTCAGCGATGATCATTAGCGGCTTACCAGCTTTCGCTACGCCTTCAAGGGTAGGAAGTAGTTCGCGGATGTTAGAAATCTTCTTGTCAACCAATAGGATGAACGGGTTGTCTAGTTCAACAGTACCGTTTTCTTGATTGTTGATGAAGTATGGAGACAGGTAACCGCGGTCGAACTGCATACCTTCAACAACGTCTAGTTCGTTTTGAAGTGCCTGACCTTCTTCTACAGTGATAACACCTTCTTTACCTACTTTTTCCATTGCTTGTGCAATGATGTCGCCCACTTCTGAATCAGAGTTTGCAGAGATAGTACCTACTTGAGCGATAGACTTGCTGTCTGCACAGTCAGTAGAAAGGGCTTTTAGCTCTTCAACTGCGGCAATAACTGCTTTGTCGATACCGCGCTTAAGGTCCATTGGGTTCATACCCGCTGCAACGCTCTTAAGGCCTTCAGTTACGATTGCTTGCGCTAGTACAGTTGCAGTAGTAGTACCGTCACCCGCTTCGTCGTTCGCTTTAGACGCTACTTCTTTAACCATCTGCGCGCCCATATTCTCGAACTTGTCTTCAAGTTCGATTTCTTTCGCTACAGATACACCATCTTTAGTGATAGTTGGAGCACCAAATGACTTGTCTAGAACAACGTTACGGCCTTTAGGACCAAGTGTTACTTTTACTGCGTTCGCTAGAATGTTTACGCCTTTAAGCATTTTACTGCGAGCGTCATCACCAAAACGTACTTCTTTAGCTGCCATGATTAAATTCCTCTAAAATTCGTTTTAACGTTAGTTGTAATTACTCAACAATCGCTAGAATGTCGCTTTCGCTTAGGATAAGTACTTCTTCACCATCCAGCTTTTCTGTTTTTACGCCGTAACCGTCGTTGAAAATAACGGTGTCGCCAACTTTAACGTCTAGCGCTTTTACTTCACCGTTCTCAAGGATGCGACCGTTACCTACTGCGATTACTTCACCACGTGTAGATTTTTCTGCTGCAGAACCAGTCAGAACGATACCGCCTGCAGATTTGCTTTCTTGCTCTGCGCGCTTAAGGATTACGCGGTCGTGTAAAGGACGAATTGCCATTTTCAAGTCTCCTGAAAATTCCACTATTCAAAGTTATGTAGTTACCAACACCCAGACTGTCTGAATGTTGTGTGCTTGGGTTGCTCATTGCTGAGCAGTTAAAATCGTTTCTGCACGGATAGATGGGGTAGTACCCAGATAACTTCAAGGGTTTTTAAGCAAAAAAATGTAAAAAAATTGGTTTTTTCGCTAAATATTTATTTTTCTAAGAAGATTTTACTTGGAAGGCAAAATATAAACGCCGTTTATTGTGCTAAACGGCGTACAAGTGAAATAAATCAAACACGTTGGCAGTAAGAAAAGCCTATTTCAATCGTTTATCAGGGTCGTTAGTGGTGTGATCGGTGTATTCGCCTTCGATGATATCGTCACCGCTTTGACGTTGTCCGGGTCTCTCGCCAAACGGACTCTGCCCGAAAGGTGATTGGCCTTGCCCAAAACCAGGCCCCATGCTTGGCGTAACGACGCGCATTTTCATGTGCTTGCTAACTTGTGCCGCAAAGAAATGACGGGAGCCCGGCATGGCTAACAAGAAACCAAAAATATCCGTGATAAATCCCGGCGTGACTAATAAAATACCGGCGACAACAAGCATAAGACCTTCAACGAGTTCCTTTCCAGGCACTTCGTTTCGCTGCATTTTTTCTTGTGCAGTCTGCAACGTACTTACACCTTCGCGTTTAACAAAGTACGCACCGATAAATGCTGACAAAATAACCAAGCCTACGGTATTCCAACCGCCAATCACGCTTCCCACATTAATTAGCAGCGCAATCTCTAAAATAGGTAATAGGGCAAACAATAAAAATAAAACCCGCAAAACTTTTCCTCTTTCATGTATTCATAACCCGTTATAGTGACTTTGTACGTAATAACAAGAAAAGGTGCCCATCATTTCGCTTAAATAGTCACTTAAAGCGACCGATTGCGACCGTGATATACTTTGTTTGTGAAAGAATGATGGCCCTATTTAGGTCTGTTTAGCTACGCCATAACGACCACGTAAAACATGCATATAGGTAGAAGATGCCATGACAATTAAGCTTGTATTGTGCACTGCGCCAGATGATTCGACGGCACAGTTAATTGCTCGCGCACTTGTTGAAGAAAAACTCGCCGCCTGCGTAAATATTATTAAGGGGATCGAGTCAGTGTATGAATGGCAGGGAAAGATAGAAAGCGACAGGGAATGCCAGCTTCTCATCAAAACCAACACACAAAATGTTCTTCAGGCATTTGATAGGGTAAGCGAACTTCATCCGTACGATGTTCCTGAGTGGTTAGAACTTAATGCCGAAGCAAGCAGCGCTTACGGGCATTGGTTACAAGCTACTCTGCAACGTTAACTGAACAAAAATAATCAAAAAGAAAAATAGATAATAATGAAATTTGACCTTATGACTACGTTTCTCATGTCCACAAATCTGCCAGTAGCGCCACTGTACCGCCGGTTTACAGCACATGTCATTTTAGTGCTTTGTTTAATGTCGATGTTTAGTGCAGTTTCTTTTGCGCAGGTACCCAGTGCATTCGATGATCCCTTTGCAGACGAACCACAATTTTTAGATGTAGAACAAGCGTTTGCTTTCGACTTTAATCAAAAAGAGAACACGTTAAGGCTCACCTTCGATATTGCAGACGGCTATTATCTGTACCGAAAGCAATTCAAGTTCGTGGCTAAAGAAGCTGAAATTGGCGAACCCGCATTCCCAAGCGGGGTAATGATTGAAGATGAGTTTTTTGGCGAGTCTGAAGTATTTTACGACGGCGTATCTATTACTTTGCCTATCGAATCGGCGGGCAGTAACGGCGTAGTTAAAGTTCGGTATCAGGGCTGCGCTGACGCCGGGCTTTGTTACCCCCCTACGGTTAAAGTTGTATACCTAAATGAAGTAGGACGCAGCGCGCCGGCTAGTATAGATGCGGCGTCGGGATCAAATAACACCTCAACCTCTTCGCAAAGCGAACAGTTTGACCTAGCCCAACAGCTTATCGATAAAGATAATATTGCCCTTACGCTTGCTTTATTTTTCGCTCTGGGTGTAGGACTGGCTTTTACCCCTTGTGTGTTTCCTATGTACCCCATTGTCTCGGGTATCGTTATTGGTCGGGGCAAGCCTAAAACCGCATCGCATTCGTTCTGGTTAACCTTTGTTTACGTTCAGGGTATGGCGATCACGTACTCATTGCTTGGTTTGGTGGTTGCTGTAGCAGGTGCCCAGTTTCAGGCTGCGTTGCAACATCCTGTGGTGCTGGGCGTGTTCATTGTACTGTTTGTGGCGCTTGCCGTTGCCCTATTTGGTGGTTTTGAAATTCAGCTTCCCGCAAAGTATCAAGAAAAGCTAACTCACATGAGTAACAACCAAACACCCGGCAGTTTCGCAGGTGTGTTTGTTATGGGCGTATTGTCTGGCCTTATTGCATCGCCCTGCACTACTGCACCGCTCACCGGTATTTTATTATTTATTGCCCAAACGGGTGATATGACGCTCGGCTTTATTTCCCTTTATCTGTTAAGTATAGGCATGGGCGTTCCGCTCATTCTCTTTGGTATGACTGGCGGAAAACTGCTTCCAAAAGCTGGTAACTGGATGAATGTGGTCAAAGTAACCTTCGGCTTTATGATGCTTGCGGTGGCTATTGTGTTTATTGAGCGTCTCTACAACAGCCCTGCCACTGGCTTTCTTTGGGGCTTGTTAGGCTTTGGTCTATTTGGTTATTACTGGGCACTTAATCGCGCTAGTAAAAATTCGTTGATGAAGCTACTGCGCGCTGTGTTGGTTGCAGTAGGTATCATGGGCAGCGCAGGTCTTACCTATCAAGCGGGGCTTAACACTGGGTTGTGGGGCGAAAGTACCGACGGTAAACATGTGGGTCACCCAGACTTTGTTATTGCAAGAGATTTAGCGGATTTACGCAATAAAATAGATGCCGCCAACGCCAATGGAAAAACCGTAATGGTTGACCTTTACGCAGACTGGTGTGTGGCCTGTAAGGAATTCGAAAAATACACCTTCCCTGACCAGAAAGTGGTTACAGCGCTTAGCAACACGGTGTGGATGCAAATGGACCTTACCGATAACACACCAGAACGCCAGGAGATTTTCGATACCTTCAACGTCCTTGGTCTCCCTACTATTTTATTCTTTGATAATAATGGTAATGAAATAGAAAAAGCTCGCGTAACCGGGTTTATGAAAGCAAAAGCCTTTGCTAGTCATGCTGATGAATGGCTAAACCAAACACTCGATGACAGTAGCCGTGGGAATATTAGCCCTGACTAAATCATCGGATTTCCCTACAGGAAGCACGGCCCTTATCAATTTTGTTAAGGGTCGCCTCATATGGCTACTCTTAATTGTAATCATTGTTAGTTTTTGTTGTTTGCTTTCCTCGCCTGTCTTAGCGAAAACGACAGGCTGTTTTGATAATAAGCGGTTTTGCTTCGAACTCACCCCTTCATCGACTTCCCTTTATCTTGTCTCTGTTCAACGAAAAGTCTCTTTTCCCGTAGCGCTCACGCTGTATTCCGATGAACTGTTACAAATACCGTCTCAAGAAAAGTCACGAAAGCCACTATTTCATGCCAACGCGTTTTTGAATACAGACAACGCTATACCTTTAGGTGTAATAGAAGAACCTGAAACATTTTGGGAAACCATGCGCGTTAAATGGACGGTGGGGCGAATAGATGCGAAGCATGACGATACTTATACCTACCTTTCTCCCCTGCAGCCTGCCAGTAAATACAGTATTGTTCAGGGTTTCAATGGTACCTTTACCCATTCTGGAGCATCGAGATTTGCGCTCGACTTTGCCGCGCCTGTGGGCACTCCTGTTCTAGCAGCGCGCGAGGGTGTGGTCATAGACACCAAAGACGATGGCGATAAAGGCGGGCCATCGCCCGAACTTGCTAAATATGCTAATTATGTTGTTGTTCTTCATAGTGACGGCACAACCGGTGAATACTATCATCTTAAGCACAAAGGAGCGGCAGTAACACGAGGGCAAACCGTGCAGCGGGGACAACTAATCGGCTATACCGGCAACACGGGATTCTCTTCCTTACCCCACCTCCACTTCGCTGTTTATGTGGCTAAGTTTCACGGTAAATACGTTAGCGTTCCCTTTTCTCTTGGCGGCACCTCTCTCTAACTCGTGTAACCAATACCATTGAATCACACAGCGTGCTGCGGGTTCACGCCCAAAATTACCACTTAAACTTTGCGGCGAAAACACCTGATTAGACCAGTATTTTGCTGCGAAAACTTTATCTATCACTATAATCATTAGTTAACACAATAAATGAGAAAATAAATTGGCGTTTTTTCGTGCAACTGTCACAAAAATTTGTTGAAATGACGAAAACAGTGATTTTTTCCCGAAGATAGCAGCAAACTAGATGAACATTTTGTTACTGAACGGCCCTAACTTAAATATGTTAGGCCAACGAGAACCCGAAAAGTACGGCACACAAACCTTGCAAGACATCGTTGATGATTTGCAGGCGCAGGCTGCCTCGAGCGACGTGACCTTAACGCATTTTCAGTCGAACGCAGAGTTTGAACTGATTGAACGCGTGCACGCTGCTATGGGTACAGTTGATGCCATTATTATTAATCCTGCTGCTTTCACGCACACCAGCGTCGCCCTTCGCGATGCATTGTTGAGTGTCAGTATTCCGTTTATTGAAGTGCATTTGTCGAACGTTCATGCCCGCGAACCGTTTCGTCACCATTCTTATTTTTCTGATGTTGCAGCTGGCGTCATTGTTGGCCTTGGTGCCATGGGTTATTCGCTCGCGCTAACTGCAGCAATCAATTTACCGAAATCGTTAAAATAACGCAGAGACAGAACATGGATATTAGAAAGATTAAAAAACTCATCGAATTAGTGGAAGAATCTGGCATTGCCGAGCTAGAGATCACTGAAGGCGAAGAGTCTGTACGCATCCACCGTGGACCTACAGGTGTTCAAGCGCCAATGAACTACAGTTTTGCAGCGCCTGCAGCACCGCAAATGGCTCCTGCTCCAGCAGCGGCAGCCACCACCGCATCAGAAGCGCCAGCGGAGCCTGCACAGCCAGAAGGTCACGTTGTTAAGTCTCCTATGGTAGGTACTTTCTACCGTGCATCTTCTCCTACTGCAAAAGCCTTTGCAGAAGTGGGTCAGCAAGTAAAAGTTGGCGACACGCTTTGTATCGTTGAAGCCATGAAGATGATGAACCAAATTGAAGCAGATAAAGCAGGTGTGGTTAAGGCAATCTTGGTGGAAAACCAAGACCCTGTCGAATTCGACCAGCCAATGTTCATCATTGAATAAGCGAGTGCTTAACTATGCTAGATAAAGTACTTATTGCTAACCGTGGCGAGATTGCCCTACGTATTTTGAGAGCCTGTAAAGAACTAGGCATCAAAACCGTAGCCGTGCACTCTACTGCGGATAAAAACTTGAAGCACGTGTTGCTAGCTGATGAATCAATTTGTATTGGTAAAGCATCGGCAACCGAAAGCTACCTTAATATACCGCGCATCATCGCTGCCGCCGAGGTCACAAATTCAATCGCTATTCACCCAGGTTACGGTTTCCTAGCGGAAAACGCAGACTTTGCTGAGGCGGTAGAAAAAAGCGGCTTTATTTTCATTGGCCCTAAACCCGAAACTATTAACCTAATGGGTGACAAAGTTTCAGCTATTAATGCAATGAAAAAAGCCGGGGTACCCTGTGTGCCAGGCTCTGACGGCCCGCTAACGGATGACGTAGAGCGCAACAAAGCCATTGCTAAGCGCATTGGCTACCCTATCATCGTTAAAGCTGCGGGCGGCGGCGGTGGACGTGGTATGCGCGTGGTTCGCAGCGAAGCTGAATTGATTAAAGCCATTGAAACAACGCAGGCTGAAGCTGGCGCTGCCTTTGGTAACTCAACGGTTTACATGGAAAAATTCCTTGAGAACCCACGTCACGTTGAAATTCAGGTACTAGCCGATGGACAAGGCAACGCCATCCACTTAGGTGAGCGCGACTGTTCAATGCAGCGTCGTCACCAGAAGGTCGTTGAAGAAGCTCCGGCACCAGGTATCTCTGAGCAAATGCGCACCAAAATTGGCGATCGCTGCCGCAGAGCCTGTGTTGAAATTGGCTACCGCGGCGCAGGTACGTTCGAGTTCTTGTATGAAAACGGCGAATTCTATTTCATTGAAATGAATACTCGTATTCAGGTAGAGCACCCTGTATCTGAAATGATTACTGGCGTTGATCTCATTAAAGAACAGCTTCGCATTGCTGCTGGTCAGCCACTGTCTATCGACCAGTCGCAAATTCAAATTCGTGGCCACGCCATTGAATGCCGAATTAATGCAGAAGATCCAAAAACCTTCATTCCAAGCCCTGGTCCTATCACCATGTTCCACGCGCCAGGTGGCTTAGGTATTCGCTGGGAGTCGCACATTTACGCGGGCTACCACGTACCGCCTTACTACGACTCTATGATCGGTAAGCTTATCACTTATGGCGAAAGCCGAGACGAAGCAATCGCTCGTATGCGTCACGCGCTTGAAGAGATTGTAGTTGAAGGAATTAAAACGAATATCCCGCTTCAGCGTGCCATTATGGCTGATGAAAACTTCTTCGCAGGTGGAACCAACATCCACTACCTTGAGAAGAAGCTAGGCCTAGCCTAATCCCCCCTTTGGGCTACACGGTGTTTTTTGTGTAGCCCAATTTTCTTTTCGCTATTCGCTATTCGCTATTCGCTATTCGCTATTCGCTATTCGCTATTCGCTATTCGCTATTCGCTATTCGCTATTCAGCGTCTTCTAATTTTACGATTAGCACAATCAAATTTTAACGATTTTACTATTCAACACACCAATTTAAACTAGGTACAAGTTTTAAGACATCTCCCTAGGTTTTGAAATTTTGTGTGTTTAATTGGAGTCCCACTCCACTTGTGCCGGCATCCCTGTCGGCTTTTTTTATTTTTCATCAATACCAACTCGTTACCCAATTAACAGGATTTAATGTATAAACGTAGATAAATTCACTGCTTAAGAGTTTACGAGTGCGTTTTTTTATACTGCTTATCACACCGCTTTTGTCTTGCGCGTTAACCAATGCTTATGCGAATGGGTTTTCCCCATCTTTTTCACATAAACTTGATGTACAGATACGCTATGACGATCGCTCCAACAGGCCTAGCAGAGAGCAATACCGTTTGCGTTACTATCCCTCTATCGCACTCTCGCCATCTCTGTCTGTTCATAGCTTTATTGTTACCGGAGAGGACTTTTCTTCTAGCCATAATACATTCGGTAGCGATACCACAGATTACCTTTATCCACGGCGTTTATATGTAAGACACAAAAATGACTTCGGTAAGACTGAGGTTGGCGTTATTCCAACCTACAAAGGCAGGGTTTCATCTACAGGACTTTCTAAAGATGGCTGGATAACGGGGGTTCGACACGTCCGACAGCTCAAAAACGATACGGCCATTGAAATAGTGGTGGGGCAATTAGTAAATGCACAGGCGAATGAAGCATTCAATATTGGCGAAGAAGACGATTATTTTGAAATTGAGTACTCGGCAAAAATGGGGCAGCGTCACAGTTATGAAGCAAGTTTTGAAAAAATGCTCAATGGAACGTTTGTACGGGCTGAATATCGCTTTCGAATCAATGATGAAGATACCGCTTTTGTAGAACTTGTTCAGCGAACTGACGAAAGCGCTGCTAAGTTTGTAGTTGGGACAAGTGGTGAGCTTGCAACAGGCGTTCTTAACACTTCTTATCCTATCGAATATTTTGCATATTACTCTTACATAGATAGTCGTTTCGGCGAGCGTGCCGAACTCATAGAAGACTTTTTAGGTACAGGCCATGGAGGTTCGTTGGAATTCAGTGGTGTTCTTTCGAAAAAACATGATGTTGAATGGTTTGTGAGAACAGACTTTGTTGAAAGCGTAAGCCGACTGTTAGCAGGTATCAAGCTGTCTTTCGAGGGCTGACGGCCAAGCACAACGCCATTCAAAAAAAGGCCCATCAAACGATGGGCCAAACAGCAAGAACGCGTACACACTTTAACAGTGCATAATAGATTACGGGGGTAGACTGCTAGGAGTTCAGTTATGCTTAATTACTTATTTTTAATTTCAGACGCTTTAAAGTCCTCGGCAGATTTATTAGACTTTAGACCAATAAGAGAGCTTATTCTTTCTTATCGATGTACTCATTATTTGCCCTGAAGAAATATCAAGGTGTGTTTGTGTCTAGTCGTTACGCCCAATTTAAAGAACAACTACCAATTTCTCGTCTTTCAGATGAAACGCTCCTCGCGTTTAGAGTGTTATTTGATGATCCACTCGACATTGTCGACCTCGCTCAAGACATAGCCGACTTAGCTCTTTACCCCGAACGGTTAAATGAGAGCTACCGAAAAGAATGGGAAACGTATGTCGTAAAAGCGTTAGCCCTTGAGATAAAGAAACAAGATAACTTAACGCCTGGAGAGTTTATTGAACTTATGATGACAAAAGTGGAGGACATTCAAAATAACAACGACACCTATTCAAATCTCCTTCGCCAAGTCCACCACGCTAAAAGCATTTTGTTATCAGACAACACCTTCGTATTTCCAACGCCATTGCGACAACAGCTCACTGCTTTTCTCTTGCCAATTTCTGCAATATCACCGCCTAAGAAGTGACCCAAGAGCCTTAATTACATGCGCTGATTGCCGCTCAGCCCACCATGACCCGAGCGGTGGGTGACGATATGATTGTTGATATTTACTTGTTAGCACCTTTATATTTGTACTGAGAAGGGCAGTAACCTCTATCCACGCCTTCTGGTCGCAAGCTCGCATGCTTTGTCTTCCTACCCGATACTCTCTCACGCCAGTTTTTGAAGGTTTTTTGTTTAAGGTTTTTACGCATGAGCTTTATTACGTCTTTCTCGGGTAGTCCAAACAAACGCTCAATAGCTTCAAATGGGGTGCGGTCTTCCCATGCCATTTCTATGACTCGTGATTCTTGCTCTTCAGTAAGTGCCATCTCAAACATCTCAATAAGTACTTTTTTAACTTCAATATTTACTCTATAGGGAACGATTTCGTTCAGTAAAAACCATAAATTCCGTGTTGCTAACTTACTCGCTAAATTACTCGCTAACGTTAGCAATAATAGCCTCATCCTCTTTTTCAAACGCTAGCTTTAAAAGCTCTGCTGCTGCTACGGCATCACTCAGTGCCCGGTGATGCCGCTCCATTTCGATATGGAAATGTTTGGTCAAGTTGGCTAGCGAATAGGACGGTAGGCCAGGGTAAGTTCGACGCATCTCGCGCACAGTACACATTTTAGGTCTTCTAAACGATTGTTCTAATCGAGCAAACTCTTGTTTAATGAATCCATAATCAAAGTTAACGTTATGTGCAACAAACACGGCATCCTGAGTAAAACTTGCGATATGATCCGCGACTTCAGAAAACAGCGGCGCGTCGGCCACCATGTCGTCTGAAATACCGGTAAGCTTGGTAATATTGCTGGGGATACGGCGCTGAGGATTAAGAAGGGTTTGAAACCTGTCTACCTCCTGTCCAGCCACAAGCTTCACCATACCTATTTCCGTAATGCGGTTGTAACTGTTATTGCCACCTGTTGTTTCGATGTCTACGACAACATAAGGTTGTTCAGGATCCCGTATCCAATTAACAGTCGTAACGGCTACATCAAACCCCGCTTGCTGCAAACGCTGGATAGACACAAGTTGGTTACGTCGAAGTTGATCGCCAGGGGCCTTTATCTCTTCAAAGCGAAGGGTGTTATCAAACACCATAATGTCGGGGAATCCGTCCCTCAGGTTGGCGAAGTCTTTACACATCATTCGTAGTAAGGTGTAAATTACCTCAAGTGAACCATGCTTTATTAGTGCTTCAATCGGCGTTAGCAAATAGCTTGACCACATAAACAAACTGTTTACTTTGCCATAATGCTGGGTCGCCATTTTATGAAGGTGGAATCGCAACTTTTCTTTAGTATCGAGCTTGCGCAGTAGGTCTTCAATACTAAGTTCAAACTTTGCATAAAAGTTGTTTTGCTTTAGCGAAAGTGGCCTGCGATCAAATTCAGTAACCAACGTATCCTCTTCGTAAAGCTGCTTCCAGAACGTAAGGCCAAACAGACTACGCCACAACCGATTCTCTGTGCGCCAGCCCTCAATTCCTTGCCTTGCGTAGTGGGCTAAAACACCTCGCTCTACCTGCTGATTTTGACTCACATCAATATCAAGCGTTCGGCTTGCGTTTCTGAGCATGTCAGTCACCGTACTGGTGCGCTTTTTATGATATTTGCGAGCATAAAAATCTTCAGCAAAAGCCAGCAGTGTATCCGACTGGGGATTATCTATGATGTCTTCAAGCACCTGCTTTACGCCATCCTGGTTACCGTCTTTGTAACTTTCCCTTAACCACTTTTCCTTTGCTTTGTCGCTTTGTGCTTGTTGCAGAACAGCTAACCCTTTTTGGCGGTCTATTCCCAATAGTTTGAGTCCAAGCGCATAAAGACATTGATCGCGATAAAAACTTGCCGATACGCCTTCTGTTTCTGGAAAGTCTGCCTCTGCGGTTGCAAGAAGCATATCATCGTTATAAGACGCCAACTGACTGTAGTGGTTAGCGTAGAACCATGCTGCTAGAGCGTCTTCCTTGGTATCAAAACGGGCCGTGTCGGTAACAGAATCAGAGCGCGTTCTCATTACGCCAAGATCGCGCATAGAAAATTGATTCAGGCGGCTTTTTGTGTTGCCGAAATATATAAAAAGTAGAAAACGAAGCGCACTATCAAAGAGACACACTAAATAATTTTCAAGTGATAACTGCTCAGGCCAACCGTGGGTTGAAATGTGCTCTTTCAGTCTTGTGACCAACTTTGGTTTGGTCAATGAAGAAAGACCCTGTGTACTGCCATACTCGGCGAGTAACGCAAGCAGTGCGTCTTTTGTTAATACACCCGCAATATCATTTAACGAAGCATGAGACAGGTCACCAAACCAACCATTTACCTTTAACCAGTCTATCTGCTCCTGCGGCGTGCTAACTTCGCTGTAATTAAACTGACTTCTATCTATTACCGCGTACTTGCGATTGGCAGCTCTCACCACAATGCATTGCTTGTCGTCATCCAATGCCCTGAAGCGTTCTATAAAATCAGTAGCTTCATCGCTTAACAGCGCACGGTTCGCTCCCTCGAAGAACCCAAGGAATTCGTGAAAGTGTGTTAGATAATAACGGGGCGGTAAATCTTTTCGCATGGTGCATCTTTGGCTGTAAAATCTTTGATAGTGTATATTTATACAGCCCATTTAATCAAATTAAATACAGCGCCTACACAAGGTTCTGCTTCTCCCATCCGCACTTTAAACTCGTACTCTCTGCTTCGCGACCCAACGAAAAAACGTGGCTAGCTGCTCGTCTTCAAGCAAAAGCGGCAAAGTATAAAAGTGTTTAGCTAACGTCATCTCATCATAAAATCGATGGATGCCACTATGACATTGCCTACAAATATAAATACCGGTTTGCAATTCTGATTTGGTGAAATGCTTTTTAAAGAAGTTACGACGGTGCATTTTTCGTGGGATCAAATGATGAAACGTAAGGCGTGTGTCTCTTTTGCAGCAAGGGCATTCGCCTACTTTATTTGTCACTTCTCAACCTTTATGTCTGTTTATTTTGGCCCAACCAAATCTTGTCTCTTAGCTTTTGCTTCTTTCAACAATGGGTAAATCCAGTCTTCTTTACATTACGTAACAAACAGCAATTGTGATTACGAAGGCGAACTTTTATGAGCTTAACCCGTTCTATGGACTTTTCATGCCCATACTGTATGGCACCGAACGACGTAGAGATAGATGAAGTCAATGATGTAGGGCAAGTTCAGGTACTTGATTGCCAAGTGTGCTGCCAACCTATTGAACTGACGACCTATCAACATGGTGACGACATACAGATTGAGGCTGAAAGAGAGAATGACTAAACAATTTACTCGGGCCGATATTGACGCCCTTGCACAGCGATATCGCGCTAATTTAATCAACAGCCTATCAGGGTTTAAATCTGCCACTTTAGTGGGTACGACCGACGGCAAGACAAACAATCTTGCAATCGTTAGTTCTATTGTCCATGTGGGTGCAAATCCTCCACTAATTGGTATGATCATGCGCCCACATACTGTGACGCGCGATACCCTTGGTAATATCAAACAGCAAGGGTTCTACACATTGAATCACGTTTCCACCGATTGGGTAGACAAGGCGCATCAAACATCAGCGCGCTATGCACCAGATGAAAGCGAATTTGATGCCGTAGGCTTAACGCCGCAATTCAGCGGATCATTTAGTGCCCCTTATGTGGCAGAAAGCGATATTAAAATGGGGCTCAAGGTTGCTCAGCACTTTACCTTACTAAATGAGACTGAAATGGTAATTGGCGAGATTCAAGAACTTTATATGCCAGAAGACATTGTTGATGAAGATGGGTATGTCGACATTGAGCAAGCGAAGACGGCTTGTATTTCAGGTTTAGACAGCTATCACAGTACAAAGCGAATAGCGCAGTTCTCATACGCTAAGCCAGATGTTGCACTAACAAAAAAGTGAACCTACAGTGTCATTGTGTGTCTGACAGACATGGTACTGTGAAGTTTATTTAATCTGGATCAAGCGAAAATTCGAAAATTCAGTCGATCTTTTTTCAAAAAGAGATAGTATCTAGATATGAAACAAAACCTGCCTCTTGGGGCAGGTTTTTGCGTTTAAGGCACTGAATAAAAAAGAATCATTATCGTTTCTATCTCTTAAGGAGAATGTTATGAAATCTGTAAATCGCCGTGACTTCTTAAAGCTATCGGGCTCTACAGTTATCGGTCTTACGCTAGGCGGAGTTGCGTTACGTGCACAAGCTCAAGAGCAGCTTAGCGCCGACGACCCAACAGCAAAAGCATTAAACTACACACCGTCTTCAACGGTTGAAGGTGCAAAATGTGCTAACTGCATGTACGTGCAGGGCGCCGATGGCGAGCAATACCGCCCTTGTAACATTTTCCCTAACAAACTGGTTAATGCTGACGGCTGGTGTAGCGCTTGGGTTAAAAAGCCTGGTTAATGTTGTATTTCGCAACGAGCGTTTTGAGAAAGTTAAAGCCCTTGATTTGAAATCGAGGGCTTTTTTGTTGAGCCTGTTATAGCGCGGCATCTAGTCCTTTTTCAATTCCCTTGAACTTTGGGTTGTCAAAGCGTGTGGGCAGCAATCCCGGCTTGATATAAAAGCCATGTTTAGCTTCAAATATACGCCCGACTTCAAGCACTTCTTCATCTTGCCACTTACCCCCAATAAAGCTGATGCCAACAGGAAGGTCTTTCACTTGCCCAGCCGGTACCGTCAGATGAGGATAGCCAGCTATTGCCGCTAAATACCCAATACCAATAAAGCCTACCGGAGAGTGGTCTCCATATACGCCATCTATAAGAAAGGATGGGCTATTTGATGGTGCCACGAGTACCTCAACGTTATGCTTTGCCATCAGTGCATCAATGCCATTTTTGCCCGCAGTATCTTTAATAAGGCTAAGTGCTTTTTTGTATTCGTCGCTTTCAATTGTCGCTGAAGCCAAAGACTTTTCAAAAATGTTCTGATCAAAGAGTGATAGCTCTCGCTCGGTTTTCTTATTGAACGCAATAAGTTCATCAAGGTTCCTTGCAGGTAGCTCTGCCGGAGAGCCAGCTAAATAGTCGTTGATGCTGTGATGGAATTCACTAAGTAAGACATTGTAAGAATCGGCCCAGAAAGAATCCGGCTGAGAAAAGTCACTGATATCCACCAAGGTTGCTCCCGATGCTTTAAGCTGCGCTAACGCTTTTTCGTAAACGGCGAGGACGTGTGGATTATCTCCTTGTCTGTACCTTACCACGCCTATTCTCTTACCTTTTAAGTCTGTTGCGAGCATTGAGGCGGAAGGTAGCTTTGGAACATGGGATTGGGCATCTTTTGTTGCGTTATCTTCTTCATCAACACCCGCCATGATTGCGGTCATCAACCATGCATCGTGCACATTCGCTGTCATTGGCCCTGCCGTATCTTGGCTAAACGAAATCGGCACAATATGCGTTCGAGACAGAAGGCCTACCGTAGGCTTAAAGCCAACCACACCGTTTATCGAAGCTGGGCAGATAATTGAACCGTTAGTTTCAGTTCCTACAGCGAGCGATGCCAAACGAAGTGACATTGCTGCGCCTGAGCCTGACGACGAGCCACACGCGCTTCGCGCTAGTATATGAGGATTGCGAGTAAGCCCACCGACGGCGCTCCATCCGCTGATTGAAGACTCTGAACGAAAGTTGGCCCACTCAGACAAGTTAGTTTTACCTAGGACAATGGCTCCAGCAGCTTTTAGCTTCGCCACAATGGGCGCATTGCGACCTGTATTATTGTTAAGAAGCGCCATCGAACCTGCTGTTGTAGGCATTTCATCACTTTCAATATTATCTTTTAACAATACAGGGATACCGGCTAAAGGGCCGAGCGCTTGCTTATTGGCTATTTGTCTATCGACTGCCTGTGCTTCGTTTAATATATTTGGGTTTAACGCAAGAACGCTGTTTACTTGATTGTCTAGCTTTTCAACACGTGATAAATAGCCTTTAACCAGCGCCGCCGATGTAATCTCTCCGTTGGCAATCGCTTGGGCTTGCTGGTAAGCAGGCATGTCCAAGTAACGCTCAAGCGTATTTTCTTGTTGTGCTTCCGAAGGGGTTGAATGAGAGACACAGGCCGAGCAAACAACCACCGTGACCAATAAAAAAGACCACTGCTTCAACATAAATCTTTCCTTAACAGATAATTCCAGTGTCTAGCATTACCGCTTTATAAAAGCGGCAAGTTTCAGACGTCAAAGTACTGATAGTTTCATATACCTTGTATCAGAAATAGTTCACTGTCTATACATTAAAATCTGTATTTATGGTGTTGTTGCATGTGGCAGCAGGTGAAGGAGACTCTCGAGTTTGTATTTATCTAGCAGCTGCTGATAACGCCCATTTTCAATAAACGTGCGAAGCTTATTATTAAACGTCACTCTTAATTCAGGGTCGGGAATAGCTGCACTGTATGGCGAAATAGGGAATAGCTCATGGAAGACAATTTCATCGCCCGAGTAAGCCGTATTATTTGACTTAAAATAGTTGAAAATATTCCTGTCGAGTATAACCACATCTACATGGCCGAGCATCAACATATCAACCTGTCTATCTTGCCTTGCCATCTCCATATATGTGGCCTGGTCCGCAACGATTTGGCGGAATGCTTCACCTAGCACCACATCAGCCGTTTGAAACGCAATAATGCTTTTGCCACGTAAATCTTCAATACTATTAATTTCAAACTTACTTTCAGCGCGAGTCACCGCAACGTTTTGATAGACAACATAAGGGTCCGACAAGATAGCTGGATCAAGGACGTGAGCTGAATTTTGCGTCAAACCAAGGTCAATCAAGTTATCTTCTAGTAATCTTGCTGTTCGCCCAAATGGCACGTAAATAGGCGACAAATCATGCCCCATATCTGCCAAAATAGCGCGCGCCACATCCACTTCAAAACCAGAATTTTCTTGTGAAATAACATAAGGTGGCTTATTCCACCCTACTACAACGTCAATTTCCTCAGATGAAACTGAAAAAGGTACCAACAAAAAGCTCAAAACAAGGGAAAAAAAGCGCATAAGGCCTCTGTTAGATTAAAAAACAAACAACCACCGCCTACTATAAGCGTTTCTCTAAATCGCACCAGTCGACAAAAGGTTAATATTTTAATTGCTTTTTTATATTAAAGTAAGACGTTAACAGTCAAACTCACAAGGTTTAATACTGTGGCTTTTCGTTTGTCTTCATTTTGTTTCACGCCAACGAAAGGTACAATACGTACAAAGACCACAACGAATGATAAATATGGCTTGGCTACAACTTCGAATCGACACACCTTCTGAACACGCTGAATCTATTGGCGATATGCTTACCGCTAACGGCTCTCAGGCCGTCACATACGTTGATGCGAAAGATACTCCTATGTACGAACCGAAACCTGGTGAGGTACTGCTGTGGCCAGATACACAAGTGGTAGGGTTATTTGAAGCTGATGCCGACATGAAAAGCATCCTAAAGCGGTTAGGTAAAGCTAAGGTGTTGGGGGAAAATTTTAAATACAAGCTTGAACCACTTGAAGACAAAGACTGGGAGCGGGAGTGGATGGACAACTTTCATCCTATGCAGTTTGGGGAGCGCTTGTGGATTTGCCCAAGCTGGCGCGATGTTCCAGACCCGAACGCCGTTAATGTCATGCTAGATCCAGGTCTTGCCTTCGGAACAGGGACTCACCCAACTACAGCGCTATGTTTACGCTGGCTAGACGGCATAGATATGACGGATAAAACCGTCGTCGATTTTGGCTGTGGCTCAGGGATTTTAGCATTGGCTGCATTAAAGCTTGGCGCTACGCGCGTTATCGGTATTGATATCGATCCGCAAGCACTTCAAGCGACAAAAGAAAATGCGCGCCGCAACGGTGTTGAAGACCGCTTAGATGTGTACCTTCCTGAAGATCAACCTGAACTTGAAGCTGATGTGGTAATGGCGAATATATTGTCAGGCCCTTTATTAGAACTTCAAAGCGTTATCACAGACTACTGCAAATCAGACGGTTTGTTAGTCCTTTCCGGCATTCTTGCTGAACAAGTCACCCGAATAGAAGAAGCGTATTCGAAAGACATAGAACTTGAACCAAGTGCTATTGATGGTGAGTGGGCGAGAGTTTCCGGTAGAAAACGCTAAGTTGACGAATTAACCGGCTAGGCATGCAAAATATTCTGCTTGTCTAGTGCACAAAGCTGATAAAGAAACGTGCACTCGACAAGTAGCCCTCTAAATAAATGTTAAAATTTTTCACAATACAGCCCTTTTAACACGGGGCCTGTAAGACTTTCGTACAATAATCATACTAAAAAGTAGTGCTAGCTTACTAATGTGACAGTTTTTTTTCACTGTCAATACCAGGAAGTGAAATTTTGTGTGATTTTTAGCCTTTTCAAGCATTGCGAAAACACGTACACTTAGCGCCCCGTTTTAGCCGGGTGTATAATTTCTGTGCAGTTTTAGATGGCGAGCTATACATTTTACAATGCGAATTGGACCTTACGAGTTAGAAAACAATTTGATGTTAGCCCCTATGGCTGGCGTAACAGATAGACCGTTTCGTCAACTCTGTAAGCGCTTGGGCGCTGGGCTTGTTGTTTCTGAGATGCTTTCGAGTAATCCGAAAGTTTGGAATACAGCAAAATCACAAGCGCGCATGAACCATGAGGGTGAAGAAGGCATTCGCTCTGTACAGATTGCTGGGGCTGATCCTGAGCTTATGGCTCAAGCAGCACAATTTAATGTTGAGAACGGTGCGCAAATCATCGATATCAACATGGGTTGTCCTGCCAAGAAGGTCAACAAGAAGCTTGCAGGTTCTGCGTTGCTTCAATACCCAGACACAGTGGAAGCGATTATTAAAGCAGTAGTTAATGCTGTGGACGTACCCGTGACACTGAAAATTCGTACCGGCTGGAACCCAGAAAATCGCAATGGGGTAGACATTGCCCGCATTGCAGAGCAAAACGGCATACAGTCGCTTGCGGTTCACGGCAGAACTCGAGCTTGTATGTATAGAGGGGAAGCAGAATACGACACCATACGTCAGATAAAGGCGGCAATATCAATTCCTGTTATTGCAAATGGTGACATTACTTCCCCAGAGAAAGCACAAGAGGTGCTGAATTACACCGGTGCAGATGGCGTAATGATAGGCCGCGGCGCGCAAGGTAAACCTTGGATATTTAAACAAATCCAACATTATCTTGAAACGGGCGAGAACCTAGCACCACCGCCGCTGTCAGAGCTGTATAAGCTTTTGCACGAGCATGTAGCCAATGTGCAGGACTTTTATGGTGATATAGCCGGTGTAAGAATTGCCCGTAAGCACGTGGGCTGGTATCTCGCGGAGCACGATACGGATCGTCAGTTTCGTAAAACGTTTAACGCTATCGATGATGCGAATGAGCAACTCGATGCACTAAATGCATATTTTCAAGCGCTGCAGACACGAGAAACCCGACAGATTTCTCCCGCAGCATAGTGATGACTAACTTAAGAGCAACACAGTATTATGTTCGATCAAAACGTGACTTCACCTTTTACTACTACAGTAACTACGCCTTCACAAACGCAAGCGCAAAAGCCTTTGCGTGACTCTGTAAAGCAAGCGGTTAATAAGTACCTTAAGCAACTGGATAACGCAAACATCGACAACCTGTACGAAATGGTACTGGCTGAAGTAGAAGCGCCGCTTCTAGAAGAAGTCATGACTTACACTCGCGGCAATCAAACCCGCGCGGCCATCATGATGGGCATCAACCGTGGCACACTTCGCAAGAAGCTAAAGCAATACGGCATGAACTAAGATTCCAAGGGCTTTGCCCACCAAAGAGCACCAATCGGTGCTCTTTTTGTTTCAACACTACAACATTAGAAACTAAAATTTATGCAAACACCAAAACCCATTAAACGTGCTCTCCTTAGTGTCTCTGATAAAACAGGTATCCTTGATTTCGCAACAGCGCTGCATAACGCTGGCGTAGAACTTCTGTCGACAGGTGGTACCGCAAAACTTTTAGCTGAAGCTGGCTTACCTGTGAAAGAAGTCTCTGATCACACAGGTCATCCAGAAATAATGGCCGGTCGTGTTAAAACCCTTCATCCGAAAATTCACGGCGGTATTCTTGCTCGCCGCGGTGTTGACGAAGCGGTGATGGAAGAAAACAACATTGCGCCTATCGACCTAGTAGTTGTAAACCTCTATCCGTTTGCTGCAACTGTGGCAAATGAAGACTGCACGCTTGAAGATGCCATTGAAAATATTGATATCGGTGGCCCTACCATGGTTCGCGCGGCAGCCAAAAACCACAAAGACGTGACTATTGTGGTTAACGCGTCAGACTACTCACGCGTACTTGCTGAAATGAACGACAACAATGGATCGCTAACGTACAACACGCGTTTTGATCTTGCCATTAAAGCGTTCGAGCACACGGCTGAATATGACGGCATGATCGCAAACTATTTTGGTGCCCGTTTAGACAGCACTGGTTGTGAAGCAGACTGTGACCACCAGCACAGTGAATTCCCACGTACTTACAACATGCAGCTAACTAAGAAACAAGATCTTCGCTACGGTGAAAACAGCCACCAAGAAGCGGCGTTCTACGTTGAAAACAACATTCAGGAAGCGTCGGTTGCTACAGCGACTCAGCTGCAAGGTAAAGAGTTGTCGTTCAACAACATCGCTGATACCGATGCAGCGCTAGAATGCGTGAAAGAATTCGAAGAGCCAGCATGTGTAATCGTTAAGCACGCTAACCCGTGCGGCGTTGCAATTGGCGACGATATTTTGAGTGCCTATGACCGCGCATTTAAAACTGACCCAACATCAGCATTTGGCGGCATTATTGCGTTTAACCGCGAGCTTGATGCGAAAACAGCACAAGCGATTGTTGACCGTCAATTTGTGGAAGTGATCATTGCACCAACCGTAAGCGACGAAGCGAAGGACGTAGTAAGCGCAAAGAAAAACGTACGTCTTCTTGCGTGTGGCGATTGGGCTGGCCAGCTTACTGAAGGTTATGACTTTAAGCGTGTAAACGGCGGTTTACTAGTACAAGAGCGCGACTTCGGCATGGTTGAAATGGAAGACCTAGAAGTTGTGACTAAGCGTAAGCCAAGCGAAGAAGAACTGCGCGATCTTATGTTCTGCTGGAAGGTAGCAAAATACGTGAAGTCTAACGCAATTGTTTACTGCAAAGACGGCATGACAGTAGGCGTAGGCGCAGGCCAAATGAGCCGCGTTTACTCTGCAAAGATTGCGGGTATTAAAGCTGCCGACGAGAACCTTGAAGTGGCAGGCTCTGTCATGGCATCTGACGCATTCTTCCCATTCCGTGACGGCATTGACGCTGCTGCTGAGGCGGGTATTAAAGCGGTCATCCAGCCTGGCGGCTCTATGCGTGATCAAGAAGTGATTGATGCAGCTGACGAACACGATATTGCTATGGTGTTCACCGGTATGCGCCACTTCCGTCACTAATAAGTATTTGCACAACAACTTATAGTGCAGGCTTAGTGAGGGAAACCAACAGCTAAGTTAACCACGCAGTAAAGTGGCATTTTGCTACTTTATTGCGTGTTTGTTGTTTTCCTTTAATCCCTTTTTTATTACGCATGTTCTATCTCATTTGCATGGCTAAAGTGACACTAAAGCTAAACGATATAGTTAGGAATTATTCTGCTAAGTCGTAAGTGCAAATTAGGGTTTGCTGATAGGCTTGATCTGACCTGTGGTAATTTGTAGTAATAGTGTTACTAATAAATGTTATGTTATTCCAGTCCGCATAGATAATTACCCTCGACAGAAAAAGGAAATAAGAATGAAAAAGTTAGCCCAACTTGTGTTAGCCGCAACACTCGGTGTAACAGCAACTTATGCCAGTGCTGATGCTATTTCAGACGCCGCCATGAGCGATATCCGTTCTGATAAAGCCAAAGTGCGCGACGAATACCGCAACCCGCAACAAACATTACGCTTTTTTGGCCTAAAGCCAGACATGACTGTTGTTGAAATTTCACCAGGCGGCGGCTGGTATGCCGACATTCTTTACTCGGTGGTAAAAGAAAACGGCAAATACGTTGCTGCGCATTTCTATGTTGATGAAGAAACCAGCGACTACTACAAAAAGTCGGTTGAAGGTTTCAAAGAACAAATGAAGCCGGGCATGAAATATGAAAATGCAGAGCTTACGGCATTTGACCCAATCAAAGCGTTAAATATTGGCGAAGCTGGCAGTGCTGATATGGTGCTAACCTTCCGCAACGTACACAACTGGTATATGCGCCACGGTGACGAAGGCATCGACAACGCGTTTGGCGCTTTCTTTAAAGCACTTAAGCCAGGTGGCGTACTTGGCGTAGTGGAACATGAGCTACCTGAAAGTGCAGACGATGCAGCGATGAAGAAAAGTGGCTACATGAAGCGTTCTTATGTTGTAGCCGCCGCTGAAAAAGCAGGTTTTGTACTTGAAGCAAGTAGCGATGTAAACGCGAACCCAATGGACACGGCAGATCACCCGAAAGGTGTGTGGACGCTACCTCCACGCTTGGCGCTAGATGATCAAGACAGAGAAAAATACATGGCGATTGGCGAGAGCAATCGCATGACGCTAAAATTCACCAAACCAAAATCATAAAATTAAACACTTAAAACGGAACAGTTAATGAACGTACTTGTAATTGGCGGCGGTGGCCGCGAACACGCGTTAGCGTTTAAAGCAGCGCAGTCTTCTGATGTTTCAACAGTATTTGTAGCGCCTGGCAATGCCGGTACCGCTACAGAGCCTAAGCTTGAGAACGTAGCAATTGATGTAAACGACATCGCCGGCTTAGTTTCTTTTGCTCAAGGTAATGATGTTGCGCTTACTATTGTAGGTCCAGAAGCGCCGCTAGTTGCAGGTGTAGTAGATGCGTTCACAAATGCGGGTTTAATGATATTTGGTCCCACTCAAGCTGCAGCGCAGCTTGAGGGTTCGAAAGCGTTCACTAAAGACTTCTTGGCTCGCCACGAAATTCCTACCGCTGAGTACCAAAACTTCACGGAAATTGACCCAGCTATTGCCTATGTTCGTGAGAAAGGCGCGCCTATCGTAGTAAAAGCTGACGGTCTAGCTGCCGGTAAAGGCGTTATCGTTGCGATGACTCTTGAAGAGGCTGAAGAAGCTATTCGCGATATGCTAGCGGGCAACGCGTTTGGCGAAGCGGGCAGCCGCGTAGTTATTGAAGAGTTCCTAGACGGTGAAGAAGCGTCGTTTATTGTTATGGTAGACGGTAAGAACGTACTGCCTTTTGCCACCAGCCAAGATCACAAGCGTGCGGCTGACGGCGACAAAGGCCCAAACACGGGTGGTATGGGGGCTTATTCACCGGCTCCGGTTGTAACACCAGAAATCCACGACCGTATTATGCAAGAAGTGATCATGCCAACGGTTGATGGCATGGCCGCTGAAGGTAACGATTATGTTGGCTTTTTATATGCTGGCCTAATGATTATGGCTGACGGCACGCCAAAGGTCATTGAGTACAACTGCCGCTTTGGCGACCCAGAAACTCAGCCTATCATGCTTCGCTTAAAATCAGACTTGGTTCCACTTTGCCAAGCGGCGTGTAAAGGTGAGCTTGCAGGCAAAACCATTGAGTTCGACGAGCGCGCATCGGTAGGTGTTGTGCTTGCCGCAGGTGGCTACCCAGGCAGCTATGATAAAGGCGATGTGATTACCGGTTTTGAAGATGCAGCGAAGCTAGAAGGAAAAGTATTTCATGCTGGTACTGCACTTCAAGATGGCGAAGTTGTTACCGCAGGTGGCCGCGTACTTTGCGCAACCGCGTTAGGTAACAACGTTACCGAAGCCCAGCAAAAAGCCTACGAGCTGCTAAAAACCATCCAGTTTAAAGATGTGTACTACCGTACTGATATTGCGCATCGTGCTATTGCACGTGAAGCTGAAGCGAAATAAATAGAACATAAACACAATTCACAAAAAGCGCGGCGCAATGCCGCGTTTTTTTATAAATACTCGTTAATTATTTAAAAGTGGTGGCAAATATATCGCCGACACTATTTAGTTAAAGTCACTTTCCCAAACACCGACGCATCCTTATACCCCAAGTTTTTATCGCCATTTACTGGGGTGATCTCATGCGAACCCAAAAAATGCTCTCTGTCGTAGCCATCAGCATCACAGTAGGCAAGCATAAAGCCCAGTGTCATCCCTTCTTTTAAGGTAACCGGCGAGTTATCTTTTCCGTGCTGATAGCTATCATCAAATACATGCACCGCCGCTTCCCAGTAAATCTTGTAGGGCGCTTGTGTATCACGCTGCCATTTGTTCTTTACATGGTCGTTGTAGCGTTGTGGTACCGCCTCACCTGCTTCATTTGGGCCAATATCAATAACCTGGTTATCAAGCGCCAAGTGATAGGCAAACGCATTGTAGTTATTGAGGTGATCGCCACCAGAGGCGTCCGCATCAATAAAAATTTCTAGGCAATCATCATCCCAATAACGCTCAAGCGGGTTGGCATAGGTATCTGAAAGGTGGTCGTCTTGTATTTCGGCTAACAGATACAATGCATCCTTGTTCCATCGAAGTTTATATCTACCGGAAAAGTCGCTGGATTCAGGCGCAGTCCCCCACATGAGTGAGGTCATACCGTGCCAATCGCCCTCTTCCCATACTGCGTCGTTGGCTACGCCATCGATTACGGGGGGCGTTGAAGTAAAGCGTACGCTATCAGACTTCGCTAATGCCGCGGGAATAGATGACGTCATAAACAGTGCTAAAGCCAGTGAAGTAACTAGGGGTTGTTTACTTTTCAATTGAATACGCTCTTTGTTAGGTTACTTGCGATTTAAACTACCACGTTTCGCGCCCAGCTGCGCTTGAAATAGTACGATGCAACGCACCTTAGTTAGAAGCATTACCAATTTGGTGCAGTAATTGGTATAACAAGGTCATTCGTTCTCTTACCATTTTGGCTATGTCATTTAGAAACGCGTGCTATCACATCCTGGCTCCCGCTAGCGAAGCCCACGAATACAAAAAGCTTAGCAAGCTTTTTGATATATTCCTGATCGCGTTAATTATTGTAAATGTCGTTGCCATGATGCTGGAAACGGTACCGGGTATCCCTGCTATTTGGCGATACGAACTTCATATTATCGAAGTGGCTTCTGTACTTATTTTTACCGCAGAGTACTTCCTTCGCGTATACAGTAGCGCATCAGCCCCTAACCGCCCTACCCGTGCCCAAACAACAACATGGCAAAAGCGCTGGGCCTACATTAAAAGCCCCATGGCTTTAATCGACTTAATGGCTATTTTGCCTTTTTACTTAAGCGTATTTGTAGCGTTTGATTTGCGCATATTACGAGTTTTTCGGGTAATGCGAATCTTAAAAATTGGCCGCTATTCACGTTCAATGCAAACCCTTACTACTGTATTGCGCAACGAATCTCATAGTCTTATTGCTGCTATCAGCGTGCTTTTGCTATTTACGGTTATCGCTGCCACCTGCATTTATTATATCGAGCACACAGCACAGCCCAACGTATTCAGCAGTATACCCGCATCTTTATGGTGGGCACTGGTCACGCTGACTACGGTAGGCTATGGCGACGCTGTTCCAGTTACCGCGCTAGGAAAAGTATTTGGCGGGCTAATTACCATCATGGGCATATGCTTTTATGCCTTACCTGCGGGCATTTTGTCTTCAAGCTATACCACCCAAATGCAGCTAAAACGAGACCGTTTTAAAGACACCGTGCGCAGTGTCCTTGATGATGGGGAACTTAGTGAGCGTGACGTGCACCACTTGGAACACGTGCGAGCTTTGCTCGATTTAGACGAAGAAGAGGCAAAATTGATTGTGCGCCTATTGCAACATCATCATAAAAGCCTAGACAAATGAGCCTAGCAAGATTACACAAGAGCGCTTACAAAAACTAAGCAGTTCGCACCAAGATGCCCCCTTGATTCTTAGCGCACATCAGCTTATAACTAGTACCCGTCATTTCCAAAAAGAAATCCTATGTCTGTCAAACACCCTATTATTGCTATAACAGGTTCTTCTGGTGCGGGTACTACAACCACGACCAACGCTATTCGCCATATTTTCAGGAACTTAAACGTTAATGCTGCAGTAGTCGGCGGTGATAGTTTCCACCGATTTACTCGCCCGGAAATGGAAGTTGAAATCCGTAAAGCGCAAGAACAAGGCAGACACATTAGTTATTTTGGTCCTAAAGCCAACGATTTCGAACTACTTGAGACGCTGTTTAGAGAATACGGAAGTTCGGGTACTGGCCAATTTAGGCAATATCTTCATACATTTGATGAAGCCGTGCCGTTCAATCAAATGCCTGGAACTTTTACTCCGTGGCAAGACTTGCCTAAGAACACCGACTTACTGTTTTATGAGGGGTTACATGGCGGCGTTAAAACCGAAGAAAATGACGTTGCCAAACATGTAGATTTACTTGTGGGCATGGTGCCTATTGTGAACTTGGAATGGATCCAAAAAATTGTTCGCGACACCACAGACAGAGGTCATTCTCGTGAAGCAGTAATGAGCAGTATTGTGCGAGGTCTGGACGACTACTTTCATTACATTACACCTCAGTTTTCGCGCACTCACGTCAATTTCCAACGCGTCCCTACGGTTGATACTTCAAACCCGTTTAGCGCACGTGAAATTCCAACTCAAGATGAAAGCTTTGTGGTTGTAAGGTTTAGACGGGAAATGAAAACCGTAGACTTCCCTTATCTACTGCAAATGATCGACGGCGCATTTATGTCTCGCATCAACACGCTGGTTGTACCCGGCGGAAAAATGGGCTTAGCCATGGAGCTTATCTTAACGCCGCTCCTTGAAGATATCTTAAACAAGAAACGCAGAGCAGGCCATCAGATGGACTGGCTAAATAGCGACGAATAAAGTTCAATATACATCCCTTCTATAGGCATATATTTAAAACAGTAAGTCGTAATGGCTGAATCCCTGCGCCAATCTAGGTAGTTAATACCAATCCGCATAGATAATTAATGCGTTTCGACCTAGTTCCTAATAAAACCACAGCAGGCCCTATTATGACCACAATAAAAAGCCAACAAATTTGGGTAGACCAGCAAAACCTCGCCGCCACTAAAGTGGTTAACCTCGATATAGACACCAACGACTTACAACAGGATGAAGTACTGCTTGAAACAGACAGCTTTGGTTTTTCAGCCAACAACATTACCTATGCAGCACTGGGTTTTAAAATGGGCTACTGGGGCTTCTTTCCTGCTAAATACAATAATGACAGCAGCGATACTGGGTTTGGAATAGTCCCAGTATGGGGTTTCGCCACAGTAAAAGCTTCGCGCCATAGCGATATTGAAGTGGGTGAAAAAGTGTTTGGGTATCTGCCCATGGCAAGCCACTGGGTGATAAAAGCCGGTAAAGTTGCACCTCACTGTTTCTCTGATGTGCATGAAGCACGTAAAAGTATTAGCCCGGTTTACGACCAGTACCTTCGCTGTGCTGCCGACCCTGGATACGATAAAAACCGTGAAGCATGGCAGCTCAATTTTAGACCGCTTTATATGACGTCGTTTGTGCTCGATGACTATGTTGCCGAAAAAGCGGACAACAAAATATTGCTTCTATCGAGCGCCTCAAGTAAAACCGCGCTGGGCACTGCCCAGTTACTTAAAGATCAAAAACATTCTCGCAAAGCCACCTACCGCGTAGTGGGGCTAACTTCCACAAACAATGTTGATACAGTTAGCAATTCAGGCTGCTACGACGCTGTATACAGCTATGACGAACTCGCAGAGTTTAGTAAAGATGTTGGCGGCGAAGAAAACGTTTGGCTGCTTGATTTTGCTGCCAACGGTACGCTTATTAATAACCTCGCCAAGCAGCTTGGTGACAGTTTAAGGGAAGTAACGCTAATAGGTGCTACCGACTGGCAGGCTCAGGAAAAACCAAATCCGAAGCTGCTTAATGCAGAAATTTTCTTTGCGCCTGCGCGCGTAAAGCTTCGTCAAGGCGAATGGGGCCATGAAGCTTTCTTAGCTAAATACGCCACCGCATGGCAGCGCTTCGCCGCAAAAGTTAGTGATCAGTTTATTGAACAAACTCACTGTGGTTCCGAGTCCATAACAAGGTTATACCAAGAAACACTCAACGGTACGGCACAAGCCAAAGCGCTCAATGTAGTGACGTTCAATTAACACGCAATAAATAGTACACCCTCGTTTTTGAGGGTTTGTACTAAATTAAGATAATGAGCTCGGAGGCCGAGTTACTCATCGGTCCCTCTCTGTCTAGACACTATTTGTAACAAACATCCCCGGCCTTTTACGCTTTTCTCGCTTTTGTATTTCACATCTAATGGTTATAGTGAAACAAAAGTAAAACGAAAGGTATGAGTATGGGTCAGGAAACCTCTAAAATTCTCGTTGTTGATGATGACATGCGCTTACGCAGCCTGTTAGAGCGTTATCTTTTAGAGCAAGGCTACCAAGTTCGAAGTGCAGCAAACGCAGAACAAATGGATAGATTACTTGAACGCGAGAACTTCCACTTGATGGTTTTGGACCTTATGTTACCGGGCGAGGACGGGTTGTCTATTTGCCGCCGTTTGCGCCAGCATGAAAACGATATGCCCATTATTATGCTTACCGCTAAAGGCGATGAAGTAGACCGTATTATTGGCCTTGAAATGGGTGCAGATGACTATTTGCCTAAGCCTTTTAACCCGCGAGAACTGCTTGCCCGAGCGAAAGCGGTATTGCGCAGACGAAGCAGCGAAGCGCCCGGCGCGCCGTCTAAAGATGTACAAATTGTGGAGTTTGGCAATTACAAACTTAACCTTGCCACCCGAGAAATGAGCGCTGGCGATACACCCTTAACCCTAACGAGCGGTGAGTTTGCAGTATTAAAATCTTTGGTTACCCACCCCCGTGAGCCGTTATCCCGAGATAAGCTAATGAACTTAGCCCGTGGACGCGACTACAGTGCGTTAGAGCGCAGTATCGATGTCCAGGTTTCCCGCTTGCGAAGAATGCTTGAAGAAGACCCTGCCAACCCTCGCTATATACAAACCGTATGGGGACTAGGCTACGTTTTCGTGCCTGATGGCGAACAAGTCTAGCCTCGTGACCGATACGGCGGGAACGACTATCTTGGACTATTTGTTTTTAAAGTATGTTTACTCATGACGTGTGATTGCGTGCGTGCATATAGCCATTGCAAACGCTGGCCCATGACTCAAAGCGGCGGTGTGTAATGCGTTTAATTCCTAAAAGTGCATTCGGCCAAACCGTCATGCTTATTGGCGTGCTGCTGCTTATTAACCAGATAGTGTCCTACATCTCGGTTACCTATTATTTTATCCAGCCAAGTTATCAGCAAATCAATAGCTTACTGGCAACGCAAGTTAAGTCCGTACTCGCTAACGACTTGCTAGTGACCAACCAAGAAACCCGTGATCGCTATTTTGAAAAAACGCAGGTACAAGTGTTCGATGAAAGCATAGCGAGAAGAAATGGTTTAGAGAGCGCTGTTTACTACAATTATATTTCGTCGCAAGTGAGCGAGCGGCTCAATCAACTTGCGGACGTACGTATCAGCACCACAGGGCAAGCCAGCGACGAAAATGCCCCCTACATTGTCTGGATATCGCTAAACCGTTATCCAGACACCTGGATTTCTATCCCCATTTCAGGGCTAAACGAAGCGAATATCTCCCCACTGACTATGTATCTTATGGTTATTGGCATATTGAGTGTGGCAGGCGGATGGTTGTTTGTAAGACGTATGACTCGCCCTTTATCTGCACTTCAAAAAGCGGCAATTTCTGTGGGTAAAGGTGAGCATCCAGCCCCTCTTCGCGAACAAGGCAGCACTGAAATGATTCAAGTGACTCGCGCCTTCAACCGAATGAATCAGGGCATTAAGCAGCTTGAGAATGACAGAAATATCATGACAGCAGGTATTTCCCACGACTTGCGCACGCCGCTCACTCGTATCCGCCTTGCCTCAGAAATGCTGCCCGAAGACCAAGATTGGATAAAAGACGGTATTGTGAACGACATAGAAGACATGAACGCTATTATCGATCAGTTCATTGATTATGCGCGTTACGATACCGAAGAAGCGACTCAAGAAACCGATTTAAACGCCATTATCGCAGAGCTTGTTCAAGCAAGGCACCTAGATGATAAGCATCATATTGAACTGAAACTAAATGCCATTCCTCCCTTGTCACTAAAACGCATTGCGATGAAGCGAGTGATTGATAACCTGATAGAAAATGCGTTTAAGTATGGCTCGGACAATATCGCTATCAGCAGCTTTTACAATCGCCATGAAAAACGCGTATATTGCAAGGTTCGAGATTTCGGCCCGGGCATTCCAGATGATCAATTAACATCGCTTTTCATGCCTTTCGCTCAAGGTGACAAAGCCAGAAATTCTTCTGGCTCTGGCTTAGGTCTCGCTATCATTAGGCGTATTGTTGAAGCCCATGATGGGGAAGTAACCTTGAGAAATCACCCTCAACAAGGCTTGGTTGCCGAGTTCTATCTGCCCTATTTGGCTGAACTGCCCGACAAAAAGTAGAGCGCTTAATACTCGCTTATTTAATGATAATAGATTTTAAGCGGGCCTATCGTGGTACTTAATTTTGCGGCTGTAGCCATACGAGGCTAGCCATAACAAACATCCACCAATAGGAATAACCCAGAACGCCGTGGTGAGCGGTACAAAATTCGCCCACAGCCCCGTTGAAAATGACGCTACCTGTACGCCGGTAGAGTTGCCAATAATAGCAATCCCGGACAGTACAGGGCCGTTATCACTGTCGATATTCATAGCGGCAGATAGCATTAGAGGAAACAGCCCGCCTAAGCCAAGCCCTAGTAGAAGATTACCCGCGCCAATGCCGTACATGCTAGGCATTAGCTTAAGAGCAAATACCCCTGCTAACGAGGCAGTCGCCATGAATACGATTAAGCGGTGCACAGAGACAAAGCGAAGCAAAAAAGGGAACGTTAAGCGACTTAATACCATGCCTGCGGTGAAGCAAGCCAGAAGGTTACGTGATTGCTCACCGGTGAATCCTAAACCATTTTGTGCGTAGCTAACAAACCAGTTGGCATTACCGAACTCTACTGCACCATAACCAAAAGAAAGCAGGGCCATAAAAATAAAAACCGGCTGTTTAATAATAACGCCAAATGCCAACGTCTTTTTCGGGGCCTTAGGCTGGCCTTTAAGCACCTTGGCCTGTGAGCGGGCGGCTATAAAAGTATAGCAAGCCAGTAGCACCATTACTCCAGCTAGAACCTGAATGGGAAGTCGCCAGTTTTGGTCGACCAGGTATAACAGCGTTACGAAAAATGAAGCAGCAAAGGTTCCAAGGCTAAACATGAAATCCATCAGTCCCATCATAGTGAAACGTTTTTCGGCATACATTCGGGCTATAAGCGTGTGCCCAATGGTAAAAATGGTCGAACTCACCACGCCAATAAGTACGGCAAGCACTAAAAACCATTGCCATGATGATAGAACCGACACCATCAGCAGAAGCACAGTGTTTATACTGAACAGGGTGGCTAAAAGAGGCATGTACTCGAAGCGACTGACATATTTACCGCCAATCACCGCACCTAACATCATGCCCACAGAGAAGAGGGAGAAAAGCGCACCACTGACTACCTCAGACATTTGAAGGTCGGCCGCTATATCAGGTAGCAGAATTCCCCATAGCAAAAATAATTTACCGATTAAGAAAAAACCGGCAAAGATAACAATAGTGGCGGGAAGTCGGCTCATTTAGGCTCCATGGTTGATATCAGTGCGAATACATCGGATATAGACGAAAGGGCACAGCGTAGAGGTGCGCCCTTAACCACAACGTGAACCCTTAGGGAAACTGACTTTTTATATAACCTCGTCAGTACCCTCTATTATCACATGATCAGTACCTCTACAGATTGCTGATAGTCGCATGAAAATGCAAGTGAAAGCGTTTTCCCTTTATCATCCCACGTTACCGGTACACTGTTACCATCAATTGAAACGCTTTGTGGTTTATCCCTCAAACCATGTATTACGTAGGTGATATTTCGTTGTTTGGGCATACCAATATAGCTGCCCTCGCTATCAAGCGTTAGGGTTAAAGCAGCGTTTTCATCTACAGACGAACGAACATGTAGCTTTGTGTACAAGCCTTTTTCAACAGACGCTGGATTTTTGCCATCATCCTCGTAATAAGTATATGAAGATGAATTTACTGAATTGTCATGCCAGTAATGCATTTCTATTTTACGTGTATCAAACTGCTCTGTGCGGCTAAGCCCTTTAGTCATTGGCATTAAGCTGCCCGCTTTTACCCACACAGGAAAGTTATCTTGGGTTAATGGGTAATCAACGGTTTGCTCTCCTTGGTAGCGCGTGTCAGAGAAAAAGTCGAACCACACGCCTTCGGGAAGGGCTGTTGACCACGCAACTTGGTTTGGGCTAGTAACAGGCGAAACTAACAGTGCATCACCCCACAAATAACTCTCTGTATTTTCAAACCAATCGCTTTCACCGTACTTCATGGCTAATGGACGCATTAAAGGCGTACCGTAAAGCGCATTTTCAAAGGCCAGTGAATAGTTATACGGCAGCATGTCGTAGCGAAGCTGGATAAACTTACGCGCAATCGACTTTACTGGGTCAGCATGGAAAATCGGCTCTGGCGCAATATTATCTTGAGCATGAGGCCTAAATACCGGTGAAAAAGTACCGAACTGAAGCCATCTTGTATAAAGCTCGGCATCAAAAATTTCACCTCCAGCAAACCCGCCTAAATCGGAATGGGTATAGGCCATTCCAAAAACACTCATTTGAAGTGCCAACTCTACCTGAGGCTTTAGCCCGCCCCAGCTTCGACTTACATCGCCCGTCCACGGCACCATACCGTATCGTTGACTGCCCAAAAATCCTGAACGCATGAGAACAAACGGGCGTGTATCAGGTTGAAGCTCGGTTAAATTTTTATACACGGTTTTCGCCCACTGATGACCATAACCGTTATGTACTTCAGCACCGCTCACCGTCTTATTACCTAGACCTGCGTTGCTCCAGGTGTGCTGAATATCATCAGGGTGAACCTCAGGCTCACCCAAGTCGCCCCACCAGCCAGCAACGCCCTGTGCGGCTAGCTTTTCATAATATTGCCAAAACCAGTCTTGGCCCGCTTCATTGAACACATCAACAAGGCCGGTATTGCCAAAGTAAAAGTCGAAGGTATAAGGCGTACCATTGTCGTTTTGAGCAAGAGCATTATTGGCAACGGCGCTTTCCCATTGCTTTGACGTTGTCAGAATAAACGGCTCTGTTATAAGCACGGTTTTTACGTCTTGATTGCGAAGTTCACTAATCATTTTCTCTGGCTCGGGAAACGTCTCACTGTCCCAATTCAAGTTACCCATATGGCCCTGAATGTCTTTACCAAACCAGTATAAATCCAGCACTACAGCGTCAACGGGAATATCTTGCGTATTAAAGGCATCGACTACGCTTATGACTTCATCTTGCGATTTATAACCGAAACGAGACGCGAAGTTACCCAGCAGCCAGCGCGGAGGTAGAGGCTGTTTGCCCGTTACCGCAACAGTAGATTGCACAGTGTCAGCTAAGCTTTCACCTAATACCATGATGTAGCTGGCACGACCACCCTGTGCACTAAATAAAAGTTCATCAGGTGTGCTGCTGCCTATATCAAGCTGACCGGAGGCAGTGTTATCAAAAAGCACGCTGTAGTGTTTAGAAGACATCACCGCGGATAAGCCAAAATACATCTGATTCGATGAGGTGGTGTAACCATAATGGGCCTTGTTATAAAGCGGCATAGTGTTACCACGACGATCCATACCCAACACACGCTGCCCACCGCCATAGAGCTTTTCGTTTTCATCTAGCGCAAACGACAGGCTAACGCCGTTACTGGAAATACTTAGTCCACCTTGCTCTTTCGCGACAATTTTGCCGTTAATAGAATAGCTGATAGCGTGCGTCGCCTTATCAACATGCGCTGCAATATTATTGAGTTTTAAGATTAGGGTCGTCGCAGTTTCAACTAGCTCTACATCATTAGCTTTTTTGTTTGTAACATCAGTCAACGCGGGCTCGGGAAGCGCCATAGACGGTAGATTTGCGTAAGGAGTGCCATTATCATCAGTAAGATACGTTACTTGAAAGCCACTATCGTGCAACGCGCTTATCGTGAAGTCATTGGTATCCGTATCAATATTTAGCGTTGCTTTTTCGAGTGTCGCTGTTTGAACTTCGGCTACCGTATTTACCGAGAAAAATGCCAAACCAGCACATGCAAGTGCTATACGCTGTTTCCTGTCTATCATGCTCAAAACCTTCTTTATGCTTCATAGCGAAGCGCACCTAATTAGCGAACCGCGCTTAATTAACGAAGCGCGCTTAATTAAAGCCTACTTGTGTACGGTGAATGATAGCTAGTGCATTGCTCAACTTAAATAAACATACGTATTCATAATGTTAAATTTGTTAACAACAATACAAAAAAAGCCCGCAACAGGGTGCGGGCAAAACATCAATCACGTTGAGTGTGATGAACGTTGGGAAGGGGCGGACCGAGTATTAGTTACCCGGCCCGGCTTTAACGATAGCGTCGCTAACGTCGTATTTTTCAAAGTTCTGTTTAAAGTCGTTAACTAAGTTAGCGGCGTATTCGTTGTACTTCTCTTTGTCTGCCCACGTGTTTTGAGGCACAAGCAAATTGCTGTCTACACCGTCTATTGCCACTGGCACATCTAGGTTTAACGCGTCAATGTGCTGGGTTTCAACATCGGCCAAGTTACCCGATACAATGGCATCAATGATGGCGCGCGTAGTAGGGATATCAAAACGGTTACCTGTGCCGTAAGGGCCACCAGTCCAACCGGTATTAACTAAGTAAACCTTTGCACCAAACGCTTTCACGCGCTTAATCAGAAGTTCTGCATATACGCCTGCTGGACGCGGGAAGAAAGGCGCACCAAAACAGGTTGAGAAGGTTGATTCGATATCGCTAGTAGAACCAATTTCAGTAGAGCCTACTTTCGCTGTGTAACCACTTAGGAAGTGATACGCCGCAGCTTCTTCAGTAAGTACAGAAACAGGAGGCAATACGCCACTTACGTCACATGTTAGAAATACCACTGAGCGAGGTTCGCCGCCACGGTTTTCAGCAACGCGCTTTTCGATATGAGAAAGCGGGTAGGCCGCACGTGAGTTTTGAGTTAGCGACGTGTCGGTATAATCTGGCGTGCGTGTTTCATCAAGCACTACGTTTTCTAGGATGGTACCAAACTTAATGGCATTCCAAATTACTGGCTCGTTCTTTTGAGAAAGATCGATACATTTAGCGTAACAACCGCCTTCGATATTAAATACGCTACCTGGTGCCCAGCCGTGCTCGTCATCACCAATCAAGAAACGCTTAGGATCGGCTGAAAGCGTAGTTTTACCTGTGCCTGAAAGGCCAAAGAACAAGGTCACATCGCCTTCTTCGCCCACGTTGGCAGAGCAGTGCATAGGTAGCACATCTTTTGCTGGAAGCAGGAAGTTTTGCACTGAGAACATGGCTTTTTTCATTTCACCTGCGTAACGCATGCCCGCAAGCAATACACGCTTTTTAGCGAAATTAATGATAACTGTGCCGTCGCTGTTTGTACCGTCACGCTCTGGTTCGCAAGTGAAACCAGGAACGTTTAAGATTTGCCAAGGCTGGTCGCTTTTCACGTTCCACTGTTCTGGAATAATAAATAGATTACGAGCAAACACGTGCTGCCAAGCAGTTTGCGTTCTTACTTCAAGAGATAACGCGTGCTCAGGGTCTGAACCCACCTGAAGGTGTGAAAGAAAGTGTTCTTGGGTAGAAAGATAAGCCTCTACTCTGTCCCACAGCGCATCGAACTTGTCAGCATCAAAAGGCTTGTTTACCTTGCCCCAATCGATATCGTTTTCGGTCGTTGGCTCTTTCACGATAAAACGATCGTTTGGAGAGCGACCAGTACGTTTGCCGGTTTCGACGACAAGGGCGCCGTTTTTATCTAATACACCTTCGCCGCGCAATACAGCGCGTTCGATAAGTTCTGCGTTAGGCAGATCAGTGAGTGGCGTTACTTTCAGTTCCGTTTGAATTGAGGCTGCTGCGGTCATGGCTGTTACCCTATATGTAATTTTTCAAAAGCACTTTCAAAAAAGTATCACCTCTTCGATTGTAATGTAAACAAGGCCTAACGCGCATTTTTAAAAAGTATAATCACTATATTCGGCATGCCATTTTCACAAATATTGTAAATTAATTACAGGAAAAGCGTTTTCCTTCGGTATATATGCGATATTTGTGGTTAAGAGCACGTGATTGATCGATGAATTTCAAAATAAAAAGAAATAAAAAACGAAGAAAGTATTTTTAAAAACTTTCAAATATTTGAAATCCTATGAAATGACATTGAGAGACGATAAGGGGAACCATTACCGCTGGTTAATTTTTAACCATGAGTTAAGTATTGTTTCGCCTCTTATCTTGTAAATTAGGTTTGCGAAGAAATTCTAAAGTGAAATAAAAAAGCACCTAGTGAATTAGGTGCTTCTGGCGTGTTCTTTTTGCCACCGCTTAAACAGTTAAGGTTTACTGGTTAGATGATGACACATCAAAATT
Organism: Alteromonas sp. OM2203; assembly: GCF_048517045.1. Taxonomy (NCBI): domain Bacteria; kingdom Pseudomonadati; phylum Pseudomonadota; class Gammaproteobacteria; order Alteromonadales; family Alteromonadaceae; genus Alteromonas; species Alteromonas sp. OM2203. The sequence continues at coordinate 4,397,050 of NZ_CP183209.1, forward strand.
ACCGCTATGAATGGCTTCAACGTCGATACTGTCAAAACTGTATTCAGTATGGCAGTACTGACAATTCATTTTTATCGCCCCTTCTTCAGCGATAATTGCGTGAAGCTCAGACTTTTCCACATGACGGAGCGCCTCTGCGCTGCGCTCTTTTGAACACGAGCACGCAAACGTAACGTCTTTTGCTGGATACACTTCCACGTCTTCCTGATGGTAAAGACGATATAAAATGTCTTCAACTGATAAAGAAAACATCTCTTCTTTTGTGAGTGTTTGAGTAAGTTTAGAGATATGAGCAAACTCATTCGCTTGCGACACATCGGTAGCGCTAGCATCGGTAGGCAGTACCTGAAGAAGCACGCCTGACGCTTTTGCGTTTTTAGGGTCGCTCATATCCGTCATAAGGTGAACGCTGGTCGCGAGTTGCTCAGACTGAGCAAAATAGCCTTCAATACATTCAGCAAGAGAAGGCTTGTCTAGCGCTACAACACCCTGATAGCGTTCGCCTTCATCTGGTGTAATGGTAATAACTAGTACTGCCTGCGACAAAAGTTCTGAAAAGGTTTCAGGCAAACTTTCCAACGTTTCATCCCAACGTGCTACGCCGCGAAGCGTTTGTTCATGAGTAGCGTTTAACACCGCATAGCTCACAGGCCCCTTGCTTTGAATTTGCAGTGAAATTTCACCTTTGAACTTTAGGGTTGCCGTTAACAATGATGTTGCCGCTGCCATTTCACTTAGCAAAGTTTGAATTTGGACAGGGTACTCATAGCTGTGCACAATTTGCTTTAAGCTCTCGTCAAGGCGCACTAACTCGCCACGAACGTTAGCTTGCGTAAATAAGAAGCGGTGTAATTGATCGAAATCGCTCATAAATAATCCTGTTGAGCAGCGCATTATTGCTGCTTGAATTTAATAATCTGTCGTCGCTGCTTTTTGTCAGGCCTATGATCTGGTTTAGGACTGTGAAATGCATTCATTTTACGGGCAGCTTGGTTTTCTTCACGTTTTGTTACACTTTCGTCAGTTTCTTCAAAAAGTGTTTGTGCAAGAGGCGCGCTCAAGCGCTTATCACTTAAGCCTAGCACCTTAATTTCACGAATATCCCATCCGGCGGGAACTTTAATCGTGGCGCCAAGCTCTACATGCTTACCAGGTTTGGCTCGTTGCCCGTTGTACTGGACCTTTCCCGACTGCACCATGTCTCTGGCTACCGCACGGGTTTTAAAGAACCTTGCAGCCCATAGCCACTTGTCCAGCCTGACATTTTGTGTTGTATTGTTACTTTCCAATTGGCTCATGTAATAATTTCGTAATGGTGTAGCTTTAGTGTTGTGACCCTCACCTTTACTAGGCTATTATGGGTTTGCTAAAGCACGGTTAACCAAAAATTCACTATATTATAATAAAGCAGTACCATCAGTGGCAGCATGACATTCAATAAACCCAATCCACATTCTCTGGTTGTTTATCTAAACCAGCACCAAAAACAGCTACATACAATAGTAGTGGTTCTGCTTAGCCTGTATTTAATTGCTTTTGCTGCCAAACTCGTGTGGCAAATTATACCCGAACCTCAATTATCTGCGACACCCACAGCAAGCCGAGCTCCGGTGATTTCTTCGTCATCTGGCAAAGGTGGGGTCAATATTACCAAAATACAACAGCTAAACTTATTTGGTAACGCGGCGGCTAAACCTGCCGAACCGGTTGCCGAAGTAACCGACGCGCCAGAAACACGACTAAACTTAACCCTTACTGGTGTGGTCGCAAGCTCAGAGCAAGAAGCGGGTACCGCTATTATAGAAAACCGCGGCAGCCAAGCTGTTTATGGGCTGGGCGAAAAAATTGAGGGCACTAATGCCACGCTCCAAAAAGTGTATAACGACCGCGTAATCATCAAAAACGGGGCGAGAAACGAAACCTTGATGCTTGACGGCATTGATTATGAAGAAGCAAACCGACGCCGTGAAGCGCAGGCAAGAAACCGACCAGCGCCAGAAGACGACGAAGATGCAGAGGTTGAGTTGAGTGACGAGGCGCTAGAGGCAACTGCTGCACTTAGAGAGCGCCCTGCAAGCTTCACTGATTTCATTTCAATATCGCCGAAAACGGAAGAAGGCCAGCTTATCGGTTATCAGGTAAGCCCCGGAAAAGAGCCTGAGTTATTTAAGTCAGCGGGCCTTCAGGCAGGCGATGTTATTACCCAAATTAATGGGCTAGACCTTACCGACTTGCAACAATCGCAAGAGGCACTGTCTGAGCTACGCAATGCACAAAATATAGAATTAACGATTATTCGAGATGGCAGCTTAACCACGCTATATCTAGATTTACCCGAGGCGTAACAACAACTAAAACGGTAACGACTCGTCCTTATTAGATTAGGCATGCACTGACTATTACGAAGCCATTAAGCCATCGACAGGTTAGGAAATGAAGGAAGTTAGAATGAAAAGGCGCACTAGCCATAAACTATTATCTCGCTTAGGCACAGCCATGTGTACAGCGCTTCTGTGTTTCTCGGTGACGGCCGCTGAGTACATGCCTAATTTCAAAGATACCGATATCAATGAGTTTATTAATATTGTTGGTAAAAATCTTGAGCGCACCATTATTGTCGACCCTAACGTACGTGGAAAAATAAGCGTACGCAGCTATGACATGCTCAATGAAGATCAGTATTACCAATTTTTCCTTAACGTACTCCAAGTTTACGATTTCGCCGTTGTAGAAATGCCAAGCGGTATTTTAAAAGTTGTGCGTTCTAAAGACGCGAAAACCTCAAACATTCCGGTTGTGGAAGGTGCAGAGCAAGACGGTGATGAGTTTATTACCCGCGTAGTTCCTGTATATAACGTACCGGTACGTGAACTTGCTCCAATTTTACGGCAGTTGAATGATCAAGCGGGCGGCGGTAACGTGGTAAGCCACGACCCATCAAACGTGATGATGCTGACAGGCCGCGCTGCGGTGGTTAACCGCTTGGTAGAGATCATTGAACGTGTAGACCGCGCTGGTGACGAAGAAGTTGAAATTGTAAAGCTGCGTTATGCTTCTGCATCAGAAATGGTGCGCATTATCGACAGCATCAACAAGTCTCAGGGCAAAGCAAATACAGGTGGTAAGTCTGAGCCGCGCGCGGTTGCAGACGACAGAACAAACTCTGTCATTGTAAGTGGCGATGTTAAAGCACGTCAGCGTCTTATTAACCTTATTCAGCGCATGGACCAAGAACTTGAGTCTAATGGCAACACTCGCGTTATGTTTTTAAATTACGCAAAAGCGGAAGACTTAGTTAAAGTCTTACAGGGCGTTTCAGCCAGTATTCAGGCAGAAGAGCAAGGCAGTACCAGCACAAACCGCCGTGCGGGCTCAAATCGCGAAATTAGTATTGATGCACATGAAGATTCGAACGCTATCGTTATCACTGCAGAGCCCGATATGATGCGCTCGTTGGAAGAAGTGGTACGACAGCTTGATATTCGTCGCGCGCAGGTGCAGGTTGAAGCCATTATTGTTGAAGTCTTTGAAGGCGACGGCGCAACCTTAGGTGTACAGTGGGTCTCAGAAGAGGGTGGCGGCACACAATTTAATAACGGCGTTATAGGTGTTGGGTCGTTGGCGGTTGCACTACGTCAAGCCGAAGACCGAGAAACCACGCAAACGAATATCACAGCCAACGGCGAAGTAGTAGAGACCACAGACACAATTGAAGGTGATTTTACCGCGCTTGCCAGCTTGCTTGGTGGCGCTAACGGCATGATAGCTGGCGTTATTGAAAACGGCTGGGGCGCAGTGGTTCAAGCGGTAAGCACGGATACCAACTCTAATATTCTTGCCACGCCACACCTAACCACCATGGACAACGAAGAAGCGTTTTTCATCGTAGGTCAGGAAGTACCTATTATCACGGGCACAACAACCGGTGCGAATAACTCGAACCCGTTCCAAACGGTTGATCGTCAAGAAGTGGGTATCAAACTGAAGGTGACGCCGCAAATTAATGAAGGCGATGCAGTACAGCTTCTTATCGAACAAGAAGTGTCGAGCGTGAGCGGTGCAACCTCGGTAGATATCTCAATTAACAAGCGTGAAATCAAAACCACAGTAATTGTCGATGACGGCGGTACTATCGTTCTTGGCGGCCTTATAGATGAAGACGTTCAGGAAAGCGTATCTAAAGTACCGCTGCTTGGTGATATTCCTATTCTTGGTCACCTGTTTAAGAGCACATCAACAAGTAAGCGCAAGCGCAACCTAATGGTCTTCTTAAAGCCCACAATTGTTCGAGATGGTGCGACCATGAATGCCATTAGTCATCGCAAGTACAACTATATCCGTGCGCTTCAACTTAAGCGTCAGCAGGATGGTGTATCTTTGATGCCGTCAGCCGAAACACCAAGTATGCCTCAATGGGATGACGAACTTTCTCTACCGCCGTCGTTTGAAGAGTACCTCACTGAAAAAGAGAAGCTAAAAGAAGGTAACGAGTAGAATGGCTGGGCAGGACGAACAACTTACTCAAGCATTAGAGGCGCAAGAAGAAGCCTTGGAAGCCATGGGTGAAGACGCGGGTTTACCTGAAGCTGAGGCTGGCCCTAGGCAGCTTTCATTTAGTTTTGCCAAGCGCAACCAGGTGTTACTTGAAACCAATGAAACCCCTGCTGTGCTCTACTTTACCGAAAACACACCTTTTGATGTGTTTGCAGAAGTTCGCCGTTTCTACGGCGAGCCTTTTGTGCCAAAAACCATACCCGCTGATGAATTTGAAAGCCTTCTGACTAGCGCGTTTCAACGTGACAGTTCAGCGGCGAAACAGCTTATGGAAGATCTTGGTAACGAAAGCGACTTGTTTGCGTTAGCTGAAGACCTCCCAGACACTGAAGACCTGTTAGATAGTGAAGATGACGCCCCAATTATCAAGCTTATTAATGCCATGCTTGGTGAAGCGATTAAAGAAGGTGCGTCAGACATCCACATTGAAACCTTTGAAAACCAGCTTGTGGTTCGCTTTCGTGTAGACGGTGTATTGCGAGAAATTCTGCGCCCTAACCGCAAGCTTTCTTCCATGTTGGTATCGCGCATTAAAGTAATGGCGAAGTTAGACATTGCTGAAAAACGGGTTCCGCAAGATGGTCGTATAACGCTGCGTATTGCTGGGCGAGCAGTAGATGTGCGTGTTTCTACCATGCCATCGAGTCATGGCGAGCGTGTCGTACTGCGTCTTCTGGATAAAAATAATGCCCGCCTGAATCTAGAAGATTTGGGCATGACGCTGCAAAATCGCAATCACTTTTCCACCCTTATTCGCAAGCCTCATGGCATTATTTTGGTTACCGGGCCCACAGGTTCAGGTAAAAGTACTACCTTGTACGCTGGGCTTTCTGAAATAAACTCGCGAGACAGAAATATTCTAACCGTTGAAGATCCGATTGAATTCGACCTCCCAGGCATTGGCCAAACCCAAGTCAATCCGCGCGTTGATATGACGTTTGCCCGCGGCCTTCGCGCTATTTTGCGCCAAGACCCAGACGTGGTAATGGTCGGTGAGATCCGAGATATCGAAACAGCACAAATCGCCGTTCAAGCCAGTTTAACCGGTCACTTGGTACTTTCTACTCTGCATACCAATACCGCTGCCGGCGCCATAACGCGTCTAGAAGATATGGGCATTGAGCCTTTCTTGTTGTCTTCAAGTTTATTAGCGGTATTGTCACAGCGCTTGGTGCGAACTTTGTGTCCGGAATGTAAGAAGCCTCATACACCGGATGCCTCAGAACAAGAAGTTTTGGGACAAGAGGCCACCAGCAGCACAACGATTTACAAGCCTCACGGCTGCGCCGCCTGTAATCAAACCGGCTATCGCGGTCGTACTGGTATCCACGAGCTATTGTTAGTAGACGAGAAAGTGCGTGAAATGATGCACGAAGGTGTCGGTGAACAAGCCATTGAACGCTACATCCGAACGTCCACACCAAGCATTCGTGAAGACGGCTGCCGCAAAGTTCTTTTGGGTGTTACCTCACTTGAAGAAGTGCTTCGAGTTACGAGGGAAGACTAAATGGCGGCCTTCGCTTATAAGGCGGTTAATGCCCGCGGTAAAAATACAAACGGCGTACTTGAAGGTGATAATGCCCGTCAGGTGCGTCAACAGCTGCGCGAAAAGGGTTTAATCCCTTTAGAAGTCGAGCAAGTTGCCGAGCGCACACAAAGCGAAGGCAAAGGGCTTTCATTTTCTCTGTTTAAACCTCGTATTTCAGCTTCCGATTTAGCGCTACTTACTCGGCAAATGGCTACCCTTGTAGAATCGGCTCTTCCTGTCGAAGAGGCGCTGCTAGCGGTAGCAGAACAATGCGAAAAGCCTCGTCAGAAAAACATGATGATGGCGGTGCGCAGTAAAGTCGTCGAAGGTCACGGGCTTGCCGATGCATTAGGTCAGTTTCCAAGTGTATTCGACGAGCTTTACCGCGCAATGGTAGCTGCAGGTGAAAAGTCAGGCCACCTTGATACAGTACTTAATCGTTTAGCCGACTATACCGAACGTAGACAGCAAACCCGTAGCCAAATAACACAGGCGATGGTTTACCCGTTGTTAATGCTGTTTTTTGCGATGGGGATCGTGATACTGCTGTTAACCGTGGTTGTGCCTAAAATTGTGGGTCAATTCGACCACATGGGGCAAGACCTGCCGGGCATCACCCAGTTTCTCATATCTGTAAGCACATGGCTTCAGAACTACGGCTTATTTATGCTAATCGGCATAGGCGTGCTTATCGTTATCATTCAGCGCGTATTGCAGCAAAAGCTTATGAAACTGCGCTATCACAAAGCGCTATTAACGCTGCCGTTGATAGGCCGAGTATCGAGAGGCTTGAACACAGCACGATTTGCTCGCACCTTGAGTATATTGAGCGCCAGCGCTGTTCCTTTGCTTGAAGCGATGCGAATCTCTGGCGATGTGCTTGAAAATCAACATATTAAGAACCAAGTGGCCGACGCAGCCATTAACGTGAAAGAAGGTAGCAGCTTACGTGCAGCGCTGGACAATACAAAAATGTTTCCACCCATGATGATGCATATGATTGCATCAGGTGAAAAGTCGGGCGAGCTTCAGCAAATGCTAGCTCGAGCCGCAGATAATCAAGATAGGGAATTTGAAGCGCTTATTGGTGTCTCACTTAAGGTATTTGAACCCTTACTTATCGTATCGATGGCAGGCATTGTTCTGTTTATCGTTATGGCAATATTGCAGCCAATTTTAGCATTGAACAACATGGTGAATATTTAATGAAAACACTTAATCGCAGTTCTGGTTTCAGTTTGATTGAAGTCATGGTCGTACTTCTGATCATCGGTATTATGGCCTCTATGGTAGCGCCTCAGATTTTAGGTAACCAAGAAGAAGCGCAGCTTAAAAAGGCTGCTGTCGATATTCAACAAATGGAAAGCGCACTTGAGATGTACAAGCTGCGTAACAATCGCTTCCCAACCACCGAACAAGGTTTAGATGCGCTAGTTACCGCGCCTACGATTGATCCTATTCCTCGTAACTACCCTGAAGGTGGTTTTATTAAGCGCCTGCCTGAAGATCCGTGGGGCAATCCATACGCGCTTATCAGCCCAGGAGAGCTAGGCGTAGTTGATATTTTCTCAAACGGTCCAGACGGTGAACCAGGTACTGATGATGACATCGGTAACTGGAACATTAACGAATACCTGAACTAGCCTTTATGCGCTACCGCAGCAGTACATCGTTTAATGACGCAGGCTTTACCCTATTGGAAGTCATGCTTGTACTGCTGCTTATGGGCTTGGCAGCCGGGTACGTTATGTTCAACGCCTTCGGCGCAAGCAAGGCTGATTTATTAAAAAGCCAAGCACAGCGTCTGCAAGTTATCGTCGATATGGCTAGCGACTTTGCCGTGCTGAATCAGCAGCAGCTTGGCGTGCGCTTCGAAGCTGATAAAAACCAGTATTACTTTGTTTACTTGGATGACGATGATGAATGGCAGCGTATCGAGGGTGAAAAAACCTATGAGCCCTATACTTTGCCCGAACCATTTACTTTCACATTAAATTTAGACGACCTACCTTGGGATGTTGAAGACCGGCTATTTGACAGAGACATCTTTGACGAAAATTTAAGTGTTGCTAACGAGGGCGTTGAGATAGGTAAGGAAGAAGAGAAAAAGCTACCTCCCCCGCAAATACTTATCATGTCGAGCGGCGAAATCACGCCATTTACCTTATCGTTTAATTATGAAGGCGATGACGGCGACGACCCTGTCTATTACAGCGTGCAAAACCAAGATCTACCACCTTTGGTACTTGAAGGACCGGCGGAGCGCCCACTATGAACGCGCCCACTTCAAACGTGTCTAGTGCACTTCGTCACCAACGCGGATTAACCCTACTTGAAGTCATGGTGGCCCTGCTTATTTTCGCGCTCACAGGTACGGCAGTACTCAAAGCGGCAGGAGAGCATCTCTCGAGCGTAGGTCAAATTGAAGCTGTCACGTTTGCCAACTGGGTGGCGAGTAACCGCCTGAATCAGCTTCAGCTAGATACTACATGGCCACCCAAAAACAATTTAAAAGGCACCATGGAAATGGCCGACCGTACTTGGTATTGGCAACAAACGGTAGCCAAAACAAATGATAACGACTTACGGGCCGTTACTGTTTCTGTAGGTGAAGACGAAAGCTACGGTAGCTCGGTCACTTCCGTCACCACATTTGTGGCTAAGCCAACGGCGGACAATTAGTATGCAGCGCGGCTTTACGCTTATAGAAATATTGATCGCCATGGCCATTTTCACGCTCATTGGCCTTGCGTCTACCGGTTTGCTCACTACGGTTATTGACAGTAACGATATTTCAGAAGAGCGCTTTGCAAAGCTTCAACTATTGCAGCGCGCGATGATCACAATTGAGCGAGATCTGCAGCAAGCCGTACCTCGAGCAGCTCGGGTGAACGGTGAAAAGCAAGATGTTGTGATGGCCGGTGGCGAGGTTGATAATAGTGACGATGACGGCGTCGGCTTCGTGCGGGGAGGCTGGCACAACCCTCAGCTTATGCTGCCACGAAGTACGCTTCAATATGTTGCCTACCGCCTTAATGAAAACAGGCTAGAACGGTTATACAGCAACTATGTTGATAACGTCATTGGCTATGAGCCGAAGGTACGCGTACTGTTAGAGGACATAGAAAGTCTTAAGATAGAGTTTCTTGCTACATCTAGTAACGAATCCTTAGACGAAGATGAAGACCTTTCTTGGAATGAAAGTTATAAAGGAACCGCGCTTCCTCGCGCCGTGGCAATAGAGTTTGTCAGTAAAGACTTCGGAAAAATTCGCAGAGAATTCACCTTGACCACAGGGGGAGCGTCATGAAGAAGATTCACATGGCTTCATTCCGCCATCCCATGCCTAAAAGTGTCAACCGCAAAGCGGTTGTTAGTGCTTTTCGCTCGCCGCCAAGTAAGCAGAAAGGCGTGGCGCTGATGATTGTGCTTATGATCGTTGCACTAGTGGCAGTACTCGCTACTGAAATGGGCACACGCTTACAACTTCAGGTTCAGCGCACAATGAACCTAAAAGATAATAACCAAGCCTATTGGTACGCCATGGGCGCAGAAGCTTTTGCACGAAAATCTATTCAGTCGTTAATGAAGGAAAGTGAAGAGGTTATTTCCATTGACCAACCCTGGGCGCAAGAATTTACATATCCGTTGGAAAACGGTGGCCTCACCGCTAACTTAGAAGATTTGCAGGCGTGCTTCAATCTTAACGCTATTGTTTCTGGTAGCGCGTCAGGAAACACAAATAGTAACGGCTCCAGTAACACCACCGAAGCTATGGAAGCCTTCCACACTATGCTGCTATCGCTTAGCGTAGATGGGCTAGATAACTTTACAGCAGATACACTTCGAGACAGTTTGGCCGACTGGGTAGATGAGGATGACAGTATGCGACCTTACGGTGCTGAAGATAGTGAATACGAGTCCAGAGAGTTTCCTTATCTTGCCGCTAACGGGCCGCTGGCATCGAAAAGTGAATTGCGTATTATTAACGGTGCATCGCCAGAATGGCTCGATGAAGTGTTACCTTTGGTTTGCGTTATACCGGATTACAATGAGTTGAAAATTAACGTCAATACGTTAGAAGAAGAAGATGCGCCATTATTAGCAGGATTGACGGGGCTAGATATGCAACAAGCCGCCAGTTTGATAAGCAGCCGCCCGCAAAACGGATGGGACGATACCAATGCTTTTTTAAGCGAGCCTTCTATTCAAGCGCTTAATTTGACAAGTACTCGACAAGCATGGTTTTCAGTTAAAACCGAATATTTTATGTTGCACACAAAAACACAGTACAACAAAGCAACCTTTAAGCTTTCCACCGTGTTTCACGCCAGCGCCGATAGTGGCGTACGTGTAGTGAACCGCGAGTTTGGGGGAACCTATTAATGGAACAATTACTGGTGCGTTTAGGCGCCAACCACACCGACCCGATAAGCTGGCTCGTTTATTCGAAAACAGAAGATGAAATCATTGCTTCTGGCGAACTTCCCAATGCAGAAGACCTATCTACGCTCACTGAACGCGCTGGCCAGCGAGGCGTTATTGCATTAGCGCCTAGTAGCGACATCTTGCTCAAGTGGGTTGAGCTTCCGCCGAAAGCGGGCCGTAAAATCATTTCTGCTATTCCGTTTATGCTTGAAGACGAGCTTGCAACCGACATAAGCCAACAGTTTTTTGCCATTGGCCCAAGGCGAGTCGACAGGCAAGCGGTAGCGGTGGTCAGTCATGAAAAAATGCAAATGTGGCAATCATGGCTAAGCGAAGCAGGTCTATTTTGCGACACCATTATTCCTGACGTCCTTGCCGTTCCAGTGACGCAAGACGGATGGTCAGTATTAACTCTTGGGGAACAACTTTTAGTACGCCAAGATACCTTTAAAGGTGTGCAGGGCGAACAAGCATGGTTATTGCCAACGCTTATCCACTTTACCGCTCAGCAAGACAGTCCTGTGGTAATTACTAATTACGCCGGCATAGATTTGAGCAGCTTGCCAAATATTGAAGAAGCACAAGCGCCGCTAGAACTACCTATGCAGGTTTTGGCTAAAGAAGCAATGCAAAGTAGCTTTAACCTGTGCCAAGGCGAGTACAAGATTAAACGCAAGCGCAGCGGAGTATTAAGTCAGTGGCGAGTGGCGGCCGTTCTTGCTGTGCTGGCCTTATGTACCAGCCTGATTGACAAAGGCGTTTCTCTCTACCATCTTAAAGCGCAAAATCAGGCGCTAAGCAGCGAAATCAATGCGGCGGTAAAAGCAGGGTTCCCCAATATTGGTACCTATCGCAACGTGAAGTTAAAGCTTCAAAGTGAATTAGCTAAGTTAGAACAAGGTGGCGGCGATGCCTCAATGCTCGTTATGCTCGATCAGCTAGCGCCTGCGTTTTCAGCCACTAATGTGAAGCCGCAAACACTGAGGTTCGACGCGGCGCGCACTGAAATTCGCATTCAGGCTCAAGGTAAAAACTTTGAAGCGCTAGAACAATTTAAACGTACCGCAGAAAACGCGGGGTTTGTAGTTGAACAAGGTGCTATAAACAATCGAGACGATGGTGTTGTCGGAACTGTGTCGGTAAGGAGTACCTTATGAACGCACTTTTAGAAAAGTATAAAGCGCTGACTGAACGCGAGCAGAAGCTTGTGTTAATTTCAGCGGTTATGATTGTGATAGCGCTATTTTATTTTGTAATTTGGTCTCCGCTTAACGCCGCATTAGACAAGCAAAAGCAACTGCTTGATAACCAGCAATCCTTATTGGTTTGGGTAAAAGACAGTGCGGCAAGAGCACAGCAGTTGCGCCGCGTAAGTGGCGGTAAGCGCGCCTTTTCTGGTTCATTACCACAAGCGGTAAACCGCACTACTGCACAGCACGACATTGCCATTTCACGTATGCAGCCACAGGGCGACGAGCTGCAAGTATGGGTCGATCAAGCCCCATTCAACAGTGTTCTAGATTGGCTTAAGGCCATGGAAAACATGGGAGTGGTTATCCTTCAAGCCGATATTGCCGAGGCCGATGCGCCAGGCTATATCAAAATTCGCCGACTACAGTTAGGTAAAGCATGAAGTCGAAAGTTAGTTGGATTATAGGCGGCGTTATCGCCTTCTTATTGTTTGCTGTAGCCTACATGCCTGCTACTCAGGTAATAGGCCGCGTATCGTTGCCGAGTAATATTGAAATTAGTGGCGTAACCGGCACTCTGTTTTCAGGCAAAGCGCAAACTGTGGTAGCCAATGGCTTAGCAATTTATAACGTTAGATGGGAACTAAGCCCTCTGCACATGTTGGTGGGGAAAATTAAATTAGATCTCAAAGCGGGAAACATTCGCGATAAAAACGAGGTAGCGTTTGAAGGGCCTGTTACAACAGGCCTGTTAAGCCAGAATACGGTAAGCACCGAGAATTTCACTCTTTATCTACCAGTAGACAGGGTGATTGCTCAAGTTCGCTTGCCGTTACCAGTAAACGCTGGTGGACGCTTTAAAGTAACGCTGGACGATTTAACGTTCGGTCCCACGTGTCGGTCGTTAAGCGGCTCTGGAGACTGGCTAAATGCGACAGTAGCGGGAACCCAAGGGCCTATTGATTTTGGCACCTACTCTGCGAAACTGCGCTGCGAGGGCGAGCATATTGGTATAACGGTGAGCGAGCCTAATCTACTTAATTTGTCTATGGATGCCATTATTCCCACCAGCATGAAGAATATTCGTGTTAGTGGTAAATTTAAACCAGATGAAAGCTTACCTGATGAGGTACAGCAGGCATCCCGTTTATTTGGCGCACCTAACAACAACGGCTACATTGCTATACAGCTTCCCCCCGCTCAATAGTGATAGTAACTACAGCAACGTATACGTCTTGGTATCGACCTATCAGGGCCAACTGGAACACACACTCAACAAAGGATTGTAAAATGAACAAACCTCTTCTAGCCGGCGTCGGCGCCACATTAGTTGCGCTCGGCGTTGCCCCTTATTTCATTGGAAATAGCGTACAAGACAACGTCATGTTAGCTATCGACGAAATAAATCAGCAGGCAATGTATTCTGCCAACGTTCTGTCTTATAAAAAGGGCTGGTTTTCTACCACCGCTGAAATAAAGCTCGCCGTTGATTTTCAAGCATTGATAAATGCGCAGAATGCTGCGCCTAGTGAAATGGCTTTTGAAGAAAACCCCAGTGTTGTTGCAACGCTTGTTGCACATCACGGACCAGTCTATTTTGGCGACGGCGTTGGTCTAGGCCGCATCCAATACTCCGCCTCTGTTGATGGCGATGAACTAAGAGAGTACGTACAGTGGGACGGTCAAAAACCAATTTATCAAAATGACGGGGTAGTGGGCTTATTCGGTGGCTTGCACTACGCAGATGTTATTCCTGCCCTTAGCGCAACCAGTGAAGAAGAGGGTTTCACCCTGCTATTCTCGGGTTACAAAGGCGAAGCCGAGCCCGAAGGTAGTGAGACGGTATATACCTCTTTTGGTGAATCACTTAGCATTAATGCTGATGATGTTTCAATGACATTGTCTAATCTATCAATGGACGTAAGCTATCACGGCAGTATTGTAGAAGCGTTAAAAGGCGACCTGTTTGAGTCCAAAGTAAAAGCGCTTATTGAAAGCATGGAAATCACTGGTATAGAACCAGGCACAAAAGTTCAGTTAGACAACATCGCACTTATTACAGATACCAATGTAAACGAAGATGAAAATACTGCTGATGTGTATGTGGAGTATGGGATTGATAAAGTCGTTGGCCCTGAGATTGAGGCCACCGATATGGTGCTTGGTGTTGCTATCAATAATCTAGACATAGATTTCATCAAAGCCTATCAAGAATTCAGCAATACCTCATTGCTTTTGCCTGCTGAAGAAGTACCAGCCAAAATGATGGAGTTTGTCGAAGCAAACTTACTCCCCCAACTTAAAGCTGAGCCTGAATTAAACATAACAAAACTGAAAGCAACATTACCAGAAGGGTCATTTAATGCTCATGCTAGTACGAAGTTAGTTGGCATTGATGCGCTGCCAGGCACCATGGAAGATGTAGCTTACTGGGTAACCCATTTGCTAGCAGACGCACAAATTACTGCCGACAAAGCCTTTGCAGAGAGCATGGCATCTGGCTACATGATGGGCCAGCTTTTAGCCACGCCACAGGCGCAGAACATGACAGAAGAAGAACTTCAAGCTGCGGTAGACCAGCAAACACCCATGATGTTGAGTACATTTGCGCAACAGGGTTTAATAAAAGAAACTGAGAGTGGTTATGAAACTAAAATAACGTTAAAAAATGGAGAAGCCAGCGTAAACGGGACACCTATTCCGCTGCCTTTTGCCCCGCAGTAACATATTAGCAACAGAATCAAATAAAAAATGCAGAGCCGCATGCTCTGCATTTTTATTTGTCGCGACAGTATTAGCCTTATACCAATCCGCATAGATAATTGCCCACTCAGAAGGCAGTGGCAAGTTTCCTAGCGAGGGGTAACGCCCGCGAGTTACCTTTGTAGCCCTCACTCGTCAAGCGTAATATTCATTAAATCCTGAGCCGCATACACACGACCGGGGGCAATGACCGTCATCGCCTCAGTGAGTGCATCGATACCAGGTTCACTTCGTTGCATAAAGTGCGACAATACTATTCGCTTAGCTTCAGAGCGCTTTGCAATGTCTATGAGTTGAGTAGGCGTCATGTGAAGATTTTTTGCTGCTTGAGGAGCAGAATCGTCAATTGCGTTATGCAGCACAAGCAGGTCAGCGTTTTTCGCAAACTTTGCAAGGTGGCCCTCTTCATCGTTAGTGTCTCCCGAAAACACGAGCTCACAGCCTTTTGCATTTACTTTCCAAGCAAGCGCTGGAATGGGACCATGATTTACCGCAATGGCTTCAATACTAGCCTCATTATCAATCTTGTGGTCGAAAGGCGTCTCAAGAAACGCATTATTGACAGATTTTGGCAAAATAGCGTAGTCGTCTTGCCCTTTAACGGTGTAAGAAGATAGATAGCTAAAGGCGCCTTCTTTTCCCAATAATGAGTCGATGTAATCCTCGGTTGATGGCATAACGTCGTTTCCATCAGGCCCTATTACTAATAAATCGGTATTTCGGTCTGTGAAGTACCCCCCTTTGATAAAGCTAGGCAAATCCGCCGCATGATCAGTATGTAAATGAGAAAGCAAGATGGCATTCAGCGTTTCAAATTGAGCGCCAGAAGCACCAAACTGCACGCTACTTCCGCTTCCCGCATCAATCAAAACCCGCGCCTTTTCGTCTATCCAAATAAGATAAGCGCTAGAGCTTCGGCCGTCATCGAGTTCGGGGCCGCCAGAGCCTAATACTTGAAGCGATACGTCTTTACACAAACGCGGGGATACCTCAGCGCTCGTCGTATTATTGGCATTGTTACGCTCTTCATGCGAAGCAGAGTTTGCGTGGGCAACAGATGGAAGTGGAAGGGAGAGCACGACCGCAGTTAAAAAAGTACGTAACGCGAAACGGCGAATAACCGGTCGATTATTCAAACCAACACTCAATGTCTCTTTTTGTCTAGTTAGAGCCTTCATCACATTCTCCTTGTTTTGACGCCCAATTCTTTATACACAATTGTTTTACGAAAGGACCGTCACAGTAATGAAATTAATTCAGCAAGATCAGAACAATTGCCTGAATTGCCATAAAGGGTAAAAAGATGAGCCGATTACACCAAGCATCGCCCAGAAATGTATGATGAAAGACGCGCTTAATGATAACTGCAAAAATGAGGGGGCTAGCCTTTGCATTTTAGACACAAAAAAGGCGGGCAATTGCCCGCCTTTTAACGCTAAGTAGCTTGCTGGTGATTAGTCTGCAGTATTTTCCGCTACCATAATGGTTTTGATGTTAACGAATTCTCGCATGCCATAACCACCGTGTTCACGACCATAGCCGCTATCTTTGACTCCACCAAACGGTAGATTAGGCTGTGCTAACGAATAACCGTTAATATTTACCATACCTGTATCAAACTCATCTTTCGCAAGCGCAATGGCTTTATCAGTGTCGGTACTGAAAATACCGCCGCCCAATCCATAGCGCGAATCATTCGCTACTTCCATCGCCTGCTTGTCATCTCGAGCTCTAATCAAAGACGCTACTGGGCCAAATAGTTCATCATCATAAGCAGGCATACCAGGCGATACATCTTCAAGAATAGTTACAGGATAAAAATAACCGTTTGAATCTGGTACTTCTCCACCTAGGGTCAGTGTAGCACCGGCTTCCAGTGATTTTTTTACCTGTTCATGTAATTCGTCACGTAGGTCTTCGCGCGCCATTGGGCCTAAATCTGTGTTTTCGTCAGTAGGGTCACCCACTTTCAACTTCTTACACTGCGCAACAAATTTATCTCTAAATTCATCATACACGCTATCAACTACAACAAAACGCTTGGCTGCTACGCAAGTTTCGCCATTATTTATTACTCGACCTTGAATACACATTTCTACCGCGTTATCGATATCCGCATCTTCAAGTACGACAAAGGCGTCGTTGCTGCCAAGTTCCATTACCGTTTTTTTCGATAAGCTTGCTGCTTCTTTCGCTACTTGTTTACCTACTTCATCACTACCAGTAAAGGTTACGCCGCGAACATGCTTATGTTTAATCAAATCGCTTGCCGTACTGCCATCTATTAACAGCGACTGGTATACATTTTTCGGGAATCCTGCATCTTCATACATTTGTTGGATAGCCTGCGCCATACCGAATACGTTTTTAGCGTGCTTAAGTACAGTCGTGTTGCCTGCCATAATATTTGAAACGCTATAACGAATAACTTGATAAAGCGGGAAGTTCCAAGGCTGAATACCTAGAATCACGCCGATTGGCTGATAAGTGATAATGGCGCGACCACCCTCAAAAATACGATGTTCATCTTCTAAAATAGATGCACCGTGCTCGGCAGTGTAGCGACATATTTCCGCACACAGCTGCACTTCTTGCTTACCTTGAGCCGTTACTTTACCCATTTCCCTTGTCATTAGGCTGGCTAAATCATCAATTCGCTCTTCCATTAAGTCAGCAAGGTTGTTTAACAAGTCTGCACGGGTTTCAAATGATGTACGACGCCAGTTCAAATACGCTTCTTGCGAACGCGTTACGGCTTGCTCTGCGTCTTCAGCTGACATCAAATGATAATGATCGATTTTTTCACCTGTAGCAGGGTTGTAGGTATTAATTGTCTCACTCATTGTCACTCTCCTTAATCCTTTTGGAATGAGAGTGGTGCAACTAGAAAGCCAAGGTGACAATTGAATTATTTTCAAATTAATTCAATACCTTGCAGAGATAAAAACAAACTGATGGTAAAAAAATAACACCGTAGATCAGAAAAGATTACTTAACGCGGTAAAGATTTCAGAGCGACGCAGTAGACAATATTAGTATCAATACATGCGGTAACACGCCGCGATTACGAACACGTTAAGTCTCGCTGGGTGGGTGATTATCTAGGCGTACTGGTACAACAAGGTAAGTTAGTCAAATATTTCGATCAAGGCTCACAATAAATCGCTATCCTTTGTGAGCGCTCAGTACTTAGCTATAAGATGGCAATTGCATAACAAAGTTATGATGCAGCGACTAATCGGTGTAGAGATCGGGAAAGTGAAATTTAGCCATGGCCAACGTTAATGCGACTTCATACACACTTTGGCGTGTGGCGTGATTCAACGTAAGCAGACCGATTGCACCACCTTTTTGCTTAACATTCGTCATATCAAACAGTTTGTCCATTACCGACCCTAGTTCTTCGCCTCGCTGAAGCGCCTGATAAACGCTAACCGGAAGGGGCAAACTGGCACTTCTTGTTACTGACCAATGACCCTCATGGTATATAGCGACATAAGCGAATGTTGCAGGGCCATCTTCAAAAACATCCACTCCCCCTTCGATAGCCACATACCAGGCATCGGTCAACCCACCTTGGTGATGAGCTAGCATAGCTTTAACCCGATTTATCGCCCCCAAACGGGTTTCGTCCTCA
The DNA here is from genome assembly GCF_048517045.1 of Alteromonas sp. OM2203. Lineage (NCBI taxonomy): Bacteria > Pseudomonadati > Pseudomonadota > Gammaproteobacteria > Alteromonadales > Alteromonadaceae > Alteromonas > Alteromonas sp. OM2203. Next base: position 4,415,150 of record NZ_CP183209.1, read on the forward strand.
CTCATTGGCTGGTCTGGCACGCCACTTGGAACTGCCATACCTTGCGCATCGAAATCATGTTCTAGGGTGTCAGATAGGGTATTTAATGCAGCATTAATCTTAACAGGGTTTATTGAGCCAACATAAATTGTATCGGAGACCATTTACTTTCTTCCTTTAAAAACGTTTTTTTGCAGCATTACTCACTGGATTTGCTTCGATATCTTCAAGCATCAAACGATAATCGCGCACCGCAGGGAACTCACTAATGTTTCTATTTGGCAGGGTGCTGTCAGGATTATCAACGGCCAATAAATGTTTAATTCCGTAGGTTTTTGCCGCATTCAATATCGGCAGTGAATCATCAACAAATAACGTTCTGTTGGCATCAAACTTCACCCGCTTTTGTAAACGTTCCCATAACAGCTGAGACTCTTTGGTAACCCCAAACTCATGGGTAGAAATCAGATTATCAATGTGGGCGTCAAGCTGAGTATGCTCTATCTTGAGAGCCAAACTATTGGGATGGGCATTAGTTACCAGCACGACTTCTCTACCAGATGCATGCAGAGCATCTAGAAAAGGGATGGTATCTTCTCGAAGTGCAAGTAAATGAGCGAGCTCCCGTTTCAACGGCATAAATTCATTTTCTAAGTCTAAAGCCAGTGACTCAGCCCAATAATCTAAGCAATACCACTGTATTTGACCAAACACTGCTTCATAACGCTCTGACATTTCCTGTTGGCTTTGTGCTTCTGAAATGCCTCGCAACTCCGCTAAACGCTTAGGTAAATGGTGCAGCCAGAACTGATTATCATAATGGAGGTCCAACAGAGTTCCATCCATATCGAGTAGTACAGTATCTATTTCATTCCAGGGCAGAAAGGGCAAGCGATTTTCCTTATAATGAAGTAAGCTAATAAATTGTATACAAGTATGATAACAAAGTTGTAGCGAGAGACATGCCGAAAATTGATCCGAACAAACCGTTACCACAAATTCATTCTCGTGAAATCGTTGCCCAGAGTAAACTCTTTAGGGTAGAGCGCCTAGACTTAGAGTTTTCCAATGGTGCCACCCGTGAGTTTGAGCGCATGGCTGGGGGTAACAGAGGCGCGGTGATGATTGTGCCAATGCTAGATGAAAACACCATGGTGTTAATTCGTGAATATGCCGCTGGAACGCACTCGTATCAACTTGGTTTTCCGAAAGGTTTAATTGACCCAGGCGAAACCGCCATTGAAGCAGCTAATCGCGAGCTTCAAGAAGAAGCAGGCTTTGCTGCCAACGACCTTATTGAGCTTCATAAAGTGAGTATGGCACCAACCTTCTTTAATGCCAACATGACCATCGTACTAGCCCGCGACTTGTATCCTAAGCAACTAGAAGGTGATGAGCCTGAACCTCTCGAGGTGATTCATTGGCCTTTAGATGAAGCAGATGCTTTACTTGCTAGAGAAGACTTTATAGAAGCACGCTGCATAGCTGCGCTGTTTTTAGCTCAAAAGTGGTTTAAGGAACAATAAACTATGCCCGATGACGCCCATGCCGACCTACTAGAACTTGCAAAAAAAATTGCCGTTGAAGCTGGCGAAGCCGTATTAGAAGTGTACGACAAAGGTGAGTTTGACGCTTACCAGAAAGAAGACGAATCCCCTGTCACCAGCGCAGACTACCTGGCAAACGATATCATTAACAAGCGCCTAAAAGCCGCTACACCTGATATCCCCATTCTTTCTGAAGAAAATAAACACGCAAGTTTAGAAGAGCGAAAGCATTGGCCGCGATATTGGCTCATAGACCCGATCGACGGCACTCAAGAGTTTATTGCACGAAGCGGCGACTTTGCCGTAAATATTGCCTTGATCGAAAATAACGAACCAACCATTGGCGTTATATTTTGGCCTCCCGGACAATCACTGTATTACGCTCAAAAAGGCCAGGGCGCATTTAAATCATCGCCAGATGGTGATCACCCGATCAAAGTGCGTAAGTTAGACGACCCTAAAAATAGCGTTGTTATGATCGCTATCAGTCGTCGTCAGTCGCGAGAAAAAGTACTAAGTAGAATGTGCGCAAAACGGGTATATCAAACCCTCCCTCTTGGAAGTTGTTCGCTGAAAGCGTGCTTTATCGCAGAAGGTAAAGCAGACGTGTTTATGCGTATTGGCATCACTGGCGAATGGGACACGGGGGCATCTCAGTGTATTGTTTCTGAAGCAGGCGGCAGTATTGCAGCTGCAAATTTTGAACCTCTCACCTATAACCAACGTCATTCGCTAGAGAACCCAGATTTTGTGGTAATGGGCGATCAACGAGTGCCATGGCAAGATGTTGTCCAGTATAATGATTTTGTAAACCCGCATCGGCATTAGCGCGTATCAAACTGATAGCGCAGCGTGCTAACCAACGTATAATAGCGTGGTAATGTTGCTGGGCCTCATTACTCTGGTCGTGGTTAAATCAAGCCAGATGGAACCCAATAGTAGAAGGAGTAACCTATGATTATTACACGTATTCGCACGTTATCGGCAGCATTGCTGACTTGTGGGCTAGCGTTCCCTGCTGCAGCCGATTGGTCAATTGACGGCGAAACCAGTGTGCTACATTTTTTATCAACGAAAAACGCCCAAGTTACAGAAATTCATAAATTTGATAGCTTCGAGGGATCGTTGTCTGATAGCGGTAAACTCAGCGTCGCTGTGGATTTGTCGTCGGTTAATACGGCAATTGATATTCGTAACGAGCGGATGCAGGAGATGCTGTTTAACGTAACGAAATTTGCACAAGCGACCTTTGAAGCAAGCTTACCTGAATCGATGATGAATCTTCAGACAGGTGATGTAGTTAATGGAAAAGTGAACGGTATACTAACGCTACATGGTAAAGCGGTACCTACTTCATTTTCTGTGCAAGCCAGTAAGGTCAGTGACGATATGTTATCAGTATCAACCACAGCACCTACGCTTATCAAAGCTGAATCTTTCGGTCTTGCTGATGGCGTAGCTGCACTTCAAAAAATTGCTGGCCTTAAAAGCATCACAACAACGGTTCCTGTGACATTTTCAGTAACATTTGAACAGTAACAGGTTGGCAAATTGGGGGAAGAAACCCAGCTTTTGCCTGCACTACTTTCAGTTAAGGTTGTTGTTCCCTGATACCAGTCCGCATAGATAAAAAACCGCACATTGAGTGCGGTTTTTTTATGCTCGTATTACTCAATACTTAGTGGGCGCTATTTGGCAATCTGTAACGCATAGGTAAAGGCTTTTCACCAAGCGCCTGCACCGGCATACTTTGCCATACATTATCTGGCAGTGTGGGCACCTCTGCTTTATGCTGTGTAATTGCAAAATAGTGCATCGCTACGCGTAGACGCTTGAGGGCTTTGCACTCGTAAACCTCTTGATCGATAACGAATACTCCCCACTTCCGCATAATTACGCCTAGCTTGTCACTGCTTGTTAAACGAATAACAGGCGCGGCCAATACCATGCCTACTAACACAGGTAGCAGCCACATAAACAGCGAGGGCGTAAAGTAGAATGTGGTGACTCCCCACGCTACTGCTAGACAACTCATGATTTGCGTATGTTTAATTGCAACGCTCCAAGGTACCTTACGTCCTTCACGCTCTTGCGCTTCCCACTTAACGGAATGACCAACAAAAACACTGATCACAAAATAGCTGTGGTAGAACATCATAAGGGGAGCAATAAGCACAGCCATGGCCAGTTCAACAACGGCGCCTTTGATCAATGACCACGCTCCGCCAAACTCGCTGCGACGCTTAATTAACGCTAATGCAATACCCAGCACTTTCGGTAAAAACAGAAGCGCTGCGGTTCCCCACATCGTCACCATCATCATGTCTTGACGAGCCACTTGCCAACTTGGGAAAAGTTGATACTCAGAGACGAAAAACTCCGGTACTGACGTTGCACGTATTAACGCATCGGCCGTGCCCAACGCCAACATGCAAAATAAAATGAGTGAAGAAATATAAGCGAAAGCACCAAATAAAAAGTGCAGACGGTTCGCCATTTTAAGGCCTTTCACATTAAGCAGCCCCAAATGCTGTATATTGCCCTGCACCCAGCGACGGTCGCGAATGGCGTAATCAACAATATTGCTTGGTACTTCTTCGTAGCTGCCTGTTGTATCGGTAAGCAAGTAGGCCTGCCACCCAGCACGGCGCAATAAAGCGGCTTCTACAAAGTCATGACTTAATATTTCGCCACCAAATGGGGCTCGCCCTTCAAGTGTAGGAAGCCCGCAATGCTGCATAAAAGGCGCAATACGAATGATGGCATTGTGCCCCCAATAGTTGGCGCTATCGGTCTGCCAGAATGACAATCCAGTGGCAAGCATTGGGCTATATAAATGGGCCGCAAACTGTACAAAGCGACCAAAAAATGTGTTCTGGCGCACCGGCATTGGAATAGTTTGCACTAGCGCGGTATCTGGATTTTTTTCTATACGACGAGCAAGATCTTGCATCCGCTCTCCGGTCATAACGCTGTCCGCGTCAAGCACAATCATTGACTCGTAATTAGCCCCCCAGCGTTCGCAAAACTCTTTTAGATTGCCCACTTTTCTATGAAGATTTTGCTCGCGGCGACGGTAAAAAACCTGATTTGAGAACGCACCTAAGCGTTTCTTTAGACGGGTAAAAGCGCGCAGTTCAGCATCGGCCTTTTCCATATCACGGGTATCACTTAGCATGTAAAAATCAAACTGAGCGCTATTTTTGCTTTCCATCAGCTCGCGAATACAGGCCTCGAACCCCACCATAATACGACGGGTATCTTCATTATACACCGGCATTACGATAGCGTGTTTCTGCGTCAGTGGCATATCAGCACTAGGCTGCGCTTGTTTTTTCCGTAAGCTAAGCGGGTCGATATTAAAAAGTTGTAGAAAGAAACCGATTATACCGGTCCAAAAAGCCATACATAGCCATGCAAACAGGGTAAGCCCTAATCCTAACTGCGCAATTTCTAAATTAGTCAGCCCATTAGGTAAAAATATTTCGTACAAACTCCAACCGGCCAGCGCCGTACTTGGAATAACCAGCATTGCCATGATGAACAAACGCATATGCTCTCCTTTTAAGATGAAATGTGATTGACGCACCGCGCCGTCACTTTTAACCTGAGGTACGGCTTTAGCCTCGTTAGATGATGTGTTCACGGGGTTATTTTGGTTGATAGACATAGTTCCAAACCTCGCTTACACGTTTACCGTCGTGCTCAATATATGCACGCATATCAACGGTTTGCTTCTCTTTAGGTTTTACGAAAAACGTGGCACGCCATTCTTGACCATCAGCAACAGGATAAAGACGCTGCTTTGAAATTGTGCCGTTAGTGCCCTGCACAATAAGCTTCATTGACTTGTCATCAAAAGACACTGAAGAAGGAGCGCTGAAGTCTACACTGAACTGTCTAGTAGTATTTAAACTGTCGTTTTTGAACTCGTCGCCGGGTAGCACAGCTTTGCCCTGACGGGTACGTACTACAGACGCGAGTTTACTTACAAATGGATTCTGCTCTACGGTCTTCAATTCATAAGCGAAGTAGAGGGACTCTCCTGACTTAAACGGCTTTTCGGGGGTCCAAAAGGCGACGATATTATCGTGAATCTCAGACTTAGTGGGAATTTCTACCACTTCTAACCGGCCTTTCTCAAAACCAGCTTCAGGTGTTACCCAAAGGCCTGGACGTAGATGATAATTGGCTTCGGCATCTAGATAATTATCCCATTCATCATCGCGTTGAAGCATGCCAAACCCCTTAGGATTTGCATCGCTCAAAGAGGTAACCTGCAAGCGGGCTGGGTTAGTAAGCGGTCGCCAAATTTCTTCATCTGCGTGAGTGACCATAAGCACACCATCGCTATCGTGTACTTCGGGGCGATAGTCATCATGACGCTTTTCAGTGTTCTCGCCATACAAGAACATACTGGTAAACGGTGCAATACCAAGCTTACTCACATCATCTCTAGCAAATAGCCAGCTTTCCACTTTTACACTAGTGTCAATATCTGGCTGAATGACAAATTTATACGCGCCAGCTACTGAGGGGCTTTCAAGACGTGCATAAATTGTTATCGGCTTACCTTCGCTAGGCTCAATTATCCAAAACTCGGTGAAATGAGGGAATTCTTCGCCTTTCGCCAACGCCGTATCAATAGCCAAGCCTCGAGCTGAAATGCCATAAACCTGATTTTTCCCCACAAGGCGAAAGTATGACGCACCTAGAAATACCGCGAATTCATCTTTGTACCCTTCGCTCTTAATTGGATAATGAACGCGAAATCCCGCAAAACCAGACTTTTCGTCGGTCAATCCAGCCAAGTTCGATGCAGAACCATCGTAGTTAAACATCTCACTATTAAACGCAAGTCGCTCTGGTTTGTTATCCCCACCAATAGTGTGAATAGTGACTGGGTATTCATATAAAAAGCCAGGGTGAAAAAACTGCAGTTCATAGTCGTTCTCGCCGTGCCATAAACTCTGTTCTGGCTTAAAGCGGATCGACCGATAGGTGGTGTAATCTATCTCTTTTAACTTACTGTTTAATCCATGATCATCCTGCTCATAGCTTTGCGTTGCCGAATCGCGCGCAGCATCGATAATTGACTGTAAAACCGGTGACGTTTTTTGAGGCTGATTGCTGTCGTTAACCTCGATTGCCATGACTTGCTGAAAATTAACGAGTGCGATAACACTGGTCATCGCTAAAAGAATGCGTGATAGCACGTGTTTACGTGAATGCTTTGCACTCTTTTGTGAAACGTGGTCGAAAAATAAAACTGGCTTAGCCATTTGTCCTCTCCTTTTGAAAACAATAGTCATCCAAGTGATGGTGAACATAAGTGTGGTTCGTCGCTTCCCAGCGGATAAGTGCACAAAACCAACGTGGTTACTTCTGCTCAAACTCGAAAAGGTGCTCTACTACTTTCCTTCCACCCTCGTGATTACCTGCTTTTTAATCACGAATTCCCACGAATTCCATGCCGAAATGGCAAAGGTGAAAATTGGATAACTCGTAGGCATATCAGCAAAAGGCGTTCCAACACGATAGTGTGAGCGCCAGGAGTGATTTTTTGCTTTTACTTACAACAATTTGCGAAAAAACTTATTTTAAACCTGGCCCTATTACCAGTGTGTAAGAACGTCCGATGACCTAGACAAAAGGATAACTGTTGTTTTTTAGAGACAGTTAGTCATGCCAAAATGTTTAGAGAATGCACAATCTCTTAGCTTCCTTACATAAATCAATGGGGTACCCCTTTAAACCACAGGGTGTTTTTTATTTTTTAATCAATTACTTATGAGAAATTCACACAAAAAATTCTGAGCAACATGCTGCTGTTGGCAAAGCCTTTGCAAAGTTTCTAGTGAACGTCATCTTGATGATCAAATCTGATGCGAGTTCTTTATGGAAAGAATAACGATGTCACAAAAGGAAATTTGTTTTTTGTGTTCATCAATCCGGCAGTTCGCAACGTCCGGTTTAGGGCGTGCTAAACACGCTTTTTAATATTAAGCGGGCTGCTGAACATTTAAGGAGTTATCACATGCGCAAAGCAATCACACTTATCACGGCAGCACTGACTGCAGCTACACTTCCTCTTTCAGCTATGGCAGACAAACCAGACTGGCGTTATGTGGAAGGTGGTTACACTAAGATGGACTTTGATGACAACGAGTCATTCGAGCCAGATGGTTTGACCGTTAACGGTAAGTACCTTTTAAACAGCAACTGGTACCTTAACGGTGAATACAGCTTCTTTGAAGAGGGTAACTTCGACTTCGATATGTTAACCCTTGGCGCCGGCTATCGTTTACCTGTAAATGCCACTACCGACGCGTATTTCGGCGCAAACTTAGAGCGCATTGACGGTGATGTAAACGACGAAACAGGCTACAGCATTAACGCAGGTCTTCGCTCAATGATTACAGAGCAAGTAGAGCTAGCGGGTGAAGTGGGTTACTACGATGTTGACGACGGCGAAGCTACATTCAGAGTAGGCGCTAACTACTATATCACCCCTCAATGGGCAGTCGGTGCGAATTACCGCATTATTGATGATTTGGATATTATGCAGGTCACTGCACGATACGCGTTTTAAGCCTCCCTCTCCTCAGGAAGGTTGCCGGGTTGCTCGACCCGGCTTTTTTGTTTATTCAGTCTCGTCACTCGGCTGAATATCTTCTTTTCTTTTTATGTCCACGCTTTCATGAAGTTCTGAGTAAACTAGCACGGCTTCACCTGACTTAAGTCTCTCTAAGACTTGTTGGACTTTAACGTCTAAAGACACTTCTTCTTCGCCATAGTCGGTTCCTTCGCGCAGTACAAAAGATTCGGCCAAGCTGTAAAGCGTATCGGCTTCTAGCGCGTCGATGGGAACTATCATTAAAACTCCTCGTTAAGAACGTAGATTGCAATTTTTACGACAAAAACATCGCGATTTAGCGGCTTACATAACTACAGGTGGAATTAACGGGCAACGCTTCGCTGACAAAGCGTTTCACACGCTCATGCAGCCACACTTTCGGGTTCAGTATAGAGCCTTGCATAAACCCTACATGTCCACCACGCTCGCTCAGCTCTACCGTTACATTGCGGGCAAGCTCTTCTTCTTTGGGCACAATAAGATGGTTCATAAACGGATCATCAATGCTGTGCAGTACTAACGTGGGACAGTGAATTGCACTTAAGAAATGATAAGCGCTACACTTTTCATAATAATCTTGGGCGTCAGCAAAACCGTGAAGGGGTGCCGTGATTTTTTCATCAAACTGGGTAAAGCTGGTAATATTATTTACATCGCTTTTCGTTAGCTGAATGAGTTTGCGATAGTCGATGTACTCCATCTTTTTGCGCAGTGTGTCTTTCATACTGGTAAGCAGATACTTCTGATATACCCTTGAAAAGCCTTGGTTAATAGACTTTGCACACTCGGAAAGCTTGAGCGGAGAAGATATAGCAACAGCGGCCTTTAGCCATTTTTGAGCTGGATGCTCACCGAGTAACTTCAGCAACATGTTTCCGCCAAGAGAAAAACCAATAGCCACTTTTGGGATTCGTGGGAATTTCTCGTGCAGCCACTCTAAGAAAAAGCTCGGGTCTTCCGTTTCACCACTGTGATACGCTCTTGCTTTAAGATTCGGTACGCCGCTGCAGCCACGATAGTGCATCATCACCACCTGCCACCCATTGACTGATAGCTGAGCCATCATATCGTTAGCGTAATGCGACCTTATACTGCCTTCGAGACCGTGAAACATAACAACGATCCCCGAGGTTTCTTGTGGCTTAGGCCCCCAAGCAACATCGACAAAATCATCGTCAGGTAGTGTTAATCGCTCCATGTGGTAAGACAAAGGTAAACGCTTTTGAATGAAGCGCGGCCAAATCGTCTGCACATGGCGGTTCTTGGCCCATCCAGGCACCTTAAAGCTACTTTTTACAATCTTTCCATGTGAAAGCGCTGATTTACTCATTCTATTTTCTTATTCTTTTACGATAATTCTTTAATCACTAGGCTGACAAGACGACGGGCTTCAGCATTATCGCGAAGACCATATGCATTGATAAACGCGGCCACAGACGCATTAAATACCGACCCTGTCGTCAACTGAGCTTGCCCTAGATGAACCACTGATTGTTCATTAAAAGCAGCTACGATATCGCGCTGCTGCTCGCGCTCAAGCTCAAGCTCTTCAGCTTTCAGCGCAGCGTAAACGGCCGGGCCTGCCCCCTTGTCAGGGTGAGCCGCTTTACGTTTGGCTCTATGAACCTTAAGTTTTTCTTCAACGGAACTTGAGGCCTCTATTACCGCCTTAAGTTGAGGCAGGTTTATAATGAAGTTGTTCTCAAGACACCAGCCTACTAGCAGTAATACGTTTACATTAACGTTGTGATTATCTTGCAGTAATATTGCAAGTGGCGCCATATTTCCCTTGGTGTAGCGGGACACACTGTAGTCCCAAAACACACCAGGTTCGAGATTAAGCGATTGCATTGTCATACTCTTCTCGCTTTAGCTCAATTTGTTCTTGGGCATCTAACCAGGCCATCTCTTCCTCTTCAAGCTGCTGCTTGAGTTGAGTTTGCTTGTCGAGCAAGGCTAAAAGCTCTGCTTTTTTATCATCGCTGTAAAGGGATGTATCGCTTAAAGACTGTTCGACTTCCGCAAGTGCTGCACTGTATTTTTCCATCGCCTTCTCGTGTTTCTCAATGGCTTTTTTAAGCGGCGCGACACTTTGCCTAAACTCGGCTTCCCGACGTTTTTCTTCCTTACGGTCTACTTTACGTTCCGGCTTATTTTGCACGCCGTTTTCTTGCTGCGCTGCTTTTTTATCATCGCTGTTTGCAATTTTCGCTTCGCTGTTAGCTTTAGCTTTTTCTGCTGCTTGCTGCTTTAAAATCCAATCTCGATAATCATCTAAATCACCTGTAAAGGGCTCTACTTCGCCGCTATCTACCAAGTAGAAATCTTCACACACCGATGAAAGCAAGAAGCGGTCATGCGATACCAGTACCATGGCACCCTCAAAACCTTGAAGGGCGATATTAAGCGCATGGCGCATTTCTAGGTCTAAATGGTTTGTAGGCTCATCCAGCAACAGCAAGTTTGGCTTTTGATAAACAATTAATGCCAGCACAAGACGCGCTTTTTCACCGCCCGACATGGGTGCTACAGGGGCTAACGCTTCATCACCGTTAAATCCAAAACCGCCCAAATAGTCGCGTAATTGTTGCTCTGTTGCTTTTTCATCAATACGCTGCAAATGCAAAAGCGGCGTGGCATTCGCATCCAATGTTTCTAATTGGTGCTGTGCAAAGTAGCCAATTTTTAGACCCTTAGCAGTATTGAAAATACCTTGCTTAGGCGAGTGTACACCAGCAAGTAGTTTAATAAGCGTCGATTTACCTTGTCCATTGCGCCCTAGAAGCCCAATCCGGCTGCCTGGCACCAAGTTTAATTTCACCTGCTGCAGTACGATATGATCATCATACCCCAGCTGGATCTTTTCCATTTGCACGAGCGGGTTGGGCAACGCAGTAGGTGGGGCAAAAGAGAAGCTAAAGGGGCTAGCCATATGCGCAGGCAATAAAGTTTCCATTTTTTCCAACTGCTTAATACGACTTTGCGCCTGCTTTGCTTTACTCGCCTTCGCTTTAAATCGCGTAATAAACGAATTCAAGTGTGCTACTTTTTGCTGCTGCTTTTCATACTCTAGATTCTGCAAGCGAATACGCTCTGCACGCTGGGTCTCATAGGCTGAGTAGTTACCCGTATAAGTAATCAATTTTTGCTGCTCTACACTAATAATTTGAGCAACGGTGTTATCAATGAAAGCTTTGTCGTGAGATATCAACAGGAGAGTGCCAGCATAGCGTTGTAACCACTTCTCTAACCATATAACGGCGTCTAAATCTAAGTGGTTTGTTGGTTCATCCAGCAGCAGAAGGTCTGACGGGCAAAGTAGTGCCTGCGCCAGATTTAAGCGCATTCTCCACCCGCCGGAAAAGTCTGTTACAGGCGCACTCAACTGGGTATTGGTAAATCCTAGGCCTGACAAGATCGTCGCCGCTCGGGATTCAACATCGTACGCGCCAGCTTGCTCTAATTGACCGTGTATTTGGCCAATTTGAACGCCATCACCGCTTTTTTCAGCGGCCTCTAGGTTAGCCTGTAATGAACGTAAATGTTTGTCGCCATCAACAACATAGTCTATCGCAGTTCTGTTAGTAGCCGGTGTTTCCTGTGCCACACTCACAATACGCCAGTCACTCGGCACGCTGCAATCACCCGCATCTACGCTTAACTCATTGCGTAATAGCGCAAAAAGGGTGGATTTCCCGCAACCATTACTGCCAATTAGCGCCACTTTATGGCCCGGAAAAACCTGCGCAGACGCGTCTTCTAGCAGCATTTTACGACCGCGCAGTAACGATACGTTAGAAAGCTTAATCATGAGTAACCTGTGATGGAACAAACAAGGGCGCGTATAATATCAAAAACTTAAGGTAAAAGCTGATCAACGCATAGTATTTCACGGTATAATAACGACGAAATTTCTTAAAGGTGTATGTATGTCAAATCGTGTAAAACGCCGCTTTGTTGCTGGAGCAACCTGCCCAAAATGCCAAGAGCAAGACACTATTTCACTTTATTATGAAAATAATGTTGAAAAGTTAGAGTGCGTAGCGTGTGGCTACAACGAAGCCCAAACCGACGAGAAAGTGAGTGCTGCAACTCGCTCAAACGAAAATGTGATAGGTGTCTTTAAACCTCACTAGCGTTCTTACCTGTTATTCGGTAAATCTTACCTCTTAAACCTTCTTGCGTGCGCTATCAACGCGCCGCACTAGCGTTATTATTTACTTGATAGCACGCCAATAGGGCTTTTGCTACTTCTCATTCACCATCGGCACTTTGGGTATACTTTTTGTATCCACAGGTCACAAGGAGTGAATTATGAAGCAGGTAAAAAAACGTATTGGATATAGTTTAGCGGGGTTATTACTGGCACTTATCGCCGTTCGTTTATATCTACCTTACGCCGCAGCCAATTATATCAACACGACGCTAAGTCAGTCAGACAAGTACGACGGGCGTGTTGGTGATGTTGACCTTATGCTGTGGCGCGGTGCTTACAGTTTAGAATATGTGTTGCTTTATAAAGCAAACGGCGAAGTTGAAAGGCCCTTATTTAAAGCAGACTATGTGGAATTTACACTTTCTTGGTCACAGCTTATGAAAGGAGCAGCAGTCGGCCGGGTCGTCGTCAATGGGCCCGAGATCAATTTTGTAGATGGCAACACCAGTGAATCCAGTCAATCAGGAAAAGATGAAAATTGGCTATCTATCGCCGACCAACTTTTCCCACTACGAATAGACAAGCTGGCTATTAATGACGGGAAAATTGCTTTTTATAATCCTGATACGTCGCCTGTGATTGATATCGCCCTTCACGATATTCAGCTTGAAATTAATAACTTGGTAAACAGCGATAATCTATCCGATACACGAGTTGCTACCGCTAAAGCTACCGGTCAAACCGCCGAACAGGGCACTATTTCACTTGATGCTAAACTTAACCCGGACACCAAAGCCCCTACTTTTGATATCGATATACAAGCAGATAACGTGGGCTTAGTTAATTTTAAAAACCTTCTCGATACGTATGCACCCTTCGATTTAGAAGCAGGTACTCTTACCCTTGCGGCAGAAGTTGCTTCCAACGAGGGTAAGGTTAAAGGCTATATCAAACCTATATTACACAACGTGGAAGTGTTTTCTTGGAAAGGCGATATTGAGCGTGATGGCGACGGTTTAATTGAAGGCAGTATCGAAGCCCTATCAGCGTTTGTCACCGAGCTTTTTGAAAATCAAAGTGAAGATCAGGTCGCTACCCGTATTCCTATCGAAGGGGATTTATCTAGCCCAGACACAGAGACCTGGGAAGCGTTTACTGCCATCTTGAAAAACGCATTTGTAAAAGCGTTTCAGGGAAATGTGGAAGAAAGTATAGAGCTTGAGCGATTAGAAGAGGTAGACAACACCGCTGAGGGGTAGCAAAAGCGGTGTTCTCGCGACACCCAGTCCTAAGGGAATAGGCTGGATGATGTAAATCAAACAGTCATATGGTGCAGCTATCACCACAATCATTTGCACCATCGCGCATGCTTTCAATCTCTTGGCTTTCTTGTTTCTCTTTTTCAGCCTGCTTTTCGGCTACTGACTGTTCTAATGAATCAAAGTCGATGCTGTCAAATGCATCCATATCAAAATCGCTCATAACTAACTCTTTAAATTTTCTGAAAACAACTCCTTAAGCGGAGCCTTGTAAATGATGGACGCAGTGTATTGCATAATAGTAAATAGCCAAAATGAAGAGTTAGCCTAAGTCATAACGAGATAGACTAGCCCCTGCGTCTTTAATGCATTGAATACATTACCCCTTTATCAATAGTGCGGAGGCGGTGTTTCTTCCGACTGTTTGGCAATATTAGAAGGTTCTATGGATCTAATACGGTCAATCAAGTGACGTACTTTAAAGGCTAATTCATCTAGCTGCTTTTGTTGCGAGGACAATGCATCGTTTAACGCTTCTATTGTATGCTCTTGAAACGCAAGTTTGGTTTGCAGCTCTTCAATGTACCCATTGGCACTGTCAATTTGCTGCTGTAACTGTTCAGCACTTTTGTCTGTCATGAATATTCTCTATCTCTCTCGCTGCCATTCTTCGGCGAGACCACTACTGCTAATAGACACTATATTATCATTGGGGAGGAAGGCGACGCCATACACAACTGCGGTAGGTGGCGAAATAGACTCTCTAGAGGCAACTTGGATTGACTGAATTTGCTCTCCACTTTTCAAATCCCACAAATAGACTTTTCTCGCGGGAGAGCCAGTAAGTAAGTAACGACCGTCTTTTGAAAATTCAACGTCTGTAAATATTTTTTGCCGAGAAGCAAATTTAAGGGCCGTCACTGGCTGCCCTGTTTGTACGTCCCATACTTGGGATTTACTTTGACTGTCTGCGGTAAACGCGTACCGCCCTTCATCATCTAGCGCTACTTTAGTGACGCGGGTTGGGTGAGTAAACGTATGAATTATCTGGCCCGTGTCGGTACTCCATAAGTATGCAATATAGTCATTGCCGCCAGTAAGGGCGTACTTTCCATTAGGAGAAATATCAATTGAATTGACTTTTTCTTGATGCCCAAAGAACTCTAGGCGTCGGGAAGTGCGAGGTTCGAAATACATAACCTTACCATTTGAACGGGCTACTAATATCCCGTTGCCATTGTTAGTCACAGCAACATCTCGAATAGACGCTTCATCGATACGCCAGAAGCCTTCTGGTTCTCCAGTCTCTAAGCTCCATAGGGCAAATGCCTCTCTATCGGCAGTAACTACATAGCGTTTATCTGCACTGATGTGAACCGACATAACTAAATTGTTGCCTTCACCCTGATGGCTCCAATGAAACAAGGGTTCGCTTTGTCCTATTCGCCATACATTTATTCCATTATTTACGCCAGATACCACGGCCAAGGTGCCATCCGTTGAAATATCGGCAGCATAAGCACCTTCTTCTACATGACGCCACTGCTGTATTGGCGTAGTATCAGGGACAGAACATCCCATGGAATTGCCAATAAGTAAGATGAGTAACACTATTCTCTGGAACATTTGAGGCCTAAACATAATCAAATGGGTTTCGCTTTGTAAACGCTAGGTTTAACATAGCATGGATCACGCATCTTTAACTATCGTGCACACTGCCTTAGATGCAGCAGTATAGACATAGACGCATGATGATAATAATTAATGGAGACGTTTTTATGCAGAAGTCGCTCGTTGCCTTATCTACTATCGCTGCGCTAGGCCTTTTCGCTTGCCAGCCAAATACATCTGATGAGGCCGCTTCTACTAGCGCTGATAGTGCAAAAACCACTGCTGTTGCAGCAGAAGAAATGACAGATACACAAAAGCAAGCTTATGCAATGGGCGCAAGCATGGGTTTATTTGTTAGCAACCGTGCGGAGCAGCAAGAACAGCTAGGTTTAACTTTAGACCAAGATGCGCTGCAACTAGGCTTTAAAGACGGCCTTAACGACACCCTTAAGTTTACGCCAGAGCAAATTCAGCAAATCGCTCAACAAGGCGAAGAAGTACTTCGAGCTAAGCAGCAAGAAATGGCTGCGCAAGCCGCTGAGAAAAACATTGAAGCAGGCCTAGCTTACCTAGAAGAAAACGGTAAGAAGGAAGGCGTAGTGACTACAGAGTCTGGTCTTCAGTACGAAGTACTTGAAGAAGGCGAAGGCGCAAGCCCAGAAGCGACAGACATGGTAAAAGTTCACTACCGTGGTACTTTGCTCGACGGTACAGAGTTCGACTCTTCATACAAGCGTGGCGAACCTGCTGAATTCCCACTTAACCGTGTTATAGCTGGTTGGACCGAAGGCGTGCAGTTGATGAAAGAAGGCGCGAAATATCGCTTCCACATTCCATCTGAACTTGCCTACGGTCAGCGCTCTACTGGCGCTATCACTCCTAACTCAACGCTAATCTTTGATGTTGAGCTATTAGAAGTAGTTAAACCTGAAGCAGAAGCACCAGCGGAATAAGCAACCGCTTTAGAAAAGAGAAAGCCGACGCATAGCGTCGGCTTTTTTGTTTTAGTGAGTCAGCGTGATCCTTGCTTACCTTTTCCCTACGAGCCAGTGGATTTTCACCACGCGCGTACCCAAATAATAAAGTGGGTTATTCAATATGCTTGGTGCCTCGAATTACACTATTAAGTTTAGTCTAAAATGCCATTTATTCACGGCCAAACTGCAATTTTCTTGTAACAAATTCGACTTAAAAATCACAGCTTACAACTAAAGGTTTTAACGCTGAGGAGCACGCCGCCTTTCGGTGTGCACTTTAAATGTGGCAAAGTGGTTTAACAAAGACTGCCCCACTTTATACATAGTACAGCCCAGAATTAGGTATAACACGGTTCTCAAGCTGTTTAAGCGAACAACAATATCAAGTAACGCATACAGCAATAACAGCGCGCCGCTTAAAAACAGCATAAAACCAATGATAGTACCGCTAATTTGAAGAGGTTCTTTTCCCGACCTTCGGCGGTACAACACAGGTGTCTCATTGCGCATTCGCTTCCCCTACAGGTTTGACATTTATTTATACTGTGACATTCGTTAAAAGGTTTATGTTCAATAATTATTCAAACTACCCATTTTGTCACTTTTTCCGACAGCCAAAGATTGCGTTTTACCGCATTACCCACATAAAGTAGGGGTAACTAGCAGGGATACGTAAAGAACATTGTGAAAACACCGCTTATCACTCGAAAGGGCTACTTAAAGCTTAAACAAGAATTAGACTTCTTGTGGCGTGAAGAAAGGCCAGAAATTACTCGCAAAGTGACGTGGGCTGCAAGCCTCGGGGACAGAAGCGAGAATGCCGATTACCAGTACAACAAAAAAAAACTGCGTGAAATTGACCGCCGTGTTCGCTACCTTCGCAAATGCTTGGAAAACCTTAAAGTTGTGGACTACGATCCGCAGCAAGAAGGGAAAGTTTTCTTTGGTGCGTGGGTTGAAATTGAGAATGAGGCAGGAAAAGTAATGGAGCTTCGGTTAGTCGGTTATGATGAAATATTTGGCCGCAAGGACTACATTTCTATCGATTCTCCTATGGCCCGCGCGCTTCTTGGAAAAGAAGAAGACGATGAGTTTACTGTTAAAACAGAAGCGGGAGTAAAAGAATGGTGGATCAATCGAATTTGGTACGATGCAACAGACAAACTCTAACCAATGACAAACGCCACTTGTTTACCCTTTAAACCCCAATGATCAGACGACTTCCCATACACGGCGGTGATATACTCACCGCTCCTATTTTCACTACCGACGCTGTGTATATAAGCCTTTCACACACCGTTTATTCGCCAGCGCCTTGCGCGAATTTTTAGTATCTTAGAGCGACTTATGATTATCAATAAAATTGCAGATGAACTTAGCGTTCAACCTTCGCAAGTAACCGCCGCCGTAAAGCTTCTTGATGAAGGGGCTACCGTACCGTTTATTGCTCGCTATAGAAAAGAAGTGACTCAAGGTCTTGATGACACGCAGCTACGTACTCTCGAACAACGCTTAACCTACTTACGTGAGTTGGAAGAGCGCCGCGACGTCATTCTCAAATCGATTGAAGAACAAGGCAAGCTTACCGATGTGCTGAAAAAAAGTATTGGCAGTGCAGACAGTAAAACGACGCTTGAAGATTTGTACTTACCTTACAAGCCTCGTCGACGCACAAAAGGTCAAATAGCGATAGAAGCCGGCCTAGAGCCTCTTGCAGATACGTTATTTAACGACCCAAACACTGATGCTGAAAGTGCAGCAAGTGAATACGTAAATGCTGACGGTGGTATCGCAGATACAAAAGCAGCACTGGAGGGCGCTCGCTACATCCTCATGGAACGGTTTGCAGAAGACGCCTCACTCCTTGCAAAAGTACGTCATTATCTTATCGAAAACGCACATGTGAAAAGTACGGTTGCACCAGGTAAAGAACAGGAAGCTGCGAAATATAAAGACTACTTCGAGCACAGTGAGAAATATAAAACGGTACCTTCTCACCGCGCTCTTGCCATGTTCAGGGGCCGTAATGAAGGTATGCTTCACATTCAGTTGGATGCCGACCCCCAGTCAGAAGAAAAAGGCCCGTCGCACTGCGAACATATTATTGCGAGCCACTACGATATTATGCACCGCGGTCGTGGTGCAGACGACTTCCTCGCTCAGGTAGTACAGTGGACGTGGAAAATAAAGATTGGTTTACATATGGAAACAGAACTATTCAGCGCACTTAGAGAGCGCGCTGAAGAAGAAGCTATTGAAGTGTTTGCCAAAAACCTGAACGACCTGCTAATGGCAGCGCCTGCAGGTGCAAAAACCACTATGGGTCTCGATCCGGGTTTGAGAACCGGCGTTAAAGTGGCTGTGGTAGACAGCACAGGTAAGGTAGTCGCAACCAATACCATATTCCCACACGCGCCACAAAATCAGTGGGATAAGTCTATTCGCACGCTTACCACACTGTGTAAGCAGTACAAAGTCGATTTAATCAGCATTGGCAACGGTACAGGCTCTCGCGAAACCGACAAACTGGTTGGCGAAATGCTTAAAAACAACAGCGAGTTGACCGCACAGAAAATTATGGTTAGCGAAGCGGGCGCATCGGTATATTCTGCTTCTGAGCTTGCTTCAAAAGAATTGCCTGACCTAGACGTGTCAATTCGTGGGGCGGTTTCAATTGCGCGACGCCTGCAAGACCCGCTTGCAGAGCTGGTTAAGATTGAGCCTAAAGCCATCGGTGTGGGTCAATATCAGCACGATGTTAGCCAAAGTCAGTTGGGCAAATCCCTTGACCGTGTTATCGAAGACTGTGTGAACGCGGTGGGTGTTGATTTAAATACCGCATCGCCGGCACTG
Organism: Alteromonas sp. OM2203; assembly: GCF_048517045.1. Taxonomy (NCBI): domain Bacteria; kingdom Pseudomonadati; phylum Pseudomonadota; class Gammaproteobacteria; order Alteromonadales; family Alteromonadaceae; genus Alteromonas; species Alteromonas sp. OM2203. The sequence goes on from NZ_CP183209.1 coordinate 4,434,169, forward strand.
TTAAGCTATGTGTCAGGCCTCAACAAGACATTAGCCCACAATATTGTTAATTTCAGAGATACCAACGGTGCGTTCCCAGACCGCAAAGCACTATTGAAAGTAGAGCGCTTGGGTCCAAAAGCTTTTGAGCAAGCGGCAGGCTTCCTTCGCATTGTAAACGGCTCAAACCCACTTGACGCATCTGCGGTTCACCCGGAAGCTTACCCAGTGGTAGATAGAATTGTAGATACTACCGCTGTTGCGGTAAACGACATCATTGGCAACACAGAGTTACTGAAAAGTCTGTCGCCAGAAACCTTTACCAACGATGCATTCGGTTTACCCACCGTTAAAGACATTCTAAAAGAGCTGGATAAACCAGGGCGTGATCCTCGCCCAGAGTTTAAAACTGCCGCGTTTAAAGAAGGCGTTGAAACCATAAACGACCTCAAGCCAGGTATGATCTTAGAAGGTGTGGTCAGCAATGTGGCTAACTTTGGTGCATTTGTTGACGTGGGCGTGCATCAAGATGGACTCGTGCATATTTCCGCACTGACTAACAAGTTTATCTCAGACCCTCGCGAGGTGGTTAAAGCGGGCGATATCGTTAAAGTAAAGGTGCTTGAAGTAGATGTACCGCGCAAGCGTATATCCTTCACTATGCGTTTAGACGATACGCCATCGCAAGGCCACAATGCTGGCGGAAAATCAGGTTCAGGTAAAGGGGCTAATAACCAAGGTGCAGGCAAAGCGCAGCACAAAGCGTCTAGCCGTTCCAACGCCAATCCACGTTCAAATCAAGGTGGCGGCAACCGCAATAGCCAGCCGCAAAACAGCGCCATGGGTAATGCTTTTGCCGATGCGTTTGCTAAAGCGAAAAAATAAACGTTAGCTGTTTATCGATTGCTTATCCTATCTTATAAAGGGCCTGTCAATTAGACAGGCCCTTTTTTTCGCACTTCCATTTGACTGCTCGTTTTTGCTACATTATACCAATCCGCATAGATAAGTGCCCACTCAGAAGGCGCTGGCAAGTTTTTTAGCGAAGCGTGGGAATACAGGAATGGCTGTTCCCTTTCAAATTCCCAGAATAAAGAGTGTCAAATTAGAAACCGAAACAGTGAAAAGGTATTGGTCATACCGAAACGAAAGTTTGTTTGTTGTTCTTGTTTAGCGAGTCAGTTGATGTTTATGAAATTTCGTAACGTTTAACGAACGTAATGTCGCTCTTTTGACCCCAATCTTTTTCAAGGTAGCACTTTCGGACGACTATAGTGAACTGGAGCCATTGACCTTTGGTGTACGAATTTTTATCTAATCGTGCAACAAGGTTCATCAGCCCTAATCAAAGGATGATGTTATGAATTTACCTGTTTCAAAAGACATGCTGAATGTCAGCGCCGACTACCCCGACCTTCGGGACCGTTATTATCAACCAAACCTCACTCCACTTAAGCCTTTTATCGACCCACCTGGTAACCTGGTCATTTTGGACCAAGGTAAAGATGGTGCCTGTACGGGCTTTGCGTTGGCGGCAACCATTAACTTCATTTATCGTCAGCAGGGCCGAAAACAGACTGTCAGTCCGTGGATGCTTTATGCTATGGCCAAGCGTCACGATGAATGGTTGGACGAAGCCTACGAGGGTTCGAGTTGCCGCGGAGCAATTAAAGGCTGGTACAACAGTGGGGTATGTAATTACTCACTAACACAAGATATAGAGCACAGCAACGAATTCGAAATGACCCTTGCCATTGCTAATAACGCTAGCAATCACAGACTAGGGGCCTACTACCGTATTGAACGGGAAATTAGTGATTTTCATGCAGCCCTTAACGAAGTGGGCGTTATCTTTGTGTCTGCCAGAATTCATGAAGGCTGGAAAGACAGTGAAGGGGACAAAATAAACTTAAGACCAGAACCCATAGGGGGCCATGCGTTCGCCATTGTCGGCTATAACGACGAAGGCTTTTGGATCCAAAACTCGTGGGGTACGGATTGGAAAAAATCAGGGCTGGCCCTCTGGCGCTACGATGACTGGGCATTAAATGTTATGGATGCCTGGGTTGTCCAGCTTGCGCTGCCTATCTCAGGTACCGGTACCTACCATCAAGCGACACGCTCTATTGCACAAGGGCTATTCACCCGTTCGACGCCGCGCGTGAGTATTCAAGATCACTTTGTTCATTTCGACGACGGGCACTTCGATACAAGAAGCAAATATTGGAGCAACAAAAACCACGTAGATACTATTATTGAGAAACTATCTGACAGTAACCATCGCCATGTGATGCTATATGCTCACGGGGGCTTAAATAGCATAAAAGCCTCAGCTAAGCGCATCGCCGCTATGAAAGATACGTTTCTCAAAAACGATGTTTTCCCTATTCACTTCATGTATGACACTGGCATGCTAGAAGAGTTAAAGGATATTTTAGGTTTCAAAAATAAAGAGATTAGCAATAAAGTAGGCGCCTTCACCGACTATACTGACAGAATTCTGGAATGGGCAACACGTAAAGTAGGCGGCGCATTGTGGCGTGAAATGAAATCGGATGCGTGCACGCCTTTTACCCGTACCACGTCAGATGGTACATACTTTCTTACGCAGTTAGCCGCCTATTTAAGAGATAACCCGGATATTCAGCTGCACGTTGTGGGTCATTCAGCTGGCTCTATCTTTCATGCGCACAGCCTATCAAGGCTGTTTAAAATTGACGAAAATATAAAAGTTAAAAGCCTTCATTTACTGGCACCCGCCATTAGCACTCCCTTATTTAGTGAAAGGCTCTCTGCTCTTATAGAGGGAAAAAGTATTGAGTCGACCACAATTTACAATTTATCTGAAGCGTTGGAAAAGGATGATCATGTGGCGCGCATTTACCAAAAATCGCTGCTTTATTTAGTCTCAAATGCATTTGAATCTAAACCGGAGATGCCGCTGTTAGGTATGGCCATATTTAATCAGCCGATTGATAACGTGACATTTAAATATAGCGAAGGGAAAGAAGGCGATGCTACGGCTGCAACATCTCATGGCGGGTTCGACAGCGATGTAGACACCATGAACTCGGTGCTTTCAGACATTACTGGCGATTCACCCAAGTACCCCTTTACGAAGGCGATACTTGACTATTAAACCCAGCTAAAAACATTACAAGCCTTTACGCTTGAAGCGATAAGCCTTCTCTTGATGGCGTATAGGCTTGTAAATAAGCGCTTTGAATTCGGCCAATTCGCGCCTGCATAAAATCAGATTCGTTGGCCCCAAGCCCCTGTGAAGTTGTAGTGTCTGAGAACCTAGACTGGGCCTCTAGCACCGCGTCACCAACGGTACCTGGGCTCGCTTCTGGCTGTGCGATCGTTCCATTGCCCGAAACGTTATTAGCACTCTCAGTAGAAACACCTTCTACTGAAATCTGCTCGGTAGAAAAACCTTCAGCCTGACCTTTTGCAATTTCGCTTCGAGCTTCGGTGGCCTTCTGAGAGGCTTCAGCAGCTACCTTTAAATCTTGTGAGGATGGTTCCGCTGGCGCGAGCGCGGCTGCGCGCACTTGTTCCATTTTTTTCAGCGTTTCTTCAGGTGTTTTTTCTTCTGAAACATCGATGGATACCTGACCATCGGTGACGTAACGCCTATTATCAGGGCCCGTAGTGTACTCATACTGAGGTGCACCAGCGTATTGACCGCCTGTTGCCGCATGCGCTTGCTCGTGAACTCTTACTTCCTGATCCCGGGCTTTTAACTGTTCAATCTCAGCGGCGTCTTGTTTTTCTTGCTGCTCTTGTTGCTTATCTTGCGCGTCCTGTTTGCCTGCACTCTCATCCTGCGCGTTGTCTTTTTCTTGACCAAACACGTTTTGAAAAGCAGCTTGAAGCTCAGTTTGTACCTGAGGACGTTCATAAGTAACTGGTGCTGGCGGCTGCCCAGGGGCTTTTGCCTTATCGGCTTCAGACCCTAAGCCTTTCTGAGAGGCACCCTGTTGTGAATCTGAGGTTTGGGGAATAGTTTCCCGCTGCACGTTATCTCTGCGCGCAGATTCTGTATTTATATTTGCAGTAGGGTATGCAATGGTGTTTAGAATTGGTGTGACGATGTTCACTGCGACTTCTCCGTCTACGCCAGCACGTCAATAATAGTGCCGAGCATCTCGTCGGCAACACCGAGCACTTTGGCGGAAGCCTGTGCATTGCGCTCGCTTACATTTAGCGCAATTAAATCGTCAGTTAAACGTGAGGTGGAAGATGTTGAATTAGGTGTCGCGTTATTTATGTCAGTGTTAGCTGCGATAGGTTGAGCGGGCGCAACCGCATCCTCAGCGGTACGCTGAGCAATATTCGATGCCGCTTGCGAAATGCCATCGCTTGCACTTTGTAAACCATATTGGGCGGCTGCAAACGCAGAGCCTACACCATCAATACCTGTCATACACTACCTCTAACCTCTCATGTGCAATTATTGACCAATTTTGCATAAATGAAAAGTCGTGTATTACTGCCCGGCAGTAACTACTTGTAAGCAGTCGATTTTTAATGACGGGAGATGCTGCTAAAAAGCTTCAAACCAAAGGTAAACATTGGATTGAAGCTTTATTTAAAGAAAAGGTTAAGACGCTTTTCGCTGATAAACACCGGCGGCGAAACGAAAAAGAATGTCGGCAGTTTGCTGAGGGTGGGAAATAAACGGAGCATGCGACGCATGAGGCAAAACAACCGTATCAGCCTGTGGGTGTAGCTCGCAAATTCTATCGATACCACTAGTTGGTACAAGGCTATCTAATCGGCCATACAGTCGTAAAGTTGGTGTGGTTATCCGCCCGACTTCTTGACGCATGTCTTCAGTCGACAATATACGTAAGCCTTTCTTGAGCGCTTCTTCAGCAGGGTCTGGGTATTGGGTAACCTGCTCTCTAATTGCTTTAATATCTTGCTTGGCCGTTTCACTCCCCATGGCTTGAATTGCTAAAAAACGCTCCAGTGTCTTTTGGTAATTCTTTTCAAGCTGGGACTCGAACATAGTAAGTAAATCGGCAGCTATACCCGGCCAACAAGGCCCCGCAATAAAACGAGGTGTTGAAGCAATGGTCACCAGCCCAGTAAGTTTTTCTGGGACCAAAAGCGCTAATTTCTGTGCTACCAAACCGCCTAACGACCACCCAACTAATACACATTGGTCGGGCAATGAATCAACAATAAATTGAGCAAGGGTTTCAACGTTATAAGGTGAAGGAATAGTCTCAGCGTTTTCTCCAAACCCGGGAAGATCAATGGTAGTGACGCGAAAATTATCGCTAAGGTAAGGAATGAAAGATGTGAACGCCCCGCTGTTCATCCCCCATCCATGAAGAAATACCACATCTACGCCTGTACCTTGAGTACGGGTGACAAGCTCGCCGTTTGTATGCAACATTTCCATTTACACCTCCTTAGGCAGTGACGTGTTTTTGAGGCAACACGAAATGATGAAAATAGGTCAACGTTCGACAATTCAAGGAAGTTGATGGAATCAACATTATGAACCTTTCATGTTTACTATGTTATCAGGCAAGTCCTACGCCAGTATGTCACTGGTGTGAAGATGACATGTTTTTTTTCGATACCACTTTGCATGGAAGTAATCTACTTCAATACGGACCGGTAGCAGGCCACGTCAAGCATAGCCACTATGATGCGTTGAGTGTATTAGGGCTTCATACTTGGCCCATGTCATCGCTGGTTCACCAGTTGAAGTTTACGCATTCCCTTACAGCAGGAAAAGTATTAAGTAACTGGTTTGTCCATAAAAAGCGACAGTGCACTTTATCAGTGCCCGATTTACTGCTTCCGGTTCCAATTAGTGCATGGCGCCTTGCAACGCGACACTACAATCAGGCGACCCTACTTTGTGAAAGCACAAGTCGTGAGCTAAACATACCGGTTAATCAAACATGGGCTAGACGAAAAGGCTTTAGCGTGCAGCACCATTTATCCAAAGCAGCCAGAGCGGAAAACGCAAGCCGTGCATTTGGCTTAACGAAATGGTGTATTGATGAACAGATAGCAGCAGCGGAAAGTAAAGCAGATGGAGGCGGTTTCACCGTCGCGATAGTTGATGATGTTCTTACCACCGGCGTGACCGTAAATACCCTTAGCAAAAGGCTTAAGCAGCGCTACCCCAATATAGCCATTCAAGTATGGGTAGCGGCATTTACTCCGCCGCCCAAAAGCAGCCTTTATCAGACAGCCTGAAGTTAACAGGGTGTAGGCCTTGGAAAACGCAATGGCGAGAACTAGTTTCAAAAGCGCGGCATTCACCGCGCTCTTAAAACTGATTTAGCGAATAAAATGTGACTGATAAATCGCATTGGCCAGCATCTTGTTGGTACCGTACCAATACCCTCTAAACTGCGTATTGTCGGTAAAGCCAATGACCACACCACGCCCCATTTTTTGTGTAGTTACAGCGGTTGATTCCGCCATTAGCGCTACCATTGCATTATCACTAAACCCAGCCATCAAAGGCTCGTCGGTGTAACGCGCTGGCGTCACAAAAGGTGAACTACTTGCTTCTATTATCATATTGTTAGTTTTAAACATGGGCAGCGTGTCATCGTCATACCCGTAAAACAGTGGATGAGAATTATCGATGTTCGCTTCAAATACGGCACCTGCCACGAGCTTTCTGGCGTATAACGATGCGCCGTCTTTGTAACTTAATTCACTTTCATCGAAAGCGTTATCAATACTTTCTCGGCTAACCACTTCTGCATCTAACCATTTATGCTGAGCAAAATAACGCAGCGCGGATTTCTGACCGACAATCACGCCACCCGCTTTCACCCACTCTTCAATTTGTGCTCTCTCGCTCTCCGTAAAACGATAGCTACCGCTTGGAAATAGTAGATGAGTGTAAGTTGCGCTTGGATCACTGAGCGCCCTTGTCAGGTGTTGTTGCTCTACGATACTAGGCGCTAGGCCCACCTTTGTGTCGAAGTAATGCCACATTTCACCGGCTTCGTATTCGCTGGTACCTTCACCGCCTACGATCAACACTTGCGGCAACGCCACTGGTGCCATGCTTCGGCTGCCTAAGTCATTCCCTGTGGGAGTTAACCCACTGCGTAAACTAAACACAGGTACCTGAAGTTGCTGTTGCGCTTCACGCAAAATGGACGCTAAGTTTTCAGGCTGACCCAAGCCTTTCGGTACAACAATACTGCCTGGCTGAAGCTCAACGTTTTTCCCGTCATATTTAATGGCAGAGAACGCTTCTTCACTGCTTCGCACTTTTACACCTGCTTCCAATAAGGTTTGCAGCATGGCTGGGGCATAATAATGCTGCCAAGAGAATGCGTAAGCATAAGCGTCAGGATGAATATCGTTGGGTGCTATTTGGGCTAGTGCGGAGGTGCCACTTAACTCAAGGCTTCGCACATCGCTCTTGTCTAAGGGCGCGTAATCTAAATTGAAAGCGAGCGCTAAATTCCACGTTGAAACATCGTAAAACGTGTTGTTTTCAAACGACGTTTGGGTTGAAAAAATAGATTTAACTAAGCGGTATTGAGACTGGCTAGTAGGAATATATATCGCCTTTCCTGCACCGTAACGAACTTTGTCAGCCTCAAAGTTTTTTGTTAATACATTATATTCAATGTGATGTTGTTCTAGTAGCGCGATAAAAGCATTAAAGCGAGCAGTATCATTCGATGCACTAACAACAAAACCTACCTGCTCATCCTTTTCAGCCAGTGACTGTGTGCTCTTAACAAAACCCGATTGATAATCGAGAATAGCAGCTTTATTTGCCAATGCGCCTCTAAAAGTGCTCAAAGACGTAGTAATTTGATTTGCGATGGTGTCTTTGAAGGCAAGCTTGCCATTAATAGAGTCCTGCAGGTGACCTCGTGAACTGGCTTGCTCAAACAAAATACCTATGCTGCCGTGTAAATCTGGATATGTAGACCCTTTTCCTGCATAAAAGTCGTCAAATCCTTCTTGGGTGAAATATAGCTCGCCCTGTTCATCGAACGCAGCAGCATGATATTGCGCCAGTGCCTCAGTAAGGGTGACGTTCTCGTCCGGCGTTAGCGGATTTTTACGCGAGCGTACGCCAGGCTGAAAAAAATAGGTACTGTCTGTGCCCATTTCATGAAAATCGGTCAGTACATGCGGGCGCCACTTGTGAAACTGTTTTATGCGTGCTTGGGATTCTGGGTGCGCCAGTAATAGCCAATCGCGATTCAAATCGAACCAATAATGATTTGTGCGGCCTGAAGGCCACCCCTCATCATGTTCACGGTGACGGCTGTCAGAAACCAGCTGCTTACCCTTGTGCATGTTAGCCCATTGAGCAAAACGGGAAAGTCCATCAGGGTTGAAAGACGGGTCAAATAGCACAATATTATTACTTAACAAGGCATCGATTTCTTCACCTTCGGCGGCGGCTAAAAAATAAGCCAGCGCTAGGGAAGCATTGGTACCAGAAGGCTCGTTACCGTGAATACTGTAGCCCATGTAGAAAATAAGGGGAGCATCGCTACCTACTTTCTTGCCGCTTTCCATGGCATCAATGTGTTGCTGTCTCATAGCTTCAATATTGTTTCTATTTGAGGGCGCTGTGATTGTCAGTAACAGAAGTGGGCGGTTTTCGTGAGTACGGCCGGTTTCTTCAATGGTGATACGGTCAGACTTCTCGGCAAGTAGCTTCATATAATTGACGACTTGGTCGTGACGCACATGCCACTCGCCAATGTTGGCGCCTAGTATCGATTCAGGCGTGGGAATAGCTGGGTTGTAGGATACCGTGTCAGGTAAGTATGCTGTCACCGGCTGCCCGCCTACATCAGGTGCAATACTAACAGCTGATGCTAACGCTGGTTGGGCTACAGCTTGGTGACTGGTAGTTGCTCCGAATGCAATAGTGCCTAGGGCTAACAATGAAGTAAGTGATAGTGGGTGGTTTCTGGCGGAGTTTTGCAATTTCGCTAACATAGCGCTTCCCGTCTTGTTGTTATGGTTGAAAATACGTTGCGCTTTGCAACTTTCCCAACAAATTCGATTTACTGGAATAATTTATTTAATTAATACCTGACTGTTTTACTCAGGTAAATTTGATACAATCATCCAAATTTCAAAATATGTAGGACTTGCTGATGATAACTATATCAGAAGAAGCCCAGGCTCACTTCGTAAAACTGTTGAGTAAACAAGAGTCTGGCACGAATATTCGTGTATTCGTCGTAAACCCAGGCACTTCATCGGCAGAGTGTGGCGTGTCCTATTGCCCGCCAGACGCTGTTGAAGAGACGGACACCCGTTTGCCATTTAATGGATTTGATGCCGTAATCGATGAAGAAAGCGCGCCGTATCTAGATGAAGCAGAAATTGACTACGTTACCGATCAAATGGGCTCTCAGCTAACGCTTAAAGCGCCTAACGCAAAAGCGCGTAAAGTAGCAGACGATGCACCGTTGATTGAAAGAATCAACTATATGATTGAGTCGGAAATCAATCCACAGCTAGCAAGCCATGGAGGCAACGTTGTGCTTACTGAACTAACCGAAGATGGTTACGCCATACTGCAATTTGGTGGCGGTTGTAACGGCTGTTCAATGGTTGACGTAACGCTTAAAGAAGGCATTGAAAAGCAAATGGTTGAACAGTTTGCTGGCGAGCTCAAGGGCGTGCGCGATGCAACTGAACACCAAGCTGGCGAGCATTCATACTACTAAGTAGAGTTTAGCTAGGCCCCTCTAGGTATCTTAACCTATGCAGACGCAAGACATTCATAAAAGCTGGCAACGATTCAAAATAGGCTTAACTATTTTCGTTGTCGGCGTCTTGCTACTATTTACATTAAGCCATTTACACATATCGCTATATGTTCTCAGTATGACTGTGCTATTTGGTGGTTTTGTCATTGCCATGTTTGGCTATATCGGCATTTTTCTAGCGCGTTTTTCCTCTTTGAAAAACAAAAAGCCGCCCCCCAAATTCTGACTTCACGTTCGCTTTACCTGCCTGCCTCCCGTAAATACGTACGAAAAACGGAGATTAACGACGTCAACTTTTGTGCCGCGTATAACGCTAAATTTGTGTAGCCCCCCCTAAAATCACGTTCTCTACGTTTGTTCAATCCACAATCTACCTCATCGCGCCAGTAGTCAAAAATGGATGTAAACGTTAGATTAGAGGTCGTGCTAAGTATCTAAAAATGGAAGGTGACCTGTGGTGAAGACGATAAAGAAACTTGGCCTACTCGGCGGTATGAGTTGGGAATCTACAGTAAGTTATTATCAAGCGATAAACCGCGGCGTAAATGCGCGACTTGGCGGCCTGCATAGTGCACCGCTTGTGATAAGCAGCGTTGATTTTGCACAAATAGAACAGCTTCAGCATAAAGGAGAATGGGATAAAACTGCTGACATTCTAATTCGCGAGGCAAAGCATTTAGAAACGGCGGGTGCAAGGGCCATATTAATTTGTACCAATACCATGCACAAAGTTGCAGCTGATATTGAGCAAAATATCTCTGTTCCTCTTATTCACATTGCTGACGCCACAGGGCGCGTGTTAAAGCAAAACAAGGTTAAAAAAGTTGGGCTGTTAGGTACGCGCTTTACCATGGAGCAAGCCTTTTATACTTCTCGTCTTGAAACGCTTTTTGGCATTCAAGTTGTTGTTCCTGATGATCAGCAAAGAAACACGGTTCATAACATTATTTATGAACAATTATGCAAGGGCGTGATTTGTGTTGACTCTCGTAACGCGTATATTGAAGTGATTAACGCGCTTGCTGCTAAGGGTGCTGAAGGTATTATTCTAGGCTGTACTGAAATCGCGTTATTAGTTCAACAAAAAGACACCAATGTTAGGTTGTACGATACGACGGCTATCCATGCTTCAGCGGCAGTAGATTTTGCGCTAGCCGACTAAATCGCGTGTAACTTAATTTTGATAAAGGGGTTTTGCCCCTACCATTTTCAGAGGACACAACTATGTTTAGCCACGTTATGTTAGGTGCGAACGACCTTGAAGCTTCAAAGAAATTCTATGATGCTATTTTAGGAGTATTAGGATACGAGCCAGGCGTTTTTGACGAGTACGGACGGGTATTTTACTATACGCCGAAAGGTATTTTAGCGCTAACAAAGCCGATTAACGGAGAGACTGCCACACACGGTAATGGCACCACGCTCGGCCTTGCCGCTCGAACACCAGACATCGTTGATGAATGGCATAAAGTGGGAAGCGAGAATGGGGGCGTGCCATGCGAGGACCCACCGGGTATTCGAGGCAATGGTGAACGCCAACTGTATCTTGCTTATCTGCGAGACCCCGCGGGCAACAAGCTCTGTGCAACGCACATCGTAAGAAAATAGCTGTAGTGCTGCCTGCTTAAATGCTCACGCTCTTTTTGCAGGCTATTCGCTTTTAGCTTTCTATTTGGGCCAAAGCCCTTTGAGTAATAGCGCTTTGGGTAATGCCTAGTTAAGTCTACATATAAGCCCTAACCAAACGAAACTGCATAGGTGTTACTGTCTGGCCGCTCAATATCCTAAACGGGCTTCGCCTTTTCTTGTCTTTGCACTTTGCACTTTGCACTTTGCACTTTGCACTTTGCACTATACATTGTTGCTAGATGAATTAACCTTGAACCAGTAAAAGCGTAGCTAACAGAGGGAATATGACACCTGAAAAAACTGGCAAGGCCTACGACACCATTACACACCTTTGGACTCGTCCTGAATTTAATCAGAAAAATGGGTTAACCGCCTACCAAAAAGCATTGTCATTTTTAGCGGACACCCCATCACAAGAGCCTGATACAGTGCCTAGCGAAGCGCTTGGTAAGGGTGAAGCGAGCAATAAAGACAAACCAAAGAAACGAGGTTACGCACTAGACATAGGTTGCGGATGCACCAATCGTTTTGTTCCGATTATCGAAAGCGCAGGGCTAGCTTACGAAGGCATTGATGTTTCCAAAGATATGCTGGCCATTGCGACGTCCCAATTACCCGCTCATACCTTCTATTGCGCCGACGTGTGTACATTCACTATCCCCAAGCACTATTCGTTTATTAGCGCTTGGGATAGCTTTTGGCATATTCCCCTAACGCAGCAAGAGCCTTTGCTTAAGAAGCTAGTGGATCATTTAAACGATGACGGAGTGTTGCTTTTTAGCTGTGGGGGTACAGATGAAAGCGGCCAACACACAAACGAAGTGATGGGCCCAGAAGTGTACTACGCCTCGCTGGGGCTACATAGATACATAGAAATATTGATAGAAGCAGGCGGGTTTGTTCGTCACGTTGAATTCGATCAGCACCCTGAACTACACACTATTATCATTGTGCAAAAAAGAACCGCGCAAAAAACACAGTAGCAAAAAAAAATAATACTGAATGATGCCCTAGAAAAACTGAGAGAGTCAGCGTGCTCAGCACGCCTTCCCTAAGTAAGGTCAGCGAAGCGTATAAAACACTAGCTTTGCGGTGTCGCTAGCTCACCGCGTTTATCTAAACGATGAAAGCTCCAGGCCAATGTCACACCGCGAGCGAGTAAAAAGGCAAGGAGAGCATACCAAAGGCTGACGTTACCCTGATCTTGCGTAAGATACCAAACGGGGAAATACACCCCTAACGCACTTATTATCATGGTATTTCTCATTGCGCTGGCTCGGGTAAGACCAACAAATACGCCATCGTACAAAAAACACCAATGCGCTAATAGAGGAAGTAATACCATAAGACCAAGATAAGGTAGCGCAGCTTTTACAATGTCACTATGTTCGGTAAGCAGCGCGATAATGGCCTCACCGCCTACGAAAAATATCAAGCTATAAATGAGGGAAAAAATACTCGACCAGACTAACCCTTGGTAGGTGCGTCGTTTCACTTCGCTGCTGTCAGACGCCCCCTTAGCTTCCCCCACCAGCGCTTCAACGCCATAGGCAATACCATCAAGCCCCAGCGCAATTAAAACAAAAAACTGCATGAGTATGGCATTAACCGCCGCCGACGTTTCGCCATAGCGAGCACCTTGAATGGTAAGAAACGCTAAGCAGCCTTGCAATGCTAAATTCCTTAGCAGCATGTCACCGTTTAGCTTCATCAGTACTTTTCGAGCTGCACGGTTGAACCATGACGCACTTACCGTCACACCGCCAACCTGCTTGAACGCTACTGCTAACGCCATTATTGCCATGGTATATTCAGCGATTACACTCGCCAGCGCAACGCCAGCCACCGACAGGTTGAACCCGAACACAAACACCACATCGAGTGCGGCGTTTAACAAATTTCCCACTATTTGTATTGCCATAACGCTGCGCGTTTTCTGCTGGCCAACCAACCATCCCACCAATGCAAGATTAAGCATGGCAGCCGGCGCGCCCCATACTCGCGCTGAAAAATAACTTTGAAGGTGAAGGGCAACTTCACTGTTGGGTTGAGTTAACGTTAAGCCTAAAGAAAGAATTGGAGATTGAAGAGCAAGTACGGCCCCCCCCAATAGTACGGCTACTGCAACCGTTTGCCACAATACTTTTGCTGATTCAAGGGTGTTGTTCGGCGAGCCCTTAGCCTGTGCACTAAGCCCTGTCGAAGACATGCGAAGAAAACCGCAAACCCAGTATATTTGCGTTAAGATAAGCGCGCCTACCGACGCTCCCGCAAGCATTGCAGGTAGCGACATATGGCCCAATACTGCGGTATCCACTAACCCTAAAAGTGGCGTGGTAATATTCGCTAGGATCATGGGAAGCGCTAAAGCCAAAAGACGAGTATGATCATCAAAAAATGAGCGCTGAGTTACTGGGGCACGGGACATAAATGATCTCAGTAGGGGTTGGTTTCGCTATATACTATCAACCTATGCAACAGCATAAGTGAAAGGCGTACTTGTTTGACCAAACAAAAAAGACTGGCAAGTCGCCTTGTTTGGAAGTTTACCATGCTATCGAATTTAATCGGGCACTCAGTGGATGATGATATGAAAACCAACACCTTGATTCAAAATAAAGCGAAGAATCGCATTAATCTAAACGTCTTATCTTCGATGTTAGTGGGGGTTTTCAGCACGCTGTTCTTCGGGTCTAGCTTTGCTTCAGGTGCTGCCCCACATACTGCTGCAAATCCTGTTTCATCTATTACATCCAATATGCAGGATGAGGGAGGGACGAGCAGCAAGCCTAGTATAAGAACCGTACCTAACGCAGCTATTTTACTTTATCACCACGTTTCTTCTTCCACGCCAGCCAGTACCAGTATTTCACCTGAGGCTTTTAAATCTCACATGGAATACTTAGACGCTCACCACACAGTTGTGCCACTGCAAGATGTTGTTTCAGCGATACAACACAATACTACACTGCCAGAGAAAGCGGTGGCTATTACCTTTGACGATGGATACGCAAACATTTTAAGCAATGCGCATCCCATACTCGCTGACTTGGGCTTTCCGTATACCATCTTCATAAACCCTGATGAAATTGGCGTAGGCCCGAAGCAACTAACATGGGAACAGGTGATTGCTATGCATAACGACGGTGTCGTTTTTGCCAATCACACCCTAGATCATTTGCATATGCTTAACGGTGAGCAAGCAATGGACGAACGTGCATGGCTCGACAAAGTATGGCAAAACGTAGAGAGCGCTGAGAAGAAAATAGAAGACAAATTGGATATTAGCCTTAAATATCTAGCGTATCCGTTTGGAGAGTACAATACGGCACTCGCTAACAAGCTTAAAACGGAAGGTTACATTGGGTTCGGCCAACACTCAGGGGCAGTAGGCCCAACGAGTAACATGCAGGCGCTTCCGCGTTTTCCGGCGGCAGGCCCATATGCCAATCTAGCGACACTAAAAACTAAGTTAAATAGCCTTGCTATGCCGGTAACGCACAGTTCACATGAAAACCCTCGCATGACAACACGAAAGCTATCATCACCTATCAGCTTAACGATAAACAGTGACGACGTGCGCCTTGCCCAAGTGAACTGTTTTTTTGGTGGCGATACCATAAAGACAAGCGTTGAAGGCAGCGTGCTTTCTTTTAATCTGAGTGAAACACTTCCGGTGGGACGTTCACGGGTGAACTGTACGGCGCCGTCAAAAACACAAGCAGGGCGCTATTATTGGTACTCAACACCTTTTTTTGTGGCAGACGAAAAGGGTAATTATCCTGACTAGGGCGCAATTATTAGCGAGACTCAGGCTAGGTGCGAGCGAGTATTATTAAGCCCGCACTTATATAAGAAAACGTTTACCTATACAGGCTTTGCAAACCGTATAAAGCCTTTGTTTATCGACTCTTCTTGGAAGTTATGATGCTGGTAAAAGCGAATAGCCGGAATGTTCGACACTTCAACATCTAGCACCAGCTTACGCTTTTTCAGCTTTTCCGCCCTCTTATGCATGGTATCGACTAATCGAGAGCCTACTTTGCTGCGCTTCGCGCTTTCGGCAACAGAAAGGTGCCCTATCATTAACTCACTGGTTGTGGGAGGAGTAAGATTTACAGCAACCGTTTGATTGCGCATTAGAACCGCCATGGCTTCGTCAAGAGTGAAATATGACGTGATACTATCAAGCGTCGCTCTATCGAACGCAGCTCCTAGCTTACTATGCCATGAAGTGACAACACCCAGTACTTCGTTGCCTTTACTCGCTACCCAGTGGTTCTTGAAACCGTACTGGCCACCACCTAACTCCCAAGCGTGAGCAAGATAGCCATCGGCTGTTTTATTTTTATTGTGTCCGAAAATAGACGTTAACAATGACTGTGCCGCGTTTAATATAAGCGGCGTAGTTTGCGCCGCATCAGATGCTATGCCTTGCCTGATTTTGATTTCCATATTACTGCTTCGAAATAATTACTGGCATGTCTGCCAATATTTGCTGAGGATCACTTACCGATAGCTTCCCTGGCTCTCTTTTCGGTTTAAATCTTCCTATCACCCTAGCTTCAGGGTCGACAAGTACAACAGAAGCACTGTGATCAACTAAATAATTGGGGTTATAGGTGCTTTCTGCGATAGCATACATCATTCCCAAATTGCGAACGAAGGGAAAAAGCGCCTTATGCTCACCGGTTATGGCGATAAATTCCTCATTAAAATAGTTTACGTACTCTGCGAGTCGTTTTACTGAATCGCGTTTTGGATCCACCGACACAAAAACAACTCTAATAGGTTGGACACTCTCTAGGGCTTTTAGTTCAGGGTATATACCGTTCAATTCAGCCATGGTGGTAGGGCAGATATCAGGGCAAAAGGTATAGCCCACAAACACAAGACTCCATTGCCCTTTCAACGATGCGTTATTGAAAACGTCGCCATCATGTGATGTTAATTCGAACGGCGTGATTTCACGAGGTTCAGGATAGGCTTGAAAGTATTCAGGTTGGCTTTCAACCGATGGGGGCGCGATATAAAGCGCCCCGACGATGCCCGCACATAGTGCTAAAAATGCAACAAGGCCGACGATAGTTCGTTGATTCATAAACTCAATGGTACATAGTGATCTAAGAGTAGTACAACAAACAATACCATGAGATGAATAATTGAAAACCTAAAAGTTTTCATTGCAGTTTCAGGTTGCGCATCGAATTTAAGTTTTAACGCATAATACAAAAAACCAATATTGAGAAGACTTGAGCCTATCAAGTATATAAGGTCGCTCATTCCTGTCAGATAAGGAAGTAAACAAACGAGCCCTAACAATACGGTATACAGCAGAACAGAAGTTTTAGTAAAGGCAACGCCATGGGTTACCGGCAACATAGGCACCTTGGCTTTGGCGTAGTCTTTCTCTCTGTGAATGGCCAGCGCCCAGAAATGGGGTGGAGTCCATGTAAAAATGATGAGTACGAGCAGCAATGCGTGAGAGTGAACTTCTCCTGTTACCGCGGTCCACCCCAAAAGAGGAGGAGCAGCCCCCGCTAACCCACCAATAACGATATTTTGTGGCGTAGCGCGCTTTAGGTACATTGTGTATATGAACGCATAGCCAACCAAACTGGCCAAGGTTAACCACGCTGTTAGCATGTTTACGAAAAGAGCAAGCACAACAAAGCCCAATACTCCCAAGGTGCCAGCAAACCATAGCGCGTGGTTAATACTCACCTTGCCTTTAGCTACCGGTCGGTTAAAGGTACGCGCCATAACACTATCAATCTTATGATCTACAACATGATTAATAACTGCTGCAGAAGCTGACAGCATGCCAATGCCTAACAAACCACCTATCAGAATTTTTGCATTGACCCAGTATGGCGTGGCTAAGCACATACCCACAAGGGCGGTTAATAGGAGCAGCATAACCACATTAGGCTTAGTCATTTCATAATAATCACGCCACGTTACGACCTGATGTTGGCGAGATGAACGAGCGTGTAGCGAAACCGATTTAGCCATAGAAACCTCCTGGAGCTCTAGGGAGAATATGAGAAGACGTTGACCCAGCAATAGCGTTAGGTGTCGAAGCGTCCGTTCTGAATGCGCCAGCACTATGCAATGGACGTGAACCTGATAATGCATGACTATTTTGTCTATCATTGTTGAGGGCACGCGTATGCTGTGTCCTTGTCACTAGCGTAAAAATTAGATTTATCAACGATAGAAGCAGTATCGCAGCCACCGCGTTGTGCAAAACGGCCACGGCGAGTGGCAACATGAAGACTACATTACTGATACCTAAAGCCACCTGTGTGAATAGCGCTAGTATCATAAATGCACTTACATGTTTTTGTTTTGATGTAGCGTAGCGGCTTACTAAAACACTAATCCCCAAGGCGAGTAAATACACAAAGGTAATGAGAGCACCTAACCTATGAACAATATGCATAGTGACTCGCTCACCATAATCATGAGCGCCAAATTCATAGTTTTGTGCATCAGGAACGCTAAAGGCTCCGGGGATATCAATACGGTCTTGCCAACCACTCTCACAAACAGGCATCTCTGTGCACGCAAGTGCGGCGTAGTTAGCAGAGGTCCAACCCCCAAGCGCAATCTGCGTTATTAGAACGCCTGCGCCAATAAAAGCTGCAAGTTTAAGGGATGACTGAAATGAATTAGCTTTCTGTGACGTATCTGAGGCTGCCTTTTCGATTGGGACATCGTTTAGACCCAAATGGTATGCTTCGTAAGTGCGATTGCGTAAACGTAAATAAAGCACAAAAAGACAGGATAGAACCGAAAAGCCTCCCAGTAGATGCCCCATTACGACGACAGGGAGTAAGTTGAGCGTTACTGTCCACATGCCAAGGGCAGCTTGAAAAATTATTAATCCAAGTAGAAGCAGAGGAAGCTTCACCGGCGTACCTTTATGACGCTGTCTTACCGCAATGATAGCAATAGCCAACACACAAAGCCCTAGGGTCCCAGCGAAGTAACGATGAATCATCTCATTCCACGCTTTGAATGCCTCGACAGGACGCTCTGGATAGGCTGCGTTTGCCTGAGCCACTTTCTCTTCACTTAAGGGCACGGTAAGGTTGCCGTAACATCCAGGCCAGTCGGGACAACCAAGGCCCGCATCGGTCAAACGTGTATAGGCACCTAAAATTATGACAACCGCTGCAAGGAAAATACTAAATAGTGTTAACTTTTTCATAGCGATTACCCTATGCGTGATAATTTCAAGAGCTTTCTCATGTCGGCCAGCATATTGCGACTTTCCATCACAGCATCTTTTCTATCATCCCTAATCTCGTAAAAGAGCATGGCATTATTCTGCGTATCTACAATGTAAACACTGCTTGAGGCAAGAGAGGTGGGTGTGGTAACCCTCATTGTCTCAACGAAAGGGTATTCACGTAGGGCAGCTACTGCACGTTTATCACTGGAGGATGTGGTGACAACTAGTGCTTGAGCGCGGTCAGATTCTTTTCCCAGTGCCAGCCACACTTGATTAATGCTAAACAGTGCATTCTCACATACGGCATCACACTCGTCTGGCATAACGTAGAGTAAACGCCATTTTGGATCTGCGTCGTCAAGTAAAGCCCCCATATCAATAGTGGGCGACAACAGTTGCCCCTTATTGGTAGCGCCTTTGGTAAACCAGTCATTTTCAAGTGCTAGCTTTGCCAATACCACCGGCAAAACAAACACTGCCACCATAATTATTAAGGTTTTCTTTGAAGCAGTATTACTCATAACTTCGTCCTTTCTTACTAATTGCATAGCCGCCGATGGCCGCTGCCGCGATGGCTAACCCAAACCATTGAACGGCGTAACCAAGGTGCTTTTCTGGAGACATTACAACGGCTTTGTATTCGCGCACATAGGTGGGATCAGGCGTTGTAAGGTGAAGAATAAACGGTAAAAACTTTCGCTCTAGCGCACTGCCAAGTGCAGAAAAGTCTATGTGTTGAATAAGTGTTGGGCTGGTAGAAAGCGACATATTCGTTTCTCTCACCAGCGGGTTTTCGCCAGGCACACTAATAACGCCTTCGAACGCCCGTGTTTCGCTCGATAAACTTATGTTCGGTAGGGTTCTTACTAGATCTGGCGCTGGTAACCAGCCAAAGTTGACGAGCAACCATCCCGCGTTTGTATAAACCGGTGCCAAAACATCAAAGCCAACGCGCTGATTGTGTATCTGATTATCTAAAAGAAGAACGTGATTACCATCGAGCTGCCCCTTTACCGATACAATAATGTCACGAGGGTCTGAATGCGTCAGCGCTGCTTCTAAACTCAAGGTTCCATTACTTTGCTTTTGCGCTATGCTAGCTAAACGTTGCTGCTTTTGGACCATGCGCTCAAGTTGCCAGTATCCCAAGCCGCACATAGCTGCCACACTAATACCCGTAAGTAACCAGGGTATAAAATGGCGTGGGCGAGAAAACATGATTATCTGGCTCCGTGGCACATTAGAATAAAAATAGAGGTCCGTATGCTAATAAAAATCGTCCTTATTGCTTTAGTGCTATTTATGATTGTGAACTTGTTCATGGCAATGCGAGTTATGATTAAAAATGACACGACAAAAGGCCCCATGAGTAAATATATTGGTCGACGTGTCCTCACTTCTGCCATCATTGTCATTCTTATCCTTATCGCTATTGGTACAGGCTTGATTACCCCAAACCCAAGACCTTATTGAGTCTGGGGGCTTTTTTTATAGCACGTAGACAAAGATGTAGAGCATTACCCACACTACGTCTACGAAGTGCCAGTACCAGCTCCCCGCTTGAAACGCGAAATGGTTGTCTGGCGAAAAGTGCCCTTTTAACACTCTGAAAAATAGTACGATCAGAATGATGGTACCCAAGGTGACGTGCATACCATGAAACCCAGTGAGCATAAAAAAGGTGTTTCCGTAAATGCCTGACTGAAGTGTTAGCCCTAAATCGCGATAAGCATGGATATATTCCTCCACCTGAAGGAACAAGAACCCACACCCAAGTAAAATCGTTATGCCAAGCATCAAAGTTAATTGCTTACGCTTATTTTGCTCCAACCCTACGTGCGCAAAATGCAGGGTAATTGAAGAAATAAGCAGAATGACAGTATTTATAGTTGGAAGACCTGCGGCACTCATCTCTTGTGTGGTAATGCCACCAGGCGTAGTAACAAGGGGCCACATCGCCTCAAAGGTTGGCCATAACACCTCGTTGGTCATGGCGTTGTTTGATGCCCCACCCAGCCATGGCACAGCAATGAATCTCGCGTAATAAAGTGCACCGAAGAACGCGGCAAAGAACATGACTTCTGAGAAAATAAACCAGCTCATTCCCTGTCGATAGGAACGGCCCAACTGATCGCTATAAAGCCCCGCCATCGATTCATCGATTTGATTTTTAAACCAGCCAATCAACATCACGAGTAAAACAGCAATACCAGCTAAAAGAATATAACCTCCATAGCCGGCTTCACCTCTCGTTGCTTCAACCACAAAGTTGCCTGCGCCTACGGCGATGAGGAATAAAGCAACAGCTCCTACAATTGGCCAAGGGCTTTGCGCGGGTACATAATATTTTTGATAGTCGTTATTCTGAATTTCGGACTGCATTTTTTTCTCCTTACCCCTTGCGTCTATTCACCGGCAGACGGTGCTGAAGTCATAAAGGGATTCGGTGTTGTCGTTAGGTCACTTGCTCGCGCTGTGACGTCATAGAGTGTGTACTGCAATGTAAAAAATGTAATATCTTTTGGTAGCTGAGGGTCGACGTAAAACTGCATGGGCATATACGCTTCACTCCCTGCATCCAGAGGCTGCTGGTTAAAGCAGAAGCATTCGGTTTTGTTTAAGTAGAGCGCTGCCATACCAGGAGATACAGAAGGAATTGCTTGCGCCACAATATTACTCGACGCTGGGTTTCTCACGTAGAAAGAGACAGTATTGAGTTCACCAGGATGAACTTTTACGCGTTTGGTTTCAGCACGAAATACCCAAGGCATTCCAGAGTTGGTTCGGGTTATAAACTCGACCGTGACTTCCCTGGATTCATCAATTTCTACTGATTGGTAAACCGCTGCGCTTCCCTCTGTCTTGCCGTTAATCCCTGTAACGTCGCAAAACACATCGTAAAGGGGCACCAGGGCGAAGCCGAAGCCAAACATGCCGATGACAATCGCAACTAGCTTGATCACCATTTTGTTATTTGCACTTTGTTGTGACATCACGCTACCTCCGGTTAAATCCAAAGGTGAGGGCAATTAGACGTGTGAAAAAAAAATCTAATTACTCCACCATCTAGACAGTGTGGATTGTTATCCACACTGTCCACATTCATAGCAACAACTGCCTGCTTATTTCACAACGGGCGGTGTTTCGAATGTGTGATAAGGAGCAGGCGATGGAATCTCCCATTCTAGACCTTCTGCGCCATCCCATACTTGTGATGACACGGCCTCCCCCTGCTTCTTACACGCCTTGATAAGTAGCGCCAAGAAGATCAGTTGAGAAAGGCCAAATGCAAAGCCGCCCAAGCTTATCCATTTATTGAAGTCGGCGAACTGCAGTGCATAATCTGGAATACGGCGAGGCATACCTGCCAAACCAACAAAATGCATGGGGAAGAACAGAACATTTACTGAAATGAGCGAGCACCAGAAATGCCACTTTGCAAGTGTGGTGTCGTACATTTTCCCTGTCCATTTAGGCAGCCAATAATAGACAGCAGCCATAATGGAAAAGACAGCACCTGTAACCAAAACATAGTGGAAATGAGCCACAACGAAATACGTGTCGTGGTATTGGAAGTCAACGGGCGTAATCGCAAGCATTAACCCTGATAAACCGCCAATAGTGAAAAGCACAATAAAAGCGATAGCGAACATCATCGGCATTTCAAAGCTTAGAGAGCCCCGCCACATTGTCGCAACCCAGTTGAACACTTTCACACCTGTTGGCACAGAAATAAGCATGGTGGCAAACATGAAGAACATTTCCATGTACACCGGCATCCCTGTCGTAAACATATGGTGAGCCCATACAATAAACGATAGCAGAGCTATCGACGCGGTAGCATAAACCATCGACGCATAGCCAAAGAGCTGCTTTCTAGAGAAGGTAGGGACTATTTGAGAAATAATGCCAAACGCTGGCAGAATCATAATATAAACTTCAGGATGCCCAAAGAACCAGAATATATGCTGGAACATAACAGGGTCGCCACCACCAGCAGCATCGAAGAAACTCGTGCCAAAGAACTTATCAGTTAATACCATGGTTACCGCCCCCGCGAGCACCGGCATAACCGCTATAAGTAAAAACGCAGTTATTAGCCATGTCCACACGAACAGGGGCATTTTCATCCACGTCATACCCGGCGCACGCATATTAAATATGGTAACGATTACGTTAATCGCTCCCATGATTGACGAAATACCCATGATATGAACAGAAAACACGAAAAGCGCCGTTGAATCCCCGCTATAAGTGGTTGAAAGTGGAGCGTAAAAAGTCCAACCAAACGCAGGGCCGCCTCCCTCCATAAAGAGCGAGCTAAGCAAGATTAAAAACGCACCCGGTAATATCCAAAAACTCCAGTTGTTCATTCGAGGCAGTGCCATATCTGGCGCGCCAATCATCATTGGAATTAACCAGTTAGCCAGTCCTGTAAAGGCGGGCATCACCGCCCCAAATACCATGATAAGCCCATGTACCGTGGTCATTTGATTAAAGAAGTTCGGCTCAACTATCTGTAGACCTGGTTGAAAGAGTTCGGCTCGAATGACCATCGCCATCGCTCCACCCACTAAAAACATAATAAAAGCAAACCATAGGTAGAGTGTGCCAATGTCTTTGTGATTAGTGGTAAACAGCCAGCGAGTTATCCCCTTTGGAATGTGATCGTGGTGTTCATGGTTATGCTCATCATGCCCGTGGCCAGCGTGGGGCGCAGAGGTATCTGGCGAGATAACTTCAGTTGCTTTGCTCATGATCTGCTCCTAGTTTCCGTTTGCCACAGCGTTGACATCTTTGGCCTGAACCATATCTCCGGTATTGTTTCCCCATGCATTTCGTTCATAGGTAACCACCGCCGCTATTTCTTTTAGGCTAAGCATTTTGTTAAATGCCTGCATCGCCGTGCCCGATTTACCGTGAAGCACGATATCAATATGGCCTTTTTGATCTTCAAGGGCCATTTTGCTGCCCTTTAACGCAGGAAATACGCCTGGCAAACCTTCACCGTTAGGCATATGACAGGCGGCACACGTAGCGTTATAGACGCGCTCGCCCTCTTTCATCAACTCATCCATTGACATGTTCATTGAAAGTAATCGCTGTTCTTCTTCTTTCGCCCGACGAACCTTTTCCTCTTGTTCACCCATCCATTTATCAAACTCAGCAGGCTCTTTGGCGATAACTACAACCGGCATATAACCGTGATCTTTTCCGCAAAGTTCTGCGCACTGTCCGCGGTAAATTCCCGGTTCGTTTACTTTCGCCCACGACTCATTGATGAACCCGGGATTTGCGTCTTTCTTCACGGCGAAGTCAGGTACCCACCAAGAATGAATCACGTCGTCAGAAGTAATAAGAAAACGAACTTTTTTGCCCGTAGGAATGACAAGCGGGCGATCGACTTCCAACAAATAGTTATCTGTTTTTGCAAACTTGTTTTCGATTTGTTCCCGCTGAGTAGCTAGAAGTGAATAGAATTCCACGTCGCTATCCATGTACTTGTAGTGCCATTTCCACTGCGAACCCGTTACTAGCACCGTCATATCGGGTTCAGTGGTATCCTCCATGGCAATGAGGGTGTTCGCTGCGGGAACCGCCATAAAGATAAGTATGAGAAAGGGGATAACTGTCCATGCAATTTCCACTTTTACATTTTCATGGAAATTTGCTGGCTTGGCGCCTCGAGATTTTCTATGTAAATACATAGAAACAAACATTACGCCAAAAACCACTACCGCAATGCCGACGCAAATGAAAAACATCAGCATATGAAGGTCATATACTTGGCCACTGATATCGGTCGCGCCGCGCCTCAAGTTCAATGAAGAAACTTCTTCTGCCGTTTCCTGTGCGAAAAGCAATGAAGAGAAAAGCAAAGCTGATATGGTTGCACACCACTTTGCCAATATGGTCGTTTGTTGTTTCACTCAGCACCTCCGTAATGGTAGGACTGAAGACGCCTTCTCTGAGCGCGATACCCTACCAAATGAATTGCGAACGCTTGACCCTTTACCTCAACTTGTAAAACAAATTTAGAGTCATTGTTATTATTTTGTTAATCTCTGTATAAGAATTGCTCAATAATGTCGCGCCGTCTAGTCTTTTCTATTAAAAATTTAATGAAACGGTCAAAATTTAATCATTTGAGAATTGCATAGCATGACATAAGGCGAGTAACGTTGAGGCCGCCATAACTTGATGGGCGTTGAGATTAAACGCTCATTTTGAACACGGGGTCGGCGATACTTTTATTCTAAATTACTA
Organism: Alteromonas sp. OM2203; assembly: GCF_048517045.1. Lineage (NCBI taxonomy): Bacteria > Pseudomonadati > Pseudomonadota > Gammaproteobacteria > Alteromonadales > Alteromonadaceae > Alteromonas > Alteromonas sp. OM2203. The sequence continues at coordinate 4,459,036 of NZ_CP183209.1, forward strand.
AAAAATAGGAAAGTATTTAGCGAGTAAACATCACTTTCAAACAGCGCTCGAATTCGGAATTGACTGTCTCAGCAACAAATAGCAATTTCAATACCGGCGAAATTAATCAAAAATAGAGCAGTAATGCTGAGTACTTTTACCAAGACATTAAACCCTAAGTTGCCAATACGATGAGTGGGGAGGGGATAAAGAGGCATAAAAAAAGCGGCTAATGCGCCGCTTTTAATCAAAGTTGCTAAAACCTTACATCCAGTCTGCGTTTCTAATAACGCCCACCGCGATACCTTCAATGGCAAACGGCTCGTTAGCGAGATCAACTTTAATTGGCGCAAACTCTTCATTTTCAGCATGTAGCAATACTTCACGGCCTCGCCTTTCCAAGCGCTTAACCGTAACATCTTCGTCTACACGGGCAACAACAACCTGACCATTGTGAACATCCGTCGTGCGATGAACCGCTAGCAAATCTCCGTCTAAAATACCGATGTCCTTCATGCTCATGCCGTTTACACGAAGTAAAAAGTCAGCCTGAGGCTTGAACAACGCTGGGTCTACCTTATAGTGCGATTCGACATGCTCTTGCGCCAGAATAGGCTCACCAGCGGCAACGCGCCCTATAAGCGGCAAACCTTCTTCCTCAGCCGCTTCACTCTCAAGAGGAATATTTAGCTTGATGCCTCGGGACGTGCCCGGAAGAATTTCTATCACGCCTTTTCGCGCCAGCGCCTTTAAATGTTCTTCGGCTGCATTAGCAGATCGGAAGCCAAGTTGACGAGCAATTTCAGCACGGGTAGGCGGCATACCCGTTTCTTGCATAGTTGTCTTGATTAGTTCTAAAACTTCAGTTTGTCGAGCTGTGAGTGGGCGCATAAAAGACCTGTCTGTTCATACAGTTCCTGTAAGTATATACACCTAAAAACAAATAACAAGCACTTGCCTTGTCTTTTGCCCTTAACTCACCCAAACCACCTTGTTTCTTCCTTTTTCTTTCGCTAAATACAGTGATTTATCGGCATCAGATAAAAGCGAGCTAAAGTCTATGCCAAACGTGTCCTCAATGAATGCAGCCCCTATACTAATAGTTAGGCTTATTTTGTCCGATTCATAGGTGAGCGTGCTTTCCTCAACAGCGATGCGCAAAGCCTCTAATTGGACATGTATTTCTTCTTTGGTTTCACCAAAAACGACGAGCGCAAACTCCTCCCCACCAAGTCGCGCTACCACGCCAGGCGCCTGATTTTGTTTAGCAATCTTACCTGCAATCATGATAAGCGCTTGATCGCCGGCATCGTGCCCGTAGGTGTCGTTAACCTTTTTAAAATGATCCACGTCGATGATGGCAACGCAGCCACTGCCGTGCCTTTGTAACACCGTATCACATTCATCTAAAAAAGCACGGCGGTTGTACAACCCTGTTAAAGAGTCGGTCATCGCTAACCGGCGCAGCTTTTCTTCTGCAATGGCTCTTCCTTCTTCTTGCTCGACAGCATAGAAAAGCCCTGCAAGGGCGTCTAACAGGGGCTGTAAAAACTCAGCATCTTCGACGGTATAAACGTCAAACTTGTTCGCTAGCCCAATCATTCCCACCACTCTGTCTTTAATCTTTATCGGCAATCCTAAAAATCGACTTATTCGCGGATGGCCTTTAGGTACCCCTTTAGAGTTAGGGTGACTTCCCGATACATTGCTAATGGTCACTTCGCCCGTCACAATGGTGGTTCCGAAAAGATTATTGAAATTACTAAAATACAAATTTCGCTTTTTGTATTCATTATATTGAGTGAAGCTACTGCTATCCCACACTATTTCGGATATGGCATGTATGAAAAGCCGTGACGTTTCCCCCTCTCCCTTCATTTGACCTATAAATGCGAATTGACTGTCAGAAATATCAATTAATTCAGGCAGTACTGTCTGGCAGGCCAAGGTCAAATCATTATTTTGTAGGTAAGACGCTCGGGTCTTATTGATAAACTGAAGTAGCTGGGTCTTTTTCTTCTCGTGAAGCTCTCGCTCCATCCTCTCGGTAATATCGCGATGAATGCCTGCAATACGGACTGGCCTTCCTCTTTCATCGGTTTCTACCGTTTTCCCGTAGCTTTCCACCCAAACCCATGAGTCATTAGTATGTTTCATACGAAACGTCGTATTGAAAATACTTGTTTTGCCTTTCAAATGATCGTGAAGCATTTTTTCTACATTAACGTAGTCAGCAGGGTGAATAAGCTGCCGAAAAAAACGCGCGCTGGTATCGTAATATTCATATTCAATACCAACAATATCGCACCATCGCTTATTTACTTGATTAACGTCGGCGGCTAAATTCCAATCCCATGTACCTAACTCCGAAGCTTCTAACAATAAACGCATTCTCTGGTTTGTCTTATTCAGCTTATCTTCGACGTATTTTTGATCACTCGTATCAAATAGAAATGCCTGTACGGAATATAACGCACCATCCTCTCTAAAATTCGCAGTCGAGATCATACTCACCCAAATAGTTCTGCTAGGCGTAGTGATTTGTAAACGACATGAATGAGATTCAACCCCTTCCATGTGTGCCTGCATAGCAAAGGTAAACGCATTATCCGCTTCCTGTGTTATAACATCGCTAAGCTCAACCAAGCCCTCAAGCAAATCGTGGGCTGAAATGCCCAACACTCGTTCACTGTTATTTGATATATGAACTAACCGTAATGAGGTGTCGTATCGCCATGTCGCTAAAACAATAGGAGACTTTTCTATTAGGCCATGCTCCCTCTTCAGCACTTCATGTTCTCGTGAAAGAGATATGTGCTGGCTGACTAATGCACCCACTCTTTCTAATAACTTCAAACGCTTCTCGTCCATCTCCCGCGGCTTACTATCAATCAGGCAGACCGCGCCAACCACTTGGTTATTTATTTTCAAGGGAGTTCCCGCGTAAAAACAAATATTGGGTTCGCCAGTAACCAAAGGGTTATCTGAAAAACGGGGATCTTCATTGGCGTTGCACACGACAAGTTGTTTCTTTTCGTCTACCACGCGGCTGCAAAAAGCATGCTCTCGATTTATACGAGCTAAATCTGTACCGAATTTGGCTTTAAACGTTTCTTCGTATTGACCTACAATACCTATAAGCGCTATCGGAACTTGATATGCCTCAGCAAGAATCACCATTAGGTCATCTAAGTCCAAAGGTAATTCACTGTTCAGCATGAAATCGTCAATGGTTTTTAAACGAGATTGATCGTTCACTACGTGTAGCTCATTAATTTTTACCTATATAAAAAGTAGTAACAGTGACTCGGTATAGCAACAAAATACGGGGCATTATGGGTAGTAAAAAAGTATAAGCGGAGTAGTGAAAAACGTTTACTAAATAAAAGGAGGACAAGTTTTTGAACTTGTGCGCTATGATCTAGTCATTACAGCAATGAAAATGGCATATCGCGAGATCGTAAAGCGATTATGTTACACTTCACCCGTTTTTATTTCATAGGATTACACAATTCATGTCGTGGATGCGAAAAGCCCTCCTGTCGGTATTTCATTATCCTGTTAAGTTACTGGTAAAAGCCCACAGTATCCCAGTAAACGTTGAGACCGAACTTGGAATAGATAAAAGCAAGCCGATTGTTTATCTTCTTCCCTCAAACTCAGTGACAGACCAGCTCGCATTGAGAATGTCGACCGAAGCGCTAGGTTTACCTAGTCCAACCGAAACGCTCACGCTAGCGGGCAGGGAATATTCATCGACACTGTTTCTGCGAAAAACCCAACCCATTTTTCGCTCATCACCGAAAGATACGGGTATCGAAGAGGTTTTTACTGACCTTTTTCATTTGCACAGAGACCATGAAAACTTGGATTTGCAGGTCGTGCCTGTATATGTAACGTGGGGAAGAGCTCCCGGTCGTGGTAATCCAGGCTTGAGTGACTTGATCACAGAAGCCGCAGCACCAAGCTGGCTTCGCAAGTTATTCATCGTGTTATTTTTGGGCCGTGATAACTTCATCAACTATTCCAAAGCAGTGTCAGCACGAGCGATGTCTAACCAACATGGCAGCGATCAAAGCATTGCTCACAAACTAGTGCGAGTAGCAAGCACTCACTTTCAGCGCAAACGCCAAAGTATGACTGGCCCTACGTTGTTAGAGCGGCAAGAACTAAATAATAGTGTGTTGGGCTCTGATGCAGTTCGTCGAGCCATTGCTGAAGAATCACGAAGCAAGAAAGTGTCTCACGAGAAAGCAAAAGAGACAGCTCAAGGCTATATCACGGAAATCGCTGCAGATTACCGTGAGGGACTGATCAGGTTCGGTGATAGGCTGCTCACCCGCATTTGGAACAAGATATATAACGGTATTAGCGTAGGTCATGCAGACCGTATTCGTGAGCTAGCCGCAAACGGCCACGAGATTATTTACGTGCCCTGTCACCGTAGCCATATGGATTACCTGTTGCTGACTTACGTGATTTATCATGAAGGTATGGTAACGCCACATATTGCAGCGGGCATAAATCTCAATTTTTGGCCTGTGGGCAAAATGTTTCGTCGTGGCGGAGCGTTCTTCCTACGCCGCAGTTTCGCAGGTAACAAGCTATACACTGCCGTATTTAGAGAATATTTAGAGTTACTGTTCAATAAGGGTTATTCAGTAAAGTATTACCCAGAAGGTGGCCGCAGCCGCACCGGTCGTTTGATACCGCCGAAAACAGGCATGCTAGCCATGACCATTCAAGCCATGCTTAAAGGGGTTAATCGCCCAGTCAGCATCGTGCCTGTTTACATTGGCTACGAAAATGTAATGGAAGTAAAGAGTTACCTCAATGAACTTAAAGGCTCTAAGAAGAAAAAAGAGTCTAATCTTCAGGTGTTCTCAGCCATTCGTAAACTAAAAAACTACGGCCACGGTTATGTTAACTTTGGTGAACCAATCGCGCTCAACCAGTTTCTCGAAACTCATGTGCCAAACTGGCGTGACTGTCGCGATGCTGAGCCTGAGAAAAAGCCTGCGTGGTTAACGCCAGCGGTTAATGAATTAGCAAACAACGTTATGACTCGCATAAACCGCGCTGCTGCGTTAAACGGCATGGCGCTAACCTCGCTGTGTTTGTTGTCTTCAAAAACTCAAACTATGAGCGAGTCTGAGTTAAAACAAGCCATCGGCGATTTTATGGATTTGTTTAAGGCAGTCCCCTTTAGTGAAGATGCAACAATCCCAGAATCGACGGCGGAAGAATTGCTGCGCGATACGCTAAAACTCGGTCGCTTTGATATAAAAGAAGACGATTATGGCAGGCTAATTAGTCCTCAGCCTAAGTCAGCGGTTTACCTTACCTATTATCGAAATAATATTTTGCACTTGTTTGCAATTCCAGGCTTGGTTATGGCGTCTGTTTTCGCGAAGAAAGGGGCAACGAAGAACGAAATACTGCAGCTTATTGCAGCGCTTTACCCTTTATTGCAAAAAGAACTGTTTTTGCACCTTACCCAAGATGAAGCCCTTGCCCATACCGATGCACTGGTCACGGCTCTGTTAGATAATGGACTTTTACGTCAAAAAGAAGGAGAGCTTCTTCCTCCGGATGCGCACTGTAAAGAATTCCATTCAGCATGGCTGTTGAGCCGTTGTATGCAGGAAACATTGCAGCGTTATGCCGTAGTACTGACTATTCTTGATAAAGAAAAAGTAATAAGCCGTAGCGCACTAGAGCGCGAGAGCAAGCAAGTTGCAGAGCGCTTGTCTGCGCTTTACGGGCTAAGCTCACCAGAGTTTTACGACAAGAATGTACTGTCTAGTTTCATTGGTGCACTTAAAGAAAACCATTGGTTAGATTCTGAAAAAGATGGCAGTCTCAAATACTCAGAAGAGTGTGAGGCCCTTCGTCAAGACGTCATGGCCCTCATTTGGCCTGAAATGATGCAGCACTTAGAAAACGTAGCGCTTAACGGTCCGGCTGAGTAGTACTGTTCACGACGGATATTCGCTTTTAAAAGCAAAAGCCCATGTAGAAACATGGGCTTTTTTATGCGGCATATCCCATCCTGAAATAGGTTGACATAAAGAGGACTTCTTTGTGACAACATCAAATAAACCTAGGTCTAAGCGTACCCAGCGTGATTACACATTGGCTTTTAAATTAGGTGAGGTTGCGCGTAATGTCGCTTTGCATCGCTCCTCGGTAAGCCTGGGCTTAACGTGAAACAATGCAAAGCGAAAACGGGTTCAGCCAAGCATTTACTTAGCAATATTTCTAGGCAGGTTGAGACAAGAAAAAGCGATAAGCCGGATTATCTGTTACCTCTTCTACCTTGTAACCAAGTTCTGCGACGTGCTGATTAAAGTCGTCACGGCTCTCAGGGGCAATATCAAATCCAGCCAATACCAAACCTTCCGCTGCGCCATGGTTGCGATAGTGAAACAGCGTAATGTTCCACTGTTCGCCCAATGTGTTTAGGAAATTCAGTAAGGCACCGGGTCGCTCTGGAAACTCAAAGCTAAACACTTGTTCGTTGAGTATGGTTGGCGGGCGGCCCCCCACCATATGTCGAACATGAAGTTTTGCTAATTCATTGTCGGTTAAGTTAACGCAGTCATACCCTTTGCTTTCAAGGTCACCTTGCAGCGCAGCAAACTCTTGCTGTCCGCCTTTAAGCTTAACCCCCACAAAAATGTGCGCTTCGCTTTCACTTGCATAGCGATAGTTAAATTCGGTAATCGCTTTAGCCCCAACGCACTCGCAAAACTGTTTAAACGCACCTTTAGTTTCAGGAATTTTAACCGCAAATACCGCTTCTTTTTGTTCACCGAGCTCACAGCGTTCAGATACATAGCGAAGTGTATGAAAGTTTATGTTTGCCCCACACAGAATACCGCCTAGCTTTTTACCCTTGAGCTCGTGCTGCTTGGCATATTTGCGAATTGCCGCCACCGAAAGCGCGCCCGCAGGCTCAGCAATAACACGCGTATCATCGAAGATATCTTTGATTGCGCCACAAATTTCATCGTTAGTAACGGTGATGGTTTCATCCACTAAACGATTACACAGGCGGAAGGTCTCTTGACCCATAATTTTAACGGCAACGCCATCGGCAAAGATGCCGACGCTTTCGAGCTCAGTAGGCTCGCCTTGTGCTTTTGCCTTAATAAAACAAGCCGACTCTTCCGACTCAACCGCAACAATTTTTATGCTTGGCTTTAATTGCTTTAGGTACACCGCAATACCCGCGGCTAAGCCACCGCCGCCAACGGCAATAAACAAAATATCAAGATTTGGATTTTGCTCTAGCAGCTCTCGTGCAACCGTACCTTGCCCTGCAATAACATCAGGGTCGTCGAAGGGCGGTACGAAGGTATAACCATGGGTTTCACATAGTGCTTTGGCGTGATTGCTTGCTTGGTCAAAGCTGGTACCGTGCAATACCACATTGACGTTTTCACCGCCAAAGCGGCGTACTGCGTCGACCTTGATATCGGGTGTGGTTTCCGGCATGACGATGGTCGCCTGAATGCCTTTCATTTTTGCACTATACGCTAAGCCTTGGGCATGATTACCCGCTGATGCGCCAATAACGCCAGCTTGAAGCTGTTTTTCGCTTAACGAGCAAATACGATTATACGCACCGCGCAGTTTAAAGCTTTTTACTGGCTGCTGATCTTCCCGTTTTAGAAAGATTTCATTACCCAGTTCAGCCGAAAGCAAAGACATATAAGAAAGCTCACTGGCCACAGCAACATCGTAAACGGGGGCAAGCAAAATCTTCTTTAAGTACTCGTGATCGCTAACGTGTGTTGCTGTCATTACAAATTTTCCAGCTTACTGACATCGCGCACTGCACCCTTATCGGCACTGGTTGCTAACGCGGCAAAGGTTTTAAGTGATGTGGAAACTTCACGCACGCGGTTTTTAGGTTTCCAAGGCTTATCGCTTGCTTCCATTTTTGCGCGACGTTCTGCAAGTTCTTCATCGCTGATGGCGATATTGATACTTCGGTTAGGAATATCGATTTCGATTTTATCGCCATCTTCGACAAGACCAATACCACCGCCGCTAGCGGCTTCTGGTGAGCAATGCCCGATAGACAAGCCGCTAGTGCCGCCACTAAAACGCCCGTCGGTTACCAAGGCGCAGTGCTTACCTAGTCCTTTAGATTTCAAGTATGACGTTGGATACAACATTTCTTGCATACCCGGCCCGCCACGAGGGCCTTCATAACGAATAAAAACCACATCACCTGCTTTTACTTCGTCGCCTAAAATACCTGCTACCGCATCGTCCTGGCTTTCATAAATACGGGCAGTTCCGTTGAATTTTAGAATAGACTCGTCCACACCTGCGGTTTTAACAATACAGCCATCTTCGGCCAAGTTTCCATAGAGCACAGCAAGACCACCTTCTTGGCTGAACGCATTCTCTACAGAGCGGATGCAGCCGTTTTCGCGGTCGTCATCGGCTTCATCCCAGCGACAATCTTGGCTAAAGGCTTTAGTTGTGCGAATACCCGCAGGGCCCGCACGATAAAAAGTAATCGCGTCTTTGTTTTCTGGGTTCGTGATGTCCCATTCGCTGATAACGTCGGTAAGCGGTTTACCTAAAACGTGATTAACATCAGTATTCAGCAGGCCCGCCTTATTTAGCTCGTTCAAAATACCTAGCACGCCACCCGCGCGGTGTACATCTTCCATGTGGTATTTTGGCGTAGAAGGCGCCACTTTGCATAAATGAGGCACTTTACGAGACAATCGATCGATGTCTGCCATAGTAAAAGGCACTTCACCTTCCATTGCCGCTGCGAGCAAATGCAAAATGGTGTTTGTTGAACCACCCATTGCAATATCTAAGCTCATAGCATTTTCAAAGGCTTTGAAGTTTGCAATATTGCGCGGCAAAACGCTTTCATCATCATCGCCATAATAACGCTTACAAAGCTCAACAATTTGCTTACCTGCTTGTTTGAACAAGCCTTCGCGGTCGGCATGAGTAGCCAGCATAGAGCCGTTACCCGGCAGTGATAAACCTAACGCTTCAGTTAAGCAGTTCATAGAGTTAGCAGTGAACATACCAGAGCATGAACCACAGGTAGGGCAGGCCGAGCGCTCAATTTCATCGGTATCAGCATCGCTTACCTTATCGTCGGCCGCGGCTACCATAGCATCTACTAGATCAAGCTTAATAATCTGATCGGAAAGCTTAGTTTTACCGGCTTCCATCGGGCCGCCCGATACAAAGACAACTGGAACGTTAAGACGCATAGACGCCATTAACATTCCCGGCGTGATCTTGTCGCAGTTAGAGATACACACTATGGCATCAGCGCAGTGCGCGTTTACCATATATTCCACTGCATCAGCGATGATTTCACGAGAAGGGAGGCTGTACAGCATACCGCTGTGCCCCATGGCGATACCATCGTCCACCGCAATAGTGTTGAACTCTTTCGCTACACCACCGGCCTCCTCGACGCTGCGCGCGACTAGCTGACCGAGGTCTTTAAGGTGAACGTGCCCCGGTACAAACTGCGTAAATGAGTTTGCAATTGCAATAATAGGCTTTCCAAAATCAGAGTCTTTCATTCCAGTTGCGCGCCATAACGCGCGAGCGCCGGCCATATTTCTACCTTGCGTGGTAGTTGCAGAACGTAACTTGGGCATAAATCCTTCCCGTTAATTTAAGGTCTAGGTTTAAATGCTAGACCTTTTTTGTGAAACTTTGAAAAAACAGTGGCAAACCAGCCTTGCGTTGGGTCGTTCCAATACGCGCTGTTTTACTCGTAATTGCGTGTCATAATGATGATGTGTTAAATCATCTTAGGTCTTTCAAGCGAAGGGCGACAAAGCATAACTACTAACTTATTGGTAGCGCTTTGTTTTTTAATAATATATTTGACTTACAATACCGCTTTCCATTGGTATTATAAAAATGAAATGTTGTTCGTAAGAGGTTATGGCTTTACCCCTTATATCAACACACGTTTAAACGACGTGTTGTTATTGGGCAAAGAAATAGCATGAAATGTACGGTTCGATCAAGTTTTTGCGGTAGAAAAAGCGAGTTCTTAAGGGCAGTAAAAGGGTAGAAAACATGTTCGATTGGTTTCATTGGCTTAACTTAGCGGGTGTTGCTGTATGTGCAATTTCCGGCACCCTTATGGCCTATCAAAAGCGTATGGATGGGTTTGGCGTGGTGGTCCTCGCTAGTGCTACCGCCATTGGCGGAGGTACGCTTCGTGATGTGATGTTAGATGTTCCCGTATTTTGGATTGCCGACACCGATTATTTATACACCACGCTTATTGCCGCTTTTATTCCTATCATATGGCTGCGAATAAGCCCTCGCTTTCCCTTTCACTACCTACTAATAGCCGACGCTTTTGGGCTCGCGTTATTTAACGTCGTAGGTATAGAAAAAGCCTTAGCCAACGACACAGGTATGGCAGTGGCAGTTGCTATGGGCACCATTACGGGCGTGTTTGGTGGTTTATTACGAGACGTTATCTGCCGCGAGGTACCGCTCGTACTAAACGGCGAGCTTTATGCGATGACCTGTATTGCTGGCGGCATCGTTTACGGCATAGGCTTACAGTTTGACCTTGCAACACAGTGGTGCGGTATCGCCGCCCTTGTTACAACCGTATTGTTTAGACTCGGCGCCATGCGTTGGCACTGGCAGCTTCCTGTTTTCTACAACGATCATCACTAGCACTTAGGTTGCCTTTGCTAAGTATGGTGTTTTCGACCTGTGCTTAGCGTCTTCCTCTCGTCATTCCCGCCGTAAGTACAGTTACATCTTTGTTGCGCTCTCACTAGAGTTTACCCAATTCGGGCGAGAGCGAAACATGTTGGCCTTGCCGTTTTTAATTTTCATTATCTCTAACAATAAGCGTACAGAAGAGGGTGGCTTACCTATGGGAATGGCTGTGGTTAAAACCTTTGCGGGGCAGGGCGTGTCTGCACCAGAGGTAAGTGTAGAAATTCACCTGGCTAATGGCCTACCTGCTTTTCAACTGGTCGGGATGGCAGAAACCAGTGTAAAAGAAGCACGAGAGCGGGTACGCAGCGCTTTAATCAACAGTGGCTTTGAATTTCCCGCCAAACGAATAACCGTAAATTTAGCACCTGCAGATATTCCCAAATTCGGCGGGCGATTCGACCTTCCTATCGCCGTAGGCATTTTAGCCGCCTCGGGCTATATTTCAGATATCAGCTTATTAAATATCGCCTTTGTCGGCGAGCTTGCTTTGAATGGTGAAATCAAGCCCGTTAATGGCCTTATTCCAGTGGTAATGGCGGCGGCTAACGAAGATATCGCGCTGGTGTATCCAGGTGATAATGATGTTGAAGCCGCTTTGGTTTCCCATGCAACACGCTTTCCCGCGTTTGACTTGCTTTCTGTTTATGAACACCTTACTGGCAATAAAAAGCTCGCAAAGGGTCAGCCTTTTACCTCACATTCATCGGGTATCTCTAATACCGGATGGGATGACATTATCGGTCAGGAACAGGCTAAACGGGCCCTAATTATTGCAGCAAGTGGCGCACACAATTTACTTATGGTTGGCCCTCCTGGTACGGGAAAGAGCCTGCTCGCTAGCCGAATGCTGTCGCTACTGCCGGATATGAGCGAGGAAGAAGCGCTGGAAGTCGCCGCCATTCATTCAGTTAAAGGCGAAAAACTGCATGCTGAACGATTTCTCACACGCCACTTGCGCTCGCCACACCATACAAGTTCTGCCGTGGCGTTAACTGGCGGCGGGTCCAATCCTGTACCGGGCGAAATATCGCTGGCCCATAACGGTATTTTATTTTTAGACGAACTTCCCGAATTTGGCCGCAAAGCGTTGGATGTACTGCGCGAACCACTTGAAACTGGCGACGTGCATTTGTCTAGAGCTTCAGGAAGTGCGACGTATCCGGCTAATTTTCAGTTGGTAGCAGCGATGAACCCAAGCCCCACAGGCGATATTGACGACAACCGGCTGACACCGCAGCAGCAGCTTAACTACTTAAACCGGTTATCGGGCCCGCTTCTTGACAGAATAGATATTCAGGTGGAAGTGCCTCGGCTGCCTGATTATGACTTACCAGAGCGTGGTAATAGGCCAGATGACTCCCTGCACGCCACGCGAGAACGGGTTATCGCAGCCAGGTATAAACAAGAACAACGTCAAGGAAAGCCAAACGGTGCGCTGCATGCTGGAGAACTGGCGGATATCTGCCTTCTTGATGAGGCTGATTTGCGCTTTCTTCAAGCTGCAGCAAAGCAACTCAATTTGTCTATGCGGGTATTCCATCGCACGTTAAAAGTCGCCAGAACTATTGCGGACCTTGAAGATGAAAAAGCGGTATCGCGGGCACATATTGCAGAAGCATTGGGCTATCGCGCGCTTGATAACCTCATTAAACAGTTAAGTACGAGCTAATTACGGTTACGGCATATTAAACGTTAAGCTGCATAAAAGCGTTAATAAGCGGCTCGTTTTGTTTATCTTGCAAGCAGCACAATCCGAGCGCGTAAGGCTCTATATCTGCTACTGGAATTTGTGTTACTGCGTTGGCCATACTGGAGTGATCAAGTACCACTTTAGGTACAAAGCCTACACCGCATTCTAGTGCCACCATGCTTACGATAGCTTCGTTACCGCCTACATAGGCATAAACGTTAGGGCGAATACCGTGTTCGGCAAACCAGTGATAGGCAGTGCGGCGCGTAGGGCCCGTTTCAGGCATGATAACTTGGTGTTTGGTCCAATCTAACTGATTCAGCTGAGTCAATCGCCACTCTCGCGGGGCTATAAGTACCAAAGGTACATTGTCTAACGCGGTAAAATGTAAATCCGTGGGCATATCAGGTGTGTAGATAGCAATAGACAGGTCGCACTGTTTACCTTTTACTTTTTCTATCGCAAGAGCTGGATCGCCAGTGATAAGGCGAATATCGACGCCTGGGTGCTGCTGCCTGAACTGCCTTAGCATAGCGGGCAAATGACTTTGACTGGCCGTCACCGAACAAAATACGCTGAGTTCACCCTGTAGTGCGTCGTTATCTTCTTTTAAATCTACTTTTAATTGCTGCCATTCTTGCAATGCTTGTTTAGAAAACGACAGGAGCTTGTGGCCGCTATGGGTAAGCGCAACTTTGCGATTATCACGTTTAAATAGGCTACAGCCCAACTCGTCTTCAAGGCGCTGTATCACACGGCTAAGGGTAGACGGTGATACATACATGGCCTCTGCAGTAACACCAAAATGTAGGCTAGTGGCCAAGTGGTTAAAGAGTTGAAGGCTACGAAAATCCATGAACATTTCACTATTTGCAATATTATCTTGCAAATATATCATTTTCCAAAACAAAAGAAATCTTTTAGTCTCACTACCAAGTCGTCATAGACGAGGTCTGTCAACGCCAAGGTCGGTGTTTGATATTGACAAAAATGAATGTTGTTCGGAAATTTTTATGGCTAATTATTTCAACACCCTGTCACTTCGCCAGCAGTTAGACCAGCTTGGCCGCTGCCGTTTCATGGCACGCGATGAATTCGCTGACGGCTGTCAGTTCTTAAAAGGCAAGAAAATTGTCATTGTAGGCTGCGGCGCGCAGGGCCTTAACCAAGGCCTGAACATGCGTGACTCAGGGTTAGATGTTTCTTATGCGCTGCGTCAAGCGGCCATCGATGAGCAACGCGACTCTTACAAACGCGCTTCAAGCAATGGATTTACTGTTGGTACATATCAGCAGCTTATTCCAGAAGCTGATGTAGTTTACAACCTAACACCTGATAAGCAGCACGCAAGTGTAGTAGAGGCAGTAATGCCGCTTATGAAAAAAGGTGCAACGTTAGGTTATTCACACGGCTTCAACATTGTTGAAGAAGGCCAGCAAATTCGTAGCGATATCACAGTAATTATGTGTGCGCCGAAAAGTCCAGGCTCTGAAGTACGTGAAGAATATAAGCGTGGTTTTGGTGTACCAACACTAATTGCTGTGCACCCAGAAAACGACCCTGAAGGTAAAGGTTGGGAGCAGGCGAAAGCACTTGCTAGTGCTACCGGCGGTGACCGCGCAGGCGTACTTGAGTCATCATTTGTGGCTGAAGTTAAATCTGACCTTATGGGCGAGCAAACCATCTTATGTGGTATGCAACAAGTTGCTGCGGTACTTGCGTTCGAGAAAATGGTTGATGACGGCATTGACCCAGGATACGCAGGTGCATTAATCCAGTACGGTCTAGAAGCCATTACTGAAGCACTTAAGATTGGCGGCGTTACTAACATGATGGACCGTCTTTCAAACCCTGCAAAAGTAAAGGCTTTTGAGCTTTCTGAGCAGCTAACTGATTTACTTCGTCCGCTATTTGAAAAGCACCAAGACGACATCATCAGCGGTGAGTTCTCTCGCACCATGATGGAAGACTGGGCAAATGGCGATGCGAACCTACTTAAGTGGCGTGAAGAAACCGGTGAGACCGCGTTTGAAAATGCACCAGCTTACGAAGGTGAAATCAGCGAACAAGAATTTTTTGACCACGGCATCTTACTGGTTGCCATGATCAAATGTGGTGTTGAAGTTGCGTTCGACGTGATGGTAGAAGCTGGAATCCTGCCTGAGTCTGCGTACTACGAATCACTGCATGAAACACCGCTAATTTCTAACACAATCGCACGTAAGCGTTTGTATGAAATGAACGTGGTTATTTCAGATACAGCAGAGTACGGAAACTATTTGTTTGCTAACGCAGCAATTCCGATTTTGCGTGAGAAATTTATGCCTAGCATTGATACCAGCGTTATCGGTAAGGGTTTAGCGACTACTTCAAATCAAGTAGAGAACAAACGCCTTGTTGAAATTAACGAAGCCATCCGTTCACACGGTGTGGAATCAGTAGGTAAGACTTTGCGTGGCTACATGACTGACATGAAAGCTATTGTAGTGTAAGACAGTTGTTAGGACAGTTTCTGTCGTTAGGTGCTTAACTAAGCCCTCTTGCCCGACCATTTTGGTCGGGCTTTTTTATGCCTGTTAATAACTGAGCGCAGCTCTTACTTGTGCTTTTAGCCACACCACCATTATATTGGCAAACCTCTACAACATATTCTAGACCGCACTTTCGCGAACGCGCTCAGCGAAACGAACTGATGCATAAGCCAGCGCAAAAAAGATCAGAAAGCCCCAACCTATTGGCATCAAGTTCCCATCCAAAAAACTATCGACAACAAGCGCTACGGGAACCGAGAACAAGCTTGAAAAGCAGCCAATAATTGCGGCACCCAAACCTGCCATATCCCCTAGCGGCTGCATGGCCATTGCGTTTAAATTACCAAATAAAATACCCACAAAGAAAAAGCCAACAAACATAACAGCCACGGTAGGAATTAATGGCGGCAGACCATCGTAGGCAAACAGCAGCGCTAAATACACCACCGCAAAAGCGTTCACACCTTTAAGGGCAAATCGACAGAGCTTTCGCATACCAAACCGCATGACCATTTTACCGTTAAAATAAGAGGCAAGACCGATAGAAAAGGCAAGGGTAGCGAAGATATAGGGGAACCATTCACCTACATCGTAAAACACGGTAAATATGGTTTGTGACGCGCTTAAATACGCTAAAAACGCCCCAAAAATACAGCCCATGGCAAAGGTGTAACCCATTACTTCTGGGTGGGTCAGAATAAATTTTGATGATTTAACAAAGTGTGCCCGCGAGAACTTCCTGCGCCTTGCCCGTGGCAGGGTTTCCCCCTGGCGAGAGAAGAACCAAATTCCAGCCATAGTAGCGACTACCAAAAATAGAGTGAATATATGGAACCAAGAGGTTAGTTCCATCACAGTTTGGCCGATAATCGGCGCCAACATAGGGACCAATATAAACACCATCATGATAAACGACATGACCTTTGCCATGGCATCACCCACGTATAAGTCACGAATAATGGCCATTGAAGCGATACGAGGACCAGAAACACCAAACGCTTGAATAACCCGCCCCACCAGCATGGTCTCTAAGTTGGTGGCCAGCATACATACAAAGGTACCAAGAGCAAAAATACACAGGCCCACCAGAATAGTTAGACGACGGCCACGGCTATCCGAGAATGGACCAAAGAACATTTGTCCAAACGCCATACCTAAAAAGAACACGGTTACAATTAAATGAGTATGATGCGCCTCCTCGACATTTAGTGACTCACCAATTTGGATAAGTGCGGGCAGCATAGCATCTATACTAAGAGCAACTAGCGATGTCATGGTCGCCATTAACGCAACAAATTCAACAAGGCCAAGGGCGGGCTTTTGCACAACTGCCGTATCTTCAGATACGCCATTAGATGTCTGGGGCATAAAGTCTCGAATATGAAATAGAATGAGGGAAATTAAAAAGGCGCGAAATAATCGCGCCTTAGCAAGTATACCTGAAACCTGGTCAAAAAGCCGTCAGTTTAGATTTGCTTGTCTCAAATACTGCCACGTTTAACGGGTATCATTCGACGGTAACACCAGCTTTCACCGCATTGTCCTTTGAAACAGGTTTCAAATACTGATCTAAAAACATATCCATTTCTTTGAAAAATAAGTGTCGGTTACGTTGGATAGACAGATGATGATCGCCACTTTCAAGTTCTACATACTTAAAGACTTTGTCATAGCCTTCTAATTCGTCAGCCATGTAGCGGCTGTGAAGAGGCGGAACGATGCGATCTTCTTCGCCGTGCACGAGTAGAATAGGCGTCTTAATGCCTTCTGCATTGTAATAGGGCGAGCGCGCTTCCAAATCATCAAAATCATCGCCAATCTGATTTTTAACAAATTCGTTATTGAGGAAGCGGCGAGAGTGAATGATGACATGTTTAAGTGAGCTTACACCTGCAAAACTTACGGCGCACTTAAATAAATCGGGGGTTTTGACCGTTGCCATCAACGCCGCATAACCGCCGTAACTTGCGCCAACAATACACATATTATCTTGTTCAGCATGCCCTTGTTTTACCATCCAGTTAGCGGCGTCCGTGATGTCGTCTTGCATAGCCAATCCCCAGCCTTTCATTTGGCTTTGTGCAAAACTATATCCATACCCCCTTGAGCCCCTAAAGTTTGGTCTAAGGACCGCATAGCCTTTTGACGTGAAGTACGCAGTCCAATAGTCGAAGCCGCTGAAGTCTCGTGCTCCTGGGCCGCCGTGAGGGTGAATGATCGTTGGAAATGGGCCTTCGCCTTTTGGTAAGGTCAAGTATGCTTCAATCTTAATGCCATCCCTCGCCTCGTACTCTATAAGGGTATGCTCTGACAACTTAGTAGAATCTATTTGACTGTATTGCTGAAACAGCACGTCCAGCTTACCTTTTTTGCGATCGCCCAATAAATATACGCCAGGCAATACGTCAGACTCTGAATAAACGATATATCGCTGCTCATCGTCGCTAAAACTCACCAAGGTATTATCGTAATCGGGTAGCCCTCTATCAATACCATTTTGTAAGGCAACATATCGCTCATCCCAATAAAAACGGCCGTCGTGACGTACACCGATTGCATCTCGCGTAACGGGTGAGTAAATAAGACTCCCGTCTACATCATACCCGTCATCGGCAAACACCTCTGTTCGCTCATTAGTCTTAAGATTTAACGTATACAATGCGCGATAGTCGCCTTTATAGCCTTTGAAATAGAGTATATTGGGGTCTTTCGCAAAGCCCACAGGGTACTCACCTTTTTCGGTCATGGCGTTATAGGCAAATAAGGTTCGCCAATCATCACCTTCCTTTAAGAACACCTCGCGTTCGCCAGTATCATAGTTAAGAGAAATACCAATACGTACGTTACTTTGTTGGTCTGTAAGCCAGTCTCTAATGCGCTTTTTTCCGCGAATAATGCGACTTACACTACCGTTATTAACGTTAACTTTATATACAGAAGGCAACCCTAATACCTCAGCATCTAATGCGATTAATACATGGTCTGGGTCATCCGGAAGCCAGTCGATAACGTCATCATGGAACTGTGGAATGTGATTTGGGTTTCCAGCGCGGCGCTTTATTCGTTCCCATTCAACCATATTGAATGCGCCACCCTCGCCGTCGAATTTTATACTTAGTAAGCGAGTATCGTGCACTTTTGTCGTGCCGCGTCGGGTTTCATAGCGAGCGCTGACCACCAGGCGTTCATTATTCACCCAGTTGTACCAGTTTATTTTAACTCGCTCATTGTCAGAGCGAAGCAAGTAATGCTTTTCCCCCTTTTCTAAATCAAAGGTCGCAAGCATGGCAAACGCTTCTTCTTGCTCAACATTCTGCACAAACGCGATTTTTGTACCATCAGGCGAAAGTGACGGCGTCCAGTATGTGGGCAAGGAACTAAAAGCTTCGTATGCAGGTTTGCCCTCGCTAGGCTCTGCGCCTATTAAGGACAAAGGCAAAGCAAGCAAAATTGCGGCAAAAAATGAGATAGATAACTGCGTCTTCTTGTAAGACATAACATTCCCTTGTTGTTTTTTATTCTTATTGGAACTTAGTTCAAAGGTTAGCTTCGAACTAAGGTAAAAAGCGAGTATACAAATTTAGCGAAGAATGTACAAAAAACGTGCTTCATTACGTTCATGCATTGGGTGTGACCGTAATTATTTGATCTCTCGTCGTACTTTGGGGATACAAATTGCAATTGTGATACTATTAATCGCGTACAGTACACGGACTTTACCATTTAGCGGTATGCGTCTTAGCCTAGCGTTACCTTAAGGATTTAGCCTTTTCATGCCTTCAATTTGGAGCAGGCTTGCCAATTTGCAAGACCAACCTTTCCGACAATTTATAACGGGAATGCACAAATCTATTTCTTTTTCGGTATATGGATTTGTGTGTATTTTCACGTGCTTTATGTTGCCGGTGGCTTATGCTCAAGAGCCGATTGCCTATAACATACAAGGCGTAGAAAACGGTAAGCTGCGCAACAATATTCAGCTTCATCTAAATAATCTAGATGTAGAAAAGGCGCTACTTACCGACCCTTATTGGCAAGACGAAGTGGGTGAAACCGTTGCGACGGCAGTTCAACCTTATGGATATTACAATAGTGAAACGAAAGTCGTTATAGAGAAAGATGACAAGGTCTCGGTAAAGATTACGTTAAACGCGCCTTTAACTATCAACAAAGTGACCCGTGAGATCATTGGTGCTGGTCGTGAAGACAAAGCATTTAGAGAGCGTTTTAATTCACTAAAGCTTAAAGAGGGCGATGTACTCAACCAGACTATCTATGAGTCGTTCAAGTCCTCCATGTTTAATTATGCTCTTTCAAATGGGTATTTTGACTTCCACTGGCAAGCTACTCGACTGGATTTGGTTCGTGATGAAAAACAAGCCAACGTTTTGTTGATAGCGCAAAGTGGCCCTCAATATCAATTTGGCGAGCTTAAGTTTGTTGGTGAAGACAAAGCAAAAGCGATTATAGAGCGCCTCAAACCATTTGAATCAGGAGACGCTTATTCGTCTGCTGTTCTGTCTGATTTTAATCGTCGTTTGAATCAGTCGGGATATTTTAATCGAGTTATCGCCAGACCTGTGGTGAGTGAAGCCGATGGCTTACTTGTGCC
Source organism: Alteromonas sp. OM2203 (assembly GCF_048517045.1). Taxonomy (NCBI): domain Bacteria; kingdom Pseudomonadati; phylum Pseudomonadota; class Gammaproteobacteria; order Alteromonadales; family Alteromonadaceae; genus Alteromonas; species Alteromonas sp. OM2203. The sequence goes on from NZ_CP183209.1 coordinate 4,478,606, forward strand.
GGTTGAAGTATCGCTTCAACACAGGCCTACCGACTCTTTTAATGTCTCCCTTGGTGCGGCCACAGATACTGGCCCAAGAGTTCGCCTTGGCTGGGAGCGCCCATGGGTAAACAGTAAAGGGCACTCAATTTCATCTGACATATTTATTTCAGAGCCCGAGCAGTCTGTTACTGCAGATTATCGCATTCCCATGAAAAATATCACTCGCGATTATGCCAGTATCGAAGCGGGCTATCAGTTTATTGAGTACAGCAACACGTCTTTTGAAAGTGAAACACTTTCATTATCTGCACATCGCTACTGGCAGAAAAACGATTCACCGTGGCAGCATGATGGCTCTGTAACGTACTTAAGAGAAACTTACGACCAAGGTGAGCTTAATACCAACACCACTTCACTTGTCTTGCCGGGCTACTCGTTAACTTATCGCGAAAAAGACAGCGATCTTAACATCAGCAACGGGAGCTATATTCAGATGTTGGCGCAAGTTGGCAGAGAAGGCTATGGCTCAGATATTGACTTTGCTAAAGCGGTCGTAGAAGCAATGTTCATCCGCACTTTCAACGATGTGCATAGAATATCGTTACGGGGTGAAGCAGGCGCAATAAAAACCAATAGTTTCAATGAAGTCCCTACATCTCTGCGTTTCTACGCTGGTGGTGACCAAAGCGTAAGAGGCTTTGACTACAGAGAAATATCGCCCACCGCAGATGTTATAGACCCAGAAACCGGTGATCTTGTTCCCGATTCAATCGGTGGAAAGTATCTAGTTACCACAAGCGTAGAGTACGCTTATCGCGTAGCAGACAATTGGCGGGTAGCAGCCTTTGTTGATGCGGGTACTGCCACTAATGATACCAGCACCACGCTCACTTACGGCGTTGGTCCGGGCATTCACTGGCTTTCTCCCATAGGCCCTGTGCGTGTTTATATCGCCAGAGGTTTTTCTCCAGATGAAAAAACATGGGGCTTCCACATTATGTTAGGGCCTGAGCTATGAGAAAACGTACGCTCTCTACTATTTTACTCTCTCCCATTTTTTTATTAGTGGCCATATATGCTCTGCTGATTAGCCCATTAGGTGGCCCAACGGTTAAGCTACTGGCAAATACGTTCGTTGATAATTTATCTATAGACGCAATAGACGGCGGATTTGCAGATACCCTTGAAGTTCATCACCTTAAATGGGAGAACCCTCAGTGGAAAGTTGAGGCGCAATACGCCTTTATCGACATTACCTGGCGCTGTTTATTTGAACCTAGGGTTTGCTTAAATGAACTAACATTAGAAAATGCGACGCTAACGCAGCGTTCAAGCGCCCCCGCAGACGAAAACGAAACATCGCCTAACGATAAACTTGAACTGCCGTTACCCATTGATATTGGCTACTTAGCGCTTTCAAATATCAAACTTGCCTTGCTTACCACCACAATTGAGATTGACGAGTTAGAGCTGGTTGATTTTGAAGGAAATAAAGCCCTTGTATTAGACAGCCTAGCCACTAAGGGCATTCGTATAGCTTTGTTAGCGAAAGATACAGAGGAAGGCGCGTCAACTGCTTCTGCCAACAATACACAGCAATCAGCCCCTAAGACAGCGTCTCAAAGCCCTGCCCCCAAAACCGGAAAAGCAGAAGAAGATTCACCGAATACTGATAGCGCATTGCCCACGTCTTACTCTTTAAATTACGAGGTACCTGAACTACCAACCATCGCTACGCCTATTCCGTTTTCGCTAGGTACGCTGCTTGTAGAAGACCTGCAGATCATTCAGGGAGACAGCCAACAGCAAATTTCACTCATATCACTGCTAGAAACCCACTTCAAAGAAAGCAACGTTGCCATTGATGAAATAGCCGTGATACACAGCCAAGGTGAAGTGAAGGGAAAGGTGAGCGCCACACTTGACGGCAACTACCCGTTAGATGTTGTTGTAGATGCGAAAACGAAGGTAAACGATACATCACAAAAAGTGACACTAGCAGCCTCTGGAGCGCTAGATAACCTAACACTGTCAGTCACTTCCGAAGGAGCGATAACGGCAAATGCTAATTTAATAGCCAATATGCTAGATAGCAAACTGCCCATAGAATTCACCGCAAACTGGCCAAAGCAAGCCATACCCACAGTGGAAAATGCCACGTTGAAAGAGGGTCAACTAACCCTTACCGGCACAATGGGCGACTATGCGCTAAAAGGCGATGGCGCGGCAAGTTTACCCGACATTGGGGATGTTCCGGTGTCTGTGGATGTGGTGCTTAAAAAGAACAATATTTATGTTAACCAAGCCAACGTGAAAACATTAGAAGGCAGCTTAACCAATACAGGCACCCTGTATTTAAATGAAAGTATTGCTTGGGAAGGCAAAACAACGCTGAAGAATGTGTCGGGTCGACAGTTCAGCACCTATGCTCCTGAAAAGCTGAACGGCGCAATCGACAGTATTTTGCAATACTCCGAGCCCGGCGGCCTACACATGAGCCTAAGAGATTTGAATATCTCTGGTGTCCTGCAAGGTAGGCCACTTAAAGTGAAAGGCAATGCAGTATATGCAGGTCCCAGTGATTTATTTGTCACGAATATCAATATTGTTCAAGAAGACGAACTGGAAAAAAATGCCATTCGTGCAATTGCTCAGGTACTTAATAAACGGCACTTAAATGCTGATATCGCGATTAACGTAAATGCCATTGATAGACTTTACCCCGACGTTTCTGGTGCAATTAATGGCAATATAAAGGCGACGGGCCCTTGGCAAAACCCACGCGCTAACGGCACGCTAGCCCTTTCGGGTGTGACTGTAACGCCGAATATCAATGCTTCTGCTGCACAACAAGGGCCGTTAAATGGCGACATAACTATTGACGGAACCTATTCCGACCACAAGGCCGACATTGAACTTGCGGTACCAAACAATCATATAGCGCTTTCACTCAAAGGTGCATGGTCGAACAACCATTGGGTAGCTGAAATTAGCGATACGGCGTTAAAACTTGCGAATATGCAGTGGACATTATCAAGCCCATTTAGCGTTGATATCGGCACTGCACCGACAACAGCAAAGATTGGACAGCACTGTTGGACGTCGCGGAAGGAAGGCGAACTGTGTATTTCAAACATAAACTATCAAGAAGATAAAGCCAGCTGGGATGTAACAGCAAGCGCACTACCGCTAGGGTTATGGGCAAATGAGTTAGCGCCTACCGTCGTTTCAAGCCCGTCGGAAGCAACACTGACGGTTAAAACTAAAGGCAGCTACTCCGCTAAAGACCCTATCGATGCGACTTTTACTGCATCAATGACCTCTGCAGCTTGGCAGTTAGGGGAAACGAGGCCTCTTTCGCTCACCATAAACTCCATTGAAACCAAAGGAAATATTAAGCAAGGTCAGCTTGAGTCCACGTCTCTTATCTCCAGCCAAGATATTGGTGATGCAACGCTTTCTCTAAATACGCGCCCTTTTGACCAGCGAATCCCCCTTGATGGTAAGCTGGTGATGGAGGGGCTAAATGTAGCGCCTCTTAAGCCACTTTCTCCTGCAATCAGAACCCTAACAGGTTTGCTCAACGGCAATATTACGCTTAGTGGTTATATTGACGACCCTGCGTTAAACGGTGAGCTTACGGTTTCAAACGGTGCGATTGATATTCAAGATACGCCGGTTTCTTTAGCAGATTGGAACCAAAAAGTGACGCTAAATAACCAAACCGCCACGCTAGATGGCACCTTTGTATTGGGTGGGGGTGAAGGCGCACTAACCGGTGAGCTAGATTGGTCTTCCAAACCCAGTGCCAACTTCAATCTAAAAGGTAACAGCTTCGAAATCCGGCAACCTAATGTGCGACTAAGAGTGTCACCTGATATTGATATTGTCGCTACCCAAGAGCGAGTGGATGTAAAAGGTGAAGTAAATATTCCATGGGCGCGAATTGAAATAGAGTCATTGCCTGAAAGTGCAGTTTCGCCGTCAAAAGACGTTCACTTGCGTGGAGAACCAGAAAGAGAAGAGCCGTTAGATATTGTTCACGCCTCGGTTATGGTGAATATCGACAAGAACAAAACCGAAGAGGTAAAGCTTGAAGCCTTTGGGTTAACAGCAAGCTTATTCGGTGGAATTAAAGTCAATACGCAGCCAGCTTTAGTTGGCTATGGTGACTTACAGATCATTAATGGCCGCTATAATGCTTACGGTCAACAGTTAATAATCCAAACCGGTGAGGTACAGTTTAACGGCCCTATCGATCAACCTTTGTTGCTGGTGGAAGCCATTCGCGACCCAGCTAAAACCGATGATGACGTAATTGCAGGTATTCGCATAGATGGCGCAGCCGACTCACCCAGCATTAACTTATTTTCTGAACCCGCGATGGATCAACAGGGGGTGTTGTCTTACTTATTAACAGGCTCAGGCCCCAATGCTTCGGGTTCATCCGACCCCAACTATGCAGCATTACTTTTAGGGTTTGGTCTGTCAAACACCAAAACCCTAACGGGGCAAGTAGGCAGTGCACTCGGCATTGATGACTTCAGCTTAAGTACTAATGAAAATAGGTTATCGGTTACTGGTCAAATAAACGAACGTTTATCGGTGGAATATAATGTGGACGTTGGACTAAGTAACAACGACGCCAATAGCACTTTAAGGCGCAGACAACTTCCCCCTGATCTGGCGCTCAAATACCAATTGTTACCTAGCCTTTATTTAGAGGCTATCCAAACCACGTTGGAAGACCAATCAGAGTTCGCCTTAGACCTCTACTATGAGTTTTTCTTAGGCGATAATAGAACCCGTAAAGATGAAGACGACGGTGAAGCTGACGAAAAGAGTGAGAGCGCAGAACAAAATGAAGCGGTGAGCACAGCGTCTGACAACTAGACGCTCTTAACTATCTCCTTGTTTGCAACACCTGTTTCTCACAAAGTGCCAATTCTACAGCAGCGTTTAACGCTGCTGCGCCATACTTTTGAGCGTTTCGAATTGACGTTCAAAGCGCTTCTGTCTTTTGTGTGCCCACACATACCACATTAGCATCACAATGCTTATTGAAGACATTACAACAACCATTCTCGCTAATTTTTCAGATGTAAGTTCACCAGAGAAAAGACGCTCTAAAGCCAGACCTGCCCCAAAAGCCATGCCTATCCACGTTGAGTGTTTAGTCATATAAGCGATCCTGACATTGTTCTTAATTTGCTTAGTAAGTTTTGCGAGATGATCAGCAGTTTGTGCATTTTTATAAAATGCAGCTTCGCTTCTTAGCCATAGTTGGTAAGCAAGAAAAGGAAGAGAGGAGATTGAGATAAACAAAATTATCATTTGCGCGATGTACGACATGTTGTCCCAATATTTAAAGAAAACATAAATACCAGGAACAATCATTAATAAGTCCAATACCATGTACCAACGCTGCTTTGTTCGCTCGCTACCGAGGCTGGCTTTTACTTCATCTAAATTAATAGTGGTAACAGTTTGAGCTTGCCATAGCGCAGATAATGCATCGTTTGGCTCATTTTTAACGGCTTCTGAGGGTTTATTCAGTTTTTCATTATCTGAATTATGCATGCGGTTGCTCCTGCATGATACTGTGTCTGGCGCGCTTTAATATCACCCCAACATGGTTTTTAGTCAGGCCGCATACATCTGCAATTTCATCGTAACTTAAGCCTTCAAGAGAAAGGGTAAGCACTTGTCGTGGCTGCAGAGGTAGCGCCCGTACTGCGTGCAGTAAACGCTCAAGTGACTGTTGTTGACTGGACACTTCTTCTGGTGAATTGGTCGTGCTCAAAAATCCATCAGACCCTATGTTATCGTGGTCATACTGATGTGTATCAAGGCGCTTCACTTGGCTTGCTACGTGAGTCACTGCGCGGTTGTGGGCTATCTTCAAAATATAAGTTTTCACGCTGCTGTCGCCTTTAAAGCGAGACAATCCCTGCCAAACGGCAATAGCGATCTCTTGTAATAATTCTTGCTGCATTGCCTCGTTGGCTTCATAGCTGTTGGCTACGCGGCTAAGTAACGCCCCGTATTGCGCAAAAACATCCTCAAACTCCTGCACCAACGTTACGTCCCTAATCGCAAAAATTGTTGTTATTTTATTATGTTACTTCTATCAGTCTGCCCAAACCCGTTTTTATTACAAACTTTTTCTTAAACGTTGTAATTTTTTTGAACAGCGTCTGACTACTTAAATTAAACATGCATAAACGCGCTTTTTGATGCCATAGCCCAAAAAGCTCACCAACTGTAGTAGCAAATTTTAAAAATCTTTGGATTTGTATGAGGAAAACATTATGTCTACGCTAAGTTTAGTATTGTTAATTGGCAGCATCACGTCGCTTGTGCTTTTGGCAAGCTACCTAGACGCAAAATTTCAGTGGCGATTAAACGACTGGATGAACGGCGAGTGCAGCAACCCGTTTGTCAAAAGCGTAACCGATAAACAGCAGCAGCGTTTAGAAGAGAAAGATGCACAAATTACCGCTTTGATGGCGCGTATTGAAACCCTAGAAACTATTGTCACTGAGCCAGCTTATGAGCTAAACAAGAAAATCAACGCGCTCAAATAAAAGGTTATATCAAGGTCTATTGTTCTTTGGTTTACAGACTCTAGCTCGACACCGGTGGGCGACGCATAAAGCGGGGCACTTTTCCCATAGCAACGGCGTTGCCCACCAGTACAATAATAACGCCAATCACAGATAACACGCTCCAGGTATAGCCTTCAAAAAAGGTAGAAATAACCAGCGCAACCATAGGGTATACCAGCACAACATAGGCAGCCTTGTCAGCGCCCATTTGTTTTAAAAGCTTCATATACGCCCCAAACGCGAATACTGAGCCAAAGACCGCTAGGTACAATAGTGATAAATAAAAGGCGGTATCGGTTGGAATAATTAGCTCACCGGGCATCGCCAAAGAAGTGATAAAGAGCAGCACCATGGCATAACTCATTGCATAGAAGTTCATTTGGATCACGGGCGTTCCCGAAGTCAAAATACGTTCTGAAATGACATTGCCCGTTGAAGCGCAGAAAAAACTCACAAACGCTATGGCAAGACCAGTAGCAAGAGCAGCATCCATCGTTACCTTGGAAAACTCAGGTACAAACAAGCATATAATGCCTGCTAGACCAAACGTTGCGCCAATAACGACTTCTTTTCTAATAGGCTCTTTCAGCCACCAGCGACGAAGCACCACGTTAATATAAATAATGCAGGAGCTCATCAACGCTAACAGCGCGCTGATAATGTGTGCCTGTGCCATATACAGCAAGGTGTAGTTTAAACTGTATAGAAAAAGCCCCACCGCGGCCATTTTCACATGAACATGCAACGGCAGCTTTAGCGGCAAACGCCTAATAACACAGTAAATTCCTAAACAGGCCGACGCTAATAAATAACGCAGTGCAATAGCAAAAGTTTCAGAGGTGTGCCCTATTTGATACGTTATGGCTATCCAGGTTGAGCCCCAAATCAGGCAGCACAGAGCAAATAAGGTCGCGTTATTCATAGCGGCGTTTTACCCCAAAAAATCGGCTAGATGAGCAAGGGCTCTGTCGAGCAGTTTTTGCCTAGCGCCATTACCAATCCACGCATTATGCGGCGTTACCAGCAAATTAGGTAACGCCTCTTGAAGCAATATATGATCTACAGGCGGAGGCTCCACACTTAGCACATCTAGGCCCGCGCCACCAATATGGTTGTTTTTAAGCGCATGATAAAGCGCTTCTTCATCAATAAGCCCGCCGCGGGCCGTATTAATAAGGAAGGCCGTTGGCTTCATTAGCGATAACATATCGGCATCAATGAGTTTATCGGTATCTTCCGTAAGCGGACAGTGAAGGCTTATCACGTCAGCATGGGGTAAAAGAGAAACTAGGCTAGGGCGAGGATCGTCTTTTTTGCCGGGACGAGCAGCAATACTCACTTTCATACCCATAGCTTTGAACAATGCTTCTACACGCTTACCAAGCTCGCCATGACCTACAATCACCGCGTTCTTACCCGCAAGTTCTATCACAGGATGGTTCAACAAACAGAAATGAGGTGAAGCGGACCACGCCTGCTTGTGCACATCTTGCTGGTAAACCACAAAGTTTGTGGCCAAATTGAGCGCTAAGGTTAACGTGTGCTGGGCTACACTGTCGGTGCCGTAACCTTCTACGTTTTGCACGGTAATACCAGCGTGTTGGCAATAATCATGATCGATATTGTTCATGCCGGTGGCTGTCACACCGATATAGCGAAGCTGTTTCGCTTGCCGGAGATCATCTGCTCGCAACACGACCTTATTGACCAGCACAGCATCGACACTCTGAATACGCTTACTCACGTCTTTCATTTGAGTCTGATGATAAAGGGTAACATCGGCATTAAGGCTGTCGAGCGCGCTTGTATCGAGGCTAGACAAATCCATAGTTTCGGCATCAAGAAAGACAACTTTTTTAACCATTACAGCGCTACCTACATGACTTCAACGATGGATTCGAGGGCGGCTTTAATGCTCACTGGAATAGGGATAGCTTTGTCAGATTTTCGGTCTACAAACACATGCACAAATTGGCCGTGTGCTACCCTGCGTTTGTTGTCTCCTGCATAAACAGACAAACCGTATGTCACTGAACTTCTGCCAATTTTTATAACGCGCAGCCCCACAAAAATATCCTCAGGATACGCTGCCGGCGCGATGTACTGACATTGACTGCTCACCACATAGGCCACTGTTTGCCCGTTGTGAATATCTAACCCACCTTCCTCAATTAGAAAGCGGTTTACTGCGGTATCAAAGAAGCCGTAATACACAACATTATTGACATGTCCATAAGCGTCATTGTCTTGCCATCGCGTAGCTATCGTGACTTTGTAAGGGTAGTCTGCGAGTGTTGGTGTAATATCAGTCATGATCGTCCCTTAGTGAATAAATGTATCGCTTTGTTGTTGGCGCAAACAATGAAAATCGATGAACGACTAACGCCAATTAATGTTTAATGTGCGGTAGTCTATTGCAGCGATTCTTTTGGGTAGCGCTATGAGTAAAGCACCATATCGTCACGGTGAATGGCAACATCCGTTGTTTCATAACCTAACACACTGGCGATATCTTTCGACTTTTTCCCTTTTATAACGGTTAAGTCTTTTGCGTTATACAAGCAAAGTCCCTTGGCGATGATTACGCCTTCGCACATCACTTCTACCGCATCACCTTGTTCAAAGTGTCCCGTCACATTGATAATGCCGGAAGGTAATAAAGACGCCCCCTTAGTTACCAAAGCTTGCTTCGCGCCATTATCGACTTCAATTTGCCCCGCTGTTTTTAGCGTATGGGTAAGCCATAAGCGACGAGCGCTTGCCGGTGAACTACGTGCATTGAAAAGCGTACCAGGCACTTTACCTTCAAGCAGCGCGTCAAAGGTTTCCCCTTTTCTACCATTTACAATAAGGGTTTGAATACCGCTACTGGTACACTTCTCTGCCGCCTCGATTTTCGTACGCATACCGCCTGTACCCACCGAAGTGCCAGCACCACCTGCAAGACGATAAATTGTACTGTCTATTTTATCTACCTGTGGAATGAGTGTCGCAGTTGGGTCTTTTCTTGGGTCTGCGGTAAATAAGCCGTCGATGTCTGAGCAGATAATTAAGGTGTCAGCTTGTGCTACCAATGCTGTGTAGGCACCCAAGTTGTCGTTATCCCCCACCTTAAGTTCGTTCACCGCTACGGTGTCGTTCTCATTCACAATGGGTAACGCATTGTGATTCAAAATTTCGCGCAAGGTGTTTTTGATATTTACATAGCGCGTTCTATCTCGTAAGTCATCAGCCGTGAGCAATACTTGTGCGCAGGGGAAATCGAAAAATCGCTGCCAGTTTGCCATCATCAAGTTCTGACCTATGGCTGCCATGGCTTGTTTCTCTGCAATAGATGCATTGTGACGAACCTTCACTTTACTTCTGCCAGCCGCGACGCTTCCAGATGAAACCAGAATAACGTCTTTTCCAGCTTCACGACTGGCGGTAATAAACCGAGCGAGAGACAGTAAATAACGACCACTGCATTCATTACCTTCTGGCGCAATGAGCGCGCTGCCTACTTTTATAACGGCACGTTGCCAACTAAAACGGTTCATAAAGGGGGGAAGAAAAAAGAAAACAAGGCGTTAAGAATACGACAGTTAAAGCGGGAAACAAAACGTTCTGTTACAGTTTTTTTGCGTTAAAACATGGTTAGTTTACGGTCAAAAAATTGGATTGTGCCGTGCATACTTATATACTTGAATGCGTTATTTTATAACAATTCTAACTTACAAGTTGCAAGGAAACTGCATGAGCACCGCAAAACGACACTTTTTCTGGCTAGCGCCAGTGTTGTCTATGCTGATTTCTCTTCCTAGTACCGCCGCTATTAAACAAACTAAAGGCGATTTCGAAGATAAATTCCGTCAGCTGGACGAAGTTCTTCCTACTCCAAACGTATACCGTAACGCCGCTGGTGAGCCAGGCCACCAATATTGGCAACAACAAGTAGATTACGATATTGACGTAAAACTACTTGAAGACAAACGCCGCATTGAAGCAAGCGAAACCATTACTTACCACAACAACGCGCCAGATACGCTTAAGTACTTGTGGATCCAGCTTGACCAAAACAAATTCCGCGACGATTCAATGTCTGCGCTTACTACCACGTTTGGCGGTATCGGTAACCGCGGGCCGGGTACGCAAGCTGCTAGCGGCGATGCGCCGGCGAAGCTAAGCATGGGTGCTTTGCGCCGTCAGCAGTTTGTTGACGACAACGAGCTGGGCTACACCATTTCCCGCGTAGAAGACAAAGCGGGTAACGACTTGCGCCATACCGTTGTAGGTACGCTTATGCGTGTTGACCTTGCTCAACCGTTGAAGCCAGGCAGCAAAGTTACCTTTGATATCGATTTCGCGTTTAACATTGTTGAAGAAGACGCTGTTTCAGCACGTGCAGGTTACGAGCACTTCCCTGATGACGAACGTGAAGGTGGTAACGACATCTTCTTGCTAGCACAGTGGTTCCCACGCCTAGCTGCATACACCGACTACGAAGCATGGACTAATAAAGAATTTATTGGCCGTGGTGAGTTCACGCTAGAGTTCGGTAACTACGAAGTAGATATTACGGTTCCTGCTGACCACATCGTATCGTCAACGGGTGTGCTTCAAAACCCGAAAGACGTGTTAACTAAAACACAGCGTGACCGTCTGAAAAAGGCAGAAAAAGCTGACCGTATCGTATTCATCGTTTCACCAGAAGAAGCGATTGAGAACGAAAAAGAAGGCACGACTAAGCTTAAAACTTGGACCTTTAAGGCAGAAAACGTACGTGACTTTGCATGGGCCTCTTCGCGTAAATTTGCGTGGGATGCGCGTGGTTATCAGCAAGGCGGTGACACTCAACCATTGGTAATGGCCATGTCTTTCTACCCGAAAGAAGGTGGCGAGCTATGGCAGAAGTATTCTACAGAATCAATCATCCACACCATGGATGTTTATAGCCGCTTCAGCTTCGATTACCCATACCCAGTAGCCCAGTCAGTAAATGGCCCGGTTGGCGGCATGGAATACCCCATGATCACCTTCAACGGACCGCGTACAGAGCTTCGTGACGATGGTTCACGCACTTACTCGCTTGCTGAGAAACGTTTCCTTATTGGCGTAGTTATTCACGAAGTAGGTCATATCTATTTCCCTATGACGGTTAACTCTGACGAGCGTCAGTGGACATGGATGGATGAAGGTCTTAACAGCTTCCTAGACGGCGTTGCCGGTCGTGAGTGGGATCCTACGATTCCTTGGGGCGTTGAGCCACGTGATATCACAGGCTACATGAAATCTCAGACACAGGTGCCAATTATGACCCAGTCTGATTCGGTACTTCGCCTTGGCCCTAATGCCTACACCAAGCCAGCGGTAGCGCTTAATATTCTTCGTGAAACTATTCTTGGCCGCGAGCTTTTCGACTTCGCGTTTAAAGAATACGCGCAGCGTTGGATGTTTAAACGTCCTACACCATCAGATTTCTTCCGTACTATGGAAGAAGCGTCAGGCGTTGATCTAGACTGGTTCTGGCGTGGTTGGTTTTACACCACAGACCATGTAGATATTAGCCTAGACAGCGTATATAAGCTTCGTTTAGACACTGAAGATCCAGATATCGATTTTGCTCGCGAACGCGAAGCAGAAATGGAAAAACCGAAGTCACTTACCGACCTTCGTAATAAAGAAGAAGGCAAAAAACTTTGGGTAGATCGCTTTGAAGATATCAGTGATTTCTACGACGAAAACGATCGTTACACCGTAACTAACAAAGAGCGCAACAAGTACAAGAAATTCTTGAAAGATCTTGAGCCTTGGGAGCGTAAAGCGTTTGAGCGTGCGGTTAAAGAAGACAAGAACTACTACGTGCTAGATTTCAGCAACAAGGGTGGGTTGGTGATGCCGATCATTCTTGAGCTAACCTTTGAAGACGGTACGAAAGAAGAAATGCGTATTCCTGCGGAAATCTGGCGTCGTACGCCTAAAGCGGTAAGCAAGCTTATTGTTACCGACAAAGACAAAGAGCTGGTAAGCGTAACCGTTGATCCGCACTGGGAAACCGCAGACGTAGATGTGGAAAATAACCACTACCCGCGCCGTATCATTCCTTCGCGTATTGAAGCGTATAAGAATAAGCCGCGTAACACTTACGAGTACCGCGACCTTATGCACGACTCAAAGACCGAACTGAAAACCGACGACGAGGACAAAGATGACGAGTAAGTTGTCTTTGACCCGTTTGCAGCAGAGCGCTAATGCTCTGCTCGCAAGCGTAAGTGCATTCGCTATCATGGCTGCACTATTTGTTAGCGCTGTTTCATACAGCAACGTCGCCCACGCACATCAAATAAAAGCTGCAATTACTACAGTACTGTTTAATCCTAGAACAGAAAATATTGAAGTGATGCACCGCTTTAATTTGCATGATGCTGAACATGCGGTTAAGGCGCTGTTTGATAAACATGCCGATATTATGGATGACGTGGACACGCAGCAACAATTTGCTGATTACGTTGCCCATCACTTCGCAATTTTAAATGCAGCGGGTGAGCCGTTAAAGCTTGCTGATGTGGGCTTTGAAGTTGAAGGTAAGCACTTTTGGGTTTATCAGGAAACCGCTGAACCGCCGGTGCTTGAAGGCATAAAAATTCGCCACGATGCATTACGCGATTTGTGGCCGAAGCAAGTGAATACACTGAATGTAGAAGGTAGGGGGGATATTAAAACCCTGACTTTTGCTGATAGCGTAAACTTGCTAGAAGTAAGCTTCAAAAGCCAGAATAGCGACCATCACTGATACCTAGCAGTATTAAGTTATAAAAGGTCCACCCGCTTTCATTGTTGTATAACTATGAGCGCAGGTGGGCTTTTTTGTTTGCAGTTTTAACCATTACCCCTGTGTTTTATCTATGCTCATTCGTTTAAATTGAGTGCTAAATAGAAGCCCAAAAACCATGGCCACTACTTTCCATGTGAGACCGAAGTCTTATAGTGGTTTTTGCAATCATGCTCTATCTTGGATGTGGATAAAAATATTACTGAAAACCAGTTAATGAGGTAAATCATGACCAATAGCACTGCAACAACGTTGCCTTCACAGGTCAAGAAAACCCAATCAAGAAGCGAGCGCAGTGAGCGAAAAATGCGGTCCGCAAAAGCGGCACTCCGTGCCGATCAAGTGCAAGACGCTAAGCTGTCACAAGATGCTAATGGTTCAATGAATACAAAAAGCAACGCATTTGCGGATAAGAAAAACGTAATGTGGGTGTTACTCAGTGGCGCTATGGCTCTGACTTTTGTCGTCATGCTATTTTTGCCAGATACCGGTATGGGCGGCGGCCTTATATCCACCTATGCGGCGATGCTATGGTGTGGTTTCTTTGGCGCATCGCTTTGGCGATACAGAGCGGCAAATGGCTGGGCCGGTTTCGCTTATGGAAGCGTAGTTGGCTTAATTATTCAGTTCATTTCTCAAATCATCTAGAGCATGGTAACCATTGCTTCCTTTTTTCGCAGTGGTTGCTTTACACACCAACAGCAAACAAATAGCTCTCGGGATATAACAACGCGTGCTGACGATAAGGTGAATCATACTAAACTATCACCGGCTTCCACGATCCAGAATGCTAATCTTTGAGTATTAATACTGTAATACCAATCCGCATAGATAAGTGCCCACTCAGAAGGCGCTGGCAAGTTTCCTAGCGAAGCGTGGGAATGCAGGAATGGCTGCTCCCTTTCAAATTCCCAGAATGAAGCTAGGAAGCTTGCCAGACCTTCCCGAAGGGCGAGTTTAAAATGTCCGTACTCTTTGTTGTGTCACCTTGATGTAGAACCACTATACCTGCGGTAACACGCCGCGATTACGAACATTTTAACTCTCGCTGAATGGGTAATTATCTATGCGGACTGGTATAATTAAGAGCATATCTTCTTTTGCATGCATAGAGTCATGCATGCTCTTGTCTCGCCTCTTAACCAAACCAGAGTGAGTTTATGGCACAGAAACCTGATTCTGTTGACAGTCCAGCACCACGCCCTAGCAAAGCTATCCCTTCGTCGCGACTCTCTCGCATCGGTCGTTTAGGCGCTTTGGCCGGGAAAATAGCAGGAAACGTTGTAAGTCAAGGTGCGGGTCAACTCTTGCGAGGGGAGAAGCCGGCGCTGTCTTCGCTACTCCTTACGCCTAAGAACGTTTCAAACATTGCAGACCAGCTTGCTAGTATGCGTGGAGCGGCCATGAAACTTGGCCAACTAATATCAATGGATGCCGGTGATTTTTTACCTGAAGAGCTCGCTGTTATTCTAGGTAGATTGCGAGAAGACGCCGACCCCATGCCTAAAGATCAGTTGATAGAAACATTGAGCAAAGCATGGGGTGAAAAATGGCAAGACGATTTACTCTATTTTTCATTTGCGCCCATTGCTGCCGCGTCTATTGGTCAGGTTCACAAAGTGATTACCATGGACGGCACAATGTTAGCGGTTAAAGTACAATATCCCGGCGTTAGAAAGAGTATCGATAGTGATGTTGACAATGTTGCTTCCCTTATAAAGCTAACGGGATTAGTGCCTAAATCCCTTGATATAGGCCCGTTGCTCGAAGACGCTAAAAAGCAACTTCATCAAGAAGCGGATTATGAGCGCGAAGCCCAAATGCTAGACCGTTATCGTAAACTGGTTCAAGAGCATAACGCTAATTTGCAGCTTGGTTCAGCCTTTGTTATTCCAAAAACCTATTCGCCCCTTACCAGCGATACGGTATTGGCGATGGATTTTATAGAAAGCCAAAAATTAGAGGTTTTGGAGCAAGAGTCTCAAGAAACAAGAAATGCAGTTATGACAGCGTTGATGACATTATTTTTTCATGAAATATTCAACTTCAAGCTGCTTCAAAGCGACCCCAATTTAGCCAACTATCGGTTTAAATCCGACACCAAGGAAGTGGTATTGCTAGATTTTGGCGCCACGCGAGAAATACCTGAATCGATTTCTACAGCGTACCAATCTCTGTTAAATAGCGCAGCTCAAAGCGATAAAACTGCCATGCAACAAGCGGCATTATCAATTGGCTTGATTGATGACAGTCATTCACAAGGGCAAATAGACGCTGTACTTAGTATTGGTATGGAAGCCTGTGAAGCTATCAGGTATGAAGGCCCCTACGATTTTGGACAAAGCGATCTGATTTCTCGACTTCACGAAAAAGGAATGACGCTTACCATGGAGCACAACTTTTGGCACACGCCACCGGTAGACGCTTTGTTCATTCACAGAAAGCTGGGAGGATTGTTTCTTCTCGCTAAACGACTGAAAGCCCAGGTGAACATGCGTAAAGCCGCCAGCATATGGCTTAAAAGCTAAGCGGCGAACATACTAATAAGGCAGGTCCATACTGAAAGGTAGTGCCATCTGCTCTTTACTTTTCGGAGGATTTCCAATCATCTCATCGTAAGGCGTATCGTGCTTCATTACTGCGTGTTGAACATGACAGTGCGCAAAGGCTTCACGTATGTGCCCAGCACTGAAAAAGCGCATAGGTTTATCTTTCTTGTCGTAAAGCATGCCGCTTTGATTACCAATTGACAGATAGACCAGATACACATTCATTTCATAAGATTGAACTTCTAAGTATTCGATAACCGTTGGCGTATCTTCTATATCCCGAAAATAAAATTTATGCATTATCTACCTCTAGAACAAAGCTTGCACGTTTGTGCTTTCTACCTCTATGCTTTTTATCTTGTTCGGCGGTAGTTCGTTATCTTTTTTTACGTCACCGTCAAAAACACACTATCGATAAAAAAGCTTCATATATACGCTAAGCAATGTTTTCGGGTTCATTTGATAAGTTAAAAGGCCGTCTATGGTTGCGATGCCGCACCGCATTCGCTAAAACAAACAATGAAACTATCGATGACGCGCTGTATAGTGTTGCCGCCATGCCCATTCCAGAGGCTATCCACAAAAGCGGAAACACGAGTAATCGTGGTCCTTCCATTGCAAGCGCGAGTTTAGCTCTAAACAAAATAAACCCATTTTGAATACTCATAATCACCACAGTAACAACCGCGATTAATTGATGTTCTGCGCTCAAGCTAGTCATATTCACCAGTAGATAGGCAGTGATAACAAGCATGATTAAATATTGCAAAAAGCTATAACGCTTTACGGCGAAGTGGAGTTTTGGGTGATATTGCTTAATTTTATTCACACTTAATTTCCTGCAACTTACATTGAACACTTTCGCATCCGCTTTTCTGTCGCCTCGCTATAAATATCGCAGATAGCCGACGTTTAAGGTTTACGAATCAACACATTAGTACATAAATAGGCTTTGTTAAACAATTGTTTTTAAAACACAGCGCTTGTTTACATATTAAGAAGGCTCAAGCTCTGCCGAAATAAGTAAATCTCTCTGATTTTATGTTTAAACAAATCGAAAACTGACTTTTTCACGTTAAAAAGATGTTCTAAATAAGGAATTTGCAACGTTTGGGAACAATTCTCTTGATTGATTTTCTAAATTTAAGTGTTATGTCTGGTAGTATTATCCAAAGGATATTTTTTGTAGCGGAGTCATTATGAGCGAATCGTCAGAAAAGAAATCGTTAGGCCCACATTTTATTATTGTTGGCATTCTTCTTATCGTAATTCTGGCCGTAGTTTTTTGGCCCAGCGAGGATGAACCAGAGACAGTTATCAATCCTGAGCCAGAAATCACTGAGCCAGAGGTAACCCCTTCCGAAGAACCAGAAATCTTTGAACCGTCTCAACCAGCACCAACGGTGGAGTTGGATGAAAAAGACGAAGTAGAGCCACTTCCAGAACCTGTAGAGCCAGACCCTGAACCTCTTGATACTAGCGATCCTGCAGTAAAAGCCTCGTTAATTGAGAGTTCTTCTGCCGATGAAGAAACGGTAAATCGCATGCTAGTAAACGAAGGACTTATTCAGCGCTTCGTGGTATCAGTAACAAATTTAGCCAATGATGAAATGGCCCCTAATCACCAGTTGCTTACGCCTCCCGAGCAGAATTTCCGCGTATATTCTCAAGCGGGTAAACAATGGATAGATGCGGCAAGCTACAAACGATACACGCCTTATGTAGACATGTTGGAATCGTTTAATAACGAAGCGCTTCTCAACATTTACGGTATATATAAAGAGGATATACAAGCTAAGTTTTCAGAAATTGGTAACCCCAATGAAGATTTCAACGAAGTGCTACTACAAGCTATAGACCAGCTTCTGGATACACCTGAAGTTCCTGTTCCAGTTGAGGTATACACAGACTCAGTAGCTTACAAGTATGCTGATGAGCGTTTAGAAAACTTAAATGAACCTCAGAAGCAACTGCTTCGCACTGGCCCAGATAATATGCGCCGCATTAAAGCAAAGCTTCGCGAGTTAAAGCTTATGGTGGAAGAACGTGGATCTAACTAGGTTTCAGCAGCAATTAAAGGGCACGTCTTCAAAGACGCGCCCTTTGCCCCCTGTTGAAAAGTGGGATCCTGACTTTTGTGGCGATATCAATCTTACCATTGCGTTAGATGGCCGATGGTTCTATGAAGGAAGCCCTATTGGACGTGCAAGTCTTGTTCAACTTTTTGCATCCGTCTTGAAACGGGAAGGGGACAGCTACTTTCTCGTTACGCCCGTTGAAAAGGTGGGTATTACCGTAGAAGACACGCCTTTTCTTGTCACACAGTGGGAGAAAACGACAGATCAAAAGACAGGTAGCGAAGTTTATCAATTTACAACACAAACCGGTGATGAGATAAGATTAGAATCAGCCCACCAGCTTGAGCTTCGGGTGCCGCCAAAGGCGATACAAGACCCACAAGCAACCCCAATTCCTTATATATGCGTTCGCAGGAACCTATGGGCTAGGCTACATCAAAATGTTTATTATCAACTTCTTGAAAATGCCTCCGTGCAGCAAAATGATGCGCTAACATCTTTTTATATAACGTCGAATAGCCAACGGTTTGTACTCGGTGAAGTGCCGAAATAGCAAAATACGCAAAAACGTCGTGTAAATAGATGTAATACCAATCCGCATAGATAATTACCCACTCAGCGAGAGTTAAAATGTTCGTAATCGCGGCGTGTTACCGCAGGTATAGTGGTTCTACATCAAGGTGACACAACAAAGAGTACGGACATTTTAAACTCGCCCTTCGGGAAGGTCTGGCAAGCTTCCTAGCTTCATTCTGGGAATTTGAAAGGGAACAGCCATTCCTGCATTCCCACGCTTCGCTAGGAAACTTGCCAGCGCCTTCTGAGTGGTCACTTATCTATGCGGACTGGTATAAAAGGTTACTCATCAGCGAAAAGCAGCCGTTAGTAGCGCTTTGCTTTGCGTTATAACAACGAGTGAATTACATTCGATATAGTCTATAAAACAATCAACAAGAAGACCTATATCATGAATAAGCCCTTTATTTCGTTAGCAGTAGCCAGTGCTCTAATGTCATCGTCTTTGTGTGCAACCGCAGCAACGTTAATTCATGCGGGAAAAGCATTTACAGGCACCTCGAAACAACTTCAAGATAACATCACTATCATTGTCGATGGCAATACCATTTCATCTGTGAAGAAGGGGTTTATTCAAGCCCAAGAAGGCGACACGGTTATTGATCTTAAAGACTCAACCGTCATGCCAGGTCTGATGGATATGCATGTGCATTTATCGTCGCAACACGGCGGGCCTCAAACCTATCTAGAACGATTTTCGCTGAATGAAGCTGACTACGCATTACGGGCAGCTAACTATGCTGAAATAACCCTTAACTCAGGTTTTACCACCGTTAGAAATCTTGGCGATGGTCATAATGAAACCGTTGCATTGAGAAACGCAATTACCAAAGGATACGCATCAGGGCCACGCATTTATACTGCGGCCAAATCTATTGCGACAACGGGAGGACACGCCGACCCAAGTAACGGTATGTCGCACTTACTACGGCCTGACGTTGGCCCTAAACAAGGCGTGGCCAATGGCGAAGTAGAAGCCCGTGAGGCAGTAAGAGCCCGTTATCAAGACGGTGCAGACCTTATAAAAATTACCGCAACAGGAGGCGTGCTCAGCGTTGCTAAAAGTGGTCAGAACCCACAGTTTATGACTGACGAGTTAGAAGCTATCGTAGATACCGCAAAAGACTACGGTATGACAGTCGCGGTGCATGCTCACGGAAAAGAGGGGATGAAGCGAGCTATTGAGGCGGGTGTCGATTCCATCGAACACGGCACTTTTATGGATGATGAGATTCGTTCTCTTATGAAAAAGCATGGCACGTACTACGTACCGACAATTTTGGCCGGAAAGTTCGTTGCTGACAAAGCGAAAATAGACGGTTTTTTTCCTGAATTAGTTCGCCCAAAAGCCGCTGCCATCGGCCCTCTTATTCAAAATACTTTCGCTGAAGCACACAAAGCGGGTGTAAAAATTGCTTTTGGTACAGACAGCGGTGTGTCGGCCCATGGTGACAATGCTCAGGAGTTTTCGCTAATGGTAGAAGCGGGTATGAAACCTGCTGATGCATTACTCAGCGCGACCGTTAATAGCGCTAAACTATTGGGTATTAGCGATATTTTAGGGTCGTTAGAGCAAGGCAAGTTAGCTGATATCGTAGCAGTACCGGGCAACCCGCTTGACGACATTACGCTTATGGAAAAGGTGTCTTTTGTAATGAAAGATGGTGTTATTTATAAGCAATAAAGACAATTTAGCAGAAGGGATTACATGGCACTCGGTAAAAAGGTTAAAGACAAAACCAAAAAGCTCATCGACTCTAAACATATGCTTAAAGGTATTACGTTAGCATCATTTTTAGAATCAACCATAGTGCCTATTCCCCTTGAAGCCGTCATGGTTCCCTTGATGCAGGCAAGACGTGAGTCGCTTTGGAAAATCGCACTCATGGCAACGATTGGCTGCGTGATCGGAGCCATTTTTGGCTACGCCCTTGGTTATTACCTGTTTGATATGATTGGACAGTGGTTGATTGACACGTTTTTCAGCCAAGACCAGTTCGAGAATGTAAAACAGAACATGCAAAGCCAAGGCTTTTGGTTCGTTATGACGCTTGGTATTGCCCCTATTCCCTTTCAAGTTGCCATGCTTGCTGCAGGCGCAACCAAGTTTTCGCTCCCTCTGTTTCTTTTAGCTACTGTTATAGCAAGAGCAATACGTTACTTTGGCCTTGCTGTTGTGGTGTATTACGCTGGAGATAAGGCCGAACAGCTCATTAAACGCTATAAAATAAAAGCCGTGATCGCTATCACTCTCGTCGTGCTTCTTTTATGGTGGCTATCTAACTTAATCGCGTAACTACCATCGCGCTTAGGGTCTTTCACCTTGCAATCCTTACCGTTTGATTTACAGCTTCCCTGAAACAGTAATTGATCGGATAGATTTTTTGAACTTTACATTTGATAATGATTCTCATTTGCACTAATGTATTAAAAAAACAGGAGGTGCTTTTATGAATACTCAGCGTCTATGTCCAGTCTACAAAAAGTGGCTGCTATTAAACCCTTCAGATGCACGTCAGCATCGCCTTACCATGCAGGCGCAGGCCCAAAAGGCGCGTCAGCAGGGCAGGCTGGAACACGCACGAGAGCTCGGCTACCAAACTTTTGAGGCCGCGAAAACCATCCTGTGCGCGCTGCAACCCATTTCGGCTGGCAAAGAGAAGACAGTTCAAGAAGATGTACTCGCATTTGGCACCATGGGTATATATCTGTCGTCTTTACTTACCGAAGCGCAAAGAAAGCGTGAGGCTCATGCTATATTACAAGAGTGTCAGCAGCAGCTAATCGCAATCTTACCTCTTCATGCTACTCGTCCATCCGTCTGCAAACTTATTACAGCAATACAGCAAACCCTCGAGCATGTTTGTTTACCTAACGAGGTAAGTCAGCCTATGTATAAAGCACTTCATTAAGCGAACGATAAAAAGGGGGAAAACAATGACACTAAACCAACATTCAAATGAAGAAGGATTTGTTTCACTGAACGTCAAAGCCTCAGTATTACAAAAAATGTTGAGCGGAGAAGTGTTGCACATGACAGATATCCACTGCACTTGCGCTCGTAGTAAACGAGTTTTACAAAAGCTGTTAATACAAGCGGCGGCGAACAGCCTAGAAAGTTAACGTAAAAGCGGAACACAATTTGATACATCACTTGAAAGTAATTTATTAATTTTGCTAAAAAGTGATGAGAGGGAACTGTGAAAACTTCGTTTAAATGGAAGAAAGTGACAGCTAAAGCGGGCTATAGCGCTAAGACTGTTATGTATGTAATGCTCGGTGTCTTCATCCTGACTTCAGTACTGACCACGCTGAATCGTGAAAAAGCCTCCCAGTCCAATGTGTTTATTACATTGAAGCAGCAGCCCCTTGGCCAGATCTTCTTATGTATTCTTGTGATAGGTCTTGCGTGTTACGCCTTATGGCGCTGGCTTCAAATTTTTATTGAAGACAAATCAGAAGACGACAGTCTTTTTATTCATATCATTAATAAACTTTTCTTTTTTGTATCAGGTGCTTTTTACTTTGCCGCAGCATATGCGGGAGGGAAAACCTTACTCGAAATACAAAGTAGTTCGTCCTCACAAGGCAATAGCAAAGAGGTCAGTGAATACTTACTTCAGTACGAATGGGGATTAATGGTTGTGGCAGCTATTGGTGTATGTATTCTCATTTTCGCGATCGTGCAGTTTAAACACGCTTACACAACCGATTTTCTAGAGAAGTTCTCGTTGTCCTCATTGAGTCAGCGTATAACAAAATGTGTAACGGTAACTGGCAGACTTGGCTATACCGCTAGAGGCGTTGTTTATTCACTGGTAGGAGGCTTTTTTATCCTAGCCGCCTTATTAAGTAACCCATCAGAAGCCGGTGGCCTACAAAAAGCGCTCGAAACCTTGATGAAGCAACCCTTTGGGCCCTATCTTATCGCCGCTGTGGGAGTAGGCTTTATCATGTTTGGCCTTTATTGTGCACTTGAAGCAAAGTATCGAAAAGTAGAGTAAAAAGGCGCTTAGTCGCGCCCTTTCTTGATGACATATTGATATGGCATAGTTTCAGTTTGAGACGCAATGAGCGTATGATCCATAAAGCGGCAAAAGCTAGGAATATCTCTGGCCGTTGAGGGATCGTCAGCCGTGACCGATAAAGTTTCCCCATCGGCCAGCTTTCGAATATTCAGACGCACCATCATTACTGGCTCTGGGCAACGCAATCCTAGCGCATCTAAATGCTGACTAGCCGCGCTAAATGCGCTGTCAAAATCAGATGCCATAGTTTTCACGGTAGGTGTTAATAGCGCTAATCTCGCTATCAAAACCGCCTTTTTCTGCCAGATAAGCTACGACATCGGCAAGGGATACAATAGAGATAACCTGAGTGCCAAAATCGCGCTCGACCTCTTGAATAGCTGACAGTTCGCCATTACCGCGCTCTTGTCTGTCTAGCGCAATCAGCACGCCAGACAAGCTAGCCTGCTGCTGCTCGATTAAGGTCATCGATTCGCGAATAGCTGTACCCGCAGTGATCACGTCATCCACCAGCATAACCTTACCTTCAAGTGGACTTCCCACCAAGTTGCCGCCTTCGCCATGAGTCTTTGCCTCTTTGCGGTTGAAGCAATAAGGCACATCAAGGTCGTGGCTATCTGCCAATGCAACAGCTGTTGTTGTCGCAATTGGAATGCCCTTATAGGCTGGACCAAAAAGTACATCGAACTCAACGCCTGCATCCATTAGCGCGTCAGCGTAAAAACGCCCCAACTTAGCCAAATCGCCACCGCGATTAAACAAACCTGCATTGAAAAAGTACGGGCTTACGCGGCCTGACTTTAAAGTGAATTCGCCAAATTTCAGTACGCCACGCTCAATGGCAAACTCGATAAAATCACGCTGGAACGCTTTCATGATGACCTCTTAATTACTGATTTACGCTAGTGCAGCTTTTTGAATATCGAACAGTTCACGTAACCCGTGCTTACCAATTTTCAGCATCTCGTCAAGCTCTTCAAACGAGAAGGGTTCACCCTCAGCAGTACCTTGAACCTCAATCAGTTTACCCGTTTCAGTCATCACAATATTCATATCAGTTTCGGCTTCTGAGTCTTCGGTGTACTCAAGGTCAGCGATTGGTGTACCTTCGTAAATACCCACTGAAAGGGCGGCTATCATATGTTTAAGCGGGTTAGTTTTGATAATGCCTTTTGCACGCATGTAAGTAAGTGCATCAACAAGAGCTACACACGCACCGGTGATTGACGCTGTGCGCGTACCGCCGTCGGCCTGAATAACGTCGCAGTCTAACGTAATGGTGTTTTCACCCAGAAGTTTTAAATCTACCGCTGCGCGTAGTGAACGCGCAATTAGACGCTGGATCTCTAACGTGCGCCCGCCTTGTTTACCGCGAGCGGCTTCACGACCACTGCGGGTATGGGTAGCACGTGGAAGCATGCTGTACTCAGCTGTAATCCAGCCTTTCCCTTGGCCCTTCATAAAGCGTGGCACACCTTCTTCTACCGTCGCATTACACAACACCTTAGTGTTACCAAACTCTACAAGAACAGAGCCTTCTGCGTGACAAGTGTATTGGCGAGTAATTGTAACAGGGCGAATTTGACTGGCGGTTCTGCCGCTTGGACGCATAGTGTTCTCCACAACGTAAGTGCTTAAAAAAGGGTAGCGTTTTACAGGTTTGATTGGCGATATGTGAATAGAAAGCCCCATTCGCGGTCAAAACCTATAAATTCGATGTAGCTACGAAATTGCGCCTAAGTATAACGCAATACCCGCGGCCGTTAAAAACGAACTTTACATGTTTGCTTATTGAATTACGTAAATGTGCGCTAATATACAAAATACAAGAAAACCTGCTGTAGATATTCACGTATACAACACGACGTTCGGGTTGTTTTTGCAGGCTTTTAGTTAAATTTAAAGGATATTTATGATTTACAGCATGACAGCGTTTGCGCGCGTAGAAACAAAAAAAGAGTGGGGCTCAGCCGTGTGGGAAATACGCTCGGTCAACCAACGCTTTTTAGAAACTTACTTTCGCCTGCCGGAACAGTTTCGCTCATTGGAGCCGGTTTTACGTGAGCGATTCCGTAAAAAGCTAGCTCGAGGTAAGGTGGAATGTGCGCTGCGTTTTACTGCCAACGATGCTGCTGTAACTAAGCTAAGCTTAAACGAAGAGTTGGCTAAGCAAGTGCTTCACGCCGCTGACTGGGTGCAATCCCATGGCCAATCCACGGGGGTTAACCCACTAGACGTTTTGCGCTGGCCTGGGGTAATTGCAGCGGAAGAAGCCGATATGGACACCATCCACGCTGACGTAATGGCCGCGTTCGACCAAGCACTTAACGATTTTATTAGTGCCCGCGCTACCGAAGGGGAAGCCCTTAAAGGTATGATCACGCAGCGCCTAGATGCCATTGAAGTGGAAGCTGAAAAAGTGGCCGCACGTATGCCTGAAATCATGGTGTGGCAGCGAGAAAAAGTGCAAACCCGCTTTGAAGAAGCAAAGGTAGAGCTTGATGCAGGCCGTTTTGAACAAGAAATGATCATGCTTGCGCAAAAAGTAGATGTGGCGGAAGAGTTAGATCGTCTGAATGCTCACGTTAAAGAAACCCGCAATATCCTTCAAAAGGGTGGAGCAGTAGGCCGCCGTCTTGATTTCATGATGCAGGAGTTTAACCGCGAATCGAACACGTTAGGTTCAAAGTCTATCAGCACCGACATCACACAATCGGCGGTTGAACTTAAGGTACTGATTGAGCAGATGCGCGAACAGATCCAGAATATTGAGTAAAGCTCACTAGTGCTCACAAAAACTCACAACACTTTGAAAAGCCTCACTTTATAGTGGGGTTTTGTTTTTTATGGTTCCGTATTTTTTCATTCTGTTTCATCTAATTGGTGAGTATTGTGGTGAGTATTTTTCACTGCTAGTCTCAAACCACTGGTGAGTACAAGAGGTGAAAAAATGCCAAATTTAACTGTTAAACAAGTCAACATACTTGCTAAAAGCAAACCAAGTAAAACATCCGATGGCAATGGATTATTGTTCGTTGTTCCAAATCGTGGTGAACCATACTGGTCCCTGAGATATTCCTTTAATGGAAAGAGAAGGGAAAAATCACTGGGGAAACTCGAGGAGCTGACACTGGCTGAAGCGCGTGGTGAGGCAGAAACGATAAGAGCCATGCTTAGAGAAGGCGTTGATCCACTATCATTGAGCTCTCTCACCAAGCATAGCGGAATGACTTTTAACGAGCTATTTCGCGATATGTACGAAAATAAGCTTCTCAAACGATTGGAAAGGCCTGACATTCCAAAAAGCAAATATGACAGAGAAATAGCCAAGTTCATTGGTCACCTGAAAGTTGAGCAGGTTAATGCGTTCCATATTCGGGATATCCTAAATATTATTACCGATAGTGGGCGACCTACAGTGGCGAATGATGTACTGGACCTACTTAACAACCTTTTTAAACATGCAATTCAGCTAAATATTACACTAAACAATCCTGCTTCGGCTTTTGACTACAAAGATGCTGGAGGGCATGAGCCATCTCGGCAAAGAGCATTAACTAATGTTGAGATAGAGCAAGCATTCAGCATATTCAGGAAATACCCAGAATCCTTTACTCGCGACAACTATCTGGCATGTTGCTTGTTGGTAGTTTTAGGGGTACGTAAGTCTGAGTTAATTCAAGCACCATGGAGCGAATTCGATTTTGATAACGCGGTTTGGCATCTACCAAAAGAACGCACCAAAAAAAAATTTAGAGCAATAAAAATCCCATTACCACCACTCGCTGTCGAATGGCTGAAAGAACTAAAAGTTCGCTCACATGGCTCAGATTATGTGTTTCCAGCTAGACGCAAGAGCAAGAAGCCATATATGGGCCCTGATACCATCAACAGCGCTATTAATTCACTGTTCGGTATAGACAAAAGTAAGAAAATTCCACCGCCAAACCGTATGGGTGATTTGGAACATTTCAGAGTGCACGATCTTCGTCGTACATTCAGATCTATTGGGTCGGAACTGAAGTTTCAAGATGCTCATTTGGAACGTTGTTTAAATCATAAAATCAGTACGTTAGATGAAATTTATAACAAACATGACTTCTTTGAAGAGAGAAAGGTAATTCACCAAGCCGTATCTGTAACTTTAGAGCCTCTTCTTCGGTGACGAAGTCGAGGCAAGACTTTTCCACATGTTCTAATGTTAGCTATTAATATCTATTGCGTACAAAAAGTTTTCATACTTGAAACTCACAGCATGTTATTGTGGGTACTTCCTAGTAAAAAATAAGCTACTCAGTTGTGTCCAAACCTAATAACATGAAACGAAAGAAAGAACAGTCAGCCATCGATGGCTTTTTTAAACACTTTCATGCGGCAGCAGCAAAAAGAAATCGAAAAGCAGTTAATTGCTCAATGGATGGCATGGATACTATATTAGGTGCAGATTATATTTTTACTGATAATGTTTCATTTGCCCTTACAGAATTTAAGTATGATGAAACAGATCTCAAATCTGAAGCTGAAAAGCACCGAAGGGAACATTATGTATAGATTTAGATTCCGATGTTGCAAAAGCCAACTTAGCAAATAATTGTCACTATATCTCTTGGACAAAGAAAGTTAAGGAACGTCGACGCGTAATTTACTTCAATAAATATAAGCACCAAATATGTAATCGAGAGATATTTGGAAACGAAAGTAAACTAAAAGATCTATTACCCACTAGGAAACCTATCCCAGCAAGAAATTTTATTGATAACTTTTTTGATCATGAAGTTGGAACTAACTATGAGCTTTTTAACTTCTACGTTGATTGGCTACTAGAAATAGAAGGCGATGATTCTGGCGTAGAAATACTGATTGATGATCCTAACGATGAGAATTGTGGATTGATAGAGTTTGAGTCTTTATCAGATTTAAAAAGTTGGTTAAACAAATACATACCACCACCTCCTGCTCCACCTAGTTCAAGCTCGGGTTATAAGCCCAGATAGT
Organism: Alteromonas sp. OM2203; assembly: GCF_048517045.1. Taxonomy (NCBI): domain Bacteria; kingdom Pseudomonadati; phylum Pseudomonadota; class Gammaproteobacteria; order Alteromonadales; family Alteromonadaceae; genus Alteromonas; species Alteromonas sp. OM2203. The sequence continues at coordinate 4,506,233 of NZ_CP183209.1, forward strand.
GAACAAGGCGTTCTCGATGATCGTGATATACGTTGAGCCGCCTTGTTAGCTTGGTGTCCACACACAGTTTAGTTTTTTATTTCCCATTAATCCAAAGTAAAACGTCCGACAGTAACCAGCGAGCTTTTCCTTTACCGACACTAGAGGCTGGCGGGGTTTCTCCCGCCTTTTGCATACGCCACCAGGTAGTGCGGCTAATGCCGGTTCTGCGGCAGCGCTCAGTCTCGCTTATCAACCGCTCTTCTTCGCCATAGAGTTTTAAAATGCCAGCTCGTTTTTCAAATAGCTCGTTATTCATGTTCGCCTCCCAATTCGACACGATTCTTTAGTACCCAAGCATCAACTTCTTTTCTCTTAAAGAATGTTCGCCGCCCTCCTAGCTTGTAACAGGGCAACCCATCCCGTACTTGTTGACGCAAGAAATTCGGACTCAGTGCTGTGTACTGAACACACTCATCAAATGTGAGGAACTCTTTGCTGTTGAGCGCTACTTTGCAAAGTTGGCTTTCAATCACGCATTTAATTTCGTCAAATAGCTGGTCAGTAAGCATTAGTAATTCTCGCTTTGGGAAACTGGGAAAGTGGGATTAGCATTACTATTCAATGAGTTATCATTTTCGTAAAAGTGGGATAAATCCACACTTTCACCGCATTCACGACAGATTTTTTCGGGAAAGAACTTAATAAACCGCTCTCCTCCTATTTTAAATGTGCGACGCGTGCCTTCATTGGAAATGGCCCAACCTTTTTGAAGCATGTAATGGACTGTTTGACTGTATTCATGAGCAACAGACTCAATTACTTCCGATTTGAATAACTGCTGAGGGATGTACCAAGCCAGTTCCGGCTCTGATTCGAAGAATCCTATGCTCCCGTTATGTGATTCCTCTCGAGGACTCAGGCTATGCCGCCACTTATTGATTAGCTTGACAAGCTTCTTAATAATTTTCTTACTTTCTGAGTTTTCGGTGCTATTCCGATCATCTAGCCAAATTGTTGCTACTTGTTCTAATGCATCTTTAGCTTCACCCAAATGCCATGGCAACAGCCCTAAATTAATGGCAATTTCCCCCGCGGCGGCTAGCAGCGCAAATTTATCTAAAACGTTATTAGCTTGGCTCTCTATGTTTTTTGACCAAGGCCACTGCCCCCGAATATCTTTGTACTCTTTAATAACTTCATTGTTTGGGCAATCAAATTTTGAGAGAGCTTCCACCCACAATTTAATGAAAGTGCCATGGTACTTACCTACGCAGGATGATAAGTACTCAGCAAACTCCTTAGCTGAAGTAAATCCATGAGTATTTTCAAAAGCATCATATTTGCTAAATACTGGAACCTTTATCAACCGGACTGATTGCCCAGCACTAACACTTTGATTGATGCCCAACAAAAGCTCTTCAAGGGTAAGCTCGCCGGTACTGAGAATTATTGTGCGCCAACGGTAGCGCTTATCCAGTGCACCATCTTGCTGGCTTCTTAATTTTGATACGCCATTGCACAAGTGATAAATTAACTGGCCTATCTCTTGCGCGGGGCATTGCTTAAATTCATCAAGACAAAGCAACATGTTATTTCGCGCACGAGCGATAGACTCAATACCGTTAGATGTTGAGCTCCAAGTCTCCCAGTAGGTTTGATCTGAATAGATACTGGCAGCCACTTTCATCACTGTAGACTTGCCTGATTTTGAGCTGCCGACGATTTGTATTCCAAAGCTCTCCAAATCAGTCCATCCAATAATAGGGGCCGCAAGTGCAGTACATACTGCAAGAATCATGATTGGATTACCTCGGCAATATTTTCCAATATTTTGTTGCCAGTCCAATAGAGAGCCTGATTCAACTAAGCCGTCACCAGCAAAATCACCAACATAAACTGCCGGAGTCTCATATCGGCCAATACTCCAATCCGGAGTCACGAATTGGCCGTCCACCCAGCCACTTTGTCTCGCGCTGTATGCATGCTTATTACATGGAGTTTCGATTAGGTAGGCTAAAAGAGATTCCCACGAGTATTTTCCTGGCGACAGTTGAAAGCCTGACCTAAGCAGCCTCTTTTTAAATTTCTTTGCGAAGTTGTCATCAACTTCTCCCATTGGTAGTACTTCACGAATCGGTAAGCCAAAGTAGTTTTTCCACTCTAAAAGTCGGCCAAAGTCATCTCGCTTATCGTGGGAAGAGACGATAGCCTTCACTTCTATCGGACCGGAAATCTTTCTCTCTTCACCATCTTTGTTAAGGGCGTAAATCCCGTCAGGTTTTGCTTTTAGCATTGGTGCTGTTCCTTATAATTCGAAACGCTATATGAGCGTGTGAAACTGTTTAGAACAGGCTGCCATAAAGTCCTTCAGAGTGAGCGCGAAAAACTAGGGTGACTTTAGGAGGGTTTTTTCTAAGCTTGGAAAATACGCTGAAATTTACCCACTTCAGAGGTTTGATTTTCACGTAAAGTATAAGAAAACAGCTGTTTTTGGGCGCCAAGAATTAGGCATGCCTAACTCCTTGGCTCAAAAGAGTAAGTTATCAGTCGAATTTATTGATGTTGTCGCGATTAAAATGAAATAGCAAAGCAAAAAGTATTACCAACGCCAGAACCATGGCGCATCCTGTAAGCAACGGGGCCATCACTATATTCTCCCTTCTTTAATTGCTTTAAATAGATCGTGTTTTAGTTTGTCGTAGTGGCGAGTAGCGCGAATAGCCAGCACCATTAACACACACATTTGAAACCATTCATATGTTGTCATAGCAGTTCCTATTAATTTTAATGCCTGGTAATACCGTTAAATACGTTACCTTCCAAGTTACACAACTCGATAACCCAATTACTGATTTGCTGTCGCTTATTTGGATTATAGCCGGTAAACGGGAATGTTATTTTGGTGCTGCGCGCTTTAAACTTTGAAAAGGGCCCCAGTCTTAAATCCCAGACAGCCCCATATTCGTTGGTTACATCGAACGCAAACGCTTTTTGGGATATTAAAGTGAGTAACATATCCTCTTCCGTCTGAACATCCTTATCAAAAGAAAGGCCTAGTGGCTCACATTCGACCTCAATACCACAAAGTCGATGCTTGATCTCTGCCAGCGCTGGTAAAAATGGCCACAATACAAAGTTATTAATCAGTTTTTCTTCGTTCATGAAAGCCTCTCCCCAATTTGGCATGCCAAATTGAGTTGTAAATTAGCCCTAATAATAGGTGTCGTATAATTCGCCGCGCGCCTGAGCATCCTCAGCCTCTTGACGAGTCATATGTTCGCCATCAGCGATGATATTTCCCATACCATCGTCAAGCTTATCTAGTTGTTCGTTTTCTTTACTGCCTGCTCCGTCACCGCTGAAGATAGCATTAAGAACGAATAACACTATTACTGCCAAAATACCCAAAAAACCTTCAAAACCCATATTACCTCCAAATCCAATTTGGCATGCCAAATTGAAAGCTAAGTATTCCTTAGTATCCAGACTTCATTAAAGCTAAGAAAATCTTAGTTTTCAATAGCAGATCTCTTACACCAGTTGAAAAGTAATGATGGTTCGCCGTTTCCAACACGGCTAAAGCAAGCAAGAACAAGACTAGGTCTTTCCCAGAAGCAGTTAGGAATAATGGCGGGGATGGATAAGTTTGTAGCGTCTGCTCGTATGAACCAATATGAACGTGGTGTTCACACTCCAGATTTCAAAACGGTAGTCGCGTTGAGCGGTGTTCTAAAAGTGCCAACTGCCTTCTTGTACTGCATTGAAGACGAGTTGGCTGAAAAGATTTTGGATTGGTCAGTAAGCGGAAAAAATTAGGCATGCCTAATTTCAACTACCCAAGTACGCATAGGTTATCTTCAAACGTTCATGACCTAACTCTTGGCTAATTTTTTCACGGACTTTGGTATCGTGCTCATAATCGGTTGGCGAGAGCTTTCTTCTATGCGGACCACCGTCGGCAGGGCATTTCCAACCTGTAAGCTCTAAATAACGCTCCCTTGCGTAATGGTGACGTAACCCATGATTTTTATTTAATCCAACTCGAATTGTTTCGCGGTCGTACTCACCCATTTGTGATTTATAGTTCTTATTAGGTTCGATAAGTGCGCCTCTAGTAACAGCGGCAATATCACGAATAAGCTGTCGTTGAGATTCTTTTCGAATTGGGATCGTGCGGTATTTGCCACCCTTAGCCCATGAGCCTTTTATTTGTAGAGTGTTAGCGTCTATCAATGCATAAGACAAGCTGAATTTCATACACTCCTCTTTTCTAAGCCCAAACTCTTGCTGCAAACGCAGGGAAAGCTTGATTAAGTCACTTTTGATCTTGGCATGCTTATCCATGTCTAACGTTTTTGACTTGCCAATTGGGTTATTGCGAACTCTTGGAATGCCGTAATCATCATTGCTACGTGAACAGATATTCGGTTTACCTATTTTTTCGGCAATCCAACGCAAGGCCGCCATTCTGTTTTTTATTGTTTTTGCTGCTAAACCTTCATCTTGCCAACGTGTAACAAGATGATTGATGTGCTTGGTTTTAAGACCGGTCGGGTCTTTTAATCTATAACCATGTTTGAGTAGCTGCTTTGCAGCAAGGTTTAAAACTTTGCTTCGGGTAGCTCTAGTGCTAAAGCTACTTTCGCGGTGAGTGTCGTTCACCATTTGATGAAGACGATATCCTAATTGGCTCATTTCATGTTCCTCACAAATTTAATAATTGATTTTGAAAGAATTGAGAAAAACACCAAACCGAAGACCAGGGGGCGAAATGCCAAAATAGGTAAGTTTTAAAGCCATATGAACGGTGCGTAACCGAGCATATTGTCATAAGACATAAAGGCTAACTGGTCTAAAGCAACAAAGCTGAGCCGTGTGATTTCTGTTGAAATACAGCGCGAACTACTGTGGTCTATATTTGTGTTGTTTATAGCGGGGTGGTCGTGCGACCAATAATGCTGCGAATGCAGCTCCTCAGGAACGTGTTGCGGGCAGTGAATACGCCCTTTTTCTTTGTGCTCATTTCGAGCTAGTTCATAATTAAAATTATCACAGTGATCGGAGATTGCAACACCTTTTTGACACGCTCAAATCTCCATCCCTCTTCTGGCCCTATAATTTTTCAAGGCGGATTGGGTGTCGAGGCATCATGAGCAGTGGCCTCGACGGGCGACTCTGCGAGTCGTCCCTACCTCTTTCGAGTAGGGACGACTCGTAGCCAATCCGCCTTCAACTTTTCTCTAACTATTTCAATCTCGATGCTTTTTTAAAAGATTGATTTTCTGATGTGATAGCCCGGCTTTGCTATAGCGATAGATTAAATAATTAGCTATATCTTGTTCATGTGTCGACATAATTACTTGCCGATCACGAAGTTCAACTCTGAGTAAATCACTTAATGAAGCAATATTTACCTCGTCCATACATTGCGTTGGGTCATCAATAAAGACAAAGGCGGTTTCCGCATATTTTTTGTTAAGTGCCAAAAATAATGCTAACGCGAGTGCGCTGATTTGGCCGCTACTCATTGAAAGAGCCGCATCATGCTCGCTACTTTTCGCTGTTTTAAACTGCAGGGGTGTATCTTTTTGTGCCCCCTCAGCCCGCTCTAAAAATATCCCCAATCCAGTTTGCATATTTTGCAGTAAACGCCCGCTGTAGATATGAAATAGCAGTTCTATTTCACCGAGAGTTTGGTTTATATATGTATTGCGAGCTAAGTTGAGTTTTTGTTCCGCGTGTTTTAGCTGTTTTTCTATTTTGTTAATAGCATTTAGTCTAGCTAAAGACTTGCTAAGTGCTCTAAGCTTTTCCTGATGAGATTTGCTAATCAGATTATTATACTCACCATGTAAATAGCTAAGTTTATTCTCAATAGAGTCCTTAGCAATATTATTCAGTTCCTCAGAATTTCTAAAAGCACGATAGTACAAAGCTAATGCTTGCTCTGACAAAGTGTCATTTTCCCGCTCGAATGACCGTTGCACTTGCAGTCGCATAGCCTCGATCTGTTCATTTTGATGTTCAATCGTCTCTGCGTATTCTTCAGGAAGGAGAATATTAAGTTGTCGCACCCGTTCCGCGATAGCTAGCAATCGATTTGCTTGAAACTCATGAGCCTCAAGCTCCTTTAATAGCCTCGGGTTGTAAGCTTTATCTAACTTTTCAAGCTGCTCCTGAAGGCTCACCAATAGAGTTTGTAACGTTAAGCTTATTTTTCGCACAAGATCCGCGAGTATTTTTCCATTTTGGTCCAGTTCTTTTTCTATTTTCTGAGTTCGCTCGTCTATAGCGTTGAGTAGCAATTGATGTTCTCTATAATCAAAACCACAGAGTGGACAATTACTTTCATCCTGACTAATCATATTTATTAATTTAGAACGCAACTCCAATGTCTTAGTTTTGGCCTCACCGACTGTATTTTGATAAGCCTGAATTTCTATTTTTTGTTTAACAAGTTTAGAAAATTCATCAAAATCACTGGATAAAGGATGCTTTAATGGAGATATATCCACTTCTTTGAGGTCCGTTGCATTCCTTTTTGCAACCGATATTGCTTGCATTAAAGGTTTTCGTTGTTCTCTCAATTCTCTCAAAGGATTTAGCTTATCAAAATGATTAGCAAGACGGACTGCCAAAGCAAACTCTTCAGTCTGTAGAAAAGCGCTTTTCTTCCTGTTACGCTCTCTTAGTGCAACTTCATTAGAATGCTCAACAAGAGTTTTTATCAAGTTTACAGAGGCAATATAATTTGGATAATCTTCTAAACGCTCCACTGTTAATGGAGTTTCAGAATCCCAAATTGGAATCGAATCGCTAGTGGTGATTCGGCTGTAGTGCGTCGGTTTACCTGGTTCTGATAGTTGTTGTTTAAGCCTCTCGACTTCAGCTACTAACGAATCATGAATATCTTTTTCTTGCGTATAAGCCGTTCTTCGGGCCTCCTTCATATTTTTAAGGTTACCCAACCGAGAATTCAGATCATCCAGATTAATAAGGTGCTCAATTTGCTTGGTTCTTGTGGAATCTTCACAACAGCCATCAGGAATGATCAAAGCCTTACTATCTTGTTGTAGGTAGTTCAGTACATCGAAATTCTTTTGAAAGTTGCTTCCAATATATTGCTGCCAGAATGCGCTTTCATTAGTAACTTCTGTGGCTAATGACCAATCGTCAAAATAATCAGACCTGAATAGCTTAAAGATCGAAAACTCACTAGGCTTGTTGTTTTTTGCTTTCATCTCCTTGGCATAGGCTTTTCGCATAATATTAATCGTCTGACTACCGTTCGTCAGCTCAGCTATGATACTGATATCACCATTGTAATCATTGTGACGATATAGGTTGCTTCTAAAGCTATGTTTGTTGGGAGTAACTGGTTTCAAGCGAGCAGCTATTCGCGGCAATTGGCCGCGGAAGAGCAATTGTTTAGCATCAAACAATGATGTTTTACCAAACCCATTTGGGCCATCATAGATAGTAATACTGTTGTTATAACTTTCTTCAAAAGAGGAGAATGCCTTGAAGCCATTTATTTTTAATCGATTAATCCTCCATTTGTTCATTGATTAACACCTCCATGATTTCTTGACAGGTATGCCCATCACCTAATTTCTGCTCTATTGAATTTAAGAATGGTAATAGCTGCGCTTCACTTAGCAATTGTTCTGCAAGTTCGTTTGCACTTGTCAATATAGCTTCTTGTGCCGGAACAGCTAAAAACGGAAGCTTAATATAAAGCCGACAAGCAAGACTAAATGCAGTTTCTTCAGTTGGGTTTTGTTTATAGCGATTGAAAGCGTCAGAATTTGCCAAAAGTTCATATAAAGTTCCACCAAGCTCTAAGTATTCATTGAGTTGTTCTAATTCAGTGCTCGTATAGTAGAGTAAATGTTTTTTAAGACTGTATGCGTTTTCTTCGATATCAAAAATATTATGCTCATATTGTTTAAGTTCCGTTAAGCTGCCTAACTTGAATAGAATAACTAAGTCGGTATTTTTAGCAAAAGATGGGGTTCCTAAAAGAATAGGGGGTGTACAGGCCTGAACTTGTTCATTCAACTCAGAAGGAGCACTTAACTGGTCAGTTTCTAAAACAACGAGAAATCGTTGATAGTTCGGATCACGCGCCACGTAAAATGAGTAATCTTCAAAGTCGCTTTCTAGTCTTTCAAACAGGCAAGATGAGTTTTCCGCTACTCGCTGAACAATTTGTTTAATCACTTAGTTCCTCCTGAGCATCTTCCGATGAGATAAACCTCACGTTGTGAATTTTAGTCAGACGGCTATTTTCTTGGTCACCTACTTCAGAAACATCCATAAACTTACCTGTTAACTTTGATGCTTCACTAAGCAAGAAAGGGGAATGCTTCATCTCAACTATTAGGTTATTGTATTCATACAAAACATCCTGAACTACTGCGTTTTCTCTCAACGCTTCTACATTGTTTTGTATTTCTGATAGTGAAAGTCTTTCATTGCTAATAGTTAACCTGATTGCAGTTGGTAAGTATGTGCCAAATTCAAGCTGCTGATAATGCGGCAGATCAGGGACAGTAACTAACTTATTAATTAGTGCTATAATAGCTATATAGTTTTCGACGCCTTCCTGGCTAAGTCCTTCAAGTTTTACTGAAGAAAGATTTGGCTTTTTAGCATAATAGAGCCTCTTCAGTTTCGGCAAATCCATATGAGCAATAGCCTTACGACAAGCTAATATATCGGCGAGAGAGAATTGGGGGGAAACTTCATTACTTTCGATTAGACTATCCGTTCTCTCTAATATGTTTCGCCTAAATCGATTGAGAATCATACACTCATCGGTTTCATCTAATACTTCAGCATTCAGGCACTCTTCTATTTCTTCAAAGGAAATAGGAGTTTTATTAGCCGCATCAAATTTTATTTCCGCCTCATTGTGAATTTTAGAATGAGCAGAAATTACCTTTGCATCAAGTAATGTTTGGAGTAAAGACAATTTGTACTGAATTAATAATGGAGAATTATATTTTTTAAGCTTTAGTAAATATTCCGACACTATTTTCTCAAGTATGCCATCAACTTGGTCAAGCGGAAGATACCGATTGCCATCACTGTAACAATAAAACTCAACTATATTTTGCGGTATATTGGAAGGGGTAAGCGAGGAGAAATCGTCCAGCTCACGAGCAACGTGAAACCAGCGTTTAGTATTCTTATCAACTCCCGGGCCAGTAACCTCTGCCGCTTGTATAAGTGCTTCCTTGTATGCAGAACGCTTGCTATCCAATTTCGCTTTAACTTGATGAAGGCTTAAAACCTCTCCTTCATGACCATAAATAACAAAATCATCTAAAGACTCAACCTTTAAATTGTAAGGCTTACTATCTTCATAGATGAGCGAATGAATACAATGATAAAGAGCAATCTTTCCTTGATATATAAAACCGCTCCACGATGCTATCGCACTACTATTTTTTACCTTTTTTGGAATATCCATTTAAAATAACCACATCAATGATGCAAGCTTCCCTCTATACGTTTTAATAACGATAGCACAGCCCTTTAAGGCTTATCGATATCAATTAAATAATTTAGTTTGATTAAAGTTCTTAAACCACTTCGTTCAAATCCTGTAAAGCGATAAATCGGAACCCCGCAAGCGGGGCCCCCTTGCTTCGCAACCCTTCGGGCGATTTCTAGCTTGACTGGCTTTTCTCTACGTAGTGCGTGTTGGCCATGAGGTATGGCGCGCCTTTAGGCGGCAAGCGCCTAAAACTTACCAACCTCATAGCAAAAGGGGCTTCTATGAAACCTATGGACTTTATAAACAGGGCTAAAAAAGTAGAATTTACTGATATAGCAAGGTCGGCAAAGCCGATTGAACGTACCACTCTTAAACACGTTCGGCCTTCCGATAAATGTTACCTGGTTAAAACAGGCAGCAAGTTACAATTCTGGATAACTCGTGATGATTGCTTGTTGTCTGTTAATGTCTCTTTGCACTCACCATTTTGTGTTTGTACTGACGCAGATAGTTAATTATGTTTCCCATATCCCAACTTTCCCAGTTAGAAATTGAGCATTTTTTTAATTTTTTTCATAAATTTCTTCGATTTCTTTATGGTGAGTACACTGGTGAGTAAGAGAGGGTTGAAACGAGCAAAAAACACCTTGTAGGCCTTGATATAGGTGGATTTGCGAAATTTAAAACGATAAACAGAACCAGAATATAGAATAATATCCGTTGGAGTCCAAAAGTCTCCGCTAAAGCCCAGACATACTGGGCTTTTTTATTTCTTATGAAACCCCATGGCTTGATGCACCTCAAAGATATTTTTATATATCGCGGCGAACTGATCGAACAGAAAGTTGAAAACCACCAGGCGCTAAAATTTTATTTAGTACCGAGACGCGAGGATCGGTATTCCCTTTCTCGATATCGCGCAATGTTTTATCAGACACTTTAATAAATTTCGCGTACTGTGTTTGGGTCATGCCATAAAGTTGGGTACGAACCTGCTTTACTAGTTCGCCTATGCCGATAATATTGTTTGCAAGATCATCTTCAAGCTGAGCTAAAATTTCTTTTCGTTGTTCGCCCGTCAATCTAACCATCATAGACTCCCATTGCTACTAACTTAGTTTTAGTGTTACTAAAACCAATCGCCGGAAAATTCAATATCTCATCTGGGCAATGCAATCTTTTCAACCTCTCAGGCAAGTCGATTAGTTTTTCTGCCAGTTGCCGCAAAAATAAAATTATTTCATTAGGCTCACAAAAATCTGAAAGCTGCTCTGCAATGATTAAAAAATTAACGTGCCCACCTACTTCGCAACTTCGCCCCCACTTAAATAAACGGGTTATCCCTTCTTCATCGGCTTTCATAGGAGCAAAATCATAGATGGGTGCAAAACAAATATCGCCGTCATATTTTAAAAATGAAATGTTGCGGCCGTGATTGTCTGAGTTACCGAAGACAATATTTAAAAAATCTCTAACAACATATTGCTTAGCAAATTCGTTTTTCGTCATCTGAGTTGCAGAATTTATTCTTCGCCACACCGTCTCCATCACATCAAAATGATCTTGATAGCTGCCAGGCTCGGCATTAATGATTGAATAAATACTTTCCAATCCAATACGACTAGCCACACCACTTTCTATGCGGACGTCAAAGCGAGGTAGCCATAAACTAGCTTGGCCACTTTGTTTATCTTCTAATATTTTTAGCTTTTCAACATCGATGGTGGAAACATTGGTACCCTCCAGAATCTCCGAAAGCGCCTTATAAAAAACGCCCTCAGCTTTTAAGATGTTGTTATCTCGAGCTGAGCGTCTATTTCTAGCAAACTTGGTTAAATAAGGTGTGGCGGTCAACGGCTTACCTGCAAAGTCCCCATCAATGAAAACATTATCATCTTCAAGCATGAGTAGCAGTTTTGGTGCAACACCACCAGCTCCTGTCGCCCCTCTTACTGCGGCGCCTTGTTCATTAGCATACTCTAAAAAGTCATATTGCAATGAAATCACGTTCTCAATTGGAAAACGGCGAGAGTCGATATTAGCTTCTGTCGGTACGGCTTCTTTTATTCTTAAGTTACCAACGGGCGACATATAAGCACTAGTCAACAGTGCGTAATTTTGCTGAAACTCGTCTGAGCGGCTTACATTAAGATAACTAAGCCACCAATCTCGAGACTTACCCACCGGCAAAATATCATCTAACAGAGCTGGCCAATGAGGGTAGTCTTTAGGAACAATGCTAATAGGCGCATTGACGGAGCATGCCCAGCAATCTTTAACCTCATAGCTTGCGACCTTAGCAATATATTCATGCTCATAATACAGCGAACAACTTGCATTGAGCCGCTCATCAGAGAAACACAGAGTAGCAGCATCCCACCATTGACCTTGATTAAATAATTGCAGTGTGACTGTTTGCATCATTTATCCAGTAGTTTATTACCGTTAAATATTAAAAATTAGCATACTTTCGGTAGAAATCTACCGTTTAATTACAAAGAAGCAATCATTTCCAATAACAAACTACCGCTAACTACAAAATGGATTATCATTTTCAGTACTTTTTTGCGTTTTTCCCGATTTAGATAGCACTAAATCCAGATTTCTAGCTGGGTATGGTGCTTATGAAGTGTGCTTGGTAACTCTTTAGTTAGCAGGCGCTTGGCTCACCGTTAACCCACTTTTTGCCGCCAACATCTAACGCTTCTAATAACTCATCTCAGATAATGTGTTAAGAAGGCCTCGTGCGAGGGGAGTTTAGCTACGTGATTATCCACCTGCTGCTTTAATCCTGCCATAAACTGCTTAAGTGACTGTTCGCTCATCTCATCGGCAACACGATGATACTGGCTAGGTGTCATGCCTTGGCCCATTAATACTTGGGTCCAGGAATCAACGCGAAAAATATCTCCGTCATCTAAAAACACGCGGCCAGACTCGGCAAATAAAGCCAATTTATGCTCAAGTGACGGCGGAATCTCCATGCGTTGGCATTGCTGCCAAAAGGGGCTGTCCTCGCGCTGTGTTACCTTGTAATGCATAACAATAAAATCGAGTATGGCCGACATTTCGCTATCAAACTTATTATTGTATTCGTCGATTGCGCTTTGGGTGATGCCATCAAAAGGAAATAGGCGCATTAAGCGTATGAGGCCAGTCATGATTAGATGGATGCTGGTCGACTCTAGTGGCTCAATAAAGCCACTGGATAAGCCTAATGCTACGCAGTTTTTATTCCAACCGCGCCTGCGTTTTCCAGGCGTAAAACGAATGACTCTAGGTTCATTAATTGGTACGCCTGTCACTTGCGATTTAAGTGTATTGATGGCGTCTTCATCGCTCATAAAACGGCTACAAAATACCAACCCATTGCCCATTCGCTCTTGAAGAGGTATCTGCCAGCGCCAGCCCGCCTTATGGGCCACGCTTTTGGTGTATGGCACAGGCGGCGCAGTAAGCTCAGTTTGCATGGCCACCGCACTATCGCAAAATAGATAGTGTCGCCAATCGTCGTAACCGGTGTGAAGGGCTTGTTCAATAAGCAGCCCTTTAAAGCCCGTGCAGTCTATGAAAAAGTCGCCATCTATGACTTCATCGCTTGCTAATCGAAGGGACTGGATGTTGCCTGATTGTGGGCATACTACGACCTCTTCTATATCTCCTTCCTTGTGAGTTACCCCAGCATCACACGCTATAGACTTTAAAAATCGACCGTAAGCAACGGCATCAAAGTGATAGGCAAAGTTAAGCGGCATGGCTTCCGATGTGGCGAACTTGCTCTGCTTAGCGGCAATAAGTTCAGGGCAATAATCACCAAATTCACCTCCAAATCCGTACTCTTTAGCCCTCAGCCAAAAATGGTGAAACTCGCCAGCCCAACACTCTCTTCCGGTAATACCAAAAGAATGGATATAGCTGTGACCTTGTTCACACCAATTTTCAAACTCAATACCCAGTTTGAACGTAGCTTGTGTAGCGCGCATAAATGCTTTTTCGTCGATGCCAAGTAACTTGTGAAATGTTCTTATCGGCGGAATAGTGGCCTCGCCCACACCTACAATACCAATATTTTTCGACTCGACTAACGTAACGTTTATTGACTTACCCAAAAGCCGTGACAACGCCGTGGCCGCCATCCACCCTGCAGTACCGCCACCCGCAATAACAACGTTCTTAACGGGCGTTTGATTTTTACTGCTATCTAAACCCGATACGGTCATAAGAGGTGTCCTTTTTATCTGAAGTATTTTTTATGTCATTACAACTCGAAGCTGAAGCGTGCTCGTTCTTTTCACGTTGAGCATGCGAGGGCACGTATTGTTTTTCGTTGCTGTAGCGCTTTGCAATATCATTGAGCAAAACTCTGTTAGACGGCAATCCCTGCAGATAAGCGTTTTTAGTTTGTTGTAACGTTTCGCGAATGTGAACTGCCTTACGCTTATGCTCTTCATTTAGCCGTAAAGGCGACGTAGATGAAGAGAAGCCCATTCCATACAGTACATACTGGTAGCTAGCAGAGGGGAAAATCTCTTCGTTCTCAATAAGATCTAAGCGTGAAGGGCTTTGATACTTCCACAGTTCAAGCAATTCAGCGAGAGAATCGGGTATAGACGCCTTATCTCTTTGCGCTAACCAATACGGCTCTTCTCTATCGCTTAAAGCATAATGTAGTTTTAGAAAGTCGATAACGCGCTGCCAGCGATATGCAAAGCGCGAGTTGTAGCGCTTACTGGCTATTTCCATGTGTGCTTTGTTTTGCGGAAAAGCCTCACAGAGCATACGTAAGCCAAGTTCGACCATGGCAATAGCTGATGCTTCAAGCGGTTCAACAAACCCCGAAGACATACCTAAGCTCAAACAGTTTTTTACCCAAAACTGTGATCTATAGCCAGGCTCAAAGGAGAGTGTACGAAAAGAAAGCTCTGCATCTTGTGCACTAGGGTAGCGTTCACGAACGTAGTCAATCAGCACCTGTTTTGCTTGCTCTTCATTTGTGAATTGAGAAGAGTAAACTAGGCCAACACCTCGGCGGTGCTGCAACGCTATATCCCACGTCCATCCACAGGTTTGTGCAGTAGCCACTGTGGTACTTTTTATTTCAGCATCTTCGTTTGAATAAGGCACTTGAAGCGCAACGGCGCGATCATTGAGCATTGTGCGCTTAACGGGTATCCAGGGAATAGTAAAGTGTTTATTGATGAGCAGGCCGCTGTGGCCTGAACAGTCAATAAATAGATCGCCAACTATTTTTTTCCCGTCCTTTGTTGATACGCTTTCAATATCTCCGTTTTGATGAGAGTGAACATTGTCAACATGACCAACGACATGGGCGACATTTAACTTGTCTACGCAATGATTTTTTAACAGCTCAGCAAGCTTTGTGGCGTCGAAATGGTAACCGTAATTGAGCACATGGGCGTAGTCCGGCGTAGCAATTTGCTTTGGCGCCTTGCCTGCGGCACACATGGCGGCTTGTAACGAAAACACATCTTCGTACGAGGTGTTTGGTGCGATTGATTTCCAACATGTATAAATATCGAGCTCGTTGTAGCCTGTTGGAACGGTAAATGGATGATAATAGCAGTGCCCGCCTTTACGCCAATTAACAAAGCTTGAGCCTTGCTTGAAAGCGCCATGACACAGCGTTAAGAATTCCGTTTCACTAATACCAATATCAAGAAGGGTATCGCGCAGTGACGGCCAAGAGCCTTCGCCCACACCTAAAGAAGGGATGTTGGGTGACTCTATCAAGGTAACGGTGTGATTCGCGCTTAGTTTTGCGGCAAGTATCCCTGCTGCAAGCCACCCAGCCGTACCACCACCGACAATGACGACCCGATGCATACTGCTATGACTTTCGTTATCACTCATACGTTAAGAACCACGATATGCCCCGCTGCACTTCTACAAACATGTTCAGTCGATTTTCTGGTTACTATTCAAACAGCACTATGACAAAAAAGCCCGCTAAAGCGCAACCCTAAGCGCTATAGCGGGCAAACACACCCCAATTTTTAGAATGTATATCTAGCACTTAGCGCATACCTTGCACCAAACTCATCCAAGTTCCACAGCATTGCGCTGGTGCGTCCATGCCGGCGAATATTTTCTTCAGTAATGTTGATCCCTTCAAAGGCTACCGTTAAATCTTCGGTGACATCGTAGGAGATACTCAAATCAATTTGTGAATAGGCTTCGGTATAGCCCGGCTCATTGATGTACTGAGACGTAGTGTCTAAGAACTTGTCACGCCAGTTGTATGCAATACGAGCTTGCAGCGCATCTTTCTCGTACATGAGTACTAGGTTTGCAGTGTCGCTTAATCCCACTAGCGCGAATTGAGTAATAGAGGGGGCCGCTTCATTGTCAAACCCGATATCACCTTTAACAGACGTGTAGTTCGCTAACACACCAAAACCACTGTCGCCAAAGAAATGTTGCGCAGCTACTTCAAAGCCATAAATGTTGGCAGCTTTGTTGTTAACTGGTTTAGAATTGATAAAAGTTATCAACGGATCGTCGCTGTTCGGTAGAATATCGAATTGCTGCTCAAATTGTTCATCGGTTAATGAGTCATATTCAATACCGTTTTCTATGGCTGCAACCATATTAAACAGAGAGGTATCGTTTACCGGTATTCCACGGGCTTCTAACTCTGCACGCGCAGCTTCTGCGCGAGGGCCATTTGTCACATCTCTTAGGCCGAATACGTTCTCTTCAACTTGTTCATTACCTATGAAGTTCTTAACTCGCTTGTCGTAAAAGCCCACCGACACATAGCTTGTTTCATCAAAATAGTACTCAACAGATAGGTCTAAGTTGTCTGATTCAAATGGAATGAGTAAGGGATTGCCCGAACTTGCAGAAGAAGTTATGGAGCTACCTATAAGTGTAGGGAAACTTTGTGGAGACACGGTCGATGCTGCACTTAAGCGATCGTAAGTAGGTCGCGCAATGGTTTTACTATACGAGAAACGGGTGATTACGTTTTCAACCAACTCAATGTCAAAGTCTAACGCGGGAAGTACATGGTCGTAGCTATTTTTAAACTCAACATCTTCCATTTCACTGCCAAAACGTACGTTAAAGTCGTTGTTACCTTCCCATGCAATAGCACTTGGCAAGCTAATATTTGCAATTGAAGTAACATCGGTATTTTCGTAGCGTACACCGGTCAGAAGGTTATACTCCATTCCGTTTAACTCGCCCGACAAATCTAGCTCGAAGTAGACGGCGGTAATATCTTCTTCAATAGTTCTGTTGGTAGCAAACGGATTGTTAGCAACTAAGTCAAAACCATACTGCTGCGCAGCAAATGCACCAATCTCAGCCACGCTCCCAGTAAAACCTTGAGAAAACATACCATCAGTATTGAAGTCATCAAATTCGTTAGCTAAATCAAGGGGAGTTAGCGAACCTGAAGGTAATTCACCTGGGTTTTCTATTCCCCAATTCCCCATAGTGTGGCGCGTTAGTGACTGAAGCGACGTACTTTCCATAGAGCGCGACTCTATACCGAAGTTAATACTTCCAGTATCCATCGTATAAGACCCATCAAGACGGGCTTGGGTAATTTCAGTATCTTGCGATGAAAAGTTCATATCCAAAATTGACGTGCCTACGTCATCTTGGTCTAACACGCCGTTGCCATTCAAGTTATCCCGCGCTGCATCGTCGAAATCGACAAACATAACAGGGAAATCACCGCTAAAGTCGACGCCTTGCCCTTTAACCACATTTGCACCTAGCCCTAAGTTTGTCCACGTTCCATAAGGGGCATCTGGGCGACCTTCAGCTGACGAGTTATGAAGGTCAAAAACCAGAGTAAAGTCATCATTAACGAAGTACTCTAGGTTTAGGCCAATCGATTTATTTTCGTTTACCTGGTTAAGTTCTTGTAGCGCTAAGCCTAAATCACGAGGAAGCAAATCCCGGCGCTCTTGGGAAATTAATATTGGTGTTTTCACCGCTTCATCATCAAAAGTTAGCTCAGCGAAATACCTGTCGTCCATCCAAATAGACTGTTCAGCACGCGCTTCATAAAGATCTTGTCTCGAATAAGTATAATCAAGCGTAGCCGTCATTTTTTCTGAGGGTGCAAATTGGACCGTTAGCTGGGCATTGGTTCTCTCACGCTCTCGGTCTGCCATGTAATAACGAAGGTCAGAAGGAATAGCAAACAGTTGCCCCATAGCTGGCGCATTATTTAACACAACAGGGTCACCACTGTCTGGGTTCGCTGGATCGGGAGATTGAGGAACAGTTCCATCAAAAGGATTTACTCTCCATTGATTAACGAATGCACCTTGTGCTGCACTGTCGCGCTGCTGGAAAGAGCCCGTAAATGTCACGCCAAAAGTATTATCGTCGTTTAGATAGTTAATGAACCCTGACAGTTCCGGCGTAACATCATCGCCAACACGATTTGTTGTATCGTGCAAGGCTTTAGCACCAACACTAGCAATTATACCGTTGTCCGCTGCATCGAATGGGCGCGCAGTTCGAATGTTAACCGTTGCACCAATACCACCTGTAGCAATACTAGCTCTGCCAGTTTTATACACTTCTACAGCCCGCACACTTTCAGAAGCAAGATCGGAAAAATCGAACGCTCGAGAATTCGGCGTACCGCCGCCTCCAGGTAAAGCTGAGCCGGGCATGGTCCTACCATTTAAAGTGACCATGTTGAAATCAGGTCCAAAACCACGCGCTGTGACTTGACTTCCTTCACCATTATTCCGATTAATTGAAATACCAGTTATGCGCTGTAGTGACTCTGCTAAGTTGGTATCAGGAAATTTACCAATATCTTCTGCTGAGATGGCATCAACAACACCAGCAGAGTCACGCTTGATACCCATCGACTCTTGAACACTACTTCGTATGCCTGATACCTGAATAATTTCTACGTCTTTTTCTGTTTCTTGCGCCGTCGCAGATGACATCACGCCGCTACTCAAAGCGGTCCCGAGTATCAATGACAAACTTGCTGCGATCTTGCTTTTATTTGGTGTTGTTTGTGTCACGGTCTATCTCTCTTTAATAGTGGCTTTTATGTGTGTTGTGAACCTAATGCGCTGCCAGAAAGGGCTTTCCAAAAGAGAAGCTAGAACACCCAGACGTAAGAAAGCGCTTTCCGAACATTAATTCAACAAAATTTTAAGATCAACACATTTTTTACAATTAATTCACAGGAAACAACTATATCGAGAACACCAAACTCCTTCATGAAAATCTTAAAATGATTAAATTCAATACGTTATAAGAAAAATAAAACTCTATTAGATTCCGGTGATAATCATAGAAATATTATCAGCCACTTAATTCCATTAACGTAAAAATGACATAAATATGAGAAAGCGCTTTCTATTTGTTTTTTATTTGTGCTATAAACCGCTTTGTTATTTCAGATTCATTGTACTGCCAGCATCCGTTTAGAATTTGTGCAGTAAGAAAAAGGATATCTACATATGAACAGCATTTCGCTTCCCGCAGGCAGTCCCTTACTCAAAAATTCGTTTCTTTATGGAACTGCCACGTCAAGTTTTCAGATAGAAGGGGATGTCGATAACCGTCTCGAATGTATTTGGGATAGATTTTGTGAACGGCCTTCAGCCATTGCTGATCACTCCAATGGCGATGTCGCCTGTGATCATATTGCTCGCTGGAGAGAAGATTTCGACATTTTGTTAGACTTAAATGTAGACGCTTACCGTTTCTCTATTTCTTGGCCGCGCGTTATCACTCAAGAAGGTGAGCTAAACCCAAAAGGCGTTGCCTTTTATAAAACGCTAGTTGATGCGTTAAAAGAAAAAGGCATTAAGCCATTTGTTACCCTTTATCACTGGGATCTCCCGCAGTACCTGGAAGATAAGGGTGGGTGGCTCTACCGACAAACTGCTTTTGCATTTGAAGACTATGTTGACAAAATAACGCAGGCGTTAGGCGAGTCCGTTTTTTCCTATGCAACGTTCAATGAACCTTTTTGCAGTGCTTATTTAGGGTATGAAATAGGCGTTCACGCCCCGGGCAGAACGGGTAGAAAATACGGAAGAACTGCGGCTCATCACATTTTGCTAGCACACGGCCTTGGGATGAAGGTGCTTAGAAAAAATGTCCCAAATAGCGAAGCCGGTATAGTATTGAATTTTACGCCATGCTACCCCGCCACACAAAAGACAGAAGACCTATTAGCCACCCGCAAAGCAGATGACTATATCAACCAATGGTATATGCAGCCTGTAATGGAGGGAAGCTACCCCAAAGTGTTATTTGATATAGACGAAGCGGATAGGCCACCAATTGAAGCTGGTGATATGGAGACAATCTGTCAGCCCATCGATTTCTTAGGGGTAAATTTCTACACGCGATTACACTATTCTGCGCCCAAAGAGAAAGGCGCATTGTATTTCGAGCATCCTCATCAAGGTCCATTAACCGATATTGGTTGGGAAATCTATCCAAAAGCGCTTTATGATTTACTTACTTCATTAAACGAACGATACACGCTCCCTCCCATTTTTATAACTGAAAATGGTGCTGCAATGGCAGACGAACTAAAAGATGGTCTTGTTAATGATGTTGATCGGGTTGATTACTACAATGCCCATTTAAACATGGTACACAACGCAGTTATTGATGGAGTAGAAGTGAGTGGTTACTTCGCATGGAGCCTACTTGATAACTTCGAGTGGGCGGAAGGTTATGAAAAGCGATTTGGACTAGTTCATGTTGATTTTGAAACGCAAAAGCGTACGCTTAAACTTAGCGCCAATGCTTATAAAGCGCTCATAGCAAGTCGAACATAACAATAGTGGAAATAGCAATGAACCATAAGCTGACATTAAAAGAAAAAGTGGGTTATGGCATGGGCGACGCTGCGGCCAATTTAGTTTGGCGGGGCGCACTTGCATATTTGGCAGTATTTTATACCGATACGTTCGGTATTACAGCCGCTGCCGCTGCGATGCTATTTCTTGTCGTTCGTCTTTCTGACGGTGTGACCGATATTATTATGGGAATGATTGCTGACAGAACCCAGACTAAGATGGGAAAGTTTCGCCCTTGGATATTAGGCTCTACTCCTTTTCTTGGCCTTTTCATGGTCCTTTGCTTTACCACGCCTGATCTCTCGTATTCAGGCAAACTCATTTACGCTTACTTGACCTACATCGGACTAACCTTAGCGTATACGGTTAATAATGTACCGTACTCAGCGCTAATGGGCGTGATGACCAGTGATGATAGAGAGCGTACAAGTTTGTCTGGCTTTCGTTTTGCTGGGGCATTCTTCGGTGGACTGCTTGTTATGGGATGTTTGCCTATGCTGGTGGACTTGCTAGGCCAAGGGAACACTGCTGTAGGGTATCAATATACCATGTGGTTGTTTGCCATGTTGCTTGTCATATTAATGTGTGTAACAGTTTTTACCACGAAAGAGCGCGTTACGTTGCAGCAGGTTTCAAAGCCTCAAGACACTAAACTGGACTCTCCAAAAACAGAGACAGGTCCCCAAGTAGCGCCCGCTCCTCGTTCACTAACGTCTGAACTCATCGACTTGGGAAAGCAACTACCGTTAATTCTCGTTCCTCTTTCAGCAATAACCGCCTTTTTTTATTATCGAGACGTTTTAACTGGGGCAATCTTCATTACTGTTATAGCGCTTACTACTATTGCAATTAAACGGTTAACTCGCCGACCGGAAGCTGAGAACACCCGCTCACAACAGGATATTATCGACCTGCTTTCCAATAAACCCTGGCTAATTCTGTTAGGAATGGGTTTTCTAACCATGATGTTTAATGGCATCAAATATGGCGTTATTGCCTACTATTTCAAATATTACATGGGCAATGAGCTACTCACAGGCTACTTTTTCATTTCACTGCTGGTGGTGTCGATTTTCGGCGCATTAGCAACGTCCAAATTAGCCGCTATGTTTGGTCGCAAGAGGCTCTTTATTATCGCGCTGTTAGCAAGTAGCGTATTGACCTCTGGCATTTATTTTGTTCCTCAGAAAAGCGTGAGCGCCATATTCATTCTAGGTTGCAGTGCAGAATTTTTTGCAGCCATATTACCTACCTTATTTTTCTCTATGCTAGGAGACTCGGCAGACTACAGCGAATATAAGACAGGTCGAAGAGCCACCGGACTCGTCTACTCTGCAGGCTCTTTTGTTCAAAAAACAGGGGGAGGCTTTGCTGGGGCGCTAGTCTTGATGGTATTAGGAAGCTATGGCTATAACGGTCTTGATATCAATACAATTAATCAAACGCTTCCGGGTATGAAGTCTTTAATGAGTTGGATACCAGCGCTATTTGGCTTTGCTGGCGCGGCGTTAATTTGTCTATACCCGTTAAATGACGAAAAACAAAAAGAAGTTACACAAGCTTTGCTCTCTCGACGTAGCGAACAACCGCCGATAACGGCATAATACAAAAACTTGAAGTAATTATTAAAACGAACGGGGTGTTGTCACGTGCCTACTATTTACGAAGTTGCCGAACGGGCGGGCGTTTCTTTATCAACGGTATCTCGCGTATTAAATGGTAAGTCTTCGGTGAATAAAGCTTTGAAAGCGCGGGTTGACCAAGCAGTTAAAGAACTTAATTATCGCCCGAATTCCGTAGCGCGCTCGTTAGCGAACAGTAGGACAGACAGTGTCGGCGTACTCGTTCCAGAACTAAATGTACCATTTTTTGGTGACTTAATGCAGGCTGTAGAATCCACATTACGCGCACAAGATAAGCATGTCATCATAACGGTAGGGCGCAACTGCCCAGAGACAGAAAAAGATGCGGTAGATTTCCTCATAAGCCGTAATTGCGACGCATTGATCATGCATCCTGAGGCATTATCCGATGACTATCTTTTGGATTTAAATCAGAACAAGCTGCCTATCGCGTTGGTAAATCGAAAAGTTGATGGACTTCCAAGCGCGTGTATCACACTAGATAACGAGAAAGGTGGTTACCTAGCAACTCGGCACTTACTTGAATTGGGTCATAAAAATATTGCTTACATATCAGGCCCCTCTTATAAAGCAGATGCCTGTCTGCGTTTAAAAGGGCATGAACGGGCGCTTATTGAAGCAGGGTTAAGTGTAAACCCTCAACTTATATTTAACGGTAATTATTCAGAAGAAGACGGAAAAATCGGCCTGTTAGAATTAATGGCGCGTGATTTACCTTTTTCTGCACTTGTTTGTGCTAACGACTGGATGGCCTCTGGCGCCATAAGCTGCGCTAGAGATTTAGGAATGAGCCTACCACAGGATTTATCGATTGTAGGTTTTGACGACGTCGTATTCGCACATCATGTTTTCCCAAGGTTAACCACCGTAAGTAACCCTGTTGCTGACATGGCAGAAATGTCTGCTAAGTATATTTTAAATAAGGTGTACGGACAGGCTCACAACGTTCAGCATTGTTTTGAACCTTCGCTGGTTGTCAGGGAATCTACGATCAATTTTGAAAGTTGACGCCTCTTACTTAATTACCTTGCTGTTGAAACGGCCCGCTCTACCTGAGAGGTTAGCTCAGCATCATTAAATTGAATGAAAACGACGTGTCTAATCTACCTTTTACAGATTACGCTTCGGAAAATCTTTTTACTTCACAAACGTTGTTTCATGTGAAACATGGATTTAGATTAGCCTAAATATATGATGCTAAATAGCTTCCAATTAGCCGATAATTAAAGAGCAAAACGCGTTGTAGGCAACACGTTACGTACTACGTCTAAAAACATAAAAATAACAGCGATATATCATCGAGGAGAAGCAATGAAACACCTAGCGGCAATGTTTATATTAATGGTATCACTTTCAGCTGCAGCAGACGGTGAGCTACAGATCGTTGATGAGGTACTTGATTCCTTACATGAAACAGCTTCAACTGCTAGCTTCGAAAAGTATTTTGCGCTGTACGATGATAGTGCTGTATTTATTGGTACAGATGCGTCTGAAGTTTGGAGTAAGAAAGAGTTCAAAGCCTATGCAAGACCGCATTTTGACAACGGTCGGGGCTGGACCTATCTTCCAAAAGAAAGACATATTTACTTTTCACCGGATAAAAACGTAGCGTGGTTTGATGAACTTCTCGACAACGAAAGTCTTGGCGAAACACGAGGTACGGGAGTTTTAGTTAAGAAAGCAGGAAGTTGGAAAATAACCCAGTATCATTTAACCATTCCTATCCCAAACGAAATTGCGGGTGACGTGGCAGAACAAATTAAAGCGCTAAAGTGATGAAAGCCCCACTGTTGGGGCTTTCTAATTCAAGGAACACCCGACCTTTTACGTATTAGACTGGGTCAGTGGTTGAATTTCCATTTCAACGCGGCGGTTCATTGAACGATTAGCTGCGCTATTATTCGGTACTTTGGGTGCGTATTCACCCATACCAACCGTAGTAATACGGGTAGGGTTTACTGAGTAGTTAATCAACAGATTTTTAACGGCACCAGCACGACGCTCAGATAGGGACTGATTGTACTGCTCAGAACCCGTATCGTCAGTATGACCTTTAATCATCAATACCGTTTTTTCGTAGTTATTAACCACTTTCGCCACGTCCTGAAGTACAGGATTGAAGTTTGGACTAATACTGGAGCTGTCGGTAGCAAAGGTTATATCTCCTGGCATGATAAGGCGAAGATTGTCGCCCTCGCGTACTACCTGAACGCCAGTGTCAGAGAGCTCGGTTCTAAGCTCCTCTTCTTGCTTATCCATATAATTACCAATTGCGCCACCAGCGATTGCACCTACGGCAGCACCCCAAGCATAACGACTCTTATCATTATCGCCCGTTGCTTTGCCAAGTAGAGCACCAACTACAGCACCGATTGCAGCGCCTTTTTGTGTATTGTTCGGATCCGTCGCACAGCCTGCAACCGTTAAAGATGCAGCAATTAAACTTACAGCGAGAGTCTTTTTCATAACGTCCTCTTCTCTAATTTAAAAGCTCAAAAATGAAGGATTTTCTATTACAACAGCATCATCAAGAGCTCTATTTTAAAAATGTTTTACTAACCTTTAATTAAGCTTAAGCAGCAAAAAGTGTTCCACTCCCCCTATGCGATGCATAACATTTCAATTTGATACAATCCACACAAGCCTAATAGTTACTAGGAATTCCTTTTATAAAACAACAGTAAAGGGATACATTTGGTTATTCTATCTGAGCGATATAATAGAATGCTTAACCTGAACACACGCTAAACGAACTGGGGAAATAGCAAAGAATAATAGAAAAAGGGGCTGAATAAGGTAACTCTATCTATGTAAATCCTACAATTCGTTGCTGAAAAGCAACGCTTTACGTTCACCCTACGGAAACCGAGCGTTCAAAAAATCCATTTACATCAATTTTATAATCAGACGCTATGACTGCTTTAACTATGCTTACGGTTTTGTCTACCGAGAGGTCAATATCTCTTGGTGTAAGGTAATGACTGTTGCGGACTGAATAAAACACTTTGACGAGGGGATTAAGCGGAGAATCCTTCTGCTCTAAAACCATTGCGAGTCTCTCATTTGAAAGCAATACAAGACTGCCCACTGGGTAAACCCCTAGGCACATAATAAACTGTTGAACCAGCGCTTTATCCAAACGGAAAGGAGCATCGCTCATCAAAATTGAGAATGCTTTTTGGCTAGACATGCCTGGCTTGTATACACGATCCGCAGTAAGTGCATCATACATATCTGCAATAGCTAGCATTCTACCCGCTTTACTGATTGCATCGCCTTGCTTACCCGCAGGATATCCTAAACCGTCTAACCGTTCGTGATGCTCGCTAATAGCTTGAACTAATGGGGCAGCAATGTTCATAGTTTCAAGGTAGTCAACACCAAGTTTAACATGCCCTTTCATTACTTCCATTTCGCTTTCCGTTAGGCGTCCAGGCTTGTGAAGAATTTCATCCGGTATCTTGATTTTACCCAGATCGTGAAGAAAACCTGCATACGATAGATCTTGTACTTCCTCTTCTGACATCCCTAAATATTTACCAAAATTAGCAAGCAAAATAGCGACATTGAGAGAATGCTCTAAGAGATAGTCATCTTTTTCACGAATTTTCGTTAGGCAAAGCAGAGCATCTGGGTTTCTGTCTACAGACTCTACCAGCTTATTAGAAAAAGCTTTTGGTATACTTGTGTCAAACGGCGTTTCTTTCTGCACGTTTTCAAGTAAAAGCTTTTGAATGTCTTTACCTTGCTGATGTAATTTAGTCGCTCTGTTCAGCTCTTTTTCCAAAGACACTGAATTAGTAGAGGCTAAGATTTTTTTTTCGGCAGACTTGGTTTTTGCACTGTTTGAAGATATCGAGGAAGAGCTTTCACTCACTTTAAAGCTTTTATCTGTATCAATGGCAAGGGTTTTCACACCCCGTTTTTTAAGTGTATTTACAACGTTTGTAGAAGTGACTTTTCCCTGGCTTTTAACCGTCAACGCGCCCTTCTGCTCAAGTATTTGATGAACAAACATTCCAGGCACTAACTGATCAATCGTGATTTTTTTTATCATTGCAAACGTAGTTCACCTTTATCTAATGACTCTTTCATGAAAAAGGGGCATTAGTACTTCAACTTTGCCAGTATAGTATGTAAATCTGGAGACCAAGCGAACTTCTTCATATTTACTCGATGATTGTTCACAATCACTCCCTCAGAAAGTAAACGTTCTCGCTGCTCTTCAGCGTGGTCAGAGCCGACAGGAAATGCTATTTTGCCATCAGCCCTCAGAACTCGATGCCAATTGCAGTCTACTTTAATTTCCTGCAAACACTTTCCCATCAATCTAGCTCTGCCCGGAAGACCAGATAGATCAGCTAAAGCGCCATAGCTGATAACGCTGCCTTTGGGTACTAAGGAAAGCGTCTTTTCAACACGTAATGTTACTGCTTTATTAACCATCATGTATATTAGTCTAACAGTTAATTACTTACTGTATTTAGTATACTTTACCATTGCTATCGTAAGGATTAAAAAGTCAGATTATGCGCCTGTATTGTGCTCACTGTGGCTACCCCAAGAATACCTGTATTTGTGACTATATTAATGAGATTAATGTATCTCTTAATATCACCGTCATCCAGCATGACAAAGAGGCTCAGCACGCGAAGAACACCGTCAAACTTCTCTCTCTGTGTATCCCTGATACGCAAATTGTGTTGGCTAACAACCTTCACGACATGACGACATTATCAAAGCGGTGCAGTGATAAACACTGTGCACTTATTTATCCTAGCGAGGTAAGTAAAGCTATTGAGGACACTACTGAAAGTACAGCCAATGAAATTAAAACATTAATACTTATTGATGGAAGCTGGAAACAAGCCTTTGGTATCATTAAAAAAAACCCTTGGCTAGAAAACCTCCCTGCGTTTCATTTTAGTGACGCCCCTGTTTCAAACTATCTTATTCGCCACACGTCAGTTGATAACGCCCTTTCAACACTTGAAGCTACAGCTTACGCCATTAGTTGCTTAAAAAAGACCGATGTAAGTGCACTATACAAGGCTCAGACAGCATTACAGCAAAATTGGCGAGGACCATTAGCCCATCGCCGAAAGTTTCTGTAAACAAGCGTATAGCTAATCCTACGCATTCATAGGAACAAAACCTTTCTGATCCCTTACCAGTTGTATCCAATTTCGAATAGCTGGATACGCTGAAAGGTCAAATCCCCCCTCATGGGCAACATGGGTATAAGCAAACAAGGAAATATCCGCAAGACTTATAGTATCCCCCAGTAAGAAAGGCGTTAAGCTAAGTTGATGCTCCATGACGGCAAGCGCTTTATAACCGCCAGCTTGTTTAGCGTCATACTCAGCTTTTTTTTCAGCAGGAAGCCCTAAATACACGTTTATATATCGAGCAACAGCTATATAAGGCTCATGACTATATTGCTCAAAGAATTGCCACTGCAATAGCTTTGAAGATTGATAAGGTGAAGAAGGCACAAGCGGGGTGTTAAAAGCAATATAATGCATTATGGCATTAGATTCGGATAGCACTCTGCCATCATCTAACTCGAGCAAGGGGATTTTGCCATTGGGCGATTTTTCTAGGAAGGAGGGGGCTCTTGTTTCTCCTTTCATAATATCTATGTCTACCCATTCGCAGGTTTTGCCCAATAAAGATAAGAGAAGCTGTATTTTATAGCAGTTTCCAGAACGTAAATCACCGTATATTCGCATGGGAAAGGTTCCCTTCAATGAAAGTTAAAGAGTCCTACATTTTTATCGTTCGTACAAGAATATACTGAACAATCAAACGTCATTTAGCGCACTATATTTGAGCGTTTCTTAATTACAGTACTTCTCTTTTATATAGAGTAACTCCTCGATTTCCTGACTTCTCTCGCGAACTACGCTCTCTTTAATTAACTTATCAACTCTTTTGTCGATGTCCTTTGCTAACGCATACTTAACCTTCCCAACGATAAGCGCAATGTAAACAAAGGGAGCAAACAGAAAAGAGACTATTAAGGTAAGCAGAAAAATCAGGGTGGCTATATCAAAAAAATGAATTGGTTGGTTTATCCAAAAAACTGGGATAACAGCAAGTACCAATCCAATCGTAGTTAAAGTTATGATTGCCATTTTCATAACGCGACTGTAAAGCTTAAGCTTATCAACCAGTTCGATGTCTGCACCAAATAAAATCTTCCAGGAGTATCTATTAACTGTAATTAGTTGTAGAACGAAAAGAGTTAGTAATAGCCAAAAAGGTATGGCCCCTACCGCAACGATAAATACTTCTTTTTCGTGTAGCCTAGCTAATAAGCCTTCAGAAAGCATGTACAAAAGAGGCATTATAAAACTTACTGCAACTGACCAAATCAAATGCTTGGCGAACTGTTCTGATAGCTTTTTTCGATGTAGCCAAAACTCATTTCGCTTTCCGATAACATTCAGCATTGAATACAGATTTTTAGCTGCCTGTTTTTGAATAACTCTAATCGAAAAAAGAAACACACCACTTAATAATGCTGTCCCGATCGCAGTATTAAAGTCACGCTGCGCGTCACTCGAATCAATGTCTAGTTTTACCGTACCTGCTAAGAAATGCAGTATAACCATCGATAATACCAATAAAGACGGATAGAGTAGAAATTCGAGAATGAGATGTCCCTTTGACCTATTAGACATCGTTTAATGATGCTCCAAGAACTGTAATCCAAGAAAAGGTTATTAAGGCTATACAGGCTAAAAGCCTGAGCTTCTCTCTTCCTAATAAAAGACTCATCGATAACGATTCTAGTTCTTCCACTTCGTATTGAGCTTCCAAGAGTTGTTCAACGTTATTCTTATTCAATTTACCCTCGTCTTCATCTTTAATATTGCGGACAACTTTTCTTTTCTCAATTAACCACAATGCGCGCAAATTCATAACTGGCTTATAAAGAAAAAAAGCGACGAATAACGAAAATAATAGCGTCATCAAAATATCAAAAGTCGGAATACTCTTTCCAAACCAAAAAATAGGAAAAAAGATTAATGCTCCGCTAGTAAGTGTTGCATTGAAGAGAGCAAACCTTGCTAGTGAAGTAATTGAGTTTAATCGATCGATTCCCGTAGCCGTTTGGTTTATAACAAATTTATTCAAATAGTTAACGTAGGAGGATAACTGCACGAGGCACAGCAAAAGCAAGAACCAAAACAGAACTGCAGAGAAAGCAATTAGATATTGATGCAGCATCATTTTTGGGATGAGTAAACCCTCGATAAATACATATAACATCGCTATAAATAGGGCCACTATGAGGCAATTGACGCTATTAACATGTAATTTGGTCGTGAGAATGGCCCTATGTTGGTTTAGATGGCTTAACTGGTTCGTTTTTACTAATATCGAAATAAGCGTGCTTGTAACGTTTTTATGATTCAACTGTAGACACAGCCAAAAATATCCCGAAAGAATCGACATCCCAACTGCGGAATTAAAGTCTCGCTGTGCACGGATATTTCCAGCTTCAGGCCAATCAAGAGCGCCTGTGAAATAATGCACTGATAATAAAACCAATGTCGTCAAAAAAGGGAAAAGGCCAATAGAGACACCTTTGTGCATATTGGTGTAGGGGCTGAGTTTCATTTTTATTATTCAGTGGTTATAAAGCGAGAAATTTTTAACCGTAATACGTTTTATTTTCATTGGAAGCTACCTAGGTAACGATAAGCTTTGTGTAGTGTTATGGCAATAGAAATAAACGTAAGAGAATGTGAACGTCTACTTTTCGTTCTGCAATAAAAAACCCGCCAGTTGGCGGGTTTTTTCAAAGCTGTGCTTTTTACTTGCGTAACTTCTGAATAAGACGAAGTTGTGCAATCGCTTCTGCAAGCTCGTGAGCTGCTTCTGCATAGTTAAAGTCAGCGCCTGGATTGGCGATGTGCTCTTCTGCACGTCGTTTGGCTTCTTGTGCTGCCTGCTCGTCAAGATCTTCAGCTCGAACCGCGGTATCAGCCAGTACGGTAACATTACCAGGTTGTACTTCTAGTACACCACCAGCAACATAAATAACTTCTTCTTCACCGTGCTGTTTAACCAAACGCACCATACCAGGTTTAATAGCAGAGATAAGTGGCGCGTGACCAGGGTGGATACCCAGCTCACCTTCGCTACCTGTCACCTGAATCGTTTCAACGCGACCCGAGAAAATCGCTTTCTCCGCGCTTACCACGTCCAAATGTACTGTCATTGCCATGTGAACCTCCTGATTAGGTACGTTAGCATTATGCTAGGCTAGCCGACGCTAGCCCTACACTTATGCTTTCTTGGCTTTCTCTAGCGCTTCTTCGATAGAACCAACCATGTAGAAGGCTTGTTCTGGAAGGTGGTCGTACTCACCGTCTAGAATGCCTTTAAAACCACTGATTGTGTCTTTTAGCGATACATATTTACCAGGTGCACCAGTAAATACTTCTGCTACGAAGAACGGCTGAGATAGGAAACGCTGAATCTTACGAGCACGTGATACCACTAGCTTGTCTTCTTCAGATAGTTCGTCCATACCTAGGATCGCGATGATGTCTTTCAGCTCTTTGTAACGCTGAAGCACAGTCTGTACGCCACGTGCTACATCATAGTGCTCTTGACCAATTACTAGCGGGTCAAGCTGACGAGACGTCGAATCTAGTGGGTCTACCGCTGGGTAGATACCAAGAGACGCGATATCACGAGAAAGTACTACCGTTGCATCCAAGTGAGCAAAGGTTGTCGCCGGAGATGGGTCAGTCAAGTCATCTGCAGGTACGTATACCGCTTGGATTGAAGTGATTGAACCCGTCTTCGTTGATGTAATACGTTCCTGAAGTACACCCATCTCTTCTGCAAGAGTAGGCTGGTAACCTACCGCAGATGGCATACGACCTAGAAGTGCTGATACCTCAGTACCTGCTAGGGTGTAACGATAGATGTTATCTACGAAAAATAGTACATCACGACCTTCGTCACGGAACTTCTCAGCCATAGTTAGACCGGTAAGTGCAACACGTAGACGGTTACCCGGTGGCTCGTTCATCTGACCGTATACAAGCGATACTTTATCAAGTACGTTTGAATCGTTCATTTCGTGATAGAAGTCGTTACCCTCACGCGTACGCTCACCAACACCTGCGAATACTGAGAAACCGCTGTGCTCGATGGCGATGTTACGGATAAGTTCCATCATATTTACGGTTTTACCTACACCCGCACCACCGAATAGACCAACTTTACCACCCTTAGCGAATGGACAAACCAAGTCGATTACTTTGATACCAGTTTCTAGTAGTTCTACCGAGCTAGACTGTTCTTCGTAGCTAGGCGCTTCACGGTGAATAGACATACGCTCTTCTTCACCAATTGGGCCAGCTTCGTCGATTGGGTTACCCAATACGTCCATGATACGACCAAGTGTCTTCGTACCAACTGGAACCATGATTGGATTACCGGTATTTTCTACTGCAAGACCACGTTTTAGTCCGTCAGTAGTACCTAGTGCGATGCCGCGAACAACACCGCCACCTAATTGCTGTTGCACTTCCAGGGTTAGACCTGACAAGTCACCTTCGGTAACTCGTAGTGCGTCATAAACTCTTGGTACCGCATCTTGTGGAAACTCAATGTCCACAACGGCGCCAATGATTTGGACGACCTTACCTTGACTCATAATTTGTCCTCGTTATCTCTTTTAAACCTTTGCCTACACCGCCGCGGCACCGCTTACAATCTCACTGATTTCTTGTGTGATTGCAGCCTGACGCGCTTTGTTATATATCAGTTGTAACTCATCAATAAGGTTACCGGCGTTGTCGGTTGCTGCCTTCATGGCAACCATTCGCGCAGCTTGCTCTGACGCCGCGTTTTCTACAACACCCTGATACACCTGAGACTCAATGTAACGAACCATTAGTGCTTCCAAAATTTCTTTTGGATCTGGCTCATAGATGTAGTCCCAACGATGTTGGTATTCTTCGTCTTGTGACTTTGGCAAAGGCAATAACTGATTGATCACAGGTTTCTGTGTCATGGTGTTAACGAAGTCATTGAATACCAAGAATACTCGGTCAATTTGTCCTTCGTCATACGCTTTAAGCATAACGCGTACAACACCTACTACATCGCTCACAGACGGCTTGTCACCTAAACCAGATTCAGCAGCAAGCAATTTGCCACCAAAACGGTTGAAGAAACTGCACGCTTTAGAACCTAATGCAGCAAAATCCACTTCCACACCCTGTTCACGCCATTTTTTGACGTCTTGAGTGACGAGCTTAAATTCATTGGTGTTCAAGCCACCACATAAGCCTCGGTCAGTGGAAATCACAATGTAACCGACGCGCTTGACTTCACGCTCTTCCAAATAAGGATGGCGATATTCAAGGTTACCGTTTGCAATGTGACCAATCACTTTAAGCATATTTTGTGCATATGGACGGCCAGAAGCCATACGTTCCTGCGCCTTTTTCATCTTAGACGCAGCAACCATTTCCATCGCACTGGTAATCTTCTGAGTATTTTTGATACTCCCAATCTTACCTTTTATTTCTTTACCGCTGGCCATGACTATTTCTCCGATTACTCAACGAATTGCGCTGGTGGTTAAACACCAGCACCATTGATTACCAAGTTTGTGTCGCTTTAAAGTTTGTTAAAGCGTCGTTCAACTTAGCGGCAATCTCGTCGTTGTAGTTACCTGATTCGTTGATAGTCTTCATAAGGTCAGCGTGTTCGCTGTTCATATAAGAATGAAGAGCTGCTTCAAAATCTAGGATTTTGTTAAGCTCGATACCCTTAAGGAAACCTTTTTCTACCGCGAACAGAGAAACACCCATGTTAGCAATTGATAGCGGTGCGTATTGCTTCTGCTTCATCAGCTCAGTTACGCGCTCACCGTGCTCAAGTTGCTCACGAGTTGCATCATCAAGGTCAGAAGCAAACTGCGAGAACGCCGCTAGTTCACGATACTGAGCTAGGGCTAGACGGATACCACCACCCAGCTTCTTGATGATTTTAGTCTGTGCAGCACCACCAACACGAGATACCGAGATACCAGCGTTAACCGCAGGACGGATACCTGCGTTAAACAAGTCAGTTTCTAGGAAGATCTGACCATCGGTAATTGAGATTACGTTAGTAGGTACGAATGCAGATACGTCACCAGCTTGCGTTTCGATAATTGGAAGCGCAGTTAGTGAACCAGTTTTACCTTTCACTTCACCGTTAGTGTAACGCTCAACGTATTGCTCGTTTACACGTGCAGCACGCTCAAGTAGGCGAGAGTGAAGATAGAATACGTCACCTGGGTAAGCTTCACGGCCTGGTGGACGCTTAAGCAGTAGTGAAATTTGACGGTAAGCAACAGCTTGCTTAGACAAATCATCATACACGATTAGCGCGTCTTCACCGCGGTCACGGAAGAATTCACCCATAGTACAACCAGAGTAAGGCGCTAGGTATTGAAGCGCTGCAGACTCAGATGCAGATGCTGCAACCACGATTGTGTGGTCAAGTGCACCGTGCTCTTCTAGTTTACGTACTACGTTAGCAATAGTAGACGCTTTCTGACCAACCGCTACGTACACACATTTGATGCCTGTACCTTTTTGGTTGATGATAGCGTCAACAGCCATAGCTGTTTTACCACACTGACGGTCACCGATGATAAGCTCACGCTGACCACGACCTACTGGGATCATGGCATCAACTGACTTATAACCAGTTTGTACTGGCTGGTCTACCGATTGACGTTCGATTACGCCAGGTGCAATTTTTTCAACTGGCTCAAAACCAGCAGCGTCGATTGCGCCTTTACCATCAATAGGCTCACCAAGTGTGTTAACAACACGACCAAGAAGTGCGTTACCTACTGGTACTTCAAGAATACGGCCGGTAGATTGTACTTTATCGCCTTCTTTCAGGTCCGCATATGGACCCATAACAACTGCACCTACAGAGTCTCGCTCAAGGTTTAGTGCAATTGCGTAACGGCTTCCAGGAAGTTCAATCATTTCACCTTGCATTACATCTGCAAGGCCATGAATGCGGATAATACCGTCAGTTACTGCGACGATAGTACCTTCATTACGTGCTTCACTGCTTACATTGAACTGTTCAATTCTTTTCTTGATCAGTTCAGCAATTTCAGTGGAATTAAGTTGCATGCTCTTATCCCCGTTATGCTTGCAACGCGTCTGCTAGACGGTTCAATTTCGACTTTACGGAACCATCAATAACTGTATCACCGGCATTTATTACCATTCCAGCGATCAGGGCAGGGTCCACGTTACAATTAAGCTTCACTTTACGTGCCAAACGTTTTTCCAAAGATGCAACCAACTCTTTAAGTTGTGCATCGGTCAGCGTAGATGCTGAGGTTACGTCCACTTCTATTTCTTTGTCGTAGTCCGCTTTAAAAGCATCAAACAAAGTAGAAATTTCAGGCAACGCGGCTAAACGTTTATTTTCAGCCAAAACCTTTACTAGGTTTTGGCCGTGTTCGTCGAGTTGCTCGCCACAAACATTATTAAAAATGTCGGCTAGCGTGTCGGCTGAAACCGCACCAGTTAATAACTGATGCATATCATCGTTTTCAGCTACCGCGCTAGCAAAAGCGAGCATTTCTTGCCATTTCACAATGGCGTTTTTCTCGACTGCAAAATCGAAAGCAGCTTTAGCATAAGGACGAGCAACGGTTGTCAATTCAGACATGGCTCATCTCCCTCTTAAAGCTCAGCGACAAGTTTTTCAACAATGTCGTTTTGTGCGTTAGCATCGATTTCACGTTGTAAGATTTGCTGTGCGCCAGCAACTGCAAGAGCAGAAACCTGTTTGCGCAAATCTTCTTTGGCACGATTGCGTTCAGCTTCAATCTCGGCATAACCAGAAGCGATAATTTTCTCGCGTTCCGCATGGCCTTTTTGAGTTTCTTCGTCAACCAGTTGGTTGGCGCGCTTTTTGGCCTGCTCGATAATTTCAGCTGCTTGCGCTTTCGCATCTTTCAATTGCTCAGTAGCTTTCGCTTGAGCAAGCTCTAGGTCTTTCTCTGCACGTTCAGAAGCTTCAAGCCCATCGGCGATTTTCTTCTGACGTTCTTCAATCGCTGCCATTAGTGGAGGCCATACATATTTCATGCAGAACACCACGAACACAGCGAAGGCGATTAATTGACCGATAAAAGTGGCGTTAAAATTCACAATCGCCCCTCCTCTTAAAGTTCGCTAAAAAAGTGTTTAGTAATATTAGGCACCAACAGCGAACAATAGGTATAGAGCGATACCAACACCGATCATCGCGATGGCGTCGATAAGACCCGCTACGATGAACATCTTAACTTGTAGTTGAGGTGCTAGTTCTGGTTGACGAGCAGCAGATTCAAGGAATTTGCCACCTAGTAGACCGAAACCAATAGCGGTACCAAGGGCGCCAAGACCAATCAGTAGTGCAACAGCGATGTATAACATTTACGTCTCCGATTTAAGTTAAATTTAAAGTTAATGTTTAAAAGTCAAACTCTGTAAAAACAGTGTCGGATTTCCAGGTAACCGACACCCGTTAATGCTTAGTGTTCTTCACACGCCAGGCTTAAGTACACGATGGTTAGCATCATGAAAATAAACGCCTGAAGCGGAAGTACAAGAATATGGAACACAGCCCACATAAAGTGCAGTGGTAGCTGGAAGTAACCAATTGTAGCAATCAATATAAAGATTAGCTCACTGGCGTACAGGTTACCGAACAAACGCAGGGCTAGTGAAAGCGGGCGCGCAAGCAGTGTAACCGTCTCAAGAATGAAGTTCACCGGAATGAAGATAGGGTGTCCGAATGGCTGCATAGTAAGCTCTTTAGCAAAGCCGCCAATACCTTTCATCTTGATTGAGTAGAAAAGAATAAGAATGAATACGCCCGACGCCAGTGCAAACGTCAAGTTAAGGTCAGTGGTTGGTACTGCCTTGTTGTAAACGTCGTGAGGATCCATACCAAAAGCAGCTTGGCCGATAAGCCCTGACACCCACGGAATAAGATCAACTGGCACAAGATCCATAAGGTTCATTAACAATACCCATACGAAGATAGTCAGTGCTAATGGCGCGATAAGTGCGCTTTTACCGTGGAAGGTGCTTTTCACGTTGTCATCAACGAACTCAACGACAAGCTCTACAAACGCCTGCATTTTGCCAGGTACGCCCGTTGTTGCTTTTGAAGCGACGCTTCTAAAGATAATTAGGAAAAGTAAACCAAGACCAATAGACCATGCCAATGTATCAACATGCCATGCCCAAAAACCGGCATCAGAACACGCTTTGTTAAACGCGATTCCGTTGTCAGTTGAGCACATGGTGGCATTGGTCAAGTGGTGCTTGATGTATTCTGAGGTAGTGTATTCAGATGCCATTGTTTAACCCAAGTTGTAAAGTGTAAAAATTTGGTGACTGGTTCTTATGCTTCAATCGATCGATTACGTTTTTTCGTTCTCGCAACGCCTCGCGTTGTCTTTATCCTTTCGTACCGTAATGAAACATAGCTAGCCCGTGGCTAGCCGTTGTAATCACGAATGCCATGAAAATTTCCAGTGGCGAGGCGTTTAAGCCTTTAAACGCAATTACAAATAAAATGATTGTCAGTGCCAGCTTCATTTTTGAGCCTTGGCTAAAACTACGTGCAACAAGCTCGTTTTTACTTGCTCCGGCATAACGAAATGCAAAAATAGCAAAAACAATATTAGGCAGGATACTTATTAGAGTTCCTGCGGCTGCTGATATGGCTGAATGACTTCCCCCAGCAGCGCCTGCGAGACCGGTAATAACTATGGCTGTGATTGCCTGAAAAAGTAGCCCTTTCTTGGCGAGGTCTAACCCGCGTCTTGCTAACTTGTTCGTCACTTTTACTCGCAGCTTGTTCACGTCTTACAAAAAGCGTCAGAAGTATACTGTTTTACCGACAATTTTCAACAGTACAACGCTTTTTGAAAGTTATTCTGAAAATATTCTATTGCTATAACCGGAAAGGAGAGTGTCCGGTGTTCACACCAGACAGCGTATCGATTGCGGGTAGGCAAGGGTACTTTATTATTTTTTATAATTATAAATTATTGAATTTTAGAGATAATTCCATCTAATTGATCAAGATCACTAAAGCTAATTGTTAGCTTACCTTTGCCTTTAGCGTTGTGGTCAATACTCACTGGTGTACCTAAATTTTCTGAAAGTCGCGTCATGAGGTTTTGTACATCCGGATCAACTTTCTTTTCAGGCTTGGGTTTAGCTGGCTCTAACAGCTTTTTCACCAGCTTCTCGGTATCGCGAACGGTAAGCCCTTTACCCGATACCACTTGCGCCGTTTCTGATTGCGTTTCACCTTCTAACGCTAAAAGTGCGCGAGCGTGACCCATCTCAATATCACCATGCTCAACCAGTAATTTCACGTCATCGTTCAAATTGTTCAAGCGAAGTAAATTTGTCACCGTCGTGCGCGACTTACCCACGGCTTCAGCTACTTCTTGGTGGGTCAGTGCAAATTCATTCATTAAGCGGTCAAGGGCTTGAGCCTCTTCCATAGCGTTTAAGTCTTCACGCTGGATATTTTCAATAAGCGCGATAGCAACTGCTGCCTCATCCGGCACGTTTTTAACGATACACGGAATCTCATCTAACTGAGCGAGTTGGGATGCACGCCAGCGTCGCTCACCGGCAATAATTTCATAGCGATGGTCGTCAACCCTTCTTACTACTATAGGCTGAATAATACCTTGTGCGCGAATTGAAGATGCTAATTCTTCTAATGCCTCGGGTGACATGTCTTTACGGGGCTGATATTTCCCCGGCACTAAATATTCAATAGGGAGTTTTTTTAACTCGCCATTTGTTGAACTGACCTCGGCTGCATCCTGTTCTCTTTGAGCAGATGACTGGCTGGTTGCGAGTAATGCATCTAAACCGCGGCCAAGGCCTCTTTTACGTGCTGACATAGTATCCTCTATGACATGTGCTGATGATATTCAGCTTATTGTCGTTTAACTTGCTTTTGCCTGTGCAGGCGATGTTTTATCTCTACGGCGTAGTATTTCACCCGCCAACGCTAAATACGCTTTTGCACCTGTTGATGACTTATCATAATACATCGCAGGTGTTCCGAAACTTGGTGCTTCAGCTAGGCGAACATTGCGCGGTATGACTGTGCGATAAACCTGCTCACCAAAATGGCGCTTCAATTGTTCTGAAACGTCGTTAGCTAGGCGGTTACGCGGGTCGTACATAGTACGCAATACGCCTTCAATCTTCAATTCAGGATTTACCACTGACGCTAATTTCTGAATAGTATCCATCAGGGCTGTAAGTCCCTCTAGTGCATAGTATTCACACTGCATTGGTACCATGACAGAATCTGCGGCAGCAAGAGCGTTAACCGTTAACTGATTAAGAGAGGGTGGGCAGTCGATAAATATAAAATCGTAATAATCCATCACGGGTTTAAGTGCATTACGCAAACGCACTTCACGAGCGAACATTTCCATGAGCTTTATTTCAGCCGCTGTCACGTCACCATTTGCTGCAACCAAGTCATATTTACCCGCGGTGCTTTTAACCACTACATCGTTAATAGGCTTTTCTTCTATCAACAATTCGAATGCGGTAGATTCAACGTCGTACTTATCAACGCCGCTCCCCATAGTCGCATTCCCCTGTGGATCGAGATCGATAAGCAATACTTTGCGTTTAGTTGCCGCCATTGAGGCCGCCACGTTAACTGCGGTAGTTGTCTTACCCACACCACCTTTCTGATTCGCGATCGCGATTACCTTAGCCACGTTTGATCCTGTTATTGTCTATTTCTATTTTTCAGCTATTTCTTTTTTAGCCAAACCAGATGTCGTTCGCCTACCAAATTTGGCACAGTGAGGTTTTCCGTTTTACTCACATGGAAGTGATCACTCACTTCGTCTATCTCATCTTGTGGAAACTGACCTTTAAGCGCCAAGAATTGCCCTTCTGAATCTACCAGATGTTGACACCAGTGCAACATATCTTTTAGTGAAGCGAAAGCACGGCTTAACACAATATCATAAGGTGACTCACCGTTGTGCTTTTCAACGCGGCTTTGCACCGGCGATACATTAGTCAAGCCAAGGATATGTACACATTGCGTCATAAAACGTACGCGTTTTCCTAACGAGTCGAGTAAAGTGAACGACTTTTCAGGGAAAGCGATTGCTAGAGGCATGCCCGGAAGACCAGGACCTGTACCCACATCAATTATATTCTCGCCCTCAAGAAACGGCACAATGGCTAATGAGTCCAGGATATGTTTAACCATCATCTGTTTAGGATCTCTTACAGAGGTTAGGTTATAAGCCTTATTCCACTTATCCATAAGCAGCACATAATCAACGAGTTGCTGCTGTTGCTTATCACTTAAATTTAATGAAAGAGCCTCGAGTCCAGAAACCAAAATGGTGTGCAATTCTTGCTGTATAGTCATCGAAAAGTCTGTTTGTTCGCGTTGAAATGTTTTGCTTTACGCAGTTCCAGATTGCTCAACACTATGCGTGTTAGTCGAAACTGCCATGAGTCTAGCCATTTTCTATTCTCATCACGCTTGTTTCTTAAACGTGAACTGGAGAATAAGGCTACGCGCAGTTTAATAAAGCAATAGGTCTGAGTGAAAAGCGCCGAGTTTTTCTTTATTTCTTATTCACTATAATACGCGAATAAGTGAGAAAAACTAAGCGCTACAAGTTGTATGTTGAATCAAGCGCGCGATTTACGCGCTAATTTTTTCATGCTTACGCAGCATGCCATGTTTTTTCAGGTAAACCAGCAGTAGAGAGATGGCAGCAGGTGTGATGCCTGAAATACGAGACGCTTTACCTATCGTCTCAGGCCTTGCCTCGGTTAGCTTCGCTACAACTTCATTTGAAAGACCAGAAATTTTGCTGAAATCCATATCAACGGGCAATAACGTATTTTCATGACGTTGAGTTTTTGCAATCTCGTCCATTTGACGGGCAATATAACCTGCGTATTTAATTTGAATTTCCACCTGCTCAGATGCGATGGGATCTTCAAGACCAGGGCCTACACTTTCAATTTCCATCAATTGACTGTAAGTCATTTCAGGTCGTCGGATCAATTCTTCCAAAGAATGTTCGCGACTTACAGGGTTCTTTAGCATAGTGTTTAGCTGAGGCGCAGCTACGTGCTCAGGATGGATCCATTGACCGCGTAAACGCTGTAGCTCACTTTCTACCGCTTCCATCTTTTGGTTGAACTTGGCCCAACGGGCGTCATCAACAAGACCAATCTCTCGTCCCATTGCTGTTAAGCGACTGTCAGCGTTATCTTCGCGAAGAAGCAAACGGTATTCAGCTCGACTAGTAAACATACGATAGGGCTCTTTCGTTCCCATTGTTGCCAAGTCATCAATCAATACACCCATGTAAGCTTGATCACGACGCAACACGAGAGGATCTTTTTGCTGTACTTGAAGTGCGGCATTAGCACCAGCCACTAAACCTTGTGCTCCCGCTTCTTCATAACCCGTTGTGCCGTTGATTTGACCAGCGAAGAACAAACCTTCAATAAACTTAGTTTCGAGCGTTTGTTTTAAATCGCGAGGATCAAAAAAGTCATACTCTATCGCATAGCCAGGTCGGACAATATGTGCATTCTCAAAGCCTTTGATCGAGCGAACAAGGTTCATCTGTACGTCGAACGGCAAACTGGTTGAAATACCATTTGGATAGACTTCAATACTGTTTAACCCTTCAGGCTCAACAAATATTTGATGTGAAGATTTATCGGCAAATCGAGTGATCTTATCTTCAATACTAGGGCAGTACCGAGGGCCAATGCCTTCAATAACACCAGTGAACATAGGAGAACGATCCAACCCGCCGCGAATAATATCATGGGTTTTTTCGTTAGTATGCGTTATGTAACACGGGATCTGCGTTGGGTGCATGGTTCTGTCACCCATGAATGAAAACACCGGTGTTGGATCATCACCTGACTGAGGTTGCATTACCGAGAAATCGAGTGAACGTGCGTCTAGTCTAGCGGGTGTCCCGGTTTTAAGGCGATCGACTCGGAACGGAAGCGCACGTAGTCGGTCAGCAAGCGCTGTAGACGGCGGATCGCCAGCACGACCACCTCGATAGTTTTCAAGACCAATGTGAATGGTGCCACCCAAAAATGTCCCAACCGTTAACACCACTGACTTGGCGCTAAATTTTAAGCCCATCTGGGTAACTACGCCGCAAACACGATCATTTTCAACAATGAGATCGTCTACGCTTTGTTGGAAAAGCGTGAGATTTTCTTGATTTTCAACAATGTCCCGTATGGCATTTTTATAAAGCGTTCTGTCAGCTTGGGCACGGGTAGCACGCACTGCTGGACCCTTTGAAGAGTTCAATGTTCTGAACTGAATACCGCCTTTGTCGATCGCCAATGCCATGGCGCCGCCCAGTGCGTCGATCTCTTTAACAAGATGACCCTTACCGATCCCACCGATGGCAGGATTACAGGACATCTGGCCGATCGTTTCAATATTGTGAGTGAGCAAAAGCGTGTTGGCACCCATGCGAGCAGCTGCGAGCGCCGCCTCTGTACCTGCATGTCCACCACCAACGACGATGACATCAAATGCTTCTGCATAAAACATGGTTAAACCTCACTATTCACGGACGATAAGCCAACTAAAAACTATTTTTTTAAAACAGAGAATGTTCAAAAAAGGGCGCGTATTTTATCTGACTTATTGGATAAAGAAAATGATTAAATTTTCCTCAAAACCTTTTGAGAGAAAAGGTGTGATCGTTTAATAAGATCTTAAGATCTCTTTTAGATCTGTTTATTTTTACTTTTATTAGGATCGTCGATTTCTGTGGGTAACCGATCAAAGCATCTAAAGATCATCAAGTTACGCGATCAATAACATTGGGAAACACCGATCCATAACCCTATCTGAATCTTGTGTATAAACACCCTTTTTATCCACATGCCGTTTTGTTTGAAAAGTTATTCTTTTTTCGATCAGAGCTTATACACAGTGGTTTGTAGGATCCTATCCACAGGCGTGATCAAGATGTGATCCAGCTGGGGATAAAATGTTTGCTAATTATGTATTGTGATCTAAAGATCGCGATAGAACCTGCTCTATAGACCGATCACATTGTGGAGGAGATCTTTTATAAAACCTGTGACTAGATCCCGTGATCTCATTCTTCAACACATCTAAAACTTTGATTATTTTTAAAAGCAGCATAAATTTTTTCTGAGATATTTCGCTTTTTTCTTAATTTATACCAATTATCTATGCGGACTGGTATTACGTCATTCCTCGACCAAGAACAAGGAATGTTGATGCGAAAGCAATGCGCCAGTAAATAGGGTTGTATTGTATCTGTTAGGTTAGTCGTGTGGATTATTTAAGTGCAACACTGTGTTTATCAATACTTGTGAAGCTAACAACACTCTTTAGGTATCGTTTTTTGTAACGGCTGTCGACTAAATGCCATACAGGCATTTAATGAACGGA
Organism: Alteromonas sp. OM2203; assembly: GCF_048517045.1. Taxonomy (NCBI): domain Bacteria; kingdom Pseudomonadati; phylum Pseudomonadota; class Gammaproteobacteria; order Alteromonadales; family Alteromonadaceae; genus Alteromonas; species Alteromonas sp. OM2203. The sequence goes on from NZ_CP183209.1 coordinate 4,548,745, forward strand.
GAAACAGGGGCAGGGTCTATGAAATGCTGTAAGAGTAAGTATGAATGACAATAAACCAGGCGCTATTAACGCACCTGGTTAGGCTGATAGCGTGGCTGTGCCACAGAACCCTGCATGTCTTCTTGCTCTATGGTTAAGCCCTCACGGCGGCTAGGGCCTTGGAACCTCACTTTATATGTATCATACTCTTTAATAGACTCAAAGCAGTAGCGTCCTAACGCATTTTCAAGTTCTGCTAGGTTGTGATTAGTGATCAAAATACAGTTTTTCTTATTCACTAATCGCTGTCTTAACAAATTTCCAAACCAGCTTTGCGCATTCTTTTTAAGCGCAGATTCGTTAACACATACTTCATCTAATATGAGCAAATCTACATCAAGAAGCTCTTGATTTATTTCTCTGTAGCGTTGGCTAGCGTTGTCAGTTGCAGAGAAGTCGAATGAGAAATTTCGCATTTCAAGCAAGGTTGAAAGCTGACGATAAAGCACAGAGATTTCATATTGCTCAATGAGTTGGTGGGCAATTGCACCTGCAATATGTGATTTACCCCTACCGTAATCACCGTAGAAGATCATCATATGAGAACCGCTTTGTCGCCACGCGGGGTCGTCATGGGCCGCTATGAAAGATTGGGCAATAGAGACGGCTTCAATAACATCGTCGCTGTCTTCTACTAAATTGGCGAAGGTCCACTTTGGATTTAAATCAGAACGGCCATGAATAGCTTCTACGCGCGCCTTTTTACTGCGCTGCTGTAGTTGCGCTATTTCTTCATTAGCTTGTGCCTCATACTGCTTACGCAGCGTTTTGTAGTCGATATACTCACTATTGGGATCGACATCTTTTTTAAGTGCTCTCGCTAAATTAGCAATTTTGTCAGTTATACGATCCATAACGATTTAACTCTTCTTGGTTGCGGCATATTTTTCCACCAGCTTTTTCGCATTATCATCTGCTTCTATGCCCGCTGCAACTTTCACTTGTTGCGTTCCTACAACTTTTGTAGGCGCATAGCCTGAAGCAAGTCGCTTTCGCTTGATATTATTAGCGAATTTTTGAGTCCACTGGAACTCACTAAATACGGAACTAGGTCTGCCTAGCCAATAAGCGATAAATTCTCCGACCTCGTTTTCATCGAATGTCTTATCAATGATACCAAGCAGTGAGGCCATTTCTTCAAACAGTGCTTTGTTCGGTGTCCATGTCGCAGTCATTGCACTATGGCGTGTGTGCAGTTGTTCAAAGTCCGACTGTGGCTCGCTTAAAAGAGGGAGAAGTAGGGTTTTGCCATTAATGGTGTGCTCGAGGTCCAATTCAAGAGGGAGGGCAACTAAGCCAACTTGCTCAAGTTGTTTTACCAAGCTATTTATCTGACGACCCCGTTGAAAGGTATCGTCTTTATTGTCGCCATTAAGTAAGGCTAGAAGCTGCTTATAATCAATAGGTGCAGTCGATGTAGTGGTCTGATTTGCACCTACGCGAAGCCCAAGGAGATACAACACTCTGCAATCGTTGGAAAGCGGTGATTGCAAAACAGCGAGTTCCGCTTGGGTTAGGCTACTGGTCATTAAATAAAGTCCAAGTGACAGTGCGGCTATTAAGCATTTGCTAATTTTTCATCAAACCATTCTACAGCGGCATCTTCAGGAATTGGATGTTCTAGCACATCTATGTAAAGGGCGTCGTTAATCAGCTTACCGCCGCCATTTAGGATATGCTTCTCCATTTCTTTTGCACCAAAGCAAAACGTGTCATAACTGGTGTCGCCAAGACCGATCACATACGCATTGACTGCTTGCAGATCAGCGTTTTCAAGTTGTCTCGCAAATGGCTGAATATTATCGGGTAGTTCTCCGGCGCCATGGGTAGATGTACATACTATCCATGTTGAGGCTTTGTTAATATTCTCAAGGTCGGGCTCTGCGTGAATGGTATGGGTATATCCACGCTCATTAAGCTTTTCAGCAATGGCGTCAGCTACGTATTCTGCGGCACCTAACATAGTGCCCACAATAATTTCAAAATGCTTACTCATGAATATGTTACTTCTTTATTTACGATTAAAGATTCAGCGCAACTGGCGGCGTTTTATTTGCCGATACAGAACGATGAAAAAATCTTACCAAGCAGGTCGTCAGAGGTAAATTCACCGGTTATTTCACACAGTGCTTGATGCGCTAAACGAAGCTCTTCGGCTAATAATTCACCCGCCATCGCGTCATGAAGTTGTTGTTCACCAGTGCTTACGTAGCTGTAAGCTTGATCTAGCGCATCTATGTGGCGTCTTCGAGCAATAAATTGGCCTTCTGTTGTCGTATCGAACCCCATGGTTTTTGCTAGATGTGTTTTTAACGTATCTACGCCTCTACCTTGCTTGGCTGACAAGTTAATAACAGATATTTCACCATGCTCAGTTGCCACTGTACTTTGCCCGATATCTAAGGTGCTTAGGTCGGCTTTGTTACGTACCACAGTCACAGGAATGCCCTGTGGAAGTCTCGCCATAAACTCAGGCCAAATCTCATAGGGATCGATAATACTGGTTGAGGTAGAGTCAACAACAAACAGCACATGGTCCGCTTCGTTGATGGCTTGCCAAGCTCGTTCAATGCCGATCTGTTCTACTTTATCGGGGCTTTCTCGTAGCCCAGCCGTATCGATAATATGTACCGGCATACCGTCAATGTGAATATGCTCTTTTAGTACATCTCTAGTGGTACCTGCAATGTCAGTAACGATAGCGCTGTCACGACCAGCAAGCGCGTTTAACAGACTGGATTTACCAGCGTTAGGTCGACCCGCAATCACCACCTGCATGCCTTCGCGTAACAATGTACCTTGCTTGGCTTGTTCTCGCACTTTGGTAAGGCTTTCCATAATAGCACTTAAATCACCTGACACTTTACCATCAGATAAGAAGTCGATTTCTTCTTCAGGAAAATCGATAGCCGCTTCCACATACATTCGCAGATGGACAATTTGGTCAGACAGCGTTTGAATCTGCGTGGAAAACTCACCCTGCAATGAACGTAAAGCGCTTTTGGCCGCTTGCTTTGAACTGGCGTCTATTAAATCGGCAATGGCCTCTGCTTGCGCAAGGTCTAACTTATCATTTAAAAAAGCCTGCTCACTAAACTCGCCTGGATTTGCGAGCCTAGCATGTCCTGTTGTAAGCACCGCATCTATCAACATGTCCATAACCACTTGGCCGCCGTGGCCTTGTAGTTCCAACACATCTTCGCCAGTAAACGAATTTGGGCCTTTAAAAAACAACGCTATGCCCTGGTCTATTACGCTTTTGTTTATATCAACAAATGGCGTATACGTGGCAAGTCGAGGTGTAAGTGTACAGGGCACCAGCGCCTCGGCAATAGCGCTAGCCTTTGGACCTGAAACACGAACAATGCCAACACCGCCTCGTCCTGGCGCCGTGGCTTGGGCGATAATAGTATCCGTTGAAAGGGTGAGTGATTCCATAATTAGTCGCGGAAGTTTTTAAATTGGAAAGGTTGACCTAAGTCTGATTCTTTTACCAACGCAATCGCTTGTTGAAGATCATCGCGTTTTTTTCCTGTAACACGAAGCTCTTCACCTTGAATTGCAGTTTGCACTTTAATTTTGGCGTCTTTAATCAGTTTTACAATCTTCTTTGCCATTGGCTGTTCAATACCTTCTTTAAAGGTAATGGTCTGGCGATAGGTTCTACCGTGGGCATCGTAAGGTTTTACATCCATAGATGACGTGTCGACATTGCGTTTGGACATAGCGGTTCTGAACATACTTTCCATTTGCTGAAGTTGGAATTCAGCTTCGGCTTTCATGACAACCGTTTTGTCTTTGTATTCGAAGCTCGCGTCGATACCGCGAAAGTCAAATCGTGTGGTTAGCTCCCGACTTGCGTTTTCAGTGGCGTTACGCACTTCTTCCATATTGATTTCTGAAACAATATCAAATGATGGCACAGTTTAATCCTCTCAATACAAAACAGCCCGCTTAGGCGGGCTGTATAATTAAATGCTCAACAGCTTATTTACTGCTGATGCCCCGCTTCTCCATTGAAGCATAAATCATTTTGGCTTGAACCAAGGTAATTACGTTACTGACTAACCAGTATAGTACCAGACCTGCAGGGAACCACAGGAAGAACACACTCATTGCTACTGGCATCCACTGCATGATTTTCTGCTGCATAGGGTCAGTAATGGTGGTTGGCTGTAGCTTTTGCAATAGATACATACTTGCGCCAGTAAGAATTGGTAGCACAAAGTAAGGGTCTTTCGTAGAAAGGTCAGTGATCCAAAGTACAAAGTCAGCATGGCGAAGCTCAACACTCTCCATCAACACCCAGTAAAGTGCTAGGAAGATAGGCATTTGAAGAAGAAGTGGTAAACACCCACCCATAGGGTTTACTTTCTCTTTTCGGTATAGCTCCATCATGGCTTGAGACATTTTTTGTCTGTCATCGCCAAAGCGGTCTTTTAACTGCTGCATTTTAGGTGCTAAGTTGCGCATGCGTGCCATTGACTCGTATTGCTTCTTAGTTAGCCAGTACATCGCGCCTTTCACCACTATAGTGATAAGGATAATCGCCACACCCCAATTATTAACCAGACTGTGCAGGAACGTTAGCAGGGCGAACAGCGGTTGTGAAATCCAGAATAAAATGCCGTAGTCCACGGTTAGGTCTAAACCACGAGCAATCTTAGCAAGTTTCTCTTGATCTTTCGGACCCATGTAAAGGGTCGATGCCAGTGTCTTGGTTTCACCTGGTGCTATGCTTTCAGATGGCGATAAAACACCGATGACCGCATATTGATTATTTAGGTTGCGTGAATACAGTGTGTTGGTTTGCTCTTGTGAAGGAACCCACGCTGAAACAAAGTAGTGTTCAAGCATACCAACCCAACCCGCTTTCGTGGTTTCACGAAGCTTTTCATCTTCTATCTCGTCAAACGAGTATTTCTGATAGCGGTCGTCTTCAGTTGAGTAAGCAGCACCACGATATGTTGGCATAAACATGTTGCTGTCATCTTCAAATTCCATCACTTGTTTAAGCTGCGCATAGGGCTGAACAGTTGCCGCATTACCGGTATTGTTTTCAACACTATAGCTTACGTTTACGTCGTACTTATCTTTGGTGAACGTAAATGTTTTGGTTATAGCTAGCCCTTGATTATTTTTCCAAGTAAGTGGAATTACCAGAGTATCGCCGGTCATTTCGTAGAATTCACTTTGCGCAGTGTAAACTGGGCGACCGCTGCTGCTTGCATCCGGACCTTGTGCTCCGATAAGGCCGCTTTGTGCTACGTAAAGTCCGTTACCTGAACGAAGTAAGCTGTAAGGAATCTCAGACCCTTGCTCGACCGGAAATTTAAGTAAGTCAGCTGATATTACATCACCACCGAGTAAATCGATGCGCACATCTAGTGTATCGGTTTTAACTTCAATGATTCGGTTACTGTTTTGTGATGCTGCAACGGGCTGCGCTGCCGGAACGCTATCACTACTTGGTACATCTTCACTGCCATTATCGACGAATGACGGTACGCCCTGAGATGTTTCTTGCGTTTGTTGTTCAACAGGCACAACTGGCTGTGGCCCATAATCTTTTTGCCATGACTGCCAAAGCAAAAAGCTAACTAGCGCAAGGCCAATTATCAGAAAACTACGTTGCGATTCCATAGAGGTCTCTTTATTTTGAGTGTTTATCTTGTTGTTTTTCCGGCACTGGATCGTATCCGCCGGCATGCAAAGGGTGGCATTTTAATATGCGTTTAATAGATAACCAACCGCCTTTTACCAATCCGTGCGTTTTTAACGCGTCTATAGCATACCAAGAACAAGAAGGATGGAAACGACATCGTTGCCCTAATATAGGTGATATGAACCATTGATAACACTTTATCAAGGTCAAAGGCACCACTATTAAGAGTTGCTGCAACGCTTGTTTAATTTTTTCCATAGCTTATCCAGTGTTGAAAATACTTCTTGGTTGCTAAGGTTGTCGGCGCCAGACTTACCAATAACGATAATATCGACATTGGGTAGATTGTGTTGTTTGTGCCTGAAACTTTCTCTGACCAAGCGTTTTAAGCGATTTCTATCATGGGCTTTGCGTATGCGCTTTTTAGCCAATGTAATGCCCAAACGAGGATTTGAAAGAGTATTTTTTCTAGCTAGGATAGTAAAAGAGGGAGATACAGCTGGGGTTGCGTCATCAAACACATAGGTAAAGTGGGTGGGAGTTAACAGACGTAACTCCCTAGAAAACGTATTCTCGCCCACTTTAGCGTCTTTCAATTAAGCTGAAAGACGAGCGCGGCCTTTTGCACGGCGAGCTGCTAGTACTTTACGACCATTTTTAGTCGCCATACGAGCACGAAAACCGTGAGAACGCTTGCGCTTCAAATTGCTCGGTTGAAATGTTCTTTTCATGACCAAAGTCTCACTTATATTTAGTTAAACATAGGCGTTTTTGGTAACACATTACGCTGCTTTCAGAATAATGTGGTGTTTTCACCAGAAAAGCCCATCGAAAAAGGACGCTGAATTCTAGAGATCTCGTGGCCTCGTGTCAATGGATATTCTTGCTTTTCGGACGAATAAGTGAACAATTTTTACTATATTTTGAACAATACGTCAGATTATCATGCAAAGTTCTTGTGAATAACGTGTAAAAGTCGCTCAGGTTATCCACAGTAGTTTGTGTAAAACATCACTAAACTTAAAAATTGCAAGGGGATCTTCTGTATTTTCACGTCTTATTTAGACCGAATTTTTCTCGACATAGTATGATTTGATCTAAAACTAAAGGTTAATAAAATCAATACTATAGGGTTTTGATCGGAAAGATCGTCGGGGATCGTTATTTACTTTTTGTTGATAACGTTAGATAATCCACAGCTTATAAAACGATAATTTAATTTCTCGCTGTTACCCAACACTTCCAACGCTATTTCTCTCTGATGGCGCTTTCTGTTGCCTGATTTTCTATATATGGCATTTTCGATGTTGGCTTTTCTTGCGAGTAACGGGAGCTAGCTACGTACTATGTCTTTGTGGAACCAATGCCTTGAAAGGTTGCGTCAGGAATTACCAACGCAGCAATTTAGTATGTGGATACGACCGCTTGTTTGTGAAGAAGAGGGCGGTATGGTTTCCTTATATGCGCCAAATCGTTTTGTTCTTGATTGGGTAAGAGATAAGTACCTCAATAATATAACTGGCTTGTTGCGAGAATTTGCTGGCAATGATGCGCCTCAGTTGCGCTTAGAAGTGATGAGCCGTCATAGTAATGCGCGCACACAGTCAGCTAGTGGAAATGTATCTTCGTCCACAGGAAGCGGCGGCAATGCGGGTTACAGCGGCCAAAATTCGTTAGCAGGTAATCAAGGGCTTCAAAGCAGTAATAGCTACGTTCCTAATCAGGCCGCTTCGAATACTAATAATCCTTCTTCTTCCCCTTTTTCTTCGCCGTCGGTGGGAGGAGGTAAATCGTCTGGGCAGTATAATAATGAGTATGAGCCCAGTAATAGAGTACCGCCACCGGCCTCTGCCAATCGACAATATGTTGATCACGGAGATCATGGATCTAAGAATCAAGATCGCTACGATCCAAATCAGTATGGTAATCAACCAACGCGTTCACCTATGCAGCCAAAAGTG